>OZ252228.1:0-4800000 GCA_965249305.1 Candidatus Latescibacterota bacterium | reverse complement strand
CAGGATCCGCCCGAGCTGCTCCACGAGCTTGTCGGCCGCTGGCAGGAAGGGTTTCACGTGGTCTGGGCAGTCCGTGAAGGTCGCGAAGATCCGCTGTTAAAAAAGGCATTCGCCGGGCTATTCTACAGGCTGTTCCGGCGTATTGCCCTGCCCGACTATCCTGCCAAAGGCATGGACTTTGGTCTGTTTGATCGAATCGTACTCGAAAAATTAAAGGAGTTCAACGAACTGAACCATTTCCTTCCCGGCACAATCGTCTGGCTGGGTTTTCGCCAGACCCACATCTCCTATTACCGCCGCGCACGACTGATCGGACAAACCAAATGGTCTTTCGGCAAAAGGCTTAAAAGCGCCCTTGACGCCATCGTATCCTTTTCACATTTCCCCATTCGGTTCATTTCATATACCGGGATCGTGATCTCCCTGGTAAGTTTCTTGTATGCCAATTTCCTGGTAGCCAGAAAGGTATTCTTTGGACTGGGTGGTCCGGGATGGGCGTCAATCATGGTGGCCGTATTATTTCTTGGCGGCGTACAGCTGGTCATGCTGGGGATCCTGGGAGAATATATCTGGCGCGGCAGCGAACAGGTAAAAGGACGACCGCCCTATATTGTTATGGAAACCGTCGGATTTGATGAAGGACAAATCGAATTTAGCCCTGTCAAACAAGGAAAGAATGATGAAACGCACGCTCCTGAATTATATCGTATGTCCGGTCGATAAAAAACCTCTGAAGTTGCAGGAAACCGAAAGTAACGGGTCGGAGATAATCGAAGGCGCACTGATCTGCCCGGAGGGGCATCACTACCCCGTCACCGAAGGTGTGCCCCGACTGGTATTACCCGAAGTACTCGAGGCACAGGAGCAGGCCTCTGATTTACAGAAAACGCGAGAAAGTTTCAGCAACAAATGGCGTCGTATTCCAAATTTCGGATTTGAAGAAGCCAGCCGCGATTTCTATGTGAACTGGTATCTACAACGGTATGGGTTTAACACCCTGGGCGGGTTGCGTGGATTCCTGAAGAACAAACAGACGGTACTGGATGCGGGCACGGGCCTGGGACGTGATGCCAAACTTTATGGGGAAAATACCCCGGGGCAGGTCTTTGCCCTGGACCTGAGCGACAGCATTGAATTCGCCTATCATCACGTAGGGCATCTCTCCAACGTCCACCTGATCCAGGCGGATTTGACAGTTTTGCCCTTCCGCGAAGGCTTTTTTGACTACGTTGCCTGTGATCAGGTAATCCACCATACCCCCAACACCGAGACCTCTTTCAGATACCTCACCCGGTATATGGCTCCGGGGGCGCAAATTGCCACTTACACGTATAAACAAAAAGGGCCTATCCGGGAATTTTGTGACGACTATCTCAGAACCGAGTTTACAGAATCCTCTGAAGAAGCGTGCCTGGCTTTTTCTCAAGCAATAACAGCACTGGGAAAATCTCTGCACGATCTAAACATCGAGTTCGAGGTACCCGAAGATATCCCCGTGCTTGAAATCAAAGCCGGACGTCATAACCTGCAACGCTTCATCTACTGGAATATCTTTAAGTGTTATTGGAACGACAATCTGGACTTTGAAACAAATGTAATGACAAACTTCGACTGGTACCGTCCCCAATACGCCCACCGGCACACACCCGATGAACTACGAAACTGGTGCGAAACTTCCGGCCTGGATGTCGTACACTTCGACGTAATCGAAAGCGGCATAAGTGTCAGGGCCGAAAAACCGAAAGAAGAAAACGCATGACCCGGCTCAACGTACCCTTGACCCGTCCATTTACAGACGCCGAAGAGAAGACCGCGGCTGTTGAAGTCGTCGAATCCGGCTGGCTTACGCAAGGCCCCCGGGTAACCGAATTTGAAAATGCAGTCGCGGAGTATGTCGGCGCCAAACACGCGATTGCATTTACCAGTTGCACAACGGCCCTGCACCTTGCTCTGCTGTTATCCGATATCAAGCCCGGTGACGAAGTGATCCTTCCCTCCTACACCTGGATTGCCACGGCCAATGTCGTGCGTATGGTAGGCGCCCGTCCGGTCTTTGTTGATATTGACTTAGACACATTTAACATCTCACCATCTGCAATAGAAGCGGCAATCACCCGGAACACACGGGCCATCCTGCCGGTCCACCAGTTCGGACTGCCTGCTGAAATGGACAGCATTGCGGAAATTGCCCACCGCCACGGAATAACCATCATCGAAGATGCGGCCTGCGCCATAGGCAGTCGTTATAAGGACAAACCCGTAGGCAGCCTGGGCAACATGGTCTGCTTCAGCTTTCATCCTCGCAAAGTCATCACCACCGGTGAGGGTGGCATGCTAGTAACGGACGATGATGGCATAGCGGCACGCGCCCGTGTTCTGCTCAATCACGGCGCATCCATTTCGGACCTGTCCAAACACCAAGCAGGCACCGTAGAAGCCCTGCTATCGGAGGAATTCCACGAAATTGGGTACAACTATCGCATGACCAACCTCCAAGGAGCGCTGGGGGTTATCCAGATAAAGCGCCTGGATCAGATTCTAGCCCTGCGACGTCATAAGGCGGCGATATATACGGAGGTCTTTCAGGACCTCTCTTACATCATTCCGCCCCATATACCGGATGATGCTGCGCCCAACTGGCAGTCTTATGTCGTACGAATCAGCGACGACTGCCCGTTAGACCGCAATGTGATTGCACAAAGGCTTTTGGACGCAGGTATTGCATGTCGGCCGGCGTACATGGCGTGCCACGTCCAGCCGGCCTACAGGGATCTTTATCCGGATATTCATCTGCCGAATACGGAAAAAGCTTTGGACAGCGTGATCATTCTCCCACTCTATCCGCAGATGACGGTTGAAGAACAGCAGCACGTCATCGAATCTGTTGCAGAGGCTGTAACCCTACAGCCCAATCCCCACGAAAAGCTTCTCTCGTAAAAGTGCTGGCAGAGGACACTCAGAGAAGGGGATGCTCTTCTATCAACCGCAGACACGCAGCATAATCAACAGGTACAGACCCAATGGTTAGGATGCTAAAACACATACTCAGGCCTTTGATTCTATCCCCCGCGATTGCGCGCCGGTTGCTGAACGTATTGATAGCCCTGCACTGGCGAATCTCCCGAGGAATCGAGGCCTTACGCGAAGCCCTCCGAAAAAACAAGGGAGAGCAATATCCCGAGCAGCCCGAATTACCACCGCCGAAAGTTCTCAATCAGCAGCAAAAGACAGAGCTCGATCATCCCTGGGGAAAAAACAAGGGGAAAAACGTCGTCTGGTTTATGCTCGATTCCCTCCGATACGACGTAATGAGAGGCCATATGAGCGAAGGCGGTTTTGCCGGACTGCAAGAAAAAGGGCTTTTCTTCGACAACGCGTTCGCCAACGGAAGCTGGACCTATCCATCCGTCTTCTCTTTTCTCACCGGCCTGTACCCGTTCAACATCCGGGCCTCCAAAGTCGTTGACCACAACGGCGCCTTTGTTTCCGAATGTGACGACTTTGATCCGAATACGCCCACCATCTTTGACCGTCTTCGGGAACATGGATACGAAATTCGCAGCCTGATGGATGGTTGGGAACTGGTGGTAGGAGGTACGGCAGATCAGAAATTCGGCGAAACCTATTTCGAGGAACGGTGGGGACAGAGGTTTCCAAAAGCGCTCTATAAGGCGAGTCCCGAGCAACTCTCTAAAATGGCGCGTCCCCACCTAAAAGAGCTGGCCGGGATGGATCGCCCGTTTCTTCTTTACTTCCGCTCGTTGAGCACCCACTTCAAAACCGGGTACAACGGCTATTTCAAGAACCTGTCGGAAATCGAGCACCTCTGCCGCTCGGGCTTTACATCCGAAGTATACCACCGCCTGGTAGACAGTCTGGCCGATGTAGAACGCGGTCTGATCACACCTGTTCTTCAACACCTCGAAAAACTCGGTTTGCGTGACGACACCCTCGTCATCATCCATTCCGATCACGGCGACATGCTCTGGAATCTGGAGCCGGACCTGCAGCAAAACTCGAAAGTCGGCCGGTGGAACATGGCCGCCTGGACCCACAACATCGAACCTTACCAGGGCCTGATCAAAGTCCCCCTGCTCATTTCAGGAGCCGGTATGCGCGGCGGTTATTCCGAACGCTTCCGCCTGATCGACCTGGCGCCCACCCTTCTGGACCTTCTGGACATTCCCTATGAGAAAACCGACTTTGATGGATGCTCACTTCGTTATGACGGCGATCGGAGTCTGATCTATGCCGATTCTGCGAACTACTGTGAGCTGGGCGGGATCTCCTTTCAAAATGACAGCTCCAAACTAATCTGTTCACGACGGCTCGGATCGGCCGCCTATCCGGTTTTGGACAGTGGATACGAAAAAATAGCAGCCCGTTATCGGGCTCCGGAACTGGTTGACGGCCTGCGTCAATTTCTTGAGCAGCACACCAGAATCGCAGATACAGGCGAAGCGGCCGACCACGAGAAAATTCTAATCGACAGATTACGGGGACTGGGATATCTGTAATGTCCGCATTGAGCACTGCTGCAGCGCCGCAGCCTCAGAGTATAGCGCGTCGCGCATTTACCGCGACCCTCTATGTCTATCTCGGGAAGTTTGGAAACAGCGTCCTCACGCTGCCTATCACGCTTCTTCTCGTCAAAGGACTGTCTGTCCAGGACTACGGCGCGTACGGCCTGTTCGGCAGCATCCTCTTCTTTTCGTCGGTATTTACAAACCTGGGCACTCTGGGTGTCCTCCAGAGGTACATCCCTGAATTCATCCAGAAAAACGAACCTGAAAACGTCCGCCAGACCGTAAAATGGACCTCTGCCATAAGGCTGTCCGGAGGGTTAATCTGTACCGGTGTATTTCTCATTTTCGCCGACCCCATCTTCTCGCTCCTCAATTTGCCGGAGAGCTATAAAGCGTACACCTTTTTGCTCAGCCTCCTGATCCTGATCTCTATTGAAGTCCAGCTCCTGGGAGACGGCGTCCTTGGATCTCTGCTGGACCAAAAAGCGCTGACGCTGGGCCGTTTCTTCTCCAACCTGCTCAAACTCGGCGCAATCTTTCTGGCATTTAGCCTGGGCTACGGTCTCAAAGGAGCGGTCGCCGGCTGGCTGATCTCTCTGGTGGCTCTTCTCATCTTCTACGGCACGAAGGTATATCTGGAAGTCTTTAAGGGACGGATAGATGTCAAACACCACCTGCCGAACCAGCGAATGGTACGGTATGGAAAGTTCTATCTCGCCGGTGTTTTCGGAACGTTTCTCTATGATATTGCCATCGACAATTTTGTGATCTCCCACTACCTGGGAACTTCGGAAGTTGGGCGATACACCTTCGCGGTCTTCATTGCCTCGCTTGCCGGGTACTTATTTCCTATCCGATTGGTGACGCCCATTGTGGTCAATGTTGCCATCAGACGCTATGCCGAAACAGGCGCGACCGAAGTCCTGAGTAAGATGTTCACCTTCTTCAACAAACTGATCTTTTTCGGGATCATGCCGGCGGCTGTGGGCATTTTTGTCTTATCTGACGAGATTATTGTTCATATATTTGATCAGAAATATGCCGCAACGTCCTCTGTTGCAATTGTCATTCTCCTCTTCTCTCTGTTCAGATATCTCAACTACGCCCTTCAGATCCTTATCAAGCCACTGGAAATCCTTCACCTATCGCTTCTCCGGTACGGTTGTTCATTCATCAACCTTATCCTGGACCTGTGGCTGGTTCCCAAAATGGGCATCATGGGCGCCGCCCTGGCAACCGGGGGCACAATCGCGCTGAATTATGCCATCGTCTATCTGCTTGTCAGACGTTATGTCACCCTGCAACAGGACTGGAAGGGAATATTCAGAGTAGCGCTCAACCTCCTGATTATGGGATCTGTTATCCTTCTATTGAAGGGATGGATTACAGGCCCATTCGGACTGGTAGTCGTCATCGCCACAGGAGCATCCGTCTACTTCGCAGCCTCATTCGTCAATAGAGTATTCACAAACTCGGAACGGGACTTGATAAACAGCGCTGTAGGCAAACAGATTTGCATCTTTTAAATCGAGAATCCGGCAAAAGGTAAGAAAAAATGTGCGGAATCATTGCCCAAATTAACACCCGGGAACCCATCGACCGGTCGCAGTTTTTGAAGATGCGCGATACCTTAACGCATCGGGGGCCGGACGATGCAGGAACCTGGATCTCACCAAATAAACGGACAGCATTGGGACACCGCCGCCTTTCAATAATCGACCTCTCGGAAAACGGACGGCAGCCTCTGGGCAACGAAGACGGCACCCTCTGGCTCTCGTTCAACGGAGAGATCTACAACTTCCAGGAGTTACGTTCTGTTCTTAAGAAAAAGGGCCACCAGTTTAAGTCGAACACCGACTCCGAAGTCATCCTCCACGCCTATGAAGAATGGGGAGAATCCTGTCTCGAGCGCCTCTGGGGCATGTTCGCCTTTGTCATCTGGGACGACAAACGGCAGCTTCTCTTCGGCGCGAGGGACCGGCTGGGTGTGAAACCGCTGCACTACCACCTCTCGGAATCGAAATTCATCTGCGCCTCCGAAATCAAAGCCATCGTCGCCCACCCCAATGTATCCAGAGACCTGGATCGGAGCGCCATCTGTGATTTCCTTACCTATCGGTATATCCCTGCTCCGAAGACCGTCTGGAAGTCCGTCCGCAAACTGCCGCCGGCCCACGCCTTTGTCTACCAGAACAACGAACTGCGCACCTGGCGCTACTGGAAGCTTCAGCCCGGTAACACCGTCATCTCACGCGACGAAGCCGTCGAACGCCTCGCAGAACTGTTCGAAGACAGTGTGAACAGGCGGTTGGTGAGCGACGTGCCTCTGGGCGTCTTCCTGAGCGGAGGCCTGGACTCCAGTGCAATAGTCTGGCAGATGAGCCGGCTCAAAAAGCAGGTCAACAGCTTCACCATCGGGTTCGACTCCGGAGAAAATGACGAAACGTCCGATGCGGAACTGGTAGCCGGACATTTTAAAACCAGGCACCACGTCGAATATCTCGCCGAGCGTGAGCTGGAGAACCTCTCGGACCTGATGTGGTATTTCGACGAGCCCTTCGGCGCCAGCTCCATGTGCCCCACCTACCTGGTCTCAAAAATCGCCCGCCGGAACATCACCGTTGTCCTCTCCGGCGACGGCGGCGATGAGGCCCTTGCCGGGTACAACTGGTACGACACGCTTCTGAACATCAGGCCCGAAGCCGCTGGATTCGGCAGAGTCCGGGGGTGGCTCGCCGGCCAGAAAAAAAGGTGGATGGACTCCAAAGAACGGCTGGCCGAGCAGTACCGGCAGACCACAACCCCCCGATTCCGCCGCCAGCAAATCCACCAGCTCTTCCCCGCTGCGCTCACGGAAATCGAACCGGATGAACTGTGGTTCTTTGAGCAATCGAATCACCCGGACCTGTATGGTATCAAGCAGCTCCAGTGGCTGGACATCCAGACCTTTCTGCCGGAAGAAGCGCTGACCAAAGTAGACAGGGCCTCAATGGCCAATTCGCTGGAAGTCCGGAGCCCTTTTCTGGATCACCGCCTCTTCGAATGGATATTTTCGCTGGACGACACCGTTTATTTCAACGGAAAAAAGAAACACCTCCTGAAACACCTCCTGAAAGAACACATGCCCGAACACGTGCTCAACAAACCCAAACGGGGATTCAGCGCGCCTGTTAGCCTCTACTGGAACGACCGGCGCTGCAACCGGGTACTCGCCGAATCGAAAGCCGCCGCCGATGGCCTGTTTCGCCCTCAGTTCTTACAGAACCTCATTCGGCAATCCGACAACCGCGCGGCCCATGCACAGCGGTGGTTGTTAACCGTCTTTGAACTGTGGTATCGAAAGTGGTGCCTGTAAAAATGAAAGTCGCCTACGTCACAGCCGCCCAGATCCCCTCCCGATGGGCGAACAGCATCCAGGTCGTCAAAATGGCCCAGGCATTTCAGCAGCTCGGCCACGAGGTGGACCTCATCACAGCGGGCAGCCTGAAACAGTGGTGGCAGGGCAAAAAAGAGGAAATCTGGAACCACTACGGTATTTCCACCCCGTTCCTGTTAACCCAGCTGCCCCTGATGCCCCTGATGAAACTGGAAAAAAAGGTCGATTGCGGCCGATTCTCCTACGGACACATCGTTGCGCGCTGGAAAAAACATCGAAAAATCGACCTCGTATTCGCCAGAAATTATGTGGCGCCCTACTGGTCCGCACGGCTGGGCATCCCCACCGTTGCAGAAAGCCATGCGGACGTGGATGATTTTTACCAGAAGCGAAAACTTTTCGAAGCGGCGAAGTGGTCCAGTTTCAAGGCCCTGGTCACCATCTCGCAGAACCTGGCGGAAGACTATGCCCGCGCAGGCGTGCCCGAGCACAAGATCATCGTCGAACAGGACGGCGTCGATCTCTCAATCTTCGACAACATCGATTGCGATGGCGTCCAGAAATTGCGCAAAACCCTGTTAAAATCGCACAGAGCGGCCGTTCTCTATGCCGGACATCTGTACGATTACAAAGGCATCCCTACCATCCTAAACGCTGCTGAAAAACTCCCCGCAGTCGCCTTTGTACTGGTAGGCGGCTGGGAACATGACGTGGACCGCGTCAGAGATCAGGTCCACAATCGCCGGTTAAAAAACGTATACGTGAAAGGGTTTGTCCCCAATCGCGAAATCCCCGCCTATCTGAAAGCGGCCGATATCCTCTTACTGCCAAACAGCGCGAACCATGCGCAGGCCCACACCACATCGCCGCTCAAACTGTTCGAATACATGGCGTCCGGCCGCCCGATCATCGCATCCGAAATCGAAAACGTCACCCACGTGCTTCGGCATCGCCACAACTCGGTCCTGGTTGAACCCGACAACCCCCAATCAATGGCCGAAGGCATCCGGACCGTATTAAACGCCCCCTGTCAGGCACAGCGATGGGCGCATCAGGCCGAACGCGACGTGCGGTATTATTCCTGGCCGGAACGTGTAAAACGCATCGTGGACTTCATTTCAGAATAGAAGAATTCAAAATGCTCAATCGACTCCGCCGTAACATTCGACAGGCCCTGATCGAAAAAGGAATCTGGGAAATCGCCTGCGCGCCCTACGGGGACAACCCGCTCCACGTAGATCCCTCAAAGGCCTCCAGACAGACCTATCTGGACCTCAGCCGGGAAGCCAGAAAAAGAGCCCATCCGGAATTTCTGGCCAAAATACAAAATGCCTTTGGCTATCTTCCCGATGACGAATTCGTTCACGAACTGGCATTGTCCACGCAGGTCGTGGTCAAACAGTCCAAAATCCTGTACCTCCACGGGTATCTCCTGTACGGAGCTTTGAGGCACTACCTCTCTGAAGCGCCGGACCTGAAATCGATCAACATCCTCGAAACCGGCACGGCAAGAGGGTTTGGAACCGTCTGCATGGCCAGGGCTTTAAAAGACGCCGGGAGGCACGGCAAGATCACCACCGTGAATATTCTCCCCAGCCAGAAGCCCATCTACTGGAACTGCATCCACGACATCGACGGCAAAAAAACCCGTTTCCAGCTGCTGGAGCGCTGGAAAGACCTTGTCGAAGACCACATCATCTTTCTCCAGGGATACACCAACATCGTACTCCGGCAAATCGGGCTCTCCAGGATCCATTTTGCCTTCCTGGACAGCGGCCACGATTATAAGACCCTGAAACTGGAGCTCGACCACGTTGCGCAGTGTCAGCAGCCGGGAGATATCATCGTCTGCGATGACTACACGCCCGCCCAGTTTCCGGGCGTCGTCAAAGCGGTGGACGAACTCCTGTCAGGCGGGATGTACGAAGGCCGTCTCTTTGAAAGCAAGGGTGGACGAGGCTACATGTATTGTCGAAAGCTGAAGAATGGATTATAATCAACCGGGAGCGTCCCGAATCATAAATCTCCAGACAGAGAAAGCGCTATGGACCAGGATATCATAACCGTCGTTTCAGGCTTGCCCCGCTCCGGCACCTCGATGATGATGCAGATGCTTGAGTCGGGCGGATTGAAAATCCTGACGGACAATCTCAGGACAGCCGATGAGGACAACCTGAGGGGATATTACGAATTCGAAAATGCGAAGAAGCTGAAGACCGACCAATCCTGGCTGGAAGATGCCGGGGGCAAGGTCGTTAAAATCATCTCAGAACTCCTGCAGTACCTGCCGAAAAATCACGTCTACAAAATTATCTTCATGAGACGAAAAATGGAGGAAATCCTCGCCTCCCAACAGCAAATGCTCGTCAGACGGGGAATGGAAACGGCCAGTCCGATCAGCGACGAAAAAATGGCCGAAGTATTTCAGAAGCACCTGAACCAGACCGAGGCCTGGCTGGCCGAACAGTCCAACCTGGATGTCCTGTACGTGGATTACAACGAAGTCCTGAAAAATCCGGCGGATCACATTGCGAGCATCAACCGCTTTTTGGGAAACGCCCTCAACGAACAAAAGATGGTGGAAGTCGTCGACGGCGCCCTGTATCGGCAGCGGCGCTAACCGGTTTTCTGGACCACAGACCCTATGCAAAACCTCAGATCTGTTGAAAACGGCCGTCTCGTCTACTACCGGGAAAGCGCCGACAACCCCGAGTTCTGGGCCGCCCACTGGGCCGGCATCGATATCCGAAAAACTCTGAACGCCGCCCGGAAAAAGTACCTGGGAGATTATGCGAACGTCTTCTTGAACCACCTCCCCAAAGATGCGCCTATCCTGGAGGCCGGATGCGGCTATGGCCGATACGTCCTGGCCCTGCAATCGCACGGCTACGATGTGGTCGGCGTCGAATTCAGCGATGAAACCGTGCAGTGGGCCAGGCAATCCGCTCCCGACCTGAACATCACTGTCGGCGACATCCTGAATTTGGACTATCCTGACGGCTATTTCGGAGCCTGCATATCCCTGGGCGTCGTCGAACACTTCCGGGAAGGTCCGGATTGCGCGCTTCGAGAAGCCAACCGGGTCATTCGGCCCGATGGCCTGATGATCTGCTCCATCCCCTACTTCAGCCCGTTCCGGCGCTGGAAGATCCGCCGGAAACGCTTTGCTGAACGAACGACAGAAGAAAGCTTCTATCAATACGCCTTCACTCAAAATGAGTTTATAGAAATCTTAAAAACCCACGGATTTCGCTGTGAAAAAGTCTATCACCACGGCCTGGCGAAGGGGCTTAAAGATGAAATCGGATGGATCGAAAAATTCCAGAAATTCCATCCGGTCTTCTCCAAATGCCTCTGGCATCTCGGACGTATCCGGTGGCTGCTCCCCCACTATTTTGCCCACATGGTAACCATCGTTGCACGCAAAGTTGAGTAAGGAAGGCGTTCAATGGACCTCTCTCAAAAAACGCTGACGCTCTGTTTCAGCCAGGGCGTCTCCCTGCAAACCTGGGTGAACACCGGCCTCTTTGATCGGGAGGTCGATCTCTACAAGCGTCTGGGACCCCACTTTGGCAATATCAACTTCATCACCTATGGAGATGCCACCGACCTGGGCCTTCTAAACGGCCGCATTCGGATCCTGCCCAACCGCTCCCGGCTGCTCAAAAAGGCCAGCAGGCGGTGGCAGAGCGTTCTCCTTTTACAGCACCATCCGGCGCTGCGAAAACCGGACATCGTCAAAACCAACCAGATCAGCGCAGCGCCTCTGGCCATCTACGCAAAGCGGTTCTTCGGCAAAAAGATGATCACCCGGTGCGGCTACCTCTGGTCCTACATGGCCGAACAGGAAGATCGGGACGAGGCCCACCTGTCGCGGGTCAGACGCCTTGAAAAACAGGCATTTCAATGGGCCGATCTCGGCGTCGTCACCACAGACGAGATCCGTGACATGATCGTGGATCGACATGGCATAGACGGACAGAAAATCCGTGTCATCCCGAACTATGTGAACACGGACGTCTTCAGGCCGATGCCCGAAATCCCCAAAGAGCCGGGACTTATTGCCTTCGTCGGACGCTTTGAACCCCAGAAAAACCTCATGGCGTTTCTGGAGGCCGTCGCAATAGCCAGGGTCAAGAATCCCGGCGCGCCTCCCTACCGGCTCTGCATGATCGGAGAGGGCTCCCTAAAGGCCGAACTAAAACGTAAAGCGGCTGAACTGGAAATAGAAACCGAGTTCCACGCCCGCATGCCCAACCACCAATTGCCCGAAATCCTGAATCGCGCCGAGGCATTTGCCCTGGTCTCCCTCTTTGAGGGCCACCCCAAAACCTCCTTAGAGGCCATGGCCTGCGGGCTGCCCTTGATCGGCACAAAAATCACCGGCATAAAAGAGGAAGTCGAACACAAAAAAACCGGCTACCTGTGTGAAACCTCGCCCCAAAGCATCGCGCAGGCTGTCTCGGAAGTAATGGGAAGTGAAAACCTGCGTCGAGAACTGGGAAAGGCCGGCCGGCAGCACGTTGTCCAGCACTATTCCCTGGACCGCATCCTGGAACTGGAACTAAGAGCGCTTCGCGAGGTCCTGCAGAAGTGAACAAAACCCATCCCAAAGTCACCGTCCTGATGGCGGTCTATAACGGAGAAGATCACCTCTCCGAATCCATCGAAAGCATCCTGGCCCAGACCTTCGAAGACTTTGAATTTCTCATTGTCAACGACGGCTCCACGGACCGCTCTCGGGACGTCGTCCTGTCTTACCGGAACGCCGATCCCCGCATTCGCCTCATCGACAACCCGCAGAACATCGGCCTGCCCAAATCTCTGAACCTGGGACTGCGTCGGGCAAAAGGTGAATACGTCGCCCGGCAGGATGCGGACGACCTGTCTGCGCCCCTCCGCCTGGAAGCGCAGGTGGAATTCCTGGACAGCAGGCCCGAGGTCCACGCGGTGGGCTGCTGGTTCGAATCGGTCGATGAACAGGGCCTCACCTTTGGATACGAGCGCCCTTCGGACCGATCCCCTTCGATCCCCGAACAGCTCTCCGCCGGCATCAACCCCCTGGCCCACGGCAGCGTAACCTTCCGACGGCAAACCGTTGTGGACCTGGGGGGATACGACGAACGATTCTGGTATGCCCAGGACTTTGAACTGTGGCTTCGCCTCTTTTCAAAAGCGTCCACCAGTGGGGCCATTCTGCCTCAACTCCTCTACAAAAGGCGAAAACGCCCATCCGGCAGCGCCTTCAAATCCCTCTGCCAACAGCGCTACGGCCAGCTGGCCCTCCGGCAATCTAAAACGGGCAACCGGATGGAATTCGATGATGTGAGACAGTGGGTCCGGGAGAATCATCCGGAATCCCTCGACCCCGACCCCCGCGTACAGGGAAAATACTGGATCCTCCTTGGAATGACTGCCCTGGACCATCAGAAAAAGCAGCTCGCACGTTCATACGTCAGGCAGGCGCTCAAGACCCCGTATGCCATCACCCGCCTCAAGGCCCTCTGCCTGATGGCGCTATCTGTACTTCCCCTTTCTCCACCCGGCCTCTCCCGAAAGAAACCCTTGAAATGCGCATATTAATACTGAATCACGAATTTCCTCCCCTGGGAGGCGGCGCGGGGCGGGTCAGCTATGAGATCGCCCGCGAACTGGTCCGGGCCGGCCACGCCGTCACGGTTGTCACCACCCGGTACGGCGCCCTGCCGTCTTACGAAGTCGTGGACAACATCGAAGTCCACCGCGTTTACAGCAAACGCCGCAACTTGCTCGACAACAACATCCCGGTCACAATGATGAGCTATCTGCTGCTGGGCACGGCGCTGGCGCAGAAACTCCACCGCCGGCAGCCTTTCGACATCATCCAGGCGTTCTTTACCCTCCCCGCAGGGCTGGCCGGCCTGTGGCTCAAACACCAGACCGATACGCCCCTGGTGGTCTCCCTGCATGGCGGGGACGTACCTCACCACGACTCGGCCAAATTTAAACACCCGATCCGGATGCTCTCTCCGCTCATCGCCCATATCTGGCGAAAGGCCGACCGTGTGACGGCCGTGAGCGACGGCCTGCGGCAAACGGCGATGCGCACAGCGCCCGACATCTCCTGCCAAACCATTTACAACGGCATAGACACCGATCACTTCAAGCCGGCAGACCGTGTATCCGAAAACAGAACCCCCCGGCTTCTCACCGTCTCCCGCCTGGTAGAATGCAAAGGCATTCACCACCTGCTGATGGCGCTGGCCCGCCTGAAACAGATAGGACAGGTGTTCAACCTGCGCATCGTGGGAGATGGAGACCACAGGTCGCATTTGGAGCAGTTGAGAAATCGGCTCGGTTTGAAAGACCGGGTCACGTTCACCGGTTATGTGCCTTACACAGAACTCCCGGAAGTGTATCAGCAGGCCGACGCCTTCGTCTTACCCTCGCTGACCGAATCCTTCGGCCAGGTCTTTGCCGAGGCAATGGCCTGTGGTCTGCCTGTTGTAGGAACAACGGCGGGGGGCATTCCCGAACTCGTCGGCCTGGAGCAGATGCAGTGGCTGGTTGAGCCGGGAGATGTGGACGCCCTGGTGGCGAAACTGACGGCGGTCCTGCAATCACCCATACAGCGGCAGCAAATGGGCGCCCGGAATGCCGCCTACATGCGCGAGCGGTTCGGTTGGACGCACGTGGCAGAGGAACATATCGCGCTTTATGGCGAACTCATACAGCAAAAAAGAAAGGTTCATGGAGACCCGGAGCTGAAAGCCGGATTTTCCCCCGGTTCCAAGCTTGACTTTTCCTCCCGCTTATCTTAAGATTGATATCGTTACTTATTGGTAAATAATATATTACGCCTATTTCAACGCCATTCATCCTGAGATCGTGCCCCCCTCCAGGATCCCTGCCCGATTCCCCTGTTATTCTCCGACAATTGCCTCTCGGTCGGAAAAAATTTCCCTCCCGTCAATCTGCCCTCAAAAAAACCCCACATTTCTCCCCTCTCTGAGCCACCGGACAGTACCGGCACAACCTGTTTAATATCATCTGGTTATTGTCAATCCCCTTTACAATTTCTCATTGCCTCACAGCCGGTGGCACAAACGGCATATAAATTGCCCGTAATTCTGATCACCACCCCTAAAAATAACTAAGCGTCTCTAAAAAGCTGTCGATAGGTAGATAAAGAGAGCAAGGGTTCCAACCTGTGCTCTCCCCACCCACCCTGCCTGCGGCTTAGTCCTCAAAACATCCCTTCAGAATTGCCATCCCGTTTGCCTCAGATTTGCCCCACCCTCTCTTGTCCTGTTTTAAGGAGAATCCGGTGGAAACCAGACCGAGCAATATCCTGACCCTCAACGAACTGAGCGAGAAGGTAGCCCGGCTCAAGGCGGACGGCTCCAAAATCGTGATGTGCCACGGCGTCTTCGACCTGGTGCACATCGGGCACATCCGCCACTTCGAGCAGGCCCGCAACTTCGGCGACGTGCTGGTGGTAACCCTCACGCCCGACCGGTTTGTCAACAAGGGCGCCCACCGCCCGGCGTTTCCGGAGGACCTTCGCGCGGAAGCGGTCGCCGCCCTTGGGGTTGTGGACTATGTGGCCATCAACCATTGGCCCACCGCTGAAAAAACGATCCGCCTGCTGCGTCCGGATATCTACTGCAAAGGGGGAGAATACCGCCAGAAGCAGGTGGACGCAGAGAGCAACCTCCTGCCGGAGGTTGCAATCGCCCGGGAGATCGGCGCACGGGTAGAGTATACGGATGACGTGGTCTTCAGCTCGTCCAAACTCTTAAACCAGCACTTCAGCCCTTTTCCCCCTGAAACAGACGCCTGGCTGGAGGCATTTCGAGACAGGTACTCCGCAGAGGAAGTCATCGAATTTCTCGACGCGGTTCGTTCCCTGAAGGTGCTGGTGGTGGGTGACGCAATCATCGACGAATACGTCCTCTGCAACACAATCGGAAAATCCACCAAAGACCCGATTCTTGCCTCCCGGTACCTCTCTACCGAGGCATTCGCGGGCGGCACTCTTGCAATCGCCAACCACCTGGCGGGATTCTGCGACAACGTCGGACTCGTCACCTGCCTGGGCGAAACGGAGCGCCGCGAAGATTTTATCCGGGAAGCGCTCCTGCCCAACGTGCGCCCGTCTTTCATTACCAAACACGGAACGCCCACCATCCACAAACGCCGATTCGTGGATCAATACTCGCAAAACAAACTGCTTGAACTCTACATTATGGACGACCGTCCGCTTATCCAGAAAGACGAAAACAGGCTCCTGGAAACGCTCGATGCCGTCCTGCCGGACTACGACCTGGTCATCGCCGCCGACTACGGGCACGGCATGCTGCCCCAATCGGCCATTGAGACCCTCTGTAAAGGATCGCGCTTTCTCTCGGTAAACACACAGTCGAACGCCGGAAACCGGGGCTTCAACCCCGTATCCAAATACCGGCGGGCGGACTACGTCTGCCTGGCGAACCATGAAATCGCCATCGAAACCCGGATGCGCGAAGGCGACCTGCGCGACCTGCTGACCGAAGTCGCCCAGCGCATCGCCTGCGGGCGCTTCACCGTCACTCTGGGCAAACGGGGAAGCCTGCATTATGCGCCCGAGTGCGGATTTATCGAAGTGCCGGCCTTTGCCGGCTCGGTCACAGACCGCGTGGGCGCGGGAGACGCGGTACTCGCCCTCACATCGCTGCTGGTCGCGCACGGCGCCCCCTGGGACATCGTGGGATTTACGGGCAACGTGGCCGGCGCCCAGATGGTAACCGAATTGGGCAACCGCGTACCGATCAGCAAGATCCCACTGGCCAAACACATCATCTCACTGTTGAAATAGGGGCGGATGCGATCCGCTCGATAGACAACCATGAATTCTCCTATCCTCTTCGGCACAGATTTCGACAACACGATCGTGAGCTACGATCATCTATTTCAAGCCTCGGCCAGAGAGATGGGCGTAGAGGTACCTTCTCACCTGACCACCAAAGCCGGAATTCGGGATTACATCCGGTCCCTGCCTCGGGGAGAAATCCTCTGGCAGAAAATCCAGGCGGATGTCTACGGGCCCCGGATGTCGGAGGCAAGGATAATAGACGGATTTGACGCCTTTATAAGCCGCTGTCGCGAACACGCCATTCCGGTATTCATCGTCAGCCACAAAACGAAATTTGCAGCTCAGGACCGGGAGATAAACCTTCGATTTTCCGCCCTGACCTGGATGGAAGCCAATGGATTCTTCGACCGGAAGCGACTTGGATTCCTGCCCTCAGAGGTATTCTTTGAAGCAACGCGTGAAAGCAAGATTACAAAAATACGGAACCTCAGGTGCTCGCACTTTGTGGATGATATGGAAGAAGTGCTTCTGCACGACGGATTCCCGGAAAACATTGTCAAAATCCTGATTGCGAAAAACGGTCAGGGCAGAAAGCCGAAAGGCGTTACCGCCCTCTCTTCCTGGTGTCAGATCGCCGATCATCTCTTCGGTTAGGGAGCAGGCCCGGTGTTTGATCATATCAAAACCATTTTCGAAGATCGGTTCGAAAGGCAGGTCAACCACTTCGAACAGATCCACAGTGGGAACAGCAGGGTACTGAAAGTCCACTGTGACGGGGATGCGTCCTTCATCGCCAAAGTCTATCCAAACGCTCAGGACGATCTCAGGGATCGACTCGGCGTGGAATTCGGCGCCTTCTCTTTCCTCTGGCAGCACGGAATTCGGGCCATACCGCAGCCTTTGTACGCAGACCCAAATGCGCATATCGCCATATACGAGTTCATCCCGGCCGCTCCGATCTCACCTGAAACCGTGGACTCGGAAGACATCCTGTCCGCCGTGGAATTTCTAACAGACCTCGCCGGCCTGTGCAAGGTACAGGACAGCGCTCTACCCCCCCCGCTTCGGAAGCTTGCTTCTCGTACGAGAGCTATCTGGACAACCTGCACAAACGCCTGTGCGTTTTCGAGACCCTGGGCGATGAAACCGAGCTGCATCATTCAGCGAGGACCTTCCTGCGTGAGGAATTCGCTCCCCTGTTGGAGGCCACGGAACAATGGTATCGCCAAACGCTTTCAGATCTCAAATTCGATACGTCCCAAGAACTGGCGGCGGATCGAAAAACGCTCAGCCCTTCGGATTTCGGCTTTCACAACGCCCTCAGGCGAGCGGACAACCGCCTGGTATTCGTGGACTTCGAATATTTCGGCTGGGACGACCCCGCCAAGATGATCGCCGACTTCATCCACCATCCCGCGCTGCCCATCCCCTCCCAACTGAAGAGATACTTCCTGGACTGCATGCTCGGCGTTTTTAACGATGACGACAGCTTGAAATTCAGAGTCAGGCTCATCTATCCCATCCTGGGCTTAAAATGGTGCCTGATTATGCTGAACGAATACCTCCCCGGCCCGCTGGAGAGAAGGAGGCTGGCGAACGCTTCTCTGGCCGTAGAGGAGGTACTGCGCGCACAGCTGCAAAAAGCCCGAAACAAACTGAACGAGGTACACGCCCTGTTTGACCTGTCCACAACCCACTCGCCCTGGAAAGTCGCATGCGAAACGGCAAACTGAACAGTCGCTCACTGGAACTCAGAGAAGAGATCGTCTCCATGCTCGAACATGGAGGAAGAGGCCATCTGGCCTCGGCGTTTTCGCTGGTAGAAATCCTCAGCGTGCTTTACGACGAGGTTCTGAACGTCCGGCCGGAACAGCCGCTCTGGAAACACAGAGACCGCCTGATCTTGAGCAAAGGCCACGGCTGCATGGCCCTGTACGCCCTGCTGGCCGACAGAGGATTTTTCGACAAAGCGGAATACCGGAAATTCTGCAAATCCGACGGAATTCTGGGCGGGCATCCGGAATTCCCCAAAGTCCCGGGCGTGGAGGCATCAACCGGAGCGCTCGGACACGGGCTGTCCATCGGAATCGGCATGGCGATCAACGCCAGGTACGAAAAACTCGGCCATAAAGTAATGGTCATCGTCGGCGACGGCGAATGCAACGAAGGGTCCATCTGGGAAGCGGCCCTGTGTGCGAGCAAACATCGCCTGGACAACCTGACCGTCATCGTCGACTACAACAAGATGCAATCCTATTCCAGCACGTATGAAGTCCTGGACCTGGAACCCTTTGCAGCAAAATGGACAAGCTTCGGCTTTGAAGTCAGAGAGGTGGACGGACACGCTGTTGAGGAACTCACAGAAGTATTCAGCGCCCTGCCTTTCACGCCCCAAAAACCGAACGCCGTGATATGCCACACGGTCAAGGGAAAAGGCGTGCCCTTCACCGAAAACGATCTTTCCTGGCATCACAAAAGCAGAGCGGGTGAAGAGGAAGTTTCATCGCTCTATGCCGCATTGAGGGGTTAAGTATGAGAGCCACATCGCTTGAGTGCGTCTACGAACTGGCGAAAACCGACGAACGGATCTTCTTCATCGGCTCCGACCTGGGCGTGGGAACTCTGGATCACTTTAAACATGAGATGCCGGACCGCTTCTTCATGGAAGGCATATCCGAAGCCAACCTCATCGGCATGGCGGCCGGACTCGCGCTTGAAGGCAAAATCCCTTACGTCAACACAATCGCCACGTTTCTCACCCGGCGCTGCTTCGAGCAGGTCGCCGTGGACCTCTGCCTGCACAACCTGAACGTCCGCCTCATCGCCAACGGCGGCGGGCTTGTGTATGCGCCCCTGGGGCCCACCCATCTGGCCATCGAAGACTTGGCCATCATGCGATCAATCCCCAACATGACAATCATCGCCCCCGCAGACGCGGATGAAATGCGCCGGCTCATGCCGCTCACCGTGGATCATGATGGCCCCATTTACATCCGTCTGGCAAAAGGATACGATCCGATTGCAACCACGGGCGACATCCCCTTTGAAATCGGCAAAGCCATCCCTATGCGGGAAGGCGCCGATGCCCTGATCATAACCACCGGCATCACACTGCGAACCGCCCAGGCCGCAGCCGAAGCCCTGAGCGTATCCGGCATCGAGGCGACGATTCTACACATGCCAACCCTCAAGCCCCTGGACGTAGAAGCAATCCTGGATTTCGCCGCCCCCGTCCAGGCGGTCGTCACGGTGGAAGAACACACCGTGGTCGGCGGCCTGGGAAGCGCCGTGGCCGAGGTCATCGCCGAAGCCGATTTCTACACCCCCAGGCGGTTCAAGCGCATTGGCATCCCGGACGCCTTCCCCGACGAATACGGCTCCCAGGACAGCCTGATGGCGCGCTACGACATCACATCCGACAGCATCGTCTCAACCGTCACACAGCTCCTGGAAATACCGGTCGAATCGGTGGTTTAGGCGGAGCGTCTTTATAAATCTTCTGGAGGATAAGAATGGACCTGGGTATTTCGGGAAAGCGGGTGCTGGTAACCGGCGCCAGCCAGGGAATAGGACGGGCGGTTGCCCTCGACTTTGCCGGGGAGGGATGCAAAGTCGCCGTCATCGCACGGAGAGAGAACGAACTCAAAGATGTGGTGGACCAAATGGGCGGTGAAACGCAGGGCCATTCGTATTATGTCGCAGACCTGATGGAAGACGGAGCGCCCACTCGCGCCGTCCGGGAATTAACCGCAAACGACGAACCCTTCGACATCGTAATTCACAACGTGGGCGGCACCCTGCAGGTGCGTGATCCCCTCTCACCGATGGAAGAATGGTTTCGGGTGTTGCGGTACAACGTGGGCATCGCGATGGAAATGAACGCACTTGTCGTCCCCCCCATGCAGGAACAGAAATGGGGGCGCGTGATTCACATCTCCTCCATATCGGCGGAAGCCCTGCGCGGTTCGGCCCCCTACGGCGCTGCAAAAGCCTACCTGAACGCCTATACAAAAACCCTGGGACGGGCGGTAGCGCCCGACGGGGTCGTGGTTTCGGCCTTAATGCCCGGCGCCATTATTGCAGAAGGCGGTCACTGGGACAACATCCGAAAAACAAACCCTCAAATGATGGACGACTTTCTCAGACACCACCACGCCATTGGCCGCCTGGGCACCGCAGAGGAGATCGCACCCTTTGCCCTGTTCATGGCATCGCAATTCGTCACATTTGCCGCCGCATCTTTGATACCCATCGACGGGGGGACGATGTAAACCATGGGTGAAACCGTCCAGTATCCGATCACCTTCAAAGCAGCCGTTCTCGAACGCAACAACGAACCGCTCGTCATGGACGAAGTCACATTTGCCGGCCCTCTAAAAGCCGGACAGGTGCTGGTGCGCATCTGCTACAGCGGAATCTGCGGAAAACAGATCGAGGAAATCAAAGCCTCCAGAGGCCCCGATCCCTACCTGCCCCACATGCTGGGCCACGAGGGCAGCGGAATCGTACTCGATGTCGGCGCCGGCGTCAGCAAGGTCGTCCCGGGCGACCACGTCGTACTCCACTGGATGAAAGGCAGCGGAATCGACGCCGCCACCCCCTTTTACATGCGATCCGGAAAACGGGTCAACGCGGGCTGGATCACCACCTTCAACGAATACGGCGTCCTTTCGGAAAACCGCATCACGCCCATATCTAAGAAAGCCAACCTGGAAACCGCCTGCCTGCTGGGCTGTGCGGCCACAACCGGCGTTGGGGTCATCTTGAACGAAGCAAACGTGCGCCCCGGCGACTCCGTTGCCGTATTCGGCTGCGGCGGCGTCGGCTTGAGCGCGATTCAGGGCGCAGCGCTCGTACGCGCCTGCCCCATCATTGCCGTCGACAAGAACCCCGAAAGCCTCCGCCTGGCGAGCCGGTTCGGCGCCACTCACGTACTCAATACGGCCTCCGGCGATGTCCATGCGGAAATCAGGCGGATCACCGGCGATGCAGGCGTCAAATTCGTCATCGTCGCTGTGGGCGCCCCCCGGGTAATCGAAATGGCCGCTGAAACCAGTGCGATTCCGGGGTCCGTCTTTCTGGTAGGCGTCCCCCCTGCAGGGGCCAGAGTCAGCGTCGACGCATTCGATATCCACTGCCGCAGGTCCCTGCTCGGATCGTTTGGCGGCGGCATTGTGCCGGACCGGGATATCCCCGGCTACCTGGACCTGGATCACAACGGCCAATTAAAACTTCGGGAATTAATCACCAGAACGGTCTCACTCGATCGCATCAACGACGGCATCGGTACGCTGATGGCCGGCATGGTGGGACGCTGTATTGTGAGGATGATCGACCATGGCATCTAGCTGGTCCACCTTCGACTACACCCAGGTACAGGGCATCCCCGAGGTCGCGCTGCGGATCGAACTGCTGCACGACCGGCTGCAGAGCCTCTCGAATGGGAACCAACCCCGCATCCTTGAAGTGGGGATCGGCAGCGGCGACGTCACCCTCATGCTCGCACAACAGTATCAGGATGTGACCTGCGTCGATGCAGAAACTGAAAATTGTGAACGCGTCCTCGAGCGGCTCAAAGACCACAACCTGTCCCACGTAGAGATTATCCATTCCACGGTTGAAGACGCCGAATTACCCGCGGAAGCATACGATCACATCGTCCTGCTGGGCATTCTGGAACATCTGAAAGATCCTGTTGACGTTCTGAAGTGCCTGGCCCCCTGCCTTCGCCCCGGCGGCTGCATGCACATCACCGTAAATCTCGCGAACTCCCTGCACCGGCTGCTCGGTGAAGCGATGGGAGTGATTGCACACGTAGAGGAAATATCGGAATCGGATATCCGGTTGGGACACTACAGGGTCTACACCCTCCCCCAGCTTCGAGAACACGTCGCGTCCTCCGGCCTGCAGGTGGCCCATGAGCATCCGTTCTACCTGAAACCCCTGCCGACCTCCATGTTGACGCCCTTATCGATGGAGGTCCACAGAGGCCTGAACGCACTTGGACAGAAATACCCGGAATTTGCCTCTTACATCTACATGGAAGTACAGTCACCTCCCACAGGAGAATAAACGCATGAACGTGCTGGTCGATGAATGGGAAGCACTACACCCCCCTGCTGAATTCATCTCCAACTCCCCGCCGCGCATCCAGACGGAATCGGTAGACATCTGTCCCGTATGTGCAGATGAGAACTTCGCAATGTATGCGCTCGGTTTCGACTACGAATCCCAGACGTGCAGCAACCCCTGGCGATTTGTGCAGTGCCCCACCTGCAGCCATGTCCGGCTGCATCCCAGACCTGCCGCCGGCACGCTGCCCATCATCTATCCCCCTACGTATTACTCCTACAGATATGATGAGGTCGTCGGCACGGTCGGCGTCCGGTCCAAGATCATCCTGGACCAGTTCAAGCTGCGTGCCATTCTCAGGCATCTACCCGAGCTGCCGCATACCAGTCTGGACATAGGGTGCGGCGATGGCCGCTTCCTCAGAGTCGTGGAAAAACAGGGCCTGCCTCGCAACCGGCTCTACGGTCTTGAACTGGATGAAAGTGTGACCGACAGCCTGTGCGTGGAGGGATACCGGGTATTCTGCAACCGTGTTGAGGATAAGTCTGATGATATCCCGGCCGGTAAGATGGACCTCGTCACCATGTTTCACGTGCTCGAACACGTTGGGGATATAAACAGAGTGATCGGCAACATCTTCAACTGGATGTCGCCCGGCGGCGTACTGGCAATTGAAACGCCGAATATCCAAAGCCTGGATGCCCGGATCTTCAAACGGGGGTATTGGGGCGGGTACCACATTCCGCGCCACTGGAATCTGTTTACGCCCTCCTCCCTGGAAAAACTGCTCTCCAACCACGGTCTGGAGGTAGTTTCCACGCAGTATCAAACAGGTCACGGGCTGTGGATGTACTCCTTCCACCATCACCTGCGATACGGCTCCAGGCCCCGGCACAGACTCGCAAAAGCATTCGAT
Source organism: Candidatus Latescibacterota bacterium (assembly GCA_965249305.1). Lineage (GTDB taxonomy): Bacteria > Latescibacterota > UBA2968 > UBA2968. Next base: position 4,776,277 of record OZ252228.1, on the reverse strand, counting down.
CCGTTTCTGAACATCCCGTTTACGGCCGTATTCGTGGGCCTTGATATGCTGCGCGCCCGCCTGGGGTGTAAAACCTCGGCCATGCTCATGCTCGCCCGTAAACCCTGACACAAACCAGAACCACACACTGCGGAAAAATTCAGAATGTTCACAGACATCGCCGAAAAAACCACGGTCAAATACCTGAACCTGCCGGGCCAGTATCAAAGCATCGAACCCGAAATCCTCCATGCGGTAACGGAGGTCCTCCGGAAGGGCGATTTTATCCTTGGCGCCGCTGTTGAGGAATTCGAAACGCGGTTCGCTGCCTATTGCGGAACCCGCTACGCCGTGGGCGTGGCCAACGGTACCGATGCCCTCTTCCTCGCTCTCACCGCGCTCGGCATCGGAGATGGAGACGAGGTCATCACCGTGCCCAACACCTTCCTCTCCACCGCCTCGGCCATTGCCCTTACCGGCGCCCGTCCTGTATTTGTGGACGTCAGGGACGACCTCAACATCGATCCCGAACAGGTTGAAAGCGTCATAACGGCCCGCACCCGGGCCATCCTTCCGGTCCACCTCACGGGCCGGGTGGCCGACATGCAGCCTCTCATCCACCTGGCGCAAACGTACGGCATTCCCCTTGTCGAAGACGCCGCCCAGGCTGTTGGGGCCGAATACCACGGACAGAGGGCCGGATCTTTCGGCGCCGCAGGCTGTTTCAGCCTCCATCCGCTCAAAAATCTCAACGCCTGCGGAGACGCCGGAATCATCACTACAAACGATCCCCACCTCTACGGTAAACTGCTGCAGATTCGCAACCACGGGCTGCGCAACCGCAACGAATGCGCGTCCTGGGCCTACAACTCCAGGCTCGACACCTTGCAGGCCGCGGTCCTCAACGTTAAGCTTAACCACCTTGACCACTGGACGGAACAGCGCCGCAGCAACGCCCAATTCTACACCGAACAGCTCGCGGGCTGGGTCGACGCTCCGTGCGATCTCGCACACGAACAGCCCGTCTACCACACCTATGTGATCCAGTGTGACCGGCGGGACGAACTGCAAGCCTTTTTGGCGGAAAACCAGATCGGAACCAAAGTCCACTACCCCATTCCCATCCACCTGCAAGAGGCCGCCGGCAACCTGGGATACCAGCCGGGTGATTTTCCGGCAGCCGAGGAACAGGCCCGGCGCGTACTCAGCCTTCCCATCTATCCCGAACTAACCCGGGATGAAAAGGAATGGGTCGTTGGGGCCATACAGGAGTTTTATACCCGATGAAAACAGTTCTCGTTACAGGCGGCGCCGGCTATGTCGGCAGCGTGCTGGTGCCCAAGCTCCTCAAACAGGGCTACCGGGTCCGCGTACTCGACCTCTACCTCTACGGCAAAAACATCTTCAACGGCGTCGGCCATCACCCTCACCTCGAACAGATCCAGGGCGACATCCGGCACCGGGCGCTCCTGGAACGCGTCCTGTCCGGATGCAACGCCGTCATCCACCTGGCCTGCATCTCCAACGACCCCAGCTTTGAACTCGACCCCGACCTGGGCAAATCGATCAACTACGACAGTTTCACCCCCCTGGTCGAAACCGCTAAGGACCGGGGCGTGGAGCGGTTCATCTTCGCCTCTTCCTCCAGCGTCTACGGCCTGAAAAAAGAAGAAAACGTAACCGAAAACCTTCCGCTCTGCCCCCTCACCGACTACTCCAAATACAAAGCGCTCTGTGAGGAAATCCTCCTCAAATACCAGTCGCCCGAATTCACCACCGCCATCCTCCGGCCCGCCACCGTCTGCGGCTACGCCCCCCGCCTCCGGCTGGATCTCACGGTGAACATCCTGACCAACCACGCGATCAACACCGGCAGGATCAAAGTCTTCGGCGGCCAGCAGAAGCGGCCCAACATCCACATCGAGGACATCACCGACCTCTACATCCGGTTCCTGGAACTCCCCGCAGACCGAATCGCCGGAAAAATCTACAACGCCGGGTATCAAAACCACAAAGTCATGCAGATCGCCGAAATCGTAAAACGCACAGTGTGCCGGGAAAACGTCGAAATCGTCACCGTGCCCACGGACGACCATCGGTCCTATCACATCTCCTCGGAAAAGATCCGGGAAGAGATCGGGTTTGTGCCCGCTCGTACGATCGAAGACGCCGTTGCCGATCTCCGCGATGCGTTCGCCGCAAGCCTGGTCCCCAATCCGATGGAAGACGCCCGGTACTACAACGTCAAGTTGATGCAAAAAATCGGCCTCAAATAAAACCATACATTCGAAGGAGGTCAGGACCTTGAACGTCCCCTACGCCTATCTGAAAGAACAGTTTGCCGATCCCGAAGCCATCCTCGCAGACATTGCCGACCTGCTCAAAAACGGTCGGTTCACCCTCGGTCCGGCAGTCGCGGAATTTGAAGCCAGATTCGCCGACATCTGCGGCGCTCGCTATGCCGTTGGCGTGGGATCGGGCACAGACGCCCTCTTCCTCAGCCTGAAGGCCCTGGGCATCGGCCCCGGAGACGAAGTCATCACCGCCGCCAACACCTTTATCGCCACGGCCGGAGCCATCGCCGCCTCGGGCGCCACACCCGTCTTTGTGGACGCAGCGGACGACTTCAACATCGACCCCGACAAAATCGAAGCCGCCATCACGGAACGCACAAAAGCCCTGATGCCCGTCCACTACACCGGCAACCCGGCCCACATGACCATCATCTTAGACATCGCCCGCAGCCACAACCTCCACGTCGTCGAAGACGCCTGCCAGGCCATCGGCGCGGCCATAAACGGTCAACCGGTCGGCAGCCTCGGGGATGCCGCCGGATTCAGCCTGCATCCGCTAAAAAATCTGAATGTGTGGGGAGACGGCGGCGTGGTTGTCACAAATTCGGATGAAATCCATCAAAAACTCCGGCTGCTTCGGAATCACGGGCTCAAAAATCGAGACGAAGTCGCCTGCTTCGGGTACAACAGCCGGCTCGACACCCTCCAGGCCATCGTGGGCAACCGGCTCATCGGCGATGTCGATTGGATCAACCAGCAGAGAATCCGGAATGCCGAACGCTACAACGAGGCATTCTTCGACCTGGTCGATGTTGTCCGAACCCCGCCCAAACGCCCCGCGGACCGGCACGTCTATCACCTCTACATGCTCCAGGTAACCGACCGGGACGACCTGTGCGCCTACCTGCAGCAGCAGGGAGTTGAGGCCAAAATCCACTACCCCATCCCCCTCCACCTCCAGGAAGCCGGCAAACACCTCGGCTACAAAAAAGGGGACTTTCCCACAGCCGAAAAACAGTGCGAATCCATCGTCTCGCTGCCGGTGCATCAGCACCTCACGCACGCTCAGATCGACCACACCATCCAAACCGTCAGGAAATTCTACAAATGACAACATCCTTAACAGTGATCATCCCCGCCCTGAACGAAGAACGATACCTGGCCGCGACCGTACACGAGGCGATCGACGTCCTGAGAGGCATCGTCGAAGACTACGAAATCTTCATTTTCAACGACGGAAGCACCGACCTCACGGGCGAAATCGCCGATGACCTGGCCCGAAACAATTCCCGCATTGAGGTCATCCACCACAACCAGCCCAGGGGCCTCGGTTACAATTACAAGGCGGGCGTGCGCAAGGCAACCAAAGCCTATGTCCTCATGATACCGGGAGACAACGAAGTTCGGCAGGACTCCATCCGGGATGTCTGCGCGGAAATCGGCCAGACCGACATCGTGGCCACCTACCACCTCAACCCGGAAATCCGCCCCAGGTCCCGCCAGATCATCTCCAGACTCTTCGCCGGCCTCATCCGAACCGCGTCCGGCCTCAATCTCCGCTACTTCAACGGCCTGGTCGTACACCGCACCTCTCTTGTCCGCCGCGCCCTGGCCGAAATCAGCGACGGTTTTGCCTATCAGGCCGAGATCCTGGTCCGCCTGATCCAGCTCGGCCTCGCCTACAAGGAAGTCGGGCTATACATCCATCCCCGCCCGAAAACCAACGCATTCCGGTTCGCCAACATTGTCAACACCTTCGCCAACACCCTGAAGCTGGTCTGCCGCCTGAAATTTACGGAAAATACATTCACACTGCCCGAAGCCCCCAAGGTCTCCGCCGGAACTCCGGAGCCTGTGCCCGCAGGAAAGGTCTGACCTCTTTTTCTGGATATAACAGGAACATCCAATGCCCGCGCTTGTCCCTCAAACCGAACACTCCCTCCCGACCACCAGAACCACCGGCGCTTTGTCTGCGCCTCCATCCCGCGCGCTCGGCCGGAGGTCCGGACTCTCCCGAAGCGCAACCGTTGCGCTCTGCCTGATCCTGGGAGCCTTTTTCTTTTATGCAACCGCCATCAGAGATGGACACGACTGGGGCGGAGACTACGCCCAGTACATCCTTCATGCCAAAGCCCTCACGCAGGGCCTGGACTACGCCCCTCCGCCCGGATTCATCCTCAACCCCTACCTGCCGTGGGTACCGGTGGCCTATCCGCCGTTCTATCCCCTCTGCATTGCCGGCGTCCTCGCCCTGTTGGGACTCAACTTCATCGCGTTGAAAATTCAGATCGTCGCCTTCTTCTCGGTCGCCCTCTACGCTTACTGGCGTCTTCTTCGGTCCTCGATGCCTGTAAAAGTCGCGCTGGCGGCCCTGGCCTTCCTCGCCTTTTCGCCTTATCACCTCAAATACTCCAACAAACTCCTGTCCGAGATTCCCTACCTGGCCGTTTCGCTCTTCGCCATTCTCGCGGCCGAGCGTTTCTTCAGGCCAAAGTCTTCATTCCGGGACGCCGCCGGATTCACCCTGCTGCTCGTCCTCGCCTGCTGTGCGCGTTCGGCAGGCCTCGCCCTTATCGCAGCCGCCCCGGCCTACGCCCTCCTCTTCAGGCGGACCCACCTGCTGCGTGCGGCGCTGGTCTCCGGGATCGCCTTCGGCATCCTCTGTGCGATCTCCTGGGACATGATCGGCATCTACCTCAACCAGACCAAGTCCGACCCCCTGCGCGTCCTCGCCTGGCTGGAGGGGAAACCCCGGGGCTATTTCCAGCAGATGATGCGCTATTTTGCGCTGCACCCACGTACAGGATCAACTCTGGGCATGCTGGTCAACGCGCCTGTAACAGCCGCTTTCCTCGGCCTCTCCGCCCTTGGCGCGGGCCACCTGCTCTGGAAAAACGCCGCGTCGCATACCGGGACGCCTATGCGGCCGTCTACGTAGCAATCATCCTTGTGTACCCCCTCCCGAAGCTCCGGTACCTGCTCCCGGTCCTTCCCCTGCTCAGCATCTATGCGTTTCAGGGCCTGCGCGTCGGCATCGTCCTGGCCCGAAAAGCCTTCCGCCTATCGCTCCCTCCCCTCCTCAGAAGGATCTACCGGTACCGATTCTTCTACCCGGCCCTCCTCTACCTGCCCCTCTTCGCCGCCTACTGGTCCCACTATGCCCTCCAGCCTGCCACACCGGAGGCGAATATTTTGAAAAACCCCAACGTCCGCGACCTCTTCACCGTTGTCCAGGACCCCCGCTACGGCATGTCGGGGGCCATCTTCGACCGTCCCCGGGTCCTGGCACTCTTTACGGGCGTCCCGGCAACCACCTGTTTTAACGCGCCGGACTACCTGGCTCAGGAGGGCACCTGGGACCTCCACAAACTGCTCGACCTGGCCTCACAGGCCAACATTTCCCACCTCATCCTCGACCGGAGAAAATCGGCCACCTGGCGGGCGCTGTCTCCCATTATGGACCGCTCTCCTCAACACTTCCGGCTGGTCTACAGCAATCCCGGCTTCGACATTTACCGGATCCTCCTGCATTAAATACCCCCTCCAAAACGCCTGCCTTCAACAGCCAGAAATTTGCTCAAGTAAACCTCGATACCTGCCGATGGTAGAATACCCCTGATCTGGTACAGCAGTTGCTCCCTTCTCTCTATAAGCCATACCTCCCATCCCACCATCCCATTCTACCGCCCCAGCAGAACAAATATTACTTTCAATAAAAACAATATCTTATTTCATAACGTCTGAGCGTATTTGTATAGCGCCAGATCCCGGCGAGCGGAAAAATATTCCATGCCCGGACCTCTCTTCCGCCCCATGCCGGTCCACTCTGCATAAATGGGGATCCACGATGATCGTTCTTGGAATCGGTATTCAGCACGACGCCGGCGCCGCCCTCATCGCCGACGGCCGCATCCTGGCCGCCGTCAACGAAGAGCGCCTCAACCGGAAAAAACTCTACTGGGGCTGGCCCACACGGTCCATCCCGGAGGTCCTCCGCCTTGCCGGCGTCCATCCAAAAGACCTAAGCGCCGTAGCCGTGGCCAATACCACCAACAGCACATACGTGCCCTTCGGCGAAAGCTTTTATCCCAAAGACCTCAAGCGCCGGGCGCTCATCCGCCTCTCCAAACTCGGCCTTGCCCGTCCGGTCGGGGGCACCCAATTGGGCATCCGGGCCTACCGCACCCTCAACAGCAAGCAGTTCCACGTTTCCCAAACCCGCCAATTTGAGGATTTCGTCCGGGGCTTCGGTATCTCCGCCCCCATCGTCTACATGGATCACCACGAGGCCCATCTCGCTTCCGCCTACTGCACCTCCGGATGGAAGACCTGCCTCAGCCTCTCGATAGACGGCGTGGGCGACGGCTACTGCTCACGCATCGCCACCTGCCGGGACGGCCGCATGACCTTTGTCCATCAGATCCCCTTCTATCACACCCCCGGCCAGTACTACGGCTTCGTCACCGGCTGGGCCGGGTTCACCCCCGGAAAGCACGAAGGCAAAATCACCGGACTGGCCGCCTACGGAGACCCCGAACGGGCGATTCATATCTTCCGGGATCGGATCAGCTATTCCGAAAAAAAATTCTCTTTCATCAACCACGGCATGTGGGGCTGGGCCGAATACGAGCGCCTTTCTCACTGCCTCAACGCCTACCACAAGGCCGACGTGGCCGCCGCGGTCCAGTACCACCTCGAAGACCTAGTCACCCGCTACGTCCGGCAGGCCGTCGAGCGAACCGGCCTGGGGAAGGTCGCCCTCTCCGGCGGCATCTTCGCCAACGTCAAGCTCAACCAGCGGGTCCGTGACCTCCCCGGCGTGGACGACGTCTACATCCACCCCAACATGGGCGATGGCGGACTCGCCGCAGGCAGCGCGCTTGCCCTCCACGCCCGCCGGTCCCCCGTCCAACCCGAACGCCTTGACAACGTCTATTTCGGCGCCGACCTCACCGGGGAAGAGATCAGAGCCGAACTCCGGCGGCAGAACCTCCACTTCGTCCGCTATGCAAATGTGGAAGCGGCCATCGCCGCCCTCCTCGCCGAGGGAAAGGTCGTCGCGCGTGTCAACGGCAAAATGGAATACGGCCCTCGCGCCCTGGGCAACCGCTCCATCCTCTACCAGGCCACCGATGTCACCGTCAACAAATGGCTGAACAAACGCCTCAAACGGACCGAATTCATGCCCTTTGCCCCCGCGATTCTCCAGGAACGCGCCTCAGACTACTACCGGGGATATTCGGAATCGCAGTACGCCGCCGAATTCATGACCACCACCTACGACGCCACCAAACAGTGTAAACAGGAGGCTCCTGCCATCGTCCACGTGGACGGTACAGCGCGGCCCCAGGTCGTCTCCGAACGGACCAACCCCTCGTTCTACAAAATCCTGAAAGCCTACGAGCGGCTCACCGGCTACCCCCAGGTCATCAACACCAGCTTCAACATGCACGAAGAGCCCATCGTCTGCACTCCGCCCGACGCCGTACGCGCCTTTCAGCTCGGGCATTTAGACGTCCTGGCCATCGGCCCCTACATCGTTCACCATCCGCAGACCCTCGGGCAGGCATCCGGTCACGCAGTAGATGCCGTGCTTCAGGAAGGTTAAGATGCGCCGGATTTCCAACACAGCGGTCAACCTGATCAAACTTGGCGTCAGCCTCTCGCTCATCGCCTGGCTCATCGCCCGGATGGACCTCCACGAGACCTGGCATCTCATCCGCGCGTTCGACGCCCGCTACCTCGGGCCGGTCCTGGCGCTGAGCCTCTGCGGTATTCTGATCAGCGTCTGGAAATGGTCGCTGCTCCTGAAAACGGTCGGCCCCCGCCCTCCCTTTGGCAGGCTGCTCCGTCTCTTCTGGAGCGGCGTCTTCTTCAACAACTTCCTGCCGGGCCGCACCGGCGGAGACCTCGTTCGGGCCTATGGTATCGCACGAGACGCGCAAAACCGGATCGGCGCCGCCCTCTCCGTAGCCATCGACCGGGGCCTTAACCTGGCCGCCCTTCTCGGCATCGCCCTCATCGCCCTGGTCGTCAGTCCGGGAATGCTCCCCGATTCCCTGCGCCTCCGGCTCCTCTACGGAGGCACAGCGCTCTATGGAGGCGCCCTTCTCGCCCTGGTCATCGGCCTGCGCCTCTCCCGAAAGCTCAGGGGCGAATCCCGAACCCGACGCATAAGCGTTCAGGTTTCAACAACCTTTACAACCCTGCTGCGCCGCCCCGGCTTATGCGTGTCAACCTTCGCGCTTTCGGCGCTCTATCAAACCACCATGATTCTCAGCAACTACGGCGTTGCCCGGGCGCTCGGCCTGGAGATCGCCCCCGGGGCCTTCTTCTACCTCATCCCGTTGACGGCCCTGGTCACCATGATCCCCATCGCCCTCAATGGCCTCGGCCTGCGAGAGGGAGCCTACGCCGTCATCTTCACACAGGTCGGCATCACCGCCGAAGCGGCCGTGGCCACGTCGATCGCCGCCACACTCTGTACAATCGGCATCAGCCTGGTCGGCGGCATCCTCTATTTCACCGGACCCATTCGGATCGGAAATCCACTCCGAACCTTCTCTTTAAAAGACACCCCGCACACCGTGATATCGACGGGAGACACACGCTGATGGCGTTCATCGAAAAAGCAAAGTCCCCGGACTTTCAGCCTGCAATCACCCGCCGGTCGCCCGGGTTCTCTCCCGGGAGCATAGCCCCTCCGGCCCTGCTCTTCTGCATCCTCGCCATAGCCCTGGCCGTGCGTGTGAGCTTTGCCGTCTACAAACCGCCTATTCTCCTAAATGTTCTGGTCGCCCAGCAGAAAGCACTGGTCGAAAAAACGGGCATCAGCTCTAAAACAATTGAAGACTTGAAGAACAACAGGCTCCTTCAATCCGATGCGCAGATATACCATCTGCTGGCGAGAAACATGGTCGCAGGACACGGCTATTCGGACTCGAAGAGCGAACCCTACGGTGCAACCCGCATCCGGACCCCCGGCTATCCGTCCTTCATTGCGCTGGTCTATCTAATATTCGGCCCCGACCACCGGACGATACTCTTTGTCCAGTCCGCGCTGGGCGCCCTTACCGCTTTCCTGGTCTATCTCCTGGGCCGCCGCCTCTTTGACACGCGCGCCGGCCTGACCGCTGCGTTTGTTGTGGCCCTCTACCCGGCGCTGATCCATTACGACACCCGCATCCTGCGGGAAGGCTTTACGAGCACGGTGCTGACCCTCACCGTTCTGCTCTCGGTCTACGCGTTCAACACCCGGCGAAAGAATCGTCGTCTCGTAACCGCCGGCGCCTTGCTTGTCCTGCTCAGCATGTGCAGGCCGGAACTGATCCTCCTCTTTGCGCCCGTCGTTTATCTGCTGGCCCGACCTCTGAGCCACATCCGGACCCTCTGGAGGCCCGCCCTGCTGGTCGCCCTCCCTATCCTGCTTGTCTGGGTGCCCTGGACCATTCGGAATTACGTCACCTTCGGCTCCTTGTCCCCCATCACCGTCGGGCTTGGCGGCACCCTCTGGTTCGGCAACCGCTGGGCCGACATCGGAGGTGAGGATCGCGCCCGAGAAGACTACGTACAGCTTCACGAAAAAACAAAACAGATCATGAGAGATAACATAACCGCCGACAACGAGGCCAACGTCGAACGCACCTTTATGCAAATGGTGTTGAACGACATCGCACAAAAACCCGGCTGGTTCATTGGAATGATCTTCAAAAAGATGGCTCTCTTCTGGAAAGACGCCAACGGCACCAAAAAGACGCTCCCCGCTATTCACCCGCGCCTGGCCGACATCGTCAACGCGTACTACTATCTCCTGCTGGCGCTGGCCGCCACCGGCGTCGCCCTCGGATGGCGCAAACGTGAATGGGTGCTCCCCCTGCTCTCCGTCATCGCCACCTACATGATGATCTACGCCCTGCTCCACGTCCGCAACCGCTACCGGGTGCCCGTCCTGCCCCTGGTCTTCGTCCTCTCCGCCGGCGGCTTCTGGTCCTTCTACGACCTCATCAGAGCATCCGTCCTGAAAAAATCTCCCGCGGGCAACAACGGAACCTCCCGATTCTTCCACCAGAGCCAGGGCAACCTCTTCTCCCCTCCCCGCTTCGGAGAGAGGCGGAACGCAATCCAGGGGAGCATCAGGCGTAGTGTCGGGTCAGGGGAGGGGTCATGACCCACGCCCAACAGATACAGCGTCGCTTCAGCGCCGAAGCTCAGAACTGGAGCAGCCTCTATCAGCAGGCGCTCTCCCGCTCCATCTACACCCACAACCTCCAGCGCAGAAAGCAGCACGCGCTGAGACTCTTAGAGGGCGTAGAGGGCCGGGTACTCGAAATCGGATGCGGCTCGGGAAACGTCATCCTCTCCCTGCCGGCGAAAAACGGAACCAGAACCTTCGGCGCCGACTTCTCGGTAAACATGCTCCGGCAGGCAAAACAGAACGCGAACGGCCGCCGGGAGACCCTTCCTCTGCTCGCGGCCGATGCGCACAACCTGCCCTTTGCAGACGGCGTCTTCAGCGCGGTCCTCGGCCTGGGACTGCTCGAGTATATCCCTGACTACAATCGGGTTCTCACCGAGTGCCATCGCATCCTGGCTCCCGGGGGACAGCTCGTCGCCTCGGTCCCCAACATCGCGTCGCCCTTCATCCGGATCGACGACCTGGGCTTCGGCCTTAAAAATACGGTGACGCAGAGCCTGCCGGCCGGGGTCAGAAGCTGGATCAAAACCCGGATTCTTGGGCGGCGGGACAAACCCTATTTCAACCACCGGAAACTCCGGTTCAACCCCGAAACCTTTAAAGAGCAGCTGGAGCGGATCGGATTTCGAGTGCGGGAAACCCGCTACCACACCTTCGGCTTCGGCCTCTTAAACGGCGTCGGCCTCAACATCCGGCTGTCCGAACGCCTCGAAGCCCATGCTCACCGCAGCAAACCACTGGAGAAACTCGCATGGACATGCATCCTGAAAGCAATCAAATCCTAGCCGAAGCAACCCTGTCCGGGGCGCCGGACCGTCCGGCTTCGAAAATCGGCTTCGTCAGCATCGTCATCCCCGCCTTCAACGAGGAAGACGGCATCGCACAGACCATAGAGGACGTTCGGAACACCATGTCCGAATCGGCCTACGACTACGAAATCATCATCGTAGACGACGGCTCTGAAGACAAAACGGCCGAACGCACCCGGAAAGCCGGCGCCCGGCTGATCCAGCACGACATGAACCGGGGCTACGGTGCCGGCCTCAAAACCGGCATTCGGGCCGCCAAGGGAGACTGGATCGTCATCACCGACGCCGACAGCACCTACCCCAACGACCGCATCCCGGACCTCCTGAAATATGCCGGCGAAAACGACATGGTGGTCGGCGCCCGCATCGGAGACGGCGCAAAAATTCCACTCATCAGGCGGCCGGTCAAGTGGCTGCTGGCCAAAATGGCCAACTACCTGGCCGAGACCCGCATCCCGGACTACAATTCCGGCCTGAGAGTCTTCCGGAAGAACCTGGCCGAACGCTTCTTCCGCATCCTGCCCTCGGGATTTTCGTTCACCACCACCATCACCCTCGCCTCCCTCTCTCAGGGCTACAGGGTAAAGTACATCCCCATTGCCTACTACAAACGCACCGGAAAATCCAAGATCAAGCCGATCCGGGACACCTACAACTTTTTTATGCTCATCGTCCGAACCGTCCTCTACTTCAACCCGCTCAGGGTATTTATGCCCGTCGGCTTCACTCTCTTGCTGCTGGGACTGGCCAAAATGGCCTACGAAATCGTCACCGGCGGCGGCCTGGCGGAAACCTCCGTCCTCCTCATCCTGGCCGCCTTTCAAACCGTTGCCCTGGGCCTCCTCGCGGACATGATCGACAAACGCTTATGAACGCGCCTCAAAACATCCTCTATATCATCCCCCGGCCCGAAATCGGAGGCGCCGAACGCCAGCTCCTCATGCTCATGCGCGGCCTGGACCGGAACCGCTTCCGCCCCCACGTTGTCTGTCTGGACGGCGGCGGCAGCCTCCTGCCGGACTACCGGGACGCGGCCGAACAGGTCTACGTCCTCAACCGCCGCCACACCTTCGACCTCCGGACCCTGGCGGCCCTGGTCCGCATCGTGCGAGAAGTACGCCCCGCACTGGTCCACACCTATCTCTATATCGCCAACCTCTACGGCGGCTGGGCCGCCCGCCTTGCCGGGGTCCCGGCCCTTATCGTCTCCCAGCGGGGGCTGGGCATCGACCCGCAGCACAGCCGGCTCAAAATCTGGCAGATGCGCATCTTCAACCTCTTCATCGCCCAGTTTGCAGACCGGCTCCTGGTCAACGCCCGGGCCGTGGCCTCCCCTATGTGGCGCGTTGGCTTTGACCCCGACCGCACCCGGGTCATCCCCAACGGCATCGAGACCTTCCCACACATTCCGGCCGCGCAGCAAGACGCCCTGCGCCGGGAACTCAACCTCCGGGAAGGCCAGATCCTGCTCGGCGCCATCGCCCGTATCGATCCCAAAAAAGATCTCGCCACCATGCTCCGGGCGGTCGCGCGCGTCGTCCGGGTGCGCCCCAACCTCCGGCTCCTCATCGCAGGAGGCGGATTCCCGCACTATCTGAAAGAACTGGAAGCGCTCACACAAAGCCTGAAAATTCAGCGCAATGTCACCTTCCTCGGCTCCCGGAACGACCCCCTGGCCGTGCTCTCGCTCTGTGACGTCTCCCTCCTGTCCTCCCTCACCGAGGGTCTGCCCAACGCCATTCTCGAATCCATGCTCCTGGGCAAACCGGTGGTAGCCACCCGCGTGGGCGGCGTGCCCGAACTCATCGAAAACGGTGTGGAAGGCTGGCTGGTCCCTCCGGGCGATCCGGAACAATTCGCCGATCGTATCCTGGACCTCGTTGACAATCCAGCCCGTGGTGCCCAAATGGGAATCGCCGGGCAGACCAGAGTCCACCGCGACTTCGGCGCAAAGGTAATGGTTCGCAATACGCAGGCAGTCTACCATGAGCTGATGAAGGAAAATAACAGCATAAATTTTAGCGGTTTGGACCCCTCCCCCGGCCCCTCCCCTAAAGGGGAGGGGAGAAAAAACCATCCTACAACTCCCTCTAAGAAAACGACTTGCTCCCCCTTCCCTTTAGGGAAGGGGGCCGGGGGGTTAGGTCCACTGAACATACTAACCGTCACCAGCATCTATCCCATCCCCGAAGACCCCGGCCTGGGCGCCTTCGTCGCCTCCCAGGTCGCCTCCCTCCGGAAGGCCGGCCTCGGCGTGGACGTCCTCTTTTTAGACGCCCGCCGCTCCAAATGGGAACTGGTCAAAGGCATCGGCCGGGTGCGCAGCCGGGCCGGCGCGTACGATCTCATCCATGCCCACTTCGGGTACAACGGCATTCCCGCCTGTCTCCAGAGCCGGCTGCCCGTGGTCGTCTCCTTCTGCGGCACCGACCTAAACGATTCTAAGCTCCGTCCCATCTCCCGCTGGGTCGCCCGCCGGGCCGACGCCTGCATCGTCAAATCCGACCGCCTTCGGGAGGTTCTGGACCACCCCGCCGTCGTCATCCCCAACGGCGTCGACACCAGCCGCTTCCGGCTCATTCCCCGGGGCGAAGCCAGGCGCCAACTCGGGCTGCGCCCCGATGCGCGCTACGCCCTCTTTGTGTCCGATCCGGCCCGGCCCGAAAAACGCCACAACCTGGCGCAAGCGGCCGTGGAAACCGCCCGACAATCGGGCCTCCCACTCGAACTTCTGGTTCTTCACAACCGGCCGCAATCTGAGCTCCCCGGCTACCTCAACGCCGCCGACCTCCTCCTGCTCACCTCCAGCCGCGAGGGGTCGCCCAACGCCGTCAAAGAAGCCATGGCCTGCAACCTCCCCATCGTCAGCACCGACGTGGGCGATGTGCGTCAGGTTCTGGGCAAAGCGCACAACTGCGCCGTCTGTGACCCGGTTCCCGACGACCTGGCGCGGGGCATCCAGACCGTCTTACACGACGGCGCCCGGTCCAATGGCCGGTCCCGGATCGCCCACCTCGCTTCGGATACGATTGCCGCCCGGATCGTAGAAGTCTACCGCCGCGCCCTCGAAAAAGGAGGCCGCCCATGAAAATCGCCATGGTCGCGCACACCTACTACCCGGCAGACGTTCGCGTGCGGCGGGAATGCGAAGCCCTCGCCGACCGGGGGGACACCGTTGACCTGATCTGCCTGAGAAAACCGGACGAAGCTCCTTTCGAAACCATCGGCAGCGTGGAGGTCCACCGTCTCCCGGTGCAGCACCGCCGGGGGCAGGGTCCCGCCGGATACATTCGGGAGTACCTCAACTTCTTCATCCGGGCCGCCGTCGCCCTCACCCGGCTTTATGTCCGGAAACGCTACCCGATCGTCCAGATCCACAACCTGCCGGACTTCCTCGTCTTCGTCAGCCTGATTCCCAAACTCTTAGGCGCCCGGGTACTTCTGGACATGCACGAGATCACTCCGGAACTCTTTCAATCTCTCTACGGCATCTCCCAGCGGAGCCTCACCTTCGGCTTCCTCCGCTTTGTAGAACGCATGAGTCTGGCCTACGCCGACGCCGTCCTCACCGTCAACAGGAACATCCGCGACCTCTTCCTTACGCGGAATCCCATAGCCCATAAGATAGAGGTCGTCATGAACGCCCCGGACCCCCGGTACTTCAACGCCGGCGGATCCGGGGCGTCCACCCCCAACGGGTGCTTCCGGCTCTTCCACCACGGCCAGATCCTGCGCCGCTACAACTTCGAGGTTGCCCTGGAGGGGGTCGCCCTGGCCCGGCGCCGGATTCCGGGCCTCCGGTTTGACATCTACGGTGACGGGGAGGAGGCGTACATCGACGAACTCCGGCGCTTCATGAACAAGCGCGACCTGGGAGAACAGGTCCACTTCCACAACCGGGTGCCCGTCGAGCAGGTCCCCGACCTGATTCGAAACGCCGATCTGGGTCTTGTGCCCTGTCGAAAAGACGTCTTTGTGGACCGGGTGATGCTCCCGGTTCGCCTCCTCGAATACGTTGTGATGGGCCTGCCTGCTGTGGTCTCCCGCGTAGGCACCGTGGAAGGCTATTTTCAAGAAGGGGAAGTGACCTACTATCCCCACAACGACCCACAGGCTCTTGCCCGGCAAATCGTCGAACTCTATCATAACCCTGCTCGCCGCGCCGACATGGCCCGGCGAGCCAGAACCGCTTTTCGGAGTTACGAATGGCCTCACATGCAAACACGCTACTACCGCGTCCTGGACAGGCTCCTCTGCGAGTAATCGAAAAGAACGGGGCGCCCTCGGAACGGCCAGATCCGCGCACGTTCTGGGCGGGCCTCCTGCTTCTCGGCCTGGCGGCCTTCGTCTACATGGGCCTCCTCACCCAGGGTGCGCACCTCTTCGACAACGACTACGATTGGATTGCAGCCGCCCGGCCCGGATGGCTCGAAATCTTCGGCCAGATCTTCAGACCGGTGCCGGAAGACTGGGGATTTCAGCACCGCCCGGTCCAGGTACTCTGCTTCAAAGCCCTCTACGCGCTCTTCGGGTACGCCCCGCTGCCCTACTATGCCTTTAAAGGCCTGCTCTTCACCGGCCTGGTCTGCGGCATTGCCATCTTCTGCGTGCGAACCGGGTTCGCCACCCGTGTGGCCTTCACCGCAGCGGGGATCTTTGCTCTGTCCAGCCCCGTCTTCTCCAGCGTACTCTGGGTCTCCGACTTCGAACTCCTTGCCCAGCTCTTTATCCTGGGCGCCTTCGGGCTCTTCCTCGCCGCAGAGCGCCGCAACCTCTACGAAGCCGACCGTTTCCGGTTCTGGCTCTACCAGGGAGGCATCTTTCTGCTGACCCTCCTGGGGCACCGCGCCAAAGGAAGCGCCAAGTTGATTCCCGCAATTCTCCTGGCCTACCTCCTCATCTACAGGCGGGATGCCCTCAAGCGCTACCTCCCGCTGCTCGCGCTCATCGCCCTCACCATCGTCCCTCTCTTCAAGCTACTGGACGATCCGGTGCCCCCCTTTGCCCCCTTTTCAGAGGACCGTTCGCAGGGCTGGATGTGGAAGCCGGCCAACCTCACCACCCTCGTCATCCTCACAGTCGGCAACGCCCGCCTGCTTCCCCAAACCGCCGGCGTAGACGTCACCCACAGCCTCTTTGGCGTCCTCTACCCGGTCCTCTTCTGCGTCTCGCTGGCCGCAGCCGGGCTGCTCCTCTACAAACGGCGCGCGCGCGCTCCCCTGACGCCCGGCGTGCGTGCGGCAACACACCTTGCGGCCGTCTGGCTAATTGGGATTATCGCCTCCTTCTCGGCGTTCCCCCGGCTTCCGGTTGAGTTTATGTCCCGCTATCTCACCGGCGCTCTGGTACCGGCCGGCATCCTCATTGCCCTGCTCCTCTCCCGGGCGGCGGACACTTTCCCCTCGGCCTGGAACAGGCGCGTTACAGCGCTTCTGACCCTGCTCGTTCTGGCGCACGGTATCGCCGGCTTCGACCAGGTGCGGGTCACACGGGACTACCTCGGCCAGATCATGATCGCCTACGGCCGGGCTCGGGCGGCCATCTCGAAAACCATCCGGAACGCCAATGTCCTCATCCTCAATTTCACCTACAGCTACAACCGCTCCCTGGACGATGGCAACCGGTACATCACCCATCGCGACCGATCCTTCGATATGAGCTTCTCCCGCCCCCTTTACGTCCTGGCCTACGACAACGCCGATATCAAAAACCTGGACCACGCCCAATCGGCGGAAACCACCCTGGAAGCCCTTCGCACACTGCCCCGGCCCATACTGGACCGCTACCGTTTCCACATTCGTCCGGTCAAGGCCTTCCACGGCCTCACCGACGGCATCTACGACCGCTGGGTTTACCGCAGCACCCGCTCCGAACTCGCGATCCTCTTTCACGTTGCATGTGAACCGATCGATCCTCACAAAGGAAATGAAAAATGAACGTACTCGGCATTCACGACGGCAAAGATGCGGGGGTCTGCCTCCTCTCCAATGGCCGCACGGTCTACGCCGCCAACGAGGAACGGTTCTCGCGTAAAAAGCTCCACTTCGGCTTCCCCTACCTCGCCCTGCGCGACCTGATGGAGACAACCGGCGTCCGTCCCGGCGAAATCGACCGGGTCAGCGTCGGCTTCCAGGCCATGGTAGAAACCGAAGACTATCCCATCTACAGCGACATCGAAGACACCACCGTCTTCCAGAAAATCTTCGCCGGCGCCGCCCGCATTCTCGGACCGGTAACAGCGACACGAGCCTTCGTACAGGCGTCCAAACAGGCGCTCTCCCTCATCAGCAGCAACAAACAGGCCCTCCGGAAATCGCTCCGGGAATTCGGCGTCACGGCGCCCGTCGAATGCGTCGACCACCACCGCAGCCACGCCGCCTCGGCCTACTACACCTCCGGATTTGAAGACGCCCTCATCATCACCGCCGACGGCGGCGGCGACGGCCTCGCCGGCAGCGTCTACACCGGGCGGGGTGGAGACCTGCGGGTCCTTGCCGAGTGGCCCCGCGTCCACTCTCCGGGCAACTTCTGGTTCCTCATCACCTACATCTGCGGCTTCAACCCCATCAAACACGGCGGCAAAATCACCGGCCTGGCCGCGTACACCGTCTGCGAGGAGGCCCACCGGGTTCTCTCAGAATTCTACGGCTACGACCCCAAGCAGCTCTGCTTCCTCAACAAAAAACACCTCCTCTTCCAGGACGCCTACCGCGCCCTCAGCGAAGCCCTGAGAGGCTTCACGGTCGAGCAGATCGCCTACGGCGCACAGAAAGTCCTCGAAGACACCATTGTGGGCGTCGCACGCGCCGCGGTCAAACGCACCGGCCTCCGGAGGCTCGGGCTGGCCGGCGGCACCTTTGCCAACGTCCGCCTCAACCAGAAAATCCTGGAACTGGAGGGCGTGGACGAAATCTTCATCCACCCTCACATGGGCGATGGAGGCGTCACGGTCGGCTCGGCGCTCGACGTCACCGCCCGCCACACCGGCCTGGCCCCCTGTGCCATCTCCGACGTCTCCTGGGGCAATGCCGTCCCCGAATCGGTCATTCAGAAAACCCTGCAGGAATACCCGGTCCGCTCCCAAAAACTGCACGATCCGGCCGGCGCCATCGCCGATTGTCTGGCGGAAAAGCAGGTCATCGGCCTCTTCAACGGCCGTATGGAATACGGCCCGCGCGCGCTGGGCCACCGCACCATCCTGGCCGAACCGACCGACCCCACCATGATGGACTGGCTCAACAAACGCCTGGAGCGCACCGAATTCATGCCCTTCGCCCCCATCATCCTCGAAGAAGACGCCCCGGTCTACTTCAAAAACTTTGACCCCGGCCGCCTCCCGGCCCGTTTCATGACCCTCTGCTTCGACGTCACCGACTACGGCAAAAAAATGGCCCCCGGTATCGTCCACAAAGACGGCACCGCGAGGCCCCAGATCGTCAACCGGACCGACAACCGGTACGTCTACAATGCGCTAAAGCGTTACAAAGAAAAAACCGGGCTTTCGCTCGGCATCAACACCAGCTTCAACAAGCACGAAGAACCGATCGTCTGCCATCCCAGAGACGCGATTCAGGAGCTTCTCCGGGGCGGCGTGGACGTCCTCTTCATCGAGAACTACAAAGTTGAGAAACCCCAAAGCGCATAATCGCCCGATGATTTCCCAAAAGCTCCATCCAAATCTTCTACCGGCCCTCTCTCTTTCAGTATTTGCGGTCATCGCCTTCAAATGCGCCTGGGTCACCGACGACGCCTACATCACGTTCAGGACCGTCGACAACTTCATCCACGGCTACGGATTGACCTGGAACACGGCCGAACGGGTCCAGGTCTACACCCATCCCTTGTGGATGTTCCTGGTCTCGGCCGTCTATTTTTTTACCCACGAAATCTTCTATACAAGCATCTTTCTTTCCCTCGCTATCTCTCTCATCGCCCTCCTCCTGTTTGCCTTCAGGATCGCCTCGTCCACCAGAGCCGCCGTTCTTGGAATAACAATCTTAACCTGCTCCAAAGCCTTCATCGATTATTCGACCTCCGGCCTGGAAAACCCGCTCACCCACCTGATCCTGACAGCCTTCTTTCTGGTCTACTTCAGATCTGAAATCAGCTTTCGGACTCTGCTCCTCCTGTCCCTCATCGCGGCGATGGGCGTGTTGAACCGGATGGACACAATCCTGATCTTCGCGCCCCTGCTTGTATATACTATTGTACAATTTCGCCGTCTGAAAGGCGTCTACGCCATTATCCTGGGCTTCCTGCCCTTCTTCCTCTGGGAATGTTTTTCGCTTTTCTACTACGGCTTCCCGTTCCCCAACACAGCGTATACAAAACTCAACACAGGGATCGAGCGCATCCAACTGGTCCAACAGGGACTCTACTACCTCTGGTATTCCTTCCGCCTGGATCCCCTCACCCTGTTGATCGTCGCCTGTGGACTCGCCGTCCCATTCCTGACCAAAGAAAAACGCCATCTGCCTCTCGCAGCCGGTGTCCTGCTCTACCTGCTTTATACCATCAAAATCGGCGGCGACTTTATGAGCGGACGTTTTCTGACGGTTCCTCTGTTCTGTGCGGTCATTCTGGTATCCCGCTGCCGTTTCGCTCCAATCAAAGTGTGGGCGCCGGCCGTCCTGAGCGTGCTACTCATCAGCCTCTGCTCTCCCTGCACCCCTTTGCTCAGCGGTGCCGAGTATGGGTTTGGCCGCGGAGGAATGCGGGACAGGGGAATTGAGGACCAGCGCGGTTTCCTTCACCGGCACGCCGGCCTCCTATCCAGGCAGGACAGGGGAGCGCCCACGCATCACTGGGCGGCCGACGGATGGGAAGTGCGAAAAAAAGCGCCCTGTCTCGCGGTGGAGGGCGCCGTGGGATATTTTGGCTACTATGCCGGGCCGGAAGTACATGTACTGGACATCAACGCCTTAACCGATCCCCTCATGGCCAGGCTGCCGACTATCAATGCGCTGGCGTGGCGAATCGGTCATTTTGCGCGCAAAATCCCCGCGGGCTACAAGGAAACCTTGCTCTCCGGACAGAACAGAATCAGAGACAGAAAGCTGGCGGCCTATTACGACAGGCTGTCTCTTATCACGCGCGGCGACCTCTTCGACCTGAACCGTTGGGAAGAAATCTGGCGCATGAATGCCGGCAAATACGACGACCTGCTCAACTTCGATTTTTACCGACATCAAAACCTCGCCGTCGTCCTGGCCAGTCAGGGCAGACAGGCCGAGGCGCTCGACACTCAGAAAAAAGCGCGCTCTCTCGACCCGTCCCGCGCCGAGGGCTGGTACATCCTGGCGAAACTCCACCAGCGGGCCGGCAACCTTGAAGGTGCCTACACGGCCCTGGCCCAGACCATCCGGCTCGACTCCGCTCAGCCCGCCTACCGCAAGCAGCTCCTCAAACTCGGCCGCGCTTACTATACACAGGGCCATACGGACCGGGCCCTGGCCATCTACGAAGAAGCGCACAGGGAACCCCGACAATGACCTCAAAAAAAGCGCTCATCGGCTTTTTCGGGTTGCTCTTCGCCCTTGTCGTGCTCAAAGACGCCTGGGTATCCGAGGACGCTTACATTACGTTTCGGACCGTCGATAATTTCGTCCACGGCCACGGATTGACCTGGAACACCTCCGAACGCGTGCAGGCGTACACCCATCCCCTGTGGATGTTTCTGGTCTCGGCCGTCTATGCATGTTCAAACGAAATCTTCTATACCAGCATCTTTCTATCCGCTGCGATCTCGCTGGCCGCCGTTCTCCTCTTTGCCTTCAAACTCGCCCGCACCCCCATCGCTGCAATTTTCGGCCTCACCGTCCTCACACTCTCCAAAGCCTTTGTAGACTATTCCACATCCGGCCTGGAAAACCCGCTCACGCACCTCATCCTCGCGCTCTTCTTCCTGGTCTATCTGAAAGCATCCGACTTTGACTTTAAAACGCTCACCCTGCTCGCCCTTATCGGCGCCCTCGGTACGATAAACAGGATGGACACCGTCCTCTTCTTCCTGCCCGCGCTCGCATACGCCTGCTGGCAAGGGCGCCGGTTGCGGGGCGTGTATGCCCTCCTTCTGGGCTTTCTCCCCTTCCTGCTCTGGGAATGTTTCTCCCTCCTTTATTACGGATTTTCCTTCCCCAATACGGCCTATGCGGAACTGAACACGGGAATCAGCGGCCTGGATCTGGCAGCGCAGAGCCTTTACTATTTCGCAAACTCGCTTGAGATGGACCCGCTCACGCTTCCCGTTATCCTGTGCGGCTTCATCATTCCATTTGTATTAAAAGAAAAACGCCACCTTGCGCTTGCGGCAGGCAGCTTCTGTTATCTGATCTACGTGGTCAAAATCGGCGGCGACTTCATGAGCGGGCGGTTCTTCACGGCCTCCCTCTTCTGCGCCGTAACCCTCCTTACCGCCTCTCCTCCCATTTCTCTTCGCTCCGGCCTGCTTGCCGTCTCAGCCGCGGTGCTCCTCGGCCTCTGTTCCCCGTATTCCCCTGTACGCACCGGTTCAGACTACGGGCTTGACCCCGAGCATATAAAATTCCGCCGGGGCATTGCAGACGAACGCGCCTTCTACTTCCAGTACGCCAGTCTCATCAAAGCAGAGGAAAACAGGGGAGAGCCTCAGTACGTGTATGCAATCCGGGGACGGCGGCAGATCCGTTTGAGACAGGATCACGAAAAGGCGCCTCTCGTATCGGGCAACGTCGGTTATTACGGCTTTTACGCAGGCCCCGGTTCGGACATTGTCGATCGCCATGCATTAACCGATCCGCTGCTTGCGCGGCTGCCTACTATCAACACCGGCAACTGGCGGATCGGCCATTTCAAAAGGACGATCCCCAACGGCTATCTGAAAACGTTAGCGACCGGAAAAAATCATATCGTGAACCCCGGTTTATCCGCCTATTACGACAGGCTTTCGCAGGTCACCCGGGGTGATCTGTTTGATCCGAACAGATGGGTAGAGATCTGGAACCTGAATACGGGCAAACACGATCACCTGATCCAACCGCAATTCGAATTCGCCCGCTACCACAGCCTCGCATCTCTGTTAAGCACGCAGGGCCGTCCGGGTGAGGCCCTCGACGCCCAGAAAAAAGCCGTATCCATAGACCCGACGCGGAGCGAGGGCTGGTGCGCCCTGTCCCGGATCCACCGGCACATGGGAAAGCTGAAGGAGGCCTACACGGCGCTTGCCAGAGCCATTGCCCTGAATCCGGGAAACCTGAATTACCGAATCGAATATCTCAACCTTGGAAAAGCCTACCACGACCGGGGCGAAACGGACAAAGCCTTCACCATCTACAAAGAAGCCCGCACAACAGCGCCGCTTGTGGAAGTCTACCTGTCCTCAGGGGACCTGCTTTACGAACAGGGGTACCTGAATCGCGCTCTGGACATCTATCGAAAGGTCCTGAACGGCAAATTAAAAACCGCACGCTACTCGCGGCGGCCCAACAGCGATCTGGCTCTAAGGTACCGGCAAAAACGGCTGGCCGTTGCCCGTTTTAATATCGCACGGATATTGTACGATAAGGGCAAAATAGAAGAAGCCGTACACGAATGTGAACAGGCCCTCACGCTCGATCCCACGCACCCCGAAGCTAAGCGTAAACTTCAAACCCTGCTCGCATCCTTATAGGACCATCGTTCACCCCAACGCCTTCTCCATCTCGTCGATCACATCCGCCACTTCAAACGGCTTGCGAACAATCCCGCTCACGCCCGTCTCCCTCAGATGTTTTTCCATCTCCTCGTCCACATGGCCGGACACCACCACCACGGGCACCCCAAACCCTTTCTTCCGGATAAAATCCAGGAATTGGTCTCCTGTAATATCCGGCATCGAAAGATCCAGTAAAATCACATCCACCTTCTGGCTGGCAAGCGTGGAGGCAGCCTCCTTTGCAGACAGCGCCAGAAGGGCGTTGAACCCGTAAGTCGTGACAATCTCCTTCAGCACCTCACGCACGGCCAGATCGTCGTCCACGATCAGAATCTGTCTCATATCCAGGCCTCTTCACTGTTGTCAAGTTTCACAGTTGTGCTCGAAAACCACAAAACAACCCGCCAGTATTATCCTCCTATCTTTTTATTTATCAACATTTTAAAAACATTACATGCATTGGCATAACACTTGCAACCATGCATGAATGAACGTCAGCAACAAACCCGAATTTTGATTTCGGATTTGGGATTGCGGATTGCGGAATCACGGCCTTTCAATCCGAAATCCCAAATCCGAAATCCGCAATCATTTTCTGCTTCCGGAGCGCCCTGATGACCGGCCAACGTGTAAACCTCTTCTGCCTGATAGTCCTGATCGCCCTCACCGGCTGTGCCACCTATGCGCACAACACGGGCGCCTTCCGAAACAACCTGGCGCAGGGAAATTATGAAGACGCTCTGGAAAGCCTGGGCGAGGCGCGCAAAGGCGCCAACCGGCTCCTCTTCCTCTTAGAGAACGGCCTGGTTGCCCACTCTCAGGGAAACTACCGGATGTCCAACACCTACTTCGACCGGGCCGAACGCCTCGCCGACCGGCTCTTTACCCGTTCCCTGTCCCGGGAGATCGCGTCCCTGGTCACCAACGACGCCGTACGCGCCTACCGGGGAGAGGAATTCGAACTCGTCTTTATCCACTACTACCGGGCGCTCAACTACTGGTACCTGAGATCTCCCGAAGACGCCCTGGTCGAATGCCGGAAAGCCAACCTCAAACTGGCCCGGTACGCCGCCGCCTCAAAAACCGACCCCACCTACCGCAACGATGCCTTTATTCATTATATGACCGGACTCTTCTACGAAGCCACCGGCGAACTCAACGACGCCTACATCTCCTACCAGGACGCGGCAAAAGCTTACCGAACCTGCGCCGAAACCTTCGGATTACAGGCCCCTCCCGCGCTCCGGGACGACCTCCTCCGCACAGCCCGGGCGCTCGACTACACGGACGGCGTGAGGGTCCGGCTTGCATCGGCCGGGCAGTTCCACCTGAGCGCACCCGCAGGGGATGGCGAGTTGGTCCTCTTTTCGGAAATCGGATTTATCCCCCGCAAAATACAGGAAGAACTCAGCCTTCCCATCTTCGAAGACGACATCAAGAAATCCCCTAAGAGAGGCATCCGCGCCCTCTCCAAACACATTGCCCGCCGGCGCCGCACGCCCTATCACAGGCATCAAAAGGTCAAATACTGGCTCCGCGTGGCCCTCCCTGCCTATCAGGACGCCCCCCCCAGTACCCGTCACATCAGGCTCAGCGCCTCGGGCAGAACCGCCCGGGCGGTGCCTGCCCAGGACCTCTCGTCCATCGCACGAATCACCTTTCAGGACAAGCAGCCGGTAATCCTGGCCCGTACGGTCGCCCGGGCAATGGCCAAATACCTTGCGGCCGAAGGAATCAAGAAGAAAAACAAGGTCCTCGGCTTCTTCGCCAACCTCTTCACCGCATCCACCGAAGCGGCGGACACCCGAAGCTGGGTTTCCCTCCCCCACACCGTGCAAATCGGCAGACTCCATCTGCCTCCGGGGGTCCACGACCTCACCGTCGAATCCCTCGACGCCCGGGGAAACGTCATCGAACAGAAGGTCTTCTCAGATGTCCGGATCCGGCCCGGCGCCCGAACCTTTTTAAACTACAGAACGTACAGATAACAACCTGAAAAATCTTCAACCTTCAATAAAACAGGAGGAAAAGCGATGAAAAAAAGAGCCCGCTTTCACCCGACGCCGATCTTCGCAGCCGTCCTCACGATCCTGGGACTCTGCGCAGGCGCCCGGGCCGCAGACATCCCCACCAGGGGTCCCGTCATCAACATCGTGGAATGGGACGGAGGGGAACTGCCGCCCGTCTACGAACGTTCCGACCAGCTCCCCCTTACCGTTGAAGACATCCTCAACCTCAGCCGGAACGACTTCACACCCGGGGGAATCGCCCGCATGGTCGAAGAGCGCCGCTTCGTGGGCAACGCCTCCGCCGGCGCCCTGATCGAACTCAAAAAGGCCGGCGTCACCCCGGAAGTCATTCAGGCC
Source organism: Candidatus Latescibacterota bacterium (assembly GCA_965249305.1). Lineage (GTDB taxonomy): Bacteria > Latescibacterota > UBA2968 > UBA2968. The sequence continues at coordinate 4,750,964 of OZ252228.1, read as the reverse complement.
ATCTCCCGCCATGCCCTCCCCCCCAACCGCGCCCTCAGTTTCTCGGTCCAGCTCGAATTTGAAGGCGCCTCAAGGGAGGCTCGCAGGCGCTACCTCTACGTCGTCATCCCGGACGGCCCCTACGAAAGGATCTTCACCGCAGACCTGGGCGCCGTCCTCGCCGGGCGCTGGCGCCGGGACATCCTAATAGATCAAACCGATCCCCTCCTGCCCAAACAGGTCCGCCACGTCACCTTCACCGGCAGGGTGCCCCTCAAGACCTATGGACAGAAAAAAATTCGGGTCTTTGCCTCAACCAAACCGGACGTTTATACCTCGGCGGACATCCCCGAAACCGACCGCTCCGGCGTCCGGGAATACCAGATGGACTACCCGGCCAGCTCCCTGCAGCAGGACTGCCGGCTCCGCGTCCGTTTCCGGCAGGACCCTGTCCTCCCTTACAAATGGCAAATGGTTGGATCACACCTTGAATGTGAATGGAATTAAACGTCGCATCACACTGGAAAGGGGGAATAGACCATGAAATCCACAGTCTGGATCGCAGCCCTTGCGCTCACCGTCGGGTGCGCCGGCCCCAGAGCCTTTACAAAAGGGACCTACGAAGACCCGCAAACCATTGCCCTGCTCGACGACCGCTTTAACGAAAACGACATGCAGCTCATTGCGAAAAAGATGGTCAACTCGCTGGTGGCCTCCGGGCAGATCGAGGGCAGAGCCGAACCGCCCATGGTCATTGTCGGAAAAATGCGCAACCGCACCACCGAACACATCGACCTGAAAATGCTCTCGAACAAGGTCCGGACCGCACTCATCCAGAGCGGCAAATTCCGATTTGCAGACGTGGAAAACCGCCGGGACATTGCCGAGGAGTACGAATACCAGCAGTCTGGATACGTCGATCCCACCCAGGCCAAAGGCCCCGGCAGCCAGACAGGCGCCGACTACCTCCTCACCGGCACCCTCACCTCCAACGTCCAGCAGGTCGGCAAAAACAAGCTCGTCTACTACAAAGCCACCTTCCAGTTCACCAATCTCCTCACCTCGGAAATCATCTGGACCAACGAGAAGGAAATCCGGAAGGCCTACAAAAAACGCAGCATTGGACTCTAAAAAAGGAAAAAGGGGGAAATGCCTTTACTCTCTTTTTACTTTTCACTTACAGAAAGGAGAATCCCCATGAAACCCGCAAACATCCTCCTCATCTTCGTGCTTTGCCTCTGCGCCCTTCCCCTCTCCGCCAACGCCGAGGAAACAGGCCGCACCGACGGACAGGAAGACAGCGAATACGGCAAAGGGGGATACCCCTTTGGAGGTCCGGACGGCCGGTTCTACATCAGCCCCGCGTTCGGCTCCGGGATATTCAACACAGCCGGACTCGGCAGCCGGTCCGGCCTTCTCTACGGCCTCGACATCGGGTATGAGCGGGACGGATGGGTCGGCATCCAGGGCGGCTACGCCTATCTTTCCGACCGCAAAATGTCGATATTCAGCCTCGGGTCTCGCTTCGCCTATCCTTCAGATCCGTTCGTCTACTATATCACGACCCAGGCCGGGTTCTACGCTCCGGACGTCGGATCCAAGAACTTTGGAATCGCACCGGGCGCCGGCATCGACATCATCGTGAGCGACCGGGTTCGAATTGGCCTCAACTACAAGCACGACTTTATCTTTTCGGACACCGACACAAACCAGTTGGACAGGGTCTACGCAGGGCTGAAATTCTACTTTTAAAAGCAGGGGCTTGAGGCTTGAGACGTGCCCCTCAGGCCTCAAGCCCCAATTCCCCGGTGATCTTCCATTCCGTGGCGTTTTTTCACCCTGTATCCAGTCGTTTCACCAGAACCTGGCCGATATCCATGAGGATTTTGTGGGGAGTCTGTGAAACGTCGACGGTCTCAACCAACGATTTGGGATAGTGCGCCAGGGTCTCCTCGGTCTGTCGGTCGTAAACCTCGAACCGGTGGCGAATAATCGCTTCGTTGGCGTCGTCTGTCCGGCCCTCCGCCTGCGCGCGTCCGTGCAAACGTTTGACCAGAATTTTCCGGTCCGAACAGTCCAGAAAGAGAATCAACTGCACATCCAAGTCTTCCGCCGCCCGCTCGGCCTGCGCCCGGGTCCGCGGCAGACCATCCAGCACCACGCGATCCTCGGTCGGTTTAAACTGTCCAGACGCGATCAACTCCTGCATGTGCTCTCGCCAGAGAGCCAGCACCTGGTCATCCGGCACCAGCTCCCCTTTCTGGATGTAAGAAAGGGCAAGCCTCCCCATCTTGCTGCTGGGGGTCAGCGCCCGAAACATATCTCCGCTTGACACGTGGCAAAATCCCGGAATCTTTCCCAGAACCCCGCCCCAGGTCCCCTTACCCGATCCCGGCGGTCCAAAAAGTAGAATGGTTTGATAGGCCATCTGCGCTCCTGAAATTCGGCATTGAACAATCCCACCCGGGGATGTTCCCCGTTTCCTCACGTTTCCACTCTCTGCGAAACATTGTAATTTCGTGGAAAAAAATCAAGCCCTTTTTGCCCCGGGGGCAAAGAAAAATCCCGCGTATCTTGGCATTTACGCGGGATTTGGCGTTCTGACGCTCCCAAACATAATCTGAGCGCTGAAACAGGTGTCTATCGATCCCTGTAGAAAATCTACATCGCCCCCGTCTGCGTCTTTTCAATCTCGGTCATATGGACCGGTTCATCCGCCTTCACAATCGGGCCCGTAAGCTGGAGCGCACGCCGCTTCCCCGACAGACCCGGACGACCCAGAAACTTCGGCCGGGTGCCGATGTAGAGCACCGCATCCTGGGTAGCCAGCGTGTCCAGCTTCAACACATCGCCCTCCTGCAGGCTCAACACCTCCCCCAGGTTCACCCGACCCCTGCCCAGAACCGCACGGATCGGCGCAAAGACCCGATCCAACTGCTCCAAACGCTCGTCCTTCGTATTCTCCCGCCTGCTACGAGCGTGACCAGCACCCGCCTGCACGTTCAAAAATTCCATCACCGGCTCTAAAGTAAAATAGGGATAACACAGATTGACCAGACCCGAAGCATGCTGCGAATTCACCTCAAACGCGATCAGCACCACCGTATCCGACGGCGCTGCCACCTGCATAAACTCCGGGTTCGTCTCTAACTCCGCATCCGACACCTGGATCTTGATCAAAGGCTCCCACGTCGTCTCCAAATCCGCCAGAGCCTGGGTCACCACCTTGCCCATCACTGCCCGCTCGATGCTGGTCAGAGGGCGGGCTTCCTGGGGCGGATTGCCCCCTGTGCCCCCAAACTGGCGGTCGATAAACGAATAGGCCACCGGGATGGCAAAATCGATAATCGCCACTCCACCTAAAGGCTCGATGGAATAGGTATAAGAGCAGGAAGGGTTGGACAGGGACATGATGAACTCGGCATAGGTCGTCTGGTCCACAAACGCAATGTCGCAGTCCACCACCGAGCGCTGGATGCCTGAGAAGGAAGAAGCCAGCATCCGGGCAAAGTTGGAGTGGATATTCTCCAGCATGCGCTGCTGTTCTTTGGAGACCTGGGTGGGGTGCTTGAAATCGTAGGTAATAATGGGCCTGGACGCCGAAGGCTTCAGCTCCGCGGACGAAGCCGCCCCCCCATCGCCGTCCCCATCCTCGGTTCCCGTGGCTGTCAACAGCGCATCTATCTCGTCCTGCGATAAAATATCTGGCATAACGCTCCTCCGCATCTCAAACGGCCGTTAAAACAGACCTTATCTCTCCTAAATTTCAAGCAACTGCTGTGCCAGCAGGGCAGATCCACCCCATCCAAAATCAGATTGCGAAAATCGCTCCGGAACACTATTTTGATTTCGGATTTGGGAATGCGGATTGCGGAATCACGGCCTTTCAATCCGAAATCCCAAATCCGAAATCATTCTTTACCTGACGCCCAGAAGCAGCTCCGCCAGAAGCTGATCCAGCCGTTCGTACTGAAGCCCTCGGGCGGCCATCCGATCGATATCGAACCGGACCCGCTTGAGCGCCCGGGCCTTTTGGCGGCTGTACGCCCCCAGGTGTTTCTCAAACTCGGGATTTTGTCCTTCGATCTCTTTAAGCAGCGTCTGAACTTCCGGATCTTCCCGGAAGCACACGGCCTTCTCTTTGAGTATATTATACGTACGCATACAGCCTGCGGCAAATGCCCACACCCCCTCTTCGTCTTCCGTCCGGTAGGCGTGGGCGTCAAAGTGCCGGGGCCCATCGTACCCTTTCTCCTCCAGCAGGCGAACCAGAAGAAACGCGCTCTTGTAGTCCTCGGACCCAAAACGAAAGTCCTGATCGTACCGGCCAAATCGCTGATCGTTCAAATCAATGTGAAAAAGCTTCCCGGCCTCTAAGGCCTGCGCCACCCCATGGTGGAAATTCAGACCGGCCATCTGCTCGTGAGCGACCTCCGGGTTCACCCCCACCATCTCGGGATGATCCAGCGTCTCGATAAGCCCCAGATAATGTCCCGTGGTGGGAAAATACAGATCGGCGCGAGGCTCGTTCGGCTTGGCCTCTAAGGCGAATTTGAGGTCATAACCCTGGTCCAGCACATATTCACAGAGATAATTCAGGCCGTCGCGGTATCGCTTGACAGCTTCGACTGGGTCTTTTGACACATTCGACTCGGCCCCTTCCCGGCCGCCCCAGAAAACATAACAGGTGGCGCCAAGCTCAACGCCCAGATCGATTGCCTTCATAATCTTCTGCAGGCCGTACGCACGCACCTTGGGATCGTTGGACGTAAAGCCGCCGTCGCGAAAAACCGGGTGCGAAAAAGTGTTCGTGGTGGCCATGGGCACCACCATCCCAAAGTCCTTCAGCGCCTTTTTAAACTCCCGGACAATCTTGTTCCGCTGGGCGCGCGTGGCGTCGATCGGCACCAGGTCGTTATCGTGCAGATTCACCCCCCAGGCCCCCAGTTCGCTCAACCTCCGGACAATCCGGGTCGGTGGAATCGGCCTTCTCACCGGATCTCCAAAAGGGTCCCGGCCGATATTTCCCACCGTCCAGAGGCCAAAGGAAAACTTATCTTCCTTTTTCGGTGCATAGGCATCGGACATGTGAACATACCCCCTGTTAATCTCCGGTTATTGCCCTCAATCGAACCGCAAGATATAACAGAAGTGAGAACCTGTCAACTTAAACCACGACTTTTTTCTGCCGTTTCACGTTTCACCTTGAAAGGATCTTCAAATGGTCATTCGGGATCCCGTTCACGGCGACCTCCGCTTCACCGAGGCGGAACGCCGCATCATGGACACCTATCAGATGCAGCGCCTGCGGGGCGTGCGTCAAACCGGCACGGCCTATCTGGTCTACCCCGGGTGTGTACACACCCGGTTCGAACATTCGCTGGGCACCGCTGCAATGGCCAGGCGGATCATCTCCGCCCTTCGAGACAACGGGGTGGCGGTTCAGGCCGAGCAGGAGGCCGCCGTCGCGCTGGCAGCGCTCGTCCACGACATCTCCCACCTCCCCTTCGGCCATACCTTCGAAGACGAACGCAAACTCTTCCCCCGGCACGACACCGCCGCGCGTCTCCGGCACTTCCTGTCTCAGGACGAACTGGAAAGCGCTCTGGAAGCCTCGGGGTTCCGGGAAACGGTCTTCGACCTGCTCACAGACCGGCAGTTCGATCCCCCCTGGATGCGGCAGATCATCTCCAGCACGGTCGACGCCGACCTGCTCGACTACCTCCGCAGGGACGCCTACTTTGCAGGGCTGCGGCAGGACTACGACGACCGGATCTTCAGCACCTTTACCGTTGCGGAAGCTAACCTCGCCATCAACCTGGGCAAGCTTAGCACGCGCACCGAACTGCTGCACCTGCTCCGTCTCCGATATTTCCTCACCGAACGGGTCTATTACCACCATGCCAAGGTCGTTTCCGGGGCCATGATCGCCAAAGCCGTGGAACTGGCGGCGGCACAGAACTTGACCGAAGCAGACCTCTACGACCTCACCGACGACGCCCTACTGCGATTCCTGATGGCGCGGGGCGATGCCCGCATCCAACGCCTGATCAAAGGGGTCATGCACCGCAAGCTGCTCAAACGCGCCTACCTCATCTCCGCAGCGGAAGTGGGCCGCCGGGGCCGGGATGAGCTCATCGCCACCTACAACCGATCGGTGGAAGCCCGGCAGCAGGTCGAGCGGGAAATCGCCGACGCGGTCGTCCTCGACTCGGACCAGGTCATCCTCTACTGTCCCGACATCTCCTCCATCAAAGAGGCCAGAGTATTTGTTGAAACCCGCGACGGGCTGCGCCGCCTCAACGAACCCCTCGACAGCCCGCCCTTCGACGTCAAAGTTGTGGAGGACCAGTACGAGAGACTCTGGAAACTCTACGTCTTTGCGCCGGAAGGCTACCGCGAACGGGTGGGCAAAGTCTGCGAACGAATCTTCGGCGAACCCAACGCCGCCGCCTGATCAGCGTCCCCGGCTCAACACATCCATCCGCCGACGCGCCTGCCCGGCAAAACGGTCGTCCTTCGGCCAGCGCGTCAGAAACGCCCCGTAGGCCTCCAGGGCCTCCTCCCGGTCGCCCGCTTCATCCAGCAGCCCCGCCAGCGTAAAATAGGCCTGCGCAAACTCGGGGTCCGCCGCCAGCGCCTTTCCACACGCCGTCCTTGAAGCCGCTCTGTTTCCCTCCCGCCGGTAGATAATCGCCAGATTGTTGTAAACCTCCGCCGTGGCCCCTCCCAGCGCCTCCAACCGGTGGTAGACCTCCTTCGCCCGGCTCAGCTCTCCCCGGGCGATGTGGCCGCCCCCCAGAATAGGATAGATCTGGACCAGCCGGGCATTTGCGCGCCGCACATAGGCCGGATTTCCGGTCCACTGCTCTAAAAAGGCCTCGTACGCGGCCGCCGACGCCGCGTAATCCTCCATCAACAGATAGAGCCCGGCCAGGCTGTAGATGACCTCCACCATCTCCGGGTCCAGACGCAGCGCCTCCTGGTACGCGGACAGGGCCTTGTCAAACGCCTCCTCCTCGGCATAAATCAGCCCCAGATTGTGGTAGACTTTTGCGCTCTTCCCCCCCGGCCTCAAACTCCGGTAGAGTTCCAGCGCCTGCGCCGCCCGGCCCTGCTTCTTGTACACGGTGGCCAGGTTGTTCACCAGAACCGCTTCCCCCGGGTGGATCTCCAGCCCCCGCCGATAGGCTGCTTCGGCCTCCTCAAGCGCTCCCGCTGCATCGTGCGCACTCCCCAGATTGTTGTAGACCGCGGGCAGATAGGGCTGGTAGGTCCGGTAGGTCCGATAGGTCGCAACCGCCTCCTCGTGCGCTCCCAGTCGGGCTTTCGCATCGCCCAGCATCAGGAAAACCCGGTGGTCGAACACCCCGTGCGCCAGTGCCCGCCCGGCCGCCGCCGCCTGCGCCTCTGCTGCGCCGTCCGCCTGGGCAACCAGCGCCCGGCCAAAATGCCGGTCGAATCGGATCGCCTCCACACAGAGCCACATCCCTGCCAGAGCGGCCGCCGCGCCCACGGCCGCGCACCCGCGCGTCCCCCATCCGACCTTCCGAAACCGGTCACCGCTCCCCCCTCCAGACCGGCCGGCCAGACCCAGTGCAATCCAGAAAAGCGCCGAAGGCCCAGCCTGTTCTCTGGGAAAACTGAACAGGGAATGCCCCAGCAAGGCCAGCATCCCCATCCCCAGAAAAAGCGCAAGCATCCGCTCCGAATCTTCACCCGCTCCCATCTTCCGAATCACCTGTACTCCAACCGACCACAGCAGCCAGAGATAGGCCAGCAGACCCGCCGGCCCCAGTTCCGCCCAGATCCAGAGAAAATCATTGTGCGGCCGCTGGGGCGCAACCTCCAGCCCCAGCAGGTCTCCCCCGTCGTACAGGGGAAAGAAGACCGACCAGTTCTCCAACCCCACACCCGCCACAGGATATGCCCGAATCATCTCCAGCGTGTGCCCCCACACCTGCAGCCGCCCGCGATCCGCTCCGGGACGCACCATCGAGGCCACCGTCGCCCCGATGCCGGCCTTCTTCTCGTCTAAGCGGTGGATGCTCCGGTCCGTAAACCGGGCGGGAAGCGCCCCCAGTACCAGGGCGAACCCCAGCGCAATCACAACAGAAGCCCGCCGCAGGAGCGTCAACCGTCCCCACAGCAGAGCCGCCAGGGGACGCCCGTCCTCCGCTTTGCGCCACAGGGCAACCGCGATCCCCACAGCCAGAGCACAACAAAGCCCCAGCCACGCGCCCCGGGTGCGGGTAACCATCAAAAACGCGACCATGCTTCCCACCGCCGCAACCCCCAGCGCCCAGTCCCACCGGCGACGGCGGAACACCAGCACCGCCGAAAGCGGCAGATTGACGGCCAGGTACATCGCGGCGATATTCCGGAACCCGAAGGTTGCGCTGGGGCGGCCGGCCGAATGCAGCATAGCCCACGGAACCCCCAGATGCTCCAGCAGCCCCATCAGGGAGACCCCCAGCCCGGCGGCGGCGCTAAACCGCAGGAGGGAAACCTCCTGCCCCGGAGCAACAACACAGGCCGCACCCACGCAGACTGCTCCGAAGCCGACCTGCATGGCCAGCATCAGCAGCCCTTCCGAAGGATTGACCGCGCGCAGCGCCTGCAGGGCCGTCACCAACAAATAGAGCAGCAGCGGCAGCACAAAAGGCGAACGGCGCGACAGCCAGAGCCGACGCGCCGCAAAACAGCAGAGGGCCAGAGCCAGTGCAGCGGCCAGAAGCGCCAGCAGCTTGGGCAGCGCAGCAACCTGGTAGATCCCCGGCAAATAGGCCAGCGGAATCGCCACAAGCGCCGCCCGCAGCACCCACGGCCCGGCCTGAAGCGCCCCGTCCCGCATTTCTTCAGAAAACCTCATCAATGCCATTTCTATTCCCTGACCCCTGCCTTTTAATACGCGCCCCGGGCCAGCACCACCTTCGGAATCGTCTTCAGCATAATCTTGATATCCGCCAGCGGAGACCAGTTCTCGATATAGTAGCAATTCAGCCGGAGCGTCTCGTCAAAACTCAGCTCGCTCCGCCCGCTAATCTGGGCCAACCCGGTCAACCCGGGAAGCACCTCGAACCGCTTCCGCTGCCAGGACTCGTACTGATCCACCTCCGAAGGCAGCGGCGGCCGGGGGCCTACCAGGCTCATCTCTCCCTTTAATACATTCACAAGCTGGGGAAGTTCATCAATGCTGAACTTCCGAATCACCCGTCCCACCCGCGTAATGCGAGGGTCCTGCCGGATCTTAAACAGCGGCCCCTGGGCCTCGTTCAGGGATTCCAGCTCCTCCTGCCGGGCCTCGGCATCTGCCCGCATCGACCGAAATTTATAAATCGTAAACGGCTGCGCCCGTTTTCCAACCCGCACCTGTCTCCAGATAATCGGACCGCGCGATTCCAGCTTGATCAGAACCGCCGCAATCCCCATAAGCGGGGAAGCCAGCAGCAGCGAACTCCCCGCCAGCAAAAGATCGATCGTCCGCTTCAAAATGCGGCTCGACCGGAGGAAAATCCGTTCATCTAAGGCAAAGATCGGAACGCCCGCCACTTCCCGAACCTGGATCTGGCTGGTCAGCACATGAAACAGCGTGGGCACCATGCTCAGCTGCACGTGCGCCTCCTGGCAGACCCCCATCAGGGTCATCACCCGCGTCGGCTCCGCATCTCCAGCCGTAATCATCACCTCGTCTATGGCCTCCGCTTTGAGCTGCTCACCCAGGCATTCCACCTCGGCCTCCTTCACCAGTCTCACGGGCGCGTACCCCAGCTCCGGGTTCTCCCTGAGCAGGTCGTAAAACGACCGGGCAAAGCCGTCTTCCCCCACAATCAAGACCCGCGTCAGCCCCACACCCCGCCGTCGAAACGCCGTCAGGATTAAATCGAACCCCAACCGCCAGAAAGTAAGCAGGACAATGCCCAGCAGCCACGATACGGCAATCACAATCCGGGAATAGGTTTCCATAGGATCCCCCGGAATCCGTCCTCGAATCGCAAAACCGACCGCCGCGGCAATCAGGTGGGACAGCGTGGCCGCCTTCACCACGGAAAAGAAATCGTCGATCCCGAAAAAAGGCTGCTGCAGCCGGTACATGCCCGAAGAATAAAGCGTCACGAACCCGGCAAATCCGATAAAAAAGGAAAACCGGAAATACGTCCCGAAATCTGCCTCCGGAGGCGGCGGGAAAAAGGGCAGGTGGAACCGGAGCCAGTAGGACAGCAGAAATGCCCCGGCCACAACCGTTGTATCCAGCACGGCCAGTACCACTTTAAACAGCGTCTTCTCGTTCGTCCGTCTCACATCATCCCTCCGGGTGCCTCGGCTGAAAACTTAAAAAACAAAAAGCCTTTCCTTCACCGTGAAAGAAAGGCCCTCTACTCTCCGCCATGTCGAACCTCCCTCAACCCTTGTTCCGCTGGCCCGGGTGCTTCACCCGCTCAAACAGCGGCAGGTGTGCGCGCCCCTCCTCCTCCAGCCGCTTGTGGCACGACGAGCAGACCGAAATCAGGTTGCTCAATACATTGGCGTCCGCAGCCGACTCGAACATCCGCACGGGCGTCTTGTGATGCACATCGAGCTGGCGTTTCAGCTCCTCCTCCGTAACCCCGCAGACCCGGCAGCGGTACCCGTCCCGTTCCCGCGCCCGGGCCGCCTGCACATCCCAATTCCCCCCCCGGTACTCCGGGCGTCCCGTTAGACGCAGGCGAAACGGATCATCCATCTGGTCCGTCTCCCAGGCCTCCCGGCACGCGCTGCCGCAGAAACGCAGCCCCACCTCCTTCTCCGCGTACCAGCGCGGCAGCGGAAACCGCTTGCCGCACCCCCGGCACCGGACCTGCACCTCCTCTTCCCGGCGCACCTGCTGCTCTTCCGCAAAAACCAGCCGCGTCTGCGGCGACAGGGCGGCGCTTTCTTTCTTGTGTTCGGAGTTTCGCTTTGGCATTGCTGTCTAAAATTGCGGCGTAATCACAACCACCGTGCTGTCGGGCGGCAGAATGGGCATCTTGAAGATTTCGTCCAGATCCGCTTTTTCCCTCACCTGCTCCAGCACAAAAATCGGCCTCGCAGCCTCAATCGTATCCACCCGGACCCCCCGAACCGTATCGGCAAACGCGCGTGTCCCGTTGCTGCCCAAATCTTTCAGATGCGCCACAAAATTGCGAAAACCGGTCGGAATCGGTTCTACCCTGACAAAACGGCTCAAAAGCCCACCGTTCAGGGTGGTGAACCGATCGCCCAGCCCCACCGACGCTAAGGGCAGCATCCCCAGCTGGGGGTGGTGCGGCTGCGGGATCAACTCGAAAATATCCAGCACCGACGTCAACGGCAGAGAGGCCAGTGTCGCGGAATCCACATCGGTCTCTTCCGGATCGATGATCGCCCTGAAATTGACCGTTCCCCCAATGCGCGCCAGCGCCACCTGCACGAACTCTCGCTCTCCGGATGTAATCGTCGAATCGGCAAAACCGCGAAACCGGAGCGCATCGCTGTTATCAAATGCCGTGACAGTAAAGCGCCGTTTGCCCACGGGGATATCGGTCACCTGCCCCACAGCTAAGCTGCCGCCGGGAATGGGAAAATTCATATCCCGCCGGATCGTCCGAATCCGGGCGGTATCCGCCGAGGTCACCCGGATGCTCACCCGCTGAATCAGCCCCCTGGAGAAGGAGGGTATCTCCACCGAAACCAGGGCGCTGCCCGCATCCGATCGAAACGTGGGCGAAATCACCTCAAACGGCTTGTTCTCGCACGCCACGCCGATACACACAAGCAGGCAAACAACGATAAAAATTAATCTGCGCATAATATAGGTAAGCTGATAGGGTGAAGTCAACCCGCAGGACGCATTGAGGCGCCCTTACAGACGGTGTGATGATCAATTTCCGGGACGTAACTCAACCATCCGGCGTCCCATTTCCTCCTTTGAGCGCTTCCAGCCGGCGCCGAACAGCATCCACATAGGGGTTGTTCCCTCCCCGCCAGTGCCGGAAAAACGCCTCGTAGGCCGCTGCGGCCGCGCGGTGATCCTTTCGGCGCTCGTGCGTCTGCCCTAACCAGTAATAGACCTTGGCCCGGGTCGAATCCGCCGCCACCGCCCGGGAAAACGCCCCGGCGGCCGCGTCCAGACGCCCCGCAGCCAGGTAGGCGCTCCCCAGGGCATTCAGGGCCTCCAAGTGGTCTGGATCCTGTTTCAACGCCCGGGAAGCCGCGTCAACAGACCGTTTCAAATCGCCCCGCTTCCGGTAAAGAATGCTCAGATTGGCGTAGGCATCGGTCAAATCCGGCTGGCAGGTCACGGCCTGCTCGTAGGCCGCCAGCGCCGAGTCCAGCGCGCCGGTTGTGGCAAAGAGCGTTCCAATATTGTTATAAGCCGCGCCCGACTTCGGATTTACGGCCAGCGCCCGGCGGTACGCGCGGTGTGCGCCCGGCCGGTCGCCCGTTCCCCGCAGGGCATTGCCCAGTTCGTTCCACAGCCCGGTCGAATTGGGGTGGTACCCCAGCCCCTTCCGGTAGTCGGCCAGCGCCTTTCGGGGCGCTCCCAAAGCCGCAAACGCCCGTCCCCGGAGCAAATAGGCCTCTTCGTCAAAAGGCCCCCAGGCCAGCGCCAGATCCGCTTCTCTTATCACATCCCGCCAGCGCGATTCCGCATCGGCCACCCGAAGCGGCAGTGCGTGCCGGTCGAACCCGATCTGCTTCACGCTCACCCAGACCCCGGCCAGCAGCAGCGCCATCCCTCCCCACAGGAGGACCCGAACGCCGACCACACGCGGCCGGACAGGGCCGAGCAATCCAATACCCGTCAGAGCCAGATAAAAAGGCATCCAGGCAGCGGGAAACTCTCTGGGAAAGCTGAAAAGGCTGTTCCCCAAAGCAGCTGCCAGGCTGCACAGCAGTACTCCCGCCAGCAACCGGTCACCTGCGCCTCCAAGCTGCCTCAGGCCCATCCGGCCGGCGGTCCAGAGCAAATAGAGATAAAGGCCCAGTCCCACCGTTCCCATCTCGGCCCAGATCCAGAGAAAATCGTTGTGCGGGCGATGGGGCGCCGTGCGAGGATCCATCAGATCCCCCCGGGCGTAGGCCGGATAGTCCAGGCGCCAGTTTCCGGCCCCTATTCCCATGATCGGCCGTACGGCGATCATCTCCAGCGTTCTATGCCACAATACCAGCCGTCCCTTGTCGCCACCCGATTTGACCACCGACGAGAGCGCCGTGCCGATCGACCGTTTCCCCTCCCACATCGCCTCCCCTGTCCCCTTCTCGATGTCTGCGGACACCACCAGCGACACGGCCACAAGAATTGCGACCAGGCAGAGAGAAGCGATCCGGGGCGCCGTCGCCAGGCGGCGGATGCCGTCCAGAACCCGGCCCCGGTGCCGCACCGCCGCCAGTATACCCAGAGCAACAATTGCCATCCCCAACCCCACCCAGGCTCCTCGAGAGCGGGTTGCCAGCAGAAAGGCCGCCTGCACCCCCAGCGCCGCCCCCCACAGCACCGTCGGCCACCGTCGTTTTGCATCCGCCCAGGCCCAAAACGTAAACGGCAGCATAGCTACAAGGTAGGCCGCCGCAATATTCCGGTGCCCCAGCGTTGCACTGGGAAGACCGGCCGTGGGCACCCAATCCCGCGCCCACCCCAGGTACTGCGCCATTCCCAGAGCCGCAACCAGAGCGGCCGTAGCGCTTGCGCCCTTTAAAACTTTCCGAAAACCGGAAGGGCTCAAACCGTTCAACAGCGTCAAAAAAAAGAAAACCAGCGCCGCGTGGGTCGCAATCGGCAGCAGCGACACCACCCGGTTGCGGGCCACCAGCATCGAAGCCAGGTCTGCCAGCAGAAAAGCCACCGCAGGCAGCGCCAGCGGAGACCGCCTCCAGGCCCCACCCCTCCACGCCCAGATCCCCATCCCTGCCAGGACCACCACCTGCAGCACCAGCACCTGCGGAAGAAGCGCAAACCGGTAGATGCCGTCTAAGTGAGCCAGGGGCACCAGCACAACCGCTGCCATCCCCATCCAGAGGATCGGCCGGAGGCAATCCGTCCGCTTCTCCATCTATTCCGGTAGCCAGGTAAAGGTCTGGGCCATTTCCGCAAGCAATCCATTCACTATCTGCTGGACCGCTTCATCCCATACCCGTTCCCGTTCAACCACATTCAAATAGCTCGTCCGGTCGTCGCCCGAGGTTGGGAACAGCCTCAACCCTCGGCTCTGGCGCCCCATCCCCGCCAACTGCGCGGCAAGGACCTCGCCCTGCTCCCGCCGGTCCACCACCCGTACATCGGTTTCCAGAACGGCGACCGTCTGCGGGAACCCCACCACCAGCGGCACGTTGGGCCGGGCGGAACGCGTCATCTCGCGCCGTAAAATGCGCCCCGTAATAACAATATCGGCATTGCTCACCTCAGCCAGGCGCAGCGCCGCATCCGGGTCCAGAAACTGCGTTCCTTTTCCCACCTCCACCAGCCGGATATGACCGTAGCGGGTCAGGTTCGCCTTGATTCGGTCGGCTACCACGGTACCCACCTTCTGGTCTTCAAACCCCGCAAGATTGACCACCGCCACCCGCACGGGCGTACCCACATCCTTAGTCGTGGGAATCCGCTTCCTCCGCCCCCCAAAAGCCTTCCGCTCCTTCCCCCCCAGGGTCGTATGGATCCGCAGCCCGGCCATCCCCGAAAGGCTGGGCAGGTCATTGCTGATCCCCTTCTCCACCCCCATCTCCAAGTGCAGCCGCCAGAGATTCATATGGCCCCCAAAAACCGCCCGCTCTCTGCGCCTGCCGGCCGCGCCCGGTTCGTTCCAGTACTCGGCCGTCATCGTAAAAATCTGGCCCCGACTTACCTCCACACCGCCGCCGTACGTCAGGCCCGGCTCCCGCGCCTGTGAAGAAATCAGGTAGCCTAAGTTGACCCGGAACCCCACCGCTTCCCGGTTGAGATCGAACAGCATCCGGGCCGAAATATCCCGCCCGCTCCGGTGGTAGGGCCGCACGTTCAGCGCCTCCTGTCCCTTGTATCCGTATGGGTGGACCGCCGACACGTCAAACCCGAAGTAGTAAGAGGACGGAAAACGGCCCGGGAACCCGAATTTGAGCGTCGTGGCAATATCTCCCGTCCCGTACTTCGTCAACCCCCCCGCGATATCCAGCATCAGCGGCATACTCAGGGCGAAATCGATTCCGTTTGTCAGACCGTAGCCGATCCCGAGGTGCCCGGTAAAGGAAGTCCCTTCCCCGACCTTCCCCACGGAGATCCGGTAGGCCTCGTTCAGATAGCGGATGTTGAACCCGCCCTTCCCCAGGGGTTCGGCGGACAGGATCCGGAAGAGCCCTTCGGCCATTGGAACCGCGTAGGCCGGCGCCACCCGCTCTGCCAGCACAGCCTGCGCCGCCGCCTGCCCGGTACAGAGCGCGCATAGTGCAATCACAACCGTAAACCGCTTCATAACCTCTGTAACTCCCCTATCTTTCGAATGATGTCCGAAGGTTCCTTGTATTCGTCTTCGAAGCTCGGATCCAGCTTAACCAGCTGGGCCAGCGCATTGTTCTCGCTGGGCCCTTCGAATTCGCCTAAGAAATAATAGGCCTCCGCCAGAATCAGACGGACATCCCGGAAATCGATATTGTCGTGCGTGGAAAAATACCGCTCATCTTCTTCAAGCGCCTTATTGGCCGCGTCTCTTGCCGCTGCCCACTTGCCCAGCGCCACCTCCACGCCGGCCAGCCCCACCCATGCATCCGCACTATTCGGATTTCGATCCGTCGCCTGTTTAAAATTGCTCTCGGCCCGGCTCAACAGCTGCCGCCGTTTGTCCGCAGCCTCCTCCTGCCCCGCCCGGTTAAAATTCACCCAGCCCAGGCCGTTGTGCGCCCCCGAAAGATTCGGGTCCAGCCCCAGCGCATTCTGAAACAGCTCCTCGGCCCGATCGTACCCCACGCCCTTATAGGCCTCCCACCCCTCAAACGTCAGCGACTCCGCCGAACCCAGCGTTCCCCCCACACCCGTACCTCCCCCACAGCTCGCCACAGCTCCCAGGAGCAACCCCACCAGAACCGTCTCCAGATATCTCCCAAACTTAGCCATAGCGCCATCCCCTCTATGTTTTACTATCTCCCCGACTCACTCTGTACCCTTTTTACTTTTTACTTTTTACTTTACCAACACCATCTTCCTCGTCAGCGCCATCTCCGGCGCCTCCAACCGATAAAAATAAACCCCTGCCCCAACCGGCTGTCCATACGCGTCTCGCGCATCCCAGGAAACCGTATGGTGTCCGGCGGCCATCTGCTTCTCTAAGAGCCTGCGCACCTCCTGTCCCAGCATATTGTAGATCGTCAACCGCACCTCCGTCTCCCCGGGAATTTCAAACCGGATCACCGTTTCCGGGTTGAACGGATTCGGGAAATTCTGGTGCAGGACGTACTCCGCCGGCCCGGGCATCAGCGCCCCCAGATCCACCCGGCGTTCCCACACCGTCTGGTTGCCGGCCAGGTCCGTCAGTTCCAGCCTGAGCGTCTGGATGCCCGGCTCAAAACCGTTCGCAGCCGTCCAGACCACCCGGCCCGCACTGTAAACCGCCTCCACCGGCGCCCCGTTCAGGCGCAGAATCACCGACTCGGGGTCCACCCCGCTGCCGTTCTCCTCAACCGGTATCGCCAGGGCCTCCCCGCCCGCCAGCACCTCCGGATCGCCTGCCGCCGGAGCGACTTCATCCACAAAAAGACCATATCGCCCGAACGCGGAAAACGCCCCGGCAACCTCGTCTGCCACCTGTCTGGAACCGGCGAAACGCCACTGCTGTGCCGTTTCATCCCAGCGATACACCCCGGTCTGCGCGCGTTTGCTGCTTGTGCCCGCAAACCGGAACCGGATCTCACCCGCCCGTCTCACCTCCGCCGTGGGCGCATGCACCCGATAAACCCCGGACGCCGGCCTGAGCGCATCCGCCGGCAGGTCGGATCCCTTCCCCTGCTCCGGAATAAGGGCCACCACCGAAGGGGCGCTCAGCGCCCGCTTGGGCAGCGCTAAGGACACCGCCTCGGTAGAAAGCAAAAAGGTGGACACCACCTCGGCCTGCCGGACCTCCATCGCCAGCGTATCCGTAAGCGCAATTCGGGTGCCCTGCGTAATGCCGGTCGCCGACAGTTCCACCACCCCCGTTACCGCGTTGGTCAGCACCAGATCGCCCACCCACACGTCCCCGGCCCCTTCCTGCTCCACCGCATCGACCAGAATCGGTTTCACCCCGTTTCCCCCGCCCCTTATCTCAAGCCCCAGAAAGGGATCGCCCAGCAATTCCAGCTTGGAGATAACGAACACCTTCAGAAAATTCTTCAACACCGGATTCACCACCACAGAGATCTCCAGCAGACCCCTCACATCCGGTCCTGCCCCGCCCACAACCTCCACCGGCGCCGCCCGGCTGAACTTCTCCTCTTTCGTCGTCCGTTCCGTGGCGCGGAAAATAATCGCCCCCACAACGCCCGCAGCCCCATCAGCAGGCCGCAGAATCGCCACCTGCCGGGAAGAATCGATCACCACCCCCACTTCCGGATTCGTAATCGAAGACCAGAACACATTGCCCGGATTTCCCGATACAACAAGGTCGTTCAGTTGAAGGGTCGTATCCCGTCCGGACCTCAACGTCAGCGGCCCCACATCTCGCACCGCAAATCCCGTCTCTCCCTCGGGCCGCACCAGCACCTGCAGGTCGGCGGTGTCGCTGTTGCCGCTTTTGACGTCGGTCGCCGTGAGCTCCACCTCGGTCTCTCCCTGCTGAATTCCCAGCAGCAGCAGTTCCTGGTTCGGCAGCACCTGGGTAAACACCGTGGTGTTATTCTCCGACTTCGCCTCCCACACGATATTGGACACGTCGCCCACCTGCAGCAACTGCTTCAGGCCAAGCGTATCGGGCCGGCCCAGAAAAATCGTCTGGCTCCCCCCGACCGCGCTCAGGTCCAGCACCACGCTCCCCGGGTTGTGCACGTGTACCCGCATCGTGTCCAACGCCGTATTTCCGTCCGGATCCTCCACCCTGAACACGATATCTTCAAACGTCCTGCTGGTCACCTCGGGCGCCTGTAACACCACCTGGTGGGGAGGCGTCGATGCAATCTGGACCCCTATATCGTTCTGTCCGGTAGACGTCCATTCCACCTGTGCATCGGTGTGGTTGGCGTCAAAATAATAATCGTCTAAGTTGAAACTGCCGGTCGTGCCCGCAATCAGCGCCGTATCCGGAAGCCCTCCGGCAACCGGCAACCCTGATGTAAGCGAAGACGAATAGATCCGCACCGCCAGGGTATCCGACAGCCCGTTCAGATCGGTCACCCTCAGCGTGGTCGGTCGGAATCCCGTCGAATCGGACTCGGCGGAAACCTCCAGCCGTCGCAGGCTCAGCGCCACCTGGCTGATTCTCACCAGCGGAACCGGAACATGCGTCCACCTGAGCAGGTTGTCCGGGGTGTCGGGGTCCGCAACCAGCGTATCCAGGTCCACACGGATGGAGCCGCCCCCGGCCCTCACGTCCACCTTAAGCGGAGACCGCGCCGACGGCGGCCGGGGATCGCCCGGGGGGATCACGCCCACGGTAATCCACTGCACGGCCAGGGCATTGGACGGATCTCGCACGCTCACCTCCACCGAATCCGTACTGCTGAAGGGGGGCACCGCCGTAATCGTCAATCGGGCGTTTCCCGGACTCACGTTAATGGCGATGCTGTCCGACCCCGAAAACCTTAATTGGAGCGCCTCGAACGGATCGTCCACATCCTCCACATACTGGTTCAACTCTAAGAGCTCCTGGCCCAGCAGGCCGATCTCAACCAGGGGAAAATCCTGGATGAATTCCGGCGGATCGTTCACCGGCGTCACAACAACAACCACCTGCATGGAATCCGCCAGGCCAAACTGATCCTCCACCCGAAACCGCCGGACCTCGGACCCGAAGAAATCCTGTCTGGGCGTCAGTTTGATCTCTGCCCTCGTGGTGGTGCCGGAGGGGGTGGTATCGTCGAAAAAGGCGGAGATATTCGTCGCGGTATCGGGATCCAAAGAAGAAAAACTCAGAACGGCCCCCGGATCGACATCCGTCGCCACCAAGACCAGGGTTGTATCCGTATCCTCCTGAAACCGGATCGTGTCGGCAATGCCGCTGGTATCGAACGCGGGCGGGGTATCCACAATTACCCGGATCGAGTCTCCCGCGGTTTCACCACCGCTAAAGCGGGTCGTGGTGGCCGTAAACGCCACCCCCGCAATCCCGATAAAATCGGTCGGGTCCACCGTCACCACATGGCTTGTGCTGTCCACGGAAACCTGGATGCGGTCCGGGTCCGGAATGGACGATATCCACACAATCGTACTGTCCGGATTGACCGGATCGTTCAGGAAGTCGTCTAAGTCTAAAGACGAATCCACCTGCCCCGGGCGCACATGCAGGTCCGGCAGCTGAACCGACAGGTCCAGCCCCTTCACCGTAACCGTCATCGGCGTAATCTGTCTGAAGTTGTAGATACTTCCCGCGTCGCCCCGAACAAAATAACCGGTCTCGCCGCCCGTCGGCGATCGGGTGTTCACATTAATGCGCGTCGTCCCGCCCCCCGGTTTTCGGATCACCCGCAGCAGGAATCGGGCAGCGACCCCCCTCCCCACCGCAACCCGCTGCGGGGCGCCCTGAAACCTCGGAATAAGTTCCGAATAGCGGATCTGGAAGCCGGGAATCTGGTTCGCATCGCTGTTTCCGATCCCGTCGCCCATCGTATCGTTGAAAAAGAGCTGCCCGCTCAGCCATCCGCCCTGGCTAAAAGGCCGGACCGCGCTTCCCCCGGGGTTCGAAGGGATAATTTCCAGGAACCGATCGTCAAAGGTCAAAAACAGGGTCACCTGCGTAATCGCCGCCCCACTCGCCTCTATAAGAGTCTCTACTTCCAGCACGTCGCCCACCTTCACCGACGGCGTTGTGGTTTCCGTGACCCGCTGCCGGAGAAGGAGGTTCGCATCGCCCCGCTTTCCGGCCGTGCCGGTTCCGGCGCAGGTCAGCAGAACCAGAAGGCCCAGCATCAGGATGACAGGTATACGGTTCATGTCAGCCCCAATTCCTGTAATCGTTCAAAAAAATAGATACAGCGCGATAAAAAATAGGTGCGGGATGGATGGGAACAATGGAATGGGGTCAAACTCGAACAGGCGTACTATTCAGGGGGGTGGTGTGCAATTCCCGTGCCAGGAATAGCTTATCTTTTCCGTAATTTACGGCATACGGAAAAAATTCGCACACTTATAAAAATATAGAGAACTCGCAGTGGGATATCTACCCGTTTTTATACAAAATGGAGAAGCTGAGGCGGGGATTTGGGCGGGATGGTAGAAAAAGGGCGGGTTGCGCAACCACCCACAACCCGCCCGGAGGTGAAACCGGGGAGGGAATCCCTCCCCGGAAAGAACTTCCTACTTGAGCAGCATCAGTTTCCTGACAGCCTTGAACGTCTCGGTGTGCAGGCGGTAGAAATAGATCCCACTGGCCACCTGACGACCCCGAACATCCTGACCGCTCCACACCACACGATACCGACCCGCAGGCTGCTCCTCACTCACAAGCGTCGTCACCAACTGTCCCATGATATTGTAGATATCCAGCCGCACCCCAGACCCCTCAGCCAGATCGTAGCTGAGGGTCGTCTCGGGATTGAACGGGTTGGGATAGTTCTGGTTGAGTGCGAACTGCGCCGGAGCCAGCTGCACCGACAGGCCCTCCCTCATCACCAGGGGATTGCTGCCCTGGTCGGGATCGAAGAGCACCCCGCTGAAGACCTCGAAAGTAGCCTCTTCGAACTCGGTCTTAGGACGGAAGGTCAGAATCGCCAGAGACCCTTCGCCTGTGGCAGCCTCTCCACTGGCGATGGCGCTGCCCAGACTGATCTGGTCGGGACCATCCTGGTGGACCAGGAAGAGGGGTGTGGTGGCCCCAGAAGTCCCAAGCAGGCCTGCTTCGGGAGCGGTTGCCTCGACGAATTCATACAAGGTGGGATCGAACTTGAGGCTCAATCCCCAGCCCTGCACGGCGTTCGCCTGAGACAGATCGGCCACAATTTTGATGTCCTGACCCATCTTCGCCTCTCCCTCCACCTTCAGCGAGATCTCGGCTTCGGGGTTGGCCCCATTGGGAGCGGTCGGCTTGGTGACCCATCCGGAGGAAGGGGCATCCACCGCCACCCTGCCGAAGTCTGCGGCAAAGAGGGTGAAGTCTGCGAAGTTGATCATATCGTCGGCATTCAGGTCGGCCCTCAGGTCGAAACCGGGGGAGCCGGCGCTGGTGCCGAAGGCTTTGGCCAGGACCACGAAGTCGTTGAAGTCGACCTTGGTGTCGGTCTCTGCCAGGATCAGACCCTTGATCTCTACCCCATCTGCATCGTGGTAGACAATAGGGTCTTTGGAGAGCACGACGGTGACTTCACCGCTGACCTTGGGTTTGGCGCTGATGTGGTCCACGTCAATCAGAAGCGCATCGCTGAGAAACAGCCTGGTCTCGGAAGCGCGGCTGATGGCGCGGAACCGAATGGTCGCCAGGGTGCCTTCTCCGGAGGCGCCTAAGGGTGTCTGGCCGATGATAGAGTTCACCAGCCCGATCTCACCCGTCAGCAGCTTCCCGGCCATACTCGTCAGGTAGTCCTGAAGCAGAGATCCACCCGACATAATATTGTCCACAACCAGCTTGGTCTGGTCGTAGGTGAGGTGCACCTCGTAGGTGCGCACCGCCCTGGCCCCGCTGACCTCCACGGTCACGTCGAAGGTCTCACCGGCTTTGATCTCGCCTTCGGGCAGGTCGGCTAAGGTGACGATCGCCTCGGCGTTGCTACCCTCCGGCAGCGCCCGCTTGAAGGTGGGGAATACCGGCTGAATCTTGCCCCCGGCTCCGGTATTGTCGGTCTCGTTGGCCGTGGCGAAGTCCAGGTCCGTGCCGTTGACAAAAAGGTCCCGATTGATATCGGCGAAGGCATTCCAATTGCTGCTGTCAGGACTCGAGAAGAGCGCATCGTTGATGGCGTTGAAGTCCTCGGAGTCGATCTTGTTGTCCGGAAAATTGGTGCCCGAGCTGTCCCGGAAACCGGCCGCATCCCCCGCCAGCAACAGCAGCTGATCTATGCCGGACCCGTCCCGCGTGGGCGACACGGCCAGGCCGCCGGTCAGGTCTACGCCCGGCTCCACGGTAATCGTATCGTGCCCGGTCAGGTGCCTCCGGATGGCGGCGGTGAGGATGTAGCGCCCGGACGGAACGTTGATCAACGTATATTTGTCGGCCCCCGCATCGGTGGGCGTCCTCTGCACGCCGAGCTCCGTCGCGTCTATGTCGCCGGAGCCGCTGCTTACGGCATCGAACAGCGAATCCGTCACCGGCGTGTAGCTGCCCACTCTGCGCAGGAAGAAAGTCATCGTATCGCTGGCCGTGGTGGTCCGCCCCTCCAGGTCCACAATGGCCTCAACCGTGGCCCGGTCGAAGACCTCCATCGACGTCGTGCCGCCATCTGTATGATCGGCCCCGTTGTCATCCACCATCTTGCTTATCCGGGTGCCGCTGTTCTCTAAGGTGATGGTACTGCTCACCATTGTACCGCTCGTGAGCGGATTCGCACGGAGGTTGGCCGTGGCCAGGATCTGTTCGCCGTCTAAGAAGGTCAGACCGCCTCCGGGGTCCGAATAGTAGAAGTCGAGGCGCAGACTACTCCCGTCTATCATCGCATTATTCGCAATGACTTTGGACGGATCGATCTCCGAGTTGGCGCCCAGCACAAAGGGCTGGATCCCGCCCATACTCGCATCCGTATCGATCGCCCTGAACTTCTCCGAATCGGCCGTAATGTAGATGTACACCCGCTCTATCGATGTGTACCCGCCGCCTGCATAGTCGACATCGGGAACAATCGGGTACTGGACCACCTCACCCACCGCCGTCTTGATCTCGTTTGGAATAATAAACCGGGTGTTCGACGGAGGGTTCACCGGCACCGTTCCGGAAAATGAAATCTGTCCGGGCGCCCGGACCACCGGCGACCGGTTGCCGAAGTTCGTCTGCTGCGCCCCGGCGCCGGTCACCGCGTCGGCCACCGTTCCGTCCCGGCCGTCGTCGATGGCTAAATAGACGTAGTACGGCACGCCGGTCTGCAGTTCCAGAGACCCGTCCGACAGAGCGTTAGAATAAGCGCCAAAGAGATTATTTCGCATCCGGTTGCCCACAATCACAAACGCGGAATCCACCCCCTCGTTTAACTCGATCTCCTCCGCCAGCGACCCGTCGCCGGAATTCCCCACCCACAACCGATTTGTGTTGCCGGGGGGGGGACCCGAGAAATTGGTGATCGACCCCCAGGTCGTCACCTCCCCGAAGTCCACCGACGACAGCAGAATCCGGATGTTGGGAGAACTCGACCGGTTGTTCGGCGCGCTTCGCCCGCCGCCGCTCGGATCGACCGCCAGTCCGGCCCCTTCCGCATTGTCCACATCCGACGCCTCCCAGGAAACCAGCACCGGATCGTCTATCGTCGTCAGCGAGACAAGGGCCGCCGGCTCGATCGGCCGGATGTAGGGCGGATGCAGGAAATTGATGGCCATAGAAGTAGGGGACCCACCCGGGGTGGGATCATCCTGAGTCAGAGAGACCAGCCGGTCGACGCCGTCCTTCAGCAGAGCGTAGAGATAATAGCGCACCCCGGTACTCGGAACCGTACTCTCCTGCGAAACATACGTCCAGAGGTCCCACGTGAACTGGTTGTCGAACTGCCCGTCTAAGTCCTCGTTCACCTCCCCGATCTTGTGGGTATCGTTGTTCCCCTGCGAGATGGCGTTTGTCAGGTCCGTCCCGTCCGAGTTGCCGCTGGTATACGCCACACTCCCCCGTGAGTCTCTGAAGTCCGACCGGGTGCTGTAGTAGAGCTCGATCGTGGCGTTGTTGTCCACATCCTGGTCCCCGTCCAGCCCGGCCTCCCCCCACGAAACCGTGATAATTCGCTGCGCCGGTCCCAGAAAGCTGGCGAATTGTCCGTCTGCATCGGTAAGCATCGGCGAGACGCTGATGCCCGTCGTCACGTCTAAGTCGCCGTCGTTGCTGCCGTCGAAGTCGTTCAACGAAAAAGTGTCTATGCTAAGCGTGGTAGAATGTCTGACCAGGAGTCTTGCGGAGGTCGGGGTGCCCACAAACGGATCGTTGAAGACCTCGGTAACCACCCGGTGGTTGGTATTTTTGTCCCAGGCCACGAAGTAGACGTAATAATCCCCGGCGTCAACGGTTGAATCGGCGACAATCAGGTTCGTTGACACATTTCTTACAATCGGGTTGAAGCTGAACTTCTGGCTGCTGATGGACAGGGTATCGGTGCCGATGACCTTGATGGAGTTCGTCAGCGAGTCGATGTTCGTCCCCACCAGGTCGCTCACCCCCCGGCCGCTTAGCGTCGAAAGGAAAATATTCATCTCGAAGTCGGTGGCATTGTCCACGTCCTGGGCCAGAAACAGCAGGTCCACCCTGGAAGCTGCGGCGGGCGGATCTCCGCTGTTAACAGTGGAAAACGCTGCGCCCTTTTCCACGAACGACCCCGTATCGATGGTGATATCCCGGTTGTCCTTCTCGTTCTCGTCCACAGCGGTCATATTGATAATGTCGCTGGGCACCTGGACAACACCCGTATCGTCGAAATCGTCGCCGTTGTCATCGTCATAGTCCCACCCCACCACCACGAACTCCGGCGGGTGAAACACCTTCAACGGTCCGCTCCGGCCCAAGAACACACCGCCCGAAAAGGCGCCGTACGTAAACGCATCGAAACCCTTCTTGGCGCTGCCGGCGCCCGTATACCCAGAAGGCGTGCGGCTTGGCGCCGGGTCCGCCAGCACGTAGACGTAGTAAAGCGTACTGTTCCCCGTGCCGTCCGCCGTGCCCGACAGCGAGATCACCCCGTTGGTGGTGTCGGCAGTAACAGTAGAGAAATCGCTGGTAAAGCTCTCCCGGATAAACGTGCCCGGTATAAACCTGGGATTCTGCCGCGTGCCCAGGAGGGGGCCATCCCCCTCGGACCTCTGGGTGAAAAAGCTCACCGGAGACAGGTCTAACGGCCGCTCGACTAAGCTCGAATCCGTGGAGAGGTAAAACGTGTAAAGCACATCGCTCGTGCCGTCTGTATGGTTGCCCGACCCCACCGACAGACCGGACGTATTCGTATGGCTCGGATCGGGCAGGGCGCTGGGAAATGTCAGCTTGTAGAAGCGCCCGCCGGCCACCGTGGTGTCGCCATTCGTCGAATCGGGTCCTGAAAACGAAATCGTCCGGACCGGCCGGTTCTGGTGCTTGGACACCGTAATGTTCGCATCCGTCAGGTTGGCGTCGTCGGAAAAATCCATCTTGTAGAGTGTGTCCAGTTTCGCCCCGTTCGCAATCCCGGTAAAGTTTGTCGGCGTGGTCAGGTCAAACTCTACCGTAACCTTCTCGCCGCTCAGCCCTGTACCGGTAAGGCCGAAAGCCAGTTTGTAGGGGCTGGTGCTGGGCGTCCCGGCGAAAAAGAAACGCACAGAGGCGTTGTGGGACGTGGCAGTAACCGAATTCGTCACCACCGTTAATTCCGGGGGCACGGTAATCGTCAACGCGCGGGTTGAGGCCGTAGGGCTCCCGGTGAGCGTAATATCGAACCGCTGGTGGTACTGTTCTCCAGGACCGGCGTTGATGCCGTTGGGCACCACGTTGGGAAACAGATCAATATCCTGCGCCCGACCCGACTGCGGCATGGCCAGGATCGCCAGTAACGGCACAACCGCACAAAAGCGCCAGAATCTCGATTTCATAGTACAGCTCCTTCCTTGGGCTATGGGACGATTCGTATCGAATCAGTTTGAATATTTAACAACTAAGTTTATATGGAACAATATGTTATTTGAATGACTGGCTCGAATAATCCTCCTGTTTTACCCACGTCTCCCCGGTCGGTCACAGGGCATCCTGGGGACGTATGCGCCAAACAGATAGACGGGATCCTTCCGGGGTGGCGGAAAGCTCTGTGCGCAAAACGCGCCGTCCACCCAGACCTTTCTTCTTGACCTGATGCGCCAAACCTCCTACATTATTTACACATAGGGACTGGCAGGCACCGGCAGGGCCGGCACCTGATACGGTGAAAAGACTCGGAAGAGAGCCATGTCTTTTCGGTCTTGCGGGTTGCCTGCCAACCCGCATAGTTATATATACCTGTATGTATACCTGTGGCGCCGACAGGGCCGGCACCTGATACGGTGAAAAGACTCGGAAGAGAGCGAGTGTCTTCTGGATCCCGCGGATTGCTGCCAACCCGGCAGATCCTGGTTGAATTCGGAAGAGAGTTTAAATTTCCGCCCGTTGGATAAGCAAGCCCTGTACCAAGTCGAACACCGCTGGTGGAATTTTTTCTTAAGCATTTTATAAACAAAGTCTTATATATTTTCTATCCTGCTTTTTTTCCTTCCGCTGCCCCCTCAGAACTCGGAAAAAATTCCCCTCATCCGACGTCGATAATGACCGATCCCGCACCTCGCACGCCGGCCGCAGCCTTCCCCTCCTCCCGGTACAGCCTCCTGGCAGCCCAGCTCTGCGTGGGCCTCGTTCCCCTGCTGATCTTCCCACGCATCGAGGAATTCTCCTTCCTGCCCAAGCTCCTGTTCGTGCAGCTTGCCACGCTCGGGGCGGCCCTCGCCTGGGCGTTTGGGACCCGCACCCTCCGCCTGCGCCATTCCCCGCTGCACCTGCCTGCGGTCGCCCTTTTTTTGATGCTGGCCGCCTCCGTTTTCTGGGCGCTGAACCCCTTCAGGGCCACCTACGCCCTCTCCAAACACCTCAGCTTCCTGATCTTCTTCATCGTGCTGCTCCACACGCTGGACCGCACCCACATCTCCGCCATCCTCAGAGCCAGCGCCGTGGCCGGCGTCCTCGTCTCCCTCCTCGGAATCGGAGAATACCTCGGCTTTGTTCCCCACTGGATTCCCTCCACCGGCCGCCCCAGCAGCACCTTCGGGTTCCGCAACCTGGCCGCCTTCTACCTGGTGGCCAACCTCCCGCTGGCCGGACTCCTTTTTCTCACCTCCCGCCGCCCCTTCGACCGCTGGCTGGGGGCCCTCTCGGCGGCGTTCATGTTCGTCTTCCTCCTCTACACCCGCGCACGGGGGTCCTGGGTCGGCCTGTTTGCCGCCACCCTCCTGAGTTTCGGGCTCTGGGCGCTGTTTGCCCGGAAAACCCTCCTCGAATCGATCAAAACAGCCTTTGATCGCCCCGCGCTCATCGTCGCCGCCTGCACGGTCCTGCTGGTCGGTGTGCTGGGACCGCTGCCCGAAGGCTTCCGGGAACGCCACACGCAGCGTTTCGACGAAAAAAAGGCCGATGTCGCTTCTGCCGTGACCTCGATCTTTGAAACAGGAGGCGATCGGGGGCGTTTTCTCATGTGGCGGCAGACCCTGGAGATGATCCGGCGTCATCCCCTCCTCGGCGTGGGTCTGGGCAACTGGGAATACGCCTATCCCTTTTACGATGACGGCCAGATGGTCAGGCCGGACTACAGCCCCCTCCGCCCGCACAACGACCTCCTCTGGATCTGGTCCGAAACGGGGCCCCTCGGCCTGCTGTCCTACCTGGCCCTCCTCATCACCTGTCTCCTCCTGACCGTACGCATCTGGGGACACGCGTCTGACCCCCAGGACCGCCTCGCGGCCCTTGCCTGCTCCATTACGGTATTCGCCGTTGTCGGCGCCGGCTGTTTCAGCTTTCCTTGGGAGCGCATCCCTCCGTCCATGCTCTTCTGGCTCGCCCTTGCCATACTCGGCATCCTGGCGCGCAGCCCGGAGGTATCTTCCGCTCCCATCTACCGTTCAATGCGGCAGACGCGCGCCGTCGTCCTGCTGATTCCTCCGCTCCTTCTAACAGGCCTGGGAATCACCGTTCGGCACATCGGATTCGACTACTACTACGTCCGGACGGCGGTCGCCTTCTTAAAAAAAGACAGCCCGGCCATTGTTCAAGAGGCCGCCCGGGCCATCCCCTTCGGTCCCTTCAACCATCAGATATTTATCATGTACGGAGAGGGGCACCTCAACCTCGAAAACTACGATCTGGCCGAGCAAAGCTTCCGCCGCTGCCTCACCTACCACCCCAATTTTGCCAATACGTACAGCAACCTGGGCTTCCTCTACGACCGGCTCGACCGGACCGATGACGCGTTCGCCTCTTACCGAAAGGCGCTTGAAATTGTGCCCAAACATCATGTTGCCCGCTACAACCTGGGCACGCTCTACCAGAGGGTGGGCCAGATCGACAGCGCGATTGTGACCTATCGACGGGCGTTCAGGACCAGTTATACCACGCCCTACGTCAACCTGGGGGTCATCTATCACGAAATGGGACTGCTGGACAGCGTTATTGCGGTCTCCCAATATGCCCTCTCCGCCGACCCTCCCCCCATAGAGGCCTACATAAACCTGGGCAGGGCCTATGCAGACAAACATGAATACGAAAAAGCGACCGACGCGTACCGCAGCTTCCTCACCCTCTATAAGGGCGAAAGCCGGGACTTCGTCAAAGCCGCTCAGGAGGAACTCGCCGGGGCCTACAGCGGTCTGGGGATACAGGCCCAGCAGCGGGGGCAGGACGACCGTGCGGTGGAAATCTACAAAACCGCCCTGAAACTCCAGCCCGACAGTCCCATACACTGGTACAACCTGGGCAATGCCTACCGCAAAAAGAAGGCGTGGAACGGTGCCGTCCACGCCTTCTTGGAGTCGCTCGCCCGCGACACCACCTACGTCTATGCCTACAACAACCTGGGAAAGACTTACCAGGATCTGGGGCAGTTCCAGAAAGCCGTAGATACCTACCGCAAGGCCCTGCAATTCCAACCCGACCAGCCAATCCTGTATCACAACCTGGGCGACGTCTACACCGATCTGGGCAATATCTCCGCCGCCCTCAAAGCCTATGACGCCTTTTTAAAACACTGGACAGAGGACCCCTTCGCCGCCGATGCCGTCCGCAAAAAAATGGAGCAACTAAAGCGCCGGTAGGGGCGACCCGGCGGGTCGCCCCCCCATGCGCCCCTTCTCTTTACCAAGGTATTCATGATTCTCGACCGCGAACATACGGGAAAAACGGCCGAAGGGATCTGGATGGCCCTTTTTATCGTTGTGCCCTATATTTACTGGGGCGAAATCTACGACGGCGCCCTTCTGCCCAAACTGCTCGCCTTTCAAACCCTGGCCCTCCTCCTCTTCGGAATCGGTCTGGTGCATGCGGCGGCGGGCCGTCTGGCCTGGCGGTCTTCCCCCCTCTTTCTCCCTCTCCTCTGCTATCTCCTGCTTGCGGCCTTCTCAATCACGCAGTCCGTCAACCGTATCGAATCCATGCTCCAGCTCGCGCAGTATGCCTCGCTTGCCCTCATCCCCTTTCTGGTCCTCTACACCCTTTCCGGAGACCGCCTCTTCCGCATCTTCCAGGTCGCGGTCTGGGCCGGTCTGCCCATTGCTCTGATCGGCCTGGCCCAGTATTTCGGTGTGGACATCCGGATCTTTGGCTGGGGCGTCTACAGCATCCCCTCCAGCGCCAACCCCAGCGCCACCTTCTTCCACCGAAACGCCGCAGCCGAATATCTGATCGGCATCCTCCCCCTGGCCTGGATCGGCTTTCGACTCTCCCGCACCCCCCTATCTACGGCTGCCTACGCAGCCCTGCTCGGCCTCCTGGGAATCTACCTGGTCTACACCCGCACCCGGGGCGCCTGGGTCGGGCTTTCCGGCGCAGTTCTCATCACAACCGGTCTTGCCCTCCTCTCCCGGCGGGCGGGCGCCGCCCCAAAATCGCCCCCGCATACCCGCCTCAAACGGCGGCTCCTGGGCGTCCTGGCCGGCCTGATGATCCTGGCCTCGGCCCTTCCGGAAAATATCCTGAAAACCGGAACCCAGCGCTTCGACGAAAAGAAGAGCGATCCCATAACCACGGTGGCCTCGATCGTCTCCGAGCAGGGGCACCGGGGCCGACCCAACCTCTGGCGGCACACCCTCGCCATGGTCCGGGACTACCCCCTCGGCGGCGTCGGCCTGGGCAACTGGCAGTACATCTATCCTGCCTATGCCCGGGGAGACCAGGTCAACGTCCACGCCTCACCGGTGCGCCCGCACAACGATCTCCTCTGGATCGCGGCCGAACTCGGCCTCCCGGGGCTGCTGGCCTATCTGGCCCTGCTTGCAGTTGCGGGGCGGCTCTGCTGGGACCTGCTCAAAACCTCCGACCTCCGTATTCGAACCGCCGCCCTCGGCCTGGCCGTCCTCGTCCTTGCCCACTTAGGCGACGGCATGTTCAATTTTCCCAGAGAAAGGATCGCCCCGGCGCTCTGCTTCTGGTTCGCCCTGGGCGCAATCGCGCGGCTCCACGCGGATCGATTTTCCGCTGCTGCAAACACGCCCGTCCTTTCCCTGCCCCTGATTGCCGCAGCCGGCCTCGGCTGCCTGCTGCTCCTGTCGGGCCTCGGCATCGGCCTCCGCCGGCTGCTCTATGACCGGCACCACTTCCCGGCCTTTATCGCCGAACGGCGGCAGGACTGGCCCACCGCCATCTTAGAAGCCGAACGCGCACGCGCTTACGGAGACCTCCGCGCCAATACCCTCATTATCCTGGGCCGCGCCCGATACAGGACCGGAGACCTCACCGGCGCCGAAGCCGCCTATCAGGTGGCCCTCCGCCTCCACCCCAACTCCCTCAACGCGTACAACAACCTGGGCATCGTCTACCGCCGCACCCGGCGGCCCAACCGCGCCATCGGGGCGTTTCAAAAGGCGCTGGACCTCTTCCCCGGCTTCTCCGAGGCCGCCAACAACCTGGGCAATGTCTACCGCGACCAGGGCCGCCTGGACGAAGCCATACAGGCCTACCAGCAGGCCGCCCGCCGCGATCTCCCCGTACCCCAGATTCACTACAACCTGGGCAGGGCCTACCACATGAAAGGGAACCTCCTGCGGGCGCAGGAGAACTACCTGCTTGCCCTCAAAGGAGACCCGGCCTATCCTCCTGCCCGCAGGGCCCTGATCAGCCTCGGCCTTTCACCCGGGGCGCTTCCACCGGTAGAAAAGCAGGCAGGAGGCGCGCCATGATGTCCGACCATGCGTCAACCCGCCTTGCCCTGGGCCTCACCGCAGCCGCCCTGCTGCTCCTGCCTTTAGTCTACCACCCCGACCTGGGCACACCCGACCTTCTCCCCAAGCGGATGCTCCTCTACGCTCTGGGCCTGGGGACCTCGGCCGCCTGGCTCTGGGCAGCGCTTTCGGGCGCCTCTTCCTGGATCCGCACCCCTCTATCCCTTCCGACCGGCGCCTATGCCCTCATCAATCTCCTGTCGCTCGCCTGGGCGAATAACCCCTTCTCAGGGCTGGTCGAAGCCGCGCAGATCCTGGTGCTCGTCCTCCTCACACTCGGTCTGATCGCCCTCCTGCGCCCGCATCACATCCTCCCTCTGGCGCAGTTCAGCGCTCTGGGCGGCCTGCTCGTCTCAGTCATCGGCATCGCGCAATACCTGGGCCTCGGATTTGAAAATATCCCTTCGGTCGGCCTCCCCAGCGGCACCTTTATCTTTCGCAACCTCGCCGCCTCCTACCTCATTGGCGCCATCCCCCTGGGCCTCCTCGCCCTGCTGCTCGATCCCCGTTCCCTTCGGAAAATCCTCTGGGGCGTCTGCACCGCCGCAATGGCCCTCTTCCTCGTCTACACCCGTACCCGGGGCGCCTGGGTCGGACTGGCCGGTGCGTTCATCCTGGCCCTCCTCCTGCTCCTGGTACAGCCTGCTGTTCGGAAGGCACTCCGCTCGACCGTAGAACAGGCCCTGTCTGCCCGTTTCGTGCGCGGGGGCCTGGCCCTCTGCATCCTCGTCCTCCTCATCGGAGTCGCGCTGCCTTCCCGAACCTCGAAAAAAGTCATCCAGCGTTTTGACGAACAGAAATCGACCGCCCTCACCGCGGCGGCCACTATCCTCATCTCCGGCGGCGGACGGGGGCGGACGGCCATGTGGAAGCATACCCTGAGAATGATCGCCGATCGTCCTCTCCTCGGCGTCGGCCTGGACAACTGGGAATTCGCTTATCCCCCTTACGATCAGGGCGACAAAATCACCAGCGCCGCCGAACCCGTGCGTCCCCACAACGACTTCCTCTGGATCGCCTCCGAACTCGGCCTGGTCGGCTTTTGCATCTACCTCTGGCTCCTCGTCACAGCCGCCCGCACCGGCCTCCGCCTCCTCCGGACAGGTACCCCGGAAACACAGGCGATCGTACTCGCCTCGGCGGTCGGCCTGGCCGCCCTCCTGGGCCACAGCCTCTTCAGCTTTCCCAAAGAACAGCCCGCCTCCGCCGCCCTCTTCTGGTTTCACCTGACAGTCCTGGGCCTCCTGTCTGCCCGACGGGAGCCCCCGGCCGCAACCCGTCGCACCGCCTGGGCCGTACCCTGCCTCGCGCTTCTCCTCTCAATTGGCGCCCTCACCCTCAACGGCCGGCAGATCGCGTTCGACAGGCATTTTTTCCGCGCCAGAATGTATGAAGAGGCCCGCCGGTGGCTGGCGGGCTACAACGAAATCTCTCTGGCCCTTACCCACGGAACCTTCGACCACCGTGCGCGATTCCTCCAGGCGCGATTCCTCCACCGCGCCGGACGGACCACAGAGGCTGAAGCCGCCTATCGCCGCGCCCTGGAAGCCCACCCCAACTATGCGCACACCCACCACAACCTCGGCGGAATCTACACCGCGCAGAAAAAGTGGGCAAAGGCCATCGCATCCTACCTGCGGGCCCTGGAGATCCGGCCCAATTACTTCCAGGCTCGCATCCACCTGGGAAACGCCTACGTCGCCACAGGACGCTTAGACGCCGCCGCCCGGGCTTTCGAAACGGTCCTCCGCCAAAGCCCCGAATCGGCCGAGGCCCACGGCAACCTGGGCGCCGTCTACGTGCACCTGGGCGACCTGGACCGCGCCATCGTCGAACTCCGGGAAGCCATCCGCTTCCGCCCCGACCATGCCGAAGCCTACAACAACCTCGCCTACGCCTACGAGCAAACAGGCCGCTACCCGGAGGCCGCTGCCGCCTACGAGGGTCTCCTGCAGCACTGGAAGGGAGATGCGGCCTACAGGGAAACCGTCCGCCGGCACCTCGAAGCGCTTCGCAGCCGGCCCACGCCCGAGGAATAGCCCATGTCCCGTCGTTCCACCCGCCGTCACACCCAAGGCCCGGACAGCCCCCTCTCCGAACGCATCGGCCGCATCGGCCTCCTGGCGCTCTTTGCGCTGGTCCCCCTGGTTCACAACGCCGACCTCTACGCGTTTGCGCTGCTCCCCAAGCGCCTGCTGGTCCAGGTCGCCGTCCTGATCATAGCCCTCTTCTGGGTCCTGGACCACCGGGCCGGCCGGGTGCCCTCGCTGCGCACCACTCCTCTGAACCTGCCCGCTGTCTGCTACCTGCTGATCTCCACCCTCGCGCTCAGCCAGGCCCTCAATCCGGTCTCCGGCCTCCTCAGCCTGTCCCACCAGATGGTATTTGTTCTCCTGTTCTGTACTGTTGTCGGCGCCTTTCGCGTGGATGCTATTCCTCAGCTTCTCCGCATCGGCGCCGGCGTCGGCATCCTCGTTTCAATCATCGGAATCCTGGAAGGCCGGGGCTTCAATCTGGCCTGGTTTCCCGTCTCCAACGGCCGTCCCAGCGCCACCTTTGCCTATCGCAACTTCGCGGCCTCCTATCTAATCATGAACATTCCACTCGCCCTGGCCCTCTCGGTCCGCAGCAAAAATCTGAAGGACTTCTGTCTTGGCGCCCTCTCTACGGGCCTGATGGTCGTCTTCCTGGTCTACACCAGAACCCGGGGCGCCTGGGCCGGCCTCGTGGGAGCTGCCCTGGTCACCGTCTTCCTGCTCGGATATGCGCGCTGGCGATGGAACACCTCCTTCGGCCTCTCACAGCAGGTCGTCCGAACGCGTCCGGGCCTGGCGATTGTGTCTGCGCTCCTGATCCTGACCGTCTCCCTGTCGTGGCTGCCCCCCGACATCGCCTCCCAACAATCCAGGGCGATAGACGAAAAGAAAGCCGAACTTATCACCGCCCTCGCCTCTGTCACCACCCCCGGCGCCGATCGGGGGCGGCTGGACATGTGGCGGCATACCCGGGAAATGATCAAAGACCATCCCCTCCTCGGCGTCGGCCCCGGCAACTGGCAGTACGTTTATCCCCGCTACGACGGGGGCGACATGCTCAGGCCCGGCTCGGCGCCGGAGCACCCCCACAATGACCTCCTCTGGATCGCCTCCGAAATCGGCCTGCCTGGCCTGGCCGTCTACCTCTGGCTCCTCTGCGCAGCCGCTGCAACCGGCATCCGCATTCTCCGCCGCTCCGAAAAACCCGAGCATGCCCTCTATGCCGCAGCCTTCGGCGCCAGCCTCCTGGCCGTGCTCGGCCACAGCCTCTTCAGCTTTCCCAGGGAACGGGTGGAAACCTCCTTCCTCTTCTGGACGGGCCTCGGCATCCTGGCCCTCCTCGACCCGTCTCGACCGACGGCCGCCGAACGATCGAACGCACAGCTCCGCCGCTATATTCTGTACCTGATCCCCGTGCTCCTGTTTTTCTCAACCTGGCTTACCATCCGTCATATCCGCTTCGACACACACTATCTCAAAGCACTCCATTACTACTATAAGGGCGGGGATTTCAAGGGCGGGGATTTCCGGTCCATCCTCCGCGAAGCCACCGCTGCCCTCAACCACGGCCCTTTCGACTCCCAGGCCTTTTACCTCCAGGGCAAAGGGCACCAGTCAATTGGCCTCATACAGCAGGCCCGCGCCGACTGCCTTCGGGGCCTGCGCTACCATCCTCACTCGATCGAACTCTTAGGCGACCTGGGCAAATACTACGCCATGCTGGACAGCCTCGAACGTGCCGAACGCTGCTTCCAAGAGGCCCTCGACCTCTCTCCCGAACACTTCCAGATATATAACGACCTTGGGGGCGTCTACCAGAAGCGGGGCGACCTGGACGCGGCGATTGCTGCCTACCAGAAGGTCTTGGAGCGAGATAACCAATCCATCGCCACCTACAACAACTTGGGGCTGACTTACATGGCTGCAGGCCGCACCGACGATGCCATTCGGACCTACCTTCAAGCCCTCGAACAAGCCCCCAAAGAACTGTGGATCTACCACAATCTGGGTGATGCTTACTATGAGAAGGGCGTCAAGGACCCTGCTGCCCTGCCCCTTGCCCTTGGAGCCTACGATCGGTTTCTCAAACTCTTCAAACTCTTGAAAGGCCCCCCAACCCAATCGAATACTGCCCGCAGCCGAGTTGCAGAAATCCGCAGCCGCCTCTCCGGAGGAAGCCCATGATCCCGGCCGTCTCCAGAAGTGCCACCGTCGCACTGGGCATTGCCGCCGCCGTCCTGCCCTTCGTCTACCTGCCGGGCATCTTCGAGTTCACCCTCCTCCCCCGCCTCTTCCTGCTCCAGGCCCTCCTGTTAATCGGCCTCGCCGGCTGGGGATCGCCGCCTTCCGCGCCTCCCCCATCCCCCTTCAGGCTTCTCCTTTGACCCTGCCACTCCTCTGCTACGCTGCCATCGCTCTCCTCTCCGTCTTCTGGGTAACCAACCCGGTAGAGGGCCTCATTCAGATCGCCAGGCTGTTCACCTTCTTCCTCCTCGCCCTGCTCGCGGCCCATGCCCTCTCCCCGGCGGCCATCCATGCCGTCTGCGCGGCCGGCGCCCTGGCCGGCGCGCTCGTCTCCTGCATCGGCATCGCCCAGTATTTCGGGTGGGCCTTCTCCAATATTCCCACCGTCGGCAACCCCGGCGCCACCTTCGGACACCGCAACTATGCGGCCAGCTACCTCGTTGCCTCCATTCCACTCGCAGCCGCCTTTGCCTGGACCTCGGCCACCCGGCTGGCCCTGGCCGGCTGGTCCCTCTCCGCCGCCCTGATGGCCCTCTTCCTCGCCTACACCCGCACGCGGGGCGCCTGGGTCGGGCTTGGCAGCGCCCTCCTCCTTGGCGGCGTTCTCCTGCTGTGGCTCCGCCTCCGGTACGGCACAGATCCGATCGGCTCGACACGCTCGCGCCTCCGGATCGCTGTTGTCCTGGTCGGTGTGTTCCTGGTCGGCCTGGGAGCGCTCCTGCCCCACCGCATGCAGCGCGAAGGCAAGTTCCGCTTCGACGAAAAAAAGTCCGACGTCGCCTCCGCGGTAACCTCCATCTTTAAAGAAGGCGGCGGCCGGGACCGCCCGATCAGATGGTGGCACACCCTCGAAATGGCGGCCGACCACCCCTTCCTCGGCGTGGGCCTGGGCAGCTGGCAATATGTCTACCCTCGCTACGACAGAGGAGACTCGATCACCGACATCGTCGCCCCCCAGCGCCCCCACAACGACCTCCTCTGGATTCTCTCAGAAACCGGAACCTTCGGGCTGGCAGCCTACCTCTGGATCCTCTACACCCTCTGCAGGATGGTCGTGCGAGCCCTCAAAACATCTCCGAAGCGCCCCGAAACCCTCTGGATGTTCGGCATCGGTCTGGGCATTCTGGCCCTTGTCGGTCACAGCCTCTTCAGCTTCCCCAGAGAGCGCGCCGTCCCCTCCATGCTGTTCTGGATGGGCCTCGGCTTCACCGCGCGGCTGGCCGCAGAACAGGCGCCCCGGTCACCCTCTGCGCGCATCCCAACCCCGCTCTTTGGAACGGCCCTTGCGCTGGCCGCTGCCCTCCTCTTGTGCGCCCTCACGCTCACCTATCGCCACATCCGCTTCGACGCCGCCTACCTCCGGGCCCTCACTGCCTGGCGGCAGGAGGACTGGCCACGGACCGCCTCCCAAACCGGACACGCCCTCCGCTGGGGGCCCCTGAACCACCGCACCCTGCTGCTGCACGGCCTGGCGCATCAAAAACTCGGCAACCTCAAAGAGGCCGCCGGCGCCTACACAACGGTCCTCCGCTATCACCCCAACGACGGACACGCAGCCCTTGCGGCAACCTATGCCGACCTGGGCAATCACGAACTGGCCGCTGCACACTACCGCCGTGAACTTCAGCTTTATCCAAAGTCCGTCGGCGCGGCCCTCGGCCTGGCCGATGCCTACCGCCGCCTCGGCCGCTGGGATGAAGCCGTGAAAATCTACCGGGCAAGTCTCACGACCGCACCCGATTCGGCCGATATCTACACTAAGCTGGGCAGTGCGCTTCAGGACAAAGGCGACCTCGACGGAGCCCTGGATGCCTATACCCGTGCCCTGGCGCCCGGTGACCCCCGGTCTTACAACAACCTGGGCGCCGTCCTCGCCCTGCAGGGCCGCCTGTCGGAAGCCGAAGAAGCCTACAGCCAGGCCCTCCGCATCCGCCCCGACTACGCCCGGCCCTACCACAACCTGGGCGACCTGTATGCGGCAAAAAAAGACACAGCGAGCGCCGTCGATGCCTACGAAAAATTCATCCAGACCTGGAAGGGAGACACTCGCTTTCTCGAACTCGCCCGGCGCAAAATCCGGGACCTGAAAGGGAACCCCTGATGGCCGCACCTCCCGCCAACCGCGTCTCCGGATCCCCTCTGATGGCCTGGGCCCTTTCCGCCCTCGTCCTCCTGGTCCCGCTTGTCTATTGGGAGGGCCAGCGGGACTACACCCTGCCCCCCAAACTTCTCATTCTGCAGGGCATCCTGGCCCTCACCCTCACCGTCTGGCTGGCCTCCGGAGATCGCACACTCCGCCTGCCCCCCTTTGGCCTGCCCGCCCTCGCCTACCTTCTGGCCAACACCGTCTCGCTGCTCTACGCAGCCGATCCGGTCGTGGGCCTCCTCGAACTCTCCAAAATCCTCAGCGGCTTCCTCCTCTTCCTCATCGTCGCCAACCGGCTCCAGCCGCATCAGATCCCCCGCATCCTGAGCGTCTGGGCCCTCGCCGGCATCGCCGTCTCGCTCCTGGGCATCGTCGAATACCTGGGCTGGAGGCCCATCAACATCCCTTCAGCCGGCCTGCCCAGCGCCACCCTCGGCTACCGGAACATCGCGGCCATGTACATGATCCAGAGCATTCCGTTTGGCCTCGGCCTCTTCGCCATCGCCCGCTCCAGAGGCATCGAAATCCTGGCCGGTCTCGCTGCTGCATTAATGCTCGTCTTTCTCGTCTACACCCGAACCCGGGGCGCCTGGATCGGCCTTGCGGGCGGTGCGCTGATCACGCTCGTTCTCCTGCTTGCTACCCGGAAGTCCCTGACGCTGCCCCACGGACCCAAACGCACAATCGCCTCAGCCGCCCTGGTCCTCGCCCTCGCCCTCGCCTTTCTCCCCTCGGGGCTGGCCAAAATAGGCCCTCAGAGCATCGACGAAAAAAAGGCCGATGTCAAAACAGCCGTGACCTCCATCTTTCAAGAGGGCGGAAGTCGCGGCCGCCTCACCATGTGGGGCCATACCCTCGACATGGTCTGGGACCATCTCCTCCTCGGCGTCGGCCTCGGCAACTGGGCCGTCCACTATCCCCGCTACGACCGGGGCGATTGGGTCAACTTCAACTCGGCTCCAGAGCGTCCCCACAACGACCTCCTCTGGATCCTCTCGGAGGTCGGCCTGATCGGTTTCATCTGCTACCTCTGGCTGGGAATCGCGGCCCTTCAATCGGCCTTGAAATGCCTCCGCTCATCCGACGGTCAGACTCGCTGGATCGCCGCTGCCTGCCTGACCAGCCTCCTGGCCATTGTCGGCCACAGCCTGTTTACGTTTCCCCGGGAACGGATTACCCCCACCGTTCTCTTCTGGCTCGCTCTCGGCCTCCTGGCCGTTCTGGACCCCTCCCGGTCCCGCGTAAGAGGAGCCTCCGCCCGTCTGCTCGTGGGACTCTCGCTCCTCCTCGTCCTGCTGCAACTCGCCCTCACCCGCCGCGTGGTCCAGTTCGAATCCCGTATGTACCGGGCCATTCGTGCAGAAGAACGAAACGACTGGCAGCGTGTCGCCTCCGAAACCGCCGCCGCGATCCAGGCCGGTTCCTTCCATCCCGAGGCGGTACACCTGAGAGGTTATGCCCTCAACCAGACTGGCGATTTCACCGCGTCCCGGGAACTCTACCGGTCCGCGCTGCGCCGGCGGCCATACGACATCCGGATGCTCAACGGCGTGGCCATCGCCTCCCAGAACCTCGGCCTCACCGGCGATGCGCTCGGCTACTACACCCGTGCCCTCAACGTCGTGCCTGACCTCCCCGATGTCCACCACAACCTGGGCGAACTCTACCTGCAAATAGGCCGGATCGACAGTGCAGTAGACGCCTATCGCCGTGCCGTAGAACTCCGTCCAGGCGAGGCCCAGACCCTCCTTGTTCTGGGCGAGCACCTCAACCGTAAAGGACATCTCCGGGAAGCCCTGGACGCATACAGGGCCTTCCTCCAATACTGGAAAGGCGACCCCCGCTATGCGGAAGTCGCCCGAAGCCGAATTGCCGAACTCACATCCAATCGTCCTTAACCGGATTCAAACCTCATGGTCAACCGTGTGAAAATCGGTACATCCTTAACACTCTGGGCCCTCTGTCTGATGGTGATCGCCGTCCCCCTCGTCTACCTGAACGGCATCTACGAATATTCGCTCATGCCCAAACGCTTCGCGCTCCATCTCTGCATCGCCCTCGCCCTTCTCGGCTGGCTGGTGCAAACCGGCTGGGGCCGCAGCCCTCGCCTCGTCTCCAGCCCCCTCCTCCTGCCCCTTTTCTGCCTCATCGGCGCCGCCCTCCTCTCCACACCGGCCACCACCCACCCCTTGGATACGCTCGTGGAGCTGACCTACCAGCTCGCGCTCATCGCCCTCACCCTGGTCACAGCCAACGCACTCCCCTTAGAGCGGCTGCGGCCCCTCCTCTGGACCAACGCTGCCGCAGGCCTGATCGTAGCCCTCCTCGGCATCCTCCAGTACCATGACCTCGCCCCCGTCGCCATCCCCACCAACGGCCATCCCAGCGCCACCTTCGGCTACCGCAACTTCGCCGCCATGTACCTCATCTGCGCCATCCCCCTCGCAGGGCTCCTCTTTCTGGCATCCCGCGCTCCCTCGGGCCTCCTCCTCTCGGGCATCTCCACAACCCTGATGGGCGTCTACCTCGTCTACACCCGAACCCGGGGCGCCTGGATCGGGATGGCCGCCGCCCTTTTCATCGTGGGAGGGTTGGCCCTTCTGCATCCCGGCCTCCGCACCCCGTTCCTCAAGGCCCTGAGATCGGACTTTAATCGCCTCAAATACATCTTGCTGCTGGGATGCCTCGCCCTCTTTATCCTCCTTGCCCCTCTACCTGCGCGTTTTCAGGACACCGGCCTCCAGCGCTTCGACGAAAAAAAAGCCGGCATCGTCTCCACCGTCGCCTCAATCGGCCAGCAAGAGGGCCGGGGCCGCCTGGCCATGTGGCGCCATACCCTCGACCTGATCCGGGACCACCCCCTTCTCGGCGTCGGACCGGGAAGCTGGAAACGGGCGTACCCGCCCTACGACCAGAGGGCCATGATCCGCCGCGATTCCTCCCCCAGACGCCCCCACAACGACTACCTCTGGATCGCCGCCGAACACGGCCTGCTCGGCCTCGCCATCTACTTCTGGCTCCTCCTTGCCGCCTTCAGGCGCCTGCTCACGATGGCCCGGAGTCCGGACCCTTTCCTGCGCCTCGCAGCGCCCCTGTTCGCCCTGACCCTTCTCTCCACCCTGGGACATGCCGTCTTCAGCTTCCCCAAGGAGCAGCCCCAGGCGGCCATGTTCCCCTATCTTCTCTTTGGCATCATTATCCGGGTCACATCCACACGCCAAACCGTGCCCTCCCCCCGCGCTCTGGGCCCCCTCCTCCTCTGGCTCCTGCTGGCCCTCCTCCTCGGCGCGGCCGAACTTTCTCGCCGCCAGATCGGCTTCGACAGGCATTACCTGCGCACCCTCTTAGCCAAAGACCGTCCGGACTGACCCGCCGTCCTGGTCGAAATCGACCGGTCGCTCGCCTACGGAACCTTCCGGCCCCACATCCTGGTCATCCAGGGCCGTGCAAAAGAAAAACAGAGGCGATACGGTGAGGCCGAAACCGCCTATCGATCGGCGCTGACCTATACTCCCTATTCCTGGCATGCCCACAACGGGCTGGGCGTGATCTACAAACGGCAGGGCCGGTATAAAGAAGCGCTTGCCCAATACCGGTACGCCCTGGACATCTTCCCCGGCTCAACCGTCGTCCGGAACAACCTGGGCGCCCTCTACAAAAGCATGGGCGATCTGGACCGCGCAGAGCAGGAATACCGGGCCGTTCTCAAACACGATCCCGAAGACGCCGGCGCGAACAACAACATGGGAAACATCTACAAAGCGAAGGGACAGCTTGACAGCGCGGCCGTCGCCTTCCGCAAAGCCCTCAAACACAACCCCAACCTGGCTCAGGCCCACTACAACCTGGGCAACCTGCTCTTCGAACTCGCCCGCTACCGGGAGGCCGCCGATGCCTATCGGGCCTTCCTGAACCTCGGGAAGGGCGCTCCCTCCTATACCCAATTTGCCGGACAACGGCTTGCCGAGTGTGAGAAACAGATAAAAAAATAAGGAGTGCGATAAAACGCACCCCTCAAAACAACTGTTGGAATCAGATGTTGACCTTTTTTCGTCTTTCTCCGTGTCCTCTGCGTCTCCGCGGTGAGCTTTCTAACGCATCTGGCGGAAACTATCGAACCGGCGGGTCTTCTGATCCTGATACTCCACGACAATAAGAGACAGCGCCCCCAGAACAAAGAACGCAAATCCGACAAACGGAATCACCCAGAAGCCCATAAGTCTATCCCTTTTCAAAAAAAACTAAAGCCCGAATAGATCTTTCTTCCTTATTTTATGTTATCGGCATCCGGTATGCAAACTTTCACAGATTATATGCTGATTGCAAAAATCAGTTGTGTAAATACCTGGTTCTTGTTAGATTTACATCTTCAGAAGCTTGAACACATTCCCAGGACAGAGCACGACCCCAGGAGGTTAAAGAATTGCCCAAACTCAGATCATCCCGTAAAAGGCTCAGACAGGCCCGGAAGGCGCGAATGCGGAATCGCACGGTGCGTTCCCTGATGCGCAATACACTCAAAAAGGTGCGGATCGCCACCGACAGGGCCCAGGCCGAGGCCCTCCTGCCCCAGACCATGTCGGCAATCGACAGAAGCGCCCAGAAGGGCGTCATCCACAAGAATGCGGCCGCCCGTTACAAATCCAAGCTTGTACACCAGGTCGGCGCAATGGAAGCCTGACCCGGCGCAAACCGGATATAAACACACAGGCCCGATGTCGTCATCGACACCGGGCCTTCTCTTTTGCCTTTTGTACGGGCGAGGTAACCTCGCCCGTATTTTTCAATTCGCAAGTGCTTTGCTTTCCTACCCGAACAAAAACGCCCCCAGATACCGCTCTCCCGTATCCGGCAAAATCACCGCCACCCACCGGCCCTCTCCCAGCTCCTTCGCCACCTCAACCGCAGCGTGAGCGGCCGCCCCCGAAGAGATACCGGCCAGAATGCCCTCCTCTCGTGCCAGCCGGCGGGACATCGCACGTGCGTGGGTATTCGAGACCGCAATCACGCGGTCCAGAATGTCCATATTTAATACGGGGGGAACCATCCCTGCGCCCAGCCCGTCGATCTCCGTAGGGCCCGGTTCTCCACCCGACAGCACCGCGGAATCCTTCGGCTCCACCCCCACAACCAGGATGTCCGACCGGGCTTCTTTTAAAACCTCGCCTACACCCGTAATCGTCCCGCCGGTGCCCACCCCGGCCACAAAGGCGTCGGGCGTTCCCTCCATCTGCTCTAAGATTTCATGCGCGGTGGTCTGCCGGTGAATCTCCGGATTGGCCGGATTTTCAAACTGCTGGGGCATAAAATAATCGTCCCGGTCCGCCTTCAGCCCCAGGGCTTTCTGAATCGTTCCCCGGATGCCCTCATAGGCCGAGGTGAGCACCACCTCGGCGCCGAACGCCTTTAAAAGCCTCTGGCGCTCTTCGCTGACCCCCTCCGGCATGGTAATCACCAGCCGATAGCCCTTCACCGCCGCAACCATCGCCAGCCCGATACCGGTATTGCCGCTGGTCGGCTCCACAATGGTCATGCCGGGCTTCAGTTCACCGCTCC
The DNA here is from genome assembly GCA_965249305.1 of Candidatus Latescibacterota bacterium. Taxonomy (GTDB): domain Bacteria; phylum Latescibacterota; class UBA2968; order UBA2968. Next base: position 4,707,823 of record OZ252228.1, on the reverse strand, counting down.
GTTCGGCCGCCTCGATCATGGCAATTGCCGTGCGGTCCTTCACACTGCCCGCCGGATTAAAAAACTCCAGCTTCGCCCAGACCTCTGCTCCTCCCGGAGACCCCACGCGGTTGAGCCGCACCATTGGCGTGGAACCGATCAGGTCCAGAACCGTATGTCCTCTTCTCGGCGCGCTCATAGGCCTGTCAAATTCGGAAAACAATACTCTCCCGCCGCCGCTGATGCCTCCGGCAGAGGTCTGCAAACGAAATCGAAGAAAGCACACCTTCAATCGCGGCCTCTATCTCTTCCCACACCTCCCGCAAAACATCCTGTTCTCCCGCTTCCCCTCCTCGTTCCTCCCCCTCGCCCAGAAGATCGATCGGGCCCTCCAGAATCGCCAGCACGTCTCCCACCGTAACCTCTTCGGGACGCTTAAGCAGCGAATGCCCCCCCTTTGGACCCCGCACGCTTTTCACCAGTCCCGCCTTTCGAAGCAGGTTCAGGAGCTGGACCAGATAGGATTCCGGGATATGCTGCCGGGCGGCGATCTCGGCGCTATGCACCTGCCCCCGGCCGTAATTCAGGGCCAGATCCAGCACCGCGCGCAGACCATAATTGCCCTTGGCGGAGATATGCATATCGTGTCCTCGCGATACGTCCGGTTTAACCGTCTCCTATGCACACCCACCCGCAATAGCCGGCACAATCGTCACGCTATCTCCATCTTGCAGAGGCGTCTCCGTGCCGTCTAAGAAACGGATATCTTCTTCGTTCACATACACGTTCACAAAGCGCCTCAACGCGCCCGCCTCATCAACCAGGCTTTCCTTGATCCCCGGGTGCTGCGCTTCCAGGTTATCGAGCATCTCCCCGATCGTTCCCCCCGAAATCTCAACCTCCGCCTGATCCCCCGTAAACTTCCGCAGAGGGGTCGGAATACGTGCTGTTACAGCCATCGTTCAACCCTCCTTCCATTGCGGATTGCGGAATCTCAATCCAAAATCCGCATTCCGAAATCCGAAATCATCTTACCCGCGCCACTCGGCCAGACGGTCTATCCATTCGGCCAGACGTCCAAAATGATCGGCCTGCCCCCGCTCTCGGCTCGGGATCAGACGCCTGATTTCCGAACCATACGCATCCAGCGGCCTCTCCCCGGCCAGGGCTTCTCCCACCACCCGCCCGGCCACCTCCCCGCTCACCACCGCCGTGGCAATACCCACGCCCCCAAAAGCGTCGGACATCCCCCCTGCGGCCCCGGCCAGCAAAACCCCTTCTGCTCCAACCGAAGGGAGCACCCCATTGACAGGCACCAGCCCCCCCGTGCATCCCAGAATCCCGTCTGTATAAACGCGTCCATCCGCCGCCAGCCGGCGCAAAAACCGGTCTAAGTGCTGCTTTAGGAACCGGGCCCGGGAACGCCGAAGGCCCACCCCCACACGCGCGGTTCGATTGCAGGGGACGAACCACGCGTATCCTTCTCCACCCTCCGGGGGCCGATAGAATTCCGACCAGGCCTCCGGCTGCTGCAATCCCACCTCGTACTGCATCGTCGCAATAAAAGCGCTGTTGACCTGGCCGATGGATTTTCCAACCACCGACCCGGGTCCGTCCGCGCCTAAGATAAACTCCCCGTCGAACTCCGCTTCCAGGCCGTTTCGGCGCACCACCACCCGCCCGCCCTCACGCCGCAGCACCAGCGCGTTGGCCAGGTCCGCCCCGGCCTCCAGCGCATGGATGGCCAGGGTTTTATCAAACCGCGTCCGGTCCAGAACATACCCGGGCGCTTTTACCTCATGCAGCCGTCCGCCGGGCCCCATCAACCGGATCCCCTCTACCGTCTGAAGAATCGCGCTGTCCTCAAACCCCGTCCGATCCCGGAGCCACCCGGGCACATACCCGGCGCAGCGGGGGGGCATTCCCACCGAACGCCGCCGATCCACAATCATCACCGACAGCCCCTGCCTGGCGGCAACGCGCGCCGCCGTGGCCCCTGCGGGCCCACACCCCACAACAATCAGGTCGAATCGGTCCAGAACAGATAGCCCCTAAGCGTCAGGTCCCGATTTCCAGAGGTGTCTCCACAAACCCTCTCTCTCCCTCGTCCCACCCGAACCCCTTCTGTTCGCGCACCTGCCCGTCCACAACCGAAACCACCAGATAGACTACGCCCGGATAGGTCGGTTCTCCCAAAAACATCGCGGCATTCCGGTCTTCCTCGGAGAAGTAGGCGCCGCAATCGATGTGCGAATGGTAGAAGGCCGTCAACTGCCCGCCCGCCTTCTCGGTCTCGGTCAAAATGCGATGAACCTGCATATCGTCCATCCGATAGGCGGTCTTGGAGGTGCGCGGGTGGGCCTCCGGGTCGCTCTTGTGGAGCCTGTCCTGGATATTGTCGCACCGGTGCACCCGGCAGTGCCCGTTCTCGGCTCGGGTCACAATCCCGCAGCACTCGGCCGGATAGTCCTCTCCGGCATGCTCAAATATTCGCTCCCAGATCTCTGGGTCCAGACGCATCATCCCCACGTTTCTCCTCTTGCCACATCGATGTACTCATATACTTCTCACCGCTGTCCGGAAACAGCGTAACAACAACCCCACTGCCCGCCGCTTCGGCCACGCGCAGCGCACCCACTAAGGCCGCCCCGCTCGACTGTCCCACCAAGATGCCCATCTCTCGGGTCAACCGCCGGACCATATCGTACGCGTCCTCTGTCTCCACCCGGATCTTTTCGTCGTAAACCGAAGCGTCGTAGATCCCCGGAACAATGGACACATCCATATTCTTCAGGCCTTCGATACCGTGAAATTCTGGCGGTTCGATCGCAATCACCCGGATGTCGGGATTGTACTCTTTCAAACGACGTCCCGTACCCACTAAGGTCCCGCTGGTACCCAGAGTAGTCACAAAGTGGGTAATCCGCCCCCCGGTCTGCTCCCAGATCTCCGGCGCCGTATGGAGGTAGTGGGCCTTGGGGTTGGACGGATTATTGTACTGGTCCGGCTTATAATAGCGGTCGGGATTGCCCGCCAGGATCTCCCGGCACTTTAAAATCGCACCGTCCGACCCCTCCGTGGGATCGCTCAGAACCAGGCCGGCGCCGTAGGACTGGATCACGTGGCGCCGCTCCATACTAACATTTGCCGGCATCACCAGTTCCACCTGGTAGCCCCTGGCCGCGCCCACCATCGCATAGGCGATTCCGGTGTTCCCCGAGGTCGAATCGATAATCACCTTGTCCGGCGTTAACGCCCCGGAAGCCTCGGCATCTAAGATCATCTGCAGCACCGGCCGGTCTTTCACCGACCCGCCGGGATTGAACATCTCCATCTTGGCGTAGAGCGCCACGTCCTCCAGGTGTTCGACACACCTCTGGAGGCGCAGCAGCGGGGTATTGCCGACCACCTTCAGAATAGAAGATCGAAGTACGAGTCCCCGCCCGGCCTTCTGTCCCGTTTCCAGATCCAGCGTATGCATACCCAACGCCTTCTTTTCTCTGATCCCTGACCCCTGCCTCTACAAAGACCTACAAAAACGGCCCCGTACAGCAGGGACCGTTCTGAATTTACCTATACAATATGATTTATGACCGATTTTGTCAAGAATCAATCGCACCGCCTAATCTGCAGCGTCTACCAGTTCCTCCTCGCGCGCCAACGCTTCCACAGAAATAAAAGAGGTGTGAATCCCGCACTCGGTCTTGCTTGTGCCGACCCACCGGCCGTCCCGTTCGTCCTGCCCCGTCGCTACCGGCCGGGTGCAGGGCCAGCAGCCGATGCTGGGATAACCCTGATCGTGCAGAGGGTTATAAGGCACGTCATGTTCCAATACGTAGTCCCATACTTGCTTCCGCATCCAGCCGGCCATCGGGTTGACCTTCACCACAGCGTGTCCGCCTTCAACCCGGTAAGGTTCGAGTACATGGATTTCTTTCCGGGTCTCCGACTGGTCCCGCCGCAGGCTGGTGATCCACCCGTCCAGTTCCCCAAGCTTTCTCTGCAGCGGTTCAACCTTCCGCATCCAGCAGCAGCGGTCCGGATTCCGTTCGTAAAGCGCCGGTCCGTGCTCCCTCTCCTGCTGCGCCACACTCAGCCGCGGATGCACCCCCTCAATTTGGATGCCGTAACGGGCCTCCACACGCGCTTTGAGATCCTGCGTTTCCTGAAAAAGAAAACCCGTATCCACCGTAAAAATCGGCATCTGAGGAACCGTCTTCTGGATCAGATCGAGCAGCGCCATGCCGGTGGCCCCAAAAGCAGTACCCATCGCAACCCGGGGCCCCAGCGTCTCCCAGGCCCATACCAGGACCTCTTCGGGGGGCGTGTGCTCAAACGCCTCGGCCAGGCGGCCGAATTTGGAAGACTCAATAAAATTCATAAGCTACTGTCCCTTTCCCCATCCCATCAGGAAGAGAGATATCCAAGTTCCCGCATCCGGGCAAGGATCTTCTCAGCACTCTCCTCCACCGACTCCTCTGCGGTATTCACAACCACCTCGGGATTTTCCGGGGACTCGTAAGGATCGTCGATACCCGTGAACTGCTTGATCTCCCCGGCCCGCGCCCTGGCATAAAGCCCCTTTGTATCCCGCTGCTCACACACCTCCAGCGGACAGTTGACGTGGATCTCCACAAAATTTCCGATCTGTTCCCGGCACCACTGCCGTACCTCGCGGTAGGGGCTGATTGCTGCGGCGATGGTCACCACACCGTTGCGCGTCAACACCTTGGCCACCCACCCGATCCGCTTGATATTGGTATCCCGGTCCTCTTTCGAAAACCCCAGCCCCTTGGAGAGATTCTGTCGCACCTCGTCTCCGTCCAGCACCTCCACCTTACATCCCTGTTCCTTCAAAACCGGTGTAATGTATTGTGCCAGAGTCGATTTTCCGGACCCTGAAAGACCTGTGAACCAGAGTGTAACCCCGCGTCCCATAAGAAAACCCCCCTGTTCTTGACTATTTTGACCAACAATATATACAAATCGACAATTCCTGTCAAGCCCTATTTTTTCACGGAAGCGCATCGTTAAAAAGGGGTCAAATTCCGCACCTCCTTTCACACATTCACCCATAAAGCGAGGTTATAATAACCTTGACTTTTAAAAAAGGATGCTATAAGTTAGAACATATACATCATGATGTATTCAGATCGACTCAGGTCGCTGATCCGTCCCATCCAAAAAAAAGGCCCGATGCGTTGCGATCAGGGCCATTATTTTTACAAATACCAATATTTATTTATACTTGCATGAATAAAATGAGCCCGGAAGGAATTGAACCTTCGACCAACGGCTTAAAAGGCCGCTGCTCTACCCCTGAGCTACGGGCCCATTCGATCTCCCGTCGAGTCGCCGGGGTGGAGCCCCCTTCGAGAGGTCGTCTAATATAGAAATTCGCTTCTTCCCTGTCAAGAAAAAGGGACCCTATCATGATGCGCAGGCGCGGCAAGCGCAGAGCCCTTAAATGGGTACTCTGGATTGTCGGGGTTTTGAGCTTTACCCTCATTGTCCTTTACCTGATTAAAATCGACGATGTTGTGATGGCTCAGGGAATCGTAGAGCCGGGGCAGAAAATCTACATCGACTCTCCCCTCAAACGGGTGATCCAGAAAATCCACTGTTCTCCCGGCGACCCCGTGAAAGCCAACCAGCCCGTGGCCCAGCTCTACGACGGCGACCTGAGCGCGGCCGTGGCCGCAGCCGAAAAGGAAGTCCAACGCAGCGAAGCCAATCTGGAGTTCGCGCTGGCGCATCTTGCCCTCCTGAAAGAAAAACCGACGGTAGAAGAACTCAAGATCTCGGAATCGAAAGTAGAACAGGCGGAAATCTCGATAACCGCACGCAAGCAGGAACTCACCAGGGCCGAGCACCTCTACCTGGGAGAACGCTTGTGGAGCCGCGAAGACCTCGAACGTGCCCACACCAACTACGACCTGGCCGGAACCAACCTTAAGGTCGCAGCGGAGAACCTCAACCTGGTCAGACGGGGCGCCTCTCCCGCGGAACTGCGGCAGACCGAAGCCGAAGTCCGGCAGGCCGAAGTCGCCCTCGATAAGGCCCGGCACAACCTGGAGGCCGCCCGGCAGACCCTGGACCGCGCGACGCTCCGCTCCCCGGCGGACGGCGTTGTCGCCCGGCTGGACCTGCATCCCGGCATGCTGGCCGACCAGGGCCAGATTGTGATGATCATCGCCGGCAATGCAGGGGGAACCATCATCGACGCCTGGGTGCCCGAGACCAATGCCTGGAAAATCCGCCTGGGGCATCCCGTCGAAATCCTGAGCAACCTCTTTACAGACCGGGAAGAGTTCCTCGGCTACGGCCAGATATCCAAGTTTTACGGCTACGCCGTCCACGGGGGCGGCGCCCGCACCTTTGAGCTGGAAGTTCGGATTGTAGAAACGCCGCTGCCGCTCAAAAACGGCTCAACTGCGGACCTGCGAATTATCGTGGGCAAGCGAAGCATTCTCAAAATTTTCCTGGGCATCGAAGACCGGCGGGTCGTCCAGGCCAGCCGCCTTGTCCCGCAGCCCGAAACCGGCCCGGATCACGCCCCGGCAGACGCCCCCGACCCGGACTCGGTCAGAGCCTCTGCGGATTCGGTTGCCGCGCCCACACCTTCCGATTCGGCTGTGGCAACTCTGGTTTCCATGCGCGTCCCTTCCGATTCTCATTCGGTTTCCACCTATGCGATGTCCGATTCTGTCGGGACTGCAGTCGACTCCGCCGGCGTCCGGACGACAAGACTTCAAGACCCCTAATTTTGAAACGAGGCAAAGAAGATGGCGAAGGTCAAGAAATCTGCATCCAGACCCAAAAAAACGGTCTACTTTTTCGGCGATGGAAAGGCCAGCGGCACGGGTGAAATGAAGAACCTCCTGGGAGGCAAAGGGGTCAACCTGGCCGAAATGTCCAGAATCGGCATCCCCGTTCCGGCCGGCTTCACCATCACCACCGAGGTCTGTACCTATTATTACAACCACAACAAGCGGTATCCGGCCGCCCTGGAAAAACAGATCCTGGATAACCTGAAAAAAGTCGAAAAGGTCATGGGAGGAAAATTTGGAAACTCCGACAATCCCCTCCTCCTCTCCGTCCGTTCCGGCGCGCGTGTGTCCATGCCCGGCATGATGGAAACCGTCCTCAACCTGGGCCTCAACGATGAAATCGCCCGGGGCCTCATCCAGAAGTCGGGCAACGAGCGTTTCGTCTACGACGCCTACCGGCGCTTTATCCAGACCTACGGCGACGTGGTCATGGGCGTCCAGCCCGAAGGCATAGAAATCGACCCCTTTGAAGCCGCCATCGAAAAAATCAAGGAAAAGCGGGGCATCCACTTAGACACCGAACTCACTACGGACGATTTACAGGAACTGGTGGCCAGCTTTAAAAAACTCGTAAAAAAACGGACCGGGAAGACCTTTCCCGACGATCCGATGGAACAGCTCTGGGGGGGCATCGGCGCCGTCTTCGGTTCCTGGAACGGTCAGCGCGCTATCATCTACCGCAACATCCACAACATCCCCCACGACTGGGGCACCGCCGTCAACGTCCAGTCCATGGTCTACGGCAACATGGGCGACGACTGCGCCACCGGCGTGGCCTTCACCCGCAACCCCTCCACGGGCGAAAAGAAATTCTACGGCGAATACCTCATCAACGCCCAGGGGGAAGACGTCGTCGCCGGCGTCCGCACCCCCGAACCGGTGGCCAAAATGAAACGGCAGCTGCCCGGGGCCTACAAAACGCTCGAAGGGATTTACAAAAAACTCGAAAAGCACTACCGCGACATGCAGGACATCGAGTTCACCGTCCAGGAAGAGCGCCTCTGGATGCTGCAGACGCGCACCGGCAAGCGCACGGCCGCCTCCGCCCTCAAAATCGCCGTCGACATGGTCAAAGAACGCCTCATCACCAAAAAAGAAGCCGTCGCCCGTATCGACCCGAACCAGTTCGACCAGCTCCTCCACCCCACCTTCGATCCGAAGGCCGAGCGCAACGTCCTCTCCAGAGGCCTGCCTGCCTCTCCCGGCGCCGCATCCGGTCGGGTCGTCTTCCACGCCGACGAGGCCGAAGCATGGGCCGCAAAGGACGAAGACGTGATCCTGGTGCGCCTGGAGACCTCCCCGGAAGACATCGGCGGGATGAACGCTGCACAAGGTATTCTGACGGCGCGGGGGGGAATGACCTCTCACGCCGCCGTTGTTGCGCGGGGCATGGGCAAGTGCTGTGTGGCCGGATGCGCCGACATCGCCATCGACTACAGGAAGGACCTGTTCTCCGCCGGCGGCACGGTGGTCAAAGCCGGCGACTGGATCTCCCTGGACGGCTCCACAGGGGAAGTGATGCTGGGCAAAGTGTCCACCCGCGAGCCCAAACTCTCCAGGAACTTCGCCACCGTTATGCGCTGGGCCGACAAGATCCGGAAGCTCAACGTCCGCACCAATGCCGATACCCCTCACGATTCCGAGGTCGCCCGCAAGTTCGGCGCCGAGGGCATCGGCCTGTGCCGGACCGAGCACATGTTCTTCGAAGGCGACCGTATCCTCGCCGTTCGGGAAATGATCCTCGCCGATGACGAAGCCGGCCGGCGCAAAGCCCTCAAAAAGCTCCTGCCCATACAGCGGGCCGACTTCGAAGGCATCTTCAAAGCCATGAACGGGCTGCCCGTCACCATCCGCCTCCTCGACCCGCCCCTGCACGAGTTCCTGCCGCACGAACGGGACCAGCAAAAGGAGATGGCCGGACAGATGGGCGTCTCCCTCAAACAGATCCGGGACAAAGTGGCTGCCCTGCACGAATTCAATCCCATGCTCGGGCACCGGGGGTGCCGGTTGGGAATCACCTTCCCCGAGATCTACGAAATGCAGGTCCGCGCCATTTTCGAGGCCGCGGCCAACGCCCGCAAAAAGCGGATCAAAGCCATTCCCGAAGTCATGATCCCCTTAGTCGGGACCGTCAAAGAATTCACCCTGCTGCGGGAGATGGTTGACCGTGTGGCCGCTGAGGTTATGGCGGAGAAGAAAACGAAATTCGATTACCTCGTCGGAACCATGATCGAAATTCCAAGAGCGACGCTGGTGGCCGACCGGATCGCCGAATCGGCCGAATTCTTCAGCTTTGGGACCAACGACCTCACGCAGATGGCCTTCGGCTTCTCCCGGGACGATGCCGGAAAATTCCTTCCCGAATACGTGAACCGGGGCATCCTGGAAATCGATCCCTTTCAGAGTCTCGACCAGGAAGGCGTCGGCCAGCTCGTTCAGCTCGGCACCGAACGGGGCCGCAGCGCCCGCAAAACCCTCAAGGTGGGCATCTGCGGTGAGCACGGCGGCGATCCGGAATCCGTCAAATTCTGTCACCGGGTCGGCCTGGACTACGTCTCCTGCTCGCCCTTCCGGGTGCCCATCGCCCGTCTGGCTGCGGCTCAGGCGGCGATGGAATAGGGACAGTTACGCTCGCTTGATTTTCCCCTCCGGATAGCCTATATTCATAGCCGATCCTGATCCGCTGTATCGGTGTACGGGCGACCCGGCGGGTCGCCCCTATCGGCTTCTGACTTCCGGGGGAACGGGTTCCCACCAACGGGCTATACGGGAATGTCCAAAATTATCGCCATAGCCAATCAGAAGGGAGGGGTTGGCAAAACCACCACGGCGGTCAACCTCGCTGCCTGTCTGGCAACCGCAGAGAAAGAGACCCTGCTGGTCGATATGGACCCTCAGTCCAACGCCACCAGCGGTTTCGGCGTCGCCCTAAAAAACCGTGCGCTCTGCATCTACGAGGTCCTTCTCCAGGAGTACCCTCTCCTGGAAATCATCCAGGAAACCGAAGTTCCCTACCTGAGCCTGGCGCCCTCTCACATCCGTCTCACCGGCGCCGAAATCGAGATGGTCAGCATGATTTCCAGAGAATACCGGCTTCAGACCGCGCTCGGCGCCGCTCGGGACCGCTACGACTATATTGTCGTCGATTGCCCGCCTTCGCTGGGACTGCTGACCCTCAATGCTCTTACCGCCGCCGACTCGGTACTGATCCCCATTCAGTGTGAATACTACGCCCTGGAGGGATTGGGAAAGCTTTTGAGCACCCTGCGCCAGGTGCAGAAACACCTCAACCCCCAGCTCCAGGTCGAGGGTGTGCTCCTTACCATGTTCGACAGCAGGCTCAACCTCTCCCGGCAGGTCGCCGAAGAGACCAGAGCCCATTTTGGAGAGCGAGTCTACAAAACCGTAATCGGCCGAAACGTCAAACTCGGAGAAGCCCCCAGCTTCGGCAAACCGATTATTCTCTACGACATTATGTCTCAAGGCGCGCAAAACTACATCAACCTGGCCGGGGAGGTCATCAGCCATGGGTAAACAACGCAAAGCTCTTGGCAAGGGTCTGGGCGCTCTCATCCCCGGCGCCGACGAAGAGGCGCCGGCCCTACCCCCCGAAAGCACGGACGCCCCGGGACAGCGGGTGGTCGAAATCGATATCTCGGACATCGAACCCAACCCCCACCAGCCCCGAACGGAATTCGATCCCGATGCGGTAGACGAACTGGCGCAGTCCATCCGGGAAAAGGGCATCATCCAGCCCGTCACCGTACGGCAGTTCGGCACCGGCTATCAGCTCATCGCCGGCGAGCGCCGGCTCCGAGCCGCCAGGCAGGCCGACCTCCAGACCGTCCCGGCGCTCATCCGCAACGTGGGCACCGACGAGGAGATGATGGAAATCTCCTTGATCGAAAACGTCCAGCGGGAAGACCTCAACCCCATCGAAGAGGCCAGGGCCTACCGGGCATTGATGGAAGAATGCTACCTGACCCAGGAGGAAGTGGCGCAGAAAGTGGGAAAAAACCGCTCCACAGTGGCCAACACCCTCCGCCTGCTCAACCTCTCCTCCGAAGTTCGGGAAGCCCTTCAAACCGACCAGATCTCCATGGGCCACGCGCGGGCGCTGCTGGGGCTGGATAATGACCAGCAGCAGGCTGCGCTCTGTCAACAGATTATCGCCCAGGAACTCTCCGTACGCAGGGTCGAAGCCCTGGTGAAGGCCTACCGGGATGGAAAAACAGACCGACCCGATCCGCCCCCCCGTGCCAGAGACCCCCAGATCGTCTCCATAGAAGAGGATCTGCAGCGCCGCTTCGGCACGGGCATCAACATCAACCGGCGGGGCAAAAAGGGAAAGATCGAAATCGAATTCTACAACGACGAAGACCTGGAGCGCCTCCTGGACCTCCTCAGAGAGACCGCATTCTGACCGCAGCGAATTCAACCCTCCACAGTTGAACAGCACTCGGGCCGGCCGCCAAGGTCGGCCCCTTTTTATGGCTCTTCGCTGTTTCACGTGGGTAATCATAAAAACCCGAACCAGTCTTCTTGCCGAGTGCGAGGTGGTTCCTAACCGTTTGCTCCGGTATCCGCACATGAGATCTCTCCTAAACACACGGCGGGTATTGAATGATCCGGAGATCCAGTTTGCCGTTTAGTCCATCGTAACAATTTATTATCTAACAACTTAAACAACTGTTTTTAAGATAGAATCCTGAGCAACAGACAACGGGTCGGGCAACACCGTTGACAAAGAATACTCGAAGGCTGGTCCACAAAACCTGCAGCTTGGGCGTCTTGTCTACCACAACTGGTCGTTCCTGGGGGAAGGTTACCCACACCAAATAGCGAGGAGCCCTTTTTATACGGTTTGCCAACACTTAGGAGAGCCTGATGCTGGGAAACCTCCTCAACAGATTCAAAAAAGGACTGGCCAAAACCCGCGAAGGGATGTTTGGAAAAATCAAAGAAGTCATTCTCCGCCATCCCAAACTCGACGAGGAGGCCCTGGAAGAGATCGAAGACATCCTCATCCAGGCCGACATCGGTATTGACCCCACCCTGCGCATCATCGACCGCCTCCGGGAACGGGTCGAAATCCAAAATGTCGCCGAAACGGAGGGAATGGTCCAGCGTCTCTTGGAAGACGAAATCCTTCAAATCCTTCGGCTCCCTGCAGCCGAAGCCCCATTCGATCCCTCAGGGGTCGCCCCCCCGTACGTCATCCTCGTCGCGGGCGTCAATGGCGTGGGCAAAACCACCACCATCGGAAAGATGGCCGCGCGTTACCGGTCCGGCGGCAAGCGGGTACTCCTGGCCGCCTGTGACACCTTCCGGGCCGCCGCCATCGACCAGCTCTCCATCTGGGCCGAGCGCACCGGCGCCGACATCGTCCGCCACCAGCCCGGCGCCGATGCGGCCTCCGTGGCCTTCGACGCCCTCTCCGCTGCAAAATCCAGGGGCATCGACATCGTCCTCATCGACACCGCCGGACGCCTTCACACGAAGGTCAACCTGATGGAAGAGCTCAAAAAAATCCGGCGGGTCCTGGCCAAATGCCACGAGGGCGCTCCCCACGAAATCCTCCTGGTACTCGACGCCACCACCGGCCAGAACGCCGTTGCCCAGGCCCGGCAGTTCCACACCGACCTGGAGATCACCGGCCTGGTCCTGGCCAAACTCGACGGCACCGCGAAGGGAGGAGTCGTCATCGCCATCGCCGATGAACTCGGCCTTCCCGTCCGCCTGATCGGCCTCGGAGAAGGCCCGGACGACTACACAGACTTCGACGCGGAAGCCTTTGTCAAAGCCCTCTTTCAAGACGACAATAATTGATATAATCATTTGTTTATATTTATATTACAAGTATCTCTGGAAAGACCTTGACGTTAACGTTAAAGTTGGGTATATTCACAATTCAGACGCCCTGATCATCCACCCCGCAGAGGCGAGGTTACCTCGCCCGCCTATTCGCCCCACCCAGAGTACAAAAGGAATCTCCGTGGCGGTCAAAACCCCCATCTACATGGACTGTCATGCCACCACACCCGTGGACGAGCGGGTGCTGGAAGCGATGCTTCCCTATTTCAACCGGAATTTCGGAAACGCGGCCAGCCGCACGCACACCTTCGGGTGGACCGCCGAAGCCGCGGTGGACAACGCCCGGGAGCAGATCGCCTCGCTCATCAACGCAAAGCCCAAGGAGATCATCTTCACCAGCGGCGCAACCGAGGCCGACAACCTGGCCATCAAGGGCGTGGCCGCCCTGCACCGCGAGGGGCACATCGTCACCCAGGCCACCGAACACCACGCCGTTCTCGATCCCTTAAAGGCGCTGGAGCGGCAGGGCTTCAGGGTCACTGTCCTGCTGGTCGATCCCTGCGGGTGGGTCAGCCCGGAGGCCGTGGCCGAGGCCATCACAAAAGACACGGTTCTCGTCTCCATCATGGCCGCCAACAACGAAATCGGAACCCTGCAGCCGATCGCCGACATCGGCTTGATCTGCAAAGAACGGGGCGTCCTCTTTCACACAGACGCCACCCAGGCCGTGGGCAATATCCCGATTCAGGTCGACACGATGGGCATTGACCTCCTCTCCCTTTCCGCCCACAAAATATACGGTCCCAAGGGCGTGGGCGCGCTTTATGTGCGCAGCCGCCCGCGCGTGCGGCTTGTCGCCCAGATGGACGGCGGAGGCCACGAGCGGAGCATGCGCTCGGGCACCCTGAACGTGCCGGGAATCGTCGGCCTGGGGGCAGCCTGTGAAATCGCCGCCGCCGAAACCGCAGGCCCGCGTATCCGGAGGCTGCGGGACCGTCTCAAGGAAAAAATCACCGCCGGTCTCGACCAGATCTCCCTAAACGGCCATCCCGACCAGAGGCTCGACGGCAACCTCAACCTCAGCTTCGCGGGCGTCGACGGCGAGAGCCTCTTGATGGGACTGGGCGAAATCGCCCTCTCTTCCGGATCGGCCTGCACATCGGCCACGCTGGAACCCTCTTACGTCCTCCGTGCCCTCGGCGTGGCTGACGACCTGGCCCAGAGCAGCCTCCGATTCGGCCTGGGCCGCTTCAATACCGAAACAGAGGTCGACTACGTGGCCGACCGCGTCATCGCAGAAGTCAACCGTCTGCGAGAAATCTCGCCTCTCTACAGGAAGAAAGAGAAAGCCCTCTCCAAAACGTAATTGCGGATTGCGGATTGCGGATTGCGGATTTAAAATCCTTCATTCCGCAATCCGCATTCCGCAATCCGCATTCGCCCTCAGGGAGTCTGTCCATGACGCCGTTGCAGCCCGGCCCCCAGCAGCCTCAGCTTCTTCCAGAAGTCCGGCACGCCATCGCCGTATCCAGCGGCAAAGGAGGCGTTGGCAAAACCACCGTCAGCGTCAACCTCGCCATTGCGCTGGCCAAACTGGAAAACGCTGTTGGCCTCCTCGATGCCGACATCTACGGCCCCAACGTTCCCATGATGATGGGCGTTAAAGCCCAGCCTGAGGCCGTCGACGGCAAAATCATTCCCCTGGAAAACTACGGCGTCAAGCTGATGTCGCTTGGCTTCATCGCTGGAGAAGACACCCCGGTCATCTGGCGCGGCCCCATTGTGGGCAAGATCATTCAGCAGTTTCTCCTCGACGTCACCTGGGGCGCACTCGACCACCTCGTGATCGATCTCCCCCCCGGCACCGGCGACGCCCAATTGACCCTTGCCCAGACGATCCCCTTAAGCGGCGCGGTGATCGTCACCACCCCCCAGGATGTGGCGCTGGAAGACGTCCGGCGCAGCATCGCCATGTTCCAGAAAGTGGATGTCCCCATCCTGGGTGTGGTCGAAAACATGAGCTACTTCATCTGCCCCTGTTGCAAAGACCGGGCCCCCATCTTCGGAGAAGGCGGAGGTGAAAAAATCGCCGACCTCTTCGGCATTCCACTCCTGGGCCAGATCCCCATCGTCCTCGACATCCGTGAAGGCGGAGACAGCGGAAATCCGGTGACCGCCGCCGGCGCCGAGGAAGCCCGGACCTTCTTGGACATCGCACAAAAAGTGGTCGAGCAGGTGGCCGACCAGGACGACGGTGGCCCGCAGATTACCGTCTCCTGAACGTCGCTTGCATTTAAAATTCAATACATTTATCCGGAACTTTTCAAGCACACGCTTCTCAAGGGGGCACAGCATGGGTACTGCATTCGACGATCTTATTGCCAGAGTCAAATCCGAAGTCCGGGGGATCTCCCCTCAGCAGGCGCAGCAGCGCCTTCAGGACGGGAACGGCATCCTGCTCTTAGACGTCCGGGAACGGGAAGACTACGCAGCGGGCTACATTTCGGGCGCAGAGAACCTGCCCCGGGGATTTCTCGAACTCCAGATAGAGGGCAGGTCCAATGATCGGGCCACACCCATCCTGGTCTACGGCGACGAAAACCAGGGACCGCTGGGAGCCCGCGACCTTCAGAACATGGGCTACACCGATGTCGCCTACATTGAGGGAGGGTACGACGCCTGGGTCGAGTTGGGCCTCCCGCAGGACCGGGACAGAGCCCTCAGCAAGGCCGAGGTCCAGCGATACTCCAGGCACCTCCTCGTCCCGGAAGTGGGGGAAAAAGGGCAGGGCAAACTCCTCGACGCGAAGGTGCTGCTGATCGGCGCCGGCGGCCTTGGAAGCCCGGCGGGGTTCTACCTGGCTGCGGCCGGCGTGGGCACCGTGGGCATCGTCGACGCCGACGTGGTTGACGTTACCAACCTCCAGCGCCAGATCCTGCACGGCACCTCCGATCTGGGACGGCCCAAAGCCATCTCCGCCTATGAGACGCTGCGGGACCTCAACCCGGGGTGCAACGTGATTCCCTACGTGGAATACCTCACCTCCGAAAATGTCATGGAAATCATCAAAGACTACGACATCGTGGTCAACGGGTGCGACAACTTCCCCACCCGCTACCTCATCAACGACGCCTCTGTTTTCACCCGAAAGCCGCTCGTAGACGGCAGCATCTTCCGCTTCGACGGCCAGGTCACCATCTTTCCCTGCGATTCGGTAGGCCCCTGCTACCGGTGCCTCTACCCCGAACCGCCTCCCGCCGAACTCGCCCCTTCCTGCGCCGAAGCCGGCGTACTGGGCGTGCTACCGGGCACGGTGGGCCTGATCCAGGCCACGGAAACGGTCAAGCTCATCCTGGGTCAGGGCGAACCGCTCATCGGCAAGCTCCTGATGTACGACGCCCTCGCCATGAGCTTCAAAACCTTCAAGATCCGCCGCAACCCGGAATGCCCGGTATGCGGAGACAACCCGTCGGTTACCGAACTGATCGACTACGAAGCCTTCTGCTCCGGCGTAAACCACGAAGTCGCCGCAGATTAGGGCGCTCGAAAAACACAAAAAAGGGGTGGCGCCATCCGGCGCCACCCCTTTTTTGTTGCACCTTCTACTTTTTAGTACATCCCGCCGCCCGGAGGGGCCGGCGGCGCTTTCTCCTCTTCCGGAATATCCGCCACCACCGCTTCGGTGGTCAGCAGCAGCCCGGCGATGCTGGCCGCATTCTCCAGCGCCGTGCGGGCCACCTTGGTCGGATCCAGTACACCGGCCTTCACCATATCTTCGTACTGTTCCGAATCGGCGTTGAACCCGAAGGCGCCCTCGCCTGCGGCCACCTTCTGTACCACAATAGCGCCTTCCACACCGGCGTTGTCCGCAATCAGTCTCAGCGGCTCCTCCAGCGCGCGTCGGACGATATCCGCCCCGATCTTCTCGTCGCCGCGAGCGTCCTTGCGGGCCTTTTCCAGCGACCCGAGCGCCCGGATAAAGGCCACGCCGCCCCCGGGGATGATCCCCTCCTCCACGGCCGCGCGCGTGGCGTGCAGCGCATCCTCCACCCGCGCCTTCTTCTCCTTCATCTCCGTCTCGGTCGCCGCGCCTACGTTGATCACCGCCACCCCGCCGGCCAGCTTGGCCAGCCGCTCCTGCAGCTTCTCCCCGTCGTAGTCGGAGGTCGTCTCCTCGATCTGCCGCCGGATCTGGTTCACCCGGCCCTGGATATCCGCAGACCCGCCTGCGCCTTCGATAATCGTCGTATTGTCCTTGTCGATCGTGACCCGCTTGGCCTGGCCCAGATCGGCGGTGGTGGCATTCTCTAACTTGAAGCCCGCATCCTCCGACAGCACCCGCCCGCCGGTCAGGATCGCGACATCTTCCAGCATCTCCTTGCGCCGATCGCCAAAGCCCGGCGCCTTCACCCCCGCCACCCGCAACGTACCGCGGATCTTATTCACAACCAGCGTGGCCAGGGCCTCACCCTCCACATCTTCGGCAATAATCAACAGCGGCCGGCCCGTCTGCGCGATCTTCTCTAAGATCGGCAGCAGATCCCGCATCGCCGAAATCTTCTTGTCAAAGATCAGGATGTGGACATCCTCTAAGACCGCCTCCATATTGTCCGGATCGGTCACAAAATAGGGCGACAGGTAACCCCGATCGAACTGCATCCCCTCCACCACATCCAGGCCGGTCTCGATGCTCTTGGCCTCCTCCACCGTAATCACCCCGTCCTTGCCCACCTTCTCCATCGCCTCGGCAATCAGCTCTCCAATCGCCTTGTCATTATTGGCGGAAACGGTGGCCACCTGGGCAATCTCTTTGTGTCCGGAAACCGGCTTGCTCAAATCCTGAATCCCCCTGACCACGGCCGAAACAGCCCGGTCAATCCCCCGCTTCAGGTCCATCGGGTTGGACCCGGCGGTAACGTTCTTCAGCCCCTCTCGAAAAATCGACTGCGCCAGTACGGTTGCGGTCGTGGTCCCGTCGCCGGCCACATCGGAGGTCTTGGAAGCCACCTCTTTGACCATCTGCGCCCCCATATTCTCGTAGGGGTCCTCCAGTTCAACTTCCTTGGCAACGGTCACGCCGTCTTTGGTGATGGTGGGAGAACCGAACTTCTTGTCCAGGACCACATTCCGCCCTTTCGGCCCCAGCGTCACCTTTACCGCATCGGCCAGCTTGTCCATACCCCGCTTCAGCGCATCTCTGGCCGCAACATCGAATTCAATCTGCTTCGGCATATCTTCCTCCTCCTGAATTGGCCTGCAAAATCGTCACAATAGGATTAGCTTTCGATGATCGCCAGAATATCGCCTTCCGACATAATCAGGTGCTCCTCATCGTCTAACTGTACCTCGGTGCCGGAGTACTTTCCGTAAAGCACCAGATCGCCCGACTTGACGGACAGGGCGATCTTTTTGCCCGAATCGTCCACCTTACCGTCCCCCACAGCCACCACCTTGCCCCGCTGCGGCTTCTCTTTGGCCGTATCGGGAATGATAATCCCTCCCTTGACCTGCTCCTCCTCTTCCTCAGGCTTAACCAGGACGCGATCGCTCAGCGGTTTGACCTTTACTGCCATGTCCCTACCCTCCTTTTAAATACGGGAAGTTTGGGGTCATACTGACCAGGTTATAACGTTTCGTCACAGCGCTGTTAGCACTCTCTTGTGTTGAGTGCTAACACCTGAACAATATATAAAAGCGCTCTCTGTTTGGCAAGAAAAATCTACCTTATTTTGTACACAGACGCCCGTGCCCCTCAAATCCGGGTTTTTCGGGCCTATCTCGCCGCTCCGAGACAGGCCCACATCCCGACCTCCTACTTCTTTTCGTAGAGATGCTGGAATTCGTGCAGCAGATCCGTGAGCTTCTTCACATGCGTCAAATCGGTGGTCTGCTTGCACTTCATCGCGCTTACGATCATCTGGTGCAGCAAGACCAGCTTCTGCGTGTACGCCTGATGGGCCTCGTTCGCGTCCGTGGATGGAGCCTTGATCCGCTGTGCCAGAAAATACTGGGCCACGATCTCGCGGATGTGGTTTGCATGGCTTTCCTTGTTGTTCACCCAGCGCACCAGCTGGTTCATATTCTTCTGGGGATCGGCCGAAAGTTCAACAATCAACTTCATAGACTTCTCAATCGTCGTGAGGTCTTCCGCGATCGCGGCAAAACGTGCATCGTCCCCGTATATCCCACAGGGGATCTCACAGTGGGCAAACAGGGGCATATGAAGCGACAGCACAAATGCCGGTAACACCACAGCAGCAATCAGACGTTTCATAGCAACCTCCTCAAAATAGGGCGGGGTTCGATATATCGCAAGAATCGAGACACATAGGAATCCTTTAATCTATTGCAACTCGGACCCTTCCTCCGCTATCACCTCCTTCTCCCGGCCTTTTACATTGATTTTTCTCGCCGTTTCTTTATATTTGAAATGGCTCGAATCGCCGGACTTAAAGTAAAGAATTTTATCCTCTCAATGCAAGCAAAGAGCAACAGGAGAAAAAGGCTCTGTTCAACAACGCCGGTTCCCCCCCGCTCCTTTCCAGATCGGGATGGGATATTCACCATGCCCCTATCCCGAGATAAAGTCCTCTCCTATATCCAGCAAGAGCGTCCCCTCAAACTCCGGGAACTAGCTAAGGCGTTGCGCGTGCCCGAAGCGGCCTACCGGGACTTTCGCCGCCTCGTCCGGCAGCTCGAACGGGAAGGCGCCCTCGTCAGGCTTCGCGGCAACCGGTACGGTCCCCCGGACAGGCTCAACCTGGCCGTCGGGAGGCTCAGCGTCAACCCCGACGGATTCGGTTTTGTGGCCCGCGAAACCGGAGGGTCCGACATCTTCGTCGGCGCCTCCGGCCTGGGCACGGCCCTCCACGCAGACCGGGTCGTGGTCCGCCTCATCCGCCGGGGGGGCCGCCGCAGCCAGCCCGAGGGCGAAGTCGTCCGCGTCTTAGAACGCGCGGTCAAATCGGTTGTGGGCACCTACCGCACAGACGGCCGCTTCTCTTTTGTGGAACCCGACGATCCCCGCCTCACCCGCGACTTTTACATCTCCCCCGAAAACACCGGCGGTGCAAAAGGTGGACAAACGGTCGTTGCCCAGATCGACGCCTGGTCCACCGAACACCCCAACCCCGAAGGGCGCATCGTCGAAGTCCTGGGAAATGCGGATGATCCGGGCATCGACGTTCTGGCCATCATCAAAGAATACGACCTGCCGGTTGTTTTTCCTCCCCACGTCCAGGCGGCTGTAGACGAAATCCCCGATGCAATCCCGGAAGCGGAGCTTTCAAATCGCCTTGACCTTCGGGATCTTGTCTGCGTCACCATCGACCCGGAAGATGCGCAGGATTTCGACGATGCCGTCTCCCTGGAGGCGCTGGACAACGGCGCCTTCCGTCTGGGCGTCCACATCGCCGACGTGAGTTTCTACGTTCGGGAAGGCGCCCCGCTGGATCACGAAGCCCTCACCCGGGGAACCAGCGTCTACCTGCCCGATCGCGTTATTCCCATGCTGCCGGAGCGGCTCTCCAGCGGGCTGTGCTCCCTCCGCCCCAACGAAGACCGGCTGGCCTTAAGCGTACTCATTCGTCTGGACACCGACGGGCGTCCGCTCGGCTCGGAAATCGTCGAATCCGTCATCCACAGCCGGGCGCGGTTCACCTATGGCGAGGTCCAAAACGTCCTGGACGGGAAACGGCAGGGGCTCTCTGCCGAAGCCCGGCAGCACGCTCCTATGCTCGTGCAAATGGAATCCCTCCGCCGGCATCTGACCCAGCGCCGGCGCAACCGGGGAGCGCTCGATTTCGATATCCCCGAGCCCAGAATCGTCCTGGACGAGGCGGGAAACCCCATCGACGTACAGCGGCAGGAGCGCCTCAACAGCCACCGCCTCATCGAGGAATTTATGCTCCTGGCCAACGAGACGGTGGCCGGATGGATGGGAGAGCAGGGCGTTCCCATCCTCTACCGGGTACACGACCGCCCGGACCGGGCAAAGCTGGCGGAATTTGCCGGGATGGTCGCCGCTTTTGGGCATCGTTTCCCGGATATCGAACGCATCCGTCCGGCCGACATCCAGGAATTTCTCGTCCGGCTCCAGGGAAAACGGGCGGGCGATGTGCTGAACGAATACCTGCTTCGCTCCATGAAAAAGGCCGTCTACACCCCCGTCAACATCGGCCACTTCGGGCTCGCCTGCGACAGCTACACCCACTTTACCTCCCCCATTCGCCGCTATCCCGATCTTTTGATCCACCGCCTGGTGCGTGAAGTGGCAACGGGGACCATAACGGACGGGCGAAAAGCCCAGCTCCAGGAGCGCTTGCCCGCCCTTGGCGACCTGGCGACCCGGCGAGAAGTCATCGCCCAGGAGGCCCAGTGGGACGCGATCAAGGTCAAACAGATCCGGTTTCTGCAAGGCCGGATCGGCGAACAGTTTAACGCCACCATCGTCAATGTCCGCCCTATGGGCTTCTTCGCCCAGCTTGACGACTACCTGATCGACGGGCTGGTTCGGGTCAGCAGCCTTGAAGACGATTATTACATCCACCAGGAAACCAGAGGCGCCCTGGTCGGAGAACGAACAGGAAAGGTCTTCCAGATAGGCGACCCGGTGGTTGTAGAACTGGCGAAGGCCGACCTCAAACTCCGCCGGATCGACTTCCTTCTGGTCAAAGGCGGCGCGCCACAACAGGAAGACCGTGACCCCGGAACTGTCCGGCAGCGCAAAAAGAGCCGGCGTTCCCGGACCCGGTCCACACCCCGGCGGGTACGCAGGAAACAACGCGGATAGACAATCACCAGCTCGTAAACAGAACATCCACCCTCCTTATACCCTCAACGCCAGGAGAGGCCATGGACCAGCATGTGAAACACTATTGCGGTATCTTCGGCATCTACGGACACCCCGATGCGGCCGAGCTGACCTCACTGGGGCTGCATGCGCTCCAGCACCGGGGCGAGGAAAGCACCGGCATCGCCACCGGAGACGGCAAACGGGTGCACGTTTACACCGGCATGGGCCACGTGGCCGACGTCTTCTCGGAGCCGGAGATCCTGGATCGGCTTCCCGGCCATCTGGCCATCGGGCACAACCGCTACTCCACCACCGGGTCCGACACCCTGTGCAACTCCCAGCCCTTTCTGGCCGAATGCCGGGACGGGTACGTGGCCGTGGCCCACAACGGCAACCTGACCAACACCGCTCAACTTCGCAGCCATATGCAGGAGGGCGGCGCCATCTTCCAGACCAGCACGGACAGCGAACTGATCCTCCACCTCATTGCCCGGTCCAGAGAAGACCACATCGTAGACCGCGTGACAGACGCCCTCCGGCAGATACAGGGTGCCTACTCCCTTGCCCTTTGCACAGAAGACAAACTCCTCGCCGCCCGGGACCCTTACGGATTCCGCCCCCTCTGCCTGGGACAGCTTGGCGACAGCTGGATCATTGCCTCTGAATCCTGCGCCCTCGATATCATCTCGGCCCGCTACATCCGGGACATCGAACCGGGCGAACTGGTGGTAATCGACGCCAACGGCCTGCGCACCTTTTCTCCTTTTGAAACCGGCCGCTACGCCTTCTGCATCTTCGAATACATCTACTTCTCGCGCCCAGACAGCATCATCTTTGGCGACACCGTGGATAAAACCCGGCGCAAGCTGGGCAAACAGCTCGCCATCGAACATCCGGCCGATGCGGACATCGTCATCGCGGTTCCCGACTCCAGCAACACGGCCGCGATGGGATATGCCGACCAGTCGGGCATCAAACTGGAAATCGGACTCATCCGAAACCACTACGTTGGGCGCACTTTTATCACACCCGGCCAGGACAGCCGCACGGCCATGGTCCGCCTCAAATTCAACCCGGTGCGCGGCATCCTCAGAGGCAAACGCGTGGTCGTGGTTGAAGACTCGATCGTGCGGGGCACCACCCTTCGTTACCTGGTCCGGATGCTGCGCGAAGCCGGCGCCCGGCAGGTCCACATCCGGGTAAGCTGCCCCCCCATCGTCTCCCCCTGTTACTACGGGATCGACTTCCAGACCGAACGCGAACTGATCGCCAGCAAAAAAACCGTCGAACAGATCCGGGAACACCTCGGCGTAGACAGCCTGGGCTACCTCTCTCTGAAAGGAATGCTCGACGTTGCGCCCAACGCCACCCACCAGTACTGTACCGCCTGCTTCAACCGGGTCTACCCGATCCCGGTCGAAACCGAAGTCAGCAAACTGATCCTGGAAAGGTAGGGGTGACCCGGCAGGTCGCCCTCTCACACAATGGTACCAAATCCCCCATCCCTCTGGAGCAACCTTTTTCCCCTTCAAACGTAAAAAAGGGGAGTGATCCAATTTCGGATTGTCCGCGCCGTTGTCCTCCAGAGGAACTTGCTATGATTTACCTTTCTTTCAGCCGCTTTTGCTGCAACCTGCTGGTCGTTACAGCTCTTCTCTCCGGTCCAACCTTTGCCGCAGACCTGAGGGACCTTCTGGATCCGAATCGACTGGCCAAACACATCAGGGCGGATAAGGCCCAGAAGACGACCCTGGCCGGCCACGTTCAGGAGCTCCGGCAGGCGATTGCCGACTACCAGTGGGAGCGGGGAAAGCAGACCTGTGAGGCCTGGGTCTGGCAGGCGCACCACCCCGATATCCAGAAACTCCGCGAACTCCGGAAAAATGTCCGAAAAGGGATCGACGCAATCCTGGACAGCTTGAAGGCCGGACTCGACCCCAAACAGGTCCAGCGAATCGACAAACTCCTGAAAGGGGAAGACAACATCCTCGACGCGCCGGTATCCGATATCCCCTTCTACCACATCAACAATACGCCCCTCTTTCCCGACTTTCAAACCCGCACCAGAGCCTACCGCGTAACCCTGCCGGGATCTCCGTCTGCCGGTGACGCCTGGACCTATACCGATTACCTGCGGACCTGGACCATTCGGGGGTTCATTCCAACCCAGCGCCCCATAGACGCCCTCGGTCAGGAACAGATGGGAGGGATTCAACGCCCCGACATACAGGTTCGGCAAATTCCCGGATCGTCCTCCGGAACCCGGGTCGTCAGATCCCCTCTCCTTCTCGCGGCCACCCTGATGGTCCCCGACCTGGGCCGGGCCGAATCTGAACTCCTCTGGGACCACTATCCCCACGAATCCGAAGACAGAGAAGCGGCCTGGACCCACTATAGGGAACAAAACCGGCTGGACGACGCGATTCTGATACGCCTGAAGCTGAGTACGCCTTTTGCAGAAGCCTATCTGAACCTGGACCGCTGGATCATCTACCTGGAAGACAGCGAGGGTATCGGTTACGAACCGGCTCAGGTAGACCAGGGTGCCTTCTATCCCCTTGAAGCCCTCGAAATCACACTGCCCGGCCGCCAGGCCGAAGTGACGGATGTTTTTGGAACCTATACCGGAATGCCTGGATACAAAGAACATATCTATCTGGAGGCCCCGTCCGAAATCGTCTACACCGGACACGAAAAGCTCCTGAAATTCTTTTTCCCCGGTAAAGATTTCCAGGACCGGCCGGTGGTCACCGAAAAGACCAAATTCCTCAAGCTCGTTGTCCAATCTCAGGAAGACGATCTGGGTCGCGCCGAACTCGTCTGGGACCTGAAGCGCCGAAAATCCGGGCCTCCCAAAAAGGATAAAAAATGAAGCGCCTGATTTTCCTGTTTCTTCTAATCGGCTGTGCCGCCTCGCAGCCTCCTCCCATCGCCCTGCGGCCCGTGCGTACCCCCCCGCCCAACCCGGACGCCCTGGGCTACTTTATCGATGCCAAACTTTTCGAGATGAAGGGACAGCGGAAAGAGGCCGTCAAAGCGCTTTACGCTGCCGTCTCCGCCGATACCACATCCGCCACGCTCTACGGCGCCCTCAGCCGCAACCTCAATGCCCTCCGGCGCTTCTCCGAGGCGGTCGTCCCGGCCCGCCTGGCTGTCCATCTGGCGCCCCGCAACCTGGAGAACCGGTTGTACCTTTACAATGCCCTCATCGAAGGCCCGAAGGATACCGTCTCGGCCGTAAAACAGCTCGAAGCCATCACCCGCCTCGCCCCAAATCCGCTAAGAGCATACGACGGGCTTCTGAAAATCTACACCGCACAGAATCGCCGGTCCGATATCCTCCGAACGGTAGACCGTGTCCTGACCTTCCCCGGCCTGGACAACCGGGGGAAACTCTTTGCCGCCGAAACCTACCTGCGCAACAACGCCCCCGAACGCGCAGCGCCCCTCTACCGCCAAATCGTTATTGAGGATCCCCGGCAGCTTGACGCCTGGAGGAGCCTTGGCCGCATCGCCCTGTCCACCGAAGATACCCTTAAGGCCGCAGGCATTTTTCGAGAGGCCCTCACCCATTTTCCAGGCCGGATGGATCGCCGCACAGGCCCCCTGTGGGGGCAGCTCATCCGCATCTACGACTCCGATACCTATGTGGAGCGCCTGCTCTCAGAAGCGCCCCTGGATACCGGTTTTGTTGAACGGTTGGCCAGTTTTTCCATGATCCTGGCCCGACGGCCTGGAACCGAGCCGAAAACCACAGCCCTTCGATACAGCCGCGCCGAAACCCTCCTGGATCACCTCCTCCAGAGCGACCCGGACCGGCACGACCTCCTGGGCCAGAAGGGCCATCTGCTCCTGAACACCAACCGTCCCGATGAGGCCAGGGCGGCCTTTCAGCGGGCATACAGCCAGGAACCCAAGGCCGAATACTGGCTCGGCATCGGCGACGCCTACCTCTCCCAGAACCGGAAGGACAAGGCCCTGGAAGTCTTTCAGTCCCTCTACGAAAAAGCCCCGACGGCTTCCCCCCTCTATCCCCGGATCGTTTTTAAGCTGGGGTGGATCTACAGCACAACCGACCGCATGGCAGACGCCCGGACCGTCTACGCCCGGGCCTCGAAGGCCGACCCATCCCGGCCCGACTACCGCTTTGAGCTGGGACGCACGTATGTACTTGAAAAAGCGTGGGAAGAAGCCATCCCCGTCTTCAAGACCCTGCTTGACAGTACCGGCGACAATTCCGAACTCTTCCGCCGCACCCTCATCGAACTGGCGCAGACTTACGAACGCGCCGGGCGTTTTGACGATGCCGTGGTGAAATTCCAGCGCCTGTTGTCCATAGATCCCGACAACCACCATGCGCTCAACTACCTGGGCTACATGCTCGCCGAAAAAGGCATCCGTCTCAACGAAGCCCAGAGCTATATCGAACGTGCGCTCAAGGCCAAGCCCGAAAACGGCGCTTACTTGGACAGCATGGGGTGGGTCTACTACCAGCAGGGGAAGTACGGCAAAGCCATGGAATATCTGGAACGCGCCCTGAAAACGGAAGAGGGTGAGCTCCAAAAGCTCGCCGACGACCGACGCCGGGCCTACCTGCATGAAAACCTGTCGGTAATCCACGACCATGCCGGCGATGCTGCCCGCGCCCTGGGCGACCTCAACAGGGCGCGCCGGCACTGGGAACGCGCTTCCCAATTCGCCCCGGACAATAAGACCATCCAGCAGAAACTCCAGACCTTTACCGCACCCGTCGGCGACGCCCCGGTAGGCCCTGAATGACATCGACCCGGCAGGTTGGCAGGGCAGTCCGCGCTGCCGGCGGGCAACAGGGCGGTCGGGCGCGTCTCCTGTGCGCGCTCCTCCTTTTTCTTTCGGCCTGCGCCACTACCCCACCCCGGCCGCCTGCTGCTGGCCCTATTTTAAATGCCTCCGATCTCCTCCGCATCGTCTCCCAGCGCACAGAGGGCCTCCGCGATCTGGAGGCCAGAGCCAAAGTAACCCTTCGCATCAACGGCGTGCGGCAGAAGGCCTCCGCCTTCCTCCTCTATCGGTCTCCGGGCGCACTTAAACTCGACGTCAGGGGGCCTCTCGGCATCGGCATCCTCTCCGCCCTTGGCGTGAACGACTCTCTCTACCTCTACCTGCCCAGAGACAACCGCTACTTAGACGGCCCCCCCGGTGAGGTCCTCCACCGCATTACCGGCGTCAATCTCGAATACTACGACACCCGCCGCGCCATCCTCGGCCTTCCCAACCTCTCCCCGCTCGACAGGCCCCGTATTGTCCGGTTTGAAATCGAGGACGAGCGGTTCTTCCTCGAGCTTCGCGCCCCCCTCTGGACCCGTCTCATCTGGCTCGATCGGCAGACGGCCACCCTGCTGGAAGAACAGATCCACGCTCCCCAGGGCGGCATCCTGTCGCGCCGCACACTGGGCGACTACCGGGACGAAAACGGGGTCATCCTCCCTCGTCGAATCGAAATCATTCAGGGCGACAACCGGATCCAGATTGAAATCACACGCCGGCAGATCAATGCCGGCGCCTCCGATGACCGGTTCCGGCTGAAGCTCCCCTCCGATGTCATTCGTCTCGACGGCGGAGACTAAAGAAGTGGGGCTGAGATTTCTATTCCAATCTCAGCCCCATAGCATCTCTGTGCGATCACCTACGCCTTCCGCCCCCGCCACCAGGCCGCAACACGCTCACCCGCACGCCGGGCCACATGTCCGGACAGGGCCTTTACCGACTGTCCCGGCGGCGGCGCTTCCCGGCCGGACCACCGGTTTCGCAGCTCGATCATCGTCAAAACCGTCACCTCGCCGGTAGATTGCAGTCCACATACCATCTGGAACCGCCGCAGAGCGTCGCGGCAGGCCTCCTTCATCTCCCCGTCGATCCCCCCCACATCATAGCCTAAATTGTGGAGAATAACCTGCGCCTCATAAACGTGCTCCGGTCCCGCCGGCATATCGGTCTCCGAAGCCGCGTCCGGCGCTTCCCCTTCCCCAACGGCCGCCGTATCCTCCGAAATCAGCACCCAGTTCACCAGCCGCGCCTCAAAAAACGCCGCGCCCAGAGCCAGCAGGGCCAGCAGTCCCAGGAGCGCGGCAATTCCTTTCCGAACCACGTAGAGCCCCCCCAGCGCGTCGGCCGGTTCCAGGCGGTAGAACACCTCGAAAGAGGTCAGGTAGCGCCCCCACAGCCACAGCCCCAGGTGGAACGCCGCCAGAATCGGGGGCGTTTTGGCCGGCACCCGAAGAGGCGTGCGCTCCGAGTTTCTAAACAGCGCCATGCCCAGCACCCACAGATCCAGCAGCAGCAGCAGCAACGGGAGTTCGGCCAGCGCCCGGGCGGTAGAATCGGTCAGATTGGCCTCCAGGTGCAGCCCCAGCCAGACCGACCCAAGAAGGGCCAGCCCCAGAACGGCCCACGTTCCCCCCCGCAAATAAAGCGCCCAGCGGGAAGGGAGGTGCCTCGCCACAAGCTGTCCGGAAACAGGATCGAGTCGGTTCATCGTCTATCCCCTGTTAAACGGAGTGTAATATAGGGCCATTTCTCACTTCTCGCAACCCGAGATCGCAGGGCCGAAAACCCTTTTCACCCGCCTGAAAATTGGCTATATTTTGATACCCTAAATTGCAGTAAAGCTCAGGCTCACAGGAGAGTTAGCAAATTGATGGACGGTCAAACCCCTATCCTTGCCGTCGAACTCGTCGGCGGCAATCGGATGGTCCTCTACACCCGGGACGGCCAGCAAACCGAACCCTTCTCCCCGTGGCTGCTTGTGGAAGCCCCCGAGGAGTGCAATCGCGCCGGGCTCTCCGGCATCCGGGAAGTCATCTCCCTTAAAGGAGGGGGAGAATTTCGCTTTCGCGCCCACTTCCATACCTGGTTCGACTTCCTGGAGGCCAGAGGACGCCTCTCCGAAGACGGCATCGCCCACTTCAGCCTCAACAACCCCGTCCGCCAGCACCTCCTGCTCTCCGGCCGCACCCTCTTTCACAGGATGAGATACGGCGAAATCCACCGCCTCCAGCTCGACATCGAAACCCTCACCCTGGACCCGCAGGCTTCCGGTGCGAAAATCATCCTCATCGCCCTCTCCGACAGCCAGGGCTACGAGGAAATCCTCAGCGGCCAGGACATGTCCGAGGCCGAACTCTTACAGCAGCTCAATCACCGCATCGCCGATCGAAATCCCGACGTGATCGAGGGCCACAACCTCTTCGACTTCGACCTACCCTATATCAACACCCGGGCCGAACGTCTCAAAGTGCCCCTCACCTGGGGCCGCGATGGGTCCGAACTCAAAGTGGGCCACGGCCTGCGCCGTTACAAAGTCGGCGGCCGGAACCCCAACTTTCGTCCTTCCTACATACACGGCCGCCATATCATCGACACCCTGCAACAGGTCCAGCGCTACGACGTGGGCGGGCGCCTGGAAAGCTATGGCCTCAAAAATGCGGTCCGCGCCCTCGGCTTAGAGCGGAAGGGCCGGGTCTTCGTGGAAGGCGAAAACATCTCCCGCATCTGGCATGAAGATCCGGACCGCCTCACCCAATACGCCCTGGACGACGTGCGCGACACACGCGTGCTCAGCGAACTCGTGGTCCCCACCGAATTCTATCAGACCCAGATCCTTCCCTACAGCTTCCAGGATACGGCCATCACCGGTCCGGGAGAAAAAATCAACGCCCTCATGGTCGGCGTCTACCTCCGCCGGGATCTGGCCGTGCCCCGCCCCCGCGAGTCCAAACCCTTCGGCGGCGGCTACACCCAGATCTTCGCCTCCGGCATCTTCAGCCAGGTGGTCAAGGCCGATGTTGAAAGCCTCTACCCGTCCATCATGCTCACCTACGACATCCGCCCCGCCGCCGATACCGAAAACGCCTTTCTTCCCATGCTGGAGCGCCTCACCCGGAGGCGGCTCGACGCCAAAGCCCGGCATCGTGAGGCCGCAGACGAAGCCGAACAGGCATACTGGGACGGCCTGCAGGGCAGCTACAAAATCCTCATCAACTCCTTCTACGGGTACCTCGCCTACGGCCGGGCCAACTTTAACGACTACGCCGCCGCAGAACGGGTCACCGCCATCGGCCAGAAGATCGCCCGGCAGCTTGTGGAGCGCCTCCAGGAGGGCGGAGCCAAAATCATCGAAGTCGACACCGACGGCGTCTACTTCGTTATCCCTCCCCGAATTGAAAACGAAAAGGGAGAACACCGGTTTATCGAAGCCATCTCCGAGGAACTCCCTAAGGGCATCCACCTCTCCCACGACGGGCGCTACCGGGGCATGGTCAGCCTCAAGGCCAAAAACTACATCCTGATCGGATACGACGACACCCTAACCGTCAAAGGCAGCAGCCTTAGAAGCCGGCGCGACGAACGCATCTTCCGCAGCTTTATCGAACAGCTCGCCCGCCTCCTCGTCAATGGAAAGCTGCGGGAAGCCTCGGCCTGCTACCTCGATCTGGCCACACGCCTCCGGGAAGGCCAGATCCCACCGGAAGCATTCTGCCGCTGGGAGAGAATCACGGAAAAAACCTTCTCCAACCCCAACCTGCGCCGCCTGGCCGCTGCGGCCAGAGGCTGCAAAGTAGGCGACAAAATCGCCGTCTACCAGAAAACCGACGGCAGCCTCGCCCGGACCGAAACCTATGCCGGTGACGAAGACCGGGACTACCTCCTCAGGCGACTGCACGACATGGCCGGACGCTTTCGAAGCCTCTTCGACGACGCCGAATTCCGCCGCCTCTTCCCCCTGGTGCAGAAACCCGCCGAAGAGCAACTCAGCCTGTTTTGAGCACACCTCTTTTCTCATTCTTCACGCTTCACTGCCTTCCAAACCATTCCCCATAAAATCCCCGCAAACACGCACCCGGTAATCGTGGGCGCCAGCGCCGCCGCCTCGGCTCCCCAGAACCGGACCGCTGCAAGACCCAGCCCCGTGCCCACCACCAGCAGGGCCAACATCGCCAGCATCCCTCTGCCACCCCGGTCCATCGCCAGCAGCGCCGTATGCGCCAGTCCGCAAAGCGCAAAAGGAGGCGCCGTCCACGCCAGAACCCGAACCGCCGCCACCGAAGGTTCAAACCCGGCCCCAAAGACCCATACCGTAACCGGCCGTGCCCCCACCTGAACAAGGCCCACCCCCAGAAGCGTCACCCCCAGAAGCGTCCAGAACGCCCGGACAAGGCTCCCTTTCAGATCCACTGTCTCTTGAAAACGGCGCGTCAATGCCGGCAGGATCGCCTCTAAGTTGGCGGTAGCCAGCACACATAGCGCCACAGCCAGCCGGTATCCGATAGCGAACTGTCCCGAGCCAGCTTCGCCCACCATGAGATAGGTCGTGATATAATTGAGATTCAACAAATTCCCCAGAAAATAAATCGCGGGCAAATGGCGCAGCCCCTGCAGAATCAGATCCTTCCGGAACGCCGGCCGAAAAGCGGGATACAGGTCCGGAGACACACGGCCGATCAGACCCAGAGCGGCGCCCAGATACCCGCTCCGGCACAGGAGGTAGCACGCCCCCACACCCACCAGACCCCGTCCGGACGTCATCGCCCACACAGCGGTCCCAAACAGCAGCACGTT
This sequence comes from Candidatus Latescibacterota bacterium, assembly GCA_965249305.1. Classification (GTDB taxonomy): domain Bacteria; phylum Latescibacterota; class UBA2968; order UBA2968. Next base: position 4,676,809 of record OZ252228.1, on the reverse strand, counting down.
CAGTCCCCCCACCAGAAGCACGCTGTAAACCGGCCGCTGCAACCCTTTAAAAACCGAATTGACCGCGTCGCCCAGGCTCATCGCCACGGTAGAGCCCCCCACTAAGAGCACCGCAGCCAGAATCTCCGGCGGCTGGCCCGAGCCCCAGGCCACCGCTCCCATCACCACCAGCGCAACAGGGGCCAGGGCCAGCTTGAACGCCACAGCGTCTGTAGCCGCAGCCCTGCCCTCCGGCCCTCCCGAAGCCACCGCCTTGATCACCCGGTTGTTCAGCCCAACATCCAGGATCGGCACAAAAAGGGCTGTCAGCGAAATCACATAGGCATAGTCGTCCAGCGCCACATCCCCAAGAAGGCGGGCCACCCCAACCATCAGCAGCATCGCGCCTGTGAGGTGAGCGGCCTTTTCAACCGTCAGGTAGATCGAATTCACCGACATGCGCACACGGCCTCCTCCGATCCCAAACAAAAAGGAGCAGGTCGCACGCCTGCTCCAGCTCGCCCTCCGGTTCCCAGCTCCCTTACCTGCCCCGTCCCCCGCGGTCACTCACGCGTATGGTAACCGTATCCGAACCGCTGGTAACCGCCCCTGTCGTGTCCACCACATCGTCCCTTACCTGGAGCACAAAAACGTAATCCGCCGGTGCGACCGCCCGAAAAGACGGGGCCTCCCCCCCGCTGGGCTGGATGCTAACCCTGGGGCCCTTCACCTGCCGCCAGATAAAGCGCAAATCGTCCTTATCCGGATCGTTGCTGCCCGTTCCATCCAGCATCACCCGCAACGTATCGTTGTACGACAGCAGGAGGTTCTCTCCCGCATCGGCCACCGGAGGGCCCTGCGTAACGATCATCCGCAGGGAAGAGGTCACGACCTCCCCGGACTTGCCATCGCTCACCTCCACGGAGAGATCGTACATCCCCACTTCGCTGGGGGCCTGCCATTCGACCGCAACCGAATCCTGGAAGAGGTCCACTAAGGTATCCCGCCCGCTCTTTGTGAACCTTCCACCCGTGGCGATCCAGAGGAAATCGAGTTCATCGTTATCCGGATCTTCCGTCACAAGAACAATCTGGATCTTCTGGCCCCGCCCAACCGATGCATCGGCGTCTCGATTTGTACGGACATCCAGGATCTGGGGGTCTTTCTGCCGGTCCAGGAGGCTGCAGCCTGTCAGCCAGACCAGGCAGCTTAAAAACACCATCCAGCGTTCAGTCATCTCGCAAAATCTCGCGGTTCGCAGTGCCGCAAACGGCCTCATCCACAGACCGGACGGCCGGTTCTATCCATCGGTTCAACATCCAGAAGAAATCCCTTGACAAGGCCGTATAAACGGCTTTTATTCTAACTATTTAACGGCTGTTGGGTTCCACAAACCGTATCCGCTCGGGGCTCAGAGGCGCCATGAAACACAAGATTCTTGTCGTAGATGACGATCTGGCCATTCGCACCATGCTGGAAAAAGTCCTCTCCGACGAAGGCTATGCTGTGGTTTCGGCAATCAACGGGGAAGAGAGCGTAGAGCTGGCGGAACGGGAAAACCCCGATCTCATTCTCTTAGATATCGGGCTGCCCGGCATCGATGGGATTGAAGCTCTCACACGCATCAAAAAAATCAATCCCGACATCGCAGCCATTATGATCACCGCCGAGGGCAGTATTGAGACCGCCGTGCGCGCCATGAAAGCGGGCGCGCGGAATTATATCACCAAGCCCTTTAACGCCGATGAACTCCGCCTGCTCATTGGGGAGACCCTCGAAACCGTCCGGCTTCGTCGCGAAGTTCAGCTTCTGCGCACGGCGCAGATGGAAGCCATCGACTTCGACCGGATCGTCGCCGAAAGCCAGGCCTTCAAAAAGGCCATCCGCCTGGCGGAACGCATTGCCCAAAGCGAAACCACCACGGCGTTCATCGAAGGGGAGAGCGGCACCGGTAAGGAAATTATAGCAAAGCTCATCCACTACAAGGGGATCCGGGCCGACGGCCCCTTTATCCCCATCAACTGTGGAGCGATGCCCAGAGACCTGGTCGAAAGCGAACTCTTCGGCTACGAAAAAGGCGCCTTCACCGGCGCCGGTCAGGCCCGTCCCGGCAAATTCGAATCCGCAGACGGCGGAACGCTCTTCTTGGACGAGGTCGGCGAACTGGGGCTCGACAATCAGATCAAGCTCCTTCGGGTGCTGGAAGAAAGGTCGTTCTACCGCCTGGGGAGCAATAAAAATGTCCAGGTCGACGTTCGCATTGTTGCGGCCACCAACAAAGACATTCGAAAGGCTGTGGATCTGGGGGACTTCCGGGAAGACCTCTACTACCGTCTCAACGTCGCCACCATCCACATCCCTCCCCTGCGCGAACGGCGGGAAGACATTATTCCCCTTACCGAACGCTTCCTCCAGGAATTCAGCGGCACCTTCGGAAAGCCGGTGCCCAAGATTCATTCGGAGGCCTCAAAACGCCTCCTCAAATACGACTGGAAGGGCAACGTCCGGGAATTGCGAAACGCCATCGAACGCATCGTCCTTCTCGAAGAGGACGACACCTTAAAACCGGAACACCTCGAGTTTCTCCTGCTCAACCAGCGGGAAGCGATCGCAGCCGAACCTCAAAGCGGCGCCTTTACCCTCCCCCCGGAGGGCATTGTACTCGACGAACTCAACCAGGATCTGATCCAGCAGGCCCTCGACGTCACCGGCGGCAACCAGGTACGCGCGGCCAAGCTCCTCGGGCTCACCCGGGGCACGCTCCGCTACCGCCTGGACAAATACGGTATCAAAGCGGACTAACGCCCATCCTTCTCCTCATTACCGCTCTTCCAGCAGCGTCCGCACATCCGGCAGCAGCCTGTCCGCCAGGTCGGGATCGGCCCCGTTGTAGTAGGCGCGGACCCTCCCCTTCCGGTCAACCAGCGCAAACCGAAGGCTGTGCATAATCTGGTCGGTACCCTCCTCCGGTTCGTCTCCAACCACCACGCGGAACCCCTCCCGAATCAGCCTGTACACCGCCGGTTTCTCTCCGGTTATAAAAAGCCACCGTTCCTTATCCGCACCGTATCGAAGCGAATAATCGGACAGCAGTTCCGGCGTATCCCGCTCCGGATCCACCGTAACCGAAACCAGCCGGACATCGGGCATCTCACTCAAGCGATTCTGAAGCGCCCCCATCTGAGTGGAAAGCAGCGGGCAGGGGCCGGCGCAGTAGGTAAAAATAAAATCGGCAATCCAGACCTTTCCAATCAGATCGGAAAGCGCCACCGGTTGGCCGCTGCGTTCCACCAAAGAAAAATCCGGAACCTGCCCCAGCACCGGCAAGCCCTGTCCCTTCCCGGCCTGCAGCGCCTTTACCTCACGCCAGAAAAGCACGCCCCCAACAGTAACCATCAGCAGAAGGGCCAGCGCGCCTCCCAGAAAAACATACCGCATCGGCACGCTCATCCCCGCCCTCCTCTCTCCAACCGCCTCACCATCCCCACCGATGCGCCCAGTGTCGCCAGGGCAAAAAGGGCCGTAACAACCAGACAGACCCCCAGCGAAGGGAGGTCGCCCGCTTCAAAGGGAGCCTCCATATACAACACGCGCCTCAAACCGGCCATCCCGTAGGTCAGCGGGTTCACCCGCATCATCCAGCCCAGCCAGGCCGGCGCTCCCGACACCGGAAAAAACGCCCCCGAAAGCAGCCACATGGGAAGCAGAAAAAGGTTCATAATAGCATGAAAACCCGCGGTCGACTCCATCCGCCACGCAATGGCAAACCCCAGGCCCGTCAGCCCCAGAGCAACCAGAAAGAGCAGCCCCACGGTTGAAACCAGAGCCTGAAGGCTCAACGGGATCCCCAGATGGAAGGCGAAAACCAGGAAAAGCAGCCCCTCCAGCAGGGCCATCGTCGTCCCTCCCAGAACCTTGCCCAGGACGAGGCCCGTTCGGGAAATCGGCGCTACCAGAACCGACTGCAGAAAACCTTCCCGGCGGTCCTCCACCACCGAAATCGTCGAAAAAATCGCCGTAAAAAGAAGAATCAACATCAGCGTTCCGGGATAAATATACTCCAGATAGCTCATCCCCTTCGCATAGCCTGCCGGCAGAAAAGAGGCATCCAGCCCGGAACCCACCAGCAGCCAGAACACCAGAGGCTGTCCGATGGCCCCGAACAACCGCTGCCGGTCCCTAACAAACCGCACCAGCTCCCGTTTCCACAGGGTGCCCACCGGAAGAAAAAAGAACGCGTTTCCATTTTGAAATTGAGAATTTTCAATTTCCAATGGTCAATTTTCCTCTACCTGAAACCGGTGTCCGGTCCGCTGGATAAATACATCTTCCAGCGTCGGCCTGCCCAGGGTAATCGCGTCAATCCGCTCCCGGAAAGAGGCGTAGATCCGGCCCATCAACTCCTGTCCCTCGCTGCACTCGATTCTCAGAATACCGTCCAGCAGGTCGGCGCTCTCTCCAAACTGCGCCCCAATATCGTCCTGCAACCGCTCCAGATCGTCCGATTCGATCACAATCACATCCTTTCCCACCGCCTGCTTGAGCGCTCCCGGCGTCCCCAACGCCACCAGCCGCCCCTCGTCTAAGATCCCCACCCGGTCGCACCGCTCGGCCTCCTCCATAAAATGGGTGGTCAACACCAGTGTCACGCCATCCCTTGTCCGCAGAGCGTCCAGATCGCTCCAGAACGCCCGCCGTGCCCCCGGGTCTAAGCCGGTCGAAGGCTCGTCGAAAATCAGCAGGGCCGGCCTGTGCAAAAGCCCTTTGGCCAGCTCCACACGCCGCTTCAGACCGCCCGAAAGCACCTCCACCCTGTCCCCGGCCCGGTCGTTCAAACCGACCAGATCCAGCACCTCCTCCATCCGCCGGGTCAGCCCCTGCCCCCGCAACCCGTAGAGGTGTCCCTGGTGGCGCAGATTCTCCAGAACCGTCAGCTTCATATCCAGACTCGGATTCTGGAACACGACCCCGATCTGCAGCCGAATTTTCGTCGCATCCGCCACAGGATCCATCCCCAAAATCCGGACCTTTCCGGCCCCGGGAGGCAGCAGCGTGCACAGGATTTGAAACAGGGTGGTCTTCCCTCCCCCGTTGGGTCCCAGCAACCCGAAAATCTCTCCTGCTTCAACCCTCAGGTCGATCCCATCCAAGGCCCGTCGATCTCCATAATCGTAACAGAGCCCCGCGACCTCTATGGCAAAAGCATGGTCCACACAAACGCCCTTCCATCAAACAGCGGGACAACACAAAGAAAGGTGATAGGATCCGGGCGCCTATCACCTCCTAAAGGATCACACGAACCATCTGGAACCGCCCTACAAAGCGATCTTATCTAAGACCATCATCACCCAGAGCGTAGGCAGGTAAACCAGCGTGGCCCGCAACAGGCGTCTGGCATCTTGCTCGGTCCGATACCGGGCAAAAGAGAAGCTGAAACGCAGGAGTCCCAGGCCCAGCACCACGGCCACAGCAAAGTAAACCGCTCCGCTCACCCAGAGCAGGGCAGGCAGCAGGCTAAACGGCAAAAGGACCAGACTGTAGAGGATCACCTGCTGCGAGAGTCGATCCCCCTTAGGGTCCTCCACCGACAGCATCCGGTGCCCTCCCCGCGCGTAATCCTCCCGGTAGATCCAGGCAATGGAGAAAAAATGCGGGAACTGCCAGAGGAACATAATCGCAAACAGCGCCCACGCCTCGGCCCCCACCTCGCCTCGTGCCGCCGCCCACCCGCCAACAGGCGGAAGCGCCCCTGCGATGGCCCCCACGGCCGTATTGTGCGCCGTCTTCTGTTTGAGCGGCGTATAGAGAAAAAGATAGATACCGGAAGTCAACCCGGCCAGCAAACCGGCCAGCCAGTTCATCGCCATTCCCAGGTAAAGAATCCCCACCGCCGAAAGCAGCAGGCCGAACAGATAGGCTGCCTCCGGCTGCACCCGTCCCGCCGGTAAGGGCCGGTTCTCCGTCCGCCGCATCCGGGCATCCAGATCCCGTTCCAGAAACTGGTTCAGCACCGCCGACCCGCCCGCAACCAGCAGGGTGGCCAGAAGCGTGTGAAACAACCGGACAAGGTCGAGCGAACCGATGGCCCCCAGAACGAACCCCACCCCCGTGCTCATCGCGACAAACAGGGTAATCCTCGGTTTGGTCAGCGCGATATAGTCCGACACCCGTACCCGGGTAAGGGGCAAGTTCGCTTCTCCGATGTTGGCCTGCGGCTTCATAGGGCAGGTTCTCCAGAAAGGCGAGACGGCATTTGGACGCCCGCTTCTACCGGGGCGTCCATCCGCCAGCACCGAAGGGTCAAAACCAGACTCGACGCCAGAATAGACGCCCCTCCAACCACGTGGAGCGTCGTAACAGAAACCGGCTTCTCCGTCCAGATCACCAGCGCTCCCAGAAGAATCTGCACGCAAACCAGCCCCAGCGTCAACAGGGCGGGGCGAACGAGTTCCCCTCGACCCCGATGGTCCTTAAAAACGCGCACCGCCGCCCACACCACAGAGGCCAGAACCACCACGGCCCAGGCCCGGTGGGCAAAATGAATGAGCACGCGGGTTCGAAACGTCTCAAGAGAGATTGGGAAAGGAGCGCTTGGATTTACCGTCAGAGAAGAAAAGGGTGGAACAAGATGGCCGAAAGAAAGCGGAAAATCGGGAATGGCCAGTCCCGCTTCCGTATGCCGCATCAAAGCGCCCAGAATAAGCTGCACGTAGATCACGGCCGTAGTCATCGCGGCCAGCCGCTTCAACCGAACCCCGCCCCTTTCTGCCAGAGGTGGCGGCGATTTCCACCAGCCGGGAGACGTAAAAAGCGCGATCCCAACCGTCAAACAAAAAAAAGTCTGAGCCAGACAGGCATGGGTTACCGAAATCGGGGTCGGCAGCAGGTAAAGCACCGTAAGCCCGCCCAGCACGCCCTGCAGCACAACGGCGGCCAGGGCCACAATACCCAGGTACCGCAGCCAGCGTCGCCGCTCCTGTTTCCAGAGCCAGATCGCCAGAACCGTGGTCAGAAAGCCGACAAACGTAGCCACCATCCGGTGCCCGTGCTCGTAGAAGATGCCGCCCACCATCGGCGGGAAAATCATCCCGTAAGACAGCGGCCAGTCCGGCACCGCCAGCCCCGACCCGGTACTAGTAACCAGCCCCCCCGCAAAAATTAAAAAGAGGGTCGCCCCCGCCGTAAACACCGAAAACCGGTGCAGCCAGCGATCCCCCGGCGTCATCTCAAGCCCCTGCACCCTTCTAACCCTCTGTATCGGCCACAACGAGCTTCCCGTTGCTTGCGGAGAACCGGGCCTGAAAACGCCCCTGTGAAGACGCCATCACCTCCGAGACAAGCGCCTTCTGCTGGTACAGACGCGCCCTCCGGATCCAGAAAAGCGTCACTCCCACAATCGACCCCAGCACAGTAACAACAACCCCCAGCAGAATCAGAATACCGGCATTGGCCCCCTTCACCATATCCGAATTCGGATCGCCAAAACAGACGGCGCATGCCAGCAGAGACCCGGGGCTCAACAGGGTCGTCGCACAGGCCATGAGGGCCAAAGTGAAGCGGCGCAGCGCCTTCATAAATAACTGACTCCTTTAAGCTTTCGCAAAAACCAGCGCCCGTACCAGGCCAGCGTCCCGCTCCCCACAAGCGACACCACTCCCAGGGCAAGGTTCACCCCGCTTCCGGTTACCAGATAGTCCTGCACGGCCCAGAACCCAAACCCGAGGCAGCAGAGGGTTGAAACAACAATAAAGAAGATATGAAACGCTTTTAAAGACATCGCGTATCCAGGTGGCTAAAAGACCGACTCCATATCCGTAAAGAGCGGCACAAGCATCAACACGATGAAAAAAGCCACCGTAAGCGCCAGTACCCAGAAAATGATCTGCTTTTCAGACACCAGGTGCATAAAGTAGCCGGCCACCAGGCCGCCCTTGATTGATGCAATAAACAGAGCAATCAGAACCGTGATCACTACCGATTCGATGTGGAGGTACGAAACCCCAACGGTCACCACAGTCAGCACGGACAGAGCGGCAAAAACGATCAGATAGACCCTGACGTGTTTTCTGATCTCTTCAACGCTTTCTGCACTCATAGGACGTTCCTCACAGGAGATAGAGGATGGGGAAGAGGAAGATCCAGACCAGATCCACAAAGTGCCAGTAGAGTCCGGCACACTCGATCCGGTTGGCAAAACGATCCGGCTCCGTCTTCCACATGGCGCTTCCGGGAAACAGCAGATAGAGATTCACGACAATCCCGCCCACCACATGCAGCCCGTGCAGCCCGGTCATCGTAAAATAAGTCGCATAAAAGTTGTGGGTAGATGGATAGATGCCAAGATGGAACTTGTGCGTATACTCGAAGTACTTGATAACTAAGAAGACGAACGCTAAGAGGATCGTCAGCCCCAGATAGAGCTGGAACCTGCCGAACTGATCCATCTTCAGCGACGCCCATGACATCACCATCGTCACACTCGACGCGATCAGCACAAACGTATTCAGGGTCGCCAGGGGAACGTTCAGCTTTTCCCAGCCGTGCGGCCAGCTCTCCGCGCCCACCCGCAGCAGCACCAGGGTGGAAAACAGCGCGCCGAACAGCATCACCTCAGACGCCAGAAAGAGCCAGATGCCCAGCTTTCCGTTGTAGACCCCGGTTATGGGATGAGGCTCAACATTGTGTGGAATCTCGACAGACACGGTCGATATCTCCCTTATTAATCGTCATTCGCAGGTGTGGGCGCCGGCTCCGCGGCAGCTTCCCCTGCCTCCGGCACATATTGCGGCGAGAAATCCGTTGAACTCCCGGGCACGCTGTACTCGTAAGGCCCACGGTAAACCTTCGGTGTTTCAAGGAAGTTCCCATGCGGCGGCGGCGTGGGAGTCGCCCACTCCAGCGTCGTGGCCTCCCACGGGTTATCCGACTCTACCTTCTCGCCCTTCTTCATGCTCCAGATAAAGTTGACAATGAAGAAGAGCTGCGCCAGCCCCAGCATCCATGCCGACCAGGAACTCATTACCGTAAGCCCCTGAACCTGCTCCCCGTAGGCGTACTGCGTCTGATCGTAAAGCCGCCTGGAGACCCCGGCCATTCCCACGAAAAGCATCGGAAAAAAGACACCGTTCATAAAGATCAGGGAAAGCCAGAAATGGAGTTTGCCCAGCGTTTTATTCATCATCCGCCCGGTGATTTTGGGGTACCAGTAGTAGATCCCCGCAAACAGGGCAAAGATCGTGCCCGGCGCCACCACATAGTGGAAGTGCCCGATCACATAGTAGGTATCGTGCAGGTGCAGATCCGCTGTGGTCAGCCCCAGGGGCAGCCCGGTCAGCCCGCCGATGGCAAACATCGGAATAAACGCCAGGGCAAACAGCATGGGCACCGTAAACCGGATGGACGCCCCGTATAAGCTGAGGGCCAGCGCGGTTAGAATGACCACCGAAGGGATCGAGATAATCATCGTGGTGGTCTGGAAAAAGTTGCTCATCACGGTCCCCATCCCCGTCATAAACATGTGATGAGCCCACACGACGAAGGACATGAACCCTAAGAAGATCAACGAGTAAACCATCGTGCGGTAGCCCCACAGCGGCCTGCGGGTATTGTTGCAAAGAACCTCGGTCACAATGCCCAGCGCAGGCAGGATCAGCACGTACACCTCCGGATGCGCCAAAAACCAGAAAAGGTGCTGCCAGAGCAGGGGGTTGCCCCCGCCGCTCACCTCCAGCGGCTGTCCGGTAATCACCAGCCCGCTGGGCAGGAAGAAACTGGTTCCTGCCAGACGGTCCATCAGCTGAAGCACACTGGCGGCCTCTAAGGGAGGAAACGCCAGCAGCAGCAGGAACGACGTCACGAACTGCGCCCACACAAAAAACGGCAGCCTGAAAAAGGAGAGCCCCTCGACCCGCATCTGAATCGTCGTCACCAAAAAATTGATCGACCCCAGTAGCGAAGAGGTAATCAGGAGTACCATCCCCCACAGCCACATGGTCTGCCCCATCGGCGCGATATCGGCAAGCGGGGTATACGATGTCCACCCCGACTGGGCCGCTCCTCCGGGCACGAAAAAGCTGACAATCATCACGATCCCACCTGCCACGAAGGCCCAGTAGCTCGCCATGTTAATCTTGGGAAACGCCATATCCGGGGCGCCGATCTGAAGCGGCAGCACGTAGTTTCCAAACCCACCCACCGCCAGGGGAACCACCCCCATAAACACCATAATCGTCCCGTGCATCGCCCCGAGCTGGTTGTAGAACTCCGGCACCATCGTCCCCTCGGGCATATTGGCTTCACCTAAAAGCGTACCGATCAGCGGAAGTGCCTGACCCGGATAGGCGAGCTGCCACCGCATGATCATCATCAGGCAGAACCCGAAAAAGAGAAAGACCAGCGCGGTCAGGGCATACTGGATGCCGATCACCTTGTGATCGGTAGAAAAAACGTACTTCCACCAGAACCCCAGCTCCTCGTGAGCGTGCTCTTCGTCGTGCGCCTCGTCCGTGTGTTTTTCCCGCTCAACGTGTTCACTCATAGGAAACCCCTCAGAATGAAAATTCGTCCTCTTCTTCTTCGACCTGTTGCTCTTCCAGCCAAGCTTTAAACGCCTCTGGTGTCTCAATCGTCAGCTGTCCTCGCATACGAAAATGCCCGAGCCCGCAGAGCTGGGCGCAGGCGATATCGAACTGGCCCGTCTTTGTCGCCTCAAACCAGATATTGATCTCCTGCCCGGGGATTATATCCTGGGTCAATCGCATCACCGGAATCTTGAAACTGTGAATCACGTCTTTGGAAAACAGGTGGACAATCACCGGTTTGTTCACAACAATGTGCAAATTATTGATGGCGTTTAAATCGTCCTTTCCGTCGGGGTCATCCGGATCCAGTCCCAGCAGGTTATCGGCGCTCACAAACTGGGGGGCCGTCCGGCCGAAGACCCCATCCTTGCCCGCGTAGTGAACATTCCACGCAAACTGCTCGGCCACCACCCGCACCACCTGCGCCTCCGACTGGGAGGGAAAATCGTGTTTGAATTCCGACCAGGCAGGTATGGAAATCCCGATTAAAAGGACCGCTTCTACAACCACAACGCCGATTTCCACGTACTTGCAGGTCTTTCCCTTCACCGGATCGTAGGTGGCCCTGGGATTGGCCCCCTGCCGAAAACGGATCAAACAGTAGAAGAAATAGATCCCCCAACCCACAAACAGCGCAATCATAAACCAGTGGATCCAGTTGATCAGGAAATCAACAACGTGTCCATGGGTCGAGACATCCATCGGAAGCCAGTATCCGTAAACCTTTTCTTTCATTTAGCAGCCCTCCCGCATTAGAGGCACCGATGCCTATCACGGCTTCTTCTTTTTTGGGATCTGGAACGTAAAATCGACCGCCGCCGATTCCCCATCCTTCACCGTCACCTCCTGGGTCTGAGAACCCAGTCTCTCGTGCCAGGCTTCAATCGTGTAGGTCCCCGCAGGCAGATCCTTCAACGCAAACGTCCCCCCGTCGCCGGTCACAGAGAAGAAGGGATGGTCCATCACCCCGATGTAGCTCTGCATCCAGGGGTGCACATCGCACTTGACCGGGATCATCATCTCCGCTTTGTCAAAGGTCTTGACCTTCTGCTTCAGAAACTTGGGCATGGCTATGTTGAACTCGGTATTGACCTTCGGCCTGGGATGAATATTGTGCAGTGTGCCGTCGCTGTTCAAAATCTTGATCGGCTGCCCGGCCCGGACACCGAACACATGGGGCTTGTACATACATCCACGCTGATCCAGGATAACCGGCTCCGTCGGCACGTCAAATTTCTTTCCCTCCAGCCCCGTCTTGACATGCACAAACACATTGTGCAATGCCCCGTCGTCGTCCACCACCACGACCTCACTGCGGGCAGGGGCCTCGGTGTGCTTGCCCGCGCACACCGGGTCGGCGGCCATCTGGATCTTCTTGCGGCTGGGCTTTTTCCCTCCAGGCAGCTCGAACTTAATCGTGCCCGTAACAGCCGCCCCTGCCATCGCCTCGGCCGCAACAAAGCAGAGCAAACAAAAAGCCAGACATACTGAGCACACCCTTCGTCGTGTCATTGCATCGTCTCCTTAATAGAAAAGGGTTCAAAATTCCACACACATCCCCAGTACCTGTGTTACCTTTCAGGACCTAACCCCCCGGCCCCTTCCCTAAAGGGAAGGGGCCGGGGGAGGGGTCCGAAAAGTTCCATCCTCAGACGCCCCTGCTACCGCCGGCTCAGTCGTTCCTCCTGGTGCAGACCGTAGATAATATAGTCGGTCAGCGTCTGGATCACATGCTGACTCGGCAACTCGATGCCGCCGTCTTCAGGTTTGACACCTTCAGGAAGCGTTAAATACCTGGCCAGCTCGGTCCCACCTGCTTCTTCGGGAAGATAGGTCACCTCGCTGTCAAAGAACGTCGGCATCTTGGTCCCCGGCTGGATCTTCTGCGGGTCCCACAGCCAGTCCCTGATCCACTCCGGCTTCAGGCGCTGCCGGGCCATCGTCAGGTCGGGCGCCCAGCTTGCCGGATCCCCCTTCGGCTTGATATCGCCCTGCTGGTGGCAGGTAAAACAGTTGTAAACCTCCACACTGAACAGCGCATCTGCTCCCTGCATCTCTCTTCGGGACAGGCGCTTTTCTGCAAACGTATGGTAGGGGAACTGCTGCTTGTCCAGCCGGGAGAAATAGGTGACGATATCAATCGCGTCCTGATCTTCAAACCCGAAAGTCGGCATCCGCACCTCCAGCCACGGCCGGATCGGGACCACCTGTTTCAGGAAGCCGAAGAACCAGTCCGGCTGCACCTTCTTCCCCTCGCCGTTGAGCACCGGCGGCGTAAACCCGACCGCCTCTCCCTCCGAGATCCCTTCCTCCGCATAGGCCTTCACCAGCACATCCTCAATCGCCCTGCCCTCCCCCTCAATCACGTGGCACCCTTTACAGTTGCGCTTGTAAACCAGCCACCGCCCCTTCTCAATCTCAATCTCCTCGGGCGTAGGCTGCTTCTTGGCCGTCGGGAAGATAAACGACTTGGAAAAGCTCAACAGCGCCGCCGTCACCGCGTGCGCGTCCTCATCGCTGAATCCGAAGAACGGCATCCGCAGCTTCTCGTCAAAGGTCTTTACCTTCCCCTCATCGAAGACCCGTGGATGCTTCAGCTTGGTAAAGAACCAGTCGTGGCGGGTATACGGGATCTTTTTCGATTCATGAAGGGTATGAGTACTCTTTCCCACCTTAATCGCAAGCAGACCATAATCCAGCTTGTCTACATCCTTGCTCCCCTCCTCCGTCAGCTCCGTCCCGATCGGCGTGGCGTCTTCAAACCCGGAAATCAGATGGCAGCCGAAGCACCCCTGCCGCGCAATAATCTTCTCCCCCAGCCAGATATCCCGGTCCTGGTCGGACATCGCATCCAACTTTTCCCTGGCCTGGACCACGGGCAGCCGGCCCTTGAGATAGCCCAGCACAAGCTGATCCCGCACCACCCTGTCCACCTCGGCCGGCTGGCGCTTCTCAAAGTCGGAATTACGCAACGTCAGCAAATAGGCCGTAATATCGGCCGCCTCCTGGTCCGTCAGCCGCAGGTTGGGCATCATCGTTTCAGGGAAATAGGCCACCGGGTCCTTCAACCAGGCGAAGAGCCACCCCGCCGACAGCTTGCTGCCCACGTCGTTGATGTTCGGGCCGAAATTGCGCAGCCCGTACTCCTGCCCCAGATCTTCGTCTTTGCCCACCACGTGGCACCCCCGGCACCCCACCTTGGCCACTAAGGCTTCGCCCTGCACTGCATCCCCTTTCACGGGAGGATCGGAATAGGCCGGCCGCTCCGACTTCTCAAACAGATAGGTCACAATCGCGTTGATCGCGGCCGTATTCCGTGCCCTGTCCTCCGGAGAATCCACATTGGGCAGGTCAAAAATCTTGGGCATCTTGGTGGCCGGCCGGAACCCCTTGGGATCTCTGACCCAGTTAAGCGCCCACCGCCTCTCCACCTTTCCGGCCACCTTTCGAAGGTCCGGCCCCACCTTCCGCAGGTCCTGGAACCCCGGAATCGCAATCTTGTGGCAGCCAAAGCAACCCACCGTTCGGATCAGGTGCGTCCCCCGGTTCAACCGATCGGCATGCTTAACCTCCCCCCCCCCCGTATGGCACTGGGCGCACGACGCCTCCACGTACTGGCTCGAAAACATCGGATAGTCCCAGTACTTCATCTTCTTCCACCCGTACTGCTTTTTCCACCGCTTGGCCTCGGCCTCGTCGCTGGGCGTGTGGGCCGTATTGTAAAAGGTCATCCCCCGGTCCCGGCCCAGATGGCAGGTGGTACACCCCGCCTGGTCGATCGGGTGAGGCGACGCGCTGCTCAGGTAGAGGTCCAGGTTGGGGTGTGTTGCAAACACCTTGGTCCGTCCGAGCCGTTCCTCTTCCGAATACCGTTCTTCGATATAGGTTCTGAGGATTTTGTCCCGGAACAACCCGGTCTCCGGATCGATCTCGTACCCCGTCTGGTCGATGTTCGCGTGGCAGGTGGTACACCGGTCCACCTTGGGCACCTGGATAAAATTGATATCGTTCCTCAAATCTCCCAGTACGATCTGCCGCACCTTGATCGACGGATCGATAAAATCGACCATCGGCAGATTCCGGAACACATTGGGAAAACTGGGCGCCAGATTCGCCAGCTTCCGATTCAGAAGCTTCGCCTTCCCGAACAGAGCATCTTTCTGTTTCTCCAATGCCTTTTTGCGGCCAGCCACCTCGTCTACGATTTTCTGCTGCGCCGCCTGCTTTGCTTCTACCTCCTCTCTGGCCAGCCGGTACACCCCAATCGTACTGTCCATCTGCGCCAGTACAGCCTTCTTCGTGGCGGCCTCTTTCTCGTGCCCGTGATGGGCGGCCTCTTCATACTCGTATTTAACCACATCGTACTCCGCCTTTTCAAACTTTGCATCCTGATCGACTTTGTAGAACTCCCCCCTCAGGTCTTCCAGCACCTCAAGGGCCGCCTCGTAGCGCTCCTTCTGCGTCTGAATAGAGGTCTCAACTTCGGCAATTTCAGTCTCGATCTTTTTCAACTCGTCCTGGTCGACCTCTCGCTGGGCCGCCTGCAAATCCGCCTCGACCTTGTATTGTTCCATGGCCATCGCTTCTCGCTGCAGGCCCTTCCACTCCCGGTCGTAGTCGTCCCAGACCATCCAGACGGTGGAAATAACCAGCGCAACGCTGGAAAGCGCAAAAACCATATTCAGCTTATTGACATTGTAGACAAAGTCCAAAAAGCCCTGCTGTTGCTGCTCGTTCATCAAGCGTCTCCAGATCAATCTTCCATGTGGGTTTTTTTAAATGTTGAAGAAATGTTCCGGGATAGCGACGATATACTTCAGGTTGAAGATCCAGCGCAGCAGCATTTTAACGGGGAGGGAGACCATGGTGAGAAAGAGAAAGACCATCACGCTGTAGCGGGCGAACCCCAGGGTCTTGTAGAATTCTTTAAAAAAGGTTCGCGCCAGGATCGGCGGAGGGAGCAGAAAGAAGAGGCCAACGAGCAAGAACCCCCAGATTTCGCGGGTCAACCAAAAGGTGGGCAGCCCTGTTCCCAACCACTTGACATAGATGTACTCCGAGAGGTTGATATTGACCAGGGCCTCTAACTTATGCACATCCCAGAATTCATAAGGACCAAAAATGTTCCAGTTGGGCCCCCGCAGGAAGGTTCCAATGGTGATCATACTCACCCAGAGCACAACAAACCCGAACAGGAATATCGTAATTGCAAAACGCCGTTCCTTGAACGTATAATAGCCGGCTCCCCGGGGATTCCGATCTATATAGGGGATGGCCATCAACCCCACAATCACCAGCGTGGGCAGCACGACCCCTGCAATCCAGGGATCGTAATAGACCAGCATCTCCTGCAAGCCTAAGAAGTACCAGGGGGCCTTAGAGGGGTTGGGCGTCTTGGCGGGATTGGCCGGCTCTTCCAAGGGGGCCTTGATCAGAATCGACCACAGGATCAGAAACACGGTGGCCAGCGTGAGGCAGATCAGTTCCGTGTAGACCAGGTGCGGCCAGGTCAGCACCTTCTCCTTGAACTCCTGTTTCTCTATCGGCTCTTCGCCATTCGCCATTCGTTCATCGTTTTCGTAGCCCTGCTTCAGACTGTACCAGACAAAGAATCCCACCAAATAGAGCAGCATGACAATCGGGATATTGTCTGCCTTGGTCACAATAATCTGAAAGTTCGGGTCCTGAAAGCTAACAATAAAAAAAACGATCGAGCCGATCAGTGCAATAAGCCCGACCCTGTTCGTCCAGACCCACCGGGCGGGGAGCGCTAAGAAGAAGAGGACAGCGAACAACGGTAAAAAAATCTTAGGATCAGTAATCCAGTTAATCAACCCTTTCAGAGCTTCCATAATCTCCCTCTTCTATTGAAGATTGTCAGAATTGAATATCGAAAAATCTTCAATCCTCAATCTTCAATATCCCCCTAAATCGGTCCCGAAATCCCGCCGTCTTTTCGGACCCGCCAGAAGTGGAGGCCCATCAGCGCAGCCGCTATAAACGGAATGGCCAGACAGTGCAGCACATAGAAACGCAAAAGGGCCCCCTCACCCACAAACCTTCCCCCCAAAAGCGCAAACCGCGCATCGTTCCCTGCGTGGACTAGGCTGATATCTCCCAGCGTCAACAAGGACGCACCCGGTCCTTCGTGGCCTAAGAAAGGCGTTGCCCGCGCCATATTCGACCCCACCGTAATCGCCCAGATGGCAAGCTGGTCCCAGGGCAGCAGATAGCCCGTAAAGGAAAGCATCAGCGTCAACAGCAGCAGGATCACGCCGATTGCCCAGTTGAACTCGCGGGGGGGCTTGTAAGCCCCGGTCATAAACACCCGGAGCATGTGCAGCCACACCGTAATCACCATTGCATGAGCGCCCCACCGGTGGATCTCCCGCATAATACCCAGAGGCACCTGCTCGCCCAGATCGATCATGTCGGTATAGGCGTACTCTAAGGTGGGACGGTAATAAAACATCAGCAGGATGCCCGTGATCGTCTCCACCAGAAAAATAAAAAAGGTAAGCCCACCCATACACCAGGTGTAGCGCACCCGGATACCCGACTTGGGCGTCCGAACCGGATGCAGGTGCAGGAAGACGTTGGTCAGCACCACCTGCGCGCGGCCGCGTTCCTCCCTGGGAATATCGTGGCGGAAAATCGACTTCCAGATCTGCGACCGTTTTGCCTGGTCCATCAGACCAGATATTTTCGGCATAAGACACACTCCAAACTCATGTAGTTCTCTGCAAACGAGGCTTTCGGTTCAGACCTTGAGAAACGACTCCGGATTCTCCCACTGCCCCTTCTCCCACTGGTACTTCTGCGTCTTGTCCACCAGCACCTGCCCGTCTTCGGCCATCACAATGCGCGCCCGTTCCAGCGGCCGGGGCGCGGGCCCTTCAAAGTTGATCCCCGAAGAATAGAACCCGCTCCCGTGGCAGGGACACTTGAACTTCCCCTCGTTGGCCAGCCAGTTCGGCGTGCATCCCAGGTGCGTACAGACCGAAATTAGAGCGAACATCCCTTCTGTATTCTTAACGACCCAGATGCTGAACTTGTCTTTCCAGCGTTCATCCACCCCCAGATCGTACTCATCCGGAAATCCGATCTTGAACGACTGGGGCGGCTCAAAGAGAACGTTTGGGAACATGAACCGTCCGGTCGCCGCCAATCCTGCTGCGGCCGCCGAGGCAAACGCCACCCACGCCAGCGTCAGCCACGACAAGAACCCCCGCCGGGTCGTGATCCCCCCCTCCGAAACCGGCATCGTCCTGGGAGGTCCGGGCCGGATCGTTGGCGGTGCAGGTGTCCTCTGAAGAATCACCTCCCGCTCGACGGGGCCTTCCTCCTTTTGGGCGGTAAGTGCACGAGCCGCAGATGCCCGGTCGGCCGTTGTCGCAGCCTTTTTGGCGGGCGCCTTCTTTGCAGGCGCCGGTTTGGCCGAAGCCTCGGCCTCCGGCCCGGCGGCCTGAGGAGCGCCCCCCGCTGCCTCCCGGGCCTTTCGCATGGCCTCCGCCTTGGCCTTGGCACGCGCTACCCGGTCGGGAATAGCGTCAAATTCCGAAAGATCGATATTCTCTTCTGGCATAACATCACTCCCGGAACATTAACGATCTGGAAATAAAAAACACGTGAAACAACACGTTGGTGGTATTGAACGGATTAGACCGATTTGAAAACCCCGGCAATATATCGAAACAACCTCATATTGTCAAGCTTTGATTTTAAACCTGTTCACACCCTTTCAGACGGGGGAAAACCCATCCTTCAACCTACTCCCCCCACGCCTTCAGAACCTCGATGGCCGCCTGCCGGACCTGCATATCGGGGTCCCCTTCCCTCAGATCCCGAAGCGTGGGCGCCATAGACCGAGCATCTAAGAATTTCACTGCCCGGATTGCCTCTACCATAACATTCCGACGGTGCTCCCCGCTCATCTGCTTGAGCGTTTTTAGGTACTGACGGTTCAACATCTCACCCAGAACGTCCAACCCGGCGTTATTTCCAGCCCCCGCAAGCTGCAGGGCCGCATTCCAGCGAACATCGGGCGCCCGGTCCTGCAGCGCAACCTCCAGCACGGGCTGTACGCGGGGATCCTTCAACTGCCCCAGGGCGTAAACCGCCGCCTTCCGAATCCCGGCATCGTCGCTGGAGGCCAGCGCAATCAAGGGAGGCACGGCCCGGACGTCCTCCTGCGCCCCCAGGGAAAACGCCGCATAAATCCGGGTCTCGTCATCCGGATCGTCCAGCGCAGAGATCAAAACCGGTACAAGCGCAGGGTCTTTTACCATCTTCATCGCACGCGCAAGAAAACGCCGCACGCGAGGATCATCGGAACGGGAGGCGTCGAAAACCCGGATCATCTCCCCGACAAACTTCGGGCTCACCCGCCCCTGGCGTTGCTCTTGGGCCAGCACCTTGACCAGTTCATGCGCCGCCTGCCACCGGCTGCTGATGCCGCCGATCCGAATCGTATTGAGATAGTCCTCCGCCGTTTTATCCTCTGCCGTCAAAAGCCCCAGCAGCAGATAAATCGCCACGCCGACAATCACAATCGTCAGCGGAAAAACCACAAACTGTCCGATCAGCCGCGACCTGGGCACATCCTGCTCTTCGACCGGAGCGGTCACTTCCTCCACAATCTGCCTGAGATCTTCCGAGGCCGATGTCTGGCCGTCTGTAGGAGGCGTCTGCTCTTCATCAGGCACGTCGCGACTCCCGGTTGATTTCCAAATCGTCTAAACGTTAAAGGTCGTCAAGAATATAGGCATAACCATAAGACCTGTCAAGAAATTGGTGGCGCTTCGATAAGCAAAATTGATCTCTCACATTAAGCGATTTCCGGCCTTCCAGCCCCCCTTTGCCAACCGGGCATACGCGTTCGAATTCCCGAGCCCCCGCCGGGGCTTCGGCCTTGACAAGTGCGACAAAAGGCCGTATTTTATGATCACATTCGCAAATCAAACTCATGACACAGCCTGTCCTCAGGAGATACAGGGTGGCCGAAGTTGATCTGTCCCAGTTCGACGATATTTCAGACCGGGTAGCCCGTGCCAGGGCCAAGTCCGAAGCCATGCGCAAAGCAAAGGCGGGTGGAGGCAGCGAGGGCCCAGGCGCCACTGCGCCCGGTGCAGCAGCGTCCGGCGACGCGCAGGAGCCTGCCAAAGAAGCGGCCGCTGTTGCCGAAAAAGAGGCGTCCGGCCTTCCCATTCTCGAATTTTCTCCCGGCATCCACTTCAAATGGAAGGGCCGGGCGGGCAGAACCATCGGCATCCGCTACGACCTCGTCAGCTTTGTCTACGACGACGATCCCGACCAGGTGGTCACCGCAGACCGGTACCGACTCAGCCATGCCCACGCAGAAGGGGACCTCGAATTCGCCCCCAAATCCGAGGTCTATCGTCCCGATCGGGTGGGCAAGGGCGATCGGGTGGACTACCACGACTATCTCTGGCTGGATACCCGAAAGGGCATGACCGCGAAAAAAAGGCGGCCCAAGATCCTCGCCATCGTCAACCCGGACTACTGCACCGGCTGCAATGCCTGCATCGAAGTCTGCCCCACCGACTGCATCGAAGAAGTCGATGTGGCGGATGCGGGCTTAGACGGGCTCGGCCACTTTTGCGAAGTCCGGCTTGAGGACTGCATCGGGTGTAAGCAATGCGTGCCGATGTGCCCCTGGGAAGCCATAGAAATGTTCGACACCGATCAGGTTGAAGAGGCCTACGGCATACCGGCGGGAACCCTGTAGCTGTTCCAGGCCTTAAAACAGGACAAGCGGAGGCTGGCGGGCGTCGGCCTCCGCTTTTTTATAAATCCCTGATCCTCTTCACATAAGGGCAAAATAAGGCTTGACTTCACCTGGAGAATAACTATATGATTGTGATATACTTCTAAAAAGTGGCACATCTTGGTGGTAAAATTCTCCCCCGAATCTGATCCCGGCCATCTCTCCCTGCCTGGTCACCACCTCAACGCTTGATCTATTTCCAGCATCGAAGTGGCTGTTTTTTTGCCTACCTGTTCATAAATTTCCACAACCATGAGGCCCAACTTTGATGTTGCTGTTCCAGCAGAACAACACCATCCAGACCCATACCAATCTCTGAGGGGGGAAGTGTCTTGAATTCAGGGGAAACGGCCAGTAGCGGTGAACAGAAGCGGAACAAATCTTTGGTTCCACCCTCCCCTTCGGTAACCAGGCCCGGCGAAAAATCTGAAAATCGGACCATCGAGACACTCAGCGAATATATGGGATCGGAAGGCGGGCAGGCCGCATCTTCAACGCCGCCTGGAACCTCTCAACCTTCCATTGCCGCCAACCAGCCCGCTGCTCAGCTGCCCCAGGAGTGGGAAATTGAAGAACCCGTTTCTGCAGGTGCGCCCTCCGAAGAAGACATCATACAGCGGCTGGATCGCCTGGAAAGGCGCCTCGACGCGTTTGAAAATACCTGCTACACCTTTCTTCTCTACGCCAAACAGCTCACCGATCGAACGGCCTCCTTCTTCGAAGACATCTTCGGTCTCAGCCAGGACGACCTCGCCCAGATTCACGACCGTCTGGGGGTCAACTACAACAACAAAGGAGACTATCCCCGGGCGATCGAAGCGTTTAAAAGGCTGGTCGAACTTCAGCGGACCGCCTCGTCCTGCTTCAAAATTGGTGTGGCCCACGACAACAACGGAGATTTTCAGGAGGCCATCGAATCCTACCGGAGCGCCATCGACCTGGACGCCGGCTACCTGAGGGCTTACTACAAGCTGGCCGATGTTTATGCGAAATCCGAAAACTTCGGTGAAGCGATCCGGTGTCTCACCCAGGCTGTCGAAGTCGATGAGGACAACGCGGAGACCTACTTCCGGCTGGGCAGTGTACACAGCGCCCGGGGCAGCTACGATGAGGCCATTTCCGCGTTTAACCGTGTGCTGAAGCTGGATCCCAATCACTCCGGAATCTACCAGAGCCTGGGCCTCGCCTACGAACAGAAGGGCGAACACAACCGGGCCATCGAATTCTTTAAAAAATCAATTTGAGTTCCTTATGAGCGTTCGGATCCTCACAATACGCCTGATGGAGGAGGCCAAAGAGGCCTACAGGCGTCAGACCTATACATCTGCCAGCCCCCCGCCAGCGTCCGATTTAGAAGCCGCGCCCAAACTGCGCGAACAGGCGAGTCAGACCACCGTTATATTCGGGCACAAACGTCTTGGCGCAAACCTGGCGCCGTCCGCAGAGGTCATCCCTGCAGAGCGTGCGCCAGAAAGCGACGCCGTGAACACGCCCGGCATCCGCGCCCGGCAGCAGGACGCGCGGTGGAAGGCGCCGGGAGGTATTGCCGCAAGATTCAGCCTCTCGTCCGAAAACAGTTCGGCCAAAAAGGCACAGACGCCTCAAGACGACACGCCCGAACCGCTTCTCGAAGCGAAAGCCGCTGCGACGCCGTCCGATAGCGCTGCACAAAACCAGGAGCCCGAACTGACGGAACAGGAAGCGTCTACGCCCATCACCATCGAACTGCAATCACATTAAGGGCCCATACCACATTCGTGATACAGGCCCGCACCAAGGAGGGAAATTAACTATGGCGGAGGAGACCGGACCGGGCGCCCCTGTGGATCCCCCCGCATCAGCTGGTGCCTCCCCCGAACGCGATTCGGCGCCGCAGGACATTCTCTACCTCGGCGTCGATCTGGGTACGGCCAACAGTTCCATAGCCACCAACACCGATATTACCCGAACCGTACCCAGCGTGGTGGGATGGCCCAAAGACCTTGTTGCTTATAAATTCCTCCAAAAGCCGATTGTCTACGGAGAAGAGTGCATCCGCAACCGGATGACCCTCGACCTGTTTTATCCCCTCGAAAAAGGGGTCCTCAAATATCGCCCGGATACATCCGGCGAGAATTCCGGCGCAGACAACCGGGAGGCGGCCGCTGTTGAAGAGCTCGTCCAGCATGTCGTGGGCCTCGCCGAGATCGGTTCCAATCAGACCACACGCACCGTCGTGGGCGCTCCCGCCCTGGCCAGCATCAACGACAAACAGGCCATTATCGACGCCATGCAGAACCTGGTCGATGCCGTGATGGTCGTGTCCGAACCCTTCTTAGTTGCCTACGGTCTGGGCCTTTACAACAACGCCCTCATCGTCGACGTCGGCGCCGGCACCCTCGACCTGTGCCGGATGCACGGCACCATTCCCGATGAAATCGACCAGCGAACCCTCTACGAAGCCGGGAACTTCGTTGACGACAAATTTCATGGCCTGCTGCAGGAAAAGATCAAAGACTCGCCCATCTCCCGGCACCTGGCCCGCACCATCAAAGAGCGCTATGCTTTTGTCTCGCCCATTACCGAAGGCATCAGCCACGAATTCCAGGTCGAAGGCAAACCGGTTCTGTACAATATCGCCGAAGAACTTAAAGAGGCCTGCGAGAGCGTACTGCCCAACATGCTCAACGCCATCCGGGAACTGATCACCACCTTTGAACCCGAATTTCAGGATGAACTCCGCAACAGCATCGTCCTGGCCGGCGGCGGCAGCCAGATCAAGGGCCTGCCGGAAGTGATCGAGGCGGATCTGGCCCAGTTCGGGCCTTCCCGCGTCACCGTCGTAGACGACCCGATTTACGCAGGTGCGCGCGGCGCCCTCAAACTTGCGGCAGACATGCCCGAAAACGAATGGCAAAGCGTATAACTCCACCCTCTCCAGGCCACCCAGTTCCAAGTTCCAAGTTCCAGGTTCCAGGTTCCAGGTTTGGCGTTATCGCCGACTGTGGGATAGTGAACTTGGAACTTTTAACTTGGAACTTTCTTTATGCCCGATGCTCTCCTCGACATCCCGCTGGACCAGATCGATGACCGAAAACTGCCCCTCCGGCAGCGCATGGGCGCCGATGGTCTGGCCGCTTTAACGCGCTCCGTCCAGCGCTTCGGCGTCATCGAACCGATTATCGTCTCTCCGGCCGAGTCCGGTTATCACCTGGTGGTCGGTCGCCGCAGGCTTGAGGCCTGCCGCAGGCTGGGCATGGAAACCATTCCGGCCATTGTGCGCCGGGTCTCCGAAGACCGCGCCAGAGAACTCTCCTACCAGTCCAACCTCCAGATTCAGCTGCTCAACCTGGCCGACGAGGTCGACTTTCTCCGCCGGATCGACATCTTCCACCTGCCGGACGAAGAAGCCGCTCAACGCCTCGGGATGTCACGCGAAGAGGTAGCCGTAGCCAGGCGGTTTAACCGTCTGCCCCCGCCCATTCGCGAAGCCGTGCGCACCGGAGAAATTGACGAACGTCGCGCCCTTGCCCTTTCCCGCCTCTCCGGAGAAGGCAACCAGACCCGCATGTTCCGCTACATCCGGGAGAACGATCCTCCCATCGACGTCCTTGAAGAAATGATCGACCGGGTACGCAGCGGCGACGCGCCGCACATCTAACCCCCCTCTTCTTCCAACCTCCTCAGCACCCCTCGCATATCCTCCGGCGGTCCGGCCTCAAAGCGGTGTTCCTCTCCTGTGACGGGATGGACAAACCCCAGAGCCTCTGCGTGCAGCATCTGTCGCCCGGCGGCCTGGAGCAATGCCCTGGCCTGTCCCCGAAACTGCGGAGCAATCCCGCTGACCCAGCTCTGTCCCCCGCTGTAGACCGTATCTGCAAAAACCGGATGCCCGGTGTGGGCCATGTGGACCCGAATCTGGTGGGTGCGGCCCGTTTCCAGCCTCACCGACAGCAGAGAAAGAAAGTCGTAGGTTGCGATCACCTCAAAGCGGGTCGCTGCATCGCGTCCCCCCCCCTGGCGCACCGCCATTCGCTTCCGGTCCTTCGTGTGCCGGCCGATGGGCGCCTCCACCCGTCCCGTCGCCCCGGAAGGACGGCCCCAGATCAGCGCTAAGTAGCGCCGCATTACACGCCGCTCCTCAAGCTGTCGGGAAAGCCCCCGGTGCGCCGCATCGTCTTTGGCCACCACCAGCAGCCCCGACGTCTCCTTGTCCAGCCGGTGCACAATACCGGGGCGGAGCACCCCGTTGATTCCCGACAGCCGGTTGCAGTGGCCCAGCAGCGCATTCACCAGCGTTCCCGACTGGACACGGCCGGCCGGATGCGCCGACATCCCCGCCGGCTTGTTGACCACCAACAGGTGCTCATCTTCAAAAAAAATATCCAGAGGAACTGCCTCTGGATCAATCGATACCGGCTCCGGGGGAGGAAGCGAAATCTTCACCTGCTCTCCGGCCGAAACCCGGTAACTCGGCCGAACCTCCCGCCCGTTAACCCTGACCTGTCTCGCCACAATCAACTGCTGAAGCCGGGACCTGGAAAACGCCGGACAGGCCGCTGCCAAAAGCCGGTCCAGCCGTTCTCCTTCACGGTCGGGGGGAATCTCCATCTCCATCCGTTTCTCCCTCATCCCGCCTCTGGAATCCATAGGAAAGGATCAGCAAACCGGCCCCGGTGGTCACACAGGCATCGGCCAGGTTGAACACCCACCAGCGCAGCGACCCCACCCCAAAATCCAGAAAATCGATCACCACCCCAAACCGTATCCGATCCACCACATTCCCGATTGCGCCTCCCAGAACCAGGGCCAGACCCGTGGCCGTCGCCCGTTCCTTAGTCGGCAGCCGCCACAGCATCACCCCCACCAGGATCAGCGCCCCCCCCGCAAAGAGCAGGTGGAGGCCCTTCCCGCCCAGCCGCAACCCGAACACCGCCCCCGGATTATGGATATAGGTCAATCTGAAAAACGCCCCCAGAACGGGAATCGATTCTCCCAGCGCCATGGTCTCCATCACCAGCCACTTGGAAACCTGATCCACCAGCACCACAATCCCTGCAATCCAGAGGCTCCGCACCTTGTCTCCTGTTTCTATGCAAACTGACGCTTCTGCTGTTGTTCCGCCTCTTTGCAGGGCACGCAGATCGTCGTAGTGGGCACCGCCTCAATCCGCGCTTTCGGTATCTCTTTACCGCAGGCGCGGCAGATCCCAAACGTCCTATCCTGAATGCGCTTCAGAGCATCTTCCACCTGCTCTAAATAGACGCCGTCTCGCGAGGAAAAATAATAGGCCTTCTCCCGTTCGATGGCGTCGCTGCCCAGCTCGGCCATATGATCGGAATAGGTCAGGTCCCCCGAGGAATCGGCCGCATCCGCATTCATTGAATGTGCTTCAAGCAACCCCAGATCCCGCATAATAGACAGACGCTTTTCGGTGAGAAGCTGCTTGAAATGTTTGAGATCTTTCTCTGTCATCATCCCCTCCTGTGCCGCCGGGACCACCCGATTCGGTTCAGCAACACTTCTTCAGGAAGACCTTTACCGGCTCTCCGTTGATATTGTCCGCTTCGTCCGTGGCCGCACCCCTCCAGCGCATCGCCACACAGAGCGTTTCAGATTGAACATAGTCGGCATATTGCTCAAGTGCGCGTCTCAAACGCTCCGACGCTTCATAGGTGATTTCAATCCGGTCCGACACCTCCAGACCGGACGCCTTCCGGAGATTCTGCACATAGTGCACGAACTCCCGCGCGAACCCCTCGTCTAACAGATCCTCGCTCAACCGCGTATCCAGCGCCACCAGCACCCCGTCGCCCTCCACAACGGCCAGGAATTCCCGGGCGCGGGTTTCCACGGAAAGATCCTCCGGCGTCAGCTCCACCTGCGTGCCGTCCACCTCCAGAGAAACGGTCCCCTCCTGCTCCAGACGCTCCGCCGCCTCGTTGCCGTCCATGCCCGCAACCGCGGCCTGAATCTGGGGCACCAGCTTGCCGTACTTCCTGCCCAGGCTTCGGAAATTCGGCTTCACCGTGCGGTCCATCAGCGAGTCCGCATCCTCAACAAAGGCCAGAGACTTCACGTTCAATTCCTGAAGGATCAGATCCTTCAACCCGTCCTGAGTGCTTGCTCTACCATTCTTGACCCAGACCTGCACCTCCGGAAGCGGCTGTCGCACCTTGCGCACACTGCCCCCCGCGCTGGTGCGGGCAGAACGCCCCAGGCTCACCACCTGTCTGGCCAGGGCCATATCGGCCATCAACGGCTCGTTGATCAGCGCTTCTCGAACCTCGGGAAAATCACAAAGATGCACGCTCTCCGGCGCTCCGGCATCCACCTCTCTGGCCAAATTCTGGTACAGCTCCTCCGATAGGAACGGCAGGAACGGCGCCAGCAGCTGCGCCAGCGTCACCAGCACCTCGTGGAGGGTCAGATAGGCTGCGGCCTTGTCGATGTCGATGTCGCCCTTCCAGAACCGCCGCCGGTTCAGCCGGACGTACCAGTTGGACAGATCGTCAAAAAAGGTCTCCACCGCCCGCACGGCAGGGGGCAGGGTATACGCTTCAAGCGCCGCCTCTACATCCCGGATCAAAACCTGCAGCCGAGACAGCAGCCACCGGTCTATCACCGACCGCTCAACCCCCCGGTCCAGCCCTGCGAGATCGATGCCGTCCAAGTTAGCGTACTGGACGAAGAACCCGTACGTATTCCACAGCGTTAGAAACCGCCGCTTCACCTCCGAGGCCGGGCCGTACCCGAAGTTGAGATTGCGGGACAGGTTCTGATCCGCAAACAGCCACCGCATCGGCTCCGCGCCCATCTCCTCCACCGCCTCGTCGAACCAGAGGGTGTTTCCCAGGCTCTTGTGCATCGGGTTGCCCTGCTCGTCGTTCATCTTCTCATAGGACATCACCGCCCGGTAGGGCGACCGGCCCTTCAGCGTCACGCTCATAAACAGCATCGAATAAAACCAGAGCCGGATCTGCTCCCGCATCTCGGTCACAAAATCGGCCGGGTACCATTTCTCCCACGCGCTCTTATCCTCCCCCATATACCCCAGCGTGGAAAAGGGCACAATCCCCGCATCCAGCCAGCAGTCCCCCACCTCCGGAATCCGCCGGGCCGTCTTCCCTGAAGGCGTCCGGATCTCCACCTCGTCAATCCAGGGCCGGTGCAGCTCCGGCAGTTCGTCCACCACCGGGGGGTCCACCGCCCGCTCCCACAGCTCGTCTTTCGAGCCCACCACGAACAGATCGCCGTCCTCCGTCTCGTAAAACGGCAGCGGCAGCCCCCAGTAGCGCTTCCGGGAGATGCACCAGTCTCCCATATTGTTCAGCCAGTCCTCCATCCGCTTCCCCGAATGCTCCGGAATCCAGCGGACCTTCCGTGCAGCTTCGATCATCTGCGGGCGAATCTCGTCGCAGGAGATAAACCACTCGTCCACCAGCCGGAACACCAGTTCCTCCTTGCAGCGCCAGCACTTGGGATACCGGTGTTCATAGTCCTCCAGCTTATAAAGATAGCCCTTCTCCTTCAGGCTCTCGAACACCATCGGGGCCACCTCGAACACGCTCTTGAAGGAGAACTCCCCGAACCCGTCCAGATAGACCCCGTCCTCATCCAGCGGCGCAATCACCGGCAGCCCGTGCGCCTGCGCCAGCTCGTAGTCCTCCGCCCCGCACCCCGGCGCGATGTGCACCACCCCCGTGCCCTCTTCCTCGCCCACCTCCTCCCACGCGAGGATGCGGTGCTCCACCCCCTGCTGCGCCGGCAGATCGTCGAACGGACCGTCGTACGTCAGCCCGGCCAGCGCTTCGCCCTTCACCGCATCCAGCACCGTGTAATCTCCTTCCAGCCGGTCCACCACCCCCTGGGAGATATAGAGAATCTCCTCCCCCTGCTTCACCTTCGTATAATAGAGATCCGGATGCACCCCCAGCGCCACGTTCGAGGTCAGTGTCCAGGGCGTCGTCGTCCACACTAAGATATACTCCCCTTCCCGCTCCCGGATCGGCAGCTTGAGGTAAACCGCCCGGTGGGTCATCTCCTCGTACGCATCGGTCAGCTCGTGCTGAGACAGCGACGTGCCGCACCGAGCGCACCAGGGCATCACCCGGTGCCCTTTGTAAAGCCAGCCCTTCTCGTGGCAGGCCTTTAAAAAGTGCCAGATATGTTCGATATTGTCATCCGAATACGTATAATAAGACCCCTCCCAGTCCATCCACTGTCCCAGCCGCCGGCTCGTCTCAATCACCGCCGCAGCCGCCGTATCCACCGCCCCCCGGCACCTCTGCGAAAAATTGTCCAGCCCGAAATTCACAATATCCTTCTTGGAATTGAACCCCAGGTCCTTCTCCACCTCCACCTCCACCCACAGCCCCTGGCAGTCGAACCCATTCTGATAGCGCTGGTCGAAACCCTTCATTGCCTTGTAGCGCAGAAAAACATCTTTGTAGGTCCGCCCCCAGGCGTGATGCACCCCGATCCCACGTGGATTATTGGCCGTAATCGGCCCGTCGATAAACGAGTAAGGCTCGTTCCCCGCGTTCTTCTTGCGCAGCTTATTGAATGCGTCGATCTCGTCCCAGAACGCCAACACCCTGCGTTCCAGTTCCGGAAAATTCAGATTGCCAACTTCCTTAAACATCGTATGCATCACTCCCTAACCGTCTCGAATATCCCTTTTGTTCTTTTCGTTTCAGAATGACTTCAAGAGGCATTCATCGTCGAATCTGATCTCGAAAAGTCTTCAGATCAGTACCTCTTCCTGAGCGTGCCTGCTCCAGAGAACACTTCAAAGATACTGCAAACTCAGACCGAAGTCCTTTCTCGTCTTCTTCCTGTGAGCCCGTAAGGGCATCCATCAACTGGATAAGCCAGACGTTGAGCCGCCTGTCTATTACATGTTCCACCAATTCCTCGAATTCTTCAGGAGACAGGCATGCCAGCGTCTTCCCCATCGCTCAATTCCCTTAATCAAAGTTTTCTAAACCGATGTGTTCCCGGCTCAACGACAACAAATGCCCTTTTAATATTACTTTGTCAAATACGCATCGGTCGCATTAATTCAGTCAGTTTACGCTGCACCAGTTGTTCAATCACCATATTCGATAAGGCTTTGACCACCTGGCGGTGGATGGCCTCATAGGAACGTCGCCTTCGATCCCTTCGAGGGGGAAAAAGGATCACGAGGTTTTCCCCGTGATCGCGGCATTTCTTGGCGCTGGTTCCACTCCTTCCAACACAGGAAGCTGTAGGTCAACATCACAATGGTGGCATGGCGATGAAATCCCCTCCAGAGTCGGCCTTGATACTCATCCCACCCCAGAAGCGATTTGGCCACCTCGTGGAACTGTTCAATCAGCCAGCGGCGATGCGCATATTCCACCATCCGTTCCAGGGGTGTGGCTTTAGGAAAGTTGGAGAAGTAATATTTCCAGTCTCCTTCTTGGCCTCTTCCGGGTCGTTCGCCAATTAACCAGCCCAACTGGATCGACTCACCAGAAAGGGTGCGATAGGCTCTTTGGGCAATGAATTTTTTACGCAACCATCCCTTGGTGCCTTCTCGCCAACGGATGGTCCGCCACGCGGAACGGGGAAGCGCTTTTAAAACCTCATCGACACGACCGCTGCCCTTTTTGCGTTGCCCTTTCACGGCAACCCGAAAATCACATGGGACAGCCACGACATAATGTTCCTTTCGGCTCTCTAACCCCTTTAAAAAGGTAGGATCATTGCCATAGTCGGCATCGGCGACCACCACGTTATGAGGGACTTTCAACCCACGTGCTTCATCCAACAAGGTCAGAGCAATCTCTGGCTTGGTCTGAAAGGAGATCTCCTCCGGCACACCGGCCTTAGCACACCGATCCGGGTCATTGGTCCACGCTTTGGGTAGATACAACCTCGCATTTAATGGCCAACTCACCCCCGCATCGGCATACACACCCGTCACAGCAACCTGGCAATTGCCGACTTTACCCAGACTGCCTGAGTATTGCCTGGAAACACCCACTGAGCTCTTGCCTTGTTTGGCAAAGCCCGTATCGTCGAAGATGAAAGCCCCATCGCCCAAAACCGCTTCATCCCGCATTTGCTCAACCCTCTGGGCGTTGAAGGCGGCTTCATCCCATTGAATCCCGGTCAGGAGATTGTGGAGCCTCTGCTCATTGGTCTGGGGGATCGCTCCTGCGAGGGTCTCGCCGTTCTTCCGAGGCAGATCTGAGAGCAAGCCCGTGCTATACCGCTCCAGGTTTTCTCGCCCTTCAGAACGCACAAAGTGATGGATGAAGGGAGAAAGAAACGCCTCTAACTCGGGCAAAGGGTCTGTCGATGCTTTGATGTCCATTGGTATCTTCCTGTTTGCCAGAAAGATACCAACCTATCCATCAATTGACAAAGTAATATTAAGCTCATCTTCAGAGTAAGACCTCAACACCGTCTCAAGTTCCTTATGTCCTACAGTTAGAGCTGAGGGCGGAATACGAAGATAAATAACTCCTGCACCTAAATTTTGAACGAAGACGAGATCGCCAAAATCTCTATCTCTTGTTACGAATATTCGCTCCTGTTCTTGAGCTATACTGAGCAATTCCACATCAGTCGCCTGAGAACAACCTATTTCAGCAGCAGTAATAACATCATGACCTAAGTCATTGAGGAAGCGAGCTGTAATAGCATAAACATCCTGATCCAGAAGAAATTTCATTCCTGTGCTACCACATCAATCGCATATCTAACACAAGCACGAATGTCCTCAATCTGAAGATCAGGGTAATAATCACGGGTTATTTCCTCGAAGGGAAGTCCCTCGCTTACCAGTTCAAGGACGCTTAATACAGGAATTCTTGTACCTACAACACAGGGTTTCCCAAAATGAATGTCTGGATTAGCCTCTATTCTTTCTTTCATCAACCTCTTTCCTTATCCCTCAAAATAATGTCCGTACAGCACCTTCAGCCGCTCTTTCACCTCATCCGCAATCATCCCCGGCGCCGTGATGATTGCGTACTTGGCCGCGTGCAAACACGCGCAGTCGGACACCTCCGGCAGCAGTCGGGCCACCTCCTGCACGATCAGATTCGCCTGCTCTGAATTCGCCTTCAGGATCGCCAGCACCGCATCGATGGACACATCTTCTTCCGACTCGTGCCAGCAATCGTAATCCGTACCCATCGCCAGCATCGCGTAGCACATCTCCGCTTCCCGCGCCAGCTTGGCTTCGGGAAGCGCGGTCATCCCGATCACGGTGGCGTCTGCGGTCCGGCGGTAAAAATGGGACTCCGCGCGGGTTGAAAACTGCGGGCCTTCCATGCAGATATACGTGCCGCCCTCATGCACGGTCGCCTTCTTGTTCTTCGCGGCCTCAACCACGGTGTGGCTCAGTTCCTCGCAGAACGGGTCGGCAAACGTCACGTGCCCTACGATCCCCTCCCCGAAGAAAGTCGACGGCCGGATACCTTTCGTGCGATCGAACAACTGGTCCGGCACCACCATATCCCCCGGGCGGATGTGCTCCTGCATAATCCCCACCGCGCTGACCGCCAGCGCGTGGGTCACGCCCATCTGTTTCAACGCATAGATATTGGCGCGATACCTCACCTCCGAGGGCAGCAAATAGTGGCCACGGCCGTGGCGCGGCAGGAACATCACCGTGCGGTCATCGACCACCGCCTCCACAATCGTATCCGAAGGCTTGCCAAAGGGCGTTTCAAGATCGTGCTCGCCCACCACCTCCACCCCATCTATCTCGTACACCCCCGAGCCGCCGATCACACCCAACCGCACCGGTTTTGTCGTACCCTCTGCCATATCTTACCTAACCCCCCGGCCCCCTTCCCTGAAGGGAAGGGGGAGTAACTCTTTCTTCAGCAATCAGTTACGAGATTTTTATTCTCCCGGCCGGGGCTCGTCCGGTACGGTTTCCACTTCCACTTCTGCGTCCACCTGGCCGTTTCCTCCCTCGTCGGAGGAGGCTTCGACGGACTCTTTCACCACATCGGCGTCGGCAAACGAGAGCTGCGCCAGAAAATTCGACTGGGCCTGCACCAGCGCCTGGAATCTGGCCACAAACATATCCCGCTGGTTCTTTAAATCCACAATCTCGGAACGGATCGTCTGAACCTGTACCCGGGCCTTTTCCACCGCCCGGTTGCCTAAGATCTCCGCCTCCTTCACCATCAGACGCGCCTCTTTTCGGGCATTCTCGCGCACATCATCGGCGGCCTGCTGCGCCGTGTGGAGCATCTCCTGAAGCGTCTGCTCCATCTTGCGGTACCGCGCCACCTCGGACTGCAGCGCCGCCTCTTGCTCCCGGAGTTCGATATTCTCTCCGTTGAGCCGTTCGAACTCCTCGGCAATCATCTCTAAGAAGGCCTGCACCTCGTCCTGATCGTACCCCCGAAAGCCCCGGCGAAACGACTGCTTCCGAATATCCAGAGGGGTCATCTTCAACGAAATCACCTCCCAATAAAAACCATCAACTATCGGGGAGACCCGGCAAATCCGCCGGGGAGGCGGAGCCGTTTGACACGCAGTGCTACCGGATCAGCATATTCTGGACCGCATCCTGTATAAAGTGCAGCAAAAAAATCAGAATAATCGGAGAAAGATCAAACATCCCCAGCGGCGGGATCAACTGCCGGAACGGCGCCATAATCGGCTCGGTCAGATTGTACAGCGTCCACATCAGCCGGCCGTCCCGCCCGAACGGCAGCCACGAAAACACGATCCGGGCCACGATCAACGCCAGAACCACCGAAACCGCTCCGTAGAGCAGCCAGCCCAGGCTCGTGATAAACGCACCCGCCGACAGCCCGCCCAGCAGCCCCAGCAGCGCCTCCAGCACATCCCCCACCACCCACTTGAAAAAGTAAGCCGACAGCACCGTAACCAGCACCACCAGCAGCGGCGCAAGCCCCATGCTGTTGGGCGAGGGCAGGGCCTGGGCAAAGGGCCAGATCATCGGATCTGTAATCCGCCGGACCTGGTAAGACGCCCATCCAAAAGGACTCACCTTCAGCAGCACCCACCGCAGCAGCATCAGCACCACCACAATCACAATGATCGCTTTCACCAGCAGGTCCACCGCCAGAAGCGCATAGACGATCAACCCTTGCAAAACATCGAGCATAGAATGTATGCCTCTTCAAGCTTAGACAATGCCTCCACACCTCGGTCTGCCACCTTCGCCTTCTCAACGGCAGCAGGCGTCAAGATCTTGCACCGATGATACCCGAGGCGCCGTCGCCAGGGCCTTCCACAGGACCCAATTTCAAAAAATCCCTTTTATCCCCTCGGCCCAAAAATCGCCGTGCCGATCCGCACCAGCGTCGATCCCTCTTCGATGGCCACCTCGAAATCTCCCGTCATCCCCATCGACAGATGCGCCATCGACACCCCCGGAAGCCCTGCCGCCGCGATCCGGTCCCGCACCTCTCGCAACCGCACAAAACAGGGACGCACAGCCTCCGGGTCGGGCAGAAATACCCCGATTGTCATCAATCCCTCAATACCGATCCCTTCAACCTCCGACATTCGCCCCACCCGTTCGAGCGCCTCATCCGGTTCAACGCCGAACTGCGACTCCGCCCCGGAGGTATTCACCTGCACCAGCGCCCGCGCATTCTGTCCGGCCTGCACCGCCCGCCTGCCGATCTCCTCCGCCAGCCGCAAACTGTCCACCGAATGGATCAACTCGAACAGCTTCACGGCGTTCTTCGCCTTATTCCGCTGCAGGTGCCCCACCAGGTGCCAGGCCACCGGTCCGGCCACGGCTCCCACCTTCGCTTCCGCCTCCTGCATCCGATTCCCGCCCAGCACCCGCACCCCCACCCGCACCGCCTCCTCAATTACCGCCACCGGCTGCGTCTTGGAAACGGCCACCAAACCGATCTCATCGGCCGCCCGCCCCGCCCGCTCCGCCGCCCGGGCGATCCGCTCCTGCACCCGCTTCAGGTTCTCCGAAATCGCCGACATCGCCCTTCCCCCGGGCCTCCGTGCCGCATGGTCTGACAATCTGATGAAGTCCATAAATATATAATAAAATAGGTAGTTTGACAACATCAAAAGCGGAACCCCATTCTGAAGTTCCGCTTCTAAAACCCTTCCACTTTTACTCACCGAACCAGGCGCGAACACTCGGTCATACGCCGGACGACCTCGGCAGGATCTTCGGTTTCCCTCAGCACACGCAGCTGCTGCTCCGACCAGGTCGGCCGGGCGGTCAACTCCTGGACGCGCTCCAGATAAGACCAGCAACTTAGCTGCTCGGCG
Organism: Candidatus Latescibacterota bacterium; assembly: GCA_965249305.1. Classification (GTDB taxonomy): domain Bacteria; phylum Latescibacterota; class UBA2968; order UBA2968. Next base: position 4,642,213 of record OZ252228.1, on the reverse strand, counting down.
GTGGGCCGCAGCGCCTCAACCAGCTCGTGCACGAACTGGCGTACCGGCTGAAGCTGATAGGTCGTGGAATCCACCAGCTGCGCGTCAAGACCGTACCGCGCCGCCTGCCACTTGTTCTGCCGGATCAGCATGGGGTGGCAATCGTGCTGGTAGGTGCCCTCGTCGATCTGATCGGACAAACCCTTGACCAGGCACTGAATGAGGGCGACTAAGGCAAGCGTATCGTCAAAACACCCGGGAATATCGCAAATGCGGACCTCCACCGTGCCGAACCCATGGTGCGGCCGCACGTCCCACCAGATCTCGCGGATCGACTCGATGTACCCGGTCTCGACCAGATGGTTAATCAGCCAGACGTACTCGCTCCAGTTGCGCATCAGCGGCGGCAGCCCGGCGGTGGGCAACCCCTCCATCACCCGGGACCGCCAGGAATGCAGGCCGGTAACGCGCCCCTCCCAGAAGGGACTGTTGCAGCTGATGGCCAGCAGCGTGGGCAGGTGCCGAAGGATGCGGTCGCAAATCATCACCGCCTTATCGCCGGTGTCCACGCCGATATGCACGTGCAGGCCAAACGTCACCAGTTGCCGGGCCGTATCCTGCAGCAGATTGATCAGGGCCTTGTAGCGCGTATTGTCGGTCACCTCCTGCTCGCGCCAGGTAGAAAACGGATGCGTCGCCGACCAGTACAGCCGCAAGCCCAGGTCGTCTGCAACCGCCTCCAGCGCATGGACCTTCTCCCGCAGGTCGGCCTCCACCTCGACCATCGTGGCACAGATGCCGGTGTTGACCTCTACATAGCACTGCATCAGCTCCGCCTTGATCTTCCCGTCCAGCCCAGGCGGCACGCGGTCCAGAACCTGCTTGTTGGCGCTGCGCAGAGCCAGGGTGCCGGCATCCACTAAGGCCAGCTCTATCTCCACCCCGATCGTAGGGGCGCTGCTGGAATTAAAAACCATGTGACTCATATACCCAAATTGTATGACAAAACAAGCCTCTTGGCAATATCAGAAGCCCTTTCTATTTTAACTGCACACACCGAAACCCAACAATCGTATTGCGATCACCGGATGGCGCATAGAACCGGTACGTGCATTTCGCAAACGCCGCCGGATCAAACCACGAACCGCCTCGAAGCACATACGGGCCCCCTTCGGATTTGTAAGGCGACGCGGTCCACTCCCACACATTCCCTGCCATGTCCAGGGCCCCATAGGGACTGGCCCCCTCCGGAAATGACCCCACGCGGGTCGTTTCTCCCTTGTTGCTGTCCTCATAGTTCATCTCTAAAGCAGAAACACCGTTTCCCCAGGGATACAAACGTTGGTCCTTTCCCTGACACGCCTGCTGCCACTCTGCTTCGGTCGGCAGCCGTTTACCTGCCCACGCACAGAATGCCGCCGCATCCTCCCGGCTCACCCCCACAACCGGGTGGTCACCATAACCGGCCGGCGGAGACTGGTCCGACCAGATATTCCAGTCGGCCTTCCCCACGGCAGGGTCGGGCGCCGTCCTCCCTGTAGCGCTCAAAAAAGAAGCATACAGTGCGTTGGTTACTTCGTACTTATCCATGTAAAACTCAAAATCCGCCACATAAACCATTTCACCGACCGCTTCAGGAGCAGTAGAAACGGCAGGCTTCTCGGCCTTCAGGGGCTTGGAAGGCTGTTTTTTTTCTCCGGAACAACCGCCGATTCTGCCTCCACCGGCTCCTGTTGCTGTGCGACGACCTGCGCCTGCGTTTCTCCCCCGCCCGGGGATGATACCTCTAATTTTGCAGCGACCGCCTCCTGTCGCTTTTCTCCCCCGGACACAGGTTTCGGCGCCGCGCTGGTTTTCACCTGCTGCCGCTGCGGCTGCCCGGAGGCGCGAGCAGCCGGCGTACTCTGGGCCTGCGTGACCTTTTGAGGAGCAGAATCCGGCTTTTTGGACCCGGATTCCGGTTTCGCCTTTTTCTTCGCAGGCTTCTTTGGCTTAACAGCAGGAAGGGCCTTCTTAATCGCCGCCTCTCTTTCATCCGAGATTCCAAAACCGGCCTTCATACTCTTCAGCATCGCGGCTTCACCGGGCGTAAGCTTGCCATCGGAATACGCCGTCTTGAGCAGAGAAAAATACGTCTCTTCATTCTGACTACTCGGCCCGATCTTCAACGCTTTTCTGACTTTCCACTCTGCCTTTCTAACCTCCTCCTCAGAGATCTCGTTCGCGCTCCTGAAACTCTCTAACATCTGTCTTTCACTGGCATCGATCTTCCGGTCCTGCAGGGCTGTTCGAAAAAGCATCTGATAAGATGACAACCCGGGAGGTGCCGCACCCGGTTCGGGTTGCACAGCCTGAGGCAAGGGAACAGGCTGCTTTTCGGCCGGATCTACTTTTGCCAGAGGAGGTCCTGGAACGGAAAAGATAGACGCGCCTCCAACCAGCGTGGCCTCAAGGCCGTTTCCGGACAAATCCTGTACCTTTTTGTCTTCAGCCTGATCAAACCGCCAGTATCCGATCAGATGGTCTTCATCGCCCGAAAGTTGTGTATACATGGTCTTCCGGATATCGCCCTCACTTCTGGACACATCCCAGATGCGGAACTCGCAAATATACCCGTGGAACAATTTGTCCGAAGGCCAGTTGGACTTGCCGATATAATTCACGCCTTCGCTCACTTCGGATAGAGACCCGGTATACGCGCTTTTCCCCACCAGCTTACCGTCGATATAGAACTTCATCCCACCCCTGCCGCAAACGGCTGCAATATGGTGCCAGGTCCCCTTCTTCACCGCCCTGAAAGCCTGGATGCGATGCCGGGTCCCTCCACGATCGTAAATCGTGAAGTTGACCGTTGACGTCGCCCGTTCACTCTGAACAACGGCTGCGTTTCCCTCCCGTCCAAAGTCGAACACCCTCGCCCAGGTTCTAAAACTCTCCCATTTGACCCAGGCTTCAAGAGTCGCATTGGACCTGCTTCTTGTAATCTCAGACGGCAAAACCGCAAACCCCCGACCGCCATCGAGAAAAAGCACATTCATAATATCTCCACCTCCCTGCCCGCGCACTTCAGGGATCTCACCTGTTGAGAACAGGGTCAGGAAAATTACGAGACCCCAGTTCCGCATAAGCCGTTTCGATCTCATTGCTTGCACCTTTAACCCGCAAACCACAGAGAGCACAGAGAAAATCAGACGTTAACCCCTTTTTGCTTTTCTCCGCGTTCTCCGTGTCTCTGTGATGAATGAATCTTTCAAATCAACACCAAAGGGAAATCTATCGCCTGGCGCGCTTTTTCTTGTTTCCAGAGCTGAGATTCACAACGACGACGGCTATAGCTATGCCGATAAACACAAGTAACTACCCAGGTATCCAGCCATTCAGGTTTTTGTGAAAATAGTCGATAAGAATTACACCAGGCGCACCAGGGCCAAATCGACCGTAAATTTCCCGATGTAAGCAATTGAGAAGACAAACCCCAATGTCAGGCTTACAAGAACAAGAGATACGCGCCATCTACCATCAAGGCGAGGAAGCTGTTGTCGGATTGATCCAGGGCTTAGTTGCCCAGATCGAAGCGTTAAGAGCTGAGGTTCAATCGCTTCGAGATCAAGTGGCCAAAGACAGCCGCAACAGCAGCAAACCGCCTTCCAGCGATGGTCTGCAAAAACCTCGCACAAGTAGCTTGCGAAAAAAAGGGGCCAAAAAGAATGGGGGCCAAAAAGGTCATCCCGGTCACACCCTCACCTTGGTAGACCATCCAGACCATACGGTTTTGCATCGGGTTGAAGCGTGTGCCCACTGCGCTGTTCGTCTCGAGGAGGTGGCCGTGGTTGATGTTGAAAAGCGCCAGGTGTTTGATATCCCGCCCTTACACATCACAGTGACCCAACACCAGGCTCAGGTCAAAATCTGTCCCGATTGTGGCGGGTGCACCAAGGGGGCGTTTCCTTTAGATGTCACCCAAAAGGCACAATATGGGAATCGGATCAAGGCGCTTGCTTCCTACTTCAACCAGTATCACTTCGTTCCCTTAGAACGCACGTGTGAGATTTTCGAGGATCTGTTTGACCATCGGCTCTCACAAGCGACGGTCTTGCAAGCCAATGCGGTCTTGGCCGATCGCCTACACCCCGTCGATTTGATCATCAAGCAAGGCCTGATCGACTCCGATGTGCTCCATCTGGACGAAACCAGTTTATCTGTGGCAGGCAGGCGAAATTGGGTTCATGTGGCCAGCACAGAGCGGTTGACGCATTATGGTCTCCATCCCAAGCGCGGCCAAAAGGCCACCGATGCGATTGGGATTTTGCCCGACTTTGAAGGCCGGGCCATGCATGACCATTGGAAACCCTACTTTGGATACACCGCGTGCCAACACGCCCTTTGTAACACGCATCATTTACGCGAACTCAAGTTTGTGAAAGAGCAATACCAGCAAGGGTGGGCAGAGGGCATGGCGGCTTTGTTGATGGACATCAAAGAGGCCGTCGACCAGGACAAAGCGCACACCGATCATCTGTCTGCCCGAAAAATAAACGCCTTTGAAAAACGATACGACCAAATCTTAAAGCAGGGGTTGAAGGCCAATCCACCACAAAAACAGGATGATGGCATCCAAAAGAAAAGAGGAAGACCCAAACAATCCCCACCGAAGAATCTGCTGGATCGATTAGGGCAATACAAAGGGGAAGTGCTGGCCTTTATGTATGACTTCCGCGTGCCCTTTGACAATAATCAGGCCGAACGAGATATCCGAATGGTGAAAGTCAAACAGAAAGTCTCTGGGTGCTTCCGAACCGAAACAGGTGCGGCCATTTTCTGCCGCATTCGTGCCTATATCTCGACGGCAAAGAAAAACTCTCAACGGGTGATTGATGCCATTCAAGATGCCTTCAACAATATCCCTTTTATCCCCATCCCGACCGCTTCGTCCATCCCTACCCCTAGCTCACAACATCCTGCTTGATCCCATTTTGCTGGCTTTTTGACCTGAGCAGTTACAAACACAAAAAGAAAGATCACAGCGTAAAGCATCGCATTCAGGTTTTCCTGCGTCACCGCTTCGTCCAGCTTTTTAAGCTCAAGATATGGGCGGCTCACCATCTGATAGTATGTATCCGTATCCAGGCTTGAGGCGTCCAACCGTTCAAGCCGGTTAATGGTCAACTGCGCCTTACTCGCATCCACCTCCCCGAAATACTGACGTTGAACAATCGCGTCCATCAGCTGCGTTGCCAGTGCTGAAAGCGCTTTTGCATTCGCGTCCCTGATCACCGAAATATCGGCCTGCATCCGTTCCGCCGTACGCCGTGCAGCCGACACATCGCGCCCCATCAGACCCTGAAGATCACGCACCCGGGACTGGAAACGACGGAAAGACTTTTGCACCTTCACCAGCTCCCCGAGATCAACCGACTCCGAATCCACCTGATTCACCAGCGAATCCGCCGCATTCAGGACCGACACCAGATGCTTAAGCTCCAGGTCCAGCAAGTCAACAAGCTCCCTGTCTTCATCAGCAGCAGAAGGCCCCCAACGCAGTATCAAAACACACAGGACCAGAAACGCCTGAAGATGTCGTCGATTCATAGCAAAAACCCATAATACACGACAAAACTTAATCTGACCTAAAATATGGAGGATCAATCAGTATCCAAAGACAGTGAAAGAACTCCTGGATGTGATCCTGTATATTGAGCAGAACATACTGCAAATGGTCCAATCCATATCGAAACAGGCTTTTCTCTTTGCATCCGTGTTTTTTGATCTTCAACGGTTTTGTCTTTGCGATCCATTCTCCTACCAGATGAGCCCAGGTGAGGGCAATGGCTAAAAGCGCGATGAGTTTTTCGATTCGTTCCAGATGGATCAGATGGGTCTGTTCCAGATCGAAGCCTCGGCTTTTCAACGCGGCGAACAGGACTTCAATTCCCCACCGTTTTTTGTAATCCTCCAGCGGTTTTCGACCTTTACACTTGCTGGCAACGATGAGAAATTCGTCAGGTAATCGGATGACAGACAAATACAGATGATGACCATAGATCAGACGGGGTTTACGCAGGATGCGCTCTTGGTGAATGTGCAGGTCGGCAAACAAGCATCGAAGCGCGATGTCCCCTTTGCCATTTAGGGTTTTGGCGTTTTCCTTGACGCGGATGGCAAAGCCTAAGGCTTGCGCATCTAACCACGCAAACCATTCTTGCCCAATGAATTCCCGGTCTGCAACGATGACCTGAATCAGGTTTTTATCCACCAACTTCAAGACCCGTTCCATCAACTGGATACGCTCATCGGTGTTGGAGTTGCCCTTTTTGGGCAGCAGTATCCAGCAGATGGGAAATGCAACGCCTTGATAGACACTCCCGGCGGTGAGAATATTGATGGTCAGTTTGCCGAAGCTCCAGGTCGTCCGATCTATCGAGATGGTAAAGTCCGACTTGATCGGCAAGAGATGCAGGATCAAGTCGGCCACCAGGTCATAGGACAGATTAAACTCACTGAAGAAACGTTGGATTCTGCGATAGTTGGACTTCTGCTTGGCTTTGCCGTTGAGGGCGTTGGCCAGTTTGGTGAAGTTGACGGTTGTGAGCTTGATGAGAGACACAATGAAGGCGGCGATGAATTTTACCCGGGCCTTATGACAGGGTAAATACCATTGCATCACGTCGTGTAATTCATTAACTTGAGGAGACATAGACCTGTGTTTGATGATGGATGAGTTGTTGGATCTTGACAACCCAAACTTAACTCATTTCACCACTCAGCGCAGGTCTTTTCCTTTTTTGTCGTGTACCATGGCAAAAACCTTTGAACCAGAGTGGGGAGACGATCCAGTGAATCGTCCGGGGTGGTGTAGACGCGGAGATCGCGGAGGAAAATCAGAGGTTGACCCCTTCTTAAGCTTTTCTCCGCGTCCTCCGCGTCTCCGCGGTGATAAATTTTCCTGAAGCGCTATAGAATACTCGCAAACGAAATCGGTTTTGTCAATCTGAAATTAACGTCCTCCCCTTGCGTCCAGACCGGCGCTATCCACCGCCACCTCCCGAAACCGCGTCACCTCTTCCAGCGCATTGGGCAAGACCCCCTCCGGCAGTGCAATCCGGATCGGCGCCACCTTTAAACTGTCGGCCTCCGTCTCCGGGTCCACCCCAACCCCTGTCAGCGCATCCACAACCACATCCCGCACCCCTGCAGGGGTCCAGAAGTTCGTGTTCTCTTGATCGGCCGCAACCGCTTTCATAAACGCCGCCCAGATCGGCGCTGCGCCGCTGCCCCCTGTGATCTGGCGCCGGGTGCGTTTTTCCACCAGCTTGCGCCCTCCCTCCCGCCGGTCGAACCCGACCCACACGCTGGCCACCAGCTCCGGCGTAAACCCCGTAAACCAGGCGTCCGTATTGTCGTTCGTCGTCCCCGTCTTGCCCGCCGCCGGCCCCCTGAACCCCGCTGCCCGCACGGCCCGTCCCGTGCCCCGGTCCACCACGTTCTGCATCAGCCGGATCATCACATACGCGTCCCCCGCCTCCAGCACCGGCGAGGGCCGCACCCGATGCCGGTACACCGGCAGCCCCTCCAGATCCTCAATCGACCGGATAAACGCCGGCTCTACCCGGATGCCGTAATTCGCGATCGTCCCGTAAACCGATACCATGTCCAGCAGCGTCACCTCTTCCGTCCCCAGCGCGATGCTCGGATAAGCCCCCAGTGGACTCCGGATGCCCAGCCGCTCTCCCATCGCAGCCACGCGCTTTGGCCCCACGCGCTGCGCCACTTGAACGCTCGTCGCATTCGCCGACTTAATCAGCGCCCAGGCTGCCGTCGTCATGCCCAGGTACTGGTTCTTGAAATTCTTCGGCGCCCACCGCCGCCGGTTCACCACGTAGGTCCGGGGCGCGTCCACAAATAGCGACACCGGCGTCACCTCGCCCGAGGTAAACGCTGCCAGGTAGACCACCGGCTTGAACCCCGACCCCGGCTGCCTCCGCGCCGTCGTCGCCCGGTTGTAATAGCTCACAAAAATATCCCGCCCTCCCACCATCGCCTTCACGTAGCCCGTTCTGGGATCGAGACAGATTAGCGCCCCCTGAACATAGTCCCTCCGCTCCACCTCCGACGCCTCCCGGTAATCCGGAAACCCCAACCGCCCGTCTAAGTCCGCAACCCCCTCGGCCACCGCCCGCTCTGCGGCCACCTGCATCCTCAGATCCAGCGTCGTGTAGATATTCAACCCCCCGAAACTCAGCGCAGAACGCCCCCACAACCGGGCCACCTCCGCCTTGATCGTCTCCACAAAATAGGGCGTCCGATTCCGGGGCCTCCGCTCCGACACAAGCGTCAGCGGCGCCTCCTGCGCCCGGTCCAGCGCCTCCTGCATGATAAACCCCGCCGCACGCATTCGCCGCAGCACGTGCCCTACCCTCCGCATCGTATGCTCCCCATCCTCCCGAAACGGACTCAACGCACTAGGCGCATTGGGCAGTCCCGCCAGCATCGCCGCCTCCGGTAAACTCAGATCCGCTGCCCGCTTCCCGAAATAGGTCTGTGCCGCGTCCTCCACGCCATAGGCGTTCGTCCCGTAGAAACTCCCGTTCACATAAAGCTCCAGCAGCTTCCGCTTGGAGTCCTTCCCGTACCGCCGTTCAAACATCGTCTCAAGCTGCACCGCCAGCAGAACCTCCTTCAACTTCCGGATATAGGTCTTCTCCCGTGACAGAAACAGGTTCTTCACGATCTGCTGGGTAATCGTGCTCCCGCCCCGCACCTTCCGCATGTGGCGCAGGTTGTCGTAGAACGCGCCCAGAACCGCCTTGATGCTAAACCCGTGGTGTTTATAAAAGTCCTGGTCCTCCGTCGCCAGCACCGCCCGCACAAAAAACGGGCTCACTTCCTCCAGCGTCACCCCCTTCACGCGCCGGTTGAACGTGTAGAGCAGCTCTCCCGAATCCGCGTAGATATTTACCCCCGGCTGCACGCTCAGGGCCTCCAAGTCCGCCGGGATTCGGGGCAGCGTCGCGACCACCCACAGCAGGCCCGCCGCCCCGATAAACAGAACGTCGGCTGTCAGGATCAGGGACAATCGGATCCAATAGGGGGGGATATAAAGGCGTTTTGACATGGAGAAGTGTCTTCCGGTCACTATTCATTTTCGGATATATCGACCTTAAAAATCCGGGCGACCTGTTCCGGCTTGATCTCAAACGTGATTCTCGATGTTTCCGGGTCGTGATAGGAAACCTCTCCCTGGTACAGCCCCAGCCCACGCTGCAGAAGAATCTGACCCACACGCCCGACCCGATAATCTTCCAGCAACGCCGCCTGTTCCTCGCGCCTCACCCGATCCGTAATCTCTCGGGCCAACTCTGCAACAACCGCCGCCCTCACCGAATCCGCAGGAACCGCCATCACACTGTCCCCAGCCGCCGCTTCAACCTCGCCCACATCCCCCACCTGTTGATAGAGCGCCGCAATCTCCTGCCGCACCCGGCCTCGATAGCGCACGTCCGGAAGCGCCGCAGCCTCCAGCAGCGCCAGGCCGATCCGGAAAATTCGCAGGCTCTCCACCACCTCGGGCATCTCCCGCTGCTGTCCCGAGGCAACCTGTGTCCGCCAGACCGCCACGAACCCGGGCATCCCCCCTTCCGGCACACGGTCCATCCTGAACCGACCGACCGAGACCGCTGCCGGCAGGCCGTCCCCGCTCTCGGGCAGGGAAAACGTTGCCCCATCATCGAGCGTCTCCTGCACCTCCGCCCGCCCCCGAAGCTGCGTCCAGATACTCCCGACCGCGCGGCGGCGGATGTTTGTATCTGCCAACACATCTCCGATTTGCTCCGCAAACCAGCTGGTCCGATATTCGAAGATAGCGATGCTCCCACCCAGGACCATTAGCAGGACGGCGCTGGCAAACAGGAAGACGATTGCTTTCAGCATCCGTTTAGAAATCCAACGCTCGAGCTCTTCTTGAATCTGTGCAAAGAAATCGGCTATTTCACGCAGCATTGTTTTTACCTTGAAAGCGTCCGGAACCCGGAACATGCAGAATTGGATATCCAAAAGAACCAAACACCAACCCGAAACTCAACCACCCCAGCTATACTATAAGCCGGCATGCCGTTTTTTGTGTGAATGTTTATTGAGAAGGGGCAAAAGACAACCCCACTCCCACCCCATCTGCTTTGAAGGGCAGACAGTTAATCAGTTGCATTTTTCTATAAATTCTCGTAAAATTGAGTCACGTGCGCCCCGTTTCAAATGAACGCACAGCATAACAATCGTATAGGTTCTGATTCAGAATGGCTCCGGAACAGGGGACTGGATCCTCACAGTTAGGAGGTATAGCAGATGAGTTCTCCCGGCAAGGTTGCTATCGTTACAGGAGCGGGATCTGGCATTGGCAAACGAACATCGCTTGCTCTTTTTCAGGAGGGGTATTCCGTTGTTCTGGCGGGTCGTCGTGTGGAGGCTTTAGAAACGACCGCTGAGGAGACATCGGCCGGTTCCCGGGCGCTGGTAGTACCCACAGATGTGACGGATATCGACTCCGTTCAAGCCCTGTTCGCCAAAACAAAGGCGACCTTTGGCCGGCTCGACCTTCTGTTCAATAACGCGGGAACCGGCGCACCGCCCGTACCTCTGGAAGATCTCACCTATGAGCAATGGAAATTGGTCGTAGATACCAACCTGACCGGCACATTTCTGTGCACGCAGGAAGCGTTCAAGATCATGAAAGATCAGCAGCCCAGGGGCGGGCGCATCATCAATAACGGCTCCGTATCAGCGCAGGTCCCACGGGTAAACTCCGCGCCCTATACGGCTACCAAGCATGGGATAACAGGCCTCACCAGGTCAACCTCTCTTGATGGACGCAAGTACGATATTGCATGCGGCCAGATCGACATCGGCAACGCGGCGACCGAGAGGACGGAACGAATGACCACGGGCGTTCCGCAGGCTCATGGATCTGTCGCGGTTGAGCCGAGAATGGACTCCGATGATGTGGCACGCGCTGTTGTGTACATGGCAAGCCTTCCCCTGGATGCGAATGTACAATTCATGACCGTCATGGCGACGAAGATGCCCTACATCGGGCGAGGGTGACCTGAAGCTCGGGAGCGTAGACTGTATGAGAAAAAAGTCCCGAGGAGAAAGGCAATGCTCCTCCACCGGGTCCGTCCGATCACAACACCAGCATGACCACCAGCGTGCGCCCGGACTCCTTCTGGCAGACCTGGAAGAGCGACAGAAGCGCGGCGAACGCTTCCCGGGGATCGGTGATCTCCTGCACCTCCAGAACGCGCCCCTCCGTCCGGCAGGCTCCGGCTTAAGGTAGTTGAAAGCCCCATCTGGTAAGCGTCAGATGGGGCTTTCAATGGTTGGAGAGGAAAGGTCGTTTGTTACGTAATGTTGTATCGAGTGACAAACTCGGAAGGAGAAAGGACCGGGACATTTTCGTACGAGTCCAGGCTCTTGAGGTGATGGTCTCCTGAGACGATACAGTCAGCCTTGCCCTCAACCGCAGCGATGAGGATTGTGTCGTCTTCTGGATCGTCGTCTATAACCTGCAGGTCCAGCGCGTGAGGAGTTTGAATTGCCTGGTCCCGCAGCAACTTGAGCAGGCCCTGAATACGCGCCTCGGCCCGGGAAGGCGGGAAGAGGCTGAAAATGTGGGAGCGGCGCAGGACTTCCTCGGTTTTGGCAATGATGACGGCCGACGTGATCACGCTCACCTCATCCCGCCGCCACGCGCCCTGTATCCGGCCGGCTGAACCGCGAGGGTTGATTAAGCTGCTCACAAGAACATTTACATCAAGAACCGCTCTGGGCATACAATCAGCCAGCCTGCTGTTTATTTTTGGCTTCGACTTTTACTTCGGCCACTGCTTTCTCGATCTGGCCCTCGATAAAATCCGGATCATAGTCCTTGAAGTCCTCGGCAACTTTGTCGAGAATAGCAAAGTCCCGCTCCCGCTGGCGCCGGTAGGCCTGGTAGGATTCGTAGCGCTCAATGGGCAGCACGACCGCCACAGGCCGGTCCTTCTCGTCCTGGATCACGCATTCCTCTTTTTTTTCTCGGAACGATTCGATCAGCCGACGGAATTTGCTGCCGGCATCTTTTATTTTCATCGTCTGAGACACGTCACGCACCCTCTTTTTTGGCAAACAAAATGAACAGTGTCTACACAGAATATACCACAATTGGAAGGTGTGGTCAACCGCATCGGCTTACCCACAACGGAGGTTCTCTCGCGTTCACCTCGCGCAGCGAAACCCGAGGTAGATGAACCGAAAGCCGGGATCGGACCAGCGGGAAGCGCACCGCAGGTCGTTCGGTTTGCTGTGCCACGAGCCCCCACGCAACACGCGATAAATGCTTTCACTTTGTTCATTTACAGGATTGTTGCTTGGACTCCTCCTGTAATAGCCGCTGTCATACCAGTCCGCCACCCACTCCCACACATTCCCGCTCATACCGTACAACCCATAACCGTTCGGCTCATAGGAGCCCACAGGAGCCGTTTTCCCTTTTCCACTCTTCTTGTAATTGGCACGATCCGGATCGATCTTGTCCCCCCACGGATAACGCGTCTCCTTCGATTCTCCCCGACACGCCTTCTCCCATTCCGCTTCCGTGGGCAGCCGCTTTCCTGTCCACTTGCAGTACGCCGCTGCCTCATCCCAGCTCACCCCCACCACCGGATGGTCTTCATAACCCGGCGGCGGTCGATTCCTATCCCACGTATTCCAGTCCGCCATACCCCAATCCGCGCGGTCCGGCGGCTCGTGTTCTGTAGCGCGTACAAATTCCGCGTACTGCGACGTTGTCACTTCATACTTATCCATCCAGAACCCGTCTACCTCTACCGTATGAACCGGCTTCTCGTCCTTATCCCCATCGTTCGATCCCATCCGGAATCTTCCTGCAGGAATAAAGACCATATCGTCGCTTTTCACAGCGCTGGACGGCAGCGTTTCAACAGCGTCGCTTTCCACTGCGACGGATGGTGAGGTTTCAACGCCTGGCGGGAGCAAGTCCGGATGTGCCTCCCGGAACCGCTTCTGATCTTCTTCCGTTTGCCTGTGCGTCTCCGCCCACGCGTTCCAATCCGCCAGCACGCCGGCCCGCGCCTGCCGGACCTGCGCCTGCACCTCTCCGGCGTCCAGGTCGAACGCCACCAGCTCCGGCGCATCCGCACTTAGTGTCTCCAGCCGGTCGTAGGCCTCCCGGTACCGGTTCAGCAGCGCAGGCGCCCGCGCCCGGCTTATCATCCGCTGCAACTGGGCATTTCCCGCCTCAGGCCGAAGCGCTGCCAACTCCCGCTCAATATCCCGGATCACCGGCCCTTTAAACGGATGGTCCGTCTGGTCAAGCAGCGCCCGCACGGCCTGAAACCCCCGGTAGCGGTCCAGCACATCCGCCTGCCCTAGTGGTCGATTTCAGAAGTTCGCATGAGTTTATGCAGCCAGCCGGATTCGCTGCATTCGTTCTTCCAATTCCTGCCTTGTAAAGCGCCAGTTGAAAGGTTCGGCAGTGAGATTATAGTATTCCTCAAAGCCCAAGATCCTGGCTTCCATCGCCTGTCGATCTGCCAGGTCATTGGGCGTGAGCGCCTTTCTTTGCAAGATCGAGAAATAGATCTCAATCTGATTGAGCCAACTGGCGTGGATAGGGAGATGGACGGCAATGGCATTTTCATAGGCATCCTGGAGCCGTTTAGGGAACGTGGTGGTGTAATGAGAAGATCCGTTGTCCACAATCCAGAAGACCCGATCAGCCGAAGCATAAGGCTCCCGTCCCATCACCAGGTCCACCAGCTTTTGAAAGGGCACGATGCCGGTTTTCTCATCCACACGCCCAAAGATGTGCCCTGAGAACACATCCAGTGCAGACAGATAGGCCACTGTGCCCATCCGTTTGTAGTCATTTTCCATACGAATGGGTTTGCCACAATCAGGTGGCAATGTGGCAAACTCTCGGGCTAAGATTTGAAGTTGGGATTTTTCATCGGCACAGATAACGAAGTCTTTCTTGCCAAGCGGTATCCCCTCCCATATGCCTTGATACAGGTCCAGAATGCGACTGGCTTTCTCTAAAAAGTTGGGGGCTTTGATATGAAGCCAGGATCGGTGATACCAGGGACGAAGGGCATCCTCTTTGAGAATGCGCCAAATCGTTGTGGGTGAGATTGAAGTGATCAACGCACACCTTAACACTTCCTGTTGAATCTCAAATAAGCTGAACCGAGACAGGGGCAACCCCCGTTGTGCGGGCAGTTGACAGGCAATGGCTTTGACTTCACTGACTTGCACAGGGGGAAAAAGTGGGCGGTCGCCCACTGCGCGGTAGATCCTCTAAAGTGAAGCCTTCTTCAGTCCACCTTTTTCGCCACTTCTGCGCCGTAGGTGAACTGACACCTGCCCTGTCGGCTAACCTCTGGTTGCCAATGGCTTTATTCTCGGCTAAGGCCACCACCATCTTTGCCCGCTGCACCTGGGATTGAGGCGCGTTGCGCTGACGAATGATTTTCTGGGCTTTTGCCAGTTGGGCTTTTGTGAAGCGAGGTTGGTATTGGGGAAGGGGACCTGACATTATACACCTCCTTTACCGATTGGAATGAGGCGTATAACATACCCCTTTTTTGCCACCTATGCAACCTCATGCGTATTTGCGAAATCGACCACTAGCGCCTCCCTGTACAATCGCTGCGCCCGCATAAAAGCCGCATCTTCCGGCCTCGCGCCTTCCGCCCGCGCCTCCCGCAGCGCCAGGGCCGCCACAGGAGGCGCGCCCGAAGAATCGGCCGCCAGCATCACCACAACCGGCTCAGACGGATCGAACCGCATCCGATCCCCCACGGTCGCCGGCGCCGCCTGTACCCTCAGCGACTTTCCCCGCCACGCCTCCGGCACCACGTAAACCCACCGCCCTTTCCGGCTCCGTCCAAAATCCAGCAGAAATCCCCCTGAAAGCAACTCCAGGTCTCGAAACACCCCGTCTTCTTCGCCCATTACCCGGGCATTCGCCGGCGTGGTAGTCACAGAAAGCCGCACCCGCGCCTCCTCCGCTTCGAATGACTGCGCCTGAAGCGGATCCGGCGCCAGGACAATCGACAGGATACTCAGGACCAACAGCAGAGGGATCGTCATAGCGAAATTCTCCCGTAGAAAGAATGAACACTCACCACAGAGGCACAGAGGGCGCGGAGAGAACCAGGTGTTAACCTTTTTTTGTCTTTCTCCGTGTCCTCTGTGTCTCTGTGGTTAAAGATTTTTAAACCGGTACTTCGTCCAGATTCTCAAACACCTTGCGGACCGCTCCTGCAAGCGCGTCGATCTGTTCCGGTCCATTGGGTGGCCGGTGGTTGTAGACATTCCACAGGCACGTATCGATGCAGTCCTGTGCAGCGGGGTACTGGGACAGGTCGTAATTCACATCTTCTCGCGCAAAGCCTGAGGACCACGGGATTCCCTTCCCGAAGGCGTTCTTCGCCTGGAAGACTGCGTGGGCGGGCAGCAGCCAGTTGGCGAGGGAGACCTTCACCCCCTCGGCCTTGAGCGTCTCCACGATTCCCTCCGTGAGCCGGCGCAGGCTCACCCCACGCATTTTCGCATACTCGGGATCGGCCCGCAGCACGTAGGCGTAGCCGTTTGTTGGCTGGTCCTCTGAGGTAAACGGCCGGACCAGGTGGGGCGTGTCTTCAAGCTGCGCGTACAGGCGGAACCAGTTCTCGCGGGCGCGTTCATTGTTCTCATCAAGCTTGCGAAGCTGGCTGAGCGTAAACGCGGCGGACAGGTCCGAGATCCGGTACATCCAGCCCAGGCCGTAATCGTGGTAGTCGCGTCCGGCTTCCGGGGGGCGCATATCGCTGAAACTCGTCACCGCCTTGCCCCGCTTGAATTTCTTCTCGTCGTTCGTCACGAAAAACCCGCCCTCGCCCCCGCACAGGTTCTTGTTCTGGTTCAGACTGAACCCGGCCGCATCGCCCAGGGCACCGGCCTTCCTGCCTTTGTAAGTTGAGCCGTGCGCCTGGCAGGCATCCTCGATTACCGCCAGATTGTGCTTGCGGGCGATTTCTAAGATCGGGTCCATATCGCACACAATGCCCCAGTAGTGCACGACCAGAATCCCCTTTGTCTTCTCGGTAATTGCCGCCTCGATCTTAGACGGGTCGATCAGCATCGTCTCCCAGTCCACATCCACAAAAACCGGGATCGCCTGGTGGTGCAGAATGCAGGACGCGCTACTGGTCCACGACAGGGCGGTGGTAATCACCTCGTCTCCGGCGCCGATGCCGCAGGCGGCAACGCACATATGAAGCGCTGCGGTGCCGCTGTTGGTTGCCATGCAGAAGCGGTTGCCGTTCCATTCGGCAAATGCTTCCTGGAGCGCCACGGCGTGGGGGCCGAACGCGTGTTTGTCCTGTCGCAGGGAGGCCAGCACAAGTGCTTCGTCCTCCGCTGTGATCTCCGGCCACATGTGGAACTGGATGCCTTTTGCTGCCGACTCGCCGCCGTTGATCGCCAGTTTGCTTGCTGTTGTTGTGGTCATCGTTTGTATCCCCTTTGTCTATGGCTGGTTCTCAGGAACACTATGAAGCATTCTTTTTCAGATGTCAAGCTCAATAATGATATAGTATGGATCGAGGTCGCCGGGGCCGGAAGTTTTTCTTGATCTGCTGTCGGCGTTCGACTACCTTGAGTTCACAGGTTTTCTGCCGACGTTTAGTATGAAAAAGGAGATGTGCAATGCCCCGCAATGGCTATTCCCACATGGTCCTGGACCACCACGTCTCGAAAGTGCGGGAAATCCGCGCTGAGCGGTCGGAACGGCTTGGGTCGATTCGCACCCGGAAACAGGCCCTCGCTTATCAGGAGGACGTGCGCAAAGCCATTGCGCGTGCTTTCGGTCCTCGTCCTCGTAAAACGGCCCTTAATGCGCAGGTTACCGGTGTGGTCGAACGTCCCGCTTACCGAATTGAAAAGGTCCTGTTTGAGAGCCGGCCCGGATGTCTGGTCACCGGCAATCTTTATGTGCCCGATAAACTCAGCGGACCGGCGCCCGGTGTCATCGGCTCCTGCGGGCACAGCGCCAACGGGAAGCTCTCCGATCTGTATCAGGGCTTTTGTCAGCGCCTGGTTCGCAGCGGGTTTGTCGTTTTTATTTTTGATCCCTTTAATCAGGGTGAGCGTGATCAGTACTACAATCTTACCGACCGGGAATCTGTTCGCGCCTGTACCCGCGCCCACAACATGATGGGCAAACAGCTCGAGCTCTTAGGCGAATGGTTCGGCGCCTGGCGGGCCCGGGACGCTGTCCGGGCGCTGGACTACCTGCTCACCCGACCCGAGGTCGATCCCTCGCGGGTCGGTCTCACCGGGAACTCCGGTGGGGGCACGATGACCACATGGACGTGGGCTTTTGAACCCCGCTTCACGATGGCCGCTCCCAGCTGCTACGTCACCACCTTCCTCCACAACTTAGAAAACGAACTTCCCGCCGACGCCGAGCAGTACCCTCCCGGGGTGATCGGCGCCGGCCTGGAAATGGCCGACTTCCTCATCGCCCGCGCGCCCGACCCGATTCTCCTTCTGGGGCAGACCTACGACTTCTTCGACCGCCGCGGCCTGAAAGAAGCCTACGCCGACGTCCACCGCTTCTATGAAATTCTTAAAGCCCCACCGGAAAACACCGGCCTCTTCATCGGTCCGCAGGGCCACGGCTACTCCCACCACAACCAGGAGGCGATGGTCCGCTTCTTCGCCCGGCACGCCGGAATCAGGCGAACCGTCACGCTTCCCAAAACCGAGGCCCTGGGGCCCGGTGACCTCAACGTCACCCCGAAGGGGGAAGTCGTTCCCGCCGGCGCAACGCCCATCTTCGACCTGATTGCGGAAAAAGCCGAACGCCTGACCGACCGGCGAAAAAAATTGAACGCCGCCGACCTCAAAAGACGCCTGACAGGGCGCCTCACCCTTCCGTCAAACCGTCCGGTTCCTCACTATCGAATTCTTCGCCCCGTCCAGGCCGACGGACAGCGGATTGCCCGCTACGCTGTTGAAACCGAGGGTCACATCCGCGCGATTCTGCGCAAGCGGATGGAAACGCCCCACGCCGTCAGCTTCGACGTGGAGCCGGAGGTCCACCTCTACCTCCCCCACACCTCGGTCGAAGCGGACATGGCTGAGGACTCCCTCGCCGTCTCCCTCAAAAAGGCGCACTCCCTCTACGCCCTCGATGTGCGCGGCCTCGGAGAATCCATGTCCGACGAGGGCGGCGGCGACTTCTTCCTGTCCTATGGAATGGACTACATGAACAATGGCTACGGCCTCCTCTTAGGTGAAAGCTACCTGGGCCGCCGGGTACACGACGTCCTCGCCACCCTCGACCTCCTCGTACACGAGGGCGCCCGCAGGGTGCATCTCTATGGCCGAGGGCAGGGTGCTCTCCTCGCTCTCTTCGCCGCCCTGTTCCATTCCCGCGTGCAGTCCGTCACTCTGAAAAACGCGCCCCTGTCCTACCACGCCTGGACGCAAGTTCCCCTTGTCGCCTGGCCCCACGCCAACTTCCTGCGGGGCGTTCTGAAGGACTTCGACCTCCCCGACTGCATCCGCGCCCTGAACAAAAAGGTCCGCCTCATTCAGCCCTGGGGGGCTGACATGAAACCCCTCGCCGGCCGCCGCCTCACAAAAGCTCTCAAGGAGGCCGGCCTGTCTTCAAACCTGATCGCACGCGCATAAGAAGGAGCAGGCCATGATCTACGTCGCCGGGCATCGGGGAGCTGCGGGTGTGCTTCCCGAAAATACCCTCAAGGGCTTTCGGTACGCCATCGAACTCGGCGTGGACTATGTGGAATGCGATGTACACCTCACGCGCGACGACCGCCTGGTGGTCATGCACGATAAAAAGGTCGATCGCACCACAAATGGGGCCGGGTATATTCGGGATCTCGACTTCGCCGCCGTACGCTCGCTCGACGCCGGGGAAGGAGAGCCTGTTCCCACGCTCGATGAAGTGCTTGAAACCGTGCGGGGCAACGTCAAACTCCTGTGCGAGCTGAAAGGCGAAGGCGTTGAAAACGCTGCGGTAGACGCCGTCGTCGCCCGCGACATGGCGTGCGACGTCATCTTCACCTGCCTTCACCTCGACCGCCTCGAAACCGTCAAAAAGCGGAGCGCCGACCTGCAGACGGGCGCCAATTTCCGCGATCCTTCAGACGACGACATCGCGCGGGCAGACGACCTGGACGTCTCAACGGTTGGCGTGCACTACAAAAACCTCCGCCTCAAGACCATCGAACAGGCCCTCAACGCCGAACTCGACATTCGCGCCTGGAACCCGGACACCCTCCGCGAACAGCAGGCCATGATCGCCCTGGGGGTCAGCGGTGTGAGCACCAACCGGCCCGATACGCTCATAGAATACCTGTCCGAAGAACACGAACGGAGGCAAAAATGAGCTGGATCACAGGAGCGGTCATATTTCTGTTGATTACCCTTATTGCACGCCGCGCCCCGGCCAAGGACCGAACCGTACTCTACACGCCGGAGGAAATCGCCAGCGCACGGCAAAACGTCAGCCGCTACGACTGGGCAAAAGATGAATTGAACAGCACGCTGGAGACCTGCCGTCCCTGGATGGAACGGTCCGACGATGACATCTGGCGGCTGGTCACCGGCCAGTCCATCCCCCGGGGCATCCACGTCAACCCCGACCTGGGGTGTCCTTCCTGCGGCCGGGACGCCTACCGGTTCGGCAACTACCCCTGGAAGGTCTCCTTAGACCGCCCCTGGAAACTCGAATGCCCTTCGTGCGGGGAGGTCTGGCCCAAAAACGACTTCGCAGCATTCCACGAAAGCGGCCTGGGGCCCGGCGGCGTCTTCTATCGGGACCGGGCGGACGAATCCCTGCTCTTCAACCAGGAACACCCTGACCCAGACGATCCCCTGCACCGGTTTGTCGTGGACGACGGCCTGGGATGGATCGACGCCGACGGTAACCGCTGGTGGATCATCGCCTACTACAGCCACTACTGCACCTGGACCGAACTTCCAAACGCGGTCGAGGCGCTGGGCAAAGCTTACCTCTACACGGGCGATCCGGCCTACGCCCACAAGGGCGCGCTCATCCTGGATCGGATCGCCGACGTGTATCCCCACATGGACCTGACGCAATACTCGGAGATGGGCCTCTACAACTCCCACGGAGGCACGGGCATAGGACGGATTAAGGGGTGCATCTGGGAAACCGGTACGGCGGAGACCCTCTCTACAGCGTATGATATGGTCTACGATGGCATGGCCGAAGATGAAGCGCTCGTCCGGTTCCTGTCGGAGAAAGCGTCCGCCTGGGAACTCCAGAACGACAAATCGAGCATCGCGCGCATTCGGGAAAACATCGAGACGAACCTCCTGCGGGAGTTCATCAAATCCTGCCACGATCGGCGCATCCGGGGCAACGAAGGTATGACCCAGACGGCGATCGCGACAGCCGCAGCGGTCCTGGACAGCCCGGAAGAGACCCCGGCCGCCCTGGACTGGCTGTTTGAACCGGGCACCTCCCACGAAGGAGGCGGGCGCGTTCCGGCTACCCTGATTGGAGAAGTCGACCGCGACGGCGTTGGCAACGAAGCGGCCCCGGGCTACTGTTTCATCTGGATGAGACAGTTTCGGGCTCTCGCTCTTGTCTTAGAGCGGTGCCGGGCGCACCGGGACTACGACCTCCACCGGGACTTTCCCCGCCTGCGGAAAATGTACGCAGCGCCCTACCAGCTCACGGCCCTGGACCGGTACACGCCCCGCATCGGCGACACCGGCAGAACCGGCGACACCGGAATGGCTTCCGTGGACCTGGAGGTGGCCATTGACGCCTTCCGGTGGTTCGGCGACCCTTACTTCGCCCGGCTCGCCTGCAAACTGAATAACAACCGCGTGGAGGGCCTGCACACCACCCTCTTCGATGCGGACCCGGAAGCGATTCAGGATGACATTCGAAAAGTTGTAGAACGGGAAGGCGACCTGAGCCTGGAAAGCGCGAACCTGAACGGGTACGGCCTCACCGTCTTCCGAACCGGAACCGGAGACCACCGCCGGGCCGCCTGGCTCTACTACGGCCGCAACGGCGGGCACGGCCACAAAGACCGGCTTAACTTTGGCATGTACTACCGGGGAATGGACATCCTCCCCGACCTGGGCTACCCCGAATACGCCGACAGCAAATGGCCCAAGAGAATGGGCTGGACAAAAAACACCATCTCTCACAACACGGTCCAGGTCAACCGGCGGCACCAGGAAGTCGACTGGATCGGCCACTGCGCCCTGTATGCGGCATCTGCAGACGTGAGCGTCGTCGAAGTCGCCTCCCCCGGGGTCTACCCCGAGGTGCAGGACTACCGTCGCACCTTTGCCCTGGTAGACCTCTCGCAGACCGAATCCTACCTGGTCGACATCTTCCGAGTAGCGGGAGGCCAGGACCACATCCTCAGCTTCCACGCCGGTGAGGGAGAGGTCACAACCGAAGGACTCGACCTTGCGCCCCAGGAGGATGGCACGTACGCCGGACCGAACATCCCCTTTGGCACGCACTACGACGGCCCTCCCGACGGCCGCTACCGGGAAAGCGGGTTTGCGTATCTCTACGGCGTGTCCCGGACCAGGCGATCGACACCGGGCTGGTGGGCGGACTGGACCCTTGTCGACACCTGGGACACACAAATTGGGGACGCGCCCGTACACGTGCGGTACTACGGTCTGTCACCGGCAGATGATACAACCCTGGCCTGGGGAGATCCTCCCCAGAACAAGCCGGGAAATCCGAGACGGCTGCGCTACCTGCTTCAGCGCAACACCGAAACGGATCAACAGAGCCTCTTTGTCTCGGTGGTCGAACCCTACAGTGGAGACCAGCCGAACCTCTCGGGCGTGGAGCGAATTGATCTCGGACTATCCGAAGGCGACCTGAGCACCGCAGCCGTGCGGGTGCAGGCCGGGGACGGTCGGACAGACCTGATCCTTTCTTCCGATGCGCCGGACCGCATTTTTGAACTGAGCGATGGTGTGAAAGCGGCGGGACGGTTTGCGCTCATCTCGCTGAAGGATGGAAAGCCGGTCTCTGTATTTCTGGTGGGAGGAGTACGTGTGGAACTGCCGGGAGGGATCTTGACGGTTGACCGAAGCGAATACACCGGAACCGTCAGTGACATGCACCGCGAAGAGATCGGACCGGCCTGGATCGACGTAGTGGGTGATTTGCCTGTGGACGACCGACTGACAGGCGCGCAGCTTCGGATACACAACGACGGCGTTCGGGATGCCTGCTATACGGTTCAAGAAGTGTCTCAGGCAGAAGAAGACGCTCTGCGCATCGACCTGGGCGACACCACGTTCATCCGGGGGTTGGTGTCTAAGGAGGATTACAGCCAGGGATATGTCTACAACTT
The DNA here is from genome assembly GCA_965249305.1 of Candidatus Latescibacterota bacterium. Classification (GTDB taxonomy): domain Bacteria; phylum Latescibacterota; class UBA2968; order UBA2968. The sequence goes on along the minus strand of OZ252228.1, from coordinate 4,619,804 downwards.
CGAGCCGGGAGATGCGTTCGACATCCAGACAGTCGTCCACCTCCGATTTGGAGACGATGGAATCGAGACAGTACGGGCGACGGTGGATTTCGGGTGGGAGGGAGAATAGCGCCGAAGGGATTATGCCTACACCAGCACCGGTCCCTGTTTGTCCGACCAATCCATCCGGATGCGGTCCTGTCGCCCATCCGGGTGTGTGATGCGTACGTTCCAGGTGTCGCTACGACGGGTGACCTTTGAGGTGACGCCGGCGGTGACACCTTCCGTGAAGGGCACGATGGCATACCTTGTTCGGAAAGGCAGGGGTGCCTGTTTTTTGTAAATGGCGACAGGAGCGGGTACATCCTGGCCGCCAATGGCGAGCCAGCCCTGCACCGGATCGTTTTGACCGCAGACCAGGCGGGGCGTCATTTTGACGAGGGGGAGGATTTCAAGATTGGGTGGGTCCATCCGGCCGGTGCGTACAGCTTTTGTGTCGGGATCGATGAGGACGCGATAGGGCATAAAGTGGAAGAGGGCTTCGTAGGTGTGCCTGCCTTCGCCGGTGAGTTCGTCAAAGATGAGGAAGTAGTCGGGCTTGACAAACATGACAGCGCGACGGTGGGCGATATCCTTGTCCAGCCCGGCGGAGACACACCAGGTGTACATGCGTTTGATGCCCGCTTCCAGTTCCGGGTTGAGCGTGCGGCCGAATTTTTGGGCGACTTCAAACGCGGCCAGGAACCAGGAGGCAATGGCCATCTGGTAACCCGGGGTGAGTTCGTAAGAGGCGCCGTCCGGCATCACCTGGATATTCATATCGTCCAGGAGGCGCTGACTGGCCGCACCGTACCAGGCCTCCGCCTCCTGGAATTCCGGGAAGGAGCAGGCCATGGCAAGCATGGACCGGCCCTCGGAAATGGTTTTGTTGGACGGGGGAAAAGATTCGAATTTCAGGAGGTAGACCTGGTGTTCGTACGTGGACTTGAGCAGGTCTATGATGGTGCGGTCTTCGGTTTCTGAGCAGTCGCAGAGTACGGTGAAAACATCGACAAGCCTGCAGAACGCCCGCTGACTCACGATTAAAGAATGCCCCCAGGCAAGTCCGCCGGCGCGGACACCGTAGGGCATGGGTATTTTGTCCATCCAGTCGCGCAGAATGTTTTCGATGGCTTTTGCATATTTTGGATCCCGGATTTCTTCAAAGGCAAGCTCAAGCGGTGTGAAGTAGGGAAAACCGTGGATGCGGATGGACCATTCGATATATCCGTAAGGATTGGCATCCCAGTCCACACCGTCGGGCCAGCAATGGCCCATCATATGGCCAGCGAGGACGCGGTTCGCCTCTTCCAGGTTGGCTTTGAGCGAGGGATCGGGTATGACGTGACGCCGGTTGAAGGTGCTGGACCGGAAGTATGCGGCGATTGCTCCAAGTTGATCGTCGGTCGTATCGGCCTGAGCCGCCGCTTCGAGGCCGGGATGGTTTAGGTTCAGGGCGGCGATGAGGGCCTCGTCGGTCATTCGAGGGCCGTGGACGATTTCACGTTCGATCAGGCGGATGTTTCGGATGCGGCTGCCCGACGGCAGGCGAATGTTGCCGGAGACCATCTGGCCCCATCCCGAGGGAATGCCCTGGGTATAAAAACATTCGGCGGGGAATCGGAATTCCTGCCAGCCCCGCCAGATGTTGCCGCCACGCGGGGAGACCATAGCATTGAAGCGGTAGCCGTCGTCTTCGCTCATGCCTTCGGTTCGATTGCCCGAGGTGAGGGTGCAGTAGATCTGGCCGTCCACGCCGTCCGGGAGGAAGATTTCGGCCCGGAGTTCGTTGGCGCGGCTCCAGTCGTCGCTGTCCATGGGGAGGTCGGCATGTTCACCCTGTTCGGCTTCCACAAGGGTCCATTCGGAGAGGATGGTGTCGTCCTGAAATTTTGAGAGATCCACGGAAAATCCTTTCAGTCAATGGATACCGCGCGCTTTTCCCCTTACCTCCCCGGCAGAGCCATCCGGATCGCCTCCGGCACCACCTTCACCTCCAGCGTCGCCTCGCCCATCATCGCCTCGCCGTCTACCTGAAACCGGCCCGGCCCGGCCCGCACAATCCGAACGCCCTGCGTGCGGATAAATTGTGTCCCCGGCATCCGGTCGATCGTCCCGGTAAACAGTCGCCGGGCGTGCCAGAGCATCCGCCAGAAACCGACGCCCTCAATAATACACAGATCCAGCACCCCGTCGTCGGGACGCGCCTGGGGGGCAATAATCACGCCATTCCCGTACTGGGGCGCGTTGGCCACCGTCAAAATCAGGGGACGCACCCGAAGCTCCGTTCCTTCCTCCAGCGTCACCCGCACCTCTTCCCGCTTGTATGCCCGAAACGCATCCACCGTCAAAACCACATAGGGCAGGAAGCCCCGGCGGCCCTTCGGCCTCCTGTTATACCGCCAGCTCACCTCCGCATCCAGTCCCACGCCGGCCGTCGAGAAGAAAACCGCCTCTCCAATCCTGCCGGCATCCATCGGCCGCACATCGGCCTGAAGCAGGGACTTGCAGGCTTTTACCGGATTGAGGGGGATCCCCAGGGAACGGGCCAGCCCGTTTCCCGACCCGAACGGGACGAGGCCCAGCGCCGTCTGCCCTTCCAGCAGCCCTCTGCCCACCTCATTGGCGGTCCCATCTCCTCCTACCGCCACCACACACTCGATCCCTTCATCGGCCGCCTCTCGGGCCAGTTCGATCCCATGTCCCTGGTACTCGGTCTGGATAACTTCGACCCCAACACCCGTCCCGTTCATCACCTCCCGGATCATGGCGGCCACATCGCCGCGCCGGCTTCCCGCGGAGGGATTCACAATAAAACGCATGCTCGAAAATCGGCCTGACATCCCCTTCTCGATCCGCCTTCCTGAGCTTATCCTTTGCTCTCCAACCCCTGCAGAATACCCCGCATATGCCCCACACAGAAAGCGATATACTCCCGCCCTTCGGGCCCATCCGTGGTCAGCCGCATAACGTGGTCGTAATCGATCGCGCCCTCATACCCCACCTCGTGCAGCGCCCTGGCCACCTCATACATATTCAGATCGCCGTCGTCCGGAATCACTTCCGCGTATCCCCCGGTCTCCGGAATCGTCCCCTTCACATTCCGGAAGTGCACGTGAAAAATCTTCCCCTGCTCCCCGAAGCGCCTGATCCCCTCGAACACATCCTGTCCGGACTCATAGCGTGTGCCCACGCAAAACGTCATCCCGTTGTTCGGGGATGGCACCTCCGAGAACAGCCGCTCGAACGCGTCGAAATTGTAGAGAATCTGCGGCACCCCGCAAATGCTCGGCACGGGCGGATCGTTTCCGTGCATCGCAATCTTCACCCCCGCGCTCTCCGCCGCAGGCACCACCGCCCGGAAAATCTTCAACGTTCGCTCCCACACCTCCTCGTGCGTGGGCGCCCCCGGCGGCGGCGGCTGGTCCAGCGCCTCCGAAAGATCCATCTTCAGATGCCGGTACCCTCCACGGCCTTCAACCCTGCGGTGCGTCTCCACGTTGAATTTTCCGAACTGGCCCGCCTGGAAGCACTGAACCCCCATAACCGGCATATTGAAGGCCCCGCAGATCTCGGCATTGTGGACCAGATTGTCGATCTCCTGTTCCGAACCCGGCTCACCTAAGAAAGTCGCCTTCGTATAGGCGTTCAGAGAGTTGGCGCGCTCGATCGGAAGGCCCGCGCGATCCAGCGTCTCTACAACCTGCGCCACGCCCTCCCGGTTGAGCCGGCCGTTCGACTCCTTGCACCCGGGAAAAATGTCGAACGTGATATCCACACAGTCCACGCCGATCTGCTTTAAAAACTTCAGATCGTCCGGACGGTCCAGCCAGTCGGGGCTGATCCGTGTGCCAATCTTCATCATAACTTTACCTCCGGTTATGGACGCTGTGGTATCACAGCATCCCGGGTATTCGATCAAACGATCTTATGTTCGCTCTCCAGCGCCTGCAAAATACCACGCATATGCCCCACACAGAAGGCGACGTACTCCCGCCCCTCGGGCCCGTCCCCCGTCAACCGCATCTTGTGGTCGAAATCAATTGCGCCCTCAAACCCCACCTCGTGCAGCGCCCTGGTCACCTGGTACATATCCAGATCGCCTTCGTCCGGAATCACCTCCGTGTATCCTCCGGTTTCTGGAATCGTCCCCCTCACGTTTCGGAAGTGAACGTGAAAAATCCTGCCCTGCTCCCCAAAACGCTTGATCCCCTCAAACACATCCTCGCCCGACTCGTGCCGGGTGCCCACGCAGAACAGCATCCCGTTGTTCGGAGACGGGACTTCTGAAAACAACCGGTCGAATGCGGCATAATTCACCAGAATCTGCGGCGTGCCGCCGAGACTCAGCACCGGCGGGTCGTTTCCGTGCAGGGCAAACTTCACCCCTGCGCGCTCTGCCGCAGGCATCACCTGCCGGTAGGCATTCAGCGTATAGTCCCACATCTCCTCGTGTGCGGGCGCTCCGGCCGGCGGGGGCCGATTCAGCGCATCCGAAAGGTCCACCTTCAAATGCCGGTACCCGCCGCGTCCTTCAACCCAATCGTGTACAAAATCTCCGCCGGTCTCGAACGGAGACCCCAGAAAATATGGAATCTCCATAAGCGGCAATTTGAATTCCCCGCACAGCTCGATATTGTAAATCAGATTCTCGATCTCCCGTTCGGCCTCCGGCCGGTCCAGATAGATCGTATTCGAATAGCGGGTCTTGGCGTCGGTCTTCTCGATCTTGAGGCCGATGCGGTCGAGGGTCTCTACAACCCGTTCGACATCCTCCCGGTTAAGCCGCCCCTGGGCCTCCTTAAACTCCGGGAAGAAATCGAACTCGACATCCACGCAGTCTACACCGACCTGTTTTAAAAACTTCAGATCGTCCGGCCGGTCCAGCCAGTCGGGGCTGATACGGGCGCCGATCACCATCATCTCCGGACCTCCTCACAAGGGTTTGCCCGGCCGGCGGCAGAACAGGTGTTGAAATTTTCGATCCTCATTCTGCAACGTATTCCTTATATTGGAAAGAAGCCGTCGCACAACCCCAATCGCGATCTCGGGGGCGCCAGGCGTCGGGGCCCTGCACCGCTTGTACCCGGAGCACGGCGTTCCGGACCACCACAAGGCCAAATTAAAATTTTTCAATACAAAGGAGATTCCATGTTCCCTGAAGGCCTGAGGCAGAAACTCAAAAACGTTCACGCCTTCGCCGTCACCCCGTTTAAACGGGACGATCCCTCTCAACTGGACCTGGATGGCCTCGCCCGCAACCTGGCCTTCCTCATTGAAAACGGTGTGCAGGTCATCAACGTCGGTGGCGGCACGGGCGAGATCGAGGCCCTCACCGATGCCGAACTCGACACCCTCGCCCAAACGGCGCTCGACCTCGCCGGCGACCGGGCGCTCATCCTCCCCACGCTGCCCGGAAACCTCAACTCGGCACTGGACCTGGCGCCCCGCTACGAGAAAATGGGCGCACGCGCCGCGCTCGCCATGGCGCCCTTCATCCGCAACCTGGTTCCCAAAGATTTAGAAGGCGTCTTCGCCTACTATCAAACCCTGGCCGGCGCTTCGGACGTCCCCTTCTTACCCTACAACACCCAGGCCTGGCCCCCGGAATTCTTCGTCCGCCTCGCCGAAATCGACCGCATCATCGGCATCAAAGACCCCTGCCACGTCCCCCACAACCTCTTCAAAGCCATCCAGCTACTCGGAGACCGCTTCGTCTGGATCGGCAACAAGCGCCACGACCCGGGCGTACTCCACTTCCGCTACCAGGCCGGCATTGAAGGCTTCACCACCGGCTTCACCAACTTCGCCCCGTCATACGAACTCGACCTGCACCGCTCCGCCCTCCGGCAGGACTGGCCCCGCATGATCGAAATCCAGACCCGGCTGGCGCCCCTCGAAAGGCTCCGCCTGGCCTATGGAGACGCCGCCATGGTCAAAACCGCCCTCGACCTGGTCGGTCTCGCCGGCGGCCCGGTGCGCCCACCCAGAGTGGACGCCTCTCCCGACGCACGCGCCGAAATCCGGTCCACCCTGGAGACCCTGGGCGTCGAGATAGTGGACGCGCCTTAGACCGCCCCCGGAGGCCCATCAAAATACGCCGCACCCCCAAAATACGGAAACATCCCGAACCCGCGCTCCAGATCGCGCTTTTCCCACACCAGTCCCGTCTCGCAGAAAGACAACGACCCGTGCCCCGGCGGCGAGAACTCCGGGTGGGACAGCAGGTCCGAGCGCAGCCACACACTGCGGTGGCCGAAGCAGACGCCCTTCTCCAGGTTGTTTTCGACAAAATCGACCATATGGGGAAACGTGCGTTGAAACTCGCTTCCACTCCCCCACTGAATCAACCCGCCCAGATCCGACCCTGCCTCCTGAACCTCCGACATCGAAAGTGGAACCCCGTCCTTCCAGAACGTCGCATCCGCATTCGGGTCCACCACCACCCACTTGCCCTCGTCTTCAAACCAGACCTCTGTCACAAAATGCCCGTTGGAGCCGTTGACCGCCTCCGTAAGCACGGCGCACCGCGCCGGAATCCCCACTGACTGGGCGCAGCTCACAAAGGCCACCGCATAATGCACGCACATCACAACCGGCCGCTTGCCGTTGTGCCCGTCCTGCGCCGGCCCCCAGGCCAGAATCGTCTCCGCATCCCACGGCCCGTACTGCGCGGCCCGAACCGAATTCGTATGCTCCCAGCTCGACGCCAGCCAGGCCGACAGCGCACGCACGCGCTCCAGCAGCGGCCCCTGGTCGCGGGCCACCGGCGGCAGGATCTTCCGCAGCGACCCGATCTTCGGATGGCCCTGATCTTCCCAGATCATAGGCAGCGGCGCCGGATCCTCCCCTTCCGCCAGCCGCACCCGCACCACATACTCTCCCCGCACTGCGTTTAAGTACGCCATTCGCTCGTTCCGCCAGGTCACGCCCCCGTCGTCGCTGATCGAACTCTCCGGTTCCGCATGCCCCGGCTCAAGCGCCAGCGACCAGCCGTTCATCGCCGTTGAATCGGTCCAGAACTCAAACGTATTCTCCCCCTCCCGAAGCCGGTCCGCCGCTACCGGAACCTCGTACCAGTGATACGCCGGACGCGCCGGTTCAATCGCCGCCTCTTCCCCGTTCACCGCCATCCGGAGCGGCTTCTCGTTGTCCGGATACGACCGGGCGAGAACGTAGACCTGCCCCGCCTCTCCCGTCGCGGGCAGACGCAGCACCTTCCGCGCCCTGCGAAACGCCGTCAGTTCCTCGCACAGAGTGGGAATCACCCGCCCTTCTTCGCTGTAATACAATCGGCTCATATCAAACCTCTTAAGAAAAAGAATTTAGAACACAGAAGAAAACCGCCTTTTATTCTGACCCCTGACCCCCGCTTTTTTATTTCTCCCGCCACCGCTCAAGCTGCGCCTCATCCAGTTCCACGCCCAGCCCGGGTCCTTCAGGCGCCCTCGCCACCTCCGGGCCCAGATCGAGCGGCTCGGTAATCATATCCGCCTCGTGGTACAGCGGCCCCAAAAAATCTCCCGGGTACGTCTCGCTGTCGATGGCGGGAACCGCAGCCCCCAGGTGCAGCATCGCCGCCGTGGCGATCCCCAGTTCCAGATTGCTCCCCATGTGGCAGACAATGCCGGCGGCCCCCGCCACATCGGCAATCGCCCTCGACGCGATCATCCCCCCGTTCTTGCCCGGATAAACGCTCAGAATATCGGCTGCTCGATGCGCCGTTAAATGCCACGCGTCCCCCACCGTAAACACACTCTCATCCGCCATAATCGGAATCGACGTCGCCGCTCGCAACTGCGCCAGCGCCAACGGATCTTCCGTTCCGATCGGCTGCTCCGCGAACAGAATATCGTACGCTTCCAGCGCCCGGAGCGCCCGCCGGGCCGTGGTGATATTCCACCCGCAGTTCCCGTCTACCCCGATCCTCACATCCGGACCGGCCGCCTCCCGCACCGCCTTCACCCGCTCGATATCCCCATCCGGATCCAGCCCCACCTTCACCTTCAAACAGCGCACCCCCCACTCCAGGAACCGCTCGGCCAGCTCCACCGCCTTGGGGACCTCGAACGCCCCCACCACCATCTTCATCGGCATCGCCTCCCGAACCTTCCCACCCAAAAGCCGGTACACCGGCAGACCCACCGCCTTTCCCGCCAGATCCCACAGCGCCATCTCCACCGCCGCCCGGGTGAACGGATTCAACCTGATCGCCCCTTCCATCCGCCCTGCAAGCGCCGTCACATCCCTCGGATCGGCCCCCTCCAAAGCGGGCGAAATCACCCCCTCGATCGCCGCGGCGCAGCCCGGGCTCGTCTCCCCGCTCCACCGGGGCGACAGCGTAGCTTCCCCCAGACCCACCAGCCCCTCGTCCGTATGCACCCGAACAATCACATAGGGCGAATCGATATGCTCCCCGTGCGCCGTCTTCGTCGTCAGCCCCGCCTTCAGCGGCACCAGAATCGGAATCGGCTCAACGCGCGTAATCTTCATCGATACCCTCCTCGCTTCCCAACGCCACCAGGTTCAACGAACTCTTATACCTCAATCACCTGCCTCCAATTCTCATAAATAATGTTGTGAATCACCTCATCCGGAACCCGGGGGAAATTCGTGCCTTCCACCACCTCGTTCACCTTCCACTGTCCCGCAATCACCTGCGCCGGTGTTGCCGACGGAAAGTCCGATCCGAAAATCAGCTTGTGCTCCACCCCGTACTCGATCGCCGACATAAACGCCTGATAATGCCGTCGCGGCCGGTAATGCAGCGCCGACACATTGGTATAGAGATTCGGGTGTTTTCGGATCAGCACCACGCATTCGTCTTCCCAGGGATGGCCCATGTGGGAAATAATCATCCTCAGGTCCGGACAGGCAATCGCAATATCCTCCAGTTGAATTGGATTGGCGTACTTCAGCGGACCGGTCCGGACGAACGACGTGCCCTGGTGGATATTCACCGGGATGCCCAGCGACTCGACCTTCTTGAAAAACGGAAGATATTTCGGATCCTGCGGGTCCCAGTTCTGGTAAATCGGCGCCACCTTCAGCCCCTTCAGCCCCAGCGTCTCCACGTTGTAAACAAGCTGATCGATACAGTCATCCTCGGTCGGATCCACCGAACACCAGCCGATAAATCGGTCGGCGTGTTCTCTTACACAATTCGCCACCAGGTCCTGCGGCACATCGATCCCGACGTAGGGGGCTTTCAGCCCGAACACAATCACTTTGTCGCAGTCATTGGTGGCCGCCAGCAGCTGCTCCGGCCTGGAGTCAAACGCATTCCGTTCGTCCTCTGCATCATCCGCATAATACACATCCGGCGAAAGCCGCATCTTTGCCCTCTTGGCCTCCAGCGCAAACACCACGAACTCATCGGACAGGTGATCGGGATACCACAGAAGATTCGTATGCGTATCGAACAGCATCGGAATAACACTCCTTTCACCCCTCAAGAAACCGCCGCAGCACATTCGCGGTGATCCTCGAAACCGCACCGTCTACTAAAATCGAACTCGGATACGTAATCGAGCCCACGGAGAAGACCGCCCCGCCGCCGTCCGGCTCGTGGATCACGATCTCCGCGCCCCCGTTGTCGATATTGGTGCCCTTGGCCAGCAGGTGGACGTTTTTGGGCGAACTCGGCGAAATCTTGTCCGTCTCATGTCCCGAAGCCCCGCCGGGCACGCGCATGTGCAGGCTCTTCTCGCCGAACAGATCGCCCTCCTTCAGGTCGGTGCCCTCAAACACCCAGTGCGACGCGTCGATCACGCGGTAGGGCGCGCTGGTCATAATTCCCGGATGTGTAAACACCACCCCCAGCAAATTGGCCTCCGACTCTAAGCGCATGTGCAGCCGGCTCTCAAACCCCTCTTCTCGCTGCTGCCGGCGGTTCCCGTTGTGCACGACCATCGTCGACTCATCTAAGAACTCCACCTCGCAGTTCACCCCGTTTCCGCCCAGATACAACAGCCGCCCGCCCCGCTCGAACACCCACGACTTGAGTTCCGTATACATCTTTCTGGACCAGTACTCCGGGTGGGTGCTGATCACCAGAATCTTATAGTCATCCAGATTCAGCTTTCCAAAATGAAACTGCGTCTCGGAATAGTAATCGTACGCAAACCCTTCCCGCTCCATCCACCCCAGCAGCCGCCACTCCGCAGGCGCAATATGGCACGCCGCCCGCCCCTCAATCGGATCGGTCACCTGCACCGCTTCCGGAACGTGGTTGATCGGCTCCGGCCGGTCGAACGACAGCGGCAGGTACTCCTCCGCATCGTAGTTGATGTGCTCCGGGTTCGTGTACCGCTTCAGCTCCAGACGCGCGTTAATCGTCGGTGTCGGCGGCATTTTGTCCGGATGGATATAATTGCTCCGCCCGCCGAAATTGTTGTACGTGCACCAGGTAATATCCGACGCCAGCACCGCGATCTCCGCCCCAGGTTCGGCCGGCGCCACGACCCACGGAAAAGAAAAGAAATCGCCCGACTCGGCCTTCGCATGAAAATAATAAAGCCCGGACCGGCCGGGCGCCTCCACGTACTGCTTGTGATTCGGACTCGTATAGCCGAACTTATTCCACTGCACCCCCGTTTGCGAATAATCCCCGTCGGGAGAAAGCTGTACCGTCGCCCGGGGGCCGTGCTCGTCGTACCAGCCGATCGTACGGATAAACTCCTTCTTCCACCCGTACCGCCACAACTCTAACTTGTACGCCTCCGCCGAATGCATGCGAAACTCGGCCTTCTCTCCCGACGTGACGCACCGGGGCCACATATATCCCAGAAGACAGTCCGGCAGCAGCCGGAACTGATAGGGCTTCTCTTCTTCAACCTCCATCTGCACGATTTTCGACCCGAACCCCTCCTTGGCCAGGGTGATCTGATAGGGTCCCGGCGTCACATCCGCATAAACCGCTCCCGACGCCCGGGAACGCGCCGCCACCGAGCCCGAGTCATTTACAAACTCAAGCTGCACATCGGACAGGGCAATATACCGTTCGTCGCTCACATATCCCACCAGCATAATCAATCCTCCCTCCGTAAACAGATCGTCTACACAACAGGCTGCCGCCAGCGTCCGGTGATCGCCAGGGTGAGGCCGGGGGATTGAATATTCACGAACAGCGTGCTCCCGTCCGGCGAAAACGTCGCCCCGGCGAACTCCAACTGATTCATCGCATTGCGTCCGAACTTATAGATCTCCCCCCCAGGCGTCACCCCAACGAGGAAATCATCGGCCGAACCGTCCTCGCAAAGGATCAAATCGTCCCAGGGAGCCACCGTCAGAGTGTCCGCATTCTCAACCAGCTCGCTGTTGTTGGGCTCCACAAAAAGCGCCAGGCGTCCCGGCTCCTGCTGCTCCTGGGACATCCCTTCGGCCGAGCTGGGCACATACCGCCAGACCTGACCTTTTTTCGCCTTCCCGCCGTTTGTACACAGGAAATAAATCGCGTTCTTCCCGTACCACATGCCCTCTCCCCGCGCAAAACGGGCAGCCCCGTTCCCGAATCCCTGAAAACGGAGGTCGTCCCCGGGCGATTGTACATTTTCAATATCGATCCAGTCCACCGCCAGCGTCTCACCGGCAGCTACCGTGACAGAATCGCCCCAGTTGCGGGTATCCAATGACCTCTGGTCCCGCACCATCAGCGCCTGCAAACGGCCTCCGGCGGCCAGCTGCGCCGGTCTGTGCGGAACAAAACGGTAGATAAGCCCATCGCTTCGGTCCTCGGTCTGATACACAATCCCGGATCCGGGATCCACCGCAACCGCTTCGTGGTTGAACCGCCCCATCGCCTTGAGCGGCACGGGGTCCGCCAGCCCGATTTGGGCCGTGGCCGGCACCTCGAAATTGTATCCGTGGTCCTTTGCAAGATCGCGGTCCGCCCGCACAGTGGTCTCTTCGCAGCTGATCCACGAATTCCAGGGCGTTGGCCCGCCCGCACAGTTCCGCAGAGTCCCGATCAGGCTCAGATAATGGCGCTCTAAGCGGCGCTCCCGCGTATCGTAGACCAGCGTTGTTGTACCCCCCAGACAACGCGTGTCCCCCCGGCCCGGATCGTACGTCTGCTCCACTGGGGCAACCCGTTCGTTCTTCTCGCCGAAGGGTCCGATTTTGGGCGAAGATCCACTGCTGAGTTCGTGGTTCCGAACCAGGACAGTCTTTCCGTTGGAGCCGGGAAACGCCGCCATGCCATCGTGAAGCCCCGGGACGAGGAACCCATCGTGCATCTCTTCGCCCGTGCTGGAGACCACAGTGTAGGAAAACCCCTTTGGCAGATCCAGCACCCGGTTCGGATCCGGAATGAGCGGCCCGTAGCCAAACGGCGTATCGTACCCGGTCCAAGCCCCATCTTCCGCACACCCCAGCAAATGGTAAAGCCCTGAAAAACCGAGCGAAACCGCCCCGGCCGTCCTCAGAAAATGTCGTCTTGAAACCGTCACCCTCTCCCCTTTAACGCTCCCTCGTTAAGAACCCTCAGCATCAGCATCCGAAGCCCCCTCCAGGTCTAAAATATTGACCCCGCCGCAGTAGTTCTGCACCTGGTAGCGTCGCACCTGGCTCATCTTCTGGACCACCCCGGCAATCCGGTGAACCAGACGTTCGACCTGCTCCAGATCTTTGTGGATCGGCTCAGAGCCATCCAGACTATCCAGAATGAGCTCCAGGCGGGCCATAACCACGGCCAGCGGATTGTTGATCTCGTGGGCCGCGGCCCCCGCCAGTTCGATAATCGCCAGATCGCGCTGTTTTTCCACCATCAGCCGGTGGATCTCCCGGATCCTGAGCTGCGTCTGGACCCGTGCTAAGAGCTCCTGAAAATCGAACGGCTTCCGCACGTAATCGCTGGCTCCCAGCCCCAGCCCCTGCGACGCTTCGGTTGCGCTCCGGGCGTGGGCCGTCATCACGATCACGGGCATATCCCGGTACCGGGGCTCCGCCCGCATCCGCTCCAGCACCCCAAAACCGTCCAGCCTGGGCATATCCACATCTAAGAGCACCAGGTCGGGATCCTCTTCCAGCCGCTGCAGCCCCTCCTCTCCGTCCACCGCCGTCATCACCCTGTATCCTTCCATCTCCAGGCGTTTCTCAAGCGGTTCCCGGATGTTCACATCGTCATCCACCACCAGGATCGTTCCCTGTGTCACCCCGACCTCACCCGCGGTCAGCCGGGCGCGGACCATTGTCCGGAGGTCCTCCGGCCGCGCAGAAAGCCCCATCCAGGTAAACCCCGACGGCTTAACTTCCGGGGAAGGACCGTCCTCTTCATCCGGGAGGTCCGAATGGACCACAATCACCGGCACCCCCTTCCCACCCACCGCATCTTGCAGGAGTTGGACCATCTCAAAGGCGTCCATACCGGGCAGGTCCACATCGGTAAGGACCAGGTCGGGAAGATCCTGTGCGATTTCCCGCTGTGCGGAATCGCCGTCTTCACACAGCACAAGCGCATACCCTTCCGGATCAAGCGTCTCCATAAACCGCTTCTGGGCCGCTTCGTTCGAATTGGCAATCAGGATTTTCGCCATCGCATCCCCCGTCTGTCTGTACGTAAATCCTCTCCTGTCAGAATCTGTCAGAATCCCCGCGGCCTGCGCACATGCCACGATGTCGCCTGCTGGTAGGCATAAGCCAGCCGCAGGACCACCGCTTCGTCGAACGCTTTCCCGATTAGCTGGAGTCCCACCGGAAGCCCCTGCGACGTAAACCCGCAGGGCACCGAAATCGCGCACAGCCCCAGCCAGTTCACAAGGCGCGTATCCAACCTCAGCGGCGCGCCCACCTCCAGGTCCGCCACTCTGGGCGCAGGCGTGAGCATCGTAGGCCCCGCCACAGCCTCTACCCCGGCCAGCCTCTCCCCGGCGGACCGCACCATCCGCTCCCGCTCCTGGACAATCTCAATATAATCCGCAGCCGAAACCTCACCGCCCTTTTCAAGCCGCTCGCGCACCCGGGGCGCAAACGCCTCCCCCGCTTCGGCCAGCGCCTGCCGGTGGACCGCATACCCCTCCGCGCGCATCAACACCAGGTTATCTTCCTCCTCGGCGGTCTGCCGCGCCTCTGGAAAATCCATCTCCTCCACCAACACGCCCAGACCGGAAAGCGCCTGTATCGCCTCCTCCACGGCAGAGACAACCTCCGGGTCGGCCCCCTCGAAAAAGGGCGCGCGGACCACCCCTACCCGCATTCCCACCACCTCCCGTTTCAACCCCACCAGTACATCCCCGGCCGGACAGCCCAACGTGGACGGATCTCCCGGATCCGGGCCTGCAATCGCCGAAAACACCAGCGCCGCATCCTCCACGCACCGCACCATCGGCCCCACCGAATCCAGTGTCCCGCTCAGCGGCGTCACGCCCGCCCTGCCGACCCGTCCCACGGTCGTCTTCAGTCCCGTAATCCCGCAGAACGCCGCCGGAATGCGCACCGATCCCCCCGTATCGGTCCCGATGGCCGCCGTTGCCAGCCCCGCGGCCACCGCCACGCCCGATCCGCTGCTGGATCCTCCCGGCGCCCGCTCCGGATCCCACGGGTTGGGCGGCGTGCCAAAGTGCGGGTTCAGCCCAAAAGGCCCGAACGCGAACTCAACCATATTCGTCTTGCCCAGCAGCACCGTCCCCGCCTGCGCCAGTTTAATCGCCACCGTGGAAGACCGCTCCGGCACAGAGTCGGTCCGGATCGCCGCGCCCGACGTCGTCCGGATCCCCGCCGTATCACACAGATCCTTCAACGCAACCGGAATCCCGTGCAGCGGCCCCAGATCGTTCCCCGCCCTCAGCGCCGCCTCGGCCGCCACCGCATCCGCACGCGCCCGCTCCGCCGTCACCGTAATATAGGCCGCCGTCTCCTCCTGGTAGCTCTCGATCCGCTGTAGAAACGCCTCCGTCACCTCCACTGGAGACACCTCCCCCCGGCGGTAGAGCGGCGCCAGCTCCGCAGCTGTCCAAAAATGGAGATCCTGCTCAGCCATACCAGCCTCTTATTGGAGATTGCGGATTGCGGATTTAAAATCAACCAATCCGAAATCCGCATTCCGCAATCCGAAATTCCTTCATTCGCATCCGGGTCCTTTAACTTCCTGAGCGGCCGTATCCGCCGGAAGCAGGCTCCCTGCAAACCCGTCCGGATCCGCCCTGTACCGGTCCAGAAGAGCCTGGATCTCTCCCAGAACCCTTTCCCGTGTATACAGCCCGTACCGGTAGATATCCATCGGGCCGACAAGCTTGAGATAATAGTGATTCCCCGCATCGTGCTCGGTCGAACAGGCGCTCGGCTTGTCGGCCGCCTGTAGCAATCCGCCAAAAGTTTCTGCGAACTCCGCCACCAGCGGATCCGAATGCAGATCTGCCGGAATCTCTGGAAACCGCCCAACCAGTTCCTGAACTGTCATGCATATCCTCCTTATTCAAGATATTCTTTCGGAATCGGCTTGCGCCCCACATATCCTTCCCGACCGTGATAATAAGCAATCTCCGGCTCGTCGCTCCGCCAGCACAGCTCCACCTCTTCCCCGTCGATTATAGCGGGAAAATCGACCAGCCCCACCGAAAAACTCCAGTCCTTATAAGAGCACCCGATCTGTTCCAGCTCCTCGAACAATTCGTGTAATTCATCGACCAGCTTTCTGACTTCAGGATCCTCCCTGGCCGCTTCTCCAAGCGCTTCTCCCATCTCTCGAAGCCGCTGGCCGGTCTCCTGGATATCCTTCACAATACGCTTCACCAGAGGCAGCGTTTGGTTGGCCTCTTTGGGGGTAAAACACCGGACCTGATTCATTTGCCCTCCTCACAGGTTGTCTCTATCTCCGACCCGCCACAAGCTCCTCCAGCCGTACCAGCTCTCCCCCCGCCGCCGCCGATTCGTTCGCCCCCAGCACTGCCGCCAGGCTGTTCAACGCCTCCGGATAGGGACTGCGCATCAGCGCCGGATCTTCCCGCCGCACCGCCTCTACAAACGCCCGGGCCTGTGCCGCAAACGCATTGGGCCGCTCCGGCGTCTCCCAGACCGTCTCGCCGTTCTCCACCACCTGCTGCGCCGACCACTCGATCAGCGAATCGTCCGACACCACCACCACCTCTCGCCGGGAAACCCGCACATTCGTCAGCACGCGGGAGGTCGTCACATTCGCCGTAACCCCGCTCTTGAACCGGTAGCTGACATTGTACACATGGGGCAGATTCATCGGTTCGGGCCCCTCCCCGGGTTTCCGATCCACGTAAAATGCCGACACCGCCTCAATATCGCCCAAGAAAAATCGCAGCAGATCCACCATGTGAATCGTATTCTCCACAAACGATCCGCCGCACAGCTCAAACCGGCTCGTCCAGTACCGGACCGGCTTGCCGCTGTAAAGAAGCTGCACCAGCACGTGCCTCGGCATCCGCTCATCCAGCATCTCCCGCACGCGTTCGGACGAAACATAGTAGCGGTTCAGAAACCCCACCTGCGACACGATCCCCGCCTTCTGGATCGCCTCGTTGAATCCCACGGCCTGGGCGATATCCAGGGTCTGGGGCTTCTCCACGAACAGCGCAATCCCCCGCTCTGCGGCAATCGTCTCCGCATCGGTATGCAGCGTGGGCGGGATACAGACATAAACCCCGTCCAGCGCCTCCTTTTCAAACATCTCATGGGGGTCCGTATAAACCGCCTCCACGCCAAAAGCGCCGGCCTGTTCCTCCACCGCTTTCTCATCCACATCGCAGAATGCCTGCAACACCACCTCTCCCGCTTCCGCCATCTCCGCCAGCGGCGGCAGGTGCGCATGCGTCGTAATATGTCCCACACCGATAAACCCCAGCCGGACCGGTTTCATGCCTCAATTCCCTCAATCTCCGCAATCCGCTCTTCCGACAGCCTAACGCCATCGGACACCGAAACGCACACCTCCAGCTCATCCACATCCGCCACCCCGCACAGCACCACCGATACGCGCTCGTCCGACAGCAGGTAGCGCAGCGCCGTCCGCGTCACCCCCTCCGGCTCGTCGGCCAGCAGCGCCTCAACCCGCTTCAGTTTACCGTGCAGCGCTTCGAAGCGCCCCTTTGTAACCCACCGGTCCCGCTTCGAGCCCAGCAGCCCCGCGTGAAGGGGCGACGCGGCAATCACCGCCACATCCTGCTCCGCCGCCGCAGGCACCAGCGCCTCCTTGGCTTCCTGAGTCAGCAGATCGTACTTACAAAACGTAATGACCGACACAAACGCATCGGTCTCCTCCAGCGCCTTCCGCATCAACTCCAGGTCCGACCCCGTCAGCCCGATAAACTGCGCAATCCCCTGCTCCTGGATCTCTAAGAGCGCCTCTAAGGTCCGGCCCTTCCCAAAAATCCCCTCCCACCCGGCCATCTCCGCCTCGTGAATCTGAATCAGGTCCACCCCATCCCGCCGCAGCCGCTTCAAGCTGGCGTCCAGCCCCCGCCACACGCTGTCCCGCGTATAATCAAACGGCTCCGGATAATATCCCACCTTCGTGGCCAGAAAGTGCGGGTCCTCCACCCCCTCCAGCGCAATACCCAGCACTTCCTCACTGCGTCCCTTGCCGTAAAGCGGCGCCGTATCGAAATAATTAACCCCCCACTCCAGCGCCCGCTCCACCACCTTCACACCGTGGGAAACCGGCAGCAGCCCCTCCTCGGGACGGCCGTAAAACCACGAGCCCCCCAGCCCAATCTCACTCACCTGCCAACCCGTTGTCCCAAACCGCCGATACTGCATCCCACCCCCCTCAGATTATGGACTGCGGATTTCGGATTGCGGAATAACGGCTTCTCAATCCGAAATCCGCATTCCGAAATTGTCTACCGCACGTCCCGGTACCACCGGCTCAGTCGAGCGTCGGAAACAGAACAGGCATAAAGCAGCCGGAGCGCCCACATCCAGATCACCGTCCGAAAAACCCCCCACCTTCTCCACCGCCGGGTGGAACTGCGCACCCTGGCGTTCAGCATTACAAACCGTCCCACCCTGGCAACCATCGAGCAAAACTCGGAATCCTCGAAGATCTGAAGCAGGGGAAATCCTCCCACCTGCTGGAACACAGAACGTCGCACATAGATTCCCTGATCTCCGTACGTAACCCCCAGGTACCGAGACCGCAGCGTACTGACCGTCGCAATCAACCGAAACGCCCAGGAATCTTCCGAAAGCCCCAGACAAAACCGTCCGCCCACCACCTCCGGATCCTTCAACGACGCCACAATCATCCCCAGGCCGCCGTCGGGAAGCGTGGTATCGGCGTGGAGAAAGAGCAGCACGCCGGCCGATGCCGCCTCTGCGCCCCGGTTCATCTGAAACGCGCGGCCCGGCCGGTCGGAAGGCAGCCACCGCGCGAAATCGTATGCTTCTACCACCTCCTGCGTCCGGTCGCTGCTGCCGCCGTCCATCACAATCACCTCAACGCCATCCGCACCCTCAAATTGCTTCAGGCAGGCCCCAACGGACGCCTCTTCGTTCACAACGGGAATAATCACACTAATCTGCAACTTCACCTCGTTGAGCAACAAGCCACAAACGCCAACCTGTCACAACGCGTAACTCACATCCCCCGCACAAACCGAAAAAAATACACCCCGTAACTGGCCAGAGAAACCAGCAGCAACACCACCGCCAGCGCAAGCAGCGGCAGCTTTAAAGGATCTGCATCCATCGCATAAGCCAGCAGCAGCGCGCTCATCACAAGCGTTGTCAACTTCCCCCAGATATTGGAAGAAACCACGATCTTCTCCCGGGCGATCGCAAATATCCCTGCCAGTAAGATCAACAGGTCTCGCCCCACAACCACCACCGCAACCCAGAGGGGCAAGTCCTTGAGCAGGACCAGAGCGACCGTAATAGAATCGATTGCCAGCTTATCGGCAAGCGGGTCCAGGATCTTCCCCCATTCTGTAATCTCACCCCGCCGCCGGGCAAAATATCCATCCAGAATATCGGTCGCAATCATCACCAGAACGACTACAAATAATATCCATTTGTACTCCGGCCCTTTCCAGATCAGCCAGAGGACCGGAAAGGTCAGCACAACCCTGAGCAGGCTGAACAGATTCGAAACCGTCCAGAACAGGGCCTTCTCGCTCGCCTCCGTCATTTGCACTTCAGGATCACCCATCCGATCGTCCTTCTGCTTCAAGCCACCAGAACCAGGCGTCCCATCCCGTCCAGTTCGCAGAACGCCTTTCGGGCCGTCCCCCACGTCGTCAGATTGGTGCTCCCGTCCGGCAGCGTCTGGCTCCGGGCGAAATTGGCAAACAGACAAACCTCCCCCCCGTGTTCGGTCCGGGTCACCTCCGGCACGCCCATCCAGGGAATCGCCATCTGCGCGCACCACCGCCCGCCATCGCCAACCTCCCGAACACCCCACACCAACCCGGGCACATCAAACGCCGCCATCGCCCGCCAGTCCTGTTCCTTCACGTCTGGAAAGTAGAGATCCAGAACCGCGCCCAGCGGATTGACCTCGATCTCATAATATCCGCCTCCGGCCCGCAAAAAAACTTCCACCACACATTCGTTAAACAGATCTTCATCCCGCTTCTGTTTGGTTACCGGCACGGGCGACGGATCCGAAACAAAAGAAACATAAAGCGCATCCTCGTCCCACAGGGCGGACGCCTCCAAAAAATAAGCCGACCGCTCTGAATCGGTACCGATCAGATGGAACTCGGACCCGATCCGATCTGCCGTCTCCCACACCGTGCCCTGCACGGTGCCTTCCAACGGCGGTACCTGCGATGCATGCGGGCAGCGATAAACCGGTGGCGCGTTCATAACCAATCTGCCTCTCCTGCGAGCAACCGGCCGGTCGCCCCTTCGCTCATCCCCGGGCCCCGGCGCATTCGATCAAATGGTCAAAAACCCTGTCCCAAACCGTTCCCGACAGCCCTTCCGGATGGAACTGAACCCCCAGGATACGCCCATCCTCGGTCTCGATCCCTTCGATCAACCCGTCCGTACTCCTCGCACTCACTCGCAACCCCACCCCCGGCCCCTCAATGGCCTGCAGGTGAAAACTGTTGACCTCAACAGGTTCGCCCGCCTCCGCCACCAGCCGTTCCAACCAGGTCCCCGGCTCCAGCACAACCCTGTGCCGAACCTCTTTGCCGCTGTTTCGCTTTGGAGAGTGGGCCGGCCCCTGAAGCTGCGCCTGGACATCGGCGTAAATCGCGCCCCCGAACCTGGCATTGATAAACTGCATCCCATAGCAAATACCCAGGACCGGAATATCCTTCTCTCTGGCCCCTTCGTACGCCCACAGATCCGCCTGCGCCCGCTCCGGCGCCACAGGGGGCAGGTCATCGGGAAGCTGCCCGATCAGCCGGTCGGTAATACCTGGCCCGCCGGTAATGATCAGCCCATCCAGCAGCGTCAGCACAGGCTCCAACACCTCCTGCCGTTCAACCATAGGCAGAATCAGCGGACACCCCCCCGCACGTTCCACTGCCTCAATATAATGATGCCCCAGCACCTGCCGACCAATCTTACCGTCGAATGCTTCCATACTCGTCGTAATACCAATAATAGGCCCTGCCATCGCAACCCCCAACAGCCTTCCGTGCCCTTCCGTGATCACAGGTTCACCAGCGCCAACCCAGCAGCAGCGACCCCCATCCCCACCAGCGTACGCCGGACAAACCGCTCGTGCCAGACCACCGCCGCAAAAAGCGTATTCAACAACAGGCCGCCGCACGCCTGCACCGGAAACACCACCACCCCCGGCACCTGTTCCAGCGCAATCAGAAAGGCCAGAATGCTCGTCACATTAAAAAAACCCATCTTCACCCCATCCCACACCCCAACCCATTCCTTTCGCCACGCAGGCGACAGAAAAGCCCCCAGCGCCCCCAGGCCCGCCACGCCGTAAAGCACCCCCATATAGGTCGTCCGGGCATCGGGCACACCGGCCTCCACAAATCCCTTTGAAGCCAGAGTCGCCGTCCCTACCCCCAGAAAGAGCACCCCCGAAACCCACACCTCCCGCCACCCCACACCCTCACGCCGCGCCACGTTCCGGGTGCGGGTGCCGATCAGCGACAGGGAGATTAGACAGGCCAGAATCCCCAGAACCTGGTACACATTCGGTACCTCGCCCCAGTAGAAGATCGAGGCCAGCACCGGAATCACAACCGAAAGCCGCATAAACGCCGTGGCAATCGCCAGTCCGCTCAGGTCCATCGAGACGCACATCAGGTAAAACGTCCCGATAAACGCAATCCCCTGCACCGCCCCCCAGAAGAGCGTGACGCCTGAAAGGAAGAGATTTCCCTGAGCCAGACTGATGCCAAAACAGGCCGCCGATGCCAGCACGTAGTTCACGGCCCCCACCACCATCATGTTACATCCCCGCACCTGTGCGGCCCGGATCACGTGAAAAAAAAGCACCGACAGGACAATGTTGAGAACCAATACAATCATCGCCCTGCTGCCCGCCCCTCTCCCTGCGCCACCCGTTCTCTCCTCTCCTTAACATCAATCCGCCAACGGCCTGCAATCCCCTGTTCTTAAGCCGGCTGCCCGTTCAAATATAACAAGGCCCTCAAGTCCGTGAAAGACAAAATTCTCCCCCGTCCCAACGGCTTCTCAATTCTGCCCCTTGACACTTTCGCCGTCCTCACCTATGTTAGAAAGGTCAGAGAGTCCTGCAGCGCAACAACGCCTCCAGACAAGGAGACCCCATGGCCAGAGAGTGGAAACATCTGCTCAACTTCCGGTGTACCTGCTGTGGAAACTGCTGCCGCGAGCCCATCGTCCTTGTCACCGATACAGACATCTGGCGCATCATCAAGCACACCGGCCAGGCGCCGGCCGACGTTGTTCGGTTTTACAAACCGAAGGAGATCGACTGGAGCACGCGCAATCCGGGATGGATCAAGTTCAAATCCGGCAAGCGCATCATGGGGCTCCGCCGCAACAAGAACGGCTGCCAGTACCTGGGGGAAGACGACCTCTGCACCATCTACGAGTACCGTCCCGTCACCTGCCGACGCTATCCTTTTGACGTGGAACTGGACGAGGAGGGAGATGTCGAATTCCTCAGCATCAGCAACTCCGTCGAATGTCCCTACGAACTCGACGGCGACAACAATCCCGGGCAGATCAAGGCGCTGTGCGAATGGGAAGAAAAAGAAGAGACCCCGTACAACGAAAAGGTCGAGACCTGGAACCGCAAACGAAAACTCGGTGGAAAGAAGAAATTTCTAAAACACCTCGGATTTTGAAAACAGAAAGGCGCTGCATCCCACCATCTGGAAGCAGCGCCCGTATGTTCTGTCCTGAACGCGGCAAAAGGGTCAGACCACCGGCTCCCCCGCAAGGGCCTGTCCCAGGATGTCAACCAGCTTTTGCATCCGAAAAGGCTTTTCGATAAATGCGTCCAATTTCTCCCCATCCTCACCACTGAGATGACCGGACATGCCCACAAAGGGCATTTGATAACCGAGCGATCGGACCTTCCGAAGAAGCGCAAACCCGTCCACATTGGGCATCTTGATATCGCTCAGAATCAGATCGGGCATCTCACCTTCCAGCATATCCAGAGCCTCCTCGCCTCCACCTGCCGTAGATACGGCATAGCCGTTTATTTCCAGCATCCGTGCAGCGATGGAGCGCACCGTCTCATCATCGTCAACCACCAGAACATGAGGCATAAAAACCTCTCCTTATTAAAACATCACCTGTCGGGGCTGGCGATAGGTACAGGGGAAGAACGCCCTATCGGGAAAAGGGCAAGGAAGTACAACTGTAAAGGGGAGATAACTTGGGGAGAACCACAGAGAGACAGTAGCAAAGCGCAGGCCCGCCGATGGGGAATCGGCGCTTCATGCGGAAGAGGGAGAGATCCTCCAGAACCGTCGCCGTCAGTATAATGGTTAAAGATACGACTTCATTTTTTCCAGGTCAAGCAGAATTCTCACCGGCCAGGATATTGCGGAATGCGGATTGCGGATTGCAGAATAAAGGCTTTTCAATCCGCAATCCGCAATCCGCAATCCAAAATCCGCAATTCAATTATCCCCAGCTGGCCGCGCCTTCCAGCTCGCCCACGCGTTCTGCGGCAATTTTCTCAAAATAGCCGCTCTCCCGGTAGGCCGCCATAGGATCCGGGTGCAGGCCCGTCTCCTTCCGCACCCGGGCCAGAAGCGGGCGCACATCGGCCGCAAACGCCTCCTGAAGAATCGACTCGGAAAGGACCGTATCTTCACCCGCCTGAGAGGCCAGAAGCGCCTTCCGGTCTACCAGAAGCGCCCGAGCATAGGCCGATTGAATAAAGGTCACCGTCTGGATCATCGCCTCCATCTTCGGCTTGATATTGTGGCTCTGGTCCACCATAAAGGCAATGTCCAGATCCCGGATCGACGGATCCCTTTCGGCGGCCGCAATCTCGTTGTAAATCAGAAAGACCTCGTAGGGATTGGTCGACCCGGTGGTCACATCGTCGTCGGCGTACTTCCGATTGTTGAAATGGAACCCGCCCAGCAGCCCCTCGTCGATGAGAAACGCAACCACATGCTCAATATTGGTACTCAATGGATGGTGTCCCAGATCCACCAGGGCCTGGGCTTTGGGCCCCGCGTTCTTGCAGTAGAACGCCGCCATCCCCCAGTCTGCAATATCCGTCAAATAAAAACCGGGTTCGAAAAACTTGTACTCAATCAGCATCCGGGCGTCCCCGGGCAGGGCATCGTGTACTTCTCGCAAACACGCTTCAAACCAGTGCTTCCGGCGCCGGAAGTCCCCCTGCCCCGGATAATTCGTCCCGTCGGCGAACCACAGGCTGAGGATCTTCGAGTCCACCTTCGTCATAATATCGATACATTCGTACATGTGGTCCAGGGCCTTTTGCCGGATCTCCTTGCTGCTGTTGGCAAAACTCCCCATCTTGTAGCCCGCGTCCTGGAAAACGTTCGGGTTCACCGCGCCGATCCAAATGCCCAGATCCTCCGCCTCCTGCGTTAAGGCGTCGAAATCGTCCACCTTATCCCAGGGGATGTGGATCGCCACGGAAGGGCACACGCCTGTCAGCTTGTGGACCATCGCAGCGTCGGCCAGCCGCTCGTGAAGATCCCGGGCCGCTCCCACCTGCTTGAACACGCCGAACCGGGTGCCGCTGTTGCCGTAGCCCCAGGACGGCGTTTCAACCTCCTGAGCCTTCAGCCTCTCCTTTACCGTTTCAACGTCAATCCCCTTCTGCTCAAGGCGCTCCGCCAGAAGATCGTACTCCCGATTGATCAGGTCGCTCATAGGACATCTCCTCCGTTTTTGTTTTCTTCCGGGTTGACGCGCTCGAAAAACCGCTTCAATCCCTGTAAAAAACGATAGAGCGTGAAGGACCCTCGCACCAGAGGCAATAAAAAAAAAGGGCCGAGCCGGTATTTCAGTCGAATCGCCCACACCGCACGGTCCCGGTTCTCCCGCCGGCTCAAACTCGCGCCGTGAACCCGATAATAAAACAGCGGCTCCGCCACGTAGCGCCCCCGGCCCCCCCGATTCAACACAATATTCAGCCAGAGGTCCCAGTCCTGGCACCTGCGCAGGGCCTCGTCGAAGCCCGGAAAACAGCGGGCGCGCAGCAGGGAGGCCAGATCGATACAGTTGGATGCCTTCAAAACGTCCGCGTCGAACGGCTTCGCCCGCCACCGTCCCATCGGCTCGGGATACCAGGAAACATCCCCCTCGCCAAAATTAATCCGGTCGCAATAAACAAAATCCACCGGGTCATCCGCCTCTAAAGCCCGGTAGAGGACCTCCAGAAAACGGGGGTCCATATAATTGTCCGCATCAAAAAAAACCACCCATTCGGACGATATTTTGGAGAACCCGAAATTGCGCGCTCTGTTGCCGTTTTGAAACCCAACCCGATAATAACACACCTCGCGAAACCCCCGGACCACCTCCTCCGTGTCGTCCGTACTCGCATCGTCCACCACCAGAATTTCCCTGGGCCTCAGCGTCTGCGAAACCACCGAACGCAAACACTGCGCCAGATACCGGCCGTAGTTATGCGACGTAATAATCACCGCAATATCGGCTGTAGCAGGCATCTCGCCATTCCAAAAGAAAGCACCCGCCCGGCAGAGCGGGCGGGTGGGAACCTCCTTGCGCCAGCAGTCTGAAAACACCTACGGCAAATCGTCCACCTTTAGCCCCGTTTTGCCCGGCGAAGGAGTTCAACCTGATAGGCTAAATTGCGCAGCCCCGCTTCGCCGGACACCACCACACGCTCCTCCTCACCCTGAACCGCAGCCACGAATTCTTCGATAACAACCTGGAGAAGATCCTTGCCGCGAATCTCTTCCTCGCCATGCGTGAGCATCGCCCGGTAGATCCCCTCCTCATCTGTGTATCCTTCCCAGTCCACGGTGAAATCGTTCACCCCGAACCGGCGCACCGGGCTGCTCCCCTCAACCGTCCGCATCACCAGATCCACCGCACACCGCCCTGCCGGACTCACATAATCGAAACGGGCGCGATTCTCCCATTCCGTAATCTCGCAGGTTGCGCCGCTGTAATCGATTTGGCCATCGGGCAAAAAACCGATCACCAGGCTTAAAGGGTGCGACGCCACATCGATCCAGATCTTCTCGTAATGCTTCGGCGCCTCCCGCGCCATCACCTCCATCACCATAGAAATCTTCTCCACCCCTTCCCAGGAGCCCCGGACCCGTTCGAACAATTCCCGATAAAGGGGAATCACGGCCGGATACTGGGCGGAAACCCCCAGGAGGCGGCCGGCCCGCACCGCCCCGTCCACAACCGCCCGCCCGTCTTCCAGAATCTGGTCCAGATCCTTTTGTTCGTCCCAGCAGAGCGGTTTTTCACACATCACGTGTGCCCCCGCCTCCAGCGCGGCAAGCGCATGCGCCCGGTGCAGGGGGTAGGGGCTGGAAACATCCACAATATCGGGCCGTTCCTCCCCAAGCATACGGGCAACATCCTGGTAGGCCCGTCCCTCAAACCCGAAATACGTTTCAAGCCGAGCGCGTGTCTGTTCGCACGATGCCTCAGACGTGCCCGCAAAAGCCGCCACCTCGCAACCCATAAGATCGTACCAGCGGGCGTGGTGCTGCCCGATCCCGCTCGCTCCAATCACCGCAACGCGCAACGGATCGCTCATCGACAGGCTCCCGGTTTCGAATTCAAAGCTGCGCTCGGATTCTCGGTGTAAAATAGGAAACTGCCGCCCCTTTTCCAACACTTTTCCCCGGGCGCACATCCCCGGAAGATGCGATTTTTTTCATAACAGGCAAAAATTCTATTGACATTTCAAAAATTATAATGTATCGTTCACAATACGAATGTTTTATAT
The DNA here is from genome assembly GCA_965249305.1 of Candidatus Latescibacterota bacterium. Classification (GTDB taxonomy): domain Bacteria; phylum Latescibacterota; class UBA2968; order UBA2968. Next base: position 4,593,481 of record OZ252228.1, on the reverse strand, counting down.
ATAAAACATCTGTCATTCATATATAAAATTAGAATACCCTGCAAAACAGCGGTTGCTTAACCGGGAACGCGAGAGGAGAGAGGAGATGGTGAACGTCCGCATCTTTCTCAACAGCACAGCCCTTATCCTGATCTGCGTCCTGGTCGGACAGGCACACGCCGAACAAGAACAGGCTGAGAACGCGGAAGCCCCACAGGCGGAAACCGAGCAACCGCCCGACTCGGAAATCATCATCCTCGATCGCGTCATGGTTATCGGCGACCCGGACAAAATCGACAAAATCCCGGGCTCGGCCCATTATATCGACAAAGCCAGACTGGACAAACAGAGCTACAACGACATCAACCGCATCCTCCGGGAAATCCCCGGCGTCAACCTCCAGGAAGAAGACGGCTACGGCCTGCGCCCGAATATCGGCATGCGCGGCACAAGCTCGGAGCGCAGCTCGAAAATCACGGTGATGGAAGACGGCATCCTGATGGCGCCTGCGCCCTACGCGGCCCCGGCAGCCTATTACTTTCCCACCGCCGGCCGCATGCAGAGCATTGAAGTCCGCAAAGGATCCAGCCAGATCAAGCACGGCCCCTATACCATCGGCGGCGCCTTGAATATGCTCTCCACGGCCATTCCCTACAGCTTCTCCGGGCGGACGAAAGTTCTGATGGGTGCAAACAGCTCCCGCAACATCCAGGCATATGTGGGGAATTCCTACGAGCACTTCGGCTGGCTGGTGGAGGCCTATCTGGCAAACGCCGACGGGTTCAAAAAACTCGACGGCGGGGGCAATACCGGCTTCGACAAAAAGGATTACACGGCCAAGGTTCGCTTCAACACCGATAGAGAGGCCCACGTCTATCAGGAACTGATGCTCAAACTGGGCCGGGTCGATGAGGTCTCCAACGAAACCTATCTGGGACTCACCGACGAGGACTTCAATACAACGCCTTATCGCCGCTATGCCGCTTCCCAGGCAGACCGGATGAACACCGAACACGAGCAGGTCCAGGTCCGGTACTTCATTCAGTCGGGCGGCTCCTTCGACTTCACGGCCGCCTTATACCGCAACGACTTCCACCGCAACTGGTACAAGCTGGACAGGGTCAGGGCAACAGCCGATGGCAGCCGTAAAACAATCGCAGCTATCCTCAAAGATCCCGCCCAACACACGGCCGGGTATGCGATTCTGACCGGCAGCGCCAGCCCCAGGACCAACGCCCTGGAAGTCAAGGCCAACAACCGCGACTACTATGCGCAGGGCGTCCAGTCCATATTTGGATTTCGGGCCGACCACGGCGGTTTAAACCACAACCTGGAAATCGGCCTTCGATACCACAAAGACCAGATCGATCGGTTTCAGTGGGTGGATCGGTATCGAATGGACAGCGGGCTGATGAAACTGACCGACGCCGGGGTGAAGGGTACGGAGAGCAACCGGATCGAAACCGCAACGGCTTTTGCCTCCTTCGTGCAGTACAGGCTCACCCACAACAACCTGTCGGCCACCCCGGGGGTCCGCTACGAGAACATCAAAATCGAACGCGAAGACTATGGCAAAAACGATCCGAACCGTACCGGCTCCGGTCTGAAAACCCGGACAAACAGCGTGGACGTCTGGATCCCCGGCCTGGGCCTGGATTACAGGTTCGGTTCGTCGGCCAGTGCCTTTGTCGGCGTCCACAAAGGGTTTGCCCCTCCCGGCTCTAAAGAAGGGACGAAACCGGAAAACAGCATCAACTACGAACTGGGGCTTCGCTACCGGACAAAGGCGTTCAATGCCCAGGCGGTCGTCTACCTCAACGACTACAGCAACCTGCTGGGCTCGGACCTGGCGGCCGCAGGCGGAACCGGTTCGGGCGACCAGTTCAACGGTGGCGAAGCTACAGCCAGAGGTCTGGAATTCGACCTGCGCTACGAACTGGACATCGCCCCCGGGTTTTCTATCCCCTTCCATATCGCCTACACCTACACAGACGCCCAATTCAGACACGACTTCAAAAGCGATTTCGGGCCCTGGGGCGCCGTTCAGAGCGGAGACGAGATCCCCTACATTCCCAAACACCAGCTCTTCGCCGGCCTGAGTGTTGAACACGGCAGGTGGAGCGGGGACCTGGGCGCCAAGTACACCGGCAGGATGCGCACGGTGGCCGGCTCGGGCGCGATAGTCGCCGGTGAAAGCACCGACGCCCACCTCATCCTCGACGCGTCCGTTGAGCTCGCCCTCTCTTCAAAGGCCAGGCTGTTTGGCAGCCTGCGCAATCTGACGGGGGTGACCTATATCGCGGCCCGGCGTCCGGCCGGTGTGCGTCCCGGAATGCCGAGGACCTTTGCAGCTGGCGTCAAAACGGACTTTTAAGACCACGGACCACCACGGTCGTCCATTGTTCATCGTCCATCGCCGAAAAATGTGAAACGGCCCTGTCCTTCTACGCATAGGAAAGGGCTGTTTTATACCCGGTCGGTTAGAATATGAAACTCTTTGGATTTCATCCCTCTTTTTCGTATAATTAAACGTTGATCTGGACACATTCAAATACGCGTCCTTCAATATAAAGGAAGCAGCCATGATCGGCGATAAAATACAACAGGCATTGAACGGGCAGCTCAACGCCGAGTTCTACGCAGCCTATCACTATCTTGCAATGTCTGCCTACTTCCATTCGATTAACCTGGGCGGCTTTGCAACCTGGATGCGTACGCAGGCTCAGGAAGAGTTGATGCACGCCATGAGAATCTACGACTTTATCAACGACCGGGAAGGCGATATCCAATTGCAGGAAATCAACGCGCCCTCGATGAAATGGGACGGCCCGCGGGCCGCGTTTGAAGATGCCTATGAACACGAAAAGGAAGTCACCGAACAGATCAACCGTCTGGTCGACTTGAGCTTAGAGATGCGCGATCATGCCACCAACACCTTCCTGCAGTGGTTTGTGACCGAACAGGTAGAGGAAGAGGCGACCGCCAGCGAGATTTTTCACAAGCTCAAACTTGTTGGAAACGACGGCAACGGCCTCTTCCTGCTGGACCGCGACATGGGCCAGCGTACCTCCGATGAAACAGAGAATTAAACCTGACAAATAGAAATGCGAAGGGCCGACCTGCACACACAGGCCGGCCCTTCAGCATCGTGGTCGCGTCTCTTCCTCGAACGAAAAATAATAAAGAATCACGATACGTTGTTGACAAATCGCAGTTTATACCTTATCTTGTTTTTCACGCCGTTCTTATTTCACGCTTAAGATCCTGTTTGGTACAGACAACTCCAAATGGCAGACTTCAGCACCATTATTGGAAGCAGCTCGGCAATCCGTCAAATCCTCAGCATTATAGAACGGGTTATTCAGAACCGGGAGGTATCGGTTCTGCTCTGCGGAGAGACGGGCACAGGGAAAGAAATCGTAGCCCGGTCCATTCACGACAATAGTTCCACAGGCAACGAACTCTTTGTCGAAGTCAACTGCGCCGCCATTCCCGAACACCTGCTGGAGTCGGAACTCTTTGGCTACGAAAAAGGGGCCTACACCGGAGCGGAACGGAACAAACGGGGTCTCTTCGAACTGGCCGACGGCGGCACCCTGCTCTTAGACGAAATCGGGTATATGAGCCTCGGGCTGCAGGCAAAGCTTCTCAAAGCCATCGAGGAAAAGACCTTCAGGCGGCTGGGTGGGGAACGGGAAATTCGGGTGAAGGTGCGTATTATTGCCAGCACCAACATAGACCTTGCCGCTGCGATGCAGGAACGGAAATTTCGGGAAGATCTCTACTACCGCTTGAATGAAATCCAGATGACCCTTCCTCCTCTGCGCGAGCGGGACGAGGACGTCATCCTTCTGGCGGAAAATTTCATCGAGGAGTTCGACCGGCAGTACAACCTCAACTTGAGAACCCTCTCCGATACATCCAAGGAACTTTTGAGGCAGTATCACTGGCCCGGAAACGTTCGGGAACTGCGCAACGCCATCAAACGCGCAATGATTATGAATGACGCAGAGATACTCACCCCCGAAATGATTCCGGTCAGCATCCGTTCCACCAACTCCCTGGCCACCCAAATCTGGAACAGCAAACAGCTTGTCATCGACATCCCCAAAGACGGTGTTTCGTTCGAAGAGGTGGAAAAGCAGCTGATTGCCCACACGCTCAGGTCGACCGAATGGAATAAAAATCGGGCGGCCCGCATGCTGAAGATCTCTCGGCCGAGACTCCTGCGAAAAATTGAAAAGTACGACCTGAATCCTATAGAATAAGGAGGTGTAAACGGAAGGACTTTTTTATGGTGCAACGATCCTGTTCCCTTGATCGAACAACTCCTCTTATCTTCCCTGCTTCTCCCCACTTTCTATTTCCCCACAAGCTACAACACGGTCTTGAAGGCGGTCTTTAGGTCTGTCGATAGGTCCAAAAACAGACGCTAAGATAGTAACGAGTCAGATACCTCCGGCAGAGCCGGAGGCTTGAAAAACCGGGAACCGCTCGAAGCGGTTGAAAACCGTGGGCCACCTAAAGGTGGCTACTCATCAAACAACTCCATCTGCTCAAGCCTACGATCTGCTTCTTCTTGCTCCTGGATGTACCTACGAACCGACTCCTCATCCTTGCCAACGGTAGAGACATAATAGCCTCTTGCCCAGAAGCTCTGACCCACAAAGTTCCTCCGACGCCCAGCGAAGGTCCGAGCGATGTGAATGGCGCTCTTCCCCTTGATGAACCCCACCACCTCTGATACGGCGTTTTTCGGAGGTATCGACAGGAGCACATGAACATGATCCAACCTCAGGTGACCTTCGACGATCTCGCTCTCCTTACGCAAAGCCAGATCCCTGAGCACTTCACCCAGATACTTCCGCAACTCCCCATACAGTGCCTTCTTCCGACATTTGGGAATCCACACAATATGGTACTTGCATTCCCACCGGGTATGGCTTAAACTTTGTACGTCCATCGGGAGCCTTCCTTTCCGCAAGCTTCAAGCGGTCCACAAAGGGAAGGCTCTCACATTTCTGGGGAATTGTCAAACTCTAACAGTCCCCCGGCAGAGCCGGGGGTTTACCGTGATTAATTATCCCACCTTCAGGCGTTCCTCTTTAACAAAACGTGAGAGGAAGTAGCTGTCTCCCTTTTCCCCAACAGCGTATTTCTCCCCTTTCCCAATGGTTTATCTTCCGATAATCGGTTTTTAGACCGTTCTCAGCGCCAATATGGCGTTCAGGATTCATATGGCACGGTGTTTGCCTGTGTTATATGATCAGGAATACAAAGTGGAACACATATCCGAACGTTTTCTCGGGTCCTCTCCCTCTCTCCTCCACCTGGCCGGTGAAAAGTTTTGGAATCGCGTCTAAAACTCACAGGGAACCTTACGGTGACTACCGATTGTCACTCTTTTCGGGGGGAAAGTAATGCCTGCCACTCTCATGAGTCGGGAAACCCGATCCGAATCTGCCAGCAGACGGCGCACTGCTCTTGAACTCTATCTGAAGGACATCGCCTATAACGATCTGCTGACACCCCAGGAAGAGGTCGAACTGGCCAAGAGAATCCGTGCGGGAGACCGCAAGAGCCTGGATCAGATGGTCGAATCGAACCTCCGGTTTGTAATCACGATCGCCAAGGAATATCAGGGGCGGGGGCTGCCGTTAGAAGACCTCATCGCTGAGGGCAACGTGGGGCTGGTTCGTGCGGCCACGCGTTACGACGAAACCGTTGGCGTCAAATTCACGACCTACGCGGTCTGGTGGATCCGCCAGGGCATCCTCTCGGCGCTGGCCGAGAAGGCCCGGATGGTCAGACTTCCCGTCAACAAGATCAAACACCTCTGCAGGCTGGAGCGCATCGCCTCCAGCCTCAAGCAGGAACTTGGCCGAGAACCCAGTATCGACGAGATCGCCACGGGCGCGGAGATGCAGCCCAAACAGGCCCAGGACCTCTTAGACGCCTCCCGGTGGCACATCTCGCTCGACATGCCCCTGGAGGAGGGACCCGACACCTGCCTGCTCGAGATTCTGGCGGACAAAGATCAGGTGACGCCGGAAGTGGAGGTGATGGAACGGGCCATGGCCGATGAGGTCCGGGCCGTACTCGACACCCTCTCGCCGAGGGAAGCCCAGGTCCTGAGGTTTTACTACGGGATCAACGGCGAAGATCCAATGACGCTTGAACAGATTGGCAACCAGCTCAGTCTTACCAAGGAACGCGTCCGGCAAATCCGGGACAAAGCCCTTGCAGCGCTCAAACACCCTTCACGGATGCGGAAAATTCGCGCCTATCTGACGGAGAATTGAGGCCGTGAACGCTGCAAACGGGAATGCGTCTACCCGCAGAGGGGCCGTTACGCCAGTGCTGGATATCAGGGGGGTGCATCACATCACCCTGGTGGTGAGCGATCTGGATCGGTCCAGGGCGTTCTACGAAAAATTCCTGGGATTGCAGCCCACCTCCAGGCCCGATTACGACTTTGAAGGGGCCTGGTACCAATGCGGGAACCTGGAAGTACACCTCCTGGTGGCCGAAGAACACCCCGGCCCTTCCCGTCGGCATATTGCGTTTGAAGTCTCGGACTTCGAACGGGTGGTCAAACCTCTGGACGGCGAATGGATCCGGATCGTCGGGGGCCCCGGAAAACGGTCGCACGACAACAGCCGGTTTGTCTTCTGCCAGGACCCCGACGGCAACCTGATCGAAATCACCTGTCCGGGCCCGTAACCTTCAGTGGATCCAATTAGAAGGGGCCGTGACGCTACGTCACGGCCCCTTCTTTTGTCACAAATCCAACCGGTCAGTATGCCCTGGCAAACAGCACCCGCCCTTCCGAAGGCGCACCGCACAAAACACACGATCCCACCTCCTCTTCTCCCTCAAAAGGGATACATCGAATCGTCGCCCGGGTTTCCTCCTGAACGCGGGCCTCGCAGTCTGCCGAACCACACCAGTGCGCCGAAAGGAACCCCTCGTCCACCCGGGATCGAAACGCATCGTAATCGTCCACCCGATAAGTGTGCGCTTGCCGAAAAGCCAGCGCCTGGTCGTACAGCCCCTTCTGTACCTCCTTCAGGTGATCCACAACCGCCCGGGCAACCCCGTCTACCGGCACCGATACCTTCTCCCCCGTATCCCGTCGAGCAAGCACCACCTGATTCTGGGCCACATCCCGAGGGCCGATCTCCATACGAAGAGGAACGCCGGCCTGCTCCCACTCATTATACTTGAACCCCGGCTTGAACTGGGGCCGGTCGTCCACCTTCACCCGGACCCCTCCAGAGCGCGCTCGATCTCTCCCACTCGATCCATTACCAGCTCCCGCTCCTCGTCCTTCCGATAGATCGGCACCACCACCACCTGAACCGGCGCCAACCGGGGCGGCAGCCGCAAGCCCTTCTCATCCCCGTGCGCCATCACAATCGCCCCGATCAGGCGCGTAGAAACGCCCCAGCTCGTAACAGAGCATACCTGTAAGGACGGATCACCATACAGCCCCGAACCGGCGAGTAGTCCGCCAGCTTGGTCTGAAGGACCACATCGGTGTACCACCCGGCGAAATCTTCAGACCGGGATGTGATTCTCTGGGGCATCTATTCCTTTCCCTTCCACCTCAAAACCGGCCTGCGAGCGGCCGTGGCTTCGTCCAGCCTCCGGACCGGCGTCTCGTGCGGCGCCTCGTGAAGCCGATCGGGATCCTCGGCCGCTTCTTTTGCAATCTGAACCATCGCCTCAACAAATTCATCCAGCTGTTCCAGGCTCTCGGTTTCCGTCGGTTCGATCAGCATCGTCTCCGGAGCGACATTGGGAAGGGGGAAGTAGATCGTGGGAGGGTGATGTCCGTAATCGATCAACCGCTTGGCAATATCCAGCGCGCTCACGCCGTGTTCACGTTTCTGCCGGGAGGCCGAAAAAACCATCTCGTGCATCGGCTGGGCGTTTTTGGGACGGTCGTAATAGGGATCCAGCTTCTTTGCAATATAGTTCGCATTCAGCACCGCCATCTCGCTGGTGCGACGCATCCCTTCCGCGCCCAGCATCCGGGCGTACACATAGGCCCGAATCACCATGCCGAAGTTTCCGTAAAAGGTGCTGATCTTGCCGATAGACTCAGGCCGGTCGAAATCCAGGTGGAAACGGTCTCCCGCCTTCACCACCACCGGCATCGGCAAATAGGGAAGCAGCGCCTCCACCACCCCCACCGGTCCCGACCCGGGTCCGCCGCCTCCGTGGGGCGTGGTAAACGTCTTGTGGAGGTTGATGTGCACCACGTCGAACCCCATATCGCCCGGGCGGCACTGCCCCAGAAAAGCGTTCAGATTCGCGCCGTCGTAGTAAAGCAGGCCGCCGCCCTCGTGCACGATCTGTGCAATCTCTAAGATCTCGTCCTCGAACACCCCGAACGTATTCGGATTCGTCAGCATCAGCGCGGCGACCTCGCCGTTCATCTTCGCCTTCAAATCCTCCACATCCACCGTGCCCCGGTCCGTGGATTTCAACGCCTCCACCGAATACCCGCACATGGCCGCCGTGGCCGGGTTGGTGCCGTGCGCCGAATCCGGAATCAGCACCACCTTTTTCTGGTTGCCCTTCGCCCGGTGGTAGGCCGCAATCAGGGAAATCCCCACAAACTCCCCCTGCGCGCCCGCCGCCGGCTGGAACGTAAACCCGTCCATACCGCTCACGGTCTTTAGAACCTGCTCCATCTCCCAGATGATCTGCAGCGCCGGTTGCGCCTGCGCCTCGTCCGCAAAGGGATGCAGGCCTGCGATCTGGGCAATGCGGGCGGCCCGCTCGTGTACCTTGGGATTGTACTTCATCGTACATGAGCCCAGGGGATAGAAAACCGTATCGATGCTGAAATTCATCGAAGACAGCCCCACATAGTGGCGCACCATCTCCAGTTCACTCACCTCCGGCAGCCCTGGTAGCCTGTCCCGCCGCATCCCTTCAGGAATTGGAACAACCGGATCCCCGGCATCCGGAAAGGTCGTGCACCGGCGCCCTGCCTCGCCCCGTTCAAAAATCAGCAGATCCCGGTCCATCACCCCTCCCTCCAGGCAGCCGCCAGGCGTTCGATATCCGCCTCGGTCTTGGTTTCGGTCACACAGGTCAAGATGCAATTGTCCAGCTCCGGAAAGGTGCGGCCCAGATCGATTCCGGCGGCAATCCCTTTCCCTCGGAGCGTCTCTAAAACCTCGCAAGCCTTCCGGTCGGTCTCCACTACAAACTCGTTGAACGTCGGGCCTGAAAATTTCAGCGACACGTCGTCCAGCGCGTTCAGAGCTTCCGCCGCCCGGTGGCTCCGATTCCAGTTCAGCAGCCCCACCTCGCGCAGCCCCTGCGGCCCCAGCGCCGAGAGGTACACGGTTGCCGCCGTTGCGCAAAGCGTCTGATTGGTACAGATATTGGACGTCGCCCGCTCCCGCCGGATGTGCTGCTCCCGGGTCTGCAATGTCAGCACAAACCCCCGTTTTTCATCCACATCTCTTGTCTCCCCGCACACCCGCCCCGGCATCCGCCGCACGTGCTGATCGCGCGTGGCAAAAAATCCCACATAGGGCCCCCCGTAGGAAAGGGACAGGCCCAGCGGCTGCCCGTCGCCCACCACAATATCCGCCCCAAAATCTCCCGGCGGCCGGATCACGCCCAAAGAGATCGGATTCACCGCAGCCACATACGCCGTCGGCGTCGGATTCACAAGCGCCCCGACCTCTTCCAGCGGCTCCAGTACCCCTAAGAAATTCGGATTCTGGACCACCACCGCCGCCGTCTCGTCATTCAGCTCCGCCTGCACACGTGCCAGATCCAGCGTGCCCGCCTCCGTCCAGGGGATCTCCACAATCTCCAGCCCGATCCCCCGAACATACGTCTCCACCACCTGCCGATAAAAAGGGTGCAGGCTCCTGGGCAGAAGCACCCGCCCCCCGTTGTTCATCCGCACCGACATCATCACCGCTTCGGCCAGGGCCGACGAGCCGTCGTACATCGAAGCGTTGGCCACCTCCATCCCCGTCAACTCGCAAATCATCGTCTGAAACTCAAAAATCGCCCGAAGCGTCCCCTGGCTCACCTCGGGCTGGTAGGGCGTATACGCCGTATAAAACTCGCTGCGCGAAATCATCGCATCCACCACGCTGGGCGTAAAATGTTCATACGCCCCTCCCCCCACAAAAGAAAGCGCCGGAGCGTGTGCTTCCACCTCCTGCGCCAGATCCTGCACCAGCGCCAGCGCCTCCATCTCGCTGATCCCCTCAGGCAGATCCAGCCCCTCTATCCGCAGGCTTTCGGGCACCGGCGCAAACAGATCTGCCGTAGACTCGACCCCGATAACATCAAGCATCTTCCGAATATCTTGATCGGTATGTGGCGTGTAGTTCATCTCTTCTCCGCACCTCTCGCTTGAACCCGCACCCAGACCGCCCATGCTTTCTGTTCTAGATCTTCCAACGAGCCGTCATTCACAATCACATAGTCCGCCGCCCGAACCTTCTCCTCCTCCGAAAGCTGCGACGCCATCCGCGCCTCGGCCTCGGCCTCGGAAATCCCCAAGCGCGACACCGTCCGCGCCACCCGCATTTTCGGGGGGGCCGTCACCACCACCAGCGCGTCGCACACCGCCTTCGGGTCTCCCCACTCCAGCAGCAGGGCCGCGTCGATCACCACCGGCCGGTCGGGGCATTCCAGCAGCGCCTCCCGCACACGAGCCTTCAGACGCTCGCCCAGCGTCGGCCACACAATCCTGTTGAGCTGCTGCCGCGACGCCTCCGAGGCAAACGCCCGTCGCCCCAGCTCACGCCTCACCAGCCGGCCTTCCCCGTCTAAGATATCCGCCCCGAAGGCCGCCACCAGTTCCCGCAGCACCGCCGGGCCTTCCACCGTCTCGTGTCCCACTGCATCCGCCTCCACCACCAGCGCTCCCTCGGCCTCAAAAATCCGGCATACGCTGCTCTTCCCGGCGCCAATCCCTCCCGTCACACCCACCGTCACGGCCGGTCCTCTCGCCGGTGAATCTGAAGCCGCAGCCGCAGGGGCAGGGCCTCCGCCGGATCTTCCGCTTCCCAGCGCTGCACCGTACTCCGGTTGCGAATGCGCACAGCCACATAAACGGCCAAAAAGAGAAGCGCCAGGTAAAACCAGAGCGCCTCCGGAGCGACCAGCAGCGACGTCAAACTGAACCGCCCCCGTACATAATCGGCCCACATCTTCTCAAACTGCCGGGGCGTGTATCCGGTCACACGGTAAAGAGCAACATCAAACGGAGTACCGGCAGCCAGATCCGAAACGATTTGGACCACCGCATCGGGTCCTCCCAGGTGGATCAAGTAGATCACGGCCAGGAGGCTCTCCGTGTAGGCCAGTTGCGCCCGGGGCGATGAAAAACTCAACACACGGTCGATCCCCCCCAGCGGCACCAGCCCTCCGGAGAACATCGCATAAAAGACCTCGGTGCTCTGCCGGAACCGCCACTCCTGGGCCACCCACATCGCCACCCCTTCGTTGAACCAGACCGGCACCCGCCCGGGTACGGCGCGGTGAAGCAGAATATGGCAGATCTCGTGACGGGCCGTTCGCAGCAGTTCGTCGGGCCGCCCCGGCAGCTTCCGCAGTACAACAACCCCCTCTTCCGGAAAGGCGCAGCCCACGCCCCAGTGCGGGATCCGCCCCTTCGTCAGTGTCCTGAACGCCCCCTCCGAAGCGGCCAAATACACAGTCATCGGCGCCTCGGCGATCCCCCCCAGCCTGCGGGCGACCTCCGCCCGTCCGGAGACCAGCTCGTCCAGAAGCGCCCTGGCCGGCGCCCGATCCGGCTCTTGAAAACGGAGCAAAAAGCCATCCGTCTCAAACTCAGACCATCCCTGGGCAGAGAGGCAAAAAGATGGTAAAAAGACAAAGCAAAAAACCAGAAACAGCCCGGCCCGCTTCAGGCGCCACCAGCCGGGAGACTTCGCCCTCATTTCTTCTTTCCGGTCCCGAGATATTTGAAGAACTCGGTATTCAACGGCATCACAACCACGGTACCTTGACCCATCGTCTTCTCGTACGCCTCCAGCGTGCGCTGGAATTCGTAGAACTTGGGATCTTGTTGAAACGCATCGGCGTAGGTTCGCAGGGCCTCGGCGTCCCCCTCGCCCCGGATCACCTGCGCCTTCCGGAACGCCTCGGACTTGATCTCGGTCACCGACAGGTCGGTCTGTGCACGGATCTTCAGCGCCATTTCTTCTCCCTCGGCGCGGTACTCCTTGGCCTGCCGCGCCCGCTCCGCACGCATCCGGTCGAACACATTCTTCTTGTTCTCCTCCGGCAGGTCGGCGCGTTTGATGCGCACATCCAACACTTCAATACCCAGTGCTTGGGCGTCCTGGCGAGACCGATCCGTCACCTTCTGCATAATCTCCCGCCGGTTGCCCGAGACGACCTCTGTAAGCGTACGCCGGCCCAGTTCTTCCCGCACCGCAGCGTAGATAATATCATCTAAGCGGGACTGGGCGCCTGCGACCGTCTGCACAGACTGTAAAAAAATGAGCGGCTTCACGATGCGCCACCGGGCGAAATTGTCTACAATCAGGTTCTTCTTATCCAGCGTATAAATGGGCGCCGGGTCGGCATCGCTGGCCACGAGGCGATTGTCGAACCGGTGGACCTGTTCAATAAAGGGCACCTTCAACTGGATGCCGGGGGTCTGTATGGTGCGCCTCGGTTTTCCCAACCGGGTGACCACCACCTGCTCCCGTTCGTCCACAATAAAAAAGACAGCGTCGAGGGCTATTCCAACTACAACCAGAATCACAAGCAGAATCACGGCCGGTCTCATGGCTATTTCCCTCCCCCTGTCGAAGATTTCTGGAGCTGCAGGACATTCAGAATGCCGCCTCCCTTTTCGCCGGACTCCACAACATATTTCTGGATCCCCGGCAGGATTTTCTCCATCGTCTCTAAATAAAGCCGGGTCTCGGTCACATCCCGGGCGTTCCGGTATTCCTTGAGTACCGCAAGAAACCGGTCGGCATCTCCCTGAGACCGCTTGACTCGTTCCACCTTGTAGGCCTCGGCCTCCCGCGCCATCTTTTCCGCCCCACCCCGGGCCTTGGGAATAATCTCGTTCTGGTAGGCCTCCGCCTCATTCCGGGTCCGCTCCCGGTCTTCCCGGGCGCTGGCCACATCCTTGAAAGCATGATCCACCTCTCTGGGCACCGAGACGGTCTGAAGTTTCACCGTCTTCACATGCAGCCCGATATCGTACAGGTTAAAAACCTCCTTGATCTGCTCTTCGATCTCTCCCTGGATCTGGAACTTCCCCTCGGTGAGGGCCTGGTCGATGCTGGACCGGCCGACCACCTGGCGCAGCGCAGCTTCCGCAACGCTCCGGACCGCCTGGGTCTGATCTTTAACGTTGAAGAGGTATTTCTGGATATCGCCGATGCGATACTGCACGATCAGTTCCACGCTTACGATGTTCTCGTCGCCGGTAAGCATCAACGATTCTTTGATCACCGGCTGGTACCGTGGCGCGGGCAACGTACCGATGGTGCGGAAACCGATCTCGATCCGTTTCACCTCGGTCACCTTTTCTTTTTCAACGCTCTGGATCGGCCAGGGCAGGTGGTAATTGGGCCCGGACTCCTCCACACCTATCGATTTTCCGAACTGAAGCACCACCGCCTGTTCGTCTGCCCGGACAATGTAGATCCCGCTGGCCAACCAGAGAATCACGATCACCCCCAGCGCGTAATAGGTCAACCGGGGGTTCAGGGACAGATCGAAATTCGGTTTGTTGGGAAAATTATACTGTTGCATCGCGCTCACCTCCTCCAGTTCGGAAAGGGCGCGAACCCTGTCCTATCCCTCTCGGGAGAGTGAAAAAACAAAACGGTCTTCGGGGTCCAGAAATCGGCCGATCTGCCCGATCTCCTCGACCCCCCTCAGACAGCAGTTGATACCCGCCACCCGGTTGGCGAACCGGCTGGCTTTTACAAAGTCCTCCGTGCGCAAATACGCCCAGGTAAACCCCATTAGAAACACATCGCCGCACCCGGTCTCATCCTGCGACGCCCCGGCCGGACAGGCGGCAAAATCCTCAACTTCAACCTCTCCCCGCGCCGTGCGATAAACCATCCGGGACTCCCGCTCGCCGCAGGTCATCAGAAGCAGAGAAGGCCCCAGAGAAAGCACCTTTTCCCCGAAGCGTCGGATCGCCGAATCCGCCCCCAACCCTTCCCCGGCCAGCAGGGCCCCTTCCTGTTCATTGAACTGCACCACATCCGCACAGGCCACCCAGGACTCCCACTGCGGGGGCGCCCGCCAGAACCGCCGGCGGTCGCTGTCAATGCCCAGCGTCAGACTGTGCACATCCATACAAATAAGCCCACCCGCGCCCCGCCGCACCTCCTGAAGCGTCTCCAACGAAAGCTCCATCCCCGTAATAAAATTGAAACAGATCGCATCGCAGTCTAAGAACGGACGGATCTGCTCAACCCTCAGCGCCGGCACCCCACCTAAGAGGGTCTCCTGCTTACGCCCCTCGGCATCGTACTCTAAGAAACAGTGGGGATTCTGCTCCGGCACAAACCGGACCCCATCAAGCCGGACCGCGGAATGGGGCGCCAGCCGCTCCCGCACGGCCCCCTCCACATCGCCGCCCACATTGCAGACCGGATAGATCGCCGCCTCTGCCATCTCGGCTAAGGAGAGGATGCTGTAAAGCATACCGCCGTAGCTTTCGGTGCGCACCCCGTCGGCCGTGAGAATCGTATCCCGATTGATCGAGCCGACCAGGGCGATCCTGCGCTGCCCCTCCTGCATAAAACCCGCTCCCAGAATCCGGCATTTCCGTGCGCCACAACCTCCAATATCGCCCCCCAATCTACCACAAATTCCGGGGGGTGTCAACCCCAATCCCCGCCCCGCAAACCACATTGCGGATTGTAGATTGCGGATTTTCGATTTCCGATTTCCCAATCCGCATTCCGCAATCCGCATTCCGCAATTTCCCTACCCCGCCTCCCCAACCCGCACCCCCTCCAGATCCACGCCCTCCGCCAGACGCCGCAGGCCCCCGTGTTCGGGCAGCGCCAGCTCCGGATCGGCGTCCAGCAGTTCCCGGGCCTCCCTGCGCGCCAGAACCACCAGATCCCCATCCCGCCTCAGGTCGGCGAACCGGAACTCCGGAAAACCGGCCTGCCGCGTTCCGAAAATCTGTCCCGGCCCTCGGATCTGCAGGTCCATCTCGGCAATCTTGAACCCGTCCGTCGTCTGCACCATCGCATCCAGCCTCGCACGCGCCTCCGCTGTCAGGTCGTCCGCCGGGTCGGCAATCAGAATGCAGTAGGACACATGGGCTCCCCGGCCTACCCGTCCCCGAAGCTGGTGGAGCTGCGAAAGCCCGAACCGCTCGGCGTGCTCCACCAGCATCACCGTGGCATTGGGCACATCCACCCCCACCTCCACCACCGTGGTGGACACCAGCGCATCGATCTCGCCCGCTCGAAACGCCGACATCACCGCCTCTTTCTCGTCCCCCGGCAGACGCCCGTGCAGCAGCCCCAGCCGCAGCCCCTCAAGCGGCCCCTCCTGCAAATCCGCAAAAGCTCGCGTCGCCGCCTGCAAATCCCCCTCCCCCGATTCCTCGATCAGCGGATAAACAATAAAGGCCTGCCGGCCTGTGGCGACCTCCTCCCGCAAAAAAGAGAAGGCTCGGTCGCGATCCCCTCCCACGCGCCAGCCCGTCTTCACCGGCCGGCGTCCCGGCGGCAGTTCGTCTAAAACCGTCAC
Source organism: Candidatus Latescibacterota bacterium (assembly GCA_965249305.1). GTDB lineage: Bacteria > Latescibacterota > UBA2968 > UBA2968. The sequence continues at coordinate 4,577,734 of OZ252228.1, read as the reverse complement.
ATCTAAGTCGCCGTAGAGCGTCAGCGCCAGAGAACGGGGAATCGGCGTTGCCGTCATCACCAGCAGGTGAACAGCGTCGCCCTTCTCCCGCAGCATGGCCCGCTGGACCACCCCGAACCGGTGCTGCTCATCCACCACCACCATCCCCAGGTCTGCGAAAATTACCTCCTCCTGCAGCAGCGCGTGCGTGCCCACCACAACCTGCGCCCCTCCGGACGCCAGGTCTTCCAGCGCTGTCCGCCGCTGGGCCTGCCGCAGCCGCCCTGTCAGGAGATGCACCGGCAGGCCCAGCGGTCCGATCAACTCGCGTATCGTAGCCGCATGCTGTTCTGCCAAGATCTCCGTGGGCGCCATCAGCGCCGCCTGCATCCCCGCCCCCACCGCCGAGAGCATCGCCAGCAGGGCCACCAGCGTTTTGCCCGACCCCACGTCGCCCTGGAGCAGCCGCTGCATCGCCACCGGCCGGGAAAGATCCTTCCAGATCTCCTCCAGCGCCCTCTGCTGTGCCCCGGTCAACTGAAAGGGTAGATCGGCCACCAGCGTTTCGGCCAGAGACCCCGGCGTCCCCAGCGGGCGTCCGGGCCGGTCCTCCCGCTGCAAGCCCCCCAGGTAGAGCTGGAAGCCGAACAACTCGTCGAACGCGAGCCGGAGGCGCGCCGCCTCCACCTCCTCGGGTGAATCGGGAAAGTGGATCGCGCGAATCGCCTCAGAAAGGGACGGCAGGCGGCAGCGGGCGCGAATCGCCTCGGGCAGCGGATCGACAAGATCTCCGGCAACCGTCTCCAGCGCCCCGTAGATCAGTCTGCGAAGCGCCCGCGAGGCCAACCGCTCCGCCTTCATCCGGGCGCTTGTGGTGTAAAGCGGAATGATCCGCCCCGTATGCAGCCGGGGGTCATCTTCGGCGCCGGAGAGCACCTCCACCTCCGGGTGGACCATCTGCAGCTTCCGCCCAAACCGGGAAACCCGGCCCCCCAGGGCCACCAGGTCGCCCTCTGAAAACGCCTGCCAGAAATACGTGTACCCCGCAAACCAGACGCACTCCAGCCGTCCCGACCCATCCACCACCCCCATCACAAACCGCTTCCGGCGGCCCGGAACCACCCCCATGGAGGCCACCCGCCCCACGGCCGTCACCTCCCGATCCACCGGAAGGTGGGCAATGCCGGTTTCACAGGTGCGGTCCACATACCGGTAGGGCAGAAAAAGCAGCAGATCGGCAACTGTCGAAATCCCGACCTCCCCCAACAGCGCTTCCCGCTTTGCGCCAATTCCGCGCAGAGAATGCACGGGGAATTGAAAATCAGGCAGCATAAAAAGGGGTCCTGAGAGGCGATCAGCATCTATAGTTTTCTATAAAATACAATACGTTGGGCGAATATAGACAATCGGCTTTCAGCCGTCAAGGGAGAACCGGAAAGCCGGTATCGAACCGGGATTTTTCCTTGACCCGCCTTTCGCTTAATCGTATATTCGCACTGAACTTACGTATCAATGGTTCGGACACTTTTTATAAGTTGTTGATTTTCAACAGGTTATAAATTTAGCACCAGATTCCATAAACTGTTATTTTTCAATGGCTTATGAAATTTGAACCCCCAGAATTACAAAAACTGTCCGAAGTATTGACGTATGCCTCATACAGTCTAAACCGGAAATCCTTATGTTTCAGGCATCAATCTCAGGGCTTTATGTCGATCAACAAACCGGAGAGCCGGTGGTGCTCCTCCGGGAAGCCGACGGCGACAGGGTCCTCCCCATCTGGATCAGCGCCAACGAGATGCTTGCGCTTGCCCTGGAACTCTCCTCAGGCGGGGGCCGTCCCTCGCGCCCCCTCTCCCACGACCTGGTCGAAACGGTCATCTCCCGATTGAATGCCCGGGTGGTTCGAGCCATCATAACCGACCTGCAAGAACACATCTACTGCGCACAGCTCCTCCTTGAATCCGCATCGGGCACGCTCGAAATCGACGCTCGACCCAGCGATTCCATCATCCTGGCCCTCAAATTCAAAGCGCCTGTCTTCATTGCCGAGGAAGTTGCGGAAAAACGGATGCAGCTTTCCGAGACCGCCAGAGAAAAGCCGGAAGCCCTCTGGGACCGCCTCCAGCAGATCCGTCCGGAAGACTTCAACACCCTCTCCATGTAGTCTATCCTTATGAATCCGTCCCTGAAGATCTGCCTCTCGCTTGTATGCCTCGCTACAAGCCCTTTGATCGCCCCTGCCCATGCTGCCGATCCCCCATTGGGCGGGCTCACCTTTAACACAGGGGCCGAAACCCGCTTCCAGCGGGCGCTTACCCGGTACATCCACGGGAACTATCTGGAAGCCCGGCAGGAGTTCCAGGAACTCATCGAACAGTTCCCCCCCAACCAGCGCACGTCGGCCGCCAGACTGATGCTGGCCAAATCCCATTACAAACTCAAAGAATACAACCTCTCCATCGCCGCCGCCTACGAACTCTACGAACACTTTCCCTACAGCCGCTACCTCCCCGAGGCCGACCTCGTCACCGGAGACTGCTATTTCCACCAGGGCCAGATCTACAGCGCTGCGGCGCAGTACGCCCGGATCCTCACCGGCAAAGGAGACACCCGCCTCAAAACCCGGGCGGCAGATCGGCTGGGACAGATGGCGGGCACAGATCGGCTCACCGATCGAGACATCGCACGTCTCAAATCGGATTTCGGGCGGGCCATCGTCGAAGAGGCCGTCGCCTTCGGGCAGGCCCGCTGGCCCCGCAAACTCGGCCGCCCGGAAGAGAGCGCCCGGAAACTGGCCCTCTTTCTGGAGCGCTACCCCAACGGGCTCTTTGCCTCGCCTGCAAGACAAACGCTCAGACCCCGGCCCAGAAAAGAAGTGGCAATCGCCCCTGCCAAAAAAGACACCCCGTCCCCTGAAATACCGCTCGAACCTGCCCATGCCCGATTTAAAGTAGGCATCATCGCCCCCATGGAAACCCCTCTGGGTCTGGACCTGAGGGATGGCATCCTGCTGGCGCGGGAGCAAAATCCCCTGGCCTCCGGCGATCAGGTCGGCCTCGTCATCCAGGATTCGGAAGGCGATGTCATCCGGGCCGCCCAGGCCACACAGCGTCTCATCGACCAGCACGGTGTCATTGCCATCATCGGTGCCCTCACCAGCCAGGAAACCACACCCATGGCCTTCCTGGCCGGCGAACGTGGGGTGCCCCTCATCGCCCCCACAGCCTCCGAAGACCGCATCACCTCCATCAGCCCCTATGTCTTCCAGATGAACGCCACACCCGGAGCCCAGGGCAGGCGCATTGCCGACTATGCCGTCCGAAAACTGGGCCTGCGAACCCTGGTAACCCTTGCCACCCGGGACTCCTACGGAGACCGGATAACCAAAGAATTCACCGCCCGCGCAGAAGAACTGGGCGCGGAAGTAATCGTGCAGGAATGGTACGAACCCGAAACCACCGACTACCGGGGCCAGTTCGAACGCATTCGAGAAGCCGGCCTGGCCCTCCACATCCTTGAAACCTTTGCCGGCGAGATCGACTCTCTGCTCCTCGCCGGCATCCGGGTGGCTCCGCCCCCGCCCGTACCGGTCGACCCGGATACCGTCCAGCCGGAACCGGTGGAGACCTTAGACGGCTTCCTCATCGCCGGCGAGCGGGAAGACATTCTCCTGATTGCGCCCCAGGTCGCCTTCCACCGAATCCAGGCGCAGCTCCTGGGCAGCGACGGGTGGAACTTTCCCGAAGTGGCGCGCGACGGCGGAGATTACGTGGAAGGCGCGATCTTTGTCGCCAAGTACCACGACCAGAGCGAACTCCCATCCGTCCGGGAGTTCGTGGACACCTTCCGCTCCCGGTTTGGAAGAGATCAAAACATCGTGGCGGCCCTCGGATACGACGCCATGCTCACGGTCCTGCGCGCCATCAACGCCGGCGGGACCACCCGGGAAAGCCTTCGGGAAAGACTGGAGACCCTTTCCGGCATACCCGGAGCAACCGGCAAAATTGCCTTCAGCAGAGGAAACCGGGAGAATGCCTGGATGTATTTGCTGACCATCCGCAGGGGCAAAATTATGCCCCTGCTCGACGCTACCCTGGACGACATACAGGAGGAGCCATAAGCAGAAGCACAGCCGCACCAGCAGAAAAGGGAGAACCTTGAGGTTCTCCCCTTTTTTTTTTCCATAGCCAACCCGAACCAATGGCTTCTACGCTCCGCTGGCATCCGGCTTGCACAGAGTCTGTCAAACGGGCGATCCGTTTTTTTCCAACAACCGGATAACCCCTTGACGCCCAGCATATTGAACCGAATGCGCAGCAGCAGGAGGCCAGACCATGAGGACCGTTTTCTTTCACCCGGCCGCGTGCAGATTGAAAAGGTTTTTCACCACAACCCTTATCTCTGCCACCGCATTGGCCGCCCCCGACGCCCAGGAATATCAGGAAAATTCCGCTGCCGATCCAGCAGACGCCGAAGCCTATCAGACCGTCCTAAAAGCCCTCAATGGGCTCCGCCTGGACCCCAACCGCGCCTCCGCAGAAGACCTGCTGGCCCTCCCCTGGCTCTCCGGACAAACCGCCCGGCAAATCGAGACCTTTCGAAACCGGACAGGCCCCTTCCGCCACCTCCGCGATCTCCTCCGCGTCCCGGGCGTCTCTCCCGAAACCTTAGACGCCATCGAACCCTACCTCTCCATTTCAACCTGGCGCCGGATATCCGGCCGAACCCGGTGGCGTCTCACCCGTCCCGCCACAGAACCGGAAGGCTGGACCCGTCTGCGGGTCTACCAGCGGACCGAGATTGACATCGCAAACCTGCTAAAAGGCAGCCTCCTCACCGAACGCGACCCCGGCGAGTCCGGACTGGCCGACTTCTGGACCGGATACATCCTCACCTCCAGAATACCGGGCACAACCCGCCTGCTCCTGGGCGACTTCCGTCCCGGCTTCGGCCAGGGGCTCCTCTTCAGCCGGCAGGACCGCGCCTCCACCGGGCTCGCCTGGGCCCGGCCCCGCCGGGGCCGCCGCGTGGGCTACCGTTCCAGCACCGAAAACGGCGCCCTTCGAGGTCTCTTCGCAGAAGGCCAAATCCGTGGACTCACCTGGACCTTCATCCACGCCAGAACCGCCTGGGACGCCGCCGCCGACGGAACCGGAAACGCCGCCATCCGGAAGGGAGGCCAGCACATCACCCAGACCCAGCGGGCCCGAAAAGACGCCCTCAAAGAGCGGCTCACCACGCTCCGCCTCACCTGGGACCACCCCCTTGGAGCGATCGGCGCCACCGCCTTAAGGGCCGCCTTCTCCCCACCCCTCGCTCGAACCCCGTCTCCCCTCCCCCACCACCGTCTCACCGGCGTTGACTGGCGCCTCCGCCTGTCCCGTCTTACCCTCTTCAGAGAAATCGCCGGTGAGCAGGACCACGCCTGGGTGGCCGGGTCCATCGTGCAGTTCAAAAACCTCCGTCTGCACGCCCTCGCTCGCCGCTACGGTCCCCGGTTTCAAACCCTCCGAGGAGCGGCCTTCTCCGCCTACAGCGGCCCCCCGCGAAACGAACAGGGCCTCTTCATCGGCATGGCCTGGCGGCTGCGCAGGCGCACCCGCATCGAGGCGTCCCTGGACCGCCACAGCCGCCTCCGGCCCACCACCAGTCTTCCCCTCCCCGGCCGGGGAGAACGCGCCACCCTCAGTTTCACCCACCGCCTTCCCTCAAAACTCACCTTCGGCCTCAGCTTCAGTTCACAGCGGGAAACCGTCCGCGCATCCACACACATCGGCCCGCGCATCCGGCGCCGCGCCCGATCCCACCTCCTCTTCCGAAGGGGCAGTGCGCGTTTCAAAACGTGGATTGAAGGCGTTCGGGCCGCCTCTCCCTCTCGCCGGGGCCACGGCCTGGCCGGCGGCATCACCCTCAACATCGGCCGCAGCCCCGGACCGGACCTGGCCCTCTGGGCAACGCGCTTCCGAATCACCGCCTACGACGCCCGCATCTACACCTTCCAACCCGATGTCTGGGGCGGCGCCCGCATGCAGGTCCTCACCGACCGGGGACAGGCCGGCGGACTTCGCCTCGGCTGGGGCGGCCGCAGAGGCCGCCTGGTGGCCCGCTATACATTAAAACGCACCCGCGCAGGCATGGCGTCGTCCTGGGCCGTCCAGGTAGAACTGGGAACCTTAAAATGAGATTGCCACAGGGCCTCGTGGCGCTTTTCTTTTGAATAAGGTAAACGCTTGACAAACTGGAGGATTTCCGTCATGTATGTTGCCTTATGCCCTGGAAAAGAAAAACCCTCCTCAAATACCGTCTCTGGTAACCATCATGGACAGAAAAGCGATCGCCCTTGCCCTGCTGGGCAGCCTGCTGGTTACCCTGGTCTTAGCGCGGCTCCATCTGCTCAACCTCTCGACCTACGTGCCCACCGTCCTCTGTATGAGCCTGGTGCTCGGCGCCGTGGCCCTGGCCATCTTTCACCTCGTCCCCCAATCCCAACACCTCCCGATCGCCATCGTGGGCGCCATCGCCACCTGCGGCATCTACCTTTTGACCTGCAACGAGTGGGTCAGCATCATCGGCGACAACGTCGTCTACATCCGTGACGGCATGCGGCTTCTTGAGGGCAAACGCTTCATTGACGCCCAGTACGGCATCGGTGTCAAGGCCATGCTGGTGCCCGCCCTCGCTATGTTTCCCGACAGCGTGGTTGCCCTTAAGGCGGTGATCGCCCTTTCCAGCCTCCTCTATCCCCTCGCCGTGTTCTTCATCCTGCGGGAATTCACCTCCTCCGAACGGGCTCTGGCAATCGCTCTGATCTCCGGCACCATCTGGCTCGTCGTGGGGTTCTCAAGCCAGGTCACCGCCGACCTGCCCTACCCCACCTTCTCCCTGCTGGCCCTCGCCGCCATCCTTCAATACGTCAAACGTCCCGGCATCTCCTGGACGTGGCTGGCCGCATCCGTCTGCGCCGTCGGCTGGGCCTACCACGTCAAAGCCCCGGCGATGTTTCTGGTCATCGCCTCCGCCATCTACCTGTTCCTCCGAGGGAAAATCCACAAACCGCTGCTCCTGATTGGAGGCGCGGCGATCTGGATCGTGCCCTGGATCATCTATCTCATGCTCAACTTCCCCGGGGATATCGGTTATTTCTCCTCGATGGACTCCCAGATCAGCATGGGCATAAACATGCCCGAACACGAGATCGGTGGCTTCTGGCACAACTTTTTCTATTACATCTTTCAAAAAAACCTCAGAGGCTATCTCTACAACTTAGAATATCTCATCCTGCCCAGAGAGATCATGCAGAGCCTCCCGATCCATTCGGAATACAGACCGGTCGGCTGGTGCCTGCTGTTCCTGATCGCCGCCGGATTTATCTTTGGCAGGAATATCGGTGACAAGAAGCCGCTCTCGATCCTGCGGAGCCTGGAGATTCACGACTGGTACACAATGGGATACACAGCCACCCTCTTCACCCTGCCCTTCTCCCAGGATCGTTACCTGATCCCGATCCTGCCTGTTCTGATCTATTACATCTTCCAGGGGTTCGAGTTTCTCATCGGCCGCTTCCGTTTGCCGGTTCTACACAGGCATGGACCCACGGCGCTGGCCGGGCTGCTTCTCCTCCCCTCCCTCTTCGTTGACATAAAGATCGTCAGAGACCGCCGGATGACACCGGGTTACTCCTCCGACTGGAAGAGCTATTACAATGCCGCCGTCTGGATGCGGCAGCACACGCCCGCCCACAGCCACGTCATCACCCGAAAGCCGAACCTGGTATGGTTCTGGGCTCGCAGGGAGGCCAAAGGGTATCCCCGGATTCGAGATGCCGGACAGGCCTGGCAGGAATTGAAAAAATATGACTACATCCTCCTGGACAACATCCCGCTCTTTCCAGAAAAACAGAAATATATCAAGCCTGTTTTTGAGGCGTACCCGGACAGCTTCATCATCGAACATGTGACAGACAAACCTCAGACCTATGTCATCAAAATCAAAAAGCAGGGCAGTTGGGAAGCCTACTATCGAAAGGGATCACAACATCGAAAGCTGGGCAATCTGAAGGCGGCGGTAGAGGCCTATCGGAAGGCCCTGAAGTGGAACCCCGGCAGCGACAGGATCCAGAACAGCCTTGCCGTCACCCTGCTCGAAAAGGGCGACCTGCCGGAAGCCCGCCGCATCTTCCAGGAACTGGTGGACCGCCTGCCCGACCGGATCGATTACCGCATGAACCTCGCCGTGGTGCTTCTCAACCAGAACGAATACGACGCGGCCCTTATCCACTGCCGCCAGGCCTTAAAAGTAAACCCGAACAACGCCAAGACCCACGCCCTGATGGGGCGGATCTACCAGGATCTCGGAAACCTGCGCCAGGCACGGGAGGCATTTGCAGAGGCGTTAAAACACGATCCGAAAAATACCGCCTATCAGCAGGTCCTCAAGGCGGTCGAAGCCGGCGCCGCCAGATAAAATGAGATCGCCACAGGGCCTTGTGAGTGATAATTCCGAAACACACTCCGGCGATCCAGACCGTGAAACAGCCTCCTGAATCGAATAAGATGATCTAATGAGTTAATGCTTGACAAACAGGAGGATTTCCGTTATGTATCAAGTTACGAGGGACAGACAGTCAACGACAGACTCCCGGCAGATGTGAGGATCATTGCCGGGAACGATAGACAAACATAATTGGAGCCGACACGGAAGACCGCGCGGCTCAAGAGCGTCGTTAGGCAGCACAGACACGGTTTTTTTATCAAACAATATGAAAGAGCCGGTTTCGGCCTCAGAACAGCAAATACAAGCATTCGCCCATGTAATGCACCATCCAAACAATCGACCCGTGCAACCAACCAATGCGCGACCTGTATTGCAGTAATTTAGGTTTTTCCGGAGAGGCTGATTTTGGCTCGTTGAGTTGCGAGAAAGGAGAGCCATTGGAGGCTGAATTGCTTGATCGCATCAAGACCCGCGATGTGGACGACCCGTTTGCCGCTGCTGATCGCGACCGCGGCAACGCCCTGCTGTCCGTGATCGCTGGCGAACGCGCAAGCCAGGGGCCGGGGAACAAGATTGTCACCTGCACCGGCAAAACCCATATCGCCTGGCAGGACTCGTACGATCGGAGGTACTTCGCCCGGGTGCGCACGCTCGACCATGAGACGGGCAGATGGACGGTCGGCGCCATTCTGGCCGAGGGTGTCGACGAGCATTCGCGTCCCACCCTTGCGGTCGACAGCCAGGGCTACCTGCACGTGGTCATGGGCGGGCACAATTCGCCCCTGCAGTACCAGCGATCGCTGCGGCCGCACGATTCGTCGGCCTGGACCTCTATCGAGACCTTTGGCCGAAACACCTATCCCGTGCTTCTCTGCGGCCCCCACGACACCCTCTACCTTGCCGCCCGCGACGGCAGCCACAAGGGCATGGAACTGTGGGAGAAACCGTCTGCCGGCCCGTGGCAAAGCCGTGGCCTGATCGTGGTCCGGCAGCCGCGTTTCGCCGGGTACACGGGCATGAGCAACGGCGTGGCCTGGGGACCGGACCGGAAAACAATGCACATGAGCCAGGCTTTTTTCCTGAGTCGCAAGCCCAATGCAGGGGAGCACGCCCGTGACGTGTCCGGTCTGTACCAGGCCGTGGGGTACATGCGTTCCTCCGACTTCGGCCGCACCTGGCAAAAAGCCCACGGAACGCCTGTTCCGCTGCCGGCAACCTCGGACACGCTTGACCTTCTGGACGAGGCGGAAAGCAACAACCCCAAGCCCGGCATTGAGCACTGCGGCCTGGCCGTCGATTCAAAAGACCGGCCCTACGTCGGCTACGTCCGCCACACGCCCACGCCCTGCCGTGCCTTCCTGAAGACGCCCGCCGATGCCGGGAGGTGGCGTGGACTGCCGTTGAGCGAGACCGTGGCGACGCACTGGCCCGGTTGGGGGATCCTCGCCTTCAAACCGGTCATAACGGCCGACGACATCCTTTGCGTCCTGGCCGAGCTCGTCCCCCTGGAGCACCCGGACGCGAACTGGAACCCCGGCGTCTACGGCCTTCCCTCATACTGGCTGCGCGAGCATACCCAACTCTCGCGCATCGTCTGGCTCGAATCATCCGATTATGGGGAGACGTTTACACCGCACGAGGTACTCGTATTCGATCCCGAACAAGGTCAGGTTATGCCCTCCATAGAACGCCCCAACGGCTCCAACCACATCCCAACCGGCTCCCGTCCGTCATTCATGTATACATTGGGCGAATCCCGATACGCGAACGAGGGCGAGACCATCGACAACCAGCTGTACTGGGTGCGCGTCAAAACCGAGACGTAATGAGGATAAACTGAATCCGGAGAGCAAAAATGAAAGCAGGAATCTGCGGGATTGGGTCTTTCTACTCCAACGCATTCGCCCGCGCTGCGATGCAGAACCCCGATATCGAGCTCCTGGCGTACTCGCACCTGAGTCAGAGCGACAACGAACTACGTAAGCTGCGCATGAAAACCCGAGAAGAGTTTGGCGCGCAGTACGGTATCCGGTCCTATCCCCGGGTGGCGGAAATGGTGAAAACCGAGTCCCTCGACCTGGTATTCGTGACCTGCCACGACAACACCAAGCCGGCGCAGGCAGTCGCGGCAATGGACGCGGGCGCCCACGCCTACATCAGTAAACCCATGTGCATGTCCCTGGCAGGGGCGGATGCCATGATCGCCGCCGCCCGGCGCAACAAGGTACTCCTCTCCGCACTCCTGCCGGGGCGGGACGATGGGGCCATCCGCTCGATGGCCACACGGGTGCAGGCCGGAGAAATTGGGAAGGTGCTCACAACAAGAGCCTGGATCCAGCACGGCTGTTTCCAGCCCGGGACGGTCTTCGAAGGCAGCGGTGAGTTCGGCCCGGACCAGGGCGGCATCAACCTTTCCCTCGGCTTCTATGCCGCCGACCTGCTGCTCTGGCTCATCGACTCCCCCCCGGTTCGCGCCTACGCCGAATACGACAACCTGGCCACGCCGCACAGCATCTGGATGGACACCGGCAAAGGCATCGTCCGCTTCCAGGACGGGCGCATGGGCTCGATGGACATCATCTTCAACGTAAGCTGCGGCGCCCCCTCCTGGGAAATGGAGGTCGTGGGCACAGACGGCATCGCCCGTGCCCACCTGGACGTCATGGAAGGAATCATCTGGCACAAAGACGACTCGGGATCGCCCCGGGTATTTTACCGCCAGCAGAACAACACCATCGGAGATGCCGTCGGGCGCTTCATCCGCTCCATCCGTGATGGGCAGGCCCTCGACGTGACGCCGGAGCACGCGCGCAACGTGCTGGAACTGTGCCTGGCGTGGAACCGCGCTGCCGCAGAACACCAACCGGTGCCCCTGCCGCTGGAAGACGAGGGCAGCAGTTAGGAGTTGATTTCTCATAAAAGGAGATGACTCGATGACGCCCGAGGAGATACTGTCACACAAACCTGAGGTGCTTACCCAACAGCAGCGCCAATCCTACTTTGATAACGGGTACCTGCTTGTTGAACGCATTGTGCCCCAGGACTGGGTTGAGCGCCTTATCGACGTCACCAACGAAATGGTGGGGCGCAGCCGTTCCATGAGCAAATCGGATGCCGTGTTCGATCTGGAGCCCGGTCACACCGCGGACAATCCGCGTCTTCGCCGGTTAAGCAACCCCGTCGAACATCACCCCACCTACTGGGAGTTTGCTTCGCAGTCCATCATTGCCGACGTGGCAGCCGATCTGGTGGGACCGGACGTAAAATTCCATCACTCCAAATTGAATTTCAAATGGGCGGAAGGCGGCGAGGAGGTCAAGTGGCATCAGGACATTACCTACTGGCCGCACACCAACTACAGCCCCCTCACAATAGGCATTTACCTCTATGACGTAGGCGATGAGCAGGGACCGCTCGCCGCCATCCCCGGAAGCCACAAGGGCGAGCTCTTCAATCAATACGACGCCAGGGACCAATGGGTCGGCTGCATCAGCGAAGAAGACGCCCGACACATCGATACCTCGAAGACCCAATATTTGACAGGCCCGGCCGGATCCATCGCCATTCATAACTGTCGTCTCGTTCACGGCTCCAGGCCAAACCTTTCCGACAGAGGGCGTCCCCTGCTGCTGAACGCGTATTCGTCGGCCGACGCATTTACGTACACGGCCAATCCGCTCCCCAGCCGACATGAAGGAACCATTGTGCGGGGCAAACCGGCGCGCTGGGCACACCACGATGACCGCCCCTGCCTGGTTCCCCCGGACTGGTCGGGCGGGTATACCTCGCTGTATGCATTGCAGCAGCAAGAGGAGTGGGACGAAGACCAGCTTGGAGAGGTGGCCAAGCAGACAGCGCAGATTCGAAAAGACGAGTGATCATTCCGTCGCGATTGGGAATTCGAAACCACCTGGCTATCTCCAGCGGAGGTTCATACCATGCCAGCACCCTTTACCCTGACCGAGCAGCAATGTGCGTTCTTCGACGTGTTCGGGTATCTAAGGTTTCCCAGTTTATTGGCCGATCGTATTGATGAAATCATCGATGAATTCGAAGCGCTGTGGGCAAGCCGTGGCGGGGGACACCATGGCAGGCCGCATGACGGCACGGCGCGTTCCTGCATCGTCCCGTTTATCGACCAGCGCGAAACACTGTGTTCCCTGCTCGACGATCCAAACATTGTGGGAATCGCCACAAGCCTGCTGGGCAATGACTTCAACTACATTGGGAAGTGACGGCAACTATTACGCAGGCGATACCCACTGGCACTCTGACGGGTTCAATAAGGACATGCTGCATATTAAAATCGCGCTCTATCTGGATCCGCTCACGCGGGATACCGGCTGTGTTCGAGTCATTCCCGGCAGCCATAAGCTGCACGATAACTATGCCAACACACTGCAGGAACAAATCCGCGACAGCGAAGACGTGTGGGGCCTCCACGGTCGTGATATCCCGGCAGTCGCGGTAGAGACGCTGCCGGGCGATGTCGTATGCTTTAATCATAGTACCAAGCACGCGGCATTTGGAGGGAGCGCGAGACGGCGCATGTTTACCATCAACCTCAGTGAACGCTTTCCCCAGGACCGCCTGCCGGATCTGCGGAAATACTTGAAAGGATTTGCCCGATTCTGGGTGGACCGGCCCTATGGAGACACCATGATCAACACCGCCGGACCCGAGCGAATGAAGCATCTTGAGCAGGTGATGGCGAACGACGACCATGTGGCGACATTGTCTCAGCAAGCACGCGAGACAATGGCCGAACCGTCGCGGGGGTGAGACGTCATCAAAACCGCTTGACAACCTCAACCCTTTCTGTCTAAATTCCTATCTGACCTCCCTCTCTCTCAATCCCCCTTCCGTCCCTTTCCGTATAATTCCGTGGCGCTTTCCTCATGGAAATCAAACTCCTGCATCTTGCAGACACCCACATCGGCATCGAAAATTACGGCCGTCTGGACTCCGCAACCGGCCTCCATACCCGCCTTCAGGACTTCGTCAAAAGCCTCCGGTTCGCCTTTGAAGAGGCCCTCAAAGAAGAGGTGGATCTGGTCATCTTCGCCGGAGACGCTTACCGTTCCTGCGACCCCACCCCCACCCACCAGCGCGAGTTCGCCTCCCTCATCCGGATGCTGAATGCCGCCCGGATACCCATCGTTACCGTCACGGGCAACCACGACAGCCCCGTCGCCTTTGGAAAAGCCACCTCCCTGGACATCTTCGGCACCCTGGGAACCGAAGGCGTCTACGTAGCCTCAGACGATCAGCTCCTCACCATCCGCACCAAATCGGGCCCCGTACAGGTCGCCTGCCTTCCCTGGCTCCACCGCAGCCGGCTGGTGGCCAAAACCCCGTATCAGAACCTCACTCAGGAAGAAATCGTAGAGCAGCTCCAGGACCTGGGCGCGCAAATCATCGACGGCCTGGCCGCCCGCGTGGACCCCCGCTATCCCGCCATCCTGGCCGCGCATGTGGCCGCCGCAGATGCCACCCTCTCCGGGTCGGAACAAACCGCCATCATCGGACGCGATCCGGTCTTCCTCACCAGCACCCTGGCCAACCCTGCCTTCGACTACGTCGCCCTGGGACATATCCACAGGTTCCAGGACCTCAACCCGGCCGGCTCTCCCCCCGTGGTCTACCCCGGCAGTATCGAAAGGATCGACTTCGGCGAGGAGGGGGAAGCCAAGGGGGTCTGCATGGTCACCATCGGGGACCGGGAAGAGACCGACCCGGGCGGCTCGAAACGGGAGGTGGACTATCGCTTTGTACGCACCCCGGCGCGTCCGTTCAAAACCCTGTCCGTCACCGTGGCCGAAGACGAGGACCCCACCACGGCCATCCTGGAAGAGATCGGACGCCACACCCTCACCGACGCCGTGGTCCGCGTCATCTACGACCTCCCGGGCGAACAGGCCGATACGGTGGACCTCAAAGCCGTCAAACAGGCGCTCGACAGCGCCTTCCTGGTGGCCAGCATTGTTCCCAAGCCCAGGGTGCAGGTCCACATACGCCGTGCGGACATCTCCGAAGACATGGGCCTCAAAGACGCCCTCCACGCCTACATCCAGAACCGCCCCGACCTGGAAGCGCTCGAAGAGGACCTGCAGGCCTGTGCATCCCGCCTGGAACGGGAACTCCTGGAAGGAAGCGGCTGATGGTACCCCTGTCCCTTTCCCTCCGAAACTTCCTCAGCTACGGCGAAGGCGTCTCCCCCCTCGATTTCGCCCCCTTCCATGTAGCCTGCATCTCGGGCCAGAACGGCCACGGCAAATCGGCCCTCTTAGACGCCATCACCTGGGCCCTTTGGGGCGAAGCCCGAAAGGCCGGCACAGAGCGCAAACCAGACGATGGCCTCCTGCGCATCGGCGCAACCGAAATGCAAGTTGCCTTTGAATTTACCCTGGAAGGCGAACGCTACCGGGTGGCCCGGAGCTACCGGAAAACAGGACGGGGCAGCGTCTCCAACCTGGAACTCCAGGTCTTTGGCCAGAGTGAAGACACCTTCAAAACCCTCTCCGAAGGCGGCTCGCTGCGCAAAACCCAGGAGCGGCTCAACGCCCTGCTTCGGATGACCTACGACACCTTCATCAACTCCGCCTTTATCCTCCAGGGGCGAGCAGACGAGTTCACAAGGCGCAGCGCCCGAGAACGGAAGGCCATCCTGGGCGAAATCCTCGGCCTGTCGCGCTACGACGACCTCTCCGGCCTGGCCCGCGCCCACGCCCAGAATGCCGAAACCGAAGCCGGGCGGGCCGCAGAACAACTGGCCGAAATTGAAGCGGCCATTGGCAAAAAAGGCGAATACCAGCAGGGCGTCGGCGCCGTCGCCGGCCAGCTGGACACCCTGGAAAAAGAACTGGCCGACGCTGAAGCCCGCCTCGAAGCCCTCCGGGAAGACCGCGCCCGGCTGGAACACCAGCGGAAGGAACTGGCCGACCTCCACACCGAGAGATCCCGGCTGGACGCCGATCGCGCCGATACAGAAACCCGGGCCGAAACCGCCCAAAAAGAACTGGCGGCCTGCCGCGAGGTCCTCGACCGCCGGGAAGAAATCCTGACGGCGGTTGAACAGCAGCACGTCCTGCAGGCCCAAGAGGCCAACCTCCAGCAGAAACTGCGCACCCTCCGCACCCTGGAAAACCGCCGGAACGATCTCGACAAGGAAATCACCGAAGCCCGGCACAAAGGCGAACGCCGCCTGGATGAACTGGTGCGCCTGGTTACGGACGAAGAGCGAAAAATCCGGGAAGCGGAAGAAATCCTGAACAGCCGCAAAGAGATCGAGGCCGGCCTTGCAGCCCTGGCGGAAGCAAAGGAAAAGGATGGAACCTGGGAGCGCCTGCGCGAACAGAGGGACGCGCTGGAACAGCGGGTACGCGACCTGGAGCGCCGGGTCGAATCCGCGCGTTCAGAAACCCAGGTCACCCTGAAAACCCACCAGGAGCAGCAACGCCGGATCGAAGCGCTCGCATCGGAGCGCCCCCGGCTTCAGGAGGCGGACCAAACCGCCCGCGGGCGGGTCGACGAGATGCGGAAACTCGAAGCCGAGCGGGACCAGGTTCGGGAGCAGGGGACCGCATTAAAGGCGCAGATCCAAGCCGCCCAGAATCGCCTCGCCGGCCTGTCCGGAGATCTAAAAGAGGCCGAACACCAGCAGACCACACTAAGAGAGGTGCAGGACACGCGCTGCCCCCTTTGCGGGAGCGACCTGGACGCGCACCACCGCTCGCAGGTCAACACAAAGCTGTCGGAACGCGCGGTGGCCCTCAAAGCCCAAACGGCCGAAATCGAAAAAGAGATCCAGGGTGCGGAGACTGAACGGGAAACCTGCCGGCGGCGCTACCAGGAAATCAAAAATCGCCTGGTCGCCCTGGCCGGCGCCCCCGGCGAGGCCGCAACCGCAGAAGCCGCCCTGCGTGAAGCCGAAAACGCCGGGGCCGCGCTTGACGACCTGAAGCAGCAGATTGCGGCCCTGGAAGCTCAGTCCAGAGAGGCGGAAGCCGCCCACCCGGACGCCCGCGCCCTGACCGAGGCGCAAAAACAGCTCGACGGGCTCGGCTACGACCCCGCAGCCCACAAGGCGCTGCGCGGCCAGCTCAACGAACTGGCGGCCTTCGAAGTCCGGAAAGCACACCTGGAAACCGCCCGGGAACGCCGTCAAAAAGCCACAGAGGCGCTGCATGAACTCCGGGAAAAACGGGATACGGGTCAAACCTGGCTCGATACCAGACAGTACGCCCCGCAGGCCCAGGAAGCGCTTGAAACCCTGGTGGCGGAAATCCAGGACCTCGGCTACGACTCGGCGCACCACCAGCAGATCGCCCAGAACCTGAAGAACCTCAGCGACGTCGCCGGCCAGCGCGAACGCCTGCAGGACGCAGAACAGAAAGCGGCCGGCGCGCAGGCGCGTCTGGAAGCCGCTGAAAAACAGGCCAAAGAACTCCAGGACCGCATCGCCCGCGCCGGGACCCGAACAGCCGAACTGGAAACGGCCGTCAAAGCCGGTGAAGCCACAGCGGAGGAAATGGAGAAACTCCAGGGCCGCGTCCTGGAAAAGCGAAAAGAACGCGACCGCCTCCTGCAGGAACGCGCAGCCCTGCAGGCCCAGCTCGACCGGTGCGAAACCTTAGAAGCCTCCCTTCAGGAGGAACGCCACCGCCTGAAAACGGCCGAAAAAGAGGTCCGGATCTACAGAGAACTGACCACCGCCTTCGGCAAAGACGGCATCCAGGCGCTCATCATCGAACAGGCCATCCCCGAAATCGAGGAAGAGGCCAACCGCATCCTCTCCCGGCTCACCGACAACCGCACCCAGATTGCCTTAGAATCCCTGCGGGACCTCAAAAAGGGGGGCACGCGCGAGACCCTGGACATCAAAATCAGCGACGAACTGGGGGAACGCAGCTACGAACTCTACTCCGGCGGGGAATCCTTCCGGGTCGACTTTGCGGTGCGCATCGCCCTCTCCCAGCTCCTCGCCCGCCGGGCCGGCACCAGGCTGTGCACCCTCGTCATCGACGAAGGCTTCGGCACCCAGGACACGGAGGGGCTGGACCACCTCGTGGAAGCCATCCAGGCCATCAGCAGTGACTTCGAGAAAATCATCGTCATCACCCATGTAGAGGCGCTCAAACAGGCCTTCCCGGTGCGCATCGAAGTCACCAAATATCCCGACACGGGATCTCACTTCGAGGTCCTCGGATAGACCCGGGGCGACCGCGCGAGTTTGCGTTTGATTTTTTGAAATCATTCCTTATTTTGAGAGTCATTCAAACGCTGTTTTTCGCTGCCTTTTCACCATTTTGTAGGGAGGGTTCTCTCATGAAGGAGAAAGCATTGCTCGCGGAATTCATCGGCACGTTCGCCCTCGTCTTCGTCGGCGTTGGGGCGATTGCCAGCAACCATATCACAGGCGGCGGGTCCGGCCTGGTCGGCATCGCCCTGGCCCATGGCCTCACCCTCGCCGTCATGGTCAGCGCCACCGCTGCAATCAGCGGCGGGCACATCAACCCTGCCGTGACCCTTGGCGCGCTCCTCGGCGGAAAAATCGATGTGCCCAATGCCATCGGGTATATCATTGCCCAGTGCCTGGGCGGCATCGTTGCCGCCGCCCTCATCAAACTCGCCATGCCCGCCGCTGCGCTCGCCGCCGTCGGGATGGGCACCCCCGCCCTGGGCGAAGGCATCTCGGCCGGCATGGGGCTGGTCATGGAAATCATCCTCACCTTCTTCCTCGTCTTCGTGGTTTACGGAACGGCCATAGACGGGCGCGCCCCCAAAGTCGGCGGCCTCTTCATCGGCCTCACCGTTGCCTTAGACATCCTCATCGGCGGTCCCATCACCGGCGCGGCCATGAACCCCGCCCGGCACCTGGGCCCGGCCCTGCTGGGCGGCGGCCTGCAAAACCTGTGGCTCTACTGGGTCGGTCCGCTCGTGGGCGGCGCACTGGCCGGGTTGGTCTACCACAACGCACTTGAAGAGGCGTGATCGAATCGTGCGAAACATCGGCCGATTTCCAGATTGCCGGCGGGCGAAGCAGGAAACGTGTTTCCGCCGGCAATCTCTTTTCTCCGGATAACCGACCATGCCGGACATCGGTGGACAAAACAGATCCTTCTGGGCGGTGTGGGCGCCTCGATGGGCGGTTGCCTGGGCCCTGCTGGGGACCGGCTGTGGAGACCACCTGCCCGACTCGATGGGCCCCAACCAGGAAATTGTCGTTCTGGCCGACTCGTCCAACTGGGCCGCCCTTGAGGAGCCTTTGCGGGATACCTTCGAGAAGGTCCTCTACACCCCCCAGGAAGAAAAGATCTTCCGGATCCAGCACGGGGATGTGGAACACTTTGAAACATACAAACACAGAAGGCGCAAAAACCTCCTCATTGCCGCGCCCTTAGATGCGGCCCATCCTACCGGCCGGTTCCTGCGCTCCCTGCTAAGCCCGGAAGTGCAGGACGCGGTGCGCGCCGGCGCCTCTTCCGTCTCCTGGAAAAAAGAGGTGTGGGCGAAAGAACAGATCCTGCTAATCGTCACCGGAAAAGACCTGAATGCGGTGGTGGAAAACCTCAGAATGGAAGCAGACCGGCTGTACCGGGCCGTTGAAGAGGCGAGGAACAAGCGGGTCAGGCAGCTCATCTACCATTACGGAGAACGAAAAGAACTCACGGCCCGGCTGGAGCGCGACTTCGGCTGGAGCGTTCGGGTATCCTTCGGCTACCAAATCATGGAGGCTTATCCGGACAGCGGATTCGTTCTCCTGGTCAAAGAAGAACCCAGCCGGTGGCTCTTCGTCTACTGGGAAGACAACATCCCTCCCGACAGGGTAACCGGCGAGTGGTGTATTCAAAAACGGGACGAAATCACCCGGCGGTTCTACGACGGCGACCGGGTTGTGGCGGATAATGTGGATATCCACCAGACCGAGTTTTCCGGAAAGCTGGCGGTCTCCCTGCAGGGAATCTGGGAAAACGAAAAGGCCTGGACGGGCGGCCCCTTTAAAAGCTACGCCTTTGTGGATGTCGATCTGAACCGGTTCTTTTTTGTTGACGTCGGCGTTTTCTCCCCCAACAGAAAGAAGGAGCCCTACCTGCGGCAGGTCGACCTGATGGCCCATACCTTCACCCTGGGCCATCGTCCCTCCGAAGAGCCTTGATTTTTACCGCGGAAGAGGGTATACTTCTTTGAGCGCGTCGGGGCGAATCGCCGGTTGTGAGTCATATCACATCAGGATACGGCATTCAGGGGTATACTTGGGGTAACGTGGGAGAGCCTCATGTCGTGTAAGAGAACCATGCAGTCTTGAAGTTCTTGAGAGAGGACATCGATGGATATGGCGCAAAACGGGCGGGAGCCGTTCGGGAAAAGACTGGAAAAATGGGTGAAAGCCTGTTTCCGCACCAAAATCCTTCCGGGCATTGTCGTCCTGGTGCCAATCGTGGTCACCTTCCTGGTCCTGAGGCTGGTATTTCGATGGCTGGACGGCTTTGCGCAGCCTCTGATCAAACAGGTCTTCCAAACCCAAAAAGATATATACGGCCTCGGCATCGTACTCACCCTCGTCGTTATATGGCTGGCCGGCGTGCTGGCCAGCAACGTCTTTGGCCGGCGCCTCATCGGCCGGGGGGCCTCTTTCCTGGCCAACCTTCCCATTATCGGCAGCATCTACAGCCCGGTGAAACAGTTCATCGAAACCGTGGTCTCCTCCAATCAAAAGGCAGGCTTCCGGCGGGTCGTGCTGGCGGAATACCCCTCCGAAGGGCTCTGGATTCTGGGGTTTGCAACCGGAGAGGTCCAGCTGGACACAGAGGGCAAAATCGGCCGCTGTGTCTTTGTGCCCACCTCACCAAACCCGGCCACAGGATGGATGGCGATCTTCCCGCCTGAAAAAGTGCGGGATACCCCTCTCACGGTCGAGGAGGCGATGCGGCTGATTGTATCGGGAGGTCTGATCATCCCCGAAGTCCTCAAGACCGTAGGGGCCTATGGTCTACCATCGGAAACCCTACCCGCGGTGCTCGACCTAAAGGGTGAAGAGCCCCAATAGCCCCGGTCGTGTGAACGCTTTTTTTTGAGCTTTCGAAAGCGATGCCCTTTCTCGAACAATCCGCAGATTCTTGGGCCGGCGCCGGCAGGGCCTAATCTTAGCACAGAAACGGGGAACGAATCTATGGTCTGGTGGGTCATCTGTTTTGCTGTGGTCGTGGTCACGCTCGGCGCCAAGTTTTATCTCACCACAGCGGTTGATCGGCTCCGGCAAACCCTGAGCCGCCAACAGCGGGAAACACTGGAACTCAAAGGCGCTCTGACGGACGCCCGGCAGGACCATCAACAGGCGAACCGTCTCGCCAAAGATAAGGCAGCTACCATCAAGCGCTTCAAAAGCCAGATCGCTCAAATGCAGGGAGAGATTAAGAGCCTGAAGGAAAAGGACTGAAAGGCGGGACGGAAGGTGGCCATCTCGTGAATTCGCATGGCCTTTAAAACCCCATATTGTGGACAACAAAAAGGATCGTCATATCTTTGACGATCCTTTTTTTCCGGATGTGCGGGTCTTCAAGCAAAGAGGAAGCAGCGGAAAGCAGGCGAGGGTCGAACCTTCTACTTGACGTAATAGCCCACAAAGAGGAAATCGATAAAAAGGAGGAGGCAGAGAACCTCAACAACAAGAAAAAGGATCAGCTCCAGACGCTCGCGAAGCGCAGGCGTCTCTTCAGAAGGCTTCGATCTGGCCATCAATCATTCTCCAGCAATCTTACGAGATTTTCTATACCTACTTAGACCTGAGAGTTCAGCAGGCTGCTCAACTGGTCGTCCGCGCGTTCCACCCGGTCCAGCGTCGTCTGCCAGATATTCTGATCCGGATCTTCAACCGTCACATAATCCGCTCCCACAAAGACCACACGGCAGGGACCCACCCGGGTTTTTTCCCCCAACCGACACATCACCAGCGTGCCTTTGGTCAAACTGATATCCTGGGGTTCTTCAGACATACGCCTCCCTTCTTACAATGGTTCGGACACTTTTTATAAGTTGTTGATTTTCAACAGGTTATAAATTTAGCATCAAATTCCATAAACTGTTATTTTTCAATGGCTTATGAAATTTGAACCCCCAGAATTACAAAAACTGTCCGAAGTATTGTTCTTAAGTTCAACGTATCAAGCCGTTAAATCCCCACCCTCAAATCACCCATCAGGGTGGGTCGTTCACATATCCTCCAAATCCTCTATACCTTCGATATCTTCCAAAACATCCACCTCTTCCCGAATCAGGACGAGAATGGAGTTGTGCGGAACAATCAGGTAGCGCTCCCCCTCAAATTTGATCTCCACAGCGGCCTTCTTCAGAAATAACGCATAGTCGCCCACTTCGGCCTGCATGGGAAGGTATCGAGGCTCCTGGGGAACACTCCGCCAGGGTTCGTCGTCATCCTGAGGCTGAGGAAGGGAAATGCCGGGACCCGTCAGAACAACCCGCCCCCCCCTGCACCTCCTCCTTTTCAACAACGGTCTGCGGCAGATAAAGTCCCACCTCTGTCCGCTCCTCCAGATTCTCCTGTCTGATCAGCACCCGGTCTCCCACAACGGCCAGACGCTTATTCCCTATTTTCATCTCATCCTCTTACGATTCTCGGGGCGTTGAAGCGGGGGTTTTGGCACATCGGAAACCGGTGGAGTCCTGCATGGTGGACGGAGGCGCAAAATGCCGGGCCGCACACCGCACCCCCACCTTGTTCTCGGCGTAAAAGCCGCCTCGGACCACCCGATACTGACCCCCCTGCGGACCGCTCGGATTGTCCAGAGGGCTCATCTTGTAGTAGTCATCGTAGTACCAGTCCGAACACCACTCCATCACATTGCCGCACATGTCCACCACCCCGTAGATGCTGGCGCCCCCGAGGAACTCGTCTATGGGGGTGGTGCCGCCGTAATCGTTGCTGGAATTGACGTTGTCTTTGCGAAAAGCGTCCCCCCAGGAGTAGACCTGCCCGGCCTGGCCCCGGGCGGCCTTTTCCCATTCCGCCTCGGTGGCCAGGCGTTTGCTAACCCATTCGGCGTAGGCCATCGCATCGTGCCAGCTGAGATTGGTCACAGGATGTCTCGCATCTTCAAGGGGATAGGTGCCGCTTGCCCAGTGGGGCGGCTTTCGGTGTCCGGCCACATCCACAAACATCTTATAATCGGCATTGGTCACCGGATACCGGTCAATCATATAAGCATTGAGCAAAACCGTATGCTGGGGATGCTCGTCGCGGCTGGCTTCATCGTCGCCCATAATAAATTCCCCGGCCTCGATGGTCACCATCTCCTTGGCGTTCACCTGCTCCTGAAGGCCAAGCCGCTGTTCATCTAAGGTATCGAGTTCCTTTTTTAAACTCTCGATGCGTCTCAAACTCTCCTCGGTGGCCTGTTCGCTTTCCTGGATCTGCCGTTCAACATTGCCCCTGCTGGTCTCAAGCTGTTCAACCGTGGGTTGGAGAAGCGCGGCCTGCTTCCGAAAAACGGCAAAAATCTGGAAACAGAAGGCCGCAAAACCCGCAATGAGGACCAGGGATACCCAATCCATAACGCAAAATCCTCCTTCAGTCCCTTTCCAAATACGAACCCATTATATTCATAAACCTGCCTTCTGCTGTCGGGAACGGACAACCTTTCAAATCTAATACATTTCAGCGCACGTGTCAACCGGTTCGCAAAGGTTCCCGGCTACCCGCCGGTCTGGAACCCATCCGTATTCATCAGCACAACAGGCCACCCGTCCGGATCCTCAACCCAGACCTCTT
Organism: Candidatus Latescibacterota bacterium; assembly: GCA_965249305.1. Classification (GTDB taxonomy): domain Bacteria; phylum Latescibacterota; class UBA2968; order UBA2968. The sequence goes on along the minus strand of OZ252228.1, from coordinate 4,554,471 downwards.
GCTCCTCCCGGTCGGAAACGGGCGAATAGCCCAGAGCGCCCAAACGGGCGACAATCCGGTCAACAGCGTCCCGGTCCGGAATATAGAAGACAATGCGGGTGTCCCGGGTCGAAGCAGGGAGGGAGTCCCCATTCTCACGCCGGGTGAACGTCAGATGGTAATCATCCCCGGGCAGGCCCAGGATCACGGTGGAATATCCGGCAGAATCCTCGGTGGAGCCCACGGTTTGCAGGCCGATCCCTTCGCTGTAAAACCGCACAATCTCCTTTAGGCGATCTGTCGAGCGTACGATTCCCACCTGTTCAACCGGCAAATCTTGAGGCCATCGGGCCCGCAGTGCCCGACCCCACTCGTCCAGGTCCCGGATTGCAGCGCGCTTCTCGGCAATGTCTCTCGCAAGGGGTACCAGAGCGCCCAGAGTGTCCATCTTAAAAGGTTTCTGAAGCACTAAGTCTGCGTGTTCGCGGTGCACATCGGCCACCTGGTCGGCAACATACGCCGAGATGATGGTGATGATAGCGTGAGGCAGCAGGGTACGCAGAATCGGCAGAATATCGATCCCGCTGATGCTCGGCATCCGGATATCAAGCGTGATCAGATCATACGAATTCTGCATCGCCAGCCGCAGGGCTTCCTCGCCGGTTGAGGCTGTATGCACGTGCTTGCACCTGGCAATCTTCAAGCCCGCCGACAGGGCGTTACGGATTTCCAGCTCGTCGTCGACAACCAACGCCTTCATCGAACACTGCTCCTGGTTGAGTATCAGGTAAAAAGCCCCCGGGATTCGCCCTCGGGGGCCACACAACACAGCGGGCAACGCGCCGGCGGCCGATCGACCGTCTGGCGTAAACACTTACACGCGAAATCGGCCACGCTTCGCCATGTCCTTTTTCTGGCCGCTGATGAGGGCCTGAAGCTCACTTAAGGTGGCCTCGATCTCTTTGACCCCCTGCTCCATCTCCTGGACCCTGGTCCTGGCCAGATCTCTGGCCCCTTCGCAATCCTTAATTTGAACCTCCACCCCCACCTGCGCCGCTTGCGTGCGCCGGACCTGGCCCTCAAGCATGCTGGCATCCCTTACATGCTCCAGGATGAGGTAAACCGTGTAGGCCACAGCGCCCAGCGTAAGAAAGATGAATGCCCAGACCATAAACGCCTCCAACTCTCCCGCCCCGGTATGCGATCTGCCCGGCGGGCCTCAGGCCCTTACCTCTTCAGTTCCGCCAGTTCCTTCTTGTACTTCCCAATCTGTTTTTCCAGCACCGACTTCTGCCGCGCCTGGGTTTTAACGCCCCGACCCGCCACCTGGCTGTCGGTCTCGGCCGCCTTCAGCCTGCCCCGGGACTTTCGGGCCTCTGTCTCGGCTTCAAGCACCCTCTGGCGCAAACTCTGGAGCCTGGCCGCCGTCAGGTATTTGGCGGCGATAACCGCAAACAGGGAAGCCATGGCAAATATGGCAAAGAGCATCTTCGGTCCCTCCTGCTCATTTGAGCGCCTTCTGCTGCATCATATTGACTAACAACCAGTTACAACAGCTCTTAAGATACGGCTGTTTGCCCGTCTTGTCAAACAAAATCGACACGGCAGACGGAGAAAAATGCGCCGGGCAAAACCACGCGTTCTTTTGCCTTGACACCCGTGGTATAGATTGCGAAATTTACAGTTGAACCCAAGCACGGCAAACCATCAATCCCCATGGGCCTTTTTCCTCCCAAACCGTTCTCTCCCCCATAATTTCAACTGTCAGCTCCCCTTATTTCCCTCCCTGTTTGACCGCTTCCGGGCGGCCTGACAATGGGAGGACAATCGGGTCGTCAAACAACCCATCCTTTGCGTCGGGGGCAACTGGATATGGGATGGATGTTTGCTGTATTGATCCTCGGATCGATCTTCTATTCCACTAAGATCATCGTGGAATACACCCGTTTTGCCCTGGAAACCGAACCCCACATCCTCCGGTTGGAACAGGAGGCCGTGGAGCTGGCCGAAGCGGGCGAACGCGAAGCCTCGCTTCGAGATGAAATTCGAGGCCGGTTACAGGGTCTGCGGGATTGGGTAGCCGACCTTCAACAGAAGGTGACGGACCTGAAGGGCAAAATGCGCGCCCAGCAGGAGCTTCACCAACGCCTCCAGGTGGAGGTGTACAGACACAAAATCAGGGCCAGCCGGACGTAAGCGGGCGATGTGGCCGTGCTCTGGGCGACTCGCCCATACGATAAGACCAGGCGGGTCATAGACCATCCCAGCGCCCCAGGTTTTCTGCTGGTGGATTGGGCCGTTCTCATCCGCCGCAATCCGGAGTTTTCTTGTTGACATGACCCTGATTTTGTCATTTATTGCCACACAGGCGAACATCCGACAGAAGAATCTGAAACCGGAGATCCAAGATGGCGCGTATACTGGTCGCTGACGATGATCCCATCATGCGGAAAATGCTCCGAGAGATGCTGGCGCAGAGCGGTCATGAAACCGTGGAAGCCAGCGACGGCGATGAAGCGCTGGAGCGCCAGCGCGAGGAACCGGCCGATCTGGTTATCACGGACATCCTGATGCCGGGAAAAGAAGGGCTCGAAACCATCCGTGACTTTCAGCGCGAGTTCCCGGACATCAAGATCATCGCAATCTCCGGAGGCGGCTTCACGGGGAAAGATTACCTCCCCCTGGCCAGAGAATTGGGCGCATCCCATGCCTTCTCCAAACCGTTCAGCCAGAAACAAATGCTGACAGCCGTGAACGAGTTGCTGGAGGAGGATCGATAAACAAACGGAACCGGAGGACACCGTGGCGCGTATCCTGGTCATCGACGACGAAGAGAACGTAAGGGCCGCGATCCGCAAAATGCTTCAGATGGCCGGCCACGAAATCGTAGAAGCCGCCGACGGCGAGGAAGCCGTAAGACGTTACCATGAGGAACCAACCGACCTGGTCATCACGGACATCCTGATGCCGGGAAGAATCGGGCTGGATGTGATCGAGGAACTCCGCCGGAAGTACCCGCGCGTAAAAATCATCGTCATGACGGCCTATCTGGAAGAGGTCTTCTCCATGGCCGAAGAATTGGGGGCCAATCGCAGCATCACAAAACCTTTCAAACAGCAGGACCTCCTGAGAACTGTGCAGGAATTGCTGGAAGAAGATGCGTGAGAGAAGCTGCGGTGGCGTCTGACAAATGGAATGTGAAGACGGTTTGAATCAAAACGAACGGGAGGGCGTAATGGCGGGTAAAAAGGGAAAAAAACGCGAACGCAAGTCGCCTGAATCCAGGACCAAACCGCAAAAACAGAGACAACCAAAAGGGTTCAAGACCTCACCTCAGAAAGGCAAATTTACCCTCAGAAAAACAGGGAACAGATGAGGCTCACACTCTGCTTACGGTATCCCCTCCGGCGCCTGCAAAAGATGCGGATACCGCTGGGTGACCTGCTCCAGCCCCATACAGCGTTCTTACGCTGGTAAAATTCGCGCCGATGAGCGTCGTTCCACTCAGGTACATATAGCTGAGGTCCACACCGCCCAGATCCACGCCGTTCAGATCTTCATAACCAAAATCCTCGCCCGTAAGATCCGGCCGCACAGCCGGATTCTCTTTTCGCCACTTATTCCAGGCGTCTACCCCCTGCCCGAATATCTCCAGATGTCCCTCATCCGCCATACCCTTATCATCCTCTATGCCGGGAACAAATGCTCACATGCGCAGGCAGGAGTTCTGATCGCAACCAAACAGGGTTTCGGATGGTTCTGATCAGGATTTGGTCGCGGTGGATATTGTGGCTTCTCACTCTCGAGTACTGCAGCGCCTGAAATAGGCGGGCAATGATTCACCCGCAATAACATCCTGGTATTCAAATCTGTAACCGGCATCTTCAATCACGTGGACACCAGCCGACACCCTCTCACAGTCATGAAAAAAGGCCTCGTATCGGATCAAAGCTTGAACCAATACCGAGGCCCGTTCAAAAATTGTTGGATAGCGATATCTGGCCCTGCTGGTAGCAAAAGCCTCATCTATTGCCCGCTGGATCAGTTGAGGATTACACGTCCCCCAATAAATCCTTCGAGGATCGTATTGTTCGTCATTTAAACGAAGATGGTTGTGATAGAGCCGAACAAGATTGGCCCATTTGGGTGGTCTTAAGTTAGGCATCTACCAACTGCAACATCGAGTCGAGCTCTTCATTTCTTAATTTCAAAGCCGCTTCGATGGCCTTTGCTGTTTTGCCACTCGGCACATAGTCGAGTTCCGCTCTTTCTTCTTCTGGGAGGTCAGTATATCTTTCCAGGTCGATCACCTGATGAAATGGCGTCTCGATAAATGGCAGCGTGGCAGATGTAAAAGGAATAAGCTTCGTTTTGTAATCCTTCTTGGCCCAAACTCTGCAAAACTGTTTCAAGAATGAAATGATTTCGGACTCAAGTTCAACCGCAGTTGAATCCTTTGCAGCTTCGATTCCCCGGATTACGCCACGTGAGCCGGTTTCGTGACGACTGATCTCTAAAACACCACCATCAAGATGATCAAGCGCCTCCTCAACATCAAAACTAAATGGCCCATGTTTCCAATGAAGAATTCGAGCAGGACACAGACGCCTCCCGTATTCTTTAATGAACTTAAGCTCTGCGATATAGATTAGCTTGTTGAGTTTCGCCGGGGTGATTTTGACTCTAGGTGGAGAAAGATATACCAGAGCTGCAACAACATCCTGAACGCGTTTGGCTTGGGACGGCGGCAGTCCCCAAGGAGAGGGCACATTCCACTTCATGGTCACTCCTCGCGGTGAGTGAGGGGAGAGGGGAGAGATTATCGATCATCCATGTATAGCATACTATACATGCGTTCACTTTTCAAGATATCATATCGGCAATTAATATGCAAGGTTTAATTGAATGACAACCACTTGATGCAATTTGTTTCATAAATAGAACAAAAATTATCCCTGTCAATACTTTTTTTACCCGGTCGATTTGCCATTCTCCACATACTCCAGCCGGTTATACCACCACTTGCCGGTGGCATTTCTCCGTTGGATTTTCGTTGCATTTCCCATCCATGCGTATTATCTTGCGCTCGCAAAACCGTATCGAAGGTCCAAGATGGAAACGAAGCGTCCTTGCAGGACCTGAGTTTGCGGGGCATATTTCGGACCCTTCGAAGTATGCCCCCTTTGCGTTGGAGGCCAGCAATGCTGATCACGAAACCCCACCCCACGCCACCGACACGAAGAACACGAAACCAGATCACGAAGGACACGAAGCCACCCATCACCACCCATCCCACACGAAAAACACGAAACCCATCTCCTCCGCCACACCGCCTTGGGGGGTGGTGCGGAGTGGTTTCGTGTCTTTCGTATTTCTTCGTGCTCTTCGTGATTCAAACCCTCCACGCCGCCACACCGTACCAGCCTGTGCACCCCGATCCCGTCCTTGAATCCTGGCGCTGGCGCTCCTTCCCCGAGCTGAAGGGCCTGGGCCTCCAGTGTATGGCCGAAGACAAAGACGGCAACATGTGGTTCGGCACAAACGATGGGGTGCGCTGCTACGACGGGATACGCTGGACTGCCTATACGCCCGCAGACGGCCTGCCGGGTGCGCCGGTGTACGCGCTTTGCGTCACACGGGACGGATCTGTGTACGCGGGCGCGGACCTGGGCATCAGCCGGTTCAGCGGTGAGAAATGGCGCCCTGTTTTTCCGCCCGAAGGCAATGTGCCCTGGTTCATCCGGGACCTGGTGGAGGCGTCGGACGGGAGTCTGTGGGCAGGCACCTGGTGGGGAGCGCTGCGTCTGGACCGGGAGGAATTAACGCTCTATACGACGGAAGAGACGGGGGCCGCCTTGAAGCTGATCGCGCCTTATGTGCGGCTTGCCGTCGTGCCGGATGAGGCGGCTCCTGCCCGCCCCTGGCGCGAGGGGCTTGGGGTAAGGGCCGTGGGAGGGATCATCTATGGTCTTGCCCCCGGCGGACCCGGAGAGGCCGCAGGCCTGAAGTTGGGGGACCGCATTCTGACTGTGGATGGGAACGCTCCGGGACCAACATCGAGAGCCCTGTTCGGATCTGCGGACGCCCCGGTAAGGTTGACCGTGCAGCGGGAGGGCCGTGCCGAACCCTTCGAGCTAAGCGTCACACGGGAGCGGGTGGAGGGAGCCTTCCGCGTGTTCCCGGTTTTTGATGTGTACGAAGACCGGGAAGGCGTGATGTGGTTTGGGCTGGGTGGGCTCAGGCCAGCTGACGGTGAGATCGTCCGCTGCGACATTCGCAGAACCGGGTCGGATGCTGCCGAAGCCTGGCGGCTCTACACGGAGGAAGACGGCCTGGACATCGGGTTTCGCCCGCACATCCTCCAGACCCGGGATGGGGTGATATGGACGGTCTCCAAGCACGCCCTCAAAGGCGTAAACCGCTTTGACGGGAAGACCTGGACCAGCTTCCACTTAGGCGGCCTGGGGTTAATGGATACGAATCCCTCCATCCTGGAAACAGCGGATGGCACACTCTGGGTCGGCGGCCAGGGCTCCCTGCACGCATACCGAAACGGCGCCTGGACGTTCTACCGGAGGTCCGACGTGCCGGTTCCGTCAACCAAAGTCATCGGTCTCTTAGAGGCGTCCGACGGGGCGCTCTGGCTTGCGGGCGAGGGTCAGGAGGCCGTCCGGCTGGACTACAGAACGTCCCGGTGGACATCCTACAAGGGTCTGGTCTTCCAGTGCGAGACGCCCGACGGAGCACAGTGGTTTCTCTCCCAGGACGGCGGGGTCGTGCGCTACAACAGGAAGGCGTGGACACGATATGGGATTGAGGATGGGCTGATGGATGCGCCTGTTGCGCTCATCACAACGCGGAACGGCAGCCTCTGGGCTGCGGGGAGTCACGACACCACGGCCGCGACAGCCCGGTTTGATGGGAGAAGGTGGTCCCTGAAGACCCATCCCCGGCTCTCCTGGAACATCGGCTCGAGTGCAGTCTACGAGTCTTCGGACGGCGCCCTCTGGTTCGGATCGGCCTGTTTGACCGGTGAGGGGGACTACCTCGGAGGCGTGCTCCGATATGGCATGTCTGAACAGACAGGGGAAAATATCTGGACACATTACACCCCTCCGGAGGCCCCCAGGTCTTGCATTTATGGCATTGGACAGACTGCCGATGGCGTCCTCTGGTTTGGAGGGACCAGTCAGCGTCGATTTGATGGACAGACCTGGACGGCCATCACGGAACCGGAGGAGTTCACAACCTCCGCCATCGAGGCGGTATATACTGCGCCGAAGGGAGACCTCTGGGTCGGCACGCGGCACTACGGTGTGTTTTATTACGATCAAAAGAGGTGGACCCGATACGACGTGCGAGACGGCCTAGTGGTCGATTTCGCAAATACGCATGAGGTTGCATAGGTGGCAAAAAAGGGGTATGTTATACGCCTCATTCCAATCGGTAAAGGAGGTGTATAATGTCAGGTCCCCTTCCCCAATACCAACCTCGCTTCACAAAAGCCCAACTGGCAAAAGCCCAGAAAATCATTCGTCAGCGCAACGCGCCTCAATCCCAGGTGCAGCGGGCAAAGATGGTGGTGGCCTTAGCCGAGAATAAAGCCATTGGCAACCAGAGGTTAGCCGACAGGGCAGGTGTCAGTTCACCTACGGCGCAGAAGTGGCGAAAAAGGTGGACTGAAGAAGGCTTCACTTTAGAGGATCTACCGCGCAGTGGGCGACCGCCCACTTTTTCCCCCTGTGCAAGTCAGTGAAGTCAAAGCCATTGCCTGTCAACTGCCCGCACAACGGGGGTTGCCCCTGTCTCGGTTCAGCTTATTTGAGATTCAACAGGAAGTGTTAAGGTGTGCGTTGATCACTTCAATCTCACCCACAACGATTTGGCGCATTCTCAAAGAGGATGCCCTTCGTCCCTGGTATCACCGATCCTGGCTTCATATCAAAGCCCCCAACTTTTTAGAGAAAGCCAGTCGCATTCTGGACCTGTATCAAGGCATATGGGAGGGGATACCGCTTGGCAAGAAAGACTTCGTTATCTGTGCCGATGAAAAATCCCAACTCCAAATCTTAGCCCGAGAGTTTGCCACATTGCCACCTGATTGTGGCAAACCCATTCGTATGGAAAATGACTACAAACGGATGGGCACAGTGGCCTATCTGTCTGCACTGGATGTGTTCTCAGGGCACATCTTTGGGCGTGTGGATGAGAAAACCGGCATCGTGCCCTTTCAAAAGCTGGTGGACCTGGTGATGGGACGGGAGCCTTATGCTTCGGCTGATCGGGTCTTCTGGATTGTGGACAACGGATCTTCTCATTACACCACCACGTTCCCTAAACGGCTCCAGGATGCCTATGAAAATGCCATTGCCGTCCATCTCCCTATCCACGCCAGTTGGCTCAATCAGATTGAGATCTATTTCTCGATCTTGCAAAGAAAGGCGCTCACGCCCAATGACCTGGCAGATCGACAGGCGATGGAAGCCAGGATCTTGGGCTTTGAGGAATACTATAATCTCACTGCCGAACCTTTCAACTGGCGCTTTACAAGGCAGGAATTGGAAGAACGAATGCAGCGAATCCGGCTGGCTGCATAAACTCATGCGAACTTCTGAAATCGACCACTAGCGGATAACAGCGTCGGGAGCATCCTCCAGACGGAAGATGGCAGCGTCTGGGCCGTAACCAGGGGAGGGACCAGCCGTTTCGATGGACGGACCTGGACGACACAGGCCCTTCCTGAGGGTGTGGGTGGAAGGCTCCGGCAGTCCGGGGACGGGGCGCTCTGGATCAACAGCTTTCGCATAGGTTGGACCAGACGCGCCATGCCCGGCTTATCCATACCGGAGGAGTTCGGCAGCATCGGCACACTCCGCTACGAGCCTGGTGCCGATCCCCCGGACACGGAGATTACCCTGTCGCTGGACAGGGTCTCCCAGCCGGGCAATACCACCCTGGCCTGGAAAGGCGCCGATCCCTGGCGTTCCACGCCGGATGCGGAACTCCAGTATGCTTATCGTATGGATCGAGGCGAATGGTCTCCGTTCGCCTCCGAGGTGAGTCACATCTTCCAGGCCCTGGGCAGCGGGGACCACGCCTTTGAGGTGAAGGCAAGAGACCGGGACTTCAACGAAGACCCAACACCCGCCGCGATGCATTTTACCGTCGTTCCTCCCGTCTGGCAGGAGCCCTGGTTCATTGTATTGATGGTCGCCGTCGCCGGAATCATCAGCTTCCAGGCCTCCCGCATCGTGGCCAGCAACCGGAAACTCAAGATGTCCAACGTCGCACTGTCCTCGGCGAACAAGGACCTGTTTGGCCTCAACCAGGAGCTTCAAGACTCCAACAAGCAGTTAGACCGGGAACGCACCGTGGAGCGCATCCGGGGAGAGGTCCAGGCAATGGAGCAAGCCTCCGACTTCGAGCGGGTACTCTCCCTGCTCTCTCAAGACCTGAAAACGGTCGGCCTCTCCTTCGAAACCTGCGAAATCGACGTCCTCGACGAGCCGGTGGACAACCCCACGATGGCCTATTTTGAAGACCACGGCTTCCGCTACACCACCTACACCATCGACCCGGACGGCGCCGTAACACACGAATCCTATCCCAATCCGGCCCCGTTTCCCAGGGTCGTGCGCGAGACCATCGAGCGTTTCATCGAGGGAGAACCCTGGCAGGGCCGCAGTGAACAAACCGCCATTCTCGAAGTGCCGGCCTCGGGCTATGGACGCCTTCGGATCACGTCATCGGATCGAGAGGACTTCACCCGGGAAGATATTGACGCCCTCCAGGACTTTGCGGCGGCCATCGCGCTGGGCTATGCGCGATACCTGGACATCCGGGAAATCCAGGAGCAGACAGAGCGGAAATCCCGGTTCCTGGCCTCCATGTCCCACGAACTGAGAACCCCCATGAACGCCATTATCGGCTTCGCCCGGCTCATCCAGCGCCGGGCCGGTTCCCTGCTCCCCGAAAGACACCAGGAAAATCTCACCAAGATCCAGCACAGCGCCGACCACTTGCTGGACCTGATCAACGGCATCATGGACCTGGCGAAAATCGAAGCCGGACGGATGGATGTGAATGTGGAACGCTTCGACGTAAAGAACCTGATTGCAGCCTGCTGTGCAGAGGTGGAGCCCCTGGTTAAGCCGGGAGTGAAGCTAAATTACAACGTGCCGGATGATCTTGGAGAAGCGAACACCGACCGGGGGCGTATCCGGCAGATCGTGATCAACCTGTTGAGCAACGCGGTGAAATTTACCGAATCGGGAGAAGTGGCGGTTCGTGCAATCGGCGAGAATGAATCGGTGGTAATTGCGGTTTCAGACACCGGCACAGGCATTCCTGCCGATGCGCTGGACAGCATCTTCGAGGAATTCCAGCAGGTGAAAGGGTCGGACCCCCAGCACAAGGGCACCGGGCTGGGCCTGCCTATCACGAAGGGATTTGCCGAACTCCTGGACGGGTCGATCAGCGTGCAGAGCGAGATGGGAAAAGGGTCCACGTTTACGGTGCGAGTGCCGGTGATATATCAAGAAAAATGAACCCTCTAACGGTCGCGGTTGCCGAAGTGGCCGTGCATAGGGAAAGGAATCAGTGGTTCTGTCCATAATACACGACAAAACTTAATCTGACCTAAAATATGGAGGATCAATCAGTATCCAAAGACAGTGAAAGAACTCCTGGATGTGATCCTGTATATTGAGCAGAACATACTGCAAATGGTCCAATCCATATCGAAACAGGCTTTTCTCTTTGCATCCGTGTTTTTTGATCTTCAACGGTTTTGTCTTTGCGATCCATTCTCCTACCAGATGAGCCCAGGTGAGGGCAATGGCTAAAAGCGCGATGAGTTTTTCGATTCGTTCCAGATGGATCAGATGGGTCTGTTCCAGATCGAAGCCTCGGCTTTTCAACGCGGCGAACAGGACTTCAATTCCCCACCGTTTTTTGTAATCCTCCAGCGGTTTTCGACCTTTACACTTGCTGGCAACGATGAGAAATTCGTCAGGTAATCGGATGACAGACAAATACAGATGATGACCATAGATCAGACGGGGTTTACGCAGGATGCGCTCTTGGTGAATGTGCAGGTCGGCAAACAAGCATCGAAGCGCGATGTCCCCTTTGCCATTTAGGGTTTTGGCGTTTTCCTTGACGCGGATGGCAAAGCCTAAGGCTTGCGCATCTAACCACGCAAACCATTCTTGCCCAATGAATTCCCGGTCTGCAACGATGACCTGAATCAGGTTTTTATCCACCAACTTCAAGACCCGTTCCATCAACTGGATACGCTCATCGGTGTTGGAGTTGCCCTTTTTGGGCAGCAGTATCCAGCAGATGGGAAATGCAACGCCTTGATAGACACTCCCGGCGGTGAGAATATTGATGGTCAGTTTGCCGAAGCTCCAGGTCGTCCGATCTATCGAGATGGTAAAGTCCGACTTGATCGGCAAGAGATGCAGGATCAAGTCGGCCACCAGGTCATAGGACAGATTAAACTCACTGAAGAAACGTTGGATTCTGCGATAGTTGGACTTCTGCTTGGCTTTGCCGTTGAGGGCGTTGGCCAGTTTGGTGAAGTTGACGGTTGTGAGCTTGATGAGAGACACAATGAAGGCGGCGATGAATTTTACCCGGGCCTTATGACAGGGTAAATACCATTGCATCACGTCGTGTAATTCATTAACTTGAGGAGACATAGACCTGTGTTTGATGATGGATGAGTTGTTGGATCTTGACAACCCAAACTTAACTCATTTCACCACTCAGCGCAGGTCTTTTCCTTTTTTGTCGTGTACCATGGGTTCTGTCATCAGTGAAAGAAGAAGCCACGGCCATTTAGGCCGGAGCGACCGAAGGGAGCGTAGCCGGCAACCGTCCAGCAAATGGATCTGACCGGATCACTGCTCAGGTGCATCATCCGTTCGATCCTCCTCTTCAAGCAACCTCTCCACATCTTTCAGGAGTTTGCCCAAGTCTTCTTCGACAATGCCCCATACAATTCTGTTGTCAATGCTGTCATAACCGTGTGCAAGAATATTCCTGAATGACACGACGCTACGATGCTCCCGCACCTGGTCCAGTACAGTAGGATAAGCTCCCTTGATTCTGTTTAGTGCTTCTCCAATAATCTCGAATTTTCGCTCGACACCGCTCCGAAGCAGATCATCCTGCTCATAGTCGTCAAGCGTTTTGCCACGGACAAATCGGAGAATCGCCGAGGCGGCTTCTTTGATATCGTAGAAGTGTTTGAGGAGTTCATCCTCCATAGATGTTTACCTTTTCCTTGAGAACCCTACGAAGAAAATAGGGATTTCTGAGCCCGCTAACTGTGACAAGATCAACCTCGCACTCCAAGGTATCTTCAAGATAATGAAGCAGACCGAAGAATCTCTTGGAGGGATGCAGATCCGGCTCTTCAAATTCAACAAGCAGGTCTACATCACTTTCAGCTGACCCTTCGCCGCGAGTAAGCGACCCGAAAATGTCCAGCCTCTTCACCTTGAATTCCTTGCAAGCAGGACCTGCAACACTCTTGATTTCTTCCAAATCCATTGATGTATCCTTTGAATTGGCCCGCGTGGTCGTGACTGAATGGTGACACACAACATATTGCTCATAAAGTTTCTGCCAATCTAAATCCTTATGAAAGATAGCACTATCCGTGAGCGTAAACAAGAAGATCATGGCGGCGCCAGGACGACGGACGCTTCTGCTTGCCCCGCACCACGCAAGGAAAACCAGCAGGCAATTCATGAAAGTATCAAAAGCGGATTTCGAGTGGGCATCCTCAGAAGGATTGCTCTCCCCCGACCAGGCGGATGCCCTCTGGGCGGCCTTTGAACGCCGCACGCAGGACCGCCCCGCATTCGACCTGGTACACATCGTCTACTACTTCGGCGCGTTCATCGTCCTCTCCGCGATGCACTGGTTTGTGATCGTGGCCTGGGAGCGGTTCGGAGGCGGAGGCATCTTTTACCCCGCATTGTTCTACGCCTGGTGCTTCGTCTTTGTCGGACGGCGTTTCTGGTCCAAACCCGGGCTCAGAATACCCGGCGGCCTGCTCTTCACGCTGGCCGTCTGCATGACCCCACTGGCCATCTTCGGCCTGGAAAAGCTCCTGGGCCTGTGGGTGCATGCAGATTTGAGAGCCACCGAATGGTATCATCTCAGGCCCAAAGACGGCCGCCTGCTGATGGAGGCCGGCACCATCATCGCCGGGGTGATCGCCCTGAAGCGTACCCGCTTTCCCTTCCTCACGGCTCCCATCGCCATCTCGCTCTGGGCAATGTGGCTGGACCTGGCGCTGCTCCTTTCAGGAAAACCCAGGCTCCCTGATCACGAAGTGCAGTGGATAGCCGTATGCTTCGGGCTCACCGTGCTGGTGGTGTCCTATCTCATCGACCGCCGCACAAAGGAAGACTACGCCTTCTGGGGCTATCTGTACGGGACGGCGGCCTTCTGGATCGGACTCACGTCGATGGACAGCGACAGTGAACTCGGGAAATTCATCTACTGCCTCATCAACATCGGACTGGTGCTCCTATCGGTTCTGATGGCAAGACGGGTGTTCATCTTCTTCGGGGCCCTGGGGGTTATCATCTACCTGGGCCACCTGGCGCACATGGTGTTCAAAGACTCGCTGCTGTTCCCGGTCGCCCTCACGGTTCTTGGACTGGCCATCATCTACTTCGGCATCCTGTATCAGCGCAACCGCGACACCATCGAACGGTCAATCGTTAACCTGGTACCCGATGCCCTCCGCAGGCTCCTGCCGCAGACGCGCGTGGGTGGGTGGGAGTAACTGGACCTGTGAGGCACAGGCTCAGCCGGAACCTCCAGATCTCCTCAAAAGGACATCATCCAGATGAGCAACGTGGTAGATTTCGGCGCTTCAGGCGACGGTCTTTGCGACGATACAGTCGCCATTCTCCAGGCCCTTGAGCAGGGCGACGGCAGCCTGCGGTTCCCTCCCGGAGACTACCTGATCACCCAAACCGTTCCCATCGAGCTTGCCCAAACCGGACGGATGAGCATTGAGGGATCCGGCGGGGCTGCAAAAATCATTATGGCCGGTCCCGGCCCTGCCTTTCACCTCATCGGCACGCACACCCGCTCTGCCGATCCCGACACCTTCAGGCCGGAGGTCTGGGCGCAGGAGCGCATGCCCACCGTATTGAATGTGGAAATCGAAGGCCGGCACCCCGAAGCCGACGGGTTTCTGATTGAAGGCGCGATGCAATCGACCTTTGAAGGGGTGCTCCTGCGCCAACTGCGCCACGGCATCCGGATCCACGGCCGTGCCCGCAACGTGCTCATTTCCCACAGCCACATCTACCACAACTGCGGGATCGGCATTTTCCTGGACGACGTCAACCTGCACCAGATCATCGTCGCCAGCTCCCACATCAGCTACTGCAAGGGCGGCGGCATCAAAATCGTCGGCTCACAGATCCGCAACCTCCAGATCACCGGAAACGACATCGAGTACAACTTCGACCCCGACGCCGATACGTCCGCCGATATCTGGATCGACGTCAGCGCCGAACGCGCCACCGTCCGCGAAGGCACGATTTCCGGCAACACGATACAGGCATCTTACAGCCCTGGCGGAGCAAACATCCTCATGCTCGGCCGCAGCCCTCAAATCAACCACAAAGTCGGCATGGTCGCCATCTCCGGCAACCTGATCGGCCCCCAGGAAAACAACATCCGTCTCATCGCCTGCAGGGGCGTCGCCATCTCCGGCAACATCATCTTCTCCGCCCGCCACAGAAACCTGCTGGTGGAAGACTCGCGCACCATTGTGGTCGGCCCCAACAGTTTCGACCATAACCCGGACTACAACCCCGAACACCTCTGCACGGGCATCCGAATCGCAAACAGCCGGGACTGTACCCTCAGCGGCCTCATCCTCCACGACCCCCAGACCGAACCGGAGGCAGCCGCCTGCAACGCGCCGGATTCCCGCTGCGGCCTTCTGGAAGTCGAGCGGTCTCAGAGAATCAACATCACCGGCTGCCAGATCCTGGACGGCTATCCCGGCGTCCTCTACCTGAAAGACACCCGGGATGTAAGCGTCACCAACTGCACGCTCATGGAAACCCGGGACGAGGCAAAAGTCGAAACCACCGTGCGCTGGGAAGGAACCGGCAGCGGGAATATGCTCACCGGCAACCGGATCGGCAAAGGGCTGGAGAGCGCCCTGGCTATCGACAAAACGGCAGGGGTGACTGCCAGTGGCAACCTGGTGGACGAAACGTGAGGTACAGCACCGATTCAGCGGAAGGTCGGGACTAAGCATAAGAAAGGAGCCCTGGACATGGAACGGATGGAACGTCGTGAATTCCTGAAGTCGCTGGCAGGAGTAACGGCCAGCTTGATGGTGCCCGCAATGCCTCTTGCGCTATCAGGATGCAGCCCCGGTGACCGCCTGGGAGAATTGCTGCCCCGGCGGATGCTGGGACGCACGGGTGAAAAAGTCACCATGCTGGGCATTGGCGGATGGCATATTGGCGGGAAGATGAGCGAAACCGAAGCGCAAGCCGTCATCGAAACCGCACTTGAAGGGGGCGTCCGGTTCTTCGATACGGCCGAGAGCTATCAGAAGGGCGAAAGCGAGCGCCGGTACGGAAAATTCCTCACGCCCAAATACAGGGACACGGTCTTTCTGATGACCAAAACCGCAGCGAAGGACGCCGGGAAGGCCAGGAAGGCTCTGGAAGGATCTCTCAAACGGCTGAACACGGATTACCTGGACCTGTGGCAGGTACACACAGTGCAGGACCCCGAGGATGTGGACCGCCGGATTGAACAGGGAGTATTTGACGCGGTCATGGAAGCGAAGGCGTCCGGAAAGGTTCGCCACATCGGATTCACAGGGCACAAAAGCCCCTCGGCTCACGAGCGGGTACTGGAAAAAACCGATATTTTCGAGACCTGCCAGATGCCCATCAACCTGCTGGACCCCTCCTATGAAAGCTTCATCGAGCGGGTCCTGCCGACCCTGGCCGAACGCAACATCGGCGCGCTGGCGATGAAAACCCTGTCCAACGGCAGGTTCTTCGGCGTAGCCCAGGAGGACGAAGAGGCGAAGAAACCGGCCCTGATCCCGGATCGGGTAAGTGTGGCCGAGGCGATCCATTTTGTCTGGTCGCTGCCGGTGAGCGTGTTGATCACAGGCCCGGACGACCGAAAACAGATGGCGGAAAAGATCGAACTGGCCCGTTCATTTAAAGCGATGGACGAGCCCCGGCGACAGGCCCTGGTGGGCCGGGTCGGGGACCTGGCCGGCAATACGGTGGAGTATTACAAAGCGTAGGGGAACACAACGAATTGGAGAGACAACAATGGAAGGATCAACAACGCAGGCTCTGGGGAACGGCTTTTTTTATCACGGCATCGCCACCCCCATCAGCAACCACCGCGGCACCGTCGCCACCGTGGACGGGAGTAGACGCAACATCGTCCTGGTCTGGCTGCTGGACCACGCCGGCTGCCGTGCCCTGCTGATGATCGACGCTCAAACGGGAAACAGCGAAGAATACCCCGTGCCCTTTCCGCCTGGCGGCGACAGCCCCTTCGCCTCGATACTTTCAAGTGACAACAGGTTCTACGGCCACTTCGGCGCCCACTTCGTGGAGTTCGACCCGGAGAGTCGGGCCTTCACCTTCAGCCACGAGACAGCGCCCCGGGGAGCCATGGGCATGACCGAGGACGACAACGGCCTCATCTGGTCCGTCACCTACCCCGACAGCGGCGTGGTATCCTACAACCCCGAAACCCGCGAATTCAGGGACTACGGCAGCGTGTACAGCCAGAACTGGCCGCAATACCAGCGCCATGTAGCCGCCGACGACACCGGCTGGATCTACTTTGGCGTGGGCAACACCGCCAGCCAGATCATCGCCCTGGACCCCGACAGCGGCGCGGCCAGCCCGATGCTCCCGGACGCCGAACGCGTCCACGGAAGCGGGTATGTATACCGTGACACCAACGGCAAGGTGTACGGCCTCTCTGTCCCCGGAGCGGAAGAGAGCTGGTACGAATTCTACAGGGGTGAAGGCAAGAAAATCGGAAAGCTCGAACAGAAACGCGAGAAACCCATCATCACAAGCAGCCAGGACCTGTTCCACCGCGATTTCCCGGACGGCAAGCGGCTCCAGACCTGCGACCTCGTGAACCGCGTCCTTGTAGTGGAAGACCC
Organism: Candidatus Latescibacterota bacterium; assembly: GCA_965249305.1. Lineage (GTDB taxonomy): Bacteria > Latescibacterota > UBA2968 > UBA2968. Next base: position 4,537,280 of record OZ252228.1, on the reverse strand, counting down.
GAAAACGAATGAAGTCAAAGAACTCTCCTTCGACTACACCAGCGAAGGCGCCCATGTGATGGGCCTTGCGGTCTCACCGAACGGCACGATCTGCGGCGGAACCGCCTTCCCCATGCGCTTCTTCAGCTACAATCCGCAAACCGATACCTGGACGAACCGCGAGAACTATCACCAGTGGAACACCGTCGCACGGCAGGGGGACCGCTTCTTCGCGGGCGGCTACGGCGGCGGCTTCCTCCTGGAGTGGAATCCCTCCCGGCCGTGGGTCCCCACCCAAAAGAACAACCCCAATTCCAACCCCCGCTTCCTCACGGAGTGCCGGCCCACCATCAACCGGCCCCACATGCTCCTGCCGCATCCGGACGGAAAAACGGTCGTCCTGGCGGGCACCCCCGGCTATGGCTTCACCGGCGGCGGCCTGCTGTTCTGGGACCGGGAGACCGGAGACCGGACGCTGCTCGAACACACGGCCATCCTCCCGGAACATTCCACCATGAGCCTCGTGGCGCTTCCGGAAGGCAAACTCCTGGGGGGCACCACCACCAGCGCGGGGTCAGGCGGCGAACAAAAAGCCACAGAGGCGGAACTCTACATCATGGACATGGCGACCAAACAGCTCGACTGGCACGAGGTCATCTTCCCCGGCGTCCAGGCATACACCGACATGTGCCTCGGCCCGGACGGCCTCGTCTACGGCATCGCCGACCGCAAACACTTCTTTGTCTTCGACCCAGCCCAAAGGCAAGTCGTCCACGAAGAGAACACAGAGGCCGGGTTCGGATTAACCGCCGTCCACCAGGGCCCCCGCCTGTTCATACTCGGACCTGACCAAACAATCTACCTGCTCTTTGCAAAAGGCATCGTCCGCATCGACCCGGGCGACTTCAGCATCACCCTGCTCGCCGACTCACCGGTGACCATAAACGCAGGTGGAGACATCCACAACGGACGCATCTACTTCGCCGGCGGATCGCGCGTATACAGCTACGAGCTTGCTTGACCGTAGCGTCGGTCCGGGCCACACACCAGGGTTCCGGTGGGAAGCCGTCGAAAGTTGAGCAGACCTGCTATATATTCAATAGTTCGGCCACTTTTAAGCAGCAATTTTGCCATAATCCCGCAGTTTTTGGTATTGGGGAGATTTTTTAATCAAATTTAGGTCGAGGTCTAACATTAAAAAAATATTCTGGAGAAAATACGTGTTGAAATAACAGGCTTTTACACTGGCCATGGAAAAGGGTATGGGTCTCGTATCTGATTGGGCTTGTAAGTGTTCCGTTTTGGCTAAATTGAGGGTTGTCAAAGAGGCATTAAAATGGAAAGCCAGCCGTTTTTGATCTCTGGCTTGACAGTCGCACAATCCGGTGAACTGTTTGGCATCTCTGAAAATAAATTCAATTTGGAAACGCGCTTTGTAATATCTGACAATCGTCTTGGCACTTAGGTCTTTGTCGGTTGAAAACAAGATCGCATATTTCTTCTTGTCCTTGTTCGTGTGATCCAGCAAGACGACGGCTTTCAAATTGCGTTTTAAGGAGACGTGATTCAAGACAAGACTGTAAATGGCGATGCCATCTTGTGTTTGGATATATGAAAACCGAGACAGGTCCTGCCAGTTGACTTTGCCGTCATAGGTCTTGTGCCTTCCGCTTCCCTTTTCCCGTTTTGGTCCGGTGTAGAGATAGCGCATATTGGCGTCGCAGCGCAATTTGCCGATCTGGTGTAGATCCAAATCACGGACGCCATCAACAAATTTCTTCTTGCTAAAATAGCCATCGACAACGGTATATTTTTCATTCTCTAACAAGCTGGGTTTGACATCACTCAGGTGCTGTAAATACTGATCTGTTAGGGTTTCGACGTCTTCTGCCTGTTTGGAGCTTTGCTTTTTCGACTTGGCTTTCCCCTTTTTTTTGGTGCCCTTTTTCTTGACGGTCCTTTTCTTTTTATGGCTCCTCGCTATTTGGTGTGGGTAACCTTCCCCCAGGAACGACCAGTTGTGGTAGACAAGACGCCCAAGCTGCAGGTTTTGTGGACCAGCCTTCGAGTATTCTTTGTCAACGGTGTTGCCCGACCCGTTGTCTGTTGCTCAGGATTCTATCTTAAAAACAGTTGTTTAAGTTGTTAGATAATAAATTGTTACGATGGACTAAACGGCAAACTGGATCTCCGGATCATTCAATACCCGCCGTGTGTTTAGGAGAGATCTCATGTGCGGATACCGGAGCAAACGGTTAGGAACCACCTCGCACTCGGCAAGAAGACTGGTTCGGGTTTTTATGATTACCCACGTGAAACAGCGAAGAGCCCTTTTTATTGACCTTGACGACATCCTGTTTAGGCTTAGACTCAGACATTTGGCGTTCATCTCCAGGATCGGTTTGACGAACGGACAGCGTAAAGCCTGTGTTTCTCAAAACATCCACGATGGCCACACTGGAGACTTCCAACCCCTTTTCGCTCCGACGATGACAACCGTTCCAGAAATAATCCAGACCATAGGTCTGCTTGCCCGACTTGGACACAAAAGAAGCATCTAACACGATGATCCGTTCACTTTCTCTGCCCAGGCTTTCATTGATCACCGCTCGGTTGAAGGCCACAAATTCAAAGGGTTTGGCAAACTGGCGTGAATACGTCTTCTGTGACAAAGGAGAGTAACGCGATAGGTTACGAAAATTGATCTTGCCGTGAGCTGTTAGGATCGCTGTAAACACAGCCATCAGAAACTTTTTTTGAGGCTTGGAAATCTTGAAACTCTTGAGTATCTTTTCTGCCAGTTCCATTGTGCCGTCTCTCCAGATAAAGGGTATCGTTGACGTGGTGGTCTATGATACCTAATCTGCGTGAACGGCACTTTTTTGTCAAAGAAAACTGTCCGCCATATTGATATATTAAAACTTCCCAAATTTGATGGTGAAGCTTGCTGAAGGCCCCCTCAGATCCGAATTCCTCTGTCCGAGGCCGGCGATGTAACGGTAACTACCACCCAGCCCGACCCGCACGTTTTTCGTGACATTTAGCTCCAGGTGTACCGCCGGCTCTGCAACAAAGAATTCTCTCTCGGCGTCCTGTCCTGTGCCTGTTTTTCCGTTGCATTTCCGTTCTGCGTTCCGTACATTGCCGTCATAAAAGCGTATACGTGAGGGTCCGAGATGGGGACGGACGTCCTTGCAGGACCTGGGTTTGTGGGGCATCCTTCGGACAAGTGAGGTGTGCCCCGTTTGCGTTGGAGACTGGCGATGCTGATCACGAAACCCCACCTCACCCCACCAGCACGAAAAGCACGAAACCAGATCACGAAGGACACGAAGCCACCCATCACCACCCATCCCACACGAAAGACACGAAACCCATCTCCACCGCCACACCGCTTTGGGGGGTGGTGCGGAGTGGTTTCGTGTCTTTCGTCTTTTTTCGTGTTCTTCGTGTCCTTCGTGCCCTTCGTGATCCAAACCCTCCACGCCGCACAGCCTTACCAGCCGGTACATCCCGATCCCGTCCTTGAATCCTGGCGCTGGCGTTCTTTCCTCGAGCTCAAGGGCCTGGGCTTGCGCTGCATGGCCGAAGCCGGAGACGGTGCCATGTGGTTCGGCGTGAACGACGGCGCGGTGCGTTACGACGGGATTACCTGGACCACCTATACACCGGAACAAGGGCTTCTGGGAGCGCCGGTAATCACCCTCTGCGCAACCCGGGACGGCAGCGTGTATGCAGGCACACGGTCGGGCATCAGCCGGTTCAGCGATGGGAAATGGCGTCCTGTTTTTCCGCTCGAAGGCGATCTGCCCTGGTTCATCTGGGACCTGATGGAGGCGTCGGACGGCAGCCTGTGGGCAGGCACCTTGTGGGGAGCCCTGCGTCTGGACCGGGAGGAATCAACGCTCTATACGACGGAAGAGATGGGGGCCGCCTTGAAGCTGATCGCGCCTTATGTGAGGCTTTCCATCGTGCCGGATGAGGCGGCTCCTGCCCTCCCCTGGCGCGAGGGGATTGGGGTAAGGGCCTGGCGAGGGATCATCTATGGCCTTGCCCCCGGAGGTCCCGGACAGGCTGCGGACCTGAAGGTGGGAGATCGCATCCTCACCGTGGACAAGCAGCCCCCCGATGTCAGGGGAAGCCGGCTCAATGGGCCTGCAGGCACTTCGGTAACACTGACTGTGCAGAGAGAGGACCCTCCCGAACCCTTCGAGATCACACTCACACGGCAACAGGTGGAGGGAACATTCCGCCAATTCCGGGTTTACGACGTCTACGAGGACCGGAACGGAAGGATCTGGTTCGGATTGTACGACGGTGAGATTGTCCGTTATGAAAGCCTGCATCCGAACCGCCCCACGGCCTGGAGGCTTTATTCACAGCAGGATGGCCTGGATATTGGCCTGGGTCCGCACATCGTGCAGACCCGGGATGGCGCCATCTGGACGGTCTCCAGGGACCTTGGTGGTGTGAATCGGTTTGACAGACAGACCTGGACGACCTTCCGTCTGAGTGATCTAAGACGGAGTGGTCTGGGAAACCCCAATCCGGGTGATTACGACTCCAACCGTTCTATCCTGGAGACGGCGGACGGCACGCTCTGGGTTGGCGGTATTACACAACTGCACGCATACCGGAACGGGGTGGGGAACGCGACCTGGGGGGAGCGTTTGGATGGGGGGTCCTGGACGGTCTACCGGTCTAGAGACGTGCCAATCCCAGCACCCCACATCACCGGCCTTTTGGAGGCGTCCGACGGGGCGCTGTGGATGGTGAGCCCGGGCCAGGAGGCGGTCCGGTTGGACTACGGGACATCCCGCTGGGCGACCTACGAGAACTTGCGCCTCCAGTGTGAGACACCCGACGGAGCGCAGTGGTTCCTTTCCCAGGACAATGAAGTTGTACACTACGATGGAAGGACGTGGGAGCGCTACGGGGTTGAGGACGGGTTGATGGATGATCCCCGCAGGCTCATTGCGACCCGGCAGGGTGTGCTCTGGGCAGCGGGGAGCCACGACACCACAGCGGCCACGGCCCGGTTTGATGGAAGAAGATGGTCTCTTAAAACGCACCCGAAACTCTCCCGGAACATCATGCCGCCGGCAGTCTATGCGTCCTCGGATGGCGCGGTCTGGTTCGGAGCAGGTTGGGATCCGAGAGATGAACCAAGAACCCTCGAGGGTGTACTCCAGTTCGACGGCAAGAGCTGGACTCATCATACTCCTCCGGAGGCGCCGTCAGTTTCTTACGGCATCGGGCAGACCTCGGATGGTGTCCTCTGGTTCGGAGGGACGTTCGGCCTGCGCCGTTTTGACGGCCAGACCTGGACAACAGTCACGGATCCGGAGGAGTTCACCACGACCGTTATCGGCCAGGTATATACTACGCGGAATGGGGACCTCTGGGTGGGCACGCGGACCTACGGTGCATTTCATTATGACGGGAAGGCCTGGACTCGTTACGATATGCGAGACGGGCTGGCGGATAACAGCATCAGAAGCTTCTTGCAGATGGATGACGGCAGCGTTTGGGCCTGGACAAGCGAAGGGACCAGCCGTTTTGATGGGCGGACGTGGACCACCCACGCCCTCCCACCGGATCTGAAGGGATGGCTCCAGCAGTCGCGGGATGGGGCGCTCTGGATCAACGTTTGGCAGGAAGGAGGGACAATCCGCTACGAACCGGATGCCAATCCTCCCGAGACAGAGATCACCCTGTCTCTGGACGAGGTGTCCCAGCCGGGCAATACCACCTTTGCCTGGAAAGGCGCTGATCCGTGGCGGTCCACGCCGGATGGGGAACTCCAGTATGCTTATCGCCTGGGCGGGGACGAATGGTCGTTCTTCTCACCAGATAAGAGCGTCATTCTGGAGACGCTTCCCAGCGGCAAGCACACCTTCGAGGTGAAGGCGCGAGACCGGGACTTCAACGAAGACTCGACCCCTGCCTCGGTGAGCTTTACCGTGGTCCCGCCCGTGTGGCAGGAGCCGTGGTTCATTGGGATGGTGGTCGTGTTCCTGAGTGCGATTGGCTTCCAGACGGGACGCGTGGTCCGACGGGACCGGAGACTTCGAGAGGCAAACACGGCCCTGTCCTCGGCCAATAAGGACCTGTTCGGGCTCAACCAGAAGCTGGATGAATCCAATCAGGCAATGTCTGCGGCGAACAAGAAACTCTTCCAGGCCAACCGGTCGCTTCAGCGCGAAGGCGCGGTAGAGCGTATCCGGGGCGAGGTCCAGGCGATGGAGCAGGCGGCCGACTTCGAGAAGGTTCTCACCGTGCTGGCTGAAGACCTGAAGGGGGTGGGGCTGTCCTTTAATACCTGCGGGATTGACGTGCTGGATGAGCCAGTAGAGGAACCCACGATAGACCATTTTGAAACCCACGGTTTCGACTACACGACCTACACCATCGATCCCGAAGGGAAAGTCCTCCAGAAATCCCCCACGCTTACAGCCCCCTTCCCCGAAGTCATTGATGAAACCCTCCACCGTTTCATCGCCGGAGAGCCCTGGCAGGGAACGAGCAGCGGAACCGCTATTGTTGAAGTTCCCATCGCACAATACGGCAGATTGCGCCTCACCGCATCCGACCGCCAGGCATTCACAGAAGAAGAGATTGGCACGCTTCAGGACTTCGGCTCTGCCATCGCCCTGGGCTATACTCGATACCTGGACTTCGTCAATCTGGAAGCTGCTAACCGGGAAATCCGGGAACAGACCGACCGGAAGTCCACTTTCTTAGCCAGCATGTCTCACGAAATCCGCACCCCCATGACCGCAATCAAGGGTTATGTGGACAATATGCTGGACGGGATTACCGGGGAACTGAACGAGCGCCAGAAGCGCAATCTCACAAGGGTCACCCAGAACTCTGACCACTTGATGAACCTGATCAACGACATCTTAGACCTGTCCAAGATCGAAGCGGGGCGGATGGATGTGGATGTGAAGTCCTTCGACGTGAAGGAGCTGATTGCCTCCTGCTGCGACACGGTCGGCCCACTGGTCAAGTCGGGGGTGGCGCTGAAGCAGGAGATTTCCCGCGATGTTGGAGAAGCCCACACGGATGAAGGTCGGTTGCGCCAGATCGTGATCAACCTATTGTCCAACGCGCTGAAGTTCACCGAGGCTGGAGAAGTGGCCGTCCGGACCTCGAAAGCGAACGAGCACCTGGTCATCGCAGTGTCGGATACCGGCACAGGCATCCCCGCCGATGCGCTGGAGAGTATCTTCGAGGAGTTCCAGCAGGTGAAGGGGTCGGACCCGCAGCACAAAGGCACAGGGCTGGGACTGCCCATCACGAAGGGGTTTGCTGAACTGCTGGGCGGGTCGATTGGCGTGCAGAGCGAGGTGGGCAAAGGGTCCACGTTTACGGTAAAGGTGCCGGTGGTTTACAAGGAGGGCTGAATACTGAAGATGCAAGCACTCGCTGACAATAATGATGAGAACGGTGATGCTTGAGACGCCCCCACAAACGGTTCAGGATCGCTTGCTCTGACATCGCCATCCCATCCACCGTGGCACTCACGATGTTTGAGTTCCACGGCATCAGCCTTAAGACCCGTCCAGGGGCAATGGTCTACCGGTTTCGGTTGAAGAATTTCGACGCAGACTGGCAGACCACGCGCAGCCGTCGGGTGGAATACGCGGATGTGCCAACTGGACCTGCTGGTTTCGTATTGCCAGAACCTCGCAGTTAGGCTATATTGAACCCATAAGCTTTGCCCATAATATTCTCTACCGGGCGTCCTATCTGAAACCGGTCTTGACTGGAGGGTAATGTATGTCGACCATTGAGCTTGAATATCTGGGCAAAGACCTGGTTATCTCCAGGGAAGTAGCAGAAAAAAAATTGGGGCTTCATCCCGGTGACCGGATCGAAGTACGACCAAAACTTGCTCTAACACCTATCCCCCGCTCTCCTGAAGAAACTTCACAGATCACAGAAACACTCGAACGCCTGCGTGCCGCCTTCCATCCGGCGGACTTAGACGATTGGGAAACTCAAAGAGATAAAATTTGGGCCTCATGGACCGATCGAACCTGATCGTTGACAGTGACATTATTATCGATTTTCTTCGGCGGCGGTCTGATTTGCTGCAGAACGCGTTAACCCGTTTTCGGTGCCATATCACGGCGATCACTCTGTACGAAATTCGGATAACTGCGATCAAATCGGAGCAACAAATCCAACGATTCGATCAGTTGCTGCAGCATCTAACAGTGCTGCCTCTGGATGGTGACGCTGCCACACAGGCTGCTGAAATCGGTCGTAGTCTCAGGACGCAGGGACAACCGATTGGCCTACCCGATACCTTAATTGCGGGCATCTGTCTTGCCCAACAAATGCCGCTACTAACAAGAAACATACGCCATTACCAGCGGGTTCCAGATCTCCAGCTTCTAACCTCGGACATCCTGGAATAGTACTCCTCCTCTCGTCCGGCCAAACCGGACGTTCTTTGTCCCACCTTGCTTTACATCCTCGTATCGTAGCCTCCTCAATTTCACCTTACACCCCGCTTAATTCTCCGATTCGCACGAACCAGATCTATGCATCCGCCTTTCCATTTCTGTCTTTGAGAGTTCGCTCTGCTTTCTGAGCACACAGAATCCATTTTACCCTGAACACCGCCTTCTTTCCACCTTGACCCTAACGAGGCTGCCGCGTTGTCATGGCCTTGCTCCTGGTTTCAAATCTGGATACCCTCCAGGAATCTTCGTCGTCGCGCATTACGAATCGTGGAAATCCTGCTCAAATATCGCCATTTATAAAGAATATAGTCCAGCCCTTTCCTCACCTTCTCGCCTGTTTTCTATTGCATTTCCATTCTGCGCTCCGTACATTGCCACCATAAAAAGCGCATACGTGAGGGTCTGAAATAGGGACGTGGCGTCCTTGAAGGACCTGGGTTTGCGGGGCATATCGGACAGGTGAGGCATGCCCCGTTTGCGTTGGAGACTGGCGATGTTCAGATATATGATTTTCCCGCACACAATCCTGGCCCGAACCGTCGCCTTCATGGGTCTCCTCCCGATGCTGGCTGCCGCCGAGTGCTGGGCCGTTGAGTCTAAGGGCGATCAGTCGGTTGCGCCAGATCGTGATCAATCTGCTTTCCAGTGCGCTCAAGTTCACCGAGGCTGGAGAAGTGGCCGTCCGGACCTCAAAAGCGAACGAACACCTGGTCATCGCGGTATCGGATACCGGCACAGGCATCCCCGCCGATGCGCTGGATTCCATCTTCGAGGAGTTTCAGCAGGTGAAGGGGTCGGACCTTCAGCACAAGGGCACGGGGTTGGGACTGCCGATCACGAAGGGGTTTGCCGAACTGCTGGGCGGGTCCATCAGCGTGCAGAGCGAGATGGGCAAAGGGTCCACGTTCACAGTGCGGGTGCCGGTAGTATATCAAGAGAAATAGAATGCGAAATCTTCTTCCCTAACCTGATTAATTCATAAAAACAAATGGAACCACAGATACACACAGATGAACACAGAGGGTTCGTGATTTGATTCCAACAGAGGAGGTAAATCGACACATGGTGCGGAGACCTCTTTAAGCCCTTTATCTGTGTGTATCTGTGTGTATCTGTGTGTATCTGTGGTTGCTTCTTGGATTTTTCAGGCTAATGAATTATGCCAGCCTTCTGAGTCCAAGCTTCAAATGAACTTCCCGGGCGAAACCTTGAATATTCTTGCCAGCTTCCGAGCAGTCTTCAGGCTGATCGATCTTGTCCCTCTCTCCATGTTTGAAATATGTTGACGCGGAATACTCCCCAGCATCTCACCCAACTTTGTCGGCGGAATTCTCCCCAGGCCGCATCGTGGATGCTCTTGGAAAGGCGGCTGCGCGCCAGCCCCTTCACGTGCAGGTCCTCCACGATGACCGCTTGGTTTTCGCGGACAAGGCGGTGGGACAGCTTGTGAAGGAAATCCCGGCGTGCGTTGGACACCTTTTCGTGGCGCCTGGACAGGCGCTCTCGCTGCTTGCTGCGTCGGTGGGAGCCCTTTTGCTTGCGGGAGAGCCGTGACGTGTTTTGGAATTGTGGACACACCAAGAAGCAGTTATCTTGTAGAATAAGGAGGTGTGTCGATGAAAGTGCAAAGATCATCCCATTCGAAGAAGCGATATGATGCTGAATTCAAGAGGGAGTCCGTTCGTTTGGCTGAGACCAGTGGTAAGACGGACCGGCAGATAGAGCGGGACCTGGGGTTGTACCAGGGAGCGATCGCGCGCTGGCGTAAGGAGCTGGAGGGAGACCCGATGGACGCGTTTCCGGGCACAGGGCACCAGAAGCCTTTAGAGGAGGAGAACCGTCGGTTACAGCGAGAGCTTGCAATCGCTCGGGAAGAACGGGACATCCTAAAAAAAGTGGTCGCCATCTTCTCAGAGGGACCGAAGACAGATTCAGGTTCATGAAGGCGCATCGCAAGTCGTTTTCGGTGGAGAGGATGGCGAAGGTGCTCGAGGTGTCGAAAAGCGGTTATTATGCCTGGCTTTCCCGTCCTGAGAGCAGGCGAAAAAAGGAACGGCGTTATTTGGATGTCCTGGTGAAAGCGGCCTTTGAGGCCAGCCACGGCCGGTATGGAAGCCTGAAGATCAGCCGCGAACTGGCGGCACAAGGCAATCCCTACAGTCGCAGCCGGGTGGCCGATTCGATGGGTCGCCAGGGCCTGCGGTCGAAAGTGCGACGGAAGTTCGTGGTGACCACCGATACGAAGCACAACCTGAAGGCGTCCCCGAACCTGCTGAACCGGGAGTTCAAAGTCGATCGTCCAAACAAGGTGTGGACCAGCGATATCACCTATTTGCGCTCTGGTGCGGGATGGTTGTTCCTGGTGGTCTTTCTCGACCTGTATTCCCGTCGCATAGTTGGCTGGTGTGTCTCTACCTCGTTGGGACACGAAACACTGCTCACGGCCCTGTCTCGTGCAGTTTGGCAACGCAGACCGGAACCGGCCCTGATGATCCACTCCGATCGGGGAATCCAGTATTGCTGCGATGGCTTCCGACAGGCTATTGACAGACATCAGTTTGTTCAAAGCATGAGCAGAAAAGGAAATTGTTGGGACAATGCCGTGACCGAATCTTTCTTCCGGTCGTTGAAAACCGAATGGTTGTATCATGTCAATCTGAAAGATCTCGATCACGCACAACGCGAACTCTTCGAGTATATCGAGCTGTTCTACAACAACCAGCGGCTGCACGCGACTCTGGACTATGTGTCGCCCGCTAATTTCGAAGCGCCGCTGCAGCACCAGAAAGAGGCTTAATCAACTGTCCATTTTTTCCGGACCACATCACCGGCGCTGCTCTCGGGCAAGCTTCTCTTCTGCTTTGCGCAGATACCGGGGTGCTTCGACCTCTTCGCCGCTGGAGGTGACCAGGAAATATGTCAACCCCAAATCCAGACCTACACTGGTATCAGGAACAGGCACGACCTGTGGCGGATCGGGCACACACACTTCCACCTGGAGGGACACGAACCACCCGCTAACTGTCTTCTTGACCGTCGCTTGCTTGATGACCCCTTCCACCTCTTGCGACTTCCAAAATCGCACCCACCCGACCTTGGGCAGGTAGACCCGATTCGCTTCCACCTTCACCCCCTGTGGAAAACAGAAGGAGGGCGTGGAGGTCTTCCTGGACTTGAACCTGGGATAGCCGGCTTTCTTCTGAAAGAAGCTGTCGAATGCCCGGTCCAGGTTCTGGATCGGGTTCTGGAGCACCTGCGAGTGGACCTGCGCCAGCCAGGCGGTCTCTTGCTGAGTCTTGAGCTTGGGCAGGAGGGCCATCTGCTCAACCCCGGAGGGGCTCTTGCCGGTCGTATGGTAGGCTTGTCGCCTCTGAGCCAGCATCTGATTCCATACCCAGCGCACCGCCCCTGCAAACTGCCGGAAGGTTGATTCCTGGTCCCTCGTGGGTCTGAGCTTGAATCGGTAGCCCTTTTGGATCTTCATTTTCATCTCCAGCAGAAGGCATTTCTATGGCAGAAGACTGCTCATTTGTTCACTGATAATATAGTCCATCTCCTACTCGAAGACAACCTTTTTTTGATGTCTCTGAACGGATTTTCCGCGATTCATCCCACGATTGAAACCGTGGGCTTTCTCGCGGATTCTCTGTAAATCTTCGACAAGGTTGGCCAATCTTCTTTGAATCGGCTCAGGCAATTTTTGGATGCTCTTGAGCGTTTTTCGCTTGATGACGATCTCGTACATATTTTAATGTAACCATCTGATGGTTACATGCCAAGTGCTTATACAACAAGGCTGGTTTTCGATTTTTTCCCCCTTTAAGGAGCGTCCGAAAACACAAAGCTCAAAGGAGTCGCCATGCAAAAACAGATAATACCCCCGCTGGCCGTCGGCCCGTTCTCGGGCGTAGAGAGATATTGTCAAGAGTTGTGGATGAGATTTGAGCGTATCCCGATGAGTTAGGCTGCTTTTTTGATTTCTCCATCCTCAAATTCAACGCCCTGGACCACCAGTTCAACCAGCTTGTGGCTGTGCAACCGCTGCCAGTTTTTCTCCGCCTCGCTGGCCAGTTTATAGACCATCATCAGCGTGGCATTTCGAGAACCGCATCCCTTGGTCTGGCGGGTGCGATGCCTGACGGTGCCAAAGGTGGATTCAATGGGGTTGGTGGTTCTGATGTGTCGCCAGTGGGCGGCCGGAAAATCATAGAATGTGAAGAGCACATCCTTGTCTTTTTCCAGGCACTCACAGGCCTTGGGATACTTGGCTTGATAAAGGGCGATGAAGTCATCATAGGCTTTGAGGGCGTCCTCCTTGGTGGGTGAAAGATACATCTCGTGGATGCGTGTTTTGGCCTGGGCCTGGACAGATTTGGGCAGGTTGTCCAAAACGTTGGCTGTCTTATGCACCCAGCAGCGCTGATGACGGGTGATGGAGAACTCTTCTTCCAACGCTGCCCAAAACCCCAGGCTTCCATCGCCTATGGCAAGGGCAGGCGCCTCTTTCAGGCCTCTTTTTTTGAGATCTCTGAGCACGCCCTGCCAGGACAGTTTGCTTTCTCGATGCCCATCTTCGATGGCCAGCAATTCCTTACGACCGTCCTTGGTTGCCCCTATAATGACCAGCATACAGGGCCGATCCGGTTCCAGACGGACGTTGAAGTAGATGCCATCTGCCCAGATATACACATAGTGCTTCTCTGAAAGATCCCGATGTTTCCACCCCTGATACTCTTCATCCCAGATCTGTTTGAGCCGCACAATGTTGCCAGGGGATAACCCCGGGGCATTCTCGCCCAGGATGGCAGAAAGTGCCTCGGGGAAAGAGGACGTGGACACCCCCTTGAGATACAGGGCCGGTATCAAGGCATCGATGGAAGGCGCCCGACGCATATATTTGGGCAAAATGGCACTGGTAAACTGCTGTCCAAAACGCCGATCCAGCACCCGAGGCTGACGAATGGGAATCTTGCCCACACCCGTGAGAAGCTCTCGGGGTTTATGGGAACCATTTCTGACCACCTCTCGGCGACCCCCTACGTCTTTCTCGTCCTTAAAGCTTTCGATATAGGTCTCCACTTCAAACTCCAGGGCGGCTTGCAGCATCTTGCGGGCGCCGGCTCGAAGCAGATCCTCCAGGCTCAGGGTCACTTCATTTCTGACTATCTTCTCCACTTGGGAGGTTGTATATTGTTTCATGGAGCGTATCCTTTCTCCCTCGGCTGAGGGATTTGTGGTTATTCGATATTCAAGGATACGCTCATTTTTTATACCCGTCCACAACTTTCTAATATACCTCAGGGCGTAGACTACGAGCACCTCGACGAGACGCCCATCCTCGACGCCGAGGCCGCCGTCAATATCCCGCGCGAGCCCCTAATATCCAGCCTGGCCGACCGGCATCCGCGCCTGTTCTTCACCGCCGGCGACATCAACGCCATGCGCGCACGACTCCATAACAAAACCGTGCAGCAGTACTACCAGCCGGCCGGGCCGCTGAAAAGCGATCCGCCCCGGTTCAAGCCGGACGAACGCAACGGCGGGCCCTTCCGCAATTTGCCCGCCTACGCCCTGTCGCACATACTCGCGCCCGAGCAGGAAAAATTCGACCGCCTGATGGTATGGCTGGAAATGGCCGCGACCTACCCCCACGTGGGCGCCGACTTAGATGCGGAATACTTCATGGAGGGCATCGCGCTCACCTACGACTGGCTCTATGATGACCTTCCCGAAAGCCTGCGTGCGGATGTGCGCGAGCTGCTCTGCCGCCAGGCGCAGCACGTCTACGAACTCTCGCTCAACGGCCGCACCGGCGGCGGCCTCAGCTTCCAGCAGAATCACTACTGGTTTGCGCACCTCTCGCTCGTCCTCGCCGCGGCGGCGGTCTACGGAGAAGTCCCCCAGGCCCGGCAGTGGCTGGCCTGGACCTGGGACCGCTGCGAGCGCATCTTCACAACCTTCAGCCCCGACGGAGGCTTCCACGAGGGCCCCGCATACTGGGACTACTCAATGCCCACGCTCTACATGCTGGTGGACCTCTACGAGCAGCTCACCGGCCTGCGCGTGCCATCCGCAGACCAGGGCCTCCCCGGCCAGGCCGTCTTCCGCCTGCACCACATGTACCCCGGAATGGAACGCACGGCGCCGCTGGAGGACACCACAATCAACAAGGTCCGCCCACCCACGCAACTGCTGCTGTGGGAGGCGAAACGCTACCAGGACCCGGTAGTCATGGGAATTGCGAAAATGCTCAACCCCGGCCCCCTCGGCCATGCCTTCCACTTCCTGTGGCTGGACGAGGATGTGCAGCCGCAGGAACCGACCGGAGTCGTGCCGGTAGCCCAGTACTACCCCGACATTGAAACCGCCTTCGCGCGCACCTCAATGGGACAGCGAGGCCACCTATCTCGCGGCCGTCAGCCGGCCGCTGGGCGGGCATTTCTGGGCGGAGATGTGTACCCGGTTCGACATCGGCGGCACCGGCCACAACCACCCCGGGCAGGGTCACTTCGTCCTTTTCGGCCGCGGTGAAACTCTCGCTCACGACCCCGGCTACACCTACGAGAAGCTCACCCGCAACCACAACACGGTTCTCGTGGACGGGCAGGGACAGTACGGAACCGGCGAAATGTGGCCCCACCCCAAGCCCGGGCGCGCCCGCCTCACCGGCATCGCCAACAACGGCGACATCACCCTCATCGCCGCCGACCCGTCCTCGGCCTATCCCGAGGAGCTGGCTCTGACACGCTTCGACCGCATCCTGGCGCTGGCCGGCCGCGACCTGGTCGTCATACACGATCGCCTCGCCGCCGGACAGCCGCGCACCTTCTCGTGGCTGCTGCACCACATCGGACAGATCGAGGAACTGGATGACCGGTGGCGGATCACGCGCGGGAATGCGCAGATCGTGGCAGCGCCGCTCAGACCCCGACAAATCCAGGCGGAGTGCTCAACCTACCTGCCCGAGTACACCCATCCTCTGCGCGATCACACCCCGAAAGAGGACGCCGAACTGGGCCTGCTCGAACTGAAAGCCGGTCCTGTAGAGGAAACGACCTTCCTCGTGCCCCTCTTCATCGGCGACCCGGGCGACGAAACACCGGCCGTGCAGGACCTGTGCGGCGACGCCGTGGATGCCCTGCGCGTCGGCGACACGGTAGTGGCCTTCAACCGCACCCAGGAAGAGATGTCCGTACCAATGCCCGACAGCGGCGAGCTAACCACCGGGGCCCGCGCCGTAGTAGCCGTCGTGCGCAACGGCGAACGGACGGTCGTCACCCTGGACTGAGTACTTGAAAATCTTCGAACCACAGAGACGCGGAGATCGCAGAGAAAATCAGATTTTGATTTTGACCCCCTTTTTGCCTTTCTCCGCGTCCTCCGCGTCTCTGCGGTGAGCCTTACCGAATCAACCTCACACAAACCAGTTCCTCATCGCTACGAGCGTACACCCAGCCTCCCGCATAAGCCGGATGCGCCCAGGTACGTCCGATAATCCGGGTCCGGGACTGCTCCTCGTAGCCATCGAGAGTGAACCGGGCCAGGATCAGCTCACCCTCGGCATTCAGCGCCAGCACCCGGTCCGTATCGCCGGCCCGGACCATAGTGGCCTGCGGGTTGCGACCTTTGGGCGTCATTCTGTTCCCGTCGTCCCAGATCTTTTCTCCGGTCTGCAGCTTGAAACACGTAAGGCCGTGGAATTTGTCCAGCAGGTACACGTAGCCGTCCCGGTAGAGCGGCTGGGACATCAGCGCGCGCAGATAGCGGTTCTCGGTCCACAGAAGCGTCGCCTCCTGCGGAATTTTGCCCAGACGGATGGCTTTGGTACCTTCCCAGTAGCCGCTAACGACCACAATGCCTTCCTGGAAAATGGGCGTGGCGATGGAAACGCCGTTGGTGACTTTGTACGGAATGGACCAGTAGACTTCACCGGTATCGGGAGAAAGCCCCAGCACGTTTTCCGGCGTCCAGCAGATGAGCTGCGCGTGCCCGTTGTGATGGATGAGAATGGGCGTACAGTACCCGGCCGGGTCGTCCGAGCCGCGCCAGACTTCCTTTCCCGTCATGCGGTCGAACGCGACCAGACTGCCCGTAGGCCGGGCGCCGATGTGGGCGATCACCAGGTGCTTCCAGATAACAGGAGAAGCGGCAAAGCCCCAGGCGGGACGTTCGGCCTTCAGTTCAACCACCGTATCTTTAGACCAGAGCACCCGGCCGGACTCGGCGTCCAGACAGTACAGGTGTCCGACCGCGCCCAGGGTGTAGACGCGCCCGTCGTAAACCGTGGGAGCCGCTCGAGGGCCGCTGCCATAATCCAGGTCCCCATAGAGCGCACGGTAGGATTGGGTCCAGAGCGGCTTGCCGGTCTCCGCATCGAAGCAGAGTACCCGTTCGACCTCTTCGGACCCGCTCTGCCGGTCCATCGTGTACACGCGACCGCCGGCAACCACCACCCCTGCGTACCCCCCACCGATTGGCCGGCGCCAGGCAACGGACAGCCCCTCCTCCGGCCAGGCATCCGGCAGCCGGGGCGCTTTCCAGGTACCGTCGCCCCGGAGCCCCCGCCAGACAGGCCATTCTTCACCCGGGGTTGAGTGAATGGTTAATACGGCATTCAGAGTGAGCGCGATGAGTATCGAGATCGGTCGTTTCATTTCAGATCGTATTCGTTTCGGCTTAAATTCGTACCTGTTCTTTATCCTTCAGCGCTCCCCACCCCAATCCGATGCAAGGCACGCTGCCCAACACGAACACACCACACTTCCGCATCCGGATGTTGCGCGAGTAATTGCCGGGACGCTTCCAATGCATTATCGACCACAACATACGCATGCGTTTCAATATCGATGGCCACGACTTTGCCGGTATACTTGGGTTCTACCTGAGTCCGGATATCCTGCTCATAGATGGCATCACCGCGCCGGGCTGTTTCCTCAGCGGAATACCGGGATGATGACTGTGACATGATAACTCCTCTCTGTTCCTTCAGCGTTAGTTTCGCCCCTGACCTCTGCGAACGCCTGGTTGGATCTCAATATAGTCCTCAAAGCGCATATGCGATACGCCTCCTGGTGGAAGTTCGGCTGATTGGATCCTGTTAAGCCGTAATAAATAAAGGATGTGAAAACATGCCCTAAATGTCAAGCATTGATAATGATCCATCCACTATATCGTCTAAATGTTAGACTTCCGCAGCTTCTGCACGTTCCTTTCAAGGGCATTGCTGCCTGAGCGTTGAAGATGGATGTGATCTCGTGATCAAAATGCCTGCTTGTCACAATCACCGGGCGCCCATTTGCGGGCCGAGCGGTGTTGCGGACACAAAAATCCAATGGACATCATATGCATAAAACAGTATCTTTATGCATAAGGAGGGTGTTATGAGAACAACACTGGATTTACCAGAACAGTTGATTCAAGAAGCCATGCATGTGACGGATGCGAAGACAAAAACGCAGGTCATTATCCTGGCGCTGGAAGAATTGGTTCAAAAATCGAAGATTTCAGATCTCAAGAAATTTAAGGGCAAAATAGATATTGAAATGGATCTCGATACGCTTCGAGGCCGTTAATGCAGGTTCTTGTCGATACGTCGGTCTGGATCGATTACTTTAGAAGCGGCCTCACCTCAAGCCCTCTGGATATTTTAATTGATGAGAACGTCATCGTAACAAATGATGTCGTCCTGACAGAGTTGATTCCATTTTTAAAAGTGAAAAAACAAACAAGAGTAATTCGTCTACTAAACGATCTTACAAAATTAACCTTACAAATCGATTGGGAAGAAATCATCGGATTTCAAACGGATTGTCTCAGATCAGGACTGAACGGAATAGGAATTCCAGATTTAATGATTGCACAAAATGCAAAGCAAAACAACTGTATCCTTTATTCCTTTGATAAACATTTCAAATTCATAGAAGAGGTCATCAGTATCAAGTTATATGCAGTTTGAGTAGGCCTGAGCGACGCTACCGTCCGGCGCGAAGTCAACAGGCACTAACGCACGGCGTTCCATTCGCATTTCGACTGAGAAGAACCGCCCGGTTCCTAAATAGGAGCCGGGCGCTTTGTTGCGCACGCTCAAGTGGGGGGGTTTCATATTGGATTTGATAGGGGTTAAGACCCGAAATGATCTGACACGGGGCTCGATGGCCGCCCAGCCTTTGAACCAACAGGAGGAGGTCCCTTCCCCCTCCTGACCTTACGAACGCAACCTGCCCCTGAACCTATCCCCCTTCCCAGCCACCGACATCCCTCCTTGCTTTTCCCACCTGACCGCATTATCTTTTCGGCCTAACACCATACGTCAGGGTCCGAAATCGGGACGGGAACCTCCTTGCAGGACCTGGGATTGGGGCATACTCGGACAGGTGGGGTGTGCCCCCTTTGTGTTGGAGACCGGCGATGTCCAGATATGCGATCATTCTTGTGTTGCTCGTGGTGGTCTCTGCCTCCCCCGCATCAGCGGTAGACACCCTCCAGGTCAGTTCGCCCGACCCGGTGAAGGAGATGTGGCGCTGGACCGTGTTCGACCGCAGCAGCGGCCTGGCCGGGGGGGTGCGGGATGTCTTCCAGGACCGGGACGGGCACATCTGGTTTGCCACGGACCGGGGCGCGCAGCGCTACGACGGGCGCAACTGGACCACGTACACGGCGGAAGACGGCCTGGCCCACAACCGGGTGCGCACAATCATACAGACCCGGGATGGGGCGATCTGGTTCGGGACTAACGGCGGAGGCATCAGCCGCTTTGATGGAAAGACCCCGGATCAGAGTCCGGGGCAGGCCTGGACGACCTACACGGTGGAGGACAGCCTGGCTGCCAATCGGATGAATTGGCGGGGCCTGCTCCAGGCCCGGGACGGCACAATCTGGGCGGGGTTCTGGAGCCAGGGAGACGCGACCGGAACACAGGGGGGCATCAGCCGGTTCGACGGCCGGTCCTGGAGCATCGTGGAGGTACCGGGGGATACGCCCCGGCCGAATGTCCAGGACATCCACGAGTCCCGCGACGGCTCGCTCTGGTTCAGCACCTGGGGGCAAGGGGTTTTCCGCTTCGACGGCCGGAGCTGGACGAGGTATACAGCCGGGGACGGGCTGGCAGGAGATCAGGTGTTCGAGATCCTGGAGTCCCGCGACGGCTCGCTCTGGTTCGCCTGTTGGAGAGATGGGATCAGCCGGTTCGACGGCAGGCAGTGGCGGACCTATACGGCCCGGGACGGCCTGCCGGAAGGGGTTCGATTCATTTCCATCTGGCAGACGGAAGACGGGGCGGTCTGGGCCGGGGGTACCGGCGGGAAGATCTGCCGGTTCGATGAGGAGCGGTGGACGGTCTACGCCGCGGATGAGCTGCCGCGCCTGGTCTCGACGCACTTCGGCCGCCCCGCGTAGGACGGCTCGGTCTGGTTCTGGGGGTGGGGCCTGGGGCGGGTCTCCCGGTTCGAGCCGAAAGACGCCTGGACCGTCTACACCCACCCCGACGGCCTGAGCGGGGGGATCGAGGCTGTCGACGGCTCGGTCTGGTTTCAAACGCGCAGGGCGGCAGTGCGTTTGAAGGACGGGATCTGGATCGCCTACACCTCCGCAGACGGCTTCCTGGACGAGGCCATCGGCAAGCCTTACCGGGCGTCGAACGGCGACCTCTGGTTCCGGGGAACCCGAGGAGGGCGGACCGCGGCGGCGCGCTACGATGGGAGCACCTGGCAGATTTTCACGCAGCGCGACGGTCTGGTCGACGCCATCCGGAATGTGATGGAAGGCCGGGACGGCTCGATCTGGTTCTGAGAAGCGATCAAGGAAGGGCCGCGGTCTGCCGGTTCGATGGCCGCGCCTGGACGGCCTATACGGGCCTGGCCGGAGACTGGGTTTACCTGGGCTACCAGGCAACGGACGGCACGTTCTGGTTCGGGACGAACCGGGACTGGCACTCCGGCTACGGGATGCTCCGCTTCGACGGAAAGGGCTGGCGGCACTACAGCCCGGAAGCGGATGGGGTGTGCGATCTGGCCACCGGCTTTGTGGAATGGCCCGAAGGGACGCTGTGGGTGGGCACCCGGGACGGGATGAGCCGGCTGGATCTGACCGCGCCGCCGGAGGCACAGCGCTGGTGGCACAAGACGGACTTCGATACGGGGCCGGTCAAAATCGGCGGCTTTGTCCGGGGCGGATTTCTGGTGACCGATGATACGCTCTGGTTCACGCTCGTATTGTCCACCAGCCTGGGGATCGGCCGATATGACGGGAAGATGTGGCGCACGTACAGCGAAGTCGACGGCCTGGCCTCCAACCGCGTCCACCGGATGCTGCGGGCCTCCGATGGGACGATTTGGGCCCTGGGCGAGGGCGGACTCAGCCGATTCGACGGCGTACACTGGGTGCATTACACTGCGGAAAACGGCCCTGCCTGGAAGGGGAACCAACCGGGCGGCCAGGTGTTCCGGCAGGCGCGCGACGGCAGTTTCTGGGTCGACGACCTGGACCAGATCGTCCATTTTCGCTACCGTCCGTCCGGAGCCGAACCCGAGACATTCATCGAGCCGGCCGTGGACCGCGTCTCCTCTGCCGGCAACATCCTCCTCCGCTGGTCCGGCCGCGACCTGTGGGATCGCACGCCCCCCGACAAAATGCGCTACCAGTGGCGGCTGGACCCCGGAAACTGGTCCTCCTGGTCGGACCGGTCGGACTTCACGTTCACCTCCCTGTCTTCAGGGAGGCACCGGTTCGAGGTGCGCGCCTTGAACCAGGACGGCAACTTCGATCCCACGCCGGCGGTGTACGCGTTTGTGGTGGAGGCGCCCTGGTGGCGGAACCCCTATGTGCTCGGGCTGGGGATCGCGCTGCTGGGGCTGATGGGGGTGCAGTCGGGGCGTATCATCCGGCGGGACCGGAGGCTGCAAGAGACGAACACGGCGCTGTCGGAAGCGAACAAAGACCTCTTCCAGGCCAACCGGGAACTCCAGCGGGAGCGGGCGGCGGAGCGCATCCGGGGACAGGTGCAGGCAATGGAGCAAGCCTCCGACTTTGAGAAGGTGCTGTCGGTGCTGGCCGACGACTTGAAGGCCGTGGGATTGTCCTTCGAAACCTGCGGCATAGACGTGCTAAGCGAGCCTGTGGACGAACCGACAATGGCGTATTTTGAGGAACACGGGTTCCATTACACGACCTATACCATCCACCCCGAGGGGAGCGTGACCCACAAATCCTATCACGTTTCCGCGCCCTTTCCGGAAGTCATTCAGGAGACCCTTGAGCGCTTCGTTGCGGGAGAGCCCTGGCAGGCCCTTATCGGTGCGAATGCCATTGTGGAGGTCCCGGCCGCAGGCTATGGGCGGCTTCGGATCACCGAGTCGGACCGGGAGCGATTCACCCAGGAGAATATTGAGGCGCTCCAGGAGTTCGCCTCGGCCATTGCGTTGGGATATGCACGGTACCTGGACTTCCGACAGATCCAGGTACAGACCGAACGGAAGTCGGCCTTCCTGGCGAGCATGTCCCACGAACTGCGCACCCCGATGAACGCCATCATCGGCTTCACAAGAATGGTCCTGCGCCGGAAGTCCGAAAACCTGACCGAGCGCCAGAAAGACAACCTGACAAAGGTCACCCACAGCGCAGACCACCTGCTGAACCTGATCAACGACATCCTGGACCTCTCCAAGATCGAGGCAGGCAGGATGGAGGTTCAGGTCGAGCCGTTCGATGTGAAGAAACTGATCGCAGCTTGCTGTGCTGCCGTGGACCCGCTGGTCAAGCCGGGCGTGGCGTTAAAGCACGAGGTCGCTGACAATCTCGGAAAGGCTACCACGGACCAGGGGCGGCTGCGCCAGATCGTGATCAACTTGTTGAGCAATGCGCTCAAGTTCACGGATTCGGGAGAAGTGGCCCTCCGAACCTCAAAAGCGAACGAGCACCTGATGATCGCTGTGTCGGATACCGGAACGGGCATCCCGGCCGACGCGCTGGAGGCCATCTTCGAGGAGTTTCAGCAGGTGAAAGGGTCGGACCCGCAGCACAAGGGCACCGGGCTGGGGCTGCCGATCACGAAAGGATTTGCCGAACTGCTGGGCGGGACAATCAGTGTGCAGAGCGAGGTAGGGAAAGGATCGACGTTTACGGTGCGGGTGCCGGTGGTTTATAAGGAGGGCTCGTGATACGGAACCCGTTGACTTTCCCGCTGTCTTGCTCTATCTTATCATCTGATAGACTGTTGTTCAAAACTGCCTGCAAAGTTCCACATTCTGAATGAAATCTCTATCCAGGAAGTGATAGCTTATGGACCAGACCGATGCGGCAGGTACAAAAACACCGGAGGTCGTCCATCCATACATCGAACGCAATCCCGAAGTTCTGGGGGGTGAACCTGTCGTTCGGGGAACGCGCATCAGTGTCCGGCATATTGTGCAGTGGGACCGGATGGGACACGGCGTGGATGAAATCGTGAGTCTGTATCCACATCTGACCCATGCACAGGTCCACGATGCCCTGTCCTTTTATTTTGACCACCGGACCGAAATTGACCACCTCATCGAAGAAAACAGCGACGCATCCGTCAGGTCGAAGTACCAGACCAGGCCATGGATGAAATAAAGCTCTATCTTGATGAGGATGTTTCTCAGGTCATTGCACAGGTACTGCGTAGCCGAGGTTACAACGCCGTCAGCGTTCACGAAGCTGGCTATGGAGGGTAGATCCGACAGGGAGCAGCTTGATTGGGCCGCAACGCAGGGAAGGGTGCTCGTCAGCTTCAATACCCGTCACTACGCCGAACTCGCCGATGTATTTTACCGCGAAGGCAAATCCCATTCCGGCATCCTGGTATCCCCCCAGATCGGTTTCTCCGATTTGCTCCGGCTCCTGCTCAACGTACTCACTCGGGCAAAACCGGAACATCTGAAAGATACCTTTCAGTGGCTGCAAGGCTACCGGTGAACCGGGACGTCGCCCAAAACAAAACCCGGCAGGACTGCTGCCGGGTTTTCCTATTCAGTTAATGCCGAAACTACGGCACCCCCGGGAGGAGCGAATGAAGCAACATTGTCAGATGATACAGGCCGGCGAGATTCAGGCCATTGTCGGTGATGCGTCGCGCGACGGCATGGGAGGGCAGCAGTACTGCGGGCTGTGGTCGTTGACCTCAAATCAGCGGCAGTTCAATGCCTTCGGCAATTCGTACGCAGGTCTCCTGCCCGGCGAGATCCGGGGCAAGGAGCCGGTACTCGAATGCGTGGACGCGACGACCTGTGTGCTGCGCCGGGAGGCGGACGAGCGCTGGCCGGCGGATGTGCGGGCAACCTATACAATCAAAGAGCCGTATTATATCGACCACTCGCTCACTTTTTGCGACCGGGAGGATCGGAGCAATCGAAACGGTTTCCGCGAAGTGTCCTGGTGCTGTTACATGAACAGTCCGGAAGATCCGCGCATTCACTTCTTGTCTGCGGGAGCGTGGTTCCGCTACATCTCGCCCGAACACGGCGTGGGCAGTAATATTGCGCCCTCCTGCGTGCCCGACGAGAATCTGGAGGTCTGGCCGGAGGTGACGGGCAGAAAACCGTTCCACTGGGACAGACTGGACCGGCGCTTCGACGAGCCCTTCTACTACGGTCGCCTGGGCGAGATGGTGATGCTCCTCGTCTTTGGCAAGCCGGAGTGGCTGCGGTTCTTCTGTTCCCCCAGCGGAGGGGGGAAGAGCCTCTTACCCGGTAAAACGTGTCCGGCCTGGGATTTCGAGTGGGTGATTCCGGAAACCGCTTACGAAGTAGGTCGGAATTACACATTTGATGTACGGCTGGTGTACAAGAAATTCGTATCGGATGAAGATGTGATGGAAGAATACGG
Source organism: Candidatus Latescibacterota bacterium (assembly GCA_965249305.1). Taxonomy (GTDB): domain Bacteria; phylum Latescibacterota; class UBA2968; order UBA2968. The sequence continues at coordinate 4,512,984 of OZ252228.1, read as the reverse complement.
TAAGGCACGGAGAGCGTTGGGGCTGGAGGTCTGTTGAATTCAGCCTATCTAAAGAGACATTCTTGTAGCCGCAGGCTTCAGCCTGCGCCCTATGCCTGCAACGCACCCTGAAGGGTGCGGCTACATAAACTGTCTCATTAAAAAAGCTGAACTCAATAATTTCACTCTGTCAATTTCGGAGGACCATGTGAACATTGAGCGTCTCGACAACGGCGTCGTGGTGCACCAGGTGACCGACGACGAACAACTGAAGGACAACATTTACTGTGAGCGCAGCTATTGCACGCCCGACGCGCGCTGGTTCGTGTTTCAGCGACAGGTCTCGACCGAGGGACCGACCCAGTGGCACTTCGGCGCCGAGTACATCGCGTGCGAGTTCGGCGCCTGGCAGACGCGCGTGCTGGGTGCCGGCCACTCCTACCCGGAAATCAGCCCCCGGGGCGGCCTCTACTTCGCTCGTCCGGGCGCGGACGTGGAGCGCGAACTCGTGCGCGTGGACATAGCGACCGGCGAGTCCCGTGTGATCCCCGTCGATGGCGGCGTGCGGCCCTACACCGGCATGACCATCTCCGCAGACGAGCGCTACCTGGCGTACGGCGTCGCGCTCAGCTTCGAGCCGCAGATGTTCGGCGTCGAGTTCGTCGACCTCGAGACGGGCGAGCGGCGGATCATCTGCGAGGACCCCTTCATCTCGAACCCCCACACGCAGATCGATCCGGGCGACACACACCGCGTGCTGGTGCAGCAGAATCGCGGCTGCCGGTTCAAGCCCGACGGAAGCGTGGTAACGTGGTTGGGTGAGGAGGGCTGTACGCTGTTCACCGTAAACGCGCACGACGGGGCGATTGCGCCGTTGCAGGTAGGCCCGCCGCACACCCTTAGCTGCACCGGACATCAACAGTGGATCGCAGACACGCACGAGGTGCTGCTAACGGTGAGCAGCGATCCGCATCGGCCCGGGAATCTGCTGACGGTATGCGCCGGCGCCCCACCGCGCCCGGTCTGTGAGGACGACGGCTTCGCTCACGTGCACGCATCGGTGTGCGGGCGGCTGTTCTGTTCGGACCGGATTCAGGCCGTCGAAATCGTCGTCGGCTCTATCGCGACCGGCCGCCGCGCCGTCATCTGCCCCTGCGGACCGCAGACCCCGGAGATCATGGCCCAATATGGCCAGAGCGCACACGCACACGCCTATCTCTCGCCCGACGCCCGATGGGCGGTCTTCAACTCCTGTCGCACCGGCCGGCCGGAGATCCACGCCGCCTCGATTCCCGACGACCTGCGCAGTCGCCTTCTGGGCGAAGACCCCTGAGGCGGCTCCACAGACGACGAACGACGGTGAGTTTCGTCGGATGTTTTCTATGATGACAGGAAAGGAGGAGAGGCAATGCTTGGTGATGAGCAGGTAGCGCAATGCGAACAGGATGGTTTTCTTATCGTGGAGGACCTTCTATCAAAGCCTGAATTGGAGACCATTCGCCGTCGGATTGTCGATATTGTCGAAGGACGGACCGATTTTCCCGAGGAACACCTGGAATTTGAACCCAATGCAGATCGAACCCGGCATCTGGATAACTTCCGAAAGTTAAACAACTGTGCCGAACACGATCAGGTCTTCCTGGACCACGCTCGGAACCCCGGTATCCTAAGTGTCGTTGAGAGCCTGCTCGGACCTGATATCAAACTCATGGGGGATCAGTTTTTCTTGAAACCTCCCGGGGGCATTGAAAAGACGTATCACCAGGATTCCCCGTATTTTTCGATAGAACCGATGGATCTGGTCAGCTCATGGGCCGCGATTGATGATGTCACTCTGGACAACGGCTGTATGTGGGTCGTTCCGGGAAGCCACAAGGGTGGACCGCTTGAGCACAGCCAGGCCTGGATGGTCGGCGATCGGAAGGACATGTGCGTACCCGACTCCGCTTTTGACCGCAGCAAGGAGGTCCCCATTACGATGAAGGCCGGCAGTGTCTCTTTTCATCATAGCCTGCTGCTTCATCGGTCCGGCCCCAACAACACCCCAAACCGCCGGCGTGGGCTCGCGTCGCATTATATGAGCGCCAAGTCCCGCTGGACAGGCCCCCCGGAAGAAAAGCCCGACTATCCTCTTATGAGAGGACGGGAATTCCCGGGTTGTGTTTAAACACCCGGATCTTATCTTCCACAGCGCGGCCGGCCACCTCCCGGTTGCAACTCACCTACTGGGCCTTTCGTGCCGCGCTGATGGGCCACGCCCCCACAACGTCCTGACCGCTCAGCACGTTGTACTCATCGTGGAGGTTGACCGTACTGCAGCAGTGCGCCGGAATCACGCGCAGCTTGTCTCCTACCCGGACCTCGCTCAACGGCTCCGGGTAGATGAACGACGCGTGCTCCTCGGATAGCTGGCAATCAATGGAACCGGGAAGATCCATGATGGCGGGCGTACCGAAGTCGCCGGCCAGCGTCTTCGTGCCGCAGTCGAGCGTAACCCGGTTGGCAGCCGGCCTGCTGGTAACGGTCGCGAGAACGGTCAGGGCAACATCAAAGTCCTGGAGCACTTCCCGGTAGGAAGTATCCATAAAGACATACGAGCCTGCCTCCACCTCAGTGATTCCGGAGCGGGAGCCAGCCATATTGTAGGTACCGGTACCTCCGGCGCTGACGATCCGCACGTCGATCCCTGCCCGGCGCACCAAATCGGCCGTATCCACCAGCTGAGCGTTGGCACTCTCCGTCTCTGTCCGACGCTTCGTCGGATCCAGGACGTCCACACAGTGTCCTTCGAACCCCATCAAGCCGGCCAGCGTCACGCCGTCGGCGCCCTCGATGACCTGCGCCAGCTCCACCGCCGGCTGTCCCGGCTTTACCCCCGATCGCCCCATTCCCAGGTCAAGCTCGATAACAACCGGGATCTCACGTCCGGCCTGGTTTCCCGCCGATCCCAGGCGCTCCACGTTCTCGGCGGAGTCGACGGCTACCTTTACATCAGCCTCCTGCGGCAGCGCAAGCAGGCGCTCTATCTTGCGCGTGCCAACGATCTGATTCGTGACGAGCACGTCCCGAATACCGGCAGCGCACATCACTTCCGCTTCGCCCAGCTTCTGGCAGCACACACCAATGGCGCCGGCATCAATCTGGGCTAAGGCGATCTTCGGACACTTGTGGGTCTTCACATGTGCCCGGAGGTTCGCCGGCCGATCACGAAAGAAGCCGGCCATCGCTGCGATGTTCGCCTCGAGAACACCACCATCGAGCAGCAACGCCGGTGTGTCAAGATCAACATACTTCATCCGAATCCCTCCCTTCTAATTGGCGCCACGGTTCTGTATAGAAATGGCCCTGGGGTCACCTTCCAGGGCCGTAGCTGGGTTTACGCCGGGGACCGGACTCGAACCGGTACAGGCCGAAGCCCAGAGGATTCTAAGTCCAAATTTACCACTTTTTCGCAACCTTTTGCAGGACAGTCTATTTCGATACAAGTGATTGTATTACAGAAAGATACAACATTAACCGAGTTTAATCAAGTGAATTCGAGAAATACCGATATGTATGAGTCGATACACACTATATGGACACCTCTCGATAAACCGCTTGACACTTTCCCAAATTGGAGATATTAATTCTCATTAATGCAAACTTCAGCTTGAGGGATTATCCATCCCTCGCCTCCCGAACGGCTCGGGTAAAGGTGAGAAACAGGGGTATTCACATGAGGAGGAAGGTATGGAGCTCAACGAGCAGCAACTCGAGATGTGTACGACGAGTCAGTGGGACTTTTCGGATCTAAGCGCACTATTCCTGAACTGCACGATGAAGAGATCGCCCGAAATGTCTCATACCCGGGGTCTGATCGACATCTCGAAGGCCATTATGGAAAAAAATGGAATGAGTGTCGAGGTCCTCAGACCGATCGACTACGACATCGCCACCGGCGTCTACCCGGATATGACGGAACAGGGGTGGGACCATGGCGACTGGCCCGAGATCTATGAGAAGGTCAAGGCGGCGGAGATTCTTGTGCTGACGTCTTCGATTTGGCTGGGAGAGAAGACATCGGTGTGCACCAAGGTAATCGAGCGGCTGTATTCGACATCGGGTGACTTGAACGAACACGGCCAGTACGCTTACTACGGTCGCGTGGGGGGCTGCCTGATCACCGGGAACGAGGACGGTGCAAAGCACTGCTCTATGATCATCCTGTATTCACTGTCACACCTGGGCTATGTGATTCCACCGCAGGCGGATTCAGGATGGCTCGGCACGGTTGGGCCCGGACCCTCCTACCTCGATCCAGGATCGGGTGGTCCGGAGAATGACTTTACGAATCGCAATACGACCTTCATGACGTGGAACCTGATGCATATGGCACGGATGATCAAGGACGCTGGAGGAATTCCGGCGCACGGGAATCAACGGTCCGCGTGGGAGGCCGGCTGCAGGTTCGATCATCCGAATCCGTTGTATCGCTAGTGGTCGATTTCGCAAATATGCATGAGGTTGCATAGGTGGCAAAAAAGGGGTATGTTATACGCCTCATTCCAATCGGTAAAGGAGGTGTATAATGTCAGGTCCCCTTCCCCAATACCAACCTCGCTTCACAAAAGCCCAACTGGCAAAAGCCCAGAAAATCATTCGTCAGCGCAACGCGCCTCAATCCCAGGTGCAGCGGGCAAAGATGGTGGTGGCCTTAGCCGAGAATAAAGCCATTGGCAACCAGAGGTTAGCCGACAGGGCAGGTGTCAGTTCACCTACGGCGCAGAAGTGGCGAAAAAGGTGGACTGAAGAAGGCTTCACTTTAGAGGATCTACCGCGCAGTGGGCGACCGCCCACTTTTTCCCCCTGTGCAAGTCAGTGAAGTCAAAGCCATTGCCTGTCAACTGCCCGCACAACGGGGGTTGCCCCTGTCTCGGTTCAGCTTATTTGAGATTCAACAGGAAGTGTTAAGGTGTGCGTTGATCACTTCAATCTCACCCACAACGATTTGGCGCATTCTCAAAGAGGATGCCCTTCGTCCCTGGTATCACCGATCCTGGCTTCATATCAAAGCCCCCAACTTTTTAGAGAAAGCCAGTCGCATTCTGGACCTGTATCAAGGCATATGGGAGGGGATACCGCTTGGCAAGAAAGACTTCGTTATCTGTGCCGATGAAAAATCCCAACTCCAAATCTTAGCCCGAGAGTTTGCCACATTGCCACCTGATTGTGGCAAACCCATTCGTATGGAAAATGACTACAAACGGATGGGCACAGTGGCCTATCTGTCTGCACTGGATGTGTTCTCAGGGCACATCTTTGGGCGTGTGGATGAGAAAACCGGCATCGTGCCCTTTCAAAAGCTGGTGGACCTGGTGATGGGACGGGAGCCTTATGCTTCGGCTGATCGGGTCTTCTGGATTGTGGACAACGGATCTTCTCATTACACCACCACGTTCCCTAAACGGCTCCAGGATGCCTATGAAAATGCCATTGCCGTCCATCTCCCTATCCACGCCAGTTGGCTCAATCAGATTGAGATCTATTTCTCGATCTTGCAAAGAAAGGCGCTCACGCCCAATGACCTGGCAGATCGACAGGCGATGGAAGCCAGGATCTTGGGCTTTGAGGAATACTATAATCTCACTGCCGAACCTTTCAACTGGCGCTTTACAAGGCAGGAATTGGAAGAACGAATGCAGCGAATCCGGCTGGCTGCATAAACTCATGCAAACTTCTGAAATCGACCACTAGGTGGAAGCTGAATGGTAAGTTGCCGCCCGCTTAACCAAACCTGAAGGAGAGTTTTTATGAAGGCCTCGGACTTATTTATAGAAGCACTGGAAGCTGAGGGAGTGGAGTTTATTTTTGGTATTCCGGGCGAAGAAAACCTGGATTTGCTGAACTCGTTAAGGAGTTCCAGCATTAAGCTGATTTTAACACGGCATGAGCAAGCAGCCGGGTTTATGGCGGCAACGTATGGGAGACTAACGGGTAAGGCCGGGGTGTGCCTGTCCACCTTAGGGCCGGGCGCGACTAATTTTGTAACCGCTGCCGCATACGCAGAATTAGGAGCAATGCCTATGGTGATGCTCACCGGCCAAAAGCCGATTAAGACCAGTAAGCAAGGTCAATTTCAAATCGTTGATATCGTTGATATGATGAGGCCCCTGACCAAATACACCACTCAGATACCCAGTGGAGATAGTATTCCCTCACGAATTCGTGAAGCATTCCGCATAGCTCAAATCGAGCGGCCGGGAGCCGTTCACTTAGAGTTACCTGAAGATATTGCCGCCGAGGATACCGACGAGGAAGTAATCCCGCAATCCCAAAGACGCCGCTCAACTGCAGAGGAAAAATCTATCAGATGGGCAACAGAGATGATCGAAGAGGCAAAGCACCCCCTTATCTTGATTGGCGCGGGCGCAAATCGAAAACTGACATCCAAAATGTTAAGGGAATTTATCGATAAGACCGGTATTCCCTTCATCAGCTCCCAGATGGGAAAGGGAGTGGTAGACGAACGCGACCCGCTCTTTTTGGGAAATGCAGCGCTGTCCGACAATGATTTTTTGCATCGCGCTATCAGAAAGGCTGATCTCCTCATTAATGTTGGCCACGATGTCATTGAAAAACCGCCTTTTTTTAGGGTGCCGACTCGGTTTTACGTAGATGTTTTCTGTCTATGCTGCATCGGCATAGTCAAGGAGTTCATCATTGGCATATCGAACCTGTTTATACTGATTCCGAAAGCATCCCATCGTTTTGACTTGACGTAAGTGCGTAACTGCAAGATGCGTTGTCCTCCCTGCCAGGACCATTGCATACCCGATCGACAAAGCCTTGTCTTGACCAGGGTCTTGCAGGCCGCTTCGACGGGTCCCGAGCCAATGGGCAGACCCCTTCGACGAAAGTCAGCATAGGCCATCCGGTGTTTGTTCCGAAAGAAGAAGGTTCGTTCTGTTTCCAGGTCTTCCAATCGTTTTTGACCCAGCCTTCGGCGGCTTTTGTAATAGTCGATGGAGCGAATAAGGGTTTCTGCTGCGCCATCTTGGGTCAGCAGTTTGTGGTGGTAGGTTTCATACCAGCTTTGCGCTTTTGCTGATTTTTTGCCAAACAGGAGTTCGGCAGCTTCAGACAGATGTTCTGTGGTGTGATAAAAATCCACCAGTTTTTCATACCCGATGAACCGAGGAGTGGTATCAGCATATTTCCACAACCCTCGTGCCCCATCACACAGGAACACTTTTCCGACCTCATCTTTCAGTTGTCCTTCGATATGATCGAGTTCTTCCTCAAAGCGTATCTTCAACGTTTGACCACCCTCTTCGGGCATTTGTGCCACATACCGAGAGACCAAACGCTTTGGTGGGGTGCCGTCCTTTGGAGGTGCCCCATAAAAGGACAGGCTGCCCACCAGGGCCTGTTTGAAACTGGTCGGACTTTCTTCGGACGGTTTTTCCCCCGGCCTCTCTTGTGGACGCCCGCGTTTTTTCCCCGGCTCATCCAGCCTGAGGTGGGTCCCATCCAGGCTGGCCACCATCACTTTTGTCCCTTTGGGGTTCTCCTCCTCCTGACGGATCGACCGGTTGAGTGTTTCATCCATCTCGACCAGCCACGCTCCCGTCTCTTCTGTGATGTGTTTGACCGCTGTGGCAGAAGGCTGAAACAGAGCCGTCTTTTCCAGCACAGAAACGGTTTCCTCCGGCGTGATCAAGCTCACCGTGAACAACACCGCTTCACGAACTTCCACGGTGGCAAACTCACCGACCATTCCCCACATCACATCCAACGGCACATAAGAAGGCCCCCCTTCATCGGCCTGAAACAGATTTCGAGAAAGCTTCATCTTCCCAAAGGGGGTCAAAAACGTCTTCTCACTTTGTTGCTTAAACCGATACAGCACATTCTCGACCTGTTTTGGGGCCTCATCCACTTCGTAGGCTTCCAAAAATGTGCGAAGCGCTGCGATCCCACAAGCCTTGAGGGCTTCACCAAGCCCACTTGTGACCTGTTCTGCCAATTGAGGCGTCAAACTCTCCAGGTCCAAATTTTCGCAATGGGCGCTCAATTTTTGCTTAAATTCCCAGGTGGCGGCTTCGATCATCTCTGCGAGGTCCATCTTGGGCTCCTTTCCCGTATCTATACAACCTTATTGTTTTCAGTCTGTTGTATGATCGGGATTTGGAGCCTTTTTTGCAACTCATTTACGTAAATTCAGAGCAGCACCCTTTTTTTATGAAGCATGACGGTTTTAAAGTCATTCATATCAACTTCTTCTCTGCGCAGGTAGATCCTGTTTACTTCCCCCAGGTCGAGGTCGTTGGTGACATTGCAAATAGCATCTGGCAAATTAAAGAACGCATTCAAACACAAGGCTCGTGGGATTTTTCTTACTGTATGAAAGTTAAAGAAGCAGTAGAGTCGCATCTCTTAGAAGGGGCGGATGACGACCGTTTTCCGGTGTATCCACAGCGCCTGGTGGCAGATGTACGAAAAGTTATGCCATCGGATGGAATTATTGCATTGGACAATGGCGTGTATAAAATCTGGTTTGCCAGAAACTACAAAGCTCATCAATCGAATACCGTTTTGCTGGATAACGCTTTAGCAACGATGGGCGCTGGATTGCCATCGGCCATGGCAGCTTGCATAGTACATCCTGAACGCAGGGTTATGGCAATTTGTGGGGATGGTGGATTTATGATGAATTCCCAAGAGCTTGAAACCGCAGTGCGGCTGAATATGAATTTGGTGGTACTGATCCTGAATGACAGCGCTTATGGCATGATCAAATGGAAGCAAGCCAATATGAACTTTCCCGACTTTGGATTGGATTTTAACAATCCGGATTTTGTTAAGTATGCAGATAGCTATACAGCGAATGGCCACCGTGTAGAAAGTGCGGATCATTTACACCCATTAATGGAAGAATGCTTTAACACTCCGGGAGTTCATTTGATTGACTGCCCCGTAGATTATGCTGATAATGATAGAATCCTGAACCGCGAGATTAAGGAGAAAAGTAAATTGGTGTAGTTTTTAAAGGGAGCAACAAAAATGCCTCAAAATTTCCCGTTGATGATTCCCGAAGCCACGACCCATGATGGCGAGCTTGAAGTATTCGCTCCTTTCGACCGCTCTTTGATCGCCACAGCCACAGCCGCAGACACTAAGGCAGTTGATAAAGCACTGGAAACGGCCAGTCGCCTATTTCGAGATCGAGACGCCTGGTTGAAATCTTACCAACGTATTGAAATACTCGACAAAGCTGCTGCGATTATGACGAAGCGGGCTGATGAATTAGCTGTTGAAGCAGCCCGCGAGGGGGGTAAACCCCTGATTGACTCAAAGGTGGAAGTCGCGAGGGCGATTGATGGTGTCAAAAACTGCATAGAAGTATTGCGTACGGAGGGGGGCAAGGAAATTCCTATGAATCTGAACCCTGCCTCAACCGGTCGAGTTGCCTTCACGCGCAAACAGCCCATAGGTGTAGTCGTAGCGGTCAGCGCGTTTAATCATCCCCTAAATCTAATTGTGCACCAGGTCGGTCCCGCTGTAGCTACGGGATGCCCGGTAATCGTAAAGCCGGCAGGGGATACACCCCTATCATGTTTCCGGTTTGTAAATATTCTGCGAGAAGCCGGATTGCCGGAGGCATGGTGCCAGGCATTAATCGTAAAAGATTTAAGTGTTGCCACTCAACTCGTAATCGATCCCAGGGTTGGCTTTTTTTCTTTTATCGGAAGCGCCCGGGTCGGCTGGATGCTGCGCTCCAAATTGGCGCCGGGAACCCGATGTGCTCTTGAACATGGAGGCGCCGCACCGGTTATTGTGGCAGCGGATGCGGATTTGGATGATGTCTTGCCTTTACTGGCCAAAGGCGGTTTCTATCATGCCGGTCAGGTGTGTGTCTCAGTGCAAAGAGTCTTTGTTCATGAATCAGTTGTAAAAGAGTTGGTGAACCGCCTTGCCGATGCTGCAAAAGGACTCAAGGTTGGTGATCCAACTCTTGGAGATACAGAAGTGGGGCCACTCATCCGACCAGCAGAAGTGAATCGGGTGGAAGAGTGGGTGAATCAAGCAGTAGACGCTGGGGCTAACTTATCAACCGGTGGCAATAAAATATCTGACACCTGTTATGAATGCACGGTTTTACTCAATCCACCCGTTGATGTAAAAGTGAGTCAATTGGAGGTATTTGGGCCGGTAATTTGTGTATACACATATAACGATATCGATCAAGCAATCGCTCAAGCCAATTCCATTCCCTATGCTTTTCAAACGGCTGTTTTTACACGCGATATTGATACTGCCCTGCGAGCCTCTACGCGTTTAGATGCCTCGGCAGTCATGGCCAATGATCATTCTGCCTTCAGGGTCGATTGGATGCCGTTTGCTGGAATCAAACAATCCGGGCTCGCTGTGGGAGGGATTCCATACACTATGCATGATACAATAGTTCGGCCACTTTTAAGCAGCAATTTTGCCATAATCCCGCAGTTTTTGGTATTGGGGAGATTTTTTAATCAAATTTAGGTCGAGGTCTAACATTAAAAAAATATTCTGGAGAAAATACGTGTTGAAATAACAGGCTTTTACACTGGCCATGGAAAAGGGTATGGGTCTCGTATCTGATTGGGCTTGTAAGTGTTCCGTTTTGGCTAAATTGAGGGTTGTCAAAGAGGCATTAAAATGGAAAGCCAGCCGTTTTTGATCTCTGGCTTGACAGTCGCACAATCCGGTGAACTGTTTGGCATCTCTGAAAATAAATTCAATTTGGAAACGCGCTTTGTAATATCTGACAATCGTCTTGGCACTTAGGTCTTTGTCGGTTGAAAACAAGATCGCATATTTCTTCTTGTCCTTGTTCGTGTGATCCAGCAAGACGACGGCTTTCAAATTGCGTTTTAAGGAGACGTGATTCAAGACAAGACTGTAAATGGCGATGCCATCTTGTGTTTGGATATATGAAAACCGAGACAGGTCCTGCCAGTTGACTTTGCCGTCATAGGTCTTGTGCCTTCCGCTTCCCTTTTCCCGTTTTGGTCCGGTGTAGAGATAGCGCATATTGGCGTCGCAGCGCAATTTGCCGATCTGGTGTAGATCCAAATCACGGACGCCATCAACAAATTTCTTCTTGCTAAAATAGCCATCGACAACGGTATATTTTTCATTCTCTAACAAGCTGGGTTTGACATCACTCAGGTGCTGTAAATACTGATCTGTTAGGGTTTCGACGTCTTCTGCCTGTTTGGAGCTTTGCTTTTTCGACTTGGCTTTCCCCTTTTTTTTGGTGCCCTTTTTCTTGACGGTCCTTTTCTTTTTATTGACCTTGACGACATCCTGTTTAGGCTTAGACTCAGACATTTGGCGTTCATCTCCAGGATCGGTTTGACGAACGGACAGCGTAAAGCCTGTGTTTCTCAAAACATCCACGATGGCCACACTGGAGACTTCCAACCCCTTTTCGCTCCGACGATGACAACCGTTCCAGAAATAATCCAGACCATAGGTCTGCTTGCCCGACTTGGACACAAAAGAAGCATCTAACACGATGATCCGTTCACTTTCTCTGCCCAGGCTTTCATTGATCACCGCTCGGTTGAAGGCCACAAATTCAAAGGGTTTGGCAAACTGGCGTGAATACGTCTTCTGTGACAAAGGAGAGTAACGCGATAGGTTACGAAAATTGATCTTGCCGTGAGCTGTTAGGATCGCTGTAAACACAGCCATCAGAAACTTTTTTTGAGGCTTGGAAATCTTGAAACTCTTGAGTATCTTTTCTGCCAGTTCCATTGTGCCGTCTCTCCAGATAAAGGGTATCGTTGACGTGGTGGTCTATGATACCTAATCTGCGTGAACGGCACTTTTTTGTCAAAGAAAACTGTCCGCCATATTGATGATATGCAGATTGAGAAAATGACTGTGTGGCGATCCAGGGAGCTTTAAATCGCATATATTTGCGTGCGTACGATTCAATCTCATGACTATGTGATCGCAGCTACCGCGCATCGTTAGCACGCTTGAATTAGACTGTGCATTGGGGAAGATTTTTGATGTAGCCACCGCGTGACTAAAGATTGCATCTGCTATGCCTGATCTCGAAACACGCACCATGGGCCTCACCGGCATGCGTCCCAAAGCGCTCGGCCTGGGCTGCGCCTACTTCGGAACAAAGGACGTCACGGACAACGAGGCGGTCGAGGGCATCCGGCACGCTATCGAGCTCGGTCTGAACTTTGTCGACACGTCGCCCCTCTACGGACAATCCGAGCGGCGCGTGGGCCTGGCGCTCGCCGGCGGCCTCAGGGAAAAGGTCTACCTTCAGACAAAGGCCGGCACCCACCCGGAGAAACGCCACGACTTTTCCGCAGAGGCGATCCGCTGGAGCGTGGAGAACAGCTTGCAGCTCCTGAAAACCGACCGCTTCGACTCGGTCCTCATCCACGATCCCAGAGACATCGAAGACGCCCTCGCTCCGGGCGGGGCGCTGGATGAGCTTCTCAAGATGAAAGAGGAGGGGCTGCTGGATCACATCGGGATCGGTGTGCGCGCTCACGAATTCCATCGCCGTGCGATGGAAACCGGACACATCGAAATCTCCCTCACCTTCCTGGATTACAACCTCCTCACCCAGTCCGCCGCGGGCTCGATCTTCCCGCTGGCCCGCAAGCACAACGTGGCGCTGATCCTGGCCAGTGCCCTCGGCTCAGGGATCCTCGCGGGACCGGAACCGGATCCAGAGATGGAGCGTCAGAGAATTCCCGACAGAGAACCTCGCGCCCACGCGATGTGGACCTGGTGCCGGGATCGCGGCGTCAACATTCGGCACCTGGCCATGCAGTTCTGTCTGGCGGCGCCGATCGACGGCATCGTCATGCCGGGCCCCGCGAACAAGCAGCAGGTCGAAGAGGCATATGAGGCCGCTACCGTTGACGTACCGCCGGATGTCTGGCGGGATTTCAGGGCGGAGTTCGGAGTCGGCCTTGAGGTCTGACTTACCTTGATTGGAGGGACACCGATGGTGAACTTAGAAGAATTGAAAGGAAGGGTGAAAGGGATATACCCTCCCATAGCCACCCCACTTACAGAAACAGAGGAGTTTGATGAACAGGGAATGCGGCGTCTGGTTCAATATCTACTTGAAAGCGGCGTACACGGATTATTCGTGCTGGGATCGACAGGAGAATTTGCGACCTTTACGCCGGCAGAGCGACAGCGGATCATCGAAGTGGTGGTGGACGAAGTGGACGGTAAGGTACCGGTCCTGGCCAATGCCACCGAGGTGGGAACCAAAAAAACCATAGAAAGCGCCAGGATGGTGGCAGGCTCAGGAGCCGATGCGATGGTTCTGATGGTACCCTATTATTTTACGCATACGGCATCGGAGGTGCTGCATCACTTCAGGGAGGTAACCTCCTCGGTGGACATACCTGTATTCCTCTACAACAACCCTTTCAGCACAAAGTTTAACCTCACCCCGGAGATGGTGCAGGAGTTAAGCCAGGAAGAGCGGATCGTTGGGATCAAAGACAGCAGCAACGACTTTGCTCAATTTCAGGAATTGCTCCGACGGTTCAGAGGCTCGAAGGATTTTAAGGTATTCCAGGGGGAAGAACTTCATCTTGCGCCCAGCGTGCTCCTTGGAGCATCAGGAGCAGTATTAACCATCGCCAATGTGGTTCCGAAACTGTGCGTGGAGATCTATGAAGCGGGATTGGCCGGGGATATTGAGCGGGCGTTCTCCTTGCAGGATCGGTTGGCGAAAGCATTCGAGATATGCCAGGTCTCAAGTGCCATTGATGCAGTGAAGGCCGCTCTTGCGCTTCGCGGGATATGTGGAGGGACAGCGAAGAAACCTTTTATGCGCCTTTGTGAAGATGAAGTCAGAAAGATCAAAGAGATTTTGGCAATAGTTCGGCCACTTTTAAGCAGCAATTTTGCCATAATCCCGCAGTTTTTGGTATTGGGGAGATTTTTTAATCAAATTTAGGTCGAGGTCTAACATTAAAAAAATATTCTGGAGAAAATACGTGTTGAAATAACAGGCTTTTACACTGGCCATGGAAAAGGGTATGGGTCTCGTATCTGATTGGGCTTGTAAGTGTTCCGTTTTGGCTAAATTGAGGGTTGTCAAAGAGGCATTAAAATGGAAAGCCAGCCGTTTTTGATCTCTGGCTTGACAGTCGCACAATCCGGTGAACTGTTTGGCATCTCTGAAAATAAATTCAATTTGGAAACGCGCTTTGTAATATCTGACAATCGTCTTGGCACTTAGGTCTTTGTCGGTTGAAAACAAGATCGCATATTTCTTCTTGTCCTTGTTCGTGTGATCCAGCAAGACGACGGCTTTCAAATTGCGTTTTAAGGAGACGTGATTCAAGACAAGACTGTAAATGGCGATGCCATCTTGTGTTTGGATATATGAAAACCGAGACAGGTCCTGCCAGTTGACTTTGCCGTCATAGGTCTTGTGCCTTCCGCTTCCCTTTTCCCGTTTTGGTCCGGTGTAGAGATAGCGCATATTGGCGTCGCAGCGCAATTTGCCGATCTGGTGTAGATCCAAATCACGGACGCCATCAACAAATTTCTTCTTGCTAAAATAGCCATCGACAACGGTATATTTTTCATTCTCTAACAAGCTGGGTTTGACATCACTCAGGTGCTGTAAATACTGATCTGTTAGGGTTTCGACGTCTTCTGCCTGTTTGGAGCTTTGCTTTTTCGACTTGGCTTTCCCCTTTTTTTTGGTGCCCTTTTTCTTGACGGTCCTTTTCTTTTTATTGACCTTGACGACATCCTGTTTAGGCTTAGACTCAGACATTTGGCGTTCATCTCCAGGATCGGTTTGACGAACGGACAGCGTAAAGCCTGTGTTTCTCAAAACATCCACGATGGCCACACTGGAGACTTCCAACCCCTTTTCGCTCCGACGATGACAACCGTTCCAGAAATAATCCAGACCATAGGTCTGCTTGCCCGACTTGGACACAAAAGAAGCATCTAACACGATGATCCGTTCACTTTCTCTGCCCAGGCTTTCATTGATCACCGCTCGGTTGAAGGCCACAAATTCAAAGGGTTTGGCAAACTGGCGTGAATACGTCTTCTGTGACAAAGGAGAGTAACGCGATAGGTTACGAAAATTGATCTTGCCGTGAGCTGTTAGGATCGCTGTAAACACAGCCATCAGAAACTTTTTTTGAGGCTTGGAAATCTTGAAACTCTTGAGTATCTTTTCTGCCAGTTCCATTGTGCCGTCTCTCCAGATAAAGGGTATCGTTGACGTGGTGGTCTATGATACCTAATCTGCGTGAACGGCACTTTTTTGTCAAAGAAAACTGTCCGCCATATTGTTTGGATCAGATCGAGGAATGAAGGAGGGATCGGTGGAGGCAGCGGGAATATGCTGATGGTGAGCGCCAGCGGCACAGCCGTTGTCTACGAAGACTGAAATTTCATACGGAAATCCCGGGCCATCCCCTGGAGAGGCGTGGTCCTGGAGGAGATGGGAATGGGCTTCTGGGTGCAGCCGCTTGAAGTCCTGACTCAGGCCCCGAAGATGCCCGGCCAGCCGGCTCGCTTCGGGGTTTTGCTTTTCGACCTCGTCCAAAATCTGCTCCAGTTCAGTGACACCGGAGACCTCGGCGGCGGCTTTCAGGCGCTCCAGGAGGTCTTCAGAGAGGGTGGTGCCCCTTAGGTCCAGCGGCTCTTCCTCCTCTGCCGCAACAGCTTCTCGTCAAGCCCTCCGGCGAAAAAACAAAGAGATATTGTCAAGAGTTGTGGATGAGATTTGAGCGTATCCCGATGAGTTAGGCTGCTTTTTTGATTTCTCCATCCTCAAATTCAACGCCCTGGACCACCAGTTCAACCAGCTTGTGGCTGTGCAACCGCTGCCAGTTTTTCTCCGCCTCGCTGGCCAGTTTATAGACCATCATCAGCGTGGCATTTCGAGAACCGCATCCCTTGGTCTGGCGGGTGCGATGCCTGACGGTGCCAAAGGTGGATTCAATGGGGTTGGTGGTTCTGATGTGTCGCCAGTGGGCGGCCGGAAAATCATAGAATGTGAAGAGCACATCCTTGTCTTTTTCCAGGCACTCACAGGCCTTGGGATACTTGGCTTGATAAAGGGCGATGAAGTCATCATAGGCTTTGAGGGCGTCCTCCTTGGTGGGTGAAAGATACATCTCGTGGATGCGTGTTTTGGCCTGGGCCTGGACAGATTTGGGCAGGTTGTCCAAAACGTTGGCTGTCTTATGCACCCAGCAGCGCTGATGACGGGTGATGGAGAACTCTTCTTCCAACGCTGCCCAAAACCCCAGGCTTCCATCGCCTATGGCAAGGGCAGGCGCCTCTTTCAGGCCTCTTTTTTTGAGATCTCTGAGCACGCCCTGCCAGGACAGTTTGCTTTCTCGATGCCCATCTTCGATGGCCAGCAATTCCTTACGACCGTCCTTGGTTGCCCCTATAATGACCAGCATACAGGGCCGATCCGGTTCCAGACGGACGTTGAAGTAGATGCCATCTGCCCAGATATACACATAGTGCTTCTCTGAAAGATCCCGATGTTTCCACCCCTGATACTCTTCATCCCAGATCTGTTTGAGCCGCACAATGTTGCCAGGGGATAACCCCGGGGCATTCTCGCCCAGGATGGCAGAAAGTGCCTCGGGGAAAGAGGACGTGGACACCCCCTTGAGATACAGGGCCGGTATCAAGGCATCGATGGAAGGCGCCCGACGCATATATTTGGGCAAAATGGCACTGGTAAACTGCTGTCCAAAACGCCGATCCAGCACCCGAGGCTGACGAATGGGAATCTTGCCCACACCCGTGAGAAGCTCTCGGGGTTTATGGGAACCATTTCTGACCACCTCTCGGCGACCCCCTACGTCTTTCTCGTCCTTAAAGCTTTCGATATAGGTCTCCACTTCAAACTCCAGGGCGGCTTGCAGCATCTTGCGGGCGCCGGCTCGAAGCAGATCCTCCAGGCTCAGGGTCACTTCATTTCTGACTATCTTCTCCACTTGGGAGGTTGTATATTGTTTCATGGAGCGTATCCTTTCTCCCTCGGCTGAGGGATTTGTGGTTATTCGATATTCAAGGATACGCTCATTTTTTATACCCGTCCACAACTTTCTAATATACCTCAAAAACAAACCCGGCAGGGCTACCGCCGGGCAACGTATCACTTGACGATACTATCGTTTTGTGATACTATAGTTGACTATCACAACTGAGGTGAAATATGAAAAAAAGATTACCTCCTGTGCATCCTGGCGAAGTTTTGCTGGAAGACTTTATGCAGCCGCTAGGGTTGAGTCGGTACCGAGTGGCAAAAGATATGGGTGTGCCTACATTACGTATCAGTCAGATTGTGCGCGGGCAGCGTTCTATTACAGCGGATACTGCACTGCGACTCGCGCGTTATTTTGGGACGAGTGGGGCAGTATGGCTACGCTTGCAGGCCCGTTATGATCTTGAAATAGCAGAAATGCAATTAGCCGAGCGGATTGAACGCGAAGTCAAAGAATTGCCACGCCAGGCGATGGAGGTTTTGGGGCAAGGCGCGGACTAACCCTGGTTGGAGTTGACGCGGCTCTACGCGCGCAAATCAAGGGTCCACCTGACTTACTCTCCTGGAACTCCTGATCGATATCCGAGAGAGGGAGGATGGACCGTTCTCAACACCAGGCCATAATGCAAAACGGCCTCTGCACTTAGTCAAGATTCTAGTTGATCCAGGATACTGAGAATCTCGTCCAACTTAAAGTCCTGACTCAGACCCCGAAGATGCCCGGCCAGCCGGCCCTCTTCGGGGCTTTGCTTTTCGACCTCGTCCAAAATCTGCTCCAGTTCAGTGACACCGGAGACCTCGGCGGCGGCTTTCAAGCGCGCCAGGAGGTCTGCAGGGAGCGTGATGCGCTTCAGGTCCAGCGGCGCTTCCTCTGCCGAAACAGCTTCCTGGGCATACTCGAACTCGACGCCGAGGTGTTTGGCCAGGCAGGCGTAGACCTGTCCGGCACGGAAAGGCTTGGGCACAAAGTCGTCAAACCCCTGTTCGAAATACTCCCTGGCCTCGTGCTCCAGCGTCGAAGCAGACACCGCCTTCTGCTTTTCCCTGCTCCCCGACAGCCCGAAACAGAAACGGCAGCCGATCTGTTGTCCTCAATCTGCCGCCGATATCATGATGCTGAATTCAACTTCTGCTTTCTATCTTCCCAGATGCGTCAAGATTCCCCTCTCTACTTTGATCCGTTCTCTGTTTTGTCAGATGCCTCCGGTGGCAAAGGCGGAATTAAAGGCTCCAGTTGGACGATTAACTCAGGAATTTGATCGACAGTCAATGCCCACATACGCGATTGAATAATTTCACCATATTCGTGTGCCAGAACATTGCGCATCCCTACAATCCTCTGCCACGGAATTTCAGGGTGCGCCTCCTTGAATGGATCGGATACGCGTCTTGCCGCCTCACCGATGATTTCGACTTCTCGTTCTACTGCTGCCTGAACCATTCGATTCTGAAGAAACTGCTCGGCTGTCAAGCCTTCGACAAACTCCCTGACAGCACGGGCCGCTTCCAGCATATCCCACAGATAAGCGGAATCCCGGCTTTCAGGCTGCATAAATCACCTCTTTGGTGCTCAGAATGCCGTCCCTGCGGAAAGGATTTCGGATGCCCTGTTCTTCTATGAGATCAACAGCGCGTCCCAGTATTTTCGTCAATTCCTCCTGCATTTGCACCAGATCCAGCAAACTGTGTTCGGCGTCCGGGGTAAATGTAACCAACACGTCGACATCGCTGTCCTGTCGAAAATCTTCACGAAGCACAGAACCAAATACAGCCAACTCCCTGATATTCCAGCGGCGACAGAAATCCTCAATCCGGGCTTGCGGCAAACGAATCCGGGGCCGAGGCATGCCTCCTCCTGTTGGCAACAAATGTATTGATCAACAATTTTCTTTGGGGAACACATATAATATACGCACAAGCGTGTTCTCCCGCTACCCCGTAAACGCATCCCTTCGTGACGGTCACCTGGCGTCGGGGTGGCTTCGCAGCCCTCTGAGCCAGGTATTATAGCGGGTCCTCCTCCCGGGCCAGGGCCAGAACGGCCGCATAGACCCCCTGGACGACCCGGGCCATCTGTTCGTAGTCCAGCGTATCCGGCGTATCCTCCGCCGTGTGGTAGGCCGGATTCCTGTAGAAAGCGGTATCGGTGAGCATCACCGCCGGATACCCGGCCTTCCAGTAATTGAGATGGTCCGACAGATCCACCCCCGGCATAAACCCCGGCGCATTGAAGGAATAGACCGGAAGGGGTGTGGCATCCCGTATCGCCCCCTTCACCCGGCGCACCGCAGCCCCTTGACCCAGGTTGCCGACCACCGCGATGAAGTTCCCCTCGGACGGATAGAACAGCCTGAGCGGGAAGATCGGAAAGCTCTGGCTGCGAGGCGCATCGCTGAAAAAACCGATCATCTCCAGGGAGACCATCAGCCGCACCCGCACCCCCTGCTCCCTGAGCGAAGCGGCGCGAATTGCACTGCCCATCCAGCGGGTGCGGAAAAAGGTACAATTATAAGATCCCACCGGCTGCGAAGCAGGCTCTCCTTGGCATCCTCTATCCGGGAGATCCACGAAATCGAGGTCACCACCTGGTCTCTTTCCTGCCAGGGATTGGTGCCGTAATTTGCCCGGAGGACATCCCCTCGGATGATTTCAAACTGCTCCCGGAATTTATCCCGCATCTCCCGCTGCCAAGAGTGATCAGATTGTAGTAGAGCCATTGGGCGAGGCGCACCTAAAACAAAACCCGGCAGAACCTCTGCCGGGTTTTCCCATTCAGTTAGTGCCGGGGACCCGGTTACTACCAAAAGGTAAATCGGTGGTATGTTCTTGGACCGGAGGCAAATCGGTTCCGTCGATACAACCCCTGATCGTGGAAGCCCGCGAATCACCCCTCTACGGGCGTTTCCAGTCCTCTCTCGGCCTATTAAGTTAAAAGGGAGGTACCCTTCCAAAGATCGAAGAAAAGGCCGCTCTCGGCCGCTCTCGTTGTTCTCTCCGCCCAATCCCACCCGTTCCCCTCTTTCCAACCCAATCCCTCGCCGTAACCCACGATCCGTCCGTTCGTCGTGCTTTATTCTCAGTGCAAATCCACATTTGGAGAACTCCGTACGTAGTGCTACGATCAACTGTTGGGGGGGATTACTACTGAACTTCAAGGTGATGCTCTTATTCTTATCATTGCCGATTTTGCCATAAGGATCTATGATCCTTCCGTATTTCCTCTCGTTCACGCGTGGTCAGCCTCTGTTCCAGAGCAGCCAGTTCCTCTGTCTTTTCCTCAAGTTTCCTTTCGGTTAGTGCTCTCCGGCGTTCTGAGTGTTCAGCAATTTTTTGCATACTCGACATTTGCTCCCAAAGCGGCTTTGGGGCAAGGGACTTCCAAAATTCAATCTGCTGATCCTTTGACTGTATCTGGATGTCTTTTTCGGCTATAATCGCATCCTTCGCTGCAAGTTCCGCCGCCTTGGCCTTTTGGAACTCTTTTGACCACAGTATCTTTGATATGGTAGTCAAGGCTGCAACTAACAAAGATACTAGAGTAATCACTGTTTGAACCCAGCCCATAATGGTCCTATCTTTCGTCTTCAATCTGTTGCCATTCTTCCACTTGATCAGGAAACCATCTTGGGACTTTCTGCCAAAGTCTGTCCACCATCGACCGAAAATCCGAAATTGAAGAACCCACCTCTTTGTTGTACGACTCAGGTAACACTTGGGGAACTGAACCGAATAGTCTTTCCTGCGTTCTGAGGATCGTGAGCAACCTGAGAATTAGGGATTCTGGTTTTTCGGGCTGGAACTCCTGAAATGGAACTTTGATTCTTTGAACTGTCCTTCCGCCCTCCGAGAATGTTTCGCTAGTGAATCCTAAGGCTATACTAGCAAAACGGACATGCTGCGATGACCCTGAGGCGACATTCCACGCAAACTGAAGGTCATATGCATCCCGATAATCGTTAATCATATTCCTGGTTCTGTGAAAAAACCTTCGCCCCTGCTGGTCAGACCTTATGTCGAACCATTCTTTCGCAATACTTGGGTCACTCATCATCGCCCGCATAAGACCAAACGACTCGATTTGCTCCCTTAAATAGCCAACTGCATTCGTCATCCGCAGGCGAAGAAGATCCGTCACGGAAAACATGTACGCCCGATAGGAATGCTGAAGCAGGATTCCCCTTGCCCTTCTAGACCATGACCGGTTCAGGGCAAGCTTCGCATCTTCGACTCCTTCTTCCCCTTCCTCAACCAAGGAAAATACTTCCTCGTAAGAGTCAAGACCCTTTTCTCTCATGACTTCGTTAATAAGGTCGATGTCATCGTCGTCCTTTGCCCCTTTAGAGTATGACTCCGATATTGTTTCGAAGACTAGAGCACAATGGTCAAGTGTTTCAGGCAAGGCGTGGTCTGTATTGGCGAGCGCCCTCAACGTGCTCCTGGCGTTGTAATCGTCCATTTCAAGATGCTCAATCAGATTCACTTTTTCCTATCCTCCGACCTGATCAGGACCGTCGTAATCTCAGTGTCCAGATCAGATCAAGACTGAGGGCTTTGTCATTATGCTTTGGTGCCGCTCCAATAGAGCAGAAACTCTACTTGGATCTCGGTAGACCTCAAACCGTCACATCCCCATCTGCCCCCAATAATTCACAGTAACCCATCTTCTCGCTGTCTCGTATGTCGTGTTGCTGATTCACCGCTATTATAATCATCATACGCCCTCCTGTCAACGGGAATACGGTAACCTCATTTCTCCCTTGCCATTCTTTAGGCCATCGCTGTATCTTTATGCTGCGCTCTAAATACCAAAGCCGACTGGCTGGAAGACAAAAACAGCCGCCAATAGGCGTGCTGTGCTTCCAGTCGGTCGGGTGCTATGGTTCCGGTATCCGAAAGGACCGGACCTGATACCGGCTTTGGTATTAGAGCGCAGCCTGTGGTATTCGACCGGCTTAAAACAATAGGCCGAATGTCACAGGCTGTGATTGCCCGTGGTGTTCGGCCTTTCTGTTTATGGCGAAGGAGACAAGGAGGTGCGTATGAGAACTACTTCAATAAGCCACCTGTTGATTGCTGTTGTGATGTTGATTGCTGTTGTGATGCTTCTGGGAATATCCGACGCGTCTGCTGAACCGATCCAGGGCGACCTGGATGGCGATGGAATTGTCGCATTTTCGGATTTCGTCATCCTGGCGAGGAACTTTGGCAAGAGTGGTGATCCTTTTGAGCCAGGTGGACAGACCACAAAAATAGATACGGTGCTTGTGACCCGAACCGATACCGTGTTCGTTTCCCGAATAGATACCGTGTTCGTTTCCCAGACGGATACAATTTTCGCCTCCGACGGAGGCCCGCCTGCAAAAACCAAATTCCCCGACATACTTGATGCCAACCGATTCTTCGTCTTGAATTCAGCAGTCGATAGCCTTGCCGGTTTTGGCAAGGTCGAATACCTCAACTCCTGGGGTCGTGCGTATGTCTGGGTTCAGGACGATTTTCTATTTTACGCCATTGATACAGGTTCCAATGACTGGTGGTCGGAGGCTGTTCGATCCGAATTCATCCCAGACAATCCGCCAACCGAAGGAATTGTTATCACTCGATGGAACGGCAAGATGAGGCTGCATTGGGAATCTGGGCCGGAAGACTGGGCAGTTAGGCACATCAATGACCCCTCGGTCGGCGGCTTCTCGCTTGAGTTCAAACGAGAGATAGTTGACGACACGGGTAATGTGACAAGAATCCAGCGCCTGAAATGGAAGAGGGGTGACTATGTCCCAACCAGACCAGAGGTATTCACCCGCCCGTTTCAGTAACCCGTTGTGAATACGGCGGAGGGAACAGCCCTTTCACCTCGGCCACGCCGAATTGAACTGATCTTTCAATCCCACCCTCGGCACCCTCTTCCCACGCCTATAACGTAACCCCTTACGTCACCTGCACATACCACGCCTCCATCCAAAATCTATCGCCTTGGCACCCTCTTTGCGTCTGTAATCCAGGCAGAAAGGAGGGTGCGATCATGTTTGACCCTGAAATTCTGCGCCAACAACTCATATCCGACCTGGACCACCTGCACGGCCTGATCCTGCGCTACGCTGCCGGGATAAGTCAGTCAAGCAGGAGCGGGGACGTTTTGGAGGGAGCGGTGCAGGTGAAGCTGGCTTTGATGGGAGTGGAGAGGGCGGGGGCGGCTGAGCAGCAGATCCTCCCTCAACCTCACCAACACCATTATCCCGCGTTTCTGGGCATTCTCCGCCGTTCTCCACGCTTTTCGGCCTTCCGACCACCTCATTGACGGGGTGTGAAACGATCCGTCCGGAGAGAGGTGTTATCCGGTGGACTTGGCCTACCTTGCCCGCTCCTGACCTCACGAACGCGACCCACCACTGAATCAACCACACTGCTATCCTACCTGCCCCATTCCTCCTCGCATTTCTATTGCATTCCCGTTCTGCGTTCCGTACATTGCCGCCACAAGAAGCGTATACGTGAGGGTCCGAGATAGGGATGGGGAGTCCTTGCAGGACCTGGAATTGAGGGCATACTCGGACAGGTGAGGGGTGCCCCGTTTGCGTTGAGAATCAGCATCGCTACACAGGAAATTGCAAAGATTCAAGGCCCGTTGGATGCTCTGATGGATGAGAAAGAGGAGGGTTCTGATTAAAAACGGTGTCTCTATAAGGAGGGATCTGCGAACCGGTTCAGGAGAAAGGACTCAAAGGGAGGAGTTACCGAAAGGCGGGAGATAGATAGATTTGGTAGGTAGTACTGTACGGTTTCGGTAATCCCGTAGTTAACGGACATGCGGCACAAAAACAGGCGGCCGTCCTGGCCGCAAAAAACAAAAGACCGCAGATCGTTTCCTGTAAATCTACTTGACTTTCCCAGTATTCGGGCGCTCTTTCCGTGAAAACAGCACAGGATATTTAGGTCCGAGATGGGGACGGGACATCCTTTCATTGGGGACATGCTTATGAGGGAATGCATAAGAGACATCCATCGGCCATTGGCGGACGGTAGGCAGGGAGTTTCGTGTTCGCCGTTTGCCTTGTTTGCGTTTCTCTTCGTTGTGCTGCTGGCCACGCCATCCTGGGCGCAAACCGGCCGCATCACAGGCCAGGTCATCGCTCGGGAAACCGGCGAATCCTTGCCCGGCGCCAACATCGAACTGATTGGCTCCAATCTGACCGAAAAAATGGGCGCGTTATCAGATGCCGAAGGGCGCTACACCATACTGGATGTTCCACCGGGTGCCTACACCCTCAAAGTCACCTTTGTCGGCTACCTGGAAACAACGGTTGAAAACGTCGTGGTTTCTGTGGATGAATCGGTTGAGGTGAACATCCGGCTGTCCGTGTCCCCTTACGAACTCAAAGAAATCGTGGTCACCGCCCGGAAGCGTAAGGAAGACCTGCAAAAAGTACCGATTTCAATAACGGCCATCGACGTGTCCACAATTGAGCAGCGGGGCGCAGACCGGATTCATGACCTTGAGTATGCCGTGCCCAATCTGAAATTTGCTCGAACCCAGACCAATGGCAACACACAGGTGAACATTCGGGGTATTGGCGATTACTCCCGAAATATCGGGCACGAAGCTCGGGCGGGTGTTTATATCGATGGCATCTATGCCGGTCGATCCGTGGCGGTCAACCAGGACCTTCTGGACCTCGAAGGGGTCGAAGTGCTCCGGGGACCTCAGGGCACCCTGTTCGGCAAAAACACGGTCTCGGGCGCGATCAGTCTGACCACGCGAAAACCCAATGGCCTGTTCCAGGGAAAATTCAGTATCGAAGCAGGAAACTTCAGGCACATCCAGCCGAAGATTATCTTGAATGTCCCGCTTATTGAGAACAAGCTTTTTGCAAAAATCGCCGCAAAAAAGCTGAACCGAAACGGATTTATCAAAAACCTTCACAATGGGAAAGACCTCAATGGACAGAACACGCTTGGCGGCAAATTCCAGCTTCGCTACCTGGCCTCTGAGGCACTCGAATTGAACCTGAACATCGACGGTCTGACCGAACGAACCAGCGGCACCTTCTTCGTTGCAATTGGCAGCCCGGAGGTGGACCTGGCGCCCGACCCACGAGAGGTGAACCACGATGCCGATGAATTTTTCAGTCGCGATATGTTCTCCGGTTCGTTGTCCGTGGATTATGAATTTCCCAGCGGCTATGCCCTCAAATCCATGTCCTCTTACAGCACGTCTGACGTCGACAATCTCCTGGATGACGACTACACCAACCAGTTTATTTTAGCGGTCTCACGCAACCAGCAAAACCGCCATGCCACTCAAGAAATCCGATTGACATCCCCCCTCGGCCAGACAGTCGATTTTGTAACTGGACTCTATTACTTTTACCAGAAGGCCGCAACAAAACTGTTTTACAACCTTGGGCCGACGTTTGCAATCCCCAATTACCATGGGGAAACCCCCGGGAATGTGAAGACAAATTCGGTTGCCGGGTATTTTCACGGGAATGTGCATCTGACAGACAAAGTGAGCTTAACCGGCGGTTTGCGTTACACCTATGAAAAAAAGGGTGCTGCTCTGAATTTACGTAAATGAGTTGCAAAAAAGGCTCCAAATCCCGATCATACAACAGACTGAAAACAATAAGGTTGTATAGATACGGGAAAGGAGCCCAAGATGGACCTCGCAGAGATGATCGAAGCCGCCACCTGGGAATTTAAGCAAAAATTGAGCGCCCATTGCGAAAATTTGGACCTGGAGAGTTTGACGCCTCAATTGGCAGAACAGGTCACAAGTGGGCTTGGTGAAGCCCTCAAGGCTTGTGGGATCGCAGCGCTTCGCACATTTTTGGAAGCCTACGAAGTGGATGAGGCCCCAAAACAGGTCGAGAATGTGCTGTATCGGTTTAAGCAACAAAGTGAGAAGACGTTTTTGACCCCCTTTGGGAAGATGAAGCTTTCTCGAAATCTGTTTCAGGCCGATGAAGGGGGGCCTTCTTATGTGCCGTTGGATGTGATGTGGGGAATGGTCGGTGAGTTTGCCACCGTGGAAGTTCGTGAAGCGGTGTTGTTCACGGTGAGCTTGATCACGCCGGAGGAAACCGTTTCTGTGCTGGAAAAGACGGCTCTGTTTCAGCCTTCTGCCACAGCGGTCAAACACATCACAGAAGAGACGGGAGCGTGGCTGGTCGAGATGGATGAAACACTCAACCGGTCGATCCGTCAGGAGGAGGAGAACCCCAAAGGGACAAAAGTGATGGTGGCCAGCCTGGATGGGACCCACCTCAGGCTGGATGAGCCGGGGAAAAAACGCGGGCGTCCACAAGAGAGGCCGGGGGAAAAACCGTCCGAAGAAAGTCCGACCAGTTTCAAACAGGCCCTGGTGGGCAGCCTGTCCTTTTATGGGGCACCTCCAAAGGACGGCACCCCACCAAAGCGTTTGGTCTCTCGGTATGTGGCACAAATGCCCGAAGAGGGTGGTCAAACGTTGAAGATACGCTTTGAGGAAGAACTCGATCATATCGAAGGACAACTGAAAGATGAGGTCGGAAAAGTGTTCCTGTGTGATGGGGCACGAGGGTTGTGGAAATATGCTGATACCACTCCTCGGTTCATCGGGTATGAAAAACTGGTGGATTTTTATCACACCACAGAACATCTGTCTGAAGCTGCCGAACTCCTGTTTGGCAAAAAATCAGCAAAAGCGCAAAGCTGGTATGAAACCTACCACCACAAACTGCTGACCCAAGATGGCGCAGCAGAAACCCTTATTCGCTCCATCGACTATTACAAAAGCCGCCGAAGGCTGGGTCAAAAACGATTGGAAGACCTGGAAACAGAACGAACCTTCTTCTTTCGGAACAAACACCGGATGGCCTATGCTGACTTTCGTCGAAGGGGTCTGCCCATTGGCTCGGGACCCGTCGAAGCGGCCTGCAAGACCCTGGTCAAGACAAGGCTTTGTCGATCGGGTATGCAATGGTCCTGGCAGGGAGGACAACGCATCTTGCAGTTACGCACTTACGTCAAGTCAAAACGATGGGATGCTTTCTGGAATCAGTATAAACAGGTTCGATATGCCAATGATGAACTCCTTGACTATGCCGATGCAGCATAGACAGAAAACATCTACGTAAAACCGAGTCGGCACCCTAAATAGGTAAGTGGTCACTCCATCTTGCGTTCTGCCGAACAGTCTGGACCCATCTCGAGACCAGGCGTCGAGGGATGTTTCATATCCAGGCACTTCTATAGAATACTCCTGATTATAGCCGCCGTTTTCCACAGAGCCGATTTCGAGATGTGATTCAGAAAGGCGGGCCAGGCGTATATCGCTCATGGTCAGGTTTACCAAATCAACAGGTCCCGAGTACAAGCCACGCATTTCTCCTGTAGAAACGGTGATTTCTCTGAGTTCCGAACCCACGTTCACCAGCAATTGGTCGTGGCCAGGAAACCAACCAATTATTCGAAAACCTTCCCCAGACTGGAACGCAAGCTGGCGGTTCCGACCAGAATGAAGATCGATTATATATACAGCGCCTTCGAGCGGAAGAGGATGGTTCCAGCGTTCTAGCCTTTCCTCATCTGACATAGAATGGTACACGATGATTTGGTCAAGGCCCAGGCTTTCTCCTAATTCCTTCGAGGTATCCTGGGCCCTGAGTGCAGATATGCCTCCATTGGGGACAACGGTGTAAGCAATGCTCAATCCATCAGGAGACCAATAAAGACTGGAGCCATCAAAAGGATTCTGCGTCGGAAAGTTGGAATGCGTGACTTGGCGAACCTCTGTCCCATCACGGTTCATGGTCCAGATTTCTGTTTGTCCTGAACGGCGTGACAGATAGGCAATCTGGGTCCCATCTGGAGACCAGCAGGGCACGTGGGCATCCTCCTCTGGTGGAGCCAGTTGAGAAGCTTGACCATCAGAAAGTCGTAATTTCCACATCGACCTATTCATTTCGTCGAGCACATAGCTATCGTGGGGCATATCCCGATTCCCAAACACCACAAGAACTTCCTGATCATCCGGTGATACAGATAGATCCAGAAATTGAAAGTAATGTCCCCAGATTATCTCATCGATGCTCAAAGACATTCAAACATTCTCCTGTCTGTTTGGATGGCAGATAACGTTTGAGATGCCCGATGCGGCTGCGTCTCAGGAAACAGATTGGTTGTTTTTACGTTCAGCCCATCAATCACTCGCAGCCGTTTGGGGGAGGCTGGGAAAGGGGTGGTCCGGGCATCTGGTGTTAACTGTAGTTGGCGCGGCCCTCTTCACGGCGAAGCCCATAGCGGGGCCAACATACAGCGGGCACATTCGGTGTGCTGTTCCTTGTCTTTCTCTTTCAGAACTCAGATTCAACCCCCGCATAGACGTTCTGCAAAATCGCCTTCAACCTGTAACTCCTCATACTTCTGCTGTGTAGTCTAACGCAGACCTGAGCCGTTGTAACAAGGGGTATGTGATAGGGTCGTTCGATGCCAGTGAATCCCAGGTGGTGGGGTCGCGCAGATCAAACCATCCGACCTCTGCAATAGTGACATGGTCTGCGGTGTCGAACTCCGGCTCAATCCCTGGCCGTGGTTTGCCGGCAACAATCCGACACCTATACGTTTTAAGCCGTTGATACATCGTGTCTTCGGGAGTAGCCTGTTCATCAAGAATCACACGATCTACTTCGACACACAGGTAGGTTTCCTCGTGAACTTCACGCTGAACGCATTCTTCTTCAGTTTCGTTTGGCTCTCGACCACCACCTGGGATTACCCAGAAGGTTTGGCCGCTGGCACGGTCGTTGACTTTCAACAAAAGCAAATGATCGTTTTCGATGATAGCCGCCTGATAGCGAATGGTGCGCTGCACTCTTGGTAATCTCCTTCAGATGGATAATAATTCAGAAGTCTAGGTGACATCGGGGCAAGGGGCACCGGGTTAGTTTTTTGGGTTTGCCCGCCATAAACAGGGGTGGGGTGGTTTTTACCTTTGCGCCAATTTCAGTTAACGTCCTGCAAACCTGCGAACCCGCCCGGCTTTTTGGGCGGGTTGGGTCGAGCATTGGCAGCCGGTTTGCGCTTTTGGTTTATGCAAACCGGATGACAAGCGCAGCCGCAGGTTTGCTGTTGAACTAAGCCGCTTCGCGGCAGTTTGGTGGTAGCCCCAACCTTTTTAGCTTCGCATAGCCTTTATTGCCAGACCTTCGAGAACCCTTCTCGGAGGTTTTTTTTATCCGCCGACGTAGACCCTATCTTTCTCCATTCGTGAAGTTTGCGCTTTACACCGTTCAAACCCAGGAGGAAGACATGAAAGACCTACGCCAGCGGATGGAAATGGACATGGATCTGAGGGGGTTCCTCCCCCAGACCAAAAAGACCTACTGGTATCACGTGAGTCATTTCATCAAGCACTTTGATCGCTCACTCCAGGACATGGGCGAGGAAGAGATCCGTGCCTATCTACACCACCTCATCACAGAAAGGGGACTGTCTCAGTCCTATGTCAGCCAGACCTATTCAGCCCTCAGGCTCCTGTATGAGACCACGCTGCAAAGACACTGGGACATCAACCGTATTCCACGCTCGAAGCAGCGCAAAAAGCTCCCTCTGGTCCTATCCGAACTGGACTTGACCCGTTTCGGTGGGTACCTTATCTCTTGGGAGAAAGGAGATCCACTATGCCGCCAACACGTCCACCTTATCCACCTGAGTTCAAAAAGCAAATGGTCGAATTGGTTCGAGCCGGTCGTACGCCAGGAGAGCTGGCCAAAGAGTTCGAGCCCTCAGACCAGACGATCCGGAACTGGGTGGTACAGGCCGACCGAGACGAGGGCCTTCGAGAAGACGGTCTGACCAGTGATGAGCGAGAGGAGTTGCGCCGTCTTCGTCGCGAGATTAAGCAGTTACGCATCGAGCGTGAGATCTTGTCAAAAGCAGCAGCCTGGTTCGCTCAGGAGACCAACACGATCCCCAGAAAGCCTTCCAGTTCGTGAAGGCGCACCAGGCAAAATGGCCAATTACCACGCAATGCCGAGTCCTGGGTGTCTCCCTCAGTGGGTATTATGCGTGGCGAGGACGCCCCCCATCGCCAAGAGCAAAGGTCGATGCGGATCTCAAGGAACAGATTAAGGCTTTTCATGCCCGTTCTGATTCTACCTACGGAGCCCCCAGAATCTGGGAAGATCTGGCAGCATTAGGCATCCGTATAGGCAAAAAGCGTGTCGCCCGTCTGATGGTTGAGATTGGTATCTTCGGGGTGAGCCGTCGAAAGGGTATCAGAACCACCCGTAAGGGAAAAAAGGCTCAAAAAGCCCCTGATCTGGTCAAGAGAGACTTCACTGTTGAAGCCCCAAATAAACTCTGGGTGGCCGATATTACCTACGTACCAACCTGGGCGGGCTTCCTGTATCTTGCTGTGGTTATCGATGTCTTTTCCCGCCGAGTCGTGGGCTGGACGATGGCTTCGACGCTCCAGAGTGAGTTGGTTTTGTCTGCTTTGAATATGGCACTTTGGCAGCGTCATCCTTGTGGGGTGATCCACCACTCCGACCAGGGATCTCAGTATACTTCACTTGCCTTCGGTAAACGCTGCGATGAGGCGGGTATACGTCCCTCAATGGGTTCTGTAGGCGACTGCTATGACAACGCACTGTGTGAAAGCTTTTTCGCCACCCTCGAATGTGAATTGATCGACCGCCGTTGTTTTCGTACCCACAAGGAGGCCAGATTGGCTATTTTTGAGTATATTGAGGGCTGGTATAATCCCCATCGTAGGCATTCATCAATCGCATACCACTCACCGATGACATATGAAAAACAGCATCAAACACGGGCTTGAAGCCCAAGCCCTAAACACTCCACCAAAACGGGGCAACTCCATGCCCAAGTTGAAGTACGGTATTGGACAGGAAGTGGTGGTGCCGGTGTCAAGCGATACCCGGGCGCGGCTGTCCAGGCAGACGGTGCAAGAAGGACTGCAGGCTCTTTTAGACCACAGGGCCGAGGATCCCGGCGGGTCGGCTCCGGCCATCCGGGAAGCGGCCGCCGACCCTCGGTCGGTGATTGAGATGAAGACGCCCGAAGGCTATCTACCGCTGGAGCGGGAGACGCCGCTGAATACGATTCTGCACGGGCGCAAGAACCTGGAAATTCTGGTAAGCCGGCCCCACGCGGGAGGGTGATTGTTGGGGATTTGGGATTGCGGAATGCGGATTGTGGATTTAAAAGCATCTATTCCGCAATCCGCAATCCGCATTCCGCAATTGAACGGGGGTTGCAGATGCGCGTTATGGTCGATTTTTTCGCTCTTTCCGACCTGCTGGGGGTGCGGCGGCAGTTTGCTTCGCTGGTGCTCAACGGCCGGTTTTACCGGCTGCACCGCGAGCGGGTGCCGCGCGAGGCGCCCGAGTTCGCCGCACTGTTCGGCGTGCGGCGGCGTGTGGAGGCGCTGGCGCCGGTTTCAGAGTTGTTCGCCCGGAAGCTGAGCGCGGAGAAGGGTCGGATCCAGGCGTACTGTAAGCGCTGTGTGAAGGGCGGGTCCGATCCGGATTTCCTGAATGGACTGAGGACGCGGCTGGATCTGTACAGGCGGCTCCGGTTTGTGCTTTGCCGGTTGATCCCGGCGCTGCGCCGCACAGCCGGCTCTGTGAAAGCCGAGGTGGACCGGAGCGCAGAGCTGGGGCATCTGAAGTCGCTGGACGGGTCTTTTGAGGGGCTGGCCTCACCTGCAACAGCGCTTTCAAAGAAGCTTGAGCAGGCCAATCCGGCGGGTGAGACGCTGGGAGGCGACGTGCTGCTGGTCGGGCAGAATGTGTTTGAACTGAGCTGGGTGCCTGGGGATCATCGCCTGGGGGACTTTTACATCAATACTGTGGACACTTTTTTGGGGGTTTTAGAAACAACGAATTTCGTAACTCGTTTAAAAACAACACCTATATGATTTCACAGCTTTTTAATCAAACTCAGGGAATCGGCTAACTTTGATTTAAAAAACAATGGGTCACGTAACTTATTGATTTACACAGACCTTTGAGGTCAAAAAATGTCCACAGTATTGTTACACAATACTTCGGACAGTTTTTGTAATTCTGGGGGTTCAAATTTCATAAGCCATTGAAAAATAACAGTTTATGGAATCTGATGCTAAATTTATAACCTGTTGAAAATCAACAACTTATAAAAAGTGTCCGAACCATTGGTTACATGCAGGTAGAAGGTGAAAAATACAGGGTGCAGACGGATCGGAAGCGCCCCTTGATGACGCTGGACGGCACTTTTAAGAAGCGGTTGAGAGCGGTGATCCGGAACCATATGCTGGAGACCCAATCCGGTTTCGTTCTGGAGCAGGTCCGGGCGCTGGAGGCGGAGTGGAGGGAGCTGACCTCGGTTGTGAAGGCGGGCAGGCCATTTTATCGGGATCGGGAGCGCAGCGTGGTCTGCGGTCGGGACGGGTCGATTTTCTGCTGCCAGGAGGTTCCGCCCTTTGTGGTGGAAGGCGCCGACCGCAAATTCCGGCGGTTCGACGGTGTGCGGGTGGGCGTCCGGCTCTGTTCGCTGGAGCCGCAGGAGGTGCTGTCGGAGGGGGGCGCTTACGTGATGCAGCGTTTCGATCATCCGTTTGTGTTTGGCTATGGGGACGAAGGGCGGCTGTGTATGGGCCACGATTACGATTTTTTTCAACGGTTCTGGCAGATGCCCTTAGAAGAGGGGATTGTGGAGTATCTGAACGCGGCGCGGCTGGTGCTGTGCGCGGGGTATTTCGAGGCGCCGGGAGCGCCGCCCTTTGTGCCGGATGAGATGACGAAGCGGCCTGTGATCGGCCTGCGGAAGGCGCGAAAGCAGAAGCTGCCGGTTTACCGGTATTATCGAGAAACATAGGGGTCGGGGTTATTTGAAGGGGCGACCGGTTGGTTGCCTGTGCAAAAGGAGATGTGAAGATGGATCGGTATGCGAGACAGGAGATTATTGAGGGGTGGGACCAGTCGCGGTTGAGGGGGACGACGCTGCTTGTGGTGGGCAGCGGGCTGCTGGCGCGGTTTGCGAGCCTGCTGGGGACGGCGATGGGGTTCGGGCGAATCGTGCTGATGGGGAATGGCCGGGTGAAGGAGGCGGACCGGCGGTTTCTGCTGGCCGATGTGAGGACCGGGAGCTCGGTGGTGCGCACGTGGGCGCAGGCGCTGGGGCGGGTGAACCCGGAGGTGGAGGTACATTTTGCGCACGATGTGCCCTGCGAGCGGTCTTTGGGCGATCTCCCGAAGCCGGATGTGATCCTGGAAGCCTCTCAGGATCTTCGGTGGAAAGCGCAGGTTGTTGGCATTTCGGTGCGCCGGGGGATCGATCTGATTCTGGCGGCAGCGGGGCCGCAGGTGGGGTTCTACCAGGTGGGCCGGCGCCTGCACCGGGATCTATGCAAGTTCTGGGGGGCGCGGGAAGATCCGCTGGTGAGTTTAACACTGGCCGCGCTGATCGTAGAGGAGGTGCGGCGGCTTCAGTTTCGGCTGGGGCCAAACGACCGGCCGGCGGACGGTCCGGTGTACGTGAGCCCCGAGGCGCTGCACCGAAGGGCGGGCGGGGCCGCTGCCAACGGAGAAGCGATCCAGCCTGGTGAGACACCCAGGATTAATCTGGTGGGGGCAGGGGCGCTGGGCACATGGGCCGGCATTGGGTTGGGGATGGCCGCCCGGTCTGACATGTGTTTGACGGTGTACGATCCGGACGGGGTTGAGGCAACCAATCTGAACCGGCAGGTGCTGTTTGGAGACGCTCTGAACACGGCAAAAGCCACAGCTCTGGCGGACCGTCTCACGGCGCTGTTTCCGGAGATTGAGGCCGAAGGACGGGTAGAGGCGGTTACGGAGGCGACCTTAGCCGATGCGTGTGAGGCGGACCTGATGGTCTGCGGGCCGGATACGTTTTCGGCGCGGGCGCTGCTGCACCGAGGGGCGCTGGATGCGAAAACGCCGCTGGTCAACAGCGGCACGTCGGCCTTTGGCGCAGATGTGGCCGCGTACGTACCGGGCCGATCTCCCTGCCTGGAGTGTTCGCTTCGGGTAGCGACGGTGGCAAAGGCGGTGGGAGAGAAAGAATACCGCGCCCGGTGCGCGGGCGTGCCCGAGCCGTCGGTGGTGACGTCCAGCGCGCTGGCCGGTGCGCTGATGGCGTTTGAGGCCCGGGCGGCGCTGGATGGGCGGCCGATCCGGGGGGTGCTGGAGTACGATGGACAGGCGCAGGGGCGTCGGCTGGGCGTCCGGTCGGTGAAAAAGCCCTGTCTATGCCATCATAAAGAGAGGAAGTCCGTAGGACGGCCCTGGCGCTCAGGGCGTTCCCAAGGAGGGGGAAGGAGCTGGAAATGGGGATCCGAATTCTGGTTGTACACCGGAACGAACGCATTCTGAATACGATTCAGGAACTGCTTCAGGACGTCGGGTACGAGGTCACGCTGACGACCGACTGCGAAGAGGCCCTGACCAGGGCGATGTCGGCGCATTTCGATCTGATTATCGTCGATCGTAAGCTCACCGCCGATCCCGAGGGTGTGCAGCTGGTCGGACGCTTGCGCAAATTCGCCGTTGGAGCGCCCATCATCACTTCGGCCCCGGAGGCCGCGTGGGGGGCTCCGGAGGCGTTGGTGACAGAGGCAATCACCAGGTAACTCACTTTCAAACCCGGGAGGGTATTCCATGCCGACCGATTATACCTGTTCGAGGTGCCAGCTTTCTTTTAGCGTCGGGTGGTACCATTATCACGATTTCAGTTCGGGCTATGGCGCAAAGACGTTGATGGTCTGCGCCGAGTGCGGGACAATGCACGCGGTTGAACTCGCGGTGACGGATGTTGACCTTCCCGAAGGGCTGCCTGAAAGGACGGTTTCATCATTTACTCTGCCGCCCGATCAACTGCCGGACCGGTTGGTCGCGCAGCCGGCGCCGGTTTTTGCAAAGCCAGACGCTCCAGATCTCAACATGGTCTCTTATGCCGAATGGATTGCGTGCGATACCTGTCACGCGCTTCGGCGGGAGCGAACCGTTTGTTTTATACGAACGCTTGAAGGCTGCGAAGATGAGCTGGCTCTTGAGGATATGAGGTGCGCCCACTGCGGCAGGTCCGGCAGTCTCGTTTCCAGGTGGCCCGAGGAGGGCGCGGGGTGCCCCGGGTGCGGTACGTTGATAAAGGAGTGGTCTTCGTTTTGGATTACATGACCCCCGAACGGATGATCCACAATCCGCAAACTGAAGTCGGGTTAGGTTAAGGAGATAACACGATGTCCCCTGAAGCTATCCACAGTCTCATCGGATTGTTCGGTGTGGAGAGGGGGCTCCACATCCTCAATTTTTGGACCGCCACGGACACCATAGAAATGACCCGGCAGCACCGGAACCGGCCGATTCGGGAGCGGCCAGACGCGGTGGACCGGGATCTCAATCAGCCGGCAGTCGAAGGCTGTCGGTGCGATACATAACTTAGAGGGAGGATAAGATGGACGCAATTATCATCAGTTACCTGACCGGACTGACGTTTGGGGAGATGCAGACGTTTAAGAACATGGGGATTGTTCCGCTGTTTACATCCGCAAACGGGGACCGGAATATGTGATGTTGAAAGAGGCGCTGGACCGGGAGCTGATTACGATTACCGAGGTGGATCGGGCCGGGTCTGTGCCTGAATTGAAGGTGATCAACCGTTCGGAGCAGTTTGTGCTGATGCTGGACGGCGAAGAGTTGATGGGGGCCAAGCAGAACCGGGTGTTGAATACCTCCATTCTGCTGAAGCCGAAGTCAGAAATGACGGTCCCTGTAAGCTGCACCGAGCAGGGGCGCTGGGGCTATTCCTCGCCGACGTTTGGCTATTCCGACATCGTGATGTCTCCCAGCGTCAGGTCGAGCAAATCGCTTGGCGTATCCAGGTCATACATGCTGGGAAGGGGCGCCAGGTCGGACCAGAGCGAGGTCTGGGCCGATATTGCAGAGCTGCACGAAGAGGGGGGAACGTCCTCTGAGACAGGGGCGATGCGAGATGCGTACACGGCAAAAGAGAAAGACCTGGATGCGTATCTGAAGGCGTTTGAATTCGTGTCGGGGCAGAAAGGGTGCCTGGTTTTTATCAACGGAGAAGCCGTGGGGCTGGATCTGCTTTCCCGTGAGGCGGCGTACAGGACGGTTCATCCACAGCTTGTGAAGAGTTATGCGATGGACGCTCTGGTGCGGGACTCGAAGCACAACGGAGAGGTTTCTACCGACAAGGCGGACGCGTTCCTGCAGGAGGCGATGAGGTGCAAGGAGAGCCGGTTCGAGTCCGCCGGGGAAGGCTACGACTACCGGTTCGAAGGGTCAAAGGCGATCGGGTCTGCGCTGGTGTACGAGGAGCGCGTGATTCACGGCGCTTTCTTCAAGGTGGATGGGGATGGGCAGGACGTGAAACCTGACCAGGACGTTCATATGTCGGGCTACTCGCAGCGCAGGCGGTTCCGGGGCAGGCGGCCATAAACAGACCGCATCAATCCGTCTGAATTTCAACATCATAAAAATCGGCGATCCGGTCTGTATTCCGGATCGCCGATTGTGTTATTGCTTTATCCTCTGCTCACGCCTTCTGGTAGATTTCCGCGCCCTTCTCCCTGAACTCTTCTGCTTTCTCCTCCATGCCGATTTCCAGCGCCTGGTCGGCTTCGAGGCCCTTCTGTGCGGCGTAGTCGCGCACGTCCTGGGTGATTTTCATGCTGCAGAAGTGGGGGCCGCACATGCTGCAGAAGTGGGCCACTTTGGCGCCTGCGGCCGGGAGGGTTTCGTCGTGGAACTCCCGGGCGGTGTCGGGGTCGAGGGAGAGGTTGAACTGGTCTTCCCAGCGGAACTCGAAGCGGGCTTTGGAGATGGCGTCGTCCCAGGCCTTTGCGCCGGGGTGGCCTTTGGCCAGGTCGGCGGCATGGGCGGCGATTTTGTAGGCGATGACGCCGTCTTTCACGTCCTGACGGTTGGGGAGGCCCAGGTGTTCCTTGGGCGTGACGTAGCAGAGCATGGCGGTGCCGTACCAACCGATCATGGCGGCGCCGATGGCGGAGGTGATGTGGTCGTAGCCGGGCGCGATGTCGGTGGTGAGGGGGCCCAGGGTGTAGAAGGGGGCCTCCTGGCAGAGGTCCATCTGTTTGTCCACGTTTTCTTTGATCAGGTGTATCGGGATGTGTCCCGGGCCTTCGTTCATTACCTGGACGTCGTACTCCCAGGCGATCTTCGTCAGTTCGCCCTGGGTCTCCAGTTCGGCGAACTGCGGCTCGTCGTTGGCGTCGGCAATGGCGCCGGGGCGCAGGCCGTCTCCCAGCGAGAAGGAGATGTCGTAGTGTTTCATGAGTTCGCAGATGTCGCGGAAGTGGGTGTAGAGGAAGTTCTCTTTGTGATGGGACAGACACCATTTGGCCAGGATCGAGCCGCCCCGGGAGACGATGCCGGTGACCCGATTTGCGGTGAGCGGGATGTAGCGCAGGAGCACGCCGGCATGGATGGTGAAGTAGTCCACGCCCTGTTCGGCCTGCTCGATGAGGGTATCTAAGAAGATGTCCAGGTTCAGGTCTTCGGCCACGCCGCCGACCTTTTCGAGGGCCTGGTAGATGGGGACCGTGCCGATGGGGACGGGGGAATTGCGGATGATCCATTCCCGCGTTTCATGGATGTCACTGCCGGTGGAGAGGTCCATGGCCGTGTCGGAGCCCCACCGGACGGACCACTGGAGCTTTTCAACCTCTTCCTCGATGGAGGAGGTGACGACGGAGTTGCCGATGTTGGCGTTGATTTTGACCAGGAAGTTGCGCCCGATGATCATGGGCTCGCTTTCGGGGTGGTTGATGTTGGCGGGGATGATGGCCCGGCCGCGGGCGACTTCGGCGCGGACGAATTCGGGGTCCACGTTTTCGCGGATGGCGATGAATTCCATTTCCGAGGTGATCACGCCCTGCCGGGCGTAGTGCATCTGCGTGACGTTGTCCCGGCCGCGCAGCACGGTTTTGCGCCTCAGGCCTTCGGGGATTTCGGGTGCATCGGAGCGGTCCGGCCTGCTGGTCGGTTCGACCTCCTCAACGTCGCCCCGGGCCTCGATCCAGGGACGGCGCAGTGGAGGCAGGCCGTTGCGGACGTCGTGCTCCTGGGGGCCGCTTGTATCGTATACGTAGAAGGGAGGTTCTCCACCGGAGAGGGTGATTTTGCGGGCGGGAACCCCTACACCGGCCCCGCCTTTGACGTAGACCTTTTCAGAGTTGGGGAACGTTCCGCCGTTTCCTGTACTGCGGCTCGAATTTTTGCCGTTCTTAGGCGTGGCGTCGGCTGTCTGGCGCATCGGTCTACCTCCTTTATCTGGTGATCATGATCTGGTGTGCAGCGCAACAGAAAAGGCCGCTTCCTGTAGGGAAACGGCCCCGAAACACCGCTGAATCAGGTGTTATCAGATCATTCAAATCCGCTTCCCTACGCTGGCATTACCCAGGTCAGGTTCATAGGGTGTGATCTCAGCCTTTCGGCACCCCTATGCGGTCGATACGGTTGGTCCTGGTGGAAAAGAATAAGATCCAGCGTCCAAAACATAAGTAAAAAGGGTCCGGCCGTCAAGGGCTTTCGAGCGCTGTATTAGGGATAGAGCCTTTTGGGTCCCCGGTAGACGTATGGTGACCTCCCGTACGTTGCGGATGCCGAGCATGACCATGAGCATCCGGGTGAGGCCGAAGCCGAAGCCGCCGTGGGGCGGGCAGCCGTATTTGAAGAAGTCTAAGTAAAACCGGATGGGTTCCAGGCGGAGGCCTTTTTCCAATGCCTGGGATACCAGGGCCTCGTGGCGATGTTCGCGCTGGGCGCCGGTGGTGACTTCGAGGCCTTTCCACAGGAGGTCGAAGCTTTTGGTGAGGCCGGACGCGTGTCGCATGTGGTAGAAAGGCCGAATAGATGCCGGATAGTCCGTCAGGAAGACGAACTCGTGGTTGAACGTCTTGAGGATGTGGTTTCCGAGCAGCCGCTCACCCCGGGGGTCCAGGTCGCCCGGTTTTTCGGGTGTGTGGCCCTGCCCGGCGAGGATCTCGACGGCTTTGGCCAGGGTGATCATGGGAAAAGGGATTTCGGGGATTTTGACGTTGACCCCAAAGGTGTTTGAGAGTTCCTCCCCGTGTGCGTTTTTGACAGCTTTGAGCACGTGCCGGAGCCAGCGCTCCTCGAAGGCCATGAGGTCCTCGTGGGATTCGATCCAGGAGATTTCGACGTCGACGCTGGTGAATTCCGTATCGTGCCGGGAGGTGAACGAGGGGTTGGCCCGGAATACGGGTGCGATTTCGAAGACTTGGTCGAATCCGGCGGCCATGGCCATCTGTTTGTAGAACTGGGGGGACTGCGCGAGATAGGCGGTGGTTCCGAAGTATTTCAATGCGAAGAGTTCGGCGCCGGATTCACTCGCGCTGCCCATGAGTTTGGGGGAGTGGATTTCGATAAAGCCCTCCGAACACCAGTATTCTCGCATGGCCATTTCGGCCGTGGTCTGGACCCGGAAGAGGAGGCGGTTTTCCGGACGCCGCAGATCCAGGTGACGCCAGTCGAGACGGCTGTCCAGGTTGGGCCGGGTTTCGCTGAAAGGGTCGAGGGGGAGGGGAGAGACGGCCCGGTTTTCGATATGGAGCCCGGTGAGGTGGATTTCGATGCCGCCCAGTTTGACGTGCGGGTTTTCGGCGACCTGTCCGGTGATGCAAATAGCAGATTCCCGGGTGAGGCCCGAGACGGTTTCCGCCAGGCCGGGGTGTTGAGCCTTTCTCAGGACGACCTGGACGGGGCCGGTGTGGTCCCGAAGGATGAGGAATTGCATGCGTTTCTGGTCGCGGAGGGTGTGTATCCAGCCTTTTAAGGTGACGTGGTGACCAATATGTTGGCCCAGTTGAGAGATGAGCGTGCGTTTCATGAGCGGGTTCTCCTTTGGTGTGCAAGAGGGTCGCGACAAAATTAAAGATCCTGTAAAATAATCAGATAGATCATCTGATTTCGCCACATCCAGCCGCGACGCCTTTCCTGTAGTCGCAGGCTTCAGCCTGCGTTTGAGGGGCTGGGCGCACCCTAAAGGGTGCGGCTACAGAAAAGCAACAGGCCATAAGCTTCGTATTTTCACAGCATTGAATTTTGTCCGACCCTCGTGCAGGGAAATAAAAAAGCCCGTCGTTGGATGGATTCAACGACGGGCTGTGGGTCTGTTCGGTGGACTTTACGTATGCCACGGACCCGCCCGTCGTCGAATCGGATTATTGTCGTTATTATTGGAATTGAGGTTGGTATCAGGGCAGACCACGGCCACGGGGCGCTTCGGCAGGATGGAGATGCGGGAGGTTGGATAGAAGGCTGTCATGGGATTTCGCTCCTACTGTTTGAGGGCCACTGTTATCGTTTCGTCGCTCAGCACGGTCTCAAGTGCAGGGGCTGCTTTTTCGTTTGATGTTATTACCAGTTCTTTTGCACGGGTGATGCTGGCGAGGTCTGCTTCGGCCTTCTGTAATGTCTGAGCCAGTGCGGGTTCACGGGTTGCGAGGTGCAGGCGGTTCAGT
Source organism: Candidatus Latescibacterota bacterium (assembly GCA_965249305.1). Classification (GTDB taxonomy): domain Bacteria; phylum Latescibacterota; class UBA2968; order UBA2968. Next base: position 4,472,413 of record OZ252228.1, on the reverse strand, counting down.
TCGGCTCCCAGGGAGAGGCTGTGGGCGCTTTTGTAGCGGCGCACGGCAGTGGCGATTTTTATCAGGATGTCGCCTTCGGTTTCGGCCTGGTCGTTGATGAATCTTTCGTCGGGGGTAGGCCAGGCGGATCTGTGGATCGAGTCCTGTTTTTCCTCAGCAGCGAAGAGCCCTCGGTAAATCTCTTCCGCCACGTGGGGCAGAAACGGGGCGAAGAGGTGGGCCGTTGTGCGGAGGGTGTGGTAGAGGGTATAACATGCGCCGCCGTGCGCGCTGCCGGCGCTGTCGTAGAGCCGGCGTTTGGCCATTTCCAGGTAGTTGTCCGCCAAGTCCTTCCAGAAGAAATTTTCCGTTTCACTTTTGGCCAGGGCGTAGTCGTAGTTCTGAAAGTGCGCCGTTGTTCGCTGAATCAGGCGCTGGGTCCGGGAAAGGATCCAGCGGTCGGCCGGGGATAGGGGCGGGGGATCGGCAGACGGGCGATAGGCTTCTAAGAAACGGTCGCTGAATCTGGCCACGTTCCAGAGTTTGGTGACCAGCTTTGCGCCTGCCTGAATTTTTTCTTCATTGATGACGGTGTCTTTCCCGAATCCGGTGCTGGCCGCCCAGTAGCGGACCGCGTCGGCGGAATAGGTTTCGATGATGTCCATTGGCTCCACCGGACCCCCTCCCCGGCTTTTGCTGATTTTCTGCGTTCCTTCCGGCGCCAGCCCCCAGCCGGAGATCGCCACGTGCTTCCAGGGCAATGATCCGAAGTGGTGGTGGGATTTCACGAGGGTGTAGAAGGCCCAGGTGCGGATGATTTCGTGCGACTGGGGACGCAGGGACATGGGGGAGATGCGGTTGTAGAGGCCCTTGTCCGTCAGCCACTGTCCGACGATCTGGGGGGTGAGGGAGGATGTGGCCCAGGTGTCCATGACGTCGTTTTCCGGCGTGAAGTCGGTGCTGCCGCAGGGGCAGGGGCCGGAGGGCGCCTGTTCGGCAGGGTCCACCGGGAGCTGTTCATCGTTGGCTAGGATGGTTTCGCCGCAGGCCCGGCAGTACCACAGGGGGAAGGGGACGCCGAAATACCGCTGGCGGGAGATGCACCAGTCCCAGTTGAGGTTTTCGACCCATTCGCGGTACCTCGCTTTCATGTGGGCCGGATGCCAGGCAATTTTTTCGCCGGCGTCGAGGAGTTCCTGCTTGAAGTCGAGCACCCGGACGAACCACTGTTGGGTGAGGATGTACTCCACCGGTGTGTCGCAGCGTTCGTGAATTCGAACGAACTGGGTAACGGGCTGCCGGTCCAGGAGAGATCCGTTTTTCGCCAGGGCGTCGATGATTCGCTGCCTGGCTTCGGGCACGGGCAGACCTTTGAGATCGCCGGCAGCGTCGGTCATGAGGCCATTCCTGTCTATGGCGGACACCAGGGGCAGGTTGTGGGTATACCACCACTCGACGTCGGCCGTGTCGCCGAAGGTGCAGCACATCACGGCCCCGGTGCCCTTTTCCGGATCTGCGCCGGGGTCCTTTAGCAGGGGGACCACCTGCCCGAAGATCGGCACGGTCACGTTCTGACCCACGATTTTCCGGTAGCGTTCATCGTTTGGGTGGACGAAGATGGCGACGCACGCGGGGAGCAGCTCCGGACGGGTTGTGGCAATGGGTAAGGTCTCTCCGTTTTGGAGGCGAAAGTCCAGGGTGACGAACTCGCTCTCTCGCTCCAGGTCTTCCAGCTCGGCCTGGGCGATGGCCGTGGCGCATTCGGGACACCAGATGGTGGGGGCTTCTTTTCGATATACGAGCCCCTTTCGGTACAGGTCGACGAAGGAGCGCTGGGCGATGTGTCTGGAGGTGTCGTCGATGGTGCGGTAGGTGTAGCGCCAGTCGATCGAGAGCCCCAGACGGCGCCAGAGCGCACCGTAGTCCTGTTCCGCCTGTTGACTCACCTCCAGACATTTCTGGATAAAGGCGTTGCGTCCGATCTGCGTTGCTGTGATTTTGAGCTGTCGTTCCACCAGCCGCTCGGTGGGCAGGCCGTTGTCATCGTATCCCATGGGATAGAAGACGTTGTGGCCGTTCATACGCCAGAAACGGGCCATAAAATCGGCGTGGCTGTAAGAGTAGATGTGCCCCAGATGAAGACGCCCGGAGACGGTTGCCGGGGGGGTGTCGATGGAATAGACCGGTCCTTTGGCTTCTGGAGAGAACCGGTTGACGCCCGCCTCCTGCCAGACGTCCTGCAGGTGAGGCTCTGCGGTGTTCGGTTGGTAGCGTTTGGGTATGCCCATAGTGGTTCCGTGGTGTTTTCAATAGATAATCCGAAGAATAAAAAGTTATACAGTCTTTGCCTGAGATTCAGTTTTTCTTATCGTTTATCCGAGAATTCGGCCCAGTTGCACCAGGCCGACAACGGCTCCTGCAATCATCGGAAATAGCCCCACCCCCAGGCGATAATCTTCTCGAAGGATTCGCCACCCCTTGATGCGACGGATGCCGTGTTCCACATAGATGCGTTGCTGGGCGATCTGCCGGTTCTCTTGACGTTGCTCGCTTGTGAGTTCACCCCCCTTTGGTTTTTTGTGAGGTGAGATGATCTCGGGGTGTGCTTGACTCTGATAGCCCTTATCTCCCAGTTTATCGGCATTGGGGAACTGCTGGTGCACCCCACTTTCTTCATAAAGCCGGATGTCCGCCTTTGGCCCACGATGGCCTGCATCGATGCTGAGAATCTCTCCCTTTTTATCTGTGGCCACCTGGGTCTTGATCGTGTGGCGTTTGCGTTTACCCGAGTAGACCTGCCTTTGCCTCTCGTCGATAGAAGGCCGTCGGATGGGCGTTTCAAAGCTATCGACCAGCACTCGATCCACCTCATCAGGATGCCAGGAAGGTTCGCCCTTCTTCCATGTCTTCTCTGCATCAAAACGCTGGGAGGGACAGACCTCCCTCAAAACCGGAATCACCTCATGAAACGTGTTTTCCGAAGTATCCGCACTCACCCCAAACATCTCCCCCACCACGGCGTGGGCAACGTTGTGACGCAAATAAAGCAAGCTCATCAACACCTCTTGATACGGTTTTAACCGCCGCTTGCGCCCACCCCCCACGACCCGTCTGCGATTGGGCCGAAAAACCTGGGCCTGACGACGACGGTCCACCAACACCGGCAGCACAGCCTCCAAAAGCTCTGCCAAAGCAGCTGGAGAAAGGCCAAACAAGGCGCGAATCTTTCCCGGATGGGCTGTGTCAAGGCTGCGTAGATCGATCATGGCAGGGCTCCTCGCGGAAGCAGTTAAAGGAGAGCGAACGACCTCCTTTCGGAGTCTGGATGCGATATTACGCAAATGGCTTGCCAAAGTCCAGAATTATTCCTCGGACCATCTAATACTGTGGACATTTTTTGACCTCAAAGGTCTGTGTAAATCAATAAGTTACGTGACCCATTGTTTTTTAAATCAAAGTTAGCCGATTCCCTGAGTTTGATTAAAAAGCTGTGAAATCATATAGGTGTTGTTTTTAAACGAGTTACGAAATTCGTTGTTTCTAAAACCCCCAAAAAAGTGTCCACAGTATTGGTTTTGTGAAATGCAATAAAAAAACCCGCTGTCGGCTTGAATGCGACAGCGGGTTGTGAATTCGGTGCTGGTGATCGAGCTACAGGCCATCCCGCCGTCGGTTCCCGTTGAGGTCTACGCCCCTGTTCAGGTTCGCTACAGGGCGTACTGCGCCGCTATTTCTATCATGCAGCGCATCGAGCAAGCGGGGGTTGTAGCGGATGGTTGTCACGATCTCTGCTTTCGGTTGATTTTGGCGCATTCGATGGGTTGCTCTGTTTTTAAAGATAGCGCGACGGCCGTTTAAAGTCAAGGGGCTTTTCACAGGACGTCTGCGCATCATGTAGACAGGGGCACAGCATGCTGCGCCCCTGTGGTTGGATCGATTTCCTCCCTCCGGCGTCGTCTTTCGGGATTAGCTTTCGGCAGACGTGCCGCTACCGCCCGGACCTTTTGGGCCGCGGTGGCCAGGCCTTCCCCTGCGGTTTCCTCTCCGGCCGGCTTTCGATCCGGACTGCCGGGCGGATTCAATTCGCTGCTTGATCGCGGCTTTGAGTTCCTCGTATTTGGCCTTCTGTTCGTCTGTGAGGAGGGCCATCAGTTCGTCCTGGAATTTTTCCCGGGCAGCCTTCATCTGCTCGCGGATGTCGCTGCGCTCGGCGTCGGAGTTGCGGATGGCTTCGACTTCGGTCTTCTGGGCGGCTTTCAGGTTCTCGAGGGCCTGCTGCTGATCTTCGGTGAGGTCGAGCTGCCCTATGAGGTGTCCACCGCCGGCACGCGGACCTTTCCGGCCTTTGAAGCCCCCCCGACGGGATCCGTGGTTTGCCCGGATTTCTTCAAATTTGGCTTTCTGCTCGTCGGTGAGGAGGGCCATCAATGCGTCCCGGTATTTTTCCCGGGCGGCCTTCATCTGTTTGCGGATATCGCTGCGCTCGGCGTCGGAGTTGCGGATGGCTTCGGCTTCGGCCTTCTGGGCGGCCCTCAGGTCCTCAAGGGCCTTTTGCTGTTCGTCGGTGAGGCCGAGTTGTTCGACGAATTTTGACGTCCGGTCTCTGCTTTCAGTGCCGGAGGCCGGTTTGGTGACAGCGCTGGCTGTGTCCAGCGAGGTGGTGGGGTTGTCTTTCCCGCAGCCGTAGAGCGTGAGGGCGGCTGCGAGGGCGGCCAGTGAGAATTGTCGGATTCGCATGGTTCTGTCCTCCATTTTTTATCTGTTTTTATCTTCAGGCGCTTCGCATTTCAGCGAAATTCCTGTGGGGGTGAAACGTAGCGTGTCTCGCTAAATCAGGCGGTGAAGCCTGGTAGATCATCTTGTTATCAAGACGGCGGTTTTCACCATATTTCCTCCTTGACGGTAAGGGTGAAATGGGATATATTAGAACTGCTTCAGTTGTTTACGCCTCCGGGTGCTTATTCTGGCGGAAAGCCCCGGGGGTTTTTTTATTGTGGTGGACGCTTACATAGTAGAGGGATCCGGCTGGTTGTGAGGGGCTGGACCCTGGTGGGCGCCGGGCCGACCATGCCGCCTCCATCGCCGTCCTCTCATTCTGGGCCTTTCCCGCTGCAGCTTCTGGAGTTTCTCGAGCTGATCGGGGGTGAAGACTTTCTTTTGAGCGAGTCGAAAATCGGTGCTCGTTTCCAGCATTTCCGAGCGCACCCGGTTCACTTCGGCCACCCGGGTTTTGACCTGAGCGGGATTGGGGTTGGACTGGCTGAGGAGGTCATGCAAATCCAACCGGGCGATTTTCAAGTCCGCCTTGAGGCGTGTCATGCGCTTGGCGTTGTTGAGGTGGATGGATTTCAGTTTCTCCTGCTGTTCCGCCGTCAGGTCCAGCGCTTCCATCATGGCCTGGTGACGGTGCGCTTTGTGGGCTTTTCGCCCACGCTGTGCGTCTGCATCGGCAGCATTCCAGACAACCGCTGCAGCAGCGACAACGACAGTGACAACGATCAGTGATATGAGGCTTCGTGCTTTCATGGCGATTTCTCCTTTCGTTTATCTGCCTGTTTATGGGCCGAACGGTTTCCTCGATCTGGGCCCTCGCTTCCAGCGGCGCTCGAACCGGTCGAATGTCTGGTCGTATTTTTCCTGTTGTTCGGGCGTCAGGATTTCCCGGATTTTGGACCGTGTGGCGCTCATCAGACCTTTTATCCCTTTGTCGATCTCACTGCGCTGCGCCATCATCTGTTCACGGCTTTCGTCCAGGATTTGTTTGATTTTTTGCGCCTGCTCCTGGGTGAGGTCCAGGTTTTGGGTGAAGTGGTGGAGCAGCCTTTCTTCGGAACGGGGACCTCTAAACGGGGGACGCCGGGAGGAAAATGCCCACGGAGGACGCCCCCGGCCAAGCAGCATCCAGCGTTCGACGGTTGCTCCGCAGACGCCGCCGAGCAGGAAGAGGCCCAGGGCGAGCAGTACGGCTTTTGATCTGGAAGAGAGAGAGAGCATGGGTTACCTCGATTGCGGTGACGGTTCGGCCACAGAACCGGTCAGGAGCAGGATGTCGTCACGAGAAAGATCCGTTTTGTTCAGGACTTCCAGTTCACCGGGATCCCACTGGGCGTTGAAATAGTCCTCCAGAGTCATATTAGGATCGTCGCCGTTGAGGCTGCCCAGTACGGCCACCAGCAATACCGCGGCTGCCGCCAGGAAAGGAACGAGCCGCTTGCCGGCCCACTCGAAGTGGCCCCAGAGGGTCACGGTTTTCTCCGCTCGGATGCGTGCGGCAACCCCGTCCCAGAGGCCGGGCGAGGGGATCTGGGACCTGCGTTTTATGATGGCCTGGATCCGCTGGAGGTAGGCCAGTTCCTCGCTGCAGGCCTGACAGACCGAGAGGTGGGCTTTTATCTGACGCGCCTCCTCTTCCGGAAGGTCGTCTTCCAGGTAGGCGGCGAGGCGTTCTTTAACGTGAGCATTGTTCATGCCGGTTCCCCCCCTGTCCATTCGGTGTAGATGGGCCGAAGCAGGTCTCTTAAGTGGGCCCGCGCCCGCGAGAGCCGGGATTTGACCGTGCCGACCGAGCAGTCCAGCGCTTCGGCGATTTCTTCCTGCGACAGGCCTTCGATGTCTTTGAGCACGACCACGGCGCGGTGGTCGGGTGAAAGGCTGTTGAGCACTTCCTGGATGTATTCCTGCAGTTCTGCGCGTTCCAGATCGGTTTCGGGGTGCTGCGTTTCAAACAGGGCTTCGGGCGAGAGCTTTCTAAGTTCTACGAGGGTTTCCAGAGAGGCGCTGTCGAGCCGGCGGCGTTCCTTCTGGGCCGCATTGAGGCAGATGTTTACGGCAATGCGATAGAGCCAGGTGTAGAATCCGGATTCCGCACGAAAGTTGGACAGCGCCTGGTAGGCCCGAACGAAGGCTTCCTGAGCCGCATCGCGGGCAGCTTCCGGGTCGCCTACGATGGAGCAGGCCAGGGTGTAGATCCGCCCTTCGTAACGTTCCACCAGTTTCCGGAACGCCTGCATATCCCCCTCCTGACACCGCCTGACCAGTTTCAGGTCTTCACCCATTCAGGCTCCCGGGAATGTGAATAAAATCCGTGAAACGTGAAACGGCAGACGTAAAACGTGGGTTCTGGTTTATGGTGCGGGGTAGGGGACCGTTTGCCGTTTGCCGTTTGCCCTTTCACTTTCTTAGACAGCGGGTGGCTTTCCTGCGTTCCATCGGGATAGAAAAAAACGGGTGCCGCAAAAGCGACACCCGGTAGAGTTTCGCAGGTTTTCACTCGGTGATGATGTCGGCGAAGGTTTTGCCGGAGGGGATCATGGGCAGCACGTGCTCCTGGTAGGGCACAATCACGTCAAGCACATAGGGGCCCGGTGTGTTCAGCATCCGGTCAAGGGCGGCCGGGAAGTCCTTTTTGTGTATTACCCGCTCGGCGGGTATCCAGAATCCTTCGGCGATTCTGGCGAATTCGGGGTGGAAGCCTTTGCCTTCCGGGTCTCCGATAAAGGTGTGCCCCCGGTTGCTGGCATAGAACCGGTCTTCCCACTGGACCACCATGCCCAGGTGCTGGTTGTTCAGGATCATGATCTTCACCGGGATCTTCTCGGCATAGAGGGTGGCCAGTTCCTGGATGTTCATGACAAAGCTTCCGTCGCCGTCGATGTCGACCACCACTTCCCCGGGCCGGGCCAGGGCCGCGCCGATGGCCGCAGGCAGGCCAAATCCCATGGCTCCCAGGCCGCCGGAGGTGAGCCAGTTTCTGGGCTCGTCGAAGAGGTAGTACTGCGCCGCCCACATCTGGTGCTGGCCCACGCCTGTGGAGATGATGGCTTTCCCCCCCGTTCTCTCGTAGAGCAACTGGATGGCGTACTGCGGCAGAATGCCGTCTGCCTCGTCTTTGTATTTGAGGGGGTGTTTCTCGCGCCAGGTGTCCAGTTCGGCGTGCCAGGCGGTGTAGTCGGCCGGTTCGACCAGGCCGTTGAGGTCCTCTAAGGCGTATTTCACATCGCTGACAACGGGGATGTGGGCCTCTTTGTTTTTGTTGATTTCCGAAGGGTCGACATCGATGTGTACGATCTTCCCGTGCTTGCAGAATTCTTCGAGCTTTCCGGTGACCCGGTCGTCGAACCGGACGCCCAGAGCAAGGAGGAGGTCGGCGTGGTTGATGGCGTAGTTGGCGTAGACGGTGCCGTGCATGCCTACCATCTGGAGCGAGAGCGGGTCGGTTTCCGGAAAGACGCCCAGGCCCATGAGGGTTTGCACCACCGGGATGTGGGTTTTTCTGGCGAATTCACGGAGTTCGTCCGAGGCTTTTGCAGACACGATTCCGCCCCCGGCGTACAGGACCGGCCGTTTGGATTCCCGGATGGCCTGAACGACGACTTCGATCTGTTCCCGGCTGGCCCGCACGTGCGGGTTGTAGCTGCGAATGGCGACCTCTTCCGGGTAGATGGGCACCGTAAGACCCTGCTGAACATCTTTGGGCATGTCGATCAGCACCGGGCCGGGCCGTCCGGTAGAGGCAATGTAGAAGGCCTCTTTGACAATCCGCGGTATGTCGTCGATGTTGTCCACTAAGAAGTTGTGTTTGGTGATCTGGCGGGTGACCTCGATGATGGGGGTCTCCTGGAAGGCGTCTCCACCCATCATGTGCGTGGCCACCTGACCGGTGATGGCGACGACGGGCACGGAGTCCATCTTGGCGTCCGCCAGCCCGGTTACCAGGTTGGTTGCGCCCGGGCCGGACGTGGCCAGGCAGACTCCCACCTTGCCGGAGGCTTTGGCATAGCCCTCTGCAGCGAAGATTTCGCCCTGTTCGTGCCGGCAGAGCACGCACCGGATGCTGGACCGGGTGATGGCCTGGTGGATTTCCATGCTGGCTCCGCCCGGGTAGCCGAAGATCAGATCGACGCCTTCCCGCATCAGGGATTCGATCAAGATGTCGGCGCCTTTTACCGGTTCTGCAGAAGGTTGGGGAGGGGCCTGAAGCTTCTCTGTTTGCTCTGCGCGTCCGTTGCCCTTCAGGGCGTCCGTAGCCTCTGGTTTGCTTGCCATTGGTTTTGCCTCCTGTATGTAAGCGCCTGAAATAGAGTCCAAAAAAAGCCGCCGTCGAGTTAGACTCGACGGCGGGTTCAAGCATCTGTTCCGCTTGGTTTCCCTATGGGCGATCCCACCGTCGAGGCTCGTTGCTGGTTACAACGAGATCACTTACCCGTACTACGCGTACAAGACGCTTCTGGATAATGGTTTCGACAGGGGATGCGGGGAATATTGTTTTCACGGATGAAATCCTTAATGGGGCCGTGCAAACGTACCTTATAATCTTTACATCAAGAGACGCCAAATAATATAATTTTCAGGATATAAAGTCAAGGTTTTTCTCGCTTCACTGAGGTGTTCCCGTTTCCCTATCCCTGCTCCAGCTCCCGAATTCGATCCCGGATCTTTGCCGCTTTTTCAAATTCCTCTTTTTCAATGGCCTCTGTCATCTCTTTCTGGAGCCGCTCCGATGGGCTTAAAGGCCGTTTTTTGGTGATCTCCGCTCTTAGTTCTTTGAGCACCTGCCGGGATCGCTTCTTTTCGACGTGAAATTCCTCCGCATCTACGTCCTCCAGGTTTTTAATTTTCTCCATGCTCTCCCCTATGACCTCCAGGGCCGAGTCGTAATCTTCGTTTTGGACATGGATCATCACCCGGGCATGCGCGTGAATTCTGAGAATGTAGGGCCACCATCGTTCCAGATTTACCCTGTCTTCACCATGCTCGGCATACTGGTTGACGAACCGGAAGACGTCCATATTCCGTTCGGTATCCCGTATGACCCGGTTGTAATCGTGGATTTGCAGGAGAAAGACGTAGCGCTCATAGAGCCTCCGGCTTTCGTCGAAGATTTCCTCGCAGACTTCCCGGTTGAGGCTAAACCCGCGATCGGTGTCCCGGGCAGTGATATGCTCCTGGAGGGCAGCCTTATAAAAATCCAGGACAAAGGCCTGGTTGTGGGGCTTTTCTCCGTCCGGCCTGCCGTCGAGTTCCATCTGGAGGATGCCCTGGAACGCCCCCTGGTCCACCCGGACCTGGATTTTTTCCACGCCTTCGGCGTCGATCACCTTTCGGATGCTGTTTTGCGGGTCGTAAGACCAGTGTTTCAAAATGTGTCCGATATCTTCCGGCATCTTCGTCCTCCTGCGCACTGCCCGCTCGTCATCTGTCTCCTTTACGTCCAAATCTAATGCACTTCACCGGGAAAAGCAAGGGGAAAGCAGAGCCTTTCGATTTCGGATTTCGGATTGGGGATTGCGGATTGGGGTGTGTTGGGGTGTTGCTTGACTTTGGGGTGAAACCGTTGTGCTCTTTAGGGGTTTTCTTTCGCCGAGTTCATTCGCTACGCCGTTGGGGGTGCCCTTACCATAGTGGTGACTGGATCTAGGGAAAGACCACTTAGCGGGAGGGAGTTTGTGTTCTACTTTAACGAGCGGCGGTACCAGGAGGATTCTGGAGCGATTTCGGATTTCGGATTGGGGATTGCGGATTGAACGCTCTTAAATCCGCATTCCGAAATCCGAAATCCGAAATAGAAAGGATGTGCTTATGCCCCGAGTCGGACCTCTTCGATGGGGCGGCCCAGGCGGGTGAGTTGGGGTTGTTTTTGCTGGGGGTCTTCGCTTTTTTCAGGTTGAGGCGCCCGGCGCTGGGCCTGTTCGCCGTCGAGTTCGCTGAGGGACTGGAGTGAGATCCAGAGGCAGAAGAGGCCGGAGGCCAGGAGGCTTCCAGCGGCAACGATGAGCATGGGGATTCTCCTTAAGGGGTTAACGCTGTGTCTATTCAATCTATCGGCAGGGGGGCGAAAAGCTTGATTGGAGATGCCGGGAGAGATTTGGATTGACTTTTTTGGAGGCGGGGTCTATTTTGGGTCGGTACGCGCCGGGGTAGGGGGAAACTGTTGTATGCAAAAGAGATATGATCTGCTGGCCGTCTTCTCCGGCAAGCTGCAGAAGGGGGCTGTGTGTCTGCTGGTGTGGCTGTGCTGTCCGGCGGCAGCTGCGGCGTCGGATCCGGAGATTGAGGCCCTTGTGAAGCTGATTTCCAGGGATAGCTTAGACACAACGGTGCGGCGGATGGTGGCGTTTGAGACCCGGTTTATGGGATCGGATTCGAATGCGGCGGCAGCGCGCTGGCTGGGCGAGCGGCTGGTGGCGCTGGGATACCGGGAGGTGCGGTTCGATACGTTTGCGGTGAATGTGAGTCGGCAGTTCCGGTTGCGGACGGACACGGCGGTGATCCCCAGCCCCTTTGTGCTGCAGGACCTGGCGCAGTGGAATGTGGTGGCGACCAAGCCGGGCGCGTTGTTTCCGGACCGGCAGGTGGTGTTGGGGGCGCATTACGATTCGATTTCGCTGGACCGATTACAGGAGGACCAGGATGTGGCCCCCGGGGCGGACGACGACGCATCCGGCGTAGCCGGCCTGCTGGAGATTGCCCGGCTGCTTCGGGGGGTGGACTTAGAGGCGACGGTGGTGTTTGCGCTGTTTGGAGCGGAGGAACTGGGGCTGGTGGGCAGCCGGGATTTTGCCGCTCGGGCGCGGGCGCGGGGAGACGAAATATTGTTAATGCTGCAGCTGGATTCGGTCGGCACCCGGTCGGCGATTTCGGGGCTTTTGGACGCGTTTTCGATCGATACGATCGGGCCCTATCTGTCGCTGGGGGAGGGAGTGGCGCAGGCGGCGGAGGACTATACGGAGGTGCGCGCACGGGACAGGGCAGGCGGGCGGGTTCGGATTACCAACCGGGGCTGCGGCTGCTCGGACCATCAGTCGTTTATCGACCAGGGGTATCCGGCGCTGGGGGTGTTTCAGTATTTCGACAATCCGGAAACGCATATTAATATGAGTACGGATACTCTGGAGCAGGTGGACCTCTCCCTGGTGGAGGGCATTACCGGGGCGGTGCTGGGAGGGATGGTGCAGGTGGCGGGGTTCCCGGCTCGTCTGCCGGATTTTGACGGCGACCGGGAGGTGGCGTTTTCGGATTTTGTGCTGTTTGCAAGGGCTTTTGGAATGGCGGTTGAGGGGACATCCGACGCCCGGTTCGACCTGGACCGGGACGGGTGGGTGCGGTTTTCAGATTTCGTGCTGTTTGCGCGAAATTTCGGACGAAAGCTATAAAGGCAAGCATGGTACACGACAAAAAAGGAAAAGACCTGCGCTGAGTGGTGAAATGAGTTAAGTTTGGGTTGTCAAGATCCAACAACTCATCCATCATCAAACACAGGTCTATGTCTCCTCAAGTTAATGAATTACACGACGTGATGCAATGGTATTTACCCTGTCATAAGGCCCGGGTAAAATTCATCGCCGCCTTCATTGTGTCTCTCATCAAGCTCACAACCGTCAACTTCACCAAACTGGCCAACGCCCTCAACGGCAAAGCCAAGCAGAAGTCCAACTATCGCAGAATCCAACGTTTCTTCAGTGAGTTTAATCTGTCCTATGACCTGGTGGCCGACTTGATCCTGCATCTCTTGCCGATCAAGTCGGACTTTACCATCTCGATAGATCGGACGACCTGGAGCTTCGGCAAACTGACCATCAATATTCTCACCGCCGGGAGTGTCTATCAAGGCGTTGCATTTCCCATCTGCTGGATACTGCTGCCCAAAAAGGGCAACTCCAACACCGATGAGCGTATCCAGTTGATGGAACGGGTCTTGAAGTTGGTGGATAAAAACCTGATTCAGGTCATCGTTGCAGACCGGGAATTCATTGGGCAAGAATGGTTTGCGTGGTTAGATGCGCAAGCCTTAGGCTTTGCCATCCGCGTCAAGGAAAACGCCAAAACCCTAAATGGCAAAGGGGACATCGCGCTTCGATGCTTGTTTGCCGACCTGCACATTCACCAAGAGCGCATCCTGCGTAAACCCCGTCTGATCTATGGTCATCATCTGTATTTGTCTGTCATCCGATTACCTGACGAATTTCTCATCGTTGCCAGCAAGTGTAAAGGTCGAAAACCGCTGGAGGATTACAAAAAACGGTGGGGAATTGAAGTCCTGTTCGCCGCGTTGAAAAGCCGAGGCTTCGATCTGGAACAGACCCATCTGATCCATCTGGAACGAATCGAAAAACTCATCGCGCTTTTAGCCATTGCCCTCACCTGGGCTCATCTGGTAGGAGAATGGATCGCAAAGACAAAACCGTTGAAGATCAAAAAACACGGATGCAAAGAGAAAAGCCTGTTTCGATATGGATTGGACCATTTGCAGTATGTTCTGCTCAATATACAGGATCACATCCAGGAGTTCTTTCACTGTCTTTGGATACTGATTGATCCTCCATATTTTAGGTCAGATTAAGTTTTGTCGTGTATTATGAAAGGCAAGTAAAAAGTAAAAAGTAAAAAGTAAAAAGTAAAAAGTAAAAAGTAAAAAGTAAAAAAGGAGAATCACCATTTCCCCCTTTTTCCTTCTGCCGGCCTGGCCAGAGCGGCTGTTCGGGGCGGCGGTGGTGAACCTGCCTGCGGCGTTTGACGTGGGACTGATCGGGGTGGTGTTCGCCTTTCTTTTTGTGGATCTTTTCGATACGATGGGCACGCTGGTGGGGGTGTCCCAGCGGGCGGGGTTCTTAGATGCGGAGGGGCGCCTGCCCCGGGCCAACCGGGCGCTGCTGGCCGATTCGCTGGGGACGATGGTGGGGGCGATTTTCGGGACGTCGACGGTGACGACCTATATTGAGAGCGCGTCGGGGGTGTCGGAAGGGGCACGGTCCGGGTTTGCCAGTGTGGTGACCGGGCTGCTGTTCCTGGTGGCGCTTTTTTTGACGCCGCTGGTCGCGGCGATTCCCACGTTTGCGACGGCGCCCGCGCTGATTGTGGTGGGGGTGTTGATGATGGCGTCGGTGGCGCGGGTGCGGTGGGAAGACGTTTCGGACGCGCTGCCGGCCTTTTTGACCATTGTGGCCATGCCCCTGACCTTTAGCATTGCCAACGGGGTGGCCATCAGGTTTGTGGCATACCCGATTGTGAAGCGGCTGGGGGGAAAAAGCGGCGAGGTGCATCCGCTGGTGGACCTGCTGGCGGTGATCTTTATTGCCCGGTATCTGTTTATGGATTGATCGTGGATGGAGGAACAGGCTATGAACACGGATGGCGCCGAACAGAAGCAGGGGGAGGATGCGCACCGCGAGCACGAGATAGAACTCGAACGCCAGACCAGACAGCAGGAGGCACTGCTCCAGATCAGCCAGGCCGTGCAGGCGCTGTCCAAACCGTCGGACCTGGAACGGGTTGTGCAGGTCTGTTACGAACAGCTTCAAAGCCTGAGCCTCAACTTCCAGGGGCTGGCTATCCAGAGGCTGGTTGAGGAAGAGAGCCACAGGTTCGAGACCTACGAGGTGCTGCCTTCGAAGCGGATTAACAGGCTGGTTGTAAGCGCACCCAACCTTTACCGAATATGGCAGTCCGAAGCGTCGCTCTATCGCCCCAACCTGGAGCTGGACCTGGAGGGTCTTACACCTGATGCGCTGGAGAGGATGTGTAAGCGCTACGAGATCCGCATCCGGTGCCTCCTCAATGTCCTGCACAGCAGGGGACTGATTTCGCTGGTGAGCACTCAGCCGGATGCTTTTGACGAAGGGGAGATTCAATTCGTCGAGCAGGTGGGCCAGATGCTGTCTCTGGGAATGTCCCGGGTGGAAGACCTGGAGCAGTTGAACGTCCACACGCAGGCGCTGAGTGAGAGCGAAGAACGCTTCCGCAAGATTTTTGAAGAAGGGCCCCTCGGTATGGCCCTGGTCGATCTGGATTACCGGTTCAGCAAAGTGAACGCAACGCTGTGCCGGATGGTGGGATATACGGAGCAGGAGCTGACCGAACTTACGTTTCCCGATATTACCCATCCAGAGGATGTTGATAAGGATGTGCGGCTGGCGGAGCAGATGTTTCGTGGAGAAGTTCCGTTTTATAAAATCGAGAAACGGTATATCACAAAGAACGGGGAGCCCCTCTGGATTACCCTGACGGCTTCGGTGATCCGGGATGAAGACGGAAAGCCCCTCTACGGTCTGGCCATGATTGAAGATATTACCGGGCGCAAGCGAACAGAACAGGAGAGTGTCCGCTTAGAGCGGCTGCATGCCCTGGGGGAGATGGCGAAGGGCGTTGCCCACAATTTTAACAATATGCTGGTGGGGATGCTGGGGTATGCGCAGCTTATTCAGGCAAAGGACGCCGGTTCGGAGACCGGCCAATACGCAGGGCGGATTGTGGAAAGCGCCCTGCGGGCCAAGGAGATGGTGGGGCGCCTCAACCAGGCGGTGCGGGGCGAAAGGGAGGACACGATCCGCCCGTTGCCGGTCAACGAGGTGGTGCGGGATATTGTGCAGACGGCAAGTCCCCGGTGGAAAGATGAGGCGGAGGCCAGAGGGATTGCCATTGATGTGGTGGCCGATCTGGCGGAGGTACCTCCTGTTCAGGGTACCCAGAGCCGGCTGCACGATATTCTCATCAACCTGCTGTTCAATGCAGTTGATGCGCTTCCCGAGGGCGGTGCAATTACCATTGGTACCCGGGCGGTTGGGAAAGAGGTTCTGGTGACCGTGAGAGATACCGGCTTGGGAATGGATGAGGAGACCCGGCGTCGGGTGTTCGAGCCGTTCTTTACCACCAAGTCGGATGTTGGCTCCGGCCTGGGGCTGTCTACGGTTTACGGTACGGTGACCCGCTGGGGCGGTACGATTGGGGTGGAGAGCGCGCCCGGCAGAGGCGCCTTGTTCACGATCCGGCTTCCCGCCTGGACGGGCCCGGAGCCGGAGGTAGAGGAGGAAGAGACGGTTGGCCGCCGGGCGCGCCGGGCACGGGTGCTGGTTGTGGAAGACGACAGGATGGTGTGCGAGTTCCTGTCCAGTATGCTGTCGAGCCATCACGAGGTAGAGACGACGCCGGATGGACGGGAGGCCCTGAGACGGTTTGCGCCGGGGCGGTACGATGTGGCCCTGATCGACCTGGGGATGCCCGGGATGCCGGGGGACGAGGTGGCGCGAGAGATGCGGCAGGCGGACCCGAAGGTGGCGCTGGTGCTGGTTACGGGATGGGCGCTGAAAGACGGCGATCCAAGGGCGTTGGCGTTCGACTTCCGAATTCAGAAGCCGTTTACGAACCTGCGTGATGTATGGGAGGTGGTTGATCGGGCGGTGGAACTGTGCGATGAGCGGGCTGGAGAGAAAGGGTGAATCGGCCTTTGGGCGATCGCTCGATGCAAAACGCCCGGCCGCAGTTTATTCAATCCCGGCCTGCCGGAGCACCTGCAGGACCTTCTCTCTGAGCGCTCTGGGCTCGAAGGGTTTGGCGATGAATCCGTTCACGCCGAGTTCAACGGCTTTTTGCACGTTTTCCCGGGAGGGATCGGCGGTGAGGATCAGGACGGATATGTGCGCGGTTTTGGGGTCGGCTCGGAGGATCTGGCAGACTTTGAATCCACTGAAATGAGGCATGTTGAGGTCAACGATGGCCAGGTTCGGCTGGGTTTCCCGAATATGCTCTAAGGTATCGCCGGGATTCTGAAAGGTGGCGACATAGAGGTCGAGCCTTCTGAGGGTGTGGCCGACGGCCTGGAGCGCACTGGCATCGTCGTCGATGACGACAATCTGGCCTGTTTTTCCGCGGTGGCGGGAAATCAGGAGGACATCTAGAAGGGCTTTCAGGCGACTCTGGTCGACCGGTTTGGTGAGGTATCCATCGGCCTGGCGGTCGGTGAGGACGGCTTCGCCCTGCTCGGGAACGTAGCCGGTGAGAACGACGACCAGGACGCCGCTGTGCGCCTTTTTGACGGCGCTTAGGAGCTGCCAGCCGTTTATCTCCGGCATCATCAGGTCGGTGATGACCAGGTCGACCTGGGTTTGCTGAAGACAGGCCAGGGCCTCCCGGGCACTGGAGACGCCGACGGCCTGATAGCCCTCGTTCTGTATAAGTTCGCAGAGGACCTGCCGGATGCCCTCTTCATCGTCGACGACGAGGATGTGAAAGGAATCCGGCCGTGGGACTGCGGACTGATCCTGGGTGGCTGAAGGCATAGGATTTCAGAAGCTGTTGGGTTGATGGCGTGAGAAATGCGAATGATAATCGAACACGGAATGGTGAATATCGAAGTTTTACTTCATCATTCTATGTTCGATATTCTCTTTTTATTTCCCCCCCCTCCCCCTCTCCTTCCTCCTGCGACGCCGCGTCGAAGTCCACAATGTCGAATCTCCCGATGTAGGAGGTGGTGACATACTGCCGGGCGGCTTTCATCTGGCGCACGATCTCATTGATCTGCTGTCCCGCCTTTTGGAAGGTTTCGATGTCGTTCCGGTAGGGGTCGTCGGACGCCATTTTCCCCAGCAGGAGGTCCGCTTTTCCGATCAGCACAGTAAGAGGCTGGTTGATGTGGTGCGCCGCAGCGCCCGCCGTCTCTGCCAGCACCCGTACGCGTTCCGCTTTTAGAAGTTTTTCCTGGAGTTCCACGATGCGCTGGCCGACCTGCAGCCGGGCTCGTAATTCCCCGCGATCAACCGGCTTGATCAGGTAGTCGTCGGCCCCGGCATCCAGGCCCGTCACGATGTCTTCCCTGCCGCTCCGGGATGTGACGAGGAGGATGTAGATCGGATGCGTCTGGGGCATCTCACGGACTTTTTGGCAGACCTCGATGCCTTCCATTTTCGGCATATTCCAGTCCAGGATGGCCAGCTTTGGCGCATCTTCACGCTGGAGTACCTCCCAGGCCTCGGCGCCGTTTAAACGGACGATGACCTCGTGGCCCCATTTGGCCAGCGAGGTTTCAAGCACCTCCCGGCAGGCGAACTCGTCGTCGGCGATCAGGATTCTCATGGTAAGTGCTCCGGCAAGAAGTGGATCGAAGATTCGTTTGACATTCTGTTCCGGACTTATTATAAAGTAAAAAGTAAAAAAATGGAGAAAGGCAAGGGATTATGAGGATCGGGATTGATGTTGGGGGGACGTTTACGGATGTTGTGGCGGTGCGAGCGGAAGGGCAGCCGGAAGTGTACAAGCTGCCTTCGACGCCGGACGACTACGGGCGGGCGGTTGTGGCGGGCGTGCGCCGGATTATTGAGGCGACGGGGGTGAGCGGGGCCGAGGTTGTGGAATTGATCCACGGTACGACGGTGGCGGCCAATGCGATTTTGAGCGGTACGGGGGCGCGGACCGGGCTGATTACGACCGCCGGGTTTCGGGATGTGCTGGAGATCGGGCGGCTGCGGATGCCCCGGCTTTACGACCTTTCCTGGCAGAAGCCGCCGCCACTGGCGCCAAGACGGCTGCGGCTGGAGGTGACGGAGCGGATCGCAGCGGACGGGACGGTGCAGGTACCCCTGGATGAGGCAGAGGTCCAATCGGTTGTGGATCGCCTGAAGGCCGAAGGTGTTGAGTCGGTTGCCGTGTGTTTGTTGAATGCCTACGCCAACCCGGTTCACGAAGCGCGAATCGGGGAGATGCTTCAGAGCGCGGGGGACTGGGCGGTGACGCTGTCTTTTGAGGTGCTGCCCGAGATCCGGGAGTACGAGCGGACGAGTACGACGGTGGTCAACGCGTACGTGCTGCCGGTGGTGCAGGCCTATGTGCGCGGTTTGCGAGAGAATCTTCGCGATCTGGGGGTGGATGCGCCTTTGCGAATGATGCAGTCGGCGGGAGGGATTACAGACGCCCGGACAGCGGCCGAGCGGCCGGTGCAGATTATTGAATCGGGGCCGGCGGCAGGGGTGGTGGCTGCTGCGGCGCTGGGGCGGCGTATCGGGCGTTCGGACCTGATTGCGTTCGACATGGGAGGCACGACCGCCAAGGCCGCGCTGGTGGAGGAGGGGCGCATCCCCCGGGCGGCGGACTACGAGGTGGGTGGGGGGATTTCGCTGTCGGGGCGTCTGATGGGCGGGGGGGGCTACCCGATCCGGGTGCCCTGCGTGGATCTGGCGGAGATCGGCGCGGGCGGGGGCAGCATACTGCGTGTGGATGCAGGTGGGGCGCTGCAGGTGGGGCCCGAAAGCGCGGGGGCCGATCCGGGGCCGGCGTGTTACAATCGGGGGGGGCAGGCACCGACGCTGACGGACGCCAATTTAGCGCTGGGGTATCTGAATCCCGCCGGTCTGGCCGGGGGCACGCTTGCGCTGTATCCGGAGGCGGCGCACCGGTGCCTGGCCGATGCGATTGCCGGCCCGATGGGGATTTCGGTGGAGGAGGCCGCATTGGGAGCGCATCAGATTGCGGTGGCGCTTATGGTGCGGGCGGTACGGGCGGTGTCGGCCGAACGGGGCAGAGATCCCCGTCGGTTCGACCTGCTCGCGTTTGGGGGCAGTGGGCCCCTCCACGCGGTGGCGATGGCGAACCGCCTGGAGATTCCCCGGGTGCTGGTTCCGCCGGCTCCCGGCCTATTTTGCGCGACCGGGCTGCTGGCTGCCTCGCTGCAGTACGATCTGGTCCGCACCTGCCTCAGGCGGATCGATGCGCTTGAGGCGGCCGACTTTCGGGCCGCTTTCGCCGAGATGGCGGCAGAGGCTCACCGGATGCTGCCCGGGGCCGGATTGGAGCGCAGCGCGGACATCCGATACGTGGGCCAGTCTTACGAACTGGGGGTTCCGGTGCCCGAAGATGCAGAGGGGGACGATCTGCCGGCCGGGCTTCAGGCCGCCTTTGAGGCGGAGCACGAACGGACCTACGGGCACCGGGCCGAGACCGATCCGGTTGAGGTGGTTGCGTTTCGCCTCCGCGCGACCCTCCCCGCGCCCGATCTGCCGCTGCCCCGAGCGGACCCTTCCGAAAATGGGGACCTCACCCGACGCGCCTATTTCGGCGCCGATTACGGGTGGATGGACACGCCGGTGCTTCAGCGAGGGGGGCTTCCCTCCAAACCGACGAAGGGGCCTCTGATTGTGGAGGATTACGATTCGACTACGCTGATTCCGCCCGGCGCCACAGGATGTCTGGACGCGTGGAGGAATATTGTGATTGAGATGGCGTAGCCTTTAAACAAGGAGGATTCCCGAAATTTTGTGAATCTCCCGAAATATTGGGAGTCTGAATGGGCTTTACCGGCGTTTGACAACAAGCCTTGGACCATATAAGCTGAATATTTTTAGCCATTTGGGAGATTTTCCGAATGGCTTTTCGTTTTTGGCACAGGATTTGTTCAATCAGGGGAAAACGAAAGATAGCCGGTACACCCAACCTTTTTCAGGAGGCGGAACCATGAACCGTTCGTTTTTTTCACTCACGCTTTTCACCCTGATGGCCGTCTGGTTTACCGGCTGCGGGAGCGACTCTCCAACGGCCAGCGCGCCCGGCAGTAGCGGATCGTTAGTTCCGGAGGGAGATAATTCACAGCCGGTTCTGGACAACAGCGGAAATTTCGCGGGCAGTATCGCAACCATCGTCCCTGCGGGCGAGCAGGGCACGGGTCTGGGCATCCTGGGCGCTGTTCTTATCGACCGGGGGGGCCAGGAGCAGCGGTCGGTAGAGGTTACAAATAAGACCCGCATATACGTTCAGGACGAGGACGGCCAGAAGGGTCCATTGGTGGACTTCGAGGACCTCAAGGTCGGCCAGAGCGTTAATGCCGAATGGGCGGTGCTTTCCGGCGAGTACGAAGATTCTGTCAGGCCCACGGCAGCAGAGATTCGGATTTTGGGATTTTGAAGCAAGACGCGGTATTCTGTCTTGCGGCCTCATCCTGTTTGAAACAGGATGGGGCCGTTCGCATGTACAGCTTTATGAGTGGAATCCCAATATATCGTAAGAATCTCAATATATCGAGATTCTGATCTGGTGATTGTTTTAATACAAAATAAATATTTTCAATTGGTTATTAATTATTTGCATGGTCCTTTCCATGTTTGGCATGGATGTTGCGTTATTTGAGGGCTGGATGCGTGAGGCGTCCGACCCAAGAAAGGAGGTTGGCCATGTCTGCGACAGATCACCTGAACTTTTTACAGAGATCTCATGTTCCAATACTTCGGACAGTTTTTGTAATTCTGGGGGTTCAAATTTCATAAGCCATTGAAAAATAACAGTTTATGGAATCTGGTGCTAAATTTATAACCTGTTGAAAATCAACAACTTATAAAAAGTGTCCGAACCATTGATGTTCAACCAAAGAATAAGAGAAAGGTTCAGACCTCGGTTCTCTGTCGGGTCTGCGGCAAACGGCTGGGCATGATCCGTGATTTTGAGGGCCGGGTATTCACGCTTTGTGCTTCGTGTGAGAAGGATTTCAAAACAACGAGAGATAGAAGTCTGTTACGCTCGTTATAGGTCGAAAAAAAGGAGGCTACGCCATGTCGACCACGGAACAGTTGAACTGGTATAAGGAGCTGTACGACCAGCATCGAGAAGAGGTGATGGATCTCCAGGAATATCTGGAGTTGTGCCGAAACGATCCGTCAATGTACGCATCGTCGCACGACCGGCTGCTCAAGGCGATCGGCGAGCCGGTGCTGGTGGATACGAGTACGGATGAGCGCCTGAGCCGAATTTTCTCAAACCGGGTGATCAGAACCTATCCATCCTTTTCGGAATTCTACGGTATGGAGAATGCCATTGACAATATCGTCTCTTTTCTGAGGCACGGCGCCCAGGGGCTTGAAGAGATGAAGCAGGTGCTCTATCTGTTCGGACCCGTCGGCGGGGGTAAGTCTTCGCTTGCCGAGCGGATTAAAGAGCTGATGGAACAGGAACCGTTCTACGCGATATGGGGATCGCCGATCAACGAGTCTCCGTTCGGCCTCTTCGCCGATCAGTTTCAGCGAAAAGCGCTCGAGGATGGATACGGCATCCCGTCGCGGTACGTTCCGCGCGTGATGTCCCCCTGGGCGGCCAAGAGGCTGGGGGAGTATGAAGGGGATATTACGCAGTTCAAGATTGTGAAACTCTATCCTTCGATCCTCAACCAGATTGCGATTTCGAAGACGGAGCCCGGCGACGAGAACAACCAGGATATCTCTTCGCTGGTGGGCAAGGTGGACATCCGGAAGCTGGAGGAGTTCTCACAGGACGATCCGGACGCCTACAGTTTCTCCGGAGGCCTGGCGCGGGGGAACCAGGGCATTCTGGAATTTGTGGAGATGTTCAAAGCGCCCATCAAGACGTTAAACCCGCTGCTGACCGCAACGCAGGAGGGCAATTACAAAGGTACGGAGGGGCTGGGCGCGATCCCGTTTACGGGGATTATTCTGGCCCACTCGAACGAGTCGGAGTGGCGGGAGTTCCAGAGCAACAAACGCAACGAGGCGTTTATCGACCGGGTCAATATCGTTCAGGTGCCGTACTGTCTCCGGGTTACGGAAGAGGATAAGATTTACCAGAAGCTCATCCGGAACAGCGCTCTTGGAAATGCGGCGTGCGCCCCGCAGACGCTGCGGATGATGGCACAGTTCTCCGTGCTGTCGCGCTTGAAAGATCCGGGCGAGAACTCGAATCTGTACTCCAAGATGCAGGCGTACGATGGTGAGAGCCTGAAGGATGTTGACCCGAAGGCGAAAGCGATCCAGGAGTACCGGGATGATGCGGGTGTGGATGAAGGGATGACCGGCCTGTCCACGCGGTTTGCGTTCAAGGTGCTCTCGAAGACCTTTAATTACGCTACGAACGAGATTGCGGCAAATCCGGTACACCTGATGTATGTGCTCAGGCAGGAGATTCTGCATTTGCAGCACAAACGGGAAGAGGAGTTTCTGAGCTTTATCAACGAATATCTCGCGGAACGGTACAAGGAGTATATCAGCAAGGAGATCCAGACGGCATTTGTGGAGTCGTATTCGGATTACGGCCAGAATATCTTTGACCGATACGTGCAGTTCGCCGACTTCTGGGCCCGGGGCGACGATTACCGGGAACCGGATACGGGGGAGATGCTCGATCGGAAGGAATTGAACGAGCAGCTCGAAAAGATCGAGAAACCGGCCGGCATTATCAATGCGAAGGATTTCAGAAACGAGATTGTGACCTTCGTGCTTCGCTGGCGGGCGGAACACGGCGGAGAGAACCCGGACTGGACGAGTTATGAGAAGCTGCGCGAGGTGATCGAGAAGAAGATGTTCTCCAGTACCGAGGATCTGCTGCCGGTGATCTCCTTCACAAAGAAGGGGTCCACGGAGGACCAGCAGAAGCATGAAGATTTCGTCCGCCGTATGATGGAGCGGGGGTACACCGATAACCAGGTCCGGCTGGTTGTGGACTGGTTCCAGCGCGTGCAGCGGTCTTCGTAGGCACACGGCTATTCGTCCCTACCAGGGCAAGGAGACGCAGCGATGAAACTGGATATCATCGATCGGCGTAAGAACCCGAAGGGCAAGAGCCTGGTCAACCGGCAGCGATTTCTGAAGCGTCACAGCCGGGAGATGAAGGCGGCCGTCCGGGAAAAGATCCGGGAGTCGGACGTTAAGGATATTGTTTCCAAAGAGCCCAAGAAGGTGAAGATTACCACGCGCGGCACCGAGGAGCCGGTGTTCCGCCACGGAGAGGGCGGCGTGGTGGAGCGGGTTTTGCCCGGGAACAAGGAATTTATCCCGGGCGACAAGCTCCCCCGGCCGTCCGGGGGCGCCGGAGGGGGCGGCTCCCAGGGATCTCCCGATGGAGAGGGCGAAGACGATTTCGTTTTCGAGATGTCTCAGGAGGAGTTTCTGCACTATTTCTTCGAGGGGCTGGCGCTGCCCGATATGGTGAAAAAGGTGCTGACAGGCGATAAGGCGTTCAGGAATCAGCGGACGGGGTTTTCGACGTACGGAACGCCGAACAATCTGGATCCGATCCGCACGATGCGACGCTCCCAGGCGCGGCGGATGACTTTTCGCATGCCCAAGCTGCGCAGAAAGCGGAAGCTTGAGGCGGAGCGCGCCCGGCTGGAGGCGCAGATTAAAAACGCGCGGGGCGAGGATGTTTCGCTGGAGGAGAGGCGGCTGGAGGAGATCGAAGCGGCGATCAAAAAGCTGGAGTGCCAGATTAAGGCGATTCCCTTTTTAGACGATGTGGACATCCGGTATCGACGGCACGAACAGGTGCCCGTGCCGATTACCCAGGCGGTGATGTTCTGCATCCTGGACGTTTCGGGCAGTATGGGACCGTGGGAGAAGGAGATGGCGAAGCGGTTTTTTATGCTGCTCTACCTTTTTCTGATGCGCAATTACGAGAAGGTGGAGATCGTCTTTATTCGCCATCACCACACCGCAAAGGAGGTTGATGAAGAGGCGTTTTTCCGATCGCAGGAGTCCGGCGGCACCGTTGTTTCTTCGGCGCTCAAGCTTATGAAAGAGATTATCGACGAGCGTTATCCGCCCACGCAGTGGAATATCTACGGGTGCCAGGCCTCGGACGGTGATAATTTCGCCGACGATCTTCCCGTGGCGCACAGCACGATGGTGGATGCGATTATGCCGCTTGTGCAGTATTACGCTTATATTGAAGTGGATGAGCGGGCAGACAGCGAGCTCTGGCCGGTGTATGAGGCGGTTCGGGAGATCTGCCCTCATTTTGCGATGGCGCGAATCACCGACGCCAAAGATATCTATCCTGTCTTCCGGGGATTGTTCGAGCACCAGAAAGAGGGGGTCTGACATGGCCGATTCAGGAGGGGCACGCCCGATTTTTACCGAGTCGGAATGGACGTTTGAAAAGATTGAGCGGATCACCGATGCGATTGAAGAGATTGCACAGGAAGAGCTCAAGCTGGACTATTATCCCTATCGGCTGGAGATTATTTCCAGCGAACAGATGATGGATGCGTATACCTCGGCGGGGATGCCGATTAATTATCACCACTGGTCGTTCGGCAAGCATTTTATCGTTTTGCAGGAGAACTACAGGCGCGGCCGCATGGGGCTTGCGTACGAAATTGTGATTAATTCCAATCCCTGTATTGCTTATCTTATGGAAGAGAATACGATGACGATGCAGGCGCTGGTGATTGCGCACGCGGCGTTTGGCCACAATGCGTTTATGAAGAACAACTACCTGTTCAAGCAGTGGACCCACGCCGACGCCATCATCGACTACCTTGCTTTTGCAAAGAAGTACATCGCCAGCTGCGAAGAGCGCTACGGCGCCGAGGAGGTCGAGGAGGTGCTCAATGCGTGCCATGCGCTTCAATCCCACGGCGTCCACCGCTACACCCACCCCCATGAACTTTCGATCGTAGAGGAGGAGAAGCGCCAGCGGGAACGGAGCCTGCAATTGGAACGAGATCTCAATGTGCTGTGGAGCACCCTTCCGAAGAGCAGGGTGAAAGAGGATGAAAAAGAGGTGGAGCGCTTTCCGAGGGAGCCGAGGGAGAACGTCCTCTACTTTATCGAGAAGCATGCGCCGGAGCTGCCGGCCTGGAAGCGTGAGATGATCCGTATCGTGCGCAAGGTTGGACAGTACTTTTACCCGCAGCGACAGACGAAGGTGCTGAACGAAGGGTTTGCCACTTTCACACACTACTATATCATGAACCGTCTCTCCGACAAGGGGCTTATCACGGCGGGCTCCATGAAGGAGTTTCTGCACTCCCATACGAACGTGATCATGCAGCCCGATTTCGGAGGCATCAATCCGTATGCGCTCGGCTTCAAGATGTTCATGGATATCAAGCGCATCTGCGAGAATCCAACCGATGAGGACCGGCGGTGGTTTCCGGATATCGCAGGAAGCCCCTGGCTCGAGACAGTGAAGTTCGCGGCGGAATCGTTCAAAGACGAGAGCGCCATTCTGCAGTTTCTGTCTCCGAATTTGATTCGTCACTTCCGGTTTTTCGCGCTGCTGGACGATGACCGGAAGAATGAATTCGAGGTTACCGCCATCCACGATGATGCGGGATATCGCCACGTTCGCAAGGTGCTGGCCGAGCAGTACGATATGAGCCTTGAGGACCCGATTATCGAGGTGTATAACGTGGACCGGTACGGCGACCGCAAGCTTACGCTTCGTCACCGTGTGATGAATCGGCGGCCGCTGCATCCCCCGGAAGCCCAGAAAGTGCTCCTTTACGCCCAGCAGTTGTGGGGGTTTCCCGTTGAACTGGAGATGGAGTCCGAGGACAGGGTGGAGGTCGTCTGGCGGGTTGCCGGGGGCGAGTTGGTCCAGGATTCGGAAGCGGGGGAAGGATGAGGCCGTCTGTATCTCCTGAAGAGGGTGATCTGGACGCGGCGATTCTTGTATTTGGCGAGGCGCTGCGGGTTGCGACCGCTACGAAGTTCGCGCTGACGGGAGGGGTGTTCTCCCGCAGCCCGGACCACTTAGAGGAAGCGAGAAGGCGGTTTCGCGTGGGAAATCTCTATCTCAACCAGGCCTGCACGGGGGCCATGGTCCACCGCCAGCCTTTCGGGGGGTTTGGCATGAGCGGGACCGGCACCAAGGCAGGCGGTCCCGGCTATTTGCTGCATTTTGCGGATCTGCGCTGTGTGACGGAAAATACCATGCGGCGAGGGTTTACACCCGATGTGGAGATGGCAATGGAGACTACCAGGAGTACAGAGAAATGAAAGATGAGCAAAAGACGAAAGCACAGCTTATTGATGAATTGAAAGACCTGCGCAGGCGTTTCGCAGAGCCGGACGCCTGGGAGATCGAGCGCAAGCGGGCGGAGGAGGCGCTGCGTGAGAGCGAGGAGCGGTTCCACAGGATTTTCGACCACTCCAACGATGCGATATTCGTCATTGATCCGGCGCGGGATCAAATTCTGGACGTCAATTCCAGGGCCTGCAGCATGCTCGGATATTCCCGCGCGGAATTATTGTCCATGCCCGTGTCCGCCGTTCACCCGAAGGAGATGCCCCGATTGCGGGCTTTTGCACAATCGGTTTTTGAACAGGGGAGTGGGAGGACCGACGAACTTACATGTTTGACCAAGGCCGGCCAGGTTCTGCTTTCGGAGATTTCGGCCTCGGTGATCGATCTTAACGGCAAGACCTGTATGATCGCTTTGGTCCGCGATATTACCCACCGCAAGCAGGCAGAGGAGGCGCTTGTGCGGCTGGCCTCTTTTCCCGAACACAACCCGAATCCCGTCATTGAGACCGATCTTAGGGGTAAGGTGACATACCTCAATCCGCTGGCGAAGGAGCAATTTCCCGATCTGGAGACGGCCGGACTCCAGCATCCGATGCTTAAAGGGTTGGCGTCGATCGTCATCGAACTGAAAGCGGGGAGGAACGGATCCGTGGTTCGTGAAATTGAAGTCGGCGGTTCCATATACGACCAGAACATCACCTATGTTTCGGAGAGCGACATCGTGCGCATCTTCGCTCACGACATCACCGAACGCAAGCGGGCCGAGGAAGCCGCCGAAGCGGCCAGCCGGGCAAAGAGCGAGTTCTTAGCGAATATGAGCCACGAACTCAGAACGCCGCTCAACGGCATTCTGGGATATGCCCAGATCCTAAAAAGGGACAAGAGCTTAACCGATTCGCAGAAGAATGGTGTCGACATTATCCAGCGCAGCGGGGAGCACCTTCTGACCCTGATCAACGATACGCTGGACCTGTCCAAAATTGAAGCGCAAAAGCTGGATCTGGAGCCGTCCGATTTTCACCTGCCGGAGTTTCTCAAGAATATTGCCGATATTCACCGCATCCGGGCCGAGCAAAAGGGGCTGTCGTTTGTTTATGAACCGCTTACCCCCCTGCCCACGGGCGTGCGGGGCGATGAGCGGCGGCTGCGACAGGTGCTCATTAATCTGCTGGGGAATGCCGTTAAGTTTACGGAAGATGGGGGTGTGGCTTTTAGAGTCGGGTATGAGGACAGATCTTCGGAAAGCGCCAGCATTCGCTTTGAGGTTGAGGATACCGGCGTTGGGATTGCGCCGGAGAAGCTGGACGAGATTTTTGCTCCTTTTCAGCAGGTCAGCGGCCACAGAAAGCAGGTAGAGGGCACGGGCCTGGGGCTGGCCATCAGCCAGAAGCTGGTCCATTTGATGGGCGGAGAATTACAGGTGAACAGTACGCCCGGCGAGGGCAGCGTGTTCCGGGTTGTTCTGGACCTGCCGGAGGTGCCGGGCTGGAAAGAAGCCGCCCCGAAGGTTGAGCGGACGCCCACCGGTTTTAAAGGGGGGCCGAAGAAGGTGCTGGTGGTGGACGATAAGGAGGCAAACCGGTCGGTGCTGGTTCATATGCTGTCGCCGCTGGGATTTGAGGTGGTTGAAGCGTCGGACGGCCGCGAGGGTCTGGAAAAGGCCGCCGGGATTCGGCCCGATCTGATTCTGATGGACCTGGTGATGCCGGTGATGGACGGCTTTGAAGCCACCCGAAGAATCCGACGGTCCGCCGAGCTCAAAGAGGTGGTGGTGATTGCGTTGTCCGCCAGCGTTTTCGAGCACAGCCGCCGGGAAAGCATCGACGCAGGGTGCAACGATTTTATTCCCAAACCGGTGCGCGCCGAGAATCTCTTAGAAAAGGTAGGCGCCCACCTGGGGCTGGAGTGGATTTATGGTGCCGAAGCCGAGACCGGTTCGCCGGATGAGACGGAAGAGGCCCCTTTTGTTGCGCCCCCTCCGGAGGAAGTGGCGTCCCTTTTCGACCTGGCTCAGAAGGGTCATATTGTGCCTATTCGCGAGCAGATCGACAGAATTGAACGGCTGGGAGAGCAGTTTGTTCCGTTTGCCGCCGAGCTTCGCAAACTGGCCAAAGGGTTTCACATGAAGCAGATGTGCGGGTTTCTGAAGCCTTATCTGAAGGAGTAGGCGTGAGCGTTGAGGGGAAAAAAGACGCGGTGCTGATCGTGGACGATACGCCCACCAACTTAGAGGTACTGGTGGAGTACCTCACCGGGGCAGGCTTTGACGTGTTCGTGGCCACGGACGGAGAGAGCGCCCTGGAGCAGGTGGGGCACGCGCTGCCCGATCTGATTTTGCTGGATGTGATGATGCCGGGCATCGACGGATTCGAGACGTGTCGTCGGTTGAAGGGGGATGAGGCCACGCGTGATGTTCCGGTGATTTTTATGACGGCGTTGTCTGAGACGGTGGACAAGGTGAAGGGGTTTGAGGTAGGCGCGGTGGATTATGTGACCAAGCCGATTCAGCACGAGGAGGTGCTGGCTCGTGTGAATACGCATCTGACGATCCGGTCGCTGCAAAGGCGTCTTGAAGCGCAGAATGCGCATCTGGAGCGGGAACTCCAGATGGCCCACGATATGCAGATGGGACTGCTGCCCACAAACCGGATTCGGGGCGAACGATTTGAGATTGCCGGTGCATGCGTGCCGGCCAACCACGTGGGGGGGGACTATTTCACCTACTTCTGGCTGGACGAAGAGGAGCGATACCTCGGGTTTGGCGCGGCCGACGTGTCGGGCAAGGCGATGGAGGCGGCGGTGCGGGCGATGCAGTTGAGCGGGATGTTTCGATACGAATTCCGGCAGGGACGGCCCCCGGTGGAGGTGTTACAGGGCCTGGATGAGGTGCTCAAAGCGGAGCTTCCCCTCACCAGTTTCATCACCTGCGGGCTGGGGACGCTGGATGTGCAGGCGGGGTGCGTGCGGCTGGCCAACGCCGCACATCCCTTCCCCTATCACTATTCGGCGGCGACGGAAAGGCTGGAGGCGCTGGAGATGCCGTCCCTGCCGCTGGGTATTCAGCTTCCGCCGGGGGCTTCGGGAAGTTTTGCGCAGGTTGAGACCGAGATGGATCCCGGGGATTTGCTAGTGCTCTACAGCGACGGAGTGACGGATATGCAGAACGAGGCGGGGGAGTTTTACGAGGAGGGTCGCCTGGAGGACCTGATCCGGCGCCATGTAAGTGAGGGGGTCGAGGCTCTGTTGGAGGCCGTGTTGGACGATCTGAAGCGGTTTAAGGGGGGTGTGGCACAGCAAGACGACGTCACCCTGCTGGTGCTGCGAGCGTTGCCCGGGAGGGAGCCGCTGATCTGAAGGAGCCACCAGTGGACTGAGGGAGAGCGTATGGGGCGAACGGTTTGGACCCTTGTCGCGATGGTGCTGTTGAGCCTCGAACTGTCCAGAGGAGAGCCCTCCTTGCAGGCCTCCGGGGAGTGGGCAGCCCAGATCGATAGCCTGAATCAGCAGGCATTCCGAGCGTTTCAGAGTCGGGACTTCCGGACGGCCAAGACCGCTGCGCGACAGGCGTGGGCGCTGTGCGGGACAGATGCGGATGGTTGCGATGCGGGCCTTGCGGCCGCCAATCTGGCGGGGGTTCTGACAATGTACGGGCGCTTTGAGGAAGCGCTGCAGTGGCAGGACCGGGCGGAAGAGATCTTTGAAAGAGAGGGCAATTCCACCTTGCAGGGGCGCCTGGCGGTTGCCCGGGCGGTGGAGTTGCCCCGTTTTGGTGGAGTGTTTAGGGCTTGGGCTTCAAGCCCGTGTTTGATGCTGTTTTTCATATGTCATCGGTGAGTGGTATGCGATTGATGAATGCCTACGATGGGGATTATACCAGCCCTCAATATACTCAAAAATAGCCAATCTGGCCTCCTTGTGGGTACGAAAACAACGGCGGTCGATCAATTCACATTCGAGGGTGGCGAAAAAGCTTTCACACAGTGCGTTGTCATAGCAGTCGCCTACAGAACCCATTGAGGGACGTATACCCGCCTCATCGCAGCGTTTACCGAAGGCAAGTGAAGTATACTGAGATCCCTGGTCGGAGTGGTGGATCACCCCACAAGGATGACGCTGCCAAAGTGCCATATTCAAAGCAGACAAAACCAACTCACTCTGGAGCGTCGAAGCCATCGTCCAGCCCACGACTCGGCGGGAAAAGACATCGATAACCACAGCAAGATACAGGAAGCCCGCCCAGGTTGGTACGTAGGTAATATCGGCCACCCAGAGTTTATTTGGGGCTTCAACAGTGAAGTCTCTCTTGACCAGATCAGGGGCTTTTTGAGCCTTTTTTCCCTTACGGGTGGTTCTGATACCCTTTCGACGGCTCACCCCGAAGATACCAATCTCAACCATCAGACGGGCGACACGCTTTTTGCCTATACGGATGCCTAATGCTGCCAGATCTTCCCAGATTCTGGGGGCTCCGTAGGTAGAATCAGAACGGGCATGAAAAGCCTTAATCTGTTCCTTGAGATCCGCATCGACCTTTGCTCTTGGCGATGGGGGGCGTCCTCGCCACGCATAATACCCACTGAGGGAGACACCCAGGACTCGGCATTGCGTGGTAATTGGCCATTTTGCCTGGTGCGCCTTCACGAACTGGAAGGCTTTCTGGGGATCGTGTTGGTCTCCTGAGCGAACCAGGCTGCTGCTTTTGACAAGATCTCACGCTCGATGCGTAACTGCTTAATCTCGCGACGAAGACGGCGCAACTCCTCTCGCTCATCACTGGTCAGACCGTCTTCTCGAAGGCCCTCGTCTCGGTCGGCCTGTACCACCCAGTTCCGGATCGTCTGGTCTGAGGGCTCGAACTCTTTGGCCAGCTCTCCTGGCGTACGACCGGCTCGAACCAATTCGACCATTTGCTTTTTGAACTCAGGTGGATAAGGTGGACGTGTTGGCGGCATAGTGGATCTCCTTTCTCCCAAGAGATAAGGTACCCACCGAAACGGGTCAAGTCCACAGGCGCAAACAGATGCGGCTGCTGGCGCGGAAGTTAGAGGAGCTGGTCCAGATGGAGAAAAAGCTTCAGGAAGAGCAGGTGAACCTGGTGGCTCAGCAGCAGGCCTTAGCCCGTGAGGCGCAGATCCGCGTGGGGGGGACGATGTTCCACAAGGTCGATCTGTTCATTGGCAAAGCACACAGGAAGATCGGCGATCCACTGAAGGGGGCGGCATTCAGGCTTTCCAAAGCGGGTGAGGTCGAGGCGTTTACCAGCAGGTAGGAGGTGGGACGGGGCATGCTGCCAAAGGTGCTGATTATCGACGGGGAGGCGCAGATGCGTAAGGGGCTCTTTGACCTCTTCTCTAAATACGGATATTTCCCCATCGCTGTGTCACAGGGGGTGGATGCGGCACGCGTGATGCACCGGGAGGTCCCCGATTTGATTCTGATCGACCAGGGAGTGCCCGTGGGCGGTCTCAAGACAGCCGGGATCATCCGGTTGAACCCCCATTACGGGCGCATCCCCATTCTCCTTGGAGTCAAGGCGGGGCCACGTGAGCAGATGCGGCAGACCCTGAAGCAGGGCCTCAAGGTGGGCATCTCGGGTGTGCTGGTCAGGCCCTACGATCCGGGCCGGCTGCTGCAGAAGGTGCGGGACTGCCTCTCTTCCAGCGGAGGAGCGCTCAGCAAGGAGGACCTGCTGCGCAAGGCCGGCGGAGATCTGGGTTCAAAGGGGCGTCCTGACGCGACCACGGCGATGGAGGTGCGCACGCAGGTCCGGGAATTGACCGACCTGCCGACCCTGTCTCCGGCGCAGCAGCGGATTATCTCGATTATGTCCCAAGACGATGAGGAGATAGACGTGGATGCGCTGGTGGAGGCGATCCAGTCGGACCAGGCGCTGACGATGCGTGTGATGCGGATTGCCCGGTCGGCCTACTATGGATTTACGGGAAATTTTATCCAGACGGCGGTCACTTTTTTGGGGATGTCAAAGGTGCGCCAGATCGTGCAGAGCGCGACGGTCTTGGAGGTGTTTGAGCGGCAGGGGCAGACCGACGGTGAGGGCCTGGACCGGAAGGGGGCCTGGGCGCATTCGGTGGCCTGCGGGCTGGTAATGCAGCGGATCGCGCGGGATAACAAGCAGGCGAGACATTTTACGACAGGATTGCTCCACGACGTGGGCAAGCTTGTGCTGGACTTTAAGTTCCACGAGTACTCCCGGGCGATCGTGGAGATCGCTGAAAAACAGCAGCGTCCGATGCACTTAGTAGAACAGGAGTTGATCGGCATCTCACACGCAGAGATCGGCCAGGAGCTGGCTAAAACCTGGCAGTTGCCCAACGAGGTCGGGGAGAGCATTGCCCACCACCACGCGCCTTTCAGGGCTTACCGGCATAAGTATCTGTCGTCTCTGATCTATTTGGCCGATGTGGCGGTGCGGCAGATGAACATCGGCAACAGCGGGAACTACGCCAAGCCCGAGGTGGAGGACCCTTATGCACAAAAGCTCCACATCTCTTTAGAAGAGGTGGTCTCCCAGCGAGATGACCTCGTCCGACAGGTCGAGGCGATTGTCTCGACAGAATCTTAAGTGATGGGCCGTTTAACACAGGAGGGAACCGATGAAGATT
Organism: Candidatus Latescibacterota bacterium; assembly: GCA_965249305.1. Taxonomy (GTDB): domain Bacteria; phylum Latescibacterota; class UBA2968; order UBA2968. The sequence continues at coordinate 4,439,300 of OZ252228.1, read as the reverse complement.
CTAATTGTTGATGACGAGCCGGCGGTCGTCGAATTTTTCAGCCAGGTCGCGAAGGCTGAAGGGCACGAAGACCTCGACACGGCGTCTTCCGGAGAGGAGGCGCTGGCGCAGGTGGTCCGGGCGGACTACGACCTGATCACGCTGGATATCAATATGCCGGGGGCCAGCGGTCTGGAGATCCTGTCGCTGCTGCGTAACCTCTGTCCCCATGCGATCATCGCGATCGTGTCGGGACACGTCCCCGACGAGGTGTCTTCCGAGGTAGCCGGGTGCGTGGATGTGATGATCGACAAGCCTGCCAGTCTGGAGACGTTTACCAGCCTCTTAGACGGCGCCGCCCGGATCTGTGCGACGATGGAGGAGATTCACCTGTTGGGGCGTGTGCCCCTCACGGTCCGTTAGAGGAGACCTGGAGATGTTGGGAGACTTCGACATTCAGTCGGCTGCTCAGGAGATCCTTTCGGCCGGCCGCATCGTGGAGACCGAGACGCTGACCGTGGACAGCGGGCCGCTCGACGCGGGGGATTCCAATGCTCTGGTCAGCGGCGATGTGACGGCCGGAGCCGTCGTCAGGGGGAGACAGTCCCTCCTCGTGGAGGGGTCGCTCGTTGGGGAAGCGGACCGGCCTTGCCGGATCGAGGTCGAGGGAGATGTGGTCGTCATCGGAGAGGTAAGGCACGCCCGGATCACAGGCCGGGGTATCTGGATCGGTACAAAGGCCCGGCACTGCCGGTTGACCGCACAGCAAGATATCGAAATCGGGGGAGATCTATTCGACGCCCGGATCGTGGCCGGGGAACTCGACCTGGGAAAGCGGAAGATAGAGGAACGGAAGCAAAACCTTGCAAAGGCGCAGCGGGAAAGGGAGTTTATTGAACAGCAGCTCAGGATTGAAGAAAGACGTGTGGACAAATTGCTCAAGGTGACCCGTGTGGTTCTGGACTTTAGCATCGGGCAGATCGTCCAGCGCAAGCGCAACAGGGTCAAGGTCGACCTGCGGCCGTTCTACAAGGTTGTGGGTGAGAAGACCGAAGAGGAGATCGACCGTGCCCTGCTGGAGTTTTTCGCCAAGGCCGTGGTGGGTCTGCTGACCAAGGCCAACCGGGGTTACATCGGGGGCAGCCCCAACCGCCAGAAGGTCTTTCGGAGCGTGGTCCGGAGCCTGCACGACCTCTTCTTCCTGACGCGGAAATCGGATAGACAGTCCAACCAGATCGCCCCAGGCGAAGCAGAGCTTAACGCGTTGATCGATGCCCTCAGCAATCAGACCAGCGCCGTCTATGTTCGAGGTGCGGTGCTGCCTGACATCGATTTGCAGTTCGTGCTGCCGGACGTGGAGTGGCTAGAAGAGGGGGAGGTCTCCATCGGGATGCAGACTGCCAGGCTGACCCTGCGGCCGGGGGCAGATGCCGATCAGAGGGAGGTGATCCGGTTGGATACCAGCGGCGAGGACACTGTGCTGAGTCCGAATCCTGAGGAATTGCAGGGCATCTCGATCCGGGTGCACGAAGGTCGGGTCGTCTGGGAGCCGCCGAATCATAGATAGAAGGAGGATGAAGTGATTCAGGCCTGCCGGAGTGCAGGTAGAGATACGATAAAACGTGTACCTTTTCCAATTTCACTTTCTACCTCTATGCTTGCTCTATGACGGTCCAGAATTGTCTTGACAATGGGCAGCCCCAATCCGGTGCCCTTGCCCTCGGGCTTGGTCGTGAAAAAGGGTTGGAAGACCCTCTCCAGATTCTCTTCGGGGATACCCGGCCCCGCGTCCTGTATGATGACCTTCACCCATTTACCATTGAAGGATGACTTCAGACGCAATGTCAGTACCCGCTCTTGTGCTTCTTCCCATGGTACACGACAAAAAAGGAAAAGACCTGCGCTGAGTGGTGAAATGAGTTAAGTTTGGGTTGTCAAGATCCAACAACTCATCCATCATCAAACACAGGTCTATGTCTCCTCAAGTTAATGAATTACACGACGTGATGCAATGGTATTTACCCTGTCATAAGGCCCGGGTAAAATTCATCGCCGCCTTCATTGTGTCTCTCATCAAGCTCACAACCGTCAACTTCACCAAACTGGCCAACGCCCTCAACGGCAAAGCCAAGCAGAAGTCCAACTATCGCAGAATCCAACGTTTCTTCAGTGAGTTTAATCTGTCCTATGACCTGGTGGCCGACTTGATCCTGCATCTCTTGCCGATCAAGTCGGACTTTACCATCTCGATAGATCGGACGACCTGGAGCTTCGGCAAACTGACCATCAATATTCTCACCGCCGGGAGTGTCTATCAAGGCGTTGCATTTCCCATCTGCTGGATACTGCTGCCCAAAAAGGGCAACTCCAACACCGATGAGCGTATCCAGTTGATGGAACGGGTCTTGAAGTTGGTGGATAAAAACCTGATTCAGGTCATCGTTGCAGACCGGGAATTCATTGGGCAAGAATGGTTTGCGTGGTTAGATGCGCAAGCCTTAGGCTTTGCCATCCGCGTCAAGGAAAACGCCAAAACCCTAAATGGCAAAGGGGACATCGCGCTTCGATGCTTGTTTGCCGACCTGCACATTCACCAAGAGCGCATCCTGCGTAAACCCCGTCTGATCTATGGTCATCATCTGTATTTGTCTGTCATCCGATTACCTGACGAATTTCTCATCGTTGCCAGCAAGTGTAAAGGTCGAAAACCGCTGGAGGATTACAAAAAACGGTGGGGAATTGAAGTCCTGTTCGCCGCGTTGAAAAGCCGAGGCTTCGATCTGGAACAGACCCATCTGATCCATCTGGAACGAATCGAAAAACTCATCGCGCTTTTAGCCATTGCCCTCACCTGGGCTCATCTGGTAGGAGAATGGATCGCAAAGACAAAACCGTTGAAGATCAAAAAACACGGATGCAAAGAGAAAAGCCTGTTTCGATATGGATTGGACCATTTGCAGTATGTTCTGCTCAATATACAGGATCACATCCAGGAGTTCTTTCACTGTCTTTGGATACTGATTGATCCTCCATATTTTAGGTCAGATTAAGTTTTGTCGTGTATTATGGCTTCTTCCATAGCCTGCGTCGCATTCACAATCAGGTTCCGAAAGGCTTGGTCGAGCTGTACACAATCACCCCGAACCTTCGGCAAAGGCGTTTCTACATCCCATACGACTCGACAATACTTGACGATCCCCAAGGGCTTTAACGTGTCAAGGATCTTCTCCAGTTTCACTTTCAGATCCAGATCTTCCTGCTTGCATTTTACAGGTTTTCCAAGATCGCACATCTGTCGTATCAGTTCCAGGAGCTGTTTTGACGCACCCGGGATGTGCTTTACCTACGAACAGGCCTGCTCGATATTGCCTGTCTCAAGCCAATTCAGAGCCAGTTGTGAGTGGCCGGATATTACCTGGAGAGGGGTCTTGAACTCGTGGGCAATGCGCGGAGCCATCTGCCCCAGCAGCGAAAGCCTTTCGGCGTAGAGCAATTGGGATTCCAGGCACTCCCGTTCGCTGAGGTCCTCCACCACGTAGAGATGGGCAATGACCTGTCCCCTGTCGTTGAGAATATCCCGCCGGTGCATCAGAACGGGAAACGGGTCCCCATTCTCTTGGATATGGAAGACCTTCACGCCTGGGCAGTGATCGTTCAAATCCTCTTGGGTATCCTCTGACCTCTCTTTTGTAGACAGCACGGAAATACTCTGGCCCGCAATTTCATCGTAGGAATACCCGTACATCTGCTCGGCCATGTGGTTAAACGTGAGGATCCTGCCGTTCATATCCGTAGACAGGATCCCGAAAGGCGCCGCATCGATCAAATGGTCCAGATAACGCCCCTGTTCCACAACCTTATGCTGGAGATCCGATCGAACCCTAACCAGGTCCCCGATAAGCAGCCGGGTTTCTACAACCTCCTTTCGTTCTCGCAGCGCGCCCCGTACCCTGGCCCCCAGCTCCTCCTTCGAAAAGGGTTTAACCAGAAAGCTCCTGACTCCGCATTCCAGGGCGTGTACGGCGGTCTCCTGATCGCTACGGGAAGTCATCACAATCGGAACCAGGGTGGGGTCCGAGGTTTTCAGGCGCCGTATCATCTCGATACCGTTTATGCCCGGCAAATTGACATCGCTGACGACCACGGGAAACAAGCCCTGCGCAAACCGTTCCAGGCCCTCCTCTCCGGAGCCGGCAGCTTCCACCTGGTGCCCCAATTCCAATAGCATGTTCCCTACCAGCTTACGGGTTATTGTTTCGTCTTCTACCAGCAGAATGTTTGTCGGAAACATCTCGCCTCCCTGTTAGTAAACCATCAGTTATATGGCGTTCTAACGCTTTTATTGTGAAAACTTATATCGTGGAGTATGGCTCGGATGGAACAAATTCCAAACCGAAGCGATACCCCCCATCCGGTAGCCGTCTCACCCAGACAAGACGTGCTCGACGCCGGTATCTCTCTCCGTCCAGTTCAAATTGCATCTCAAAGGGTAAGCGCTCAGAGGTATCCAAAGACATCCCACCTTCTGAGAAATCCACGCCTTTTGCCCTTAGGATATCGAAATCCCCTATGAATTCGATATCCATCCGGAGGCCGGTGCGTTTGGAACCACGGTCCGTCCATTCTTTTAAGGTGTTGCCCGATCTTTTCAAACTGGAGACCTCCATTTCGAAATCCATCATACGTCTGTGCAAGCTCTCCCTATATTTCATCGAATACCTGGTTTTACTTTCTATGGGTGCTGCTCTGAATTTACGTAAATGAGTTGCAAAAAAGGCTCCAAATCCCGATCATACAACAGACTGAAAACAATAAGGTTGTATAGATACGGGAAAGGAGCCCAAGATGGACCTCGCAGAGATGATCGAAGCCGCCACCTGGGAATTTAAGCAAAAATTGAGCGCCCATTGCGAAAATTTGGACCTGGAGAGTTTGACGCCTCAATTGGCAGAACAGGTCACAAGTGGGCTTGGTGAAGCCCTCAAGGCTTGTGGGATCGCAGCGCTTCGCACATTTTTGGAAGCCTACGAAGTGGATGAGGCCCCAAAACAGGTCGAGAATGTGCTGTATCGGTTTAAGCAACAAAGTGAGAAGACGTTTTTGACCCCCTTTGGGAAGATGAAGCTTTCTCGAAATCTGTTTCAGGCCGATGAAGGGGGGCCTTCTTATGTGCCGTTGGATGTGATGTGGGGAATGGTCGGTGAGTTTGCCACCGTGGAAGTTCGTGAAGCGGTGTTGTTCACGGTGAGCTTGATCACGCCGGAGGAAACCGTTTCTGTGCTGGAAAAGACGGCTCTGTTTCAGCCTTCTGCCACAGCGGTCAAACACATCACAGAAGAGACGGGAGCGTGGCTGGTCGAGATGGATGAAACACTCAACCGGTCGATCCGTCAGGAGGAGGAGAACCCCAAAGGGACAAAAGTGATGGTGGCCAGCCTGGATGGGACCCACCTCAGGCTGGATGAGCCGGGGAAAAAACGCGGGCGTCCACAAGAGAGGCCGGGGGAAAAACCGTCCGAAGAAAGTCCGACCAGTTTCAAACAGGCCCTGGTGGGCAGCCTGTCCTTTTATGGGGCACCTCCAAAGGACGGCACCCCACCAAAGCGTTTGGTCTCTCGGTATGTGGCACAAATGCCCGAAGAGGGTGGTCAAACGTTGAAGATACGCTTTGAGGAAGAACTCGATCATATCGAAGGACAACTGAAAGATGAGGTCGGAAAAGTGTTCCTGTGTGATGGGGCACGAGGGTTGTGGAAATATGCTGATACCACTCCTCGGTTCATCGGGTATGAAAAACTGGTGGATTTTTATCACACCACAGAACATCTGTCTGAAGCTGCCGAACTCCTGTTTGGCAAAAAATCAGCAAAAGCGCAAAGCTGGTATGAAACCTACCACCACAAACTGCTGACCCAAGATGGCGCAGCAGAAACCCTTATTCGCTCCATCGACTATTACAAAAGCCGCCGAAGGCTGGGTCAAAAACGATTGGAAGACCTGGAAACAGAACGAACCTTCTTCTTTCGGAACAAACACCGGATGGCCTATGCTGACTTTCGTCGAAGGGGTCTGCCCATTGGCTCGGGACCCGTCGAAGCGGCCTGCAAGACCCTGGTCAAGACAAGGCTTTGTCGATCGGGTATGCAATGGTCCTGGCAGGGAGGACAACGCATCTTGCAGTTACGCACTTACGTCAAGTCAAAACGATGGGATGCTTTCGGAATCAGTATAAACAGGTTCGATATGCCAATGATGAACTCCTTGACTATGCCGATGCAGCATAGACAGAAAACATCTACGTAAAACCGAGTCGGCACCCCTTTCTATACAGAGGGTCGGACAAAATTCAATGCTGTGAAAATACGAAGCTTATGGCCTGTTGACTTTCTGTAGCCGCACCCTTTAGGGTGCGCCCAGCCCCTCAAACGCAGGCTGAAGCCTGCGACTACAGGAAAGGCGTCGTGGCTGGATGTGGCGAAATCAGATGATCTATCTGATTATTTTACAGGACCTTTAATTTTGTCCGACCCTCTATACACCGTTCAGAATCCTCGACGAGCACATCGCAGGTCAACTACAGCTCCCTCATGTGGCCATTCGACCTGACGGTCACCTGTCCTGTACCCAAATCCAGAGACAGCGTTCTTGAGAGGGTCCCTCCAACATCCTCGCCCTTAATGAGAATATTGTTTTTCCAGAGGATCTTGCGCAGAATCGCGTAGTTCCGCTCGCCGATCCTGAATTGGTCCTCCACATCTAAAGTTTGCGCACCGCCGGCCACTTTTACAACCAGGCGGTTTTTTTGGGCACCCAGTCCATAGCATGCTTTGAACAGTACAGGTACACCCGTATCGACGAACATACATGGATCCCTTGTGGCTTTTTCTGGATTTATCCTGGAGAGCGGAAGCTGTGTATGCACCATCCCTCCCACACAGGCAACGGGATCGTATACAACAACGCCCAGACAGCTTCCCAGCGCGTAGGTGACGATCTGATCGCTTTTTTTTTCGGATATCGCCATATCGGCTATGCCTACCGAATGTGTCATGGAGTCGTATTCTCAACCATTATGTTGTCTATTGCTTCAGGTAAATTGCAGGTTGAACATAGCGAAAACCGTGCGATAGACCGGTCAGGCTTTCTGAGTGGCCTACAAACAGATAGCCCCCTGGTCTTAGGCCGATTTCTTACGCAGCCTGGCTCTCGCTCGCTGCTGTCGTCGCCTGGATATCCTCCACATCCTGACTCGAAAGCACCCGGTCGATGTCGAGCAAAAGTTTCACCCTGCCCTCGGATTTGCCGATGCCGAGGATGTAGTCCGTATCCACGTCCCTCCCAAAGGAGGGCGCCTCCTCGATGTCTTCGGTGACGATGTCCAGCACCTCGGACACCTTATCCACCACAATACCTATGGTGACATCCTGCGCCTGCACGACGATGATGCACGTCTCTTCGGTCTGTGCTTTCGCCTCCATCCCGAATTTCAACCGCAGGTCCACCACCGGGATGACCTTCCCACGGAGATTGATCACCCCGCGGGTGTAGTTCGGGGTGCGCGGCACCGGCGTGATCTCCATGATTCCAATAATCTCATGAACCTTCAAGATCTCAAGCCCGTATTCCTCCTCGTCCAGGAAGAAGGCCAGGTATTTCCCACTTGCATCAGCCGTATCGGTCTCTTGTCCAGGCACAGCTTCGATTGACCTGTTATCCATCACGTTTCCTCCTTTAGTCATTGAGATGGTGGGCCTCAGTGGCTGAAGCTGATTCCCACACCCCCCCAGAATTCGCTATTGTCGATGTTCACCGCATCGTCGGCATAGCTGAATCCGATGGTTGGACTGATCGTGAACGCTCTCCGACTGATGGCCAGAGACGCCGAGAGGCTGAGGTCGTTGAAACCGAACGATCCCGCGGCCTCACCAAACCCAACGCTGCCGCCAAGGCCCAGGCTGACCGTCCCTTCGCGGTTCAGCGAGATTTCCGGACTGATCCCGGCAGTGACGTACCACGCGTTGGCCATGCCGAAGTCATAGTAGACCATGAGGCTCGGAGCCACGGGATTGTCTGCGCTGATCCCGGCGTAGACCTCCTCGGAATGTTTGGTACCCATGAGATTGGGGAAGGTATACTGGATATAACCCAGGGAGAGCCCTACGGCCTTCCCCTCTTCTCCGAAGCTCCGGTCGTAGCTGAGGGTGAAGTCGAGCTCGTCGGCTTCTTCAAGGCTCCTGGGAGCGCCCCGGCCTTGCGTCGCAACGGACCCCCAGATGTTGAAGGCGAAACCGGTTTCACCAAAACTTAGGGTAACGCTGGGCTGGACCGAAGGCCTGTCAGCCAGGCGGTAGCCGCGCCACACATATTGTGAAAAGATGTCCGCTCCCACGTCTATGGAGACGTCCGGCGCCGACCCGGACTCCGGCGAAGAGACGACTTTGATTTCGGCTTCCGGCCCGGGCGATTTCTCGGCTGTGGTCCGAAGCTCTCCAATCAGTTCACGCAGTTCCACCACAAGCGCGGCGGTCCCGTTGTTTTCCGGTCGATCAACATGGGTCTTGACCTGCGTCAGGTCCGCATCCATGCGGTCGATCTGCGTCCGGATGGCGGCCAGTGTACTGTCCAGGCCCGACGCATCCGGACCGGCCTGGGCGCTTGAGAGCCTGGCCTTCAACCGGCGGGTGTCCCGCTCCTGGGTCGTTTCCAGACGTTTGACTTGCTTTTCAATCTTGTCCAGCTTCTCCAGGACCACCGAAAATGCCTGGGCCGATGCCCTGGAGCTTGCCGGGCCGAGCATCAATGTGATTGTCGTGAACAGGACGGTGATCGTTTTCATGGTTCCGCCTCCATTTCGTAAGTTCGTGTGCGGTTTTCCTGGAATCCTTTCGTGATTCCGTGCGTTTGTCTTCGTATGAATTTCTGAAACCGACCGCTAGAAACCCTCCAGCGTTTCCAGGTCGTTATCCTCCAGTGGGATGACCTGCCTGGGATCCTCAATACCGGTTTGGCCATTGGCCTTGCCGGTTTACCTTGCCATTGCCGTCGATCCCGTCCACAGACACCCTCTGTGGCTCTGCCTCCACCACCGGCAACACGTCCGGCTGCACGGTCCGGCGGCCTTCGCGGCTCAGCTTGAAGCCACCCACCAGGCTTTGCACCTCCTCCGCCTGTGCGGACAGCTCTTCCGCTGAACTGGCCGACTCCTGTGAGTTCGCCGCGTTCTGCTGCGTCACCTGGTTCAACTGGCCAATCGCCGTTGTGATCTGGCCGATACCCTCGCTCTGCTGGTCCGATCCCGCTGCGATCTCCGAGGTCACCTCGCTCACCTTCTGCACTTGGCCGTTGATCTCCTCGAACTTGCTCAATACTTCCTGGTTGAGGCTCACCCCTTCCTCAGCGTTTTTCACGGATTCTTCGATCAGGCTCGCGGTGTCCTTGGCTGCCTGAGCAGAGCGCATCGCTAAGTTCCGGACCTCCTCGGCCACCACGGCAAAGCCCTTGCCCGCCTCACCGGCCCTGGCGGCCTCCACCGCTGCATTCAATGCCAGCAAGTTGGTCTGGAAGGCGATCTCGTCGATCGTCTTCACAATCTTGGCCGTCTCGTCCGAGGATGTTTTGATTCGGTCCACGGCCTGTGACAGGTTGCGCATGCTCTCCACGCCCTTCTCTGCGCTGCTGCGAGCATTGTCGGCCATGCCCCTGGCCTCCTGGGCGTTGGCGGCATTCTGCTGGGTCATGGACTCCATTTCCTCCAAGGAGCTGGAGACCTCTTCTAAGGAGCTGGCCTGTTCGGAGGCGCCCTGCGCCAGGGTCTGGCTGCCCGAGCTGATCTGACCCGATGCCGAATTCACCTGCTCGGTGCTGACGACAACTTGCAAAAGCGCTGTGTCCAGGTTCTCAACGGCCGTATTGAGGGCCTCTTTGATTCTGGCGTGATCGCCCTGATACGTACCCTTCACACGTGCGGTCAGGTCACGTGCGGCCACCTGCTCCAGAGTCTCCGATGCCTCCTGAACCGGCAGCAAGGTAACATCCAGCATCTCGTTGATGCCGCCGACCAGGTCGGCATAGGCCCCCTGGAACCTGGCCGTGTCCCCGCGCACACTTAGCTTGCCTTCCTGGGCAGACTGAACCAGAACCCTGGTCTCATTCACCAGACCCTTCACAACCTCAATCACCTGCCGGAAGGAATCGGCCAGGGCGCCGATCTCGTCCTGCGATTGATAGTCAACCTCCTGATCGATGTCTCCGGCAGCAATCCTGGCTGCCGTCTTCGACACGCTGCACACGGGCCTGGCAATCATCAGCGCAACCCCCAGCGCCACAAAGAAGATCACAACCGTCGCAACACCGCCCACGCTCACAACCCAGGTCAGCAGGCTGCTCTGGGCAGATGCGGCGTTTTCTTCCATCTGCGCCACCGCCGCAAAGGCCTCGGCCTCGTCGATCTCGGCCAGAAGGGCCCAGGTAATGCCTCCAATTTCGACGGGGCGGTAGTCGGACAAGATCCGGTTTCCGTGGTAACCGGTGATCACATCCATACCGGTCCTGCCCGCCAGGGCTGCCCTGGATGCTTCGGTTTCCACCTTACCTTTGCCCGGATTTCGGAAGGAAGCCGCCACGCTGCGGTTCTCCGGGTCCAGGTAAGAGTCGGACCGCATCAAAAAGTCCGGCCCCACCAAGTAGGTCTCACCCGTTTTTCCCAGGCCCGCACGCTGGCTCATCACCTCGGTAATGCGGTCCAGCGGCATCTGGAACAGGGCCACACCAATCTTCTCCCCACCGTCGAAGATCGGCGAGGCGATAAAACTGGCGGGCGCTTCGTACGAGGGCGGATACTGCTCGAAGTCCACCAGCACCACGGCATCCTTGTCCGTTAGCTGGTTTGCCCTGCGGAAGGCCTCGCCGAAGTTCGTGCCTGCATACGGGCCGTTGATCAGCGAGGTGGTATAGTCCAGTTCTTTAAAAACCGAATAGACAATGTCGCCCGTCTCCGGATCCGCCAGGAAAATGTCGTAGTAACCGAATTTCTCCAGGTAACTCCGAATAACGGGGTGAACCTTGTTGTGCAATTCGCTATACAGCGTTCCGTCATCCGCCCGGTCCAGCAAGTGTTTGGATCCCAGGGGATGCCGGTTCGCCTGAATGTAAGCGTGCTGGAGCGCAACCGAGTCGTCGTCCAGATTTCCATAATAACCCGCTACGTTGGGAGACCTGCCGTTGTTCTGATTTCGGTACTCCTGGGTGAACGCGTTGGTGTAGTAGGCGCGCAGCTCAAGGCGCATGCGCTCCAGGTCCTCAACGGACAGAGACGCATTGGTCCGGTAGGCCTGGAAATACGCCCGAAACTCCCGCATGGCGTTCACCACCATCCGGTCCTCCGAGAAGGTGATGATTTGGTCGTTAATGGTCTGGAAATACCGCTCGACGGCGCCGCGTTTTATCTCGCCAACGGCGGCAAGCTGGTCGAAGACCTGCTTCTTAAGCGCATCCCCGGCCAGGGTATTGGCCTCATCCAGGGCGCTATTCGCCTTCTGAAAGGCAATCCAGGCCACAATCGCCAGCGGAACGATGCCCACGGTCAGAAACAGGGTGATCAACTTCGGCTTCATCTTGATATTGGCTAAACGGAACATCTTGTATCTCCTTCCTGTAAAAAAGGGTAAATGGATTAGAACGCACCTTCACTGGCCAGTTCAACCCCCACATTGTTCAGGGCGCAAGGATCGATATGCCGCGCCTGCAAAATCGACCAGAGTCTATGGACATAGGTCCGGAGCTTCGGATTGACATGGGACTGTTTCTGCAGCCTCCAGTAGAGGGCAGCGAGTTTTTTATCTTCTTGACTCATATTTTACCTCCATAATGTCGGGTCGTTTATGCCACCGGTGCTTAAGAGCAATCCGCTTGCCAATGTGTTTGAGTTGTCCTTATTTTATTAAAATCAGTCACTTATATGTTGTGTCAAAAATCGCACAAGACGGACAATGTGCAGATCCATACAGTAAATTGTTCAAGATCACGCATTGTGCATAGAATTGCACACAAAACATAGCTGCTCTGTCGCCACTTACAGATCGTTAAGATGCTGCTTGATACGCATCGCCCCACGCCGTCTTCCCGTGCGCCTGGTCGGCCAGACCATTCACATCTAAAATGAGGCCCACCCGTCCATCTCCCAAGATCGCACACCCTGAAAAGCACTTCGCGTGGCGCAGATCTTCCTGCAACGCCTTGATGACCACCTGCTGCATGCCTGCCAGTTCGTCTACTACTAAGCCACACCGCTTTCCTTCTGCCTCCACCACCACGACCAGGCCTTTACACACATCTTCATGGCGGGGCGGCACCCCGAACCGCTCGTACAGGCGGACAAGCGGGAACAGGTGATCCTGGAACTTCACCATCTCTCCTTTGACCAATACCGTGGACACTTCGTCCTCGCGGGGGCTGAGCGAACTTACGATTGAAGTGAGGGGAAGGATATAGCGCTCTTCGCCCACGCCAATGACCATTCCGTCGATAATGGCCAGGGTCAACGGAAGCCGGATTGTGAAAGTAGATCCCTTCCCTTTCTCCGACTGGACCTCGACCTTACCCCGCAGCTTCTCAATATTGCGCCGTACCACGTCCATCCCAACTCCCCGCCCGGAAACTTCCGACACCTGCTCCGCCGTGGAAAAGCCGGGATGAAAGATGAAATTGAGAATCTCCTCATCTGCCAATTTCTCGTCCGGCTGGACCAGACCGCGTTCCACCGCCTTTTTCGTAATCGTGTCACGGTCCAGCCCCTTTCCGTCGTCCCGCAGCTCAATCACGATGTTGCCTCCCTTGTGGTAGGCCTCCAGCGTTACGGTCCCCTTTTCCGGTTTGCCCACAGCCCGCCGCTCCTCGGCAGGTTCTATACCGTGGTCTACGGCGTTCCGCACCATGTGGGTCAGGGGGTCCACGATCTCCTCCACCACGTTCTTGTCCAGTTCGGTCTCCTCGCCCGCCACCTGGAAGGCCACCTGCTTGCCGCACTTGCGCGACAGGTCCCTCACCATCCGGGCCATTCGGTCGAACGTTGCCTTGATCGGCACCATCCGCATGGACATCGCAATTTCCTGAATGTCATTGGAGATCTTCACCAGTTGAGAGATGTCTTTGCCCAGTTTCTGATTGTTTGATATCACAATCTCCGGGTTCTGGCTGACCTGGGTCTGGGCGATCACTAGTTCCCCCACCAGATTCACCAGTTGATCCAGTTTCTCCGTTCCCACCCGGACAAACTGCTGCTCCTGGCGCTTTCCCTCTTCCGGTCGCCCCTGGTTCCGGGAGGGGGGTGCTGGATCTGCAGGACCACTCCCGACCATTGACGCATTCTCCTCCTTCGTCTCCCCTTCCGCAGTATCCGGCGCTTCTCCGCTGCCTTCGGTCGTTTCTTCTGCAGGCTGTCCCCCCTTTCCCGAGATCTGTGCAACCTTTGCCAGGAATCCAGACACATCCCTCGGTTGAACGGTTTCCCCTCCCAATTGAGTCTTTAGGGTTTCAATCAATTCCTTCAGCAGGTCGACCGACTCAAGGGCTACGTCCAGGATGGCCGTGTTGAGCCGGATTTCCCCCTTTCGGGCCGAGTCGAGCACATCCTCCAATGTATGGGCCACATGGACGATATCTTGCAGGTTCAGGAACCCTGCGGCCCCCTTGATTGTATGGAACGCCCGGAACACCGCGTTGAGGCGTTCGCTGTCCTCCGGATTCGTTTCCAGGGAAAGCAGGGTGCTCTCCGCTATACTGAGGTGCTCCTCCGCCTCCGAGGCAAAGTCGAAAAAGATATCTGCATCTATCCCCGTGGCCAGGAAGGTCGGCTCAGGGGCCTCTTCCGAGGGTGAGGCCCTTTCCTCTGAATCGGCCTCGATCACCTCGGAAGCCGGTCCGCTATCCTCCTCCAACGCTTCGAAAAGACCGGCGGGCGTCTCCTCTCTGGACAGTGAGACGAGTTCCCGAAGCAATTCGGGATCGTCCGGAACCTCCTGGCCGTTCCTTTCAAAAGAGACCTGCAGCCTCTGGAGCATGGCGATTCCTCGGGCCAGCACATCCAGCGGGTCTTCCACGTCTCCACATTCATCCAGGATCACTTTTTCTACCGCTTTGGACAGAGATTCGACCAAACCCAAAGCCACAGGCCGGTGCTCTGGGAGTTTGCCAGCAATTTCCTCCAGCCCCCTGTAAATCGTTCCCAGCCTGCTAAGATCATCCAGATCCACTGTCATGATTTCCAGTGCAATCTGTTCGACCACGTTCCGAATTCCATTTCCTTTCGCAGACATCCCTATTTTGCCTCCTTGGTTGTGAGCGTCCAGCACCGCGCAAAAGCATCTGCAAGCACCAGGGCGCTGCTCTCCGGATTCAGGCCTTGCAGGTTTGGTGTAGAAAACAGATGTGGATTACACCTCCCCATCTGAAGTGATATTCTTTTCTATATACGAAAGGCGTTTCACCTGATTAACGATCCTGCAGATGTCTTTGATCGTACTCGGCATATTCAGTACCTGATCCGTCATTTCCTCTATCACATTCGTTAAGCCTCTTTCTGCATTGTTCTCTGAACGGAGTTTCCGGAACGTCGGTTCAATTTGCTTCCAGAGACGCTGAATGCTCCGGAGGTTTTCCACCATCCTGGCGGCCGAATCATCGATCTCCTGAGCTGTTTCTGCAGTCAGCCCACTCAAGGTATCCGGATATTCCACCTGTGACAACATCGTCTGCGTCAGCATCAATTTTTTTCTATACGCCTGCGCTCGTCGATTTGGTCCAAAATCGAAATCAAATTCTCCAGCTTGACAGGCTTTCGGAGGTAGTCGTAAGCGCCTTGCTGGAGCGCCGCCACAGCAGTATCTTCAGTGCTGTAACCGGTTATCAGGATGACAGGCGTGCTGACGAATCTGACCTTGATCCGCTCCAGGAGGTCAAGTCCGTTTATTCCAGGCATTGTGATATCGCTGATCACCACGTCCGGGGTCTCTTCCTCCATGCGGTGCAGCGCCTCTATGCCGCTGGAGGTTGTGCGCACACAGTGCCCATGTGCGACCAGAAATCTGCTGATCGTTTTGAGGATCGTTGGTTCGTCGTCTACCAGGAGGAGGTTCATGGTTTGTTCTCCCAAGTGTGTTGACAATGGATTTCCTCTTTCCACTTATCTTGCATGCCGTTGTATCTTTCATCCCTAAGCTCTTAGCAATCCTTTTGCCAACACGCGTTAGGCATTCGTATCTTTTTGAAATTAAATAGGTTATATTAAGGGGAGGGTATGGGTGGAGACGGGAAGCCTTGCACAGATCTACACATCAAACTGTTTAAAACCCTGCATTGTGCGTAAAATTGCACAGGCTTGACTGAGGGGTGTTAAGACAAAGGGAGCCGCAAGGTCGTTCGCGCGGCTCCCTTTTTATGTCTGGGGAATGTTGTGGGGAGATTTCTGTTTAGGCTTCGGGTTAAACGGCCTGGAGTACCATTTATTCGCTCTACGTATCTTCCAACAACGAGTCGATGTCATCCTGACTGACGGCTTGAGAGACTTCCTCGCCGGACGTTTCCCGGGAAGGGGCCTCCGGATTTTCCTCTGTAGACGCGATAAGGGAATCGATGTCGTCCTGACCGACAGTTTGGGCCGTATCTCCGCCTGGAGACGCTGCTTCGGGCTGATCCTGAGGCGGCCCTTGATCGCCTGTCTCGCTTTCTGAAGGGACGGATACCTCCTGGCCTGCGTTCTCAGCGACGTCTTCGACGTCACCGTCGACAAGCTGGTCGATTTCACCCTGTTTCTCGCGGGCAGTTTCCCGGTTGAATCTGGCATGTTCATCAAAGGTTCCAGTGCGCACCTCAATGGAGGGGCTGTCTACGGAGATCCCCAACTGCTCAACCAGCGAATTCAGACCGTCTCCCAGTCTGGCCAGCAGCGCATGGGTCGCCTCGATCTGCTGCGCATTGATGTCCTGGAACTGCAGGGCATTCATAATGGCCATCAACTGGCTGTTGGCCTCCTGGAGCATGCCCTCGATACCCCCGGCGTCTTCCGACTGCTGCGCCTTCCGAAGAAGCCCGCCCAATTCATCCAGGGCCCCGAAGATTTCCGTGACGGCCATTTCTGCCGAACTGTTGATATTTTTTAAGTTTTGGGATGCCTTTGCCAGGTCCGAAGTTCCATGGTCTGCCATCCCCAGCATCTGATTGATAGTGGGAACGGTTTCTCCCGCGAATTTCAAAATGTGGTTCAGATACGGGAGCGCTTCGTAGACAACGATCAGGTGGGAACGAGTATAGATCGGTGCATCTTTGAGAATCCTCGGGAAACTCCCTTCAAATGTCCCGAAGTGGTGCACCACGGTTTGAATTCTTTTCAGCACGTTCTGGATTTCCTGGTTTTTCACTGTTCACCTCCCGGGTTTTAACACCTACGATAGATTATAGCGGTCCATCCGGGTACGGATGCTCGTCCGGCTGATTCCGAGCAACCTGGTCGCCCGAACCTGCTTTCCACCACATCGCCGGAGTGCCTCCTGGACGACCGCCTTCTCAATTTCGGCCAGATTCAGGCTGTCTCCCCGTATGGCGGCAAATACCGCAGCCAGATCGACAGCACCATCGGACGCTACGCCCAAAGATCCTGCTTGTGTTGTTTGTTTTCCCTCGCCTGCCGACGGGTCGGCGCCCGGCGTCACAAACGGGTCGAATTGCAGGTCGTCCGCGTTCACCCGACGACCCCGGCAGAGGATGACAGCCCGTTCCACTATATTTCTCAGTTCCCGGACGTTGCCGGGAAAGCGGTGTGCTTCAAGGATGGCCGCTGCTTCGGGGGTAAATCCTTCGATGGGCTTGCGCATCTCCTGCGTATATCGGTCAAGGAAATGCTGCGCAAGGGGCAAAATGTCCTCCCTCTGCTCTCGTAGTGGGGGAAGCGAGATGGTGAAGGTGTTCAGCCGATAGTAGAGATCCTCCCGGAACGCCTGCTGCGAGATGGCCTCAGGGAGGTTCCTGTTTGTGGCCGAAATGACGCGTACATTCACTGGAATTTCCCTGGATCCACCCACCCTCCGGATGGTCCGCTCCTCCAGCGTGCGCAACAGGCTGGACTGCATCGTCGTGTTCATGTCGCCGATCTCGTCTAAAAAGACGGTGCCTCCATCGGCCAGCTCAAAGTGCCCCTTGTGGGAGTCCCGGGCGTCGGTAAAGGCCCCTTTTACGTGGCCGTAAAATTCGCTTTCAACCAAAGATTCGGGAACCGCCGTACAGTTTATCGCCACAAACGGCCCTTCGGCCCGGGTACTGCCGTAGTGGATCGCGCGGGCGACCAGTTCCTTGCCCGTGCCGGTCTCGCCCTGGATGAGCACTGTGGTGGTATCTGACAGGCACACGTGGTCGATCAGGGCCCGGACCTTCCGGATCGCCGGGCTCTCTCCGATAATGGCCGACAGACCGTAGCACTTCTGCGTCTCTGTATCGATGTGATTCAGCCGCTCCCGGTAGCGGTCTCGCTCCTGGCGCAAAGTGTGGAAGCGGATGGTTCGTTCCAGGGAGGCCCTGAGTTCCCGCAGCTTGACCGGTTTGGTGAAGAAGTCGAACGCCCCTTCCCGCATGGCCTGCACAGCAGCCTCAATATCCCCGTGGCCGGTGATCATTACAACCTCCGTGCCAGGGGAGATACGCTTGGTCTGCCGCAGCACCTGAAAACCGTCCGTCTTCGGCATCTTGATATCTGTAATCACGACGTCGATGTTTTCACTCCGCAGGATATCCAATCCCTCGGCTCCCCCCTCGGCCAGGTACAGCCGGTACCCCAGCGCCTTTAAATGCTTTCCGATAATCTGTCTGATATCGGCTTCGTCGTCGATGAGCAGGATGCTCATATCGGGCTGTACATCAGATACGGACATTGCTCACGCTCCCTCCTTTGCAGCGGGCAGGGTCACCCGAAATACCGTGCCTTCCCCTTTCTGGCTTTCACACACAATCTGTCCCTCATGGTTCTGTACGATCGCATAGGAAATCGACAGCCCCAGACCGGTTCCACGGTCGGCATCTTTGGTTGTGAAAAACGGTTCGAACAGCCGTTCCTTATCCGCCTCGTCGATGCCAATCCCGTTATCCTCTACCTCTACAACCACCCGCTGCGTATCGTGGGTATCGCATCGGGTCCGAATATGTATCCACCCCTCCCAATCCTCAGGTGAACCGCCTTCTGATAGGATCTTTCCGGACTTCTCATCGAGGGCGTCCCGGGCATTGGCCAGGAGGTTGAGAAGGAGCTGTTCCATCTGGTGGGGATGCCCGGATATAACAGGCAGGTCTTCGCCCAGGTCCAGGCGCAGCAAAATGCCGTAGTTCCTGAGTTGGGCTTCGATTAATTTCAGACTGGAATTCACGGCCTCGTTGATCGAAAACCGGACATCGGGTTCTTCGGAGGTGTCCCGGGAAAACACCCGCAGGTGTCCAATCGTCTCCACCATCCGTTCCACCAGACCCAGTATATCCTGCGTCATCTCCTTTAATTCCTCTTGAGGGATCTCAAGGCCCGTTTCCAGGCGAATGTAGGCGTCTTCCGCTGTGGCCGAAATGCCCGCCAGAGGCTGATTGAGTTCGTGCGCCACGCCCGCGGCCATCTGGCCGAGGGAGACGAGACGGGCCGACTGCAGGAGCTGCATTTCCAGCTCCCGGGCCTCGAGCACTCCGGCAATCTGGCCAACCGTTTCGTCCAGAAGCGCCCGTTCCTGGGATTCGCTCAATTCCGCCCCGCAATAGAGTATCAGCCGCCCCCGTTCCTTTTCTCCCCAGGAGATGGGGCGCTCGTAGCGGATCTGGCCGATTTCGTCGGTTTCTCCAAAAGGCCAGGTACCGCCGTCGTATTCGATCCTCACACCTCCGGAAGTAGACGGGGACAAGGCTTCCATCAATATCTCACCCGCCCTGCGGATCACTTCGTCGGGCGATCGGAGAGGTTCCAGCGCGGATCGGAGTCGGTAGAGATAGCGGAGCTGTTGGAGTTGCTCATCCAGTTCGGCCGTATAGCGCTGTACCTCTTTGGACAGGCGGGCCTGACGGATGGCGATTGCCACCTGGCTGGCCACCTCGCGGGCGATGTCTGTGTGCTCGGGAGCAAATACACCGGGTGCGCCCGATCCTAAGTTGAGGGAACCGATCAGTTCGCCCTGGGAAATGAGGGGGACGCTGATATAGGAACGCACGCCTTCATCGTGCAGTATCCGATCCACCGGTGACGGCTCGGAAAGGCTCGGGATGTCCTCCACCATGTGTACTTTCCCCTGTGAAAGTGCATCCGGAATTCCGAATTCCTCCAGCGAGACCCGCATTTCCATTCCCAGTTTGGTCTCGTTGTTAATCCGAACCGCAAGCATCCTGGCCTGATCGGCTTCAAAGTCGAACACCACAATGCTGGCCCGTAGAAAGGGCGCCATGCGTCCGATGTGATCCAGCGCCGTCTGAGCGATCGCCTTCAGCGGCTGTGTCGCCAGGATCGCCTGGTCAATCTCGTGCAGGATTTCGAGGCGTTCGGTTGCCCGCTTTTGTTCGGTGATGTCCTGCACCACGGCCAATCCGTAGAGCGGCTTCGAATTGGAATCTCTAATCCAGGTCGCCGACACATACCCCCACACAATTGAGCCATCCTTTCGGATGTACCGTTTTTCCGTGATTTTGGCGTCTATGAAGCAGCCGGTGTTGACCTCATCGAATGTGCGGCGGACTTCCTGCCAATCATCGGGGTGGGTAATATCGGCAACGGTCAGCTTCATCAACTCAGACTCCGTATACCCAAGGAATTTGCAAAAGGCGGAGTTGATCCTGATGAATGTGGTATCTGGTGCGACGATTTCTATGCCTGCGACGGCGTTTTCAAAGATCGACCGGAAACGTTCCTCACTCTCCCGAAGCGCCTTCACCGCCCGTTTTCGATCGCTGATATCTCTGGCAACGCCTTGCGTCCCGATGAAGTTCTGCGGTTTAACCCCACCTTCATAAAGTCCTTCTGAATCTATAAGAAATGCAGATCCAATTTCAATCCCTTTTGATTTAACTTCAAATGGGACGGCAACCTGATCTTTTGTTAACAACCGGACTTCGAGCGATTTTGTTCTTCTATCTCCTGTTCGTCTTTCACTGATTCTATAAGCTGCCTTTTTTCTATCTTCCGGATAAACAATCTGTAAGACGTTGGCGCCAATTAATTCTTCAGGATAATACCCATATTTTTTTACAGAATCACTTATGAAGGTAATACGTCCTTCAGAATCTAACCTGTAGACGATATCGGGAATAGACTTTATAATTGAATTGAGCTTTTCTTCAGACTGCCTAAGGGCGATTTCCGCCTGCTCGCGCTCCTGTTGTACATGGGCATCTTTGATGGTGATGGAGAGATATTCAGCAACCTCCTTTAATGTCGTAATCTCATGTTCGTTCCACTTCCGAGGTTCAGGGGAATCAAAACAGATTAATCCTACCAATTGCTCCGAATGGTGCAAGGGTACGTCGAGTAAAGCCCGGACACCAACGGCCGACAGCATATGGACTAAAGGCGCCAAGCGGACATCCCGGGCTACATCCTCCACCATTATCGGCTCGCGCTTTCGCAGGACATCGAGATATTCCGGGGCAAAAGAGAGATTGTTTTCTGTCTTTTCGAGGTGCGACATTCCCGACGGCTCTATGGAATGCATCACCCTGAGGTTATTCTGTTCATCGATGGTTGCATAGGCTACACGATAGTATGGGAAGTAGCTGCTAACCTGATTTAGCGTACTTTCAATAACCTGCTCAACCACCATGCCTGAGGTTATCCCGGTTGAGATGTTGTTTAGCAGTTTGAGACGCGTCTGGATCTCCCGTAATTTTTCTTCTGTCCGCTTGCGCTCGGTGATGTCTACCGCCATCGAACGCGACTCCACCACCTGTCCATTCGCATCCAGCACCGGCCGTACCGTCAGGCTGACCCACACCAACGTGCCGTCTGCCCTGCGCAACTCCAATTCCTCGCTCTGTATCTCCTCGCCAGCGTGAAACCGTACAAAGATCTCCTGTGCCTTTTCCTTGCCATCAGGCGTATCCGCATACAGGTCGAATACCGGTCGCCCCACCAATTCATCCACTTTGTACCCGAGCAGCTCCACACTACGCCGATTGACCCTTCGGATGCGTGCGTCGATACCGACCGAGTTGTAGGCGATGGGCGCATTTTCGTACAGGTCTCGATACTGCTCTTCGCTCTTTCTCAGCGCTTTCTCCACACGCTTACGCCGGGCAATCTCCTTTTGAAGTTGCTCGTTGGCAGCCCTCAGATCGGCGGTCCGTTTCTCTATCCGATCTTCCAGCTCGTTTATGAGCTGTTTTTTTGTCTTATCTTCAGCCTTCATCATGATTCATCCTAAAATGGAATACAGGGAAAGCTACGGACGAACTTGCGTGAAAACCGACAAGGCTATGATACAGGGGGTTAGATTAACCCCTTGCTGTCCAATTCGAGTCCCACGTTATTCAGTGCGCCGGGTGGAATGTGGCGCTGGTTTAAAAGAGTTGAAAGCCCCTTAAGATAGGACCGGAGCTTCGGATGGGTGTGCGCCTGTTTCTGAAGTTTCCAGTAGAGAACAGCGAGTTTTCGATCTTCGTTCGTCATGGGAGGATCTCCTTTTCGAACCGACATCTCGACTCTGTCCAGCAACTATTAACACCCTCAATCGTTCCCGATCTCGCTTCCAGGGTTGCTAATACAATATCCGTGCCAAAAATAAAAAAAGCCACCTGGGACACCCTTAAGTGGCTTTTTGTCAAAAGCTTGCTTGTAAAATGGGTAGAGGCTTGCTGGTTACTACACGTGGCGTTCCCCCCCGATATTTCGGGAATTCCCGATACCTCGTGAACCCTAAAAGGCCATACGGCTTATTCCCAACCTCTTCATTCTCGATTCCAACGTGGTTGGCTTCAAGCCGAGTAGTTCGGCGGCCCCCCCCTTGCCGCTCACCCTTCCATTGGCTGCTCTCAGGGCTTCGATAATGTGGGCCCTTTCAACCTCATGCAAGGGTCGTACCTGGCCCTCGCCCTCGGCCACGGATCGCAGGTTGACCTCTACCTGAATATGCTCCCGATCTATGGTCGGCCCGTCGCACAGGAGTGCCGCTCGTTCCATAATATTTTCCAGTTCCCGCACGTTCCCCGGCCAGGGATAAGCAAGCAAGCGCTGCATTGCCGCACCGCTGATCTCACAGAGCGGCCTGCCCAGCCGGACACGCATCCGACGGGCGAAATTGTTGGCAAGCAGGGGGATATCCTCCCGCCGGTCTCGCAGCGGGGGGAGCCTGACGGGGAAGACATTCAGCCGATAAAACAGGTCCTGGCGAAACGAGCCTTCCTTAATCATCTGCTCGAGATCTCGATGGGTAGCAGCGATCGCCCGGGTATCGATTTTGACCGTTCTGGTTCCCCCAACCCGCTCAAACTCCTGGTCTTCCAGCACCCTCAGAAGTTTCGTCTGCGCCTCGATAGGGAGATCGCCAATCTCATCTAAGAAGATCGTACCGCCGTGTGCCAGTTCAAACCGTCCCTGTTTCTGTGAAATCGCGCCGGTGAACGCCCCCTTCTCGTGGCCGAACAATTCGCTTTCGATCAGGCCGGAGGGAATGGAAGCGCAGTTCAGCTTTATCAGAGGCCTGGCATTGCGCGGACTCAAATGATGGACCGCGCGGCAGATCAATTCCTTGCCCGTGCCGGTTTCACCCAGTACGAGTATCGTCGTATCCGTCGTTGCCACCAACTCCACTTGTTTCAGCACATTCTGGAGGACGGCGCTCTTTCCAATAATCTCCTCGTAGTCGTATTTGATTTTTACCTCGTCTAAGAGGGCACGCTCCGCTTGCTTGCGCTTGGTGATGTCTACTGCCATCGAACGGGTTGCCATAAACCGCCCTTCTGCATCCCGAATGGGCCGTACCGTCAGATTGATACACGCCTGCCTCCCATCCCTCCTGCATATCTCCAGCTCTTCTCCACTGATCTCCTCCCCATCACGTACCCGTTGAAACACCTCCTGCGCCTTTTCCTTCCCTGCTGGTGTGTCTGCATACAAGTCGAACACGGGTTTTCCTATCAGGTCGTCCAGGGCATATCCGAAGAGCTCTTCAGCACGCTGGTTGGCCTTATGGATACGGCCGTCGATGCTAACCGAGTAGTAGGCGACGGGCGCATTTTCGTACAGGTCTCGGTACTGTTCCTCTCTCTCTTGGAGCATCTCCTCCGCCTGCTTGCGCTCGGTGATATCGCGGACCAAAGAAATCATGCAGGTTCTTCCACCAATGTCGATGGTCGAGGCTGAAATCTCGACAGGTAGAGCGACTCCCAACCTGGTGAGACAGGTGAGTTGACCTATCCACCCGTTTCCCTTTTCAAAAACCGATTTTGCAAAAGCCAGAAATTTGGGCATCTCACTGGGATGAACGGCGGATACGGGAAGGGACAGTAATTCTTCGCGGGAATATCCCAGCATGCTGCAGGCCCTGGGGTTGATATCCAGAATTTTATCACGTTCCGGGTCCACCACGTATATCGCATCGTCAATATGGCGGACAGTTTTCTTTGACAAAAAAGTGCCGTTCACGCAGATTAGGTATCATAGACCACCACGTCAACGATACCCTTTATCTGGAGAGACGGCACAATGGAACTGGCAGAAAAGATACTCAAGAGTTTCAAGATTTCCAAGCCTCAAAAAAAGTTTCTGATGGCTGTGTTTACAGCGATCCTAACAGCTCACGGCAAGATCAATTTTCGTAACCTATCGCGTTACTCTCCTTTGTCACAGAAGACGTATTCACGCCAGTTTGCCAAACCCTTTGAATTTGTGGCCTTCAACCGAGCGGTGATCAATGAAAGCCTGGGCAGAGAAAGTGAACGGATCATCGTGTTAGATGCTTCTTTTGTGTCCAAGTCGGGCAAGCAGACCTATGGTCTGGATTATTTCTGGAACGGTTGTCATCGTCGGAGCGAAAAGGGGTTGGAAGTCTCCAGTGTGGCCATCGTGGATGTTTTGAGAAACACAGGCTTTACGCTGTCCGTTCGTCAAACCGATCCTGGAGATGAACGCCAAATGTCTGAGTCTAAGCCTAAACAGGATGTCGTCAAGGTCAATAAAAAGAAAAGGACCGTCAAGAAAAAGGGCACCAAAAAAAAGGGGAAAGCCAAGTCGAAAAAGCAAAGCTCCAAACAGGCAGAAGACGTCGAAACCCTAACAGATCAGTATTTACAGCACCTGAGTGATGTCAAACCCAGCTTGTTAGAGAATGAAAAATATACCGTTGTCGATGGCTATTTTAGCAAGAAGAAATTTGTTGATGGCGTCCGTGATTTGGATCTACACCAGATCGGCAAATTGCGCTGCGACGCCAATATGCGCTATCTCTACACCGGACCAAAACGGGAAAAGGGAAGCGGAAGGCACAAGACCTATGACGGCAAAGTCAACTGGCAGGACCTGTCTCGGTTTTCATATATCCAAACACAAGATGGCATCGCCATTTACAGTCTTGTCTTGAATCACGTCTCCTTAAAACGCAATTTGAAAGCCGTCGTCTTGCTGGATCACACGAACAAGGACAAGAAGAAATATGCGATCTTGTTTTCAACCGACAAAGACCTAAGTGCCAAGACGATTGTCAGATATTACAAAGCGCGTTTCCAAATTGAATTTATTTTCAGAGATGCCAAACAGTTCACCGGATTGTGCGACTGTCAAGCCAGAGATCAAAAACGGCTGGCTTTCCATTTTAATGCCTCTTTGACAACCCTCAATTTAGCCAAAACGGAACACTTACAAGCCCAATCAGATACGAGACCCATACCCTTTTCCATGGCCAGTGTAAAAGCCTGTTATTTCAACACGTATTTTCTCCAGAATATTTTTTTAATGTTAGACCTCGACCTAAATTTGATTAAAAAATCTCCCCAATACCAAAAACTGCGGGATTATGGCAAAATTGCTGCTTAAAAGTGGCCGAACTATTGATCGTTAGAGTGATCAAAAATCTTGTGGAAACGCTCCTCGCTCTCCTGCAGCGCCTCTTCCGCACGCCTACGCTCAGCAATCTCCTTTTGAAGCTGCGCTTTGGTCTTTCGTTCGTCCATATCGCAGGCCTCCTGCACAAAACAAAATACCGCACCTCCTCAGATGCGGTTCCCTGACCCTTCACATATCCCCTTCCTCGAAGGTGATAGACGATATGATGCAACAAAGCCCAGCGAATGTCAAATAGAATGTGACCAGAAAGGCCAGTCCGGTGCGGGAAAATGCACCAGGGTGGGCAAGATTTGGACACTCCGGCGCTGGTCGGAGACATACCGATCCAATAACCGACTGTTTTACAGTAGGCTGCAAGAGTAAAACCTCTTTAGCAGTTTTTTTGTGTCTGGCAAATAGTGAAGAAATTGACTATATTCACCCAAGGTCAAGGCACTCCCCGTTCGAAGTCGGGGAGACAGCGGTTAGGCCCTCCACCTTACCTGGAAGAAACGGAATGAACATTGAGACTCAAAAAGGCGCCGTGCTGATCGTTGACGACACGCCCACCAACTTAGAGGTGCTGGTGGAGTACCTCACCGAGGCAGGGTTTGACGTGTTCGTGGCCACCGACGGGGAAAGCGCCCTGGAGCAGATCAAGCACGCCCTTCCGGACCTGATCTTGCTGGATGTGATGATGCCGGGCATCGACGGGTTCGAGACGTGTCGTCGGTTGAAGGGGGATGAGGCCACGCGTGATGTCCCGGTGATTTTTATGACGGCGTTGTCTGAGACGGTGGACAAGGTGAAGGGGTTTGAGGTAGGCGCGGTGGATTATGTGACGAAGCCGATTCAGCACGAGGAGGTGCTGGCGCGTGTGACCACGCATCTGACGATCCGGTCGCTGCAAAAGGGTCTTCAGGAAGCGAACGACCGGCTGGAACAGCGCGTTGCAGAGCGTACGGCCGAGCTTTCAGAGGCGCTTTCGGAGGTCGAGGAGTTGAAGAACCGCCTCCAGGAGGAGAATGTTTACCTGCAAGAAGAGATTAAGACAGCGCACAACTTTGAGGAGATTATCAGCCGGAGCGACGCGTTCAGGGATGTTCTGCAAAAGGTGGAACAGGTTGCGTCTACAGACGCCACGGTGCTTGTCTTAGGTGAAACGGGCACGGGAAAGGAGTTGATCGCCCGGGCGGTGCACAATATCAGCGCCCGAAAGGACCGGCCTCTGGTTAAGGTAAACTGTGCGGCGCTGCCGGAAAATCTGATTGAAAGCGAGTTGTTCGGCCACGAAAAAGGGGCGTTTACCGGCGCGCTAGCCCGCAGGATCGGGCGGTTCGAGCTGGCCGACGGCGGTACGATTTTTTTAGACGAGATCGGCGATCTGCCCTTAGAGTTGCAGGTCAAACTGCTGCGGGTTTTACAGGAAGGGGAGTTCGAGCGGCTGGGAAACCCGAATACGATCAAAGCGGACGTCCGCGTGATTGCAGCGACGAACCGCGATCTGGAAAAATCGATAGCAAGCGGCGATTTTCGTGAAGACCTTTATTACCGGCTGAACGTGTTTCCGATTCAATGCCCGCCGCTTCGGGAGCGGAAAGAGGACATTTCCGTGCTCGTTAACCATTTTATCGTGAAACACGGCGCGAAGATTGGAAGGCAGATCGAGTCCGTTCCACAAAAGGTGATGGACGCCTTGGAGGTGTATCACTGGCCGGGCAATGTTCGGGAGTTGGAGAATATCGTCGAGCGGGCGGTGATTATCAGCCAGGGCAAGCAGCTTGAACTGGGGGATTGGCTTCCAAAGCCGGTGGCCTCGCCGGATTCTGCGCCGGTTGTCACGCTGGAGGAACTGGAGCGGGCACATATTCTGGAGGCGCTGGAGCTGACCGGCGGCCGGGTGAGCGGAGAGAAGGGCGCTGCGAAGATTCTGGGGCTGAAACCGACGACGCTGGAGGCGAGGATAAAGAAGCTGGGGATCAAGCGTTCGAAGTAAAATCAGATGCGACGTGTCGGGTACGTTTTGTAGAGGCGATCTTTGTGGTCGCCCGTTTTTTGTGATGAGAGGTGCACGGCGTGCCCTTATGCTTGGCTGCGCTGCCGTCTCAGCGTCTCGGTTCTGTCGCGGTCGACGGTCAGGGTCCGGGGATCGATGATCACGCCGTAGTCCCGCTCGGCGGCGGCGGGGGTGAGTTTTTCGTTCTGGACATCGTCTAAGACGCGGTCCGGATCGCGTTCTAAGGGATTGCCGTACCCGCCCGCGCCGGCCAGGATGTGGCGGAGGATGTCGCCTTTGTGGATGGTAAGAAGGGTTTTGGAGGGGAGGACGCGGGCTTCGCCGTCGGGGTTCAGGATGTTCTGGGACAGGGTGCCCGGTTTGCCGCCGGAGAGGCCATAGGGCCTGGTCCGGTGCCGGTCGGAGCGGATCTGGAGGGTGCCTTCGTCTTCGGTGAAACGGTATTCCCGGACAAGGGCGAGGCCGCCGCGGTGTTTTCCGGGGCCGCCGGTGTCGGGGAGGAAGCCGTAGCGGAGGATCTGGAGGGGGTTTTCGGCTTCGACGACTTCGGCGGGGTTGTTGGAGAAGTTGACGACGATGCTGGTGCAGGCGTCCACGCCGTCGCAATCGTGCCGGCCGCCCCAGCTTCCGTAGAGGAATTCTAAGAAGACGAAGGGAGTGCGGTCGGCACGGTAGCCGCCGATGGAGATGCCGGTGTCGCCGCCGACCTCGCAGGCGGGTACGGCGTTTGGGGCCATTTGCGCTAAGGCGCCCATAATGGTGTTGGCCAGGCGGAAGCCGGTGAGGCCGCGAGCGGCCACGGGGGCGGGCGGGACGGGGTTGGCCAGGGTGGCGGAGGGCGCCCGGATGTCGAGGGCGCGGAAGAATCCGGAGTTGGTGGGGATGTTGGGCTGCATTAAGCAGCGGAGGCAGGCGTAGACGGCCGATTTGGTGAAGGAGAGGGCGCAGTTGATGGCGCCTTTGACCTGCGGGGCAGTGCCCTCGAAGTCTGCGGTGAAGCGGTCTCCAGAGACGGTGACGGCAATGGCGATGGGGATCAGGTCGGGGTCGATGCCGTCGTCGTCGATGCAATCGGTGAAGGTGTAGACGCCGTCGGGGAAGGCCGTGATTTCGGCGCGGGTGAGGCGTTCGGCGTAGTCCAAAAGCTGGGTGAACCCGGATTGAAGGCGGGAGACGCCGTGGCTCTGGGCGAGTTTGCGCAGTTCCCGTTCGCAGATGTGGCAGGCCGCAAGCTGCGCCCTGAGGTCGCCCAGAGCGTTGCGGGGCACCCGGACGTTGCGTTCGATGAGGTCGAAGATGGCCTGCACCGGACGCCCGGCTTCGTAGAGCTTGAGGGGGGGGATGCGCAGGCCTTCCTGGTAGATCTCGGTGGAGTCACAGGCGTTGCCCCCCGCAACCCGGCCGCCGATGTCGGTGTGGTGGGCGATGGCAGCGCCGAATCCGAGGAGGAGGCCGTTGACAAAGATCGGTTTGTAGAGGTAGATGTCGGGCAGGTGGGTGCCCCCCTCGTAGGGGTCGTTGAGGATGAAGAGGTCGCCGTCTTCGATCCGGTCCCGGTAGCGGTTGAGGATGGCGGCCATGCCGTCGGGGAGGCTGCCCAGGTGCATGGGCAGGCACAGGCCCTGTACGACGAGGGCGCCGCCGGGGTCGCAGAACCCGGTGGAGAAGTCCATCGAGTTTCTCAAGTTTGTGGAGTAGGCCGTGCGAACGACGGTGAGGGCCATTTCATCCACGATGGATTCGAGGGTGTTTTTGAGGAGTTCGAGTTCGATGGGGGTGTAGGCGGTCATAAAATTCCCCGGGATAATTTGGTCTTGTGGAAAACCCTGACGCTGTGCTCCGGGTACACCAGAGGGCTTCGCGATAGCGATGGCGCCCCTATCCTCCACGTTCGCAGGCGTAGCAGAGGTATGTCTCGGAAAAGCGTTGCAGGGCCGGAAAAGCAGCCACCGATGAACACAGATTCTGCAGGGGCGGACCCCTGTTTAATAGCCGATGCTTTTGAGATAGGCGCGGTTGATTTGCATTTTTTCGTCTTCGGTGCGCTCGGTGACGCCCGGGCAGACGGTGATCCAGTCCCTGTAGCCGATCTCAGCGAGGGTTTTCAGGAACGCGGCGTAGTCGCACATGGGGCCCTCGCCCAGTTCGACGGGCCGGTCTTTGTAGTCGTGAAGGTGGACGTAGGCGATGCGGTCGTGGAAGTCGCGGGCGGCCTGGATGGGGTCGTAGCCCCAGTGGACGGCGTGGGACATGTCCAGGCAGGGGCGGCAGTGGTGGAGGCGAACCATCAAGCGTTTCCATTCGTCGGCGCTGTCCACCAGGTGGTTGATGTGGGGGTGGAAGGTGACGGTGACGCCAAGGGGTTCGGCGAAGACGGCGAGGTCTTCGTAGGCGGCGGCCATCCGGTCCAGGTCGTCGTCGGTGGTGGGCCTGTCGAGGCGGCCCGGACCTTTGGTCATAAAGAGGGGGACACTCAGGTCGGCGGCGAATTCGATGCGGCGTTTGTTGATTTCCTGTGACGGATCGTCGGGGTTATGGCTGACGTTGGGGCCGCAGACGGCGGCGATTTTTATGCCCACGGTGTCGCAGATCCGGCGCACCCGGCGGGCGGAGCCGAGCCAGTCGAGGGATTGCCGGGCTTCCCAGCCTTCCCAGCCGGCGTCGCGGAGCCGGGCGAGGTCCCGCTCCAGGTCGGGGGTTTTCCACAGGAGGGTGCTGTAGGCAAGAGGGAAAGACACGGGCGCTCCTTTGAGGGAAAAGGTAAGGTCGTGAAGCGTTATGGAAAGGCTTTCCCAATATACAAAATAATTCTATATTACGCCGGGTTTTTGGAGGGCGTTTTTGATCGGGATTGTATTTGGGAGGATTGGATGCGATGAGCGAGTTTGACTGGGATGCACTGGATCGCGCGTTTCGCGCGTTTCGCGCGTTTCGCGCGTCGGTTGGACTGCCTCAGGCAGATGGGGAGGATGATTGGTGGGTGATGTGGCATCGCCATGTTGCCGGACGGGAGGAGCCCCGATGGCACCTGACGCCGGAGGGAGCGCCCGAATTTTTCGGGGCGCACTGGCCGGCGCTGGCGGAGCGATGGGTGGATCGGGCGCAGCAGCTTTTGGATGAGGGGCCGGGATACGGCGAGTACCGGGCGCAATTTCTGGACAACGGGCAGATTGATTGGAGCGCGAACCCGAAGCGGACGGGGAACTGGAACACGTTTCACCAGTGGCACTGGTCCTGGCCGTTGATTTTTGCGTATGCGTATACGCACGAGGAGCGGTTCGTGCTGGCGTTCCGGGAGTACCTGCTGAGCTATTTCGAACAGTTCGACACGTACACGGTCACGCTGTGGGCGGGGAGGGACCCGGACCGCGTGCCGGCTCCGTACAGGGACTGGCGCGATCGGACCAATTTCAACTCGCTGGGGATCGGGCACCGGTCGCAGGTGATGAACGCGGCGATGATGGTGTTCCGGAAGGCCGGGGCCTGGAGGCCCGAAGACCACCGCCGGGCGACCCTGCTGGTGGTGCGCCTTTCCCGGCGGCTGTACGGGGACTTTGCGTCCCGGACGGCGGCGGAGATGCTGGAGGCGAAGAATTTTCTGATGACGGGCGCCGCGGGTCTGGCGATTGGCTCGAAGGTTCTGTGTGAGAGCGCCTGGAGCGCCGAGTGGCTGGACCTGTCGGCCCGGATTTTCGAGGTTTTGCTGATGGACCTTCACCATCCGGACGGCGGGCACCGTGAGTTGTGTACTCAGTACCACAACACAAGCCTGCGCGACCTTCTGCTTGCCGAGCAGATTGTCCACGATCACCCCGGGGGATTCATACTCGGCCGCGAGCCGTATCACTCGCGCTTCGTCCGGATGCTGCGCTTTACCGCCGCCCTGATCGGCCCCGACGGTCACACGTCCGCGTTGAACTCCGCGCATTGCGCCAACGACTGGATGGCGCTTTTTGCAGCGGCGAACCGCTTTGTGCGCGATCCGGAACTGACCTGGCATCTGCGGCAGTGGCGCCGGCCGTCGAGCATGCCCCACCAGAAGGCGGCGCCGGCCCTGCAGTGATATTTATTGAGAGCGACCCCCCGATGACGTACCTTTGGTGGCGTGCAAGCCATCAAAACCCAACATCACAAGGAGGTCGCCATGTCTCAATATTACTGCGGAATCGATCTGCACACAAGAAATTCTCAACTGTGTGTCACAGATGAGAAGGGAAACAGGGTCAAGGAAACCAAACTTCCAAACGACCTGTCCCAGATTCTGGGGTTTCTCCATCCCTTCGGAGAAGATGTCCAGATTGGCATCGAGTCCACGATCAACTGGTATTGGATCGTCGATGGGCTCCAGGATGCCGGCTACGATGTGAAGCTGGGACATACGTTGGGACTTTTCATGATCACCGGCGCCAAGGTGAAGACAGATCGCAGGGATGCCTTCAAGCTGGCCAAATATCTCCGACTGGAGGAGTTTCCAGAAGCTTATATCTATCCCAAGGAGAAAAGACCGCTGCGCGATCTCCTGCGCAGAAGAACAGGACTGGTGGAAGTACGGGCATCCTGCTATCGCAGCCTACGAGTTCAACTGATGCGGTATAATCTGAATATCTACACACTCACCCAACTCAAAAACCTGGAGGAAGAAGACTTCAGCCATCTTCCCATTCCTGAGGAGCTGGATCTCTATTGCAGGATGCTCCTGGAGCGGATCAACTTGCTTTCAGACCAGATCCAACAGTTAGATGCCTACCTCAAGACACACACCCTTGACGATCCATCCTTCAAATTACTGCTGGGCCTGCCAGGGGTCTGGTACACCCTGGGCTTAACCATCTACTATGAAAGTGGAGACATCTCCAGATTTGATACGGCCAAACAATATGCCTCTTACTCCCGACTGGTGCCAGCTCTATCTCGATCTGACCAGACGACCAAAAAGGGCAAAGGGGCCAAACAAGGCAATCGCTACTTAAAATGGGCTTTCACACAAGCAGCCAGCATCGCAGTCAGATACTATCCCAAATGCCGGAAATTCAGAGATAAACACGAACGCCGTAGAAATCATCTCAATGCCAGAAAAATGCTGGCCAACTGTATCCTGGCTCATAAACTCTCGACAGCTACTTACCATGTCCTCAAGAATGGAGTGCCCTTCGATATCAAAAAGTCAGATACCTCCGGCAGAGCCGGAGGCTTGAAAAACCGGGAACCGCTCGAAGCGGTTGAAAACCGTGGGCCACCTAAAGGTGGCTACTCATCAAACAACTCCATCTGCTCAAGCCTACGATCTGCTTCTTCTTGCTCCTGGATGTACCTACGAACCGACTCCTCATCCTTGCCAACGGTAGAGACATAATAGCCTCTTGCCCAGAAGCTCTGACCCACAAAGTTCCTCCGACGCCCAGCGAAGGTCCGAGCGATGTGAATGGCGCTCTTCCCCTTGATGAACCCCACCACCTCTGATACGGCGTTTTTCGGAGGTATCGACAGGAGCACATGAACATGATCCAACCTCAGGTGACCTTCGACGATCTCGCTCTCCTTACGCAAAGCCAGATCCCTGAGCACTTCACCCAGATACTTCCGCAACTCCCCATACAGTGCCTTCTTCCGACATTTGGGAATCCACACAATATGGTACTTGCATTCCCACCGGGTATGGCTTAAACTTTGTACGTCCATCGGGAGCCTTCCTTTCCGCAAGCTTCAAGCGGTCCACAAAGGGAAGGCTCTCACATTTCTGGGGAATTGTCAAACTCTAACAGTCCCCCGGCAGAGCCGGGGGTTTACCGTGATTAATTACTATGAACAGAGGGGGCAGGAAGACCCTGCACACTAACTGGGGAAAACCCCTTGCCGCGTGATTGGTGCACCTGCCTCCTCGCCAACATTAGACGTTCTTGGATCTCCATCTGCCCTGACTGGTAGCTCCCCGATAACTGACGGTCACTTCGGTGAACCTCGACCCTTCATAGGCTGACTGAGGCCAGTCAGGTACTGACAAACTTTCTGGATTGCCTTACAGAGAAAATCTGTATGCGGAGGTCTTACCCACCTACGTCGAGCCCCGATAGATGTTTGGTGCAGATGGATATCTGCACCGCATCGTGAAAAACGAGTCAGATGAGATATCCAAGAACCGCTGTCGATAAAAGTCTTTAAAAAAATCTAAAAAAAGACCCCTGGGGATACTTTTGTCCCTTGACATGTCGCTCTCAATAGATGACATGTCGCTCTCAATAGATGTTATGTGCTGGGCGAGCGAGATGATCTGGGCGAGGGGACGGAGGCGACCAGGCCCCCGGTGTGCTCACAGCTTTTTCCGGATACGGGAGTGGCGGTGCTTCGGGACGGCTGGGACCGGGAGGCCAATTTTATGGTGGTGGATTTCGGGCGCTGCATTGGCGGGCACGCCTATCCTGCCCGGTCCAGTTTTTCGCTCTGGCTTGGTGGGAGGCCCGCCGCACTTTCTCCCGGCAGTTATATTTCTTACAGCAATCCCCTGTACCGAGACTGGTGCCACACGACCCGGAGCCAGAATACGGTGATGATCGACGACCTGGATCAGGAACAGTGGGTGACGCCCGGGCAGCGCGTACAGGGGGAGATTCTTCGCTGGGTGGAGGATGCGGATTCGGTCTTGCTTCAGGGGGGGCACGACGGGTACCTGGCCAGTGTGAGCATCCGGCATACCCGCACGGTGATGATGGCCTCGGGGATGTTTCTGGTTCACGATGTTCTGGATGCGACGGCGGCGGCTGAAGACCACACCGGCCGCTGGTCACTGCACTGCCCCGAGCCGTGGGTGGAGGTGGAGGAGGAGACCCGCCTGATGGCCGGACCCGGCCTGATTCGCGTTGCGCCCGCCTGGCCCGAACGCATTTCGGGCGTGGAAACCGGTTCGGAGGGAATTGCCGCGTATCCGGGGGTGTCGGAGGATGGGACGATAGGCGCTTACCGGCAGTTGAACCAACTGCGTTACCGGTTTGGGATTGCCGGCGGTTCGGTTACGCATTTTGCGGCGGTGATTTCGCCCGATTCAGGCGCGGGTGAGCACCCGGAGGTGTTGGGAGCGGAGCTCTCGGCGGCGCATATGCGATTGCGGATGCGGGTGGGGGAGTGGGAGGGGAATTATGAGCTGCCGATGCCAGGGGCCGTGTGATTGCTGGCAGGTCGGAAAGCGGCGTGATCGTATGTGTGATGTTACCCGGACGCCGGGCAAGCGACTTGCTTGACCGGCGGATTGAACCACTGTATCTTTAATTGTAAATCCTGTTCAGAAGCTATCCATTCGCACCTGAAAAACAGGAATAGGGGAATGAGCCTTACATTGAACTTGCCCGAAAAGCTCGAACGTGAATTGTCGGAAAAAGCTGCTCAACTCGGCATTCCGCTGTCGGAATATGTCGCGAGTCTTCTGACTGTGAAGTCTGAATCTACTTCTAAGGATGTCAAAACAGGCGCCGACCTTGTTGCTTACTGGGCGCAAGAAAAACTGATCGGTACACGGCCGGATATTCAGGACAGCCGGAATTACGCCCGTAAGCTGCGTGTTCAGGCAGAAAAGCGACTGTAACGTGGTTCTTCTGGACACGGATATCCTGATTGACATTCAACGGGGCTATCAACCTGCCCCCGCACCATCTTGGATGCGGGGCATTCTAGCGCGCCTTGCTACCCTCCTCCGAAAGCCCTAATCAAGGGCTCAACCTTCTGCCTGCCCCTCGAATAGCCGCCTGGCCTTCTCTATCGCTTCTTCACCATCTTTAACTTTGAACTTTGAACGTTGAACTGCTACAGAGGCAGCACGTCGACCCAGTCGCCGGTTTTGTTCGATTCGTAGCAGGCCTCCACGATGGAGACGGCGTCGGCGGCGCAGGCGAGGTCCTGTTCGAGTTCCTCTTCGGGAAGGGCGCCTTCGATGGCGGCGACGAGGCGGTCGACGCGGGTGGGCCGGGCTTCTCCGGCGGTAACGGGTTGGGGATCTTCACGGGGAGCGGCGGTAACGTAGCCGAGCTGCGGGTGTTCGTAGAGGGTGGCATTGCTGCCGGTGATTTCCAGACCGCCCGGGCCGCCGGTCTGGACCCAGGAGGCCTCGACCGTGCCCAGGGCGCCGCTTTTGAACCGGAAGAGGGCGACACCGTTGTCGTCCACGCGGGGATAGATGTTAGAGGCGTTGCTGATAGCGGCGGTGACGCGTTCGACCGGGCCGAGCAGGGTGCGGAGGAGGTGGACGGCGTGGGCGCCCATGTCCATGAAGGCGCCGCCGCCGGCCAGGTCGGGATCGGTGAACCAGGCGACGTCCGGGGCGTCGAACCAGCGGCCGTACGCAGCGTGGTGGGCGTTGCGGTACCGGGCGTGGGTAATGGTTCCAAGAGCGCCGGAGGCCACGTGGGCGATCACGCCCTGCATGGCGGCGGTGAAGGGCTGGAAGTAGCCCATGTGGACGATTGTTCCGTGCTCGCGGATGAGGGCGAGGGCCTCGGCCGCCTCGGTTGTGGTGGTGGTGAAGGGTTTTTCGCAGAAGACCGGTTTGCGGGTGGGAACGGCGGCTTTTAAGAGGGGAAGGTGCCGGGTATTTTCGGCGCAGACGATGAAGCCGTCCACGTCGTCTCGTGCGACGGTTGCGGCGAGGTCGTCGGAGTATTCGGCGCCGGATTCGCCGGCAAAACGCCGGCCCCGGTCGGCCATGTCGTCCCAGAGGACCACGAGCCGGCAGTTGTCTTTTTCGGCGATGGCTTTGAGGAAGCCTTTGGTGTGGGTGTGGGCGGCGGAGAGGAGGGCGAGGTTGATCATGGAAATCTCCTGAAGTCAGAGGTCAAGATTATTTCGGATTTCGGATTTTGGATTTCGGAATCAAGATTTTTCAATCCGCATTCCGCAATCCGCATTCCGCAATTTGAGGTGTTGGTCGAACCAGGCGATGGTGCGTTGGATGAAGTCCTTTGCGTGGGCCGGTTCGGAGATGCCGTGGCCCTCGCGGGGATAGCGGATAAAGGTGGTGGGGATGCCGCGTTTTTTGAGGGCGATGAAGAATTCTTCGGCCTGGGCGATGGGGACGTCGTGGTCGACTTCGCCGTGGGTGAGGAGGAGGGGGGTGCGCGCGTTTTGCACGTGGGCCAGGGGGGAGCGCTGCCAGTAGGCGTCGTGGGCTTCCCAGGGTTTGCCGCCGAATTCGTATTCCATGAGGAGCTGGTACATGGAGGTGCCGTAGAAGCTGACATGGTTGCTGAGACCGGCGTGGGAGACGCCGGCTTTGAAGCGGTGGGTCTGGGTGACGACCCAGTTGGTCATAAAGCCGCCGTAGCTGCCGCCGGTGACGCCGAGGCGGTCCGGGTCGATCCAGGGATGGCGCTCGAGCGCGGCGTCGAGGCCGAGCATGAGGTCTTTGTAGTCGCCGCCTCCCCAGTCGCCCACGCAGCCGTCTGCAAATGCCTGGCCGTAGCCGACGCTGCCCCGGGGGTTGAGGTAGACAACGCCGTAGCCGGCGCCGGAGAGGGCCTGGTGGGCCGGACGGAAGGTGTGGCCGTAGGCGCCGTGGGGGCCGCCGTGGATGGAGAGGACCGCGGGGTACCGGCGGTTCTCCTCAAATTCGGCCGGTTTGAGGACCCAGCCGTGGACGGTGAGGCCGTCGAAGGTGGAAAAGGTGAAGGGGTCGGCCGGGACGGTCCGGATTTCGGCGCACCAGGCGGCGTTGAAGTCGGTGAGAGGGTCGCCCTTTTCGCCGTTGAGGTCAAAGCGGTGGAGTTCGGCGGGGCGGGCCTCGTCGTGCAGGGTGCAGACGAGGTGCTGTGCAGAGAGGCTGAAGCCGGTGATCTGGCAGGGGCCGTGCGTGACCTGGACGAGCGTTTCCCCGTTGGGTGAGACGCGGTAGAGGTGGCGTGCGCCCCCGTCGGCGGCGGAGAAGTAGATCCATTTTCCGTCGGGGGACCAGACGGGAGCGCCGGAGCGGCGGTCGAGGGCGCCGGATGCTTTCCGGGGCGTGCCGCCATCGGCGGGGACTACGTAGATTTCGGTGTTGCCGGCCGGGCTGTCCTTGGAGGTATTTCCGCGATCGGAGGCGGCGCAGGCGATCCATTTTCCGTCGGGAGACCAGGCGGGGGTGAACTCCGGCCCTGGCGTATCGGTGATGCGGCGGACACGGCCGGTTTTCAGGGAGACGGCAAAGAGGTCGTTGTTGGCGTTGTTGTCCCAGTCGCCGGTGCGGTTGGAGACGAAGGCGATTTCACTGGAGTCGGGAGACCAGCAGAGGGAGTGGTCGTCCTGGTCGCCATCGGTGAGCTGCCGGGGGTCGCTTCCCTCAACGGGCACGGCCCAGATGTGCGTGGGCCGGTTGGGGTTGAAGCCGCCCGACCATTTGAAGAAGGTGCGTTCCACAATGCGCATGTCGGTTTCGGGGGTCGGAGGATCGGCTTCGACATCTCCCCTGGAGACGCAGGCGATCCATTTTCCGTCGGGGGACCAGGCGTGGCTGTTGTCCGCCCAGAGGGCGCCGCCCAGACCGGCCTTGAAGCGGGTGAGCTGCCGGGCCTCGCCGCCGGAGAGGTCGAGTACCCAGATCTGGGTACTGCCGCTGCGGGTGGAGGTGAAGGCGATCTGTGAGCTGTCGGGAGACCAGCGGGGCGCGGCGTCCCTTTTGTCGCCGTGGGTGATCTGCCGGGGCGCGCCTCCGCGGACTGGGACGAGGTAGATGGCGCTCTGCTCCCGGTTGGCTTTCAGGTCGGGTTGGGAGACTACGAAGGCGATCCGGGAGCCGTCCGGGGAGAGCTGAGGGCCGGAGATGTTTTTGATGGTGAAGAAGTCGGCGGGTGTGATGGGGCGTTTCATATTCGTTCCGTGGGGTTGAGGGTGAGGTTCTTACAAAAGCAGGTTATCTTTTGTCCCTTGACTTGCCCTGGAATCGTGGTATAGGGGTTGAGCACCTTCCCTGAATGGCGCTACCGGTTTATTGCCAGCTTTTCCTTCCCTATTTTCTTCCCTACCGCTTCCACTCGCACCATCATCTTGCCTTGATAAAATCTGTGTTTATCGGTGGTTGCTTTTTTGGCCCTGCACCGATTTTTTGATACATACTTCCGCTACGGTTGTGAACGTGGAGGATAGGGGCGCTGCGGCCTACTCGAAGCCCTCTGGTGTGCCCGGGGCACCGATGCTGCGGTCTTCCACAGGGCCGGATTTTCAAAAATCCAGATCTATTCCGCGATGGTGAGGTTGACCTCGAAGACGCTGACGGGGACGCTGATGCCCCAGGTTTCCAGGACTTCGGGGTGGATTTCGCCGATGATGCCGTAGGCCTGATCGTTCTTTCGGATCTCGCCGGCCCGGCCGGGAAGGAAGGTGGGGTGCTCTACCGGGGTGAGGGTGTATTCCACGTTCAGGTAGTAGGCGACGGCTTCCAGGTAGCTCTGGATGCCGGAGAGGTTGGCTTCTGCGGCTGCCTCTGTGGCGGCCAGGTGGATCTGGGTGCGGGAGCCGTAGTCTTCTTTTGGGGCGAGAACGGCGACTTCGCCGACTTCGAAGACGCGGTGGGGGTAGATGGCCCGCCGGCTGACGCTTTCTACGTGGAGCAGTCCGGGCAGGAGCGAGTGTCTTATGGCGCTGTAGTATTCCGACATCGGGTTTTGGATTTCTAAGATGGACGCGTCCGGGTCGCGCATGCGGGCCGTGAGGTCGTCGCGGGAGCCGAGGATGGGGAGGAAGGCTTCCTGGAATCCGCAGCCGACCATCAGGTGCCGGATGCGGTCGGAGAGGTCCTCCTGGGGGGCGGATTTGCCGACGGTGAAGTCGCGCGGCATTTCGGGTTTGAAGGCGTCGAAGCCGATGCCGATGATCACGTCCTCAATCAGGTCCACGGCGTGGAGGATGTCGTCCCGGTAGGGGGCGGCCCGGGCGCGGACTTTTTCCGCTTTCAGGGCCACCTCGCGGTATCCCATGGCATGGAGGGCATCGACGATGCGGTTGGGTTCGAGTTCGGCGCCGGAGATGTTTCGGATTTCGCTCAGGTCGACTTCGATGGGGCCGGTGAGGTCGGCCGGGCAGCGAACGTCCCGGCCCCGGGGGGTGTTGTAAGGATAGCGGACGGTGACGGGGCTGACTTCGCCGCCCCGGTCGGCCATGTTGACGGCCATGATGGCGGTGGCGAGGAGGATGGCGTCGAGTTCGGTGCCGGTGGCTTCACAGAAGAGGAAGGTGTCGCCCACTTCCACCCGGCCGAGGGTCTGGCTGTTGATGATGGGGGGCATGGAGAGGACTTCGCCCCGGCTGTCGCGTATGAGGGGGAATTTTTCAAATCCCCTCAGGAGGTGGGCATAGGTCTGGCCGGTGGGGTGTTCGCGGAGGATCTGCGCCAGGTCCATCTCCCCATCGCTTTCGAGGGGGACGAAGCGGGTGGCTGCGGGATCGACCGCGTCGTAGTGGACCGGAAAGACGATGTCGGAGGCGTCGTAGATGCCGATGGCTACGGCGCTGCGGCCCCTGCCGTAGTTTTCGGCCAGCTTTTCCTGGGCTTCGATGAACTGCTCCAGGGCGGCCTCGTCCACATGGATACCACGGCATGTAAACGCGGCGATGTAGGGGCGGATGTCTTTGAGGGCGCTGTCGACCCGGACTTCATCGCCGGTTCCGTCCGCGTCGAAGAAGGGGTAGGGGTCGTGCCGGCCCTGCCGGTAGCCCTTGAGGAGACGGGCCAGGCCCTCGGAGGACCAGAGGTCGGGACGGTTGGTGTCTTTGAGCTGGATTCGGAGGTGGTCCTCGTCTTCTACTTTGACCTCGGCCTTTGCGGTTTCCAGGGCGCCTTCAAGTTCGGGCAGGGTGTAGGGCTGTCCGGCCAGGCGTTCGAGGTCGGTCTTGATGACGGAGATGGTGGGCATTGGGGTCCTCGTTGAGGGCTACCGTTCGTTGCGGATGAAGTCCAGGTCGGCGCTGAAGAGGTCGCGGATGTCGTTGATGCCCAGGGCGACCATGGCCATCCGGTCTACGCCGAGGCCCCAGGCGATGACGGGTACGTCCACGCCGAGGGGATGCGTGAGTTCGGGGCGGAAGAGGCCGGAGCCACCCAGTTCGATCCAGCCGAGGGTGGGGTGTTTGGCCTGGAGTTCCACCGAAGGTTCGGTGAAGGGGAAGTAGTCGGGCACGTACCGGACGTCTTCGGCCTGGGCGACTTCGAGGGCGAAGAGTTTGAGCAGTCCGAGCAGGCTGGGGAAGTTGATACTGTCTCCAAGCACGATGCCTTCCACCTGGATGAACTCGGCGCCGTGGGTGGCATCCACGTCATCGTAACGGAAACAGCGGGCCATGGCGAAATATTTGCCGGGGATGTTGGGGCCCGAGGCGAGGGTGCGGGCCGAGAGGGCGGTGCCCTGACTGCGGAGGATGAGGCGCCGGGACCGGTCGGGGTCGAAGGGATAGCGCCACCCGCGCGAGCCGGTGTCACCCCCGTGGGTGTGGGCCTGGCCGACCCGGGTGAAGTGGGGTTCTTCCGGGGTTTTGGAATGTGTCGGTTCTTTGAGGTAGTAGGCGTCGTGGATGTTCCGGGCGGCGTGGAACTGGGGCATAAAGAGGGCGTCCATGTTCCAGAATTCGGTTTCGACGAGGGGGCCTTTCATCTCCTCAAAGCCAAGGGCGAGGAGCTTGCGGCGCACGCCGTCCAAGTAGGTCCGGTAGGCGTGGTGCCGCCCGATGAGCACCCGGGGAGGCTTGAGAGAGAGGTCGTAGCGGCGGAAGGAGACCCCTTTCCAGGACCCGCTTTGAAGCATGTCGGGCGTGAGCAGAGAGACCTCTTCGCCGGTAAGGTTCGCCTCTAAGACGTCGTGCAGGGTCTGGATGCCCGCCGGGGTGAGACGGTAGGTCCGCTCCAACCGCTCGTCCAGACGGACGGGGGCTTTGCCTTTTCCCCGCTTGCGGGCGTTGTCCTGGATGTAAGCCCGGACGTCTTCCGAGAAGTCGGTGAGGGCGACCGATTCACCGGGCTCCCGAAAGCGCCCGAAGAGTTCGGGGATGAGCCGGTTTTTGTAGAAGGCGGCTCTGTCCTCATCGGCGATGCGGATGGTTTCCCCTTCCTGCTGGATGACGCCTTCCCCTTTGAGGCCCCCAAAAGCGCTGCCCCACTCGCCCCGGTCGAACCGGGTGTCCGCCTGGAGTTCTTTGAGGGTGGGAGGAGGGGACTGTGCGGCCCGGGATACGAGAGCGGTTTCGGGGGTGGCGCCCTTTTCTGCGTGGTCGGCGCCCCGGTCGGTGAGCGATACGGTGGCGACGGTGCTTTCAACGGTGATTTCCAGGAGGTTTTTGGAGAGCAGCCATTCCACGGCCCGCCGGAGCTGGCCGGGGCCGATGCCCGCGGCCCCGGGCAGGTCGACGTCGGAATGGTCGGCGTCTTCCCGGTCCTTATAGGCGCGCAGGGTGCGGATTTCGAGGGCGTGGAGAGATTCGAGGTCGATTGTTTCGTTTGGCAATGTGAGAACCCTTTTGAGGTAGGGAAAAAGGAAATAAGCATTCACCGCAGAGACGCGGAGGACGCGGAGAAAAGCTTGAATATCGGGTACCGAGTACCCGAACTGCGATTTCTGCGGTACAATGAACGGTCCGCACGAACGTTTAGAAAATAAAAAAGCCCTTTCATCCGCATTTAGGGACGAAAGGGGATTGTTTCCTTCCGCGGTACCACCCTAAGTTGCGCCCCGGAAGGCGCCGCTTGGCAGGCAGCCAGTACTGCCCCTCTCTTTGTTACGGCGAGAGTGACCGGCGCGGCCTACTAGCCCTGGGGAGGGCATTCAGCCTTGCAGCTCGGGAGGGAACTTCGGCTGTGCATACCGCAGGGGCGCTCTCAGTCCGGGGCGCCCCCTCCCTGTGCGGCTGGGGACAGCGTACTTTCCTCTGTCACGGCTTTGGAGAAAAAATAGGTTTCAAAGGAGGATGTGTCAAGAGAAAAAGGGTTTTATCACCCCCCAGCTTCAGCCGGCACGTGAATTGTATCTCGTAGAGGCACGCGACGAGAACCGAGCGACGATTACGCGACCTTTTCCCTCACCATCTGCTCCAGGGCGATCCTGGGGCAGATGTTTTGATGGACGTAGTCGAGCAGGGTTGCGGCCACACCCCGGACCATGGCTTCGACGCGGTCGTCGAGGCAGTTGCCGTCGTCGTCGAAGACGTCCTGTACGCCCGCCACAGAGACGGGGCCCGGAAGGACAATGGCGCCGATGTGGGAGCAGACGCTTCTGAGGTGTTCCAGGGCTTTGATTGCGCCGATCCGGCCGGCGGCGACGCCGAGCAGGACGACCGGTTTGCCCGACAGGACCGAGGGAAAGCCCAGGTTTTCGATGACGAGTTTGATGACGCTGGAGTGGCTGCCGTGATACTCGGGCGTGGAGAGGATGACGCCGGTTGCGTTTGAGACCAGGTCCCGGAGCTCCTCCGCATCGGAGGAATCTCCTCCGGTTCCGGGCAGGGGCAGGGCCATGTGCGCAGGGTCGACGACGTGGAGGGTGACTTCCGGGTGTTTGCGGATTTCGTCGATGACCAGGTCCAGGGCTTTTGAGGTGAAGTTGCCCGGGCGGACGCTGCCTTTGACGGCCACGATCTGGATGCCGTTGGAGTCTGTATTCACAGCCATTCCTCCTGTTGTGTGATGGTTTTCGAGCCTCCGGCTCGGCCTGGATTGCCAAATCCGGCGAGAGCGATCCAAGCGAAAAACGACGCTAAACGAAACTGTGGATGCTAAGTCAGGTCGAAGAGCAGGATTTCCGAGGCGTCTTCCGCTCGGATTTCAAGGCATTCCTCGTCGCTGACGGCCGCGCCGTCGCCGGCTTCCAGCGGCGTGCTGTTGAGGGTGATGCTGCCGCGGGCGACCTGTACCCAGGCGTGGCGGGCCGGCGCGAGGGGGTGGTCGACGGTTTCACGGGCGCCGAGGCGGGCGGCGAAGAGGGCGACGTCCTGGTGAAGCGTGAGGGCGCCGTTCCGGCCGTCCCGGGCGGCGATAAGCTGTAGCCCTCCCCGATTCTCCTCAAGATCGAAGGTCCGTTCTTCATAACCGGGCGCGATGCCTTTGGCCTCCGGCAAGATCCAGATTTGCAGGAGATGCACGGGGTCGGTCTGCGAGGCATTGTACTCGCTGTGGGTGACGCCGGTGCCGGCGCTCATGCGCTGGACGATGCCCGGTTTGATGATCGAGCCGTTTCCCATGCTGTCGCTGTGCTCCAGGGCGCCTTCCAGGACATAGGTGATGATCTCCATATCGCGATGGGGATGGGTGCCGAACCCGCGGCCCGGGTTGACCCGGTCTTCGTTGATCACACGCAGGGACCGGAAGCTGGTGTGGTCCGGGTCGTGATAGTTGCCAAATGAGAAGCTGTGATAGGTGTCCAGCCACCCGAAGTTCGCGTGGCCCCGTTCGTTTGCTGCTCGTTTTGTGATCATTGTATACTCCTCCCTGAACATGGTCTACAATTCATCGGGTGCACCTGTTTCCAATCTCCCGGCCAGGATGCCGTCCAGGGACCAGCGGCCGGCGCCTTTGATGATGAGGGCGATGACGATGGCGATGGCGAGGAGGTGGTACTCGTAGCCTTCGCCCTGCTGGTTGCCGGACCAGTTCATGAAGAATCCGTTCTGGAGGTGCATTTGCATAGCCACGAGCATCACAACGCCGATACCAAAGGCGGCCACACGGGTGAGGAGGCCGACGATTAATCCGAGCGCACCGAAGAATTCGGCGACGATGGCGAGGAAGGCGAAGAGGGCGGGGATGCCCAGGGTTTCGGTGAAGAAACCCATGGTGCCCGAAAAACCGTAGCCGCCGTACCAGCCGAGCAATTTCTGTGCGCCGTGGGGGAACATGACAGCGCCCAGCAGAATGCGGAGGATGAGGCCGGTTGTGTCGTTGTCTGTTTGGACGAGTCGCTTCAACATGGGATACCTCCTGTATGTTGTGATGTTGAACGGTCTAATGGTGAACGATTAAAAAAAAGTTCAGGTCTTGTGATCAGGGTTGTATGGACGCTTTGAGGCCGAGTTTCCGGCAGAGACGGCCGAGTTCCTCCTGCTCGGCTGCGGTCAGGGCGCTCATTTCCGCCTCTATGGCTTTTGCATGGCGGGGAAAATAGGCGCCGATCAGACACCGCCCCTTTTCGGTGAGGTGGACGGTGACGACCCGGCGGTCCTCTGTGTCACGCATACGTTTGGCCAATTCCCGCTTTTCGAGATTGTCGATAACCAGGGTGATGTTTCCGCTGCTTTTGAGCTGTTTCTGGGCGATGTCCTTCTGGCACATCGAGCCGAGGTGATAGAGGGCTTCCAGCACGCCGAACTGGGTTGTGGTGAGTTTTGTAGCGCCGGACAGAAAAGCGGTGAGCCTGGCAGTGGCGGACTCGGTGGCCCGCATTAACTTGATGTAGGCG
The DNA here is from genome assembly GCA_965249305.1 of Candidatus Latescibacterota bacterium. Lineage (GTDB taxonomy): Bacteria > Latescibacterota > UBA2968 > UBA2968. Next base: position 4,394,878 of record OZ252228.1, on the reverse strand, counting down.
TTCAAGGCCCTGATTTCGGATTCCGTGCCTTTGTAATGCGTGGGCATTTTGTTTCCATGTTAAATGATTTTATATTAAATGATTCGATGTCAATATACAAGATTACGCCCTTCGTGTCAAGACGCCGTTTCCTATGTTGCGTAGACGGGGCTGCGGGATATTATTGGGAAGCACGAACTGGCGGACCTGCTTCAGGACCGGGAGAAGATTGCGGAGGCGCTGCAAAAAACGCTGGATGAGCATACCGATTCCTGGGGGATTACCTGCCAGAGCGTGGGCATCAAGGATATTGTCATTCCCCCGGCGCTTGCAGACGCGATGAGCAAGCAGGCGCAGGCGGAGCGGGAGCGCCAGGCCAGGATTATTCTGGGTACGGCCGAGACCGAGATTGCGGAGAAGTTTGCCAGGGCGAGCGAGTACTACCACAACAACCCCGTGGCGCTGCAATTGCGGGGGATGAATATGCTCTTCGAGGGGCTGAAGGAGAAGGGATCGCTGATGATTGTGCCGAGTTCGGCGCTGGAGTCCATGAACCTGGGCGCACTCGGGGGGCTGGCTGCGCTGGCCGAAAGCCAGGCAGGCGAGGAAGACCAACCATCGTGATGGTCGATAAAGTTGAGAAAGTTAAGGGGTGGGACCGGAGGGCTATTCGGCGCCGGCGGGCGGGATGTAGCGGTTGCCGAGTTCGACGTAGTCTTCGCGGATCGGGGTGAAGATGTCCAGGGCCACGGCGGGACCATCTACGGCGACGGCGCGGTGGGGCACGTTGGGAGGGATGAGGTAGGCTTCGCCCTTTTCGACTGTGCGGGTCTCATCGCCGATGGTGAGTTCCATCCGGCCCTCTAAGAGAATGCCGCCCTGTTCGTGGGGGTGGTGATGGAGGGGAACAACGGCGCCCTCGTCCATGTCCAGGTGGGAGATCATGAGGTTTTCGCCGTAGGGCGCCCGAATGCGGATGCCGGGGGCGAGTTCGTTGGTGGGGATATCGTTCCAGTTGATGAAAGGCATGAACACCTCAGGGGTCAGGGATCGGTAGACATATGAGCCACTGGTATTTCTTCTGTTCTTTCGGGTGATTTCTTTCCCGTGGCGATCTCATGGACGGTATGAAGGATGTCCGCAGAGTAATATCGGTTCCCACATGAATCGCACACGCCGATCGTGATATTTTCCAGGATGACAAAACCATCCTTGTGTTTGAATGCTTCGCGCTCTACAGTTCGCGGCTGGACAATCCCTTCGCAATATTCACAACGATATTTATACACTCCCAATGACTCCAACATGGGTCTCCTCATCTGCAGCAATTCCGCATTCCGAAATTATTTCTTTTTGCCGCCCCGGCGGTAGTCCCGGATGATGCCGTGTTTGACCTCCTCTCCGGGCGCAGCAGTGGCCTCGGCGTCGATGGCGCCGAAGAGCTGGCGGGTCATCATTCTGGCCGCGTTTTTGTGCAGGCGCTGGCCCACGGCGGCGAGGGGGCCGCCGATCTGGACGGTTCCGCTGTAGGTGACGAGCGTGCCCTCGCCTTCGGCTTTGAGATCGATGTCGCCTTCGCCTTTTACAAATCCGGTTTTGCCTTTGACGTCGACGATCATGCGATAATGAGACGGGGGCTTTAAGTCTTCCAAACGGACGGCGCCGCTGTAACTGCCTTTGATGGGACCCACACCCGCGTTGATGGCCAGGTCGTAGGTGTTTTCGCCCACAAGCTTCAGTTTCTCAGTGCCGGGCATGCACCGGGAGAGCGCCTCGGGGTCGGTGAGGATCTGGTAGACGCGCTCGAGAGGTGCATTGATGGTATGGGTACCGTCGATTTTCAAGGGCTATCCCGCCCTTTCCACGGCCTCTGTCAACGCCCGGCGGGTGAAGACTTTCGCCAGGTGCGCCCGGTAGTCGCCGGAGGCGTGGTGGTCCTCCTGGAAGTCGTCAACGCCGTCGGCGGCCTGTTCCGAAGCGGCCCGGATGGCTGCACCGTCCGGTGTTTGCCCGCGGAGGGCGTCTTCCACGGCGCTGGCCCGGTAGGGGACCGATGAGACGCCGGTGATGCCGACGCCGACGGAGGCGCACTTGCCCTCAGGGTCGAGGGTGACCTGAGCGGCCACGCCGGCAATGGCGAAGCCGGAAGCGGACTGGTGCATTTTGACGTAGGCGCCGCCGGAACGCTCGGGGGGTGCGGGCAGACGGATCTGGGTGAGGATTTCGCCTGGGTGGACATCGGTGGTGAGCATGTCCATGAAGAAGCCGGTCGCCGGGACGCTGCGGGCTCCATCCGCGCTGGCGATGTCCAGTTCGGCGTTGAGGGCGAGAACAGCGGCGGGCCAGTCTGCGGCGGGATCGGCGTGTACTAGACTGCCGCCGATGGTGCCCCGGTTGCGGACCTGCATGTCGCCGATTTCAGCGGCGGTTTCAGGCAGGAGAGGGCATTTGCTTTTGAGGCTCCGGGAGCTTTCGATCGCGTAGTGGGTAACCAGGGCGCCGATGTGTACCGTGCCGTCCCTGGACACCCGGATGTTGCTGAGGCCGCCCACCCGGCCCAGGTCGATCACCACGGCCGGAGCGGCAAAGCGGAGCTTCATCACCGGGATGAGGCTGTGGCCGCCGGCGAGGACCTTGGCGTCTTCGCCGTGCTCTTTAAGCAGGCTCAGGGCCTTTTTGAGCGTTTTGGGAGCGTGGTAGTCAAAGGAATTCGGGATCATGGTTGTTGTCTCCAATAATTTTAATTCGGCCTTGATGAGGGCTACGTTTGCATCAGTTTCCAGATTTTTTCCGGACGCAGGGGCATGTCGATGTGCCGCACGCCGAAGGGTTTTAAGGCGTCGACCACGGCGTTGACAATTGCCGGGGTGGAGCCGATGGTGCCCGCCTCACCCACGCCTTTGACGCCCATCGGGTTGACCGGCGAGGGGGTGACGGTATTGTCCAGTTCAAACCTGGGGAAGTTGTGGGCTTTGGGCAGGGCGTAGTCCATCAACGATCCGGTGATCATCTGCCCGTTTTCGTCGTAGACGACCTCTTCGTAGAGGGCCTGGCTCAATCCCTGTACGATGCCGCCGTGGAGTTGGCCTTCCACGAGCATGGGGTTGATCATGTGGCCGCAGTCGTCCACGGCGATGTAGCGCTTGAGGTCGATCTCTCCGGTGTCCGCGTCTATTTCCACAACGGCGATGTGGGTGCCGAAGGGGTAGGTGAAGTTGGAGGGTTCGAAGAAGTGGGACTCCGCCAGGCCCGGGTCGGTGTCGGGGGGCAGGTTAACGCCCACGTGCGCAGCCATCGAGATATCGCCCAGGGTAACCGCGTTGTCCGGGTTGCCCTGGACCAGGTATTTTCCGTCTTCAAGGACGATGTCCTGCGGGTTGGCTTCTAAGAGGTGGGCGGCGATTTTGACGACTTTTGCCTTGACCTTGTCCATGGCCATAACCATTGCCGCGCCGCCCACGGCGGTGGCCCGGCTGCCGAAGGTGCCGATGCCGTACTGTACGGTTTCGGTGTCGCCGTGGATGACTTTGACGTCGTCGATGTCCACGCCCAGGCCGTCGGCTATGAGCTGCGCGAAAGAGGTTTCCTGGCCCTGCCCGTGGGGGGATACGCCGCTCAACACGGTCACCATTCCAGTGGGTTCCACGCGCACGGTGCTGCTTTCCCAGCCGCCGGCGGGCATGGCCGCAGACGGGCCCATGCCGCAGATTTCCACATAGGTGGAAAAGCCGATGCCCAGGTAGCGGCCCTGCTGCCGGAGGTCGGCCTGCTCTTTGCGCAGGCCCTTGTAATCGACCTTTGAGAGGGCTTTGTCCAAGGCGGCGGTGTAGTCGCCGCTGTCGTAGATAACCGCGGTGCCGGTGGTGTAGGGAAACTCATCTTTTCCGATGAAATTTTTTCGACGTACGTCCAGGGGGTCCATGTCAAGTTCGTCGGCAACGCAGTCCACGATGCGCTCGACGAGGTACGTGGCCTCCGGCCGGCCCGCGCCCCGGTAGGCGTCGGTGGCCATTTTGTTGGTGAATGCGGCCACGAGCTGCATGGAGACGTTCTGGATCTTGTAGGAGCCGCAGAGCATGAGACCGGTGAGCGTGGGGATGGCCGGGGTGAGGAGCTGGTAGTAGGCGCCCACGTCGGCGGTGACGGTGTATTTGAGGCCGGTGATGGTACCGTCGTTTTTGACGGCGACTTCGACTTCGCCGGTCTGGTCCCGGCCGTGCGTGGTGTTGAGGATGCTCTCCCGGCGGCCTTCGATCCATTTGACCGGGCGTTTGAGCTGGATGGAGAGGTAGCCGATGAGGGCCTCTTCGGCGTAGACGTTGAGTTTGCTGCCGAACCCGCCGCCGACTTCGGGGGCGATGACCCGCACCCGGTTCTCGGTGAAGTTGAGCATCACGGCGAGCTGCGTGCGGAGCAGGTGCGGGATCTGGGTGGAAGACCAGAGGGTGAGCTGGCCGTCGCCCGCCTGGAAGTCGGCCAGGACGCCCCGGGCTTCGATGGCGTTGGGCGCGAGCCGCTGGTTGACGATTTTCTGTTTGACGACCCGGTCCGCCTCCTGCAGGGCCGCGTCGATGTCGCCCCCTGCAAGCGCCCAGGTGAAGGCCTGGTTGGTTTCAAATTGTTCGTACAGGAGGGGGGCGCCCGGCTTGAGGGCGTCTTCTGCGGAGGCGACGGCGTCTAAGGGATCGTAGTCGACCTCGACTAAGTCGGCCGCATCCTGGGCGGTGTATTTGTCATCGGCGACGATGGCCACAACGGATTCGCCGACAAAGCGGACCTTTTCCTGCGCCAGGACCGGACGGTGCGGCACCTTGATGCCGGGAAAGCCTGCCGGATCGGTGGCGGCGCAGGGGACAGAGCCGATTTTATCGCCGATGTCCTCACCCGTGACCACGGCCACGACGCCCGGGTGGTTTGCCGCCGCTTCCGTATCGATGCTCCGGATATGGGCATGGGCATAAGGGCTTCGCAGAATCGCCACATGGAGGATATTGGGCAGTTTGATGTCGTCAACATAGGTGGCAAGGCCCTGGATCAGCCGGGGATCTTCCCGCCGCTTGATTCGAGCCCCTACGGATTTGCTGATGGGCATGGCAATCCTCCTTTATGGGTTCATTTTTTTCGCTGCGTACTGCACGGCATCCACAATGTGCTGGTAGCCGGTGCAGCGGCAGAGGTTGCCCTCGATGCCGCGTCGGATATCCGCTTCGGTGGGTTTTTTGTTGCGCTGCAGGATCTGGTGGACGGCCATGATCATGCCGGGCGTGCAGAAGCCGCACTGGAGTCCGTGGCGCTCCCAGAAGCCTTCCTGGACGGGGTGGAGTTCCCCGTCATCCGCCAGCCCCTCGATGGTGGTGATCTCACCCCCGTGGGCCTGCACGGCGAGGAGGGTGCAGGATTTGACCGCGGCCCCGTTGAGCATTACCGTGCATGCGCCGCAGATGCTCGTTTCACAGCCAATGTGGGTTCCGGTGAGCCCGAGCACGTCTCGAAGGTAGTGCACCAGCAGCAGCCGGGGCTCCACGTCGTGGCTGTGGCGCTCTTCGTTGACACTGACTTCTATCTTCACAGAGGGCCTCCTTTTTGGAAAATCAGTAAGCGTTCACCGCAGAGACGCGGAGGACGCGGAGAAAAACAAAAATCGGGGATCAAGGGTCGAGAAAGCGAACCGCTTTAGAAAATTAAACGCCGATACGACAGATGCTGATTTGTACGGACTCCAAGATATGCATATTGCTTATCCAAATGCAAGTGGATTTTGAGGGCGTTTTAGGCACACGTTTTGCTTTTACGGTTCGCGCGGTTACGTTTATACCGTTCGTGTTTTTGGGGAGTTGAGGTTTTTCCCGATTCTGTAAGACCTGATGACAATGAAAGGCAGGTGTACGTTTTGTCCGAAGAAGCCCAGGCTGAAGAGCTGTCTGCACACGGAAAAGTGGCTATTTTGATGATTGCGCTGGGGCAGGATACCACCGCCGAGGTGATGAAATACCTCAACGATGTGGAGATTGAGCAGATCGCCCAGTGTATCGCCGAATTAGAAGTGGTTACCACCGAGCAGGAAGACGAGATCTTAGGGGAGTTCGAACAGCTCCTGCTGACCGGAAAATATGTCTCACAGGGCGGCATGGATTTCGCCCGGGGAGCGCTGGAGAAGGCGCTGGGGCCCCGCAGGGCGGAGGCGCTGCTGGACCGGGTGGCCAGCACGACCACCAGCGGGTTTTACATGCTGCGCAACGTGGACCCCAACCAGATTGTTCCCTTTATTTCCAAGGAGCATCCCCAGACGATCGCGCTGATTCTCTCACAATTGGACCCGAACCAGGCGGCGGGGGTACTCAATGGAATGAGCGAGGAACTCCAGGCGGATGTGACCTACCGGATCGCACAGATGCAGACCATTTCACCGCATATCCTGCGTGAGCTGGAGGACAGCCTGGCCAGCGATCTGCAGGCGATCTTAGCGGGTCAGGTGACCGAGATTGGAGGCCCCAAGGCCGTGGCCGAGATCCTCAACCGGACGGGGAGGTCCACCGAGAAGGCCGTGCTGGAGCGCCTCGATGCACAGGATCCGGAACTGGCCGAGCAGGTGAGAAACCAGATGTTTGTGTTCGACGATATTTCCCAGTTGACCGACCGCGAGATCCAGATGCTGCTGCGGGAGGTGGATACGAAAGACCTGGGAATTGCGCTTAAAGGGGCCAGTGAGGAGCTTCGGGACCGGATTCTTGCGAATATGTCGGAGCGTGTGGGCACGATGCTGAAGGAGGAGATGGATTTTTCCGGGCCGGTTCGGATGAGCGATGTGGAGGATATGCAGCTGCGGGTAGTGCAGACGGTGCGCCAGCTTGAGGAGGCAGGACAGGTGACGGTTGTGCGAGGGGATGGGCAGGACGTGTTTGTATAACGATTTCGGAATGCGGATCAATCAATTGCGGATTTCGGATTTCGGAATGCGGATTTAAAAGCATTTATTCCGCAATCCACAATCCACAATCCGCAATTCAATAAATGAGGCCCCGAGGGCATCGTCCTTCGGGGCCGTGTTGTTTTCGGGCTGGTGCGTTGGGCTTGACAGGCGGGATGCGCAGGGTTATTTTACGCTTGCGGTGTTTCTGTTATCTGCCGGGAAAAATGGACTTGCAGAAATCGGGGGGATGATGATCTCAGGTCGGCGGGACGTGCGGGCCAAAAGCGAGGATGTGTTTTCCTTTGCGTCTTTGCGCAATACCCTTCTGGTGGATGGAGAAGCGGGTTTGCGGGGACGCAGGCGGCAGGATTATCTTGAGATTTTTGAAAACAACGCGCACATTGTCCAGCGCGTTCGGAAAAAAGAGTACGATTATATGGCGGCTGATTTGACCGCGTATTTCGATCGTCCCCCGAACCCGTTTCAAGAGCTGATCCGGCATACCCTTTTTGTGAGGCCGGACTATGCTGTGACGGTGGATCGGCTTGTTGCTTTCAAGCCCCACGCGTTCGACTGGGTCTGCCATTTTACGGGCGCCCTCAGGCTGGAGGGGGATTGGGTGAAGGGGGGCGGCGAAGAGGATGACCTTCTGGGCGTTCGGATCCTGCGTCCGAGTTTTTTTGTTGCTTCTACCGGCAGGCGCCGCGTGAAGCGGGCGTTGAATTGGGTGCGCATCCGGCCGACCCGGTCGCCGGTTAGGATGCGTTTTGCGATGCTGCTCTATCCGACCACCGAAGCGGCGTGGGACCGGAAACCGGCGATTACCGTGCACCGGGAAGACGAGCGGGGCCTGGAGATGACGGTGGCGATGCCGGACGGCCGGAGGGATGGGGTGGAGATGGTGTACGGCGCCGAGGGGTACGGCCGGGTTGTGCGCTGATCCGGAGGGAGGATTTGTATGTCTTCCGTTCTTTATTATGTGGCCGATCCGATGTGTTCCTGGTGCTGGGGGTTTCATCCAGGGCTGCTGGTGATGGCGGAGGCGCTGCCGGACGAGGCGCCCTTAGTGTACGTGATGGGGGGGCTGGCAAAGGATTCGGACGAGCCGATGCCGGATGAGGTCCGGGACTATGTTCAGCGCAACTGGCGGGAGGTGACGGCGACCACGGGGGCGGCGTTCAACTGGGATTTCTGGACGGCGTGCACGCCGCGCCGGTCCACTTATCCCGCCTGCCGGGCGGTGCTGGCGGCCAAGGCGCAGCGTGAGGACGCGGTCCCGGAGATGTTTTATGCGATTCAGCGGGCTTACTATCAGGAGGCGCGGAACCCTTCGGATATCGAGACGCTGGCTGCGCTGGCCGGGGAGCTGTCTCCGCCTCTGGACGTGGAACGGTTCGAGCGGGATGTGGTTTCGCCGGAGATCAACGCGCAGCTGTACGAGGACTTTGCGCTTCGACGTTCGATAGGCGTGCGGGAGTTTCCCAGCCTGGTGCTGAAGCGGGACGAGGAGCAGGTCTGGATTGTGCGGGGGTACGCAGAGGCGGGCGTGGCGCTAAAACGGTTGAGGGAAGCGCTTGGCTGAACCACAGACGACGGACGACGTCTGTGGTTCGCCGTCTTCTATCTCAACAGAAAGGATTTGCCAGATGGGGCTTGCAAACAAATTGACCCTGTTCCTCACCGCGTCCGGTGTTTCGGCGGCGGCCGTGTACGCCCTGAGCGCTTTTGCCCGCAGCCACCGGACCGGAGAACTCCGGAAGATGGCCGAGGACGTCCGCGGGAAGGCGGAGGAGCAGAGCGTTCCGGTAGAGCCCGATCCGGCGCCGGAACGGGCTGTGGATCCGCCGTCTCAGGACGCTGCGCTGAACCGTGTGCTGGAGGAGGGGACCACGCTGGAGGAATTGGAAAAAGCGTATATCCTGCTGGTGCTGGACCACGCGGAGGGCAACCGGTCCCGGGCCGCCGATATCCTGAATATCAGCCGCCGCACCCTCTATCGAAAGATGCGCGACTACGGGATTGCTGAAGAAGAGGAAGAAGAGGAGTAGAAAGTGTGTCAAAATGTCCCAACTGCTAAATTAGAGTGTGTCAAAATGTCCCAACTGTTAAATTAGAGTGTATCAAAATGTCCCAACTGCTAAATTAGAGTGTGTCAAAATGTCCCAACTGCTAAATTAGAGTGTGTCAAAATGTCCCAACTGCTAAATTAGAGTGTGTCAAAATGTCCCAACTTGATTCTGGATCGTCGCGCATCAGCGGATGGGGACGTTCAGGGTGTGCTGCAATTTCAGCCCGGGCGGCAGGCTGCTTCCCTTTTTCCGATACCCGGTGGGTTTCAGGCGTTCCCGGCTGAAGAGGGCCTCGGCCTGGTCCCAGGAATGGGGCGAGGCGGGGTCGTCGCTGTGGCCGAAGGGGACGGCGGAGAAGGATTCCACGTGGCCCGGGGCGCGGAAGAGGATGACGGTGGTGCACGACTGGCCGGAGACGCCGTAGTTGACCGCGCGGTCAGGCGCTGTTGAGACAACCCGCAGGACCTCCATTCCTTCCCCCGAACTTCCGGAGACGCCCCAGGAGCGCTCGCCCTTTCGGCTTCGGTTGATTTCTTTCCAGGGAACTTCCAATCTCCCGTATGTCGATTTCAATTCGGCCGCGGCCTCTCCGAGGGATTTCAGGAGCGTTGCGCGGGTCTGTTCGCCCAGCTGCTGGTGGGAGAGGATATGCCGGATGTTCACGGCCCGGCCCTTTTGCCGGCAGATCTGCTGCCACCGGGCGTAGAGCGCCGTTCCGATCTCATCCCGGTCCGCGCGTCCGTTCCAGCGGATGAGCAGGTCAACGGCGTGTTTTAGATCGGGGTCGTCGTTCTGGAAGAGGGGGCCGTGGGAGGCGTAAGACTGGATCAGGGCGTGCTGCCAGGCGCCGGCGCCGGTGACGTAGGTGTCTAAGGCCAGGTCGAAGGCTTCCTGAAGGGTCATTCGCGAGAGGGCCGAGAGGAGCTGCCGGGCACGGGTGGAGCGGGGCGTTTCGGCGCCCGGGGTATGGTTGAAGATGTAGGAGGGATAGCGGTCCGGAGTGAGGGAGCTGTAGGGCATAATGAGATCGGGTGAGGCGCCGCAGTCCTGCATCCAGCCCGGGGGCGGGTTGAGCGCCTGGATCAGGTCGGCTTGCGGGTGGATGCCGGTCCAGGCGGTGGCGGCGGTGTTGCCCGGTACGGGCCGGTCCCACTGGTAAAGCTCCGACCGGACGGGGACGCGCCCGGTCTGGATGGTGAGGATGTTGCCCTCGACGTCGCCGTACATGAGCCGCTGCGGGCCGGTCTGGACCAGGGCCAGGGCCGCGTAGAATTCCTTCAGGCTGCTCGCGGTCATCTGGCGGTAGAGCTGCTCTACCTGCCGCACCTGGTCTGCGGTGGAAAAGCGGTAGGCATAAGCGGTGGCGCCCCGGCGGTGGAGGATGGGGCCGTGGTGGGTGCGCTGCATGCGGCGCAGGCGGGTTTCAATTTTGCCACCGGTCCGGACACCGATGCGGACGGTTTCCGTGTGGATCGGTTTCCACTCCCCGTCGTAGCGGTACCGGGAGGCGGTGGGGGATTCGAGTTCGATTTCGTAGACGTCGGCGCCGTCCGGACCGCCCGGGGCCGCGGCCCAGCCGAGGTGGTCGTTGTGGCCTGTGAGGAAAACGGGGAGTCCGGGCAGGGTAAATCCAAAGGCGTGGAGCGCGCCCCCGTGGAGGTGGGCTTCGTACCATCGGGCGGCGCCGTGCCATTCGCGGTGAGGATCAACGCAGAGGACGACGGCGTCTTCGGCAGACCGTTCCCGGCCTACGACCCACTGGTTGGACCGGGTGTTTGCCCCGGGCTGCCTGTGGTAGTCGCGGTGGGCCTGGCGTTCCATTTCCCGCCAGGTGAGGCGCCGGCTCAGGGCCAGCACGTGGTGGGGCTCCGGTTCAAACGCCCAGGCCGGTTTTGCCTGGGGGTGGTCGCGCATGTAGGCGATGAGACCGGCGGTGAAATTCTGGATGAGGACCTGTACGTCGGGGCTCAATTCGGCATAGCGCGCCCGGCCGATCTGCTCGTGTTTCCAGAGCCGCTGGTGGAAGTCGCGGTCGACATACTCGGGCCCGAAGACCCTCGCCATCTGCCCGGCGGCGGTGAGGAAATTTTTCAGCACGGCTTTTAGCCGGTCTTCGGCCTGGGCGTATCCGAACCCGTACATGACGTCGGCCGGGGTGTTTCCGTAGATGTGCGGCACGCCCCATCCGTCGCGGTAGACTCTGACCTCTCCGCCGGCGCATGGACGGTGGGCGATAAGGAGGACAAGGGTTGTGCAGTAAAGCAGGAGGGCAGGTCTGGGCATGGGCGCCTCCGGGAGCGGGAAACGGGGGACAGGTGAGGCTTGACAGGGTATGGGGAGTTTCTTAGCTTCTCAATATATTAAGCCAAAAAGGGCAGCGGGCAAAGGGGTAACTCGAACCGTTTTCCGTGTTTCACGTTTCTCAGGAGGTGTCGGTTATGCCAGAACAGGAGTCGGTTAGCCCGGAACAGCTGAATGAGTTCCTTTTTATGCAGATTGTGATGATGTTCCAGGGGGCGGCGTTTCAGCATATGGGAAAGGTGATGAATCCGGTGACGCAGAAGGTGGAACGGGATCTGGCGCAGGCCAAGAACGCCATCGATATCTTAGGTATGCTGGAGGCAAAGACGCAGGGGAATTTGAGCGAAAACGAAAAGCAGCTGCTGGAACACGCTCTATATGAACTGCGGATGAATTATGTGGACGAGGCGAATAAGGAGGAGGCGCCGGAGGGGACGGAGGAGGGGGAAGGGGCAGAGCCGCAGGAGGACGAGGGGGCAGGGGAGCCGGAGGCCGGCGCGCCGGAAGAGGCGGAAGGGTCAGATGCAGACGCGCCCGAATCAGAAGATTCAGAGGCGACAGAGACGGGAGAACCGTCTTGAGCCGCTGCGCCTACTCTATTATAATGGGTCTGGCGCTTCTGTTCTGCTGCGGGTGTGCGTTTTATTCGACTTCCGCAACGGGAGGGTCGGGCATTCGTTCGCTGGCCATTCCCCTGCTGGACAATCGAAGCTTAGAGCCGGGGATTCAACAGACGCTGACCGACTCTTTGATTCAGGCCTTTGTGGCCGATGGGGCGCTGCGGGTGGTGGATGAAGACCAGGCCGATGTTGTGTTGAAGGGGACGGTGGTGGAGGTGCGCGAGGAGCCGTTTACGTACGGGCAGACGGCCGATCAGTACCAGATCTCCGTTTTTCTGGATGTGTCCTGCTACGACACCCGGAAGAAAAAGGCGCTCTGGGAAGAGAGGGGGCTGCGGGGGTACGGGATCTACAATGCTGCTGCCCGGCGTGAGGAGGCGCGCAGGGAAGGGTTAGGCGCGGCGTTTGAGATGCTGGCGAGAGATATTGTGGACCGGACGCAGGTGGGCGGCTGGTAGAAGTCAGGGAATTGCAAATTAGGAAATTTCAAATTTCAAATTGCCCATCCCCCCAAAAGCGGGGGCATGCTGCCAATTTGCAATTTGCAATGGTCAATTTGCAATTTGCAATGGTCAATTTGCAATTTGCAATGTCTTATTTTTTATTATGTCCCCTCCTTACTTCCACATCCGCGGCGTTGAGACCGATGGCGAGCGGGAGGCCGTTCGGGGGCTGCTGCGGTCCGAGTTCGACCTCCGGCCGGGGCTGGGCGCGGCGTTTGGCCGGCTTTACGACCGGCTGCTGGACGGGGATGCGCGGGTCTCTTTTGCGTGTTCGCGCATCGCGCTTGTGGGGAAACGCGTTGTGGGACACATTCTGCTGGCGCCCCGTTCTTTCTGGATAGACGGGATCGCCCTTCCCGGCGGGATCCTGGCGATGACGGTTGTGGCGCCGGATTGCCGGGGGCAGGGGATTGGGAGCGCCTTAGTGCGGGACGCCGAAGGTCTTGCGAAGGGCCGGGGGCTGCTGCTGCTCCACTTAGCGGGAGACCTCCGGTTTTACCGCCGGTTCGGGTATGTGGAGGCGTATTTAAGGTGCCGGGCGGGTGTGGACGTCGCGTTTGAAGGTGGGCGAACTTTCCCGCGCCTGCGGCGGGCCGGACCGACGGACGCGGCTGCGCTTGCCCGGGTTTCCCGCTGTGAGATTCCGGAAGGGGCGGTTGAGCCAACGCCCGACCGATGGCGATGGGTGCTGGAGACGGGACATCCTTTCGGATTGCTAAGGGTGAACGATATCCTCCTCGGTTTTTGCGCCGAAGAGGATTTTTGTTGGGTGCTAAAGGAGGAAAGGGTCCGAGGGGTTGTCCGTGCGGCGGGAGGCGGGGGGACGCTGGCGGTGTATGAGGCTGCGGCAGAGAGCAGGGAGGCCGCGGTGGCCCTGCTGGAGGCGGTGTGCGGTTTTGCAGGTCGATCGGGATATCGAAGGCTGTCTTTCCACCTGCCTCCGGCGAACCGCTTGGTACAGGCTGCCGGGTGTCGGTTGGAAACGGGGCCGGACCCGGAGCTGCTGGTGAAGCTCTTGGATGCGCCTGCGCTGCTGACCCGCCTCTGCCCGCTCTTAGGGGACCGGTTGAAGGCGTCCGATCTGTGGGCCTGGAAGGGCCGTGTGGCGATTCGCACCGAGCAGGACGAATGCGTGCTGGTGTGTGAGCAGGGCGAGCTGAAGGCGCAGGCTGCGGGGGAGGCGGCAGAGGTGCGGGTCCGGCTGCCCGAGATCGGCCTTGCCCGGGCGCTGCTGGGAACCGACCGCCTTGCGGAGCGGATGGAAGGACGGTCCGGTGCGGATGCCGAGATCGTGGCTTTGATGGACGCTCTTTTTCCGAGGCGGAGCCCGTTTTTCTGGCTGGCCGACTCACTTTGATGATCACGAAGGTCACGAAGCCGATCACGAAGGGCACGAAGCCGCCCCTTGCCCCCCATCCCTCACGAAAGACACGAAACCCCTCACCCCTATTCCGCCCCAAAGACACGAAGCCACTCCTCAGAGCCGCCGGTTTTTCGTATAATTTTATTTAAAACAGTATTTTATTTTATGGATGGTTCGATTTTGGGTGTGTCCGTGTCTTTCCGTACTCATCTGTGTCTTCCGTGCTTAAAAGAAAGGCTAAAGCTTCCCGGGAGTCGTCCGATAATATTACTGGATGGTATCATGTGATATCAAGTTTTTCAAACCATATGCCAAGGAGGGCCTATGTTCCGACAGGATGCGGAAGACGAGGCTCCGGTCACAGGACGTGAGCGTGAGCAAAACCCCTTTCTGAATTCTCCCCTCTCAGAAACCGACTCCACCTGCCGAACTCCCCTGTTGAAAAATTTGCTGAACAAAGATATTGTTGGCTTTATGAGCCGTTTCTTTGTGAACCGTTACCCCTCTTAGTTCCAACCGGCCTGGATAGAAGACCGGGCGCATACGGGGCGCCCTGCTTCGGGATAAACCCAGAGCGATCCACCTGCGACTGGGTGTGTCGCTCGATCAGGAGAAGAATATGGATCGGTACTGCTCAGAGCGTTTGATCAGGCGGTTTGGGTTTGAAAAGGGGCTCGACCTGCTGAACGTCCTGACGGCACGCCAGCTCGGGATGATACCGGAGAAACACGCGGCCCATTACGTCCGCGAGAACATCCGGTTCTTTAACGGAACGGAGCGTGTTCCGGCACAATCTACGGGCTGATTGGACGGTTAGAGACAAGGGGCGCGATCATTGCGATCGCGCCCCTTTTTTTTGTTGATAACCAGCGGCAGAGCGGGAACGTCTTATTCCTTCAACTGGCTCTCCAGATAGGCGATGAGGCCGTTTAAGGACTTGTGGACCTCTTTAAAGTAGCGGTTTTCTTTGAATGGCCGGATCATTTCCCACCGGTCGAAGAGAAAGCGCTCCGTGGAATATTCTACCGGATCGTACATAAATTTGATGCCAAAGCTTTTCAGCCGCCCGTTCTTCTTTTCTTCTTCTTCCTCTTCCCATTCCACTTCACCGCGCACGATTCTTCCCAGGATGGAGACCCGCTTGGGCAGGTCCGGACGGTAGGGGTCGATGTCTCTGTTAAAGCGAAGCCTGGGGTAGAAGTTGAACTGGAGGACCAGGTTTTCCAGGATGTCCAGTTGTTCTTCTACGGAGAGGCGTTCGTAATCTTTGCCCAGGGCGTAGTCCATAAACTGCGGGCTGTTTACAAAGCGTACGCCGTTGACGCTGAAGTCGGCCAGGAATATTTTGAGGCCCTGTTCTTCCCGGACTTCTCTCTGGGGACGTATGGTGATGTTTTCCAGCCCCCCCTTGGAGATTTCTGTGACGAGTTCGTAATAGTTGTAATGGCCGTCGAGGGAGGCTCGGACACCGTAGTGGAGCACAAGGGTTGTGCCCACCGGCAGATAATGGGGATCTCGCCTATCTTTGATCCGAGAGGAGATCGGTTTTTTGATGTGCAGGTTGCGTCCGACGTCCTCGCTGCCGAGTCCCAAAACGTCTGAAAAGCCGAGTTCCAGCAGGGTCGAGCGGTTCAGTTTTTCGTCTAAGTAGGGTTTGCTTATGTGGACGGTCCGTTCCTCCGTGGGATTGCCCCGCATGGCGTTTTTGAAGGTGTAGACCAGCGATTCCAGGTTCAGGTCCGGTTCGGCGTGCCGGTCTTTGCTGTCTTCGGGCAGGATCAGCTGGAGGTCTTCGATCCGGGGGGGAATGGCCCCTTCGGTGGGATAGGTCAGGTCGGTTCTCCAGACATAGGCGTCGAAGAGGACCTGGGGGTAGACGGGCAGGCTGCCCTGTCCCGGCTGATGCGAAAAGCGCAGGGAGCTGCGCTTGTCCTGCTTCACAACATCCGAGAGGGGGATCAGCTTATAGCCGATCCCGACCTTGGGATCGATATCGCCCATCGTATCGGGAGAGAATCGGATGCGTTCTTCCACACGGCATTCGATCGCGCGGGGCACCCGTTCGTACAGGAACCAGAGGCTGAGGACTTCTCCCCTGCCCTGGAATTGATCTCTGTTTTCGGCTTTGATGCCATCGGGGGTGGTGATGAAGAGCGCCCGGTCTTTGATCATCAACCGCCCGTTCTCTTTAAAGAAGGCGGCTCCTCCCAGATCCTCTGTCTGTTCCGCTCCGTCGGCGGTCTGGATCAGAGTACAGTTGGCCGACCCCACGTCGAACTCGGCCATTTTGAGCAGGGCCCGGGCCTGGGGGCTGAGACGCATCTTTCCCCCTTTTTTTATAAAGATCCTGCTCAGCATTTTCTCCTCCCTGAACCCGGTGTGTCAGGTGACTCTATGGTACCGGGCTGTGCGATCCGATGCTTATTCATAATGTATGCGGTGCTCAGGGCTAAGTCAAGGGTCGTCTGATGGTAAGCGTTCACCGCAGAGACGCGGAAGACGCGGAGAAAAACCAAAATCGGGGATCGGGTACTGAGAAAAGATGGAGCGGAAGGGCATAACGGGGAAAAGGGTTGATTGGAAGAGGGGACTGGTTTATATTATTTTGAGCAGTGGGGTTATGGATTTTCACCTGTGAACCGGAATCTGTATGTCCCAGGTCAGCCGCGACTTTACCGCGACCACGTTTGTCGTTCGGGATGGGCGGACGCTTTTGCTGTACCACAAACAACTCCGGCAGTGGTTTCCTCCCGGCGGACATATTTATCAGGACGAACTTCCCTGCGATGCGGCGGTTCGGGAGGTCCGGGAGGAGTCCGGTCTGGAGGTGGAGCTGCTTTCGTCCCGGTCCAGTATCGGCCAGGTTGGGGTGCTCAGCCAGCCCGAGTGTATTTTGCTTGAAGAGATTGCGCCGGACCATCAGCATATCGATCTGATTTATTTTGCCAGCGTGATCGGCGGTTGTTTGAAACTTTCCGAAGCCGAGGCCGAGGCCTACAGGTGGTGTACGGTTGAAGATCTGGAGCGCCCCGATATTGCGGAGGATATCCGGCGGCTGGGGAAGATGGCGATTGAGAAGGTAAAAGAAAGGCGTGAAACGTGAAACGGCAGGACTCATAGATGGCCTTAGATAATGTGGTGGTGGACGATATTCTGGATTTGATCGGGAATACGCCCCTGGTTCGGCTCAACCGGGTTGTGGCGCCCGGTATGGCGGAGGTGGTGTGCAAGTTGGAGTCGCTCAATCCGGTGCGGTCGGTGAAAGACCGGATCGCCTATTCAATGATTGACGCGGCAGAGCGGGAGGGGCGGCTCAGACCGGGGATGACGATTGTGGAGCCGACCAGCGGAAATACCGGGATCGGCCTTGCCTTAGTGGCCGCTGTGAAGGGGTACCGGCTGGTTCTGACGATGCCCGATTCGATGAGCCGCGAACGGCAGGATCTCTTGGAGAGTTTCGGCGCCGAGGTGGTGTTGACGCCGGGGGAGCAAGATATGCAGGGGGCGGTGGACGCGGCCCGCAAGATCGTGGCCGGGTCGCCGGATGGGACGTTTATGCCCCAGCAGTTTGACAATCCGGCCAATCCGGAGATCCACCGGAAGACCACGGCGCGGGAAATCTTAGAGGCGATGGAGGGGAAGGTGGACGCTTTTGTGGCGGGTGTGGGCACAGGGGGGACGGTTACGGGGGTGGGTGAGGCGCTGAAGGCCCGGCTTCTGGAGGCGCAGGTTGTGGCCGTGGAGCCCCGGGCTTCCAGCGTGCTTTCCGGAGGGGCGCCCGCGCTGCACACTATTCAGGGCATCGGCGCGGGTTTTGTCCCATCTGTGCTCAACCGGGAGGTGGTCGATCGGATTATCTGCGTGGAAGAAGACGATGCCTTCGAGATGGCGAGACGGCTGGCCAAGGAGGAGGGGATGCTGGTGGGGATTTCCGCGGGCGCCAATGTGTGGGCGGCGCTGCAGGTTGCGCAGGAACTGGGTGAGGGCCGGCGGGTGGTGACGGTGATTTGTGACTCGGGCGAGCGGTATTTTAGTGTGGAGGGGTTTTTGGAGGAGAGGGAGGCGTAGGAGGGGAAGGAAATTTCGGATTTCGGAATGCGGATTTCGGATTTAAAAGCATCTATTCCGCAATCCGCAATCCCCAATCCGCAATTGATTCCCTTACGTGACTTCCTGTACTTCGGGCTGGAGGTCGAGGTTCTGGACCGGCTCTCTGGCGTGTTTGCGAGCCGGGCGGGACCGGGGGCGCTGGTGGGCGATCTCGGTGTCGTCCATGGCGGTGAAGAGGTTGACGAGGTGGAGTCCTTTCTCCACGCCGAACAGTTCGATGAGGCTCTGGATGGCTTGGGGGGACATTTTTTCCTCCTGAGTGGGATGATTTTGACCCCTGCTTTTTGTCAGGATCAAGGCTAATATATTTAAAAACAAATACTTAAATTTGTTCTGGATAGGTGTTAATCAATCACAGGTATAGAAGGGCGCAATTTATATGCCAGTTAAGAGCCCACCGGGCCGGAGGCCCGGACCGCTGCGCCGGCGTCTGGCCAATCCGGTGGTGCGGGAAAGGATCTTCCGGGTGCTGAGCATTACACTGATCCTGATTCTGGTGGGAGCCAGCGTGGTCCTGCTGCTGGCCTTTGTGATGCAGTTGGAGATTTTGATCGTGGCGTTTTCGGGGGTGCTTTCCGTGGCGCTGGCGTTTTATCTTTTTATCCGCCTGTGGCCGCAGGATGTCGAGCCCGAGTCGCGGGTGGGCGAGGCGATTGTTAAGGCTCTGGAAGAGCCGGAGCCAAAGCCGCTGTCTCCAGAGGAGTACCGCCGGCAGCGCGAACGGGCGCAGAAGTTGATCCGCGACAAGGCCGCCCCGGCGCTGGCCAAGGCGATTCGAGGAATTTTACAGCAGGATGAGATGAAGCGACGTCGGAAGAAGTGAGGGGGAAGGCTCAGGAGGGTTGAGGGGATAAAAAGGCGCCACGGAAAGGCATGGATGTCGCCAGCAGGAGCTGGCTCCTACCGATTTTCGCGTGATTCCGACCTGGTAGGAACCGCCTCCTGGCGGCGAACGTCTCGCAGGTGTTTCCGTGGCGCCTTTTCTATTTTTTCTGGTGACTATCTTGCAAATTTTTGCCCTCGCTTCGACCACCGAACAGCAGGATCTGCCGAGTCATAATGTCCACAACGTCCTGAACCATTTCGCCGCATTCCCATTCTCTCATCTTCAGTTTCTCGCTTGTTTTCTATTGCACTTCCCCTCTACCCGCCGTACATTCCCGTGACAAGAAATGCATACGTGAGGGTCCGAGATGGGGACGGGTCGTCCTTTGCAGGACCTGGGATTGTGGGGCATATCGGACCGTTCGAGGTGTGCCCCGTTTGCGTTGGAGCGTGGTGATGTCCAGGCATACAATCTTCCTTACAGGCTTCATTGTTATGCTGTCCGTTGCCCCCTGCTGGGCCGCAGAGCCGACCCTTGCCCGGTTAGGGTTCTGGGTACCACCCGAGCGTATGGACGAGTTTGAGACGGCGTATGAGAAACAGGTTGCGCCTATTCTGAAACGACACGACCTGGTGGCATCCTCAGAACAGATACGGGCGACTGTGGATTCCGTCTTCGCTCGTGCGTTTGCGTTCAAAACGCCTGCCGAGTTCGTAGACGTTCGAAGCGCACTTCTGTCCGATCCGGCATTTAGGGAGGTCCGTCGGATTTTGGGCGCCGCCTTCGGCACGTCCGATCCTCGCGGTCTGATTCGACTGCGCTTCGACATCTACAGGTCGCCCGTAGGACCCGGGAAGCGAGTTGCCGCAGGATCCGGATAGGGGTATTGGCGCACTTACGGTGTACTCGATGGACTGGCTCACAGTGTAGTAGTGTCGAGTTTCCAGGATCGCGAGGGATTGCTCTGGTTTGGCACCGACGGCGGCGGTGTGAGCCGGTATGATGGAGAGACTTTTACCACCTTCACCACCCAGGATGGACTGGCTAACAATAGGAACTCGGACCATCTGCTGAGCCTGGTCAACGACCTCCTGGACCTGTCCAAGATCGAGGCGGGACGGGGATGGACGTGGATGTGAAGTCCTTCGACGTGAAGGGGCTGATTGCCTCCTGCTGCGACACGGTGGGTCCGCTGGTCAAGTCAGGGGTGGCGCTGAAGCAGGAGATTTCCCGCGAGGTTGGAGAAGCCCACACGGATGAAGGTCGGTTGCGTCAGATCATGATCAACCTGCTTTCCAATGCGCTGAAGTTCACCGAGGCTGGAGAAGTGGCCGTCGGGACTTCAAAGGCGGACGAACACCTGGTGATCGCGGTGTCGGATACCGGGACGGGCATCCCTGCGGATGCTCTGGAGAGTATTTTCGAGGAGTTTCAGCAGGTGAAGGGGTCGGACCCGCAGCACAAGGGCACGGGGCTGGGGCTGCCGATTACGAAGGGGTTTGCTGAACTGCTGGGCGGGTCGATCAGCGTGGAGAGCGAGGTGGGGAAGGGGTCCACGTTTACGGTGCGGGTTCCCCTTGTTTTCAGCCAGAGTTGATTGATCCCTGGCTGAAACGAAGACCATCCCCGTTATCTACCTTATCCGGGTTTGTCCTTACCTATCATCAATGGACTGATGAAGATGTTCGATAGCCAGTTCCACAATCGCCCTTGTGACAAAGAGGCTGCTTATATGGGCGGTCCGGCGTCGGCCACGGCGGGATTCACTCCTTCATAGCCCACTCAAGATCCTCCATCATCGCCTTGTGCTGGCGTTCGGCCAGTTCAACCCAGTCGATGCCCGCGGCCTCAATAGCTTCACTGCGGGTTGCCTCCCCACGGAGATAACGGGCCAGCGTACGCTCCCGCCACAGTTGCCGAACGCCCGTCTGAAAAGCCAGCGCAATGATCTCGTCTTCCGGCTTGTGGGTCTCCTGCACAAGCGTTTCCAGATAAGTAAATGTATTTTTCATAGCTTCTAGCTTCCTCCATCAAATGGCGCCCGATGTCTTGCAGGCAGCGACTTGTCCATCTCTAAATTTAATATAAGATACGGTCCTTGTGCCACTGACACAACAGGCAAGTCAGACCAATATGCAGAGAAATAAAAAGAGGCACTCACGCTTTCTTCCAAAAAGTAACGTAAGTGCCCCTTTTATGATAATCTCATCCTGGTGCCAAAGGTGGGACTCGCTCCACTATCCGGATTTCTTGAGGGTGTTCAGTTCACGGACCAAACCGTTGCAACCGGCACCGGAGGCAGCCGCGCTGGATGCATTAGACCGGTCCACGTTCACCGTGCGGGTGCCGGTGGTTTACAACCAGAGTTGATTGACCCATGGCCGAAACGAAGATCATCCCCCAAATTTTTTTACGGGAACCGGTAGAGGTAGATGGAGTATCCGGCGCGGTCGATGGGGCGGTAGGCGGTGAGCCAGTCGGAGGGGATGCGGCCCTGTTTGTATAGTTTTCGGGTCCAGACTAGGTTGTGGACGCTTACGGCGAAGACGCCCCCGCCGGGGCGCATGATGTCCTGATTTTCCATGTCCTGGGCCTGTACGCCGTAGGCCTGGGGGGGTGCGGTTCCAAAATAGAAGAGTTTGAGGGGGCCGGCGTTGGGGTGGGCCTTCTGCCAGGCGGCCAGGGCGGGCAGGTCCTGGCCCCAGTCGATGTTGCTGTCGTCTAAGAGGTAGGGGGCGCGTTGGGGGCCGCCGGCGGCCTGGTTGAAGTAGGCCAAGTGGTGAGGATAGATGCGGACGGCTTCGACGCCGGTCCAGAGGAGCAGGAGGAGGACGGCCCGGGACCAGAGGCGGCCCCTGGACCCGGAGAGGGTTTGTGCGGTGAAGAGGAGGAGGAAGGGAAAGGCGGGGAGGATGCGGCGGAGGCCCAGGTTGGCCTGGTCGAAGCAGGAGGCGCCGATGACGGTGAGGGCGGGGAGGAGCAGGAAGAGGGCGTCTTCCCACTGGTGGGGCTGCCGGATGAAGGCGAAGACGGCCAGGCCGAGGAGGAGCAGGATGGGCAGGGGGACTTTGAGCAGGAAGGCGACGATGTGGTAGTGCCAGAAGGGGCTGTCCGAGACCTCTCCGAGGAGGTAGTAGAGGTAGCCGGGGGTGGTTTTGATGTAGATTTCCCGCAGGCCCTGAACGTAGAGGAGCGGGTTGAAGGAGAGGTTGTAGCCGGCGCCTACGACAAGGACGGTGATTCCACCGGCGATGAGGAGCCCCCGGATGAGGGCGACGCTTTTTGTTCTGTTTCGGATGAGGTGGACGGCGGCCAGGATGAGGTAGATGGGACCCAGCAGCAGGGAGGTGAATTTTGCCAGGAGCGCCAATCCGGTTACAAGGCCGCAGAGGGTCCAGTCCCGGACTCTGTGGGTTCGGAGGGCCTGGTGGAAGGTGAATACCGAGAGGAACATGAACACGGTGCAGCCCAGGTCGGTGGTGGCCAGTTTGGCGTGGGCTAAGAGATTGGGAGAGAAGGCGGCTGCGGCAACGGCGACGAGCGCGGGGCCGGGGCCGTAGAGCCGCCGCCCCCAGGAGGCTATGGCGAGGATGAGGACCGCCCCCAGGAGGAGGACGGGAAGCCGGGCCCAGAAGGCGATGCTGCGGACCTTTTCCGCATTCTGCAGGAGGATCTCGCGCCCAAACTGGACCTGGGACTTGAATTTCCAGGTCCAGTGGTCCTGCCCGGGAACGTCCAGGTCCATCAGGAGCAGAGGCAGGGCCTCTAAGTGCTGCATGAGGGGGGGGGCCTCGGGGTTCATCCGGAAGTCGTTTCGGGTGAGGTAGGTGTAGCCGGATGCGATGAAGGTGGGTTCGTCCCAGGTGAGCGATTTTTCCAGACTTCCAAAGAGGCCCTGGGCAAAGAAGGCGAGGGCGAAGAGAAGGGGGAGCCAGCGAAGGACTTTTTCGGGGATGTGGAATCGGTTCATGGGGAAGGAATTTACACTTTATGCAGGGGAGATGCAACAGGCAACTGATACCATGGAATTCGCTTTGCCGCTTCCCCTTGACAAAATCGCCGACCGGGGCTATATTCGCTTAACATTATCCGGTAAGGATCGTGCCATGATCCCTATCCAAACTGTATCTTTTTTATAAGGAGGCCGTGTATGGCACGCAGAGGAGTAAACAAGGTGATTCTGATTGGTAACATCGGCGCAGATCCGGAACTTCGGTACACGCCCAGTGGGACTGCTGTTACCAATTTCAACCTGGCTACCAACGAGAACTGGACGGACAGTTCGGGTGAGCGCCAGGAGCGGACCGAGTGGCACCGGATTGTGGTCTGGGGCCGGCTCGCTGAGATTTGCAACCAGTACCTCCGGAAGGGGAGCAAGGTGTATATCGAAGGGCGCCTTCAGACCCGGAGCTGGGAAGGGCAGGATGGGGTGAAGCGCTATACCACCGAGGTGGTTGCGCGGGATATGCAGATGCTGGATTCGCGTGAGGATGTGGGGGCCGGGGAGATGGAGGCCGGGCCCTCTTACGCGTCGGGAGCGGGTGTTTCCACCCCCAGCTCAGGTCCGGATGAGGGGGCTCTGGCCGAACCGCCTCCTCCGCAAAGCACAGACGACGATCTGCCGTTTTGAGGGGGTCGGCGTTCAAGCGGTAGGGCAGTGCGGGTCGTCCTTCCGTTTTTTCGGTATGCTGTTGTTATTAAGGAGAGGGGCTGTAAGCGGTTTGCAGTCCCTCTTTTTACGTGGTCGAAAGGGCTGGGGCGGCTTTTGGGGACGAACGGATTTCGACACAGGGGAGAGTATCGACATGAGGGTAAATGAAACGTCGATTGCGCTAACGGATGACCATGTGTTGGAAAAGGTGGAGGCGTCCATCAACGCCAACGGGTTTGCGCTGGTGACCGGTGTGTTTTCTCCGTTTGAACTGGAGGCGATTACGTCGCTTTGCAGAGCGATCGAAGAGGAGGCTGTGCTGAGATTTCCACAGTACTGCGCGTTGAAGAACGGCGAGTTGTGGGCGGTGAGGCACGTGTATGAGATTTATCCGGAGGTGATGCGGCAGACGCTGACGACCCGGGCTATGGGGCTGCTGCCGAAGATTCTGGGCGGCACGGCCCAATGCTGCGGGAGTACGCTGATGGTGAAAAGTCCGGGCATGGGGGATACGGGAAGCGTGGGATGGCACCAGGACAACGGCGCGATTGTGGACAGGCTGTTAGACGACGAGTACGACAGGGGGCTGGCGGGGCCTTATCCAAAACGCCGGATGCGCAAAGAGACGCTGGTGACTATGTGTGAAGCCCGCATCCACGTTGACGCACAGACCCAGGAGAACGGCTGCTTGCAGGTGATTCCGGGGTCTTCCAACTGGGAACGTTCGATGCTGGGTGAAGAGTTGATGGCACACGTGCGGCAGCACGAGCCGGTGCTTGTGCCTTCGCCTGCGGGCAGCGTTCTTTTTATGCGGCCGATGCTGGCCCACGCGTCCGGCCCCTGCACACAGGATGCCGGCGAGGGTACCCGCAGGCGCGTGATCCAGGCCGAGTTTCACCGGTCGGATATCACGCCCGGGGACGGGTCCCTGTTTTACGAATGGAAACACCCGGCGGAGATTCGGGAAGATGGCGTGTTTTGTCCGATACCCCTAAAAGAGGAGGGGTGATATGGTGTCCGGGTTTCTGGAACGTCTGGCCGAAGGGCCGCTGCTGTGCGACGGGGGTTACTACTTAGAGTTCGAACGGCGGTGTTTGGGGAGCTATGCGTCGAAGATCCCGATGGGGGTGCTGGATTATCCGGAGGGGGTGCTGGAACTACATCGGGAGTTCGAGCGGGCCGGCGCCGAGGTGCTTCAGGCGATGGCCTGGGGGGTGCGGCCGATGGAGCGGGAGGAGGAGCTGCACCGGGTGGCGGTGGAACTGGCGCGGGAGGCGGCCGGTCCGGATAAGTTCGTGGCGGGCACACTGAGTCCGTTTGTTTACAGCGGGCAGTCGACGTGGGCGCCGGTGACGGAGCAGCAGAAGCGGGATGCGCAGGCTTTTTTCGAACGGCGGGTGGGACAGCAGACAGGGGCGGGGGTGGACCTGTTTATTGTGGAGACGTTTTACTCGGTGGACGAGGTGAGCCTGGCGATTCCGTTTGTAAAGCAGGCCGGCGTGCCGGCGGTGGTGACAATGACCTACCGGGACAGCGCGTTTACCCGGGAGGGCTATTGTCCCGGGGAAGCGGCAAAGCGGCTGGTGGATGCGGGCGCGGATGTGGTGGGGATCAACTGCATGCGGCCCTGGCAGGCGATGGGGGCGCTGGTGCGCGAGGTCCGGGAGGCGGTGTCGGCGCCGGTTTGCGCGCAGCCGACGGGTTATGAGCTGGAGCCGGGCGAGGTTTTCAACCGCGCGCTGAGCCGGGCGAACCTGTGGACGCAGGTGGAGCCGCGAGTGGTGACCCGGTTTGCGATGGCGGAGTACACGGCGGAGGCGGCTCGGATGGGGATCAGCCTGATCGGTTCGTGCTGCGGGACGCTGCCGTATCACGTTCGGGCGATGGCCGAGGCGCTGGGCAAACACACGGGTCTGCCGGATATCGACCGGGGCTATGGGGGGCGAGCGGCCGGGTAGGGGCGCAGCAATTTCCAGTTTTAACAATAAGGAGGGCGCATGCTTCCGTCGCCTGCAGACGGTGGACCTGTGCGCCAAAATTCTATGGCAGAGATTCCCAGGAATCGCCGGGAGTGGGGGGTGCTCGAAGCGGGGTTTGAGGATGAGCAACCGTTTGAGGCCGCCGTTGAGATGGAACCGTCCACGGTGCAGGTGCGCGAGCCTGTGCACCTGTCGTTTACGATTTCGCCGGTGGAGGCGGCGCTGGAAGCCGGGACGGATTTGCTGGTGGAGGCGCCCCGGACCTGGGAGCTGGACTTGAACGGGGCGTTTCCGGAGATTTCGAAGTTTTTTGCGGTGTGGGAGGGCGGGTACGGAAACGGACGGCAGTGTTTTGTTGCGGCAGAGCCGTTGGCCCAGGGGGTGCAGGCCCGCGTCGCGCTGACTCCGATCGGGTTCGAGTTCCTCATCCACGTCCACCTCGATGGCGAGGCGCTTCCGGCGGGCGAGCGGCTGCGGATTCATCTGGCGCACCCGGACGGGCCGCGCGTGCGTGCGCCGCAGACGGTGCAGTTCCACCCTTTTGTGACGGTCGTGCGGCCTGCGGGAGAGGACGCCTTCCGGCCGCTTTCGACAATGCCGGGGGTGATGACCTACGGAGGATATGCGCGGTCGCTGAGGGTGACGGCGCAGGCGGTGATGGGGCCGGATGAGGCGCCTTCGTTCAAGATTGTGCCGATGGATCAGTTCGAGTTGAACCGGGCTTTCGACTACGGCGGAGAGGTGGCGGTGACGGAGTTGGGGGTGGAGGAGGTCGAGTACAGGGTTTCTATCGGCAGGGAGGAGAACTTTACCCGGGTTGAGGTGCCGATCACGGGAGAGGGGCCTTTTCACTATGTGCGGGCGCGGGACCTGTCGTGCGATTTGATTGGGCGGAGCAATCCGGTGGGGTACCCGGATTATTTCGGGGGCTACCGGGTCTTTTTCGGGGATTTGCACTCGCACTGCCGCCCGTGCGACGGGTTCGGGACCATGCAGGAGGCCTACGATTACGCGTACGAGATTTCGGAGCTGGATTTTGCGTCGGTCAGCCACCAGCAGAATTCCATGAATTTCCCGTTTTCCCAAAAGCACTGGCGGGCCTATTTAGAGATCAACGAGGCGTTCAACGAGCGGGAGGGTTTTGCCACGCTCCCGATCTGCGAAAACTACAGCAGTTACGGGCACCGCCATTCCCTGTTTAGGAATCTGGCGGATGCCGGACAATTTCCGGTGGGGAATGCGCACTGGGGGGACTGGCGTACCGATCCGGCCTGCCACCCGGACACCCTCTGGGCGACGCTGGACGGGTTGGAGGCGCTGACGTTTCCGCACCACATGAAGTTCATCCACGGGACGGATTTCAGCATCCCTCCCAATCCGATGGAGCCGGTGATGGAGATCTGCTCCCGGTGGGGGATCTCGGAGTACGGGGGCGAGCACTCGGCGCAGTACGCGCTGTCTCAGGGGCGTCGCATGGGTTTTATCGGGGGCACGGACAACCAGCTGGGGCAGCCGGGGTCCGGCTCACACGGGTACAACGAGGGGCGGGGGTGGACCGCGGTGTTGACGCACGAACTGAGCCGGGAGGCGATTTTTGACGCGATCCGGGCGCGTCGGTGTTACGCGACGACAGGCGCGAAAATTCTGCTTTTTGTGACGCTGGGCGAGCATCTCATGGGATCGGAGGTTTCGGGATGGGAGGGGGATCGTGCGTTTCAAATTCGCGCGGCCGGCACGCGTCCGATCGACCGGGTGGAGGTGATCCGGAACGGGGAGGTGGTTTATGAGGAGCGGCCCGAGGCTTATGTGGTGGAGACGACGTTTTGTGATACCGAGCCGCCGGGATTTCAGGAGCCGGCATTTGCGGGTCTGTCGCCATTCTGTTACTATTACGTGCGGATCACACAGCGGGACCGGAATCAGGCGTGGTCGTCGCCGATCTGGATTGCGCCTTGAAAAAATTCGGACCACAGAGACGCGGAGGACGCGGAGAAAGGCAAAAAGGGGTCAACGTCTGATTCTCTCTGCGGTCTCCGCGTCTCTGCGGTGAGTATTCTTAAACAGAAGGAGTTAGGGGTGGAGAAACTGGCGATTGAGGGCGGGGCGAAGGTGCGGACAACGCCGTTTCCGGACCGGAGGCCTTTTGGAGAGCGGGAGGAGGAGCTGCTGCTTCAGGCGGTGCGCAGTCAGAGTTTGTTCGGGAAGAACGGGACGTTTATACCGGAGTTTGAGAAGAGGTTCGCGGAGTTTTACGGGGTGAACTATGCACAGAGCGCCACGAGCGGGACGGCGGCTATTCACCTGGCGGTGGGCGCGGTGAACCCGGAGCCGGGGGATGAGATTATTACGGCGCCGATTACCGATCCGGGCAGTGTGATGCCGATTTTGCAGCAGAATGCGGTGCCGGTTTTTGCGGATGTGGATCCGAAGACGCTGAATATGACGTCGGCGTCGATTGAGGCGAATATTACCGATCGGACGCGGGCGATTATCTTAGTACACCTGTTCGGCCGGCCGTGCGATATCGATGCGGTCGTGGAGATTGCGGAGAAGCACAAGCTTGTTCTAATTGAGGATTGCAGCCAGGCGCATGCGACGAAGTACAGGGGACGATATGTTGGGACGTTTGGGCACATGGGGTGTTTCAGCCTGCAGCAGTCGAAGCATATGACGACCGGAGACGGGGGGATGACGGTTACGAACAACGAGCAGACCTACATCCGGCTGAAGCTTTTTGCAGACAAGGGCTGGGACTACAAGTATATGGGGGAGCGGGATCACGGATTCTTAGGGCCGTGTTACCGGACGACGGAACTGATGGGGGCGGTGGGGCTGGCGCAGTTAGAGAAGGTGCGGCAGGTGGTGGAGCGCCGGGTTGAGCTGGGCAGGCTGCTGTGCGAGCTGATCGCGGATGCGCCGGGGGTGGAGGCCGTGCCGCCGGAGGAGGACCGGGAGGTGTCGTGGTGGAATTTTATTTTCCACGTGACCGGACACGATCCGGACGCGTTCTGCAAGGCGGTCTCGGCAGAGGGCGTGCCGGTGGGAGCGCACTATATTGGGGATCCGATCTTTTTGCGGGGGAAGTATCTGACGGAGCAAAACACCTACGGGAAGAGCGGATGCCCGTTTACGTGCGGGGTGACGAGCCGGGAATATCACTACGGGCCGGAGCTGGTGCCGGGGGCGGTGGAAGGGCTGCGGACGGTGGTGGTGCGGGGGATTCACGAGCAGATGGAGGAGGGGGATATTCGGGATATGGGGGCGGCGATTTGTAAGGTGGCGGAGGGGATGGCGTGAAAACCACATTGCGATCAAGGGAGAGTCGGGATGGTTGAAGGGAAAGAAGTGGTGTCTTCGGTGGGGGCGGTGGCTGCGGGGCCGGAGGAGGCGGCTCGGGTTGGAGCGCGGGTTCTGGCGCAGGGGGGGAATGCGATGGATGCGGCGGCGGCGGCGAGTATGGCGTGCTGTATGCTCCAGCCGCAGTCTACGGGGGTGGGC
Source organism: Candidatus Latescibacterota bacterium (assembly GCA_965249305.1). Classification (GTDB taxonomy): domain Bacteria; phylum Latescibacterota; class UBA2968; order UBA2968. The sequence goes on along the minus strand of OZ252228.1, from coordinate 4,366,069 downwards.
GGGTATGTGTGCTGTGCGGTAGTGCTGGAGGGGGCTACGGGGGAGGTCTGGTCGCTGGATGCAAATGGGGTGGCTCCTGCGGCGGCGCACGAGGGGATGTTTGAGGTGATGGCGGTGGGGGAGGGGCCGAAGGGGATTAATGAGAATGAGTATTTCTGTCGGGTGAAGGACAATGCGAATGTGCATGGGCCGCTTGCGGTAGGGCCTCCGGGCATGATGGCGGGGATGGGGACGCTGTGGGAGCGGTGGGGGCGGCTTCAATGGCCCGATATTGTGGCGCCTTCTCTGAAGCTGCTGGCGGACGGTTTTCCCTATGGCTCGACGGCGGGGGCGATTAAGAATCTGGAGGCTGTGATCCGGAAGTTTGAGCCTGCGGCCCGGCACCTGATGCCGGAGGGAAAGGCGCCGGAACCGGAGGATGTCTGGCACCGGCGGGATATGGAGGTAACGCTGGAGCGGATTTCTTCGGCCGGCTGGCGGGATTTTTACGAGGGGGAGATCGGACGCAAGATCGCGGACTATATCGGCAGTATCGGAGGGATTCTGACGCGGGAGGATATGGCTTCGTACGAACCCCGGGTGACGGCGCCGTATGAGGTCTCCTATCGGGACGCGGCGGTCTACGGGGCGATTCTGCCTAATGGGGGGCTGTCGAGCCTGCAGATCCTCAATATGCTGGCATGCTTTGATCCGGTGGCCGACGATACGGTGATGTACTGGCACCGGCTGGCCGAGGTTCTGAAGCTGGCCTGGCGGGACCGGTTGACGTACCTTGGAGATCCCGATTTTGTAGATGCGCCGGTGGAGCGGCTGTTGAGCCCGGAGTATGCGGCGGGGCGGGTGGAGACGATAAAGCAGTTTCCGGATTATGTGGACCGTCTGGCGCCGCCTGCGGGCGATTCGGACGATGGGACGCTGCATGTCTCGGCGGCGGACGTGGAGGGGAATGTGGCTTCGGTGACGATTTCGCAGGGGGGCGGGTTCGGGTCGTGTGTGGTGGCGCCGGGTACGGGGATTATTCTGGGGCACGCGATGTGCCGGTTGGATCCGCGCCCGGGGCGTCAAAATTCGGTCGGGCCGGGCAAGCGGCCGCTGAACAATACGGCGCCCCTGGTGCTGAGGCTGCCAAACCGGGATATGGCTGTGGGGATGCCGGGGGGCAGGCGGATTATCAGCGTGAACGCGCGGGTTGCGCAGCGGGTTGTGGATTATGGGGTGAGTTCTTACGAGGCTGCGGCTGCGCCGAGGATGCACGTGCAGACGGACGAACCGCTTATGGTTACGTCGTCTGCGGGAAAAACGGTCCTGGACGGGTTGAGGGAGATGGGGCACGAGGTTGAGGTGGTGGGCAGTATTGGAGGGGCGATGCACTGTGCGGAGGTGCTCAAGGATGAGGGGAAGGTTCGGGCGGGAGGGAATACATGGGCGGCAGGCGTGGAATAAGATCCGTTCAGAGGGGAGTTACGCGCCGGTCCATTCTCTTAGGCGTGGGCCTGGCCGTGGCGGCCAATTTGTGGGTGAATTACATTGAGTACGTGATTCATGCTTCCCGGATGACCCTCAGCCACTTTCCGATGGGGACGCTGATGGTCTATCTGGCGCTTGCGCTGGCGCTGAATCCGGTCTGCAGGCTGCTGGCGAGGCGTTATGCCCTGTCTTCTACGGAACTGCTGGTGGTCCTGGCCGAGGGGCTGGTGGGCGGGGCGATCCCGTCGGTGGGGCTGACCGGGTATTTTTTAGGGGCGATTGCGGCGCCCTTTTATTTTGCCACGCCGGAGAATCGGTGAGGGGAGTTTTTCCATCCTTACATACCGGAGTGGCTGGCGCCCCGGAACGTGAACGGGGCCTTAGACTATTTGTTCGAAGGGCTTCCTCCCGGCGAGCCGATTCCCTGGGCCGTCTGGTACGTGCCGGTGGCCTGCTGGATGGCGCTGGTGACGGCGCTGTTCGCCGCGTCGGTGTGTATTGCGGTGATCCTGCGGAAGCAGTGGGTGGAGAGCGAGCGGTTGACCTATCCGGTGCTGCAGCCGGCGCTGGAGCTGACGGCCCGGTCCGAGACGGGCGACTACCCACGGCTTTTCTGGATCGGGTTTTCGATTGCGTTCGGGATTATCGCCTGGAATATGATCCGCTACTTCGTGCCGGGGTTCCCGGAGATTCCGAATATCCGGTGGGGGCCGTGGGTGAGGTTCGAGCGTTATTTCCCGGGTTTTTGGACGCGGATCAATATGTTTACGATTTCGTTTTGTTATTTTGCCAATATCGACGTGCTGTTCAGTCTGTGGTTCTTTGACCTGCTCTTTGTCATCCGCAGCGGAATTCTCAACCAGCTGGGATACAACGCCAGTTCGTGGTCGCACGCTTCGGCGGATTTTCAGTATATTCCTCTGGGCGCGCTTTTTGCACTGGTGGCCTGGGGGGTGTGGTCGGCCCGGGGGCATTTGAAGATGGTGGCCAAAAAGGCGCTGGGCAGGGAGGCGCCTTTAGACGAGTCCGAGGAGATGATGAGTTACCGGACCGCGGTGTTCGGCCTGGTTGCGAGCGTGCTGTTCGGGGTGTTTTGGTTCTGGCAGGCAGGGATGGGGTTCGGGGTAGCGTGCCTGTTCGTGTTTGCCGCGCTGGCGCTCTACATCGGGGTGGCGCGTATCGTGTCCGACGTGGGGCTGGTGTTTGTGAGCATGCCGGTGGGGCCCCGGGGGTTTGTGTCCTCCCTGTTCGGGTCTCAGAACCTGAGCGGGTCCAGCCTGACGATGCTGGCGTTTACCAATGCGATCGCCTCATACGGCAAAGGGCTGTTTATGCCGGCCGTCACGCACGGGGCGAAGCTTGCGGATGCGTGTCCGAAAGCGGGGCGGCGGGGGGTGATGGCCGCGTTGTTTCTGGCCTTTGGGGCGGGCTGCGCGGTGTCGATTCTGTTTACGCTGTACCTGGGATATACGTACGGGGCCTACAATTTCAACGATTGGCCGTTTACCCGGTACAGCAAGCACGGATTTTCCGGGGTGGTGGCGCAGATGAACAACCCCGAACCGCCCAATGTGCTGCGGTTGAGCCTGTTCGGCATCGGCGCGGCCACGATGTCGCTGCTGACGTTCTTGAAATACCGCTTCCCCTGGTGGCCGTTCCATCCCGTCGGGTTTGCGCTGGCCGGCACCGGCACGTCGGTCCGCTATACGGTATTTTCGGTGTTCTTAGCCTGGGCGATCAAGTTCGTGATCCTCCGGATCGGCGGCTCAGCGCTCTACCGGCGCTGCCGGCCGTTTTTCTTAGGGGTGCTGGTGGGCTATACGGCAGGTGTGGGGGTCTCTCTGCTGGTGGACATCGTCTGGTTTCCGGGATCGGGGCATTCGATTCATGGATATTGATCAATTGCGGATTTCGGATTTCGGATTGCGGAATGAAAGGCATTTTAAATCCGCATTCCGCATTCCGCAATCCGAAATGAGGAGGAGGGTAAGGCGATGGCAACAGCAATCGGGCGGACGGTGGAGCGGTCCTGGGAGTTGTACGATCGGGCCGTGGAGGTGATTCCCATGGGGGCGCAGACCCACTCGAAGGCGCCGAGGGAGGCGCTGCGGGGGGTGGAGCCGTGTTATCTGGTTCGGGGAGAGGGGTGCCGGGTGTGGGATCTGGACGGGAACGAGTACATTGATTTTCGGAACGGGCTGGGGCCGATTTCGCTGGGGTACCGGTTTCCGGCGGTGGACGAGGCGGTTCGACGGCAGGTGGAGAGCGGGTTTATTTTCAGTTATTCCCATCCCTTAGAGGTGGAGGTGGCCGAGCGCCTGGTGAAGGCGCTGCCCTGTGCGGAGCGCGTCCGGTTTTTGAAGACAGGCGGTGAAGCGATGGCGGCCACGCACCGGCTGGCCCGAGCGTTTACCGTGCGGGATCTGATTTTGACCTGCGGGTACCACGGTTGGATCAATACGATGTCTCGTGCGGGTGTGCCGGAGGCGACCCGGTTGACCTATCAGGCGCTGCCGTGGGGGGATGTGACGCCCTATGCCGAGGCGTTCGAGGCTTCTCCGGACGGGATTGCGGGGGTGAGTGTGGCCTGTGGTTATGGGGATATTGAAAAGGGGCATGCGTTTCTGGCCGATTTGCGGGCGTTGACGAAGAAGCACGGCGCGTTGTTGATTTTTGACGAGATTGTGATGGGATTTCGTCTGAGACGGGCTGGGGCGCAGGAATTTTTCGACGTGACGCCCGATCTGGCGGTTTTCGCCAAGGGGATTTCCAACGGGGTGCCGCTTTCCTGTTATGTGGGACGCGCGGAGGTGATGGAGATGGTGAAAGAGGTGGTGGTTTCTTCCACTTTTGGCGGAGATACGCTGGGCCTGGCGGCGGCCCGGGCGGTGCTGGAGGTCTATGAAGAGGAGGATGTGATCGGGACGCTCTGGGCACGAGGGCGGCAGCTTCACAAGGGGTTCAACGCGCACTGCGAGCGTCTGGATATTCCGGCCGGTTTCCGAGGGGCGGCTCCGGTGGGACAACTGGTGTTCGATCACCCGGACCGGGAGCGCAACGGCGATCTTTTTCTTCGGTTCAATGCAGAGGTGTTGAAGCGAGGGGTGATGATCTATTCGGTCTGTTACACGAGCTTCTCACACTCGGAAGCCGATATTGAAGAGGCGGTTGGCGCAATGGGAGAGGCGCTTGAGGCTATGGTGGACGAGGGGTTGTTTGACTGAGGCACCTCCATCTGCGCGCGTGCGGGGGGTGACGCTGCGGTCGGTGGTAATCGGGCTGCTCGTTGTGGTGTTCGTGGATGCCTGGGCGACGTATGCGGAGATGTACGTGCGCGCCTCCCGGATGACGCTGGCGCATTTTCCCCTGGCCCTGTTTGCGACCCTGCTAATTTTGCTGGTGCTGAACCGGTTTCTGCCAAAACGCCGCCTTTCCGCGCCGGAGTTTCTGGTGATTCTGTCTATGGGGCTGGTGGGGGCGGTGATTCCGGTGGAAGGGGTGGTGGGGTTCCTGCTGGGGATGATTTCCAGCCTGTACTATTTCGCCAGCCCGGAGAACCAGTGGGCGGAGTATTACCATCCCTATCTGGCGGCCTGGGTGATTCCGCAGGGCAATGAGGCGGTCTGGCGACAGTTTTTCGAGGGCGTGGGCGTAGATAAGCATTTACAGAGACCTTCCGAGAAAGCCCGCACATGGTTCAAGAAATCATCCGGCAATCCAACCATCGCGAGGGACTGCTCAAAAATGTGGCAGACCCCACAGCACCCACACGGCCCATCCAATGGCCGGTACCATGACGCGAGCCATTGATTCGCGAAATACGTATATCCACACCTCCGATTTCGCCTGCCACAGCCTGGTTACGATCACGGCGAGCATGAGCAATGTCACAATATTCCAGCCCAGGACGGCATGCCGATTCGGTGTCAAGCCAAATTCAACAGTACGGCTGACAATCGCCGCCAATGCATAGACATTCAGGAGAATGGTCAAAACGCCCATCGCCAGAACAGCGTAGCGCAAAACGAGATCCTGTTTCGGCGTTCTCTGTTCGTCCGATTCTGTAACGGTAGAAGCCAGCAGGGCGATAATCGCCATAATGGTGGCATTGTAAACAATCAGAACTTCCCGCTCCTCAAATGGCCGCTCGAAATATACGGGAATGAACCAGCAGACGTAGACGGCCAGCACGCCAAGAGCCAGGGGCAGCATCAACCGTGTTAAAATCCTGAGAATACGCGCAAGACCCGTCTCCCAGTTCTGCTGGATCGGTGTCGAAGCCGGCTGATACACACTGGCCAGGGCCAGAACAGGGATGGCGCCGATCCCCCAGGCCGCAACGGTTTGCGCATGGTCCTCAGAAAGCTGAATTCCCAGCACAGCAAATATGCCGAACGTCAGCCCCCCGAAAATAATGCCTGCAACGAGATAGACACCGGCGGTCAGAATCGTTTCCACCGACTTAACGAGATAGGCATAAAACTGCCTCGCAGCATCAGCACAACCCAGAACCACGCTGCCTCCCACCACCGCCCAGACGATAAACGGAAGATGCAATGCGATTAAAATGGTCGTGTGATCCGTCCTGTCCCAGGCGATAAATGCCGTAACCACCCCGACGAAAATGACAACAATCGCTGCCCCTCCGTACCACCGAATGCGTTCGTTTGCTCGATCGACAATCGCCAGATAAAAAAGAACGCCCAGCGCGGTCAGGGGCGCCCATCCAATCCAGAACAGGGGATTCGCTTCACCGGGAACAGGAACAGGGGGTTTGTCACCGGCGAAAAGGGCATAAAGGATGCCCAGAGTGACGCTTCCTACAACCGCCGTCCACCAGTGCCGGTTTTCGTCCTGCTTTGAAACTTGAACTTCCACTTCTGCTTCGGCAGATTGTATATCCAGCCGGTAGGCCCATGCCGAGGAAAGAATATCTTCGGGATCTTCCTTCACACATTGAGCGATCGCCTCCTTAAAAGCGCTCTCTTCGCCGGCGGTCAAAGCCTGTCGCATGGTACACGACAAAAAAGGAAAAGACCTGCGCTGAGTGGTGAAATGAGTTAAGTTTGGGTTGTCAAGATCCAACAACTCATCCATCATCAAACACAGGTCTATGTCTCCTCAAGTTAATGAATTACACGACGTGATGCAATGGTATTTACCCTGTCATAAGGCCCGGGTAAAATTCATCGCCGCCTTCATTGTGTCTCTCATCAAGCTCACAACCGTCAACTTCACCAAACTGACGTGTTTTGGAATTGTGGACACACCAAGAAGCAGTTATCTTGTAGAATAAGGAGGTGTGTCGATGAAAGTGCAAAGATCATCCCATTCGAAGAAGCGATATGATGCTGAATTCAAGAGGGAGTCCGTTCGTTTGGCTGAGACCAGTGGTAAGACGGACCGGCAGATAGAGCGGGACCTGGGGTTGTACCAGGGAGCGATCGCGCGCTGGCGTAAGGAGCTGGAGGGAGACCCGATGGACGCGTTTCCGGGCACAGGGCACCAGAAGCCTTTAGAGGAGGAGAACCGTCGGTTACAGCGAGAGCTTGCAATCGCTCGGGAAGAACGGGACATCCTAAAAAAAGTGGTCGCCATCTTCTCAGAGGGACCGAAGACAGATTCAGGTTCATGAAGGCGCATCGCAAGTCGTTTTCGGTGGAGAGGATGGCGAAGGTGCTCGAGGTGTCGAAAAGCGGTTATTATGCCTGGCTTTCCCGTCCTGAGAGCAGGCGAAAAAAGGAACGGCGTTATTTGGATGTCCTGGTGAAAGCGGCCTTTGAGGCCAGCCACGGCCGGTATGGAAGCCTGAAGATCAGCCGCGAACTGGCGGCACAAGGCAATCCCTACAGTCGCAGCCGGGTGGCCGATTCGATGGGTCGCCAGGGCCTGCGGTCGAAAGTGCGACGGAAGTTCGTGGTGACCACCGATACGAAGCACAACCTGAAGGCGTCCCCGAACCTGCTGAACCGGGAGTTCAAAGTCGATCGTCCAAACAAGGTGTGGACCAGCGATATCACCTATTTGCGCTCTGGTGCGGGATGGTTGTTCCTGGTGGTCTTTCTCGACCTGTATTCCCGTCGCATAGTTGGCTGGTGTGTCTCTACCTCGTTGGGACACGAAACACTGCTCACGGCCCTGTCTCGTGCAGTTTGGCAACGCAGACCGGAACCGGCCCTGATGATCCACTCCGATCGGGGAATCCAGTATTGCTGCGATGGCTTCCGACAGGCTATTGACAGACATCAGTTTGTTCAAAGCATGAGCAGAAAAGGAAATTGTTGGGACAATGCCGTGACCGAATCTTTCTTCCGGTCGTTGAAAACCGAATGGTTGTATCATGTCAATCTGAAAGATCTCGATCACGCACAACGCGAACTCTTCGAGTATATCGAGCTGTTCTACAACAACCAGCGGCTGCACGCGACTCTGGACTATGTGTCGCCCGCTAATTTCGAAGCGCCGCTGCAGCACCAGAAAGAGGCTTAATCAACTGTCCATTTTTTCCGGACCACATCAAACTGGCCAACGCCCTCAACGGCAAAGCCAAGCAGAAGTCCAACTATCGCAGAATCCAACGTTTCTTCAGTGAGTTTAATCTGTCCTATGACCTGGTGGCCGACTTGATCCTGCATCTCTTGCCGATCAAGTCGGACTTTACCATCTCGATAGATCGGACGACCTGGAGCTTCGGCAAACTGACCATCAATATTCTCACCGCCGGGAGTGTCTATCAAGGCGTTGCATTTCCCATCTGCTGGATACTGCTGCCCAAAAAGGGCAACTCCAACACCGATGAGCGTATCCAGTTGATGGAACGGGTCTTGAAGTTGGTGGATAAAAACCTGATTCAGGTCATCGTTGCAGACCGGGAATTCATTGGGCAAGAATGGTTTGCGTGGTTAGATGCGCAAGCCTTAGGCTTTGCCATCCGCGTCAAGGAAAACGCCAAAACCCTAAATGGCAAAGGGGACATCGCGCTTCGATGCTTGTTTGCCGACCTGCACATTCACCAAGAGCGCATCCTGCGTAAACCCCGTCTGATCTATGGTCATCATCTGTATTTGTCTGTCATCCGATTACCTGACGAATTTCTCATCGTTGCCAGCAAGTGTAAAGGTCGAAAACCGCTGGAGGATTACAAAAAACGGTGGGGAATTGAAGTCCTGTTCGCCGCGTTGAAAAGCCGAGGCTTCGATCTGGAACAGACCCATCTGATCCATCTGGAACGAATCGAAAAACTCATCGCGCTTTTAGCCATTGCCCTCACCTGGGCTCATCTGGTAGGAGAATGGATCGCAAAGACAAAACCGTTGAAGATCAAAAAACACGGATGCAAAGAGAAAAGCCTGTTTCGATATGGATTGGACCATTTGCAGTATGTTCTGCTCAATATACAGGATCACATCCAGGAGTTCTTTCACTGTCTTTGGATACTGATTGATCCTCCATATTTTAGGTCAGATTAAGTTTTGTCGTGTATTATGGCCTGTCGGTAGAGTCTCTCGAGGACGGCTGCGTCCCCCTTCGCCTGTTGGACTTGCGTTTTAAGCATCATTTCATGCTCCTTGTCTGGTTTATATTGTTTTTCCTCCTTGGTTGAATCTGTGCTCTTTGCAAGAGATAACTTTGTAATGCAAAGTAGATACACTAAAAAAATGGCTCCTCGCTATTTGGTGTGGGTAAGAGGCAGAAGGCCTCAGTAAAAGTGTCAGGAATCTCTTCGTATTCTCAAGCTGGTGTTGTATCATGGCAACCGTTTGGAGACAGGATGCTATCTACAACGAAGCCGGCGAGAGGAGTGTTACGTGAGAGATATCGATCTGTTTCAGATGGCATTGGGCCTGATACCCCCCTGGTTTGTGGATCGGAGTGAGTTTGATGCAGACGAGAAGCGACTGGATGTCTACCTTGATTTTTCCAGAGGTGGTCGGTTTACGTGTCCAGAATGTGGCCGAGACGACTGTGCTGCCTATGACAGCGAGGAGAAGACGTGGCGACACCTGAACTTTTTCCAGCACGAGACCTATTTGCACGCCCGGACACCGCGCATCGAGTGTCCTTTGTGTGGCGTTAAGCGGGTATCGGTTCCCTGGGGTAGAACCGATAGTGGATTCACCCTCTTGTTCGAAGCGTTCATCATGGCCCTGGCAAAAGAGATGACCGTCAATGCGATTGGGCGGTTGGTGAGCGAACACGATACCAGATTATGGCGCATCCTCCATCATTATGTGGAACAGGCCCGAAGTGAACAGGACTATAAAGACGTAGAAAAGGTTGGGGTGGACGAAACCTCCAGTAAACGGGGTCACAACTACATCACGACCTTTGTCGATATGGCACAATCGAAGGTGCTTTTTGCCACGCCGGGGAAGGACGCGGGAACATTGACCGCCTTCAAAGAAGACCTGAAGGCGCATGGGGGAAGCCCAGAGCAGATCAAAGAGGCGTGTTGTGATATGTCCCCCGCATTCATTTCTGGGATCGAGGATACCTTTCAAGATGCCCAGATTACGTTTGACAAATTCCACGTGATGAAAATCATCAACGACGCGGTCGATCAAGTCCGGAGAGAGGAGCAAAAGGATCGTCCTGAACTCAAGAAAAGTCGCTATGTCTGGCTGAAGAATCCGGAGAATCTCACCCTCAAACAGCAGACGCTTTTTGAGAGTCTGAATGTGAGGAAGCTCAACCTGAAAACGGCCCGGGCTTACCAGATTAGACTCAACTTTCAGGAACTATACAATCAACCCAAAGCCCTTGTAGAAACGTTCCTCAAAAAATGGTACTTCTGGGCTACACACAGCCGGTTACAGCCTATTATCGATGCGGCATATACAATCAAAAATCACTGGCACGGCGTCTTGCGCTGGTTTGACTCCGGAATCTCGAATGGGATACTGGAAGGGATCAACAGCCTCGTTCAGGCCGCCAAAGCCAAGGCCAGAGGATTTCGCTCCACCAGAAACCTTATTACTGTCGTCTATCTCATCGCAGGCAAACTTGACATGAAACTACCCACGTGAAACAGCGAAGAGCCAAAAAAATAGGGTTCGTGCGTGGTTTTATGCCTGTGCAGGCCTGACCGAAAAGAAGGGCGCGGCGCCTTTTTTCCCGGCAGGTGAAACGGCTTCGGCAGCCCGGGTCAGGACGCCCTCCAGGGCTTTCAGATAGTCTACAAATTGCTCACGGCCCGGTTCCGTCAGGGAGATCGTCGTGCATGGTTTGTTATCTACAAAAGACTTCTGAATGTGGATGACGCCTGCCTCCTGCAGCGTTTTTAAATGGCTGCTCAGGTTGCCGAATGTGAGTTCACATTCGTCTTTGAGTTCGTTGAATGTGAGGCCATCCCCCGTTTTACAGAGCGCGGATACGATGGCCAGCCGGCTGGGCTCGTGAAAGGTCCTTTTTAACCCCGCATAGAGATTGTCCTGACTAAGAGACATAAGGATTGCCCTTTGTGTTAAAGAGAGGGCTGTCGTGCAGCATGAGTCCACCCAGCCATTCCCCGATAAAGAACACGATTCCCATCGGCCACGGGTTCAAGAAGGAGAAGGTCGAGGTCAGGTAGCCCGTTCCACAGGCGATATAAAACAGGCCTACGGTCCAGTAAACCCTTGGAAGCGTCTGGCGGGTGGCAAGACAGGTTACACCAAAGAGACACATCCATACGCCGAATAAGAGTTGAACCTATCCAGCTTTGATTAACGCCAGCGTCAAAACCCCGCCGACAAAGAGCGCGGGAAGGGCATCGAGCGCCGGTCGCAGTTTGCGAATATCGCGCTTCACGTGCGGGTCGAAGAGAAACCAGCGGATCAGCGCCCCGTAATTCAGGAGGAGACCGGTTAGAAAAACGGCGCCCCAGCCATAGAGATGGGCGACCACGGTTTGGGGGAAGATGGGGGATGCCAGGATTGCGGCAGCGATGAGGGCCAGGGTGCCCGATAGCGCCCGTACCCTTCCCGAATAGCCCTTAAATTGTTGTTTTTCAAGAACGATCTTCTGTAATTCTCTGACCTGAGCCAACGCATCGTGTATGTGATTTGCGATCATAATAGGTCCCCGCTTTTTCAGCAATATACAGAATTAAAGAGTGCTTTGCAACACAAAGTTTACATTTTTTCCCTTATCTGCATATATTCGCCTAAAGGTCGCCCCTGACTTTGACCGCCCGGCCCTTTTCCGCAGAGGAGACGATAGCCGAGACGATTTCGACCTGACGGAGGGCGTCTTTGAGCGAGGGGAGGGGGCCGAAGCCTTCGAGTTTGGGGCTTTTCCAGCCGTTTCGGATGGTGGTAAAATAGTGTCCCAGGCCGGACTGCCGGTTGGGGGTGTTTTCCTCTAAGTAAAATTCGAGGACATTGGGCGTGCGGGCCTTTGGGTCGGATACGACCCTGCCCCGGATGCCCTGACGAGCGAGGGCTTTCTGGTGTCTGGCCAGTTCGGTTGTTTTGACGTTGTCGATGTCGAGCCTGAGTCCGCGTTCTGCGCGGAAGGCGTGGCTTTTGCGGTAGTAGAGGCTGCCGCGCTGGGCGGAGAAGCCGAGTTCGAATTCAACGAGTGCGTCCATCCGGCGGATCCACTCGGCTTTGATCCGGACTTTGAGGCCGGTGTTGAAGGTGAGGTAGGCGTCGTAGAGGTCCGGGGTGTACTTGAGGACGCGCCACTGGGAGATAGCGTAGACTTCGACGACGTCCGCCGGGTGTAAGTACCAGCGGAGGAGGTCGACGACGTGGCTGAAAAGGAAGTGAGCAGTGGACGATCCTCCGGCCCATTCCTTGCTTCGCCTTCCCCACATGGCGGTGGGGACACTGATGTTGTCGTCTAAGCGGACGTCGCCGTAGACGGGGGCGCCGATGAGGCGGTTCTGCATGGTGTAGCGGACGACCCGGTCCAGGGGGAGGAAGCGGTTGGGAAAGAGGATGTAGAGGTCGGCGCCGGCCTTTTGCACGGCGTCCCGCATGCGCCGGGCGTCGGAGGGCGTGGTGGCCATCGGTTTTTCGGTGATGATGTGAGGAACGCCGGCCCTGGCGGCGGCTACGACAGGCGCGCGGTGGAGGGGATCGGGCGTGGCCACGATGACGAGGTCGAGGTGCTCTTTTTTGAGCATGGCGTTGTAGTCTGCGTGCCAGGCGGCGCCCGTTTCTCTGGCCATTGAGCGGCCGACCCGGGGCCGTGTGTCAGCGATGGCTTTGAGCCGGACATCGGGATGGGTGACGGCGTAGTGGGCGTGTGTGCCGCCCAGAAGGCCGACGCCGATGACGCCGAGGTTGAGCTGAGGAGGGGCTTTTTTTGACATGGGGTTCCTTTCTCAGGAGGGTGGTGACAGGTGGTGTGATTGCCGGTGAATTTTTGGTACAACTTTTTCAAAGTCCTGGGGCCTTATAGATAGAAGGCCTTCTACAGAATGGAGTGAGGTATATTAGAAAGTTGTGGACGGGTATAAAAAATGAGCGTATCCTTGAATATCGAATAACCACAAATCCCTCAGCCGAGGGAGAAAGGATACGCTCCATGAAACAATATACAACCTCCCAAGTGGAGAAGATAGTCAGAAATGAAGTGACCCTGAGCCTGGAGGATCTGCTTCGAGCCGGCGCCCGCAAGATGCTGCAAGCCGCCCTGGAGTTTGAAGTGGAGACCTATATCGAAAGCTTTAAGGACGAGAAAGACGTAGGGGGTCGCCGAGAGGTGGTCAGAAATGGTTCCCATAAACCCCGAGAGCTTCTCACGGGTGTGGGCAAGATTCCCATTCGTCAGCCTCGGGTGCTGGATCGGCGTTTTGGACAGCAGTTTACCAGTGCCATTTTGCCCAAATATATGCGTCGGGCGCCTTCCATCGATGCCTTGATACCGGCCCTGTATCTCAAGGGGGTGTCCACGTCCTCTTTCCCCGAGGCACTTTCTGCCATCCTGGGCGAGAATGCCCCGGGGTTATCCCCTGGCAACATTGTGCGGCTCAAACAGATCTGGGATGAAGAGTATCAGGGGTGGAAACATCGGGATCTTTCAGAGAAGCACTATGTGTATATCTGGGCAGATGGCATCTACTTCAACGTCCGTCTGGAACCGGATCGGCCCTGTATGCTGGTCATTATAGGGGCAACCAAGGACGGTCGTAAGGAATTGCTGGCCATCGAAGATGGGCATCGAGAAAGCAAACTGTCCTGGCAGGGCGTGCTCAGAGATCTCAAAAAAAGAGGCCTGAAAGAGGCGCCTGCCCTTGCCATAGGCGATGGAAGCCTGGGGTTTTGGGCAGCGTTGGAAGAAGAGTTCTCCATCACCCGTCATCAGCGCTGCTGGGTGCATAAGACAGCCAACGTTTTGGACAACCTGCCCAAATCTGTCCAGGCCCAGGCCAAAACACGCATCCACGAGATGTATCTTTCACCCACCAAGGAGGACGCCCTCAAAGCCTATGATGACTTCATCGCCCTTTATCAAGCCAAGTATCCCAAGGCCTGTGAGTGCCTGGAAAAAGACAAGGATGTGCTCTTCACATTCTATGATTTTCCGGCCGCCCACTGGCGACACATCAGAACCACCAACCCCATTGAATCCACCTTTGGCACCGTCAGGCATCGCACCCGCCAGACCAAGGGATGCGGTTCTCGAAATGCCACGCTGATGATGGTCTATAAACTGGCCAGCGAGGCGGAGAAAAACTGGCAGCGGTTGCACAGCCACAAGCTGGTTGAACTGGTGGTCCAGGGCGTTGAATTTGAGGATGGAGAAATCAAAAAAGCAGCCTAACTCATCGGGATACGCTCAAATCTCATCCACAACTCTTGACAATATCTCGAATGGAGTTTTCTTGGAAAAGCTGAATCAACTGATTGTCCGTGCACAATCCGGTGACCTGGATGCGTACACAACAATTGTGCACCGCTTTCAGGACATGGCAGTGGGATATGCCCGTGCGTGCCTGGGAGATGTCCACCGGGCAGAAGATGTGGCCCAGGAAGCGTTTCTCCAGGCCTACCTGGATCTGTCTACCCTAAAAGATCCCGCGGCGTTTCCAGGCTGGTTCCGTAAAATTGTCTTCAAGCACTGCAACCGGATCACCCGGAAAAACCAGGTTCGAGTATTGCCCCTGGAAGAGATTCCGGCCCGCACAAAGGACCCGGCAGAAGCCCTGGAAGCCCGGGAGACCTGGATGCAACTTCAGGCGGCGGTGCAGGCGCTGCCCATGCACGAGCGACAGGTCATCCACCTCTTCTACATTGGCGACTACAGCCGCAAAACCATCGCCACATTTCTGGACGTGCCGGTATCCACTGTGGACAACCGCCTTCGTATTGCCCGCAGAAAACTGAAAGAAAGGATGTCTGACATGCAGACCCTTAGCAACAACGCTCCTTCACATGACGACCGATTTGTGCAGCAGGTTCGCGCCAGCGTTGAAAAAACCTGGTCCTGGTACGATCGCGCTTATGAATTTGGCAAAGGCGAAAAACAGGCACAGAGACATCAGCAACTCCAGCGCATCGCAGAGCAAGCCCTCACCCACTACGACGTTGAAAAAGCGCGGCTAACCTTCACGCGCAACATGATTGTGATCGGAGGGCCGATGACGTTTCGGATGACGGCACAGGACAGAACCTATGCCCTGCATGTCTACAATCCGGCGCCTATGCGAATTCCCAACCCCCTGCAAAGCCTCTCGGGCATTCGGGATCGGTCCGATGTGCTGGAATCGGGCCTCCAGTGGTTCGGTGCCCTGAATCGCGACACAGATCTCACCGCCCAGGAACCGGTGCCAAACCGGGAAGGGCGCTTCGTCACCGAGGTTTCGCTCAATGGCAACGAACCGGTAAACTGTGCCCTGCTCGAGTGGGTGGAAGGCGACGAACTCACCGGCGTCCACAAAGAAAACATCGGCCGGTCGGTCTCAGATATGCGCAACCTGGGCGTGATGCTGGGCAAAATGCACCGGCACGCCAGCCAGTGGAACCCGCCCGAAGGGTTTGTGCTGCCCCGAATGGACCGGGAAAAAATGCAAACCGCCCTGGAAGTGCTTCGCTGGGCGGCCGACCAGGACAGGCTTCCCAGAGCCGACATCCCGGTCCTGGAAGAGGCGCTTCAAAAAATGGATGGGCTGATGGCGGACCTGGGCGAGTCCAAACAGGTCTGGGGTTCCATTCACACGCTCATGCCCTGCAATGCCGCCTTTTGTGGCAACGAAGTCCGTCCCATCGACTACAACAGCTTTGCATTTGGGTATTACCTCTACGACATCGCCTGGTCCTTTATCTGGAATGGGCCGTCTGAAAAACGCCGGGCCTTCCTGGAAGGCTATCACACCATCCGCCCTTTGCCCGAAGACCACCCGCGACTCATCGAAGCCTTCCACGTTGCCGCTCGGACCATTTTCCTGGCCCACTATGCCCAAAACCCAGGCGAAGATCTGAAGGGTGAGCGCAAATTTGTCGAACACGAGTGCGCCAGCTATCTCAAAGACGAACCGTTTCTGTTTGAGAAGGGCTCCTGGAGAGAAAAATTCTACTGGTAGGTTTTTTCAACCTTTCCAGCGAGATCCGGCCGTTTGGGCAGGAGCAGATTCTGAGGTTTGTTCCTGCCCAATTTTATGTCTCTCATTTCCCCTCTGCCGGCGTCAGATTGAGGAGACGGTCCCAGTCTTCGATGGGGAGCGTGTCGACGTAGCCGGTGTGGAATTCTTCGAGGTAGGTCTGGTCCCAGCAGGGGACGTGGTTTTTGATTTCGGGAGGCAGTTTTTTGACGATGACCCCATAGGCGTGTTCGAGCAGCCGGTAGCCCGAGGTGTCCGATCCACGGAATTGAGGATGCGGTGGGATGATGTCCAGGGAGACCATTTTCGCATCCAGGATGTCCGAGATTTCTTCTAAGATGCGCAGACGCCGGTCCCAGGGTGTGTCGGCTTCCACGGCTTCGCAGACGAGCGGGTCCATCCGGTCCGTCAGGTCGGGCAGATTTTTGAAGAAGGGGTAGAGCCATTTGTCGTAGGGGAAGTAGCGGCGGTTGAGCAGGAAGGCCAGTTCCATCGCCCACTTGACGGCTCTGCCGAAGGCGGTGGTGGCGTAGGGGATGTTGTTGCGCATCAGGGCCCGGTGCATGGCGTAGACGCCCATGCCGGAGAAGTAGCGGCACCAGTGAGAGATGCGGCGCAGCCAGACGGGGTCCGGATAGTAGGCGAGGGTTTCACGGATGCGGGTGAACCGCCCGGAGGGGTTGTACCAGACCTCTCCGTTTGTGACGTGTACGATGTCCTCCTCGGGCATGTCCAGCCATTCTTTCAGGGTCTTGGGCGCATCGGTCAGACCAATCGTGCGGGAAAGGAATGCCTCCAGGCTCTCGGGCGCAATGCCGGCCCCCTCCACGTGACCCCTCCGCAGGACGACCCCCTCAAAGCTTTCAGGCAGTCGTTCTCCGATCCGCTGCAGGATTTCAGGGGAACGGGTGCGGAAGATCTCATCGGGCATCAGCATGTCAACGCGCAGCCCCCAGTGGTGGTCCCGGGAGATGTCGTCGTCCATGCCCAGGCATTCCGATCCGTAGCCGAATACGCCGCACGCGACGTCGGGCGCAATCTGGGGGAACTCCTTCTCCAGAAGCGGACGGACGACCTGTTCGAAGAATTTCCGGCTGATGTCGATAATCCGGGTTGACATCTTTTACCTCCACTTTATTCCGACTTTCGGGCGGTCAGGAGGCCGAAGCCGTCTGAGAAGGTGGTCCGCTCGAAGCCTTCGAAGCCCGCTTCTGTTAGCCAGTCTTTGTGTTCCTGCTCGGTGTAGGCCCGGCCCCCGTCGTAGAGGTTTAAGAAGGCGATGTTAAACAGTGCGGTTTCCGGGGGAGAAACACGGGAGTTGTCTAAGATTCCATTTCCCAGGATGAAGATGATTCCTCCCGGTTCGAGAACTGCGCTGACGTTTTTTATCGCGCGATCCGCCTGCTGGGGCGAGAGGGTCTGGATGAATGCTTTCATAACCGCGACATCGAATACACCGGTCAGAGAATCGTGAGCGATGTCGGCTGCCGTGACCGTGACACGGTCCGCAGCGCCTGCTTCTTGCACGAAGCGTTCTGTGATCGGCGTTACCGAGGGCAGGTCCACGACCGTTGCCCGGAGGTCGGGGCAGGCCCCGGTTGCTGAGATCGCGAGTCCGCCCGATCCGCCACCGACGTCCAGGAGTCTGCGGCGGGATGAGAAGTCGTCCCTTTTTGCCAGTTTATGCCCTGTTGAGACGGCTTCGTAGTGCAGGCCGCGAAAGAAGGATTCCAGTTCCTCTTTCGGCATGGCGGAGAAGTCGTGTTTTGCCTGAGGTTCACCGGTCCGGATGGAGGCCGAGGTCTGGAGGGTTGCATTCCAGATGTCCGAGATGAGTTCATGGATGTCGCCGACATAAGACGGGCGGCCCCGGACCAGGAAGTGATCCGATTCGTCGGTGTTGGAGAAGAGACCGTCTTCTACCCTTAACAGGCCGGCAGCCGCGAGGGCGTAGAGCAGCGGCCCGAGTTTGTCCGGGCGGACATGAATGGCGTCGGCGATTTGCTCGGCGCCGAGAGGACCGTCTTTGAGCGGGGTGAACAGGTCAAGCTGTATTCCGGCCAGCAGGGCGAAGGAGGGGTAGACGGCTTTGAAAAGCTTCTCGATGGTTTCCGGTTTGGGGCGCTGGTCCGTCATGTTGATAGTTCCGTTTCTCTGCGCATATTCAGCCTGGGCGCTTCCGGCCGGTAGCGGTGTTTTTCTTCCTGTTCTTTTGAGAGTTCTACCCCCAATCCGGGCGCTGTGGGCGGATAAATACACCCCTCTTCCATCCGGGGTTTTTCTACAAAAAGTTCGTCCGTGAGTGGAAAGTGCCAGGTCGGATATTCTGCCAGGACGGTGTTGGGGGTGACGAATGCCCAGGCGAGGTTGGCAGCGACGGTGATTGAGGTTCCCCAGGCATGGGGCGCGACTTTGACGCCGCAGGCATCGGCCATGGCCGCGATTTTCTGGCATTCGAGGATGCCGCCCGCCTGGCACGCGTCCGGCTGGACGATGTCTAAGGCCTGCCGGTCGAAGAAGTGCTTGAACTCGTAGCGCATGCAGGCGCTTTCCCCGCCGGAGATGGGGATGCTGGTGTGCCGGCGAACGTGGGCGTAGCCGTCGTAATCCGCGGCAAAACAGGGCTCTTCCAGCCAGAACAGGTCGTAAGGCTCCAGGGCTTTTGCCTCCCGGATCGCTTCGGCCGCCGACCAGGGGGCCGGGTTGTGGCCCATGACGGCGTCGGCCATGAGCTTCACGTCCGGTCCCAGGACGTCGCGGCAGGCGGCCACCCGTTCCAGGTCGTGGTCGAGGTTCACGCCGATGCGCATTTTAACGGCTTTGAACCCCTGGGCCAGGTGCGCTTTCATTTCCGCTTTCAGATCTTTTAGGGGCTGCTCCAGGCCGCCGCTGGCGTAGACGGGCAGTTTTTCGTGACACAGCCCGCCCAGCAGGCGGTAGGCGGGCTGGTCCGCAGCTTTGCCGGCGATGTCCCAGAGGGCGTTCTCGACGGCGCTGGCCGCGGCCACAGCCAGTCCGGACCTTCCCCAGTAGAGGACGCGGCGGTACATGGTTTCGTAACAGCCGGCGACATCCCGGGGGTCTTTGCCCTGAATAAACTGCCCGAACAGGCGAAACAGCTCGGCGGTTGCCTCACCGGCGACAAACCCGCTTCCGTAGCAGTCCCCCAGGCCGGTGATGCCCTCGTCGGTGTGTACGCGCACCAGGGCGCAGTTGATGCTGGCAGCTTCCCCTCCCGACCATCGCAAGGGGTGTTTCTCCGGCATGTCAACGGTGAGTAAAATGGGCTCTACTCTGGTGATTTTCATGAACAGCTTCTCCTTCTTTAAGTCTTGATCATGATACACTAAAGGGTTATAATTTGAAAAGAGGAATTTTCGATGTCCGGTTGACTTTCTGTGACCAACACGCCCTTATCATTTTTCAAATCGAACTCCGCCGGATTATCCCGCGCAAATTGCTGGATTATCCTGTATCTACATACACAATCTGAGGTAATATAACTATATAAAAATGAAAATGTTGATGTTTTGTTTGCCTCAAAAGAAGAACGGATTTAAATTGTTCATAACCGCTATGTTTGTCATTTCAATTGGGCAGCATAATTATAGTTCAATGGATATGAGGATGGAATGATGACGAAGGAAGAGCTTCTTTGGGCATACTCGCATGAACAGCGAGAGATCGGCTGCTCCGTGGACCAACAGCGGACGGCCGTAACAAACTTCATAATGACTCTCACCGCCGGCCTGATCGCCGTCATATCCGTTCAGGGCTTCGGCGAGAGGACGGTGGCGGTCGCCGCGTTCATCATGGTGCTCGGCATATACGGCATGCTCACAACTCGCAAGCTGTACGAACGATCCTTCTACCACTTCTACCGCTCCCGAGAGTGCCTGGATGAACTGGACAGACTGGTGGGAGAAGGCACAATCCAGACTGTGAAGAGCCAAGCGGGAGAGAAGAGTAAGGAGCAGTTTCCTTATATGTCGAAGATGGCAAATCATCAGGTATGGATGGGGCTTCACTTCCTGATTTTCGTGTTCGGTCTGGGGGCGCTTCTCGCTACCGTCATCAATTAGCTTAGCGAGGCAATGGGGGACATCGAACCATCGGCTGCCACGGACGGCTAATCGCCGCCGCAGAGCCGCACGTTAGGCTCACATCACGAGACTTTATGGATCGAACGGGGGTGAAATGTGAAAGACGCAGAGCTAAAGGCCCTGACAAAGAGGGCCGGAGAAATCGCCAAAGCAGCGCCCGCTACATTGCGGGAGGCGGCCTTCAATCGCGCCCTTGATGCACTCCTCAGTACCCAAGTTCCACAGGACAAAGCACCACCTCGTGACCGCTCAACGGGAAAGCCCGTGACAACTCCTCCCGCCGAGAAGGCACTGGAAGATGAGTCGTTGATAACGGCCATCAACCGCACAAAGCATCCTGACGTCGGCGCAACTCGCGCTGCTAAGGATAGGGCCCTCAAGGTGCTGGAATTGGCAAGGGACGAGTACGGTGTCGATGGTCTCACGGCCGCTCAGATCTCAGAGATACTGACCTCCGTGTTCAAGCTACGCACTGAGCGTGCTGCCGTACGCATGGCCCTTGAGAGAGCCACTGATACAGTCCACGCAATCAGGAACTCCAAACCAAAGGTCTATCAGCTAATGGCTGCTGGAGAAGATTACCTCCGTAGCCTACGTGAAGGAAATAGCGCCGCCACATCGCCGAAGCAAAGGAGTAGGGCGGCTAAGAAGAAGGCCGCCAAGAAACCAAAGAAAACGACACAGAAGAAGAAAGCCGCCAGCAAGCAGAAGTCAGCCGCCGGCAAGAAGGCTACCAGTAAGAAGAGCACTGTCAGACATGCATCGGAGCGCCCTGGTCCAAAGGCCGCCCTCACAGACCTGATCTCTGCTGGGTTCTTCTCGAATTGGAGGACATCTAGTGGTCGATTTCGCAAATACGCATGAGGTTGCATAGGTGGCAAAAAAGGGGTATGTTATACGCCTCATTCCAATCGGTAAAGGAGGTGTATAATGTCAGGTCCCCTTCCCCAATACCAACCTCGCTTCACAAAAGCCCAACTGGCAAAAGCCCAGAAAATCATTCGTCAGCGCAACGCGCCTCAATCCCAGGTGCAGCGGGCAAAGATGGTGGTGGCCTTAGCCGAGAATAAAGCCATTGGCAACCAGAGGTTAGCCGACAGGGCAGGTGTCAGTTCACCTACGGCGCAGAAGTGGCGAAAAAGGTGGACTGAAGAAGGCTTCACTTTAGAGGATCTACCGCGCAGTGGGCGACCGCCCACTTTTTCCCCCTGTGCAAGTCAGTGAAGTCAAAGCCATTGCCTGTCAACTGCCCGCACAACGGGGGTTGCCCCTGTCTCGGTTCAGCTTATTTGAGATTCAACAGGAAGTGTTAAGGTGTGCGTTGATCACTTCAATCTCACCCACAACGATTTGGCGCATTCTCAAAGAGGATGCCCTTCGTCCCTGGTATCACCGATCCTGGCTTCATATCAAAGCCCCCAACTTTTTAGGGCTCTTCGCTGTTTCACGTGGGTAATCATAAAAACCCGAACCAGTCTTCTTGCCGAGTGCGAGGTGGTTCCTAACCGTTTGCTCCGGTATCCGCACATGAGATCTCTCCTAAACACACGGCGGGTATTGAATGATCCGGAGATCCAGTTTGCCGTTTAGTCCATCGTAACAATTTATTATCTAACAACTTAAACAACTGTTTTTAAGATAGAATCCTGAGCAACAGACAACGGGTCGGGCAACACCGTTGACAAAGAATACTCGAAGGCTGGTCCACAAAACCTGCAGCTTGGGCGTCTTGTCTACCACAACTGGTCGTTCCTGGGGGAAGGTTACCCACACCAAATAGCGAGGAGCCCTTTTTAGAGAAAGCCAGTCGCATTCTGGACCTGTATCAAGGCATATGGGAGGGGATACCGCTTGGCAAGAAAGACTTCGTTATCTGTGCCGATGAAAAATCCCAACTCCAAATCTTAGCCCGAGAGTTTGCCACATTGCCACCTGATTGTGGCAAACCCATTCGTATGGAAAATGACTACAAACGGATGGGCACAGTGGCCTATCTGTCTGCACTGGATGTGTTCTCAGGGCACATCTTTGGGCGTGTGGATGAGAAAACCGGCATCGTGCCCTTTCAAAAGCTGGTGGACCTGGTGATGGGACGGGAGCCTTATGCTTCGGCTGATCGGGTCTTCTGGATTGTGGACAACGGATCTTCTCATTACACCACCACGTTCCCTAAACGGCTCCAGGATGCCTATGAAAATGCCATTGCCGTCCATCTCCCTATCCACGCCAGTTGGCTCAATCAGATTGAGATCTATTTCTCGATCTTGCAAAGAAAGGCGCTCACGCCCAATGACCTGGCAGATCGACAGGCGATGGAAGCCAGGATCTTGGGCTTTGAGGAATACTATAATCTCACTGCCGAACCTTTCAACTGGCGCTTTACAAGGCAGGAATTGGAAGAACGAATGCAGCGAATCCGGCTGGCTGCATAAACTCATGCGAACTTCTGAAATCGACCACTAGCGAGGCCCGTACGGAACTGCGCCACAGCACGGGTTACGACTACTCTCTGCAAGAGCTGAGCATTTCGTTCGTGCGGCTCCTGAGGGATGAGGCCCTCAAGCGCCACCGAAACAAGGATGGCCAGTATGAATACAGGCGGCCATAGCCTGGATCTTGAACAGGCTTTAGCAGGTCTCCCCAAAAGGTTCAGCGGCCGATTGCTCAAAGCGTACTCTGGCCTCAAGACAGCCTTTGTAGAGGGGAACTTCGACGCATG
This sequence comes from Candidatus Latescibacterota bacterium, assembly GCA_965249305.1. Lineage (GTDB taxonomy): Bacteria > Latescibacterota > UBA2968 > UBA2968. The sequence continues at coordinate 4,343,250 of OZ252228.1, read as the reverse complement.
TGGCTTGAGGGCCGGCCGTTTCTGCGAAGTCCTGCTTCGATTCCTGCAGCATGAGCTGACTGGATCCTATACACCATTTGGGACTCGACTGACCAACTTTAGGGGGGAGTGTGAGAAACTCCAACAGCTACCCTCGTCAGTGGGCGTTGATAGCATACGGATAATCATGCCTCGAGCGCTCTCGTTCCTTTACACATTGCGAAACAAGCGCGGAATCGGACATGAGGGCGGAGACATAGACGCCAACGAGATCGATGCCGTCACAGCCGTTCGCGTGGCAGACTGGTGCCTCTGCGAGCTCATTCGCGTATTCCATTCCATCTCACTTGAGGAAGCACAAGCGATCTGCGATGTGGTTGCGAAGAGAGCCCAACCGCAGATCTGGGAGGTCTTCGGTAGGAAGAGAGTGCTGGACACCAATCTGGGCTACACAGACCAGACGCTACTCTTCCTGTACTCCGACGCTGATGTTGCAGTTCCTGCAGAGGATCTCGTGGTGTGGACGGAACACTCCAATCCGAGCGTGTACCGCAGGGACGTTCTCAGCAGGCTGCACAAGCAGCGGTATGTGGAATACGACAAGGAGACCCAGATGGTCCTAATAGGCCCACGGGGAATAGAGCGCGTCGAGGACAAGATTCTCAGATCACTCGCGGAGCAGAAGTAGTAGCGCGAGCAGCAAGCGCAAGCCTAACACGCGCTGCACTTGACTCGCTGTGCTCGCAAGTGAGCGCTGACGTTATGTAGCAGGATTTCGCACCGGTGATGCAATGGAAGCTATTGTGAATGACTGAGTATAAATTCACAGAGTATTTTGAGCAGGCGGTTCTGCGCAAACGGCCTTATTTGAAGAAAGAGTGGTGCATCTATGTGGTTGAGAACGCTGTTCGTTCAGAGCCGCAGGAGCATAACAGATTCCGTTTTTGGGCTGCAATTTCCGAATTTGGTGACCGCTATCTGAGGGTCATTACGCTCGACGATAAAGTTACTATTCATAACGCTTTTCCAGATCGAGGGTTCAAGCCATGAAGCTCAACTACTACCCGGAAACTGACTCACTGTATATCGATTTGTCCGAGCGGTCCAGCGTAGAGAGTCGGGAGATCTCGGAAGGTATTATTCTTGACTATGACGCTGACGGCAGGCTTGTTGGCATTGACATCGATAATGCCAGCAACAAAGTTGAAATGGAGAAACTTATTCTCAGTAAGCTCCCTGGCAAGGTTGAAACGATCGGTGCATAACAAATCACTTCAGTCGGACGGTGCTTTGCATCGGCGCTGAGTTCAAATGATGTGCAAGAAGTGACATGAACTGGTTCCTGGACAGAGGGATCGGCTTCTTCGTAGAGAATTTCCCGTCCTGGCGGGCAATTGCCATCGGCGGCCCACTGAGTCTCGCATGGGCGTTTGCCTGTCTCTGGTTCGCTGGTCGGCTGAAACAGAAAGGCACCAAAACCGGCTACACCCGAAAGGTCTTTCACTTCCTGATTTTCAGTACGGTCGCGGGACTTCAGTGGCTGCTTGGAATGCCTGCGGTGTGCCTTTTCGGTGGCATGTGCACCCTGGCGATCTTCTTCGCAGTGTGGAAGGGCTCCGGCAATTTGCTGTATGAGGCGATGGCGAGAGAGAAGGATGAACCTCACAGGACATTCTTCATCCTTGTCCCCTACGCTACAACTCTCATTGGAGGTCTTGTCAGCAACATCCTGTTTGGTCCTATCGCCGTCGCCGGCTATCTCGTAACCGGGCTGGGTGATGCGGTCGGGGAACCCGTTGGAACCATGTTCGGAAAGCACCACTACCGAGTGCATTCTCTTCCATCGGTTCCAGCGACACGGAGTCTTGAGGGTTCCGCAGCGGTCTTCATCATGTCGGTTATTGCTCTCATTGTCGCCTCTGCCGTGTCTCCACACATCATCCTTTCGCTCATCAATGTTCCCACAATGCTCGGCATCGCCGCCGCTTGCACGCTGGCGGAAGCAGTCTCGCCACACGGATGGGACAATGCCACAATGCAGGTGGTACCGAGTACGTTGGTTTGGCTCTGGATGGGATAGAAAATCGGAACTACAACCTGGGATGTGGCTAAGAAGATTCGTTGACTTCTATAAACCGGGGAGATGCGTATGACACACGATACGAATCATGGTGATGGTTCAGCCAGCGCCGGTGCCATATCTTCGGGTACCACGTGGTTTGTTGCGTGGCTTTTCACAATTGGATTTACTCAGTTATCATTCTGGAAAGCGGTATTTGCACTGGTCATTTGGCCGTATTACTTAGGGGCGGCGTTAAGGTGACCAGAGACCGCGACGGCGTCGGGCAGCCTACGTGATGAGCCTCATAATAGGACTATACCGTCCAAAATTCTTGATTTGTATGGAGTGATGCGCAATGCGAATCCGTCGAATTGCTCTTTACCGCGCCGACCTTCCGTATGTTGGGGGAACCTACACATGGGGGCCTGGACGCGTTTTTGAAGTTGGCGATACAACGGTGGTCACCGTTGAAACGGACGCCGGCGTCTATGGGTGCGGCGAATGCTGCCCGATGGAAGGGAACTACGCAGAGGCGTACCCCGAAGGCATCCGGTCTGCGGCGCCCCGTCTGGCCCGAGCGTTACTGGGAGAGGATCCGAGGCAGATTGGACGCATTGAGCGCATAATGGATGACGTGCTGAAAGGGCATGGATACGCCAAGTCTGCCTTTGATGCCGCCTGTTGGGATATCCTGGGCAAAAGCACGGGTCTTCCCGTTTACATGCTGTTGGGTGGGAAACTCTCAGAGCACGCACCGCTGTACCGGGTGGTTACTCAGGGTGCGCCCGATGCAATGGCCGGCGAGATGCAAAAACATCGGGAAGCCGGGTACAGGGTATTTCAGATCAAGGTGGGCTCGGACCCCGATGAGGACATTGAACGAATTCGTGCGACAGTTCCCAACCTGAAGCCGGGAGAACGCGCATTTGTGGATGCCAACACGGGTTGGCGTATGGATGATGCTGTTCGCGTTGTGCGTGCGGTACAGGACCTCGACTTCTATGTAGAACAGCCCTGTCTTACCTATGAGGAGTGTTTATTTGTTCGCCGCAGCATGAACCATCCGATGAAATTGGACGAATGCGTGACGAATATCCGAATGGTCGAGCGGATTATCGCAGACCGGTCCGCAGAGGTCGTTAGCATCAAAGTCTCGAGGGAGGGCGGGTTGACGAAATCCCGTCGCATGCGGGACCTGTGTGTCGAACACGGGATCGCGCTGGTGATCGAGGATGTGTGGGGAGGAGAAATCGTAACGGCTGCGCACGCACATCTGGCGGTTTCCACACCCCGGGAGCTTTTGATGAGCTCGACCGACCTGCACAACTACACCACGATCCCCACGGGTTGTCCAAGCCTGACAGTCGAATCGGGAAATCTCTTCGTACCGGAAGCCCCCGGCCTGGGTGTTGAACCCAGGTTCGATGTTCTCGGGGAGCCGCTCGACACTTATGAATGACGCAGGGTCTGAGAAAGGAATCTATACTATGAATCCAGGTTTTAAGGACATGACGAACTTTATTATCAAGGCGGGGGCGGCAGATATACCGCACTCCGAAAAGACCTATCTGGCCCACACTATTGGGGTCTACAAGGATCTCAAAGCGTGGGATTGTGATGAAGAACTGTGTCGCACTGGCATGTTTCATTCGATTTACGGCACCGAAGGATTCCAAGACTTTACCCTGCCGCTGGAGCGGCGGAGCGAACTGTCTGCCCTGATAGGTGAGCGGGCCGAGCGAATTGCCTACTGGAACTGCGCTATGGATCGTCCTTCGTTTGATGCCAATCTGGCGCAGGTTGAAGGCCCCTGTCGCATCGTCGACCGGCTCACTCAGCAAGAGGTTGAGTTATCACGGGAGGATTTTGACGATTTATGCCGCGTCCACCTCTGCGATTTTCTGGAGTTAGTGGCACGATCAGAGGGCTGGAACTATCGTCGGGCAGCCTACCGTAAGATGGCTGAACGGCTCGGCGGTGTGGCTCTGGAAGCCTATGATCGCGTGTTTGCTCAAGCACCAGCGGGCTGATGACCCTCACATAACGCCCAGGGCCATCCCACCGGCGCCCGGGTCGGCGCCTCCGTCCAATCTGCCTGTTTCCGGGTCGATGATGATTCCGTGAACGGACGCGATTCCGCCGTAGCTTGCGAGGCTGCGGTTGATGTCGTGTCCGATTTTTTTTACGCGGTCACAGACGGAGGGAGGGATGCGGGCCTGCGCGACGATGGTGTCGGACTGGCAGTCGAAGCGAGGAGCCGCAATCGCCTCAGTGGCGGTCATTCGGTGATCGATGACGTTGAGGATGGCGTGCAGGATTCCGGTTACGATTCGAGTTCCGCCCGGTGCGCCGACGGTGAAGTAGGGTTTTTCTTCTGTTTTTACGAGGGTGGGCGCCATGCCGGTACCTCTGGATTTTCCCGGTTCGATGGAGCTGACCTGGCCCGGGACCGGGTTGAAGCAGTTCATGCAGTTGTTGTACATGAACCCGAGCCCCTGAGTGATGACATCGGCGCCCGATCCCAGCGAGTGCGTGAGGCCGACGACATTTCCCCACCGGTCGACGACCGAGAGGTGGGTGGTGTCGGGCGACTCCTGGGGGCGCCAGCGGGGGATGGTGAAATTTTCTTGCGCATCGATGCGCTGCCGCCACTGCACCGCCCGGTCTTCGGAGAGGAGGTCGTTAATGGGGACATCGACAAAAGCAGCGTCTCCGACGAGGTTGGCGCGGTCCGTCCAGGCGGCTTTCATGGCTAAGGCGACGGTGTAGATGTATTCGGGGGTGAGATAACCGATGTCTGCGAGGTCGTATCCTTCGAGGATTTTGAGCGTCTGGAGGATGGTGACGCCGCCACCGGGCGGCTGGTTGGAAGCAACCGTGTAGCCCCGGTAGTCCGAATAGATGGGTTGGGTGACGGTGACTTCATAGCGGTTGAGATCCTCGAGGGTGACAAATCCACCGCCGCGTTCCATATCTTCGGCAATCTGCCCGGCGAGATCGCCGTGGTAGAAGACGTCCGCGCCTCCTTCGGCGAGGACCGAGAAGGTTCTGGCCATGTCCGGGTTGGCGATCAGTTCTCCGCCGCCCTCGTAGGGGGATGTTCCCGCGCCGATCCACGGCGAGGTCTCCGAGCCGATCGGCGCGCGCTGCCAGGTCTCGGCTGTGCCGGCGCCGACCTCAAACCCTTCGGTGGCGACTTTGATGGCGGGCTGAAGGGTCTCGCGCCACGGCATGGCGCCGTGTTCCGTCTGGGCTTTGTAAAGCCCGGCGACCGTGCCCGGTGTGGTGACCGATTTGTACCCGCGTTCGTTGACCTGGTCCTGGAGGGTGTAGCCGTAGCCGGTCGGGTTCTCCCGGATGATCCGGTCTTCCCACATAGTGGGTTTTGCCTTCGCGCCGGCCTTGCCGTGGAAGTCGAGCATGGTCTCCTGCCCTGTGGCTGCAGTGTGGATGTTCATCATGCCAAAGCCGCCGATGCCGCAGCTGCGCGGGGTGGTGACCATTTGCACAAAGGCTGCGGTGATTGCGGCGTCAACGGCGTTTCCTCCGTCTGCCAGCACTTTTGCGCCGGCGTCCACTGCGAGCGGCTGGGGTGCGGTGATCATGCCTTTCATAGGATCTCCTCCTTATCAGGATGGAAAAAATACTTGACATTTTTCACTTTCGTGTAAATATTAAATTTGAGGCATCAGTTCGTTATTGCAAAGGGCCTTTATAACCGGGAAAGGAGGTGATAGAGAGAATTCACACCCGATCCAAACTGCCAGACGTAAGGGCTGGTGATTCCTTCATTCTCTGACGAACATACGGGTCGTCGTTAAACGTGAATTCAAACGTGAAGGAGAGTATGACATGACTGTTCCAACTGAAGCCACCGGAGTACAGCAAATGGATCTCCTTGTGGCTTTTTTTGATCTTACGCTATTTGCCCGCTTCAGCCAAAGTCGCTCGGACCGGGAAGTCGTGGATCTTCTGTCGGATTATTACGAGTTTGTCGGCGATGTGATCGAAGGTTCGGGAGGCAAGGTGGTTAAATTTATCGGCGACGCCGGCCTTGTTGTCTTTCCCGAAGCGGATGTGAATCGCGGTGTTCTGGCGTTAAAGGAACTCAAGGACGCAGGAGATTCCTGGCTTGAGGACCGCAACGCGCCATGCCGGCATATTGTTAAGGCCCACTTCGGTCCCGTTTGCTGCGCACAGGTTGGAACGCGGACGGAGAAAAGGTTCGATGTGTTCGGCAACACGGTGAATACGGCAGCAGTCCTGAAGTCCGGCGGGTTTGCCATCACGCCCCAGGTGTTCCGAAAACTGGCGCCGGACACCCGAAAGCTGTTCAAGAAGCACACCCCGCCAATTACCTATATCCCCGTTGAGGAATCCCACAAAGACTGATGAAGGCGGGTTGCGATGCGCCGGCCGAGCGAAGGCCGGCGCATCGTTTTGGAGAAGATTTATGGCATCCGCAGGCCGAGATTATAAACGATTTGTCAACCGGTTGAAGGCCTTAAGATGGAATTCTATGCGTATCGAGACCATAGGAACGGTAAAGGACGATCCCATCTACAGCGTTTCGCTGAGTCTGAACCCGGGCGAACGGCGAAAAATTCTGTTGTCGGCGGGCACGCACGGGGATGAACCGGCCGGTCCGGAGGCCGTGCTGCGGTTTCTGGAGCGGGACAATACGACTCTGCTCACGCATTTCGATTTTCTGATTTTGCCCTGTGTCAATCCGTATGGGTACGTTCACAATACCCGGGAGAACGGCGATGGGGCCGATATTAACCGGTCGTTCGAGGACGACAGTACGCCCGAGGCGGGGATTGTCAAACGGGCGCTTCGGGGCCGGCGGTTCGATTTTTTTATCGAGTTTCACGAAGACTGGGAATTTTCGGGGTTTTACCTTTTTGAGAATCGCCGGGATGGGGATTTGATCGGTCCGGAGATTATCCGGAGCGTTGAGAAGGTGGCGCCGATTCATCGGGATTCGACGATTGACGATTTTTCGGCGTCAGACGGCGTTTTGAGTCCCGATCTGGAAGCCGAAGAGATCGGCTATCAGGCGATGCCGCTTTATATCTACAACTTTCATTCAGACCATATTGTGACCTGTGAAACGCCGTCACAATTGGACCTTGAGCAGCGGATCACCGCCCACCTTGCCGCGCTGGATACGGCCCTGGAGTACTATGCTCGAACCGGCGATTGACGCGTTTACCCGGTTTCTTCGGATGGAGATGTCTCCGAGGTTGGATCGGGCTCCTTGAATACATGGTTGTAGAGAAACCGGATGGCGCTGACAGCCTGGTTTTGGTACGATCGGGAGACGCCTTTTCGACCGGCCAATTCCCGGAGGTAGGTGCGAACCTCCTTGGACGTGATGTTCCCGGGAGGTTTTTTTATTTGCTGGAGAAGCCGTTTGATGTGCAGGGTGTAGACTTTGGTGGTTTTGGGGCTGTACTTTTTAGCTTTCAGTTCGTTTTCAACCGCCCTGAGCATGTCCCGGGCAAAGCCGGGGGCCACCCGGAGGGGCGGGCGCTGGCCGGGATGTTCCGGTTTTGGGGAACGGAGCGCCGGATCGACTTCGACTTGATCGCCGGAGAAGAGGGCGAGGAGGCGTTGAACCGTTCGGGCGGTGCGGGGGACCGTCCAGCACCTTTCCCGGGGCTCCCACCGGTAGCCGGATACGGTTTTGATCCGGGCAACGCGGTCTTCGGTGTAGGGGAGGATCACGGCGATTCGGCCGGCTTTTCCCGGACGAATCCGGATGGGCTGGAGGGGGGCCTCCATAGGACCTCCAATCGGCGAACAGGCGCCGGCGGGCTATTCCACATTCACCGTGCCGTCTTCCTCTACGGTGAGGAAGGGGACTTCGCCCCGGTGGTTGGAGTAGGGGCCGTACATGACGGCGCGCTGTTCTTCGGTCATGCCTTCCACCAGTTCCTCTCCCCAGTAGATTTCGGGAGGTGCAAACTCTCGACCGCTGCGGATGGCCGTTCGGCCCGCAAATTTGAAGAGGACGGAGCGGCGGGGAATGTCGTTTTTCCAGGGCAGGGCGCCGTGGGACTGGGCGCTGTCCATAAAGAAGAGGAGGTCTCCCGCGTTCAGTTCCGGCTGGACGATCAGGTCCATGTCGGTGTCGCCGCTGCGCACGCCTCCGGGCATGGAGAAGCGGGATTTGTGGCTGCCGGGCACGCAGGCGAATCCCCCCATGCCTTTGGGGCAGTCGGTCAACTGCCAGGCAACGGTAACGCCGCCGCAGTAGGTGGCGCCGTTCTGGTGGTGGTAGGCCACGTGGGGTCTGTGGGGTTCCCCCGACCCGTGCATCCGGTGGCCCGATCCGCCTTTTGGGGTGGTGATGACCCAGGGGCCGTGGTCCAGGCGGAAGCCCTTGCCGCACATGACGTTTAAGCGCTGGACCAGGACCGGGTGGACCAGCATGTTCCGGAAGGGCTCGCAGTAGGGTTTCTCAAATTCGAGCATGCCGGTCAGCATCGGCCGCCCGGTGCCTTTCAGCCGCTCGGACTGTCCGGCCAGCACGTTGTCTTCGCCCATCTGGATCCGGTCCGCACATTCTTCGACGGTTTTGTTGGCGGCGGCGATTTCATCGGGGGTGAGGACGTTTCGGACAACCAGGTATCCGGTGAGGTCCCAGAAGTAGCGTTCGCGCGCATTCATGTTGAACTTCCTTTCGTTATCTGTGTTCTACAATCCAGGTCTTTTCGCCGTTGGATTCCAGCACGGGAAGCCTGGCGCCCGCGTGGACGCCCGGGCCGTAGAGAGTGGCCTGCTGTTCGGGGGTGAGGTCGTCGGTCCACGCGCCGTGGCGCTCCCGGGGGGTGAAGAAGCGTCCCACAGCGCGGGCTGCGGCACGGGAGGCGTATTTGTAGAGGACGGAGCGCCGCTCGGATTCGCCCTTCCAGGGGAGGGTGCCGTGGGTGGCGGTTTCCGCAAAGAAGAGGACGTCGCCCGCTTTCATCGTGGGCTGTACTACCAGGTCCATGGGGTCTTCTACGCTTTTGACCCCACCGGGGGTGGGTTCGCAGGCTTTGTGGCTGCCCGGGACAATCGCAAAGCCGCCGTCGCCCGCGTTGGCGTCGGCCAGCTGCCAGGCCACGGTAATGCCCCGGCAGATGATCCGGCCGTTCTGCTGGTGGTACCAGACGGACGGGCTGAAGGGTTCTCCCGCCCCGTGCAGCTGGTGGCCTTCGGTTCCGCCTTCGGCCCCGATCAGGAGGGGGCCGTGGTCTAAGCGGAACCCCTTGCCGGAGAGCTCGTTTAACCGGGAGACCACCACCGGGTGGACGAGGAGCTTTCGGAAGGGCTCACGGTAGGGGGGAGGCCAGCCGAGCATGCCGGTGAGCTCCTTTCGGCCGGATTGGCCCTCAAGCGCGGATGACCCTTGCGCCAGGCTGCCCTTTTCCAGGGAGCGGACGGCGATTTTGTCGGCAAAATGGTCGATGGCGCGGTTGCATTCGTCCACTTCTTCGGGCTCCAGTGCGCCCCGAACGATCAGGTAGCCCGTGAGGTCGAAGAAATATTTCTCTTCCCCGGACATGGTATAGGTGCTGTTTTCCATAAGACCTCCTTTGGGTTTGTCCAGACAGTCCATCGTCTGGATAAATAGCGGTCCCAAAAGGGGAATGTCAAACTTTTTTTCGGCTGATCGGTCGTCCTGGGGGATCGTCGGTGCGAAATTTCGTGCGGTGTCCTAAAGAGTGACCCCGGTTTTGCCGAAATTATGTATAGTGCATAGGGATGTGCGCCCATGAGGAGGTGATGACGATGTTGGCATCGACACAGGGGATGGGTGCGACATTGCCAAATCTTGCGTTCTCACTGATTATGAAATCGTTGCAGCAAGTGTCTGCATCTTCCCAGGCTCCTTCGGAACACCAGGAAACGCATTCGCCGACAGCACCGCTTGCCAGCTCGCATCATCAGATCGATGTGAGGGCCTAATCTGAAGTTCATTCAGATGACGTGAGGCGCACAGCCCTTATAACAGAAAGCCCCCGTCTACAGCAGACGGGGGCTTTCTGCATTAGGTCCATATAACGGACTGTGACACAATAGATTACAAAACAACCAGACCGCCCACCGGTGTCTCGGTGACCAAATCTTGCCTACCTCGGTGCAGTTTCCGCCATTCTGCCCTGCTGTAGATAATCCGAAGAATAAAAAGTTATACAGTCTTTGCCTGAGATTCAGTTTTTCTTATCGTTTATCCGAGAATTCGGCCCAGTTGCACCAGGCCGACAACGGCTCCTGCAATCATCGGAAATAGCCCCACCCCCAGGCGATAATCTTCTCGAAGGATTCGCCACCCCTTGATGCGACGGATGCCGTGTTCCACATAGATGCGTTGCTGGGCGATCTGCCGGTTCTCTTGACGTTGCTCGCTTGTGAGTTCACCCCCCTTTGGTTTTTTGTGAGGTGAGATGATCTCGGGGTGTGCTTGACTCTGATAGCCCTTATCTCCCAGTTTATCGGCATTGGGGAACTGCTGGTGCACCCCACTTTCTTCATAAAGCCGGATGTCCGCCTTTGGCCCACGATGGCCTGCATCGATGCTGAGAATCTCTCCCTTTTTATCTGTGGCCACCTGGGTCTTGATCGTGTGGCGTTTGCGTTTACCCGAGTAGACCTGCCTTTGCCTCTCGTCGATAGAAGGCCGTCGGATGGGCGTTTCAAAGCTATCGACCAGCACTCGATCCACCTCATCAGGATGCCAGGAAGGTTCGCCCTTCTTCCATGTCTTCTCTGCATCAAAACGCTGGGAGGGACAGACCTCCCTCAAAACCGGAATCACCTCATGAAACGTGTTTTCCGAAGTATCCGCACTCACCCCAAACATCTCCCCCACCACGGCGTGGGCAACGTTGTGACGCAAATAAAGCAAGCTCATCAACACCTCTTGATACGGTTTTAACCGCCGCTTGCGCCCACCCCCCACGACCCGTCTGCGATTGGGCCGAAAAACCTGGGCCTGACGACGACGGTCCACCAACACCGGCAGCACAGCCTCCAAAAGCTCTGCCAAAGCAGCTGGAGAAAGGCCAAACAAGGCGCGATGGAGTTGCCCCGTTTTGGTGGAGTGTTTAGGGCTTGGGCTTCAAGCCCGTGTTTGATGCTGTTTTTCATATGTCATCGGTGAGTGGTATGCGATTGATGAATGCCTACGATGGGGATTATACCAGCCCTCAATATACTCAAAAATAGCCAATCTGGCCTCCTTGTGGGTACGAAAACAACGGCGGTCGATCAATTCACATTCGAGGGTGGCGAAAAAGCTTTCACACAGTGCGTTGTCATAGCAGTCGCCTACAGAACCCATTGAGGGACGTATACCCGCCTCATCGCAGCGTTTACCGAAGGCAAGTGAAGTATACTGAGATCCCTGGTCGGAGTGGTGGATCACCCCACAAGGATGACGCTGCCAAAGTGCCATATTCAAAGCAGACAAAACCAACTCACTCTGGAGCGTCGAAGCCATCGTCCAACCCACGACTCGGCGGGAAAAGACATCGATAACCACAGCAAGATACAGGAAGCCCGCCCAGGTTGGTACGTAGGTAATATCGGCCACCCAGAGTTTATTTGGGGCTTCAACAGTGAAGTCTCTCTTGACCAGATCAGGGGCTTTTTGAGCCTTTTTTCCCTTACGGGTGGTTCTGATACCCTTTCGACGGCTCACCCCGAAGATACCAATCTCAACCATCAGACGGGCGACACGCTTTTTGCCTATACGGATGCCTAATGCTGCCAGATCTTCCCAGATTCTGGGGGCTCCGTAGGTAGAATCAGAACGGGCATGAAAAGCCTTAATCTGTTCCTTGAGATCCGCATCGACCTTTGCTCTTGGCGATGGGGGGCGTCCTCGCCACGCATAATACCCACTGAGGGAGACACCCAGGACTCGGCATTGCGTGGTAATTGGCCATTTTGCCTGGTGCGCCTTCACGAACTGGAAGGCTTTCTGGGGATCGTGTTGGTCTCCTGAGCGAACCAGGCTGCTGCTTTTGACAAGATCTCACGCTCGATGCGTAACTGCTTAATCTCGCGACGAAGACGGCGCAACTCCTCTCGCTCATCACTGGTCAGACCGTCTTCTCGAAGGCCCTCGTCTCGGTCGGCCTGTACCACCCAGTTCCGGATCGTCTGGTCTGAGGGCTCGAACTCTTTGGCCAGCTCTCCTGGCGTACGACCGGCTCGAACCAATTCGACCATTTGCTTTTTGAACTCAGGTGGATAAGGTGGACGTGTTGGCGGCATAGTGGATCTCCTTTCTCCCAAGAGATAAGGTACCCACCGAAACGGGTCAAGTCCATTAACTACCAGGGGTGATGCGCATGTTCTTAGCGCTGTTGGGCTCCTTGGCGCCTATATTCCACTAGCTCTGGTTGACATTATTGGTCCTGAAGAAGATAGAGCATATTCGGCTGCATCTATGCTTGGGGCTATAGTCGGGCTCGGGTTGGGGCACAAATTATTGATGGGTAAAGACTTCTCTACTGACCGAGGAAACCTGATTAGACTAAGCGAACTGGCAGGGGGGTTGCTTGGATTAGGCATTGCTTATCTTGTATCTTCGGAAGATGCGGATAACAGTGCATTATATTTAGCCGCAAGTGCCACAGGGGCAACTGGCGGGTTTTGGTTAATGTATCGATCGTATGCACGAAACGCTCATAAATCGCAAAATAGTTTTCTGGGGAATATTAAGGTTATACCAGAAGGTTTGATTGCTCTTGCAATGGGCAATAAAAATAGCTCTGCTCAGAAAGCAATTCCATTAATTAATTTTACATATAGATTTTAATATAAAAGAATTTGAACAGTCATAGAATGGTAAGGCCGTGCATCACACGGCGCGACTTACGCCCCGTAAGGAGGTTCTGATGAGACATTCAGTCCGAAGGTGGACGATGCGGGTTAGAACCTTGGCCCTCATCACCTGCACCATTGGGCTGGCGGACCCCATACCCGCGATTTCGGGCACGCCTGCCGCCGCGCAGTTCACTTTCGAGCAGTACGAGGTCGTCACCGGCTCCGCGAAACGCCAGACCGTTCTAACGGGATTCCTTCTCGGTGGCGCTATCGCGGAACTTGCCGTGGTGAACATCAACGAGAACGACGACCGCCGCTTGCGCATCTTCGCGTTCGGCGACGGCACCTGGGTGCCGAGACTCGACGCAACGCTGCGTCCCGAAGTGTTGTTCGTCGACGTGGCCAATATCGGAGGACGCGACCGGTTGGTCACCTACGAGCGCGGCCGCCTGAACTGGTTCGATCCCGAATCGGCGACCGAACGCGCGCTGGTGGCGGTTACTTCCAACTTCAACCCGCCTCGCAGAGGCGAAATCCCCCATGTAGACGTCACTCGGGACGTGAACGACGACGACCGCGACGACCTGGTCGTGCCGGACTTCGATGGCTTCTGGGTGTTCATCCAGATGAGCGACGGTGCGTTCGCCGATCCAGTGAAGATCGGCCCCTCCACCGAGATGGGCAGGATCTACGGCGCCGACGGATATCGATACAACCCCTGGGGTCAGGGCCGTGTCCACGAGATGGACTACAACAGAGATGGTCGCAGCGACCTGGTGTTCTGGAACGAGGACCACTTCGAGGTTCATCACCAGGACAAGCGTGGGCTGTTTGCCCCGGTGGCCAAGACCTTCACGACCGATGTGGCATTCGACTCTGACCAGCTCTCCTCGCTCGCCACCGGAGACATGCTGGGGAGGGTGCTGCACTCGTTAACCGACCTGAACGGCGACGGCGTCGCCGACCTGGTGGTTTTCTCGCTTGAGGGCACGAGCATTTCCAGCAAGCATTCCGCCTACGAGGTACATTTTGGCACGCCAACAGCCGATGGCGGCACCGTGTTCGCACGGGGCGTCGACACCGCGATCCAGTCGGACGGCAGCATCCAGCTCGGGATGGACCGGCACGACCTCGATCGCGACGGCCAGGTCGACCTGATGGTCACAACCATCGAGGTCGGGTACCTCGAGAGCAGCCTCTTCAAGAGATTCAAAGGGTTCATGGGCGACGACATCTGGTTGGATCTCGAGTTCTACCGCATTGAAGGGGGCCTCCCCGACAAACCCAACGCCACCCGCAGAATCCAGTTAGACGGCTCGCCCAGCCATAGTGAGCCGGGGTGGGTGCCACTGGACCTGGTGCTTCGAGGGGGGACGCACGAAAGCCGAAAGACACAAAAATGTTACCTGCGCGCGTTCAACAGGACTTTGCTCATCGGGGATGTGACCGGCGACGGCCGCTCTGATCTGCTTATCGAGTGGACCTATAGGGAACTGCACGTCTATGTCGGCGTGCCGGGGCCGGACCTGTTCGCCCGGCGGCCTCAGAAGATGGCGGTCGCCATATCCAACGACGAGGAATACACCTGGCTGGTGGATCTCAACAAGGACGGCAAGCAGGACATCCTCATACATTACCCGTCCACCACCGAGCCGCATCGGCTGACAATGCTGATCGCCCGGTAGGGGCGGTCCCAAACGGGAGAAATCGGTGCAAGTCATTCAATCCGATCTCTCATCGAGACCCTTGCGCACGAGCATCTCGACAAGGCCTTATTCGCTACTCCATGAGCCGCTGTCTAACAAGGGTACAGACTGTGTGAAAAGTGTCGTACTGGGTGCTGACTCTTGTGCCCGCAGCGCCGCCTCTCCCTCCGGCGTCACCCTGTAGATCCACTTTTTCCCCAGTCACCAGCAGGTTTACTCACACCAGGAGGTGCTCCATGAAAACCAGGGTCCTCTGCACTGTACTCGCACTCTGGACCGGCATGGCATTCGCCCAGGCCACTGGCCAGGACCAGGGCGGAATTCTGGGACGTGTAACCGACGCGACGGGCGAACCGCTTCCCGGCGCCAACGTGGTGGCACAGAGTCCTGCAATGCCAGGTACCGTCGGCGCCATCACGAATATCGAAGGTGTCTATCGGATTGAAAATCTGCCGGTCGGCATGTACCAGATCACCGTTTCCTTCATCGGCTACCGCACGGCCATTCGAAAGGATGTGCGGATAGAAGCCGGTAGCGCGGCCGAGGTCAACTTTGTCCTGCAGTCCGAAGCCATCCGGCTTCAGGAGCAGATCGTCATCTCGGCTTCCCGCAGGCAGGAGAAGGCGTTGGAGTCCCCGGCCTCGGTTGCAATTGTGGAGGCAGAGGAAATCCGGGACCGTTCCGCACTCAGCGTGGCGGAATATGTGAAAGCGGCCCCCGCCGTGGATCACGCTCAAACCGGTTTGGCGCAGAGCAATACGGTTGTGCGGGGGTTCAACAACGTGTTTTCAGGGGCGCTGATGGTCCTTGTGGACAACCGCATCGCCTGGGTGCCCTCGCTGCGGGTCAACGTCCAGAATTTCATCCCCCTCACCGGCGAAGACATCGAACGGATCGAACTGGTGCTGGGCCCCGGATCGGCGCTGTATGGCCCCAACAGCGCCAACGGCGTCATGCACATCATCACCCGGTCTCCCTTCGGCTCGGAGGGCACAACGGTCAGCGTTGGCGGTGGAGAACGAAGCCTGCGCACCTTTTCCCTCCGCCATGCAGGCAGCGTTAACAGCAGGGTCGGCTATAAAATCTCCGGCCAGTATTACGCCGGCACAGACTGGAAATATGAAGACCCCACCGAGGTTCGCGTCCACGGCTCCAACCCCCGGAATTACGACCTGGAGCGAAAAACGGGAGAAGTGCGGTTCGACTTCAGACCCACCGACGAGTTCACCGCCATTGTATCGGCCGGCTATACCGAGGCCAACAACATCGAACTGACCGGTCTGGGAGCCGCCCAGGCCGATGGCTGGAAGTACACGTTTCTACAGACCCGGGTAACCTACAGGGAATGGTTCGCACAGATATTTTACAACCGCAACGATGCGGGAAACACCACGCTCCTGAGCAGAGGGTCCCGGATGGTAGACAAGTCGAGTCTTATGGTCTTCCAGCTCCAGCATGCAGTTGAACCGGTAAAACGCCAGCGGTTTACCTACGGCGTTGACGTGCTGCGCACCCGCCCGAAGACGGAAGGCACCATCAACGGAGCGAACGAAGACAAGGACAACATCGACGAGTACGGATTTTATCTGCAAAGCCAGACCACACTGGGCGAAAACCTGGACCTGGTGCTGGCCGGCCGCATCGACGACCACAACCACATCGAAAACCCGGTCTTTTCACCTCGCGCGGCCCTGGTCATCAAACCCGTGCCCGGCCAGACCCTGCGCCTGACCTATAACCGGGCTTTCAGCACCCCAACCAGCAACCAGCTCTTCCTGGACCTGATAGCCACCCCCGACGCCTTCAAGCTGGGGGCGAACTTCCAGCCGGTCCTGGGATTCAGCCCGAACATCGACGTTCGCACACAGGGCGTCGCCAACGGGTTTACGTTCAACCGCGACGCCGACGGCCTGCCCACATTCCGTTCCTCGTTTGCGCCCGTTGCCGGACTCTCTCCTGAGCAGCACATCCCCCTGCACGATCCCCAGTTTACCAACATCATGTGGGGCATCGGCCGGGGAGCGGTCTTGAACGCATTTCTGCCCACCTTCAAACAGGCCGCCGCCGGCGCCGTCGCGCAGCAGCTTATTGCCGCCGGTGTGCCCGCAGACCAGGCTCAGACCCAGGGGGCGCAGCAGGCCGAAGTCCTGGCCGTCGCGTTCGATGGAATCGTGCCCAAAGCCCTGCCCGGGTTGAAAAACACCATGCGCACATTAAACCTGAAGACTCAAGGATTTGACCCCGTCCAGGACCCGGCAAAGGGAGTCACCGATATTCTCAAAATGAAGCCCACAATCACCCAGACCTTCGAAGCGGGCTATAAGGGCGTGATTAACAACAAGCTGCTGGTAAGCGCCGATCTGTACCGGACCCGGACAAAAGACTTTGTCGGTCCATTGCGGGTAGAAACCCCCAACGTCTTTCTGGACCCCGACGCGCTCACCCCCGCACTGGCGGCGTCATTTAGCCGGGCCTTGCAGGACCCTTCGGCGGCGCAGTTGGCCACAGCGCTGACCGTCCTGGACGCCCCCCAGCAGGGAGGCAATGGAAACGGCACGGCTGTGGATGAACTCACCCGGCTCTTCGTGGCAGGCGCCGCTTCTATCCCCTACGGCACGGTCTCGCCTGAGCAGGCGAATGACCCGGCTGCGGTCATGCTCACCTACCGGAATTTCGGCGAAGTCACACTCTATGGCCTGGATCTCGGGTTTGGCTATTATCCCAACACCACCTGGTCCTTCAGCGGCAATTATTCTTTTGTGAGCAAGGACCTGTTCAAAAACCTGGATGGAATCGGCGACATCGCCCTCAACGCGCCGCGCAACAAATTCAGCCTGGGAGCGGCCTACCGGGCCTTCCCTTTCCGGCTGAGCGGCCGGTTGCGAGTAAAAGACGCCTTCCCCATGAATTCGGGAGTCTACGTGGGAGATATAGAATCCCACACGGTCTTCGATCTGAACCTGGCCTACGACCTGCCCCTGAGCGCCTCGAATGCCACGATGACATTCAGCCTCAACGCCAGCAACCTGTTCAACAACAAACACCAGAGCTTCATCGGCGCCCCGGAAGTCGGCCGCCTGGTATCTGGAGGTATGACCGTACGTTTCTAACACAGATAAAAAAAGGCCGTTAGCCATCGACCCCTGGTAAGGAGAAGGCTAACGACCGGGCGGGTGACGCGAAGGGGCTTTACAGCTCCTTCACACATCCTGTTAAGAAGATAGACAGTATCCGCTCTGTTGTCAAAGACGAATTGAAAGGAAGATCCCGACCTTAAACCGATTTTGGAGGACTGTTATGAACCGCCTGGCCGGCATCATCGTTCGGTATCCCGGATCCATCATTCTGGGGTGCGCCCTCATCACTCTGTTCCTGGCCCTTGGCATAACCCGCCTGGAAACCCGTAACAACTACGAAGGGGACCTCCCGGAAAGCGATCCCATCATTCGCACCAACGCGCGTTTTGAGAAAGTCTTCGGCAACGAACAGATCATGGTGGTCGCCGTTCAGAGCAACGCCCTGTTTTCGCCCGAAAGCCTGGAAAAGGTGAAACGAATTTCGGACGCCCTGGCCACCGTCCAGGGAGTGCCGCAAGATGGGGTCACCAGCCTCGCCACCCTCCCGGCCCCGCAGATCGACAACCCGCGTCCGGGTCCATCTACGCTTCTCACAGAACTCCTGGAACATCCCGGCGCAATCGACGCCTACCGCAAGCAAATCTTCTCCGATGATTCTCCCGCAGGACGCCTGGTCTCAAAAGACGGATCCATGACCCGCATCCTGGTCCGAATCGCCCGAACCGCCGACCAGACCACGGTCGCCCGGCAGGTCCGCGACATCGTCCGGAGGTTTGAAGGGCCGGAACGGATTTATGCCATCGGTGACTTCACCGTCGCGCAGGAAATCGACGACGGCATCGAAGGCGACCTCCAGGTACTCCTGCCCCTGGCCCTGGCCCTGATCCTTGCCGGCTTCTTTGCATCCTTCCGAAATCTGCGGGGCGTGGCGCTCCCCCTCCTCGTCATCCTGCTCAGCATCGTCTGGACCCTCGGGCTGATGGGCCACCTCGGCGTCCGCCTGAACGTCGTCACCTCCACCATCCCCATTCTCCTGGTCGCCGCTGCCAGTTCCTACGGCATCCACGTAATCCATCGGCACAACGAAGTACTCACGGTCCACCGACTGCTTCAGCGCCTCGGCCCGCCCATCCTCTTAACCGGCCTCACCTCGGTCATCGGCACCCTGACGCTGCTCGTATTCCGGGTCACCTCCATCCGGGAGTTCGGTGTCTTTGCGGCCACCGGCATCCTCTCCGCCGCGCTGCTGGCGCTCATTCTTGTCCCTGCGGTTCTCACCTTTCTAAAGCAACCGAAAAAGGATCAACAGAAACACCGGCCCGGCCCGGGCGACCGGATCCTCCTCAGCCTGGGAACCTTTTCTCTGAAACGCAGACGTCTCGTAATGGGCATAACGCTCCTGCTGATCCTGGTGTCCGGCTTCGGCATAACACGCATCCGGCTGGGTCTGGATCCCGTCGAACTTTTCCCACAGCAGCATCCGGTTCGAGACGCAACACGAATCTTTAACGACCATTTTACCGGATGCCGCTACTTCAACATCATGGTAGAAGGGAACCACGCGGGTGCGGTAAATCACCCGGCCTTCTTAAAAACGCTCTTCAATTTTCAGCAGGCCGTCGAAAAACTGCCCAAAGTGACCGGCTCACGCTCCATCATCGATGCGCTCGGTTCAACCCTGCACGAAAAAAACGTGATCCCTTTCACGGTCCCCGGGTCCCAACTTGAAATAGAGCGCGCCCTTCACCTCTATGCCGCATCCGGCGGCGAGCGGGACCTGGCTACACAGGTAGACAAAAGCCATCGCCGGGCCCGGGTCACCGTGATGGTCACGGCCACCGATCAGGAAGAGCAAGCGGAACTCTACCACCGCCTGCAGGATCTGGCGCGCGCACACTTCCCCGCACACCTCAACGTCGAATTCGGCGGGGCCGCCCTGCTCTGGATTGCCCAGAACCACTACATTGCCATCGGCAAGGTCTACAACATCATAGCGGCCATCTGCCTGGTCTTCCTCTTTTGCGCCCTGGCCTTCCGATCCCCCTTAAAGGGGCTCCTCAGCGTAGCGCCCCTCGCCGTGGCCACCCTCATCACCTTCGGCGTCATGGGCCTCTTCGGCATCCGCCTCAACATCGTCACGGCCATCATCACCGCCATCGCCGTGGGCATCGGCGTCGATTTTGCCATCCACTTCTTCAGCCGGCTTCAGGAAGAGCAGGCAACGGGGCATACCCTCGAAGGCGCAACCCGGCGCACCATGCTCACCGCAGGCAAAGCGATCTGCTTCGACGTGGCCTCCAACGTGTTGGGATTCATCGTCTTCTCCTTCTCCGGATTCACCCCCATCCAGAACTTCGGCTGGCTGATCTCGCTCACCATGCTCACCTGCGCGTTTGGAACCCTGGTACTGCTTCCCCCGCTTGCGGCCTTCGCCTGGAAAAAAACACCGCTGATGGATCACCACAAATCGGTAAAGCAGCCGAATGCTTGGGGAGACCGCGCCCCAAGTTTGGCATCCGATTAAAAAGGAGCCGGCCGCCATGGTCAAACGCACCCTCTTCCTGATCAACACGTCCTCCGCCACGGGCCACAGCGACACAATCGTTGCCCGGCTCCACACCGTGCTCACAGAATGCCTGGGGCGCGAAACGGACCTGAAAGTCAAGACCGTAAAAAGCCACCGCCGTACAAAAACAGAAGCGGCTGCATTCCTGGCTGCAGAGGATACCCCTGCGCTGATCATCGCCGGCGGTGGCGGCGGCACTCTTCGCGCCGCCATCGAAGGCATCTGTGAAAACTGCGAACCCGGCCGCCTGCCGGGCCCGGACCGTGTTCGGATCACATGCCTCAGAATGGGCTCGGGAAATCTCCTGGCCAGGCAATTCGGCATCCCTCGCGAACCGGAAACGGGTCTGAAGGGCATCGCGGCCAACCTCCGTGCCGACCGTACCGCCCCCTGCTGTGTCATGCGTTACGAAATAGGCAAAAAAAATGCCGCCCCCGAAATCCGATACGCGGCGACCCTGGGAGGATTCGGGCAGTTCGGCCGTATCCCCCGGGACCTGGCATTCTGTCACCGCCGGTTTCCCCGCCTGTACAGGGGGGCGGCCTCCCTTCTGGGCATCGAAAGGCTGACACAACTGGAATACGGCCTCGCCCTGCTCATCCGGTCCGCTCTGTGCGCACTGCGCCCCCGACATGTCGAGGTCATAGAAATACGCCTGAGAGAACATACCGAATCCATGCGCCTGCTCGCCGGCGCAGCCATCAACTTCCCGTTCAAAGCGCTGCCCTGCCATCCGGACGTCCGTGCAGAAAATTCGGCAGTGTCGCTCAACTTCATTCCATACCGGGGACGATATGCATCGCTCTTCCTGGCGCTTTCACCCCGCCGTCTTGCCGAAAAAGGGCTGCGGATTCGACTCGTAGAATCGGACCGCGTGGATATCCGTCTGATAAATCGCGATTCCGTTGACTTTTTCCTCGACGAAGACCCCCTGGTCTTCCATAACAGAATGAAAATCCAGGTCGCCGGAACTCTGGCCTTCGTGCCCGGGCCCGACTATTCGTGGTCAAGCGATCACCGGCCAAACGGCCTTCGATCCACCATCCACCATCCACATCCCTGTTAAGAGAGGTCTGTCATGGCCCTTCACATCTGCATATTAGGAATCGACGGAAGCGGCAAAAGCACGATCACCTCATCCCTGCCCACCATCCTTGCCTCGGAACTGAACCTGCGGGTGGGGTCCACCGGCGACGCGTTCCGGGTCGTCGAGGCCGGCGAGGATCACCTGGCGCCCGGGTTCCATCCGGACGGCCTGCCCTTCACCGCTCGGCTCTCCACCTGGTTCAAAAGGCAGACAAAGCGCGTTGTAGATAGCCGTCGTATATATCCATTTTTAAAGCTGCTACAAATGATGTTCCAGGCAGATGCCGCCCGCAGGCTTGGGCTACAATACGCCGCCGACGTCATGGTCAGCGACGGCAACCTCCTCCTGTCCACCGCAGGACGGGCGGCAAACTATCTATGCCCTGCCGGCAACGGCGTCCACCGCACGCTGCCCCACGCCGGTGACCTGAAGGCGGTATTCGAATACGTGCTGGATGGAAACCCTCTGCCGGAAGAGAACCCGACCGGCCTCCTCCGCCTCGAAAAATTCAGATGGGTCCATCGCCTGACGCGATACCTGGGCCTTCGAGCAGTATGGCTCCCGGATATCGTGATCTTCCTCGATCTCTCCTCGGATACCGCGCTGAAACGCATCGTCTCCCGGGGCCGGAAAATCGACCGGCATGAAAACAGGGTCGATCTTGCGCAGGCAAGGGCCATGTACCTGAAAGCTCTGGAGGCTTTTGAACACTACCGTTCGCCCGGTGCGGTTCACCGCATCGAGGTAGACAACCTGACACCGGGAGAGACCCTGCGGACCATCATTGAATTGCTCAGACCCTCCATCCTGGGCTGGCAGAGCGCAAAAATGTGCCGGAAGGTCCCGTTGGGAACGACCCCCACAATACTTACGAACGGCAGCGTCTGGGCAAAGATACGCAACCACCGATACCTCATCCGCTACCTGGTGAGAAAGTGGTTTCACGGGGCCTGGCGGGAGCCGACCTTTCTGTTCTCTAAACTCGGGCGCCTGTTCCTCAGAGAGGGATACTCCGCCGGTGTTATGCGCGCCATCTACGACCGGGACGACAAACCCTGCGGGCTTCCGGATCGCATCTTTCTGGAATACCCCCTTCACCGGGCCGTGTACGATCGGCTGCAGATCCTGACCCAAAAGCTTGAACCCGAACTGGAAAAACGGCTGCGAACAGGCCGGGAGATCCGCATCTTCACCGCGCCCAGCGGATTTGCCTACGACCTGTTCCGACCGCTGGAGGCGATCGCCCGCCGCACACCGGAAGCCCTGGCGCAGGTCCGCCTGGTCGCTGCCGATCTCGACCCCCACCGTCGTCTTGCCGGCGCATTGACCGCACGCGCCGAAAGGCTCGGCATCCGCTTTGAGTTCCTGCAGGGCGATCTCACAGACGGAAACCTGCGCAGCAGGTTTGAAACCGCTTCGCCCTACGACCTGATCCTTTTTGTGGGCCTCTCCGGGTGGCTGCCCAAAACCGACCTCATACGCCATCTGAAATGGGTGCGCGAAAATATCCGCCAGGACGGCCTCTTTGTCTCAGACGCATTTACCCCCAAATCCTATGCCCTCTCCGGTCGGTACATGGGCTACAAAGCGCACTACTACACGCCGGACGTATACGGGGCGTTGATGGACTACTGCGGATTCGACCAGGTATCGGTCACATCTGGCCGCGACAGGATCAACCACGTCCTGCTCTTCTCCCCCGGCAAACCGTCGGAGATCAACAAAGCGGACTTCCAACCTGAACCCCACCACCGGCCTTCCTTTTGTGTTGACATCTTATCATCCCGGGTCTTACATTCTGTAACAGCCGGGCCCTGATGGGTGCAAACAGATCAAAAAGGGAGGTCGATGGCAGGCGCTTTTAAATGGACTACGGGGATGTTCCTGGTGGCAATAGCCGTATTCGCGCGCGAAGCCCGTGCCGAAGACCGCCCCTATGAAACCGTGGGAAAGCGGTTCACGGCCCTTCCCCTGCTCAACTTCAGCTCGGACGACGGCGCCGGCTACGGCCTCCGTCTCAGCCTGTTCGACTACGACGGTGTCAGCATGCCCTACCGCAGGGCCTACGGCCTCCAGGCCTTCTTCACCACCAAAGGAAAGTGGGTGCATCGCCTCAGTGCGGACATGCCCCACCTGCGGCCGGGTCACCGGCTCGAAATTGAACTTAACTATGAAAAAGAGGACTTCGCCAACTACACCGGCGAACTTACAGACCGGGAACTGGAGGCTTACACCAAAGCACAGAAAACCTTCAAACAGCGATATCCCACTCTGATGCTGATGTGGATACGCGACCTGCGTATTCCCTGGCGGCTGCGTTTCGGGTTTCGAAGCGGGCGCAACCGCATCACACCCAACGCAACCACCGGCAGCCTCCTTTCCCTGCTGGATCCCCCGGGCGCAAGTGGGGGAAGCCTCTTCCAGATCAACACCGCGCTGCGTTACGATACCCGCGACGACTACATCAACAGCACGCGGGGGCTTCTGGAAGAATTCCTTATCGAATACAGTTTTGGGAAGGGCGGCAGCTTTAACGGAGGGCTCATAAGCTACGAACACCGGCACTTCCTCTCCTTGCGGGAACGATGGGTCTTCGCGCAGCGGGCCAACGCATCCCTCACACTTGGAAGCCTGCCCTTTTATGAGGAACCCATCCTGGGCGGAAGCAAAACGATTCGAGGGCTGCCCAGAGCCAGGGGGCGTGGGGAAGGGCGGATCTTGTTCAACAGCGAACTGCGGTGGCGGGGTGTCCGCGTCTCCAAAAAGCAGAACCTCTACCTGGGCCTGCTCCTGTTTGGCGACATCGGACAGACCTTCCGCCGGTCGGACGGACCATCGCTGAACGACTGGCGAACGGGGGTTGGCGGGGGCCTTCGCTTCTACTGGTACAGCACCGTTGTTCGGGTCGACTACGGCGTCTCGGAAAACGACACGGGATTGTACATGAGGTTTGCGCAGATCTTCTGATCACCCGTAGGGGCGGGGAGACCCCGCCCCTACGGTGTTTCTTCACGATGTATGGTGTTTCTCGGAGATTTTTCTGTGAAAAATGACCGTCGGACCATTGTTGGGTGGGCCATGTACGACTGGGCGAACTCGGCCTACTTCACCACCACCGCAGCCGCCCTGCTGCCGCATTATTTCGCCAAATCCATTGTCCCGGAGGATGGTTATCTCATCTTCGGCCGTCCCTACGACGGCCAGGTCCTGTGGGGCTACCTGGTCAGCTTCGGCGCCTTCCTCATCTTCCTGTTCACCCCCATGCTGGGCGCAATCGCCGATTTTTCGGCCGCCAAGAAGCGTTTTCTTCGCGTCTTCGCTTACGGGGGGGCGCTGTTTGCCACCCTGCTCTGCTTTGTGGGAACCGGCGACGTGATGCTGACCATGGTTCTCTTTCTCCTCAGCCAGGTGGGCTTTGTGGGCGCCAACGTCTTTTACGACGGCTTCCTCCCCGACATCACCACCCCGGATACCATCGACCGGATCTCTGCGAAGGGCTACGCTTACGGCTACATCGGCGGCGGCCTGCAGTTCGCCATCGCTCTGGGGCTGGTGTCCGGTCACGCGGCGGTAGGCATCTCCTTAGAGACCGCCGTCAAACTGGCCATGGTCATGGCCGGGCTCTGGTGGTTCGGCTTCACCGTATTCGCCCTCTCTCGCCTGCGGGAAACCGGACAGGCCCAGCCCCTGCCCCCCGGCTATCAAAGCGTCCCGAAGCCCCTTGCCTATGCCGGAATCGGGTTCGGGCGCACCTGGGCCACAGTCCGCAAGCTCCTGGGCTTCAAGCAGCTCCTGCTCTTCCTGGTGGCCTACATGATCTACAACGACGGCGTCCAGACCGTCATCAACATGGCCTCCATCTACGCCACCGGCACCCTCAAGCTGAGCACCACCGCCATCATGGTCACCCTCCTCATCGTCCAGATCGTCGCCTTCTTCGGCGCGCTCATCTTCGGCGTCCTGGCCGACCGAACGGACGCGCAGAAAGCGGTGCTGGTCGCGCTGGGGATGTGGAGCCTGGTGGTCATCAGCGCCTACTTTATGCCCGAAGGCGCGGCGGTCCACTTCTTTATCCTGGGCGCGGCCGTGGGCCTGGTCATGGGCGGCACCCAGGCGCTCAGCCGCAGCCTCTACGGATCGATGATCCCCGAAGCCGCCTCTGCCGAATTCTACGGCTTCTACTCCGTCTTCTCCAAATTTTCCGCCATCTGGGGACCGTTCATCTTCGCGACCGTAGCCCAGGCCACCGGCTCGGGCCGCCACGCCATCCTCTCGCTCATCGTGCTCTTCATCCTGGGCGCGCTGCTGCTGTCCAGAGTCAACGTCGAGGAGGCCCGCGCCTCACGGCTCCACTGGCGCTTCGAAGGCGCCCGGGTCGAATAGCGCCCCCGTCGAGCCATCCACACCGCATTGGATTCACCCATGCTCCTTCGCATCCTTCGTATCATCGCCCGGTTTGTCCTCTGGGTCTTCTTCCGCAAAATCGACATAAGAGGACAGGACCGGATCCCCTCAGACCGTCCGCTGATCTTCGCGGCCAACCACCCCAACGAAATGCTCGACACCCTGATCCTCGGGCGCTACCTGCCGGGCGCCATGCCGCGCTTTCTGGGCAAAAGCACCCTCTTCAAAAATCCCCTCCATGCCTGGTTTCTGCGCCAGCTCGGCGTCATCCCTGTTGCCCGCACCCGGGATAAGGGATCCAAAACAGCCGGCAACCGGGACATGCTGCGCCTCGCCTGCCAGATCCTCCAGGAGGGCGGCTCCCTGGTGATCTTCCCCGAAGGCACAAGCCATGCGCAAAGCAAAGTGCGCGAGTTAAAGCCGGGCGCCGCTCGCATCGCCCTCAGGACCGAAGCCGACGGCCGGGCCGGCATCTGCATCGTTCCCGTGGGCCTCACCTATTCCGACCCCGGCCTCTTCCGGGGCAACGTGGCCGTCCACTTAGGCGAGCCCATCGAAGCCGGCCCCTTTCTAAAGGATAACCATCACACCGGGGAACAGGAATTGACCGCGCACATCCACGAGCGACTCACCGCCCTCACCCGGCATATCGACAACCCGGACCTCGAAGCCGTCATCACCGACCTCTCCGCCATCTACACCGAGACCCTCGCGACCGAAACTCCGGACTCGGCCGAACTCAGCCGGGAACTCCAGGCCCAGCAGGAAATCATCCACGCCGTTCACCACTTTTCCAATACCGACCCCGAACTGGTGCAGACCTTTACCCGGCGCCTGCGCACGCACCACCGCAAACTCCGGCGCCTCCGTCTCTCCTCGGACACCCTCCCATCGTCATCTCCCCCTGCCGGGCGCCTGCTCCTCGCCCTGCTCACCTCCCCACTGGTGCTCTACGGGTTCATCCACAACGCCCTGCCTTATTACCTCCCCAGGATTTTTGTGCGCCCCCATCGGGACGAACTCGAAACCATAGGAAGCATCAAAGTAACGGTCGGAGCCATCTTCTTCCCACTCTGGTACCTGATCCTGGGAGGTGCCGCCTACCTGCTGACGGATCTTATAAGCGCCCTCATCTACGGGCTCACACTTCCCGTCAGCGGGCTCATCACCCTCCTGTTCGACGAGCACATCTTACAAAAATGGCCCCTGTGGCAGAGCCTGATCCTGCCGCGCAAACGTGTCTACTACCTGAACCGCCTGTCCGAAGAGCGGGCGATGATCATCCGGGATCTCGACGCCATCAAGGAAAGCTATCGCCCGAAAACAGGTCAGGGGCGGATTTAAAAATCCGCCCCTGCAGGGATAGCAAAATCGTCTGAATGCTTGAATTTTACAAAGTAGTTGGAGTAGTTGGAATGTACTGAGATTGAAGTTACGACCAGCGCAACGACCTGACCGTATCACCTGATATATATAAAAGGATCACAAATTCCGCCCACCGCACGGTCAGACACATTCGGCCGGCGAAACATGACGTTGGCTAGCGGCGTCTCTTCCGCGGCCGTCCTCGTCCGCGGCCTCCGGGTTTTCGGGGGCCGGAGCCTGGCTCGTCTGTAGTCGGCAATTTGTGCAGCCAGACGATCCGGCCGCGGTTAAGATCGTAGGGCGAGGTCTCGATGGTCACACGGTCTCCAACCAGAACCCGAATATTGTTCCTGCGCATCTTACCCGAGGAATACCCCAGAATCTTATGCCCACCTTCCACTTCAACCATATACTGCCCATCGGGCAGGGTATCTTCGATAATGCCTTCAAGCGTTACTTTTTCTTCTTTTGCCATACACCCTCCTTGGACGGGGTTCGAAAACCAAAAAAGGCAAAGACCGTGGCCTTCGGATCTTTGCCTCTGAAATCGATACCATAAAATGGGGAAGACCTAAGCTGGACAAACAATTTATAGAAATTCTGATTCAAAGTCAAGGGCAAAAGACCCCATCTTCCATCCAGGAGACGGCCAGGGCCAGAGCCTGCTCGGCAATCTGATCCCGAATCGCCTGCCGGTCCCCCTCAAAAACAAAGGCTTCACACCGGGCGCCCCCCACAGCGGCCAGGGCAATCCAGGCCGACCCGACCGGTTTGGGCGACCGCCGCTGCACCGGACCGGCAATCCCGGTTTCGGCCAGCCCTAAGGTGGCCCCGCTGAGTTGCCGCACCCCCTTGGCAAGCGCGGCCGCCGTCTCCTCGCTCACAGCCCCGTGCGTCTCTAAAAACGCTTCGCTCACCCCCAGCATCTCCACCTTGGACGCCTTGCTATAGGCCACCACGCCCCGCTCAAAAAAGGCCGAACTGCCCGGCACCCCCACAATCCGGGAACAGATCAGCCCGCCCGTCGTGGTCTCGGCCACCGCCAGGGTCCACCCTCGCCCGGCCAACAGCCTGCCCAGTTGCGCTTCCAGAGATTCGGTCATCTTTTAATAAGGTCTTCTCCCAAACGGATCCATCGCCCGCAACCGCGCTTCGGGGGTGGGCTCGTAAGGCGTCGGCGCCAGTTTCCCTTCCTCGGCCGCAGGGTCGCGCCGGGCCTCTAAGATCTCCAGCAGCCGGTTTCTCCAGGGACGCACCCCCTCCTCATCCCCCGCCAGGTTGTTCACCTCCTGCGGGTCTTTCTCCAGATCGAACAGGTACTCTACGCCCCCAAGCCGGAACCACATATATTTGAACCGCCCGTCCGTCAGGCAGTGGTGCCGCGCCTCTTCTCCGCCGATCTCTCCGTGGAAAATCCGATTCCCAATTGGGTCCTCACCCCGAAGCGCGGGCAGCAGCGAAATTCCCTCCACGTGATCCGGAACCTCGCCCGCCGCCGACACCAGCGTAGGCAGCACATCCACCAGCGACACCGGATGCGTATACCGCTGCGCCGGGATCGCCCCCTCCCAGGACCCCGGGGGCCGGAGAATCATCGGCACCCGGCCGGACCCCTCAAAAAAGTGTCCTTTGAAAAACAGCCCGTAATCCCCCATCATATCGCCGTGGTCCGACGTAAACAGCACCAGCGTATTATCCCACAGTCCTTTCCACCGGAGCGCGGCAAAAAACCGGCCGATCTGGTGGTCGATGTGGGTAATCTGCCCCAGGTAGTGCTGCCGTGCTTTGGCAACCTGTTTGGCAGACATCCGGTCCCAGTCGTAGCGCCCGGGCATCTCCCCAAGCCCCGGAGGTAGAAAGTCATCGCCCGGCGCCTGAACCGGAGGCGGCACATCCGCCAGGTCGTACCAGGCATCGTAAGGCGCCGGCGGGTCGTACTGGGAATGCGGACGGGAAAACGACATCCACAGGAAAAAGGGGCAGGTCGGGTCCCGCCGGTCCAGAAAATCGACACACTCATTCGCCGTCCACGTATTCACATGGTGCGTCTCCGGCACCACCGACCGCCGCGCAAACACATCGTTATTCCCAATGCTCGTCGCCCGTTCCTGCCCGGCATAAGGCGTCTTCATCAGCCACCGGTGAAAATCGTCTCCCTCCCGGTACCGTCCCGACTCGTTGATAATCGTATTGTCAAACCCCAGCCGCGCCCGCTGCGGCGAGAAGTGCGCCTTGCCGATCAACTGCGTCTGGTAGCCCAATCTCCCCAGAATGCGGGGCAGCGTCTCCATCTCCGCCAGCGACTGGCTCGAGTTCGAGAAATACCCCGTCCTGTAGGGCGACTGCCCGGTCATCATCACCATCCGTGCCGGCACGCAGACCGGGCAGGGCGAGTAGGCTTTTGGAAAATAGACCCCCTCGTTCGCCAGCTGGTCTAAGTGCGGCGTCTCCAGGATCGGATGCCCGTCGATCCCGGTACAATCGCCCCGCTGCTGGTCGGTCGTAATCAGCACAATATGCGGAAGCTCGCTCTGCTCAACCATAGTACAACTCCAGGAATTATCTGTGTTCATTCGCGTTTATCTGTAGTTCCTTGTCTTATTGCTGATCCAGCGCCACCGGTTGCCCGGTTTTTGCCGACTCGTACACCGCCGTGAAAATCTCCACCGACTTCCGCCCTTCCTCACCCGGCACGGCCGGCCGGGTGCCCTGTGTAATCGCAGAGACCATATCCTCGATAATATTCCCCGGCGCCGGCGGCACCTCGATTCCCTCCACATCCACCTGCTCCTCATCTACGGTCTGGAACAACTCGATCCCTTTGTCCTTCCACACCAGAGAGCCTTCCGTGCCGCTGATCTCCACTGTGGTCCCCAGGCTCGGGTAATTCGAGGTCGTGGTCTCAATCAGCCCCAGCGCGCCGCTCTGAAAGGTCAGATGGGCGATACAGACATCCTCCGTCTCAATCCGGTGCCCCAGCGTCCCGATCCGGCCGTAGACCTCCACCACCGGTCCCAGGAACCATGTGATCAAATCCACGTAATGCACCCCCTGGTTGGCAATCGACCCTCCCTCCGTCTCCTTTCGGCTGCGCCACCCGGGCGGATAGCCCCCATCGTAATAACTCTGCTTCCGGAACCACTTCAGCCGCACATCCCCCAGGAACACCTGCCCCAGCTTTCCCCCGTCCAGGGCCGCCTTCACCTGCCGGTTGATCTTTGAATACCGGTTGCCAAAATCAACCGCCAGAACCCGCCCCGCCTCCTCGGCCGCACGAATGGCCGCATCACACTTCTCCACCCGGATATCCATCGGCTTGGTCACGAACGCATGCTTGCCCGCTTGCAGGGCCTGCACCGCCAGGTCGCAGTGGGTGCCGCTGGGCGTAAAAATCCCCACCGCGTCGATATCCTCACGCCCCAGCAAATCGTCCAGACTCGCCGTCCAGTCGCACCCCGCCTCTTCGGCAAACTCCACCGCCCGTTCCTCCTGCAGGTCGCACACGCACACCAGCCGCGCCCCCTCAGCCTCCAGCGCCGCCTTCGCCCGCCCCCGTCCCATCCCCAGCCCAACAATCCCGAACCGAACCTCGTCTGCCATATCCTATCCCACCTCTACTTTCGGCGGATGCGCAAAATCGTGATACCGCTCCCCCACCTGTCCCTCTGCGGCATCTCCGCTGTGGATGTAATACCGGTAGATCCCCACCAGCGATTCCCCCGGCGAAAGCACGTGCCAGCCCCGCCGCGCCGGATCATTATAATAGTGAGACAGCCCGAACGGGTTGGCCGTCATCAGCCCGTAATTCCGCACGTGCCAGTACGTGGGGTGCCTGAAGCTGTCCGGGTGGTCCATAATCGCAACCCCCACCCGCTTGCCGTTCACCGGCCCGGAATAGTCGCACCAGGCCGCCCGCTTCCCCCAGGTCTCGTCCTCGTTCCGTCCCCCGTTCGCATTCTCGATCTGCCCCCCCTGTCCGGACCGAACATCCATCGACTCCTCCACGCGCACCGAGGCCAACCCCCCCTCCTTGGTATCCCCGAACAGCACGTCCATCTCCAGCGCCTTCAGCGTCAGGTGCAGATCGATAATCCGGCCCGCTTGAGGCGTATTGTAAAACGTAAACTCCGCCCGCTCCTCTAACAGCTCGTCCGTCCGGTGGGGGCTCACCCACCCCTCGCTTCCCACCCACGCGCCTTTTGCCACAATCCGCCCCAGCACCGGCCCGCTCTCCACCGCCTCGAACTCCCGATGCACGGTCCTCGCGTGCGCTTCCCCCTCGGCCCAGTTGTTGAACCCGTTCACTTCCCCGTGAGAAATCCAGATGGACCGGTGGTGGTGATGGTCTCCTTCCCCTTCCTGGATCAGCCGACGCGTCACGCCCTCTCCGTACGGCCCGATCACCGGATAGAGATGCGGCCGGGCCAGACCCGCGCCAAACCGGTAGCTCGTAAAATGGTCCCCCCCGATCGAGACCTCAACCTCGTCCTCCTTCTGCGAGAGTGCCACCCCACCCTCGGCCGCGTCTTCCCCACCGCCGAACGCAAGTTCATAGTCGGCCGTCTCCTCTGCCGCCAGATCCTCCACAATCCAACTCACCCGCAGCCCCTCCGCTTCCACGCGCGCCTGGCAGGGCACCGGCGCTCCCGACTCCGCCATCGTCACACCCGAAACCCCTTCGGGCGCCTCTACCAGCACCGAAACCGGGCAGTGTACCCGTCGGTGCGGCCCGGCATGGACCGTCAAGTTCAAATCCGCCACAACGCATCCCTCCTCAAAAAATGTCGAATACGCCCGTTGTCTGTCATCTTCACCTCACCTGTTAGATAATCAATTACTCCGCGATGTCAAGCGGTTTAGGAACCGTTTCCTTTCCCGGAGGAAACCTGTTGACACACTCTGGTGACAGAGCTATCATGTTGCCTTCGACAGACCCTGTTGCAGCCTGCGTATCTCCTTTTCCTTTCTCCTCTTCTGGAGCTGCCTTATGCCCAACACGAACCCCAACATCCTCGTCCTGATGACCGACCAGCAGCGACTCGACACGGTTTCCGCCTACGGCCTCAACCCGATCTGCCGAACGCCCCACATCGACGGCCTTGCGCAGCGGGGCGTCCGGTTCGACAGCGCCTTCACCCCCACCGCCATCTGCTCCCCTGCCCGCGCCTCCTTCTACACCGGCCTCTATCCCCACAAACACGGCGTAACCGCCAACGGCCTCTGCCTGAAAGAAGGCGTCCTGGGCATCAACCACTACCTGGAGGAAGCCGGCTATACGTCCGGATACGCCGGTAAGTGGCACGTCGATCAGGAACGCGGCCCCAGCGACCTGGGCTTTACCGGCAAGGACTTCCTCGGATATGCCTGGCCGGCGTCAAACGTCCTGCCCGGCAACGGCTACAATGCCCCGCCCCACAACAGCCCGAACCATTACGAAGTCTACCTCCGGGAAAACGGATTCGAGATCCCCACCGTCAAAGAGCGTTTTGTCGGCGCCAACCCCAACTGCAACACCCAGGAAATGTTCGCCCTCCACGACGGCCCCGTCGAGTCCTGCATCGAATATTTCGTGGCCGAAGAGACCATCCGCATTCTGGAGCAATTCGACGGGGGCGACCAGCCCTTCTTCCTCTGGGCCAACTTCTGGGGGCCTCACACCCCCTGCCTGGTTCCAGAGCCTTATTTCTCCATGTACAACCCGGACGATATCCCCGAACACCCCAGCTACTGCGAAACCTTCGAAGGCAAACCCCATGTCCAGCGCCTCATCGAAAAGATGTGGGGCCTGGGCGACTACGGCTGGCGCGGCTTCCAGGAAATCTCCGCCCGCTACTACGGCCACTGCACCCTCATTGACGACATGGTCGGCCGCATCCTCGCCGCCTTAGACCGCCTCGGCCGGGCCGACAACACCGTCGTCGTCTTCACCTCCGACCACGGCGACTGTTTGGGCGCGCACAAACTCATCGAAAAGGGGGAATTCATGTACGACGAAATCTACCGCATCCCCCTCGTCGTCGCCCACCCCGCCTGCGAACGCCCCGGAAGCGTCAACGACGACTTCGTCTACCTCCACGAAATCACCTGCTCCGCCTTAGACATCGCCGGCCTCAACGTCCCCGAAGACCTCGACGGACGCTCCTTCCTCCCCGCCATGCTCGGCCGCGACCTGCCCTGGACCCGCGAGGAAATCTACTGCGTCTTCGAACGCCACTTCACCATAGCCAACCAGCGCATGGTCCGTACCCGCACCTACCAACTCACCTTCAACGCCTGCGACACCGGGAACTCTACGACCTCGTCGAAGACCCTTATCAGCTCCGCAACCGCTACACAGACCCCGACTACGAGCACGTCCGCCTCGACCTTATGGCACGGATGGAACGCTACATGGTAGACCTGAAAGACCCTCTCTATAGCTGGTTTAAGCGACTGTCAACCGTCTATTGACGCCTGACGGCAAATTGTGTATCATTGCCAGTAGAAAAAGAGCGGCAAACGAAATGACAAGTTCTGTGAAATAGAAAAGGTTGATAAAAATAAAAAGGAGCAATAATGGCCAGTGAAATCATATTTCTTGTAGAAGAATCCCCTGAAGGGGGATATGAAGCAAAGGCGCTTGGGGATTCTATTTATACTGAAGGCGACACAATAGAAGAATTAAAAGAAGCTGTTGCAGATGCGGTCCGCTGCCATTTTGAGGATTCCGATCGGCCTCAGATCATCCGTCTCCACTTTGTCAAAGAAGAGGTGATTTCTCTGTGAGGATGCCTCGAGACGTAAGCGGAGATCAACTCGCAAAACTGCTTGCGAAATCAGGTTATGAGCCTACCCGGCAGACTGGCAGCCATATAAGGCTTACCAGACAAACTGAGGAAACGCATCATATTACAATCCCAAGACATGCAGCCTTGAATGTGGGCACGCTGAACAACATTCTGAAAGACGTGGCGGAACATCTGAAGATCAGTAAGAATGCGCTCATGGAAAGACTGTGGGGAAGATAATTTCACCTCATTTTCACGCTCCAGGAAGGAACTGATCGCGCTTATCGAGCAGATGGCCGAATCCCATCCTGCGATCCTCTCCGTCCCCGGTCCTCCCGCAGAAACCCTTGACCGGAGTCGGTTAAAACAGTATCTTTATAAACAGTCTACCAGAAGTATATGCAGGGGTGCTCGTCCCTCGAGCTGAGATCATACCCTTTGAACCTGATCCGGATCATACCGGCGCAGGGAGTCGAAAAAACGGGTGGTTGCCGCTTTTCGATCGCATTCGAAGGGCGGCTTTTTTTGGAACCGGATGAACAAGGATCGTATCATCATCGTTGGTGGGGGCATCATCGGCCTCAGCATCGGGTGGCGTCTGGCAAAGGCCGGCCGGGAGGTCGTCCTCTTCGATCGCGACCGGGCCGGCCGGGCTGCAAGCTGGTCCTCTGCGGGCATGCTGACTCCTCTGGCGGAGGTCCGGTTCGAAGAGGAAGCCCTTCTCAAGCTCGGTCTCCAGGGCCTGGAGCGGTTTTCTGAATTCGTCGCCGAGCTTGAATCCGACACCGGATCTACCGTAGGCTATCGCCGCGACGGCGTCCTCTTAGTGGGCATCACCCGGGACGACGTGGAACACCTCCGCTTCCGCTACGGCTACCAGGAAGACCTCGGACTTCCCGTCGAATGGCTCAGCGGCGCTGATGCGCGAGAACGGGAGCCCCACCTCTCCCCCCGGGTCAGCGCTGCGGTCTGGTGTCCGGGGGACCACCAGGTGGACAACCGCCTGCTCTTAGACGCCCTCAAACTCGGCTTTCAGAAGGCGGGGGGGACCCTCCGTGAATCGACCCCCGTTGAATCGGTCGACATCCAGGGGGAGCGGGTCCAAGGGATCAGCGCCAACGGCGAAGCCCACACCGCTTCCACGGTCGTTCTGGCCGCAGGCTGCTGGTCCCGGCTCATCCCCGGACTCCCGGACGCCGTTCGACCGCCGGTCCGTCCGGTTCGCGGCCAGATCCTCAGGTTAAAAATGACCGAAGACCTGACCCTGCGAACCATTATCTGGTACTCGCGCATCGCCTCTTCCACCGTCGCCTACCTGGCCCCCAAAGACAACGGCCACCTGGTGCTGGGCGCTACCTCCGAGGAGATGGGCTACGACACACACCTCACCGCGGGCGGACTGTTCGAACTCCTCCGGGCCGCCTGGGAGGCCCTGCCCGGCGTCTACGACCTCCCGATTGTGGAGACCCAGGCCGGCCTCCGTCCCGGCAGCCGGGACGATGCGCCCATCCTGGGCAAAACCCCGATCGAAGGCCTCGTTATGGCCACGGGGCACTACCGGAAAGGCATCCTCCTGGCGCCCATTACGGCGTACGCCATAGAAGACCTCATCCTGACGGGTCAAACGCCGGACGCGATTCGTCCCTTCGGAATCGAACGGTTCTTTTCGTAGGACGCCCCGCGTATGCAGATCACACTCAACGGAGAAGCACGGACGGTCCAGGACGGTCTCACCGTCCGCGACCTGCTGATCGACATCGACATCGCCCCCTCCCAAAAAGGCATCGCCGTAGCGGTCAACGCCGAGATCGTGCCCGCAGAAAACTGGGCGTCCACCCGGTTGAAAACCGGAGACCAGGTAGATATCATCCATGCGGTACAGGGAGGAACCTGACCTCCCCCGTTCCCTTCCCCTCAATTTTGGAATGCGGATTGAGGATTGAGGAATGAATGGTTTTAAACCCGCAATCCGCATTCCGCAATCCGCATTCCCCAATTCCAAGAGGCCACCATGTCAGAAGAATTCACGCTTGCGGGAACAACCTATCGGTCGCGTCTGTTGATCGGTACCGCGCGGTATCCCAACATGCAAATTATGTTAAAAGCCATCGAAGCCAGCGGTTCGGAGATTGTCACCGTGGGCATCCGGCGGCTCAACCTGCACGACCCTTCGGGCGAAAGCGTGCTCGACCTGATCGACCGGACGCGCCACACCCTGCTTCCCAACACCGCCGGCTGCTTCACCGCGCGCGATGCCGTACTCACGGCCAGGCTGTCGCGTGAGGCCCTGAAAACCGACCTCATCAAACTCGAAGTCATCGGCGACGAACGCACCCTTTTCCCCGACGTCGCCGGCCTTCTGGAAGCCGCCGATACCCTCGTCCGTGACGGGTTTACGGTGCTGCCCTACTGCAACGACGACCCCGTCACATGCAAAAAGCTGGAAGACATCGGGTGTGCGGCCGTCATGCCCTTAGGCGCCCCCATCGGGTCGGGCATGGGCATCCGAAACCCCTACAACATCCAGATCATTCTCGACACCGTCGGCGTGCCCGTCATCGTCGATGCGGGCGTGGGCACCGCCTCCGACGCCGCTGTGGCCATGGAACTCGGCTGCGACGCCGTCCTCCTCAACACCGCCGTGGCCGGCGCTCGTCACCCGGTCAAAATGGCCGAGGCCATGCGCAAAGCCGTCGAAGCCGGACGCCTCGCCTATGAAGCAGGTCGCATCCCCAAAAAACTCTACGCCACGGCCTCCACGTCGATGGAAGGCGCAGTCCGGACTGAGGCGTAAGGGCACGGCCTGCCATGTCCCCGGAACAGATGGACAGCCTGCCGCCCCTCTACCTCATCGTGGACCGTGCGACCTGCGCGCCTCGCCCCTTCGATGAGGTCCTGGACGGTGCGCTCGGCGCCGGCGTGCGGCGCGTGCAGCTCCGGGAGAAAGGGCTCGATACGGATACGCTGAAAAACCTGGCGGAACGCATCCTGCGCCTCACCGACGCGCACCGCGCAGAACTCCTCATCAACACGCATGCCGAAACTGCCGTTGAAATCGGCGCAGCCGGTGTACACCTCCCGGCCTCGGGCCCCTTGCCCGAAACCGTGCGGGAGGAATACGGGGATCGGCTGCTCATCGGCTGTTCGGCGCACAACCTGAAGGAACTTGAACGGGCCGTCGGCGCCGACTTTGTCACCTGCAGCCCCGTCTACGCCCCATCGTCAAAACCCGTTGCGGGCATCGGTCTCAATGCCCTCCAGGAAACGGTTCGCGCCACGTCCCTCCCGGTCTTCGCCCTCGGCGGCATCACGCCCCAACGGGTCCCGCCCTGCCGGTCTACAGGCGCCGCCGGCATCGCCGTCATGTCGGGCATCCTCGCTGCGGAAAACGTCGGCGCCGCAGTCAAAGCCTATCTCGATGCCTGGGAAACGTCGTAGGGGCGACCCGCCGGGTCGCCCTTCACCTTGCAGAGAGCATTGCATGAAACAGGTCCTTACCATCGCCGGATCCGACTCGGGAGGCGGCGCCGGCATTCAGGCCGACCTCAAAGCCTTTCACGCCAACGGCGCCTTCGGCATGTCGGCCATCACCTCCATCACCGCCCAGAACACCCGGGAGGTGCGGCAGGCCTTCGACCTCCCGATCGACCTGATCGTGGCCCAGATCGACGCCGTCTTCGACGACTTTGAAGTTGCCGCCGTCAAAACCGGTATGCTCTCCTCCGGCGACATCGTCAACGCCGTCTCCGAGCAACTCGCCAGACGCCGGGCCGCCAACCTCGTCGTCGATCCGGTCATGATTTCCAAAAGCGGCTTTGCGCTCCTCAAACCGGACGCCGTCGAAAGCGTCAAAAACCGTCTCCTGCCCCTCGCGGCCCTCGTAACCCCCAACATCCACGAAGCCCGGCTGCTTGCCGACATGGAAATCGAAACCGTCGACCAGGCCAAAGAGGCCGCCCGAAAAATCCTCGACCACGGCCCCCGGGCCGTCCTCGTCAAAGGCGGCCATCTAACGGATCGTCCCCAGGCCGTGGACATCCTCTTCGACGGAGATGAGGAAACCCTGTTCGCGGGCGAACGCATCGACACGGTAAACACCCACGGCACCGGATGCACCTACTCCGCCGCCATCGCCGCCCACCTCGCGAACGGAAAATCGCTGAAAGAAGCCGTCGGCTGCGCAAAGATCTACATCACCGAAGCCATCCGCTACAGCCTCGCCATCGGCCGCGGCCACGGCCCTACCAACCACTTTTATTTTCTTTCGAAAGGAAAATGAAAAAGATCGGCGTCCTCCACGTCCTCACCGACACCGTCCTGCAGGACCGCTTCTCGCACCTCGACCTTGCCCGCCTTGCGGTCAACGGAGGCGCCGACACGGTTCAGTACCGCCAGAAAACCGGCGACACCCGGGACATGATCGAAACTGCGGCCGCCATGCAGAACCTCTGCACCCCCGCCGGCGTCACCTTTATCGTCAACGATCGGGTCGACGTGGCCTTTGCCGCAAAAGCCGACGGCGTCCACCTCGGACAGGACGACTTCCCGGTCCACCTGGCCAGAGAACTCCTCGGCCCCGACCGGATCATCGGCGTCTCGGGCGGAACCCTGGATGAAGCCCATCAGGGCATTGTCGACGGCGCCGATTACGTCGGGTTCGGCCCCATCTACGCCACCGGCTCCAAACCGGACGCCGGAGAAGCGCAAGGCCTCGGCAAACTCTCCGAAATGGCGCGCAGCCTGTCCGTCCCCATCATCGCCATTGGAGGCATCGGCATCGACACCGCAGCCGACGTCATTCGCGCAGGCGCCCACGGCATCGCCGTCATCTCTGCCATCTGCTGCCGCGAAGACCCTCAGGCGGCGGCCCGCACCCTCATAGACCGCATCCGGTCCTTACACCCGTAAGGGCACGGCATGCCGTGCCCCCGTTCCGCTATGCCAAAAAACCTCTACACACTCCCCGACCCTCTTCCTGAAGCCGAACGGTTCGACCCCCTCATCCCCGACCGGGGCGTCCTCATCGAGCGCATCGCCTCTACCGGCCAGACCACCCCCGAAGGCGAATGGTACGACCAGGACCGGGACGAATGGGTCATCCTCCTCCAGGGCGAAGCCGTCCTCGCCTACGCAGACGGCCGCACCCTCCGCCTGCGCCCCGGCGACCACGTCCTCATCCCCGCTCACGAAAAACACCGGGTCGAAAAAGCCAGCGCCGATCCCCCCTGCATCTGGCTCGCCGTCCACGGTCGCCTGGTTTAAAAAACCGGCAAAAAAATAATACGGCTGGCGCCAGATCCGCGGAGATATCACAATTCGTCAGAACGGGTGATTTCGGCTTGACTTATTTTCTCTAACAGCTTACTTTTTAATGCTGATCGCTGTCGGGATTCAATTTCAGATCGGGGAAAGCCAGGAGGAGAAATATCGATGAATGACCAGAATGATGATGATTTAGGGCGCGAACGGCGCAGCGATTTCCGCTTCCAGTTGAACTTGCCGGCGCAGATGAACGGGCAGGGTTACCACGACATCGAAATGGTAGACATCAGCGCCACCGGCATGCGGATCCGCAGCGGCGACGTCGATATCTTCAAGGGCGAAGGCTACAGTCCGAATCGAAAGGACCGTCTGAACATCCATCTGGAAGCCCGCCTGGCCTGGGCGGAACCGCAGCCCGACGGGGGGTTCCTCACCGGCTGGAGGTTTGAACAGGTGGACACAGTCCAGCAGACCGACGCGTAATTGCCGTCGATCGCGTGGACACGAATTGGCCCCGCCGGGAATGGTCGGGAGCTTCCGCATCTTTCCGTGACATATTTATCGTTGACACGCCCTCTCTCCCACTCTATCTTTAATAACAGAAAAGGCCATTGTCCAGGCACCACAGGTAGCCAACCTTTAGCGGCCTCTGAGCGATGTCTCGAACAATCGTCAGCCCGCTTACAACCTACCTTGGGTCCCTTTGGTAATGGCCCTT
The DNA here is from genome assembly GCA_965249305.1 of Candidatus Latescibacterota bacterium. Taxonomy (GTDB): domain Bacteria; phylum Latescibacterota; class UBA2968; order UBA2968. The sequence continues at coordinate 4,303,430 of OZ252228.1, read as the reverse complement.
TTTTTTACCCCTCTACATCTGTGTTCATCGGTGATTATCTGCGGTCACATCTACGCCAGACGATCCAGCATCTCCCGCTTCACCCTAAAAAGCTGTGCTTCCCCCGCAAAGCAGCGCCTCAACTCCTCCACTGCCATGCGGCCGATCCGGAAGGACCGCTGCCCCGCCACATGGGGCGTCAGCACCACATTCGGCAGACGCCGCAGGGGGCTGTCGGGCGTCGGGGGCTCCGGGCTGGTCACGTCTAAGAAAGCGAACAGGCGGCCCGCCTCCAGTTCCGCGATCAACGCCTGCTCGTCGATATTGTCTCCCCTTGAGGTATTTACAAAAACCGCGTCGTCCTTCATCAGCTTGAAATGCGTCCCGTTAAACATGTGGTAGGTCGCCTCCAGCTTCGGCGCGTGGCAGGTCACCACATCGCTCTCCCGGGCCATCGTCTCTAAATCCACCAACTCCGCCCCGAATTCCTCCCTGGCCCGGCCCTCGTCCATATAGGGATCGTAGAGCAGAATCCGCACCTCGTAGGGCCTCAACAGCCGCATCACCCGCTGTCCCACCTGGCTGGCGCTGATCACCCCCACTGTCCGCCTGTACAGAGAGCGCGATTCGTCCTTAACCGTCCGCTCGTCCGCCGCCATCTGCCGCATATAGGGAATCACCTTCCGCAGGCCAATCGTGATAAACCCCATCGTCAGTTCGGCCACATCATCCGCAATCGCCGGCGCCGCACTCGTCACAATCACCCCCTTCTCCCACGCCTCATCGCAGATCTTCCCCTTAATCGACCCCGCCCCGTACGCCCAGATCTTCAGCCCCGGCGCTCCCTCTAAGATCGCCGGCGTCAGATTCGTCACCTGCCAGCTCGACATCGCCCCATCCATCCCCCGGAGAAACTCGGCCGCCTCCTCCTCCGTCAAATCCCGGTCTTCCGGATTGATCTCGACCTCCGCAAACCCTTTCAGCGCCTCCAGGTCCTTGTCGCTCAGAATCTTCTCCCGAAGCCACCGCTTCACCAGAATGCCCACTTTCGGTTTTGTCATGTGACTTATATCCTCCTTTTTATTCCAGGCACCGCCCCCAGCTCTCCATCTTTGGCGAAGGGGGCACAGACACCGCAGCGCCCGTCTCCAAAGAAAGCGCCACAGCTTCGCAAAACGCCATATAGCGCACCCCCTCCTCGAAATCCGGAGAAACCCGCGCCCCCTCTCGAATCGCGCGCACAAACTCCGCATCCGTGTCCTGGCGCCGCTCCTCCTCCGGTGGAACCGCAATCGGCTGCAGCGCCTCCCCTCCTTCGGAAGCGCCCCGGATCTCCTCGGCGAACAGCGCATACACAAGCGCGCCCTTCGAGCCGTAAACCTCAATCGTGTGGCCCGGCCCGAAGGCCGCGCAGTTGGAAAAGTGAAACGTCGCCGTCGCACCGCATTCAAGCTCCGCTGCAATCCCCAGAGAATCCGGCACCACAGCCTCGGCCTGCGACCCCTCTGCGGTCTTACGCGCCCCTCGATGGACCTTTCCCGTAGCCACAACCCGCCTCGCCGGACCCACCCAGCGGTTCAGCACCTCCGACCACATCCCCAGCGTCATCGTGTTCACACCCACCACCTCCGGATCGGCCTGCCACGCATACCCCTCCGCTTCCTCGGTCAGCGCCATCCCGGTCACGCGCACCTCCCGAATATCGCCCACAAAATCCTCCCCGTGCAGCAGCCGGCGCATCACGCGGTCCCCCTTCAGACCGGGCAGGGGCGGATAGAGTGCGGCCACCCGCTGGCTGGTCTGAGCGGCCAGGAGCATCTCCTGCGCCTCCTTCAAATTGCGCGCCATCCGTCCCTGGCACAGCACGTGCTTGCCCGTCTCTAAGGCCGCAACCGTGGCGTCGCAGTGCAGAACCGGCGGTGTGGCCACAACAACTGCATCCACCTCCGGCGAATCCACGATCTCCTCCCACCTGTTGGCCGTCTCTGAAATCTCAAACGCCCCGGCCACCTCGCGGGCCTTATCCGGATCGCGCGACCAGATCAGCCGGAGATCAACCCCCTCCGTCTCCTTGAGCCGCGGCAGGTGTCGATTTTGCACCACCCAGCCTGCTCCGATGATTCCTATCCGAATATCATCCATAATGCCTTCTTCCCCCTCAACCGAACAGAGAAAACGGCCCCGAAGAACACTCCGGGGCCGTAGAGTACTGAACAGAGCTGCTATCCCCTCTCTCCGGTATTGAACGGATCTAATCCCTTTGTTGCTGCACAATCTCTACCATCCGCGCCATCTCGTCGGCCGAAAGCGCCCAGTCGAACAGATCCATATTCTCCTGCAGGTGCGCCTTCGAACTCGCCTTCGGAATCACCACCATCCCCTGCTGCACCAGCCAGCGCAGGGCGACCTGAGCGGGTGTCTTCCCGTGGCGCTCTGCAGCCTCCACCAGCGCAGGCGCTTTCAACACACGCCCTTTCCCCAGCGGCGAGTACGCCGTCACCACCACCTTGTGATCCCGGCACCACCGCAGCACATCCCGCTTCTCCTCGCCCGGATGGTACTTGATCTGGTTCACGCAGATCGGCGCTCCCGAAACCCCCTGCGCCTCTTCCATGTGATCCACCGTAAAATTGCTCACCCCGATGCTCCTGGCCTTCCCCTCCTCGAAAATCCGCTGCAGCGCCCGGAACGTCTCCGCCATCGGCGTCTCGTCATCAGGCCAGTGAATCAGAAACAGATCCACGTATCCCGTCTGAAGGTCCCGCAGCGTCTCCTCGCACTGCTCCAGCACCCCGTCGTAGTGCAGGTGAGTACGCCACACTTTGGACGTGATAAACAGCTCGGACCGATCGACTCCGGCCTCCCGCAGCACGTCTCCGATCTCCCGCTGGTTCTCGTACATCCACGCCGTATCGATATGCGTATATCCCATCCCCAGCGCTTCCACCACCGCCTGCTTGCCTGCCGCCCCGCCCAGATCCCACGTCCCCAGCCCCAGCACTGGCATCTCATATCCGGTAACAAGCTTCACTTGCTGCATGGTTATCCCCTGGTGTTGACAGCCCCTTGTCATTTGCGGCCGTCAGTAATAATGCATGGGATTCATCCGATGTCAACAAAAAAGCCCCCGGCGTTTTCGCACCGGGGGCCGGATGCTTCAATAACCGTTAACGCCCTGCTTTTCCGCTCCAGTCCACCGGTTCGGGACTCTCGAAGACCGAGGTGGGCAACACATCGTAAACGGCAACATCCGTATGTTTTCTCTTGCCGAGATCGGCAGTCAAAAGGATCTTTCCGTGGCGTTTCCAGTTCGACCAGGGGTTTCTAAAACCCGGCTCGGGATCTGATGCATTTCGGTAAAAAGCCCACTCTTCCACAAGCATGCTTTCTTTGTCTACATAAACATCATACTTGTTATTCGGGCTAACACCCACGTCCTTGAAGGTCAGAGTCAAAATGTGCGCGTCCCGGCCATCTTCCATTTTGCCCTCTTCCTTATACTTCAAAGTAACGCCGGAATCTTTCAGCTTATAGGGCATCACCAGCCAGTATGAATCGTTGATCCAGGCACGATAACCGCGCCTCAAATATTTCTTCAACGAATCCGGCTCGGTCATCTCCACCCCGGCACGCCACACGCGGCCCTCCTGATTGTGGATATTCATCAAAACCACCATATCTTTAACCTCAAACCGCATATTACCCGTCCACTTGTCCCACACATGCAACCTTCGCCCGAAAAGCTTCCAGGTGATATAGCGTGTCTGATCCCAATTCTTCCACCCCCCCATCTTCTCCATCACAGCGTCCGCAATTTCAATCGCCCTGGCATCCGACCCGGCAAGATTAAATCCTTCCGCAGGCGGATTCTGATCGGCGTTGGCACATGGGATCGTTCCTGCCAGCAACAAATAAAGAAAAAACGCCACTGGATTTATGCGAATGTTCATTTTTCCTCCAATCTTCCTCCATTGATCGACAGGGTTCATTACTCGGCCATCAGGCTGGAGCCCCGATCTGCAAAGAGCAGGTACAAACTCCAGGCCACAGTGATAAGCATCATAGCCGCGCCCGCTTCCACCAGACCTATGCGCTGAACGATAGTCAGAGAATCCGGAGGGGGAACGCGCCAGGCTTCAGGATTCACCAGGGCAGCCAGGTTCTGAAACGTCCCACGCAAAACATCACCTGTGAAGAACGGCTCATCGGAAATCAAAGTCCCTTCCCCAGGTCCGATACGGGCCAGAATCTGCGTCATCCTTCCGGATAGGAACGTCCATTTGCTCGAATCGAGCCACTGGTAAAGCCCGAACAGCAGAGCGGCCAGAGAGGCGGCGTACGCCCATGCCTGCAGGGTCCAACCGGTGGATGCTGCGGGCGCCTTTTCCTCCCGGATCCGCGCCAGAATGCGCCTCGTGAAATTATCGGCCGGCGCTTTGAGAGGCCGGGCGTACAGCGCCTCTTCCACCCGCCGAGCCGCCTCCAGCTCCAGCCGGCAGGCCCAACAGACCGCCAGATGGGCTTCCAGCTCCGCTCTCTGCCTCTCGTGCAGGGCGCCCGTTCAGATAGCCTTCAAACACGCGCTGGCAGGCATCACAATTCATAATATAACCTCTCCTTTATCCCGCATACACTGTCTCAGATACTGCTTTGCGCGATGAAGATAGGTCTTCACCGTCCCCACAGGAAGTTCCATATAGTAAGAGCTTCCTACATTGCTGAAGGGAGAGATGAATATGTGTTCTATGTGAATAAGCCAGAGGAATGGGAAGGAGATCCTGATACTGGTATGAAGTTGTATAACCTTGCTGGTTCTTATCCAAGTTTTATTGTTGGGTCTGTTGAGACTGCTTTGGAAGAGTTTGATTATTTGGCTGGGTTTAGGGTTTTGAGGAGGAGGGGAGAGTGATTATGTTTGATGATAGGGTCCTGCTACCACAGGACGGAAGGGCCATTTACATAGTTCACTTGGCATAACTCTTATTCGGGAGTAAGCACTTTGAATGTCTTTTTTTGAATTTCAGAATCATCAGGTGGACTATATTCAATCTCTATTGCAAATTCATTTGTCTCTGGATCTGCAATGTTTAACTCCACGCCAGTTTGGTAAATTTCCTGTGCACCAATGCTCATAATGTAGCTAATAAGGTAGTATTTATCACTTTCTACTCTTCCATGTATGGTGTGTTGGAAAAGCATAAGAGCAGATTTCGAACCGGAAAGCCCCAAGGGTCTCAAAAATCGAATGTCAAATTTCAAGTTATCTAACCTTAGCTTAGTTGGATTCTGGAATCGGAAGTGAACAGGTTCCGAGTCTCCCTTCCTGGGCACACGCACCTCATCTACGAAGGCCTTCCCTTGGACCAAACCGAATTCTACTTGTCTATGGAATCCAGCCAATCCTGTTTCGTTTATCTGAGCGTAAAGCTGTTTAAGTTCCTTAAGTTCTTCGAGGTCCTCCACGTTCTCAAAATCTGGTTCGCCATTTATTATGCCTTCCCTCAGATGCTTAGGCATCATATTATCACGAAATATACGGAACGTAATCTGAACTTCTGAAACCTTGTTCTGGATTGCTTGGGCACGGGCAAGGTTATACAAAGTCCCGCTGGCTCCCCTTGGATTAAACGAGTAATATAGGCTCATCTGAGCGTAGTATTCTGCTCGGTCTATCCCGTATTCCTGCCAGTTCTTTGGTCGCCCGGCATCCATATACTTCTGTAGAATAAGAGCAGCTCGGTTATGGTAGTCCATCGCCAGGTGGTTTTGCTGATTGGCCCAGACAAAACGAGCCTGTTCTTCGTTCCTACGTGGGTCTTGTAGTGTTTCCGAGGGATCCATCAGATATTCCTCTATTAAACTGGCTGCAATATCTTTACTAAAGTCTGGATAGGCTGCTGACTGTCCAAACTTTAGTATCGTTAGTAGGGTAGATAGTATCGAGAGCTGTGAATCCTCTGTACGCTTGGGTGGCCTCCTTCAGGTGCTGTTCTAGATTATCAACAAGCTGTCCAGCCAACGAAGCATTTGCAGGAGCATAGGTGAATCCCTTTGCATCATCTTCTTCAGGACCAGCACTTTTTCTTGAAAGTCCAGAAACTACATATTCTCCCATATCTGCAAAGAAATGGAACAACCGCTTAGACTGCTTTTTATAAATAGGGTAGAGATAGGGAGTTTGGAACTCTGCATTCTTTCCATTGACAAGCAACTCTCCCAAATCGGCAGCATAAGGCAAGAGTCTTTTCCTAGTTTGATCTTTGGTTTTCATCTTCTTATCCAATCAATAAACACAGCAATTCCTAAGGTTAAAAAAATTACTCCTAAGCCAATCATATACCAGACAATCCCTTTGCTTTCCAAGAGGAAGTGAAAGATACCGTAATCTGCTAATCCGCCTCCTAACACGGTAATAATTAACCAGCGTAATCCCTTGATAGCTTCTCTTGGATCATTCTCTGAAATCCTTCTCAGTGTTAGGGCAAAAATAGCCACACAAATTAAACCAACCACAGCCCCCATCAGAGAGGATGCAATAATAATTTCCATAAATTGTGCTTCAAAGGCAACTGAAATACCAACCAGGTGGTATAAGCCTATGGAAAGATGTAGCTGAATAATAATGATGTCAAGTAGAATTATTGTGTTTCTATGTCTTGTAAAATCAGCAATTTAACAAAACAGAGGGCTGTCAACTCCTGAATTTACTCTCGTTATTTAGAGCACCCTAGCCATAGCATACACCCGTCCAGAAACCTTGACGTGTTTTGGAATTGTGGACACACCAAGAAGCAGTTATCTTGTAGAATAAGGAGGTGTGTCGATGAAAGTGCAAAGATCATCCCATTCGAAGAAGCGATATGATGCTGAATTCAAGAGGGAGTCCGTTCGTTTGGCTGAGACCAGTGGTAAGACGGACCGGCAGATAGAGCGGGACCTGGGGTTGTACCAGGGAGCGATCGCGCGCTGGCGTAAGGAGCTGGAGGGAGACCCGATGGACGCGTTTCCGGGCACAGGGCACCAGAAGCCTTTAGAGGAGGAGAACCGTCGGTTACAGCGAGAGCTTGCAATCGCTCGGGAAGAACGGGACATCCTAAAAAAAGTGGTCGCCATCTTCTCAGAGGGACCGAAGACAGATTCAGGTTCATGAAGGCGCATCGCAAGTCGTTTTCGGTGGAGAGGATGGCGAAGGTGCTCGAGGTGTCGAAAAGCGGTTATTATGCCTGGCTTTCCCGTCCTGAGAGCAGGCGAAAAAAGGAACGGCGTTATTTGGATGTCCTGGTGAAAGCGGCCTTTGAGGCCAGCCACGGCCGGTATGGAAGCCTGAAGATCAGCCGCGAACTGGCGGCACAAGGCAATCCCTACAGTCGCAGCCGGGTGGCCGATTCGATGGGTCGCCAGGGCCTGCGGTCGAAAGTGCGACGGAAGTTCGTGGTGACCACCGATACGAAGCACAACCTGAAGGCGTCCCCGAACCTGCTGAACCGGGAGTTCAAAGTCGATCGTCCAAACAAGGTGTGGACCAGCGATATCACCTATTTGCGCTCTGGTGCGGGATGGTTGTTCCTGGTGGTCTTTCTCGACCTGTATTCCCGTCGCATAGTTGGCTGGTGTGTCTCTACCTCGTTGGGACACGAAACACTGCTCACGGCCCTGTCTCGTGCAGTTTGGCAACGCAGACCGGAACCGGCCCTGATGATCCACTCCGATCGGGGAATCCAGTATTGCTGCGATGGCTTCCGACAGGCTATTGACAGACATCAGTTTGTTCAAAGCATGAGCAGAAAAGGAAATTGTTGGGACAATGCCGTGACCGAATCTTTCTTCCGGTCGTTGAAAACCGAATGGTTGTATCATGTCAATCTGAAAGATCTCGATCACGCACAACGCGAACTCTTCGAGTATATCGAGCTGTTCTACAACAACCAGCGGCTGCACGCGACTCTGGACTATGTGTCGCCCGCTAATTTCGAAGCGCCGCTGCAGCACCAGAAAGAGGCTTAATCAACTGTCCATTTTTTCCGGACCACATCACCTTCTTTGGCTGTGGATTAAGCCTCGCGTGACCAGCTTGCTCCGCTCCTAGCTGTATCCTGTGGCCTCCATAGATCCCAGCACAGCAAGGATGGCGTTGGCCGCATTTGTCGTGGGTGAAATAGACCGGCAGCCCTGCATGCTTGAAGTCCTGCATATAGGCGATGGAGTCCAGGGGGTCCCGGAACCGTCCCCATCGGCTTATAGTAGATAATCCGAAGAATAAAAAGTTATACAGTCTTTGCCTGAGATTCAGTTTTTCTTATCGTTTATCCGAGAATTCGGCCCAGTTGCACCAGGCCGACAACGGCTCCTGCAATCATCGGAAATAGCCCCACCCCCAGGCGATAATCTTCTCGAAGGATTCGCCACCCCTTGATGCGACGGATGCCGTGTTCCACATAGATGCGTTGCTGGGCGATCTGCCGGTTCTCTTGACGTTGCTCGCTTGTGAGTTCACCCCCCTTTGGTTTTTTGTGAGGTGAGATGATCTCGGGGTGTGCTTGACTCTGATAGCCCTTATCTCCCAGTTTATCGGCATTGGGGAACTGCTGGTGCACCCCACTTTCTTCATAAAGCCGGATGTCCGCCTTTGGCCCACGATGGCCTGCATCGATGCTGAGAATCTCTCCCTTTTTATCTGTGGCCACCTGGGTCTTGATCGTGTGGCGTTTGCGTTTACCCGAGTAGACCTGCCTTTGCCTCTCGTCGATAGAAGGCCGTCGGATGGGCGTTTCAAAGCTATCGACCAGCACTCGATCCACCTCATCAGGATGCCAGGAAGGTTCGCCCTTCTTCCATGTCTTCTCTGCATCAAAACGCTGGGAGGGACAGACCTCCCTCAAAACCGGAATCACCTCATGAAACGTGTTTTCCGAAGTATCCGCACTCACCCCAAACATCTCCCCCACCACGGCGTGGGCAACGTTGTGACGCAAATAAAGCAAGCTCATCAACACCTCTTGATACGGTTTTAACCGCCGCTTGCGCCCACCCCCCACGACCCGTCTGCGATTGGGCCGAAAAGCCTGGGCCTGACGACGACGGTCCACCAACACCGGCAGCACAGCCTCCAAAAGCTCTGCCAAAGCAGCTGGAGAAAGGCCAAACAAGGCGCGAATCTTTCCCGGATGGGCTGTGTCAAGGCTGCGTAGATCGATCATGGCAGGGCTCCTCGCGGAAGCAGTTAAAGGAGAGCGAACGACCTCCTTTCGGAGTCTGGATGCGATATTACGCAAATGGCTTGCCAAAGTCCAGAATTATTCCTCGGACCATCTAATATAGCTGGGGGTATTAGGGTTGTCGTGGAGGCCTTGGATGGGTAGGGTAAACGCAGCAGAGAGCCGCCTGGGTGGAAGGGTGGGATATGGGGAAGGAGAGGGAGATCGGCTCTGTCCTTCGTCAACTGGGACGACATCCCGGCCAATGAACTCGTCCCCGGCGTGCGCATTCGCGTGCCTTACGGCGAGAACCTGATGCTCTCCCTCCTCGAAAATGGACGAGGGGGCCTCCTCCTGAAAGGCCGGATGGAACTCACCATTGGGGAAAAGACCCGCATCCTCACGCCTACCTCATCCCCCCGAACGTTCCGCACCGCGCCGTTGTCATCGGCGGCCCCAGGGTGGTCCTGAACATCTTCACCCCCGTCCGCGAAGACTACGTCGAACTCGGCAACCGCTACATCCCGTCGGTCGAGCCCGAAGCGTGATACCCATTCAACCTGTCTCCCTCAATTGACATGATGAAACAGGCGCAGGCTTTATGCCTACTATTACTTTGTCAATTGATGGATAGGTTGGTATCTTTCTGGCAAACAGGAGGATACCAATGGACATCAAAGCATCGACAGACCCTTTGCCCGAGTTAGAGGCGTTTCTTTCTCCCTTCATCCATCACTTTGTGCGTTCTGAAGGGCGAGAAAACCTGGAGCGGTATAGCACGGGCTTGCTCTCAGATCTGCCTCGGAAGAACGGCGAGACCCTCGCAGGAGCGATCCCCCAGACCAATGAGCAGAGGCTCCACAATCTCCTGACCGGGATTCAATGGGATGAAGCCGCCTTCAACGCCCAGAGGGTTGAGCAAATGCGGGATGAAGCGGTTTTGGGCGATGGGGCTTCCATCTTCGACGATACGGGCTTTGCCAAACAAGGCAAGAGCTCAGTGGGTGTTTCCAGGCAATACTCAGGCAGTCTGGGTAAAGTCGGCAATTGCCAGGTTGCTGTGACGGGTGTGTATGCCGATGCGGGGGTGAGTTGGCCATTAAATGCGAGGTTGTATCTACCCAAAGCGTGGACCAATGACCCGGATCGGTGTGCTAAGGCCGGTGTGCCGGAGGAGATCTCCTTTCAGACCAAGCCAGAGATTGCTCTGACCTTGTTGGATGAAGCACGTGGGTTGAAAGTCCCTCATAACGTGGTGGTCGCCGATGCCGACTATGGCAATGATCCTACCTTTTTAAAGGGGTTAGAGAGCCGAAAGGAACATTATGTCGTGGCTGTCCCATGTGATTTTCGGGTTGCCGTGAAAGGGCAACGCAAAAAGGGCAGCGGTCGTGTCGATGAGGTTTTAAAAGCGCTTCCCCGTTCCGCGTGGCGGACCATCCGTTGGCGAGAAGGCACCAAGGGATGGTTGCGTAAAAAATTCATTGCCCAAAGAGCCTATCGCACCCTTTCTGGTGAGTCGATCCAGTTGGGCTGGTTAATTGGCGAACGACCCGGAAGAGGCCAAGAAGGAGACTGGAAATATTACTTCTCCAACTTTCCTAAAGCCACACCCCTGGAACGGATGGTGGAATATGCGCATCGCCGCTGGCTGATTGAACAGTTCCACGAGGTGGCCAAATCGCTTCTGGGGTGGGATGAGTATCAAGGCCGACTCTGGAGGGGATTTCATCGCCATGCCACCATTGTGATGTTGACCTACAGCTTCCTGTGTTGGAAGGAGTGGAACCAGCGCCAAGAAATGCCGCGATCACGGGGAAAACCTCGTGATCCTTTTTCCCCCTCGAAGGGATCGAAGGCGACGTTCCTATGAGGCCATCCACCGCCAGGTGGTCAAAGCCTTATCGAATATGGTGATTGAACAACTGGTGCAGCGTAAACTGACTGAATTAATGCGACCGATGCGTATTTGACAAAGTAATACTACGCCCTATTTTTGGGCCGTGACGATAAAACCGATAAATGTCGAGAAAAAACCAACCTGCAAAGTAAACATAGATGAAAAGCTCTATATCCATACTTCCAGCACGTTCAGCAAAAGTTTTACCAACATGATACATGGTAAGCAACGTCGGCGGTTCCGCTCGTGACTCTCCCGTGGCAATCCCTTTCCTTCCTATCTTCGCTCGTGACTCTCCCATGGCAATCCCTCTCCTTCCTATCTTCGCACAATATTCTCCTACTCAGCTCCCCGCTTGTCAAGCCACGTGTCCCTGAGGGCTGGTTCACTTCGCCCTGAATATAACTCCAAACAGCGACCCCTGCACCATAAATTCCCTCAGCCTAACCAGGGGATCGACAGACCACGGACGACGGACGACAGACCACAGACAAAACCGTCGTCCGTCGTCGGGCATCGCATTGCTTCTTTATTGCAGATAAACGGCAGACAGCAAATGAAAAGATCTCATTCTCGCGCCTTCATGGTTTTGATCTTCAGAGATCGTTTTCGATATCGTGAAATGGCCATGTTCAAACGGATACGTACTCTGGCGTCCTCACCACTTTCTACCATCAACCTCTGTGCTTCTGTCCAAACCGCCTCCGAGAGAGAGATACGCAGCCTCCACTGCGACTCAATAGATTCCTCAGTGTGGGTCCTCATTTCCTCAAGCGAGTCCCAATACCAGGCGTAGTCGAATGAATGTTGACGCTCACAGGCAAACCACCCTTCATCTACAACCTGGGCTAATGATTTATCGGCAGCGTTATGTTTTGGAATCCTTGATGAAGCATCTGCCGAGCCTGCAAGCCGTGTCTGCCCACCAGTAACAATCTCCAACGGCCAATCGGTGGGCAGATCTCGCCAGTCGAGCATACATCCGTCGGCAACCAGCACACGCCAGATTTCCTTTAGGGCATTGACCATGCCCTCAGAGGGTATTCATCACAGTGTCCAGCTCAGAATGGCCACGTCAAATCTCCCGGATGGGAACGGCAACGCTTCTGCTCTGGCCTGTGCAAAGCTCACCCTGGTGCGCAGCGCCAATGCCCGATCACGGACGGCTCCCGCGAGTCGCATCGCCTTGGGATCAATACCCACCACATACTCGGCAGCAGCAGCGTAGCGCCACGTGAGATGCCCATCCCCGCATCCGATATCCAGCACACGTGCATTTGCCAGGTCAGCGAACTCGTACAGGTGCCTGGTGGCGATTCCTTCAGGATCACGTTGAGAGGGCATGGCAATACTCCCAAAATGGTGTGAACTCAACAGAAATGGTGAACACATCGGGATGGCGGCAGTTTGTCTTTGTCCCCTTATGGTTTCAAGATAAGCCCCTCAAACCCGCATGCACCATCCACCTTTCTCTGGAAACTCAAATCTCTGCATTCTTTGGGTCTCGGACGAAGACGGCTGTAAGCACGAGGGCAATCGCGGAAACGACGAGAACAAAGCCCCAGGGAGAGGCCGAATTCCATTCGTAAAGCAAGCCGCCGGCGAGAGAGGCCACCGCCAACGGAATGATGGTGAGGAAACCCACACCGGCCACATAGGGCGCAAGAATCGCCAGCGACCCTGAAATCGTCGCCATGGTCGCGATCCCTCGGCCGCGGTTAGCCCGTGAAGGCGATGAGCCTGGCCCTGCTCGATCCCTCGCGCAGCCTGATAACGCCTGTGTTAGAGTGCCCGCGATATCCTGATCAATGACAGGTAATTGTTAGCTCGCGTACACCCTCGATCTCTGCATCCACATTGATATAGACGGATTTTTCGATCCTTTCCTTCTGGAACCGCGCCTGCTTTCCGTCCAGGGTGACCCTGGTGCGCCCTTTCCATCCGGGAAGCAGAACGCGAAAGGCCACTCGCCTGCCTGTGCCGGTAAAAACGAGCGTGATCTGATTGCGGCGCAATTGGTATTCGTAGGCGAAGTAGGTGTCCGATGCCGGGAAATGCGCGATGGCCGTAGCGGTCCTGGTCCTGGCTGCAGACCACCTGGGGCAGCAAACGACTTGCTCAAAGCGCTTTCCTTTTGACTGAAGGCCGGCAAGCTCCTCAATCAGCGCCTGGGTCCAGGGCGTCATGCCCCACGGGTCGTAGTTGGTCTGATGGTGGGGCGCGTTGATGCCTGGATTTCCATCCAGATCGTACCATGCGAAAACAGCGCCCTGATCGCGCTTGATCACCGAATGGAAGTCGCACAGCATAGTGTAGGCGAGTTTTTCCATGCCGTGTTGAAATGCCCCCCGGCAGATCTCGCCGCCCACCCAGGGGAAGAGTCCACCGTTGCAATACTCGCCCTGTTTCTTTGACCAGGGGCCTTCCGTCTTAAAGTATCCCAGCTTGTCCGGATACCCCGGCTGCAAACCCCACCATGGGAAGCGGTCTCCTGTCTTTTTCAAACGGCGCATGTATTCGCTGATAATAGAAACCGCCTTATCGTGGTCCGCGAAGCCTCGTGTGATGGCCCATGAGTTGCTCATGGCAAGCTGGTCGTCTTCGTCGAAGTCGCCGTGATCCAGAGGATCGAGGTGAATATGGTGCTTGTACTTGACCCCGTCCCAGAAGATCTTGTTGCCCCTTGAGTAGTAATGTTCTTCCCGGTCGCGCCAATACTTCGCGCGGTCATCTCTGCCCAGGGCTGTGTAGAGTTCGGCAAGCAAGTGGCTTGCTTCAAAAATCGCGGATGACGTGTTTTGGAATTGTGGACACACCAAGAAGCAGTTATCTTGTAGAATAAGGAGGTGTGTCGATGAAAGTGCAAAGATCATCCCATTCGAAGAAGCGATATGATGCTGAATTCAAGAGGGAGTCCGTTCGTTTGGCTGAGACCAGTGGTAAGACGGACCGGCAGATAGAGCGGGACCTGGGGTTGTACCAGGGAGCGATCGCGCGCTGGCGTAAGGAGCTGGAGGGAGACCCGATGGACGCGTTTCCGGGCACAGGGCACCAGAAGCCTTTAGAGGAGGAGAACCGTCGGTTACAGCGAGAGCTTGCAATCGCTCGGGAAGAACGGGACATCCTAAAAAAAGTGGTCGCCATCTTCTCAGAGGGACCGAAGACAGATTCAGGTTCATGAAGGCGCATCGCAAGTCGTTTTCGGTGGAGAGGATGGCGAAGGTGCTCGAGGTGTCGAAAAGCGGTTATTATGCCTGGCTTTCCCGTCCTGAGAGCAGGCGAAAAAAGGAACGGCGTTATTTGGATGTCCTGGTGAAAGCGGCCTTTGAGGCCAGCCACGGCCGGTATGGAAGCCTGAAGATCAGCCGCGAACTGGCGGCACAAGGCAATCCCTACAGTCGCAGCCGGGTGGCCGATTCGATGGGTCGCCAGGGCCTGCGGTCGAAAGTGCGACGGAAGTTCGTGGTGACCACCGATACGAAGCACAACCTGAAGGCGTCCCCGAACCTGCTGAACCGGGAGTTCAAAGTCGATCGTCCAAACAAGGTGTGGACCAGCGATATCACCTATTTGCGCTCTGGTGCGGGATGGTTGTTCCTGGTGGTCTTTCTCGACCTGTATTCCCGTCGCATAGTTGGCTGGTGTGTCTCTACCTCGTTGGGACACGAAACACTGCTCACGGCCCTGTCTCGTGCAGTTTGGCAACGCAGACCGGAACCGGCCCTGATGATCCACTCCGATCGGGGAATCCAGTATTGCTGCGATGGCTTCCGACAGGCTATTGACAGACATCAGTTTGTTCAAAGCATGAGCAGAAAAGGAAATTGTTGGGACAATGCCGTGACCGAATCTTTCTTCCGGTCGTTGAAAACCGAATGGTTGTATCATGTCAATCTGAAAGATCTCGATCACGCACAACGCGAACTCTTCGAGTATATCGAGCTGTTCTACAACAACCAGCGGCTGCACGCGACTCTGGACTATGTGTCGCCCGCTAATTTCGAAGCGCCGCTGCAGCACCAGAAAGAGGCTTAATCAACTGTCCATTTTTTCCGGACCACATCAGGACGTATCGCCCTGCATGAGCACGAAAAGAGAGTTCTCATTTAAAAAACTGGATCCATTATCGCCGTCGGGGAACTGTATATCCCACTCGTCCAACGTGTGGGGACGCTTTATGAGGGCATGTTCTTCGTCGTACATCCTCGAATCGCTCGTAACGTATTCCAGGGCAGCCTCCACCCTGGGCAGCAGCCGTCTGATCCATTCGTTGTCGCCGTGCGCCCGCCACGCCTTACAGAATAACGCGGCCGTCTGAGTCTCGAGGTCTGTCATGATAGTGCGGATTCTTCGCTTTCCATCCCAGCTCGAGTTCCCATCCGTATAGATGTGGTCCGGCAGACGGCCGTCAGGCCATTGCTGCCCGAACAGCGCCTCAAACATGGTCTTTACATCCTGAATGAAGTAGCGCAGGGCGGCGACAGCGAATGCCGGAAACGCGAAGTTTTCCCTGCTGTTGTCCGCAGCCTTGTAGTAGGTGACCGGTTTGCCCTCGATATTTGCCACATCAATCGTCTGTCTGAGCCCTTCCTCAAGCAGTTCGAACACCTCATCCACGATTGGGTTATCGGAGGAGATGCTGCTCCTGGCCTCCAACCGGAAGCTCCCGCAGCGGCCGTAATTCCTGTTCCCTGCAAGTGAAGTCCAGACCTTGATGTGGTGGACTCCCGGCTTTGCGCCGGGCTTGAACACAAGCTCAGCCTTGCCTTTCCCGGACTTCACCACCTTTTCAAGGTATTTCCGATGGCCGGCGTCCGATATTTCAAACCGGACCTTTTGCCCGTGCAGACCGTTGCACCTGAACACAATTCTCACGTCCTCCAGAGGCTTGCACTTGTTCGGATAGGTCCACACAACGCCTGCTTCTTCGAGTCTCATTTCCTGTTTTCCTTTCAGCAGGGCAGCAACGGCAGCCAACCTGCTGGCGGTTCGCAAAATCAGCTGGCGAGAGAGCCAGGAGGTAGCATTCACTTCTTGGTGTAATCACTACGCAGCTTCAGCACATGGACATCTGCGGCATGGCCATGATTAACCACGTCCTCAAAGACCTTACTGACCTCCTCACGCTCAAGATACTTTGCCGCGTCCACCATATTATCGAACTCAAATTCGATGAAGCGATGAGGTGATCCGCCGAAATAATTGTCGTAAGACGCGATCCGCTTCACTTCCTCGGGCGCCTGGAGGATATCTGCAACCGATTTCACCCATTCCAGATATTCTGCTTTTTTTCCCAGTGGGTAGTCCACCGTGAAAACATACTTGATTCTGGTGGTCTCTGCTGCCGCTTCACCTTCCTGTGCCCCTGCTTGGCCCACGATCATATTCGACAACAACTGTAATGTGAATACAAGCAGGCCACCTAACACAATGTATGCGAGTTTCTGTTTGAATTG
Organism: Candidatus Latescibacterota bacterium; assembly: GCA_965249305.1. GTDB lineage: Bacteria > Latescibacterota > UBA2968 > UBA2968. The sequence goes on along the minus strand of OZ252228.1, from coordinate 4,286,901 downwards.
CCTCATTGCCAACCCTCCCTTTATCTATGAATCAATGGACTTGACCCGTTTCGGTGGGTACCTTATCTCTTGGGAGAAAGGAGATCCACTATGCCGCCAACACGTCCACCTTATCCACCTGAGTTCAAAAAGCAAATGGTCGAATTGGTTCGAGCCGGTCGTACGCCAGGAGAGCTGGCCAAAGAGTTCGAGCCCTCAGACCAGACGATCCGGAACTGGGTGGTACAGGCCGACCGAGACGAGGGCCTTCGAGAAGACGGTCTGACCAGTGATGAGCGAGAGGAGTTGCGCCGTCTTCGTCGCGAGATTAAGCAGTTACGCATCGAGCGTGAGATCTTGTCAAAAGCAGCAGCCTGGTTCGCTCAGGAGACCAACACGATCCCCAGAAAGCCTTCCAGTTCGTGAAGGCGCACCAGGCAAAATGGCCAATTACCACGCAATGCCGAGTCCTGGGTGTCTCCCTCAGTGGGTATTATGCGTGGCGAGGACGCCCCCCATCGCCAAGAGCAAAGGTCGATGCGGATCTCAAGGAACAGATTAAGGCTTTTCATGCCCGTTCTGATTCTACCTACGGAGCCCCCAGAATCTGGGAAGATCTGGCAGCATTAGGCATCCGTATAGGCAAAAAGCGTGTCGCCCGTCTGATGGTTGAGATTGGTATCTTCGGGGTGAGCCGTCGAAAGGGTATCAGAACCACCCGTAAGGGAAAAAAGGCTCAAAAAGCCCCTGATCTGGTCAAGAGAGACTTCACTGTTGAAGCCCCAAATAAACTCTGGGTGGCCGATATTACCTACGTACCAACCTGGGCGGGCTTCCTGTATCTTGCTGTGGTTATCGATGTCTTTTCCCGCCGAGTCGTGGGCTGGACGATGGCTTCGACGCTCCAGAGTGAGTTGGTTTTGTCTGCTTTGAATATGGCACTTTGGCAGCGTCATCCTTGTGGGGTGATCCACCACTCCGACCAGGGATCTCAGTATACTTCACTTGCCTTCGGTAAACGCTGCGATGAGGCGGGTATACGTCCCTCAATGGGTTCTGTAGGCGACTGCTATGACAACGCACTGTGTGAAAGCTTTTTCGCCACCCTCGAATGTGAATTGATCGACCGCCGTTGTTTTCGTACCCACAAGGAGGCCAGATTGGCTATTTTTGAGTATATTGAGGGCTGGTATAATCCCCATCGTAGGCATTCATCAATCGCATACCACTCACCGATGACATATGAAAAACAGCATCAAACACGGGCTTGAAGCCCAAGCCCTAAACACTCCACCAAAACGGGGCAACTCCACAAACCCGTTCCCACTTCTGGTAATCGTCGTTCCTGGCTCTCTCGCAAACCAGTCCTCGATAGCAGATTTATCTATAGGCTTCCAGTACTTTCAAATCCGTATTCCGGATCTAAGCGTTACAAATCCAACGGCTGCCAGCCACAAGGCATGCAGGTGAAACACCGGCAGATAAAGATCCAGATCGTCTGGAAGCCCCATCGTAATCGCCATCGCTGCCACGCCAATGACCATGGCGATTATCCCGGCCCATGCAGGCAACACCTTCCAGTTCAAAAGCCCAAATCCCAATACCAGCAGCCCGAACCCGCCGAAAACCCGCCCAAACCTCACCAGACAGGTCACATACTCGGTCCCGACCTTGAGGGACGCCACAAAAGCGCTTACCATCTCGGCAGATTTTCCATGCATATCCAGAGCGCCCCACGCCCCAAAGTGATAATAAAACGCGGCGCCCGCTGCCCCAACCATCAGCCCGATTGTCGCGACCGCAACCCCGGACCAGATCAAAATCCTGGCGGGCGCTTCCGTCAACACCGACCCCAGTGCGACCAGGGCAACCACCGCCACCACAATCCCGAACAGGTGAATCCGAAACATCCAGATCCAGAGATGAAGCTGGTCAAACACAGCTGAAAAGTCGCCGGGGTGGAAAAAGGCCCCGATTCGGACAGGCATCAGCAACCAGCCGAACCAGAACATCACGGCCGACGCAATAAAAGCCCATCCCGTTATTCGAGTCGACAAATTCCGTTCCATTTCCCCCCCTTTTAATCAAGTTATAGGTCTTCAGATAATGATTCTGAAAATTCTCACCGCGGAGACGCGGAGATCGCGGAGGAAGAATCAGAGGAGGGCACGGTTTTCCCCTTCTTAAGCATTCTCCGCGTCCTCCGCGTCTCTGCGATGAACGCTTACTTTATTTTTTGAATGGAGTCATAAGCATCTTACCTACTGTCTGTTCCTCCTCCAATCCTTTAATTCCATAGACGATATCTTTGGGGTTCTCAACAATTCTATAAGTGCCAAAGATTCTATCCCAAATAGAAAGAAAGCTTGTATAATTTGAATCCGTCTCAACCCTCCTATCTGAATGATGCACTTTATGCATATTGGGAGAAGTCAGAAAAGTCCTGTACAATTTATCCAACGTATCTCCAATGGATAGATTGGCATGGTGAAAAAACACATTCGCCAAAAATATAACCTCATAGAACAGAATATATCCCAGTTTCATTGCAAATACTGCATACAAACCACTCCTGACAAAAGTACTGATTGTATGCTCTCCAATGTGGAATCGTGCACCTGTCGTGACATCCATCTCAGTATCAGAATGATGCATACGATGAAATCGCCACAAGAATGGGGTTTTATGAGATAGCACATGCATAATATAGGTCAAAATATCGATCAAGATGATCGTCAGGATAAGTTCTATCTTCCAATCCAACGATACAGAATTAAACACCCCCCACGACGTGTTCGTTGAAAAGACAATGAGTGGTACCAGAAGAAGATTGAAGATCACAGCATTGAAAGCTATAATTCCAATATTCCTTAAGGCATGCCGAGGTTTATTTTTGAATGCATCAAAGTAGGAAAACAAACATTCCAGACTATAAAGAACCACCAGCAGCGAAATCATGACAATGTCTTTTTCAGTTTTCGTGATAATCATAAGAATTTATCCCGAAATTAGTTGAGACAGGTGCCAAACCCTGGATGTTGAATTCTGGTTTTGTGTACGATTGCCAGTACATTTCAGGGCTCAAGAACCGGTTTTCCATCGGGAAAGATGCCCCGGGGCGTTTTAAAATTGCTATTCCTTAGGCTGGACAAATAAACGGCCAGGGCATTTCGTTCCTGGTCGGTCAATTCAAAAAGCGGCATCCTGCCCTCGTCGTACTGCTGCTTAAACCCTTCCGTGTAGAAAACCTTCGTGTCCCGCAGCTTTTTCGCTATCATCTCCCGGCACAACACAGACCCCACATTGCCCAGTTCGGGACCCGGCAGCCCTTTGGCACCCTGTCCGTTTAGCTTATGACAGTTATCGCAACCGAAGTCCTTATAGATCCGCTTTCCTGTCTCAATCGATTCTCCGGGCTTCTCTACAAACGGTTTCCTGTCCGGCTTTGTCCGTTCTGTCGGGGGCTTTTTGGTCTGCTCCGGTTGAGACCGTTCTGGCCTTGTTTCGATTGGACTGTAATGCTCCACCAGATACGCATAGATGATCCGGCGCGTTTCAGGAGAAACTTTCATGCCTATTTCGACCATCTCCTCCATCACCTCATTCCATTCGTCCGGTTTCAGACGCACGTCCGTAATGGCGCTCAGTGAGTGGCACGGCAGGCAATACGATTGCACCGTCGCCTTTCCCCTTCTCGAAACGAACGAACTGTCCTGAACCGTTTGTGCCCTCAAATCGGAGCCGATCACGAAAAAGAAGACACAGATCCAGAGAACGCAAAAGCGCAATGTCTCGCTCTCCATCAGGCTGCGGAAACCTGAAACGCATGGTCCGCAACAGCGTTGTTCCCATAGCCTTTTTTGTTCCAGGTAGACTGCATGGGCTGCGTTCGGCCGGCCGAGTCCGTCGCGCGGCACATCAGCGTATACGTGCCGGGTCTGGCATCCCACAGGTAGAACCATGTCTGCCAGGCGTGAGAAACGTCCAACCCCGTCAACTCGGCCTCCTGCCAGGTCTCTCCCCCATCGGTTGAAACCTCTACCCTGGCGATCTCGCCTTTCCCGGTCCAGGCCACCCCCTGTACAGGAACGGTTCCGGCACGGATGGTCCCAGGCCCCGGTTGGGCGATGACCGATTTCACATTCACAAAATTGAGATACGCCGACTGTTTTTCATCCTGTCCCTCAAGAACCAGCCGGTAGGACTTCTGCATGTAGCGCCCCGAATCGGGTTCTGCGGTAACATCAATCGCATTCAACCATTTGACCGAACTGGCCCCGTACCAACCCGGCACCACCGCGCGAAGCGGGTACCCGTGGTCTGGAGGTAACGGTTCCCCGTTCATTTCATAAGCGATAACCACCTCTTCCATCGCCCTCTCGATCGGAACGCTCCGGATAAATTGGGGGACGGTTTCCACCGGGCGCTTTTCACCCCCTTTAAAAGTGATAAACTTACCGGAAGATCGAACCCCTACACCTTTCAACACCTGGCTCAGGCGGACGCCGCTCCAGACGGCATTGCCCACGGCCCCAACCTCCCATTGGCTGCCCCGGGTCTGAGGGTTGAAATAGGCGCGTCCGTTGCCGGTACATTCCAGAGTACAAACGATCGTTACCTTTGGAAGCTGTTGAATCGTTTTAAAACTGAGGTCTACGTTCCGGTCCACCTCACCGCCGATGGCAACCCGCCAGTCTGAAAGATTGACATCGGGATTGTCGTAGTGACTGCGCACATAGAACAAATTGTTCGGGGTTAACCAGGAACCCAGCGCCTGGCGGGGGGCCTCCAGGTTCAGGGGGCGGTCCCTCCGGAGGATCATCTCCAATTCTTCCAGATGGGCGGCTTCGAGCCGGTCGGGAAGCAACGGAACTATGCCGGACAGACCGCCGGCCATCAGGGCCGCTACGCCGGTTCCAGCCATAAAGGCCCGCCTTGAGATATTTCCGTCGTTTTTGATTTGATGATCCATATATGATCTCCTTAAATATAGGGGTTATACGCCGGCAGCCCCAATCACGGCGAAGCCACTAAAGGGGAAACATAAAACGCGCACCATCACCATCTTCTTTTTAGCTTTTCAAAAAAGGCCCAAGTTCCTCTCTTGTCTCCTCATATAAACTATGCGCCTGTGCCAGGCCGGACAAGCACCCCAAAAATCATTGAGTCGCAGCTGCGATCACACCCTTGACAGTTTACCAAGCTTCACCAGCAGCAGCATCGGCCAGCCCAGATCGAAGTCCTCTCGGAACTCGCTCCAGTATTCCTTCGCTCTCGGCGACTTCTCTAATAGGGGTTCGTCAGCAAGGTGCTCCTCAATGCGGTCGATTTGTAAATTGGCCCTCACGGCTGCATTGACATAGTCAGAGATCAGGTGGCGGTTGCTCTGGACGTTGACCTTCTGACCTGTCTTTGGATCCGTGAATCGGGCCTGGAGGCCGCGGAGGAACATCGCTGGGTGCAATTCGGTTATGAGGACAAAGCCTCCAGGCCGACAGATCCTCGCCATTTCTGCAATCATCCCATCCAGATCAGCAATGTGCTCCAGAACGAGACAGCAGAGGACACGATCGAATGTATCGTCGGCGAAGGGCAAACGATCGGTCAGGTCGTGTGTAACGAATTGGATGTTCCAGTCTTTCGTCTTCTCGATGGCTCGCGCCATCATTTCCTGAGAGAAGTCGATCGCGGTTACCTGAGCGCCTGTTTCAGCCATGTAGACAGTGTGTCGACCGGTGCCGCAACCAATGTCTGCGACCGAGAGGCCATGGACGTTTCCCAGCAGTGCTCGTACCAGCGGCTCCTCCAGAATGGTCAGCGGATTGTCCTGTATATCATATGTCTCAGACCAGCGAGCGTAGCCCTGCTGGACTGACACAACTTCGAGATTATCCCTGGATGCATCGGCCATATTGCTTGCTCTCGCGAGATGGACGGTTCCTCATACTCCCGGAATGGTATGGCGCATAACGTATAAGAGTGTATCCGCAGCGCAGTTGCGGATACACTTGAGTTGAACGATGCCGCTGGTTGAAGCTATGGGGATTCAATGGCACCGTTCCCTCTTTTAAAACAGATTAAGCACTCGGTTTTAGGACTTCATAGGTTAGATGTTGTATCGCAGATGGCAGTCTCACATTCCTTGTGAAAGATGTGCAAAGCATTTCAGTTTCAGCAGGGCAGACTTCTCCCACGACAGTTCCGATCCTGTTTTTTTGATGTATTTATTTGACAGATCCAAGCACATCTATGTTTGCGGTGGTGCTCTGTATTTTTGCGGGAACAAGACTTCTCTTGTAATCAGGCGTCCTCGTCCACACACCAGACATTGGCAGGGATCCACACGCACCCTTCTAAGAAGCAGACAGATAGGCAAACTTGCACGCTTTCTTCTAAGCCTGAGGGATCTCTATTTGGTTGTCAAAGAGCAACAGCGCTTCACGCTACCGCGAAGCGGTTTAGTTCAACAACTGGCATTTACGCACTGATGGGCACAGATCCTGCCAACTCGACAAGTAACCTGCCGGGCGCAAACCCCGCCTCCAGAATCTGTATCCTGTGCTGGTTCGTAAATGATATCCACATCTCAGGCTTTCTTATACTCCGGATTCACCAGGTTCTCGGGCTCCTCGCCCGTCAGCATCCGCCGCATCTCCCACGCGGCCCGCTCCCTCAGTTCCACCAGGGATTCCGTCGAATAGAACGACGCGTGAGGGGTATGGATCACCCGGTCCATTCCGATCAGCCGGTCCCCCTCGCCCGGCGGCTCCTGGCGCCGCACATCCAGTGCTGCTCCGGCAATCCGGCCCGCCTCTAAGGCCTCGGCCAGGGCCGCTTCATCCACCAGATCTCCCCGGGAGGTATTGATCAGGCAGGCCGTCGGCTTCATCTTCGCCAGCGTGTCCGCACCTATCATCCCCTGCGTCTGCTCCGTGGAGGGGCAGTGGAGCGATACAAAATCGGACGTCTCCAGCAAACGGTCCAGCCCCACCGCCTCCGCCCCCGCTTCGGCTGCCCGCTCCGGCGTCAGCGAAGGAGAAAACGCCGCCACCTCCAGCCCGAACGCCCTCGCCCTGGGCGCCACCGCCCGGGCAATTCGTCCAAACCCGATCAGCCCCAGCCGCTGTCCGGTCAACCGGCGCAGCGGCAGCGCCGCCTGGATATCCCACGTCCCCTGCCGGACCAGCCGGTCGAACCGCGCCACCTTTCGGGACAGCGACAGCAGCAGCGCCATCGTATGTTCGGCCACATCCACCACACAATAGTCCGGCACATAGGCCACCGGAATACCCCGCCCGGTCGCAAACACCACATCGATATTGTCCAGCCCCACGCCGTAGCGCACAATCGCCTTCAGTTCGGGCGAGGCTTCAATCACCCGCCGCGTCGTCTGCGCCCAGCACGTCAGAATTCCGGACACCCCCTGTCCCGCCAGCCCGGCCAGCGTCTCCTCCTCTCCGTCCGGCGCCTCAACCAGCTCCGCTCCGATCTCACTTAGAACCCCCTTCTCCACCTCCAGATCGGCCCAGGCGTAATCGGTGACCAGCACCTTATGCGGCATCTATGCCTCCTTTAACCCTCAGTTCCGAGTTCCGAGTTCTGTCCCACCTCCCACTACTTTCGGCCTTAACTCGGAACTCTATTAACTATTTCCTCCGAACGCTCTCGATAAACTGATCGAACGCCCCCACCCAGTGTCCCACCGTCTCCTCCGGTCCGGTCAGCTTGAAAAAGTACGGCCCCTGTGGGGACTCCACGATTGCTGCCAGCATCCGGTGGTTCGGCTTTGGCTCTCCCGCGGGCATCATAGGGCCCATGGCCGCAGGCGCATACGTCCCGCTCACATCGGCGATAGTCACCGGCATTCCTGAAACCGTCTTCCTGCTTACCCGGGCCGCCTCGCTGGATGAGCGTCCATCCGGCTGTTTGAACTGCCTGTACCAACGCTTCAGGTTCGCCTCCACCGATCCTCCCTGGCCCGGGCCAAAATAGAAGACCACCAGCGAGGCGGCCTCGGTGTCTGCCCCCTGACCCGGCAGAACATACTGCGCCTTCCGCATCCTGGATGACGGCGGCTCCACCGTCCATCCCTCGGGTATCCGGACCGAAATCGCCCCCAGATCCTGCGCCTGTCCCTCCTCTTCTCCCTCACACCCGGTCAGTCCTGCCAGGCAGAGTCCCAACCCCGTCGCGAAAACGTACCATCTGAACATATCGTCCTCCTCAGCCGCAGAAGCGGCAGACAATATCGTAGAGTATCCGTGTCGCAAATACCAGGTTCTCCGCCGACGTCCGCTCATCGTGCCCGTGAATCAGGTTCATCTCCTCCTCTCCGGGCGCCTGTCGGTAGGGCATAAACCCGTACACCTGCGTCTCCGGCCGGCGTGGACAGATGTGTTTCGCATCCGTCCCCCCCGTCGAAATCGAAGGCACAACAACCGCCTCCGGATCGTGTTCGCCCATCACCTCCACAATTGTCCCGTAAAGCGGCGAGTCGATATCCGCTTCTAAGGGCGGGCTGTACTGATCCACCTCAAAAACCACGTCCTCCCCGGTAAACGGTCGGATCTCTTCAAAAAAACGCGCATCCGTCTGTCCGGGCGCCAGCCGTCCGTCCACCCACGCCGTGGCCTCCGTGGGAATCACATTGATCTTCTGCCCCGCTTCAAGCATCGTAACCGAAGCCGTATTCCGCAGCAGCGCCCGAAGCCCGGACACCATCTCGCCGCCCAGCGACAGCGCCTCCAGCGCCGCTTCGCTCCGCTTAGGGTCCAGCACATCCCGCAGCAGGGCCGCCGTCTCCGCATCCTGGGTCGCGGCGATCCCCTCTAAAAATGCCCGAAGTGTCTCGGACGGATGCATGGGCAGCCTGGCCTCTCCCAGACCCGCCGCTGCACCGGACAGCCGCACCACGGCATTTTCCCCATGGGGCCTGGACCCGTGCCCCGGCCGCCCCTGTGCAACCATCCGAAACCGGCAGATCCCCTTCTGCCCCGTCTGACAGCTGTAGAACCGCTTCTCGCCCACGCGGAAATCGTGCCCGCCTCCCTCCGTGAGCACAAAAGGCGCTTCCACCTGTTCCGGAAACCGGTCCAGCAGCCAGCTCACCCCGTGGTCCCCTTTCCCCGCCTCCTCGTCTGCTGTTGCCGCAAAAATCAGATCCCGCTTCAGAACAACCCCCTGCCGCGCCACCAGCAGAAACACCATCAACTCTGCGGCCACCATATTTTTCATATCCAGCGCCCCCCGCCCCCACACGTACCCCTCGTGCAGCTCCCCGCCAAAAGGAGGGCGCGTCCACTTCTCCGGCTCTGCCGCCACCACGTCCGTATGCCCCAGCAGCATCAGCGGCCCGGGGCCTCCCGCCAGCCGCGCCGTCACATTCCCCCGTCCCGGCGCCGATTCCGTCACCTCCGGGTCAAACCCCTCCCGACGCAGCACGTCTGCCAGGTACTCCGCCGCCAGCGTCTCCTTCCCCGGCGGATTCGTGGTATCCAGCCGGATCAGATCCTGTAAATACCCCGTTACCTCATCCCGCACTGCATTCCAGTCGATCTTGCTCACATACACCTCCATAGTGGCAAACCGGTTTTCCCGGTCTTGCAACGCTTTTCCGAGACATCACGCTGCTACGCCCGTAAACGTGGAGGATAGGATCTCTGGCGTCAACTCGAAGCCCCCTGGAGTACCCGGAGCACCGCCGCCGGGGTCTTCCACAAGGCCGGATTTTCGGGATTTTTTAAATCTCCAAAGAGTCGTCCGTCCACTCCTCCAGCGGCGTAAACTGCGTTGGGTCCAGGTCGAAACCGTAACCGAACGGCGCATCCACCAGGCTGCCCGTATTAATCCGGCCGTTGCGGATATCCAGGGAGGGAAATCCCCGTTCGTGTTTGCGATACAGTGTGCCGTGGTGGGTAAGCACCTGCGCCTGCACATCCTCGGGGTACATGCTCAGCCCGGCAAAGTAGTGATGGCCGTTGCGCTCTACGTGATCGAGTCCCAGGTTGACCACAACCGCCAGATCCTGAAAAAGCGCCACCGGCCCCACGTTGGCCAGGTCTTCGCTGCTTAAAATATACCGCCCGCCCGGATCGGCACGCCGCCGCTGTTCCAGCAGACACGCATTGGCGATCCCTTTAAAAACCCCCTTGCAATTCTTGTGGCTGGTGCCCGCGTAGCCGCAGTCCAGCGCCTCAACCACGCTTGAAAAGGTCGCATCCGACTCATCGATAAGCAGAGGCGGGCGATCGGGCCAGTCCTCCATTGCAGACTTCACCTGAGGGCCCAGCGACACATCGCGGTGAAGCGGCTGTTCTACAAACAGCAACCCGTCCATAACAGAGGCCAGAGACGCATCCGCCAGAAGAGATTCCCAGAGCGCCCTGAAAGGTTCCAACTCCGTATACTGCTCGTTCCAATCCAGCGTAAACGCGTATCCGGAGCCTATGTGGCGCGCCATCAAATCGGCAATCTGTTTCAACCGCTCCGAATCTTTCTCCGCATCTCCAAAAAGCTTGATCTTCAAATGGGTAAGCCCGTACGCACGCAGGCCCGCCTCCAGAGACTGGGGCAGACCGTCTTTTAGACGTTCGTCCTCGGGGACATCCCCATCCGTCAGCGGGTCGGCCAGTCCGATGGTCTGCCGTGCGATCACCGACTGGTTCGGCTGTGCAGGCAGCAGATCGGCCGGATCAAAACCGGCCAGCTCTCTGTGAATCTCGTCCGGCCGGATGCCCAGTGTATTCTCGCGCAGGGCATGGGCAAACGGGACGCCCTTGCACCGGCAGAATGCGTCGATCACCGCCCGCTCCACCAGGCTCACCCCGAACCCCCACAGCAGCGGAGGATAATCGGTCGTGGCCGCCCAGTCCTTCTGCCGGGTATAGAGTTCGTGCCAGAAGTCGAACACCGTATCCGAAGGCGTCCCCTGCTGCGCCAGCGCGCAGGCCTGCCGGATCACCGCCAGCATCTCCTCCAGATCTTCGCTAAATGACGTCTCGGCGTATTTGGTAAACCATTTGGGCGGCAGGCCGTCAGCCGAAATGCCGATCGTTCGCCGGCCGTCCACATCGGCCTCCACCCGCAGAAACAGATGGGGCAGCGCAACCAGAGACGCGATCCCGTAGCGGAACGGCATCCGGGTTTTCATATTCAGCACGTACATATCGATCTGTTTTACCGAAATGGCCATAAAGGGTCCTTATCTCCTTCCGGATCGGGCGCATCCATCACGCGCTCAACACCTCCTTCAACCGCCGGGCCACAACCTCCTCTTCGCCCGGCATCAGGGTCATCGGATCGACAGCGATCCCTTTCGAACTCCCGCGGATCACCACCGACGGATCTCCTTCCCGCATCGCGCGAATCACCTCTCTCGCTCGTCCTTCCTCTTCCAGGTCCACATAAGCCCGGGGCGCAAAATCGGGCGACGGCTGCTGGCCTTCCCGCAACACATAGGCCCGGACGCCCGGAATCCCTTCCAGCGCCCCAACCACACAGCTTGCCTGCCATTCCCAGGTGAGCCGATCCTCTTCATCCTTCCCCTTCAGGAACCGGTCCACTGCCGCCAGCAGCCCCAGGATCTCCTCCTTCCCCACCTTCATCCCCCGCCCGATGGCGCTGTAGGGGCTCGCGTTCAGACCGACCGCCTCCACAAAAGGCGCTTTCCCCAGCACCAGGCCGCTGTTCTGGGGACCCCGCATTCCCTTCCCCCCGCTGAAAACCACCAGACTCACCCCCATTGCCACAATCTCGGTCAGGTTCGACCGGGGTGGGAGCTGCGCTGCCGCATCCACAATCACCGGTACCCCCTGTTTGTCCGCCCCTGCAACCACCGCGCGCAGCTGCTCCTTGCTCTGCTTGCCCAGAAAGTGGACCACGGCTGCGGTCTTCTCCCCGATACCGCCCACAATATCGTCGGCGGTCACCTCGGTCTTGCTCCCCACCCGGACCAGCTTTCCTCCGCACACCTCAATCCCCTGGTGGATATACGTGTGCGCATCCACCAGACTGATCACAAACTCGTTCTTCCACCCCTCGGTATGCGGCAGGCTTCTGGCCCGCTCCACATCCGTGCCCGTCAGGCAGGCCGCAGCCGACAGCTGCACGCCGCTGGCCGCCCCGCAGGAAACAAACGCAGCCTCCACGCCAATCCGGCGCGCCAGGTACTCCCCCGCCTTCACGTTCAGGTCGTTCAGGTCTATAAACGCCCCTGCCGCCTCTCGCATCGCCTCCAGCACCTCCGGAGACATCCGACTTCCCCCCAGCGTTGTAATCGTCCCGCTCGCATTGATAAAAGGCTGCACACCCAGATCCTGATACGTCACCATAACACACCTCCTCTATATCACCCGAACCGTCGAAAATTTGACCCCAAAATAAGGTCCGAAACCCTCCGGGTCAATTCAAATCCACAGCAGGGGCGACCCAGCGGGTCGCCCCTACACCTTTGCCCTCTACCGTCTTTAATACGGAAAGGTCTCGCTCTCCGGCGCTTTCGACAGCTCCGCCAGGAACCGTCCCATCCCTTCAATAGCCGACTCGATCACCGTCTTGCCCTTCTCGGCCGAGGCCTTTCTGGCGTCTCCTCCGGCCGACGTGGGCAGGTAGAGGTGCCAGGGCCGCACAAACTCCGCCTTGAATTCCGTCAGAACCTCAACCCCGGGCTGCATCCGGGGGTTGTTATCGATCTTGTCTTTACGCACCAGATCGGGAAACAGGTAGAGGATCTGTGACGTCTCCTCCTCTCCTGCATGGTCGCTGCGGTTCTCCCACACGCGCTGGGCCTCGGCAGACGCGCATCCCGTCGCAGAGATCAGGCACACAAAGGCCCCGTCCCGCGCGGCCAGATCGCGCTGTACGGCGCGGATTGCATCCGGATTGCCGCCGTGCCCATTCACAAAAACCACCCGCCGGACCCCCTCGGCCTCACACATCTCCACCAGATCTTTCAGCAGCGCCATAAAAGTCGGCACGGCCATCCGGCAGGCAAATGGAAACGCCCTGAAATTGTTGTTCAGGCTGATCCGCTGCGTGGGCAAACACAGCACACGGCCCCCTGTCTCATTTGCCCGCCGGGCGCCCGCATAACTGGTCGCCTCCACCCGGTAGCTGTCCGTCCCGTACGGCAGCGCCGGACCGTGCGGCTCGGTCGACCCGATCGGAATCACACAGACATTCGGATCCAACGCCCGCACATCCTCAAGCGTCATCTCCTCTAAGATACCCGAATAGATCTCCGCCATCACAACACCCTCCTGATCAAATCTAAACGCTGAACCCAAACTTCAAAGCCCCAAGATAGGGTGACGCCGGACCCCTGTCAAGCCATTGAAAAATGCAAATTCGTCCATCATTTTATACTTTTCATTTTACATTTTCAATATGGCGGACAGTTTTCTTTGACAAAAAAGTGCCGTTCACGCAGATTAGGTATCATAGACCACCACGTCAACGATACCCTTTATCTGGAGAGACGGCACAATGGAACTGGCAGAAAAGATACTCAAGAGTTTCAAGATTTCCAAGCCTCAAAAAAAGTTTCTGATGGCTGTGTTTACAGCGATCCTAACAGCTCACGGCAAGATCAATTTTCGTAACCTATCGCGTTACTCTCCTTTGTCACAGAAGACGTATTCACGCCAGTTTGCCAAACCCTTTGAATTTGTGGCCTTCAACCGAGCGGTGATCAATGAAAGCCTGGGCAGAGAAAGTGAACGGATCATCGTGTTAGATGCTTCTTTTGTGTCCAAGTCGGGCAAGCAGACCTATGGTCTGGATTATTTCTGGAACGGTTGTCATCGTCGGAGCGAAAAGGGGTTGGAAGTCTCCAGTGTGGCCATCGTGGATGTTTTGAGAAACACAGGCTTTACGCTGTCCGTTCGTCAAACCGATCCTGGAGATGAACGCCAAATGTCTGAGTCTAAGCCTAAACAGGATGTCGTCAAGGTCAATAAAAAGAAAAGGACCGTCAAGAAAAAGGGCACCAAAAAAAAGGGGAAAGCCAAGTCGAAAAAGCAAAGCTCCAAACAGGCAGAAGACGTCGAAACCCTAACAGATCAGTATTTACAGCACCTGAGTGATGTCAAACCCAGCTTGTTAGAGAATGAAAAATATACCGTTGTCGATGGCTATTTTAGCAAGAAGAAATTTGTTGATGGCGTCCGTGATTTGGATCTACACCAGATCGGCAAATTGCGCTGCGACGCCAATATGCGCTATCTCTACACCGGACCAAAACGGGAAAAGGGAAGCGGAAGGCACAAGACCTATGACGGCAAAGTCAACTGGCAGGACCTGTCTCGGTTTTCATATATCCAAACACAAGATGGCATCGCCATTTACAGTCTTGTCTTGAATCACGTCTCCTTAAAACGCAATTTGAAAGCCGTCGTCTTGCTGGATCACACGAACAAGGACAAGAAGAAATATGCGATCTTGTTTTCAACCGACAAAGACCTAAGTGCCAAGACGATTGTCAGATATTACAAAGCGCGTTTCCAAATTGAATTTATTTTCAGAGATGCCAAACAGTTCACCGGATTGTGCGACTGTCAAGCCAGAGATCAAAAACGGCTGGCTTTCCATTTTAATGCCTCTTTGACAACCCTCAATTTAGCCAAAACGGAACACTTACAAGCCCAATCAGATACGAGACCCATACCCTTTTCCATGGCCAGTGTAAAAGCCTGTTATTTCAACACGTATTTTCTCCAGAATATTTTTTTAATGTTAGACCTCGACCTAAATTTGATTAAAAAATCTCCCCAATACCAAAAACTGCGGGATTATGGCAAAATTGCTGCTTAAAAGTGGCCGAACTATTGATTTTACAATTTTCTTGTTTCTTTGCTTGACCCCCATGCCCTGATTCGGTAAATTGGACCTAAGATTTGACCTTTCAACAGGATGCTGACAGGAGCAAAGAATGGGCAACACGTTTGGTCGCCTGTTTCAAATCACCACCTGGGGCGAATCCCACGGCGGCGGCGTGGGTGTGGTTATCGACGGCTGTCCCCCCAACCTTTCGATCACGGCAGAAGAAATCCAGGTTGAACTGGACCGCCGCCGGCCGGGACAGAGCCGGATCACCACCCAGCGGAAAGAAGAGGACCGTGTGGAAATCCTCTCGGGCCTCTTTGAAGGCAAAACCCTCGGCACACCCATCTCCCTGCTTGTGTGGAACAAAGACGCCCGGTCCAGAGACTACGAAGAGATACGCACCAAATACCGGCCTTCGCACGCCGACTACACCTACCAGGCCAAATACGGCATCCGAAACTGGCAGGGCGGCGGGCGGGCCAGCGCCCGGGAGACCATCGGCCGGGTTGCCGCCGGGGCCGTTGCCCGCAAGATCCTCCGGGAGGCCTGCGGCGTCGAAATCGTGGCCTACGTCAAACAGGTCCACCAGATCGTCGCCGATGTCGATCCCGGCGCGGTCACCCGGGAACAGGTCGAGGCCAACATCGCCCGCTGTCCCCACCCGGAAACCGCTGAACGAATGATCCAGCGCATCGAGCAGGCCCGGGGAGAGGGAGACTCTCTGGGGGGCGTTGTGGAAGCCGTTGCCCACAGCGTCCCGGTCGGCCTGGGAGAACCCGTATTCGACAAGCTGGAAGCCGACCTGGGCAAGGGTCTACTCTCGCTCCCCGCCTGCAAAGCTTTCGAAGTCGGCTCCGGTTTCGCCGGCGTGGAAATGACCGGATCGACCCACAACGATCCTTTCTACATCAACGAAAAAAAAGTGCGCACCCGCACCAACTACTCCGGCGGCATTCAGGGCGGCATCTCCAACGGCGAAGACATCCTGATCCGCGCCGCCTTCAAACCCACGGCCACCATCCTCAAAGAACAGGAAACCGTGGACATACACGGCGCCCCGACCACCCTCAAAGGCCGGGGCCGGCACGACCCCTGCGTCCTGCCCCGCGCCGTGCCGATGGTGGAAGCCATGGTCGCTCTCGTCCTGTGCGATCACTACCTCCGCTACCGAGCACAGTGCGGATAAAAGCCTTGATCGTCGTTTCGGCCACCGAACAGCAGGATCTGCCGAGTCATAATCCTTGCAGGACCTGGGTCTGTGGGGCAACCTTCGGACAGGTCAGGTGTGCCCCGTTTGCGTTGGAGACTGGTGATATGCTGATCACGAAACCCATCCCCACCCTGCCAACACGAAAAGCACGAAACCAGATCACGAAGGACACGAAGCCACCCATCACCACCCATCTCACACGAAAAACACGAAAAACACGAAACCCATCTCTTCCGCCACACCGCTTTGGGGGGTGGGGCGGAGTGGTTTCGTGTCTTTCGTATTTCTTCGTGCTCTTCGTGATTCAAACCCTCCACGCCGCCACACCGTACCAGCCCGTGCAGCCCGACCCCGTCCTGGAATCCTGGCGCTGGCGCTCCTTCCCCGAGCTGAAGGGCCTGGGTCTCCAGTGTATGGCCGAGGACAAAGACGGCAATATGTGGTTCGGCACAAACGATGGCGTGCGCCGCTACGACGGGGTGAACTGGACGGCCTACACGCCAGAGGACGGCCTGCTGGGTGCGCCGGTGAACGCGCTTTGCGTCACACGGGACGGGTCTGTGTACGCAGGCACACGGTCGGGCATCAGCCGGTTCAGCGATGGGAAATGGCGCCCTGTTTTTCCGCCCGAAGGCGATCTGCCCTGGTTCATCTGGGACCTGATGGAGGCGTCGGACGGTAGCCTGTGGGCAGCGACAGGGAGGGGTGCATTGCGGCTGGACCGGGAGGAATTAACGTTCTATACGACGGAAGAGACAGGGATCGTCTTGAAGCTGATCGCGCCTTATGTGCGGCTTGCCATCGTGCCGGATGAGGCGGCTCCTTCCCTTCCCTGGCGCGAGGGGATTGGGGTAAGGGCTAATCGAGGGCTCATCTTTGATCTTGCCCCCGGCGGTCCCGGGGAGGCTGCCGGGTTGAAGGTGGGGGACCGCATTCTGACTGTGGATGGGATCGTTACGGGAGCAGGATTGAGAGCAGGGAGAGCCCTGCGGGGACCTGCGGGCGCCCCGGTAACATTGACCGTGCAGCGGGAGGGGCGTGCTGAACCCTTCGAGCTAAGTATCACACGGGAGCGGGTGGAGGGCGCCTTCCGCGTGTTCTCGGTTGGGGATGTCTACGAAGACCGGGAAGGAGCGATGTGGTTCGGGGTGTTCGGTGGTGAGATCGTCCGCTACGACATTCGTGGAACTGAGTCGGATGCTGCCGAAGCCTGGCGGCTCTACACGGAGGAGGACGGCCTGGACATCGGCTGGGGGCTGCGTATTCTCCAGACCCGGGATGGGGTGATATGGACGGTCTCCGACCACGCCGCCAAAGGCGTAAATCGCTTTGACGGGAAGACCTGGACAAACTTCCACTTAGGCGACCTGGGGTTAAGTGATACGAATCCCTCCATCCTGGAAACAGCGGATGGCACACTCTGGGTCGGCGGGAATGGCTCCCTGTATGCATACCGCAGTAGGGAGGGGAACGCGACCAGGGGGGAGCGTTTGGATGGAGAGACCTGGACGTTCTACGGGAGGCCCGACGTGCCGATTCCGTCAGCCAGAGTCATCGGTCTCTTAGAGGCGTCCGACGGGGCGCTCTGGCTTGCGAGCTTGGGCCAGGAGGCCGTCCGGCTGGACTACAGGACGTCCCAATGGACGTCCTACGAGGGTCTGGTCTTCCAGTGCGAGACGCCCGACGGAGCACAGTGGTTTCTCTCCCAGGACGGCGGGGTCGTGCGTTACAACAGGAAGGCGTGGACACGCTACGGGATTGAGGATGGGCTGATGGATGCGCCTGTTGCGCTCATCACAACGCGACACGGCAGCGTCTGGGCAGCGGGAAGTCACGACACCACGGCCGCGACAGCCCGGTTTGGCGGGAGAAGGTGGTCCCTGAAGACCCATCCCCGGCTCTCCTGGAACATCCACCCAGGGGCAGTCTACGAGTCTTCGGACGGCGCCCTCTGGTTCGGAACAGACTGTGGTACCGGTGGGGGGGACTACGTTGGAGGCGTACTCCGGTACGGCATGTCGGAACAGGCAGGGGAAAATATCTGGACACATTACACCCCTCCGGAGGCCCCCAGGTCTTGCATTTATGGCATTGGACAGACTGCCGATGGCGTCCTCTGGTTCGGAGGTACGTTCGGACTGCGCCGTTTCGATGGGCAGACATGGACGACCGTCACCGAGCCTGAAGCGTTCACAACCACTGCTGTCAATACATTGCGCGCTACCTCGAAAGGTGATCTCTGGGTCGGCACGCGGAACTACGGCGTGTTTTATTACAATCAAAAGGGGTGGACCCGTTACGACGTGCGAGACGGCCTGGCGGATAACCAGGTCGTAAGCATCCTCCATGCGGACGACGGCAGCGTCTGGGCCGTCACCTCTGAAGGCGTCAGCCGTTTCGATGGGGAGGGGAGACGCCGCCTGAGCGATTCACAGGATCGTTCTCCCCCGCCCAAGCCTGCTGGATCGTCCGGGGCAGGGAGGGGAGACGATCCGGTGAATCGTCCGGGACGGGGGACCTGGACGACGCAGGCCCTGCCTCCGGATCTGATCTCCACATGGAGATGGGGCGGACTCCAGCAGTCGGGGGACGGGGCGCTCTGGATCAACAACTTCACCGGGATTTGGACCAGACGCACCATGCCCGGCTTATCCATACCGGAAGAGGCCAGCAGCATTGGCACACTCCGCTACGAGCCTGATGCCGATCCCCCGGACACGGAGATTACCCTGTCGCTGGACAGGGTCTCCCAGCCGGGCAATACCACCCTGGCCTGGAAAGGCGCCGATCCCTGGCGTTCCACGCCGGATGCGGAACTCCAGTATGCTTACCGTATGGACGGGGGTGAGTGGTCTGCCTTCTCTTCGGAGAAGAACCACATCTTCCAGGCCCTGGGCAGCGGGGACCACGCCTTTGAGGTAAAGGCAAGAGACCGGGACTTCAATGAAGACCCAACACCCGCCGCAATGCATTTTACCGTCGTTCCTCCCGTCTGGCAGGAGCCCTGGTTCATTGGACTGATGGTCGTATTGCTTAGCGGGATTGGCTTCCAGACGGGGCGCGTGATTCGGCGAGACAAAAGACTCCGGGATTCCAATACAGCGCTGTCGGCGGCGAACAAGGAACTGTTTGGGCTCAACCGAGAGTTTCAGGAGGCCAATCAGGAACTACAGCGTGACCGGGCGGTGGAGCGCATCCGGGGCGAGGTGCAGGCGATGGAGCAGGCGTCTGACTTTGAGGGTGTGCTGTCTGTGCTGGCAGAGGATCTGAAGACAGTCGGCCTGTCCTTCGACACCTGTGGGATCGACGTGTTGGACAAACCCGTGGAGACCCTCACGATGGCGTATTTTGAGGACCACGGGTTCCAGTATACGACCTATACGATTGATCCGGAGGGGCGCGTAACGGATAATTCCTATCACGTTCAGGCCCCCTTTCCGGAAGTCATCCAGGAAACCCTTGAGCGGTTCATCGCGGGAGAACCCTGGCAGGCTCTAATCGGCGGGGCGAATGCCATTGTGGAGGTCCCTGCCTCAAATTACGGTCGCCTGCGCATCACCTCATCGGAGCGACAGGACTTTAGCGAGGAGGATATTGACGCCCTCCGGGACTTTGCATCTGCCATCGCTCTGGGCTACGCGAGGTATCTGGACATCCGGGAGATCCAGGAGCAGACCGAACGCAAATCGGCGTTCCTCGCGAGTATGTCCCATGAGCTGCGCACGCCTATGAACGCGATAATCGGGTTCACCCGGATGGTGCTGAGACGGTCGGGAGATGTGCTGCCGGAACGCCAGAAGGACAATCTGAAGAAGGTGCAGGCAAGCGCCGACCACCTGCTGAACCTGATCAACAGTATCCTGGACCTGTCCAAGATTGAGGCGGGACGAGTGGACGTGGAGCCGGAGCGGTTCGATGTGAAGGGCCTGATCGCCTCCTGCTGCACCACGGTGAACCCGCTGGTCAAACCAGGAGTAGAACTGAAACAGGAGGTGTCTGACACTATCGGGGAGGCCAACACGGACCAGGGACGGTTGCGCCAGATTGTGTTCAACTTGCTTTCCAACGCCCTCAAGTTCACCGATCAGGGCGAAGTGGCCGTCCGGACTTCAAAGGCGAACGAGCACCTGGTCATCGCGGTGTCGGATACCGGCACAGGCATCCCCGCCGATGCGCTGGAGACCATCTTCGAGGAGTTTCAGCAGGTAAAGGGGTCGGACCCTCAGCACAAGGGCACAGGGCTGGGACTGCCAATTACGAAGGGGTTTGCAGAACTGCTGGGCGGGTCCATCAGCGTGCAGAGCGAGGTGGGGAAAGGGTCCACGTTTATGGTTCGGATTCCGGCGGTGTATCAGGGAGCCGAAGTATAACCCCGGATGGCAGAATAACTCGTATTGCATGAATAAATTCACGAGCCAGGTGCAGGGCTTCTTCGGCCTCTTCCAGTGTGGCGCTTTCAGGCGGATAGCGCGTGCCAACGGCAAAACGCGTGAGCGTTTCCAATTCCTCGGTCGCGGATTCATCCGGGGCTATCGGCGCCGGGTTGAGGAGATTCAACAACATGCCAAGGTCATGCGATCTGGCAAATTCGATCTGGTTCAGCACCAGCAGGCATTTGATGGCTTTTTCCACGGCTTGCTGGCAGTGAAAACAGCACACAAAGGGCAAATCGGTCAGGCGTTCGGCTGCCTGGAGATCTTCTTCGGCTTTTTCCCACCAGAGCCGGCATAGTTCGACCACGCGTTCATCGGGCATACAGCACCCTGCCCTCTTTAAGCGCAGGACGGATGACCGTGCCGACCAGGTCGCCGTATCGTTCGACAAAAGCTCGATCTTTGACCACAACGTCGATACCGACCGGAGGCCGGTCCGGCAAGGTGCGAAGTACGCGATACGTTTCTCTGGCGATCTGACGGGTGTCCCGTCCCGTTTCGACCTGAATGAACAGGTCGATGTCGCTGTTAGACCCGGCCGTGCCTTTCGCCCGACTGCCGAACAGGATAATTTTTTCGGGCCGAATGGCATCGACAATACATCGAACCACGTCCTGAAGCATCCGATGATCAACTTCAACTACGGGTGTTGCCATGTCCAATTGCTCCTTAAAATACAGAAGGCAGGATTTGTCGTGGAGATGAGAAACGGTTTGTTTCTTCGCCACTTGAACAATATAGAGCAAAGTCAGCGAGTTGTCAACGAAGCCCGTTTAGAGGGCCGGAGCTTGACGATATGTGGACTTGACCCGTTTCGGTGGGTACCTTATCTCTTGGGAGAAAGGAGATCCACTATGCCGCCAACACGTCCACCTTATCCACCTGAGTTCAAAAAGCAAATGGTCGAATTGGTTCGAGCCGGTCGTACGCCAGGAGAGCTGGCCAAAGAGTTCGAGCCCTCAGACCAGACGATCCGGAACTGGGTGGTACAGGCCGACCGAGACGAGGGCCTTCGAGAAGACGGTCTGACCAGTGATGAGCGAGAGGAGTTGCGCCGTCTTCGTCGCGAGATTAAGCAGTTACGCATCGAGCGTGAGATCTTGTCAAAAGCAGCAGCCTGGTTCGCTCAGGAGACCAACACGATCCCCAGAAAGCCTTCCAGTTCGTGAAGGCGCACCAGGCAAAATGGCCAATTACCACGCAATGCCGAGTCCTGGGTGTCTCCCTCAGTGGGTATTATGCGTGGCGAGGACGCCCCCCATCGCCAAGAGCAAAGGTCGATGCGGATCTCAAGGAACAGATTAAGGCTTTTCATGCCCGTTCTGATTCTACCTACGGAGCCCCCAGAATCTGGGAAGATCTGGCAGCATTAGGCATCCGTATAGGCAAAAAGCGTGTCGCCCGTCTGATGGTTGAGATTGGTATCTTCGGGGTGAGCCGTCGAAAGGGTATCAGAACCACCCGTAAGGGAAAAAAGGCTCAAAAAGCCCCTGATCTGGTCAAGAGAGACTTCACTGTTGAAGCCCCAAATAAACTCTGGGTGGCCGATATTACCTACGTACCAACCTGGGCGGGCTTCCTGTATCTTGCTGTGGTTATCGATGTCTTTTCCCGCCGAGTCGTGGGCTGGACGATGGCTTCGACGCTCCAGAGTGAGTTGGTTTTGTCTGCTTTGAATATGGCACTTTGGCAGCGTCATCCTTGTGGGGTGATCCACCACTCCGACCAGGGATCTCAGTATACTTCACTTGCCTTCGGTAAACGCTGCGATGAGGCGGGTATACGTCCCTCAATGGGTTCTGTAGGCGACTGCTATGACAACGCACTGTGTGAAAGCTTTTTCGCCACCCTCGAATGTGAATTGATCGACCGCCGTTGTTTTCGTACCCACAAGGAGGCCAGATTGGCTATTTTTGAGTATATTGAGGGCTGGTATAATCCCCATCGTAGGCATTCATCAATCGCATACCACTCACCGATGACATATGAAAAACAGCATCAAACACGGGCTTGAAGCCCAAGCCCTAAACACTCCACCAAAACGGGGCAACTCCAATGGCTTTTCACCGGGGATTCTGATAGGGTCTTTGTAACACACAAAATCTCGATTCAGGTGATCGCATTTGCGTGTTTCCTGCTGATTTTTACGCTCAGAGATGGGATTGGGCCAAAATGGCCCAACTGCCAAATTAGAGTGTGTCAAAATGGCCCAACTGCCAAATTGAAGTGTGTCAAAATGGCCCAACTGCTAAATCTAAAGTGTGTCAAAGTGCAAGACCGGGTAAAAAAACCAACCACTGGCCCCTGATCCCCGACCCCTGACCTCTGCTATGGACCCTCAAATTTTCACCTGCACAAAAAACGGCGCCCCTCACACCTACCGGTTCCCCTGGAAAAACTTCACCCACCTCCTTCAAGAGCGGGCGGCGCAACAGGGTGAAAAACCCGCCATTGTGTTCCGCGATCTGGACCGGGACACGCGCCGGGTCATCACCTACGCCGACTTAGAACGTCAGACTGCGGACCTGGCCGGGCGTCTCCATCGCGACTTTGACATCGGTCCGGGCGACCGGGTGGCCCTGGCCCTGCCCAACTGTCCCGAAATCCCCCTGCTCACCCTGGCCCTCTTCCGTCTGGGCGCAGCCTCCGTCCCCCTGGACTTGAAACGGGATGTCCCCGAGCAAAAACGCTACAAGCTGCACGATGCCCGTGCAAAGCTCCTCTGTGTCCTGCCCGAAAATCTGGAGGCGGAAGCGGCAACCGTTCTGGACATCCCCGTTGTCTCCACAGAAAGCCTGCTTTCCGCAGAACCGGGTGAGAGCGCCGACCTGGAGCCCGAATGGAGCGGCCTTCCCCGGGAGGAACAGGCCGCGAACGTCATCCTCTACACCTCCGGCACAACCGGCCGCCCCAAGGGTGTGCTGCTCACCCGGCAGGGCATTGCCAGTAATGCCGACGGCATTGCCCGGTGGCTCGGCTTCAACGAGGGGGAACGCCTCAACCTGCTCCTTCCCCTCCATCATGTCAACTCCACCGTCTTCTCGATCACCATTTTCATGGTCGGCGGCACCCTGATCCTCAACTCCCGCTACAGCGCCTCCGGATTCTGGCTCGTCGTCGCCGAAGAGCGGGCCACCTCCAGTAGCATCGTACCCACCATCATGGTGGACCTCCTCGCCGGGGCCTTCGAGACAGGCCGCGACATCTCCTCTCTCAAAAAAATCATGATCGGCTCCGCGCCCGTGCCCGCCGGGGCTGCCTGCCGGTTCTACGACCGCTTCGGCGTTCGCCTGGTACAGGGCTACGGCACCACCGAAGTCAGCCTCCGCGTCACCGGCGTCCCTCCCGACCTGCCCGAGGCGGAGTACCGGGAAATCCTGTCTCAAAATGCCGCCGGCGTGGAACTGGCCAACAACAACATCCGGATCCACGGCGACCCCCCTGAAGGCGAACTGGGCGAAATCCTGGTCCGGGGTCCCGTCGTCTCCGGAGGTTACCTCAACCGGCCGGAGGCCACGGCCCAGGTCTTCTGCAACGGCTGGTTTTACACCGGCGACATCGGCTTCTGGCGCAAAATCAAGGATCGAAAATTCTACTTCGTCCACGGCCGGAAAAAGGAAATCCTGATCAAAGGCGGGGTGAACATCTCCCCCATCGCCGTAGAAAACGCCCTGGTGGAGGCCCTGCCCGACCTGGCCGCCGCCTATGTCGTAGGCATCGAAGACCCCCGCTGGGGAGAAGACGTGTGCGCCGCCGCCATCTTCCGCAACGGCCTCACATCGGAGGAACAGGCAGCCGCTGCGCTCCGCATTGTCCAAACTGCACAGGCCGGTCGCATCCCCGGTCTTAGCCCCTACGACGCGCCCTGTAAAATCATTCCCATGCAGCCCGACCTTCTGCCTATGACCTCCACCGGAAAAGTACAGCGCAGCGCCCTTCGGGAAATCGTTCAAGAAATGGTGGCGCGGGGAGAGGCATAAACAACGAAAGGGAGATATGGCCACAATTGCGAGCACTTACGGATCATCCGGTGAATGGCTGAGGGGCAACCTCCACAGCCACACCACCGTCAGCGACGGCACCCGTCCCCCCGAAGAGGTCATTGCCGACTATGAAAGCCGCGGATACGACTACCTGGCGATCTCGGACCACGACAGCTTTGTCGACCCAAATGCCTATCAACAGCGAACCGGGATGGTTCTTGTCCCCGCAGTCGAAGTCACAGCTCTGGGGCCTCACATCCTCCACATCGGCACGACGGAAATCGTCGAACCCCACGCCGATCGGCAGGGGGTCGTCAACGCCATTGGCGCGCAGGGCGCCTTTGCGGTCCTCAACCACCCCAACTGGCAGAGCCACTACAACCACTTCCCCCAGGAACTCATGGAACAGCTTCAGGGCTACGCCGGCATCGAAATCTACAACGGCGTGATCGAACGCCTGCAGGGAATCCCGCTGGCCACCGACCGCTGGGACCGCCTCCTTTCCCAGGGCCGGCAGGTCTGGGGCTTTGGCACCGACGATTCCCACCGGCCAGAAGACGTGGCGAGAAGCTGGAGCGTGGTACAGGTGGACGAACGCACGCCCGGGGCGATTGTGGAAGCGCTCCGGACCGGCCGCTTCTACGCCTCCACCGGCGTCAGCATCCAGACAATCCAGACCGGGGAAAACACCGTTTCGGTCACAACAGCAGACGCCCAGCGCATCCGGCTCATCAGCGATTACGGCGTCATACAGAAAACGATAGACAGCAGCGACGCCGTCTTCCGGCTCCCCGAGGACCTCACCTACGGATCCAACGCCACCTACGTCCGGATCGAATGCTACGGTCAGGGCGGACAAATGGCCTGGACCCAGCCCTTCTTTCTATCATAGAAGAAGCGGGCGGTTAATCATCGCCCGGAGGTATCACAAACCATGCACGGACTCTTTTCAATCCTCATACGCCTGCCGCAGTACCTCAAGCTCTCCTGGCGGTTGATGACAGACCCTGGTGTGCCCTGGTACCTCAAGCTGATCGTTGCGGCTGCGGTCCTCTACGTCATCTCTCCTTTTGATCTGATCCCCGAAGGTTTCCTCCCCCACATCGGATTTGGAGAGGACTTTTTCCTGTTTATCCTCTCCATCTGGAACCTCATTCGAAAAACCCCGGAAGAAATCGTCACCAAACACGCCCAAGAAATCGCTCTCAACGGAAAGCGCAAAGAGTAGGACCTGTCCGGAAGGAATAAATGGCCCGGGAATCCAATCCGTCGATACCTGCTACCTACGATCAGGCATTTTACCTCGGTTTTGGCGCAATGGTCGTCCTGGTGCCCCTGGTCTACCTCTCCGAGACGGTCTTCGTCGCTTACTTCCCCAAGCTCTTCCTGCTCCAGGCCGCCCTGCTCTACCTCATCATCGTCTGGCAACTCAAACAGCGGGTGACCGGTTTCTCCGGCCTGCAGGCATCCCCGTTTACCCTGCCGATCCTCCTCTACCTGGCGGTTTCCGCCCTCTCCACCTTCCAGGCCATCAACCGGGTGGAAGCCCTGGTGCAGCTCTCCCATCAGATCGCCCTCACCCTGCTCTTCCTCGTCCTGCTAAACAACCTGCGCAGACAGGATATCCTGCGCTACCTCCGGCCCTTAGTCGGAACCGGGGCGCTGGTGTCCTGGATCGGCATCGTGCAGTATGCCGGATGGGGCCTGTTCTGGATCCCCTCCACCGGGATGCCGAGCGCCACCCTCGGCTACCGGAACTTTGCAGCCATGTACATGATCCTCTGCATCCCCCTCGGCTTCCTCCTCTTCCTGGAGACCCGCCGCCCGACCGGGATGTGGGCATGGGGCATGACCGTCGCCTCAAATCTCACCTTCCTGATTGGCACGCGCACACGGGGAGCCTGGGTGGGGCTGTTGGCTGCCTGTGTGATCGCACTGCTGGCAATTGCGATACTGAGATTTGTGGACCGCTTTCCCGATTTGAAAGCACAGGACCCGGCCCGGTCCCGCGCCCGTATTCCCGTCCTCTTCACCGGCGCCGTCTTTACGGTAGTCTTCATCCTCCTTATCCCTCCCGACATGGGAGATACCGGGTACGAGCGGCACAGCCTGGAGAAGGCCGAACTGACGCAGAGCTTCACATCCCTTATGGAAAAGGGAGGTGATAAGCACCGCCTGGACCTCTGGAAAAATACCTGGACGCTGATTGAAGACCATCTCCTTCTGGGCGTGGGAATCGGCAACTGGCAGTTTGTCTATCCCGCGTACGACAGGGGCGATGTGGTCTACAGCGGCGCGGCCCCCCGCCGGCCGCACAATGACTACCTCTGGATCGCCTCGGAACTCGGCCTACCGGGCCTTCTCATCTTTCTCTGGATCCTCGTGCTGGCCCTCTTTCGGTGCCTTGGCCTCGCCGTTGCAGCAAAAAACCGCACCGACTTATGGACCGCAGTCTGCCTGGGTATAGCTATGCTGGCAATCATGGCACACGCCTTTTTCAGCTTTCCCAGAGAACGGGTGACCCCCTCGATGGTCTTCTGGATCACCGTGGCCTGTGTGGCCGTTCTGGATGCCGGTCGGCGGCCGGAGCGTCTTTACTCCCACTCGGGCTGGAAGACCGCGCAAACCACAGCGTGTGTTCTCCTGGCGCTCTGCCTCTGGATGACCGCCCGTGCCATCGCCTTCGACCAGCGCCACGCCCGCGCCCTGGACTATGCAAACCTGAATCAGTGGCACGGCGTGATCCGGGAGACCGCCGCCGCCATCCCTTTCGGCGCCTTCGACCCCCAGGTCTTTCTCGTACGAGGCGCCGCCTTCCTGACCCGGGGGGACTATGGGCGGGCGGCGGAAAACAGCCTCCGCTGCCTCGCCTATCACCCCAACCTCGTCAACGCGCTCAATAACCTCGGAATGGCTTACAACGGCCAGAAAAAGTACGAGGAGGCGCTCAAGATCTTGAAGCGCCTCCTTAAAATCGATCCGGACCACATCGAAGCCCACACCAACCTGGGCATGGCCTATCAGGGCCTGGGACGATTGGACGAGGCCGTCGCCGAATACGAGCAGGCCCTGGCGCGCAAGTCCCACCGCATTAAATTCCGTGCGGCAACCCGCTACAGACTGGGCACCATTTATCAGAAACAACAGCGTCTGGACAGGGCTGCCGATGAATTCCGCCGGGCCCTTAGCATCGATTCCACCTATCTGCCGACCCACTTCAGTCTGGGAGAGATCCATGCCCTTCAGGGAGACACCGCCCGGGCCATCGCATCCTATGAAACCTTTCTAAACAATACTTCGGACAGTTTTTGTAATTCTGGGGGTTCAAATTTCATAAGCCATTGAAAAATAACAGTTTATGGAATCTGGTGCTAAATTTATAACCTGTTGAAAATCAACAACTTATAAAAAGTGTCCGAACCATTGCTAAAGAAATGGCAGGGAAATCCCGGAGCCGCCCAAATCGTGAAGGCCCGCCTCGATACGCTCAAAGGAAAAAAACCGTAGGGGCGAACCTCGCGTTCGCCCTGTCCCTCCATGGATAAAACCGTCACCATCTCCGCCGGAAAACGATCCGCGATTCAGCGCCGCCTCCTTGCCTGGTACCGCCGGACCAGGCGGGACCTGCCCTGGCGTCATACCTCCGACCCCTACCCTATTCTGCTCGCCGAATTCATGCTGCAGCAGACTCAGGTGGACACCGTCATCCCCTACTACCACCGCTTCCTGGCGCGTTTCCCCACCCTCCAGAGCCTGGCCAAGGCGCCACAGGCCGATGTCCTCAAAGCCTGGGAAGGGCTTGGCTATTACGCTCGGGCGCGCAACCTCCACCGGGCCGCGCAGGCCATCGTCGAGCGATTCGACGGGTGTGTCCCCGATGTCTACGACGACCTCGCTTCTCTGCCCGGCTTCGGTCCCTATACCACGGCAGCCGTGCTCAGCATCGCCTTCAACCGGGACCACGCCGTGCTCGACGGCAATGTCATCCGGGTGCTCTCCCGGCTCTTCGGCATCGCCGAAGACATCTCGCAGACCCGTGTAAAAAACCGCCTCTGGGAACTGGCCGGCGAGCTCCTTCCCGCAGGAGAAGCAGGCGACTACAACCAGGCCATCATGGAACTGGGGGCCATCGTGTGCCGCCCCGGACAGCCGGACTGCGCGGAATGTGTCCTCACTCCGCACTGTGCCGCTTTCCAGTCCGGCCGTCCCGAATCCCTTCCGGTCAAAGCCCCGAAAAAGGCGCGTCCTCACCACACCATGAGCGTGGGCATCGTCTGGCGCAACAACACCCTCCTCATCGCCCGCCGCCCCGAAAAGGGCCTGTTGGGCGGCCTCTGGGAATTCCCGGCCGCTCGTGTAGAAAAAGGAGAAACCCTGAAGACCTGCTGCCTGCGGAGCATACGCGAAAAAACCGGTGTCGAAGCGGCGATCCAGAGCCGTTTCCGCACCGTCAAACACGCCTACACCCACTTCAGCGTTACCATGCACGCCTTTCAATGCGCCTACCAGGGCGGCAGCGCCCGCCCGCTCGGCTGCTCGGAAACCGGCTGGGTAGGCCTCCACGAACTCTCCGGCTACGCCTTCTCCCGGGCAAACCGAAAACTGATCGACTTTCTTCTAAAAGAGGACCTTCCCGTGCCCCCGGACGATCCAGACCCGAAATAGAACGCCCGGAGGACATCCACCAGGAGCTCACCATGCCCCCAAACGCTATGTCCTTAGAAAACCGCACCGCCATCGTCACCGGCGCCGGCCGGGGCATCGGCCGTGCCATAGCCGAACGCCTGACAGAAGCCGGCGCCCGTGTCGCGGTTGTCGACCTCGACTCGGAGGCCGCCAAAACCGCCGCTTCGGCCATCGGCGCGGTCCCCGTTCAGGCCGACGTCTCCCGGGCGGATGATGTCGACCGTATGGTCCGCACCCTGCTAAAACGCTGGGGCGCGATCGACATCCTGGTCAACAACGCCGGCATCGTCGGTCGAGACCTCTCGGTTCGGGACCTGACCGAGGAGGACTGGGACCGCGTCCTGGACACCAACCTGAAAAGCGTCTTCCTCTGCTCGCGCGCCGTCATCGGCCACATGATCGATCGGAAACGGGGCGCCATTGTCTCCACCGCCTCCATAGCGGGCAAAGAGGGTAACCCCAACATGACCCCTTACTCGGTCTCCAAAGCCGGAATCATCTGCTTCACCAAAGCCCTGGCCAGAGAAGTCGTGTCAGAAGGCATCCGGGTCAACTGCGTCTCCCCCGCCCTCATAGAAACTTCCATCACCGACGGCATGGACCAGCAGCAAATAGACTACATGACGTCGAAGATCCCGATAGGACGCCTCGGCAAACCCTCAGAGGTCGCCGCCCTGGTTCATTTCCTGGTCTCGGACGAAGCCTCCTTCACCACCGGCCAGTGCTACGACATCAGCGGAGGCCGGGCGACGTATTAGTCAGAGGTCAGGGAAAAATAAAAAAAGCGCGGATCCAACTCCACGCCCGGGGCTGCGGGGGGCGGCTTCGTGCCCTTCGTGATCCTTACCCCAGAGGCTGCGCTTTCCAGATCTCGGACAGATAGAGGACGAACCCTCCCAGAAGCGTCACCACAACCGCAATTCCGACCGCCATCAGGATCAGAAGCACCTGCGAGGGGCGATTTTCCGGATCGCTCATCGGATTCTTTTGAGGATCGTCGGGATACATGGACAGCACTCACGGTTTATTTTTCAGCGCCTTGAGACGCTCTCGAACGGTCGGGTTGTCGGGATCTCGCTTCAGGGCCTCCCGGTATGCCTTCAGGGCCTGAGTCCGGTCTCCCTCATCCTCGAAGATCAAACCCATCAGACCGTATGCGCTGGCAAATTCGGGGTCGACCTTCAGCGCCTCTGTACAGGCGGCGAATGCAGCCTCCGATTGCCCCAAATAGAAAAGGGCGACCCCCAGATTCACCCGGTAATCGGCCCGGTCCGGCCAACCCTCCACCAGGCGCTGAAAAATCTGATGCGCCGCCTCGAAATTCGACTGATTCAGATAAGCCGCCCCAAGACTGTTCAGAATCGCCGAATCATTCGGCTTTATCGCGAGCGCTTTCCGGTAGGCATTTACGGCGGCCTCTAAATTTCCGGCCCGTCCGGAATTGATGCCGAGCGCATGGTAGATCTCGGCGTCGTTCGGATCTAAGCCGAGGGCTGCCTGAAGCGCCTCCACTGCGGCCGGGGCATTGCCGGCAAGCCCCAGAGCCTTCCCGTACTCCAGGCGGAACGTTACGGAGAGCGGATTAAGTTCAACCGCCTGCCGGAGCCAGGTCGCGGCCTCCCGGTAGTTCCCCGAATGCCCCAGGCACAATCCCAGATAGTAGTGCGCCCTGTCGTTGTTCCAGTGACGCTGAACGCTCCCTCGGAGAGCCCGAACCGCATCGTTCCAGCGCTTTTGGTTGTAGCGAGTCCGGCCCAGCGCCTCGTAAACCGCAAACGCCTGGGGGTGAGGGTAACGGGTGGCCTGCTCAAATTCGGCCCCGGCATAGGTATAGGCCTTGTTCCGGAACCAGAGCCTGCCCCTGTGGAAGTGATAGGCTCCCTGGAGTGTCTGCACCCCGAAGCCAATCGTTGCAATCAGGGCCAGAGCCCCGACCGAGACCACGCCATACAGCACCCTGCTCGCCTTCGTAATCAGCAGGCCGATTCGCGTTTCCCCCTCCGCATTGAACTTGAGCGACCAGACCATGCCCACCGCCATCCAGAAGTGGACCGCAGAGGCAGGATCCTGCAAATTGGAACTGAAAAACGAATGCGCCAGAGAGGCGGCAATCGCCGCAGCCAGCCCCACGCCAAAAAGGTCGGCCTCCCTCCGCACATAACGTTTGAGCAGGCCGTAGAGGGCCGCCGCGATCTGGTACAGCAGGAAAATGAACACGCCGAACCCCAGGATGCCGGTCTCTGCCCACACCTCTAAGTATTCGTTGTGCGCCCGGAACAGCATCAACTCCCTCCGCTGAAGACGCTCCACCCGCATCTTCATCTCCAGACTCTGCCGGCTCATATACCGGGGAAAATTGTACTCAAAATTCCCAACCCCCACCCCTACCAGAGGACGATCAAAAATCAACCGCAGTGTATCCTCCCAGAAGAGCACCCGCTGCATGCTCGACTCGTCCTCCAATTTAAGG
The DNA here is from genome assembly GCA_965249305.1 of Candidatus Latescibacterota bacterium. Taxonomy (GTDB): domain Bacteria; phylum Latescibacterota; class UBA2968; order UBA2968. The sequence goes on along the minus strand of OZ252228.1, from coordinate 4,255,320 downwards.
GCGTTGCCGGTCCGGCGGACCACGTTCTTCCAGTAGTCCGCCGCCAGCCCTTCCAGGTTCCGGCCCGGCCCCACATGGATGCCCGACATCACACCCTCCAGCACCGGCCATCCCAGGCCCAGCACCACAACCGAAACAAAGGTCATATCCAGAACCCGGCGGCCCACACGGAAGTGACGCATCAAACCCATCCCCCCCAGAACAGAAAGCACAACAGCAACACCCAGCCATCCCCCGCGGCTGCCCAGCACCACCAGATGGCAGGCCATCAGAAAACATGCTAAGAGGGCCGCAACCCGCAGCCAGAACCTTCGGAAAAGAAAAATCAGCGTCAGAGAAATCGGAAAGACCATATTGTAATACTCGGCCACAAAATTGACGTTCCCAATAGTGGAGATGGGAATATTCCACCGGGAATAGAAGTCGACTGTCCAGAGGCCAAAGAGGCTGATGCTGTGAATCCCATTGTGCTGCAGCAGGCCCACAACCGCCACAAGACTCCCGGTAAAGGCCATGGCGCCCGCAAGCAAATAAAGATGGCGTTTTTCCCGGACGGTGTGGAACACCACCACCGCAATCAAAAAATAACAGAGATATTCGAACAGCGAGTTCAGCCCCTGAAAAATATTATGGGCCTGAAAAAGGGAAACGAAGTGAATCGCAAGAAAGGCGAGAAAAGTATAATAGAGGGGAGTATCGAGGATAAAAATCTCTCCATCCAGCGCCATGCCTGTAATCCAAAGCACCACCAGAGAGACCGTGACGACCTGTAAAATAACCAGCTTGGGAACATGATAGTCATGAAAGAGCGAAGAGGAAAAGAGGGGAACCAGAACGGCCATCAATAAAAGACCGCCCACCACGCCCTGCCGGAAGAATTGCGCCTGACGCCTCGATTTAGACACAGGAACCTCTTTTTAAAACGTGAAAGGGCAAATTTCACCTTTAATCCGCCTTCAAAGCGCGCAGCGCGACCCGGATGCGCTCTCGCACAAAGGGATGTGTCTCCCCCTGTAATGCCTCCTCAAGCGGTTCCAGACAGGCCCGATCGTTCAGGTTCTCCAGCGCCTCTGCTCCCACAGCGCGAACGCCCCAGTCGGACGCCTTCAAAGCCCGTTTGAAGGCATCTGCCGCAGGCCGGTATCGAAGCCGTCCAAGCGTCCGAATCGCCAGGTACCGCGCCGGCCCGGGCAACCGGTCTACCCGCGCCAGCAACACCCCGGCGGCCGCAGATCCCAGGGCCTCCAGTGCGCCGGCGGCCGCAAACCGGACGCTGTGGTGGCTGTCTGAAAGCGCGTCGATCATCCGGCCCGCGTACCCCACACCTCCTGTCTTTCCCAGCGCTACCACCGCCCGGCGCCGCACATCCATCTGACCGTCCTTCAGGAAGCGGACAACCACCGGAGCAACCGCCGGGTCTCCCACCTCCCCCAGCGCCTTTAACACCATATCCCGGTCCGGCGTATCCAGCAGTTCCAGCAGACTGTCCCGGGCGGTCTCCCCGCCAATGCGCCCCATCGCCAGCATGGCCAGCCGCCGGGCGTCAAACCGGGGATGCGCGCGTGCCGTCTGCATCAAAACAGGCAGGGATGCCGTCCCAATCTGTGCCAGCGCATCCAGAATTCCCTCCCGGGCGCGCCACCCCACCTCACCCAGCGCCTCACCCAGAGGCGCAACCCCCGTCGCTCCCAGTGCGGCCAGACTGTCCACGGCCGCTGCCCGCTCCGGCGTGTCCGGCCCCTCCAGTGCGGGGAGAAAACCGCTCAGCAGACCCGCAACCCCAAGCATCGTCAGAAATGACATTTCCCGGATCTCTTCTAAGGTATCACCATCCGGTCCACCAACGGCGCATCGATCCCTGCCCCGTACATCCCTCCCGTCCAGAGCTGTCCCTCTCCCCCCGAACCCTGATAGTGGTCTTCGCCCGCGCGATCGATAAAAATCCCGATACTCCCGTAGGCCCGCGACGGATTGCCGTAGCCCTGCGCATCCTTCTGTTCCGCCACATACCGGTCGTTCCCCGCAGCGTCGTCCAGCAAACCGATGCCGTTTGCATTGCCGGCCCCCTGGGCAAGCAAGACCGCGCGGTACCGATCGTCCCCCAGCCGGTCGATCAACATCCCCACCGACAGATCGTGCCCACAGCCCTGTCCCACTCCCCAGAGCGTATAGCGGTCGTCTCCCCTGCCCTCCATCAGCACACCCACCGCCCGGTGCGTCCCGCAGCCCTGGGCATAGCGCCGGGCCTCGTACCGGTCGTCCCCATCCCGATCGATCAACATCCCCGTACCGGACAGATGGGCGGCCCCCTGAGCGAAATACTCGGCCCGGTAATGGTCGTCCCCCCCGCCGTCGTACAGAATGCCGATCCCCCCGGCAGTCAGTGGTCGAAGCCCCCGCCCAAATCCCTGAGCCATACTCAGATGCACCCCCTCCTCCCGGAAATCCCGGTAGCGCCCGCCCGCCTCGTACGCGTCATTCCCCTCCCCATCACAGAGGATACCGGCCCCTCCGGGCCCTGCCGCGCCCTGCACCAGCAGGTCCCCCTCGTAGCGATCCGCTCCCCCCAGGTCGCAGAGAATACCGATGCCGTACATCCCGAACCCCTGGGACCCGGGACCGGCCCGATACCGGTCATTCCCTGCCCGGTCCTCCAGTATCCCGACGCCCGCAAAGCCGCTGCCCTGGCTGCCCCACCCCCCTTCGTAGCGGTCGTCCCCCTCCAGATCCAGCAGCATCCCCACCCCCAGAATCCCGCGCCCCTGCCCGGCCGTATAAACATCCGACCCGTTCAAATCGATACACAGCGAAACCGGCAATCCCGCAGAAGCCGCTCCGGCATCCCCCTCATACCGATCGTCTCCCCCCAGGTCCACCATCAGCGCAGCAGCCTCCCGGTACGTATCGTCTCCGGCCCCGCCGATCATCACCACACCGGCGGGTGTCACCACCCGCACCGGCGCCCCCTCCACGCGAAACGCCTCGGGCGGCAGCAGGCCCACCCCGTCCAGAAACCGATCCCGGGCGGCCAGCAAACGAACGGCCACGGCAACCAGCGCCCCCCGGTCCAGCCGGCGGGCCAGCACAAGCAGAGAATCGGCCCCCCCCTCGGTAACCCTCTGCTCGGGATCAACCAGCGCAATAAGTTCCTCCAGCCGCCTCCGTTCTCCCACAGAGAACCGATCCCGCTCGGCCGCCACCTGCGCCCTGCAGGTTGCCAGCTCCGCAACCAGGGGCGCCAGCAGATCGGCAAGCGCTCCCGGCAGCCCCGGCAGCCTCTCCTGCCCATCCTCGCCTCCCCCGGAAATATCGCGCAGCCCCACCTCCAGATACCGGCGTCCCAGAATCAGCGCATTCGCCACAGAGGGAGACGCCAGCCCCTCCGCGATCGCCCCGGCAACAGTGCCCCCCACCAGGGGCTGCTCCAGCACCCGGCGCGTGACACCCAGCCGGCCGGCATCCGGCACATGGTCTGTCCGGATCATCAGATCCGCACGTGTCAGCCCAACAGCGTGCAAAGCGTCGCGCAAAACCGGATCCGGATCATCCCGGATCGGCTGCCCGCCCGCACAGCCCGCCACGCCCGCACCCAGCAGGACCAGTGGAATTGCGGATTGCGGAATGCGGATTGCGGAATAAAGGCAGTTCAATCCGAAATCCGAAATCCGAAATCCGAAATTATTCCCTGCCATCTGCCCCCTCTTCTCCCTGCAGCAGCGCAACCACCACCATCCCCATTCCACACGACACTAAGTTCAATCCCACATCCTTCCACTCAAAAACGCGGTTGGGCAGAAACCACTGGATGCCCTCGTCAATCGCGCCCAGGCCGGTGGCGATTGCCCACCCCCAAAGATAGGCCGGACGCCGGGGCATGTCAATTTGTAAAGCCCGGAGCACCAGAAAGCTCAGCAGGCCATACTCGGCCAGGTGCAAACGCTCGGCCGGGGACTGTTCTAAGTTGAGCAGCAACAAAGCATAAGCCGCCGCCAGCGGCGGCACCAACAGGAAGGGGAGAAGCCGCCGGCGCCGCAGGATCAGGTAAAGCAGGAGCCCTGCGACGGCCAGAGCCGTAATAGCCGTTCCCACATAATTGATCCGCCCCTGCGTGTACCCTACCAGCGCTCCCCAGATTCGGGGCATAACCGACAGCGTGCCGTAAATAAAAACCGTATAGGCCAGAACCCCTCCCCAGCGCCGGACCCGCCGGGGTCCCAGCCGCACCAGATGCGGCCGCAGCAGCCCCGCCAGAATGGCCAGCAGCAGGCCCCCCCACACGGCGTTCAACGGAGAAATACCGCCGGCCAGACGGAGCAGGCGAACCAGCCCCGTACCGATTCCCTCCAGCAGCAGTCCTGTTTCACCCCACCAGAAAACCGCAGCCGCTCGCAGCAGCGTCAGCCGTCCCGGCGGCGCCCCGGTCTTTGTGGGAAGCAGCGTAAAGGTCACCCAGGGACTCGACAGGTCGGCTGCCCCATCCACAGTCACTCGAAACGTCCAGGGATTGTAGAGGGCCAGCATATTCCACATCTCCTCCGTGTAGGGCCCGTACTGTGCAGAGGCGCCCCGCACCGGCATGCGCCCCTCCAGATGGTAGTTCCCCCGGCCCACCCGGTATTCAATCGTATAAACGCCGGCCTCCTGTCCGGTCCATCGCACCGACACCGCCTTTCCTGCATCTTCGTAGCGAAAGGTATCATCATTTGTCGGGAACAGAACCTGGATCGGACGGGTGTGCCCCTCTCTTGCGGGGGGGGATCGCACGGTATCTACGGACGTCCGGGGCTGCGACGCAAGCACCCAGCGGTGGAGATCCGCCCGCATGCGGTCCACCACCCCTGGGTACTCCCGGCCAACCTCTCTTTGCTCTTCCGGATCGTTCACCAGATCGTAAAGCGCGTACCGGTCCACCCCCGGACCGTGGGTGTGGATCAGCTTCCACTTCGACGTTCGCATCGCACGAATGCGGGTCTTCAGCATCTCCGGCGTCGCCTGGTATCCCCCCGGCGTCGTCTCGGTAAATGCGGGCTGCTCCTCAACCGCTTTCCCCTGAACCAGCGGCAGCAGCGACCGCCCCTGAACCGTCTGTGGAATCGGAAGTTCAAGCAGGTCCAGCACCGTCGGCAGAATATCGATATTCCGCACCTGCAAATCCACAATCCGGCCGGCCGGCAGCAGCGACGGACAGACCATCACCAGCGGAATCCGGAGGACCTCATCGAACACCGACCCCTTCAACGAGGTCGACGGGTGGCCGATAAACCCGTGCTCCATCAGCTCCTCACCGTGATCGGCCGTCACAATCACCAGCGTCTTCTCGTAGAGCCCCAGCCGCTTCAGCGCCTCGTAAAGCGGCTTGAAAAACCGCTCGTCCATCTCCCGGACCTGCCCGTCGTACAGCCCCACGATCCAGTCCCGATCCTCGGCCCCCAGCCCCACACTGCCGACCGGTATCGTCACATTACCCCGAACCACCTCCACGCGGTCTCTCACAAACCCCGACCGATCGTAATCCTTCGGTGTAAACATCCGGTCGTACGGAGGGGATGGCGTGTATGGAAGGTGCAGATTGCGATAGTGGTAATAGAAAAAAAACGTACTGTCCCGGTAGGCCTCCAGAGCCCGAAAAAGAACCTTGTCTCCATCGGGCAGGTACTTGTCCCGATCCGGGTACGAAAGCGTAAGCCCCAGGTTCTGGAGGTTGGGAATGGAAGAGAGATAGAGGATATCGGGGGCCGCGTAACCCGCCTCCCGCAGCAGCGTCGCCATCGTCGGCGTCCCCGGCGGCAGGCTTTTGCCCCGCACGTCCACACCGTGGGTGGGCGCCCACAGCCCGGTCAACGCCGACAGCAGCCCCGGCGTTGTCCAAGAGGAGGATGAAATCGTATTCTGGAACAGCACCCCCTCCCCTGCCAGCCGATCCAGCGCCGGACTCGTTTCCCGTTCATACCCGTAAGCGCCCAGGTGGTCTGGCCGGAACGTATCCACCGTAATCAGCAGCACATTCGGACGCGCCGCCAGAGCCGCCCCCTTCATACAGACCACGCACAACACCACACCCAGCATCCGCATCACATGTCGGATTGCGGATTGGGGATTGCGGATTGCGGAATGAATGCTTTTAAATCCGCAATCCCCAATCCGCAATCCGCATTCGCTTTCACTCATACCGGATCGCCTCTACCGGATCCAAGGACGCGGCATCGCGGGCGGGCAGAAGGGTAAAAAGGTAGCAGAGAATCACGGCGGAAACGGAAATGACGGCAAAATCGAAACCGTGCATCTCCACCGGCAGCGCATTGATAATATACACATCTCCCGGAAGCCTGAGCAGCTCGTACCGCTGCTGGATCCAGCAGAGCGCAAACCCGAGAAGATCCCCCACCAGCACGCCGGTAAAACCGATGGCCAGCCCCTCAAGGGTAAAAATCCGGCCCACGCTGCTGGGTGTGGCCCCCATCGTCTTGAGAATCCCGATCTCTCGCCGCCGTTCGGACACATTCATCGTCAGAATGCTGATAATATTGAACCCGGCCACTATCACAATCAGGCTCAGGGCCAGAAAGCTGAACCACTTCTCCAGCCGAATCCAGACGTAAAGGTTGCCGTGCTGGGACATCCAGGAGGATGGGAAGAGACTGGGAAAAGTCTGCCGCAGCACCTCTCGAAGCTCCCGGCTCACCCTCCCCGCCGCAAAGGGATCCTGCAGCCGCAGCCGCACCCCCGTGACCACATCATCCCATCCCAGGTCTCTCCGGGCGGCCGCCAGAGAGACAAAAACCAGCCCCGAATCGAACTCGTAATAGCCCGTATTAAAAATCCCGGTCACCACATACCGCCGCATCGGGGGCGCGTGGGTGGGCAGCATATCTTTGGGAAAGACCATCAGCAAAATCTCGGACCCCAGCATAGCCCCCAGCTTGTCGGCCAGAACGCGGCCGATCACCATCCCGTTCGCCCGTTTCCCCCCCACCTTCCGGGGCGCCAGATCCACCTCCCCTGCCCAGAGATGGCCGCCCAAATCGCTCGTTTGCAGCAGCCGCTCCGGATCCACCCCGCGCGCCACCACCCCCGAGTTGATCACCCCTCCTCCCGGTGATTTGTGCAGCGCCGACCCTTCGGCCTGGATGAACGCCGATGCCCCCAGCACTTCCGGATGTGCTTCCAGAGTCCGGAGCAAAGGTCCATAATCCTCAATCCGCTCGCTGTAAGCCTTCCGAACCGTGATGTGGGCATTGATGCCGAGCAGCCGGTTCCAGATCATCCCCGAAAACCCGTTCATTACCGACAGCACGATCACCAGTGCGGCCACCCCAATGGCCACACCCGCCACGGCAATAACAGCCGTAAACGACACCCGCTTGCGCCCCCGCATAGAACGCAAATGCCTTCGCGCGATCAGGAGTTCATAGGACATAACATTCTCTTCTCTCTTCACTCCCCATTCACCCGCATCGCCTCTCGCACCCCTTCTTCAAACCCCCGGGGCGCGTACCCCAGATCCCGTTCCGCATCGGAAATATCAAACGCCCGGTCCTCTCCCATACGGCGGACCTGGTCGGGAGTGATCCGGGGGGTTTTAGACGCCCACCCGTAGAGCTTGACCAGCGGTAAGGAAAGGGAGATGGGCAGGTAAACCTTCAGAACCGTACGGCCCAGCGCCCGGCAGAGCGTATCGATCAACTTCGTATAGACCAGGGGAGATTTTCCGGCAATCTCGTACGCCTTGCCCACTGTTCCGCTACGGTCCAGAACCGCCGCCACAGCCTCCGCAACATCCGCCACATAGACCGGTTGCACCAGCCGTTCCCCACTGCCAAAAATCGGCACCACACGGCGCCGCCTCAGGTAGTCCCGCATCCGGGAGATGTTCCGGTCGTCTCCCGGCCCGTAGATCATTGTGGGACGCAGCAGGGTCGCCTCCAACCTGGAAGCCTCCGCGGCCGCTTCCCCCGCAATGACCGACGCCACCTCCGGCGTCCGAAATCTGGAAAACCGCCAGGTCGAACTCAAAAAAACAGCCCGCTTCACCCCCGCGCGTTCACACGCCGAAATCAACGCCGGCGCGTACCGCACATGCGCTGCGCTCACCACCGCCCCGGCTCCCTCAAGCGCCTCCTCCAGCCCCTCCGGCCGTTCCAGATCGCCCGGCACAAGCGTCACGCGCTCCAGCCCCTCCGTGCGGCTGGTCTTCCGGACCAGGCAGCGAACCGACTCCCCGGCCGCCAGCAGCGCCTCCACCACAAACCGGCCCGTATACCCCGTGGCGCCCGCCACAAAAATCATACCCTATTCCTCTTTCAGCAACGCGCAGTAGAGCGCCTCCAGCCGGCGCACCATATCCTCTGCTGAAAATCGCTTCAGCGCCACCTGCCGGCCCGCGCTTCCCATGCGTTTTCGCAGCGCCGAATCCTCCAGCAGCCGCAGCACGGATGCGGCCAGCCCATCCACATCTCCCTGAGGAACCAGGAAGCCGGTCTCCCCGTGTGTGACGGCCTCAGACACCGCGCCAACGCGCGTGGCCACCACCGGCACACCGGCCAGCATCGCCTCCATCACGCCGATTCCCGCGCCCTCAAAATCCGAACACAGCACAAACACGTCCAGCGTAGAGAGCAGCTCCGACACATCGTACCGCACCCCGAGAAACCGGACCGGATCGCCCAGATCCCGCGCAATTTGCCTAAGCGTGGCCTCCTCAGGCCCTCCGCCTGCAAGCATGAACTCCGCATCGGACCGCCGGTGCAAAACCCGATGGGCCACCTCTAAGAAGAGATCGACCCGTTTGATCGGGTAGAACATCGCTGCCGTCCCCACCCGGCGCCCCTTTCGAGCCTCGGAGGTGGGCGACGGAAACGAATCGATCCAGATCCCGTTGGGCACGGTGAAAAACGCCCCCCGCCGCCCGACCCGATAGCCCCTGTACCGGGCCTGGAGAGCCTTGCTCACCATCACAAACCGGTCTGTCACCAGTCCGGCCAGACGCTCAACCGCGAGAAATACCGCACTCCTCAACGGCCCGAAATAACCCTCAAAAATATCCCCATGATAGGTATGCACAATACGCGGAACCCCGGCGCAGTGGGCCGCCAGACGCCCCAGGATGCCGGCCTTTGAAATATGGGTATGGACAATGTGGTATCGCCCGCGCCGGATAAACCGGTAGAGCTGCCACAGCGCCTTCAAATCCTGAAAAACATGGACCTCTCGCTGAAGAGAAGGCAGGATGTGGAAGTCTATATCAAGCGCATGGGCCGCCTCGGCCAGGCTCCCCTCATTCGGTTCCGGCCGGCCGGCTACCAGGGCAATCCGATACCGCGACCGGTCAAGCCCCTGGATGGTGGCCAGTACATTCCGGGGAGCGCCGCCCACGGCCAGCCGCGTAATCACAAACAGAATACCGATCCTGCGCTCCTTGCGGCCTGCTGCCTTCAATACCCCCTTCAAAACGCTCATCCTCCGTTCGCCGCTGCCTGGCGCTCCGATTCACCGGGCTCGATTCTGCGATCCGCTCAACCGTTTAAAAGCAAACACCAGTTTATGCCACAAAAACACCACGCCGAGTGCTGTAAAGATCATCCACAAAGCTTCAACCCCCCAGCGGTGCCTGATATTGACATAGAACAGACTCTGGGAGAAACTCAGCACCCCGAAAAGCAAAAGAATCAGCAGAACCGACCACCGGGCCTCAGGGTAGCGGCGCCAGCCCACGAACAGACCCAGCAGCCCCATCGAAAAGATAAAAACATAGGCTCCCTGATAAATCTGAAGATAACCCTCTGGATAGATATGCCCGGCCAGGGGATGAAACCACCAGAAATAGAACATCTTGCGGAAGGTAAAGTGTATGAACCAGCGTGGATTATTTCGGATAAATTCCAGCGCACGCGCTTCAAAGAACTGCTTCTGGCCCATCTCGTTTAAGGCAAAGACCTTCGCCTTAAAATCCCGGGGCATAGCCCAAAAACTGGGCACCCCTTTCACAGTTATTCCGGCCCCTGTAGCGCCTGAGTGATTTCCCCGCCAGAGCAATTCCCCTGTATCTGTGGTAATATACACAAACCTGCCGTGAACTTGCCAGTTCCGCACGGTCCAGGGCAAAACAACCAGACCGGCCAATACGAGAGACACGACAATCCTGGGCGTAAGCTCTCGCCACTGAGCGCTGTACCGGTACAGCATTAAGAGCCCTGCAACCGGCAAAAAAAAGGTCATTGTGGGCCGCGTGAGAATGCACAGGCCCGTGACCAGTCCCGCAACCCAGAGCCGTTGTCTCGAAGGGGAATCAAACGCTCGCAATACCGCCCAGCAAACCAGAGCAATAAGCGTTGCATGCAGGAGCAGCCCGTGGATCTGCCGGACCGTATAGAAGGCAAGCCCTGGATGGAAAACGGTCAATCCGCAGGCAACAGCGCCGCAGGCTGGGCCGAAAAGAGCGTCTGCAATCCGATAAATCGTGTAGCCCAGCAACGCGCCAAGAAACACCTGCACCAGCAGCATGGCCAGAAAGCTGTGCCCGAAGATCCAGTAAACGCCTGTGTTGATGAAAAAGTAGAGCGGCGCCCCAAGAGATCGGTGATCCGTATGGAAGCGTTCAATGCGATAGCCTTCCCCCCGGAGGATGTTTTCGGCCACTTTTTCGTACTCATGGGTCCACGGCTCAAGGTAGGTCTCCTGTTGAAAAATCACAACAATCTTGACAAGGGTGGCTGCGGCGATCAGCAGCAATGGACAAAGAGGAATTGAGAATCGCTCTGGTTTTGTAGCCTTCATATCGTCTGGATGGGAAGATCGCTTTTACGGCGTCTTTCAGAACCCTTTAAAAAACCGTAAAATCTCTCGCGTTCCAATCTGCCGATTCCGCTGGATACAGCGGCGCTTCTGAACCGCGTTCCGGAAGAGACGCAGATAATCGATGTGGGCCTGAAAAAAAACGGGGAGACGGTGGGGAATCCGGAAAAGCAGATAGGGCCAGTACAGGAACTCGGCCAGAAGCAGCCAGGGAAGCAGAGCGAGGAGGACGCCCGCAGGCGCGTTTTTGGTCAGAATCAGATACCGGTTCTTCCAGGCGTGCCGCTGTATAAAAGCCGGCTTGTTCACCACACGCACCTGTCCTCCCTGAGACGCAGACCCGATATGGTGGGCAACCGCAGCGGGAGCAAACAGGCAGCGCCACCCGCGAAGCTGTGCGCGCCAGGCTAAGTCCACATCTTCCCAATAGGCAAAAAAGGTATCGTCCAAATACTCTCCGGAAAGCCGGACATCCTCTAACATTGCCCGCCGGCAGAACAGCGCAGAACCACTGCCTGAAAAAACAAACTCGGGCTCTGAGATATTCCGGCTGTTCACCACCTGGAGCCGGCGCCGCAGGTAAAGCCCCACATAGTCAATCCGGTCTGTATCGGCCCGGTAAATACGTGCGGCAACCGATCCGATATCCCGCGAAGTGCGAATCGCCCCCAGCGCCTCACACAAAAAATCCCGATCCAGAAACACATCGGTATTCAGGATCAGGACGTAAGGGCAACGGGTATGCGAAATGGCCAGGTTGTAGCCTCTGACGAACCCTTCATTCACCGGCCGTTCAATCAACCGCACCTGCGGATACCGCTCCCGGATCAACTCCCGGGAACCGTCGGTAGAGCCGTTGTCCACCACCACCACCTCGGCCGGCGGATGCGTCTGGGCAAAAAGGGCATCCAGACAACGGGCGATGTGGGCGACCCCGTTCCAGTTGGCAAGGGCCACCGAGACCGCCTCTGTGGTCTCCGCGCAGGACACCGAAAAATCAGAGGCTGGTGCCTTCAAGCCCCCGGAGGCGATCCCGGAGCCGTGCAGCCTGTTCGTACTTCTCTTCGGCAATGGCCTCCTTCAGTTGCTGAACAAGGCGTTGCTTCAGGCCTAAGGGACGATCGTGGCGGATCTCTTCGGCCCAGATTTCAAGCGCCTGAAGTTCCTCGCTTGATTCAATCAGCTCCAGATCGCCGAAGGCTTCAAGAAAGGAACGGATCTCCTCAATACCCTCCTCCACCACCTCCAGCGCACCATCGTAGTCATCGCCCTGCAGACAGATCTCGCCTTTGGATCGCGCATGAATCATAATCACATAGGGCCTGAACTGTTCGAACGAAAGCTTGGCCTCATCATCGTCGGTATAAGCGCCCACCAGATCAAAAAGAGCCAGGTTGTGCGCCGTATCCCGCAGGACCCCTTCGTAGTCCTCCAGACGAAGCAGGCAGATATAGCGGTGATAATAATGCACGCTCTCCTGCCACAATTCGGAGCACGCGTCTTCGTCCAGACGAAATTCTTCATCGGACTCCTGCGCAGCCCGGTAGGCTTCGAGACGATCCAGGTAATAGTCCAAAGTGGATTCGTAGCCGTGGGGGCGGACGCCGTCCGGACGTCCGGTCAACTCCATCTGGAGCACTCCCAGGTCGAGCCGGACCTGAAGCTTTTCTCTGCCATCCATGCCGGTAATCTTCCGGGCGCAAATATCCCCCGGATCAAACTCCCAGTTATTGAGAATGGATGAAAGATCCTTGCTCATCTCAGGCCTCCGCCGCAGGGAATGGAACGGGGAACAAAAAGACGCTTACATCAATACTTCGGACAGTTTTTGTAATTCTGGGGGTTCAAATTTCATAAGCCATTGAAAAATAACAGTTTATGGAATCTGGTGCTAAATTTATAACCTGTTGAAAATCAACAACTTATAAAAAGTGTCCGAACCATTGTTACATGCAACCCTGAGAAAAATATGGAGAAAAGAAATCTAAATGTCAACCAAAGAATAATGGCAGAGGGCAAAAGACGAATCAAGGAAACAACGAATGGGCGAATCAATGATTTTCGATTCGCCCATTCGCCTATTCGCCCATTCGTTGTTTCGTCTGCCCGCTACCCTCTTCCTCAACCAGATGCACCGTCCGGGTGGGAAAGGCGATGGAGAGCTCCATCTCTTCCAGGACCTCCATCAGCTTCAGGTTCACCTCTCCCCGGATACGCAGGTAATCCGCCCAGACCGTGGTATTGGTGAAGTAATAAACCATAATATCGAGCGAACTGGCGCTGAAGTCGGTGAAATAGACCAGAAAAAACTCCTGGTTGACCTCACCATGCGCCTTGAGGACCCCTTCGATCCGCCGCACTGCCTCGCGCATCTGCTCGGCCGTCGTATCGTAGGTCACCCCCACCGTAATCCACACCCGCCGCATCGGGCGCCGGGCGATGTTGTCGATGATAAAATCGGCCAGACGGCTGTTGGGAACGGAAATCAGCGTCTTCTCAAACGTGCGGATGCGCGTACTCCGGAATCCGATCCGCTCAACGACCCCTTCAATATTGGCGTCCGGAGATTTGATCCAGTCGCCCGCCAGAAAGGGCCGGTCGGTCAGGAGCATAACCGACCCGAAAAGGTCCGACAGGGTCTTTTGGGCGGCCAGCGCTATCGCCAGCCCGCCCACACCCAGCCCGGCGATCAGACCGGAAATGGAATACCCCATATTCTGGAGAATCATCAGCGCCCCCAGAATGCCCACAGCCACCCTCGCCGCCCGATCGATCAGAGGAACGAGCTGATCGTCTAAGGCCGTATCGGTCTTCTCCGCCCACCGGTGAAGCAGATGAGTAAGCACGCTGACCAGACGCAGCATAAGCCAGGCGAGCAAGACCGAAAGCAGGACCGAAAAGACCGCATCCATCCCCTCTCGAATAGTGGGGGAAAGTTTAAAACTCTGCACCGCGAGGGAAAGCCCCACAAGAAGGATGGCCGTTCCCAGGGGCTTCTCCACCGCCTTCAACAAAAGGTCGTCGATATCCGTACGGCTCAGCCGGACCACGTGCCCTGCATAGCGGTCCAGCATGTACAGCACTATCTTGCGGAGGGCCAGAGCCCCCAGAACAAACCCGAACGCGAGGGCAAGCTGGGAAAGGGAAATCCTCTCCAACGCCTGTTCGTACAGCACCCGGAGGTATTCCATAAAATCCTGGACATCCTGTAAAACAGGTTCAAAATGGGGTGTCGAAAGACTCGCAATGTATAATAAAACGGATCGGATATGTCAAGCCATCCCTCCGTTCCACCGCCCTGGAAGTGCTTGACAAAGATTTCATCGACATTTATTTTCACTCCGTAATCAGAGCGAAAAAGAAGATACGCTTTTACGCAATCGAGGAAACAGTGAGCATGAAAGCCCTCATCCTCTGCGGAGGAACCGGTAGCAGGCTGAAGCCCATGACCCACACCCGGGCCAAACAGCTTCTGCCGGTAGCAAACAAACCCATCGTCTGTTATGGCATCGAATCGATCGTCCGCGCCGGCATCCGGGAGATCGGCATCGTCATCGGGGAAACCGGCGAGGAGGTCAAACAGAAACTCGCGGATGGGTCCCGTTGGAACGCAAGCATCACCTATATCCAGCAGGACCGGCCGCTGGGACTGGCGCACGCGGTAAAAACCTCTCGCGGCTTTTTAAAAGACGATCCCTTTGTGATGTACCTCGGAGATAATCTGATCAAACACGAAGTGTCCAAACTGGTCGAACAATATGAAGAACAGGGCCTGGACGCCCTGATCCAGTTGAAAGAAGTCGAAGACCCCAGAAGCTTTGGTGTCGCCGAACTGGATGGAGACGGCCGCGTCGTCAGTCTGGAAGAAAAACCCGAAGTCCCCCGCTCCAACCTGGCCCTGGTCGGCGTCTACCTTTTCAACGCCAGCGTACACGCCGCCATCGACCAGCTCCAGCCCTCGGCCCGGGGAGAGTACGAAATTACCGACGCGATTCAGAAACTCCTCGACTCCGGATCGAAGGTCGGCTCCAACATCCTCTCCGACTGGTGGCTGGACACGGGCAAAAAAGACGACATGCTGGAGGCCAACCAGGTCGTCTTAGGCGAACTGCCGGACGAAAAACAGATCGCTCCAAACGCCCAGGTTGAATCCTCTTCCAGGATCACGGGCCGGGTGCAGATCGCAGAGGGCACCTGCATCGAAAACTGCATCATCCGGGGACCGGTCGTCATCGGCGCGAACTGCCGGCTTCAGGATGCTTATGTGGGGCCCTATACGGCCATCGGCAACAAAGTGGAAATCGTCGGTTCCGAAATCGAACACTCCATCGTCTTAGACGGCGGCCGCATCCTCGACCTGAGCGAACGGATCGCGGACTCCCTCATCGGCCACAACGCCGAAGTCACCCGGGTCCAGGCCCGTCCGGCCGCATACCGGTTTATGCTGGGCGACGACAGCAGAGTAGACATCGTCTAAAAATGAAAAACGCCCTCGGGGAAGGCACGGTCATCCGGCAATATCTGGGCCATTACTACGTCGCTTCCGGCTCAACCATCATCGACTGTGCCCTTTCCACCCGGCTGCGGAAACAGTTGCAATATCCCGAAGCCAGTCCCGGTTCCCGGCGGCGACGCGTACAATCCGTCCGCCGGGTGCGGGTGGTAGACCCTGTTGCCATTGGAGACCGGGTTCGCTTTGAGACAGGAGAAGGCGGAACCGGCCTGATCCGCGAGATATTGCCCCGCCGAAACAAAATTTCCCGCCGGGCTTCGGGGGGGTCCAAAAAAGAACAAATCCTGGCCGCGAACATCGACCAGGCCCTCCCCATCTTCTCCGCAGCCGATCCCCCGCCCGAATGGGACCTCCTCGACCGTATGCTGGCCATCGCCGAATGGCAGGAAATTCCGGCCGCCATCTGCTTCAACAAAATCGACCTCACAGACGAGTCCGCTGCTCGGAAGGAAATGGCCGCTTACGAAAGGATCGGATACCCTGTGGTCTACACCAGCGTGATTTCCGACCTGGGCAAGCAGGCGTTCCAGGACCTGCTGCAAAATCGCGTCTCCCTCTTGATGGGCCCCTCCGGCGTGGGCAAATCGAGCCTTCTCAACTGGCTGCAGCCCGGCCTCGAACTGAGAACCGCCGAAGTCAGCCAGACCACCGGCGAGGGCCGGCACACCACCTCCCACCTCGAACTCGTCGAACTCTCGGACGGAGGATTGGTGGGCGACATTCCGGGCGTCCGTGAATTCTACCTCTGGGACATCAATCCGGAAGACGTCCCTGCCCTCTTCAAGGAATTTGTGGACCTGCTGGACCAATGCCGGTTCAGAGACTGCTCGCACATCCACGAACCGGGCTGTGCGGTCAAAGAAGCCGTCGAAGCCGGAGATATCGACCGGGGCCGCTACGCGAACTACCTGCGTCTGCGAAAGAATCCCTGACTTTACCCTCCCCCCCACATCCCCTCAGTTTCCAGTTCCACCCTGCCCGCCCCCACTCCAGTTTCGAGCTGCGAGTTTCGCCCCCCAATATCCCCTTACTAACGTGGTTTAGAATAGCAAAATTCGGCATGGTTCAAAATGGATGGGCGAATGGGTCACACCTCAAACCTCGCCAAAAAACCCTGACCGTAGGGGCAGGCCCCCCTGCCTGCCCGGATTCGGGCACCCACAGGGGGGTGCCCCTACAAACATGGTGTTACCCTGTTTTGAACCATGCCCAAAATTCGTGTACTGTCCCGGTCTGATTGACAACGATCAAGCCGGGATTTTCTATTTTGGGCCAAAAAGACTTTACATCTGAACGGTCTGTTCAACTTCCACAGAAGTATTCGAAAAAGGTATTCAGATGAAAGCATCCGAAAGTGAAGAAACTAAAATATTGAGGAGAAGGGATAACATCCTGTTCTGAAAGGGAATTACGTGCAAACAACAAGAAAAACTGAGATGTTGGCAGGGAAATTGCAGGAATACCGGCCAGCGTCCTGCTAAAATGGTTATATGGAACAATCCTGTTGACTCGTTAAGAGGAGCAGAGTATTTTTAAGGTACTATACGCTTTGAGATTCATTCTTCTCCCTCCCAGTTAGAAATCCCCCCTTTTCTTTCTTTGGAAATAATCCTATCGCCTATAGCCCACGAAAGGCAAAGTGTAAAACCATGATTGAAAAAGACTTTGACATTCCTTTTGTCGCGGAACTGGCCTTGCGTGAAAAGCAAATCCAGCAGAACTACAGGCCAATTATTGCTGTTCATAAATGGTTTGCGCGACGCCCAGGCGCGCTTTTTCGCTCACTACTCCTGTCTGAATTCACTCAAGGTCCACTGCGAGAGAGATATTTCAAAGCGAATGAGTCAGAGACCTCCGGCAAAGCCGGAGGCTTGAAAACCGTGAACCGCTCAAAGCGGTTGAAAACTTGGCGCCACCTGAAGGTGGCAATCAATCAAACAGGTTCAGTTGATCCAGCCGACGGTCTGCTTCTTCTTGCTCTCGGATGTATCTGCGAACGGTCTCCTCATCTTTCCCGGCCGTCGAGACATAATAACCTCTTGCCCAAAAACGTTCACCTGTCACGTTCCCTCTACGTCCACCAAAGGTCCGAGCAACATAAATCGCACTTTTCCCTTTGATGTAACCCACCACCTGAGAAACCGCATACTTCGGGGGGATCGACACAAATATATGCACGTGATCTCCCATCAGGTGGCCTTCCAACACCTGGCTCTCCCTCTGACGAGCCAATTCACGCAAAACTTCGCCCAGATACTTGCGCAACTGACCATACAACACTTTCTTCCGACATTTCGGAATCCACACCAAATGATACTTGCAATCCCAACGGGTATGTCTTAGACTCTGTATGTTGTTCATCGAGAACCTCCCTTTCTGTGAGCTTTGCGCGGTTCACAATGGGGAGGTTCTCAAATATTCCCGGAACTGTCAAACTCTTTGAGTCCCCCGGCAAAGCCGGGGGTTTACTCCGATTAATTAAAAGGCATCCGTATTGCCGATCCGTTTATGGGTGGAGGCATCCCTTTGCTAGAGGCTAACAGGTTGGGCTGTGATGTGATAGGGTCTGATATAAATCCAATGGCATATTGGATCGTCCGCCAGGAGATCGAATATCTTAATTTGCCTGTATATCTGGAAACTGCTCGCAAATTCACCAACCGGCTTAAAAAAAAGATCGGACATCTCTATCAATGGTTCGGACACTTTTCGGTGTGGCCGAAATATTTCAGGATCGATAAGTCCCTGAAAGACAACAACTTTCAAATTGGCCTCTTTTTTCTTGTCTCGTCAGCAAAATCTGTGGGTAATTTGAGGCTCGGGTCGATCCCCAAGTGTATGATACAGAGCGATTTCAGCTGCCCTGTAGGTCCGAAAGCCGTATGCTTTTCTCGTGGTCAGTTTTGCTTTGTTGTTAAAGCCCTCAATGACAATGACGTGTTTTGGAATTGTGGACACACCAAGAAGCAGTTATCTTGTAGAATAAGGAGGTGTGTCGATGAAAGTGCAAAGATCATCCCATTCGAAGAAGCGATATGATGCTGAATTCAAGAGGGAGTCCGTTCGTTTGGCTGAGACCAGTGGTAAGACGGACCGGCAGATAGAGCGGGACCTGGGGTTGTACCAGGGAGCGATCGCGCGCTGGCGTAAGGAGCTGGAGGGAGACCCGATGGACGCGTTTCCGGGCACAGGGCACCAGAAGCCTTTAGAGGAGGAGAACCGTCGGTTACAGCGAGAGCTTGCAATCGCTCGGGAAGAACGGGACATCCTAAAAAAAGTGGTCGCCATCTTCTCAGAGGGACCGAAGACAGATTCAGGTTCATGAAGGCGCATCGCAAGTCGTTTTCGGTGGAGAGGATGGCGAAGGTGCTCGAGGTGTCGAAAAGCGGTTATTATGCCTGGCTTTCCCGTCCTGAGAGCAGGCGAAAAAAGGAACGGCGTTATTTGGATGTCCTGGTGAAAGCGGCCTTTGAGGCCAGCCACGGCCGGTATGGAAGCCTGAAGATCAGCCGCGAACTGGCGGCACAAGGCAATCCCTACAGTCGCAGCCGGGTGGCCGATTCGATGGGTCGCCAGGGCCTGCGGTCGAAAGTGCGACGGAAGTTCGTGGTGACCACCGATACGAAGCACAACCTGAAGGCGTCCCCGAACCTGCTGAACCGGGAGTTCAAAGTCGATCGTCCAAACAAGGTGTGGACCAGCGATATCACCTATTTGCGCTCTGGTGCGGGATGGTTGTTCCTGGTGGTCTTTCTCGACCTGTATTCCCGTCGCATAGTTGGCTGGTGTGTCTCTACCTCGTTGGGACACGAAACACTGCTCACGGCCCTGTCTCGTGCAGTTTGGCAACGCAGACCGGAACCGGCCCTGATGATCCACTCCGATCGGGGAATCCAGTATTGCTGCGATGGCTTCCGACAGGCTATTGACAGACATCAGTTTGTTCAAAGCATGAGCAGAAAAGGAAATTGTTGGGACAATGCCGTGACCGAATCTTTCTTCCGGTCGTTGAAAACCGAATGGTTGTATCATGTCAATCTGAAAGATCTCGATCACGCACAACGCGAACTCTTCGAGTATATCGAGCTGTTCTACAACAACCAGCGGCTGCACGCGACTCTGGACTATGTGTCGCCCGCTAATTTCGAAGCGCCGCTGCAGCACCAGAAAGAGGCTTAATCAACTGTCCATTTTTTCCGGACCACATCACAACGACCCCGGCTGAGATTGCCCCGTTGGCGCGGAACCAATTCAGCAACAGCTCCCGATGCTTTCTCAGGGAGCGGACGACCTTCTTCATTGGCTCCAGGCGAGAGCGCATCGTGCGTCTACACCAGCGGTCCAGGAACTGCCCTGCCCAATATGGGGAGCGGTAATTCCAGAAGAACTGGAAGTCCTCTTTCAGCAGGTAGGCTCGCACCGTACGCAGGTTATATTGGAGGAGATCGGCCAGCCGTGGCTCCTGTTTCTCGGTGAGATTCTCCGGACGTTTGAGCAGCAACCAGCGTGTGTTCGTCAAGACGGGCTCGTAGTCCTTGGCTTTCAGCGCCTTAACCTCTTTGGCGCGCACGTCGTCAATCGCTTTGTTCAGTAGCTTCATGATATGGAAGCGATCGAGTATGTGCGCGGCCTGTGCGGCCTTCTTCGCCACCACCTTCAGATAGGGTTGCCACATATCCGAGCAGATGAACTGCAACGCTGCACTGCGTTCGGCGCCAAACCAGCGGAAAAAGCGCAGCAGGGTCTTCGCCTTCCGGTTCCTTCCGATCCACAACAGCCGCCGGCAACCTGCATCGATCTGGTAGACCAGCGTGAGATAGCGATGTCCACGCTGCCACTGAATTTCGTCGATACCTATGGCCTCAATGTCGTCAAGGTCTTGATGGGCACGACCCCACTCTACAGCTCTCTCCACCGACCGAAATACCCTTTGCCAACTCGTATGAAAGACCTCAGCGACCTCTTGCCAGCTCAGCCGCCTTGCCCACCGCGACAGAAACCAAGTATAGGTGTCGGTCAGGTGGTTCTTGCCGCTTGACCAGGGAACGGCTTCGACCCGCACGCCACACTGCGAGCAGTTGACTCGGCGCATCGCGTAAGCCAGGAAAACGGACATACCCCACAGCGGAACAAACTCGAACCGCCGGACCTGCAGCGTGTCGTAGCCTGGTCCTTTCCTGCCACACTGCGAGCATCGAGGCCGACTGTTTGCACGCGGCCGCACGTCGACTTCGATAGCCAAGTCCGGACCTTCAATGAACCGCATCGATCCATACACAAACGATTGTTGCTTTTCTACACGATTCAGAATAACCTTAAGCTGCATCCCGTTCCTCCCTCTGAGTCGATGTTTGTTCAGCGACTTCATCTCTCAGAGTAGGGCGGGATGCCCTTCTTAATCAACCCTTCATTTATTCAAAACTGGGAACGCTTCAGTAAATCACCTCTTGTGAACCCACAAATTCTAGTGAAGACCCATAAAAGAAAGATTCAAATTCCGATTCCTGAAGAGTGGATAGGAGATCATAGAAATAATGGGAGGGCATCCAAGCGACGAGACGTAGCGCTATACTGCAGCAGCTCCACTCTAATGGAAATTCCGCCGGCTTCCCTGGATGCAGTTTTGACCGACCCACCCTACTTGGGGAATGTTCAGTATGCTGAATTAATGGATTTTTGTTATGTATGGCTCCGTCGTCTGATAGGTAAAAAGGTCGACGCATTCCAGCAGACATCTACAAGAAATGCTGATGAACTCACAGGCAATGTCACGATGGATCGGGGATTAAATCATTTCACGCAGGGACTTTCAGAAATCTTCTCGCGGATGGCCAAATCTCTGAAGCCAGGTGCTCCTTTGGCTTTCACCTATCATCACAATAAGCTGGAAGCATATTATCCTATTTCTGTTTCTATTCTCGATTCAGGTTTGACCTGCTCCGCCTCCCTACCTTGTCCGGCGGAAATGGGAGGATCTATACATATCAACAAAACAGGTTCATCCATAATAGATACCGTTCTTATATGTCGCTCAACAGGGAAAGTGCCTCGACGATGGATTTCTGAGAATGCTGAAGAGATTGCTGGTCTTATTCGTGATGATATAGATAAGCTTCGCGTCGGAAAGGTATCACCTACACGTGGTGATATACGATGTATAATCTTCGGTCATTTGGCCAGACTCGCAGTTTGGGGACTTAGAAAAACCTGGAATCGAACAAAACCAGTTGAAGAAAAATTACAGGATGTAGCTGATTACATACAAGACATCGGCGGACTCCAGGCCGTTGAACAGTGCCTTAGGGATGATTTGTTGCAAACACCACAGACTCAAAATGCAATTAGCCGAGAAGACAAAGTCACTTACAGGACAAACGGTGATGAAATTTCCTTTTGAACCTCTATTCGATGAGGTCCAGGAAAATATCGATGAATATGTATCTGCTGTTTTCTCCTGTCTGGAATCTGAATTTCTTGTTTTACCCAGAGGAGATGGATTTGTTGAATATCCAGTTTTTGAGGCTGGATATGAAGCCCTGAAGCGAGCAACAGGGAACTTCGAAAATATCACACCGACCCGTATACTTCAGGTAGTATCCGAGACACCAATCTCCATCATAGTCCTGCGAACGATACTTGGTTTCACACCGCCAGAATGGGCCTACGTTGCTACACAACACACCGGAACCGAGGTCAGTCAAAGCTTTGCCCGTTCCTTGGACCGTAAAATTCGAATGGATCCTCTCAAGCCCCCAGGAAAAGGCAAAATCACAGTAGAGAGGGTCAAAGCGCTGATTAAAACTGCCTGCCTGCTTCTATCCGAAGGCACGCCTCAAGTTGAATCGGATAAAATTCATCGTCTTGACAAGGCTGATACCAAAGAAGGCTCGGAGACTATTCGCATGACAGCAGAAATAGGCGCTCCTTATGCAATGCTTCTTTACGAACGTTTTCTTGGACGCCCTTTTGCAGGCCATAGGGATTCAGTATCGGAGTTGATCGGTGACAGTCTGGAAACCAAAATACGAAGATGTTCTAAGTAAAGCCGGCATCAGTCATCGGAAAACCAAGCGTGCAGAGCGTATTCCCGGTTTCGACCAGGCGCCTGACTTTATTATCCCGAGTGAATTTAACCCACAAATTGTCATAGAGGCGAAGATAACCGAAGATGACGGCACCGCGCGTGACAAAGTAACCCGAATACAGCATCTTGCTGAATTGAGCATGGAAGGTCAGCCACAAAATCAGCCGAAATACGAGGTTATTGCTTGTATTGGGGGACGCGGTTTCGGTGTACGTCGGGAAGATATGAGAAAGCTGATTTACGCCACGAGAGGCAAAGTCTTCACTCTAAAAACAATGAACAAACTTGTGGAATGCAGCCGTTTAAAAGAATTCAAATCAAAATCTCCATAATTCCCCATCTTCCCTACCCATACTTCTCCCGCAACACCCCCGCCGCCGCCGCCTCGTTGCACAGCTTCCCATAGGCTTCATCAATCGGAATATCGGCGGCATTCCCCGGCGCGAACCCGCAGTCGGGATTCAGCAAAATCTGCTCCGGCTCCAGATAGGCCAGCGCCTGTTCCACCCGTCCCACAATCGCCTCCACAGAATCCACCGTCTCCCCCCGGCAGTCCACACACCCCAGTCCCACCTGCCGATCGCCCGGCAATTGTTTTAGCACCGACAAGTCGCCCGCCACCGGAATCGTAAACTCCATCACGTACTGGTCCATCCGCAATCGCTGCAGGGCCGGCAGAATCGGCCCGTACCCCCCCTCTCCCACCCACCCGGCGCGGCCCTTGTTCCGCCGGCAGAGGTGAATCGCACAGGTTATCCCGTCGAACCCATCCACGATCTGGTTGAGCAAATCCACGCACAGATCGATCTCCCGGTCCGGATTCTCAAACTGCGTACGCACTCGCTCGTCCACGAACAGGCACAGGTGGGGATCGTCGAACTGCACGATATCCGCGCCCGCCTCCTTCAAAAGCGCCAGTTCTCCGCGTAGAATCGGAATCAGCGCCTCCATAAACGCCTCCCGTGTGGCATACGCCTCCCGCGACTGCTCCGGGTCCCACATCCGCCGTCCCAGCAGGTAGGGCGAAGGCAGGCAGACCTTCACCTGCCGGTCCGTCCGTCCCTTCAGGTACCGCGCCTCTGCCGCAGCCAGCCCTGGCCTCACCACCCGCATCGGTTCCTCCACCGTATGCCACCACAGCCCGTCCTTTCGCTCGCGCACAAAGCCCTCGGCCACATCCGCGATAATGCCAATGTAGGACCGGCGGCGGTACTCTCCGTCCGAAACAATATCTAAGCCGGCCGCCTCCTGCAGCGCCACAATATAGTCCACCGCCGCGTCCATCCGCCTGGAAAACGCCTCCGGATCCGACGGCGCCTTTTCGGGATCGAGCAGATCGCGCACAAACTGCGACCTGGGCATACTGCCCACAACACCTGCGGAAAAAAGAGGCCGCCCGCCGCTCATATCGCCCACTCCCTTCGTGCAATCTGAAAATCCTGGTTCGTATCGATCTCCATATACCCTCCCTCCGTCTCCAGCGGATGCATCGGCATCCCCTCTTCAATCATCTCCTGGAACAGATCGATCAGGTAGGCCTTTTGGAACGTCCGGGCGGCCCGAAAAGCTTGTCCATCATATTTCGCTTTCGCCCGGTGGTACGCATCCCGCAGCATCCGTGCTCCTTCTCGCGTAAACCGGGCAACCCCGATATATTCGCCTCGGGTCATCTCATCTGGCATCGTCCGATTGATCGCAACCACACGCCCCTCCTCCACCGCAATCTTCTCCGCATCCGTCTCGGGATGCTCCGTCCGTTTCAGATAGCGGGTCCGCCACGCCGTATCGCAGACCAGCGTCATATCGTAAGGACTCTCTATCAGCCGGCGGGGAATATCCGGATGGTAGAGAATATCCGAATAGGCGCACACAAACCCGTCATCCATGTGAAACTCCGCGTGCATCAGCGAGGCGAGAATATTGTTATTCTTCCAGTCCGCATTGTGGCAGAACGTAAACTCCGGGTACTCCGCCTGGATCTGCTCGATGCGGTACCCTCCGATAAAAACAATATCCATCAGACCCCCTGCCCAGAGCGCCTCCAGTCCCCAGTCCAGAATCCGCCGCTCCTTCACCCTGGCAAAACACTTCGGGACGTCCGCCGTGTGCGGCATCAACCGCTCTCCCCGGCCTGCGCCGATAATAATCGCTTTCAAGGTTTGATCTCTCCCAGTGTTCGTTCCAGAAACAGCTCCAAAAACCGCTCAGCCTCCACCTCAACCGCACACATCACCCGGCATCCCTGCCGGTTCTTATTCTCAAGAAACGGCCTCCGGTCCGCCACCACCTGCCCGGCCGTCAGTCGACCCTCCGTTTCTACCTCTAAAAAAACCGCCGCCAGCTTAAAAAGCGATTGATCGATCGCCAGTCCCACGGCTAAGGGATCGTGCAGATAAATCCCACCGTACCCGTAGACCCGTTTAACATAGGCGATTGACGGTTGAACCGCCGCCTCCACAAACCGCGCCTCCGGCGTCCCCAGAGGCGCCACCCGATGTTGAATTCCCTCAACGTCCAGACCCACCCGGTGTGTCACGTCCAGCGGTACCAGCGTCAGAGATGCCCCGGACCGGACCACCTGTGCCGCCGCATCCGGATCGGCGTAAAAATTGAACTCTGCCGTCGGCGTCGCATTCCCGGATTCCTCGATTGCCCCGCCCATCACGATCACCTGCCGCGCCCGGCCAAGCACCCCGGGCGCCCGCTGCTCCGCCAGCGCTAAATTCGTCAGCGGCCCCACCGCAATCAAACTCACCTCTCCCGGACGGTCCGAAAGCGTCTCCACCAGAAAACCGACCCCGTCTCCCGCAGGCGAAACATCCGGATCGGGCAGCGCCGTTTCTCCCAGCCCTTCCGGTCCGTGTACCTCCTTAGCATGAACCGGATCCCGCACCAGCGGCCGCGCCGCGCCCGGATAAACCGGCACATCGGTCCGGTTCAGCAGCCCCAGAACCCGCAGCGCACTCCGCGTTCCCACCCTCAGCGGCACATTCCCGTTCACCGTCGAAATCCCCAGCACCTCCAGCTCAGGAGACCTCAGCGCCAGCATCATCGCCAGGGCGTCGTCCACCCCCGGGTCCATATCTAAAATCACCGGCAGCGCGCCCATGCCTAAATCCCGTAAAGCGGACCGTACTTCGCCCGCAAATGGTCCATCAGCGGGCGGTGGCTCAGCGGTTTCCCGGTCACCTCCTCAACCAGCTCACTGGCCCGGTAGCGCATCCCCTGCCGGTAGATCTTCTCGGTCAGCCAGTCCTTTAAAGGACCAAACCTGCCCTCTGCGAACGGCTCGTCCAGATCGCCTAAGTCCACCCGGGCCTGCTCGGTAAACTGCGCCGCATAGAGATTGCCCAGAGAATAAGTCGGAAAGTACCCGATCCCCCCGCCGCTCCAGTGAATATCCTGCAAACATCCCCGGGCATCGTCCGGCGGGGTCAGCCCAAAGTAACGCTCGAACGTCTCGTTCCACGCCCCGGGCACGTCCCCCGCCTGAAGATCCCCCTCAATCAGCGCCTGCTCCATCTCGAACCGGAGCAGAATGTGCAGATTATAGGTCGCCTCGTCCGCCTCCACCCGGATGAACGAAGGCTGCACGCGGTTGATCGCAAAAATAAACTCATCCTGCGCCACCCCGTCTAACGCCCCGGGAAACGCATCCTGCGCCTTTGGAAAAAAGTGCGTCCAGAACGCCCGGCTGCGCCCCACAAAATTCTCCCACATCCGCGACTGCGACTCGTGAATCCCCAGCGACACCGCGCCTCCCATCGGCGTCCCATAGTGCTCGGTATCCAGCCCCTGGTCGTAAAGCCCGTGCCCCGCCTCGTGCATAATCCCGAAAAACGCCTCCGAAAACACCTTCGGATTGTAGCGGGTCGTAATCCGCGTATCCCCGGGGCCGATGCCGCTGCAAAAAGGGTGCGTCGTCACATCCAGCCGCCCGCGCTCAAAGTCGAACCCGATCGCCGCAGCCGCCCCTTTCCCGAACGCTTCCTGCCGGTCCACCGGAAAGTCCCCCTCTAAGACCGACGCATCCGGCGCCCGGCCCGAATCCGCAATCGCCCCCACCAGCTCCACCAGCTCCTCTCGAAGCGCGCCCAGCACCCGGGTCAGATTCGCTGCCGTCTCCCCCGGTTCGTAGTCCTCTAAAAGCGCGTCGTAGGCCGCCTCGCCCGTCCCCAGCGCGGCCGCCTCCTGCCGCTTCAGGTCCAGCACCTTCTCTAAGTGAGGCCGGAACATCCCGAAATCGGACCCCGCCCTCGCCTCCGTCCACACCTGCTGCGCCATCGTGGTCACCCGGGCAAGCTCCTCAACCAGCGAACGCGGCAGCTTCACCAGCCGGTCGTAGGATCGCCGCACCTCCCGTACGTTCACCGCCGCAACCGACCGCGGATCGGCCGCAAGCTCACTCCCCTCCACCTGCGACAGCAAGTCCCCGATCTCCGGCGCTGTCGCCCGCTCGTGCACCATCCCGGCCAGCAGCGCGAGCTGCTCCGCCCGGTGCGCAGCGCCTCCCCTGGGCATATAGGTCCGCTCGTCCCACCCCAGAACCGACCCGCACGATCCCAGCAGCGAAACCTCCTTTGTACGGCGAATCAATTCTTCATAGGCATTTTCAGCAGACGGTACCATCCTTTGATACTCCTTTCTCTCACAGCGACAAATAAGAAAAGGCAATCTAACGCCTCACATCTTTCCCGTCAAGCGGAAATCCCACCCGGAAACGTCGAACATGCTCCGCACATAAGAAACAGGAAAATCGACCGGATATTCCTCCCCTGCAGCCGGAGACCTCACAGGATTTGACAACCGTCACGCAATCGAATATATTAGAAGCTCCAAGTCTGCCGATCTTGACGGCGGGAAACCGAAACCTCTGTTTTAGAAGGAGGCTTGAAAGATGAAACTCGAACTCATCTATTGTGCGGCTTGAGGCTATGAACCCCAGGCCGTCAGTGTGACGGATACGATTTTGAAAGAGTTCAAACAGGATATTGAATCTCTCACCCTCGTCCCTTCCGACAAGGGACGGTTTGAATTCAGCATCGACGGCGACCTCGTCTTCTCCAAGGTCCAGGAAGGCCGGTTCCCGGAGTACAACGAAATCCAGCCCCACATTGCAAAACGCCTTTAGAAGACACGCGCGCCAACAGGAAGGCCGAAGCTCTCAAAAGAGGCTTCGGCTTTTTCATTTGCATGAGTGGCGGAGTCGAAGGTCTCAGAAATGAACTTGACATGCGCCGCCTTCCAAAATATAAACAGGCCATTCGTTTGTCATTATCTGTAAGTTCACCGACTGAAACCGGGGGAGGGTCAGCCATGATGCAGAATCGTCTTTTTGCACTTCCGGCAGGCATACTGATATTCGCATTTTGCACCTTTGGATTCGTCTTTGCCGCAGCTGCGACGCCGGGCGACATCACCACCGTGGCGGGCAAAGGGGTCGGCGATGGTGGGACGGCGTCCGAGGCGGACCTGGCCAATCCTTATAGCGTTTTTATGGACGCGTCGGGAAATCTCTACATTGCGGACATAAGCCAGAGCAGAATACGGAAGGTCGATGTCTCGGGCAATATCACCACCGTGGCGGGAAATGGTACACGCGGATTTTCAGGTGACGGAGGACCCGCCACCGACGCAAGCCTGAATCTCCCCTGGGACACGGTCGTGGATGGGGAAGGAAACGTCTATATTTCGGAGAGGATCAGTAACCGGATTCGGAAGGTGGATACCTCGGGCATCATCACCACCGTAGCGGGGGGAAACATCGGGGATGGACGACCGGCCACCGAGAGGAACTTTTATTTTCCCACGGACGTATTCGTGGATGGAGAGGGAAACATCTATATCGCAGATTCAGACAACTACCGGATTCGGAAGGTGGACTCTTCGGGCAATATCATCACCATTGCCGGAAATGGTGAAAGTGGCTTCTCCGGCGATGGGGGACCCGCCACCGACGCAGGCCTGCGTTCCCAGGCTGTTTTTGGAGATGGAGCGGGGGCCCTCTATATTACGGACGGCAATCGGATTCGGAAAGTAGATCCTTCAGGGACCATTTTCACCATCGCCGGAAATGGTGAAAATGGCTTCTCCGGCGATGGGGGACCCGCCACCGATGCAAGCCTGAGATCCCCTGAAAGGATCTCTCTGGACGACGAGGGAAACCTTTATATTGCGGACAGGCGCAACTATCGCATTCGGAAAGTCGATTCCTCAGGGACCATCTCCACCGTTGCGGGGAATGGCACACGTGGGTTTTCGGGCGATGGAGGACCCGCCACCGAGGCCAACCTGAATGACCCCCGGGGTGTTTCCGCTGACGGACTGGGCAACATTTACATTGCAGATACGCGCAATAATCGCATCCGTAAGGTGGATGTATCGGGCATCATCACCACCGTGGCGGGAGATAGCACCTCAGGATTTAATGGAGACGCAGGCCTTGCGACCGAGACATGGTTGAGCAGTCCCGGAGGTGTTTTCGCGGATGCGTCGGGCAACATCTACTTTGCAGATACAGGCAACGATCGCCTCCGGAAGGTGGACCCTTCCGGTAATATCACCACGGTGGCAGGAGGGGCAGGCTTTGATGCTCCCATTGGGGATGGGGGCCCGGCGACCCAGGCAAGTTTGAACTTCCCCCAGAGCGTTCATGTGGACGGGGCGGGCAACATCTACACTGTAGGTCGCAATCGCGTTCGGAAGGTGGACCCTTCGGGAACCATCTCCACCGTCGCGGGCGGAGACGTTGGAGATGGGCGTCCGGCAACCGAAACGAACCTGAGAACGCCCTATGGTATTTCCGTAGATGGAGGTGGAAACCTCTATATTGCAGACTTCAGCAACTATCTCATCCGGAAGGTGGACCCCTCAGGAACCATCTCCACCGTCGCGGGAGATGGTGGATTTGCATTTACAGTAGAAGAAGGTCTGGCGACCGACGTAAGCCTGAACAACCCTGTGGATGTTTTCGCCGATGGATCCGGTAATCTCTATATTGTAGAAGGCGGACGCATTCGGAAGGTAGACGCTTCGGGAGCCATCTCCACCATAGCAGGGGGCGGGAGCGTTTCTGCAGCGGATGGGGGTCTTGCAACAGAGGCAAGAATCAGGATTCCCCAGAGCGTTCATGTGGATGGGGCGGGCAATATCTACATTGTGGATAGAAGCGACAATCGGGCCTGGAAAGTGGACCCTTCGGGAGTCCTCAGTCTTGTGGCCGGAAATGGGGGGCGCGAGCTTTCTGGAGACGGAGGTCCGGCCAGCGAAGCCAGTCTGCAATTCCCCCGGGACGTCTTCGTGGACGGGGCAGGAAACATCTATATTGCCGATACAGGCAGCGACCGAATTCGCAAAGTGGACCCCTCCGGAATCATCTCTACTGCGATCGGTGGATACATCGGCGACGGCGTTCCTGCAACCGAAGCAAATATCAGGAACCCTTCCGGTATTGTCTTGGATGGGGCGGGAAACCTCTATATTACGGATATTGTCAATCAACGTATTCGCAAAGTGGATCCCGCCGGCACCATCTCCACCATCGCAGGGGGTGGGCTGACTTCTCCGGGAGAGGGCGGTCCGGCCACGGAGGCAAGCCTGAATTTGCCTTACGATATTTCCATGGATGGGACAGGAAACATCTATATTGCCGATAGAAACAATCACCGAATTCGCAAAGTGAATCTCTCAGGCATTATCTCCACCGTCGCTGGAAATGGCGAACGTGGGTTTTCCAGCGACGACAGTCTGGCCACCGATACGAGCCTGAGTTCCCCTTCCGGAGTTTTCGTGGACGGGGCGGGAAACATCTATATTGCCGATGCAAGCAACAACCGAATTCGCAAGGTGACTCCTTCAGGCATCATCTCCACCGTCGCTGGAAACGGCGAACGTGACTTCTCAGGCGATGGGGGACCCGCCACCGACGCCAGCCTGAATTTCCCTTTTGGCGTTGCTACGGATGGGAACGGAAACATCTATATTGCAGACAGGTCTAACAACCGTATTCGCAAAGTGGATGCTTCGGGAACCATCTCCACCGTCGCGGGAAACGGGGAACGCGACTTTTCCGGAGATGGAGGACCGGCCACCAGCGCGGGCTTAGACCTCCCCTGGGGGATTGCTGTGGACGGCGAAGGCATCCTCTATATCGCAGATGAACTGAATGATCGCGTTCGCAAGGTCGATTCCTCGGGAATCATCTCCACTGTCGCAGGAAACGGTATAAGGGACTTTTCAGGAGATGGGGGACCGGCCACCAACGCGAGCCTGAACCTCCCTGCCGGCTTATCCATAGATGGCGCGGGCAATCTCTACATTACAGAGGTGGGAAGTGACCGTGTCCGCCGTGTGGAAACCATCGCATCTGCGGTATCCCTTCCCACGCCCGGTCTGCCCGGCGACTTCGACGGAAACGGGGTCGTGAACTTTGACGACTTCGTCGAATTCGCCCAGAACTTCGGAACCAGTCAGGGCCAGCCGAACTACGACGCCAGATTCGACCTGGACGGAAGCAACGATATCGGCTTTAACGACTTCGTAATCTTCGCCCAGAACTTCGGCAAAACGGCATAGCCGATGGGTGTGTCCGAACAGGTTGACCAAAAAAATAAGGGCGCACATCCTATGATGTACGCCCTGTTCTCATTCTTCAAAATTCCGTGTGCTTCCGTGGCGCTTTCCCTAATTCGAACTCGGCACCGGCACCGCAGGTTGCTTCGGGATGCTCGGCAGCGAGGACCGCTTCGCCTTCGCAGGCCGGGCCTTCTTCGGCCGCTTGACCATGGCCGTATGGATCACCCGGTCCATGTGTTCTGCAAACACCAGGTTCAGATCCTTCCGCACCGTCTCGGGCACCTCTTCAAGATCCTTCCGGTTCTCCTCCGGTAAAATCACCGTCCTGATCCCCGCCCGGTGCGCGGCCAGCACCTTGTCCCGCACCCCGCCGATCGGGAGCACCTTGCCCCGCAGCGTGATTTCGCCGGTCATTGCCACGTCTTTGCGCACCGGCCGTCCGGTAAACACCGAGGCCAGCACCGAGGCCATCGTGATCCCCGCCGATGGGCCGTCTTTGGGCACGGCTCCGGCGGGCACGTGAATATGCACATCCCGCTCCTTGCTAAAATCCTCCGGCAGACCCAGTTCCGCCCACCGCGAACGGATGTACGTCATCGCCGCCTGCACCGACTCCTTCATCACATCGCCCACCTGTCCGGTCAGGTCGAGATTCCCCTTGCCCGGCATCACCGTCGCCTCCACAAAAAGCACATCCCCTCCCACCGGCGTCACCGCCAGGCCAGCTGCCACGCCCACCTCATCGGCCTCCTCGGCGCTCTCGTGCCGGAAGCGTCGGGGCCCCAGATAGCCGTGCAGATCCTGCTCGCGAACCCGAACCTTGCGCCGCCGTCCCTGTGCAAACCGGCGAGCCACCTTTCGGGCGAGTGTGCCCACCTCTCGCTCTAAGTTCCGCAGACCGGCCTCCCGCGTATAGTGCTGGATCAGCGAATGCAGCGCCTCCTCGTCGATCTCCAGCTTCTTTTTACTCAGTCCGTGCCCGTCAAGCTGCTTCGGCACCAGATAATGCCCGGCAATCTGCAGCTTCTCAGCATCGGTATACCCGGACAGCTCCAGCACCTCCATCCGGTCCAGCAGCGCCGGTGGGATGGTGTGCAGGCTGTTTGCCGTCGCAATAAAGAGCACCCTGGAAAGATCGAACGGAACGTCTAAATAGTGGTCTTCAAACGTATTGTTCTGCTCCGGATCGAGCACCTCTAACAGCGCCGCCGAAGGATCGCCCCGAAAATCCGCGCCTAACTTGTCGATCTCGTCTAACATAAACACCGGGTTGTTCGTCTCCGCCCGTCGCAACCCCTGGATAATCCGTCCGGGAAGCGCGCCCACATAAGTCCGGCGGTGCCCCCGGATCTCCGCCTCGTCCCGCACGCCGCCCAAAGACATCCGCACAAACTTCCGGCCCAGCGCCCGGGCAACCGAACGCCCCAGCGAGGTCTTTCCCGTACCCGGGGGTCCAACCAGGCACAGAATCGGCCCCCGCATATCCTCCTTCAGCCGCCGCACGGCCAGGTACTCCAGAATCCGTTCCTTCGGCTTTTCCAGGCCGTAGTGATCCTCGTCTAAAATCCGCTCGGCCTTATCCACATCCAGGTGGTCCTCGGTCGACTTGCTCCAGGGAAGGCTCACCAACCAGTCCAGATAAGTACGCGACACCGCATAATCCGCCGCGGCCTGGGGCATCTTCTCCATCCGGGCAAGCTCCCGCTCGACCTCCTTGCGGACCTCGTCCGGCATCCCCGCCTGTGCAATCTGCTCCCGCAGCTCCTCGATCTCCGCCGCCTCATCCTCCCCTTCGCCTAACTCCTCCTGGATCGCCTTGAGCTGCTGCCGCAGAAAATACTCCCGCTGCGCCTCGTCCATCGACCCCGCCGCCTCCGACTGGATCTTCTGGCGCAATTCTAAGATCTCGATCTCCCGGTTCATCATCCGGTTGATAATCTCAAACCGCCGGCGGAGGTTGAGCTCGGCCAGAATCTCCTGGCGGTCTCCGAATTCAAGGTTGAGCTGGGAAGCGATAAAATCGGCCTTCTGCTCCGGGTCCGTCAGAGAATCCAGAGCGGCTAAGATCTCTCTGGGCGCATTGGGGATCAGGGAAATCGCGTGCCGGAAGCGCCCGATCGCATTCTGGGAGAGCGCCTCCAGTTCGGCGGTCTTCTCCGACCAGGTCTCCAGTGTCTTCACCCGCGCCAGCGGGTAGGGGCTTGTCTGAAGCAGATCCTGAAGGCCAACGCGGGCAACCCCGGTCACCAGCACCTGCAGCCGTCCGTCCGGCAGGCGCTGCGTTCTCAGAACCTTGACCGCCGCACCCACCGAATAGAGGCGTTCGGCCTGAATCTCCACCTCTTCCTCTTCGGATTCCGGCTCGTCGCCGGAGGGCTTCTGTCCGAAGACCGCAACAGTTTTGTGTCCCGCACTCACAGCCGTATCCACTGCCCGGATCGCCCCTTCGTCCTCAATCAGCAGCGGGGCCCCCATATGGGGGTAAATCACCACCTCCCGGCTCACCAGGAGGGGCACTTCGCGTGGGACCTGTTTATAAATCGTTTCCACCGTGTCTTGATGTTCGTTGTCTGACATAGCACACCTCTCTATACTCAAGAATCGCCAGGTTATTGAGGTCGGGTTGGTTCTCTATTTTGAGAGCAACATCCGTGCCCAAATCTACCAACAATTAATTAACCATCCTGTTTTAAAACAACTTAGCTCGAAAAACCTGAATCGATCTCTCGCACGAACCTGTTCCAGTAGCATAAGATCAGTCCGAATATGCCAAAATGACAGGCGACAGCGCCCACCCCGATTCTGAATCTGCCCAGTTTCCCGTTGAAGACATCGGCCGGATTCCTTATATTGGGACGTTCGCATGCAAGATAAGACCTCTATCCGGGATTTTTCGTTATGGCCAATCACCCCTTCTGGCGCCACCTCGACATCCTGGTCGCCGGTTCCAGAATCGTCATCGATCGCCCCAGAGGCTCGACTCACCCCCGGTTTCCCGACTTCGTCTACCCCTACGACTACGGCTACCTGGAGGGCACCGTTTCCGGAGACGGCGAGGGCATCGACGTCTGGATCGGCAGCTTGCCCGACCGGCAGGTCACCGGCATCGTCTGTACGGTCAACCTGGACAAGAACGATTCGGAAATCAAAATCCTCCTCGGCTGCACAGATGCCGAAACCAGGGAAATTGTCGGCATACACAACACTGAAAACTGGGCCGGCCTCCTGGTTGAACGCCCAAAAACACATCCCACAACCTGAGGGAAGACCAGAATGAGTCAAACAGTCTACGACGCACTCGTCATAGGCGGCGGCATCAACGGCCTCTCCACCCTTTATCACCTCCACAGACTCGGATGCCGGCGGCTCGGGCTCGTCGAGCAGTTCCGGCCTGGACACAGCCTGGGCAGCTCCCACGGGCATTCCCGCACCACCCGCAGCGCTTACATAAACGCCCACTACGTCCGTCTCATGCAAATCGTCCACAACCAGGAATGGCCCCGGCTGGAACGCGACGCAAACCGCACCCTCATCCACCCCACACCCGGCTGTTTCTTCGGCCCCCCGGGCGGCACGCACGAAACCTACGCTCGCGCCGTGGCCGACGTGGGCGCAGACGTCGAACTGCTCGACCTCGCTCAGGCCCGGCGCCTGTTCCCCCAGTTCCGTTTCGAAAACGTGGGCAGTGTCCTCCACGACAGAACCGCCGGCCTCGTCGCCGCAGCCCACGCCCTCTCCGCCCTCATTCAGCTCAACCGTCAGAACGGAATCGACATCTACGAGGAGGCGCGGGTGCTGGAAATCGACCCTTCCTGCGCCCCTCTCCGGATCGAAACACCAAACGGTCCCCTGAAAACCGAGCGGCTTGTAATCACAGCAGGCCCCTGGACCTCTGCCCTCCTACCCTTCCTTAAACCCCGGCTCACGGTCACCCGGCAGACCGTCGGGTACTTCACCCTCTCGGGCAACCCGGAGGACTTTCAGGTCGGCCGGTTTCCGGTCTGGGGCAACCTGGCCGCCGGCAAAGACGATGTCTATTACGGCCTGCCTCAATTCGGCCGCGAAGGCGTCAAAGTCGCCCGCCACATCACCGCCGACATCGACGATGATCCGGACCGGCCGGAAGAGATTCCTCCGGAAGCCATCGAAGACCTGAAAGCCCTTCTGGAGACAACATTTGTCGCCCCCGTCGAACGCTTTATCGACATGGAAACCTGCTTCTACACAAACACCGCCACCGAAGACTTCATCATCGACCTCCACCCCCACAACCCGCGCATCGCCATCGGCGCCGGCTTCTCGGGTCACGGGTTCAAGTTCGGCCCCTTAACCGGCCGCATCCTGTCCGAACTCGTCCTCCACGGCAAAACCGGCATCCCGGAGTTCGAGCAGGCACGTTCCCTGTTTGCAATCGAATAATCACCGGAGCTCTCAATGAAAATCACCGACATCCGCACCATCCCCCTCTTCGGCGAAACCCCCGACACCGGCTGGTCGCAGGGCACCGATCCCTCCGAAAACATGACCACCCTGGTCGAAATTGAAACCAGCGAGGGGTTGATCGGCCTGGGGAACAGCTTCACCAGCCAGGCGCTTGTGGACGGCGCGCTCGGCCTGCTTCGCCCCCACCTCATCGGGGAATGTGCCCTGGAACCGGAGCGCGTATCCGAAAAACTCCACCAGATGACCTTCTGGCAGGGCCGGGGCGGCTCGGTCACCCACGCCATATCCGGCATCGACATCGCCCTCTGGGACCTGTTGGGAAAAGCCTGCGCTCAGCCGGTCGGCCGGCTGCTGGGCGGCTGTTACCGGGAAAAAATCAAACCCTACGGCTCCCTCCTCTTCGAAATCCCCGAGGACGGCCTCCGGGAAACCCTGCAAAAGGCCATGGAACGGGGGTTCTGGGCCTTCAAACTCGGATGGGGCCCTTTCGGCCGCATCAACCGGAAAACCGACGAGCGGCTGGTGCGGCTCGCCCGCGAAACCGTCGGCCCCGACGTGGAACTTATGGTTGACGCCGGCGGCAGTGAACAGTTCTGGCCCCACGGCTATAAATGGGCGCTCGAAACCGCCCGAATGCTGGCCGACTACGACATCGTCTGGTTCGAAGAGGCGCTCCCCCCCGACGACATCGAAGGCTACATCCGGCTCAGAGAACACGCGCCCCTGCCCATCGCGTCTGGCGAAGTCCTCACCCGCCGCCAGAGCTTCACCCCCTGGATCGAACGGGGCGCGCTCGATATCCTTCAGCCCGACGTCACCAAGGTCGGAGGCATCTCCGAAGTGCGGCGCATCCTCTGGTCCGCTTACGACCACAACATCCTCCTGGTCACCCACGGCTGGAACACCGCTGTAGGCCTGGCGGCCGACCTCCACTTGGCTGCGGCCAACCCCACCGCCCGCTGGGTGGAATACATTACCCCTTCCCCCTACATCGAAGACATCCTCACAACCCCCTTCACCTTAGACGCGGAGGGCCTGCTCACCATCCCCAAAAGCCCCGGCCTGGGCATCGAACTCGACCGGGAAAAGGTAAAACGGTTTTCGGGAGGGTAGGCCCTCATCTCCCACCAGATCGAACAGCAACCGAACCAAACATCATTTTGATTTTCTCCGCGTCCTCCGCGTCTCTGCGGTGAACGCTTACAAAAAGGGAGCAAACGATGCGAATCGGTGTGATGGGCGTCCACTACGGACACATTGGCGGGATGTTTCGCTCCGCCTCAAACGCAGAGAACGGAGAGATCGTCGGCATCGTCGAAGCGGACGACGCCCTCTATGAGAAGTACACGCAGGATCGGGCGATCCCTCGCTACAAAAGTCTAAGAGATATGCTGGAAACGGCCAGGCCCGAACTCGTTCTGGAAGGGCTCGCACATTCGGAAAAAGTCGAAGCCGTGGAAACCTGTGCCGCAGCCGGCGCCCACGTCCTCCTCGACAAACCCCTCTGCCGCTCCTTGGATGACTGGCAGCGCATCAATACCGCCGTCGAAACCCACAACATCCGCCTCTCCATGTTCTTCACCTCCCGCAGCCACCCCCCCTTCATCGCCCTGCGCGAGGCGGTCCTGGCCGGAGACCTGGGCGACATCGTCAGCCTCATCTCCACCCACCCCCACAAACTCGGCCCCTGGGCACCGCCGTGGTACTTCGACCCCAACATCTACGTGGGCGCCTTCCACGACGTCGCCTGCCACGGCGTGGACCAGATCCGCTGGCTCACCGGCGCAGAATGCGTGGGTGTCCACGCACTGGGTACCCTGAAAAAACACACCGGCCCACAGACCCTGGAAATGGACCACACCCAGGCCTCCTTCCAGTTGAGCAACGGCGCCCTCGCCCTGCTCACCGCCGACTGGCTCACCCCCGAAGACTCGCCCTCCTTTGGAGACACCCGCTTCATCCTGATGGGCACGAAAGGATCCGCCCACCTCCGCGCCTACGCCGCCGACCACCTCCTGATCGTCGCCGACGGAAAGGGGGCCTACGAGCCCGACCTGCCCCCGGCGCAAAACGATGTTTTTGTCCAGAACATGATCGACGCTCTCTCCCGGGGAGAGGAGAACTTCATCTCCACCGCCGACGTCCTGGCAGTGGCAAAAGCCT
This sequence comes from Candidatus Latescibacterota bacterium, assembly GCA_965249305.1. Taxonomy (GTDB): domain Bacteria; phylum Latescibacterota; class UBA2968; order UBA2968. The sequence continues at coordinate 4,217,752 of OZ252228.1, read as the reverse complement.
GCATCATGGCCGAAATGTCGGCTCGGCAGGAAGGCGAATTTCTGAAAATCGCGTAAGACTGGCCGGTCGCTCTTACATGGCCAAAAAAACGCCCCATCGGCCTGTTCGGTCGATGGGGCGTTTCACCTTCCAAATCGGGCACTCAGCCCATCCGTCCCCCCCCCCCGTCCGCATCGAATTCCCACCCCGTCAAAAAGTCCCCCTCAGGCCCCGGCTGCGCTCAGGCGAGGCGGGCGACAATACGGATTTCAAACTGAGCCCTGTTGTGCTGGGCATCAAAATCCTCTTTAAGCGCCTCGAAATCGTGGCTGCGAATCTGCATGCCGCCGATCCCGATATCCACCACTTCCAGATCCTGGTACTTCCCTTCGCCCACCCGGGCCTGGACCGGAAGACTCAACTGAACGCGATGGGCCCTGCGTCTCTCATCTGATGAAGGCGTCTGAGATTCCATCGGATATAGCCTCCTTAATGAAGGGTTATATCATCTCAGAACGGCTCACCGTTATGGCTCAAACACTTCCCGGCACAGCGTCACCGCATCCAGCCGTTCCACAACCGGATCGAACCCCACACCCGGGGTCTCGTCCAGAACCACGCAGCAATTCTCATTCTGCTCAACCCAGCGTTCGGTAATATCCTCCGTGTAGAACTTGCTGGAGGGAAAGACGTCCGCCGGATAGGTAAATCCGGGCAGCGTGCCAAGCGCCGCGCAAATACCCGCGCCCACTCCGCTCTCTAACATGCCCCCCACCCAGGCCTCCATCCCCTCATTGCGGGCCATATCGTGAATCTGTACCGCGTGATAAAGCCCGCCCACGCGGCCCGGCTTCACATTCACCACCCGGCACGCCCCGATCTTCAACGCCAGTTGAAAATCCCGCGGCCCCTTAATTGATTCGTCCAAACAGACCGGCGTCTCGATCTGCTTCTGTAACTCGGCATGCTCGATCAGATCCGTGTGAAACAGGGGCTGTTCGATCATCGCCAGATTGAACCGATCGAATGCCCGAAGCGTATCGATATCCTCACCCAGGGCGTATCCCGAATTGCAGTCCACGTGAAAAACCGGATCGGGAAACGCGGACCGCACCGCCTCTAACACCTCAATATCCCACCCGTGCCGCACCTTCAGCTTGACTCTGGGATAGCCCGCATCCACCGCCCCCTGAATCAACCCCAGCAGCTCGTCGATCGTATCCTGCACCCCAAAATCCGCCCCACATTGCACCACCGGCTCTTCCGCTCCCAGCACCCGCCACAGGGGCTGGCCCAACAGCCTGCTGTGCAGCGCCCACCAGGCCGTCTCCACCGCCGCCTTCGCAAAAGGATTACCCTTAAAAACCGCAATCCGCTCCATCAACTCGGCCGCCGAATCCACCTCCTCCCCCACCAGGCGAGGCAGAAAAAACTCCCTGGCCGTCTCGTACACGGACCGCGCCGACTCCGGGGAATACGTCGGCGCATAAAACGGCGTCGCCTCTCCCCACACCTCTTCTCCACCCCCGGTCAACCGCACCATCACCGAATGAATCGCCGCATCCTCCCCATAAGCCGTACGCCAGGGGCTGATCAACTGCAGCTCAACATACCGAATCTCCGCCGATTCAATCTTCAAACCCTCACCCCTCCTGTTTTAACCTTACCGTGTCCTTCCGTGGCGTTTTTCTACAGCCAGTGCGCAAACGGCCACAGCGTCGCCGACCGCCCAAAAGGCGTATCTAAAAGCGCGTCTGTCTCCTCAATCGGATCGTGCCCGTACCGGCGCACAAACTCGGCCTCCACCTGCCGCTCCAGCTCCGTCGACTCGCCCAGCGGCAAACTCACCCAGGCGTTCCCCAGGCGGGCGCTTTCGCGAACCGCAAGGCAAAGTTCATAGTCCCGAAGGCCGTTTTCATATCCGTACTGCGGCGATCCACCCTGGGTAATCGCATCGTGGAAGCTGATGAGAATACTCGCTTTTGAAACGTCGTCGAGCGACCCGATCCGGTAGGGCATATAAGGATTTTCCCAGACCACCGGCGGATCGGTCTCCACCCGCACCGTCTCCAGCACCCGTTCGCCATCCAACTCAACATACTGCTCTACAATCTCATAAGTCCTGGAAGCATCTTCCCCGTACAGCGTCAGCCGATCCCGGTCCAGATACCCCCGTGTGCCTTCAATCTGCCATCTCGTTGGAAAGGCATGGGGGGATGACGGGAAGATACGGGGCGGCTTCTCGAACAGACACACCGCACCGCTGTCAAACTCAATCACCGCGTTCTCCCACTTCACCGTCGACTCCGGTTCGCCCCCGTAGGCAACGTATGGTTCGGTCTCCACCTCGCCGCAGTAGCCCAGCACGCGTGTTGCCTCACAACCCATCAGCGCCCGAATCGCGCTGAACCCGTGATACTGTCCGGTCAGGTACCACAGCCGGCCGTGCGTAACCCTGCCCAGCAGCCCGGACTCGATGATCTGCGCCTTCAGGCGTTCCTGCGGCCAGAGCCAGACCTGCTCGGCCACCTCCCAAAGCACCCCGTGCTCGCGGCACGTCTGAGAGATCGCCCCGGCGTATCGCCGCGTCAGCGACACCGGAATCTCCGTAATCACGTGCGCCCCGTGCCGCGCGGCGGTAAGCGCCATCACAATATGGGAATCCTTAGGCGTCAGAGACAGCACCACATCGGGCGCTTCGGCCTCAAAAAGCGCGCGCGCATCCCTGTAGCGGGCCTCCACACCGTACTGCGCGCCCACCTCTTCAAGCACATCCGGATTGCAATCGCAGACCGCAACCAGCTCGTAATGATCGGTCAGCCGCGCAATGCTTGAGAGAAACTGCCGGGCGCGGGAACCGGGCCCGGCGCCAACACCCAGGACGGCGATGCGGAGCGTGGACATCCTCTTTACCTCCTCTGAGTCAAAGGGGTCAAATGCGCTTCAGCAATATACCTCCCCATCTTCCTGCCTGTCAACCTATTTCCCCTGCTTGAGAGTTGGGAACCCTCCCGCAACGAGTCAAAGATCTTGCTCATATTCGGCCCTCTTCGGGTACCTCGCGCCCGCCGTCCCAGACGCCTGGCTTGTCGGTCCCCGTCGGCCAGTACCCGTCGGCGTCTTCATCCCATTGGTTTCCGCACAGCGACGAGATGATGGTCCATTCCGCCGCCCCGAAATCCGGCTCGGGATGGTATAGGAAGCGCTTCAACCCCGCCTCCTGCGAAGCAGTCAGGATGCCGTAGAGATCGCGCGCCTGCATCGGGTCGCCGCCGTGGGGGTGGCGCCCCGTGGACACCCAGGCTATCACCTTGTCGGGATCACCTATGGCCGCCAGGGCCCGCCGAGTCTCGTTGTAGACCACCTTGGAGAAGAATTCGTCGGGGAAACCCATCTCCATGTCCATAAGCGAGTTGACGCCAGGCAGCTCGATGCCCAACAGCGCCTTCACTACGGCGAAACACTCCGCCTCGCTCAGGGACGGATTCCACTTTCGCAACCGTCTTACCCAGCGGGATATGGTTCCGTACATGCCGTCCATGCCGCGGTGCCAAAAATAGTGTTTGGGAAAGATATAGTCGAAATACTCCGCCATCTGACAGTAATTCTGTCCGGTGAGCGATGACCACGTCACGGCCCGCGGGATACCGCCCAGCTCCACCTTGCGATCGACGGCGTCGACCTGTTGCCGCATGTACTGCCAGTCGAAGCGAGAGAGCTCCTGCCGCTTGCGCAGCCAGTAGAGCACGTCCTCGTTGACGTCGAACAGGAGCATTGCCCCCAGCATCCCCCCGTCGGCGTGGTACCGCACCATTTCCGGTGTCAGATTGTGCAAACGCTCCCGAAAGTGGGTGATGCCGCGTTGTATTCGATCAATCTCGGCGCCGACCTGGGCGAAGCGGCCCTCCTCACCCGGACGGATCTCCAGGAGCTCGCCCCCGTGGTGGAAGGCCAGCTCGTAGTGGTTTTCGCCCGGACCGTCGACAATGACGCCGTGCACCTGTGGAAAGGCGTTCATTTGGTCCTGCACGTGGGCGGTCGGGCCGCTTCCGGCGAAAATCAGTAGTCGCCAGCCCCGCTCCGCGGCGTTGTCCAGCATTGCGTGCAGCTTCTTCTCTTTTGAGAGGTCGCGCGGACGCTGCTCCGGGACTTCCGCCCCCAGGGCCTCGTACACCTTCGGGTCGGGAGCCCACGCCGGAATGGCGGTGCCATCCTCTTGGAGGAATGCCATGCGGCCGACGGCCAGACCGCGCACGCCGCTATCCGCCCAGGCGTCGAACCGCTCCTCGAACCCGTCGAGCCAGTGTTCGAACGGGCTGTCACTGCAGGTGAATACCCAGAGTTTCATTTTTCCCTCCTTTGGGGTGGTAGGGGCGATTTCCGTTAACGGGGTGGATGCCCGATGCGGCTGCGCATCAGAAAACAGATCGGTTGTTTTTACGTTCAGCCTGCAAATCAGTCGCAGCCGTTTTGGGAAGGTGGGGTAAGGAAGGGTCCGGGCATCTGGTGTTGGACGAAGTTTTTCGGGGTGGTCTGCCTCCTTCAGTTGTCATTCAGGGCGGCGATAGAGCACGCACCATTACCCAAATCCAATCTCTATTCAGGTCTGTGTCCGCCAGATCCTTGCTTTGCGGAGAATTTCCTTAACGAACGATTCTTTTCCTTTGATATAGCTTGCTATGTCTTCAGGGAATTGCTGAGTTAGCTGCTCTTTCAGACGACTATATTTCTGCTTCTTGCGGATGGGCAATCAGATAATCTCTGAAATTTACGAGGTCTGCGAAGTCGGGATGGTCTGTCTCAAGGACATGAACCTGATGGGTCCGAACGCCATTTATGTTCTTGTTATAATAAAGTCTGTGCGAATGACTTTCGTCCCCTCTCGGGTGATAGCCCAGGGCTATCATGTCATCGTTGAATTTTTCTATTTCTTCGAGGTCTTTCACTTCGATCAAGATATCGATCACTGGTTTCGCCTTGATATTCGGGATTGCCGTGCTTCCCATGTGCTGTATGGATACGCATTCCTGGCCGAAAATTTTTTTAGATTCTCAGCCTCCTCCAGATAGTGCTTTGACTATTGCGGATTGTGTGGAATGACTTTTAAAATCCGTCGGGGCTGGCCAAGACAATAACACAGCCCGTCTGGATCTTTTACAAAGCATACCTGGTATTTTCTTCTCTCCCGTTCATCCACCCGAATTTCAGAGACCGCAACGCCAAAATGCCTGAGTTCTTTGTGCGCAAGCTTGACGTCATTGACGCTGATATAACAGCTTGCTTGCTCTGGATCTCCTCCATTTTCAGATAGGCCAATTCTGACATTGTCCCGGTGCAGGGTTGCGGATCGGTATGGGGTTTTGTGCTGAGATTTTACCGCAAAGCCCATATAGATTTTATGGCTCTTCGCTGTTTCACGTGGGTAATCATAAAAACCCGAACCAGTCTTCTTGCCGAGTGCGAGGTGGTTCCTAACCGTTTGCTCCGGTATCCGCACATGAGATCTCTCCTAAACACACGGCGGGTATTGAATGATCCGGAGATCCAGTTTGCCGTTTAGTCCATCGTAACAATTTATTATCTAACAACTTAAACAACTGTTTTTAAGATAGAATCCTGAGCAACAGACAACGGGTCGGGCAACACCGTTGACAAAGAATACTCGAAGGCTGGTCCACAAAACCTGCAGCTTGGGCGTCTTGTCTACCACAACTGGTCGTTCCTGGGGGAAGGTTACCCACACCAAATAGCGAGGAGCCGATTTTATAGAATGCGATCGCCCCCGCCAGATTAGACACTGGCAAATTATCCAGATCAGTGTTGCCAATCGGAGATATTTCTAAAAAATTATATGGTCTGCGCATTGGATTAAGGTTTCCATCTCTGGACACAAAATGCTGATGGACTTTTTTTGCGTGCGATCTGCGTCTTTATGGGGTGGTGGTTGGGTCAGGTGATGGCGGGGCATATTGAGACCTTCCTGGAGCGTACACGATTATCTGCTCGTATACCCAGATACCGAGATAGACCGAGCACGTGAAACCGAGAGACGGTCAGTTCTCGATGTTCATATTCTCGATTCTCAATGTATACTCCGCCGCAGTCGATCGGCCGGCGTCCAGTACGGTTCCATCTGCCGGACGAATTCCTCCAGCGTCTCCTGGGGCGACGCCGTGCTGGTGTCGAGCCTGATGCGGTTGCGGAGCAGCGACCGCTCGAACTCCTCGGCGAAGCGATGCTGGATGTGCTCGATGTCTGCCGCTTTGGGATACGGGCGCGGCTGTGCCGCCTGCCGCTGGCGAATCACCTCGGCGTCGGCTGTCAGGTAGACGAGGACCGTGTCCGGCGCCAGCCGTGTGACCATGGCATCGTAGGACCTCGCCATGATCTGCCGGTCCGCGCGCTGACCCGGCCCGCCGAAGCCATAGTAGAGCGGACCGTAGACGGCGTCGGCGTAGTACCAGCTGACGACACAGTGGTCCGGATTCGCGTAGAAATTTGGGTGCGTGTGGTAGTGGATGACATAGCGGTTGTACTTCTCGAGGAGCGACGGCTCGTTCAGCGATAAGAGCTTCAGGTCGTCGTCGATGCGCTCTCCCTTGGGACCGGGGTCGTCCGGGTCCCACGGCAGGAAGTGGTCATGAAAGCTCGTCGTACACGAGCCGAGCTCCCGCTCCATCCATTCGCGAATGTGTCCAGCGAAGGTCGTCTTGCCGGTGTAGTCGCAGCCGATGATGATCAGGCGCATGGCGTTTCCTCCTTTCTGTATTTCAGGCCCGTCAGGGGCGCAGTTCGCGCATCCAGCCCTTCCAAAAATATAGAGTATTTCCAGTTTGTAAGATTCTAGCTTTTGTTCTCTCTGCTTCTCTCTGTAGCATTGGCAGCAGAGTCTGTTGATATTACCTCGGGTTATACTTCTCGACAAATCTCTCAACAGCTCTTACGAATCGGGTGGCCAAGATGAGAAGGTAGATAACCACAGCCACATAGACAAGACTCAATCCAATCCATGCCATTTTGCTTACCTCCTGAAAAGGGGTTCTAAGATGTTCGGGCGCTGCTCATAAAACTTACGGAGCCATAGGAGTGCATGGGCAAAAAACTCGGAAGAACATCATTGGGGTGGAATCGGGAACCGGGGCCGGCGTCCGTAGAGATGGTTTTGTATTCGAGTGTCAGGGCAATGATGTTCACCCATAGATATAGAAACACTTATAGTAGCGTGTGTGAGGGGTCAGTTTTGCGCGCGATCACCGCCTTTTCGGGGGTGGTGGGGGCGATTTCTGTTAACGGTTGGGCTCTGCGAACCTGCCTGAGGAACGAAGGCAGGTTGTGGGAGGCTGGGATGGGTGGTGCTCGCAGAGCCTTTGTTGAACTAAGCCGCTTCGCGGCAGTTTGGTGGTAGCCCCAACCTTTTTAGCTTCGCATAGCCTTTATTGCCAGACCTTCGAGAACCCTTCTCGGAGGTTTTTTTTATCCGCCGACGTAGACCCTATCTTTCTCCATTCGTGAAGTTTGCGCTTTACACCGTTCAAACCCAGGAGGAAGACATGAAAGACCTACGCCAGCGGATGGAAATGGACATGGATCTGAGGGGGTTTCTCCCCCAGACCAAAAAGACCTACTGGTATCACGTGGAGTTGCCCCGTTTTGGTGGAGTGTTTAGGGCTTGGGCTTCAAGCCCGTGTTTGATGCTGTTTTTCATATGTCATCGGTGAGTCAATAGTTCGGCCACTTTTAAGCAGCAATTTTGCCATAATCCCGCAGTTTTTGGTATTGGGGAGATTTTTTAATCAAATTTAGGTCGAGGTCTAACATTAAAAAAATATTCTGGAGAAAATACGTGTTGAAATAACAGGCTTTTACACTGGCCATGGAAAAGGGTATGGGTCTCGTATCTGATTGGGCTTGTAAGTGTTCCGTTTTGGCTAAATTGAGGGTTGTCAAAGAGGCATTAAAATGGAAAGCCAGCCGTTTTTGATCTCTGGCTTGACAGTCGCACAATCCGGTGAACTGTTTGGCATCTCTGAAAATAAATTCAATTTGGAAACGCGCTTTGTAATATCTGACAATCGTCTTGGCACTTAGGTCTTTGTCGGTTGAAAACAAGATCGCATATTTCTTCTTGTCCTTGTTCGTGTGATCCAGCAAGACGACGGCTTTCAAATTGCGTTTTAAGGAGACGTGATTCAAGACAAGACTGTAAATGGCGATGCCATCTTGTGTTTGGATATATGAAAACCGAGACAGGTCCTGCCAGTTGACTTTGCCGTCATAGGTCTTGTGCCTTCCGCTTCCCTTTTCCCGTTTTGGTCCGGTGTAGAGATAGCGCATATTGGCGTCGCAGCGCAATTTGCCGATCTGGTGTAGATCCAAATCACGGACGCCATCAACAAATTTCTTCTTGCTAAAATAGCCATCGACAACGGTATATTTTTCATTCTCTAACAAGCTGGGTTTGACATCACTCAGGTGCTGTAAATACTGATCTGTTAGGGTTTCGACGTCTTCTGCCTGTTTGGAGCTTTGCTTTTTCGACTTGGCTTTCCCCTTTTTTTTGGTGCCCTTTTTCTTGACGGTCCTTTTCTTTTTATTGACCTTGACGACATCCTGTTTAGGCTTAGACTCAGACATTTGGCGTTCATCTCCAGGATCGGTTTGACGAACGGACAGCGTAAAGCCTGTGTTTCTCAAAACATCCACGATGGCCACACTGGAGACTTCCAACCCCTTTTCGCTCCGACGATGACAACCGTTCCAGAAATAATCCAGACCATAGGTCTGCTTGCCCGACTTGGACACAAAAGAAGCATCTAACACGATGATCCGTTCACTTTCTCTGCCCAGGCTTTCATTGATCACCGCTCGGTTGAAGGCCACAAATTCAAAGGGTTTGGCAAACTGGCGTGAATACGTCTTCTGTGACAAAGGAGAGTAACGCGATAGGTTACGAAAATTGATCTTGCCGTGAGCTGTTAGGATCGCTGTAAACACAGCCATCAGAAACTTTTTTTGAGGCTTGGAAATCTTGAAACTCTTGAGTATCTTTTCTGCCAGTTCCATTGTGCCGTCTCTCCAGATAAAGGGTATCGTTGACGTGGTGGTCTATGATACCTAATCTGCGTGAACGGCACTTTTTTGTCAAAGAAAACTGTCCGCCATATTGTGAGTGGTATGCGATTGATGAATGCCTACGATGGGGATTATACCAGCCCTCAATATACTCAAAAATAGCCAATCTGGCCTCCTTGTGGGTACGAAAACAACGGCGGTCGATCAATTCACATTCGAGGGTGGCGAAAAAGCTTTCACACAGTGCGTTGTCATAGCAGTCGCCTACAGAACCCATTGAGGGACGTATACCCGCCTCATCGCAGCGTTTACCGAAGGCAAGTGAAGTATACTGAGATCCCTGGTCGGAGTGGTGGATCACCCCACAAGGATGACGCTGCCAAAGTGCCATATTCAAAGCAGACAAAACCAACTCACTCTGGAGCGTCGAAGCCATCGTCCAGCCCACGACTCGGCGGGAAAAGACATCGATAACCACAGCAAGATACAGGAAGCCCGCCCAGGTTGGTACGTAGGTAATATCGGCCACCCAGAGTTTATTTGGGGCTTCAACAGTGAAGTCTCTCTTGACCAGATCAGGGGCTTTTTGAGCCTTTTTTCCCTTACGGGTGGTTCTGATACCCTTTCGACGGCTCACCCCGAAGATACCAATCTCAACCATCAGACGGGCGACACGCTTTTTGCCTATACGGATGCCTAATGCTGCCAGATCTTCCCAGATTCTGGGGGCTCCGTAGGTAGAATCAGAACGGGCATGAAAAGCCTTAATCTGTTCCTTGAGATCCGCATCGACCTTTGCTCTTGGCGATGGGGGGCGTCCTCGCCACGCATAATACCCACTGAGGGAGACACCCAGGACTCGGCATTGCGTGGTAATTGGCCATTTTGCCTGGTGCGCCTTCACGAACTGGAAGGCTTTCTGGGGATCGTGTTGGTCTCCTGAGCGAACCAGGCTGCTGCTTTTGACAAGATCTCACGCTCGATGCGTAACTGCTTAATCTCGCGACGAAGACGGCGCAACTCCTCTCGCTCATCACTGGTCAGACCGTCTTCTCGAAGGCCCTCGTCTCGGTCGGCCTGTACCACCCAGTTCCGGATCGTCTGGTCTGAGGGCTCGAACTCTTTGGCCAGCTCTCCTGGCGTACGACCGGCTCGAACCAATTCGACCATTTGCTTTTTGAACTCAGGTGGATAAGGTGGACGTGTTGGCGGCATAGTGGATCTCCTTTCTCCCAAGAGATAAGGTACCCACCGAAACGGGTCAAGTCCAACGGCGATGCAGGCGTGGACCTCTACTTCATCCAGCAACTCTTAGGACACGCTTCCATCAAGACCACGGTCATTTATCTCCACGTCTCCGGCAAAAGACTCGCCGATGTCAAAAGTCCGTTAGACCTCTGGGATGTGTCGCCTGAGAACGGGGGGCAGCGATGACTTCTCCACTTGAACTGGCCGATCTGTTGAGGACCTATGGGCCTGCCTACAAAAAGCAGCACAAAGACGCTATCCCCTATCCCCATCAAAAGGCGATGTACGCCATTGAAGCTTGTCGCACACCCCTGTTGGGCGGACAGGTCTACGCCTGTGATACCTGTGCGTGGAAACACAAGGTTTTTCACTCCTGTAGAAACAGGCATTGTCCCAAATGTCAGGCCCTGCCTACAAAGCGATGGATCGATGCCAGACAACAGGATCTCCTGCCTATCCCTTACTTCCACGTCGTCTTCACCCTGCCCGAACAACTCAAACCCATCGCCCGGAAAAACCAGACCCTCGTCTATAACCTCCTCTTTAAAGCCGCCTCACAAACGCTCAAAGATCTTGGCGCCGATCAAAAACACCTCGGTGCCAGGATCGGCTTTATCGCAGTGCTCCACACCTGGACACAAACCCTCTTATACCATCCCCATCTCCACTGTATCGTCACCGGTGGCGGCCTCTCCAAAGATGGAGGAAACTGGGTCCCCGCTAAAGACGATTTCTTCATCCACGTACACGTATTGTCCAGCCTGTTCCGAGGTAAGTTCCTGGCCTTCTTGGAACAGGCCTTTCAAGACGACCAACTCACCCTACCCGAGTCGGACACGCCGGCACACACCGACTTCAAACGGCTCAAGGCACACCTGCACCGCCTCAAGTGGAACGTCCACTGCAAAGCGCCCTTGGGCGGACCTAAACAGGTGCTCGCCTACCTGGGACGATACACCCATCGTATCGCCATCTCCAATGATCGCATCCTGGGAGTGAAAGACGATCACGTCTTCTTCCGCTATCGTGATCGCAAAAATGGCGATCAGCTCAAAACGATGCCGCTGCCAGTTTTTGAGTTCTTCCGACGCTTCCTGACCCATGTCTTGCCCAAAGGCTTTGTCAAAATCAGACACTTCGGTATACTGGCCAATCGGCATCGAAAACCCGTCCTCGCTCACTGCCGCAAGCTGCTGTGCCACAGGCAAACACCCCCGACAAAACAGACTGGACCGACTCCCTGGCAGGAACTGGTGATCCAACTCACCGGCAAAGATCCGTTGCAATGCCCACACTGCAAAAAGGGCCGGTTGCGCTTCAACGGTGTCTTGTTGCCTGCACCCCAGCGCGCACCCCCTGCAAAGACGCTGTTGCAGGCCTGAGAGCATCCTTTTAAACACGCAGATCACACCCCGGGGGAGAGGTCTGCCCGGTTCACACGAAACGCACACCAATCGATGAGATACAGACCCTCGACATGCCTTCCAACCGCATCATCCGCACGGATCTTTCACCGGCGAAGTCCGGTTCTGCCTCTCAACCGTCCTGCTCGCCTCCCTGCACGTCTACTCAGCCTGAGCCCCGGCGTCATTGAATCCCCATAGGCCGCGAAGCGGCTCCGCTCAACACATTGTTTGCGGAATTGCCCCGCGCCCTTCTACACCCCTAACTCCGCAAACAATCCTTCTTGTTACCTGAAGTTGGCGCGGCCCCCATCAGGCGAAGCCGTAACGGGGCCAACATATAGCGCACACTATCACCTGTTCTTCTGAAGGTGTAATGAAAACCTCAATGGTGCATGGATGCTTGCCATTCGTAACATTTCAGCTATCTGTCTCATTCTTCTCCTTCATAATAGTCAACCTCACGAAATTCGATGACTTTAGAATCTGGCTTGATGAATCTTTTATCGGTTTTTGGGTAAGTAGCTACATCTGCACGATGGTGGTCAGAAATGACATAATAATTCAAATCTTCTTCACCATCATTCCAGATCTGATGAGCTTCTCCGGGCTCACAGATAATATGATCCCCTGGCTCGATCTCCCCCCATTCACTCTTTCCGTTGAGCATTTTGCCACATCCTGAAATCACGATATAATATTCCCATTGAGCTGCATGCGCATGGTAAGGATAATTTCTTTTACCGGGAAGCAAAGTCGTCAATTCTATGTCAAAAGGATGACCGCCGCCCCACTCACCTATATCTTTCTTCCCACCAAGAGCCAGTGAAATATGACGCCGATAGAGTTCAAAAGTCCCTTTCGGAGATATCCGATGGTCAGGGTCTATTTGTTTTTCATTAACTTTTTTCATTGTAGAAGGTTTCCCAGATTAAAACGAGAATGTGAGTGGAAAATTCGGAACTGTGGTTTTTGTGCGCTATCAGTGATTTTGACTTTTTGGTTTTCTGCGCCAATTTCAGGTAACGTTCCCGGGCTATGCGACGTTCCCCGGTCCGGCGGAGCCGGATTGGCGACCTGTTTGCGCCTTTGTTTTATGCAAACAGGGTGACAAAGGGGAATGTGCCCGAAGGGCCGAAGGGAGCGAAGCGACCGGAGCGTATAGGCCGTGTTATCGGCTGTCGCTTTGGGGTGGTGCCACTTTCAGCCCTTGAGATCGGGGCGGTAATACAGCGTGCACCATAGGCCAGCTTTTCCTTCAGAACCAGAGTCGGTGATGATGGACGACCCTCCGCTCCGGCAAGGGCATTTCAGTCCGATTCCCCCAAAGGGCGCAGATCCTATAGGTGCTAAAGACCTGACAACCCACCCAGTAGAGAGTCCGTTTCGTCTACCCCAGCTTGATTGCCCGCTTCCTTATACAGCGCATTGGCCTCAAGCAACAGCTCTTTGGCTTCTTCCATTCTACCCAGCTTCTTCAGCATTATCCCATAGGGGCGTGTCGCGTTCGCCCTGACATGCGCATCAGTTTCTGAGCTTTCTCGGTAGATTTTCAATGCTTGTTTATAGCTTTCTTCCGCCTCGGTGTGCCTTCCAAGGCCGGACTGAATATCGGCAATGTGCCGAATGATGTGTGCGATGCGCCCCTGGTTACCGGACTTCTCATAATGTTCAAGCGATCTCTTGCTCAGTTCAAGTGCCGATTCTAGATCCCCGTTGTCACGATCATACTGGGCGTAGACCGCGTATATTCTGCCCCAGGATTGGTCGTCATTCTCTGGACAGAGATCTTCCGCTTCTTTCAGAATCCTCCGTCCCTCTTTGTAGTTTCCTTCTCTCCTGACCGACCAAGCATCTTCCAGCATTTCAGCGATTTTTTCCGCGAACTTGGCGTCGCGAGAGGGTGCCTGTCTATTCATCGTTTCTTTCGCCATACTGATCAATCCTTTCTTCAACCGCTTGCGTGCCGAACGCAAGCGATTGTTGATGGTACACGACAAAAAAGGAAAAGACCTGCGCTGAGTGGTGAAATGAGTTAAGTTTGGGTTGTCAAGATCCAACAACTCATCCATCATCAAACACAGGTCTATGTCTCCTCAAGTTAATGAATTACACGACGTGATGCAATGGTATTTACCCTGTCATAAGGCCCGGGTAAAATTCATCGCCGCCTTCATTGTGTCTCTCATCAAGCTCACAACCGTCAACTTCACCAAACTGGCCAACGCCCTCAACGGCAAAGCCAAGCAGAAGTCCAACTATCGCAGAATCCAACGTTTCTTCAGTGAGTTTAATCTGTCCTATGACCTGGTGGCCGACTTGATCCTGCATCTCTTGCCGATCAAGTCGGACTTTACCATCTCGATAGATCGGACGACCTGGAGCTTCGGCAAACTGACCATCAATATTCTCACCGCCGGGAGTGTCTATCAAGGCGTTGCATTTCCCATCTGCTGGATACTGCTGCCCAAAAAGGGCAACTCCAACACCGATGAGCGTATCCAGTTGATGGAACGGGTCTTGAAGTTGGTGGATAAAAACCTGATTCAGGTCATCGTTGCAGACCGGGAATTCATTGGGCAAGAATGGTTTGCGTGGTTAGATGCGCAAGCCTTAGGCTTTGCCATCCGCGTCAAGGAAAACGCCAAAACCCTAAATGGCAAAGGGGACATCGCGCTTCGATGCTTGTTTGCCGACCTGCACATTCACCAAGAGCGCATCCTGCGTAAACCCCGTCTGATCTATGGTCATCATCTGTATTTGTCTGTCATCCGATTACCTGACGAATTTCTCATCGTTGCCAGCAAGTGTAAAGGTCGAAAACCGCTGGAGGATTACAAAAAACGGTGGGGAATTGAAGTCCTGTTCGCCGCGTTGAAAAGCCGAGGCTTCGATCTGGAACAGACCCATCTGATCCATCTGGAACGAATCGAAAAACTCATCGCGCTTTTAGCCATTGCCCTCACCTGGGCTCATCTGGTAGGAGAATGGATCGCAAAGACAAAACCGTTGAAGATCAAAAAACACGGATGCAAAGAGAAAAGCCTGTTTCGATATGGATTGGACCATTTGCAGTATGTTCTGCTCAATATACAGGATCACATCCAGGAGTTCTTTCACTGTCTTTGGATACTGATTGATCCTCCATATTTTAGGTCAGATTAAGTTTTGTCGTGTATTATGCAGAAGACCATAAAGATCCACAAGAAAAAGGCCCCCACCTTCCCATTTTCAAGCTGGAAGAGGACGTGGTTTTAGCTGTAGAAATGTTTCGGCGGCAGATCCCTCAAATCCACCGTACGGTTACGCAGCAGGTAAACCGCCGGCTTCAAATTGACGGTAGACAGATTATTGATTTTGCGTCTCTTAACTATCTGGGCTTTGATTACCATCCGGAGATAATAAAGGCAATCCCAGAGATGATCGACGCCTGGGGCGTGCATCCGAGTTGGACCCGTGCAGTCGCATCTCCTGCACCTTATTGTGAATTAGAAGAGAAACTTGCCTGTCTCGTTGGCGCGCCCTCAACATTTGTGTTACCCAATGTTTCCATGATCAACGCCGGTGTGCTGCCGTTACTGGCCGGACCGGACGGTGTGATTATTGCAGATTATGCGGCACACCATACCGTACACGAGGCCTGTGAACTTGCACGGGCAAAGGGAACGACTTATATCAAATTTGGACACAACAATCTTGAAGATTTAGAAAACCAACTTCGGCAGAACCAGCATAAACCGCGTATCATTGTTGCATTAGACGGCGTCTATTCGATGACGGCCGAGTATGTAAATCTTCCCGCATACAGCGAACTGGCCAAAAAATACAATGCCGTGCTTTTTGTGGATGACGCCCACGGGTTTGGCGTGATAGGTGAGTCTCCAACTCAGGAAAGACCTTATGGGAATAAGGGTAGTGGCATTGTCAAATATTATGGCATGGATTATGAGAAAGACCGTATTATTTATGTGGCAGGACTATCCAAAGCATATTCTTCTTACGCCGCTTTTATAACCTGTTTTAATGAGGAGATGAGACTCGTACTGCAAACATCCTCTCCTTATATTTTTTCCGGTCCTGTTCCAACGGCAACGCTCGCCAGCAGCCTTGCCGGCCTCAGGGTCAACGAGAAGGAGGGAGAGGCCATACGGGATAGACTATACCGCCTGACAAAAAAGTTTGTTACTGAAGCCAGGGCATTGGGATTTGAGGTTGATAACAACACATATTTTCCTATTGTCTTTGTTGTGATTGGAAAACTGGAGGATACAATAAAAGCCAGTCAGATTGCCTGGGAACACGGGTTAATATTTACACCAGGCGTGTTCCCGGCGGCTCCGGCGAACCGGGGAGGGCTTCGGTTTTCGGTTACGGCGGTAAATACGGAGACTGAAATCGATTCGGCAATACGCGCATTGGAGGAAATTCGGAAAACGATACTTGGCAAAAAGTCATCTACTTAGAGCCTCTAGCTCGAACCCAATCGGAAGGCGTAGGAAATGGATAACCTAACTCCCATCATCTCACATCAGGCGTTTGAAAAAGCGGGTCGCGCTATAAGGGATTTTTTTAAATATTATGTTCATGAAATCCACGGCATCTCATTTGATGAAATTTTAGAGCAATTTCCAACCTATTATTTCGTCCATGCGTTGGTCTACGAAATGGATTACGAGCATGAAATAAACAGTTCGACAAGGCCTGAAAATCTTCCAAGACTAATCGCAATGCGAGATTATCTGTTGGAGTTTTTCTCGAAACACCGGTTGCTCGACGGCCCTCTTGAGGATGAACTAAATAAAACCCTCGAATTCTGTGAATTGGAAGCGAAATTATGTTCTGGTGAGGTATTAACAGAGGCCGAAATTCTCAGGGCGATCCAGATAAAAAGCATGGATTACAGAATACTCCATCGGCTATTTTTTAAGTTGCAGAGCAAACCCTATGACGAAGACCTTTTTGGTATTTTGCAACCCCTGGAAATGCTTATAGAAGTTGAATATGATCTGGCCGAATACGAAGAGGACGTTTCACAAAATATATACAATACGTACCGCGCCTTTGAACGACTGTATGCCGAAGAAGCACCCCAAAAAATGAAACAATATCTGGCGGCGCTGGAAGAGGAAGTTTGCGCGCCCCTACCAGAAGAGCTACTGGAGTTGACGGAGAAATATAACCTTTCCGGAGAAATTTACCCGGCCGAAATCAGACCCGCGTATTCCATTCCTCCGGAGGGATGAGGCCGAAAGGAATCCAACATGGCTTCAACAGAGGATGCCACCCGCTCAAAGGACATCAACGGTCCAGAAGAGCGCACGGCAGAACTGTTTGATCCGCATTCTCCTCAGTTCCGTGTGGATCCGTACGCATTCTATCGCCGACTTCGAGAGGTGGACCCCGTACACTGGGCAGATGGATCGTGGTATCTTACCCGATATGCGGATACGGTAGAGGTTCTGAAGGATCCCCGGTTCGGCCTCGAAATCCGCTCCACGCTTCCAACTCAACAACCCCGGGAGCCAGGTCCTTATCAACCTCTTTCCCGGCTGTTTGACAATTGGATGCTGCTACGCGATCCACCCGATCACACCCGGCTGCGGGGCCTGGTAAGCAAGGCATTTACGCCACGGGTTGTGGAAAGGTTACATCCCTTCGTTGAAGGCATCGCCAACGAATTGATCGACAGGGTGCAATATGCCGTGGTCATGGACCTGATTGCCGACTTTGCACTGCCTCTGCCTGTTATTGCGATTGCTGAATTGCTGGGGGCACCTCCGGAGGACCGTGATCTGTTCAAAATGTGGTCGGTGCCCATTGCCAGGGCCCTGGACCCGAATCTCACGCCGGCCATTGCCGAGGAGGCGACTCGAGCCACACTGGAATCTGAGGAATACTACCGGAAAATGGTTGCCGAACGCCGAAAGAACCCGAAAGATGACCTGACCAGTGACCTGATTGCCGCCGAAGAGCAGGGTGATAAACTGAGTGAAGACGAGCTGCTGGCCACCTGTAGTCTGGTCCTGGGGGCCGGTCATGAGACAACGACGAACCTGATTGGCAACGGGACGCTGGCGTTGCTGCGCCATCCGGAGCAACTTGAAAAATTGAGGAACAATCCCGGTCTGATTCAACCTGCCGTGGAGGAACTCCTGCGCTATGACAGCCCGGTCCAGATGGTCCACCGCCTGGCACTTGAAGACGTCCAGATCGGCGATCAGGTCATTCGCAGGGGCGAGAGTGTGAATATCCTGTTGGGCGCGGCCAACAGGGATCCCGAACGATTTCCCGACCCCGATCAGCTGGATCTTACCCGGGAAAATAACCACCACCTCAGTTTCAGCCACGGGATTCATTTTTGTGTGGGCGCTGCGCTGGCGCGGGCTGAAGGTCAGATCGCCATTCAGACGCTTTTGAGGCGAATGCCCAATCTGGAGCTTCAGTCAGAAACATTGGAATGGATGGAAAACATCCGATTGCGCGGCTTAAAATCCCTAC
The DNA here is from genome assembly GCA_965249305.1 of Candidatus Latescibacterota bacterium. Taxonomy (GTDB): domain Bacteria; phylum Latescibacterota; class UBA2968; order UBA2968. The sequence goes on along the minus strand of OZ252228.1, from coordinate 4,199,552 downwards.
CGGTGCTGTCCTTATAGTCGTTACGTATGTTCTACACCCCATGGCGAATTTTTCGAAAATCTCGGATCTCTCGAAGGTTCATCCGAAATGCAACGCCCGGTAAAAAACGGTGGCACCACATTAGCAACCGGACGTAGAAAGGAAAAGCAATAACCGCCCTGTTATGCGCAACACCTCGTAAGATTCGCCGAGCGCAGGCCGTCGCATCCATAACTTTGAACGGCACCGCCGGCAACACATCATCGAGGCTGGCCCCAACGGTGGGACTGGCGTCGAACATGCGGGTTTGCACATATCCTGGACAGGCAACACTCACATGTACACCCAGGTCTGATGCTTCAATCCGCAAAGACTCTGATAATCCAACCACAGCGTATTTGGACGCAACGTATGGAACGAGAGTTGGATTGGGGATCAGGCCGAGGCACGAGGCCATGTTGACGATGTGTCCATAGCCCTGCTTAGCCATAACTTGATAGGCTGCATGCGTCCCGTAAACGACTCCCCACAGGTTGACGTTGAGAACCTGCTGCCAATCTTGCAGGCTCAAATCACGTACCTCTCCTATAGTCGCAACACCACTGTTATTGAACATGTAATCCAGCCGTCTATATTGGGCAACCGTTTCATCCACAAGTTTCTGTACTGCCTCTGCCCGGGTTACATCTACAGAAGACGCCTGTGCCTGGCCACCGGCCCTGGTGATATCCAGAGCAACTTCCCGTGCTTTTTTGATATTGATATCGGCTGTAATAACAACGGCCCCATCTCTCCCGAGTTCATGGCACAGGGCCCGCCCGATCCCGGAAGCGCCTCCGGTCACAATTGCAATTTTATCTTTAAAATGACTCATGCTCTTAAAAGTCCTCCGTTGTACACCCAAAAGCCGCTGCCTGTTTTTAATCTATGCCCAGGGCAGGATTTGCACCTTGAGGCATTTTGTTTTTGCAGAGCCAATTCCGCTCACAGAGTTAAACAGAAGCGTGTGAAACTCCCATTTTTTAGCAAGAAGGAGATTGTGGATGGCCGAAGCAGCGCTTGAACAGACGACAGAAGATACAGAGGCCTCCGCGCTTAGAACAAGCGATTTCGTCCGGCAGGCTCTCAGATTGTTGCGCCCCTACTGGGGCCGATGCGTCCTGATCTTTCTGACGATACTGATCCAGTTGGCCTTTTACCTGTCTCTGCCCATCGCTTTTCAGATGATTTTCGGCCGGGCGATTTACGGCGGGGACAGCGCCTTTCTGGTGCGCCTGCTGGGGGCCCTTGCCGGCGGTTTTGTGCTGGTTGCCCTGGCCGAGCTGCTTCTGGGGTACCTGGCCGCCGACGTGGGGGTCAGGGCCATGAACGACCTGCGGCTCAGGATGTTCGACCGGCTGCAACGGCTGCCCATGGGCTTTTATAGCCGGAATCCGGTCGGGGACCTGATGTCGCGGTTTTCCAACGATCTGAACGCCATTGAGAAGGTCCTCACCAACTCCCTGTATGAAATCGCCGGGCATTCGCTGGTAATCGCCGGAGCCATAGTTCTGCTATTCACCATCGAGTGGCGGCTGGCCCTGGCCACGGTGGTGGTGTTGCCCCTGACGGCGATTATCCCTGAATTGATCAATCCGCTGGCCACCCGGGCGGGGTACAAACGCAAGCAGGACGAGGCGGACCTTTCGAACCTGGTCCAGGAGGGCATCCAGGGGCAGAAGGTCATCCGGTCGTTCGGGTTGCAGGAGACGGTCCTGGACCGGTTCCGGGAGCGGCTGGGGGGCCTGTACCAAAGCGGCGTGCGGGCCAACCTGCTGAGCGACTGCGTGGGCAGGAGCCTGAACCTGGGGGTGCTCATCATCCAGCTTGTGGTGATCGCCTTCGGGGCCTATCTGTCGATCAAGGGCTACCTGACTGCGGGAGAACTGGTCGGGTTTATTATGCTGCTGTTTGTTGTGGGCGACAGCGCAGGGGATCTGGCCAACGTGATGCCGAACCTGGTCCAGGCCACAGGCGGAATGCAGCGCATCAACGAGCTGCTTGAGGAAGCTCCCCCGGCCGTGCGCCGGGAGGACCAGGCGCCGATGTCTCCGTTCTCGCGGGAGATCCGGTTTGAGGGGGTGACCTTCAGCTACACCGGGGACGAGGTCAACCTGGACGACATAAGTTTCAGCATCCCGGTGGGACGGTCGGTGGCTTTTGTGGGCCGGAGCGGCTCGGGCAAAAGCACGGTGCTGAACCTGCTCACCCGATTCTACGATTCCTCCCGGGGTACGATCGCGATCGACGGCCGGGATCTGGAGGAGATCTCCCAGGACTCCCTGCTTTCGCAGATGGGCACGGTCTCCCAGGAGCCGTTTCTGTTCAGCACCACCATCCGCGAGAACATCCGGCTGGGCCGGCTCGACGCCTCGGACGAGGAGGTGGAAGAGGCGGCCCGTGGGGCGCAGGTCCACGATTTTATTGTGGACCTGCCACAGGGCTACGACACGCAGGTGGGCGAGATGGGCGGCCGGTTTTCGGGGGGCCAGCGGCAGCGCATCGTCTTAGCGCGTGCGATTTTGCGCAACCCGTCGATCCTGCTTTTAGACGAGGCCACGTCGGCTCTGGACCCGTCGACGGAGGCGGCCGTGAACGCCACGCTGGAAGAGTTGGCAAGGGACCGTACCCTGATCTCGGTAACGCACCGGCTCTCCTCGGTGCTGCACATGGACTGCATCTTTGTGCTGGATGGGGGCCGGCTGGTCGAACAGGGCACGCACAAGGAGCTGCTCAATCTGAAGGGCACCTATTACACGATGTGGCAGGAGTTCGCCCTGGAGCTGACCGGAAACGCGCTTCTGGGCGAAGAGGCGGAGACGGTGACCGGATGGGAGCAGGCGGGTCCCGGGAAGGAGCTGGACGAGGAGTCCGCCGAGCTGGACCCGCTTCTGGAGGTGGACTCCGACGAATTGTCAACGCTTATCCAGCGGTTTGAGGCCGAGCAAGAAGGTGAACAACAGGAAATGCAGCGCCTGCGCGAAATAAACCAGCGGTGGGCGCAGCTGGTGGGCACCGACCGGCTGACAGGACTGCCCAACAAATTGTCTTTTCTGGAGGCCCTGGTCCCCCAGGAAATCCAGCAGGCCCAGCGGACAGGGGACTCCATCGGGTTTATCCTGATTTCGGGGGACAACCTGGGGCCGATCAACGAGACCCACGGCCGTGATGCGGGCGACCAGGTGCTGGGGGGCCTGTCGGAGTTCTTGCAGTCGGTCCTTAAAGGCGAGGAGCAACTGGGGCACATCGACGGCACCCACTTTGCGGTGGTCTTCCATCCGGCCGCTCTGGAGGATACAAGGCAGCGGGCCGAGGACCTGCGTGCTCAGGTGGAGGCGCACGGGTTTGCCTGTGCGGATACCACGGTCCACATCACGATCAGCGCCGGAGTGTGGGCGACCGACAGTGCGGATATTACGGACCCGAGGGCTGAGGCTGAAGAGGCTCTCCACCGCCTGAACGGGCCGCTCTACCAGGCCAAGCAGGTCGGGGGCAACCGGGTGGAGGTGGTAGCGGAACCGGAGGCCGAATGAGACGGGGGAGGGCTTTTCTGTGGAAACGAAGTCGGTCCGGCGGCTATGGAACAGGCGATTCCCCTTAGAGATCGGGTTCTGAAAGCCCTGTCCGGATCTTTATACGTTTTCGGCCCGGAAGGTATATCCTTCCGGGCCTTTGTTTCTGGCCACAATGGCAGAGGCAATACCAAAGAGAAGCCAGAGGATGAGCCGTTCTATACAGACAGCCAATCAATCAAAAAACAAAGCATAGAGAACGAAGAGGACGAACCCCACCAAAGGCACCACAAAGAGAAAGTTCCCGACAAAATTGTCTAACGGAGTGGATAGTGGAGTAAGCGAACGATCTGAAGACGGCGTTTCCTTCATGACAATACCCCCCCTGTGAAGAATTGTAACTATAGATGCTCATGCTTACCCTTCAAAGCCACCGACCCAGGGGGAGGCGTCCCACACCCTCTATAACTTACCAGCGGGGGAGAGAACAACAAGGGAGAGAACAGCAGGGGAAAGGGAGATTCAGGGGGAGAACATCATGTGATTACCCCCTAAGATACTCCATTAGCGGGAAAAAAGTCAAGGGTTGAAGAAAAAAATTACTTCTTAGAGATAATAAAACACTTTTCTGTGGCAACGCTCCGGCGCCACCCTGACAAATAGATCTTGACGCCTGCCCGTTCCATTAAGATCCGGCTTTTTATGATAAGAGCAACCGGATGAGGGGAAGCGCGAGTATGTTTGAAGAGAGTACGGTTGGCGATTCACATTGACAGGCCAGAATTCCAAACGGGGCATCCGGATAGGTCTCCAGGAAGGCCTCGAGACCCCGTAGATCTCTTCCCGATCATGCCCTATGAACAGAGCCGCCGGGTCCCTCTGGGCCAGATCCATCACATTGAAATCATCGAGGGTCAGATAAGAGCGGTCACGGCCGATGGCCCGGGTTTGGGCAACTGTGGTCTTGCCCGTCTGTCTGGCTCCATGCAGGATCACAACAGGATGGTCCTGGAGGAGTTGCCCGAGAAAAGGGATTTGAACCCGGGGTACGATTTTGTGTAAATCGTTCATGTATCGTTCATGTAGTGAATGATATACAATCATTTCTTGGTTGTCAATACGATTTTCAGCCTGTCTTGAGGAAGTTTTTCGGATTTTGAACATCAGTCCGGTAACTCCAGGATCAGCACCCACATCGACTGTTTGCCAACCGTGTAGGTCTCCAGAGGACTGAGTCTACCGGTTTCGGCATCGATCCGGTAGGCGGCGAGTTTTCCGGAGGGCTGGCCGCCGGCATAGAGGAAGTTGCCGGTGGGATCGATGCCAAAGGGTCTGGGAATGGGTTCTGTGGGCTGCTGGCCGAGCGCGGTCAGCTGACCGGTGGCATTGTCGGTTGCGTAACAGGCGATGCTGTCGTGGCCGCGGTTGGAGACGTAGAGGTATTTGCCGGAGGGGGTGATGTGGATCTGGGCGCAGGTGTTGTCTCCATCATAACCTTCGGGCAGGGTGGAGAGGGTCTGCAACGCGGTGAGGGTACCGGAAGACGGGTCGAAGTTGTAGGTGGTTACACTGCTGCCCTGTTCGTTTGAGACATAGATCATGTCTTTGTGCGGGTGAAAGACGAAGTGGCGCGGGCCCACGCCGGGTTCGGGGGCGACTTGGGGAACGGCGTTGGGTGTGAGCGTACCGGAGTTTTCGTCGAATTGGAATTGGAAGATGGCGTTGGATTCTCCAACGTGGGGCAGGAAGGCGAATTTGTTGGAGGGGTCCGTGAGGATGCAGTGCGCTTTCTTTGCCGTATCGCGCGATTCAACGGGTGAATCTGCTACCGTTCCGTCGCTGGTGATGGCATGGACCGCCGCTTTGCCAGCGCCGTAGTAGGCGGAGAGCAGGAAGTTGCCGTTTCGGTCGGTGGACAGGTAGCAGGGGTCCGCGTCGAGCGACACGGTTCCGATGTGGGATAGACCTCCCGTGCTGTGATCGATGCGAAAGGTTGAGAGTTCGGGGGACGGACGGATGCCGACATAGAGGAATTTCCGTTCGGGATCGGTTGCAAGCGGGCCGGGGCCAGCGTTGAAGGTCACATCCTCCTGCAACTGGAGCTTCCCGGTTTCGGGATCCATTGTGAAGATCGAGATTTTCTTTTCCCCTGCAATAGAAACGTAGGCGTAGTATTTCATCTCTTTCCCTCCGATTTGGTGATTCGGTAAAACCGAAGCTGTCCCGCTCAGATGAGCGCCATCAGAAACTTCCCCGCAGGAATGACTCGAACGCCTGTCCGCTTGTCCTGATAGTCACGTCGATCCGACAGGGTTACACAGTAGCGCTGATCAACGCCCAGCCTGTCGGCGAAATAGTTGAGATGGATGAGCCGCTTTGGGGGACTGAGTTTACATTCTACCATGAACCAGGGGTCGTTTTCCCACACAACCAGAAAGTCTACTTCTCGTTTTTCCAGATCGCGAACATAATACAGTTCGGTCTTGATCCCGTGGCTGTCACCATAAAAATGGCAGAATTTTAAGAGGTGCACAGCGATCATATTCTCGAAGCGGGCGCCTTCATCTTCCACTTCCGACCAGTCCCACAGGTAGTATTTCGCTTCTTTTTTCAGGGCGCGTTCCAGCCGCCTGTGATAGGGGGGTACTTTAAAGATATAATAATTCCGGGCCAGGAGTTCAATCCAATTCTTTAAGGTTTTGGGGCTGACCTCGATATCTTCCGAGAGGGAGCTAATTGAAAGCGGAGCAGCCACGCGGTGCGGTAGCAAACTGCCCAGGAGTTCGACCTGAGAGAGGGCGCGTACGATTTCCGTTTCCCTGATATCTTCCCTGAACACACGCTCGAAACGCTCTTTTTGCCACCGTTTTAGCACCCGCTCACTGGCGGCAAGATAGGGTTCTGGAAAACCGCCGAATGTAAACAGGGTTTCAAGGTGGTCGCCCGTTTCATCAAAGGCCAATTTCGGTTTGTCTTTTGGGAAGGAGAGCGTTCTGGCTCCATATCCAGCGGTTTCGCGCAATGAAAAGGGATGCAGGCGGTAGTAGTGATATCTGCCGAGGAGAGAATCTCCGCCCCGCCGGAACAGGTCCAGCCTGGAACTCCCCGTGACGATGATCTGTTCATTATGCTGGCGGGTATCCCATATGCCTTTGATGAGCGATTTCCACTTATCGTATTTGTGCAGTTCATCAAATATAAGCAGGTCTGTTTCCGGTTTCCACTGTTCTTGAAGTATTGCCTGCCGGTGCGAGCGGTTATCCCAGTTTAAATAGGTTGCTGTGTTGAACCGCTCGGCCAGAAGCCGGGCCAGGGTCGTCTTGCCCACCTGCCTGGCCCCCCCTATGAAGACCATTTTGTTCTTGAGATCTTCATGGATGAGGTTTTCAAGATAGCGAGATTGTAGATTGCCCATATGTTTGAACCCTGTAATATCTGAAGCGGGTTTACTTGTGATAAATATATATCATACTCCAAAATTATCAATATAAAAATGGAATGCACTCCAAAATTATCGTACCAATTGCCGGGTGAAGAATGTATAACGTGCATACATAAATTTTGGACCCTATTTCCCGCTTGGCTTCCCCCAATGCCGGGTCTTAATTACGGTTGAAAGCAGCTTTTATATTCAGGTCCAGGCCGCGGTTCGTTCGAGGAAAAAAAGAGAGGGGAATTTGGATGGATAGCCCGAGGGTAAGAATCTATTTGAACGGGATGTGGGAGCTGCGTGAAGACGGGGAGCCGAACCGCGTCGAGCTGGAAGGCTGAACAACCGGCGTTAGGCGAATGCGGACATTTTTAGCTTCTCGTGCATGGTGCGCCGCTTCCGGCTCTGCAGGGGCACACGCGGGTCGGCATCGGGATCGGTGTCGCTGCCGGTTTCGCGGTCCAGGAAGAGCGGGAAGTCCCGGGCAGGCGGTTTGGTCCGGTCGTAGCCTTTGGCATAGCTGCGCATGATGATACGCTGTTCCCGGTTTAAGGTTGCAAGCCAGTCCGGGGAGGACCGGTGCCGGTCGGCCTCGCAGATCCAGGAAGGGCAGTAGGCTAGTGGTCGATTTCGCAAATACGCATGAGGTTGCATAGGTGGCAAAAAAGGGGTATGTTATACGCCTCATTCCAATCGGTAAAGGAGGTGTATAATGTCAGGTCCCCTTCCCCAATACCAACCTCGCTTCACAAAAGCCCAACTGGCAAAAGCCCAGAAAATCATTCGTCAGCGCAACGCGCCTCAATCCCAGGTGCAGCGGGCAAAGATGGTGGTGGCCTTAGCCGAGAATAAAGCCATTGGCAACCAGAGGTTAGCCGACAGGGCAGGTGTCAGTTCACCTACGGCGCAGAAGTGGCGAAAAAGGTGGACTGAAGAAGGCTTCACTTTAGAGGATCTACCGCGCAGTGGGCGACCGCCCACTTTTTCCCCCTGTGCAAGTCAGTGAAGTCAAAGCCATTGCCTGTCAACTGCCCGCACAACGGGGGTTGCCCCTGTCTCGGTTCAGCTTATTTGAGATTCAACAGGAAGTGTTAAGGTGTGCGTTGATCACTTCAATCTCACCCACAACGATTTGGCGCATTCTCAAAGAGGATGCCCTTCGTCCCTGGTATCACCGATCCTGGCTTCATATCAAAGCCCCCAACTTTTTAGAGAAAGCCAGTCGCATTCTGGACCTGTATCAAGGCATATGGGAGGGGATACCGCTTGGCAAGAAAGACTTCGTTATCTGTGCCGATGAAAAATCCCAACTCCAAATCTTAGCCCGAGAGTTTGCCACATTGCCACCTGATTGTGGCAAACCCATTCGTATGGAAAATGACTACAAACGGATGGGCACAGTGGCCTATCTGTCTGCACTGGATGTGTTCTCAGGGCACATCTTTGGGCGTGTGGATGAGAAAACCGGCATCGTGCCCTTTCAAAAGCTGGTGGACCTGGTGATGGGACGGGAGCCTTATGCTTCGGCTGATCGGGTCTTCTGGATTGTGGACAACGGATCTTCTCATTACACCACCACGTTCCCTAAACGGCTCCAGGATGCCTATGAAAATGCCATTGCCGTCCATCTCCCTATCCACGCCAGTTGGCTCAATCAGATTGAGATCTATTTCTCGATCTTGCAAAGAAAGGCGCTCACGCCCAATGACCTGGCAGATCGACAGGCGATGGAAGCCAGGATCTTGGGCTTTGAGGAATACTATAATCTCACTGCCGAACCTTTCAACTGGCGCTTTACAAGGCAGGAATTGGAAGAACGAATGCAGCGAATCCGGCTGGCTGCATAAACTCATGCGAACTTCTGAAATCGACCACTAGGAAGATGTTCTTTCGCACAACATCGCTTTCGTTGGGTTCCACCCGGTGCCAGGTGTTGCAGTGCATCAGCGCCATCGTTCCCGCCGGTACGCAGAGGATTTTCTCGCCCGGCACGCTTTCGTGGGTGGTGTAATGGGCGAAGGTCTGGGACCGGTGACTGCCGGGCATGTAGACGAAGTTTCCCATTTTGGAATGGGGCAGGTCGGTGAGCCAGTAGCTGATTTTCACCTGGAGCGGCAGTTCGGGGGCGAATACGCCATAGGGCACGACGCGTGCGCCGTCGGGATGCCACGCGTTGTGTTTGCCGTCGTGCGGGCGGAGGAAGATTTGTGAGATGTGCAGCTTGAGGAGTTCGCCGTAGGTGTCGTATACATACCCGACGTGTCCGGGGTGGTCGATTAATTCTGCGAATACCGGATCTCTTTCCACGATATTGTTGGGGCCGTAAAATTGGTCCGGCCTGTATTTCGGATCGGCGGCGCAACACCGGTCGATGGCTTTCAGGTAGGTATCGATTTCATCCTGAGAGAGGGCGTTCTCAATAACGAGAGCGCCCTCTTCCATAAATTCTTCCCACTGCTGGGGCGTGAACCCCGCGGGAGCCACGCGATAGGTCTGTTCGGACATCGGAAAGTCCTCCATTACAGCCAGCCTTCAGGTTCCCAGGCGATTTCCATCTGGCCCGGCGTTTCGCAGGCGTACGAAATTAAAGGATAAATTCTCAGACATCAAAGCAAAAAAACTCGGCCCCAAGCTGGTCTTGAGGCCGATGTGATCGTTTAACGTGTTTTGATGTGTGCGCTATTGCGTACTGCCGAACTGCCCGGCGAAGATGACGAAGTCGGGGAAATCGACCCGGCCGTTGCCGTTGAGGTCGAGCAGGGGGTCACTGCCGCCGAAGCCCTGGGCGAAGATCACAAAGTCCTGAAAGTCCACCTTCCCGTTCCGGTCGAAATCGGAGGTGTTTGGTATCAGGTCCGGGCGACCGGCATTCAGGTCTTCGAGGATGACCTGCTCTATCTGTTCGGGATCGAATTCGGCGCTGGCATAGGTGATCCGGCCGTCCCGGCCGATGATATAATCGCGGGGATAGGGGGATATGTGGCGCCCGGCGATGTTGTAGGAAGCCTTGAGCGCAGTACTTCCCATCAGCACCGGGTAGGTGAGGTTGAACTGGCTGATGAAGTCCTCGACCACGGCTCCGGGTTCGTCGATATTGATGCCCAGGAGCACCACATCCTGATCTTTATAGGGCTGCCAGACCAGGGTTTCCATGTCCGCCAACTGGGGACCGCACACCGGTCACCAGGAGGCGAATAAGGCCAGGACGACGGTTTTTTTCTGGTCGATGAAATCCTGCAGGCGGTACGTGTTGCCGTGGACGTCCGACAGGGCAAAGGGCGGTGGGGTATCGCCGACGCCGATCGTGCGGTCGCCGCCTACGAGGGGTACGATCTTTTGCCGCTCGTCGGGATCGTCGGACCGGATGTTGATAAAGCCGGAGACGCGCCCCGTGCCGGCCGGCTCGTAGATCACACCCACATCCCGGGTTTCAGATGGATTGAGCGTGAAGACGGCCGACTCGACGGAAAACCCGGCGCCCGATGCGGAGATGCCGGTGATGGACAGCGGCTCCTGACCGAGATTTTCGATCTGCATCGTCAACTGCTGCCGGCTGCCAACGGGCACGGTGCCGAAACTGATTTCCAGGGGATCGGTGTGGATATCCGGCGCAGGGGTATTTTCGTAGTCGTAAATGCGGAAGGTGGCCCAATCGCCCACGTAAAAGGTGTTGTTCCGGATGGCGATTGCCATGGCCCGTTCAAATGCATGCTGGGTTGCGATGAGTTTCGGCTGCGCCGGCGTGGATATGTCCACGACTTCGACGGTTTCCCAGTTGGCGAGGTAGGCCCGGCCGTCGGCGACGTTGAGATGGTTTGTAAACCCATCTACATGGTAGTTCGCGACGAAAGTCGGCGTCGTGGGGTTGCGGATGTCAAAGATGTCCATCCCACTGCTGCCGACAGCCACATAGGCGTATTGTTCGTCGACGACTACGTCGATTGCCATGCCGGTTGTTTTTGTTGTGGCAATGAGTTGGGGCGAGGCCGGCTGCGAAATGTCCACTACGGACAGGCCGTCGGCGCCGTCTGCAACAAAGAGGAGGGCTCCCAAACGGGCAAGCGCAAAGGCGTTGCCGGTTTTTACACCGCCGACATGCTGCAGCTGCTGCGGATTGCTGATGTCAACGATTTCAACGCCGTCTCCGTGGGCGGCCAGGTAGAGGTGGGTTCCGTTCGCAATCGCATGTTCGTAGGCGTAGGTTCCGTTGCGGCGGTAGGGCTGGCCCTGGGAGGTTGGCGATGCGGGATTTGCGACGTTTACCACCTCAAGCCCCTTGGTTCTCTCACAGCAAAATACGAAGTTGCCGCTGACGGCCAGCCCGTAGACCTGGGCGCTTCCGCTTCGAGATCCCCGGAAGCTTCTTCCCGGCCTGAACGTTCCCAGGTGAACCGGGTTGGACTCGCGTCCGATATCGATAATCCACAGGCCTCCTGAACCACCGGCATAGGCGATGGAGCCGCGGACTTCGATGTCCAGGATGTGTACCAGGCCGGACGGCCGGACGGAGCCGAGGGCAGGGGTGTTGTCCTGGTATTGGGACCAGGCTGCGGTTGTGGCGAAGGCGATGGAGAGACACGAGAATAGCCAGTAGCGCATCATGAGGTACCTCTTTTGGATTTTGGATTTCGGAATGCGGATTTCGGATTTAAAAGCATTCATTCCGCATTCCGCAATCCGCAATCCGCAATTGTTAGAGTCTCATGTTCCAGCGCAGGTCGATGCCCCGGAATTCGGGGAGGAAGAAGCAGATTCCGCCGGAACAGACCAGGCCGGCCGGGCGGGCGCCGGCGGTTAAGAGTACATCGTGGTGCTGGCCGAATTTCAGGTTGACGACGCCGGAGGTCCAGTTTTTCTGAGAGGCGCCGGGGTCGGCCGTCCATTCGTTTTGAAGGGAGAGCGTGAGCCAGGGGGAGCGTGAATAGGCCAGCGATACGAAATAGTTTTGATATTTTCCGCTGTTTTCATTGTTCAGATGCTGCAGCTGGATGTCTCCGAGAAGGCTGTTTTTCCCGGTTAGAAGAACGTCGATTTCACCGGCGGCCGTCCACCTGGACAGGTCGCCCACGGGTCGGTCTTTGCTGTAGTCCAGTACCAATCGCGATGTGATGCGGTCGCCCCATTCGTTGTGGCTTTCAATAAAGTATTCACGGAACCTGCGGCGCGGGTTGTTGTCCAGGTTGTCTGCGCCTGCGGCGTGGAGCGTGAGGGTTGCGCGTTCCGAGAGGTTGAGATACGCTTCCAGTTGATATCCGATTTCGTCGTTGGCATTCAGGCTGTGCGTGTGGCGGTTGAGGAGAGCGAACGAATGGGTTTTGACGAGTGCGGGCGGGTTGTTGAAGGGGGTGTTGAAGTCTTCATATCTTTTGAATTCGGCGTTGAGCCCGATTCGCTCTCCGTAGAGGTTGAGGTTGGCGTATACGGCGCTTCCATTGGGATTGGCGCTGGTTTGGGAAGATTGTTTTTGCGCGACTTCCACATAGAGATCGACCGCGTTCAGGTTCGCCTCCAGTTCCACGGCGCGCATGTCGATGTGAAAGGTGTTTCCGCGAAAGTCGTCTTCCTGGAGGCGCAGGAGAGAACCGCCGATCATGAAGGGCGCTGCCGGACGGAACCGGATTTCGCCCCCTCCCAGCGGGTTTCCACGATCGCTGCTGAGCGTTTTGAGCGGTTTGCCCCAGATGCCGGTTACTTCCAATCGGTCGAGCAGGATTTGCAGGTTCAGGCCGTCGATGTTCCGGTCGATGGCCAGGTTGCGTTCCACGCGGTCGACGGTCTGGCTCTGGATTTCGAAGGCGTGAAAGACCAGCCCCCGGCCCAGGCGTTCGTAAAATGTACCGGCGCGGGCCTTCAGCCAGTTCTGCTCGTACTGGAGATAGCGCTGCGCCACCCAGTCGTTGTGTAACTGGGGATTGCGGGGGTTGTGCATTTCAAATCGCAGGCCGCCGCGCCATCCTCTGTATTGATATTCGATATCGAGCCAGTTGTTCAGGGCGTTTTCGTCGGCGTCCATGTCCCTGGTGGACAGCCAGCGGTTTGCCAGAGACAGTTTGCCCGGTCCCGGCTGGCCCCAGGCGGGGGGGATGCCAATCGACGCCAGGAGCGCGATGAGGACGAGCGACCTGGAGCACCCGCAACGCATTATTGCTGACCCTTTTCTCCGGCCTTTTCCGGGAGCAGGCGTTCGATCTGCGCGATGAGTTCCGCTTCGTCTCCCGGTTTGTGCCCGGTGTGTGAGTAGACGATGTTTCCGTCGGTGTCCAGCAAGAGGGTTGTGGGCAGTGCAATGACTTTAAACCGATACCAGAGGTCTTTGTCTTCGTCAAAGATCACCTGGAAGCGATACCTCTTTCGTTTGACAAAGGGTTTGACTTTGGATTGGTCGGAAGGGGAATCCTGGTTAACGGCGATTACGGTGAGCCCCCGCTCGTGATACCGGTCGCGGATTTTCTGGAGGTGGGGCAGCGCTTTTAAACAGGGGATACACCAGAGCGCCCAGAAATCGATTAGCACCGGACCCCGCTGAAGCGTCTCTTTAAGGCGAATTTTTTTGCCATTCAGGTCACGGGCGGTGAAATCGGGCGCTGTTGCGGACGTTTTGCTTTCTTCCGCAGATAGAAGTGTGTTGAACAACAGCACCATCACCACACTGTGGCACATTCGTGAGATGCTCAGGGTGTGATTCCTGAATGTCAGGCGAGCGAACATAGGATCGTCCCTACAGCAGCTCTTGAATGAGCTGGATCATTTCCTGCTCTTTGTAGCTTGATTGCGAATAGCGTACTTTCTGGTCTTTGTCGATGACGACGTTGAAGGGGACATTGGTCACTGCGTCGCCGCCGGCATAGGTGCGAAACAATGAGCCGTTTCCATCGATTCCAAGCGGGAAGGTCAGGTCGTTATTCACCGAGAATAATTTTACCTGGCCGATATCTTCCTGGAGGTCGATCCCCAGCACAACGAGGTTTCTGTCTTTGTAGGCCCGCCAGATGTTGGCTTCCAGTTTGGGCATCTCATCCTGACAGGGAGCGCACCAGGTTGCAAAAAAGTTGAGTACGACCACCTTTCCTTTCAGGGCACTCAGCGTGTGGGTGTTGCCGTCAACATCGGTAAGGGTAAAATCGGCTGCGGCCGGGAAGTTGTCATTCGGACCCTCCGGAGAGTCGCTGCCGCAGGAGAGGGCCAGTACGGCCAGACATAGTAAAAGCGCCATGCGTTGCATGATTCGCACCTCTGGATGTGTTGATGTGTCGGGTCGCCGGCGAATGTTTTTCTCATGAGTTAGACCACAGATAGAATCTATTCGTTCCCTGACGAACAAAAAAACGGGTACCCTAAATTCGATACCCGGCAGGATGTTTCTTCAGATGAGGCGGTCGTGTAAAATATACCTTTTTTAGGCTCTTCGCTGTTTCACGTGGGTAATCATAAAAACCCGAACCAGTCTTCTTGCCGAGTGCGAGGTGGTTCCTAACCGTTTGCTCCGGTATCCGCACATGAGATCTCTCCTAAACACACGGCGGGTATTGAATGATCCGGAGATCCAGTTTGCCGTTTAGTCCATCGTAACAATTTATTATCTAACAACTTAAACAACTGTTTTTAAGATAGAATCCTGAGCAACAGACAACGGGTCGGGCAACACCGTTGACAAAGAATACTCGAAGGCTGGTCCACAAAACCTGCAGCTTGGGCGTCTTGTCTACCACAACTGGTCGTTCCTGGGGGAAGGTTACCCACACCAAATAGCGAGGAGCCCTTTTTTAAAATGGGTAAACAACAGGTAATCGCATATTTTGGATCCGTCAGTGGAGGGTGAATCGTCTTTTTTTGATGAATATCGGATTGTTTTTAATTGTCTTGCGATAGAAACGAAAGACTTTTGATGTGATGGTTTTTGCCAAATATAAACCGGACAAATCCCCGTATGTACGTTCTGGACAATCTGTCCTCAATCTCTTTACATACAATTTCCTGTAATTCTATGTCGGGATCTACCTGGAAGCTTTTTCCTGTGTTTTCAGGATCGGCTTTATTCGGGGACAGGTGTCCCTCAATGACGTGGCCAAGTATGGTGATCCTGTGGGCGGGCAGGACGTGCATGGACTCGGCCTCCGCTTTTCCAAGCACCCCCTCCAGCCGTTCCCGCATGAAGGCGGTGTCCACTTTTTCCCTTCGGATATATTCCCCTATTTTCTGATTCAGGCATTTGGCATAGAAAGACAGAAAGTGGTTGACGAGAGGAGACGCATACCCCCCCCTGGCATCCATTACCCGTTTCACAAATTCGAGATACTTGGGGTTGCCGTACAATCGTTTGTATAAGTCGTCTTCCAGGTCTTGCCGGCGAACCAGCGCATTTGTTTTGACATTGGGCTCCGGGGTTTCCCGCATGTGCTGGACCTGCTCCTTGATGAGGGCATCCACCCTGTAGCTCAGGTTGAACCACCCGGCATCTTCCGCCGTGATATCTGCGAGTAAGTCCAGGAGCGCCGTTGGCGTTGTAAATGCGTTCTCCGCCGATGGATCTCCAACCGAATCCGGAACGTAGCCCGGCCAGTTTCTCATCCCGTATTCGACCCTGACCTGTTCAAAGGTCTCCCCAAGTCCCTCTTTGGCGTCCTCGATGATCTTTGCGGGCGATGAAGAGGTCCGGTAGTGAATCATTTCCGTTACGCTGCTTATGAAGTCCGAGCTTTCACCATCGCCGGATGTCTCGGGAAGCAGGTTGATCTGTTTGCCTTTTTTTCTCAGCGCATGAAAGAGGGCGTGGTGCAGATTCTGGCGGGGTACCATTCCGCCAGCGGCAAGAACGGGGTCACGATCCGGAAAAAAGGCGTAGAGCCTTTCCCAATAAATCCGCCGCTGGTACCTTTTTCCGTCAGGCCCCACGAAGTTGAAAGTGTAACGAGGATCGATGCTCTGTGGCATAACGGCATCACGCTGGTGATCGGGATGAGAGACAGATCCTTTATCTATCGGGCATAAATGGACCAATGCACGCGGGGGGAAAGTCCTTTCCACCGTGAATGTGGTTGTCGAGAAAGGCCTGGAGACGGTGAAGCGGGTCTCGTAATTCTTCCACACGGATATTTCCAGACGCCAGGGCATCAACGAATTCTTCCAGGTCGATGACGCGGTAGGTGGGGCCATCCCCTTCCACGATGATGTCCACATACAGGTCGGTGAGTTCAACGATCGTATCACTTGCTGTGGTAATGTGAACCAGGTCTATGTACCATCTTTTCTGCCAGCCCCAGGGCTCGTACACAAGTTTCACACTTTCGTCCAGTAAGACGTAGTGCCTGACATCCCGGCCGGCCTCCGAATCGTAGTGGTCGAATGCGGCCACTACGCCATCGGTCAGGGCGTCTTTTTCACCCAGGCGAGATTTGATGGTTATTTTTTTCATGGTTGGAATTTGGCACTGAGGTTTTAACAGAAGCTTTTGGTGTACTATGGTTCAGATACAGACGGATGTCAAGCAGAATTACACGACGAATTTTCAGTGTACGCTTTCGACCGTTTCGATCAGTTCGAGGTCTGGAAACGAAAGCACGACGAGCGACGGCAGGCCGAGCCGCTGCCAGAAGGGGAAGGGGGCTGTTCCGGTACAATCGGCGACGAAGAGGGTGATGACCGTGCCGTGCGCGACGATGACAATATTGCCGGCCGGGCATTTTGCGGTTACCCTTTCAACCGCTTTCTTAAATCGTTGATGCGCCTGCGATGCCGTTTCCCGGCCGAAGACAAGCTCTTCCGGCTGTTCGAAAAAATGGGCAACAGCACGTTCAAATTCCTGCCTGGAAAGGAAGGAGACGTTGCTCCTGTCGTGTTCGTGCAATCCCTCGGCGGTTTCAAAGGGTGTGCCGAGTTGGTCTGCGACGGTCTCCGCCGTTTCCACCGCTTTGGGTTCTACGCTGGAGGCAATGAGGGCAGGTTGGTAGGCGGCGAGCCTGTTCGCCAGGGGCCTGCATCGGCGGCGGCCTTCTTCTGAAAGCCGCCACCGGCCGGCCGGTACGCTCCGGTCGACTTGCGGTAGGGCGTGTTTTACCAGAATGAGTTTTTGCATAGGGTTCAACCGCCTTAGTGCCGCCCGCCTTCGACCGCTGGAAATCCTACGCTGCCCGTTCCAGTTCTCCGAAAACGAGAAAAGTTTAAATTACTTCTAGGCAAAATAAAGCAGGACGGATGGCAAAATCGTGTGCCATCCGTCCTGCTTTAGCGTTGTACGGGGCGTCTGGGGTCACTTCGCTTTGACGGGGATCGCCCAAGAGAAATCGGTTCGTGTATGTCCCTGGAAGGACGAGCCCCCAAAATCAATCGGCTGACTGTAGTTGGCGGGATAGCCAACTCCCCCTGAGGCGGTCGCCGTTCCGTGGCAGCTCACGCAATTGGATTGGACGCCGTCGGGGATGCCTTTGGAGGTTTCCAGGAAGGGGTTGAAGCAAACGCGCATCGTGCCCATGTTGTTGGGTTGGGTCGTCTGCGAGTAGGCGGTGCACATGGCGTAGTAACTCCACGGCGTATTGACGTTGCTCGTCATGCCGTCGCGGCTGCCGGGGTAGTTTTGCGGTGGATTCCGGTCACCCTGCCACCAGAAGGTCTGCCACGTCCAGTCGATAATCTCTTTGGTATTGATGTGCATAGCCATCAGGACGGCGAAATCTCCGGCACTGGCACTGCCGCCCTGGAGTTTATTGAAGTCGGCCGCCTCGGCTGCACTCATCGGGAAGTTGTAGAGCATATTGAGGCCGCCGTACAGGGCGTTGTTGAAGTCGGTGCAGCCGGGGGCCTGGCTCTTAATGGCGCTATTAAACTGCGCCTGGGTGGCGGCCACCAGCGACGTAGTGGTGACCGTCGGGTCGATGAGTACGCAGTGGGTCCAGGTGTTAGGGGACGGGTGGCAGTTCTCGACCTGGGCGAAATTGCTCGTATCGAGGATCTGGGGAATCGTCAGTCCAGTGCAATTGGTATCCGTACTGGCCGTCGGACCCTGCCAGAAGAGCAGCGCGGTCAGTTGCTGGGAATCGACCCACAGCATCACCGGCTTGATTTCCATCGCACGAGCCGGCGCATCGGTAACCTTACGGTCGATGATCGGCGTGTTGGGGGGCCAGGCATCGTTGAGAGAGGTCAAGCTGGTCTTGCTGGTGTAGAAGTAGTCCGGAGGACTGCCTGGTCCTGGATGGGCCGCCCACAAATAAGCAACCATCTCAGGATCGAACTTGTTGAAGCCGACCACGAGGTTTTCTTCGGCCGGAACGGGAAGGCCGAGGTGGGAGGACTGTGAGGGCGCGACGAACTCCCGGGGCGGTGTTGTCTGAGGACCCGGCCGTTCCGTCGGAGGACTGGTGAAGGTCTGCCCCGAAGCCAGCCAGGTTTCCCACACGGGCAACGTGTTTCCCGGGGGGAGCGACGAGGTCGAGGCGGTTGTCATGCCGGCCCAGACCTTCCAGGCATGCGTCCTCATGGCTGCGACGTCGTTGTCATTGACCAACTTTTGTAACGCGGCGCGATTGGCTGGAAAGTCGAATCCGGGAGGAATAGGCTCGGGGGTGATACCGTTGGTGGTCGTCTCAAGTTTGGGCGTTTGGGGGGCTGGCGCGCAGGCAATGCCGAAAAAGAGCAGCGCGAACCCGAGATAGCAAGCAGGGTAAGAACGCATAAGAGACCTCCTTCAGATTTTTAGATGGGAGCCAATCTGATTGATTGACCCTGCTTCGCCCGCCACAGCCGCCACGTCTGCTGCTTTGTCAAACGCGTCCTCTTCGCCAGTCTCGAGTGCATCGGGAAAGACTTGTCGATACAACCTGCCGGCCTCCTCATCCTTACGTCTCAGGATCTCTCTCACTCCGTTTCTGCAAGCCCTGCAGCTCTAGGCTATCCGCTAAAAGCTAATCCTGGGCCTCGTCCCCTTTCCATATAAGGATTCGATTTTGAAGCGTGTGAGGACAGTGGTCTCCTCCGCGGGGACGGAATGAGAGATTACCCCCGTATAGAGCAAAAGCAGGAGGGCAGACAGATGGGTTCGAATATTCAAAACGTACATTCTCATCATCCATGCGATGTATCAGTGGGCGATGCTGAACCGGACCATGAAGGAGCGTCCTGGCTGAGGGATTAGAGAATTGCGAAACCCCAGGCTTCTGTTTGAAAAGTCGTCTCCGCTGTCGGCCTGTTCCACCCCGGGATGGAAGTAGAATTTGTCCAAAAGGTTGACCGCCTTAACGGTAACAGTGAATGGAGAAATCGTGTAACTCAGCGCGCCGTTAAAGACGATATAGGGGTCTATGGTTTCGCCCCGGGCCCTCAGGGCATTCTGAGAATAAAGCTTTCGACGACTCACAAAATTGGTTCTTAGATTCGCATTGAGTTTTCGAATCGGGAGGTTTATCCCAATGTTCAGCTTGTGCGGTGCAATATCCCCCAGATCCGTTTCGCCATCCTCCCATTGACCATCAACATGGTTGTACCTGGTGCTACTCCTGACGTGAGTGTACGTATAGTTTATGTAACCCGAGATATCCCCATTATCCGGCAGGAGATCAGGCAGAATGAACCTCCCGCGATACTCCAACCCCCATATGTTTCGGCTACCCGCATTCTTGGCCTCTTCCTTGATGACGTCATCATATGTTGAATAATAAAGAGACACATCGTTGAAGAGATGGCCTGTTTGATACATGCCGATCACTTCCACGTTTCTGGCTTTTTCAGGTTTCAGATCGGGGTTGGCCTGACGTCCATTCCAGCCACCCCACACCTGTATGGGGGCAGGCTCCTGGAACGCTTCGCCATATAATAATTTTATTGCTCCATCCGAGGAGAACTTATGCACCGCGGACACTCGTGGGTTAACTGATTTGCCGTAGTTCGAGTTGTGATCGTAACGAAAGCCGGCATTAAATTTCAAATGCTCTGTTTCCCAGATGCCCTGTACGAAGCCCCCAATGTCTTCCGTAATCGCCAGATTGGTGGGGGGCATATTTGGATTCGGGAGAGGAGGGGTGACATACTGTGTATCCTGGCTGTGGCCAATTCCCATTCCCAGTCCGTGAGGTCCGAGATCCGTTGAGGGCACGGATGAGCTGAATGCGTCCCAATAACCGGGGATGTCGTAGGCCTTGGTGAGTTCCTTGCGCTCAAATTTGAATCCGCCAGTGAAGACTGCATCCGACAAGGTGGTTTCAAACTGCTGCTTAAACAACCAGCTGTTGCTTACAGAATTCCACTGTGTTGAACTTATGTAAGAGTACTCCTCCA
This sequence comes from Candidatus Latescibacterota bacterium, assembly GCA_965249305.1. Lineage (GTDB taxonomy): Bacteria > Latescibacterota > UBA2968 > UBA2968. Next base: position 4,179,326 of record OZ252228.1, on the reverse strand, counting down.
TTCCAGGATTCCAATCGGGAAGGGCTTCCGGCCACCCGCCCCATGTGCGGCTCTTTCGGTAGGAAAGAAGAGATCTGGTCTTCAATTTGTGCCAGACCTTTTTTTCCGACTCCAGATACACCAGTGTCCCGTCCGTATTCCAGAAGACGTTGTTCTGAACACGATCGGCTACGTAGTGGGCGCCATAGCCTTCTTTTCTCACCCACCTCACTAGGCCGAGTTTCGTCTTCTTGTAGCCAACAGTTCCAAGCAGTCCGCTGTCGTCGGTTGGATCAAAATAGGTTCCGTACTTCCGGTTCTGGTGCTCCAACTCCAGCAGGGGTCCCCAGGTGTTCGTATTTGCATACATGTCGTTGCTGATGAATCCAAAGTCGCCTGAGAGATCCGGTTCATCGCTCCGGAACACCCGTCCTGATGCAGAAAACGTTAATTCGCCCACTTTGCCTCTTACGGCGGCATCTACTCCTCGAGACTTGTAGCTCCCGCCGTGGAAATTCACATTGCTCTCCACTTCCCTGTTCGCCACTTCCGTTCCTTGATTTGTCACAATATTTACAATACCCAGGAAGGCATTGGGGCCATATATGGCCGAGGCGGTTCCATACAGCACCTCAATTCTACTTATGCTCGACAGGGGAAAGCGCCGACTGAATATTGCCTGATGAGTCCATAAATGATTATCCACCTGTCCGTCAATCATCAGGAGTGTACGCTGGGTGCCAGGATGCCGGTATCCTCTCTGGTAGGCGTAAAGGTAGGGGATCCCATTTGCAAGCACAGTGTCAAACCCGGGTAGATCCACGATGATCTCCGCAAGGTTCGTATATCCTCTAAGCCGGATGTCCTCCGCCGTGACAACGACCATTGCGGCAGGAGCGTCAATGATGCTTTCCTCTATACCGGATGCCAGAGATACCTCAACCTGCATCAATTCGGAAAGCGGGGCTTCCAGTAGCTCATCGAGGCCGCGGGTATCCTGGGCACATAGACTTTTTGTTCCCGGTGGCAACCACGCCACGACCAGGAAGATCAAGAAGTATCGCCCCAGCTTCTTGAGAGAGTTCGTGGACGTTTTCTGCGACAAGGTGCGGTTCCTGTGATTGGTGGTTGATGTGTAACTGTGTCCGTCACCTGAACTGATGTGACTTTGAAGGGGAATTCGTCCTCAACGATGGATTCGGGGCATTCCCTAAATGTGTTGGCGTTTTAACCACCGCCGAGCGGGTCATCCGTCTGCTGCAGCGTCGTGGCCTTCGTGATTTCCTTTCTCAGTGCGATCCTTTACGCTGGCTGATCCCGCGACCCCGAGCCTCAAAGCCTTGAGCGCGTCCGGGGACGGCTGTGTCACCACCAGTCGTGAAGTGCAGCTCGACCACACGCGCAAAGCCCGCGACCGGTCACAAAACCTTCCCCGTCGCTGTGGTCCCTACGTATCCAACGCAAAGCCCCCGGCAAACCCGCTGCCGAACCCTCCCACACGCCCCAACCCGCGCCAGACCCGGACCCCGCTGCCCTCGCGCAGGTAGGAAGGACCCCGTTTATTCTTCCTATGAAGCTCCGCCTTTTCTTATTTTTTTCTGAGTCTCTTGTTTCGTTATTTTTTAAAGTTGGCGGGTAAGCTAATGGTAAATATACTGCCTTTACCGACCTTACTCTCTACCTTTAATTCTCCTTGATGTTTTTGCACAATGTTGTAGCTAATCAACAACCCGATTCCGGCTTTCACCCGCGGCCCTTTTTCCGTAAAGGCCGGTTCAAACACGTGTTTCATCCGTTCCGGCGGAATACCTACCCCGGTATCGGATATCTGTGCGTAAACCCAGTCTTTCTGGGCAAAGGTTTTGATGCAATAGTTCGGCCACTTTTAAGCAGCAATTTTGCCATAATCCCGCAGTTTTTGGTATTGGGGAGATTTTTTAATCAAATTTAGGTCGAGGTCTAACATTAAAAAAATATTCTGGAGAAAATACGTGTTGAAATAACAGGCTTTTACACTGGCCATGGAAAAGGGTATGGGTCTCGTATCTGATTGGGCTTGTAAGTGTTCCGTTTTGGCTAAATTGAGGGTTGTCAAAGAGGCATTAAAATGGAAAGCCAGCCGTTTTTGATCTCTGGCTTGACAGTCGCACAATCCGGTGAACTGTTTGGCATCTCTGAAAATAAATTCAATTTGGAAACGCGCTTTGTAATATCTGACAATCGTCTTGGCACTTAGGTCTTTGTCGGTTGAAAACAAGATCGCATATTTCTTCTTGTCCTTGTTCGTGTGATCCAGCAAGACGACGGCTTTCAAATTGCGTTTTAAGGAGACGTGATTCAAGACAAGACTGTAAATGGCGATGCCATCTTGTGTTTGGATATATGAAAACCGAGACAGGTCCTGCCAGTTGACTTTGCCGTCATAGGTCTTGTGCCTTCCGCTTCCCTTTTCCCGTTTTGGTCCGGTGTAGAGATAGCGCATATTGGCGTCGCAGCGCAATTTGCCGATCTGGTGTAGATCCAAATCACGGACGCCATCAACAAATTTCTTCTTGCTAAAATAGCCATCGACAACGGTATATTTTTCATTCTCTAACAAGCTGGGTTTGACATCACTCAGGTGCTGTAAATACTGATCTGTTAGGGTTTCGACGTCTTCTGCCTGTTTGGAGCTTTGCTTTTTCGACTTGGCTTTCCCCTTTTTTTTGGTGCCCTTTTTCTTGACGGTCCTTTTCTTTTTATTGACCTTGACGACATCCTGTTTAGGCTTAGACTCAGACATTTGGCGTTCATCTCCAGGATCGGTTTGACGAACGGACAGCGTAAAGCCTGTGTTTCTCAAAACATCCACGATGGCCACACTGGAGACTTCCAACCCCTTTTCGCTCCGACGATGACAACCGTTCCAGAAATAATCCAGACCATAGGTCTGCTTGCCCGACTTGGACACAAAAGAAGCATCTAACACGATGATCCGTTCACTTTCTCTGCCCAGGCTTTCATTGATCACCGCTCGGTTGAAGGCCACAAATTCAAAGGGTTTGGCAAACTGGCGTGAATACGTCTTCTGTGACAAAGGAGAGTAACGCGATAGGTTACGAAAATTGATCTTGCCGTGAGCTGTTAGGATCGCTGTAAACACAGCCATCAGAAACTTTTTTTGAGGCTTGGAAATCTTGAAACTCTTGAGTATCTTTTCTGCCAGTTCCATTGTGCCGTCTCTCCAGATAAAGGGTATCGTTGACGTGGTGGTCTATGATACCTAATCTGCGTGAACGGCACTTTTTTGTCAAAGAAAACTGTCCGCCATATTGGATGGTGATCGTTCCTTTATTCTCTATCGCCTGCCCGGCATTTAAAAGAAGATTCATAAATACCTGGTTTAACTCGCTCGGGAAGCAAGGAATTTTGGGAATGCTGCTGTATTCCTTAATTACGTTGATACGGCCCCTAAACGACGGTTCCAGAAGTGTCAGCGTGCTGTCCAGCCCTTCATGAAGATCCGTTTCCTTGAAGGCAACTCCATCAAGCTGGACAAAACTTTTCAAACTGCTGATGATTTTCACCAGACGATCACTGGCGCTACGATTTATGCGAATGGTTTCTTGCAAAGTGTTGACTGCACGGCGAAATCGCTCTTGTGTAGCGAGTTCCTGATAACTCTGATGGGATTGCAGCTCCTCCAGGATGATTCGAATACAACGGTTATTAACATCACTATTGCTGTTAAGGGTGCCAATCGGGGTATTTATCTCGTGGACGATCCCGGCGACCAGGTTTCCCAGCGCCGCCATCTTTTCCGATTGGATCAACTGGGTTTGGGTCTCTTTTAGCTCTTTTAAAAGATTTTCTAATAGGGATTTTTCCGCTTTGAGCTTGGCGCTATTCAAACGGTCGCGTTCGGCATTCATGCGTTCAGTAACGTCCTGACAGACCCCGATCATCCGAATAGGCTGACCATCTGCACCTTGGATCACCTCTCCTCTGGTGAACAGTACGCGCTTCTCTCCGTTCGTGCGAACGATCAGCTCTTCCATTTCAAAAGGCTTGCCTTTCCTAAAGGCAGTTTCAATTGTCCGTCGCACCCTTTCCCGGTGTGGGGGATAAATTCGCTCCAAAAAAGCTTCAAACGAAGCCCCAAATTCGTCTGGTTTCAAGCCGTAGATGTGGTACAATCCATCCGACCAGCTAACTTGGTTTGCGCGGATATCCCACTCGAAGATGCCGATATTGGCAAGCTTTTCCGCCTCCGAGAACATCTTTTGGCGCTTCTGGAGCGCCTCATTGGTTGTTGTTTTATCTGCCTTCTTCATTAAGCCCTTAGCTCATTGATTATTGTTAGAGTCCCTAACAAAATGAGACTTTGAAGCAGTATGGGGTTTTCGTAGTAAATGGACAGGATCAGCCGATCTTAAAGTAGTTCATAAAAGTTGATGGGGCAAGTCCTATTTTTTCTGCAAAAGTAGTGTAATGAGAGTTCTGATTCTTTAACAAGATTGGTTTGTCTCACAGTCTCCTGTGATCTGGTTGTCTTGAACTGCTCCAGCCCCTTGCTGGGGCTTTTTTGTTGCTTGAATTAAAAAGTGATGAAACGTGAACAGAGATGGTGTGTTTTTAGTTTTCTGTGACATTAAAATTCTTTCAACCTGTTTCAAGGAGGTTCCAGATGGGGCAGCCAGAAATCACCTTTCGTCACGGTCCGTGTTCTGCTTCGGTGTTTGAAAATGAATACACCAGAGGAGACGAGACTTTCACAGTCAGGAGCGTAGCATTCCAGAGGAGGTATCGTGACAAGAACGGGGATTGGCAAAACACCAACTCTCTCGAAGAGGAGAGCGAGGACCCTCTCTGGCAAGACGAACCGCTGCTGGCTTGCCTCACTGCCGCGTCCATCCGGGGCATTGTCGCAACCGGCGAACGTGCAGGCCAGCGCATCCGTCGCCGCCTCGTCGATCCTCAGGAAGGCATCCAGGGCGGGCCTCTCTGTTTTTCCTCCCGTGGATTCTCCCTTCATGGGGCGACCCGCATCGAGGCCGATGAGCGATCCCGCCTCGAGCGCTTGTGCCGCTGTGTTATACGGCCTCCACTGGCCGCAGGTAAGCTCTGTGCTCTTGACGACGACACGCTCAGTTTCAAACTCAAGACCCCGTGGTCCGACGGGACCACCCACCTCGTTCTTTCGCCGCTGGAGCTGATCGAGAAGCTCGCCGCTCTTGTCCCGCCGCCTCGCCTCAACCTTGTCCGTTATCACGGCGTGCTCGCGCCCAATGCCGCCGATCGCGACCGCATCGTGCCTGGGCCGAACGAAGGGTCCACCGAACCCTGCTCCCACGCCGAGCAGACCGCGGTGCCCCAACCGGTCTACCGTCTCTGCTGGGCCCGTCTCCTGGCACGGGTCTTCCGCCAGGATGTGACCCAATGCCCGGCTTGCGGCGGCAAGATGAAGATCATCGCCGCACTGACCCAGCCCCTGGCCATTCGTACCTACCTCGATGGGGTCGGTCTGGCGTCACGGGGTCCGCCCATCGCGCCTCCACGCCCCCTCCCTCAGACCCAATTCGATTACGCCAGCTGACCCTGCGACCCCCACCCTCAACGCCTTGAGCGCGTCAAGGGACGACTGTGTCCCCACCAGGCGTGAAGTACAGCTCGATCACACGAGCAGAGCCTGCGACCGGTCACAAAACCTTCCCCGTTGCTGCGGTCCCTGCGTATCCAACGCAAAGCCCCTGGCAAACCCGCTGCCGAACCCTCCCAAACGCCCCGACCCGCGCCAGAACCGGACCCCGCTGCCCTCGCGCAGGTAGGAAGGACCCGTTTATTCTTCCTATCCGTCACCCATACAGCAGCTTTTCTGATCGCCCAGGTGATGGCCTGTGTGCGTGGGATGCCGATGTTTCTGACCGATGGCTGGAAGGCCTATCCCAAGGCATTGATTCAGGTGTTGGGACGGGTGTATCGACCGCGTCGAAAGGGCAAAGTCGGGCGGAAACTAAAGCCCCGACTGGTCGCCCCGGATACGCTGTTCTATGCGCAAGTCGTAAAAGAGCGAGATAGTGCTGGAACGGTTGTGAATGTGAGCACCCGCGTGGTCTTTGGCGGTCCGAGACGCTTTCTCAAAACGCTTTTCCAAAAAGGCTTGGGCACGACGATCCAGACGGCGTTTATGGAACGATGGTATGGCACCCTTCGCGGATGGGTGGCTGCTCTGAGGCGTCGCACCCGCTGCCTGTCCTGGAGTGTGACGCGCCATCGGGGACGGGTCTTTTTGATGGTCAGTCTCTACAACTTCGTGCTCCCTCACAAGAGCCTGAAGCTGGAAAAAGAAAAGCGCACTCCGGCGATGGCCATTGGACTGGCCGATCACGTGTGGAGCTATCGGGAATATGTCTGGCTTCCGGTGCATCACGATCCGATCCTCAAACAGGAGAGAGACGAACGGATAGAGCAACTCTTGACACCTGCTGTGCCCGACGCAATCATCGACGTAAATCCGGCGAAGTCTCCTTCCAAAAGGAACAACAAGAAGCGTGCAAAACCCCTCAAAAAGGTCGCTTGAATCCCGCTATTTTCCTCATGGACTACCAGAGGTCGCAAGATTCACAAAAAATCTCACGACCTCGCACAGATTAAAAAACAACGGGTTACGCAAATCTCAGCGTAGCCCGTTTTTTATGAATTGTCCGTTAACCACTCGCCTGTATATTCGATTCCACCACATCCCACTCATTACCGCTGCAAAAAGATTTTGATGAGATCTGTGTGATCTTCAGTGAACAGTTCCCGTCCGATGAGGCAGCCACCAAGCTGATGTATCTGGCACTGAGAAATATCTCAAAACGATGGACCAGACTCTTGGCCAACTGGCAGGCCGCGCTCAATCGCTTCGCCATCATGTTCGACGCGAGGGTACCACTCACTTAAACATCCACTGCCAGTTTACACATTTCGCTTGACACATCCCGAAGAATCGGCCATAGTCCTTGTGGACACCTTTATCAGCTTCTATGATAAGAATAACGTCATGTGTGACTTTTTTTAAGATGCCTGTTTTCAACAGGTTACTGTCTGAGTCTTGTTAATGCTAAAAAGCAGCGCCATTGAAAATCAAGGAGTTACAAGAGAAAGTCACACATCGCGTATAAGAATATGCAACTCATCGGAGCGCGCCCGAATTTCTACCAACTACACTGAATCCGGCCCAATACTTCGGGTGCGCCCTCCTAGGATTGGCCGAATCGTTACGGACGATATTCATCGCCTGTCTATGAGCTTCTGCGGGTGTCATTCCCCCTTTAACGACGCCCCTCATCATAGAGGTCGTCAGGTGTGTTGTTGCCAAACTCGGCACTCGCCAATGAGAAACAAAGAGGGCTCTTCGCTGTTTCACGTGGGTAATCATAAAAACCCGAACCAGTCTTCTTGCCGAGTGCGAGGTGGTTCCTAACCGTTTGCTCCGGTATCCGCACATGAGATCTCTCCTAAACACACGGCGGGTATTGAATGATCCGGAGATCCAGTTTGCCGTTTAGTCCATCGTAACAATTTATTATCTAACAACTTAAACAACTGTTTTTAAGATAGAATCCTGAGCAACAGACAACGGGTCGGGCAACACCGTTGACAAAGAATACTCGAAGGCTGGTCCACAAAACCTGCAGCTTGGGCGTCTTGTCTACCACAACTGGTCGTTCCTGGGGGAAGGTTACCCACACCAAATAGCGAGGAGCCACAAAGAGAGACCGTGCGCCAGCGATGAAGAAGGAACTCGCTAGCCCCGACAGCCATTCACCGCTCTTCGAACTGGCGCTCTCCCCAGTATTACACGCGGACAGAATGACCCATTCGGCATCCAGCGTAAGCTCTGCTACTTCTGCTGCAGTGAGGAGACCATCCTCAGCGCTTTTACCACGCGGAGGTGTCAGAACCAGAGCTGGCTGATCTAACCCCGACTCCTCAGCAGTTAATCCATGAGTCGCAAAGGTGAGCACACGATACTCGTGAAGTGCCTTACTCTTCAACGCTACTTCGGTAGCCTGCAACCCAAGAAGCGCATCTTTCTCCAGATCAGCTCCCAGAAGTTCTGCCATCTCCTCTATTTCCAGTCGGGTTTCCGGCAGTGGCTTAAGAAAACCGGGCCAGTGTTCAGGACGACCAGTCGTAGGAAGTGTAGGATCAGCGACCGCAAAGAAAGGTTTCGGTGCTTGAGAACGCCTCGATTGTTGCGGGGCACTGAGCCCGTAGACGTCTGGAAGTACCGTGATTGGGAACTTGGAAGCCAGCCAGGAGACTTTGCGGTAGTCTCTGGCATCATTGATCAGCGGGGGTTCCTTTTCAACCAGAATCGAGAAGGGAAGGGCTGTGATGGGCCCATCTGGAACCACAAGAATACTCTCAGAATCTGCCAGAACATCCGCGACGGGACCAAGGAGGAATCTGTAAAGTTCGTAAGCGTCCCGAACAGGAAACGGAGCGGAGGGGTCAGGAATCGACTTCGAGCCTCGGAATATGGCATCCGGATCAGTGGCCGTCCGAAGATTCTGAACAAGGGCCGCCATCCGAGACTGTGAGAGATCTATCTCTTTCACCAGGGCAGTGTTATGGCTCACTACAGCCACCCAGGAAGTACTATGCGCTGAAAGGAATAGCAAAAGGGTCTCCCCTTCAGCTAAGTATGATGTGGTCCGGAAAAAATGGACAGTTGATTAAGCCTCTTTCTGGTGCTGCAGCGGCGCTTCGAAATTAGCGGGCGACACATAGTCCAGAGTCGCGTGCAGCCGCTGGTTGTTGTAGAACAGCTCGATATACTCGAAGAGTTCGCGTTGTGCGTGATCGAGATCTTTCAGATTGACATGATACAACCATTCGGTTTTCAACGACCGGAAGAAAGATTCGGTCACGGCATTGTCCCAACAATTTCCTTTTCTGCTCATGCTTTGAACAAACTGATGTCTGTCAATAGCCTGTCGGAAGCCATCGCAGCAATACTGGATTCCCCGATCGGAGTGGATCATCAGGGCCGGTTCCGGTCTGCGTTGCCAAACTGCACGAGACAGGGCCGTGAGCAGTGTTTCGTGTCCCAACGAGGTAGAGACACACCAGCCAACTATGCGACGGGAATACAGGTCGAGAAAGACCACCAGGAACAACCATCCCGCACCAGAGCGCAAATAGGTGATATCGCTGGTCCACACCTTGTTTGGACGATCGACTTTGAACTCCCGGTTCAGCAGGTTCGGGGACGCCTTCAGGTTGTGCTTCGTATCGGTGGTCACCACGAACTTCCGTCGCACTTTCGACCGCAGGCCCTGGCGACCCATCGAATCGGCCACCCGGCTGCGACTGTAGGGATTGCCTTGTGCCGCCAGTTCGCGGCTGATCTTCAGGCTTCCATACCGGCCGTGGCTGGCCTCAAAGGCCGCTTTCACCAGGACATCCAAATAACGCCGTTCCTTTTTTCGCCTGCTCTCAGGACGGGAAAGCCAGGCATAATAACCGCTTTTCGACACCTCGAGCACCTTCGCCATCCTCTCCACCGAAAACGACTTGCGATGCGCCTTCATGAACCTGAATCTGTCTTCGGTCCCTCTGAGAAGATGGCGACCACTTTTTTTAGGATGTCCCGTTCTTCCCGAGCGATTGCAAGCTCTCGCTGTAACCGACGGTTCTCCTCCTCTAAAGGCTTCTGGTGCCCTGTGCCCGGAAACGCGTCCATCGGGTCTCCCTCCAGCTCCTTACGCCAGCGCGCGATCGCTCCCTGGTACAACCCCAGGTCCCGCTCTATCTGCCGGTCCGTCTTACCACTGGTCTCAGCCAAACGAACGGACTCCCTCTTGAATTCAGCATCATATCGCTTCTTCGAATGGGATGATCTTTGCACTTTCATCGACACACCTCCTTATTCTACAAGATAACTGCTTCTTGGTGTGTCCACAATTCCAAAACACGTCAGTAATCGGCGGATGTCCTTTACCCCTAATGGCTCTCGATTAAGTTGCTGCATCAACTCTGGTGCTTCTTCATGGAGCGCCGCATCAGCTGTTTTAAGTTCTTCAAGTAGCGCATCTCTCTCATTTTCAAGACGTAAACGAAGAGACTTAGCTTCCGCCCTGTTTACGTACTCTTTGAGCAGTGCAGCACGTACGCTTGCAAGCCGGGATGTAAGGCGTCTGTAATCTTGCATTCGATGAGCGACTATAGAATCCTGCAATCCAAGCCTGACTGACGCTATCTGAAGCGATCGTGATGCGGAAGTTGATCGAGCGCGCTGAATTGTTATGATTGACTCATCTACATGACCAGACTTTCCTTCCGTTCCGTCGCCAAGCAGGGCCATGTGACGCTCAAATACGTGCCTGAGACCAGAAGCTTCGGGCGCTGAGTTAGTCGTCGGAGCTTGATCCAGCCATCCGAGACGATTCCCGATTGACTCCACTGCAGGTCGTGAACGCTGAAGTGCCTCCTCAGGTTGACCCGCTTTCCAGAGTATCCAGGCGATCTCTTGCTCGGTCACCAAAGTATTGGGATGCTCGGGGCCCAACAACCTTGTGCGTATTTTCTGGCTCTCTTCATAACAAGCTAATGCCTCCGTATACTTCCCTTGACGCACATGGAATTGCGCCAGATTCACAAGAGCTATTGCCAAGGATGTAGGGGCGAGGCCAGGGTCTCTATAAAGCTCAACGGATCGTTTCAGTGCATCCAATGCCTCCGCAGGCTTCCCCTGTTCTTCGAGGATTTTACTTAGTATCATAAGGGCATTCGGCACAAGTGTGGATCTGTCTTCATCCAACTCCTTGGCTGCTTCGAGAGCACGCTGAACTGTGTCCTCAGCCTCATCGAATTTTGCTATGTCGGCCTGTAATTTGGCTATCTCTAGTGGTCGATTTCAGAAGTTCGCATGAGTTTATGCAGCCAGCCGGATTCGCTGCATTCGTTCTTCCAATTCCTGCCTTGTAAAGCGCCAGTTGAAAGGTTCGGCAGTGAGATTATAGTATTCCTCAAAGCCCAAGATCCTGGCTTCCATCGCCTGTCGATCTGCCAGGTCATTGGGCGTGAGCGCCTTTCTTTGCAAGATCGAGAAATAGATCTCAATCTGATTGAGCCAACTGGCGTGGATAGGGAGATGGACGGCAATGGCATTTTCATAGGCATCCTGGAGCCGTTTAGGGAACGTGGTGGTGTAATGAGAAGATCCGTTGTCCACAATCCAGAAGACCCGATCAGCCGAAGCATAAGGCTCCCGTCCCATCACCAGGTCCACCAGCTTTTGAAAGGGCACGATGCCGGTTTTCTCATCCACACGCCCAAAGATGTGCCCTGAGAACACATCCAGTGCAGACAGATAGGCCACTGTGCCCATCCGTTTGTAGTCATTTTCCATACGAATGGGTTTGCCACAATCAGGTGGCAATGTGGCAAACTCTCGGGCTAAGATTTGGAGTTGGGATTTTTCATCGGCACAGATAACGAAGTCTTTCTTGCCAAGCGGTATCCCCTCCCATATGCCTTGATACAGGTCCAGAATGCGACTGGCTTTCTCTAAAAAGTTGGGGGCTTTGATATGAAGCCAGGATCGGTGATACCAGGGACGAAGGGCATCCTCTTTGAGAATGCGCCAAATCGTTGTGGGTGAGATTGAAGTGATCAACGCACACCTTAACACTTCCTGTTGAATCTCAAATAAGCTGAACCGAGACAGGGGCAACCCCCGTTGTGCGGGCAGTTGACAGGCAATGGCTTTGACTTCACTGACTTGCACAGGGGGAAAAAGTGGGCGGTCGCCCACTGCGCGGTAGATCCTCTAAAGTGAAGCCTTCTTCAGTCCACCTTTTTCGCCACTTCTGCGCCGTAGGTGAACTGACACCTGCCCTGTCGGCTAACCTCTGGTTGCCAATGGCTTTATTCTCGGCTAAGGCCACCACCATCTTTGCCCGCTGCACCTGGGATTGAGGCGCGTTGCGCTGACGAATGATTTTCTGGGCTTTTGCCAGTTGGGCTTTTGTGAAGCGAGGTTGGTATTGGGGAAGGGGACCTGACATTATACACCTCCTTTACCGATTGGAATGAGGCGTATAACATACCCCTTTTTTGCCACCTATGCAACCTCATGCGTATTTGCAAAATCGACCACTAGCAGCTCGCTGACCATGGAGGATGTAAGAGGATGGTTTTCCCCTCGTAACTCTTTGAGCTGAGAACGGACGCGTAAGAGCAACCTTTGGGCATTTTCGGTTTTGCCAACAGCTCGTAGGACTCCCGCCCAGCCTCGCAAAGCTCGCATACCTTCAATTGAGCCAAGAGTATACGTCTTAGCAGTGACTGTGACATGACGCTCCATCAGTTTCTCTGCCAGCGCAAAGTGTCCGAGACGAGTTAGGAGAACCGCTGAATTCCAGAGGCCCTCTCTCTTCTCCTCAGTTTCATCCTCCAGGCCGTCGACTTCGTCTATATACCAGCCGAAGATTTTTTCGGCGGTTTCCCAATCACCGGTGGACTTGACCCGTTTCGGTGGGTACCTTATCTCTTGGGAGAAAGGAGATCCACTATGCCGCCAACACGTCCACCTTATCCACCTGAGTTCAAAAAGCAAATGGTCGAATTGGTTCGAGCCGGTCGTACGCCAGGAGAGCTGGCCAAAGAGTTCGAGCCCTCAGACCAGACGATCCGGAACTGGGTGGTACAGGCCGACCGAGACGAGGGCCTTCGAGAAGACGGTCTGACCAGTGATGAGCGAGAGGAGTTGCGCCGTCTTCGTCGCGAGATTAAGCAGTTACGCATCGAGCGTGAGATCTTGTCAAAAGCAGCAGCCTGGTTCGCTCAGGAGACCAACACGATCCCCAGAAAGCCTTCCAGTTCGTGAAGGCGCACCAGGCAAAATGGCCAATTACCACGCAATGCCGAGTCCTGGGTGTCTCCCTCAGTGGGTATTATGCGTGGCGAGGACGCCCCCCATCGCCAAGAGCAAAGGTCGATGCGGATCTCAAGGAACAGATTAAGGCTTTTCATGCCCGTTCTGATTCTACCTACGGAGCCCCCAGAATCTGGGAAGATCTGGCAGCATTAGGCATCCGTATAGGCAAAAAGCGTGTCGCCCGTCTGATGGTTGAGATTGGTATCTTCGGGGTGAGCCGTCGAAAGGGTATCAGAACCACCCGTAAGGGAAAAAAGGCTCAAAAAGCCCCTGATCTGGTCAAGAGAGACTTCACTGTTGAAGCCCCAAATAAACTCTGGGTGGCCGATATTACCTACGTACCAACCTGGGCGGGCTTCCTGTATCTTGCTGTGGTTATCGATGTCTTTTCCCGCCGAGTCGTGGGCTGGACGATGGCTTCGACGCTCCAGAGTGAGTTGGTTTTGTCTGCTTTGAATATGGCACTTTGGCAGCGTCATCCTTGTGGGGTGATCCACCACTCCGACCAGGGATCTCAGTATACTTCACTTGCCTTCGGTAAACGCTGCGATGAGGCGGGTATACGTCCCTCAATGGGTTCTGTAGGCGACTGCTATGACAACGCACTGTGTGAAAGCTTTTTCGCCACCCTCGAATGTGAATTGATCGACCGCCGTTGTTTTCGTACCCACAAGGAGGCCAGATTGGCTATTTTTGAGTATATTGAGGGCTGGTATAATCCCCATCGTAGGCATTCATCAATCGCATACCACTCACCGATGACATATGAAAAACAGCATCAAACACGGGCTTGAAGCCCAAGCCCTAAACACTCCACCAAAACGGGGCAACTCCACCTTCTTAGGAACATACTTTTTCGGCAGGAGAACATCCCCTGACTCACCACCATCAAGGTGGGCGCCATAGTCCAGCTTTTTTTTTATTGTAAGCCTATTTATCCTGCCGATCTCTGCCATTTTCTTCCCTGTAAGTCGGACACTGTTCATTTGTTATTCCTTTAGAATGGCGATAACTCTTTTATACAAAAAATGCTTGGCTTCGTCTTTTCTATCCTGGTAATCGTAAGTAAACAGTCTCGATTTCATCGTTTCATTTTTTCATTTGACCGTGCTTTCAATGACATCACAAGAGAAGTCGCCGTACAGACATCCGGCATCGGTCACAACGGACAAGTCTCTCTTTCTTGTCTCTCAGGATGTCAAGCAGAGGCGTGCAATGTCCACTGATTATCCCCTCCATTCTTTAACATTCCTCTCGTAGAGACAATATGGTTTTGCCCCACATACACACCAGACTCATCTGTAGAGAAACCTCCTATTCTCTTACACCGCGTTGTGTCCTTGTATGATGTCTTTGACGCGTCCAATTTCACCACTTTCCAGGCGGACTTTAATCCCATGATGGTGAACTGGGGATTTCGTCAGAATGTCTTTCACGATGCCTTTCGTGAGTTTTCCGGATCGCTGATCGTTCTTTAACACGATGAACACCTGTGATCCGGGGTGTATCTGTTCACGCTTTGTCCCGTTCATATGCCTCGTTACCCTCTTTGTTATAGCACTCGCGCTCTTTCCATGGGTTGTATACAGGTTACAGCTAACCACCAAGATCAGCGACGGGGTGTGATCGTTCTCCCTGCAGGAACTACATCAGCGCGCCAATCGCTTTGACCACGGCGTTAGAAAGGACTTCGTTCCCCAATTCCGTCATATGGCATCCGTCTTCCCTTAGACATTTGGTGAAGTCGCTGCGGACAATGACGTCGTGCAAGTCGTTTATGGTCAGTCCCTCGCGCTGCACTATTTCGAGAGCGGCGGCGTTGTATTCCTTGATTTCAGCCCGTTCTCGAATCCGCCACTGAGCCATGGGCTTTTCCGGCTCAGGCGCGTAAAGTGGCGTGGTGGTGGCCCATATCATCCTTGTCTTTTCGAATTCCTTAACCTTAGCAATGAACCGCTGTAGGCAGAGGCGGTATTGAGGGAGAAGAATCTGGTGCTCCCCGTCCGGTTGGAGCGAGGCATCGTGAATGCCGAAGTTGACATGGAGCAGATCCGGCTCCTGGTCGGCCACTCATTCCTGAAAATGATCAAGCGCCCAGAGACTGTGGCGGCAATTCTTCTTTGGCCCCCATACCTCGGCTTTCTTGCACTTCTTCGCCACCAGCGGCTGATATCCCATCCGAATAGAGTCTCCGATTAACACGACTTTCATTTCATCTCCTTGCTTTCACACATAACGCCCGCATGAAGGCGGCAATGTGTTCGATTGCTCTCACGACGAGGGGTCCGTGGCGCGGGTCTACCGCCTCTCCTGGTCCCGTCTCCTGGCACGGGTCTTCCGCGTGGATGTGACCCAATGCGCGGCTTGCGGCGGCAAGATGAACATCATCGCCGCACTGACCGAGCCCCTGGCCATTCGCACCTACCTCGACGGGGTCGGCCTGGCCTCACGCGCTCCGCCAGCCTCCCCCCGACCCCCTCCCTCAGACCCAATTCGATTACGCTGGCTGACCCCGCGACCCCCACCCTCAACGCCTTGAGCGCGTCCGGGGACGACTGTGTCCCCAGCAGTCGTGAAGTGCAGCTCGATCACACGAGCAAAGCCCGCGATCGGTCACAAAACCTTCCCCGTTGCTGCGTTCCCTACGTATCCAACGCAAAGCCCCTGGCAAACCCGCTGCCGAACCCTCCGAAACGCCCCAACCCGCCCCAGACCCGGACCCCGCTGCCCTCGCGCAGGTAGGAAGGACCCCGTTTATTCTTCCTATCCGTAACAGGTTCTTCCGCCCGACGGGCCATGAGGAGATGGGGCCACCATGGCAAGTCTCCCGAATACCGAAAGGCATCGCCGATTGAGTCCTGGCCCCTCTCACCGGGCAACATCAGATATGCCCAGTGCCGTATCATGGCTGAGAATCGTGGCTCCTCCTCCCACAGGTCCGCTGCTCCTGCCCGCCGCAGAATTTCTGCAATGATCGTCAGCCTTTCGGCATCATACAGTCCGTATCCAGAGCCCTCTCCAACGGCGCCCCCATCGTCCACACCGTTATGAAAAAACCGGCGGACGAACTCGGCGTAGCGTGCAAATTTCTTTTTATCCTTGTCTGGCTTATAGATACTGGCCACGGCCCATCCCCCAGTGTTTCAGATTCTGTCATAGAACAAACTCCATGGATTTTAAGACAGAATGATTAGGGACAGGATGACAAGAAGTAAAATCATTCTGTCCCTAATCGTTCTGTCAAACAATTTCAACAGCCCTCACCCGGGCAGGCCCTTCGACTCTCCCGATGAATCGAGATCGCTCAGGGCAGGTTCACCCTTCAATCCGAATTCGGTATCTGAGACAATCAGCGGTGAATTCTTCTGGGCGGGTCATCTCTGTAAAGTTCGCATGTTTAGGCTGCTCTGGTAAGGTCATAATGAGATCTCCACTTCCCCTCTCTTCGTAGCTTCCCCAATTCGTATACCGGCGTTCCTCTGGGGCACCCTCAGGTAAATCCTGGATCACTTGTACCGAATCTCGAATGACGCAGAGGCGTTCCCGATCGAATTCAGCGATGTTCAAAGGGTAACGCGGCATCTGAGAATGGACTGGGCCTGGGAGGACATTGGCCAGCAAATAGGTCTTGCCCGACTTCGAGGAGGAGAAAAACTGATGCATAGAAGCTGGGGTCCAAACGGTTTCACCATCCTCATACGCCAGGGGCACAGGCTCGGTCCAGGTCAGTCCACCATCCTCGGAAACCGTCGTAAATCGCGTCGAGTATGTTCCTGATTCAACATCACCTTGGCACCGGAGAGTATTGAAAAGCCGATCTCCACCCAGCGAGATCAGGGCTGCTTCCCCGCAACCTCCTACCGAAAGTGGAAACTCCACATGTATATGCTGTCCAAAGGTCCAGGTGAGTGTCTCACCATCCTCCAGGATACGAGCCTGACCATAGACCGTAGTTTCATACAGTTCTTCATCACGTGGGGTGTTGTTCCCTGGTGGCGCCTCCGGATGGGTAATGTCAAACCCCAACACCAGGGTCCCGTCTTCAAGAAAAGCATGCTGCCCGGAGGCAATGCCTCCTACTGTTCCAATCTTCACCCCAGGAGCCCAATTGACCTCATCGAATTCGTCACCCTCAGCGATCACTTGTTCGGCATCAGTCCAGGTCGTGCCTGCATCATGGGACACCTGGTAATACATCCTGCGAGTCCGTTGTGCCAAGTTTCCGATTCCGAACATGGGCTCGTCCGGATCGTATTCGTATTTACAGAACAGGGAGATCAGGATATCGCGAGATTCGTCCAGGATGATTGTCGGTGGATACTGGTATGTACCCTTGGCTCCCTTGTTTTTCTCTCCATCCGCTTCAGGGAGTTCAGCCCAGGATTTTCCATTATCTTCTGATATCCTTTGGTACCCGCGTCTTTCATAGTAATGCTTCTCGCCCTCGTCAGTGACACTCATTGCCTCGTGTCGTACTGCCTCGATCAGTTTCCCGCCTGATGCCTCTACGTAAGCAGCATTCGCATAAATGGCATCTCCTTCGGGCGCAGCCATATACAATTCTCGCTCGACTGTGATTCTACTCATGCAATGGTCCTTATGTTGTTCCTCAGATGCAGAGGATTGTAAGTTGATCTGGATGGGCTCTGGAGTGGGTCCAGTGATGAAGAAGGTGTTGATATCAATATGGAAGAAACATTCCAGCCCTCTGTGGATTTCCTTGGAGGCACCCTTCGACCAGCACTCGGATTTTCCATCAACACCGAAGGCGATACCTCAAAGCTTTATCTCGATGGCAGGTGGCAATTCGATTTCCACAACGACCTGTTCCTGGTTCTCGGATTAGGGGCTGCGGAACGAAGAACCCACAGAGTCATGCTCTCACGACGAGCGGTCCGTGGTGCCGGTCTACCGTCTCTCCTGGGCCCGTCTCCTGGCACGGGTCTTCCGCGTGGATGTGACCCAATGCCCCGCTGGAGCCTGCCCCGGCAGGCCGTAAGCCGGGGGCGGCAAGATGAAGATCATCGCCGCACTGACCCAGCCCCTGGCCATTCGCACCACCCTCGACGGGGTCGGCCTGGCGTCACGCGCTCCGCCCATCGCGCCTCCACGCCCCCTCCCTCAGACCCAATTCGATTACGCCGGCTGACCCCGCGACCCCCAGCCTCAACGCCTTGAGCGCGTCCGGGGACGACTGTGTCCCCACCAGTCGTGAAGTGCAGCTCGATCACACGCGCAAAGACCGCGACCGGGCACAAAACCTTCCCCGTTGCTGCGGTCTCTGCGTATCCAACGCAAAGCCCCTGGCAAACCCGCTGCCGAACCCTCCCACACGCCCCAACCCGCGCCAGACCCGGACCCCGCTGCCCTCGCGCAGGGAGGAAGGACCCCGTTTATTCTTAGTATTACTTTGTCAATTGATGGATAGGTTGGTATCTTTCTGGCAAACAGGAGGATACCAATGGACATCAAAGCATCGACAGACCCTTTGCCCGAGTTAGAGGCGTTTCTTTCTCCCTTCATCCATCACTTTGTGCGTTCTGAAGGGCGAGAAAACCTGGAGCGGTATAGCACGGGCTTGCTCTCAGATCTGCCTCGGAAGAACGGCGAGACCCTCGCAGGAGCGATCCCCCAGACCAATGAGCAGAGGCTCCACAATCTCCTGACCGGGATTCAATGGGATGAAGCCGCCTTCAACGCCCAGAGGGTTGAGCAAATGCGGGATGAAGCGGTTTTGGGCGATGGGGCTTTCATCTTCGACGATACGGGCTTTGCCAAACAAGGCAAGAGCTCAGTGGGTGTTTCCAGGCAATACTCAGGCAGTCTGGGTAAAGTCGGCAATTGCCAGGTTGCTGTGACGGGTGTGTATGCCGATGCGGGGGTGAGTTGGCCATTAAATGCGAGGTTGTATCTACCCAAAGCGTGGACCAATGACCCGGATCGGTGTGCTAAGGCCGGTGTGCCGGAGGAGATCTCCTTTCAGACCAAGCCAGAGATTGCTCTGACCTTGTTGGATGAAGCACGTGGGTTGAAAGTCCCTCATAACGTGGTGGTCGCCGATGCCGACTATGGCAATGATCCTACCTTTTTAAAGGGGTTAGAGAGCCGAAAGGAACATTATGTCGTGGCTGTCCCATGTGATTTTCGGGTTGCCGTGAAAGGGCAACGCAAAAAGGGCAGCGGTCGTGTCGATGAGGTTTTAAAAGCGCTTCCCCGTTCCGCGTGGCGGACCATCCGTTGGCGAGAAGGCACCAAGGGATGGTTGCGTAAAAAATTCATTGCCCAAAGAGCCTATCGCACCCTTTCTGGTGAGTCGATCCAGTTGGGCTGGTTAATTGGCGAACGACCCGGAAGAGGCCAAGAAGGAGACTGGAAATATTACTTCTCCAACTTTCCTAAAGCCACACCCCTGGAACGGATGGTGGAATATGCGCATCGCCGCTGGCTGATTGAACAGTTCCACGAGGTGGCCAAATCGCTTCTGGGGTGGGATGAGTATCAAGGCCGACTCTGGAGGGGATTTCATCGCCATGCCACCATTGTGATGTTGACCTACAGCTTCCTGTGTTGGAAGGAGTGGAACCAGCGCCAAGAAATGCCGCGATCACGGGGAAAACCTCGTGATCCTTTTTCCCCCTCGAAGGGATCGAAGGCGACGTTCCTATGAGGCCATCCACCGCCAGGTGGTCAAAGCCTTATCGAATATGGTGATTGAACAACTGGTGCAGCGTAAACTGACTGAATTAATGCGACCGATGCGTATTTGACAAAGTAATATTAGTTTGACACTGTGCTCACCGAACTGAAGGTACCCTATCTTGACGCGACGCTACCTTGTTCAATATCAATCATTCACCCCCAGCTTCGCGACGTTTCTCCATCTCTAACAGACACAGATCGGCCAGATCACTGCCCAATGAATCATCTATTTCCAGGGCGTGGCGTTTGAGTAATTCAGCCAGTTCGGCAATGACTTCGGTGTATGGCGGGAAAAGGAGATACTGGTTGTGCCCGTCTTGCCGGGGCGTCTGATAGACATTCAATTCCTCTTCAGGGTCGTTGAGCAAATTGTACAACTCATGGGTGCCCGTATAATTACGCAAGCCTCTAACCGGCCGGGTCAAGATCAATTTCCACTCGTTGGTGCGAATACAGCGCTGATCGATGGAGGTATCGCGGGTAATGTTTTCAGTGTAGTGGGCGTCTCGCCACGAAACGGACTCCCCCTTCAACAGTGGCCCCATACTTTTGCCGTGAAGATAATCGGGGATTTCTAACCCGGCCCAATCGAGAATGGTGGGCATCAGGTCTTGCAATCCAACAAATTCCTCGATGACGGATCCCGCTTCGACCGTCCCTGGCCAATGGATGACCATGGGCACTTTGATCGAGTCCTCGTGGCAGGTAAACTTGTGGTCCGGTCCCCGATAGGAAAACATATCCCCGTGGTCTGAGTAGTAGACAACGACCGTATTTTCGGTTAAGCCCAGTTCATCCAGAGCTGCCATCAGCCTGCCGACATTGTGGTCGATGGCGCTAACGGCGGCGTAATAACCGGCGTAAGGTACCCCTTTGTCCCGATACGGTTCATAAAATTCTTTGGGCGCTGTGTAAGGATCGTGGGGTGGATAATAACTGTTCACCGCAAAGAACGGTTTGTCACTCTTGGCCTGTTCTTCTAAAAACGCGATCATTTGATCTGTCTGCAGGTCCGGCTTGTAAACGCCATCCCGCTTGTTGTCCACCCAATGTCCACCCAGCGAGTTGAACCCCTCCCAAACGTCGAACATGCCCGGATCTTTTTCCCCCAGATGCCACTTGCCAAAATAGGCGGTTGTATAGCCGCCCGCTTGCATGGACTCGAAAACCGTACGCTGCTCGTGGGACGTTTCTTTAAGCAGATTATCCATGTTGTAAGAGTTATAAATCACCTGATGCTGGTGGGGATAAACTCCGGTCCACATCGTGGCACGTGCCGGGGTACAAACCGGCCACGGGGTGAAACTGTTTGTGCAGTTTGCACCACCAGCAGCCAGACGGTCTATATTGGGGGTAGAAACAAACTGATTGCCGTTGCAACTCAAACTGTCCCAACGTTGCTGGTCTGTCATGAGTAGAATCATGTTAGGTTTTGTCATGCGAAATACAACCTCCTTCACTTAAGCATATTCAGGAAGCGGACAGGCGCATCGGGGTGCGTCCGCCCGGATCGCGATAAGCATGGCGAGATTGCCGTCAGTTTTCAGGCGTTGGTCTCCGGCAATTCGCCTTCCAGGTCGTCAAAGGGAAACATAGGACGTGAGAGCCGCTGCCAGGGGAACAACTCGAGGTTGGGGCTGCAAACGCCGGGCAGGTCGGGGACGATAATTTCCGCTGCAAGGGGTTCGTAGGCCGCTCGAAAGGCGACAGGGGATTTGGCGGCCACGATTTTCGCTTCCGTGGGCTCCAGTCCCTGACTGCGGTAGAGCTCCGGGTCCCACTGGAACACGGGCTGCTCCATAATCACAAGGTGGATGCCTCCCGATACAACAACGGCGGTTCTGCCCATCCGGCATTCCACGCCCTGGAAGCCAGGCCCCTCATTCCGAAAGGTCCCGTCCGAAAGGGACTTGACATACGCGGCGAAGGTGACCGGCCTGTAGAAGGTCGATGAGAAAGTCGCACCGACCGTAAGCTGCAGTGTGGCGCCTATGCTGGCCCTGTGCGCGGCGGAAACCGCCGGGGGATCGACGATGTTGAGCAGAGCGGTCTCGCGGATCTCCCGGTCGAGAAGGGCTTTCAGAAGGGCCGTGCTGTCGCCTGGGGCCCCGGAGCTTGGAGCGTCGGCCGAGTCGGAGAGAACAAAGGGGCGCCGGTCATCGGCCAGCGCTCGATCGATGGCTTCCTGCACGGGTGTCAGGTGGGGGATGAAATCTTTGCGGCGTTCCCAGAATGCACGGGCAAGACTTTCGGCCTCGGATTCGGCACGGCCCGCCTCCCCATCGGTGACGACGACCACGCTGCAGCCCATTTCGGGGAGGTCGAGCCACGGCTGTACGGTGTAGGCAGAAGCAGCCAGAACGCCGGGCTCCCGCTCCAGGCGTTTCACCTGGTCCATCACTTCTGAAAATGGACCCGCCGTGGTCCGCCCATTTTCGCCGGGGACGATCATGGGGATCTGGCGCAGCGAGGTTTCCGGTTTGACCTTTCTCGCTGCGATCTGCAGCAAGAGTGCCATTCCCCGGCGACCGGTATCCCCCTGATCGATGTGGGGCGAGGTGTGGTAACCAACAAGGGCGTCCACTGCACGGGCAATCCCCCGGGTCAGGTTTGCGTGAAGGTCCAGGGTGGCTACGATAGGCACATCGGGGCCTGCCGCATCTCGGACGGCCTGAAGCAAACTCCCGGTGGCGTCGTCGTGGTGTTCGGCCGCCATAGCGCCGTGCATGGCCATCAGCACGCCGTCCACAGGGAGGGCTTCCCGGAGACGGTCCAGGATATCGCCCGCGAGCCGGTCGTAGGTCCCGCGGCGAATCGGTTGGCCGGAGGACCCGGCAGAGGCATAGGCGAGGGGAACGATCTCATGGTTCGCTGCAGTTTCCAGCGCCCCACTGATTTCGTGGTTCAGACCAGCAAGTTCCTGAAGAATCTCGTCCCCATAGAGGAGATACCCGGCCTTGAACTGGTCGAGCGTTGCCAAGGCGGGTGAAAAGGAGTGCGATTCCTGGTAGATTCCGGCGAGTGCGATCCGCATCGTGTTCTCAGGCTATGGCGGTGAGTGCGTCTTCAATTGCACCCAGCGACCTGTCAATATCGAAATATCAAAAGAAAAAACCCGCCGCCGTATCCCGCAGTATCCGCCCCCGGTCTTCCTCCGAAATAAAATCCAGCCGCCGCTCAATCAACTCGACGCTCGCCGCGTACTCGTGCCCTCCCTGCACCTGGTAGGGGCAGTCGCTGGCCCACATCAGCCGCTCGGCGCCGAAGGCCTCGTACACGCGTCGGATCATATCCGTCAGGTCCAGATAAGGCGCCTTCTTCTCGCCCAGCGCGTAAAACGCCGAGACCTTGACCATCACCCCGGGGTACTGCGCCATCCGGCACAGCGCGTCGATCTGCTCGTCGCTGACCGGCGCGCTCTCGCCGATCAGGCACAGGTGGTCGATGATCACCGGCGCGTCGGGGAACTGCTCGCAGCGCCGGGCCAGAGATGGCAGGGCCGGGGGATTGATCAGCGGGCAAATCGCCAGATTCTCCTCCGCGCCGCAGGCCAGCATCCGCTCGTAGACCGGCCCGTCCATCCAGGTCTCCACCGGCTGGCCCTCGTAGACGCGGAAACCGCGCACGCCCTCTTTGGCCAGCCGCCGCATCTCGTCGTCGGGCCGCGCGGCCTCGGGGTCGATGATCGCGATCCCCGAAAACACCCCCTGGTACTCGCGCATTACGTCGAGCATATAGCGATTGTCGTCCCAGTAGTAGCTCGTCTGCACCAGCACGATCCGGTCTACGCCAGCGGTCTTGCCGTGGGCGATGATCTCCTCGGGGAAGAAGGTCGGCGGCTTCATCTCCGCGCCGGTGAAACCCTCGGCCAAGGGGTACCTGTCGAAATCGTCGGTCCACACGTGCACGTGCGCGTCCACGTAGTTCATAAACCTACTCCTGTGCGCCGCCGCTTGCGGTTCAGCGCCCCTATGTCGGTCGTTTCGGATTGATGCCAACGTATCTTCGAACGAACTCGCAAGGCTCCTCCTTTTTCCAGCCGCGATAGACCTGTTCGCGGATCACGGCTGGTGGCGTCGCGTTGTTGTGCTCGAACATCGCCACGCGAGTCGCGTGGCCGCTGCAGCAAATGTCCCAGACGAAGTTGAAGAACCGGTTCTTTTCGCGTGCCGTCACGCCAACACCCGGCATCCACTCCTCGAAGAGATCGCCAAACTTGGGGTTGTCCCAAACCGCCTTCGGCCACCGACTGACAATGCCCTGGCCGCTCAAATCGCGCAGTAGATGCAAAACGCGGGGATAGGCTTCGGTCGACAGCAAGCGCCCGGGAATCAGGTACTCGTTGCTGGGGATGAGAACCCCGTTGCGCATATAGGCCTCGGCCTCCGAGGCGATCACAGTTGATTTGAGCAGCTTGGCATACTCGATGATCTCGGCGACTGCGTGGCGCACCGACTGCACCGGTTCGGTCCCGAGGATATCGACGATTGTCTGCGCGACCGCCGCGAAAATCTCGCCTCGGTAGGCCAAGCGCGCGAGGATGTGCCAGAATGCCAACACGCTGAACTCGGTGTAGAGCCCAAGCAGCACCTTGTTGTTGAAGCCGAACACGTACTCGTTGGGGACGAAGACGTCGTCGAACAACAACAGGTTGTCCATTTCCTCACCGCGCGAATCGAGCGGATGGTCCTCGGGCTCGCAATAGGGATCCACCGTCGGCTCCCTGAGCAACAGCGTGAGCCTTTCGGCATTCATCGGAAGAGCACAGAAAATCGCATCGACGTCCTCGAGGTCCGGGGTGTAAGTGGTGGCACAGGTGCTGAAGTGGGAGATGGCGCCGATGCTGGCGCATGACTTCGCGCCGCGCAGCACCAGACCATCGGGGCGCTGTTCAACCACGTGCAAGCGTGCTGGTCGCTCTGAGCGTGGGACGCGTCGATCCGACTGCACATCGACGCCGACATCGGCGCTGATCAGGTTGTGGCGGCGGCTTATCTCCACGAAATTGGCCACATTCTGTGCATAGGCGGGATTGTCGGCCTCGATCTTGTCGGCGATGGAGAGGAAGCCCATCGCCCAGGTCGAGCCGTAATCAGGCGGGCGGCCAAACACCCCAAGCGTCTGCAAGGTGCTCAGGCGTAGCGTCTCGCGCCGCCTCACCAGATGCTCCGGCTCGGTCGGTATCTGCCAGCCTGTGGCGTAGCGCTGTCCGTCGGCGGGATCCGTGTAGGTCGTAATATCTCGCGTGGCAGCGTCGAACTGCGCGTCGAACGTCTCGGCGATCGTATCGACCGAACGCTTCAGGTGCGGGTGCGTCGGGATGTCCTCGATGCGCTCGCCATTGCAATCGATGATGACGCGGCCGTCACGCAGGCTCTCCTTGTACTGCTCGCCGGTCATAAGGTGCGGCTCGTCACCGCTGCCGAGTACTTCCCTGAGCTTGTCCAGGCCCCATTCGGTGGCCATTTCGAGTCCTTTCTCTGCGCTAACCTTCCCGCCGGCACTAAAAAAAACCGTTTGAAGCCCTAACAGAAAGCCCCGAAAGACCAATCCTCCCGGGCTTTTTTCTGACGGCTTGAGCGAGTTACTCCTTTGCACCAGCTTCCTTGAGTAGCCTGGCAACTTCAGTGTAGATCAAGCACTGTCCTCCCGTATGACCGCGAACACGTCCATCTCGAAGTCCAACTCAGGGTGCGATAGGCCCTCCACCACCAACTCGGTGGACGTGGGGTTGACGCCACGCAGGTGACGACCCAGCACGGGGTAGATGGCGGACCTATGCTCCCGGTTGGTAACGTACGTGGTCACCTTGCAGACGTCCTCCATCTTCGCACCCACTTCTTCAAGCAGGAGCCTGACATTTTGCATCGCCCTGTCCGCCTGGGCTGCGAGGTCACCCGGTCGGGAAAAGCAACTTCCGTCCAACCCCAATCCGTTTGCGCCCTGAAGAAAGACGAAGCGGCCGGCCCGAACCGCCTGACTCATCGGAAATCCAAGGTCGGGCTGATTGCCGGGACCGTCGACACGGAGCCGCTCGTGTCCGCGGTTTTTGTCCTGTGGCGCCATTGCGAATACGTCGATCTCGAAATCGAGCTCGGGTCGTGCAAGTCCTTTGACGATCGTGTTCGTGCAGACAGGGTGAACGTGTTGCAGGTGTTGGGCAAGGACGGGATAGATGTTTGCGCGGTAGGAGGGATCGGTCATATAGGTGGTCACCTTGCAGACATCCTCGATTCCAGCACCCGCGTCAGAGAGCAGCTCACGCACATTCTGCATAGCAACCTCGGCCTGTTTTTCGGGGTCCCCTTCCCCGGTAAAGCTCCTGCCGTCAAGGCTCATACCCGTCTGACCCTGAAGGAACAGGTGGTCGTTCGCCCTGATTATTCTTGCGTTCCCGTAGTCCAGATTCGGCATCAGATATCCGCCCTTTGCGTTCGTCAGCCGAAATCTCTGGTGACCCTGCTGTCGGTCGCGTGGTATCACAGCCCAGACGTCGATCTCAAAGTTGATGTAGGGCTCTGCAAGTGCCTTAACGATCACTCCTGTCGAGACCGGGTTTACACCGTCCAGGTGTCGTGCGATCACCGGATACACCTGTGCTCTGTACGATCTTTCCGTAGTGAAGTTATTGATCAGACAGATATCTTCCATCCGGGCCCCGACCTCTTCGAGCAGGAGCCGGACGTTACGCAGGGCGTTCTCCGCCTGTGCGGCAGGGTCGCCCTTCCCGACAAATCCTTTTCCGTCGAGGCTCAGTCCCGTGCAGCCGAGGAGGAAAACCTGGTCTCCGGCCACCACCGCTTGACTGGTCCCGAAGCCCTTTGTGTTGCCTATTCGAACTCTCGTGTGCGACATATTGGCCTCCAGGCAGGTGGGCGGTCCCCACTGGCAGGCCGAACGCCAGATAAACTCGCCTCCCTCGCCGAACACATAAACGTGACGGTCCGAACACCCCGCCAGAATCTCCTTCTTCCCATCCCCATTGATAACACTTTTCAATTCGTCTTGTCAAGCGCTTTTTCAACCAATTCCTTGTGCCCTCGAAGATCTGAGGGAGATATCAAATTTCTGAGAGAATTCCTTGCCGCTGGTGGGCCGGTTGAGGCCCATGAGATACCGGAGCAGGGCGATTTTGCCACTTCCGTTTCTGACAATTGGGCAGCGCAAAAATGCAAGCATTTTTTGTTAAAGATGATATATTGGCTGGAAAGATCCTCCTTAGTGGGAAAAGGGGGTTAGGCCCTTTTCAAGGAGCATGCGATGAAGATTACATCAGTAGACGTGTGGATCGTGGTGGTGCCGAGCATTCCGGGGCGGGTGAACAGCCCGGAGTGGGTGCCCAAAGTTGGTTGGGACGAGCTACCCAAGCACATTATCCGGCTCAATACGGATACGGAGTTTTACGGGCTGGGGGAGACCAGCCGGACCGTGCCGATTGAGGATGTGCGCGCGGGGGCCGGCCTGATGCTGGGCCGGGATCCGGAGGGAGTGACGCTGCAGAATATTTACGAGGCGCGGAGTGACGGGAGCGAGGAGATGCTGGAGGTGGGACAGGGACCAGCGTACCCCGCGTTTGAGATGGCGGTTTTCGATCTGATCGGGCGGCTGCACAGGCTGCCGGTGCATGCGCTGCTGGGCGGGGCTGTGCGGGAGCGGGTGCGGGCGGATTACTGGATGGGATCGCAGACGCCCGAGGATGGAAAGAAGACAGTGGCGCGGGCTTTGGAGCAGGGGTTCAAGGGGATCAAGATCAAGTGCAAGATCGAGGAGCCGATGGTGGAGCGGCTGCAGGCTATTTTAGAGGCGGGGGGGCCGGAGTTTAAGGTGACGGTGGACCCGAACCAGCGGTTTCGTACGGCGGCGCAGACGATTGAACTGGCCCGACAGCTTGAGCCCTTGGGCAATGTGGAGGTGTTCGAGGATCCGATTCCCAAGATAGACATGGAGGGGTACGTGGAGATTCACGAGGCGATCAATATTCCGGTCGCTATGCACTTAGGCAGCGGGGCCGGGGTGCTGCGGGCGGTGAAGGCCGGGGTGGTGGACTGCGTGAATCTGGCCGGCGGGATGGTGAGTTTTATGCGAAGCGCCAGCGTGGCGGCGGCAGCGGATCTTCGCTGCTGGCACGGGTCGGGCGTGGACCTGGGGATTATGGAGTCGTCCTTTGTGCACGCGGCCTCGGTGGCGCCGAACTGCACGATGGCGTCGGATTTTGTGGGAAGCTGGGTGCGGGAGGACGATCTGATCGTGGAGCCGATGGTGTTTGAAGAGGGGTTCGTGCCGGTTTCGATGGCGCCGGGGCTGGGGTGCGAGCTGGATATGGCGGCGGTGGAGCGTTATAGCCAGGGGTATGAGACGATATAGAAGATTCACCGCAGAGACGCAGAGGGCGCGGAGAAAGACTAAAAAAGAGGAGAGTGAGTGGTGTGTGCGCAACGTGTTGCGATCGGGTCGGTGTTTACCGAGTGTAATCAGCTCGGGGGTATGATTATTGATATGAGCTGGTTTGAGCGGTATGAGCTGTGCCGGGGGGATGAGATTCTGCAGATCGATTCGGGGGTGGTGGGCGGCATGCTTCGGGTGCTGCGCACGTGCGGGGCGGAGCCGGTTCCGCTGGTCTGGGCGAGTACCTGCCCCGGAGGACAGGTGGAATCGGCGTGTTATGCACAGCTTAAGGGGGAATTGATTGCGGGGCTGCGCGATGCGCTGCCGGTGGACGGGGTGCTGCTGCCGCTGCACGGGGCGGCTGCGGTTGAGGATGTGGACGATCTGGAGGGTGACCTGATCAGGGCCGTGCGGGAGGTTGTGGGTTTGGAGATTCCGATTGTTGCGACGCTGGATCTGCATGCCCATGTGACGGCGGATATGGTGCATTTTGCAGATGCGCTGATCGCCTGGGAGACCTATCCCCACCGGGATGCGTTTACGACGGGTGAACGGGGCGCGCGGATGCTGATGGGGATTCTTGAGGGCCGGTGGCGCCCGACGATGGCGATGGCGAAGGTGCCGGTGATTACCGGGGCGATTTACGGATCGACCGAGGGCGACGATCCTTTTGCCCGGGTGATGCGGACCGCCAAGTCGCACGAGGGGCAGGGCGGTGTTCTGTCGACCAGCGTTTTTCTGGTTCACTCGTTTCTGGACCAGCCGGATATGGGCAGCGGGGCCGTGGTGATTACGGACAATGATATGGACCGGGCGGTGTCGATTGCGCGGCAGGTTGCGGAGGAGTACTGGGCGCGGCGGTTCGATCTGGAGCCGGAGGTTTGTACGCCGGCCGAGGCGATTGCCAGGGGGCTGGAGGTGGATGGCGGGCCGGTGCTGCTGGTGGAGACGGCGGACTGCTGCGGAGGAGGCGCGGCGGGTGACAGTGCGGCAACGCTGAAGGCGCTGGTTGAGGCGGATGTTGAGGAGGTGTCGCTGGCGCCGGTGGTTGATCCGGAAGCGGCGGCGGCATGTCACGCGGCGGGTGCGGGAGGGGAGGTGACGGTTTCGCTGGGGCACAAGCTCGATCTGCGGTGGGGCGAGCCGGTTATGGTGACGGGGCGGGTGACGCGGCTCGGGGACGGGCGTTTCCGGTATTCGGGTGGGATCTGGGATGGGGTTGAGGGGAATATGGGGCCCTCGGCGGTGCTGGCGGTTGGCGGGATTCAGGTGCTGGTTGCAAGCCACGCGACCTATGACTGGGCCGATGAGCAGTTTCGTTCGATGCAACTGGATCCGTCCGAGGCCAAGTTTATTGTGGCCAAGAATCCGATGAATTACCGGCTGGCTTATGGAGATATTGCGAAGGCGATTTTTGTGCTCGATACGCCGGGGCCGACGCCGGCCACGGTCCGGCACATCCAGTATACGAAGCTCAAACGCCCGTATTTTCCGGTCGATGAGGATATTCCCGGGCTTATTCCGACCATCCTTCGGTGAGTTAATACTGCTTGATTTCCGTTCAATCCTGCCATATAATCTTTTCACAGTCCGCTATGGTTTTCGTGTCCTCCTGCCGGTGAAGGGCCGTTTTGATGACGGGCATCCTGTGGTATGAGACAACGCTGTTTCTGGGCGCGACGCTGGGCGCTGCGCTGCTTTGGGGGATTTTCGTTTCGGCTGTTAAGCGAAGGGGGGCGCCGTTTCCGCTCCTTGCGCTGTTTTCAGCAGGCGCGCTGTGGTATACCGGGGAGGCGCTGCGTTTTCTGGTGGGACAGGCCGTTCCGGGTTCTGCAGCGGTCGTTTATGCTGATCAGGTTTCCCGGTTCGGCCTTTCGTTCATTCCCTCGGCCTTCCTGGCCACGGTACTCGCCTTTGCGGTTGAGGCAGGGGTTCCGATTGCAGAGCGGTTGAGACGCACGCTCGTTTTGCTGGTTCTGGTCCCCGGGCTGTTCACATTCCTGCTGGGGGAGGCCTACGCCGATACGCTGGTGGGCGTCCTCATTTTCAGCCTGTATGTGATGCTCGCGCTTGCGCTTTCGGCATCCCTGTGCTGGCGCCTTTTCGAGCGGTATGAGACGGAGGTTCACCGGCGGTTCTACAGATTTATGGCCGCCGCGCTGACGGGCATTGCGATTCTGGTTGGCGCGGCCTATCCGCTGGGAGGCGTCGGGTTTCCCTACGTCGGTCCGATTCTTTCCTTTGTTCTTTTTCTTTCGCCTCTCGTTCCCGCCTTTATCCTGGGATATTTCAGGAAGGAAATATCAGCCGGGCCGCAGCGGCCATCGGTATGAAGCGGCAGGCTCTGCAGCAGAAGGTGAAGGAACTGGGGATCGACCCTCGTGCTTTCCGGCAGCCTCCATGAGCCAGACCCTCTCGTGCTCTATCTCTGATGGATCACCCTTGCCACGGGTCCAGGAGGGGTACGCCGCCGGAGTAAATTCGGTATACATTGTCAATTGTGTTGACATCCAATTCGTTTCGTGCATCATTGGCCGTGTGGCTCATCTATTGACTAAATACTGTTATCGGACCGCGATCTTTCTGATCGTTGTGTGTCTGCCGGCCGTGTGGGTCCATCCACTTCATGCGGGATCCTCCGAAACGGATCGGCCACAGGTGGTGAGCCGGCAGGAGATCGTGGAGGCGATGCGGCAGCGTGGGGACTACGATCCGACGGCGACGACGAACGGGGCGCGGTTCCAGGCCGAGGTCGCGCTGTACTTAGTCCGGCAGGCGAGGGAGCGCGATCCGGAAGGGCCTCCGCTGTTTCTGGGGCACGAGGCGTGGTTCCAGGCGTTTTTAGAGGTGACCGGTCGGACCGTTGAGACAGCACCCATGTACGCGCTTCTGGCCTACCGGCACGAGCAGGATATGGAGATCGATTACCGGACCGACCGCGTCATCCGGGAGGTGAAGAAGGGCGACCGGCCCAAACTGGCGGTGAATGTGGTGATCTGGTGGCCGAAGAAGGCGGGGGGGACGGCCCGGTATTCCTACCAGGATACGCTTTCGACGCCGCGTCTGAAGGTGACGAACCGGCGGGTGATGACCTACCGGCTGCTCGATTTTGGAGATAGGGTTGTGTACGACGGGATCAAGGGGCTTACGGGCCGGCCCACGTCCGGCATCCTGGGGTTCCTGTTTCGGATTATTGGGGAGGGCCGTGTGGTGCAGTCCCGGATGGCGATTTCCGAAGATGGGCTGCAGGTGTCGCGCGCGAGGGCGAAGAAGGCGTTTATGGGGGTGACGGCAACGGTGACGGTTAGTCCCGATGGACGCACGGAGAAGGATGTGCCGGAGGACCGGCCGGACCTGATGGCCTTAGAGGAACGGCTCAAGCGGCCGCTGGAGATCGACTACGTGCCGTTGGGGGCGTTCAAGGAGAGGTAACCGACCTGGATTCAGCCGGAATGGGACCCGTTATCTGTGCGAGATTTTTGACATGTGAGGAGAATTTCAGAAATTTTCACTTGACATATCTGGCGTAAGCGCCTAATTTTTATTCGACTGGCCTGTGAAAAAAACAATATACGGGCGGCGTTTTCGCCCCTGCAGGAGGCCACACCAGTCCATGAGGCGCCTGCTTAGCCCTTCATTTTTTTATAATGGAGGGGTAGGTAGGCGTCTTTTTTTGAGGAAATAGAAATAGGGAGGCTGGTATGCCACACAGACAGAAGCGACGGAAGAAGGCCCGGCGGGTGGGGGAGGAGACGAGGGGTAGCGGGAAGTTGAAACGGCATCTTCGCCACCTGGAATTGGGGTCGGTTTCGGAGTACCAGAACTGGTGCCGCAACCGGGGGCTGGGCGCCGGGCTTCTTAAGAGTCCCGTGCAGATGAAGAAGGAGCGGGATCTGGCCACACGGCTGCGGAGTGAGGCCGCGCTGGTGAGTACGAGGCGGTACACGCGGCACCCGCAGCATACCATCACGAAGCTTTACAGGCGGGAGCTGGGCAAGGGAAGGTTGGGAGCGGAATACCTCCGGAAGATCCGTTCGCTGTTCGAGGAGCTTGAGGAAGACGGGCCGGCCCGCCGGTCGCTGTACGAGCTTCTGCTGCAGGTGGAGCGGTATGCGGATCTGTTCGGGATGGAACCGGCGGTTCCCCGGTTCGGTCCGATTCCGGGCAATACGTTTATCGAGGGGTTGGCCGCTCTGGCAAGACACCGGCACGACTGGATCCGCCCGCTGGAGGAATGGCGACCTTCCAGCCACAATCCGAGGCGGCAGTTCGGCAGTCTGGCCAGGCATTTGCTGGCCCAATACGAGGTGCCTGCGTTTATGGATATGGCGTGGTTCCGGATGGATGACCGGGATACGCGGCGGCAGCAGGGATGGTTCAAGCACATCGGTATGGGGTATAATATCCGCACGGCCGATGTGCCGGTGCGTCTGACCAAGATGATGGCCCACTGCTTTTTGCATGCACCGGACGATCTGCCCGTTGAGAAGGCCCTGCGATGGGCGCAGGTTGTGGGGCAGGGCGGGTCCGGGTCCCTGGCGCAGGCGGTGATCGACACGCGGCTGGGCGCCTGTTTTGAAGACGAGGATTTCTGGGAGACGGTGATCAAGTTTCTGGTCAACCATCCGATGCTGGATCCCGCATACGTAGGGCCGATTGTGGACTACATCCAGAACCAGAAGTACGAGCCGCAGGAGGTGGTCCGTCCGGGCGGTATGGTGGAGGTGCTCGATCCCTCGCAGCCGAATTTTGCGGTGAAAGGGCGCAGCATCGACAAGCTGATCCGGCAGGTGGACGAGTGGCACGAGCAACTGGCCAGGGAGATTATTCTGACCGATGATGAGAACGGACGGGTGACCAAAGCCGGCCGGAGAAGGCTTGTGCGGTGGGAGTCTTCGGGTATCGGCGGGTTGCGCCTTACGGAGGAGAAGAAGACCGGGGAGCGGTGGCGCTGGACGATTCAGGAGCTGCTCAGCAACCGGGAGCTGGTTGCCGAAGGGCGGAGTTTGAACCACTGCGTGGCGTCCTATTCCCGAAACTGCCGGCGGGGGAATACGTCGGTCTGGTCGCTGCAGGTTACGGACGCCCAGAGCCAGCGGTACCCTGTGATGACGATTGCGTTAGACGTCCGGCGCCGCTGTGTTACGCAGGTGCGGGGCAAATACAACGCGCTGCCCAATGGAAAGAGCCGGGGGAATAAGCAGCAGAGGCTGGGGGAAGGCTACCGCAAACTTCTGAGACAGTCTCAAAAGATTATGCAGCGCTGGACGCAACAGGAGGGGCTGACGATGGGGTGTCAGGTCTGAGCAGGGCATGAAAGAAGGCCCTCACGCGAGTCTTTGGCGGGACGACGCGAGGGCCCCGAATCGCACCGACAGGTAAATACGGTGCGTTCATATTTTAAATTTAGGGTATCATACCCCTGTCTGCAACAGGAAATTTGGAGAGCAAGGCGTTGAAAATAACAGAAAAGATGCTGATCTGTCAAGCTTTAAAGGGAGATCAGCGGGCGTTCGACGCCTTTTACAGAACCTGCCGCTTTCGGGTCTACAGGGTGATTGCCCGCTACGCGGTGGGCGTATGAGGCCCAGACGCTGCAACCCGAATCGAGCGAGCGCTGTCATATTGTGTGAGTCCAGAGACGTGGCTGAAGGGACGAGAGGACATCGGCCAGAACGTGGTTTACAGAGAATCCGCGAGAAAGCCCACGGTTTCAATCGTGGGCTTTCTCGCGGGAAATCCGTTCAGAGACATCAAAAAAAGGTTGTTTTCGATAGGATATAGACTATGTTATTAGTGAACAAATGGGCAGTTTTTGCCACAGAAATGCCTTCTGCTGGAGATGAAAATGAATATCCAGAAGGGCTACCGATTCAAGCTCAGACCCACGAGGGACCAGGAATCAACCTTCCGGCAGTTTGCAGGGGCGGTGCGCTGTCAGATGCTGGCTCAGAGGCGACAAGCCTACCATACGACCGGCAAGAGCCCCTCCGGGGTTGAGCAGATGGCCCTCCTGCCCAAGCTCAAGACTCAGCAAGAGACCGCCTGGCTGGCGCAGGTCCACTCGCAGGCGCTCCAGAACCCGATCCAGAACCTGGACCGGGCATTCGACAACTTTTTCCAGAAGAAAGCCGGCTATCCCAGGTTCAAGTCCAGGAAGACCTCCACCCCCTCCTTCTGTTTTCCACAGGGGGTGAAGGTGGAAGCGAATCGGGTCTACCTGCCCAAGATCGGATGGGTGCGGTTTAGGAAGTCACAGGAGGTGGAAGGGGTCATCAAGCGTGCGACGATCAAGAAGACAGGTAGCGGGTGGTTCGTGTCCCTCCAGGTGGAAGTGTGTGTGCCCGAGCCGCCACAGGTCGTGCCTGTTCCTCAGACCCGTGTGGGGCTGGATTTGGGGTTGACCTATTTCCTGGTCACCTCCAGCGGCGAACAGATCGAAGCCCCTCGGTATCTGCGCAAAGCAGAAGAGAAACTCGCCCAAGCGCAGCGCCGGCTCTCCCGCAAGCAAAGGGGCTCCCATCGGCGCAGCAAGCAGCGAGAGCGCCTGTCCAGGCTCTATGAAAAGGTGTCCAACGCACGCCGGGACTTCCTTCACAAGCTCAGCCATCGCCTTGTCCGCGAAAACCAAGCGGTCATCGTGGAGGACCTACACGTGAAGGGTCTGGCGCGCAGCCGCCTGTCCAAGAGCATCCACGATGCGGCCTGGGGAGAGTTCCGCCGACAGCTTGCGTATAAGACGCTCTGGCAGGGGAAGGTGTTCCACAGTGTGGACCGGTTCTTCCCTTCCACCAGGCTGCACTGGGACTGTCGCACGCTTAATGAGGTCTCGCTGTCAGACCGGGTCTTTGCCTGCCAGGGCTGCGGGAGGGTTCTCCATCGGGATCACAATGCGGCGCACAATATCAAACAGAAGGGTCTGCTGGACTTGCTGGCCGCCGGGCAGGCGGACAGGGTAAATGCTCGTGGACCGGGTGTGAGACTTGCCAAGGCAAGCAGTCTGGGTTGAAGCGAGAATCCCACGGAATTTATCCGTGGGAGTGTCAAGAAGCCAACGGGTTTCGGCGTTTTCAGGGATTTCGCAAGAGCTACCGGTGAAGGATGACAGTTGGAGGGACCGGAGTTGCCGAATTGTTCGGGATGGCAGTAAAGAAAAAAGGAAGTCCATAGGATGGCTGAGAATATCACGGTCAGATTTGCTCAGGAAAGGGATGTCGACTGGTGTATGTATACAGGTGGAATGACCTCGGACGAATTCGTGAAGCGGAAGGTTGATCTGAAGGAGATTGTCGTTGCTGAAATCGGAGGGTCACCGGTTGGCTACCTTCAGTTCGACTACCTCTGGCCGGGCTACCGTTTCAGTGTTCCTCTGATCAGCTTTATCAACGTCCTAAAGGAACATCAGCGACGAGGTGTTGGACGATCTATTCTTGGATTTCTTGAGCGCCACCTGCACAGGAAAGGGTACAAGCTGCTGTTGAGCTCCTCGCAGGTTAACGAGTCTGATCCACAAGAATGGCATCGACATATGGGTTTTTACGAATGCGGTTTTCTTGCAGGTGTGAACTTTGAAGATGGATTGGGTGAGGTCTTTTTTTGTAAATCGTTG
Organism: Candidatus Latescibacterota bacterium; assembly: GCA_965249305.1. GTDB lineage: Bacteria > Latescibacterota > UBA2968 > UBA2968. The sequence continues at coordinate 4,143,741 of OZ252228.1, read as the reverse complement.
ACATGAATTTCAATAAGTGTACGTCATGTCAATGGTTCGGACACTTTTTATAAGTTGTTGATTTTCAACAGGTTATAAATTTAGCATCAAATTCCATAAACTGTTATTTTTCAATGGCTTATGAAATTTGAACCCCCAGAATTACAAAAACTGTCCGAAGTATTGTCATGTGTGACTTTTTTTAAAACTTATATTTTCAACAGGTTATTCACAATGCCCTATTTGGGGCAGAAATCGGTGCTGTTGAAAATCAAGGAGTTACGAAAAGAAGTCACACATCGCGTTAAGTGTATGTTTTTATATGAGTCATGAAAGGTAACATATAATTCGCACGTTGCAGTTTCGAATCCTCTGGACGGCTCTTTATTCTCGTGAGTTCTTTACGATTTATACTTGGCGACGAGAATTGTGTTTCGTATATTTCAACAACTCTTGTAGTTCCTCCTGTTCTTCCTCGTCTCTGGGCAGAGGAGCCTATATAATGAAATCGAGCGCCGGCTCTCTTGTGGATTTAGATGTGCGTGAGCTACCTTCTTACGGGATTTCGGAAGCCGCACACTACCTTAGAATTCCTGTGGCCGACCGGTATTGACAGGAACTGGTATTCCGACAGCCATTATCGCAGAGCGCTATAAGGCCGGTGAATCGATTGAAGACTTAGTGGACGATTATGGCCGCCAAACGCTCGAAATCGAAGAAGCGATCCGATGCGAGCTATCCAGTAAGGCCGCCTGACATATAGATTAGAGGTTACTCCAACGGCCTCGGAGAATTGATCTTCAGAGGCTTTTTTCATTAGATGGGTAATGGAGTATTTATGCGATGGCAGGATAGACGTGTGCATGTGGAGGATGATTGGTGACTCCTTTTCAAGCGGCGCTTCTGGGACTGGTTCAGGGGCTGTCCGAATTTCTGCCGATCAGCAGTTCCGGTCATTTGGTGCTGGGACAGGCGCTGCTGGGGGTTCGGACGGGGGACATTACGTTTGAGGTGATCGTCCATTTCGGGACGCTGCTGGCGGTGGTGACGGCGCTCCGGGAACGGGTCTGGGCGCTGGTGCGGGGCTGTTCCAAGGGAGAGGCTGCTGCCTGGTGGACCGTGCTGATGCTGGGGATCGGCACGGTTCCGGCCGCTGCTGTGGGGATACTTTTTAAGGATGCTCTGGAAGCGTTCTTTTTCAGTCCGGCTGCCGCTTCGGGGTGGCTGGTGGTGACGGGCGCAGTGCTCTGGAGCACCCGGTTCAGGCGGGGGGATCGGCAGGAGATCGGGGTTTGGGACGCGGTCTGGATCGGCATGGCCCAGGCGTTTGCGGTGCTGCCGGGGATTTCGCGGTCGGGGATGACAATCAGCACAGGGCTGTGGCGCGGGGTGGACGGCCGGGAGGCGGCGGCGTTTTCGTTTCTGCTTTCGGTTCCGGTGATTCTGGGCGCGACGGCGTTGAAGGTGGGAGAACTGGCCGCGCACCCGCCGGCCCTGGAGTCGCTGGTACCGCTGGGGGTGGGGATGGTGGTGGCCTACGCGTCGGGTGTGGTCGCCATTCGCTGGCTGATGGCGCTGCTGCGGGGCGGGCGGCTGGACCGGTTTGCCTACTACTGCTGGGCGGTGGGCCTGCTGGGGCTGGCGGTCTTCTGGAGATAAAAAAGGGAACGCGATGCGGGTGAGGATGTATTTGATTCTGGCGCTGGCGCTCTGGGGCTGCGGGACCAGTCCGCTGGATCTGGACAACGATATACTATCCGATATGCTGTCTCTGTCCAACCGGACCAGGCGGGCGATTCAGGACCCTGCCGACCCTTCCCGGATTATTGGATTGGCGGTCGAGGTGGATATCATCAATGTGGGCACCCTGCCCATTGATTTGCCTTTTACCATGACCTGGTCGCTTTTAGACGGGCAGGGGAACGTACACGGATCGGCCTCGACGAGGGTGGATGAGACGCTGGCGCCGGGCGCGAGGCGGCACGTGTCTTTGACGCTGAACTTTCCGGCCATACCAAGCCTGGAGGGGTTCAGCGACGCGGTGACCTTCGACCTGATTTCACAGCCTTCGAATTGACAACGCTTAGGTCACTTCAACAACACCATCTTCTTCACCTCTGAAAACTTCCCCGCCACCATCCGCATCAAGTAGACCCCGCTGGACACCCACCGTCCACCCGCATCCTTTCCATCCCAAGTGATCCGGTAATACCCCGCTTCCTGCTTTTCGTCCGTCAGCACGCGGACCTGTTGCCCCAGCGTGTTGTAGATGACCAGGGAGACCTCCCCGGCTTCGGGGAGTTGATAGGGGATCTGCGTGTCCGGGTTGAACGGGTTGGGATAGTTCTGAGACAGGGCATACGCATCCGGCAGCGCCCGGAGTTCCGTCAGGCGGGCGCCCAGGAGCGGGTTGATCCTGCCCGAGGGGTCGGAGACGAAGGCATCGGCGATTTCCACACTGCCCGGCACGGTCGGGTCCAGTAGACGGAAGGTGAGGCGGACGAGGTTTCCTTCCCCCTCAAGCGCGGCTTCGGAGCGCAGCATGTCCGTGAGGAAGATTTCTCCGGGCTGCGGAGAGACCTGCAGCGCTACCGGAGTAGGATGCACCTCCTCTTCCCCGGGAGCTTGCGAGAGGTGATCGGAGAAGATTGATGCGCCCTGCGCGGTCGCTGCCTCTAAGAGTTCCAGCGAGGAGACGTCGTAGCGCATCCGCAGGCTGTAGCCCTGCACCTGTACGGCATCCGCCAGGCGTATCGTGAGAGCGACCTGATCGGACGCCTTTCCGGCTCTGGGCGAGAGCGCCAGGCCGGTTTCGAGGTTGATCCCGGGCTTCAACAGGTCTGCCGGGCGGGTGAGCGCGGGCTTGACCGTTTTGCCGAAGTTCTGCGCGAAGATGACGAAGTCGCCGAAGCCTATTTTTTTATCCCCATCTAAGTCGAATTTGGCGTCGTAATTGGGGGCGCCTTCTGCTGCGCCGAAGCGCTTTGCGAACGCGACAAAGTCGTCGAAGTTGACGATGCCATCTCCGGTGAAGTCCGGGGAAGGCGCGGATGGGGTCTCGGATTCGAGAACGGTAAAGGTTGAAAAGGAGGTGACGCTGCCGCAGATGATGTTGTTGTCCGTGTCCAGGGAGGTGGTGGCGTCTACCCACGTGAAATTTTCAAAGTGGAACAGCTTCAGACTCGATTCGCTGCCGACATTCAGGCTGCCGTAGTTGAAACAGACTTCCACCGGTCCGTCAAAGAGGGCTGTGGTTGCAATATCATAATAGACCGGTGGATCGCCTAATTGGAAGCCTTCCGGAGGAGGCGCTCCCGTGGACCCTGTTGACAGCGTGGTGGCGCCAGCCTGTGTCACGTTGGAGAAGGTCAGCGAAGCAGGAGAGGCTCCCGTGGCAGCGTCTTCAAATTGGACGGGGACGTTGGCGCCGGTGGGGGTTTCAGCGGATTGCTGAATGCTCGGGTCCATCACCCCCAACAGGGCTTGGTATGTCTGGTCGAAGAGGGGCTGATTGATGGGGAAGTGATAGGTCTCCTTGAAGGTCGCTGAAAGATCCTGGCCCGCGGCAGCGCTCACCAACGCGGCAAAAGCGGTGTGATTTCCGGAAAAGCCAGATCCCACGATAACGCGCTCCGACAATGTAGTAAACCGGGAGTAATGTTGGGGATCAAAGGGCCTGAAATACCTTTCACCGAAGTCACTCCCTCTGAGCTGTTTGTGGTGCAGATAAATGCCGCCAACTATGAGCTTGGCATCTTCGCTGCCTATATCATCGACCTCGTTGAAATCCGTCCCATTGTCTAGCCAGGTCTGAAATGCGGCTGAAAGCGAGCCGGACACCTCATCGAGACTGCGCTGCATTGAGGCTCTGGTATCCTCCGTAATGGCGTACTCGCCTGGATTGCTCAGAATTTTTTCCATCGTTTCAATAGAGATCACATCCGCCACCATTTCACCATACGAGAAAAGGCCAAACCCCATTCCTGAAAGAAATGGTGAGCCCGTAAAATTGTGGCCCAGTTCGTGATAATAAACGAACCATTCAGGGGATCTGGGGAATGAATTCTCGCTGGAATTCATGAACGCACCGGCTCCGCTGAGGTGATATCCTATTTTGATGCTGGTGCTCGACCTTCCACCGAAGGAGAGTGCTCCCGTCGCCCCCAATTCGACCCCTTCTGCGTCTCCGAAGACAGAAGATAAGATCAGGCGGAAGCCATTCACGGGTTGGGTCCCCGTCAGACCGGACTGGATGGTATACGCATACTCATTGACCGTGGGAACCTGATATCGGGAGACGATAAACTGGGATATGTCCTCCCCCTCAAGGGTTGACGGATAGTAAAGTACCATATTCTCCCCCACGATCTCCTGGTAGGAGACATCGTATTCCCTGGAGAGGACACGCACGGAAGAGCGGTTCGTAACTTCCTGTCCGTTGATTCTCGCCGAAATCTCTGTCCCTATATCAACGCCGATGACTTCCTGTCTGAGTGCAGTTACAAATCCGTCCGGAGAGACCGAAATGAGAGGAGGATCCACTTCGGTCCACCCGATCACCAAGACGAGATTCATTCCAAAGAACTCGATATCACCCGTAACCTTGTTCCCATCCCGATCTCTGACTTCCAGGGGTACGCTGCTTGTAGCTCCCGAAGCTAAATGTAAAACAGGCGGGAAGAGGTAGTACTCGCCCCTCAGGACCACGGCCTGTTCTGCACTTTCCGCACGGGCTGCGCCGGCTTCGACGATAACGATCCCGGACTTGGTGCCCGTCAGCGTTGTCGTGGCGATGCCTCCGGCCGCCGTCACCTCTTCAACCGACAGATCGCCCTCGCCCTCCGTGATATAAAACCTGACGATCGTCGTGTTGTCGTCACTCCTGAGGCCTCCGTCCGGTCCCAGGATTCTTGCCTTGAGGGTCGAAGCATCGATGCCGTCAGGGTCTATCGGACTTCGATCGGCCGTTAGCTCGATCTTGAGGGATGGGTTCAAGATCTTGAGAATGCGGTTGTTGCTCGAGACATAGAAGTTTCCTGAGCGATCTATGTGCATTGCCTGAAGGGAAGGCAGGTTCACGGTAACACCACTGACTTCCACAAAGGCGAAATCGCTGCCCAGAAATTCATTGCGTCCCGCAAGAAATCCACCCGGTCCTGCAGTTGTTGTGATGATACCCGACGGATCCACTTTTCGGATTCGCTCTCCATCCGCGATATAGAGATTCCCCAGACGGTCCACAGAAATGTCCTGTGGGAGAAGACTGGCAACCTGCGCCGGTCCCCCGTCGCCTTTATTGCGGTAGGTGATCCCTCCGGTGATCCCTCCGCCGACTCCGGCTACGCTAGAGATCGTGCCCTGTGGGTCCACCTTTCTTATCCGGAAGAGTTCCGTGATATAGAGGTTGCCTGAACCGTCCATGGAAATGTCGGAAGGACGATTCAGGGACGCCTCGGTGGCAGGGCCGCCATCTCCGGTAGAGGTCCTTTCTCCATTTCCCGCTATGGTGGTAATGATCCCCGACAGATCCACTTTACGGATTCGGTCGTTAAATGTGTCCGCAATAAAGAGGTTCCCTTCGGGGTCTATAAAAATGTCTCGGAATCCCATGTTGGCTTCTGTGGCCGGAATGCCGTCGCCTGAGAATTCGGTGAAGATTGTTCCCGCTACGGTTGATATGTCACCCGAACTATCCATCTTCCGGACCTTATGATTTCCGCCGTCTGCAATGTAGAGGTCCGCGAGATCATCAAGGAAAACCCCGGTGGGCTCGGAGAGCTTTGCGTCGGTTGCCGGTCCACCGTCGCCCGAAAAACCACGGATTCCGTTTCCTGCTATGGTGGTCGCGATTCCCGATGGGTCGACCTTCAGGATCCGGTGATTGCCCGTATCGGCAATATAAAGATTCCCGAACGTGTCCTGGAATAGACCCTGAGGGTCGCACAAAGAGAGGAGGGTCGCTTGGCCTCCATCATCTGCTTCTCCACCTGCTACGACTGTAACAGCGCCGGATGATAGATGTGCCTTCAGGATCCGGCGATTGCCCGTATCGGTGATGTAGAGGTTCTCCGAGCCATCCACCACCATTCCGGAGACGTATGGGGTTTTGGCCAGGGACACATCGAGCGCCACGGTCGAAATGGCGCCCGAGGTATCCACTTTTCGGATTCTGGAATTGAAAAACTCGAGAATATAGAGGTTGCCTGATCCATCCACCGTCACACTGGTGGGATCATCCAGGCCTTCTGCAACTGTGCTGATCTGGCCGGATGTATCTACTTTTCGAATGCGGCTGTTATTTTTGTCCGCGATGTAGAGATTGCCTTCGCCATCCAGAAATACATTGTACGGGAGATTCAGCAATGCCTCCGTGGCCTGACCTCCATCCCCGGAAAAACCCGGCCCACCCACGGTCCCCCCCGTTTCAGTTCGGACGATTATGGGGGATCCACTTCCTGCCACAGTCGTGATTGTGCCGGATGTATCCACTTGCCGTATCCGGTGACTGCCCGAATCCGCGATATAGAGGTTGCCCGCACCGTCCACAGAAATTCCCAGCGGAGTATTGAGGCTCGCCCCCGTCGCCGGACCGCCATCCGATGTCACTCCTATATCAGGGAAAAACCTTTGGAACCCATCGCCTGCCACAGTCGTGATTATCCCGGACAGATCCATCTTTCGAATCCGTTGATTGCCTGTATCCGAAATGTAGAGGGTCCCCGCACCGTCCAGGAATACACTGGACGGCTCCGCGAGGCTTGCATTGGTAGCTGGGCCACCGTCTCCCGCAAAGCCTTTGATTCCATTCCCCGCTACGGTCGTGATCAGCCCTGTGGCCGCATCCACCTTACGGATGCGGTGGTTGAACCTATCGGCGATGTACTGGTTGCCGGCATCGTCCAGAAAGAGTCCGGTAGGCTGATTGAGTCTCGCCTCGGTCGCAGGACCGTGATCTTTGATGCTCCCGCCCGCAATCAAGATCACATTTACGTCCAGATCCGTGCGCGCTTCCTGCCCTATGGCCGGCGGTACATGAATCTCTTCGGGCTCTGCCGGCGCCTCTATGGTCACTAACACCCTTGCGTTCTTCGCGCCGGCTGCGCCGGCCTGAACGACAGCAACGCCCGGCGTACTGCTGGTCAGCGTGGTGGTCGCAACCCCTTCGCTGATGACCACCTCCTCATTTGACAGGACACCTCCGCCACCAGCAATGACGCTGCCCGAGGCGCTGAACGAGACCACGGTTGTGTTGTCATCGCTTTTCGGGTTACCGTCCAGGTCCAGGATCCGTACCTGAACCGTCGAGGCTTCAATGCCGTTCGACATAATCGAATTCGGAGTTGCCGTTAGTTCGAGTTCCAGAGAGATCTCGAACACCAATACAAATACCGACACGCTCTCCGCATCTTGGGCACTGGCCTGCACGGCCACCGTACCGGCTGCGCTGCCTGTCAGCCTCGTTGTCGCAATACCACCGCTGACGGTTACTTCCTCAGCGAAGAGGCTGCCTTCTCCCGCTGCGATTCGGAACGAGACACGGGTGGAATCGTCCTCTGTTTTCAGATTGCCGTTCCGGTCCAGGATCTCAGCGCGAATCGTGGAGACATCGCCGACCGCTGTTGCCTCTGGATTGGCCGACAGTCGAATTGCCAGCGGAGGGGGGGACACTTTTCGAATCCGGTGATTGTTCGTATCTGCAATGTATATATCCCCGGAAGCGTCCACAAAAACGCCGCCAGGACCGTTCAGGCTCGCGTCGGTGGCCGGGCCTCCGTCGCCCAGCTCAGGGGAAATTCCCCCACTGCCTGCAACGGTGGAGATGGTGCCCGATGGATCGACCTTGCGAATCGCTGCCCTTTCTGCAATATAGAGGTTGCCCGAGCCATCCAGAAACACATCTGCGGGATTCACGAGGGCCGCATCGGTCGCCGGCCCTCCATCGCCGGTAGGGGAAAACGCTCCACTTCCCGCTACCGTAGAGATTATACCCGATGGATCGACCTTGCGAATCCGGCCATTGGCGTTATCTGCAATGTAGAGGTCTCCCGAGCCGTCCACATAGATTCCGACAGGGCCGCTCAAATTCGCATCAGTCGCTGCACCCCCATCACCAGAGAATCCAGATGTCCCATTTCCTGCCACTGTGGAGATGGCGCCCGAGGTGTCCACTTTCCGTATCCGCTGATTGAACGTATCTGCAATATATAGATTGCCCGAATTATCAAGGGCAATTCCCATTGGTCCGAAACTCCCAAATGTCCTTAGTATTACTTTGTCAAATACGCATCGGTCGCATTAATTCAGTCAGTTTACGCTGCACCAGTTGTTCAATCACCATATTCGATAAGGCTTTGACCACCTGGCGGTGGATGGCCTCATAGGAACGTCGCCTTCGATCCCTTCGAGGGGGAAAAAGGATCACGAGGTTTTCCCCGTGATCGCGGCATTTCTTGGCGCTGGTTCCACTCCTTCCAACACAGGAAGCTGTAGGTCAACATCACAATGGTGGCATGGCGATGAAATCCCCTCCAGAGTCGGCCTTGATACTCATCCCACCCCAGAAGCGATTTGGCCACCTCGTGGAACTGTTCAATCAGCCAGCGGCGATGCGCATATTCCACCATCCGTTCCAGGGGTGTGGCTTTAGGAAAGTTGGAGAAGTAATATTTCCAGTCTCCTTCTTGGCCTCTTCCGGGTCGTTCGCCAATTAACCAGCCCAACTGGATCGACTCACCAGAAAGGGTGCGATAGGCTCTTTGGGCAATGAATTTTTTACGCAACCATCCCTTGGTGCCTTCTCGCCAACGGATGGTCCGCCACGCGGAACGGGGAAGCGCTTTTAAAACCTCATCGACATGACCGCTGCCCTTTTTGCGTTGCCCTTTCACGGCAACCCGAAAATCACATGGGACAGCCACGACATAATGTTCCTTTCGGCTCTCTAACCCCTTTAAAAAGGTAGGATCATTGCCATAGTCGGCATCGGCGACCACCACGTTATGAGGGACTTTCAACCCACGTGCTTCATCCAACAAGGTCAGAGCAATCTCTGGCTTGGTCTGAAAGGAGATCTCCTCCGGCACACCGGCCTTAGCACACCGATCCGGGTCATTGGTCCACGCTTTGGGTAGATACAACCTCGCATTTAATGGCCAACTCACCCCCGCATCGGCATACACACCCGTCACAGCAACCTGGCAATTGCCGACTTTACCCAGACTGCCTGAGTATTGCCTGGAAACACCCACTGAGCTCTTGCCTTGTTTGGCAAAGCCCGTATCGTCGAAGATGAAAGCCCCATCGCCCAAAACCGCTTCATCCCGCATTTGCTCAACCCTCTGGGCGTTGAAGGCGGCTTCATCCCATTGAATCCCGGTCAGGAGATTGTGGAGCCTCTGCTCATTGGTCTGGGGGATCGCTCCTGCGAGGGTCTCGCCGTTCTTCCGAGGCAGATCTGAGAGCAAGCCCGTGCTATACCGCTCCAGGTTTTCTCGCCCTTCAGAACGCACAAAGTGATGGATGAAGGGAGAAAGAAACGCCTCTAACTCGGGCAAAGGGTCTGTCGATGCTTTGATGTCCATTGGTATCCTCCTGTTTGCCAGAAAGATACCAACCTATCCATCAATTGACAAAGTAATATTAGACTCGCGTCTGTCGCCGGACCGCCATCTCCGATTCCCGGGAAGGGAGGATTCCCTCCTCCCGCTACGGTGGTGATGGCGCCTGCCGCATCGACCTTGCGAATCCGACCATTGCCGGTATCTACAATGTAGAGGTTATCCGAACCGTCTAAGAAAATAGCAGCAGGACTGCTCAAGCTCGCTTCGGTTGCGGGTCCTCCATCGCCGTCCACGGACCCGCCGCCCGCAATGGTGGTGATGGTTCCCGATGGATCAACCTTCCGAATTCGATGATTATCCTTGTCCGCAATATAGATGTTGCCCGAACTATCCAGGAAGAGGTCTTGCGGGGAGATCAAGCTCGCCTGGGTTGCCGGGCCACCGTCCCCGATATATCCTCCCGCCACAGTAGAAATGGTACCCGCGGTATCCACCTTCCGGATGCGCCTGTTGGATAGGTCTGCGATGTAAAGATTGCCCGCACCATCCCCGAAAACGTCGGACGGATTGTTCAGACTGGCCTCCGTTCCCGGGCCGCCATCCCCGGAAAACCCCTGGGTACCATTTCCCGCCACGGTGGTAATGATCCCCGACGGGTCCACCTTCCGGATCCGGTGATTGGACCTGTCCGCAATATAGAGGTTACCCGAACCGTCCATATAGACCCCGGAGGGGATGTTCAAACGCGCATCAGTCGCTGCCGCCCCATCGCCGATTCCCAGGAAGGGAGGGTTGCCCCCTCCCGCTACGGTACTGATGATCCCTGATGGATCCACTTTGCGAATCCGGTTATTGTCGCTATCTGCAATGTAGAGGTTGCCCGAGCCATCCACGAACACGTCCCGAGCGCCCAATTGTGCCTCGGTGGCCGGTCCTCCATCGCCCGAAAAACCAAAGGTTCCATTTCCTGCTACTGTGGAGATGGTGCCTGAAGCATCCACTTTTCGTACCCGCTGATTGTCGGCAATATAAAGGTTGCCCGAATCGTCGACGTAGATCCCGGAGGGGTTGAGAAACGCCCTAATAGCCGGTCCCCCGTCGCCTATGTTTCCAAAGGAGCCACCCCCCGCGATGGTGGAGATGGTGCCGGAGGAATCGACTTTGCGGATTTTCGAGGATTCTGCAATGTAAAGGTTGTCCGAGCCATCTGCGAAGACAGCAACAGGAGCATTCAGGCTTGCCTCGGTGGCCGGCCCTCCATTGCCGGGGGACGCGGTCCCGCCGCCCGCCACGGTGGTGATGGCGCCGGACGCGTCCACCTTCCGAACCCGGTTATTCATTGTATCCGCAATATAGAGGTTGCCATCGCCGTCCAGGAAGACACCGGAGGCGTCGTTCAGGGCCACTTCGGTCGTGGGCACCCCTTCGCCCAGGTAGCCGCCTGCGACTGTGGTGATGTTCTGGGCGGAACCGATGCCGGACATGGCCACCCAGGCCAGCGCGATGGATGCGAAGAAACGGAGGCTGTGGTTTGCGGTGTTCGAGGTGTATCTATGTGTGCGAAACGCCATAGCTTGTTTCTTTCTGTTTGTGTGATCTACCTAACCCCCCCCCACTCCACCTGTCGCTCCCACCTGTATAGAAAAGGCCACGGAGGAGGACTCCGAGGCCATGGTGTGTCAGGTCAGGCCGGATGTCTACCTTCAAGAGAAGCATCCGTTCGGTCTGCACGAACTCTCCGCTCTACAAGCCTTCGCAACGGTAAGGGCTCCGTAACCTTCGTGACTCCTTCCATTTATCCCGAAGAAGGTGGCTTGTATTGGCTTCTTCCCGACGTGAAGAATCAGTAGACAGAATCCTGTGTGACGCAGGCTCTTAACTCAAACGAAGCAAAGAAAAAAGGCCCAAGGTCTTGTGAGGTATTCTGGAAAGAGATCCTCAACAGACCGTTGAGCTCCAAAAGCAACGGTGCCGAATATCCAGTGTTTTTCAGGAGAGGTGTTGCGCTTTCTCTCCTCTGATAATATCTACTAACTTTTTTTCAAGATATACCATTCCTTACTGTTAATCAAGCACAATCTTGGAAGCGGAAATACCAACACCAGAATGAGGACCAACCTTCATGCGCAGGTGGATGGACCGGGAGGGGCATTCTCACAGTTGATCGATAACGTCATTGTGAATTTGAAATTGGAGAATTATCTTTATGATATGTTATCCAATGGGTGTACGTGCGTGTGAGGAGGTCGGCTGGTGACTCCGTGGCGCTTTTCAATTGTCCGCCGCCTGAGCGCCTTCATAGCGTCTGCCCCGGACGTAGAGAGAGGCCGCCGTAATCCGGCGCAGGAAGCCCCGCAGGTCGTCCAGGTAGGTGTAGAAAAGCGGCACCACGAAAAGCGTCAAAAACGTGGAGGCAATCAGTCCGCCAACCATTGTCAGTCCCAGTGGCGCATAGGGAGTGCCCATCATTGTGTTGGTGCCTACAGCCATCGGGAACAGTCCGAAAACCGTCGTAAATGTGGTCATCAGAATCGGCCTAAAACGGTTGTGCCCGGCTTCCAGAATCGCCTCCTCCCGGCTCATTCCATCGGCCCGCAGCCGGTTGATCATATCCACCAGCACAATGGCGTTGTTTACCACCACACCGATCAACAGAATCACCCCCATCCTGGCCATTTCTCCCATCACCGTATCCGTAAGATACAACGTCCAGTAGACCCCCAGGAACGCAAAAGGAATCGAGAGCAGCACCGAAAACGGCAGGATGAAAGACTCAAACAGCACGCCCATCAGCAGGAACACGCAGGTAATAGCCATTGTCACGGCAAACGACATCGTATCTTCTATCTCCCTGAACTTGGAGTAGGTCTCCCCCTTGTTCCAGGTATATCCCCTGGGCATGGTGAAACCCTCCATAGCCCTGTCCACCTCGGCGTAGAGTCCCTTCAGGTCCTCCTTTGTGGTATACGCCTTCACCCACAGCCGCATCTTCCCGTTCTCCCGCCGGATCCTTCCGCTCCCCTCGGTCACCTTAAATGTAGCGATTGTGGAAAGCGGAATCTGGACGCCGGTTTTCGAGCGGAAACCAAAGCTTTTAAGCTGCGCTATGGTCTGCCGGTCATCCTCGTTCATAAAGAGTCGGACTTCAATCTCCCTATCATCGGCCTGAAAACGAGGTAGGTTCACGCCCCGGAGTTGATACGAGATGCTCCGTCCAACCTGTTGTGTAGAAATGCCGTATTTGCGCGCCTGCTCCCTGTTGATGATCACCTGGACCTCTTTATCCGCAAACTCCAGATCACTGTCCACGCTGACCACCGATGGAATCTGCTCCAGCCTGCGCCCGACCTCATCGGACAGGGGCGCCAGTACGTCAAGATCATCCCCAGAAAGGTAGACCGACACTCCGGGCTCACTCCGCCACCGGGTTTGCACGTCCACCCGAACGCCTACGAACTGGGGGATATTTTTCTTGACATCTGCAATCACTTTTTTCCGGCCCATCCAGTCATCTACGGGATAGCCGACCTTTTCTCGAACACTCTTATAAAACTGATACCACCACTCCTGGTTCGGCTCATCCTCCAGATAAACCCGAACAAACCCCCATGTTCGCCAGTAGCCCAGCCGCACGGTACGAATGTGATATTCTTTCCGTTTGCTGTCTAAAAAATCCTCAAGCTGGGTTGCAACGGACTCCATCTCCTTCTGCCGGAAAACCGGAGGCGCGGTAATCCGGATGTAAAAATCATTGAAAACCCGGGTCCTGCGGCTCGTCTCTTTCACATGTTCCATCGGATAGAACACCGTGGCGCACAGCAGCAGAAAAATTAGTGCAGCGTCTTTCCGATGCCTGAGGGTCCACCCCAACCCACGGCAATACCCCTTCCGGGTCCACCGGATCGACTTCGGATCTTCCTTCACCCGGTTGCCGGCGAGTTTCTTGGCTGCAAGCGGAATAAAAATGAGCGCCACAAACAGCGATCCGAGCAGTGCCACAATCACCGGGATGCCGATTTTGGACAGCCGAAATGTCAAACTCATGTTCCCGCTCATCAGTATCAGGGGCAGAAAGACCACCACTGTGGTCAGCGTGGCCATCGTAATGGCCAGCCCCACTTCGCTTGCGCCGGCAATCGACGCCTCGTGAGGCGCTACGCCCCTGGCACGCATCCGGTAGATGTTCTCCACAATCACAATGGCATTGTCCACCACCATTCCCATTGCTACCATCAGCCCCATCATCGTCAACATATTCAGGGACCAGTCGATAAAATAAAGCACCGACATCGTGATCATAATACAAAGGGGAATCGACAGCGTGATAATGCTGGTCATACGAATCGTGCGCAGGAAAAACAGCAGCACCAGCACCGCAAACAGGCCCCCCCAGAGTGCCGTATTCCGGATATTGTTGATTGAGTCTCGGACGACCTGCCCCTGATTCCAGAAGATATTAAACTTGGTCCCGGTATCGGTGTCGATCTTTTTCAGTTCCGCCGCAACACGATCGGCCACCTCAACCACACTGGCGTCCGACTCCTTGTACACATCGAGCCCCACAGCCTCCTTCCGGTTGATCCGCCAGGATCCAGTCCTGGGGGGTATGCCATACAAAACATCGGCAACATCTCCCAGCCGTACCGGGCCAAGGCCACGTTGCCTTTTAATGGGGATATTCTCAATCTCCGCCGTGCTTCGATAGCGGGCCAGGGACCGGACAAAAAACTTTTTCCCGCCTTCACGCACGTATCCCCCTGCCAGCACAAAATTGTCCTGCCGCAGGGACTGAACCAGATCGGCGGGCCTGACCCCAAGAGACAGGAGCCGTTCCTGGTCCACTTCAACCATAATCTCTTTTCTGAAACGCCCCCAGAAAGAAACCTTGGTCACACCGTCCAGCCGCGCCAGCCGCCGCTCCACCTGCGTCTCAATAAACTTTTGAGCATCTTTGACGTGATCGGGAGGCGCAACCCCCATCCAGATGATCTCCTGATCGGTCTCTTCATTGTACTTCCAGATACCGACCCTGTCCCGAATCTCCGGGGGCAACTCCAGCTTCATCCGCTCCAGCCGGTCCATCACCTGGTTGTAGGCCAGGCTCATATCCGTATTCGCCCGAAACGCCAGGCCTGCATTCGCCCAATCGTTGCCCGCCCAGGTTCGCATCCGCCTGAGGCCCTGCACCGTGCCAAGGTATTCTTCGAATAACCGGCAGATTTTCTGGTCATTTTCCTTCGGAGACGCACCCCGGTTTTCCACCCAGACCCAGAGACGTTTCCGTTCCCACCCCGATGGAAACGCCTGAAGGCCGATCCTGTGATAAGACACTGCACCGATCACCAGCAGGGCCACCAGACACATCGTCACCGTCACCGGACGGGTCACGGAAATCCGTGGCAGTATAGACGTTCTCTCTTTCATTTTTGGAGGACAGGGAAGGTTATCTCTGGTTTGGCACAGAAGGAGCGTTATCTTTGGCCAAGAGGATTCGATCAGCCAGGGAATTATGATTAGTAAAATATAGAGTGCAAAGATCTGAAATGTCAAGATAAAGCTGGATAGATGGCATATAACACAAGACTTCCAAGTCAAGGTGATTCATTCAATCTGTTGAAAAACAGCCACCTCTAAAAATTGATGGGGGAAGGGTTTGAGGATGCCGATTTGATTTTCTGCCAGGACAACGGCAGGCTGATAAAGAACGTCGATGCTATTCGGAAAATAATGGGTAAGGCTCTGGAGGACGCCGATTGCCCCGGGATTCGTTTTCATAGACACAGCTATGCGTCACTTTTGATTGACCAGGGGGCCAGTCCAAAGTATATTCAGACGCAGCTCGGGCATTTCTCAATCCAGGTGACGTTCGATACCTGCGGTCATTTGATGCCTTGATCGTCGTTTCGGACAGTCACAATGCCCACAATGTCCTGAACCAACCTTCGGACAGGTGAGGCGCCCCCTTTGCGTTGGAGACTGGTGATGCTGATCACGAAACCCTTCCCTACCCCACCAACACGAAAAGCACGAAACCCATCTCCTCCCCCGGGGCCACACCGCTTTGGGGGGTGGGGCGGAGTGGTTTCGTGTCTTTCGTGCCTTTTCGTGCTCTTCGTGATCCAAACCCTCTTTGCCGTGCAGCCCTACCAGCCGGTACATCCCGACCCCGTCCTTGAATCCTGGCGGTGGCGCTCCTTCCCGGAGCTGAAGGGCCTGGGCCTTCAGTGTATGGCCGAGGACAAAGACGGCAATATGTGGTTCGGCACAAACGATGGGGTGCGGCGCTACGACGGGGTGAACTGGACGGCCTACACGCCAGAGGACGGCCTGCTGGGTGCGCCGGTAAATGCGCTTTGCGTCACACGGGACGGGTCTGTGTACGCAGGCACACGGTCGGGCATCAGCCGGTTCAGCGATGGGAAATGGCGCCCTGTTTTTCCGCCCGAAGGCGATCTGCCCTGGTTCATCCGGGACCTGATGGAGGCGTCGGACGGCAGCCTGTGGGCAGGAACCGGGACGGGAGCGCTGCGTCTGGACCGGGAGGAATCAACGCTCTATACGACGGAAGAGACGGGGGCCGCCTTAAGAGTGATCGCGCCTTATGTGCGGCTTTCCATCGTGCCGAATGAGGCGGCTCCTGCCCGCCCCTGGCCCGAGGGGATTGGGGTACTGGCCGTGCGAGGGATCATCATTGGTCTTGCCTCTGGCGGACCCGGAGAGGCTGCCGGGTTGAAGTTGGGGGACCGCATTCTGACTGTGGATGGGATTGCTCCAGGACGAGCATCGAGAGCCTTGAGAGCCTTATTCGGACCTGCGGGCGCCCCCGTAAGGTTGACCGTACAGCGGGAGGGCCGTGCCGAACCCTTCGAGCTAACCCTCACACGGGAGCGGGTGGAGGGAGCCTTCCGCGTGTTCGGGGTTTCTGATGTCTACGAAGACAGGGAAGGCGTGATGTGGCTTGGGCTGAGTGAGAGATCAGAAGGCGGTGAGATCGTCCGCTGCGACATTCGTGGAACTGGGTCGGATGCCGCCGAAGCCTGGCGGCTCTACACGGAAGAGGACGGCCTGGACATCGGGTTCAGGCCGCGCATCCTCCAGACCCGGGATGGGACGATCTGGACGGTTTTCGGCCATGGACTCAAGGGTGTGAATCGCTTCGACGGGGAACACTGGACGACCTTCCGGCTTGGCGCTCTGGGAGGGGATGATCACAATGACTCCATCCTGGAAACGGCCGACGGCACGCTCTGGGTCGGCGGCAACGGTGGCCGGCTGCATGCCTATCGGAATGGCACCTGGACCGTCTTCATGCCTCCCGAATTTCCGATTCCGACGCACAGAGTCTGGAATCTCCTGGAAACATCCGACGGTGCGCTGTGGATGGCAGGCCGGGGCCAGGAGGCCGTTCGCCTGGACTACAGGTCCTCCCGATGGACCACATACGAAGGGTTGTGGTTCCAGTGCGAGACCCCGGACGGAGTACAGTGGTTCCTCTCCGAGGACGATGGGGTTGTGTGTTATGATGGGAGAACCTGGACGCGCTACGGTACCGAGGACGGGCTGATGAACGGCCCGAGTAAACTCATTGCAACCGGGGAGGGTATCCTCTGGGCGGCAGGCAACCATTCCAGCACAGCGGCGACTGCCCGGTTTGACGGGAAAAGGTGGACCCTCCAGACGCATCCCCGGCTTTTCTGGAGTATTTTTCATGCTTACGAGTCTTCCGATGGCGCGCTCTGGTTCGGCGCAGCGCCGAGTGGAGTTGCCGGTGAAGGCCAGTTCGGCGGCGTACTCCGGTTTGGGAGGGCAAGCAGACCCTCCCCGTCCGGGATGGGAACCTGGACACACTACACCCGTCCGGAGGTGAATCGGAACATCTATGGCATCGGCCAGACTGCCGATGGCGACCTCTGGTTTGGGGGAAGCAGCCTGCGTCGTTTTGATGGAGAGGCCTGGACGACCCTTACAGAGCCCGAGGAACTGACCACAACGCATAGCCGTGTCCATACCGGTACGAAGGGCAATCTCTGGGTAGGTACAAGAATTTACGGTGTGTTCCACTACAATGATGGGGTATGGACCCGGTACGATACGCAGGACGGTCTGGCGGATGACGCCGTCTATAGCATTCTCCAGACGGACGACGGTAGCGTCTGGGCCGCTTCGGCAAAAGGCATCAGCCGATTCGATGGGCGGACCTGGACGACGCACGCCCTGCACCCGGAATTGGACGGCAGCCTTCACCGGTCCCGGGACGGCGCGCTCTGGATCAACAAAATCTCCGGACGCTGGTTCGTCCGTGCAATGCCCGGCTATGTCGAACCGGAAGAGGCTTCCTACCGCATCTGGACCACCCGCTACCATCCGGATACCGATCCCCCGGAAACGGAAATCACGCTGTCTGTAAAGGAGGTCTCGCAGCCGGGGAATACGACGCTGGCCTGGAAGGGCGGCGATCCCTGGCGTTCGACGCCGGACGAGGAATTGCAGTATTCTTACCGGCTGGATGGCGGAGAGTGGTCGCCGTTTTCGCACGAGAAGAACCGGGTCTTCGAGGCCCTGCCCAGCGGGGACCATACATTTGAGGTAAAGGCAAGAGACCGGGACTTCAACGAAGACCTGTCACCGGCTTCGGGCACCTTCACCGTGGTGCCTCCGGTGTGGCAGGAGCCCTGGTTCATCGGACTGATGGTCGTATTGCTTGGCGGGATTGGCTTCCAGACGGGCCGCGTGGTGCGACGAGACAAAAGGCTCCGGGATTCCAATACAGCACTGTCGGCGGCGAACAAGGAACTGTTCGGGCTCAACCGGGAGTTTCAGGAGGCCAATCAGGAACTACAGCGTGACCGGGCCGTGGAGCGGGTGCGGGGCGAGGTACAGGCGATGGAGCAGGCATCAGATTTTGAGGAAGTGCTGTCTGTGTTGGCAGAGGACCTGAAGACGGTGGGCCTGTCCTTTGACACCTGTGGGATCGACGTGTTGGACGAACCCGTGGAGACCCTCACGATGGCGTATTTTGAGGACCACGGGTTCCAGTACACCACGTATACCATTGACCCCGAGGGGCGCGTAACGGATAAATCCTACCACGTTCAGGCCCCCTTTCCGGAAGTCATCCAGGAAACCCTTGAGCGTTTTATTGCAGGAGAGCCCTGGCAGGGACGCAGTGGGCAGACTGCTATCGTGGAGGTGCCCGCCTCAAATTATGGTCGCCTTCGCATCACCTCCTCGGAGCGACAGGACTTCACCCAGGAGGATACCGATGCCCTCCAGGACTTTGCATCGGCCATCGCTTTAGGCTATGCGCGGTATCTGGACATCCGGGAGATCCAGGAGCAGACGGAACGCAAGTCCTCCTTCCTGGCGAGTATGTCCCACGAACTCAGAACGCCGATGAACGCGATTATCGGGTTCACCCGGATGGTTCTGCGGCGCAGGTCCGAGAACCTGACAGAGCGTCAGAAAGACAACCTGACAAAGGTCACGCATAGTGCAGACCACCTGCTGAACCTGATCAACGACATCCTGGACCTGTCTAAGATCGAGGCAGGACGGATGGATGTGAACGCAGAGCATTTCGATGTGAAAGGGCTGATTGCCTCCTGCTGTGCCACGGTGACCCCGCTGGTGAAGCCGGACGTGTCGCTGAAACAGGAAGTCCCGGATGATGTCGGAGAAGCCCATACGGACCAGGGACGGCTGCGGCAGATTATCATCAATTTGCTTTCCAACTCACTCAAGTTCACCGAGAAGGGAGAGGTGGCCGTTCGAGTATTGAAGGACGGACAGGTCGGTGACGAAACGTCCCTGGTGATCTCGGTGTCGGATACGGGTACGGGCATTCCTGCCGATGCGCTGGAGAGCATCTTCGAGGAGTTCCAGCAGGTGAAGGGGTCGGACCCGCAGCACAAGGGCACGGGATTGGGACTGCCCATCACGAAGGGGTTTGCTGAACTGCTGGGCGGGTCCATAAGTGTGCAGAGCGAAGTGGGGAAAGGATCGACGTTTACGGTGCGGGTGCCGGTGGTTTACAACGAGAGTTGATAACCTGCTGTTCAACAATACATTGTGCCGATACCCGTTTTCTTGGGTTGCTCTTTTCTGGTGAATGTGCTATATTGGGTGGCCGCGAAACGATATGACGTAACCTGTTGTCATTTTTCAGGTTGAGGGAGCAGGTGGTGCTGTAGAGTAGCTGCCGATAGCGTTTTGTCTCTCCCTTATATTTCACATAAAGAGAGGGCAATGGAATTTTATCTTATCCGACACGGGGAGTCTTTTAACAACGCGCTTGAGGATGTGACCCAGCGGGTGTGTGATCCGCCTCTGGCAGAGACAGGTGAAGCGCAAGCGGCGCTGGTTGCAGAGCATTTGAAGGAGGCTTCCGCAGAGCCGGAGCAGGTGAATCTGGCGGGGGCGTTTCAGAATCGGTCCGGGTACGGGATTACCCGGATTTTTTGCAGTGCGATGCTGCGGACGATGCAGACGACCGCGCCGATTGCGAAGGCGCTGGGCATCCGGCCGGAGGTGTGGATCGATGTTCACGAGCAGGGGGGGATCTGGCTGGACCACGACGATGGGAGGGGGCCTGTGGGGTATCCCGGTCTTACGCGGCGTGAGGCCGAAGCGCAGTTTCCGGATTATTTTCTGCCCGAGGGGATAACGGAAGCGGGATGGTGGAACCGCCCGCAGGAGACCGAGGCCGAGTGGCTGGACCGGGCCGACCGGGTGGCCGCCGAGCTGCGCGAGCGGTTTGCAGGAACGGACGAGCGGATTGCGATGGTGAGCCACGGGGGGTTTGGCAACTACCTTATCCAGGCGCTTTTCGACAATGGAAGGATGGAGGGTGCTTTTTTCGGGCATCAGAATACGGCCATCAGCCGCATGGATTTTTATGAGGATGGGCGGATGGTGGTTCGGTATACGAACCGGGTGGGGCATTTGCCGGTGGAGCTGGTGACGTAGAGGCAAAAGTTCCGAGTTGCGAGTTTCGAGTTCAAAGTTCAAAGTTCTGCATTCAGGAGGTGTTCAATGGCCAATCCCGAAGTGATTCTTTCCGGGTTTGCAGATGAGGGGCCGGTGAGTAAGCGGGCCGAAGAGCAGTTGACGATGATGCGGGCGCTGGGGCTTTCTTATTATACGATCCGGTTTATCGATGTGGGCGACGGGGTGAAGAATGTGATGGAGCTGACCGACGAGGAGATCGGCCGGCTCAAGGATATGCACCGCGAGTTCGGTATTTCGATCTCCAGCATCGGGTCGCCGCTGGGCAAGGTGAAGCTCGTGGATCAGGAGGATGGTACGCAGAACCGCTATGTTCCCCTGGAAGAGTACTTAGAAAAGGATGTGCAGCGGGCGATTGAGCTGGCCCATGTGTTCGATACCAAGCTGATCCGGGGGTTCAGTTATTACCATCCACACGGTGAAGATCCGTGGAAGTACCTGGACCAGGCCGCCGAGCAGCTTGCGCAGATTGTTGAGGTCTGCGCAAAGGGTGAGGTTATTTACGGCCTGGAGGTGGAGTCGGATCTGGTGGGGGGAGACGGGGATACGCTGATCGCGCTTTATGAGAAGATCAACAGCCCCTATGTTTGCATTATTCCCGATGTTGGAAATATGGAGGGGAAGGGGCACAGTCCCGACAGCGCGTATGCGCACTATGTGAAGATGAAGCCGGGTGTGGGCTGGATTCACATCAAGGGGTTCAACAATCCGGCGAACCAGGCGATGTTGAATGCCGCCGAAAAACGGGGGCTGACCCGGTTTATCCCCGTGGACCGGGGCGATGCCGGGCACGAGCAGGTGCTGCGCGATTTCCGGGAGCTGGTGCCGGGGATTCAGAACCGGCTTGCCCCCTTGGGTGTGCCCGGGGTTTTTGTGGACCTGGAGCCCCATGTGAAGGGGGGCGGACAGTTCGGGGGGGTAAGCGGTGTGGACGGTTTTGGGGTGGCTTTCCGGAGTCTCTGCCGGCTGCTGGATTATCTGGAGTACGATTACCATTTGACGGGGTACGAGGATATTGCCAATGCTTGAAGCAGGGGTCAGGGGTCGGGGGTCAGGGGTCAGTCCCATCTTCCCGTACCAGGGCGCGATAGGGCGCGGCATGCCGCGCCCTTACGGATTTTCAGGGCCTACGGGGAAAGTGGATAGATGAATTCCTCTCCCGCACAAGAGGCGTCCGACAGGGTCACTTTCGCCCGGGATCTGGGGTTTTTTGACGCGACGATGATGGGCATCGGTGCGATGATCGGTGCGGGGATTTTTGTGCTGACGGGTATTGCGGCAGGAGAGGCGGGGCCTGCGGCCATTCTGGCTTTTGCGCTCAACGGGGTGGTGACGCTTCTGACGGCGTTCTGTTATGCGGAACTTTCTTCGGCAATTCCGGAGGCGGGCGGGGGGTATTCGTTCGTCAAGAAGGCTTTTCCCGGGGCGGTGGGATTCCTGTCGGGGTGGATGCTCTGGTTCGCCTATACGGTTGCGTGCAGCCTCTACGCGCTGGGTTTTGCGGGCTATTTCTGGGAGTTTTTTCACAAGTACCTGCCCGAGGTCAGCCACGGTGTGCAGGGGCTGGTCGGCGTGGGGGTGTCCCGGGCGTTGGTGACGGTGCTGATCAGCGGGTTCTTTATCTGGTTGAACGTCCGGGGCGCGGAGGTGACCGGCAAGGCCGAGAACGTGATCACCCTTGCCAAGATTGCGGTGCTGATGGTTTTCGTGTTCTACGGGCTGCGGCAGATCGGCCTTTCGCCCGGGGAGGCCATCGACAATTTCTCGCCCTTTTTTCCGAAGGGATTGGGCGGGGTGATGGTTGCGATGGGGCTGACCTTTATCGCGTTTGAGGGTTACGACCTGATCGCCACGGTGGCCGAGGAGATCAAAGAGCCGGAACGGAATATTCCCCGGGCCACCTTTGTTTCACTGGGCGTGACAATGGTGGTGTACCTGCTGATCGTTTTTGTGTCTATGGGGGCCGTGCATCCCGAAGATACGAGTACGTGGGCGTTTCTGGGACAGCACGGGGAGACGGCTATTGTGAAGGCGGCCGACAGTTTTATGCCCGCTTTCGGGGTGGCCACGATCGTTTTTGGGGGGCTGCTGTCGACCATGTCGGCGCTCAACGCGACGGTGCTTGCGTCCAGCCGGGTGGCGTTTTCGATGGGGCGGGACCTCTGGCTGCCCGCGGGCATGGCCAGGATCCACCCCCAGAAGCGCACCCCCCACGTGGCCATTGTGGTGACCGGCCTGATTCAGCTGGGCGTTGCGCTGGCGCTGCCGATTGAGATTGTGGGCTCGGCGGCAAGTCTGATGTTTCTGCTGACCTTTACGCTGGTGAACCTTGCCCTTATTGTGCTGCGGCGCCGGGCGCCCGAAATTGAGCGGAGGTACCGGGTGCCCCTCTTTCCGTGGGTACCCCTGGCCGGGGCTGTGATCAACATGTTCCTGGCGGTCTACCAGTTCAATTTCGATCCGCTGGCCTGGTATGTGGTCCTGGGATGGATTGTGTTGGGGCTGCTGGCCTATTCGATCTATTTCGAGAAGCAGTCGGGCGAGTCCGCTCCGCAGGTGCTCGACGCCCTGCCGCAGGAAGGCGCCCGTGCGCCTTACCGGGTGCTCGTACCCTTGGCCAATCCCGGCACGATCTCGGCACTGCTCGATCTGGCCATGCCGGTGGCCCGGGCGAAGGAGGGCGACCTCATTGCGACCACGACAGTGGAGGTCCCGGTCCAGCTGCCGATTCAGGAGGGAATGAAGTATATTCACCACCGCATGCCGCTTCTGCGCACCGCCCAGGCTTACGCTCAGGAACACGGGATGCGCGTGGTTTCGGATATCCGGGTGGCGCACCGGGTGGAAGAGGGCATCCTGTCGGCCGCCGACGATGAACGGGCGGATCTGGTTGTGATGGGGTGGAAGGGGTACACCACTACTCGGGAGCGGATTTTTGGCGAGATTATCGATCGGGTGGTCAACCGTGTGAAGGGGGATATCGCGGTTGTGAAGCTGATGGAGAATCCCAGCTTTCGGCGCATCCTGCTGCCAACGGCCGGGGGGCCGCACACCGAGTTAGCCGCCGAGCTGCTGGAACCGATTGTTGCGGCGCACAATGCGGAGGTGACGGCCTGCTATGTGGTGCCCGAGGACGCCGATGCCGAGCAGGAACGGGAGGCGCAGCGCTGGATTCAACGGACGCTGCGTCACGTGGATCTGGGGGAAGTGGAACACCGGATTATCCGGTCTCAATCGGTGGCGGCGGGCATTGCCGGGGCCGGGGCCAATTACGATCTGATCGTTGTCGGGGCCGCCCGCACCGGGCTGTTTCAACAGCTCCTGTTCGGTGAAGTTCCCGACCGGATCGGCCGTTATGCGAATACGTCGGTGATGCTGGTCAAACGACACGAAGGTCCGGCCAGGACGTGGCTGCGGCGGATTATGAGCTAACTGGAGGTCGTGTATGTTGAAAGCCGGTGCGGTCTGTCTGGATATTACGCCGCCGCTGGGGACGTTGATTCCGGGGCTGTTTCACGAGCGGCGGGCGGAGGTGGTGAATGATCCCTTGAAGGTGCGGAGTTTTGTGCTGGAGCGGGAGGGTGAAGGGATCGCGGTTGTGGTGTGTGATTTGATTGGGGTGAAACGACCCTATCTGGACCGGGCGAAGGCGCGGATTGCGGAGGCTGTGGGGCTTGCTCCGGAGCGGGTGTTGATCTGCTGTACCCACACGCATACGGGGGCTCAGACGGGAGAGGACGCCTATACGGAGTTTCTGATCGGGCGGATTGCCGATGCGGTCCGGTTAGGGTGGGAAGGCAGGCAGCCGGCCGAGGTCGGTTGGGGTTGTGAGGAAGAGGACCGGGTGGTGTTCAATCGCCGGTATCGGATGAGAGATGGTTCTGTGCGGACAAATCCGGGGATGGGGAATCCGGAGGTGGTGGAAGCTGCGGGACCGGTCGATCCGGAGGTGGGGGTGCTGTGTATGCAGCGGTCTGGAGGTGAGACGATCGGGCTGCTGGCGAATTACAGTCTTCATTATGTGGGAGGGGGGGAGCATGAGCGGGCGGTTTCGGCGGATTACTTCGGGTTTTTTTCTGAGTTGATACAAAGGATGCGGGGGGAGAACTTTGTGGCGGCGCTTTCCAACGGGGCGTGCGGGGATATTAACAACCACGATGTGATGGGCGGCGCCCGGCCGAAAAACGACCGGTACCAGCATACGGAACGGGTAGCGGCGCTGGTGGCGGCGGACGCCTTGTGGGCCTGGAATGAGATGGTATTTGTGGAGGATGCCCCGCTTGGAGCCGCGATGGAAGAGGTGGTATTGACGCGGCGGGAGGCGCCCTCGGAAGCGGATCTGGAACGCGCACGGGAGATCCAGCAGCAGGGCAAGGGGACGATGGGCGAGCGGGCGTTTGCCCGGCGAAATCTGGAACGGATTCAGGAGGTGCCGGAGGAGGTGCCGACCTGGGTTCAGGCCCTTCGGGTGGGGGATCTGGCCCTGGTGACGGCGCCTGGGGAACTCCTGGTAGAGTTGGGGCTGGAGATCAAGGAGCGGTCTCCGTTTGGACAGACGATGGTTTTGGAACTGGCCAACGACAGTATTGGGTACCTGCCCAACCGCAAGGCGTTTGAGGAGGGGGGATACGAACCGGAGGCGAGCGTTTTCTGTCCCGGGGTGGGCGGAACAGATTGTGGAGACGGCGGTAGGACTGCTGGACCGGTTGTACAATGATTGAGGCAGAAGGGAGAGCGTTATGTCTGACAAGGTTCGTGTTGGCATCATCGGAGCAGGAGGAATTTTCCGGAGTCGGCATTTTCCCGGACTGGCTAAGATCGAGGATGCGGAGGTGGTGGCGATCTGCAACCGGAGCGAGGAGAGCGGGAAGGGGATCGCCGGGGAGTTCGGGCTGGCGCCGGATATTATGACGGACCCCCACGCATTGATCGCTCGGGAGGATATCGATGCGGTGATGATCGGGACGTGGCCGTACAAGCATTGTCCCTTTGTGCTGGCGTCCTTAGATGCGGGGAAGCACACGTTCGTGCAGGCGCGGATGGCGATGAATTTGCAGGAGGCGAAGGCGATGTACGCCAGGGCGCAGGAAACGGGTCTGGCCGCGCAGATCTGCCCGCCGCCGCATGCGCTGAAGGGGGACTGGTTTATGCGGCGGCTGGTTGGAGAGGGGTACGTTGGTGATGTTCGCAATATTGTTGTGCGGTCGATGACTCCCAACCTGATCGATCCGGATGTGCCGTTGCACTGGCGGCAGATCGGGCGGTATTCGGGGCTGAACACGATGAGCCTGGGCATGCTGGTGGAGTTCATGCACCGCTGGTGCGGGCCGACGAGGTCGGTGACCGCGATGGCAGAGACGTTTGTCAAAGCGCGGTCCGATGGGGAGGGAAACGGATCGGTGGATCGTCCCGATATGGTGAATGTTCTGGCGGAGATGGAGAGCGGGGCTGCTGCCGTGTATATGTTTTCGGGCACGGCCCGCTTTGCTCCCGGCGAGCGGCTTGAAATTTACGGAACAAAGGGGACGCTGGTCTACGAGACGGCGGTCACCTTAGACGACCAGCACGTGTTCGGGGCGCAGGAAGGGGATTCAGAGCTGAAGGAGCTGGAGATCCCGGCCTCGGAGGCGCGGGCGTGGACCGTGGAGCAGGATTTTATCGATGCGATCCAGACCGGCAAGCCCGCCGAGTCAACGTTCTATCAGGGGGTGAAGTATATGGAGTTTACGGAGGCGGTGTTCCGGTCGGTAGAACGCGGAGGCAAGGTGAATTTGCCGTTGGTGGATTAGCAATCAGGGGTCAGAATAATTGCGGATTTGGGATTGCGGATTGCGGAATGAAGGTTTTTCAATCCGAAATCCCAAATCCGCATTCCGCAATTTAGCGGGGGTCGGTAAAGGCAACCTGTGGGGCGACCGGCCGGGCGCCTTCGATCCTTATTACAGGTTTGATTTGAAGCAGATAGGGGGACGTTATGTCTGACAAGGTTCGTATTGGCATTATCGGCGCGGGGGGGATTTTTCGGAGCCGGCATTTTCCCGGGCTGGCCAAGGTGGAAGATGCGGAGGTGGTGGCGATTTGTAACCGGAGCGAGGAGAGCGGGAGGAAGATTGCCGGGGAGTTCGGATTGAGTCCGGATATTATGACGGATCCGCAGGCGCTGATTGCTCGGGAGGATATCGATGGGGTGATGATTGGGACGTGGCCGTATAAACATTGCCCGTTTGTGCTGGCCTCCTTAGATGGGGGAAAGCATACGTTTGTACAGGCGCGGATGGCGATGAACCTGCGGGAGGCGAAAGCGATGTATGCGAAGGCGCAGGAGACCGGGTTGGTGACGCAGATCTGCCCCTCGCCGATGGCGATGAAGGGAGACTGGCTTGTGCAGCGGCTGATTCGGGAGGGGTACCTGGGAGATGTTTATCAGGTGTATACGCGGTCTTTTAACGGGGGCAACTGCGATGCGGCGGAACCGCTGCACTGGCGTCAGGTCGACCGGTATTCGGGGTTGAATGCGCTGAATATGGGGATTCTGATTGAGATCGTGCACCGGTGGTTCGGGCAGATGAAAACGGTTTCGGCGCAGACGGAGACGTTTATCAGGGAGCGGCCGCTGGCGGAGGGTGACGGGACCGGCCCGGTGGAGCGGCCGGATGCGGTTCATGTTATAGGACAGATGGAGAGCGGCGCACGGGCGGCGTTCCTGTTTTCGGGCGTGGCGCGGTTCGGGGTTGATCCGCAGGTGGAAGCGTACGGGAGCGAGGGGACGCTGATTTATAAGCTGAACAGCGATACGATCTTAGGCGGCAGGGCCGGAGACGACGGATTATCGGAGATGCCGATTCCGGAGGATGAGTCGCGGGAGTGGACCGTGGAGCAGGATTTTGTCAGCGCGATCCAGGGAGGGCCGCAGGGCGATACGAGTTTTGAGGCGGGGGTGAAATATATGGAGTTCACCGAAGCGGTGGCCCGGTCGGCGGAGCGAGGCGCAACGGTGACGCTGCCGCTGGTGGATTAGAGGCCGGCTTTTCCTGTGGAGTAGAGGAGATGGCAACCTATCAGATTGCGGTGGTGGGTACGGGGTATATCGGGCTGGAGCATATCAAGGCGATTTGTGAGAATCCAAGGGCGGCGCTGCGGATCATTGGAGGGTCGGAGAGAAGCCGGGAACGGCTGGAGGCGCTGCACGCGGAGTTCGCTGCCGAACGGGTGACGACGAATTATGGGGAGATTGTGGAGGATGAGGGGGTGGATGTGGTCTATCTGTGTACGCCCAATCGGCTGCATGCGGATGAGGCGGTGGCCGCGCTGGAGGCGGGGAAGCACGTGTTCTGCGAGAAGCCGATGGCGACGACGCTGGAGGACTGCCGGCGGATGGTGGCGGCGGTGGACCGGTCGGGGAAGCAGTTGATGGTGGGGCACGGCGCGCGGTTCCGGCCGCTGCACCGGGCGGTGAAGGCGCTTTACGATGAGGGCAAGCTGGGGGAGGCCTGTTTTTGTGAGTCGGATTATGTACATTCACTGAAGCCGTTTCTGGAAGGGCCCGGCCACGAGTGGTGGCGGCATCCGGAGGAGGGGGCGTTTGCGGTGATCGGTGGGGGGTGCCATCCACTGGATTTGATGCGCTGGATTGTGGGGGAGTTCGAAGAGGCGTCGGCCTACGGGGTGACGAAGGTGCTGCACGATGTGGATTGGGACGATACGGTGATTGCGTCGTTGAAATTTGCGAACGGGGCGGTGGGCAAATGCCTGGTGTCGGTGGGAGCGCCCAGGCCGTATTCGATGACGTTCAACCTGTACGGGACGGAGGGGACGGTGGAGGAGAACCGGCTCTATTTGAAGGAGTTCGGCGAGGTAGAGGAATTTGCGGAGATGCCCCTGTCTGTGCTGGGCGAGGTGCATGCCTGTGCGGAGGAGCTGGACCATTTTCTGGATTGCCTGGATGCGGATCGGCCCCCGATGATCGATGTGCGGGACGGAGCGCGGACCGTGGCGGCCTGCCTGGCGGTGGCCGAGTCGATGGCGACGGGTAAGCCGGCGAAGGTGGTGAGGGAGTTTTGAACACGAAGGGCGCGAAACCGCCCACAGCCGCCCTTCCCGCACGAAAGGCACGAAGCCACCCTTCACCACTCCCCTGGGTGGTAGGGAGGAGCTGTGGGTAGCCGGGGACGAATTGGGTAGGAATTTTTCGATTCTTGGCGTGAGGTTGGGCTGTGCAGGTGGGCAATCAGACAAAAGGTCTTGACTTTCGGCACCTTTTGTTGGTACCTTTCTATTGTTCTTGTTAATATTGAACTTAGGGAAGATAGGCATGGGTGACATAAAAGATCAGACCTTAGAGGCAATCAAGGCTCGGTTTCCCGATGAGTACTTGCTGGTCGAGGTGACAAATGACGATAGGGGAGTGCCGACGAGAGGGATTTTACGTTCGCACGGCAAAGACCGCAAACGCGTGCTTGGCAAAATGCATATGCACTCGGGGCAACCGATCTATTTCTTCTATAACGGGGTTCCGGCTGCTCCAGATACGGCTTATGTTTTGTAATGAACAGTCGGCGCACTACATTCGCGATGGATTTGCCAAGAGGTTTGATCGGGGAAGGGTTGTTAGGAGCTTCGTTCCTGCAGCGCTTCCCTTTTTTTGTGGATTACACAAGAGGTGTTCTGGAGTTCTGGATATGATTCGGTTGGTAGCGTTTGATCTGGACGGTACGGTGTTGAGCGGTACGAGTCAGGTTTCGGAGGCGTCTGTCGGGGCGATTCGGGCACTGGTGGAGAGGGGGATCGCTGTTGCGTCGATCAGCGGGCGGAATGTGGAGAACAGCCAGGCGCCTTTTGCGGAGATGCCGGACCTGGGAGCCGCCATGTATATTGGGAGTTATAACGGGGCGGTGGTGTTGGGACGGGCGCTGGGTGGACCGAGGCGGCTTCTGGGCGAACAACGGTTGTCTGCAGAGGCGTTCAGGGAGACGGTGGACTATATCGGCGAGGGGGGATTTAACTTTGTCTATTGCCGGTTTGAGGTTGATGAGGAGGGGGTGCGAGAGGCTTATATGACCGACCGGCAGACGGCGTCGGTTCAGGGGCTGATGGACCTGGGTGTGCGGTTTGTGATCGACGGCGATCTGCTCTCCCGAATCAGGGAGGGAGAATTCGGGCCGTCTCCCAAGCTTATTGTGATGCCCGGTCTGGAACGCCAGGAAGCGGTGCTGGAGGAGATGCGCCGGATTTTCGGGCAGCGGCTTTATCTCGCACGCACCGGGGACGATCGGGTGGAGGTGATGCACCCGGAGGTGAACAAAGGTGGGGCGCTTCGGACGATTTGCGAGGCGTGCGGGGTGTCGCTTGCGGAGACGCTGGCGGTGGGAGATGGAGACAACGATTTGCCGATGCTGCGGGAGGCGGGCGTGGGGGTGCTGGTGGAGAGTGCGGACGAGCAGACAAAACAACTGGCGGTGGAGGCCGGGATTGAGATGGCGCCGCCGTTTGAGGCGGAGGGGTTTTCAAGAACGGTGGAGCGGTATGTGCCGGATGGGAGGTAGCCGCTGCGCGTGAAGGCGACGGCTGTGCCGAATGAAGGGATCGGCTAAGGTTTGGGCATACCCGATCAGCCTTTTCACTCCGGATCGTCTCCGGCGGTTTCTGTGATCTGGGTTTGAAGGTCAACGCTGCTGGAGAGGATGTGTTCGTTCATGGCCTGCTGTGCGCCTTGGGCATCGCCCTTCTGGAGGGAGTGCAGAATTTTTTTGTGTTCGTCCAGGGACATTTGGGCTCGCGCCTCCACCGTATGCGTTGAGGGTTCCTCCAGGCTGTTTTTGATCCACTGCTGGAGATAACTGCGTATCATGCTGAGGAGGTTGTAGAGGATTGAATTCTGCGTGGCCCGGGCGATGGTCAGGTGGAACTGTAAGTCGGAATCCAGGAATTTCTCGGGTTGGTCGAGAGATGCTTCTATTCCGTGAATGGTCTGCTCGATTTCTCGGAGGTTTTCTTTTGTGGCCCTCTGGGCGGCCAGAAACGCGGTTTGAGATTCCAGCATAAGGCGGGTTTCAATGAGGTCCTGGACTTTTTTTATGTCCAGGAGCAGGCCCCATTGCAGGGATTTTTCCAGGTATTTGCTGCTGTTGTTGCTCACAAAGGTGCCTTCGCCGATCCGGCCCTCCAGGATGCCCATAACGGCGAGCGAACGGAGCGCTTCCCGCAGGGAGGTGCGGCCCACACCGAATTGTTTGCAGAGTGCTCTTTCGGGCGGCAGCCGGTCGCCCGGTTTGAGCACGTCCCGGGAGATCAGGTCGATGATCTGGGCGACAATCTCGTCGCTGAGGGAGGTGCGCGTGACCGGCTTCATTTGCTCAAAGGCCGGGGTTTTCTGTTTTTGATTCATTTAGAAATCCTTTTGTAACTATATATTTTATAATCAGTTGATGTCGATTTTTTTTGAGTGAATTTGAATGCTCAATCCGATCTCAAAATTTCACTTTACAATTTTCTGGTTTTAGGTTAATCTTATATTTAACATTGGTCAGACCATCAGCTATATTGTAAAAATAGCGGACTGGGTTCTGTGCTGTCAAGAGAAATGTTACCAGAGGATTGTGTTATGGGCCAAACAGTTGATATTGGCAGTCGGATTGAGCTGGTCCCGATGGACCCGCATTTTCACGATATTACGATTGCGCTCTATCGCCAGGAGCGGGATGGGGAGCCGGCATTTCTGGTCTATACGTACAGCCGCGTGGACGGGGCCGAGGACCGGATTGCGTCTGTGGTGAAGGCGATGGAGGTTCTGGGCGGGATGGAGCGGACCCCGGAAGGGCTGCTCCGGTTTCCCTGCGGGGCGGAGCACACGCTGGCCTGCAGGCGGGTTTTCTTAGAGGCGTGCAAGCTGGACCCGAACAATGAGATCGAGACCCGGCCGTTGATGATCTTAGATAAGAAATCGGGGCTGAATATGACCGTTTCCGGCCTCGGGGACGGGGTGTACCAGGTAGGCGCCGAAGGGGAGGGGAAAGACAGGGAGCGGCGAATCTCGGTGATTGCGGGTGGGCTGATCAAGCTTGGAGAGATGCGGGACCAGAGCGTAGACACGGTCGCCTTTCCCTGTGGGCACGTCCACGATGCGATGGTGGGAGTGCTTCTGATTCGCGCTCCCAACGTGCGGGCGGTGGTGCGGGAGCAGGAGATGGCGGGGTCACGCGGTGTACTTGCAGCGCCGAGCCAGCAGAGGTAAGATCAGTGGCAGTGGCAGGAAGTTTGCCACGTTCAATGGAGATTATGATATGGAGACTCAAACAGTGGGTCCTATGACCGGCCGCGAGCGTGTTCTGGCCGCACTGAAGAGGGAGCCGGTGGACCGGACGCCGGTTTGTAACCCGACTTCGGTTGCGACGGTGGAACTGATGGATCTGGTGGATGCGCCGTTTCCGGATGCGAATCGGGATCCGGAACTGATGGCCCGCCTGGCGGCTACCGGACATACCGAGCTGGGGTTTGATACGATTATGCCGGTGTTTACGATTATCCAGGAGTCCTCGGCGCTGGGGTGCAAGATCCAGTGGGAACAGAAGGACAACTGGCCTACGGTGAAGATGCGCGAGCCGATCTGGGAGGATGTGGACGATATCAAGATTCCGTCGGATCTTCTGACGCATCAGGATACGAAGTGTGTGCTGGATGCGATCAAGATTCTGAAAAAGGAATTCGGCGACGAGGTGGCCGTGATCGGAAAGACGATGGGCCCCTGGTCGCTGGGATACCATTGCTTTGGGGTGGAGCCTTTCCTGCTGATGTCCTTAGACGATCCGGATAAGACGAAGGCCTGCCTGGACAGGATGAAAGAGGCGACCGTGGCGTTTGGGGTGGCGCAGATCGAGGCGGGCGCAGACGCGCTGACGCTGCCGGATCACGCGACGGGGGACCTGGTGAGCGGCGAGTATTATGAGCGGTATTTGCGCGATTTGCACATTGAGTTTGTGGAACGGATTCCGATTCCGTTGATTCTGCATATTTGCGGGCGAACGGTGGACCGGATGGAGTACATCGCCCAGACGGGGATGGCGGCGTTCCATTACGATTCCAAGAACGAACCCGATGAGTCCATGGATGTGGTGAAGGAGCGGATCTCCCTGGTGGGCAATATCAACAATCCCGAGACGCTGTTTTCAAAAGGGCCCGAGGAGGTTCGGGGGGAGGTCTACAAGAACCTGGATGCCGGTGTGCATCTGGTTGGTCCGGAGTGCGCGATTCCGCTGCAGACCTCGATTGAGAATCTCAAGGAGATTCCCGGAGCGGTGCGGGACTGGCATAAGGAGCATGCGGCGAATTGAGGCAGGGAAAAGCAACCACAGATGACCACAGATGAACACGGATAATGTGTTTTCAGAAGGGCGAGAAAAGTATGGCAGAAATTACCGATATCGAAAACGAATTCATTCGCAATGAGATTGAGGAGTTTCTCGAGCGGGAAGACGAGCGGGAGCGGACGATCACTACGTTTGCCGGTGTTAGTGCCGCGATGCAGACGATTGCTGCGGCGTTGATCGACGGAGACAACCATACGGTGGATGCGTTGACCAAAGAGGCCCTGGAGGGGGGCACCGAAGCGCTGGAGATTATGGACGACGGTCTGATTGCGGGGATGGGGATTGTGGGGATCAAGTTTCGGGAGAACTTTATTTTCGTTCCGGAAGTGCTGGCCTGCGCCCGGGCGATGAAGGCCGGCATGGCGTATATTGAACCGATTCTGTCCGCGTCGGGCATCGAGCCGATCGGCACGGTGGTTATGGGTACGGTGAAAGGGGATTTGCACGATATCGGAAAAAATCTCTGCATTATGATGCTTCGAGGCACGGGGTTTGTCGTCCACGATCTGGGCGTGGACACGTCGGACGACGAGTTTATCGATGCGGTGGAGGAGCACGGGGCGCCCCTGCTGGGGATGTCGGCGCTGCTGACAACGACGATGCCCAATATGGGCAAGACGATCGAGGCGTTTATTGATGCGGATTTGCGGGAGGAGGTAAAGATTATGGTAGGGGGCGCGCCGGTAACGCAGGAGTTTGCGGACGATATGGGCGCAGACGGTTACGGCAAGGATGCGATGGCGTGCGTGGCCCTGGCCAAGCAGCTGCTTGAAGAGTTAAAAGAAGAGGCCAGATCCGATTCGTGAGAAGGCAGGGGTCAGCATGGGGCGACCGTTCGCTCTATGCAGGAGACGAGGCGCCCGACATGCAAAAGATCGACAAAGAAGAATACCAGAAGCGGCTGGATAAGATTACGGAACTGTTCGCCGGCATGGCCGCCCATGCCGATGAACTTTCCACCCAGCGGTGTCCATACAAAAACCGCTTCGACGAGTGTACGGCCAGGTTCGGGTGCAGGAACCAGAGGAGGCCCCGTCCGGGAGGAGACCTGTTGATGTGCGGCGGGGACGATAAGCTGGACTATCGCAGCGCGTGGGAAACGGAGGCCGGTGAAGGCGCTGAAGGTGAGGAATAGACCGTCGTATGGGCACGATATCTCACGATGGCAAAAAGCGGGAGTTGACAGCCGGGAAGACGGTTTTTGATTATGCGGATGAACTGGCGGTTCAGGTGCCCACCTCGTGCGGGCGCACCGGACACTGTCATGAATGCGTGATTGAGATCAAGCAGGGCATGGAGGCGCTGCAGCCTCGAAATGACGTGGAGTCGTTTTTGCGCGAGAACTATCGTCTTGCCTGCCAGGCGGTGGTTGAAGACGCCGGGGTTGATGTCGAGTTCTCGCCGCTGAGGCGCACGCCCAAGATTCTCTCCAGAACTCAGGAAAAATCGGTTGATCTAGACCCTCTGGTTACACGCCGGGGGGATATTGTTTTTTATGACGGCGAAGCAGTGGACAGGTACCGGGGCCACCTGTACGGAATTGCGATTGATCTGGGCACCACGACGGTGGTGATGGACCTGGTGGACCTGGAGACGGGGGAGAGCGTTCACGTCAGTTCTTTCGAAAATCCCCAGCGGTTCGGGGGCAGCGATGTGATGCACCGCATCTCTTACGACGGCGAGTTTCAGGGGGAGCTGCGGAAGGCGGTTGTGAATTCGCTCAACCACGAAATCCTGGAGTTGGGAAAACGCACCGGGTTTGTCCGCCAGGAGATTTACGAGATTGTTGTGGCGGGCAATTCCACGATGCGCGATATTTTTTTCAAGCTGGATGTGCAGGGTATTGGTCAAAGACCCTATAAGTCCAGAGTGGAGGAAGAATATCTCACCGGCGAACGGGAGACGACGTCGCTGCTTGAGGGCGCCCGGCGCCTGGGGCTGCGGGCGAATCCGAAGGCGAAGGTTTACGGGATGCCGCTGATCGCCAGCCACGTGGGGGCGGATACGGCGGCCGACCTGGTGGCGATGGATATGGTGTCTCAGGATGATGTTGTTATGCTGGTGGACGTGGGCACCAATACCGAGGTGGTGGTGGGATGCTCGGGGCGGCTGCTGACGGCTTCCTGCCCGGCAGGGCCTGCGTTTGAGGGGGGGCTAATTAAGTACGGGATGCCGGGTTATGAGGGGGCGATTGAGTCGATTCGGTTGGAGAACGGCCGGTTTGTATACCATACCATTGGGCAGGTCGAACCGGAAGGGATCTGTGGGTCTGGGTTGATCGATCTGCTGGCGGAACTCCGGCGGCACGGGCGCATGGAGCCGAAGGGGATGTTTGCGGATAAGTCTTATGAGATGAGTGTTGTGCCCGAGTACGGCATTACCTTTTCGCGAGAAGACGCCAGCAACTTAGCGCAGGCCAAGGCGGCGAATTATTGCGGGCAGTTTATTGTGATGCGGCATTTTGGCATTGGTCCGGCGGATATCAGCAAGCTCTACCTGGCCGGGGGATTCGCCAATTATGTGAATGTTCGAAATGCGATTGAGATCGGGTTTCTGGCTCCGGTAGCCGAAGATCGGATTGTGAAGATCGGGAATGCGGCGGTTCAGGGGGCCAGAGAGGTGTTGCTTTCACAGAAGAAACGTGCGTCTATCGAGGCGCTGGTCAAAGAGATTGAACATATTGAACTGGAGACAACACCGGATTTCTTCGAGGTGTTTGTGGAGGGGTGCCAGTTCAAGCCGATGCCGACGGAATTTGTACCATCTATAGTGTAAGATGCGTATCGCCGGATTATACTGCGCAGGCTGCAGTATAGCCTAATACTGGTTTACGCTGAGAGTGGAGGTTTTGGTTATGAATCATCAGGATAGAATTACCATCGAACCAGGCAAGCGCGGTGGAAAGCCTTGCATCCGTGGCATGAGGATCACGGTTTACGATGTGCTAGAATATCTGGCTTCTGGAATGTCGGAGCAAGAAATCCTTGACGATTTTCCAGACCTGACGCAGGAAGATATTCGCGCATGTCTGGCTTTTGCAGCCGATCGCGAACGTAAGAGGGTGCCTTCCTGATCGTCGGTATCAAGCGCACCTAACTTTAGCTGCAGCCGATAACTTAGAGGAAAGAGATCATGCCCAAGCTCAAACCTGTGACACCCGGTGAGTTGCTTCGAGAGGAGTTCCTGGTGCCAATGGGTCTCTCGCAGTACCGCCTCGCAAAGGAAATCGGTGTTCCAGCCCAGCGGATCAGTGAGATCGTGGCGGGCAAGCGCTCCATCACGGCCGATACCGATCTACGCCTGTGTCGGTTCTTCGGCCTTTCCAACGGCTACTGGCTGAGGGCGCAGGCAGCCTATGACACCGAGGTGGCGGAAGAGGCCCTCCGCAAGACTCTGGCGAAGATCAAGCCGTGGAAGGGACTGCGGCCCACTGCCGGTCGTCCAGCCTGACTTTGCACTGAGACCTCATGAAATCATCCCACGTTTCCGAGCAAGCTTTAAGGCTGATGCAGGGCGAAACCGGCATCGTGATTCCGGTCTATTTTCCCGAGGGCGTCGATACCGGCAGCGGAGCGGCTCTGCTTCGGGATACGGTTGCTATGTGTTGCGAGCAGGTGTCCGATCCTGCTGCGATCTGTCTGAGCGTGGATGGGGAACCGTTCGGGGGAGATGTTGCCGGGGGTCTTGCCGGGGAGTTCGGTGTCTCCCTGTGTGTCGGACCGGTCAATCGGGGTAAGCTCCAGGCGGTGACCGGCGGGATGCGCTATCTGCTGGACCGGAAGCCTCTGAGCTATCTGGCCGTGGTGGATCAGGACGGCGATCATTTCGCCAATGAGCTGCTGAACTTGATTCGGGCGGCGCATCATATTTCCAGCCACCTTGGAATGGATCAAATTCTGATCCTGGGGCGGCGCATTTCGCGGCACCGGCCAATGGGGTTTATGCGGGGTGAGATAGAAGAGCTCTGTGACCGCGTGTTGTTAGATGCCCTGATGTACAACGCTGTGGTGGCGCAGCAGCCTCTGCGTCTGGAATGCGCCGTTGCCTTAGAGGAGTTCCCGGATTTTCACTCCGGGTACAAGCTGTTCAGTCACGCGACCGCAGCAGCAGTCTTTCTCCGGCAGCCGCAGCAGATGGGGGTTTCCGACACCTGTTATTACCGCCACGCGTGTGAAGCGGTGATGGTGGTGGAGGCGCTGGAGCGGGGGGCCTATCTGGGGGTTGTGAACCGGACGACGTTTAACGAGCAGCCGATTTCGACCTTTGGCCTGTTGAATCGGGTTCAACTGGCGGCGGATAAGATTGTCTGGCCCTGTAAACGGCTTTCTATTCCTCTGCCGTTTGTGAAACAGTGGCTGGCGAACCATATTCCGAGGCTGCTGCTCAATACCATCGCACCGGACGGGAAGGCCGAACTGGAGCAGATCCGAGAGGCGGTGATTACCTCTCTGGCAGATGACCGGGAGCAGGAGATCGAACCTCTATTTCAGCCATTATTTGTCTGATACCCACTTGAAAGAGTGTACACGTATGGCTACGTCTGACAAAGCGAATCGCAGTCTGGGGGCCTGGCAGAAGCAGTCGTTGCGCTATCTGCTCCAGGAGACGGATACGTTCGTTACAGGTGTGGAGCTGGTCACCTCGCGCGGAATTATTACCGAACGCAGCGGGCGTAAAGTGCTGGAGCTGGCGCGGGGGCTTGTGGAACACCCGCAGGTGCATGCGCTGAGCATTACGGATAACCCGGGTGGGAACGCCATGATCAGCGCGGATACGATGGGGACCGATCTGCTGGCCCGGGGGCAGGAGGTCATTATCCATCTTTCCTGTAAGGACTGGAACCGCAATGCTCTTCTGGGCCGGGGCTGGCAGCTTGCCAGCGAGGGGTTTAACAATGTGCTGGCGCTGTCGGGAGACTATCCGACGGGTGGGTACCAGGGGCAGGCCGGCGGTGTGTTTGACATCGATTCGGTTGGCCTGCTGAAGATGTTTTTCGACCTGAACTCCGGTATGCGGGTGGGCAGCGGCAGGGCTGCTCAGGTTCTGGCATCTACGCAATTTTTCCTGGGCGCCGTGGTGAACAACCACAAGCGGTACGAGCGCGAGGTGATGCCCCAGTATTTCAAGCTGGCCAAAAAGATCGAAAGTGGGGCCGCTTTCATTATCAACCAGATCGGGTATGACGCACGCAAGCAGGACGAGTTGTTGAAGTATATGGCACTGCACAATCTCCAGGTACCGGTGCTGGCCAACGTCTATGTGCTCAGCCCGGCTGCGGCCCGGTTCTTTCATGCGGGCAACATACCCGGGGTGGTGGTTACCGATGAGCTGCTTGCACTTGCCCAAAAGCAGGCCCGGTCGCCCGACAAGGGCAGGGCTTTCTTTTTGGAGTTCGCCGCAAAGCAGTGCGCCATTGCCGGGGGGCTTGGGTATCGGGGTGTGTACCTGGGGGGACATCTGAAATACGAGGACTATGTGCGGATTCTGGAACTCACCGGCCGCTTTGGGGAGGGGGATTGGAAAGACTTTGTTAAGGGATCCCTTTTCCACCAGCCCGGGGAGTTTTACTTTTTTGAGCCCGACACAACAACGGGTCTCAGCTCAACTGAGATCAACAGACAATACCACCTTTCGAAACGTCCGGAAGTTTTGAGGGCTTCCAAACAACGTATTCCTCTGAGTTATAAAGTCAACCGCGCGGTACACGACAGGGTCTTTGAAAAGGAAAGTTTGGGATTTCGCATCGGCAGGAGGTTCTTCCAGGCGGTCGAGCAGGCCGGCAGAGGCATTCAGAAGGCCGTGCATGCAGCGGAACAGGCGGTGAAGGTTCTGAGCTTCGATTGCAGGGACTGCGGCGACTGCTCGCTGCCGGATATCGCGTTTCTCTGCCCCGAGTCGCAGTGCGTGAAGAACCAGCGCAACGGCCCCTGTGGGGGAACGCGTGAGGGCAAATGCGAGGTGGGAGAGAAGGAATGCATCTGGGCGCTGGCCTACGAGCGGCTGAAAGCATACGGAGACGAAGAGAAGATGCTGGATAGACCGGTGATCTTCAAGGATGGGGCGCTGAAGGGTACCAGCGCCTGGGGCAATACCTTTCTGGAGCGGGACCATCACGCCGGGGAGAAACCGAATTAGAGGCTGTGGGCGTTTGATTATCTGGAGAATTCAGAGTGAAAATAGACGGTCGAGAAGATGAATTTATCGTTATTGGCGAGAACATCCATACCACCCGCGTGGTGTTGCGAAAAGGGAAGCTGATCGCGACCACGCCCGATGGGGCCGAGGCGGTTCGTTTTTACGATACAGGGGGGAAACGCCGCTACCTGGTGATTCCCGAAGATGTCAAGCGGACGCAGGATTATGAGGAGGGTCGCGTTAAACACGTCAAGATCGCTGTAAAGGCCGCTATGTCCGGGCAGGAGCCCGATGCCGGTGACGGGCTGGCATATCTGCACCGGCTGGTCCAGCGACAGGTGGATGCCGGGGCGGATTTCCTCGATTTGAATGTGGACGAGGTCTCTTTGCGCCTTGAAGAGCAGAAGGAGGCCATGCAGTGGCTGGTGGGGACGGTGCAGCAGGTGTGTCCGGTTCCGCTGTCTGTGGATTCCTCCAATATCGAGACGATTCAGGTGGGGCTTGAGGCCTGCGATAACAGGGCAGGCCGGGCGCTTCTGAACTCGGCTTCGCTGGAACGCCTTGAGGCCTTAGACCTGGCCGGGCGCTATGATTCTCGGGTGATTGTGACGGCTGCCGGCGGGAGCGGCATGCCGCAGAACGATGAGGAGCGGGTTTCCAACGCTTCTCGTATGATAGACACCGCCCTGACCAGGGGGATTGCGATTCAGGATATTTTCGTCGATCCTCTGGTATTTCCGATCTCGGTGGACAGCATGTTCGGCAATCACTGTTTCGAGGCGATTCGGAGGCTTCGCGGGATTTACGGGCCCGAGATCCACATTGCGGGTGGGTTCAGCAATGTCTCTTTCGGGCTGCCGTGCCGCCGTCTTATCAACGATGTTTTCACGATTCTGGCCGTTGAGGCCGGTGCGAACAGCGGGATTATCGATCCGGCGACCAGCAGCCCGCAGCATGTTTTCTCCATTGACCGAGAAACAGAACCTTACCGGCTTGCGGAGGACATGCTCCTGGGAAGAGACCCTCTGTGTAAAAGCTTTCTGCGTGCGTATCGCAAAGGAGTCCTGGACGTTCGCTGACGGCCGTTCATTTATTTTGAGACATATCATCGGAGACGCGGAGGGCGCGGAGAAAGGCAAGAAGAGGTCAACACCTGATTTTCTCTGCGGTCTCCGTGTCTCTGTGGTTAAGGATTTTCAGAGAAGAGGTTGAGACGCGATGGCCGTTTATCAGATTCTGTACTGGAGGGATATCCCGGCCCAGGTCAGGGTTTTTGAAGGGAAGAAACCGATCTCACGGCAGATGCCCGAACGTTTCCAGGTTGAGATCGATCGGGTGGCGATGGAGGAAGGTCTGGCCGGGAGCGACGATTATCTGGACCAGTGGGAGTGGACGGAGAAGCGGGAGCGTTCGGGCAGTGCAGAGGAAGTCATCGCTGCGCTTTTACAGGAGCTTGAAGCGCAATATGACAATACGGTTCGGGAGAAGAAGGGGTAAACTCGATTGATAGGATGATTCATGGTACACGACAAAAAAGGAAAAGACCTGCGCTGAGTGGTGAAATGAGTTAAGTTTGGGTTGTCAAGATCCAACAACTCATCCATCATCAAACACAGGTCTATGTCTCCTCAAGTTAATGAATTACACGACGTGATGCAATGGTATTTACCCTGTCATAAGGCCCGGGTAAAATTCATCGCCGCCTTCATTGTGTCTCTCATCAAGCTCACAACCGTCAACTTCACCAAACTGGCCAACGCCCTCAACGGCAAAGCCAAGCAGAAGTCCAACTATCGCAGAATCCAACGTTTCTTCAGTGAGTTTAATCTGTCCTATGACCTGGTGGCCGACTTGATCCTGCATCTCTTGCCGATCAAGTCGGACTTTACCATCTCGATAGATCGGACGACCTGGAGCTTCGGCAAACTGACCATCAATATTCTCACCGCCGGGAGTGTCTATCAAGGCGTTGCATTTCCCATCTGCTGGATACTGCTGCCCAAAAAGGGCAACTCCAACACCGATGAGCGTATCCAGTTGATGGAACGGGTCTTGAAGTTGGTGGATAAAAACCTGATTCAGGTCATCGTTGCAGACCGGGAATTCATTGGGCAAGAATGGTTTGCGTGGTTAGATGCGCAAGCCTTAGGCTTTGCCATCCGCGTCAAGGAAAACGCCAAAACCCTAAATGGCAAAGGGGACATCGCGCTTCGATGCTTGTTTGCCGACCTGCACATTCACCAAGAGCGCATCCTGCGTAAACCCCGTCTGATCTATGGTCATCATCTGTATTTGTCTGTCATCCGATTACCTGACGAATTTCTCATCGTTGCCAGCAAGTGTAAAGGTCGAAAACCGCTGGAGGATTACAAAAAACGGTGGGGAATTGAAGTCCTGTTCGCCGCGTTGAAAAGCCGAGGCTTCGATCTGGAACAGACCCATCTGATCCATCTGGAACGAATCGAAAAACTCATCGCGCTTTTAGCCATTGCCCTCACCTGGGCTCATCTGGTAGGAGAATGGATCGCAAAGACAAAACCGTTGAAGATCAAAAAACACGGATGCAAAGAGAAAAGCCTGTTTCGATATGGATTGGACCATTTGCAGTATGTTCTGCTCAATATACAGGATCACATCCAGGAGTTCTTTCACTGTCTTTGGATACTGATTGATCCTCCATATTTTAGGTCAGATTAAGTTTTGTCGTGTATTATGAGGATGATTATAACAGGCCCGCCCCCTGAATAGGGGAGGCTACCGTCACTCTTTCTTCTATATTGCGGGGCTGATAGTACCTCTCGCGTATGGCATCCAGGACGGAGCCAACCCCTTCTGCTTTTACCAGGACCATCATGCTGCCACCCATACCTGCGCCCGATATCTGCGCGCCTTCAGCTCCGGCTTCCAGGGCGATGTCCACCATCTCGTCGATCTCGGGGATGCTGCAGCCGTAGTCTCCGGGTTGAAGGTACAGGTCTTTTTCCGGATCGAGTCTGGGCGAGCTTAAAGAGACTCTATCTCCATCGTGGGAGATATTCATCAACTGGCCGTAAAGATCCACTCTGTTTTGATTCAACACTTCCTTTAACATTTTACTTCGTTCAGCTTCGGAAATGCCATAGGCTATTACCAGACGGATCTGGTAGTCTCCTTCAGGTTCCTCATGCGTGGCAAACTGCTGCCTCAGTAGATCGTGATCTTCCGGCAGTTGTTTCAACAGCTCCTGTCTGGTTATGCGCTCTGGAAGGCTTTGTAGCAGTCGATATATCTGCTGCTGGTCAAGGCATTCGACCACATCGCCCAGGTGGAATTTTTTTTCCACACTTAGGCTCTGCCTGCTGTTTACGATCTCCTCGAATACATCCCGGTGATGTTCTCTCATATATCTTCTGAGATAGATTTCCCCGATTTCGTAGGTTGCTGTCTTTTCGTTGAATTTCTGCCCGGCCGCCCCTGTTTTAATCGCTTCAATGCCCGAGTCGAATATGATGATCTGATACCCTTCCGGAAACGGGAGATAAGCGTCGATGACGAGTTCGGGAAGCGTTCTCATGTGTGTAATCTTCCCCAGCTGACCGCATTTTATGGCTGCGTGGTCACCTGACCCTCCTCTGGTGCCGACATACCATTCTGCGGCGCCGCAATAGCTGACGAATTGGGGATCGTCCAGAGTGATATCGTTGATGTCCATCATGAT
This sequence comes from Candidatus Latescibacterota bacterium, assembly GCA_965249305.1. Taxonomy (GTDB): domain Bacteria; phylum Latescibacterota; class UBA2968; order UBA2968. The sequence goes on along the minus strand of OZ252228.1, from coordinate 4,101,004 downwards.
TTCCATTGACGCGACGACAATGGCCGAAGACGAACTCAACCCTCCCTGGCCGGGAATGCTGCTGGTCAAAACACCTTCAAATCCCAGCAGTTCCTTTTCAGGGAATTGTGTGTGAAGATAAACAGGGGCCGCCTGGAGTTTGGGGTTCCAATCCTCATTGACTCCGGCCGCTTTGCGTGCGTCTGTTTTTTTCTGCGTCCAGTCCAGCCATTCACGCTCCGAAGTTATGGGCGCAGGAGGATATTCTTCCGAAATTTTAAAGCTTCTCGTTCCATACGCCGGGTTCAGATTATGAACCTCAACAGAATCATCCTCTCTGGCAGCAAAACAGATGAGGATTTCTTTGTCTAAGGCCATGGGATTAATATAGGCGCCACGGTGGTCGGCGTGCATGCCGATGGTATTTAGCCGCCCCGGCGCTCTGACAAAACCGACTTCTTTGGCGCCGTAGACTTCCCCGAATTTATCGATCAAGTCTCGCAAGGCGTTCAGACGTTCCTCAAGAAGAGTTTCATTTTCACCATAAATTGATTCAAGCCGGGAGATGAGCTCGCTATCTCTCTTCTGGATTAAGTCCATCCACTCATCTGTATTTTTTTTGCCTATCATTTGAACTATCTCCAGGTCAAAACAAAAACGGCAATTCTGCCGAATTCCTCTATCGGTTTAAGGAGAATTGCCGTTGAAGTGTAGCCCCCGAGACTTTTACGGACCTGTCGGACTCAAGAAGAGCTAAAGCCTCGCCGGGTCAAATACGCCTTCCTGAGTATCTACAACTCTTTCGGATCGGGTTTTAAACATGGTGCCGGCCGGATAATAGCCCGATTTAACGTAGGCCAATCCATACGATACACACAAAGGACCCAGTAATGTCCCCGGATCTGTGAGTGATTCACAGGCCAATTGAGCTCTATCTCCAAGCACCACCCCCATCTTGGAACCGCCCAGGTCGTACCATTTGCCGTTAATTTCTACTTTCAGGTTTACTCTCTTGTCTCTTTCCCTGAAGCCCTGGATGATTCCCAGATTGGCTGCTGTTGCCTGGTTGCCGAAATGGGTTGCATACCCGCACACGCTGTCTCCTAAATAGGACAGATGGGGGAAATTCGCTTCATCCAGCATCAGGACATTTTTCAATTCGCCTCTGATGGCATTGTCGCCCTGTTTCTGGTGGCTGCCGATAATGAGATTGCCCCTGAGATAGGCTCCCTGTCTGATCTCATTTCTTTTTCCAAAGATCGTCGGCCCTTTTACACCGGCTGTCGGTTCGATGACGGTTTCTTCTCCGACGTAAATGTCCCCACCATCCAAGTAGATAACAGCCCCGATAACTTTTGCGTCTTTTGCAACGTAAAGTGTATGGCCGTCATCCTTCAGCGATCCATGAACAAACAGAGGTTCACATATGGCGCCTTTTTCTACCAGTACTCTGAAGTTTCCAACACCGGGTGCACCTGTTTGTTCTTCTGCAGAGCCGTTTTCCTCTGCAGAGCTGATTTTGTCGGCCAACCACTCTGTCGCATATTTCTCAATGCCGTTCTTGCCAATTATGTCAACGACCGATCGGGCTTCGTCTATCAAGGACCGGTGTTCGAACGGGTGTGCTTCAAGGTCGAAGAAGTTCGTCGGTCTTAACTCAGGTGGGACCTCTTCGGCATCCAATTCGATTACGATGATTGGATCCTCTTTTGTACCTGTGCCGTTAATCGCCATTTTTTATTCCTTTCTACTTTCTGCAATTTTCTCCAGGGTTTGATCGTGCAGGGCCTGCGTTCTGCTGGCCAGAACGTCGAAAACGGTTTCGTGATCTTCCGTGGGTTTGGGCACTTCGTTTCCGTCGAAATCGGTTACGATTAGGCCGCCCTGTTGTGCGATTTGAATGCCGGAAAATATATCCACATAGGGCTGCTGCCTTGCAAAATAGACGTCTATCTGCCCTGCTGCAGCTTCGGCAAAAGCATACGGGCCGCCATTTGGATGGAACATTTTGAATGCATCGACCACCGGCCGGTATTCATCGAGCAGGGGCAGCATAAATTTGGCGGGTTTTAAGAGGTAGGACTCCACACAGGCGTCGGCGATATTAGAAGCAGGTTCACCGTGTCTTTTAATTCGATATCCCTCGTCCAGTCTTTCCACTTTGTCCAGCTGGTCTCCACTTAATTTGGCCATAAAAGCGCCGTTGCTGTTGGAAAATGGCACATCTTGATTAAAAACATCCCCTGTTACAGCCGTAAGGGCATTAAAGTCGGCGTCATACAAGGCCAGTGAGCTGTATTGCATAAAAGGCAAGCCTCTTTTATACAACCAGCTTCCATCAAAAGGATCAGAGATCCCGTATAATTTATCGCCCTGTTTGCCTTCAGTTAAGTCAACCATTCCGGCTTCTTCCGACAGCAAGACAACCGGGTGCGCGCTGTCTTTTAATCTTCCAATATAAGCTCCTTCGGCAGCCTCATCGACGCCGTAGATCTCGGCATCCCAGCTCTTATACTCTCCCTCCCTGGTGCGGATGATCCTAGCGCCGCTTGCTTTGCCCTGTAAATCATGGAGTATATCCAATGTTTCAGCTACGATTGCCAGGTTGAGGGCGGTCAGGTCATCTACATTATCGGTTCTACTAAAGTTCTCCATTCTTTTTTCAAATATCTTATCATGGTCCATTTTCCATCTCCTCCAGAAGAAATAGATACAAGATTCTATTTTTTAAGTAGTTTGTGTAATTACGTCTGACTGCAATAATGCCGAGATATACCCAAAAAGGGCGTGCAATTTTTCATTTTCCAGTATACCACATTGGTTTTGAAATGTCAAGGCAAAAGATCGGCGCGAACGCCGGGAGTTGCAGGTCGGTAAGATGGGGCAGACCGGCGTGTGTAATGAGGCGCCGACGGACCTCTGCGGCCCCTTGCGCGATTCGGGTTTTGATGTTATCATAAGGATATCTTGGCGACAGACGACTTAGCGCTGAATTTTAAGGCTGAAAGGAGAGATAATGGTTATTCGTGGGAAGGTTGTCGGAACGACGGCGCCTGTGACGATAGAGGTGGAAGGGGGGAAGATTTCGGCGGTGGAGGAGGGTCCTGCGCCGGCCGGGGCGCTGGGGGGAGACAATGTGTGGGTTTCAGCGGCAATCTTCGACGTGCAGGTCAACGGCGCAGGCGGGATCAACTACAGCGCCGCTGATCTGACCGTGGACCGGGTGTTCGAGACAACGGAGTGGGTCTACAAAACGGGCACCGGTCTCTTCTGCCCCACGGTAACCACATCTCCGGCCGATGAGGCGATTGCGGGGTTGGGTATGCTGGCAAGGGTATGTGAAGAGTCGGAGATGGCGAATGCATCTTTTGTTGGGTTTCATGTGGAGGGGCCCTATATCGGTTCGGAAGACGGCCCCCGGGGCGCGCATCCCTTAGAGCATGTCCGGGATCCGGACTGGGACGAGTTCTGCCGGTACCAGGAGGCTGCGGGGGGACGGATCAAGATTCTTACGCTGGCGCCCGAGCGGGAGGGGACGCTGAGGTTTATCGAGACGGTAGTCGAGTCCGGGGTAATTGTGTCGCTGGGGCATACGGGGGCCAGCCGGGAGCGGGTTCGGGAAGCAATTGCGGCGGGCGCCCGGATGTCCACGCACTTAGGCAACGGGGCGCACGCGATGATTCCCCGGCATGACAATTATATATGGGAACAGCTTGCGGCGGATGAACTCTGGGCGGGAATTATTCCGGACGGGCACCATTTGCCTCCGCCGGTGTTGAAGAGTTTTTACCGAGGAAAGCAGAAGGAGCGGATCTGCCTGGTAAGCGATGTATCTTCTATTGCCGGGCTGCCGCCGGGGGTGTACGACCGGAGCTACGGAAGCGACAAGGTGGAGATCCATCCAGACGGTAAGATTTCGCTGGCGGGCACGCCCTATCTGGCGGGCGCGTCGCTTTTCTTAGACCGGGGTATTCCCAATATGGTGGCTTATACGGATGCCACGCTGGCCGATGCGGTGGAGATGGCGTCGGCCAATCCGGCGCGCCTGCTGGGCGTGGACGATCGGCTGGGCCGTGTGGAGGTTGGCAAGGAGGCGAGCCTGACGCTGTTCCGGTGGGAGGAGGGGCAGGCATCGCTTTCGGTTGTGGCGACCGTTGTACGGGGTGAGGTGGTTTATCAAGAGTAAAGAATGCAGGAGTTTGTATGGAACGCCTCCAGGGGATTGTTGAGCGTATTACGTATCAAAGTCCGGAGACCGGCTATACGGTGGCCAGGCTGCAGCCGGAGGGCCGGGCAGGGGCGCCGGTGACGGTGGTGGGGGAAACGCTGTCTTTAAGTCCGGGTGAGTGCGTTGTGATGGAGGGAGAGTGGACAATGCATGCCCAGTACGGGCGCCAGTTTAAAATCTCTTCCTACCAGACGGTTGCGCCTTCGACGGTGGAGGGGATGCGGAAGTATCTGGGGTCGGGGCTGATCAAGGGGATCGGGCCGGTGATGGCGGGGCGGATTGTGGACCATTTTGGAGCGGAGACGCTGGAGATTATCGAGGAGTCGCCGGAACGGCTGGTGGAGGTGGAGGGGCTGGGGGGTAAGCGAGCGGAGATGATCCTGGGGGCCTGGCAGGCGCAGCGGGAGATTCACAATGTGATGCTTTTTCTGCAGTCCCACGATGTGGGGACGGGATATGCGGTCAAGATCTGGAAGACGTACGGGCAGCAGGCGGTTTCGTTGATCCAGGAGAACCCCTACCGGCTTTCTGCGGATATCTGGGGCATCGGGTTTTTAACGGCGGACCGGATTGCGCAGAAGCTGGGCGTTGAGCCGCATTCCGAGAAGCGAATCCTGGCCGGCATCCGGCACGTGCTGGATGCTGCGGCGGACGACAACGGCCACGTTTACCTGCCGCAGGAGGAGCTGCTGGGTGTGTGTGCGGAGACCTTAGACGTGTCTGCCGATCTGGTCGAGCCCTGCTTAGAGGCGCTGCTGGAGGCGGAGGAGGTGGTTGTTGAAGAGGACCGGGTCTACATCCCGCCCCTGTATTATGCCGAGAAGGGCACGGCGACAAGACTTTACCAGTTGTCGAGCATTCGGCGGATTGAGACGGGGGATATTCCCCGGGAGATTGAGGCGATTGAGCGCCGGGACGGGGTGAAGTTCGCCCCGCTGCAGAAGGTTGCTCTTGAAAAAGCGCTGTGCCACAGTATGTTGATTCTTACCGGGGGACCGGGCACGGGTAAGACCACAACGGTGAAGGGGCTGATTGCCCTGCTGGAGGCCCGAAAGAAGACGATTGCGCTGGCAGCGCCCACCGGCCGCGCGGCCAAGCGACTGTTGGAGACGACCGGACGAGAGGCGAAGACGATTCACCGGCTGCTCAAGTTCAGCCCCCGGGAGATGGCGTTTGAGAAGAACTTCGAAAATCCGCTGGAGATTGATGCGCTGATTGTCGATGAAGTCTCTATGGTGGATACGGTGCTGATGAACAGCCTGATGCGGGCGGTTCCCTTAAGCGCTTCGGTGGTGCTGGTGGGCGATGTGGACCAGCTTCCGTCCGTGGGGCCGGGCAATGTGTTGAAGGATGCGATCGCATCGGATGTGGTGGAAACGGTGATGTTGAACGAGATTTTCCGGCAGGCGCAGACGAGCCAGATTGTGGTGAACGCCCATACGATAAATGCGGGCGAATATCCCGATACCCGGAATGCGCAGGATTCAGATTTTTTCTTTATTGAAGAGGAGGAGCCGGAGCAGGTTGTGGAGACGGTCTGCGGCCTGTGCCAGTCGCGGCTGCCCCAAACCTACGGCCTGGACCCGATTGACGATATTCAGGTGTTGACCCCGATGTACCGGGGCGAGACGGGGGTGATGAACCTCAACCGGGCGCTTCAAGAGAGGCTGAACCCGAAAGGACAGGAGCTGCAGCGGGGGGGCGTGCGGTTTCGGGCGGGGGATAAGGTGATGCAGGTCCGAAACAACTACGATAAGGATGTGTTTAACGGAGATATCGGCCGTATTGCTGGAATCGATGCGACCGAGCAGGTCGTTCGGGTGGCCTTTCCGGAACGGCCGGTGGGGTACGATTTTGCGGAGTTAGACGAGATTGTGCCGGCCTATGCGACGAGTGTGCACAAGAGCCAGGGGTCGGAGTATCGGGCGGTGGTTCTCCCGCTGACCACCCAGCATTATATGATGCTTCAGCGCAATCTGCTCTATACGGCAATTACCCGAGCCCGGGATCTGGTGGTGCTTGTGGGCACGAAAAAGGCGCTGGGCATTGCCGTGCGAAACAACCGGGTGGCCGAACGCTACACGTCGCTTGCAGAACGCATTCGCGCCGGTATCGCAGAACCTCAGGAGCCTTGATGTGCGCTTGATTTTAATCTTCTTTTTTATTTTTCTGACTGCACTGCCCGTTGCTGCCCAGTCGGGAATGGGGGGGGTGATCGAAGGGCTGTCCAGGCCATCTGAGGGGGATGCGGATCGGATGGTGCGCGCCTCATCTCTGTCTCCGGCAGACCTTGCGTCGCTTCTGAGGCGGAGTGTGTTCGGCGCTTCCCGCTCGGAGGCGCTTGTCCGGCTTTCCGAAAAAAATCCCGGAGGGCCGGGACAACCGGGAACGGTGTTTTCTCCAGACGCCCTGCGGCCGCCTCAACAGCCGCTCCGAACCTACGCCTGAAGAGGCGCGAAGGCTGCTGGCGGCATCTCAATCCGTCGCTCGGTGGGGGGCGCGGAGCGTGTCCGATGCTCTGGGCGCCTATGTGGACCGAATCTCCCAACCGGGTCCGGCAGGATTGTCGCGACTGGAGCGGCACTCCGAAAGCGAAGCCACCTACAATCGCCTGAGGCGCCGGTCGATTATGGCCTCCGACCTGATTCGTCGACGCTCTCTGACCTCGGAGGCGGAGTACCGCGTGATCCGCCAGCTTTCCACGGATTGACCCTGCCCACCTTTCCTCCCGCTTGACAAATCCCCCCTAAAATCCTTATGATTAAGAGAACCAGAGGCTTGAGGTTTGAGGCTTGAGGCTTGTCCCTGCCGCCCTTCCCGGCAGGATGTGTTTTACAAGCCCCGAGTTTTTAGTCTCCAGTCTCCGTATTTGGGAGAGTTGTTATGGCCACCAGCGATTTGAAAGCGCAGGTCGATAATCTGATCCGTATCGGGGTTGCACTCACCAGCGAGCTGGATATCGATGAGCTGCTGGAGATGATTGTGGACGAGTCCCGGCGGTTTACCGGCGCCGATGGAGGCACGCTCTATATTGTGAGCGACGATAGGAAATACTTAGACTATAAGATTGTTCAAAACGATACGCTGGGGGTACGGGTTGGGGGAACGAGCTCGGTGGATATCGATACGGCCGTTTTCAAACCGATTCCGCTCGTTGCAGAAGGCCAGGTTAACCTCTCCAATGTGTCCGCATATGCGGCCAATACGGGCAAGACGGTCAATATTCCGGATGTGTACAAAACCGAGGAGTTCGACTTTACCGGACCCCGAGATTTCGATGCAAGGGCGGGCTATCGATCCCGGTCGATGCTTGTGGTGCCGCTGCGCGACCACGAGGACGAAATTATCGGGGTGCTTCAGCTTCTGAACGCGAAGGATCTGGCCCAGGAAAATGTCATTCCTTTTTCCCACGACTACGAGGCCATGTTCACTTCCTTAGCCTCCCAAGCCGCGGTGGCCATTACCAATGCTCAGTTGATCCAGAATTTGCAGAATCTTTTTGAGGCTTTTATCCAGACGATTGCGGCGGCGATCGATGAAAAGTCTACTTATACGGGCGGGCATATCCGCCGGGTGGCCGATTTGACCATGATGATTGCCCGGGAGATCAACCGGACCGAAACGGGGCTGTGGGGCAGGGTACACTTTACGCCCGATGAGCTCAACGAGCTGCGTATTGCAGCCTGGATGCACGATGTGGGGAAGATTACAACCCCCGAGTATGTGGTGGACAAGGCGACCAAACTGGAGACCATTTGCGATCGGATCAAGGTCGTGCAGACCCGTTACGAGGTGTTCAAGCGGGATGCCGAGATTTCCGCCTTGAAGAAGAAACTCGATCTGCTGTCGTCTGAAGATGGCAATGGGGATGAGATCGCTGCTGTTGATGAGGCCCTCCAGCGCGAGTTGAAGGAGCTGCAAGAAGAGATCGATTTTATCGCGCAGTGCAATACCGGCGGCGAGTTTATGGCGGATGAGGATATCGCCCGGCTCCAGGAGATTGCCTCTCGCACCTATCAGGTGGACGGTGAGGACCATCCGCGCCTGACCGAGAATGAGGTATACAACCTGTCCATCCGGAAGGGAACGCTGACTGAAGAGGAGCTTCAGATTATGCACAACCATGCGGCGGTAAGCATCAAGATGCTTTCCCAGCTTCCCTTTTCCAGGAAGCTGCGGCGGGTGCCCGAATACGCCGGCGGCCACCACGAGATGCTCAACGGGAAGGGATACCCACAGGAACTCGCGGCCGAGCAGCTCCCGCTGCAGGCCCGGATTATGGCGGTGGCCGATATTTTTGAGGCTCTGACCGCGCCGGACCGCCCGTACCGGAAACCGATGCCGCTTTCCCAGGCGCTCAAGATTATTGGATTTATGGTGAAGGATGGGGAGCTGGACAGCAAGATTGCAGACCTTTTTGTAGAAAGCGGTCTGGTTACACGATATGCGGAAAAGGAGTTGGACCCAAAGCAGGTTGATGTTGAGATGGCGTAGCAGGAAGGATTGGATGTGCGCAGTGCAGGGGGCGGGTTTTAAATCCGCCCCTATTTTTATCCTGTTTTCCCCAGCACCCGGTAGACGGCTTCCGTTGAAATTCGTCCCTCTCGCAGCACGTTTGCTTGCCCGGTGGATACATCCACCACGGTTGAAGGGCGGGCATCCGGGGCCGGGCCGCCGTCCAGGATCAGGTCGATACGATCGCCGAGGGTTTCTGCGGCTTCTGCGGCCGAGCGGACCGGCGGGTCTCCCGAGCGGTTTGCGCTTGTGCTGGTGATGGGGCCGCAGAGATGGTCCAGCAGGGTCTGGGCCGCAGAAGCATCCGATGCTCGAAGGGCGATGGTGGAGCCTGCGCCCAGGAGCTGTTCGGGCAGGCCGGGACGCGCCCGGAAGACGAGGGTTAACGGTCCCGGCCAGAAGGCCTCCGTGAGCCTCTGTGCCTTCTGCGGGACTTCCACCGCCAGGGTGTTCAGGTCGTCCTGCCCGCGGATGAGGACGATGAGGGCTTTGGCCGCATCCCGTCCTTTGATCGAAAAGATTCGGCTCAGGGCATCGGCGTTGAAGGGATCGGCGCCCAGGCCGTAGACGGTTTCGGTGGGGTAGACGATGATGCCGCCTGCCCGGACCTGTTCGGCGGCCCGGGCGATGCCGACGGTATCCGCCGGCAGGATGGGTGCCTGTGCCATAGTTTTGGACGGATTTGCTGGAAGGGGACGGATCAGCCCAACCCGAAGGCCCGGGCAAAGAGGACGAAGTCGGCGAATCTCACCCGGCCGTCGCCGTCCAAGTCGAACGCAGCTTCGGCCGATCCGAAGGCCCGGGCAAAGAGGACGAAGTCGGTGAAGTTGACCCGGCCGTCGTTGTTGAAGTCGGCAGATTTGTCACCGCCGTTGGTGGGTGGAGGCGGTTCGGGAAAAATGATACTGAGCTCCCGGATGCGGTCGTTTCCGGTGTCGGCGATGTAGACGGCGCCGGTGGGGCCGATCGATAGGCCCGAAGGATCGTCCAGGCTGACCTGCACGGCCGGTCCACCCTCCTGGCCCAACCCTGAGGCGCCGGTGCCGGCAACGGTCTGGATCAGGCCGGTGTTGAGGTCGAGCATCCGGATGCTGTGGTTGCCGGTGTCGGAAATAAAGAGGTGCCCACCGCCGTCTACGGCCACGTCTGTGGGAGAACTGAGCTGCGCCAGCACCGCGGGTCCCCCATCACCTGAGAGTCCCCGCGTCCCTGTGCCCGCGACGGTGGTGATGATATTCTCCGTATCCACCATTCGCACCCGGTGGTTGTTGGTATCGGCGATAAAGAGGCGCCCCAGACTGTCCACAGCCACGCCGAGGGGCCCGTTCAGTTGGGCCCTTGTGGCCAGACCGGTATCGCCCTCATCGCCCGCCTGAAAGCTGCCCGCGGCGGTGGTGATGATGCCTTCCGTATCCACCTTCCGCACCCGGTGGTTGAGCTGGTCTGCGATCCAGAGGTTGCCCTGAGTATCCGTGGCGATGCCCCCCGGTGATCTCAGGTTGGCTCGCTCGGCCGGCCGGCCGTCGCCCCCAAATCCGGCAATTCCCCGGCCGGAAAAAGCGACAACGGTTTCGGTTTGCACAACAAGCCGCCGGACAACGTGGCCGCCCTGTTCGCTGATGAGGAGATCTCCGTTGGGAAACAGGGCCAGTCCCCGAGGTTCGGCCACCCGGGCTTCGGATGCGGGACCGTCGTTTCCGATCGAGGCGGTCACGCCGTCGCCGATGAGGGTTTGAATGGTACCGGTTGCCGCATCGACCCGCCGGATGCGCTGATTGTTGGTATCGGCGATATAGATATTCCCTGCGGAATCGACGGCGATAGCTCTGGGGCGGTTGAGGAAGGCATCGGTTGCGGGGCCCCCGTCCCCTTCAAACCCGCGGCCGACTCCGGCGACGGTTCGGAGGGTGGCCTGTTCCGAGTCCAGGGGGGGGAGGAGGTCCAGGACCAGCCGTCCGGCGACGCCCGCTCCCTGGGCGGAGATGATGGCGGAGCCCGGGGTGTCCCCCACGCGGAACTGGATCCTGGCACGGCCGTCCCGCACCTGAACGGTGTCACCGTCTACAAAGGCGCCGTCTCCGAGGACAAGGCTGAAGACGAGGGGGACGTTGTTGACCAGCACGACCTCGTTTTGGCTGTTGACCACGCTGGCCTGGATCTGGGTTTGCGCCTGCCCGTTGGCGACAATGGAGGGGGTGCTCACGTCAAGCCGGATGCGGCTGGGCGGAAGGGGTGGGGTTTCGGTGATGTTCAGGATGCTGTTGGCCGGAATGTCCAGGACCTGCTGTACAATCCCCAGAGGCCACCGGACGGTCAGGACATCCACCCGCTCCGCGTCGCCCATTCCGAAGGTGGCTGTGAGGGCATCCTGCGAGAGGTAGGATGATCCCCCGGTGATTTCCCGGATGGCGCGTTGTCCGCCGTTGTAGATGATTTCGAAGCGGGTGCAGATGGCATCCGGGCTGCTCTGGGTGCCCGTCGGCCGTACGATTAGCCAGTTCCCGTTGGCTTCCCGGTTGTGGTAGAGGCGGTCGGCGTCGTTCTGGATGGCAATATAGATGTCGAGGCCGCCGTCGTTGTCGAAGTCGGCCAGAGCGACGCCCCGGCTGTCTGCCTCAACATTCACGCCGAGGCCTTCCGCGATCTCCGTAAACTGGTCGCCGTCGTTTCGGAAAAGGAGGTTGGGCTGGCCGCTGTTGGTGACGTAGAGGTCCAGGTCGCCGTCGTTGTCGAAGTCCCCCCACACAGCCCCCCGGCTGCGCCCGTCGTCGGGCAGGGCAACGCCGGATTGCCGCCCGATGTTTCGGAACCGCCCCTCCTCATTCAGGTAGAGCCGGTTGCCCTCTCCGAAATAGACGGCGTAGAGGTCCAGGTCACCATCGTTGTCGACGTCTCCCCAGGCTGCGCCAAAGCTGGGGCCGTCTTCCTGAAGGCCGACCTGGTCCGTGGCGTCGGTAAATCGGTCGCCGTCGTTTCGGAAAAACCGGTTGGCGCCGCTGTTGGCCAGGAAGAGGTCGGGGTCGCCGTCGTTGTCAGCATCGCTCCAGGCAGGCTGAAGGCTGCTGGTGGAATCGGCCAGCCCGAGGGCGCCGGCGGTTTCCACAAACCGGCCGCCGTTGTTCCGGTAAAATCGGTTGGGGCCAAAATTGGCCACATAGAGGTCGGGATCGCCGTCCCGGTCGTCGTCCGCCCAGGCGGCGCCGTAGCCGTCGCCTGCGTCGGCTGCTTCCGCTTGCACGATGGTGAAGGCCGAGCCTTCGTTCCGGTAGAGCCGGTTGGGCTGTGCGAAGTTGGTGACGTAGAGGTCCAGGTCGCCGTCGCCGTCGTAATCCGCCCAGGCCGCTCCGCTGCCGTCATCGCCGTCGTCTACTCCCAAAGCAGCGCCGACTTCGGTGAATTGGCCCCCGTCATTGCGATAGAGCAGGTTGGGCTGCAGGCTGCGTACCACGTAGAGGTCCGGGTCGCCGTCGGCATCGTAATCCGCCCAGGCCACGCCGAAGCCAGCGCCCGGATCGCCCATTCCCAGGCTGTCTCCCACATCTGCGAAGCCGCCCGGTTTGGGGATTTTCGCAAAGCCCTGCAGGGGGATGTCGAGGGCGGGGGCATCCGGGTCGTTGCTCAAGAGGGTCAGAACGGCCCGCTGGGTGTCTGCCTGTGTGGGCCGGAAGGCCACGGAGAGGGATGCGGTCTGGCCCGAGGCGATCCTGAGGGTATCGGTGAGCCCGACCAGGAACTGGGCGGTGTCGGTAAGGGCCACACGGGCGATCAGGAGGACGCCCACCCCGAGGTTGGAGATCTGGAGGTCCTGAGCCTGCGCCGAATCGACGAAGGTGCGGCTGAAGATGAGTTCCGGGGGGGCGACACCGATGACGGGCACAGCTCCGACGCCTCTGAGAAAGAATCTGAGGGTGGGACGTCGAGGGTCGTTTGTGGTCAGGGTGAGCAGGCCGTCGGCAAGGCCCTCGCCAGCCGGATTAAAGGTGACGGCGATTTCGCCGGTCTGTGCCGGTCCGATCTGGACTGGGAAGACCATCTGCACGGTATATTCAGAGTTGTCCGAGACGGCACTGAGAATAGAAAGCGGGGCGCTTCCCCTGTTCTTCAGCTGCAGAGGGAGGGTGAGCGGGTCGCCAATGCTGACCCGTTGAAAGTCGAGCTGGGAAACCTGCAGCTCCACGACCGGCGTTCGAAAGCGGGGATCGACCAGCCGGCGGATGCGGTCGTTGCCGGTGTCGACAATGATGAGGTCGCCGTTTGGGTCCACGGCCAGGCGGGAGGGTTCAGTCAGCCGGGCATTGAGGGCCAGGCCGCCGTCGCCCCGCGTACCTACCTCACCGGTGCCGGCAATGGTTAGGATAAAACCCGTCTGGGCGTCTACCACCCGGATGCGGTGGTTGCCGGTGTCCGATAGATAGATGTTGCCAGCAGCATCCACGGCCACACCGAATGGAAGGCTTAACTGGGCTCGGGTAGCTTCTTCACCATCGCCATCAAAATTGCTGCCTCCGAAGGGAGCGGATCCCCTGCCGGCAACCGTTGTGATGGTGTCCGAGGCCGCATCCACCCGGCGGATGCGGCCGTTGTTGAAATCGGCGATGTAGAGGTTGCCGGCCGTATCCAGAGCGATGCCTTCAACGGTCATGCCGGCCTCCGTGGCGTGGCCCCCGTCGCCGGAGAAGGAGAGGCTGCCGTTGCCCGCAACGGTGGTGATGATGCCTGTGTCGAGGTCAATCAGGCGCACCCGGTTGTTGCCCTCCCCTGCCGCATCTATCCCGTCGGATATATAAAGTTTTCCCTGTCTGTCGACTACCAGAGCGATAATTTCGTATAAGAGCGCTTCGGTGGCCGGTCCACCGTCTCCTCCAAACCCCTGTTCTCCTGTGCCGGCGATGGTGGTGATGATGCCTGTGCCGGCGTCGATTCGTCGGATACGACGGTTGCCCGTATCGGCGATGTAGAGGTTGCCGGCGGCATCCAGGGCGACCCCCTGCGGCCTGCTGAGCTGCGCATCTGCGGCCGGTCCGCCATCTCCGGAAAACCCGGCTGTACCCGTTCCTGCAAATGTGGTTACCGTGTCGGTCAGGGCATCCACCCGCCGGATGCGATGATTACCCGTATCGGCGATGTAGAGGTTCCCTTCGGCATCTACGGCCGCGCCTAATGGGATACTCAACGCAAGTTCTACAGCGGGAATTCCCTCTCCTTCCTGCTCGCCTCCACCGGCGATTGTTATCAGGGTGCCCGGCTCCTGCGCCACTGCGGTTCCAAGCCAGAATCCCCATATCAGCAGGGCGTATCCGAGCCAGTGTAGCGGCAGAGGGCAGAGGGCAAACGGCAAACGGCCCCCTGACCCCGCACCATAGACGAAAGTCCACGTTTCACGTTTCACGTCTGCCGTCTGCCGTTTCACGCTTCACCTTCCTTCAAACAGATCCCGGCCCTTCACCAGCGCTTCTATTTTGCGGTCTGCCACGCTGCGCTGGAGCATCCAGAACCCGCAGTCGGGGTGGACACAGGCGAGGCGGTGCGGGCCGAGGCGCTTTGCAGCCGTTTCGATGTCTTTTGCGATCCGGTCGGGGGTCTCGATTTCGTTGTCTTTGATGTCGATGACGCCGACGCCGATCCGGACGGTTTCCGGCAGGTCTTTCAAACAGGCGGCCTGTTCGATGCCCCACCGCTTGAATTCGAGTACCAGGTGGTCTGCGTTTAAGGCGGAGAGGAAGGGGACAAGAGCATCCCAGGCGCCCTTCTGTACGGTTTGACCGCCGTAGTTGCCAAAGCAGACGTGGACGGCCTTTTCGCCCTGTACGGCGGAAAGCACCCTGTTGATGGCGGCCGCGGCCCATTCGCCTTCTTCGGGGTGGCCCGGAATGTTCGCCTCGTCGATCTGGACCACATCGGCGTGGATGTCGGCGACCTGTTTGGCCAGGACGTCGGCGATGGCCAGGGCCAGGGCGGGCCGGTCTTTGTAGTGGTTGTCCATCAAGACCTTGCTGAGCATGTGCGGGCCGGTGAGGGTGAATTTAAGCCTCGACCGGGTCAGGGGCCGGACCATCCGGTAGTCTGCCGGGAGGTTGAGGGCGCCTTCGCCGATGGGCCCCTCGACGATTCCGGCCGGGGCCGCCCGGTAAGACAGGCCCGCTTCTTTCTGGAATGCGGCCAGGGTTTCCCGCCCGAGCGTTGTCTCGATTCCCTCCATCTTGCCAACGAAGTAGTCGATCATCCCGTTGGTTTCGGGGTGGTTCAGGTCGAATCGGTAGAGCTCGCCGTCCGCCACCACGTCGATGCCGGCCGTTTCCTGGATTTTGAAGACGACGCTGATGGCATCGACCAGGGTCTGCCGGGTGGGGTAGATCCGCAGCCAGTCGGGCACGGGATAGCTCCCCACCACGGTTGTGAGGATGGTGTGTTCTTTTTCTGCCATTATTAAAAGCGCCACCAAAATTGCATGGAAAGACGCGGAAGGTGCCTACCGTTTTAATTTGAGTTCGCGCAGGATGGTATCCAGTTTGGCCCGGTCTTCGCCTTCGAGTCCCCCCAGGGCTTCAAAGAGGAAGGCCAGCAGGACGCTGAGTATCAGGCTGAGGCCGCCGGCGATGGCGACCATAAGGGTCCTGCGCGGGCGGCTTCGGAAATCAGGGGGGACGGCCCGGTCCAGGACGATCACAAGGGGCGTCTTCTTCTCCTCTTCGAACATGGCTTTTTCGTATTCCTGGAAGACGAACATGTAGATCGCATTCTGGATTTCTACATCCCGCATGAGCTGGATGGCTTTGAGGCCCAGCTCCGGAAATTCCCGGAAGGGGATGAAGATGTCGGGCAGCTTCCCGTCGGCTTCTGCCTCGCCCATTTGGAGATTGGGTTTTCCCATCAGGAGATTGTCCAGAGCCTCCCGGGCGCCCTGGATTTCCAGGCCGAGCCGTTTCAACTCGGTATGGTCGGGCTTGAGCAGTTTTGCCGCCATTTCCCGTTTGATGATCATTTCTCCAAGAATGGCGATCATCTTGCCGGCGCTTTCGATCTGGGCCTTGGCCTGGGTCTCCATGTCGAGGACCATATGCTCCTTCTGGAACCGGTTGTAGGCCAGTTCGGCATCGAGCATCTTTTGTTTTGCTTCGGCAAGGCGTTCTTCAAGATAAAGCCGAAGGCTTGTGGACTGGTCGCGCCTCCGCACCTGGAGCGCCCGGTCGAGTTCCGCCACAAAGGCGTTGGTGATTTCGGCGGTGAGTTTCGGGGTTTCGGCGCTGTAGGAGACGCTGAGAAACTGTTCGCGCGAGAGTTCTACTTCCAGATTGTCGGCGACCATTAAATAGAGTTCTTCCCGGGTTTCGGCGCCGTAGCGCTCCTTCAAGTTGAACCGCTGGATGATGGTTTCGGCCACGCGTTCGCTCTGGAGGACCGGCACAAATTCGGTGGCTGAGACGGCGTCCTCTCCCATGCCCAGGAGCCCCATGGGGAGATTGCCCATCAGGGCCGAGAGGCCGAGCATGTCCTGAGACTCCTGAGGGGGATAGACCACGGCGCGGGCGCGATAAACCTCGGGGAGAATCAGGCTGATGGCGGCGGTGACCAGGCATACGGTGAGTACAGAGAAGATGATCATCCGGCGCCAGCGCACGATGACCCCCAGGTGATCCAGGATGTTTTTTTCGCGCTCCATCACTTTCTCGTATTCTGAATGATGAGAATAAGTGTGGCGATCTGGGTGATTACCAGCAGCGCCTCCCGGAAGATCCGCCAGCCCTGGCCCGGGGTTTTGCTGGGGACGTAGATGGCGTCTCCGGGGGAGATGCGCTGCACCTTGGAGGCTTTGACGGCATTGCCCGTGCTGCCCTGGATGACAACGACGTCGGTTTTTCTGGCCCGATCGCTGAACCCCCCGGCTCGAGCAATATAGTCGCTGATGATGTAGGTGGAGTCGTAGGGGATGGCGGCGGGCGCAAGCACGAAGCCATTGACCAGTACGGAGGGCGAAAATCGGGGTACGCGAACGATGTCGTCGCCCTTGAGATGGATGTTGTGTTTTTCGTCTCCCCGCTCAAAGAGGGCGACGAAATCGACGGGCAGGCGTCCCGGTACCTGCTGGGTCTTCATGGTGAGCAGGGCCCGTTCTTCGTCGGTCAACTGCGATCTGGGCAGGCTCAGGAGCCGGTTTAACACCACGTCCTCTTCGTCGTTGTTGTTGCCGTACTCTACTTTCCGGATGAGCGAGGCCTGCGCCAGGGAGGCCAAGGCAGTAAATCCACCGGCCAGGCGGATCAGTTCTTTTAAGGTAAGGTTGTCTTCAATCGGGTAGGCGCCGGGGAAGCGGACTTCGCCCTCTACGGTGACCCGCTGTTCCGCCCCGGCCACGTAGAGTTTATCTCCCGTCTGCAGTTTCAGGTTTGCCGCCGGGTCGCCGTTGAGAGCCCGGCCCAGATCGATCTGGATGCGCTCCTCGGTCTTTCCGTTTTTGGGGAGGCGGAGGCGTTCGGCCGTTGCGATTGTAAGGTTTCCCACGAGTCCTCCGCCCAGCCGGACAAGGTCTGCGACGCGGTCGTCAGGCGCGTATTCGTAATTGCCCGGACGCTGCACGGCTCCGGAGATACTGATGGAATCTCCCAGTACAGGAACCAGGATTTGATCGCCGTCCAGGAGGAAGGGATTGTAGTCGATCTCTCCGCTGAGGCGCCAGAGCGCCAGGTCGGCCTTCCGTCCCGATTTTTCGATGGTTCCGTTCTCTGATATGCGCTGCACTTCGATGTTCCGGAGGGAGGCCCTGCCTTCGGGTTCCTGCAGCAGTCCACCGGCCCGCATGATCAGTTCCGAGACCTGTTCCACACCGTGGACCTCGTAGGCGCCGGGGAAGCGGACTTCCCCCACGACGTTGACCGAAAAGGTCCGCAGGACGGAGAGGGTGATGGAGATGCCCAGGTGCTGGAAGCGGCTCCGAACTGCGGCCTGGATCGCGCCATCGGCGTCTTTGAGGCTCAACCCGGCGACCTGTATGGCACCCACATAGGGGATGACCAGCTTGCCCGCCGCGCCGACCAGGATATCGTGGACTTCCGGCTCTTCGTTCCTGTCGACCACAACCACAAAGATATCGCCGGGGCCCAGAATATAGCGCCCGGACCGGATGACGGCATCGTAGGCGGCTTTGCTGAGGCGTCCGATTTTGACCTGGGGCTCGGATGTGCCCGCCTGTTCCTCTTCCAGCGTTGTCTCCTGCTTGGAGAAGGCATCGATGTCCGAACGCCGGCGCTTGGGTTTTTCCTTCCGATCCCGTTTGTCCTGACGCCGAGATTGGGCGGAAAGCAGGATCGGTTCGAACAGTAGGACAGAGACGAGCAGGCCGATGAGGCACCGACAGGCCAGGACGCCGGCGCTTTCGCAGCCGGAGGTCACATCGGGGTTCCACAGTTTTGTTATCATTCGCGCCTTACTCCGTCGGGGTCGATTTTCAAGATGTGCGCGTCCGCTTCGATGCCCTCTACCTCCCAGGCTTCTACCATCGCTCCCTTCACCCTTTCCGCGCCTTCTGTGGCAAAGGCCAGGAGCGTGGGGCCGGCCCCGCTGAGGCAGGCGCCCAGAGCGCCGGCCCCGGCGGCGGCTTCCAGCACGCGGTCGAACCCCGGGATGAGCGGGGACCGATAGGGCTGGTGGAGCCGGTCGTGCATGCCGATCTTGAGGGCCTGGAGGTCTCCGCATAAGAGCGCTGCGGTGACCAGGCAGGCATGGCTGAGGTTGAAGACGGCCTCGCGGTGGGAGACCTGCTCCGGGAGGGCCTCCCGTGCGGCTTCTGTTTTAAGTTCGAAGTGGGGAACGGCCACCACAGCCCGAAGGTGGGGCGGGGGGAGCGCCCGGATGCAGGCGACCTGCCCGTTTGAGATGGAGGAGATGGTGAGCCCCCCCAGCAAACAGGCCGATACGTTGTCCGGGTGCCCTTCCAGTTCTGTGGCCAGATCGAGCCGTTCCGATTCCGAAAAAGGTTCTCCAAGGAGGAGGTTGGCCGCAGTAATGCCGGCGACGATTGCGGTGGAACTGCTTCCCAGGCCGCGGGCGAGGGGGATGTGGTTGACCATTTCCACCTCCAGGCCCGGCAGGGCTTTTCCCGCCCGTTCGGCCGTGGCGGCCGCGGCCTGGAAGAAGAGGTTGGTCTCGTCTCCGGGCAGGAGGTCGGCCCCCATTCCCTGCACGGCAATGCGTATGCCGGTTCCCGATGTGGTGCGGACCGTCAGATGGTTGTAAATGGTCAGGGCCATGCCCAGGGCGTCGAACCCGGGTCCCAGGTTGGAGGTAGAACCGGGCACCCGCAACCGGATCTCCATCTAGGATTCCTTCACAAGTTCCGCACAGACCAGGTCGGCCAGCAAGAGGCCGCGACGGGTGAGGCAGAGCCGCTTTCCGGACCGCTGGAGCAAGCGCTGCGAAAGCAGGCGGTCCAGCGAGGGGGCCGTCCGGTGATTGGCAAGCAGGGTTTCGGGGATGCCCTTCCGCTGTCGCAGCCCCAGCATGATTTGTTCCAGAAACCGGTCCTCTTTGTCGATCTCTTCACCCCCACCGGTTGCGGTTCCGGCCAGTTCCACCTTCTTTATATACGCCATGAGATCCCGGATGTTCCAGGAACGGCGGTTGTTCAAAAAAGAATGCGCCGACATGCCGATGCCCAGGTAGGGACGCCCCTCCCAGCAGTCGAGGTTGTGCCGGGAGGCGAAGCCGGGCCGCGCAAAATTGGAGATTTCGTAGTGGCGGTAGCCGGCCTCTGCCAGCAGGTCCAATGCGGCGCTGTACATGGCTGCCTGATTGCCTTCGCAGGGAAGGGGCAGACGGCCTTTCCGGAATCGCCGACCAAACGCCGTTTCGGGCTCGACTGTGAGGCCGTAGACCGAGAGATGGTCGGGACAGAGCGCAGCCGCACGGTCCAGGGTGTCCGTAAAGGCGGGCACGGACTGTTCGGGCGCTCCGAAGATCAGGTCGATGTTGATGTTCCCGAATCCGGCCTGCCGGGCGGTTTGGAAGGCTTCGAGCGCATCGGCTGTGTTGTGGAACCGGCCCAGCGCCTTGAGGGTCCGGTCGTCCAGGGCCTGTACGCCCAGGCTGAGCCGGTTGATGCCGGTCTCTCGAAGTTCCTGAAACGCCGCCCGATCTCCGGGATTGGCTTCGGCGGTGATTTCCGCGCCCGGATCGATCTCCGCCTCGGACCGGACCGCGTTCAGGACGCGCTGCAGGAGCGCCGGCGGCACTGCCGAGGGGGTGCCGCCGCCGAAGTAGACCGTTTTGAAAACCGGACGGGGTCCCACGTGAGGCAGGCGGGTGCGAAACTCCCGGATGACGGCTTCGGCGTACCGATCGGCCAGGTGGGTTTTGCGCACCACGAATGCGAAGTCGCAGTAGGGACAGCGCGAGGCGCAGAATGGGATGTGGATGTAGAGGCCGGTGGACATGGGGGTCAGGTTCGGGGGCGAGGTGACTACTGGACAATTGTGCCGATTCGGTTCCATCGGACGCGGCTGGGGAAGTGGAGCAGGTTGTAGAGTACGATTTTCGGGATCGAGAACAGGTTTGTGTACCCGGGCGCGCCGGGGTCCGGGGCCCAGGACAGGTAGAGGATGAATGCTTTGCCTTTGATCAGGCTGTGGGGAAGAAAGCCCCAGAAGCGGCTGTCTTCGCTGTTGTCACGGTTGTCGCCCATCATAAAAAAGTGGTCCGGAGGCACCTCCACGGGTCCGAAGTTGTCGCGTATGCCTTCGGGAGACTGCTTCGGACGGATGGTCGGGTTGGTATATTTGGAGCGGAGTGGATCGACCGTCCGTTTGCCGTCTACATAGAGGACTTTGTTCTGTATCTCTACGGTCTGACCGGGGCCGGCTACGCAGCGTTTGATAAAGTCCCGGCCGGGATCGAGGGGGTACTGGAAGATGATGATATCCCCCGATTCGGGCTCCTGGAGGGCGGGCAGCCGCCAGTTGATGAAGGGAATTTTGGCGCCGTAGATGAATTTGTTGGCCAGGAGGAAGTCTCCCACCAGGAGCGTGTCTTCCATGGATGCGGAGGGGATGCGAAAGGCCTGCACCACAAAGGTCCGGAGGAAGAGGGCCAGTCCGACGGCCACCAGGATGACTTCGAGGTATTCTCTGGCCACAGACTTTTTCCTCTTCTTCGGCGCCCTTCGCTTTTTTGCGGGGGGGGACCTTCGCCGGGTTTTTCTCCGCGCTACTGTTTTGCCCATCGGCGTCTCTAAATGCGGTGAAACGTGAAACGGCAGACGTGAAACGTGGCTTTTGGTTATGGGGTAAGGGCCGTTTGCCGTTTCACATCTTTTACATGTCCATACTCAGAACGGCCAGGAAGGCTTCTTGCGGGATTTCCACGTTGCCGACCTGCTTCATGCGTCTTTTTCCCTCTCGCTGTCTTTCCAGGAGCTTCCGCTTTCGGGTGACGTCTCCTCCGTAACATTTGGCGGTGACATTTTTTCGGAAGGGTCTTATCGATTCCCTGGCGACGACTTTTCTGCCGATGGCGGCCTGGATGACCACTTCAAACATCTGGCGGGGGATGAGTTCCTTCAGCTTCTGGCAGATCGCCTTGCCCCATTCGTGGGCCTTGTCCCGGTAGACAATGGCCGAGAGCGCATCGACCGGGTCGCCGTTGATGAGCAGGTCGAGTTTGACCAGGTTGGCGGGGCGGTGGGCTTTGTACTCATAATCGAAGGAGGCGTAGCCGCGGCTGATCGATTTGAGGCGGTCGTAGAAGTCGAGGACGATTTCCGAGAGGGGGAGTTCGTAGCGCAGCAGCGCCCGCGTGGGGTCGATGTATTCGGTGGTGATGTAGGCCCCCCGGCGGTCCTGCGCCAGCCGCATGATACTTCCCACATATTCCGAGGGGACCAGGATCTGGGCGTCGAGGATGGGTTCGGCGACCTCTTCGGTCCGCTCGGGCGGCGGCATCTGGGCCGGGTTGTGGACCGCGATGACCTCGCCGTCGGTGAGCAGGACTTCGTACTCTACGTTGGGCACAGTGGTGATGATTTCCATGCCGAATTCCCTGGCGAGCCGCTCCTGGACGATTTCCATGTGGAGGAGGCCCAGGAATCCGCACCGGAATCCGAATCCGAGCGCGGTGGAAGTTTCCGGTTCGTAGCGGATGGAAGCGTCGTTGAGCCGGAGTTTTTCCAGGGCTGCGCGGAGGTTGTCGTAGCCATCGGCATTGACCGGGTAGAGGCCCGCAAAAACCATCGGTTTGACCTCCCGGTAGCCGGGCAGGGGGGCATCGGCCGGGTGTTGGGCGCCGGTGACGGTATCGCCCATGTGCGCATCTTTCAGGTCTTTGATTCCGGCGATGAGATAGCCCACCTCACCGGCCCGGAGCGCCTTTTTCTTGATCCGTCCCAGCCTGAGGATGCCGATTTCTTCGGCGTCGTAGTCCCGGCTCGTGGAGAAGAAGCGGACCGGCATTCCCTCCTTCAGGGTGCCTTCAAATACCCGCAGGTAGGCCACAGCGCCCCGGTAGCGGTCGAAGACGGAGTCGAAGACCAGAGCTTTTAAGGGCGCTTCCGGATCGCCCTGGGGGTGAGGAATCCGGTCGATGATGGCCTGAAAGACCGCATCGATGCCGATGTTTTGTTTGGCGCTGATCTTGAGGATTTCCGACTCTTCGACGCCCAGCAGGTCGTGGATTTGCAGGACCACCCGGTCGATTTCCGCGTTGGGCAGGTCGATTTTGTTGATGACGGGGATCAGGGTCAGGTTGTGTTCCAGGGCGAGGAGGACGTTGCTGACGGTCTGCGCTTCAACGCCCTGGGCGGCGTCCACCAGCAGGAGCGCCCCTTCGCAGGCGGTGAGGCTGCGGGAGACTTCATAGGAGAAGTCTACGTGCCCCGGCGTGTCGATCAGGTTGAGGACGTAGTGCTGCCCGTCCGGCGCCTGATAATCCATCCGGACGGCGTGGGATTTGATGGTGATCCCCCGTTCACGCTCCAGGTCCATGTTATCCAGGATCTGATCGACCTTTTCCTTCTGGGAGAGGGCAAGGGTGCGCTCCAGAAACCGGTCCGCCAGGGTGGATTTTCCGTGGTCGATATGGGCGATGATGGAGAAGTTTCGAATCTGCCGGGCGTTCATCCGTTCGGTTCCCCCAAAAACGGGGACAAGTCTAAAAAACTCAAGGGAGTAGAGCTTCCAAATATACTGTCTTATACAGACAAAGTCAACTCTCAAGCATTGGGAACATTTTACCATTTGGCAACCCTGAAACTGCCCCCGTCAAGGGCAGCATAGTCTCTTATCCCTTGCAAGGTAGACCATAGAGGCCCTGGAGGATGACTCCGGGGCCTCTTCCTGTTTTCAGGCTGACCGCATTCTCTTGCCGTGACAGCATACGATTATGTCAAAGATAGAGTGCGGTCAGACCGGAGCAGATCGGACGGCATTGGACATAGCCCTGGAAGCTGGGGGTGTTGAAAAGTTTGTTTCCTAGTGGTCGATTTCAGAAGTTCGCATGAGTTTATGCAGCCAGCCGGATTCGCTGCATTCGTTCTTCCAATTCCTGCCTTGTAAAGCGCCAGTTGAAAGGTTCGGCAGTGAGATTATAGTATTCCTCAAAGCCCAAGATCCTGGCTTCCATCGCCTGTCGATCTGCCAGGTCATTGGGCGTGAGCGCCTTTCTTTGCAAGATCGAGAAATAGATCTCAATCTGATTGAGCCAACTGGCGTGGATAGGGAGATGGACGGCAATGGCATTTTCATAGGCATCCTGGAGCCGTTTAGGGAACGTGGTGGTGTAATGAGAAGATCCGTTGTCCACAATCCAGAAGACCCGATCAGCCGAAGCATAAGGCTCCCGTCCCATCACCAGGTCCACCAGCTTTTGAAAGGGCACGATGCCGGTTTTCTCATCCACACGCCCAAAGATGTGCCCTGAGAACACATCCAGTGCAGACAGATAGGCCACTGTGCCCATCCGTTTGTAGTCATTTTCCATACGAATGGGTTTGCCACAATCAGGTGGCAATGTGGCAAACTCTCGGGCTAAGATTTGAAGTTGGGATTTTTCATCGGCACAGATAACGAAGTCTTTCTTGCCAAGCGGTATCCCCTCCCATATGCCTTGATACAGGTCCAGAATGCGACTGGCTTTCTCTAAAAAGTTGGGGGCTTTGATATGAAGCCAGGATCGGTGATACCAGGGACGAAGGGCATCCTCTTTGAGAATGCGCCAAATCGTTGTGGGTGAGATTGAAGTGATCAACGCACACCTTAACACTTCCTGTTGAATCTCAAATAAGCTGAACCGAGACAGGGGCAACCCCCGTTGTGCGGGCAGTTGACAGGCAATGGCTTTGACTTCACTGACTTGCACAGGGGGAAAAAGTGGGCGGTCGCCCACTGCGCGGTAGATCCTCTAAAGTGAAGCCTTCTTCAGTCCACCTTTTTCGCCACTTCTGCGCCGTAGGTGAACTGACACCTGCCCTGTCGGCTAACCTCTGGTTGCCAATGGCTTTATTCTCGGCTAAGGCCACCACCATCTTTGCCCGCTGCACCTGGGATTGAGGCGCGTTGCGCTGACGAATGATTTTCTGGGCTTTTGCCAGTTGGGCTTTTGTGAAGCGAGGTTGGTATTGGGGAAGGGGACCTGACATTATACACCTCCTTTACCGATTGGAATGAGGCGTATAACATACCCCTTTTTTGCCACCTATGCAACCTCATGCGTATTTGCGAAATCGACCACTAGATGAAAGATCTATTCAATATTGGAAACCTGCTTGTCTGATATAGGGGAGAGCACAACCCATTATTTCACAGTAAGTTCGTCTAATTTTCAATATCGGCGGTCTCTATGGCACAGGATTTGTTTTGCATCCAGACAAAAACCTGTCACAACATCTCATAAGGAGGCTACCAATGGGCAAGCGCAACTTCGAGATACCCGAGGAACGTATTCGGATTTCTCCGGGAGAAGACGGTCGTGTCCTCGTTCACCTTCCCTACACTCCGGATCGGGTAAACCAAATCAGGACTGTTCCTGGTCGAGAATGGGATTCTAAAAAGAAGCGCTGGAGTGTTCCCCACTCGGACGGCATCATCAAAAATCTGCTGGCTCTCTTTGAAGGAGAACCGGTCGATGTTGATCCTGCGCTTTGCCCACGAAAATCCAATGCATTAGCGTCACAGCCAGATACAGACGGCATCCAGAAGGTTCTGATAGCCGTCGAAAATGAATTCAAGCTGAGGAGAAACAGTTTAAAGACGCGGAAATCTTACCGACCACACATCAGGCGTTTTCTCGAATACCTGGGAAAACCTGTACAGGAGGCTACATCTGAAGAGGTCTACGCCTGTTTTCTGAAGCTGGTCACTCAGGATCAGATATCTTATTCCTATCACAGCCAGGCCATCAGCGCCATCCGGTTTCTCTTTACTTACGTCCTGAAAAAGCCTTATCTTCTGGCAGAGATTCCCCGTCCCAAACCGGAAAAAAGCCTGCCTGTCGTATTGAGCCGAGAAGCGGTTACACGATTGCTGGGAGCCGTGAGCAACCTCAAACATGTGGTCTTGCTGCTGGTGGTCTATTCAGCAGGACTTCGGGTCAGCGAGGTAGTCAAACTGATGCTGGCAGACCTCGACGCAGAGCGAGGGTTGATCCGTGTACGCAAGCCCAAGGGCCAAAAGGACCGCTACACCCTCTACTCACAGGTTGCTATACAGGGTGTGAAGGCATATGTGGAGACCTATGGGCCTGAAAAATGGCTGTTTCCCGGACAGAGGCCAGGCCGTCACCTGACAGCCCGTTCAGCGCAGAAAGTGATCACTCGTGCCCGGGAAAAGGCAGGGATTCCCCAGCATGCGGCGATGCACACGCTACGGCATTGCTTTGCGACCCATCTCCTGGAAGCTGGAACGGACCTGCGCTACATCCAGGAGCTGCTGGGACACAAGAGCTCCAAAACGACCGAGATCTACACCCACGTTAGCAAACGGAATCTGGAGAAGATTCAGAGTCCGCTGGACACCTTGCCCATCACTCTGAATCCGGGAGGCGATGTTGAACCGAGGGGAGGCGCTGAAACTTGAAAGTGCATCTGAAGGTCAAATAGATGTACTGGTTCGTGCCAACACCTGATACTGGAGTAATATCTGAATCAGGTCATATCACTATCCAACACAGGTTCCTGCCTATGGAATGGTTCACACTAAACTCCCAACTGATATCATAGTCTGCACAACAACACTGGGAAGGTTCATCTAAAAAGAGTTATCGGCAATCGCCCCCACCACCCCAGAAAAGCGTGATTGCGTGCAAAGGCAAAAATCACTTTTCCCTTAACATTTTGACATCATCAGTTTGCCGAAAGCAACTCTCTTTCGCAGACACAGAGGAAGAGCCTTGTTCGGAATTCCACCCTCTTCTTTTATGGCGATTGGTCTTCTTGGAGCCATCTGGCTGATTGGACTGTGGAGATCAGTCCAGTACGCTCTTCCAGAGAGCCCAGATGGAGGAAGCGATCCTCTCGGAATCTCCAGAAAAGTCCTATTTCACTTGGCGGCGCTTCTTGCTACGGCGGGTCCCGTGTACATTTTCCTCAACGGACTCAGCAGACTTTCTGTGCAAATCTGGGGTGTGGGAATCTTGATACTCTTTGGCATATGGGCCTTCTGGTATCTTAGTGTTTATGGATGGAGCGACTTTCTCTTCGAACATGGTGATTTTGGTTCCTCCTTCGCCAGACAGAGTGCTGGCTCCCCAAGGTTCATGACCGTTCCCAACTGGATATTTAACAACCCCGTCCAGTTCCTCGTCGGACTTGCAATTACGCTAACTGGATTTACGTTCTCAGTAGTCTACTGGCGGCTCTCATTTTTGTCGTTTGCAGGCTATGGAATCACCTACCTATTCTTTGTTGGGGTTTACAACCGGCTCGATATCATAAAGGTTTGGGATAAACACCTGGAATGCCGCAACGGCTTTTCCACCGGCACGCCAACACGGATTCCCCTGACTGAGATCAAGTCTGTTGAGAGCAGCTGTTCGGCTATGCAGAAACGATTTGGCGTAAGTACCGTGGAAATCGCTACTGAACGGACATTACTCAGATTTACCATGGAAAATGTTGCCGCGTTCGTGGCGGCTCTGAAGCCTTGAGTAAGCACGCTTGGACTGAAGGATTTTTAACAGCAAAAGGAAGAATACCTGAAAAGGCGGAAAAACAGATTGTCTATGTCGCACGCTGTATGTACGCCCTGAGTGAAATACCCAGGGAGGCGCCACCCCAATGCGACTGCCGATAACACAGGCTTCACGTGCCCTTCCAGCCCCAACCACCCACAACCTGCCGAAAAAGCACTGGCAGGTTCGTGAAGCCCAACCGTTATAGGAAATGCCAGCCTAAAACCCCCCAAAAGCAAAACGGCGCCTTCCTGGCGCCGCTGAAACCCTGCGTCTTATTTGGTGTATCCGTTTCACATCTGCCTAAACTCTTCTTGCACAATTCGATGGAGGTCATTCACTCTTGGATCGTACTGTTGGAGATGTGTAAGCGTTTCATTCAACCATTTTGTCCACGGAGACCAGAATACGCTTGTTTTCTTCTGAGCCAGGACTGTTCGTTGGTTTACATCCAATCCGAGACAGTTTTCAACTATTTGCTGCGCTTCCTGATCTTTTTTTAAAGTGAACAATACTCTGGCAAGATGAAGTTGAGCCTCAGACCGCAGATTGTGATCATTTGTTGACTCGATAGCAGACCTCAGTACCCGTTCTGCCTTCTTACTCTCTCCTTCCCTCATATAACCTACGCCAACCGTGACATATACTCGTGGATGATGGGGATATGTTTTAACCATATTGAAGACTTCGATTGCTTTCTGTAGCTGTTCCGTCGCACTATAAAAATAGATGAGATTATCAGCTTCATTTGATCGCCGTGTTAGAGTCCATACTTCCTCCATAAGTTCCACAGCTTGTTCGATTTCTCCTTTTCTGAAAGCCAAATGAGTCGCCAGTTGTCGTAGAGAAAAATAGGCCCAAACCGTCTTGGGATCCATTTCATAAGTTTTCCTATAAAGCTCAAGGGCATCTTCATATCGATTCTGCCTGCTGATACTGAGAGCCAGATAGTATAGAGCTTCCTGGTCGTCTGATACTTCCTCAATCACTGTCTGCAATAGCTTTTCGACGTCAGTGTATTGGCCTGAACCCATCAGTAACCTTGCTTTACATTTCAAGGCATGCACATCTTTCGGGTTTTCTTCTAACCGTTTTTCACACAGATCCAGGCATTTGTGAAACATACTATCGTGTACCTGTTCATATCCCGGTTTCCGATAAGCGATCTCCAATTCGCACCTCACGTCGATGGAGTTTGGTGCGGATGCGGCGGCCCGCTCCAGGGTTTCGATATTTTTCTGACTCGGCCATTGCGTGGAATCATATAACCGCCCCAGTTCAAGCAGTACTTCCGGATCTTCAGGGGCAGTTTCCAGCGCTTCCTGAAAATGTTCTTTTGCTTGATCATAATGCATATACAATGGGTGCCGACTCGGTTTTACGTAGATGTTTTCTGTCTATGCTGCATCGGCATAGTCAAGGAGTTCATCATTGGCATATCGAACCTGTTTATACTGATTCCAGAAAGCATCCCATCGTTTTGACTTGACGTAAGTGCGTAACTGCAAGATGCGTTGTCCTCCCTGCCAGGACCATTGCATACCCGATCGACAAAGCCTTGTCTTGACCAGGGTCTTGCAGGCCGCTTCGACGGGTCCCGAGCCAATGGGCAGACCCCTTCGACGAAAGTCAGCATAGGCCATCCGGTGTTTGTTCCGAAAGAAGAAGGTTCGTTCTGTTTCCAGGTCTTCCAATCGTTTTTGACCCAGCCTTCGGCGGCTTTTGTAATAGTCGATGGAGCGAATAAGGGTTTCTGCTGCGCCATCTTGGGTCAGCAGTTTGTGGTGGTAGGTTTCATACCAGCTTTGCGCTTTTGCTGATTTTTTGCCAAACAGGAGTTCGGCAGCTTCAGACAGATGTTCTGTGGTGTGATAAAAATCCACCAGTTTTTCATACCCGATGAACCGAGGAGTGGTATCAGCATATTTCCACAACCCTCGTGCCCCATCACACAGGAACACTTTTCCGACCTCATCTTTCAGTTGTCCTTCGATATGATCGAGTTCTTCCTCAAAGCGTATCTTCAACGTTTGACCACCCTCTTCGGGCATTTGTGCCACATACCGAGAGACCAAACGCTTTGGTGGGGTGCCGTCCTTTGGAGGTGCCCCATAAAAGGACAGGCTGCCCACCAGGGCCTGTTTGAAACTGGTCGGACTTTCTTCGGACGGTTTTTCCCCCGGCCTCTCTTGTGGACGCCCGCGTTTTTTCCCCGGCTCATCCAGCCTGAGGTGGGTCCCATCCAGGCTGGCCACCATCACTTTTGTCCCTTTGGGGTTCTCCTCCTCCTGACGGATCGACCGGTTGAGTGTTTCATCCATCTCGACCAGCCACGCTCCCGTCTCTTCTGTGATGTGTTTGACCGCTGTGGCAGAAGGCTGAAACAGAGCCGTCTTTTCCAGCACAGAAACGGTTTCCTCCGGCGTGATCAAGCTCACCGTGAACAACACCGCTTCACGAACTTCCACGGTGGCAAACTCACCGACCATTCCCCACATCACATCCAACGGCACATAAGAAGGCCCCCCTTCATCGGCCTGAAACAGATTTCGAGAAAGCTTCATCTTCCCAAAGGGGGTCAAAAACGTCTTCTCACTTTGTTGCTTAAACCGATACAGCACATTCTCGACCTGTTTTGGGGCCTCATCCACTTCGTAGGCTTCCAAAAATGTGCGAAGCGCTGCGATCCCACAAGCCTTGAGGGCTTCACCAAGCCCACTTGTGACCTGTTCTGCCAATTGAGGCGTCAAACTCTCCAGGTCCAAATTTTCGCAATGGGCGCTCAATTTTTGCTTAAATTCCCAGGTGGCGGCTTCGATCATCTCTGCGAGGTCCATCTTGGGCTCCTTTCCCGTATCTATACAACCTTATTGTTTTCAGTCTGTTGTATGATCGGGATTTGGAGCCTTTTTTGCAACTCATTTACGTAAATTCAGAGCAGCACCCTATACAATCTATCCTTTCGTCCCGTTTCCAGGAGATGAGCGATTACGCGGGCGGGGAAATCGTCGGGGAGTTTTTCTCTTTCAAAGCTATCTTTTGCCATTTTAAGAATCTCCTGTTGAAGTTGCTGTCTTGCTCGGTAAAGTCGTTGTTTAATACTTTGAACCGAACTGTTGAGTTGCTGAGCGATTGTACTGATGGGTAATTCTTCAATGTAATGCATCGTAAACGCCTGAGCGCTTTTATCAGGTAAAAGAGAAAGTAGATTTCGCAGCGAGTCTATACCTTGTTTCTCAATTGAGAGGTTGTCTATATTATCATTACCTGATTCCATCAGATTTTCTTTAATCTGTTGTTGAGCAACACGTGCTCGACGCTGAGAACGAAGTACATTGAAGCAGATATTTCGGGCTATCCTTCTGATCCAAGATCCGAATTTGTCTGGATCATCCAGGTGATCCAGTTCCTGAAACGCTTTCAAAAAAGCTTCTTGAACAATATCTTGAGCGTCGTCGCGGTGACGAAGATAGTAAAGCGCATTTCGGTATAAGATGTCTTGGTGACGACTTACCAATGTCTCAAAAGCTGATAGCTGGCCATTTATACTGGCGTGGACCAAATCTGCATCGGAAAGGCTTACGTTCATCTGTCATTTCCTCCTCATACATAGAGACACCGAAGGCAAGAAAAGGTAACACAGAAGACGTAGATAACACAATAAAGATCGCATATCTATTTGTTTTTATATGTTATATCGTGATTTTCTGCGAAGGCCATTTCAAAGCGGCCCCACCCCCCAGGCTGGCACATCCTATAACACCGGGTTGCCGTGGCCACCCAACCCGACCACCCCCCATTCAAATGGCCGTGAGTTTATGCTTGACTGATTGTAAAACAACTGATTTCTTTTCCCAGGCACGGCCACTTCGGCAACCCGCAGACCGTTATAAGAAATGCCCGCCAAAATCAAAACCGGCGGCCGTCCTGGCCGCCAGAAATCGAATCCGCTGTTTTACTCTATGCCATAGAAATCATAGAATGCCTGAATTCCATATTTTGGCATCATTACTTGGAATGGAAAGCAGTGCCTCAATTGTTCCTTGTTTGCTATCCTCTCTATGCGACTCAATAGTTGCTCTGCCAAGTGGGCTTTGATATCTCCTTTCCAATCAAAAAACTGTCCCCACAATGCGAGAAATTGAAATTCATTGGCAGAGCTTTCTTTCATATCTTTTGTGTACTCAGAGGGGAACAATCTTCTGTAAGCTTCCAGATTGTACATCCAGGAATTTCCGACAACAGTATTGGTTCCCTCGATGGTCTCTTTGATGAATTGAAACATCCTTTTTAAGTTACCAAGACTCTCATCCAGTCGTTTACTACTGAATGGGCTATATGGGGACAGATCATCTGCCAGTCTTATACTGTGGGGTCGGATGATAT
This sequence comes from Candidatus Latescibacterota bacterium, assembly GCA_965249305.1. Classification (GTDB taxonomy): domain Bacteria; phylum Latescibacterota; class UBA2968; order UBA2968. The sequence continues at coordinate 4,069,749 of OZ252228.1, read as the reverse complement.
GTTCGTTACGCAGAACAAAGTAAAATCCGCCAAAGGGTTTATGTCCGTGGATCTCGGTGTCTTTTGAAGTAGGCTCGGGACTATGGTGGGCAAGATAATAATTATAGGTCCATTCTGCTGGATCTCCAGCGGCCCTGAGTCCTTGTATATATTGCCGCCAGATCAGATTACTATGATCGAATGGCGGTTTCAGCAAGTCAATGCTTCTGGGGAAAGTTGTATAGTTGAAAAGGATATCATCCATCTCGCCGCCAAATTTCTCCAGAATTTTCTGCGCGAATTTGAGTTGAAGCTCAAAGAATGCTTTTGAATAGGGCATACCGTATTCCTGGTTGTTTTGAAGGGTGATCTCTTGGAAGTTTACCTACACCTCTTGTTTCGATGGTTGGATCTTGACTGCCCCAGGCGAAACCGTCGGGGGTCACCTAACCGTTTCACCAAATCTTCTTCGCTCACCCCGGCATGACTCAATACCCAATCCACCTCTGCTGAAAGAGGAGAATCAAAATTGCCTGGATCATCAGAGAAAATTGCTAAGTTGACCTGAGAGTCCAGAAACTGGTGAAGCGGATGGTAGGACGCATCCGGCACCCCTCCGATTCGTAAATTTGATGTCGGACAACATTCTATAACCGTTCCAATCTCAGCCAGACAATCCAACACAAATTGTTGCCTTTTACGTATCTCATCTAATCGTCCATCATCGTAAGATCGTCCAACCACGTTATCGGGATCCACGCTTTCCAATGTTGCCCTTTCCTCCAGAAGAGCCTTTTCGTCGATCTCGACTCCATACTTCGATAGACTTTTCGCATACTGAAGGTCATAGGTAATTTGATCTATACGCTCACTAACGAGTTCTTCATGATGTCCTTGTGGCCGCCGTTCGATAGCAACAGCAGGATCAAGCCCAAGTGCAATAGCATGCGCTATTCGGTTTGCTCCCATTTCCACAACCTCGTGGCACCACCTGATGGCACTTTCCAACGATTTATCATAGAAAGACTCTCCAACGTGGTAGACAATATCGAGTGCGCGGTCAGGTTTGTGTTGGTTATCTAACCGGACAGTATTGAAGAACTCACGCTGCATCTTAGGAGGAGAGCCTTCCTCACTTCCTGCAAAGTCCAGTCCGACGAATATAGGTATGTATTCAGGGAATTTGTCAAAGAGGCGCTGAAGGCAAAGATAGTCTTCCATTGGTTCGGCTCTCGGCAGACTGAGAATGTAACGAGCAGTTAGACCAAGATTCAATACCTGTTTAAATTTCGCGTCGATTAAGGTGTGCCAATACTCAAAGCCTTCTCCTGAACAACGACAACGATACTCTACATAGTCCAATCCATTATCATGATCTCGCTGGAGGATACGCTGAATTAAGTCCCCGGTTCTGCCCATACCTCTCCAATGGCTCCAAATGCAGAGGAAGAAAGAGTATTTTGCCTCCCATTTGTCAAAGTTGCCAATATCTTCTTTGTTGCCATACACGTAAAACTGCTTGAACCGTTCAATGCCAGCGCTACCATTAGTTATAGCATCGTGAAATCGAGGGATTGGATCTGGGTGAACTCCATAAGCCTTCTTATAATTTTCGATGAAGTTAAACTGTTTCCAATCAATATCTTGATAGATATCCTTACCCATTTCCAGGAGATCTTCGGCATAGAAGGTTCCCAACATATGAACATGCAACTCACAACCTGTTAGCAGATTTAGGCTTTTCATAGATGCTCCTTCTGATGTATATTCACTGTCAGGCAGGTTCTACTTATACAGGACTTTGGATGCACTTTTGGGTCCTTGTTGATGTTGTTCAAGTTTTGTTAAAAGAAAAAAACCACCCCAAGCTTGCGTCCTGCAAGCCCACCCAACCACCCCGGCGGGCACATCTCATAACACCAAATTGCCGAGCACCCCACCAGGGCCACCCCACCCAAATGGCCGTGCGTTTTTTTCTTGCCTGATGGTAAAATCCTGATTTATTTCCCTATGCACGGCCACTTCGGCAATTCGGAGGACGTTAGCAGAAATCGCCCCCACCACCTCAAAAGCGTATTTTGCCCACAAGAACAACAGCACCACCCTAGCACCACCACGAAACTTTTCTTCGCGACTGCTTGTCCAATCCTTAGAGAACGGACCTTTCTACTATTTTCTCAGGAGGATAGTCAAATGGACATTTTTGAAGGTGGCAGGATTGTATCTCGTTCAAGGAAGGTTCTGGATGGCATTCTAAAAGCCGCGAACCAAACTGAGGAAATCACTGCCATTGCCAGCGATATCGAGATATTTCTTCAAGAGTACGGGATGGCCGCAGTACATCTTCGCGGACGACACCGCCAGACAGAGCTTGTGGTGATTATCAAAGTTGGCACCAGTGAATGCGAGAACTTCTGGTCCAGCGAACTACATCGTTTGATGCCTGAGCTGGTACCTAAAATCTACGCTACCGGTTCCCGACTGGGCAGAATCAATGTTCATTGGCTTGCCTCGGAAGCCATTCCGTTTGGACCTTTAGGCAATTCCTGGAACGGCAAGGAGTTCGAGTTGTTGCTTGATGCAGGAGTCCGGTTTTACCAAGCGGCGAAAAATATAAAAAAATCGATCTTGAATGAGACAACGCTGACCGAAGTTACCCGCTGGCTTCAAAGGTCACTCGCGAAGAAGCCTCCTGGCCCCGTCGATAAGCTCATATCAAAAGTTGATTCCCATTGGGGTTTTCTTCTTGAGAAATGTGGATCTGAAGCTGTCTTCGATGATTTCCATCTTTGAGTCCCCTCCGAAAAGGGGGGGCATGAAGATTTTGTGTCAGTTGCCAGCTTTGTGTATTGGGATGCAGAGTTGAGCCAGAATTTTGCGTCTACCGGCGGCACATCGACTCAGAGCCTGTTTACAAGGTTGCTCACCGGGTTGCAAAGCAAGGTTTTGCATAAAAAACCCCCCCCTTATGCGGAGATCATCAGGGGTTGTGTGAGGTACTTCTTGATCCGAACCAGATTGAGCCATAAGCCCCGACACCACGCCCACAGTTGGTGTGGGATCAGTCCGCGATAGCGCGTCTTGCCATCTTGGGTGTAATAGCTCAACTGGAAGATGCTGGCTTCGACATTATTGCGTCGGTTTCGGATGTGAGCAGGGAGTTCTTCAATCTGTTTCCGTTTGATGTAATTGTCGATGTCCTGTTCTTTAAAGTATCGGGACTTGCCATCGATGATGATTTTGTATTTCCCCGGTTTGTATTCTTGGGCAAGTTGCACTTCCCCTGTGTGTCGATCAATGACTTCAACCCCTTCTGGTGTCCGTTCATAAACGAAGAGTCCCTTGATGCCCTGAAGGCCACTGTAGTGAAACTGCTTTCCTTCTGCTTGGGCATACTCGGTGTTTGCTGCATCATTGTAAGCCCCATCCATCGACACTTCCAAAACCTCACCCACCACCTGCTGTGTCCGCTCAATGGCAGGTTGGACAAACTCGTTGTCGGGGGCAGTCGCTGGTTTAACTTCAACGTCGGTGATCAAATTGAGACCATCCTCGTTACAGGTCTCGGTGAGGTTGACACTATACCCCTTGACCTTATCCTCCCCTTTCCTGCGAAAGGCCGCATCTTCATCATGGGCAGACTGCAAAGAAGATGAGGAAATCTCTTTAGGAGGCTTAGGAAGCACCTCTTGGGGGGAAGATAAAACGGTATATTGGTCCCCAAAGACACGCACGATCAGACCATATTGATCGCTGTCTTTCTCGGTATAGGTCTCCTGGAGCCTGCTCAATAGCAGCCCCAACTCCTGTAACTTCTCACCTTTTTCAACGCTGGAAAGACGGTAGACAACCTGATGGGGCTTCACCTTGAGCAGATCGTCCAAAACCTGCTGATCTTTTGCCGATAACCGTCCCTTCTGGCCCTTGTCCAACGACGTCCAGAACCCTTGTAAGCAACAAACCACCAACTGCAACCGGCAACAGGTGGCAATGTTGGAACCGATCAACTTGCTGTCCATTCGGATCTGTGACGTGTTTTGGAATTGTGGACACACCAAGAAGCAGTTATCTTGTAGAATAAGGAGGTGTGTCGATGAAAGTGCAAAGATCATCCCATTCGAAGAAGCGATATGATGCTGAATTCAAGAGGGAGTCCGTTCGTTTGGCTGAGACCAGTGGTAAGACGGACCGGCAGATAGAGCGGGACCTGGGGTTGTACCAGGGAGCGATCGCGCGCTGGCGTAAGGAGCTGGAGGGAGACCCGATGGACGCGTTTCCGGGCACAGGGCACCAGAAGCCTTTAGAGGAGGAGAACCGTCGGTTACAGCGAGAGCTTGCAATCGCTCGGGAAGAACGGGACATCCTAAAAAAAGTGGTCGCCATCTTCTCAGAGGGACCGAAGACAGATTCAGGTTCATGAAGGCGCATCGCAAGTCGTTTTCGGTGGAGAGGATGGCGAAGGTGCTCGAGGTGTCGAAAAGCGGTTATTATGCCTGGCTTTCCCGTCCTGAGAGCAGGCGAAAAAAGGAACGGCGTTATTTGGATGTCCTGGTGAAAGCGGCCTTTGAGGCCAGCCACGGCCGGTATGGAAGCCTGAAGATCAGCCGCGAACTGGCGGCACAAGGCAATCCCTACAGTCGCAGCCGGGTGGCCGATTCGATGGGTCGCCAGGGCCTGCGGTCGAAAGTGCGACGGAAGTTCGTGGTGACCACCGATACGAAGCACAACCTGAAGGCGTCCCCGAACCTGCTGAACCGGGAGTTCAAAGTCGATCGTCCAAACAAGGTGTGGACCAGCGATATCACCTATTTGCGCTCTGGTGCGGGATGGTTGTTCCTGGTGGTCTTTCTCGACCTGTATTCCCGTCGCATAGTTGGCTGGTGTGTCTCTACCTCGTTGGGACACGAAACACTGCTCACGGCCCTGTCTCGTGCAGTTTGGCAACGCAGACCGGAACCGGCCCTGATGATCCACTCCGATCGGGGAATCCAGTATTGCTGCGATGGCTTCCGACAGGCTATTGACAGACATCAGTTTGTTCAAAGCATGAGCAGAAAAGGAAATTGTTGGGACAATGCCGTGACCGAATCTTTCTTCCGGTCGTTGAAAACCGAATGGTTGTATCATGTCAATCTGAAAGATCTCGATCACGCACAACGCGAACTCTTCGAGTATATCGAGCTGTTCTACAACAACCAGCGGCTGCACGCGACTCTGGACTATGTGTCGCCCGCTAATTTCGAAGCGCCGCTGCAGCACCAGAAAGAGGCTTAATCAACTGTCCATTTTTTCCGGACCACATCAACCTGTAGCGGAATGCAACGCGATAGTATCCCACGGCGCACGTTTTTGAACTTCACCATAATCCGCAGCGGAGATCCCCAGAAACACACCCACAGGGGTACCGGCCAGGTGCTCCGGCACCTGGCCTCCATCCTCCAGGGCCTCCCAGGCTACCTCTAAAAGAATCCGGTGTTGGGGATCCATACGCACCGTCTCGCGCGGGGAAATCCCGAAAAATTGAGGATCGAAGTGGTCAACGTTTTCCAAAAAACCCCCCCAGAAGGGCCAGGGAAGGCCCAGTTCTGCCGCATCTGAAGCCTGGAAGCCCCAAATCTTCTGGCGGTCTTCTGGAACCTCTGTGACGGCGTCCACCCCGTCTTTCAAGAGTTTCCAGAAGGCTTCGGGACTGTTGGCGCCCCCCGGAAAACGACAACCGATTCCAATAATGGCGATCGGCTGTTTTTTTGCCTCTGTGAGCGTTTTCGAAGCATCCGCTTCAGAACGACCCTGCGTCATATTTTCTGTCTCCTGACAGCATTCGATGCCATTATCTGACATGGTTTACAAATAGAGCCTTAAGCTAAGATCTGTTTCCAAAGCGCAAGAGATTTCTGCCCCGTTGCGCCAGATTCTTCGCCTGATAATACCGATCTACCGAGCGCAACTCTCGCTTTGCATCTTTCAGGGCCTCACCAATGCGCGCCCTGAAAAAATCGACATCCTGCGCATTCATCATCACATTGCCATACAAAACGGAGATGGGCGAGGTGAGGATGCCATAGCGCTCGCACACGGTCCCCAGGATAAAATCCCGCACAATGGCCGCTTCAGAATAATCATCCGGCGTCTCTAAAACTTCCTCCCGGCAATGGTAGACAGGGCAGGTACGCGGGCCTTGCACCACCAGGGGAATCCCGGCATCATCTGCCGCCTCGCTCAGCGCATCTGTCATCTGGCTCAAATACCCTTCCATCTGCCCATAACAACCCTGTTCCGACAGAATTTCGAGGGTCGCCATCACGGCCGCAAGCCCCAGGGGATAGCCGTTGTAGGTGCTTACATAAAACACCCCTTCGTTTTCGTTTTCATACAGCTTCAGAATCTCCCGCTTGCCCAGGATGGCCGAAGCAGGAACACCGCCCCCGGCCATGGCTTTGCCCAGCACGGTCAAATCGGGGATAACTTTCAACAGGGCCTGGGCGCCTCCCAGCCCGATGCGAAAACCGGTGAGGATCTCATCGAAAATTAAGACAATGTGGTGGGTGTTGCACAACTCCCGCACGCGTTCCAAATACCCCGGCCCGGGGAAAATCCCCCCACCGTTGATGCAAATGGGCTCCATGATCACCGCCGCAATCTCGTGAGCATAGGCGCCGATCACACCTTCCAATGCCTGGATGTCATTCCAGGGCAGCAGAAAAGATTGATCTTCCAGGACGTTTTTCGCCCGCCCCTTTGCTGGGAAGCGATCGTCCTGAGAATCTTCTGGGACAGGGAAAGCAGGATCGCGCACCCCTCCGCCAAAGATATTGTCCGCACTCCCGTGATAATGCTCCGCGAATCGAACAAACCGGTTTTTGCCCGTATACGCCCGCGCCAGCCGGATGGCGTTCTGCACGATTTCGGTCCCACTCAACCCAAAGCGCATCATCTCGGCGCCGGGGATGTGGCGCGCCAGCAACTCGCACAGGGCGCTTTCCAGACCGCTGTTGGTGACCGACAGTACAGTGTCCACCTGCTGTTTCAATGCCTCGTTGTATCTCGGATTGTTATGCCCTACAATCATCGCCCCGAATTTACACGCCAGATCCAGATATTCATTGCCGTCCACATCCCACAACCGCGACCCTTTGCCCCTTACAAAAGGAATCTCCAGCAGGTCATCAATCGGAAGACTCCAGGAATAGTGTGTGCCGTCGGGGAGATAGGACTTCAGTTGTTTGATCTGCTTTTCGGACTTTGGAAGGCGATAGGGTTTCACGGTGAAAGGCCTCGTAGAAACGGTCCGTGCTGCCTGCGGGGTTTCTGGAACGGGCGTGCTATGTTACATTCGATTTCCTCTGTTGTCAAGCCCTATTCCCCCCAGCAAGCTGCATCTTCTTGTTCGAGCGCGTATCGGCGTCTCAAGATTTCGGGAAGCCTGGAGATTGGTCTTGACCTTTTGTACCTTTCAAACTATCTTGGCGGGGTTTCTACGAATAGATCTGTGGGCTCTGCAGTTTCATAAACAATGGATGGATTTGTTACGGCCCTCCATCCGGCCGAAATAGATCTGGCAAGGTCCTATTCAGGACTGCATCCAGGCCGCAGTGAGCCGAATGCCTTCCTCCAATGAAACCTTCGGCTGCCAGTTTAAGTCGCGTTTTGCCTTTGTGGGCGTATGATGCCGTCCACGGGTCATAAGGGCAAAGGCAGCAAGTGAGAAGCCTGGGGGCTCCTGTCTTCGGATGAGACGTGACCAGCCTTCGCTGATCGCGGTAGCCAGCGCGGCCATTGCGTAGGAGGTGGTGCGATGGGGCATCGGAATGTCGAATGCTCTGCACAGGCCGCCCACGAATTCCCGGAGGTGAATCTCGACATCGGGAGCGACGTTATACGCCTGGCCAACCGCTTTGTTGCTGGTGGCAGCAGCCAGTATGCAATCGACCACATCAGTAACATAGATGGGGTCTACAACAGGATCTTTACGGCCAATCCAGCAGGCCTGAGGGCTTCTCAGAAACTCAAGGAGACGGGGCAGGATGGTTTCATCACGGGGGCCGTAAACCCAGGTGGGACGGACGACAGAAACGGCCAGAGCCCCTTCTCTCTGATAGCGCCAGACCGCCTCTTCTGCCATGACCTTGGACCTGGCGTAGTGACCCAGGGCGCGCTCGCCTTTGCCGGTATGGGGCGCTTTCTCCGTTACAATCCGGCGTTTGCGCACATAGGCGTCGTTGTACACCGAAATGGTACTCATATGTAGAAAACGAGAGATCCCGGCTTCGGCGGCGGTCTGGAGTACATGCTCAGTGCCCCGCACGGTAGCCCTCTCGAAGGCGGACCAGGGTCCCCAGTCTGTCACCCGTGCGGCAATGTGAAAAACGACATCTACGCCCTGCATGGAAGCCTGGAACGAATCGGGGTCTGTGATGTCTCCAAAAACCACCTCCGTACCCAAATTTCGTAGAAACTCTGCCCCGGCTGGATTGCGAACAAGCGCTCGAACCTGATGGCCCTCTGCGGTCAATCTCTCCACCAGATGGCTTCCGATGAAACCAGTAGCACCCGTTACCAATGCCTTCATGTCGATTATTCCTCAATAAAGTGCAATGGCAGATTGTCCGGAAAAAACCGTGAGACATCAGGGAATGACGAAACGCAAAAAACGCTTGCTGAACTCCCTCGCCGAGTGTGCCGTATGCCTGATGTTCTTTCTGGCCGGGCTCCCGTCTGCCCGGGCGCAGAGCGGCACGGCACTCACCTTAGAGACCGCCCTCGAAACCGCCCTGTCCCGCAACAATCGGCTGCGCGCCGAGCAGTATGCCGTCCGGAAAGCCGTCTGGGACAGGCGGCGGGCCTGGTCCTTCCTGATGCCCACCCTCAGCCTGAACACCCAGTTCATCCGGATTGACGACCGGACCTTTGCCGAGCGAGATTTCAGCCGCTATTTCCCGTCCGAACTCGGCGTGCCTCAGACCCAGTTTCAGAAATCCTACTTCACCTCCTTAGACGTCTCCGTCCCCCTGTTCAACGGCGCGCTGTTCAACGGCCTTCGCATCGCCGGCGCCCAGCAGGAGATGACCCAACAGCGGAGGGCCGCCACGCGCGATCGCCTGATCTTTGAGGTCATCACCGGCTATCTCAACGTCCTGAAAAGCCGGGAAGTCCTGGCCCTGCAGCGGGAATTCCTGGAGCTTTCTCGCCTGAATCTGGAAAAAGCCGAACGCCTCTACCGGGCCAACCGCTATGCCCGGACCGACGTTTTGCGGTGGAAAGTGGAGTACCAGCAGCAAAAAAGTGAAGTCGTCACCGGCGAATCGGCCCTGCGCAACGCAAAAGCCGTCCTCGCCCGGCTGCTCAACCTCCCACCGGGCGACACCCTGTCTGTGGAGGACCGCATCCCGCCCTCCCTGCTTGGCGAAAGCGAACGCCTCGCCCAACTTTCCGACACCCAAATCCTGGCCCTGATCCCATCCGACGACCGCGACCTGATCCGGGTCAACCTCGAACTCACCGCGGCCAAATCGAGTGAGGAAATCAGCCGGCTCCTCTACCGCAACACCTATGCGGCCTATCTGCCCAACATCACTCTGGATTATGCCCATGCCTGGCGTGAAAACAACACCCTTGCGCTGGATGAATACACATCCAAAACCGTCATGATCCAGTTCAGCCTGCCCCTCTTCACCGGCTTCCAGAACCTGTCCGCAGTCAAATCGTCCTACTACCAGTACAGACAGACCGCAGAACAAATTGCCGACCAGCTCCAGAACACCCGGCTGGTCCTGACCGAAACCGCCAACCGGATGATCAACCTGAAAACCCAGCGGGAACTCGCCAGGGCAACCGTGGAATTCAACGACCACAACTACCGGGTCGTCTCCCGGCAGCGGGAACAGGGCCTGCTCTCCAACATTGACTTCATCGACGCCAAACTGAACCTGCAGAATGCCCGTCTGAACGACGTCGTCACCCAGTACGATCTGATCGCCGCAATGGTCGAACTCTACAACCTTCTGGGGAAGCTGGATGCGCTCATCCCCTGACGCCCGCAACCACCATCCTTTCCGGAGCCCTCTGAAATGAATCGGAGCCTGCCCTTCCTCCCAATCCTTTTCCTGGCCCTTTTCACATTTGCTTGCGGTGAGGGACAGCCTGAACCTTCGGCCGCATCGGAAGCGAACCCGGCCCCCGGTACAAAACCCGGTGTGCCTGTGGAGGCCCTGGTTATTAAGACCCGCACGGTGGCGCAAAATGTATCCTTCACCGGGGTGCTCCAGCCGATCCATTCCGTCGAAATCGTGGCCGAGGTATCGGGTAAAATCGAGCGCATCCACAAAAAACTGGGGGATCGGGTCACCCCCCGGGACACCCTGGCGGTCGTGGACGACGAAATTCCCTCCAGCCAGTACCGGCAGGCCCGGGCACAGGTCTTATCCGCCGAAAACAACGTCAAAATCGCTCAGTTAAACTACGAAAGCGACAGGCAGTTGCTGGAAGCCGGAGACATATCCAAACTCACCTACGAACAGGCCCTGCTGGCCGTCAAAACCGCGGAAGCGCAGCACCTTGCCGCCCGGGCGAATCTGAGCCTGATGGAAAAGACCTACCGGGACACCCGGATCACCTCGCCCATTGCCGGCCTGATCGCCCGCAAATACATCGAACTGGGCACGATGGTAACCCCCCTTATGCCCCTTTACCGCGTCGTCGACCTCGCAGCGCTCAAGGTCGAAGTCGCAATCCCCCAGACCCTCATCAGCCGCATTCACACCGGCAACCCCGTCGGCGTCACCCTCTCTGCCCTGAAGGACCGGACCTTCCCCGGCCAGATCCGCACCATCTCCCCCCAGGCCGATGAGAGCACGGGCGCCTTCGCCATGGAAGTCCATGTCCGGAACACCGAAGACCTGAAAATCCGCGCCGGCATGACGGCCAGAACCGACCTCCGCCTCAGTGAAAAACACCGGCAGCTCGTCATCCCGGACTACGCCCTTGTCTCAAAAAACAGGCAGCACTACGTCTACAAAATCGCGGGAGGCGTCGCCCGCCTGGCCGACATCGATATTGCCGAAACCGTCGGCGCCCAGGTGGTTGTAGAAAGCGGCCTGGCCCTGGGCGACACAATCGTTGTGGTGGGCATGAAAAACCTCGGCCTGGAAACTCCCGTGTGGATCGAAACGCTTCATTGAAAGCAAGTTCAAAGTCTGAAGGTTCAAAGTTATAAGTATCGGGCGGTACTTGAGCTTTGAACTCGGAACTCGGAACTCGGAACTCGGAACTCGGAACCTTTTTCTACCAGAACGGAAACCCCGCCATGTCAATCGCCAGATTCTCCGTCAACAACCCCGTCCTGGTCAACCTCCTGATGATCGGGCTGTTCGTCTTTGGCGGAATCGCCCTCTGGCGCATGCCCAAAGAACTCAACCCGCCGGTTGAATTCAACTGGGTGTTCATCACCGTCCCCTACCCCGGCGCCGCCCCCAACGAAACCGAAAGCCTCATTGTGGATAAAATCGAGGCCGAAATCCAGGATGTGGACAAAATCTCCGAAATCCAGTCCACGGCCGGCGAAGGCTTCGGCTTCCTGCTGGTGAAATTCGAAGACATGTCCGAGGGCGAATTCCGCGAACGGTTTTCCGACCTGAAAGCCGAGGTGGACAAAGTCGACTTCCCCGAAGAAGCGGAAGACCCCCTCCTCGAAGATTTCGGCAGCGGCGATTTTATGCCCGTCATCGACATCAACATGGCCTATACCATTCCGGAGAACAATGCCCAGATATTCGCCGACGAACTGGACGAAGACCTCCGGGACATCCCCGGTGTGGCCAAGGTCCAGGTCTCCGGCCTGGCCGAACGGGAGATCTGGGTCGAGGTCGACCCGTACAAACTCAATGCACTACGGGTCACCTTCGACGAAATCGTCTTCGCGCTTAAACGCCGAAACCTGAACGTACCCGGCGGCACAATTGCCTTCGGCAAAACCGAGTACCTCATCCGCTCCCTGAGCGAATACCAGTCCATCCGGGAAATCGAAAATACCATCATCCGCACCTCACCCGACGGAAAACCCGTTAAAATCAACGACGTGGCCGCTGTCAACGACCGGCGGGAGGAAATGCCCATCCTCTCCCGACTCAACGGAGCCCCGTCCATCACCTTCTCCATCTCCAAAAAGAAAGACGCCAATTCCATCGGACTCATCAACGCCATCAAAACCCGGGTCCGATCCTATCAGCAGCGGGTGCCCGACGGCGTCACATTCACCTGGACCAACGACAACGCGGTCTACATCAACCGCATCATCAACGTCCTGCGCAACAATGCCCTCACCGGCATGGTGCTGATCATATTTGTCCTCTACGTCTTCCTGGGCAGAGAAAACGCATTCCTGGCCTCGCTGGGCATCCCCATCTCATTCTTCATCACCTTCGTTTTCATGCACATGTTCGGCTACAGCCTCAACGGCAGTACCCTCTTCGCCCTGGTCATGGTCCTCGGCATCATCGTGGACGACGCCATCATCGTCATCGAAAACTGCCACCGCTACCGGCTGATGGGGTATTCCGCCGCCGAGTCCGCCGTCCGGGGCACCGGTGAGGTCGTCTCACCCATTCTGTCTTCCATTTGCACCAACATCGCCGCCTTCCTGCCCCTCATCCTGCTGCCCGGCATTATGGGCAAATTCATGCGCATTGTCCCCCTGGCCTTTGCTATGGCCCTTGCCGCTTCCATGTTCGAATCCTTCTTTCTCCTCCCGTCGCATTATGCAGACTGGACCGGACGGTCCAGAACCCATCTGGGGGGCGAAAAAAAATTCTTCAAAACGATGCGAAAGGCTTATGGGCGCCTTCTGATCAAAGTCCTCCGCAAACGCTACCTGCTCCTACCGGCCCTGCTCCTGGTGCTGGTCGCGGCCGTTGGACTGATCCCGATGCTGGGTGTGGAAATGTACGCGGACGAAGACTTGGACCTCTGCAAAATTCTGGTGAAACTGCCCGAAGGCACCAGCCTTGCGGAAACCGACCGCATCTTGAGAAAATTTGAAGACGAAGCGCTGAAACTCTCCGAATCCGAGCGGCAGGACGTCATCGTAAACGCGGGCCTGCTCCAGAGCCAGAACGAGTGGCTGACCCAGAAAAACGTCGGCCAGGTGTCCGTCCAGCTCCGGCCCAAGGAGAAACGCACCCTCCCCTCCGACGAAATCCTGCAGTGGCTGCGCCGACAGACACAGCACATCAGCGGACCGATTTCCGTGGAGTTTGAAACCCTATCCGGCGGTCCCCCCATCGGCAAACCCATCTCCGTCAAAGTCCAGGGCAAATACCTTCCGGACATCAAACAGGCCGCCCTGGCGCTCCAGGACTCTCTCCGGACGATGGGTGGAACCTACAATATCAAGGACAATTTTCCGCCCGGCAAGCAGGAAATCCGCGTCCTTGTAGACGAGGAAAAAGCCGCCCTGTTCGGATTCACGGCCCAGTATGTGGCCCTCAACGTCCGGTATGCCTTCGACGGCGTTGAAGCTACCGAATTTCGGGACGGCGACGACGAAATCGACGTCATCGTCAAATACGACCGGGCCAACCGCGCTTCGGTTGAGGATGTGCTCAACCTGCACCTGACCAACCCCACCGGCCGGACCGTGGCCCTGGGCGACATGGTCACCTTTCAAATCCGGCCTGGACCGACTGCAATCACCCGATTCGACCAGAAACGCACCATCATGGTCACCGGCGACATCGACGAATCCAAACTCACCCTGGATGTCGTCAACCTGAAAATGCTCGACATCTTCCCCAAACTGGAAGAACGTTTCCCCGGTATCACCTTCAAAATCGGCGGGGAATTTGAAGAATTCCTCAACGCCTTTTCCAACATCACCTCCCTCTTTGCGCTCAGCCTGGTCCTCATCTTCGTGATCCTGGGCACCCAGTTCAACTCCTATTCCCAGCCCTTCATCATCCTCACCACCGTGCCCTTTTCGCTCATCGGCGCCGTGCTGGGCCTGCTCGTCTCGGGCAACCCTTTCAGCATCATCGCGCTGTTCGGATTCGTGGCCCTGGCCGGCATCGTGGTCAACGACGCCATTGTCATGATCGACTTTATGAACAACCGCCGCTCGGGCAAACAAACTACCCCCTTCCAGTACTGGCGCAGCATCGTCAACGCCGGACGGCTGCGGCTGCGTCCCATTATCCTCACCTCCTTAACCACCATCTCCGGCCTGGCCCCCATGGCGGCGGGCATCGGCGGCAGATCCGACCTCTGGTCCCCCCTGGCCAACGTCATCCTCTTCGGCATCCTGATGGCCACCGTCTTAACCCTCTTTGTCATCCCCTGTCTGATGGCCGTTCTGGACGACATCAAGCGCAGCCGAAAAAAGGCCGTTTCACAAGAGGCACGAAAAAGCCCGGGCCTCTTGGAAACCGAACTCCGCGAGAACCCGGCGAACTGAGGGCCAGGGCGTATAGGCAGGAGCTATGGCCGGATAAAGGATTCTAAATAATATGGACATGCAGGCAAAGTTAACCCAGGGACCGGTTGCCCGTACCCTGATGGGCCTTTCCGTACCCATGGTGGGCGGAATTTTCTCCGCCGTCGCCTTCAATCTGGCCGATACCTTTTTTGTCTCCCGGCTGGGCACCAGGGAACTGGCGGCCATGAGCTTCACCTTCCCCGTCGTCATGGTACTGATGGGAATCGCGTGGGGGGTGGGCACCGGGACGGTCTCCGTGGTTTCTCGAGCGATCGGGCGCGGAGAGCATGCTACCGTGCGCAGAGTATCTTCGGACAGCCTCATACTCTCCTTCCTCACCGTCTTCTGCTTTGCCGGAATCGGCATGTTCAGTATCACCCCCCTCTTCACCCTCCTGGGCGCCACGCCCGATATCTTACCGCTCATTCGGGACTACATGACCATCTGGTATCCGGGAATCGTCTTTCTGGTCATTCCTATGGTGGCCAATGCCGCCATTCGCGCCTCCGGCGATACCAGACTCCCTGCGCTGATCATGGTCGCAGGCACCGGGGCCAACCTCATCCTGGACCCCCTGTTTATCTTTGGATGGTTCGGATTTCCCCGAATGGAACTCAGGGGCGCGGCAGTGGCAACAGTAATCGCCCGGGCCGGCACAATGGTGGCCTCGCTGTTGATTCTGCACATTCGCTACCGGATGCTGGATTTCTCCACCCCCGGCCTGAAGGACATATGGCGCTCGTGGAAGGCGGTGGGCGCCATCGCGGTGCCGGCCACAGTGACGAACCTGCTCCACCCGGTGGCCCTGGGAATAATAACACGCGTGGTTGCAGATTACGGACCCGGCGCGGTTGCGGCCTGGGGGGCGGGCTCTCGCGTCACCATGTTCACGCTCATCCCGGTATTTGCGCTCTGTTCGGGGCTGGTCCCGTTTATCGGGCAGAACTGGGGCGCGGAGCAATTCGACCGCGTGGCCAGGGCGCGGAAATACGGTTACATTTTCGCCGCGTTCTGGGGGATACTGGCGCTGGCGGTCCTGCATGTGGCGGCAGAACCGATTGCCCGGCTCTTCAGCGATGAGACCGGGGTAATCCGGGAGATCGTACGCTATTTGTGGATCATGCCGATCGGGTACGCCACCGTGGGCATCCTGAACGTGACCGAGGAGACACTCAACGCCATTGGAAAACCCGTGATCGCGTCGGTGCAGACACTGGTCTATATGTTTGGATTTTACCTTCCCTTCGGCATGCTGGGTTCGCACCTGCATGCGCTCACGGGACTGCTTTCGGGGCTGGCGGCCGCCGACGTACTGGGGGGCATGGTCGGAATGATGCTTGTCCGGTGGATGTGCAAACGGGGAGAGCGGATGTGCCAGATCCGGGACGCCGGATCCGCAACAGCGACAGCGGGAAAGTAAAAAGAAAGACAGGACAAGCCTCCGCTCAATTCCGAACGTACGTCTCGTTCAGATACCGGGTAACCACCTCGATCTCCTGCTCCTCCAAGTAAAGCCCGTTGTCGATCATCCGGGCCAGGAGGTCCCGGGTCTCCGCCTCGGTCTTTGGGGGCGCGTTGTCCACCTCCGAAAGCTCGTGGCACTGGGAGCAGGTCTCCCCAAACAGCGCTTTGGCCGCCTTAGGGTCATAGCCCATCTCGCGAGAGGTCTCGGGCGCGGGCGTAAACGCGGTTTGCAGGGCCGTTTGGACCTGCCGGACCTCCAGATCCCGCTTCCGCTGGATCTTGGCCGAATTCTGCAAATCAGGCGTAATCGCAATCAGATACGCCGACACCCTCCACTCGTCGGCCTCCGTAATCGGCTCTCCCAGAACCGGCTTGATCGCCATCCGCTGGACCGTGTGCACCCAATCCTTCGGGGTGCGCGGCCGGGCCAGAATCGTCCGCAAATCGTGGCACAGCACGCATTTAGACAGCAGTATATGGCGCCCTTCACGGAGTTTACGCCTGGAGGCCAGCTCATCGAACCGGACCTCATCCGACAGCCCCGCCGTCTCCAACAGGGTATGCACCCGCTGAAGACTCGCTTCGCCGAACACGTCTCCGCCTACGTGAGCGCCCGCCCGCAGGTATTGCTCCCGCAGCGTGAACGGCACGGAAAGTCCGATCAGCAGAAACGAACATAGCAGAATCGCGCTGCCCAGATACGGCAGAGCCCCGCTGAAATGTCTGAAAAACCGCAGAATGGAAATCTTGATCAGCAGCAGCACTCCGATGGTAATCCCCAGCATCAGATGCGCCACCGTACGGGGCGGCAGCTCGATCTGATAGTTCCACATACGCGGCACCATGTACCACATCATAAAAAGGTAGAGCCCCAAGTACAACAACCCGACGGTCCGGTGCAGGGCCACCAGCGATCCGGGCGCCGTACTCGTGTGGGTCTCCTCGTCATAGGGATACCCCCACAGCTTGTACATCAAAAACGTCGAGGTCGAGGCCAACCCCAGGAACACAAGCCCCAGCAACGTGGTCGTCGATGTATCCATACCGTTCTCCTTAATAAAGGGTGAGAAGTGAGAGACCTGGCAATCTACCCATAAAGTTAAAAAAATAAGGGTCCTACACAAATAATAAAAGTTCCTGCGACCGGCGGGTTGCCTTATCAGTTGACATAACTGCCCCTATATCCTATCTTGCGATTTAGACCTAAAAGCGCCGGACAGGGCCGGACGCCCAGTTAAGCCAGCAATACGACCTGGTAGGAGCCGCCTCCTGGCGGCGAACCACCTCAACCCCCTTTAAACGAGATCCGCCATGAATGAACCTGCAATCGATCTGACCGGCGCCAGCGTCCTCATCGTCGATGACGTGCCGGCCAACTTAGACGTCCTGAGCCATTCCCTGGAAGCCGAGGCCTACAACGTGCTGGTAGCTACCAGTGGCGAAACCGCCCTCAAAGTCGCAGAGCAGGCAGAGCCGGACCTCATCCTGCTGGACGTGATGATGCCCGGCATCGACGGGTTCGAGACCTGCCGGCGCCTCAAGGCGTCTCCGGACACCCAGGGCATCCCTGTGATCTTCCTCACCGCCCGGGGCGAACTCGAAGGCGTCCTGGAAGGCTTCCAGGCCGGGGGTGTGGACTACATCACCAAGCCCTTCCAGAAAGAGGAAGTCCTCATCCGCATCCGCACCCACTTAGAACGCACCCGCTTGGCGCAGGAGCTGGCTGAAAAAAACACGGAGCTGGCCGACCTGAACGCCCATCTCGAACAAAAGGTGGAAGAGCGCACCCTGGAACTCCGGCAGAAGGTCAAAGAGCTGGAGGGTAAGGACCGCATCGCTCAGCACCTGTTGACCTACCACACGCTGGAAGAGACGCTGAATCTGGTCTTAGAGGTGATTTCGGAAGTCATAGAACTGGACAGGACGGTGATTTATCTCCAGGAGGACGGCGCCCTCAAACCCGTGGCCGCCATCGGGGTTTCTGAGCCCGGGATGATCGTTGCCCACGACCAGTTGGAACAACTCGACCGTTCTTCCGTCCACCGGGAAGCTTTTGCAGCAGCACAGGAAACCTGGAAACCGGTCAACATCGAAACGCCGGAAGCGCCTGATACGGCGCCCTTTGCGCTGGTCCCCATTCTGCGTAGCGATGAACTGCTTGGCCTGATCGAAGTGGACAATCACTTTCAGATGCGCCCGGTTGCCGAGGAAGAACTTCAAACCCTGGCGAGTTTTGCCCTCCAGACGGCCGTAGCCATCAGCGACGCGCAGGTCCATCAGGACGCCGGCCGGTGGAAGGACCAGCTCGACGAAGTGCTCAAACTCGAGGAGTTACTCGAAGACGTGAACCAGCTCGACGATCTGGTCGGTGGCCGAAACAAAGATGAATAGAGACTTCTCCTCCAGCCTTTGAGGGATCAATGGCCAAGAAACCGGTAAATACATCCAGGCGGAAGCATTTCGGGGAAAAGGACAAAGCCTGGCTCCATGTTGAGATCTCCGCAGATGCCCAGCAGGCCTTCTTGAGGGAGTTGTCCTTTGGTGGGGACAACT
The DNA here is from genome assembly GCA_965249305.1 of Candidatus Latescibacterota bacterium. Classification (GTDB taxonomy): domain Bacteria; phylum Latescibacterota; class UBA2968; order UBA2968. The sequence continues at coordinate 4,051,289 of OZ252228.1, read as the reverse complement.
CTGTCGGTCTGGAGGATATCCTGAACGCTCTGGCGGACCATTACCACATCACTTCGGGGATCGACGAAGATATGCTCGACCAGGTGGTTGTCCAGGCCACGGCCGCGCCCTACAAGACGTACACCGGTCGGGGCGATGTGGTAATCGCCCGGGAAGCGCGTCCCGAGCCGGCCCGGGACGGTCATGTGCACTACAAATTCCTCGACCTTGTCACCAGGCGAACCAACCTGCCCTACGCGGAGTTAAAGGCGGCTTTTGAACGGGCGGAACTGCAGGCTGTGCTTGGAGCGGAACTGCAGGTCCGGCCCGTTAGCCCCAATGCGGAATTGGCCGTGCTTATCCCGCCCGAAAAGGGAAAGCCGGGCCAGGATATCTTCGGCTATATCACAACGATGGTACCCAACCCAAAGCGGGCGCATCTGCAGGCCGGTCCTCATGTTGAGATACTGGATGACGTTTCCGTCTCCGAGATTTACGGCTACGCTTGTGTGCTTGAAGATGAAATCTCGGTGATCCCTCCCATCTGGGTCTCTCCGGATGGGTTCGAAGCCCACTACATCCACTTTCCCCAGGTCGGACCTCACCTCCTGCCCCAGGCGGAATGGTTGGCACAGATTCTAACACTGAAACAGATCCAGCAGGAGATCCCGGCGCGTACGGTTCAACACCTGCTGCGGCGTCTCACGGATGACAGGTCCAAGAAAGGAAGCTTCCTGTTGCTCCAGGGCACGGCCCCGGTTCCGGGAGACGATGCCTACCTGGACTGCAAATTTGATCCGGGAACAAGCGTGGGCAGGGTTCTGGGGGACGGCAGCGTGGATTTAACGGCGAGAAAATCGGCCGTAGGCGTCAACACCGACCAGCTTTTGGCCGAAGTGATCTGGCCTACAAAAGGACAGCCCGGCGTCAACCTCAGGGGCGAGGAGATCCCTGCGCCGGACGGGCGGATGGCCACCTTTACAGCCGGTGAAAACGTGCGGGTCGAATACGAAGGCAATCATCCGAAACGCTTCTACGCCGCAATCAGCGGCAATGCGTACGTCGAGGGTACGACCATCGAGGTCAACCCGGTCCTCCAAGTCGACGGCGATGTAGACGAAAAAACGGGCAACATCGATGCGGTCAAAGACCTGGAGATAAGCGGCTCGGTACGCTCGGGCCTCAAGATCAACGCCTCGGGAAGCATCACGATCGCCGGCGTGGTAGAAGAGGGGGCGTTCGTCAGCGCCAAGGGGGATGTTGTTGCGGCCCATGGAATCATCGGGTCCGACACCAAAGTACTCGCCCTGGGCAGCGTGGAGACCAAATTCATCCAGGAAAGTTCGGTAATGGCCCGCCATAACATCTGTGTGGGGGACCATATCTTTAACGGCCGCGTCCGGGCGGGAGGCGAACTCATTGTCCAGCCGGGCGACGGCCCCCGTAGCGGGAGCATCATAGGCGGTGAAGCATCCGCCGGCAAGGGATTGGAGGCCGAAATCGTGGGGTCTCCTTCGGCGCATCACACGACCATCGGGATTGGCCCGGACATGGAAATTGAGGCGCAGTTGACCAAGCTTGGCAAAAGTATCGACTTCTGCAATTCAAATATCCTGCGCATATTCCGTACCATGAACATCCAGGACCTCGATCCCGCGCTCATCGAAGACCTCATCAGAAGAACGCCGGCCGGGCAGAAAAAAAACATCGTCGGCCTTTTGAAGAAGTTGAAAGAACTGGTGGCTTACAGAGACCAGTCGTTTAAAAACCAACAGAGATTGAAAACGCAGCTTACCCGCACCCTCGAGAAGGCCGAAATCAAAGTGAACCAAAAAGCCTACGCCGATGTACAGATCCGCATCGGCGACAGCAGCCAGACGATCCCGGAGGACCTGGAACGGCCGGTGTTCTTCCTGTCTCCAGACGGGGTCAGCTGGCGCCAGTCTGTCGAAGACGCCGATGGGGTCGAGGAGGAAAACCACCAGAACGACGATCAACCAGAAGAAAACCCTCAGAACGACGATCAAGCGTGAGGAGGGGAATAGGCGCAGGTCTGGCCGTAACGCGATCTGTGATTGGCGGAATTCGCACGCTTCAGCCCTGAAAACACAGGCGCCCGCGGCGGCGCCTCCGCTTTTTTTGTACGGTTAATTCCACATGCGAATAGCGGGAGATTTGGATGGAATCCGAGACGTCGGCGGAGTTGGAGCGGCGTACGGACTTTCGGAAGCACGCCGAGGCGCTGGAGGAGCTGGGCGCCGAAGAACAGAGCCTGGCAGCGCATCTGCGTGAACTGGCGCGGCAGTATGACATGGACGCAATAAAGAGCATCCTGAGTGAGATCAACACGCAATAAACAATGCCAGGCTTTAGGTGATTCACCAAGAGAACAGCCATGCCTGTTAAATCTGTAATCCTCTCTATCATAATGCTACTGGTCCTGCTGTTCAATCGCTCGTCCTGGGCGCACAACGGCGCAGTGGCCATCGCCTTTCCCGTAAAGGGGATTGTCGTGGACGGGGACCTGAAAGACTGGCCGCCGGATGCGCAAAAATATCCCATCGCCCTTCGGGAATATGGCGTCAATCCACGGGATGCCCAGGACTTCCAGGGGATATTCAGGCTGGGCTACGATGCCCGGGAGAATGCGCTGTATATCGCTGTGGAGGTGCAGGATGAATCCACGGTAATCGACACGACGGCGGGAGCCAGGTGGGATACTCAGGATGGGTGTGAGGTGTATGTGGATACAGGACACGGAAGAGATGGGTTTTTCCCGGTGCAGTATACCAAAAGAGGACGGCGGGATGTGAACAAAGTGACTGCCTTAGCTGGAGAACGGATCGGACCACAGGAAGCGAATGCAGCAGTGATCCGCCAGGGCGGAAGGCAAATTTATGAGTGGCGGATCGATCTCTCCAGAATACGCAAAGGAGACGTGCATATTCACTCGGGAATGTCCATTGGCGTTGATGTGGCGTACTGCGACAAAGACAACGACGGCTCCTTTTCCTGGATAGCCTGGGGTTCGAGAACCGCCAAGTTTCAGTCCCAAGATAGAATCGGGGATGCGCTGTTGACGGACAGGAAAAAGGGCGTTGGGAGATTGCGGGGAAAAGTGACCTGGGAAAGCGAGCGCCAGGCAATACACCCGAAGAAGATATGGATCCGGGATGAGAATTCCGAAGCACTATCGACGCAGGTACAGGTGGATCAGGATGGCCGCTTTGCGGTAGATTTACCGGAAGGATTCTACCGGCTGCGTCTTAGCAGAAGGCAAGGGCTGGGGGATGAAAAGGCAGTCGCGGTACGGACAGGAACGACTGAGGAGGTGGAAGTTCTGGCAAAGCCTCCCGGGCCACTGCGCCGGAAAGCAGGAAAAGGAAGGAAGCTGGAAGCAGGGTCTGGACGCCGTCAGCAGAGATGGCAAATCTTTGGCGTATCAGATGGTCTACCGAGCTCCTCCATAAATTGTATCATCCAGGATCGCGCGGGTTATATCTGGTTCGGTACGGGAGGAAACGGCGTCTATCGGTTTGATGGACGAGAATTTCTGAATTACACGACAAAGGATGGTCTCATACACGATTGGGTAGAGTCCATCGCTGAGGACGGGGAGGGACACTTCTGGTTCGGCACAGACGGAGGGGTATCCCGGTACGATGGGAGGCACTTCACTTCCTTTTCGGCCGAAACGGGATTGGGAGAAGGCGGGGTGATATCCATTCTCCAGGACCGAGAGGGAATTCTGTGGCTCGGCACAAATGGCGGCGGGGTGAGCCGATATGATGGGAAGGCGTTTACCACCTTCACAACAGAACATGGTCTGGCCGGATCTGTTGTCTTTTGTATCACAGAAGACCGTAGTGGGAGCCTGTGGTTCGGCACGTGGGGTGGCGGGGTGAGCCGGTACGATAGGGAGGGGAGACGCCGCCTGAACGATTCACAGGACCGTTCTCCCCTCCCCAACCCTGGTGAACCCTCCGGAGTAGGGACATTCACCACTTTTACCGCAGCCGACGGCCTGGCGCACAACTGGGTGCAGTCGATCGGCCAGGACCGGGATGGGAATCTGTGGTTCGGCACGAACGGGGGCGGGGTGAGCCGGTATGATCCCCGGGTCAAGCCCGGGGCAGGCTCTTCGGCAGGCTCAGGACAGGCGAGGAAGGCCTTCACCACCTTCACCACCGACGACGGCCTGGCGCTAAATAATGTATCGTCGATCGCGGAGGATCACGATGGAAGTTTGTGGTTCGGCACGAGAGGTGGCGGTGTAAGCCACAACGACGGCGCGGCCTTCACCACCTTTACCACCGACGACGGCCTGGCGCACAACGGAGTAGTATCCATCTATATGGATCGTGAGCGCAACCTGTGGGTGGGCTCGAATTCGGGGAGTGTCAGTCGTTATGATGGCGCGTTCACCACCTTTACCACTGCCGACGGCCTGAACCACAATAACGTGCTGTCGATCGTGGAGGACCGCGAAGGGAATCTGTTGTTCAAAACGATTGAAGGGAGTGTGAACCGTTATGACAGGGAGGAGAGACGCCGCCTGAACGATTCACAGGATCATCCGGGGCGGGGAACATTCACCGCCTTCACCACTGCCGACGGCCCGGCGCGCAACAGGGTCGCTTCCATTCTTAAGGGTGCTGCTCTGAATTTACGTAAATGAGTTGCAAAAAAGGCTCCAAATCCCGATCATACAACAGACTGAAAACAATAAGGTTGTATAGATACGGGAAAGGAGCCCAAGATGGACCTCGCAGAGATGATCGAAGCCGCCACCTGGGAATTTAAGCAAAAATTGAGCGCCCATTGCGAAAATTTGGACCTGGAGAGTTTGACGCCTCAATTGGCAGAACAGGTCACAAGTGGGCTTGGTGAAGCCCTCAAGGCTTGTGGGATCGCAGCGCTTCGCACATTTTTGGAAGCCTACGAAGTGGATGAGGCCCCAAAACAGGTCGAGAATGTGCTGTATCGGTTTAAGCAACAAAGTGAGAAGACGTTTTTGACCCCCTTTGGGAAGATGAAGCTTTCTCGAAATCTGTTTCAGGCCGATGAAGGGGGGCCTTCTTATGTGCCGTTGGATGTGATGTGGGGAATGGTCGGTGAGTTTGCCACCGTGGAAGTTCGTGAAGCGGTGTTGTTCACGGTGAGCTTGATCACGCCGGAGGAAACCGTTTCTGTGCTGGAAAAGACGGCTCTGTTTCAGCCTTCTGCCACAGCGGTCAAACACATCACAGAAGAGACGGGAGCGTGGCTGGTCGAGATGGATGAAACACTCAACCGGTCGATCCGTCAGGAGGAGGAGAACCCCAAAGGGACAAAAGTGATGGTGGCCAGCCTGGATGGGACCCACCTCAGGCTGGATGAGCCGGGGAAAAAACGCGGGCGTCCACAAGAGAGGCCGGGGGAAAAACCGTCCGAAGAAAGTCCGACCAGTTTCAAACAGGCCCTGGTGGGCAGCCTGTCCTTTTATGGGGCACCTCCAAAGGACGGCACCCCACCAAAGCGTTTGGTCTCTCGGTATGTGGCACAAATGCCCGAAGAGGGTGGTCAAACGTTGAAGATACGCTTTGAGGAAGAACTCGATCATATCGAAGGACAACTGAAAGATGAGGTCGGAAAAGTGTTCCTGTGTGATGGGGCACGAGGGTTGTGGAAATATGCTGATACCACTCCTCGGTTCATCGGGTATGAAAAACTGGTGGATTTTTATCACACCACAGAACATCTGTCTGAAGCTGCCGAACTCCTGTTTGGCAAAAAATCAGCAAAAGCGCAAAGCTGGTATGAAACCTACCACCACAAACTGCTGACCCAAGATGGCGCAGCAGAAACCCTTATTCGCTCCATCGACTATTACAAAAGCCGCCGAAGGCTGGGTCAAAAACGATTGGAAGACCTGGAAACAGAACGAACCTTCTTCTTTCGGAACAAACACCGGATGGCCTATGCTGACTTTCGTCGAAGGGGTCTGCCCATTGGCTCGGGACCCGTCGAAGCGGCCTGCAAGACCCTGGTCAAGACAAGGCTTTGTCGATCGGGTATGCAATGGTCCTGGCAGGGAGGACAACGCATCTTGCAGTTACGCACTTACGTCAAGTCAAAACGATGGGATGCTTTCTGGAATCAGTATAAACAGGTTCGATATGCCAATGATGAACTCCTTGACTATGCCGATGCAGCATAGACAGAAAACATCTACGTAAAACCGAGTCGGCACCCATTCTTAAGGACCGTGATGGAAACCTGTGGTTTGGCACATACGGTGGCGGAGTGCTCCGTTATGATGGCGTGGAATTCACCGCCTTCACCACTGCCGACGGCCTGGCGTACGACCAGGTCATTTCCATTTATGAGGACCGTGACGGGAACCTGTGGTTCGGCACAGATCGTGGGGGAGTAAGTCGCTATGATGGGGTGGAATTCACCACTTCCACCACCGCCGAGGGCCTGGCGCACGACCGGGTATCGGCCATTTCTGGAGATCGTGACGGGAATCTGTGGTTTGGTACAGGGGGCGGAGGCGTGAGCCGCTATGACGGAACAAAACTCACGACCTTCACCACTGCCGACGGCCTGGCCTACAACACGGTCGTGTGTATTCTTGAAGATCGTAAGGGAAACCTGTGGTTTGGCACAGAGAGTGGCGGTGTAAGCCGCTATGACGGTGAGGAATTCACGACCTTCACCACTGCCGACGGCCTGGCGCACAACCGGGTCGTGTGCATTTATGAAGACGGTGATGGGGATCTGTGGTTCGGCACAGGCGGTGGCGGAGTAAGTCGGTACGACGGTAACATGTTCCAGTCTCTGCTCAAGCGAGATGGACTGCCTGGAAACGATATCAGGGATGTCATCCAGGACCGGCATGGAGATTTCTGGATCGCAACCGAGAATGGGGTCGTGCGGTATCGTCCCGTTCAAACAAATCCCATAATCGCCATTACGGATGTGGTCGCCGATCAGCGGCACGGCCCGGTCAGCGAGGTGCGGCTTTCCACATCGCAAAGGTATCTTGCCTTTGAGTATCTCGGCATCAGTTACAAGACCCGTCGGGAAGCCCTGCTTTATCGGTACCGAATGGAGAGTTACGACGCGGACTGGCAGATCACGCAGAAGCCCATGGTGGAATACGAAAACCTTCAGCGCGGAACCTACACTTTCGAGGTCCAGGCCATCGACAGAGACCTGAACTACTCGGAGCCGGCGCGCCTGAGGCTGACAGTGGCGCCTTCCTGGTACCAGAATGCCTGGATCGTCCTGCCCACCGGCAGCGGCCTGCTGGCGCTGGTGATACTGGCGGTGGTATCCAGGATGCGCTACTACGGCCAGCGGCGTGAAGCTCAGCGCCTGCGCGAACGGATGCTGGAGCAAGAGCGCAAAGCCCGCACCCAACTCCAGACACAGAACGCCGAACTGGTTCAGGCCAAAGAAGAAGCCGAACATGCCAATCGCGCCAAGAGCATCTTCCTGGCCAACATGAGCCACGAAATCCGCACGCCCATGAACGCCATTTTGGGCTATGCCCAGATTCTAAATGGCGCCCCGGACCTGCCCCAGCAGCACCACAATGCTATCGAGACCATCAAGAGAAGCGGCGAGCATCTGCTGGGCTTGATTAATGACGTCTTAGACATCTCCAAGATCGAATCCGGACGCGAACAGCTCAATCCTGCAGATTTCGATCTTCAAGGCCTGGTGGAAGGTCTGGGCAACATGTTTGAGATCCGCTGCGGGCAGAAGGGCCTGGCGTGGAAACTGGAAGCGGATATCTCCACAGGCCACGTACACGGAGATGAGGGCAAGCTCAGGCAGGTGTTGATCAACTTGCTGGGCAATGCGGTGAAGTTCACCAGCGAGGGGGAAGTCACGCTCAAAGTGGAGACACAGGGTGAAGATCAGGTCTATTTTGAAGTGAAAGACACGGGTCCCGGCATTCCGGAAGAGAAGCACGCGGCCATCTTCGAGCCTTTTCAGCAGGAAGACGAGGGCGTCCGGCAGGGCGGCACCGGACTGGGGCTGGCCATCTCCACCCGGCACGTTCAGATGATGGGCGGCGCAATCGAACTTGAGTCTGCCTCGGGAGCAGGCGCCCGGTTCTCCTTCACGCTCAGGCTGCCGGCTGCCCGGAAGCCCGTCTCGGAAGGTTCCACAACGGACTGGTCTGCCGTCTCTCATTTGGCCAAGGGCCAAACAGTGCGGGCGCTTATCGTGGACGATGTGGCCACCAATCGGGATGTGCTGGCACACATGCTCACAAACATCGGTGTGTCCGTGCAAACAGCGGAGAACGGTGGACAGGGGCTGGAGCTGATCCGCCGACAGATGCCTGATATCGTGTTCCTGGACATTCATATGCCGTCCATGGACGGTCCCGAAACCCTGCATTATCTATTTGAGGAACACGGCCGGGATGCGACAGTGGTCATTGCCGCGACCGCGTCGGTATTTGAGCATCAGCAGCAGGGCTATCTAAAAGCCGGCTTCAAAGGGTTCCTGGACAAGCCTCTGCGTGCCGAACACGTCTACGCCTGCCTTTCCGACCATCTAAGGGTTGAATACGAATATGCCAGAGCGGAAGATGCCCCGCAACCTGCCGCTGCGGCGGACTGGACGGGCATCACCCTGCCGCCGGAACTGCATGCGGGTTTGATCTCGGCAGTGGAAGCGCACAGCATCACGGAATTGCGCCAGCATATCGATGCGGTAGAGACACTGGGCGAAGGTGGGAAAGGGCTGGCCGCGCATCTGCGCGAATTGGTCCAGCAGTTTGACTTTGAGAAAATCAAAGCCGTCCTGGAGGAAATCAATGTGCAAGGACAGCTTTGAGAGTAATCAAAGACAATGGGCAATGCCGGTATGCGTCTCTTTCATTTCTTCGAATATCTGTAACAATTCATGAGGATGATCAATTAAATAATCGGGGGCATACGCCTGAAGAATTTCTGAACCATTGTACCCCCAGGTTACCGAAACAACGGAAAGGCCGGCCCTCCTTGAAGCCTCAATATCTCTGATCTCGTCTCCCACGTACAGAGTTCGGTCAACATTCAATTCATGTTGGTCAATGGCTCTTTTTAAGAGTCTCGGTTTTCCCAAAAGCCTCGAGCTGATACAAATAAAGTCAAAAATATCGTCTAAGCCATAGTTTCTTAGAACACCCTGGATGTTTTCCATCGAATTTGTGCTCACCAGGCCCAACCGCACGTTCTGCTTTTTTAATTGAAGCAAAACTTCCCCTACCCCTTCGATCAACTGTACTTCATGGATCCTGTTGTTCAGTTCTTGTTTGCCTTTCAACAACATCCTGGGGATTTTAAAGATAGGCACATCCAGGGTACGAATTAATTGTCGGATTGATTTATTTCTATATGCGTCAATCTGATGACGCTTAACATTTTTGAACTTGAATTCTCTTGCCAGTTCATTGCCAATGACGAAAAAATATTCGAGTGTGTCGGCAATGGTTCCATCAAAATCAAAGATAATAACAGGATCTTTCATTTTATCTCCGACGTGTGTTTTGTCTCTGAAATGGTCATTTAGATCGCTTCCAAAATAAGGATGTTGTCAAACCGGTGACTTCGAATATATGATCGATCTATTTCAAGATCAACAGGTATTTCGGCTAAGAGGCCCAGCATTGCCCTGGGCATGACGCTATAGAGAGAAACGTAACAGTCTAAAGCTTTTCGGAGGGAAACAGATATGGTATATTATGAAGTATGTCACAGCAAAGATCAACATCCTCAGATTGGCGCGAAGGTCGTCGCATCCGCATGAATGATACCCGGATAAACTTGAGCGGCGCAAGCATTCTGGTGGTGGACGATGTCCCGGCCAATCTGGGTGTGCTGATCCCGATTCTGGAAAATGTCGGCTATCAGGTGCAGGTGGCCACCAGCGGAGAGCAAGGCCTGGAGATTGCTGCCCGCTCTCTGCCGGACCTGGTTTTGCTGGATGTGATGATGCCCGGCATCGATGGGTTTGAGACCTGCCGGCAGTTGAAGAAAGCGGAAGCCACACGGGAGATTCCGGTGGTTTTTCTCACAGCCTCAGACGAGCTATCCGGGGTTGTGGAGGGGTTTCAGGCCGGGGGTGTGGACTATGTGACCAAACCGTTTCAGCAGGAAGAGGTGCTTGCCCGGATTCAGACCCACCTGGAACGGGCTTTGATGACCCGGGAACTGATGCAGAAAAACCGGGATCTGGCCGATCTCAACGCGCACCTCCAGCAGAAAGTGGAAGACCGGACACGTGAGCTCTGGGAAAAAGTCAAGGCGCTGGAAGACAGAGACCGGATTGCGCAGCAACTTCTGGCCGTTCATAAACTGCACGATACCCTCACGGCGCTTGCCTCGGCCGATCTGTTTCAGGGTCTGGATGCGCCGGCGCTTCGCTCTCTGGCTGAAGAAGTGGAGTGGGTCTTTCTTCCAAGTGGCGAAAGGCTGATTCAACAGGGAGACCCCGCGGACACGCTCTACATCGTCCTCAACGGCCGCCTGCGTGTGGTTGTTCGCCAGCCCGACGGACAGGACACAACGGTCTCCGAAATTGGCCGTGGCGAGTATGTGGGTGAAATGGCAATCCTGACGGAGGAAACCCGGTCTGCAAGCGTGGACACCATTCGGGACAGCAATCTGATCAAAGTATCCAAGACCGCCTTCAACCGGTTCAAAGAGCAGTACCCCCATATTCTTGAGGAAATCATCCAACTCCTTATCCGGCGGATCAGGAGAGGAGACGAAGTGCGAGCAACCTCGCGCAGGACAACCAGGGGCACAACCGTCGCGCTGGTTCCTGCCGGTGGTGGCGTCCCCTTGGCCGACTTTGCCGTTCGCCTGACCGGGGCGCTTGCCAGGACCGATTCGACGCTACATTTGAACGCCGACCGCCTCGACGCCTACCTGGGGCAAGACACGGCCCAAACGCCGCAAACAAGCCTGGAAAATCGGAGTATCGTGGCCTGGTTAAACACCCAGGAGGCCAGCAAGCGCTTTATTGTCTACGAAGCGGACCCTTCACCCTCGGCCTGGACCGCCCGCTGCATCCGGCAGGCCGATCGCATTTTGATTGTTGGCCGGGCAGGGGCCGATCCTGAACCGGGCGCCATCGAAACGGCGATGTTGAACGAGGATTCCCCCAATACTGTCCGCAAAGAACTGGTCTTATTTCACCCGGACGCCAACCGGCGGCCTGTGGATACCGGGCGATGGCTCGCCCACCGGTCTGTTGCGGCTCACCACCATATTCGTCTTTCGGAACAGGCCGATTTTGAACGCCTTGCCAGGGTCCTCAGCGGGCAAACCGTTGGCCTGGTCCTCGGCGGGGGGGCCGCCCGGGGGTTTGCCCACATTGGGGTGATCCGGGCATTAAAAGACCATGGCATTCCCATAGACGCCATCGGCGGCACCAGCATGGGATCGGTCGTGGCAGCCCAGTACGCCCTGGGGTTGGACTACAAAGCCATGCTGGCCGCCACCCGAAAGGGGTGGGTCGATTCAAAGCCGTTTACCTCCTATACCTTCCCGATGGTCGCCCTGCTGACCGACAGAAAAGTGAACGCGATGCTCAGGGCGATGTTCGGCGATATCCGGGTCGAAGACCTGTGGCTGAATTATTTCAGCATGTCCAGCAGCCTGACCCGGGCCGAGGCCAATGTCCATAGCAACGGCCTGCTGTGGAAAGGCGTCCGGGCAAGTATATCGATACCGGTGGCATTGCCGCCCCTGCTTGAGGGAGGGGATATGTATGTGGATGGGGTCCTGCTGAACAATTTGCCGACCGATGTGATGCGGCAGTTTTGCGATGGGTATGTGATTGCGTCGGACACCAGCGTGGGAGTAGAAGAGAAGGAAGCAAACAGGCCGGACTACGAAACCCTGTCGGGATGGCGGCTGCTTTTCAACAGGCTGAATCCATTTTCCACGACCGAATCCGTGCCATCTTTGATGCATGTGGTCATGCGCTCTGTAGAACTCAACAGCGTCCGAAGAACCAGAGTCCAGAAGCGGGAAGCCGATTTTTACCTGCGTCCTCCGATTGAAGGGTTCGGGCGGTTTGCCTGGGATACCCTTGAACAGATTGCGGAAGCCGGGTATACCTATACGATGGAAGAGATTGGGAGATGGCAAAGTGACGACGTGGAAAAAATCTCATCGTTTCAGAGGAAATAGACCATGGCCGATTCACGCTTTAATCCGAGGGGATCCAGCATCCTGATTGTAGACGATGTCCCGGCCAATCTGGGTGTGCTGATCCTGATTCTGGAAAATGCCGGCTACCAGGTGCAGGTGGCCACCAGTGGAGAGAATGGTTTGGAGATTGCTGCCCGCTCTCTGCCGGACCTGATTTTGCTGGATGTGATGATGCCCGGCATCGATGGGTTTGAGACCTGCCGGCGGTTGAAAAACGAGGATGCCACGCGGGAGATTCCGGTCATTTTTCTAACCGCGCTGGGAGAGGCGGCCAATGTTGTGGAGGGATTCCGGGCAGGCAGTGTGGATTACATGACCAAACCTTTTCGACAGGAAGAGGTGCTGATTCGGGTTCAGGCCCATCTGGAGCGGGCGTGGCTGGCGCGGGAACTGGCGGAGAAAAACCGGGAGATGGCACAGCTCAACGCCCTTCTGGAGCAGCAGGTAGAAACCCGTACCCGCGAGCTTCAATCCAAAGCCAGGGAACTGGAGGGCAGAGACCGGATCTCGCAGCAGCTCCTCACGGTCCACTCATTGCACGAAACCCTGAATGTCATCCTGGAAGGGATCACCGGTGTGGTGGATCTGAACAGGGCTGCGATTTACCTGGAGGAACACGGAGAATTCAACCCGGCGGCTGCAATCGGAGTTTTTGAACCCGGGATAAGTGTCGATCAGGATCAGTTGGACCGGCTTACCCCTTCGCCGGCCTTCCGGGAAATGGCGAATGAAGTTCGGGATCACCGCAGGGCCGTCTCTACTGACGCTTCCGATGAAACGGGAGATTCAAACGTCGTCCTCATCCCCATCCTCTGGGATGAATATGTGCTGGGGCTGATTGAAGTGGCGGCTCCCGGCCCTGTTGAAGCGGGTGCGTTGCAAACCCTGTCCGGCTTTGCGCTGCAAACGGCCGTGGCCATCAGTGATGCTCGGGCGCAGGATGATGCCACCCGGAAAGCGCAGATAGAAGAGGCGCTCAAGTCTGACGATGCGCTGGAAAACGAGAACCCGGTCTCATGACGGATATCGATTACGCCGCCCTGGATTATTCCCGATGGTCGTTCCACCAGCGGCTGTTTCAGAAAGCCTTCTCTGCGGTGATCAGGGTGCTGGCCAGGGTGCATGTCGAAGGGTTTGAGAAAATTCCATCAACGGACGCTTTTGTGGCGGCCTCCAATCACCTGCACCTTTTTGATATCATCCTGTATTTTAGCATCGCCCCCCGGCGCACCATCCCCTTTGTTACCAACAGGTTTCAAACAACGCCTTTTTTTGGCTGGTTCTTGACCCGGGTCGGACAGGTGATTTTCGTGACCTCGCGCAAAACCGAAGCAACCCGGCATAAAAGCAACAGGAAGGCCATCGCCCAGGGCCTGAGAGTGCTGCGGTCGGGAGGCATCCTTGGGCTTACACCCGAAGGCGGACGCAGTGTCCACGGGCTCAGCAGCGGGCTGCCCGGCATTGCGTATATGGCGAACCGGGCGCCCGCGCCTATCCTGACCATGGCGATCTACGGTGAGGAACGCGCCTGGGACTATTGGAAACGGCTTCGCCGGGTGCCCGTCCACATCCGGTTTGGTCCGCTCATCGAACTGCCGGCCCGAAAAATGAAAATCGGTGAATTGCAGGAGTTTACAGACCGTATCATGGCCGAAGTCGCCCGGCTCTTGCCCCCCGAATATCAGGGGGCTTATCAGGATGCCATTCAAGCCGAATCGTCCGAATCGAAAAAAACGACGAAATACCAGATATAATCGAAGAGATCGAAGGAGGGAAGAGAGCGGGCGCGAATCCGGGAAGGGCGTTTTATTGGAAAGGGACGGGGCGGTAATTTTCAAAACAGGCCGGGATGTGCAGCCCGTGGCATTTTAAGTCCTGCAGCCGGTACAGGTATAAAGCGCCGGTCATAATATGCCTGGCCACATCCACCACGCGCCGGTTGTCCGGATCGGCCAGATAGGAGTTTCTCGTCCAGTCGTTGAAAGCGCCCATGGAAGGCCCGCACCAGATCTGGTAGTCCATCGTCCGATCCTGTTCTCCGGCATTGGCCCATTCGGAGGAAAGGCCAAGGTACCAGCGGAAGATAAGGGCCATTTTCCGTTTGGGATTTTCCAGGGCCCGTCGAATCTGCTCGGGGTCCCTCTCTGTAAAAAAGGCCACGGTCTCCTGCCAGACCTCCTCCAGGCTTTTCCGGAACACCTGCTGCTCTAACTTGGCCCGTTCATCCACGGGAATGTCTTCGACTGCGTCATAATTCTTATAAAGCTCGTAGAGTTTCTGCGCCCGCATCGGAAAAAGCGTGCCCCGTTTGAGCACCTGGAGCCTGACGCCCATCTCAAACATATCCGCGGCCGGGGCCATCATCACATCGGCCATATCGGCCTGCGCCAGGGCCTGTTTGGTATAAGAAGACGTGCCGGCCTCCACGCACGCCTGGTTGATCGATCCGGTCACCACATAGGCCGCCCCCATCATAAAGGCCCCCAGCGCTGAAACCGGCGTACCGATCCCTCCCGCAGCGCCCACCCGCACCCGCCTTTCATACCCGTATTTTTCCTGTATCTCATCCCGCAATGCCTGAATCGACGGCAGCAGACACACCAGCGGCCGGTTGTCGGTGTGTCCGCCCGAATCCGCTTCAACGGTAATATCGTCGGCCATAGGCACCTTTTCGGCCAGTCCGGCCTGCTGATCGGTGATCCGGCTCTGAGCAACCAATTCCTCCAGCATACGGGCCGGGGCCGGCTGCAGAAATTTGGCGGCCACCTCTCGCCGTGAAACCTTGGCAATGATCCGGTTCTGAACCTCGATTCGATTCTCCCCATCCAGCCCGAGGCCCGAGGCCCGGTACGCGACGATGTGAGGCGTGAGATCCAGGAAAGCGGAAGCTTCAACAGTTCTGACCCCATACTGCAGGTAAAGGTCCACGGCGCCCCGCTCCAGGGCCGGTTCGTTGGGGCTGTGGATCAAACAGAAAGCATAAGGCCCTTCCGGGAGGGCCTCCTGGATGCGGCAAATGGCGGCCTCAAGGCGGGGAAGCGGCAGCCCGGCGGCCCCGAAGGAACTCAGAATCTTTTCCCGCCCCAGGGCAATAACCATTTCTTCAGAGGCGATGCCGTTGGCCATCGATCCGGTATAATAGGGGTATCTCACCCCGTGAAAGGCCATAAAGTCCGGGTCCCCCAGGTACTCGGGCCGTATGGGAGGCACGGACATCATGTATTCGATCTGCCCGTTTTTTTGATCCCCGGCCGGAACCAGACAGCCTTCCCAGGTCAGACCGATGCGGTCGCTGTTTCTGACCACGTAACAGGTCCGGTCCAGGTCCAGGAGCTTTGCTCGCACGTCCGCTTCCTCGTAGACGACGGCATCCAGAGCGCCTTCCCAGGCCAGGTTGCCGTTTGGAAACGCGCCCCTGTATTGCAGCCTGTTACCGTTTGCGTGCATAGCAAAAATCCTATGGGGTGTCTGGTATCTCATCACGCTGAAAGCGCCGATGGTCGACTCCCACCAACTACCGTCTACTCGACATCCATGAAATCATAATGATTTGCGCCCAGAACTGCGTAGAGGATCGTCACGGCGGCCAGGCAGAACAAAGGCATTTTGTTCTGCTGAAACCGACCCGCCAAACGATAGGCTACTCCAAGCTGAACGCACATGATAAAGACAGTGATGAGGTACATGCCCACAACCGAGAACGGCGCACCACCTCGCGTCGCCCAGAAGAGAAAGTACAGAAAGCGGATGACGGCGATTCCACTTGCCAGGACGAACGCTCCGAGGATTGCATCCAGGTGGCTCGGAACGTCTCGTCGTTTGATCGCTCTGAGGCTTCTGACCGCGTACCATAAGAAGAAGACCAGTAGCTGAAACAAGGCAATTCGACCCATCATCCGATCTCGTCGAAAAATTACACTTAGCTCTGGAGGAATGGTTGTGCTGCGCTCAATGGACACCCACGCTCCTGTCAGCGCGAATGCAGGAATGATGATATAGAACAGCAATTTCCCAAGCTTCCTGTGAAATGGTGTGAGATTGGGTTTGCTCTTCTGTCGATAGCCCATGAACACCTGTACCATCACGAGCATCACGAACAGATATCCAAATACTGCGTGAATATCCAGGCTTAATGTCCACACGTAATGAAACCTGCCTCTTATCCATTCGCCTTCTGCGAGACGATTCAACGTCGGCTCGAAGAAGACGAAGAGCACAATGAGCGTGGTAGCTATGAAAAAGTATTTGTAGACCTTCTTGGCCCGGTCCAGCGATAACTCGACGGTAGAATTGGACATAGTCTCCACCATATTAAGCGATTAGAAATCTATACACCTCAACTTCATCTTTTCTCAAACACAATCCACCACAGCGTGACATGACGCAGCGTTTTTTGATAGGCATTGTTATAGATGGGCGAGAAAGCATCTTTTCCAAAGTGCCACATCCAGGCATCGGTTTTCAATTCCAGCCATTTGTGGATGTGATGCGGGTCGATCAAGAATAACAGGGGAACCAGGAGAAGCCTCTTCCGGTTCCATCGGACTTTCGGAGAGCCGAAATGCTTGTCGTCAAAAACAGAAGTAAGCCGGTAGTCTTCGGTTTTATCATACCTGGCGATCTCCGAGAAATATTCACGGCTCCATTGCGTTAAACCGTCGTCTGATATAGGGTAAAATCCGGAATGGTATCGGGTCTGAAAATAGCAGCTCAGATAGCCGCGCAGGTCTTCAGCGAGTCTGATAAGATGCAAACATGAGATAAATACGCGATTCACACGGGATTGAGGTTTCAGAAGGTTATGGGCGAGTTCGAACATGCTGCTGTAGATACGACCCTGCATGGCCTTGTTATTCCGATACTTTGAGGGGACGTAATGCTCTACCGTATCCATGAAAGTGACCGCATCGAACCTGCCGTACAGCTTGTCCTGGAGGGCGGTGTTTTCAAGGATGTCCTTCCAGTTGGCGCAGATGACTTCAATGCCGTATTGTTGCTCGCAATAGGCGCTCTGTTCGGGTGAAATATTGACACCGATCTCATGAATGCCTTTCCCCCTGGCATAGTTCAGCCAATCTCCATATCCACAGCCAATGTCAATGAGGGTGTCGCCGGGCCGCAGGCAGAGTTCTTTCAGCATGAAATCCCATTTGTCCTGCTGGGATTGTGTGCGTGATTTAGAAAGATCTCCATCGTACAAATTGAATCCGAGATCCCGGCCGGCGCCTGATTGGTCATCGAAGAAGAGATAGGGGAATTGATAGCCTCTTTGAATGGCGATTTCCGTATCGAAGAGAGACCTCGAAAAAAAGAAATAAAGGACATCGTCCAAAATCAGGATGCCAGGCCAGAGCAAGAAGAGGGCCGGATGAACTTGAATGGCCAGAAAGCTGCTGGTGATAATCAGGGAAAGATAAAGGATGCTATTTCGCTCGAAGATCAGCATGTCAATATGGCGGACAGTTTTCTTTGACAAAAAAGTGCCGTTCACGCAGATTAGGTATCATAGACCACCACGTCAACGATACCCTTTATCTGGAGAGACGGCACAATGGAACTGGCAGAAAAGATACTCAAGAGTTTCAAGATTTCCAAGCCTCAAAAAAAGTTTCTGATGGCTGTGTTTACAGCGATCCTAACAGCTCACGGCAAGATCAATTTTCGTAACCTATCGCGTTACTCTCCTTTGTCACAGAAGACGTATTCACGCCAGTTTGCCAAACCCTTTGAATTTGTGGCCTTCAACCGAGCGGTGATCAATGAAAGCCTGGGCAGAGAAAGTGAACGGATCATCGTGTTAGATGCTTCTTTTGTGTCCAAGTCGGGCAAGCAGACCTATGGTCTGGATTATTTCTGGAACGGTTGTCATCGTCGGAGCGAAAAGGGGTTGGAAGTCTCCAGTGTGGCCATCGTGGATGTTTTGAGAAACACAGGCTTTACGCTGTCCGTTCGTCAAACCGATCCTGGAGATGAACGCCAAATGTCTGAGTCTAAGCCTAAACAGGATGTCGTCAAGGTCAATAAAAAGAAAAGGACCGTCAAGAAAAAGGGCACCAAAAAAAAGGGGAAAGCCAAGTCGAAAAAGCAAAGCTCCAAACAGGCAGAAGACGTCGAAACCCTAACAGATCAGTATTTACAGCACCTGAGTGATGTCAAACCCAGCTTGTTAGAGAATGAAAAATATACCGTTGTCGATGGCTATTTTAGCAAGAAGAAATTTGTTGATGGCGTCCGTGATTTGGATCTACACCAGATCGGCAAATTGCGCTGCGACGCCAATATGCGCTATCTCTACACCGGACCAAAACGGGAAAAGGGAAGCGGAAGGCACAAGACCTATGACGGCAAAGTCAACTGGCAGGACCTGTCTCGGTTTTCATATATCCAAACACAAGATGGCATCGCCATTTACAGTCTTGTCTTGAATCACGTCTCCTTAAAACGCAATTTGAAAGCCGTCGTCTTGCTGGATCACACGAACAAGGACAAGAAGAAATATGCGATCTTGTTTTCAACCGACAAAGACCTAAGTGCCAAGACGATTGTCAGATATTACAAAGCGCGTTTCCAAATTGAATTTATTTTCAGAGATGCCAAACAGTTCACCGGATTGTGCGACTGTCAAGCCAGAGATCAAAAACGGCTGGCTTTCCATTTTAATGCCTCTTTGACAACCCTCAATTTAGCCAAAACGGAACACTTACAAGCCCAATCAGATACGAGACCCATACCCTTTTCCATGGCCAGTGTAAAAGCCTGTTATTTCAACACGTATTTTCTCCAGAATATTTTTTTAATGTTAGACCTCGACCTAAATTTGATTAAAAAATCTCCCCAATACCAAAAACTGCGGGATTATGGCAAAATTGCTGCTTAAAAGTGGCCGAACTATTGCATGTGAAATGTGCCCTTGAGGATGCAAAAGAGAGAAAGACACGAGCATCACGAACAGATATCCAGGCACTGCGTGAATATCCAGGCTCAATGTCCACACGTATGGAAACCTACCTCTTACGGCCGTGATCAATTGCTTGAAGCTGACGCTTGTTCTTCCAAAGCTGTTTTTTGTACTTCCGTTCTTGCAGAAGATGCAGAATCGGATCAATTCTGAGCAGTCTTGCTATAAGGTACACCCATGGCAACACGAGCCATTTTGCTTTCTGGTGGCTCCATATCAGGTCTATAGCTTGCCGACGCCTTGTTTTGTCTTTCAGGATAAGATGGGCGGCACTCAGGGGAGAGAAATATGTTTTAAAAAACGCGAGTGGGCTTTCAAAAAAGATCCTGGCGTAACTGGGATTAACCCCGGCAAGATTGGCAAGATCGTAACCATAGATAAATGGATAGACCAGGCCGTCCGCACGCCGCTTACTTAAGAAAAAGCGGTCGTTGTCATCCATATCCTTTTGTATTTCGGTGCACATTTCAGCCTGGTCGGGCAGGGTCGTTTTCCCACTCAGCACCTTAAACGCATACAGACACTGGGTCTCGGCCATCAAAGGAATTGAGCCTAAATTCGGTCTGGCATACCCGATAAACAACAACGAAGTGTCGTCCGGGTCAAAGATAAGCTTGAAACGCTCTTGAAGAGATTTTTGGGCATATTGGGGGGGCAGATAGGGGAACGTAGATTCGTAGCCGGTGCATAGGATTACATGACTGAAGTCATCGGATTGGCCATTCTCGAATGTGACAGTATACCCCTCGCAGGAGGCTATTTTTCCCTGTGCCGTAGCTCGCCCTGTATATACATGTTCGATGACGTGGCCGTTCTTGTTGATCATGGCATGCAAGAAAGGTACCCCTTTTTTCCATTCGGGAATGCCATGTCCTTCATACCCCAGGAAGGATCCGGTTGAACCCACAGTGCAGAGCCATTTCATGCCCGGTTTTGATTTCGTCAGTGAAGTCATCGAGCAGAAAGCTTGAATACACTTTGAAGCGGCTTCATCCAACGGATTGTCTGTCTGACGATACTCCCCCGGAGCCAGTCTGTCAAAAATATTGGCCTTACGAAAAAAATGTTGTCCATTTGGAATCGCCCAGGTAATTCTGGCAGGGGTTTTTGCGAGCAACTCTACGACATCACTGGCGCTTTCTCCACCACCGTATACGAGGGCATGATCTCGACTACAGTACCTGTCCGGAAGGATTGACTTGATGGTGCCAATGTGAGTGACTTGACCGGCAAAACCTCGAATCTCTTCTATCTTATCCCTTTTCTTCTGATACGGTCCTGCACACACAACAAGAAATCTGCTATGATAGCAGCTATCTTTACAGTGAACCACCCACTCCTCTTGTTTTTCAACTTTCTCAACTCTCTGGCTGAAGTGAATGTGACGATACAGATCGAAGTGCTCAGCATAGTTTTCTAAATAGGTCTGGATATCCTTTCTATGCATAAATTGCCCGATCTCCGGGTTCATTGGGAAGTCGGCCGCTTCTGTGACTGTCGCCGAACTTGAGGTGATGGTCGAGTCCATCACTGTGATAATGTCTGGGGCTTCGCTATAATTCCATACTCCGCCCAGGTTGTTTCTCTGTTCTATAACTACAGTACTGAGGTTGTTTTCCAATGCATATTTACAGGCCAGTAATCCAGACCAGCCAGCGCCAATGATGCAAACTGGAGTTGCCCCGTTTTGGTGGAGTGTTTAGGGCTTGGGCTTCAAGCCCGTGTTTGATGCTGTTTTTCATATGTCATCGGTGAGTGGTATGCGATTGATGTGGAGTTGCCCCGTTTTGGTGGAGTGTTTAGGGCTTGGGCTTCAAGCCCGTGTTTGATGCTGTTTTTCATATGTCATCGGTGAGTGGTATGCGATTGATGAATGCCTACGATGGGGATTATACCAGCCCTCAATATACTCAAAAATAGCCAATCTGGCCTCCTTGTGGGTACGAAAACAACGGCGGTCGATCAATTCACATTCGAGGGTGGCGAAAAAGCTTTCACACAGTGCGTTGTCATAGCAGTCGCCTACAGAACCCATTGAGGGACGTATACCCGCCTCATCGCAGCGTTTACCGAAGGCAAGTGAAGTATACTGAGATCCCTGGTCGGAGTGGTGGATCACCCCACAAGGATGACGCTGCCAAAGTGCCATATTCAAAGCAGACAAAACCAACTCACTCTGGAGCGTCGAAGCCATCGTCCAGCCCACGACTCGGCGGGAAAAGACATCGATAACCACAGCAAGATACAGGAAGCCCGCCCAGGTTGGTACGTAGGTAATATCGGCCACCCAGAGTTTATTTGGGGCTTCAACAGTGAAGTCTCTCTTGACCAGATCAGGGGCTTTTTGAGCCTTTTTTCCCTTACGGGTGGTTCTGATACCCTTTCGACGGCTCACCCCGAAGATACCAATCTCAACCATCAGACGGGCGACACGCTTTTTGCCTATACGGATGCCTAATGCTGCCAGATCTTCCCAGATTCTGGGGGCTCCGTAGGTAGAATCAGAACGGGCATGAAAAGCCTTAATCTGTTCCTTGAGATCCGCATCGACCTTTGCTCTTGGCGATGGGGGGCGTCCTCGCCACGCATAATACCCACTGAGGGAGACACCCAGGACTCGGCATTGCGTGGTAATTGGCCATTTTGCCTGGTGCGCCTTCACGAACTGGAAGGCTTTCTGGGGATCGTGTTGGTCTCCTGAGCGAACCAGGCTGCTGCTTTTGACAAGATCTCACGCTCGATGCGTAACTGCTTAATCTCGCGACGAAGACGGCGCAACTCCTCTCGCTCATCACTGGTCAGACCGTCTTCTCGAAGGCCCTCGTCTCGGTCGGCCTGTACCACCCAGTTCCGGATCGTCTGGTCTGAGGGCTCGAACTCTTTGGCCAGCTCTCCTGGCGTACGACCGGCTCGAACCAATTCGACCATTTGCTTTTTGAACTCAGGTGGATAAGGTGGACGTGTTGGCGGCATAGTGGATCTCCTTTCTCCCAAGAGATAAGGTACCCACCGAAACGGGTCAAGTCCAATGAATGCCTACGATGGGGATTATACCAGCCCTCAATATACTCAAAAATAGCCAATCTGGCCTCCTTGTGGGTACGAAAACAACGGCGGTCGATCAATTCACATTCGAGGGTGGCGAAAAAGCTTTCACACAGTGCGTTGTCATAGCAGTCGCCTACAGAACCCATTGAGGGACGTATACCCGCCTCATCGCAGCGTTTACCGAAGGCAAGTGAAGTATACTGAGATCCCTGGTCGGAGTGGTGGATCACCCCACAAGGATGACGCTGCCAAAGTGCCATATTCAAAGCAGACAAAACCAACTCACTCTGGAGCGTCGAAGCCATCGTCCAGCCCACGACTCGGCGGGAAAAGACATCGATAACCACAGCAAGATACAGGAAGCCCGCCCAGGTTGGTACGTAGGTAATATCGGCCACCCAGAGTTTATTTGGGGCTTCAACAGTGAAGTCTCTCTTGACCAGATCAGGGGCTTTTTGAGCCTTTTTTCCCTTACGGGTGGTTCTGATACCCTTTCGACGGCTCACCCCGAAGATACCAATCTCAACCATCAGACGGGCGACACGCTTTTTGCCTATACGGATGCCTAATGCTGCCAGATCTTCCCAGATTCTGGGGGCTCCGTAGGTAGAATCAGAACGGGCATGAAAAGCCTTAATCTGTTCCTTGAGATCCGCATCGACCTTTGCTCTTGGCGATGGGGGGCGTCCTCGCCACGCATAATACCCACTGAGGGAGACACCCAGGACTCGGCATTGCGTGGTAATTGGCCATTTTGCCTGGTGCGCCTTCACGAACTGGAAGGCTTTCTGGGGATCGTGTTGGTCTCCTGAGCGAACCAGGCTGCTGCTTTTGACAAGATCTCACGCTCGATGCGTAACTGCTTAATCTCGCGACGAAGACGGCGCAACTCCTCTCGCTCATCACTGGTCAGACCGTCTTCTCGAAGGCCCTCGTCTCGGTCGGCCTGTACCACCCAGTTCCGGATCGTCTGGTCTGAGGGCTCGAACTCTTTGGCCAGCTCTCCTGGCGTACGACCGGCTCGAACCAATTCGACCATTTGCTTTTTGAACTCAGGTGGATAAGGTGGACGTGTTGGCGGCATAGTGGATCTCCTTTCTCCCAAGAGATAAGGTACCCACCGAAACGGGTCAAGTCCAAACATCGATTTTATTTTTTATTCGGAAGGTCATTTCAGTTTTCCCCTCGCAGTCGTAAGAGGGGGAAGGTTGGGACGTGGTTGTTCTTGCCTTTGTCCCCTTATATTTTCCATCACACAAGAACAGCCTTGCGTCTAAGCGTGCGCCTGGTTCTTCATGTAATCCACAATCTGAGCGAGGGTTTGCAGTTCGGCCAGGTCTTCGGGGTTCACCTGGGGCAAATCCGGATGGGCCTCCAGCATCGCCCCCAGAATCTCCACTCGCTTGATCGAGTCGATCCCCAGGTCGGCCTCGATGTCCATATCCAGTTCCAGCACATCTTCGGGGTACCCCGTCTTTTCACTCACGATCATCAGCATCGATCGGGTCAGAGCTTCGGCGTCCGGACCCTCGGCCGGCGCCTTCGGAGAACCCATCGAAGGTGCAGGCGCCGGGGATTGTGCAGGGCCGTTACCGGACGGATCATCTGACAGAGGCACAGGATTGGCAACCGGTTGCTCGGGGGCCGGTTGCTGTCCGGCGGATTGGACCGGAGGTGCGGCAGGTGCATTGCCGTGAGGCGGGACGCTCGGAGACAGAGAGGGCGCGTCGAATAGCTGCCGGCCGTCTACCGGTGGGGCGGCAAAGCCCGGGTCTGCGCCGGGTTGAGGCTGAAGCCCGGCAGACCCATCGCTCCAAAGCGGCGTGGGGGGCGGAGGAGGTGGGACAACGGGCTGAACGGGTTGTTGTTGCGCCGGTGGCGCCTCGGCGGGACCAGGATCGAACGAAGGGATGGCGCCTTGCCCCAGGAGGGCATACTGCTGCTGGATCAACTGGAAAAACGTTCTGGCGTATTCCATCTGCCCCCGGAGATACTGCTCGTGGACGCGCAGGGTCTCCGCCTGAAGGGTGTAGAACTGGGCGAGGCTGCGTTCCAGGCTCTCCAGCATCCGCTGGCGAAATCCAGGATCTATATTTGAGTTGGGCTGGTTCATTGGCGTTTCCATAGAAGGCATAGTCTCTCCTGATTGAATGGTACGGGCTTGCACCTGCACGCCCGGTGCGGGATCCGGATTGTCGGCTTCCGGTATGGGTTCAGCGGAAACATGCCGGGATGCAGATGCGTCCGATCCGGCCGTAGATTGGAGCGTGGGGTCGGCGTCCGTCGCCTGAATTCGATGCCCGTCCTGCAAGGCGCGGTCGAAGCCATCGCGGGTTTTCTGGCTCACAAAATTGTACCCGCTCAAACGCACGGCCATTCGGTTCTTCCTGGTTGAGGGGGGCCGGTCCCGCCGGTAGGGATCAACATCTGCCAGCGGCAGACCCGCCACTCGCAGCCGGACGATGGCCTGGCGCAGCTGGCGGTCGCTGTCCCGGTCCGCAGCAGCATTGAGGGCCACGGCCAGGTGGGGCCGGCCTTTCAGGATCTTTTTCACCAGATTGGTGAGCACGCCCCGGGGGCCGACCTCCACAAAACAGAACCCACCGTCGGCATAGATCCGCTCAATCTCCTCCCGAAAGCGCACCGGCTTCAGGAGGTGTTCCCGGAGCATTTTGCGCACGGATTGCGGGTGGTCGGGGTATGGCGCCGCCGTGATGTTGGCATAGGCCGGGAGTTCAGCCCTATGGAAACTAACCGTTTTAAGCGCATCTGAAAAGGGCTGCTGAGCATGGGCCACCAGAGGAGTATGGAAAGCGGCGGATACCGGCAGCAGCACGCCGGAGATGCCTCTGGCCTCAAGAGTCTGCCGGGCGGCTTCAATACGATCCGTTGGACCGGCGAGCACCACCTGGTTGTCGGCATTGTCGTTGGCAACCGTGATGTCCGGGAGGGCGCCAACGACCGCTTCGACTTCCACTGTGGATGCCCGGACGGCCAGCATAGTCCCGGCGTCGAAATCGGGATCGTCGGGAGGCGCCATTGCCGCGCCCCTGGCCCTGGCCAGAGCAAAAAAGTCCGCATCGGTGAACACACCCGCAGCCCAGAGCGCGGTCAATTCGCCAAAACTGTGACCGGCGACAAAATCGGGTTGGAAACCGGCCGCCTGCAAAAGTTTGTAAAGCCCGGCGCTGAACGCTCCGATAGCCGGCTGTGCGTGTTCGGTGCGCCTCAGCGCTTCGGCCTGGGCGGACCGCCCGACATCGTCGAAGGCGGGTGACGGGAAGACCGTACGGCTGATCGGAGATGGTCCAAACAGGCCGTCCACTGTTTCCCAGGCCTGCCGAAGCTCGGGAAAGTTGAGCACCAGTTCCCGGCCCATCCCAAAATATTGCGACCCCTGCCCCGGAAACAGAGCCACGACCTTTGCCCCCTCGGGAAGGGCGCGCTCCCGATAATAGATGCCCTCGGCGCGTTCCCAGGCCTCGCCTCCTGTTTTTAAGCCATCGATCGCGGCAGCAAGCAAGCTGCGGGCTTCTGAAACGGAATCGGCCACAAACCCGATTCTGGGCGCTTCTGCCGGAATATTCATGGACCCGTCAGCGAGAGCCGAAAACGCCCTGTCGCCGTCCTCGGATTCAAGATCGGCCAGTGCGGCTTCACAGCAACTCACCAGATCAGATACGGTATCGGCGTACAG
This sequence comes from Candidatus Latescibacterota bacterium, assembly GCA_965249305.1. Taxonomy (GTDB): domain Bacteria; phylum Latescibacterota; class UBA2968; order UBA2968. The sequence goes on along the minus strand of OZ252228.1, from coordinate 4,025,398 downwards.
AAGAACCGTCCGGGGAACCCCCTGCAAACGATAGGGGCCGTCCGGGTCGGCGTCATATTCTTCCAGCACAAAGTGAAAGTTGGTGCCGCCGAACCCGAAAGAACTGACCCCGGCTCGCCTGGGGCTTTGATCGCACCCTCGAAACCAGGGCCGGGCCTGCGTATTGAGGTAAATCGGGGACCCATCAAGATCCAGCTTCGGGTTGGGTTTTTCCACATGAAGGGTGGGCGGCAGCACCTTGTGGTGAAGCGCCAGGGCGGTTTTGATAAGTCCGGCGGCGCCCGCGGCGGCCTTGGTATGGCCAATCTGGGACTTCACGCTGCCCAGGGCGATCTGATGCGTTTTCCCGTCGGCGAAAACCTCTTTCAGAGCTGCGACTTCGCACACATCGCCTGCCCGGGTGCCGGTGCCGTGGGCTTCGATCAGCGAGACCGTTTCCGGAGCCACGCTCGCATCTTCGTACGCGCGTTTCAACGCCTTAACCTGTCCGGCCTCCCGGGGTGCGTAGATACTCTTGGAACGGCCGTCGCTGGAAGTCCCGATGCCCCGGATAACCGCGTAAATGCGGTCGCCGTCCCGCCGGGCATCCGTTAGACGTTTGAGCACCAGCATCCCGATCCCCTCGCCGATCAAGATGCCGTCCGAATCCGCGTCGAAGGGCCGCGCGTGGTCTCCGGGTGTAAAGGCGGGCGTCTTGCTGAAACACATATACATAAAAATCGAGTTGTCGGTATCCACCCCCCCGGTGATGACCATATCACTCCGGCCTTCAACCAGGTCGCTGACGGCCATTTTGGCCGCGCCCAGAGAAGCGGCGCAGGCCGCATCAACCACGCAGTTGGTCCCGCCTAAGTCCAGCCGGCTGGCAATGCGGCCGGCAATAACGTTGCCCAGCAGCCCGGGAAACGAATCTTCTTCCCAGGGAACGTAGGCGGCTTTGATTTTTTCCACGATTTTTTCAGCATCCGCCTCCGACACCCCACTGCTTTCCAGCGCCCTGCGCCAAATGGGGGCCTGCAGCCGCGACGCCAGGGGCACAATCAGCTTCTGCCCGCCTCCAACCCCTAAGATCACACCCACCCGGTCCCGGTCGAAGGCCCTGCCCTCGCCGTACCCGGCGTCTTCCATCGCTTCTTTGGCCACAACCAGAGACAGGAGCTGAGAGGCGTCGGTTACTTCTAAGATGTTGGGCGGCAGACCGAATTCCGTGGGGTCGAAATCCACCTCCGGCAGAAACCCTCCCCGCTTGCAGTAGGTCTTGTCGGGGGCCTTCGGGTCGGGGTCGAAGTAGTCTTCCGCCTGCCAGCGCGAAGCGGGGACGTCGGTGATGCAATCGACCTCCCGTACGATATTGTCCCAGTATTGGGCCATATCTTTGGCCTGGGGGAAGATGCAGGCCATGCCGACAATGGCGATGGGAGTGGATTGGAGCCGGGTCGATGAAAGCGTGTATGAAGTATTCATGGGTTCTTTTCTCCAATACTAATCTACTTCAAAACCCCAAGGCCAAATGAATGGTACTCGCCCAGCTCTGAAATAATAGTCTGTCAGATGGTTCTCATGACAATAAATCGCGAATGTTTTCACTTCTCTAGCGTTTAGCGACTCTAATTCCTTTTTTATTATTTTCATAGTTGACCCTGTTGCGACGGAGTCATCAATGAGGAGTATCCTTTTACCGGTCAAATCTATCTTGTCAATATCAATGCTTTCCATATTTACCTGGCCATGTGAAAGATATCTGGCAGTCTTCATTAGTGTTGTCATCAGCGAGACTTGGCTCCAGCACCTTGAATGAACATAATGAATTTGATCGATACCCAGGACTTGCGCTACGTATTTGGTAATAAATGCACCACCAGATAACACGCCAATCGCAAGGTCAAAACTGTCGTTGATTGCGGTATTGTCGACCATTCTTTCAATATCATGCCATTTAACCATAGAAATGGCTAATCTATGATTATAAGGCTTTTGAATATAATGATACAACTTCGGGCTTAGTGCGTTATTGTGGACTTTTTTCATATAGTGGGATTCAAGTTCGCTCGCGAACCAACATGGTAATTTGCGTTTCCATGAGACCAGAATATACAGATTTGTAAAGAATCCGACCAAAAGAGGAATTATTGCGGTCAGGAGAAGATAGACTGTCACAAGGGACCAGGCCAGCTCATGATTAAGCTTGGGTAAGTTGAGCAAATAGAAATAAATCCAGATCGCAATATGTTCAAAAGAATGTGCCCACTTATAGTTAAAGCGTTCTTTGTCAGCAATACGCTGTTCTCTCTCTTTATAATAGATAAAGGTAAGTGCTAAATAGGTTAAAACAAAGAGACCAAATAACCATAATTCCACAGTACCATAAATTTTCACGAAGCCGATTAAAAGGGCAAGTGATCTGCCGGAAAAACCGACCATTTCAAAATATTTTTTGTAAGATTTCTTATGTAAAATGAGTGGGGCAATGTCAATCAGTGAGATTATCGCAGGGACATACAGGGACCAACCAATCGAAACAAAGAGAAGTAGCGTGTAAGTTGCTTTGACAACATGCGTAAGTCTATGTAAACTTTTTGAGTACAGGTGATTGACTGCACCAAAGGCGACAAAGCTAAAAGTGGCAATCGTTAGGAGTAGGTTCGTACTTAACGGATTGTTTGGTATTTGACAGGTGAGCAGATCTACAGTTAGTGCATGTACTAAATCTTTAGGATTATTAGAAGGTAGCAGATCGCTAAGCCTGTATGAGGTATATTAGAAAGTTGTGGACGGGTATAAAAAATGAGCGTATCCTTGAATATCGAATAACCACAAATCCCTCAGCCGAGGGAGAAAGGATACGCTCCATGAAACAATATACAACCTCCCAAGTGGAGAAGATAGTCAGAAATGAAGTGACCCTGAGCCTGGAGGATCTGCTTCGAGCCGGCGCCCGCAAGATGCTGCAAGCCGCCCTGGAGTTTGAAGTGGAGACCTATATCGAAAGCTTTAAGGACGAGAAAGACGTAGGGGGTCGCCGAGAGGTGGTCAGAAATGGTTCCCATAAACCCCGAGAGCTTCTCACGGGTGTGGGCAAGATTCCCATTCGTCAGCCTCGGGTGCTGGATCGGCGTTTTGGACAGCAGTTTACCAGTGCCATTTTGCCCAAATATATGCGTCGGGCGCCTTCCATCGATGCCTTGATACCGGCCCTGTATCTCAAGGGGGTGTCCACGTCCTCTTTCCCCGAGGCACTTTCTGCCATCCTGGGCGAGAATGCCCCGGGGTTATCCCCTGGCAACATTGTGCGGCTCAAACAGATCTGGGATGAAGAGTATCAGGGGTGGAAACATCGGGATCTTTCAGAGAAGCACTATGTGTATATCTGGGCAGATGGCATCTACTTCAACGTCCGTCTGGAACCGGATCGGCCCTGTATGCTGGTCATTATAGGGGCAACCAAGGACGGTCGTAAGGAATTGCTGGCCATCGAAGATGGGCATCGAGAAAGCAAACTGTCCTGGCAGGGCGTGCTCAGAGATCTCAAAAAAAGAGGCCTGAAAGAGGCGCCTGCCCTTGCCATAGGCGATGGAAGCCTGGGGTTTTGGGCAGCGTTGGAAGAAGAGTTCTCCATCACCCGTCATCAGCGCTGCTGGGTGCATAAGACAGCCAACGTTTTGGACAACCTGCCCAAATCTGTCCAGGCCCAGGCCAAAACACGCATCCACGAGATGTATCTTTCACCCACCAAGGAGGACGCCCTCAAAGCCTATGATGACTTCATCGCCCTTTATCAAGCCAAGTATCCCAAGGCCTGTGAGTGCCTGGAAAAAGACAAGGATGTGCTCTTCACATTCTATGATTTTCCGGCCGCCCACTGGCGACACATCAGAACCACCAACCCCATTGAATCCACCTTTGGCACCGTCAGGCATCGCACCCGCCAGACCAAGGGATGCGGTTCTCGAAATGCCACGCTGATGATGGTCTATAAACTGGCCAGCGAGGCGGAGAAAAACTGGCAGCGGTTGCACAGCCACAAGCTGGTTGAACTGGTGGTCCAGGGCGTTGAATTTGAGGATGGAGAAATCAAAAAAGCAGCCTAACTCATCGGGATACGCTCAAATCTCATCCACAACTCTTGACAATATCTCAGCCTGTATCGGCTCGTATCAGCACTCGTGGCGTAGTTAGTCATACGAAGCTTCAGACCTGTGATAGTTCGGAAATCGTCTTCAACCGTTTGCTCAGGGTCGCCTCAGCATTTTTCAGGTCATAGGCCGCCTGCAAGTTGAGCCAGTACTGTGGAGACTGACTGAGGGCTTGGCCGAATAAGAGTGCCAATTCAGCTGAAATAGGGCGCGTGCCGTTTACCACATGCGACACTCGCATCGATGAAACGCCAATAGCACGAGCGAAATGTGCCTGAGAGATGCCTAACTCCTCCAGTGTTTCATGCAGGAACTTTCCCGGGTGAATCGGCGGTAAACCATTCCTGATCATCGTTGCCTCCTGTCAATGGTAATCGACGACCGTATTATGGAATTTGAACATAAACAAATTGTTTACATTTGTCAAACCGCCCGGCAAAAGTAAGCGGGCGTTCATTGCGCCTCTGCAATGCGGATGGCCGCATCCCGAATTTCGTAGATCCTCATGCTTTCTTTCCACAGGCTGGCGTCTCCGATCAGCACGCACTGTTGATCGTGATGCTCGACCTGCTTGATGTGTACTTCAAGTGCCATTTCCTCGTTGGTGGACACGATCTGGCCTCGGTATTTCCAGACCGTCTGGTGGTTCGGAACCGTCCCGAAACAGGGCGATTTGAACCGGCTCCCCAGATCTTGCTGAAGAGCGTAGACCTGCATCGCCTGGAGGATGGCTTCCACGCCCAGAGAACCGGGCATCACCGGATCCTGGTAGAAATGGCAAAAAAAGAACCAGTCCCGAGGGTTCACCTTCTTATTCGCGTAAACGTATCCCTGGCCGTAGCGTCCCCCGTCGGGAATCACCAGGGCCTTATCGAGAAAGTGCAACTGGTCGGACGCCAGGCGAAAGTGAGGACGGTCGGGTCGTGTGGCGTGCAGGGCGCTGCGGCCCGCATCTCCGTCCAGGTCGATTTCCGTGCCCCGAACCCCTTCTGTCTCAAACCAGGGGCGCACCTCTTCCCCACTGTCCAGTCCGACCTGGTTGGTCAGGGCATCGGCAATAAAATATCCGAAGACGGCGTCGCCCCGGTAAAAGGGGTCGTCATCGCAGGCCAGCTCAAAAGCAAACTTCTGAATGATCACACCCTCCAGGGTAGTTGAGGACAGCAAACGGACCCGGTTGGCAAGGGTTTTGCCCCGTACGTCAACCTCTCTGAACAAATGGCCCACTCCGTCCAGGTTGCGGAAATAGAAGTCAATTTCCGGATAAGGCAGGGTCGATCCCAGATAGGCCGACAGGAACCCGCAGGGCTGAAGCGCCATTTCCATTGCAATGGAATAGGGCAGACCTGGATAGGGATTCTGGCGGTAAAACCACGGATCTGCGGGCACGTCGTATTCGGCAATCAGGCGAGAATCGGGCCTGAATTCCCCGCGTTGCCCCTGGACCTCTAAGATTCGGCTGATAAGCTGCAAGTCGCCGTTCGGAGTACGGGGCGCCCGCCGGGTTTCATAGACCTGGTATTCGGGCCCGAAACACTTTGGGATCGAACCGGTGGCGAATTCCCGGATCTGGCTTTCGTCGAACAGGACGGATTTGGAGATGGGTTCAGAGCGAACCTTTTCGGTGGGCCGCAGACCCGAATCCCATTTTTCCGACAATTGCATGCCCAGATCTTTAAAGTGGACGACGGTCTTGCCCTCTAAGATCACTTCCACGTCCGCTTTGGCGTAAGGTTCGGGCGCCAGGCCGATTTCGGTAACTTCCATCCGGTAGGTCAGCCGGGTATCGGACGGGATGACCTGCCCCCGGCAGCGTACCACCTGGGGCAGATTGGGGATAGGCTGAAACCGGGCGTCCTCCGTGCGTGACTGAAGCCCCAGGAAGAGCAGGTAAAACTGCAGCACCTGGGCGCAGGCTTCACCGATAAGCGACCCGGCCAGAACCTGGTCGTCCTTAAAATGACAGGGAAAGTACCAGTGGTCCAGGGCCAGATCCTTTTCCGCGACCACCAGGCCCAGTCCCCTGGCGCCGCCCCGGGGGTCCACCGAGGCAATGCGGTCCACCATAAGCATCGCTTCGGGGGGCAGCCGCAGGGAAAGGTTGCGCCCGTTCGGATCGTAACCCTTGCCGAAGCAGGCGCCCAGATCGCCCCGGATGAGCTGGAGCAGGTCCTCCCGGTCGAAGGCGGTTTTGGGGCATGAGAGCAGCGGGTCAAACGATTGCTTCTGAATCGCACGTTTTGCGGCCTGCTCATCTTCGGTGAAAATGACCCCTTTCCCCTGGTCCAGCTCATCATCGGAGAAGAACCCGGCGCAGCCCCCGTCCATTTTCAGGACCATCCTGTCTTTCACAAAACACTCATAAGAAAAAAAGAACAGGAGACTCTCTCCGCTCCTGGAGAAAGAATTGATCCGGATCTCGTAGCGTAGGGTCTCCCCTTCCCGGGGCAGATCGTCTAAGAAAGTGAGGGTACAGTCCAGGAGGCGGTACACGCGCTCGCCTTTACATTCGAAGTCAATGCCCAGGTAGCTGATCAGCAGCAGGTCGCACTGGCCGGATTCCACCGCCACAGCCCAGGGGATCTGCCCGTCTACGGTGTACCAGGCATTTTGCGGAATGTCGTATTCGGTGCTAATAGCGCTCGGCCTGAACACCTCCCGCTCCCCTTTCAGATCGGTGATCCGGCTGACCAGGAGATAAGGCGGGGTAGGCAGCCGGACACGCCTGGAATAGGTGTCGATAACCGCATAGGCCGGCCCAAAAACATTGGCAATGTCGCCCTGAGCAAACTCCAGCAGATCCGCTTCGTTCCAAACAGTGTGGACAGGTTTGGGGTGGCGTTCAATTCCGTATGCAGCGGATGCCAAAGGGATCGCAACCATCGTTTGTACAAGCGCATCCGTTTGAAGCCGGACCATCTCCCCCAGCCGGCGGAGGGATTCGGCCCGCAGGGTCAGGAAGGCGGCATGACTCTGGCTGACGCGGGAGCGGGTCTGCGTAAGCGCCTGATCCAGCAGGCTGTTCACGCCGGGCGCCCCATCCGCGTGAGGAAGCGGCGCAAGCGCGGGCAAACGACCCTGCTCCGGTGCGGGTGCGGCGCCTTCGAGGCCGGTTTGCAGCGCCGGCGTGCGGTTAAACCTGTTTTCTTCAGAGAGAATGGCCTCGTCGATCCGCGCTCCCCCAGGCGTAACGGTCTTGACCAGAGATTTCTGTTTCCGAGCAGTGGACGTGTCGTACAGCGAAGACAGGTCCAAAGTGACGCGATGGCTGAGCAATTGTGCCAGGCTTTTGACGAGGGAAACAAAATTATCCTTGCCCTTTCGATCCACGGCAACGGCGAGGTGGGGCCGGTCCTGGAGGATGCGGTCTATCCAGGCGGCGGCGGTGCCCCTGGGGCCCAGATCGATGAAGATGCGGGCATCGTCGCCGTAGACCCGGTCCACAATCCGGGGAAAGTCGACCCGGTTGCTAACGGTCTTTCCGATGTTGTGGGCCAGCGACCGGGTATCCAGCCGGATGGGGGCGCAATCGACCGCGGAGTAAAAATCGATATCCGGCGCCTCGTGAACGGGTAAGGTGTGCAATTCGACAAACGCGTCGTAAATGACATCTACAACTTCGCAATGGAGCACGCCGTTAAAGGGCAGACGGAAAGCGGCGCATCCAAGTCGGCGAATCATCCGTTCGCAGCCCGCAGTGTCTCCGGCGATAATGACCTCTTCGGGTGTGTTGATCATCGTCAGGTAAACCCGGTCCTCGTCTTTCAGACACGCCGTCACGTCGGCAACCGTCGCTCGAAGCGCAAAGGTACTCCAGAATGCGCCGTCTCTAAGTGCTGACGGCATTCCCCATGCCTCACGCACGACTGTCTTGGGACCGAACAATTGTTCCCGGAAAATAGGAGAGGCCGCCATGGCCTCGGAAACGGTGTCTGCGTCTTGCCAGACCCCCAGGGCAAACAGCATGCTGGATTCCCCCAGGCTGTACCCAAACGCCATGTCGGGGCGCACCTGGAAATCCTCCCGGACAACCAGCGTATTCAGGGCGGCGAATCCGACACCGGTCTGGAACATCGCCACCCCGTCACCGGCCAGTTTGGCCTCGCAACGCTTTAGCCGGTCGGCAGACAGTTTTTCAAAGCTTCTGGGGTAGAGCAGGCGTTCGCACATCCGCTCACCGATTTGGACGGACATTTGAGAAATGCGGTCGAAGGCCCGGGGAAACATCTGCCAGATATCCCGGCCCATCCCCACGTAGGTATTTGCAGAACCGGGATAGACGAAGGCGGTCTTTCCTTTTTTACCCAGAGGATCGGCGCTAAAATAGCTGCCCGGCGGCGACATCCAGGTCTCGCCCGTTTCAAAGGCGCGGGCCACTCCGTCCCGGGCGGCCCGGATTTCCCGGTGCAGGTCATCAGGGGCGCCTCCCACCAGACCCAGCGCAAAGGGCGCCCCGGCGCGCTCCTGGAACGTCCGAAAACAGCGGTCGGCGGCCCCGGAAAGGTCTGAACCGGCCTGGAGGGTCCGTTCCAGCCGGTCGAGCTGGTCCAACAGGTCTTTCTGCGTCTGCCCGGCAACGGGGAAAAGGTGGAACGATGGCCGCAGCGAACGGGTGGAAACGGGATGGATGCGTTCCGGAGCTTCGCACAAAATGAGGTGAGCACAGGTTCCGTCCATGCCCGGAACGTTCACGGCGGCCCTTCGCCCGGGTGTGCCCGCATCGGTGAACCAGGGCCGGGATTCGGTGGGCACGTAAAACGGCCCGTCCTGCCAGGGGGCTGCTTCTTCCGGCCCAGACCAGTCGGGGACGCCGGGCAAATACCGGTGATGGAGGCAGAGGGCCGTTTTGATCAGGCCGGCCATGCCCGAGGCGGAAAAGGTGTGGCCGATGTTGGCCTTGATGCTGCCCAGGGCGCAGCTCGCAGTGGACTCCACCGAACCGTAGGCCCGGGTCAGGCCCTCAACCTCGGCCCGATCCTCCCCCTCAACACCGCTTCCCGAAACCTCCAGATAGCCGATCTCCGCCGGTGTGGTTCCCGCCAGGTCGAGAGCCTGTTGGCAGGCCTGGAACACGCCCCCCCCGGAAGGGGCGGATCCCACCCGCACAAGGCTCACCGCCTCGATGGCGGCATAGATGCGGTCCCGGTCTTTCCGGGCTGTATCGAGACGCTTCAAAACCACGGCCCCTGCGCCTTCGCCCACCGTCCAGCCATTGACGTCCCTGTCATAACCCAGGGTGTGCTCCCCGGTGCTGGACGGCGAGAGCCGGCTGCGGACCAGCACGTGTTCGACCCCGCCGGCCAGGTCCACCGCGCCCACGACCACTGCGTCCACCTCGCCGTCGGCCAGAAGCATCTGGGCCACCTCCAGAGCCCTGGGCACGGCGTTTTCACCGGCAGACAGAGTGAAAGCGGGGCCCGAAAAATCCCATAGCGCAGCAATCCGACCGGCCATAATATTGCCGATAAAGCTGGTATACTGATTCACCTGCGCAGAGTTGTGGAGGCTGTCTTTGGCGATGGCCTCCAGTTCGGCGACCTGCTCGGGAGAAAGGGAGATGCCCGCTTTCGCCAGGCCCGCCTGGATCTGCCAGCCGAGATCACACCGGCCCAGGTAGGCGTGGATAGCCAGTTCCGCGCCCATCGCCACAATCACCCCCACCCTGCCCCCGGGCGCGAACCCGGCGTCTTTCAGGGCGCGGTCGGCCACGTTGAGCATCAGCAATTGCTGGGGAATCAATTGATCGGTTTCGCCGGGCGGCGTTTTGATATTGAGAAAATCGATGTCTAAATCTTCTATGTAAGCGCCTTCGGGCGCGTTTCCATTTTCAAAACCACAGGCATTCAGAAGACTTTCATGCCCCTCAATCCCTTTCCAGCGCCGGGGAGGCAGGGGCCTCACGTGCTGGATGCCCCGGTAGGCGCTGCGCCCGAACGCTTCCAGGTCTTTACAGCCGCCGAAAGCGGCATCCATTCCCACGATGGCGATTGAGGGCTGTGGTCCGGGCTTCTCGGACGCCCGGGCAGGCGGTGCAGACGGGTCGGTTTCCCGCTCCAGGATCAGGTGGGCATTGGTGCCCCCGAACCCGAAGGCGCTCACGCCCGCACGCCGGACGGCCCCCCTGTCCGGCCAGGGCGTGGGAGCCGTAACGATGTGGTCAGGACCGAAGGCCCCACTGCCCGACTGCTGTGGATCTGTGATACGGATCGTAGGCGGAATCTGCCCCTGTTCCATGCTCAGGATAACCTTGAGCATACTCGCCATCCCTGCGGCGGACAGCATGTGGCCCAGGTTGGATTTGACGGAACCGATCCGGGGCAACTTCTGAGGGTCCCAGAAGGCCGCCATCGCATCCAGTTCGGTGGGATCACCCACGGGGGTGCCGGTGGCGTGGCACTCCACATAATCGACCGCTCCCGGATCGAGTTCGGCGTAGGCCCGCTCAAAGGCCAGCACCTGCCCCCGGGAATCGGGGTTGAGCACAGACTTGCCCCTGCCGTCGTTGGACAGCCCGGCGCCCCGGATAACGGCATATATCCGGTCGCCGTCGCGGCGGGCGTCATCGTAGCGCTTCAGGACAAACATCCCGGCGCCTTCTGCGGCAATGAGTCCTCCGGAAGCTCTGTCCAGGGGGCGGCTCTGCCCATTTTCCGGATAGGCCTGAAAGATGGAAAATCCCATGTGGATGAAGAGGGGATCCGCACAGCTAACCGCGCCGGCCAGCATCAGATCGGCCCTGTGCGACCGGAGGTAGCGACAGGCCAGATCGACGGCATAGAGGGAAGACGCGCAGGCGGCATCCAAAGCAAAGGTGACCCCACCCAGAGAAAGCGCCTGTGCAACCACAGCGGGTGGATAGCCGGAAATTAATGCATTGCGAGGATCCCCCGGATTCTCAGAACCGGGCAATGATTCTAATTTGAACCTCTCATCTTCAAGAAGGCTTCGCAATGCAGGTTCCAAAGCATCCCGATAAATATGAGAGAAAAGCCGACGGGATTTCCGAGTCGGAAAAGAGAGATTGCCCAACACAAGGCCGCAATTTGAAAGCACGGATTCTCGCTCCAAATAGCCACTGTCTTTCAATGCCTCTCTGGAGACGTGAAGTGACCATTTGAAAAGATCGTCCAGATCCTCGAGGTCTGCCGGGGGGATGCGAAATCCGGTGGAGTCGAATTCGAAATCCCGGATAAAGCCACCCTGTCGGCAATAGTATTTATCCGGTTTCCCCTTTTCCGGATCGTAGAAAACGTCGGTGTCGACACCCATCTGCTCGGCGGTTGCCAGGGATGTGGTATCCTTTCCTTCGATCAGGTTCTGCCAGAACTGGTCGGGTGTTTTAGCGCCAGGGAAAAGACAGGAAACGCCGGTAATGGCGATTTTTTCCATTTAATGCGCTTTCTCTTAATCGCCGAGGGCTTTCACGGCCCGGCGCAGACATTGGGTAAGTTGTCTCTCCCCGGTATCGGTTTGGTCACCGTTGCCGGGCAGAATGGGCGGTCCGAAGATCACACCCAGCTTGTGCCGCCGCCACCTGCGCCAGTTGAAAATGCGAGGCAGGGGGCGGTGGACGGGAAAGATGCCATAAGCGCCAACGATGCGCACCGGAACAAGCGGCACGCCGGCCGCAAGAGCCAGGCGGGCGGCGCCTCCCCTAAACGGTCCGAGGTGTCCGGTTCGCGTGCGGGTGCCTTCGGGATGGATGAGCAGAGGCCGGCCGGCACGCAACACCTTCGCCCCGGCCCGAAGAGCGGGCAGGATATCTCCGTCCCGGTCGGTGGGAATGGCGCAGGCCAGCCGGGCAATCAGCCGCGTGCCGAAGTGTTCGAAGTGTTCCCGCTTGGCAAAACAGCACAGCGCGCCCCGGAAGATGGGCCGCAGGCAGGAAGCCACCATAAAGAAATCGAAGTGGGACTCGTGGTTGGGGCAGAGAATAAAAGGACCCTGTGCAGGGATGTACTCCTGTCCATGCACCTCCAATTTCCACACGCAGCGTGAAATGAGGCCGAAGGCGCAAAGCGACATCCGGGCAAGCAGTCCCCGGGGAGGCAATACGGGTTCGGAGCGGCCGTCTGAAAGCACATCCTGCAAGGGTGCGGGCGCCCTTTCGTCGTCACCGTCTAAACCGGCTTTAACCGCCCGGACCAGGTCGGCCACGGTATACAGGGCGGGCAACTGGCGTTCGTCCAGGTGGACCCCCAGGGCGCTCTCCAAACGGGCGGCCAGTTCGATAAGCCCCAGGGAGTCAACGCCCAGCTCGAACTGAAGCGTTGCATCCAGCGTCACCTGGCGCGTTTCATCGGCCTCGCGCATCGCCTCCTGGACCACGGTTAACACGCGTTGGGCCACCTCATCGTGGAGGGCGTCTGGAAGGGATTTCTGTCCACCCTTTTTTTTTCTTGTATCCAGCACGGCCCCCATCTGTCTGAGTTCGGCGCGTTTGACCTTGAGAGTCGTGGTTTTGGGCAATTCCGGGACCACGCGAAGACGCTGGATGCGCATGTAGGAAGGGATATCCGGAGCGCGTTCCTGCACGGCGGCTTCCACGGTTTGCCGGAGGCCATCTGCCTCCGGGTCGAGCACCACGGCCGCATGGACATCTTCGCCGTAGCCTTCTGTTGCAGGCATGCCGAATACGGCCAGTTCCACCACGCCGGGAAGATCGCCATAGCGGCGTTCCACCTCTAAGGGTGATACGTTTTTGCCCCCCGGGGTCACAATCAGCTCTTTCAGGCGCCCGGTAACGGTCAGGTATCCACGGTGGTCGAGCCGACCCAAATCGCCTGTGTGCAGCCACCCGTCGCGGACCACCTCCCGGGTGGCGGCCTCATCGCGGAAATACCCGCGCATCAGGATAGGACCGCGAATGCAAATCTCCCCTTCGCCCGACGAGGGAGTGGGATTGGCAATGCGGATCCGGGTGTCGCCAACCGGAAGACCAACCGTGCCCGGACGGCGCTGGCTGACCGAATTTACGGTTGCGACCCCCGATGTTTCGGTCAGCCCGTAGGCTTCGATTACATTGAACCCCAGCCGCTCCAGGCCCTGCAGAACCTCCTGGGGCAGGGGTGCTGCGCCGCTGCAGCACAGCCGCAGCGACCCGCCAAACGCCTGGTGTACCGTCCGGAACAACACCGGGCCGGGATTCCAGGGCGTGAGGCGTCGAACTAAGGCGCAGAGGGCGCAGAGGGCTCGAAAAACGCCTCGGGCGAGAACTCCTTTTGCGGCCACCTTGCGGCGGATTTCAGTATAAAACAGTTCGAACAGGCGGGGCACACCGGGCAAGACGCTGGTCTGGGTCTCCTGCATTGTCGCCAGAATAGCCTCGGCGCTCAGGGTCTCCACAAACGTAAGTGTGGCCCCCGCCAGCAGGCCGCCGAGGAAGTTAACCGTAAATCCGGTGACATGATGGAGCGGCAGTACGCAGAGGATGCGGGCGGCCTCATGGGCATCCTGTTCAACCGCTTCCACGCAGGCCAGTGCGGTGTGCATCAGGGCTGCGTGGCCCAGCAGAACCCCTTTGGATACGCCCATAGTGCCCGAGGTAAAAATCAGCAGGGCGGCCTCGGCATCCGGATCGGAGGAGGGAGGCTTCTCGGATACGAGCAGGTGGGCCGTCCCTTCAAAAGGGGTCAGGTCTTTTTCGATATTGAAGACCGGCAGATCGAACTGAATGGCGGGTGCCAGCGCCTCGAATTGGGCCTGAGACAGCATCAGGGCCCGGGGGTCGGCCTTGTCGATCAGGATCTCAAGGTCCGCAGGGGAAAGGGCCGGATCCAGAGGCACGACGGTAGCGCCCGCCCAAAGGGCCCCAAGACAGGCGACCGGCCATGCGGGCAGGTTTTCCGCCAGCAGAACGATCCGGTCTCCGGCCCCGATGCCCGAGGCTTTGAGCCGTTCGGCATTCTGTCGAGACCGGTCAACCACCTCACCGTAGGTAAAACCCTTCAACGCTCCCCCCTGAAAGATTTGCAGGGCGGTGTATTCCGGCCATCGGGCAGCGCCCGCTTCGATGGCATCGGGAATAGTTTGCGCGGAGGACATTATCCGGACACCTCGCTGATGAGCGTGAAACGGCCTTCGGGACCCAGGCCGACTTCTGCCAGTCCCAGGTCCGGATCGTAGAGTTCGGCGAGCAGGCAGCGGGCCGCCCGTTCCGGATCGCATTCGGGGCTTAGGTCTACGGCCCGGCAGAAAACCGAAGGCCATTCCTGGTTCAGGCTCTTGGTCAGGCCGAAGAGGCCGCCGCCGAGGGGGCTGAAGCCCATATTTTCACCCAGACCCAGGCGGCCGTCCAGACGAACGACGGTGACAAAACAACTGCGCCCGGCCCGGGCCGCCCGTTCGAGCGGATCTTTCAGATATTTGGCCATAAGAAAAACCTGTTTGATCAGAGCCTTTTCCGTTTCCGAAAACCGGAGATCGTCGCCCGTCGAATGCCCGAACGGCGGATGGAGGTAGATAAAACATCCAATAGGACCGGCCGCCTCCGAAAGCGCCGCCAGCTGTTCTTTCAGGTGCGCCTCGTCCAGGGTTTCAAGCACAACCCGGGAGACGCCTTCGGGCAGCGGGGCTTGTTTTGCGACAACCGATGCGGGGAACCCCAGCACAACCACCGGCCGGCCCCGGGCCTGAAGGGCGCCTACGACACGGGCGGTTGCGGGTGTGCCGTCGTCTGTAAGCAAACAGATATGCCCTTCGGGAAAGGCGATGTCCAGGCTGTCGGGGTCGGGCAGCGCCTTGAGCCGGACCGGGTTACAGGTCACGGGTGCAACAACCGGCTCGTGCGCCTGTTCCTGCCGATGGCTATCCTGGGAAAAGCGTGCCTGCGTTAACCCAAGCAAGGATCCGGTAACTTCCAACTGATCCCGGAGATAAGAGGCGTGTACCCGCAGGGTTTCGGCCTGAAAGGCGTGGAATTGGGCCATGCTGCGCTCCAGACCTTCCAGCGCCTTCCGGCAGTCGGTGGCGACCCGGCCGGTTATGGCCTGCCGAAACTTATCCGGCTCGTGTGTATCCATTGGGACATCCTTGACCTCTGGCGGTCAGGTCTTCTGTTTATCGACGCGCATGCGTTCCCGAAGGCATTCTTCCAGGATTTGGCGCACCCGGGGCGACCGGTCTACCAGGAGCGAAAAGTGAGTTTGTTGCAGCGACAGGAAGGTGCATGGGGTGAGGGTGCGGACGGTCGCAGTGCGGGGCACGTCCTTGAGCAGGGCGATTTCCCCGAAGTGATCGCCGTCCTCCAGCAAGGCGATGCGATCCTCTTCACCGTTTGCATCGGTTCGCAGGATCTCCACGCTCCCGCGCACAATAACATAGAACCGGTCTCCGGGATCTCCCTGCTGCACCACAATTTGGTTGGCGGCATACCGCTCCGTCACAAACAGGACGGTGATCTCTTCCAGCAGAGAGGGTTCCAGCCTTTCCAGGATGGGCAGGATGTGCAGGCGATCCGCCGTCACCACAACGCTTGCTCCATCTTCGTCGGTTGTGAACCCGCTCTGCTTTTCCCACAACTGAAGGTAGAGGCCGCCCCGTGCAAGCAGCGCTTCGTGGGTGCCCTGTTCTACCACCCGGCCGCGGTCGAGAACAAAGATCCGGTCCGCGCCCGCAACCGAAGCCAGGCGGTGGGTGACCGAGATAACTGTGCGCCCCCGGCCCACGTCTTCAAGGGTGGTATTGATGGCCGCCTCGGTGGCAGGGTCCAGGGCCGAGGTGGCCTCGTCCAGGATCAGGATGGGCGGGTCTCGCAGCAGCGCCCGGGCCAGGGCGATGCGCTGCCGCTGGCCGCCCGACAGGCGGCCCCCCATTTCGCCGGCGCCGGTATCGTATCCCTCGGGCAGGCTGATAAGAAAATCGTGGATTTCGGCGGCCCGGGCCGCGGCTTCAACCTGCTCGTTGGTGGCGCCCAGCTTACCCAAACGAATATTATCGCGCACGGAGGTGTTGAATAAGAAGGTATCCTGGAATACCGTGCCGATCCGCTCCTGCAGGGCGGCCCGCCGAATGCTTTTCAGGTCCTGCCCGTCGATGGTAATAACACCCTCGGAAGGGTCATAAAACCGGGCGATGAGATTGAGAACAGTACTCTTGCCGGAGCCGCTGGGCCCCACAAAAGCCACCGATTGCCCGGCCGAAATGGTCAACTCGATGCGGTCCAGATTGATATCTTTGCCCGTATAACTGAAGGTCACATCTTTGAAGCGGATCTCCCTGTTGAACGCAGGCCCGGGCGCGGCGTCTTCGGGATCGGCGCCTTCGCCGGGTTCCTCCAGAAAAGCCCGGATGCGCCGCATACCGCTTGATGCCTGAATCAGGTTGGGCACATAAGCCGTCAGGTTTTTGGCCGAACCGCCCACGTTGACCAGAATGGCGATAAATCCTAAGAACGTGCCCTGGGAGAGATATTCCTGGATGACCAGATAGGCCCCCAAACAGATCACCAGCAATTGAAGCAAGAGGATGCCCAGACCAGAGGTTTTTTCGATATAGGCGCTGAACAGATACATGCGTTTGTTGCTATCATAGAGATTGTCCAGTTGAGTGCGAAACTGTTCCAGAAAAACGGTTTGCAGCCCAAAGGCCCGAACGGTTTTCTGGGCGGCGATATTTTCCTGCACCCCGCTCAAGACAGCGGCTTCATCCTGTTTTCGGTCATCTCCGGCGGCGTTTGCCCGGGGTCCGAACAGCCTGGGACCAGCCGCTCCCAGGGGCAGGGCAATCAACGAAAACAGGGCCAGGCGCCATTCAAATACGAAGAGCAGAACGGTGCTGGCGGCGATGACCAGCGTGTGGTGCACAATCTTATAGATCGCGATGGCCATCGTCTGGTCAACCGCATTCAGGTCATTGCTAAAATGGGATATCAAATCGCCGCTTTTGGTACGGGCATAAAAACCGAACGGAAGCCGCTGCAGGTGAGTGAACATCTCCAGGCGGATAGTGTTCATCACCCGGCCGGCCAGGGTGATGGCCAGATAACTCTGGAGGAGCTCCAGCAGGGTAACCAGGACAAAACCGGCCAGCAGCAGAATCAGCATTTGCTCCAGGAAAGCGCTGTCTTTGCCTTCGACCGCACGATCGAAGATGAGTCGAAACGCAACGGGCATTAATACAAAAAAGGTCACCTGAGCCAGGATCATCAGCATAATCGTG
The DNA here is from genome assembly GCA_965249305.1 of Candidatus Latescibacterota bacterium. Classification (GTDB taxonomy): domain Bacteria; phylum Latescibacterota; class UBA2968; order UBA2968. The sequence continues at coordinate 4,008,107 of OZ252228.1, read as the reverse complement.
GTAAACCGCAACCAGTGGGGACGGAAACTCCTCAAAATCTGCTTCAGAAATCCCAGGGGACCGGAAATTTCGGATTGGATCTCATCGACAACAGGGTCGGCAGGAGCAGCCATAAGGATCACCCTTTCTTATGCCTTTGCGTCGAGGGTTGATTTTGCAGGAACAGCGGGTTGAGCCCTTTGCTGATCGTAACCTCGGCGCCGGATATCCGATTGTAGATGCGTCCTCGTTCGTCGTGGGTCAAAATGTTGGCAACCAGACCGGCTTCGGTTGCAGACGCGACTTCCATAGATACGTAAAAGGTCCGGTCAAAAGGAACCGTTCCAAACTGCTCACCCCACCGGCAGGCCAGGGGAAGGCTGCCGGCGCCGTAAACCTGGCGCGCCCAAATCACCATGCTTTGAAATTGCACATCGGCAGCGTAAGGGTTAAACGTATACACCTGGAACTGCCCCTGGCGCCGGTCGTCGATCTGCGGGATCTTGCAGGCCATCGTTAATCTGTCCGAACGCAGTTCCAGCACCTCACGCACGCCCTGAAAAGTGGGGCCGTGGAAAAGCGTCCCGTCCCGATAGCAGGAAACAGCGGCCCGCTCTTCACCGAAAGCCGTCGGATCGAAAGCGCATACCGGCGGCTCCGGAAGGTGGGGCCTCAAACTGAACCGGGCGCTATAATGGTACTGGACCCTGCCGGTCTGGTTCTCGCTCCAGATTCTGGCGTCAAGAACAACTTCATCGGCGTGGGTCTCCCCGGTCTCTTTTAGATCCAGAACATATTCCCCGGCCAGGGTTTGATCGAAAACAATACCTTTCAAAACTCTGAAGTCCCGGCACTTAAAGAATCTGAACCCCGGATAACGCTGCTCGCATGCCCGGCCGATCCAGGAAATGGCGCATACGGTGGGCAGCACGGCCACACCTCCCACCACGTGATCCTGCAAAAAGGGATTTGCAGCCAGAGTCAGTTTGCGCCGGATGCGGTGTGTCTTTAAGGTGGGACTCGCAACGGTATTCGGGGGGGCAAAAGCGCTCCCAACCACCATCTGCACCGGTCCGCCCGATTGCAGACCGTTGACCAGCACCTGCGCGCCGGTCTCGACCGGGATCAACCTGATCCGCCTCCTGGCAAACAGGTGTTTGAGCCCGGGGGTCACCATGCCGCCGTCCCAGGGACCCCAGTTAAAAGAAAAAACACAGCAGGAGGGGTGGCGGCGTTTCACCCGATGGGCGATCTTGTTGAGGATTTCATTGGCCAGAGCATAGTCGGTCTGCCCTACATTCCCGTAAAATCCGGCCGCGGAAGAGAACAGCACCAGGTGGTCCAGTTGATCGGGGGGGAGGCAGGCAAACAGGTTCTGCAGACCGGTCACTTTTGTCGTGTAAACCGTTTCAAAATCCCGCTCTGTTTTATCTTCGATGCGCCTGTCGGCCAGATTGCCGGCCCCGTGGATGAGGCCGGTAACGGGCCCCATCTCCTGAGCCGCCAATTTTCCCTCCAGGGTTTGACCGTCGGTCACATCGGCGCAGACATAAACGGCCCGTCCGCCGGCCCGCCGAACCGCCCAGAGAGTACCTTCGACTTCACGACGGCCCATAATGCGGCCGCAGGTCGTCTGGATTTCACGGGGCGCAGGTTTCAGGCCCCGGGCCCGGCAAAATACCACCATCTGTTTTTTCAAGTCCGCCTCGCCGTCGCAGCCTCTCGCCCACGGGGGTTCTGGTTCGGAGACGGGCGTTCGCCCCAGCAGGATAAAGCCGCACCGGAACACTTCGGCCATCCGGATGACACACCGGGCGGTAATGCCCCGGGCGCCGCCGCTGACCAGAAAGACCGATGTCGGGCCGATGGGAACGTGGGCATTCATCCGCGTCCTCCGCGTCTCCGCGGTAAACGTATCTTTTTCAAACACGCTTTCCCGCCCGGGCGTCAATAATCGCCACGGCTGTCTGCAGCGCAAAGCCGGACAGAGCTTGCAGCGCACCCTCTTCGAACGGGTTGCTGCTTGCCACTTCCATCAGACCCAGCACAGATTCATCCCGGAGAATAGGAATCAGGGCGACAAACGAACCTCCGGCTCCATCAGCAGCGTCGATACACACGGCCTTTCGGTAATCCCGGACCCGGTTGATCCCTTCCCGGAATGCCGGGGAAGGAGCAAACCGGTCCGGTTGGGTCTGATCCACAATCACCCCGGGTTCAAACGACCCGATCACCGCTGCCGGTTTGAAATCGCTTTCCTCTTCAAGATAAATCACAGCCCTGTCCAGGTCCACAACCTCGGCGATCCCTTCCAGGACAATATTCAGGCTCTGGTGCAGTGTGGGAACCTTCAGAAGCTGCTGCGCAATCCGGTCTCTATTCTCCAATTCCCTGGCTTTCAATTCAAGCTCTGCCGTGCGGGCTTTGACTTGCTCATCAAGAGAGATGTTCATGTCGGTCAGCTCGCGGTTCTTTTCCGCCAGCTCCCGTTCCAACCAGACCTGTTCCAGATAGAGCCGAACTCGAACCAGCACCTCTTCTTTTTCAAACGGTTTGGTCATATAATCCACGCCGCCCACCCGGAATCCCTCCACGACGCTGTCCATGTCTTTCAGCGCCGTGAGAAAAATGACCGGGATATCCCGTGTGGTTTTCCCCTCTTTCAGCCGCCGGCAGGTCTCAAACCCATCTATGCCCGGCATCATCACATCCAGCAAGATCAGGTCGGGCGGGTGATGGACGACAACTTCCAGGGCTTTTTCTCCGCTGGTCGCTACCTGCACGTGGACATTTTCGCCTTCCAGGGTCTGGTACAGGACATCCAGATTGGCCGGGACATCGTCCACAATCAGAATCTTTGCGCCGCGTAGATCTGTCTGGATTTCACTCATGGCGCTTACCTTACGTCCGGGGAAAAACCGGGCTAACGTGACTCGGATTTGGGGGTGTACGTATTCAGGTTGAAGCCGGCGGTGGCCCATTCGAGTTCGGCCAGCCGAATCAGGGCCTCGTATCGGGTCACAATCTCGCTGATCTCGGCCGACGTATGCGCCGTCCGGGCGTCCAGATGGACAACCTGCGAAGCCACGCCTCGTTCGTATTTTACCGAGACCATCCGGAAGTTTTCACGGGCGCTTTTGCTGGCCAGGCCGGCCACGGCAAGCTGGTCGAACGCCGATTCAACGTCGTAATAGCCCTGCTCTACCTGCATCTCAATCCGGCGTTCCACCTCTTCCAGGGCCGTCTGGAGTTTCCGGACCTCCAGGCTGGCCTGGGCCAGTTTCGCCCGGTCGCCCAGGCCGTTGAACAGATTCCACCGCAGCACGCCGGAAACCCTCCAGAAATCGTTTTCGGCGTTGAATTCGTAGGACTCTCCCCCTCAAACCCATAGTCTGCGACAATAAGAAAATTGGGAAGAAAATTGCTCCGGGTGATTTTCTCACCGTATCCCGCCGTCCGGATAGCAGCCCGCAGCCGGCTCAGTTCCTCCCGGTTGTCCAGCGCCTTTCTCTTGAGGGACGGCAGGTCCAGGGCGGGCCGTGCGACCCGATTCAGCAGGTCATCCTGCAGGATGGGAGCGTCTAAGGGCCGTCCCAGCAGGAAATTGAACCGGCTTCGAGCCGTCCGGCTCTGGTTTTCGGCCATGCGACGCTGTTGCTCCACCCGGTGGTATTCCGTATCCGTCCGGTGGATGGCATCGCGGGTGACTTTGTGGGCCTCAAAGAGTTTCTGCGTCACCCGCCGTTGTTCGCGCAGCAAACTCAGGGTCTGGCCGTACTGTTCGGCAATTCTGCCGGTCTTGAAGTAGTTGAAATAGGCGACCTTGATTTCCTTGACCATCTCCCTTCGGAGAACCTGCAGTTCCTCTCCGACCCCATCGGCCTCAGCGCGATTCAGGCGATAGGTGTTCAGGATGCGGGCATTGTAAACCTGCTGGGTCAGACGAAGCCAGGTCTCCTGTTCTTTGTTGCGGAAGAAGTCCACGGGTTCGTTGGGCAGATCCGTCCGAAAACGGTTTCCGCCCAGCAGTTGATTCAAACTGCCGTGAATCGGGTTGAGCAGGTCTCCAACGGGGATCTCCTCGGCCCGGCCGCCCTCGGTACGGCTATACCGGGTGTTGAAATCGAGCGATGGCAGGAGCATGCCCCGGGCCGATTTCAGCCTCTGGAGGCTTTGCATGTACACGAAATCCTTTTGCCGGAGAGCCAGGTTGCCCTCAAGGCCCATCCGGATGTAACCCGCAAGGACGGATGCAGCCCCACTGCCGATTTCCTGTCCGAAGGCGTGGAAAGGGGTGGAAAACAAGAGACACAGGGTGAATATTAAACATTTACCCATAAGGCTCTCCTTAAGAATAAGCGACCATGGGCGCGTCTCGTCCCGGGTTCGGCCGGCCGGATGTTTCGGAAGATCCTGATTCGTTCTGCATACTCGCCGTTGGCTACCTTTAAGGGAGAGAGAATTCTGCAAGGTGGGACGAATAAAATAATATGTAGCCGACATAATTCAAATGCAACAATCATTTCGACTGGTATTACAAGCCACTGGCTCCCTCATTTTTCAGGATCGTGTGCCGGACTTTCCCTTGTCTTTCCTTTGTGAGCGCATTATCTTAACGGGGATGTATAGATGCGGCAGGCGCCCTTGTGATGGCTCTGGGATGCGAAGGATCTGAAATGAATTTCACCGGTGCAAAGCTTTTGCTGGTAGATGACCAGCACGAAAACCTGGACGTTTTAATCGGAGTACTGGAGCCGAAAGGCTACGGCATCGTGGTGGCGTTGAACGGTGCGGTTGCGCTGGATCTCGCCCGCCGGGTTTCGCCCGACCTGATCTTGCTGGACGTCATGATGCCGGAAATGAATGGGTTTGAGACCTGCAAGCGGCTCAAGGCAGATCCTGAAACGCGGGACATTCCCGTGGTTTTCCTCACCGCCAAAGTCGAGCTGGACGACATCGTGAAGGGGTTCGAATTGGGAGCCGTCGATTATGTGGTCAAACCCTTCAGGACCTCCGAACTCCTGTCCCGGATCGAGACCCACCTCGAATTGAAGTTCGGCCGGGAAAAACTCGCCGGCCTGGCCGATAAACTGTCCAGGTACCTCTCCCCTCAGATTTACGACTCGATCTTCTCGGGCGAGAGAGACGTCAAAATCGAATACACCCGCAAACCCATCACGGTATTTTTCTCCGATATCGTAGGATTTACGCCCAGAACAGAGCATCTCGATCCTCACGAACTCGCCCGGTGGCTGAACACATACCTGAACGAGATGGCCGGCATCGCCATCCGCTACGAGGGAACGCTGGACAAGTTCATCGGAGACGCGGTCATGGTCTTCTTTGGCGATCCCCAAACACACGGCCCAGAGGAAGATGCCGCCCGATGCATCCGGATGGCCCTGGAAATGCAGGCGCATGCAAAAAAACTTGGAATAGAGGTGCGGATGGGCATCAGCTCGGGTGAGTGTACCGTGGGCAACTTCGGCAGCGACGACCGCATGGAATACACCATCATCGGGAGGGAGGTCAACGTTGCGGCTCGCCTGGAAGAAAATTCCGAGGCGGGTAAGATTCTGATTTCGGAAACCACCTGCGAACTGGTGAAAGACACGATTCCGTGCAATCCCCGTGGAGAAATCCACGTCAGGGGCATCGATCGCAGTCTGATGACCTACTGGGTTGCAGGCGGTATGGGGTGAACTTTTATCACACGATCTGACTTTTGACGCCCAATCTGAGACAAAAAAACCACGAAAGACCCGGCAGAATTATCCGCCGGGTCTTTTCAAATTGACATTTCTGTCCCTATCCCCTATCTTGAGTACATTACGAAATGAGAACAGCCATAAAGAATTGCAAATTAGGAAATTATATCTAAATCGTCGCCATTCCCCAACAAAAGCGGAGCATCCTGCCAATCTGCAATTTGCACGTCCTCTGCCATAACCACATGGGAGCCATCTCAATCCCCTTAAACGAGATCCGCTTTGGGTCGCCTCTCACAAACCTATGACATACCTGCCATCTTAACCCTATTGAATGAGATCCGTTATGAATAAACCCCAAATCGATCTGACCGGCGCCAGGCTCCTCATTGTCGATGACGTACCGGCCAACTTAGACGTTCTCAGTCAGGCCCTGGAAGGCAGCGGCTACAACGTGCTGGTGGCCACCAGCGGCGAAACCGCCCTCAACGTGGCCGAGCGCACAACGCCGGATCTCATCCTGCTGGACGTGATGATGCCCGGCCTGGACGGACTGGAGACCTGCAAACGCCTCAAAGCCGACCCCGAGATGCAGGACATTCCCGTAATCTTTCTCACCGCCAAGACCGAGGTGGAGGACATTGTGAAGGGGTTTGAACTGGGCGCGGTAGATTATGTGACCAAGCCCTTCAACACCACGGAATTGCTGGCCAGAGTCAACACCCATTTAACCATACATAGCTTGCAGAAAGCCCTGAGACAGCGTATTGGCGAAGTCGACAGGATGAAGCGGGAACACGAAGCCTTTTTAAGACACGAACTGAGAAATCGTATTGCCCCGATTATGGGCTATACGGATATGGTTTTGGAGGACAGCCTGAGCGAGCGCCAGCACAGGTGGATGTTGACGGTTCAGGAGAGTTCGAAAAGCATGTCCGCACTCATCGATTCGATGCAAAACCTGCAGGAAATCGAGGCCGGACAACTCGAACTCGAGAAAAGCGCGCTCGATCTGGGGCGCCTCGTCGAGCAGGTGGTCTCGGATCTAAGAACGATGCACGGAGACCGGGTGAAGATCGAATGCGAAAATACCCTGGCGAATACAACCGTACACGGCGACGTCAATCTCTTAAAAGGGGTGTTCCAGAACGTCACCAAAAATGCAATCGAGCACGTGGCCGATCTGGAAGACGACATGGAGCGGGTGGTAAAGCTCTATCTGTTAAGCGAAAACCGAAACGCACTCGTCAGAATCAATAACCGGGGCGAACCGATTCCTCCCGAGAAACTGGGGTCGTTCTTTGAAAAGTTCAACACCACCAAGCGCGAAACAGGCGGCACCGGGCTGGGCACCACCTATGCGTACCTGGTCACCAAAGCACACGGAGGCGTCATCTCTGTCGTGTCCGACGAAACCGAAGGCACGACGGTAACGGTTCAACTGCCTCAGAACGCCGCTTCGTGATCTGCCGATCATCACGGAACCAAGGCCGCACGCAAAGAGGTTGTGATTCAACTTGCTGATTTCTAATGAAGTCCATATCGAGAAAAATAATGAAGCTGATCACAGGTTTTCTCATGACGGTGGCCTTTGCCTGGCAAGCCGCTGCGCAAACAGGAGGTGGACCGGATGACGCGTTGCCCGATGAGGAGCTTGAGGAGTTTCAAGAACTCCTGAAAATCCTCGACGAGGAAACCACGGTAGCCACCAAAACCAGGCTCAATAGCGATTATGTGCCCGGCATGGTAACGGTATTACAGGGGGAAGACCTGGAGGCGCTGGGCATCGCTACGGTCTGGGAAGCGCTGTCTCTGGTGCCGGGCATCCCCAAAGAGAAACAGGCGTCGATTTTCGAGCCGTTTCAACAGGAACAAGAAGGCATGCGTCAGGGCGGTACCGGACTGGGATTGGCGATATCCCTGCGGCATATACAAATGATGGGTGGAGAAATCGAGCTTGAATCCAGCCCTGGCGCGGGCGCCCGGTTCACCTTTACACTAACCGGCTCTTCGCTGTTTCACGTGGGTAATCATAAAAACCCGAACCAGTCTTCTTGCCGAGTGCGAGGTGGTTCCTAACCGTTTGCTCCGGTATCCGCACATGAGATCTCTCCTAAACACACGGCGGGTATTGAATGATCCGGAGATCCAGTTTGCCGTTTAGTCCATCGTAACAATTTATTATCTAACAACTTAAACAACTGTTTTTAAGATAGAATCCTGAGCAACAGACAACGGGTCGGGCAACACCGTTGACAAAGAATACTCGAAGGCTGGTCCACAAAACCTGCAGCTTGGGCGTCTTGTCTACCACAACTGGTCGTTCCTGGGGGAAGGTTACCCACACCAAATAGCGAGGAGCCCACTAACCTTACCGCCCGGTCGGGAACCGGTCAAAGGTGAGATCACGACGGATTGGTCTCGCGTCTCCCGTCTGGCCGACGGCCATTCGGTGCGGGCACTGGTCGTGGATGATGTGGCCACCAATCGCGACATCCTCTCGCAAACGCTCGCCAAAATCGGCGTCACGGTGGAGACCGCAGAAAACGGCGTTCAGGCGCTGGACCGGGTTCGCCATCAGATGTGCGACATCCTGCTTTTGGACATTCGCATGCCGGTGATGGACGGCCCCGAGACGCTCCAGCGCCTCTTTGCTGGATACGGTCGGGAGGCAACCAATGATGTGGTCCGGAAAAAATGGACAGTTGATTAAGCCTCTTTCTGGTGCTGCAGCGGCGCTTCGAAATTAGCGGGCGACACATAGTCCAGAGTCGCGTGCAGCCGCTGGTTGTTGTAGAACAGCTCGATATACTCGAAGAGTTCGCGTTGTGCGTGATCGAGATCTTTCAGATTGACATGATACAACCATTCGGTTTTCAACGACCGGAAGAAAGATTCGGTCACGGCATTGTCCCAACAATTTCCTTTTCTGCTCATGCTTTGAACAAACTGATGTCTGTCAATAGCCTGTCGGAAGCCATCGCAGCAATACTGGATTCCCCGATCGGAGTGGATCATCAGGGCCGGTTCCGGTCTGCGTTGCCAAACTGCACGAGACAGGGCCGTGAGCAGTGTTTCGTGTCCCAACGAGGTAGAGACACACCAGCCAACTATGCGACGGGAATACAGGTCGAGAAAGACCACCAGGAACAACCATCCCGCACCAGAGCGCAAATAGGTGATATCGCTGGTCCACACCTTGTTTGGACGATCGACTTTGAACTCCCGGTTCAGCAGGTTCGGGGACGCCTTCAGGTTGTGCTTCGTATCGGTGGTCACCACGAACTTCCGTCGCACTTTCGACCGCAGGCCCTGGCGACCCATCGAATCGGCCACCCGGCTGCGACTGTAGGGATTGCCTTGTGCCGCCAGTTCGCGGCTGATCTTCAGGCTTCCATACCGGCCGTGGCTGGCCTCAAAGGCCGCTTTCACCAGGACATCCAAATAACGCCGTTCCTTTTTTCGCCTGCTCTCAGGACGGGAAAGCCAGGCATAATAACCGCTTTTCGACACCTCGAGCACCTTCGCCATCCTCTCCACCGAAAACGACTTGCGATGCGCCTTCATGAACCTGAATCTGTCTTCGGTCCCTCTGAGAAGATGGCGACCACTTTTTTTAGGATGTCCCGTTCTTCCCGAGCGATTGCAAGCTCTCGCTGTAACCGACGGTTCTCCTCCTCTAAAGGCTTCTGGTGCCCTGTGCCCGGAAACGCGTCCATCGGGTCTCCCTCCAGCTCCTTACGCCAGCGCGCGATCGCTCCCTGGTACAACCCCAGGTCCCGCTCTATCTGCCGGTCCGTCTTACCACTGGTCTCAGCCAAACGAACGGACTCCCTCTTGAATTCAGCATCATATCGCTTCTTCGAATGGGATGATCTTTGCACTTTCATCGACACACCTCCTTATTCTACAAGATAACTGCTTCTTGGTGTGTCCACAATTCCAAAACACGTCACAAGTGGTTGCGGTAACCGCGTCGGTATTTGACCATCAGCGTGAGCAATATCTCAAAATGGGCTTTGGCGGGTTCATCGACAAGCCGCTACGTACCGAGCAGGTCTACGCCTGTCTGGCCGAGCATCTAAATGTCGAATACGAATACGCCGAAGCGGAAGATGCCCCGGAACCTGCCGCTGCGGCGAACTGGACAGGCATCACCCTGCCGCCGGACCTGCTCGCAGAGATGACCTCGGCGGTGGAAGCGCATAGCATCACGAATTTGCGCCAGCAAATCGATGCGCTGGAGGAACTGGGCGCCGAAGGGCAGAGCCTGGCCGCGCATTTGCGCGAATTGGCCGGGCAGTATGGCATGGACGGGATCAAAGCCGTCTTGGAAGAAATTGACCTAAATCCCTGATTCTCTCATTCTGCCTGAGTTGTGAATCGTCGAAAGAAAGAGATTCATGGCTAAACGAACCCATTTATTTTTCAATCGCGTGACCCTGGCGGCCCTGTGTATCGTCGCAGGACGGATCTCTCCCCTCTCTGCTCAGGACTTACCCGACCTCGATGAACTGCTCGAAACGCCTCTGTCGGAGTTGATGAGGGTCGACGTCTCGCTGGCTTCGGGCATCGAGGAGAGCATTTTTGATGCACCGGCAGCGATGGTCGTTATCACTGCCGAGGACATACAGCAGCGAGGCTACACAAATCTGGCAGAAGTGATCACCGATCTGCCCGGCTTCGACATCATTCTGGCAAATGGAACATCTTACATATTCGCTTATCAGCGAGGCTATCGCACACCGTTCACACAGCGAACGCTGCTTATGGTAGATAATGAAGTTGATAACCATTTATGGACGCACGAAGCGGTGATGACCCGGCAGTATTCACTTTCAAATATAAAAAAAATCGAAGTGCTGTACGGGCCGGCTTCCGCAATTTACGGGCCTAATGCTTTTCTGGGAATTATCAACATTGTCACGTATGACGGATCAGAGGTAGACAGCGGTGAGAACACCGCCAGCATCAATGTCCAGGGAGGCAGTTACAGCACCCGGAGCATCGATGTGAGTGCGAAAGGAAAAGTCGAGAAATTTACCTATGCCGGCGCTGCCAGGATATTCAGGAGCGACGAGCCGGACCTCTCGGGAAAATTCGGATTTCTGAACCCATTCTTGTTTAGGGACAAAGGGGTTTGGGGGCCGCTGCTCAATCTCGAGCACCGAGGCCGGGAACTTGGAAAATATCTCGATCCGACGGACGACAGCAGCTTTATGGGCAGCTTGAGTTATGGAGGGGCCAAACTCAAGTTTATGAGGTGGGTTAGAAAAGAGGCCTATGGTCCCTATTACGCAGCGGATCGTGTACAAAACAACGCTTTCTGGAACAAGTCCGGATCCAGGGTCTACCTCAAAATAGACAAACGTATTTCGAACCGTACCAAAAGCCGATCGTCGATATCCTATCGAGAGAGCCGCGTATGGGGAACCTGGACTGAGGCGCTACCCGACACGCCGGACTCCTCCTTTACCAGTTCCACACAGTGGAATTCCATCAACAACAGCTGGTTGTTCAAACAACAGTTTGAAGCTTCGTTGAGCGGTCTGATGTTTACAGGGGGGTTCAAATTCGAGCGGAAGGAACTCACTAAGGCGTACGATATTCCTGGATACTGGAATGCATTTAGCTCAAGCGTGCCCTCGAATGAGCCCGGTCCCTACGGTTTCGGTGCGGCAATAGGCCACAGCCGAGACGCCACATATACCCTTCCAACGCCCCCAAACCCTGAAATGCCCCCCAGCAACCTGGCCATTACAGAAGACGTCGGTGGATTTGTACAGGGAATTTTGGATGCAACGTCTTTTCGCTTTAATGCTGGCATCCGGTTTGACCATAATTCACTTTACGGCCGGTCGGTCAACCCCAGGGCAACCGCAGTCTACAAATTTTCAACCCGGGGCGCGCTGAAGCTCCTGTATGGCGAGGCCTTTCAGGAGCCGGCGCCAATACAGTTATGGGGTGGGTGGAGCGGGCGACTGGCCAATCCCAATTTGGAGCCGGAAAAGGCGCGCAGCGCCGAATTTATCGCCATGTATCAGACCGCGCACGTGTTGCACGACGTCTCCTTGTACTATTCCTCTTACGAAAATGTGATCAAAGAGGAGGCGGAGAACGCAGGCAGCCGGAACATCTGGGGCATCGAATACAGAGGCCGGTACACACTGCCGAACTTCATTTCGAACGCCTCTCATATTTCCGGATTCTTTTATTATACCTTTACCCACGTCAAGAGCAGCATTCACTTCAATCACACAAGCGGCCAGTGGGAAGATGGAGATACGGAGCTGGGAGATATCGCCCCTCACAAGATCAACGCCGGTATGAACGTACCTCTCCAGAAGCGCTGGAACCTGAATTTGAGAGGCAACTTTGTAAGTCGCCGCAAACTTTATTCTCGAAACCCTCTGAGGGCCCAGGAGAAGACGCTGGATCCCTATCTGGTTCTTAATGGTGCTTTGAGTTATACATATCGCCCCTTTATGGTTACCGTAAAAGTATTGAATCTGTTGAACAAAACCTATTCTCATCCCGGCGTGGAGCAGGCCGATAGTGGAGACGATTTTACCAGCAGAAGCCTGGGGTTCCGAAATTCCCTCATTCCTCAGCCCGGGCGTTCATTTGTCTTCCGTTTCAGCATAAACTACTGAGGGCCCGAAGCGGCGCCGGTGAATACGGACCTGGCTGTCCTGATCGAAAGACTTAAATATAGGGTGGGACCGTGAAATTGAGGAAATGGACAGCAATTCTAATTTGCATCCTCTGGGTGAGCGGCACGGCGCTCTGCGCCCATGCGGATGAAAGCGAACGGCTGGTCCGGTTCAAGGCGGTTTTTATTTATAATTTCATCAGCTATATGCACTGGCCCGATGAGACGCAGGACAAGGTATTCAAAATCGGCATTCTGGGCGACAGCCCCCTGGAAAAGCCGCTTCGGGAGATTTCGAAAAAGAGAAGCTCAGAGGACAAAAAGCTTCAGGTTGAAGTGTACCGGGCCGTTGAAGATCTCGAACCCTGCCATGTGCTTTTTATCTCGTCCGAACATGTCGGTGAACTTGACGAGATCATGCAGCGTTTGGAAGACCGGAGCGTCCTTACCATCGCCGACACGCCCGGGCTGGCGAACCGGGGTGTAACCATCAATTTCGTCCTGGTGAAGGGCAAGCTCAAATTCGAGATTAACCAGCAGGCGCTGCAACGCGCCGGCCTGCGCGCCAGCGCCCAGTTGCTCAAACTGGCCATTCTTGTGAAGGAAGAGGACACAGGGTAATATAGAGATAACAAAATGACCATCCGAAAAAAACTCATTACCATACAGATTTTCACCGCCTTTGTTGTGCTTGTACTGGCAAGCGCGGTTTTTGTGCAAAACGAGATCCAGCTGTTCCGCACCGAGTTGGTGAAAAATCTGTCCTCCATGGCCATGCTCATCGGCGAAAACAGCGCCTCCACGCTGGTGTTTATGGACAACCAGTCTGCCGAACGGGTTCTGGCCTCTTTGCAGGTGGAGCCTCATATCGCCAACGCCTGCATCTACGATGCCCAGGGAGGGATATTCGCCACCTACAGCCGAAAAGGAGACGAGCAGTCTGCCTTTCCCCAGGTGTCTGAGGCCGCCCACACCTTTCGAGGCGGCTTCCTGGACCTTTTCCAGCCCATTGTCCGAAACCAGGAGGTGATCGGCACGGTATTCCTGCGTTCGGACCTGCGCCAGCTCAGGGAGCGCATCGACGAATATATCCAGGACGCTTTCGTTATCCTGGTCATCGGCCTGGCGCTTTCCGTGCTGCTGTCCATCGTCCTGCAACAGACCATCTCCAGGCCGGTCATCGATCTGGTGGGGGCCGCCAGGAATGTCTCGGACACCGGCGACTACAGCCAGCGGGTGGTGCCAAGAAGCAAAGATGAGCTGGGCGCGCTCTCGGCGGCATTCAACGAGATGCTTGAGCTCATCCAGAAGCGGGATGCCTCGCTCTTGGAAGCGCGGGATACGCTGGAACAGCGGGTGGAAGAACGCACCCGGGAGCTGCAGGAGGCCAAAGACCGGCTGGAACAGTCGCTGGCAGCGGAACAGGATGCCAGAACGGCCGCCGAAGAAGCCAGAAAAATCGCCGAAGAAGCCAACCAGACCAAAAGCATCTTTCTGGCCAACATGAGCCACGAGATCCGCACCCCGATGAACGCCATCTTAGGCTACGCCCAGATCCTGCAGGGCGACGCCGACCTATCCGATGACCACCGTAAAGCCATCGAAACGATCGGACAGAGCGGACGACACCTGCTGGGATTGATCAACGATATCTTAGACATCTCCAAGATCGAAGCCGGCCGCCAGGAGCTCAATCCCTCGGATTTCGACCTTCGGGGCCTGGCACAGGGGCTGGCGAAGATGTTCGAGGTGCGCTGCCGGCAGAAGGACCTGCGCTGGCATCGGGAGACAGACGTGCCCGAGGGGTTCGTGCGTGGCGACGAGAACAAGCTTCGCCAGGTGCTGATCAACCTGCTGGGCAACGCGGTCAAGTTCACCGGTGAAGGCGAGGTGGTGCTGCGCGTGCAGGCGCGGGCAAGCGACCGCTATTCCTTCGAGGTCTCCGATACCGGTCCGGGCATTGCGCCCGAGCAGCAGGCAGCCATCTTCGAGCCCTTTCACCAGGAATCGGAGGGGGGGGCTCAGGGCGGCACGGGGCTGGGCCTGGCCATCGCCCACCGTCACGTGGAGCTGATGGGCGGGCAGTTAGGACTGGCGTCTGAGCCAGGTGAGGGCACACGGTTTTTCTTCGACCTGTTGCTGCCGCCCGGACAGGGACAGCCGGAGGAGGAGGAACGCGACTGGTCGCGGGTGCAGCATCTGGCCGACGGCGTTTCGGTGCATGCCCTGGTCGTGGACGACGTGGCCACCAACCGGGACATCCTCTCACAGATGCTGACTCGGATCGGCGTGGAGGTCGAAACCGCCGAAAGCGGTCTCCAGGCGCTGGAACAGGTGCGGCAGCGGCGGCCGGACATCGTCTTCATGGACTTCCGCATGCCGAGAATGGACGGCGTCGAGACCCGGCGGCGCCTCGTCGCCGAGCACGGCGCAATGGTGATCGTCGCGGTGTCGGCCTCGGTCTTCGAACATCAGCGGCAGGGCTATGTGGAAGCGGGGTTCGATGGCTTTATCGACAAGCCGCTGCGCGCCGAGCAGGTGTATGCCTGTCTGGCCAGGTTGCTGAACGCCACCTTCACCTACGAATCCCTCTCTGTAGAGCCTGAAGAACCAACGGTCGATCCGGGCGACCTGGTTCTGCCCGAACCGCTTTACAGGTCGCTCAAAGAAGCCGTGGAAGGCCACAGTGTGACCGAACTGAGAAAATGCCTCGACGAACTGGAAGCCTTAGACGGGGCGGAGCGGCAGTTGGCCGTTCATCTGCGCCGGTTGAGCCAGCAGTATGATATGGAAGCCATCTTAACCACCTTAAGCGAGGTCCGCCATGAGTAAACCTGCGATCGATCTGACCGGCGCCAGGATCCTCATCGTCGACGACTCGCCGCTCACCCTGGACGTCCTGAGCCAGGCCCTGGAAGCCGAGGGCTACACCGTGCTAACTGCCACCAGCGGCGAAGCCGGCCTCGAAGTGGCCGAACAGGCAGCGCCGGACTTGATCCTGCTGGACGTGATGATGCCCGGCATCGACGGGTTCGAGACCTGCCGGCGCCTCAAGGCGGACCCGAACACCCGGGACATCCCTGTGATCTTTCTCACCGCTCAGGACGGACCCGAAGGCGTCCTGGAAGGCTTCCTGGCCGGCGGTGTAGACTACATCTCCAAATCCTTCCTGGAAGAGGAAGTCCTCATCCGCATCCGCACCCATCTGGAACGTTCCCGCCTGATGCAGGAACTGGCCAGGTCAAAAGACACAGCCGAGGCGGCCAACCAGACCAAAAGCACGTTTTTGGCCAATATGAGTCACGAGATCCGTACCCCGATGAACGCCATTTTGGGCTATGCCCAGATTTTAAAGGTCGATCCGGAGCTGTCAGAGCAGCAGCGGCAGGCCGTGGAGACCATCAAGGCCAGCGGCGAACACCTGCTGGCATTGATCAACGATATCTTAGACATCTCCAAGATCGAAGCCGGCCGCGAAGCGCTCAATCCATCGGATTTCGACCTGCAGGGCCTGGCGAAGGGCCTGGCGAAAATGTTCGAGGTGCGCTGCCTGCAGAAGGACCTGCGCTGGAGTCTGGAGACAGACGTGCCCGAAGGGTTCGTGCATGGCGACGAGAACAAGATTCGCCAGGTGCTGATCAACCTGCTGGGCAACGCGGTCAAGTTCACCGGTGAAGGCGAGGTGGTCCTGCATGTACAGGCGCGAGCAAACGACCGCTATTCCTTCGAGGTCTCCGACACCGGTCCGGGCATTGCGCCCGATCAGCAGGCAGCCATCTTCGAGCCGTTTCACCAGGAATCGGAGGGGGTCCACCAGGGCGGCACGGGGCTTGGCCTGGCCATCGCCCGCCGGCACGTGGAGCTGATGGGCGGACAGCTGGAACTGGCGTCTGAGCCGGGTAAGGGGTCACGTTTCACCTTCGACCTGTTGCTACCGCCCGGACAGGGGCAGCCGGAGGGGGAGATCGAGGGGGAGGACTGGTCGGAAGTGCAGCATCTGGCCGACGGCGTTTCGGTGCGTGCCCTGATCGTGGACGATGTGGCGACCAGCCGGGACATCCTCTCACAGATGCTGACCAGGATCGGCGTGGAGGTCGAAACCGCCGAGAGCGGTCTCCAGGCGCTGGAACAGGTGCAGCAGCGCCTGCCGGACATCGTCTTTATGGACATCCACATGCCGGGCATGGACGGCCCCGAGACCCGGCGGCGCCTCGTCGCCGAGCACGGCGCAATGGTGATTATCGCAGTGACGGCCTCGGTCTTCGAACACCAGCGGCAGCGCTATGAGGAAGCGGGGTTCAACGGCTTTATCGACAAGCCGCTACGCGCCGAGCAGGTGTACGCATATCTGGCCAGGTTGCTGAACGTGAGCTTCACCTACGCATCCCATCCCGCAGACCCTGAAGAACCGGTGGTCGATCAGACTGAGGTGGTTCTGCCCGAACCGCTTTACAGATCGCTCAAAGAAGCCGTGGAAGGCCACAGTGTGACCGACCTGAAAAAATGCCTCGACGAACTGGAAGACCTGGACGGGGCGGGACGGCAGTTGGCCGCCCGGCTGCGCCGGTTGAGCCAGCAGTATGATATGGAAGCCATCTCAACCACCTTAAACGAAATCCGCCATGAATAAACCTGTCTTAACGAACAAGACGGGACAAAAACAAGGGGGGCAGATGTGTAAGAAATTCAGCCTTAAAATTGTGGAGATGCTGTTGTTCGGCGTCTTCATACAATGCTGGGATTGAAAAGGCAGGCCATGAAGGGAACTTTCAAAACCGTCTGGGTCATTTTTCTTGTTTGGGCGATGGTTTTCCCAACAGCCTGGGCCGAAGGTTTGGATTTGTATGTGGTTTATACGGGAAAGCAGAAGAAAGAGAAGGATCAATTGCTGAATGCATTCCCCAAGGATCTTTCCGTAAAGACCTACAATGTGGACCTTCTGGTCCTGGCGGATTACTCGGGGAAGCAGAAGGCTGTTGCCAGGCTGGAAAAGGCGCGGATGATCCTGATCCTTCAAGACTCCCCGATGGAGGGCCTGAAGGGAATCCAGGTGAGGCGGGCGCTTCTGGTTGTTAAGAGCGTTAAAAAGACCGTGAAGTCCGGAGAGTGGATGCTCCATGTGGTGGCCAAGGGGACGGACCTGGCCGACCTGGGGGACAAGGTTAAGATTCTGGAGGCGACGGTGGAAGGGGATCTGGAGGATGCAAAGACGATCCGATCTTCAGAAGTGGTGCTTGTGAATGAGAAATCCTTAGACCTGTTCAAAGCCGTTTCCCTGATTGTGGACAAGGTCCTGAGTCTGTGACCAAAGACAGGAGATAAAGGACGATGAGAAGGATTATAGGAGCATTTCTAAATCTGCCGATCAAGCTGAAACTAATCGGCACGAATGTGTTTCTGCTGCTTTTGATCGCTGTGTTCATATTCGTCTATTATCCTACCCAGCAGAAGCGGCAGCTTGAAAGGGAACTGAACAACAAGCTGATGGATATGACAGAGATGGTTGCGCTCGGAGTGGGGGTGGCCCTGTATACGGGAGACAGTAAGATCATCGTCAGGGTCTCCGATTGGGCGAAGAGCGACGAGGACCTGGCCTGCATCATCGTGTTGGACCAGGAGAAAGAGGAGATCGTCGGCTATAACTCCGAACGCCTTTCGGTGCCGCCTGTAACGCTGCTGGCAGAGACCTCGATTACCACACTAGAAGGTGTCAGCTATTTCACTTTTCCTATCGAACAGGAAGGGACGATGTATGGTTATGCCATCGTCGGACTCTCCCGCAGCCGTCTGGAAAGTGAGATTAACCAGAACCGGATGACGTCCGTTGTGGTTTGTCTGGCCATTTTGATCTTAGGAACAGGGGTGGTGTGGGTCCTGAGCAATCTCCTCGGGGGGCCGATCGTGCGGATGAAGGAAGTGGCCATTCAGATTGCAGACGGGAAGACAGACGTGCCCGTGTCTGTGACCGCAGGAGGAGAAATCGGCGATCTGGCCAATGCGTTCCGGACGATGCAGGAAAATTTGCGCCTGATCTCTACACAGGCGCAAATGACCGCGCGTGGAGATTTGTCGCAGTCGGTACAGGCGAAGGGGGACCTGGCCGATGCCTTCAACCAGATGATTGGCAATCTGAGTGAACTGGTCCGGCAGGTGCGGGATGCGGGAATGAGAATAGACACCTTTTCCGCTCAGATGTCTCCCGCTATTCAGGAACAGACGAGTACCGCAGCCCAGCAGTCCGCAGCCATCAGCGAGACAACGACGACGATGGAGGAACTGGCCCGTACCTCTCAGGAGATCACAGATAGTGCGGATATGGTGGTGAAAACCGCGGCCCAGACCCAGGAGGATGCGCAAAGCGGCGTGGAGACCGTGAAGAACACATCCGCCTATATGGGAGTCATCAAGGAGGCCAACGAAACAAGCATACAGGGGATTATGTCTCTTTCCGAGAAGGCGCAGCAGATTAACGAGGTGATGGACGTGATCAACGATATCGCGGATCGGACCAAGTTGATCGCGTTTAACGCGGCAATTGAAGCGGCGGGCGCCGGGGAGATGGGAAAGCGGTTCGGCGTAGTGGCCCAGGAGATCCGCAGGCTGGCGGATACGGTGGTTGAAGCCACCGATGACATTCGGAACAGAATCGTGGAGATTCAGGAGGCGACCAACAGGATGGTGATCGCCTCGGAGAACAATACAAAGAGCATCGAGCAGGGATTGGAGTTCATGCAGAACACGGCAAGTTCGTTAGAGAAGATCTTAGAGAGCGCGAGCGGCACAACGGGAGCGGCCAGGCAGATTTCCCTGTCCACACAGCAGCAGAGGACCGCATCGGACCAGGTCGTGCAGTCGCTGCAGGAAGTATCGGAGGGGGCCAAGCAGTTTGCCAACACGGTGGAGGCCACGAATAACGCGGCTTCGGACCTGAGCGAGCTGTCCGGTGAACTCACAGCGCTGATCGGGCGGTTCAAAGTGGACGGCGCAGCGGAATCCTCCTCACAGGACGTCAAGTCCGATTCCACGGAATAAGGGCATGCAGGATATGATCAGAGTTCTCATCGTAGACGATTCCGCGCTTGTAAGAGAGATCTTCCAGGTGGTATTCGGCTTCCACGAACAGATCAAGGTGGTTGGACATGCCGGAAACGGCAGGGAAGCGGTTGAACTGACCTCAAAATTACGGCCGGACGTCATCACGATGGATATCAACATGCCCGAGATGGACGGGTTGGAGGCCATCGAGCACATCATGGCCTATTACCCCACGCCGATCCTGGTCCTCACGTCGCTGAGCGATGCGGATGTGGCGTTTCGCTCGCTGTCGAAGGGCGCCCTGGAAGTGATGGAGAAACTGGAGCTGGACGATGAGAAGTGCAGGGAGTTTATCGAAAAGATCATCCTGCTTTCCAAGGTCAAAGTCGTCACCCACATTTCGGGCAAAAGAAAGGGGCGGGTCGGAGAGGGGGCTCCGGCGGCGAAACCGGCCTTATCGGAGAAGGCGCCCAGGCGGTGGGTTGGCTTTCGCAGGAGAACGCAGTCCAGGGGGAGGGTCGTCGCCATCGGCTCCTCCACCGGAGGGCCGAGAATATTGGGCCAGGTCCTCAGTTCTCTTCCAGGGGATATTCCCACCGGGATCCTCATCACCCAGCATATCTCCGATGGGTTTGTGACCACTCTGGTGGATTGGCTGGATGACATCTCGGAAATCCGGGTCAAGGAAGCGGAGGACGGAGAGGCAGTGCTGCCCGGCGTTGCCTATGTCGCGCCGACCGGCCTGCACCTGGAGGTGTCCGGAGGCAGGATCTCGCTGAACAACAGCGCCCCGGTGGGAGGACATCGACCGTCTGTGGACCTGTTGTTCTCGTCGGTGGCGCGGGAATATGGACCGGGGAGCATCGGGGTGATCCTGAGCGGGATGGGGAGAGATGGCGCTCTGGGCCTGAAAGAAATCCACGATGCCGGGGGGTTCACGATCGCCCAGGAAGAGAAGTCCTGCATTGTATTCGGCATGCCCAAGGTCGCCACCGAACTGGGCGGCGTACATGCGGTGCTTCTGCCGGAATCCATGCCTGCCGAGATCCTCCGGCAGGTACAGGTACAGGAGCCTTCCTACCATTGACTCATGGGAGAGGTGGCGATGCCGCTGACAGAAGAGGAGCGTGTTCTGTTTCAATCTCTGGTAGAGGATTGGTCCGGAATCCACCTGTCAGACACGGATCTGTCGGCTCTGGATAGGGCCGTGCGGAAGGAGACGGCGCGCATCGGCGTGAGCAGTCCCCTGGCGTATTACACACACCTTCGGGACTCCAGGGAGGAACGGGACCGATTCATTGAGCTGCTCACCAACAATGAGACGTATTTCTTTCGGGAGCCGGATCACTTCAATATCTTTGCAGAGCGCCTGCTGCCCGAGGTCGTAGAACAGAGGGCGTCGGCGGGGGAGGCGGTCCGGATCTTGAGCGCAGGATGTTCTATGGGGGAAGAGCCCTATTCTATCGCCATTACACTTCTAAGATGCCGGGACCATCTCCCCCCGTTCGAGTTTGAGATCGTCGGTGTGGATATTGACCGCAGGGCGCTGACGATGGCAAAAAAGGGAATCTTCAGGAAGAATTCCTTTCGACACGCGAGGGAAACAGCGCGCCTGGATGCCTGGTTTGATCGGCTGGAAGACGGACGGTTTCAACTGTGTGATGAGGTCATCGATCAGGTGCGTTTTCGCTATTTCAATCTTAACACGGAGCTGTCTGTAAAGGATACCCTTGGAGAGATGGACGTTATTTTTTTTCGCAACGTATCCATCTATCTGAGCCCGGATGCGGCCGGCCGGATCAACCGGAATCTCGTCGCCTGTCTAAAGGAGGGAGGGTACCTCTTAGTCGGATCTGCAGAGGTGCAGCAGCAGAATATGGGCCGGCTCTTGTTGAGGGAGATCAAGGGCCTGTTTCTATTTCAAAAAGCCCAAGCGCAAAGGCCCAACAGAGACGCCGGACAAAGGCAGGCGGTCCTTTCGAAGCGCGCGGCCGGTGCATCTCCGAAGTTGGCCGTTCCTTCTACAGATAGATCCAGATCCGAGAGGCAGCCAGTCCGAAGGGTGAGACCTGATGCCCCGATGGAGGGTCGCGCGGCCCCCGAGCGCCCTGAAGTGGAAATGTTGTACAAGGAGGCGCTGGAAAAGCTCAGAGAGGAGCGGAAAGAGGAGGCGCTGGAGAAGCTCAGGCGGATCCTCGAGGCAGATCCCGGGCATGCCAACGCATGCCGTTTGATGGCGGATATCTGCCTGAACAACGAGAGATTCGAGGAAGCGGCCGCACTCTGTCACAGGTCGTTGGAGATCGACCCCGGTCTGGCGTGGCCTCACCTGTTCTTAGGGCTGATCCGCCGGCGTGAGGGCGACTACGAAGAGGCGACGAAGGCGTTGAAGACCGCGATCTATATGAGGCCCGATTACTGGCCCGCGCACTTCTACCTGGGGGAGGTCTACAGAAGTTTGGGGAAGCGCGCTCTGGCCGTTCGGGAATATCGCAATGTGTTGAGTACCCTGAAAAAGTGGGATGGTGAAGAGGAAACGGCCATTGTTTCAACGGGATTTTCTTCGGAGTATATCGTCCAGGCCTGCCGGGAAAACGTCCAAAATTTGACGGGTTAAAGTGCCGGCCTGCGGAGTGGGACTCGTATAGGAGAGCTCTGAGATGATGAAGTTTGATCGGAGCCGGTTTGTGGAGAAGTTTGCGCAGGAAGCGCGAGAACACATCGAGCAGCTCAACAGGGGAATTCTGGCGCTCGAGAAACAGCCGGAGGACGAGGAGGTGCTGGGAGAGATCCTCCGCTCGGCGCATACGCTGAAAGGCTCTTCCCGGATGCTGAAGTTTGCCGATGTGAACCAGATTGCCCACCAGATGGAGGACTTGCTGGGTGAGGTGAAGTCGGGGAAGGTCGCGCTGGGCGCAGAGGTGTGCGATGTGCTCTTCAGGGCGCTGGATCGGATTGGCGCGTGTGTGGATGGGATTGTGGCAGGTGGAGGGGGGGATGAGGAGGTTGGGGATATCTGTGAGGTCTTGGAGCGTGCGGCGAAGGGGGAGGAAATTTCTGTTGAAACCCCCAAAGACACCGCTCAAATGCCCGCTGAGGCAGCTCCCGAGGAGGAAGAAGCGCCGGTCGGACCAAAGCGGAAACCCGAGGTTGAGAGCCCCAGGCCGGCGTTTGATCGGAGCCGGTTTGTGGAGAAGTTTGCGCAGGAAGCGCGAGAACACATCGAGCAGCTCAACAGGGGAATTCTGGCGCTCGAGAAACAGCCGGAGGACGAGGAGGTGCTGGGAGAGATCCTCCGCTCGGCGCATACGCTGAAAGGCTCTTCCCGGATGCTGAAGTTTGCCGATGTGAACCAGATTGCCCACCAGATGGAGGACTTGCTGGGTGAGGTGAAGTCGGGGAAGGTCGCGCTGGGCGCAGAGGTGTGCGATGTGCTCTTCAGGGCGCTGGATCGGATTGGCGCGTGTGTGGATGGGATTGTGGCAGGTGGAGGGGGGGATGAGGAGGTTGGGGATATCTGTGAGGTCTTGGAGCGTGCGGCGAAGGGGGAGGAAATTTCTGTTGAAACCCCCAAAGACACTGCTGAAACGCCTACCGACGATATACCCGTGGGGGTAGAGGTCGAGAAGGCGGAAGGCGACACCGTTCCCTTTGAGGAACTCCCTGAAGCGGAAGAGGTCGGAGTCCCCTCGAAGGCGCCGGAGCGGACCGAGGAAGAGGTTTCGGGGCCTGAGGAAACGCGGGCGCCCACGGAGGTGGAGGAGACGATCCGGATCGGCACATCGAGGTTAGACAACACCATCCGGCTGGCCGGCGAGGTGATGGTCAACGGCATGCGACTGGCGCAGCGCCTGAATGACCTGGATGAGATGCGGAGGCTGGCGGGGGGGCACCACGCGCAATTGGCCCGATGTCTGGACGGGGCGGATGGCCCACGGTCGGACTTAGAGACGCTCTTTGAGGAGAGCCTGGACCTGTCCAGGCGGATGGATGTCGCGTATCGGATACATCGGGAGGATCTTGCGTCGCTGGACCGGATGACGGGCGAGCTCCAGGAGAACGCCCTGGAAATGAGGATGCTCCCCCTCTCAACGATCTTCGATGCGTTTCCCAGGGCGGTGCGGGACCTGAGCAGAGAGATAGGAAAAGAGGTGGAGCTGGTTATCGAGGGAGAGGAGACCCGGCTGGACAAAAAGATTATCGAGAAAATAGACGGCCCGATGGTCCACCTGATTCGCAACTGCATCGATCACGGGATCGAGGGGCCGGAAGAGCGGAGAGAGGCCGGGAAGCCGGAGAGAGGGCTGTTGAGGATTGCGGCCTCTCCCGAGGGCGGCCGCATTGTGATCGAGGTCGAAGACGATGGACGGGGGATCGATCTGAAGGCCGTCCGGAATAAGGCGCTGCAGAGAGGCCTCATCGATGAGAACGCCCTTGAGGCTGCGTCCGACCGTGAGATCGCCAATCTGATCTTTCTTCCAGGGTTCAGTACGGCGCCTATCGTCACCGATCTGTCGGGGAGGGGCGTGGGGCTGGATGTGGTCAAAAGCAGCATCGAGGAACTGAAGGGGACCGTTTTGCTGGATTACGAGGCAGGAAGAGGGACCCGATTTGTGCTTCAACTGCCCTTGACGCTGACGACGCTGCGGGTGATGCTTGTAACATCGGATGCGCTTACTTTCGCCATCCCGGTAGGGTCCATCGTGGAAACGGTGAAGGTCCCCAGGACCGAGATCATCCAGGTGGTCGATCGAGATGCAATCCGCCTGAGGAATCAGATCATCCCGGTTGCCCACCTGGGCCGGCTCTTAGGCGTATCGGACTCGGATCAGACGAGTGGACAGGACCTCTTTATCATGATCACCCACGCCGGCGGTGAGAATGTCGGATTTGTTGTGGACGCCATTGTGGATGAACGGGATATCCTGATCAAACCGCTTCCTGAGCATATGCGGAAGATCGCCAACATATCGGGTGTGAGCGTTTTTGGAGACAACCGGATCGCGATCATCCTGCACGTGCCGGATATGATCGCGTCCATGAGGGGCCTGTCGGGACTGCGGAAAGAGGCGCAGGGGAAGGCCGAGGTCCGCGAGGAGAGGCTGATCTTAGTGGTAGACGATTCGTTCAACACGCGAGAGATCGAGAAGAGCATCCTGGAAGCGCACGGCTACAACGTGGACCTGGCCAGGGATGGCGTCGAGGCGCTGGAGAAGGCGAAAAAGGGCAAGTACGACCTGATCGTTGCGGATATCGAGATGCCCCGGATGGACGGATTCACCCTTATCGAACACCTCAGAGGGGAGGCGGCGTATCAGGACACGCCGATCGTGATCGTGACTTCAAGAGAAAAGGAGGAGGATAAGCGGCGGGGGATCGAGGTCGGGGCTAACGCTTATATCGTGAAAGGCTCGTTCGATCAGACCAATCTGGTCGATACGGTCGATAGCCTGATCGGATAAGATTCCGAACGTTTATAAGGAGTAATATCTGATGGAAAGAAAAAAGGTCCTGGTTGCCGACGACAGCCCCACGATCGTGGAGATTCTCACATTTATGCTTGAGGAACAGGGCTACGACGTCCGAACCGCGTCCGACGGATTGGAGGCGATCCAGGTGGCTTATTCGGTCTCTCCGGATCTCATCCTTCTGGACATCGATATGCCCAGGATGAACGGCTATCAGGCCTGCCATCTGTTAAAGAACGACGAGACAACCCGGCATATTCCGATTGTTATCCTGACATCGAGGGACCAGAAGCGGGACTATTTCTGGGGAATGGCGGTGGGGGCCGATGAATATCTGAACAAAGATCTCGAACCGGACGAGCTTTCTGAGAGAATCGGCAAGTTGGTCGAGACTTCGGCGGCGCGCCTGCATGAGAGACCCCAGGTGGAAGAGAGGGCGATCACGGACCAGGACGTCCTGAGCAGGCTGAACGAGCTGCTGGACCGGAAACTGTTTCAGGCGACTCTGGTAAACGAGTTGGGGTCTCTGGCGATTACCATGCAAACGTTCAATCAGGCGGTTGAATCTATCATGAGCCTGTTAAACAGGACATGTGAATTCGACCTGGCCTCCCTTTTTCTGAAACAGGACGAGAGCGGCCATTTGATCACCTACGTTACGTCCGCTCAGGGAAGAGACCTTGTCCAGGATATGGAGGAGCGCGTGCTGGACACCGTGCTGCCCGGAGAAGAGGATCGTGGAGCGGTGGCGCGCCAGCTTATAGGGGAGCATGCAAAAGATGAACCCTCCGGCGCATCCGAAGGGGCGTTGCGAACGTTTTTCTCCGCGCCCCTCAAGGTAAGGAGCGACGAGATCGGGGCCTTTTTTCTCGGGGCATTGGCCGGCGAGATTGTGACCGACGAGGTTCGGGAGACGCTGGATCTGTTCATCAAACAGGCCTCCATCGTACTGGACAATGTCTTGTTGTTCAGGAGTCTGGGGGACGCCCTTTCCGAACTTCAGCAAATCAACAACGAGTTGGAAAGACGGGTTGAAGAGCGCACCGCCGAACTGGCAAGATTAAACGAGGTCTACGAGCGCTTTGTGCCCCGGGAATTCCTGAGCTTTCTGGAAAAGGAAAGCATCGTCGAAGTCGAGCTGGCCGACCAGGTGGAGCAGGAAATGACCGTTATGTTTTCGGACATTCGCGATTTCACGCCCCTCTCAGAGAGTATGACCCCGCAGGAAAACTTCAACTTCCTCAACTCCTATCTCAGCCGGGTCAGTCCGATCATCCGACAGCATCATGGTTTTATTGACAAATATATCGGTGACGGAATCATGGCGCTGTTCTTAGAAAAACCCGAAGATGCCCTCAAGGCCGCTATCGCGATGGGCTCTGAAGTGACCATTTACAACACCCACCGCCAGAAATGTAACTACCCACCGATCCGCGTCGGGACCGGCCTCCATACGGGCAGCTTGATGCTGGGTATTATCGGCGAAGCAGAGCGGATGCAGGGCACGGTCATTGCCGACGCGGTCAATCTGGCGGCTCGGCTGGAAAGTTTGACCAAGCGGTATGGCGCCTCTATTATTATCAGCGAGCCGACCTTCAATCATATCGAAGATCAGGGGCAATATAATTTGGCTCCTCGCTATTTGGTGTGGGTAAGAGGCAGAAGGCCTCAGTAAAAGTGTCAGGAATCTCTTCGTATTCTCAAGCTGGTGTTGTATCATGGCAACCGTTTGGAGACAGGATGCTATCTACAACGAAGCCGGCGAGAGGAGTGTTACGTGAGAGATATCGATCTGTTTCAGATGGCATTGGGCCTGATACCCCCCTGGTTTGTGGATCGGAGTGAGTTTGATGCAGACGAGAAGCGACTGGATGTCTACCTTGATTTTTCCAGAGGTGGTCGGTTTACGTGTCCAGAATGTGGCCGAGACGACTGTGCTGCCTATGACAGCGAGGAGAAGACGTGGCGACACCTGAACTTTTTCCAGCACGAGACCTATTTGCACGCCCGGACACCGCGCATCGAGTGTCCTTTGTGTGGCGTTAAGCGGGTATCGGTTCCCTGGGGTAGAACCGATAGTGGATTCACCCTCTTGTTCGAAGCGTTCATCATGGCCCTGGCAAAAGAGATGACCGTCAATGCGATTGGGCGGTTGGTGAGCGAACACGATACCAGATTATGGCGCATCCTCCATCATTATGTGGAACAGGCCCGAAGTGAACAGGACTATAAAGACGTAGAAAAGGTTGGGGTGGACGAAACCTCCAGTAAACGGGGTCACAACTACATCACGACCTTTGTCGATATGGCACAATCGAAGGTGCTTTTTGCCACGCCGGGGAAGGACGCGGGAACATTGACCGCCTTCAAAGAAGACCTGAAGGCGCATGGGGGAAGCCCAGAGCAGATCAAAGAGGCGTGTTGTGATATGTCCCCCGCATTCATTTCTGGGATCGAGGATACCTTTCAAGATGCCCAGATTACGTTTGACAAATTCCACGTGATGAAAATCATCAACGACGCGGTCGATCAAGTCCGGAGAGAGGAGCAAAAGGATCGTCCTGAACTCAAGAAAAGTCGCTATGTCTGGCTGAAGAATCCGGAGAATCTCACCCTCAAACAGCAGACGCTTTTTGAGAGTCTGAATGTGAGGAAGCTCAACCTGAAAACGGCCCGGGCTTACCAGATTAGACTCAACTTTCAGGAACTATACAATCAACCCAAAGCCCTTGTAGAAACGTTCCTCAAAAAATGGTACTTCTGGGCTACACACAGCCGGTTACAGCCTATTATCGATGCGGCATATACAATCAAAAATCACTGGCACGGCGTCTTGCGCTGGTTTGACTCCGGAATCTCGAATGGGATACTGGAAGGGATCAACAGCCTCGTTCAGGCCGCCAAAGCCAAGGCCAGAGGATTTCGCTCCACCAGAAACCTTATTACTGTCGTCTATCTCATCGCAGGCAAACTTGACATGAAACTACCCACGTGAAACAGCGAAGAGCCTATAATTTTCGACGTTTGGATAAGGTACGCGTCAAGGGCAAAATAGAGCCGGTGTCGATCTTTGAAGTCTTTGATGGGGAAACGGAAACAGTGGTGGAGGTGAAGCGGAGGACCAAACCGGATTTTGAGGAGGGCGTCTCTCTTTATTACGACAAAAGATTCGCCGAAGCCAGTGAAAAGTTTCACGACGTGTTGGAGCAAAACCCTGAGGACAAGACCGTCCAGATCTACTTACAGCGGGCGGCTCATTTTATAGCCCACGGCGTCCCACCCGACTGGAACGGGGTTGAGGAGTTGACGGAGAAGTAAGAGCCTGTACGAAACTCGTAAAAGGGCCGATAACAGCGGCGGACCACGTTATGGACGAAACGCGCAAGGCAATAGAAAAGAGGATAAAAAAGAGAAAGGACCAGGAAAAGGTCATCGAGATCGAAGAGGAGAGTGTACAAATGGTCGTGGTCTCACTCTCCGATCAGCTGTATGCCTTTCATGGTACTTCGGTCAAAGCCGTCGCCGTTGCCGAGGAGATCACACCGATTCCGGGCACTCCCGATCATATTCTGGGGGTGGTGTATTTTCAGGGCGCGGTTGAATCTGTGCTGGATATCAAAGTGGTTCTGGAGCTGGGGAATACAGAGACAACGGCGGGCAGTCGGATTATTGTTGCAGAAGCGATGGGTCTGAGATCGGGTATTCTGGTGGATACGGTGGAGGATGTATTGGATCTGCCCAAATCAGGGCTTCTTCCCCCGCTGACAACCATGGATCAGATCAAGGGGGACTACGTTTCAGGGGAAGCGGACTACCAGGGGCGGAATATGGTGATCTTGGATCTGGCCAGGATATTTCAGGGGGTACTGGCGGAGGGATAACCGTTTCACCGTTGCAAAAAGGGTGAGGGAGATGCCGGATCAAGATGCCTCGATGAATCTGCTAATTTTCAGCGCCAACGAAAAGAGGTTCGGTCTGGACACGGAACAAATTGCGGAGATTATAGAACTGCGGGATGAGGAGGGGCCGAATGAAATTTCGTCCGGCAGCCATCACATTTCCTATAAAGGAGAGGAGGTTCCCGTTGTCGTGCTGGCCGAAAAAATCGGGATGAAAGGCCCGTTCACCCATACGGCTCCCAAGATTGTGCTCGCCAGGACCGATGGGGCGCAGATGGGGTTCCTCATCGGCAACTTAGAGGAGGTGGTGTCGGTTACGGCCGACGACATCGAGCTTCTTCCCGAACTGGTGGAACGGACTGGGGCCGGCGCCGGGGTGTGGGGAATCGTAAAGCGGGAAGATCGTTTGATCGTTCTCATCGACCTGACGGAAGTGGGAGATGTGGATGGAGCGATGACTTGAGATGTAGAGACGATATGGCAGGTGTTACTGTGATATGCATAGAAGGAGATTGTCGAAATCATGGCTTTGATCCTGATAGCAGAGGACTCACCTTTAGTTCAAGACATACTGAAGAGTCTGCTGGAAGAAAACGGCCATCGGGAAAATGGAGTTGCCCCGTTTTGGTGGAGTGTTTAGGGCTTGGGCTTCAAGCCCGTGTTTGATGCTGTTTTTCATATGTCATCGGTGAGTGGTATGCGATTGATGAATGCCTACGATGGGGATTATACCAGCCCTCAATATACTCAAAAATAGCCAATCTGGCCTCCTTGTGGGTACGAAAACAACGGCGGTCGATCAATTCACATTCGAGGGTGGCGAAAAAGCTTTCACACAGTGCGTTGTCATAGCAGTCGCCTACAGAACCCATTGAGGGACGTATACCCGCCTCATCGCAGCGTTTACCGAAGGCAAGTGAAGTATACTGAGATCCCTGGTCGGAGTGGTGGATCACCCCACAAGGATGACGCTGCCAAAGTGCCATATTCAAAGCAGACAAAACCAACTCACTCTGGAGCGTCGAAGCCATCGTCCAGCCCACGACTCGGCGGGAAAAGACATCGATAACCACAGCAAGATACAGGAAGCCCGCCCAGGTTGGTACGTAGGTAATATCGGCCACCCAGAGTTTATTTGGGGCTTCAACAGTGAAGTCTCTCTTGACCAGATCAGGGGCTTTTTGAGCCTTTTTTCCCTTACGGGTGGTTCTGATACCCTTTCGACGGCTCACCCCGAAGATACCAATCTCAACCATCAGACGGGCGACACGCTTTTTGCCTATACGGATGCCTAATGCTGCCAGATCTTCCCAGATTCTGGGGGCTCCGTAGGTAGAATCAGAACGGGCATGAAAAGCCTTAATCTGTTCCTTGAGATCCGCATCGACCTTTGCTCTTGGCGATGGGGGGCGTCCTCGCCACGCATAATACCCACTGAGGGAGACACCCAGGACTCGGCATTGCGTGGTAATTGGCCATTTTGCCTGGTGCGCCTTCACGAACTGGAAGGCTTTCTGGGGATCGTGTTGGTCTCCTGAGCGAACCAGGCTGCTGCTTTTGACAAGATCTCACGCTCGATGCGTAACTGCTTAATCTCGCGACGAAGACGGCGCAACTCCTCTCGCTCATCACTGGTCAGACCGTCTTCTCGAAGGCCCTCGTCTCGGTCGGCCTGTACCACCCAGTTCCGGATCGTCTGGTCTGAGGGCTCGAACTCTTTGGCCAGCTCTCCTGGCGTACGACCGGCTCGAACCAATTCGACCATTTGCTTTTTGAACTCAGGTGGATAAGGTGGACGTGTTGGCGGCATAGTGGATCTCCTTTCTCCCAAGAGATAAGGTACCCACCGAAACGGGTCAAGTCCACTCCTCCCTTCGGATTCTTCATGTCACGGGAACTCATAGAGGCTCCTTCCCTGCTCTGTGTTTGGCCCTTCACCGTGTCCTGGACATTACTCCAGGCGTTGGGCTACTATGGCCTCGGCTGACTTCTGCCCGATTACGGCGTGCATTGCTGCACACTGCGCTTCCGATCAATCCTTAGGATTCGGTGGCGGTTCCAGCCCTTTCAAACTGGGCCTCAGTCCGACTTCCATAGATTGGCTGGACGCTTATTCGGGCAGATCTCCCCGGATAAGGACGTGAACTGTCGCTGCACAACCGTGGCATTTACCCTATCTCTTGAACCCGGGGCTTCGTTATGTTGTGCCAACTTACCCGGAGACTGGGCCTTGTATGCCGTTCCTGTTCGTCGGCTCACAGCTTTGCACTCGGGCTTCCTTCAGACGGTCCCTCACGGTTCCGCCCTTGCCTTCGGCTAGTACTTTTGTTAATGCCTTTACATTAACAGGATTCACGTACAGGGGACTTTCACCCCATAAGTTCACGCCCATGCCGGGCGTACACAAGGCGCTGCACACGGACGGCAATTTCGCTGCGCTCCATTGCCGCCGGTGAGCTTGGTCGTTATACCAAATGAGGGAAGAGAAACCACGAGGGATCGTATGAAGAATGGATTTCTGCTTCTGACAGCTTTCTTGTTCCTCCCCAGCGCCGCAATGGCACAAGACGACGGACTAGATTCACTCCTGACGTACTCGCTTGAAGAATTGAGCAATATGCCGATTTACTCGGCATCAAACGTTTGGAAGAAACTATCCGATGCGCCTGCGACTGTCATCGTGATATCAAAGGAGGAAATCGAGCAAAGAGGCTACAACGATGTATCTGAGATATTCGACGATCTACCCGGCATGGAGATCGTGCGCCCGTATGGAGACACCTACTTCAAGAATTACTGGCGCGGATACCGAAATACTATCGGAGCCCCTTTTCTCGTCATGGTCGATGGGGTCTCCATAAACTCACTGTATTTCGGCATTGTTGCACAGATGGCCTCTCTGCCCCTCACCGCAATAGAAAGGATCGAGGTGGTCTATGGGCCGGCTTCTTCGGTGTATGGAGCCAACGCCTTCATGGGGGTCATCAACATCATCACTGTAAATGACAAAACGGATGACGGAACTTCTATCAACACAAGGTTATCTTCCGCTGTGGACCGATATCAGATAGCAGATGTCAATCTCTTCTACAAGAAGGGCAACATCCGGGTCAGTGCATCGGCTCATCTGGAGACCGGCGATCTTCGGGAAAGAATCGATAGCGATGACTTTTACTGGGTGAAAGACGAACACTATGCGGACCAGAAACTCTGGGGCGACTTTGTCAACAATCCGCAGATAAACGCCGCGAGATTCTCATCGCCCCTCAGAAACAGGGGGGCTGACCTGCGCCTGTATGCTGGTGGTCTCGAGATTGGCGCTCAATATCTGTGCCTGGATACCGGTTATGGGTTGGTCTATCCGGCGGACAGAGTTGTGGCAAACTCAACCTGGCCTCGATTCATGTACAATGTGTTCATGAGACACCGGAACCAATTGAGCGACAACATCTCCACAAAGACACTGCTGCGCTACCGCTCAGACGGGATCAGCAATGACTCCTTCGATCTGGAGGGCTATAACGTAGCTAATTCATCGGACCATGGTACACGACAAAAAAGGAAAAGACCTGCGCTGAGTGGTGAAATGAGTTAAGTTTGGGTTGTCAAGATCCAACAACTCATCCATCACCAAACACAGGTCTATGTCTCCTCAAGTTAATGAATTACACGACGTGATGCAATGGTATTTACCCTGTCATAAGGCCCGGGTAAAATTCATCGCCGCCTTCATTGTGTCTCTCATCAAGCTCACAACCGTCAACTTCACCAAACTGGCCAACGCCCTCAACGGCAAAGCCAAGCAGAAGTCCAACTATCGCAGAATCCAACGTTTCTTCAGTGAGTTTAATCTGTCCTATGACCTGGTGGCCGACTTGATCCTGCATCTCTTGCCGATCAAGTCGGACTTTACCATCTCGATAGATCGGACGACCTGGAGCTTCGGCAAACTGACCATCAATATTCTCACCGCCGGGAGTGTCTATCAAGGCGTTGCATTTCCCATCTGCTGGATACTGCTGCCCAAAAAGGGCAACTCCAACACCGATGAGCGTATCCAGTTGATGGAACGGGTCTTGAAGTTGGTGGATAAAAACCTAATTCAGGTCATCGTTGCAGACCGGGAATTCATTGGGCAAGAATGGTTTGCGTGGTTAGATGCGCAAGCCTTAGGCTTTGCCATCCGCGTCAAGGAAAACGCCAAAACCCTAAATGGCAAAGGGGACATCGCGCTTCGATGCTTGTTTGCCGACCTGCATATTCACCAAGAGCGCATCCTGCGTAAACCCCGTCTGATCTATGGTCATCATCTGTATTTGTCTGTCATCCGATTACCTGACGAATTTCTCATCGTTGCCAGCAAGTGTAAAGGTCGAAAACCGCTGGAGGATTACAAAAAACGGTGGGGAATTGAAGTCCTGTTCGCCGCGTTGAAAAGCCGAGGCTTCGATCTGGAACAGACCCATCTGATCCATCTGGAACGAATCGAAAAACTCATCGCGCTTTTAGCCATTGCCCTCACCTGGGCTCATCTGGTAGGAGAATGGATCGCAAAGACAAAACCGTTGAAGATCAAAAAACACGGATGCAAAGAGAAAAGCCTGTTTCGATATGGATTGGACCATTTGCAGTATGTTCTGCTCAATATACAGGATCACATCCAGGAGTTCTTTCACTGTCTTTGGATACTGATTGATCCTCCATATTTTAGGTCAGATTAAGTTTTGTCGTGTATTATGTCATCGGACACAAAGCAGGTGATCGGAGAAACGGAAGTCGAGCCAGGAGAAAGTGCGAGGCTTCTCTTTCTGAGCTATTGGCAGACCTTGAATTCATCATGGTCGATTTTCCAGGACTTTGAGGTCTCGTTGAGGGACAACCTCTCATTTGTCACGGGCATAAAGTATGAATACAAGAACCTGCAAAAAGCTTATGACATCAATACAGCGCCCGGCATATTTCCCGACCTGGTCGATGCGTCTGATCCCATCAGGTACCCCGCTCCTCCGCTTGCAGCATACCAATACCAGAACAGGATCATCTGGCAGGATAGAGCGGTTTACTTTCAGGGAAAGTACACTGTCGATGAATCGAATCTCATCAATCTGGGTGTGAGGGTCGATAACAATTCGAGCTACGGAACAGCTCGTACTGTTAGAACCAGTTACGTTACTCATTTCGGGAAGTTCACAGCGAAGTTCCTGTATGGCGAGTCGTTTCAGGAGCCAATCCCCAGAAATCTCTATGGAGGTTGGACCGGTTCCGGAAGCGATCCGAGTTTGAAGCCGGAAGAGTCGCATACGTATGAGACAAACGTGAGTTATTCTGCGGCAAACTTCAGCAATTTGCTGAGTCTGTACTTTGTACAAAACAGCGGAACGATCATTGGCTTTACCGGGGGCGCACGAAATGCTGGTGACCGGAGTGTGTTGGGTCTGGATTACCACATGCAAGGGATCATACCCGGTGCCCCAGGGAAGCAACTGAAAGCATGGGCATACTACTCGACGATTCTGAGGAAAGAGGAACTGAAGTTTGGCAGTGACGGCAGCAGGATCGGCAAGGGCGAAATTGGAGATCTGGCCCACCAGAAAGTCTATTTCGGAGTGAATTGGCGTGTCAATACCAACCTCAATGCCCTGCTGAGAGGCAGGTTCATTGGTGACCGGACGCCCATCGACACGAATCCATTCAACGTAATCGACGGCTATTTCACAATGGATCTCAACTTGACGTATGAGAACCTGTTCGCTCCGGGTGTTACAGTGGGACTGAAAATCGTGAATCTCTTGGACAGGAAGTACTACCATCCTGGAATCAGGGAAGCGAATTCCGGAGATCCTGACACGTTTGCCGCCGATCAATCGGCAATTGGCTGGAGTGGGAAGGCCTGGAACGGAAGCAACGGCTGGTACAATTCGAAGTTGCCGCAACCGAGGCGTATGGCAATGCTTTCGTTATCGATCGAATACTGATTGCAGCACAATTGAGTGCGGGGAGAGACGCCGGAGGCAGAGCTGTACCCGGTGAAGACCTTCAGTTGCCGCCTGCAAACGTCCTGCAAGCACGGCTGAAGGGTGCGGAGGGTCGAAAGACAAACGCCCGGCCTCTCTGCTGCGGGAGACCGGGCGTTTGGTTATGGTTTGTCGTGCTGGCGCGACTTACTGAGTTCCAGGGGGCACACCCCTCCAGATGGTCCCGTCCGCATGCACCACCCACGGGATTCCGTCCGGCGCGGCGGAGATCACTTTCCCTGCGCCGTTGACCTTGTCCCAACTCCAGCTCGACACATTCCACCTGAAGGCTTCGCCATCGCCAGCCGACCCGGTCACACACCAGGCGCTGCCGTCGCCCCCCAGGGAATGCCATTGGGGGCTCGTTCTCGGCGGATGCTACTCACATACCAATGAGCATCGTTAATCTGGCCAAAACGCGGCCAGAACCGGGGGGAAACTGGCGCTGGCCTCAGCGCAGGGAGAGGGTGCGCGTTTCACCTTTGAACTCTCGCTGCCCCCCGCGCAGACGCTGCCGGAGCAAGAGAGGGAGCGATCTCCAGCAGAGGACCAGGCGCCTGACTGGCGGGAAATTGTCCTTCCGCCCGAGCTGTATACCGGGCTGGAATCAGCGGCGAACTCACACAGTATCACAGACCTGCGCAACCACGTCAATGCGCTCGAAGCGTTGGGATCAGATGGCCGGCGCCTGGCCGCGCACCTGCGTAAGTTAAGCCGGCAGTTCGACATGGACGCGATAAAAAGCGTCCTGGAAGAAATCAGCGCAAAATAAGCCTCCCGTCGGAAGCGTTCTGGATCAGGGATGATCGTGGGGGAATATTGAGCCTGACTTGACTGTTGTGTCAGCAGCACAAGGACCGTATCTTATAGGGAGGTCCGAAGATGCGTCAGTCTACCTGAAATCAAGATGATCAGAGGAAAGGAAAGTCAACATGGGCTCAGAGGATGCTACCTTGAAACAGGTTTTGAGTTTAGCCAAACGGCTTACACCACTCGAAAAGGTCCAGTTGATAGAGCAGATTGTCCCTGACCTCGAAAAACCGCTCGAAGCAGCGGGTATGTCTCAGAAAAAGCACCCCTTACGCTCTGTCTATGGCCTTTGCGCGGATCTGGGAGAAGCGCCTTCCGCTGAAGACATCGACGAAGTACGTCGAGAAATCTTCAGTAATTTTCCCAAGGAAAACATATAGTGTTCGCTGCCGTTGCAGACACTCATACCGCGATCTGGTATCTATTCGGATCTCCGCGCCTCAGCAGAGTGGCCAGAGACACGATCGAGAACGCCGCCGGGCAAGGTCTCTCTGTAGGCGTTTCTGCCATCTCTCTGGCAGAAATCGTTTATCTGATCGAAAAACAACGTATCGCGCCAGAGGTTCTGAGGCGGCTTATGGACACACTGACAAATCCGGATGAAGTGCTTGTCGAAGCGCCCTTAGACAGCCATATCGTAGAATGCATGCTGAAAGTTTCCCGTGCAGAAGTCCCCGATCTGCCTGATCGCGTTGTGGCTGCAACGGCTTTGTACTACGAGGTCCCGGTGATTACCAGGGATGCAAAAATCCAGGCGGCAAACCTCTGGACTGTATGGTAAGACGTTAATTTATTGAGCTCAGCTTTTTTAATGAGACAGTTTATGTAGCCGCACCCTTTAAGGTGCGTTGCAGGCCTGGGACGCAGGCTGAAGCCTGCGGCTACAAGAATGTCTCTTTAGATAGACTGAATTCAATAGAAATACGCTGTCTGACGAAAAACGGCGGGGCAGACTGAACTTCGCTGCCCCGCCGGGTCTCCAGTGTCCATCAAAACGGTCAAAACAGGTCTCGCAACAAATCCCCCTCAGGCCTGATACGAACCCCGCGCATCGGATGCGAGGCCGCTCTCCACGGCCGCTTTCGTTCGGTCGGCTCTTCCCTGCGCATCGGTCATCGATGTTTCGTTCCTCAACGTAACATAGATTTCGAGCAATTTAGCCTCATCGCCATCACCCCAGTTCTCGGGATCGTCGGCCCCGCCGCGCGCATCGATAAATTGATCCACGGCCTGCGCCAGCGTGCGAGGCACGTGACCCGGTCGATTCACGTGCTGATCCAGCAACAGCGCCACCCCGTACTGGGAAGTCACATAGTCCGCAACGTGCTTGTCTCGAATCGACTTCCGGTCACTCCGATAGAACAGATCGACCCGTTCCGCCGCGTGCGCGATCTGGACACCCCGCATCGTATCGTTCTGACCCGCCTGCTTGAACCGATACGCCCACACAATCGATCGCATCTGCTCCTTCTGCGCGGGGGATCGCAAGACATCGCCATCCAGCGTAAAAAATCCACGCGGGGGTTCACTATCCGGGGCGCTGATATCGGCAACGCCGAGCCCGTACTGACCGAAGAGCGCTTCGAACGCATCCGCGTCAGCCTGACGCAATCTATCGATGACGGATGCCAGTTCACCCGCCCCGTCGCCCGTACCGACTGTCCACTGGAAGCATCCGAAAGTCAGGAACGCATTGTCCCACGTGTTGATCGCATCCAAATTGCCTTCGTTCGTGGACACGGCCTGCATCACGTTCAGCTTCGACTCCGACAGATCGAAAGCGCCGCGGTTCGCGCTGACATAGTCCACGATCGACGTATCGCCCGAGCTGAACACCCCCAGCTTGAACGTTCGGGCGAAACGCGGCCCCTCGGGTCCGAAAACATCGCGCCCTTCGATGCGGAATCCATCCGGGACACCCGCAGCTGGATCTTCCTCTTCCGGCGGGTCCTCGTCACCTTCGGTAACGTATTCCGCCGAAACCCAGCCCGACTCGCCGTTCGCATCCACCTCGACCCATCCGTCGTTTTCATCCAGAATCACAACCTCCGCGCCTTCGGCAAGCGATCCGATTCTCTCCCCATTCGGCGCGTCACGCAGGTTCAGGCTCGAGGCCGTGATGCGACCGGTTCGCGTCGCCTGACGCATCGCGACGTGATCCCCGCTCACATAACCTTCGCCGTCGCCGAACCGCACGTGCAGCCATCCCTCACGCGTATCGAGAACGTCAAGCTCGGCGTCGCGAGCGAAGGAGCCCAGGACGGCCCCGTCTGTCGACGGCTCGGAACGAATATTCAGCTTGCTGGCCGTCACCGTTCCTTTCTGCACGGCCTCCTGCTCCACATAGTCCGCACTCACATAGCCTTCGTCATCGCCCGCCTTGACGCCGAGCCACCCATCGGCTTCCGACAGAATTTCGACCTCGGTCCCGCGCTCGAGAGACTTGAGCACGGCTCCGTTGACGGGTGCAGCTCTCAGATTCAGCTTGTTCGCGGTTACTCTTCCTCGCTCACTCATCAGCCATCTCTCCGATATCTGGTTCGTAGTGTCATCGCGCCACGTGTTCCGCACTATCTTCTCTTCCTCCGCTTCTTCTTCTTACCAATACGCCCGACCGCCTTCCCGACCTTCTTCCCTGTCTTCCTCGTGCTCCTCCCGGCGGACTTCGCGGTCTTGCTCACCGCCTTCGTCGCCTGCTTGAACGTCTTGCTCGCGAACCGGTCCACCGATGAAGCCGCATACCCCGCGCCCTTCATCGCATCTTTCATCCCCTTCTCACCCAGCTTGAACGTACCGTTCAGCGCCCCGCCCACCGCCTCGACACCGTGACCGGCATCCTTCAACGCCTTTGCCGTGTCCTTGGCCGATTTGTTGTATACACCGCGCATCACCCGCGCGGCCTGCTTCACGTCCTTCACGCCTTCAACCAACCCCTTGTTCGCCCACTTCGCCCATCGCTCACCCACATTCAGCAACTTCTTGAACTCCTTCTCCAACTCCTTCTCAACCACCTTCTCGATCTGCCCAAGGCTCGCGCCGTTCGTATTCATCTTCGTCTTGAAACGCACCTGCTCCCCCTGGAAGCGGCAACTCCCTTCCAGCATCGCAGACGCTCTCCCCCGCCTGAACGCGACGTCCACCTTGCCGGCCACCTTCATGTTCAGCTTCAGCGACCCCATCTCCTTTGCCGCCGCCTTCCCGATCAGCTTCTGGAGATTCATCTTTCCACTCACCGCCACCGTGATGCTCCCACCCGCCGCGACAACGTTCCGCCCCACTTCTCCCGTAATCGACCACTCGTTCAGGACCTTCGCAGAGATCACCCCGCCCCTCAGATTCGCGCTCGCCTTCTGCGAAATCAGGAACACCCCGCCCGACTGCTTCACGTTCACATAGCACGTCGACTTCAGCCCCAGCAGCACCACCTGGCCGTTGATGTAAACGTGAGGCTTCCGGAATTCCGCGACCTTGTGCCGAGGCTGGTTGAACGTCGAGATCGACAGGACAGGACCGCCTCTCCCGTTCGCCGCGCTCAGCTTGAAGAAATTCGGATTCCCCAGAACCAGCGCCTTGTTGATCGAGGAATCAATCGCGACGCCTTTGGCCGGATTCACCTCCACACGTGACGTCGCTTCCACACCCAGGATACGCAGCGTCCCGTTCAGGAAAAATCCTTCCCGAAACGTGAGCGTACCGATATTCGTCGTCTGCGGCGCGCAGTAGACCTGCGTATTCTCCGTCACCGTGATCGTCTGCCCTCGCTTCACGATCTGGGTAGTGACGCATGTTGTTCGCCATATCCGTCAGATGCCATGACGACCCCTTCTTACCAACCACCAGCAGCACCCGTGACGCACTGCTCGGGATTGTCACCTTCCCCTTCGTCTTAAACGCTTGCGACACTTTCGCCACATCCAGATCGTCCAGAGACTTGCTCACGCTCCCCGGCATCGTGAACGCGTTCGTACCCTCCACACCAATGCTGCCCAGAACATTGCCAATTCCCGCCGGCAGCTTCGACCTCGACAGCTCCTCCGCCACATCTTTCAGCGTCAAATCGCTCACCGAACCCGCCAGCACGCTCCGCGACGGATTCGACGTATCGAAAAACAACGCCACCGAACTGCTGAACCGCTTTGTCGATATCGTCGCCGCGATCCCCAGGCTCGGAATCCCCGACCAGGGCGCCACAATCATCAGCGCGGCATTGCTCAGCTTCAACCCGTTGAAATTGACCGTCCCCTTCATCGTGCCCGTCAGCAACGCTCCCGTTGGCGCAAACAGCATCGTCACGGCGAACGTCACCGGCTTCTTCTGGATCTTCACCGTCATCTGCCCGTCCAGGAACATCGCCGGCTTCCGGTTCTGCAGCATCACCCCGAACTGGCAGATCATCGGATGCCCGTTCAATTTGGTGCTGTATTTTACGAACAGCCGCATATCCGCCGCAGGGTTCTTGCCCAGATACAGCGTCACCCCAAGCGTGGGCGACAGCCCCAGGAGCTTCTTCAACAGCTTCTGCTGTTTGTCCTTTGTATCAATCCGCCACTCTGCAAAAATGTACGTCCCTGCCGTAAGCCCGCCCGACTGAGCCGGCAGGGCGATATTGCCCTGGCTCGTAATCGCCGGATTGTTGAACTGCGCCATATCCGGGAACTGGAAGTTCGCACTATCAAAGAACGAGACGACAAGCAGAAACTTCTGGAGTTTGAAAGAGCCTTCGAAGAGATTAAGTGCCGACAGGCCGGGGAGTTTGGATGGAGATCCTGACGTGATGGCCATGCCTCCGGCAAAGCCCCAGGTATTGCCGCTGACTTTGCGAGCTTCGAAGGCGAAGCTCCCGACATTTTCCACCTGGGTGGCGAACTGAAACACGTAATTCGTCCCCTGTTTCTGGATGAGGACGGAGGAGTGTTCGAAGGTCAGGTCAAATTTTCCGGGCAGCCCAACCTTCTGGTTGCAGAGCTTCCCGATCAATTGACTGAGTTTGACCTGGGGAAAGTTTCCTCGGATGGCAAAAGGCCCTGGAAAGTAGTTTGCTATGGAAATTGCCAGGCCTCTGCCGAATTCGATGGTTCCTGCAAACGACCCCACGATGGATCCCCCGGTGGGATAGGTAAAGTCCAGCGCCACATCGCTGATGGTAAGATTTGAAGGCCCTACAGAAATCACCCAGGGGTTCGGCTTCCCGGCCATCGCCAAGGACATCGCGTAGTAATCACCCGGCGCGATAGCGACCATCAAGCTGTCGATAGTGAGATCACTGGGGGTGGGAACACCCGGCGTATACCGCTTCATCAGCTTCTGAAGCGGGATAGTCTGTTTCCCCTCCAGCATCGCATACAGGGTAAAGTTGTCAGCACTCTTGGCGTAGATGGAGATGGGGACGCCTTCAATCTCCATGGTCCCCATGACCATAACCGAGATGGACGGTTTGCCGAAGGGATTGTCGATATCGAAGCGGCAGGAAATGCTCTTCATCTCAAAATGACCGTCCCAGACATTCCAGTTGAGATTCGGCATACCGATGGTGAAGGAAACCCCGTTGACCGTGGGAACCTTACCGGCAAGACTGACATCCAGGGTGACTTCCATGAGTTCCAGCGATTCCAGCTTCTCCACGGCCTCCTGGATTTCCTCGGGCAAGCTGGCGGTCAGCCCATCTGAACCGGAGATGTCCAGGAGCTGAGTCA
Source organism: Candidatus Latescibacterota bacterium (assembly GCA_965249305.1). Taxonomy (GTDB): domain Bacteria; phylum Latescibacterota; class UBA2968; order UBA2968. The sequence continues at coordinate 3,966,849 of OZ252228.1, read as the reverse complement.
ATTTTCCCAGGGTGACCCCCTCGCATGTGCCGCGCAGTTGGGCTGCCGGTATTCCCCATGTCAGGTCGGCATCCAGATCGATTTCGATATCTGCGCTGGGGATGGAAAGTTTCCCGGCGTATCCATAAATGGGCTGGAAAGAGTCGTTCTCTTTCTGCCAGTCGGTGGAGGGAGGGCTATAGACACGCAAACGAGCCTGATTGAAGGCAATCTTCCCCATCTTGAAGTCCAGGTCCAGCGGGGCCTGCAAATTGATGCCGGGCGCGTTTGACCGATCCCACACACGTTCTAAAGGCTTCAGCGACAGCGTCTTGTCCGTCGGTTTCGGGATGCGGATGGGTCCATAGAGCGTCAGCGGTTCCGCATTGCCCAGGCTGTGTTCCAAGACGCCCAGCATGCCCTGAGGCCGCATCTTGCTGATGAAGTTAATGCCCTGCTTCAGGGGAACCTGAAATTCCGGCTCCTGTCGGGCACCGGTAGAGACGACATAATAGGTGTCAAACAAATACAACGCGTCTACGAAAGGTTTTTCACTGGCGTAGAGATTGTCCTTTCCAGGATCGAAATTCGCTGGCAAATCGGTACCGTAGTTCACCACCACGGGCAGCTTTGAAAAACTGCGGGAGAAGGTCCACGCTTTTGGCCCAGGAATCCCATCGGAACGCAGCTGGTACTTCAGCAGAGCTTGCGCATTGCCATTTTTATCCACAGAGAAGCAGGCCGTGACCGGAAGGTTCGCAACGTTGAGAAAACTCGATGTGCCGGAAATGACGACCGTTCCGTTCTCGCCGTTTTCCGGTCCCGCTTCGGCGTTGGTGATGACGATGGGTTCGCCTGAGTAATAAGCGGTGAGGAACGTGCTGACGTTCTGTGTCAACGTCTGATGGGAAATCGTGACCTTACCTTGTTTGATTTTGAGCTTTTCTTTCAGGGCCTCGTAGTTCATAGATTTCGCTCCCGTTCTGGGTCGGCGTACGTTTTTCACAAAACCGGATACTTGAGAAGCTTCTCGTACTGCAAATCTCTAAGTGGAAGTGATAGAGGCTGGATCACGTCAGGTTTAGGAACTTTAGATAATCCGTGAATTGGTGAAAGTGGCGTGGACTCCCAATTCCCCAATGCCGATAAATTGGGAGATAAGGGCTATCAGAGTCAAGCACACCCCGAGATCATTTCACCCTTTCATTTCATTTTTCGGATCATCTTACCAATTCTCATTTGTACTGTCGGACTGTCTCTCTTCCCCACTATTTCTGCGTCTGCAGCCCAGAATTTTCTGAGTTTCTCGATGCCCGCTGGAGGGTTTTTATACATCTGCCCAACGGCGCGTTCCCAATAAGCGCTCATGTCGATGCCATAATGATCTCGAAGCGCGAGCTTCGCTTCTCCACGCAGCCTATTTTCAGTGAATTCGCAGCAGGTGGTAAACGGTGGCAGACCTGTTGTCATATGTTCCTCCACGTACGTCAGCCTTTGGGGTATGCGGCGTCCCTTTACCATACGCCATGCATGAATAAGTTCATGGCCTAGACCCATAAAGGGAATACCCTGCATCGGCTCCTTTGTCCAGTCCGCCCGTCCAGCAGCGGAATTACACACAGCGCCAGGTTCGGCTGCGAAGCGCACAGCAACATCTGCCCCCTCCCCCGAGGTCAGCCACGGATACAGTGTAACTGCCAATCGCTCAACGGTATCTTCGTCCATTTGACTCTTGCCTGCTAATATGTCGAAGAATTCTTGTTGTACCACACCAAGGGCTTTCGCTTTGTAAAGGGTAACAGGGCGCTTGGCTACTTTCGTGTAATCTCTGAGCATCCCGGCCCTATATTTCTCTGCTACTTTTCCCTTTGCAGATTTATCATCTTCCGCCTTGATTTTTTCCTCAACGTAACTTTTCTGCTCAGATTCAGTACGTCTATAGGAGAACGGTTCACTCCGGTCGATGGCCAGGCCCGCTAATGCTTTCAGCCCCGCCTTTGGGTCCTTTGCGGTATGGACCACCTTGAATGGAGAGCGCGTGATTACAGCGATGAGCTCTGCAAGATATGCTCTATCCGACAGCAAGATCTCTTTTTCGGTGAGATTGCCCTTGTTGTCTTTTAGCCACTTCTGTGTAGTTTCGTGCGGTTTACAAAACAGCTTGTGATGGCGTTTCAAGTAAGTCTCGGCATTGTGGACCTCCGCAGCAGTACCGTGTTTCTTAAGTTTAGCAGCATTATCAAAAAAATAATCACACGCTTGCCGCTGTTATTGATTTCCTCTAGTAATTTTTTACCAAGCGGTAACCGGTAGAGTTCTTCGAGTTGCATTAAGGTAAAGCGGATAAACTCTTGAGCCGCATCCGCAGGCAGCGCCTCCGCTTTTTCCCAGCTACCTGCTTCTACCTTGGTTCCGGCTCCGACAACCCGAATTGCACTTGCCCTGTCATAGTGAGCCAAGTAATCGTACTTAGCCATAGCTAATTTCCTCCTGAGAAACTTACTGCGCGGCAACAGGTTGCGGCACCAGTCCGAAGCCCAAAGCGCGTGCCTTTTTGCGCAGATAGTTGATGGTTCGCTGGGTGTGTTGTTGCTCGTGGTGTTCCAATAGCGACGGATCGTAGGCCTCGGGCTCTGTCCAGAGTCGGTAGAAGATCCGGGCCAATTTATGCGCCGTGGCTGTGTTGGCTTCTGCCGGGCCGATCCGGGCACGCATCCGGCGGTAGAACGAGCCGATGGGGCCGGAACTGTTGGCGACGGCCTGTGCGGCGATCCGGAAGGCATCGGCGGCTCGGTTTTTGACCGGGCGTGTCTTACTGCTTTTGATCTTGCCGCCGGTGATTCGGTTGTCCGGACAGACGCCCAGCCAAGAGGTAAAGTGCTTCTGTGTGGAAAACTTCGACGCATCCAGGCCAACTTCGGACAGGATGGTCTGCACCGTCAGGACATTCAAGCCTTCCACCCGGGTGAAGTCCACGCCACTGATGCGGTAGAGGTGGGTGCGCAGATCAAAGGCCGGTTGATTGCGGCTGGGCTTTTTGCGCCCTGATTTTAGAGGCGGCAACGGCGTTTGCGTCACATCGACGCGGTCGTCCAAGCCGCTGATATAGGTCTCGATCTGTTGGTCACACAAAGCGATCTGCTGCTGGTAAAACCGATAGGTCTCCAGCGCCTGGCGCAGGGCGAACAGATGCTCCTGCCGGTAATCGCCCTCTAAAGCCTTGGCGATGCGGTCGGCGCTGCTTTTGATGCGATGATCCTTGAGGGCGGCCAACTTCTGCCGGTCGCGCTCTCCATCCAGAATCGCCTCAATAATGCGCAGGCCGGTCACCCCGGTGATATCGCTGATTACCTTATGAAGCTGGACGTTCATCTGTTCCAGCGCCTTTTGCATGTGCTGCACATGGGCGGCAGCATAGCGGATCAGGTTATTGCGATGGCGCCAGTATGAGCGCAGGACACAAATGTCGTCCTCGGGGCGAAAGGAGGCTGAAAGCAAGCCAAAGGAGTGGAGCTGCTGGAGCCACTGGCAGTCGAGAACGTCGGTCTTCCGGCCAGGCACATTCTTGACGTGGCGGGCATTGACCAGGTAGACCTCGAAGCCGTAGCCTTCCAGGATCTGGAACAGGGGCACCCAGTAGACGCCGGTGGATTCCATGGCCACGGTGTCGATGCCACAGGCTTGCAGCCAGTGGGCCAGGGCATGGAGATCCTCGGTAAAGCAGCCGAAAGAACGAACGGGAGTCTCATCGCGATCGGCGGGCACGGCCACGTAGCTTTGTGGAGTTGCCCCGTTTTGGTGGAGTGTTTAGGGCTTGGGCTTCAAGCCCGTGTTTGATGCTGTTTTTCATATGTCATCGGTGAGTGGTATGCGATTGATGAATGCCTACGATGGGGATTATACCAGCCCTCAATATACTCAAAAATAGCCAATCTGGCCTCCTTGTGGGTACGAAAACAACGGCGGTCGATCAATTCACATTCGAGGGTGGCGAAAAAGCTTTCACACAGTGCGTTGTCATAGCAGTCGCCTACAGAACCCATTGAGGGACGTATACCCGCCTCATCGCAGCGTTTACCGAAGGCAAGTGAAGTATACTGAGATCCCTGGTCGGAGTGGTGGATCACCCCACAAGGATGACGCTGCCAAAGTGCCATATTCAAAGCAGACAAAACCAACTCACTCTGGAGCGTCGAAGCCATCGTCCAGCCCACGACTCGGCGGGAAAAGACATCGATAACCACAGCAAGATACAGGAAGCCCGCCCAGGTTGGTACGTAGGTAATATCGGCCACCCAGAGTTTATTTGGGGCTTCAACAGTGAAGTCTCTCTTGACCAGATCAGGGGCTTTTTGAGCCTTTTTTCCCTTACGGGTGGTTCTGATACCCTTTCGACGGCTCACCCCGAAGATACCAATCTCAACCATCAGACGGGCGACACGCTTTTTGCCTATACGGATGCCTAATGCTGCCAGATCTTCCCAGATTCTGGGGGCTCCGTAGGTAGAATCAGAACGGGCATGAAAAGCCTTAATCTGTTCCTTGAGATCCGCATCGACCTTTGCTCTTGGCGATGGGGGGCGTCCTCGCCACGCATAATACCCACTGAGGGAGACACCCAGGACTCGGCATTGCGTGGTAATTGGCCATTTTGCCTGGTGCGCCTTCACGAACTGGAAGGCTTTCTGGGGATCGTGTTGGTCTCCTGAGCGAACCAGGCTGCTGCTTTTGACAAGATCTCACGCTCGATGCGTAACTGCTTAATCTCGCGACGAAGACGGCGCAACTCCTCTCGCTCATCACTGGTCAGACCGTCTTCTCGAAGGCCCTCGTCTCGGTCGGCCTGTACCACCCAGTTCCGGATCGTCTGGTCTGAGGGCTCGAACTCTTTGGCCAGCTCTCCTGGCGTACGACCGGCTCGAACCAATTCGACCATTTGCTTTTTGAACTCAGGTGGATAAGGTGGACGTGTTGGCGGCATAGTGGATCTCTGACGTGTTTTGGAATTGTGGACACACCAAGAAGCAGTTATCTTGTAGAATAAGGAGGTGTGTCGATGAAAGTGCAAAGATCATCCCATTCGAAGAAGCGATATGATGCTGAATTCAAGAGGGAGTCCGTTCGTTTGGCTGAGACCAGTGGTAAGACGGACCGGCAGATAGAGCGGGACCTGGGGTTGTACCAGGGAGCGATCGCGCGCTGGCGTAAGGAGCTGGAGGGAGACCCGATGGACGCGTTTCCGGGCACAGGGCACCAGAAGCCTTTAGAGGAGGAGAACCGTCGGTTACAGCGAGAGCTTGCAATCGCTCGGGAAGAACGGGACATCCTAAAAAAAGTGGTCGCCATCTTCTCAGAGGGACCGAAGACAGATTCAGGTTCATGAAGGCGCATCGCAAGTCGTTTTCGGTGGAGAGGATGGCGAAGGTGCTCGAGGTGTCGAAAAGCGGTTATTATGCCTGGCTTTCCCGTCCTGAGAGCAGGCGAAAAAAGGAACGGCGTTATTTGGATGTCCTGGTGAAAGCGGCCTTTGAGGCCAGCCACGGCCGGTATGGAAGCCTGAAGATCAGCCGCGAACTGGCGGCACAAGGCAATCCCTACAGTCGCAGCCGGGTGGCCGATTCGATGGGTCGCCAGGGCCTGCGGTCGAAAGTGCGACGGAAGTTCGTGGTGACCACCGATACGAAGCACAACCTGAAGGCGTCCCCGAACCTGCTGAACCGGGAGTTCAAAGTCGATCGTCCAAACAAGGTGTGGACCAGCGATATCACCTATTTGCGCTCTGGTGCGGGATGGTTGTTCCTGGTGGTCTTTCTCGACCTGTATTCCCGTCGCATAGTTGGCTGGTGTGTCTCTACCTCGTTGGGACACGAAACACTGCTCACGGCCCTGTCTCGTGCAGTTTGGCAACGCAGACCGGAACCGGCCCTGATGATCCACTCCGATCGGGGAATCCAGTATTGCTGCGATGGCTTCCGACAGGCTATTGACAGACATCAGTTTGTTCAAAGCATGAGCAGAAAAGGAAATTGTTGGGACAATGCCGTGACCGAATCTTTCTTCCGGTCGTTGAAAACCGAATGGTTGTATCATGTCAATCTGAAAGATCTCGATCACGCACAACGCGAACTCTTCGAGTATATCGAGCTGTTCTACAACAACCAGCGGCTGCACGCGACTCTGGACTATGTGTCGCCCGCTAATTTCGAAGCGCCGCTGCAGCACCAGAAAGAGGCTTAATCAACTGTCCATTTTTTCCGGACCACATCAGAACTCTTCTTCCAACGCTGCCCAAAACCCCAGGCTTCCATCGCCGATGGCAAGGGCAGGCGCCTCTTTCAGGCCTCTTTTTTTGAGATCTCTGAGCACGCCCTGCCAGGACAGTTTGCTTTCTCGATGCCCATCTTCGATGGCCAGCAATTCCTTACGACCGTCCTTGGTTGCCCCTATAATGACCAGCATACAGGGCCGATCCGGTTCCAGACGGACGTTGAAGTAGATGCCATCTGCCCAGATATACACATAGTGCTTCTCTGAAAGATCCCGATGTTTCCACCCCTGATACTCTTCATCCCAGATCTGTTTGAGCCGCACAATGTTGCCAGGGGATAACCCCGGGGCATTCTCGCCCAGGATGGCAGAAAGTGCCTCGGGGAAAGAGGACGTGGACACCCCCTTGAGATACAGGGCCGGTATCAAGGCATCGATGGAAGGCGCCCGACGCATATATTTGGGCAAAATGGCACTGGTAAACTGCTGTCCAAAACGCCGATCCAGCACCCGAGGCTGACGAATGGGAATCTTGCCCACACCCGTGAGAAGCTCTCGGGGTTTATGGGAACCATTTCTGACCACCTCTCGGCGACCCCCTACGTCTTTCTCGTCCTTAAAGCTTTCGATATAGGTCTCCACTTCAAACTCCAGGGCGGCTTGCAGCATCTTGCGGGCGCCGGCTCGAAGCAGATCCTCCAGGCTCAGGGTCACTTCATTTCTGACTATCTTCTCCACTTGGGAGGTTGTATATTGTTTCATGGAGCGTATCCTTTCTCCCTCGGCTGAGGGATTTGTGGTTATTCGATATTCAAGGATACGCTCATTTTTTATACCCGTCCACAACTTTCTAATATACCTCTCGCAGCGCTGCTGAAAACCGTGACTGATATGGTGTTGATTTCTAACTCACATCCTAAAGGAGAAATATCATGGCTACGCATCTGACGCCAGAAAAAATCATGCAAGTTGGTCTTGGTTTTTGGGGCTCAAAGACGCTTCTCAGTGCTGTGGAGATGGAACTTTTCACCGAACTGGCCAAGCATCCAGAGGATTTAGATACCCTCCAGGGTCGGCTGGGATTGCATCCTCGCTCAGCACATGATTTTTTAGACGCTCTGGTGGCGATGGGATTTCTTCAACGCATTGATGGAAAGTATTGCAATACTCCTGAAACGGATCTCTTTCTGGACAAGAGGAAACCCTCCTACATCGGTGGCATGCTTGAGATGGCGAATCACCGACTTTTCGGATTTTGGAACCATCTCACAGAAGCACTGCGCACGGGTGAACTTCAAAATGAAGCGAAGGGTGGAGGCGAATCCTTCTTCGCTACTTTATATGCAGATCCGGCTCGGTTGAAGGAATTTCTAGCAGCGATGACAGGCATCAGCCATGGTGCCAATCTGGGCATTGCTGAGAAGTTCCCCTGGAATAATTATAAGACGTTCGCAGATGTTGGAACCGCACAGGGAGATCTGGCCGTGCAGGTTGCGCTGGCCCATCCCCATCTGTCAGGCACCGGATTCGATCTGGCTGAAGTCGCACCTGTCTTTGAGGAGTATGCCACTCAAAACGGTCTTTCCGGTCGATTGGATTTTGTTGCGGGCGATTTCTTCAAAGATTCTCTGCCCCAGGTCGATGTCATTATGATGGGACATATTCTCCACGATTGGAATTTAGAAGAGAAGAAGCTGCTTACCCAGAAAGCTTATGATGCCATCCCAGAGGGTGGTGCTTTCATTGTGTATGAGTCTATCATTGATGATGAGCGTTCTCAGAACGCTTTCGGTCTTCTGATGAGTCTGAATATGCTGATCGAGACACCCGGTGGTTTTGATTATACTGGCGCCGACTGCATGGGTTGGATGAAGGAGGTCGGATTCCAAAAAACGTGGGTGAAACATCTGGTTGGTCCTGACTCGATGGTAGTAGGAATCAAGTAGGCACGGATATCGTTTTTTTTATGACGAAGCGACGGTCTTGGTGAACTGACAAGAACATACCCAACCACCCCGGCCACGGCAGCGTGTAACACCATCTCCGCGAACCCATCCCAACACCTGTACCCCCAAACCGCCCTAAAAACCAGGGCGGCTTCGCGGAGCCAAATCGTTAGGCGCCAACCTGCACGTGGTATTCAAGGAGTTGCAATGCTCAAAAAGCCTGCATTTCGAAGCGAGAAGTACGCCCTGATGTTCCAGGATACTGGCGTGGTCCAGGTCTACCATCAGCGACCGCCGTATCCTGAAGAGGTGTATGATAGACTAGTAGAACTGGTCGATCCTGAGGTTGATGCGCTCTTGGATGTTGGCACCGGATTGGGTGAGATCGCGCGTCCGATGGCTGAGCGTGTCGGACGAGTTGACGCAGTGGATTTCTCAGAGCAAATGATCGCACGAGCCCAGACGCTTCCGGGCGGAGATCATCCGGGAATCACCTGGATGGTATCCCACGTTGAAACTGCGCCGTTCACAGGACAATATGGTCTGATCACGGCAGCTGGGTGCCTGCACTGGTTCGACCTGAACGTGGTGATGCCGCGCTTCTCTGAACTGCTCTCTTCTGAAGGATACCTGGCGATCGTGGAGCGCAACTGGAAAGCAGGAGTCTATGACAGCGACATCATTGGTGAATACTCCACCAATCGGGATTACATGCAATGGAACTTAGTCGATGCGATACAGAAAGCTGGCCTCTTCGAAGTGATCGGTGAAATAGAAGCCGGATGCACATCCTGACAACCTACGGTTGAGGCCTACTTGGAATGTCGGCATTCTCAGAATGGGCTATCCCGAGAGAGAATGGGAGAGAAACAAGCAGGCGCATTTGATAACCGACTCACCGAACGAATTAAGCAGCAGGTCGCGGAGGGTACCGTTAAGGTGGTCAATGGGCGACTTGAGGGAGAATGTAGCGGGACAATCGTTTGGGGTAGGCCCAGGAAACCCTATTCCTGAACCCTGCTTCTTAGCGTGAAGTAACACCGCTCCACCCCAGAGTCCCCAAAGTGCTTCGCGCCTTCGCAGCTTCAAAACGTTGTGCGCAATGCCAGCCTACCTCCAAAAGCAAAAGCAACTGCCGCCTTAAGCCGCAACGTATCTTCTTGATAAGGGGGCAGATGCTGTCAGCAGCATTTCAAGACTTGGGAGTGTCGTTTCTTGCGACTGAGACAATGTCACTACACGGGGTATTGACGAACGCCAAATATACAGATGCTTCCCGTGAGCACTGATCTGGAGGAGATATGGGAAAAGAGACCGATGTATTGCAACGTGCGATTGAGGTGTTTGCACGTGGGTTCTGTTTCACGCGTAGTTTTACAGGCTCTTCGCTGTTTCACGTGGGTAATCATAAAAACCCGAACCAGTCTTCTTGCCGAGTGCGAGGTGGTTCCTAACCGTTTGCTCCGGTATCCGCACATGAGATCTCTCCTAAACACACGGCGGGTATTGAATGATCCGGAGATCCAGTTTGCCGTTTAGTCCATCGTAACAATTTATTATCTAACAACTTAAACAACTGTTTTTAAGATAGAATCCTGAGCAACAGACAACGGGTCGGGCAACACCGTTGACAAAGAATACTCGAAGGCTGGTCCACAAAACCTGCAGCTTGGGCGTCTTGTCTACCACAACTGGTCGTTCCTGGGGGAAGGTTACCCACACCAAATAGCGAGGAGCCGTTTTACACATCCCTATCTGGCTGAACGCATAGGAAAGGTTTGGGTGGTACGTGACGCCCCGCGAAAACGCGGCGACTACCGTAGAGAGGAATGGGTTGCACACGGGGTAGCACCAAAAAAGATTGACCAAGTTGCTCGTGAACATACGCGCGGCCGATTTGCAGTGTGTGCAATTTACGACGTTGATGAAGCCAATGAGTCGCTGCGCACAGGTTTCAAGGCACTGAACTATAGACTTGGGACAACAGAGGCCGTGATGGTGCATGAGTTGAAACGGATTCCGCGCTTCGACAAACCGGTAGAGATCACGCGCGTGACTACAAAGGAGAGATATTGTCAAGAGTTGTGGATGAGATTTGAGCGTATCCCGATGAGTTAGGCTGCTTTTTTGATTTCTCCATCCTCAAATTCAACGCCCTGGACCACCAGTTCAACCAGCTTGTGGCTGTGCAACCGCTGCCAGTTTTTCTCCGCCTCGCTGGCCAGTTTATAGACCATCATCAGCGTGGCATTTCGAGAACCGCATCCCTTGGTCTGGCGGGTGCGATGCCTGACGGTGCCAAAGGTGGATTCAATGGGGTTGGTGGTTCTGATGTGTCGCCAGTGGGCGGCCGGAAAATCATAGAATGTGAAGAGCACATCCTTGTCTTTTTCCAGGCACTCACAGGCCTTGGGATACTTGGCTTGATAAAGGGCGATGAAGTCATCATAGGCTTTGAGGGCGTCCTCCTTGGTGGGTGAAAGATACATCTCGTGGATGCGTGTTTTGGCCTGGGCCTGGACAGATTTGGGCAGGTTGTCCAAAACGTTGGCTGTCTTATGCACCCAGCAGCGCTGATGACGGGTGATGGAGAACTCTTCTTCCAACGCTGCCCAAAACCCCAGGCTTCCATCGCCTATGGCAAGGGCAGGCGCCTCTTTCAGGCCTCTTTTTTTGAGATCTCTGAGCACGCCCTGCCAGGACAGTTTGCTTTCTCGATGCCCATCTTCGATGGCCAGCAATTCCTTACGACCGTCCTTGGTTGCCCCTATAATGACCAGCATACAGGGCCGATCCGGTTCCAGACGGACGTTGAAGTAGATGCCATCTGCCCAGATATACACATAGTGCTTCTCTGAAAGATCCCGATGTTTCCACCCCTGATACTCTTCATCCCAGGTCTGTTTGAGCCGCACAATGTTGCCAGGGGATAACCCCGGGGCATTCTCGCCCAGGATGGCAGAAAGTGCCTCGGGGAAAGAGGACGTGGACACCCCCTTGAGATACAGGGCCGGTATCAAGGCATCGATGGAAGGCGCCCGACGCATATATTTGGGCAAAATGGCACTGGTAAACTGCTGTCCAAAACGCCGATCCAGCACCCGAGGCTGACGAATGGGAATCTTGCCCACACCCGTGAGAAGCTCTCGGGGTTTATGGGAACCATTTCTGACCACCTCTCGGCGACCCCCTACGTCTTTCTCGTCCTTAAAGCTTTCGATATAGGTCTCCACTTCAAACTCCAGGGCGGCTTGCAGCATCTTGCGGGCGCCGGCTCGAAGCAGATCCTCCAGGCTCAGGGTCACTTCATTTCTGACTATCTTCTCCACTTGGGAGGTTGTATATTGTTTCATGGAGCGTATCCTTTCTCCCTCGGCTGAGGGATTTGTGGTTATTCGATATTCAAGGATACGCTCATTTTTTATACCCGTCCACAACTTTCTAATATACCTCTACAAAGGATTTGGCAGAACGATTGAATAAGGCGGCAAAATCGCGCCAGGTTCTGCCCAAACATTTGTCGAAAGATTCCCCACTGCGCCAATACGTTGCGCTAGTCGGTGACAAACCGGTGGGCTGGGTTCGCAGCATCGACGTTGGGCATGCGACCTGGTGCTCAAATATGTATGTGGATCCAATATTGCGTCGGCGTGGGATCGCTCGAGCGATGATGTCTAGAATGCTGCGTGACGACCGCACAAGCGGCTCGAAATTGGCAGTACTCACCGCCAGTCACGCGGGTGCCAAACTGTATCCAGTTGTGGGGTATAGACAGATCGGTACGTTGATGTTGTATACGCCAAAGAAGCAATAGCAACCAGCGATCATGCTTTCCATCAATTTGTAACGGAACCAACCCAAGTTTCTTTTAGAAAAGGAGAGTCAAATGGCTACCTCTTTCAGCACCAAAGAGTTCAGTTTCAATCATCGCATGACTCGGTATTCCTCCCTCAATGCCTATTGGCTCAGCGCCAGTGCCAGTCTGGTGTACGAATCAGCTTCAAAGATCAAGAAGGTGGTGTTGCAGGAATGGAAGTTCGAGTGGAGAAACCGCCGTCGACTATGCCGATCAGCTGGCGCTCTATCCGAAGATTCGCTTCACCGATTGCGAGAACGTCAGTGTTTACCTGGGGAACTGTATCGCCAGTGCGTTCTTTGAACGGTGTACTGTGAATACCGTGACCGCACCGGCCCTGCGTGGAGAATTGATCTTTGACGACTGCCGCCTCCAACCCGATGTGCAGCAGGCGCCCGCGAGCTTTTATACGGTGAAAAGCACGCTGGGAACGCGGTTCACCAATTGCACCCTTCATGCCCCTGTCGTCAACGGCAAAGCAGACCCGGAAATGGTCAACCGCATGGGCTTTTTAGAAATCAACAACTCGGTGCAGCATTATCATCTCAACACAGCGCTGGGGAATGAGGTTGTGAGTCATTTCAAGAATATAGGCACTGTATTTTCCTCGGATTTCATTGCAAAGTTGAGGTCTCATCATGCATTGGAGGAACCATTCTGATGAACGCATCGCTCTGGGAACGCTACCGCGAACAGGTCTCTCACCCGGCCACCACGGTCAAACCCCGGGATCTGGACACCGCCCGCGCCAACATCAAACGCCATGCCTGGGCGAAAACCTTCCTGGATAGCCTCCTGGCAGAGATGGACCGGGTGCCGGACACCACGTCCGCTTACCTCGACCAGATGGTCCCCCGCGAGACCCCCAACAGCGCCCTCTTCACCATGTGCCCGGTCTGCGAAGCGGCCCCGATCCACGGCCATTATGACTGGTCCTCCGAAGACCCGGACCGGCTGGTCTGCACCACCTGTAAAACCGTCTACCCCAACCCGGACTACCCGGAAGACTTTGTCATCGAAACCGATTTCGGCGGCGGCCAGCGCATCACCTACTATACCGGCAAGCACTGGCCCTACGGAACCTTCTCCCTGGTCTCCTCCTGGACCGCCAACATCCGCGCCCGCAAATGTACCTACATGGGCGATCTGGCCCGTCGCCTGGGCCTGGCCTACGTCCTCACCGGCCGGGCCGAATACGCCCGGAAGACCCGGGACATCCTCCTGCGGTTCTCAACCGTTTACCCCGGCTACATGGTCCACTCCGGATATGGCGAATTCTCCGACCTGGATGCCCAGACCGCCTCAAAACAGATCCTGCACCTGCCCAAACCCGAACGCGTCATCCCCCCCAACAAACCCGACAACAACCTGCACGTCGGCTACTGGATGGCCGGCCGCGCCACCGGCGTGGGCATGGAGGGCACCTTCATCTCCGACGTCACCATCGCCTACGACCTCACCGTAGAGGCGCAGGCCAACGGCAAACCCGTCTACTCCCCCGACAACCGCCTCAAAATCGAGCGCGACCTGCTCCTGGAAGGCACCCTCCTCCTGTGCGCGGACCCCGGCTTCAACAACAAAAGCGCCACCAACCGCAGCGCCGCCGGCCTGGTGGGCATCTGCCTGGGCGAACCCGAACTCGTGCGATTCGGCATGGAGGGCTTCCACCACTTCGTCTACGAATGGTTCCTCGAAGACGGCCTGAGTTCCGAGTCTCCTGCCTATGGCTTTATGACCCTCAACGGCATCCGGGCCTTTGGCGACGCCCTGCACGGATACAGCGACCCCGAAGGCTACGAAGGCCCGGACGGCCGCATCGACAACAAAGACGTCTACGGCGACAGCCGCTACCGCGCCGTGCTGGACGGCTACATCCACAGCCTCATGCCGGACCTGACCTATGGTGTGATCGCCGACGACTACACCACCGTCCGCATGCCGGTCGAGATAGCCGACATTCTCGCTGCCCGCTACGGAGACCCTGCCCATATCGCCCTGCTGGCCGAATGCTGCGAAAACGACCTGGAAAACCACGGCGGAGAATACGCCCTCTTCCACCGCACCCCGGGCCTGGCACAAAATCCGGACACCCCCCTGGTCCTCACCGACCGGTTCTTCCCGGCCCTGCGAATAGGCCTGCTGCGCACCGGCGAGCGCGGCCGCTCCAGCACCGCCCTGCTTTCCGCCTCGGACTGGGGCGGCCACCACCACGAAGACAGCCTCAACCTGGTCTACTGGAAAGACGGCCACGAGGCCCTGATGGACCTGGGGTACCTCTGGGACCGGCCGGACAAACAGAACACCGTGCGCACAATCGCCCACAACACCGTCGTGGTGGACGGCCAGCCCCAGAAACGCCAGGGGCGCGGCGGCAGCCTGCACCTCTTCGACAGCAGCCCGCGCGTGAAAGTCGCGCAAGTCTCCTCCCGCGCCTACGATACCACAAGCATCTATCGCCGCCTCTGCCTCATTGTGGACCACGGCAATGCGGGCAGCTACCTGGTAGATGTCTTCCGCGTCCGGGGCGGCAGCGTACACGACTACCTCTTCCATGGCCCGGTTGCAAAAGGTACGGTGCACAACCTGGACCTGCACGACACGGAAGCGAAGTGGCAGGATCTGAAAAACCTCGCCGAGGGGCACACGCCCGATACCTGGTCCATAATTTTTGAACTCGACCCCCAGCACCGGTTCACCGCCTATGCCCTGCCCGATGGGCAGGAGCGCGTACTGATCGGCCACGGATGGGGAGAACGCGGCACCGGCTCGCGGGACAACACCCTGACCGGTGAAACCCTGCCCTACGTGATCCGCCAGAAAACCGGCGACTCGGCCTTCCTCAGCCTCTTTAACGTCGGCCTTCGGTCCCGTCCTTTCATCCGGGAAGCGCAGCGCCTCTCCCCCACCCGAGGCGAAGGCGTGCTCCTCTACGTGACCCACGAGCAGGGCGCAGACCTCGTTGCCGTCTGCCCACCCGGACAGACCACTGTCTTCGATACCCCCGACGGGCCACTGGAAACCACCGGACCGGTCACGGTGTTCTCGCGCACCCCGGAGGGCGCACCCAACTTCGCCTATCTGGCCGGCGGCCCACGCGCCGGTCTGGAAAACCATACCGTAGAACTGGACGAACCTGTCCTGCAGGGCCGCATCCTGGAGCGTGTCACCACCAGCGAGGAAAGCTTTTATCGCATCGACCGGCCGAACCTGGACAGGACCTTTCTCGGCCGCACCCTGCTGGTAGAAGGCGGAGCCTATGACACCGGCTATCCGCTCTGCAAAATCGAACCTGAAAACGGCGCCTGCCGGGTCTACACCAAGACGAACGCCCTCGGCTACGATGCCATTGAAGCCAAAACCTGGAAAATCGTGTTCAGCGTAACACAGCAAGTAACCTAAAGGAACCGCTCATGGGAATCAAATCTACCCTGTCGCTATGGATTGTCATCTTGCTATCGGCGTTGGGACAAACACTTGCTGAAGAAAAGATGGAGGACAACGTGGACGACCCGCTCGCACCCATTCTGAAACCGGTTTTGACGTCAACCGTGGACGTGGCCATCGAAACCTATCGCAAGAACGCCAAATACACCGACGCCGATTTTCCAATGCAGGCAAGCGAATTTGCCGGCTTCCGGGAAGAAATCGTCTCTTCGCTCACAGAAACGCTCGGACTCGGCGCGTGGGTCGTACGAAATCCGGCCGGAAAGAAAAGCCCCATCCACCAGCGCTTCAAGGATCGGTTGTTAAAAACCATTCAACATCACGGCATCGAGATGGAGGTCCATGCCGTCGAATTTCCCGAAACAGGTCTCACCGTGCCCATGGTGATTTGCCTTCCCAGCGAGGGAGGGCCACGGCCGGGAATCTGCGTCTTCTCCGGCCATTCCAAACACGGGCTGCGCGACCTGGTGCTCGATCTGGACAGCTATCAGCGCGGTGTGGCCGTACGATTGGCGAAAGCGGGTTTCGTCACCATTGCGGTTGAAAAAATCGATACGGGATATCTCTCGCGAGACGCCTTGACCGGCGTCGATGAAAAAGAAGTGGCAAGCTTCGGCTTGATGTGGGGACGTGTTATTCGATCCGACCAGTTGATGGCGTGTATCGCAGCGGGCGAAATCCTGGCCGCGCACCCCCGGGTCGACGAAACGCGCATTGGTGCGACCGGTGTATCGCTGGGCGGTTGGCTGAGCGTCCAGACGGCCCTTCTCTCGGACCGGATCCGCGCCATCGCCGACTTCGGCCGCAAAACCGTCACCATCCCGGAGGGGATGACGGCCGAAGAATTTCGCGGTATGCCCGACCTCTGCCACATCCTGCCCGGCATGATGTCCCTTGGAGACCGCCACATGCTCGCCCTGGCATACTGTCCCCGCCCTATGCTCGCAGGACATGGCCGGAAGGACGCCGGCTCGCACGGTGAGGGGCCGATCCATTATCGTCAGCTATTTCAACAGCAGTATGAAACTGTGGACCATCCGGATCGCTTTAAGTATCTTATCCATCAGGAAGGCGATACGATGCCGGACCAGGCGGTTATCGATTACTTTCGCCGGCAATTCCAGTAAACTTAAAAGCAAGTGAAAAGGAAAAGGGGAAACTCACTTTTTACTTTTTACTTTCAGGAGTCCAACCATGTCCCAACCCAACATCCTCCTCCTCTTCGTCGATCAGATGCGCTACGACGCCATGGGCTGCGCCGGCAATCCCGTCATCAAAACGCCCGCCCTGGACCGCCTCGCGCGGGAGGGCATGCACTTCACCCACGCCGTCACCCCGGTACCTGTCTGCGTGGCCGCCCGGCAGTCCCTGATCACCGGGCAGCGCTGCGCGGTCCACGGCCGGTTCGGCAACAACCTACCGCGCCCCGAACCCCACCTCTACACCCTCCCGCAGCTTCTGGGCATTGCCGGTTACCAGACCCGTGCGATCGGGAAGATGCACTTTATTCCCCCCCGGCGGCACTATGGTTTCCACCGGATGGAACTGATGGAAGAGATCCCCAACTGCCGGGAGGAGGATGAATACCTCATGTACCTCAAGCGGATCGGCTACGGGCATATCCGTCAGGTACACGGCGTGCGCAACCTCCTCTACCACCACCCCCAGGTCTCCGTCATCCCCGAAGAACACCACGGCAGCACCTGGGTGGCCGACCGCACGATCGACTTTTTACACGAACACCGTTACCAGCCCTTCTTCTGCTGGTCCTCCTGGATTGCCCCGCACCTGCCCTGGAACGCCCCGGAGCCCTTCGCCTCCATGTATCCGATCGATGAGATCGACCCGCCCCACAACTGGGACCAGCCCAGGGAAACCCTTCCCCCGCTTATGAAATGGTCCAAAGAAACATCGGACACCGCATTTGCTTCCCTGGACCACCTCAAACGGATCAAAGCCCTCTACTACGGCAACATCAGCCTCATCGACAAAGGCGTAGGCCGCATCCTCCGGACGCTGGACGGCCTGGGACTCGCCGAAAACACCCTCGTCATCTTCGCCTCCGACCACGGCGAACTGATGGGCGACCACGGCGCCTTCCAGAAAAGCAAACCCTACGAAGCCTCCATGCGGGTCCCCACCCTCCTTCGTCTCCCCCACCGCATCGAAGCCGGCCGCACCTCGACCGGGCGGGTCAGCCTGCTCGACCTGATGCCCACCGCCCTTGACCTGGCGGGCATCGACTATCCCGGAGAGATTCCCCTGCCGGGCGCCAGCCTCCTGGGCAAACCCGGCGGCGGCCTGGCGAGCCCCAGAGAGGAACTCGTCGTCGAACACGGCGGCGGACACCGGCGCTGGCTCTCCCTCCTGCGCGGCCCCTGGAAATACAATTATTACTTCGAGGGAGCCTGGGAGGAACTCTTTCACCTTGAAGACGATCCCCTGGAAATGAACAACCTCCTGCTCCGGAACCCGACCTCCGAAGCCCGTAAAACAGCGAACGACCTGAAACGCCGCCTGACCGAATGGGAAAAGAAATACGGTCCTCCGACCTCTTTAGACAATAACGGAGACCTGATCCGCTCCGACCCGCCTGCATCTCCTCCCCGGGTCACCAACAACCAGTTTCCCACCTGGGTCGAAAACCTGCCGCCCGATGAAAAAGCAAAAATGGAAAGCCCCGGCGAATCGGTCCTCAACGCCATGCAGCACGAATGGACCTACAAACTGACCGACCTGAACCTGAAAGCCTTTAAAGAGGGCGGTGGGAGCCTGGAAGGAACAGAATACCAGAACCTTTTGGACGATCTACAATAAAGGAGAAACAGACCCCTATGGACAAACTCAAACTCGTCGTCATGGCCGGCGCCTGGACCGAATGGCTCGACCAGCTCCAGGCCGTATCCCCCCGCGTAGAAGCTGTTGCCGCGCACACACCCGAGGACCTCTTACGGGAAATCGTAGACGCGGAAATCGTCTACGGCCGCCTGCCCAAGGAACCCTTCCTGAAAGCCCAGAAACTCCGCTGGGTGCAGAGCATCGGCGTTGGCTTTGAAACCATGCTCTACTCCGAAATGATTGAAAGCGACGTCATCATCACCAACACCGCCGGCGCGTTCGACACGGCCATGGCCGAACACGCCCTGGCCCTCATCCTCGGATTTACCCGGGGCATCGCCTCCCACGAACGCACCCGCAAGGAACGGAAGTGGGATCGTTTCCAGTCCCCGATCTCGCAGATCGAAGGAAAAACCGCCTGTATACTCGGCCTGGGCACCATCGGGCGAAACATCGCCTCCCGTCTCACCGCCCTCGGCGTGCGGATCATCGCCGTCGACGCCCAGGTCACCGTCCCGCCTGAAGGGGTTGCGCGTGTCGTAACAGCGGACGGAATGCTCGACGCCCTTGCGGAAGCCGACATCGTCGCAGTCGCCTTTCCCCTCACCGACCGAACGCGGGGGATCGTGAACGCCGCCTGCTTCGACCGGATGAAAGAGACCGCCTTCTTAGTCAACATCGCCCGGGGCCCCATCGTCAACGAAGCCGATCTCACCGAAGCCCTTCGGTCCGGAAAAATCGCCGGCGCCGGCCTCGACGTCTTCGAAGAGGAGCCCCTGCCCGAATCCAGCCCCCTCTGGGACATGCCCAATGTCCTCATCACCCCCCACATGGCGGGCTACTCTCCCGAGGGGCGTTTACACATGCAGCAGATCTTTTGCGAAAACCTCCGCCGCTATATCGCGGGCGAACCGCTCCTGAACACCGTGGACAAACGGCTGGGCTACGTCATCCAGAAAGGATGAGCAGCCAGGCGACGGTGTTTTGAAATAACGCTTGTTGAGAAAGGGTGTCTTATTTACTATTTACTGTGACGCTATCAGCGAAAGAGCCTGCGATAAACAACATCAAAAGGTTGATGTGGCATGGACAAATTTGACGAACTGCGTGAGAAAGTTGTACCCGCACTTATGCCATATGGGCTAAAACGGGCGGCGGTATTTGGCTCATTTGCACGAGGTGAAGATACGCCCGATAGCGACATTGACATTCTGGTAGACTTCGAAGAGCCACAAAAGCAGCCTATGGGTCTTCTTACTTGGGTGCGGCTGGAACGCGAACTGTCCGAAAGCATAGGCAAAAAAGTAGACCTGGTTCCAAATAGCGGATTAAAAAAACACCTCCGTCCCCACGTAGAAAAAGATATGGTCATGCTCTATGAAAAAAAGGGATGACAGAGTCTATTTACAGGACATTCTTGACGCTATTCTCCGGATTGAAGCATATCTTCAGGGGATTTCCTATGAAGCCTTCTGTGAGGATGTTCAGCGTCAGGACGCCACGGTTCGCCGATTAGAGATCATTGGCGAAGCCAGCCGCAGACTCACGGAGGAATTTCGTTCGCAACACTCGGAAGTCCCTTGGCAAGACGTCATTGGCATGCGCCACAAAATCGCTCATGACTACTTTGAAGTGGACCTCAAGATCGTTTGGGATACAGTTAAGGCGGACCTTCCGCCCTTGAAGGCGCAGGTAGCTGCCATCTTGATCAAAGAATAACGAGATACTCAAGGAGACTATGGATGTCAGGCTCAAACGATCTCTCCATAAGCGCCGCCGTCATCCAGGCCTTCTCGGAACAGCCCATCGTAGACATCCACACCCACCTCTACCCTCCCCAGATGGGACCGCTCAGCCTGTGGGGTCCCGACCAGCTGCTCACCTACCACTACCTGAAGGCCGAGGCCTCTCGCCAGTTGCCTCCCGGCATATCCGTGGCGGACTTCAACGGCCTGCCCAAACCGGAGCAGGCGGACATCATCTGGCAAACCCTCTTCGTGGGAGACAGCAGCCCTATCTCCGAGGCCCAGTTAGGCGTCGTCACCGTCCTGGCCGCCCTCGGCCTTAACCCGAGAGCGGGCGATCTCTCAGAATTCCGCGCTTACTGCGCCGGCCTCAAACCGGAGGATTACGTCGATCGAGTCTTTCAGAAAACGGGTGTTGCCAGCGTCTTTATGACCAACGATCCCTTAGACGATGTCGAAGGTCCCATCTGGCAGGAGGGCTTCGACCGCGACCCCCGCTTCCGGGCTGTCCTGCGCTTAGACAGCGCCCTGATGGGCTGGCCCGCCGGAGCGGAAAAATTAAACGCCCTGGGCTACAACGTGGAAAAGGAGATCTCTGAAAAAACCGTCGCCGAACTCCGCCGCTACCTCAACGACTGGTGCGACCGCATGGACGCCCGGTACATGGCCATCTCCCTGCCCCCCGACTTCACCTATCCCGGAGAGAGCAGCATCTCAAAACTGATGGGCGAAGTCGTCTATCCCACCGCCCGGGAGCGGAACATCCCCTCGGCCATGATGGTGGGCGTGCGGCGGCAGGTCAACCCCGTGCTGCGCGATGGCGGGGACAGCCTGGGAAGCTGGGATCTCACCAACTTAGAAAACATCGCCCGCGAATGGAGCGATGTCAATTTCCTGGTCACGGTTCTCTCCCGCGAAGACCAGCACGAACTCTGCGTTGCCGCCCGCAAGTTTCCCAACATCCTCCCCTTCGGCTGCTGGTGGTTCCTCAACAACCCCAGCATCATCCGGGAAGTCACCTCCGAACGGCTGGAACTCCTGGGCACCAGCTTTATCCCCCAGCACTCCGACGCCCGCATCCTGGACCAGCTCCTCTACAAGTGGCCCCACTCCCTGAAAACCATCGGTCCCGTGCTCACACAAAAGTACGGCGCGCTCCAGGATGCCGGCTGGCCGCTGACGGAAGGGGACATCAAACGGGATATCGGAAAAATGTTCGGCGGCGGGAAGCTACTGGCGGATTAACCGGGACCGGAACCGCAAAGACGCGGAGATCGCAGAGAGAACCAGATTTTGACCCCTTTTTTGCCTTTCTCCGCGTCCTCCGCGTCTCCGCGGTGAAATCTATAGCATCATCTTTATCCCGCTGAAACAGGAACGGAATCGCCTTGTTGAACATCCCCGGATGGGACAACCCAGCGGGGTCTTTCTGTCTCCGGCGCTTCGGCCCGGAAATCCAGATCCGATTCTTTCTGAACCCCCTTCAGGGCCCATTCCACCGTAGCCGGCATCTGGAACACCTTCGACAGGCCTGTGACACTCAGCGTGTGTTCCATCTTCTTTGAAACGCTGGTCAACCACAAATCCCCTCCGGCCGCCTGCATGGTCTGCAGACCGGCAGCCAGCACGCCCAGCATGGCAGCCCCGAACCACTTCACCTCCGATAAATCCACCACCACCCGGCAAACACCCTCCCGCACCAGCTCTTTGACACGGTCGTGGATCGGCGCCACATCCGGCCAGCTCATCAGCTTTCCGCTCAGCTTCAAAACGGCTACGTCTTCCCGAATCTCCTCACGAATATACATCACATACCCTCCTTATGTCGTCCCACCTTCGCTTCAACCGTTGGATGATCTACGCCCAAATGGGTTTTCTCATAGTAAATCTTCTGTACTGCTCAGGCTATCTTGATTGTTTGATCGTCTGAAGGTTCTATAAGTTCCAAACCGGTACATTTCACCATCATATAGCTCTTTTTGCATTTGTGACCAACGGATCCTCTTTATAGACTTCAAAATTTATGTTGTCTATTCGGAGTGTTCGTAAGCCAATCACAGCTATTAACTGCAAATACAAGCTCATGACCGTAGGCTGGAGATGACGCAAATCCAAACTAGCAAGGACCACTACTATTGCTATATGCATGGTCGCCGCAATACTTATAAAAACCGTTTGTTTCACGATGAGCTCTATTTGCCTTATTCGATCTTCATATGCCTGGTATGGGTCTCTTTTTTTTCCATACAAGTTCCAGATAATCAATGGTTCGGACACTTTTTATAAGTTGTTGATTTTCAACAGGTTATAAATTTAGCACCAGATTCCATAAACTGTTATTTTTCAATGGCTTATGAAATTTGAACCCCCAGAATTACAAAAACTGTCCGAAGTATTGAGATAATAATTCCTGCGAAAAAAAGGTTGCCCACCGTCACGCCAACGATATTCCAATATCCACCAAACCAGGGAAATTCGAATTGTCTGATATAGAGGATAAGCACGATAAAGGCGAAATACACGAGCATCGCCATGCCGATCATTGTAGGTGAAATAAAATCAAACAAGCGGCGAGGATTCAGTTCGGCCTTTCGAGTGGTGCGTGAATCAGCTTTTCTCATGAGTTTATAATATTTGAAAGACCATATCTCTATGAGAATCATAGGGAAAAACTGGACCATAAAATACGTGTGCACAATAGCTCCGTCCCATTTACCACTACGTGAATAGCCTAACAGCACAGCCATCAACAACAAACCAGCCAGGAGTATAAATAAATTCATATTCCTGTAATTGCGCCGTGCTTTCTCGTAATATTCGATCGGTTCCGGATAGAGGTTAGGAA
This sequence comes from Candidatus Latescibacterota bacterium, assembly GCA_965249305.1. Classification (GTDB taxonomy): domain Bacteria; phylum Latescibacterota; class UBA2968; order UBA2968. The sequence goes on along the minus strand of OZ252228.1, from coordinate 3,943,929 downwards.
ATTTCGATGGTGGATATGTTTCGAACACATACCTTATCCGGCTGAGCATTTTTCTTGGAAAATAGAAAGAAATAAGGGCTCCTCGCTATTTGGTGTGGGTAACCTTCCCCCAGGAACGACCAGTTGTGGTAGACAAGACGCCCAAGCTGCAGGTTTTGTGGACCAGCCTTCGAGTATTCTTTGTCAACGGTGTTGCCCGACCCGTTGTCTGTTGCTCAGGATTCTATCTTAAAAACAGTTGTTTAAGTTGTTAGATAATAAATTGTTACGATGGACTAAACGGCAAACTGGATCTCCGGATCATTCAATACCCGCCGTGTGTTTAGGAGAGATCTCATGTGCGGATACCGGAGCAAACGGTTAGGAACCACCTCGCACTCGGCAAGAAGACTGGTTCGGGTTTTTATGATTACCCACGTGAAACAGCGAAGAGCCGAAATAAGGATAATCTGGCTTAAAAATACACAGTAGAATAAAATAGGGTCTGACATGTCTATCTCCTCACTGGTTACGGTTACTCATTACATCCCTGAATGCAATCCGGATCTCGGAATCCGTTACGCCTGATTCTCGAAATGCTTTGATTGCTTCACTTAATTTGGACACCACCCACGGATTTAAATCGACTGTGCTGTTAGCTTTGGCATCTGGGTGAATAAAAGTTCCGCGATATCCTTTGGTTTCAATGACGGCATCCCGTTCCAATAGACGGTAAGCCTTGGCCACCGTGTTGGGGTTCAGCTCCAGGTCGTTTGCAAGCTGTCGAATGGAAGGCAGGGCAGACCCTGAGCTTAACTCGCCACTGAGAACGGCCTTTTTGATTTGCTCAATCAATTGAGCAAACAGCGGAAGTGAATCGCTGATGTTGATGGCTATTTCCATAACTATGTTCTCCTATATGTACTACTTGAACTAATAGTACACATATATTAATTAAAATGCAAGTAAAAAATGACATTTTTCGATAAAATTATTCTGTATCCTCTCAATATTGCTTGAAGATTACGATATCAAAAGCAGACGCAAGCATTCACGTGTCAGCATCCAGACTTTTCGAAGGAGGCGAATCGAGATGAAACCACAAATGAAGTGAAGCGTCATGTCCAATGAGGGGATATCTTACTGGCAGCCCTCCATGTCCTCCGCCTGCCGGAGGTCATTCATAGGTTTATAGACGTTCCATTGCAGTCAAACTTTTTGAAGGAGGTAGATCCAGATGAAACGGGAAATTCTGAGAAACCGTAAGCCTGAGGCGCCTTGGGTGCGCCGGACCATTCGAACAGGAGTCTTCTTTCTGTTCTTTACCTCGATTTTTGTCGCTGGAGCCTCTGCTGCATACGATGAGGCTGTTCCCGCTCAGGAGAACGTTGTCCAGCCTGAGGACTATCTAAAAATGGCGTTGGCCCAATATCATGCGCAGAAGTTTGATGCCGCCCAGCGTCATTTTGAAACCTATATCGGCCTGCTGCCCGAAAAAGAGCAGGCACTCTACCGGGACATCTCCCCGGTGGTCACGAAGGCGGAGACGAATAAGCGGCTGGTGGAACACTACTTTCGGGTGGCCTATGCCCGGGCGCACTTCTCCAAGAAGGAATCCCCCTGGGACGCCCGGGGAGAGGTATATGTCCGGCTGGGCGCTCCGAATCACATCAGCCGGTCGAACGATATCCAGATCGCGCGCAACCCGGCGATCCAGGACGCCAGGTACAACTTCGCCAGCCGGTTTTACCTTGGCGTGGCAGTGATCCCCGGAGAGCCCATCTTTCCGGTTGAAAGCCTTGTCCGGTGGGAGTACTGGGTGTATGCCGATGTCGAGGGAGGCACCGAGTTCACCTTCGTCGACGAATATCTGGGTGGGCGTTATACCTTTGCGCCCGTACCCGAAAAGGCTTCGCTGACCCTTTCTTCGGATCTCCACAGATTTCACGGCAACCTGCTCCTGCAGAATGTTCATATCCCGTAGAGCAGACAGGCTGGAGAACGCAGCAGGAAGCAGCAAGCTGCTGACGGCCAACCAATCAGTTGTTAAAAGACCCTTATACAGAAGTCGCCTCTTGTGAGGCGGCTTCTTTTTTGGTGCTGCCCAGAGTCCATCGCCCTGAGTAATAAAGGGTGCCGACTCGGTTTTACGTAGATGTTTTCTGTCTATGCTGCATCGGCATAGTCAAGGAGTTCATCATTGGCATATCGAACCTGTTTATACTGATTCCAGAAAGCATCCCATCGTTTTGACTTGACGTAAGTGCGTAACTGCAAGATGCGTTGTCCTCCCTGCCAGGACCATTGCATACCCGATCGACAAAGCCTTGTCTTGACCAGGGTCTTGCAGGCCGCTTCGACGGGTCCCGAGCCAATGGGCAGACCCCTTCGACGAAAGTCAGCATAGGCCATCCGGTGTTTGTTCCGAAAGAAGAAGGTTCGTTCTGTTTCCAGGTCTTCCAATCGTTTTTGACCCAGCCTTCGGCGGCTTTTGTAATAGTCGATGGAGCGAATAAGGGTTTCTGTTGCGCCATCTTGGGTCAGCAGTTTGTGGTGGTAGGTTTCATACCAGCTTTGCGCTTTTGCTGATTTTTTGCCAAACAGGAGTTCGGCAGCTTCAGACAGATGTTCTGTGGTGTGATAAAAATCCACCAGTTTTTCATACCCGATGAACCGAGGAGTGGTATCAGCATATTTCCACAACCCTCGTGCCCCATCACACAGGAACACTTTTCCGACCTCATCTTTCAGTTGTCCTTCGATATGATCGAGTTCTTCCTCAAAGCGTATCTTCAACGTTTGACCACCCTCTTCGGGCATTTGTGCCACATACCGAGAGACCAAACGCTTTGGTGGGGTGCCGTCCTTTGGAGGTGCCCCATAAAAGGACAGGCTGCCCACCAGGGCCTGTTTGAAACTGGTCGGACTTTCTTCGGACGGTTTTTCCCCCGGCCTCTCTTGTGGACGCCCGCGTTTTTTCCCCGGCTCATCCAGCCTGAGGTGGGTCCCATCCAGGCTGGCCACCATCACTTTTGTCCCTTTGGGGTTCTCCTCCTCCTGACGGATCGACCGGTTGAGTGTTTCATCCATCTCGACCAGCCACGCTCCCGTCTCTTCTGTGATGTGTTTGACCGCTGTGGCAGAAGGCTGAAACAGAGCCGTCTTTTCCAGCACAGAAACGGTTTCCTCCGGCGTGATCAAGCTCACCGTGAACAACACCGCTTCACGAACTTCCACGGTGGCAAACTCACCGACCATTCCCCACATCACATCCAACGGCACATAAGAAGGCCCCCCTTCATCGGCCTGAAACAGATTTCGAGAAAGCTTCATCTTCCCAAAGGGGGTCAAAAACGTCTTCTCACTTTGTTGCTTAAACCGATACAGCACATTCTCGACCTGTTTTGGGGCCTCATCCACTTCGTAGGCTTCCAAAAATGTGCGAAGCGCTGCGATCCCACAAGCCTTGAGGGCTTCACCAAGCCCACTTGTGACCTGTTCTGCCAATTGAGGCGTCAAACTCTCCAGGTCCAAATTTTCGCAATGGGCGCTCAATTTTTGCTTAAATTCCCAGGTGGCGGCTTCGATCATCTCTGCGAGGTCCATCTTGGGCTCCTTTCCCGTATCTATACAACCTTATTGTTTTCAGTCTGTTGTATGATCGGGATTTGGAGCCTTTTTTGCAACTCATTTACGTAAATTCAGAGCAGCACCCGTAATAAAGGAATCTGGGGTACTTTATCTGTCCGGCCATTTAAACCAATTCGCCCCGACAGGCATCTTAACTAAAAGAACGCCATTGTGTCCTCGCTCGGGGTATATCGTCCGTACAGAAAAAACCGTTAGCCACCAACCTTGGCGAGGACGGGCTAACGGTTTTGAAGATCCTGTAGGAGGACGTTACCATCCCCTCACACGCTTCAATTAGTTATTAACGATTCTTACGCCTGCTGTCAAGCAAAAACCCCGGGTTCTTTCTTCAGACACACCCTTCAAGCCTTTGGGAACCAATGCCATGAGGACCAACGATTATATCCGGATCCCGGCGCTTGTCTTTCTCCTCCTTCCCCTGGCCTGCGGTCCCATCCCCACCGACCCCAACGACAGTCTTATTACCGACGGTGACGATCAGACCTACACCAACGAAGCATGGGGATTTCAGATTTCCCGCCCGGACACCACCTGGGGCCTAAATGTCCAGACTTTGCAACAGGTCCGAGAGGCCAACGGCCTGCCCCGGGTTGAAGTGCGGATATTCAGATCTCCAAAACCGGGAGAACCCCAGTTCCGGCCAACGCTGTATCTTAAACCCTCCGCGTTGTCCCGCGATGCCACCCTGGAAAGTCTGGTAACGGACCTGGAAGAAGAGCTTCAGACCGTCTTTTCCGGGTACACTGCCGGAGAGAAACGGACGGTGCAGGTGGAGTCTGATACGGCTATGGAATGGCAATTTCGGATCCGCTCCTCTTCACCTCGGAACTTTCTGCTCGGCAACCGGTTCCTGGTAACGGCGGTCCTCCACAACAATCAGGGCTACCTGATGCTGGGCAGCGGCGTGTTCGGAGCTTTCCCTCTGGAAACATACCGGCAAATTGCCTCAAGTCTGGTATTTCTACAATAAACCGGACCCTCGTTTGTGGTGTGCCTGCCCCAATTCTCCCTTCCTTCTGCCCCAAAACGAACTTTGTTACAAACTGTTGCACTCCTGCTGTTTTCTTCGGGCCAGATGGAACGCTCGCTCGCTGCCTATTGTCTAAAAAGATAGTGCAGGTCTTCCACTCTCAGCCCTTTCCATCAAGCCTCAACAAGAAGAAATCATGTCCGTCCAACAATTGATAAGATCCTCGGAGATCGAAGATGCTGAGCTTGTGGCACGCACCCGAGGGGGACATCGGGAGGCGTTTTCAGAACTGGTGCGGCGCCATCACGAGCGGATCTTTCAGACGGTCTACGCCCTGGTGGGGAATCGAGACGATGCGGACGACCTGGTTCAGGACGTCTTCCTGAAGGCCTATTGCTCGTTGTCCAGTTTCCAGGGGCAGTCTCAGTTTTACACCTGGCTCTACCGGATCGGCGTCAACTGCTGCCTGGACTGGATGAAGTCCCGAAACCGCCGGAAAAATCTCCTGCAGGAAAAGACGGAGCGGCACGAGCCGGAGAAAGCGTTTTCCCACCCGGAGGCATCCGATAGGCGGGTATTACGCAGAGAACTCCAGGAGATTCTGGAGGAGGCGCTGGCAACCCTGCCGCCGGAATATCGATCCGCCGTGGTCCTGCGGGAAATCGACGGGCTTTCCTACGACGAAATCGCGTCTGTCCTGGGCTGTTCGGATGGCACGGTGAAGTCCCGGCTGTTCCGCGCCCGTGCCCGGCTGCGGACAGTACTTGAGAAACCATACAGGGAGCTATCCAGCGCATAAGCGAGCCTGAAGACAGGATTAAACCCTGTGGTACAATCAAATCCGAAAGAGAAAGGAACCACGCCATGAGCAGAACAGGATGGATCGTTTTCGCAGCGGCCCTGTTTGTCGTCGCGCTCACCTCGGTAGAAGCCCAGCGAGGAAGGGGCGGAGGAAGGGGCGGAAGAAGAGGGGGATTCCGGGGGGGCGAGCAATTCCAGGAAATGCGGAACCAAATGGAGGCAATCCGGGCATTCCCCGTGGATGCCGTCTGGGCGGGGCTTTCCTTCGGCATAGACCTTCCCGACAGCCAGCTCGTCGCGATCAAACCCATCATCGCCGATGCCTGGTCCAAACGAAACGGCGTTCTCACCGTCGCGAAAAAACAGAATTCATGGGACCGGGCCAGAGAGGTGCTGGAGGATTTGAAAGAGGATGTAGACGAAAAGCTGGAGGTACTCCTGACCAAAGACCAGCGAAAAAAGCTAAAAAAAATGGTCAAAAACAGCCAGAACGCCATCCGCTTTCCCAGGCGCTGAGCGTAAAGCAGATCCTTCACCCCCAGCCGGAGAGAGAAAAGGAGAACCCTATGAAAAACAGGCTGCTGTTTTTATGGTTGGTGTTCACCATTACATGGGCGGCCAGCACACAGGCCGGAGAGGACGTCGGCTCGATTCGCGGGTATGTTAGAGACGCCTCAAACGGAGAGACCTTGCCCAATGCCAACGTAATAGTGGACAGCACAACGGTTGGAACCACAACCGACAAGGGGGGCTACTTTGTCATCAGCCGGCTCTCCCCGGGACCCTATTCGATCACATTCAGCTATATCGGATACGAAAGCAGATCGATCAAAGTGGAGATTCAACCGGGGAAGACCGCAAGCTACAACGTGGAATTAACCCCGGTCGCCCTTGAATTTGACGAGATCGAAACCGTGGGGAAGCGCGTCTCCCCCACCGACATCACCCCCGTGGGCAGCTTCGGCACCCGGGTCACCGAACTCGCCCGCATCCCCACCGTGGGGCAGCCCGACCTCCTCAGAGGGGTGCAGCTCCTGCCCGGCGTGCAGGCCTCCAGCGACAACTCCGCAGGGCTTTACGTGCGCGGGGGCACGCCCGGCCAGAACCTCATCCTCTTAGACGACGTCGTCGTCTACAACCCCAGCCACCTCTTCGGCTTCTTCAGCACCTTCAACCCCGACGCGCTCAAAAACGTACTGCTCTTAAAGGGCGCCTTCCCCGCCCGGTACGGAGACCGGCTCTCCAGCGTCCTGGACATCACCAACTTAGACGGCAACCGGAAATCCTTCTCCACCCGGACCTCCGTGGATCTCATCAGCGCCGGCTTAACCGCCGAAGGGCCCCTGGGCAGCGGGTCCTGGATGATCTCGGGGAGGCGCACCTACCAGGAACTGATCAACTCGCCCCTGTTCAGCCATATCGTAGACTCCATGTTCAGCACCCGAACCGGCACGCTTGCCTCTGCAACGCCGGCAGGCGGCCCGGGATTCGGCCTGGCCGGCCTGGGAGGGGGCACTGGTGGCGGTGGGAGAGGGCGTTTCGGCAGAACCCGGTTCAACTTTGGCCAGACAACCGGCAACTTCGACCAGGGCTACAACTTCTACGATACCAATTTCAAGATCAACCTGGACCCGTCCCCTTCCAACAAGCTTTCGCTCAGCGGATACCTGGGGCAGGACCAGCTCGACCTCACGTTGCCCTCTTTCAGAAACACCCAGCGTTCGCAGCTCTTAGACTGGGGCAACCAGGTCGCCAGCCTCCGCTGGATGCACGTTTATACCGACAGGCTTCTGGGGAATGTGCAGTTCTCCGCCAGCCGGTATGCGTCCAACTTTTCGGTCAACACCACCCGAGACGATCAGGGCGTCCAGGACGGCGGAGCCGGGGGCCCACGGGGCTTCGGCCTGGACCGCGACAACCGCATCCTGGACCTGACATTCAAGGCCGACCTGGACTATTACGCGAGTTCCAGCCACACCGTCAGGTTCGGCGCACAGGTCACCCGGTATGACGCGTCCTACAGGCAGGGCTTCAGCGACTCCATCCGTTCGGGAGTCAACACCGTATCCCGCTACGAAACCGGTTACCTGGAGTATACCTTAAACGCCGGCGGCCTGGAGTTCACACCGGGCCTGCGCCTCAGCCATTTTCAACTGGGCGATTACGCCGATCTCTCGCCCAGAGTATCCGCGCGTTACAGAGTAAACGAAAACCTCGCGTTAAAGGGCGGGTGGGGAATCTACCACCAGTACATCAACCTCATCTCGGTCGAGGGCTTCTCCTATACAACCGACATGTGGCTCCCCGTGGATGAAACCCTCACCCCCGGCCGCGCCGTCCACAACGCTGCCGGCATCACCTTCCGGCCCGGCGAGGGCTGGGAAACGGACATCGAGTTTTACCACAAAGACCTGTCCAATCTGGTGGAATTTCAATCGCAGGTCCGCCTCAGCCCGGGCGCTTCCCTTTCAGACCTCTTTCTCCAGGGAACGGGAAGAGCCTACGGTGGGGAGCTGCTCCTCAGAAAAACAGCCGGCCGCACTACTGGATGGATCGGCTATACCCTGGGCTACACGCGCCAGACCTTCCCCGAACTGAACGATGGCAAAGAATTCCCGCCCAAATACGACCGGCGGCACGATGCCTCCCTGGTCCTGAACCACACCCTCGGTCGCGGCTGGAACCTCAATTTCAACTGGGTATACGCCACGGGCCAGGCGTACACCATCCCCGATTCCCGATATACGGTCACCCAGCCAAGCGGTCAAACCATCTCCTACATCCACGTATCCGAAAAAAACGCCTACCGGCTGCCTGCATACCACCGCATGGACCTGGGAATTACCAAAGATTTTCTCATAGGCGAAAAAACCGCCGTCCAGCTCGTCCTCAGCGTCTTCAACCTGTACAACAGGCGTAACATCTGGTATCGCACGTTCGACGCCACCGAAGAAATCGTGGAGTTCCAGGACGTGCTCCTCCAGCCTGTTCTTCCCAGCATCGGACTTAAATTCATCATGTGAGGCAAAAAACTATGACACGGAAATTCTACTGCATTCCAATCGCGCTTGCTGCATCCCTGTGCCTGTTCGCACTCGGATGCGACAGCAGTCCCACGGATTCCCAGGCCGAGTTCCAGCCCACCCTGTATATCGAAGGATTTTTGAGCGCGGGCAATCCAGTTGACAACGTCTTTGTAGGCCTCACAACGCCCCTCTACGAAACGGTCGACCGGGACCAGAGCGGGGTATCCGGCGCAGCGGTCACCCTCCAGGTAGACGGCGAGACCTCCGCGTTGTCCCCCCTGCCCGGAAAGACGGGCTACTACGCTCTTCCAACCCTGAGGGTCGAACCGGGAAAGACGTATCGGCTTACAGTGGAGGTGGAAGACGCCATCGCCCAGGCCGAAACCACGGTCCCCTTCTCGCCCGCGGTTACCGCCTCTTCCACGCAGCTAAACCCCGGCGGTGATCCCTTCAGTGCGGCGTGGGAGGGCGAAACAGGGGCTGGATTCCTGACAGAGACCGTAGCCCAGGTTCTGGGAGATCAGATTCCTCTGGAGTCTGTACTTGGGGGGGGCCGTCGGGGAAGGTTCGGCGGGTTCGGAGGATTTGGCGGAACCGGCATCGATACGACCGGCTTTGGCGCCCTGAGGGACAGCCTGGCCCAGGCCAGCAGGTGGCGGTATACACGCAACCAATCCACAACCCTGGACTTGAGACAATTTTCCCACTACGGAACCTACGTCTTCCGCGTGTTTACCATAGACGCGAACTACGCGGATTTCCTGATCTCCAGCACCCAGGATCCCCAGACCCTGGACGAACCCCGTTTCCACGTCTCGGGCGGAATCGGCCTCTTTGCCTCGATGGCGGCGGACTCCGTTGTTTTCACCCTGGAGTGAGCGTCCCTCGGCCGGCACTGCCAAAAGTCTTGCATGCGGCCCTCTATTTTAGGATATTTGAGCAGGCGTATAAGCCATCGCACAGGCGAGCTCCTGGCGTCCCTCTGTATTTGCATCCCGAATTTCAAGGTCTTACCGGATATGGGGGGTCGCAGGAGAGTCTGGATACACCGTACCGCTGGATTCATAAGGGTCTGTTATGCGAAAATTCCGTGTTTTGCCGGCACTGCTGGTCACACTGATGTTTCTGGGCTGTGGGGGGGATAACACCAATCCGGTATCTTCCGGTCCGACAGTACTGGAGGGCGGCATTTCCATTCGCTCTCAGGAAGAACTCAATGCACTGGTCGCAAGCGTCGATAGCGCCTTTGTTATTATCGGCTCCCTTTCCATTGAATCTTCGACGTTCACCAGCCTGAGCGGGCTGCGAAAACTCATCAGCATTACCGGAACCCTGTTTATCACCGACAATACCGCCCTGACAACCCTGAACGGCCTGGAAAACACGAATTTGCAGGGAGGCCTGATCATCGCCAATAATAGAGCCCTGACAACCCTGGGCGGCCTGGATAAAGTTACCTCCCTCGCCGGGGACGTGTTCGTTTCCAACAATGATGCGCTTACAAGCCTGGACGGCCTGGATAATCTCACCAGCATAGCGGGATTCCTGGAAGTCGACAGCAACGCTGTATTAACCAGCATGGACGGTCTCAATAGCCTCGCCAGTATTGGCGGAGACCTGTTTATCGCCCAAAACAGTACGTTGAGGACCCTGGACGGCCTCAATAGCCTGATCAGCGTCGGGGAGGACATGCATATCGATGGCAACGCTGCGCTGACCGGTCTGGACAGCTGGACTTGACCCGTTTCGGTGGGTACCTTATCTCTTGGGAGAAAGGAGATCCACTATGCCGCCAACACGTCCACCTTATCCACCTGAGTTCAAAAAGCAAATGGTCGAATTGGTTCGAGCCGGTCGTACGCCAGGAGAGCTGGCCAAAGAGTTCGAGCCCTCAGACCAGACGATCCGGAACTGGGTGGTACAGGCCGACCGAGACGAGGGCCTTCGAGAAGACGGTCTGACCAGTGATGAGCGAGAGGAGTTGCGCCGTCTTCGTCGCGAGATTAAGCAGTTACGCATCGAGCGTGAGATCTTGTCAAAAGCAGCAGCCTGGTTCGCTCAGGAGACCAACACGATCCCCAGAAAGCCTTCCAGTTCGTGAAGGCGCACCAGGCAAAATGGCCAATTACCACGCAATGCCGAGTCCTGGGTGTCTCCCTCAGTGGGTATTATGCGTGGCGAGGACGCCCCCCATCGCCAAGAGCAAAGGTCGATGCGGATCTCAAGGAACAGATTAAGGCTTTTCATGCCCGTTCTGATTCTACCTACGGAGCCCCCAGAATCTGGGAAGATCTGGCAGCATTAGGCATCCGTATAGGCAAAAAGCGTGTCGCCCGTCTGATGGTTGAGATTGGTATCTTCGGGGTGAGCCGTCGAAAGGGTATCAGAACCACCCGTAAGGGAAAAAAGGCTCAAAAAGCCCCTGATCTGGTCAAGAGAGACTTCACTGTTGAAGCCCCAAATAAACTCTGGGTGGCCGATATTACCTACGTACCAACCTGGGCGGGCTTCCTGTATCTTGCTGTGGTTATCGATGTCTTTTCCCGCCGAGTCGTGGGCTGGACGATGGCTTCGACGCTCCAGAGTGAGTTGGTTTTGTCTGCTTTGAATATGGCACTTTGGCAGCGTCATCCTTGTGGGGTGATCCACCACTCCGACCAGGGATCTCAGTATACTTCACTTGCCTTCGGTAAACGCTGCGATGAGGCGGGTATACGTCCCTCAATGGGTTCTGTAGGCGACTGCTATGACAACGCACTGTGTGAAAGCTTTTTCGCCACCCTCGAATGTGAATTGATCGACCGCCGTTGTTTTCGTACCCACAAGGAGGCCAGATTGGCTATTTTTGAGTATATTGAGGGCTGGTATAATCCCCATCGTAGGCATTCATCAATCGCATACCACTCACCGATGACATATGAAAAACAGCATCAAACACGGGCTTGAAGCCCAAGCCCTAAACACTCCACCAAAACGGGGCAACTCCAAGCGCGCAGCCTCACCAGCGTGGCCCAGAATGTATTTATCATCGAAAATGCTTCGCTCACGAACCTGAACGGCCTGAGCAACCTCACCGACATATCGGGGGCGCTACTGGTCGGCAGCAATGCGGCGCTGCCCAACCTGAGCGGCCTCGATAACCTCACCAGGGTCACATCGGACCTGGTCATTGCCAATAATGCTGCCCTGACCAGTCTGGAAGGCCTGGAAAAACTCACAAGCACCGGAGGGGCCCTGGCAATCGAGAGCAATCTTTCTCTGCTAAACCTCAAAGGCCTGAACAGCCTCACCACCGTCGGCAGAGATCTGGCAATTACCAAAAACTTCGTTTTAACGAACCTGAAAGACCTGAATAGCCTCACCAATGTGGGGGGAGACCTGGGAATCGATAACAATACGGACCTGGCCAGCCTGGAAGGCCTGGAAAAACTCACCGTCGTCGGAGGGGCCCTGGTTATTACCAACAACAAGGCCCTGGCGACCCGTTTATGCCAGGACCTCGCAGACAGCCTGGCCACCAGGGGATTTACAGGGCAGGTCACCATCCAGGGCAACCTGCCATAAACAGGCCCGGGTTGTCTCACGATCCACAGAAGAACAGAATCCCCGCCGGATCTGACATCCGGCGGGGATTTTATCTTTTGCGCCGAGAAGACCCCGACCGTCAGGTCGGGGATGAAAGGCGCTTTTCATCAATCCCTCCGTTCACTCTTTGCTCTCTGCCAGCTTCATATAATGATCAATCTGCTGGTCGGCCTCGGCCAGGCGGTCGGACAGCAGGTCCACCACATTCTGGAGCACCGTCGCCTTCATCTCCCGGTCGGCTTTGAGCAGGCTTTCCAGTGAATCCCTTTGAATGACCAGCGCGGCCGACTTCTCCACGGCAGCCACGGTGGCCGACCGGCGATGCCCGGTAAACACCCCCATCTCACCCGTGGACGCCCCCGGCGAGATCTCCACCAGATCCTTTCCCGCTTCGCTGATCACCTTCAGCTTCCCCTGAATCAGAACCAGCATCTCCGTACTCAGTTCCCCTGCGTTGTAGATCCGCTGGTTAGGTTCGTAAATGCGGGACTTGCAGACGCTCAACAGGCGCTCCGCCGCTGTGGGTTCAAGCCCCTGAAATACCCGGATCTTCTGGAGGATCTTCATCAGCGCGTGCTGCTGCCGGTTCATCTCAAATCACCTGTCCTTTCATGGGGTCAGATCCCTGTTTCGAGCAACGTTTTTCCCCTTCCGTGTCCTTCCGCAGCGCTTTTTAATCCGGCGCTCCAACCGCCTCGTCCACCGCCTCTCCCAGCACGGCCAGCCCTTCCTCCACCGCCTCGCGCGAAATCGTCAGCGGCGGTGACACCTTCACCGTCTGCCCCCACGAGCCTACCGGCGCAAAGAAAAGCAGTCCCTTGTGAAAACAGCGTTCAACCACGTCGAACGCCAGATCCGGATCGGGCTCCTTCACCCCCCGTTTGACCATCTGCAGCCCGGCCACCAGCCCCCGGCCCGTACAGTTGCCAACCACATCGGCGTGCCGCGTCCGGATCGTCTCCAGCCCCGCCATCAAAACCCCCTCCAGCCCCGCCGCATTCCCCGCCAGATCATCCTCCACAATCTTCTTCAGGCTCGCCAGCGCAGCCGCCGCGCACACCGGATTGCCCGTATGCGTGCTCGTCATCGACCCCGACGGATACAGGTCCATCACCTCCGCCCGGCCGATCACCCCCGACAGCGGCAGCGAACTGCTCACCCCCTTCCCAAAACAGATCAGATCGGGCGTCACCCCATAGTGCTCAAACCCCCACATCTTCCCCGTCCGCCCGAACCCCGCCTGCACCTCGTCAAAAATCAGCAGAGCGCCGTGCGCCTTACACCACTCCGCCAACGCCCGGATATATTCCACCGGCGCAAAATCGGGCCCCACGCCCTGGTAGGTCTCCAGCATCACCCCCGCCACTCGGTCCGGCGCCAGCCCCGTCTGCTCCAGCGACGTACAGAAATAATCGAAATCCACATTCTCCGTCCAGTACCCGTCCGGAAACGGCACCTGCACAATCGCCGGATCCTCGTTCACAATCCACCCCTTCTGCCCCGGCATTCCCCCTGCCTGCTGCGATCCCAGCGTGCGCCCGTGAAACCCCCGCTCGAACCCCACAAACCCGATCTTCTCCCCCCCTCCCTTCTCGATCCCGTACGTGCGGGCCAGCTTGATCGCATTCTCCGTCGCCTCGGACCCTGTCGTCAGCAAAAACACCTTGTCCAGCCCCTCCGGCGCCAGCCCGGCCAGGTAGTCCACAAGCTGCGCGCGTTCCTCACTCGGAAAACAGTAATTGTGCAGCAGCCCACTCTTCACCTGATCGATAATCGCCTGCCGCACCTCCGGCACCCCGTGTCCCGCATTCGTCACCAGCACCCCGGAACTCCAGTCCAGCCACATATTCCCGTACCTATCGTACACCTGCACATCCTCCGCCCGGTCCCACACCACCGGCGGCTGCCCCCGCATCGAAACCGGCTCCACCCGCCGCAGCGTCTCCAGCGTCTCCACCGACTCCGGCGCCGGCAGCGCCGTCACAATCCGCCTGTACTTCGTCTCCACCCGGGGCACCTCCCGGGGCGTAATATCAAACTCCTTACCCATCACCACCTCCTGACAAAAGAAAGGAAAAAGGAAAAAGGAAAAAGGAAAATCACCCTTTTTTACTTTTTACTTTTTACTTTTTACTTGCCTTATATCCCCTTCTCATAAATCCGCTCAAACACCCCCTCCGCCCCCTCCTCAATCCGGTTCGGATCCACAATCGTAATCCCGTCCTCCCCGAACCGGGCCGTCACCGGCGTCCCCTTACCCTCCTCCAGATACTTGAAGTTCAAGTCCCGCACCAGCCGGGCCGCGTGCACAATCGCCACGGTAATCCGCCCATCCTCCGGCGTCGGATAAATCCCGTCCACGTCCTCCCGCGTCTCCCCCAGGAACTTCATCCGGCAGATGGCCACAAGTCCCACGATAATACTGTCAACACCGTACCCGATATACGCCTCCGAATCGTCCGGGCGCTTCACATCCCGCGTCATATGATTATTAACCGTGCGGCTCCCCCCACCGTTGTACCAGAAGCGCAGGCCGCGGTACTGCTGGTCCGACTCCACCTTCCCGTCCGTGCCCACAATCTCGTGCCCCTGGTTCACCGGACCTTCAAAATCGTCCGGCGTGATCCAGTTGTTGTGAAAATAAATGCTCATCCCGTTGTCAAACTCCACCCGCACCTGCACCGCATCATAGGCGTTGATCCCATCCCGAACCAGCCGCTTCTTCTGCCCCACCGCCGTTAGCGAAACCGGTTTGCTCCTGTAATAATTGTAAATCAGATCGGTCCAGTGCGGACCCACATAACTGAACGGATCGCTCTGCTCGGCCCACTTGAACGTACTCGTCGAAACCTCCAGCGGCTCTTCCAGCACCGCCTGCCCGTAAAGCGGCTCCCCGATCCGCTCCGACAGATCGCGTTGAATCCGCAGGTGGTCCGGATCGTACCGCTTGTGCATATCCACGCACACCACCAGCCCCTTCTCCCGCGCCAGGTCCACAATCTCGTCCGCCTCATCAACGGACAGGCACATCGGCTTCTCCATAATCACGTGCGTCCCGTTTCGCAGCGCGGCCAGAGTCACCTCCGTATGCAAATGGTCCGGCGTGACCACCGCCATCACGTCCAGGTCCGGAAAATCGCGCAGCACCTCCTCCCAGGGCGTCTCTCCCCAGTAAGCCTTCGGCTCGTACCCCGTCCACGCCTTATAATTCTCCCGCGCCCGCACCGCCGACGCCTCCGACCGGGTCGCCACCGCCACCAGCTCGAACCCGACCGGCGCCAGGTCCCGCGCCCACCGGTCCAGCCCCACGCGCCCCAGATTACCGCTGATCCCCATCCGCTGCAGGTCCGCAAACGCCCGGGCGTGCACGTCCCCCCCAAACATCCCTGCGCCGATCAACGCGATCTTAATCGTACCCTCCATCTCACCCCTCGCTTTCTGGAAAATAGAGACCTTCAACAGAATTTATAAAATTTGGCCTTGTGGAAAACCCGAACAACAGTGCCCCGGGTACTCCAGAGGGCTTCGAGACGACGACGGTACCCCTACCCTCGATCCTCACAGCCGTAGCAGACTTGGGGCTCAGAAAGGCGAAGCCAATTCGGAAAAACACCCGTCAGCTCTGCCCTGCCTTAAGTGGATCTGTACTCTATCTTCTTTTGCTTGCATTGAGTATGGTAATCCCTACGACCTCTCCTTCCTCGTATCTGACGATGACATCGTCGTCCGTAAGTTCGGAATCATCAGCGTGACTCGGTTTCTTAAAATTGACATAAAGTACGTCCGCTTCCTCGTCATAGGTGGTCCAAATCCTCTTATGAGGGATTTCTAACAACCTGGGCACGAGTGTCAATGTTTTCTCTATATCTATCGTTGCCATATCTTTCGCCTCCTCTCCAATTGCCTTTTTCGCCGAGTGCTTCGACAAGAGACTATGGGCTTATCCGATAAATCTTCGCAAATCGATAGCTTCACAAAAACTCAAAATTCGTTAGTACCAAAAATATACATTTATCCCGTCAGGATAAAGTAAAAATGGACGGAGGCATCTACAGTCTGATTTTTCAGTTTTCATAACCTGTCTAATCTAAACACGTTACGCTACATCTCGCGATGTATTCTGACTTTCACCTGGCCTCACCGGAACGTTGTCTGGCCTGTCTCAAAAGCTCTAAATTCGTACGCGCAATCTCGTAGTTCGGGTCCAGCTCCAGCGCCCGTTTCCAGAGGGCTTCGGCCTCCTTCAAACGCCCCCTGTTTGCATAAATCGTGCCCAGATTGCTGTGCGCCTCCACGTAATCCGGATTCAGCCGGATGGCCGTCTGATAAGCGTTTACCGCACGATTGTACTCCCCCAGCAGATCGTAAGCCTGGCCCAGGTTGAAATGGGCATTCTCGTACCCGGCGTGCAGTGCAATCGCACGCCGATAGGCCCCAATGGCGGCTTGCATATCCCCCTTATCCTTATATGCCACCCCCAGATTGTTCCACGCATCCGGATAATCCGGCAGAATCTCCACCGCACGACGGTAGTAGCTAACCGCACGGCCCACGTCTCCGACCAGGTGGTACCATCTGCCCGCACTGTAATTGGCCTTCGCACTGTTCGGCGCAGACCGGACCTGTGTCTGGAAAAAGATCCCATCATCCGCCCACGTCCGGTTTCGATCCACCGTCAGCGCCCCGTAGCAAGCCAGAACCGCGCCCAGCACGATCGTGGCGGCTCTGCCCGCCCTCCGGTAAAAAACCCACATCCCGTACCCCAGCAGCATACAGAAAAACAACGACGGCGCGTAGGCCAGGCGCTCTCCCATCACCGTGCCGATCGGGATCAGAAAATTGCTGGTCAACAAGAACAGAACCGCGTATCCGACCACCGCAAAAAGAACCAGAGGATGCCGCCTGCGCAACAGCCATCCACACACCAGCGATGCCGGCACAACAGCCGCAAATGCCAGAAACCCGGGATCGAACACGCTTGAAACCACCGGAATCTGATTAAACGAATAATCCGACGAAAGCCCCACCGGCAGAAACTGCAGCCTCAGGTACTCGAACTGCACGCGGGCGGCCGTCAAAACCCGTTCCACAAGCGATGTCGCGACCAGCGGATTGTCAAGCTTCAGAACCACCTGCAGCCGGTCGCCCACAGCCATCGCACGTACAGCGAACCAGCCCACCGTCACAAGCCCGTAAACCCCGTACGAAACCGCCGTCCGCCAGCGCCCTCCAAACCCCAGGCTCACATCCATCCACACCACCAGCGGCAGAAACGCAACCGCCGACTCCTTGCTCCACATCGCCAGCAAATAGCACAGCGCGCCCACCGGCGCCCACCGGCGTTCCCGATGCAAAACCAAAAACACGAGGCCGAAAACGGCCGCAAGGGGTTCGGACCGATTCACAATCGGCGCCACCGCCTCTGTGTGGATCGGATGCGCCGCAAACAGCAGTGCAGCCGCCAGCCCGGCCCACCGGTCCATCCCCACCCTCAAAAAGAACCGGTACAGCAGGCACCCGGCCAGGGCGTGCAGCAGCACGTTCAACAGGTGAAATCCCGCCGGATGTTCGCCCGGGAGTCCAAGCATCTGATTCGCCCGGTAATTCAACGCCAGGCTCCAGATCGTCAGCGGCCGGTAAAGCACATCCTCTTCTCGCACCTCGCCCCAGTACCGCCCCCCGAAAATCGCCTGCAAATCCCCGGGATTGCGAATCGCCTTCTGATGGGAAATCAACTCCAGATCGTCGAACACCAGCGGATTCGAAGCGGTATTCCCATACAGCAGGCACGCAACAAGCGCAATCGACAAAACCACGCGCCTGTCCGGCGTCCAAAACTCCCGCACCCCTACTTTCTCCACGCCCCGATCAACCGCCGCCAGACCTTCTCGATCTCCCGTTTCTCCACAATCGCGTCCTTCCACACATCCGGAAAGCAGGCCAGTGCGTACCCCGACCCCTGCGGTCCCAGCTCCGTAACCGCATAAAGCTCCTTCCCCGGCTTTGCCGCCTTCAGCCAGGCCGCCAGCGCCGGTTCGCAGTAATGCTCCAACCAGAGCTTAAAATCGCGGTCCAGCCTCCCCGTCCCATCCGTCACCGGCGTCTGGCAGTGGCTGCCCGTAAACGGCCTGAAATGGATCAACTCGCTCATCTGCCACAAATCCAGCCGCTCCGAAAGCCGCTCCCAATAACTCGCCGGTCGAAGCTGCTTGATAATCGCCGGGTGGGAATGGTCGAAATTCATCCGCAGCTTCTTCCCATACCGCTTCTGATACGCCCGGGCAAGCGCAAACGCCTTCTCCGGCGTCTCCGTACACGTATCCCGGTGCACCTCAATCGCCGGCTTGATCCCCAGCGCCTTCCCCACCTTCACCACCCGCCGCGCCACCTTCAGCGCATCCTTCGTGGGCGTATCGTGGTCGCACAACTGCACGTTGATATGCACACTCCCCAGCTCCTGAAACGCCTTCAGCTTATCCTCCACCTCCTTCCTCGAACCAATATCCACCCCTCCCACCAGCACCATCCCCTCCCTGTGCAGCGCCTCGGCCAGCTCCGCACTCGCCCCCGCGCTCATCCCCGCATACCCGGCCTCTTTAACCCGCTTCACCTTGTTCGCAACAGACCAGGGCCGCTTCGCCGTCGGATACTCCCGCAGCGTCCAGTCTGCAGCAATCATATGAAGCTTCGGTCTCGCAGCAGCTTTAGCAGCCATTCCATACCCCTTTTGATTGCGGATTTGGGAATGCGGAATGCAGATTTAAAATCCGCAATCCCCAATCCGCATTCCGCAATTGATTCACGCTCTTACATGGGTCCGATCCGCTGGGGTCCCCGGTCCATCGCCAGCATCGACGCGTCAAAACTCCGCTGCATCAGGTCCAGCTTCAGCGCCTGGCGTTCCGGATCGTCCCACAAATTTTCAAACTCCCCCGGATCCTCCTCTAAGTCGTAAAGCTCGCCCAGCCCGTGCCCGTGGTAGACCATCAGCTTGTAGCGTTCGTCCCGGTACATCGTCGCAAACGTCCCGTCCGGCATATCGATCGCATCGTAATACTCACACCGCACAAACTCCCGGTGGTGATCGGGCGGCGCCTCACCCGACAGGATCGGCAGCAGCGACCGTCCATGCATCCGCTCGGGCGCCTCCTGTCCTGCCAGCGCCAGAAGGGTCGGCGCCAGATCGGTCAGCTCCACCAGCGCATCGCTCACAAGCCCCGCCTTGAAGTGCTCCGGCCACGAAAAAATCAGCGGCACCCGCACCAGACCCTCGTAGAGCCGGCACCCCTTCTGGATCAGCCCGTGGTCGCCCAGCATCTCCCCGTGATCGCTCGTAAAAATCACGGCCGTTTTTTCCCGCTGCCCCGTCTCCTCCAGCGCCTTTAGCATCCGGCCCACCTGATCGTCGATCAACTTGATCATCGCATAATAGGCCGCTTGCAGCGTCTTCGCATCCCGCTCTCCGGCAGCCGGCGCCTCTCCCAACCCCCGCGCCGGCGTCCGGGGCAGGATCGGACTCTTGATATCCAGCGCGTCGGGAGACCGTCCCTTCGACTGAAAATCGACCCCTTCCAGCTTCCGCTGCTGCGCCAGGTCGCTCTCCCTGAACAGCGGCCCCGGCATCCCCTCCGGATCGAACTGTTCCCGATAGGTCTTCGGCGGATTAAACGGCGGATGCGGATCGTAAATATTCACACTCGCCAGCCAGGGCCCCTCCCGTTCCTCCCGCATAAACTCGATCGTCTTCTCCGCGCACCACGTCGTCTGGTGAAACTCCGCCGGCACCCCGTCCAAACTTTTCGTCAGTTCCCCCAGCACCTCTCCCTTAGACCGCACCCAATCGGCATAATCGTGTCCCTCCGCCCAGTCGTCCCGGGGCGCATGGCTGTACTGCCAGTACCGGTACCCGTCATCCACCCTCGGCTCGACCCGCCCGAACGCGCCCGCTAAGTGCAGCTTCCCGATCAGCCCGCAGTCGTACCCGACGTCCGCCAGCATCCGGGTCACCAGAGGCGGTTTATCCGGAAAGATTTCATTCCCGTTCCCGTTCACGTGGACCGCGCTGGCGTACATCCCCGTCAAAAAACTCGCCCGGCTCGGCGTGCAGATCGGGCTTTGGCAGTACGCCCGGGTAAATGCCGTCCCCTCTGCCACCAGCCGGTCAATGTTGGGCGTGGAAACATGAGAATTGCCCAGCGCCCCAATCGTATCGTATCGCTGTTGATCTGTACAGATCCAGAGAATATTCGGGCAGGTCTCGTTCATTCAAACCTCCTCCAGCGCAGGCATGGGTGTCACCCGGATGTCAGCGTAGTCGTAATCGCTCGTAATGGGCACGGGGTGTCTCTCCAGAAACGCCCACTTGCCCACATCGCAGCTAACTGCCCGCACAAACCCGTTGATATAGGAGCGCCGCGGAGCCTGTCCGTCCGATTCGGCCTGGAACCGTGCACCGTATAGGACGTAAACATCACCACGTCGCCCGCCTCGGCCAGACAGGGCGCCGCATGGCGATCATCGAACATCGCCTCTTTTTGCTCCCCGGTATACTGCCTGAGATTCAGATTTCCGTCCCGATGGCTCCCCGGCACAATGTGCAAACAGCCGTTCTCAACGGTCGCATCGTCCACCACAATAATCGTCTGCACGTAATTGTTCACCTGGTCCCGAAATGCGGGCGTTGGCCGGACATCCTGGTGCCAGGGGAACGCGATGCCTCCCCCCGGCATCTTGAAATTGATCTGGTTGATATACTGCTTCAGCGAATCGCCCAGCAGCGGCCTCACCAGCGCCAGCAGCTTTGGGCTCGTCCGGATCTTCTCAAAACCCGCGTGAAACATCGCCGGCCACTGTACCTTGCGCAAATACCGCGCCTCGTACTCCGGCGCGCCCCCGGGCGCCTGGATGTGGATGT
This sequence comes from Candidatus Latescibacterota bacterium, assembly GCA_965249305.1. Taxonomy (GTDB): domain Bacteria; phylum Latescibacterota; class UBA2968; order UBA2968. The sequence continues at coordinate 3,923,003 of OZ252228.1, read as the reverse complement.
GTACTTCCGGACCCTTTGACTGGCGGTAATGCGGCTCCAGATCGGGCTGTGCGGCCAGATCCACAATTTGATCGTACCAGGCTCTCAGCGCCACAATTTCGTCGCAGTTAAACACCTTCCGGGCGATAAAATAACCCGCTTCTCGAAACGACGCGATCTGATCAGGCGTCAACGTTAACACAACGCAACCTCATGGGTCTCAATGTTATCGTCCATCTCGCACTCAGCAGGTGATGAACCGGATCGTATCCAGAGGATGATACCAGTTCAAACTGCAAAGAATCCCCGCCAGATAACCTATCTAACGGGGATCCCCGCGTCTTCCGCGTCTTTGTGGTGAATAATATCTACTTCCATTTCTTCCCGATCTCATCCAGACCGGCTCCCTCAAGATCTTCAGGGAGCATGACGATCCTAAACTCGCAGTCTGCATTGAAGCTCAAAAACCACGGCTCGGCCAGCGAGGGCACCTGCGACGGATTGGCGACATCCACAATCAGAACCGCCCCACGGGTGCCATTCTGCTCGGTGAAGTAGACCGCCTCGGGCTTGATCTCCTCTAAAATGCGGCCTATCGTCTGTCCGGCCGTCCCCTCTTTCACGGCCGTGTTGAAAGGCTCGTGAGGAATACGCACGTTCAGCATCATTCGCATGGTGTGCTCCTTTCCCTTCAGGTCTGAGCAAAGGTATTGGACGATCCCGTGCCCGTGAATTTATATCGCCTCATCCTGCTATAATATGTTCGCGTTAATCAGGAGAGTCAAGATAAATCACAAAGGTGCAGTAAAGTTGGAAGCTGCTTTTGCTTCTTTACGCTTTTCCATCACACATTCCTCTACCGTGTGAAGATCGTCCCCCGCACGTAGTCCGCCTCCTCCGATACCAGAAAGGCCAGCATCTTCCCCACCCCCTCCGGTTCCTCCGCAAACCGTAATCTTGTGGATTCCGGCCTCGATCATCGAATCGATATGGGTTCTCAACGCCGCTTCGTCGACCTGTTCCCCGTCATCTGTAAAGGGAGTACACAACGCCGAGCACATTCCTTTCAGTTCCTTCATAGGAACCTCCCCCGGGATCATTTCAGGTTCACCCATCAGATCGGTTTGCTCCAGTACTGAGGCCGTGTCGACCACTCATTTGTTCAGGAAAAACTTGACCGACTGCATCATCCAAACCGAAATCGGCTTGTTGTTCTGCGTGGCCGGTTTAAAGACGAACTGGGATACCGCATCTATGGCGGCCTGCCGGAAAATTTCCTGCCCCTTAAGAACCTGGACCTGTTTCACGCGCCCGTCTTTGCCGACCAGGAACTTGACAAAGATCTTACCTGTAAGACCGGCTTTGCGAGCGATATCGGGATATATGGGCTTGACTGACTTAATCAGTATCGGTTTCGTCTCCACCTGCCAGAACTCAAGGATCTCCTCCTCCTCGGCCGTTTCTTTCTTGATATCCTCAGGGGCCAGTTCGGCCCCTCGCCTGAACCAGGCGATCGCCTGATCGTACTGTCGGGATTCATGGTAAAGCTTGTGAAGAAAGTAGGCAACCCGCTCGTTCGGGCCAAGACCCCAGGCCTTCATCAGTTCTGTCTCCGCCTCCTTATACCGCTTCTTTTTCAAATACCGGATACCGGACGACAGGTGCTGAAAGGCCCCGGAGCCTGAGTCAGCGGCGGTTTCCCGGGTCCGGGCGACCTCTTTCTCTGTATCCTTTCCTGTTAACTCGGCGAGAGAGCGATATGCATGCGGGACATTTTTACTTTCAGGGGCCAGCTCAATCGACCGCCTGAACCAGGTGATGGCCTCATCCTGCTTCTCAAGTTCGTAATAAAGCTTGCCCAAATGATAGGCGGTGATTCCGTTTTTTGGATCGAAATTCCAGGCCCTGGTCAAATGTGTTTTCGCATCCTTATACCGCCTTGTTCTCAAATATTGGGTGCCGAACGAAAGATGCCTCGTGGCCTTCCTGACCGAATCGGCTGAAGTAGCTTTCGCCTCTGCCTCCAGCGGTGAGATGCTGCCCAAAATCAGGAGTCCACACCAGAGGGGTGTCAAGCCGAAAAATACTTTTGACTTCATTGCTCTTATCCTCCCATTCAAAGCAGGAGACTATTGTGACGACCCTGTCTACTTTCCACTTCTCCTCTACCGTGTGAAGATCGTCCCCCGCACGTAGTCCGCCTCCTCCGACACTAAGAACGCCAGCACTTTCCCCACACCCTCCGGCTCACCCAGCCCGGCCTTCATCTGCTCCACCGGCCGGCCGGCCTCCCGGGCCTGCTTTTCCACCACCCGCATTTTCAGCGGCGTCTCAATACTGCCGGGACAAACCGCATGCACGCGAATATTGCGCGGGGCCAGTTGTGCCGCCAGCACCAGAGACAGCCCATGCACGCCCCCCTTGCTCGACCCGTAGGCCACGGAAGAACTCCCCCCCTTCACGCCCGCTCCCGAAGAAATCAGCACCATCACCCCGCCTCCGGCCCGTTCCATCGCCGGCGCCGCGTACTTGGCCGCCCAGAAGCTCCCCTTCAGATTCACATCGATCACCCGGTCCCAGGTCGCTTCCTCCAGCAGGTCCACCGGCACCAACGCCCCCTCCAGAATGCCGGCCGCATGAATCAGCCCGTCGATCCGTCCAAACACCTCCTCAGCCTCCGCCATCGCCGCCCGGACCCCGGCCTCCTCCCGCACATCCACCCCGATCCCCTGCGCCGTACCGCCTGACGCCTCAATCTCCCGGACCGTCGCCTCACCCCCCTCCCGATCCATATCCAAAAGCCCAACCCGCGCCCCTTCTTTTGCACAGCAATGCGCCGCCGCACGCCCGATCCCGGAGGCCCCGCCTGTCACCACAATCACCCTGTCCTTTAACCGCATCTCGCTCCTCCAGACCTGTCCGACTATCTGACCTTCGCAACTCGCTGCCGACCATTGGCCATCCGGGGCGCGTGTTCGACCAGCTCAATCCCGGCCCGAAGCCAGTCCCTCAGACAGGTCACATCGTTCGCCGCCCGCAGCGCAATCCCCCGGGTAGCCGCCTTCAAATCCAGATCGCAGATCAAACGCTCTTCCGTGAACACCCCCGCCTCGGCCAGCACATTCCCGTCCGGATGGATAACCTTGGATTCACCGTGGGACGACCCCGCCCGGTTGATGTCGTCGGGGTCCGCCGGCGCATTCACCATCACCACATAAATCGAATTCTCCGTCGCCCGACTGACCGGCATCGCGTGGTACGCCGAAAGCTTCCACTCCGCCGTCACCGGACTCTCACAGCTGCAAAAGAAGCAGACCTGCGCGCCCGCCGCCGCTGGCAGCCGGACCAGTTCCGGGTACCGCACATCGTGGCAAATAATAAAACAGCAGTCCACCCCGCACAGCCGGTAAATGGGCAGGTGCTGCGCCGGAGCGCACCACTTCTCGCCCGCTAAGTGGATCTTCCCGTAGCGCCCCCGAACCGTCCCGTCTCGGTCCACCACCAGCAGGCTGTTGTACCGCACGCCCCCTTCCACGTGGGATGACCCGACCACCGCAGCAATCCGTTCCTTCTTACAGGTCCGAACAATCTTCTGTTCCGCCCTCACCAGCCGCCCGGGGTCCAGCCCTTTCCAGAACGCCTGCCGGGCGGAATAGCTGTAAAGCACCCCCTCGTGGAACGCCGCCACCTCCACCTTTTGGGCCGCACACGCTTTTAACGTCTCCACCACACGCGCGGTATTCTCCTCAATCGCTTCCACCCCCGCATGGATCTGGCACGCCGCAACCCGGAGTTTTTTCCGTGGCATCGCTTCCCTCCTCTCATCTTGCAACAAATGTGAGTGATTCCGTGGCCTTCTTACAGCTTCTCCAGATAACCCAGCACCTCCTCAATCTCCACCACATCCCCGAACTTCGCATCGATGTCGAACAGGTTCCACTCATGCGCGGCCGCGGCCCGGTCCTGAACGCACTGCCGGGGAACGATCGGCTTCAACCGGTATGCGCGTGCGTCCGTCGCCGTTGCCCGCACACACGCGCTGGTCGAGCACCCGGTCACAATCAGCGTATCCACGCCCCGCTCGACCAGGTACGGCGCCAGATGGGTGCCAAAAAACGCACTGGCGTTTTCCTTGTAAATGACAAAATCTCCCTTCCGGGGCTCGAGCCGCTCATCGATCTCACACGCACGCGCATCCCACGTCCGATACTCGGTATCGGCCTCGGGGCGCATATCCTCTCTGTCCTCGTCCTCTCGGAAAGGCGACGTGGTGTAAATAATCGGTACCTCCTTTTCTCGACACACGGACAGCAGCCGCTGAATCCCTTCCACCGCCTCATCCAGCCGCGTTGAACCGATCGCATACGCCGGGTCCGTCCAGCCGTAAGCCATGTCAATAACAATCAACGCAGGCTTCTTACCAAACCCGAACTTCCTTAGAAAAATCCCATGCGCGTTATAATAATCTCTAACCGACTGGATGGCTTCCTGAGCCGCTTTCAAATCCATAGTACCCTCCTTTTTTGTGCTCATCATCCCTCCTGATCACCCCCTGGCGCTCCGCCACATCTCCAGCGGGTGCCGTCGGTCGGACAGCGGCAGGGCCACCCGGCCTCCGCCCTCCCGGTGCGACTGGTAGATGCCCAGAATCATCTCAAAGGCCCGGCTGCCCTCCACCCCGCTGCTGGGCGGCTCCGTACCCGTTTCAACCGCCTCCACCAGCCGCCGGTACATGGTGGCCATCGGGGCTTCATCTCCCATGTCGCTCATGTCCACAGGCCGCCAGTCGCTCAGCTCGCCCGGCAGCCCCTCCATCGGCCTGGGCAAATGCCACAGACTTTCCGTCACATCGCCCGATGTCCGCACCGTCAACTGGCCTTCGGTGCCCAGAATATCCACCCCGAAGTTTCTGTTCAACACCTGCTCATACCCCAGAAAGTGGATTTCGCCCAAAATTCCACCCTCAAACCCGTACTGTCCCACGGCCCGGTCACCCATCACCGGCCCCGAGTCCCGGTCCCGGGGCGACATCTCTTTGGCCTCCATAATGTCCTCGGTCCCGGCCAGACGGCCCTGGTAATACACCGTCCCTGCGCACCATTCCGGAACCCCTCCAAAGCACAGCATCATATCCGTCACATGGGTGCCCATCTCCGTAAACTCATTGCCGCTCTTTCGTCCGCACTTGTTTCGCCCTCGCACCATCACCAGATCCCCGATCACCCCCTGTCGCACCAGCTCCTGGGCCTTCCGGATGCCCGGACTCACGCGGCCCTGCTGGTGGACGGCCAGCCTGGCCCCGGATGCCCGGGCCGTCTCCACCATCTCATCCGCCTCCACCAGATCAATAGAGATCGGCTTTTCGCACAGCACCGAAATCCCGCGCTCAAGCGCCGCCACCGTCGGCGCGTGGTGCCCCCGAGTCTGCGTGGCCACCGTCACAATATCCGGCTCTACCTCGCCGTACATCTTCTCAAAATCCCCATACCGGGCAGCCACTCCATACGCCTCCCCCGTCTGTTCCACAGCCTCGGGCAGCAAATCACAGACCGCCGCGATCTCGAATTCGGGCAGACCCTGCAACACCTTCAGGTGCTGCCGTCCCATACCGCCGCATCCAACCAGACCGACCCTGTACGTCCTTGCCATTGATCATCTCCTTATGGCACCATTGAAGATTGATATTGCCATAATCGAATATTGAAAAACACCCGATCTTCAATCCGCAATCCCAAATCCGCAATCCCAAATCTTCACTCCCCCTTCGGCCACCCCTTCCCGCGCAGCTTCGACAGCTGGTTCTGCCGGTGGCATTCTTCCATCACCGCAACCTGAACCGCCACCTGCTCCGGCGTGATGAACAGCGGAGCGCCCTGGCGCAGCACCTTGTAGAGGTGGTTGTAAAAACACCTGGACATGTACGTAAACGAATCCTTCTGCGCCTCGGTCGGCTCCCACGACCTCTCGTGCAACGGCAATTCTTCCCGGCAGTAGCTGGGCCCCGGCAGCGGCTCTCGCATCAGCTTCTGTTCGGGCGCCTCCCTCGGCTTGTAGTACCGCCATCTCATACCCGACCCGCCGCCGCTCAGACCGCCCAGCGTGCCGTAAACCTGATACATATCGCCCGAATAGGCGCAGCAGGACGAAATCTCCAGATCGATCGTAGGCAGCCCCTTCCGGGTCAGCAGGATCTTCACATGGTCTTCCGCATCGCCAAACGTATTGGCCCGGTCCATCTTGCACACCACCTCCGGCATCTTCCACCCCAGCAGACACAGCGCCTGGTCCATCGGATGCGGGCCGGTATTCAACAGATTGCCCCCTTTAAACTCCTGCAGCGTCTGCCAGTCCCAGCGCCGGGCAAACCCGTTGAAAGCGATCTTGATCATCACAATACGCCCCAGCACGCCGGAACCGATCACCTTCTGAACCTGCTGAAAATAGGGCGCATACCGCGACTGCTGGTAGGGCGCCAGAACCCTGCCCGCCCGCTTCGCAGCGGCCACCATCCGCCTGAAATCCTTCATCGTGGGAGCCAGCGGTTTTTCACTGACCACGTGATGTCCCGTCTTCAGCGCATCCACGGTCCCCTGGGGATGCAGGTGGCTCGGCAGCGCGTTGACCACCAGCTCAATATCATCCCGCTTCAATAAATCCTGGTAATCCGCATACGCATCACACCCAAGCTCCGTTTCCCCCCGCTCCCTCCGGTCTTTCAGCACATCCGAAACCGCCACAATCTTGTACTTGCGGGGCGACTGGACGAACCAGTTCGCGTGAATACTCAGCCCGCTGCGCCCCTGTCCCAGAATTCCCACGTGAATACGACCCTTTGCAGACATCATCCCCCCTCCTGGTTAAACGGTTCCCTCCCGGAATTCAGCCTGAGTCATTTTGAACCACACAGACCCGGAGGACGCGGAGAAGAATCAGGAATCTCGCTCCTCCGCCCCTGCTCCTCGCATCACCCCGAGTAAGAACGGCACCCCAAAAAACAGCGTACTCAGGTGCGTGGGGCTCATCGAAACCGCCCCGTGTCGCTTTGGATCCTCACTCCAGTCCTGCTCGTCGATCAACTGCTGTAGCACCTCTTGACCGATCTCTAAGTAGCGCCGGTCCCCCGTTAGCCGGTACGCATACCCCAGGTGCCGGCAGATCACGCCCCCGTAGCGCTCCCGGACGGCCATCTCAGCGTTCCACACTTCCTCGCCTCCGCAGAACCAGTCCGTCGCCCGGCAATAGACCTTTGCCACATCTTCTCGCCCCGTCATCCGGTGCAGCAGCTCCAATCCAATCATCAGATAGTGCGTCTGGTAGCCCTTCTGCTCTTCCACCGGCAGCACGCGGGTCAGGTTCCTATCTGTCCCCCTCAACGCCCGGAACTCCGCATCCGTAAACCCGGGCGTCGATCCCATCTCCACCCCTAAGGTCGTCCCCTCCGTCGCCATCCCGTAGGGCCCCTGGTCCGGCAGCCGGTCTGGCGTGGAAATCTGAAAGCGCTTGTGCCAGCTCCCATCCTCGTTCTGCCCCCGCGCAATTGCGGCATACACCTCTTCCGCCCGTTCCTTGAACCGGGCCTCCCCCGTCACCTCGTACACGTAAAGCAGCCCCCGCAGCACATTCGCAATCCCCCGCAGGCTGAAACTGTAAGCCGGATCTTCCGTCCACCGGAAACGCAGGAAAAACGCCCCCGCCTCCCGGAGCACCTCGTACGTTCGCAGGTCGCCGGTAAGATAGTAGTAATCCACCCAGTTGTCCACAAACGTATGCGACGCACAGGGCTCATCGCCAAAATGGTCCACGCTGTGCCGGAAACAGCCCCCCTCCATGTAGGGTCGAAACGGGTGGAAGTGGCAGGTATCCACATCCACCGAATGCCGCGTCATCGCCTCCCCCAGCCGGAAATACCGCGCCTCCCCCGTTCTCAGGTACTGGATCCAGACCCCGTGGCGCGGGTCCCACTCGCTGTTGCACCAGCCCCACCGGCCGTAAAACCGCCAGTCGTTCGTCGCCACATCCCAGACCGCCAGCACATCCCCCCAGTCCCAAAAACCGTACCACCCCCCCAACCGAATATTCCGCTCCATCCAGTCTACATACCCCTCCATCATCCGCTCCGACTCCGGAAACCGCTCCGGATCTAACGGCGCAAATCCCCCCGTCGCCTCGCAAGCCGCAGTCCACGCCGGATCGACCCCCACATCGGGCGGATTCAGAAACCCGCACAGCCGGGAGGGAACACCGCCCCGCTCCGCCGTCCGGTAAAAACAGACGGTAAACTCGCTTGTCTTCGCCGTCCCCGTCCCGTCCGAATACACCCCTTCTCCCTCATGCCATGCTACCACTTCGTCATAACGCTTCAATGAGAGCCGTTTTCCGTCTGGATCTCGCCACAAATAAACATCAATCCCGCCCCCCGTCCCGGCCGTCCCCAGCGCTTTCGGGTACTCCTCCGGCATATAGCGCAGCCCAACCCCGATCCCCACCTTCGCGTCCTCAACCGCCATCCACCCCTGCGTCCGCTCCCCCTCTGCAAGCCGCCGCACCTGCTCCCCGGCGCGCCAGTCTAAGTAAAAGTGGTTCTCCAGCCGCTGCGACAGCAGCACCGACGCCCCCGCCTCCAGCGGCCCCTCCACCGGCAGCCGGGACGCCGCACGGTAGCGCACCGGCCCCTTCAGCGCAGCCGGCACCCGCAGGGCGATCTCCTCCACTTCCGTCTCCCTCGCGTTGCACGCCACCACCACCGTGTGCAGCACCCGCAGCGTCGCCTGCCCCGCATAAGCGTAAATCCGGACCACAAAACGAAACGGCCGGTACCCCGCGTAGTGGTGCATCGGCGCCTCCGCCTCGAACGCCCCCTCGCACCGGATCACCGCCCGTAGCGGCCCTGCCTCCTCCACCTCTACCGAATAGGCGTCCTCCGCCAGCGATGCCAGACACGCCCCCCCCATCCCGTAGATGTACCGCTTTCCCTCATCGTCAAAGAACGATTCACAGATCCGCACCCACGCCTCCCCCCCGGCTTCCAATCCAACCACCTCCTCCTCGGGCACAAAAACACCGTCCGCCTCCACCTCCCCCAGCTCTGCGAATTCCACCAGAGAAAACCGCTTCCGGCTCACCCCGAACCGCAGCGGCCCGGTACACACCGTAATCCGCTCCGCCTCCTCCTCGATCTGAACCGACACCGCAGGCAAAACGTCCGCCTTCTCCCCTCCATAAAAAAGGGTATAGACCGCCTCCCCATTCGCCGGCACATCCGCCTGAAAATCGGTCAACACCCACTTCAAACTTCCGTCCGGCCACCGGCTCAGCGCCCGGAACTGCGCGGATACCGCACGCCCGTCTGCATCCTCCACCCCCATCGAATCCAGATCCTCCAGCGCCTCCTCCGGCAGCGGCACCCCCCGCGTCACCGGCCAGCTCTCCCGGGCAATCCCTGCCGATTCAGAAACCCGCAGCCGAACCTCCTGTCTCTCCGCCATCGCCTCGTTCCTCTATGAAAAACCATCAGGGTGTCACATGCGCAGCCCCCAGAACGGCCATCGTTTTGGGATCCTGCACATAAGCGACAATCGACATATTTTCGCTCACAACGGTCTCGGGCGCCTTCAATTCAACCCGCCCTTTGCCGCTGCCCTTGAGCCGGACAGTCTCAAACACACGCACAACCTGATCATGGGAAAGCCGCCTGCCGGCATTTTCCCCCCGGACGACGTCGCTCACCAACCCGCTCTCAACCAGCGCGACATGCAAAACCGCCTTACCCGTCGCCCTCGAAACCTCATACTCGACCACAACCGACCCGGACCCCTCGTCTCTCCCGGACTGCACGGCCAGGCCCACCCGCGCGGGACGGCGAAGCGCCCGCTCGATGCTCCGGTGCGCCCGCTCCCTGTTTGATCCCACAAACGCCTCGACCCCGTTGACGATCATCTGCGGCGTATAGACGCCATCGGACGTGTCAAAAGCCCGGGCATAGGCTCGCTGGCGGCGTGAATAAGCGGAATCGCTGAACCGATCGCGCCATCCGAGACGATCCCAGTAGTCCACGTGAAAAGCCAGCGAAAAGATCCGTTTTCCCTTCTTGCGCGCCTCTTCTGCAATCTCGCCGAGCAAACGGTCCGCTGGCGGACAGCTCGAGCATCCCTCCGACGTAAACAGCTCGATCACCGCGAACGGCAGGGTCGAGACCGCACCGGCCTGTGATCTCAGCTTCTCCTGCGCGAAAACACCCACCCCGTACAACAGGAGCGCCAGCCCGAAGGCGGCAAGGGAAATGTAAATCCGATTCGCCTGCACCGCCGCACCCCGGGAGTCGCCGTCGCCCGGCATATCATCCTCCCTCCACATACGGAATCGTCAGCGGCCCGTCGGGCAGAACCGCCACCCTCGCCCCTTTCCCCGCCGCCTCGATTCGCTCCCGCAGCACCCCGTCCAGGTCCTCCGCCACGGCCAGCTTGCAGGACCGGATATCCGCCCGCTCCATCCGCGAGTAAACCCGCACATCCGCCCGCTCCAGAATCCCGGCCAGAATCTGCGCCTGCCACTGGTCCAGAATCGGCCGCTCCAGATCGTAAATCGACTTCAGCACCGCTTCCGGCGAGTCCCCCGTCTGCATAATCTCGGCAAAATTCCCGTGGTCCGGCACCCCGTCGCTGCACTCGCTCGCCACTAAGATCGCCCCCCCCTCCTCTACAACCCGGGCCGCCGCCGAAATCCCCTTCACCGTCTGATACAGATTCTGGTCCAGCGGATACCCGCTGTTCGACGTCACCACCACCGGAAACGCCGCCGGCACCGGCGCCATCGACGACGCCTTCACCGCAGCACATCCCTGCCGGTGGGCCTCTCGGTAATCCCCTGCGTAAAACTCCGTCATCTCCTTGTCCGAATTCAACGTCACATTCACCATAAAATCGGGTGGACAAAAAGCCACCGCCTCCGCAATCTCCTGCTGAATCGGATTTTCCTCCAGCACCCCCCAGGTACTCATCGGATCGGCAATCAGCTCCGCCCGGTGCAAACGAAGAACCGTCCCCACACCCGCCACCCCCGGCGCAATCCCCTTCGCGCCCCCCGAAAACCCCGCAAAAAAGTGGGGCTCGATAAACCCCACCACAATCCGCTTATCCGCCTCTAAATAGACCCGGTCCAGCAAAACATCCGTCCCCCCGGTCGTCTTCCCTACACACGAATTCCGCTCCGGATCATACCCATCGTGATTGCGTATCGCCACCCTCCCTGCGACATCCTCTCCGAACATCTCGGCGATCTCCCCGTCCGTATTCGCCCGATGCGTCCCGTTGCCCAGCAGCACCGTCACATTTTCGACGGGAACCGGCAGCTCCTCCAGAATCCAGGGAATCAACAGTCGATTCGGCACCGGCCGCGTCCCGTCCGACGTCACAATCACCACCCGGTCGCCCGGCGAGACGATCTCCCGGAGCGGCTCACACGCAATCGGACTGCGACAGGCCTCCCGGAACCGGGCTCCCCCATCTGGCAGCGCCGACTCGTAGGTCGGCCGGATTACCTCCCACTGGGCCAGTTCCGGATCGGCCTGAATGGGAACCGTCCCCCTGCCGAAAGCGATATCGATTTGATGCCCGCTGTCCATAGCAGCCTCAAGGTACTTCAGCTAATGCTCACAAGGGGGTAGTTATTTCTCACAAAGAGCGATACACGTCTCGCCGATGGCGAATGTAGTGAATGGTGATTTGTTTGGCCTGAGTGTCAACCTCGTACACAACTCGGTAATCGCCTACTCGAATGCGATAGAGTCTTTCGGAATCCGACAATTTGATCACCTGTCGTGGAAATGGCTCGGTTTTCAGATCCTCTATACGCGTCATGATTCGAGTGACAACTGACCTCGACAGATGCCTCAAATCTTTTTCAACAGATGGCTTAAAACGAACGTTATAGGAGTCCATCCTTATTCAATCGCCCTTTCATCTCCTCAAGGCTAATCGTCTCTTCATCACGCCGTTCAGCTACAACAGCCAAATCGTGAAGATCTTCCATCAACTGCTCATATTGCTTGATTGGAAGAATCACCGCTGTTTTTTTGCCTTTGTTGTCCACGACGTACTGTTCTCTGCCCATCGTTTATCTCCTTTTTTGGCTCTTCGCTATTTGGTGTGGGTAACCTTCCCCCAGGAACGACCAGTTGTGGTAGACAAGACGCCCAAGCTGCAGGTTTTGTGGACCAGCCTTCGAGTATTCTTTGTCAACGGTGTTGCCCGACCCGTTGTCTGTTGCTCAGGATTCTATCTTAAAAACAGTTGTTTAAGTTGTTAGATAATAAATTGTTACGATGGACTAAACGGCAAACTGGATCTCCGGATCATTCAATACCCGCCGTGTGTTTAGGAGAGATCTCATGTGCGGATACCGGAGCAAACGGTTAGGAACCACCTCGCACTCGGCAAGAAGACTGGTTCGGGTTTTTATGATTACCCACGTGAAACAGCGAAGAGCCCCTTTTTTACGAGTCTTTAAGTCCCCAGCTTCTCAGCCAGATCATGGAAATCGTCCGCCATCACATCGAAGGCCGGATCGGACGCCACATCCGGCGTGCGCTCTGGACCGTGCTCCATCGGCCTGGGCACGAACGCCGTCCGGAACCCCACGGCCTGCGCCGCTCTCAGATCGCCCTTGTGAGCGGCCACCATCATCACCTGCTCCGGCTGAAGCCCCAGCAGGTCGGCAGCCGTCCACCTCAAGCCCTTTCGCCTTCCCCAGGGCCGCGCCCTCACGAATAATGCTGCTCCGCCAGTCCGCCACCGTGCCGAACACGTCAAACGTGAGCGCTTTGATTGGAGAAAAATTCATTATCTCCACCGCTTGATTGCACAACCTACTTCCTGGTATTCAAAACAAAATAAACCCCGGAAGAATCAACCTCTCCAAGCTGCCATTTCATAACCTGTAAATTTTCGTCGTAGGTATGGGCGTTATGTTCGATAACTTCCCCATTGTATTTGATTGAAAAGGCTACATCTAATGTACTGTCTGCGGCATCCATCCACATTCTAAAAGAAAACTGATCGTCCTTTCTCTTGATCTCATGATCTTCTTCTTCCAGAATGGGTAACAGCGTGGCCAGGAGATGATGAAACTTCCCTGAAAACCTCGCGTCACATTCCAGGTCTGTCTTATTCAACAATTCAAGCTTGCCGTCTTCCATATGATATTCGGACTGAAAGTCTTTCTCGAACTCCAGGTATCCATCTCTGTAAAGATCTTCCATCTCTTTCTTCTGCTTTTCAACTGTTTTTTCACCTGACGTTACTTCAAAAAAATGGACGATCAGATGTCCCGATAGATCCTTCTCAATCACGTACTGGTATTCAGCTTTCTCAAACCCGAGACATCCTGAGAGACATAAACCGATAAGACATAACGCAAACACCCGCAACCTGCCTCTGATATCAGCCATTGTATGCCTCCTTGCTCTTCAAATACGCGATAAGTCCACCGGTAGATTCAATAGGGTGGCTCTGCTGGACCATCATAACCACACATACCCAAACGCGGTGAATTCACAAGTGGGACAGGCTCACCATAGTCATCATGGGGATGGGTTTTCGCATGCTCGTCGCACAACATACCCGGCGTATCATACTCATACAAACACTCCATGCACAGCCGTGAAGCCGGTTGTTCACATTCAATACAATATGCCTCTGGCTGATCATTGCGTGCCATCAGCACTACAGGACGGGGTAGGATCGCTTTCCCTTCCCTCACTGCTACCACTTTCACCAACGTCTCCGATGAAGTGCCGAAATCATAGATATGGGTGAGTTCTATGCCCGGTTCAAATATCCCACTTACTCTCCTATGCATAGAAATTTCGTCACTTCTCCAGCCATCAAAAGAAAACTGGCTCATATGCCCACAACATTCCAGCCAAATGGCACGCAGATAGGTATCCAAATCCTCCAAAGTAGCTGAACCGGGCATTTCCAGATGTAACCAGAAATCCCCCCCCCAAGCATCTTGCACTTGCAGATGATAAAGGGATTCCTTTTTGCCACGCTTCTGGCTGACAGAGGCTACCACTTCTTGCCACTTGGCACAAGTCTGTAAGTGCCTGGACATACCCCCTCTGGTCATCTTACGTCCACAATAAGTGCAGCTGCCTCGTGTTTGCTTTCTACGTGCCATAAGACACCTCCGCTCGTTTTCTCAATACGCCGGGCAGTCTTTCAGACTCACGTTTCTTTTAAAACTGTCGGAATTTGAACCGTGAATATGGTCCCTTTGCCGACCTCACTTTCTACGGATATGGTTCCACCCAGCAATTCCGTGTACTGCTTTGTAATCGCCAACCCCAACCCGGTACCTTTGTGTTTTTGCTCCGATCCTTTCACCTGCTGAAACTCATCGAAGATCGTTTCCAAAGCCTCTTCCGGCATCCCTATCCCTGTGTCCGATACCGAGATCAGCAACTGATCGTGCATCGTAGCGCGTCACCCCGGCCGTAGAACCGATCCACAGATCGCCTTTTCGGTCCACCAGAACGGCGCTGACATCATTGCTGGACAGACCGTCTTCGGTCGTAAATGTGGTAAAGACCGCGCCGTCGTAGCGCACCAGGCCACTCCCCCTGGCCACGCGAACGTCGAGCGTGCCGAACCACAGGTGGCCTTCCCGGTCTTCGGCCATCCCGTTAATCCCTCCTGTGCAGTTGGTAGGCAGACCGTCGGCCGTAGTGAATATTTTGAACCCTGCGCCATCGTAGCGGCTCAAGCCCTTCGGCGTGCTGAACCAGAGGTTGCCCTGGCTGTCTTCCAGCGCGCTCATCACTCTATTGTCCGCCAGACCATCTTCTGTGCCAAAAAACGCGACGTGTGCTCCGTCGTAATAAGCCAGAGGATTGTCACCCACGGAGGTGTAGTACCACCAACCCCCGCGGCGATCCTCCAGTATCTGTGGGACGTAATCCCTTCCGGTGGGAGGATAGAAAGTCGTGAAGTGCTCGCCGTCGTAGCGGGTCACGCCAAATACCGGGTGGTTGAACCACAGATGGCCATTGCGGTCTTCCACAATGCCCATGATGCCGGGCGCGGCCAGGCCGTCGACCGCACTGTAACTCTGCCAGAGCCCCTGGCGCGTTCCCTCACCGACCGCCGTGCTCCGCCCTTGGCGCAAGGGCATGCTGTTTATCATAGGCATGCTGTAGAGTTGGAACGACGCCTTGAGCAGGCCGTCCTCGCCCGTCGCCCCGAACACTTCGGCCAGCTCGCGCAACTTCACTTCCAACTCGGGACCGACCAGAGACGCCTGCACCGCGAAAAGGTCTTCCGGCGAGGCGAATTCGAAGAGGCGGCTGAAGACGCTGTCGACGGTGGCCCGGCTGTGCTGCGCCGATTCCTGCAAACCGCGCTGCTGCAACCAGGGCAGGATCTCTTCCTCGTAAGCGCGCTCGAACTCGGCCATCCGTTCCGGCGACACCCAGAAGGACAGCCGGGCAAGGGTCGGCTCTGCGGCCCAGCACTCGGAAACGGCCAATATCAACACGAAGCAGACAAACATCATGCCTTCAGTCGAGATTTTAGCAAGTGTTTTCACCAGGCATCCTCAACATTCAGCCTATGTAAAGAGACATTCTTGTAGCCGCAGGCTTCAGCCTGCGCCCCATGCCTGCAACGCACCCTTATGAAGATTGAATAAATAACCGGGTAACTTTAAGCGCGGTCAAGCGTCCTACATAAAAAGGAGGTGAGACCGATGCCCAAAGCTTTGGTAGTCACGCTTAATGCCTTAAAAAGAAAAGAGTTAGAACAAGCCCGAGATCATCACGAAAAACCTTATATGCGTGAACGAGCTGCTGCTCTTCTAAACCACCACCGGCTAAAGCCGTTGGGTTTGATTACGACTGAAAGTCGGTTTGCGGCTCAAGCCGCCTGAAGTGCTCCCCGCTTAGAGCGGGCTCAAGGCGACGGTGGCGGCTCTACTTTGAATCCCTTGCCACCATCATCTTCCCACTTCTGAGACTCGATATACTGCTTGATTGCTTCTTCGTCAACCGCCCCCACCGTCGCACAAAAATAGCCGCGTGCCCATAAATGTTGACCCCAAATTGGACTTGACCCGTTTCGGTGGGTACCTTATCTCTTGGGAGAAAGGAGATCCACTATGCCGCCAACACGTCCACCTTATCCACCTGAGTTCAAAAAGCTGGAGTTGCCCCGTTTTGGTGGAGTGTTTAGGGCTTGGGCTTCAAGCCCGTGTTTGATGCTGTTTTTCATATGTCATCGGTGAGTGGTATGCGATTGATGAATGCCTACGATGGGGATTATACCAGCCCTCAATATACTCAAAAATAGCCAATCTGGCCTCCTTGTGGGTACGAAAACAACGGCGGTCGATCAATTCACATTCGAGGGTGGCGAAAAAGCTTTCACACAGTGCGTTGTCATAGCAGTCGCCTACAGAACCCATTGAGGGACGTATACCCGCCTCATCGCAGCGTTTACCGAAGGCAAGTGAAGTATACTGAGATCCCTGGTCGGAGTGGTGGATCACCCCACAAGGATGACGCTGCCAAAGTGCCATATTCAAAGCAGACAAAACCAACTCACTCTGGAGCGTCGAAGCCATCGTCCAGCCCACGACTCGGCGGGAAAAGACATCGATAACCACAGCAAGATACAGGAAGCCCGCCCAGGTTGGTACGTAGGTAATATCGGCCACCCAGAGTTTATTTGGGGCTTCAACAGTGAAGTCTCTCTTGACCAGATCAGGGGCTTTTTGAGCCTTTTTTCCCTTACGGGTGGTTCTGATACCCTTTCGACGGCTCACCCCGAAGATACCAATCTCAACCATCAGACGGGCGACACGCTTTTTGCCTATACGGATGCCTAATGCTGCCAGATCTTCCCAGATTCTGGGGGCTCCGTAGGTAGAATCAGAACGGGCATGAAAAGCCTTAATCTGTTCCTTGAGATCCGCATCGACCTTTGCTCTTGGCGATGGGGGGCGTCCTCGCCACGCATAATACCCACTGAGGGAGACACCCAGGACTCGGCATTGCGTGGTAATTGGCCATTTTGCCTGGTGCGCCTTCACGAACTGGAAGGCTTTCTGGGGATCGTGTTGGTCTCCTGAGCGAACCAGGCTGCTGCTTTTGACAAGATCTCACGCTCGATGCGTAACTGCTTAATCTCGCGACGAAGACGGCGCAACTCCTCTCGCTCATCACTGGTCAGACCGTCTTCTCGAAGGCCCTCGTCTCGGTCGGCCTGTACCACCCAGTTCCGGATCGTCTGGTCTGAGGGCTCGAACTCTTTGGCCAGCTCTCCTGGCGTACGACCGGCTCGAACCAATTCGACCATTTGCTTTTTGAACTCAGGTGGATAAGGTGGACGTGTTGGCGGCATAGTGGATCTCCTTTCTCCCAAGAGATAAGGTACCCACCGAAACGGGTCAAGTCCACACCAGAAAAGGCGATTCATAAGGAGTTACCCATCCGACTCTTGCTTTTGCCCACCTATGCCTCCTGGTTAAATCCGATTGAAAAGCTGTGGCGATGGCTCAAACAGAAGATTCTTCATCTCCATCGACTTTCGGATCAATGGCAGAGGCTCAGGCTGAGAATGGAACAGGAGCTGGACATCTTTAAAAACGGATCTCCGCAACTACTCAGATATGTCGGACTCTTACCCGATTAATTTTTCAAAGATCATCAGCCTGCGCCCCATGCCTGCAACGCACCCTGAAGGGTGCGGCTACATAAACTGCCTCATTAAAAAAGCTGAGATCAATAATTCTGTATATTCCCAAAACCGCCATCTCCGCTGACTAAAGCCAAACCTTCAGCAAGCGCATAAGAAGCGATCTCTTGATCTTTCGCACTTCTCATCCCAATATCTCGAACATCAAGTGGCTCATGGCCATATCTTGCGAGGAGTTCACCTGTGGCACGAGGAAGGTCTGCATCAATCAGAAAACACATCGCCTGACCCCTATGGTGCTGGAAGCGGGTAAACTTCCTCGGTGTCGATCACCTCGTTCGCATATTCTAACGCGGCTCGAACATCTTCTTCAGAAACCTCATATTCTCGACAAACTTCCTCGACGGTCATCCCTCCAGCAAGACCACCAATAATACGCGTGATCGGCAGACGTGTCCCTCGAATGATTGGCTTTCCGTGTTGGATTCCAGGGTCAATTACAATTCGCTCATGCATCGAGGTTACCTCCTATTTGAGATACTAATTTTCACCAAATCTTAGATGGGAAGAAAGAACAGGCATTACACGTAACGCCGATTTACCGAATCCCTACAGCCACCAGCCGCCGCGCCGTCTGGTCATAAGGCCCGCCCTCCAGCGTCCCGTACAGCTCAACCGACGCGAATCCCGCCGCCAGCATCAGCGCCTTCAACTCCACGCCCGAGTGAATGCGCAGCGAGAACCGCCGTTCGTACCGCTCCTCCCCTTTAATCAGAACCCACCGGTTCTCGATTCGTTCCCATCCACCCTGCAGGGTACGCTCTTCAAGAAAGAGCGTACCATCCTCCAGCTCCGACCAGCCCCGTTCCCGGAACACGCGCGCCAGGACCTCCTTGCCCGACATATCCATCAGAAGCTTTCCACCGGGGCGAAGCGAACCGAAAAGGTTCTCCAGCACCCGTTGATCGTCCGCCGGGTCTTCAAAATATCCGAACGACGTATAAAGACTGATTGCCGCATCAAATGCCTCTTCTCGCCGGAACGTCCGCACATCCGCCTCCACAAACGCAACCTCCAGACCGTCCGCTTCCGCCTGATTTCTGGCCATCTCCAGATAGGGCGCCGTCCGGTCCACGCCCACCACCCAAAATCCCCGCCGGGCCAGCTCCAGCGTATGCCTGCCCGGTCCGCAGCAGACATCCAGCACCTCCGCGCCGGGCTCGATCCCGAGCAGCGTGAGCACGGCATCAATCTCTGCCGGCGCGACCTCCCACCGCCGCTGGTGAAACATCGCCGGATAAAAGGTCGTCCAGAACGCATCATCTTCGTACCAGGCAGGCATAGCGCTCCCTCCGGAAGAGAACCACTAATCCACAACCAGCATCTCCGCCGCATCCCTCACGCATGCTGCGGTACCTGGAAGCTCAATCCGCTTCTTCCGGGTACAGAACCACCTTCACGTAATTTTCCATGTTGAAATACTGCTGCGCCATCCGCTGCACGGTCTCGGCCGTCAATCCTTCGACCAGGTCGAGGTAGTTCAGAATCGTCACCGGATCGTCGCCGTGGACGTAGCGCGATCGCAGAGAACTCAGCCAGAATCCGTTCTCCTTCAGATTCGTCTCCCGCCGACGGCGCTGCGTCTGCTTCACCTTGTCCACGTACACATCCGTTGTGCCGAACTGCTTAAGACTGTCGATCTGGGTAAAGACGACCTCCGTCAACTCTTCCACACGCTCCGGCGCACAGCCGAAACTCACGGTAATGCTGTATCCCTCGTCCGGATAGTGGGACGCAGACGGCCGAACACCCACACCGTAGGTCCCTCCCAGATCTTCGCGCAGAACTTCACGCAGCTTAATCTGGAGCACACGCCCCATCGCATTCAGATCGTACTGGTTCTGCCGGTTCCACTCGAAAGGACCGGTGAAGATGATTCGGATCAAACTCTTGGGCTCCTGTCCTCGCCTCACCGTCTTCTCAATCACCCCTTTCGGAGGATCGATCCCAACATCCCTCCAGGTCTCACCTCGACGGAGCGCCGGCAGTCCGCCCAGATAGGTCTGCACCAGTGGCTTGATCTGCGCCGGCTCGAAATTGCCCACAAAAAAGAAGGTGAAATCGCTCGCATCGGCAAACCGGCTCCGGTAGATCTCGAACGACCGCCCCAGGTCCATCTCATTCAGCAGGGCCTCCGACCAGGGCCGTGCCCGGTGGTGGTATTGCGCCAGGGTCACCTGGAGCGTATCGTTGAACGCCGTCTCCGGACGGGCGCTGCGATTCTCCAGGAAGCCCCGCATCCTGGACTGATAGGCCACAAACGCCGAACTGTCCTGCCGGGGCGCGGTAAACGAAAGATAGACCAACTGAAACATCGTCTCCAGATCTTCCGGCGACGCGCTCCCCGAAAGGCTCTCCCGGAGTTCCCCGATCCCGGGCGCCACATTCACCACCTTTCCGGCCAGCTTTTTCTGAAGCTCAATCCGATTGAAATTCCCCAGCCCCCCTTCCCAGATCACTGACGTCGCGGTCGACGCGGCAATATAATCCTTATCCGGAACCAGCGAATGCCCCCCCGGGCTGTACGACGTGAAGCGGATCTCATCGTTCTTAAAATCCGTCGGCTTGAGTACAACCCGGACGCCGTTTGCCAGCATCCACTCCGTCACGCCGAGTTCCGGGATCTCCACCTCGGACACAACCCTGGCCGGCGGGGGCGGCGTCTCAACCAGCGGCAGGTCCGACACGGACTCTTCGTAAGGCAGAACCTCCTGCTCGCGCACCCGGTCCATCACGGCCAGCAGCGCTTCCTCCCGGGGGATCTCCACACCCGGCTTTTCCGGCACATTCACCAGCACCACCCGGTTGTGATCCGTAATCCACGCACTTGCCAGCCGGTTCACCTCTTCCAGCGCAATGCCGGGAATCAGCTTCTGGTGCAATTCATACTCGTACTCAATACCCGGAATCGGCTCATCCGAAAGGTAGTGGCGGATATACTCGCCGGCAAACCTGCGGGACCGTGTCTTGTCCCGCTCCCGGTACGCCTGCTCGATACCGCGCAGCATATTCTTCTTCCGCCGCTCCAGCTCCGACGCCGTAAACCCGTGCTGCCCGACCCGCGCGGCCTCCACAAAAAGCGCCTCCAGCCCGCGCTCGATCCCGTTATCCTTCACCCCCGCGCTCAGGATATAAAACTCCTTGGACCGGATCAACCGCCCCTGGCTGGAATATCCGAACAGAAAAGGCGCATCCGGCTGTTTGATCAGCTCCCGAAACCGCTCGTTCAGCATCCCGTTATAAAGATGTTCAACCAGCCACTGCCGATACGCCGCCTCGGTGCCCGACTCGCGCACATCCTGTTTATAATAGATGCTCACACTGGACCGGGTGCCTTCCGGATCCGATGCAATTGCAAACAGCGTCTCCCCGTGATCGGGCACGGGCAGAACCGCCCGCTTCCGGGGTTTTTCAACCCGGGGGATGTGGGCAAACGACTCTCGGATCAGCCCTTCGATCCGGGCCTTATCGAAGTCTCCAACCGCAACCACCGCCATCAGGTCCGGCCGGTACCAGTCCCTGTAAAAACGCCGCACCGTCTCATAATGAAACGTATCCAGAACCGCTTTCTGACCAATCGGCAGGCGCTCGGCATACCGGGACCCTTTTAAGAGAATCGGAAACTGCTCATCGCGCATCCGGGCCTCCGCCCCCCGCCCGGAACGCCACTCCTCGATAACCACGCCCCGCTCCTTATCGATCTCCTCATCCTCAAACTTCACACTGTGCGCCCAGTCCTCTAAAATCTGAAATGCCCGCTCCAGCACCGCGGCGCTGTCGGTCGGCACCCGAAGCATATAGACCGTCTCGTCAAAACCCGTATAAGCATTCAGGTCCGGTCCAAGACGCGCCCCGATCAACTCTAAGTAATTGATCAAATCCTGCTTTGGAAAACGCGCCGTACCATTGAACGCCATGTGCTCGGCAAAATGCGCCAGTCCCTGCTGGTCCTCGTCCTCTAAGATCGATCCCGCATCCACCACCAGCCGCAGTTCCGCCCGATTTTCCGGCTTGCGATTTTCGCGGATATAGTACCGCATCCCGTTTTCCAGCCTCCCCACCGTCACCTGCGGATCAACCGGCAGCGGCGGTTCCGGGGGCGCGGGCGGCGCTTTCTGCTCCACCGCCTGCTGGGTGGTCACACAGGCGGCAAGCAGGATAAGGCAGAATACCGCCGGCAAAAAATGGATGCGTCTCATGGCAATCTCCTTTCCTTCGGTCCTACCCCTTCGGCGTCCACGCCTCAGACAGCGGCCGGTGCGTAAACGTCCGCGCGTTCTCACCGCTGTACTCGCCCACAATCTGCCCTTCGCCCTCCAGGATATACTTGTAAATCACCAGCCCCTCCAGCCCCACCGGCCCCCGGCTGTGCAACCGGTTGGTGCTGATCCCCACCTCCGCGCCCAGCCCGTACCGAAACCCGTCCGCAAATCGGGTAGACGCATTGTGCAGCGCCGACGCCGCATCCACCCCCTGCAGGAACCGTGACGCGGCCGACCGGTCCTCGGTCACAATCGCATCGGTGTGGTGGCTGCCGTACCGGTTGATATGGTCGATCGCGCTTTCCAGATCCTCCACCACCTTCACCGAAACGATCAGGTCCAGGTACTCCGTCGCCCAGTCCGCCTCCGTCGCCGCACCCACCGCCTCACCGCCCAGCTTCCGCGTCGTCTCATCCCCTCGCACCTCCACACCGTTCTCGCGCAAAACCCGGACCATATCCGGCAAAAACGCCTCTGCGATCTCCCGGTGTACCAGCACCGTCTCCACCGCATTGCACACGGCCACATACTGCGTCTTCGCATCCAGGCAGATCCGCTTCGCTTTCACCAGATCCGCAGCCGCATCCACGTACACGTGACAGATCCCGTCTGCGTGTCCCATCACGGGAATCTTCGTATTTGACATGATGTACTGAACCAGTTCATTCCCGCCCCGTGGGATAATCAGATCGATCAAATCGTGCAGGTCCAGAATTGCCCGCACCTCCTCTCGGGCCTCTAACAGGTGCATCCAGCCCTCCGGAATGCCCGGCAGCCCCCGCGTGGCCTCCAGCATCACATCGGCCAGCACCCGGTTCGTCTGCAGCGCCTCGCTCCCCCCCTTCAGCAGCACCGCATTGCCCGACTTCAGGCAAAGCGTCCCGATCTGCACCAGCGCGTCCGGCCGCGACTCGAAAATCACCCCGATCACCCCGATCGGCACCGACACCCGGTAGAGCTTCAACCCTTCGTCTAACTCCATCGCCATCAGCGTCTTCCCGATCGGCTCCGGCTGGCCCGCCACGCTGCGCACCCCCACCACAATCTCCTTCTCTAACTTCTCCTCATCCACCTTCAACCGCCCCACCAGCGCCGGCGTCAGCTTTCCCTCTGCAACCAGCCCCTCCGCCGCCGCCAGATCCCGCCGGTTCGCCTCTAAGATCCGCTCTGCGTTCGCCTCCAGCGCGCCCGCAATCGCCTCTAAGGCCGCCTTCCGTTCTCCTTCGGACGTCTGGGCCAGCGCCAGCGCCGCAGCCCGAGCCGCCTCTGCGCCCGCGCGAATATCGTCAGCCATATCGAACCTCCTGCCAATCTGCAAGTTGCAATTTGCAATTGCCTGCCGTCCAGATGGATCTCGTCAAACCTTCACCCCCAGCTTCCCGGCCAGCGCCACGATCCGCTCCCATACGGTCTCCTCAACCGGGACGCCCGCCTTCAGCCGCTCCTCCCGCGTCCGGTGCGACCGCTCGCCCGGCACCAGCACCTCGTTGAACCCCGGCGCCGGTTTCGCCGACTTCACATAATCGATAAACCGCCCCACCTCCGCTTTAAATTCATCCAGCGGCCGGAACGCATCAATCCGGATCGCCTGCACGAACAGCGCATTGCCCGTCTCCTCCGAATTCGCCCGAGAGCACCCTGCCGGCGAAAGCGCCCCCGACAGAATATCGAGCACAAACGCCAGCCCCGACCCCTTATGTCCCACCACTCCCCCAAAAGGCAGCAGCGCCCCCCTGGGCTCAGTCACAAACGTATTCGGGTCCGTCGTCGGATGCCCTTCGGCGTCCATCATCCACCCCTCCGGCATGCGCTCCCCCCGCGCCAGCACCACCCGCACCTTGCCCCCGGCGGCCACTGCCGTCGTCAAATCCAGCACCACCGGAAAATCCCGGTCCGTCGGAAACGCCATCGCAATACAGTTGGCCGGCAAAACCCGCCCGATCCCGCCCCAGAGCGGCATCGCCAAATCCGCCCCGTGCCCGTTGTTGGTCATCAACCCCACCATCCCCTGCTCGGCCGCATAGGGGGGAAATGCGCCAACCCGCCCCACATGGTTGCACCGGTGTACCGTCACCAGCCCCACACACGCCTCCCGGGCCTTCTCCACCGCAACCCGCACCGCCTCCACCGCCGTCACGTGCCCAAACCCCCAGTTCCCGTTCAACACGGCCGTCGCCGCCGTCTCCTGCTCCACCTCAACCTTCGCCCCCGGCACAATCTGTCCCGACTCGATCCCATCCACGTACTGCATCAACCGCAGCACCCCGTGCGAATCGTGCCCCACCAGATT
The DNA here is from genome assembly GCA_965249305.1 of Candidatus Latescibacterota bacterium. GTDB lineage: Bacteria > Latescibacterota > UBA2968 > UBA2968. Next base: position 3,898,725 of record OZ252228.1, on the reverse strand, counting down.
CGACTCCACCAGCTTCCCCGCCACAATCTCCGCCTCCTCCGGACTGGCCCCCGCCCGCTCATAAACCTCCCGCCCGATCCGTCGAAGCTCATCCGCCGAAACCGTCGGCATCAAATCCTCCTTTGAATGAAGTTCCAGGTTCCAGGTTCCAGGTTTACTCCACCTCCCACTCCCCAAATCCGAGTTCCATCACCTCGCGCCCTCGCATGCCATCCCTAACTTGGAACCTGAAACGTGGAACCTGGAACGCTTCTTATCCCCCATACGCCCCTTCAATCTCCCCCTCATACCGCGCCACAATCGCCTTCGGCACCACCTTTCTCAACCCCCGCGTCAGCGTCCCCGTCTCCTCGCTCAACCCCTCCCAAAGCACCAGCACCTTCTGGGGCCGCTCGTGGCTGGGGAGTCCTGCCAGCGTCGCCTCCCTCAGCAACCGCTCTCGAATCCGTTCGGCAATGGCCGGGTGCCTGCGCAGGGCCTCATCGTCATCCACGGGCAGATCCGGAATATCGGTCTGGTTCTTCGCCTCCTCAATGTTGACCGTCACCACCGGCAGGGGGAAGTCCCGCTGCTGGTCGCCGCAGACCAGCACGTGTTCGATCAGGGAGACACGGGCGTAGAGGCGTTCGAGCTGTTCGGGATTCACAAACTCACCGTTTCGAATCTTGAACTGCCGTCCCACGCGCCCCCGGAACGTCAGAAATCCCTCAGCGTCGATATCGAACAAATCGCCGGTCCGGTACCAGACCTTCCCCGCTTCGTCCTTGGCCAGAGTCTTCGCCGTCTGCTCGGGATCGTCTAAGTACTCCTTCATCACATTCGACCCATGCACCCAGAGTTCGCCCACCGCTCCGCTGCTGCCGCGATAGGTTTCGGTCGCCGGATCTGCATACCCGATTTCCTGCTCATCCGCGTCCACCAGCTTCACCTCAACATACGGCCGTCCCACCGTTCCCACCCTCCGGCCTTCCAGGTTATTCACGGCAATCAGCGAGCAGCTCTCCGTGGTGCCGTACCCCTCAAACGTCGTAATATCGAGCACATCGTGGAAGAAATCAAGCGCCTCCGGATCGGCCTTGGCCGACCCCACAATCAGCAGCTCCAGCCGCCCGCCCACCCGCTCGGCCAGCCGGCTCCGGATCTGGCCCACCACCTTCTTTCCCACCGTCCCGTACACCAGCCAATCCGCCAGAGATGCCTGGCCCCGCGCCAGCTTCTGCTTGGCTCGAACCGCCCGCCCGATCAGCCTGCCCCGGCTCCCCCCGGCCTCGATCTCCTTGCGCACATTGCCGTAAACCTTGTCCAGAATAAGCGGCACCGTCAGAAAGGCGTGGGGCTCGGAATGGCGAATATCGGTCAGCACCCGATCCGGCGACCGCGCCAGATCCAGCGTCCACCCCTTTGCTAAGGGATAATAAATATTGAGCACCCCCATCGTATGGTAATCGGGCGCCGATTTAAAGAAAACCAGAGACTCCCGCCTGCTGATCACATCCCAGATCCCTTTCACATTGGCCATAATATTCTTGTGGGTCTGCACCGCCCCTTTCGGCAGCCCCGAGGACCCGGATGTATAGATCACCTTCGACTCGTCGTCTGGAAGGACCTCAACCTCCGGAAGCGGCGACTCCCCGCCGGCCTTGACCAGATCGAAGAACGACCGGGCGCCCTCGGCCTGGCCTTCGGTAAGAACCATCTGCGGAGGGTTTTCCAGGCGCGGCCGGATGCGTTCCATCTGGTCCTGACTCTTGCGGTCCACAAACAGCAGGGCAATCCTGGAATGGGTGACATTGTGTACCAGAATATCGTCTGGAAGCTTGTTGCACAGTGGCACCGAAGAAAGTCCCAGCAGATCCGCCGCCAGAAAAATCAACATCGGCTCCAGGCCCCCATCGGTCAAAATACCCACCCGCTGGCCCTTCTCAAGGTTGAGCTGCGCAAGCCCCGACGCAAGCCGATCCCGCTGCTCCCTCAGCTGCTGATAGGTCATCGGCACATACTGAAGCCCCCGCTCCCCCGGCTGATCCGACTGCCTCAGAATGCGAACTGCCGTCCGGTCTGCATAGGTTTCAAAACTCTCGTTCATCAACTCTTTAAGCGTCTGAGCCATCTCATTTCTCTCCTCTATTGGACTCGATCTCACGCTTCATCGTTTCAGACAAAGCGGTCCACCGTGTAGAAATCGGGCGGCTGCCAGGGCATCGGCTCCGCCGGATAATCCGCCAGCGCGCAATTGATCAGAACCCCCACACCACCTCCGCCGTCCGCCCCATAATCCACGCCCGGTCTTCCTCGGAATCGCACGGAATCTCTTCCAACCCCATCGCCAGCACCTTCGCGTACCCCTCGTACTCCTCCACCGGCGGCCAGTCGCTGGCCCACATAATTCGCCCCGCCCCGAACGCCTCGTAAACCAGCCGGACGAACGGCAGTGTATCCCGGTACGGATAGGACTCCCGACTCCACCCGTAAAACGCCGAATACATCATATACACATTGGGATAGGCGCCCAGACGCAGAAAATGCCGGTACGTCGGATACGGCGGCTCCTCGGTCACATCCGGGTACCAGCCCATGTGTTCCAGCCGCACCTTCAGCTTTGGAAAACGCCGGATAATCTCCTCCGTCTCCGGACTGCTCATCTCTTCCAAATTGCCCGTCACACTGGCCACAATCCCCAGCGCCTCCATCCGCGCCCAGATCGCATACGAATCTGCTCCCGGCGAACGGGCCGTCACCGGCAGACGCAGTCCCCCGATGCCCTCCTCTTCCACCCACCGCGCCAACCGATCAACCGCATCCGGCTGCGTCGTATCCACGATCCCCACCGTGGCGAACCAGCCGGGAAACCGGCGAACGCACTCGCCCAGGTACGTATTGTCCGTATTCCCCCCATACTGCACCAGCACCGCCTTCGCCACCCCGTGCGTCTCCATCACCGCAATCAGATCCTCCACCGGCTGATACTTGGCCAGCCCCACATGCACGTGCGAGTCCACAATCGTCATCTCACCCTCCGCTCATACGCCCGGCTTTCGATCTGCCGCCGCGCCACAGGTCGTACTCGGGATCTGCGTACCGGCTGAAGAATGCATCCAGTTGGGTCTGAAGTTCCCGAACGACCGATGCGCATCCCGGATCCTCGACGAGATTGTAGCGCTCGCCGGGATCGTTCTGCATATCGTACAACTCGTCCGGACCGTCAGGATGGCGCCAGGAATACTTCCACCTGTCGTTTCGAATCATCCGTGTATTCTCAAATTCATGGAAGATAACATCGCCCCAGTCAAGCTCATTTCCCATCAGCGCCGGCGCATAGCTCTTTCCCGGAAGCGCCGGCGTATCCGGAACCCTGTCGGCCATCTCCAGATAATCCAGCACGGAAGGAAAAAAGTCGTAATTACACGTCCGCCCGTCAAACACCGTCCCTGCAGGAATTCTGCCCCCATGCCGGAAAATCAGGGGAATGTGAATCGCCTCCTCGAACGTATGCAGCGGCTGCGAGTGGTCCCCCATGCCCCACATCCCATGGTGCCCACCGCACAACCCCTGATCCGCGGTAAAAATAACCAGCGTATCCTCGTTAAGCCCGTAGCCGGACAGGGCAGACAGAATCTCCCCCACCCCATCGTCAACGCCACTGAGAGCCGCTGCGTAACCCCGGATGCTGACCGGATTGTTGACGATCTGCCGGTTCGCTCGAAGCCACGGATGCACGTCCTCCCGTGGAAAACTGGGCAGTTCTTTGTCCGCATAATACCCCGTGTGCCGGTTCCGGTGCGTCTCCGTCATATGCTGTCCCAGCCCGTATGGCCCGTTGTACCCCACAAAGAGGAAAAACGGCCGCTCGTGGTTCTGCCGGAGAAAATCCAGTGCGTGTTCAGTAATCGCATCCGTGAAATACCGCGGCTCCTGATAGATCTCCCCCTCCCAGATCGCCTCGTCATCGCAAAACGTGCTGGTATGTCCCCGGGGCCTGGTAAACCAGTAGCTGAAGCCTTCCTGAGGCCGGAGACTGTCTCCCAGGTGCCACTTGCCGGAAAGCCCGCAGGTGTAATCCGCATCCGCCAGCATCCTGGGCAAATTGGCGAACTCCCGGATCGTACAATACGCCTCCGGGCCAATTTGCGAATCCGGCTTCTCCCCCCCCAGAAAACAGTGAACCCCGTGCTGGGACGGAATCAAACCGGTCAAAAACGTCGCCCGGCTGGGAGAACAGACCGAATTCACACAATACGCGTTTGAGAACCGCATGCCGCCGGAAGCTAAGCGGTCGATATTCGGCGTGCGGATATCCGGATTTCCGTAACAGCCCAGCGACCATGCGCCCTGATTATCGGACATAATAAAAACGACATTGGTTGCCATTTGCGCGGCCCTATTCACTTGTGTCAACTGAAACCGGACTTCAATGGCTATTCCTACTGACCGCCAAACAGTTTTCCGATCAGCCCCCACCCGCTGATGCCCGCAAAAACGACCAGAACCCCGGCCGACACGACGGCGCCGACCACCATCAGACGGCGCGTCCGGAAGGCGGGAGGAAGCTTGAAATTCAAATACAGGGCGGCAATCATAATCAACGCAATGGAGAAATTCGCCAGAATAAACCCGGCGATTTGCGTCAGAATGTCGAACGGAATATTGAGCCATACAATAACCATCGCGGCGGTAAAAATATAGGCACAAATCACGCGCTGGATTTTATGATAATCCCACTCTCGGTCGGGCCAGATCGCCTGAAAGAACTCCTGTGTCACCCGGGCGTAGATCTCGGGCAACGCCTGCAGCGTCCCCCACAGCGCTGCGATAATAGAAATATAATAGACCCAGACCAGCGAAGGGTGGATGTTGCTCCAGACATGGGCCTGATTCGTCAACAAACTCCAGCCGTCAAATCGGGTCTCAAGCGGGAACAGAACCGCGGCTCCCGACAGCATAAACGCCCCCGTCACGACAAACAGAACGACGGCGCCCATGCCCACATCCCACCTCAGGGGCGCAACAAGCTGCCGCAGCCGGCTCACCTGCTCCGGATCGTCGGGTAGATAGTCAATTGCATCGTGCGTAAACGCATGCTGCCGGATCGCTTCGATCTCCTCATGACGCGTCAGCCCCCAGCGGTGCAGCCCGACCCAATTGGCGTAAACAATGTACGACATCACCGATCCGCCGACATACCCGAAAGTCGTCGCCGTCGTCAACATCGGGTGTCTGACCGTATCCTCGGGCGCCCACGGGGGAAATGGCGGCAAATGTCCGAAGCTGAGGCTGCCGGCAGCGGCCTGCCAGAAATCGGGGCGTACCATCAATGTGCCAACCACCGTCCCGGCCACAAGAATACAGCAAATCACAATCTGCTGTTTCTCCAATCTCTCAAACCAATACTTCGGACAGTTTTTGTAATTCTGGGGGTTCAAATTTCATAAGCCATTGAAAAATAACAGTTTATGGAATCTGGTGCTAAATTTATAACCTGTTGAAAATCAACAACTTATAAAAAGTGTCCGAACCATTGAAACGAAAGCCGCAGTCCCAGGGTTAACGCCACCGCAATAAAACAGGACGTGATAATATTCTCCCAGACCGGCTCCGAAACCCACGCCGGCAGAACGCCCTGAAACAAAAAGTGGAACAGATCGCCGCAGGGCTTGGCAATCGGCACCCAGGCCAGCGGCGCCCCCAGCATCTCCGACGCCACAAGCGCAAGCAGCAGCCACCCGCGCGGCCCCGGCAGCCTTACCAGTCGGTGCCCGATATATTCGCCGCTGATCGCCGTATAGCGCCCGATCAGATACGTGACGAACACCCCCTTAACAAGGCAACTGAGCAGCACCAGCCAAAGCAGCCCGTAACCTGCCCACGCGCCCGCCCGAACCACAACAATCGTCTCACCCGCGCCAATACTCACCGACGCGACAATAGCTGCAGGCCCGAAAACCGCCAGCAGCCCCATCAGCTTCTTCCCCGACCACCGCTCGGCAAAAACCCCGCCGACTGGCGGAATATCTATTTTGTCCATCCCTTTGCCCTCCCAAGCTGGAGACCTGATTTTTCTACCCTGCTGCGTCAAAGCCAAACGTATTCTCTACAACACCGGGTAGAATACCGTAAATAGACCGTCCGATAACCTCCTCAAATCTCTTATGGAGCTCCAATGTCGCTTTCCACTTTGGAATGGTGTACTGATTCGTGCCATACCTTAAGGCAACCTCAACCATACGCTTTTCAATCAAACAGAACCCGGATGACAGTGCCAGAGAATCACACAGTTGAAACAGCCTATCGTATTCCGTGTATTCAATTTCCGATAAATAGTCTTCCACAAATTGGCGTTCGGCGGCCGTGCAATCCCACGCTCCAAAAACAGCGTTTACATCCTGAACTGGAAAGGAATGGGTAAGACAGATCCGGGCCGCGTCTTCAAAGCCCTCCGCGCTGAGAAAGTTATAGCCGTCGATGATATGACGCATCTGTGAGCGCCCCTCGCGGCGTCCGATATCGTGGAGAAAACCCAGGATATAAGCGCTTTCAGGGTCGAGTTCGGGATGGTAAACTGCGACGGCTTCCGCTGCCTTACCCACGTAGATGGAATGCGGAATCCAGCGGCCGGGATTTAATCGTTCAGCTTCGGAGAGATACGCTTTGGCTTCTTGAAGTGTGGGTACTTTCATAAGATTCTCTCGATCAAGAGGCTTCTCCCTCCAGAACTGTTTCTTCACTCTCCCCTCAGACGAGGGTCGGACAAAATTCAATGCTGTGAAAATACCAAGCTTATGGCCTGTTGCTTTTCTGTAGCCGCACCCTTTAGGGTGCGCCCAGCCCCTCAAACGCAGGCTGAAGCCTGCGACTACAGGAAAGGCGTCGTGGCTGGATGGGGCGAAATCAGATGATCTATCTGATTATTTTACAGGACTGTTAATTTTGTCCGACCCTCCCCTAAGACAGGAACGACGGCTACACGATTTGGTTGCGCAGTTCCACCTCCCCGCGCCAAAGCCGTTCCAGATTCTCCAGAAGAATATCGATCACATTCTCCTCGTACCTCCGGGTCTCACCGGCGGTATGTGGTGTGATCAGCATATTCTCGAAATCCCAAAAAGGCGAGTCCTCCGGCAGCGGCTCGTCCCAGAAATGGTCGATTCCGGCGCCCGCTATCGACCCGCTGCGCATCGCCTCCAGCAGCGCCGGCTCATCCACACATCTTCCCCGTGCTACGTTGATGAGATAAGCAGCGCTTTTCATCAAAGACAGGGCCTCTGCATCGATAATCTTCTCCGTCTCCGGCGTCAGTGGACAAGTCAGCACAACGTAGTCCGCCTGCGTCAGCAGGTTCGGCAGCCGGTCCGGCGTGTGCACCTCGTCCGCCGGGCCCTGAGCGGTCGCCGGGTTGCGCTTCGTGGCAACAACGCGCATATCGAACGCCTTCGCCAGCGTCGCCAACCTGGACCCGATGGCTCCCATCCCCACGATCAGCATCATCTTTCCGCCAAGCTCATCCTCTCGCTGCGAGAGATCCGAGATCATGCCACGCCAGTGGTGTCCACGCTGGTTGTCCCGTCCAAAGTGGACATGGCGCACAAGCGCCAGAACAAGCGCCATCGCGTGCTCGCTCACGGCATTCCTGTTCACACCCTGAGCGCTGGCAAGCGGAATCTCCCGCCGCTTCAACTCCTCCAGCGGAAACTGATCGTACCCGGCGCCGATCGACTGAATAAACCGGAGCCGGGGCGCGATATCAAGCAGGTCATCGCGCCAGAACCCGGACACCACCAGCACATCGGCCTCACCGATGCGCCCGGTCACCTCATCCCGTGTCCACGCCTGGAAGTGACGGATGCCGGACTCGCGCTTCTCAAAGCTGGCCCCCATCTGGTAGGAGACATGAGCGAAACAAATATTCAACTCGTCTTTGGATGGAAAGTCATTCTGTGACAATTTTATCCTCCTTGCAATCGTGTGAATCTATTCGATATTATGATACGGCCCCTGCTCCTCATAACGCCGCGCGTACCGCTCCACCATATCCTCATCTAACTCCACCCCCAGCCCGGGCCGGGCCGGCACCGCGAGGTGGCCCTCTTCGAACTCGAGCAATCCCTCTGCCACAATATCGTTCTCTAAGAGCTGATGCATCACCTGATGCCCGTCCGTCTGGTTTGGAACCGTAGCCAGCGCCTGCAGCCCCGCCAGCGTGGTAATCCCGGTCTCGCCCATCACCCCGTGCCGGCAGACCGGCAGGCCGCCTGCGGCCGCCACCGATGCCACCTTCTTGAACCCCAGGATCCCGCCGGCCTCGTGAAATCCCACGGTAATCACGTCCGCCGCCTTCTTCTGAATCGCCGATAGCGTCTCGAACTCCGTGAAACAGCCCTGATCGATTGCGATCGGTATCGGCACCGCCGCCCGGATGCGCGCCATCCCGTCCAAATTTGTCCAGTGTACCGGCTGCTCGGCAAAGTCGATGTTGAACGGCGCCAGTGCGTTCAGCGTGTGAATCGCCTCCCCCACCTGCCAGGCCTGGTTGGCGTCCACCCGGAGCTTCGGACCGTCGCCCACGGCCGCTCGGACCGCCTCCACGCAGGACCGGTCCCGCTCGAACCCCAGCCCTACCTTCACGTAAATCACGTCGAACCCGCGCTCGTGCCACATCCGGGCGTCCGACGCCAGCTTCTCCGCGTCGTTCCCCTGCAAAAACGCAAAGCAACTGATCCGCTCCTGAAACATCCCCCCTAAGAGGCGATGCACCGGCTGCCCGCACGCCTTGCCCACAATATCCCACAGCGCCATCTCCACGCCCGCCAGCGCCTGGTTCGCAAACCGGCGCATATCGTCCCACTTGCCCACCCGGTAAAACCGGTAGAGAAACCGCTCGATATCAAACGGACTCTCCCCCACAATCGCCCGGGCCGCTGTGCGCACAACCTCCACAATCGCCTCGGCCGACCGATCCCCGCACGCCTCGCCGATCCCGGTAATCCCCTCGTCCGTCTCCACCTCCACCAGCACACAGTTGATCCCCGTCCCCACGCCCTGGCTGTAGTAATAGGGTTCGTTGTTGGGAATCGCAAGCACCCTCGTCCTGACCTCTGTGACTTTCATCGTCCAGGCCTCCTACAAAACCTGAAGACTCAGCTCATATCGTGAACCATCCGACGAAAAGGGCAGCGCCACCACCAGTTGAGACGCCAGAATATCCGGCACGGCCGCATCCAGCGATTCCAGCAGTTGCGGCTCAGACTTCCATGTCGTTGCCATCGAACACTCCTTTCTTTAAGCATCACATGCGGCAATAAACGCCTCGGACGTCGCCGTATATCCCACGGCGTACTCCGTCCACAGAATCATCCTCCTGGTAAACGCCAGATCCTCCAGCTCCTCCGGTAGCTCCATCGCCATCGCACAGTCGCGCAGCAGCAGAATCTGGTAATTCAGATTCATCGCATCAACCATCGTGCAGTGCAAACAGATATCCAGCGCAAAACCCACGCACACCAGCGTCTTAATATTCAGATTGCGCAGCAGCCCGTCCAGCCGCGTCTCGAAAAACCCGCTGTACGCGTGCTTGCGGATAAAGTAGTCTTCGGGCCGGGGCTCGATCACCTTTGAGAACTTCACCGCCGTCGAGTTCCCATACACATACTCGCGCGGATCGATCATATCCTCCGATCCCCACGCTTCCCAGTCCAGATCGCACGACCGCCGCGCCGTCCTGGCCAGTTCGGACCGGTTGATCGCAATCCTCGGCGCACTGTTGTTCAGATAAATCACCGGCAGTCCCGCCCTGCGCGCCCCATCCATTGCCGGGCGAATGTGGTTGACCACAATATCCTTTTCCGTTTCAAAACTCGCGCTCAGGCTCATCGACGGATACTCATGCGGCTTGCCCTCATCGTCCGGCGAGAACCCCAGCCCGTAAACATCCACAACGAGAAAAGCCGTCGTCCCCGTATCCAGCTCCAGCATCTCCTCCGCGTGCCCCGAAAATTTCTCGGGCGGAAAGAGCCGGTAATAACGCCCCTGAATCTTCAGCGTTGCCATACTTGATCACCTCGGATCTTATGACGAACCTCGAGCCGGCGCCAGCCAGCCCTTCCGAACCGCATCCTCAATCATCGCTCTGGCGCACGCCCACAGTTCCGGCGCCCCCTCCTCGATGTGGCGGTTCCGCGCAATCACCTGATCGCAGGAGATCCCATGTTTCTTCCAGCCTGCGCCTTCTGTACGGTAGTTCAGCAGGATCGGCTGGAATCGATCCAGCGCCGCCGCATACCGGGCCTCGGGCGTCTCCCTCGCCTCAAACTCCTCCCAGGTCTCATACACCTCGGCCGCCAGATCCTCCGGCAGCAGGTTGAAAATTCGGTCCGCCGCCTTTCTTTCCCTCTCTACCTTGTCCTCATTGCCTTTCTCATCGTACGCAAACGTATCCCCCGCATCGATCTCCACCACGTCGTGGATCAACAGCATCTTCACCACCCGCAGCAGATCCACCTCTTCCCGCGCATACTCCGAAAGCAGAATCGCCATCGTCGCCAGATGCCAGGAATGCTCCGCATCGTTCTCCTGACGGGGCGCATCTACCAGCTGCGTCTGCCTCAGCACATGTTTGAGCTTATCGATCTCAACAATAAATTCAATCTGTTGTGTCAGCCTATCGGAACTCATATGTTTCTCGCATCTTTCAGACTCACGTTTCTTTAAAAACGGATGGAATTTGAACCGTAAATGTGGTCCCCCTACCGACCTCACTTTCTACGGAGATGGTTCCACCCAGCAATTCCGTATACTGCTTTGTAATCGCCAAACCCAAACCGGTCCCTTTCTGCTTCTGATCTGACCCCTTTACCTGCTGGAACTCATCGAAGATGGTGGAGAGAGCTTCTTGCGGCATACCGATTCCTGTGTCTGATACCGAGATTATAAACTGATCATGCACCGTCCGGGCACGAACACCGATTTCACCTTCATCGGTGAACTTCACCGCATTGCTCAACAGATTCCCGATGACATGACGCAGCTTGTCCTCATCCGTACAGGCTTCATCAACCGCGTCCGGAGCCTCGTATGTCAGATCCACCCCGGGTTTGACCAGCGGCTCTACTGTGCCGCAGCAGAAAGTGATCAGCTTCTTCACGGAGAAGGGCTGGGCATCCACATCCATTCTTCCGGCTTGAACCTTTGACAGATCCAGCAGGTTATTGACCAGTTCGAGCAAGCGTGACGCATTGTCCGTAACGCGTCTGAGATACCGTTCGTGGCGTTCATTGGCTTTGCCGCCAATCCCGTCGAGGATATTGTCGACATACCCTTTCATAGACGTAATCGGCGTGCGCAGTTCGTGGGACATACTGGCAAAGAACGTGGCCTTCCGGTCTGCTGACTCCTGGATCTCCCTGTTGGCAGATTCCAGATTGACGAAGTCCAGGTAGCGGGTGTACCCCAGGCCGATGGCGGAGGCGAAGTCCTGAAGGGCGCCGATCTCTTCATCGGCAAAGGTCTGCCGGTTCGATGCGGTCAGACGCAACCGGCCGTATCGGGCCATAGGTACTTCCACGATCGCCGTGCCGCTGCTCATCCCCTGCCAGGGCTCTCCGGCCAGAAAACGTTCAATTGTCTCTCTTGTAACATCTGGAAACGGCGCTGAGATGTTGTAGGCCTCTTCGGTGACAGTTCCTTCAGGATCCAGCTTGTAGGTGGTGTAACGGAACCCGTGGGCTTCAAAATTCGCCATGGTCGGCTCGTCCGCCTCCTCATCCAGCACATCGATCCCGCAGGTGTCGAAGTTCAAGCCCACACCCTTCAAGTCTTCTGCCAATACAGCAAGCACACCATCAAAATCAGATGCTTTATCCATCGTCTGGACCTGTGCCCGGATGCGTTCGACGGCTCGCTCTCGCTGGAGTTCCTGGTTGAGCCCAAACAAGCCCTTGTTCGCATTCGATAGTGCCGCGTTCGATGCCTGCAGGCGCCTGTCCCGCCGGATCACGCGCACCGTCTGCCAGGCCACCAGAATGACAGCGATGCCCAGTGCCGATAGCAGTCCCATCCGTTCGTACGGCAGATGCACGATCAAGGCTACGGTTGCCGGCGCCTTCGAATACACCAGATCCCGGTCCACAGCCTCGACTTCAAACGTATAATCCCCTCTCGGCAGATCCTGATACTCCACGCGAAGGTCGTGCGTGGTCTGCCAGCGGTTGGAGTTGCCCCGTTTTGGTGGAGTGTTTAGGGCTTGGGCTTCAAGCCCGTGTTTGATGCTGTTTTTCATATGTCATCGGTGAGTGGTATGCGATTGATGAATGCCTACGATGGGGATTATACCAGCCCTCAATATACTCAAAAATAGCCAATCTGGCCTCCTTGTGGGTACGAAAACAACGGCGGTCGATCAATTCACATTCGAGGGTGGCGAAAAAGCTTTCACACAGTGCGTTGTCATAGCAGTCGCCTACAGAACCCATTGAGGGACGTATACCCGCCTCATCGCAGCGTTTACCGAAGGCAAGTGAAGTATACTGAGATCCCTGGTCGGAGTGGTGGATCACCCCACAAGGATGACGCTGCCAAAGTGCCATATTCAAAGCAGACAAAACCAACTCACTCTGGAGCGTCGAAGCCATCGTCCAGCCCACGACTCGGCGGGAAAAGACATCGATAACCACAGCAAGATACAGGAAGCCCGCCCAGGTTGGTACGTAGGTAATATCGGCCACCCAGAGTTTATTTGGGGCTTCAACAGTGAAGTCTCTCTTGACCAGATCAGGGGCTTTTTGAGCCTTTTTTCCCTTACGGGTGGTTCTGATACCCTTTCGACGGCTCACCCCGAAGATACCAATCTCAACCATCAGACGGGCGACACGCTTTTTGCCTATACGGATGCCTAATGCTGCCAGATCTTCCCAGATTCTGGGGGCTCCGTAGGTAGAATCAGAACGGGCATGAAAAGCCTTAATCTGTTCCTTGAGATCCGCATCGACCTTTGCTCTTGGCGATGGGGGGCGTCCTCGCCACGCATAATACCCACTGAGGGAGACACCCAGGACTCGGCATTGCGTGGTAATTGGCCATTTTGCCTGGTGCGCCTTCACGAACTGGAAGGCTTTCTGGGGATCGTGTTGGTCTCCTGAGCGAACCAGGCTGCTGCTTTTGACAAGATCTCACGCTCGATGCGTAACTGCTTAATCTCGCGACGAAGACGGCGCAACTCCTCTCGCTCATCACTGGTCAGACCGTCTTCTCGAAGGCCCTCGTCTCGGTCGGCCTGTACCACCCAGTTCCGGATCGTCTGGTCTGAGGGCTCGAACTCTTTGGCCAGCTCTCCTGGCGTACGACCGGCTCGAACCAATTCGACCATTTGCTTTTTGAACTCAGGTGGATAAGGTGGACGTGTTGGCGGCATAGTGGATCTCCTTTCTCCCAAGAGATAAGGTACCCACCGAAACGGGTCAAGTCCACCGGCCGAACCAGAAGTTGCCTTCCCGATCCTGAAGAACCGACATAACCCAGTTGTGCGCCAGGCCGTCTTCCTTTGTGAAGGTGGTCCAGGTCTGACCGTCATACCGGCTTACACCACCGCCAAGGGTGTTGAACCAGAGCAACCCCTCCCGATCCTGGAAAATCCTGCGCACATTATTGTGCGCCAGTCCATCCTGTGTGGTGAGGGTAGCAAAGGTCTCACCATCATACCGGCTGACACCACCGCCCTGGGTGCCGAACCAGAGCAATCCCTCCCGATCCTGGAAAATCGACCATACTTCATTGTGCGCCAGTCCATTCTGTGTGGTGAAGGTTGTAAAGGTCTCACCATCATACCGGCTCACACCACCGCCTACTGTGCCGAACCAGAGCGATCCGTCTCGATCCTGCAATATCGAGCGTACATGATTGTGAGCCAAGCCGTCCTGTGTAGTGAAGGTGGCAAAGGTCTCACCATCATACCGGCTCACTCCACCGCCAAGGGTGCCGAACCAGAGCAATCCCTCTCGATCCTGGAAAATCGAGTATACAACATTGTGAGCCAGGCCGTCCTGTGTAGTGAAGATGGCAAAGGTCTCACCATCATACCGGCTCACACCGCCGGCATAGGTGCCGAACCAGAGATTACCCTCCCGATCCTGGATCATCGAACGTACATCATTGTGCGCCAGTCCATCTTTTGTGGTCAAGGTGACAAAGCTCGTTCCATCATAACGACTCACACCACCGCCCATGCTGCCAAACCAGAGATTCCCCTCTCGATCCTGGATCATTGAGACTATACCTCCACTGGCAAGCCCATCCAACCTGTCAAAGGTGCGCCAGTGACCCCTGCCGGGTCCGGCGACCACCGTCCTGCCGGGGCTTGCAGACACGGTCCTGCCAGGCCCTGCCGGCGCACTATAGAACCCCAAGCGATACAGAATTTGGCCGTCTGGCCGGGAAGTCTCAAAAGTCGTTCCGAGATCGACCATAAGAGCCGTCCACGCCGGATCGCGTTGAAGCGCTCTGCGCTTCTCGCTCACCTCGCCCGGCTTCACCACCTCGTACAGCCTGCTGAAAACACCCTCTGGACTCGCCCGACCCCGCTCGGCAGACGCCACCAGGCCGTGTCCTTTCAGAACGGGCACGACTTTCTCCTGATATGCTGCCTCGAACTCTGCCATCCGTGCCGGTGGCGCCCAGAAAGACAGTCGGGCAAGGGTCGGCTCTGAAGCACTGACCAGAACATTGGTGAGCACAAGGCAAAGCAGGCTGCCAGCGATAATCCTACCATGTTTCATGGCTGATTTCCTGAGGTTATATCTCCCGCCGCGCTTCAGACCTGAACCTATTACATCTTATCAAGCAGATTGCAAAGACCAATCAATGGTCTTCGTGCTTTTGGCGGCCAGGACGGCTGCCTTCGTTTTGTGCCGCTTGTCACATAACCGTCTTGCCATTTACGAACCTTGGTCGAGGGTTGTGGGGTCTTCAGGTTTGGGAGGCCGAGGTTGCCGTCAGGCTAAGCGGAACGAAGTGGAGCGCAACGTAAATGGACATGGTAAAAAAATCCCCGCAGAATGAGCCATCTGGCGGGTATGCTTTTGTACAGAATTATCATAACGATTAAACCCATGTGCAAGAATGCTTTCATCCGATATGCTATTCCTTATCGGGCGGTGTACCTTCTTCTGCGGTTTCTGCTTTATCAGTTTCCGACGAAGCAGAAGTGCCACGAATCCAATCCGACAGCCGTGAGCGGATGCGCTCAAGACGGTGTTCGGACAAACACCCAATAGCACCGTGGAGAATATCCCCAGAAACAACAGCGATACGGCTCACACGAATCAGGCTCGTATTCTTCAGTCCCGTCTGATGGAAGTCGGAATCCGTCTCGCGAATTACCTCATCAAACCTCATGTCGAAGTTGGGAGGAAATCATACACACGAGCCAGTCATCGTGTGGACCGGGCAAAGATCGCACAATAAGTGCAGGCCGCATCTTGCCTGCGGTCTGGTCAGTCTGAGGGAAAGTAAAGAGGACAACTTGCCCCTCCTGGATCATTAAAAGGACTCCTTGAGATCTCTCAAAGTATAAGAGGTTTCCTCGTCCTCCATTCCGCGCATGGCTGAGGCAAGTGAAAACTCAGACCAGGAAGTATCCTCTTCACCTGCTGTCGGTTTTTGGTGTCGAAACTTGAGAAATTCGACAAAATCAAGCACCTCCCGTTGTTTGGACTCGGGAAGTGACTCCAGGTGTTGAATGATTATTTCAGTTGTCGTCATCAGAATCTCCTCCAATCAGAATACTACAATCCTGTTTCATCAGGTTGGTATCTTGTCCCGCATTTCATGCTACAGAACATCAGTCAACAAACCTCAATAAAAAATAGTGCTATTCGTTTCGATAAGCAAGCAGATTACAGGCGGCCCCACGGATGGGGCCGCCTCCGCCTTTGGGGGTAGGGTGCAATTGCAGTTAACAGCGAACCAACGAACGAATAATTCCTGATGCGCCTACTCGCCTATTCGCCTATCCCACCTCCGGGACAACCCGCATCGTCCCCTGCAGCCGCTCGCCCGGCTTCAACCGGATCAGCCCCGCATCGATCCCCTGCGCCTGCAAATTCACCGCGTTGGTCACGCAGGTATAAGGCTCGAAACAGACCACCGGCCGCTGCTCTGGCGCATAGAACACCAGCTCCCGGAAAATCCCATCCGCCTCAACCGCCACACTCACTCCTGCGGTCGGGTCGACAAACAGACACCGGCTCCAGCCGTCGGTCTGCATCACACCCGACCAGACATCGTCGTAATACCGTCTCTCCAGCGGCGTCGGCTGTCGCAGGTCGTATTTCCCGGATACCGGCAGAACTTCCCCCGTCGGAATACAGTCCTCCCGGAGCGGCCAGTATTTATCCGCCGGCATCTGGACCGTGCAGAGGTCCCGGCTTCCACCCGCCGTCAGCGGCGCTGGAAAATAGGGATGAAATCCCAGCCCCGCCGGCATATCCTCCTCCCCCGAATTCACCGCCTCGATCTCTAAGGCCAGCGCTCCGTCGGCCAGCCGATATGTCCCCACCACCTCAAACGGAAACGGAAACTGCCGGATCACCTCCGGAAAATCCTCCGCCCGAAACCGGCTCCGCACCCACGCGCCCTCCGCATCCGAAGCCCCCGCCTCCTCCACCTCCCAGGACCTGTCCAGCACGAACCCGTGAATCGTGTGCCCGCCCCCTTCCGGCCGGTCCAGTTGACAGACCTTCCCGTCGAACGCAAACCTTCCATTCTCGATCCGGTTCGGAAAAGGAAACAGAATCGGGATCCCGTACCCGCTCGGGCGTCCCTTCAGCGCCTCCGGATCGGGCGGCGCGTAGAACAATTCGATCGCATCGTCTCCTCTGAAAGCCCGGAAAGCAATACAGTTGTTCCCCACCGAAGGCAGCACATGGGCCTCCAGCCCCCGCGCCCGGTCCCGCAGCACAACCACTTCCTCCTCTTGAAACGCCTCTTCTGAAACCGAATAAATCGATTCTGCCATCGGTATCTCCAACCGTTGAACGCTTAAAAAAACGCCCAATCCACAATCCACAATCCGCAATCCGCAATTCCCCTACCCTTCCCTCGGCGGCAGCGGCCACGACTCCCCGGCCATAAATCCCCCGTCCACATAGATCTCCACCCCCGTCACATAATCAGACGCCGGTGAGGCCAGAAACACCGCCGTTCCCACCATATCTTCCGGCGTCGCCAGGCGTCCCAGAGGCGTCCGGCCCTCGCCCCAGGCGCGCATCGTCGGATCGGACCAGAGCTTCTCCGTCAGCGGGGTCAGCACAAACCCCGGGCAGATCGTGTTCACCTGGATATTGTGGGGCGCCAGCTCCAGCGCCTGCGCCTTTGTCAACTGTCCCACAGCCCCTTTCGTCGCCGTGTACACCGATACACTGTGCAGCGCCGTGCCCGTGGTCAAAGACCCGATATTGATCACCTTCCCCTGCCTGCGCGGGATCATATGGCTGGCTGCCGTCTGCGTCAAAAAGTAGAGCCCCTTCAGGTTCACGGCCATAATCCGGTCGTAATGTTCCTCCGTCACCTCCTCCAGCGGCTCCCGGATATTCATCCCCGCATTGTTCACCAGAATATCAATCTGCCCGTACTGTTCCAGCGTCGCCTCCACCCCCCGGCTCACCGATGCCAGATCCGCCATATCCATCTCCACGGCCAGCGCATCTCCCCCCGAGGCCTGAATCGCCGCAGCCGCTTCGTCCAGTTGGGACCGGGTGCGTGCCGCACACACCACCTTTGCCCCGTGCGCTGCCAGCCCCTCGGCAATCCCCCGTCCGATGCCTCGCCCTGCGCCGGTAACCAGCGCAACACGTCCTTTTAGAGAAAACAGACTCACGACTCCCCCCTTTTTGATAACCCTATGGACGCCTCATCAATAACCACAAACGCATCGTCCCGTCTCTCTCCAAATGCGATCACATCGCCCCGCTCCCCGTCCACAGCAACCTCGATCATCCCCGGGGCCAGCTTCTGCATCCTCGGCGCCGGCGCTTTGTCCCGATAGGGCACAATCGCCGCCAGAAACCGGGCCTCACACCTCGGCTCCGTCGTCATCCACAAATTGTTATGTACCCGGGGGCACCCCTTCCAGATCTCCCCGTGCGCGGGGTGCGTGCTCTCCTTTGCCTCTACCTCTCGTCCGTATCCGTCTCCGGAAAATTCAGAAACCAGTCCGCCTGCAGCGTCTCGTCAGCCAGTTGAATCGCCTGCCGTGCGATCTCGGCGCATTCCGCATCCTGTTCCCGAAGCCCCAGCAGCGCCTCCCGGTTCTCGGGGGTAAAAATCACACGCGGATGACCGCACAGGTGCGATTCCACCTGCTCGATAACAGTCCGATCCCACGCAACCGCATCCGTCGCAAGCTCGAAAGACCGGACACGGCTTACCCTTTCCTCCGGGGTCCCCGGATCGTAGGTCACCTGCCAGTACCAACGGCGGCCGCCCGTCAAAACCGGAAGCGCGTTGTAGAAGTTGTAAGGCGTCTCTCCCACCTCAACAACCGGATCTTCAAGCCCGGGCGTACTGCCGATGCAAAGGCGGAACCGTCTCCCTGCAGGCAGCGGACCCCGCGGAATCACCTCCGGATCGTACGGCCAGCTAAACCTCGGCGGATTCACGTCGCACACCTGCCCGTCCGCCGGCCGAAACCCCAGGTACCGGGGATAGATATATCTTTCGTCTGCAGGAATCCGATCGTCCGGCCCCACGCAAATCGGAGATCCCATCGCGTTCTCCCTTAAGGTCATACCTTGATTCCAACGGCCCGTAATATATGCAAATGCTCACACCCAAACAACACCTTCCAACCGGCCTCCTCCGCCTTCTGCATCTTCCCGCATTTCCAGAAAGAGTGTATTATCTTCCCGTCCAAACAAGAGCCCCGATCCCGCATAAATGCAGGACCGGGGCTCTTGATATGGGCTCACCGGCAAAGACCGATCAAATTGATTTGCTGGATCTCACCGGAAAAACATCGACACTCCGGCCGTCACAATATGCCGCGTCACGCGCTGGCCACCGGCAAAAAGCACCGTGAAAGAATACTGCGACGTCATGGCCGTGTACCTGGAAACGAACTTCCGCACGCCCGCGCCCCCGCCCACCTCGCTCACATCACCCCAGCCGAAATCGCGTCCCCCGAAAATCTCCACAAACGGATACGTCCGCTTCTCGATTTCAAAGGGGACATTGAAACGATAGAACCCGGTCAGCGAAGACCCGAACCCGTTGTCAACCGACAGGTTGAGACCTGTGATATTGCGCGTATCCCCCGGTGGGCCGACCACAACCTCTCGCCGGTTCGCACGATCCCAGACCCGGTTGCCCATCACAAACGTCCCGCCCAGTTGATTCGTCCGGGTCAGAGAATACGCCACGGTCACGCCCGCACGGTAGACCAGCGCACTGCCCGAAAAGCGCACGGACATAATCGGGCTAATCTCTAAGTTCCCGGCATGAAGCGGGCTCCCCATCCCCACGACCTCCACCTCTTCCGGCTCCTCGTCCGGCAGCACAAAATCGGCCCGGGCCGGCACGCCAAAGGCCAGCAGCGCCACCGTCAAAAACAGGATCATCTGTTTCATAAAACCCACCTCCACGGAAAAAGATGGAAAACCATCCCCGGCACACGGTTACATAAATTGGCTCTTCGCTGTTTCACGTGGGTAATCATAAAAACCCGAACCAGTCTTCTTGCCGAGTGCGAGGTGGTTCCTAACCGTTTGCTCCGGTATCCGCACATGAGATCTCTCCTAAACACACGGCGGGTATTGAATGATCCGGAGATCCAGTTTGCCGTTTAGTCCATCGTAACAATTTATTATCTAACAACTTAAACAACTGTTTTTAAGATAGAATCCTGAGCAACAGACAACGGGTCGGGCAACACCGTTGACAAAGAATACTCGAAGGCTGGTCCACAAAACCTGCAGCTTGGGCGTCTTGTCTACCACAACTGGTCGTTCCTGGGGGAAGGTTACCCACACCAAATAGCGAGGAGCCCATAAATTAGACGACTTCAACGCCCGATTGTTTCCTCAAAAACCCGACAACCGCCTCCAGGCCCGCTACAACCCCGGTTCGCACCTGTTCCAGGGCCATGCCGGGCCTGCTGCTATCGACCACCTGCTCCGGCATAGGAGGAATATGGATAAATCCCGCCTGTATGTCAAGCCTCTGTTCCTCTACACAGCTCAACACACTGTACATAATATGGTTACACAAAAACGTTCCCGCCGAATAAGAAAGCTGCGCGGGCGCCCCGGCCGACCGCATCCGCGCCACCATCTCCCGGGTCGGCAGCGTGGAAAAGTAGGCCGCCGGCCCCCCTTCCACCACCGGCAGATCCACCGGTCCATTGGCTCCATCCACCACCTTCAAATTCACCGCGACCCGCTCCACATTCAGCCCCATCCTGCCTCCAAGCCCCAGCGAAACCACGGCCGCCGGCCGGTGCGTCTCAATCAGCGGTACAACCCGGTCGATATCCTCCCCATGCGCCACCGGCAGCACGGCCGACACCACCTCACACCCCGCCACCGTCTTTCCGGCAAGCGACTGCGCCACCTCGCCGGCCGGATTCCGGTCCCACTTCCCCCACGGCTCAAATCCCGTCAGCAGAAGTTTCATAAATCCCCGCTAAAAGACAATCAGCCCCCGCGCCACCTCACCCGCGGCCAGGGCGCGAAACGCCTCGTTCGCCTCTTCCAGCGAAAACCGCCGGGTAATCAACTCGTCGATCTTCAACTTGCCGGCCATGTACAGCTCCACCATCCGGGGGAAATCCTCCCACGTCCTGGCGCTGCCGTACTTGCATCCCCGCATCACCCGTTCGCCGTTCTGCAAGGACCAGGTGTCGAACGTCACGGTCGATCCCGAGGGCGGAAGTCCGATCAGCACGCTGGTGCCCGCAGGCGCCAGGCAGTCCCACGCCTGGTTGATCACGGACGCCTCCCCCACCGCCACAAAGGCGTAGTCGGCGCCCCGCCCTGTGATGTCTTTGATCGCCTCTACCGGATCTTCCTTCGACGCGTCGATCCCGTGCGAAGCGCCCATGGACCGGGCGTAGTCCAGCTTGTCCGGGTTCACATCCACGGCAATAATCGGATGCGCGTCCACCAGCGTCCCGCCCTGCACCGCGTTAAGCCCGATCCCCCCGGCGCCGAACACCGCCATACTCGCCCCGGGCGTCACGGCTGCCGTGTTGATCACCGCCCCCACACCCGTCATTACCGAACAGCCGATCAGCGCCGCCACCTCCAGCGGCATATCCTTCCGGATCGGAATCGCGCACGACGCCGGCATCACCGAATAGGACGCATACGAAGCCACGTGCCCGTAGTGATACACCGGCTTTCCACGCAGCAGCATCCGCGTCTTCCCGTCCATCAGCGTGCCCAGGTTGGGCACGCCGCGCTCGCACAACTGGGACCGCCCGGTCACACAGTAATGGCAGCGCCCGCAGGAAGGCGACCAGGAGAGAATCACGTGGTCGCCCACCTCCACATGGCGAACCCCCGGTCCCACCTCCTCCACCACCCCCGCCCCCTCATCGCCCAGTACAATCGGCATCGGAAACCCCTTCCAGCTCCCGTCCGCCGTGTGCAGACAACTGTGACATACCCCGCTGGCCGCCATCCGCACCACCACCTCATCCTCCTTCGGCGACGCCAGCTCCAGGTCTTCGACCTCCAGTGGCTGCCCCTGCTCAAAAAGCACCGACGCCTGCATGGTCACCCTCCTTCGGAAATAGAATCTATATACACCCGGATATCGACTGCCCCCGTACCAGCATCGTGTCATTATTCTCAGGAGGCCCGGTGTACCGGCACCTGGCGCTGACGTAGTGCGTCGCGTAGCCCCGCCGACGCTGGTCCGTCAGATTGGGCCGGCTGCTGTGGAGAATCAATCCGTGGTGAAAACTGCAACTGCCCGCCTTCAGCTCCACCGGCTGCTCCTCGGACAGGCGCCCGTCAAGGGACATCTGCTCGTACTCTTCCCACTTCGCCTTTTCAATAATCCCGAACCGGTGCGTGCCGGGCAGCATCCAGAGGCACCCGTTCTCAATCGTCGCATCGGTCAGCGCCGCCCAGCAGCTCACCATATCGGGCGGGTCAATACTAAAACCGAGCGGCATATCCTGGTGATAGCGCTGCCGGGAGCCAACCTTCGGAGGCTTCATAAAAAGCTGATCCTGGTAAAGCTTGAGATCGGACCCCAGCAGCGATTCAATGGCATCCAGAATTTTCGAATTTCGGGCGTGGGCCTCAAACACCTCGTCCCGAAAAGCCAGGTGGCTCATCTTCCGGAGCGAATCGCCGTAGGTATCCGCCGCTGCCTTCCCCTCTCTCACCTCGGGTTCCACCTGGAGCTGCCGCCCAGAAATGTGAGGCGCCTGTCCGCTGGCCACCCACTCGGCACGCTGGAGCAGGGTGCTCACCTCCTCCTCATCGAGCAAATCCTCCAAAACCAGAAACCCGTCCTCCTGGAACTGCGCAACCTGTTGCTCAGACAGCTTCATTGAGACATCCTCCTTTCTCCCTGAATGTAAGGAAAAATTCGGCAATCCGCAGCATAAAAATGGACGCATCCAACTGAACTCGACAAAACGCTTACCGTCACGGGAATTGCATCGTGCCGCACCCTCGGATGCGCCCATCCTGAACTTGAACAAACACCTCAAAAACAACGCACTTGACACCAATACCGCAATGCACTATTATAGCACCATGGCTCAATTGATCCACCTCGACGTACGCACCAGCAAACAAACCGAACTCGTCCCCATCACGGACCAAGTACAGCAGGCCGTGCGCGAAAACGACGTGGAAAACGGCGTCTGTTACCTCTACGTCCCCCACACCACCGCCGCCGTCACCATCAACGAAAACGCCGATCCGATGGTGGCCCACGACATCCTCTACGCCATAGACAAACTCATCCCCCTCAAAGACAGCAGCTACCGGCACATGGAGGGAAATTCCGCCGCTCACGTCAAAGCCTGCCTCTTCGGCGCCTCCGAAACGGTCCTGATTCGGGACAGCCGCCTTGTCCTGGGCACCTGGCAGGGCGTCTTCTTCTGCGAATTCGACGGCCCCCGAAACCGGCAGATCTACGTCAAAATCATCGAAGGCTAAGGCACCTTTTTTCACACTATCCCTCAAAAAAACCCGGAGACCATTCCGATGACAAAGAATGAAACCCCATTCATCACAGAAGAGCTGGTGGAAGACCATCTCCCCGACCTCTACCGTTACGACGCCGTCGCGGAAAGCGTCGACGGCATCGAGTCCGTCACAGACGAACAGATCCAATTCTTCCACGAACAGGGTTACCTCGTCGTCCACAACCTCCTTCAATCCCTGGAAATCGAAGCGGGCCGCCAGGGGGTGTGGGACCTCGTTGACGGAAAGCGGGAGGACTTCAGAGGCATCCATATCGAGGCCGCAGCACGGGGCAAGACCGACGCCCTCAGCCCCTTGGAACGGCGAAACGCCGTGCGCAAACTCTTCCGGTTTATCGACTACGACGCCCGTTTAAAAACCCTCGCGGAACACCCCAACATCCTCTCCATCCTCACCCGCATCCTGGGCGAACCCCCGGTGCTCTTCCAGGACATGGCCCTGCTCAAACCGCCCCTCATCGGCCGCGAAAAGCCCTGGCATCAGGACTGCGCCTACTTCAACTTTCCCATTGACGCCACCGTCGTCGGCGTCTGGATCGCCTTAGACGAAGCCACACCCGAAAACGGCTGCCTCCACATCGTCCCCGGCTCACACCGGGAAGGCCCGATGCTGCACTTCAGACGCCGGGACTGGCAAATCTGCGACACCGACGCGCTGGTAGACCGAGACGCCATGGTCCCCCTCAAGCCGGGCGGCTGTCTCTTCTGGCACGGGCTCACGCACCACGGAAGCCCGTCCAACCATACGAACAGCAGGCGGCGCGCCCTGCAGTTCCATTACAAACCGGCGAGCTGTCCGGAAATCCCAAAAGATGAACGCCTCGCCATTTACGGCGGTGAAGTCCAGGGCGCCCAATGCTGATGGGCTGGTAACTGCTTTGCCAAGATGACAAAGGGGGGCCATAAGCATCTGAATATCCTCTTGGTTTTATGGCTCTTAATGTGTTATATTTCTTGCAAAACCGCAGGCCAATATCCTGGAATTCTGGACACTCACAAAAATAAGACAGGCACTTTTCCAGACCGCTGAAAGGAAATGGTATGGCTACCGTTCACATTCATCTGACCAACCAGGAAAATGAGTCTCTTCTGGCGATTGTGCAGCAAACTGGCAAGACTCAGGATGAATTACTTCGTGAGGCAATCAATCAGTTAATTTCGCAGTTTGAGCAAGAAGATCGACGTGCTTTGCTCCAGCAAGCTCGGGGAATATGGAAGGATCGAACGGATTTACCTTCCATCGAAGTCCTTCGGCGTGAATGGGACAGATTCCAAGAAGTAGACGGTAATTGACATGGCCGTTCGACTTCTGCTGGATACAGACGTGTTGATCGACTATTTGCGCGATCGGACGGAGTCGCTGCTTATATCTTCAATATCTGTCGCTGAGCTTTATGCAGGCATTCGCGACGAATCAGAGCGAAAATCTCTTGAAACTTTCCTTCAGGCCTTTCAGATCGTACCCGTTGATCGGGAGATTGCGGTCAAAGGCGGTTCATATCGTCGAGACTACGTGAAGAGCCATAACACAGGTCTCGCTGATGCCTTGATCGCAGCGACAGCCGGTATACGTCAGGCGACCCTGGTCACACTGAACAGAAAGCATTTTCCCATGCTGGAAGAGGTTATCAGACCCTATCAAAAGCAGTAGATCATCAAGAAACGTAGATCAACCCCTATAAGCTCGCAATTGCCTTGAGATTGTGGGCTTTGTTTTTGCGGTAGCCAGAGTCGTCCAGATATAGTAGATGCATTTTGGAAGCTCCCCAAAAAGAAATGCAGCCGGGAGAGCAAAAGCTCTACGGACCGCGTGTGCGGCCCACCCAACTGCTATTAATATATAGCCAGGCAGAGAACTACAGTCAAGTTTTTTGTTTGTAGGACAAAGGTCTGCGGCGTCTGTATTGCATAATCGTCTCTAATTCCGTATAATTATTCGCCGGTGGAGTCACATGACAATGGTGTCAGACGCTGGAGGGAGCAATATGGACATCCTCATCGTCGGCGGCACACGCTACATGGGCCGGGTTGCGGTCCAGAGACTTCTTGAACGGGGAGACCGGGTGACCGTGTTTTCAAGGGGAAACACCCGGCCTGAATGGTGGGATCAGATCAATCATATTCAGGGAGACCGTCAGGATCGGTCGGACTTCAACTCAAAACTCCGGGCAAAATCGTTTGACGCGGTCATCGACACCCAGGCATTCCGAAAAGAGGACGTGGAATCCGCCGAAGAGACCTTCCGGGGCCGCATCGGCCGCTACCTGATCGTCAGCACCGGATCGGTCTACTTAGACGGCAAGCTGGACTTTGCCATCCACTGTCCCTTTAAAGAATCGGATGTCAACTGGTCCTCTCTCGACTACACCTATCCCGAAGGCGAGGACCCCTATGGCGTGGGCAAACGCCACTGTGAAAAATGGCTTCAGGAAAACAGCAAAATCCCCTACACGGTCGTCCGTATCCCGGCGGTCATGGGCTGGGACGATCCCACGGGACGGATGTGGTGGTGGGTGCAGCGCGCCCTGGACGGACGCGGGGTGATCATCCCACTGGAGGACCGGGCCCCGTTTCGCACCCTGTATTCCGCCGATGCGGCGGCCAACTTCCTGCGCGCCATCGACGCGCCGGCTGCGGCCAACCAAGTCTACCACATCGCCATGCAGGAAGTCATGACCATCGAACGCTGGGCGCAGCTCATCTGGCAGGCGGCCGGTCATACCTGCACAATCACATACGTCCCAAAGGACGTCATCCGCAAACAGAAAAACCTGAAAACCTACGCCCCGCCGTTGAGCCGGCCTATTCCGTACATCCACGACCTGTCCAAGGCAGAACGTGAATTCGGCTTTAAAACCACGCCCGTGGAAGAATGGATTCAAACAACCGTGGACTGGTATCGCGATCAATACCGGGGGGAAAACGCAAAAGGGTATGAATATCGAGAAGAGGAAGTGGCGCTTGCAGCAGCGTGGGAAACAGCGTTCAACAATTTGATCTCGGAATTAATAACCTAACCCCCCGGCCCCCTTCCCTAAAGGGAAGGGGGAGCAAATCATTGTCTCAGTGAACGTTACGAAGATTGCCTTTCTCCCCTCTCCTTTAGGGGAGAGGCCGGGGGAGGGGTCCCAAATCCCCAGCCAGGGAAACCTTCTTATGAACGACCAGAACTCCGAAAACCGGCTCGCAGGAAAAATCGTACTCGTCACCGGAGGCGGCCGCGGCATCGGCCGGGCCATTGCCATCGCCTGTGCCCATGAAGGCGCGGACCTTTGCCTGATTGCCCGGACCCAATCCCAGATCGAATCCGTCGCCGAAGAAATCCAGGCCCTCGGCCGGCGGGCCGTCGCCATCCCCGCCGACGTCACCGATGCGGATCAGGTCCATGCCCTGGCCGAACAGGTGCGCGACACCTTCGGCCGCATCGACATCCTGTTCAACAACGCCGGGGGCGGCATCGAGCCCAACCTCATCCTCGAAAGCGACTCCGACCTGTGGGTAAAGGACGTCACCGTCAACCTCACCAGCGCCTATCTCGTCACCCGCGCCCTCCTGCCTCTCATCGTCGACGCCGGCGGAGGCAAAATCATCAACATCGGCTCCGGTATGGGCCACCGGTCCGGCCCGAAAAGCTCCGCCTACCACGTGGGCAAAGCCGGGCTGTGGATGTTCACCCGCTGCCTGGCCGAAGAAGTGTGGGAACACGGCATCGACGTCAACGAACTCATCCCCGGCCCCGTTGAAACCCGCCTCACCCGCGGCCGGATGCAGGCCGGCGGCCCCCCGCCCTTCGCCCCCAGCGAACGCGTCAAACCCCCCGAAGACGTAACCCCTCTCGCCCTCTGGCTGGCCACCCAGCCCCCCGGCGGCCCCACGGCCCAGTCCTTCAGCCTCACCCGACGCCCGATCTGACCCTCCTCTCCATCCCACCCCGGTTCCCGGTTCCCGGTTCCAGGTTCCCTCATCCCCCACTTCGCTCTTGATGTTAACTCGGAACTCGGAACTCCCTTCTACGCCTTCCCCAACACCTCCCGCATCGCCTCCCCTTCCGTCTTGAACCACGCCTGCAGGATACTCACATCCGTTCCCAGGCAGAAATGCTTCACCCCCATATCCAGATACCTCTGCGCCTGGTCCGGGCTTCCGATCTCGGCCCGGGGCTGGACCCCCATCTTCAGCGAGGTCTCGATCACGTACTGCTCCGCCTCCTTCACCTTCGGATGGCCGAACTCTCCGGGATGTCCAATGCTCATTGAATAATCGCCCGGACCCCACTGCACCATGTCGACCCCTTTGACCGACAGCAGCGCCTCTAAATTCTCCACAGCGGGAGCCTTCTCAATCATCACCATAATCACCGCATCTTCCATCGCCTGCACAAAGGCCGGGCTGCCCGCCTCCGCTCCAAAGGCCACATTCCGGCGCGCGCTGGCCCCATGCCTCCCGCCGGTCTGGGGCGTTTCCGCACGCACGGCCTCAACACATTCCCGGACATCCTCCACCGTCCGCACGTCTGCAAACAGCACGTTCTGAATGCCCGCCCCGATCGCACGGCCCGCCAGGTGGCTCCTCGGCTCCTGTTCAACCTTAATCAACGCCGTCATGTGGTCGAACAGCTCCACGGCCCGGGCGATATGTTCAAACGTGTGGAGGTCGTAGGGCGCATACTCGGACACATATTCCACATAGTCGAACATCTCCGAATACCCCACCAGCTCCACGATCGACGGCCACGGGCTGTGCACGTGGGTGCCCAGGCTCGGTTCATCGGCATTCAACAGTTCACGAAGTCGATTCTTGCGCATTCTGATATCCTCCCGTAGGGGCTAAAAGATTGGATTCACCGGCCTAACTTAAGACGAAAATCGCCGCCTGTCAACAAAACAGAAAACGGGCAGACACCTCCGGATGCCTCCCCGCGTACAACACCTCTATGCTAAAGCTGAGACAGAAACGCACTCACCGGAAGCCCCAGCCAGTCGCGGCTGATCATATCGCTCATCGTCAGCCCGATCAAAATAATCAGCCAGAAAAACCCGGCCCCGGCGAACACCCAGACCAGCCGGCTGCTGTAGCGCACGTGCATAAAATAAAGCACCACCAGCAGTCCTTTGAAAACCGCAATCGAAAGCGCCACGACCGTATTCAGCGGCCCCAGATCCACAGAGGCCACCCAGACCGTCGCCCCGGTAAGCGCCAGCAGCGCCACAAAAATCAGAAAATAGACCGATTTGGGAACAACATGCTCTGACATCAGTGACGCCCGATCAGGTAAAGAAGTGGAAAAAGAAAAATCCAGACAATATCCACGAAATGCCAGTAAAGCCCCACCATCTCCACCGGCGCATAATACTCGGCGCTGAACCGCCCGCGCACCGCCTTTACAATCAGCCACACCATCAGCCCGATGCCGATCACCATGCGCAGCGCGTGCATACCCGTCATCGCAAAATAGAGACTGAAAAACAGCTCCAGCTGGGGCGCGTAAACGCCCTCCGGGCCGAAAAACGCCCCCGGCACCAGATGCTCGTGGAACTTGTGGGCATACTCGACCGCCTTGATGCCCAGAAACACCCCGCCCAGCAGCATCGTCAGCACTAAGAAAATCACAATCCCCTTCCGGCTGCCCGCCTGGCCGGCGTACACCGCCAGGGCCATCGTCAGGCTGCTGCCGATCAAAACGGCCGTATTGATCCCGCCCAGCACAACATCTAAGTGGTGGCTGCCATCGGCGAACGCGGCCGGATAGGCGGTGCGATACACCGTATACACCGCAAACAGCCCCCCGAAGAAGAGCACCTCCTGAACTAAGAACGCCCACATCCCCAGCGTGGCGGACTCCCGCTGCTGGTCCATATCCTCAAAATGGTGGGCGAGCGCCGCGTGATGCTCAGACACCGTCGGCCTCCTCGGATGCGTAATCGTATGCCTCTGCCGTTACAACCGGCGTCTGCTCAAAATTCAACGTCGGGGGCGGCGACGGCGTCTGCCACTCCAGCCCCCTGGCGGTCCAGGGATTGGCGCCCGCGACCTTCCCGTAGCGCAGCGACCAGACCAGATAGACCAGGGGAATCACATATCCCACCGCTAAGATGGACGCGCCTGCCGTGGACATCACGTTCAGCACCTGAAACTCCTCCGGATAGGCGTGATACCGGCGCGGCATTCCCAGGTAACCCAGCAGAAACTGCGGAAAGAAGGTCAGGTTAAACCCCACAAAAATCATCAGCGCGGCAAATCGCGCCCAGCCCTCCGGATAGAGTCGCCCGGTAATCTTGGGCCACCAGAAGTGGATCCCGCCCATATAGGCCATAATCGCGCCCCCCACCATGATATAGTGGAAGTGGGCCACAATAAAATAGGTATCGTGGACGTGAACATCCACCGCCAGGGAGGCTAAGAAAAGGCCGGTCAACCCGCCCACCGTAAACAGGCCGATAAACCCCAGGGCGTAAAGCATTGGAGACGCGTACGAAACCGAGCCTTCGTAAAGCGTCGCCGTCCAGTTGAAAACCTTGATCGCCGAGGGAATGGCAACCAGAAAACTCAACACGGAGAAAATCATCCCCGCGTACACCGACTGGCTGCTCACAAACATGTGGTGCCCCCACACCAGGAACCCCAGCACCGCGATGGCCAGGCTGGAACAGGCGACGAAGCTGTACCCGAAAATCCGCTTCCGGGAAAAGCAGGACACCAGCTCGCTGATCACCCCCATCGCCGGCAGAATCATAATGTAGACCGCCGGGTGGGAATAGAACCAGAACAGGTGCTGGAACAGCACCGGGTCACCCCCCAGCGCCGGGTCGAACACCCCGATCCGAAAAGCCCGTTCCAGCGCCACCAGCACAATCACAATCGCCAGAACCGGTGTGCCCAGAATCTGAATCAGGCTCGTCGCATAGTGCGCCCACACAAAAAGCGGCAGCCGCAGCCAGGTCATCCCCGGCGCCCGCATCTTGTGGATCGTCACGATAAAATTCAGCCCCGTCAGAATCGACGAAAACCCCGTAACAAACACCCCGAGCGCCGTCAGGATCACGTGGGTATTCGCATACGTACTGCTGTAGGGCGTGTAAAAGGTCCACCCCGTATCCACGCCGCCTGCCGCCACCGCCCACAGCGAGAAAAGCCCCCCGATCGTATAGATATACCAGCTTGCCAGATTCACCCGGGGAAACGCAAGATCCTTAGCGCCGATCATAAGCGGGATCAAGAAATTCCCCAGCACCGCGGGAATCGACGGAATCAGAAAAAAGAAAATCATAATGATGCCGTGCATCGTAAACAGCTTGTTGTAGGTCTCCGCCTGAACCATATCTCCCTGAGGCGTCAGCAACTCCAGGCGGATGAGCACCGCGAAGAGCCCGCCCAGGAAGAAAAAGAGCGTAATCGAAGCCAGATAAAGCAGCGCAATCCGCTTGTGATCGGTGGTCAGCAGCCAGGACCGGATGCCGTAATTCACATTCAGATAGTGCTGGCGACCTTCGGACCTCACATCTTCAGCCGTTGCCGTGCCCATCGCCCAGCCCTCATCTTTCGGGTGTCTTCAGAGACTTGATATATTCGATAAGCTGCAAAATACCCTCTTCGCTGATCTGGCCCTCAAACGTGGGCATCAGCGGTTTGTACCCCGCCAGCAGCTTCGCATTCGGGTTCAGAATCGACTCCCGCAGGTACGCCTCATCGGCCATCGCCGTCTCCCCGCTTTGCAGTTGCACCGACTTGCCGAACAGCCCGTCCACAACCGGCCCGCGCCCCTCCGAATCCGGCCGGTGACACGTCCTGCACCCCAGCTGGTCGAACAGCCTCTCGCCTGCAACCTCCATCGGTTCCCCGCTGCTGCCGCTCAGCCACATCTGGTAGTCCGCCGGTTCCATCACAACCACACGGCCGATCATTTTTGAATGTTTTGTGCCGCAGTATTCTGTACAGAAAAGGTGGTATTCACCGATTTTGGTGGCCTCGAACCAGGTCGTGGTATATCGCCCCGGCAGCACGTCCATCTTCGTCCGGAACGCCGGCACAAAAAAACTGTGGATCACATCCTCCGACGTCATCGTCAGCCGGACCGGCTGTCCCACCGGCACATGCAGCGTATTGATCTCCCGCTTCCCTTCCGGATGCTGAAGCTTCCACATCCACTGCTTTGCCACCACGTAGATCTCCATCGCATTGGCGGGCGGGTGGAAAAGCGAAAAATAGAGGCTGGTCGCCCACACAAACACCACCATCGCCATCCCCAGGGGAATCAGCGACCAGGTAAGCTCGAGCCTCAGATCGCCCGGAATCGCCCGGGGCCGTTCATCTTCGGAGCGTCGGCGGTACCGGATCGAAAAAAAGAGGATCAGCAGGAAGATCAGAGCCGAAAAAAAGACACTGAGCCCCACCAGGGTAAAATAGAGCAGGTCCACCTTCGTCGCAAAGGTAGAGGCGTTTTCTGGCAGCAAAGAGAAATCGGTCCACATCACATCGCTCAATCAGAAACCCGTTGAAAAGTCAAAAGCTATCCCGGATCTTAATCCTGTTCCAGCAATTCCTTCACAGCGTTGCGCTCCCTGATGAATCCGATCATTAACCAAGCGGCCTCAATGCCCGAATCTCCAGAATCTGGGCGGCAATCTCGTCTGCGGAAGCATCCAGCATACGCTCCCCCTTCTCGGCGGTCGCCGGCCGGGGGTCGCCCACCCCGCCGTGCTGCGTGCGCTGGTCGAACCGGTGGTAGGAAGCCACGCCGGGCACCCGCATGCCGTCGCGCTCCCCGTCCGCGTCCAGCCGGTCGGTGCGCACCAGCTCCGGACGGATCGCCAGAATCATAGACGTCTCGGTCTCTCCCGCATGCCCGGAGCCGCCCGGGCCCAGCTCGCGAATCTCGTTCAACCGCTCCGCTCCGCCCCAGGCCCACCGCGAATAAAACTCCACGCCGCTATCTCCGAAGCGCTCCATCAGCCGCTGCAGCAGAGCCGAAATATTCGCGCCATTGCCCCCATGGCTGTTCTGAATCAGAATCTTCTTGAAGCCGTGCCCCACCATCGAAGCGACGATATCCATCATCATCAGCAGATGGGTCTCCGACACCGCGCTTACCGTACCCGGATACCGGATGTGGTGCTGGGAGTATCCCAGCCACTGCACGGGCAAAACCAGCACATCGTCCGGACAGCGCTCGTGCACGCGCCGGGCCACCTCTCCCCCGATCAGGCTATCGGTAAAAACCGGAAGGTGCAGGCTGTGCTGTTCGCAGGACGCCACAGGAATCAACACCACAATATCCCGCGGCAAAGCATCAATCTCGGGAGACGTCATCTCGGCCAGTATCATAAGCAAAACCACCTTTGTGAAGATAAAAAAACGCTACGGCGGCGCTGCCTTTTCCACACCCGTCAACTCGAAATCGATCTCCGGGTGTTCAAGCGCGACAGAATCGCTCTTTGACCGCTCGCGCAGAATCACACCACTGAAATAGACCCAGTCCCGTTCCGCCAGTTCACCAAACCGCTCGATCGGTTTGTCCCCCCGGCAGTAAAAATACAAACGGCCTTCTGCAACCGGACCTTCCGACGCCACCCTGCCGAATGCGATCTCGCACCTCGGCTGTAACATCTCCGATCGTGTTCCCAGCGGAAGGCGTTCGATCCGGCCGTACCAGTTGCGAACGGCCAGCCCCTCGATCTCCTTCAAAAAAACCTTCCATTTTTCCCGGACCGGCCCCTCAATCTGTTCCCGCTGCTCCCTGAACCGCTTCTTGGCCTGCTCGGCCACGCCCTTCCGACCCATAGAATCAAACGTCAGGGTCAAATTGCTGGCCTTGCCCAGCTCCCTGTCCGCAGTCCGTTTTGCCTCCCTCACCTCAGCTTGAACGGCCTCCAACCTTAAAAAGAACCCCTCCTGATCGGCCGGTGTGGATTCGGGAAATCGTCCGGGGTCCCTGCTGCACGAAATCGCCATCACAAGACATCCCGGAATCAACCACAACCGGCGAGCAATCTGCCATGTGCAATTTTCAACTTGCAATTTCCTGCCTCGCCCGCCCGCGCCGTTCCCGGCGCAGCATCACAACCACAAAACCCCCCAGCGCCAGAGCCGTCGCCGCTCCG
The DNA here is from genome assembly GCA_965249305.1 of Candidatus Latescibacterota bacterium. GTDB lineage: Bacteria > Latescibacterota > UBA2968 > UBA2968. The sequence goes on along the minus strand of OZ252228.1, from coordinate 3,865,422 downwards.
GCCAGCCGGATCACATTCATAATCACAACCCCGTACTTCCCCGTTCGCGGATCGTAATGAAAACAATAAAGCAGCACCTGGTCCACCACCGACCCGATCCTGTTCTCCGATGCCTCGATCAACCCCAGGCGCAGATCCCGGGGCGCGTACTCGATGCCGTAAAAATATCGGGCCAGTTTCCCCCCGGGGGTCAAAACCATAACCCCACTTGCGTGGGCGAACTGATCCGACCCGGGATCGTACACATACCGGAACCCCACGGCCCGGGTCAGCGACGCGATCGACGCCTGATCGCCGGTGAGAAAATGCCAACCCTGTGCGGCCCCTTCTCGCCCGTAGCGCCCGATGTATTCCGCCTTCTTCGCCGCCGCCAGCGTGGGAGACTCGTCCGGATCAAAACTCACCGCCACCACCTCAAACGCGTCTCCCGCATCGAACGAAACCGCGCGCAGACCCGTCAGCAGGCCGTTCAGCACCTGCGTACAGAGCATCGGGCATTCGTAGTACACAAGGGCCAGAACAACCGGCCTGCGTCCAAAATAGTCGCCCAGAAGAACCTCCGCGCCCTCCTCATCGCGGAACGCCAGCCCCAGGGGAACCGCCTCCCCCAACCGCTGATCAATGCCGATCTCCTGCAAAACCGCGGGCGTCCCGTTCTGCCCATCTACCGAAACGGCTCCTGTAAAGAGAAAAACGCAAAAAAGGAACCCTGCGAATAAAGGTCTATACCCCTGACCCCTGACCCCTGACCCCTGACCTCTGCCTCTCATCTCCCCCCACCCTCCCTCACCGGCAGCCCGCGCTCCGCCAGCAGATCTATCGCCCGCGACACGGGAATTCGGACAATCCGATTCTCGCGGTCCACCCATCCATACTGCGTCAGCAGCGCATCTGCAGAGGCCCGCACACTTTTCAGCTCCTCGGATGGATCGGTCTGCAGCCGGGGCCCGGGAGGCGGCTGCCGAAACTCCGCCATCGGCGAGGGAGGCGCGTCCCCTGCGGCCTTGCGCTTTGCCAGCAGGCCGAACATCCCTGCCATCAGAATCGCGGCGAGTACCATCAGCACCAGCAACACACCCCCCGCCGCAACCAGAAGCCCGACCTTCGCGTCTGCAACCTCGTATCCCCGACCGGCCGAACCGGCCTCGTGCCTCGCTTCGTCCATCGTTTAATGCCCTTCACCAGAAGCAAACGCCTCTTCTAAACCGGGATCGCGAAGAGGCAGAAGCGCCTTCCCCTTCAACTGCCTGGCAAAAAACGCAAGCCACAGCCCTCCGATACCCGCCGGCGCCGCCAGATACATCCAGATCCCGGCGGCGGGAAACGCGGCGTGCGCATGCGCCTCGCCGTGTCCACCAAACGCCGGCACAACGTACCAGAACAGATCAACCAGACGCATCAAAAGCATCCCCCCCGCAATCGTCGTTAACACCTTTGCCCGCCGCTTAACATGCCTGGAAAGCAGCAGCGAAAAAGGCAGCGCAAAATGAAACAGAACCACCATCAGCGCGATCCACCCCCAGGCGCCTGCCGTCCGCTGGAGGTACCAGGGCACCTCCTCCGCCAGGTTGCCCGACCAGATGATCAGGTACTGGGAGAAGGAGACATAGGCCCACAGCATCACAAAGGCGAACATCAGCGTTCCCAGGTCCCTCAGATACCGGGGGGACATCACCTCCGACAGCGGCTCCCGATCCGACAGCCCGACTACCCAGACAATGCTCAGAGCCAGTGCGGCCAGCGCCTGTCCAATAATAAAAATCATGCCATAAATGGTCGAAAACCAGTGCGGCTCCAGCGACATCACCCAGTCGATCGACGCAAACGTCACGCTCAACCCGAACACCACCAGCCCGGGGCCGCTCAACGTCTGCATGCGGCGGGTAAGCGAAGCGTCTCCGGTCCGGTCCTGTTCCAGCGACCACCGGCTCAGAAAATGGCCGGCGCCGATCCAGATCAGAAAGTAGATCGCTGTCCGCACGACAAAAAAAGGAATATTGAGATACGGGCGCTTGTGCAGCAGAATCTCGTCCGACGCCACCAGATCGGCGTGCGTCCACACATACAGCTCGTGCATCCCCACAAGCACCGGAACAAACAGCAGTGCCAGCAGCGGAAACGTTCGGATGCCCGCCTCCAGCAGCCGCCGGATCAGAAACCCCCAGCCGCCTCCGACCAGATGGTGCAGCATCACCAGGCCCAGACACCCCAGGGCAATCCCCACCCAGAAGAGGTACCCCACCAGATAAGCCTGAAAAAACTGCGCCGGGTCCAACAACGCGCCCCCAACGCAGGCCGAAAGGGCCACCACGCCAACCACAAGCGACCGCTGCTGGACGCGATTCAAAAGGGGATGATCTAAGGACTCTGTTTGTTCCATCTCACCTACTCACCTTCAAGCTGCCGGCGTACCTCTGCGGGCACATCTTCCAGCCCTGCGTGCTGGCTCAGCTGCAGCGCCCGGATATAAGCCACAATCGCCCACCGGTCCTCCGGAGCAATCCGGGAGGCATAACTGTACATCGCCCCATTGCCATTTGTAATCACATCGAAAAAGTGCCCGACCGATTCAGCGCGCAGACGATCGATGTGGAGAGAGGGCGGCGCGCGGAAACCGCGCTTCACCACCATCCCCTGCCCGGCGCCGGCCCGGTCGTGGCAGGGAGTGCAAAAGATATCGTAGCGCTCCTGCCCTCGCGCCAGGACCTCCCGTGTAACCGGAAAGGGAAAGGTCGTCACCAACTCCTGCCCGACCCTACCCGTATAAAAATGCTCGTCTATCCGCAACTGCCCCCGCGCAACCGTCCCCACCACCCGGGGCCGCGCGGATCGTCCGTCTCTAAAAAACGCGCTCGCCTCAAACGGCTCGTACTTGGGCTGATCGTACATCGCCTGCCGCAGCGCTTCCAAACCGGTCTCCCCGCTGCACCCCAGCACCAGGACACACAGATAAATTGCGGATTGTGGATTGCGGATTGCGGAATAGAAGATTTTAAATCCGCATTCCGAAATCCGCATTCCGAAATTGCTTTTATTGATCCCTGTCTTTTTATGATTCAACGTCGGACACCTCTAATGGATTCAGGCTCTCTAAGAACCGCTTCGTCTCCACGAGATCGAACCCGGGATCTCTGGACTCAATGCAGAAAAAAAACCGATCCCGAGTCGCCAGCTTGAAATTCGGCACATTGAACACCGGGTGGTAGGGCATCGGCAGGCCGTTTAAGGCCAGCATGCCCAGCACGGCCGCTCCGGCCGCTGCCAGGATGGTCGTTTCAAAGGCTATCGGAACAAACGCCGGCCAGCTGTGAAACGGCCGTCCCCCCACATTAACAGGGTAGGCGATCACCGAGGTATAGTACTGCAGCAGATATCCCCCCAATCCTCCAAGAAGCCCACCTATCAGCACAATAAGTGGGAGCCGGGGCCGTTTAAACCCGATCGCCTCGGCCAGTCCCTCAATCGGCATAGGGGAATAGGCATCCATCTTCCGATATCCCGCCTCATAGGCGTTCTGCGCCGCCTGAACCAGCGCATCCGGATTGTCAAACTCGGCCATCAGGCCGTATATCGGTAACCTCTTAGCCATCGACACCTATCACTTTTTATCCTCAGCCTCGGAAGGCACGAGCGTACGCATCTCAAAAATCGAGATCATCGGCATAACCCGAAGAAAGAGGAACATCAGCGTAAAGAAGAGCCCGATCGTCCCAATATAAAGTGACCAGTCCCAGAAGGTTCCCGAGTACATGCCCCACGCAGAAGGCATATAATCGCGGTGAAGGCTCGTCACCACAATAATGAACCGCTCCAGCCACATCCCCACATTCACAAACATAGCAACCACAAAAAGGCCCAGCGTACTGGACCGAACCCGTTCGAACCAGAGCGCCTGAGCCGCCACCACATTGCAGAAAATCAGCGACCAGTACGTGGTTGCATAAGGCCCTGTCATCCGGTTCAAAATCATATATCCTTCGTACGGACTTCCGCTGTACCAGGCCGTAAAAGCCTCCATCATATATCCGTAGGCAACAATCAGGCCGGTTGCTAAGAGAACCTTGGCCATATTGTTGAGATGCCTGCCGGTGATGAAGTCCTCCAGCCCGTAGAGCTTGCGCAGGGGAATGGCAAGCGTCAGCACCATCGCAAACCCTGCATAGATTGCGCCCGCAACAAAATAGGGTGGGAAAATCGTGGCATGCCATCCCGGAACAATGCCGATAGCAAAATCGAAACTCACCACCGTATGCACGGAAATAACCAGCGGCGTGGCCAGGCCGGCCAGCAGCAGGTACGCCGTCTCATACCGATACCAGTGTATCGCAGACCCCCGCCATCCCATCGCCAGCATCCCGTAGACCGCGCGTGCCCACCGGTTCTCAGTCCGATCTCGCAGCGTCGCCAGGTCCGGGATCAACCCCACAAACCAGAACAGAAACGAAACCGCCCCATAAGTCGAAATCGCAAACACATCCCACATCAGGGGGCTCCTGAACTGGGGCCACACCCCCATTGTATTGGGATAGGGCAGCAGCCAGTACGCAGCCAGCCAGGGCCGGCCCGTATGCAGAAACGGAAAAATAATCGCGCACATCACCGCAAAAATCGTCATCGCCTCGGCAAACCGGTTGATGGACGTCCGCCACTCCTGGCGCAAAAGCAGGAGAATCGCCGAAATCAGCGTCCCGGCATGTCCGATCCCGATCCACCAGACCAGATTGATAATCGCAAACCCCCACCCCACCGGATTGTTGATTCCCCAGATACCCGTGCCCTTAACCACCAGATAGGCGATGGACACCATCAGCACCATCGTGAGGGAAAACGCAATCCCGAAGCCGATGAACCACACCAGGGGCGTCCGCCGGGTCACCACAATCGAACTGATCTTATCGGTGATGGACCCGTACGTATGTCCCGGTTCGATCACAGAGACGGGCCGTTCGGAATCGGATTGTGTCCCGCTACCCATGCGCGATCTCCGGATTCGGATTTCTCAGCCGCGCTAAGTACGTCGTGCGCGGCCGCGTATTCAGCTCGGTCAACAGACCGTAGTTCAACTGCGTGGCCTTCAGCCTGGAAACCCGGCTGTTCGGATCGTTGATATCTCCAAACACAATCGCCCCGGTGGGGCAGGCCGCCTGGCAGGCCGTCACCACCTCGCCGTCCCGGATCTCCCGGTCCTCTTTTTTCGCCGTAATGCGGGCCGCATTGATCCGCTGCACGCAATAGGTACACTTCTCCATCACCCCCCGTGCCCGCACCGTCACATCCGGATTGTTCAACAGTTTCAGGCTGGGCGTCTCCTCATCCGCATACTGAAGAAAATTGAACCGCCTCACCTTGTAGGGGCAGTTGTTGGCGCAGTAGCGGGTGCCCACGCAGCGGTTGTAAACCATATCGTTCAGCCCCTCCTCGCTGTGAACGGTCGCCGCCACCGGACAGACCAGCTCGCAGGGGGCGTTCTCACACTGCATGCAGGGCACCGGCTGGTTGTACAGCTCCGGATTGTCCAGATCTCCCTTGTAATACCGGTCCACTCGGATCCAGTGCATCTCCCGCCCGTTGAGCACCTCCTCCTTCCCCACCACCGGAATATTGTTCTCCGACTGGCAGGCCACCGTACAGGCGTTGCACCCGGTGCAGGCGTTTAGATCAATGGTCATGCCCCAGGCGTACCCTTCCGACCGGTGTTCGTCGGAATCGTAAAGTGTCAGCTCCGGAGCGGGATCGTGCCCCATCTCGTGCACGAAGTGCGGGTTCTCCCGGTACTCCTCAATCGTCCCCGCCCGCACCAGGTGCCGCCCCTCCATACTGTGGTGGGTCTGCGTACACGCCAGCCGGCGCTGCTCGCCCGTCTTTCGCACCTCCAGCCCCGACCCGAACCAGGGCGCATCCGACGTCCGAAGCGCATACGCATTGAACCCCGCGCCGTTCCCCACCCGGCCCGCCTGTGTCCGCCCGTAGCCTAAGTGCACCGTCACCGAATCCGCCGGGTGGCCCGGCACGATCCAGACAGGCGCCCGAACCGATCGCCCCCTGTAGTGCAGCTCAACCACCTCACCGTTCACCAGCTCCAAACGATCGGCCGTTTCCACCCCCACCAGCGCCGCATTCTCCCACGTCAGCCGGGTAATCGGCTTGGGCAGTTCCTGCAGCCAGCCGTTATTTGCAAAGCGGCCGTCCCAGATCGTGGGATCGGGCCGGAAGATCACCTCCAGCCCGCCGTTCTGCTCCTCCGGCCGCTGCTTGAAAAAATCGCCCTTTAAAACCACTTTCCCGGGCTGCAGCGCCGTTCCCGCCACCACCCCATCGTGCAGCGACCGCCGCCAGAACGCCTCGAAATCCCCGGACGGAGCGCGGCCTTTCCAGGAGTCCCGCACGATATCGTACCCCGAACGGCCGGCCGACCCCAGAAGCACCGCCAGCACTTCGTGTACCGACTTCCCGCCGTAGAGCGGTTCGATCAAAGGCTGGAGAACCGTAACCGTCCCGTCGTAGGCCCGGGCGTCGCTCCACGCCTCTAAGGCGTGCGCCTCGGGAATGTGCCAGTGACAGAGTGCGGAGGTCTCATCTTCGTAGGGACTCAAATGAACGCGCATGCGCACCCTGGCAAGCTGTTCGGCGAAACGGAAATCTGCCGGCGCAGTCAAAATCGGGTTGCCGCCCAGCATCACCAGCATCTCCACCTGGTCCGCCGCCATATCGTCCACCAGCTCCTGGAGCGATTCGGTCTGATCCACCGGATCGGCCTCCACCGGATCGGTATAGATCACGGTCCGGCCCACGTTCTCCAGCGCATGGTTCATCGCATGGGCCAGCGCGTGGACCTCCGGCGGCTGCCAGTCTCCCGCCACCACGACGCTCTCTCCCCGATGCTCCTGAAGATCCCTAACCAACGCGGCCACCCACGCATCGTTGCCGCCGCTGTCGCCCGGCCCGGCCTCCACCCCCAGGCCTGCTGCAACCGCCCGGGCAAACCCCTCAATCGCTCCGGCCTGCAAGGGCAGCCGGTGATCGGCCATCCCCCCCGTATTGGTCGGCGTGGACTCCACCGCGTAGAGCCGGTTCATCTCCTCCTGACCCTCGCGCACCTGCCGTCCGTCCACAAACGCCCGCGCGTACCGCAGACTGCCGGGACCACACGAAAGAAAATCGGCGTCCAGCGAAAAAATCACCCTCGCCCGATCAAACCGGTACTGCGTCTCTACCACCTCGCCAAAAGCCAGCCGGGCCCCGGCCCGGACATTGTCCCGTCCCACCGGCTCGTACTGGTGCCACTTCGCCGTCGGAAACCGTTCGCGCAGGGCCGCCATCTGCTCGGCCAGCGTCGGCGACGTCACCGCCCCGGTCAGCACCCGAAGCCCGGCGCCCTTAGTAAGCTGCTGTCTGGCCAGTTCCACCGCCGCCGCATCTAAAAAACCGCTCCAGGTTGCAATCCGCCCCGCGCGCTTCACCACCTGCGAACGGTCCGGATCGTACAGCGACAGCACCGACGCCTGGGCAAACACGTCCGTTGCGCCCTGGCTGGCCGGATGCTCGGTATTCCCCTCAACCTTTGTAGGACGCCCCATGTGGCTCTCCACCAGCACCCCGCTGGCGAATCCGCCCAGCGTATGGGCCGAGGCAAAAAAGAGCGGCCTGCCCGGCACACTCTCCTCCGGAGCGCGCACGTACGGCACCAGCTTCTCAACCGGCTGGACCGTACACGCCGTCAGGCCGGCAAAAGCCAGCGAAGCCCCCATCAGCTTTAAGAACTGGCGGCGACCGACCGGATCGTGCCACTCCGAAGCCCCCTCGGGAAACTCTCGATGCAGAAATTCCCGAAACGCCTCGGTATCGGCCAGCTCCTCAAGGCTGCGCCAGTACGCCTGCCCGCCGGTCCCGGCAAGTTGCGCCCGGATCGCATTCAGGTCAAGCCCGTCTTTTTTTCTCGTATCTCTCATCGGTGGCATATCGAACAATCCGTAAGTTTTTGAATGTTGTACGCCTTCACAAGCTGCGTCCCCAGCGCCATCTGATCAACCGACGGCTCCCACTTCATATTAAACACCTGGTCGCGGGGCCTCACAAAACGTTCCGGCTCCCGGTGGCACTCTAAGCACCACTCCATGTGCAGCGACTTCGCCTTCCACATCAGGGGCATCTGGTCCACCTGCCCGTGGCAGGTCTGGCAGCCGATTCCCTTATGCACATGAATGCTGTGGTTGAAATAAGCGAAATCGGGCAAATCGTGGACCCGTGTCCACGCAATCGGCTTCCCGGACCGAAAACTCTCCCGGACCGTCTCCAGCATCGGGCTGTCGGACCAGATCTGGGAATGGCAGGTCATGCAGGTCTCTGTAGGAGGAATTCCGGCAAAGGAGGACTCTTCAACCGGGGTATGGCAGTACCGGCAATCGATCCCGATGCCCGTCACGTGGTGCTTGTGACTGAACGGCACCGGCTGCGCACGTACCACCTCGGCCTGCGTCACATAAGACGAGCGGTTAATGACCAGGACGAGCCATATTAACGCTGCGACAAAAAACACAGCGCCAAAGATGCTGATTTTGGAAAGGGTATTGGTACTGCGGTGAAAAATCTGGGGCATCTATAAGCCTGTATGGCAGGAGAATATTCGGTCTGAAAAAACCATCAAGCAACGCTCAGATAGAGAAACAATCAGTTAAGGCTTTCTAAATATATCCATGGTACACGACAAAAAAGGAAAAGACCTGCGCTGAGTGGTGAAATGAGTTAAGTTTGGGTTGTCAAGATCCAACAACTCATCCATCATCAAACACAGGTCTATGTCTCCTCAAGTTAATGAATTACACGACGTGATGCAATGGTATTTACCCTGTCATAAGGCCCGGGTAAAATTCATCGCCGCCTTCATTGTGTCTCTCATCAAGCTCACAACCGTCAACTTCACCAAACTGGCCAACGCCCTCAACGGCAAAGCCAAGCAGAAGTCCAACTATCGCAGAATCCAACGTTTCTTCAGTGAGTTTAATCTGTCCTATGACCTGGTGGCCGACTTGATCCTGCATCTCTTGCCGATCAAGTCGGACTTTACCATCTCGATAGATCGGACGACCTGGAGCTTCGGCAAACTGACCATCAATATTCTCACCGCCGGGAGTGTCTATCAAGGCGTTGCATTTCCCATCTGCTGGATACTGCTGCCCAAAAAGGGCAACTCCAACACCGATGAGCGTATCCAGTTGATGGAACGGGTCTTGAAGTTGGTGGATAAAAACCTGATTCAGGTCATCGTTGCAGACCGGGAATTCATTGGGCAAGAATGGTTTGCGTGGTTAGATGCGCAAGCCTTAGGCTTTGCCATCCGCGTCAAGGAAAACGCCAAAACCCTAAATGGCAAAGGGGACATCGCGCTTCGATGCTTGTTTGCCGACCTGCACATTCACCAAGAGCGCATCCTGCGTAAACCCCGTCTGATCTATGGTCATCATCTGTATTTGTCTGTCATCCGATTACCTGACGAATTTCTCATCGTTGCCAGCAAGTGTAAAGGTCGAAAACCGCTGGAGGATTACAAAAAACGGTGGGGAATTGAAGTCCTGTTCGCCGCGTTGAAAAGCCGAGGCTTCGATCTGGAACAGACCCATCTGATCCATCTGGAACGAATCGAAAAACTCATCGCGCTTTTAGCCATTGCCCTCACCTGGGCTCATCTGGTAGGAGAATGGATCGCAAAGACAAAACCGTTGAAGATCAAAAAACACGGATGCAAAGAGAAAAGCCTGTTTCGATATGGATTGGACCATTTGCAGTATGTTCTGCTCAATATACAGGATCACATCCAGGAGTTCTTTCACTGTCTTTGGATACTGATTGATCCTCCATATTTTAGGTCAGATTAAGTTTTGTCGTGTATTATGAAATATATCACAAAGGCCGTAAGCGTCAAGCCTTAACTACCGGACCGAACACGGCTCCTGTTCCGTTCGATCTAAAGCCTGTAATACATTCCCCACACATACCCCCACCGTCTCAAGATCGTACCCCCCCTCCTGCACCAGAAGCGCGGGCAGCGCGGTCTGTCCGAGCCGTTCCCCGATGCGTGTAAACGCTTCTACCGACAGCTCAAAATCCCCCAGCGGATCTCCCTGATAAATATCCACCCCCAGCGAAACCACTATGAACGCCGGTTCAAACGCCCGAATCGCATCCAGCGCCAGATTCAGTACCTCCAAGTATCGCGCCTCATCCACCCCCGCCTCCAGCGGAAAATTTCGGGTGAACCCCCGGCCTTCTCCCTGCCCCTGCTCATCGGCAAACCCGCTGAAATACGGATATTTCCGATTGGGATCGGCATGGATCGACACGAACAGTGCCTCATTGGAATCATAAAAAATATCCTGCGTCCCGTTTCCGTGATGGAAGTCAATATCCAGAATAGCCACCCGCCCCTCCCGGCTCAACCGCATCGCGGCAATCGCCGCATTGTTCAGATAACAGTACCCCCCGTAAACATCCCGCCCCGCGTGGTGCCCCGGCGGCCGGCAGAGCGCGTAGGCCGCCCGTTCCCCCTCCAGGAGCAGGTCCGCTCCGGTCAGCGCGCATCCCGCAGAGGCCCACGCCGCCCCGTACGTCCCTTCCAGAATCGGCGTTTGCGTCTCAAAACAGTAATACCCCGCCTGATGGATGAGCGTATCCGGCTTCCCCTTCAACGACCGCATCGCAAACGTATCCGGAGTAAGCCCGGCCTCCGATGTTCCCCCCGCGTCTACCCACGCTGCATATGCGTGCTCTAAGTAATGCAGATAGCCGGGATCATGCACTGCCCGAACCGCATCTGGCGAAAACGCCCGGGGAAACACCACCTCCGCGACCCCCCGCGCGTTCAGAGCTTGCAGAATCCGCTCCGCCCGTTCCGGAACTTCCGGGTACGGCGCCATCCTACCCCCCAAAAATTGATAAGGCGGAGCGTGCCGATTGTGCTTTTCCGAATAGATGATTTTCATAAGCTTGATCCAGAGGAACACATTATCACAACCTCTCCAATCGCCCTTTTTTCAAGAGATAGATCTCATCCGATATATTGGAAATCAGCCGCCTGTCGTGGCTCACAACAATAAACCCACCCGAAAACTCCTTGAGCAGTCGTTCGAGCACCTCAACGGACTCGATATCCAGATGCGTCGTCGGTTCATCTAAGATCAGAAACTCCACTCGTTCCAGGATCATCTTCACAATCGCCCCTCGCATCAACTCGCCGTAACTCAACCTGTGAATCGGCCGGAGCACCTTGTCACCGGTCAGCTTCGCCGCTCCCAGAAATTGCCTGATCTCGCTCTCCCCGTACTCCACCTCCAGGAAATTATGCAAGAAGATTTCCCTTTCATAGAACCCATCCAGCCCCTGGGTCACGTATCCGACCTTCACACTGGCGTTGAAGTAGAGATCCCCTGAATCCGGCTTCATTTTTCCCGTAATCAGATTCAGCAGCGTCGTTTTCCCGGCTCCGTTTTCCCCCATAATAGAAATCCTGTCTCTTGTCTCAACCGTAAGACGCATCTTGTCCAGAACCTGTCTCGACCCGAAGCGCTTGCAAACCTCCTCCAGACTTCCAAGAACCCTTCTGTCCACATGATATTCGGGAAAACTCAGCTTGATCTCCTTCTCAATCCAGGGCTTTTCCCTCTTCAACTCCTCCACCCTCTTTTCCACTCGCCGCTCAATCACCTTGGCGCTCTTCATCATCTTCCCGGCCAGCCGCCTGCTTGAAGAATCGTGGCTCTCGTTCTCCCTGCTGATTCCCCAGCCCATCCGCCGCCGCATATCCTCCTGGAGCGCGTTGATCTTATTTTTCAGAACCCTGGCCCGTTCCACCCGTGAGCTGAATTCCCTCTCCTTGTGGTCTAAGGCAACGGAGTAGCCCCCCTCAACAGAAAAGATCTTTCCTCTTTCCAGATAAAGCGTCCGATCCGCAACATTGTCGATAAGCTCCCGGTCGTGACTGACAATCATGACGGACTTTCCACGCCGTTTTGCCGTCTTCACCCCTTCCTCGAAAGCGGTAATCCCGCGTATATCCAGAAAGTTGATCGGCTCATCAAAAATCATCAAGTCCGCGTCTGAAACCAGGGTCCCGACAACATCCACCTTTCTCTGCTGGCCTCGGGACAAATCCGCATACCGCTCCTCCAGGATATCCACAATCCCGAAGTTCACCGCATACACCCTGACCCGGTCCTCTTTCTTATATCCTCCCAGTTCATAATACTCCTGTATAAGATCGTGCCGTTCCTCCTGAATTCCCCTGTAAAGCGCCAGCAGCTTCTCGTCAAAGGACAGGATCTTTTCAAGAGCGGTCCCCTCAAAACCGTTCTCATCGTCTTGGGGAAGATAAGACACCTTCACCTGCCGGTTTAAAACAACCTCGCCGGTATAGTCCCGGATCTCACCAACCAGACATCTGATCAGCGTTGTTTTCCCGGAGCCGTTTGCCCCCACAATAGAAATCGCTTCACCACCACTCAATCCGAAAGAAATCGAATCCAGCACATTCGTCGCCCCGAAGAAAACCGTCAGATTGTGAACCTGCAGCAACGTCATCACCTCTTCTCGGTACATCTACTCTTGCCCCGGCCGCCACTTCAAGCCCCCACGACGCCGTTCGTGCCCGGCTGCCGTCATCGCTGACTTCCCACGGAAAATCAAAGCGGCCGGGCGTATGCTGCCCGAATATGACGAAGCACGGTCACAACAATACCCAGCCGATCCTGCATCGCCCGATCAATCGCCTTCACATCGTTGGGGAACCAGCTCCTTCTATGTTCAATGTAGGGCAGTGACCATCCCTCCTCGCCCTGGAAGAGAAGAACACGGGGCTCAGCCGCATGGGGGATAATGCAGGAATAGGTCGTCAAAGGTTCTTGCTGCTCACTCATGAGATCCTCTTGAGCGACGAAAGAAAAAACCACAACATCCCGCCCGTGTCGTGGTTCTCTACGCTCTCCGCGTCTACACCACCCCGGACGATTCACTGGATCGTCTCCCCACCCTGGTTCAAAAAAAGGGCGTGACACCTGCAACAACGCTCAAGAAGGGAACCTCCCATTTTCACTTTTCACTACCCCCCTCTCATCCCCCTTCCACCACCGGCGCCGCGACACACCGCCTGTACAAATCCTCAAAATCCTTTCCCCCATCATCCACCCGAATCTCCAGCCGGATGCCCCGCACAAACCCCGGCAGATCGCCGAAATAAAACGCCTCGTGCCGCTGGTGTTCGCCTCCAAAATGCCACCGCAGGCCGTCGGGATAGACCACCGTGGAAATACGGCGGAGAGCGGGATCGGACGGTTGGACTCGCTGCGCTTCAACCGCCGCCTCGTCCACCTCAACCCCCAGCCCCGGCCCTTCCGGAACCGGCATCCACCCCGAAACAGGCTTTGGCGCCAATGCAATATCCCGCTGACGGATCTCATGCGCGGCCAGGTGGGTCAGCAGCCCCTGCCTGCAGGTCGACGCCAGATGGGCCACCCAGGCCGCCCGAAGCCCCGTCCCCACCGACTGAATCCAGAACGGCATCCGGGCCTCATCGGCCACACCGGCGCGCTGACGGATCGTCTCCACATCTTCGCCCCCCAGCACGAACCCGTCGCAGAGCCGCCTTGCAATCTGAACCCCGGCCGGTGTGCCCTTGTCAAACTCCGGGTCCGACCTCACGTGGCAGCAGCCGCTGCCGTAATGGGCGGCAATCGGCCGGTCGATCTTGCGGCACAGAATCCTGTAGCCCTCTGCATCCCGCTGTGGAATCGGCGACTCGAACCCGCCCACGCAATCATATTGGGACAGTTCCTGAAGAACCGGCAGCGCCTGGCGGGCTTCCCGGAGGTGGCCGTTAAAATCCAGCCAGAACGCGAACCCCGGCGGCGCAACCTTGGACACGGCCTCAATCTGTTCCACGATATCCCACCAGGGCCGGGTCTTGAACTTAAACGTCTGATGCCCCAGGGATGCGGCATGCCGGGTCTGCTTTACATAAACCTCGGGAGGAAGATCGATAGCCCAGTAGGCAAAGGGCACCCGGCGCCGGACCTGCCGGCCCATCAGCGCGTGCGCCGGCAGCCCGAGAGCCTTCCCCACCGCATCGTAACAGGCCATCTGCACCCCCCCCGTGCATCATATCCCGCAATCCCGCCACCGCGTCCCGGCCGATGAACCCGTCCACCTCGGTGGGCGCCCCCATCTGATCCCCGTACCCGACCGCTCCGGAAGCCAGCCTAACCCGGTAGAGCGTCACATCCCCCAGCGTCTTCTGCGACAGGTGCATAAACGGCGCCATCTCGGGCAAAAAGGGCATCCTGAGCGAAATCGCCTCAATATCTGTAATCTTCACACCAAACCTCGCATTCTTAGAAGGTGATGCAACCCGAATAAATACCTCATATTTAAGGGAATAATGCCGATATTTTCAATACGCATCCGGACGCTGCTATACAGAGATGAACACCCGGTATTTTACGACACACCCGACGCCCGCGCAAGGCTTATTTGGACGCCAGAAAAACACGTGACAAACGCCCTCCACGTCGATATCTTTGGGAAATTCACCTTGGATCGGCAACAATCGACAGAAGGGAGTCAGAGATGAACAACGGAGAGGCGGGAAAACTGCTCGAACGGGCCGACCGGTACCTGGCCGGCGGCAGCCTGGGAATGTTCCGGATGCCCGAGGAAGTGGCCACGGTCTTCCACCGGGGAGAAGGCAGCCGGTTATACGACGTAACGGGCCGGGAATACATCGACTACGTGATGGGCTCCGGCCCCCTCATCCTGGGGCACGCGCACCCGGCCGTGGTGGCTGCCGTCCGGGAACAGGCGGGCCTGGGGTCCACTTTTTATGGACTCAACGAACCGGCCATCCGCCTGGCCGAGCGAATTGTGAACGCCGTGCCCTGCGGAGAACAGATCCGGTTCACCTCCTCCGGCACCGAAGGCACCTTCTCCGCCATCCGCCTGGCCCGGGCCTTTACCGGCCGCGAGAAAATACTCAAATTTGAAGGCGGGTGGCACGGCGGACACGACTACGCCCAGCAATCCGCCGCACCCTCAAAGCCTGCGGACTACCCGGCGCCGGTCGCCGATTCCGGAGGCATTCCCAGGGGGGCCTCACAGACCGTGCTGGTCGCCCCGTTCAACGATCCCGGAGCGGCGGCCGACATCGTCAAAACCCACGGCAGCGAACTCGCAGCCGTCATCCTCGAACCGCTTCAGCGGGCCATTCGGCCCGAGCCCGGCTACCTGGAAAGCTTGAGAGAGGTCACCCGGGCGCAGGGAGTAATATTGATCTTCGACGAAGTCGTCACCGGTTTCCGCATCGCCTGGGGCGGAGCCCAGGAACGCTACGGCGTGGCGCCCGACCTGGCCGTCTACGGCAAAACCATCAGCGGAGGCTACCCCTTAGCCGCCGTGTGCGGCCGGGCAGACCTGATGGCCTGTGCGGATCGAAGGCAGACGTCCCCCCCCGTCTTCATCAGCGGCACCACAAACGGCAACCCCATCAGCACCTCCGCCGGACTGGCCACCCTGGACGAACTGGAAAAAGAGGGCGTCTACCCCCGGCTCTACGCCCTCTCCGACCGGCTCAGAACGGGCCTGGAAGCCCTGGGCAAAAACCTGGGCCTCCCCCTCCAGGTCATTGGAGAAGGCCCGGTACTTCAGCCCTTCTTTACGGATGCGGACATCCGCAACCACGCCGACACCCTGCAAGCGGATACAGAGGCCGTCCAGAGCTTTGGCATCGAACTGATCAAACGCGGCATCTTCGTCAACCCCACCGGAAAGCTCTACCTCTCGCTGGCCCTGTCGGACGATGACATCGACCGCACGCTGGAGGCAGCAGGTGGGGCGCTCAAAGAGGTCGCGGGGAACACCCCATGAGCCGGAACCTCTTCTTAGAGAAAACAACCGTGGTCGGCGCCGGCCTGATGGGCAGCCAGATCGCCCTTGTACTCGCCCTGAGCAGCCGGGAAACCTGCCTGGTCAGCCGGCGGCAACAGACCCTGGACCGGGCCTTTGACAACCTCCGCCGCTATGCCGGAGACCTCCACCGCCACGACAGGCTGCGTGGGGAAACGCCCGAAAACGTCCTGCAGCGGATCCGGACCACAACCGACCTGAAAGATGCCGTAACAGGCGCAACCTTTGTCCTTGAAACCATCACCGAAGACCTGAAAGCCAAACAGACCCTCTTCCAGCAAATAGACGCCCTGGCCCCGCCCGACGTCCTGCTGGCCAGCAACACCTCCGGCCTGCCCATCACCCGGCTCGCGGACCGGGCCGCGCACAAAAGCCGCATCGCCGGCTCCCACTTCGTCCAGCCGGGACATATTGTGCCGGTGGTGGAGGTCATCCGCTCGGACCACACTTCGGAAGAGGCCATGGATCGGATCGTCGCCATCTGGGAAAACCTGGGCTGGCTCGCCCTGCGCGTCAACCGGGACATCCTCGGCTTCCTGATCAACCGTCTCCAGCACGCCATCATCCGGGAGGCCGTACACCTTCTGGCCACCGGCGTGGCGAAAACAGAAGACATCGACCTGGCCTTCCGCCTGGGTCTGGCCCCCCGCTTCACCACGGCCGGTCCCTTAGAGCAGCGCGACATCAACGGCCTCAGCATGCACGTCCGGGTCGCCGGTCACCTGTGGAAAACCCTGGGCGGATGGGAAGAACCCCTCGCCTACCTCCAGGACATGGTCGCAAGCGGAAAAACCGGCCTGGAATCGGGACAGGGCTACTACGACTGGTCCGGCCGCGACCCGATGGACGTCCGCAAAGAAAAAGACGAACACCTCCTGCGCCGCACCAAACAGGTAATGGACGACTGGAAAAAAGAAAAGGAGCCCCCCCATGACCCTTAACCCCATCGTTTCCGGACGTGGTGCCTTCGCCGCAACCGCTCTGCAGCTCCTCGAAGCCACGGAACCCCAGGTTCGGGAAGTGGCCTCCTTCCGGACGCAGGTCCGGGACTACTCGGCCCCCAGGATGGAACAGGCCTCCAGCATCCCCGCTCCGACCCTGGCCGAGAGGGGGAGGCTGATTGATACTACCGCCTGATGACCGCTCGAAGCGCAAAACAGAAAGCCCCCGTCTGCTGTAGACGGGGGCTTTCTGATATAGGGGTTTCTTTACCGGGTGCTGCGAAACGCCCCGAGGCACATCACGACAGCGCATGTAATCTACACAAAACCGATCTTGACTCACACAAGACGGTTGCGTTCTTTGATACGAATCTGCCCTGGCTGGTAGCTCCATAATAACTGGCGACCACACCTGTGCAACTCCCGTCAGCCGCCCGCGAGGGACAGCCGGAACGCGACCATCTCCTGGCCGTTGCGAACCAGCAGGACGTCGCCGACCAGCACCGGGTGGTTCCAGGTCTTGCCCTCGATCGCCGGGAACCGCGCGAGCTCCGTGAATTTGTCGGGGGCCGCCACGACCAGCGCCAGCTCGCCCTGCTCCGACACCACCAGCAGCAAGTCCTGGTCGGCCAACAGGACAAGCTGGCCGGAGCCGTAGCGTCCGCCCTTCCACTTGCGCTTGCCGTCCTCGACGTCGATGCACGCGAGAATGCTGCCGTCGACACCGAAGGCATGACCCTCATGGACGACGAAGTCGCTGAAGTAAGGCTTCAGCCGGTTCGACGTCCAGCGCTCTTCGATGGTCCATCCGCCAGGCTCGTGCGCAACCGCGATGCGGCGCATGCCGGTTGTCTGGCTGGCGCTGATCAGGAGATCACCGTCCGGGGTCAGGGCCGGCTGCACGATGCGAGCGTTGCCCGGCCACCGGTGCTCCCAGAGAAGCGTTCCATCGGCCGGCGCGACGCTGGTGGCGCCGGCTCCACTCATCAGTAAGATTTGCGCGACTCCGCCGATCGTCAGCAGATGTGGCGAGCTGTAGCCATCGCCACCGTCCTGGCCGAACCACCGCGGATCGCCGGTGGCGAGGTCGTAGGCGGCGAGCGCGCCTTCGACGGCGACGATGACGACGTCGTCGACCACCAACGGAGAGCTCGCGAAGCCCCAAGCCGGGACCTTCGCGTCGGTGTCGGCCGCCGGGTTTCGCGACCACACGACGGCGCCGTCAGCGGCGTCTAGTGGTCGATTTCAGAAGTTCGCATGAATTTATGCAGCCAGCCGGATTCGCTGCATTCGTTCTTCCAATTCCTGCCTTGTAAAGCGCCAGTTGAAAGGTTCGGCAGTGAGATTATAGTATTCCTCAAAGCCCAAAATCCTGGCTTCCATCGCCTGTCGATCTGCCAGGTCATTGGGCGTGAGCGCCTTTCTTTGCAAGATCGAGAAATAGATCTCAATCTGATTGAGCCAACTGGCGTGGATAGGGAGATGGACGGCAATGGCATTTTCATAGGCATCCTGGAGCCGTTTAGGGAACGTGGTGGTGTAATGAGAAGATCCGTTGTCCACAATCCAGAAGACCCGATCAGCCGAAGCATAAGGCTCCCGTCCCATCACCAGGTCCACCAGCTTTTGAAAGGGCACGATGCCGGTTTTCTCATCCACACGCCCAAAGATGTGCCCTGAGAACACATCCAGTGCAGACAGATAGGCCACTGTGCCCATCCGTTTGTAGTCATTTTCCATACGAATGGGTTTGCCACAATCAGGTGGCAATGTGGCAAACTCTCGGGCTAAGATTTGAAGTTGGGATTTTTCATCGGCACAGATAACGAAGTCTTTCTTGCCAAGCGGTATCCCCTCCCATATGCCTTGATACAGGTCCAGAATGCGACTGGCTTTCTCTAAAAAGTTGGGGGCTTTGATATGAAGCCAGGATCGGTGATACCAGGGACGAAGGGCATCCTCTTTGAGAATGCGCCAAATCGTTGTGGGTGAGATTGAAGTGATCAACGCACACCTTAACACTTCCTGTTGAATCTCAAATAAGCTGAACCGAGACAGGGGCAACCCCCGTTGTGCGGGCAGTTGACAGGCAATGGCTTTGACTTCACTGACTTGCACAGGGGGAAAAAGTGGGCGGTCGCCCACTGCGCGGTAGATCCTCTAAAGTGAAGCCTTCTTCAGTCCACCTTTTTCGCCACTTCTGCGCCGTAGGTGAACTGACACCTGCCCTGTCGGCTAACCTCTGGTTGCCAATGGCTTTATTCTCGGCTAAGGCCACCACCATCTTTGCCCGCTGCACCTGGGATTGAGGCGCGTTGCGCTGACGAATGATTTTCTGGGCTTTTGCCAGTTGGGCTTTTGTGAAGCGAGGTTGGTATTGGGGAAGGGGACCTGACATTATACACCTCCTTTACCGATTGGAATGAGGCGTATAACATACCCCTTTTTTGCCACCTATGCAACCTCATGCGTATTTGCGAAATCGACCACTAGCACGTTCAGGATTCCGGTCGCACCGAATGTGTATACACGACCGTCGCTGAGGGTTGGCGTCGCACGCGGGCCGGCGCCGGCATTCGCCTCCCAGAACCGGGCGGCGTCGCGGTGTCTCCACACCGGCTCGCCGGTGGTCAGGTTGTAGCAAGCGACGACCTCGTCGTCACCGCGCTGCTCCTGAGTGTAGAGGAGGTCGCCGAGGACCGCGAAGGACGACCAACCTGGTCCGATCGGCCGGCGCCACAGCTCGACCGGCGGCGACGCAGACCAGTCGGTCTCGATCCGCACGCCGCGGATGATGCCGTCGCGATCGGGTCCGCGAAAGCCAGGCCAGTCGGCTCCTGTCCCCGTTGCTGCCAGAGACGCCGGTGGCGCCGTCGGCTCGTCGTCGGCCTGGGCCAGAAGCCGCTCCTCGGGAGTCTCCGCCCACCGCCACGCGAAATCGTGACGGGATTCGATGGTAAAGCCCCCGGTCCGGAGGAGCGTCCACACGCCGCACGCGAGGAGGATGGTCGCGACCATCGTCGCGCGCCGAGGTCCGTCAGAGAACCGACGGCTGGCCACCGCCCACACGACGAAAGCGAGACTCAGGACCGGGGTGGCGTAGACGGGGAACATTATCCCCATCATCGCCGTCGCAATAGACTCGTGGACGATGCGCGATGTCGTGACCAGCCCGACGATCATCAGGACGGGGGCGCCCCAGCGCTCGGCACGAGGCGCCCGGCTGAAGAACGCCCACCACACGACGACAGCCAGCCAACAGAGGAGTCCGCCAAACATCCCATAGGGTATGGCATCGGGCTCGACGATCGGGACTCCAAACCTACCCAGCCACTGAAGCATCACGGCGATCACGCCGGGCCACAGCCGGAGCGGCTCCTGCCGAGTCGGTTTGTCGGTCTGCGCGTTGGCCATATCAGGCTCTCCCATGACTTGCTTTCTTCTCTTTAACATTGACTAATTCATACTATTTTAAAATCTAGGATCCGGGTTGTTTTTGCTCCCTTATGGTCTTTCCTATCACAAAAAAACAACATATGCACTTAACGATCCTTGAGTGACCGAACTGCGAAGCAGTTGGGCGGAATGAAATGGAGCCGGTCACTCAATGTTATCTGCCGTCCATTATCATTTCGCAAAGGAACTTCTGTTTTCTTTACGTGCTAGATTGGTGAGAACTTGGGTTAGATTGCCTGAACCAGTCCGGCAAAGCAGAGCCCTTTAGACAATAATTAAACCATGCGGCAAGCCGGTTCATATAGTCTTTCTTGTACGTATCGTTCCAACCGCCGTTATGAAATGCCCTAGGATAGTATATCAGATAGGTCTCAACCCCCAATACAGAGAGTCCATTGAAAAACAACTCAGCCTGTCCATGTCGCCGCTCAGCACCGGTTTCGATTATTAAAACGGGCGTCTTAATTGACCGGATATTCTCCATAGGAGAGATCTCCTTGTAGATTTCCGGTTGAAACCACATAGCCCTCGGATCTGCATTTCCCAGCCTGTTGGGTTGCCAGGCGTAAAACGGCTCGCCACTGGATCGATCGAGGCTAAGAAGGTCATAAAATCCGAGTGCAGCGATAGCCCCCTTAAAGCGATTCGTTTGTGAAATGGTAAAAGCCGTAAGCCACCCCCCAAAGCTGTCGCCGTAAATACCCAACATTTCTGGATCGGCTATGCCTTCCTCAATGAGGTAGTCTATTCCTGCCATCACGTCGCGGAATGGCTTACGCACGATCTGATAATCACCGAGTTCATTTTCAAACGCTGGACCGTACCCGCTACTGCCGCGAAAATTAGGGAGTAAGACGGCATACCCTCGGGAGGCGAGAAAATGCGCAGCACTTCTAGACCTGGCTGAGATGAGATCTGTAAGAGAGGCATTGACCTGACTCTCAGGACCTCCATGCAGATGGATCAGGGTGGGATATCTCTTTCCTTGCATCCAATGCAACGGTAGTACCAAGAGTGATTCGATCTGCCACCCATCGCTTTGATACTGGACGATTCTAACCTCTGGCCATTCTACTTCCATTAAGTTTCGATTGAAGCTACTTACTTTTCTTAGGGAAGTTCCCGATCGATAGAGCCATATCTCGGCATGCTCAGCAGGACCTTGATATGGGAATATAACCGCATTTTCCTGATGCAAACATTTCGGTCCCGAGATACCTACCGCCCTGCCACTTGACGTGAGCCGTCGCACGCTTTGGGTATCGAGGTCGACCATAAATAGGGGGTGCTGCTCTGAATTTACGTAAATGAGTTGCAAAAAAGGCTCCAAATCCCGATCATACAACAGACTGAAAACAATAAGGTTGTATAGATACGGGAAAGGAGCCCAAGATGGACCTCGCAGAGATGATCGAAGCCGCCACCTGGGAATTTAAGCAAAAATTGAGCGCCCATTGCGAAAATTTGGACCTGGAGAGTTTGACGCCTCAATTGGCAGAACAGGTCACAAGTGGGCTTGGTGAAGCCCTCAAGGCTTGTGGGATCGCAGCGCTTCGCACATTTTTGGAAGCCTACGAAGTGGATGAGGCCCCAAAACAGGTCGAGAATGTGCTGTATCGGTTTAAGCAACAAAGTGAGAAGACGTTTTTGACCCCCTTTGGGAAGATGAAGCTTTCTCGAAATCTGTTTCAGGCCGATGAAGGGGGGCCTTCTTATGTGCCGTTGGATGTGATGTGGGGAATGGTCGGTGAGTTTGCCACCGTGGAAGTTCGTGAAGCGGTGTTGTTCACGGTGAGCTTGATCACGCCGGAGGAAACCGTTTCTGTGCTGGAAAAGACGGCTCTGTTTCAGCCTTCTGCCACAGCGGTCAAACACATCACAGAAGAGACGGGAGCGTGGCTGGTCGAGATGGATGAAACACTCAACCGGTCGATCCGTCAGGAGGAGGAGAACCCCAAAGGGACAAAAGTGATGGTGGCCAGCCTGGATGGGACCCACCTCAGGCTGGATGAGCCGGGGAAAAAACGCGGGCGTCCACAAGAGAGGCCGGGGGAAAAACCGTCCGAAGAAAGTCCGACCAGTTTCAAACAGGCCCTGGTGGGCAGCCTGTCCTTTTATGGGGCACCTCCAAAGGACGGCACCCCACCAAAGCGTTTGGTCTCTCGGTATGTGGCACAAATGCCCGAAGAGGGTGGTCAAACGTTGAAGATACGCTTTGAGGAAGAACTCGATCATATCGAAGGACAACTGAAAGATGAGGTCGGAAAAGTGTTCCTGTGTGATGGGGCACGAGGGTTGTGGAAATATGCTGATACCACTCCTCGGTTCATCGGGTATGAAAAACTGGTGGATTTTTATCACACCACAGAACATCTGTCTGAAGCTGCCGAACTCCTGTTTGGCAAAAAATCAGCAAAAGCGCAAAGCTGGTATGAAACCTACCACCACAAACTGCTGACCCAAGATGGCGCAGCAGAAACCCTTATTCGCTCCATCGACTATTACAAAAGCCGCCGAAGGCTGGGTCAAAAACGATTGGAAGACCTGGAAACAGAACGAACCTTCTTCTTTCGGAACAAACACCGGATGGCCTATGCTGACTTTCGTCGAAGGGGTCTGCCCATTGGCTCGGGACCCGTCGAAGCGGCCTGCAAGACCCTGGTCAAGACAAGGCTTTGTCGATCGGGTATGCAATGGTCCTGGCAGGGAGGACAACGCATCTTGCAGTTACGCACTTACGTCAAGTCAAAACGATGGGATGCTTTCTGGAATCAGTATAAACAGGTTCGATATGCCAATGATGAACTCCTTGACTATGCCGATGCAGCATAGACAGAAAACATCTACGTAAAACCGAGTCGGCACCCCTTTTTTAGGAATTTATGACAGCTTCCCGGCACGATGCACTGAAGATTTCCCGCGATCCCCTGAACGACTACGGGAGTCTGGAAGGGATGATCCGGGGGATTCGAGACCACCGGCCGCTGGATCTCAACGCGGAGCGGTGGCGCCGGGCGCACCCGGAGGGACGCTTCGAGGACTGGCAGAGCGAGGCCCGGCAGTGTGTGCTGACGGGCTTACACTACGATCCCGGGCCGTTGAATCTGGCGGCGGAAGTCCTGGGGCGGGAAGAACGAGAGCGGTTTGTGCTGGAGCGGGTGGTATTCAATACCACGCCGTGGAACCGGGTGACCGGGTATTTTCTGCTGCCCAAAGGGGTGGACCTGCCGGCGCCGGGGCTGGTGGTATTTCATGCCTGGGGCGGGCCGATGCTGTTTGGGAAGGACCGGATCGTGAACGCGGGGCGCGATCACTCGGTGCTGGAGGCGCACCGGGAGACGTATTACAGCGGGCGCTATCTGGCAGAGGTGTTTGCACAGAGCGGGTATGCGGTGGTGGTGATCGACGCCCACCACTTCGGGGCGCGGATTCCTCGGGGTGTGGATGGGATTCCCGAGGAGGTGGACCCCTACGCGCTGACGGAGGACGCTTACGCGCAGATGGACCAGAAGGTGCGCGGCCAACTCTACCTGGGCGTACGGCAGTTGAACTGGGCGGGGACGACGTGGATGGGGGTGAATTTCTGGGACGACAGCCGGTGTGTGGACTACCTGCTCAGCCGGCCCGAGGTGGACGGGGAACGGATCGGGTGTACCGGGCTTTCGGTCGGGGGCTGGCGGACCAATATACTGGCCGCGCTGGATCCGCGGATCAAAGCCTCGGTGAGCGGGTGCTGGATGACCACGGGCGATTACCAGCAGGTCTACAACGTGAGTGGCGCGATTGGGACGTTCTGCCTGCTGCCGGGGGTGTGGGACCGCCTGGATGTGCCCGATCTGACCGTTCTGGCAGCTCCCAACGCGAGTATGGTTGTGAGCAACAGCGAGGACCGGTTGTTCCCGCCCGAGGGACAGGCAGAGGCGGCCCGTCAGATTCAGGCAGGCTACGAATGGGCGGGATGCGCGGATCGATTTTCACACCTCAATCTGCCCAAGCCGCATTGTTATGACGCCGATATCCAGCGGGAGGCCCTGGCGTGGTTCGATCGGCGCCTCAAGGAGTAAACCCATAACTCAAAGGAGGAAATTACCATGGGATTCGGAGGATTTTTAAAAAAAGCCGCCAAAGTAGGCGGCTCAGTGGCCCTGAAGACGGCTACTACAGCAGCTTCCGGCGGAGTGGGTGGATTGGCCATCGGCGCGGTTAAAATGGCAGTGAACAAAGGCGACCGGGTCGGTCAAATCAAGGGGGCGCTGATCGGAGCGGTTGCAGGGGAGAAGGTCGAGGCAATCGCCGAACTGGTGGATGATGTCGCATCTCTCGGCAAGCTGGTCAAAGAAGCGCGTGCCGATGGAAAAATCACCGAAGAGGAACTGAAGATGATCCTGGATGCGGTTGAAGAATTGACGGAAGATGCCCAGGGAGCATTGAAGAATTTGTTTTAGATCATCAAGAGATTGCATGTCCGTCAGGCTTGATGGATATTGGGATGCAGGGTTATGTTCTGGCAATTTACGAATCGAGGCAGGTCCCCATGAAAGACGCATCAAAACTCGAGCAGCCGGTCGAATCCCTGCAGGATCACCTGCTGAAAGAGTGCGAGGCCATGGCCAAGTATGCCTTCGCCTCCGGAATGAAAGTTCCGGCAACCGTGACGCAGACTCTCGAAGCCTTAGACCAATACGCCGGTCCAGACGGGGGCGAGGCAGCTTCGGCGAGGGGCGCATCGGTGGCACGTCCAAACCTCGGCGTCAGGCGGCTTGCGCACGTTCACGAACAACTGGTGCGGCTCGTGGCGCCCGCCAC
The DNA here is from genome assembly GCA_965249305.1 of Candidatus Latescibacterota bacterium. GTDB lineage: Bacteria > Latescibacterota > UBA2968 > UBA2968. Next base: position 3,840,277 of record OZ252228.1, on the reverse strand, counting down.
GCCCCGGACGATTTTGCTCCTGGAGACCGAGCAGTGCAGGCACGGCTTCTGGCGTTTTCTGGGCTCCGTTCCGCTTATTCGCGGGTTGATGCTGGCGGCGGTCCTGTTTCTCGTTGCGCTGATTGGGGCAAGTCTGCCCGAGGATGTGAACGGCCACGTGAACTGGGCCAACGAACACGGCTGGAAGCTGCTGCTGGAGGAGCTGTTTCTGATTTCCGCCGCCGGTGTCGGGGCTACCTTCGCGGCCCTGTTTCGGGCGAACCGCTACGTGGTGGAAGGGACGTTTGATCCCAAGTTCAACTCGACCTACTGGACCCGGATCGTGCTGGGCGTGGTGGCGGGCATGATTCTGGCGATGCTCGTTCCCATTGAAGAGGGCGGCCACATTCCAGAAGTCGCGAAGCCGACGCTGGCGATGCTGGGGGGCTTTTCAGTGGCCGTGGTCTACCGGATCCTTCAACGGCTTGTGGAGACGGTCGAGTCGCTCGTGAGGGGCGACGCACGAGAACAGATAGCGGCCCGAGAATTGGCGACCGAAGCCCGCTTTGCAGAGGAAGCCGCGCAGGGCCGTTTGCGTGTGACGGCGAATCTGACGCATTTGCAGCAGCAGCTTGCCTCCGACGCGAGTCGAGAGGATCTGAAAGAGAGGCTCGAACGGCTCATCGAGGAGCTGAATCCGGGTGCTCTCATTGAAGGCGAAAGAACGGGCGCTTCGCAGCAAGACGAAGCAGCCTCTTCGCCGTTGACGGATCGGTGATATTTTCCTTGTATTCTCGCTTTAACCTGATTAATTCATGAACGGAAACAGATCACTGTCTCTGGAAGCAGAAACAGTTCCCAAGGAAGTAAAAAAGCGGAACAACGTCTTGGATTACCTATTTCGAGTCTCCAAACAGCCAAAGGAGCAGAGGGAAGTCTCCTATACCTCATTTTCCCCTTCAAAAGAGCAGACGCATCCCTTGGTCTTATCCGTTGGCTATGAGAGAGTGAGAAAGCAGCCAAACAGAAGTTGAGTTATGGATATGCCTTTGCCAAATTGCAGAGGATTTTGCCATAGAGGTGTTTCAAGGGAAATGAAGTCGGCAAATGGAACCGGATTTTGGTTTTGAGTTCACAAACTCTGGCGGCGACTTTCAGAATACGATTCTGGATGGTATTAAACTGCGCGTTTGCCCATTTTGTTGCCTGGAGTCCTTTTTCAGCCAGGGCGTGCAACAAGACATAAGCGGCTGAATGGAGAAAAAGTCGGAACTGGTTGGCCTCAAAGCGGTGACAGGACGTGCGGTCGGAATGAAGAAACGTCTTGTGGTTTTTGATGAACCCTTCCATACGACCCCGTGCGCAATAGATGGTTTTGTAGATGAACGAGGGCTGACTACTGTCCAGGTTGGTGACGACAAAGCGCGCATTTTCTTGCCCCGAAGCGGTGATCTCGGCTTTGGAGATGATGTGGACTTGACCCGTTTCGGTGGGTACCTTATCTCTTGGGAGAAAGGAGTGATGTGGTCCGGAAAAAATGGACAGTTGATTAAGCCTCTTTCTGGTGCTGCAGCGGCGCTTCGAAATTAGCGGGCGACACATAGTCCAGAGTCGCGTGCAGCCGCTGGTTGTTGTAGAACAGCTCGATATACTCGAAGAGTTCGCGTTGTGCGTGATCGAGATCTTTCAGATTGACATGATACAACCATTCGGTTTTCAACGACCGGAAGAAAGATTCGGTCACGGCATTGTCCCAACAATTTCCTTTTCTGCTCATGCTTTGAACAAACTGATGTCTGTCAATAGCCTGTCGGAAGCCATCGCAGCAATACTGGATTCCCCGATCGGAGTGGATCATCAGGGCCGGTTCCGGTCTGCGTTGCCAAACTGCACGAGACAGGGCCGTGAGCAGTGTTTCGTGTCCCAACGAGGTAGAGACACACCAGCCAACTATGCGACGGGAATACAGGTCGAGAAAGACCACCAGGAACAACCATCCCGCACCAGAGCGCAAATAGGTGATATCGCTGGTCCACACCTTGTTTGGACGATCGACTTTGAACTCCCGGTTCAGCAGGTTCGGGGACGCCTTCAGGTTGTGCTTCGTATCGGTGGTCACCACGAACTTCCGTCGCACTTTCGACCGCAGGCCCTGGCGACCCATCGAATCGGCCACCCGGCTGCGACTGTAGGGATTGCCTTGTGCCGCCAGTTCGCGGCTGATCTTCAGGCTTCCATACCGGCCGTGGCTGGCCTCAAAGGCCGCTTTCACCAGGACATCCAAATAACGCCGTTCCTTTTTTCGCCTGCTCTCAGGACGGGAAAGCCAGGCATAATAACCGCTTTTCGACACCTCGAGCACCTTCGCCATCCTCTCCACCGAAAACGACTTGCGATGCGCCTTCATGAACCTGAATCTGTCTTCGGTCCCTCTGAGAAGATGGCGACCACTTTTTTTAGGATGTCCCGTTCTTCCCGAGCGATTGCAAGCTCTCGCTGTAACCGACGGTTCTCCTCCTCTAAAGGCTTCTGGTGCCCTGTGCCCGGAAACGCGTCCATCGGGTCTCCCTCCAGCTCCTTACGCCAGCGCGCGATCGCTCCCTGGTACAACCCCAGGTCCCGCTCTATCTGCCGGTCCGTCTTACCACTGGTCTCAGCCAAACGAACGGACTCCCTCTTGAATTCAGCATCATATCGCTTCTTCGAATGGGATGATCTTTGCACTTTCATCGACACACCTCCTTATTCTACAAGATAACTGCTTCTTGGTGTGTCCACAATTCCAAAACACGTCACTGTTGCCTGTTTTTGTCAAGCCAATCAAGGATGCTGCCCGAGCTGCCAGAGATCGTGTTGGGCAGATGGTGGAAAAGGTCAAAGAGGTTACGGTCACCCATTTGTTGGATCTGCCCGAGTTTGTGGTGGGAAGATATCGGTTCGAACATCGTGGGGAGCAAGAGATACTCCATCTTTATTGCACTCACCAAGAAGGAGTGGCCATCTGTCCACGTTGCTTGGAGATCTCCACAAGGTTTCACGATGGGAAAGAACGATGTGTGCGAGATCTGGACGTATGGGGCAAATGTACGTTTTTGCACTTTACCAGTCGTCGTTTTGAGTGCGAGCACTGTGGTCGGCCTTTCACCGAGAAGCTTCCCTCTATCGAGGCTCATCGGCGTCAGACCAGACGTTTTGAGCAAGCGATCTATCGTCGGTGTCTGAGCAGCACCTGCAAACGAGTTGCGCAGGAGACCTTTTTACATGAAGCCACCACCAAAGACATCTTCAAGCGTTTTGCCAAGCGCACCGCAACTGGGCGGGGAATTCCAGGGGTGCGGGTGTTGGGCATTGATGAAATTGCCCTCAAAAAGCGTCATAAGCAGTATGCCCTGATCCTTTCCGATTTAGTTTCCAGTTACCCGGTCTAAACCCACCGGCTTTAGCCGGTTTGCTTTAGCAGTTTTTGTAGGTTATCTTGCGTCTCCACAGTTGGCAAAGACAAAGGAGGCGCAATGGTGGAATATCGTAAGGGCGGCCATACGCTTTATGATATCAAGTATCACCTGGTATGGATCACCAAGTATCGGTATCAGGTGCTGCGTGGGGACATTGGCTTAAGAGCTCGGGATCTCATTCGAGAGATTTGCATGGCACGGGAGGTGCAGATCATTCGAGGGTCATTGGCACCCGATCACGTGCATATTCTGGTCTCGTGTCCAGCTTCGTTGGCACCTGCGAAGTTAGTTCAATATATCAAAGGTCGGTCCTCGCATAAGCTTCAGCGGGAGTTTCCCAGTCTGCGCAAGAGATACTGGGGTCAGCATTTGTGGGCACGCGGCTACTTTTGCGCGACGGTGGGGGCGGTTGACGAAGAAGCGATCAAGCAGTATATCGAATCTCAGAAGTGGGAAGATGATGGCGGCAAGGGTTTCAAGGTGGAGCCCCCGCCGTCGCCTTGAGCCCGCTCTCAGCGGGGAGCCCTTCAGGCGGCTTCAGCCGCAAAGACTGACGTGTTTTGGAATTGTGGACACACCAAGAAGCAGTTATCTTGTAGAATAAGGAGGTGTGTCGATGAAAGTGCAAAGATCATCCCATTCGAAGAAGCGATATGATGCTGAATTCAAGAGGGAGTCCGTTCGTTTGGCTGAGACCAGTGGTAAGACGGACCGGCAGATAGAGCGGGACCTGGGGTTGTACCAGGGAGCGATCGCGCGCTGGCGTAAGGAGCTGGAGGGAGACCCGATGGACGCGTTTCCGGGCACAGGGCACCAGAAGCCTTTAGAGGAGGAGAACCGTCGGTTACAGCGAGAGCTTGCAATCGCTCGGGAAGAACGGGACATCCTAAAAAAAGTGGTCGCCATCTTCTCAGAGGGACCGAAGACAGATTCAGGTTCATGAAGGCGCATCGCAAGTCGTTTTCGGTGGAGAGGATGGCGAAGGTGCTCGAGGTGTCGAAAAGCGGTTATTATGCCTGGCTTTCCCGTCCTGAGAGCAGGCGAAAAAAGGAACGGCGTTATTTGGATGTCCTGGTGAAAGCGGCCTTTGAGGCCAGCCACGGCCGGTATGGAAGCCTGAAGATCAGCCGCGAACTGGCGGCACAAGGCAATCCCTACAGTCGCAGCCGGGTGGCCGATTCGATGGGTCGCCAGGGCCTGCGGTCGAAAGTGCGACGGAAGTTCGTGGTGACCACCGATACGAAGCACAACCTGAAGGCGTCCCCGAACCTGCTGAACCGGGAGTTCAAAGTCGATCGTCCAAACAAGGTGTGGACCAGCGATATCACCTATTTGCGCTCTGGTGCGGGATGGTTGTTCCTGGTGGTCTTTCTCGACCTGTATTCCCGTCGCATAGTTGGCTGGTGTGTCTCTACCTCGTTGGGACACGAAACACTGCTCACGGCCCTGTCTCGTGCAGTTTGGCAACGCAGACCGGAACCGGCCCTGATGATCCACTCCGATCGGGGAATCCAGTATTGCTGCGATGGCTTCCGACAGGCTATTGACAGACATCAGTTTGTTCAAAGCATGAGCAGAAAAGGAAATTGTTGGGACAATGCCGTGACCGAATCTTTCTTCCGGTCGTTGAAAACCGAATGGTTGTATCATGTCAATCTGAAAGATCTCGATCACGCACAACGCGAACTCTTCGAGTATATCGAGCTGTTCTACAACAACCAGCGGCTGCACGCGACTCTGGACTATGTGTCGCCCGCTAATTTCGAAGCGCCGCTGCAGCACCAGAAAGAGGCTTAATCAACTGTCCATTTTTTCCGGACCACATCAATTTGAGCTGTTGAAAGATCGTGTTCTCATCCTGGAGGACGGAGAGCCGTGTGCTTAGTTTAGAACACATCCAGGCTATCAAAGCCGATGTCAAAGTAGTCCATATTGTCGGAGAGAAACTATTCTGCATCAGTAATTTCCGGTTAGAAAATTGCATGGCGCAAAAGCCATAGGAAAACCAGTGGAGATAACGGCGTATCTGTCTGTATCACCAAGGAGATGTGTACCAGGATCGGTGGTTGCGTTTCATGTCGGATATCCCATCTCAACTGTCGCAGGTATTTCACACAAGGCCGTTGTCCATAGCGTTGGAGATATTGTCAAGAGTTGTGGATGAGATTTGAGCGTATCCCGATGAGTTAGGCTGCTTTTTTGATTTCTCCATCCTCAAATTCAACGCCCTGGACCACCAGTTCAACCAGCTTGTGGCTGTGCAACCGCTGCCAGTTTTTCTCCGCCTCGCTGGCCAGTTTATAGACCATCATCAGCGTGGCATTTCGAGAACCGCATCCCTTGGTCTGGCGGGTGCGATGCCTGACGGTGCCAAAGGTGGATTCAATGGGGTTGGTGGTTCTGATGTGTCGCCAGTGGGCGGCCGGAAAATCATAGAATGTGAAGAGCACATCCTTGTCTTTTTCCAGGCACTCACAGGCCTTGGGATACTTGGCTTGATAAAGGGCGATGAAGTCATCATAGGCTTTGAGGGCGTCCTCCTTGGTGGGTGAAAGATACATCTCGTGGATGCGTGTTTTGGCCTGGGCCTGGACAGATTTGGGCAGGTTGTCCAAAACGTTGGCTGTCTTATGCACCCAGCAGCGCTGATGACGGGTGATGGAGAACTCTTCTTCCAACGCTGCCCAAAACCCCAGGCTTCCATCGCCTATGGCAAGGGCAGGCGCCTCTTTCAGGCCTCTTTTTTTGAGATCTCTGAGCACGCCCTGCCAGGACAGTTTGCTTTCTCGATGCCCATCTTCGATGGCCAGCAATTCCTTACGACCGTCCTTGGTTGCCCCTATAATGACCAGCATACAGGGCCGATCCGGTTCCAGACGGACGTTGAAGTAGATGCCATCTGCCCAGATATACACATAGTGCTTCTCTGAAAGATCCCGATGTTTCCACCCCTGATACTCTTCATCCCAGATCTGTTTGAGCCGCACAATGTTGCCAGGGGATAACCCCGGGGCATTCTCGCCCAGGATGGCAGAAAGTGCCTCGGGGAAAGAGGACGTGGACACCCCCTTGAGATACAGGGCCGGTATCAAGGCATCGATGGAAGGCGCCCGACGCATATATTTGGGCAAAATGGCACTGGTAAACTGCTGTCCAAAACGCCGATCCAGCACCCGAGGCTGACGAATGGGAATCTTGCCCACACCCGTGAGAAGCTCTCGGGGTTTATGGGAACCATTTCTGACCACCTCTCGGCGACCCCCTACGTCTTTCTCGTCCTTAAAGCTTTCGATATAGGTCTCCACTTCAAACTCCAGGGCGGCTTGCAGCATCTTGCGGGCGCCGGCTCGAAGCAGATCCTCCAGGCTCAGGGTCACTTCATTTCTGACTATCTTCTCCACTTGGGAGGTTGTATATTGTTTCATGGAGCGTATCCTTTCTCCCTCGGCTGAGGGATTTGTGGTTATTCGATATTCAAGGATACGCTCATTTTTTATACCCGTCCACAACTTTCTAATATACCTCATAGCGTTGATGGAAATAGATCACCAACAGGAGATAGGTGATCAGTCCAGAGAGCAATTGCACCAAGAGGCCGTGTGGGTCTCTGGAGATGAGATGATAGACTTTGAGGTGCTTTTTCCACCAGGCGAAGAAGGTTTCAACTTGCCATCTGAGCGAGAAAATGAAGGCGATTTGCTCTGCCGTCAGGTCCTGTCGGTCGGTAGCGATCCAGTAAGTTTTGCCTCTGCTTTTGAAGCCGATCAGGTAGACCGGATAGGTCATCTTGTGAAGGGTATCCCCCAGTAAGACTTTGGCAAAGAAGAAGATGGAGGTGCCTTTTTGAAAGGGCAGGTGTTCAAGGACCTCGCGTTTGGTATTCTTCTTCAAGCGCACCACGAAGTGCTTGCCTTCTTCGATCCAGCCATCGAACCGCTGATGGTCCTGGTAGCCCCGGTCCAAAACGCCGGTTTCGCCTTCTTCCAGCAGATGAGAGACAAACGGTCTTTCCGCGCCTTTCCCTTGGGTCAGGATCATCTTTCTTGGAATCGAGCCGTCCAGATCCAAGCCTAAGTGCATCTTGGCCTTGCGCACATTTTTGCGATAGTCTGCCCAGGTCATGGACAAACACGCACCAATCAGGCTCCCGTCGATGACCACCAAATGACCCAGTTGGGCATAGGAGATGCCCACGCATTTGGCGGCTTTCCTGGACAGCCGATCCACCAACTCGATCATCTGCGTGCTGCCCCGACTCGCATTGGCTTCATAAAAGGTGCTTTCACCAAGACCCGAGTCGGGCACGAGCAATCGGTTCACATACCCATCACATTTTGCCGCGAAAAGCAGATCTTGAGCAGACGTGCAAGTCTCTATATGATAATACACTAACCCCCGAATCTGATGCGCAAACGTGTAAGTCAGCGGCTTATTGCTTCCGGATTCCAACGGGGTGAGATGAGGCAATTGAGCTTCTAAGGGCGATAGCAGGGTAGAAAAGGTTGGCGATTCTTTCACAAACCCATTTTCTTTAACGCTGGGAGATAGTGGGGAACAGGACAGGATCGACATGGGCAGATCTCCTTTGAAAGGGTAGAATCTTTCTTTGACAACTCTAACCTTTCATGGAAATTGCTTTTGATCAACCCTTCTGTGACCTCGCTGTCTCCTCTCTGCAAAATCCTAACCGGAAATTACTGATATCAGGTAACTGAGGGAAGGTCAAAACGGCGGAAATTCAAGTAAATACGAGAGATATGGGAGGAATGAAAAAAAGAGAAAGGAGGGAAAACAATGAGAAGGTTATAAGGAGGGATCGGAAAAAAGAGGCTGAGGTTACAGTAAAACAGCAGGTATGATAGTGAAAGAGAGAGTAGAGTGAGTTAATCTTTTTAGTTATTTTGTCAAACTCACCTAATAGATAAAGAAAACTTCTGCCAATGTCAACAAAAAAGCACCGCAAGGTTTTGAGAACACTATTTTTCCACAAAAAAACGCCCCAGGCTCTAACAGCACTCAGGGCGTTTTGCTTCACTGCTTGGTTTCAGTTTGGTAAGGGTTATACTGGGATGGAGAGGGCCAGAACCGGCACCTGGTCGAATCGTTCAGTAGGTTTTCTCTCCCCACTGCTGGTCGTAGTAGGGAAGGGTTTTAGGGTGGGGTGATCCACCGCAAAGGGTACATTCATCCATAATAAGTATCTCCTTTATCTTCTGGTTCTCCAGTCAATCCATATTATATTTATTCTGCATTTTTCTAGCCGATGCTTCTATTTCCGCCTTATGTCTTTTTACAACTTTTTGTTTAGCCCTATTTTGAGCCTCCTGAACGGACTGAATCTTCGCACGTTTATTTTCGAGCTCCTCTAACATTTCACCGTTCTCTTCTATAAACATTTTAAAGGTAGGACATTTTTCTCTTATTATCCCATTCTGTCGCACGATATTTGTCTGTAAATCCTGCTCTACTTCAGCTTCACTCCTAGCAGCTTGCGCTGCTTTTTCGAGTAGTTCCGAAAGTTTGTGAGAGCTGCTCGGCACAGTTATTTCTGCATATTCCTTGGTTCCGGGTTTGTGCCCTAAAACCTCCTGTGCATACCAGGAAAGAGAATGATCTCTCTCATCTTTGAGAACCGATTCCTCGTGAGTCAATTGCTTGTATTCTTCGTCCTCCAAGCTGTCAAACTCTTGTTGTAATTGTTCTGATAACTCCTTTGGGTGCTCACGTCCGACAACCCCAGCTTCGCCGCGTCTCCTCAGGTAAATTGAGGGAATATCCTTCTCCAGTTGCGATAGTCCATACCTGGGATTGTAACGGATATTCTCCGAAGTTGTTAATCGCTCCCTTTCCAGAGCATCCAACGCCTCCTTCATCACAGAAGGTTGAATCTCTAAAGTCGCCTCTTTGACTTCAGCAACAATCTCACGCCTTTTCAGAAACTCGCTTTGAGCTCTTGAGAATGCTGATTCGCCTTTGGATTCTTGCCCTCCCCGACTTGCTGACACCACCTCCTCTGGAATATGTTGCCTTTCAAATGAATTACGCATAGATTTATTTTTTATGCTATAATAGCGTTTAATGAGCTGGTTATCCTCAGCGTCATTGTATACCAAATCAAGGTAAAAAATCAATAGGCCACGAAATCATCGGTAGATCGGTAAGCGGTTGATTTTATTGCATCCGCATCAGATTGGACCAATGTCGAGGCCCCACTTTCATCTTGACTCTGCTCTACGATCAGCCTTTATTATCCACACTGAATCCGAGGGATTCGTTCGTCACCTGCGTATGACCCTACAACGCGACCATAGGAGTTGGATATGGGGACAGTAATGATGAAAATCGACAGTAGACTTGAGGAGCAGGTAACAAGTAGTTTTCCGCGTCCCTTAGCCGAAGCCTACGATAAGTATTGTGTGCGATTGTATGAGGCATTAGCCGAACGAGGAACTCGTTGGGAGAACGTCATCCACGCCCAACGCGAGTTGATCGATATGACCTTTATTTTCACGGCTATTCTGGCAATTTGCGATTACGTGCAATCAGGATATGGAGACGAAAGCTTCCGCAGTAGATGCGACGAAATGTTAAAAGAATTGTGGCGACCGTCCACAGGGTCGTGGGCAAAATTTCTGACCAAGATTCCAGATCCAGAGCAAGCGGACTTAGAGCAGGTGATCGTACCGTCGTTCTTTGGTTTGAACTCAGAAGGAACGTTTGCTTCTCTAGTCGAGGAACTATCACACTATCGTAATGATCTTATACACGATAGGCTTCCAGACAGTATTGATGCGTGTGAACGTATGGTGCAGACCTATCATCCCAAGCTGGAGCAACTGCTCGGTTCATTGAGATTTCTGGGCAACTACGAGTTTTGTTTTGTAGATTCAACACGCAGGGAGCAGTGCCAACTCAGGGCATACGTCGGAATAAGGAGACCGAGACCTCAGTCCTTGACGCTTCCTGGTTTGGGCGACCAAGCCGGCATTTTCCTGTGGTTACACCCAGAGTCGGGCCGTTTCCTGAACCTTCACCCCTTCGTTCGGTTGTGTGAGGATTGTAAGGATGGCCAGGATGTTCTGATCTATAAAAATCGAGTAGATGAGAAGCGACTTCAATATTCAAGCGAAAAGCATGAGGACGGTATTAAGTTACCTGGAACTTTAGACCTATTGTCCAGCCCCAAGGTAGAGGCTCGTATCAGGTCTCTGACCTTTCCTGTCCTGGTAGACCGTACCTTCGAAGTGGAAATTGCGTTCGTGAACAAGGGGAACATGGATGCGCCAGGGCTTATATTCGACCCTCGTGCGTTCAGCCTCCCTTCAGAGCTTTCTATAAATTCCTCCTCAGAGCCCGTACACTTTGATCTTCCAGCCTACAAAAAGAAAAAGAAGGTCGTTGTGTTGGCGTTGAACAGTAAGACCTCTGGAAAACTCAAACTTCCAGATCCAGGGATGGTAGATGCACATAGACAGAAAGTACGCTGGGTCTTAGAATCGTTTGCTGTAGTAGAAGCTCCAACACCTCCCAATCTGGTGGCAGAAATGCGGGCACGGAGGGCAAAAGACAGAAAGAAAAATCCGACAACTTCAGTGTTGACGGTCTCATGTGGGGATATTGTTGAGGTACAGATAAACTTGAAGAACTTGGGAAATACTCCAGCGCAAGAGGTACAGTTCAAGGTTGAACTGCCAGAGGGTGTCGCATGGGAGCAGCGGGGAAACTTGGACGAGCAAGGTGCATGGAACGGAAGCGTACCTGGGTATGCTCGACAGAACATGAGCTATACGGTGCGATGTGAGTGTGATACCGGACGTATTGAATGGCCACTATTGGAAGTAACCTACCAGGATGAAGATGGGCAGATTGATGCAAGCTCCACCTCAGACTCCGTAGCCTTGCGCGTAAGTCCGAGCATAGAGGTGCCGTTAATCAACCGTGACGAGGTACAAGAACGGCTGCGTCGAGCGATTGACGAAGTGCTGACAGGAAGATCGCAGGTCGTTTTCCTAGAAGGTGAAATGGGTGTCGGAAAAAGCAAACTGACGCAGCACCTTCAAGACGAAATGCTGTCTCCCGAACGCTTTCAGATTCTCCCTATTGAGTGCCCAGAACGTGGGTACCCAGCGGGAGTGCGGTTAGTACTGTGTGCTTTGTTTGGCGTACACGATCACGAATCAGAAGACCAAATCACCAAGCGGTTGCGTCAGTTTTTCGAACACGAAAAATTGAGCTGGGAAGAAGAAATCCCGTCGTTAGCTGCATTTTTAGCACGCGAACAGATCGATGGGCAGCAACGGGAATTATTTTTGCAAGTATGGTGGCATATCGTTACCCAAATAGCGCGGCGGCGTCCTGTAGCGATTGTGTTGGATGATTTACACTGGGCTGACAGCCTTACGCTTTCCTGGCTAAAAGAACTGGAGCGGTACCTGAACAGTGTTGAGAACCTGTACTTGCTGATGGTTGCCACTTTTCGCCCAGAGGGAAGATCCAAGCCTGAGTTGCGTGATTTACTGAGCAACTTTGCTCGCGGGGGAGAAATCTATCATGTATATGAACTGCACCGCCTGGACCAGGCCAGTACGCACCAATGGGTAAGCCAGGTATTCCGAGGCCTGGAGGCCGAGGGGCATGCTATACATGACAAAACCGATGGTTTGGGATTTTTGATCAACCACTTGCTGTGCTTCCTTCGCGATGGAGACCTGCTAGAACCAGACAGTAAGGGATCTTTCCGCCTCAAACAGGGAGTCAATCTTCAAGCTCTTTTACCCAAAGCGATCCAGGAAATCATCGGCCAACGGCTGGCGCAGGTCGATAAGCTTTCAACAGGAAAGCAGTTGCGATCTGTGCTGGACTGGTGCAGTGTGATTGGGCTCAGAGGCAACTATGAGGTGCTGGAGAAAGTCATGTGCTACGATGGTGAGGCGACCTCAGCCCAGGAGATTGAAGATTTACTTGATCAACTCCTGGAGTTGGGTTTCCTCAAAGTGGAGATCTTAGAAAATGAGCAGGTCGTGGTATCTCTGGATCACGCGATGTTGAGGGATGAGATCTATCGTGTGCTGGCAAAAAACCCGCTTCGTATGCGGAGACTTCACGCCAGAGTGGCAGAAGTAATGGAGGAGGTGTACGCAGAGCGGAGAAGTGAGGTTATTACAGAATTAGGCCGACATTACAAGTCGGCAGGTGAGAAGGAAAAAGCCTTTGAGTGCCTTTTGGCTGCCGGAGAACGTGCCCGATTACAGTGCGCGATGGAAGAGGCCGTTGGGTATTACAGACAAGCACGTCAACTGATTGACTTGGAAGTTAGAATCGCTGAGATCCTTCAGGAATTGAAGAGGGCTGATGAAAATCAAACTATTGATATTCTAGGCCGTTTTTTTCTTACTATTGCGCTTACATAAGTGATGGAAATAGTGGCGTAAAGTTCTTGCAACAGGTAGTGACGGCAATAAGAGAAGATTCCGCTTTTAAAAAAATTATAGAAAAACTGGGTGATCGGCTGGAATATTTGCTGGTTTTCATTTGGGATTTGCTCTACAAAGAAAGTGCAATGATATGGGGTGACATAGTTTGCTTGGCTAGATTCCTATTCTTACTCTATCTTAAAACTGACTTAGGGGTGGCGTACGGGTTTCTAATCAAACCTATGTCTGATGTGGTCCGGAAAAAATGGACAGTTGATTAAGCCTCTTTCTGGTGCTGCAGCGGCGCTTCGAAATTAGCGGGCGACACATAGTCCAGAGTCGCGTGCAGCCGCTGGTTGTTGTAGAACAGCTCGATATACTCGAAGAGTTCGCGTTGTGCGTGATCGAGATCTTTCAGATTGACATGATACAACCATTCGGTTTTCAACGACCGGAAGAAAGATTCGGTCACGGCATTGTCCCAACAATTTCCTTTTCTGCTCATGCTTTGAACAAACTGATGTCTGTCAATAGCCTGTCGGAAGCCATCGCAGCAATACTGGATTCCCCGATCGGAGTGGATCATCAGGGCCGGTTCCGGTCTGCGTTGCCAAACTGCACGAGACAGGGCCGTGAGCAGTGTTTCGTGTCCCAACGAGGTAGAGACACACCAGCCAACTATGCGACGGGAATACAGGTCGAGAAAGACCACCAGGAACAACCATCCCGCACCAGAGCGCAAATAGGTGATATCGCTGGTCCACACCTTGTTTGGACGATCGACTTTGAACTCCCGGTTCAGCAGGTTCGGGGACGCCTTCAGGTTGTGCTTCGTATCGGTGGTCACCACGAACTTCCGTCGCACTTTCGACCGCAGGCCCTGGCGACCCATCGAATCGGCCACCCGGCTGCGACTGTAGGGATTGCCTTGTGCCGCCAGTTCGCGGCTGATCTTCAGGCTTCCATACCGGCCGTGGCTGGCCTCAAAGGCCGCTTTCACCAGGACATCCAAATAACGCCGTTCCTTTTTTCGCCTGCTCTCAGGACGGGAAAGCCAGGCATAATAACCGCTTTTCGACACCTCGAGCACCTTCGCCATCCTCTCCACCGAAAACGACTTGCGATGCGCCTTCATGAACCTGAATCTGTCTTCGGTCCCTCTGAGAAGATGGCGACCACTTTTTTTAGGATGTCCCGTTCTTCCCGAGCGATTGCAAGCTCTCGCTGTAACCGACGGTTCTCCTCCTCTAAAGGCTTCTGGTGCCCTGTGCCCGGAAACGCGTCCATCGGGTCTCCCTCCAGCTCCTTACGCCAGCGCGCGATCGCTCCCTGGTACAACCCCAGGTCCCGCTCTATCTGCCGGTCCGTCTTACCACTGGTCTCAGCCAAACGAACGGACTCCCTCTTGAATTCAGCATCATATCGCTTCTTCGAATGGGATGATCTTTGCACTTTCATCGACACACCTCCTTATTCTACAAGATAACTGCTTCTTGGTGTGTCCACAATTCCAAAACACGTCAGTCGGCTAGTCGACGATTAAAGCATTTGATAGATAATCAACCTGATTATCTATCTGATTTATTCAAGACATATAGCTTTCTAATCAAACCTATGTCGGCTAGTCGGCGATTAGAGCTTTTGATAGATAATCAGGTTGATTATCTATCTTATCTATCCGACCTACGCCGAGCAGTTAGGCTTGTAGCAAAGACTGCCGAGACTGCTGAGAAGGATAAGTTGCAACGGATGCTACGCACTCGAAATGTGTATCAGGATCTGGAAGATTATGAGAAGGCTATTGAGTTCTCGCAAAAGGTGATAGAAATATGGGATCAATATGGACTTGAGTTTGTTTGGTTAAATGAAGCAAAAGATCCATATAAGGATATGGCAAAGAAACATCGTCTTAGTCAACTACACATTCAACAAGCAGAATGCTATTACCAACTTGCCTTGAAAGATTCAAAGCGTCAGGATTTATTGCGAGCTGCAGCAAAATGTCATAGAAGAGCGGGAATTCTACGAGAAGAAATTGTTCCGGGAAGTAGATACGGACAGTGGCTCAAGGATAGGGTTCTTATCATTGAGAAAGGGTTAGAGATAGGAGTATATCAACCATCCTATACAAAGGACGGGAAGGGAGATATTGCGCTTATATACAATATCGAAGATGCATCTGCTTCAGATATTTTGGAATGCTACCTCTCGGAAGCTTATCAGGGTTTTACCGTTGTTTCTCTTGACCCAAGAGACGATTGGGACTTAGAGTATATTGAAAAAGAGTTTATAATAGCGTTCATCTTTGGCAGCCCGAAGGCCGCCGGTATGGAGAAATATACGAGCCTGTTTCAAGATCTAAAAAAGGTGATTCATCTTGTCTATATGGATCACATATCTGAACTTTCAGGAAGAGGCTATGGATTCTGGGAAAAGAATAAATTAACAGGAGGCATAGGAAAATGGTTTTTGATCGCAGGAACTGATACCCCTGCTACTGTAATGGCAGCGCACTATTTCATAGATCAGGATGAACAAAACGCGTTTCTGCAGAAATATCTCGAATAATAACGGATTCGGTAAGCCAACGAGATTAAGAAGAGGCACCGATATAGGGTGAATTGTGACCAATGAGAGAGTCCTTTTATCACCAGTAAAAAGATGGCTCATCCGGGAATAATGTGGGTGACCCCAACATCTTGTGGTATCTTAGCGTTGACCCGTTCGCTTTTACCACCTGATGCTGGGAGGGCCTCCATTGAAGGACACAGAGCTTTACACGCGGTTGTTAGGGATTCGGCGTCCCTGGTATGTAAAAGAAGTCCAGCTCAGCGACTCGCCTGAGCGGATCGATGTCTACGTAGACCACGAAGAGGGCATTCAGATGCCGTGCCCTGAGTGCGCTCGTTACTGTCCGGTCTACGATCATCTTGCCGAACGTGAGTGGCAGCATCTCCACACCTGCCATGTGCCGACATATATCCACGCACGGCTCCCACGAGTCAAGTGCAAACAGCACGGGGTACGGTGTGTGCTCTCGGAATGGGCAGAGCCGGGGTCGGACCTCACGCGGGCTTTTGAGTGCCATCTCATCGATCTGGAAAAGGAGTGCAGCATCGAAGCCACCAGCCGTCTAACCGGTCTAAGCTGGGATCGCTGCTGGGGCATTATGGAACGCGCCGTCAAACGCGGCCAGTCCCGCAAGGAACGGCACGTTCCCGCCTACATTGGGGTGGATGAGAAATCCTTCGCCAAGCGCCACAAGTATGAAACGATTGTCTGCGATCTGGATAAGGGCATCATCGAATACGTGGGAGACGACCGCAAACAGGAGAGCCTGGAAGCCTACTTTCAGTTGTTCACCAAGGAAGAACTGGAAGCCGTTGAGGCGATCTGCATGGATATGTGGGACGCTTACATCTCAGCCACAAAGGCCTATGTGCCTGATGCCGAGGAGAAGATCGTCTTCGACAAATTCCACGTGATGTCCTACCTCAACCAGGCCACGGACAAAGTTCGTCGGCAGGAGCACAAAGCGTTGCAGGCCGAGAAGAATGAAGTCCTCAAGGGCACCAAGTATTGGTGGCTTTACAACCCCGATCACCTCCCAGAGTTCCTTCGTCCGGCATTCAATCGCCTTCGTCGGATGAATCTCAAAGTCAGCCGTGCCTGGGCCATCAAGGAAACCTTCCGAAGGTTCTGGGACTACCGCCACGAAGGCTGGGCACTCCGGTTTTTCAAACCCTGGTATTTCTGGGCGACGCACTCACGCCTGGAGCCCATTATCAAAGCCGCCAAGACGATCAAAAACCACCTGGACAACATCCTCACCTACTTGCGGCATCGAATCACCAACGCCATTCCAGAGGCTGTCAACGCGCAGATCGAAAAAGTCAAGCGAATGGCACAAGGCTACCGGAACCGAGAACATTATCGAACTGCCATCTACTTCCACTGTGGCGGGCTGGATCTCTACCCCCGTCCCGCTACCACAATATCTGGGGGCCACCCACAGTAAACTCTGATGCGCCAAAAAGATAAGTCCGACTGAGAGAAATTCAAATGCAAGCGTTCAATCTATTCCTGGACGAAAGCGGACAATTTAAAGATCTCACATCTTCAAGGCCGTTCGGCTCTCTGGTGGGAGGATACTTCTGCCTCGACTCAGAACAAAAGGAAGAATCTGCGTGGGAGCTTATCAGTCGTGTCTACCAGAAACACGATGTTGAGTTGCCGGAATTTGAATACCACGCGATGAACATTAAACCTCGAGAAAAACGCCCACCAGTGTTACGGGACGTGATGCGTGGGGTATCAGAGAGTGGGGGCCAATTGGTTGTTACACGAAACCGCAGCAAGTACTTCATCCGAAATGCTACCGAGACGTATTTACATCTCACAGCTGAGTGCGTTGTATGCGTATTGCAAAAACTGCTACGAAAACACAGTCCACCGTTTTCCTTGGAGGTGATCATTGCATATCGTGGGGGGGAGAAACCTGACACCTACAAGAGCTACATCCGAAACCATTTGGGATGGGCGGCCTGCCTATACGGACTGCCTGATTTGATGGATATGGATAAACGGTTGGAGATAAAGGTAATGTCTGCAAGTCGTAACTTTTGTCTCCAGGTCGCCGATCACATCTGCTTTGGCATTGGTACAGAGGTCGCAATGGTGGGTGAACCAGATTTTTTGCATGAACTTAATCCATACCTTCTTGACGAAGTTATTATTGAAAACGGTGAGATTTTAAGCCTGCGCAGAAGCCTTCATGAAGAGCGTTACGCCGATGCGCTACTGGAAGCTATTTCAATTGTTGCTCAAGAAAGTTCGCCTCTGGCAGATGAAGCGTTACGGGCGATGGAACAAGAGGTTATTCCAAGGTTGAATGCGTTTCAGCCTCTGTATCGGGAATATCACTTTAAACGTCTGTTTGACAGCCTCGATATCCGAACCAATCTGCTGTGGCAGCTCTCCATCGGGAGAGAAATATTTGATGTAATGGAAGAGCATCTCATCGGTCCATTGCGAAATACATTTCGAGAAGAGGAACGGTGGATCGATTTCAGGCTTCAGCAACTTCGCTTCAGACTGGCCAACCACCAGGGAGAAACAACCAAAGCCCAGCTGTACTTGAAAAAGGCTTTGACGCTGGCACCCCAGGTGCTGTATCGGTGGGAGATGACGCCGATATGGTTTAACCTGAAGCTGAGCGAAGCGGTCTTTTTGGTAGATGTGTGTAATTTCGAGGGGGCTATCGAGATCCTCAATGAACTGGAAACGATAGTAAGGCCGATGGTAGAACACTTTTCTGGACAACTGCCCGCTCCCCTGTGTAAAGCAGACCTGCTGGGCAGGATCTACGGCACCCGCCTTCAGGCATACATCTTTGCAGGACATCGAGAGGAAGAATACTTCTCTTTAGCCCGTGAAGACTCAGAAAGGGCGATACAGGCATTTACCAACCCACAAGACATCGACCGCCAGTATCTCTACAGGTGTCACCTTGAGACTGATGCTGGAAAACTACTGGAAGCTTTGAGATTCCTGGGACGTGCGATGCATATTCCAGAGGCGGAAACAGATACTCTGGATGTGGAGGCGTGTGTAGATGCCATTGGGGCTGCCCTGTGCGAGGCTGGCCAGTCGCCCTTCCACCTGCGTCATTTCTGCAGGATATGGGCAGATGCTGTTCAACGAGATCCCAGAGGAAGAATTGCTAGAGCACTGGCTGAAGCCTGGTGGCGTTGGGTTGAAAGTAAGATCACCCCATCAGATGCTTACGAGCATCCCTGGGAAGTCGTAGATTGGAAATCGGGTATTGCCATGATGAGGACGGGAAGACGAGAGATGGGGAGAAAACGGTTGGAAAGGACAGTGCTTGGGTGCCTAAAGAGAACAGTGAGACCGCCTCTTTACACCATTGGACTGGCCTGTCTGGCTGATTGGGCCGCACTGGAATATGGCTCCAGCCAATTTGAAGGACTTTTAGAGCGTCTCCAGAGGATAATAACGGAGATGCTGGAAGACAATACGGGTCAGTTTCCGGAAACAATGAAAGACCACTTTAAACCGTGGCGCGAGATACTGGGTGGATCTCCGACATCTGAAGACCTTTCAAGGCTTTCTTGGGATGTAGCCTATTGACCATAAAATAAAACTCTCTGTTCAAAAGACGATTTGTTCGGGCACAACGAAAAAACGCCCCTCCCAGAAGGAGGGACGTTTTTGTGTACTCTGTCTCCTTATTTCCAGTTCAGAGAGGACGGCGAGAGACAAGAAAGCGCTGGTCTGCTCGTTGGCAATACAGAACAGACCTACATAAGCCTGATGAACTCAACCGGTGCTACCGCTCTTTCTTTCCTCTAAGAGGACGAACTTACGCTCGAGTTCCTCATTGTAGAAGATTTCAGGAGACCGCATCATTCGCCCTCGGATCTTACGATGAAATTCTTGATCATCTCCAGCAAATAGCCACTGAAGGAAGGCTCTCTGTAGCTCCTTCTCTCTACCCAACCTGAGTGCCTCAGGTGAGGTATATGAACCTTCAGTCCTGCGTTTTAGGGGACGGTATACCATCTGACCACCTCTTGGGTTTGTAACGCCTGGAGTATAGATACAAAAACGTGTAAAGGGTTTCCTCGTTAGGCTATCGAAACAGGTAAGGGCAAGGAAGGTGGCCACCTTCCTTGCCCTTACCATCCGGTTCACTTGATGAGATCACGCAACTGCTCTTTCAGCATCAACCGGGCGCGGTGAAGACGCACCTTAACCGCACTGGCCGAGAGATTGAGCAGTTCGGCGATCTCACTGATGGACCGCTCCTTGTAGTGACGGAAGTAGAAGGGCTGCCGGTATTTCTCCGGCAAGGTGTCGATTTCCTCCCGAATCCGCCTATCCACTTCCTTGAGGCAATACGCCTCATCTGGAGCATCGGCGACCTCCTCCATGAGGTCTTCGACCTCCTCATACTCCTTAACGGAGAGGAAGAGATGGGCATGGCGAGAGGTCGTGCGCCACCAATGCTTCAACTGGTTAGCAGCAACACCGAACGCGAACCGACGAATGGCTTCACTCTGTTCCACGCCGGTGTTGTAGTCCGGACGATACCGCTGCAGAACAACGTGCAGGGTCTCACTCGTGATATCTTCAGCGGACTCTCCAGCAACCCTCCGGCTCCGGATGAACCTCAGGAGTGAACTCCGAAGGTCCATCCAGTTGACATCCTTACCAACGGACTTCAGGGGAGTAACAGTATCAGAATGCGACATGCATTACCTCCTTGAAGGGGAAGTTTCCAGTTTGCATACACCCCTCTTCATCCCTACCGACCTATCGAATTGACTGCTCAAGTACTGGCGGTCGGTTTCAGGAGTCCGTGCGGAGGTTATCACATCAAAAAACGTACCGGATAACCCGCTACTCCGGTACCTCATTCTCGTAAGGTAATTACCCTCAAACAGAAAAAGGTTACACAAAAAAATCGGACCAACTAATCGGACCAGTTTAGAACATCAGAAATATAATGATCTATCTATTGAAATTTCAAAATGTTATGTATACCTTGAACCAGATTCGATCATCCTGCGAAAATTTTCCGACCTTGTATAGCGTAACCTCTGGTTCCTCTTGGCCAAATACTCAATACAGAAGGATGAGGGACGTGAAAGGCATAGTCACTCATTGTTCGCGTCCCGGATCGCAACCTAAGTCTGCAACCGCAACGTGCTACCATATGAGAGAGGAGGCAACTGACCTACTCCCTCCCTCTCGGTCCTCTAACAGTTATTTCAGAAGTCTTGCAGAAAAACATTTCGATTCGAAAATAGCGTAATAATATAAAGTTATCTAAACGATTTGTCAAATCCTTTCTTAGTCAAAGATGTTTGTGCATTCGCCACTCAGACAGCCGATGCAACGTCTCGCAGTCGCACCGAACACTCCGATTCATTCTGTAGGAAGGAGGTAAAGGCGCTCCTACAAGCGAATGCCTATGCGTCAGCAGTAAGACGAAAAGCACCGACAACTTTTTAACCAAGGAGGAATGCACGATGGCACTTTTCGCTAATTTCCGCTATAGCCCGAATCGACGGAGGCACATCCTTCGTCGGCCACGCCGCAGGTTCCCGGACCTTACCAGGCTGGACCGGCTGTGCCCGAAGACGGCGACGCACCCCCTACCGGTCAAGATGGTGTGTATCGCCAAGTCTAAAAGCGACCGGGGTCATCCGATGGCCGTCATCGCCTGCCCTTTCAGGGGCTGCACCTGGCGTGAGGGCTGGGTGCATGACTACCGGACGGGATGTCCGACCCGCCTGTGGGCCGGGTACCACAATGGCCGGAATTGATAGACCCGGCTGCGGGGATGGTCGGCCATCCCCGCAGCCCACACTCATATATAAGGAGGAATACCTATGCGAAACCCTTTCAGGACGCAGAACGTGATCAGCTTTCCCCAAAGTCGGAAGCATCAGGCAGCCTCGCGCCATCCCGTGCGCAAGGTCTATGGTGCTGATCGGATTGGCCTGTGCGGGTTTCACGACCGCGGCTTCGTCATCGCCAAACCAGCCGAAGCCCACGCCGCGTGGCTGCAAGAGCGCGGCCAGCAGCTCCACCAAAAGGTGGGCGGCTCGGGCACCAACCTGACCGATGGCCTGCGGAAGGCGGTCGAGATGCTGCAACGGACCCCCAGGGGTATCCTCCGCCGCATCTGGCTTCTGACCGATGGGTATCCCAACCGGGAGATCGAGTCAATGGTGTCCGTCGTCGAAGCTGCCCGCCGCTCTTACATCAACGTCAACACCATTGGCTTTGGCGACACCTATGACGAGGACTTGCTCCGCCGCATCAGCGGGGCCACTCACAACGGCAAGTTCGTCCCGGTGCGTACCCTCCAGCAGTTGACGGACGCGTTGGTCCTGAGCGCCAATGGGAACAACAGCCGCCATCGTCCCCGCCACCAGGCGGAGACCACCATCCTGGCCATTGATCTGAGCCCAAGTATGACCGGGTCGATGGGCGGCAAGACGAAGATCAGGGTGGTCGAGGAGGCCGTCCTCCATCTGCTGCACTACAAGCAGCAGTGTTTTTCATAGTTTACCCAAACGTGGGAGAGGGGAGCCCCCCTCTCCCACCACCCTCACACCTGCCACATAAGGAGCCTCTCATGAAGCTGCGTTCCTGGCTTCCTCGACGTAAACGTGTCTTCAATCACCTACTGGCGCCTGTCGATCCTGTGCCGTCAGTGCATAGATGCCGCCACCCCCTGCCTATTGAGCCGATGACCGGACCGCTCTCGACCATTACCCGGCAAAAGATCCTCGTCCTGGCTGACGTAGAAAATTTAAGTTGTAGTGCCCGTGAGCGAGGATTCAAGCTCTCCTACCGCACGCTAGCAGTACAACTGTGCCAGAAGGCCAAAGCCTGTTCTCTGCACGCCTTCTTTTCCCGGGAACCCGGCGATGAGCGCCTGGTCCGCTACTTTCTCGAACGCGAGTGGACTCCGCACCCCAGGGATATAGAGACGGTGCGAACCCACAGTGGTCTGCGACGAGAGACGAACAGCGACAACCTGATCCTGTTTATGGCCGGCGTCCTGAGCAGCCGCAGCAATGCCAATGCAATTGTCCTGGGTAGCGGCGACGGCAAGCTGGTCTCTGACCTGGCCAGCGCGCTTTCGGCGCTGCCCAAACCCCGACAGGTGGTGACCCTGAGCCTGGCGGGTTCGACCGGACAACGCCTGAATGCGGCCATACATCCCCATATCGGTGCCAATATCGAGATCGGACGCGACTGCCTGCACGCTCTTCCTCAACAGCGACCAGACAGGCACAGGTCGTTCTGAACTACCCTGAATATTTTTTACCCAAAGGAGATCCTAGAATGCCCAGAAGACGATCCACCAGTTTTACCCAAGAGCTTTTTCGACAACTCTTTGGTTCCCCACACCGTCCCATCCGACATGTCAGGAAAGGCTTGACGCGGGGCTCGGTCAGGCTCACCAACACCATTATCCATGATACTCTGGGGTCGGTGGTGGGGCTGGGGCGTTCCCCCCGAAAAAGACGCAGACGCAGACGCAGGAGGCGATAGGGCGATGCTTGAAGCACTGGTGATTGCGCTCCTGCTTCTGTGCGTCCTGAGGTCCGTGATGCGCTCGATGATGCCTGGGGTGTATGTCCTGGGCCTGCGACTGCTCCAATGGATTCCCAGCCTCTTTCTCTGGGTCATTCTCGGCACCTCAACCTTGTCTTCTACCGCAGATCGCCGCAGGCAGAAAGGCGCTCAACGCTTCGTGTCAAAACGGTCAAAAAGGCGGTAGAAAAGGGGGGGTAATCGCCTATACCCCCTTTCCCTCCTAACTCCCTGTAATATTGCCACCTTCAATTTTTTTCCTGTCCGACAATGGTATTTCTTGCCTTTCAATACCACAATTTCACCAGAGACCAAACTGGAATGACACTACGCTACAAACGATACCTGTTCCGAATGCTCTACTTCCTCACAGGCTCTGGCCTCATGCTCACCTGCATGCCAGACGGAACCACAGCAGCCCTCTCTATCTTCGTTCTTTTTTTCGTCTCCTTCCGTTTTCTTCGCCTCGCCGTGCGGATAGAGACGCTACTGTTCCGCTACGTCCGCTGCCCGGCCTGTAGCGTGTGGTTTGACCTGGCGGACCGCTGGAAGTGCCGATGCGGATATGTATCAAACAGGCACCGCCACGTCTTCCGTGGATGCAGACGGTGCAGGACATCATTTCCTTACGTCTTCTGTCCCCGATGTGGATGCAGCGTTGACCTGCTGTGACATTAGCAGCGAGAACCAAATACCCTAACTGCCTTTTTCCTGTCCCTGCCTCACCCTCACCCAAGGAGGAACAATGAAGCGATTCGTCAACATCATCCTCAACGGCAACTGCCTCGACATCCTCAAAACCATGCCGGATGAGAGCGTGGACATGACGATGACCTCACCTCCGTACTGGGCGCTCCGAGACTATGGCGTCAGTGGGCAGATAGGGTTGGAGAAGACGTTCGAAGATTACGTTCAGAATCTCTGTGATGTATTTGATGAAGTAAAACGGGTGACAAAAAAGAGTGGGACATGCTGGGTGAATCTGGGCGACACCTACAGCGGCTCAAACTGCGGCAGCAACGACCACACGAGCACAAATCGACACAAACCCGAAAGCTACAAGAAAATATATCAGGGACAGAAGGCGGGAAAAACGTCACTGCCTGACAAGTGTCTCATACAGGTTCCCTTCCGGTTTTCCATAGAGATGACCAACAGGGGGTGGCTCCTCCGCAACGTCATCATCTGGCACAAACCCAACTGCATGCCCTCCTCAGCCAAAGACCGGTTCACCGTGGACTTCGAGTACCTGTTTTTCTTTACCAAAAGCAGACAGTACTGGTTTGAACCGCAGTATGAACCCTTTCAAAGTAACGAATACGATAGAAGGAGAATGGCAAAGTCCCGGACAGAGTACGGTGGGAAGTGGGCACAACAAAGCGGCGGAGCGATCAAAACACAGCGGGCATTCGTGGCCGGGCACAAGCAGGGTCGCAACAAACGCTGCGTCTGGACCCTCCCAACCCGTCCTTACCGGGGCGCTCATTTTGCCGCCTATCCAGAGGCCCTGTGCGCCATACCGATCCAGGCAGGATGTCCCGAAGGCGGTATCGTGCTCGATCCGTTTGCTGGAAGCGGCACGACCCTTAAGGTCGCCAAGGAACTTGGGCGCAACTACGTGGGCATCGAACTCAATCCTGACTATATCAAACTGATCAAAAAACGCCTCGCCGAGGAACAGCAAATGAATTCCGACAGGAAGGACCAGACCCGCGCTACCTCAGTCGTGTCCTCTAACGGTGTTTCGAAGCCGCGTACACCACTTACTAAACGGAAAAAACCATCTCGTTGGAACGGGAAGGCGCGTGGGCCATGCGGTCGGGCTGCTTCAAAAGCTTCGCGCAGGTCAGCTGGACGGAGTCGTCTTTCCGAAACAGCCAACACATCTGAATAGTTGCTCTACACCACATCAAGCTTGTCCACTGGAAATATCACCGCAGGCATAAAATCACACGATACTTTCAGGAAAGACCGATGTTTCGACGACTCGAAGATATCTACAAAGCTCAGGCGCGACGAGCGCTCGAAGCAGGCTGTGGAGGCAGGACAGTCTACGACCTGCCGGTAGACCTGGAGCCGGCCTTCGATCCATCCGATACCGACAGCAAGTGGTTCTCCTCAGTCACACGGCTGCTCACGCTGCCGTCCCGGAGGCAGGATACCCCTGTATTGATCACACCTGAATCAAACCTGTCCTTCCTCCAGCTTCGCATCTCGGACAAAGACGACACCACGCCTGCCTCCGCCGAGCAACTCCTGGTCGGTCTCGGGCAGGCGCTCGGTCCGATGGCCTTCGAAGTGGTCGGACACGACGAACAGACGGTCTTTCAGTTCGTATGCAGGGAGACGCAACAGGCGGCGCTCGAAGGGCTGCTGTCCGTGCAATATCCCAACTCGCAGGTTATCAGCACCTCCGGCGATGCGCTGGCGCAGGCCGTTACGGACACGGAGTTGGTCTTGACCGAATACAACCTGAATCGTTCCCACGCCTACATGCTGAAGACCTTCACCTCCTTCAAGGGCGTTGATCCGCTCTCCGTCGCGCTCGGCGCATTGGAAGAACTGCCGACAGGAGGCTTTGGCGCGGTGCAGATCCTTTTTCGCCGGGTGGACGACCGGTGGCGGGACCATCTGCGTCGCGCCTCATCGGACCCTTTCGACGCCTCCCTGCCTGCTCTGCCTGAAGAGGGAGACCTTGTTGCCTGTGCGGAGAAGAAAGCGGAAAGTCCCTTCTTCGCAGTCGCCGTTCGCCTTATCGGTTCCGAACGCGCTATCATTGAACACCTAGTGGTCGATTTCAGAAGTTCGCATGAATTTATGCAGCCAGCCGGATTCGCTGCATTCGTTCTTCCAATTCCTGCCTTGTAAAGCGCCAGTTGAAAGGTTCGGCAGTGAGATTATAGTATTCCTCAAAGCCCAAGATCCTGGCTTCCATCGCCTGTCGATCTGCCAGGTCATTGGGCGTGAGCGCCTTTCTTTGCAAGATCGAGAAATAGATCTCAATCTGATTGAGCCAACTGGCGTGGATAGGGAGATGGACGGCAATGGCATTTTCATAGGCATCCTGGAGCCGTTTAGGGAACGTGGTGGTGTAATGAGAAGATCCGTTGTCCACAATCCAGAAGACCCGATCAGCCGAAGCATAAGGCTCCCGTCCCATCACCAGGTCCACCAGCTTTTGAAAGGGCACGATGCCGGTTTTCTCATCCACACGCCCAAAGATGTGCCCTGAGAACACATCCAGTGCAGACAGATAGGCCACTGTGCCCATCCGTTTGTAGTCATTTTCCATACGAATGGGTTTGCCACAATCAGGTGGCAATGTGGCAAACTCTCGGGCTAAGATTTGAAGTTGGGATTTTTCATCGGCACAGATAACGAAGTCTTTCTTGCCAAGCGGTATCCCCTCCCATATGCCTTGATACAGGTCCAGAATGCGACTGGCTTTCTCTAAAAAGTTGGGGGCTTTGATATGAAGCCAGGATCGGTGATACCAGGGACGAAGGGCATCCTCTTTGAGAATGCGCCAAATCGTTGTGGGTGAGATTGAAGTGATCAACGCACACCTTAACACTTCCTGTTGAATCTCAAATAAGCTGAACCGAGACAGGGGCAACCCCCGTTGTGCGGGCAGTTGACAGGCAATGGCTTTGACTTCACTGACTTGCACAGGGGGAAAAAGTGGGCGGTCGCCCACTGCGCGGTAGATCCTCTAAAGTGAAGCCTTCTTCAGTCCACCTTTTTCGCCACTTCTGCGCCGTAGGTGAACTGACACCTGCCCTGTCGGCTAACCTCTGGTTGCCAATGGCTTTATTCTCGGCTAAGGCCACCACCATCTTTGCCCGCTGCACCTGGGATTGAGGCGCGTTGCGCTGACGAATGATTTTCTGGGCTTTTGCCAGTTGGGCTTTTGTGAAGCGAGGTTGGTATTGGGGAAGGGGACCTGACATTATACACCTCCTTTACCGATTGGAATGAGGCGTATAACATACCCCTTTTTTGCCACCTATGCAACCTCATGCGTATTTGCGAAATCGACCACTAGAAGGGTTCTTGAGCGTGTTCGGTAGTGGCAAAAACCGGCTGGTCCGTACTCGGGGCGAACACACCCATCCCAGAGTGCGCCACCGGAAAATCCTCCTCACGCGTACCACCTGCCGGCACGGCCTGCTGCTCAATGCCTCCGAACTAGCCGGGCTCGTACACCTGCCCTCGACCTCCATCAGCGCGGAAAAACTCCAGCGCACCGGTACCAGGACGGCTGCACTGGCCGTGCCCTTCCGCAACCGGACTTCTGGAATCCTTCTCGGGACCAATCAGCACCGGGGAAGGAGGTGGGACATACGCCTCACCGAAGAGGAGCTCACACGCCACCTCTACTGTTGTGGCGTCTCCGGCACCGGCAAGTCCACGTTTCTGTTGAATTCGTTGCTTCAACTGATCGAAGAAGGCTACGGCGTGGCTGTGCTCGATCCCCACGGCGACCTGGTTGAGCAGCATATCCTGCCGCGCATTCCGAAGCACCGCAGGGAGGACGTAATCTGGTTCGACCCGGCAGACGATGCCTATCCCATCGGGTTCAACATCCTGGCAGCAGAAAGCGAAGACGAACGCGAACTGCTCTCCGAAGACCTGGTCTCGATCTTCCGGCGGGTGACGCCGGGGTGGGGACCCCGCCTGGAGATGCTGCTGGCCTACGCGATCCTGGCCATCGTGGGCAGCAAGCAGGGCGGCACCTTAAACGACCTGCGCCGCTTCTTAGCCGATGATGCCGTGCGGACAACCCACCTCTCAGATCATCCCGATTCCGACGTGCGCTACTTCTGGGAGGTGGAGTTCCCGGCTTTTCCCAAAGGGGCGGTAGGCCCTGTGCAGACCCGGCTCAACACCTTCCTGCGGCGCAGACGTATCCGCAACATCGTCGGCCAGAAGCATAACCGCCTGCCGTTCCGACAGATCATGGACAAGGGCCAGATCCTCCTTGCCAAACTTTCCCAGGGCGCTGTGGGCGCATCTAACAGCTATCTCCTGGGGAGCCTGCTGTGCGCCCGCATCCAGCAGGCGGCGATGATGCGCCAGGATGTGCCGGAAGAAAAGAGACGCACTTTCATTCTTGTCATTGATGAGTTCCACAACTTCATCTGTCGCTCGATGGAGGCCATCCTTTCAGGAGCGCGGAAATACCACCTGGGTCTGTGCCTGGCGCACCAGGAGATGCAGCAGCTCTGGAGCCGGGACCAGGAGGTGGCCGCCTCGGTCCTGGCCAACCCCTACACGCGGATTTGCTTCCGGGTGGGGGATGCCGACACCCGGCCGCTCGCAGAGGGGTTCGGAGGCTTCAGCACGCAGGACCTCCAGAACCTCTCGCGTGGCCAGGCCCTCATCCGCCTCGACCGTTCGGACTGGTCTTGCAACATCGAGACACTTCCGCCGCCACCGTTCCCGGAGGACGGAAACCAGGTTTCCAGGGACATCATCGAGGCGTCCCGGAAAGCCTACGGCACGCCCATTGGAAAGGTCGAGGGAACCTCTCAGGAGACCGGACAACCTGCTGATTCTTCAAAGGTATCGGATGACGACTTCTACCAGTAGACGACACCTCGTCCTCCAGGAGCGTGACTATGCGCTGCTACGCGCCCTCTCGGATTACCGCTACCTCACCACGTCCCAGGTTCGGGCAATGTTTTTCACCAAGGGACCGTTCATCTACCGGCGGTTAAAGAAGCTTGCCGACTATGGCCTGATCGTCCGCATCCAGCGGGAGGTCGTGGGAAAGGCTTCTGAACTGGTTCACGCCCTGGTTCCGGAGGGAGCACGGCACCTGGGCCTGCGCCTGGGGGTACCTGCCTCCACATTCACTGTCCACCGCAAGGCCGGCCGCCAGTTTCTGGAACACGAACTGGCTCTGAACGAGTTCCGGCTGGCCTTCGAGCGGGCTGTCCACCTCCACCAGGCTGGGCTCGCCATCGAGCAGTGGGACAGGAGGCGTAAGCTGCGCGTCCCGGGCAGAAAAACCTTGATCCCGGATGCGTACGTCACTCTCCTCACGCCGAAGGGGAAGACGCACTTCTTCGTTGAACTGGACCGATTTACTGAGTCCGTCAGCCGGGTCTTCCGGAATAAGCTTGAAACCTACGCCGCCTACCACAAAAGCGGAAACTTCATCCGGGAGTCCGGCGCGAAATTCTTCCGAGTGCTCACGATCACCGTCCACGAACACGCGGTATCCACACTCCTTGCGGCAAGTCAAAATATCGCCCCGCAGGCGATCTTCTGGTTCACCCACCAGGCTCTTGTCGAAACGGACAGCGTGCTTTCCGGCCCCATCTGGAAGCGTGCGGACCAGCCAGAGACATTCTCCTCTCTCTATACCCGTCCGTAGTAGAGTAGACGGACAGAGCCGAAATCCCTTCCAGAGACTACCCCGCCAGAACCTTCACATCCTTACCTGACGACGTTTATCCACCCTGGGCTGATTTGTCTACCTGGACAATTACCCGATTCTTCACCCCGTGCTACACTCCAACCACAAGGAGGGTTGTACCTTGAAAAAATGGTTCTCCATCCCTGAGTGCGCGGCCTACCTGGGCATCTCGGAGCACACGCTCTACCAGTACGTCTCCAAGCGCACCATCCCCTTCATCAAGGTTCCCAACTCTAACCTCGTCCGGTTCGACGTCGAGAAAATCGACGACTGGATGAGGTCCGGCTCTGTCCAGACTGTTTCCGAAGCTCTGAAAGG
The DNA here is from genome assembly GCA_965249305.1 of Candidatus Latescibacterota bacterium. Lineage (GTDB taxonomy): Bacteria > Latescibacterota > UBA2968 > UBA2968. The sequence continues at coordinate 3,810,551 of OZ252228.1, read as the reverse complement.
AGGTACCCGCTAATGCCCAGCATCCGTCTCCGTGCCGATATGGGTGGTAAGTACGAGTTAGACTACTACGACGTAGATGGCCGTCGCTACCGCATCGACACCGGCACCCGGGACAGCAAGATCGCCAAGCTGTGGCTGAAAAAGGCTGAGGAATTGCTCTCACTGGCAACGTTAGGTGTGATTCCAAAGGTCGGACGGCTCACCCGTGAGGTGGTCGCCGGGAGTGTGGTTTCGCACGAGCAGAAGCGTCTCCACCTGGCAGACTTCGCCAAAGAGTACCTGGAACGGTGCAAGGATGATTTGGAACTGGCTGAAGGTACTCTCTTGCTCAATCGGTATGCCTTCGATTCCTTCCGAAAGGTGGTGGGCAATCCGTTCATCGACAAACTCACGGAAGAAGACGTGCGTCGGTGGAAAAAGGCGCTCCTGGAAGCGCAGAAGTCCAGGACATCGATCTCGATGTATCAACGTGTGCTCAAGACCGCTTTCAACCGGGCGGTCAAGTGGAAAAGAGTACCGACGAATCCTTTTGCAGAGGTCGAACTTCCCACAAATCGAGGCGCCAAAAAGCAGAAAAAAAATATGGACCTGGCAGAAGTCCGCACCTTGCTCAACGTCATCTGTGACCTGAAGTTCAAACGCTACGTGCAGTTCATCCTTTATACCGCCTGCCGGCGTGCCGAAATCCTCTACCTGCGGCGTGAGGACGTAGACCTTGAGCAGCGCATCCTGTACGTCAAAGTCCCCAAGACGCACCGCTGTCTTGCACTGCCCATTAACAAGGCGCTCATGAAGATCATCCAGGAGATGCAGCAGAATGGAGAGCTTCCTGAGTCCGGCTACCTCTTCTCCAGCGAAAGCAACCGGCGTGGCCAGGACAAAAATGTTCCCTGGCATCCCAGTTCAGTGACCAGCCGGTTCAAAGAATACGTGCGTCTGGCCGGGTTGTCGGACCACTACAGCCTGCACTCCTGCCGCCACACCTACGTGACCTACCTGCGCTCAAAAGGTATCCCACGGGACGTCATCCAGCGCCTCCTGGGTCACACCTCGACGTGCACCACCGACATCTACGACCACTCCGATGCCCTGTTCTTCCGGCAGTTCGCCGATATGGTAGACTACGAGGAAGATCTGCCCGAAGATGAAACCTGAGCGGGAGATGACCACGCTTTCGGGGTTGTGCTACGGCAGCGGCTTCTGCAGATACCACAGGGAGGGACCAAAGTCAGAATCACCAGAGAGACCTTGCCACAACAGCTAAAAACACGTCAGGGCCTGCGAAAGAGGATACCCCAAGTAAAATCCTTGTTTCAGCAGGCCCTTTTTTTTATATTATTGCCGTTTGGCGTGAGAATTTTGGTCCTCTTAGACGAAGCAAGTAATCTAAGTCACTGTGACCTGACTGTGACCAAAATGGTCACAAAAGGGTCTGAAAACATACAAAAGGATACAAAAACTCACAAATACTATGCTGACATAACACACTGTTTAGAAACAGGTTGTGTCGGAAAAATCAAGGGTGGGCGATTAGCTCAGGTGGTTAGAGTGCTTGCTTGACATGCAAGAGGTCACTGGTTCAAGTCCAGTATCGCCCACCATTCTAAATTATTTAAAACAAAGGGCTTACGCTATTTCCAGGTAAGCCCTTTTGGTTATGAGTTTATACACGGTCCTCCAGATTCCTTCAAAGTCCGCCATATGACGAATGACCTCGGTCTGCACCAAAAATATCCATTGACAAGCTGGATGCGGCCAGTTTAGATTAGCGCCCGTGAACAGGGCGTTAGATCAAGTTTCCCATCCGTTACCGTCATAAGAAGGAAGAATAGAAATGGACAAACAGAAGTCACCGTCGGCGGCAGAGTCTGAGCCGAACTCTAAGTCTTACCGCGCCACGGCCTTTGCCGACGCCAGGCCCGAGCTGGCGGCTCCCGGGGCCACGCCAGAGAGGTTGGCCCACCTGGAGGAGCATGGTTTCGTCATCATCACCGACTTTGTCGGCAACCCATTCATCCCCATTCTCCGCCAAGCGGGCCGCCGTGTTACCAAGGCGTGCGCACCCGACCATGGCTATAGCAAGATCGACTGCTCGAAGGGCTACGTGCACCGCGCGAAAGACGATGATCCGTGGGCGATCCGGGGCCTCATCCATCCCGCTTTCGGGGAGCCCAGCTTTGCCGAGTTCCACGGCTCTCCAGATTTCCTGAACTTCATCCACTCCTGGTGTGGCGGGCTCCGGCCTGAGGATATGGTGATGGGTGGACTGCTCCTGTGGTGCAATCCCCGGCGGCACGAGAATAAGCTCAGTTGGCACCGAGACGTGACGTGGTGGGGCACCGGGAAGCCCTACTTTGCTCAGAAGGAGATCCGAGGGGAGGGCCCTGAGGCTTACTCCGAGGAGATCGAAAAACTCCGCTGGGAAGAAATCCGCGCCAAAAACGCGAAGGCTATCACTGAGCGGAACGGAGTGAGCATGTTCCTGGCGTTAGTCGACGAGGAGTGCCACGAGCTCGTGCCTGGTAGCCACGATCGATGGCGTACACCATTTGAGCATGACGTACTCCTCCCGCAAGCGATGAAGGACAAGGGGGTACCGCACACACCCAGTTGGAACGGCGTGGACCCGTTGCCAAACCAGGTCGCGATCCGACTCAAGGCCGGGGAAGCCCTCATCCGCAATGGGGCCACCATCCACACCGGGCACGCCGTCCCTGATCGCGAGCGCAACACCTTGTCAATCGGTTGGTCGAAGTGGTCGGGCCCGTTCACCGAGGAGCCGTCGGTGGCGGACGTGCGACACGCGTGGCAACTCGATCCCGCCGTGCGAGCGGCTTTGCCACACGAGTGGATGAAGACAGCGTGGGACCGTTGGGCCGAAACACAGAAGCTGGGGGATGCGCTCGAGGACCGGTACCCGGGGTTTGACATCGGGCACATCAAAGCCGGGGAGGTAGTGGGTTGGCGCGGTGAGTTGGAGCGCCAGGCCGCGGCCGCAGGCGAAGCGTGGAAGCCCTTCCAAATCGTGGCATGAAGGAGTACTCGTATTGACCTGGATCCAAGAATTAGCCCACTAAGAGTGGGACGACGAGGGCAACAAGAGGGTAACGTCATGAGCGACCTTGAAATGCAGCAGTACCTGTTCGACTTGCAGGGCTACCTGGTGGTTGAAGATGCCTTGAGTACAGAAGAAGTCGCAACCCTCAACGAGCTGTTTGACCGGCAACAGCTGCCCTCACCGGGAAAAGTTCAAAGATTTGGCGATGCGCCGGAAGGATCGGGATTCCTGCAATGGGGAAAACCGTTTTGTGAGTCAGATACCTCCGGCAGAGCCGGAGGCTTGAAAAACCGGGAACCGCTCGAAGCGGTTGAAAACCGTGGGCCACCTAAAGGTGGCTACTCATCAAACAACTCCATCTGCTCAAGCCTACGATCTGCTTCTTCTTGCTCCTGGATGTACCTACGAACCGACTCCTCATCCTTGCCAACGGTAGAGACATAATAGCCTCTTGCCCAGAAGCTCTGACCCACAAAGTTCCTCCGACGCCCAGCGAAGGTCCGAGCGATGTGAATGGCGCTCTTCCCCTTGATGAACCCCACCACCTCTGATACGGCGTTTTTCGGAGGTATCGACAGGAGCACATGAACATGATCCAACCTCAGGTGACCTTCGACGATCTCGCTCTCCTTACGCAAAGCCAGATCCCTGAGCACTTCACCCAGATACTTCCGCAACTCCCCATACAGTGCCTTCTTCCGACATTTGGGAATCCACACAATATGGTACTTGCATTCCCACCGGGTATGGCTTAAACTTTGTACGTCCATCGGGAGCCTTCCTTTCCGCAAGCTTCAAGCGGTCCACAAAGGGAAGGCTCTCACATTTCTGGGGAATTGTCAAACTCTAACAGTCCCCCGGCAGAGCCGGGGGTTTACCGTGATTAATTACTCGATCATCCCCGGATTATGCCGATCCTGCGATTCAGGCTGGGCGACTGTTTTCGCCTGGATCGTCTCTACGGCATATGTATGCGTGACGGGATGCCCAGAGGGCGCCTGCACGCGGACTACGGCGCCATGGCGCCAACCTCCGGATCTCTGCCGGGGAAATACTACCATCCTCGGGACAACGAGATCATCAACGGATTCACCGTCGTTGCGTGGAACCTGTCACCCACCGGGCCGGAATACGGTGGATTCTGCTGTATCCCCGGCAGCCACAAAAGCAGCTTCAGATTGCCACAGAAAATATACGATGCACCCGAAAAGGCGCCGTGCGTGGTCATCCCATCCGCGCCTGCGGGTTCTGCCATTTTATTCACCGAGGCCCTGACGCATGGAACCACAACCTGGAAGGGCAAGCACGAACGCCGGTCCCTGCTCTACAAGTATTGTGTGTCCCATATAGCCTGGACTTCAAAACGCGTGCAACCGCCCACGAATGTGGAACTGACACCGCGTCAGAAAATTCTCTTCTCAGAGCCGGCTGACCCCCATCGCTACTTCCCATCGCTCTTTGAAGGCTTTGAAAGTGAGGAGTCATAAGATGGCTGTGAACACCACACCGGCTCTCAGCGATCAGCAGATAGCCGACTACCATGAAAACGGCTATTTGATTGTTCGCAATGTACTGTCCCCTGACGGTGCCGATGAACTTCGCCGTATCGTCCAACAGCAAGCGCAACACAATGGGTACCCGCCTTCGCTGAAGTATCCTGAACCGGGGAAGTACACAATCAGCGGCAACAAGATCGCCGAACCGGGACTGGCCCCCATTGCGGAACACCCAACCGTTGTGGATGTCGTTGAGTGCGCGCTGGGTCAGCCGGCTCACCTGACTGCCTACGTCGCGTATCTGCGCACCCCGGGCGAAAAAGGGTCTGGAGCGCACTGTGACTACAAACGCTGGCGCCCGGTCGGCTCCTCTATGAACTGGGTATTTGCGATCATTCCACTCACCGATTTCGACTCCGAGTATGGTCCGTTTCTGGTGTCCCCCGGATCTCATAAACTGACCCGGACTATTGACGAGCAGGCGCACATACAGGATCTAACCCGTCCCGACGCCACCCGGCTGGCGCCCTTTATCGATCCCGAACTCAAGGCCGGTGACTTGCTGGTTACGAGCGGGCATACCTGGCATAAAGCACCGGCCGGCGCCTCCACGGAAGACCGGTGCGGGATCTTCAACAAATACTGTGCGGTCAACGCGCCCCCCGCCGCGGGCTACTATCCCTACAATCGCGCAGCCCTTGACTCACTGAGCGACGCCGGCAAACGCCTGATCCCTGTCTGTTCTGACAAACCGATCACAACGACGCGCCTGCTCATCGAGTGTCCGTCCGGCGGGGAATCGAAATTCCTGCTTCTACACGACGATGAAAATGACCGCTGGGAGTTGCCTGGTGGAGAAGGCCGGGAAGAGGAGGAACGGGTCGGCTGGGATGTCGGCGCACGGCTCGGCTGGGATGTCGGCGCACGGGTCGGCTCTCTGCAAGCGCTCACAAAGACACAACTCGGGCTGGACATTCCCTGGATGTCCTATATCGAGGATGTTGAAACCGAAGGCGGCATCTGCCGTGTATATGGCTTCTCAGATGAAACGCTGACTTCTGACTCAATTCCCGGCGGTCACTGGTTCACCAAAGACCAGCTGCAACACCTCCTTGGCGAGAGCGATTATATCTGTCGCGCTGTTCGGACATGGCAACGAGATGATATCATTCGGGGCAAAGGCAAATCTATCCACCAGAGCAACCACCAGTTCGACTGAAGCAATGTCTGTTTCCAAATCCCTCATCTCTTCAGGAGGTTCAGCATGCCCTGGATGTTGAGAGTAACCGATACCGTACCCCTGATGAATCGGGAGGTATACGAGGATAAGGTTCATACGCTTACCAGCAGCCTCCCGCCACATATCAAACATAGAGGCTCGTACCGGGTGGCATTTGGGAAGTCGCTGGAGTATATGCACCTGATCGAGTTTGCGAGTCTGCGAGATTATGAAGAGGAACCCTACGAGACCTGGAAAGATGTGGTAGACGCCTATGAAGCGGGTCTCGCCCCGGACAGCCGGTGGGAATGGATGAGAATTGTCACCCGGGATTAGATCTCAATCACGTCGCGGTGCACGCATCCCTCAATCCGGCTCAGGACTCAGAAATTCATACTTGCGCACCCCGGTCCGGCAGTCCCCATCCTTGTGGTCCAGTTCGTAGATCAAACAGAACAGATTGTCCTGCAGGTAGAACTGGTATTTCTCGGAAAAGGTCTCGCTGCCCAGGGACCCCGTGTCAAACTCCGTATTCGTGCGCACCGTCTGGAAAAGGGCATCCTCACTCAGGGCGACTCCCATACGGTACTCGCGCCGACCCGGTTTGGACAGATAAAACAGGGGATACCGGCCGTCGAAACGAACATTGGCCGACACATTCCCTCCAGTACGGGCAGCCAGTCGGCCCGGGAGCAGAAGCCCGATCGGGTTGCGAGGGTGTTTGCTTACCAGCCGGACCCGTCTCGCCCTGCTGTCAATTTCCACCTCGGCCCAGCCGTTCTGCCCGCTTGTGCCAGGACCCAGATTGTCGTACAGCATCCAGAAACGCAGCTTTTCCCCCTCGCGTCCAATCTTCACGAAGCCGCCGTCCGATTCCAGCGAGCCCGCTTCCCATTTCTCCGTGGACGCCAGTTCAAATGCCGGATCCCGTTCAAAGGGTCCCTCCGGCCGATCGCCCAGAGCCGCTCGGACAATCTTCCCCGTCGAGTAGAACACGGCGTAAAGCGCCCGGTCAACCTGAAGCGCCAGGTGAATAGAAGCCCAGCGCTCATCCGCCAGGGGCGCCAGCACCCGCGACCCCGGTCCCACCTTCAGGCTTCCCGGCTCGAACACACGCACGTTGCTCACCCACCCCCCCTCGACCTGGCTTCCCGTATAGATCCAGGTCGAATTCCCAGCGTCCTTCACGATGTGACCGTCGGCATCGAAGAGCAGGGTGCCGAAAGGGTCGTTCTCACCCGTAACACTGTCGTTGTGGTAGACCCGCCTCAGCCGTGTTGAACCGACCTTCAAGACCCTACCGTCGAATTCGTCCTTTCCGTCTTCCACTTTATCCATAGAAGCGCCTCTCAAGATTCCGGCAGAACCACGTGGTCAACATCCCGCAGGCCGTAAGTGGCTCCCATCTGCCGGTAATCCACCCCCATCCGGCCGTTCCAGTCCCACACCACCCGGCCGTCCTTGAAGGTCATCTCGCACACCAGGCGTCCATCGCCCTCCAGCCTGCCGCCTCGCACATCCACGTAGCCGAACCGGCCCTGCATCAGGTTCAGCACCGCCACGTCGGCCACGGCCCCCACCGTCAGGTGCCCCAGTTCAGGATGGTTGATCTCGTTCGCCGGATTCGTCGTCGAAGCCCGGATCACCTCCGCCAGCGGCATGCCCATCGCCAGGAATTTCGACATCAGCGTCGTCATATCCATCATCGCGCCGTTCATGCTCCCCGTGTGCAAATCCGTCGATATCGAATCCGGATAGAACCCCTGTTCAATGCTCGGCACGGCATTTCGGAAGACAAAACTCCCGCCCCCGTGGCCCACGTCAAAAATCACACCGCGTTCTCTGGCCTTGTGAAGATAGTCCAGCAGAACGCCGTCCCCATCTACCCAGGGCACGGACGCCCGGTACATGTGAGTGCTGATATCTCCGGGACGCAGCCTTTCGGTCACCAGCTTATAATAGGGCCGTTCTTTGCAGAAATACCCAAAATCCACCATCACAGGCATGCCTGCCAGTTCTCCCGCTTCGAGGGTACGGTCCACGGAAACCCACTCCGGCCCGTAGAAATGCGCCGTCTTGATGCCCACCACCACGTCCTCGTGCTCGCGGGCCATATCCGCCGTTGCTCGAGGGTCCATATCGTGGACGTTCTGTTCCACAATATTGGTCTGCATTCCCATCCCCACGATGTTCACCAGGGCGAAGGCCCGGGTCGCGCAGCGATCGATCACCCGGAAGCGAAAGTCCTCGAAGTTACGCCATCCCGCACTGCCCGTATCCACCATGGCCGTCACCCCGGTCCTGAAACTGAAGCCGTCCGGTAACACGCTGTTGTCACCGGCCCAGGCATTGCGGTGCCCGGGACTGGCGTACATGTGGGCGTGGATATCGACCAGCCCCGGCGTCACGTAAAAACCGCTCACATCAATCACCTTTTCCGCCTGGTCGACGGACATATCCGGGCCGACCGCCGCAACCTTTCCCTGTACAATGGCCAGATCCATCGGACCGTCAACATCGTTCCTGGGATCGATCAGATGGCCGCCTTTGAGCAGACAGTCAAACGCCATAACAAAACCTCCAGGTGTAAATCCCTCTCAAGACCCGTTCACCATCTTTGCTTCTACAAGATCGTCTTCCCAAACAGGCGGCCGAACAATGGGCAGGCCGTGTTCTTCACACCAGGCCCTCAGGGGGCTTTCCCCGCCGCTCGTCTGGTACTCCCGTGTTTTCACCAGGGGTTCGCCCAGAAGATACCGGCCCAGCGGATCCAGCTTTTCCAACAATGAATCGGGTTGAACACGGTAATCAATCGGCGCAGCCCAGCGATAGCCGTAGCCAAACATCACCACTTTGCGGGTGTGATCCGAGAGGTTGGCAGCTCCCGCATGCCAGGTTCGGTTCTCAAAAAGAAGACAGTCGCCGGGCTGTAGACGCGGCTCAAGAACGCCGTCAGGATCAGCCCCGTCCTCCGGAATCTCCAGCGGTTCTCGAAGCAGGTTGCTCCCCGGCGCAACAAGCGTAGCGCCCGAGTTGGGTTCGCTCAAATCGGTCAGGTAATAGGCGCATTTCAGCATCGCTCGTGGAACAGCGGCGTGACCCAGATCCTGAGTGAGGCGGCCATAATCGCGGTGCCAGTCCGGCGAACGGTCCGAGGCCGGTATGTCGGGCGGATCGGGATGTTTGTAAATGAGGTGTGAGGTTGTCAGATGAAGGTAGGCCCCCAGAAGCTGGACCACAATGGGGAAAATCTTCTGATGAGTGAGGAGCGGCAGGAAGGCGTCATCCAGCACAATGCAGTTGCGAAACCCATCGTACCGGCCGTCCGCTCTGTTCTGGCGGTTCTCCAGACAATCGCTGCCGATAAGGCGGTCGCTGGCCTCGGTGAGCTGGCCAACCGTTTCACAATCGAGTGCTTGACGCACAATCAGATATCCCTCTTCATCAAACTGTTGGATTGCATCCTTGGAGAGGGGATACCAGTTCAGATTCATTCCCATGCCTGACCTCCCTTTTTATTGCGTCTTATCTTCATCTGGAACTTGACCACGCCTCCACCGCCGTTGACCTGCCCAAAACCCGAAAGCAAGAAAGGTCGCAGCAACTCGCTCACGACCTTTTTACTTGAAGGAAATTTCTCGGGCGACCCTTTCAGAGGGAGAAAGGCTCATTCGGGACTTTGATCGGAATCGTCTTTACCTTCATGCCCACTGGGATTTTCATCTGTCGAAGTCATTATTGCTTCAGTAGTGCGCTTCAGTTGCTGAATTTCCCGTTGTGTGATCTGCCAGATCCTTTCCAGGTCAATACCGAGATAGTCGTGAACCAGCACGTTGCGAAAGGCTGCGATTCGCTGCCATTCAACTTCCGGATGGTCTGTCTTGAGTTCCTCAGATAAGCGTTGCGTCGATTCTGCCATGGTCTGCAAATTCCGCAACACCGCATCCTGAAGCGTATGAGAAGCCATAAACCGACCATGGCCTCTGGACGTGTTCTCCTCGATGCGCCGGATGCACTCAAGAATATGCAGGAGATAGACCCGCTCATCCTTCATAACGATACGGCCTCACGAAGCACCCGGTCGCGAATGTATCTATTGAGACCCCGTTCGGTTACGACCTCCACGCGCCGATTCAGGACCTCTTCTAAATCCAGAATCAACCCTGCAGGAAACCACGAACTCGTCTCGGATCCTGTTTCGACCAGAAGATCGACATCGCTGTCCGATCGTGCTTCACCACGTGCGATCGAGCCAAAAATCCGAACATTGAAGGCGCCGTGTTTGGCCGCAATCCGGAGGACTTCCTCCCGCTTTTCCTTGAGCAATGTCTCAAGGTCCGATGTGGGATTTTTCATTGAGATCTCTCGCCAAACTGGTGTGAAATTGCTTGATATTGATCATTGGACAATTTGAAGTGTCCTCAAAAATATAATGGAATTGACATACACCTGAAAGCCAAAAGTAACGCTACAACTTGGCTCTCCCCAAATATCCTACATCAACCTTCAGGGAAAAACCTTGCAATAACCGAAGTTTCCGGAGGACGACTCAGCAGGGAGACCGCAACCATCGCCACCGAAGATCCCAGCGCCATCACCGCTGCCGGCAGGATGCCCGTTCCGGCCACGGTATACCCTCCCCCAACTCCCGTGGCCTGAACGAAGAAGAAAACCCAGAGCGTGGCTACGGTCACCACCGCTGCAATTGCCCCCTGCTTGGTGCTGCGCTTCCAGTACAGGGCGGCCAGAAAAATCGGAAACAGACCCGCAAAGCCGGACAAAGACCAGATGCCCATACTAAAAATCGACCTTGTGGTGATCAGCGAAAAACCAAAAGCCATAGCCAGGAGGACCATAACGAACAGGCGGCCGAAAAGGACTTGACGCTGTTCGGACAACCGGTCGTGGAAGCCGTAGTGGCGGACGATATCGTGGGTAAACATCGTACCCACAGCCAGAGTCTGCGAGTCCAGGGAGGACATGATGGCGGCAAACACCCCGGCCGCCAGGCAGCCGGCCAGCACGCCGCCGGCGTTATCTAAGATCAGCTTGACCAGAATCGGGCCGTCTAAAGGCGGCGGGTAGTCGATCTGGCCAATAGCGCCCAGCACCACGCTGGGAATCCACACGGCGGCGATACAAACAGGATACCAGGCAATGGTATGGCGAAACGACTCCGCCCGATTGGCCGATAACCAGTGCGCAAAAATATGGGGAAACGCGCCTACCGAAAGCGGCACAAAAAGAAAGCTGATCATCTGGAAATAGGTGTGGCGATCGCTCCCGATTACAACCGCCTCGGGGTGCGTGTGGCGCAGCTTTTCCATGGCCGCCTGCAGACCGCCGTAGTTGTTCAGGATCACCGTGAACGTAACCCCCCCCCACGATCATAAACACCAGCGTTTGAAACGTATTGGCCCAGGCGGTGCTGCGCATCCCCCCATAGGTGACATAGGTGAAAATCACGCCGCAGATGAGGAGGCTACCAACCCAGCCGGGCACGCCGGCCTCCGAACCGCCCGTAATCCCCTTCAGGGCGTCACCGCCCCCCTTCACCCCGATCAGGATATAGGGCAGCATCAGCGCAACCAGAACGATGAACAACATCAGGCCAAGCCCGTCGGACTGGTACCGGTCCCGAATAAACTGGATCTGGGTCAGATATCCGTGCCGTTTGCCCAGCCACCACAGCCGGGCGCCCACAAAATAAAACAGCAGCGGGATCACCAGAGCCGAAGAGGAGCCCATAAAGGCAAAAACCCGGATGCCCTGATGATAGGCTTCTCCTGACGCGCCCAAAATGGTGAAAGCGGTCATATTTGTGCCAAACAGGGTCATCAGCAGAATAAACGGGCCGATGCTCCGGCTGGCCAGAAAAAAATCCTCGCCCGTACCCTTGAAAAGGCGGTGTCCGAGGATTCCGATAACCAGCACAAAAAACAGATAAGTGATGATAACGGCAAGGATCATACGCAGCCTATTCCGCGTCCGAATAGTCCGGCCAGGCGCGTTTCACCAACCCGAACATAACAGCGGACAAAAAAACGCTCAGTACAATATGATAAAACAGATTGACCGGAAAACCAAGGATCAGCCGGTCGTCATCCCAGAGCCAGAAATTCTGATGCAGCCCCACAAGCACCGCCGCCATCGGGAATACCCACGACGGATACCGCCTGCGTTTCTCAGCCATAAGACGTCTCCTGTAAGATCTATCCGAAAGCGAGTTCCCGGCCGTTCAGCGTGGCTGTACGAACCTTGAGTCTCAATACCTGGCAAGCGAACAAATATTATACACGTATTGTTGAAAAGGTGTCAAGCAGAAAAACGGACGGCATGTTCAATCGGGCGCAGAAAACCCCATTTTGTTCCCGACGAAGAATTCGTATATTGTTGAAACAGGAAACTCCAGGCTGCTGTCCACAGAAAAAGGAATGGATAACACATGCCGGAAACGCAAACAACATCTGTCAGCGCGAATCTGAACGCGCGTCCGTTTAGAACGGCCGCCGTACTGGGCGCCGGAGTGATGGGATCGCAGATTGCAGCGCATCTTGCCAACGCCGGTCTCACCGTCCACCTGCTGGACCTGCCCGGGGAAGACGGCGACAAAAACCGGATTGTGGAACAGGCATTCCAGAAGGCGCAAAAAGTGCGCCCCGACCCATTCTTTACCGAAAAAATGGCCCGGCGCATCAGCCTCGGCAATTTCGACGACCATCTCGACCGGATCGCGGAGGCGGACTGGGTGATCGAAGCGGTCATCGAACGGCTGGAGGTCAAACAGGAAATCATGGCGCAGGTGGAGAAGGCCGCCTCAGACCACGCAATCATCTCCACCAATACCAGCGGCATCCCGATTCATTTGATTGCAGAAGGCCGTTCGCAAGCTTTCCAGAGCCAGTTTCTCGGCGCCCACTTTTTCAACCCGCCGCGGTATCTCAAACTGCTCGAAGTCATCCCCCATCCCGAAACCCACCCGGATGTCATCGCCCGGTTTGCCCGGTTCGGTCGCATCGGATTGGGCAAAGGCGTCGTGATCGCAAAAGATGTGCCCGGCTTTATCGGCAACCGGATCGGCACCTATGCGCTCATGCAGTCGATTCGGGAAATGACCGATGGCGACTACACCGTCGAGGAAATCGACGTGCTCACCGGGGTCCTGGCCGGCCGGCCCGCCTCGGCCACCTTCAGAACCGCCGACCTGGTGGGCCTGGACACCCTCGTGCGCGTGGTTGAATACCTCTACGGGGCGCTCCCGCAGGATGACGGTCGCGAGATGTTTCAACTGCCCGAACTGGTACGGCGCCTCGTGGAAAAAGGAGCGATCGGCGCCAAGGCCGGGCAGGGCTTCTACAGAAAAGAGGGGGAAACCATCCTCTCCGTGAACCCGGACACAATGGCCTACGATCCTCCCAAAGCCCTGCGCCTGGAGAACCTGGACGGCATACGGCGACACAGAGAAGTGGACGACCGCCTCCGGGCGCTGTATGCGGACGGCGGTCGCGCCGGCGCCTTTTTCCGCCGGCACATCCAGCAGACCCTCGGCTACGCCGCCCGGCGTATTCCCGAAATCGCTGATAGTCCCGCCGACGTAGACCGGGCCCTGCGGTGGGGGTTCGGCTGGGAAATGGGACCGTTTGAGATATGGGATGCCATCGGCTTCGACCGGGTGGTCCAGGACATGGCGGACAGCGGTGTGGCCCTGCCCGACTGGATCAAAAGCGAGACAGCCGCGCTTTACAGCGGAACCGGCGCCAGCCGAAAGGTGGTTGTGCCGGGCAAAGGCTACGTGTCGGACGCGCAGCCTCCCGACGAGATCCACCTCTCTAAGATCCGGTCGGACGTCCCGGAAGTCATCCACCAGAACGACGCTGGCGCTCTGCTCGACCTGGGCGATGGTGTGGCCCTCTACGAGTTCCGCTCAAAGGCCAACACCATGGGCAGGGCGGTTGTTGAAGGGATCGTGTCGGCCATCGACCGGGTAGAACAGGGCGACTACCGCGGCCTGGTAATCGGCAACGAGGGCAAACATTTCTCCGTCGGCGCCAATCTGAACGAAATGGTCACCTTGAGCCGCGAAGGGAGCCTGGACCTGATGGAACAGTTGCTGCTTCGCTTCCAGGCGATGATCCAGCGTGTGCATTATGCCGCCAAGCCCGTGGTCGTGGCCATCCATGGACGGGTACTGGGAGGGGGATGTGAGCTCACCATGGCCTGTCCCAACCCGGTCGCCGCGGCCGAATCCTACCTCGGCCTGGTTGAACTGGCCGTGGGCCTCATCCCTGCCGGCGGCGGCACCATGCGCACGGCCGTCCTGGCGCACGAACGCGCGCCCACCGAACACCCAAGCCACATCCAGCCCTATCTCAAACAGATGTTTGAAACCATAGCGCTGGCAAAGGTATCCGGCAGCGCACACCAGGCGAAAGAGTACGGCTTTTTATCGCTCGGAGCGCCCATTGTGATGGACGCGGACCGCAGACTCTATGTGGCCAAAGAGGAGGTAACCCGGCTTTCCAATCAAGGCTACACGCCCCCTCCGGCCCGGAACGCCATCCAGGTACTCGGCAAATCGGGCCGGGCCCCGTTCGAAGTGTCGGCCTATACTATGCAGCAGAGCCGGTATGCGACCGAATACGACCGCTACCTGGTCTCTCGTCTGGCCTACGTTGTCACGGGAGGAAACCTGACCGGCCCTGCGCTGGTTCACGAAGACTATCTGCTCGAACTCGAACGCGAAGTGTTCCTCTCGCTCCTGGGAGAAGAGAAGACCCGGGCGCGCATAGACAGCATTCTCCAGAAGAACAAACCCTTACGGAACTGACCCATGCCACAAAACGGACCATGCATTGTCACCAGCGTACGCACCGCCGTCGGCAAGGCCCCCAGAGGCACGCTGCGCCACACGCGTCCCGAAGACATAGGGGCCGACGCCGTCAGGGGCGCTCTGGCCCGGGTCCCGGGCCTGGAGCCGGAACAGATCGACGATGTGATCATGGGATGCGCCTTCCCCGAAGCCCAGCAGGGCGTGGTACTCGGGCGGATCGTCGCCCAGAAAGCCGGCCTGCCCGACTCCGTGCCCGGCATCACGGTCAACCGCTTCTGCGCGTCCGGCCTGCAAAGCATCGCCCTGGCCTCCCAGGCCATCTCCGTCGGCCAGGCCGACGTCATCGTGGCCGGAGGGGCCGAATCCATGAGCCTGGTGCCGATGGGCGGCGCCTATTTTATGCCCAACCCCGATCTGGTCGCAGACGACCCGGATCTCTACATCGACATGGGAAACACCGCGGAAAACCTGGCGGAAAAGTACAGCATCTCTCGCCAGGACCAGGATGCGTTTGCCCTGCGTTCCCATAAACGGGCCCTAAAAGCCATAAAGGAAGGACGTTTTGACGGTGAAATTGTCCCACTCCACGTTCGGGATACGGTCTATGCTGACGGAAAAACGGAAACCCTGGAAACCGAATTCAGAATTGACGAGGGACCCCGCCCCGACACGAGCCTGGAAGCCCTGGCCAATCTGAGACCGGTCTTCCGCAGCGGGGGCACCGTCACCGCGGGCAACGCATCGCAGACTTCCGACGGCGCTGCCGCAACCGTCGTCATGAGCAAACAGACCGCACAGTCGCTGGGAGCCGAGCCCCTGGCGCAGCTTGTCGGCTACGCCGTGGCGGGCGTGGCGCCCGAACTGATGGGAATAGGCCCTGTCGAAGCCGTGCGAAAAGTACTCAAACAGACGCGCCTGAAGCTGGACAACATCGGCCTGGTCGAACTCAACGAAGCCTTCGCAGCCCAGGCCCTCTCCGTCATCCGCGAACTGGACCTTGATGGTGAAATCGTCAACGTCAACGGCGGCGCCATCGCCCTGGGCCATCCCCTCGGCTGCACCGGCGCCAAACTCACCGCCACCCTCCTCCACGAAATGAAACGCCGCAGCATCCGCTACGGCCTCTGCACCATGTGCATCGGCACCGGGATGGGAGCCGCCGGCATCTTCGAAAATCTGAGGCTCTAAAAAGCAGTTGATACAGGAAGCCGAAGCCGCCCGTCAGGATGCCATCCAGGTAGACGCATTCACACTGGAAGCTTTTCTGTGGGCAACACCGACACTGCCGGAAATCCCATCGGCAGCCACATAGATCAGCGCTTCGGGATATAAAGAAAGGAGCGGATGGATGCAAGGGCTTATGATGGACTATCCCCTCACGCTGGACCGCATACTGGAACATGCCAATCGCATGTACCCCCACAAACAGATTGTCACCAAACAGCCCGACGGGACCTTCCACCGGTACACCTATGCCGATCTTTATACACGGGTCAAAAAACTGGCCAATGTCCTGGCCAAACTGGGCGTGCAACTCGGCGACCGGGTGGGCACCTTTGCCTGGAACAACCACCAGCACCTGGAACTCTACTACGCGATTCCCGGCGCCGGAGCCGTGTGCCACACCCTCAACATCCGCCTCTTCCCCGAACAACTGGTCTATGTCATCAACCACGCCGAAGATAAAGTAATCTTCATCGACGCCACCCTGCTCCCGATCTTTGAGCCCGTAGCCGACAAGCTTGAAGGCGTTCAACATTTTGTACTGTTCAACACCTCCGAGGATATCGAAACCTCCCTTCCCAATATCTCCTTCTACGAAGCGCTGATGGCAGATGCGGATGAGGACTACGAATGGGCCGTAACCGACGAAAACATCGCGATGGGACTCTGCTATACCAGCGGTACCACCGCCGAGCCCAAAGGGGCGCTTTACAGCCACCGCTCGATGTTTCTGCACACGTTCGGTGCAAACCAGGCCGATGCCGTGGGCCTGGTCGAACCGGACGTGGTCTTGCCCGTTGTGCCCCAGTTTCACGCGATGGCCTGGGGGCTGCCCTACGCCTGTGCGATGGCCGGTACCCAAATGGTGATGCCCGGCCCCCACCTGAAACCCGATGCCCTGGCGGACATGATCGTCGAGGAACGGGTCACCATCGCCGCGGGTGTGCCCACCATCTGGACCGGACTGTACCAGGAACTCAAATCCAACCCCCGCGACATCTCCTGCCTCCGGTGGCTGGTGGTGGGCGGATCGGCCATGCCCCGGGGTCTGATAGAAGCCTACGAGAAGGAACTGGGCGTGCCCGTGCTGCACGCCTGGGGCATGACCGAACTCTCTCCCCTGGGCACGGTCTGCAAACTACAAAGCCGGCACCGAAACCTGTCCGATGCTGAAAAATGGGACATCAAAGCCAAACAGGGATATGCCGTTGCCGGCGTGGACATGCGCATTGTCAACGAGGTCGGGGAAGCCGTTGCCTGGGACGGCGAGACAATGGGCGAAGTCCAGGTGCGCGGCCCGTGGATTGCCAAAGACTATTACAAACAGGACTCCGAATCCGACCACCTGACCGCTGACGGCTGGTTCCGCACGGGGGATGTGGCGGCCATCAGCCCGGACGGATATATGAATATCACGGACCGCACCAAAGACCTGATCAAAAGCGGCGGCGAATGGATCTCCAGTCTCGAGCTGGAAAATACGCTCATGGCCCACCCCGGTGTGTTTGAGGCGGCCGTGATTGCCACACCGGACGAAAAATGGGGTGAACGCCCCCTGGCCGCGGTCGTGCTCACCCCGGACGCGGGCCCGGTCACCCCGGAAGAACTGCATGCCTATCTGGCCTCCCGCGTTGCCAGATTCTGGCTGCCCGACAAAATCGTCTTCGTAGACGAACTCCCCAAAACCAGCGTCGGAAAATTCGACAAAAAGGTAATCCGCCGGCAGGTTGCGGAGGGCCGGTTGGGATAGGCGCGTCCAGAATCCATACACAAATACCAAAGGGCAAAACGCTTCGCGCGTTCTGCCCTTTTTTGTATTCGCAACTACCGTGCGTTTATGCCGTTTTGCCCATCATCGAGTCCCAGCACTCGCGGCGGATGGCGCGTTCCTTGTAGTGGTCGCTTTGAGACACGCGCAGAGGGTTGCCAAAGGTAAGGATGTTCACCACGTCTTCGGCCCGGTCACGCAGATTCCAGTCGCGCGGCCCGTTAAGCGCTTCGGGATCGTGGTTCCAGGTGGGTTCGGTACTGTCCACAGTGCGCCCGAACAGGAACTTGATCATATGGCGCTTCACATTGGAGCGGTTGGCCCCCGTGCCGTGCCACAGATCGTAGTGGGTAAAAGCGACCGTACCGGCTTTAACCACCAGCGGCACCTGGCCACGAATGTTGGTGTAGGTGGCCATCCGGTCCGTAGGCGCGTTTCGGAACTGTGTACCGGGTACAATGATCGTGGGCCCCATCTCGGCAGTAACGTCGCGAGGGTAATAAAGCCCCAGGAAGCGATTGATCTGGACATCCCGGTCATTGGTGCTGTCCTGATGCCAGTGCATAAAGCCCGAACCGGGCGGTTTGCAGTGCCAGTGGCGGTGGGACTGCACCTCGTACTCATGCCCGAGCAGGCTGATCAGCACGCCCACCACGGCCGGGTGCTCCAGCACCTGCCGGAGTTCGGGCACCGCGTCGGTAATGGCATCGCCGGGGTTGTCGTCCAGCGCATCTAACTGCTGCGCGATGCGTTCGTTCAGCCCTTCGGACAGATCGGGCTCAACAATGTGGTAGCCGTTGACAATAAATTCGGCCACCTCCACGTCGGTGAGCAGGTATTTTTTATCGATCATGTACCACCTCCAGTTTCTGCAGGATGAACTCGTAACCGACCACGTCCAGATCCGTATCGTCAAAGGGCGCCTGCAGGTGGGGAAACTGAACAACCTGCCAGCCGTCCACCAGGGCCTCGTGCACGGTCTGGTAGGGCCATTCCTGCGCTTCAGCAATAATCTCCGCTTGATACCCCCGGGTAGGCTCGATAAGCGTGAAGCCCAGGATCTCCGAGAAAACACTGGGCGTGCGGGCATGCAAGTAAAGCAGTCGCTGGCGCGGCATCGTCGCCGGATCGAATTTTGTGGTTCCCATAATGTGCATAGCGCGTCCTTCGCCGAGCCTGAGCCTACGGCTGTGGATGGTTAGGCCCCACCCAGCGGACCTCTTCCGGCGGCTCGACCGGCGCAATATCCAGGTTCACAACAATCGGTTCGTGCCCGCTGCGCACCAGCACGCAGGACAGCGGCTCGTCCGGACTCCCGTTAATTTCCTGATGAGGTACGAAGGGCGGAACATAGATAAAATCACCGGGCCCCGCTTCCGCCACAAATTCCAGGCGATCACCCCACCGCATTCGGGCGAGACCGCTCACCACGTAAATCACGCTTTCCAGTTCCCCGTGGTGGTGTGCGCCCGTCTTGGCGTCCGGTTCGACCTGCACGGTGCCAGCCCACAGCTTGTTGGCGCCGGCCGAAGCCCGGGTAATCGCGGCGGCCCGTGTCATACCCGGCGTCTGGGGCGTGCTGAGATCCAGGTTGGAGTTCCGGATGATCCGAACCCCGTTCTCACGCCAATCGGGGGTTGACTCCGTCGTCATGGTCTGCCTCCTGAAAAATCCTCTCGAAACCCATCAACAATCCGGCAACGCGTTGACATCTAACCTCAAAAATACAACCTGACCTCGGCAGGCGCAACCCCGATTTGGCAGGCGAAATGCCTCTGAACGCAAACGCATGGCCGATTTGCGCAAGAATACGAAGCTTCGCGCAATTTTACGCAATTAAATGGTCTGCCAACAAAACAGGAAAACAACAGCATATCTTATTAAAAATCAATTTATTATGATTATAAAAAGAGGTGTTTTCATGATCTGGCATACACCTTGCAAGAGAAGAAATTTGCGCAGCTGATAGGCCTTTCCGCCGCAGAGGAGCGTATCAAACAGAAGGTTGGAGGACAAACCAGAGGAGGCAAAAGATGAGACAACCTTTCAGATGGATGTACATACTGGTATCTGCAGCAGGTTTTGCCTTACCAGGGTGCAGCAACAACGGAAGCAGTGGCCAACTCGTTGGACCGGATGACGACAACACGATATCGGCGAACCCATTGGCCAAAGCCGCGTTTCTGCCCGCCTCGGCATACCGGACAGATGTGGCGGTCCAGATAACCAACGCGGACGGCACACCGGCTGCAGGACTGGAAGTGGTGTTCTCCCGGTCCATCTCCGGCAGGGTGAGCGGAGACACCTGGACCGGCACAACCGATACGGACGGCCAGGCGGAAATCGGAATCGCGGTTCCCACCGGCCGGTTTTGGAAAACCGGCGCAACCGGGTACTACCACGTCCGGGCGATCGATCCCGCATCCGGACAGACCGTTGGGAGGTGGAACAGCATTCCGGTAAACAGCCGCAGCGAAAACATCCTCTCACTTCCCATCGGTGGACGGGCAAAGATCCACCCGCGCGGTCCCCGGGTCACCGTCATGACCCGAAGCCTCTACCTGGGCGCCGATATCAACCGTATCCTGGCCCCTTCAGATCCGGAGGTCCCCATCCCTGTGCGGGTGGCCCAGACGTGGTCTGTGGTACAGCAGACGAACTTCCCCGAACGCGCCAGGGCCATCGCGGATGAAATCGCCGAGGCGCGCCCCCACCTGGTCGGACTCCAGGAAGTCTCCCTCTTCCGCATCCAGAACCCGGGCGACATCCTGGCCGGGAATCCGGAGCCTGCAACCGAAGTAGCCATAGACTACCTCGCCATTCTGCTAAGTGAACTCGAAGCCCGGGGGCTGCGCTACCGTGCCGTGGCCATCGCCGAAGGCATCGACATTGAACTGCCAATGGCCACCGGAGCCACCACCCCGCTGGCCGACATCCGGATGACCGACCGTGAAGTCATCCTGGCCCGTAGCGGGGTCCGCATCGACAACGTTGTAACAAAGCAGTTCCAAGCCACAGTCCCGCTCACAGTGGGCGGTGTTCCCACCGAAATCCCTCGGGCGTGGGCGTCCGTTGAGGCAACGGTTGCCGGCAGAACCCTCCGATTCGCCACCACCCACCTGGAAGTAGGAGCCATCGAACCCATCCAGCGCCTCCAGGCCGGCGAGTTGCTCGGGGAACTGAGTGTAGAACCTCTCCCCACCATCCTGCTGGGTGACTTCAACTCGGATGCAAACGGCACAGGCACCCAGACCTATGGTGATCTCATTGGCGCCGGACTGGTCGATGTCTGGAACGTGGCAAACCCGGACGAGAACGGCTTCACGGGCTCCCAGGCGGAAGATCTGCTGAACACCCCCTCGGCCCTCTCCAAACGGATCGACCTGATCTTTGTGCGCAACTCCGATGGCTTCAGGGTATTGAAGGCCCACCGGGTCGGTGAAGATCCCTCCAACCGCACCCCGTCCGGCCTGTGGCCGTCCGACCACGCCGGCGTAGTGGCTTCCCTCCGGCTTCCCGCCGTCAGGCTCTTCGCACGGCGATGAACGGGTGGGCAGAACCGGCGCCAACCGATCCGCACAGGTCCCGGAGGTCGTCCTCCGGGACCCTTTTTACATCTGACTTGTGGACAACACCCACGGGTCTTTACCCATCATCGACTTCCTTCATCCCTCCCGCCACGGTGGCACGGTCCAGGTATTGAACCAGTTCCACTTCCACAGCACCTTCTTAGCCGGCAATTCAACCTCGTACTCGACCCCTGCGGTAAACGGCAGCACCCGGGTCCGCTCGCCCACCGTCTCCCGTATCCACTCGATAAACCCCGCCACATCGGTCACATTCGGAGGCCAGTGCCCTTCCGGCACCGGATCGGCGGCCCGGTCGGTCCGGTAATGCGTCGGGATCATAAACCGGGGCTGCACCCGATCCAGGAACTCCAGAAGCGCCTCCGACCGGTCGGCCCCCTGCCACTCTGTGAGCCCCATTTTCATATGGATGAAAAAGTCCACCCCCCCCTGGATCTCCTGCAGCGCCGGGTAGGATTCGAGGAGGTCTCCGGTATGCAAAAACGAAACCTCCTGCTCTTTGTGGGTAACCAGGTACCCGCAGGTCGGCAGCTCCGGGCTCTGGTTCTCGCCGCTCTCGATTGTCTCTACCTGCAGGCTCCCCAGATCCGCCTCAAACGGGCCTGAAAAAAGCCGGTCCTCCCCCAGGCGCCTGTTGAGATACTTGGGATAAATAACCTGAACCTTCTCTTCGGGAATGTGTTTGGTAATCGGCAGATCCCGGTCGAAGGCCGCGTCCCCGTAGTTCTCATCGATCGGCCGGGCCGGAGTGATGCACCCGGGGCTTACGAAAAGCGTCTTGAAGCGCTCCCCCCGGCACAGCCGGCGCAGCGTCTCGGGATGACAGTGGTCGAAATGCTCGTGCGTGATAAAAATATAATCGTAAATCGGCTCGGCCGCCTCCAGATTCTCCCCAAACAGGTAGGGATCGAAAGCAAAATTGACATCGCCCATGCGCACCTCAAAAGCCCCGCACCCGGACCACCTCAGAAAAATGCTCTCCATTTGATCGACCTCCTGGCGTCAAAAATCGGCTCGGCTTCCCTGAATCGGCTACCCTCCGATTTCCCGCAATCTCTGTCCCGGCCCCCGGACGCGGACGAAGATAATACGCGCAACTGGGAAAAGCAAGGCGTTGAAGCCGGCGCCTGGTAACTTTTTTCGTTTTCCACCGTCTAACAGATGGTGCGTAAGCACGCCACGTCGGGACCTGCCGCAGGCAGGGCATTCCCCTAACCATTTAAATAAACTCGCCTTATATACATTCTCCAATTTCATCAGCTTTTGCTTGATTTCTCCTGTGATACAAGATATTATATACCGGAACCTATTTCCTCTCACCGCTCCATCATTTTTAACCGCACTGCCCGGCGTCCACGAACCGGCATTCAAATAAGGGTTTCGCATGAGATCTCAAACCGCACTGAAAACAATCGGCATCTCGCTCGGTCTGCTTCTCTACGGGAGCGTCGGCTCTCAACACCTTCCGGCCGCAGACTGGCCGCACTGGCGTGGTCCTCTGCAAAACGGCGTCTCCCCGGAAATGGGTCTGGTCTCAACCTGGTCCACAGAGGGTGAAAACCTGATCTGGAAGGCCGACTTTATCGGTCGTTCCACGCCGGTTGTGCTCCACGGCCGGGTCTACGTGATCGGGCGAATCGGCAAAAACATCACCGAGCAGGAACGGGTCGCCTGTTTCGATGCCCGAACCGGAAAGCTACTCTGGGAGCACCGGTTCAACCTGTTTCACACCACCATCCCCTTTAACCGCGTGGGCTGGGCGAGCCTGGCCGGCGATCCCGAAACCGGAAACGTGTATGCCCACGGCATCGGCGGTCTGTTCTTCTGTTTCGACAAAGACGGCAACATCCTCTGGTTCCATTCCTTAACCGAGGAAATCGGCCGCATTTCCGGTTATGGCGGGCGCACCCACACGCCGTTTGTAGACGGTGATCTGGTGATCCTCAGCTTTCTCAACACCAGCTGGGGAAACCAGATCCCGGGCAGGCACCGCTACTACGCCTTTGACAAACGAACCGGTGAGGTCGTCTGGATCTCCACGCCGGGAGGTCCGCCCAAAGACACCACCTACTCCACCCCGGTCGTGGCCCTCATCAACGGCCGGCGCCTCCTCATCGCAGGGAATGCGGACG
The DNA here is from genome assembly GCA_965249305.1 of Candidatus Latescibacterota bacterium. GTDB lineage: Bacteria > Latescibacterota > UBA2968 > UBA2968. The sequence goes on along the minus strand of OZ252228.1, from coordinate 3,787,237 downwards.
GCGCGGTTTATGCGCTGAAAATGCACACCGGCGAAAAGGTCTGGGGCTTCCGGCTCAGCAAGCGCGGCATCAACGTCTCGGTGGTCGTGGACGGACACCGGGTATATGCTGCCCACGGCGAAGAGAACCTGGACAACACCTCTATGGGACGGGTCGTCTGCATCGATGGAACCGGAACGGGCGACATCACCAAAACGCACGAACTCTGGCGTTACGACGGATGCATGGTGGGATATACCTCACCGGTCGTCCATGCCGGGCGAATCTACTTCGTCGACAACTCGGCAAACCTGCACTGCCTGGATGCCGAAAATGGAACCTCCCACTGGCATCACAACATCGGCACCGTGGGCAAAGGCTCTCCGGTCTGGGCAGACGGGAAGCTGTATGCCACAGAAGTCAACGGCGGGTTCACCATCGTCCAGGCCGGAAAAGAGGAGGCCAAAACGCTCGACAAAAAGAAGATCAAAACGTCGGAAGGCCGTCCTGCGGAAATCTATGGCTCGCCTGCGATCGCTTACGGGCGGATCTATTTCACAACCGAAGAGGGCCTCTACTGCCTGGGCGACAAAAAGGCCGAACTCGTTCTCACCCCTTCCAAACCGATGGCGGCTGCCGAAGGCACGCCCGACGAGACCGCCTCACCCGCCACCCTCCGGATCGTCCCCGCCGAGGTCCTGACCCAACCGGGCGAGACGGTCCAATTCAGCGTGCATGCGTTCGACGCCAGGGGCCGGTTTATAAAGAAGGCAAATGCCCGGTGGTCGCTCAAGGGGCTTTCGGCAAAAATCGATGCCAACGGCAATCTTACGCCAGACCGGGGCGCACAGGCAGGTCTTCTTGTCGCTCAAATGGGCGATCTGAAAACAACCGCACGGGTTCGGGTTGTATCCCCCCTGCCCTGGTCCGAAGACTTTGAGTCGGTAGCGGTGGACAAAAACCCCGCCCACTGGGTGGGCGCAGGCACCAAGTTCCTGGTCAAGGAGAAAGACGGCAACAGGGTACTCGTCAAAGCGCCGGTAACGCGGGGGTTAAACCGCTCCAATGTATACCTGGGCCCGCCCGGCATGGCACACTACACCATCCAGGTTGACCTGATGGGAACCAAAAAGGGCCGCAGACGTCCCGACATGGGGCTCATCGCCAACCGCTACACCCTGGACATGATGGGTAATCACCAGCGGCTGCAGATCCGTTCCTGGGCGTCTGATTTGAGAATGGCCAGAACCATCGACTTTCAGTGGAACCCGGATGTCTGGTACACGATGAAAATGAAAGTCGATATCGCCAACGACAAAGCCATCGTCAAAGGCAAAGTCTGGCCCGCCTCCGACCCCGAGCCCGATGCCTGGACCCTCACGGTCGAAGACCCGCTTCCCAACCGGACAGGCAGTCCGGGTCTGTACGGCTATTCAGCTGCTGAGATCTACTACGACAATCTCAAGATTATTGGACATTGAAGCACATTCAATCTTAACCCAAAGGTGAACAATGAATGCAAACCGAATCCCGATCTTCCTGCTTGCCTGCGTTACAATCATAACCGGTCTGGCAATCGCGTCCAACGCCCAGGAAACCGCCATGTGGGGCTTCACCCCGTCCCGCAACCTGGTCTCCGATGAAGCAAATCTGCCTGAAAAATGGGACCCCGCCACCGGGAAAAATATCAAATGGAAAGCCACACTGGGCTCCCAGACCTATGCAGGGCCCGTCATCCTGGGCGGCAAAATCTTCATGGGCACCAACAACCAGGCCCTGCGCAACCCCAAACTCACGGGCGACCGGGGTGTTGTGATGGCCTTCCGCGAGTCGGACGGACAGTTTCTGTGGCAGTCCACCCACACCAAACTTCCCGCCGGGCGGGTCAACGACTGGCCCCAGCAGGGAATCTGTTCAACGCCCTACATAGAGGGGGACCGGCTCTATTATATCTCCAACCGGTGCGAAGTGGTCTGCGCGGACGCCGAAGGCTTTCTGGATGGCGAAAACGACGGTCCGTTCCAGGCGGAAACCGACACCAGCGGCATCGACGGCGACATCATCTGGAAACTGGATATGATGGTGGAACTGGACGTCTTCCCCCACAACCTGGCCACCTGTTCCCCCGTTGGAGCGGGCGACCTCCTGTTTGTGGTCACCAGCAACGGCGTGGACGAGGGCCACGTCCACATCCCGTCGCCCTTTGCGCCCAGTTTTATCGCCATCAACAAAAAGACCGGCAAAATCGCCTGGGAAAAAGACTATCCCGCAGAAAAGATCCTGCACGGCCAGTGGTCCAATCCAGCTTACGGGATGGTAAACGGCAAACCCCAGGCCATCTTTCCGGGCGGAGATGGATGGATCTACGCGCTGGAACCCGAAACCGGTGAACTCATCTGGAAATTTGACTGCAACCCCGGGGAATCGGTCTGGGAACTGGGCGGCAGGGGAACGCGCAACAGCATCATCTCCACCCCCGTGATCTACGACAACAAGGTCTTCATCGGCGTGGGCCAGGACCCCGAGCACGGCGAGGGCATCGGCCACCTCTGGGCCATCGACGCCACCGGCAAAGGGGATGTGACCGGCAGCGGAATGGTGTGGCATTTTGGCAACCGGGACTTCAGCCGCACCATGTCCACCGTGGCCATTCACAACGGCCTGCTCTACATCACGGATCTGAGCGGCTTTGTCTACTGTCTGGACGTCAAAACGGGCAAACAGTACTGGAAATACGATACTTTTGCCGCAATCTGGGGCTCAACGTTTGTAGCCGACGGCAAAGTGTATATCGGCGATGAGGATGGAGACGTTGCCGTCCTGAGAACGGGCAAAAAGTTCGAACTGATCTACGAGGTGAACATGGGCAGCGCTGTGTACACAACGCCTGTTGCAAAGGACGGGGTGCTCTACATCGGAGGCCGCAACACGCTATTTGCGATCGCGCCGGAGTAAATGAGGCACTGAACATGAATGTCCTGGAAACACCGATCTCACACAAAATCCGGAAAACGCGCGAGCAACTCGACGCCCACGTGCGCGAAATGGTCCGGTGGCACTTTGGCCCGGAAACCGGCTGCCCCTTCTGGCTGGAATTTGCCCAACGCCTGAATTTTGATCCCCGTAAAGAGATCGGCGGCTATGACGACTTAAAGCTCCTGGGCAATTTTCAGGACGAATGGCTGCGCGGCGGTCCCGTAAGACGCTGGGTGCCAAAGGCGCTTGCCGATAAACCCGTTTATGTGTTCGAAACGGGAGGTTCGACCGGCGTACCCAAATACCGCACCAACATCCAAGACTTTCAGACCGATTACGAACTGTTCAGCGACCACCTCTCGGACGAAAGTTTTCCCAGAGGCAGCGACTGGCTGATGCTGGGCCCCACCGGCCCGAGGCGGCTGCGCCTCGCAATCGAATATCTAGCCCAGCTCCGGGGCGGCATCTGTTTCCTGGTCGACCTGGACCCCCGGTGGGTAAACAAGCTCATCACCCACGGCAAGCTTCAGGAACTGGATGCTTACAAATCCCATGTAATCGATCAAGCGCTTACCATCTTGAGGGCGCACGACAACGTCCGGTGCCTGTTCACAACGCCCAAACTCCTCGAAGCCCTGTGCGAAAAAATCTCGCTGTCTAAGGTCGGCATCAAAGGCATCTTCTGCGGCGGCACCGAAATGGATGCCCAGTTTCACCGCTTTGCCCGCGAAGAACTGGTCCCGGGCATCGACTTTGTCCCCACCTACGGCAACACGCTAATGGGCCTGGCCTACTCCAAACCCTTCGACCCTGCGGACGACTACGCCATCACCTATTACCCCCCCTGTCCCCGTGCGGTTATCGAACTGGTCAATCCCAACAACCCCGACGAACCCGTCGATTACGGCCAAACCGGCCGGGTGATGCTCACAACCCTGACCGAAGAATTCTTCATGCCACGATTTCTGGAGCGGGACGAAGCCGAACGGGCGGAACCTATCGAGCCTTACTCCTGGGACGGAGTTCGCAACCTCGGCCTCCTCTCTGAACTTCAAGAATCTGTTGTAGTAGGGGTCTATTAATAAGAATCTGGATAGCGATATGGAAGTTCAATACATATCGGATGATCAAGGGAATCTGAAAGGGGTTGTTGTACCTATTGATCTGTGGCATGAGATCACCTCTGAGTCAGATACCTCCGGCAGAGCCGGAGGCTTGAAAAACCGGGAACCGCTCGAAGCGGTTGAAAACCGTGGGCCACCTAAAGGTGGCTACTCATCAAACAACTCCATCTGCTCAAGCCTACGATCTGCTTCTTCTTGCTCCTGGATGTACCTACGAACCGACTCCTCATCCTTGCCAACGGTAGAGACATAATAGCCTCTTGCCCAGAAGCTCTGACCCACAAAGTTCCTCCGACGCCCAGCGAAGGTCCGAGCGATGTGAATGGCGCTCTTCCCCTTGATGAACCCCACCACCTCTGATACGGCGTTTTTCGGAGGTATCGACAGGAGCACATGAACATGATCCAACCTCAGGTGACCTTCGACGATCTCGCTCTCCTTACGCAAAGCCAGATCCCTGAGCACTTCACCCAGATACTTCCGCAACTCCCCATACAGTGCCTTCTTCCGACATTTGGGAATCCACACAATATGGTACTTGCATTCCCACCGGGTATGGCTTAAACTTTGTACGTCCATCGGGAGCCTTCCTTTCCGCAAGCTTCAAGCGGTCCACAAAGGGAAGGCTCTCACATTTCTGGGGAATTGTCAAACTCTAACAGTCCCCCGGCAGAGCCGGGGGTTTACCGTGATTAATTAGAGACAACCTACTTGCTCAAAAGTGCGAGTATGAAGCGTCGCCTGTTGGAAGCCAGGAATCGTAAAGATGGAATACCTTTCGAGGAAGCCCTTGAGAAGATTGGAATTTGACATGGCACACCTCCCTATCTTGCGCGCCGGTCAGCCTTACAAAAGCCTGAATGTAGCGCACGTTTCCCACATTCAAACGGGCGAACCGCTGGCGGTCGTCAGCCAGGCAAACCGCGGGCTGGTGGCAAGAGACCTCCTCTCAGCTGCCTCCAACAGGCGGGCGCTTGAAGCGGTTCCTGTTTCGGAGCTGCTGGCCATCTGTAAAAAGGCTGCCCGTCTTTTTGTAGAAGCGGACCTGCCCTTAGACGGCGATGTGCAGTCTCCGGAGGATTACGTACAACAGCTCTCCGCCACCACAGGCATGCCCCACTCCCTCTGCCGAAAAAACATGGACAAAATCCGGCTCGTGTCCGAAGAGATGGAGGCAATCCTGGGCGGTTTGACGCGCGGGCTCGACCTCTCCGTCCTGGATACCGGGTGGAACGTCCAGGACGAACGGCCTCTCAGCTACGTCTGCCAGACCGATGCGCTGGGCGCTGTGCTGCCCAGCAACTCGCCCGGCGTACACTCCCTCTGGATTCCTGCCATTCCCCTGAAAGTCCCGCTCGTCCTCAAACCCGGCGGCGAGGAGCCCTGGACGCCTTTTCGCATCGCGCAGGCCTTTATGGCGGCCGGCTGTCCCCCCGAGGCATTCGGCTTTTATCCCACGGACCACGCCGGCGCGGGAGAAATCCTGCTCCGCTGCGGGCGCTCGCTGCTCTTTGGAGGCGGCGCCACCGTAGCGCCCTGGGAAGCCGATCCAGGGGTACAGATCCACGGCCCGGGACAGAGCAAAATCATTGTCGGCGCCGACCAGGCCTCAAACTGGGAAGACCATCTAAAGGTCATCGTGACCTCCGTCGCCGAAAACGGCGGCAGATCCTGCATCAATGCGTCCGGCGTCTGGACCGCATCCCACGGCCGCGAGATCGCGGAGACACTGGCAAAACGCCTGGTGCAGATCACCCCCCGGCCGCTGGATGACCCACAGGCGCAGCTTGCCGCGTTTACCCGGCCCGCATTTGCCCGGCGGCTTTCAGACCTGATCGACAGCCAGCTCAACATCCCCGGCGCCGTGGACCTCACGGCCGGGCTCAGGGGTACGGACCGGCTGGTTGAGGTGGAGGGATGCACCTTCCTCTCTCCGACCGTCATCTGGTGCGAAGATCCCGAACACCCCCTGGCCAACACCGAGTTCCTCTTCCCCTTTGTCAGCGTAGTCGAACTGCCCCAGAAAGAAATCCTGAACCGCATCGGTCCAAGCCTCACGGTAACCGCGCTGACGGAGGACGCTGCCTTCATCGACGCGCTCCTGAGTTCTCCGGATGTGGAACGCCTCAACGTAGGCCCCATCTCCACCAACCGCATCTCCTGGGACCAGCCCCACGAAGGCAATCTGTTCGAGCACCTCTACAGGCAGCGGGCGCTCCAGTGGGCGAAGCGAGCTTAGGAAACACGCGTTCAGTAAAACCACAGGCCATGCAATCCTTCGACTACCAACCCACCACACGGGTCATCTTCGGCGAACAGACCTTGGACCGGCTGGGAGAGCTGGCGGCAGAACTGGGCGGCGGGCGCATCTTGATCGTAACCGATCCGGGAATCGTAAAAGCCGGCATTGTAGAACAGGCCGTTCGGTCGCTGAAAGAGGCGTCCCTGAACAGCTCTGTTTTTGAAGATACGGAAGAAAACCCGACCACCCGGCACGTTGAAGCGGGCGTCCGTTTTGCAGAAGCGCAGGGCGAGGTCGATCTGATCGTGGGATTGGGCGGCGGCAGCGCGATGGACTGCGCCAAGGGCATCAACTTTATCCTCACCAACGGTGGAGTGATGGAAGATTACCTGGGCATGGGCAAAGCGGCCCGACCCATGCTTCCGTCAATCGGCATTCCCACCACTGCGGGCACGGGCAGCGAAGCGCAGTCGTATGCCTTAATCGCTCGGGAACGAACCCACGAAAAGATGGCGTGCGGCGACAAAAAAGCGCGCTTTCGAACGGTCATTCTCGATCCCCTCCTGACCGAAAGCGTGCCCAGATTCGTAGCGGCTGCAACCGGCATCGATGCCATCGCCCACGCGGTAGAAAGTTATGTCTCCACATCGCGGAATCACATTTCGCAGATGTTCGCCCTGAAAGCCTGGAAGCTGCTTGAGCGGAGCTTTGAGCGAATCTTCACCGAATCCGCCTCCATCGAAGCCAGAAGTCAGATGCTTCTGGGAGCCCACCTGGCCGGCGCTTCCATAGAAAACGCCATGCTGGGCGCTGCCCACGCGTGTGCAAACCCCCTCACGGCCAGGTACGGAATTACCCATGGGGTCGCGGTTGGTCTCATGCTCCCCGAGGTCATCCGGTTTAACGGACGGGCGGAACCGGCGCTGTACCGGGAGCTAACTGCGCATCGGTCCAGCGCCGATCCGGAGGAAGGTGTGGCGCGCCTGGTTGACCGTATTGTCAACTTAAAAGCCACAGCCGGTCTGCCGGAACGCCTGCGGGACCTCCAGGTTGATAGGAATGAGTTGTCTCTGATGTCAAAAGAAGCTGCACAACAGTGGACCGGAACATTCAATCCACGGCCTGTGGCCGAGCATGAATTCTTACAGCTATACGAAGCTGTTTACTAAGTGGGGACAAGAAACTCGTTTGACAGATTCCGAATACTGGCAAACGGCAAACGGCAAACGGCCCGGCCCTACCACCCCGGAAGGGGGCTTTCACGTTTCACGTTTGCCGTTTCACCTGCTTGTCAAAAACCCGTTTTGGGATATACTTATTAAACTGGGAAAATGTCCGACTTTCGATTCTCAGGCCTGTTCTACGCCGGTTTCTTGATCTTTCTGATATCTGTCCCCGGCTATGGGCAGGACGAATGGCCCTCTTTCCGAGGGAACGCCCGGCTGACCGGAGTCGCCGTTGGTGAATTGCCCGATAGCCTCCAGCTGCTCTGGACGGCGCAGATCGGGGAAGGTATCGAGTCCACCGCCGCGATCTGGGAAAATACGGCCTATGTGGGCGGCCTGGACGGCTTCCTTTACGCCATCGAGCTTGTCGGTGGAAAGCTGAAATGGAAATACAAGGCATCCGACGAAATCAAATCTTCTCCATCCGTATTCCACGGTGTGATCTATTTCGGAGATGAGGGCGGTGTATTTCATGCCGTGGATGCCCGGACGGGTAAGGCCAGATGGACGTTTCGCACAGACGGAGGAATCACCTCCTCGGCAAATTCCGGCGGAGATCGTGTGCTGTTCGGCTCCTACGACCAGTATCTGTACTGTCTTTCCACCAGAGACGGATCGCTGATCTGGAAGCTGGAGACCGAAGGGTATGTTCACGGCATGCCCGCCGTCGCTACGGGCGTAACGTTCATCGCGGGCTGCGACGGTTACTTGCGCCTCATCAACATCCGGGACGGAGGAGAGAAACATCGGATCGAACTCGGCGACTATGTGGGGGCCAGTGCGGCGCTCCTGAACGACCGGGCCTATGTGGGCACCTTTGGCAGTCGGATCCTGTGTATCGATCTAAAACAGGCGAAAATTGCCTGGCAGTACGAACACCCGAAACGGCGGTTCCCGTTTTACGCCTCTCCTGCGGTAACCGCCGACAGAGTGGTCGTTGGCGGCCGGGACAAAATGGTCCACACCCTGCACCCAAAAACAGGAGAGCCGCTGTGGACCTACGAAGCCGGGTCGCGTATCGATGCGTCCCCGGTGATTGCCGGCAACCGGGTCTTTCTGGGCACCACGGACGGGATAATACTCGCGCTTGACCTTCACACCGGCGAACTGCATTGGGAATTTGTAACAGGATCCTCTTTTGTCGCTTCACCCGGCGTCGCAGCCGGGAAGCTGGTGATCGGTTCGGTAGACGGCGTTTTATACTGCTTTGGCGAAAGGCAGAGTACTCATGAGTGAGCAACCAGAGGTCATAACCCCGGAACCGGCGACCTCAAAAAAAGAATGGAAACAGACGGAAGTCGGAAGTGTTTTTGTTTCAAACTACCCCCCGTATTCGTTCTGGGGCGAAGACCCGATTCCCGACGTAATCGACATGTTGAACAGCCCGAACCCGGCTTCGTCCGGGACGCCTCTGGGCCTTTATCTGCACATTCCCTTCTGCCGGAAACGCTGCAAATTCTGTTATTTCCGGGTGTATACAGACAGAAACAGCGCCGAGATTCAGGCCTACCTGAACGCGCTGGTCCGGGAAGTCGAGATCTACAGCAGCCTGTCCCGTGTATCGGGGCGCCCCCTGAACTTCATCTATTTTGGCGGCGGCACCCCTTCCTACATCAGCGCGAAACACCTCAAAGCGCTCGTGGAACGGCTCAAACGGGCAATGCCCTGGGATGAGGCGGAGGAAGTGGCCTTCGAATGCGAACCCGGCACCCTCTCGCAGAGCAAACTAACAGCCATCAGGGAAATCGGTGTTACCCGCTTGAGCCTGGGAATTGAGAACTTCAACGACGAAATCCTGAAAGAAAACGGCAGGGCCCACCTGTCCGGGGAAATCTTTGAGGTTGTGCCCTGGATCAAAGCGCTTGCATTCGATCAGGTCAATGTGGACCTGATTGCCGGAATGGTGGGAGAAACGTGGGAAAGCTGGCGGGACACGGTTAAAAAAACGCTCGACCTGGACCCGGACAGCCTGACAATCTATCAGATGGAACTGCCCTTTAACACCGTCTATTCCAAACGCATCCTGACGGAAGACGGCGATCGGGTGGCTGTGGCCGATTGGGACACCAAGCGGGAATGGCATCAGTACGCCATCGAGCAATTCACCTCGGCCGGATACGAGGTCTCCAGCGCATATACACTGGTGAAAAAGGGACGCCCGGTCAAATTCGTGTACCGGGATGCCCTCTGGCGCAGCAGCGACATGATCGGCGCCGGAGTCGCCTCTTTTTCCCACATAAGAGGACTCCATTTCCAGAACGCAACCCACTGGGACGGGTATATCGGAGCGCTTGACGCGGGCCGGCTGCCGCTCAACCGGGCATTTTCGACCACACCTGAAGAGCGGCTCACCCGGGAAATGATCCTGCAGTTGAAACTTGGCAAAATCAGCACGCGTTACTTTCAAAAGAGATTTAACGTGGACATTCTAAAAGCCTATGCTCCGGCCTACCGGAAGCTCCGGGATGAGGGCATGCTCACCTTCGACCGGGATGGGGTGAGGTTGACGCGGAAGGGACTGCTTCAGGTTGACCAGTTGCTGCCGGAATTCTACGACCCCAAATATCGCAACACCAGATATACCTGAATATGACAATAAAACACGAAGCGCTTTGCTTTCTCTTTGGCTTTATCATTCTACCCCTTGCCGCGGTCAACACGCTTGCGGAAGAGGCCGAAGGGGAAAAACAGGACGATCTGCCCACCTACCCCCTCGAAGATATTGTTGTTACAGAAAGCAAAGAGGAGATCCCGCATGTAAATACCATCGCAGCCAAAATGCCGGTACCCCTTCGCTCAACGCCTGCAAGCGTGGGCGTAGTGACAAACGCACGGTTTAAAAGCCAGGATGGCGCCATCCTGGGCGATGCGCTCAAAAACGTCAGCGGCGTCAATGTCCAGACCGGATTCGGAGTTCACGATTTTTTCATTATTCGAGGATTCGACTCTCTCTCCAGCGGACTTGTGCTTACAGACGGCGCCTCCGAGCCCGAAGTGACATTCTACCACCTCTACAACATGGACAGAGTGGAGGTCTTAAAAGGACCCGGCGCATTTCTGTACGGCGGCAACCCGCTTTCGGGATCGGTCAACCTGAGCCGAAAGCAGCCCATCTTCAAAACCTTTGCTCAACTAACCGGCTCCTACGGACACCACGCCTCCTTCAGAGGCGCCCTGGATGCGGGACTGGCCGACCTGAACACGGGCGTCGCTTTTAGACTCAACGCCCTGCGGCAGGTTTCGGACAACTACCGGGATGAAAAAGACAGCGAGACCTGGGCTGTCTATCCCGCATTGACCTGGCGGCCGAACGACAAAAGCACCATCACCTTCTCGTTTGAGTATATCAACAGCCAGTACAAATCGGATTCGGGTCTGCCGGTGGTGAACAACGCGCTCCCCGACGTGCCCAGAACCCGCTCTTACCAGTCGCCCTTCGACATTTCCGACCAGAAAATCTATCGCGCCCGGGTCGATTTCAACACCCGAATCAACCCATCGGTGACGCTCCGCAGCAAGCTGTACTATACCGATTTCGACTGGCTGTCCAAAGGCGCCCTCTTCAGCGGTGTCTTCCCAAACGCACAGGGTGGGCTGGACCTTTTCCGTTCGCTCCTGCTCTTAGACGATCATCAAAAAGTCCTGGGCAATCAACTGGAAGCCCTGTTCTCGTTCCGCACCGGATCTGTGCGACACACGCTGCTTGCGGGCGTTGAGCTGAGCCGATGGAAGGATGTATTTACCCTGGACGTTGCCGCACTTCCCGGCCTGGACCTCTTCACCCCGGTAGAAACGGCGGCGGAACCGCTTTCTCTCATCCCGAATCAGTCGCAGGCGGCCGATGCAAAAAGCCTCATTGTTGCGCCCTATATTGTGGACCGCATCTCCTTTTCCGAAACCTTTCAGGCCTTTCTGGGCGGGCGCTACGACCGGATTGACTACGACGATCGGGTCACGACCACAAACAGAAAATATAAAAAGCTCAGCCCCATGCTGGGCCTGGTCTTCTCCCCTGCTGAGGACCTCTCTTTTTACGCCAACACGGGCCGCGCCTTCGCGCCCCCGTCCAGCCAGATTGTGGGCGACCGGAAAGCCGAAGAAAGCACCCAGTTTGAAATCGGGATAAAAAAATACCTCCTGGACGACCGGCTGAACGTCACGCTGGCCCTCTACCATCTAAAAAAGGACAACATTGCCATCCCAGACGCCACGGGCGTCACCCGCCAGGACGGAGACCAGCGCTCGCGAGGTCTGGAACTGGAACTCATGGTGCAGCCGGCGCCAAACTGGTACACCTTCGCTGCCTACGCCTTCTCCAGGGCCGAACTCACGCGCTTCAGTGAACTGGTGATGGTACCCACGCAAACCGGTATAACCTTCAACACGGTGGATCATTCGGGGAACACGCCCGCCTTTGCCCCCCGTCATATTCTGAACCTCTGGACGACCCGAAATTTTAAAAACGGCGTCGGAATCGGTGGAGGGGCGCGCTACATCAGCAGCCAGTACATTGCCGAAGACAATCAGTATCAAATCGACGCTGTCCTCACATTCAATGCCACCCTGTCTTATTCGTACAACAAAACACGATGGCGTGTAAACCTGAAAAATCTGACCAATCGTAAACACGAAACGCGGGGATTCGGTTCGGCCTCCGTGATTCCCGCAAACCCGTTTGGCCTTTACGGCGCCTTTGAATTGAACCTATGACCCTGAACACCTCTTCAGAAACGCTGGATCGAGAAACGCTTGTACAGATGCAGTTAAAGAAGCTGCAGGAGATGCTTTCCCCCCTGCTCAAAACCAACCCGTTCTACCGGCACAAACTGATCGGCGCGGGAGTGAAGCGTCCCGAAGATGTACAAACACTCGACGATTACCGCCACCTGCCGTTGACCACCAAGGAGGAACTCTCCGCAGACCAGAAAGCCAACCCGCCCTACGGCACAAACCTCACCTTTCCCCAAGAGTGCTACATCCGGATCCATCAAACCTCGGGCACAACGGGGGATCCCCTTCGCTGGCTGGACACGCGTGAAAGCTGGGACTGGTGTGCGCGCTGCTGGAAAGAGGTCTATCGGGGAGCCGGTATAACCGCGGAAGACCGCATCTTCCTCGCCTTTTCTTTTGGACTGTTTCTTGGCTTCTGGGCCGCCCAGGAAGGCGCGCACCACACAGGGTCACTGTTAATCCCCGGAGGCGGGATGTCCACCCAGCAGCGGTTGAAGGCCCTCCTGTCTCACGAGGCCTCGGTACTGGTCTGCACGCCCACCTATGCGCTGCACCTTGCCGAGGTCGCCGCTGCCGAAGGAATCGACATTGCCGGTTCCGGCGTCAAAACGACCCTCCATGCCGGCGAACCCGGCGCCAGCCTGCCGTCTACCAAACAGCGGATCGAACGCGTCTGGGGCGCCCGGTGTTACGATCACGCAGGCGCAACCGAAGTCGGCCCCTGGGGATATGACTGCCAGGTGCAGGCAGGGATGCATCTCAACGAACTTGAGTTTATCTGTGAAGTCATCGACCCTGCAACGGGAGCGCCCGCCGAAGAAGGGGAACTGGTCATCACCAACCTGGGCCGGATCGGCATGCCGGTCATCCGTTACCGAACCGGTGACCGGGTCAGCCTGCAAACCGCGCCCTGCGACTGCGGGCGAATCTTCTGGCGTCTAAAAGGCGGGGTTATCGGGAGACTGGACGACGCACTGATCATTCGTGGGGTAAACGTCTATCCCAGCGCAATTGAAAACACCGTACGGCGCTTCCCCGAAGTCGCCGAATTCGCCGTGGACGTCTATCGCCACGATGCCCTGGACGAAATGGAAGTTCGGCTGGAGATAAACGGAACCGATCCCGATCAAATCGTTCGCAAGGTCGCCGAAGAAATCCAGCACGTCCTGGGCATTCGAGCAACTGTACAGGCGGTCCCTCCCAACACCTTGCCCCGTTTTGAGCTGAAGGCAAAACGGTTTACGGACCATCGCAAGAACAAGACTGCAAAAGAGGAAGAATGAACAAAACGAACGGTGTTCAAAATAGCACATACGACGTGATCGTCATCGGAGGAGGACCTGCCGGCAGCACCACCGCAGCTCTGGTGGCGGAAAAGGATTATCGCGTACTGTTGTTGGAAAGAGAAGAATTCCCCCGCTTCCAGATCGGGGAATCTTTAATGCCCGGCACGTACTGGACATTCAAGCGACTGGGCGTTCTGGAAAAATTGAAAGCGAGCGCTTTTCCCAGAAAACACAGTGTCCAGTTCTTCAGTCAATCCGGCAGGGCTTCCGCCCCGTTCTACTTCTCCGAAAGCAATCCCCACGAAAGTTCGGTCACCTGGCAGGTCCTGCGCAGCGAATTCGATCAGATGCTGATGGACAACGCAGCGGAAAAAGGCGCAGAAGTGTGCCAGGGAGCCGGTGTCCACCAGGTGTTATTCGAAGGCGATCGGGCCCTGGGCGTACGGACAAAACTCCCGGACGGAACGGTCAAAAACATCTCGGGCAAAGTCATCGTAGATGCAACCGGCCAGAGCGCCCTCATCTCCCGGAAGCTCAAGACCAAAAACGTAGAACCGAACCTGAAAAAGGCGTCCGTCTTCACCCACTTTGAAGGCGGACTCCGCGACGAGGGGATTGACGAAGGCGCAACCTTGATCCTCCACACCGAAAACAAAGATTCCTGGTTCTGGTACATCCCCCTTCAGGACGACAGGGTAAGTGTCGGCGTGGTCGGCGCCCTGGATGACCTCCTGCAGAACCGGAAAGAAAGCGCACAGGACATCTTTAATCAAGAGCTTGAAAAATGCCGGCCCATGCAGGAACGGCTCGCGCCTGCAAAACAGCTATTTCCGGTAAAAGTCACCAAAGACTTTTCCTACCGCTCCACCCGAATTGCAGGCGACGGCTGGGTGCTGGTGGGAGACGCCTTTGGATTTCTGGACCCGATCTATTCCTCCGGCGTATTCCTGGCCCTCAAATCCGGCGAAATGGCTGCGGATGCGATCCACGAGGCATTTGAAAAAGAGGATTTTTCCGGTGACCAGCTGGGGAACTGGGGCCCTGAGTTTATCGCAGGTATGGAAGCGGTCCGCAAGCTGGTATACGCCTTCTACACCAGGGAATTCAGCTTTACCGGATTTCTGAAGCAGCACCCAGAGTGCCTGCAGGGCGTCGTCGACATCCTCAGCGGGCACATCTTTATCAGGGACGTCAGCGCGATCTTCGAACCGATGGGACAGATGTGCGAACTTCCGGAAGACGCCCTTTATGACGGCGTCGAAGCCTGACGGGTATGGAAATGAGTTCTGGAAACGTGTGGCGTATTGTCTTATGTTATTGCATCGGCGCGGTTGCATCTACCCGGGTCTCCTCAGCCCAGGAATGGCCTCAGTGGCGAGGGCCGCACCGGGACGGAACCGCACAGCTTTCCACGCCGCAGACCTGGCCGGACTCCCTGAAACTCCGGTGGAAAGTCCCGGTTGGAACCGGGCACGCATCCCCGATCGTCGCCGGCGGAAAAGTCTACCTGCACTCCCGCCAGGATGATCAGGAAGTGGCCTCCTGTCTCTCACTGGAGTCCGGCGCAGTAATCTGGCAGGCGCGCTATCCCGCGCCTTACCGGATGAACTCGGCTGCAACACGCCACGGCAAAGGCCCCAAATCAACGCCCGTACTGCACAACGGAAAACTCTACACCTTTGGAATCAGCGGCATTTTATCCTGCTTTGAAGCCGCCACGGGCGACCTGAAGTGGCGCAAAGAATTCTCGAACACATTCGAAGCCACCTCGCCGCTTTACGGCACCGCGATGTCGCCTCTAACAGCGGACAACATGCTCATCGCCCATGTCGGCGGCCACAACCGGGGTGCGCTGATCGCCTTCAACGGCGAAACCGGGGAGGTCAAATGGCGCTGGGACGGCGACGGTCCGGGCTATACCTCGCCCATTCTAATTGAACTCAGAGGCGTCAAACAGGTGGTAACCCAGACGCAGAATTACTGTGTCGGAGTGGCCCTGGACACGGGCCGCCTGCTCTGGGATATTCCGTATACGACCGCGTGGGACCAGAATATCGTCACGCCGGTCGTCTTTGAGCAGACGGTGATCTTCTCAGGCCTGGACAAAGGAACGATGGCCGTAAGACCGATCCGGAAAGACCATAAATGGTCGGCCGAACAGATCTGGCACAACGCAGACATTTCGATGTACATGAGCTCGCCGGTCCTCAGCGACAGCCTCTTATTC
This sequence comes from Candidatus Latescibacterota bacterium, assembly GCA_965249305.1. Lineage (GTDB taxonomy): Bacteria > Latescibacterota > UBA2968 > UBA2968. Next base: position 3,771,446 of record OZ252228.1, on the reverse strand, counting down.
GGCTTAGACCATAAACGTAAGGGGCGGTTCTTCTGCCTAGACGCCCGCACCGGATCGGCGCTCTGGACAAGTGAGGGACGGCAGGCCGGAAATGCTGTCCTGACGCATGCCGGAGAGGCGCTGTTCTGTCTGACGACCGATGCCGAGTTAATCGTACTTAAAAAAAGCCCCACAGAATTCGAGCCGGTCGCCCGCTATACCGTGGCCGCCAGCCCGACCTGGGCGCATCCGGCCATTCTGGAAAAACACATCCTCGTCAAAGACCTTTCAGCCTTAGCCCTGTGGAGCTTTGAGTAATCTTACTGAAAAACACACCATAATGAGAATCGCCTACATCGCCGCCGGTGCGGCCGGCATGTACTGCGGAAGCTGCATCCACGACAACACCCTGGCTGCGGCTTTGCAGAAAAAGGGAGCCGATGTTGCACTGGTTCCAACCTACACGCCCCTCCGCACCGATGAACCCGATGTAAGCATCGATCAAATCTTCTATGGCGGAATCAACGTCTTCCTCCAGCAGAAAATCGCGCTGTTCCGCCACACGCCCTGGATTCTGGATCGGCTGTTCGATCGGCCGGCGCTTCTGAACGGAGTGTCTCGTTTCAGCGGCTCGACCCGTGCCGAAGACCTGGGGGCGCTCACCGTTTCCGTGCTAAGAGGAGAAGTAGGCGCCCAGAAAAAAGAACTGGCAAAACTGGTTCAATGGTTGAAAGAGGACTATCGCCCGGATATTGTACACCTCACCAACTCCATGTTTGTGGGGATGGCCCGGGAAATCAAAACAGGTCTGGGCGTACCCGTTCTCTGCACCCTTCAGGGAGAAGACATCTTTCTGGAGGGACTGGTTCAACCCTACAGGTCCAGAGCACTTGAACTTCTGCGTGAGCGGGCTGCGGACGTGGACGGATTCACCGCGCCCTGCCAGTACTACGCCGGGTTCATGGCCGGCTATCTAAAAATCCCCGCAGACAAAATCCATGTGGTCAGGCTGGGGCTCAACCTAGAGGGGCACGGCCGGGCAGAGCGCCACCTGGATCCGACGCCCTTTACCGTGGGATACCTGGCCCGCATCTGTCCCGAAAAAGGCCTCCACCTGCTGGTGGAAGCCTTTCGCCGGTTAGCCGAACGGGCCGGCGCCGAAAACGTCCGCCTCAAAGTGGCGGGCTACCTGGGCAAAAGAGACGAAGCCTATTTTGAGAAAATCGTAGAACAGATCGACGCCTGGGGATTAACGCACGCCTTTGACTACTGGGGAGAAGTCGATCTCACAGAAAAAATCGACTTTCTCAACCGCCTCCATGTCCTATCCGTGCCAACCCCCTACAAAGAACCCAAAGGCCGTTTTATCCTGGAAGCGCTTGCCAACGGCGTCCCCGTGGTACAGCCCAACCACGGCGCCTTCCCCGAATTAATCGAGCAGACCGGCGGCGGCATCCTGGTATCTCCCGACGCGCCGGATGCCCTTGCCGAAGGCCTGCTTCAACTGATGAACGATTCGGACTATCGGGAAGCGCTGGGGCGAAAAGGTCGGGAAGCAGTGCACCGTGCGTTTAGCGACGACACAATGGCCGATTCGACGTTGGCCGTTTATAGGACGTATTTGAAGCAGCAAGCCATAATACACGACAAAACTTAATCTGACCTAAAATATGGAGGATCAATCAGTATCCAAAGACAGTGAAAGAACTCCTGGATGTGATCCTGTATATTGAGCAGAACATACTGCAAATGGTCCAATCCATATCGAAACAGGCTTTTCTCTTTGCATCCGTGTTTTTTGATCTTCAACGGTTTTGTCTTTGCGATCCATTCTCCTACCAGATGAGCCCAGGTGAGGGCAATGGCTAAAAGCGCGATGAGTTTTTCGATTCGTTCCAGATGGATCAGATGGGTCTGTTCCAGATCGAAGCCTCGGCTTTTCAACGCGGCGAACAGGACTTCAATTCCCCACCGTTTTTTGTAATCCTCCAGCGGTTTTCGACCTTTACACTTGCTGGCAACGATGAGAAATTCGTCAGGTAATCGGATGACAGACAAATACAGATGATGACCATAGATCAGACGGGGTTTACGCAGGATGCGCTCTTGGTGAATGTGCAGGTCGGCAAACAAGCATCGAAGCGCGATGTCCCCTTTGCCATTTAGGGTTTTGGCGTTTTCCTTGACGCGGATGGCAAAGCCTAAGGCTTGCGCATCTAACCACGCAAACCATTCTTGCCCAATGAATTCCCGGTCTGCAACGATGACCTGAATCAGGTTTTTATCCACCAACTTCAAGACCCGTTCCATCAACTGGATACGCTCATCGGTGTTGGAGTTGCCCTTTTTGGGCAGCAGTATCCAGCAGATGGGAAATGCAACGCCTTGATAGACACTCCCGGCGGTGAGAATATTGATGGTCAGTTTGCCGAAGCTCCAGGTCGTCCGATCTATCGAGATGGTAAAGTCCGACTTGATCGGCAAGAGATGCAGGATCAAGTCGGCCACCAGGTCATAGGACAGATTAAACTCACTGAAGAAACGTTGGATTCTGCGATAGTTGGACTTCTGCTTGGCTTTGCCGTTGAGGGCGTTGGCCAGTTTGGTGAAGTTGACGGTTGTGAGCTTGATGAGAGACACAATGAAGGCGGCGATGAATTTTACCCGGGCCTTATGACAGGGTAAATACCATTGCATCACGTCGTGTAATTCATTAACTTGAGGAGACATAGACCTGTGTTTGATGATGGATGAGTTGTTGGATCTTGACAACCCAAACTTAACTCATTTCACCACTCAGCGCAGGTCTTTTCCTTTTTTGTCGTGTACCATGGCAGCAAGCATAAAATCGGGAGCGGAACCTCTTGCGAGGAAATGAATTTCCTCGCTACAATTACAAAGTCCGGACAGGCCGGACTTCAATAAAAACAACCTGTTAGTCCGCCGCAGGCGGACTTTATAGACGTAGCGCGGGAATTTATTCCCGTGCGAAGGGGCGTTTCGTGAAGTATTGATTCTCCATTCCCATCTTTTTCAGGAGGGTTGTCGATGCCGGCCGAAAATATCTCATCACCGGGTCTCACCTGGCTGATGTTTTCGATGATGACCGTCTGCTCGTGGGGCCTGTACGGCGTTCTTCTACACACGGGACAGATGGCCATGGGAGATCCTGTAAATGGGCGCTACAAAGCCTTCCTTTTTGTCGGATTGGCCTACCTGCTAACCGCGGTTATCGGCTCAATCATCGTCCTGGTCGTCCAGGGCGCTGCCTGGTCCTTCACCGCGAAAGGCATGACCTGGTCCACCATTGCGGGCATTGCGGGGGCGCTGGGCGCATTTGGTGTCCTGCTCGCGTTCGGAGCAAAAGGAACCCCGCCCGTGGTCATGTCAATTGTCTTTGCCGGAGCCCCGGTCGTAAACGCGATTGTGGCAATATCATTGCATCCTCCCTCCGGAGGGCTGGGCAGCTTAAACTGGCAATTTGTACTGGGCCTTCTGCTGGCAGCCTTAGGCGGATGCCTCGTCACCCTGTTCAGACCCGGAACGTAGCCATCTCTTTTCGTACTTCGAAAAATGTCCCTCAACGTATCCAACCTCTCAAAAAGCTTCCAAAGCGGAGACCGATCTGTACACGTGCTCCGTCACATTTCATTTGAAATAGTTCGGGGACAATCGCTGGCCATCACCGGGCCTTCCGGTTCGGGAAAAAGCACGCTTTTACATCTAATCGGAACACTGGATCGCCCATCGTCGGGACAAATCGAAATCAACGGCGAAGACCCGTTTGCCCTGCCCGAACCCGAACTCGCCCGCTTTCGAAATCGGGTAATCGGATTTGTCTTTCAGGAACACCACCTTCTGCCGCAGTACTCTGTTCTGGAAAACGTACTGATCCCCACCCTGGCCTTCAAGCATTCCAACGGCGATGCCCGTGCACGAGCACTGGACCTCATCGACCGCGTTGGACTTGCCCATCGCCTCAACCACCGTCCGGCCGAACTCTCCGGCGGCGAGCGACAGCGCGTGGCAGTGGCGCGAGCGCTGATCAACCGCCCCGGGCTCCTCCTCTGCGATGAGCCTACCGGCAGCCTCGACCGTTCCAGAGCGGATGAGGTCGCCGCCCTCCTCTTCGACCTGCACCAGACCGAACAGAACATTCTGATCGTAGTAACGCACAGCCTGGACCTCGCCGGCCGCTTTGAGCGGCGCTTTGAGCTACAGGAGGGCGCGTGCGTCGAAGTCTAACCCACTTCTGGCATATCCACCTCGCAGTGGTCCTGGGCGCAGCCGTGGCAACCTCGGTACTCACCGGCGCCCTGCTGGTGGGCGATTCGGTTCGGGGCAGCCTGCAGGACCTCTCCCTGGAGCGACTGGGCGGCATCGACGATGCCCTCGTCTCAACGCGCTTTTTCCGCTCCGAACTGGCACCCGACCTCTCCGGCGAACCGGCCTTTGGAAAGCAGTATGAGGAAGCGGTGCCCGCCATCCTGCTAAGTGGAACCGCGGTAAACGCGAACACCCGCTCCCGGGCCTCCCGCGTCCAGATTCAGGGCATCGACCATCGGTTCACGGCACTTTTTCAACCCGGTCCTGACACAGAGGAACCGGGCCTTTTTTTGCCCGGCAAACAGAACCAGGTCTTCCCGTCGATCATCATCAATCAATCCCTCCAGAAAGAACTAAAGGTCCATGTAGGCGACCCCATCCTGCTCTCGTTTGAAAGGCCGAGCGACATCCACCGCGAATTCCTATTCGGCCGTGAACATGCCTCGGAAACCGTTCAGACCCTCCGTCTGAACCTCACGCAGGTCATTCCGGACCGGGGCATCGGCAGGTTTGGCCTTCGACCCCACCAGAGCCTTCCGCAAAACGCCTTCGTCTCCCTCCCCGTTCTGCAAAAAGCCCTTGGACAGCGCGATCGGATAAACGCCATCCTGGTATCCCGCCGGGATGGAAATACGCGCCCGCAGGATCTGCAGTCGGCCCTCTCCCGCGTTCTACACCTGGACGACATCGGCCTGGTCTTCCGTCAGCAGCCCGATTATTTCTCCATAGAAAGCACACAATTTATCCTCAAGCCCGATATCGTAGAAACCATCAAAACGCTTGCATCGGCACACCGCACGCCATGCCTGCCCGTTCTGACTTACCTGGCCAACACCATCAGCGCAGGCGATCGCGAGATCCCCTATTCCACGATCACAGCGCTGAACTACGCGGCGTCGGACAAAAACACCGCCCCTTCTCCCTTCGGTACATTCGAATTGACCGATGGTTCGCCCGCGCCTCAACTGGGTGAGGATGAGATTCTCCTCAATGCGTGGGCGGCGAACGATCTAAGAGCGCGGGTCGGAGACCGGATTGAACTAACCTATTTTCTGGTCGGCCCCAGAGAGCAGTTATTCACCAGACGCGCGTCCTTCCGTTTAAAGGGAATCGTGGCCTTAGAGGGCCTGGCAGCGGATCCGAAGTTGACGCCGGAATTCCCCGGAATTCAGGACGCGGACAACATGGCGGCCTGGGAAGCGCCTTTCCCTGTGGACCTCAACCGCATACGCCCCCGGGATGAAGCCTACTGGGACGCGTACGGCGCCGCCCCGAAAGCCTTTGTGTCGGAGGAAACAGGCCGGCGGTTGTGGCACAGTCGATTTGGCACGATGAGCGCGGTCCGGATCGGCGCCTCGCCCGAACTGGACGTATCGACCACCCTGGCGAATTTTCAAGCGGACCTGCTGAAAAAAATCCGCCCCGAACAGGTGGGCCTGGAATTTCAGCCGGTCAAAGCTCGGGGTCTCGAAGCCGCTTCGGGCGCAACCGACTTCAGCATGCTCTTTATCGGATTCAGCCAGTTCCTCATCGTCTCCGCCGCCCTGCTGGCCGGACTGCTCTTCCGCCTTGGTGTAGAGCAGCGGGCCGGAGAGGTGGGCATCCTCCTGGCCTCCGGACACCCGCTCGCCGCAATCCGCAAGCGCTTCATGGCCGAGGCTGCCATCCTTGCCGGCTTCGGCGGTCTGCTGGGCCTGGCGGGCGCTGCCTTTTATGCGTGGCTGATGATCGTGGGCCTGCGGACCTGGTGGGTGTCGGCAATCGGCGCCCCGTTCTTATCCCTTTACCTGACCCCCTCCAGCCTGGCCCTGGGATACCTGATCTCAACAGCCGTCGTCCTGTTCTCCATCTGGCGAACCGTGCGACAGCTCGGCAAATTACCTGTGCGTGCGCTCCTGGACGGCGCAACCACTCCGGATCGCCCTGCGTCCAGGCGCAAACCACAGATCTACGCCTTCACCGGCCTGGGGCTGGCAGCGGTCTTGATGGTGGCCGGACTAACTGCGGACACAACGGCCTCTGTGGGCTTATTTTTCGGAAGCGGAGCCCTCCTGCTAATTGCCGGACTGAGCTTTGTCGCTTTGTGGTTCCGCCGCGAAAAAAAAGAAAAGGACGCCCCATTCGGGGTCGCCCGTATCGCCCGTATCGGCATAAGAAACAGCGCCCGACATCCCGGCCGGAGCCTCCTCTGTGCGGCGCTCATCGGCTGCGCCTGCTTCGTCATTGTCGCCGTGGGGGCCAACCGCCGCGCAGCCCCGCCCGAGCGCACCATCTTAAAAAAAGACGCCGGCACCGGGGGATTCGCCCTGGTGGCGCAGGCCGACATCCCCCTGCATCACGATCTGAATACCGAAACAGGACGGTTCGAACTGGGGTTTTCCGAAGCGGACGCCCGAACCTTAAACCGGGCTCAAATTCTGCCCTTTCGGGCCTTACCGGGAGAAGATGTCAGTTGCCTGAACCTCTACCGGCCCCAAACGCCCCGAGTCCTGGGAGTCCCCAACGAGCTCATCCGCCGGGGTGGGTTTCGGTTTCAACAGACAACAGAGGACATCGACAATCCGTGGGAACTGCTTGAGCAGGATCTGGAACCGGGGGTCATTCCGGCCATCGGGGATTTCAACTCGGTGATGTGGATTTTACATCTCGGCCTGGGAGAGGACATCATCCTTCACAACAGCGCAGGCGAGGAGGTAAGACTGCGTCTGGTCGGGCTGCTGCAAACAAGCATCTTTCAAAGTGAACTGTTGATTTCCGAATCCAGTTTTCTCAAGCACTTTCCCGGCCAGAGCGGATACCGGTATTTCCTGGCGCAGACCCCCCCGAAAAATGTCGAACAACTAACAGCGGTTCTAGAAAGCAGGCTGCGAAATTTCGGCTACGACGCAACCTCAACAACCCAGAAACTCGCCGGCTATCAGGCCGTTGAAAACACCTACCTGTCCACCTTCCAAACGCTGGGCGGGCTGGGGCTGGTCCTCGGCACCATCGGCCTGGGAATCATCCTCTTGAGAAACGTGATCGAACGCCGGGGCGAACTCGCAACCCTCCGGGCCTTCGGATTTCGTCGGTCCACCTTATCCACCATGCTGCTTGCGGAAAACGGCTTCCTCCTCCTCATCGGCCTGCTCATCGGCACCCTGTCCGCACTCCTTGCTGTCGCCCCCCACCTGATGGCCCCCGGCGCCTCGGTACCCTGGACATCGCTCTCGCTCACCCTGGCGCTGGTATTTCTCATCGGCATCCTGTCCAGCGCCGCCGCGGCCTACCTTGCAATGCGAACCCCACTGCTTCCTGCACTGAAGCGGGAGTAGAGAAGACAAAGAACGGCAAAATCCAAATTCTCTATTTGATGACCTGGATAGGAAACTTCCTTATCAACCTCTCCCCCGCCGTCCAAAACTGCTAAGAACTATCCCCCTGGAGAGGTCCAATAACCCCGATTTGTTTCCAACCTTCAAATTGCTTATTTTATATGGAGAAAGGAGGCTTTCTATGCCTGCCGAAAACCAGAACGTTCGAAACGAACCCCGGAATGTGAAAGTTAAGATCGAAGTCACCTCCGATATTCAGATCACTGCCTTTGTCGCCCGTCAGAACACCAACGTTTTTCTCTTGAACCACCTTGGCAACCTGGTCTCAGCGGGGGATCCTGCCCTTCAGATTACCGGAGACCGGCTCTGCTGGAAGGTCCCTGTCCGTTGTGCCCTTCCTGAAGAAAGCATGCGGACCGTCGGAGACCTCGCCGTAGACGTCAACACAGGCGAAATTCTCTTGAGTGAATCCACACCCTCCGACCTCGAAACCCTTTGCAACATCGTGAACCTTGCCTATGCTGCCCCTGAACGTGCCCCATCATCTTCAGGAGACCGATAGCAGTTGTGTGCCTGCCTGTGCACAAATGGTCCTCGCCTTTCTCGGGATCGCACAAACCGAGAGGGAACTGCGCCGCCTGCTCAAAACCAAAGCCTACGGCACCAGTGTCCTGAACGTCCGCTATCTCGAAACTCTGAACGTAACAACACATCTCCTGTCGGGCACCCTGGAAGAACTGCGCTCGGCAGTGGAAAACGACCGGCCAGCAATCGTTCTTCTCTGGACTGGCGTGCTGAATCACTGGGCCTCGGAGAACGCCATCGACTACCTTCATGCAGTTGTAGTCATCGGGTTCGAAACCGAGAATCTTCTGGTCAATGACCCGGCATTTGAATCGCACCCTATTTCCGTCCCTCGGGAAAAATTCCTGGAAGCCTGGAGCTATGGTCGGCAGACCATGATTCTGCTCGAAAAATAGCCGGACTGGGTTTTAAACCGGGCTCAGATTGTCTCCTTCCGCTTACCAGGCCGTTGAAAATACCTACCTGTTAACCTTCCAGTCAACCAAAAATACAACGGAGTTGTCCCGACTGGCAATCTTCCTCTACAAATCCCATCCAACTCCTCCGGACAAGCTGACGACGTGGACCCCACTGGCTCTGAACTAGTGCCTTACGCTTGCCAGCAGAAAGAGGCCGCTTCGGAACCTTCTCCGCACCGTCGCCCTGTGCAGAAAGAGCTCTATCGCATTTCTCCCGTCTCCGGCCGCTCCATACCCCACACCATAGGCGAAACCGTACGGACCGAAAAAGCCCTCTGCAAAAACTGGACTTGACGAACTGACAGGGTAAAGCCTGTGTTTTTCTCTACATCCACTATGGCCACACTGGAGACTTCCAATCCCTTTTCAGTTCGGCTGTGACAGCCGTTCCAAAAATAATCCAGTCCATACGTCTTTTTTCCCGACTTGGACACAAAGGAAGCATCGCAAACAATGATCCGCTCACTTTCTCTCCCGGTGCCTTCATTGATGACTTCACGGTTGAAGGCAGCGAACTCGAAGGACTTGGAAAATTGGCGAGAATACGTCTTCTCGGACAAATCTGAGTAACGCGATAGGTTGCGAAAATTGATCTTCCCACGCGCGGTTAATATCGCCGCAAACAGGATTAACAGGAACTTTTTTTGAGGTTTGGAAATGTTGAAGCGATTGAGTATCTTTCTGCCAGTTCCATTGTGCCGTCTCACCGGTTGAGGGGGATCGTTGACTTGGTCGTTTACGATACCCTAATCTCGGGAAACGGCACTTTTTTGTCAAATCTTCTTTTTTGTCAAATCTTCTCTGAAAAACTGTCCTCAGTATTGATGTAGAGAATTATTGTCTCAAAGCTTCTGTAGTAGAACGTCATAGGCTGATCATTCCTCTCCTACATCTCCTTCATTGTTTGCCCTGAATTAATCAAAGCGTGCATCCATTTTGGCTCTTTCAGATATTTCCAGATAGGAGCCTTTGCAGCCTTTCTCCTCTTCCTGTTAATAGCATCAATATCCTGCAGGCAGTTTTCTCCTTAAACCTCCTCGTTCTGCCCGAAAACCTTCTTCAACACCTTCACTTATTCCTCTCTCGAGGGGGGGCGCCAGAACCCCTGCGTCCTACTCTCCGCCCTCTGCGTCCTGCTTTTCCAGACTGGCGCAGATCAGTTCTCTGTCATTTCGCGCAAACACATGTTTGTAGGCGTAGGCTGGATGCGACCAGCAGACCCCATCGCGGCGATTGAGCTGGTCCCGGGTAGGCTCGATGAGCTGCACGCGGCTGATAACGTTCAGACCTTCGGGTGAAAGCGTGGTGATAAGCAGTTCGCCCCGCTCGTTGAACATCCAGATCCGGTCCCGGTGCTTCGTAAAATGGATTGTGCTCCACCGGGCCTTCGGCACGGCCGTCTGATCTTCCCAGACCCGGTCGCCGGTGCCCAGTTCCAGGCACCGAAGCTCACCGTAACTGTCCACACCGTAAATATAATCTCCAATGAGGATCGGCGTAGAAATGAGGGAATGAAGGCTCTCGGTCTGCCGCTCATCGGCGCCTTTCCGGCGCCACACCGCTTCCACCGCGAGGCGGTCGGGATGGACCCTGAGCAGGAGCGAGCCGTCGTAGAAGCCGCTGACAAAGAGCAAATTGTTGTGAAACACCGGCGTTGCGATGGCCAGGACCATGCGGCTGGGTGGAAAGGGATGCTGCCAGTAGCCTTCTCCGGTCTGCGGATTGAGCCCCACCACATTGTCCCCGGTCCAGCACACCAGCACGCGCCTGCCGGCCTGGTCGATCACAATCGGCGCGGAGTAAGAGGCCCGGTCGTCCAGCGCCTTCCACTTCTCCTCGCCCGTCCTCCGGTCAAATGCAACCAGACAGGCGCCGGACGATCCTCCGATCTGCACGATCAGCAGATCGCCCTCAACCAGTGGAGCCCCGGCAATGCCCCATATCGGCATGCGGATCTGATACTCGGCGTTGAGGTCTCTGTTCCACCGAAGCGCACCGGTAGCGGCGTCGAAGCAGTGCAGGTGCCCCATGGTGCCCAGCGCATAGGCGAGTCCATCGTGAACGATCACAGATGCGCGTGGACCGGCGACGTACTGTACATTTCGGTACTCGCAGTCATAGGCGAAAGACCAGCTCTCCTTTCCGGTTTCCCAGTCGAAACAGTGTACGCGTTCGATCTGTTTCGGTTTGCTCACCCGGTCGGTCAGATAAACGCGGCCGCCGGCAACGGTCGGCCCGCTGTACCCGCTGGAAACCGGGACGCGCCACCGGACCTTGAGCTTGGCCAGCGTTTCAACAATACCGGTCTCGCGCCAGACCCCATCTCGCCCGGGCCCTCGCCACTGCGGCCAGTCGTCCGCAGGCGCAGACGTGATGAAGAGGGCGACCGTGAAAATCGATAGAACAGTCAGGATAAAGCAACGCATATTGGGTATACCTTTCTTTTGATACGAAACCCATCAATTCGCAACACGCGGCAATTCATAACACGCAGCTTCCCTGTCGTTTCTAACCAGCAAGTAGGAACCGGCGAGCGCGGGGTTGTTCCAGGTCTTGCTGTTTAACGCGGGAAAGCGGGCGCGTTCCTTAAATTCATCCGGGTTGACATCAACTAAGACCACATCTCCTGATTCTGTCTGGATAAGCAGCAGATTGCCAACCATCATAAGCTGCCCGTGGCCGTACCGACCCCGTTTCCACCTGCGCTGGCCGTTGGCCGGGTCCAGGCATACAAGAACGCCGTCGTCCAGCCCGTAAATATACCCGTCCCGATAAACGACATTGGTGAATTTGGCCTTGAGACGGGGCGTCTCCCACACCAGGGAAACGCTGAACCCGTTTTGTCCATCGCGCCCAATCTGAAACAGCTTGCAGCCAATGCCGTAACCGGCCGACACAAACACGCGATCTCCCGGCAGGGGCACGGGCTGGGCAACATGCTGGAGACCGCCGCCCCAGGGCCAGGGGTGCTGCCAGAGGATCTGGCCGGTGAGCGGATCGTGTGCGGCAACACTGCCCCGGTTGAAAATAAGAATCTGGCCGGCGCCCGCAAGCGTCGCCAGGCTGGGAGAGCTATACCCCGCCGGACTGTTTCCACCTCCCCAGACAAATCGACCGGTATCCTTATGGTAGGCAACCATGGACCTCCCACCGGGCCCTCCCGGACTGACGATAACCAGGCTGTCCAGCACAAGGGGCGAGCAGCTCATGCCCCAGATATTTCTTTTCGCGCCATTCTCTTTGAGCGTATCTTTCGACCAGACCTTCCTGCCCGTCGCCAGGTCCAGGCAGTTGAGAATGCCCGTTGCGCCAAACGTATACACCCGGTCCTCCGCAATCGTGGGCGTTGCACGGGGTCCAACACCGGCGATGGTGTTCTCGTACCTGGCCGCATCGCTGTGGCGCCATTTCACGCTGCCGGACGTCAGGTTATAGCAAACCACCATCTCCTCTTCTCCGTGTTGTTCCTGCGTAACGGCGGATTGGCCCTTCACCGCAAACGCCGACCAGCCCTCCCCGATCGGCTGCCGCCATACGAGCCTGGGAGGATGTGTTTCCCAGTCGGACGCCAGGCTAATCCCGGGCAGGGTCCCGTTCCTCTCGGGCCCGAGAAATTGGGGATAGTCGCCCCCTGTTGCGGTCTCGGAAACCAGACCACCGGGCTGCGGCCTGTGTTCTGTCAATGACGGGTCCCCCCGGGATGTCCAGCGCCACCCCGGGATGGGAACCAGATCGCCGCTCACACCCCGAATGCGGAAAAGCGTCGCAGACAATCCGACAATCAGGATGACGCCGGCAAAAGAAACCAGGCGCACTTTCAGCCTCAGACGAGAAAAAAACAGGACCCATAAGAGCAGCAACAGGAGCGTAACCATGAGGACACCTGTGGTTTGCATAACCTGTCGCTGCCGGTGTAGCGAGTCCTGCGCCCAGATCATGGTCACAGTTAGAATGCTCAGCACGGCGATCACAACCACAGGCCACCAGCGCACGCCCTTACCACCTCTTTCTCCCGGTCCCGATTCATTCGACGGTAAAGAAGCCATACTCTATCCTTTGAGAAATAGGGTGATCAAACCGAATATCTTCAATTTCGAGACTTTAACTCGGAACGCTCTTAAGCGTCAACCCAAACCCCGTTTTAGAACGCTTGACAAATACCTTTTTTCCTGTTAATCTCATTTACCGGTTAGCTTCAACATTCAATCTCTCCGGCAAAGGAGAGCCTGTAGAAAGGAGTTCTCGCATGAAACACATCGTCGCGGTTATCCTCGGTCTGTGTATCGCTCCCGCCGTGGCCCGGGCGGAGTCCGGCGCCGATTTCACCACGTTCTGGCCCCAGTGGCGCGGCCCGGATGCAACCGGGGTCTCGCGTTATGGCGATCCGCCCGTGGAGTGGAATGAAAATAAAAACATCCGATGGAAAGTGGAAATCCCCGGCAGGGGTCATGCGTCTCCTATTGTGTGGAAAAATCGTGTATTCGTGTCAACCGCCGTCCCAACAGACGGAGATAATATCCGGTTTGTGGTCTATGCAATCGACCGTCTAAACGGGAAGATTCTCTGGAAAAGAACCGCCCGGGAAGAGTACCCGCACGAAGGCACCCATCGCGACGGCAGTTGGGCCTCGAACTCGGCGGTAACCGATGGTGAGCACGTCTACGCCTACTTCGGCTCCCGTGGGCTGTATTGTTATGACCTGCAGGGCAAACTCAAATGGGAAAAAGACCTGGGGAACATGTCCACCAGACGCGGCTTCGGTGAGGGCAGTTCGCCCGTGCTTTACGGGGATCACATCGTGATCAACTGGGACCACGAAGGCCAGTCCTTCATCGTTGCCCTCGACAAGAAATCGGGCAGCGAACGCTGGAAAGTCGAACGGGATGAACGGACCTCCTGGTCCACGCCGATTGTCGTTGAGCACGACGGCAAACCCCAGGTCATCGTCAGTGCGACAAGTCGCACACGCAGCTACGACCTGGCCACCGGAAAGATAGTCTGGGAATGCGGCGGCTTGACAGTAAACACCATCCCCTCGCCCGTAGCTGCCAACGGTGTGGTCTACGTCACCAGCGGGTACAGAGGCAATGCCCTGCAGGCCATCCGTCTGGCCGGGGCCAGGGGCGACATCACCGATTCGGACGCGATCATCTGGTCCTACGATCAGGACACGCCCTACGTGCCCTCGCCGCTCCTCTACGACGACACGCTCTACTTCCTCAAACGCAACAGTGGCCTTCTGACCTGCTTCAACATCCAGACGGGCGAGGCCTACTACAGCCGGCAGCGTCTGGAAGGGATCCGGGGGATGTATGCGTCTCCGGTAGGCGCCAAAAATCGGGTCTACTTTGCCGGTAGAAACGGTACGACAATGGTGATCAAACGCGGCCCCGAGTTCAAGGTACTGGCCACCAATGCGCTCGACGATGGATTCGATGCCTCGCCCGCAATTGTGGATAAAGAGATCTACCTGCGCGGCCAGCGCTACCTCTATTGCATCGCAGAAGACTAAAACTGTAAGATTCCATCCCCAAACTGGTGGATTTCAGCCAGAAAAATCCGGATGTTCGCCAGACTCGGATAGCTATGGCACTTTCACACCGACGCAGGTATGACAAAAATAAAAAAATAAGTATATGATAAAAAAACAGTTGTGAATTATTTTTCCTCTCCATGGCTTCTGAACCGGCGCACCGGCACGCTACATGCAATAAGAGGCTGCAGAACAGGACGTAACCCTTCTCAAACCCACCAATCTGCGCCCATTGCCGGCTGCCCTGAAGGAGAGGTGATTGCTATGACAAGCGCTAACAGTATCTCTTTTGGCGGTGGAGAGCATTCGCTCCACCGATACATGAAAGATGTGGCCCTGTCTCAACCGCTGTCTGCAGAGGAAGAGACCGCCCTGGCCACCCGGATCAAAGAAGGGGACCTGGACGCGCGCAACAAGCTCGTGGAGGCCAACCTGAGATTCGTCGTCCGTGTGGCCCGGGAATACCAGAACCAGGACATGTCCCTGGCCGATCTGATCGGCGCCGGGAACATCGGGCTGATTACCGCCGCCGAACGGTTCGACGAAACCAAAGGGGTCAAATTCATCTCCTACGCCGTCTGGTGGATCCGGCAGTCCATCCTGCAGACTCTCACGGACCACTCCCGGACCGTGCGCCTGCCGTCGAACCGGCTGGAACTGCTGCACCGCATCTCCCGGTATACCAAAAGCCGGCAGCAGGACACCCCGGGTCACCCGGCCGAAGACGAAATCGCTCGGGAACTGGGCATCACAGAAGAGCAGGTGGTAGACATCCTGGCCAACAGCCACCCCGCCATTTCCCTGGACGCCAGGCTCAAAGACGACGAAGAGCACAGCCTGATAGATTTGATGCGCGACGAGACCCAGGAGCCGCCCGATATCGAGTTTATGCGCAATGCCCTGAGGCAGGACGTCGCATCGGTCCTGGACGCCCTGGAAGAACGCGAGCGAGAGATAATCCGGCTCTACTTCGGCCTGGACGAAAGTGCGGATGGGATGACCCTGGAGGCCATCGGCGCACGGTTCAAGCTGACCCGGGAACGCGTACGACAGATCAAAGAACGGGCGCTGAACAAGCTGCGCCACCCGTTGCACGGGCAGAAACTGGTGCCCTATGCCGAAGCGGTTTAAACGCAGAAAACAGGGCGTGGGGATGCGCAAACGGGCTTTCCCTGGGGGAGGCGAAAGCCCGGCGCCCCACGCCCTGAAGCTGAGCGGCCTGTCCGGACACCTTCTGCGACGCCGTCTGAATCCCCGTCCTGCACGCCCCTCCTGATACCCGGCCTGCCTGAATCCTCTCCCATCCGCCTATTTCATCACCCAACCGGCGCCCCTCTGAAGAAGCACACGATTCACAGGATGCTCAAACGCCTCCGGGCCGTGTCCGAGCGCATTGTAGCATATCCGTGCCTGCCCGTACTCACGCACCCACAGCATGGGATGGCGTTTCCCTTCCCACTCCCCCTCGATCAGGGGAGATATCGAATCGGTAACTCTGGCATGCGTATAAAGCTCGTCCTCGATAACAAAGTCCTGAATCCCTTCGGTTATCAGGTGTATCTCGGCACAAACCTGCATGCTGTGCGCCTGAAAAGGAGAATGCCCGGATTCCCCCCATTCCCACCAGGCCCCCAGAATCCGCCGGAACTCCGGCCAATCATCAAAACAGATCGTCGCCGCATGCAGCGCAAGCAGCCCTTTCCCCTGCGCAAAAAATGCCAGAAATCCCCGCCGGGCCGCCTCCGACAGCTCAAACGCCCATTCCTCCCGCCACTCGGGACGCACCTGCGGTTGCCTGCACGTCCACCACACGCAGTTTAGCGTCAGCATATCAAATTCCTGCAACACCCCGTCTTCCACAACCCCGACATCCTCGCAGATTTCCGACCGGATACCGACCTCGCTCAACAGGTCGGCCAGCATGGGCGACGTACGCGCATAGTCGTGCGCAACGCCGCCGCTCAGAATGAGGTTTCGCTTCACAGACTCTCCGGTTTCCAGAAATTTGGGATTGAATTATACCTCAACAGCAGATAAAATCCTACAAAGCAAAGTCCCTCATGTCAACCCAAATCTTGTACTGTTGTTTTCATGTGGATATCGCCTTGACAGTCCGCAGCGGTTGGGTTACATTGCGGTCGGTTGGGGCGGAGATTCAAAGCCCCTCCGGTCCGCTTCTGAACCGGCCACACCCAATGGAGATTGAGACTGACCGGCTGCTGGAATAGCGAACCCACCGGAGGTGTACCATGCTGCGAATGGCAATTGTGGGCGTCGGCTGGGCGGGAACCCGCCACGTGGAGGCGATCCGCGAACTGGGGCAAAAGGTAACCGTGGATTGCCTGGTAGACAATGACGCCGACTTCTTGAAAACGAAAGCAGAAGAGTTGGACATCGGTAAAACCTACACCGACATCGACGACCTCCTGGCCGATCCCGAAGTCGATGCGATATCCATCTGCCTACCGCACGCGCTCCATCGTGAGGTCGCCATAAGCGCCGCCGCAGCCGGAAAGCATGTGCTCTGCGAAAAGCCGATCGCGCTGACCGTGGAAGACGCCACCCGCATGATCGAAGCCGCTGACGCGGCGGGGGTAAAGCTCTACGCGGCCGAAAACCTCCCCTATTCGCCCATGGCCCGGTTCTTGCGAAACATCGTGCAGACCGGACAGTACATCGGAGAAGTCGTCTCCGCTTTCGCCGCATCCGGCTTTCGGGCGCGGCCGACCTACGCGTATCCGGGCAGGCGGGTCTGGCTCTCCTCCCCCGAACTGGGCGGAACCGGCACCTGGATGCTGCACGGCATCCACAGAATGGCGCAGCTTCGACACGTTCTGGGGGAGGTGGAAACGGTCTACATGCGGGAAAACCACGCCCCGTCATTCGGACGGACCGACGTGGAAGGCACGATGAGTGGCCTGTTGACGATGGAAAGCGGCTTCCAGGTCTTGGTGGTGCAGACCTGCGAGGCCCGCCTGAAGGGCATGCTGGGAGGATATATCATCCACGGCGACCGGGGCAGCCTCCAGGCCTCCCAGGAAGAGGGATGTGACATCTTCGGCGATGATCAGGAACCGATCTACCTGAACTATCCGGAAGCGCCGCTTTCGGACTACGCCCTGGAAATGGAAGCGTTCGCAGACTATGTCGCGGGCATTGCCGAGGGTCCGACCACAGGGCGCAGCGAAAGGCGAACCCTGGCGATCGTTCAGGCGGGCTACGAATCCGCCCGGACCGGTGAACCGGTAAATCTGAAAACGCGGTTTGGTGAACTGTAAACCAAAACCTTTGAACCAGGGTGGGGAGACGATCCAGTGAATCGTCCGGGGTGGGGAGAATGCTCAAAAAGGCAACAAAGCGTCCCCACCTCTGGTTTTTTCTCCACGATCTCCGCGTCTCCGCGGTGAGCAGTGACAAAGAAGAGGGGCTGGCACGTGGAAGCAAAAATCAACGCCGGCATCGTCGGCTGCGGCAACATCAGCGGGGCCTATTTTAAAGGCTGCGGGGCGTTTCACATCCTCAACGTTGTAGCCTGTGCAGACCTGGACATGGGCCGGGCCGAAGCAAAAGCGGAAGAATTCGAGGTCCGCGCCTGTTCGGTGGAGGACCTGCTCGCCGATCCGGAAATCCAGATCGTCGTAAACCTCACCGTCCCCAGAGCCCACGCCGAAGTCAACCTGGCCGCCGTCCAGGCCGGTAAAAACGCGCACTGCGAAAAACCCTTTGCCGTCTACCGGGAGGACGGAGCGAAAGTACTCCGGACCGCGCAGGAAAAAGGCGTCCTCGTCGGCGGCGCCCCGGACACCTTCCTGGGGGGCGGCATCCAGACTTGCCGGAAACTGATCGACGACGGCTGGATTGGCCAGCCGGTCGCTGCCACCGCCTTTGTCGCCGGCCACGGCCACGAACGCTGGCATCCCGATCCCGGCTTCTTCTACCAGGTAGGCGGCGGCCCGATGTTCGACATGGGTCCCTACTACCTCACGGCTCTGGTCAACCTGCTGGGGCCGGTCCGCCGCGTAACCGGATCGACCCGAATCACGTTCCCGGAGCGGACCGTCACCAGCGAGCCGCGCTACGGCGAAAAAATTACCGTCGAAACCCCCACCCACCTTGCCGGCGTACTCGATTTCGCCGGCGGCGCCGTGGGCACCATCATCGCCAGCTTTGACGTCTGGTCCCACCACCTGCCCCGGATCGAAATCTACGGCTCGGAAGGCTCCCTCAGCGTCCCCGACCCCAACACCTTCCGGGGCCCCGTCCTGGTGCGCCGGGCCGGTGCCGAAGAATGGAGCGAAGTGCCCCTTACCCACAGCGATGCCGTAAGCCGCGGCATCGGCGTTGCCGACATGGCCTACGCGCTCACCTACGATCGACCTCACCGCACCAGTGGGGAATTGGCCTTCCACGTCCTGGACCTCATGTGCGCGTTCGACGAAGCGTCAAAGAGCGACCGGCATATCCAAATCCAGAGCACCTGTTCCAGGCCGGCCCCGCTGCCGATGGATCTCCCATCGGGCACGCTGGATGAATAATGTTTTACCTTTGACTGCCGTCATTACAACCTGGAGGCAAAAAATGAAAAAAGCGCTCATCGTCTACGGCGGATGGGAAGGCCACGAACCTAAGCAATGTGTCGATATCTTCGCTCCCATTCTCGCAGACGAAGGATTCGACGTAGACCTGTCGGACACCCTGGACGCCTACCTGGACCGGGACAGAATGCACGCGCTCAGCCTGATTGTCCCCATCTGGACGATGGGTACCATTGAAAAAGAACAGGAGCAGGGACTGCTGAACGCCGTCAAAAGCGGCGTGGGCGTGGCCGGGTGGCACGGCGGCATGGGAGACGCATTCCGGAATAACACAACCTATCAGTGGATGGTCGGCGGTCAGTGGGTATCCCATCCGGGCGGCATTGTGGATTACGAAGTCAACATCATCAACCACGACGACCCCATCACGCAGGGACTCGACGACTTCAAAATGCATTCGGAGCAGTACTACATGCACGTCGATCCCTCCAACGAAGTCCTGGCCACCACCCCCTTCCACACCGACGTCGCACCCTGGGTCAACGGCTGCGTCATGCCCGTCGTCTGGAAGCGCATGTGGGGCGGAGGCCGGGTATTCTACTCCTCCCTGGGCCACGTGGCAAAAGACTTCGACGTTCCGGAGGCAAAGGAGATCCAGAAACGAGGCATGCGCTGGGCCAGCCGGTAAAACAGAAGATTTTTCGGAACGCGGTTTGACAATTAGAAGCGGTTGTGCTTAATTTAGGAAACAAATCTGACTGTCGATAAATCAAACACAAAGAATCACGTACCTCACAAGGAGCCATACCATGACCCGAAACCGCGTTTGGGTTGCACTGCTGTTTGTTGTGGTACTTGCGTCGGCCTTCAGCGTCCAGGCGCAGGACAACTGGCCGCAGTGGCGCGGGCCCGATCAGAACGGCGCTTCCACGGCCACCAATCTGCCCACGGTCTGGAGCCTGACGGAGAATATCGTGTGGAAGACCGAACTGCCCTCCTGGAGTGCGAGCACCCCGATCATCTGGGGGGATCGAATCTTCGTAACGTCGCCCACGCCGGCGGCGTCCGAGGAGGAACAGGAGCCGGGCGGCAAAGACTTGCTTCTGCTCTGCATCTCCAGGCAGAACGGCAGGGAACTCTGGAGGCACAAGCTCCACGGTGGCAACCGGCTTTACCGAAAGCAGAACGACGCGTCGCCCTCCCCGGTTACCGACGGGAAGCACGTCTGGGTCGTGACCGGCACCGGCCAGGTGACGGCTCTGGACATGGACGGGAAAGTCCTCTGGAAGCGTAATCTTCAGAAAGACTACGGCGACTTTGGCCTCAACTTTGGCTATGCGTCTTCTCCGCTTCTTTACGACGGAAAGCTGATTCTCGAGGTGCTCCATGGGTTCCGCACGGACGACCCTTCGTACGTTGTCGCCTTCGACACAATGACCGGGGTGGAACTCTGGCGCCGGGAACGGCCCACGGACGCGTGGGCGGAATCGCCCGATGCTTACACCACGCCCGCCGTACTCACACAGGGCAAGGTGACCCAGATTGTGATTTCGGGCGGAGATTACGTCACCGGACACGATCCTGAGACCGGAAAAGAAATCTGGCGGGCGGCCGGGTTGAACCCCGAGCAGCGGCGCAATTACCGGATCGTCGCCTCCCCGCTGGTCGTAAACGATATGATCTACGCCCCCACGCGCAGGCGGCCCCTGCTGGCCCTGCGCGCCGGAGGCACGGGCGATGTCACGGACAACGTCGTCTGGAAATGGACCGGATCGGGTGCGCCGGACGTGCCCACCCCTGTATGTGACGGCAAATACTTCTACATGGTAGACGACAGAGGACTGGCGACCTGTCTGAATGCCAAAAGCGGCGAGGTGGTCTGGGGGCCGAAGCGCACCGCCCAGGGCTTTGTGAGTTCGTCCCCGGTACTGGCCGACGGGAACCTCTACCTCCTCAACGAGATGGCCGTTTCCACGGTGCTGGCGGCCGGACCGGAGTTCAAGCTCCTGTCCACCAATGAACTGGACGGCACCTATACCCTGTCGTCCCCTGCGGTTTCCGGATCCCGGCTCTTTATCCGGACCGCGACCCACCTGTACTGTATCGGGAAGAAAGCGGACTGAGCCCTTCAGACATAGATGAAAGATGACGACGTGAAATCAGGTGTCCTGGAAAAAATCCACCTTCTTGTTGCACGGGTCCCTATCTTCGGGGGCGCAGGCCCGTCAGGGCAACCGGAGTGGTGGTCGTATTTCAACTTCCAATCCAGAGGAGAGTTATATGGACGGGGTCATTGGTGAAATCAGGTTGTTTGCAGGAAATTTTGCCCCTCGAAATTGGGCGTTTTGCAATGGTTCGTTGATAGCGATTAGCCAGAATCAGGCCCTGTATTCTGTTATCGGGACGATCTACGGCGGCGATGGCCGAACGAACTTCGGGCTGCCGGACCTGCGCGGGCGGGTTCCGCTGGCTCCCGGCCAGGGACCCGGTCTGAGCTCTTATCAGCAAGGCCAGACAGGTGGTGTAGAGAGCCAGGCGCTGAATGTGACTCAAATGCCACCGCACAGCCATCCGATTGGAACCCACACGCATACGACCGGAGACCACACGCACGCGGCCGGTACCCACACGCACGCGGCCGGTACCCACACGCATAAGATTCCGGCCCACCAGCATGTGATTGGAACCCACACACACCCGGTTTCGAATCACGACCACACGATCCCCAATCACCAGCATTCGATTGGAAACCACACGCACCCGGTTCCAAACCACTCGCACCTGGTGCAGGCCGATGCTGCTACGGGCATTACGAGCCCTAACCTACAGGTATTGGCGACGCCAGAAGGAGGGGAGACGATCTATAAGATTTACGCCGGAGCCCTTGAATCCAACGGTCCTGGGGGAACGACCAATACGGACGCCGGGGGGGCGCCCAATACGAACGCCGGAGGGGCGCCCAATACGAGCAGCGGGGGGGCACCCAATACGGACGCCGGGGGGGCGCCCAACACGGCCAACGACGGTGGGGGCGGAGATACGGACGATGCCAGCGGACAAACAGGCACCTCCTCCGGAGACACGGGCTCTGCCATCGGCGGGAACACGGGAAATGCCGGGGCAGGACAGGCCGTTGACAAAAGGCAGCCCTATCTTGCCATGAGTCAGATACCTCCGGCAGAGCCGGAGGCTTGAAAAACCGGGAACCGCTCGAAGCGGTTGAAAACCGTGGGCCACCTAAAGGTGGCTACTCATCAAACAACTCCATCTGCTCAAGCCTACGATCTGCTTCTTCTTGCTCCTGGATGTACCTACGAACCGACTCCTCATCCTTGCCAACGGTAGAGACATAATAGCCTCTTGCCCAGAAGCTCTGACCCACAAAGTTCCTCCGACGCCCAGCGAAGGTCCGAGCGATGTGAATGGCGCTCTTCCCCTTGATGAACCCCACCACCTCTGATACGGCGTTTTTCGGAGGTATCGACAGGAGCACATGAACATGATCCAACCTCAGGTGACCTTCGACGATCTCGCTCTCCTTACGCAAAGCCAGATCCCTGAGCACTTCACCCAGATACTTCCGCAACTCCCCATACAGTGCCTTCTTCCGACATTTGGGAATCCACACAATATGGTACTTGCATTCCCACCGGGTATGGCTTAAACTTTGTACGTCCATCGGGAGCCTTCCTTTCCGCAAGCTTCAAGCGGTCCACAAAGGGAAGGCTCTCACATTTCTGGGGAATTGTCAAACTCTAACAGTCCCCCGGCAGAGCCGGGGGTTTACCGTGATTAATTACATCATTTGCCTTAACGGGATATATCCAGACAGAAGTTAGGTATAGCAGATGTGCAGGGCCTGGCGTTCGGCAACGCTGTTTGGTTGTCGGACGCGACCCACCTGTACTGTATCGGGGAAAAAGCAGACTGAACCCTTCAGAGATGATGAAAGATGACAGTGTGAAATCGGACACCTTACAGAAAAAAACCCACGACATCCTCACCTTCATCCAGGACCGGCTCTACTACAACCGGCCGGACCTGGAAGTCAAAGGAGAGCGCTACAACGCCGCGCTCCTGTTCGGCGTGCTCACCGGTCTCGTTGGCGGCAAAGAGCTGATCGTGGGAGAGCCGGGCCTGGGCAAAACCACCTCGGCGGAGTATATCGGAGCGCTGCTCTACCGGCTGCCCCTGGGCACCATCTGGGAAGGGGAAGTCTCCGGGCATCCGGAGCAGACCGAAGAGAAGATCGTGGGCCGTCCCGACCTGGGCCAGCTCAACCGCGGGATCGAGGAAGTCGTCTGGTCCACCTTTGCGCTGCTCCCGGTAAAAGTCGTGGACGAAATCAACCGCCTCCCGGAAACGAAGCAAAGCATGATCTTAGACGGCGTGGACCGGGGCAACTGGAGTTATCTGAACCAGATGATAACCAACGGCGAATACTGCCTCTTCGCCACGGCGAATTACCAGGACCGCGGGACCAACACCATCGTGGCCCCCCTGCTGGACCGGTTCGATGTCATGGTCGAATCAAAACACCCGGGCCCGAACCTCTCGTGGATGATCGGAAAAGAGGAGCCGACCTACAAACTACTGCGGAACCAGGCAAAGGAGGAGGCGCTTCAAGCCTGTCTGGCGGACCCGGAACGCGCCGATGAAACCGGGGCCGTCTGCGATGCGTACGGCGCCGAACTCGAAGCCCAGCTGGGCGTGCCCACCCTGAACCGGGCGGACCGGAACGCCATCCGGTTCGCCGCCGGAGAATTGGCCTTCGATGAGGACGCCAGTGCGCTCATGCGGACCTTCCTCGCCGAACTCTCCTTCTGCTGCAAATACGGCCAGAAACGATCCAACGAAATCTGCGGAGAGGGGTGTCATTATACCGGTTACCTCTGCTATGCCGTACGCAACTGCCCCTCCAACCGCCTGCCCATGTCCGTCCGGCGCTACGCCCAGACCCTGGCCTGGCTGCTGGGCGATTCCCATGTGGACGTGGAACACCTCCGCACCGTATTGCCCTATGCCGCCGCCCACCGCATCCAATGGCGGGACGACCTGGACGCGGCCGAGGACGCGGACCGGCGCCACGACGTCCAGCCCATCCACCGCGCCCGGGAAGCGGTGCGGCAGGTCTTCCACCGCTACAGCGAACAGAGCGACCGGATCAAATCCGCAATGGCCGTCGCCTACCGGATCTTCCAGGGCGAAAAAGCCGACCCCACCCGGGGCGACCACCCCATCTACTCGGAAATCATGCGGGACCTGGGGATGGAACCCGAAAGGCCGGAAGTTGGGTAGCCTTACCGCGGAGACGCGGAGAGCGCGGAGAAAAACAAAAAGTCTCCGAGGTTCAAGTCGAATATGAAAAATCCCTTTGAAAAATTCCAAAAGCCCGCCGCCCTCCGCCGTGAGACGTCGTCTCAAACTAAGAACCCCGCGAACGTCTCCCGGCCGTCTGCTGCGGTAAAAAACCCGTTCGAGGAATTCCGGCATATCTCCGACCGTCCGGACCGGCAGATCCCCTTAGACGAAATCCTGGCCTCTCACGAATCGGTGCTGGCCCGCCTGGAAGGTGGCTACAAACGCCTGGTGGCGGACGAGGCCGGTGAGGGACCCTGGCAGCCGGACAAAGACTCGATTGTGGAAATCTACACCTGCGCGGAAAGCATCGTGGGCGGCATCCCCTGTGAGACCGGAGACATCGAGGCGTTCTGCGTCCATGCAACACAAAGCGACGACCCGGACTATTTTATGATGGGACCGCTGGGCCTCTACCTCTCCGCCCTCTGCAACACCTCCCACTCACCCGAGGTCCACCTGAACCTGGCCGGTCCCGAACTGCGCGTCCCCTTGCTGGGGTATCGTCTGCAGGAGGGGCACACGCTGATCATTGAAGGTGACCTGGGCGACCTGATCGGAATCTCCCTAAATGGAGGCCACCTGAAAATAAACGGAAACGTGGGACGCTACCTGGGCGCCGGAATGGTGGCCGGACGAATCGACGTAAGCGGAGACGCAGGCCGGTTTATCGGAGAGCAGATGACCGGGGGCGACATCCACATCCGGGGCCGCATCGGCGGATCGGGAAAACCCCAGGGCGGCGCAATCTACCACCGCAAACGACAGATCTATCCTCCGCCCAAAGAGAAAAACTAACCCCATCTCTCAATTGCGGAATGCGGATTTTAGATTGCGGATTGAATGATTTTAAATCCGCATTCCGCATTCCGAAATCCGCATTTGACATGGATCTTCAAAAACTCATCGAACAAATCTGGCCCCGGGTACGAAAGCGCCACCTCTTTCCCGAACTGCCGTCTCCGGAGGTGGTGGAGGGCGATGGTGCGGTTGCCATGCAGATGCGCGACAAGCGGATCGGCCTGAGCCGGGCGCACTGCGAGGCCCTGGCTGAAGAAATGCCTGCGGAGGACGTCGTGGAGGCGCTGTTGGATCACGGCGTGGCGCACCACACCTTTTGCCCCTGGGACTTTGAAACCCACCTGGCCCTCTACGCCGCGCTCAAGCCGGCCCTGCTGGATGGGGACCTGGTCAAACAGGTCGTCGATTATTTTATGGATGTGGTCATAATACACGACAAAACTTAATCTGACCTAAAATATGGAGGATCAATCAGTATCCAAAGACAGTGAAAGAACTCCTGGATGTGATCCTGTATATTGAGCAGAACATACTGCAAATGGTCCAATCCATATCGAAACAGGCTTTTCTCTTTGCATCCGTGTTTTTTGATCTTCAACGGTTTTGTCTTTGCGATCCATTCTCCTACCAGATGAGCCCAGGTGAGGGCAATGGCTAAAAGCGCGATGAGTTTTTCGATTCGTTCCAGATGGATCAGATGGGTCTGTTCCAGATCGAAGCCTCGGCTTTTCAACGCGGCGAACAGGACTTCAATTCCCCACCGTTTTTTGTAATCCTCCAGCGGTTTTCGACCTTTACACTTGCTGGCAACGATGAGAAATTCGTCAGGTAATCGGATGACAGACAAATACAGATGATGACCATAGATCAGACGGGGTTTACGCAGGATGCGCTCTTGGTGAATGTGCAGGTCGGCAAACAAGCATCGAAGCGCGATGTCCCCTTTGCCATTTAGGGTTTTGGCGTTTTCCTTGACGCGGATGGCAAAGCCTAAGGCTTGCGCATCTAACCACGCAAACCATTCTTGCCCAATGAATTCCCGGTCTGCAACGATGACCTGAATCAGGTTTTTATCCACCAACTTCAAGACCCGTTCCATCAACTGGATACGCTCATCGGTGTTGGAGTTGCCCTTTTTGGGCAGCAGTATCCAGCAGATGGGAAATGCAACGCCTTGATAGACACTCCCGGCGGTGAGAATATTGATGGTCAGTTTGCCGAAGCTCCAGGTCGTCCGATCTATCGAGATGGTAAAGTCCGACTTGATCGGCAAGAGATGCAGGATCAAGTCGGCCACCAGGTCATAGGACAGATTAAACTCACTGAAGAAACGTTGGATTCTGCGATAGTTGGACTTCTGCTTGGCTTTGCCGTTGAGGGCGTTGGCCAGTTTGGTGAAGTTGACGGTTGTGAGCTTGATGAGAGACACAATGAAGGCGGCGATGAATTTTACCCGGGCCTTATGACAGGGTAAATACCATTGCATCACGTCGTGTAATTCATTAACTTGAGGAGACATAGACCTGTGTTTGATGATGGATGAGTTGTTGGATCTTGACAACCCAAACTTAACTCATTTCACCACTCAGCGCAGGTCTTTTCCTTTTTTGTCGTGTACCATGGATGATGACCATAGATCAGACGGGGTTTACGCAGGATGCGCTCTTGGTGAATGTGCAGGTCGGCAAACAAGCATCGAAGCGCGATGTCCCCTTTGCCATTTAGGGTTTTGGCGTTTTCCTTGACGCGGATGGCAAAGCCTAAGGCTTGCGCATCTAACCACGCAAACCATTCTTGCCCAATGAATTCCCGGTCTGCAACGATGACCTGAATCAGGTTTTTATCCACCAACTTCAAGACCCGTTCCATCAACTGGATACGCTCATCGGTGTTGGAGTTGCCCTTTTTGGGCAGCAGTATCCAGCAGATGGGAAATGCAACGCCTTGATAGACACTCCCGGCGGTGAGAATATTGATGGTCAGTTTGCCGAAGCTCCAGGTCGTCCGATCTATCGAGATGGTAAAGTCCGACTTGATCGGCAAGAGATGCAGGATCAAGTCGGCCACCAGGTCATAGGACAGATTAAACTCACTGAAGAAACGTTGGATTCTGCGATAGTTGGACTTCTGCTTGGCTTTGCCGTTGAGGGCGTTGGCCAGTTTGGTGAAGTTGACGGTTGTGAGCTTGATGAGAGACACAATGAAGGCGGCGATGAATTTTACCCGGGCCTTATGACAGGGTAAATACCATTGCATCACGTCGTGTAATTCATTAACTTGAGGAGACATAGACCTGTGTTTGATGATGGATGAGTTGTTGGATCTTGACAACCCAAACTTAACTCATTTCACCACTCAGCGCAGGTCTTTTCCTTTTTTGTCGTGTACCATGGGATGTGGTAGTAGACACGCACTGCGTGAAAGAGCGGGACTCAAAGCTGCCGGCGGTCTACCGCCGGATGGAGGAGGAAGGCGTATCGGAAGTCATCCGGGCGCTCTACCAGCGAATCTGGGGCGTAGACATGGGCATCGATACGGAGCCCGAACCGGTCTCCCGGCTCTCCCGCATCCCCTACCTGAACCGGAGCCGCTGGGGGGAAACCATCCGGACCTTTGCAGGGGTCATCGCGCCCCTCATCGAAGCGGAGCAGGAGGAAGCCGGGGGAATGCCGGGGGAGAGCGGCACAATGGGATCGCACGGCCTCCAGCAATACTCGGCGGGCGAAATCGAGAAAGGGCTCAACGAATTTGCCGGGCGGGGCTTCTACGCATTCCGGGCCATGGTCGAAGACTTCCGGGAGGAACTGGAGGCCTCGGGCCACCTGCCGGAAACGGGAATGGGCCGTGGCCGGGGGTCGCCCTCGGATGCGGACCTCCTGTTTTACATGAAGCGGGCATCGGCCTATTCACTGCCCGTACGGACGGTCCCAATGGAAAAGGTCGGCGGCCAGAACCCCCACTCTCACGCCCCCTGGGAAGTGGGGCGGCCGGTACAGGATATCGACGTCTGGACAAGCTTCGGAAAAATCCTCCCGGGCATATCCCAGGTCTGGGAGCGGCGCCAGGGAGAAACGCACGGCACGGATGACGGCACGCCGGACTGTCTGGTGGTCATCGACTCTTCCGGCAGCATGACCAACCCCTGCGAGCAGCTCTCCCATGCAGTACTGGGTGCCGGGTGCGCGGCGGACGCCTACCTGAACCGGCAGCGGCGGGTGGCGGTCTACAATTTCAGCGACGCCCCGGCTGGAGGGCGGGAGGTCCTGGGGTTTACCCGGGACCGGCGCACCATTTACAAAACGCTCTGCCGCTATTTCGGCGGCGGCACGGCGCTGCACCTGCCCGACCTGAAAACCCTTCGTCGGGAACAGACCGACATCTTCATCATCACCGACATGCAAATCACCAATCTCGAATCGGTGATCGACTACCTGCTGGAAACAGACTGCCGGGTAACAGCGGTTCATGTCGGACGGACCCGGGAAGCGGAACGGTTCCAAAAAGCCGTGGGAACGTCCCGAAACATCTGCGTTTACCCGGTCGAGCAGCAGGAAGACATTCCCAAAATCGTGCTGGCGGAAGTGGAAGCGCGGTTTGTGGAATCGCCGTAGGAACGCATTGCAGCGTTCGGCAAGCGGTAAAAGGCGGGAAACACCTGCCCGTATCGAACGTACATCCTCTCTCAGGAGATCACCATGAAATTGGGATTCGCTGTCCTCATATCCCTCACCCTTCTGGGGTGTGGGGCCGAGAAGCAGGAAAAAATCGAATTGACAACCGAACAAGACAAACTCAGCTACAGCTTTGGATACAGCTTTGGAATGAACATGAAGGAAACCTTACAGAGGCAGTCGATAGAAGCGGATCCGAATATTGTTGCACACGCCGTTAAACTCGCGCTGGTCGGTGGGAACACCCTGATGACGGAAGCCGAAATGAATGATGTGATTGTTGCATTCCAGACTAAGCGTACGGCCGGTGCAAAGCAGCAGGTCGAACAGGATAAAAAGACAGCCGAAGAAAACAAAAAAGCAGAGGATGCCTACCTGGCCGAGAACAGGACCCGGGAAGGCGTCATAACCCTGCCAAGCGGCTTGCAGTACAGGGTAATCAGGGCGGGCACAGGTGAAACGCCCACAGGGACCAGTAAAGTGACTGTCCACTATCGGGGCACCCTGATCGACGGAAAAGAGTTCGACAGCTCGTATAAACGGGGAGAACCCATAACCTTTGGGGTCAACGGTGTCATCCCCGGCTGGACCGAAGCCCTGAAACTGATGAAAGTGGGCGCAAAATGGCAGCTCTTCATCCCGTCGAACCTCGCCTACGGAGAACTCGGCCGCCCCGGCATCCCGCCGAATTCGGTACTGGTCTTTGAAGTCGAACTGATCGGCGTCAGCTAAGCCCTGCCGGCCGGCATCAAGAACCCCCTGCGCAGCCCCTGTCTTTGCCTTACAGAAAGACGGGGGCTGTCATTAATGCGTGGGCTTCCTCGGAGGTTTTCTGTGAAAAAACTCAAAGGATCGGACAGAAAATACCTGAAATCCCTGGCGCACCACTTAAAACCGGTCGTACACATCGGAAAAGGCGGCGTCACCAATGCCGTAATCCAGACCGTTAGCGAGGCCCTGGGCGCCCACGAACTCATCAAAATCAGATTCATTGAGCATAAAAAGAACAAACGCCCGCTGTCCGACGAAATCGCGCAAAAGACGAAAAGCCACGGAGTCGGTATGATCGGACATATCGCCATTTTTTACAGACAGCACCCCGACGCTAAAAAACGAAAAATCTGCCTGCCGTCGAATTAACCCCTCCCCGAACCGGGGAGAAAGCTTCCGATTCGTTCTCTCTCAGGCCCTGGCCCAACCACCTGCAAAAATCCATGCTGGAAATCCTCTACCAGGACGACCATTACGTCGCCATTCACAAACCCAGCGGCCTCTTTGTGCATCCCACAAAACTTGCGCCACGTGAAGCGAGCTGCATGCCAAAGCTGCGCCGGCAGCTCGATCGGTCGGTTTACACCATCCACCGGCTGGACCGCGCCACATCGGGGGTACTGCTCTTCGCCCTGAGCTCGGAGGCCGCCCGGGAAATGTGCCGGCTTTTCGAAAATCGCGCTGTAAAAAAACGCTACCTGTCCGTCGTCCGGGGATTCACACCCGAAAGCGGCCGAATCGATCATCCTCTTCGAGAAACCCGTGACAGAGATCCCTCCGAAGCGATCACCGACTACACCTGCGATGGAACCGTCGAGTTCCCCGTGCCGGTTGGCAAACATCCAACCGCCCGGTATTCTCTCGTTCGCGCCCAACCCCTCACCGGCCGGATGCACCAGCTTCGCAAACATTTCGCCCACATTTCCCACCCTATTATCGGAGACACGAACTACGGCGACGGCTCTCAGAACCGCTTCTTCCGGTCGAACTTCGACATCAAACGCCTGCTGCTCATGGCCACCCACCTCAGCTTCGACCATCCCGGCACCGGTAAGCCGCTCACAATAGAAGCCCCCATTCCTGAAGACGTCAAAGACCTGTTTATCAAGTGCGGATGGGAACAATCCTGAATTTCCAGGAAGGAGGAACCTCCTGTGCCACAGCCGCGCACCATGTTCTACCACGATGGCCGCCATCCCCTCATCTACATGCATGAGCCACCCATGCAAAAGGAGGAATACGAAGCGGGCGTCGACGAACTGCTCGGCACCCCCGTGGACGCCCTCATGTTCTGCCTGGGAGACGGCCGCACCGTCCTCCACGACACAAAAGTGGGCGAACTCTGGGGCCACAACATAAAAAAATGGCCCCACCTCATCTTCCGCCGGGCCCACCAGAACGCCCGGCGCCTCATCCGTACAGGCCACGACCCCCTGCGTCTCATCTGCGACCGGGCCCACGCCAGGGGCCTGCTCGTCTACCCCACCCTCCTGGTCCAGCAGGGCCGGGGCGACCCCGACCAGGACGTCCGCTGCTCCGACTTCCGCTTTGAGAACGCCCACCTCGAAATCGGCGCCAGCGGCGACCTTGATCCCGACTTCCCCGGCCTGACCTGCCTCGACTTCAAACACGAGGAAGTCCGGGAGGAGCGGTTCGCTCTCATAGAGGAAACCCTGAACACCTATCCCGTCGACGGCTTCGAACTAC
Organism: Candidatus Latescibacterota bacterium; assembly: GCA_965249305.1. GTDB lineage: Bacteria > Latescibacterota > UBA2968 > UBA2968. The sequence goes on along the minus strand of OZ252228.1, from coordinate 3,740,408 downwards.
AACTCAACTATACCCCGTACTATTTTCACCCGGATGAAATCGAAGCGGGACGCAAACTCATGACCGCCTGGGTCGAACGGGTCTACCGGACCGTGAAAAAAAGCGGCCCCGACCGTGAACTGGCCATCCGCATCCCCGCCAGCGTCGAAGGCTGCCTGCAGGTCGGTCTGGACGTGCGCGAATGGCTCCGGCGGGGCATCGTGGACGTGCTCATCGGCCAGACCTTTTCCGGCCCGGAACTGCTTGATTCAACCGTCGATTTTCGCCCCCTGGTCCAGGCGACCGGAGGCACCGGCTGCAGGGTTCACGCCGCCCTCCAGAGCCACGTGGACTCCGACCGCCTGGCGGAAGCCACTGTCGAAATGATCCGCGCCGCAGCCTGCAATTACTGGGCTCAGGGCGTGGACGGCCTCTATCTGGCTCACTGGTTCGGCAACTGGCCCTACACAGCCTCCTTCTACGAGAAGCTGCGCGAACTACCGCATCCGGACATCATGGCCCCCAAAGACAAACACTACTACGTCCCCACCGAAACCGGCCGGTACCCCAAACCGGTAACCGAACCCGGCGTTGCCATGGACCTGCCCGCCGCACTGAACGTGGACAGACCGACCCGCGTAAAGTTCAGAATCAGCGACGACCTCCCCGGCTGGCGCAAAGCCGGACGCATTCACGACGTGCTCCTGCGCCTGCGGATCATGGACACCACCGAGCGCGACCGGCTTCGCATTCGGCTCAACGGCAAAGAACTTCCGGCCGAACACCTGCGCAAAATCAACCAGATGTACCGGATGAGCGCGCCGCGCTACCGCACCGGTTCCGGCTACTGGTTCGTCTACCGGCCGGACCGGTCCCACTGGCCCCGAAAAGGCGTCAACACCCTCGAAATCACCCTGCTCAGGCGCGACCCGGGCGTCACCCCCCAAATCTACCTCCGCGACGTAGAACTGGAGATCAAGTACCTGATGGGCAAAAACTTCCACCGAGGCCAGGACCCGGATCTGGGGCCTTATGAACCGTCCGGGGAGTAACCTTTGTCACCCCCAGAACCCGACAATAGCTTCCACCTAACCATCACCACGGACCTGCCAACAGACGTGGGACACATTCCCATGTCTCCGGTAATCGACTTCGCCTCACAGATCGAACAGGCCGGCCTGCCGGGGGTGCTGGACCCCAACTCGATCCAGGTCGTGGATGTGACCGCCAACGAGATCCTCTCCCACGCTCGAACCGAAGATTTCGCGTACAGCGACAGGGGTCGGATCGAATGGGTCATTGTAGACCCGGCGCACACCTAGTACGAGATCCGCTTCAAAACCGTCGAGAAACGCCCCCCGTTACAGCCGCAGGACTATGTGCCTTTGGTCGGCGTCGGTGACCTGCTGCGCTACAACTCAGGTGAGCCTCGCCCGATCATCCTGGGCTCCATGGGGCTGGCTGATCTGACCGGAGACGGCAGGCAGGACCTGGTCGGCTGCTGGAATTACTACTACCGGCCCGGTTCGCCGGTAAGCGGCATCATCTGTTATCCCCGCGTTGGACCCGAAAACGAATTCACCTTTGGGGATCTCACCCGCCTGCGGTACGTCGAGAAACCCGGATCGACCGACCTGAAGCATTTCCCCGGCGTCTACATCGAAGCGGACTTTGCCGACTTCACCGGCGACGGGCGGATCGACATCGTCTTTGCCCCGATGAACGCCAACGAGGTCACCTTCTTCCTCAACACCGGACAACAGGATCTAAGCGGCATGCCGATCTTCGCGCGCGGCCCGTCCGTACCTGCGCCTGTGGCGCAAAACAGCGGTCTGCACGCCGTGGACCTCAACCGGGACGGCGTGCTCGACCTGGTCGTCAACGGCCACTACATCCGCAACACCAATCCCGGGGGGTGGCCGTTTGAGCCGGCCGAACCGGTGGACATCAAAACCGGGCAAACATCGGCCTTTCTGGATCTCGACGGCGATGGGAAGCTCGACGTCATCACCCTCAAAGACAACTTTCAGCCCCTGATGTGGCGAAAAAATCTGGGAGACGACCCGCCTGTGTTCGGAGAGGAAATGCTGTTGGAAGGCATGGATGCGAAAACGTGCACCCGGGTGGCTGCCGTAACGGACGGACCGAGGTCCGGAATTCTGGTCCAGCACAGCACGTTTCAAAACGTCTCCTTTTTCGAACTGAACGGATCTCAGGAGGGACGGCTGAAACACCGGGCGTGCGCCGAGTCCATCTCCGCCGTCGTGTCATTCAGCGACCAATCCTGGCCCTGCATCTGTGACTGGAACGGCGACGGCGTCTGGGACCTGCTCATCGGCGGCGGCTACGGCTGGCCGCGTATCGTGATCAACAAAGGCAGCAACGAGCGTCCGGCCTTCGAAGAGCCCCGGAGGATCTGCGCGGAAGGCAGCCCCATCCGCCTGCTGCGGGACGAAATTCTCAGCAGCCGCCACTGGCACAACATGGGCTACCCCTACCCCGTCTTTGTCGACTGGGACGGCGACGGCCTGAACGACCTGATGCTCCCCAACGAAACCAACCGCATCATCTGGCACAAAAACATCGGCACCAAAAAAAGGCCCGAATTCGGACCCCGGCAGTACCTCGAAGTGGACGGCTTCCCCGATTCCCCGGAACGCCGCGCCGAATCCGGCCGCAGGGCGGAAGACCGGAAAATCCCCAACTCACCCTACCCCAGAGACGACAATTCGCCCTTCTTCTGGCGCACGGGGGCCGCCTTTGCAGACTGGAACAACGACGGCCTCATGGACTTCATCACCCACGACAACACCAGGAAAGCAACCCTGTTCGTTCAGTATCGCGATCCCTCCGGCAGGCTCCGCCTCAGAAAACACGGCCCTGCCAAACTTGCCGACGGCAGGCTCATCGACGACACGATCGTGGGCCGCGAAAAGCACTGGACCGAATCGTTCCGCGCCGTCGATTGGGACGGCAGCGGCTTGATGGACCTGATCTACAACCTCGCGGGCACCGGCCGGATCTACCTCCTGCGCAACGTCGGCTCGGCAGCCGAACCGGTATTCGACGCCCCCCGGGAACTGAAATGCTTCGGCGAGCCGATCGGCTTCACCATCCACGGCCCCAACGCCTGGCCCTGCGACCTGAACGGCGACGGCAAACCCGACCTCCTGGGCTGTGTGGAATGGAGCGTCTACCCCTTCTTCAGTCACGCCGCCCTGGAGATGGATGCTCCACCGGAATATCGCATCGGCGCCGTGACAAAACACCGGGGAGCCTTTGCCTAACCAGAAGTGTATACGCCAAGCATCTCGTCTATCTTATTCCAGATCTCCCTGGGGATCTCGACCCTGATGCCGTGATCGAATTGCTGTCTCCAGTACTCGATGAGGCCGATCGCAAAATGAATCGTGATGGCTTCGCCGCCGGGCGGCAGGATGTGGACCGGCTTATTGAGAACGCCGTCTCTTATGGCTTTTTCAACGTGCTCGTAAATCCAGCCTACCGTAAGTTCATGTTCAAACCCCCGATAGGCCACTTGCACGGGGAGTATTTCCATTTCATACCTCATATATAGTCAGATACCTCCGGCAGAGCCGGAGGCTTGAAAAACCGGGAACCGCTCGAAGCGGTTGAAAACCGTGGGCCACCTAAAGGTGGCTACTCATCAAACAACTCCATCTGCTCAAGCCTACGATCTGCTTCTTCTTGCTCCTGGATGTACCTACGAACCGACTCCTCATCCTTGCCAACGGTAGAGACATAATAGCCTCTTGCCCAGAAGCTCTGACCCACAAAGTTCCTCCGACGCCCAGCGAAAGTCCGAGCGATGTGAATGGCGCTCTTCCCCTTGATGAACCCCACCACCTCTGATACGGCGTTTTTCGGAGGTATCGACAGGAGCACATGAACATGATCCAACCTCAGGTGACCTTCGACGATCTCGCTCTCCTTACGCAAAGCCAGATCCCTGAGCACTTCACCCAGATACTTCCGCAACTCCCCATACAGTGCCTTCTTCCGACATTTGGGAATCCACACAATATGGTACTTGCATTCCCACCGGGTATGGCTTAAACTTTGTACGTCCATCGGGAGCCTTCCTTTCCGCAAGCTTCAAGCGGTCCACAAAGGGAAGGCTCTCACATTTCTGGGGAATTGTCAAACTCTAACAGTCCCCCGGCAGAGCCGGGGGTTTACCGTGATTAATTATGGAGGACACACTGCCATGAGAAAACACCGCACAATCTACTTCAACGACGCCCGCCACTACTACCTCTTCGTCTTCGAACCCCCGATGCGACTAAAAGACGCCTGGGTCCCTATCGACGAAGTCGCCGGCACGGCCGTCGACACCTTCAGCTACGGCGTCTCCCGTGGCGACGGCCTCTTCTATCCCTCAAAAATCGGTCTCCAGTTCGGTGAAGACCGGCGCCCGTTTCAAAGCGCGTATCAATGGCGCACCTGGGAGAACATGCAAAGCCTCATCGCCCGAGGCCTCGATCCCCTCACCGTCCTGATCGACCGCGCCCACGAAAAAGGCATGGACTTCTTCGCCAGCCTGCGCATGGGCGGCTATGGCGGCATGGACCCCGATCACGCGCTCGACACCGGAGGGCGAGGCTTTGTTCACCCCGAAGTGCGCGACCACCAGTTCGCCGTTTTAGAAGAACTCGCCACACAGTACCCCATAGAAGGGGTGGAATTGGACTTCGCCGCCGCTCCGGGCGGAAGCCCCTTCTGGCTCAGACCCGAAGACGTGCCCGAATACACACCGGTCATGACCGACTTCGTCCGCAAAGCCGCGGAGATGGCCCGCAGCCGCCCGGGCGGTCCCGCCCAGATCGGCGCCCGCGTCTACCCCACCGAGAACCTGAACCTGAAAACCGGACTGGACGTCCAAACCTGGCTCCGGGAAGGGCTGGTCGACTTCGTCATTCCCATGCTCTACAGAGACTTTGTCATAGACGCCAACATGCCCATTGGCTGGCTCGTACAGGCTGCCCACGAACACGATATCTCGGTCTACGGCATGCTGCAGCCCTATTGCAGCGACGAAACCCGAAGATTTCACACGGCCGGAAACGCCACCGCCGCCATGATGCGCGCGGCCGCCGCCAACTTCTGGGAACTCGACGTCGACGGCCTCTACACCTGGTTTCTCCCCTGGCCCCTGGATGAGCCCGAGCGCAGCCTCCTCACCGAACTGGGCGATCCCACCCTCGTAAAAGAAGCCGACAAACACTACTTCCTGCGCCGCCGCTGCGAAGCCGCGGAGGAACACGACTACGGCGCCCTTCTGCCCCTCGAAATCCCCGCGATGGACCCCGAGAAACGCTACCAGCTCTCTTTCTCCATCGCCGACGACCCCACAAACGACCGCCTACAGAGCGTCCGGCTTCAAATCAGCATCAGCAACCTCGTCACCGCAGACAGGCTCGAAATTTGGTTAAATGGAAAATCTCTGGCCTCAGAAACCTGCCGGCGCACCCCGATCCGATCCCAGGATCCGTACGCGGGCCAGAGCCTGGAACTCCACCTGGAAAAGGTACGCCCTCAGAAGGGCCGGAATGTGCTGGAAATATCCCTGCAGGAGAGGCCTGCCGGCTTCGAAGGCGGAATCGTGGTCGAAGACGTCGAAATCGTCGTCGAATACGGCACCTTTCCACTGGCCCTCGGGGGCTGATCAAATTCCCCACAGATCGCCGCTCAGCCCTCCTCCAGCAGCCCGCCGGCCTTCAGCACGCGCCAGAAGGCGTAGTCGGCCGCGTTCACAATCGTATTCTCTAAGCTGCGGACCACCAGCTCCCCTTCGCCCGAATGGCCGCCTGCAATATGCGCCACCTCCTCTGGTAGCCCCACGCTCAGGCAGATGTGTACCCCGTAGCCCGGATGCCGGATCGAGGGCCATCCCGCTGCTCTCGGAGCTTCCCGCCAGCGCGCCTGATTCTTCGGATCGAACTCCCACGGTTTGCCCACATCGTGACACAGCGCCCCCGCGATCAAGATGTCCCGATTAACCTTGAGGTCCGAAAACATCGCCACCAGCTCATCGGCCATCCCCATCGCCAGCCGGGTAACCCCCCGAATGTGGTCGGTCTGCGTCCCCTTCTTGAGCGGCGGCGTATCCGGGTTCCCCGACGGCCGGATCTCGGCAATCGAGCCAAAGCTGCTGCCCGCCAGGGCCGTCGCCCAGGCCTCAATCACCTTCTCGCGCAGCCCGGCATCCGTGATCTCTTCAGCCTCCGGCAGTTCCGCGCGAACCGTCTCGCGCAACGCATCGGTAACAGACATAGCGCCTCCTTTACTTCCAGGGTGAAACTCGGAATATGAGCGATATAATCCTGCCAACCAAAAAAATGGGTTGTGACATGTAACATCACATGTTATAATTTATCTGATGATCCAGAATTTCAGACACAGAGGTTTGCGACGGTTTTTTGAGACAGGCAGCACCGCCGGTATTCAGCCTCAGTTTGCCAAGCGTCTACAGGTTATTTTAACCTATCTGGATGCTGCGGTGGGCACCCAGGATATGGCCCTGCCTGGTTTCCGCCTGCACCCCTTAAAAGGCCGCAGAAAAGGTGTCTGGTCGGTCTGGGTCAGCGGCAACTGGAGGGTCACTTTCCGGTTTGAGAATGAGGATGCCTTCGACGTAAACCTGGAAGATTATCATTGAGGGAGGTAGCACAATGGAGATGCATAATCCAGCCCATCCTGGTGAAGTCTTAAAGGAGGCTTGCCTTGAGCCCCTGGACTTGAGTATAACCGAAGCGGCAAAGGCACTCGGAGTCACCCGTGAAACCTTGTCCAGGCTGGTCAATGGCAAAACGGGCGTCAGTCCAGAGATGGCGATCCGCCTGTCCAAAGCCTTTAAGACCTCCCCGGATGTCTGGCTCAATATGCAGCAAAAATACGACCTGTGGCACGCCAAACTGAAAGCCGATCAGATCAAGGTGCAGGTGTTGACTGAGGAAGTGGTTGCCCTCTAAATCTGAACACGAAGGGCACGAAACCCCGCCCGTCACAACTCCACCACACGAAAGACACAAAACCCTTCCCAACCCCCATCCGGGGTGTTTCCGGACTGGCTCCGCCTTTTTGAGACCAAAGTCGGCTATGGCTGTGAAGATTGGAGGATAGGGGCACAAAAGCCAACTCGAAGCCCTCTGGCGTACCCGGAGTACCAACGCCAGGGTCTTCCACAAGGACGAATTTTACGATTTTTTATTCCCTCTCTGCCCTTCCCGCCGCCTCTTCCACACTCTGCGGCCTCCCCGACTGATCTCCTCCGACCCACCGATACGCGCGCGGCAAAAGCGCCATTGACCGGTCCTCCAGCGGCAGCGTCACCGGCGCGCTGTCCCGCTGCGCAGACAGCCTGGCTGCAATCGCCACCTCCAGCGCCTGCCGCAGATCGTGCCCCGTAATCCAGGGCTCGCCCTCCCCTTTCACGGCGGCCAGGAACGACCGGAGCGACCCTGTCAGATAGCCGAACTCGCTCCACTCGTACGGCGCGTACCCCGGATCGGTCCGCACCCGGCGCCCCTCATCATCGAATCCCCTGAAAATCTCCGGCGGCGCCCAGTCCCACCGCACCAGCGCGTCCTGCGTCCATACCTCCACTCCCCGGCGCGGCGTCACCGTCCCGAAAACCGTGCAGTCCAGACCGGAACTCATCCGGAAATGCCCGTGAATAATCAGCCCTTCGTCCGTCTCCCCGGCGAGCGCCTCCTCCGGCGTCCCCCAGGCGATCACCTCTTCCACCTCTGCATCGGCGAACAGACGCAGCACCGAAATATGCTGGCACCCGCCTCCCGAAACCTCCCCCCCGAACCCGTGCACGCTCGCCCCCACCACATCTCCAAACTCCCCCGCGTGAATCCGCCGCGCCGCCTCCTGCACCTCGGGCATCGCCCGCTGCAGATTGCCCCCGCCAAACACCACCCCGTGCTCGGCGCAGACCTCCACCATCTCGTCCGCATCCGAGAGTACCCCCGCAATCGGTTTCTCCGTGGTTACCCCTTTCACCCCCGCCTGAGCACAGGCAACCACCGCCTCCTTGATATACTTCACCGGCGTCACCACCGAAACCACATCCGGAACGACCTCGTGCAGCAGACGCTCCGCATCCGGGAAAAGCGCGCTTACCCCGAACCGCTCACCCACCGTCCGGCGCCGTTCCGGATCGTATTCCGCAATCGCCACAATCTCGGTATCCGGATAGGCCGAATAGGCCTGTGCATACACCTGCCCCATCCGCCCGCACCCGATAATCGCCACGCGGTATTTGACATCGCTCATGGATCTGGGTCCTTTCCTGGAGAGGGGGGTGAGGGCCTAATACCGAACCACCAGCTCTACATCCGTCACCACAAGATCGCAGGCCAACTGCGGATGGCGTTCAATCAGTCCGACCTTGACTTTGTGCGGCCCCTGCTCGACCTCCGATGGGTGCAGTAGAAAGCACAGCCATGCCGCACTGCCCACGTCCGAGAACCGCTGAAACCCGGGCGGTGGTTGAAAGGCTCCCCCGGGGGGGTGGGGATTGTCCAGGACGCAGGAGCGCACCTCAGGGGCCTCCCGTTCCTTCCCATCCCAGAGTACACGGACCCGATCGCCCACCACCCACTGGTCGAGACGCACACGGAGTTCCAGATGGGCGGGGCTGTCTTTTCCTATATCCTCAGCGATGTCCAGGGTGATGGTCGGCATCTCTCCTGTCAGGGTTCTCTTGAGGGGCACCGGGACCTCGCCCCAGATTCGGTCGATACGGTAGGCGCCGCGCCAGAGTCCCTCTCTCTGGATGAACCGGTGGGTGGCCGCGTAGATCTTGTCTGTGCGGCGCAGCGTTTCCACAGAGCCGATCTGCGAGAGGAGCTCGCGCTTGGAATCCCGGTTTGCGTGCCAGTTGAACACATAGATACCGTGTGCGCCCGCCCTGTGGTAGCGGCTGGCAATCGCGCGGGTGCGCATCCGGTCCTTGGTTTCAGCTTCTTCCGGTCCCACAAACGGGTCGGGCAGCCCGCTGTCAAATCCGGGGTAGACCGCGATCCCCTTCTCCCGGCACATCTCGACAAACGCGGACACCTCTAAAGACGCGTCGGTCACCGCGCCTCCCCCCAGGATCAGAATATCCACCAGCCCTTCCTCGATCCAGACCGGAATATCGTAGCCGATGCGGCGGCACATCTCCGGCGAACCGGCCACCCGTGCGGCCAGATAAAACGGCCGGCCACGTTTCTCCGCCAGCTCTTCCGTCATTCGCCGCACCCGCCGCTGCAGGTCTGTAAGCACGTACCGCAGCCGGTAGGCCTCGTCCTCCGGCAGGTGAAACGCATGCCGCTGCCAGTCCAGCTCCACTCCGTCCCAATCATATCGCGTGCATATCTCCTCGATATGCGCATACCGGTGCTCTCGGATTTCCGGCACCGCCATGTTCCACGAGAGGGCAAACCACTCCGAAGTCCGATCGCCCAGCAGCCACTCCGGGTGTTCCCGCCGCATCTGCGTCAGCTCGGTATGGTGCAGCCTCTCTAAGTCCTCCACCTGTGCGCCGTTAAAGTGATTATCGTTCATGCGTACCGAGGCATACACGTTCAGGCCCAGTTCGCGGCCCCTCTCAATCAGAGACACCTGCGGATCTTCCCCCCGCTCCAGCATCTGGCGAATGTTCTCGGTGTGAAAATACGCCGGGGCGTTCTCGTAGCGCCGCCCGTGTACGTCCCCCAGCAACTCCATCTCGGAATCCGGCCACCGGGCCGCATGCTCCCCGATGCACCAGAACAGCGCCCCCACCTGCGTCTCTTCTAAGGGCGCGTAGGTCTTTTCTAAGAACGCGTCCATAGACTGCGGCACCGCCGAATACCCGTGGGGCGCCCCGTCCCAGTTGTAGATAATCCCGTAATCAAAAGGTCCGGACATCGTCTCCTCCAGTTTTCGGACCAAACACGGTCCAATTAGCGTTTGACATCCCTTCCGGTCTTTCTATTTTACCGACGTACCAAACCGATTATAATATATTCCCGGCTCAAAACCTCCCGGAAAATTCACCTGCCTGCGACGGCACCCAGAGGCCAGGAAGGAGACACCCATGGGCTTTCCCGTCTACGACTACCGGACCGACGTCCGCAACATACTGATCACCCCCCAGATACGCTCCCGTTTTCTGCGCATGGAACCCGGCCAGACAGCCTCGATTCACAGCCACGACCTGGGTCACGAAATCTTCCTGGTCCTGGAAGGCAAAGCGGAATTCCAGATCAACGGCCAGACCGATGTGGTCGGTCCCGGCCAGATGTGCGTGGCGCTTGCGGACGAGATTCACTCTGTGCGGGTAGTCGGAGACGATCCCATGACCATGTACCTCTCGGTCACCCCCCACATACAGCCGACCCACACCGGGCGGACCGAAGCGGGCGAACGCCTGCCGCACCGTTTCATGCCCTCCAGCGCCTACGATGTGGAAGCCGACCCGACGGTCCCTGTCGAAACCCTCATCGACCGCCACGTCGAGGCGGCCCACACCCTGGCCGCAGACGCTCAAACCTGCGCCCGAACCCAGCAGGACATGGCGGCCAAACTCAAGGACGCGCTATCCCGGGGAGACGAGAATGCGGCCGAAGACGCACGAAAGGCCATGTGGGAAACCCTCTACGCCGTGTACAAACAGGTCTACGACCTGGCCGACGCCTGGAACGACCTGGCCCCGCGAACCACGGAATTTTAGATTTCGGATTTCGGAATGCGGATTTAAATTCTTTCAATCCGCAATCCGAAATCCGCATTCCGAAATTGTTTCAGTGAGACAAAACCATGCCTCCTATTCGCATCGGAATCGTCGGCTGTGGCGCAATCGCCCAGATTCAGCACCTGCCCAACCTGGCGGCCCTGAAGGAAGAATTTGAGGTCACAGCCGTCTGCGACCTTTCACCCGCTCTGGCCGAATACGCCGCCGAAAAATTCCACGTGCCCCAACACACGACGGATTACCGCCGGCTCCTGGCATCCGACAGCGTAGAGGCCCTCATCCTCTGCCACGCCGATCCCAAAACAGAGGTGGCTGTGGCTGCTTTCGACGCCGGGAAGCACGCCTTCATCGAAAAACCCATGTGCTTCTCCCTCCGGGAAGCGGACGCCATCGCAGAGGCGGCTCAGTGCTCCGGCAAGGTCGGCCAGGTCGGATACATGAAAGTCTACGACCCCGCCTTCGAGCTGGCCGGGCGTGAAGTGGACACCATGGACGACATCCGATTTGTGCAGGTCAACCATCTGCACCCGAACAACACCCTCCACCTGCGCCAGTTTCAGCTCAAGCGGTTCAACGACATCCCCGCCGACGCCCTTGACCGCGTCCGGGAGGCCCGTCGCGCCGCTCTGCATGAGGCTGTTGGCGAGGTACCCAACCATGTCGCAGGCGCCTTCTTCACGCTCTCCGGCAGCATGATCCACGACCTCTACGGCCTCCACGTCATGCTGGGCCTGCCCGATGCCGTCGTCAGCACCGAAATCTGGAACGGCGGCAGGGGCGTCACAACCGTCCTGGAGTATCCCAACGGCGCGCGTTGTGCGGCCACCTGGGTGGACCTGCCCCACCTGTGGGACTTCAAAGAAACCCTGGAAGTCTACGGCGACAGCAAACGGGTCATCCTGTCCTATCCAACCGGCTTTGCGCGAGGCATCCTCTCCACGGTCACCCTGTACGAAACGGACGCGGACGGCACAACCTCCCGCCGGCAGCCGGCGATTGCCTGGGAAAGCCCCTTCGTCCGCGAATTGCGCCACTTCCACGCGTGTATCACCGGCAACGCCTCCAACCGGACCTCCGTAGCAGAGGCGCGCAGCGACATCGCGCTCATCATCGACATCATCCGATCCTATCTCGCGCACGGTCCGATCCCCCGGGCATCGTCCTGATCGCTTACAGGAGACCCCGTGAAAATCGCCGACATCGAAACCTTCGTCGTCAAAATGCCCAGCCAAGAGCCCTACATGGGCGAACTGGAAAAAGGCATCGCGCCCACCGACACCGGCTATTTCCGCCGGGAGCGCTACCCCACCTTCTACTCGCTGGACACCGAAGGCTTCCTGGTCAAAATCACCACCGATGATGGCGTCATCGGCTGGGGCGAAGCCCAGGCCCCCATCGTGCCCGAAGTCCTGAGCGTCCTCGTCGAGCGCCTCTTCAAACCCTTCTACATCGGCCGGGACCCCTTCGACATCGACGTCCTCTGGACCATGGCCTACCAGGGCATGCACCAGCGGGGGCACATCACCAGCTTCACGCTCGACGCCATCGCCGCCTGCGACATCGCGCTCTGGGACATCCTGGGCAAAGCCGCCGGCCGGCCCGTACACAAACTCATGGGCGGGTGCTATCGGCAAAAAGTGCCCTGCTACATATCCGGCCTGCCCCGTCCCACAATCGAGGAACGGGTCGAACTGGCTGTAGAGTGGATCCAGAAAGGTTACAGCGCCATCAAAATGGCCCTCGGCCTCGGCGTCGAACAGGATCTGGACAACCTCCGCGCCGTGCGAGAAGCCGTCGGCGAGGATGTCGCCCTGATGAACGACGCCCACTGGCGCTACACCCTCTCCGAGGCGATCCGGCTGGGCAGGGGCATGGAAGCCCTCGGCTGCACGTTCCTCGAAGCCCCGCTGGTCCCCGAAGACCTCCCCGGCCTCGCCGACCTCGCCCGCGCCCTCCAGATCGACATCGCCATGGGTGAAGAACGCCGCACCCGGCACCAGTTCCGCGAGGTCTTCGCCCTGCGCTCTGCCGACATCGTCCAGCCCGACGTGGGAAGAACCGGCCTGTCCGAATTCCGAAAAATAGCCACCATGGCCGAAGCCCACAACGTCCCGGTCATCCCCCACCTGGGCCCTGCCTTCGGCGTCTTCCTCGCCGCCGGCATCCACGCCGCCGCCAGCGTACCCAACCTGCCCATCATGGAATTTCAGCCCTCGGTCTTCGACAAAGCGAACGCCATCCTGAAAACGCCCATCGTCTGTGAAGCCAGCTACCTCACTGTCCCCACCGGCCCGGGCCTGGGCGTGGAGGTCGACGAGGAGGCGCTGGCTGAGTATGGGGTTTGAGACCCCTCCCCCGGCCCCTCCCCTAAAGGGCCCCTTGGGGGAAACGGGCGTCCGATGTGGGCCGGCATCGGCGCGGCAGCCATGGCCGGGCTCACGCTGGTGCGCTACCGGGCGCCGTGGTGGCCGCTGCACCCGATCGGCCTGGCAATCCAGGGGCACTTCGGCACGTCCCGCATCGGCATGTCGGCCCTTCTCGCCTGGGCGATTAAGTCAGGACTTATGCGACTCGGCGGCGTGGGCCTCTACGAACGGGGGAAGCCCTTCTTCGTGGGGCTGCTGGCAGGACAGGCGCTGAGCACGGCGGTCGTCTTCGTGATTGACATGATCTGGTTTCCGCTGAAAGGACACAGTGTGCACAACCTTTAACTTATGCGCCAAGAAGTCCCCGACCGTGAGGTCAGGGATGAGAGGCGCAGAATGGTGAATCCATTTACGATATCCCCTTGGTATACTGAACATCTGTGTATATACTACTGATATGCTCAGAACCTTCAAATACCGCCTCTATCCCACCCCAGGACAGACCGATGTCCTGGAATCCTGGCTTGAAAAACTGCGACTGCTCTACAATTTTGCGCTGGCCAAGCGCCGCGATGCCTGGAAGGGTGAGGGCCGAAGCATTGGATACCGCGAACAACAGAATGCGCTCCCCAGGTTGAAGTGCCAATTTCCGGAGTATGCAGATATCCATTCTCAGGTGCTCCAGGACTGCCTTGGCAGGCTGCAGAAGGCGTTTGACAGCTTCTTTCGCCGCCTGAAGGATGGTGGCAAGAAGCCCGGATACCCTCGCTTCAAGGGCCGGGGCCGCTACGGTTCGTTCACCTATCCTCAGTCTGGATTCGGGCTTGTCGATGAGGGTCGATCTGTCCGGCTTTCGGGGATTGGGGATATTCGTCTTGTGTACCACCGTCCCATCCCTGAGACCGGAAGGATCAAGACCTGCACCATCTCCAGGAACAGGGGGGATCAATGGTTCGTCTCCTTCTGTGTGGAACTCCCCGATGTGGAGATAAGGTCAGGCTCCGTGGAGATAAGGTCAGGCTCCGTGGTGGGTGTAGACCTGGGACTGACAAACCTCATCACCCTCTCGTCTGGAGAAGTCGTGGCTCCGCCCGCCTGCCTTCGGAAGGCCCAGCGCAGACTTGGGCGCATCCAGCGCCGCCACAGCAGAAAGCAGAAAGGCTCTCAGAACAGGGCACGTCATCGTCTCAAGCTTGGCAAGGCCCACGTCAAAGTCGCCAATCAACGTCTGGATTTCCTCCACAAATTGTCCAATACCCTAACAGAGAACCACGAAGGGTTGGCTTTCGAGGATCTCAACATCAGCGGCCTGGTCAAGAACCCCCGCCTGGCGAAGTCCATCCTCGACGCTTCCTGGGGGACGCTTGTGAGGCTGACGGCTTACAAGGCTGAGAGCGCTGGTAAGCCGTTCGTCCTTGTCCCTCCCCACTACACGTCTCAGGACTGCTCCCACTGCAAGGAGCGGGTACCCAAGACTCTGGCTCAACGACTGCACAGGTGTCCCAACTGTGGGGTTGTGCTGGGCAGAGACCACAATGCCGCCCTCAACATTGCCTCAAAAGCTACCGCAGGGACTGCGGAAAGTTACGCCTGGGGAGACAAGGACCTCTACGGGGGCTGTTCACCGTCCTCGCAAGTCCGGTCTGCGAACCAGGAAGCCCCGCCCGTCAGGGCGGGGTAGTTCACGCAGGACGGAACTGACAGAAAGGACGCACCAAGGAAGTCTGCCGCGTCTGGAACCGACACCCGCGCCTCTTTTATCTTGTATCTTTTCCGCTTTTTCCGCATAATTATATTGGGACTATAATGCGTTGAGTGGTATACACAGACAGATACATACAGGATTGAACTATGGAAGCCATTCACTCACCTGTGACCGCGGATATGCTGTTGCAAAAATCGGACGATGGATACAGGCACGAACTCATCCGGGGAGAACTGGTTAGAATGAGTCCTACAGGGGGACGGCACGGCGTCATCGTTCAGCGGTTGGGACAGCGGCTGGGAACCTGGGCCGATCAAAGCGGCGTAGGGATTGTTTGTGCTGCTGAAACCGGCTTCAGGCTACAAAGGGATCCGGATACGGTTCGGGCGGCGGATGCGGCCTTAGTGGTTCAGGACCGGATTCCGGAGGAGGGAATTCCGGAAGGATTCTGGGAAGGGGCTCCGGATCTGGCGGTGGAAGTCCTCTCGCCGTCGGATCGGATGGGGGATGTGCTGCAAAAGGTGCGGGACTATCTGGAAGCCGGCGCCCACCAGGTGTGGGTCGTGGACCCGAAGAGCCGCACAGTAACGGTCTACCACTCTTTTCGAGAAGTCCAGGTACTGACCGAGCATGATGTACTCGAAGGCGTTGAAATTCTTTCGGGATTTGTGTGTAAAGTGCAGGATATCTTCCAGTAGTGGAACGTTGAAAGGGCCGCTTCCGTTGAGAGGAACCGGCCCTTTTTGTGCAGAAAAAAGGAGATTTTATTCATGGGCATAGAAAAAATGCTGAACCTCACCTTTCGCGGCAGCAGGCTGGGAGGCTCCCCGGACTGTTTCGGTGAACTGCGCAGGTCCAACGACATCCTGAGCGACCGGGACGCCCTCCGGGCGCGCATGGCCAAAGACGGCTACCTCTACCTCCCGGGTCTGCTGGATAAAGACGATGCCCTGGCCGCCCGGCGGGAAATCATGGAGCGCCTGGCTGCGCTGGGGGCGCTGGACGAGGGCTACCCTCTCATGGAGGGGGTCTACAGGCTCGGCGGCAAGACCGGCGGCAAGACCGGCGGCATGTACGACTTCACACTCAACAACCCTCCCCTCATGAACCTGCTCTATTCAGGCCCCATGATCGCCTTCTACGAGCATTTCCTGGACGGCCCCGTGGCCCACTTCGACTACACCTGGTTCCGCGTCAAAGCCCCCGGCGCCACATCGCCAACCCAGCCCCATTACGACATCGTGTACATGGGCCGGGGCACCAAAAACCTGTACACCTCCTGGACGCCCTTAGGCGATGTCCCTTACGAAATGGGCGGCCTGATGCTCCTGGAAAACTCCCACCGCCTCGACGAACTCAAACAGACCTACGGCCAGACCGATGTGGACAAATACTGCGAAAACGAGGACGACGACGTCCGGATCGTCGAAACCGCCAGAGCGGAAAACCGCGAACTCATGCCCGAAGAAAGATCCCGGGTCAGGTGGAACTCCACCGGCTCGTATTCCACCGATGCCGTCGAAGTTCGGAACAAATTCGACAGGCGTTGGCTGGCCGCAGACTACAAACTCGGCGACCTGCTGGTCTTCAGCATGTACACCATGCACGCCAGCTCGGACAACCACACAGACCGCATCCGCATCTCCTCGGACTCCCGCTACCAGCTCGCGTCCGAGCCCCAGGACGAGCGCTGGATCGGCGCAAACCCTTCCGCGCACGGCATCCGGTCCAAGCGCGGCATGATCTGCTGAAGCCCCTCCCTTCAACACCCGGGAATACAGGAGTCAAAATACAGAAGGAGCGTGTATGTCCTCCCAGTGCACGAAATCTGCATCCATCTTCCAGGCCAACCGCCGCGTCATCCCCGGAGGCGTCGTTTCCGTCAACCGGGCCGTAGAGCCGGAAATCGCCTTCGTGCGCGGCCGGGGCAGCCGCGTGTGGGACGCGGACGGGAACGAATACATCGACTACCACGCCGCATTCGCCCCCTACATCCTGGGCCACAACGACCCCGACGTAAACGATGCCGTCCGCCGAACCCTGGAGGACGGCACCTCGATGATGGGCTCGGGCACCAACCCCTGGGAAGGCCGCACCGCGGAACTGATCGTACAGCATGTCCCGTCCGTCGAAAGGGTCATGCTCACCAACACCGGCTCCGAGGCCTCCTACCACGCCGTACGCATCGCCCGGGCGCACACAGGGCGAGACGGCATTATCGTTATGCAGGGCGGCTACAACGGCTGGCATAACGATGTGGCGGTCAACGTCATGACCCCCCTCGACGCGATCGGCCCCCGCGTCTCCCCCGGCGAGTACAAAGTGCTCCCCCTCTCGGCGGGCGTCCCCAACCACATCCTGGGGGACGTCCATGTGGTCAACTACAACGACCTGGACTCCGTCCGCTACATCCTCGATCGGCATCCGATCGCCGCCGTCATCTTAGAGCCCCTCCTGCAGAACATCGGCATCGTCAAACCGCAGTCGGGCTACCTTGAGGGCCTGCGGGAGATCTGCAATGAGAAAGGCGTGGTACTTGTCTTCGACGAAGTCAAAACCGGCTTCCGGCACGCGCTTGGCGGCTATCAGAGCCTCTGTGGCATACAGCCTGACCTCTCCATCTTCGGCAAAGCGCTGGCCAACGGCTATCCAACCGGAGCCATTGGCGGAGCCGCCGAACTCATGGGCTACTTCGTCCACCCGGACCCGTCCCGCCGCGTACTCATTGCGGGCACCTACAACGCCCACCCCATCCCCTGCGCCGCAACCATAGCGACCGTGGAAAAACTCGCCGCAAACGAAAAAGAAAACTATGAACGCCTCTACAACCTGGGAGAACGAATGCAAAAGGGGCTGGAAGACCTGTTTTCCGAACGTGGAATCGAAGCGACGGTCTGCCGGCAGGGCTCCGCCTTCTGCGCCTACTTCATGGACCACGAACCGGTGGACTGGCACGACATCGGAGAACATCACGACTTCGACTTCGACGCCCGCTACCGCACCGCCCTCATCGGCGCGGGCGTCTATCACTTCCCCCTGCCCACCAAGCAGGGCAGCATATCCCTGGCCCACACCCAAATGGACATCGACCTCACCCTGGAACGCACCCGGGAGGTATTGAAAAACCTCTAAAACCGGCCACATACGAGGAGTCGAAATGCCTGAAAACACAACCTATCGCGCCTGTATCGTAGGCCTGACCGGCATTGGCGCCGGCAAACCCCCGGCCGACGGCCCGTACGGATTCGGCCATCCCATGCCGCACGCCCACGCCGGGGCCTATTCATTCTTGCCCGAAACCGAGATCGTCGGCGTCTGCGACCTCGTCCAGGAAAAAATCGACGACTTCATGGCCAACTGGTCCGACCGCTGTCCCGGTGTGAAAGGCTATACCGACTACAGGGAAATGATCGCCGAGCAGCAGCCGGACCTGCTAAGCGTGGTCACCTCGGACAACCGGCATGCGGACATCGTGGTGCACGCGGCCGAATCCGGCGTCAAGGGGATCTACTGCGAAAAACCCATCGCCACCTCCCTGGCCGATGCGGATCGGATGATCGACGCTGTGGAGCGCAACAACGCCGTCATGAGCGTGAACCATTCGCGCCGCTGGAAACCCATCATTCGCCAGATCAAGGCAGAAATCGAAAAAGGGACCATCGGGGAGTTAAAACGGATCATCCTCAACTTCGGCAGCCCTCGCGCCATGCTCTTCCGAAACGGAACGCACATGATAGACCTGATCTGTTTCCTGGCGGACTCGGACCCCGAGTGGGTCTTTGCCGAACTCGACGAGGGGTATGAAAATTACTGGCCCTACCGGGGGGACGGCGGGCGCAATTCGGACCTGGAACCCGGCTGCACCGGCTACATCCATTTCAAAAACGGCGTCCGGGCGGTCTACAACGGATCCAAGGACCTCGTGCGCCGGCGCAGCACCGATTTGATCGGAACCGGGGGGTGGATCTCATTCGACGAGCAGTGCGCTCAGGTGAGAACCCCGGATGGGGACCGGCACCTCCCGACCGCTCCCTCAACCTGCTTCGACACCCCCTCCGCCATCCGGGAAATGATCGGCGCGATCGAAAACGGCGGCCAGACCATCTCCCCTCCTCGCGAGGCCCGAAAAGCCCTGGAAATCATCCTCGGCTTCATGGCCTCCCAGAAAAAAGGAAACGTCCGGATCGACTTCCCTCTGGATGAAAATGCAGTTTAACCACAATCGGAGGTTCCTATGCAAAGTCCCGCCAGGCGTGCAATCGTCGTTGGAATGGACGGCGCCAGCATGGAAATCGTCAAAAACATGGTCGATGCCGGCCATGCCCCCAATATCGGATCTCTGATCAAACGGGGCGTCTGGCGGCCGATGGTAGGTGTGCTCCCCACGCTGACGCCCCCGGGCTGGACGGCCCTGTCCACCGGCTCGTGGCCGGGCACCCACAAAATAATGGACTTCAACATCCATGCCCCGGGTCGGCGCCTCGACAAAACCGTGTGGGGCATCAACACCGGCCTGTCCGAATCCGAGTACATCTGGAACACCATGGAGCGGGCGGGCAAAACCCCCATCCTGGTCAAATGGGAAATGTCCTGGCCGCCCACCGTGAAAAAAGGGGTGCAGGTAGAAGGCACCGGCCCCGGCGTATCCAACCACCATCAGATCGCGGGCTACCACCTGTTTGTCGGCGGGAAATGGGCTCCCCGGCGGCTCGTCTCACAGCGGGACCCGGAAACGCTGGACCCCAGCGCCCTGCAAACCGGCCGGGAATTCGACCCCGTCTCCATCAATCCGGCAACAGGCTGGCGCAATCTCCCCGACTCGGTGCGGCCCCCCAGAGAGGTGGTACTCACCATCCAGCCCCTGGCCCGGGGACGGGAGCCGATGAACCGGGGCAAAAAAGGCATCCCCGTGCCCTTCTATGGATTAATCTACGCCTCCACCGGCAGGGGCTACGACCGGGTGCGGGTCTGCCGGGCGCGGGACGGACGAAAAGCGGTGGCCGATCTAAGCGTGGGCGAATGGAGCGACTGGTGGCTCGACCCCTTCGAAATCGACAAAAAAAAAGTCAGGGGCTACGTCCGGATGAAACTCATCACCCTGACCCGGTCTGCGGACATGTTCGAACTGTTTGTGCCCCAGATCTGGCCCCCGGACGGCTACACCCACCCCAAAAGCGTCGCCCGGGAAATCGACCGCCACGTGGGCAACTTCCTCCAGAACCCCGCCCGGGACGCCCTGGGCCTGATTGACGACGACACCTACTTTGAACTCTTAGAATTCCACCACCAGCGCCTCGCCGACGTGGCCGACTACCTGGCCGGCTCCCGCGACTGGGACCTGCTGATGGTGGAAACGCACGCCTCGGACTACACCAGCCACTTCTTCTTAGGCCAGGCCGACCCCACCAGCGGCGCCACCCCGGCGGTGCTGAAGCGCTCTCGGGAGGGCGTAGCCCGGACCTATGCGTCCATAGACCACATGATCGGCCGCCTCATGAATCTGATGGACGACGAAACAGTCTTCACAGTCGTCTCGGACCACGGCGGCACCTCACAGCAGTTCGGCGCGGTGGACATTGCCGACGTACTGGAACAAACCGGATTCCTGGTCTACAAAGGGCGCGGGAAAAACCGGGGAATCGACTGGAGCCGGACCCGGGCGGCCAACGTGGGCCTGGTCCACATCTTCATCAACCTGAAAGGACGGGAACCGAGAGGCATCGTCTCCAAAAAAGACTACGAGACCGTACAGCGGGAGATCATCGCCGCGCTCTACGAATACAAAGACCCCAAAACCGGCCGGCGCCCCTTTTCGCTGGCCCTCACCCGTGCAGATGCGGAAATGGTGAACCTCTGGAGCGACCGGGTCGGCGACGTGGTCTACGGCCTCCGCCCGGAATTCGACGGGGCGCACGGCAAACAGCTCCCCTCGGTCAGCTTCGGAATGGGAGGCCAGCACTCCACCTTTGTCATGGCCGGCGCGGGCGTACGCCGGGCCGGCCTGCTCAGTCGCCAGGTACGCGTGGTCGATGTCGCCCCCACCATCTGCTACCTCCTGGGCGCCCCGATGCCCAAACAGGTCGAAGGCGGCGTAATCTACGAATCGCTCCAGGACCCCAACTGGCCCCTCACCGCACTCCAGGGAGGAAAAAAATAAACGCCCACACGCACAATCCGTATGGGCCCCCAGAAATTTCGGATTGTGGAATGCGGATTGCGGATTTAAAAGCATGATTCCGCAATCCGCAATCCGCATTCCACAATAGTTTCACCCGTTCAAATACTGGAAAAACTCGTCGATCTCTTCTTTGATCCCTCCAAGCTCGCCCATCAACCGCTCGAGATCCTCTTCCCTCAGGTTCAGATGGGCCTCAACCAGATCGCTGGGCTCGGGAACTGTGGATTCGTAACAGAGGCCGATATCCAGCCGTTTCGTCAGAATATTGGCCAGGTGGATAATGAGCGTCGACTGGAGGTGCGCCTCGTTTGCCGCCCCGGGATTGTGATGGTAGGCGATCGGACTCACCAGAATCTCGGGAAATTTCCACCGGGCAGCCAGCCAGCCTCCCACCTCGGCGTGGTCGATGTTGAGCATTTCTATCTCCACGTCTGCGGTGGAACGCCCCGCCTGGATCATCTCCTGAACCGCCACATCATATTGCTCCCGGAAGTAGGTATCTAAGATCACTTTCCCCAGGTCGTGGAGCAATCCCGCCACGAACAGAGTGCCGGACTCGCGTAAGCCGATCTCCTTGCCGATCGTTTTGGCGACCATCCCGCATCCGATGGAGTGAACCCAGAACGCTTCCCGGTCGAAGTTGGTCTGGTGAGAGAATTTGGCTAAGGAATCGAACGCCGAGATACTCAGGGCCAGACTCTTGACCGTGTCGAAGCCAAGCACCACCACGGCCTGTGTGATATTGGTAATCTGTCTGGAAAAACCGTAGAAAGCAGAGTTGGCCAGTTTGAGTATCCGGGCGAAAACCGACTGATCGTTGGAAACGATCTCCGCCAGCTGTTTCGCATTGGCCCCCCTGTCCTGGGCAACCTCTATAATGCGGACAACAACTGTGGGAAGGGTCGGAAGATTGTTGATATCCCGGATGGCCAGCCTGATATCTTCGCGTAACACCGGTCTCTCCAGATCAGCGTATGAAATCCAGCCTGTGCCGGACACAGACATCTTGGCTTTGAGAGGAATAGGTAAGAAGTAAAGGGTGCCGACTCGGTTTTACGTAGATGTTTTCTGTCTATGCTGCATCGGCATAGTCAAGGAGTTCATCATTGGCATATCGAACCTGTTTATACTGATTCCAGAAAGCATCCCATCGTTTTGACTTGACGTAAGTGCGTAACTGCAAGATGCGTTGTCCTCCCTGCCAGGACCATTGCATACCCGATCGACAAAGCCTTGTCTTGACCAGGGTCTTGCAGGCCGCTTCGACGGGTCCCGAGCCAATGGGCAGACCCCTTCGACGAAAGTCAGCATAGGCCATCCGGTGTTTGTTCCGAAAGAAGAAGGTTCGTTCTGTTTCCAGGTCTTCCAATCGTTTTTGACCCAGCCTTCGGCGGCTTTTGTAATAGTCGATGGAGCGAATAAGGGTTTCTGCTGCGCCATCTTGGGTCAGCAGTTTGTGGTGGTAGGTTTCATACCAGCTTTGCGCTTTTGCTGATTTTTTGCCAAACAGGAGTTCGGCAGCTTCAGACAGATGTTCTGTGGTGTGATAAAAATCCACCAGTTTTTCATACCCGATGAACCGAGGAGTGGTATCAGCATATTTCCACAACCCTCGTGCCCCATCACACAGGAACACTTTTCCGACCTCATCTTTCAGTTGTCCTTCGATATGATCGAGTTCTTCCTCAAAGCGTATCTTCAACGTTTGACCACCCTCTTCGGGCATTTGTGCCACATACCGAGAGACCAAACGCTTTGGTGGGGTGCCGTCCTTTGGAGGTGCCCCATAAAAGGACAGGCTGCCCACCAGGGCCTGTTTGAAACTGGTCGGACTTTCTTCGGACGGTTTTTCCCCCGGCCTCTCTTGTGGACGCCCGCGTTTTTTCCCCGGCTCATCCAGCCTGAGGTGGGTCCCATCCAGGCTGGCCACCATCACTTTTGTCCCTTTGGGGTTCTCCTCCTCCTGACGGATCGACCGGTTGAGTGTTTCATCCATCTCGACCAGCCACGCTCCCGTCTCTTCTGTGATGTGTTTGACCGCTGTGGCAGAAGGCTGAAACAGAGCCGTCTTTTCCAGCACAGAAACGGTTTCCTCCGGCGTGATCAAGCTCACCGTGAACAACACCGCTTCACGAACTTCCACGGTGGCAAACTCACCGACCATTCCCCACATCACATCCAACGGCACATAAGAAGGCCCCCCTTCATCGGCCTGAAACAGATTTCGAGAAAGCTTCATCTTCCCAAAGGGGGTCAAAAACGTCTTCTCACTTTGTTGCTTAAACCGATACAGCACATTCTCGACCTGTTTTGGGGCCTCATCCACTTCGTAGGCTTCCAAAAATGTGCGAAGCGCTGCGATCCCACAAGCCTTGAGGGCTTCACCAAGCCCACTTGTGACCTGTTCTGCCAATTGAGGCGTCAAACTCTCCAGGTCCAAATTTTCGCAATGGGCGCTCAATTTTTGCTTAAATTCCCAGGTGGCGGCTTCGATCATCTCTGCGAGGTCCATCTTGGGCTCCTTTCCCGTATCTATACAACCTTATTGTTTTCAGTCTGTTGTATGATCGGGATTTGGAGCCTTTTTTGCAACTCATTTACGTAAATTCAGAGCAGCACCCGTAAAAAGTAAAAAGGGGAGAAGGGTTAGGGCCTGATCTGCCAACCGCAGGTCAGGCCCTGTTTTTGTCAGTAGTACTCGTGTCTGCGGGCGTGGATGTTGAGGAGAAATCCGATGAGGACCATGTTGACGACCAGGGGGGATCCGCCGTAGCTGAGAAAAGGCAGAGGGAGTCCGGTGACGGGGAGGACGCCGATGGTCATGCCAATGTTTACAAAGATGTGGAAGACGAGGATGGAAACCAGCCCGGTGGCAACCAGGCTGGAGAAGCGGCTGTTGACCTGGACGGCGATCTGGATCGCCCGCCAGATGATGAAGAAGAAGAGGGCCAGGACGGCCAGGGCGCCGACAAATCCCAATTCTTCGCCGACGACCGAAAAGATGAAATCGGTGTGCTGTTCGGGAAGGAAGGCGAGTTTGGTCTGGGTGCCCTGCAGGAACCCTTTGCCGTTGAGACCCCCGGAGCCGATGGCGACCCGGGACTGAATGGCCTGGTAGCCCGCGCCGAGTTTGTCCATGTCGGGATTTAAGAAGGTGAGGATTCGCCGCTGCTGGTAATCGTGGAGTTTGTGATAGAAGAGATAGGGCGCGCCCACAGCAACGGTGAGGTTGACCAGGACGACGGTGAGAACGGCCGGCAGACTGGGACGCACCCAGAACAGGGCGCCCGCCAGGATGAGGATGAGGACGCCGAGTGTATAGCTGTTAAACGCGCAGATCAGGCTGAGGGCGGGCGAGATAATAAAAAAAAGGACAACGGCGCGAAGCCCGGCCCAGAAGAGGATGGGAAGAAGGATGGCCCCAAAGACGAGCGCGGTGCCCAGATCGGGCTGTTTGTAGACCAGGAGGGTGGGAATAATAACCAGGAGCACAGGCGCGACAAAGGTGCGCACCCGGTTCAGGTTCAGGTTACGTTTGGAGAGATATCGGGCCAGGGCCAGGACGGTGGCAATTTTGGCCAGTTCGGAGGGCTGAACGTGGATGGGCCCGAGGTTGAACCACCGGCGGTCGCCAAATTCTAGGACCAGGACGAGCAGAAACATGGCGATGCCGTACAGGATATAGGCGAAGGCATAGTAAAATTTCAGTGGAATGGCAACCGTTAGCACAAGTCCCAGCAGGGCGATCAAGGACCAGGCGATCTGTTTTTCGTAGACTTTTCCGGCAGTGCCCAGATCCCAGTTGTAGGTGGCGCTGTAGATCATGCCAATGCCCAGCAGAGTGGTCAGGCAGACAACCGTGAGGAGGGAGAGGTCGAGTTCGCGCGAAACAAAACGGGAGATACTCATCGGCGGCTACCTTGAGATGAGGTGAACCGGAGGATCTGGAGACGGCGAGATGGACGCCGGGACAGACAACTTTTCTGCGAGCGGTGCCCTGGAAGAGATCCTGGCGGCTACGGTCATATCCGAATCCTGTTCGGGTGCGATGGTCTGGAAATAGGTCTCCAGAATCTTCCGGGCAATGGGCGCGGCAACCTCCCCCCCCTGGCCGGCGTTTTCCGCCAGCACCACAAGCACGATCCGAGGCGCGTCTGCGGGCGCGAACGCCACAAACCAGGCGTGGTCCTCACCGTGTGAATTTTGAGCCGTTCCGGTCTTTCCGGCCACGGCAATCCCTTCCACACGAGCCCCCCTGCCGGTGCCATAGGGGCTTTCTACCACGCCAAGGAGGATGTCGCGGATCTGCTCGAGAGTCTGGGCCGAGATCTGCACAGGCGTCGATCGGACATTTGGGGCGTCGCTTTTCAGAACGTAGGGCCGGGGCAGAGCGCCTACCGCAAGCGCACTGACGTAGCGAGCGATCTGTATCGGGGTGGTGGTGGTCTCTCCCTGGCCGATGGTCAGGTTGAGCATGAACCCCTCTACCCATCTGCCACGGTGCATCTCGTAGTAGGCACGGTCTGTGATCAGTCCGTTGGCCTCTCCGTCGCCCCCTTGGGCAATATCGATGCCTGTGGGCTGGCCGAAGCCCAGGAGCTTGGCGTAGTGGTTCCACTTGGCAATGCCGACCTCCCGGCCGAGGTGATAGAAAAAGATATCACAGGAGTGAATGAGGGCCTGGCGGAGGTTCAATTCGCCGTGTCCGGCGGCATGGTGGCACCGGAACACCCGGTCGCCCACTTCCAGTTCTCCTTCGCAGGGATCGTAGCGGAGGTCGCCGGGTGCCAGCAGGCCCATCTCCAGGGCGGCGGCGGCCGTGACCATTTTGAGGATGGATCCGGGGGGATACTCTCCCTGGATGCTCCGGTTTAACAGCGGCTTGAGGGGATCGGACTGGAGCGCGTTCCACTCCTGATGGTTGCGAATCGACCGGGGGTGGAACCCGGGTTTGCTGACCATGGCCAGGATGGCGCCGTCGTTGGGGTCCATGGCCACGATGCTGCCTTTGAGGGTGTCGTTCAGTGTGTGCTCGGCCGCCAGCTGCAGCCGCCAGTCGAGCGTGAGTACTATATCCTGTCCCGCCACGGGGGGTTCGGTTTTGTCTGGAAAACTGCCCACTTCCCGTCCCCGGACATTCACTTCGATGTATTTGACGCCGTCCCGTCCACGCAGCCGGGTTTCGCAGAGCCGCTCTATGCCGCGTTTGCCAATCTGGTCGTCGTAGCTGTAGCCCAAAGGGGCCATCTGAGAGTACGTGTCCGCATCGATGAGGCCCACGTAACCCAGGATATGGGGGGCCAGCGGAAACGGGCCGTTAAAGGCAGAATACCCGCGCCTGGCTTCAACCTGGATCTCCACGCCGGGCAGGTCGTAGCGGTCTTCTTCGATCATCGAGACCATTTCAAACCCGACGTCCCGTTTGAGTTTCACCGGTTCGTAGAAATGACGCTTCCGGGAGGACAGCTTTTCCACGATCCGCGCCTTGGAGAGTCCGACGGTCTGGCTGAGCCGGGAGACCACCCGTTTTCGGATGGACGGGTCGGTATTGCGAAACAGACGGGGAGGGATGACCGAGATGGTGTAGGAGGGGCGGTTGTCGACCAGGATGACCCCGTTGCGGTCTCGAACCAGACCCCGGCTGGCCTCGATGGGCACCGGCTGCATGGTGTTCTTTTCGGACTGGATGCGGTACTGTTCCCAGTCTGCAATTTGCAGCAGATAGAGCCTGACCGAGAGAATGCCGAACAGGATGAGGACCGCTCCCAGAAGGCAGCGTGCCCGGCGCTCCCGCGTGCCATTATCCATGAAGTCTTCGTGCATTCAGATGGGCCCCCCCACCAAAACGGATCGACAGCAGCAGAGAAAAGCCTGCGCCTACACAGGCGGTATAACAGGCGGTTCCCAGCCCGTGGCGCAGCATGGAAAAGAGAATTGCCGATGGATTCGAAATAAAATAGAGCGTGAAATAGATCAGGTCGTGCAGGATGCTGGCCAGAAAAAGGAGCAGGGCCTGTACCCGGATCTCTTCTGCAGCGATCCCGATGCGGCTGTATCCCACGGCAAAACCGACCATGCTGTTGGCCAGTGTATTGATTCCCATGGCTTCCGGATCGTAGACATCGAGCAAGAAGCCGGAGGCAAACCCGAAAACAGTGCCCTCGACCTGGCCTTCGGACATGCCGATGTAGACCAGGACCAGCAGGACGATATCGGGCGTTGTTCCGAAGATGGCAATTTTATGCACCCAGGAGGTTTGAAGAAGCAATGCCAGCGCAATCAGCAGTATATTGCGAACGATGCTCATCCTTTCAGAACCTCTATCCCCTGATGGTGAAGGGTTAAATCGCCCAAATCAGTCTATGTGGGTCTCATCGGCCGGTCGGACAAGGAGTTTTTCGCCCGCGCGTATGCGGGAGGCATGTCTTATCCCGTTCCACTTTTTCAGGTCTTTCACACTGGTGTGAAAGGTTCGAGCGATGTCCCAGAGGGTGTCGCCCGGTTTAATGGTGTAGAAATTTCCGATGGGCAGCCGGGCTCTGGCGTATTGGACGGGAGGGTCAACGGGCTTCCAGATGACAAGCTGGTTGCCGGGGAAGATATGTCCGGTCAGACCGTTCCAGATCCGGAGCTGCTCCGGTTGGACTCCTTCTCGCCGAGCGATGTCCCAGAGGGTGTCGCCTCTACGCACAGTGTGCGTGAGCCGGATGTGCCGGGAAGGATCGGGCGATGCATCGATCTGGGATTTGGACAGCTTGCTGGCACGGGTGTAGGATTCGGGACCGATGGGAATTTTGAGCCGTCTGCCCGCCCGCAACCGCCTGGGGTTGCGGATGCCGTTGGCGTCCAGGACGGCCTGTGTGCTCACGCCCATCTCTTTTGCGATGCCGGATACGGTGTCTCCAGACCGGACGCGGTAGTCCACCATCCGGACTTTCCGGTTATCGGGAATCCGGGCGTAGTTGATTCGGAACCGGTCGGAGGCGCCGAGAGGCACCCTCAGAGGGTAGACCTCGCGGACCGGCGCTGCCGGCGTATATCCTCTCCGGAGTTCCGGATTGAGCTGACGCATGGTTTCATGGGAGGTTCCGGCGCATTCGGCGGCGAGGCGCAGGTCGATCCATTCCGAGATCGGGACCGTGTCGTAGGCGAGGGGGTCCTGGTAGACAACGTCGCCAAATCCAAACCATTCCGGGTCTTTGGAGATGAGCAGTGCGGCCATAAAGCGGGGCACGTGGTTGCGGGTCTCTCTGGGGAGACTTTTGAGTTTCCAGAAGTCCCGGGTGCCCGATTTGCGGATGGCCCGGTCCAGCCGGCCCTGCCCGCAGTTGTAGGCGGCAATGACCAGCCGCCAGTCGCCGAAGAGGGTGTGGAGGTGCTGTATGTGCCGAGCCGCCGCGCGGGTGGACTTCACCGGGTCCCGGCGTTCGTCGATCCAGCGTATTGCGCTTCAGGCCGTAAAGCGGAGCGGTGTAGCGTGCGAATTGCCAGATGCCGGAGGCGCCTGCCCGGGAATAGGCCCTGGGGTTGAATCCGCTTTCGATCATGGCCTTGTAGGCGAGGTCCCGGGGCAGACCCGCTTCCCGAAAGATCTCCAGGATCATGGGCATATAGGTTCCAGACCGGGAGAGCCAGCGTCTGAAAACGTCCTGTCCGTCGGTCTGGAAATAGCGGATGCTCTCTACGACTTCCGGGGTGTAATCGACGGGCACGTCGGCGCTACCGGCCAGCCTACGGATCCAGAGTTCTCGATAGTGGGGATGGTTCTCTATATGGGATATGATGCTTTCGGGGAGGACACTTAGCAGGAGCGCAAGGGGCGAATTGGGGTCTACCGGCGCGGTTGGCAAAAGCAGGTCCCGGTAGAGTTCCAGGCAGACCCGGACGAGACCGGCGAGACGGTCGGGCGACAGGCTGCGGGTGATGAGCAGGTTGGCTAAAACGATAGATGCGCCATCGAGGGCTCTTTGCGCATCCATCTGACGGCCGGCCTGAAGGTCCTGGAAGGACTGGCGGAGCAGACGGTATGCCTGATGGTGAGGGTGGTCTTCAGCCGTGCCCAGGGCGCTGTCGGCGAGCGCATCTACGGCCTCAGAGGAGAGGGTTTGCGCAGGGTTCTCCGGCGTCTGGAGGCGGGATGCCGCGCAACCTGCCAAAAAGAGAGCAAGCAGGAGGCATGGGGCCGCCCTATAAAAACATCGTGGGGGAGTTTCCATAGACTACACCCGGTGATTTAGGGAAGACTATTCCGGGAGAACAGAAATTTGCGTCTCAATGGGGAACGGGGTATCGTAACCGTGTTTCTTCACAATTTTGAGAAATTCTTCGGCTTCCTTCCGTTTTCGGAAGTTTCCGATCCGGACCTTAAAGAACGGCGGTTCGAATTCGATGTAGACATCCTCTCTGCCAAGCAGGTTCCGGGCCTGCGCCTGTGCCTGCTCGGCGGCCTGCTGGCTGGAGGCCGAGAAGATCTGGATGCGATAGCCTGAAACGGTGGCCGGCCGACGCGCCGGCGCAGCGGTCACTTCGACCCGGGCGCGTACGACGTAGGCCTCCCGGTACCCCCGATTCTTGGCTGTTTTCCGGAGGAGGTCCGCCTTCCCGGATGTTCGGCTGTCGCCTACCTGGATCTTGTAGAGGTGCGTGTCCTCATCGTAGTGAATATACACCGGCGCGTCAAACTTTCCCTCGGCTTCAGAGCGGAACGCTTCGGCCCTGGCACGGTCCAGCACAGCGGCAATCTGGACGCGGTAGCCGTCGATCTGTTTTGAGGGGCCGGCCGGGCGCCCCGCAGGCGGCTGAACGGTTGTGGCAGAGCCGGAAGCCGGCGGCTTTAGAAGGAAGTCTTCGTCGTTGAGCGTCTGCGGGTCAAACTCTTCTCTGACCGCCGACGCGGGCAGGACGGCTTCCTGGATGGAGCCCGCACAGCCGAGGGCGCAGGTGAAGCCCCCCCATAAAAAAATATCCCGAAGTTTCGGTATTTTCATGAGGCGCCAGTGGTTATTTTTAGAGTTATGTGAGAGAAAACGCCACAGACCACAAAGCGCAGGATGCCCCGGCTGACCGGGTCATCGTTTTGTTTATCAAAGGGAGCTATATTTTAAGGCACAAAGCGTATTTTGTCAATATTTTTCTTGAGCCATGTCTACGGTAAATCAGGGGTTTAGGGCAAAAATGGGCAGGTATATCAGACGGGCATATAAAAACCCAATTCAGGGAGCAGAATCGGGCAGTTGTGCCATATGTTGTGGAAAAAAAATACGGACACCCAATATGTGGATTTGATGAATGGGGAACTGGGGCAGACAGGAGCCCCTAAGATTGGACCTCGTCAAACCAGGCCCGGAAGGCGGCCTCATAAGGGGGGGCGGCCACGCCTTTTTCGGTGATGATGGACGTGACCAGAGAATTGGGCGTGACGTCGAAGGCGGGATTGTAGACCTTCACGCCCTCCGGGGTGGTCTGTCTGCCAAGCCCATGGGTAATCTCTTCGGACTTGCGCTCCTCAATGGGGATCTGGTCGCCGCCCGAGAGGGACATGTCGATGGTGGAGAGGGGGGCGGCCACATAGAAGGGCACGTTGTGTTCGCGGGCGAGGATGGCCAGGCCGTAGGTGCCGATTTTGTTGGCCACGTCGCCGTTGGCGGCAATGCGGTCGGCGCCGACGATGACGCCGTCGATCTGTTTTTGCCGCAGGACCGCGCCGGCCATGTTGTCACAGATGACGGTGACGTCCACCCCGCTTTGCTGTAGTTCCCAGGCCGTGAGCCGTGAGCCCTGCAGGAGAGGGCGGGTTTCGTCGGCGAAGACCGCGACCTGTTTGCCCGCTTCCACAGCGGCGTAGACCACGGCCAGGGCGGTGCCGTAGTCGGCGGTGGCCAGGCCGCCGGCGTTGCAGTGGGTGAGAACGGTGGCGCCGGTGGTGAGGAGCTGCGCGCCGTTTTTGCCGATCTGCCGGCAGACCTTTCGGTCTTCTTCAAATATCGCGTGGGCCTCCTCAAGGAGGCGATCCCGGACCTGCTGGGGGGCGGCTCCGGCCAAACCGTCCAGGACGCGCTCCATCCGGTTGAGGGCCCAGAACAGGTTGACGGCGGTGGGACGCGTCCGGGAGAGCCGGCCGATGGCGGACCGAACCCCGGCCTCGACATCCTTTCCGGCGGCGAGGGTTTCCTGGGCGCCGATGACAACGCCGTAGGCGGCCGCAACCCCGATGGCGGGCGCGCCCCGCACCCTGAGGTTCTGGATGGCCTCGGCGACGGTTTCCACATCACGGCAGTCGATGTGAACCAGGCGCTCGGGAAGCCGGGTCTGGTCGATGAGGCGAAGGGCGTTGTTTTTCCATATGAGGGTTGCGACGGGCATGGAAACCTCGTACAATTCCGAAATAGAATCAGGGGGTTTCTACCAGAGAGGCGTCCTCTTCGATCTGTTCGGCGGGGGCGTCTCCCCAGAGGCGTTCGAGGCCGTAAAAGACCCGGGCCTCGGGTTGGAAGAGGTGTACGACCAGATCGACGAAGTCGAATAGCACCCAGGTCCGGGCCTCGTAGCCTTCGATGTGCCAGGGGCGATGTCCCGCTGCTTTCATCCCTTCCTGAACCGTATCTGAAAGGGCTTTGACGTGGACGTCTGAATTTCCCGTACAGATGAGGAAGTAGTCCGTAAAGTCGGCGATATCGTGGAGATCGAGCACCAGAATATCCTCCGCTTTCTTAGACTGGAGGAGTTCGATACAGCGGTCGAGAATTTGGCGGGTCGAATCGGGCACAGAGGGACTCCTTTTACCGAGGCGGTGGGAGGGACAGGCGGGTGTGGTCTCGGCCGATGATGACCGTTACTTCCTCGATGCGGAACGGATCGGGAATGATCTGCCGGATCCGGTTTTTTATGCCCAGCGCTTCGGCGACTTTTTGGGCGTAGTCGGGTTTGCCCACGCGGTCGATGACAATCGATTCGGGGTAGTTGAAGCTTTCGGCGTTTTCGAGGGTCATCACGTCGAACCCGAGGCTGCGGAGGTGGCGGCCAACCCGGCGCGCGATCCCATCGGTTCCGCACCCGTTGAGAATCTCCACGTGGATTTCTTTGAAGGTGCCGGCCTTCGGTGGCGCTGGCGCCCTGTTGTCCGGGTGCCAACGAGTCGATACGAGGCCGATGAGTGATGCCAGGGCGATGAATGGGCCAAGCAGCCACCAGATCCGTCGGGTCATCGATTGTACCGAAAAACAAAACGGGACACCGCACGGATCAACCGTGCACATGTCCCGCTAAGCAGGTGGATCTATCGGAGGCCGGGGTCGCTCTCAATACGGATAGCCCCCCCCATAACCGTAATAATGTGGACGGTTGCTGAACTGGATTTCGATCTGGATATTGGGCCTGGGCTGGTAGAGCGCCCTCAGATAAGGCACAACGATTCTTACGTTTCCCCCTCTGCCGGATGGGCCGATGGCCGGAGAGCCGTAGAGGTTGTGCTCGAGACCGACCTGGGCCTGGATGGTGAGGGGTTTGGCGGCTTTGTAGGTGATGGTGTTGAGGTAGTACTGGCTGAGGCCCCCACGGCCGCCCGAACGGAAGCTCATGCCGATTGTGTTCTGGAAAGAAAACCGGCTGGAATCGAACAGGCCCTTGAATTTTTGCGTTTGCACCAGGGCCGTGGAGAACTCTTTTTCAGGCGTCAGGCTGGTGGTGACGTCGACCGTTTCGGATGAGAGGCCCACGCCCGCTTCTGCGAATGGGGCCGATAAAAAGAGGACCGCCAGTGCAAATATCGAGGATTTGAACATTTTTGAACCCTTCCTCCCGGCCAGAGATGAAGGAGTGGAGGACTTAGAGATAGAATACAACAATTACGGCGTCTTGTCAAGAGGCTTTAAGCTCTAAATTATAGACGTTTGAACAGGGCTGAGGGTTCCAGGAAAGAGCATGAAAAATGCGCCCCTATCCTGTGTTTTCCATCAGGTTGATGAATTCCTTGAAGAGGTATTCCGCGTCGTGGGGGCCGGCGGAGGCCTCGGGATGGTACTGGACGCAGAAGACAGGGCGTTCTCTGTGGCGCAGGCCTTCGAGGGTATTGTCGTTCAGGTTGATGTGGGTGAGCTCCACGGCGTCCCGGTCCAGGGAATCCATGTCTACGGCAAATCCGTGGTTCTGGGACGTGATTTCCACTTTGCCGGTTTTGAGCTGTTTGACGGGCTGGTTGGCGCCCCGATGGCCGAATTTGAGCTTGTAGGTTCGGCCGCCCAGGGCCAGGCCGAGGAGCTGGTGGCCCAGGCAGATGCCGAAGGTGGGTCGCTCCTGGATGAGTTTACGGATGTTTTCGACGGCATAGACGAGGGGTTCCGGATCGCCGGGGCCGTTGGAGAGAAAGATGCCGTCGGGGTCGATTTCAAGGAGCTGGCCGGCCGGGGCATCGGCGGGGAAGACGGTGACGTCACATCCCTGCTGGACAAGGTGGCGGAGGATGTTCTGTTTGATTCCAAAGTCGTAGGCGGCCACCCGGAACCGGGCCTTTTCCTGGAGGCGGCAGGGCTCTCCCTTTGTAAGGTCGTAGAGCCCCTCGGTCCAGTGGTAGGGTTCCTGGCAGGTGACTTCGCGCACGAGGTCCCGGCCGACGAGACCGGGGGAGGCCTGGGCTTTTTTTACCAGGCTGTCGGGGTCCAGGTCCTGGGTGGAGAGGACACTTTTCATGGCGCCCTGAGTGCGAATGTGCCGGGTGAGCGCCCGGGTGTCCACGCCCTGGATGCCGGGGATGTTGTGGCGTTTGAGGTAGTCTCCGAGGGATTCGCCGGAGCGCCAGTTGCTGGGAAGCGGGCAGTATTCTTTGACAACAAAGCCTTCGACCTGGGGGCCTGTGGATTCCACATCGGCCGGGTTGATGCCGTAGTTGCCGATGAGGGGATAGGTCATGGTGACGATCTGGCCCTTGTAGGAGGGGTCGGTGAGGATTTCCTGGTAGCCGGTCATGCTGGTGTTGAAGACGATTTCGCCGGCGTGTTCTCCGGGGGCGCCGAAGGATTGACCCTCGTAGACTGTGCCGTCTTCCAGCGCAAGTATGGCCTTCATGCAGAAGCACTCCTTAGCGTCTGTGAGTGATGCGCCCTCCCAGAATCGTGAGCACTGCGCGGCCCTTCAGGGTCCAGCCGTGGAAGGGGGTGTTTCGGGATCTGGACCGGAAGCTGAGGGCGTTTACGGTCCAGGTTTCGGCCGGGTCGATGACGGTGACGTCCGCAAGGGCGCCCGGGGTGAGAGCGCCGCCTTCGATTCCCAGGATGCGGGCCGGCACGGCGGTGAGTTTGGCGATGGCGTCCGCAACCGGGAGCACGCCGGGTTCGACCAGGCGTGTGAAGACGAGTCCGACGGCGGTTTCGAGGCCGAGAATGCCGTTGGGGGCCTCGGTAAAGGTCCGGAGTTTTTCCTGCGTGGTGTGGGGCGCATGGTCGGTGGCCAGGGCGTCGACCGTGCCGTCGGCCAGGCCCTCCAGCACGGCTTCCCGGTCGTTGGCCGAGCGCAGAGGAGGGCTCATTTTGCCGGCGGCGCCGTAGATGGACACGTCCTCGTCGGTGAGGGTGAAGTGGTGGGGAGAGGCCTCGCAGGTGACGGCGAGACCCTCGGCCTTGGCCTTCCGGACGAGGTCGATTGCGCGGTGGACGCTGGTGTGGAGAATGTGGAGGCGGCCGCCGACTTCGCGGACGAGGTTGATGTCCCGTTCGACCATGGCCGCTTCGCCTTCGGCTGGCATGCCTTTGATGCCGAGTTTTCGAGAGACGGCGCCCTCGTGCATGTGCCCGCCCCGGGTGAGGTCGAAGACCTCGGAATGGGGGCAGATGGGGAACCGGTGTTTTTCCGACCGCCGGAGGAGTTCGCGCATGATGTCTTCAGATTCGATGGGAAGCCCGTCATCGGAGAAGCCCACGGCGCCGGCGTTGAGGAGGGCCTCGGTGTCGGCGATCTCCCGGCCTGCCATCTTTACGGTGGCGCAGGCGATCGGGTAGACTCGGGCGTCGGCGTCGCCGGCTCTGTCGAGGATGTGGCGGACAACTTCGGGCGTGTCGGTGGGTGGATCGGTGTTGGGCAGACAGGCCACGGCGGTGAACCCGCCGGCCGCAGCGGCCTGACAGCCGGTTTGAAGGGTTTCTTTCTCGGGGAACCCCGGGTCTCGGAAGTGGACGTGCATGTCGATGAGGCCGGGAACGACGAGGTTGTCCGTGACGTCGATGGTCTCTGCGCCTGGAGGTGGATCGATTCGGTTTTCGATTTGGGCAATACGGCCGTCCCGAATCAGCAGGTCGGCCGGTCTGTTAAGCGCATTGGCCGGGTCGATAACGCGGCCGTTCTGGAGGAGGAGCATGGAGGTGGAGGGCGCGGTCATTGAGATACTGAGATGCAAGGTGGGTGTAAAAGGTCGGGGAGAAAGTTACCGGTGGAGGGGGATTCTGTCAAGAGGATTTACCGGGAAGGCAGGGGCAGGACAGGCTTGATTTTGGGGTTGGATGGCTATATTTTAGGTGTTGAATGAGATTTCGGACGATTTTATAACTCGCCGGGTCGCCCGCCTTTTCACCATTAAGAGGAGACCAGAATGTCCCTTCCCATTATCCGCGACACCCACCCCCGTCTCTATCGCCCGACCGACGATCCAGACTACCGGTTTGCGCCTCCAAAGGATCCGGTGCGCAAACGGATTCTTAAGAATATCCTGGCGGACTGCGAGGCGTTCACGTCGTGCAGGCCCTGGAGGCGGGTTCCCGAGCGGCCGGACAGCCCCCACCCGTACCATCAGCTTTACCTGACGTTTTATACGGGGATGCAGGCCACGGCGCTGATTGAAAACTACGCGTTCGCCTGGCGCACCACACGGGATGCGCGCTGGCTGAGGCGAGCGAAAGCCTGGATGCTGGCTGCGGCCGGGTGGGAACACAGCGACCGGGTTGAAGAACATTTTTACACGGCGAACCGGTACATGCAGGCGTTCGCCCTGGGACTGGACCTGCTGGAGGGAGAACTTTCCGCGTCCGAAGAGGACCGTGTAACGGATTGCTTGATCGGGCTGATGAAGCGGTGGTGGCCCGATGTGGAGGCGAACCGGCACTCCCCGGACGGACGCCACCACGCGGTGGTGGACAACGGGCACTTCGGGGTGGCGGCGCTCCACCTGCTGGGTAAATGTTCGGACGCATCGGCCTGGGTCGAGGCGGTGATCGACCGGTTCCGGAGCGGGGTTATGCCCAACGGTTGCGGGAAGGACGGAGAACCGGGAGACGGGCCAACGTTCTGGCCATGGGAGAACCTGTGGATGCTGCACTTTGCGGATGCGCTGCGGAATGTGACGGGGGTGGATCTCTACAAGGAATTCCCGAAACGGCTGGAGCGGCCGCTGAAATGGTTCCGCTACCACCTTGCGGCCCCGGAGGTGATTGAGGACCGGCTGTATTATCCGGGCAATGCGAACCTGCTTTCAGGCAGCCAGCTCGATGCGTGTTCGCCAACGCTGCTGAGGCTGGCGCAGGAGGCGGGTGACGGAGACCTGCGGGCCACGGCGTTGAGAGATCCGAGGCTGGGCCGGTTCTACCGGTTCGGGATGGGTGTAAAGGGTTCGAGCGCGGAGTGCATGATCGCTTACGGGCCGTATGTTTACTGCTATTATGACCCGGATTTTGAGCCGAGTGGCCGCCGGG
The DNA here is from genome assembly GCA_965249305.1 of Candidatus Latescibacterota bacterium. Lineage (GTDB taxonomy): Bacteria > Latescibacterota > UBA2968 > UBA2968. Next base: position 3,703,759 of record OZ252228.1, on the reverse strand, counting down.
TTTCGGCGCCGCTGTCCCGGAAGTTTACGAAGGCGTATTACGGGGAGACGGCCCTTCTGCGCAGTTCCTGGGACACCCGCTCGATGATTGCCTGTATCAGTGGGTATAAAGGCGGCGGCGCGCACGGGTTCAGCAATCTGCACGTGCAGTGGGAAGGACAGCCGGTGTTGAAGATGATTTCGGCGGAAGAGGCGCAGCCGGTGGCGTGCGGCAGCCTGCCGTGCGTGGGGGGACAGAACGAGGTCGTGGCGTTTCCGGGGCGGCTGGAGGCCGGGAACGGGTTCGACCGGCTGGATGTGCGTTCGGTCCGGACCGAGCATGAGTACTGGCTGCTGCACGGGGAGCCGCCGGTGCTGCTGGTGGCGCTGAGGCGAAAGCCCCGGAGGGTGAAGGCGCTGCGGGAGGACGGAACGCCGTTTGTCCGGCTGAACGGACGGGATTGTTTGCAGTACGAGCGGAAGCCGTATTTCAACCCGCATGCAGGCGAGCTTCGGATGCGTTTTCGGTTGAACGCGGAGATCGACGGGGACCGGCCGCAGGTGTTGTTCAATACCGGGATCGGGGGCGCGGGGGGGATGGGCACCCGGGTGAACACGTTCAATCTGGGGTTCCTGAAGGACGGCGCGCTGGCGTTTTGTGTGCATAGCCAGCGTAACACGGAGGTTCAGGTGGAGGCACAGCCGGTGGTGATCAAGCCGGGGATGTGGCACGATGTGGGGGTGCTGTGGGGCGGGTTCAATCGGCCCGGGGACCGGCCGTTCATTGAGATTGAGCTGGACGGCCGCCGAGAACGGTGTGACGACCGGGCGGCCTTTGGCGAGCTGGGCCTGGACTCTCAGAAGCTGAAATCGCGTACAATACCCCGGACGTTTTATATCAAGTCGAATACGCTGCTGGCGTTTGGGGGCGGAATTCAGATGGTGGGCACGGGGACGAAGTGCGATATTTCTCACATTGACCTGAAATGCCCGGGGCGCAGGCGGCTGGCGCTTGACTTTGAAGACGGCCTGGGGGATGAAACGGGAAACGGGCCGCTGGCCTGGAAGCTCAATCCGGTCGATCTCAAGGAGATTAAACGGACGCACGCGGTGTTCGGCGCCGGACGCCGGAGGGTGGAGGTGCTGCCCGTCTATCCGGACGACATCCGGTTTGAGACCGAGGTTGTCCCGTTTGCCCCTTCAGGGCTGGCAGCGGGCAGCCTGAAGAGCTTTATACCGGATGCCGGTAACTCCTCGACCCGGGTGCTGGCGTCCACGGAAGGGGACGTGCTCATACTGGCCTTTGCGGACCGGCGGGCGAAGGCGAAGGTCGTTGGTGATGCAGAAGGTTTTTGTATCAACACCGCAAATTCCCGGTATGAATTCGGAATAAATGCAAGATCGAAACCGATTCTCACCTTCTGATTCACGAGCAAATTGAAAAGGGCCACAGCCTGAAAAGGTTGGGGCCTTTTTTTATTTTTCGAGACTCCGGACGATAGCTTCGGCAGTGAGGGCATCCAGCGGGATGGGCCAGCCTTTTGCACGGAGGGCGTCGGCGACCCGGATGGCTTCGGGCAGATCCAGATCCAGATCGAGAAGGCGGTTCCGGTCGGCGAAGGCGTCCTGGGGAGAGGCGTCGAAGCAGAGGCGGCCGGCGTCGAGGGCGACGATGCGGTTGCTGAGGCGGGCGACGCAGTCCATGTCGTGGGAGATGAGGAGGAGGGTGGCGCCTTCGGTCTGGAGGCGGAGGAGGAGGGTCTCGATCTCTGCAGCGCCGGCGGGGTCGAGGCCGGCGGTGGGTTCGTCCAGGACGAGGAGTTCGGGCCGCATGGCGAGCACCCCGGCGATGGCGACCCGGCGCTTTTCGCCACCGGAGAGGGCGAAGGGAGAGCGGGGAGAGAAGGCTTCGGGGGCCAGGCCAACGTCGCGGAGAGCCTGGTTCACGAGGGTTTCAACGTCGGGGAGGCCGAGGTTGCGAGGGCCGAAGGCGACGTCTTCGAAGACGGTGTCGGCGAAGAGTTGGGCTTCGGGGAACTGGAAGATGAGACCGACGCGGCGGCGGAGGTTCAGGAGGGTGCGGGTTTTGGAGAGGGTGATACCGCAGACGGTGAGTTCGCCCTCGGTGGGCTCCAGGAGGCCGTTGAGGTGCTGGGCGAAAGTGGACTTGCCCGAGCCGTTGGGACCGATGAGGGCGAGGAGAGCGCCCTGAGCCACATCCAGGTCGAGGCTGTGGAGCGCAACGGTTTCGGTGGAGAGGCCGGGGTTGTAGACGTGGCGGAGGTTGCGTGAGGTGATGACGGAGGAGCCGAGGGGGATGGATGGCGGAGTGGTGTGAGACGGTGACGTTCCATCAGGGGAATCCGGGAGGCGGTCGGCCAGGTCTTCGGGGGTGAGGGGCGCGGGCGGGGGAAGGCCGACTCGGGCGGCGATGGAGGCCGCAGCGGGCGGGGCCAGGCCGATCTGTGCGAGGCGGTCGGCCTGAGAAAAGACCTCTTGGGGGGGACCGTCGAGGGCGACCCGGCCTTTGTGAAGGGCGACCACACGATCGGCGCAGGCGGCTTCTTCGGGGCTTTGAGTGACCAGAAGGGGGGTAACGTCGGCTGATTGGTGGAGGTCGTTCAGAAGGTCGAGGAGGGCGCGACGGCTGCCGGGATCGAGCAGGGCGGTGGGTTCGTCCAGAAGGAGGTAGCGGGGGCGCATGGCGATCACGGCGGCTAGCGCGAGGCGCTGGCGTTCACCCCCGGAGAGGAGGTGGGGAGGATAGATGCGGTAGCGGCCCAGGAAAAAGCGATCCAGGACCTCGTCCACACGGCGGCGCATGTCGGGGGTGGGCACGCCCAGGTTTTCGAGGCCAAAGGCTATTTCGCGCTCGACCTGGGCGGAGACGATCTGGTCGTCGGGGTTCTGGAAGACCATGCCGACGCGTTTGCGGATCTCGTAGACCTGGTCGGGATTCAGGACAGAGAGGCCGTCTATGCGCACGTCGCCGCCGGTGGGCTGGAGGAGGCCGTTGAGGCAGCGGATGAGGGTGGTTTTGCCGGAGCCGTTGGCGCCGATGAGGGCAACGGATTCCCCCTCGCGGAAGGCGAGGTCGATGCCCCGGAGGACGGGGATCTCACCGGCCTGTGTGGGATAGGAGAATGAGAGGTTTTGGAGTTCGATCAAGGTAAGAGGGGAAGGAGGTTGATAGGGATGAGGTCTGTCGTCTGCACCAGAATCAATATCTGTTCAGACGCCGACGACATCTTCAATGCAGGACTCTCGAATACGGCTCTTTATCTGAGGAGGATAGTCATCTGAAAGAGCAACAAGATGACCAACTGGAGGCGTCTTCAGGATACGCAGGGTGACCTCAACCAGGTCTGATGTGAGGTCTTCAAGCCCACTGAGCGGCAGAGGATCGGATTTGGCAACTTGCTTATAGTTTAAGATTGTCAACCCAATTGGTGTTCGGGCCTCTGGATCGATGCGGAGGAGAAAGTCTTCGTTGAGTTCGATCCCCATCGCCTGCCGATTCTCTCCAAATGTGATGTACATTGTATCGGACACCTCATCGTAGGAGAGATTTACCCTTCGCATAGCCGCGGTTACCTCTGCAGAGAGTGAATGAATTTCTGATAGGCGGTCAGCACAAAATTGTTCGCTGAACCGTCAGTTGAGACGCCGAATTTTACGATGACCACGATGCTGTTGTTGCCAGGGCTCAAATCATGAAAAGTGCTGACGTAGCGATATCTGGTCGGGTCTCGGGCTTCCTGTCTTCTTCTGCCGCGCCGAAGCGTTTCAAGCAGTTGACCGCGATAACCGATCATTCCAGGATGTTCTGAAACGATGTGTTCCCACCGTTCATCGGTCAAATAAATCCTGTGCCCATACCGGTCTATCACCTCTTCTGCCATAAACCTGCCCTCTGCAATCCCTTCAGATCGACGTTTAAAAACTACAGAAAGCAGAGATTATAGACAACCCAAATAGTCCCTCACTTCACCCCAGCAGCAACTTTTTTTTCAACCTCCTTGCCGAAGGCCTCGAACGGGGGGAGATTTTCGTTAGCTTCGACTCTCAGGGGACGCAGGCCGGTGAGGATCTCCAGGTCATCCCGCATGTCGGCCATGTCCAGGTAGGCGGTGGAGGCTTCGACTTCGCCCAGGTCGAGAGTGTTGGGAATCCAGAGTACCCTGGCTTCGGGCGCCTCGATCAGGCCGATGGATTCAAGGGCGATGTCGAGCACTTCCCGGTCGGTGGGAAAGTGCATGGGCACGGCGGCGATGGAGACGTGCTGGCCGGTAATGGCGTTGATGTTGGTGGCGTGGTAGTCGATCTTTTCGACGAGGCGGTCGGTGGTGAATTCGGCAAAGCCGATGCCGATGGCGTTGCCGTGGGTCTTTTCGGTGAGGTCGCGCACGAAGATGCGCAGCACACGGGGCGTCTCCCCGTCCATAGCCCGCCGGTCGTTCCGCTTGCGGCCGATGACGTTGGTGTCCAGACCCGATCCGCTCATGTCTTTGCCCATTTCGTCCACGATGAGGAGGTCCACGTCGTCGAAGGGGAGCCTGGGACACCATTCCTTGGCTTTTACAAGGAGTTCCTTTTCGGCCGCTTCGAAGTCGGCAGCGGGGATGGCAGCGATCTGTGCGGTTTCGTCGTAGCCGTTTTCAAGAGTGGCCACCCCGAAAGCGACCGGCATTTTCTCGCGGACCATTTTGCCCACAATCCGCACGATCTTGTCGAAGGAGTGGTGGATGATGGCCCGGTGGTAGATAGACGCGCCCTTGTGCTTGCCCAGACCGATGAGCATCATTTTCATCAGGCCGCTTTCGATCTCCCCGATGAAACCGGTGTGGGGCTTGATCCGGTTGACGACAATGACATGGTCGGCCTGGGAAGCGTTCTTGTCGAAGTAGACGGGCATGCCAAAGTCGGTGGCGCCGATCTGGATGACCTCCATAGAAGAGCTCACCGGCGCGCCCATGGTTTCTTGGGTGATGCCGTATCCCGCCAGGATGGCCGCCTGCCCCTCGGCAGTGCCTCCCCCGTGGCTGCCCATGGCGGGGACGATGTAAGGCGCTGCGCCCAGGGCCTGCATTTCTTCCACGACGGTTTTGACAATCCGGTCTATGTTGGCCACTCCCCGGCTACCGGCCGAGATGGCCACAGTGTGGCCGGGTTTGATGGTTTCGCCGGGATTGAGCTTTCCGATCTCGGCGCGCACGGCGGCGGGAACGTCGTCTATGCGGGGCGCATCGAAGTGCTGGCGGATGCGGAACATGGTCGGATATTCCATCTATGGGCCTCCAGAGGCGTGGGATCTGTTTGCGGTGAGGCGACCGGCCGGTCGCCCCTACATGGACGCTTCGTAAAGGGCGGTGACGTCTTTTAGGGTGGTTTTACGCGGGTTGATCTGGATATTTGCGCTTTTCATGGCGTCTTCGGCCATCACCGGGATGCCTTCGGGGTTTGCGCCGGCTTCGGTGAGGGTTTCAGGGATGTCGACGTCGCGACCCAGGTCTTCCACCGTTTCTACGGCGCAGGTTGCGGCCTCCATGTCGTCCAGTCCCTCCACGTCGGCGCCCATGGCTACGGCGATATCGGCGAATTTGGCCGGGCAGGCGATCCGGTTGAAGTCCATGATGTGGGGGAGGAGTATGGCGTTGGCCACGCCGTGGGCGGTGCCGTAGTGTCCACTGACGGGATGCGACATGGCATGGACGTTGCCCAGGCGGGACTGTGAGAAGGCCATGCCGGCCATGTTGCTGGCGATCAACATCTGCTCGGTGGCGCCGTGGTTGTGGTCGCCGGCAGCGGCCTGCCGCAGGTTTTCCGAGATGAGACGGATCGCGTGTAGAGCCAGGCCCTCGGAAATCGGGTTGCTGGCCAGCGAGGTGTAAGACTCGATTGCATGCGTGAGGGCATCCATGCCGGTGGCCCCGGCGATGGGGAGGGGCAGCGCAACGGCCACGTCGGCGTCTAAGATGCCGATGTCGGGGATGATTTCGGGGCCGACGACGGAGGCCTTGTACGCGTTGTTGTCGGTGACGACCGCAAAAGGGGTGACTTCGCTGGCAGTGCCGTAGGTGGTGGGCACGCAGAGGAGAAAGGGGACGCGGGTTTTGACCTTTCCCGGACCGAAGTAGTCCTCGATTTTTCCGCCGTTTGTAACGAGAACGCCCGCGGTTTTGGCCACGTCCATTGAACTGCCGCCGCCCACGGCGAGCAGCCAGTCGCAGTCGTTTTCCCGGTAACAGTCCGCACAGGCGTGGACCACATGGACGGGAGGGTTGGCTTCCACGCCGTCGTAGACCGCGCAGGCCAGGCCCGCAGTGTCCAGTACGGAGGTGACCCGGTCGACCAGGCCGGCCCGGACCAGCCCGGTGTCGGTGACGACCAGGGCCTTTTTTACTTCTCGCGCGGCGATCAGGTCCGGGATTTCGCTTATTGCGCCCCGCCCCACAACCAGCCGGGTGGGCGAGAAGTAGGTGAATCGATCCTGAAATGCCACGTCTGGGTCTCCTTGCAGAGGGTCAATAGATTCTAGTCGCGGAATGGCGCGATGAGGGCCGCTGCCGCTTCCCTCAGTACGTCGAATTCGCTGCGCCTCGTCGGGCCGAAGATCTGGATGCCGCGTTCTCGCTGGCGATCGAAGGTTTCACGGTCCTGCGGGAAAATAGCCGGCTCCACCGCGATGCCCCTCGCGAGCGCAAGCTCGATCACCCCCTCCATCGCTCCAAGCACATCCGGATGCTCCCATTGTCCGTGGAGCCCCATGTCCGCCGCGAGGTCTCCCGGACCGAAGATGATGACGTCCACCCACTCGTTGGACATTATGGCTTCCGCGTTTTCGACCCCTTTGCGGGACTCGATCTTGAGCGTCAGCAGCGTCGAATCGTTGGCCTCGGCGCAGTAACGCGGCACATCGTCGATGGCTTGATAGCCCACGCTGGGGCCGGAAGCCAGCGCTCTTTCGCCTACCGGGGGATACTTCATCCAGCGCACCATGTCGGAAACCTGCTCGGGCGTCTCCGTGTGGCAGAGGCCCAGGCCCAGGGCGCCCGCGTCCAGCAAACGCGACACGAAGGCCCGGGAAGCTGTCTGGATGGTCACGGTCGGACAGAGTCCGGTGTCCCGGGCGATCACCAGAAAGTTGGTCAACGTTTCCTCATTGTGCAGCACATGCTCGTTCTCGATCATCAGCATGTCGTATCCGGCCTGGGCGACGACCTTGACGAGCGACGGACGGAGGAACTCGAAAACGTTGAATGCGAACAGCGGACCTCCCTCTTTCAGAGTTCGCCTGGCCGTGTTGGAGATCCATGGCTGGTCGGATGACGTTTTTGATGGCATTTTCACTTTACCCCGGCAGTGACTTTTTCTCCGACCGCTTTGGAGAAAACCTCGAACGGAGGAAGGTTGCCGTCGGCTTCGACTCTCAGGGGACGCAGGCCGGTGAGAATCTCCAGGTCATCCCGCATGTCGGCCATGTCCAGGTAGGCGGCGGAGGCTTCGACTTCACCCAGGTCGAGGGTGTTCTTGACCCAGAGCACCCTGGCATCGGGCGCCTCGATGAGGCCGATGGATTCAAGGGCGATGTCGAGCACCTCCCGGTCGGTGGGGAAGTGCATGGGCACGGCAGCCACGGAGACGCACTGGCCGGTAATGGCGTTGATGTTCATGGCGTGGTAGTCGATCTTTTCCACGAGGCGATCGGTGGTGAATTCGGCAAAGCCGATGCCGATGGCGTTGCCGTGGGTCTTTTCGGTGAGGTCACGCACGAAGATGCGCAGCACACGGGGGGTCTCCCCGTCCATAGCCCGCCGGTAGTTCCGCTTCCGGCCGATGACGTTGGTGTCCATGCCCGCTCCACTTATGTCTTTGCCCATTTCGTCCACGATGAGAAGGTCCACGTCATCGAAGGGGAGCCTGGGACACCATTCCTTGGCTTTTACAAGGAGTTCCTTTTCAGCCGCTTCGAAGTCGGCAGCGGGGATGGCAGCGATCTGTGCGGTTTCGTCGTAGCCGTTTTCAAGGGTGGCCACGCCGAAAGCAATCGGCATTTTCTCGCGGACCATTTTGCCCACAATCCGCACGATCTTGTCGAAGGAGTGGTGGATGATGGCCCGGTGGTAGATAGACGCGCCCTTGTGCTTGCCCAGACCGATGAGCATCATTTTCATCAGACCACTTTCGATCTCCCCGATAAAGCCGGTGTGGGGCTTGATCCGGTTGACGACAATGACATGGTCGGCCTGGGAAGCGTTCTTGTCGAAGTAGACGGGCATGCCAAAGTCGGTGGCGCCGATCTGGACGACCTCCATAGAGGAACGAACCGGCGCGCCCATGGTTTCTTGGGTGATGCCGTATCCGGCCAGGATGGCCGCCTGTCCCTCGGCGGTGCCCCCTCCGTGGCTGCCCATAGCAGGGACGATGTAGGGCGATGCGCCAAGGGCCTGCATTTCTTCCACGACGGTTTTGACAATCCGGTCCAGGTTGGCCACCCCCCGGCTGCCGGCCGAGATGGCCACGGTGTGGCCGGGTTTGATGGTTTGGCCGGGATTGAGCTTGCCGATTTCGGCGCGCACCGCAGCGGGAATGTCGTCTATGCGGGGCGCATCGAAGTGCTGGCGGATGCGGAACATGGTCGGGTATTCCATCTAAGAGCCTCCAGAGGCGTGTGTTGATATGGAAATCGTATTCTGTTGTGTGCCTTTGCCAGAAGATAGCCTGCCCGAGAAGGGTTGTCAAGCGCTGGATGGAAAATCCTCGGCGCCTTCGATGAGGGGCAGAACCTCCCGGAGGGTCTCTACTGCGGGCGTGTGATCGAGGGCCGGGGCGCCGTTGGTGAGGTAGATGCAGCGGATGCCGACGCGGCGGGAGGCCTCGATGTCGTAGCGGCCGTCCCCTATGACGATGGCCTCATCTGCCGATAGCCCCAGTCCGTCCAACGCCTTTTGGATCAGGTCGCCGGAGGGTTTGATCTCGCCGTCTTCCCGACTGAGGGTGATGTCGAAGCGGAGGTCGTAGCGCTTCAGGACGGTCTGCATCGCTTCCCGGTGGTTGTTGGTAACGACCGCCAGCCGCATGCCTTTCGACCGGAGGTGATCGACCAGGTCCACGATACCGTCATTCGCATCGGCATTCTGCGCCGCCTCCATTTCCGCCCGAAGCAGCTCATCGTTGGCCCAGACCGAGCGGTCGGGCGGCAGGCTGTCGATGTATTCCAAGAGGGTCTGCCCCGGTGTGGCCCCGATCTTTTCCCGGAGGGTTTTCCAGTCGATGTAAGGGACGGTGATGGTGCCGTCCATGTCGAAGATGACGCCTTTGATCATGGTAGTTTTAAAAAATGCGCAAAATCTGGCCTTGTGACAGTTCTGTACGCTGTGCCCCGGGTACACCAGGGGACTTCGAGCAGGCTTTTGTACTCCTATCCTCTACGTTTGCAGGCGTAGCGGGGGTGGATCTCGGAAAGGCGGAGCCAATCCGGAAACACACCCATCTCACGATTCAAATATTTTCCCGATTTCATCCCGGTCGAAGGCCGGCAGGTCGGTCCAGGCGCCGTTTTGCCGGAGTTTGAGGCCGAAGCTCTGGTCTTCTACGCGGCCGATGGTTTCGCACCGGATGCCGGCTTCCCGGATGGCGTCCCGCACTTGCTCTGCATCACCTGCTGCGACGCCGATGAGGAGGGCGCCGGAGGAGATGATGCCGAGGGGATCGAGGTCGAAGGCGGCGCAGAGCCGGCGCGTTTCATCGGAGGCGAAGAGGGCTTCCTCTTTCAGGGCGAGGCCGGCGCCAGCGGCTATGGCGAGTTCTCTGAGGGCCGTGGCCACGCCGCCTTCGGTGGGGTCGTGCATGGCGTGTACACGGGTTGTCCGGCAGGCGATTCGGGCCTCTTTGAGGATGCTGATGCCGGGGTCGTGAAGGTAGTTTTGGGCGCTGGAGAGAAGGTCGGGGGTGAAGCCCCGGCCGGCCAGTTCGGTCTGTTTCTCCCGGGCGAGGATGGCGGTGGCTTCCACGCCCAGGCCCTTGGTCATCAGGATGGCGTCGCCCACCTGGAGGTCGGTGGATTGAACGAGGTCTTCCCGCTGTACTTCCCCGAGCATCTGACCGACCACGATGGGGCGGTCCAGGCCGACGGTGATTTCGGTGTGCCCGCCGCAGAGAGTGACGCCGATTTCCTGCGCGGCATGGTGGATGGACGCAAAGATGGCTTCGACGAGGGCGGCATCGGTGCGGCCTTCGGGCAGGAGGAGGGTGGCCAGGAACCATCGGGGCAGGGCGCCCATGGTGGCGATGTCGTTGGCGTTGACGTGGACCGCGTAGTGGCCGATTTCGTCGGTGGCGAAGGTGATGGGATCGGTTTTGACGACCAGGCAGGTCTCGCCGAATTCGATGACGGTGGCGTCTTCACCCACACGCGGGCCAACCAGGATGCGTTCGTCCCGGCCGGTGTAGCCGTGAAGCAGGCGGGAGAGAAGGTCCAGAGGGAGTTTCCCGGGGGGGAAGATGGCGCTGTTGTCGCCGGCCGCGTTCATGCTTTTTCCTCATCCAGAAATACGGTTTTTCTATCGCCCGAGGAGAAGGAGATGACGACGCGGAGGGGCTCCCAGCCGATGTTGACGGCCTGGTGAATCACACCGGCCGGCACCTGGATGAGATCTCCGGGGCCCATCCGGTAGGATTGGTCTCCCAGGGTGTGCTCACAGGCGCCGGAGAGGACGTAGAGGAGTTCTTCGCAGTTGGGGTGGTAGTGCGGGTGGATTCTGCTGCCCGGAGTTGATGTAGACGATGCCGAAGGTCTGCTGGGCGTCTGCGTCCGTTTCATCGTTCATCAACCATTTCATGGCGCCCCAGGGAAAGTCGAGGGAGTCCACGTCGTCCGAGCGTATGACAGGAGACGATGGCATGGCAGCTCCTTTGTCAGAGATCGTTGATTTTTGGAATACAGGGAATTTACGATAGTCTATTTTAGGGAATCTGTCAATACGTATTTGGGGATGTGGACGGAGGGACAATTCTGTTGAAGTGGGCTTCGGGAATTTTTATATTTTGAAAACTTAAGATAATCAACGTCACCCTCAACACCTTAATATAGAAATCGTTAACTGAAAGCGGCGCAAAGGCAAAACCCAACCGCCCCACCCCGAAAGTTCGCGCACAAAAAGTAAAAACCATCCTGTCCCGAATTTTTACCGCAGAATTTCCCAATTTGAATTCATTCCTCTTAAACCCTCTCCGGTTCTACCTGCCCTTGACACCATACGGCATTGCCGTATATTCTAAGTATGTACAGCTTTATCGAAACAAAGCTCTTCACCCGCCTTGTGCAGAAATATCTGCCCGATCAAGAGTATTCTGAGTTGCAAAAGGCCCTGATAGCAGACCCCGAGGCCGGCGATGTCATCCCTGGCTCAGGAGGCGTCCGTAAGCTCAGGTGGCGAGCGCCCGGGCGTGGAAAGCGCGGCGGGTATAGAGTGATCTACTTTGTAAAAAGCACGGCACGCACTTTTTGGATGTTGACGATCTATCCCAAAAATGTAAAGGACAACATACCCGCTCAAATTCTACGGCAGATCCGCAAGGAGGTGGAAGATGAACAAGGTTAAGAGGGACATCGGTCAAGAGATTCTCGAAGGCCTCCAGGAAATCAAGCGTGGCGAGCACAGCCGTGTGATCAATGTGCCCGATATTGCCGAGATCCGGAAAAAGGCAGGCCTTTCTCAGACTCAATTTGCCCAACTATTGGGTGTATCGGTTCGAACGCTGCAGGACTGGGAGCAGGGCCGTCGTAGCCCATCAGGCGCTGCACGCACTCTGCTGCTGATCGCGGACAAGAATCTACAGGCGGTGTTGGAGGTGGCGTGAACAAGCTGGAAAAAAAGAGATGTAAAGAGAACGCAGAAAAACAATTATCAATGGTGTGCGCTCTATTCCCCCCCTTACTTGAGCAATACCATTGAGGAAGCGCTTTTTTTATAACAATAGTTCGGCCACTTTTAAGCAGCAATTTTGCCATAATCCCGCAGTTTTTGGTATTGGGGAGATTTTTTAATCAAATTTAGGTCGAGGTCTAACATTAAAAAAATATTCTGGAGAAAATACGTGTTGAAATAACAGGCTTTTACACTGGCCATGGAAAAGGGTATGGGTCTCGTATCTGATTGGGCTTGTAAGTGTTCCGTTTTGGCTAAATTGAGGGTTGTCAAAGAGGCATTAAAATGGAAAGCCAGCCGTTTTTGATCTCTGGCTTGACAGTCGCACAATCCGGTGAACTGTTTGGCATCTCTGAAAATAAATTCAATTTGGAAACGCGCTTTGTAATATCTGACAATCGTCTTGGCACTTAGGTCTTTGTCGGTTGAAAACAAGATCGCATATTTCTTCTTGTCCTTGTTCGTGTGATCCAGCAAGACGACGGCTTTCAAATTGCGTTTTAAGGAGACGTGATTCAAGACAAGACTGTAAATGGCGATGCCATCTTGTGTTTGGATATATGAAAACCGAGACAGGTCCTGCCAGTTGACTTTGCCGTCATAGGTCTTGTGCCTTCCGCTTCCCTTTTCCCGTTTTGGTCCGGTGTAGAGATAGCGCATATTGGCGTCGCAGCGCAATTTGCCGATCTGGTGTAGATCCAAATCACGGACGCCATCAACAAATTTCTTCTTGCTAAAATAGCCATCGACAACGGTATATTTTTCATTCTCTAACAAGCTGGGTTTGACATCACTCAGGTGCTGTAAATACTGATCTGTTAGGGTTTCGACGTCTTCTGCCTGTTTGGAGCTTTGCTTTTTCGACTTGGCTTTCCCCTTTTTTTTGGTGCCCTTTTTCTTGACGGTCCTTTTCTTTTTATTGACCTTGACGACATCCTGTTTAGGCTTAGACTCAGACATTTGGCGTTCATCTCCAGGATCGGTTTGACGAACGGACAGCGTAAAGCCTGTGTTTCTCAAAACATCCACGATGGCCACACTGGAGACTTCCAACCCCTTTTCGCTCCGACGATGACAACCGTTCCAGAAATAATCCAGACCATAGGTCTGCTTGCCCGACTTGGACACAAAAGAAGCATCTAACACGATGATCCGTTCACTTTCTCTGCCCAGGCTTTCATTGATCACCGCTCGGTTGAAGGCCACAAATTCAAAGGGTTTGGCAAACTGGCGTGAATACGTCTTCTGTGACAAAGGAGAGTAACGCGATAGGTTACGAAAATTGATCTTGCCGTGAGCTGTTAGGATCGCTGTAAACACAGCCATCAGAAACTTTTTTTGAGGCTTGGAAATCTTGAAACTCTTGAGTATCTTTTCTGCCAGTTCCATTGTGCCGTCTCTCCAGATAAAGGGTATCGTTGACGTGGTGGTCTATGATACCTAATCTGCGTGAACGGCACTTTTTTGTCAAAGAAAACTGTCCGCCATATTGTTATAAGGGATTTCCAGTGAAAAAGATCGAAGCTTTTATCAAGCCTTTCAAGCTCGACCAGGTCAAAGATGCGCTGACGGAGATCGGGCTGGTGGGGATGTCCGTGGGGGAGTTCCGGGGGTTTGGCCGGCAGCGGGGGCATTCCGAGTTCTATCGGGGCAGCGAATACCACGTGGATTTTCTGCCCAAGTTGAAGATCGAGCTGGTGGTTTCCGAAGACGAACTGGACCGGGCCATCGAGACCATTCTCAAGGCCGCCCATACCGGCGAGGTGGGCGATGGGAAGATTTTTGTGTCGGCGGTGGAAGAAGCGATTCGGATTCGGACGGGCGAAACCGGTTCTCAGGCTCTTTGACGATGCTATTCTTCGATCTGGACCGTCCTGCTCAGTTTTTTGCACAGGACCTGCTGTCGGAGCCGGAGGGGGCGAGGGAGGAGCTGCGCCGCCTCGGGTTTCGGGATCCCGACCGCGTTCTTCGCAACCTGCAGGGGCTGGTTGAGCCGGGGGGGGCGCCGCCCCTTCCGGCCGATCTTTTTCGGGAGCTGGTGGCGGCGCCGGATCCGGACAGGGCGCTGAATAATTTCGAACGCCTGACGCAAGCGGTGTTCAGCCGGTCTGCGTTTTACCGCGCGCTCGAAGAGTATCCGGATACCTGCCGGTTCCTCGTGCATCTTTTAGGCAGCAGCCAGTTTTTTTCGGATACGCTGGTGCGGGATCCGGAGTACTTTTACTGGCTGGTCGAGACGCCGGAGAGGCTCTCACAGCCGCGTGCAAAGGCGGACCTCTCGGCCGAGTTCGCCGCAGAGGCGGCGGTGTTTCAAACGCCCGAGGCCCGCCTGAACGCCCTGCGCCGTCTGGTTCGGCGGGAGCTGCTGCGCATTGGCGCCGGCGATTTGATGGGGCGGCCGATGCAGGAGGTGGCGGCCGAGCTTTCGGATCTGGCGGACGTGTGTTTGCAACAGGTTCTGGATCTGCTGGTTCCGGAGCTGGACGCCCGGTACGGCCCTCCCCAAAACAGGGACGGCAGCCGGGCCGAGTTCGCAATTATCGGCCTGGGCAAGCTGGGCGGGCGGGAGCTCAATTTCAGTTCGGATATCGATCTGATGTTTGTTTACTCCGGGGAGGGGGACACGGAGGGAGGCGGGTCCGAAGGCGGTCCGATTTCAAATCAGGTCTATTTCTCCCGGCTGGCCGAGGGGATCTTAAAGGCGGCGACCGAGCCGACGGGGGAAGGATTTCTCTACCGGACCGATATGCGCCTTCGTCCCGACGGGGCTTCGGGCGCACTGACAATGCCGCTGTCGGCTTACGAGAGTTACTACGTGCGGCGGGGGGAACTCTGGGAACGGCAGATGCTCATCAAGGCGCGCCCGTGCGCCGGATCGGACCGTTTGGGTGCACGGTTTTTAGAGACGATCCAGCCCTTTGTTTATCCACGGCATTTCGAGGTCAGCCCGGTGGAGGAGATCCACCGGATCAAGCGCCGGATCGAAGACCATATCGGCGAGAAGGGAGAGGGCGAGACCCACCTGAAGCTCCGGTCCGGAGGCATTCGGGATATCGAATTTGTCGTTCAGTGCCTGCAGCTGCTGGTGGGGCGCGTGCACGCCGAGGCCCGTTCGGGCAATACGCTGGAGGCGATCGGCCAGCTTCGGCAGGCTGCGGCGCTGAGTGAGGCGGAGGCCGGGGCGCTTCGGGCGGCGTACCTCCTTTTCCGGCGGGTGGAACACCGGCTGCAGATGATGCATGGGTTGAGCGATTATACGCTGCCGGAATCTGAGGAGGCGCAGGCGCCTCTGGCGCGCAGTCTGGAGTTCTCATCGCCGGGGGAGTACAGGGCGCTTCTTGAGCGTCACCTGGAAGCGGTTCAGACCATCTATCGGGGGGTCTTTTCCGAAGAGAGCGAGGGGGAAGGGCGGTCCTTCGGTGCGTTGTGCGAGATTGAGGTGGGAGACGCCGAAGCGACGGTGATGCTGGAAAACCTGGGGTTTGCCCGGCCGGAGGAGGCGCACCGCAATCTAATTTATCTGGCCTACGGGCATGTACCCAGAATCCGGGGCACGCGGGTGCGGCAGAGTTTTATGGAGCTGGCGCCCTCACTGATGCAGGCGCTGCAAGCGTCCGCCGACCCGGACCAGGCGCTGAGCCATCTGGAGCGGCTGATTTCCGCATATGGCGCCATGGATACGCTGTTCCGGATTCTGGGCACGCACCCGGGCCTTCGGGATTTGCTCCTTTCCCTGTGCGCCGGCAGCCAGTACCTCGTCAATTTGATGGTGCGCAACCCGGCGCTGCTGGACTGGCTGACCCTGCCCGACGTGCTCTACCGGGACCGGAGCCGAGAGGAACTGGAGGCCGAGGTGGATTCGGTGGTTGGACAGGCGGTGTCCGACGATGGGGTGGCGGCCGCGCTGAATGCGGTTAAAAACCGGGAGCTGCTTCGCATCGGCACCCGGGATCTGGTGGCGCTGACCGATACGTTTGAGACGTTTGAAGCATTGTCGCTGCTGGCCGAGACGATCCTGAGGACCATTTACCGGGTGGTATACGATCGTCTGGTCTCTCGCCGGGGCATTCCCCGGGAGGACGGGGGCGAACCGGCTGCGTTTGCGGTTCTGGGGCTGGGCAAGCTGGGGGGACGGGAGCTTAACTTCGGTTCGGACTTAGATCTGGTGTTTGTGTATTCGGATGATGGTAAGACCGACGGTTCCGAGCCGGTGGGGAACCTCCAGTTTTACATCGATCTGGCCCAGCAGATCCTGAATATGCTGGGTCGGTCCACGCCTTACGGCATGCTCTATCCCGTGGACGCCCGGCTGCGCCCGGAGGGGGGGAGCGCACTGATGGCGCTTTCCTACGATGCGTACGACGCGTACCTGCGGAAGCGGGCTTCCACCTGGGAACGGCTGGCGCTTTCCCGGTGCCAGGTGGTGGCCGGAGACGCCGAATTCGGGCAGAAGGCCGTGGATCGGATCGAGCAGTTCGTTCTGGGCAGCGGCCTCTCGGAATCCGAGGCGCAGGAGGTTGTGGCTATCCGGCGGCGGATGGAAGCGCAGGGAGGCCGGCGGGGGCCAAAAAGCACCAAGACCGGGCCGGGGGGGATCGTGGATATCGAGTTTATCGTTCAGACCCTGCAGATCCGGCATGCCCATATCGCCCCTCACCTGCGGAGTCCCAATACCCTAAAAGGCCTGGACCGCCTGGCGGAAGGGGGATATCTCCCGGCGGATGACGCGGCGCACCTGAGGTCGGCTTTCTATTTCCTGCGCACGGTTGAAAAGGTGCTGCGCCGGCAGGACGAACGGGCCAGGACCCGCCTGCCGACGGACGCACGGGCTCTGACCGCGCTTGCCCGTGCGGTGGGGTATGCCGATGGTTCGGTCTTTCTGGGGGCGCTTGAGGAGGAGATGGAGACCACGCGGAGGATTTTTCAGGTGCATCTGGGGGTGGTTTCTGGCTGAGGTGCGCCAGTTTGAGGGGTGCAAATTTGACATCCGGTGGACCGCTGCGGGAGATCAGAGACGGATATTTTGGGAGCGAAACACGCTATTTTATATAAAAACAGAGTGTTATGATTATGAATTCAACCGGATGAATTGTTGGCACACCGTTTGAGTTCTATATGTTGTGAAGAATGGCGGCGGCCCCGACCCGCCGCTGTTCCGGGAGGAAGCCGGCACCCCGACTGCCGGCTTCTCCTCCATTATCGATTGGCGGTAGACCGATCTGCCGCCTCACAAAAAGGAACCGGCTCCCCGACCGCTGGTTCCTTTTTATTTGGGGGCGAAGAGGGTTCTCAGTTCGGTGGTGAGGGGGTTCTCGCTGAGAGGGGTGGTGAGGATGGATTGGAGCTGGTGGAAGCGGTCTTTGGGGTTTTGCCAGGCTTGCTGGAGGGGGAGGTTGTGTGAGGGGGTTGCGTGGGCGTTTTGCAGCAGGGATGCGGCGAGGAGGTGGAAGATGAGGTGGTGGCCGTCCAGGAGGCGGGCGGCCTGCTGCGGGTCGGGTGCGCGGGCGGCGTAGCGGGCGGTTGTGTGTTTAGAAAGCAAGGTGTGGAAACCGCCGTCGGGACGGCCGGCTCCCAGAGCTGTGGTGTACTGTACCAGGCGGCGTTCGGGCCAGTCCCAGCCGAGTTTGGAGAATTCGATGAAGTGGAGGGTTTTTGGTTCGGGGTTGATGACGATGTTTCGGGCGTTGTAGTCGGTGGGTCCGAGCAGGGGGGGGGCACCGCCGAGGGTTTTGAGGAGGTCTGAGAGGAGCTGGTTGGCGCGGACGGCGGTTTGGGGGGAGAGGGGGAAGGGGAGGTCTGTGCGGAGGGTGGCGGTGGCCTGTTTCCGGGAGGCCAGGAGGCCGGGGGGGTCGCAGCCGGGGAAGGCCAGGGGGGAGAGGGCGGTGGTGTGCTCGGAAAAGGCGGCCTGGATTGCGGCAAAGCCCTCGATTGTTTGATGGGCGCAGGCGGATCGGATCGAAGGGTCGTTTTCCTGGCAGATGTCGTCGAGGGTGTGGTCTCCGCACCATTCGGTGAAGATGAGGGAATGCGTGGGTTCGACGCCGTAGACTTTTGGGACCGGGCATCCGGCTGCGTGCAGGCGTTGGAGGACGGTTTCTTCGACCCGGAGGAGGTCGTAGGGTTGGCTGAGGGGGGCGAATATCTGGTGTTTGGCGATGAGCCTGAGCCCGTCCCGGACGGTGACGCGAAAGACGCCGGAGTGATTGGGGATCGGGTCGATGTGCGCGACTGGAGGGCTGCCCGGCAGGTGGGCGGGGACGGTGCGCCGGATGGTGTCGAGGATTGGGTCAGGGTGCAATTTTCGGTCTTATTCCTGGGGGGCGATCTGCCGTTTGCGCAGGGTGAGGAATTCGGGGGCCTCTAAGATGCAGGTGCCCAGGATACCGAGGGAGCGCCAGAATGCCCTCAGGCCGGTCTGCCGGATCTGTGCGGCGCCCTCGCCCACGGCTGCGAATCCCTGCTCATCGGGGGTCAGGCTTTCCCAGTTTTGGAAGAGGCGGCCCCAGTCGCTTCTCAGGACGTCCTGCATTTTCTTTTTGGCGATGAAAGGGTACCAGAAGCTGTCGTGGTAGATGACGCTGGCTATGTAGGCCCAGGGCGCCAGGACGGTTTTGAGCGACCATTCGATGGGTTTTTTGAGGGGGCCCCAGTAGATTTTGTGCTGCATGCGGGAGGCGAAGGTCATTTTTTTGAAGGGGCCGACGAAGTCCCAGTTTTCAGCGGCGGCGCTCAGGTCGCCCACGATTTCGATCTGGCGGGGGTCGCCGCATCCCAGCCCCCGGTCGTGCGCGAGCCGGATATATTTGATGGAGAGGGGATCAAAGCCCATCATTTTGGCCGCAACCGCGTCGATGGCGACCTGGTCCGCGCTGGCGAGGAGGACGTTTTTGAGGTGGGGCACCATGCAGCGGGGGCCGGGGCCGTCGCCGGCAAAGGTGCCGTCCATGACGGCAAAAACGCCCGGGTGGATCTTTTTCTGGACCATCAGAAGGTCGACCAGGGTTTCGTGAATGACCGGGTGGGTCCAGTGGCGGCGTTCGTTGAGCAGCCCCCCGAAGGCGTTTTTCATGGCCCCGGTGGTGGTGGTAAAGACGTGGGTTTTGACCGTGGGGAGGTGAATGATGTTCTCCCCGATAAAGCGTTTGGGGATGTGGAACCCGTCGGGGTAGACCTGGTTGAGGCAGAGGAATCTGTCGGCGAGGTCGCCCACGGCGTCCCGGATGTGGACCCATTCCTCCCCACCGTCGTAGAGATGGATGTTGCGCAGGCCGTGGGCTTCCACGACGTTGATCTGCTTGTTCTCTCTCTCACCCAGGCGAGCGTCGATGACGACCGTGCGGTTGTGACAGGCGTGCATCAAGCCGGGATCGTAGCCGTCCTGTCGCATGGCCCGGATGACGCCTTCGAGCTGCCAGGGCGTGGTGGAACTGCCGGGGTAAAAGAAGTGCCAGGAGATGTTGACCTTCAAGGCTGTATCGACATCCCTGGAGATGACATCCCGGTAACCGGCCAGGTTCATGAGACGGTGGTAATCCGCCAGGATGGTTTGCGGACGGGTTCGTAAGACCGCGACTTTGCTCTGGTTCATGGTTTGCCCTTATAGGTAGAGCACAGCGACCAGGGTCAGCAGCCAGAGGCCTCCGTTGATCAAAAGCGATGGATCGCCCAGGATCGTGGAGGAGGGGTTGCCGCCCTGGCCTTTTTTGTAGACCAGGTAGAGGTAGCGCAAAAGCCCGTAAATAACGAAAGGGACGGTGAAGTTGAGGTGCTTTGTTCCCAGTTTTTGCATGACGTCCGAGGACATAGTGTAGAGGGCGTAGGAGACCAGAGCGCCCGAGGTGACGATGGCGATCGTCTGGTCGAGAAACTGGGGGCTGTAATCTTCGAGGATCCGGCGATGATTCGCAGCGTCGCTTTCCAGAAGAATAAGTTCCTGCCGGCGTTTGACAAATCCAAGGAAAAGCGCCAGGAGCATGGTACAGAGGATAAACCAGGAGGAGATTTCCACGTCGATGGCAAAGGCCCCACCAATGGCGCGGAGGAGGAACCCAGATGCGACGATCATCACATCCAGGATCACGACATGTTTCAGGTAGACGGAGTATCCGAGGTTCAGCACGGCATAGGCCAGCGCGACCCACCCGAACCGGAAGTCGAGCCGGAAGGCCGCCCAGCAAACGGCCAGACCGATGAGGAGCGCTGCTGCGGCTGCGACGGGAATGCTCAGCCGTCCGGAGGCGATGGGGCGGTGACGCTTTTCCGGATGCTGGCGGTCGTTTTCCAGGTCCCGGATGTCGTTGAAGATGTAGACCGCACCCGAGAGAAGGCAGAAAAGACCAAAGGCGATCCCGCTGTCGACGGCGTAGGTCGGGTCGAAGAGATGTTTGGAGAAGACCAGGGCGGCCAACACGAAGAGGTTCTTCGTCCACTGATGGGGCCGCATGGCCAGAAGAAGCTGAAACACCGATCCCTTTTCTGTGTGAGGGTTTGGCAATTCCCCTTTAGGATTGAAGGGACTCTAAATCGAGAACCCGAAGTAGATCCGCCGGCTGTCTATGTCTTGCATGAAGGTGGGATCGTTCCGATCCGGGATCTGCTTCCGGGTGGGGAATGCGATCTGGAAATAGCCGAACATGGAGAGGCCGTAGTTCGAGAACATGTGCATCCGCAGCTCGAATCCCCAGTCGGTGAGAAAGGCGTCTTTGTTGATGTCGAGTTTGGAGCCATCGAATATGTCCTTCAACCTGGCGAAGTCTCCGGTTGCGCCCGTTTCGAGGAAGAAGACGCCGTAGATTTTGTCGAAGAAGAAGGGGGGCAGTTCTTTGTCGACCTTCTGAAAGATGGGGAAGGTGAAGCTTGCCCGGCCGAAGACGGCTTTACCGCCTGCCGTGGAGAAGTAGGGATAGCCCCTGAGCGTTCCGAATCCGCCCAGATAGTAGCGCAGGGGGTAATAGAACGCCCCTTCAAACGCGCCGCCGTCCAGCTGTACTCTTTTGATGGGTTTGTCTTTGTATCCCATAAAAGCCTGGAGGGCGAGGGTGGTGCGCCCGGGGAGGGCGATGAATTCGTTCCAGGAGGCGACATATTCGTTGATCCCCAGCTTCACATTGTCTTCCCGGAAGAGAGTGGGGGTCGGATCGGTTGCGGTGGGATCGGGGACGTTGTCCTGGTTGAGGTCTGTGGAGAGCGCCAAAGAGTCAGTGATCGTGGCATTGGTCCGGCGGTACCTGAACGTAATCGCACGGCCGCCCGTGGGGTTGAGATACTGGTCCTTTGCCGGTTTAAAAGTGGCGTAGCGCCAGGAGACGCTCAGGTCGTTGCTCTTGAAGAAGGTGAGGTCCCGGTAGAGAAAATCGTCTAAGACAACCTGATCCACACCGGTGCCGGGGATCTGGTCGGTGATGTCGGTCAGGGCGCCGGTTTGCGCATCGGCCTGGAAGACCCGGGAGCTGTCCTGAATCACCTGTGTGATCTGAAGATTTTCCGAGTAGCGGCGGTGGCTGTAAGCGAGGGTGATGGCCTGGTTCCGGCCCACGCCGATGTTGGTTCCGACGCTGAAATCGGTGAAGAGGTGTTTGTAATCGTCTTCTTCGGTCAGCGAGAGGTTGGTGTGCTGTGTGGCTCTTGGGATGATGACCTGCTGGGAGTCGATAACGGTGATGAGGGTGCCGCTGGCGGTATCGCGCTGGCTGGCGATCACGCCCCGGTCGACCAGGCTGTTGATGGTCTGCCGGCTGGCGCCAATAAAGAGCCTCGGTCGGTAGGATTTGAGTTCGGTGCTAATGCCCGGGAGGCTCTTCTGGTAGGAGACGAACAGGTCGGAATTGAGGTCGGTCCTGCGCCTGAGGTTCTTGCCGATGGTAAATCCGGTCACAAGGTTGTCGCTTCCCAGCAGGTCTCCCCACGCCATCTGCGCGCCGGCGCTGATCTGATCCAGGCCGAACCGATTGCCCACGAAGGTGGGCCCCAGGACCAGAATGGGCATGATTCCGTAGGAGATGAGGCGGTTGGAATACCGGCCCACATTGTAGAGTTCGTCCAGGTCTTCGCCGGTGTAGATGCTGCGGTAGTCCCTGGACAGGGTATCCGCGGCGGCCACGGTGACGGCAAGCGACCGCTGGATCCGGTAGAGGCTGTAGTCGGCATTGTGATACCCGGCGTAGAGGATGTCATTCCCATCGGGAGAGACCGAGGGCGCGAACGCCCCGCCGATTAGGTTTGTGAGCTGCTCCTGTCTGCCGGTTGCCAGGTCGTAGGTGTAGAGGTTGAAGACGCCCGTCCGGTTGGAACTGAAGACGATACCGCTGCCGTCGGGCAGCCAGACCGGGTCCCGTTCGTCGGCGCCGGAGCGGAGCAGGGCTTCAAAGTTGGCATTGTTGGCAAAGGCCAGGCTGTCGGGGAAGTCTTTGAGGCTGTCTTCCAAGGCTTTTTGCCTCTGGGCGATGCGGATGCTGTCGGGGACGGCTTCGGTTGAGTCGGAAGCGGCTTTGGCGCTGTCCGGTTTTGCATGTTTGGTTTTCTTTTTTTTGCCCGAACTTGCTCTGAATTTCTTCATGTTCGCCTTTGCCTTCAGGGTGGCGGCGTCGGCGTTGATAATCGCAATGTCCCGGTCTTTTTTCCGGAAGACGCTGAAGAGGAGTTTCTTTCCGTCCGGAGACCACTGGGGCGCGTAGTACTGGGTGCCGTCGTTGTGGTGGGTTAGAAAACGCATATTCGTCCCATCGATGTTAACGAGGCCGAGGCTGTTGGTGCCATCTCTATTGTTCACAAAGGCGATCTGCTTACCGTCGGGGGACACGGCCGGGTCTCTGCCTCTCAGCCCGACGGTGAGGCGCCGCTCTTTCTTCGTGTCCAGGTCGTAGGTGAAGATGTCCCACCGTCCCCCGGGTGTTTTGTTGTAGACCAGTTTGCTGCCGTCGGGCGTCCAGGAGAAGCGGTTGCCCGTATACTTGCCGTACTTCCTCCCGTGGGCGACTTTTTTCACTTTCAGCGTGGTCAGGTCCATCACCATCAGCCTGGTCAGTGAGTTGTAGTCGCTGCCGTCGTTGCTCAGGAAGGCCACCTTCGCGCCGTCGGGGGAGTAGACCGGATGGTATTCCATGGATCCCCCGTCATAGATGAGTTCCCCCTCCCGCTCACCGGCAGCGCGGATGGTATCGGCCAGGGCGCCGTAAGTCTGTCCGAGGTGTTCGGTCCACTCCCGGTAGAGCTGGTTGGCCGAGACGCCGAGGCTCTTTTTGACAGCCGATTTGAAGTTGACGATCGGCCGTTTTTCGGCCATGGCCCGCACGGCCTCCTCTCCGTATGTTTCTTCGACGTAGTTCAGAAGGGCGAAGCCCTGGTTGTAGACCATTTCGGAGTGAAAAGAATCCTTGGAGAAAACGCCCATGTTGCTGTAGGAGTGCAGGTCGTCTTCCAGCGTTGCCATGCGCAGGAGCATGTCCCGGTGGGTATCCCAGTAGTCGCCGTTGTTTTTTCGGGATTCGTACTGGGCGATGCCTTCTGAAAACCAGCTGGGGACGGCCAGGTGGTAGAGGGGGGCTGTAAAGGTGAAGTCGGGGTTCTGGTTGGCCTGGCTGGTACTGATAATCCCGAACATAAAGGGCAGGCTGTTGTGGGCCGCCTTGAGGGTGATGTGGTGGGTCAGTTCGTGGGTGAACACGTCCCGGATCCAGTCCTTTGTCCCCCGCGTATCGAAGGCCGCCGGCGTGGACCAGAACATGATAAAGTTATAAAAATAAGCCGAATAGGCATTGCCCAAATAATCGACGCTGTCGTCTACATAGACGTGAACGGGAGCGAAGCGGTCGATGGAGGTGGGATAGTGACTGGAGATCCCTTCGAAGATGTCATCGGCGACTTCGGCAATGCGTCGGGCGGTGTTTTCGGCGCTGGTGTAATAGATGGCGAAGTACTTGGTTCGGATCGCCCGGGCGCCGGGGGTGCCCAAACCGAGCAGGCTGGGGAAGAAGGCGTTTTTCTCCGGCTCCCACCTGTGTTTGGGTTCGGGACGGTTGAAGGGGATATCGGCCAGGTCGGTTGTCGGCTTGATTTTGTTGACCAGGAACTGGGCTTCGACGCGGCTCGACAGACCGGCGGCATGGAATGCGCTCAGGAACAGCGCCAACGCTGTAAATATTTTTAAACGGTTCACAGTGTTTTCCTCATCGTTGTGGATTTCACGTTTCCGGCTACTATGAAAATATACCATACGTTTATGCAAAATTCAAGAGCCGCCAAGCGATCTATCCCGCGACCGGCTCCACCTGCCCCGTTCTCAGAATGCAGGCCACATTGTGGCCCCCTTCGATTTCGAGGAGTTCGGGGACGACGCGGGTACAGGCCTCCTCCCGTTCGGGACAGCGGGGGTGAAAAGGGCATCCAGGCGGCACGTTGGCGGGGCTGGGGACATCGCCGGTGAGCACAGTCCGTTGTCTTTTCACGCGGGGATCGGGGACGGGTACCGAGGAGAGGAGCGCCCGGGTATAGGGGTGCTGCGGGTTTGTATAAAGGGTCCGACTGTCTGCGATTTCCACAATGCGCCCCAGGTACATGACCGCCACACGGTCGGAGATGTGCTCCACCACGCTCAGGTCGTGGGCCACAAAGAGGTAGGTGAGCCCGAACCGGTCCTGGAGATCCTGGAGCAGGTTGATGATCTGGGCCTGGATGGAGACGTCGAGCGCGGAGACGGGTTCATCAGCCACGATAAACCGGGGGTTGACCGCAAGCGCCCGGGCGATGCCGATGCGCTGGCGCTGTCCGCCGGAAAATTCGTGCGGGTAGCGGCGGGCGTAGTCCGGCCTGAGGCCCACGGTTTCCAAGAGGTCGGCCACGCGGTTCTGGAGGTCTTTCCCGTTTGCCAGCTTGTGGATTTTTAACGCTTCTGTCAGCATGCCCCCAACGGTCATCCGGGGGTTGAGTGAGCTGTAGGGATCCTGAAAGATGATCTGCATCTGGCGCCGCAGGGTCCGGAGTTCCCTCCGTTTGAGCGCGAGCAGATCCACGCCGTTAAATCGGACCTCGCCCCCCGTGGCCTCGATCAGGCGGAGGATGGCCCTGCCGGCCGTGGTTTTTCCACACCCGGACTCGCCCACCAGGCCGAGGGTTTCCCCCTCCTGGATAGTCAGGGAGATGCCGTCTACGGCCTTGACCTGCCCCACGGTCCGGGAAAAGATGCCCCGGATGATGGGGAAGTATTTCTTGAGGTTGCGGACTTCCAGAAGCGGTTGGGACATACTCAGGTCGATTCGGCAACGGGTGAAGCGGGATATCCCTCCGCCAACCAGCAGGCCACGGCATGCCCTCCGTCGATTTGCAGCAGGGCTGGCTCCTGTTCCCGGCAGACTGCCTCGGCATGGGGGCAGCGGGGGGCAAACCGGCAGGCTTCCGGGAAGTGGACCGCGTCGGGCACGGTGCCGGGGATGACCGAGAGGCGTTCTTTCTGTTCGTTCAGTTTGGGCACCGAGGCCAGAAGCCCCCGGGTGTACGGGTGCCTGGGATCGGTAAAGATCTCCTCCACGCCTCCGGTTTCCACGATTTTTCCGGCGTACATGACCGCCACCCGGTCTGCGACTTCGGCAATGACGCCCAGGTCGTGGGTGATGATCAGGACGGCCATCCCGAATTCCTGCTGGAGCTGTGCTAAGAGCTCCAGGATCTGGGCCTGGATGGTCACGTCGAGGGCGGTGGTCGGTTCGTCGGCGATGAGGAGGTCGGGGGTGCAGGAGAGGGCCATGGCGATCATGATCCGCTGGCGCATGCCGCCCGAGAGCTGGTGGGGGTACTCGTTCGCCCGCTGGTCCGGGTCCGGGATACCTACCCGATGGAGCATTTCGACGGTTTTTTCCCGCGCAGCCTCTCTGTCGAGCCCCTGGTGAAGCATCACGGCCTCGTCGATCTGGAACCCGCAGGTGAAGACCGGGTTGAGGCTGGTCATAGGTTCCTGGAAGATCATGGCGATGTCGTTGCCCCGCACGCCGCGCATATCGCTTTCGCTGAGGTCTAAGAGGCCGCGCCCGCCGAAGCGGATTTCACCCGATACGATCTTTCCCGGCGGCTCGGGGACGAGGCGCATAATGGAGAGGGAAGTGACGCTTTTTCCACACCCCGACTCTCCGACCAATCCCAGGGTTTCCCCTTTTTGAAGGGTGAACGATACGCCGTCCACCGCCCGGGCCACGCCGCCATCGGTATAGAAGTAAGTTTTTAAATTTCCGACTGTTAGAAGAGATTCTGGCATAGATTTCCGTCGAATTTTTTACCGGACTCTACGGCATTGTTAGTTGGACTCCCGGCGCCCTGTTGCGTTCCCTTTTTTCTGAGAATCGGCGACTCACAAACACAGGCTTTTGATTCGTCTATTCGCCGATTCATTGATTCGTTGTCTCAAAACAGGGGGAGTTCGAGCTTCAGCCAGCCTTCCAGAAGGAAAATGACCCGGCCGATGAGGAGGGAGAGACGGGCCATGATGGTGTATCCGAACGAGGCGCCGAAGGAGATCATCAAGAACCAGATGCCGACCTTGGAGGCCGCACCGACGGCGCCGGTGTGTTCTACCGAAAAGAAGAAATAGATGAGGACACTGACCACGCCGACGAGGATGATCAGCAGGTTGAGCCCCTCCAGGCTCCAGGTCAATGGACTGAGCGAGGGCTGGACCTGGGCCAGGATTTTGGCAGAGATGAATCTCGGGATGCTGAAACCGGCCCCCAATCCCACGAAGAAGGCGAACGCAATCCGGCTGAGCCATCCGAGCCTGCGGGAGAACCGGGTGAGCATGAGGATGCCCAAGATGGTGGGCACGATCAGCCACCAGCTGGTTGTTTTGGAGGCATTATCGTTCAGGCCGAAGAAGGTTGCGATAATTTCGCCGTAGAGCGTTGGATACCAGATCTGGCCGAAGGTGTAGCCTGCTGCAACACCCACATAGAGGTGTTCGGCAAACTTATACAGGGGGTTGTCTCTGTACAGGAAGCTGTAGAGCGCCAGGGTTATTCCAGCCGCCACCATCACACCCAGACCCTCCCAGTTTGCGGTGAGGGTTCCGGTTATGAGCAGGAGGCCGTTGACAATGGCCAGAAAAAGGGCGAAGCCCACGAAGAGGAGGGTGTCGCGGTTCATTGCCGGTCCCTCCCTGCCTGGGCGCCAGAGGAACGGCGGTGGAGAAAGTACATGATGTTCCCCAGCACGATGAACGCAATGATGACGATGTGGGTGATCGACTGGGCCCTCATGCCGGTGGTGGCCGTCCCGGATCGTTTCACCAGGGTTTCATACTCCGCTGCGCCCACCAGGCCGCCGACGAGTCCCACGAGTTGCTTTGATTGGAGGTAGGGGAAGAGGTCAGGCGCAATTACCGCTGTACACCCGGCCCCAAGAGGGAATTTGTACTTCTCCTGACCGTAGGGGATCCAGACCTCGTCTATCGAGCTTCCGGCCGCAAAGTCGAAGACAAAGCTGAAATCTCTCAGCGTATGGAGGTCACGTGTTATCGCCAGGCTGTCCGCACGTAGTCCTCTGACGTCCCTGGGAAAGGCGCTGTGGAAATCCTGCCCCATGTTGATGACGACGCTGGTGTATCCCGGTTTGAATCCCATAAATGCATAGTCTACGCCGTTTATTTTGTCGAATTCCTTTGCGGTGGTCTCCAGGGCCTGCTGCGCCAGGCCGGGGGCATCGGGCCATAGGCAGACGGCCACGACTTTGATATTGCGTCCGAAGCAGTGTCGCAGCAACGCCAGGGCCATCGGCTGGAGTTCAGGCTCGGACCCCGGGCCGTAATCGAAGGCGAGGAGGACCACGCCCCCCTCATCGGCCACCCTTTCGATTTCCCGGTAGATTGCCCGGACTCTGGAGGTTACCTTGATCGGAAATGAGAATTCGGCCAGGAGGGAGATCAGGACCCCCAGGAATACAAAGACAAAAATGATCCGGCGGTCGAGGTTCATCAGGCGCTCTGTCATTCTTCACCTCCTCCGAGGTAGGCCCGCTCGATGCCGAAGATGATCCGCAGGGAGGTCGCAATTGCGCCCAGGCTCACCCCCAGGAGGATGCCCCTCTTGGCTGCGAGGTTGGGAACCTCCATCAGCCACTCGGATGCCTGAGGGATGAGATCCGAGATGTAGGCCCCGATGGGCACCCGCCCCAGCATGACTATCACCGCCGCTACCAGGAGGAGGGCTGCCTCGGGCGTTCGCGCCCGGAAGGTCCGGTAGGCCGCCGAGGCGATGAAAAAGGCGAGGATGGAGAACATGGTGGCGCCGGCCGGCACGTGAATGTAGAGGAAGAGCCACTGATACCCTCCTGCCGCGGCCTGGGGGCTGAAGGGGCCGTTTCCGTCGTTGTAGAAGACGAAGAGGGCCATCAGGGCAAATCCGATGTGGACGATCAGGCTGTAGCCCCATCCGGCCTGGCGGCGGCGGATGCGCGTCCAGTGGAGGTTCAGCAGGCTAAAGAGGCCCAGGAAGAAGGCAAAGGCATACACGATCCGCAGCCAGATGGAGAGGGTTTTTTCCAGGGTCTGGGCATCGCTGTGGGGGATATAGTAGATGGCGATGCCCGTAACCCCGAAAGCGAAAGCGATGGCCAGCGGGAGGGTGCGTCGCAAGAAGAGCATAGGGGGTCCTCGTTCTTTAAAACGGCATGAACAGATGGGTTAAAAAGGTGTTTCCAAGCGTGGCCAGCAGCGTGCCCCCAACCAGCACCAGGAGCAGGATGGCCTTGCCGATGTCCTGCCCCTTCAGACTGCCCAGCAGCTTGGGTTCGCGCGCTAAGTAGGCGCTGGCCGCATAGAGTTCCTCTCCCATCAGGGTGTAGTCGCAGGTGGTGACGAAGAAGGGGAGCTGGGTGTAGGAATCGGTGCCGGCGATCTGGATGGCGCCGGTGGAGGCGCCGGTTTCGGCCAGGAGCAGGGACTCGGCGAAGAAGAAGCCCATCATGATGTTGGCCGCGGGGCGCTCGCGGACCATCATCCCCGCCACGGCCGCCGCATAGCTGAATTGCTCCGTGCCGGCCAGAAAGACGTTGTCGGGGGTGTAGGCGTCGGGTCGGCCCGCGCTCAGGTAGGCCTCTTTCACCACCTCCTGGCTTACGACCATGACCATCGGATCGTAGTTGGCCACCCGCAGGGTGGTGTCGTATTCCGCGGTTCTGTGGGCGACCCGACCAAGGATGTTGACGGCTGCGATGGTTGAGATGTTGTCCATGCCGTACAAGCCGTGGACAAACAGCACGGGTTTGCCCATCTCCGTGGCCCGGCCCAGGGCCTCGTCTAAGGCCTCCAGGCCGGCGATTCGGCGGAGGTAGAGGTCCCTGCGTTTGGCCAGGGCGATATAGACCAGGATGATGATTGAGAAGACCGTGCCCAGGATGAAGTTGTTCAGCTTCGCCCAGTTGAAGAGGTTGCCGTAGGCTTCGGCCTGGACGACCGCTGTGCCCTCCAAGGCCTCCCCTGCTGCCTGCACGTCGATGCGGAAGGTATAGGACGTTTTGTCCTCAAGAGAGACCTTTTTCGGTTCTTCGGCAGGGATCGTATACCCTTTGATGTGCACGAAGTGGTAGCTGCTGTTTTCCGCCTTGCGGCCAAACGTGGCCGGCTCGGCGGACATCAGGCTTCCCGCTGCATCGACTTCCGCCGCCAGATAAAAGGGGCCTTCCGGGGATTCGGCGATATAGATCCGGTAGACCGTACCTGGAGGCGCCGACTCAAACCGGCGCCAGGTGAGGGTGATGCTTTTCCCTTTGTCATTGGGGGTGTCGAAGGCCCTGACGTCGGCAGGTGGAGACACCTGCTGGGCGGTGACTTCAACGGTTCCTATGAGGAACGCCAGGGAGATGATAACCCATTGCATATTCTCTCCTATTCCTCGATGAGTTCCACATTTGCCCGGGGAACCACCGCCCGGGCGCCGTCTTCGAATTCGACTTCCAGCACGCGCACCCTGGTTTCCGATTCGACCTTCTGAAGCTCGACAGGCAGGGCGCTGACCCTGCCGATTTTCCCGAAATAGGGCGCCCGGATGGCCCGGAGCAGCGAGCCGACCGTAAGCCCTTCCTGTTCTTCCGGCGTTTCTGAGGCCGCCGGGCCACCGGGGTTGGGTATGATGATCTCGGGGCGCATGACGCCCGCCCGGATCTGCGTGGCGCCGGAAATGGACGCCTTTTTGCCGTTCTGGTCTTTGAGGATCTCGAAGGTTTTTCGGGCCATGGCAATGTCTCCGAACCCCTCGGTGACGATGACGGTAAGTCCGGTTTCCTCCGCGCCCGTGATGGCGACCCCAAGGTCGTAACCGAGCAGGTCTCGCAGGTCCCGGTCGGAGATGCCGCCGCCGATGACGCCCACGGCGCCTGTCTCCTGCGCCTGCCGCACAGCTTCAAGGACGATCAGGCCGCCGCCGACGATGATTTTTCCGGCACAGTCCGGGCCGATCTGTTCTGCGGACAGGGCCTCGTCGGGGGCCGAGACGGCGAGGTGGAGGTCGCCCCAGCACTCTCCGCCTATGCCGAAGATGCCCTGGAGAAACGCGCCCCTTGTTTCGATGACCACGCCTTCGCCGGGGATGACATCGACAACGGCGCCGTCGACGTATGCCCGGACCTGGACCGGACGGGGCGGTTCGCGGAGCATGACCTGGCCGGTTACGGGCGAGATGCTTTCCACGGTTCCGGAAACGGGGGACTCGACCGTGGTCTTGAACCATTTGATGAAGGGGCGGGTCTGGGCGATGGGCTCTCCGGCCGCCACCGGGTCGCCCTCTTTTTTCAACATGTAGGCCGAAAGTTCGTCGGGGGTGACGCCGAGCCGGTTGACCAGGTTCAGGGTGGTCACGTTTCCGGGCAGGTCGGTCCGGGCCACGACCTGGTCCCGCCGGACGGTTTCCCCTTGGGCAACCAGCACGTCGCCCGCAAGGGGGAGCTGCCGGCGTTTTCGGACGGTGGCCTGCCGGGTTACGCGCAGGCCGGGGGTGTATGCGTGGGCCATGTTAATCGAATTTCATTTTTGGATCCAGGGCGTCCCTCAGGCCGTCTCCCAGAAGGTTGTACATGGTGACGGTTACGAAAATGGCGAATCCCGGGACCACGACCAGCCACCAGGCCGAGGCGTTGCTGCGGGCGCCGGCCAGGAGGGAGCCCCAGGTGATGGCTTCGGCCGGGACGCCGATGCCGAGGAAGCTTAAGCCCGATTCCGCCAGAATGGCGCCTGCGACCCCAAACGCCGCGGGGATGAGGACGGGGGCAACCGCATTGGGCAGGATGTGGATGAACATGATCCGGGCGTTCGAGTAACCCAGGCTCCCGGCAGCGGAGACAAAGTCGTAGTTTCGCACCTGGAGGAACTGTGATCGGGTCAAGCGCGCAATGCCGACCCAGCCGGTAAAGCCGATGATGACCATAATGAAGAAGAGGCTGGGCGGGAAGAATGCAGCCGCTGTGATGATCAGGAAAAAGGAGGGGATGGCCGCCCAGAGTTCGAAGAAGCGGGAGAGGAGAATGTCCACCCATCCACCGAAGTAGCCCGCCAGGGCGCCCAGGAAGACCCCGATGATCAGGGAGATGCCGACCGATACCAGACCGATGGTGAGCGAATAGCGGGAGGCATGGACCAGGCCGGAGAGAACGTCTCGGCCCAGCCGGTCCGTGCCCAGCAGGTGGCTGGCGCCGGGGGGCTGGTATTTTTCGCTGAGGTGGATGTCGTTGGGGGCATAGGGGATGGGGGGGAAGATGGCTTTTGTGGTCTTCAGCCGTTTGAAATTTTTTCTTCGCCTGAGTTCCCTGGGCCATTCGGCCAGGCCGAGGTAGACGGCATACTGGCGAAGGACAGGGAAATAGGTTTTTCCTCTGTATTCCATATAGTAAGGTTTGTTGCCCGCCAGGAAGTCCGCGGAGATTGCGATCAGGGCCAGGACGCAGATGGCCAGCAGGCCTCCCACGGCAGGGCGATTTTTCTTGAACTGCTTCCAAACCAGTTTCGAGTAGGTTTCACCGGCCTGCCGAGCATCCTGTTCAGGCGTTTCGACCTGCTGACACCGTTCGGGGGGTTCGGGTTCTGTTAGGGCTGTCATTGATCTAACCTTGAGTCCCCTCCGAAAAGGGGGGGCATGAAGATTTTGTGTCAGTTGCCAGCTTTGTGTATTGGGATGCAGAGTTGAGCCAGAATTTTGCGTCTACCGGCGGCACATCGACTCAGAGCCTGTTTACAAGGTTGCTCACCGGGTTGCAAAGCAAGGTTTTGCATAAAAAACCCCCCCCTTATGCGGAGATCATCAGGGGTTGTGTGAGGTACTTCTTGATCCGAACCAGATTGAGCCATAAGCCCCGACACCACGCCCACAGTTGGTGTGGGATCAGTCCGCGATAGCGCGTCTTGCCATCTTGGGTGTAATAGCTCAACTGGAAGATGCTGGCTTCGACATTATTGCGTCGGTTTCGGATGTGAGCAGGGAGTTCTTCAATCTGTTTCCGTTTGATGTAATTGTCGATGTCCTGTTCTTTAAAGTATCGGGACTTGCCATCGATGATGATTTTGTATTTCCCCGGTTTGTATTCTTGGGCAAGTTGCACTTCCCCTGTGTGTCGATCAATGACTTCAACCCCTTCTGGTGTCCGTTCATAAACGAAGAGTCCCTTGATGCCCTGAAGGCCACTGTAGTGAAACTGCTTTCCTTCTGCTTGGGCATACTCGGTGTTTGCTGCATCATTGTAAGCCCCATCCATCGACACTTCCAAAACCTCACCCACCACCTGCTGTGTCCGCTCAATGGCAGGTTGGACAAACTCGTTGTCGGGGGCAGTCGCTGGTTTAACTTCAACGTCGGTGATCAAATTGAGACCATCCTCGTTACAGGTCTCGGTGAGGTTGACACTATACCCCTTGACCTTATCCTCCCCTTTCCTGCGAAAGGCCGCATCTTCATCATGGGCAGACTGCAAAGAAGATGAGGAAATCTCTTTAGGAGGCTTAGGAAGCACCTCTTGGGGGGAAGATAAAACGGTATATTGGTCCCCAAAGACACGCACGATCAGACCATATTGATCGCTGTCTTTCTCGGTATAGGTCTCCTGGAGCCTGCTCAATAGCAGCCCCAACTCCTGTAACTTCTCACCTTTTTCAACGCTGGAAAGACGGTAGACAACCTGATGGGGCTTCACCTTGAGCAGATCGTCCAAAACCTGCTGATCTTTTGCCGATAACCGTCCCTTCTGGCCCTTGTCCAACGACGTCCAGAACCCTTGTAAGCAACAAACCACCAACTGCAACCGGCAACAGGTGGCAATGTTGGAACCGATCAACTTGCTGTCCATTCGGATCTGCTGACCCACCACGCCAAAGACGTTAGCCTGAGTCTGAGTTAAGGTGAAAAAAGTCTCTCCAACCAGATCTCGACCGGTTTTCAGTTGATACGCATACAAAGACTGCTTGAACAGATAATACGTGGACTCTACAGGCACTTCATCAGAAAGGTTCATCAACCCAAAAGCCCGCATCACCAAGATGTTGAACCGACATTGCTCGAAAAGTTGGGCATCGCTCCACCCAAAGCCCTCCTTCAAAATCATCATCGACACCAGGTGCCGGATGGAGGCATTGGGACGGCCTATGTTGGGGTCAAACAACACGGAAAAGACATCCTCATCTACCTTTGAGGTGATATGCTGGTAGAACAGATTATGCCAGGCGGCCGGATCATTCAACTGGTCCTGCTTAGAGCCTTTGAAATGGGACTCGAAGCTGGAAAACAGATCCGGTTGACTTGAAGGGGCACTCCTTCTAAACATCTGTCCCTCGCTTTCTGAGCCAGTTATACATCTGCGACATTGCAACCTGTTCACACCTGGAATTTAGTACTTTTTCCCGAATGAGTAAACCTGACTTTTCGGAGTGGACTCAACCTTGAATTTGAGAAAATTCGATGCGCGGGTCAACCACTTTCAGCAGGATGTCCGCGATCAGGATGCCCACCAGAGAGAGCGTGGACCCGATGGTGAAGATCGCCATAACAATGAGATAGTCTCGCTCCAATACAGACTGAAAGGCGAGAAAGCCGATGCCGGGGATGGTGAAGATGGTTTCGATAAAGACCGAGCCGGCGATCAGGCCGGGGAGGAGGCTCGCCAGGATGGTGACGATGGGGATCAGGGAGTTCCGGAAGACGTGGCGCAAGACGACGACCTTCTCGGACAGGCCCTTGGCGCGGGCGGTGCGCACGTAGTCGAGGCGGAGGTTTTCCAGCATGCTGGTGCGCATAAACCGGGAGATGCCCGCAAAGCTGGCGTAACAGGAGGCCAGCACCGGAAGGACCATGTGGTGGGCGTGGTCTTTCAACAGGCGCCAGAACCCCCATTCGCCGGAGGCTTGGAGGGATTGAATGCCCGAAGCGGGGAACCAGTAGAGGAATTCTTTGTTGCACAGGAAGATGATCAGAAGCATCCCGACCCAGAAGGAGGGCATGGACCAGAGGACGAAGGTCCCTGTGGTGGCCACGCGGTCGATTGAGGTGTTCTGCTTTACCGCCAGCCAGATCCCCAGGGGAAGCCCGATGAGATAGGCGATGATGAGGCTGATGATGTTGATTTCGATGGTGATGGGCAGGCGCTCCAGGATGCGGCTGATGACCGGCTGCTGGTCTTTGAAGGAGCGGCCGAAGTCGAGGGTTATAAAGCGTCTGCCGGCGGTTTGGAAGAGCACCAGGCCCGAGCCGTTGTACCGGTAGTTGTTCTGGAGTTTCAGGGTTTTTCCCTGCCAAAAAGAGGACCGGGCGAGTTCCTCCGTGCGGTCAGGGAAACGGGCTTTGAAGTGGTCGAAGAAGCGCGTTTTTCGGGCCTCGCCCCTTAGGTGTTCGAGTTCGGCCCGTTGGGTGGGATCCAGATCGTTGAGGGCCCGGTCTGTCAGCAGGGCCATGCGTTCGAAGGCGCTGAGGGGGTCGATGCGGAGCAGCAGGCTGGAGATCCAGTTCAGGTACTGGATGTGCAACGGTTTGTCGAGGCCGAGTTGGCGGCGTAACTCCTGCCGGGTTTTTTCCAGCTCCCTCTGCTGGTCGGTAGAAATGCCTTCGCCGCCTGCCGCTCCCCCCAGCAAGCGGTCCACGGGATCACCCGGAGCCAGGCGCATGATAAAAAAGGAAATGAGGGTAATCCCAATGAGGGTCGGGATGATGAGCAAGATGCGCTGGACGATATACTGGATCATAAGATGTGAGATGTGAGACGTGAAATGTGAAAAAGGCAGAAGACAGAAGTGCCGTTTGACGGATTTCTACTCGTATATTCTGTCGGCGAGGGCGACCCACCACTCCTGCGTTTCGGGGCCAACCGGATACCAGGTGACGCCCCGGAACCGCCGGCTGTAGGCTGTGACGCCGCGCTGTTTCCAGAGGAAGGTGTAGGGCTGTTCACCGTGGAGGATTTCCTGGAAGCGCTGATAAAGCGCAATACGCACCTCCGGATCGAACTCCCTGCGGTAGTCTTCCAGTATACGGTCCACTTCCTCGTTTTTGAAGCCGATGAAGTTAAACCCTCTGCCCTCGACCTGAGACGAGTGCCAGATTGTATAGCTGTCCGGCGGGAATGCGACATCCCCCCCTCCACTCCATCCGAGGGTCAGCACATCAAACTCTTTTTTGTTTACGCGGTCCAGGAAGATGGACCAGTCCAGCTCGCGCACCTCGCAGACGATGCCGATGTCCTGGAGTTCGTTCTGCAGGATGAGGGCGATGTCCTTGCGGAGCTGGTTGCCGGAGTTGACCAGGAATTCAAACTTAAAGGCGGTTTTTTGGCCGGCGATGACCTTGTCCAGAATGCCGTCGTCGTCGGTATCGGACCAGCCGGCTTCCTCCAGCAGGTCCAGGGCCCGGTCGGGATCGTATGCGTAGGGCGTGAGGTTGTGATTGTATTCCGGGCGGAACTTGTGGATGGGACTATCTACGGGTTCTCCAAGGCCGAAGAGGAGGTTTTTGACCATGCTTTCGCGGTCTGTGAGGTGTGTCATGGCCTGCCGGACCCGTTTGTCTCGGAAGATGGGGTGAGCGTTGTTCCAGCCGATGTAGATGTAGCCGCTTGCGTACTTGATGCCCTTGAGGAAGCGGCTGTTGAACTCGGGAGACCAGGTCTTATCCTTGAACTCCAGAGGCTTGAGTCCGTGCACATCCAGGTTGCCGTTTATCAGTTCGATGAATGCCGCATCCTGGTTGTTGATGATTTTAAATACAATCTTGTCCATATAGCCGGGGGGAGGGAAGTCTTCTTTGCCCGCTCCCCAGTAATTTTTGTTGCGGGTCAACAGGACTTTTTGCTGGGTCACAATATCCCGCTCTACGTCTTCGATTACATAGGGGCCGGACCCCAGCACCTTGCGGTTGAAATTCTGGTTGAACTGTTCGGCGAACTTTCGGACCCTGTCGGCGTGCGGCCCTTTCTCCCAGGACCCGTCGATGAGGCTGCCTATATCCACCGGGTCCATCAAGCCATCCGGATCGTAGAAATGCTTTGGCAGGATTTTGAGGTAGAGGCCAAGTGAGATGTCGTTCTTGAAATAGGGTTCTTCACAGACAAAAGTAATTTTGTATTTGCCTTCCTGTCGAATGTCTTTTACGGTAAGATAATAGCTTCGCATTCTCGCAGCCAGGACCTCCGGGTTTTTGATGGCCTTCATGGTGAAGAGGACGTCGTCTGCCGTGAGCGGCTTCCCATCGGAAAAGTGGACGTCTTCTCTCACCTCAAAGGTGTAGGAGAGCTTGTCCTCTGATATTTCAGGATAGCTCCTGGCCAGCTTTCCTTTGAGGGTGTAAGGCGGGTCGTTCTGCGCGTAGAGCAGGGACTCGACGATATAGTTGAGCACGGTCGAGGAACCTCTATCGCCGTGTATATAGGGATTGAGATTTTCAGGATCGGAGAGCATGTGCTGGACCATCCAGTCTCCGTACTCCGGAATGTTCTCACCGGTGTATCTCAGCGGCGC
The DNA here is from genome assembly GCA_965249305.1 of Candidatus Latescibacterota bacterium. Lineage (GTDB taxonomy): Bacteria > Latescibacterota > UBA2968 > UBA2968. Next base: position 3,666,896 of record OZ252228.1, on the reverse strand, counting down.
TTTTTCGACGCCGTCAAGGACGATGATGCCTGTTGTCTCGGCGAGTATTATCTGGACTTTTTCCCAGAGCGTTTCCGCATGCGACGGGATAGCGGTCAGGGAGAACCAGGCTCCCATTAGCAGGCCGAACCATATAGACCTGTTATATACCATATCAATAAACTCCTTCCGATCTATGGACCAATAGAGGTCTCTACCGCTACTGGATTTGACCTGCGACACGGTCAGTCAGCTAGGGTATAAAGCTAATTCTCTGTTCCAAGACGTAATCTGCTCCATCTGTTCCTCTGAGTCCTGAGGAAAGGCAATGGGCCGTCCCCGGGCGTCCAGGATGAGGCCCACGATGCCGCCTTTCGTGGTTGTTCGCAGTTCCTGCCCCTGTCCTGCGCCCGCATCCCACCGCCGGGCAGGCCGGAGGGTCACCCCGGCTTCGGCGCCATCGGGCAGGGGGAAGAGCCGCAGGTCTCCCACTTTCAGCTCACCCGACTCGGTGCCGTCGGGCAGGTTGAGCTCGTAGGTTGCGCAGGCCTCCCCCTGTTTTCCCTTTCCGATCGGCGCGATGCAGGCGCCGAGGTAGATGAGGCAGTCGTGTTCGAAGACCTCGGCGGCGGCCTGTTCGTTTACGGTGGAAAGGACGCCGAGGTGGGGCATCATGAAGATGCTGTCCACGGCTAAGAGGGTGACGCCTTCGGGCTGGAAGGCGTCGATGAGCATGGCGGCGGCCTGCACGCGGCGGGGGGCGTGGGAGAGTACGCCGCCGCTGCCCACGAGCAGGTCGAGGTCGCCCATTTTGATGAGGCTCTCGCCGGTTTCAGACTGGTCGAAGACGTCGGAGAGGGTGCGTTCGGTCTGCACGCCCTTCAGGCCGACCGCCAGGGCGCGGTGCTGGGCGAAAGCGAGGCGGAGGGCCTCCCGGGCGATGGCCTGCTCCATCTGGAGTTCACCCAGGGTCTGGGGGACCGTGGTGGGGCGGATCATTTTGTTTTTGATCCGGTCCCTCAGGTCGGCCTCGTCGATGCGAAAGGGCACCCAGCGCATGATGTTTTCCAGGCCGGCTTCGGCCAGGACGTTGGAGATGCTGTAGGACATGCCCAGGTTGGCGCTGACGGTCCGGTTGAAGATTTCGCCGAAGACGCTGAAGATGTCGGTGGTGGCTCCGCCGATGTCGACACCGACGACGTTGATGTTCTGCTGCCGGGCGACGGTTTGCATGATGAGCCCGACCGCGCCGGGGGTGGGCATGATGGGTGCGCCGGTCCATTCCATCAGCTTGCGGTAGCCGGGCGCCTGCGCCATCACGTGTTCGAGGAAGAGGTCGTGGATGACCTGCCGCGCCGGGCCCAGGGTTTCCCGTTCGAGGGTGGGGCGGATGTTGTCGGTGACCGTTAAGGCGTTTTTTTCTTTCAATACATTTTGGACTTCCTGCCGGGCGTCTTTGTTCCCCGCGTAGATGACCGGCAACTGAAAGCCGGTTCCAAACCTGGGCCTGGGGTCGGCGGCGGCGATGAATTCGGCGAGTTCGACCACATGGCTAACGGTGCCGCCGTCCGTTCCGCCGGAGAGGAGGACCATGTCGGGTCTTAAATGGCGGATGCGTTCGATTTTCTGGTGGGGCTGGCGGCCGTCATTGGAGGCCAGGACGTCCATGACAATGGCTCCGGCGCCCAGGGCCGCACGCTGCGCGCTTTCGCCGGTCATCGATTGCACCACGCCGGCGACCATCATCTGCAGGCCGCCCCCGGCGCTGCTGGTGGAGATGTAGATGTCGACGCCCTGATCGTTTCCAGCGGGGGTGATAATGCGCTCGCCGTCTAAGATGCGGCGGCCGGAGAGTTCCTCCACTTCCTGGATGGCGTTGAGCACGCCCCGGGTAACGTCCTCGAAAGGGGCCTCCACGGTGGTGGGGGCCTCTCCGCGATAGGTCTGGCGGTAGGCGTCTCCCACCTTTTCGATGAGGATGGCTTTGGTGGTGGTGCTGCCGCAGTCGGTGGCGATGACGACGTTGAGATTATCCAGGGTGTTCATTTTCCCGTTCCAGGATTTTGTCGATCATGAGTTCGATGCTGCTGCGTTTTTCCAGAAAGCGGACAAAGCGTTCGTACTCCGGAGGTGAGAAGACCAGGGTCAGAAAGGGCGAGAGGAAGGTGAGAAACTGGCTGCCGATAAAGTTGAACGGGCGGCCGGTTTCCAGGACCATCAGCGCGGGCGCAGCCATGCGCCGCCGGACGACGAATCTTGCCACTTTATCTGCGAGCGCCTCCTCCTCCGCGTCGAATCCGTGTTCCGGAGGATCGACGGCAAAGGCGTGGGCGCACCAGGCTTTAAGGCGACTGATGGGGGATGCAGGATCGGACAAACTGTAGGACCTCGTCCCGGTTGTCGCCGAACCGAAGGAAACATCCCCGGAAGGGATCGAGCCGGTTGGGCCGGTTGAAAGGGCTGAGGAAGACCCCATCCGGATAGATGCGGTACCTGCGGGTCTGCGCCCAGGGGATATTCCTCCGTACGCCCAGATGGGAGGTTTGCACGCCTGTTGCATCTATTGCATAACGGGTGGGAAAGAAGTAGCGGGAGAGGGAGGCCGTGAGCAGTGCGAAGGTTAGAAATCCGTAGCTTCCACTGTTAAAGCTGGCGGTGACGGCGGCAGAGAGGCCCAGGATAATCATAAGAAGCAGGGCCGATTTTGCCGGCGGCTCTTCCTGGAGGGGATGCACGGACCAGCGGAGTTCGGGGTGGGAGGATTCCCGGGGGGGTGGAGAGGGAGTGGCTTTGGTGTGGGTGCTCATTGCGGTCTCTATGTGATAATCCTGCGCGTGACCTGCAGCTCTTTTTTTCGGTCTTTGAAGTTCCAGGCGTCTGTGCTGTATTTTTCGTGGACCAGGCGTTCGACATCTGCCGCTTCGTCGGGCGAGAGGGGCGCTTCGGTCAGGGGGATGTCGAGCGTTTCCTGGAATCCCATGCGGAGCGCACCGGCCACCTCGTCAAAAGAGACGGGACGGCCCAGGTCCTCCTGCAGGGAGATGGTGTGCCGGTCGAGTTCGCGGCGGAAGCGGGCCTGCAGGGCGTCCTGATTTTGGGGCAGGAGGTTGACGATTTGCTTGTGTTCCGGGCCGATGAGGAGGGAGCCATGCTGGAGCAGCATGTCGCCGAGGCGGCGCTGGGCGCTGCCGATCAGCTTTCGGCCCCCGAGGGTGACCTCGTACTGGGTGGTGCTTGAGAAACAGGGCGAGGTCAGGTGCTCGCCACGGGGAGAAGGCACAGGCTGCCGGCGGGGCTCCAGCCTGGCCTCGGCGCCCAGGCGCTGCACCCCGGCCACGAGGCAGGCGCTGATTTTCCGGTAGGCTTCCAGGATCGCGCCTCCCAGCAGGGGGTCGTGGCCGGAACAGAGCACGCTGTAGGTCAGTTCGTTCCAGTGGAGGACGGCCCGGCCGCCGCTGGGGCGGCGCACAACGTCTACGCCCAGCGCCCGGCACCGGTCGAGGTCGACCTCGCGGCTGACCCGCTGGGCATAGCCGAAGGAGACGGCCGGGGGAGTCCACCCAAACACCCGGAAGGTGGGGGGAGCGGCGCCTCTTTCCACGGCCCGGACCACGGCTTCGTCCACGGCCATATTAAAAAAGGCGTTTCCGAAGTGGGTGTTCAGGAAACGCCACTGACTCGGCTTTGGTTCCATCATGGTTTACAGAGAATCCGCGAGAAAGCCCACGGTTTCAATCGTGGGATGAATCGCGGGAAATCCGTTCAGAGACATGAAAAAAAGGTTGTTTTCGACAGGAAATGGACTATATTATTAGTGAACAAATGAGCAGTTTTCTGCCACAGAAGTGCCTTCTGCCGGAGATGAAAATGAAGATCCAGAAAGGCTACCGATTCAAGCTCAGGCCCACGAGGGACCAGGAATCGAGGTTCGGGCAGTTTGCAGGGGCGGTGCGCTGGGTGTGGAACCAGGGTTCTTCCCTTCTACTCGGCTGCACTGGGAGTGTGGCAGTCTCAATGAGGTCTCGCTGTCAGACCGGGTCTTTGTCTGTGAGGGCTGCGGGAGGGTCCTCCATCGGGATCACAATGCGGCGCACAATATCAAACAGAAGGGTCTGCTGGACCTGCTGGCCGCCGGGCAGGCGGACAGGGTAAATGCTCATGGACCGGGTGTGAGACTTGCCAAGGCAAGCAGTCTGGGATGAAGCGAGAATCCCACAGATTTATCCGTGGGAGTGTCAAGAGATCCCCAACTTGCTCAACGCCTCTTTGGCGGCCATCTGCTGGGCTTCTTTTTTGCTCCGTCCGCTGCCGGTTCCCATTCGGTCTCCTCCGATGACCACCTCAACAGTAAAGACCTTGCGGTGGTCCGGGCCTTCTTCCGAGTTCACCAGATACCGGGGGTGGCCCCGCCCCTCGCTCTGCGTATGTTCCAGAAGGACGCTTTTAAAGTTCAGGTACTCTCCATTGGAGACGATCTCTTCGAAACCGGAGAGGAGGGTGCGCTGCACAAAGCTTTCCGCCGCTTTGAGTCCCCCGTCCAGGTAGATCGCCCCCAGCAGGGCTTCGAATGCATCTCCGATGATCGACGTCCGATCCCGACCTCCGGCAATATCTTCCTCGCTGCTTAAATAGAGGTAATTTCCCAGCCCGAGGTCGCGGCCCTTCTGGGCGAGTACCACCTTGCTTACCAGCAGCGATTTGATCTGGGTGAGATCTCCCTCTCTCTTGTTCTGAAACTTCTGGTAGAGGTTTTCCGTCACGATCAGGTCGAGAACAGCATCTCCCAGGAACTCCAGGCGTTCGTTGGATTCGATGCTTTCTTCATCAATCGTGTAGACATAGGAACGGTGTTTGAGCGCCTGGGTCAGAAGCGCCGGTTCGGAAAAGATGTATCCCAGCCTCTCGTGAAACCCGTCCAGCGGCTTTTCACCGTTGCTTACCGAGGCAAGCCACCGACCCAGTTGATGGACTATCTTTCCTAATCGGATGCTTCACACCTCCCGCCGTTTTCTACTCTTGGACCTTGCGCATCACCACGACGGCATTGTGCCCTCCAAAACCGAAGGAGTTGTTCATGGCCACTTCCACCGGCATTTCCCGGGCGGTGTTGGGCACATAGTCGAGGTCGCATTCGGGATCGGGATTTTCGTAGTTGATGGTGGGGGGGATCCGGCCGTGGTGGATGGCCAGGAGACTGGCGATGGACTCAATCGCGCCTGAGGCTCCCAGCAGGTGGCCGGTCATCGATTTGGTGGAACTGATGGCCAGCTTCCCGGCGTGGTCCCCAAATACGGTTTTGATGGCTGCGGTTTCGCTTTTGTCGCCAACCGGGGTCGAGGTGCCGTGGGCGTTGATGTAGTCGACATCTTCGGGTTGGAGTCCGGCCTGTTTGAGGGCCCTGCGCATCGCCCGAACCCCTCCCTCGCCTCCCGGGGCCATGTCGGCTATGTGGTAGGCGTCGGCCGTGTATCCGGAACCAGCAATTTCGCCATAGATGCGAGCGCCCCGCGCCCGTGCGCGCTCCAGTTCTTCCAGGACGAGCCCTCCCGCGCCTTCTCCCAGGACAAAGCCGTCCCGTTCGGCGTCGAAGGGCCGGCTGGCGCGTTGGGGCTCGTCGTTTCGGTTGGAGAGGGCTTTCATGGAAGCGAAGCCTCCCAGGGCCATCGGGCTGAGGGCGGCTTCGGCGCCGCCGGTGAACATGACGTCGGCTTCGTTGTCTCGAATTTCCCGAAAGGAGTTTCCAATGGCGTGGGCGGCCGAGGAACAGGCCGATACGGTCGTGTAGTTGGGCCCTTTTGCGCCGAGTTCGATGGAGACCTGCCCCGAGGTCATGTCGGCGATCATCATGGGAATGAAGAAGGGGCTGATCCGGCGCGGGCCTTTTTGCATCAGGGCGGTATGCTGGTCTTCAAAGGTCTGGATACCTCCGATGCCAGAGCCGTAAATTACCCCTACCCGCTCCGGGTCTTCGGCGGAGAGATCCAGTCCGGCGTCTTCCACGGCCATCCTGGCCGTTGCGACCGCATACTGGGTGCAGGGGTCGTTTCGACGCGCTTCCTTCCGGTCTATGCCGAACTTTTCCGGGTCGTAGCCTTTCAGTTCCGCGCCGAATCGGACCCGAAAGCCGGTTGTGTCGAAGCCTTTGATGTAGTCGATGCCGCTCTCTCCGTTGAGGAGCGCATTCCAATAGGCTTCTGTGGACAGGCCGTTGGGGGCCAGTGTGCCCAGGCCGGTGACCACGACCCGTCGTTTTGTGTTGTCCACGGGGCTGTCCTTTTACTCGCCCAGCCGTTTGTTCAGATAGTCGACCGCGTCGTTGACGGTTTCGAGCTTCTCGGCGTCTTCATCGGGGATCTCGATGTCAAATTCCTCTTCAAACGCCATCACCAGTTCGACGGTATCCAGCGAGTCGGCGCCCAGGTCGTCGATAAAGTGGGCGTCCGGCGTTACGCTGTCCGTATCTACACCGAGCTGATCCACGATTAAATCGCTCACTTTCTGCTGAATATCTTCTGCCATTTTTACCTCCCTTAACTGCTCACCGGGTTACATGACCATGCCGCCGTCTACCACCAGGACCTGTCCGGTGATATAGGCCGCATCGTCCGATGCCAGGAACGCCACCGCCGCTGCGATGTCTTCCGGTTTTCCCGGAATACCCAGCGGAATCTGTTGGAGAAGCTTGTCTTTAATGTCTTGGGAAAGGTTCTGCGTCATCTCCGTTGGGATGTATCCGGGGGCAACCACATTGGCCGTGATGCCCCGCGTTGCCAGTTCTCTGGCAACGGTTTTGGTCAGTCCAATAAGTCCGGATTTTGAGGCCGTATAGTTGACCTGGCCCGGATTGCCCATCAACCCGGTTACGGATGAGATGTTGACGATGCGCCCGCTGCGTGCTCGCATCATGGCGCGTGTGACCGCCTTGATGCAGAGAAAAGCGCCTTTGAGGTTGACGTCCAGGACCGCGTCCCAGTCTTCCTCTTTCAGGCGCATCAGGAGGCCGTCGCGGGTCATTCCGGCGTTGTTGACCAGGATGTCAATTTTCTCCCAGGCGTCCAGGATTGTTTTGAAGAGGGCTTCCACGTCGTCGGGATTTGAAACATCGGCCTGAAGCCCGAGGGCGCGGCGGCCCATCCCGTCGATCCGTTCGGCCACCGACTTGGCGGCGTCCAGGCTGCGGCTGGCGCACACGGCCACGTCGGCCCCCTCGGCTGCCAGGCGGAGGGCGATGGCCTTGCCGATGCCCCGCGACCCGCCGGTGACAACGGCCGTTTTTCCTTCGAGCCGGCTCATAAGGTTAGACCCTCGACCTCTTCGAGGGTTCCTGTATTTGACACCGACACCTTCCGATCGATTCGCCGCATCAGGCCCCGGAGGGTGTTGCCGGGGCCGACTTCGACGGCCCGGTCCACGCCTTTTGACACCAGAGCCATCATTGAGTCCGCCCACCTGACGGGAGAGACGACCTGTTGGATGAGGAGGCGTTTGAGCAGGTCGGAGTCCCGGGTTGGTTCGGCCGTTACGTTGGGGACCACAGGAATCTGTGCAGGGGAAAAGACGATATCTTTTAGGACATCGGCGAGTGCGTCTACCGCCGGCTGCATCAGCTGGGAGTGAAAGGCGCCGCTTACCGGGAGTTCAACCGCGTGTTTGGCCCCCCGCTTTGGCGCCTCCTCGATTGCCCGCAGCACGGCGGCCCGCTCTCCCGAGATCACGACCTGACCGGGGCAATTGAAGTTGGCCGGGATTACCGTGCCTTCGGTTTGAACCGCTTTGCAGAGCGTATCGACTTCCGCGTCGTCCAGCCCTAAAATGGCGGCCATCGTTCCCGGCCGGCGTTTTCCCGCCGCTTGCATAGCGCGGCCCCTTACGCCAACAATCCGGAGCCCGTCCTTCAGGGAGATGACCCCTGCGGCAATCAGAGCCGCCAATTCCCCCACGCTGTGACCGGCCACGAAATCGGGATGGATCCCTTTTTCCCTGAGCATTTCAAGGGCCGCCACACTGTGCGTGAAAACGGCGGGCTGTGTTACCGCCGTCTGTTTTAGAGATTCCTCGGGGCCGTTGAAACAGAACGATTTGAGTCCGGCCTCGAAAAATTCATCGGCCAGATCGAAGACCTCCTGCGCCACCCGGGAGGCGCAGGAGAGGTCGCGGCCCATCCCGACGAATTGGGAGGCCTGGCCTGGAAAGAGGAAGGCTAATGGCATAAGGTCAGGGGTCAGGGGTCAGAAGGAAAACGGTTTTGCCTTTTCTTCTGGCCCCTGGATTCTGCTTTTAATACGCCCATTTCAGGAGGGCGCTGCCCCAGGTGTAGCCCGCTCCGGCGCTGGCCAGGACAACGTAATCGCCCCGCTTGATTCGGTTCTGTTCAACGGCCTCGGACAGGGCGATCGGGATGGTGCCGGAGGTGGTGTTGGCGTAGCGGTCGATGTTGATCAGCACCCTGTCGGTGGGCAGTTTCATCCGGCGAACGCTGGCGTCGATGATGCGTTTGTTGGCCTGGTGGGGCACAAAGAGCACAACCTCTTCTCCGGTGAGCCCGTTGCGTTCCAGGAGATCTGCGGATACGGCGGCCATGCTGATGCTGGCAAATTTGAAGACCTCCCGGCCGTTCTGGTGGACGTAGTGCATCCGTTTATCGATTGTCTCGTGGCTTGCGGGGTGGAGGCTTCCCCCGCCGGGCTGGGAAAGATATTCGCCGCCCGAGCCGTCGATGCGTAAGATAAAATCCTGAATCCCGGTCCCGTCTTCGGCCGGTTCCAGGAGGACGGCGCCTGCGCCATCTCCAAACAGGATGCAGGTTTCCCGGTCGGTATAGTCCACAACGGAGCTCATTTTGTCCGATCCGATGACCACGACCTTTTTGTGGGCACCGGTTTCAACAAACTGGCCGCCTACTATCAGGGCGTAGAGAAAGCCACAGCAGGCGGCCGAGAGGTCGAATCCCCAGGCATTTTTCGCTCCTACGTTGTCCTGTACCAGGCAGGCCGTGGCCGGATACATCATGTCGGGCGTTACGGTTGCCACCACAATCAGGTCGATGTCTTTGGCGTCCAGCCCCTTCTGCTCAAGCAGGCGCTCCAGCGCCCGGGTGGCCATATAAGAAGTGCCCAGGCCCTCATCCAGGATGCGCCGTTCCCGAATGCCGGTCCGGGTGCGGATCCATTCGTCCGTCGTATCGACCATTTTTTCCAGGTCCGCGTTGGTCAAACGGCGTTCTGGAAGATAGCGGGATACGCCGGTAATCGAAGCGGAAAAAGGTTTGATCATAGGTTCCCTGCGTTTTTGAGAGGATCGAGCAACATCGCTGCGACAGAAGGACGGGCTAGACCGCTTCGCCTTCTATGACCTCCCGGCCGTTGTAGTGGCCGCAGTTGGCGCAGACCCGGTGCGGCCGGCGCGGCTGCCCGCAGTTGGGACACTCGGCAAAGGCAGGGGCCGAGAGTTTCCAGTGCGTCCGTCTTTTGCCGGTTCTGGAATTGGAACTTCGCCGTTTGGGATTTGCCATTACGTTCTCCTTGTTTGGCGCTTGAGACAGGTGGGCGAATCCATGGGTTCGCCCCTACATATCACCTTTTAACGCCCGCAGCGCTTCCCACCGCGGGTCGATGGTTTCGGGTTCACACGCGCATTGTTTGATGTTCAGGTTTTCGCCGCAGGAGGGACAGAGCCCCGCGCAGGATTCCTTACAGACCGAGTTGATCGGAATCTCCAGGAGAATGTAGTCTTTGACCTCTTCTCCCAGGTCGATTTTCCCCTTTTTATCGTCCAGCCAGATGAGGGTTTCGTCCTCGTCGCCTTCCATTGAGGTGGGACGCCCTTTTTGGAAGATGAACCGGAACTGAGACGTCAGGCGCAGGTCGAACGGTTCGAGGCAGCGGGCGCAGTCCAGGCGAAGGCGAAAGGTTGTATCGCCGCCAGCCGAGAGAGACTCGCCCAGCTTCTGGATGGTCATCCGGGTGCGGATGGGGTCCGCGAACCGCAGGTCCGGATCCTGGATGTGCAGTTCTTCGGGCGTCTCCGCCCATTCGTATTCGTTGGCGCCTTCCTGCAGTTCCCGCAGGTCGATTTCCACGGCACTCACACTCCTTTAGGATGCTCCGAAGAAGAAGGCGCATTCTATTGCGCCGTTTTCAGGCGAGTCGGAAGCGTGTACGGCGTTTTCCTGCACGTTGCTCCCAAATGCCTTTCGGATGGTTCCGTCCGCCGCTTCGGACGGATTGGTGGCGCCTACGACTTCCCGGAGGAAACGGACGGCGTTTTCCCGTTCGAGGACCATAGGCACCGCCGGACCGGAGGTCATAAAATCGAGCAGGTCGTTGTAAAAGGGCCGTTCCCGGTGGACGGCATAGAATTCTGCGGCCTGCGCTCGGGTGAGCCTCATCATTTGCATTTCGATGATTTTAAACCCTTTGTCTTCAACCTGTTTGATGATCTTCCCGATCACGTTTTGGGAGACGGCATCCGGTTTGATAATCATTAACGTACGTTCTGCCATTCGTTCTGCGCTTTCATCAGGCGGGTGGGAAGTAAAAAACGCAAATTGCCGATCGTCTGTTGGGCTATCAGCCTGAAGATGAAGAAGATAGAATTTCCCAGGGGATTTGTCAATACCATTTTTCGGCATTTCCTGCCCCTGGGGGCCGCATTTTAAGAAATCGGTTGACAGGGAGGGGACCTCACCGTTTAATTATACGGAATTTAGACAAGAGACGTAAGAGGTGAGACGTGAAAAGAAGCTGATAAACTTTTCTCTGGGCGCCAATGAATTCTATTTCCCACTTCTTAGACGGCAAGGTCCTGCTTGTCACGGGAGCGACCGGGTTTGTGGCGAAGGGGCTGGTGGAGAAGCTTCTGCGGTGTGTCCCTGATATACAACGGATCTATCTGCTGGTTCGATCCAGAAGACGATCGAATGGGACATCCGTTTCGGCAGAGGAACGGCTGGAACGGGAGGTGTTTCCCACCCCTGTTTTTGAGAAGCTGAGAAAACAGCAGGGACCGGCGTTCGACAGCGCTATTCGACAGAAAGTTGTGGCTGTGGACTTCGATCTGACAGTGGATCGGCTGGGGATTGATCCGGAGGTTTATGCGCGGCTTGCCCAAGAGGTAGATATTGTGATCAGCATCGCGGGCACTGTGGTCTTTGACGAGCGGCTCGACCTTGCCCTGGAAGCGAACACCCTTGGCCCGCAGCGGCTGCTTGAGTTTGCAAAAGCCTGTCGGGATGCCATTTTCCTCCACGTCTCAACGGCGTATGTCAACGGGCAGCAGACGGGACGGATTCCCGAAGAGGCGCTCTCGCCGGATCGGACGGTTGCAGATTTGATGGGCAATGGGCAGACGTGTGCGTACGACCTGGATGCGGAGATTGCGTCGATCCGGCAGTTCACCCGGCAGGTGGAGGAGGCGTCCCGGCGCCCGGAGCTTCAGGAGCGGTTCCGCCGGATGCTCGAGAAGCAGGACAGGGGTAAACGGGTCACGGAGTATCGACGCGCACACCAGCTTGAGGCATTGCGGATCCGGTGGATCAAGAAGCGGCTGGTGGACGAAGGGATGGCCAGGGCCCGACGGTTGGGCTGGCACGACAGCTATACGCTGACGAAGGCCATGGGCGAACAACTGATTGCCAAGACCCGGGGGGACCTCCCCACCGCCATCATCCGGCCTTCGATTATCGAAAGCAGCCTGCGGGATCCCGAACCGGGATGGCTGGAGGATTTGAAAGTGGCCGATACGTTGATTGCCCACTTCAGCAAAGGGCGGCTGCCCGATTTTCCCGCCAACCCCGATGTCGTGATCGATGTCATCCCCGTAGACATCGTGGTCAATGCGATTATTGCGGCCCTTCCAAAGGTGCGGGAGGAGAAGGAGATCAAGGTTTACCACGTGGCCACCGGATCGGAGAACCCGATGCGCGTGGGGGAGTTCTTCAATCTGATCTACGACTATTTTAAGAAGAACCCGCTCCACGACAGAGATGGGAAGGCGATTGAGGTGCGCCGCTGGAATTTCCTCAGCCGGGAAAAATTCCAGCGCCGCTGGCGTTTGAAATACCGGCTTCCGTTGAGCGCCCTGATCTGGCTGATGGACCATGTGCCAATTATTCCCTGGTCTTCGAGCTTGAGGCGCAAGGCCTCGATTCAGGAAGCAACGCTGGACCGTGTGTTTGCTTTGACCGAAATTTACAGTGCGTACACCCATCTGAATTGTGAGTTTGATACGGCGAACACCCGCCGTCTCTACGAGGAACTGCATCCTGAAGACCAGAAGGTTTTCAATCTGGATGTCTCGCGTATCCGCTGGTGGGAGTATATTCAGGAAATTCACATTCCCGGATTAAAACGCCACGTGTTGAAAGAGGCGGAAAAAGAGGCATAACGCTTAGGGAATACCGCAATGAGTCAAACCGAATCTGTTCCACTGCACCAGGCGCTTTTGCAGGACCCGGAGAGGCTGTGCGCCCTGTACGATCTGTCCGCTCCGGAATTGATCGAAGCGGTGACGCCGGAGGGGTATTTTGAAGGGTGGGATGCAGGGGATCTGGCGTGGCCGGCCGGGAGCGCCGATCATATCGGGCTGGAGGGGTTGGAAAAACGGGCGCACCTGGTGGACGCGATCTATGGAGGCGTTCCGGAGTTGAGGGATGAGCGCTTGAAGGAAGCTTACGAGCAGTTCAGCGGTTTGAGTTTGGCTTATCACCAGGGCAATCGGATTTACCTCCAGCTCAAGGAGCAGTTCACGTCCAGCGGTGTTGGGACGGCGCAGGATTTTCTGAAGCTTTATCAGACCCTTTATGTAGAAGCCCTGGCCAGGGGGGACGATTTCTCTCCCGATGCCGCCGAGGAGGCTCTGGCGCGTGCGAAGATTTCCCGTACGCCCCTTTCGCACGCGCAGGCCGTGGCCGAGGCCTTGTCAACCGTGGTCTTAGATGACGATCCCAGGTGGGGAGGCAGTTATTCCTGCAGGCTGGATGGTATGACGCTGGAAGGCACATTACGCGATCTGCTCCGGGATGTGGCCCAGCGGACCTTGGACTATATTGCGGCCGGCGAACGCTTAGCAACCCGTTTTAATATCTACAACAATCTGGGCTGGTTCGGGAGTTCGGTATGGAAGGTGGTTACCGATGCCGACCTGCTGTTGTCCCGGCTGGCGCAGCAGAGTGTTGAAGACCGGGAGCGGGAAGCGGTCCGGGAGGATGTCCGCCTCGGCCAGAGTATGCTGGTTGAATTCTTCCGGGCGCACCGGGAGGATCCCACAAAGCTGCGTCCAGAGAATTACTGGTACTGGCAGCCCTACAGCTATCTCACGAGGGATATGATCGATCTGTCTGTCCGGCTGGTGGATCGCATCAATGCGCTGGTCCGGACCGCGGATGGTTCGGACAGCCTGGAAGAGATGCTGCTGCCGCCGCTGCTGGCCGGAACGGCTGTGGGGCGGTTTCTGGACTATCCACACGTGGGGAAAACGGCGGAGTTGACCTCTTTCCAGCGCAAGCGGCGATTTGTCCGGTGGGCGCGGGCGTGCTGGCGGGTGGGACGGAAACGGCTGAAGATCAGCAAGGCGGACCTGGAGCCCGAACAGCGGTACGAAATGGCCTGGCAAGCCTGGCTGGCGTGGTCCAGGGCCACGATGAACTGTTTTGATATTCGGTTGAAGGTGACGGTTGATCCGCTGTTTGCGCCGATTGCCCGGGATCTGGACCTTGCCAGCCGTCCGCAAAAGATTCTTTTTTTGCCGGCGCACCAGGGTATGCTGGAACATTTTGTGGTGTTTTCGGTGTTCAACGCACCCGAGTTCTTAGAGGCCATGGGCTGGGACAGATCCGTGCCCTTTGTACAGTTTGCGCGCACCGGACTGGCCAGGTCGACGGCCGTTAAGATCGGACCGCGGGAGATCAGCATTTTCGGGATGTCGCCGGAGAGGTTCGACCAGCTGTTCGTCGATGTTGACGGTTATGTGACCCGCGGAGCTCTGGACTTCACATCACACACCATCCCTCGCTTCCTGGAGGCGATGGCGAAGCGCCCGGGGCTGATCTATCCGATGGGCACGACGGCTTCGTTCGATGTGCAGTTGTTTCCGCTCCAGCATGCGCTGTTCGCCAAGCTGCCTCAGGATATCGCAATCATACCGATGGTGTTTCGAGGCAGCCATTCCCTCTGGCCCAGGTGTCCAAAGGGGAACCTGAATATCAATCCCGGCGTGATCGAAGCGGTGATTTTACCGCCGATGCTGGGCGAGACCACGCTGCTGCCCAAACGGCGGTCGCTGCGGATTCAGCTTGAGGCGGCAAATTTGTTCCAGGCGGTGCATATTGCCACGCTTTTAAACCCTGAAAAGCGGTAAAAGGGCAGAGGGAATTATTTCACCTCTCACCTTTTTTGTGGTTGGCACGATCTGAGGAGAAACATCATGGCCAGGGATTCGGAGAGCCCTTACGATCTTTCAGAAGGCGAGAGATACGCTCATAAATGGGGATATACAGATACCCGGTTTGATTTTGACGGTCCCAAAAGCGTCAGGGTAACCGGAAATCGTTATCCTCTGTCCGGGTACAGCATGCCGAACTTCATTCCTTTCTTAGAGGAAGTACTGGATATTCCGATTAGTGCAGAGGATGTGTGTGAAGAAAAGAAAAAACAGGAGGTGCCTGACCCCACGGTAAACGATGGGTTTCTGGATGAGGTCAAACTTAGATTCAAAGATGACCAGGTCTCTCTGGACGCCCGGGACAGGCTGGTTCACAGCCACGGGCAATTGAGTGTGGATGAAGTCTACAGGATTTTGTACGGCGCACCGTTCGAAAGGGTCGTGGATCTGGTTTTTTACCCACAAGGAGAAGATGATGTCAGGAAGATTGTTGGGCTGGCAAATACACACAATGTTTGCCTGATGCCTTATGGGGGTGGAACGAACGTTAGCGCTGCGCTGGCCTGCCCGGTAGGTGAGGAGCGGATGATTGTGTCTGTAGATATGAGGCGGATGAATCGTATTCTGTGGGTGGACGAAGAGAATTATCTGGCCTGCATTGAGGCGGGGATTTCGGGCAAACAACTGGAGATAGAGCTGGACAGGCGAGGATATACATCGGGCCACGATCCCGACAGTATTGAGTTTGCAACATTGGGCGGTTGGATTGCGACCCATGCCAGCGGGATGAAGAAGAACAAATACGGCAATATTGAAGAGATCGTTCTGGAGGCGACGCTGGTTACCCCTACCGGGGATGTTGAGGCAAAGCATGTTACCCCCAGGAATTCAACCGGCATCCAGCCCAGGTCTTTTCTGTTTGGCAGCGAGGGCAATCTTGGCATTATCACCAAGGCTGTGATCAAAATACATCCCAGGCCTGAGGTGCGCAGATACGGGTTGCTTGTTTTCCCGTCTTTTGAAAGAGGGGTCGAATTTCTGAGGGCATTGCGTGGAAGCGGAACCCTGCCGGCCAGCATCCGACTTGGCAACAATGTTGAATACAGATTTGGATTTGCGATGAAACGAGAGCCCGGCTTTTGGGGCGGGATCATTCAGAGGTTTCAGAGGTTTTTCCTCCACACAATCAAGGGGTTTAAGAATTCGGAAATGGTTGCCTGCACCATCCTGATGGAAGGTTCAAAACAGGAGGTCCGCCACCAGGGCAAGATCATTTTCAGCCTTGCCGGAAAATACGGGGGGATCAGCGCAGGCGCGAGCAACGGCAGGCGGGCGTATGCGGCGATTTTCGGGATTGCCTATCTGAGAGATTTTGTTAATCGGTTTCAGGTTCTGGGGGAGACGTTTGAGACGTCCGTTCCCTGGAATAAGATCCACCAGGTCTGCCAGGCCGTTTCAGAAGCATTGGTGGCGCAGGCTGAAAAATATAATGTGCGGGGGAAACCCTATCTTGCCTACCGGGTGCCGCAAACCTATCATACCGGGGTCTGTATTTATTTTACGATGGGTCTTTGCGGCAAAGGGTTGGAAAACCCTGTTGAGGTCTTTCACCATATTGAGCAGCACCTGCGCCAGGTGATTCTGGACAACGGGGGTTCGTTGTCCCACCATCACGGTGTTGGAAAGATTCGGCAGGGGTTTTTGCCCCAGGTACAGAGCGAAAACAGTATTCAGGTTCTTCGCCAGGCTAAAAAGGCGATGGATCCTAGTAATATCTTCGGTAGCCGAAACGGCGCTTTTGATGGGTCCTCTTAGATTGTTCACCTTTTCGGATCAGGTCAGGCAGGTCATCTATGTTTTGTGAAAAAACAGCTGTCATCACAGGCGCTTCTTCGGGACTGGGCGCATCGCTGGCCCTGGCGTTCGCAGAAGCCGGGGCGAATCTGGGGCTGTTTGCGCTGGACGAGGAAGGGCTGGTGGAAACCGAGGGGAAGTGTCGGGAACACGGGGTGGGCGTTCTCACGGCTACCGGAGACGTGGGAAAGCCGGAAGACTGCGAACAGGTGGTTGAACGTACGGTTTCCCAATTCGGGTCTGTGGATTATCTGATCGCCTGCGCCGGCATTAGTATGTGGGCAAGATTCGATGAAGTCGAGGATATCGCCCTTTTCCGCAGGCTTATGGAGACAAACTACCTGGGAATTGTCCACTGCGTATACTATGCGCTTCCACACTTAAAGAAAAGCAAAGGTACGATTGTGGCTATTTCCTCGATCCAGGGGAAGATCGGGGTTCCACACCATACTGGATATGTGGCATCCAAGCATGCGGTGCAGGGCTTTTTCGAGTCTCTGAGAACCGAACTCATCGGGAGCGGCGTGGATGTTCTGACCGTGCTGCCCCACTGGTTGAGGGGAACCAATCTGCGGAAAAGTGCTTTGGGGAGAGATGGGAGCGCCGTTGGGGAGTCCAGAAAAAAACACAGCAAGGAATCCGTTTCTCTCGAAGCGTGCAGTGAGGCCATTATCGAGGCCATGAAGAAAGGGAAAAGGGAGCTGATCATTCCTTCAAAACTTAAATTCCTGCCGTGGTTGAATCTGATCAACCCCAAGATTGTACAGTTTTTGGTTAAGGGAGCGGTGGAGCAGCAGGGCAAGTAGCCGGTTTTTATGGCCGATCATTTGAGACGTAGGATGGTGGAGCGGATGGAGGTCCGCTCTTTTGTTTTTGAGGATTGATTCGTGGCCGATCTGATGGTGATTGCGAACCCGGTTTCGGGCGGGGGACGGGGGCAAAAGGTGGGGGAGGCCGTTGTTCGGGAGCTTGCCGAGCGGGGTGTGGCGACGGATCTGGTTTTTACGCAGGGACGCGGGCACGGAGGCTGCCTCGCTTCAAAGGGGTTGGCCGAAGGATGCCGGCGTTTTGCTATTTGTGGGGGTGACGGCACGGTTCACGAAGTGGTGGGGGCGCTGGCGACTTCGGATGCGGCGCTGGGCATTGTGCCCTGCGGGCGGGGAAACGATCTGGCGCGGACGTTCGAGCTTCCGGGGGATGTGAAACAGGCGGTGGATGTGCTGGTGACGGGCGTGGCGCGCCGGATCGACCTGGGGCGAATCGGAGACCGGTATTTCGGGACCGTGGCTTGTGTGGGGTTCGATGCGGCGGTTGCCCGGACGGTTTACGAGAGCAGGGCGCCGTTTTCAGGGCGGGCGGCGTATGTGTGGGCGGCTTTTAAGGCGCTGATGACGTACCGGAGTCCGAGGGTTCGGATCGAGGGGGATTTCGGGGTTTTTGAGGGGCCGATTCTGCTTGTAGCGATCGGAAATACGGGCACCTACGGCGGGGGGATGAATATTCTGCCCCGAGCGGTTTGCGACGACGGGTTGCTCGATCTGTGTATTGTTCGCGAGATGCCCCGCCGCAGGGTGCTGAGGTTTTTCCCCCGTATCTTTTCCGGCGCACACACAGGTCTTCCACCCGTGCGGATTGAGCGGAGCCGGTGTGTTCGGATTGAGACATCGGAACCGCTGTGGGTTTTTGCCGACGGAGAACCTATTTGCCAGACGCCCGCGACGATCGAGGTTGCAGAGGGGGCGCTGACGGTGGTGGGTCGGGGGTGAGGGGTCGGGTGAGTCGATCCCATTGTGGGGCGTATGCCGACCCGGGAGGATACGGATGTGTTTGCTGACATGGCGGCTTCCTTTCGGTGGAGGATAGGTGCGGAAGGGCCGATCAAGCCGGCGTCTCGATAGGCGCCGGGTCTTGAGGCGAGGCTGCCGGGGCAGTCCTGTCCGGTAGTGGTACAATATAATTAAAGAAGGCTTGCACGACAAATAGCGCTACTGTATTCTATTATCAGGAGCAAAAGTTGGAATTTGTCTCTGCCGTCCCTGGCTTTCAGTCAGTCCCTGCTCTTTCGCGGAGGAGAAGCTTGTGATACGTACCTGCTTGCGTGCGCTGCCGGTGATGCTGATCCTGGTGTTCGGACAGGCGACCGGGAGCTTTGCCCAGCCCGGCAATCTGGTCCAGATTTTTCAGAAGCCGATTCCGGCCGAGAATGGTTTATTCGGGGTCTCCATTGCCGTGGCGGTTGACAACATTCTGGTGGGGGCTTCCAGAGACAGTGCGGTCTATCTGTTTGACAGCGGGACCGGCGATACGCTTCTGGCGGTCCAGAAGCCGGATCCGACCGCGGATGACGGTTTCGGCGCTTCGGTTGCCGTGGCGGGCAATAACCTTCTGGTCGGGGCGCCCGGAGATACAAGCACACCGGGGTCGGCATATGTGTTTAACGGCGCCACCGGGGAGCAGCTTCTGACGGTCCAGGCCCCGGCGCCGTCTGCGGGCGACGGGTTTGGATCGTCCGTGGCGTCTGTGGGCGAGAATGTGTTGATCGGCGCTCCGTTTGACGATACGGGGGCTGTAGACGCGGGTGCGGCATATCTGTTCGACGGCGCTACAGGCGCTCTGATCCAGGCATTTCAGGCTCCGGCCCCGGCCGAGGATGATGGCTTTGGATCGTCGGTGGCCTCGGTTGGAGGCAATGTGTTGATCGGCGCTCCGTTCGACGATACAGGGGCTGTGGACGCGGGCGCGGCATATCTGTTCAACAGTGCGACGGGCGCGCTGGTCCGGACCTTTCAGAAGGGGATTCCGTCTGCGGGCGACGGGTTTGGGTCGTCTGTGACGTCTGTGGGCGAGAATGTGTTGATCGGCGCTCCGTTTGACGATACGGGCGGGCCGGACGTGGGTGCGGCGTATCTGTTTGACGGCGCCGGCGGAGGTTTGATCCAGTTTTTTCCGAATCCGACGCCGACTCAGAACGACGGCTTTGGATCGTCCGTGGCGTCTGTGAGCGAGAATGTGTTGATCGGCGCTCCGTTTGACGATACGGGGGCTGTGGACGCGGGTGCGGCATATCTGTTCGACGGCGCCAGCGGGGGTTTGATCCAGTTTTTTCCGAATCCGACGCCGGCGCAGAACGACGGATTCGGGTCGTCCGTGGCGTCCGTGGGCGAGAATGTGTTGATTGGCGCTCCGTTCGACAGTACGGATGCGGTTTTCGATACGACGGGTGTGCCCAATGCCGGGACGGTTTACCTTTTTGAAACCACCCCTGTTTCCCTGGCGAAAACGACCGGCTTCAAAGGCAGCAAGACGCCCGTGTCCGTTTCGCTGAAGGATGCCTCGAGGCTGGTTGCCGGAACCTTTAAGGTCTCCTACGATCAAAATACTCTCCGCGTTGAGACGACCGATGCGAGTACGACCGATCTGACGAAAGACTTTATTATCATTACGGATGTGGACCAGGGGCAGGGCAGGCTGGCGATTACCATCGCCAGCGGTGCGGGTCTGCCGGTTGGCAGTTCGGGCGCTCTGGTGGACATCAACTTTCAGATCAAGGATACCACGACCGTATCGGTAGGGGATACCCTCCGTCTGGACCTGGCCGAGGCGACGCTGGTTCAGGGCAACGGGGGCCTGGTGACGACCACGCCCGAGGCGGAGGACGGCAGCCTGGAAGTGCTTTTGCGGGGAGATATGAACGGGAACGAGGTTCTGGACCTGCAGGATCTCGTTGTGATTCTCCGCATCGCGTTTAACCTGGTGCCCTTCCCGACCGCCTCTCAACTGGCCCTGGCCGATGTGGACGAAAACAGACTGGTCGATCTGAACGATGCGCTGTTTGTTATTAGAAATCTGACCCGGGCGACCAAACGGATCGCCCGTTCGCCGGGAGAGGAACCGATCTCCATCACTCTTTCACCGGTACAGGCATCGGCAGGAGCGCGCGTTTCCATCCCGGTACAGGCGGATGCCGCGTCTCTTATCTACGGCATGGACCTGGGGTTCAGCTACGATCCGGAGGCGTTGTTTCTGGAAGGGATCGTGTACCCGGAGACGGGGGGCGTGATGGTTCACAATACGCAGACGCCCGGAGTGATTCGCCTGGGAGGTGTCAGCCAGGACGGATTCGGGGCGAAACACCTGGCCGAGCTGAGGTTTGTTGCACAGCAGGACGGGCTGCAGTGGGTACGCCTGGAACTGGCGCACCTGCTGGGCGCAAACGGCGAGGCGCTGGCCGTCCATCTGCCGGACGAAACGGTGGATCTGCCCGAGAGGTTCAGGCTCTATCAGAACACGCCCAATCCTTTCAATCCGACGACCGTTGTTCGCTATGACCTGCCGGAGCTCACAGAGGTGCGCATTACGGTTTATAACGTTGTGGGACAGCATGTGGAGACACTGCTGCATCGTCCCCAGGCGGCGGGACAACACCAGGTGGTCTGGGACGGGGCCGGCGTCTCTTCTGGCCTTTACCTGTTTGTGATTGAGGCAGGAGAGATTCATGAGACGATGAAGATGGTACTGTTGAAATGATATCACGGAGGAGTACGGAGGTTGGCCCGGCGACGGTTGTTGTCGGGCTTTTTTATGTACGGTTTTTTTCGAGGACAAAGATGTCGGCCTGGCGGCCCAGGACGGTGATGTGCTGAAGGTGTTCGGTGAGTTTTAAGGTGGGAAAGGTGCGGAGGGTTTTTTTGAACAGGTTCCAGGCGCCGGTTAGGAAGACGGCCCGGCCGGCCGGTTTGAGGACGCGGTCGGTTTCTTTGAGGACGCCGGTGTAGAGGGTTTGATTCTCGTTGGGGGAGCCGATCTGGCGTCCCCAGGGGAGGTTGGAGACTACCTTGTTGACAGATTCGGCGTTGAGGGGGAGGCGGGTGGCGTTCCAGCGGCGGATTTTTCTGGGTTTGTGCCGGTTGCCGAAGTTGGTCAGGGTGTGGCGGACGGCCTCCTGCTGGATGTCGCCGCCCAGGAGGTGTTTGTAGCGTCCGGCCAGTGCGCGTTCGATAAGGATGGTGCCGGCGCCGCAGAGGGGGTCGAGGAAGGTGTCGTTTGGGTCGACGGTTGAGAGGTAGACGAGGGCGCGGGCAATGGTGGGGCGGAGGGAGCCGGGGAGGGAGGCGGTTTTGTAGGTGCGGTGCCGCATGGTTCTGTCGGATAGGCGCAGGCCGATGAGGGCCTGTTTGTCGGCCTGCTGTACCCAGAATTCGAGGGTTGCGTTGTCGGCGACCGGTTTCCACCGGGGGTAGTGCTGGTGGATGCCCCGCTCTACGGCCTGTTGCATCTGGAGGCGGCGGTACGCGCGCCAGGGGGCGCTTTCGGCCTGGGCGATGACGCGAAAGGTGGGTCGCTTTTTGCCTCCGGAGGTCTGTCTGTGGAGGGCGAGTCCCGCTTCGATGTGGGCGGAGCGGAGGGTGGACTGTAGCATAGTCAGGTCTTTTTTGCTGCCCGTGAGGGGACGGGTTGCGATCCAGTAGAACAGGTCTTCGGTGGTGCCCAGGCGGAAGAGATCATCGACGGGTCCGGTGAAAGGGAAGCGGGTGATGTCGTAGTCTCGAACCCGGAAGGTCTGGACGTTGTCCAGGGCGGGGCCGAACGCCTCTTGAAGCTGGCGGTGGGTGATTGGGCCGATGCCCCGAAAGGAGGTAGTGTAGAAGGTTACGGTGTTCATAGGATCAGGATCAGGTGAGAAGAGGGTCCAGGTTGAGGTGCTGTTCGATGTGTTCGGCCATGCGGCCGAGACGGCCTGCGTCCACATCCAGTTCCGGGTCGAAGGGGAGGACGCCAAGAGAGGGGATGCCGGTGAGACGGGTGACGACGGCGGGGCTGGTGCAGGCGGCCGTATCGGGAGGGCCCGGGTGTGTGGTGTTGTAGACAACGCCCCGGACCTTCAGGTTTCGGGCGGCGGCGGCTTCGAGGGTGAGCAGGGTGTGGTTTATTGTGCCGAGCGCGGCCCGGGCGACGACGACGAGGGGGAGGCCGAATTGGAGGGCGAGGTCGGCCACGGAGAGATCGTCGCGGATGGGGACGAGGAGGCCGCCGACGCCTTCGACGATGATCCGGGCGTGGGCCGCAGAGAGTCTGGCGAAGGCGTCGCGGATGGGGTCGAGGTCGATGCGGCGGCCTTCGATCCGGGCGGCTACGTTGGGGGAGAGGGGAGCGGTAAGGCAGACGGGGTTGATGTCCTGGATGGGGTCGGAGACCCCGGCGGCTTTCCGCAGCAGGCGAGCGTCGGCACAGGTTGGGCCGCCGGATGCGACCGGTTTCATCACGCCGGGGTCGAGCCCCCGGGCGCGGAGGGCGACGGCGAGGCCGGCGGCGACGGCGGTTTTGCCCACGCCGGTGTCGGTGCCGGTGATGAAGAGGCCTTTGGGCATGGTCAGGAGGCTTCGGTGACGGTTCGGATGGATTCGAAGGTGATGTCGAGGAGCCGCTGGAGTTCCGGTTCCGGGATGCTTAACGGGGGGATCAGGGCAATGGTGTTGCCGAGAGGGCGGATGAGCAGACCCCGGTTTCGGGCCTCGCGGCAGACGCGGGCCCCGATCCGATCTTTTAGAGGATAGGGCCGCCGGGATGCCCGGTTGGCCACGAGTTCGACGGCGGCGATGAAGCCACACTGCCGGATGTCACCGACGTGGGCGAGGGATTCGAAGCGGGACAGGCCCTGCCGGAGGCGGTCGATTTTGGGACGGAGGACGTCGAGGGTACGCGCTTCTTCGAAGACCTCCAGGGTGGCAAGGGCGGCGGCGCAGCCGAGGGGGTTGCCGGTGTAGGTGTGCCCGTGGAAGAAGGTTTTCAAGTCGGTATATTCGCCCAAGAAGGCGTTGTAGACGTCGTCGGTGGCGAGGGTGGCGGCCACGGGGAGATAGCCGCCGGTGAGGCCCTTGCCCAGGCAGAGGAGGTCGGGGGCGACGCCTTCCTGCTGGCAGGCGAACATGGTTCCGGTGCGGCCGAAGCCGGTGGCGACCTCGTCGACGATGAGGAGGACGTCGTGTTGCCGGCAGAGTTCGGCGGCGCGTTTGAGGTAGCCCTCCGGATGGACGATCATCCCTCCGGCGCCCTGTACGAGGGGCTCTACGACAAAGGCGGCGATGCGGGAGGCGTCCCGTTTGAGGACTTCCTCCAGAGCCTGCTGGCAGCCCTGGTTGCAGGCGCGCTCTTCGGCGCAGAAGGAGCAGCGGTAGGGGTGGGGGGCAGGGGCGGCGAGGGTGGGGAAGAGGAGGGGGCCGTAGAGCCTGTGGAAGAGATCGATGCCGCCGACGCTGACGGCGCCGAGGGTGTCGCCGTGGTAGCTTTCGGTGAGATGGAGGAAGGCTGCTTTCTCCGGTCGGGGATCGGGCCGCTGCCGCCAGTACTGGAAGGCGATTTTGAGGGCAACTTCGACTGCGGTTGCGCCGTTGTCCGAGTAGAAGACACGGGTGAGGCCCGGCGGGGCGAGATCGACGAGCTTTTCGGCCAGCCGGATCGCCGGGATGTTGGAGAGACCCAGGAGGGTGCTGTGGGCGACAAGGTCGAGCTGGTCTCGAATGGCGTCGTCGATGTGTGGGACGCGATGGCCGTGGACGTTGCACCACATGGAGGAGAAGCCGTCGAGGTACCGCACCCCGTCGAGGTCTTCTAAGTAGACCCCATCGGCGCGGGCGATGATGACCGGTTCTTCCTGCGCGTAGTCCTGCATCTGGGTGAAGGGGTGCCAGACGATGTGACGGTCCAGGTCTTTTAAGCGGGCCTTTTCGTCGGGATGCAACGCTTGGAGTCCTTGCACAGGGCCAGATTTTGAGATTTTCATTTACTGTCGTTTTGCACCGATGCTTTCGAGGGTCTGTTTGGACATTTTGCAGACCATGGTATAGGCCGGGTCGTAGATGTTGCCGATGTCATATTCCACGGCCTGTCCCATCAGGACGTGGGCGGTGCGGGCATCCAGGCCGTAGTCTTCCTGGAGGAAGCGGACCATTTCCGTGGTGGCGTGCTGTACGGCCTGGTCGAGGGGACGGGTGTTGCCTACGGCCATGATGTGGGTGTTGTTCTCCGCACGGGGCCAGTTGATTGTTTTGCCCTTGCGGAGGCGGACGGTGAAGGTGACGTCGAAGGAGATTTCGATGCCGGTGCCCACGATCTCTCCGTCGCCCTGGATTGCGTGGCCGTCTCCGAGATGGAAGAGGGCGCCGGGTACGAAGACGGGGAAGATGACGGTGACGCCTTCGACGAAGCCCCGGTAGTCCATGTTGCCGCCGTGGGTGGAGGAGGTGGCCGTGGAGATGGCCTGGCCGCGAGGAGGGGCCACGCCGAAGCAGCCGACCATGGGGCAGAGGGGGAGTTTGAGGTTCTGAAGCAGGCCGCCCAGGCCGAGGGGGCTGGCGGTGCTGTTGTCAAAGTCGATTTCCCATTCCACCCGTCCAACGTCGTCGTCGAATTCGGGTACGTATCCGAAGTCGAGTACGTTGGCGGCAATCCGGCTGCTGGTGTATCCAATCTTCCGGTTGGGCGCGAGGCGGTCGAAGGTGACGGCGATGCTGTCGTCCGGTTCGGCGCCTTCGATGTAGAAGGGGCCTGTTTGGGGATTTCCGCCGGGGGTGACCGATTCGCTGCTGGCGTCGTGTCCGCCCGCGTCCACGGTGGTGGTGGAAACGGAGTCGCCGTCAGCGATGTGGAGCGCCGGCTCGTGGGAGCCGATGGCGGTGTGGTAGAGCTGGGGTTCGAATTGATGGTGGGCCATGGGGACTCCTTGGGTAAATGCGGATTGCGGATTTGGGATTTCGGATTGAAAGTCTTTTAAATCCGCATTCCGCAATCCGCATTCCGCAATTGAACGTCGGTTCATGTTTTGCAGGAGATCATGGTGATTTCTTCAGGGGCCTCCCAGGCGGTTTCCCAGGTCTGGCCGCGGTTATCGCTGCGGTGGAGGGTTTTTTCCGAGACGGCCCAGGCATGGCCGTCGGAGGAGAAGGCGATGTGGAAGGTGTCGATGTTGCCCCGGGTGGTTTCGGGGAAGCCCTCGGTGACGTGGGACCAGGTCAGACCGGCATCCTGGGTGCGGAAGAGGTGGCCCGCCGCATTGCCTCCGGGGCCGTCGCTGACGGTTGCCAGGAGGCAGTCCCGGTCCTGGGGGTGGACGGCGATCGCACGGCCGTAGAGGACGGGAAAGCCGTCTGCGCGGTGCTGCCAGGTTTGCCCGCGGTCTTCGCTGATGTAGACGGCGCGGGCGGTGTTGGCGTAGACACGCTCGTCCGTTTGGGGAGAGGTGACCACCTGGTGGACGTCTTTGTTCAGGTCGGGTGTGACCGGTTCCCAGGACGCGCCCCGGTCCGGGGAGCGCATGATGCTGCCCACGTGGATGTCGGCATAAATCCAGCCGTCTGTGGTGCCGGCGAAGCTGCGCAGCGCGGCAGGACCGCCCCAGGGGGTGTACCACTCGTCTCGGCATTCGATCTGGTCGAAGGCCTCGACGCGCTGGACGGTATCGCCCGAGAGCCGGTAGAGGTGGGGCCCCTCGGTGCCGATGAGGAGGTGGTCGCCGCTCAGGATGAGGAGGGATTCGATGGGGTCGGCAATGCCGGTGGAGACGGCGCGCGATCCGTCTTCCGTGAGGAGGACGATGTCTCCTCCACTGAGGGCGACGGCGCCGCAGGACGCGCCTTCCGCCACACGCTCCACGCTCTCTCCACGTGGAAGCGGCGCGTCCTGGACTCCGCCGCCGTTTAAGGTGTAGACGTTCGTCTTTGTGGCAATTAGCATGGCGGTTCTCCCTGATTTATGTGACGACATAGCCTGAGGTTCGATCTATTCGCATCCAATTTAATGGATCGAAGACTTTCTGTAAACACAAAAGATGCCTGCTGCACCCTGCGCCCGGCCGATTTTGCCGGGATGTTTTTTGCCCTCAGATAAGTGCTTGACAGCGGGATCTGAGCGGCCTATTCTATATCATGGCCAGATGAGGGACGACAGACCACAGACGATGGACGACAGACGATGGCTTAGAGACTTGTCTGTGGTCCGCCGTCTGTGGTCCGCCGTCTGTGGTCTGCGCTTCAAGAAACCGAAAAGTTATATTTAGACAGTTTTAGGGAGCCGGGCATTGTCGATCTGTTTGAACAGGGTGCTGGTTGTCGCCTTCCGTATTCCGCCCATGCTGTCTCCACGTTCGGTTCAGGTCAACCGCCTGCTGGCGCACTGGGCCCGGACGGGATGTGAGGTACACGTGGTATGCGGAGATATGAAGACGGCCGCGTGGCCGGAGTGGGATGAGGGGCTGGTGGGGCTTTATCCCGACCTGATCCGGTACCACCGCGTGCCCACACCCGAGATGAACCGCAGGCTTCTGTTTGCACGGCTGTTTCCAAAGCGAAACCGGGCGCGGGATCTGGCGATCAGGCTCTGGGTAAAGTCGGAAGGCCGGGGGGATAGTTGTGGATCCCCTGGACACGGAAGGGATTGCGGATGCGATCCGGACCTATGTTCAGGAATACCGGGCGGGCGCCCTGTTTCGGGACCGCGCTCCGAGCCAGACCGTACGGTCTGCTTATGAGGCTTCGACGGTGGCCCAACAGTTCCGGGAATCGCTCGAAGAGGCGATGGCCGATAGAGGGGGAAGATGAAGCTCTCTTTTCTGGGAGGCGCCGACGAGGTCGGCGCGTCGTGTACGCTGGTTGAGATGGAGGGGCGCCGGATTCTGGTGGATGCGGGAATCCGAATGGGGGCCGCGCCCGGGTCGCACCTGCCCAATTTTTCGGTGTTAGACGAGGTGGGTCCGCCGGAGGAGGTGCTGGTGACACACGCCCACACCGACCACACCGGGGCGCTGCCGGTACTGGTGCCCGGGCTGCCTGCAAATGTGCCGGTTCGGTGTACGCCGCCGACCCGGGCGATTACGCGCGTGTTGCTGACCGATGCGGTCAAGATTATGGAGCAGCGGGGGGAGCAGGACGGGGAGCTTCCGCTCTATCCGCCCGAGGCGGCCGATGCGAGCCTGGGGCGGATGACGCACGTGCCCTTCCTTTCGACGGCGTCGATTTGCGGGGGCGCGTTGAGCGCGACCTGGATCCCGGCCGGACATATTCTGGGGGCGGCGTCGATTTATATCGAGGGGCGGCGGGAGAGCCTGCTGATGACGGGGGATGTGTCGGTGGCCAACCAGCAGACGATTCCGGGGATGGTGGTGCCCCAGTGCCGGCCGGATGTGGTGGTGATGGAGTCGACTTACGGCAACCGGCAGCATGCGGACCGCAGCCAGCAGGAGACGGCGCTGGCCCTGCGGGTGGCCGAGGTGATCGGTGCGGGGGGCAAGGTGCTGATTCCCGCCTTTGCCGTGGGCCGCTCACAGGAGGTAATCCTGATTCTGTCCCGGGCGATGCGGCGGGGGCAGGTGCCCGCGTTCCCGGTTTTTGTGGACGGGATGGTGCGGTCGGTCAATGCGGTGTACGCTTCCTTTCCGGAGGATTTGGCGCCTCCGCTGCGGCGCCGGGTGGTGAAGGGGGAAGATGCGTTCTATTCGGATATGGTGTCGGCGGTGGCGGTCCCGGCAGACCGGGAGCGTGTGCTGGACGGGCCTCCCTGCTGTATTGTGGCGAGTTCGGGGATGCTGATCGGGGGAGCGTCGAGTTTTTACGCGGAGCGGCTGGCAGGGGGTGCGGAGAATCTGATTGCGATTACGGGGTATCAGGACGAGGAGTCGCCGGGACGGGCTCTGCTGGACCTGGCGCAGACGGAGGACGCGGCGGAGCGGACACTGATGTTGAGCGGGCAGCGGGTGCCGGTGGCCTGCCGGGTGGAGACCTATTCCCTGTCGGCGCATGCGGACAGCGGGGAGCTGGTCTCGCTGGCGAGGCGTCTCTCTCCCCGGTCGGTTTACTTAGTTCACGGAGATGGCGAGGCGCGGTCTTCGCTGGCGTCGGTTCTGGATCTGCACCTTCCCGAAGGGGTACACCTGCCGGAGAACGGCGGGGTTTATACGGTGGAGACGACGGTGGGCCGGAAGCGGCGGTACGGCCGTCTGGTGGAGGTGCAGGGGATTTCGGGCGGGCGGGCGGCCGATGAGGACGGGCTTGCCAAGGTGCGGGCCTACCTGCTGGAGACGGGGTTGAAAGGGCCGCTGCGGGTGCAGGAGCTGGCCGAGCTCTGGTACGGGACGGCGGGGACGGCGCCGGACGAGGTGGAGGCCGTTAAAGCGCTGCTGGACGGGCCGCAGACGGCGTTTGTTGCAGACCACCGCCGGCCCTACCTCTACCACATTGCGGAGGAGGCCACGGAGGAGGCCGGACCGATGGAGGTGAACGCGGCCCGGGCTCGGATTCAGGCGGCCTTTCCGCCCGAGGCGGGGCTGTTCAAGTGCAGCGCCCATGTGGAGGAGGGAGCCTTTGAGCTGGCTTTCCATTTTCCCGATGTGATCGAGGCCCGCTACGGGGACCAGATCCGGGCGCTGGAGGCGGAAATGGGGTGGGCGATCCGGCTTCGGGACACGCCTCATCAGGGGCGGCTGGGCGAGGAGGCCGTAGCGGTTGTGCCGGAAGGAGCGACGCCGTTGAAGACCCCGGCGCTGCGGATGGAGCAGCGTGAGGTGGCGCTGGAGGTTGCCGTGCCGGAGGCTCTGACGGCGACGTGGGAGCGGCTGGCCGGAGAGGCCGAAACGCAGTTTCACGAGACGACCGGGTACACCCTCCGCCTGGTCCGGCCGAATGAAAAGGGGGCTCCGCCCCCGGCCGAAGCGCCGGAAGCGGGATGGGAGATCAACCGGGCGTATGCGGAGATCCGGGAGGTGTTTCAGGCGGAGCGGCATGCGCCTTACAGAGTGGGCCTCAAGTCGGACGCAGGAGGGTCGTATATCGAGGCGGCGTTTATCTCGCCTGAGGTGGGGGAGCGTTACCGAGCGTTGATGGACCGGCTGGAATCCAGGATCGGGTGGTCGATCCGGGTTCGAGACTCGGCCAACCAGGAGCAGATTGCGCAGGAGGCGAGACGCATCACGCCGGAGGATTGTACGGTGCGGGGCACGCCGAGGTTTTTTGCGGGCGAAGGGCGCGTGACCGTGCTGGTGGTGCAGGCGCCGGATGAGGCGGAGCAGGAGGCGCTTGGAGAGGCGTTTCGGGAAGCGACGGGGTTTGAGATTGAATGGGAGGCGAAGGGGGGATAGGGGGGATTAGAAAAATTTCGTAATTTGGCCCTGTGGAAAGCCTTTACACTGTGCTTCGGGTACGATCGGTGCAGACCCCTGACGCATGGTGCCCCTGAGATTGCGATTGTGGTCGATCACCGTGCCGTATAGCCCTGGACGGAAACCAGAAACGAGGAGGTTGATCATGTCCGAGGAGAACAAGAACGTTGTCCGCCGTTTCTTAGAAGCCTACGACCGGTTGGACTGGGATACATGGAATGAGCTGGCACATCCCGATCACCTGTTCCACTTTCCGCTTGCGCCCGAGCCGCTGAACCGCGACGGTCACCGGGGGATGAACCAGGGGTTTCGGCAGGCTTTTCCTAAAATGGAGCATATGATTGAGGGGATGGTCGCTGAAGGCGATATCGTGGCCGTTCGCGGCAAGGTGCGAATTACGCACGAGGGGGAATTCCAGGGCATCCCGCCTACTGGAAAGACGATAGACCTGGGCTTTATGGGTTTTATTCGAGTCGAAGACGGCAAGAATCGCGAAGAGTGGGTCGAACTTGACGCGGTGAAGTTGATGGGCGAGCTGGGGGCCGGAGCCGGCTCTGAATAGGGCGGGGGAAATGTCCATGAGCGCACTCAACAGGCCGAATGTGCTGTTTGTGATGACGGACGACCAGACGGTGAGGGAGATGAGCTGCTACGGCAGCCGGATTCTGGAAACGCCGAACATGGACCGCATTGCCCGGGGCGGCACACGGTTTGCGAACTGCTTTACGACGAATGCGCTGTGCGCGCCGGCCCGCGCCACGGTGCTGACCGGGTGTTTTTCCCATGTCCACGGGATTCGAGGGAATTCGGAGATGGCCGATGCAGTCGAGGAGTTGGACCCGAATGTGCCGACCTTTCCGGAACTGCTGCGGGAGGCCGGTTACCAGACCGGGCTGGTGGGGAAGTACCACATCCGGCAGGACCCGCGCGGGTTTGACACCTGGCGCATCCACCTCGGGCAGGGGGAATATTTCGATCCGGTTTTTATCGAAAATGGAACGCGTGTTCAGAAGCAGGGGTATGCCACGGATCTTACGACCGATCTGGCGCTGAATTTTTTGCGGGGAACAGACCGGTCCCGACCCTTCTGTCTGGTCTATCAGTTCAAAGCGCCGCACCGGCCTTTCACCCCGGCGCCCCGGCATGCAGATATGTTCGAAGATATCGAGATCCCCGAACCGGAGACCTTCAACGACGACTATGCCACACGGCGGGTTGCGGAAATGGCGGAAGACATGCGGTTTGAGCAGAGTCTGGCGGGAGACTACGAAGATCTGCCCGAAGGGCTGAGCCGGGAAGAACGCAAGCGGTGGATCTACCAGCGGTTTGTCAAGGACCGGTATCGCACGATCTATGGCGTTGACGAGAATCTGGGGCGGGTGCTGGACTATCTGGATGAAAACGGTCTGGCGGAAGATAGTTTGATTCTCTATACTTCGGACCACGGCTATTTTATGGGGGAGCACGGCTGGTACGACAAGCGGTTCATGTACGAGCCTTCGATCCGTATTCCGATTGTCGCGCGGTATCCCCGGTCGGGTACAGCCGGGCATGTGGCCGATGAGATGGTGATGAATATCGATTTTGCGCCTACCATTCTCGACTTTGCAGGCGTGCCCATCCCCGACGGCATGCAGGGGCGCAGCCTGCGGCCGCTGATGGAAGGGAAGTCACCGGAGGACTGGCGTTCCTCGATCTACTACGCTTACTACGAGAATTCCTGGGCGCTGCAGGACAAGGGCGAAGAGGCGATGGCCGAGCCGTTTCGCTATTTTACGCCGCACCGGATCGGCCCGCACCGGGGGGTGCGAACGGATCGGCACAAGCTGATCGAGTACTACGGCGAAGGCGATTACTGGGAGCTGTTCGACCTTGAAGCAGATCCGAACGAGATGCAAAATCTCTACGGTGATCCGACCTGTGCCGCGGTTGTGGCGGATTTGAAACGGGAGCTTCACCGTCTGCGGCAGCAGTATCGCGATCTGGAGTAAGGATTTCTCTTATAAGGAGGGACTGTATGAGAAATAGAATTCTGCTGTCACCCATCTTTCAGAATCCGGAACACGACTCGGAACCCAGGCGCAGGGGGCTGGAGGAACTGGCAAAGCTGGCGGAGCTGGAGGGGTACGACCGCGAGTTGACGGGAGAAGATGCGGAAGGGGTCATCGGCGTGATCGCCAACTCGGCGCTGATCCATACAAGCTTCTACGAGACGGCGGCGGACCTCCGGATTATTTCCCGCTGGGGCGTGGGGTACGAAAAGGTCAACCTCGACGTGGCCACGCAGCACGGGGTGATGGTTACGATTTCCCCGGAGCACATGGAGACCGTGGCGGAGTATACGATCGCTCAGTGGATGGCCACACTCAAACGGGTCTATACGCTGAACCGCCTTTCTCATGGCGGAGATTTTTCCATTATTCGGACCTACGAGGCGAAGGGGTCCACGCTGGGCCTTTACGGCTTCGGACGGATCGGGCAGGCGGTGGCCGTGCGGGCAAAGCCGCTGCTGGGCGAGGAGGGGCGCCTGCTGGTGTACGATATCCGGCCCGATATCGGGGAGCTGGCGGAACGGTTTGGGGCGGTGGCGGTGGACGATCCGATGGTTCTTTTTCGGGAGAGCGATACGGTTTCTCTGCACGTGGCCGGGGACGATACGATTGTGACCTACGACCGTCTGTGCGCGATGAAGCCCTACGCGTCGTTGATCAACCCTTCGCGCGGGAATCTGGTGGACGACCCCGCAGCCAACCGGGCGATCCGTGAAGACCGGCTCTGCTACTATGTGGTGGACGACCCGGTGAACGGGCCGAGAGAGATCCACAAGGATCATCCCCGGATTATTTGCACGAACCACAATGCCGGGATTACCGATGCGTCCACAATCCGGCTCGACCGCCGGACCTTCGGGCAGGTTACCGATGCGATCGAGGGCCGGGAGCCGGCGCATATTCTTAATCGGGAGGTGCTGGACCATCCAAGAGTGAAGGGCTTCTTGAAAGGGTGAATGAGGATGTGTTTTTCAGAGGGTCAACAAAGGTACCGGATGCCGCCGAAGGAGATTGCAGAGATTGTGGATGCGCCGCTTACGCCTGCGATTAGTCTGGACCCGAACCGGAACTGGATGCTGATGATGGCACGGCCGAGTCTGCCGCCGATTTCGGAGATGGCGCGGCCGGAGCTGCGGCTGGCGGGCCTGCGAATTGATCCGGACACAGGCGGCCCGAGCCGTGCGGGGTATTATACGGGGTTGACGTTCAGGCGGATCTCGGATGGGTTGGAGCGGGGGGTGACCGGCCTGCCGGAGGGGGCGAAGATCGGCCATGCCAGGTGGGCGCCCAATGGGGCGCATATTGCATTTACGGTGAGGGATGAGGCGGGGATCGTCCTGTGGGTGGCGGAGGTGGAGACGGGCGCTGCGCGGCTCCTTGTGACGGACCGGCTGAACGGGACGTTCGGCACACCCTTTGTCTGGGTGTCGGACAGCCGGACACTGGTTTGCAGGGCGGTACCGGAAGACCTGAAAAGACCGCCGGAGGCTCCCACGGTGCCGGAGGGACCGGTCGTGCAGGAGACTGTGGAGGTGGTGGCCCCATCACGTACCCATCAGGATCTGTTGAAGAATGTCTACGATGAGGCACTTTTTGAATATTATGCGACCTCTCAGGTTATTGCCGTGACCTTAGACGGGGAGGTACACGCTATCGGGCCTGCGGGGATGGTGTGCGGCGCCCAGCCCTCTCCCGGCGGGGCTTATCTGCTGGTGGAGATTCTCCACCGGCCCTTTTCTTATCTGGCGCCTTATTACCGGTTTCCGCTGCGTGTGGAGGTCCGAGACCGGGAGGGCCGGTTGGTCCGGGAACTGGTCGATCTTCCGCTGGCCGAGGAGGTGCCGATTGTGTTTGACGCGGTGCCGGAAGGACCCAGGTCGTTTGAATGGCGCGCGGATGCGTCGGCTACGCTGTTCTGGGTGGAGGCCCAGGATGGAGGGGATCCGCGTGTGGAGGCCGGGGTGCGGGATCGGGTTTATACACTTTCCGAACCGTTTGAAGGGGAGCCGGTCGCTTTTCAGGATCTGGAACTCCGGTATATCGGGCTTATCTGGGGCAATGGGGATCTGGCGCTTGTTACGGAGCGGTGGTGGAAAACGCGCCGGGTGCGGACCTGGCGCGTGGCGCCCGATGCGGATGGGAGAGCGGTGCTGTTTGACCGGTCCTGGGAGGACCGGTACCATGATCCGGGCGCGCCTCTGATGCGCCGGACCGCTGAGGGGACGCTGGTTTTGTTAACGGACGACGGGGGCAGGCGCCTCTTCCTGGCCGGGGACGGGGCTTCGCCGGAGGGCGACCGGCCCTTCCTGGACCGGTACGATCTGGAGAGCGGAGAGGCGGAGCGGCTCTGGCAGTCGGAGGCGCCCTATTACGAACGCGCCGTGCAGTTCATGGACGCCGAACAGGACCTGGTGTTGATCGGCCGGGAGTCTCCGGATGAGCCGACGAACTATTTCTTGCGGGATCTGAAGCGGGGGGAGATGCGACAGGTGACCCATTTTCCCCATCCAATGCCCCAGATGGCGGACGTACAGAAGGAGTTGATCCGGTACAAACGGGCCGACGGGGTGCAACTGACGGCCACGCTTTACCTGCCGCCCGGCTATTCTTTAGAGGACGGTCCCCTGCCGATGCTGATGTGGTCCTATCCACGTGAGTACAAGAGCGCAGACGCGGCCGGGCAGGTGAAGGATTCGCCTTACCGATTTGTGCATATCGGTTCGCTTTCGCCCCTTCCGCTGCTAACGCAGGGGTATGCGATTTTAGACGGGCCGACAATGCCGATTGTGGGGGAAGGCGAGCAGGAGGCGAACGATAGGTACGTGGAGCAGCTCGTAGCCAGCGCGGAAGCGGCGGTAGAAGAGGCCGTGCGCAGGGGGGCGGCAGACCGGAATCGGGTCGCGGTGGGCGGGCATTCCTACGGTGGGTTTATGACGGCCAACCTGCTGGCGCACACCGATCTCTTCCGGGCGGGAATCGCCCGGAGTGGAGCCTACAACCGGACGCTGACGCCGTTCGGGTTCCAGTCGGAGGAGCGCACGTTGTGGGAGGCGCCGGAGGTGTATTTTAAGATGTCGTCCTTTATGCATGCGGATAAGATCAAGGCCCCTCTGCTGCTGGTCCACGGCGAGGCGGATAACAATTCGGGGACGTTTCCGACGCAGAGCGAACGGCTCTACAACGCGCTGAAAGGGCACGGGGCCACAGCGCGACTGGTCCTGCTGCCCCACGAGAGCCACGGGTACCGGGCGCGGGAGTCGGTGATGCATATGCTGTGGGAGATGACGGCGTGGCTGGAGCGGTATCTGGGACCGGTTGAATAATCTGCGAAAATCGTTTAAATACCATCAAGTAGAATTTTTATTCTTGACTTTCCAATAAATATGATATATATTCCAAAAAAATGAAATATATAGAATAAAAATTGATATCCTGTTCTATCATTGGACTATGAACGAAAAGCAAAAACGCCACCGGAAGATCCTGGATCTGATCGCCTCCCGTTCTATCGGGAAACAGGAGGCGCTGAGCCGGGCCTTGAAGGAGCTCGGGATTTCGACGACCCAGTCCACGCTTTCGAAGGATATGAGGGAGCTGGGCGTGGCTAAGGCCCCCGACGACGGCGGTGGGTTCCGATACCAGGCGCCGGCAGGGAGGGACCGGGCGCTCCTTCAGGGAGAGGATCTGCTAAAGCGGGAGTTGACGGATTTTGTGGTTGAGGTGGACGGGGCGGAGAATACGCTGGTGGTGAAGACGATTACGGGCCATGCGCAGGGGGTATGCGAGGCGATCGATCAGGCCGCATGGCCTGAAGTTGTGGGCACGATTGCCGGGGAGAATACGATTTTTATCCTCTGCCGGTCTGCGGCCCATCGTGAGGCGCTTGGGGGCAAAATTTTGGCGATAACAGAGGGCTTTGAGCCATGATCAGGGTGGGCATTTTTGGCGATACGGGGATGGTGGGCCAGGAGATCGAGAAGACGCTTGACCACCACGACCGGACGGAGATCGTGTTCCGGCAGAATTCGCGGCGGCAGGTAGGGAGGCTTGAGGACTGCGATCTGGCGTTTCTGGCGACCAAAGAGCCTGAGTCTACGGTGTTCGCGCCCCGGGTGCTGGGGGCGGGGAAGAAGGCGATTGATATCAGCGGGGCGTTCCGGGTGCCGAAGGAGACGTTTGAGGCGTGGTATTATCTGGAGCACAAGGCGCCGGAGCTGTTGAAGGAGGCGGTCTACGGGATGCCGGCGCTTTATAAGGATCGGATTGCCGGCGCCCGGCTGGTGGCGAACCCGGGCTGTTATCCAACCAGTGTGATCCTGGCCCTGCGCCCACTGCAGGGGCTGGTGCAGGGGCAGGCGACGGTGGTGGCGACGTCGGGGAATTCGGGCGCCAGGCGAGAAGTGGAAGAGGCGCCGAACGAGGTGACGTACGATTACGGGCGGAAGCACAAACATGTTCCGGAGATGGAACTGTATTCCGGGTTCGAGGTGAATTTCACGCCGATTGTGCTGCGGTCGGTGTTTGCGGGGATTAATACCAATATCCGGATTGAACTGGCCGATGAGCTCAAGCCGCTTTCCGAGGAGGAGGCCGCCGAGAGGCTGCGAGAGGCGATTGCGGCGGTGTACGAGGCGGAAGATCTGGTGGTGTTGGTTCGGGATTCGGATGAGGTACAGTGGGGGACACGGGATGTGGTGGGCACCCACAAATTGCTGATCAAGCTGGGGGTGGATGAAGGGTTTGTCTATCTCTGTTCGATGGAGGACAATCTGGGCAAGGGCGCTGCGAGCCAGGCGGTGGAGAATATGAATTTGATGCAGGGGCTTCCCAGGTTGTACGGGATTGATGGAGCCTACAGCACGACTTGAGATGGGGAATCTGGACGGATGGAGAAGATTATAGAAAAGGCGGCCGCGCTGGTGGAGGCGTTTCCTTATATCCGGTCGTTTCGGGACAAGATTGTGGTGGTGAAATACGGGGGGAGCACACAGCCGGATGAGGGGGGATCGGCCACGATTCTGTCGGATCTGGTGTTTATGGAGACGGTGGGGATGCGGCCGGTGGTGGTCCACGGCGGGGGCAAGGAGATCAGCCGGCGCCTGGCCGAGGCAGGGGTGGAGACGGTGTGGGTGAACGGCCTGCGGGTGACCGACGAGGAGACGATGCAGGTCGTGGAGGATACGCTGTTCGGGGTGGTGAACCGCCGGATTGTGGAGGGAATCGAGACTTTAGACGGGAATGCGCGGGGGATGTCGGCGAAGGATGCGGGGATTCTGCATGTGACCCGACATTACGCGCAGGTTGAGGGGGAGGGAAAGACGGAGGAGGTGGATATTGGGTTCGTGGGAGGTGTGGACCGGATCGAACCGGATCCGATCCGGGTGGCCTGCGAGGAGGGGACGATTCCGGTGATTACGCCGATCGGGCTGGGCCCGGACGGGAAGAGCTACAATGTGAATGCGGATACGGCGGCCGGGGAGATCGCCCGGGCGCTGCAGGCGGAGAAGCTGGTTTTTCTGACGGATGTGAACGGCATTTTGCGGGACAGTTCGGACCCGGATTCCCGGATTTCCACGCTGCACGTCAACGATGTGGATGCGTTGATTCAGGACGGTACGGCAGGGGGAGGGATGGTTCCCAAGCTTCAGGCGTGCTTGCGGTCTGTGAAGGGCGGGGTGCACAAGACGCATATAATCGACGGGCGGATGCCGCATGCGCTGCTGTTAGAGATTTTTACGCGGGAGGGAATCGGGACACAAATTATACAATAATGCCGATACATGTTCACCTATGGAGAGGGGATCTAAATGGATACCAAAGAGATCATTGAATTGGAACAGGAATACATTCTTCAGACCTACGTTCGGCCGGAGTTCGTGCTGGAGCAGGGGGATGGGGTGTATCTGTCGGATACGGAGGGCAATCGGTACCTGGATTTTGTGAGCGGGCTGTCGGTGAACGCGCTGGGGTACACTGTTGCCCCGGTTCAGGAGGCGATGGCGGCGCAGGCGGGGAAGCTGATTCACGTGTCTAACCTGTACCATACGATTCCGGCGCCACAGCTGGCGAAGATGCTGTGTGAAAGCTCTTTTGCAGACCGGGCCTTTTTCTGCAACAGCGGGACGGAGTCGTGGGAGGCGGCGATGAAGTTTGCCCGCAAGTGGGCGTACAAGACCTTTCCGGACAAGCCCAAATACAAATTTATCGCGATGAATAATTCGTTCCACGGCCGGACGTACGGGTCGGTTTCGTCCACGGGGCAGCCGAAGTACCACAAAGGGTTCGCGCCGATGCTGCCGGGGATTTCGTTTGCCGATTTTAACGACCTGGAGTCGGTGGAGAAGCTGATGGATGCGGAGACGGCGGCCGTGATTTTAGAGCCTCTGCAGGCGGAGGGCGGCATTAATCTGGCGGAACCGGCGTTCCTGGAGGGGCTGCGGCAGCTCTGCGACGAGATGAAGATGCTGCTGGTGTTCGACGAGATTCAGTGCGGGCTGGGACGGACGGGGTCGCTTTTCTGTTACCAGCATTACGGCGTGGAGCCGGATGTGATGACGCTGGCCAAAGCGCTGGCAGGAGGGCTGCCGATTGGGGTGACGCTGATGCGACAGGCAGTGGCGGATACGGTTGAGCCGGGAGACCACGCGGCCACGTTTGGGGCGCACCCGGTGTCGTGCGCAGTGGCGATTGAGGTGTTCGAGCAGTTGTCCGATCCGGCCTTTCTTGCCGGTGTGAAGGAGAAGGGCGAGTATCTGCATGCCAAACTGGGTGCGTTGAAGGACCGCCATCCGGAGGTGGTGACGGAGATCCGGGGGAAGGGGCTGATTGCCGGAGCGGTGTTGAAGGATGTGGCGGCCGGGGATGTGGTGGGCGCATTTCGCGAGCGGGGGATTTTGGTGTGCGTGGCCGGCCCGGATGTGGTGCGGTTTCTGCCGCCGCTGGTGATTGAGAAGGCGCATATCGACGAGGCGGTGGGGATGCTGGATGAGGTTTTGAAGGGATAGCGCAGGGTGGAACCGGTTGGGTGTGGAAAAGGAGAGGCCTATGACCGTGAAGGATCTGAAAGGGAAACGGGTGGCGCTGGCGTCGTCGGGAGGGCTGGATAGCTGTACGGTGACGCGGTGGCTGGCGGATCAGGGGGTGGAGGTGGTGAGCGTGACGGCCGATTTAGGGCAGCCGGATGAGGCGGATGTTGAGGATATCCGGAGGCGGATGCTGGCCAGTGGGGCGATTGAGGCGGCGCTGGTCGATCTGAAGGGGGAGCTGGCAGAGGCGGCGGTGATGGTGTTGATCGCCGGCGCTCGGTACGAGGGAGGATACTGGAATACGACCGGTATTGCCCGGCACGTGACGACCCGAGGATTGGTTGAGGAGATAGGGCGGAGGGGGATCGATGTGCTGGCGCACGGAGCCACGGGGCGGGGGAACGACCAGGTGCGGTTTCAACTGGCGGCGAATATGCTGGATCCCACGGTTCGGGTCTATGCGCCCTGGCGGGACGATGCGTTTTTAGAGCATTTCGGCGGGCGGCGAGAGATGATTGCCTACTGCGAGGCGCGGGGGCTTCCGATTACGGCAAGCCAGGAGAAGCCGTATTCGACCGATGCGAACCTGCTGGGGCTGACGCACGAAGCAGGGAAGCTGGAGTACTTAGATGTGGCGGCGGATTTTATCGAGCCGGGGATGGGGGTGTTTCCCAAAGATGCGCCCGATGAGCCGGAACGGTTCGCGGTTGCGCTGGAGGCGGGGCGGCCGGTTCGAATCAACGGGGAGGAGATGGATGCCACGGGGGCGCTGTTGAAGGCGAATGAGATCGGAGGGCGCCACGGGATCGGGATCGGTATTCACACGGTGGAGAACCGGTTTGTGGGGATCAAGTCGCGGGGGGTGTACGAGAGCCCCGGTATGTCGCTGCTGGGGGCGTGTTATGAATTTCTGCTGCAGCAGGTGCTGGACCGGAGGGCGCGGCGGTTCTACGATTCGCTTTCGGCGGTGCTTTCGGAGCAGATTTATCAGGGCTATTATTTCGATCTGGCTTCGAAGATGATCCGGTGCGCGCTGGCGCCGGTGACCGCGCTGCTTTCGGGGTCGGTGACGGTGTCGCTTTATAAGGGGACGGTGACCTATCAGGCGTCGGAGGGGGTTGCGCATTCGCTCTATTCTCCGGAGCTTTCGTCGATGGAGGCGGTGGGAGACTACGATCACCGGGACTCGGAGGGGTTTCTGAATGTGTTGAGTGTGGGGGCGAAGGCGCAGCATGCGGCGGGGCAGATAGACATTTCGGATTTCGGATTTCGGATTTCGGATTGAAAAGCCTTTATTCCGCAATCCACATTCCGCAATCCGCAATCCGTTGAGGTGGCTGTATGCATCATTCTAAGGATAAGCTCTGGGCGGGGCGGTTTACGAAGGCGACGGAGGCGAAGATGGAGCGGTTCAACGCTTCGATCGGGTTCGACCGGCGGCTCTATCGCGTGGATATTCTGGGCAGCCGGGCGCAGGCGAAGGCGCTGGAGCGGATCGGTGTGTTGACGGCGGAGGAGCGGGATCGGATCTTAGAAGGGCTGGACCGGGTTGAGGAGGAGATTGCGGCGGGGGAACTGGCGCTGACGGACGACTTAGAAGATATTCACATGGCGGTGGAGAAGCGGCTGACGGAGATTGTGGGACCCGCCGGGGGCAAGATCCATACGGGGCGCAGCCGGAACGATCAGGTGGTGTTGGACGAGCGGCTTTATCTGCGGGAGGTGGTGGGAGGAACGGTGGATCGCATCGATCGGCTGGAGGCGGTGCTGCTGGAGGCTGCGGAGCGGTACATCGGGGTGGTGATGCCGGGGTATACCCACCTGCAGCAGGCCCAGCCGGTCCGGTTTTCTCATTATACGATGGCGCTTTTCTGGATGCTGGAGCGGGACCGGGGGCGGTTTGCGGACTGTGCGGCCCGGGCCGATGCGATGCCGTTGGGGTCGGGGGCGCTGGGGGGCAGCGCGTATCCGGTGGACCGGGCGTTTCTGGCCTCGGAGCTGGGGTTTGCGCGGGTGACGGAGAACAGCATCGATGCGGTGAGCGATCGGGACTATTTGCTGGAGTATCTTTCGGCGGCGGCGATTCTGATGGGGCATTTGAGCCGGTTCTGCGAGGATCTGATTCTCTGGTCGTCTTCGGAGTTCGGGTTTGTGGCGCTGGATGAAGCGTACAGTACCGGGTCGAGCATGATGCCGCAGAAAGCGAATCCGGATTCGCTGGAGCTGGTACGGGGCAAGACGGGACGGGTTTACGGCAATCTGGTGTCGCTGTTGACAGTGATGAAGGGGGTGCCGCTGACGTACGCGAAGGATATGCAGGAGGACAAGGAGCCGTTTTTCGATACGGTGGATACGGTGTGGATGGCCTTGGAGGTGTTTGCCGGGGCGTGGGCGACGATGGAGGTCCGGGCGGATCGGATGTCTGCGGCGCTGGACGGCACGATTCTGGCCACGGACTTAGCCGATTACCTGGTCCGGAAGGGGGCGCCTTTTCGAGAGTGCCACCGGGTTGTGGGCGAACTGGTCCGCACGGCGCTGGAGGCGGGGGTGCGGCTGGAGGATCTGGACTTAGAGACGCTCCGGTCGGCGTCGCCGCATTTTGAAGCAGATGTCCGGGAGGTGCTTTCGCCGGAGTGGAGTACGGCGCTTCGGGATCTGCCCGGAGGAACAGGACCGGAGGCGGTGCAGGGCCAGATTGCCGAGGGCTGGCGGCTTCTGGCAGAGCGGATCAAAGAGGCCGAGCAATGAGATCGTTCGACGAGCGGGTTGTGCGGCGGCACTACGATTTGCTGCAGCACAAGCCGGAGCTGGGACTGACGCAGCTCAAGGCGGTAGACGGGGAGCATATAATCGACATCGGACTGTTCGACAACGAGGACGATTTTGTTTCGGAGTGCCGTCGCTATAACGAATTGGGCAGCCTCTACGTGGGGGTGAACCCGAGATCGCTCCGGCTCTTAGACGAGTACGGGGGGTTGAAAAACCGGATGCGGACCCTTTTTATGGATGTGGTGGAGGAGGGGGATGTCGATTATGTAACCGGGGTGGCGATTTCGGACATGGAAAGGCTGTCGGAGGCCGCGCAAAAGTACCGGCGCGATGCGTCGGTGCTGTTCGACGGGGAGATCTTCTTCCCAATGGACGAGCCAATTTCGGTTCCTCGGAGCGGCCAGCAGGAAATAAGGCAAAAAATCGCCGACTGGGTGTCTGGAGGAGCGGGCGCAGAACCGGCGTCTCTGATGCAGTTTGTGCGGGCGGCCGGAACGGCGCTGCAGGATGGGGGATGGTTTCGCAGGCGGGTGAAGTTTCGGAAATACCGCCCCTATATCCTGGACGGGATTGCATCGGAGATTACGGGGGAAGAGAGAGATGGCGAGGGGGGCGGGGACCGTCAGGCGCCGGAGGTTTGAATGGGGAATGGTGGTTTATTCATCTGCGTTTGAAGGGGGCGAACACACGGGTTCGCCCCTACTTTTTTCCCTGCCAGGTGGCGGTGAGGGTCGCGTTGCCCTTTTTGTGTGCTTCCACAACGCCGTCCGGGGTGACGGAGGCGATTGATGGATGGCTGCTTTCCCACGCAAATTTGCGGCGGGATTTGATCGTAAAACAGATTTTGTCGCCGCGCCTGAGAATGCAGGGCGTCTTGACCCTTCGCATTTCTTTCCCGCTTTCGTGCGCTTTTTTCTGCAACTCTTTCATTTTATCTCTACCCAGACTGGCCTGCTCCAGAATCGCTTTGTGGATTTTGATTTCTGCACCGGTACGAAGCGATAAGGCGATGGAGTCGCTGGGACGGGTGTCGAGCCGCCTGACGGTTTTGCCCCGACGGAAGAAACTGAAGGCGTAGAAGGTATCGCTGTGGAGCAGGTCGATGACGGCTCGCTCGTGGACGATTTCAAAGGCGTCCAGGACAGTTTTTAACAGGTCGTATGCCCATCCCCTGTCCCGGACGGTCTTTCCCTTTACGCCACCGGGCAATTTTGATATGGTTTTCGGAAGTGCAGAGACGATGGCTCCCACTTCGTAGTGGCCAATGGCGATGGGGAGGTGTTTTTTTTCTTTATCCGCCAGCCAGATGAGCGGGTTGTTGGTGTTGGGCTGCAGCGTTATATTGACCAGGTGGAGGGATCGCAGGTTTTCCGGATTTGAGATACGACGCGCCCGCGTCCGTTCGGAGGGCAGCGAGGCCAGCGGCTCCACGCTGACGACGACCTGCGCCTTTTCGACTTTACCGCCTGAGCTGTCGATCAGGGCGAAGGGTGAATTTTCGGCGATCTGAATTGAAGACCGTTTGCGCGGTTTCGTCCTTTTCGATTTCACCGGAGCCTTTTTGGGGCGCCGGAAGGTTGTGCCTTTCAGGAGGCTTTCGTCTGCGTAGACCGGGGCGTTGAAACGGATTGCCAGGGCCACGGCATCACCGGGATCGGCTTCGAGGGTGATCGACTGTTTGCCCCTGGTGAAAGTGACGTCCGCCCGATAGCGATTTCTATACTTTGTTACGCCGATGCCGTCGAGGACGATGCCGAAGGCGCTGCAGATCCGGTGAAACAGGTCGTAGGTGATCGGGCGCGGGGGTGGTTCCCTGTGCAGATGCATGTAGATCCCCGTGGCCTGAAAGGCGCCCGTTTCGATAGGGAAGCCGCGCTTTTTGCGGTCCCGAATGTGGAGTTGAGGCGCGTCCGTTTCGGAGTCGAGGTAGACCCCACCGATGACGATTTTGCGGAAGCTGGACGGGAGTTTGTGGGCGTCGAACATGTCGCGAACCATGTCGGTCATCTCCTTTTTGAGCTGTTTTCGGGCGTCGGAAAGACGGCGTTTGACGGTGCCGCTGGGGACGTCTAAGAAGCGGCCGACTTCGTCACAGGTGTAGCCGTCGATGTAGTAAAGGGTGACGGTTTCACGGTGGATTTCGGAGAGGGCGGCGATGGCGCGCTGGATGTGCCGGTGGAGGGTGCGCCGGTCGTGCTCGTCGGCCGGATCGGACAGGGTGGGGGATGCGCCTTCTCTTAGGGGCAGCATTTTGCGGCGGGTGCGGAAGTGGTCGCGGCAGAGGTTGCAGACAATGGTGTAGAGCCAGCTTGCAAACCGGCAGGGCGCGTGCAGGGAGGCCAGGCGCCGGTAGGCCAGTATAAAAGCCTCCTGGGCGATGTCCTGGGCGTCCTGGAAGTTGCCGGTGCGGGCATAGGCGGCGCCGTAGACCGCCTCTTTGTAGCGGTCTACGAGCCGTCCGAAGGCATCGGAATCGCCGTTGAGGGTGCGGCGGATGAGATCGGTATCGGATGTGTTCATGGTTACACTTAGGTTATCAGAGGTTTTGTATCATGGCCGGCAACCGTATAGACGTAAGATAGGGTCGAAATGGTTCGGTCACAATATGAGAATTTGAACGCCGGGAGTGGGGAAAGCATGCTGTGGAATCCTCTGGAAGGATTCCGGGGGGGGGGTACAGGGGCTTGACTCGGACAGGCGACTACTGTAAATTGACTTTTGAATCCGTGCCGGGAGTAAAGACATGCCAATCTCAGGGGGAATGATTATGTTCCAGAAAACAGTCGCTTGGGTCACAGTAGTCTGTCTGATGTGGAGCAGCTTTGCTACAGGGGTGTGGGCGGCGGAGTACACCGGGCACGGGGAAGGACCCGAAGCTGAGGAAGAGGCCGGAGAGAAGGTAGAGGAGAAGACACGGGGCGTGCGGACGATTGTGGGGCAGGGGGACGAGGGGTGGACGATTGTAGATATCCGCCAGGTGATGGGGAAACTGGTGCTGGTGAGCCCGATGATCGGCCGGGAGATCGATCTGACGGAGAGCAACCGGTTTGCCATGTTTCACGGCAGAAATGCGTTTAACCAGAAGGTCGATCTCCGGCTGTTTGATATTGCGGTGCCGGGGTTCCAGTCGGCGATGTTTCTGCAAAGATCGAATGGAAAGCCCGGTGTGAAAATCCGCTATCGATCGGGTCCCAAGCTCTATGACCGGATGTTCCCCATGAGGGGCGAGGACGATCTTCGGCGGGTCCGGGAATATATCGAGCACTTCGAAGAGATTCAGAAGGGGGACTACAAACTGGGCAAGCAGCCCAGGATTGAAGCGGATGCGGAGTACCCCAAGTATACGGATGAAGAGATCACTTTTGAGACGCGGGTTACCCGGTTTGGACTGGCCAGGCGAGCGATGGCGCAGGTGGTATTGAAAAATGGTGAGAAGGTTCAGGGGGAATTGATTCCCTTTTATGAGGACGGGCAGATCCTGGTTGAGACCGATCTGAATGCACGGCGTATCGCAGTGGAGGAGATCGACCGGCTGCGTCTGCTGGGAGACAGGGGAGCGGGCGCGGTGGGCGCGGCGTTCAGGATCGGTTTTGGAAGTGCGATATCGGGGGCGCTGATGGGGGCGCTTGCCGCCTGGCAGGCAGGGGGCG
This sequence comes from Candidatus Latescibacterota bacterium, assembly GCA_965249305.1. Taxonomy (GTDB): domain Bacteria; phylum Latescibacterota; class UBA2968; order UBA2968. Next base: position 3,622,045 of record OZ252228.1, on the reverse strand, counting down.
ACCCCGGGCGGACGGCGGTTTATGTCGGTACGATTTTTGGAGGTATCGGATTTTTGAGCGGCCTGCTGACCGGGTCCAGGAGGCGGACGAGATCCCGGGAATTCGTGCTGGGGCCCCTGCCTGCCGGGCGGGATCAGCAGGGCGATAAGAAGCAGGGCGACGACCAGGAAAAGGCCAAGGAGTAGGCGGTGGGCAGGGTTATTGTAGAGGCGTCTAACTGATATTTGCAGGGAGGGCCGATGCGAATTGTAGCCTTTGAAGGGGAAAGCCCCTCCGTCCACGAGACGGCTTATCTGGCCGACGGCGCGGTGGTGATTGGTCGGGTGGCGGTTGGTGAGGAGACGGGGATCTGGTTCAATGCGGTTTTGAGGGGGGATTCGGAGCCGATTCGGATCGGGCGGGGGGCGAATGTTCAGGATGGGGCCGTGATGCATACCGATCCGGGATTTCCCTGTACAGTGGGAGATTTTGTGTCGGTGGGACACAACGCCATTTTGCACGGGTGTACCGTCGATCAGGGAGCCACAGTGGGGATGGGCGCCACGGTGCTCAACGGGGCCCGGGTGGGCGAGGAGGCGCTGGTGGCGGCCAACGCCCTGGTGCTGGAAGGGACCCAGATTCCGCCCCGAACACTGGTGGCGGGCGTGCCGGCAAAACCGAGGCGGGAGCTGACGGAGGAGGAGGTGGCGCAGCTTCGGAAGAATGCGGAGACCTACATTGAGCGGCGGGAGATTTATTTGAAGGAGCGGGATGGTTGAAGTTCCGGAGGTGGATGTCGAAGCCGGCCTGGAGAAGGGCATCCGGGAGTTCAACGACGCGGCGTTTTTTGAGTGCCACGACACGCTGGAGGCGGTCTGGATGGAGGTGCGAGGGCGCGAACGGCTGTTTTTTCAGGGGCTGGTTCAACTTGCAATCGGCTACTACCATCTTGTGTGTGAGAACTATGCCGGCGCGGAACACCTGCTGGGGCGGGGAATTCAGAAGCTGGAGGGGTTTCTGCCATGCCAGCGGGGAATCGATCTGGCGGATCTGGTCGGGCGGGCATTGCGGACCCTGGCGGAGATCCGGGCCGGAAAACGAGAGGCATACGATCCGGCGTCGATTCCGAAGATCAGGCGGGTGAGATCATAAACGGGCCGCAGTGATATGGAGAGAGGAGAAGAGGGCCGTGAGGCTCTTTTTTTTGGCTGAATTTTTATGCCGGCCGCTTACTCGCAACGCGTGTCAAAGAGGGGATAAAGAGGATAAAGTGATCCAGGCTGATCGTTCCATCTTCGTTCAGATCAAAGACGGGTTGTTGATGATCGGTCGGACACTTGCTGCGCCGGACAGGTTGTACCGAATGTTCGTCTGAGGATTGAACGGGTTGGGCAGGTTCTGGTGAGGGACAGATTCAGGTGTGAGACGTCGATGCGTATTTTGGCGATTTCGTGAGCGTTCTCAAGGGCCGAAACAGGCACAGAATCGAGGCGGCTTGAAGGATCTGTTATCCTGCTCGTTCTTACCTCCAGGGAGGGAAGCAGGGGTACAGAAAGCAATACAAGCGATGTCAAAACAGCCGCAAGCGAGAACCTGCGTTCTCGTTTCATTGGAGACTCCTTCTCAATAAGCAATTTTCCCCTTCTCTTAGATTATCGGCAGGACTTGAGCAATCTTTAGCTTTTTCGTGTTGCGCCGCTGCTTCTTTTCGTTCCCTAAGGGGGAAGTTGACGCATGGGGTTTCCGGTTTTTCGTCCTGTTGACTTGGCTTGTTAACTGTGCTATATTGTCCAAAACGGCCAGTACGGGGCTGGAGCGAGCAGGTAGCGGCGGGAGGGGCGGCTGGTTTCAGATTCTGGCAGGAGTCGAGGATGAGGCTGAAAGATAAAATTGCCTGGATCACCGGTGGGGGCGCGGGCATCGGGCGGGCTACGGCGGTGCGGTTTGCGCAGGAGGGCGCCCGGGTGGTGGTACTGGAATTAGACCGTGAGCGAGGGGAGAAGGTTTCAGCGGAGATTCGGGAGGCGGGGGGTGAGGTTGCCCTGGTGGTGGGGGACGTGACGGATGAGGAGGATGTGACGCGGGCGGTGGATGCGGCGGTGGAGCAGTTTGGAGGGCTGGATGTCCTGGTGAACAACGCCCACTTTTGTAAGGGCACCCATGTGCTGGAGATCGAGCCGGCGCTGTGGGACCGGAACATCGAGGGGGTGCTCAAGAGCACCTATCTGTGCAGCCGGGCGGCGCTTCCCCAGATGCTCCAGCGGAAGGGTGGGTCGATTGTGAATATCTCTTCGGTGAATGCATTGATGTCGTTTGGAGAGCGCGCGTACAGTGCGGCGAAGGCGGGGGTGATCGCCCTGACGCGGACGATGGCGGTGGACTACGGGCCGGACGGCATTCGGGTGAATGCGATCTGCCCGGGGACGATTGCGACCGATACGTGGAAGCCGGTGCTGGAGAAGGACCCACAGATTTTCGACCGGCTTGCAAAGGCGTATCCTTTACAGCGGGTGGGACAGCCTGAGGAGATCGCCAATGTGGCGCTTTTCTTAGCGTCGGACGAGGCGTCGTTTGTGACCGGGGCGACGGTTGTGGCGGACGGGGGGGGTGACGGTGGGTAATCCGATGTTCCTGGATTTTGTGGAGGGGAAGCTATAGTGGGCGGCGCCGGTGTAGAGATCCGAGCCTGTGATGCTGCGGTGTCGGATGCAGATTTGGGGTTTCTGGCAAAGCGGTGTGCGGAGGGCGCCGAAGGCCTGGAGGCGCCGGAGGGAGAGGCGGTTGCCCGGCTGCGGGAGACGCAGGCGGTGGACGCGGGTGCGCTGGCCCTGGCGGTTTGTGGAAAAACGCCGGTGGGGATGTGCGCGGTGGGGCTGCCCGGTGAGGGGGATGCTGCGGTTCTCCGCTTTCTGGGGGTCTGCTCGGGGTGGCGCCGCCGGGGGGTCGGGAGTGCTCTTGAAGCCCATGCGGTGGGGCTTGCCCGCCGGCATGGCCGCTCAACGATTCGGACGGGTACGACGTTGAACAGCCGGAATGAGGTGGGGGTTTGTTTTCTGGCGCATGCGGGATGGCGGCCCTCATCCGGAGCGGGGATCCGCATGTGGCGGAACCTGGAAGATCTGCCGCCGGTGGAGATGCCTTCGGGGTATACGGTTCGGACCTACCGGCCCGGGGACGAGGCGGCCTTTGTTCGGATCAAGAATGCGGCCTTTGCCGGGGAGAACGGTGGGGGGCGGGACTGGACGGTGGCGGATTTTGAGAAGGCGTACCTAAGGGCGCCCTGTTTTCATCCGGAACGGGTATTTTTTGCGGTTTACGACGGTGAGCCGGTGGGCACAACCACGGCGTGGACGGCGACCCACGAAGGACGGGAGGTGGGGCTGATCCACTGGGTGGCCGTGGCGCCCTCACACAGGCAGAAGGGGCTGGGATGGGCGTTAAATGTTCAGACGCTTCACAAGTTGAGCGCACTGGGCTACCGGAAAGCGATCCTGAATACGAGCGAAAGGCTGGCGTCTGCGGTACGGTTGTATTACCGGCTGGGGTTTCGGGATTTCTGCCGGCGGGCGGTGTATGAGAAGCAAGTAAAAAGTAAAAAGTAAAAAGTTGCCGGGAGAGAGGGTGGAGCGCGATGAAACGATGGATGGTGGTTTTGCTGGTTTGCGCGGGATGTGGGGCTTCCTCTCCGACCGACAGTCCGGATGTGTCGGAGCCAGGGTCTCAGGGCACGATGGTGGTTGTCCGGGTGGCGGATGTTGAGGCCTATGTGGAGCGGGTGCAGAAGACGTTCGGGACGGTGGCTGTGATGATCGACGAGTACACGGCGATCTCTCAGCAGTGGTTGGGAGGCGTGACAACGCGGTACTGGACGCAGCAGTATACGCAGAACCTGCTGACCCGCGTGAAACTCCTCCAGGAACAGGTCGTGGAAATTCGGCCTGAGGATGCGGAGATCCTCAGTGTTCACATCGAGTACGAGGAGGCTTTGAAGGACTATCAGGAGGCATTCGAGATGTTTTTGGCTGATACCAATTTTCCGTTTCCGGTTATTACCCAGGAGGTGAATAATAAGCTTGCGGAGGGGAATGTCCATATGATCCGTTTTCAGGTGATTTTGAGCAATATGTCCGGCAGGAGTATTGCTTTTCTACGGGAAGGGGCGGGATGACCGAATTTTATACGATTCTGGTTGTGGATGACGATCTGGCTGTTCTAACCGCCCTGCAGCAGGTGATGGCGCGGGAAGGGTACGAGGTGCTTGTGGCGAGAGACGGGCCCGAGGCCCTGACGGTGGCGCGGGAGCAACCGCCCGATCTGGTCCTGTGCGACTACCGGATGCCGGAGATGGATGGGGTCGAGGTCTTCAAGGCGATGTCAAATATCTGCCCCGATGCGATCCGCGTTCTGGTGACGGCGCACGCGGAGATCAACGTGGCGATGTCGGCCATCAACGAGGGCGGGATCTACAAGTTTGTGCCTAAACCCTGGAGTGCGCGGGATCTGGTGATAATGGTCCGGCGGGCGCTGGAGCATTATCAGCTGATCCAGGAGGGGAAGGCGCTGATGGAGATGCTGGATATGGCCCTGCGGGAGCAGGAGCTTAAGGTTCGGGGACTCCAGGACCAGGTTGTTCGGTACAGGCGGATGCTGGGGATGGATTAGGAAGGAAAAAGTAAAAAGTAAAAAGTAAAAAGGAAAGAGCCGGAGCGGTTGCTTCGGCTTTTTTATTGCGGCGAAGCGGCCGTTTAGGATGTTGGCAGCCAGAGGTGTGGAGTGCTGGCAAAATTGTATATGACTATTGACTTTATGAGAAATCTTCCGATATATATAGTAGACACTGGTTCGTCCTTTCGGGGATGTGAAATATAGAGACTGAAAGTCGGGATAGGAGAATTGATATGCAGAGCTATCCCTATCAGGTTGTGGGCACGGGTGAACGGGAGGAGTCTCTTTTCTTTATGCTCGATTCTTTACTCAGATCCCGAATTGAGACGGGCGAGGAGACGTCCGACGACGAGGATGTGAATGTTTATCTGAGCGGCCTGCTCCATTCGTTCCTGGACCGGAGTTTCTTTTTGAAAAACAGAGAGTGTCTGTCCAGGTACACGACCGATGTGTTCGCGTGGGCAGAAGAGAGCGGCGATCTGAGGACCAAGTACCGGGTCTACAAGGGCAATGCGGATTACGCATTGATGTCGACGGGGATTTTCGAGGAGCCGTTCTGCCGGACAGCGACGTGGCAGGCCGCAGAGATCGAAGCGGAGTCGGCGGTTGAGCGGGGCAAGCTATATTACCGGTTTGCGTCGGCTTACAATGTCCGGCTTTCACGCAAGAAAACCGGACTGGCGGAGGTGCTGGAGAAGCTGTCGGAGCGGTTTGAGACCTATTTGAAGATTCTGGACCACATGCGCGCGGGCTATCTGAATCTGCTTCGGCGGCTGTCGAAGAGAGAGATGTTTCACCTGCAGCGAAAGGTGCAGGCGGGCGCGGCCGCCAGGGTCTCCCGGAAGGGGCGCGACCATTTCTTAGATGCTTATGCCGACTGGCTCCATTCCGGTTCGGAAGAGGATCGAGATCGGGTAAACCGGCTGGGCGAGGAACTGTCCAGGATTGATTCGGACTTCAGGTTCGAGGGCATATAAAAGCGCCACGGAATCACAATGAAAGGGGGATCACGAAGGGCACGAAACCGCCCCCCACCGCCCGTCCCACACGAAAGACACGAAGCCGCCCCCTGCAACCCCGGGGGGGGTGGTTCCGAGTGTGGGTAAAGGATGGCTTGTTTTTGTGGAATAGAGAGGGCCGAAGCTATACTCTGCTTCGGCCCTTTTTTACAGGCAAGAGCGCAAGATTGCGAGGCGCCTTATGTGAGCGGCAGCTTTACCGAGTCGCCGGTTTCGGACGATTGGTAGGCGGCCAGTACGATCTCCACTGCCGCGCGGCCGTCCGCTCCGGTTACGGGAGGCGAGGTACCGTCCACGATGCACTGGACGAAGTCCCGGACCTCGTCCGAAAATGCCTTCTGGCGGGGGTCGTCCACCTTTGCATGGTCGTATACGGTTTCCCAGTTGTTCGTTCCCTTCCGGGCGACCCTGACCTGGTTGTAGGGGTCCACGTCCATTAACCCTTCCTCTCCGACGAGCTGGGCATGGCAGGAGAACCCTTTAAAGCCCGGGGGCGGAAGGGCTTCGGAGTACCAGAGGTGCGCGCATCCTCCGTTTTCAAAGTTGATCATTACCATGTCGGAGGTTTTATCGCCCGGGATTTCCGTTCGAAGCGAGAAGGAGCGGGCGAAGACGCTTTCGGCTTCGGAGTCGAACCACCAGCGCAGCCGGTCGGTGTCGTGGACGCCCCAGGCGATCAGGCCGCCCGGGCCGTAGAGGTCCAGGTTTGTGAACCACGCCTTTTCCGGATTGTACTTCCGGTACCCCGGGCCGGCCAGCACGTCCCGGCACATGAGCAGTTTGCCGATGGCTCCTTCTGTTAGCAGCCGCTTGGCAATCGCTCCCCCCTCCCAGTAGCGGTGGCTCTGGGCGACCATGAGTTTTCGATCCGCCCGATCCGCCGCCTGGATAATCGCATCACACTTCTCCAGCGTGAGTTCCAGAGGTTTTTCCACCAGTACGTGTTTTCCCGCTTCGAGGGCCTGAATCGCATGCTCTGCATGGAGCGCATGGGGGGTGGTGACGATGACGGCGTCGATATCCTTTCGGGCAACCAGCGTGTCGATATCATCCGCATAATCCAGACCGTACTCTTTTGCCAGGTTTGGACCGGCGTCCGGGAAATTGGCCGGATCGGTTACCGCCACCGCCTCTCCCTGTTCGACGTCTCGCAGCGCGTCTATATGGGTTCGCCCCATTTTGCCGATTCCGATGATGCCTACGCTTACCTTATCCATAACGGCTTCTCCAGGGTGGGTGTTGATGCGCGACCGGCCGGTCGCCCCATATCACATTAACCGTTTTCGTTTGGCGAGGTAGTTGAAGAGGGCTGTGTCGAAGGGTTCGGCGGTGTCTAAGAGGACGTAGTCGATGAGGCTTTCGCGGCATTCCCGGCGGAAGCGGTCGATGAGGGCTTCCATGTGCGCCCGGTAGTCGGGGGCGATGTGCCAGGGCTCGGTGGCGATGCGGGCGCCGGATTCGAGGTCCACAAAGCGGGTCTCGCGGTCGAAGGCGAGGTCCCGTTCTCTGGAGTCGAGGATGTGGAAGACGATGACTTCGTGTTTTCGGTGGCGGAAGTGTTTGAGGCCGGAGAGGAGGGACTGCGGGTCGTCCAAGAGGTCGGAGAGGACGATGATGAGGCCCCGGCGCACGACCCGTTCGGCGAGGTCGTGGAAGGTTTTTGCAAGGTTGGTGTCCGCGCCTTCGGGGACGGTCTCCTGGAGGGCGTGGAGGAGGGTGTGGAGGTGGCTGCCCACGGAGCGGGGCGGGATGTAGTTCCGAATGCCTTCGTCAAAGGCGACCAGGCCGACGGCGTCGCGCTGGCGCAGCATCAGGTGGGCAAGGGCGGCGGAGGTGTAAGCGGCGTATTGAAATTTGTTCAGGCCCTCCGATCCGTACCCCATGGAGCCGCTTGCGTCCAGGAGAAGATAGGCTTTGAGGTTGGTTTCTTCTTCGTATTGTTTGACGTAGAGCCGGTCGGTTTTTCCGAAGACCTTCCAGTCGATGTCCCGCATGGGGTCTCCGGGCATGTACTGCCGGTATTCGGAGAACTCGACGGAGAAGCCGTGGTAAGGGCTCTGGTGGAGGCCGGTGATGAAGCCTTCGACCACCAGCCGGGCGACCAGGTCCAGCCCGGAGAGCCGGGCGACAACGTCGGGTCTGAGGTAGTTTCGGGGATCGGGCATGGGGATTGCGGATTTCGGATTGGGGATTGCGGAATGGAAGATTTTAAATCCGCAATCCCCAATCCGCATTCCGAAATTAAGTGGTTTCTTCCATCAGGCGGTTGACAAGATCGACGGGGGTGACGCCTTCGGCTTCGGCGTTGAAGCTGGTGACGATGCGGTGGCGCAGGACGGGGGTGGCGACGAACCGGACATCGTCGATGGCGGCGGCGTAGCGGCCTTCTAAGATGGCGTGGGCCTTGGCGCCCAGGATGAGGTACTGGGAGGCCCGGGGGCCTGCGCCCCATCTGACCAGTTCGGAGATGTAGGAGGGCGCGCCGTTGCCGCCGGGGCGGGTTTTGCGCGCCAGGCCCACGGCGTAGTCGATGACGTGGTCGGCGACGGGCACTTTCCGGATGAGCTGCTGGAGGTCCACGATCTGCTCTGCGCTGAGTACCGGGTTCACCTGGGCGGTGTAAGCGCTGGTGGTGGTGCGGACGATCTGTTTCTCTTCCTCTTCGGAGGGGTAGTCGATCCAGAGGTTGAAGATGAACCGGTCGAGCTGCGCCTCCGGGAGGGGATAGGTGCCTTCCTGTTCGATGGGGTTCTGGGTGGCCAGGACAAAGAAAGGCTCCTGGAGGCGGAAGGTGTCGCCCCCGGCGGTGACCTCGTGTTCCTGCATGGCCTGTAACAGCGCGGCCTGGGTTTTGGGGGGCGTGCGGTTGATTTCGTCGGCCAGGATGATGTTGGCGAAGATGGGGCCTTTGACGAAGCGGAAGGCTTTGTGACCGGTGGTGTGGTCCTCTTCGAGCACCTCGGTGCCGGTGATGTCGGAGGGCATCAGGTCCGGGGTGAACTGGATGCGGCTGAAGCTGAGGTTGAGCGACCGGGCGAGGGTGCTGATGAGGAGGGTTTTGGCCAGCCCGGGTACGCCCACGAGCAGCCCGTGCCCGCCGCAGAGGAGGGCGATGAGGAGCTGGTCGATGATCTCTTTCTGGCCCACGATGACTTTGCCGATTTCGTTGACGATATGGGTGTAGGCATCTCTGAGTTTTTCGACGGCTTCGAGGTCGCCGTTCTGTTCCTGGGGGGTTTGTTCAGGCATCTTCTTCCTTTATCATAAAATAGGGCACGGCATGCCGTGCCCTTACGTTCATGTTTTTCGCTTTTGTTTTTTGGCGGCCGGGAAAAGGATGTTGTTGAGGATGAGCCGGTAGCCGGGGGAGTGTTTGCGCAGGGCGAGCTGGGTGGGGGGGTCGCCTACGAAGTGCTGGTAGTCTTCCGGATCGTGTCCGGCAAGGTAGGTGAAGGTGCCGCTGCCGACGTTGCCGTGGATGTATTTGACCCGGTCGGTACCGGTGACCTCTCCCAGGACCGTGATCGATTTTTTGACCCGGCTTTTGCGGAAGGCGGTGGTCTGCCCGAGGAAGCCGCGGACGACGGGTACGTGGTTCTGGGTGAGCATGGTGGGTACCGGGTCGTATTTGGCCGAGAATTCAAAGAGGGTGAACGCATCGGCTTCGGGCCCGCGAGGCTGGCCGATTTCTGTGGGAGAGATGTCGATGTCGGAGAATTCGTAGACCATCGGGTCTCTGATCAACTGGAAGTTTTCGAAGGCGATGGTCCGGGAGAAGTCGAGCTTGGTCTGGGCCTGAGGGTCGGGCGGGTCTCCGTCGTAGACCGAATCGACGATGTCCGTGCCCCAGGCGGCCAGGGCGATGTCGAAGGTGTCGGTGGCGGAGCACATGGCAAAGAGGAAGCCGCCGCTGTGGATGTATTCGAAGATGGCCCTGGCGACGGCGCCCTTTTCCACGGAGACCGTGGGAAAGCCGAGGCGCCGGGCAAGGGCTTCGAACTGTGCCTGCTGCTGCCGGTACCAGAGCTGGGTGCCGTGGCTGCGGTAAAATTTCCCGTACTGGCCGGTGAAGTCTTCGTGGTGGAGGTGGAGCCAGTCGTATTCGGAGAGTTTGCCGGTGAGGACCTCGGGGTCCCAGAGGGTATCGTAGGGGATCTCGGCATAGGTGAGCGCCAGGGTGACCGCATCGTCCCAGGGCTGTTTGTTGGGCGGGGTGTACACGGCGATTTTGGGCGCTTTTTCCAGGCGGATGGGGTCCATGTTGGCGTTTTCGATTTCGGCGTAGATTCGGGCGACCTGGGCGTCGGAGATGCGGAGAAAGACGACTTCGCGCAGCCGAGACTCCCGGGCGATGGCTTCCACGTAGTCCATCAGAAAGGCGCCTCCCCGGTAGTTGAGGAGCCATTCCACGTCGAGGTCGCGCTGCAGGGTCCAGTAGGCGACTCCGTAGGCTTTGAGGTGGTTGGTCTGCTCCAGGTCCATGGGGATAAGGAGTTTGTCGGCTTTTGCGGGGTGTGCCGCCGCGAACAGACCGAGGCAGAGAACCATAGATTTCAGATTCATCCTATCCGGTTTCCTTTTGAAGGGTGTTGAGTTCCTTGATTTTTTTCTGGAGGGCCCGCAGGCGGTCCCGGGCACCGTCGGCTTCCAGGCTTTCGGGATAGTCGATCAGGAGGGTTTCGTAGGCTTTCGCCGCGTCGTAAACCTGTCCCAGCCGGTTGTTGTAGATTCGGCCCAGAGCCATTTGGGCCCAGGGGCACAGGGGACTCCAGGGCAGAGCGGCAATCAACCGGCGGCAGGTTCCGATGGCTTCCGGATACCGTTCGAGGCGCTCCAGGAGTTCGATCCGCCGGGCCAGCGCCCGGTCCAGGAGGGCCGATTCGGGATGGTGGTCGATCAGGTCCTGGAAGGCCCGCAGGGCGGCTTTGGGTTTCTGCCGGCGTTTGAATTTTAGTGCGGCGGCATAGGCGTTGAGCGCTTCCGGGTCTGCCTGGCCGTCCTGGATCAGGATTGAGAGGGCGAGGGCGTCGTTGAGGGCATCGCGGGTGGCCGAACCGGAGAGGAGGGCGTCGAGCAGATCCTGCGCCTCATCGAAGCGTCCGGCCAGAAAATGGTTTTCGGCAATCCGGAACCGGGCGACCTCCGCTTCCTGGCGTCCCCGGCGTTCCTGGACGACGAGGGTGTAGGCGGTTTCGGCTTCGGCGAACCGGTCCGCCCGGAGCATGGCCTCTGCGATATCGAAGAGGGCCCGGTAGCGCCAGGGGGTGCGGCGGCCGGTTTTGACGAGGGCTTGAAGGGTGTGCAGGGCGTCATCGGGGTCCTGATAGGCATCTTGGAGGAGCCGGCCGAGGCGGTAGCGGGCCTCGTCGGCCTCGGTGCGCCTGGGATAGCGGTCGATGAGGTCGCGGTAGAGGCGCCGGGCATTGTCGGGCAGGCCGAGCGCGGCCTGGGCCCGGGCGAGTCCGAGGAGGGCCTGGGGCTGGGGCCTGGCGTTGTCGAAATCAATTAGTGTGCGGTAGGCGACCGAGGCGGTGGCATAGTCGCCCTGCTTGAGGGCGTGTGCGGCGATCCGGAAAAGGAGGATGCGGCGGCGCGCCGTCTTTCCAGTGGGTTCGGTTAAGACCTTCAGGGCGTGCTCTGTGTGTCCGGCCGAGAGGGCGTACTCGGTAAAGAGGCTGAGCCGAATGTTGTTTGCGGGCTGTTTCCGGACTCCCTCCGTGAGCAGGTCCAGGATTTTCTCCTGTTCGTCTCCTTCCCGGGCGAATTTCCGGAAGCGGGACTCGATCAGGGGGAGGTACTGCGGTTTTTCCTGGAGGAAGCGGAGGTATTCCGCAACGGCTTCGGGATAGCGGGCCTGCTGTTCGGCCAGTTCGGCCAGTTCCCGGGCAAAGAGATGGGGATCGCCGAGGGCCTCGCGCCCTTTCCGGTAGATTGCCGAGGCGCGTGCGTAGAGGTTGTTCTTCTTATAGCGATTGGCCGCCTGGGTGTACGGCCCCGAGTTGGTGGTGCCCTCCGCGATGCGGTCCCAGTATTGGAAGGCTTCATCCTGCCGTCCCAGGGCAAAGAGGGTGTCGCCCAGCCGGAGGAGGGAGGTAAGATCCCGGGGGACTTTTTTGAGGCGCGTTTTGAGCAGGGGCACGACCTCCTCGTGTTTGCCCATTCGGGAGAGCAGGGCCTGGAGGCGGAAGAGGATGTCGACGCGCCTGGGGTATGACGTATACAGCGAGCGGTAGAGGCCGAGGGCCGCTTCGGGGTCGCCCCCGGCTTCTAAGGCCACGGCCTGCTTGAGGGTTTCGTTCACCCCTCGGATCCGGGCGTGGGCGGGCAGGGCGAAGAGGAGGATAAGGAAGATAAGGAAGATGCAGGGGGATGTTTTCAATTTCCAATTTCCTTTTCCGGGGCAAGGGCGTCCTGGATGAGGGCTTCGAAATAGCGGCGGATGAGGCCCTGGTATTCGGCGGGGTAGCCCGCGTTGAGGGCATCCCGGAGCCGCTGGCGCAGCGGGTTGTCGGCTTCCCCCAGGTTGGGCGGGAGGGAGCCCGGGCCGCGATAGGCAATGTCTTTGCCCTGCCGGGATTCCCGCTGTTTGCTCCATCCGCGCTGGCGCACCGAGCGCTGGGCATCGAGCATGCGGGAGAGGATGCGCTGCTGGCGGTTGAGGGTTTGCGGCGTGATCCGGCGGCGCTGGAGGTCTTCGGCCACGGTTTCCATGTCCGAGCCGACCTGCCCCAGGTCGCCCAGCAGCTGTTGCTGCGCCCGGGCCATCTGCTGGTGAAGCTCTTTTAGCATCTGCTGAATGGCTCGCTGCCGGGCGGCCATCTGGCTGAGGCTCATCTGCTGTCCCGGTGTGAGCCCGCCCGGCTGCTGGAAGAGGGTTTCGGTCTGGGCATTGAGCTCTCCCTGCTGTCCGGAAAGCTGCTGCATTTGCTGGAGCATTTCCTCAAAACCGACCGCCGAAGAGGCAGCGGCCAGGTCGGCGAGGGCCCGGCGCACCGACAGGGCCGCAATATTGAGACCGCCCATGGCCTCCCGGGCGCTTCGGGCCGAACGAGAGGCGTTGCCGCTCTGGATGTGGCCGGCCGCCTCTTCCATTTTTTGAAGGGCTTTGCCCAGAGCTGCGCCGGTCTGAGGGGTGACAAAAAAGGTCTTCCGGGAGGCTTCTGAAAGGCGTTCGGCCATCCGGACGGCGCCGGAGAGGAGGCGCGCCTGTTCCAGGGCCAGGGAGTCCGTGTCCGCATCGCGGGAGAGCCCTTTCGCGTCCCGGGCGGTCTGCTCCTGGGTTCGGGAGAGGGAGAGAAGGTCGTGCAGCATCCGGTTGAGTTCCCGGGCGATCTCGGTTTTCTGGTCTTCCACAAAAGCCTGCCGGGTCTGCTTGAGCCGCCGGGTCAGTTCCTGGAGGTCCCCTGCAATGGCCTGCCCCTGGTCCCGGGCCTGCGTCCTCTGCCCGGCGCGGAGGTTCCGGCTGACCTGTTCCATGCGGTCGGCCACCTGCCGCTGTTGGAGCTCATCGGACAGGCGGTCCAGGTCTTCCCCCGCCGGGTCGGGCATCTGTTCGGCGGACCGGGCGAGTTCGTCCTGCAGCTTTTGCGTATCGCTCTTTAGCAGGTCTTCCCGTTCGGCCAGGTTCTGCGGGTCCTCTCCACCCTGCAGATCTTCGATGACCTTTTCCTGTTCGGCCGCCAGGGCTTCCATTCCTTTGACCAGGGCGTCCAGGTTCTGTTGCTGCTGTACCCGTTTGAGCAGGGCGATGGTGCGATCCAGGTTCTGCTGGAACGCTTCCTGTTCGTCCCGGAAGGTGTTGAGGGCCTTCTCAACGGCGCCGGGATCGACCGCTTTGAGGGCGTCCCGAAGCTTTTCCATCGCGCGCTTGAGCTCCGGGGTTTCGATCCGGGAGAGGAGGTCGTTTATTTCCTCCAGCTTCTGGAGGGTTTCGGTGGCCATCAGACCGCTCTGTTCGAGCCGATCGAGAGTCTGGTTCAGTTTTTCTACGATTTCCTTTAATTTTTCGCCGGACCGGATCTGATCCTCAAGGGCGGTTTCCAGCTCCTTACGCTCCTGCCATTTCAAGTCGCCCTCTTTGAGGAGCTCGCGCGCGGTTTCTTCCAGACGTTTCTGGAGCTCTCTTCCGGCTTCGCGGATCGATTCCATCTGTTCCAGCCCTTCCTGCTGGGTCCGCTGGGCTTCCTGGTGGATTTCGAAGATGGAGGGGAACCGGATCGTAAAGCTGGCCGATTCGCCGGTACCCGGGCCCGACACGGTATTGTTGTCGTAGACCCGCATGCGGTAGGTGACCTGGTCTCCGGGCAGAAGGTCCAGGCCGGAGAGGTCCCAGCGCGCGCCCTGGGTCAGTTCTTTTGCATCGACCGTGTCCAGGGAAACCGGGAAGATCCGGTCTGTGGCGCCGTCGTTGATTCTGTAGCGCACTTCCATGCGGGAAATTCCGAAGTCGTCGTGGGCTTCTGCAAGCAGGGCCGCCTGCATGGTTTCTCCCAGTTCGGAATCGGCGCCGGGGCGGAGCAGGCGGACTTCCGGAGGACGGTCCTGGAGGCCGACAATGCGGTATTCCACCGGGTCCCGGTTTGGAATCATATGGGGGTCGAGGAGACCGATGGTGTAGCGGAGGTCGCCGGCAACGGTCAGGTTGACCGATGCGGTGCGGTCGTTGATGCGAGCCGGCAGCCGGGCGCCGTCGCTGAGGTCGAGCCAGGCTTCCTCCAGGGGCAGGCTGGCTTCGATCTGGAGGCCCACCGAGGTGCCGATGGGCGCAACAATGTCTCCCCCTTCCACCTCGCGGCGTTCGCCCAGCCGGGTGTAGTCCGGGTAGCGATAGTGGCGTGTGATCCGGATGACCATGGGGCGGGGACGGACCGTGAGTGTATAGTGGGGGGTTTCGGCGTCGTTGGCCTGCAGGCGGTAGGCGAAGGAGCGGGTGACGGAACCGAACCGGTGCGCCACGCGGTTCCGGCGCACCGACAGGTCGAGGGGCGTCCAGACGCCGGCGCTTGTTTCTCGAACGAAGAGCCGGGCCTGCAGGGGCACCACGCCTGCGAGGTCGGCCCGGATTTCGAAGGGGTCTCCTTCCACGACTTCGGCATGTCCCGGGCGGAGCGCGATCCGGGTATCGGGTGGGCGGGTGTAGGCGGTTTGGGGATGGGCCAGACGGGAGGCTGCGCCTCTCAGGGGGCCGGGCCAGAGGCCGAAGGCGCCCAGGGCGAGCAGGGCCAATCCGACGCAGAGTCCGGCCGTGCGGAGGGGGCGGGAGCGGTTGACCAGGGCTTCGAGGTGGAGGCCGGCAGCGGTCCCTGCGGCCTGTTCCACGGTGGCCTCTACCATCTGGGGGGAGACGCTCCCGGCGTTCTTTTCTTTTGCGCCCCAGAGCTGGAGGGCGCTGATGAGGCGCTGCTGGAGCCCGCCGAAGTGGCGCTCCACCCGAAGGGCCAGCGCTTCCAGAGGAGGGGGAAAGAAGAGGGGATAGAGGCAGGTGCGGAGGAGCAGGCCGATGAGGCCGAAGCCTATGGCCGCTTCCAGGAAGAGTTTGACCGCAGGCCGGAGGTAAAATCCCGTTTCGAGGAGGAGCAGGACCAACCCGGCGCCCAGGCCGCAGGCAAGCGTGAGGCCCAGCCCGAAGAGGCAGCGGGCGGCCGTCTCTTTTCGCCGGAGCTTATGGAGCCGGCGGACGAGGTCCTGGTAGGCGACGCTGGCTGAGGTGCTGGACATAGGGTTAATGGGTCAGGGCCCAGACAATGACGTTGGCGCCCATCCTGAGGGCGGCACCGCGTTTTTCCGGGGGATCGTTGTGAACGCCGGGATCGTCCCAGCCGTCTCCGATATCGCTCTCAAAGTTGTAGAAGACCACGAGGCGCCCGTTGTGAAAGATGCCGAAGGCCTGGGGCGGGGCTCCATCGTGTTCGTGAATTTTGGGCAGGCCTTTCGGAAATTTGAAGGGGGTTTGAAAGAGGCCAAAAGAGGGGAGAAGCTCCACCAGCCGCTTGTCGGGAAAAACCCGTTCGATTTCCCTCCGGAAGGCGCGGTCCAGGCCGTAGTCGTCGTTGGCAAAGAGAAACCCCCCGTGTTCCAGGTAGGTCCGCAGCCGCCGGACCTCTTCTTCGGTGAGGCGGATGTTGCCGTGGCCGGTGAGGTAGAGGACGGGGTAGGCGAAGAGGTTCTCGTCCATGATCTCGACCTGGGCCTCTTCTTTCGCCGTGCGGATTGTTGTCTCTTTTCGAATGAAGGCCAGGAGGTTCGGGATTTCGGTGGGGCCGTTATACCAGTCTCCCCCGCCGCCGTATTTGAGCCGGGCGATGGCGAACTCTGCGACGGGCTCCCGGAGCTGGGCGGAGGGTTCAGCCACAAGGCCCAGG
This sequence comes from Candidatus Latescibacterota bacterium, assembly GCA_965249305.1. Lineage (GTDB taxonomy): Bacteria > Latescibacterota > UBA2968 > UBA2968. The sequence continues at coordinate 3,606,021 of OZ252228.1, read as the reverse complement.
TAGAGAATCAGACAAAGCGCAGGGTGGAGAAGAGCCCAGTATAATCCACTCCTCCAAGACTTCCCGTAATTCCTCTCGACAGGCTTCAAGTGTGTCTGCGTTTGCCCAGGCTCCTTGAATGCCCTCGATTTTTCCGAAGTAGCCTTCTCCATCTGGCAAGATCTCATAATGTGCTTTACTCATAGCAGCATGAATATAAGCAGTTAGCATACATATCCCCTTTTTCTCTAAGACGTTGAGGGGAGGCAGAAGTTCCTCGGCTCAGAGGTTTGCGACCTGGCGGTTTGAAACGGGGGGGTCGATCTGCATAAGGTGCTGGATCTGAGAAATGGAAGGGGAGAAAAAATAGGTGCAGTCGAAGTCGACTTCCGCGAGACATTTCTCGTTGACGGGAAATGCCGCACACTGGCCGGGGCGGTCTTCATAGATGCTGCACATGGATGACCCGTCTTCCCATTTGACGAGGAACGGACAGCGAAAGAGGATTTCACAGCAGTTCCCGCACTGGTTGCACTCTCCCTGCCGAAGCACCAACTGCCGGTCCACGTAGTTCTTCTGAAAGCGGAGCAGCATGAAACGCCGCACTTTTCCGGTTGCCTGTTTGACTTTCTTCCGAAATCTGAGCTCCATCAACCCTCCCGGTTCAGCGAATTTTCGTATGGACGCTTTTAGCTCTGGGCCCGGGGGAACCGGACCATCGATCGGAGGTCGTGCCATTCCTGTGGGTCGAAAAAGTTCCAGCCCCACAGGATGAGGGGATATCCCAGGAGGAAGATCCCCCGGGCAGCGATGCCCTCGGGGGTGGTCTCATTAATATAATTGGATGTGATGAGAAAGACAACTGTTCCGGCCACACCGATTTTGGCGAGGCGCCGGTATTCGTAAGGCGCCGGGTAGAAACGGCGCGTTTGGAGGTAGAGAAGCAGCGCCATCAGGCCGTAGGCGGCCAGCGTACTCCAGGCTGCGGCGATGAAGCCGATCCGGGGGATGAGGAGAAGGTTGATGCCGATGTTTACGACCGCCCCTGCGCCGACGATGGCCGGGAGCATCCGTGTGCGTTTCTCGGCATAGACACCGGCAGTGAAGATGACGTAGATACCGGAGAAGAGGAACGCGAGCAGGATAGGGGCAACAATATCCTGACCCTTGAGATAGACCGGCGCGTTGGACCCGGCGACCAGGAGGATCAGTTCCCTGGCAAAGGTCTGGATACACAGGAAAAGGAAAACCGCTGTCAGGCTGAAGTATGTGGTCACCCGTGCACAGACGGCATAGGCTTCTTCCCGGTGGGGAATTGAGAGGATCGACGGCGCCCAGGCAGCCCGGAGCACACGGACTACAATGAGCATGGGCAGGGTGAGCTTGTAGACGATATCGTAGATGCCCACCTCTTCGATGCCGAGGAAAACTCGAATCAGGAACCGGTCGGAAAGGTTGATGACAAGAAGCGCCAGGGCGGAGGGAACAAAGGGGATGCCAAAAGTTAGGAGTTCCCGAACGGCTGCGGGAGAATAGATGAGGCGAAGGTTCTGCCAGCAGACCGGGGAGAGCGCAAGAAAGGCGAAGGCCGAACTGGCGACGTTGCTCCAGAAAATGGCTCGAACACCGTGTCCGAGGCCGGCGATGAGGTAGACGGTGAGGCCCATTTGCAGGGTGTGCTGCACGAGTCTGACCGCTGCGTAGGTGGCGGAGCGCTGCCGCGCCCGGCAGAGGGTGAAGAGGGGCTCGCTGAGGGTGTCCAGCAGGATAATTATCGCCATCAGGTGGAAGATGTCGGCGTAGGCTCCGGTTCCCAGGAAAAATTGCGCAAGTGGGGCCGCGCCCGCCCAGAGCAGGGCGGAGAAGGTGAGTCCCACGCCAAAGAGGGTCCAGAAGGCGGAGCTGAAGCGCTTGCGACCGACGGCCGGGTCGTCCTCTCCGGAAAGGTAGCGAACCAGGGCCTGGTTCAGCCCCAGAGAGTAGAAGACGGCGCTGAAGCCGATAAAGACGAAGGCGAGGGACCTCACGCCGTTGTCACCGGTGGTGAGCATCCGGGCGTAGAGGGGCAGCAGGAAGAAGGATACGGCGCGCCCCAGCAGGTCGCCGATGCCGTAGATGGCGGTGTGTCTGAACAGGGATTTGATTCGGTCGAAGAGCATGAAAGGCAAGTAAAAAGTAAAAAGTAAAAAGTAAAAAGTTAAAGTATGGAAATGGGGTCGATGTCGATTTCGATGGTGACGGTAGAACGGCGGGCCTTGCCGGTACCGAATTGTTCGAGAGCCTCGCGGGCCAGGGTGTTCAGGTTGCGAGCGGACGGGGTTTTGAGGAAGACCTGCCAGCGGTAGCTGCCCCGGATGCGGGAGAGGGGGGCGGCTACCGGGCCCATTACATCGAGGCCGGGGGGGGCTGCGGAACGCAGGGCCTGGGCGCAGATTCCGGCCGTTTGGGCGACTTCGTTTTCGTCCCGGCCCTTGAAGAGGAAGAGGGCCATCCGGCCGAACGGGGGATAGCCGATGCTGTGCCTGGCGGCGAGTTCGAGCCGGGCGAATGTGAGGAAGTCGTGGTCCTGGGCGCACTGGACGGCCTCGCCATCGGGGAGGTAGGTCTGCACGACCACTTCTCCGGGCACCTCTCCCCGTCCGGCCCGGCCGCTGACCTGGGTGAGCAGCTGGAAGGTGCGCTCGCCGGCGCGGAAGTCGGGCAGGTGGATGCTGGTGTCGGCCGAGATGACGCCTACGAGGGTGACGCCGGGGAAGTCGAGCCCTTTGGCTACCATCTGCGTTCCCAACAGGATGTCCGCCTCTCCTTTTCGAAAGGACTCCAGGATCCAGTCGTGGGCGCCCTTGCGCCTTGTGGTGTCCACGTCCATACGCAGGACGCGGGCATCCGGAAACTGGGTTTTGAGGGCCTCTTCCACGCGCTGGGTGCCCACGCCGAAAAGCTGGAGGTTGGCCCCGCCGCAGGCGTTGCAGGAGGAGGGGGCCGGTACGTTTCGGGCGCAGTAGTGACAGACCATGCGGCGGCCGGTGGCGTGGTAGGTGAGGGTGACCTGGCAGTTGGGGCATTCAATGGCGGCCCCACAGTCGGTACACTGCACGAAGGGGGCATAGCCCCTGCGGTTTTGCAGCAGGATGATGCGTTCTCCTTTCCGGAGCCGGTCCACCATTCGTTCACGCAGGGCCTGAGAGAAGATGCCTCCGCCTTCTTTTTTCATGTCGGTGAGGATGACCTGGGGCAGAGGCCGCGCGTCGATCCGTTCCGGCAGGGAGAGGAGGGCGAATTTGCCGGTGTGGACGTTGTGGTAGGATTCAAGGGACGGGGTCGCCGAGCCGAGGATCACGGGCAGCCCCTCCTGCCTGGCGCGCATAATCGCCACATCCCGGGCATTGTAGCGGGGGGCGGGATCGGACTGTTTGTACGACCCGTCGTGCTCCTCGTCCACCACGATTAGTCCGAGGTTCCGGACGGGAGCGAAGATGGCGGACCGGGCGCCGATGACGATTTCCCTTTTGCCCTCCCGGACCTCCCGCCAGGCGTCGTAGCGCTCGCCTTCGGAGAGGGCGCTGTGGAGCACGGCGATGCGGCTGCCGAAATGGGCTCTGAAGCGGCGGACGGTCTGGGGGGTGAGCGAGATTTCCGGGACCAGGATGAGCGCACCCCTTCCGGATTTGAGGGCGTGGGCGACAGCCTGGATATAGATGAGGGTTTTGCCGCTGCTGGTGACCCCGTGGAGGAGGTGAACCCGAAATTGCCCGGGGTCCAGGCTTTTGCGAACCTCCGTTAGGGCGTTTTCCTGATGGGGCGTGGGCACCAGATCTTCGGGAGGCGCAACCTCCAGGCCGGCGTAGGGATCCCGACGGACCTCCCGGTAGCCGAAGCGGACGATCTTCCGGTCTGCCAGCGCTCTGAGCACGGACGCGCCGATGCCGGAGGTGGTGAGTTCTGTGGACCGGAGGTTGCCGCCCGATTGCCAGAGGCGCCGGATGCACTCGGCCTGCATGGGGGCGCGGCGTTTCAGCTGCGGGAGTTCCACGTCCATCCAGCGGGCATCGCGGGGGACCAGTTCCACGATGCGTTCCCGTTTAGGCTTGACCCTGGGCGCGGCCATTTCCTGATGGACGCTGAGCAGGCCGCGCCGGACAAGGGCGTAGACGGCGCTGCGAATTCCCCTGGCGCCGAGACGGCGCTGGATCTGGCGCAATGTGGCCGGGCCGTTGGTGTGAAGGTGGTCCAGCACCTCCTGCTGCCGGGGCGAGACGAGGCCGTCCACCGGCCGATCGGGGTCGCTGAGGGCGACGCGCTGGCCGCTGTCGGTATGGATGCCTGCGGGTAGGGCGGCCTTGAGCACTTCCGCCAGCGCGCAGAGATAATAATCGGCCACCCAGCGGCAGAGGTCGAGCATGCGCTCCGAGAGCGCCGGATAGGGGTCGAGGAGGATGCCCACCGATTTGATCCCGTCCAGGTCGGATTGGTCCTGGAAGCCCATCACAATGCCAGTGGTCCATCGGGCGCCCAAGGGGATGAGCGCCCGGCTGCCGATCTGGATGCGGCCGTGCAGGTCGTCGGGGATGTGGTAGGTCATCTCGCGGTCTATGGGTACGCCAAGCGGGACGATTTGTGCGTAGGCCGGCGGCATGGGATCAGAAGCCCCCCGGAGCGCCGGAGGGGGGCTCGATTTCTTCCACCCAGATGCTGGATCGAGAGATAAAGAGGCGGAGTTTACGACCGGGACTGCCCAGAGATTTGAGGGCATGCCCTTGCAGGGAGAGGGCTACGCCGGGGGCGTTTTCGACTTCGACTCGAAACCGGCTGCGGGCGTTCCAGAGGCGTTTTCGACCGGTGGATAGGACGCCGTCAAATATCTGTTCGCCGTCGGCCGAAACGACGATGCGGGTGGTTTCAAGGACGTACCCCGACAGTGTCAGAATGCTGTCCATGCTGCCGAAGGGGAACCCGGTGGAAAGAGAATAGGCCGCAGCGACCCGCTCCACAGGAAGGGCCGCGGTCTCCTCTGCAAGCGGGACGGCCGGTGGGAGGTCGTCGTCGTAGGACTCTGGGGAGACCTGTGCGCTTTTATCGGAACTCGCGGGCGCTTCCGGCTGTGGGGTTTGCGGTGTGGAAGGTGGCGCCGGAGTTGAGGGGGCCTGCAAGGCGACCCGGATATCACCTTCCGAAGCCGCGCCCTGAGACCGGTCCCGGTCTTTGAGGGCCAGGGTGCCGATGCCCACCGCCGCCAGGACCAGCACCAGGGAGACGGCCAGCATCAGCCCTGCGGAGGGTGTTTGTGAGCGCGCCGGCGAAGCGGATCCCGGCGTTTTCGGAGATTCTTTGAGCGCCTCGTAGCGGGCCAGGATCTCCTGTGGGTTGAGGCCGATTTCCTCCGCGTAGGTTTTCAAGAAGAGCCGGGTGTAGGCCTCGGGGAGGATATCGAAATTCCCGGATTCGAGGGCTTCAAGAAAGGTGGGGTTGATCCGGGTACGCTCGAAGAGGTCGTCGATTGAGAGGCCCGAAGCTTCCCGCCGGGCCTTGAGTTCTGCGCTCAGGTCTTCCATTATCGATTCTCAGAACAGGGCGATCCGGACTGTCCGGACGAGATCAGGTCGGGCACGGTGACTTTGGTGGGGATCAGAGACCAGGGGGAGCCGCCCAGCAGGCGGCCGATGAGGCCCCACAGGCAGGCCAGCGGCAGCCCCACCACATTGTAAAAGCAGCCGGAGACCGATTCGATAAATACCGTGGCCCTGCCCTGGGCCGCATAGGCCCCGGCCTTGTCCAGGGGCTCTCCCGTTTCCACGTAGCGGCGAATATCTTCGGGGGAGAGGCGCTTGAGGGTCACATCGGTAACGACCACGTCGGAAAGGGCACGGCCGCTGGCGGTATCGATGAGGATCAGGCCCGTGAAAACCCGGTGCGTTTTCCCGGAGAGCCGGGTGAGCATTCGAACCGCATCGTCGGCATCGGCCGGTTTCTCGAGAATGTCGTCCTCCAGGACGACGATGGTGTCTGCGCCCAGGACGAGTTCATCCTGAAAGTTCCGCGCCACGGATCGGGCCTTGCGATGGGAAATTTCCAGGACGTGGCCGGCCGGCTCAAGGGGCGTTTCCAGGGCCTCCGAGACCCGGCTGGGCACCACCTGGAAGGGGAGCCCCAGCATCCGCAGGAGGTCTGCCCTGCGGGGAGATGCAGAGGCCAGGATCAGTTTCACCATTTTCTATGGGCTTTCGACCATCAGCGTGACCGGGCCGTCGTTGTGAATTTCGACGCGCATGTGCGCGCCGAAGACGCCCGTGGCCACCGGCACGCCCAGATCGCGAAGCGTGTCCACAAAACGCTCGTAGAACGTCTTTGCGACATCGGGGGGGGCGGCGTTGGAAAAACCGGGCCGGCGCCCTTTTCGGGTGTCGCCGTACAGGGTGAACTGGGAGACCACCAGGGCTTCACCGCCTATTTCCAGGAGGGAGCGGTTCATTTTGCCCTGATCGTCTTCGAAAATGCGCAGGTGGGCGCACTTTTCGGCCACAAATTGAAGGTCGTTGGGGCTGTCTTCCCGGCCCACGCCGAGGAGAATCAGCATACCCCTGCCGATTTCGACGGGGGGGATGCTTTCTGTGTAGACAGCAGACCGGCTGACCCGCTGCACGAGCGCCCGCATGGTAGCGTGAAGAGTGAAGAGTGAAAATTGGTAATTTGCTTTAATTTAGTCTATTTAGGGCAGGGATGCAAGGTAAAGATTGCGGATTGCGGAATGGATTCAGACGCCGTAGCCACCCTGGCGGTGTTCGAATTTGATCTGAGGGATCTCTTTGATGTTGATCATAAAATAGAAGCCGCTGTTGAAGCCGGTGGGGTACCAGGTGAAGCGGGCCTGCCAGCAGTGGAGACTGCGGTAGATGGAGAGGTTCTGGGCGGTGATATCGCGGCCGACCAGGTCGTAGTTTATGGAGTAATCGAACCGCCAGCTGGAGGTGGGGTTAAAGCCGTAGCTGGCTTTTACCCAGGAGTTTTTTTGCGTGGTGCCGAAACTTTTTTGAAGGTTAAAGCGGTGGCTGAGGCTCAAACGCCAGGGCTGGGTGGCGTCGTCGAAGTCGGTATAGAGGCCGCGCTCGAAGCCGAAGTCGGCGGTGGGAAGGGCAAAGCGCGGTCTGTCTTCCGGTTCCGGGGAGGGTGTGTCCGTACGGCCCCGGAACCGGAAATTGGAGGTGACGGAGAGGTTGCGCAGCCGGGGGGTGAAGGGGGAGAAGCGGTTCTGGTCGTCGTAGAGTTCGTGCGTCATAGACAGCCGGATGTCAACGCGCCGGTTGGGTTTGACGGAGGCGGTGGTGCGGAGGGGCTGCCACTTTTTTCCGGGGAGGTCGAAGTCGTATCCGGTGGAGAGGTTGGCTGTGGCGAAGGTGGAGCGCCGCTCTTTCCCGTCCGTTTCGGTTTTGATTTCAAAGGTGTTGCTGAGGCCCATGTTGAGGCTTCGTCTGGCGGCGCCCCAGATCCGGTTCCCTCCAAATCCAAAGGTGCCGCCTTCCACCCGGGCCGACTGGCTGTACCGGAAATCGATTCGGGGCTGCAGCCGGTGCCTTATGCCCCGAAGGCGGCCGATGTGGGGACGGAAGATGCCGTAGAGGGTGGTTCCGGAGGAGGCGCTGGCGGTGTAGGACTCCCGGCGGGTGGGGAGGTTCTGGTTGTTTCGGGAAGAGGTCTGGTTGACGGCGACCGACGGGGTGAAGTCGAGCCATCCGAAGGGACGTTGCTGGCTGTTGATAAAGAGGCGAGTGCCCAAACTGAGGTCGTTGGTGTTGTTCGCCGGGTCGGGATCGCGGGTGAAGTCGTTGTCGAGATCACCGGAAAAGCCGTAGTAGATGGACCGGTACCACGACCTGTCTTTGGACCGGCCGAAGATGGGCCGGCGGCCCTGGCGAAACGAGAGCCGGGGGAATCCCTGAAATCGGTTCTGGCTTCTGGTGAGGTCCCGGTAATAAGTCAGGTTGGCGTCCAGACTGCGGTTGGCTTCCGGCCACCGTTTGTCCAGGGAGAAGCTGGAGCGGAGCTGCTGGTTGAGGAACTGGTAGAGGTCGTTGCTGTTGCGTTCATCGAAGCTGGCGCTGCTGGTGAAATTTCCGCTTCCCCGGATGTTGAGGGTGGAGCTGAGGCGCTGCTGGTGGTTGAGGTTGAGACGCCAGTTGCGGGTGGACCTGCCCGAGAGGGTGCCATTCTCGAAAGAAAAATTGGCCGATCCGTTAAGGCGGTTGCGCACGGCGTAGACCAAGCGGGAATCGAGCAGGACGCCCCCCCGTTCCCTGAGGGTGGCGCGCAGGGTGGCGTCCCAGTATTCGCTGGGGGCGAAGTAGTAGCCCAGGTTGCCCACGGTGACGCCGTGGCGGCTGTTGCTGCCCACGCTGGGGGTCAACAGGCCAGATTGCCGTCCGGTTACTTTGACGGGAAAGACGTAGAAGGGCAGCCAGACGATGGGCACCGGCCCGATCCGGAAGGTGACGGAGCGGGCGATGGCTTTGTCGTTTTCCAGTACTTTCAGGTCCTGGCAGAGAAAGTCGTAGTGGACGTGGTCCCGATCGCAGGTGGATATGGAGAGGTCCCGGGCGTGGAGATCCCGCTGGCGGTTGAGCAGGATGTTCTCCCCCCGGTAGTATTTCCTCTGGTGGATGGCCCTGCCGCCCCGCACATTGCCCCGGCCGGTGTTGAGGTCGTAGACCATCTGGGTACCGGAGAAGCGCTCCCGGCCCTGGACAAAGTGGGGCAGGCCGATGGTTTTTTCCCCGGTCGAGTCCGGCAGAGCCTCGGCCTTCAGGCGCTGCGCCTTGCGGTCGATCACGATTTTTCCGGCGCTGAGTTCTATGCCCTGGTAGCGGAAGACCGCCTCTCCGGTGAGGACCACGCGCCCGGTTTGAAGGTCGTATTCGACCCGGTCGGCCTCGTATTCGTAGCGGGCAGAATCGGAGACCGCAGCAGGGCCGATGGGGGCGGAAACGGCCCCCATTTGAGCTGCAGATGGGGTGATCCAGAGGAGACAGAGCAGGATCGTGAACCGGTAGATCCGGCGGTTTTCACGCGGTTTCGGGTAAGTAAGCACTTGTTTTTTAGAGAAAATGTTCATACTTTTATTCATGATTCCGGGGTGACTGGTCGGGCAGGCGCCTGCTGGTCACCTCTATTTTAACCCATTATCTCCCCGATGGCAACCTGGGAGGACCTGATGGCTCGTCCTGCAGCGGTGCTGAATACGGCCCTGTTCGAGAGTTTTTCGGCCGAAGAGGTAGACCGATTTTTTGAACTGGCAACGCTCCGATCCTTTCGGGATAACGAGGCGATTATCACGGAAGGCGACCCGGGAGAGGGCATCTTTGTGGTGGCGTCGGGACGGGTGCGCGTTGAAAAGGCCACGATCGACCAAAAGCAGGAGGTGCTGGCTACCCTGGAGGTGGGGGAGTGTTTCGGCGAGCTCTCCTTAGTGGATCAAAAGCCGCGCAGCGCAACCGTGCGGGCATCCGGCGAGACGGAGGTGTATGAGTTTCTGCAAGACGACTTGGATGCCTTTTTTGCGGCCAATCCGGATATCCACCGGCGGGTGCTTCAGAATCTGGCCAAGATTACTTCCTCGCGCCTCCGTTCGCTGGATGAGACGCTTGTTCAGAGTGTGTACGACAGCATTATTCTGGTGGACCCGTCCTGCCGGGTGATGCAGTGGAAGCGGATCACACAAGAACGGGGCCTCTTAGAAGGCAGGGTCACGCCGGAAGAGGCGATTGGCAGGGATCTGTTTGACGTGGTGCCCCATCTGGGGGAAGGGTTCCGGCAGAAACTCATGCAGGCGATCGACTCTGGAGACATTACGACGTTACAGCTGGATTATAAAGAGGGCAGCGGGGATACGGTGTATTTTGAAGCGACCCTTGCGCCCTATATAGAGAGCAGGCAGACCGTGGGCGCGGTTCTGGCCCTGCGCAATGTGACCGAAACCAAGACCTTAGAGGTCCAGCTTATTCAGGCGGATAAGCTGGCGATGGCGGGACAGATGTCCGCCGAAATCGGCCATGAGATGAACAATTTTCTCGCTGTGATTTCAGGACATACCGATCTGCTCTTAGATAACCCCGACCTGAAGGGGATCGAGCGGGCGTCGAAGAGTTTGCAGGCGATTTCGGACCAGATCCGCAAGATCGAACGGTTTACGGCCGGGTTAATGGATTTGGGAATGCTGAGGTCGCATAAGGAGAAGGCGGACTTCAACGGTCTGGTGAATAGACTGATTCCATTTATTCAGGGTCAGAGCCGGTTCAGGAGGGTCGAGTTCGTGCTGGACCTGGAGCCCAACCTGCCCCAGCTGGAGGTGGATCCGGGCCAGATTCAACAGGTGCTCCTCAACCTTTACGCCAATGCCGCGGATGCGATGGGGCAGGGCAAGGTGACCACGGTGACCCATTTTTATGAAGATCAAAAACAGGTGGTGGTAAAAGTAGAGGACAATGGCCCCGGGATGTCGGAGAAGGTGCGCGACCGGATTTTTGACTCCGGGTTTACCACCAAATCCACCGGACACGGGTTCGGACTGGCTGTTTGCCGCCGGATTGTGGAAAATCACAACGGCGATATTGAGGTGGTCAGCGAATCGGGGCAGGGTACGACTTTTACACTGACATTTGATACTTGAATCGGTCCCACGGGCGTTGACAGGCTGTAGTGGGATAAATCGGAAAAAATTTCCAACTTTTTAACGGCGGGATCGACTTTTCGTTCGATCCTTTCTCTATAAGGCACGGCGTCGTCTGGACTTCAGACGGCTGGCGTGCCTTTTATTTTTTGGAAAAACAATTGGTTAAGTTACTTCATAATAGGATGCGGCAAGGGCTGGCACAGCAGTTGCATTCCCAACGCAGCAGAGATCTCTCCCCGCTTTTGAGCCCGTCCATATACCTTATTTCTACCCGGGTTTCGAGCGGTGGCGAGGGCTGTGGGCGAGGTCAGGTCTTAGGTTCCAGGTTCCAAGTTCCAAGTTCTTGTATTCAAACGCTTTGTCCACGGCTCTCACAACCGTTCTGTGTAAAAAGGAGCGTTTTTTATGATTACGAGCACCCCTGTGCTGGTGGTTTGTTTGGCGTGCGGGCTGGGGTTTCTGGTTTTTGTGAGCATGGCGATTTTAGATCTTTTTGAGAACTATAAATTAAGTGCTAAAGGAAAATAAAAAGGTGCCGATAATCCCAATAAGCCCATCAGAAGATACGGACCATCCTCCGCAACGAGGGTTCAAAGAGAAGGCCACCATGAGCGTTCAAGATCGAAATCTCGCGGTTCTTTACTGGCAGCTTCAGAAGAAGGTGCATACCGATCCGACGATTCGCAGCTATCTCTATGAGTTAACCCGTATTTTGAAGGCGCGCCGCATCCGCCCCACGGCCTTAAACGATGTGGGCCTGGAACTGGCTATGCAGGACCAGATCTGATTCGAGTCGTTTCTTTGATAGAATTTGTTGAGCGCCAGTCGGTTAGGACTGGCGCTTTGTTGTGTACTTCGCCTGCAGGACGCCATTTTTCCCTTGCAAAGACGGTATCAAAGGGTTAATTTATTCCTCCTGTCGATAAAGGAGGGTCCGGAAAGCGAACGTGGCGGAATTGGTAGACGCGCCAGATTTAGGATCTGGTGGGTTAGTTGCCCGTGGGGGTTCGAGTCCCCCCGTTCGCACCCCAAGCAGATGGTTGTCACGGCTTCCTCAGGGAGCCGTTTTTTTGTATGGTAGGGGAAGGGCGAGGTGACTACGGGGAACCTGTAGAGGGGTCGTCTTCCCGGGAGGTCGTCCCTGCTTCCTGGTCGGCGAGGAGGCTGCTGAGGTGGGCCATTTCCCGGTTGGCATCCCGGATGCGCTGGGAGAGGAGCCGGATGAGGTTTCGGGAGATGATGAGTTCGACGTCGGGATTGCGGCGCAGGAGGTGGTCGAGCTGGGGCTTGCTCAGAACCAGGAGGGTGGCGGGTTCACGCGCCACAACGGTGGCCGACCGGGTTTCTTGGGTAAAGATCCCCATTTCGCCCACCGGGGCGATGGGGTCTATCCGGGCGATCTGCGTTCCCTCCTGGGTGCGCACGGAGAGCTGTCCCGAGAGGAGGATGAACATTTCGTCGCTGGCGTCTCCGAACCGGCAGAGGGTCTCGTTCCTGGTATAAGAGCGCCGTTCGCAGACTTTCAGAAGGATCATGGCCTGCTGGGGGGTCATGTTTTGAAAGAGGGCGATGCGCCGGAGTGCGGCGATGATGTGGGAGGTTTCGGTTTGCATCGGGGGTCCTTATTGGGGATTTCGGAATGCGGATTTCGGATTGAGAAGCTCCTGGGGCGCGGGAACCGCGCCCCTACAAAGCATACGAAAAAATTGAGGATGATTCAACCGATTCGTTTTTGTTGCCTGTGGGGGATGTTATGGAGCAGCTCGCGTTTTTGACCGGGGCGCAGGTTCGGGAGGTTCAGCGGGAATTTGGGACGCCGGTTTTTGTTTATGACCAGAAGACGCTTGAGGCCCAGGCGGCGCAGGCGCTGAACTTTCCGAATGCTTATGGTTTGACCGCGCGGTATGCGATGAAGGCGCTTCCGGCCGGGGCCATCCTGCGGATTTTGAACCGGGCCGGGCTTCATATTGACGCCAGCAGCGGGTTTGAAGCGGAACGGGCGATGCAGGCCGGGGTGCCGCCGGCAGAGATTCTGCTTACCGCCCAGGAGGCGCCGGCGAATTTGAAGGCGCTGGTGGACCGGGGGGTGATCTTCAACGCCTGTTCGCTTCAGCAGCTGCGCTTTTTCGGACAGCTCTATCCGGGCCGGGAGGTCTGTGTCCGCGTGAATCCGGGGCTGGGGTCCGGGCACAGCAGCCGGACCAATGTGGGGGGGCCTTCCGCCAGTTTCGGCATCTGGTATGAACACCTGGACCGGGTTCGAGAGGTGCAGCGGGAATATGGTCTGAAGATCACGCGCATGCACACCCACATCGGGTCCGGGAATGATCCGGAGGTGTGGGAGCACTGTGCGCTGATCTCGCTGCGCATTGCCGCCCGGCTGCCCGAGGTGGAGACGCTGAGCTTAGGGGGTGGGTTCAAGGTGGGGCGCATGGCGGGCGAAGCTTCGACAGATCTCCAGAAGATCGGGCTGAACGTTGTGGAGGCGTTCCAGGCGTTTTACGGCAAAGAGGGCCGAAAGTTGAAGTTAGAGGTGGAGCCGGGGACCTATCTGGTGGCCAATGCGGGGGCGCTTGTGTGTACGGCGATCGATATTGTGGATACCGGCAAGGATGGGTATACGTTTATCAAGGTTGACGGCGGGATGACCGAGGTTCTCAGGATCAGTCTGTACGGCGCGCAGCACCCGATTATAGTGGTGCCCCGAGAGGTGGAAGCGCGGGGGGAGAAAGATTATCTGATTGCCGGGCACTGCTGTGAAAGCGGCGATGTGCTTACGCCGGAGCCGGCCAATCCGGAAGGACTGAAGCCCCGACGGCTGACCGAGGCCCGAGTCGGCGATGCGGTGGTGATCGGTGGGTCCGGGGCTTACTGTTCGGGCATGTCGTCCAAGAATTACAATTCTTTTCCCGAAGCGCCGGAGGTTTTGCTGGCCCGCGACGGGCGCCTGCACCTGATCCGCAAACGGCAGACGCTGGAGCAGATTGTGGCAAACGAGTTGTTGCCCGAGGTTTAAAGGCGCAACACACGGAATGCGGAATGCGGATTGCGGATTGCGGAATAAAAGCTTTTCAATCCGCATTCCGCAATCCGCATTCCGCAATTTATAGGGGGGGATTCAATGGCGTTTGAACCGCTGGGCGATTTCGAGGTCAGGGATTTGCCCGAGCGAAAGCTGCCGTTCTGGAAGATGGCCGGGCCGGGCGCGGTCCTAGTGGGGCTTTCGATTGGGGCGGGAGAGATTATCGTGTGGCCGCGGATTGTGGCGGAGTTCGGGGCGAGTATGGTGTGGGCGGCCGTGCTGGGCATTTTTCTCCAGCTCTGGATCAATTTTGAGGTGGGGCGCTGGACGGTTGCAACGGGCGAGACGGTCTACACCGGGTACTGCCGGGTGTGGCGCGGTTTCGCCCCTGTTTTTATTTTGCTGACGCTGTTTAGCTGGATTGCGCCGGGCTGGGGCCGGGCGTCGGGGCTTGCGCTGAAGGCGCTGCTGGTAGGGCCGGGGGGATGGGGATCGGACACGGCGTGGACGGTGATCACGTTTGCGGGTGTGGCCCTGATTCTTTTTGGACCGAAGCTGATCTACCAGTCGGTGGAGCGGACGGTTGAACTGTTAGTGGTGATTGTGACGGTTGGCCTGATTATCGTGGCTTTTGCGGTTGGGTCCACGAATACCTGGGCGGCGCTGGGCAAGGGCATGGTGAATGTGGGATATATAGATCCCGGGATGAGCGTGAAGGCGATGTTTATTGCGATTGTGTTCGCCGGCGCCGGAGGAACGGCCAACCTGTTTTACACCTTTTACCTGCGCGATAAACATATTGGGATGGGAGGGCACCTGCCTACGATGTTGAACCCGCTGCGGGGGCGGACCGAGGCGATTCCCTCGACCGGGTTCCGGTTTGAGGAGACCGAGGAGAACACCCGGCGTTTTATGGGGTGGTGGGACTATGTGAAGAAGGATCAGATCCTGTTTTTCTGGCTTCTGAATTCGGTGACCATCCTGCTCTTTATTCTGGGCGCCCTGGCGGTGCTGCACCCCAAGGGCATCGTGCCCGCCAAAGGCACGCTGATCTGGGACGAGGCGCAGGTGCTGGCCGAGGTGTGGGGCGAGCCGGGGCGTTATATTTTTCTGCTGGTGGGCCTGGCCACGCTGTTTGGCACCCAGCTTGCGCTGGTGGACGGGGTGTCGCGGTCGATTGCCGATATTGTGTACACCAATTTCAAGGGGGCCCGGAAACGGGATCAGAGCTGGTGGTACTTGCTGGTGGCGGCGGTCTGGATTGTGGCGGGTTGCGTGATTACCTATGTGATGGAGCAGAGGGGTGTGAGCGAACTGGGGTTTCTGTTTAACGCCGCCTATATCGGGGGGTTTGCGATGGCGCTTTACGTGCCATTGACGCTTTATATCAATCACCGGTACCTTCCTAAAGTAGCCAGACCCGGAGGGGTGTGTACTGTGATGATGGTGATTGGTTCGCTGGTTTACATTACGTTTGCGGTGGCATGTGTGGTGTGGGAAATTGGACGTATGTAGCGACGGAGGCCGGGTGGGTGGGGTCGTTTACCGGATGTATCTGGAGGGGCGCGGAGCGTTGTAACAAAATTGCGGATTTCATAGCGGGAAAAGCAGAAGGCCCGGAAGGGTTTCCTCCGGGCCTTCTTGTATGGCGGCAACAGTGGCCATTCTCACCAGGGCGTTGGGATGCTGGGACGGTTGGGACGGTAGGGGGGTTCGAGCATGGCCCGCTGTTCGGGGGTGAATTCATCCAGGACGTCCTCGACGCCCTGGGGCAGGTAGGTGCGGGAATAGGTGAGGGGGCCGGGGGCGTACTTGTAGAGGATGGACCGGCGCTCGTGGCCGGCCTTCCAGGGCAGGGTGCCGTGGGTGAGGGCTTCGGTGAAGATGACGGCCGACCCGGCCCCGGCCTGGACCTGTTTGACCACGCCGATGTCTTTTTCCAGGCGAACCACGTCGCGGGGGGCGGGGTAGTTGGATTTGTGGCTGCCGGGGATACAGGCGAAACCGCCGTCTCCGGGACCGCAGTCTGTAAGCGCCCAGGCGACGACGGTGAGGCCGCAGCGCATTCTGCCGTTGTGGAACTGGTAGAAGTGGGTGAGGTCGTCGGTGGTGCCGGCGCCGTGGAGGGTGTGGCCCTCCGTACCGCCGCGCATGATGATGCCGTAGAGGTGGTCCAGCCGGAAGCCGTCGCGGAGGAGTTCGAGGAGGTAGGGGACGATTCTGGGATGGGCCAGGAGGTCCCGAAAGGGCCGGCACCAGGGTTGGGGCCAGGTGAGCATGCCGCCCAGGTCGCCCCGGCCCTGTTTTCCTTTCAGGGCGCCGGACCCGCCCGAAAGGGACTGTTCTTCCGATCGTTCGCGGATGCGGTCGGCATTCTGGTTGATGGCACCGTTGCAGGCGGCGATTTCTTCGGGTGTGAGGATGTTTTCTACAACGAGATAGCCGTTGAGGTCGAAGGTGTATTTTTCGTATTCGTCCATTGGGGACTCCTCATCCTCAGTCTGAAAGATTTAAAAGTGCCGATGGGTATTGAGGTGTTTGGGATTTTGAACCCGGTGTTCTGGAAGCTTACCGCAATCTAAGGTCGGTTGGGCGTTGTGTCAACCCTCTTATGCCCGGCATCGCGCCGCCGTGGAATTGGCTTGACACCTGCTGCAACCGGGGCAATATTATCTGGCGAATCGGCCCATTCACAGATCTGCCATCTGTTTACCGGAGGGTGTTTCCATGTCCAGTGCGATTAAACAGGGTGAACCTTTTTCAGCTGAGGAAACTCAGAAGATTGTCGAGCAGTTCAACCGGGACGGTTATTATTTTATCGGTCCGATACTGGATGCGGAGGAGGTGGAAGCGCTGAGAAGCGCGATGGAGCGGAAGTACGTTGACCCGAAGATTCTGGCGGACGAGGAGGGCGACCACATTCGCGGGACCAGCCTGACGCGGATGTTTGAGTACGACCGTGCGTTTCGAGATCTGATCGTGCGCGAACCTTTTGTGAGTTTGGCGGAAGCCATTCTGGGGGAGGACTGCCACATGATGTCCCAGAATGCACTGCGGACCCAGCCCGGGCAGGGCGGGGGCTGGCACGTGGACGACCTGCTCCATTTTCCGCTGCCGGAAGGGGTGCCGCGCCACGATCCCCGGATTACGATGCCCTGTTTTGTGATGCAGATTTTTACGCCTCTGACCGATGTGGACGCCGTTGAATACGGACCGACGGAGGTCGTGCCGGGCAGCCACTGTGCGGGGCGGAAGCCGGACAGGCAGGAGGAACCGTCGTTTGAGGGGAAAGGGCCGGTTTCGATTCTGGCGAAGGCGGGCGACGCGTATATGTTTCACAACCAGACCTGGCACCGGGGCGCGCCGAACAGGTCGGACCGTACCCGGTACATGGGGGGCGTGACCTACAGCAGGCGGTTCATTTCGCAACGGTTCTATCCTTTTATCGATTACCGGATGCCGGCGCACGTGTTGGAAGGCGCAGACGAGCGGTTGCAGCGGCTGCTGGGGAGGCATAAGAAGGCGTCGTACGGCTAAAAATAGAGGCGCTATGGAAACACACAGAAGGAATAAGGCAGGTTGGGGCCTTCAGGGGTATACTTCGAAAGGAGAATTGAACGATGAAACGGTTGCTTTTGATCTCGCTTCTTGTGGTTTCATGCGGCGATCCCACAAGTTTTGACTCGCTTGCCGGGACCTATACCCTGGAAAGCGCGGTGGTGGAATTTGGCGGCGGAATAACGGTTCCGATGACGCCGCCGGATATTACCGGCACGCTGACCCTGACGGAAAACCAGTACACGGCGAGCGTGGCTCTTGCCTCGGAAGACCTCACCAATGTGGAAACGGAAACCGGTTCATACACCACGTCCGGGAGTTCGGTTACGTTCAGGCCGGACGGGGGCGGATCGACACAGGTCTCCCAGGTTTTATCCGATGGACGCAAGATCACGTTTTTGCAGACGATCACAGATGAGGATGCGACGGTGACGGCCACGATTATCTTTGTGCGGTGATAGCGGCCTGACCTTTGCTGCTGTCTTTCTCGGGAGGAATAATTGCGCCTTGGCTTATGATATTGCTGTAAGGCGATTATTTGGTGTTCATGCAAGATTGAACTTGCCACATTGTGCTCCACCGGCCTATATTGTCCACAATTCGATTTTCGGATACTTCAGGTTCTCCTGAAGGTGCGTCGTTCGGGCTTCCTACTCCACTTTTCTTTTGATCAAAGGAGGCATGAGATGAACCTTGTTGCCGCATTCTCTACACTCCCCTGGGGTGACGGTTCCGACGGTACAGTCTCTAATATCGCCAATCAGGACTACAACGCTGTGACCGTCGCTCAGACCGGAATTATCACGCTGACTTCGAACCGGATCATTCGTGCCACCTCAACGGTCACCCTGACCCAGGCCATCACAGTGGGGAAACATGATGGCCAGGCCAGGGGCAGCTTCCCGACCACACACGGAAGTCCCGGTATTGACCTGGGCGCTATCCTTGCTGCACTTGGCACGAAGGGCATCCCTCCCCCGATCCGGCCGGGGGGTGGCGGTACCGGACTATGTGGTGGTATTGTGCAGATATTGGGCAAGGGCAATATTGCGATCAATGCGACCATTACTGCACAGGGAACTAATGCCTCTGGAGATGGTGGAGGTGGGGGTGGCTTGGTCGTTATTGCTTCTGAAGGTACAATATCTGGCTCTTCTGCGATTGATGTTTCGGCCGGGGGTGGACATGCTACGGCGGGGGCCAAAGGAGGGGCGGGGAGCTATAGCGGAGAACCGGGAGGGCATGCTGGTATTGGTGGAGGCGGTGGGGGCGGGGTGGGCGTGGAGGTCAAGGGGGTGGGGGTGGGGGTGGGGGTGGGGGAACCGGGTTTATATCCGGCAATGCAGGAGGCTCCGGAGTAAATCAATCGGATGGTGGTGGAGGCGGCGGAGGATGCCTTGACAATACGGGGGTAAATGGAAGCACAGTAAACGGCGGCGCGGGCGCAGCCGGGGACAAATATCTGGCTGAGGATTCCGTCCAGGATCTCTATCGACTTTATGCCCGCACGCTTCCGGCAGCATCAGCAAATGGTGCCTCTGCAACCGGATCGGGCGGTGCGGGGGGGGCTAATGGTGGGGGTGGAGGGGGTGGAGGGGGTGGCAACACCGGTAATGGTGGGGCGGGTGGCAACGCACAGACGACGAATCCGGTAGCGTCTGGTGGTGGTGGCGGTGGGTCTGTATCGAGTACCGGGGGGGCAGGCGGCAACGGGTCTGATGGGTCTTCCGACATGTACGCTCTATCGTCATTTTCAGTTTATGCAGGATTGGCCGGGGGTCAAGGTGGTGGCGGTGGTGGTGCTGGTGGACATGGAGGGAGCACGGGAGCAAATGGCACAGGCGGAACCGCCGCTTCAGGCATATCTCCCTTTGAGTCCGGGCATGGGGCGGGGGCGGGAGGCGCGGGCGCAAATGGCGCAAATGGCGCGGGAGGTGTGGGCGGCGCTGGCGGCGCTGGCGGTATGGGCGGCAATGGCGGCGGTGCGGCCGGGTTGGTGCTGTTGGTTGCTCCGACAATTACCTATTCCGGGACGGTCACGGGGCGCCTGGTCAAGATCGACGGTGCCGGCGCATACAAATTCTTGCGCGGCCTCTTTGAGAATTAGGAGCAAACGACCCTGACGCTTTGCTTCAGGGTTATGGATGAAAGAAACTTGCGTTGGGCGCCACTTCTTGGCTTCTTTGATCCGCATGCGCCCGAGCAGCTAAGGCCGGAACACCCCTGGTGTTTTCATACCCGTTTAGGAGCATGGTCCCGGGTGGTCGCGGTTGTGTCATTGGTGACGGACTCTTCGAGGAAGGGTTCGATCCCGTTCAGGAGATTGCTTACGTGTAACCGCCCCGGGCTCGAGCGCATCCGTGGATCTTTTTCCATCCTCTCAAGGAGCGTTCCCATGCCCAAGAAGCGTCGGTCCAAGCGTGCCTCCAAAAGGAAGGCTGTCCAGGAAGTGATTCATCCCAATGCCGCTGGCATCGATATCGGCGCCGAACAAAGCTACGTGGCCGTGCCCGCCGATCGCGATGAGACTCCCGTTCGTTCTTTCGGCTGCTTTACCGAGGATCTCCATGCCCTGGCCCACTGGCTGCAAGCCTGTGGCATCGACACCGTGGCCATGGAATCCACCGGCGTCTACTGGGTGCCCCTGTTCCAGATCCTGGAAGGCTACGGCTTCGAGGTCTACCTGGTCAATGCCCGCCACGTCAAGAATGTGCCTGGCCGGAAGACCGACGTTCTCGACTGCCAGTGGCTCCAGCAGCTCCACTCCTTTGGCTTGCTTTCAGCCTCCTTTCGCCCCGAGGACGACATTTGTGTCCTGCGCTCATACTGGCGCCATCGCAATAACCTGATCCGCTATGCTGCCGCCCATGTGCAGCACATGCAAAAGGCGCTGGAACAGATGAACGTCCAGCTTCATAAGGTAATCAGCGATATCACCGGGGTGACCGGCCTGCGCATTATTGAGGCGATTCTGGATGGAGAGCGCGACCGGCAGAAGTTGGCCGCCCTCAAGGATCATCGCATCAAAAGCAGCGCCGACCGCATCGCCAAGGCTTTAGAGGGCGATTACCGGCAGGAGCATCTGTTCGCCCTGCGCCAGGCGCTGGAGACCTATCGGTTTTACCAGCAGCAGATCGCTTTGTGTGACCAACAGATCGAGACCTATATCAGCGGCTTGGACGACCGCGTCGATGTGACGCAAACGCCGTTGCCGCCTCTAAAATCAGGGCGCAAAAAGCCCAGCCGCAATCAACCGGCCTTTGATCTGCGCACCCACCTCTACCGCATCAGTGGCGTGGACTTCACCCGGGTGGAAGGCTTGAATGTCCTGACGGTGCAGACCATCCTGTCCGAAGTTGGCCTGGATGAGATAATCCGAAGAATAAAAAGTTATACAGTCTTTGCCTGAGATTCAGTTTTTCTTATCGTTTATCCGAGAATTCGGCCCAGTTGCACCAGGCCGACAACGGCTCCTGCAATCATCGGAAATAGCCCCACCCCCAGGCGATAATCTTCTCGAAGGATTCGCCACCCCTTGATGCGACGGATGCCGTGTTCCACATAGATGCGTTGCTGGGCGATCTGCCGGTTTTCTTGACGTTGCTCGCTTGTGAGTTCACCCCCCTTTGGTTTTTTGTGAGGTGAGATGATCTCGGGGTGTGCTTGACTCTGATAGCCCTTATCTCCCAGTTTATCGGCATTGGGGAACTGCTGGTGCACCCCACTTTCTTCATAAAGCCGGATGTCCGCCTTTGGCCCACGATGGCCTGCATCGATGCTGAGAATCTCTCCCTTTTTATCTGTGGCCACCTGGGTCTTGATCGTGTGGCGTTTGCGTTTACCCGAGTAGACCTGCCTTTGCCTCTCGTCGATAGAAGGCCGTCGGATGGGCGTTTCAAAGCTATCGACCAGCACTCGATCCACCTCATCAGGATGCCAGGAAGGTTCGCCCTTCTTCCATGTCTTCTCTGCATCAAAACGCTGGGAGGGACAGACCTCCCTCAAAACCGGAATCACCTCATGAAACGTGTTTTCCGAAGTATCCGCACTCACCCCAAACATCTCCCCCACCACGGCGTGGGCAACGTTGTGACGCAAATAAAGCAAGCTCATCAACACCTCTTGATACGGTTTTAACCGCCGCTTGCGCCCACCCCCCACGACCCGTCTGCGATTGGGCCGAAAAGCCTGGGCCTGACGACGACGGTCCACCAACACCGGCAGCACAGCCTCCAAAAGCTCTGCCAAAGCAGCTGGAGAAAGGCCAAACAAGGCGCGAATCTTTCCCGGATGGGCTGTGTCAAGGCTGCGTAGATCGATCATGGCAGGGCTCCTCGCGGAAGCAGTTAAAGGAGAGCGAACGACCTCCTTTCGGAGTCTGGATGCGATATTACGCAAATGGCTTGCCAAAGTCCAGAATTATTCCTCGGACCATCTATGCGTCGAAGTTTTCCACACAGAAGCACTTTACCTCTTGGCTGGGCGTCTGTCCGGACAACCGAATCACCGGCGGCAAGATCAAAAGCAGTAAGACACGCCCGGTCAAAAACCGAGCCGCCGATGCCTTCCGGATCGCCGCACAGGCCGTCGCCAACAGTTCCGGCCCCATCGGCTCGTTCTACCGCCGGATGCGTGCCCGGATCGGCCCGGCAGAAGCCAACACAGCCACGGCGCATAAATTGGCCCGGATCTTCTACCGACTCTGGACAGAGCCCGAGGCCTACGATCCGTCGCTATTGGAACACCACGAGCAACAACACACCCAGCGAACCATCAACTATCTGCGCAAAAAGGCACGCGCTTTGGGCTTCGGACTGGTGCCGCAACCTGTTGCCGCGCAGTAAGTTTCTCAGGAGATTCCTGCCGCGTCTATTTCTGCCCCGCACCATCCAGGTCGCGGGGCATTTTTCTTATCTCTAAAATCCCAATATGGCGGACAGTTTTCTTTGACAAAAAAGTGCCGTTCACGCAGATTAGGTATCATAGACCACCACGTCAACGATACCCTTTATCTGGAGAGACGGCACAATGGAACTGGCAGAAAAGATACTCAAGAGTTTCAAGATTTCCAAGCCTCAAAAAAAGTTTCTGATGGCTGTGTTTACAGCGATCCTAACAGCTCACGGCAAGATCAATTTTCGTAACCTATCGCGTTACTCTCCTTTGTCACAGAAGACGTATTCACGCCAGTTTGCCAAACCCTTTGAATTTGTGGCCTTCAACCGAGCGGTGATCAATGAAAGCCTGGGCAGAGAAAGTGAACGGATCATCGTGTTAGATGCTTCTTTTGTGTCCAAGTCGGGCAAGCAGACCTATGGTCTGGATTATTTCTGGAACGGTTGTCATCGTCGGAGCGAAAAGGGGTTGGAAGTCTCCAGTGTGGCCATCGTGGATGTTTTGAGAAACACAGGCTTTACGCTGTCCGTTCGTCAAACCGATCCTGGAGATGAACGCCAAATGTCTGAGTCTAAGCCTAAACAGGATGTCGTCAAGGTCAATAAAAAGAAAAGGACCGTCAAGAAAAAGGGCACCAAAAAAAAGGGGAAAGCCAAGTCGAAAAAGCAAAGCTCCAAACAGGCAGAAGACGTCGAAACCCTAACAGATCAGTATTTACAGCACCTGAGTGATGTCAAACCCAGCTTGTTAGAGAATGAAAAATATACCGTTGTCGATGGCTATTTTAGCAAGAAGAAATTTGTTGATGGCGTCCGTGATTTGGATCTACACCAGATCGGCAAATTGCGCTGCGACGCCAATATGCGCTATCTCTACACCGGACCAAAACGGGAAAAGGGAAGCGGAAGGCACAAGACCTATGACGGCAAAGTCAACTGGCAGGACCTGTCTCGGTTTTCATATATCCAAACACAAGATGGCATCGCCATTTACAGTCTTGTCTTGAATCACGTCTCCTTAAAACGCAATTTGAAAGCCGTCGTCTTGCTGGATCACACGAACAAGGACAAGAAGAAATATGCGATCTTGTTTTCAACCGACAAAGACCTAAGTGCCAAGACGATTGTCAGATATTACAAAGCGCGTTTCCAAATTGAATTTATTTTCAGAGATGCCAAACAGTTCACCGGATTGTGCGACTGTCAAGCCAGAGATCAAAAACGGCTGGCTTTCCATTTTAATGCCTCTTTGACAACCCTCAATTTAGCCAAAACGGAACACTTACAAGCCCAATCAGATACGAGACCCATACCCTTTTCCATGGCCAGTGTAAAAGCCTGTTATTTCAACACGTATTTTCTCCAGAATATTTTTTTAATGTTAGACCTCGACCTAAATTTGATTAAAAAATCTCCCCAATACCAAAAACTGCGGGATTATGGCAAAATTGCTGCTTAAAAGTGGCCGAACTATTGAAATCCAGGAGTCGGTACAAAAACGGTACAGTATCAATTTCAGGCACAAAAAGAGGGGCTGCGGTTTCCACCGTAACCCCTTGTTTTTATTGGTGCCGAAGGGGGGACTCGAACCCCCACGAGCATAAAGCTCACTGCGCCCTGAACGCAGCGCGTCTACCAATTCCACCACTTCGGCACGTTGATATCCGGTTTTTCAATATATCAAATCCCCTTCTGATTGTCAAGGATCGTGCGGGGCAAAGAGCGCTTTGAATTTTTCCGGTACCTTCACCGGCCGCCGGTTCTCGTAATCGAAGAAGGCGATGCCGGTTTTTGCACGGGCGACCTCACGGCCGGTTGCCACATCGGAGAGATAATAAAAAAGGTCGCACGCGGCCCGGGAAAAGGCTCCGGCGGCGATCTGGACGGTGAGGGTTTCGCCGTAGAAGGCCTGGGATTTGTAGACAATGGCCGCGTCGACCATGATCAGGCCGGAGCCGTCCACATTGGACTCCGTAAACCGGTGCTTGTTTAAAAATTGCACACGCGCTTCGTGGATGAGGGAGAGCACCGCATCGTTGCCCAGATGCCCGCCGTAGTTGATGTCTTCAATCCGGATCGGGATGTCGGTGGAGAAATCGAAGCGGTCCGGCAAGTCCAGTTTCACGCGTTCCATCTCTTATTCCCCCCGGACGATGTGCCGGTCTTCATAGCCGCCCCGGGGGAACCGCTCCGGGTTCAGGTCGCCGGAGAGGTAGTGCCAGGCGGTGCTGTAGCGGGTGCGGTCGCTGTGGTTGTCGTTCGCGCCGTGCAGGAGGTTGGCGGAAAAGAAAACGACGGTTCCAGCAGGGATGATCAGGTCGACCGCACCGGTTTCGTCCACCTCGGTCCAGCTTCCGTGGGCGCTCGGATCGCGTTTGTGTTCAACGATTTGACCGGTCCGGTGGCTGCCGGGCACCACCCGCAGACAGCCGTTTTTACGGTCGGAATCCTCCAGGTAAACGCCGCAGCTGATGATCCGGTCCGAGTTGGTTCCAAAGTAGAAGTTGTCCTGGTGCCAGTGGGTGGATGTGCCTCCGTTGGGGAGTTTGGGGAAGAACTTGGTGCCGAAGACGTCGATGCTGGGGCCGAGCAGGGATTCCACGCGGTCCAGGATGGCCGGTTCGCGGGCGAGTTCGAGGATGCGGGGCTCGACCACACACACGCCCTGGACCTTGTGTAGGAGACCGGGACGGGGATTTCCCTGATCGTCGAGTTCGAGCGTCCAGTGGGGGATCTCCTCGGTGAGGGCGCGTCCCTGTTCCACCAGGGCGTCGAAAACCGCCCTGTAATAGACCCGTCTTTCTCCCCGGATGAGGGATTCAAATACCAGGTAGCCTTCGGTGTGAAACTGCCGGATTTGATCGTCGGTCAACATCGTTTCTCCTTCCTTCGGTGAGGACGTATGGTAGAGGACGCCTTGCGATGCGTCCTTACTATGAAGGTAATTAAAACAGAATAGAACCGAAAATGCAAATTGGTCCGGAGGCGGGCGCCTGACAGATGGGCCTCTTCGGGGGCAACCCGCCATTTTCAGGTCGGGGACTGGATGGACAGGCCGGAGAGGTCCATTCTTTCGGGCGTGGTATTCCGCTTGACAACCGGGTGGTTCTGCCCTACTTTATTTATATGTACTTGTTTGCGCTTTCTACATCGGGGGAGAAAGCTGGTGGGTACCCTTTTACATAATCCATCGATAGTCGGGAGAGGGTGACAGGCCGCGTCGGGAGAGGTGCGGTTTTTTTTATTTTGCAGTGCCGCATACGCCCTATCGCAGCCTATCAGGAGCAGGATATGCAGGAGCAGGAAACACAAGGTGTAGAGGCCCTTCTCTACATTGAGAAGCTGGAAGACCTTCCCACACTGCCCAGCATCGCATCCAGGGTTGTCAGCGTTACCTCCGAGACGGATACCTCCGTTAAAGCGGTGGCCTCGCTCATTGAGAAGGATATGGCCCTGTCGGCGAAGATCCTCCAGGTGATCAATTCGTCGTTTTACAGCTTCACTCGGGAGATCATCAGCGTTTCCGAGGCGGTGAGCCTGATGGGGTTTCAACAGGTGGGCACCCTGGCCCTGGGCATTTCGGTGATTGAGAATTTCACGCAGGAGAGGATTTTCGGCTTCAGCTACCGGGAGTTCTGGGAACGCTCCGTGGGCCATGCGGTTGCCGCCACGATGACGGCCGCCCGCACAGAATCGGACCTGCCGAACGGGGTCTTCACCACGGCGCTGCTCCAGGATATCGGGACCTACGTTTTGGTCCGCTACCTTCCCTTAGCATATGGAGACGCCAAGGGGGTGGCCAGGGAGCGGTGTATTCACAGTGTCCATGCGGAACGGCAGGTTATGGGCACGGACCATGCAGAGGTGGGGGCACTGCTGGCCGAGCGGTGGAACTTACCCCGGCCCATGCACGCCTCGATTCGCCACCACCACTTTTTCGAGTTCGGGCCCGAGCTGGATCCGGAGGTTGAACAGGATGGGATGGGGGCGCTGACGAAGGTGATCAACGTATCCAACCTGATCACGGATGTGCTGTATGAAGAGGATGGGGAAGAGCGAAGGGCCACACTGGACGAACGCGCCGGCGAGTACCTGGGGCTGGACCAGAGGCAGTTAGACGAAATTCTGGATGTGCTTCCCGGAGAAATCGAGAGCGTCAAGTCGCTGTTTCAACTGGACAGGTCGCTGGAGGCCCAGCCCGAAGCGATGGAAAAGACATACCATGACCTCTGTCCAAAGTGCGATTCGGGCTTCAGCGTAAAGTTCTGTGGAGATTGTGGGACCTCTCTGCTGCGCACGGACAAAAAAGAGAGAGGTGAGGGCGGCAACAAGGTCTTAGTGGCAGAAGATTCCGAGGCGATTCGGACGGCGATTGTTACCCTGCTGAGAAAGCGGGGCTACAAGATCTTCATCGCCCTCAACGGGGAGGAGGCGGTGGAGATGGCGCGCCAGGAGCAGCCGGACCTGATTTTGATGGATATCAAGATGCCGGTGATGGACGGTATCGAGGCTCTCAGGTTGATCCGGCGCGATCTCCGGCTTCAGGCTACACCGATGGTGATGCTGACCTCAATCACCAACCTCAATACGGTTACAGAGGCGATCGAGAGCGGGGCGAACGACTATATTGCGAAGCCGTTTAAAGTTTACAAGCTGCTGGAACGCGTGGAGAAGTACGTGCACGCAAGCACCCCCTCATCTTCCGAGTCGATCGGGACCGCCGAAGAGGATGAAGTTTAGAGGCCAGGCAGTCTGCGCCTACGGATGCTCCGGGCGGGCAATCAGAAGCCCTTTTTTTGGGTGATTTTGATGGCAAAGGGAACGGTGTTGATCCGCAGGGCAATGTCCCGGTCTCGGGGGTGGAAATGGGGTTTTGCGGGATCGTCGAATTTCTGAGACTCCCCGCCCGAGAGGATCAGGCTGCGTAGCGCCTCCGGATTAGGCCGACGCCCCTGCAGGAGGTTTCGCAGGTAGAGGGCGCACTGTTCGTCCTCGTCGGTTCTCACCCGGCCGGCCCACCCCATGGCAACCAGGGTCACCACCTGTGGTGACCGGTTCAGGATGGCTTTTGCCGTGGCTTCGGCTGCTACGAGCGATCCGCCGTAGATCCGGCCGGCCTTTGCCGCCGCCTGCACCCCCACCGTTCCCGCGCGTGTGGACTGGATGAGTGTTTTGCCCGATACGTCCGCCCGGCACAGTTCAAACGGCGAATTTCCCAGATCGAACCCTTCCGGACGCTTTCCCTCCACCTCTCCCATACAGAGTGTTCCCACGCCCCGTTCCTTCAGGCACAGCGCTTCCTCCACCTCGGCGACCAGCACGATCTTCTCCGCGCCTTTGAGAAAAGCCACCGAAGCCGTGGTAAAGGCCCGGTATACATCGATGATTACCACCGTCCCCTCGGCCTCCTGAGCGCCTGTCAGGAGGCTCCCCAGCCGAATTTCCATTCAGCCCTCCTTCTTTGTACCCACCAGCGGAAAGGGGTCCGGCCCTGTAATCAGGCGGGCGCCCCGATTTCGCGTGAAGTAGTTCCACGCCCACTGGAAGAGTACCAGCAGCTTGTTGTCGTACTCGATCAGGTAGGCGATGTGCACGAAGATCCAGGTCAGCCAGGCCAGAAATCCGCTGAATCGGATGATTCCCATGTCCGCTACGGCCGCATTCCGCCCGATGACCGCCAGGTTGCCTTTATTCCGGTAGCGGAAGGGCGGGGGCATTTCTCCCCTGAGACGCGCTGCGATGCGGTCGGCCACATACCGCCCCTGCTGCATGGCCACGGGCGCGACCCCGGGCAGGGGCCGGTCTCCCTGGTGGGTAAAGCCGGCCAGGTCTCCCACGACGAAGATGTCGGGATGCCCCGGCACGCTCAGGTCGGGGGCGACGACCACACGGCCGGATCGGTCCAGTTCGGCTCCGGTTTCCCGGGCCAGGACAGCGCCCAGAGAGGAGGCGGCCATGCCGGCGGCCCACAGCACGGTTCGGGTCTGAAGCGCCTCTTCCACGTCCCCCCTTTTGAACCTCACCCTGTGATCTCCGATATCGGTTACCAGCGTGTCCGTATGGACCGTGACGCCCAGCCGGGCCAGCGCCTTTTCGCCTTTTGCCGACAACTTGGGCGGGTAGGGGGGCAGCACCCGATCCGTTCCTTCCAGCAGGTGGATGGTTACGTTTTTCGGATTGATGTTCCGGAAGTCGTTCCTCAACGTGCCGTGGGCGAGTTCGGCCAGCGCCCCGGCCAGTTCCACGCCGGTGGGACCGGCTCCCACGATGACAAAGGTCATCCAGGCTTTTCGGATCTGCGGGTCCGGCTCGCGCTCCGCCGCTTCAAAGGCCAGAAAGATCCGGCGGCGGATTTCCAGCGCATCCTCCACTGTTTTCAGGCCGGGCGCATCGGGCATCCAGTGGTCGTTGCCAAAGTAGTGGTGGCTGGATCCGGCGGCGAGGACCAGGATGTCATAGGTCAGCTCGCCGTCGCGCAGCAGCACCTGCCGCCGGGCCACCTGAAGGTCTGTGACTTCGGCCTTGAGCACCGATATGTTTTTGTACCGGTTCAATACGGCGCGAAGTGGAGATGCGATATCGCCCGGAGAGAGCCCACCGGTGGCCACCTGGTAGAGCAGCGGCTGGAAGAGGTGAAAGTTCCGCTTGTCCACCAGGGTGAGCTTCACCGGCGCACGGCCCAGCCGCCTCGTGGCGTAGAGCCCGCCGAATCCGCCTCCGACAATGACCACGTGGGGGCGGTCTGGATCTGGTTGATGGGACATAAAAAGCGCCATGGAAGGACACAGAAGGGGAGCCTTGACAGCCTTTTCCTACTATTGGAGATTGAGCAGTCTTCCGGCTTCATTCGGAAACGGCCCAGGTTCTTGTTGAAACGGTCGCAATTTCAAACCGGTTCTCGCCGCTCCAGGTACGCCCCGGGAAGAAGAGCTGGCGGCCCGTGCCGTCGGCTGCGATTTCAAAGCCGGGGTCGTCGGAGAGGACCAGGACGGTTTGGCCGTCCTCTGTTGCGACGCCTGCGATCTCATATCCATAGGTGAACCCTGCTCCGTCCGTTACGATCACGGTTTCGCCCGCGAGGTCATCGCCCGCCGGGAGGTTAGTATCGACGACGAAACCGTCGACCGCGTTACCGGCGGCTTTTCGGAGGACGCTGCGGATGCCGCCGGCGAGGACACCCCGATCTTCCAGCCGCATATCGCCTTTTCTTAGAAGGGTTCCGCCCACGAGGGTCATGCGTTCGATTCTTCCGTTTCGCTCGCGGACGAAGCCGATGCGTCCCTGCATAACGAGGTCACCGGCGCTGAGGGTGCGGTCGCCGTCGGCCCCGCAGAGGATGTAGTCGGTGCAGTCTTCCCAGGTCAGTTTGAGCGCCACGCCGCCGTTTTGGCCGTTCTCCATTTCGAGGCGTTCGACCGTGTTGAGGAAGGGGCGTTCTCCATAGGGTTCGAGGACGGTTATGAAAAGGCTGGACAGGTTCTCGCCCTCTCGGCGGTGGACCAGTACGGGCATAGTGAAGCCGTCCAGTTTGGTGTCGTCCTCTGACGCTTGCCGGATGGAGGGCGCAGCGCCGATGAAGAGTGTGTCTCCCGCTCCTGAGAGGCCGTGTACGCGGACGGCGCCTTTTGGCACGGCCTGGCTGGTGAACCGGGTTGTCCAGGAGGCCGAGGGGACGGCGCGTTCGACGTTCCGGATCATCGCGTAGCCCAGGTTGTGGCCTTCGGCATCGCCCTTCACGCTTTCGCCGGTCGGGAGTCGGACCGATACGCCTGCCGACAGCAGGGTTTCGCCGTGGGGTGCGGTGGGCAGGTCGGTTTCCAGCGTTCCGTCGTGGTTTGCATCGCCCACGAGCACATATTCGTGGCGCGTTCCTCCGGTTACCCGGAAGAGGTCCACGACGTAGGCGTTTTCGGGCGAGGTTCCGATGAGCAGGAGCAGGCGGCGGTAGGTCTCTGTGATTTCGGGATAGGCCCGGTCTCCACTGGCTTCCAAGGCCTGGAAGGTGGGGTCTCCGGGCACGTAGAGCAGCAGGTTGCCGTCCGAGGGCCGGTCTTCCCGTCCCGATGCCTGGTCCTCTCCGTTGACGATCACTGTGTTGTGAGACAGGCTGCCGATGGTCCAGAACCGGTGGCGGGTGTGCGTGTATCCGATGTCCGAGAGCCGCTCCTGTCCGTGGGAGAAGAGGGTGAGGCTGAGCAGGTCGGCGTGCTGATGGCCGTAGCCTCCGGAGAAGTGGAGGTGGGTCTGGGTCTGGTCAGAGCCGCGACCCCGTCCCAGGCGGGCGTGGCCCACGGCAGGGAGCAGCATCGGTTCGGAAGTCTGGATCGGATCTCTTTGTTCTCTGGCCCAGGTATCGTGAACGGCTACGACGCGGCCGTTGGGATAACGCAGCAGCCGGGGAATTCGCTTTGCTTTTTCCAGGATGGGGAAGCGCTGGGTGAGGTCGAGGCCCTCGAAGTGCTCGCCGTCTTCGGGGTGGACGTAGCCACCGGGATCGGTATACCCGTCCAGCAGGTCGATGAGCCGGTTCAGACCGCCGACCGTCTGGTTGTGGTAAGAGACAGCGCCCTCTCGCCACATGCCGTCTGCGAAGAACTGGCCTTCGACCAGCCTGCCGATCCAGTTCACGGTATCGTGGATATAATCGGGTTTGTTCAGCACGCGCCCGGCGACGATGAGCCCCCGCAGCAGCGTGGGGTCCATGTTGGTCAGCGCCGGGGGA
Source organism: Candidatus Latescibacterota bacterium (assembly GCA_965249305.1). Lineage (GTDB taxonomy): Bacteria > Latescibacterota > UBA2968 > UBA2968. The sequence goes on along the minus strand of OZ252228.1, from coordinate 3,575,185 downwards.
TAGGATCTGGCGAAGTCCACGCTGGCTTTGAATAAGTCGGTTTCAATCCGGCGGCGCCTCTCCGCATCCAGTTCCCCGCTGTTGCGGATGAGGTCATAGGCCCGGATGAGGTTCTCCGGGATGTCCATGTAGGCCCACCAGGACCACTTGGCCGCGCGGTAGTCGGCTACGGGATAGGGGAAGCCCTGATCGCCCGGGAAGATGATTTTCTGCCGGAAGGGCAGGTCGTGGTGTACGCAGTAGCCGGGGTAGACCTGGGCAAACCGGTTCAGGATGAGGGCGGAGCGCCGGGCATCGTCCCGGTTTTTTGTTGCGGCGTAGAGGCGGGCCAGGTCATAGGCCGCGTCGGCGAAGTATTCCCGGGCCAGGAACCAGCCTTTTGCCCGGAAGAAGTAGCGGTAGCCGGTCTCGTCTTCCCAGTAGGGATACTCGTGGACACCGCCCACGGGGTTGGTGACCCGCAGGACCGCGTCGTCCGGATATTTGTTGTTGGGGTAGCGGAGGTCGCAGTATTTGCAGAAGACCTCATCCGGGCGTTCGATCGTCCAGGAGATCTGGCCCTCCTGGGCGCCGCCGTCGCAGTTGGGGCAGCCGACGAAGTAGAGGCCGGACCGTTCCGGAATCAGGCGCAGCAGGTCGGCGTTGGACAGGGCCAGGATCGGTTGCAGTTCGCTGCGGAGCCGCTCGGCGGCCCTGGCGTCTACCGACGGGGGGAAGACAGGGTCTTCCGACGCCGTCGCACGGTCGGTCCACAACAGGAGGAGGACCAGCGTCAGACAGGTCAGGAAGATGAGCATGACACCATCCTTATCGAATATCGGTTTTGGTCGTCTTCTTCAACCGTGAAGTTGGGGTGAATCATAATACGCCAGGACGGCCGATGTCAAGCCAATTTCCGACGGTGCAGGGAGGTGATGAAATGTGGGTACACAGGAGCGCACAGGAATGGCTTTAATCCAATTTTCCACGCGCGTGGAAAATTGGGTTGGGTGCGGTTGATCGAACTGGAAAAGAGGTTGCAATTTGATGATTTTGGATGTAAGCTCTATTTATGATATATCCAATCCCGTGTCGGAGAAGATGGTGATCTATGTCTGAAAACGATGCTCTCAAACGCTTCGGCCTGGCCCCTCTGTTTGATCCGGAAGAGGGGACGACGATTGTGGAGCCCCTCGGCAGCGAAGCAGGCTGGTGGGCGGGTGCGCCGAGCGCTCTGTACGACGGTGAGAGCGGGAAGTTCTACCTTTACTACCGTCTCCGGCGCCCCCGGGGTGTGGAACCCGAGCGGGGCGGGGAGTGCTGTATTGCCGAGAGCGACGACGGGATCGCGTTCAGGACGATCTGGCGTGCGGAGAAGGCGCAGTTCGATTCCGATTCTATGGAGCGGTCCGGGCTGGTGAAGGGGCTGGACGGGACCTGGCGGCTGTTTTTGAGTTATGTGGATCCGCACCACAAAAAGTGGCGGGTCGATTTTATGAAGGCCGACGCTCCGGACGGGTTCGATCCGTCTGAGCGCAGGCCGCTGTTCGATCCGGCCCATCTGGGGATTGAAGGGATTAAAGATCCCTACATTTTTACGCTGGGGCATACGTATTATATGATTCTGAGTTATGCCACGCGTACCGGGGCGCTTTCGGAGGGTCAGGAGAAAGACTTGCACGCGACGGCCGATGCCTACAACACCGGTCTGGTTGTCTCCCGGACCGGTCTGGCCACGAGTACCGATGGCATCCACTTCGAGTGGGAGGGAGATATTCTTTCACCGCCCGAATCGGGCTGGGACGCCTGGTGTACGCGGATCTGCTCCCTGGTCTATATCCCGCCGGTTTTCACCGCTTTTTACGATGGGGCGTCACACGTTTCGGGCAACTACGAGGAGCGGACCGGGCTTGCGGTGGGCGCCGATATCCGGTCCTTAGAGCGGGTCACGCAGGATGGCCCCATCCTCACCTCGGCGCACGCCTCGGGGTCTCTGCGGTACATCGATGCTGTTCAGTTTTCCGATAAGATTTATTATTACTACGAATATGCGCGTGCCGATGGGTCCCACGAGACGCGGTTGAATATTGTGGAAATCTGATCACAAGCAACCACGGATGAACACAGATGGACACAGACAAAGAGTTTGTGTGATGAGAAAAGCCCGTCTGGACTGGGAGAATTGGTTTGACTGTGAAGCTATACAGAGTTACATTATTGACATTGTACGCCATTGACGTATATTTCGGGTATGGAGTTCATCGAGACACCGATCTTCACTCGTGAGATTCGTCGCCTGCTTCCTGACGACGAGTACCGCAAGCTACAGATTGCACTCGTGCTCCGACCAGACGCGGGAGACCTCATCCGAGGGAGTGGTGGTCTGCGCAAGATCCGTTGGCGAATTCCGGGACACGGCAAGCGGGGCGCCCTTCGCGTCATCTACTACTGGGCAGTACCTGACAGGATCTTTATGTTACTTCCGTACCAGAAAAGCAGGCAGGAAGACTTGACACCGCCTCAACTCAGGACGCTTAAGAAGCTCGTAGAGGAGTGGCTCCAATGAAAAACGAAGATTTCGAGAAGCTCGCAAAGAGCATCAAGCAGGCAGGACAGATTCGGCAGGGTGAGAAACGCCCCAGTCGCGTGTTCCGGTTCAGTGTGCCGGACATCAAGAAGACGCGCAACCAACTCCAGATGTCTCAAGCTGAGTTTGCTGCGATGATCGGCGTGAGTACAAGGACGCTTCAGAACTGGGAGCAGGGACGTCGTACACCGGAAGGACCAGCACAAGCGTTGCTTCGGGTGGCGGCGAAGAATCCGGAGGCAGTGCTGGAAGCGCTTCACTCGTAAGGAACGGATACCCAACAAAGGGCTCAAGGTCGACCGGGGACATGCGCGCGTTTCACGCGCACCTGTCCCCGGCGCCTTAGCCCAGACGTTAGAGGGGTGCATCAGGAAGTCTTCGGCAGGATGTGCCAGGAGGGGAAAGGCGGACAGACGACAGGTCGGCAACCAGGACAGACCTTCGGTGGATCAGCTGAATGTATACTCAGCGCAGGTTGAGGTCTGGACGCACCAGTACGGGGGGAATGGCAACGACGCCACGCTCCGGATTCAAGACGCCCACTTGATCCGAAGCTTCTTCCGAGAGGCAGCGCAGTCGCGAAGGAACAGATTAATCAGGCTCTGGTATGGGATGCCGTTTTCGGCTGACAGCTCCTTGAAGTAGTCGATGACATCCGTCTCAAGCCGGATGGTGACCTGTTTCTTCAGCTTCTTTGCGTACGGGTTCCTCTTCGCTTTGGAGAAGTCGTATTCATCGCGCATTGTCATCGTCCTTTGGCATATTGCCGAGTTTCGTTGCGGGTCGCCTTCCGGACAGAGATGATTCGTATGATTTCCTCATCCTCTCGGTAGGAGTGGCACACCACCAGGAGTCGTAGAACCGAACTCAGTCCAAGCAGGATGAAGCGGTCTTCTTGATCAGAGTGCCAAGGATCGCTGGTCAACAGTGCGCGTTCGTCGTAGAAGACAGTCTGCGCCTCCTGGAAGGATACCCCGTGTTTACGCTGATTGGCACTGTCTTTTCTTGGATCCCAGGTGAACCGTGTCGGGGGCATGGTGTAAATATACTATATCTACAGAATAACTACAAGCCGTAATCGCACGAACCCTCTAACAGACACCTCAAGCTGACGGATCGCCTGTCACAGCCCCTGCTTCTGCAAGGCCTGCGTCGGGCACCCGCAGCTTAGGTTCACGTTCGCATCTGATTTAGTGTAACGCGATGTGTGACTTCTTTTCGTAACTCCTTGATTTTCAACAGCACCGATTTCTGCCCCAAATAGGGCATTGTGAATAACCTGTTGAAAATATAAGTTTTAAAAAAAGTCACACATGACGTTTAGTGTAGTAACGCGATGTGTGACTTCTTTTCGTAACTCCTTGATTTTCAACAGCACCGATTTCTGCCCCAAATAGGGCATTGTGAATAACCTGTTGAAAATATAAGTTTAAAAAAAGTCACACATGACGTTTAGTGTAAGCACTACATGCCGGGATCGGATGCCCTGATGCATACGAGTGAAGTCGACTGGGAAAAGAGGTAGATAGATGAAGGAATTGCCAAGGTCTGATCGTGCGGCAGGGAGCCAGTACAGATTCGACGGTTGGCTGGGACAGTATCTCCAGAGGGTTACAGAACAATGGATCAAAGTCGTTCCGTCGTCAAACCCAGGCATCCTTGAAATCCTGCGCGATCGAGATCGGTTGCCGTTGCGCGACCTGGTGCCTTTTGCGGGAGAATTCGCCGGCAAGTACCTTACTGGCGCAGTACAGGTACTGCGGCTGACGGGTGACATCGAGCTCAAGGCCGTCCTGGCAGACTTCGTGACGGACCTGGTCGCCTGCCAGGACAAAGACGGCTACCTGGGACCTTGGCCACGCGACTCTCGCCTGACAGGGATGGCACCGAACAGCAGCCGCGGCGGCGGATCGGGGATTCTCGGCGTGACCGGGCTCCCTGAAAGCCGGACGGGTGGGGGACCGGATGGGGGCAGCGATACCTGGGATGCCTGGGGGCACTATCACGTAATGATGGGCTTGATGCTCTGGGCGGAGCACGTCGGCGACGAAAGGGCCTTGCGTAGTGCCAGGAGAATAGCCGACCTTTTTTGCTCCAGGTTCCTGGATACAGGCGAACGTCTGGTTGATGCCGGCCGTAGAACGGAGACGAATCTCTCTCCGGTTCACGCGCTGTGCTTGCTGTACGAGAAGACCGGAACCCGGCGATATCTGCAGTTGGCAGATCAGATTGTGCAGGAATTCGAGGCCCGGGGGCGGGGAGGAGAGTTGGCGGGAGACTACCTGCGGACGGCACTGGCGGGAAGGGAGTTCTACCAGACACCCAAGCCCAGGTGGGAGAGTCTGCACACCATTATGGCGTTGCCGGAACTCCACTACATCACTGGCGACCAGCGCTATCGCGAAGCCTTCGAACACATCTACTGGAGTATCGTCAAGCTGGACCGCCACAACAACGGCGGCTTCAGCAGCGCCGAGCGTGCCCGGGGAAACCCATACCTGAAACTGCCTATCGAAACCTGCTGCACGATTGCCTGGATCGCCATGAGCGTCGAAATGCTGCGCATGACGGGCAGTTCCATCGTGGCCGATGAAATCGAACTGTCTACGCTCAACTCGGTGGTCGGGATGCACTCGGCGTCCGGGCGCTGGGTCACCTACGACACACCGATGGACGGGGTTCGGAGGGCCAGCGCGCATTCGATCGTGTGCCACTCGCGGGAAGGCACACCGGAACTGAACTGTTGCAGCGTCAACGGACATCGCGGGCTTGGCATAATCAGCGACTGGGTTCTGATGCGCCACGGTGATGACGGAATTACACTGAATTACTACGGGCCATCCACCATGACGGCCAGGCTGAACTCCGGGTGCAGGGTCAAGTTCGTTCAGGAAACCAACTATCCTGTCGACGGGCACGTAAGGCTAAGCGTTCATCCATCTCGCGCAGTGCGATTCAGGTTGAATCTGCGAATTCCCTACTGGTCGGCCAAGACCAGACTCTACCTGAACAAGAAGCAGATCAAGAACGTCACTCCGGGAAGCTATTACCCTCTGGAGCGGGAATGGAAAGGGGGGGATTGTGTAGAGATCCGGCTGGATATGTCCGAGCATTTCTGGGTGGGAAGAAAGCAGTGCCGCGGCCATGTCTCCATGTATCGCGGACCCATACTGATGACCTACGATCGGCGGTTCAATGACATCGATCCGGGCGATCTGCCGGAGCTCGACGGTCGTTCACTAAAACGCCGCCATATAAAGTGGAATAGCCGCATTGAGCCGATCATCTTGCTGGAATACCGCGACGGCGAAGGCAGAAAACTGAGGCTTTGCGACTTCGGCAGTGCCGGGGAAGGCGGTACACCCTATAAATCCTGGCTGAGAATCAGCGGTCTACCAAAAGGTTCGTTCTCCCGCAGCAATCCTTTGCGGAGTGTCCGGGTTTGATCTGATAGACAAGACTGTCGAACAACAGGCTCGACCGGACAAGAAACAGCTGCGCGATTTCTTGCGGGTCAGCCGAACCGTTATTTAGGCTCAAAACTGTTACGTAGTTCCATTTAAATATACGCTTTAAGTAATAGCTTGCAGATCGAGGTAAATAGTTTTGAAGGCAATTGTACTTACAAAATACGGTTCACCTTATGACCTACAACTCAAGGAGATAGAAAAGCCGACGCCTAAAGACAATGAAGTCTTGATAAAAGTTAAAGCAGCATCCGTAAACGATTGGGGCTGGTGCCTCGTGAGAGGTGCGCCGTTCTATATTCGGTTGCTATGTGGTTTTTTCAAACCAAAAGTCCGAATTCCCGGAGTTGATATAGCCGGACAGGTTGTAGAAACTGGTAAAGACGTTAGTCAGTTCCAGCCCGGTGATGAGGTTTACGGAGATCTATCCGAAAATGGTTTTGGTGGTTTTGCGGAGTACGTTTGTGCTCCCGGAAGTGCGTTAGCTTTGAAACCTAAAAATATGACCTATATTGAAGCAGCAGCGATACCTCATGCGGCTATGCTGGCTGTACAGGGTCTACGTGATTTAGGGAAAATTCAGCCGGGACAAAAGCTTTTAATCAATGGTGCAGGTGGGGGCGTTGGTACTCTGGGAGTACAAATTGCCAAAGCGATAGGGGTTGAACACGTCACAGGTGTTGATAGCGCTGGCAAGTTAGACATGATGCATTCAGTTGGATTTGATCATACGATAGATTACAAACAAGATGATTTCACCAAAAACGATCAGCGTTATGACTTGATTCTTGATCCTAAAACGAATCGCTCTATCTTCAAGTATTTGCGTGTATTAAGACCTAATGGATCTTACGTTACTGTTGGCGGGGTAACAGCTCGGCTTTTCCAAGCTTTATTTTTTTCTCCAATCATACGTTTTTTTATCAAGAAAAACGTACACGTTCTTGGTTTGAAGCCAAACAAAGATTTAGATTATATGAATGAATTATTCGAAGCAGGAAAAATTAAACCCGTGATAGATGGCTCCCACAAGTTAAGCAGTGCAATTGAAGCTATTCGGCATTTTGGTGAGGGAAACCATAAGGGAAAAATCATTATAACCATGGAAAATGGACTCTAAACCTAACAAGGCGCTCAAGCAAGGACGCGCTAACGCACGCCGCTTAGCTTATCGTTAGCTGCAGCAAATGATAAAGAATTTGGATATGAAAATAGATCCAGAGGCTAAAATTGCTAATATACCGATCATCAAGGTTCGTGACTTTTTGCGTTATGTTGACAATCAAGAGGATTGGGATAAAAACTTCGGGCTCTTCGCTGTTTCACGTGGGTAATCATAAAAACCCGAACCAGTCTTCTTGCCGAGTGCGAGGTGGTTCCTAACCGTTTGCTCCGGTATCCGCACATGAGATCTCTCCTAAACACACGGCGGGTATTGAATGATCCGGAGATCCAGTTTGCCGTTTAGTCCATCGTAACAATTTATTATCTAACAACTTAAACAACTGTTTTTAAGATAGAATCCTGAGCAACAGACAACGGGTCGGGCAACACCGTTGACAAAGAATACTCGAAGGCTGGTCCACAAAACCTGCAGCTTGGGCGTCTTGTCTACCACAACTGGTCGTTCCTGGGGGAAGGTTACCCACACCAAATAGCGAGGAGCCAAACTTCGTATCCAATTATCTCGAGATTTCACCGAAAAAAGCCTATGATTTATTAAAAGCCTTATTTGAAAAGGGTTACATCGAGCATGTAGGTTTTTATAAAAGACGCAAAATGTGGCGAAAAACCTTAAAAGGACGCACTCTTAGTTTGGCTTCAGCTGCAAAACCAGTATTGAGCAAAACAGCAGATAGCGTTTTAGTTAAATTTATGGAAAGAGTGCAGATAGTAAATTTTGATTCAAACTTTTTAGTAAAGGTGAAAAAGGTTCTTATTTTTGGAAGTTATCTGACTCAATCGCCCAAAATTAATGATATCGACATCGCGGTTGAGTTGGCCTGGAAAGAGAATCACCCAAAAGTAAAGGGGGAAAACAAAGCTGACATAGCTGTTGAGCATGCCAGAAATGCAGCCAGGAAAGGGCGTAGATTCTCGACTTATGTAGACGAACTTTGTTGGCCAGATCAAGAGGTTAAATTATTCTTAAAAGCCCGCTCACGAACGATCAGCCTTCACACAACAGAAGATAAAATTTTAGATCAAGTAGAATCCAAATTGTATTTTTCTGATGAATAAACCACGACCATAATACGTGGTGTTTTAAGAAAGTTATTAAATTCGCAGCATTGAGAATCGCGATATTTTACTCAGATCCGTTGAAGCAGATGTTATGGTAGCGGATTCGGAAGAAAAAACCGAGATGATCGAGGGTGCCATAGGTGAACTTTCAGCATTTCACCATACGTTTGGATATTATGCACAGGGTGTGGACGAGACCTCTTCAGCTCTTCCCGAAGATTGGAAAGCTCGTCTTGTAGAAATACGCAATGAGAATACACAGGGCGTCTCAGGCCTTTGCCTGGAAGTGCATGATCTTATGATCTCGAAGTTGTATGCCGGTCGTAAAAAAGACATCTTGTTACTTCATAACGTCATGTGTGACTTTTTTTAAAACTTATATTTTCAACAGGTTATTCACAATGCCCTATTTGGGGCAGAAATCGATGCTGTTGAAAATCAAGGAGTTACGAAAAGAAGTCACACATCGCGTACTTCATAGTGACTGGACGGCTAAGTTAGCCCACCTCGATGGTTGCGCGCCATACTCGTCCAACCATCGATGCACCAGGAGTCCTCTGGAGGCTGCTCATGCCAGCAAGACGAATAAACCCGATCAAGATCCGCCAGCTGTATCGCTGGAACAGCCTCGGACTTCACGACCGCGATCTGCTGGCGGAAGTGGGAATCACCCTCTACGACCGGTGCGCGGATGTGATAACGGTGTGGCGGGCAACCAACGGGCGGGTTCCGTGTCCGGACTGCGGCAAGGCGGTGTTCCGGCCCAGAGCTCGCCACGCAGTGCCACTGCCGAATAGCCTGCGTGGTGTTCCTCAGATGGACTGCTCAGGGTGTGGCCGGACTGTGTCATGGGCGGACTGCCGTAACGCGCTCCGCGGGCGGCCGCTCTGCTTCAACTGTGGCGCTCTCCTACGATCAAGCGCTGCCGAGCAGCTCGACTGCCCTCACTGTGGTTCCCACTGGACGTGGAAGCAGTACCGGACGTCGGTGAAATCGAGGATCCGGCTGCCCTGTCGCCATTGCGGCCAAAGCCTCCACAAATCGGAGCTGCTCCAGTCCCCTGGGGGCAAGGTAGAGTCCCAACCCATCCCACCGTCAGTGGCCGAAGTACTCGATGCCGACGGTGGTCCTGCGGCAGCACCACCAGGTCTGGAGTTGCCCCGTTTTGGTGGAGTGTTTAGGGCTTGGGCTTCAAGCCCGTGTTTGATGCTGTTTTTCATATGTCATCGGTGAGTGGTATGCGATTGATGAATGCCTACGATGGGGATTATACCAGCCCTCAATATACTCAAAAATAGCCAATCTGGCCTCCTTGTGGGTACGAAAACAACGGCGGTCGATCAATTCACATTCGAGGGTGGCGAAAAAGCTTTCACACAGTGCGTTGTCATAGCAGTCGCCTACAGAACCCATTGAGGGACGTATACCCGCCTCATCGCAGCGTTTACCGAAGGCAAGTGAAGTATACTGAGATCCCTGGTCGGAGTGGTGGATCACCCCACAAGGATGACGCTGCCAAAGTGCCATATTCAAAGCAGACAAAACCAACTCACTCTGGAGCGTCGAAGCCATCGTCCAGCCCACGACTCGGCGGGAAAAGACATCGATAACCACAGCAAGATACAGGAAGCCCGCCCAGGTTGGTACGTAGGTAATATCGGCCACCCAGAGTTTATTTGGGGCTTCAACAGTGAAGTCTCTCTTGACCAGATCAGGGGCTTTTTGAGCCTTTTTTCCCTTACGGGTGGTTCTGATACCCTTTCGACGGCTCACCCCGAAGATACCAATCTCAACCATCAGACGGGCGACACGCTTTTTGCCTATACGGATGCCTAATGCTGCCAGATCTTCCCAGATTCTGGGGGCTCCGTAGGTAGAATCAGAACGGGCATGAAAAGCCTTAATCTGTTCCTTGAGATCCGCATCGACCTTTGCTCTTGGCGATGGGGGGCGTCCTCGCCACGCATAATACCCACTGAGGGAGACACCCAGGACTCGGCATTGCGTGGTAATTGGCCATTTTGCCTGGTGCGCCTTCACGAACTGGAAGGCTTTCTGGGGATCGTGTTGGTCTCCTGAGCGAACCAGGCTGCTGCTTTTGACAAGATCTCACGCTCGATGCGTAACTGCTTAATCTCGCGACGAAGACGGCGCAACTCCTCTCGCTCATCACTGGTCAGACCGTCTTCTCGAAGGCCCTCGTCTCGGTCGGCCTGTACCACCCAGTTCCGGATCGTCTGGTCTGAGGGCTCGAACTCTTTGGCCAGCTCTCCTGGCGTACGACCGGCTCGAACCAATTCGACCATTTGCTTTTTGAACTCAGGTGGATAAGGTGGACGTGTTGGCGGCATAGTGGATCTCCTTTCTCCCAAGAGATAAGGTACCCACCGAAACGGGTCAAGTCCATTCCTTGCTGGCCACGGCGATGACGTGGTTGGTCTTCTGAATGAACTGGCCGGCGCACATCATCCAGGCACCGCGGGATGACGGTGCTGAGCCTAACCCCCCAAAAGCAAAGCGGCACATCCCTGTGCCGCCAAATACAAAAAACATCATACACTACGATTTATAATCTTCTACGTTGGTGCGCCAAATTATCGAAGCAGCTTTATAGCTCGCTCATGACACTCGCCAACTTTTTTCATTTTTTTATTTTCATCATAGATAGGAGGGCAAACAATGACCCCGATTGACCAAGCACGTGAAGCGATCAAACAAAGTGATGTTGACAAGCTCAAGGCGTTGATTGAATCTCATCCCGACCTGCCCAATCAGAGGCCGAAGGACAACGACCGAACCCTGCTACATTTGATTGCGGATTATCCCGGACACAGACCGCGGGGTGTCGAGATGGCGTGGTTGCTCATCGACGCGGGAGCTGACGTGAACGCCCGTTTTCAGCACGAGCGTATTGAAAGTGTGAAGGAGACACCTTTGCACTGGGCGGCGAGTAACGATGACCTCGAATTGGCCGAGCTACTGCTCGATGCAGGCGCGGAGATCGACATCGACGGTGCTGTGATCGCAAATGGGACGCCACTGTGGGATGCGGTCGTTTTTCGCCGCGTGAACGCCGCCAATTTGCTGATCGACCGAGGTGGGGCCGTAAACCTCATGATCGCTGCAGGAGCTGGAAGAAGAGACCTCGTCGACCAGTTCTTCGACGACGAGGGAAGCGTAATCGAAAGTGCCGGTACACTGCCTTGTTGGGACGAGCCGAGGCCGCCAAAGACAGCGCTGGACAGTGCGTTCGGTTTCGCGTGTCGAAACGGCCACATCACCCTAGCGAAAATCCTCCTCGAGCGCGGAGCCGATCCGAATTGGGTGAACCCGGCAGGTGAAACTGCTTTGCAGCAGGCGAAGAGTGGGAATCACGGACACGTTGTGGACTGGTTGAAGGAGCGTGGCATCGTGCCCTCTGATGCTTGAGTCTACGGCTTAACATCATTAACATCAATGGGCGAAGAAGTCGTTTGCTCTTTTGAGCATATGCCCTGCCCGCAACGCGTCGATCTCTTCGGCGTAGCGCTCCGGCCAGGCACTGAGGCTCTCTTACCCCTGACGAAAGGCATTTTGTAGCGGAGGAAAGATGACGCGCAGTCCCGCCGGGTCGGCGTACAGCCCAAGGATGCTGCGATGAACGTGATTTTTGTGCTTTGCGATACACTGCGGCAGGACCATCTCGGGTGCTATGGCAATCGGGTGGTGCAGACGCCCAACTTTGACCGATTGTCCGGGATGGGGGTGACGTTTGAGCGGGGGTACCTGAGTTCCGCGCCGTGCATGCCGGCCCGGCGCGATGTGTGGACCGGGCAGTAAGGGAATCCCAGGTCTAGAGTCCGAAGCAATCGAACATATCGTCGGCGTCATTCAGTCGCGTCTAAAAGGGTAGCTTGTCCTCGGTCGCGACGCCTGCCCTACCCATACCTGCGCACCCACGAGCCCAACCACACCCCCATCCACCCAGATGGCCGCGCCGCTTCTCGCGAGTACGATTGTGCTTCGTCCGTTCCTCTCCGGGACCTTTGAGCGCGGCCACATCGTGGGTGCTTGATCGTTAGAGGCCATGCAGCCCGTTTGAGCGGAGACAACCAGGGTTGGTCGAGATGGACACGCCCATCACACCAGGGCAAACGGCGATTGTGAAGGTCCGAGCTTACAGCGAGAATACCGCCATATGTGAGGGCTTTCTCCAGATATCATGGTCAGGCAACTGGAAGAACACCAACGCTCAGATGCTGCAAGAACTGAAAATCAGTCCGATAGGCACGCAAGAGCGGAAAGACTTCTCGGCTTGCAGCAGACTTCAACAGGCGTTTCCGTCTCTGTTCCCACCACTGCAGAACGCAGCGCGGCTGTGGGCACAATTGACGTTTCGTCCTTCACACGATATTTGATTCTGCTGGTCACTGATCTGGCTGCACGGCCTTTAGCACGGCGCGTGCGGCTCCGGGCGCTGACGCTCCCTACGCTGTGACTCTGTTCCGCAGGTTCCCACGCGCCTGAACGTCATAGCAAAAAGCCAAGCTGTCAATCCTTGGACAACGCAGATGCACTTGACATCACTTGCAGGGCCTCAAGATGATGGCCTTTATGTAGCCCTCGATTACCTGGAGCAAGGCGGAATGGGCCAGATCAAGAAAAGGATGGGAGTAGCACACTGAGGTTTTGCCGAACGCATAAACAGGTTGAAATAAGTTCTCGTATTTGCTAACTTTATCATATGCCCTATTCCATCGAATACTTCCACCCCCGTGTCAAAACAGAGATCGAGGACTGGCCGGTCGGTATCTTGGCTGCTTACGCTCGGATCGTGGAACTTCTGATGGAGTTTGGGCCGGATCTGCGGATGCCCCATTCGCGCGCGCTGGGAGGTGGGTTATTTGAACTGCGGCCTCGAGGCCGCGAAGGCATCGGGCGCGCGCTGTATTGCTATATAACAGGCCAGCGCGTGGTCGTGTTGCACGCTTTCGTGAAGAAAACACGAACAACTCCGCAACGCGATCTGCGCATTGCCTATCAGAGGATGAAAGAGGTACAACATGGCTGATACAGAATATCGTCCCATTGCACACAACCATGAGGAGTTCCTCAAGAAGGCCCTCAAACGCAAGGGTTTCAATAAGGCGTATCAAGAACTCGCCGATGAATATGCTCTTGTAAGAGAATTACTCGCTGCTCGATCAAGAGCTGGCTTGACGCAGGAGGAAGTCGCCAGGTCAATGGGAACGACTAAGAGTGCGGTATCACGATTGGAAGCTGCTGGCAAACACTCCCCGTCGGTGGCAACGCTCCAGAAATATGCGAAGGCTGTCGGCTGCGAGATTGAGATTCGGCTTCACCCTGCTTCTCGCCCAACCAAGGCATCCAGCGGACGGGCTAAAGCCCGCCGCTGATGCTTGCGATGGCACGGGCGCTTCGCGCCTTCGCGCCATCAGTGCGCGCGAGCTTGTTTGCAGAGACCGGCGCTTCGCGCCGGCCATCTGCTCACTGGAGCGGATACCGCTCCGCGGCTTTGCCCCGTGCTCGTTTCGCAAAACAAGCTTGAGTCCACTCCGAAAAGTCAGGTTTACTCATTCGGGAAAAAGTACTAAATTCCAGGTGTGAACAGGTTGCAATGTCGCAGATGTATAACTGGCTCAGAAAGCGAGGGACAGATGTTTAGAAGGAGTGCCCCTTCAAGTCAACCGGATCTGTTTTCCAGCTTCGAGTCCCATTTCAAAGGCTCTAAGCAGGACCAGTTGAATGATCCGGCCGCCTGGCATAATCTGTTCTACCAGCATATCACCTCAAAGGTAGATGAGGATGTCTTTTCCGTGTTGTTTGACCCCAACATAGGCCGTCCCAATGCCTCCATCCGGCACCTGGTGTCGATGATGATTTTGAAGGAGGGCTTTGGGTGGAGCGATGCCCAACTTTTCGAGCAATGTCGGTTCAACATCTTGGTGATGCGGGCTTTTGGGTTGATGAACCTTTCTGATGAAGTGCCTGTAGAGTCCACGTATTATCTGTTCAAGCAGTCTTTGTATGCGTATCAACTGAAAACCGGTCGAGATCTGGTTGGAGAGACTTTTTTCACCTTAACTCAGACTCAGGCTAACGTCTTTGGCGTGGTGGGTCAGCAGATCCGAATGGACAGCAAGTTGATCGGTTCCAACATTGCCACCTGTTGCCGGTTGCAGTTGGTGGTTTGTTGCTTACAAGGGTTCTGGACGTCGTTGGACAAGGGCCAGAAGGGACGGTTATCGGCAAAAGATCAGCAGGTTTTGGACGATCTGCTCAAGGTGAAGCCCCATCAGGTTGTCTACCGTCTTTCCAGCGTTGAAAAAGGTGAGAAGTTACAGGAGTTGGGGCTGCTATTGAGCAGGCTCCAGGAGACCTATACCGAGAAAGACAGCGATCAATATGGTCTGATCGTGCGTGTCTTTGGGGACCAATATACCGTTTTATCTTCCCCCCAAGAGGTGCTTCCTAAGCCTCCTAAAGAGATTTCCTCATCTTCTTTGCAGTCTGCCCATGATGAAGATGCGGCCTTTCGCAGGAAAGGGGAGGATAAGGTCAAGGGGTATAGTGTCAACCTCACCGAGACCTGTAACGAGGATGGTCTCAATTTGATCACCGACGTTGAAGTTAAACCAGCGACTGCCCCCGACAACGAGTTTGTCCAACCTGCCATTGAGCGGACACAGCAGGTGGTGGGTGAGGTTTTGGAAGTGTCGATGGATGGGGCTTACAATGATGCAGCAAACACCGAGTATGCCCAAGCAGAAGGAAAGCAGTTTCACTACAGTGGCCTTCAGGGCATCAAGGGACTCTTCGTTTATGAACGGACACCAGAAGGGGTTGAAGTCATTGATCGACACACAGGGGAAGTGCAACTTGCCCAAGAATACAAACCGGGGAAATACAAAATCATCATCGATGGCAAGTCCCGATACTTTAAAGAACAGGACATCGACAATTACATCAAACGGAAACAGATTGAAGAACTCCCTGCTCACATCCGAAACCGACGCAATAATGTCGAAGCCAGCATCTTCCAGTTGAGCTATTACACCCAAGATGGCAAGACGCGCTATCGCGGACTGATCCCACACCAACTGTGGGCGTGGTGTCGGGGCTTATGGCTCAATCTGGTTCGGATCAAGAAGTACCTCACACAACCCCTGATGATCTCCGCATAAGGGGGGGGTTTTTTATGCAAAACCTTGCTTTGCAACCCGGTGAGCAACCTTGTAAACAGGCTCTGAGTCGATGTGCCGCCGGTAGACGCAAAATTCTGGCTCAACTCTGCATCCCAATACACAAAGCTGGCAACTGACACAAAATCTTCATGCCCCCCCTTTTCGGAGGGGACTCAAGCTTTGCTCTTCTGAGAACATGATTCAATAGTTCGGCCACTTTTAAGCAGCAATTTTGCCATAATCCCGCAGTTTTTGGTATTGGGGAGATTTTTTAATCAAATTTAGGTCGAGGTCTAACATTAAAAAAATATTCTGGAGAAAATACGTGTTGAAATAACAGGCTTTTACACTGGCCATGGAAAAGGGTATGGGTCTCGTATCTGATTGGGCTTGTAAGTGTTCCGTTTTGGCTAAATTGAGGGTTGTCAAAGAGGCATTAAAATGGAAAGCCAGCCGTTTTTGATCTCTGGCTTGACAGTCGCACAATCCGGTGAACTGTTTGGCATCTCTGAAAATAAATTCAATTTGGAAACGCGCTTTGTAATATCTGACAATCGTCTTGGCACTTAGGTCTTTGTCGGTTGAAAACAAGATCGCATATTTCTTCTTGTCCTTGTTCGTGTGATCCAGCAAGACGACGGCTTTCAAATTGCGTTTTAAGGAGACGTGATTCAAGACAAGACTGTAAATGGCGATGCCATCTTGTGTTTGGATATATGAAAACCGAGACAGGTCCTGCCAGTTGACTTTGCCGTCATAGGTCTTGTGCCTTCCGCTTCCCTTTTCCCGTTTTGGTCCGGTGTAGAGATAGCGCATATTGGCGTCGCAGCGCAATTTGCCGATCTGGTGTAGATCCAAATCACGGACGCCATCAACAAATTTCTTCTTGCTAAAATAGCCATCGACAACGGTATATTTTTCATTCTCTAACAAGCTGGGTTTGACATCACTCAGGTGCTGTAAATACTGATCTGTTAGGGTTTCGACGTCTTCTGCCTGTTTGGAGCTTTGCTTTTTCGACTTGGCTTTCCCCTTTTTTTTGGTGCCCTTTTTCTTGACGGTCCTTTTCTTTTTATTGACCTTGACGACATCCTGTTTAGGCTTAGACTCAGACATTTGGCGTTCATCTCCAGGATCGGTTTGACGAACGGACAGCGTAAAGCCTGTGTTTCTCAAAACATCCACGATGGCCACACTGGAGACTTCCAACCCCTTTTCGCTCCGACGATGACAACCGTTCCAGAAATAATCCAGACCATAGGTCTGCTTGCCCGACTTGGACACAAAAGAAGCATCTAACACGATGATCCGTTCACTTTCTCTGCCCAGGCTTTCATTGATCACCGCTCGGTTGAAGGCCACAAATTCAAAGGGTTTGGCAAACTGGCGTGAATACGTCTTCTGTGACAAAGGAGAGTAACGCGATAGGTTACGAAAATTGATCTTGCCGTGAGCTGTTAGGATCGCTGTAAACACAGCCATCAGAAACTTTTTTTGAGGCTTGGAAATCTTGAAACTCTTGAGTATCTTTTCTGCCAGTTCCATTGTGCCGTCTCTCCAGATAAAGGGTATCGTTGACGTGGTGGTCTATGATACCTAATCTGCGTGAACGGCACTTTTTTGTCAAAGAAAACTGTCCGCCATATTGATGATTAAGACATTGGAAGAAAATATCGGGTGTTGCGATGAACGTGATCTTTGTGCTTTGCGATACACTGCGGCAGGACCACCTCGGGTGCTATGGCAATCGGGTGGTGCAGACGCCCAACTTTGACCGATTGTCCGGGATGGGGGTGACGTTTGAGCGGGGGTACCTGAGTTCCGCGCCGTGCATGCCGGCCCGGCGCGATGTGTGGACCGGGCGCTACGAGTTCCTCTGGCGGGGGTGGGGGCCGCTCGAACAGTCTGATGTGGATCTGCCGGGGGTGCTTCAGGATGCGGGTATTAAGACGGCGCTGGTGACCGACCACTACCACTTCTTCGAGCACGGGTCGGGCAACTACCATCATCACTTTGACAGCTGGGAGTTTATACGAGGGCAGGAGAACGACAAGTGGGTGAATAACAGCGGCATTGAGGTGGTCTGGCCCGCTGTGGAGTTTGAGAAGTGCCACATGCGGTGGCGGCAGTATTACCAGAATACGGCCCGCTGGCGGGAGGGGCTGCGGTGGAAGAGCGAGACGGATACGTTTGCGGCGCAGGTGTTCCGGCGGGCGGCCGAGTGGGTTTCCCGCAACCGGGGTGAGGGGGATTTCTTTTTGATGGTCGATTGTTTCGATCCCCACGAGCCGTTCGATCCGCCGCCGCCCTACGACGAGATGTACGCCGACGATCCGCCCGGGGCACGGGTCCGGTGGCCGATTTACGGGGAGGCCGGCCGGTACACGGAGCAGGAGATGCGGGATATTCGGGCGCTTTATGCGGGCAAGGTCAGTTTGACCGATGCCTGGTTCGGGTATTTTCTGGACCGGGTCGAACGGCTCGGGCTGCTGGACGATACGGTGATTGTTCTGACGTCGGACCACGGGCATATCTTAGGGGAACGGGGCATGATCGGCAAGCCGGGGGCGCATCACGGGGATTCCAACCTGTACGAGCAGATATCGCGGATTCCCTGTATACTCTATCATCCGGAGTTCCGGGACGCCGGCCTGCGCCCGCAGCAGCTTGTGCAGCTTGTGGATTTTTATCCGACGGTGCTGGAGGTGATAGGTGTGGAGGCGCCGGGGGACCTGCACGGTGGAAGCCTTCTGCCGTTGATTCGCGATCCGGGCGCCGGGATTCGAGAGGTGGCCTGTTTTGGCAAGTACGGGGAGAGCGTGGGGGTGAGCGACGGTCGCTGGACGCTTTTCCAGTGGCCCCCAACAGAGTGGAACGGCCCCCTTTACTGGTACTCCGCTCTTGAGCCGGAATTCCTCAAGCCGAAGGGCGTCGGTCCGTTCGATCCGGCCCACCTCCGCTATTCGGTGGAAGCTGTGCGCGGTTCCAACGGGTCGTCTCTGTTCGACCTGGAGCAAGACCCGGGGCAGGAACAGAATGCGATCGAGCGCCATCCGCAGGAGGCCGAGCGGCTTCGGGAAGGGCTTCGGGCGTTTTTGGGGCGGATTGGCGCGCCGGGTGAGCAGGTGGAGAGGCTGGGACTTTAAAAAAATGCGGATTTCGGATTGGGGATTTCGGATTTAAAGTCTACCAATCCGCATTCCGCATTCCGCAATTCGCAATTCGCCAGTTGAGGTCCGATGTCAGAAAGCTCAGAACAGATCGATTCCGAGGCCCAGGAGGCGGCAACCCCCAGGCCGGAGGCTTTTCATATCCTGGTGGTTGACGATGAGGAGGATATCCGGGAGGTTCTCTGCGAGCTTATCGAGACCGAGGGATATCGCGTCACCGGCGCCCCGGGCGGGCTGGAAGCCCTGGAGGTTCTTGAGAAGACGTCGGTCGATCTGGTTATTACCGACCTGATGATGCCCGAGATGACCGGATGGCAACTCATTGACGCCCTCAAAGAGAGGGATAGCGGCATCTTAGTGGTGGTGATTACGGGCTATATGTCGGAGCAGGGGGAGGCCGTTCTCACCAACCGCCATGTGGATGGTTATCTCGTCAAACCGTTCGATCACCACCGGCTGCAGATTTTGCTGAACGCCCTCCTCTTTTCCCGCAATCTGGGCCGGACAGCCAAAGTCGTTGCCGTGGACGACGATCCCGATACGACCGAGGCTATCGAGCATATTCTGAGCAAACGGGGTCTTTACGTGACCACCTTCCAGGAACCGGACGAGGCGCTTCACCATATTCGAAAGACCCCGCCGGACCTGGTTATCGTCGATCTCATGTTCCCCGGCGCAGACGGATTCGACCTCTGCCAGGCCATCCGGGCGGATCCGGACACCGCCCTGATGCCCATCGTGATCCTGACAGCCCACCCTTCCCGGGAGAATGTGGCCAGAGCGGTTCAGCTTGGAATTAACGGGTTTGTCGCCAAACCGTTCGACGCCAATGAATTGGGCGAAAGGGCTCTGAAGATGATCCGGCAGTCCGGAAAAACGCCCCCTGGATAGGGCTGAAAGCCCCGATGAGACCCCCTCCTGTTTTTGCTTGCTTTTTCTACTCTGTTTTTACTACTTTACTTCGGGTGCTGCTCTGAATTTACGTAAATGAGTTGCAAAAAAGGCTCCAAATCCCGATCATACAACAGACTGAAAACAATAAGGTTGTATAGATACGGGAAAGGAGCCCAAGATGGACCTCGCAGAGATGATCGAAGCCGCCACCTGGGAATTTAAGCAAAAATTGAGCGCCCATTGCGAAAATTTGGACCTGGAGAGTTTGACGCCTCAATTGGCAGAACAGGTCACAAGTGGGCTTGGTGAAGCCCTCAAGGCTTGTGGGATCGCAGCGCTTCGCACATTTTTGGAAGCCTACGAAGTGGATGAGGCCCCAAAACAGGTCGAGAATGTGCTGTATCGGTTTAAGCAACAAAGTGAGAAGACGTTTTTGACCCCCTTTGGGAAGATGAAGCTTTCTCGAAATCTGTTTCAGGCCGATGAAGGGGGGCCTTCTTATGTGCCGTTGGATGTGATGTGGGGAATGGTCGGTGAGTTTGCCACCGTGGAAGTTCGTGAAGCGGTGTTGTTCACGGTGAGCTTGATCACGCCGGAGGAAACCGTTTCTGTGCTGGAAAAGACGGCTCTGTTTCAGCCTTCTGCCACAGCGGTCAAACACATCACAGAAGAGACGGGAGCGTGGCTGGTCGAGATGGATGAAACACTCAACCGGTCGATCCGTCAGGAGGAGGAGAACCCCAAAGGGACAAAAGTGATGGTGGCCAGCCTGGATGGGACCCACCTCAGGCTGGATGAGCCGGGGAAAAAACGCGGGCGTCCACAAGAGAGGCCGGGGGAAAAACCGTCCGAAGAAAGTCCGACCAGTTTCAAACAGGCCCTGGTGGGCAGCCTGTCCTTTTATGGGGCACCTCCAAAGGACGGCACCCCACCAAAGCGTTTGGTCTCTCGGTATGTGGCACAAATGCCCGAAGAGGGTGGTCAAACGTTGAAGATACGCTTTGAGGAAGAACTCGATCATATCGAAGGACAACTGAAAGATGAGGTCGGAAAAGTGTTCCTGTGTGATGGGGCACGAGGGTTGTGGAAATATGCTGATACCACTCCTCGGTTCATCGGGTATGAAAAACTGGTGGATTTTTATCACACCACAGAACATCTGTCTGAAGCTGCCGAACTCCTGTTTGGCAAAAAATCAGCAAAAGCGCAAAGCTGGT
Organism: Candidatus Latescibacterota bacterium; assembly: GCA_965249305.1. Lineage (GTDB taxonomy): Bacteria > Latescibacterota > UBA2968 > UBA2968. Next base: position 3,554,443 of record OZ252228.1, on the reverse strand, counting down.
ATGAAACCTACCACCACAAACTGCTGACCCAAGATGGCGCAGCAGAAACCCTTATTCGCTCCATCGACTATTACAAAAGCCGCCGAAGGCTGGGTCAAAAACGATTGGAAGACCTGGAAACAGAACGAACCTTCTTCTTTCGGAACAAACACCGGATGGCCTATGCTGACTTTCGTCGAAGGGGTCTGCCCATTGGCTCGGGACCCGTCGAAGCGGCCTGCAAGACCCTGGTCAAGACAAGGCTTTGTCGATCGGGTATGCAATGGTCCTGGCAGGGAGGACAACGCATCTTGCAGTTACGCACTTACGTCAAGTCAAAACGATGGGATGCTTTCTGGAATCAGTATAAACAGGTTCGATATGCCAATGATGAACTCCTTGACTATGCCGATGCAGCATAGACAGAAAACATCTACGTAAAACCGAGTCGGCACCCCTTTTTACTTTGCCCCTACGCCGCCTGTATACGCCCGGCCGTCCGCCTCGCCCGCCCGTTCTCCGCCGAAACCCACATCCGCGCCCGCCCGCCGGTCAGCTCGGCAACCTCCGAAACCAGCGTCTCCGAAGGCGACACGCTCAGCCCCCGCGATCGGATCACGGTTCGCCGGTCCCCCTCTAACTGAAGGTGCAGATACAGCGCGCAATCCCCGCTGTACTTTTCCAGAAGGGCTTTGAGCGCGTTCAGGCGTTCCGAGTTCACATCCTCCGAGGGCAGCAGCACATTTACCGAATCGGCCAGCACCTCCCGCGCCTGCTCCATCGGCAGCACCTGCTCCACCTGCACCGACGTCCGCCCGTTGCGTCCCGAAAGCCTCCCGTGGAGCACAACCATCGCATCGGTCAGCAAATGTTCCCGGAGCTTCTCAAAAGCGTCAGGAAAAACCACCAGATCCACCGTTCCCTCTAAGTCTTCCAGCGTGCCAAACGCCATCTGCCGGCCCTTGCGATCGGTATGGGGTTTCACCTCCGTCAGCAGCCCGCCCAGCTTAATCTCCGCTCCATCGGGCAGGCTCTCCACATACTTCACCGACCGGATGCCCATCGAGGTCAGATCGGCCTGATACTTTTCCAGCGGGTGCCCCGAAAGGTAAAACCCAAGCATCTCCTTCTCCCGGGACAGCACCTCCCGCTCCGTCCATTCCGGCACCCCGGGCAGCACCTGGTTGTTCACCACCGCGGCCTGGGCCTGCATTTCCTCCGACTCGAAGAGCGAGATCTGCCCCCGCTGCCGGGCCGACTGCGCCGCCTGGGCCATATCCAGCGCCCGCTCTAAGCCCTCCAGCATCTGCGCGCGATGCCCCTCTAAGGAGTCCAGCGCCCCGGCGCAGATCAGGCTTTCAACCGCCCGCCGGTTCACCGCACGCAAATCGACCCGCTCGCACAACTCGAACAGCGTCTTAAACGGGCCGTCGGCCTCCCGCGCAGCCACAATCGCCTCCACCGCCCCCCGTCCCACATTGCGCACCGCCGTCATCCCCATCTGGATGCGCCCCTCCGAAGCGATGAAGTCCGCATAACTCTCGTTCACATCCGGCGGCCGCACCTCCAGCCCCATCCGCTGGCACTCGCCGATCAAAATAACCAGACGCTCGATATCGCCGATTTCGCTGTTCAGGTTGGCCGACAAAAATTCGGCCGGGTAATGCGCCTTCAAATAGGCGGCCTGGTAGGCCACAAGCGAATAACCCGAACTGTGCGCCTTGTTGAAGCCGTAACCGGAGAAGACCTCCATATCGGCCCAGATCTTCCTTGCCGTCTCCGCCTTCACCTGGTTTTTCTTGGCGCCCTCTATAAAATCGGTTTTATATCGCTCCATCACATCTGCCAGCTTCTTGCCCATCGCCTGGCGCACACCGTCGGCTTTGGCAAGCGAAAACCCGGCCATATCCCGGCAGATCCGCTGTACCTGTTCCTGGTAGGTAATAATTCCGTAGGTCTCTTTTAAGGCGGGTTCCAGAACCGGATGGGGATAGGTCACCTCTTCTCTGCCCTGTTTTCTGTCAATATAGTTGGGGATATACTTCATCGGCCCGGGCCGGTAGAGGGCGTTCATCGCAATAATATCTTCAATCTGGTCCGGCTGCAGCCTCTTGAGATAGTCCCGCATCCCACTGCTTTCAAACTGGAAGACCCCGGTGGTCTCTCCCCTCCCGAACAGCGCTAAGGCCTCCTGGTCGTCCAAGGACAGAGAATCGATATCGACCCTGATCCCGTGGTTCTGCTCAATCATCTCGGCGGTATCATCCAGCACCGTCAGATTGCGTAACCCCAAAAAGTCCATCTTTAAGAAACCCAGATCCTCCACATGGTGCCAGTTATACTGAGTCACAACCTCACCGCCCTTGGACGCTTTGTAGAGCGGGAAGTATTCCGTAAGGGGTCTGGGCGTAATCACGACGCCGGCTGCGTGAATCGACGCGTGTCGGGCTAAGCCCTCAAGCTGCCGGGCGGTCGAGAGCAGCCTCTGGCCCACCCCGCCGTCTTGGGAGACCCGCTTCAGCTCCGGCGACATGCCCAGGGCCTTGTCCAGCGTCATCTTCAGTTCCGCAGGCACCAGCTTGGAGATCCTGTCCACCTCTGCAAATGGCATGTCCAGCACGCGCCCCACATCCCGAATCACCCCTTTGGCCCCCATTGTACCAAACGTAATAATCTGGCAGACGTTGTCTCGCCCGTACTTCTCCACCACGTAGTCGATCAGCTTTTCCCTGTCCCGATCCGCAATGTCGATGTCGATATCGGGTGGAGAAATCCGCTCCAGATTCAAGAACCGCTCGAAGTAGAGCCCGTACTCGATCGGATCCAAAGCCGTGATCCCCAATACGTAGGCCACCAGGCTGCTCAACACAGACCCGCGTGCACTCGCACGAATATTCGTTTCGCTGGCAAAACGCACGAAATCGCTCACAATCAGAAAGTAGCCCGAATAGCCGGTCTGTTCGATGGTGTCCAGCTCAAACCTGAGTCGTTCCTCGTACTCCGGTGTCACTTTACAGCGCTGTTCCATACCCTTCCGGGCCAGATCCGCCAGGTAATCGCTGGCCGTCTCGTACCCGGCCGGCAGGGGAAAGTCCGGCGCATGGTTCTCGTCAAACGCCAGCTCCAGGTCGCACTTCTCCGCAATCTCCAGCGTTGCCTCCAGCGCCTGGGGCAGATCGCCGAAAAGCTCATACATCTCCTCGGCCGACTTGAAATAGACGCTCTCCGAATAGCACATCCGCTTCGGATCGTCTAAGGTCTTCCCCGTCTGAATGGCCACCAGCGCGGCGTGCGCTTCGTGATCCTCCGCCTTTAGGAAGTGCGAATCGTTGGTGGCCGCCAGCGGTACCCCCATCTCTGTGTGCAGCCGGAGCAGCGCCTCGTTGATCTTCGCTTCCCGGTCGATACCGTGCCGCTGGATCTCTAAGTAAAAATCGTCGCCAAAAATATCCAGAAATTCTTCCACGGCATTCCGGGCGGCCCCCATCCCCTCCCGTTCAATCAGGTGGGGAATCTCTCCACTCACACAGGCCGACAGGCAGATCAGCCCCTCCGAATGCTGTCGAAGCAGCTCTTTGTCCACCCTCGGATTGTAGTAAAACCCCTCTAAGTACCCCGCCGAAACCAGTTTGATCAGATTCTTGTACCCGGCAAGGTCTTTGGCTAAGAGCACCAGATGGTTGGACCCGCTTTGAATCCCCCGGGCCGGCTGCCTGGAAAACCGGCTCTCGATGGCGCAATAGACCTCGCAGCCGATAATCGGCTTGACCCCGGCCTCCCGCATCCCCCTGTAGAAATCGATCGCCCCGAACAGGTTGCCGTGGTCGGTCATCGCCACGGCCGGCATGCCCCACTCGGCCGCCCGCTGCGCAATGTCCGGGATCTTGCACGCGCCATCTAAGAGGCTGTACATCGTATGGCTGTGAAGGTGGACGAACTCGGCCTGCTTCATCCTGGTCTCCCAACGGGGAAAGAGGGCATAGAGGACATAGAGAAGCCCCCGATAAGCCGAAGAATAAGGTGCGGGTATGGTGGAAAATCGAAATACAAAGCCCGTGTGGGGAACAGCGGCTGGGGAGGGGGGAACAGGGGGAAGGGCATGGAAAGAATCGCCCAAGTGTGGTATAATTTAATCCCGGCGATGGGGGAAGTCAAGCGCCAGATTGGCAGACGGAAAAGCAGGTGGCGATAAAGTCCGAATTAACCGGAAGTTCCGGAAGATTTTTTTTTTGCACCTGCCACAAGGGCTGGCGGCAGCCTTCCCTATCCGACCCAATATGTCGGGGTCCCTCCCGATTTGCCTCCCCGATATCCCCCAATGGCCAGAAAAACTTTCCGACATACCACCGGCTTTCCTTTCACCCTGCGTTTTGAAATAAAACAAAAATAAACAAGCGCTTATACCAAAGTTCATGGACTGGCACAGCGCTTGCTCAAAAATTCAGTGACTCTGAGTGGTACCGATTGGTCGAGCCCCCTCCGATGTAGGAACCTGTGGTGACCGAAACCGGAGGGGACTTTTTATTGCCCATTTCGGATGAAAGTCAATCCGGTGGCTCTGTTTGGGGCGAATGACCGGTACTGTCCTTTTTCGACGTAGCCTTATGCAGGAAGCTTTCCCTCTGCAGCTCCACATCGAAGAGCCGGAGAAAATGCCGGGGATGGGTTAGGCTCCGGCTCTCAGCAATCAGTTCCAGGATGCCGTCTCCGTCCATATCGGCATATCCGATTTTTTCACCGAACCCTTCGGAAAATTGCCATTCCACCTGACGAAGCTCGGTATCCACAATAAAACCGGTATTTAATGCGATTTCCAGCCCCTCATCCGTATCCAAATTGGCCACAACAATGCTCTGGGCATAAAGTCCGGACTCACCGGCCGTCCATTCCACGAAATAATTCAGGCAATCGAAGACAAACAGACGGGAAACCTCGAATTCCTGCGGCCAACGTCCAAAATCCTGATAAAAAGCCTTTAGATCCTCAACAGCCTCACCACAAAAGACCAGTTCCAGCTGGGGATCGTCATCCACATTGGCCAGAACCATCCCGGAGATCGCGCCAAACTGACAGGGGGGGCTGCTCCAGATCTTCTTGTAGTTATCGGCCCTGTAAAAGACAATCCCTCCAAATTCAGAATAGGCCACAATTTCGAGTTCGCCATCGGCATCTATGTCGGCCACAAAAACCTCTGCGGTCACCGGCTTGAGGTAGTGTTTCTCGAAGCGTCGAATTTCCAGGCACTCCCCCTCATCAATCTTCTTAAAATAGCTGTCCTGGAGGTGTTCGCTTACCCACTCCTCCTGAGATCGGCCCCCCTTAAACCTCACAGCATGAAGCCGTCCTTCTTCATCACCATAAATCATGCGGCGATCAGATCCATCTTCAGAAGCAATCACCCGCACGGCATGCATCTCGTCAACAAAACCACCGAAGCGGATATCCTTGTCATCTTTCCACCGGTACCATTCCAGGTCTCCGGTATGAACCGAAGACAGCTTGCAGAGGGTAATCATCCCAACAACGAGTAGCCCGACGGCAATTCTCATAACAGACCTCTATTCGTTAATCAGAGTCAGGGCATAGCACGATAAACGCCCCAGACAGAGACGATATTTGTTGGTCGCTACTTTCAAAATACAACCGACTCTCCCCTATTGTCAAACAGAATTCGCCGGCGGTCCCGAGAGCAGTCTGCTTTTGAACCTGTTGACTACGGCTCCTCTTTCTATTACCTTTGAACCATGCCAGAAACCCTCGAAATCCGGCCTCTGACCGGCCCCGTCGACGCCGAGGTTGTCGTTCCCGGCTCCAAGAGCTACACCAACCGGGCGCTGCTCATCGCAGCTCTTGCCGATGGGGAATCGCAGCTCTCCGACGTCCTCTTCAGCGACGATACCTACCACATGGTCGAGGCCCTGAAAACCCTCGGCATCACCGTGCAGGCCGATGAGGCCGCCTTCACCGTCGCCGGAACCGGCGGCCGCATCCCCGTCCAACAGGCCCACCTCTCCATTGGAAATTCCGGCACCACCGCCCGTTTTCTCACCGCCTACCTCGGCCTTGGCCGGGGTACCTATACCCTGGACGGCGTCCCCCGCATGCGGCAGCGTCCCATCCAGGACCTCCTGGACGGCCTCCGCCTTCTGGGCGTAGACGCCCGCAGCCGGCAGGGCAATGGCTGCCCGCCTCTTACCGTGGAGGCTGCGGGCATTAAAGGCGGCCGCACCTTCATGGCCGGACACCGGAGCAGCCAGTACTTCACCGCCCTCCTCCTGGTGGCCCCTTACGCCGAAAAAGATGTGGAGATCCGGGTGCGGGGCGATCTCGTCTCCAAACCCTACATCGACGTCACCTTAGACATTATGCATGACTTCGGCGTGGAGGTCCTCAACGACGGCTACAACACCTTCCACGTGCGCGCCGGTCAGCGCTATCGTCCCCGGTCCTACCGCGTCGAACCCGACGCCTCCAACGCCTCTTATTTCTTCGCTGCCGCCGCGCTCACCGGCGGCCGGATCAAAGTCCGGGGCCTCACCGCGGAATCCGCCCAGGGCGACGTCGGCTTTGTAGACATCTTAGAGCGGATGGGCTGCCGGGTACAGAAAGCCCCCGACGGGATCGAGGTCCACGGCCCTCAAAAACTCGACGGGATCGAAATCGACATGAACAGCATGCCCGACGTCGTCCAGACGCTCTGCGCAATCGCTCCTTTCGCCTCGGGTCCCGTCACCGTCCGAAACGTGGCCAACCTGCGCATCAAAGAAACCGACCGCATCGCGGCGCTCTCGGCCGAACTCCGGAAACTCGGCGTGCGTGTCGAAACCCGGCACGACGGGCTCACCGTCCACCCCGCTGACCAGATCCTTCCGGCCGAACTGGAAACCTACGACGACCATCGGATGGCCATGAGCCTGGCGCTGGTTGGCCTGGCCGCACCGGGAATCGCCATCCGGGATCCGAAATGCGTAAACAAGACCTTTTCGACCTACTTTGAGGCCCTCGAAACGCTCAGTTGACACGCCGTCTCCGTTTTTCATTCTTCACTCTTCACTCTTAACTATTCATTCCCCTATGCCCACCGACATCCTCCTCGTAGACGACGAGCCCCACATCCTGAGCATCCTGGCAGAAACCCTCACTGTCTCCGGCTTCCAGGTCAGCACCAGGGACAGCGGCTCTGCGGCTCTGGTTCACCTGGCAAACCACCAGCCGGACCTGATGGTGACCGACCTCAGAATGCCCGGGATGAGCGGTCTGGAACTCATTGAAAAGGCCCGTAAATTCATTCCCGACACCCAGGTGGTCATCCTCACCGGCTACGGCGATATGAAAAGCGCTGTGGACGCCATCCGGCTGGGCGCCTTCGACTACTTAACCAAGCCGGTTGACACGGAACGCCTGATCCAGACCCTCAAAAACGGCGCCGAACGCCGCCGGCTCATCGTGGAAAACCGGTCCCTCGTCCGGCGGCTGGAAGAAACCAACCGGATCAAAACCGAATTCATCAACGGCATGTCCCACGAATTCCGCACGCCCGTAGGCCACATCCTCGGTTTTGCCCAGATCCTGCAGGACACCCTGGAGAGCCTCACCGAAAAACAGGTCGGCTACCTCCAGAACATCCAGGATGCAGCCTCCCACCTGCTGGGCATGTTCGAGGACATCCTCCAGTTCTCCGTCCTCAGAAGCGGTGAAGCCCGCGTTTCCCCCGTCCCCTTTTCATTGTCGGAATTCCTGGAGGAGGGCCTGGAACCGTTTAAAGGCCCGGCGGTGGAAAAAAAACTCACCCTCGAACATCAGGCCCTCCAACCCGACCGGATCGTTACCGCCGACTCCGAAATCTGTCACAAGATCTTCGCCCTTCTCCTGGACAACGCAGTCAAATTTTCTCCGGAAGGGAGCTGCATCAGCATCACAGCGGATATCCATCCCGCGCCGTCTCTCCCCGACGATGCGCAGGACCCCAACCTTACGGAGACCATTGCGGACGGCTGGCTCCACATCACGGTTTCCGATACCGGGCCTGGAATCGACCCGCAGGACCAGAAACGAATCTTCAACCTCTTCGAGCAAGCCGACGCCTCCCTCGGCCGCACCTACGAAGGCACCGGCCTGGGCCTGGCTCTCGCCCGCAGCCTCGCCCGCATCCATGAAGGCGCCATCACCCTAAGCAGCCAGCCCGGAGAGGGCAGCGCCTTCACCTTCATTGTCCCGCTGTCGGAATCCTAAAACAGCCGCTTGAGAAGCGCCTTCCCCTGTTCCTTCAGTTTTTCCTTCTCCTCCTGCCGTCTCTCCGGCGCCCGGGACTCGCCGCCGGGCTGCAGGTCCGCCCTCACCACCGGGTGGGCGGTAGTGCCGCCGATCTGGATGCGCAACGGGATCGTCTTGTCATCACCTCCCAAAAAAGAGCCTAAGAAACGTCCCAGATTCACCCCCCCCACATTCAGCCGGGAAGCCGGCAGATCCACATCCAGCGTGTAATCCAGGCTCCCGTCCATCCCCGCCGACCCGTTCAGCCGGCAATTCATATCCGCAGCCACCATCTGTAATTCATCAAAATAGATCCGTCCGTCGGCCACCCGAAAAGCCGTCTCCACGGCCCGGATGGGGATCTCCTCAAAATTCAGAAAACCAAGCTGGCTCACGTTGGAAGCGGCCTGTTTGAGCCATTCCCAGTTCACCACCTTCCCCCCGCCGATCTTCAGCGTCCCCTCTCCCTCTACCAGTGGCGGCCTTTCGGCTCCCATCGCCATCAAAAGACGGTGCGTCACCTGCACCGCCTCCATCTCCATTCCCCCCTTCCCCGGCGTGGTACTCGAAATCTTCGCCACAGACAATTCCCCGGTCAACGCGAAACGCTCCCCCTCTGGCGCAAGCCGAAGCCGGTACCCGATGCCCTCAACCGAAGCCTGCGCGCCGTGTTGCCGATCCTCGTATCGAAAAAATCCCTCGGACAGCGCCGTCCGTCCCACCGGGAGCTGCATGCCATCGCCCCACAGCGTACTCTCACCCTGCAGCAGATCGGCGTAATTGGCCTCCCCCCCTTCATCGATCACCACCGAAAGTTCCGGCTGCACAATCTCCACCTCGCCCGGTATGGCTTCCCCTTTCAAAAATGGCCACAGCGACAGCGACAGCGCCGCCCGGTCAACCGCCAGAAACGGCCGCTTCCCAAATCCCGACCGGTCCGCCACCTCCAACCCCTCCACCGAAGCGTCGACCCCTCCCCACAACCTGAACCCGACCCGTTCCAGAACCACCTGCCGCTGAAGTGACGTCTCCAGACTGGACGCCAGCAGCCCCCGCAGCCGCTCCGGACTCAAATAGAGCGAAACCGCCAGGACCCCCAGCAGAAAAACACCCACCAGACCCGCCGCAATCCACAACCCGGTCCGCAGCGCCATTCCCTTCGACCCTTTTTCCGACATACAGATCTACCTCCCTCTCTTACATACCAAACGCGCCCATTATCGCCGGCGAGTGCGCCCCGCCCCCTGACCTTTGGCCCCTGATCCCTGGCCTCTAGCCCCTGGCTTCTGCCTCTTCAAAATCCGCGCCTTGATCTGCTGAAACCGTTTGGAATCGGCCTTCAACCCCCGCCTAAGAGACAGCTTCTGGATCTGCGTCCGGACGTTGGCGATCCGCTCCTGGCTCGGTGGGTGAGTCGAAAACCAGACCTCCACACCCTTTGGCTGGGACTCGTGCATCGCCATCAGCTTCTCGAAAAACGTCGCCATCCCCTCCGGATCAATCCCGGCCGCATAGGTCTCCTCCACCGCAAAAAAGTCCGCCTCCCGTTCGGCGTCCCGTCCGTATTTCAAAAGCGTCAACCCCGCGCCCATCTCTGCAAACTGTCCCGCAACCTGCCGGGCCGCCGAAGGATTCTCACCCACCGCCAGTTCCAGCAGCATCCCAAGCCCGAACGCCTTGCTGATCTGCCTCGCCCCGTGCCGGCCCACCACGTGCCCGATTTCGTGCCCGACCACCCCGGCCAGCTCCGACTCGTTCTCCGCCGTCGTAATCAACCCCAGATTAACATAAAGCCATCCCCCCGGAAGCGCAAACGCGTTCACCACGTCCGTATCTACAACCTTAAAATAGTACCGGAGGTTCGAACGCCTGGAATGCCGCACCAGCGCCTGCCCGAGGCTGTCGATATAAGCCGCCACCACGGGGTCGTCGTACAGGCGGACCTGCTGTTCAATTTCCCGAGCCGCCTGCCGGCCGATCGACACTTCATCCTCCGTCGTCAACAGATTCAGCTTCCCCACCGCCGCGCACGACACCACCGTACCCAGCGCCAGAACCATCAGCACCCGCACTATATTTCGCATCTCCAACATCTCGTCCACCTCACTTCTTTATGAACCTCAACGTTCAGCCAATCGCCATCACGCCGTCCTGCCCCACCCGCGCCCGCATCCCCACCGGCAGCACCCGCCGCTCAGGCCCGTGTCCATAGGGCAATCCGCAGAACGCCGGGCAGCCGACCGCTCCGGCCAGCGCCTCCAGAACCGCCTCCACACGCCCCTCCTCCTCCCGCTCCGGCTCACACCCCTCAAACTGGCCGAACAGCACGCCCCCGACCCGGTCGAACACGCCCGCCATCCGGAGCTGATTCAGCATCCGGTCCACCCGGTACGGCGCCTCGTTCACATCTTCCAAAAACAGCAGCGCCCCCTCCAAATCGGGCAGATAAGGTGTTCCAACCAGCGAAGTGACCAGGGAAAGACAGCCCCCGATCAGGGCCCCTTCGGCGGCTTCCTTTCCCAGAGCCCGGAGCCCCTCCACCGGCGGAAACCGGCCCTCAACCAGCGCCTCCCACAGCGTCTGCTCCGTCACCGCCGGCATGCCCGCTTCCGTCACATCCGCGCAAAGCGTCACCCCCGAATAGGTCACCAGCCCGGTGCGAGTATAAATCCCCAGCTGCAGCGCCGTGGTATCGCTGAACCCCACCAGCGGCTTTGGATTTTGCCTAATGCTGTCGTAATCCAGCAGGTCCAGCACCCGCGCAGACCCGTATCCTCCCCGCGCGACAAAAATCGCCCGCACCTCCGGATCGGCGAACATCCCGTTCAGATCCAGAGCCCTTTCCGCATCGCGCCCGGCCAAATACCGCTCCCGCTTATAAAGCGAGTCCCCCTCCCGCACCCGGTATCCCCGCCCTGTCAAATAGTCCAGCGCAGGGCGCAGCCGCTCCGGCGCAAACGGACCCGAAGGCGCCACCACCCCCACGGTATCGCCCGGCTGAAGCTTTGGCGGCACGATCATCAAACGCCTCTCCTATCTCTCCAGCTCCGTCTACCGCTTCCCGATCCCCTCCAGCACCTCCCGTGCAAACTCCGTCAGCGTATCGTCCCGCGCGCCCATCACCACCACCCGATCCCCCGGCCTCGCCTCCTCCACGAACCGTTGGGCAATCGCCTCCCGGTCCGGCATGAACGCCGCCCGGCGTCCTTGTCCAACAATCGCATCGACCAGGTCGCGCGCGGAGATATCTTTTTGCGCGGTGCCCCCCGCGAAATAGATCTCCGGCATCACCAGCAGGTCCCGCTCCTCCAGCCCCGCTGCAAACGCCGAAACCAATCCCTCCTTCAAAAACCGTGTGGGGCCGAATCCGTGCGGCTGGAACATCACCAGCAGCCGGCCCGGAAAAGCCTTCAGCGTCTCCAGAGACGCGGCAATTTTCTCCGGGTTGTGCGCAAAATCGTCGATCACCCCTACCCCCTTCGCCCGGCCAATAACCTGCAGCCGCCGCCTGATTCCCAGAAACCCACAGAGCGCTTCTGCCGACGTCCCGACCGAAACCCCCAGCGCCCGGCATGCAGCCACCGCCGCCAGCGCGTTTGACACATTGTGCCAGCCCGGCACCTGCAGCCGGAACCCCACGTCGCCCACCCGAAACCGCATCCCCTCCGGCAGCGCCTCGATCCCCTCCGCGCACAGGTCCGCCTGCCCGTTCTCCACCCCGAACGTCACCCGGTCCGGATGCCCCTGCGCCGCCAGAGCAGACGCCTCACAGTCCAGGTTCACCACCGCCTTTCGCGCCCGCTCGCAGAAATCCCGGAACAGCGCCTCCAGTTCCTCCAACGGCCGGTGGTCCAGCGAAACATTCGTCAGCACTGCAACCGCCGGATCATAAAGCGCAATCGTCCCGTCGCTCTCGTCCGCCTCAACCACCATCAGATCCGGATCGCCGCAAATCGCATTTCCCGGCCCCCCGGCTGCGTTGAGCATCACCCCTCCGTTGATCACCGTCGGGTCCCTGCCCGCCTCGCGCAGCACATGCCCGATCATCCCCGTCACCGTCGTCTTGCCGCTCGTGCCCCCCACGGCCACGCCTTCGACCCGGTTGAACAACTCCGCCAGCACCTCGGCCCGTTTCCGGATTGGAACCTCCAGCCTCAACGCAGCCTGCACGTCCGGGATGCTTTCTTCAACCGCACTGGACACCACCAGCTCGTCCACATCCCCATCCACCCCCGAGCCGTCCTGGGGATACAGGACAATCCCCAGCGCTCCCAGCGCCTCATACAGCTCCCGGTTCTCCCCCCGGTCCCGGCTCCGGTCCGACCCCCGCACCTCAACGCCCTGGTGTTTCAGCACCTGCACGATCCCGCTCATCCCACTCCCACCGATCCCGCAAAAAAAAACCGTCTTCCGGCCAGCCACGCTTCCCCCAATTGTAAAAAACCTCCCCCCCAATTCCCCACCGCAGGGGCGCGGTTCCCGCGCCCCCTCCTGCTGCGAGCGAAATCTACGGCCTCCAAACCGCTTTGTCAAGCCCTGCCGGTCCCCAAAAGAAAACGGGCAGGACCGTCTCGGTCCTGCCCATCTAAAAAAATAATAGGGCGCATCACGACGCGCCCCACAGGTCCATCTCATACGTTCGTATAAGACCCCTTCCGTGTTCTTCCACGGCGTTTTTAATTATTCCAGCCTACCCGACCAGATCCATCTGTGCCCCCGCCCCGTTCACATCGGCCGTGCTGGGCGACGACTGCAGGTTCATCGACATCGACACCCGGACCATCTTCGTCGCCAGGTCCATCTGCGCCTGCAGAGGCTGTCCGAGCACCGCCTCGATCAACTGGCTGGCCATCTGGGACTGTATCGAAGCTGCATGCATCATACCACCGCCTCTGTTGGGGTATCCGACCCTTCAACCGGCTCCGCCGGCTCTGTCGCCCGATCCCCTTCCGACGCCTGCATCAGGTTGAGTTGTGCCTGGTGAAAATCGTCTAAATATTGATTCGCCAGTTCAAACGTCCGGTTGATATTCTCGTTGATCGTCTCGCTCAGCGTCGTGATCCCCTCTAAGAAATTCCTCGCCTGGTGGAATCCTTCCCTGATCGCCCCCCGAATCAGCGACATAAACCCCGCAATCCGCACCTCGCCCGTTTCATCGGTGGGGCTGTTCAGGAACGCCTCCAGAAAACCGGTGGCAAAATCCACAACCCCGCGCGCCGTCCCCTCCGGAGACGGATCGATCTGGGCCTCCTGCCCATCCTCCACCCTCAGATTGATCCCGGCCTCCTGGATGGCCTTGTTGATCTGCTCCACCACCGAATCGTCCAGGATGCCGTTCACCGCCTCCACCGTCATATTTGCAGCCAGAGAGATCTCCACCCGATCCTCAGAGGCCTGCGCCGCCGACTGGGTCGAAGCGCTCACCTGAGCCTGGAGGCGCACATCCATCCGCACAGCCTGGGATGTTCCTGCTCCCGCCTCCGACTTTTTTGAGCCTCCTCTAAAGGTCGCGCGTTGCGCTCGAAACTGCGTCAGCAGCGCCTCTGTCCCAATATCGCTACGAATCGGCATAACCATCACCTCTTTTTAAACAACCCTTTTACTCCTATCTATATTATCGTCAAATCGCCTGAAAACTTTAGGAAGTTATGATCGGGTACACCCTGCGATAGGTAAAGCATTTGCAGGCGGTTACGCCTCAACAATTCGGCCGCCACAGGCGGTGATTCCATTGACATGCATACCGGCGTACAGTATATTCCTTATTTCCGGCAGCAGGTTGAGGATTTAAACGCAACAGGTTACGATACAAGGAGTTCGAGATGCAGGGCATCTACCGGTACGTACTCACCAATGTGGAACAGGCCCTCTGGACCGAATCCTGGGCCGTAGACGGTGACGCCCTTCCCCTGAACGCCGGACCGGCCTGGCGCGTTGAAAAGCGCAGTTTCAAAGGCGGGCTCCAGGACGGCGTGGAGTTAATCGAGGTCGACAACGGGGCGTTCTCCATCTTCATCGTCCCCACCCGGGGCATGGGGATCTGGAAAGGCATCTACCGGGGCATTCCGCTTGGATGGGAGTCCCCCGTCCGGGATCTGGTACACCCGGCATTTATCGACGCCAACGACCGGGGCGGCCTGGGCTGGCTGAAGGGATTCAACGAATGGATCGTCCGCTGCGGACTGGACAGCAACGGCGCACCGTCCACAGATGGGGTCATCGACAACAACGGCAACGAAGCCGAGGTCTTTCTCCCCCTCCACGGGAAAATCGCCAACATTCCGGCCCGGCACGTGGAAGTCCGGGTGGACCTCTCGCCACCGCACCGCATCACCGTACTGGGCATTGTTGACGAAACCATGATGTTCGGCCCGGCGCTGCGCCTCACGGCCGCCATCTCCACCGAAATCGGCTCCAACAGCTTCACCATCTCCGACCGGGTCACCAACCTGAACCGGCGCCCGGCGGAACTGCAACTCCTCTACCACTGCAACTACGGCGCGCCCCTCTTAGAGGAAGGCGCCACGCTCGTCGCTCCCTTTAAAACCGTCTCTCCCCGGGACCCCCGGGCGCAGGAAGGCATCCGCGCTCACAACCGGTTTGTCGACCCCGAATCGGGCTTTGTCGAACAGGTCTACTTCTACGAATTGATCGGCAAACGGGGAAGCCGTGAAACCGCCGTACTCCTTAAAAACCGGGAGGGCAATCTCGGTTCGTCCCTCCACTTCTCCCTGAAGCAGATGCCCTGCTTCACCCTCTGGAAAAACACCGCCGCCGCCGAAGACGGCTATGTCACCGGCCTGGAACCGGCTACGAACTACCCCAACTCAAAACGATTCGAACGGGAAAAAGGCCGCGTGGTCCGGCTTAAGGGCGGAGAAACTCGCCAGATCGACCTCACCGTGGCGGTACACGACTCCAGAAGATCGGTGCAGAAAACGGAACGCTTTATCAGGCAAATCCAGAAAGGGGCCAAACCCCGAATCGTCCAGCAGCCTCTGAAACGCCTCACCACCCCGTAATACCGAACCGTAAGGGCACCACCAAAGGAAACCCCCGTGGGCAAAACCCTCACCTTCCAAGAGCTGATCCTGCGCCTGGAACGCTTCTGGGCAGACTACGGATGTATCATCTGGCAGCCCTACAGCGAAAAAGTGGGCGCCGGTACCATGAACCCCGCCACCGTCCTCCGGGTACTCGGGCCCGAGCCCTGGAACGTGGCCTATGTGGAACCCAGCTTCCGCCCTGCCGACGGACGGTTTGCCGAAAACCCCAACCGGATGCATATGTACTACCAGTACCAGGTCATCCTGAAGCCCGACCCGGGCAACCCTCAGGAAATCTACCTGGACAGCCTGGAGGCGCTGGGCCTGGACCGAAAGCAACACGACATCCGCTTTGTGGAAGACAACTGGGAAGCCCCCGCGCTGGGCGCCTGGGGCCTGGGGTGGGAGGTCTGGCTCGACGGCATGGAAATCACCCAGTTCACCTACTTCCAGCAGGCCGGCGGTATGCCGGTCGATCCCGTGGCGGTCGAAATCACCTACGGCCTGGAGCGGATCGCAACCTACCTTCAGGGAGTGCGGGAGGTCTGGCATCTCGACTGGGACGGTCGTATCGGCTATGGAGACGTATTGCGGCAGCAGGAGGTGGAGTACTGCGAATACGCGTTCAACACCGCCGATGTAGAACGCCTGCAGACCATGTATCGCCTCTTTGCTGAAGAGGCCAAATACGCCATCGATCAGCGCCTGGTTGTACCCGCCCACGACTACGTGCTCCGCTGCTCCCACACCTTCAACCTCCTCGACACTCGGGGCGCCATCGGAGTGACCGAGCGCGCCCGCTACTTTGCGCAGATGCGGGACCTGGCCCGCCAGATCCTGGAAACCTATGCAACACAGCGTGAGGAGATGGGCTATCCCCTCCTCGGAAAAGCCCCGGAAAGTTCGCCCTCCCCCGGCGGCGCAGCAGATCTTCCCCCGCTCGATTCGGCCGACCTGCTCCTGGAGATCGGCTCCGAAGAGCTTCCGGCCGCCGACGTCCAATCCGGCATTGAGCAACTCCGAACCCTCCTCCCCGAACGCCTGAAGGCGGAGCGCCTCACCTTTTCGGAGATCGAGGTCACCGGCACGCCCAGGCGGCTCGTTGCATTCGTACGGGACCTGTTGGGCCGCCAGCCCGATGAGGAACGCTGGGTGCGCGGTCCCAATATCAAAGCCGCCTACGACGATGCGGGCAAACCCACCCGTGCGCTGGAGGGATTCTGTCGTGGCCAGGGGGTGGACCCAGGCTCGGTCGAACGCCGAAAGGACGAGAAAGGCGTCGAATACGTCTTTGCCCATCGGCACGAACCCGGGCGAGGCGCGCAGGAGATCCTGTCCGGGCTGCTGCCCGACCTGATCGCCAACCTCAGCTTTCCCAAAACCATGCGCTGGAATTCGGACGGGGTGGCCTATTCCAGGCCCATCCGCTGGATCGTTGCCCTCTACGCAGACCAGGTCATCCCCTTCACCTACGCCTGCGTGACCAGCGGCTGCACTAGTCGGGGCGCCCGCCCCAACCGGTCGCCTCCCATTGAACTGGCCTCTGCGGCCGACTACGTCCCAAAAATGAAAGCCGGGGGCCTGATGGTCGATCGGGACCACCGCCGGAAGGCCATCTGGAACCGTGTGCAGGCCCTGGCGGAAGAGGCCGGGGGTATGGTGCCGGAAGATCCCGACCTCCTCGACGAGGTCACCGACCTCGTGGAAGCGCCTCACGCCCTGCGCGGCGCCTTCGACGAGGCGCATCTGGAACTGCCCCAGGAAGCCCTGATCACCGTCATGAAAAAACATCAGCGCTACTTCCCGGTCCTCCATCCCCAAACCGGGCGCCTGCTCCCCTATTTCATCACCGTCGCCAACGGCACACCCGGCGATCCCGAAGAGGTCGTGCGCGGCAACGAAGGCGTCATTCGCGCCCGGTATGCAGACGCGGCCTTCTTCTTCCGAGAAGACAGCCAAAAACCCCTGAAAGACTATCTGCCCAGGCTCGACACCCTCACCTTCCAGGAAGACCTCGGCTCCGTCCTGGACAAGACCCGCCGGGTCGAAAGCCTGCTTGAAACCCTGGCGGCGGACCTGGGTCTCGGTGCCGGAGAAAAAGAAACCGCCCTCAGAGCCGCTAGGCTCTGCAAGGCCGACCTGGCCACCAGCATGGTCGTTGAAATGACCGACCTGCAGGGAATTATGGGCCGCTACTACGCCCTGGCCTCGGGGGAGTCCGAAGCCGTCGCGCAAGCGGTTGAAGAGCACTACCATCCCCGCTTCCCCGGCGACACGCTGCCCGGCTCTGCCCCCGGCACCGCCATCTCCGTCGCCGATCGCCTGGACAGCCTGGCCGGCCTCTTCTGCGCCGGCGTCAAACCCAGAGCCACCGCCGATCCCTTCGGCCTGCGCAGAGACACCCTGGGGCTTCTGGCGATCCTCATCGGCCACCGCCGCCACTTCTCCCTCCGGCAGGGCCTGGACGCTGCGGCCAAACAGCTTCCGGTTGCCGCCGACCCGCAGCGGCTTGAAGCTGCGCTGGAATTCATCCTGCGGCGCCTCGAAGTCCAGCTCAGAGACGAGGGCTTCTCCCACAGCGTGGTCGAGGCCACCATCGCCGGCGGCTGCGACGACCCCTACGAACTCCGGCGCATCGTCGAGGGGCTCACACGGATGGTCGAGGCCGACGACTGGCTGGAGACCCTCCATGCCTATTCGCGCTGCAAACGCATCGTCCGGGATCTGCCCGAGCGCTATCCCCTCTCGCCGGAAGTGGACTCGGAAGAGACGACCCGGGACCTGCACAAAGCCTTCGGCGCAGCGCAGAAACGGATAAGTCGCGCCCAGAACCGGATAGACGCTCTGGAAGAAACCCTGAAAACCCTGCGTGATCCCATCAACCGCTTCTTCGATGAGGTCCTGGTAATGGCGGAAGACCCCCTGCTTCGCCGGGCCCGCCTCGCGCTGGTTCAGCACATCGCCGCCCTGCCCGACGGCATTGCCGACCTGAGCCGGCTGGAGGGCTTCTAACACCCGTGCAATCGGACCAGTTTAAACTGCACGCAGACGTGGAAGAGATCCACTGGTGGTTCCTCGCCAGGCGGCGTATCCTCCGCGAACTGGCCCACAGCCTGGTTCCCCCTTCCAGGTCCACACTCGCCATCGACGTGGGGTGCGGAACAGGGGGGAATATCGCAGCCTTTGCCGGGGACTACACCTGTATCGGCATCGACACATCGGCCGAAGGCATCCGGTTTGCAAAACAGCGTTTTCCAGACGTCCGTTTCATCTGCGGTTTGGCGCCGGCCGATCTAAGAGACGCGGCTGAGCAGGCCGGTCTCTTCCTCCTGACGGACGTCCTGGAACACATAGAGGACGACGTCGGGTTTCTGTCCGAACTGCTCATGGCGCTCAGGCCGGGCGCCTGCCTTCTCCTCACCGTACCTGCGGACATGTCGCTGTGGAGCGAACACGATGTCGCCTACGGCCACTACCGCCGGTACGACATCCAGAGCCTCGAACGCGTGTGGTCCGGGCTGCCCGTAACCGTACGCCTGCTCTCCTATTTTAACGCGCGTCTCTACCCGATGGTCAGAACAGTCCGGGCGTTGAACCGCCTTCGGAAACGCTCCTTTGGAGATGCGGGAACGGACTTGAAGATGCCGATGGGGCCGGTCAACCGTCTGCTCAACGCGGTTTTTGCAGGCGAAAGACGGGTGCTGATCGACCTTCTGGCGCAGAAACGAAGGCGGGGGTATCCCTTCGGCGTAAGCCTCATTGCCGCGCTGTGTCGGAACGGGTAGGATCGCATGTCTGAAACGATCATCGTCGTCCCCTGTTACAACGAGGCCCGGCGCCTCCCGGTCGAAACATTTCAAACCTTTGCAAACCGGGTGCGCACCATCAAATTCCTCTTCGTCGACGATGGCAGCACAGATGCCACCCTGCAGGTACTCCAGACCCTGCAGGCGTCCGATCCGGAAGCCTTTGACATCCATACCCTGGCGGTAAATGCGGGAAAAGCCGAGGCCGTACGGCAGGGATTTCTGAAATCATTCGAATCCGGTCCCGATTACGTCGGGTTCTGGGACGCGGACCTGGCAACCCCCTTAGACGCCATTTCGGAGTTTTGCGACCTTCTCAACAGCAGACCGGACATCGAGATGGTCTTCGGCGCAAGGGTGCAGCTTCTCGGAAGGGCGATCAGACGCAACATGCTGCGGCACTATCTGGGCAGGCTGTTCGCAACCGCGGCCTCTTTTTTACTGGGCGTCAACGTTTATGACACACAATGCGGCGCAAAGCTGTTCCGGCTAACGCCCGACCTGCCCGCCCTGTTTCAAGAGCCGTTTATAACCCGATGGATTTTCGACGTCGAAATCATCGCCAGGCTGATTCAAACCAGAACGGGCACGGCGCACCCCCAGGTGCAGGACATCGTCTATGAAATCCCGCTTTCGGAATGGCGAGATGTCAAGGGCTCAAAAATTACGTTCGGCGATTTTATAATCGCCATATTCGAAATGATCGACATCTACCGCAAATATCTGTAAAGCCGCTGAACCTGTATAACGGAATGCCAACCGTGGACAAAAATCGAAACGCATACGCGCTCCTTATCCTCATCCTCATCGTATCCGCCGCTCTCCGGTTTTACGGAATAAGCTGGGGTACAGACCCGGAGACCGGCAAATTTTACGACTTCTTCCATCCCGATGAGCGGACCGTGGTCGAAGGCGCCGAGTGGGTGGGTGTGGACATCCGCAGGGCGGTCACAGCCTATGCCAAGGGCCCGGCGTACCTCTTGTGGGCCCTCGCCCGGGGCACGGGCTACCTGGTAGGGATCGAACCCTTCAACCGGCGGGACAACCGGTCGGTCAAATTCACCCACCTGGTGGGTCGGGGGATCTCGGCCACCCTGGGCGTCCTCACCGTGTGGGTCGTATTCGCCATCGGGCGCCATCTCGTCGGAATCTGGACCGGCGTCTTAAGCGCGGCCTTTCTGGCATTCTGCGCCGGGCACATCCAGCAGAGTCACTACTATACCGTGGATGTGTCCTTTGCGTTCTGGATCACCCTGGGCATCTATCTCATCCTGAAACTGCCTTCGGACCGCACGCGGCCCTACCTGGTCTGCGGAATGGTCTGCGGAATGGCCGCCGGAACGCGGCTGCTGGGGGGAATGCTGGGCCTGGCGTTTCTGGTGGCGCACCTCTGGCCAACGGGAAAAGGGGCGGGAACCGGAAAAATCTGGGAAAAGGTCTGGCACTGGATACACCCCGTAGTCACGCCCCGTGCGCTGCTGTGTGGGGCAACGGTGATCGCCGTAGCGGTAATCTGTGAGCCCCTCCTGCTCAGACCGGACGCGTTCTTCAACTCGGAAGACATGCGGAACTTCCTGCCCAGCGTGAAAGTCACAAAAGGCGAGATGATTCGCATCTGGGTGCTCTACGACTTCTCCACCATCCCTTACCTCTTTTACATCACGCACCTGTTCCGCTATGCGCTGGGAACGCCCCTGGAGATCGCTGCCCTGTGCGGCGTGGGGCTGGCCGTGTGGAAAAGGGAGCGGGGCTGGTGGGTGCTGCTGGCCTGGCTCGTCCCCTACTTTTTGATGGTGGGCGGATTTCACGCCAAACCCTACCGGTATACCACGCCCATGCAGCCCCTGATGGCGGTGCTGGGCGCCTGGGCCTGTGTGCAGGCAGGCGATTGGCTGCACAGGCGCCTGAATCGGGTGTGGGTCTATGCTCTGCCGGTGGTGCTGGTGGGCGTTCCGGCCGCAGCCTATGGCATCGCAACAGCTCGCATTTACCGGTCCAGCAGCCGGTTCGAAGCCGCACGCTGGGTGCGGGAGCATATCCCGAAAGGCGACGGGGTGCTGGCCGAGCGAGGGGGATTTTCAACGGCCTGGATGGTGCAGGACCGCTATAAGTTCAGGCTGGACAACGCGGCCTTCTTTATCGCTGCCGAAGGGAACATCCCTTACGGCGGACACATCGACTTTGTGGGGACCCGGCTGGCCGGCATGAAATGGATCGTCCTGATCGAAGAAAACCGGATGCGGCAGTACATGGAGGTGCCAAAACGGTATCCGATCGGCCACACCTTCTACCGCCGGCTGGCTGCTGAAGACCTGGGATTTAAACGGGTCGCCCATTTCAAAGTCTCCCCCGAAATCCTGGGCTGGGAGTTTTCCGAGGCGGACGCCGAACCCACAATCACCGCGTTCGATCACCCCCGGGTCTCGGTCTACCAGCGCCTGAATGCGAACGTAAAGGACCTGCTGAAGCAGTGGAAGGCAGACGTGCTGGCAGACCCGACGCTCCCCGACATGTATGTCAAAACCGGCATGGAGGCCTACCGGCGCAAGGACTGGGAGCAGGCCGCAAACGCCTTCCGGCGCACCCTGGACGTGCGGCCCAAATTTACGCTGGGACGCCTCCTGCTGCGTGAGGTCTACCTCAGGCAGGGCCGGCCGGACAACGCAAAACGGGAACTTCGCAAGGTGGTATCGGCCGGCTTGTCGCCAAGGGCCTACGTGGGCATGATCAGGGTGGGGATGAAGGCCCAGGGGGCGAGATACCTGGAGTCCTACGTGAGACGGCTGGCCGCAAAAAACCCGAAAGACAAAACCATCGATCAGTACGCCACGCTGGTGGCGCAGGTTCGGGTGGAACTGGGCACCAAACTCAAAGGCCAGAAACAGTATGAAAAAGCCATTGTAGAGTACACCGGGGCCATAAAACTGAAACCGGATTACCTTTCCGCTCACATCAACCTGGCGAACCTCTACCTGACCACCAAACGCGACAACGAAGCTGCTGCCGCGCTGGAACGGACCGTACAGCTCGACTCGACCCGCGCCGACGTCTGGCACGCGCTGGCACAGACGCAGCAGCGCATCGGCAATATCGAAGGGGCGCACACGGCCATCCGCAAGGCAATCGCGCGCGACCCCTCCAAGTCTAAGTACCGAACCGATCTCTTCAACCTGGGCGCCGACTACCACAAACAGGGCCGGTTCGATAAAGCCCTCGCCATCTACCGGGAGACCCTGGCGCACAACCCCAAACTTAAAGAAGCCCACGTCAACATCGGCCTCCTCCGCAGCGACCAGGGCCGCCATCTTGAAGCCATCGCCTCCTTTCAAAAGGCCATCGCGCTCTCTCCAGACAATCTGGACGCCCACCTGGGCCTGGGGAAGGCGTATGAACATCTAAAACGGCATAAAGAGGCTATTGCGGCCTATCGCAAGGTTCTCTCGCTTGATCCCGACAACGCCAGGGCCAAGGATAGCCTGGACGACCTGCTCCAGGAAAAACCGGCAAAATTGAAAAAAGCGCCCTGATTCGCCTCTTCTCAGGCCAAAACAGCCGATGCTTTTGAGGTTGACAGATGCACAACCTGTAGGTATACTTAGACCGGACACACAGTTGAGATGGCGGGATCCAACTCAGCCGCCTGGTCCACCGGGTTGGAGGCCCCCTCCGGCCTCTAATCTGAAAAAGGCCAAACAGGAGAACCCTTATGGCCGGTGAAACCATTTTGGTCGTTGAAGACAATGCCCTGAACATGGAACTGATCTCCGACATCCTCGAGGCCCACGGCTACCGGGTCGTTCAGGCCGTAACCGGAGCGGATGCCCTCAAACTGGTTCCCTCGGAGCACCCCGATCTGGTCCTGATGGACATTCAGCTTCCCGGCCTGGATGGGCTTACCGCAACCGGTATTCTCAAAGACAATCCCGAAACCCGGGACATTCCGATCATTGCCCTTACCGCACACGCCATGCGGGGCGACGAAGAAAAAGCCCGCGAGGCAGGCTGCGACGACTACATTTCCAAACCGATCGATACCCGTCAACTCCCCCTCACCATCCGTGCCCTTCTGGGCCGCCATCCTCAGGGCACTTCCCCAAACGAAAGCTGACGTATGTCCAATCCTACGGTACTCGTAGTCGATGACACCCCGCAGAATGTCGAACTCCTGGAAGCCTATCTCATTCCGGAGAAATACAATGTGGTGGTCGCCTACGACGGTGTAGAGGCCCTGGAACGGGTCGCGGAGATCCCACCCGATATCGTGCTGTTGGATATTATGATGCCGCGCATGAACGGCTACGAAGTCTGCAAAACCCTCAAAAGCGATGAGAAAACCCGCTTTATTCCCATCGTCATGATCACCGCGCTCAAGGAACTGGACGACAAGATTCAGAGCATCGAAGCGGGGGCGGACGACTTTCTTACCAAACCCTACAACAAACTGGAACTCCTCACGCGAATCAAATCCCTGATTCGAGTCAAAGCCCTGCACGACGACTTAGAACAGAGCTACCGGG
Source organism: Candidatus Latescibacterota bacterium (assembly GCA_965249305.1). GTDB lineage: Bacteria > Latescibacterota > UBA2968 > UBA2968. The sequence continues at coordinate 3,530,842 of OZ252228.1, read as the reverse complement.
AGCTTCAGGAACTGGAGCGCACCAAAGACAACCTCACCCAGATGATCATCCACGATCTGAAGAACCCGCTCACCGGAATCAAAGCCAACATCGAAATTGTTGGCATGGAGGAACTCCAGGAAACCCAGGAATGCCTGGAGGCCGCCCAGCGCAGCTGCGATCTCCTCTTTAACATGATCCAGGACCTCTTAGACATTTCCAAGATGGAAGAGGGGCAGTTGAACCTGAACCTGGGGCCGGTCAACATTGAGGAACTCATCGCCGCTGCCATCCGGGAGTTCGAACACCCTGCCGGGGCGGAAGACAAGGAACTTCGGCCCGACCTCGGCCCCAACCTGCCCATCATCTCCGCCGACCGCAACCTCCTCTACCGCACCCTTTCCAACCTCCTGATCAACGCCATCAAACATACCACCCGGGGGGGCGTGATTACCTTGGGCGCCGTAGAAAAAGAAGGTGGGCTCCAGGTCAAAGTAGCGGACACAGGGCATGGAATTCCCCAGGAATTCCTGGAAACCATCTTCGAAAAATTCGGCCAGGTCGAATCCCGGCAACGCAGCGGCACGGGGCTGGGCCTCACCTTCTGCAAAATGGCCGTTGAGTCCCACAAGGGCCGCCTCTGGGTGGAAAGCGTGGAGGGAAAAGGGAGCACCTTTATTTTTGACCTCCCCGGTGATCTGGAACCAACCACCTGATCCCTTTCGGTCCACACAACACAATTGAGGCCCTCCGAACGCGATTTGCCCGGAGGGCCTTCAATGTTTTGCTGACCCCTGATCCCCGACCCCTGCCTTTTACAGGCTGATCAACGACTGCAGATTCAGAACACGCCTGCGCTGAAATCCCCCCGTACCGTCCGGTTCGTAGGTAAACTGCACCTCCCAGATCACCGACAGCCGGGAAGCGGGCTTCACTCCCAGACGGTACCCGAACCGGGTCTCGGATGATTTGTCGAAAATTCCTTTCCCTCCGCCCCGGTGGTGGTTTTCGTAGTAGGCCTCGGCCACCGAGACCTTGCGGAGCTGCCGCAGCAGCGCGGGTCTGAGCGACGCCCGCCCCTCCAGGCGCCGGTCGGACGCGTTCTCGTTGCTCAGGTACTGGTAAGACGCCTGAGCCGTCAGCAGCGGCCCCAGCGAAAGCACCGCATCTCCAAAAACGCCCCGCATCGACAGGTTTGCCAGCGTAGACGCCCGCGTCACCACGCGCCCCGCGGAATCCACCACGGCCCGGTTCAACTCGTAGACCGCGTCGAAGTGAGCGGGAGTAAACCGGCCCTCCACCCACCGGTACTCCGCCTGAAGGCTCAGACCACCCACCTTCACCCTGACCCCCGGCCCACTCAATCCGGTCCCGTTCTCAGTCTCCCAAAGCGTCCTGGATACCCCTCCGTACAGGGTCACCCAGGCCATCGGTCCCTTCAAAAGGGGGATATGCCACATCCACACCAAAGACCCCGTACCGGTCCTGCAGGCCCGTTCGCACCGAATCGGGCAGCCCGCTCAACTGGTCGTTATCCACCACCACCGTGCCCCCCACCTCCACGGGCCCCAGTGCGTGAACCACCAGCCGTCCTCCCACAATGGGCCCGCCCCTGTCTAAGTCCAGGAAATCGCTGATCACCCCTCGCACGGTAACTTTCCCCCCCCCCAGCCCCCGGATCTGCAAATCCATCCCCGTCTTCTTCATCCCGGGCGCATCCAAGGTATTCCGGTAACGCCGCATAATCATCCCCTGCCCCAGCGTCACCTCCTCCAGAGCGCCCACCTTCAAATAGACCCGGTGTTGGAGATGGTCCGGACTCCCGTACCGAATGTAGTGAATCTTTCGAAGCAGGCTCTCCAGGCCCTGCCGGCGGCTCGAAAAATCCCACCCTCGACTTCGAAATTGACCCGTATCATCCAGAAACAGCTCTAAGTCCAGCACCGCCTCAAACGCCCCGGACCGGAGCCGGGGCTGCAGGTCCAGGCGCTGCCACTGCGCGCCTTCCACCGTCACCGTGCCCAGCAGGCTGGACAGCGAAAACCCCTCCGGCGTGTCGAGAAGCTCCTGCGCCCCTGCCGCCGCCGTCCAGAGCAGACCCATCAGCGCATATATATACCATCGCCCGTTCACAACCACTCCCGAGTCTGAAAATATCCAATACGTTAAAGATCAATCCTACCCGATTATAAGACATTTCTCTCTTTCCAGTCAACCCCTATAGGCTTTTGGCATACCGGAATGGATTGACAAAGCTTCCTGGGCCGGGTATTTTACTCGTGTTATGCGCATCATCACCGGCAGCCTCAAGGGGCGCGTCGTCCCCTTCAACGTCAAAAAATACGGAAACGCCCGGGTCACCTCCGGAAGGGTCAAAGGTGCCGCCTTCTCCATCCTGGGCGGCGACCTGACCGGCCTGCGCTTCCTCGACCTCTGCGCCGGTTCCGGGCAGATCGGCCTGGAGGCCTTCAGCCGAGGCGCGCAGGTGGTCCTGAACGAACCGGACACGCGCAGACGCCGCGCCATCGCCGGCCTGCTGAAAACCTGGGGCATCCAGGACCGCGCCCGGCTCCTCTCCCGGCCTACCCAAAAACTCCTCCCCCTGCTCGAGAAAGAGGACATCCCCTTCAACGTCATCTACCTTGATCCCCCCTATCACGAGCAGATTGACGGCGTCCCGATGGCCCTCGCGCTTCTCACCGGCATCAGCACAACCTCCCTGGTGGCAGAAACCGGCGTCGTCCTGGTACAGCACGCCCCCCAACTCGACCTGCCTGTTGCCTGCGGTTGCCTCGTCCTGCTCAAGCAGAAAGATTACGGAGACACCGCTTTAACCGTATACAAAAAGAAGAATACTCCGTCCGGGAAATCCATTACGTTCTCCTGTGGGCGTGCTTGACTTTTGAATAAAAGCGCCTATTTTATAAGCGCAGAAAAATCGGCAACTGACCACTTACGCACAAAGAAAGGAGTGGGCCTGATGGACAAATTGAGTTCGGCCGTCGACTTCCGCCCCCGCAGCCGGCCGCTGGCCATGGGGGGCATCCCCTGGCTGCCCCGCATCACCGACAAGGCCCGCGCCATGCTGCGGGACACCATTGGCGATTACGTCTACCCGTGAGGGGCGGACAAAAGGTTCCTGGAGGAACTGGGCATCTCGGTGGAGGAATTCACACAAATCGTCGCCTCCTCCGCCACCGATGAGGAAGTCATCCAACGCATGGTACCGATTTATGAGAAATCCCGAAAAAACAAGGACACATAACAAGGTGAAAGTTAGCAGAATTGTCGCAATTGGACCGTGCCACATTGATGCGCAACTTGACATCTCTGAATAAACAAGATTTAGTCGTTACGGAATGTAATGCTGACGGATTTAAGGAGCAGCTTGATGGCGACTGATAACGAAGAGCAGTTAAAAGCGCTCAGAAGCCGTTCCAGAAGAAGTCCCGAAGTGCTGTTGGAAATGCTCAGAAGCCGCTGGAGAGGACACGGGAAGGAATTGAGAAATTTGATCCCTATCCTCAAGGAACACGAAGCCTGGCACCAGTCTGAAGAATATATATCCTTGATGAACGCATTAGATCCTCTGCCGGATGCGGTTGGAACGCTGCGAAGAGATCTCCGGGGAGCCCCTCTGCTGGAGGCGGACCTATCCGATGCCTTTCTGGAAGAAACCAGCCTCTGGGGTGCCGATCTGGATGGGGCGGACCTGTCCAAAGCCGCGTTGAATGACACGGATCTGTCCAAAGCCAACCTCTGGGGAGCGAACCTGTGCGATGCCCGTCTGGAAGGCACAAAGTTGTGCGGCGCCAACCTTGATGGCGCAGACCTATCCCGAGCAGCGTTGTGGAACGCAGACCTATCGGACGCCCATTTGGAGGGCGCGAATCTCTACCGAGTCCACCTGTGGAAAGCGGATCTCACCGGCGCCTACCTGGGGGGCGTGAACGCCATTGGGGCCTACTTTAGAGAAGCGAACCTGTCCAGGGCCTTCCTGGGAAGCTCGAACCTCTGCGGTGCCAACCTGGAACATGCCAACCTGTCCGGTGTAGAAGTCGGGTTGGGGGTCAGATGGAATGCCAACGACAGGACCTGGCCCAAAATACGCCACCTTGATTTCAAAGGCAAGAAGCTCGACCCTGCTGATCGCAAAACCCTATTTGGAGGAAATGACATCCGGGATGTCAACTGGGCGGGGGCAGCGCTGATGAAACGGTTTGTTGAAGACGAAATCTTTCTCACAGAATATATCGCCCAGGAAGGCCTCCACAACAAAATCATCTCCTGGTTATGGAAGTGGACGAGCGACTATGGACGCAATCTGGGCCGATGGTTGTTTGTTGCACTCATAGTGGCCCTGTCCTTTGGATTGATTTTGTATGCCATTCAAGACCACCTGGCAGTGGCAGCGCACAACGAAGCGCCAAAACTGGCCACCATGCTCTACACGAGCATTGTGATCTTTACAACGCTGGGGTTTGGAGATGTCACACCCAAGACGCTGCTTGCCGAAATTATCGTCGTTATAGAAGTCATCATCGGATACACCATGCTCGGTGGCCTCATCTCCATCTTTGCCAACAGGTTCGCACGCAGGGCGTAGCCAGCAGGGATGGACAGAATGGGGTTGACTTCTGGTCAATTCACTTTTGTAATTTCTTACCACATCGCAGCGGAGACAGCGCTGGGGACACCCGTCTGAGCCCACATCAAGGCTGGAGGCCTGGAATGGATCTTGTTGCAGGCAATATTATGACTCACCCCGTCATCGCTGCCCGGGAGGAGATGAGCATAGGGGATCTGATCGCCCTGCTGCGCGAAAAGCAGATCAGCGGGGTGCCCGTCGTCGCGTCTGACGACCGCCTGGTCGGCGTGGTCTCCATCACCGACCTGCTCTCCCTGAGTGCCGACAGTGAGGCCGTAGGCGAAATCGTAGAGTCCGACTACCACACCTCTCCTGCCATGGACGCTCTGGCCGAAACCAGCGGCTTCCTCGAACCGGAGGGCGAAGTCTTGGATCGCCCCGTCCGGGACCTCATGTCCCGAAACGTCACCACGGCCTCGGAGCAGACCCACATTGGGGAACTCGCCGATTTGATGATCTCCCACCGCATCCACCGCGTGATTATTGTGCGGGACGAAAAGGCCGTCGGGATCGTCAGCACCCTGGACATCCTCCGGGCGCTGAGGGACCAATACCGCACCGGCGTCTGACCGCAGCTTCACTTCTGAAGAATCACCCTATGGCCAAAAAGCATAAGAAACGACCGGCCAGGCGTCCGTCCGACGTGGACCTGGACGCGGTCAATCTCAACGAGATCGACCGGTTCTTAGAAGATGGCGTAGATGCCCTGAGTCCGGCTGCCCAGCGGACGGCCAAACGGGAGTCCCCGGCGCCTCCCCGTCCGGGCCAGGAGCCCGACAAGCCTGAAGACGTCGATCAGCAAGTGGAGGAAGACGCCCCAGAAGAGGCTGTGGAACGTCCTGAACCCGGCGTGACCCTCTCAGAGGACGGCCTTCAGGCGGCGGTTTCTGTGGTCTATCCGGATACCACCGAAGAGGAGATCCTCGAGCTTCTGCAAAAGAACAAGGTCACCGTCGGCGTCTTAGCAGAGGCGATCCGGAAGGCCGTGGAGACCGTTCAGGAGACCGGCCAGCCCCTCAACGCCGTCGCCGCCGCCGAGGGCACGCCGCCAAAGGCGGCGGCCCCTCCCCGCATCCAGCACTGCCCCCCCGAAGGCCTCGACGCCCTCCCTGCCCTCGAACCCATCCTCAAACTGCAGGACATAGAGGACCGGAAAGAAATGCACAAGGCCGCCGTCTCCCTGCAGGTCTGGGCCGTGCACCCCGGCGACCGGCTCGCCGTGCTCGTCGTCGATGAGGGGGAGCCCGGCGCCACTGTCCAGGGAGAGTCCATCCCGCCTCCTGCCCCTGAGGACGACAGCCAGGATACCACCTTCCAGCCCGGTCCCGGCGTGGAACTGGCCTCCAACGGCACCGACTACCTGGCCCGTATCTACGGCTATGCCGGCATTCGCAGCGGGCAGGTCTCCGTGGAACCCCCGGTGTGGATCTCTCCAGACGCGATGGTCGCCTGTTTCCTGAACCTCCCGGCGCAGCCCGGGACGGCTCCCCTCTCCTCCGACGAACTGCAGGCCGCGTTGAAGGCCGCCGGTGTCTCCGTGGGAATCGACGATAAAGTCATCGCTGCCCTCTGCAAGCGCTTAGAGAAAGGGGGCTTGAAACAGACCCTGGTCCTCCTGGCCCGTGCGCGTCCTCCGGAGCCCCCGCAGGATGCGGCCCCGGCCTTCTCTTTCGACTACGAACTTCGGGGGAACACGATCCTGCCCGACGGGACCATCGACTTCAAAGAGCGCAGCTTCTTCCCGCGCATCGAGAAAGATGCGCTCCTGGTGGAGTGCGCTGCGCCGACTCCGGGCACGCCCGGGCAGACCGTTCGCGGCGACGAAATCTCCGTCCCCGACCCGGCCGGCGTGGAACTAACCCCAGGTGACAACGTCCGCTTAGAGGAACAGGACGGCACCCAGCGGCTCTACGCTGAAATCGACGGTGGGGCCAGCGTTGAGACGGCAGACGTCTCCACCCAGGAGGGCGCCCTCAAACGCTACACCGTCGCCGTACGTGCCGTCGCTCAGATCTCCAGCGACGTCGATTACGAAACCGGGAACATCGATTTCCAGGGAAACGTGGAGGTGCAGGGGTCCATCACCAGTGGCTTCCGCGTGTTGGCCACGGGCGATATCACGGTCTCGGGCACCGTGGAGGCCGACACAGAGGTGAGGGCCGACGGCAGCGTCACCGTAAGCCAGGGCATCGTCGGCGGTGAGACCCGCGTCACGGCCTCAGGCACGGTTACGGCCAAGTTCATCCAGGATGCCCGGGTCGAGGCCGAGGGGGATGTTGTGATTGGCAGTTACATCCGCAACGCCTACGTCCAGTCCGGAGGCCGTGTGCAGGTGGAAGGCGGTTCTGAAGGCGGCATCGTCGGCGGGGAAACCTGGGCGGTTGGAGGCATCACCTCCAGCAGCGTCGGCTCCGAGTGGAGCGCCGCCACATACCTGGCCGTCGGCATCGAGCCCGACCTCTATGCGCGATCCGAAAGGGTCAGGCAGGCGGTCCAGCATACGGACACCTTCCTCGAAAAACTCCTCAAGGCCCTCGGTCTGGAGACCTTCAATTCCGAAGAGGTTAAAAAGCTCGTTGCCCAAAACCCTGCGCGGAAGAACACGATCCTCCAATACGTCAAGAAGGCCGATCAGCTCACCAAGGTCCGGGAAAAGCACTTCCAGCAGCAGAAGGCCCTCAGTGCAGAGATCGCAGAGGCGGCCGGAAAGGCCACCCTGGATGTCCCGGAAACGGCCTATGCAAGGGTGAAGGTGCAGATTGGATATGAAGAGGCCGTGCCGCAGGACGACCTGAAGGGTGTCCGCTTCCAGATCGACCCGACCGGCGAGAAAACGGGCATCATCTGGACCGATTTGTCTGAAGGCAAATAAGGCAAACGGCCAATTAAAAAGGGTGCTGCTCTGAATTTACGTAAATGAGTTGCAAAAAAGGCTCCAAATCCCGATCATACAACAGACTGAAAACAATAAGGTTGTATAGATACGGGAAAGGAGCCCAAGATGGACCTCGCAGAGATGATCGAAGCCGCCACCTGGGAATTTAAGCAAAAATTGAGCGCCCATTGCGAAAATTTGGACCTGGAGAGTTTGACGCCTCAATTGGCAGAACAGGTCACAAGTGGGCTTGGTGAAGCCCTCAAGGCTTGTGGGATCGCAGCGCTTCGCACATTTTTGGAAGCCTACGAAGTGGATGAGGCCCCAAAACAGGTCGAGAATGTGCTGTATCGGTTTAAGCAACAAAGTGAGAAGACGTTTTTGACCCCCTTTGGGAAGATGAAGCTTTCTCGAAATCTGTTTCAGGCCGATGAAGGGGGGCCTTCTTATGTGCCGTTGGATGTGATGTGGGGAATGGTCGGTGAGTTTGCCACCGTGGAAGTTCGTGAAGCGGTGTTGTTCACGGTGAGCTTGATCACGCCGGAGGAAACCGTTTCTGTGCTGGAAAAGACGGCTCTGTTTCAGCCTTCTGCCACAGCGGTCAAACACATCACAGAAGAGACGGGAGCGTGGCTGGTCGAGATGGATGAAACACTCAACCGGTCGATCCGTCAGGAGGAGGAGAACCCCAAAGGGACAAAAGTGATGGTGGCCAGCCTGGATGGGACCCACCTCAGGCTGGATGAGCCGGGGAAAAAACGCGGGCGTCCACAAGAGAGGCCGGGGGAAAAACCGTCCGAAGAAAGTCCGACCAGTTTCAAACAGGCCCTGGTGGGCAGCCTGTCCTTTTATGGGGCACCTCCAAAGGACGGCACCCCACCAAAGCGTTTGGTCTCTCGGTATGTGGCACAAATGCCCGAAGAGGGTGGTCAAACGTTGAAGATACGCTTTGAGGAAGAACTCGATCATATCGAAGGACAACTGAAAGATGAGGTCGGAAAAGTGTTCCTGTGTGATGGGGCACGAGGGTTGTGGAAATATGCTGATACCACTCCTCGGTTCATCGGGTATGAAAAACTGGTGGATTTTTATCACACCACAGAACATCTGTCTGAAGCTGCCGAACTCCTGTTTGGCAAAAAATCAGCAAAAGCGCAAAGCTGGTATGAAACCTACCACCACAAACTGCTGACCCAAGATGGCGCAGCAGAAACCCTTATTCGCTCCATCGACTATTACAAAAGCCGCCGAAGGCTGGGTCAAAAACGATTGGAAGACCTGGAAACAGAACGAACCTTCTTCTTTCGGAACAAACACCGGATGGCCTATGCTGACTTTCGTCGAAGGGGTCTGCCCATTGGCTCGGGACCCGTCGAAGCGGCCTGCAAGACCCTGGTCAAGACAAGGCTTTGTCGATCGGGTATGCAATGGTCCTGGCAGGGAGGACAACGCATCTTGCAGTTACGCACTTACGTCAAGTCAAAACGATGGGATGCTTTCTGGAATCAGTATAAACAGGTTCGATATGCCAATGATGAACTCCTTGACTATGCCGATGCAGCATAGACAGAAAACATCTACGTAAAACCGAGTCGGCACCCATTAAAAACAAGTGCGAAAGTGCGTTGAACCCCTCTCCCCGTCCCCGCCGCAATACAGGGAAGGGAGACGATCCGGTGAGCCGGAAACAGGCGTCAGCCAATCGTCCGGGGTCGGGTCCCACATCCCAATTGCCTTTCCCGATCCCTGCCTTTCACGCAATCGCCGACAGAAAGGCCATATCCTTCTCGATATCCCGGACCATCTCCTCCTCCCACTTCATCAGATCCTCCGGGTCCACCGCAAGCTGGTTAAACGCAAACGGATGGATCACCGGCACCAGCGGATCGCCCCCCGACCCGTATCCCAGGTTCCGGCTCACCGCATCGGCAACGTGGACCAGGCTGGCGATCTCCGGGTCCAACTCCGCCTTATGCGGGCGGTGGTGGTAGGAAATTGCCTCGATCAGCCGGGACGGGATGCCCCAGCTCTCCGCCAACTCCTGTCCCAGGTTCGCGTGCGTCACGCCCAGCACCTCTTCCTCCGCCTCTAAGATCGAAAGACGGCGCTCCGCCACCGCCTTGAGCACATCTTCGTAAAACTGGGCGTACAGCCCGTCCAGGATCACCTTGCCGATATCGTGCAGAATGCCCGAGGTAAAATTCTCCTCGCGCTCTATTCTCATTTTCTTTGCAATAAACCGGACCGCAGACCCGCAGGCCGCCGAATGCTTCCAGAACTCCTTTTTATCCAGCCCCCCGGTCTCCTTCATATCTTTCGTGGCCTCGAACACGGAAATGCTCAATACCGCGTTTTTGACCGTCTGGTTGCCCAGCAGAGAGACGGCGTCCTTCACCGACTTGATCTCCCGTTTAAACCCGAAAAAGGCCGAGTTAGACAGCTTCAAAAGCTTCATCGTAATCGACGGATCGGTCTCAATCACCTTGGCCAGATCGTCCGCATTCACATCCGGGTCTTCGCAGAGCTGTTCCACCTGCGTATAAACCGTGGGCAGCGTGGGCAGCCCTTCGATATCGTCAATCTTCACCTCCAGCTTCGCCGGGCTGCCGTCGCCCGGCAGGGGGGGCGTGGACTCTAAGATCTTCCAGACCCTGGCCAGCAGCCCCTGCGGCGTATACGGCTTCAGAATATAGCCGTTGAAACCCTTGCCCGTACACCTTTGGAGCATCTTGTGATCTGCGCTGAGAATCGCAATCCCCACATGGTTCAGCTTGGGTATACGCCGCATCAGCTCTACGACCCTAATCAGATTGCCCTCAATCCGCGTATCCACCAGAATCAGGTCCGGACCGTGCTGGAGCCCGCGAATAACATCGACGGCCGTCGCTGCATCGATCACCCTGAACCCCCCGATCTTGTCCAGAAAGGTATGCGCAAACTCCTGATCGGCCTTATCGCGCTGAGCAACCACAATCGTCTTGGGCTGTTCCGCAACCCCGTCTTCGCCCATATTGCTCGCACTCCTCATTTTTGATCTGAAAATTTAGGGGCTTGATCGAACAGCCCGGATACCTTATATTTCATCCTCTGGAAATAAACCGTCTGGATCGAACCTTAAAGATACCGACATTCAGGACACACGGCAATGCGAAAACCCGCAGATGCCCTTTTGATTCTGACACCCGAAGAACGCAGCGCCGCCCAGAAATTCGTCGAACAGCGGCTCCGCAACCTGGACGCCGGCCAGTTCGCGCAGCTTCAGGCCCTGATTCTCATGGCCAGGCAGCAGATCCGGCGTCTTCAGGTCGAAAAAGAGAACTACCGCTCGAACCCCAGCCATCCCAGTCAGGTGATGGTCAAACTCTACGACTCGGCCCTCTCCGGGCTGGCCAACCTGGTCTTGGAGTCCAACCGGGCTTCAGGCGCCAAGCAGCAGAAAATAAAGAACTTAGAACGCGAAAATACATCCAATCAGGAAGGGGTCGGTAAAGAAGACAAAAAAAGCGCCAGGGAGGAAATTGAGGCGCTCCTTCTGCCGTGTACCTCAGAGGAGGAGGAACACGCGACAAGCTATGTTCGGCAAAAACTGAACGACCTCCAGGCCCCCGAACTCAAACGCTGCCGCATCGTCTGCAGAGAACTGTTGACCTGGTGGGAGAGCGATCGGGGACAGATGGAGGGCCTCGCCTTGAATCAGTACGGGAATGTGAACACCGCCACCGGCCGCACAGCCATCCGGCAAAAACGCGGAGAATTTGAAAAACAGGCTTTCGCCCCCCTTAAGGCCTTTTTTCAGGACCTGAATATCCACTATCAAAAAACGAACAGAGAACTTGCCGACCAGGCCCGCCAAGACGAAATAAAACAAGAGGTTGGAGAAGACGCCGCCGCCGATGAGGCGTCCGCATCCGAATGATCGACCGCATGCGCCGAGCTTTTTGACAAATACCATGGCGTCCTCCTCTCACCCCGGCGTCCGAGGCCTCACCGCCGTGGCTGCAACTGCGGCGCTGGCCCTCATCCTGGGATATATCAAACTCTATCGCCTGCCCCAGGGGGGCTCCATCACCCTGGAAGCCGTCCCCATCCTTTTCCTCGCGCTCTGGCAGGGCATCCGCCCCGGCATCCTGGCCGGCCTGTTAACCGGCATCCTGAAGCTCCTCTTCGGCCCCTTTATCGTCCACCCCGTACAGCTTCTGCTCGACTACCCCCTCCCCTTCGCCCTCCTGGGCCTCTCGGCCGCCACGCCCCGTGCTCCCCGAACCGGTGTTCTCCTGGGCAGCCTCGCCCGGTGGTTCTCTCACTTCACCTCCGGCATCGTCTTTTTCGGCAGCTACGCCCCGGAAGGGGTAAGCGTATGGCGCTATTCGGCCCTCTACAACCTCAGCTACATCGGCCCCGAAGCGCTCATCGCCCTGCTTCTCGTCCCCCCCCTCCTCCGCCGCATCCCCGACCGTACATAAAATTGCGGATTGCACCCAGGAGATCAACCGAAATCACCCCTGTCCCGCTGGCGCCCGAAAAAGAAAGTAGATGATATTTCCTCGTCGGCGACGCAATGGTCAAAAAAGGAGGCTCAGATGTGTGCGAGACTTAATTCAAACATCGTGTGGGTGCTGTTTCTCTGCGCATTCCTGGTCGGGACGGCTGCTGTTGCGACCGCGCAAGAAAAACTGCATATCAGTGGTTACGGGAATATGCACTATATGGACCACAACGGGCTCCCCAACCAGGTCGGCAAGAAGTCCCTTAACAATGGCTTTATCCAGCTTCGGGAGTTCTCCCTCTTCTTAGATTTCACCATTACAGACGCAATTTTGGCCTCCGCAGAAATCGAAATGGGGGACAACGGCACCCGGTATACGGCCAACTACGCCTATGTTGATATCCAATCCACAGAGACCCTCAGCTTCCGGATCGGAAAGATCCTTGTCCCTTTTCTCTCCTATAACGAGAACAAGCCGAACTTCAGACAGACCCTCATGAGCCAGCCCTTTACCGCGTGGAACCTTGCCCCGGTCAACGGAATCGCGCTCAAGTTTCACGGGTTCGGCTGGTCCGACGCAGGGGCCGTGGTCAACTGGAACAGCCTCCTTGGCGATGTGGGCATCCTGGACTTTAAGTTGGCAGTGATCAACGGTCTGGGTTCCGATTCCAATGTCCTGGATGCCAATACGATCCAATTGGACGCCCCGATGATGATGATGGGCGATGGCCAGATGGGCGATGGCCAGATGGGCGATGGCCAGATGGAAGGCAGCCAGATGGAAGGCAGCCAGATGGGAGGCAGCCAGATGGAAAGCGGCCAGATGGAAAGCGGCCAGATGGGCGATGGCCAGATGCAGATGACGGTATTCCCGACGGTCCGGCCCAGAGATGGACTCGTACAAAACGAAACAAACAACGACTTGATGGACAATAACAATAACAAAACCGTCGTGATTAAAACCACGTTCAAGAGCACAAGTGTTCCCTTAGACATAGGCGTCTCCTGGTATCGGGGAGATTGGGACCCGGCCTCCACGAAGAAATTGCAGATGTGGGGGGGCCACCTGAACCTGCTGGCGAGGCACTGGATGGTCAAGGGAGAATACGTGACGGCCGACGTGGAGCAGGACGCAGACGTTAACCCGGTGGCGGATGCCGGCCTCATGGGTCCTGCCCCCATCAACACCACCACCGGCGACTACACCATGTACGCCTGGTACATAGAAGGGTCCGCCATTCCCGCCCGGTGGGAGAGGGATCGCTTCCTCCGGTTGATCGTGCGCTACGACGAGGTGGACACCAACGACAAGGCCCCCTTCACCCCATTCGATCGGAGCCGGATCACTGTGGGAGCGGAATGGCAGGTTGCCCCCAATACCCGCTTCCGATACGAATGGCAACGCACAAGGCTCCACGATTTTGCAAATGCCCCCCCTCCCTTTCAAAACGCCGGAGGGAAGGAGTTCGTAAAGATGAACATGGCCTCTGTGATCTTCGCGTTTTAGGGAACGCTCGCGTATATGAATAGAGCCTCTTGTTTGTCAATCCTTTATAATCAACTCGACGTAAGTGCAGGAGGGGTTGAAATGAACGCATTAAAAACAGCAAACAAAACAATCGCAATCGCTCTGGGCCTCTTTCTCCTGTGGGGATTGTTTTCCCCAACAGCCTGGGCTCAAGATCTGGATGTGTATATAGTCTACTCAGGAAAGAACAAAAAAGATCAAAAGCAGTTGAAGGGTGTCCTCCCCCAAAATCTTACCGTTAAGAGCTACAACGTGGATCTTCTGGTGTTGGCGGATTACTCGGGCAAGCAGAAGGTAATCGCCAAGTTGGGAAGGGCACGGGTCATCGTGATCCTCCACGACCGTCCCATGGAGATTTTGGAGGGATCTAAGGTAAAGACGAATCTGCTGGTCGTTAAAAGCGCGAAGGGCACCGTGAATTCCGAGGGGTGGACCCTGCACGTGGTGTCCAAGGGCACGGCCCTGACCGGCAAGGCCCTCGAAGCAGCAAAGGAAGGGGATCTGGGGGACACGAATGCAATTCGAGCGGCGAAAGTGGTGTTCGTGGATGAGGGCGCCCTGGACATCTTCAAGGCCGTTTCCCTGATCGTAGAAAAGGTCCTGAGTTCCTGATCTGAATGGCACAAAGACAGATAAAAACGAGGGTTCGCCCGCACCGAGAGATATGAATGGGAGATCAATTAAAGCCCTCTACAACCTCAGCTACATCGGCCCCGAAGCGCTCATCGCCCTGCTTCTTGTCCCCCCCCTCCGCCGCCGCATCCCCAACCGTACATAAAATTGCGGAATGCGGAATGCGGATTTCAGATTTAAAATCTCCTATTCCGCAATCCGCATTCCGCAATCCGCAATCCCTCTACTCCACCGCCATCCGATACGTCCAGTCAAACAGCGTGTTAAACTCGATCTCCTGCACCTCCTCCAGCAGCCTCCTCTCCTCTGCGCTTCCCCCTCTCACGCAGGCCTCGCACAGATCCACAAAATAAAGCGCGTCCCACGTCCCGTGAGACTGCAGATGCTGCAGGAACCGGAGCGCCACCTCCCGGGCCGCTCCGTAGTCGGGAACCTGAAGCGCGCGTGGGAGAAAGGCACAAACCTCCCGATAAATCTCGGACAGGGCCGACAGGTCTGCCGCTTTTTGGAACCAGCCCCTGGCATTGGAAAAATCGGGTTCCCGCCGATGCACAATCCCGTGCCAGTAGCTCGCCTTAGGGCAATCGGCCTTCCTGCCCGCCTCCAGACAGAGAGCGTGGCACGCCTCCAGATCGTCGTTTTTCTCATAAAGTCCCGCCAGCACAAGCTGGCCGGCCGGTTCCGGACGCTTGCCGGAGAACAGCGCCTCCGGCGAGGTTCGGTCCAGATACGATTTCAGAAACCGATAACGGGGCTGCCCCGGCGCCAGGGGCCGCCGTTCCTCCAGCGGATCGTCCAGATTCCAGACCGCCAGGTCCTCGTCTAAAAGCGCCAGGTCGTGCCCTTTGCCCACCAGGCGGACGGCATATTCCCACAGGACTTCCTCTACATTCCGGAACACACCCAGATCGGCTATCACCTCTTGTTGGAGCATGGCTGCGCCGGGCCCCCAGGGCGACCTCAAAAAACACCCAATGCGGGGGCCGTACGCGCGTATTCCCTCAAGATCCAGCGCCCAGGTCTTTCCCTGCCGGTCCCGGGCGGTCATCCGGTGCACGCACGCCCCTGCCGAAGGGGTGTCCTGTAGCCGGTACACCTGTCGCTCAAACTTATTCCCGTCCCAAACCACGCCCGGTTCCGCATGGACCACAAACGCACCCGTGGCCCCCTCCCGCGCGGCGTTCAGCGCCGATGTATGGGCTCCCGGTTCGCCCGGCACATACTGGACCTGAACAACCTCAATCAGAGAAGATGGATAGGTCTGAGACGAAATCCCCCGCAGCGTCTCCTGAGCCGCGGCATCTTCTGTCGAATCAGCGGACAGAACAAAAAGCACCGACACCTTTTCCAGCATAACACACCACCCTCTCCACACGGATCGGCGAACCAACCCGTTCTCACATCCGCTTCCATCGCGTTTTAAAGGGCCTAAGGTCTTGGCAGGGCCCCTCGAACCAGTCCCTGGACCTCGGAGGGCCCCATGCAAAGCAGCCGGTCAATCTCGATCTCATCTGCCAGCACCAGCGGCGGGCATTCCTGTGCGGCTAAGTGGTACGCCTCTTCCACATCGTAGTTCACGCCCTGGCGCCTGTAGAGGTGGCCCAAACTCTCTAAATGTCCGCTCCGCCTCAGGGAGTTGGTGACCCCCATTTTGAAATAATACAGCCGCCGGTCCCGGCTGTCGCCCCAGGAGAGCGTCTCCGGCTCCGGCATCTTTGCCATAGCCCGGTCCATCTCCGCCTGCAGCGCTTCGACCTGTTCGTCAAACGCCTTCAGCAGATCCCGAAGCGCTTCCCGGCGTTCGCCCTCGGGCTCGTCCTGCAGCATATCTTGAAGAACCAGGGCCGCCTTGCCGTAGAAGGTATAGCGCTCCCGGCGCGCCTCACCAAACAACTCGACCTCTGCGGCTTCCGCCCGCCGCGCCAGCGTTTCAATGTCTAAATAATCGTCCCCCACACCGGCATAGTCGTCGTCGATCCGCGCCACGTGAATGCCCACCAGCAGCGCCCGTTCTAAGGCGTCTTCGAGCGCCTCTGCGGAATGGACGACCGAGAGATGGGGCCCCTTCCCCTGATCCGTCAGCCCATCGGCCGGAAAGCCCATCCGTTCCAGATTCTCCACCGCAAGCGCGCGATCCACCCCCAGCCGGTTCATCAACTCTAAGAGAACAGGGCCCACAACCGGGCGTCGATCCAAAGCAGAAAGGGCCCGTTTCTCCTGCCCGAATGCCTTCTCCGTAACCTCCGCCACTTCCGCAGCAACCCGTTCCGTATCAAAGGCCGACGCCTCTTTCCGCCGCCCGACCCCGCCGGTCAAACGAAAGATGATAAGAACAATCAGCAGCAATAGCAACACAACCAGGAGCATCTTCCTTTTTCCTTTTTACTTCTCATGCTCTGAACAGCTCACCCATCCGATGTCCCAGAAACCGTCCGGCCAGAAAAAGGCTGATAATCAGGAGCACCATGCCGAATATCCCCATGGCGCTGGCAATATAAGGGCCGTCCGCAATTCTTCCCATCAGGGCGTAGATCGCCTTGGTAATCGGATAATATTCGTCCTTAAGGGCCAGAATCAGGCTGTCGCTGACCTCCAGCATGGCAAAAGCGAAACAGAGGATGCCCCCCGCCACTAAGTTGGCCAGAATTAAGGGAAAGGTAATCTGCAGCATCGTCCGCATCCGCGACGCCCCCAGGTTCTGCGCGGCCTCTTCCAAAGCCACGCTCGTCTGCTGGAACCCCGCGTAAGCCGCCCGGACCATGTAGGGCAAACGGCGTACCGCATACGCAATCACCAGGAGGGGCACAGGGGAGTGCTGCCGGACGTCTAAGAACGTCCCCGAGTACCCGGCCAGATAACCGAAGGCCAGCACAAGCCCCGGCAGGGCCAGGGGAAGCATGGCCACCGCATCGATCACCCCCTTGAAGGGCACCCGCGTACGGCAAAGCAGATAGGCAATCGCAACTCCCAGCACCACATCGGCCGCCGCGCTCAGCACGCTCAGCATCAGACTCATCCGGATGCTGGAAGCGGCGATTGGATGATCGAAGACCATCCCGTAGTACTTGCCGGTTACCTCCTGAGGTAGGACCGACATGAACCAGCGTTCGGAAATGGAGGTCAGAAACACGCTCAAATGGGGCACCATGGCCACGGCCGTCAGAGAGAGCATCAACCCGTAGATCAAAAAAACCATCCTCCGTGATGCCGGCCGCGACGCAGACCCCACATGCCCGCGGCCGATCATCTCGTACCGCCTGCTGCCCAGCAGGGCTTTGGAGAGATAGAAAAAGAAACCCGTCAGCAACAGCACAAAGACCACTAAGGCATAGGCCATCGGATTCTCGTTAATATCCGAAATCGAGTTGAAAATCTCAACGGCCACCACCTGCCGGTAGTTGAAAATCAGCGGTGTGCCCAGATCCGTAAACGCCCAGATAAAGACAATAATCGCTCCGGCAAAATAGCCCGGCAGCATCAGGGGAAACGTCACCGTCCGAAAAAGCCGGAACCCGCTGCTGCCCATATTGCGAGCCGCATCCTCCAGGCTGGGATCGACATTGGACAGCGCAGCCGCAACGTTCAGATACATGATCGGGTACAGGTGCAGCACCTCTAAGATCACAACCCCTACAAACCCTCCCCCGCCGAACCAGTCAATCGGCTGGTCCACAATGCCCAGTTTCATCAGAAACAGATTGATCGATCCGAAACGGGCGAACATCTGCTTCATCCCGATCGCCCCCACAAAAGGAGGCAGCACCAGTGGCACCAGGATGAGGCCGTTTAGAAACCCCTTGCCGCGAAAGTTGTAACGCACCAGCAGAAACGCAAGCGGCAGGCTCAGCAGGGTCGTTGCAAGGGTCGTCATCACCCCCAGCCGGAAACTGTTCAGAATCATCTCCAGATACACCGGATTGGTCACCATCAATTCGAAAAACACCAGGGAGAACTCCCCGTTGACCACCACCGCGTTGAAAAAGGCGTGCGAGAGTGGATAGAACAGGAAGAGGATAAAAAAGACGGCCAGCCCGCCCAGAAAAATCAGGGTGGGCCAGTTCAGATCATATCGCCTCAGCATCCTGCCCCCCTTCATCCTGCAAAATCACAACCGCATCCGGACTGAACCGGAGCCTCACGCCCTCTCCCGAAGCCGCCTTCTGCCGCCGGGGATTGTGTTCTACCAGCTTGACCTGGGTGCCGTCCACCAGCTCCACGGTATACTGCTCTAAATCGCCCAGGTAGATCACGTGCTGCACCTGTCCCGACACCACGTTTTCTTTTCCGGCCGGTTCCCCTTCTAGAAAGGACAGGGCCTCCGGACGGACAGCGCAGAACACCCGATCGCCCTTCTGTATCCCCTCATCGGCCATCCGGCCGTGAATCGTCCCCAGCGCCGTCTCCACCCGGACCTCGGGTTCAACGGCCGACACCTCGCCCGGAAGCAGATTGATCTCTCCGATAAAATCGGCCACAAACCGGCTGGACGGACGCGCATACAGCGAACGGGGATCGCCCACCTGGCCCACCCGGCCCATCCGCATCACGGCCATCCGGTCGGCCATGGCCAGCGCCTCCTTCTGATCGTGCGTGACATAAATCATGGTAATGCCGATCTGTCGGTGCAGATCCTGGATCTGCTCCCGCATTTCTAAACGCAGCCTGGCGTCTAAGTTGGAAAGCGGTTCGTCTAACAAAACCACGTCCGGCTCCACCACCAGCGCCCGGGCCAGCGCAACCCGCTGCTGCTGCCCCCCGGACAACTGGTTGGGAGAACGTTCTGCATAGCTTTCCATCTGCACCATCTGCAGCGCCTTGAGAACCCGTCTAAGACGATCCTCCTGGGAGACCTTCCGTATCGTTAAGCCGTACTCCACGTTCTTCCAAACCGTCATATGGGGCCAAAGCGCGTAGTTCTGAAAGACCATTCCCGTATTGCGTTCGTTGGGAGGGATCTCCGTCATATCCCGGTCGTCGAAGAACACGCGCCCCCCTTCCGGCTGATACAGCCCCGCGATCAGCCGCAGCAGGGTCGATTTGCCGCACCCGGAAGGCCCTAAAAGAAAAAAGAACTCCCCCTTCTGAATATCCAGACTCACGCGATCCACAGCCACCACGTTGTCAAACCGCTTGGTGACGTTCTCCAGCCTTACGCCGACCATTGTCAGTCCTTAACGGCAAAAGAGAATCAGCGAATCTCTGATTCGCTGATTCCCCTCAAAACCACCCCTTCTTCTTAAACGCCGCCAGCATCCCCAGCATCAGTACGACCATCACTCCCAGCACCGCAAAATATCCGTTTTCCCAAGCCAGCTGCTTAAAATTCATTCCGTAGATCCCGGCAATCAGCGTTAACGGCATCACGATCGTAGCCACAACCGCCAGCGTTTTCACGGTGCGGCTCATCCGTCTAAAAGCCATTGCCATGTAGGCCTCGGTTGTGCCCGAAAGCATTTCTCCGTAGAGATCTGCAGCCTGCGAAATCCGGAGCAGGCGATCGTAAATATCCCGAAAATAGACCCGATTCTCCTCCGCAACCCAGGACAGATCTCCGATCCTCTGGAGAATCTCCCCGTGCGGATTCCCAACCCGGTGAAGGTGGAAGATCTCCCGCCTCAACCCCAAGAGGTCGTGCAGGTGGCCCTCCTTAGGGGAATAAAGCAGCCCCTTTTCCAGGATCTCAATCCGGTCGCCCAGCCTCTGGAGAATCGGTTTGTAGTTATCGATCACAGCATTTAAAATGCTGTGCAGCAGCCAGTCGGGCGACCGAAGCAGAGACCCGGGGTTCTTGGCCACCTGTCCGCGGGTATCAAAAATACCTTTGATCTGCTTTTTATGGTGGGTCACCAGATAATTTTCTCCAATAAAAATCCCCGCCCCCAGGGTGGAGAACCCATCGCCTCCCCGTGAAAAATCGACGGCGTGAACAATCAGAAAAAGATAGCCGTCGTACAGGTTGATCTTGGGCAGGTGATCACCCTGCATACAGTCCTCAACCGCCAGGACGTGGAAGCCGAAGATCCCGCCTAAAACCCCCGTCTCCTCATCCGTAGGATCCTCTAAGTCCACCCAGACCATGCGGCTCCGATCGGCGATATGCCGGGGCAGTTCCGCAAGTCCGGGTGTTTCCATCCGTTTTGATTCTCTGGAGTAGGAAAAAATTCGAATCATGAGAGAACATTCCGGAAGCGCCCTGCGCCCCGGCCTTATCGCATCCGCCACAGGTAGAACATCATCGCCCCGGCAATCCCCAGCGGAAAGCAGAACGTCAATACATCCAGTATCTGGAGATAGGGACTTCGGTGGGGGTCTCCGTATTTCTTTCGGGCAAACGCCGTCCACTCGGCCAGCATCCGGTTGCGCATTTCCGCATTGCGCCACCGTGCGCCCAGCCTCAGGCACTCCGTCTCGGACAGCGGCATCGCCGAAAGGCGCCTGATTTCGTCCTGGGTCACCCCACCTTTCATCACCCGCTTCCAGGCCTGCTGAAGCTGCTGGTGGGAATCGATTACCAGCACCCCGATCAGGTCGTTTATAACGCTCCAGCGGGCCGATCCCACCTCCGAATCGTAAACCAGATCGGAGGTCCACTCAAAGGGATTCAGGGCCACCGCCGCATCTTCCCGAAACCGGCCGTAGAGATCGGGCAGCACCGTAAACCGATTCAACTGAGTCACAGCGGGCCCCCCGGGCGCTCCCTTCTTAAAAAACCAGAGTTTCTGTCCGGGCGCCGACATCACAAACCGCACAAAGGCCTGGGCAACCTCTAAGTTGGGGGCGCCTTTGAGAATGGCCAGCCCATCCGGATTGACAATGGTCAGGTTGTCCGGCATGGTAAAGCCCACGTAAGCCTCTCCCACTTTGGCGACCTGCGCCCAGGCGTAAAAATCAATCGAAAGCCCGCAGGCCACCTCTCCCACGGCCACATCCTTGGGAGCCTGGGCGCCGCCCGAGCCAAAATGGCGCACATTGGCTCCCAGCGTGGTAATCACCTCCCACCCGCGCTCCCACCCGTAGGCCTGGAGGATCAGCTCATAAACCATATGCACGCTGCCGCTGGTCCGGGGATCCCCCGACCCCACCCACGAAAAGAATCTCGGATCCCCCAGATCCGCCCAGGTTTCCGGAATCGGAAAATCGAGTATATCCAGAACCTTCCGGTTGTAAACGATCCCGAATCCCGAGAGGGTCGCGCCGTACCAGCGGTGGTCTCTATCGTAGATCGGCACCCCGCCGATCCCCTCCGGCAGCGGGTCCAGCAGCGCGTCCGATAGCCTGTAGGGAGAACACAGCCCCAGCTCGGCCAGTTCCGTATAAGGGTCCAGCCCGCCGCCGAAAAAGAGGTCCACCTCGATCCCCTTCGGCGTACGTGCAAACTCCGATTTGATATACCGCAGGATGGTGCTGGTTCCCCCCCCAAAGTCGAGCCACTCCAGGGCAACCTCACGGCCAACCTCCTGCCGGTAGTGCCGCTTGAAAGCCGCCTCGAATTCGTTTTGGACCTCGTCCGGATGGGGAGAGATCAAAACGAGCCGATCTGCTGCGGCCCAGGCCGGCCAGGGCGTCAGCAAAAAGACCAGCAAAAAAGTTCCAGCGCAGTCTCGCATCATCTTGTACACATAAAAATGAAAACCAACCGTAGGGTGTCTTTTCAAGGCTGGAATAGTACCGAACACCTTTTGCAATGTCAATCTCTTTTTACACCGACCCACAAAAACACGCCCCGACCATCCGGATCAGAGCGTGCATATAACCGCCAAATCCTCTGTAACAGGCCGCACCTAAGGCCCTGTATCTTCCACCCTTCCAATCCTGTCTTTTCCAGGATCTGTAAACCAGACAACGCCCGACACACCAACGGTCAAATTGCCCACCCCCGTCCCGGAAGGCTGGAGCGGATACACCCGAAAGCGACGGACTTCCAAATCGAACCTGGCAATCCGATTCGACTCGCGCCCTGCAAACCAGACCCGGTCGCTCAAATCGACCGCAACCGCGTTCAGATCTGGAATCTCAACAGGAGGCTGATAAAATGTTGTATTTTCGGTTTCGGGATCAAAAACACCCAGCCCTTTCAGACTGGTATTTGTAAACCAGATACGCCCTCCCGAATCCAGCGCAATCTGCCGGAGCTTCAGATCGTCGCCCGGAATCTGGAACTCCACGATCTCACCGCTAACCGGATCCAGCCGTCCCAACCTTCCCAGGGCCCGTTCCGCAAACCAGAGATGCCCGTTTTCATCCACCTGAAGACCGTCAACACCTGCGGCCGGCGTGGAGAGCGGATATTCCTCAAACGTCCCGTCAACCGGATTCAAACGCCCGATCCGGTTGCCCGATTCCTCCGTAAACCAGAGGAGGTCTCTCCGGTCAAACGCCAGGCTATGCGGCCGGCTCCCCGGCGTGGGCACCACAAACTCCCGGAGTTCCTCCGAAACCGGGTCCAAACGCCCGACCCGGTTGGCCCCGATCTCCGTAAACCCGATCTGCCCCCGAGAATCGACCGCAATACCATAAGGCTGTGCCCCCGGTGTGGGCAAAGGGTACTCCACAAACACGCCCGTCCTCGGATCAAGCCGGCCAATCCGATTGGCCCCCATCTCCGTAAACCAGACCGTCCCCTGGGCGTCAACCACAATATCGTGAGGCCGGCTGCCCCGTTCGGGCAGCTCGAAAATCTCAACCCGCCCGGCAGCCTCCTCTGTAAGAATCGCGCTCTGATCGCTCCCGCCCGGCACCCCCACATACTGCGCGTATACTCCTGCGAACATCATGAAGTCCGGGAAGTCCACCACACCGTTTCCATTCAGATCGAACCGGACCTGGGTGGACCCGAACGCCCTGGCTAAGGCGAGAAAATCGCCGTAGTCGACAATTCCGTTTTCGTTAAAATCGACATCTGCCGGCGTCTGAGCCCCACTCGATATCGGAAGCAGACACAGTGCCGCAACCAGCCAGATTCTGGTCTTCACCATTGCGGACTCCCTGTTCTTCCCCCGAAAAAAAAACCTGGCGCACACAGCCGTGAGCGCCTACGGCGCGTTGCCTTCAGGAGGCTGGGTCTTATAGCTTCCCACGGCCCGGTCCACCGTATCCAGCGTCCGGAAAATTCCGGCCAGCTGCGTCACCATCAAAATACTGTCGATCTTTTCGGTGATCCCGGTCAGCCGCAGATCCCCTCCTGCATTGCGCATCGTGGTCAAGCTGGCGATCAGCACGCCCAGCATGGCGCTTCCAAACCATTTCACTTTCGAAAAATCCACCACGGCCTGGATCATACCGTCTTTGATCAGCCGCTTGATATGGTCGTGAAAAGGCGCCACATCCGGCCCGCTCATCAAAGCTCCGCTCACTTTGAGAACGGCCACATCATCCCGAATTTCTTCATCAATACGCACGGATCCCTCCTTATCGGATACCCTGACTGCTCATGCTTTAATCTACTATTCTACTGACCGAAGTCAAGATAATTTATAGCAGACCGCCGGCCGTCATCCCTCCCCTTCTCCCCCATCCGCCGCACGCTCCCGGATTAGTTTAAAAATCTCATCAGCAGCCCGAAACCGCACCTCCGGCTTTTGCGCCTTCAGATACCGTCTCAACACCCCCAGCTGGTTCAGGTCTCCGGACCGGCTCAGACCTCGCAGAGCCAGAGCCTGAATCTCGGTGTATTCGGTCCGCTTCAAAATGTCTTGCAGGGCATCGCGCGCCTGGGGCAGCGGAATTCTCCCCAGCGCCGCCACAATCTCTACCTGCACCTCAAACACCTCGTTCCGGGCATACCCCTCTTTGAGAGCCTCTACCGCATCGGGGCTCTCAGTCCCTCCCAGAGCCTTGGCAGCGGCCTGCCGAAACCCGAGGCTGCCCGCCCAGAACAACCCCTCCTTAAGCGCAAAGATTCGGCGCTCATCGCCGATCATCTCCAGAACCTCTGCCGCTTTTATCTGATAAGACTCGTTGCTGTGGGCAAGGTCGGTCTCCACTTCCGGGGCAATCTCCATACCGTGTCCCAGCCTGGCCAGCGCCCACGCCGCCCCCAGCCGGGTTGGCAGGTTCGGATTGCTCCGAAAAACAGACCGCAGCAGGGGCGCCGCCGTGCTATCCTGAATCCTGCCCAGCCCCTCTATTGCCAGCATCTGATCGGCCATATTGGCATTCCCGGAAGCAAGACCCTGCAGGTAGGGACCCAGGGTTTGGACCCCGATCTTGCCCAGCCCATCCAGACAGCGCATACGCACGGTATAAGGCTGCCCCTCCCGAAATGCGGCCTCCAGATAAGATGCAGCTTCGGCGCCTCCAAACACCTCTAAGGCCTCGATCATCACCATCGACATCGACACATCCTTGGACTGCACCAGCGCATTCCCAACCGCCGGCAGGCTCTCCCGATCTCCCAGCTTGGCCAGGGCCAGCGCCGCACTCGACCGCACAATCGAATCCGTACCCTCCCCAAATGCCTGTCGCAGAGCCGAAGCATGCGATGCATCCCCAAGCCGGCCCAGAGCCGCCGCCGCATTGGACCGAGGGATGCTGGTCTCTCCCTTCTGGAGGGTTTCGGCCAGCCAGCCCGCTTTCCCTGCCTGGCCCAACCGCTCTAAGGCAACCGCGGCTTCAATCTGCAAAAAGGGCCGTTTACTCTCCCGAAAGAGCTTTTCTAAAGGGTCCACCGCCCGGGGATCGCCGATCTGACCCAGGGCCATAACCGCTTTGAAAACCACAAATTCCTCCGGATACCCAAGCGCCTCAATCAGCGCGGGCACTGTATCAGGGTCTTTGATCCTTCCCAGAACCCTGGCCGCTTCACCGGCTATCGCGCCTTCCAGGTGCCGGTCCCGCATAAGGTCCAGCAGAACCCTCAGCGCCTCTTGTTCGGTCTTGGAAACATCCGCCTGATCCACACCGCATGCCCACAGCCCCGCACAAAGCAGCAGAGCACACTGCCACCGCACAAGTGTAAGCGTCACCCCCGTGCAACGCAACATACGATTCTTCCCTTTCACACCCATCTTGCCCCCTTCTGCAATTAGGAGTCCCTTAGAATTCTTCTTCTTTTGGCTTTTCTCCGCGTCCTCCGCGTCTCTGCGGTGAACGCTTAGCTTCACTCTTTATCTACCGCGCAGCGAAATCCAAAATCTGCGCGACTGCTTCCAGGACGCGCCCACATCGTTCCCGAACACTTCGCCCGGGCCGCCCCATTTACCCAACTCCCTCCCTGCAGCAGTTGCAGCGTCTGGGCATCGTCGTACCATCCATCCACCCATTCCCACACATTGCCCACCATATCCGTAGCGCCGTAAGTGCTGGGTGCGCCCACGCCCACCGTATCGGCCCCGGCGAACCACGCCAGACCGGTCCGCGCCCGAGACGCATCAAACCGGCGGCCGTAAGAAAAGAGATAGCCCTTCTCCCCCATGCAGGCGCTCACCCACTCCTCGGCAGTGGGCAGGCCTTTGCCAATCGACCGGCAGTAGGCCGCGGCCTGTTCAAAGGTCACACCGGTCGCAGGCATCCGGTCCCCTGCCGAGAACTCACTGGGGCGGTAGGACGGATCGAATGCCCGAAACGCCTCCACGGTAACCTCGTGCCGGTCCATGTAGAACTCCCGGGCGACCGTGGAGATCACCAGCACCATATGGGCAATCTTGCGGGCAAACGCTTCGGCCTTCCTTGCCGCTTCCGCCTCTTTTGCGCGCTGCACGGCAAGCTCCGCCCCCCGGACCTTCTGGGCCTCTGCATCGACCCTGGCCTTCCGGGCGGCCTCCACCGCCTCCTGTGCGGCCCGGCGTCTGGCCGCCTCGCGCGCCGCAGCGGCCTTCACCTTTTGCAGCTTGGCCTCCTCCTCCTGGGCAATCCGGGCCCGATCGGCCTCCGTAACGGACCGGGCGCACCGAAACCCGTAATTGAGCACCGGCTGATCGGGAGCGGACTTCATCCCTACGCTGCACCGGGTCTGCCGGGGGCCGTTCGTCCAGGACCCCCCGTACACAGAGCGCCGCTCCCCTTCCGCCTCCCCATCGTCCACCCATTCCCACACGTTGCCTACCATATCATAAATCTCGTATCCGTTCGCCTCATAAGACCCCACCGCCTTAGGTCCGTCGGTCCAGATCCTGCGCCCCATCCGGGCCTTCGCCGGATCCCAGCTATTTCCGTAAGAATAGGTCAGTCCCTCCGGTCCAAGACAGGCCAGCTGCCACTCCTCCGAAGTCGGCAGCCGTTTCCCCTGCGCCTGGCAATAGGCCCGGGCCTTAAGAAAGGAGGTACCGGTCACCGGTAAGTTCGGATCCTCAAAATACGCCTCATACGATTTGTACTCCGAATCAAACGCCCGAAATGCCGCAACCGTAACCTCGTAGCGATCAATATAGAACCAGTTCTCCCCCTCTTCGGTATGTACCCGGATGAGCGTCATCCCCTCATCCGCCCCTGCTCGGCCCTGTCCGGCCACCAGCATAAAACCCAGCAAAACCCCCGCTGTCACATATTTCAACACATCAAAACTCCCCCAGCAGATCGGTCAGCTCCTCGCCCTTACCCATAATAATACTAATATCCCATTCGAACACACCGTTGCCGGGCACCACACCGCACGATTTTAACCCCTGGGCCACATCTAACCGGTCAACCTGGGACGTGGATGGCTCTAAGGCCACGTGGTGGAGGTTGTACCACCCGCCTTCGTTGATCCACAGCCCCAGATACGGGAGTTTTTTGGCCGGAAACAGGAACCCGATAAACTCCCCGTTTGGATAGACCAGCGCGCACCGCCCCTGCTCCAGAGGAGTCGTAAAAAGCTTCTCGGCCTCCTTGTTCCGGCTCGAACGAACCGCGCTGCGGTTGTAGGCTTTGTCTAAGGTCAGGTCGGTTACATTGGGCCATACGTGCCGCGTCATCGGCGGTCCCAGGCGGTCTTCGGTACTTGTGTAAGAAACCACGTCTGTGCCCTGCGGAATTAGAATCCGGGTACGCGTTTCAACCCGGAACAGAGGATGGAACGCGTAAACGAAGGGCATATCGTACGGGCTCTCGTTCCGAACCCGGTAGGAAAACCGGATGTAAGGCTGCTCCTTGCGGGCCAGGGTCTCAAAGCTGATCTGGCGTTCAAACACATAGGGAAACCTCACCCCTCGCACCCACATGTGCAGCCGCCCCTGTTTAACCTGGTGCTCCCAGGGCAGCGTCCAGACCTCTCCGTGGTCCGGCACCTGGGTGCCTTCCCAGGGAAACGCCGGAAAAGAACCGGCCCCAACCGCGGGAAAACATTCATCGACGCCGTCGCGTTCATAGTCCTCAAAGCGGTCCCCGTAGGTCCGGCGACGGTAGGGGACATTGGTTCGGGCGATAAATTCCCGCCTGGTCTTCTTGTTAATCAGGGAGGTAATCTTACCGCCAAGTTGAGGGGCAATCGTCAGAGAAAACCTGTCGCTGTCCAACTTGAGCCCCAGAATCTCCGGTTCTAATTCCACCTCTTTTACCTTGAACTTGTCCACAGTAGTCTATCCTTTTCTATCGTGAATATGCTGAAACACGGCCCGGACTGCCCCCCCTACGGACGCCGCTCCGGAATTTTTTCGCGCACCATCTCGCCGCACATTCCGATGGAGACCAGATCGAAATATTCGATCTCATCCGCCGCAGGACGATACGTCACGTGTTCAAGGAGTCGGCTCAAAACACTAACTTCCTTCATTTCCTCTCGTTCCAAAATATCCATTCCCGTCACCGGATCTTTCCTCGTAAGCCGCCCTCCCACTTCCCCAATGCTCTCCAAATAAGAAATATCCAGCGATCCTTCCGAGGTTCGGATCATCGGAATAACCCGTTTCCCCGTTCTTGGATCCTGTAACGAAGTATGATAAATCGCAATTTTATAGGGGCTATCCTTTCCGTGGCGATCGTATCCAGTTGGATGAAGCGGTTCCTCCATCACCATCTCTCCCAGCCCGGGGTACAGCTCTTCTGTGCCCAGCGTCTCCCCTTCCAGCTCGTAGATCAAATCTCCATCGGGAAGGTCAAAAACCTTACACTTGACCCTCAAGCGCATCGCCTCAAAAGGCGCCCACCAGGAATATCCTTCTCCATCCAGAACGGCATGGGTCCGCTGGATGCCGTAATGCACCACACAGGCCGCGTCTATCCCTTCGGCCTGCGCCACCACCTCCTTCAGCCGCAGTCCCTCCCAGGCGTCCCTGTTAAGACACCGGACCTCGTATCCCTTCTCCCGGAGCGCCTCGCGTATGACCTCGTAGAGCCGCAGTTCGTACCAGCGGTCCATCCGGTGATAACTGTAAGAAAACTCCCGTTTCTCGGTATGCAACGCACGCCCCGCGTAGCGGAACCCCAAATTGGGACTCCGGTCCGTAGCCACCAGCAGCACACCGATCCGCTTTGGAGCATACCTGGAAAAAGCCTCTGCTGCGGAAGCAGCCCCCTTGGTCCACCCCTCCTTTTTCACTTCTTCGGACACAAGGGGCGCCACCCAGGCAAAGAGCAGCACATAAAGCATCACAACAAACCGCATCGCCAGCCTCCTCAGTAAACGTTACCCGTCCAGAACTACGACGACCGCCTGCGCCGTCTCCCCCCCCCGGCGGTGGGACGCCCTTCCACCGATCCGTCGGCCCTTCTCGTCCCCGGTTCTGGAAGCAGTGGAAAAAGAAGGGGCGCGGCCCTGCCAGACGGGATCAAGACGGTTGACCCGGATCAGGCGCTGGAGCGCGTTCAGTTCCCTGTCCGCCACAAAAGTCATCGCAATGCCCGCCCGGCCCATTCTGCCGGTCCGGCCCGACCGGTGCGTATACCCTTCTTCGGATTGGGGGAATTCGTAGTTGATCACATGGCTGACATGCGTAAAATCCAGCCCGCGAGCGGCAACATCTGTAGCAACCAGCAACCGGATACTTCGATCTCGAAACCGCCTGTAAATAGAGGTCCGCTGGGGCTGCTCCAGCCCGCCATGGATGAATTCCACCGACCGGAACGTCCGCTTCAACGCCTGAATAAGCCTTCCAACGCCCTCCCTGGAATTGCAGAAAATAATGGCCTGAGAAATCTGTTTGTCTTGTAAATAGGACTCCAGCGCCTTCAACCGGTTCCCGCGTGCGATATACTGAAAATGGTGCGACAGAGACGCCGGTGCAATCTGCTCCCTGTTCAATTCAACCCGCACCGGATCTTTCAAATAAGACGTGGCCAGCCGGCCGACCGCTTTGGGCATGGTGGCTGAAAAAAGCAGCGTCTGGT
The DNA here is from genome assembly GCA_965249305.1 of Candidatus Latescibacterota bacterium. Lineage (GTDB taxonomy): Bacteria > Latescibacterota > UBA2968 > UBA2968. Next base: position 3,501,450 of record OZ252228.1, on the reverse strand, counting down.
GGTCGTGAAGCAAACAGGAAAGAATAAAATCCACATTTTCGATAAACCCCATCTTCAGCATCTCGTCCGCTTCGTCTAAGACCATGGTGCGGATATGAGAAAGGGGCAGAGAATTGTTCCACAAATAGTCGATCAGCCGCCCGGGGGTCGCCACCAGGATATGCACCTTATCCCGAAATTTGGCCCGCTGGATCGCCATGTCAAATCCGCCGAACATGGCAAAGGGCGCCACTTGCGTATACCGGGCAATCTCCGCCAGCTCTGCCACATACTGCTGGGCCAGCTCCCGCGTGGGTACCAGAATCAGGGCCTGCAGGGCATTCAGCGCAGGATCAACCATCTGCACCAGGGGCACACCGCACGCCCCCGTCTTTCCCGAACCGGTCTCGGCAACCCCCAGCAGATCCTTTCCGTCCAAAACATGGGGGATAGCCTGTTCCTGGATGGGCGTCAGTTCCTCATACCCCATCTCGTCGAGCGCTTCTAAAATCTCGGGCTGCAGCGAAAACTCAGAAAATTTCATATATACACATAAAGAAGGTACTCCTATCGGATCCCAAACATCCAAATAACATGATCAGCCTGCCTCCTTCAACCCCTCCAGCATCTCAAATGTCGCCCCTTTAATCATCCCCTCGCAGTCGGACGTAATCATCAGCGTCCCGTAATACCGGAATGCCGTCTCGACCTCGTAACCCCCCTCCGGGTAGGCGTCTGCCGTGGGCACATAACCGATGCAGCCGTTGGTATACCCCAGGGTAAACGTGCGTGAAAACGGCGCCTCCCGGTCCATCGTGAGCTGGTAGTCCACAAACATCTCCCCCGGGTAGGCCACCAGGGCCAGGTCCCCGATGCGCATCGTCTGAACCTCAAATACCTGGGTCTGTTCCCCTCCCTCTCGGGCCGCCTGAAGGTAGTCCTCCGCCCAGGCCACCTGCCCGCTGTGCTGGCGGTGCAAGTAAGGGGTCATGTTCGGCTCCTGCTTGCCCTGTTCGTATCTTTCCCGCTGTTCTTCCAGCGCCTGCTCCGCCTCCGCCACGCCCGGAATAATCAACGGCAGGTTGATCTCGCAGCAGGCCGAAGCCAGCGCCGTCCCCTCTACCGGTTCCGCCTGAAGGGCCGCCGAAAGCGCCGCAGCCCCCAGCAGGTCTCCCTGACGCACACACATCTCAAACGTCCCGTCCTGCGGCCAACAGTTGATGTCCCCGCAGCAGCCCTGTGCGAACATCGGTACCGCACCGTCAAAATTGCGGGCGATAAACTGTGCCGCGCAGCCCGGAAACTCCGCGCTGAATTCCAGACCACGCAAATTCACCGGATGCGCCGCCGTGGCATAAAAAAGTCCCAGCGGAGACCCGTCCGCACGGTCCACCCGCAGCACATCCACCCAGGGCGCCTCCGGCCCGCCCGGATTGTGCCCCAGCACCATCCGGTTTTTCCGCATCTCCCGCCGGTTGTACCCGATTCGCACCGGCGCCCGACCCACCGAAAGCGACACCGCACCCAGCCGGTCCGAAGCCATCTTCACAGCCCCCGCAACCTTCCGGCAAAGCACATCCTCGTAGGCCGCATCCCGCTCACCCATGCTGCGAAACGCCATCACCGTAGGCCCCGAGTGAGAGTGCGACCCATTCAGCGCCAGATGCGTTCCCGGTATGCCGGCCGCAACCAGCCCCCGGATCCGGTCCACCAGGTCGGGCGCAAAACTGATCACATCCGACGTCACAATCCCCAGCCGCGCCTCGCCATTATCCAGCACCAGCGCCCGCACGTACAGGTCGTCGCGAACGGCCTCCGCCGGCCCCTTCCGCCCCCCGAACCCGCACAACGAAACACCAACCGGCGGGGTAATATTGACCTCGGCCACACCACCCTTCAGATCCCCCATCACCCTACCCTCCCGAAATCCAAAATCCGCAATCTCCTAAAACTTCCCATCTCGGGCCTCGTACTTGGTCGGCTTGCCCAGCGTTGATCCCTCCTGCATCACCCACCCCGCCACCCACTCTACAATTTCCGTCGCCGTCACTCTGGGTGGTCCGAGCAGGTCCAACAGCGTCCCTACATTTCCAAGCAGCGCCGTATCCTCTTCTTGCCCTTCAAAGATCGGCTCCACGCCCATCAGCCCTCCAAGCTGGGTGGCCAGCTCCCGAACCGAAAGCATCTCCGGACCGGTGAGATTGAGGGTGCGCGCCGGGCTTTCACAGAGGGGAAAACATCGGGCCAGATAGGAATTGGCGTCTCCCTGCCAGACCTGGTTGGCGTACCCCATCGACAGGTTGATCGGTTCACGGTTCCAGACGTTCTGCGCAATATCCAGAATAATACCGTAACGTAATTCCGTGGCGTAAAAAAGGCGGACAATGGTGACAGGCGTCCCATCCCGCTCCGAGTAAAACTCCACCAGCCGCTCTCCCCCCAGCCTGGACTGGGCGTACTCCCCAATCGGGTCCAGCGGTGAGGATTCAACAGCGCCGCCTGTCTCAGGACTTGTGAAACGATAGACATTCCCCGACGACACGTAAACAACCCGGGACTCTGGAAACCGCTGCATCACCCTGGCCGGCAGCATGGTATTCATCGCCCAGGTGAGGGGTTCGTTTCCGGTTGCTCCAAACTTGTGTCCGGCCATCAGGATAATATGGCCCACCTCCGGAAGCTGCCGCAGCCCCTCGTCATCCATCAGATCGCATCGAACCGTCCGGATGCCGGCAGCCTCCAGCGGGTCCCGACTGGACGGGTCGGAAAACCGCGACACCCCAACTACCCCTTTGGCCCCTGCGCGAACCAGGAGCTCCCCCAGGGTCGGCCCCATCTTCCCGGCGATCCCCAGGATCATAATCTCACCGTCAATCTGAGAGACCGCCTCCACAACCTCCGGCGAAGGCTCCGTCATCTTCGCAATCAGCGCCTCTTCGATCTCAATCCGATCAACCCCAAACTTCGATTCCGCCATTCTTGCCCTCACTGAGTAATCTTCACACCTGATCCTTATATTATTTATTTATAGACAGTTATACAATTTCCGATAATCCTAAAACGGGGTGTATATCCCAAATATTGGTAAATAAGCTGCAATAAATCTCTGGCCGATTGTTGTACAATGAGGTTAATTCTCTGAATTCGTTCGGCCAGCCATCGGCAAAACATAAGATAATATATTACAATCAGATATGCAAATATTATTCTCTATAAAAATGCATCTCTCAGACCGTAATATAGAATGCAAACCCTTTCAACACAACCCAAAATTCGAGGGGTCCTCTTCCGGACTGTGAAAAGGGTTGACTTTAACGCCCCGCAACCCTAGGTTTGTAGTCTACATCATTAAGTTGAGCCATGCAGTAAAAGATCCCGAGTTCACCCCACACCCCGGACAAGTATGGCCTTTTTTATACAATTTTACCACCTCCTCAAGGGCCGGCGCCTGCTCATGGCCTTCTCGATCGGCTGCGGCCTCCTCTTTGCCGCGGCCAACCTCCTGCCCCCCCTTCTTATCCGCGAACTCATCGAGTGGCTCACTGAGGGGGGCGGAAGCTTGCAGGCGCTGCTCCGGGTCAGCCTCCTCCTCGTGGGCGTCTACCTGCTGCGGGGCGCCGCCCGCTACGGCTACGGCTTCTTCTCACACATTACCGCCTACCGGGTTATGCACGACCTGATGACCCGGGTCTACCGGCACCTCCAGACCCTGCCCCACCGCTTCTTCAACACCCAGCGCACCGGCAGCCTCATCTCCCGGTCCATCAACGACATTGAGGCCATCGAAGACTTCGTCGCTCACGGGATTCCGGAAACCGCTCTGGCCACCCTCATCCCGGCCTCGATGATCATCGTCCTCTTCACTCTCAACCCGGAACTCGCCCTCATCACTCTCCTGCCCATCCCAATTACCGCCCTCCTGGTCTATCGCTACGTCTCCAAAGTGCGCGCCCTGTGGCAGGCCGTACGGGAACACCTCTCCGACCTGGTCGCCCTGGTGCACGACAGCTTCTCCGGCATCCCCGTCATCAAGTCCTTCGTGCAGGAGCACAACCGCGCCCGCCTGGTGGAAACCCAGAGCCGAAAGTTCAGAGACAGCAGCATCACTGCCAACAGAATTTCCATTTTACCTGCCGGTATCATCGAAGCCACCGGAGGCCTCGGCATCGTCCTGGTCATCTGGAGCGGCGGCTCAATGGCCCTGGAGGGCACGATCTCCGTGGCCGATCTCTTCGTCTTTATCGTCTACATGGGCCACATCTACCAGCCCTTCCTGCAGCTCGCCTCCTTCAACGACGTCCTTCAGAAGGCCGCCGCCAGCACCGACCGCGTCCTCCAGCTCCTCGCCGTCCAATCCGACATCGTAGACTCTCCGGACGCTGTTGTGCCTCCGCGCATGGCCTTCGACGTGCGCCTCCGGGACGTCACCTTCGGCTACGACCCCGAATCGCCCGTCCTTCACGGCGTCGACTTCCGGGTGGAAGAAGGCGAAATCGTCGCCCTGGTCGGCCCCACCGGCGCCGGCAAAACCACCGTCTCCAGCCTCATCCCCCGCTTTTACGACCCCCAGCGGGGCGCGGTTTTAATCGGCGGACAAGACGTGCGCAACCTTCCCCTCAACTACCTCCGGGGGCACATCGCGCCCGTCCTTCAGGACGTCTTCCTCTTCCACGGCACCGTGCGGGACAACCTCCTCTTCGGCCGCCCGGACGCCGCCGAAGACGAACTCCGCGAAGCCGCCCGGGCGGCCAATGCCGAAACCTTTATCCTGGACCTGCCCGAGGGCTACGACACCCTCGTCGGCGAACGGGGCGTGCGCCTCTCCGGCGGCCAGAAACAGCGCCTCTCCATCGCCCGCGCCGTCCTCAAAAACGCCCCCATCCTCATCTTAGACGAAGCCACCTCCTCCGTAGACGCCGAAACCGAGGCCCTCATCCAGGAAGCCATCTCCCACCTCACCCGCCACCGCACCACCCTGGTCATCGCCCACCGGCTCTCCACCGTCCGCAACGCCGACAAAATCATCGTCCTGGACGCCGGCCGCATCGCCGAATCCGGCTCCCACGACACCCTCATGGACCGCGACGGCCTCTACGCCCGCATGGTCCGCTCCCAGGACCTCTCCCAGCACTGGCATATTCGCCAGTCCCGGGAAAACGCTGCGGATTAGAAAAATTGCGGATTGCCACGCCCATCTCCTCGCCTGACTTCAACATTTCCAAAAATTCTTAATCCCCTTAGCCCTTTCCCGTTGACATTTTCACCCCCTCAAACTACATTGCATACCCCGTAGAAATCTACCGTTCAGAAATCGTCGATCAGGAGGATCACCCATGGTAAACGGCAAACTCGGATGGGGCATCATCGGCACCGGCATGATCGCGGCCCACTTCCGCGCGGGCATCGAAGCCTGCGATGAGGCCGAACTGGCCGCCGTGTGCAACCGCTCCGAAGAAAAGGGCAAAAAGTTCGCCGAGGAATCCGGCGGCGTCAAATACTACAGCGACTACGAAAAACTGGTCGAAGACCCCGACGTCGACATCGTGGGCATCACCACCCCGTCCGGCCTCCACGCCGACAACGTCATCGCCGCGGCTCAGGCCGGGGTGCATTCCTTCTGCGAGAAACCCTTAGACGTCACCCGCGAAAAAATGACCGGCATGATCAACGCCTGCCGCGAGGCCAACGTCAAACTCGGCTGCGTCTTCCAGAGCCGCACGCGGGAAGACATGCTCAAGGTCCGCAGCGCCATCCAGAACGGCGAACTGGGCCAAATGGTCTTGGGCGATGCGCTGTTGAAGACCTACCGTTCCCAGGCCTACTACAACAGCGCCGGATGGCGCGGCACCTGGGCCTTAGACGGAGGCGGCGCCCTCATGAACCAGGGCGTACACGGCGTAGACCTGCTCCTGTGGCTGATGAACGACGACGTCGAATCCGTCTTCGCCCGCGCTGAACACAAGCTCCGCGACATCGAGGTCGAGGACACGGCCGTGGCCAACCTCAAGTACAAAAGCGGCGCCTTCGGCACCCTCATCGGCACCACCTCCTGCAACCCCGGCGAAGCCTCCCGCACCGAACTGCACGGCAACCTCGGCACCATCTGCATCAGCGGCACACAGATCACCCGCTGGGCGGTCACGGACGAAGACGACGGCCGCGCCGAAGACAAGTTTCCCCCCAAACATGTCGAAGCCACCGGCAGCGTCGGCGCCGCCAGCGCGGTCGGTCCCGGCCACGACTGGCTCATCGACGACATGGTCAAAGCCGTCAAAGAAGACCGCGACCCCTACATCCCCGGCGAAAGCGCCCGCAAGGCCGTGGACCTCATCCTGGCCATCTACGAATCCGCAAAAACCGGACGGGAGATCGTGCTCGACGAGTGGTAAAACATTTGATTTAAAATTCAAAATAAAAAAACCGGAGGTGGACCTATTCCACCTCCGGCGCCTCTTTTTGTACGCAATATCTATGTTTACGACACATCCCGGTACGTCACCGTCACCGCCCGCCCCGTCTCTGCCGATTCATAGATCGCTTCCACCACCTCCAGCGCCCGCAGCCCCTCGATGCCGGTAATGTCGGGCTGGCGCCCGGCAGCGATCGCACCGACGGTCTCCCGCAGGTAGGCCAGCCCCGAGATCCCGCCGTATCCGGGAACCTCCCGCGAACCGATCTGGAGCATACTCACCGGACCGTCGATATAATTGGGATGGTCGCTGACGATGGACACCTCATCCGCGGTGCCTCCCCACGCGGGGCTCCAGGACACGGTCCCCTGCGTGCCTCGAATACTGATGAACAGATCCCTGCCCGCCGGATAGGATCTGGGCACGGAATAGCTGATATCCAGCGTAGCGGTTGCACCCCCTCTAAACCTCAGAATCCCGAAACTGTTGTCCTCCACGTCCATCCTATGCTGGGCATTGCTCACCATCCCCGTCACCGAATCCACCTCATCCTCCAGAACCCATCGGAACAGATCGATCCAGTGTACCCCCAGGTTGTGCATCGGTCCCCCGCCCGCGGTCGCCTTCACCACCAACCAGGGCGAAATATCGTTCTCCAGATAACGCATTGGAGACCCGGCTGCGCACCGACCTTCCAGGGTAATAATCTCGCCCAGAGCGCCGTCATCGATCAGCCGTTTGATCTGCCGCGCGGCCGGATGTGCGCGCCAGCAGTGCGGGGTAGATAAAGAGACACCGGCCTTCCCGGTCGCGGCAATCATCCGGCGGATGCCGTCCGACGTGTTCGCCATCGGCTTCTCCACAATCACATGTTTGCCCGCCTGCGCCGCCCGCTCAACGGCCTCCAGGCAGTCCGCGTGCGGCAGAAAAATGACCACCAGGTCGATATCGTCGCGATTTAGAAGCTCACTATAATCGCCATAGCCCTGGATGCCGGTCTCTCCGCAGACCCGGTCCCGGTACGCCCCGTCCGCCTCCGCAATCGCCCGGACCTCGGTCTGTGGGATCGCCTCGAAATGGGGCAGGTAATCGACCGGATGGAGATGATGCAGGCCGATTATTCCGACGCCGAGTATCTCCATAAATGAGGGGTCTCCATATTCGGTCTGCGATAGGCTGGTTGACTGACAAAAGTCTTGGGATAGCCCTACGCAGCCTTGCGTAATTCAAGAAAGAAACGAGGTTGATTACGTTTGAGATGTTGTTTTTTGGAGGCCATAGCGGGTTCAGGATCAGGCTTGGGAGATAGGACCAGGTGGGGCATCAGTTTTTCTTTTCTGCTCAAGGCGCGTCTGATCCATTTCCATCCAATTTTGAGATAACTTCTGCCCCGGAACCAATGGGCATCGACGAGACGTCGCTTGCCGGTCTCAATGATCTTTGTGCCCTAACTCACCAGGTAGAGGGTGACGACAGCCAAGACGAAGCAGAGTCGCTCCAGCGCCTGGACTGGCCGCATGCGAGAAGCCTCCAGTTGAAAGCCGTTAGACTTATCATCTAAATTTATCATATAGTTACTTTTGCAAAATAGGGGTAGTAGCGGTAGAAATCCGCATATTGTTGTAGTTTACGTAAGTTGTCGTTCTGGGAATCGCCAATTCGATAGCCGAGCACTTTCGCCAGGGCTTTGCCTGTGTTTTTCTTTAGGGGAAGGTGTTTCTCAAGCAATAATCTTTCTTTTACGCTGAGAACAGGAACATCTATCCTGTATGGAGGATGCCAGTCTATATTGGCAAATGTCCATTTTTTAAATGCGGCCTTAATAGTATCGATTTCATTAAGATCACATACTATACCCATTACACTTAGCATCAACGTGCCATCAGTATAAAATGCGGAATGGAGTGGCTGAAAAGCGCTTCCGGATGTAGTCGGAAGCGCTTTTTCTGTGGCAATTTGGACCATTTTCTGGATAAGCCCTGGGAATTCTCCAGACTTGAACGTATCATCATCGGTAGGCCGAGGAAAGAACTCGTCGAATTCATGTTCGAATTTTTCTCTGAACCTGGATAGCCGATCTTCGAGCGATTCTTCACTGGAACCGATGTTAGAAGTGTTGTGATACGGGCTGTCATCCCTCTGTGCTCTTAGCGTTATTTTCACCACTGTTCCATGTTCGGCTTTTCCAAGAAGTTGCCTGAATTCATCGAATCTACCTATTTTTAGATCCGTATAATCCAGCCAGAAGATTTCTTTTCCATCACTGGAATAAGTCGCCAGTAGATCGTTCACATCGCCTCTCTGCAGACTTATGTTTTTCGCAAACTTGTGAAAACATTGGCGCTTATAGGTCTGTTCATTTTTCTCCAGTGAAACGAGATCGAGATCCGAATAATAATCATTTAACAAGCGGCAATCCTCCAGGAACGGACCGCCGAGGCCGTAATATGTATACTTTGAGAGGTCGTAAAGCGCTGCCAGTCTCTTTAGCACTTCGATAAGAAGAAAACGATCCACAGCTTTATTAGGGCGGAGGTGATAGGGGGGATGATTCATTTTTTTGCTCTCCGAAGCATATCATCGAAGCAATTTTCGCCGACCTGACTGGGATTGGCATCGGAATCATTGAAAAGGTACTCGGCAACAATACGGATATCGTCTGTGTCCTTCATAAAGGAAATTCGCTTTCTCTGCGGTTCCTTTGGTGGTGGCTTTGGAAGATCGGGCAAGTAATACTGTCCACCTATTCCTTTTCTGGCCTGGGAGAAATTGAGGCTGCTGGACTTTTTCTTGATTTCTTCAAAGGTCAGCCGAGATCCTTCTTTCATGTGTTCCTTGGATTTCTGTATGTCAGCTTTCCACCAATTAGTATAGTCCGTAAACCGTTTCATTCCCTCACGCATACGATTTTTTACCTGGAGGTATAAGGACGACGAAGCGTCGATCCCTCGCTTTGTTGTTGTCGTGGGCAATTTCTCAGGTTGGTTACTCCGGAATTCCACAACCCCGGAAATGGCAATGAACTGTGTATGGTATTGTGGAACGCCAGCTTCCCCCCATCCAGTCATCTCCGACTTGTCACAATAAAGTACTGCTCTATCATTGCAGACAACAGTCCAGCCAGCATCAAATGAAGAGTACCTTCTCTCTTCCTGTTCATCCTGTACCTCTTCTTGAGAAGGAATAGGTCGTGTGAAACCCACAGTAAGAAAGACCTCTACTCCATCCATCTCCGCCTTATAGATGTACGGTCTAATGCCTTTCTTGCCCTTGGTTACCCGAGAAAATAGAATCTGGGTCGGCCTAGGTTTAACCGGCTTCCCGTTCACACGCACTTCGAAGCCCTTGGCGATAATGAATGCGTAATGCGATGCCACCTGCTTCACAAATTCGGCCTCGAAAGAAGCACGATCACGACCAAATTGCGCTGAGATGCCCTTATGTAACCCGTCCACCACAATCGTGGTGCCATCTTCCTTCATAGATTTCTTACCTTTTTGGACTGGGATACTCCAGTTCTTTTCATCATTCAGCCAATCTGTGGAAATCTCCACTTCGTAGTTGTCGCTACCTGACTGAGTAGAGATGAGACACTCTTGTCCAATTTTGAAGATGGCGCGTTTCATTCCGATGCCGTACGTGCCGACCGTACCTGTGGTCTTATCTCTCCGGCCGGCTGGACGCCCCATGCGAAAAGCATATTCATGTAGATCCCAAGGAATACCTCCGCAATTGTCGTGAATCGTAAACGTATCTTTGTTAAATGTGATCTCTGCATAGAAGCCTTTGTATGGAGTTTTGCCCGATACACGCTTTTTCTTGCGGAGAATGCCGTCAACGCAATTATCCAGCAGGTCGAGAATTGCATCCGATAGGGATATATCCCTTGTCAACATGGTCACGAAAAACGATTTGACCGGTGATGCGTCGACATCTGGATAGGTTTTTTTCACTTCGGCCTTTGGCGCTCATCCTATTGCTCCTTCGGCTTTTTTGTTTTTCCTTCAAGCGTGCTTCGAATCGCCCCCAAAATATATTCTGCGAGAATGGGACTTACACTGTTTCCGATCTGTCGGAAACTATGCCATTTCGTAGCATCGAACTGAAACCAATCAGGGAAGCCCTGAAGCCGAGCTGCCTCGCGAGGGGTTATTACTCTGTCTTGCGTCGGGTGAATCGGGCGAACGGCTTGATACCTCCCGCGATCCTTGCCCGTTCCCGCTCTGAGTGTTGGACAAAAACCTTTGAGATCGAGACGGCGGGATTTCGAGGTATCATCCATTTCACCTTGCCCGATACGGCTAAAGCGCTCAATAACTACTGAAGAGTGCTTCGTGCCGAGACACCCAGAAACAAAATTCTCTTCTTTCAAGCGTCGAATCGCCTCCTGGTCACCAACACCTTCAGGGATGCAGCCGAAAAGACGGTCGCCAAAAACTCCATTTGGAGGATCACCTACCTTCCGCCAACCTTGTTGTTCCGTTTTCCACTCGGCGCGTATCTTTTGTGGCAGCCCTTTGAGTGCGGTTTTAACCCGAACTTCCTCTACATCAGGTGGCGGCTGAAAATTTGTCGGTTCGATCACAAAGGTGTTCTGGTCCTGCTTTTGATAACCAAAGAAAAATACACGGAGCCGAGAAGTAGGAGTGCCGTAGTCATTTGCGAAAAGTTTCATCGGAGGTAGTATCGTATAATCATCTTCGACTAGTTTAAAGGTAGTTGTTCGAATGGAGTCATAATTGGAGTACAAAATTCCAGGGACATTTTCAGCAAGGAAGAAGCGGGGACGTAGTTGTGAAACGAGACGAAAAAACTGGCCAAATAGATGATTACGTGGATCATTGATGTCACGGTTTCCTATAGAGCTGAAACCCTGACATGGAGGACCACCGATTATGCCATCAATCTTGACACTATCCAATGTGAGGAGTTCTCGGATCATAGCACCTGACACTTGAGATAGATCTACATTGAGGTGCTTAGAGCGAGGGAAATTTCTTTTATGAGCGGCAAGGGCATGAAGATCGTTATCGGCTGCGCCAACAACAGAGAACCCAACTCGGGCAGCTCCGAGAGAAAATCCACCACATCCGCAGAATAGATCGATCACTATCGGTCCATTCTTTAAATTTACACTGTCTCGGGCTAAACTCATCTGCCCATCCCTCAAAAAGTAGAACTGTTTCTGGTTCTGGTGTTGCTTTTGCTGACCGCTGATGGCTGACTGCTGAAAGCTCATGAGAAAAGCGTTACCCACACCACGACGCAATCGTCCGCGCCAGAATCTCTGCTCCCTGCACAAGGCTCTCAACCGGAATCTGCTCCTGGCTGGAATGGGCCACGCTCAGGCTGCCCGAGCCGATCACCACCGTCGGAATATTGAGAAGATTGGTATAAAACCAGGCGTCGCAGGAAGCCGGCATGGCCGAAACCTCCGGCTCGTGTCCGCTATCCCGGCACGCAGTCTCCATCGTCTGCACCAGCGGGTGATCAACCGGAACCTCGTTGCAGTCGTGCCGGTACATAAAATCGATATCAAAGTGCTCCGGCAGCCAGTCTCCGCCCTCGGCCTTCAGCGCTTCCTCCATCTCCTGCATAACCTCTTCCTTGACCTTATTGGGCAAAAACCCCAGCACCCCCTTAAACGTCGCCCAGTTGGGCGCCATCGCCGGCCAGTCCCCCGCCTCCATCGTTCCAAACGTAATCGGCATCGGGTTCTCATAGGCGTCGTAAAGCGGGTGCCCCTTGGAGGCCGCCAGCAGCCGCCCGTGGTACCCCTCTAAGATCTCAATCGCCCGGATCGCCTCTTTCAGCGCGCTCACGGTCCGGCCCGCCTGCCCGCTGTGCCCGGCACGGCCGTAACAATTCACCGTGAACCAGACCGCGCCCCGAATCGAAGGCAGAATCTTCAACTCGGACGGCTCTAAAACGATTGCCGCATCGGCCCGGTCCTCCCCCCGCACAAAAGCCAGCGTACCGTTGCCCCCGCACTCCTCCTCAATCACCAGGTGCCCGATCACATCCCCCTTCAGATCCACCCCCATCTCCCCAAGCGCCGCCAGCGACAGATAGAGCATCGCGGCCTGTCCTTTGCAGTCGCACGCGCCCCGTCCCCAGACAACCCCGTCTTTAACCTGAGCCTCAAACGGTTTTTCCTGCCCCGGAGAGGAAGGCACAACATCTAAGTGGGTATTGATAATCAGCGACCTCCCGCCCCCGGACCCCTGTTTCACAACCCGCAGGTTCGGCTGGTCCGCGTACGTGAAATCGTCTAACTTAAAGGAATAGTCGGGATCGGTCTGAATCTCATCCGCAATCGGCACCAGCTCACTGGTATCGGCCACAGCTTTCATCCTGCCGTGCAGTTCGCGCATCACCGGCCCCTCCTTGCCGCGTGTAGAGGAAAATCCGACCAAATCGCACAGCAGGGAAACAGCCTCGTCTTTATGGGCGTCAAGCGCCCCCTTGAGCTGTTGGGTATCCAGTTCCAAAGAATATGTCTCCGTCGTCTTGATGGGGTGATGCGTCAGGTCAACTCGCTCAGTGCCCTGTCGATAATATCAATCCCCACCCCTGCCTCCTCTTCGGTGACCACCAGCGGGGGTGCGATGCGCACCACGTTTCCGTGGAGGCCGACCTTACCCAGAAGCAGGCCGTTTTCACCCGCTTTCAGCAGAAGCTTCGAGGTCAACTCGGCCGCGGGAGTTCTGCGTTCTCTGTCCTCCACAAACTCCAGCCCGACCACCAGCCCTTTGCCCCGCACATCTCCCAGGCACGCGTGTTTCTCCTGGAGTTCTCTAAATCGCCCCATCATGTACTCCCCCACCTTCAGGGCGTTCTCCGGAAGCTTCTCTTTTTCCATCACATCCAGCACCGCGTGGGAAGCCGCACTGGCTAAAGGATTGCCGCCGCAGGTACTGGACATCTCGCCCACGCCCATCGACTCAAAAACCCGGCTCTCCCCGGCCAGGGCCGAGGCGGGCATGCCGGACCCGATCCCTTTCCCCAGGCAGACCATGCTGGGCTTCAGGTCATCCCATTCCAGCGCAAACATCTTTCCTGTCCTCCCGAAAGAGGACTGAACCTCGTCTAAGATAAACAGAAGACCGCGGTCGTAGGCCCACTTCTCGAGCTTTTTGAGCCAGCCGTCCGGGGGAAAGATGAACCCGGCCCCGCCCTGGTAGGGTTCGGTCATCACGGCCCCCAGATCGCCCGTGGAGGTCGACTCGACAATCCGGTCCAGGCTCTCAATACACCGCTCCCCGCATTCCTCCTCGGTCTCGCTGTTGTAAAAATCCCGGTAGAAATAAGGAAACGGCGCTAAGATTGCGCCCGGAAGCTGGGGGCCAAACTGGCGTTTGGTCTTCATACTCCCGGCAACACTGATCGGGCCGTAAGTCCGGCCGTGAAACCCGCCGTAAAACGACAGGATCTCGTGTTTGCCTGTGTGGCGTTTGGCAATTCTCAAAGCGGCTTCCGTGGCCTCCGCCCCGGTCGTAAGCAAAAAGGTTTGATCGACGTTGTCGGGCAGCAGATCCGTCAGCCGCTTGGAAAACGTGACGCGCTCCGGGGTGGGAAACGAATAGCAATTCATCAGGCGGGCAGCCTGTCTCTGAATGGCCTGCACGTGATGCGGATGAGAATGCCCCAGATTGGTCACCAGCACCCCGGAAGTGAAATCCAGGTACTCGTTATTATCCACATCGGTCACCCAAACTCCCTCGCCGTGGTCCCACACCACCGGCACCTGATCGGCCATACACGGCGGTTCGTACTGTTTGGAAAGCTCGAGCAGCTCCGCCGACTTGGGCCCGGGAACCCGTCGTTTTTTCAATTCTTTCATCTCTAAACTCCAGGTTAAGATCAGCTTCGAGTTCCTACCCCAGCTCCTTATTTATCAGAAACCGTGGCGGGCGACCCTCGATAAAATGAACAAAATCTTCCATCACCTTCTCCCGCATACTCCAGTTCGCCTCTTCGGAATACCACGCCAGGTGGGGCGCCAGCAGGGCGTTTTCAAGATTGAAAAGTTCTAAATCCGGGTCCGGGGGCTCCTTCTCGTACACATCGATGGCCGCCCCGGCGATCCAGCCTTCCTTAAGCGCCCGGGCCAGCGCATCGGCATCCACCAGCCCGCCCCGGGCCGTGTTGACCAGATAGGCGTGTGATTTCATTGCGCGGAGCTGTTCCTCGCCGATCATGTGGTGGTTTTCCTGGCTGAGCGAGGCGTGAAGGGTAATCATATCCGCCTCTTTCAGCAGCGTTTCCAGATCCACGGTCTCAACACCCAGCTCCGCCTTCCGTTCATCGGTAAGATGCGGATCGCAGACCAGAATATTCACATCGAACCCGCTCAGCTTTTTAAGCGTCAAACTGCCAATCCGGCCGCAGCCGATAATGCCAACGGTCTTCCCCGTCACGGAATAGACCGGATAGATCGCGTTAAAATCCCAGATCCCGTTCTGGCTTGACGCCTCCAGAATCTTTCGCCCCACATTGAGCTTCCGCCAGCCGGCCAGCATTAACGTAATCGCGTGCTCGGCCACCTCATCCATACAGTAATCCGGCTCGTAAGCCACCCGGATGCCCCTGGCCGTAGCTGCGTCTACATCCACATTGTCGTACCCCACCCCGTGCCGGAGGATGAGCTTGCACTTCTCCAGCCCGTTGATCACGTTCTCCGTCATCTTCACCATATTCACAAGCACCATGTCCGCATCCCCGATCTCGGCGACCAGTTCCTCTTCCGGCTTGAGCTTCAACTGTTCGTATTCGAAGGTCACATGCGCGTATTTGGCAAGCTGTTCCTCCTCCCACTTCAAATCCGGTTCTATATAATCGGTCACATAAATCTTGATCGGTTGCATAAAACGCTCCTTACCCTGTAGCGTACAAAAACGCCCGGACCGTCAGCTCAGCGGAAGGTCCACGGGATTTCCGGTCCTGGCCGACTCGTAAATGGCCAGAATAAGCTCAATCGCCTTCTTCGACTCCGGCCCGTCGATCACCGGCTCCCCGCCCTCGTTCAGAATCCGGACCATCTCGGCGATCTGGGCCTTGTGCCCTTCGGCGCCGAACGTCTTTGAATCCGAGGCGGCCTTTGCCACATCGGTCGATTCGGCGTCTGCCGTCTCCGACGCTTCCCCCTCGATATCCCACATCGTAATCTGGTCCGCTTCAACGATAATGGTGCCCTTACTTCCCGAAAATTCCATCCTGGCGGGCAGGCCGGGGTACGCCGCCGAAGAAGCCTCAATCACGCCCAGCGCCCCGCTTTCGTACTCGAGCGTGGCAACAACCGTATCTTCCACGTCAATAGTGTGGGTCAGCGTGCCCATACGGGCGTACACCCGTTTTACCGGCCCCATAATCCACTGGAGCAGGTCCACCGTGTGGCTGCCCTGGGTCATCAGCGCCCCACCGCCCTCCAGCGCCCAGTCGCCCCGCCAGTCGTCGGCGTCGTAGTACTCCTGCGGCCGGTACCATTTAATATACGCGTCCCCCAGCACAAGCGTCCCCAGTTTGCCCTCCTGAACCGCCTCTCGCACCCGGTTCACCGCTTCGCCGTACCGAAGCTGGAAAATCCCCATCAGCTTCACCCCGGCCTCTTTTGCAGCTTCGATGATCCGGTCCATCTTCTCAACGGTTACATCCAAGGGCTTTTCAACTATCAGGTGTTTACCCGCCGCTGCTGCGTCCGTCACAATCGGAATCCGCACCCCACTGGGCGTACAGATGCAGACCACATCCACATCGGGGTGTCTCAGAACCTCCTGATAGTCGGTATACCAGGGCGCCCCGTACTTCTCGCCGGTCTGCCGGGCGCGGCTTTCGCTCCGGCTGTAAACCGCAGCAAGCTCTGCGCCCTCCGTATCGTTCACAGCGCCAATCTGGTAGTCTGCCACAACACCGCAGCCAATCATGCCGAAGCCAATCGTCTTTCCGCCCATAGCCTTGTCCTCCCCAACAAATCGATCCGTTGTTCACATCGAATGCGCCATACAATATAATTCAGAAATTTCCACGATCCAAAAATTTCTTCCCAACCCTTGCGCCGCAGGTTCGGGGGCGCTATTTTAAGGACAGGAACCTGAGACTGGAGGCCGGAGATCTCTATGTGAACGCTAAGGAGAGAATACTCTATGAAAGGCGTAGATCCTGATATGCTGGCTGGAAAAGTGGCGTGGGTCACAGCCTCTGCCCGGGGCCTGGGCAGGGCAATAGCACAGCGTCTGGCGCGGTGTGGGGCCGCAATTGCGGTCCACAGCCGATCGGACAGAACAGCGGCGGAATTCGGCGAAGCGCCCTCAACCCGCCATGTTGCCGGAGAAATCGAAAAAACCGGCGTGCCGGTCACCACCGTCTTCGCCGACCTATCCGACCCCGCGCAGGTGCAGGCGGCAGTGGAACAAATCGAAAACGCGCTGGGCCCGATCGACATCCTGGTAAACAACGCGGGTGGAGACATCGCCGCCGCAGGCGGCAAACCGGACCCCAACGACGCGGTCGGCATCTCGGAAGTCGACATCGAAGCCGTCATCAACCGCAACCTGATGACAACCGTTCACTGCTGCCGCCTTGTGGTCCCCGGCATGGTCGAACGCAAATGGGGCAGAATCGTCAACATCGGCTCGGTAGACGGCTTCACAGGGCATCCGGGAGCGGGCGCCATCTACGCCACCGCCAAAGCCGCGCAGGCCCACTACACGCGCTGCCTGGCCGGACAGCTTCGAGAACACAACATCACCGCCAACCTGGTCGCTCCCGGCGGCTCCCCCAGCGGCCGGTTCATCGCTACCGGACAGGCCGACCCCGAGCTGCTCGACGCAATGGACCGGCCCACCCTCATCCGCTACGCCTACCCCGACGAAATCGCCTGCGCCGTCCAGTTCTTCGCCTCCCCGCTGGCCACCTTCGTCAGCGGCCAGATCCTCTGCGTAGACGGGGCTGAGAACTTATCGCCGGCGTAGGGTGAAGGCGCTACAATCCCAGCTCATCCCACATCTCATCCACCCGTTTCTTCACCTCGTCGCTCATCACGATTTTGTCCGGCCATTCCCGGGCAAAACCCTCCTCCGGCCACTTGCGGGTGGCGTCGATGCCCATCTTGGTACCATAAGTAAACGAAGCGCTTGCGTGGTCCAGCACATCCACCGGGCCGGGGGTAAAATGCACATCTCGCTTCGGATCGATATTGTTCAGCGCCACCCACCACGCCTCCTGGGGATTTTGCACATTCACATCTTTATCCACAACCACGATCAGCTTCGCCAGCATCATCTGGCCCAGCCCCCACAGCCCGTTCATCACCTTGTACGCGTGTCCGGGAAACTGCTTGTCAATGGCCACGAACACCAGATTGTGGAAAATTCCCTCCGCCGGCATGTGGTAATCCACAACTTCGGGCAGCACCAGCCGTGTAAGCGGCAGAAAGATCCGCTCCGTGGCGTGCCCCATCCAGAAATCCTCCATTGGCGGGCGGCCCACGATCGTCGTCTGGTAGACCGGAGCGCGCCGCATCGTCATCGCCGTGATGTGAAACGCGGGATAGTCGTCCGCCAGAGAATAAAACCCGGTGTGATCTCCAAAAGGCCCCTCCCGGCGCATCGACTCGGACGGGTCCACATAGCCCTCCAGCACCACCTCCGCCTCGGCCGGTACCTGCAAGTCCACCGACACGGCTTTGACCAGCTCCATGGGACGGCGGCGTAAAAATCCGGTAAAAATGAACTCGTCGATCGCAGGGGGCAGGGGGGCTGTGGCGCTGTAAATCGCGGCCGGATCGCCCCCCAGCGCAGCCGCCACCTCCAGCCGTTCGCCCCGCTGCCGGGCCAGTTCACAATGTCTTGCGCCCACCTTGTGCCGCTGCCAGTGCATCCCCGTGGTCTTCCGGTCGAACACCTGCATCCGGTACATGCCCGCATTGCGTACCCCCGTCTCCGGATCCCGGGTAATCACCAGCGGCATCGTAATATAAGGCCCGCCGTCTTCGGGCCAGCAGGTGGCCACCGGCAGCCGGCCCAGGTCCACCTCATCCCCCTCCAGCACCACCTCCTGGCAGGGGCCGGACCGGACCTGCCGGGGCGGATAACTCGCCAGTTCCTTCAGCATCGGCAGCATCGCCAGCTTCCCCATCAGGGAATCGGGCACCTCCAGCCGCAGCATCTCGGTCAGACGATTGCCGATCTCGTCTAAGTCCGCCACACCCAGGGCCATCGACATCCGCCGCCGGGACCCGAACAGGTTGATCCCCAGCGGAATGGCGCTGCCCTTCACATGCTCAAAAAGCAGCGCCGGACCGCCGCCCGGGCTTTTCATCGCCCGGTCCGCAATCTCGGTCACCTCCAGATAGGGATCCACCTCCAGGCCGATCCGTTTCAACTCACCGGCGCCGTCGAGATCCGCGATGAATTCCTGTAAGCTTTTATAAGCCATAGGTCTAACACCTCTCACCTCTGCCTTCTGCCTTCTGCCTTCTGCCTCTCCAATTCCGCCTGGTAGTCCTCCGGCGTATCCATATCCTGTAAAATCCATCCCTCCTCTACCGCCAGTTCCAGTGTATCCTCCGGGTGGCCCCGCATCACCGGTTTAAGCCCGGCCTCGCCGGAAAGCCCGGCAATCTCGGCGCGGTACTTCCGCAGGTCCACTAAGGCCGGATGCCCCCGCTTCCCCCCGAAGGTCGGGACTACAAGCCCTTTTTCCTCCTCCCGATACGCGCCCACCACACGGCGAACCACCCGCGCATTGATCCGAGGCTGATCGCCCAGAACGATCAGCGCGGCATCGGCCGAATCGGACACTGCGGAAATACCGCATAAGATACTTGAAAACATCCCTTTACGATAATCTCTGTTCATGCAAAAATCCACCCGTCGCCCCTCTACACTCTCCCGTACCTCCTCCGCACCGTGCCCCAGTACCACCACAATCCCATCCAGATCGGCCTCCAGAAGGGCATCCAGCACCCGCTGCAGAACGGTTTTATCCCCGAAAGGAAGCAGCTGCTTGGGCGATCCCATCCGGGTGGACATCCCTGCGGCAAGAACAACCGCATAAACACATTTGCACATCACAGGAGCGCGCCTCTGTGTGCGCCCGGGGCGAACACACAGGTCTGGGTTGACAAAAACACCGGTTTCGCAAAACGCTTCGATGGTCCAAGTATAACAAAAAAACCGTGTGCAAACCACCAAATAAGGGAAAAATGCCGGATCGTACTCCGCTTTGCAGTAAGCGCCAACTGACATGAATTTTAATTCTGTGATTTTTTACAACAATAGTTCGGCCACTTTTAAGCAGCAATTTTGCCATAATCCCGCAGTTTTTGGTATTGGGGAGATTTTTTAATCAAATTTAGGTCGAGGTCTAACATTAAAAAAATATTCTGGAGAAAATACGTGTTGAAATAACAGGCTTTTACACTGGCCATGGAAAAGGGTATGGGTCTCGTATCTGATTGGGCTTGTAAGTGTTCCGTTTTGGCTAAATTGAGGGTTGTCAAAGAGGCATTAAAATGGAAAGCCAGCCGTTTTTGATCTCTGGCTTGACAGTCGCACAATCCGGTGAACTGTTTGGCATCTCTGAAAATAAATTCAATTTGGAAACGCGCTTTGTAATATCTGACAATCGTCTTGGCACTTAGGTCTTTGTCGGTTGAAAACAAGATCGCATATTTCTTCTTGTCCTTGTTCGTGTGATCCAGCAAGACGACGGCTTTCAAATTGCGTTTTAAGGAGACGTGATTCAAGACAAGACTGTAAATGGCGATGCCATCTTGTGTTTGGATATATGAAAACCGAGACAGGTCCTGCCAGTTGACTTTGCCGTCATAGGTCTTGTGCCTTCCGCTTCCCTTTTCCCGTTTTGGTCCGGTGTAGAGATAGCGCATATTGGCGTCGCAGCGCAATTTGCCGATCTGGTGTAGATCCAAATCACGGACGCCATCAACAAATTTCTTCTTGCTAAAATAGCCATCGACAACGGTATATTTTTCATTCTCTAACAAGCTGGGTTTGACATCACTCAGGTGCTGTAAATACTGATCTGTTAGGGTTTCGACGTCTTCTGCCTGTTTGGAGCTTTGCTTTTTCGACTTGGCTTTCCCCTTTTTTTTGGTGCCCTTTTTCTTGACGGTCCTTTTCTTTTTATGGGTGCCGACTCGGTTTTACGTAGATGTTTTCTGTCTATGCTGCATCGGCATAGTCAAGGAGTTCATCATTGGCATATCGAACCTGTTTATACTGATTCCAGAAAGCATCCCATCGTTTTGACTTGACGTAAGTGCGTAACTGCAAGATGCGTTGTCCTCCCTGCCAGGACCATTGCATACCCGATCGACAAAGCCTTGTCTTGACCAGGGTCTTGCAGGCCGCTTCGACGGGTCCCGAGCCAATGGGCAGACCCCTTCGACGAAAGTCAGCATAGGCCATCCGGTGTTTGTTCCGAAAGAAGAAGGTTCGTTCTGTTTCCAGGTCTTCCAATCGTTTTTGACCCAGCCTTCGGCGGCTTTTGTAATAGTCGATGGAGCGAATAAGGGTTTCTGCTGCGCCATCTTGGGTCAGCAGTTTGTGGTGGTAGGTTTCATACCAGCTTTGCGCTTTTGCTGATTTTTTGCCAAACAGGAGTTCGGCAGCTTCAGACAGATGTTCTGTGGTGTGATAAAAATCCACCAGTTTTTCATACCCGATGAACCGAGGAGTGGTATCAGCATATTTCCACAACCCTCGTGCCCCATCACACAGGAACACTTTTCCGACCTCATCTTTCAGTTGTCCTTCGATATGATCGAGTTCTTCCTCAAAGCGTATCTTCAACGTTTGACCACCCTCTTCGGGCATTTGTGCCACATACCGAGAGACCAAACGCTTTGGTGGGGTGCCGTCCTTTGGAGGTGCCCCATAAAAGGACAGGCTGCCCACCAGGGCCTGTTTGAAACTGGTCGGACTTTCTTCGGACGGTTTTTCCCCCGGCCTCTCTTGTGGACGCCCGCGTTTTTTCCCCGGCTCATCCAGCCTGAGGTGGGTCCCATCCAGGCTGGCCACCATCACTTTTGTCCCTTTGGGGTTCTCCTCCTCCTGACGGATCGACCGGTTGAGTGTTTCATCCATCTCGACCAGCCACGCTCCCGTCTCTTCTGTGATGTGTTTGACCGCTGTGGCAGAAGGCTGAAACAGAGCCGTCTTTTCCAGCACAGAAACGGTTTCCTCCGGCGTGATCAAGCTCACCGTGAACAACACCGCTTCACGAACTTCCACGGTGGCAAACTCACCGACCATTCCCCACATCACATCCAACGGCACATAAGAAGGCCCCCCTTCATCGGCCTGAAACAGATTTCGAGAAAGCTTCATCTTCCCAAAGGGGGTCAAAAACGTCTTCTCACTTTGTTGCTTAAACCGATACAGCACATTCTCGACCTGTTTTGGGGCCTCATCCACTTCGTAGGCTTCCAAAAATGTGCGAAGCGCTGCGATCCCACAAGCCTTGAGGGCTTCACCAAGCCCACTTGTGACCTGTTCTGCCAATTGAGGCGTCAAACTCTCCAGGTCCAAATTTTCGCAATGGGCGCTCAATTTTTGCTTAAATTCCCAGGTGGCGGCTTCGATCATCTCTGCGAGGTCCATCTTGGGCTCCTTTCCCGTATCTATACAACCTTATTGTTTTCAGTCTGTTGTATGATCGGGATTTGGAGCCTTTTTTGCAACTCATTTACGTAAATTCAGAGCAGCACCCTTTTCTGGGCAGGGAGCGTCTGGCTTTGGGATTGGCCTTTTCTAAGTGCCAGCGGGTGACGTAGCGGTTGTAGGGCGAGTCTCGCAGCACCGAGGTGTAGTCCTGGTACATGGTGAGGAAGTGGCCCACGCGGTCGTCCGCAAGCCTGGGCCGGTAGGTGGTTTTGGGCAGGGTGGAGAGGCTGTAGTGGTAGATGTGCTGGAAAGACCGCGCGTCGGGAATTGTGGGGAAGAGTTTCGGGTTGCTGCTTTTGAAGTGGAGGACGACTTCGATTTCGGTGTTTCGGGAGAAGGATTTCAGCAGCCCGAAGTAGCTGTTGTCCCCGTCGAGGCTGTAACTGGTTCTTTTGATATATTCGCTGAAGATGTAGCCGACCATCCCGATGTCCTGGATGAAGAATCCGCCGGGGTCGACCAGGATGCTGCCCCGTTCCGGATGGGGCTGGCTTTCGATGATGTTGGCCGTTCCGATGATGGAGTTGGACACGCCCCGGCCGATGGCCCGGTGGATGGCCGACTCTTTGTCCGCCCGGTAGTAGACGTTTTTGTGGATGAACTGGACCTTTTTGCCAACGCGTTTGAGGATGAAGGGAAAGTAATACATCATGGCGGAGGAGTCGAAGTAGTACCCGTCGGCCGCCTCGCGGGTAATGGAGCAGAGGTAGATTTTGTCAAACTGGTCCGGTTTGATCTCCAGGTAGACCTTTGCCTCGTCCTCCTTCCGGTAGAGCGTGAACAGCCCTTCGATGGTTTCGAAGTCTTCAACGATTTCCTCGAAGAGCTTCTCTTTTTTCTCGTCCTCGGCTTTGCTTGTGTCTGCTTTGGCCGCGATTCCGGATGTGTCCTGTGCGACGGTATCGGGTTTGGCCTCTTGTGCGCTGGAGGCGCCAGCGGAGAACAGCAGGCAGAATAGAACAAGAGTGGATCGGCGCACGATGCCCTCCTGTGGTTTGGGTGATGGGGGCGCTTTAGCCCCGTACATTTTTGATCTGGACCATTACTTTGCGTTAAATTTTTTCTCTACAGGACCAAAAAAGGCGAGGAATTCAATTCCCCGCCTCAGCTTCAGTATACATAATCAACATTATCAGGAGATCGACGAGGTCGCATCCAGGGCTGCTGCATGCTTTGGCGAATAGATTTCCTGACCCTCCAAACATCGCAGGAAATAATCCAGTTTTTCCTCGGTGTCGATTCAAGACGAATTCAGTGTACCTCGTCTACCAGAAGCACGGGCAGGACCTGCGCGGTTTCTTCCTGGCGGATGACCTTAAATCCCTGCAGCTTTCCTTTCCAGACATAAAGCGATTCGGCCTGGAGGTTCTTTTCCAGGCGTTTTCCCGCGGGCAGGGCGGCGATGAAGTCCCGGCCTTTGTCTTCGCCCCGGACCAGGAATTGCTCCCGTCCCGCGTCCCGTCCCAGGGGAACCGCACGGGCCAGCCGGCCTTTCCAGACGCCCAGGGCATCCCGGTAGGGAGACAGATTTCGGTCGGGTCCGGCCAGGGCCTCGTGTATCTCTTCGAGGGTTACCGATACGGGCAGGGAATCTCTCCGGGCGATCGCCGTGCTGTCCGCCGTGCTATCCGCCGTTGCCGTTGAGTCGGCCTCCAGCTCCAGGATGATCAGGTAATACATCGGCAGCGGGTTCAGCAGGTAGGCCTGCTGATATTCGGCCAGGGCCTGCTCCTTTTCTCTGCGTTCCAGATGGGCTTTGCCCCGGTCTGCGTGTTCACCGGCCGCTTCGGGATCTCTGGTTCTCTCCCCTTCCGGCGCAGAGGCCCGGGCCTCTGCCGAGGCATGGACCCGGATATCCTGGGGTTGGGACTGTGGCGCGGAGACCTCGACCTGGACCTGGACATTTACAGGGGGCGCTTGAGCGGCAGCAGGCTGCCCGGACGTTCCAGGGGCCGTCCGACTTTCGGGCGCAGGGCTGCTCTGCCCCTTTGCCTGTGAGGCGACCTTTTGGACCTCTTTTCTGGTTTCTGCGATCTGGTTCAGCACCTCTGTGAGGGCCTGCCGTACTTCCGGGTCTTTTTCAAGGATCTGCATCTGGCGCAGGGGCGGTTCCATCTGTGGACCGGCATGCGGTTTCAGCGCACGGGCCAGGTTTTTTCGCGCTTGGGGAGAGAGGTCGTGGACCGGACCGGTCAACCGGTTTAACAGGGCCGGGACGACTTCCGGCTCCAGACGGCCGAGCGCCTGTATGGCCTGCGCCTGGACCTCTTGACTGGGATCGCCCAGGGCCAGAACCAGTCCGGGGATCGCCGGCAGGCCGCCGATATTTCCCAGCACCCGGACGATGAGGACGCGCACGCGGCCGTCGCCCCTGCTTTCCTTTAGATAGGATATCAGGGGGGCGATTGCAGCCGGGCCGATGCCGATCAGTACATGCCGCACGCGTTCGGGCGGGATGTCCAGCGATTCTGCATCCAATATCTGCAACAGGGGGGGCACTGCGCTGCTTCCCATGCCGGACAGGACCGTCTCGGCTTGAGGATCGTCACCCAGTTGCTCGGCCAGGCGGCGGACGTCCGGGTCCACCTCCGGGGACTCGATCCGGTCCTCGTTTTGAGAGGACGGCAGAATAAAGGCCCAGTAGAGGCCTCCGGATACCAGGCTCAGGGCCACCACCACCGCCGCCAGCCTGGAAAGCCATCCGCGCGGCATTTTACCCTGCGGCCCGGTCTCGCTTTCGGGATCGGGCGCCTGCTCCTGGGACTCGGCCGGGCGCGTCGGCTGGAATTCTTTCAGGTCGCGCAGGCGCGTCCAGGATTCCAGCCCTTTGTGAAAGGCGAAGGTGCCGCCGTCGATGTTTTTCTGCGAGAGCAGGTAGCGGACGTCCTCCAGGCTGAAGGGCCCCTCGCGTTCCTGCCCGAAGCGTAAATACCAGCGGTGAGGTTCGTCAGGCATCTGGACTCCCCTCCATCGAAAGACAGGGACCGGGGGCCCGGGGCATATCCCCCCCTCCTCCCCCAGAGGCGAGGTCTGCCTTTACAGGCCCCCGGCCCCTGTCTTTTATTGTAATCCCAGGACGCGCCCGTAGACCTCGGTTGCCCGCATGCGGACGGTGAGGTTGCGGTCCTGCATGGCTTCGCGAAGGTAGGGCAGGCCGGATCGGTTCCGAACCAATCCCAGAGAGCCGACGATTTTGAGCTTGACGCCGGTATTCTTTTCCTGCCGGTAGGCCTCCCCCAGGAACTGGGCGACCTGGATTTCTTTTTTGCCTATTTCTCCAAGGGCGTCGGCCGCGGCCAGCCGGACGCTCACGTCCCGGTCTGCTGTGATGCGTTCTACCAGGGGCTGGATGCTGAACTGGGTGCCGATTTTTCGAAGCATCCGAACCGATTCGAGGCGCACCCCAACGTCCCGGTCGTTGCGCAGGGCCTCCTGGATGTAGGGTACGGAGAAGACGGTTCCCGCCCATCGGAGCGCCTCCACAACGCGCTTGCGAACGGTGACGTCCCGGTCGTCCAGGCCGATTCCGAGGACTTCCAGCGCCTGCCTGCCGCCGATTTCTCCCAGTCCCCTGGCCGTTTCGATCCGGACGGCGGCGATGCGCTCTATGCTGTCATCCATGGTCTGGGACAGGAGGAGGGCGCCCATGGGCCCCCCGATGAGCGACAGGGATTGCACCGCTTTGATCCGCACGGCCGCATCCCGATCCGAGAGCTGGGTATGGAGCACCTGAAGGTTCGCCGGAACCTGCCCCTTGGTTACCACGATGGCGTATTTCTTCTTGGTTTCGGTGCGGAGAGCGTCCAGGGTCTGAGCAGCGGCCGGTGCGGCCAGGGCGAGGCCGGCGAGGAGGACGAGCAGGTGTTTTGGCAGGGTGGAATTCGAGAAGGCCATGGATCGAGGCTCCGTTTTGTCAGGTAGAGTGGGTCACGGCATGCCGTGACCTTACGGTGCGACTACTCGGTGGTGAGTTCCATTCGGGTGACGTTTTTGACATTGGCGCACCGGTCGTCGATTCCGGGAATGAGGAGACGTAAGGGGCCGCCCAGGCTTGCGGGGAGGGGCTGCCCGTCGATCTGGTAGATGAGAAATCCTTTTTCCGTGACGTCGGCGATGGAGACGCGGGCAAAGAAGCCGTCTTCCCCCGCATGGAAAAGGACGTGTGTGGCGCCGGGTTGCACCGCCGTCCGCTCCAGGAGGGTGCGTGCCCAGACACCGATGCCCCGCCGTTCCGGGACGATCCGGCCGACGTCGGGGATCTGGTCCGGAAGCTCCTGGAAGTCCGGGTAGCCGAGATCTATGGGGGCCGCGACCCGACCCTCTATTCTCAATATCGGCACGTCGGGGCTTCCGTCCAGTCCCAGGGCGGCCTGCGCCACACGGTCGCGGACGATTTCCACCAGCCGCCGGTCAAATCCGATGGGGGATGCGATGAGGAACTGCACGTTGGGATAGGCCGTCCGAACGGTCTCCACCCTTTCAGAAAGTTCGCGGCGGACCTCTTCTTCCAGGTGGAGGAGGTAGGGGACGACTACGATCTGTGCGGCGCCTTTTTCAACGCAGGACCGGAGGATGTCCTCAACAGGGAGATTCCCGTGCAGGGGGGCTGTGCCGACAATGTCGCAGGCTCCTTCTTCGCGGAGGATGTCGGCGGTGCGCGCCAGGCCATCCCCTGCTGCTTCCGCTTTGGAGGTCAGGACGATTGCCGTCATGCGATTTTCTTCCCTGTAAAAGAGCGTTGTGTTTTCACTCCGCCGCCTTATCTTTAAGACCCGGTTACGCTGCTTCGAGACCCGTGTTCGAGGACGATTTTATGCCCCCTTTGCCCCCTTTTGAAGATCTGCCGGTTTTTCTGCAGGTGATCCTTACCCTTTCGTCGGTGCTGATCCTGCTGGTGAGTGGAAACTTGATCTGGCGGATGATCCGGACGATTTTTAAGCGCGACAAGGAGGGACCAGGATAGTACCCTAATTATAAGGTATTATAGCACAAATATCCAATGCCTCTTTGCGCTCCTACCGCCTTCGTTTTGATTCCTGTTTGGCGTAGGTGATGGCCATGACTTCCAGGGCGTTTATAAGGTAGGCCTCGCGGACGTCGGGTTCCAGGGTGTCTACCATCTGGCGGGCGAGGTTGGGGATCTCCTTTTCCAGGGCCGCTTTCATCCGGTTCCAGTTGCTCTGGCGCCCGTGTTTTTCTTCGCAGGTTTCCCGGGCGGCGCGAAAGATGGCCATGGCCAGTTTGCGGGGGTCGCCGTCAAGTTGGATTTCGTCTTTTGCCATGGGTCTGGTTAACTCCTGTATGCTTTCTCGAAGAGAACCGTGTCTCCCACCACGTAGTCCACCACCTGCACCCAGGCTCCCTCCTCAAGACGTTTGATGCGCGCTCCCCTGTTTTCGTCGATGCGAAGGGTCGTGCGGCTCTCGCCCGGCGGCTGGGGCCACGACCTGGGGTTTGCAGCTTCGACAATTTCCGCCCAGGCGCCGTCGGCTTCGGATTGCAGACGCGTTTTGTGCAGGTTGCCGGTTCTGGCCAGGATGGGATGGTTCAGGTCGATCCGGTCGCCCGCCACAGAGACGGTCTGTCCCCGTCCCAGGATGGAGGTGACGTCGAGCTTGAGGTGGACCATGCCCGGACCGGAAGGGGCTACAGCTTCCACTTTGTAGGTGTGGGCGCGGCCCTCGGGGTTGATGCAGATCCGATCCCCCGGTTCGATCCTCACAAGTCCCTCCACGTCGATGGTGCAGGACCGGCGGTCGAGGGCGAGGATGCGGCCCCTCTGTCGGGCGTTTTTAAAGTGGCGGGTTTTGCCCTGATGGTGGAGGCCGGATGCGCCTGCGGCGGCAGCGGTTCCGTCCACAACGGCGGCGAGCGAGCCTCTGAGGCGGGCGCCGTCTTCAAAGTGGGTGGGGACGTCCGGGTTGGCGTCGGGCGCCCAGTAGAGGGTGATGCGTTTGCCCTGATGGGTGGTGAGGTGGAGCCCGGCTGCGGTTGTTGCGCCTGCCTGGACCGCGACGGAGGTTGCTTCTGCGAGGGTGGGGTCGCCCACGCGGGGTTCGAAGATGAGGTCGACGCAGGTCGTTTCCTCCCCGTGGAGGGGGGTACGCCTCCAGAGGAGGGTGTGATATTGATATTTGGATATGTCGGGTTGGCCCATCACGGCTGTGGCGCGGGCGGTGAGGAGTTCGGTGTTGGGGCTGGCCCTGAGCTGGTGCAGGTCGAGGCAGACGGCGGGTTCGTCCTCCGACTGCCAGTATCCCTTCCAGGCCGGTGGGGCCTCTGCGGAGGCGACATCGTCCATGTAGGCGAGAGCGGTATAATCGGGATGCGGCAGATTGTCCAGGTTGTCCCGTTCGCCGCCGGGATCGGCGATGGTTCCCGGCCGGGATATCAGCCCGGCGCTGTCGGATCGGAAGGCGCCTTGCAGGCCGCGACAGGCGCGCCAGTGTTCGGTTCCTCCACGGATTCTGGAGAGATCGATCAGGACAATGCCCTCGCCGTCGGTTTCCATGAGGGCGATGAGGCGGCGGAAGGTGACGCCGGGCTTATACCAGCGCTTGTGGGCATCGTCCCAGGCCCAGCGGTCGGCTTCGATGTCCAGAACCTGGAGACCGTCCGTGAACAGGGTGCGGAGGAGTTTGCCCCGGCCGGCGACTCCGGGGTCGGCCAGGTCGGGGAGCGTTCCCCAGACGGTGTTGTGGGTTGCCCAGTGGCCTTCCCATACCGGGCGGCTGGTCCAGGACTGGGGATAGCCCAGGTCGGTGAGGAAGGGCCGGCCAAAGGCGAAGAGCTGAACGTCTAAGAGGTCCCGGTGCCGGTGGCCGGGGGTATCGCCGTAGATGATGCCGGCGGCGGCGCGTTCGGGGGCGCCGGGGGTCCGGAGGATGGCGATGCCGACCCCGTCGTGGACGGTGGGACCGATGGCGCGGTGGCGGCCGGTTTGTACGGCGGTGTGGATTTCACGGACGATCGGGTCTTTGGTAAATTCCCCGGCCCAGTCGAGGATGTGGGCGGATTTGTAGACGTAGATGCAGTCGGTTTCGAGGGGAGTCGAGCCCTTGCCGTGGGCGCCGGACCCGGGCGCGGAGCCGTCGCCGAACTGGAACCAGGATTTGCCGATCATGGTGATTTCGTGGGGCTGCCGGGCGATGCGGGGCGCTCTGGGATCGTTGACCAGGGAGGGGTAGGCGGACTCGGGATAGGCGTCGGGGTGTTGTCCGCGAAGCTGCTGGAGGTGGTACTCGATGGTGAAAAGGCCGTTGGTGTGAATGCTGTTGTAGTTGCCCGTGGCTTCGGGGGGGGTGCCGTCGGGAAAGAAGTCGTTGGTGGTGAAAACACGGAGGGTGTCGGGCCCTTCGTCGTAGAGCCAGTCCATCACACGCTGGGCATCGGGGCGGTCCAGGCCCCGGAGGAGGACCAGGGCGCCGATGCTTTCGCGGGGGAGGTTGCTGCGCCCGCCCCAGTCCAGGATGCACTGGAGGTGGGCGGCCAGCATTTCTTCGATGAGGAGGGCGACTTCTTCGGGCGTCTGGACGTTCAGTCCGAACCCCTGCGCCCGTTTGACCAGGTCCCGGTCTTCGCGGATGAAGGGCCAGATGGTGTCGTAGGCCAGGGCGCAGATTTCACCGATGTAGGGGATGTCGATGGCGTAGCGAAGCAGGCCCTTGGCGGACAGCGCGTGGATCGGGTCCTTTTCGCCGGCCCAGTCGGGCTGGCCCCACGCCCAGGGTTCCTCCACCTGTTTGGACGGTCCGTGGCGGAACTGGGGGGCCGAGGCGACATAACATACCTCGGCCGCGTAGCGCAGGAGCATGAGGCCAAGCCGGCGGGCGATATGTTCATCCAGGCCGCCGGCGCGCAGGTGGGCGGTGAGCGCTCCAATGGCGCCGCCGTAGTTCTGGATCAGGTCCCGGGTATAGCTGGCGGCGAAGAGGAAGACGTGGCCTTCGGCGTCGAAGTAGCCAAAGCCGTCGTCGGCATAGTCGCCGGAGGTGAAATCTTCCGCCATCAGGTTGTTGCTGGGAAAGATGGAGCCGCAGGAGGGACACTCGGAGCGAAAATCGGCCGGCAGATGGCTGCGCGTCCAGGGGTAGAAGCCGCCGAACTTGAAGATAGATGTGCCGCATTTCGGACAGCCCTGGTGGACGTTGGTGTAATGGGCTTTGGGGAGTTCCGCGGGCGGGAGCTGGCGCCAGACCACGTGGTCGGACTGGTCCGACCACCAGGCAATCAGGTCCTCGTTGACACTGGCGGGTTCGGGCGCATCCTGGAGCGTCTGGCGGGTTTTGACAGAGCGATAGGGCTGACCCACAGGCCACCGGCGGGGCCACTGCGACCCGTTGCATGTGTGGGGACGGCGCAGCTCGTCTAAGGTGCGCACCTGGAGGGTGATTTGTGCGGTGCGCCCGTTGTGGTGGGCGGCGATGGTATAGTCGCCCGACTGCTGCGGGGTCCGGAGGTAATGGTAGAGAGCAGAATCGGTCGGCGCCCATCGGGAGCCGATCTGCCTGAAGCCGCCGGCGTCCAGGGTGATGTTCTCGTCGGGCGCCTGGACCGGCAGGCGGAAGACGCGGTTGGTGAGGATGACGCGGGGCGCCCAGGGGATGCGAAGGTCCGGCATGGGAAATCCTTTAGACTGCCATCTCCGCTTTGATCGCGGGGTGATGTTTGTAGTCGATCAGTTTGAAATCTTCATAGACGAAATCGTCGATTGTCTGCTGGCCCCTGTCTTCGATGCGGAGCTTCGGAAGCGGATAGGGCGTTCGGCTCAACTGTTCCCGCACCTCATCGATGTGATTCAGATAGATGTGGGAATCCCCCAGGGTGTGAACGAATTCATGAGGCTCCAGGCCGGTGAGTTGGGCCACCATGTGGAGCAGGAGCGAATAGGAGGCGATGTTGAGGGGAACGCCTAAGAACATGTCGCAGGAGCGCTGGTACATCTGGAGCGAGAGCCTGTTTTGTGCGACGTAAAATTGAAAGAAGGAATGGCAGGGGGGCAGGGCGACGTCCTGAAGGCCGACTTCGGCGGCGTTCCAGGCGTTGACGATGATTCTGCGGGAGTCCGGGTTCTCTTTGATGGTGTCGATGGCTTCCTGAAGCTGATCGACGGTTTTGTTTTCGCCCCGCCAGTCTCTCCACTGTGCGCCGTAGATTCTGCCCATCGATCCGTCGTTTTCCGATTTTTCGATCCGTTTCAGGTAGTCCTGATAGTTGCCGTCCCACAGCCTGTTGTTGGGGTACAGTTTTTTGAGGTCGTGGATGTTGTCCGACCCGGAGATAAACCAGAGGAGTTCGGTGATCATGGATCTCCAGACGAGCCGTTTGGTGGTTACCGCCGGGAATCCGTCGTTCATATTGTACTTGGCCTGAAAGCCGAAACAGCAAAGGGTTCCGACCCCGGTTCTGTCATTTTTCTGCGTGCCGTGGTCCAGGATGTACTGGAGCTGGTCTAAGTACTGTTTCATAGAAAATCTCCGGAAGACAAAGCAACCACCGATGAACACGGATAAGGGATAAAAGCTTTAGCGGTTAGCGGGAGTTTTTCTTTTGTATATCACAAAAACAAACTCGGGGTGGTCTTCCTCTTTTGTGGTTTCCCATTCGCTTTCGTCGAATTCGGGGAAGTAGGCGTCTCCGGCGTAGTCTTTTTTGATGTAGGAGAGGTACATCTTATCGGCAAGGGGGAGGGCCTGGCGGTAGATGTCGCTGCCGCCCATGATGAAGATTTTTTTGTCGTAGGATCTGGCCTTTTCGACCGCGTGTTCGAGGGTTTTGCAGACGTCGATGCCTTCGGTGTCCGGGAGGGTGCGGCTGACGACGATGTTTTTTCTTTTGGGGAGGGGACGGCTGTCCAGGGATTCGAAGGTTTTGCGGCCCATGATGAGGGTGTTGCCCGTGGTGAGTCTCTGGAACTGTCTGCTTTCTTCCGAGACGTGCCAGGGCATGGCGTTGTTGTTGCCGATGACGCGATTTTCGGTCAGGGCCGCGATGATGATCATGGGGTGACTTTCAGGGGAGGCGCGATGGTGAGGAGGGGGTCGGGATGGACCGTGCGGCCGATGAGGTCGTATGCGAAGGCGCCGGTGATTTCGACGTCTGCGAATTCTCCGATTTGCGCCGGGCCGGTGATGAAAACACCGCCGTCGATCTCGGGGGCGTCCATCCGGGTGCGGCCGGTGAAATCGAAGTCGGGGTCTTCGGAAACGCTGTCGATCAGGACCGGAAGGGTCTGCCCGATGCAGGTGTCGTTGATTTCGGTAGAGATGGACGCCTGAAGCTCCATGATCCGGTCGAGCCGTTCCCGCTTTTCCCCATCGGGCACGTCGTCGATCAATTGGCCTGCGGTTGTGCCCTCTTCGTGGGAGTAGAGGAAGCCGACGAGGCGGTTGAACCGGGTTTCGTCGATGAAGCTTAGCAGCTCCTGGACGTGTTCTTCGCGCTCGCCGGGGAATCCGGCGATGACCGAAGTCCGGATACTGAGGTCGGGCACGCGTTCCCGGAACTTTTGAATGAGTTTCCGGATGGCGGTCCGGGTGGTGCCCCGGTTCATGGCTTTGAGGATGGGATCGGAGGCGTGCTGGATGGGCATGTCGATGTAGGCGCAGAGCTTTTCCTCGGCGGCCAGCAGGTCGATGAGGTCCTCGCGCCAGCCCGTGGGGTAGGTGTAGAGGAGGCGGATCCATTTCAGATCGTCGATGCGGACGAGTTCCCGGACGAGGTCGGTCAGCCGGGGCCGCCCGTAGATGTCGGCCCCGTAGCGCATGGTGTCCTGAGCGACTAAGGCGATTTCTTTTACGCCGTTGGCGACCATCCGGCGGGCTTCTGCGACCAGCGTCTCGATGGGTTCGCTCCGGTTGGCGCCTTTGATGCCGGGGATGGCGCAGAAGGCGCAGGTGCGGTCACAGCCGTCGGAGATGCGCAGATAGGCCCAGTGGTCCGGGGTGAGGAGGTGGCGCGCGTCGCCCTGTCTGAGCGTGTGTTCCCGGAACCTGCCCAGGAGCCGGTCGCAGTGGGCCACGATTTCCCGTTCGCCGGCTAAGGGGAGGATCAGGTCGGCTTCGGTCAGTTCCGCCTCCAGGTCCTCCCGGTAGCGTTCGGCCAGGCAGCCGGTGACGATCACGCCCTTGCAGTTTCCGGCACCTTTGTAATCGGCGGCTTCCAGGGCGGTGTCGATCGATTCCTGTTTTGCAGGCTCGATAAACCCGCAGGTGTTCACGATAATCAGATCGGCGTCTTCCGGGCAGTCGGTGAGCGCATAGCCGTTGAGTTCCAACAGGCGGTGCATCCGTTCGGAGTCTACGGTATTTTTGGGACACCCAAGGGTGATGAGGTTGATTTTGTGCATTTTATTTCTTGTCCTTTGTTAATCTGGTCGAATAACAACCTGTGCGTTCAGGAGAAATGATCGGATAAGTAGCCGGTTTTGTCAAGCGGGAAGATTCGGTGCAGGTTCCGAACCAAAAAACGCTTGCCTTTTTGGCCTAACTCTGTATATTTTATGCCTCTGTGCTGGTATTTGGAAATGGAATGGCCTAACAGGAGGCTTATTACGATGGCAGCCAGGTGTCACGTTTGCGGCAAGGGGCCGATGGTTGGGAATCACGTCAGCCACGCGCACAATAAGAAGAAGCGCCGGTTCAATCCCAATCTGAGACGGGTGCGCGCGGTGGTAGACGGAGCGCCCAAACGTATAAAGGTCTGCACAAAATGTATCAAGCTGGGCATCGTGGTCAAGGCCGCATAGACCGTGAATCGGCCCGGATGATAGGGTGTTAAAGCTCACCTTGTATTCAAGGTGGGTTTTTTCTTTCGTTGAAGTTCTATGACTGAGTTTATTGAGGGAAACAACCTGACCTATGGACTATTTTCACAGCAAACGGTTTCTGGATACGCTGCAGGACTGGGAGAGGGGAAAAGCCCCTTTAGGCCCTCTGGAGAATTATCGGCCCCGTATGGCCGCGCTGCTGAACCATCTGGACAACCCCCAGCGGCGGTATACCTCCATTATTGTGGGGGGGACAAACGGCAAGGGGAGTGTGAGCAGCCTGCTGGCGGCGCTTCTGCGTGCGGCTGGCCGGCGGGTGGGGCTGTACAGCAAACCTCACCTCCATTCCATCCGGGAGCGGATCCAGATTGATGGAGAGATGGCGACCAAGGAGCTGTGGTCCGAGGGGGTGACCTGCCTGTATGAGAAGACCCGGGATTTTGAGCAGGAGGGCCTGGGCGCGTTCAGCAAGTTTGAGGCGCTCACGGCCTTAGGCGCCCACCTGTTCGCCTGTGAGGGCGTGGAGTTCGGGGTTTTTGAGGTGGGGCTGGGGGGCCGGTACGATGCCACGAATGCCTGGGATTCGGATCTGGCGATTCTGACGTCTATTGACCTGGACCACGTGGAGGTGCTGGGGGACACGCTGGAGAAGATTGCCGCGGATAAGGTGACGATTGCCCGCCCGCAGCGGCCGCTTTTTACCCCGGCGTCTCAGGCGCCCGAGGCGATGGCGACCCTCCAGGAGCAGAGCGCCGAGCGCGGGGTGGAACTTTATGTTGTGGGCGCAGATCGCGTGGACGTTCCTGCGGGAAAGCCGGCCGTTGTTCCCCCACCGATTCCAGAGGCGCTGCCGGACCGTTCGTCCAGCTATATCCAGAATGCCCGCCTGGCCCTGGCTGCGGGACGGTATCTCTTAGGCGAGGCGCTTGGGGAGGCGCTTGCCACAGAGACGGTGAAGGCGCACCGGTGGCCGGGACGGTTCGAGGTGGTGCGAAAGGATCCCTGGATTCTGCTGGACGGGGCTCACAATCCTGCGGCCGCGGCCGGGCTGGTGGAAGACCTTCGGGGAATTTCAGCGCAATGGACATTTGTGGTGGGAGTGAATGCGGGACACGACGCTGCGGGTATTTTGCAGGCGATACAGCCGATTGCAAAGGAGATTGTTCTGACCCAATCGTGGCATCCCAAGGCGATTCCGACAGAGGTGCTGCGCCGGCATCTGCCCGAGGGGGTTCCCGCCCGGTGCGAAGGACTTGAGGGCCTCAAAAGCGAACTGTCCGGCGATGGGACACACCTGTGTGTGATGGGATCGCTTCACCTGGTTGCCCAGACGCATGAGGTGCTGAGCCTGCCTCACGAGCGGGACGGGTTCAGCGAGGATGTGTTCTTGGAGAGTCTGAGGTGCGTGGAGACGGCCTGCCGGAATCTGGGCCTGGATTACGCAGCGGTTTCGGAAAACGGCAATGTCCTGCGTCTTGTCCGGGGCGGGAGGCCTGTTTATTTTATTCGCAACAGACACCCGTTTAACGATTATGTGAGCGCGAACCTGGCCGAGGATAAGGCGTATCAGTACGAACTTTTTCTGCAGGCCGGCGTTCCGGTCCCTTATACGCTGAAGGTGTTTAACCCCTTCGCGGATGTGCGATTTGACCGGTACAGGACCCATGCTTCTGTTGATGCGATTGTGGAGGACGTTGAGCGGCAGTTCACTTATCCGGTGGTGGTTAAGCGGAATCACGGGTCTATGGCTCAGAAGGTCCACTTAGAAACAGACCGGGACGGCCTGACGGAGCGTTTGCAGGCGTTGTGTGAAACCAGCGGGTACTGGGACAATGTGTTGCTGATCCAGGCTTTTGTAAGCGGTCCGGAGTACCGCATTGTGGCCAGCCGGGATCGGGTGCTTCTGGTCTATGAGAAGCGGAGCAACCTGGATGGAAAAACAGAGGATTTAAACCCTCTGCACCAGGCGGGGAGCAGCGCCGTGCGGGTTGAGGATCCCGGTCTGCTTCAATTGATGGAGGAGGTGACCCGGGGGATCGCAGGGGTGATCGACCTGGGGTTTTACGCCATCGATCTGATTCTGGCCGAAGATGGGTTCGCGGTTCTGGAGATCAATCCCAACCCGATCTGCTTTTTTTACAATTCGCACAACGGCCGTTCGGATTTCGTGGGTATTTACGAGTGGCTGATCCGCACGTATCTGATGGAAGAGGACCGGAGCGGGTCGGAGCGGCCGGATATCCGGCTGGCGATTGCGGGCAAGGGATAAACGGGGAAAAAGGGATAGAGGTCGATCCGGGGCTGCCGATCATGAAATAGGAGGGAGCGGGGTTGCGTTTTGCCCTGAATGGCCCTATATTCATAACTAAGCGTTATTGTTAAGTTTTTCTATCCCCCAGGAGGTGTGAGTCTTATGAAACGTGTACGATTTCAGGTCGCTTTGATGGGAGCGCTGTTTGCCGCCCTCGTGGTTGTGCCCGTACTCCTCTCTGCTCAGGATTATGTGGTTTTCAAGGTCAAGACCCACTTTGACGACGGCAGGGCCGTGCCCGATTCGGGCCGCGCCAACCATTATTATGTTAAGATCGGCAGTGAGGAGGGGATACAGGTCGGCACGATTATGAATGTGTACCGGGAGAAGGAGATTCAGGCGGATTTCGGCAATTTTAAGATCCAGACCAAACAGTTTATCGGGCGAATGAAAGCCTTCGACGTAAAGCCGAAATACACGGTTGGGCGCGTTGTGGAACTGGCTTCGTACTCCGATCCCCACCGGGAGCGCGATGCGGTTTTAGTGGAGGACTACGTGCAGCCGGTTTTCGTGGTTGAGTCGCAAAATCTGTTCGACCAGGGCAGCAGTACGCTGCGTCCGGAAGCCATCCGGGAGCTGGACCGGGCGGCCGCTTTCATCAAGCGGTTCCGGCCCACCAAGGTCCGCATCGAGGGGCATACCGACAATACGGGGGACGAGGATATCAACCTGACGATCTCCGAAGATCGGGCCTCCAGCGTTCGGGACTACCTGGTAAACCAGGGCGGATTTGACCAGAATCTCTTCATCCCGGTGGGCTATGGGGAA
The DNA here is from genome assembly GCA_965249305.1 of Candidatus Latescibacterota bacterium. Classification (GTDB taxonomy): domain Bacteria; phylum Latescibacterota; class UBA2968; order UBA2968. The sequence goes on along the minus strand of OZ252228.1, from coordinate 3,464,529 downwards.
AGCAAGCCGATTACCTCCAACGATACGCCGGAAGGGCAGCGGAAGAACCGGCGGTTCGAGATTGTGATCGAGCGGTAAAAGACCCTGACAGATCGCACCTTATGAATCCCCTCCGATCATTCGATCGGAGGGGATTCTTTTTTGCCTAAAGTAGGTCTCAAGATTTACGATTGGATTGAGATGGCAGATGAAACTCCGGAACCACCACGTGGGTGTGTTGGAGCTTATCTGACCACTCCTCCGGCGGATGCCACCCGGAGTACTCTGGTTAAGTTCGATATCCTAAACGCTGATCCTTTAAATCCCTTTGGTCCCTAACCTGCTGGGGCCATAGTCCGGCACGCTGGGTGCTCGGCGCTATCTCAACCTGAGAGATAACTATGTCTGTAGAATCGAATAACCTCAAGGGTGAGTCGTCATCCGTTCCAGATGGCTTCTTCGACGGCGACCTTCTTGCCGAAATAAGAGACGTGGGTGTGCGCTTGATGGCAATGGCGAACCTTGAGGCATATCACCAGCCCATACGTTATCCATAACAGCAATGGAAAGTCTCCTCTTTTCTCCAATGTTGGGCGGCGGTTCCATAGGGTACTGAAAAGAGGCGGACTTCCCCATTTTCGGGTACACGATCTGCGGCATACGGTTGGTACCACGCTGGCGGCCAACGGTGTAGATGTGAGGACTATCCAAGAGCTTATGGGGCATCGGGATCTTAAGACCACGATGAAATACCTACACGCGGCCCCAAGCAGGATGCGATGGGCTGTGGAAAATCTCCACCTTGACGGGTCCACACAGGCCGTGGCAGACGAGAAAAACACAGGAGCGGAGAGTACGCCTCGTCGGGATTCGAGATCCTGCTTATAAACCACGATAAAAAACAAGGGGCTTATGTCGAATAGACGTAAGCCCCTTGTACTGGGTCCAAAAATTCGGTTATCAACACATTATCAACAAACTCAGGTATTCAGGATCACGGAATCCTGTTCGATCTCTCCCTGTTCTTCACCCTCTTCTTTCCTGAGATCCAGCACAGAGGATATTTGCACCGTGGACACCCCGGCGCCAAGCCTTTTCTTTTGGCTCCCGGTCTGTTCTGGCAAGGCGGGCACCAGGAAGTCCTCGAAGAATTTGAATGTAGCTTCTAATGCGCGTTGCGGCTGAGGTAAACGGGAAGCACTATAAGCAAAAAGGCGGACTGTGTTGCCGAGGTATTCCCCGAAAAACTCAGCAATGCGATCAAAAATTGTTTCGTCTTTTTTGGCAATTTCCGCAAGGCTATCCAAATGCTTCTTGATCTCAAATGCGTGATACTTAATGGCATCGACCGCGGAGTCTGTTTCGTGAATCCGGATCGACAGATTGAGGTTAAGGGCACGAAGATAGTCAAGAAGATCGCCCATCCTAATATCTTGAATCTCTGCATGTTCCAGTTTGGAGATTTTCCCTTGAGTACACCCCATTTTCTCCGCCAGGTCCTTCTGGGTGAGCTCCCTTCTGTTGCGCAACACGAAAAGTATCCGTGAGAGTTGTGTACGCCTGGAGTGCTCATCAAATTGCTTGGCGGATTCTCTACTCGAAAGCGCATGCACCATTCGCTGCACGCTCTTATATCTCTTTCCCATCGGGATCTCCCTTTCTCTTTTTCAGCTTCCCCACCATCCTCCGACAATCAATCATATCTTTCTTCTGTTCCCCCTTATCGCCAATACATAGCAAATAAAGTACCTGTTCCGAAGTATCCGCAAACAGGTACAGTCTGGACTCCATCAAGCCTCGGCCAAAACCTCCTGTTTGGTCGAGTGCCCGGATACCATCGGACTCATTGTGGATAAACTTACCCGTTACCATATGCGGCAGCTGACCATCATTAATTGCATCGACAAACCGTTCAAGGTTGCTCCTAAGTGCTTGTAATTCACGAGAATGCTTTCTGTCGAAATGCTTATATCTGCTCACGTATCTGGTAGTTTCCTCAAGCTCCCATTGCGCCAAGATAATTCTCCTATAGAATAATTGCAAGGACTTTCTATAAAAAATATACGCAAATATTCCAAATCTGGCAAATACTGTTCAGGAAGCTTATTTCTGGGAAGAAATTGCTCGAAATGGTGCAACTCTGCCCCGGGGGTAGGTTCTACGACGGGAATATAATGCGCCTGGCGCGGAAGTGGGCAAGAATTGGACACTGGGGCACAGATGAAGAAAGGTCAAGTTTCTAAATGGTTGTAAATGCATCGAGTATTTGCCCCACTGAGGATTGTGCATCCCTTTGCCCTAAAGTAGGTCTCAAGATCTGCCGATAATAAGAGTACATCCCAGCTTCCCACCCTGTGTCTACTCACAGGAGCCTTTTCGATGGTGGACTTTGCAGCCTTTTCCGATATTCTGTCTCAACTGGGTTCGTTTTCCCGGCCGGCAGCTCCGGTGGAACAAGAGGCGGAAAGCGGCGCGCCGCAACCTTCCGGGCCACCCGCTCTGGCCGATGTTCTGGACATTACCCGGATTCCCTCGAACCATAGGGGATCTTCTTTCGATTCGGTGCGGCAGGTAGCCGCTGCAGACGGCGGCGCCTATCGCCCCAATACCGCGCAGACAACAGGCCGCTTCGCGGCGGCGTTCAGTTTTGAATTTAATCTCTCGATACAGCGCGAGGCGACCGTTGTTCAGCAATCCGGCGGCGAGTCGGCGATTTTTAAAGCGCTGGAGACGACGAGTCTCTCCTACCAGTCGGAGGGCTCAGCTTACCGGGGAGAGTTGGGCAGCAGCTTCGGGGACGTTCAGAGGTTCCAGACCGAACTTTTCTACAGCCGCACGCGCGAGCTGACGGCCCGGTTTGATTCGGGCCTGGCGCAGCAGGTCGATTCCACCAGCCGCCGCGTGGCCCGCACTTTCGAGCTGAATATCTCGCTGGAGGTCTCGTTTCTGAACCAGTTTATCCAGCAGTCGGACGAGATCTCGGGCCTCGATACCGGGCTTTTTGAGCAGTATCTGAGCAATACGGACGGTCTGGCCGGGGTTTCGGGGGAGGCATTACAGAGCTTTTTTGACGATGTGGACCGTATCCTCCAGAAGACCGAAGCTTTCCTCCAGGAGACTCTGGGGGACTTCTTCCAGGGGGTCGTTGAAACCTTCGGTCTGTCCGAGGAGGAGGCCGCCGTGCTCCAGCCCCTGATTCTGGAAGAGGTTACAGCCTTCTTCGATGATATGGGTCAGTTCTTAGAAGAGGCCCGGACGGCGCTTGCAGCGCCCGGGGAAGACGGGCAACTCCCGGCGCCCGAATCACCCGTGGCAGAGGAGGATACAGAGCTGGCTCTGGTTTAATCTGTAATATTCAGAAAACAGCGAAAGGGGCAGACGCAACAACGTCTGCCCCTTTTTTTATTTATCGAGGTCTGCCTTGGGGTTGGGCGGCGGTCGGGTTTCGTGTTCTTCGTGTTTCTTCGCGCCCTTCGTGTTAAACTTTTACGGGGACCATGCGGTGGGCTTTGGGCTTGAATTCGTGGCCGGTGAGGAGGCGTGTGAGGGTGTTGGTGATTCGGAGGGTGACCCGGTTTTTGCCCTGCTTCAGCCAGGCGGTCTCTCCCGTCCAGCAATAGGGCGCCCAGGCCCGCACGCCCAGCGAATGTCCGTTGATCTGGACTTCGACGATATCGGACACGTCTTTGAGTTCTTTTTCGAGGGAGAGGACAAAGTGGTCGGTTTTGGGGGGATCGGGGAAGACCACGTCCCGTGTGTAGGCAACCGTACCGGCATAGAAGGGCATCCTCAGGTCATCCAGGCGAGCCAGAGGTCCCCGCTCGATTGGAGCGGTCAGGCGGAGGTTGGGGTTTCGCCCCTGTTTCACGCCAAAGCGGCCGAAGAGGTAGAAGGCGTCCACAAGCCCTTCGGTAAGCTCGTTGAGTTCCACACGGATGGCGAGCACGTTCCTGCCCTTGGACACACGGCGTCCCAGCGCGCAGGTGACATTGGCGTGATCGTAGCGAAAGGTGGGGCGGAATGTGTTGCTGGGCAGGCGGGTCCCGTTGAGGTAGATTTGCGCGTTTCCAAGAATCGCGCTGCGGTCCATCACCAGGGCCAGTTTGCCGGGCACCGCATCGACTAAGAAGGTCGTTCGGAACCAGCAGACAAGGGGGAGTTTCACATCGGTTTTGAGGGGCAGGCCGGGGCCGTCCGGAGAAAAGCTGGACGGCAGATTGGGAAAGGAAGCGTTGTTCCGGATCTGTTCGATAAGGGGTTTGGGCCCCACGGTGAGCCAGCGGCTGTCTTTGTAGTCGGGGTTGTGCCATCCGTTTTTGATCCCTCTGTTCTGAAGATCGATTTGCATCCGGAAACGGTCCAGCCGCAGGCTGTTGTCCTCTTCGGGATCGACTTTCCAGGGGCCGTCCAGGTCGAGGGGGAGCTGTTCGGGGATGTCCGGAACAGAGGACGTTTGTGCTTTGCCCTCCGAAACCACAATGAGATGGGACTGCAGACGCTCGAAGCGGAGGTCGATGGTCATCCGGCCTTCTTGCCGCTGTGCAGGCAGGGGTGCGCGCCGGCCGGTTTCCAGGTCCCACCGCTCCACTTTTTTTTGCCTGGTGGGCGCCTGCAGGCCGATTCGGGAATCGAATGCGATCTGGGAGGTATTGGTAAAGAAGAAGATCTGTTCTTTATCGTCCTGTCGCTGGTGGCACAGCAGCGTGGAGGCGCCTTTTTTGTCGGTCTCCACGATGACCCGGCGGGGTAAGAGCTGATCGAGGAGATCGCTCAGGGCCGCTGCGCCCCGGTTTTTTTCTACCGACCCGCCCGTTCGAATCAGGTAGAGGTTGCCCCGCTGTATCACATGCACACCCAGTTCGTGCCCGACGTAGTCCCGGATCATCCGGCCCGGTTCCATGTCGGTCATTCGGGACAGGGCCTCCACCACCGAGGGGCCTTCCTGGATATCTTCGATGGGCAGGAGGCCCAGGCAGATCACCATTCCGCCGGCGTTGACAAACTCCCGGAGGCGTTCGAATGCGCCCTGTTCCAGGTTGGTGATGGGGGGGATGACCAGGACTTTGTAGCGCGCGCGGCCTACCTGGAGGCGATCGCCGACCACCCTGGCCTGCTGCAATATTTCCGGATCGAGGCAGTCGTAATCGCGCTGCATGTAGCTGAGGGACGCTTTCAGATAGGCCCAGTCGGCAACCAGGCGCTCGGTCAGTTTCTCTTCGTCGGAATCGTAGCCCACATACCGCCAGCCCAGGCCGGGGTGCGCCAGATGGGTCCAGAGACTTGTGGCCGGATCCAGCAGCGCGAGGTCGGCCACGTGCTGTCCCCGGCTGAGCGCATAAGAGATCCGTCCCACATAGTCGGCCAGCAGCCGGAAGTGCTTCCAGTAGGGATTCTGGTGGAACTGGGAGGGCGGGGCGTCGTGTTTGCGCAGGCCGTCGAGGGTGTAGAAAAAGGCGTGGAAGTTGAACAGGTTGCACCCCAGGGCTCCCAGCCGGTCGACCGTCCATTTCATATCCTGGAGGGTAAGGGACCATCCGGTGCCGTTAAAGCAGGTGTTGAAGACCCGCTTTTTGTCGTTCTGGTGAACCAGTGAAGAAGGAAATTTGGGATTCCAGCGGTATTCGGCCGCACGGTTTTCCCACCCTTTGATCTCCGGGGCGCCGACCTTTTCACGGCCTCCGCTGGTACCGGGGATGTGGACGTAGACCTGGTGGGCGTTCCTGAACACGGGCGCGTTGGTTGCGTAGCGGACCTCCTGCCGGGCGCACCAGTCTGCGCAGGTTTTGTGGTAGTTGTCCCGCAGCAGTTCGCTGAGGGTCTGAAAATAGTCGTAGCGGATACGCGCCGTATTGGGTCCAAAGCCGGTGATTAAGGCGGGCAGGCAGTCCAGGAGGTCGTACCGGTTGCGATCGCGGAAGGCCTGGGGCAAGAGGGGGGACCAGGGCAGCCGGTCTCCTCTGGGAGAGGTTTTGGAGGTCAGAATACCCGGAATCACACTGCCGAAGTATTCTTTTAGACCCTCTGCGTAGGACCTGTATGTGGTCTCTATAAAATGTTCGACCGCCTTGCGGTTGAACGGGTCGAAGTGGGTGCCCGAGAACTGGGGCGGTTCAAACTCCTGCTGGAGAAAGACCAGCACCCGCCACCGGCCGGTGGGCGCCTTCCAGAAGAGGCGATGCACCGGATCCTGAGCGAGATACTGCTTGCTGTGGTACCCCACCCTGTCTGTGGACTCCTGGTAGATTTCCTGGCGGTGGTTGGAGCCAATGTAGCTTCGAATGTCTTCTGCCTGCTCCCACAGGCAGCGGTCTCGCCTGAGAGGGACCGCCAGGGCGCGTAAGAGTGTGGCCCACGGCAGTTCCATATCCACCTGCTGGCCGCCCTGGACCGTGGTTTCTCGGAAGGTGAGGTGCTGTGCCCGGTACTGCGGGTATCCCAGGGTTACCTGCTCTCCACTCATCCCGCCCGGATAGGGATATTCATCGTGGAGCCAGATCTGGAGGCCGTTGGATTTTGCCGTTTCAAGGGCCAGCTTGATCCGCTCGAACCAGGCCTTAGAGAGGTATGGAATGCGCAGCCCCGGACGCGCGGAGATGCAGACCCCCCCGATCCCCTTCTCGCTCATCTCGCGGATCTGCCGGACGATTTCGCCCTCTTCCATGGTGCCGTTCCAGAACCAGAAGGGCACAATTCGATACGCTACGGGTGGATTGACAAATGCATTGGCGTCCATCAGGCTCGCCTTCTGAAGCCCAGGCCTATTCGACCTGTTCCTTTACTGTTGAAATGCCGATTCCGAACAGACCGGTGCTGGTTATGGTTTGTTTGACGATCCAGAAAACTATTACGATCAGAAAAAAAAGAAGGGTGCTCAAGATATAATTTTTGACCTGTTTGAAGCGTCTTGCCCGCTTCTGGAGCGACCGCCGCCTTCGAGGGGCGGGTGGAGGGAGCGTGGCCTGACGCTCGCGCTGCAGGGCCTCCGCGCCCGCGCCGGGTGAGACCTGGGCGGGAGAAGGCTCGGCCAGCGCCTCCTGCGGACCGGAGGAAGGGGAGGTGGGGAGAGCGTGAAAACCCTCCTGGATATCCCCCTGGCCACTTCCATCGGCCGCTGGCTCGTCCGAGACAATCGTCTGTTCCGCCAGTACCTGTTCTAACACAACCAGCAGGTCGTCCGTTTCAAAGGGTTTCTGGACAAAGCCGTTGGCCCCCAGTCTGCCAAGGTCTTCAATTTTTCCGGCGTCGATGGCAGAAGAGATAATGATGACCGGGAGCTCTTTGTCCAGTTCCCGGATAAATTCTAAAAGGGCTTCGCCCTGGACGGTGGGAAGGTAAAGGTCGAGGAGAACAATATCGGGGGGTGTTTCCTGAAATTGCGCAATCGCCTCCGTCCATCGAGAGGCGGTGACAACCTGGAATCCCTGTTGGGAGAGGTAGGAGGTAACGGTGTCTAAGACATCCTGCTCGTCGTCTACAAGTAGAACGGTCCGGGTCTGTTCCACAGTCCACTCCCCCGAATTGTGGACCCCATGTAAGATGAGGGCAGTCCACATCGGAAGTCTGCGCAGGGCGTCAAAAGTCAGGGTGATCGCCTAATTTTTCTACACAAACGGCCACTAGCGCTGGCCCGCGCAGACTTCACAGAGATACAATACCGTCCGGTATTGTTCCCGAAGGCGCGTCAATTTGATCCGTCCTTCCCGTTCTCCGCACTGATCGCAGGGACGCTCTAGTTGAGACCGCGGGGCCTCTTCCTGCAATTCCGCACAGACATCGCACCGATAGAGGGTCTGCTTCTCTCCATCGGTTATCCGTGTTAAAACACGCGTTACATCGCGTGTCCCACAGTGTTCACAGAGCAAAGCATAATTCCTCTGGAGGGTCGAGACCTCTTTTGGACCAGATTGACAACGAATCTGGAAAAATTTAACCTTTAGATTCAAAAAGTCAAGATAAATGAATGTTGTATATGACTTAATGTATTGATTTCATTTGTCTTGTAACAATATGGCGGACAGTTTTCTTTGACAAAAAAGTGCCGTTCACGCAGATTAGGTATCATAGACCACCACGTCAACGATACCCTTTATCTGGAGAGACGGCACAATGGAACTGGCAGAAAAGATACTCAAGAGTTTCAAGATTTCCAAGCCTCAAAAAAAGTTTCTGATGGCTGTGTTTACAGCGATCCTAACAGCTCACGGCAAGATCAATTTTCGTAACCTATCGCGTTACTCTCCTTTGTCACAGAAGACGTATTCACGCCAGTTTGCCAAACCCTTTGAATTTGTGGCCTTCAACCGAGCGGTGATCAATGAAAGCCTGGGCAGAGAAAGTGAACGGATCATCGTGTTAGATGCTTCTTTTGTGTCCAAGTCGGGCAAGCAGACCTATGGTCTGGATTATTTCTGGAACGGTTGTCATCGTCGGAGCGAAAAGGGGTTGGAAGTCTCCAGTGTGGCCATCGTGGATGTTTTGAGAAACACAGGCTTTACGCTGTCCGTTCGTCAAACCGATCCTGGAGATGAACGCCAAATGTCTGAGTCTAAGCCTAAACAGGATGTCGTCAAGGTCAATAAAAAGGGGTGCTGCTCTGAATTTACGTAAATGAGTTGCAAAAAAGGCTCCAAATCCCGATCATACAACAGACTGAAAACAATAAGGTTGTATAGATACGGGAAAGGAGCCCAAGATGGACCTCGCAGAGATGATCGAAGCCGCCACCTGGGAATTTAAGCAAAAATTGAGCGCCCATTGCGAAAATTTGGACCTGGAGAGTTTGACGCCTCAATTGGCAGAACAGGTCACAAGTGGGCTTGGTGAAGCCCTCAAGGCTTGTGGGATCGCAGCGCTTCGCACATTTTTGGAAGCCTACGAAGTGGATGAGGCCCCAAAACAGGTCGAGAATGTGCTGTATCGGTTTAAGCAACAAAGTGAGAAGACGTTTTTGACCCCCTTTGGGAAGATGAAGCTTTCTCGAAATCTGTTTCAGGCCGATGAAGGGGGGCCTTCTTATGTGCCGTTGGATGTGATGTGGGGAATGGTCGGTGAGTTTGCCACCGTGGAAGTTCGTGAAGCGGTGTTGTTCACGGTGAGCTTGATCACGCCGGAGGAAACCGTTTCTGTGCTGGAAAAGACGGCTCTGTTTCAGCCTTCTGCCACAGCGGTCAAACACATCACAGAAGAGACGGGAGCGTGGCTGGTCGAGATGGATGAAACACTCAACCGGTCGATCCGTCAGGAGGAGGAGAACCCCAAAGGGACAAAAGTGATGGTGGCCAGCCTGGATGGGACCCACCTCAGGCTGGATGAGCCGGGGAAAAAACGCGGGCGTCCACAAGAGAGGCCGGGGGAAAAACCGTCCGAAGAAAGTCCGACCAGTTTCAAACAGGCCCTGGTGGGCAGCCTGTCCTTTTATGGGGCACCTCCAAAGGACGGCACCCCACCAAAGCGTTTGGTCTCTCGGTATGTGGCACAAATGCCCGAAGAGGGTGGTCAAACGTTGAAGATACGCTTTGAGGAAGAACTCGATCATATCGAAGGACAACTGAAAGATGAGGTCGGAAAAGTGTTCCTGTGTGATGGGGCACGAGGGTTGTGGAAATATGCTGATACCACTCCTCGGTTCATCGGGTATGAAAAACTGGTGGATTTTTATCACACCACAGAACATCTGTCTGAAGCTGCCGAACTCCTGTTTGGCAAAAAATCAGCAAAAGCGCAAAGCTGGTATGAAACCTACCACCACAAACTGCTGACCCAAGATGGCGCAGCAGAAACCCTTATTCGCTCCATCGACTATTACAAAAGCCGCCGAAGGCTGGGTCAAAAACGATTGGAAGACCTGGAAACAGAACGAACCTTCTTCTTTCGGAACAAACACCGGATGGCCTATGCTGACTTTCGTCGAAGGGGTCTGCCCATTGGCTCGGGACCCGTCGAAGCGGCCTGCAAGACCCTGGTCAAGACAAGGCTTTGTCGATCGGGTATGCAATGGTCCTGGCAGGGAGGACAACGCATCTTGCAGTTACGCACTTACGTCAAGTCAAAACGATGGGATGCTTTCTGGAATCAGTATAAACAGGTTCGATATGCCAATGATGAACTCCTTGACTATGCCGATGCAGCATAGACAGAAAACATCTACGTAAAACCGAGTCGGCACCCCCAGAAAACAAATCGTCTTCTATCTGGAAAACACCATCCCGGTGGAATACCGGGACGCTGTGAAGAAGGGCATTCTCCTCTGGAACAAAGCTTTCGAACGCATCGGCTTCAAAAACGCCATCGTCGTCAAACAGCAGCCCGACGACGCAGACTGGGACCCCGCCGACGTACGCTACAACACAGTACGCTGGATCGTTGCACCCGGCTGGGGCTACGCCGTGGGCCCGTCGCGCGCCAACCCCTTTACCGGGGAAATCTACGACGCGGACATCCGGGTCAGCGCCGACTATCTCCGCTACGTTTTTCGGGGGTATGAAGAATTCGTCAGACCGGTAGCCATCGGCGATTCCATTGCCGCATCTCTAGGGCTCATCAATAACGTTTCCCGGGGCTTCTGCGATCACGCCGTGGGCGCCGCCCGGCAGGCCGCTTTCGGTTGGAGTCTCCTTTCGGTCCGGGGCCTGGTAAGCCGCACAAAAGCCGATGTCAAAAAATTCATCGACGAGCTTCTGGTCGACCTGATTGCCCATGAAGTCGGCCACACCCTGGGCCTGCGTCACAACTTCAAAGCCAGCACCATCCATCCGGTCGACCGGCTTCAGGATAAAAAACTGACCGAAAAACAGGGAATAACCAGTTCGGTAATGGATTACAACCCGGTCAACATCACGCCCGAGGGCCAGAAACAGGGCCACTATTTCCACACCACCCTGGGCCCCTACGACTACTGGGCGATCCAATACGCGTACACGCCCATCAACGCGGAAAGTCCGGAGCAAGAAAAGGAGGCCCTGGAAAGAATCGCCGCCCGGGTAGCCGACCCGAAAATACCCTACGGCACGGACGAAGACGCCTTCCGGGGTTCCCGCGGCATCGACCCGGCCACCAGCGCCTGGGATCTGGGGTCCGATCCGATCCTCTACCATCGAAACCGCCTGGACCTGTCCCGGGAACTCTGGAGCAAAATGGAAGCGGAATTCGAGAAGGGTGGAAACCGGTACCAGAAGCTGCGGATGGTGTTTGGACGTGGCTTCTGGGAGTACTGGATTGCTGCGTCCAATGTAACCAAATACATCGGCGGGATCTACCACCACCGGGACCACGTGGGAGACCCCGGCGGCCGCCTCCCCTTCGTACCGGTCCCCGCAGAAAAACAGCGGGAAGCGCTCGACTTCCTTACGGCAAACCTGTTCGGTTCGGACGCCTTCAACTTCTCCCCCTCCCTTCTGAACAAGCTTGCCCCGGAGCGGTTCTGGGACTTCACCGGCGCCGTCTGGAGAATGCGCCGCATCGACTACCCCATCCACGACGTCGTCCTCTCCATCCAGCGAACCTCTCTGTACAACCTCTACGCCGCCGTACGCCTCAGCCGCCTGCTCGATCTCGAACTCCGATACAGCGAAAACGAAACCCCCTTCACCATGCCGGAACTGTTCGAAGGCATCCGGAACGCCATCTGGGTTGAGCTGGAGAACGCGAAAAACATCAACAGCTTTCGCAGGAACCTTCAGCGGGCGCATCTGAACAGGCTCATCCGGCTTGTGGTCAACCCCGCCAGAGGCGCCCCCGAAGACGCGTCCACCCTGGCCCGCGCCGACCTCGTCGCCCTGAAGGCCGCCATCGACAAAACGCTTTCAAACCCCGGCCTCGACACCCGCACCCGGGCGCACTTAGACGAGACCGCAGCCCGTATCGACGCCGCGTTGAAAGCCGGGATTTTACGGCAACTGGGAGGCTGATCGAACCCATCACCCCGACAGAACTGCCTTTAGGTGGGCGACAATCAGGCCAAGGGCCGCCCGTACGGCGGTGTCCTGCTGCCGCGTATGCGTGCTGAAATCGTACACCGGCGCCTCAATCTCCTCGCCCCCGGCCAGCGCATCTAAGTGAGCAACCAGCAGGGGCGTCTCCAGCGCATCCGGATGGTCAAAATTGACCCCGGCCCGTTCCTTGGGTGTCAAATGTCCGAAATCCCGGTAATACGCATCCTGCGGCAGCACAGCCGCACGGTCCTCTCCAACCCCCTTCAGAATCTGCTTTGCCAGCGTTGTCTTCCCCGACCCTGTGCCGCCTGCAATGCCCACAACATAAACAGCCCCACTCAAATCGCATGTCTCCTCTCTATTATGGCCCCTGCTCCCTTCTCACCACGCTTGACACCGCTCCACCCGAACGCTATCATAGGGCACACCCATCCAAAATCTTCACCAGCAAAAAACACAAGGAGGCGTCCCTCCATGTCAAAACCAACGGACATCCGGATCTGCGAAGTCGAGATCGGATTTGAAGAGTACCCTTACCGCACCCCCCTGAAATTCGGCGGGGTCGTCACCACCCACTGTGTGCTGATGAACATCACCCTCCAGGTCGAAAACGGTGAGGGGAAACAGTCCGGGGGATTCGGGTCGATGCCCCTGGGAAACGCCTGGTCATTTCCTTCCCAGCGCGTCAGCTTCGACGAATCGATGGCGGCCATGAGGCGCCTGAGCGGCCGGATGGTCGACATCACCCGGCAGGTCCGGGACAGCGGCCACCCCATCGACCTGATGATCGATCTGGAACACCGCTTTCTCGACCTCGCGGTGGAAGTCGGAAAAGAGCTTAACCTTGCCGACCCCATCCCCAAACTCTGCACCCTGGTCACCGCCAGCCCCATAGACGCCGCCCTCCACGCCGCCTTTGGAAAAGTAAACGGCATCAACAGCTACAACGGGCTGGACCGCGATGTAATGAACCACGACCTGGCCCACTACCTCAACAGCGACTTTGAAGGCGAATACTTAGACCGGTACACCTCGCGGCAGCCCAAACCCCGGATGCCGCTCTACCACTTAGTCGGCGCTCTGGATCCCCTCACCGACGCCGACATCGACGAGCGCATCGACGACGGCATGCCCGAAACCCTCCCCGAGTGGATCTCGGCCGACGGACTCACCCACCTCAAAATCAAACTGAACGGGGATGACCTGGGCTGGGACGTAGATCGCGTCTGCAGCGTACACGAAGTCGCCTCGGAAGCGCAGGCCGCCCGGGGCGTGGAAAAATGGGCTTACTCCCTCGACTTCAACGAAAAATGCCGGAACGTAGACTACCTCTTAGACTTCCTTGCCCAAATTCAAGAAAAAAGCCCGGGCGCGTTCGAACAGACCGCCTACATCGAACAGCCCACTACGCGGGACCTGAAAGCCAACCCGGAAAGCAAAATGCACCGGGCCGCTCAGATCCGTCCCGTCGTCATCGACGAATCCTTAGACGACTTCGAAAGCCTGCTCCTTGCCCGCGAACTGGGCTATTCCGGCGTGGCTTTAAAAGCGTGCAAAGGCCAGTCCCAGTCCCTTCTGATGGGCGCCGCCGCGCAGAAATACGGCATGTTCCTCTGCGTGCAGGACCTCACCTGCCCCGGAGCCTCCTTCCTCCACTCGGCCGGACTGGCCGCGCGCGTACCCACGGTCACCGCAATCGAAGGCAACGCACGGCAGTACTGCCCCGAAGCCAATGTCGAATGGGCGGACCGGTTTCCCTCCATCTTCCAGATCGAAGACGGAACCCTGGGAACGGGGTGTCTCACCGGAAACGGCCTTGGACATTAGAAAAATAGTTGGGACATTTTGTCACACTCCGATTTAGCAGTTGGGACATTTTGTCACACTCCGATTTGACAGTTGGGACATTTTGTCACGCTCCGATTTGACAGTTGGGACATTTTGACACACTTTTTCCATTATAAGGAACCAATCGATGAAAGCAAAGCGGCTCGTCTTTCCCGGCAAGCTTCAGGTCGAAACCGAAGAATTCGAACTCCCCGACGCACCGGGGCCGGGCGAGATCCTCGTTGAAACCCTCTACGGCCTCATCAGCCCCGGCACCGAACTCGCCATGTTCACCCAAACCCACATCGGGTTTCCCATTCCTGACTTCGGATACGCCAAATATCCCTTCTCTCCCGGCTACGCATCCGTGGGCCGGGCCGTTCTCATCGGGGAAGGCGTGGACAACATCCAGGAAGGCCACACGGTCTTCCTCCGAGGAAAACACGCCTCACACGCCCTGGTCTCGGCCAATCGCCCGGCTTTAAAAGTCCCTGAAGGGCTTCCCCTTGAACGCGTGCCGTTTGCGTGCCTCGCTCAGATCGCACTGACCGCCGTCCGGCTCTCGGACATCAGGCTCGGCCATACCGTCGCCGTCTTCGGACAGGGGATGATCGGCAACTTTGCGGCCCAGCTCATGCACTGTGCCGGCGCCCGGCAGGTCATCGGCATCGACGCCGTCCCGGAACGGCTTGCCATCTCTGCGCAGTGCGACATCGACGCCCAGGTCAACCCCGAAAAAGAAAACCTGCGAGAACGCATCGACGACCTCACAGGCGGCGCCGGGTGCCAGATCGTCGTCGAAGCCACCGGCAACCCCCACGTGGCCCCCCAGGCCATCCGCACCGCCGCCCGCATGGGCCAGGTCGTTCTGCTTGGCAGCCCCCGCGGAACCGCCGAAATCGACCTCTACTTCGACCTCCACACCACCGGCGTATCGCTCATCGGCGCCCACGGCAGCCGGTCGGCCGACGCCGTCCGCTACGGAGACCCCAATCCGCAGGAATTGATGCTCGATTTCATCGCCCGCGAACGCCTCCAGGTCGCCCCCATGCACACCCACACCCTGCCGGCCTCGGAAGCGGAACTGGCCTACAAGGGCCTGCTGAACGAAAAAGAGGCATTCTTAGGGGTGCTGCTCGACCTCAAGCATTGGGGATGACCCCTCCCCCGACCCCTCCTCGAATCGGGGAGGGGAGAAAATCGTTTATTGTTGATGGGCTTGCATCGATTTCTCGAGACATTATCCGGCTACGCCTATGAAGGTCGGGGGTAGGGTCACTGACGCTATCTCGAAACCCTCTGGCGTGCCCGGAGTACGAGGTCAGGCTCTTCCACAAGGCCGGATTTAAATTTTAGAAAAACGCCATGCGTATCGTCCACACCGACCTCGAAATCCAGCGCGAGCCTTTTGCGCGGCCCTTCGGCTTCAAAGGCTCCGCCTTTCACGAAAAGTGGAACCTCGTGGTCCGTCTGCGGGACGGCGAGGGGAACGAGGCGTTCGGCCTGGGCGGACTGGCCGTGCTCTGGGCCGACGCCGATGTTTTCGCCGCGCACACCGAAGTCGGCGGCAACGTGCTGATGACCGCGCTTCTGGAGCACGCCCTGCAGCAGGTCCAGCACCGCGACTATGCGGACCCCACGGCCATCCTGGACGACCTTTTTCCTCAGGTGCACGACTACGGCAAAACCATCACCCGAAACCCCCATCTGCGGCCCACCTTCACCCTCATCTCCCTCGTTGCCTTAGACTGCGCCGCCTGGATGCTCTACGCTAAGCAGAACGGCATCACCGCCTTCGACGGCCTCATCCCCCCATCCTGCCGCTCCTATTTCTCTCACCGGCAGACGCGCCTCGCCATCGTCCCGGTCGTCGTCTACACCCTCCCTTTGGAAAAGCTCCGGACCCTTCTGGACAGCGGCGTCTACATCCTGAAAATAAAAACCGGACAGCCCGGCAGCGAACCCGAGATGCTGCGCAAAGACATGGATGCCCTCTCCAGAATCCACGAGATCGCCGGCGCCTATGAAACCCCGATGACCGACTCCGGCAGGGTCCTCTATTACCTAGACGCCAATGGCCGGTACACCCAAAAAGAAAGCATCGCCCGGCTGCTCGACCACGCCCGAAAAATCGGCATGCTCGACCGCATCCTCATCGTGGAGGAGCCCTTCGACGAAACCCTGGAGATCGACGTTGCCGACCTGCCCGCGCGATTTGCCGCCGACGAGAGCCTCCACAGCGTCCGGGACGTCAAAATTAGAGTGGCGCAGGGCTACACAGCCATCGCCCTCAAACCGGTCGGAAAAACCCTCTCCCTCACCTTTCAGATGGTCCGGGAGGCGGCAGATGCCGGGGTGCCCTGCTTTGTGGCGGACAACGCGTGTGTGCCCGCCCTGGTTGAATGGAACAAAAACGTCGTCGCCCGCCTGCCCGCGTTCCCCGGCGTCAAAGGCGGCATCCTGGAATCCAACGGCCCCGAAACCTACGCCACCTGGCCCGACCTCTTAGCGGCCTGTCCCATCCCGGACGCCCCCTGGCTCAAACCCAGATGCGGCGCCTTTGTCTTAGACGACGACTACTACCGCCACAGCGGCGGCATCTTCCTGGACCCGACCTCCTACACCGGGCTGTTCCGGTAATTGCATTTGGAAAAGGACGAAACAGATGACCTGTGTCGAGTGGATTGTCGAAACCTTTTCTTCCCGCGGACTCCGGTATCTCTTCGGAATTCCGGGCAGCGGCGTATCGCTGGAATTGATCGACGCGGCATCCGGCCGGGGGATCGATTTCGTGCTCACCGCTCACGAGGGAGCTGCGGGTATCATGGCGGCCGTCCAGGGCGAGTTGACCGGCATCCCCGGCGTCTGTCTCTCGATCAGAGGGCCCGGCGCGGTCAACCTCAACGGGGGGCTCGCCTATGCCTGGCTGGAGCAGGCCCCCCTGCTGGCCATCACGGAAACCTATTCCCACACCCCTTCTCGCCCTCCGCCGATGCAGAGCCTGGACCACCGGGCGCTGTTTACGCCTACGACCAAACAGCGGGAGATCCTGACGCCGGACACGGCCGGGATGAGTGTGCAAAAGCTGTGGCAGGAGGCCCTGCGGGAGCGTCCCGGTCCGGTCCACCTGGACGTCCCGAGCCTGGACATCCCGGTGGAGGCATCTGAAGAGGAGGCCCAGCAGGAACCGGAACCGCGCTTTCCGAATATCGAGACCGTCGCGGATCGGCTGCGACGCGCCTCAACACCGGTTGCAGTGGCAGGCGCCGCGTGTGGTCGCACCGAAGCCGGTGAGGCCCTGGTCGCCTGGGCGGAGGCGTGGTCCATCCCCGTAATGGTAAGCGCAAAAGCCAAGGGCCTGTTTCCCGAAGACCACCCGCTCTTCGGCGGCGTCTTCCTCGCCCAGGGATCGGCGGAACGGCACATGACGGATCGGGCGGATCTTTTCATCACCATCGGACTGGACCGCCGCGAACTCCTCCAGGACTGGCCCTATGAACAGCCAACGGTACTGCTCGATTGCATCGATCAAGGCAAAGCGCAACTGTGCAATCCCCAGGCCCGGGCAATCGGCAATCTGCCCGACATCCTCAACGCGCTCTCTGCGGCCGGCGCACAGAAATGGGCGGCCGGGGATGTGGCCGAAGTGCGCCGGCAGATCCAGGAGCAGCTCGCGCCCAAAGGTCCCGGCTTCTGGCCCCAGCAAGTCATTGAAATCACGCGCCGGTTGAGCCCCCGGGACGCCATCCTGGCCATCGAGACCGGCATCTACAACATGCCGGCCGAGTATCTCTGGACCGCGTACACCTTCAGAACCTACCTGGGCACGGTCGGCGCCCGGACAATGGGGTTCGCGCTGCCGGCCGCACTGTCCGCCGCGCTGGTATGCGATGGTCAGCAGGTGATCTGCATGGTAGGCGACGGCGGGCTGCTGATGCGGGCCGGAGAGCTGGAACTGGCCGGCCGGATGCAGCTCCCCGTGATTGTGGTCGTCTTCAACGACAGCGGGTTGGGAACCATACGGTCCCGCCAGGCCGCGCGCGGCTTCCCGCAGAAAGCCGTGGACCTGGGACCGGTAGACATCGCAAAAATGGCGCAGGCGTGCGGATGTCATGGCGCCCGGGTTGAGACTGCGGCGGACTACGAGCGGGCGTTTTCACAGGCGCTCAAGAGCCGCGAGCCTGTGGTAATCGACGTAAAGATGGAACCGGAAATCTACGATACGGTCGTCCGGCAGGTGCGGGGCTAAGCCCCGCCTAAGATTATGGATCCACAATGGGAGAAAACCTATGCAATCCCCACACGGTATAAACGCATCATCGTTTCGGCCTGCGGTTATGGGCAAAAACGGCATGGTCACGTCCGGGCACCCGCTCGCCTCGCAGGCGGGAATTCAGGCCATGATGGCCGGGGGCAACGCCGTTGACGCCGCAGTTGCAACGGCGGCTGCGCTGGGCGTGGTTGAACCGGCAAGCTCCGGCGTTGGAGGCGATGGCTTCCTCCTCATCTACTGGGCGGAAACCGGGGAATTAACCTGCGTGAACGCCACCGGCGCCGCCCCCTCTGCGGCAACCCGCGACCTCTACCTCGAACGCGGCGGCATCCCTATGAAAGGCATCCGCAGCGTCTCGATCCCCGGACTGGTCGACGGCTGGCTCATCGCCCACAAGCGTTACGGCGCCCTCAACCTCGATCGGGTATTCGACCCTGCCGTATCGCTGTGTGAAAACGGCTTTCCCATAAGCCACAAATTCGCCTCATCGCTCAAAAACCAAACCGAGCGCTTCGCCTCCGACCCCTACACCCGCGTCGTATTCACCCGTGAGGGCCGGCCGCTCGAACCCGGAGAGATCCTGTATCAAAAAGACCTCGGCAGAACATTGCAAAAGATCGCCGCTGAAGGACGCGGCACCCTCTACGAAGGGGAAATCGCCCGTGAAATCGTCAAATTCAGCGAGGCCTACGACGGCCTGCTCACCGAAAAAGACCTCGCAGACCACCACGCCCACTGGGACGACCCCATCCAGGCCACCTACCGGGGCCACGCTGTCTACGAAATGCCCCCCAACTCCAGCGGGCATGTTCTGTTGCAGGAATTAAACATCGTCGAAAACTTCGACCTGCAATCCCTGGGCTGCAACACCGCCGAAAGCATCCACATCATGGTCGAGGCCAAAAAGCTCTCCTTTGCGGACCGCGAAAAGTACATGGCCGACCCCAACTGGATCGACATCCCTCTCAAAGGCATGCTCTCCAAAGCCTACGCCGCGAAACAGACCGAACGCATCAACCCCAACCGGGCGCTCACCGACATCCCTGCCGGTTCGCCCGAATCGGTTGAAGACACCACCTGTTTCTGCGTTGCCGACCGGTGGGGAAACGCCGTCTGCGTCCTGCAAAGCATCCAATCCGGGTTCGGCTCGAGCCTCATCGCGGGCAGCACCGGCATCCTGCTCAACAACCGGATGACCTACTGGCACTTAGACGCCGATCACCCCAACTGCCTCATGCCCGGCAAACGCGTGCGCCACACCATGAACCCCGTCATCGTAACAAAAGACAACAAACCCATCCTCGTCTGCGGCACGCCCGGCGCGGACACGCAGGTGCAGACCAACCTCCAGCTCATCACCCACATCCTGGACTTTGGCATGACCCCCCAGGAAGCCGTCGAAGCCCCCCGCTGGCGCAACCTGCAAAACCCGATGGAATCCACGGTCCCCCACACCTGCCCGGACGTTCTTCAACTGGAAGGACGCTTCCCCGAAGACGTCCGTGACGGCCTCGCCCAAAAAGGCCACGACCTCCAGATCCTGGGAGACTGGGACGGCCCGGGCAGTGCGCAGACCATCTTCATCGACCCCGCCTCCGGCGCCCTCATCGGCGGCTCAGATCCCAGGCGGGACGGATATGCGGTCGGATGGTAGAAATCTCACAACCTGAGGGAGAAACAAATGCAAACACAGGAACTCGCAACAGCCCGCGCCCAATTTGAATCCGACGGCTTTTATCTCTGCGCACAGCCGATCATCCCCGACGACCTCATCCAGCGTGCAATTGCAGGCATGGACGCCGTCCGATTCGGCGACTATGAGACCGGCCTGCCGCCGCATAAATCCTACTGGACCCCGGAGGACGACCCTCAAAAACTTGGCAAAATCGACGTGCCCCAGGGGTCCAACCGCGCAATCATGGACCTGTTCACTCACCCGGCCATTGCAGAGCTGGCCGCCGAGATCACGGGGGCAAAATGGATCCAGGCCTGGTGGGGGCAACTGCTCTACAAGCCCCCCGGTGGCCGGGATTCGGAAGGGGACCACAACGTTGGCTGGCATCAAGACGCACAGTACTGGAAGGACTGGGAGGAGGGAAGCGAACTCTTCACGGCCTGGGTCGCCCTGAGCAATATCACCCCGGAATCCGGCCCCATGAGATTCGTGCGCGGGTCAAACAAATGGGGCCTGCTTGACCAGGGCTATTTCTATGAGCAGGATCTCAACGCACAGCGCGATGGAATCGCCATCCCCTCCGGCCAGACCTGGAAAGAGGTCGAAGTCATCTTGCCGCCCGGAGGCGTCAGCTTTCACCACAACCTGACCTACCACGGCAGCGGTCCCAACCGATCGAAAGAACCCAGACGGAGTTTTGCCATCCACCTGCGAACCGAGAAATCCAGTCCGGCGACCCCGTCTAAGGAAGGACATATGGCCTACATCGATAATCCGGCCTACTGTCCCGTGATCTACCAGTGTTGAACAGTTTGTTTCCCAGATGAAAGATCTATTCAATATTGGGAATCTGCTTGTCTGATATAGGGGAGAGCACAACCTATTATTTCACAGTAAGTTCGTCTAATTTTCAACATCGGTGGTCTCTGTGGCACAGGATTTGTTCGCTGAGTTGCTGGTCAAACAGATCCTACAACCCCAACCGAAAGGAGACCTCCATGGAACCTCGTCGTTCAGAAACATCCGGAGAAGAGATTCATATCTACCCCGGCGAAAACGGCCGTCTTCTCGTACGGTTCTCTTATTCGCCAGAGCGTGTGCAGAAGATCAAAACCATTCCTGGCCGGATGTGGGATCCTGAAAAAAAATCCTGGCATGTGCCTCACAAGCCACACATGCTGCAGACCCTCCAGACACTTTTTAAATCCGAAAAAATAGATGTTGGCCCAGGCGTGCAATCAAAGAAACTTGATCCCCACTGCAGCGGGTCTGAACCCGGAAAGCTTCTTGAATCCTTTCAGGAAACACTGACATCGGTTAACAAAGCCTTGAAGTTGGAACGATACAGCCGGAAAACTCAGAAGGCATATCGGTTACATATCAGAGCGTTTCTGAACTACGTCCAAAAAGAGCCTCAGGAAATCGAACCTGCAGATGTCCAGGACTATCTTCTGGAACTAATTGATAAAAAGAACGTGTCCTTTTCTTACCACAACCAGGCCATCAGCGCCATCCGGTTCTTTTTCAAAAAGGTATTAAAAAAGCCATGTCCCAAAGATGAAGTCCCCAGACCCCGGAAAGAAACCAGGCTCCCGGTTGTGATCAGCCGGGAAGCAGTCGAGGATCTGTTAAATACAGTCAAAAACCTCAAGCACTTTGCCCTGCTGACGCTGGTCTACTGCGGTGGCCTTCGGGTTGGCGAGGCAGTACGCCTGAAAGTCCAGGACCTGGACGAAATCCGCAGGCTGATCCGTGTCACCGGCAAAGGCCGGAAGGACCGCTACACCCTCTACTCGGATCTCGCTATTGAGGTCGTCAGAGCTTATCAGGAAACTTACCAGCCCTGGAAATGGCTGTTCCCCGGTCCGAAACCAAACCGCCATTTAACCGAACGCACCGCCCAGAAGATTATCGCCCGAGCTCGAGAG
This sequence comes from Candidatus Latescibacterota bacterium, assembly GCA_965249305.1. Lineage (GTDB taxonomy): Bacteria > Latescibacterota > UBA2968 > UBA2968. The sequence goes on along the minus strand of OZ252228.1, from coordinate 3,442,917 downwards.
GCTGCCGGCATTCCCCAGCATGCGACCATGCATACGCTTCGCCACTCCTTTGCCACACATTTACTTGAATCCGGTACAGATCTGCGTTATATTCAAGAACTGCTGGGGCACAAAAGCATCAAGACCACCGAGATTTATACCCATGTGAGCAATAAAGACTTGGCCAGAATTCAAAGCCCCCTGGAATCCCTCTCTCTGGTAAAGACAAGGGGTTCTATTTCTAACCGGAAAAGGAAAATGGGCGACAAACGTCAGAGTAACATTGATCCTTCATAAATAACCCGACACACGTCAGACTATATCTGTAACCAGACATACGTCGGGTTACAGATATATAGGTACATTACTAAACTGAAGTACTTCGTTAATAAAGAGTTGAACTAAGCCGCTTCGCGGCAGTTTGGTGGTAGCCCCAACCTTTTTAGCTTCGCATAGCCTTTATTGCCAGACCTTCGAGAACCCTTCTCGGAGGTTTTTTTTATCCGCCGACGTAGACCCTATCTTTCTCCATTCGTGAAGTTTGCGCTTTACACCGTTCAAACCCAGGTGGACTTGACCCGTTTCGGTGGGTACCTTATCTCTTGGGAGAAAGGAGATCCACTATGCCGCCAACACGTCCACCTTATCCACCTGAGTTCAAAAAGCAAATGGTCGAATTGGTTCGAGCCGGTCGTACGCCAGGAGAGCTGGCCAAAGAGTTCGAGCCCTCAGACCAGACGATCCGGAACTGGGTGGTACAGGCCGACCGAGACGAGGGCCTTCGAGAAGACGGTCTGACCAGTGATGAGCGAGAGGAGTTGCGCCGTCTTCGTCGCGAGATTAAGCAGTTACGCATCGAGCGTGAGATCTTGTCAAAAGCAGCAGCCTGGTTCGCTCAGGAGACCAACACGATCCCCAGAAAGCCTTCCAGTTCGTGAAGGCGCACCAGGCAAAATGGCCAATTACCACGCAATGCCGAGTCCTGGGTGTCTCCCTCAGTGGGTATTATGCGTGGCGAGGACGCCCCCCATCGCCAAGAGCAAAGGTCGATGCGGATCTCAAGGAACAGATTAAGGCTTTTCATGCCCGTTCTGATTCTACCTACGGAGCCCCCAGAATCTGGGAAGATCTGGCAGCATTAGGCATCCGTATAGGCAAAAAGCGTGTCGCCCGTCTGATGGTTGAGATTGGTATCTTCGGGGTGAGCCGTCGAAAGGGTATCAGAACCACCCGTAAGGGAAAAAAGGCTCAAAAAGCCCCTGATCTGGTCAAGAGAGACTTCACTGTTGAAGCCCCAAATAAACTCTGGGTGGCCGATATTACCTACGTACCAACCTGGGCGGGCTTCCTGTATCTTGCTGTGGTTATCGATGTCTTTTCCCGCCGAGTCGTGGGCTGGACGATGGCTTCGACGCTCCAGAGTGAGTTGGTTTTGTCTGCTTTGAATATGGCACTTTGGCAGCGTCATCCTTGTGGGGTGATCCACCACTCCGACCAGGGATCTCAGTATACTTCACTTGCCTTCGGTAAACGCTGCGATGAGGCGGGTATACGTCCCTCAATGGGTTCTGTAGGCGACTGCTATGACAACGCACTGTGTGAAAGCTTTTTCGCCACCCTCGAATGTGAATTGATCGACCGCCGTTGTTTTCGTACCCACAAGGAGGCCAGATTGGCTATTTTTGAGTATATTGAGGGCTGGTATAATCCCCATCGTAGGCATTCATCAATCGCATACCACTCACCGATGACATATGAAAAACAGCATCAAACACGGGCTTGAAGCCCAAGCCCTAAACACTCCACCAAAACGGGGCAACTCCAGTTGAATTCGAAGCCCCCCATAGCAGGTGGCTCTGTTTTGGACCAGCCCCGCTCTTCTGCGGAGCAGATCGCGCAGGGGTCTTTTTTCACGAGGATAGATATAGGCTTCTGGGAATTCATCCAGCCTCAAATACTTGGCCAGCTTAAAGGCATCCCTCCGATCGGTCTTGACTTTAGCGCCTGTGATCATAAACAATCCCAGAGTGTGACCCAGCTTGACGTCATAGCCAGCATCCTGTAAGCCATCCACGAGCCAATACCAGTTGATGGTAGACTCGATGGCGACTTGAACATCCTGGCCAAAGGGACTGAGAAACTCCAAAATCCGGAACAGTTCGTTGGGCAATTTCGTTTCCTTGACCTTTTGCCCACCATCATCGATGACACACAGTTGAGAAGTTCTTGTGTGCAGATCGATTCCGCAGTAATATTGAGACATGGTGACCTCCTTGTGATGTAGTGTGGATTTTAAGGGACACCACTAAATTACGTCATCGGGGGGTCGCTCTCAATAAATATCACGGGGTGTGCGGCTGCGCTTGTCATCCGGTTTGCAGAAGACAAAAGCGCAAACCGGCTGCCAATGCTCGCTCAAACCGCCCGAAAAGTCGCCGGGCGGCTTCGCACACCCCGAGGACGTTAAGAGCCATGCCTGTTTTTCGTGGAGGATGAAGTTAGAAGGAGCAAAAGCAAAGCCCATCAACCTTATTCCACTTGAGACCAAAGTATTCCAGTGAGGTGTATAACCTGTTATCAATATACAGGAGTATAGATGGCCGATTTGATTTACAGAACAGTAACGGATCTGGCAGGTATGATTCGGCGGCGTGAAGCTTCTTCATTTGAGGTGGTTGAGGCACATCTTCAACGGATAGAGTCGTTGGATGGAGACATCAACGCCGTGGTCACCCTCTGTGCCGAACGAGCACTGGATCGAGCACGCCAGGCCGATACAGCGTTGAGTCGTGGGGATTTGTGGGGGCCACTGCACGGGGTACCGATTACGGTAAAGGATGCATTCAGCACTGCGGGAATCCGTACAACAATGGGACACAAACCCTTTGCAGACAACGTTCCAGATTACGACAGCACGCCTGTAGCCCGATTTTTGGCCGCAGGAGCCGTATTGCTAGGCAAAACGAATATGCCTCCCTTTGGCCAAAATTTCCAAACCGACAACGAGTTGTTTGGGCGTACAAATAATCCCTGGGACCTCACACGAACACCGGGTGGGTCATCGGGCGGTGGCACGGCCGCAGTTGCCAGTGGAATGGTGCCAATCGAACTGGGTGCCGACTTCGCCGGTTCCATCCGGGTACCTGCGCACTTTTGCGGCGTATTCGGTATCAAACCCACCGAATTCCTCATTCCCGCAGGTGCACGCGCTCAACCCCGCCTGATTCGTCACATGGCGCAGGCGGGACCCATCGCAAGGTCAGCCGAAGATCTGGCACTTGCACTGCGGATTCTGGTGGGTCCTGACGGCGAGGTCTACGAGGTACCGCCCGTGTCCCTGACCGATCCGCCGAACCGGCCATTGGCGTCTTACACAATTGCGTGGATGTCTGGACTGATCGGAGCAAAACCTTCCAAAGTCATTAGGGCATCGATGTCACAACTCGCAAAGGATCTCACGACTATCGGCTGCCAGACAGAAGAGACCCAACCTGAGGGTTGGACGTTCGAGCCACTGATGGAAACATGGGCAGAACTCGGCAATGCAGAGATTGGCTCCGGGATAGACGATGAGGAACGTGAGGAAACCTGTGAGAAAAGGGGGGCTTCCTACGATGCTGAAGATCCGCTACTGCGCGGTATGTATCGTGGACTCTACGCGGACAATCGCACCTTCGGACAGACACTGGCAAAAAGGGATGCCTTTTCTGCTGCTTTAGACCGGTTGCTCGAACGTGTGGACGTGCTGCTCATGCCCACGTCAATGACAACGGCATTTGAACATTGGCCAACAGGTGAACCCATACCTGTGGATGGACGGGATGAGCATTATTGGACAGTGGGACTTGGTCACACAGTGCCGTGCAATCTCACAGGACACCCCGCCGTCACGTGTCCCATAGGATTGGCCGAGGATGGGCTACCTGTAGGGGTGCAGGTTGTGGGGCGACGCTGGGGAGACATGGAACTCCTGAGATTCGTAGAGCGGCTCACGGCATTCGGGGGGCCGATAGGTCGACCGGTGATGACCTAACCCGTAAAAGAGGCGCGAGTTACAGGAAAGACAAAAAACGAAGGGCGAGGTTCGCTCCTTTATTTCTTTCCCGATGGCAAAACAGGCACGGCTCTTAACATCCAGTTCCTGGCTTCGGTCGCTACGCTCCCTCCGGCCCAACCCCTTCGGGGTTCAGGAACTGGAGGAACGTTAAGTGCAATTGCAGTTTTCCCCACCCCAAAGGCAGCGGCACGTCCTGTGCCGCCAAGATTCACCAGGTTGTAATTTCTCTTGATGATTGGACTTCATAAAGGTACATTTCAACAGGAATCCGCATATTCGATAGAAAGTGATACCAACGGAGAGGGCGATGGAAACTAAGACAATTCAAATTCGGGTTACTTCTGAAGCTGCTCAAACCTATGAGACAGCTTCCCAAGAGGAGCGGCGTAAGTTAGATGCTCTGTTCAGCCTCAAACTCAGTGAAGTGGGGCGAGGAAAAAGATCCCTTGAAGTGATCATGAGTGAGATTAGTCGTAGGGCACAAGAGCGAGGCATGACGCCTGAGATTTTGGAGTCTATCCTCAATGAACGGTAGTATCCGCTACGTTTTTGACACAAATGTGCTCGTCAGCGCACTCCTGTTTGAGCATTCCAGACCTGGTCAAGCGTTTCGGCGTGCCCTTGAAATGGGGCAGGTACTGTTATCCCTGCCGGTATTAGAGGAAGTAAATGAAGTGCTGAGCCGTGAGAAGTTCGAGAGATATATGACGGCTGAAGAGCGAGAGGAATTTCTTGAGGCATTGGTTGGGCGTGCCAGGTTTATTGATCCGACTGAACAAATCAGGGTTTGCCGAGACCCTAAAGATGATAAGTTTTTGGAATTGGCTGTCAGTGGAGGAGCGTCTTATATCATTACCGGCGATAAGGATTTGCTGGTTTTGGGTTCGTTCCGTGGGATAGAAATATTGAGAGTTGATAATCTTCTGAAGCGACTGGAAGGTGGGATCTCTGATGAGGAAGAGTAGGAGTTCATCTTCTTTGATCAGAATCAAGAAGAAGAACAGGTTCCCGCTGGACATTCCGTCTGGCGGGTTTTATTCTTTCCTGTTAGGTTTACCGAGGCAGCGTCCTTGCCGTCCGTGGCAAGGACGCATCCCACCCAACTGCAACAACACTTAACAGCAAACTTGCGGCTGCGCTTGTCATCCGGTTTGCAAAAGTCAAAGGCGCAAACCGGCTGCCAATGCTCGACGCAACCCGCCCAAAAAGCCGGGCGGGTTCGCAAGTTTCCAGGACGTTAAGCAAAATCACAGTCTATCCCCCCAAAACAAAAACCGCAACAACCAGAAGCTTCAGTTATTGCGGTAGAAGTAGCAAGTTATGATTTGATCTCTATTGCAAAGGATCTAATCTACCCAAGGATTCATGATTGCGTGCTCGCTCCCATAGATTTCTCAGTTCGTCTTGATGTAATGATGCCCATTCGACTGTCAAACCCAGCGCCCGTGAAGGGAGATCTCCTGCGATGACAGCCAATGTCTCAATGTTGATCACAGCTGCATATTCTGCGTATTCCGCATGGAAATGCGGGGGTGGATGATCATTGACGAACATCTTGATAATGATTCCATAAAACCGGCATATCTCAGGCATTCACATCTTCCATCCTTAGCTTAGGGAAAATATCCTCGGGAGCTTTTCCTGTCATCTCTAAATAGAGCGAATCTGCACAAAGATCGATTTCATCTGTCCAAGTAATAGATCTGCCGTTTTCAACCCGAAGAGTCTGAAACACATTCGCATCTTTCCAAGCCGAGAATACACCTTTGCCAACAAGATGGGATAGATCTACTTCACCCCCAACGCCATCTGAGTATTGAATCCAAATCTTATAACCAGGTAATGCTTTTGCGGACGAGATTTTAAGCATCACTGAATCTCCTATACCAAAGCACAGCCACTTTCAGAATTATTCATTGGTTGTGAGAAAATCTACAGTAATTCACCGAATAGTTCAAGTCGAATATGAAAAGCACCCCAACCACCCAAGACTGTGACTTCGCTTAACAAGGGACCTGCGTTCACCCTCCCATCCCGATCCCACCCAAACCGTCCAAAAAGCACGGGCGGCTTCGCAGGTCCCGACCGTCAGCGGACATGCGGTCCCAAAACCAGGCGGGCCGTCCTAGCCCGCCAAAATCAAGATCGCACATAGCGATGTTTTTTTGTTTGCGTGAAGTTAACGTCTATGTTATCTTTTGAGTATGGCCAGAAAAATCGAATTTTATCGCACAGAGGATGGAAAGTGTCCAGTTGAAGCCTTCGTCAATGCCTTGGATGACAAGGAAGCACAGAAGATCTTTTGGCTTTTCAGACTTATCGAACGCCTGGATCGAGTTCCGTCACAATACTTTAAGAAGCTCACCGATACAGAAGATATATGGGAATGCAGAGTTTCAACGCAAAGAGGGGCATATCGCTTTTTCTGTTTCTTCTTCGAAGGAAACAAGCTTATTATGACCCACGGATATGCAAAGAAGACGCAAAGGACTGATCCCAGAGAAATCAGACGGGCAGAAAGGTATAGGCAAGATTATCTCAATCGTCACAAGGAGTGAAGAAGATGAGTGATGTGGAGAAGTATATCGCACGGAGAAAAAAGACCAATCCTGAATTTGCAGAAGGATTTGAAGAAGGATATAAGGAGTTTGAGATTGGCGTTCTCATTCGTCAGGCACGAGAACAAGCAGGATTAACCCAAGAGCAGCTTGCTGAGTTGATCCATACGAAAAAGACGGCCATCTCTCGATTGGAGAATCATGCGGGAGATATTAAATTGTCTACTTTGCGGAAAGTAGCCAAAGCGCTGGGGAGAAGAGTAGAGTTAAATCTGGTATGAGTTTCGTGTGAGCCGACTATTCACAGCCGATTTCCTGTGATCTGCCATAAGATATGCCCCCCAAGTTTGCCGTTCAGGCAAGCCCCCGCCCCACCCCGGGGCCGCACGTCCGCTAACAGCGCACTCCCGGCTCGCTGCGCTCGACCAAAATGGCCGTGAGTTCTTCTTTCACTGATGCCAAAACCACTGATTCCTTTCCCCAGGCACGGCCACTTCGGGAGTGCGCGGACGTTGTACGAAATTGGCGCAGAAAAACCAGAAAGTCAAAACCATTGATAGCGCACAAAATAAAAGACGCATAACTCAAGGACTGAGTCTTGACTCCCCGAATTTCAGATCTGATTAAACGCCTCCACGATAATCCTTTTGTCATTGGATTGGTGCGCTATGGGGGTCGATCTGTAGAAGACCGAACCTTGGGAGGCGATTTTGATATATTCGTTTTCGTGCGGGAGCGAGATACCGACTTAGAGAGCATTCACTTCTATTGGGGAGAAATGCCTGTCGATCTGAGTATCCGAACGCTGGAAGACTTGCATCTTGAGAAGCCAATTTCGTACATTGATCCCAAGCTTGCAGAAGGGGAGATCCTCTATGACCGTGCAGGGGGACTTCAAGAACTGATTGCTGAGGCTACAACCAGATGGAGTGATTCGGCCAACGCGCTACCTGAATCTGATATGCTTATTACACGATTCTACCAAAAGCATGTTCTTGATAAGGTCAGAGGGAGACAAAATTCCGATCCAGTATTTTGTGAATTGCTACTTTCTACGAATATAACATGGTTATTGCACACCTATTTCAAGGTGCGTTGTCTGTCTTTTCCAGGAGAGAAGGGCGCACTAAATTGGATGAGGCGAGATGAGCCCGAAATTGCAGAGAGGATCGATGCGTTTTTCAATTCGACGAGTCAAGAAGTGAAGTTGAGAATATCTGAAGAATTGACAGATCTTGTCCTGGAACCCATTGGTGGCCCCTGGAAACAGGGTGAGATTCTCGGTACAACAGGAGATTCAGAAGCCACGAATTTGCTGAAAAAAGCTGAGTCAGCCTTCGCCAGGATTGTAGGCACTTCTGAAGATAATCCTCCAAGTTGATTATCAGGTATTGTTCTTGAGCAATGCTGTTATTGATCCAGTGAACTTTTTTAAAATCAAGAGGTATTGGTGTGCGCTTTATGTCGGCCCCGTGAAGGGCTTCGCCGTGAAGGGGGCCGCGCCAACTTCAGGTAACACACAATTGCCAGTTCACATTGTCATCCGTTTTGCGGCATTGGCTCCCAACCTCCACCCCACCCCAAAAATTGGTAATCGCGGGCAAAAAAACCAAATCAGCCTTTTCGCTACTGGTGCAGCCTGCTTGAAGGTCTCCCGAATTTTTTCTTATATCAGACAGCTTGCCAGGTAACCACTTTTGATAGCCACGAACTGAAAATAAGATGCCTGAGGTGCTTGAAGTAAGACAATTTCAAGAGTAAATTTAAAGTATAGGCAATTTCAAAGTATTGGCAATAACCCTCGATGTGAGTTATATTTACGAGAGCTTTAGGGTTGCACTGAATGGGTTGAAGCGAGCCAGGATATGATCGAAGAACTCCGACAGAAATTCTCAGAGAATCGGTTTGAGTTTTCTCAACATGCTCTTGATGCCAGTATAATTCGCCATATCTCAGTTGAAGAGATTCGTGAAGCCGTGGGAGTAGGTGAAGTCATAGAGGATTATCCGGAAGACAAATACGGTCCCAGTTGTCTGATTTTTGGAAGGGCACGGTCAGGCCGTCCAATCCATATTCAGTGTAGCTATCCATCCCGAGATCCTATCAAGATCATAACGCTCTACGAACCAGATCCAGCTTCGTGGCTTGATTTCAGAATCAGGAGAGAATGATGAAATGTGATATTTGCAGTGGACCGATGGTGGAAGAGGAAGTGACCTATCGAATTGAATTAGATGACAAGCTGGTGGTTGTGGAAAGGGTGCCGGCGAAGGTCTGTGTTCAGTGTGGAGAAAGGTTATATTCTGCTGAGACAGTGGAGCGACTCCAAAGGACGGTATGGGAACAGAAGGCACCATCGAGGGTTTTAGAAACACCGGTGTTTGATTTTTCTAAGGCTTAAAAAGATAGGGCTGGCGTCACTAATCTGTAGCAGACGTCAACCTTTCTGCTTATGAAAAACAGTCAGACTGATTTCGCCCGCTTTATGTCTGCTCGTTATCTCTTGACTGAGGGAGCGCCAACGCCGCATAACACGGGGTGTGCGGCATGCAAATTTTGAGTTTATGTGTTTGTTAGAGGGTGCAAAACCATCCCCACCTCCACCCCTTTAAATCAATGCTCTCAACCATTCTTTGAAGATAGCAGTAATGGAGAACGACATGGATGAGGGAAATCTGACAGATTTAGAAACTGTGCTGAAACGGATACGTGCTCAAGCTGCTGAGGGCAATATTCGCCTGACTGTGCATGCCCAACAAGAAATGGTTGAAGAAGATATCAAAATTGCTGATATTTATGAAGCTATTGCTACAGGTCAGATTTTGGAAAACTATCCTCAACATCGCAGAGGAGCTTGCTGCCTTTTGGGAGGTAAGAATAAGCAAAGTCGTTCTATCCATATTGTTTGCACAACAGCACAACCCTTAGCGATCATCATTACTGTTTACGAACCCAAACCTCCAAAGTGGATCACGCCAACGCAGAGAGGATGAAAGAGATGAAATGCAGTCTTGAAGGGTGTCCAGGAAAATATGAAGAGCGAGAAATCGTTCATACGGTTCGCTACAGAGGGCAAGTGATTGTAATTGATCATGTTCCAGCCGAGGTTTGCTCGGTTTGTGGTGACGCGCTTTTGAAGCCTGAGACTGCTGAACGTATCGAGGCTTTATTGGAAGCGAGGGCAGAGCCTGCCGAGATGGTTCCACTTTATGAATACTGAGCTTTGTAGGTGAAGAAAACAGACTTCAAATATCTTATTCATAATCCATCTGGCGTTTTCATCGTCTTTCTTCTGCTCCCCTCGCATTCCTGCCGACTTGCCTAAAAAACAAAAAAACATAGAAAAATCAAGGCTCCTCGCTATTTGGTGTGGGTAACCTTCCCCCAGGAACGACCAGTTGTGGTAGACAAGACGCCCAAGCTGCAGGTTTTGTGGACCAGCCTTCGAGTATTCTTTGTCAACGGTGTTGCCCGACCCGTTGTCTGTTGCTCAGGATTCTATCTTAAAAACAGTTGTTTAAGTTGTTAGATAATAAATTGTTACGATGGACTAAACGGCAAACTGGATCTCCGGATCATTCAATACCCGCCGTGTGTTTAGGAGAGATCTCATGTGCGGATACCGGAGCAAACGGTTAGGAACCACCTCGCACTCGGCAAGAAGACTGGTTCGGGTTTTTATGATTACCCACGTGAAACAGCGAAGAGCCAAAATCAAGAGAGTCTATTTCCGCACCTTTTTTCCTTTCCCGAGATCAAAATTTGCACACCGCATAACACGCGGTTTACGCTGCGCTCCACTTCGTTGCGCTTGGCCCTTCGGGCACAGCCCCCTTTGTCACGTCGCTTGCTGAGAGACGCAAGCGCCGCGCCAATCCGGCTTCGCCGGACCAGGGGCCGTCGTAAACCGCGAAAACGTTAACGGAAATCGCCCCCACCCCCCGAAAAGCAGTGATAGCGTGCAAAAGCAAAAAAAACCCTTTCCCAGCATCGTTCACCTTCCTACATTATTGAGAGAGCCCTATGCCTGAGAAATCTTCGCTGTATCTGGAAACGACAATTCCAAGCTACCTGGCAGCCCATCCCAGTCGAGATTTGATTGTCGCTGCCCATCAGCAGATTACCCACGATTGGTGGCAAGAGGCACGTGGGAACTTTGAACTCCACATATCTGAGGCGGTCTTGGAAGAAATCAGTGCTGGAGATCCAGATGCGGCATCTCGACGGCAAGGCTTTGTAGAAGGGTTATCCATTCTGGCTTTGACAGACGAGGTTGCAGCCCTGGCAGAGGAATACCAAAGTGGATTGGGCTTGCCGGCAGGGGCGCAATTGGATGCGGTTCATCTGCTTATGCGGCGGTCTACGAGATGGCGTATCTGCTGACGTGGAACTGCAAGCACCTTGCAAATGGTGTGATCATTCAACGGCTTCAAACCATCAATGTATCTTTGGGTCGCTTCACGCCAATTATCGTGACCCCTGAGGAGCTTTTGGAATTCCCCAAAGGAGAGTAATCATGTGGAAAGATCCGATAGTTGAGGAAATTCATGCCATTCGGAGACAGATCGCAAAAGAGTGCAACTACGACCTAAAACAGATTGTAGAACGACTTCGGAAGAAAGAGAAAAAACATAAAGAAAGGCTTATGTTCTCGAAGCCAAAAGAAAGAACGGAGTCTGAGGCTGACGGCTGATAGTTTTTCTGTTTTGACACATCATTGTCAAGATAGCCAGTTGAGCTGCTCCCAGGATGGAAAAAAGAAAAACAGGTCTATGTTGCACGCTGTATTCCCGCCCCGAATGTATACTGATGGAGGCGCCCCCCGATGCGACTTCCGCTAACACGTCCGTGTGCGGCTCCGGTCGCTACGCTCCCTCCGACCCAACCTGTCCTCCCAACACTTAAAAGCCCCAACTGAAGTTACCCCGGTTTGGTGGCGTGTTTAGAGCTTGGGGATCAAGTCTCTGCTTGATGTCTTTTTTCGTAATTCATTGGGAGACTTGCAGTCCAATGACGAGTGCCTACGATGCGGGTTGTACCATCCCTCAATATAGGAAAAGATCGCCAGCCGGGCTTCCTTGTGGGTGCGGAAACAGCGACGACCGATGAGTTCACATTCCAGGGTCGCAAAGAAGGACTCACACATTGCGTTGTCATAGCAATCTCCTACAGATTCCATCGAGGGTCGCACACCGGCCTTCTGACAACGGGTGCCAAAGGCGAGATCGGAAGGCTCGAACTCTTTCGCCAACTCGCCTGGTGTACGACCGGCTCGCACCAGATCGACCATCTGCTGCCGAAACTCCGGCGGATAAGGGGGATGTGTGGACTTGACCCGTTTCGGTGGGTACCTTATCTCTTGGGAGAAAGGAGATCCACTATGCCGCCAACACGTCCACCTTATCCACCTGAGTTCAAAAAGCAAATGGTCGAATTGGTTCGAGCCGGTCGTACGCCAGGAGAGCTGGCCAAAGAGTTCGAGCCCTCAGACCAGACGATCCGGAACTGGGTGGTACAGGCCGACCGAGACGAGGGCCTTCGAGAAGACGGTCTGACCAGTGATGAGCGAGAGGAGTTGCGCCGTCTTCGTCGCGAGATTAAGCAGTTACGCATCGAGCGTGAGATCTTGTCAAAAGCAGCAGCCTGGTTCGCTCAGGAGACCAACACGATCCCCAGAAAGCCTTCCAGTTCGTGAAGGCGCACCAGGCAAAATGGCCAATTACCACGCAATGCCGAGTCCTGGGTGTCTCCCTCAGTGGGTATTATGCGTGGCGAGGACGCCCCCCATCGCCAAGAGCAAAGGTCGATGCGGATCTCAAGGAACAGATTAAGGCTTTTCATGCCCGTTCTGATTCTACCTACGGAGCCCCCAGAATCTGGGAAGATCTGGCAGCATTAGGCATCCGTATAGGCAAAAAGCGTGTCGCCCGTCTGATGGTTGAGATTGGTATCTTCGGGGTGAGCCGTCGAAAGGGTATCAGAACCACCCGTAAGGGAAAAAAGGCTCAAAAAGCCCCTGATCTGGTCAAGAGAGACTTCACTGTTGAAGCCCCAAATAAACTCTGGGTGGCCGATATTACCTACGTACCAACCTGGGCGGGCTTCCTGTATCTTGCTGTGGTTATCGATGTCTTTTCCCGCCGAGTCGTGGGCTGGACGATGGCTTCGACGCTCCAGAGTGAGTTGGTTTTGTCTGCTTTGAATATGGCACTTTGGCAGCGTCATCCTTGTGGGGTGATCCACCACTCCGACCAGGGATCTCAGTATACTTCACTTGCCTTCGGTAAACGCTGCGATGAGGCGGGTATACGTCCCTCAATGGGTTCTGTAGGCGACTGCTATGACAACGCACTGTGTGAAAGCTTTTTCGCCACCCTCGAATGTGAATTGATCGACCGCCGTTGTTTTCGTACCCACAAGGAGGCCAGATTGGCTATTTTTGAGTATATTGAGGGCTGGTATAATCCCCATCGTAGGCATTCATCAATCGCATACCAGAGGTATATTAGAAAGTTGTGGACGGGTATAAAAAATGAGCGTATCCTTGAATATCGAATAACCACAAATCCCTCAGCCGAGGGAGAAAGGATACGCTCCATGAAACAATATACAACCTCCCAAGTGGAGAAGATAGTCAGAAATGAAGTGACCCTGAGCCTGGAGGATCTGCTTCGAGCCGGCGCCCGCAAGATGCTGCAAGCCGCCCTGGAGTTTGAAGTGGAGACCTATATCGAAAGCTTTAAGGACGAGAAAGACGTAGGGGGTCGCCGAGAGGTGGTCAGAAATGGTTCCCATAAACCCCGAGAGCTTCTCACGGGTGTGGGCAAGATTCCCATTCGTCAGCCTCGGGTGCTGGATCGGCGTTTTGGACAGCAGTTTACCAGTGCCATTTTGCCCAAATATATGCGTCGGGCGCCTTCCATCGATGCCTTGATACCGGCCCTGTATCTCAAGGGGGTGTCCACGTCCTCTTTCCCCGAGGCACTTTCTGCCATCCTGGGCGAGAATGCCCCGGGGTTATCCCCTGGCAACATTGTGCGGCTCAAACAGATCTGGGATGAAGAGTATCAGGGGTGGAAACATCGGGATCTTTCAGAGAAGCACTATGTGTATATCTGGGCAGATGGCATCTACTTCAACGTCCGTCTGGAACCGGATCGGCCCTGTATGCTGGTCATTATAGGGGCAACCAAGGACGGTCGTAAGGAATTGCTGGCCATCGAAGATGGGCATCGAGAAAGCAAACTGTCCTGGCAGGGCGTGCTCAGAGATCTCAAAAAAAGAGGCCTGAAAGAGGCGCCTGCCCTTGCCATCGGCGATGGAAGCCTGGGGTTTTGGGCAGCGTTGGAAGAAGAGTTCTCCATCACCCGTCATCAGCGCTGCTGGGTGCATAAGACAGCCAACGTTTTGGACAACCTGCCCAAATCTGTCCAGGCCCAGGCCAAAACACGCATCCACGAGATGTATCTTTCACCCACCAAGGAGGACGCCCTCAAAGCCTATGATGACTTCATCGCCCTTTATCAAGCCAAGTATCCCAAGGCCTGTGAGTGCCTGGAAAAAGACAAGGATGTGCTCTTCACATTCTATGATTTTCCGGCCGCCCACTGGCGACACATCAGAACCACCAACCCCATTGAATCCACCTTTGGCACCGTCAGGCATCGCACCCGCCAGACCAAGGGATGCGGTTCTCGAAATGCCACGCTGATGATGGTCTATAAACTGGCCAGCGAGGCGGAGAAAAACTGGCAGCGGTTGCACAGCCACAAGCTGGTTGAACTGGTGGTCCAGGGCGTTGAATTTGAGGATGGAGAAATCAAAAAAGCAGCCTAACTCATCGGGATACGCTCAAATCTCATCCACAACTCTTGACAATATCTCGCACGCTGCGATGAGGCGGGTATACGTCCCTCAATGGGTTCTGTAGGCGACTGCTATGACAACGCACTGTGTGAAAGCTTTTTCGCCACCCTCGAATGTGAATTGATCGACCGCCGTTGTTTTCGTACCCACAAGGAGGCCAGATTGGCTATTTTTGAGTATATTGAGGGCTGGTATAATCCCCATCGTAGGCATTCATCAATCGCATACCACTCACCGATGACATATGAAAAACAGCATCAAACACGGGCTTGAAGCCCAAGCCCTAAACACTCCACCAAAACGGGGCAACTCCAGTGTTTGTGGCATAGTGGGTCTCCTTTCTCCAAAGGTATAAGGTACCCACCAAAACGGGTCAAGTCCAAATCGGGAGAAACCAAATGATGGACGAGAAAGCGGCCTTTTTATTCATTGACGATACGTTAATCGAAAATCTCGACAGCGTCGTGCAAGGGGTCGTACCCGCAAAGAAGGTTTCGCAACAGCCGCTGATTGAGAAGGATCGGGCCTGGGAAGAGGAGTGGCTGATTGGCAGCTACGTCAACGTCCTGTACGACGACGACGAAAATATCTTCAAGATGTGGTACGGCGTGGGCCGAAGATTGAGCGAAGCGCGCGGCGATGAGGCGGACGGACTGGCCTACGCCGTCTCCCAGGACGGGATCCACTGGGAAAAACCCGTCCTCAACCTCGTCGAGGACGGCGGCAGCAAAGAGAATAACCTGGTCTTTCCCTTTTTCAGGTGGGGGGCCGGGACAGGAGTCATGAAAGACCCCATCGAAACAGACCCAGCCAAACGCTACAAGATGCTCTTTATGTTCCAGAGCGGAGACATGGTATTCGCCGGCATTGTCCAGCCGGTCTGTGTGGCGTATTCTGCCGACGGGATTCATTGGGACGTGCCAAAACGCTGGCTCAACCCGGTCATTCCACAGGGCTCGGATACCCACCTGGTCGCTTATTGGGATGCAAAAATTCACCGCTACGTCGTTTATCTGCGGGGCCGGCCCAACGTGCGCATCATTTGCATGGCCGAGAGCGATGATTTCGAAAACTGGACCCCGCGCAAGATCATCGTCGCACCCGATGAGCACGATCCCCCGCAGGACCAGGAGTTTTACGGCATGAGTTCGCTGGCGTATCGCGACTTTCGCATCGGCTTCCTGTCCGTGTTTCACACGCTCTACGAGGGGTGGATCGCCCAGAACCAGATCGAAAATTGGATGCCCGAATGGATGAACCAGATGGACATTCAGTTGACCTACTCGAAGGACGGCCGGACCTGGCATCGGGCGGGCAACCGCGAACCCATTCTGGAATGTGGCCCCCGCGGCAGCCACGACAGTGGAAATGTCTACCCGCCGCATGCCCCCTTTGTCCACGGCGACGAGATCTGGGTCTATCACGGCTGCTCAAACGAATTGCACGGCGAGGGGACGCGCTACGGCGAGGAATCCCGGCGGGGAATCAATCTGGCAAAGATCGAAAAGGACCGGCTGGTCTGTCTGAAGACGGAGGCGCAGGGGGTCGTGACCACGGTCCCGCTGAGTATCGAGCCCGATGTATTATGGATCAACGCCGATGCGACCGGCGGGTCACTGCGAGTGGAGATAGTCGATCCGTTTGACCGGGTCGTGCCAGGTTTTGGCAAAGAAGACTGCATACTCTTCTCAGCGAATGAAACAGAATACCGGGTACAATGGAAAAGTGATCCGCAAGGCGCAGACGGGGATAAAGAGGGTGGGCTCGAAGAGAAGATGGTCTCACAGGCACGCGGGGGGTTCAAGGTCAAAGTGTACCTGGACCGCGCCAGGCTATTTGCTCTTTATACGTCCTAAAGCCATTTAGGGGTTCAACAATCATCCGACCAGAAAACACCGCTAAGGGCCGAAATAGCCTTCGGAACCCTCGGTGTGGAAAGAAACGATTGGGGCCGGAGCTTGAAGAGTTAGAGGTTGGGAAGGCTTGATGACAATTACCCAAATGCGCCGTTCTGGCTGCGAAACTTTAACACCACTCAAACCCTCGATCAGGTATGAAAATAGAGCGATTTCCAATAGATGAGATGAAGGAGAGCGGAAATCTGCCCAGGCAGTATACGCTAGACGAAGGAATATCGTTCTTTCATCGTGACTGGTGCTGGTCCCAAGAATCGAAAAAAGAGATTGCAACGATAATGGATGCGATATTCCAGCAAATTGATGCATTTGCCGAGAACGCTGGTACTGTGCTCGTTCCAGGTGCAGGTGGTGGTCGTTTTGCATGTGAGTTGACGATGAAATTTGACAGTTTTTTTGAACGTCGATATTTCTGAATCAGGAACAGGAGTCCTGATGAAAACAACCATGTACAACCTGGTGCGCGCACTCGTCGTCTCCACGATGTTCTTCACGGGCGATAACACGGCAGGCGCCGTGGAACCCCCACCTGTACCCGGGCACGAATTTACTTTCGTGGTACTCGGCGACAGCCAGTTCCATCTGCCCAACACCTTCAACCGGGTGATCGATGAGGTCGTGCATCTCTATCCCGCGTTCGTCATCCAGGTCGGCGATATGATCAGCGGCTACGTCGAAGACCTGGACGAATTTCGGGCGCAGTGGGTACGATTTAAAGCCCAGATCGCCCCGCTCGGCGAGATCCCCTTCTACCCTGTTCCCGGCAATCACGACGTACTCGACGCCGATCGGAAGCCCGGTGGAGAGAAAATCTACACAGAGGTCTGGGGAGACACCTACTATTCCTTCAACTACCGCAACGCGCACATCATTGTCCTGAACACCGACGACCGGGAAGGACGTGAGATCGTCGGCGAGCAACTCGCGTGGCTGAAAAAGAACCTGTCAAAGGCACAGAAGCGCGAACACATTTTCGTCTTTTTTCACCGTCCGATCTACTCGCTCAAGAACCAGGAAGACCTGCACCGGTTATTTGTCAAGCACGGTGTCAGCGCCGTCATCTACGGTCACATGCATCACTACAACTACCATCAAAAGGATGGCATCCCTTATGTCATGACCGTCAGTGCGACCAGAATGGGCACGCCCTTTCCCCTCGGGGCCGGCAGCTTTCACCACATGCTGCTGGTCACCATACGCGACAACACATTCCGCATCGCCGTTCTCAAAGCCGGAAGCGTCCTGCCGCTCGACATCGTTGCCCCAAAAGACAATCGAGGACTCTACGGTCTCCAGCGCCGGTTCTTCTCTCAAAAGCGGGTCGCCTTCAGCAGCCTCAAGCAAACCGACAATACCTGTGAGATAACGCTGCTCGTCAACAACCCCTCGGACCAGGACCTGACCACCTATTTCGAGTGGCAGCTTCCCAACGAGCGCTGGGCTGTTGAACCCCTGAAGGGACGGCGCGTTCTCCTGCCTGCCGGGGCAAAAGACCACCCGGTGTCCTTCACGCTCCGGCGAAAGTTCCCCCATCCCCCCGAAGCCTTTCCCTCCTGCGTGGCCAAGGCCCTCTATCTCACACACGACGGCGACGTCGTGCAATCCAAACACATTTTCGAAATCGTAGCGGAAATCGACAAAGACTGAGGGTGTACGTCTTCCTTGCTTCCGACGCTGAGCCGCAGGACGTTCAACTTGGATGAGGGACACCAATGGCTTCTTTAACACCGCAATCCGAACATTCGGACGCCCTCCGGATCGGGCGAAACACGCAGCGCTTTATGGACGACTTTATCATCGCGTCGATCCACAATCTCAAACGCGTCATGCACCATCCATTGCGCCATCCCGGCAATCCCGTCATAACGGGAACGGAGCCCTGGGAAAAATGGACCATAGACGCCAATGGACTGCCGGCGCTGTACGACGAAGACCTCGGGCGGTTCAGAATGTGGTATGTCTCCGCCCTCATAGACGACGGCGCGGGTTACGGCGAACTCCACAGAACCTGCTATGCGGAATCCAAAGATGGCATCCACTGGACCAAGCCGGACCTCGGGCAGGTGACCTGGGCGGGCTCCGGCCGAAACAACCTGACCCGCTGGGGCGAAAGCTGGATGCGGAGGCCCAGTGTGCTCAAGGACATCCAGGACCCGGACCCGACGCGGCGTTATAAGATGACCTATTCGGATCTCATCGCAAAGCGAACGGCCATCGTCAAAGCCTACTCCATCGACGGCATTCACTGGCGGCTCAACGGCGACGGGCAGCCCTGGTTCCGGAAAACCCACAACCACGATTTGATGGGATGGGACCCCTGCATTCAGCAGTATGTTCTGTACGTGCGAATGCCCGTTGCTCCCACCGCGGTCGGCCGCTCCACCAGCCCGGACTTCGTCACCTGGTCGGAACCTGAAACGGTGCTCGCGCCGGACCCGCAGGAAGGTGGCGTCCGATTCCAGGGCTTATCCGCGTTCCTTCTCGATGACCTCTACGTGGGCCTGGTACGCGTCCTGAATCAATCCCCGGATCGCCGGACCCGGCGGTACGACGTGGAGCTGGCCTTCAGCCGGGACGGCATTCAATGGGTGCGATATGCGCCGGGCGATACCTTTTTCAAAGAGGGAGAACCCGACGCCTGGGATTGTCACTCGGTTTACATGCCCGCTCCCGTCATACAAGACGACAAAATCTGGTTTTACTATACGGGCCAGAACCATGAGGGCGGTAAGGAAGCGCTAAAAAAGGTTCAGCGAGGCTGGGAGGAAAACGGCACGCGAATGCAAAATGCCATCGGCCTGGCCACCCTTCGCCGGGACGGATTTGTGTCCCTGGATGCGGGCAATGAGACGGGATGGATGGAGACCCGACCGCTGATGCTGCCTGAAGGCGTCCTGGAGGTAAATGCCGATATTCGCGGTGAACTGCGCGTGGAGATACGCAATGAAGCGGGGGACGTACTCACGGAGCTTGAGGCGGAAAATTGCCGGCCGATTCGCTCGGACGCCGTAGACCATACCGTTCTCTGGAACGGACGATCCACCCTGGACCGCCTGAAACGCAGAGCCGTACGGCTTCGTTTTCTGCTGCGTGACGGGCGTCTTTACGCCTTTCGATTTCGATGAGCGCCCAAAACGGATGCCCTTCATACCGCGGGCGATTGGGACACCGGAACTGAACACACACAGGGAAAGGGGTACCAGATGCCGTCTTTTGACGTAGTAAACAAAGTCGATATGCAGGAAGTCAGCAATGCGGTAAACAATAGCAAAAAGGAAATCTTGCAGCGCTATGATTTTCGCGGGTCGAATACGGAGATGGAATGGGATACCAAGACCCATCAAATTCTCATCAAAACCGAAGACGAGATGAAAATGGAAGCGACACGTGACATCCTGTTAACCCACGCGGTACGCCGCAAACTCGACGTTGCATGTTTGGACTTTAAAGAGGTACAGCAGGCAGGCGGCAAAACTCTGCGGCGGGAAGTGCTGATCCGCGAAGGCATTGATCAGGACATTGCGCGCAAAATTGTTAAAGATGTCAAAGACACCAAAATCAAGGTACAGGTTTCCATTCAGGGAGATGAGCTGCGTGTTTCAGGAAAAAAACGCGATGATCTTCAAGCGGTGATTGCATTGTTAAAGTCGGGAGACTACGGCATTCCATTGCAATTCATAAATATGCGAGATTAAAACATTGCTGTGAAACGCTTCATCACCCCACCTACGGTTGGCGCGCCTCATTTCAAGGTCGCCATCAGGGGCGGTTTACGTCTGCGCCAGAACCTTCAGATAGGCCTTCACCGTCTGCGCCAGCCCCATCTCCAGCGCTTCGGCGATTAGCGCGTGCCCGATGGACACCTCTAAGACGCCGGAAATCGAGCAGAACTTGCTCAGATTCTGAAGGTTCAAATCGTGCCCGGCGTTTATGCCCAGACCGACCTCTTGAGCCTTTTCCGCTGCCCGCGCATATTGCTGAAACGCAGCTTCCACATCTCCTTCACGAAACGCCGTCGCATAAGGCTCGGTGTACAGCTCAATACGATCCGTACCGACCCCTGGCGCACGTTCGATCTGGTCCAGATCCGGATCCATAAACAGGCTCACTCGGCTGCCCAGATCCACCAGCTCCTGGATAATCGGCCCGAGGCGCTCGCCGTCCTTTGCAAGGTCCCACCCGTGGTCCGACGTAAACGCCTCCGGCGAATCGGGCACTAAGGTACACTGCGTCGGCTTCACCTCCCGCACGATCTCCATGTACCCCGCTTCAAACGGATTCCCCTCAATGTTGAACTCCACCGTCACCATCTCTGCCAGTTCGTAAACATCCGTGCGCCGGATGTGCCGTTCGTCCGGCCGTGGATGCACCGTAATCCCGTACGCCCCGGCGTCTATGCAGATCTGAGCCGCGCGGGTCACGCTCGGAATTCCAATCGTCCGGGTATTTCTGAGCAGCGCAACCTTGTTGACATTCACACTGAGCTGAGTCATCTTACTTTCCTCCTCATCGTCAAAATTCCCTCTTCAATTCGGCGGCCAGAATCTCGATTCCCCGCTGCATCTTCTCTGTGGGGATAAACGCGTAACCGATCCTGAATCCGTTGAGATGCGGCTTTCCGAAAAAAGCTTCGTGGGATAAATTGATCATCACCTCTTTCGATTCCAACCTGGCGCTCAGGGTTTCAAGGTCAACACCCTCGGGCGCCTCCAGCCAGAGGATCGGGCCGCCCCCCGGAGAGGTCCACTTCACCGCTTCCGGCATTGTCTGTCTGAGCGCATCCAGACAGTTTTGATACCGCTTGTCCAGTTCGCCCTGCAATTGTTTCAGATAAACGTCATAATACCCACGATCCAGAAACTCGAACACGGCGGCCTCGATAACCGATGAAATGCCAAGACAGGAAGCCACCTTTGAAGCAACCAGTGCGGGCGTTGTCTTTTCGTTGCCAACAATATATCCCAGGCGCAGAGAGGGAAGGAGCTTCTTGGTAAAGGTGTTGATATAAAATATCCCATCTCCCCCCCTGGCCCGCAGCGAAGGCTTGAATTCCGAAAAAGACAGCATATCCGATCCCCAGTCATCCTCAACAATACCAAAACCGTATTGTTGAGACCACGCAAGGATCTGATTTAGCTCCGAGGTCGAGTAAGAATATCCTGTCGGATTGTGGAAATTTGTCGTAAGATAAACCATACCCGGCCTTGTTCCGGAAATCCGCCGCTCCCATTCCTTTGCGTCCATACCCTGGAAGGGATTCAGGGGCAGCCCGACCGGCGCCATACTGTTCATCTCAAGAAGCCGCTTGCCGATTGCATAGGCGGGGTCTTCGGTTGCAATCGTCTTGCTGGTCAGCGCCCGGCACAGAATATCCAGCGCCTGCTGCGACCCCACGGTCGTCACAACGTCTTCGGCCCTGGCTTCGATCCCCCGTTTGTTGAGGCGCTCGGCAATCTTTCGCCTCAAAGGCAAAAACCCCTGTGCGTGATAGGCCGTCTCCAATCCGGGCTGCTTCAAAACCGCCCGAAAACAGGCCACCAGCCTCTCCCCGGGCAGCAGATCCGGATCGATAAAAACACTACTCAACTGGATCGGATCAATCGACCCCACCTTCCTACGGCCGGAGACACGGCCCGACGGCAGTGAAACGAGGTCGGGAATCGGAACCTTCGTCTCGGGAACCACATCAACGGCCGGTGGATGCGGCGCAACAAACAGACCGACGCGTTTTTTACTTTCGACCACGCCCTGCGCCACCAGCTCATCGTAAGCCGTCTGAACCGTATTCTTAGAAATACCCAGCTGGTGGGCCAGCACGCGAACCGGGGGCAGCCGGCATCCCGGCGCGACATGATCGGCCAGGATCTGATCTTTGATCCGGGACACAATCTGATCGACAGACGGAGACCGGCCTGGGGTCCGGGTGCTGAAATTCATTCTCAGGTACGGCTGGCGCGCCATAGAGTAATCCCATCCTTGACAAATCCGATTCTGGAAGTTTTTTTAATATATCGCCCCTGTTAAATTATAACAAGGTACAGACATACATAACATATTGGGACAGAATGGACAACCTGTTTTTCGATTACGAAATGTAGCCGCCAATATCCCGAGGAGATCCCGATGGCCCTTGCAGATTTCGACGAGTCCACCATCCGTGCTCTGGCGACGGATGCCTCCTACTACCGTGGAGAGGAGTACTACGAAATCGGAGCCGTGCGCAACCTGGTCCTTGAAGGAGACGCCTACCGGGCGCATGTCCACGGTACCCGCCGCTACACCGTCAGAATCCGGGGCAGCGGAGACGACCTCGATGCCTCCTGCACCTGCCCGTACGACTGGGGCGGTATCTGCAAACACATCGTGGCGACCATGCTCGCCATCCTCAATCAACACGAAGACGCGCGGGACCTGAAACGCATTCCCGCTTCCAAACCCGAAGAACCGGTTCCGGTTGATGACATCCTGGCCCCCCTCTCCGCCGAGCAACTCCGATCCTTTGTGCGCCTCCAGATCCTCGAATACCCGAAACTGGCCGAAAACCTCAAGATCTTCTCTCAGGGCACGTCCGAGACGGACAAAACCGTCGAAGCCTACGAAGCTGAAATCACCGCTTCCCTGGAAGAGGGTGACTTTAAGGGTCCGTACGATTACGAATACGACTACTATGATCGCTACGACAATGAGGAAGAGGAGGAAGACGATAGCGATACCGTAGAAGGTATTCTCCAGCCCTATCGTGATACCGCGAGCAAGTACCAGGTCCAGGGTAACTGCATTGAAAGCGCCAAAATCCACGAAGCCATCATTCATGCCTGTAGCAAGATGGCTGCTGCGGAAAGGGTCGAGGAAGACGACGAGGTCTACGATGAATACGATGGGACCTATGAGGACTATCTGGAATCCGAATGCCGCAGGGAAGCCCAAAAAGCCCTTAAACAATGGGCGGAAACCTTCTCGGAAGCCGCGCCCAAGAAAGACAAGCAACGGGTGTTGAAACGATTCGTAGACATATTTGCCAAAGGCCTCTACTCACTTGGATCTGAGAATTGGGAGGACGCGTTCAAAACAACCGTCCATACAGCCGATGAGGCTGAAATCGCCCTTGCCCATCTGAAAGGCCTGAAGGTCAAACGCCTCAACCAGGACCCGGAAAAAGCCGGCGCCCTCCTTCATTTTCTCAACCTGAGCGGTGATACGGACCGTTTCATAAGAGTGGGAAAAAATGCCATCCACCGGCACCCCCACCTAGCCCTTCCTCTCACGGAAAAATTGATTGAAGTGAAAAAGCGAACCGAAGCCATTGAGATAGCACAAGCCGCTCTGAAACGAACGGAATACGACGATCTCTATATATCTTTCGGGCTCCTCGCTATTTGGTGTGGGTAACCTTCCCCCAGGAACGACCAGTTGTGGTAGACAAGACGCCCAAGCTGCAGGTTTTGTGGACCAGCCTTCGAGTATTCTTTGTCAACGGTGTTGCCCGACCCGTTGTCTGTTGCTCAGGATTCTATCTTAAAAACAGTTGTTTAAGTTGTTAGATAATAAATTGTTACGATGGACTAAACGGCAAACTGGATCTCCGGATCATTCAATACCCGCCGTGTGTTTAGGAGAGATCTCATGTGCGGATACCGGAGCAAACGGTTAGGAACCACCTCGCACTCGGCAAGAAGACTGGTTCGGGTTTTTATGATTACCCACGTGAAACAGCGAAGAGCCATCTTTCGAATACGACGAAACTCGGGAATTGCTGCTCCGCTTTCTAATCCGGATTTACGATCCCAAAAAAGACTACCGGCGCCTGATCCAGCATTCCAAACTGATCCTCTTTGAAAAGAATGAACTTGACGACTATCTCTTCCTCAAAGACCTCCTGCGAACCCGCAAAGAACGCGAACAACTAATCCGGGAAATCAAAACAAACTGCTCTCCAGACGCCCTGATCGATATCCTTTCTCTGGAGGAGCGCTGGGAAGACCTCCTGGAATGTGCCCGGAGTCACACGGAAGAACCCGAATTTTCTCAAATGATCCAGGTTTTACAGGGTCGTTTGCCTGAGGAGTGTTTCAAAATTTACCAGAAGGTATTATGGAAAATTGTAAACAGCGGAACAGGACAGGGCATCTACAGGCAGGCGGTCCACCACGCGCGTCAGATGGCGAAAATCCCCGGACACGAGGAGGCGTTCGCCAAACTGATGTGGGAAATCGTCGACAAATATTCTCGGCGGAGCGGCCTGATAGGGGCGCTTGGTGACCTGGCCAAGCTGGGAAGAGAATGGCATGATCGAACTCGAAAAGAGCGGTTCGAGAAGCTCACTCCAAAGCGCCTGAAAAGTGTAGACCTCAATGAGCTGGCCGAATTCTGCACCATTGAAGACGTCGAAAAGAAGCAAGTGCAGCGCAGGTATGCAGAGGGCCAATGGAGCACCGCTGCCCTCATCCGGGCGATCCTGATAAAACATGGCAGCAAAATGGACGCAGCGGATATCACAACCGTCATCGCCGAACATCGGGGATGCCAGACTCAAAGTGCGGCCTCGGCCCGAAGCAGCGGCCTGAGGGTACTGGAAGATCTCGGCTATGTTGAAATTGACAGGGAGGGAAATCGTCTGCGGGAAGTGCGGTTGATCAAATCGGCGGCCGGTAGTAAGCGGCAGGCAAAAAAGCGAAAAGCAAAAGGCAAAAGCGGACGTTGATCGCCGAGAACCAACGCTTATACCAGGAGGAACAACCCATGGCAAAACGCAGGAAGACGATCACCGATCCCGGACGCCTTCAGGAACTCATCCAGGAGGCAATCGTAGATGCCTATGACGAATACGAGCAGCACACGGGCTTTCTGACGATGATCGAAGACAACGTCGTCTGTCCCTTCAAGGCGAAAGTCATCGGAGAAACTGTGGAAATAACGGAGTTCAAGTGGCCGGAATCGGGCCTGGGCCTCAAAACCATCTGCAAACACAAAGGCAAAACGTATCCGATAGACATTACATCACTGGAGTGGACCGACCCGCTTCCCGAAGGCTTTGAATGGATCGAAGCCTATTTTGAATGGTTCAAAGGTTTCTGAACGGCTTCCCGAAAAATTCGTATCAGGAAAGGAGCACAGTCGTGACCTCTGAAGAAAAATTCACCTTCGACTTAGAAGGCTACCTCGTCGTCAAAAACGTCCTCACGCCGGATGAAGTGGCCGACATGAACGCCACCGCCGATGAGGTCTTCCCCCCAGGCGAGGAGGACACCGGCTACCGCCGGGACAGCCCGATCAGCCGCTGGTCGCCCGCGTTTCAGGTCCTCATCGACCACCCCAAAATCGTGCCCTATATGGTCGAGCTTTTAGGCCCCAAGTTTCGCATTGACCACGACTACTGCATCTTCATGACCCGGGGAGGAAAAGGGGGCAATCTCCACGGTGGGGAAACCGACCGGGCGGCCGATCACTGGTATAAATACAAAGACGGCGTCATGCGAAACGGCCTCACCGTGGTCACCTACTTCCTCACCCCTGCAAAAACCGGCGACGGCGGCTTCTGCTGCGTTCCCGGCAGCCACAAGTCCAACTTCGTCGCCAGCCTGCCCCCGGACGTGCGCACCTTCGAACGCCCGGCGCACTACGTCGTCCAGCCCGAAGTTGAAGCCGGCGACGCCCTCATCTTCACCGAGGCCCTCATCCACGGCACCCTGCCCTGGACGGCCGACCACGAACGGAGGGCCTTCCTGTACAAATACAGCCCTGGCCACTCCGCCTGGTCCCAGAAATACTACGACCCGGACGAGTACCCCGACGTCACCGAACAGCAGAAACGAATCATGGCGCCTCCCTCTGTGGGCAGCCGTCCCGAGAGTGTGGAAGCCACCGCCTGAAAAGGCGGTCTATTTCTACGCCCAGACCCTGCCGATCGCGCTTAGCTTCTCGTCGCTCAAATAGCCATACCGGTTGATCCACACCCCATCCGCCGGACTGTCGGCCACCACCTGGAACCGGCGGATAAAATCGTCCGCCGGGCCGTACCCGTGCATCAGCGGCGTCACCTGCAGGCCTTCGCCCGCCTCGGCGAGTACCTGGTCGATCTTCCGGAACTGGGGCGCATCCGGGATCGGGTGGGCTTCGTGGGGTTCGGGGTATCCGTAGTCGGACAGCCTCTCCGCCTCAATCTCATCGCCCAGATCGAACAGGTGGGCCAGCGCCCGTACTACCAGCGTCTCGTCCAGACCCGGGTTCTGCTCTAAGAGCACCTGCCCCCAGAATTCCACCATCACGGACCAGTGCATCGTATACAGCTTCGGGGAAACCGCATTGCAGTACTCCGCTGCGCCTGCAAAGTCGAATCCGGTAAACAGCGAAAACGGCGGCATAAACGCATTCGCCGAAAGCGCCTTCTCGGGGCCGCCGCCTGCCGTAATCGCCTCCCGCCAGTCGCGCAGCAGATCCACCGAAAGCGCGGACTTGAGCCGCAGCCACTCCAGCGCCGCCGGGTATCGTCTCAGCAGCCGCACCTGCGACAGCTTCCCCCGGTCCGCACTCGCAAAATCCCTCAGATCCGCGTTGGTCAGCCGCCCGTGCAGATAATCGTAAAACGCGGCCACCTCCTTCCGGATCGCCTCAAAATCAAACCCGTGTGCTTCCGCCCAGTCCCGCACGTGTGGGCCGAAATCCTGAAACGCCTCATCTAACTTGTAGCAGGGGTACTCCGGCCAGTCCGGACGAAACCCCGTAATCTGTGGATAGTGTTCCAGCAGATCCCGCACATAAGCCCGGTTATAGCGCCGGATCGCCTCGCTCGCCAGGCTCCCCGTATTCGCCATCCGGTCCGGAATCCCCCCATCGGGCAGCCGGGGCACATCTTCTTCCCGCAGCCCCGACGGCTGAACCGCCCCCATCTGCAAATAGACCTCCAGCCCACGCTCACAGGCCGCGTCGATAAACTCCCCGATGATCGCCCCGTGTGCATCGGTCAGATCGTTGGGCTGCCGGGGAGAATACGGCGTATCCTCGTAATACGCTTCGTTGGGATGGTAGCTGGGCCCTCCCCGCACCCACAGCGATCGCTTCCCGAACAGGGGCCGGTCGAACAGCCGGGGACTGCTGCCCGCGTCCGAGGGCGGCTGAAAACTCCCTTTCCCCTCCTCCGAAACCGTCGTCACCGTCGGATTGCAGGCAATCGCCGTCGCCCCGGCCCGATCCACCACATTCTCCAGCACGCGCTCAATCCCTTCGCTGAGCACAAAGTCCGCCATCACCGTAATCCCCAGAAACCGCCTGGAAGCCTGATCTTTTGACATATTCCTTCCTTTCCCGAATGCCCACATCCCGAACCGCGTTCACGTTGTTGGCCGGATCGATCACCCGGCCTCCTTTCAGCAGCAAATTCAGCTTCTCGCGACGTTCCGACTCCATAGCGCACAGCCCTCCTCTTTTGAAACCGTAAACACCTGCACGGGCGCTTGCTATTATACGGCAGGGTTGTATATTATACAAGCCATTCGACAGCCTGGGCCGGAGTGCGGGCTATGTTCCCGCGCAAAGCGGTATTTCACAGTGTACTGACACCCTTACTTCCACCCAGGCTCAGCCTGACCTCAAAGGGTAATCTCGAAGCCACCAGGCGTCGGGGTTTTGCAGCGATAGTACCCGGGGCACGGCGTTCCGGCCTGCCACAGGACCGAATTTCGCGATTTTTTTAAACCATCGGAGCACCTCCCATGCCCAATCCCACCAACCTCCTTTTCATCCTCTCCGACCAGCACACGCGCGACATCGCCGGCTGTTACGGCCACCCCGTGGTTCAGACCCCCAGCATCGACCGCCTCGCCGAGCGGGGCGCCCGTTTCACCCGCGCCTACACCCCCTGTCCCCTCTGCGTGCCGGCCCGCGCCTCCCTCGCCACCGGGCGCTACGTCCACGAAATCGGCAACTGGGACAACGCCTTTGCTTACGACGGCAGCGTCTCCAGCTGGGGCCATCGCCTCAAGCAGCAGGGCTACCGGGTCGATTCCATCGGCAAGCTCCACTTCCGCAGCCGCAACGACGATAACGGCTTCACGCAGGAAATCGAGCCCCTGCACGTGGTGGATGGCGTGGGCGACATCCTGAGCTGCATCCGCGACAACCCGCCCTTCCGGAAAAAGCGCGTCGGCATCGACGGCGCCGGACCGGGAGACTCCACCTATCTCCAGTACGACATCCGTAATGCGGACCGGGCCTGTCGCTGGCTAACCGAACACAAAACCGACGACACCCCCTGGGTCCTCTTCCTCTCCTTCGTCTGTCCCCACCCCCCTTATATCGCGCCCGAACCGCTCTACAACCTCTACCCCCTGGACCGGCTCCCCCTGTCCCCCCAGTGGCGGTATGAAGATTGGCCCGACCACCCCGCCATCGATTATTTCCGCCGGTTCTTCGACTTTTCGGACCCCTTCGATGAACCCGCCCTGCGCAACCTCACGGCCGCCTACTACGGTGTCTGCACCCACCTGGATCAGCAGATCGGCAGGGTACTCAGCGCCTTCGACGAAAACGGCCTGGGCGACACCACCCGCATCATCTACACCTCCGACCACGGCGAATCCTTGGGCGCGCGCGGCCTCTTCGGCAAATTCACCATGTACGATGAATCCGCCGCCGTGCCCCTCATCCTGGCCGGTCCCGACATCCCGGCAGGCCGCGTGGTGAACACCCCCGTCTCCCTCGTGGACTGCTTCCCCACGGTCCTTGGAGCCGTCGGCGCTGCGCCCGCTCCCGAAGACAACGACCTGCCCGGCCGGTCGCTCTGGCCCCTTGCGCAGGGACTCGAAGCCGACCGGACCGTCTTCAGCGAATACCACGCCGTGGGCGCTCGAAACGCCGTTTACATGCTGCGCAGCCCGGAATACAAATACATCTATTACGTCAACGATCCGCCCCAGCTCTTCCATCTCGAAACAGACCCCGAAGAGTCAACCGACCTCTCGGCCTCCCCGGACCACCGGCCCGTCCTCCGGGACTTTGAAAAGCAGCTCCGTACCATCCTGGACCCGGAAGCCGTCGATGCCCGGGCAAAAGCCGACCAGAATGCCAAAATCCAAGCCTTCGGCGGCGGTGACGCCGTCCGCACCCGGGGCGCCTTCGACAACTCCCCGGTCCCCGGAGAAGCGCCTGCGTTTCGGAAATACGTCTGAGAATTGCGGAATGCGGATTGGGGATTGCGGATTTAAAAACATTCAATCCGAAATCCCCAATCCGAAATCCGCAATTGATAAGGAGAAACACCATGGCATCATCCACCCTCGACCCCTGCCCCCTCTTTATCAACGGCGAGTGGATCGCCTCGGCCGCTACAGAGACCGAACCGGTCTACAACCCCTCCGAGGGCGTGCAGATATCCGCCACGCCCCTCTGCGGCACGGATGAAGTCGGCCGCGCCGTTGAAGCTGCCCACGCGGCCTTTCCGGCCTGGGCCGAGACCCCGCCGGTGGAACGCGCCCGGCTCATGTTTCGCTTCAAAGCGCTCCTTGAAACACACTTTGAAGACCTGTCGCAGATCCTCACCCGCGAACACGGCAAAACCTTAGATGAGTCCAGAGGCTCGGTTCGCCGGGGCATCGAAGTCGTTGAATTCGCCTGCGGCGCTCCGGCGCTGCTCATGGGAGATTCCCTCGAAAACATCGCCGCCGGCATCGACTGCGACTCAATCCGCCAGCCTCTGGGCGTCTCTGCGGCCATCACCCCCTTCAACTTCCCCATCATGGTCCCCCTGTGGACCCTGCCAATCGCCCTGGTCTGCGGCAACACCTTTGTCCTCAAACCCTCCGAAAAGGTCCCCTTAAGCGCAATCCGCCTCGTCGAACTCTTAGTCGAAGCCGGCCTGCCGCCCGGCGTACTCAACCTCGTCCACGGCGGGAAGGAAGCCGTGGACACCCTCCTGACCCACCCGCATGTCCGCACCGTTTCCTTCGTGGGCTCCACACCGGTTGCCAGATACATCTACGAAACCGCCACCCGGAATGGAAAGCGGGTGCAGTCCGCCGGGGGCGCCAAGAACTACATGATCGTCCTGCCGGACGCCGACCCCGACAGCACCATCGACGCCATTATGGGATCCGCATACGGCTGTGCGGGTGAACGGTGTATGGCCGGCAGCGTGCTCGTCTGCGCTGAAAACGCCGGAGAACGCTTCCTGTCCCCCTTGGGCGATGCGGCCAGGTCTCTTCGTGTGGGCCCCACCGACCGCGATCCCGACGCGCAGATGGGCCCCGTGGTCACCCGCCGGCACCTGGACAACATCCACAAACAGATCGAAGCCGGCATGGCCGAAGGCGCCGACCTCCTCGTAGACGGCCGGGACATCCGCGTGGAAGAGACCCCGGACGGCTTTTACTTAGGCCCCACCATCTTCGACAACGTCACCCCCGACATGAACATCGCTCAAAACGAAATCTTCGGCCCCGTCCTCTCCACCATGCACACCGACGACCTGAGTGCGGCCATCGAACGCTGCAACGCCAGCGGCTACGGCAACGCCGCAGTCCTCTTCACCTCCAGCGGCGCCGCCGCCCGGAAATTCCGTCACAGCGTCAACGCCGGCATGGTCGGCATCAACGTCGGCGTCCCGGCGCCCATGGCCTTCTTCCCCTTCTCCGGCTGGAACAACTCCTTCTTCGGCGACCTCCACGTCCAGGGCAGCGAAGGCGTCGCCTTTTTCACCCGGCAGAAAGTCACCATCAGCCGCTGGGGGTGACTTTTTAAAATTTTAAAATTCGGTCCGGTGGTAGCCCAAAACGCCGTACTCCGGGTACCCCGGAGGGCTTCGAGTTGGCCCCGGCGGCCCTATCCTCCACGCTCACAGCCGTAGCCAGGGCAAGTCTCGAAAAACCGGTGCAAGACCCAAAAAACAACCCCAGATGAACAGACAACTCAAAAAAATCGTCCAGGACGTCCTCTCCCTCCCCACCGCGCCCTTCCACGAAGGCGCGGTAGCGGCCTACATCCGGACCTTCGCACAAAAACGAAACCTGTCCCTCAAAGCCGATCGCTACGGCAACCTGGTCGTTCGCTACCGCAAGGGCAATCGCTCCAAACCCATCGCTCTTTCCGCCCACATGGACCACCCCGGCTTTGAAGTCCTCACCGCCGACGGCCGCGAGATCACTGCCCGGTGGCTGGGCGCCTGCGATCCCAAACACTTCCCCGGCGGCCGCGTCACCCTCCTCTCCAACGGCCGCGAGATCACCGGCAAAGTCACCTCCGCTCTCAACGGTGAGCGCGCCTTCTCCATTCGCGCCCGGTCCGCGCTTCCGCAGGTAGAAGGCGCCTTCGGGTACTGGCGGCTCAAACCGGTCGTCTTCAACGGGGACCGCATCTCAACCAAGGGCGCGGACAACCTGGCAAGCTGCGCGGCGATCCTGGCCGCGCTCGACCGGCTGCGTCTCCAGAAGGCCGAAGCGGACCTGTGGGGGGTCTTCACCCGTGCGGAGGAAGTCGGATTCTTAGGCGCCGGAGGAATTGTAGACGCGAAAACCGTCCCCAAACGGGTGCCCATCATCGTGCTGGAAACCAGCAAAGCCCTGCCGGGCGCAGAAATCGGAAACGGGCCGGTCATCCGCGTCGGCGACAGCATGAGCGTATTCGACCCCGGGGTCGAGTATACCGTCCACACCATTGCCCGGGAGCTCCGGGAGAAAAAGCGGAACTTCAAATTCCAACGCCAGTTAATGAGCGGAGGCGCCTGTGAAGCCACCCTCTACGTGCTCCACGGGATGACCGTGGGCGCCCTCGCCTTCCCCCTGGGAAACTACCACAACCTGGGCCGGCGCTGGCCGGTGGAAGAATACATCTCCGCCTCCGACATGGCAGGCATGGTCACCCTCTGCGCCGCCCTGGCCCTGAATCCTCCCTCGGGAGAGACCCGCACCCCCATAAAAAAACGCTTCGCCGCCTCCTTCAAATCCCGAAAAAAACGGTTATTGAAATAAGCGAGGGGACACGCCAATGCCAGACGACAAGCGCGAGGTCTGTTCGGCCGAAGCGTACGAAGTTCAGGCCAGCAACCGCTATCGCATTCCCACAAGCAGCGGAATCGAACTGGGCGCAACCATCACGCGTCCCACCGCCTCCGGCAAATTTCCGGCCCTGATGTGGTACGACCCCTACCGCAGCGGTTCCGATGGGGAAGCCAGCTCAATGGCCCGTTACTTCGTCCGGCGGGGATATGTCTTCGTCAACCTCAACGTGCGCGGCACCGGCAATTCTCAAGGCGTCAGCACGGACGAATACACTGTCGAAGAGACACAGGACGGCTGCGACGCGATCGCCTGGCTGGCCGGGCAGTCCTGGTCCACCGGCCGGATGGGCATGCTGGGCGCCTCTTACAGCGGCTTCAACGCCCTGCAAGTAGCCGCTGCCGCGCCCCCCGCCCTCAAAGCAATTGCGCCGGCCTACTTCACCGACCGGCGCTACACCGACGACTGCCACTACAAGGGTGGGTGCCTGCGGGGCTACTTCGACATGCTCACCTACGGCCTGGGAATGGTCGCCAGAAACGCGCTGCCCCCCTTCAGGGAGGCCGTCGGCGAGGCGTGGAGCGACCTGTGGCAGCAGCGGCTAAAAGAAAGCGAGCCGTACCTGCTCAAGTGGATCCAGCATCAGGTAGAGGATGACTACTGGTCGGTCGGGTCCATCGCCGGACACACCCACAACATCCAGGCCGCAACCTTCATCATCGGCGGATGGAACGACGGCTACCTGAATCCTCCCCTGCGCGTCTTCCAGGAGCTGCAGGCGCCCAAAAAGCTGCTGATGGGTCCGTGGAAACACGCCTACCCGAACAGCTCTCACTGCGGGCCCCGCATCGACATCCACTTCGAACTCCTGCGCTGGTGGGACCACTGGCTGAAAGACATGGACAACGGCGTACCCGACGAACCCCCGGTGCAGGTCTACGAACGGGAATACGAACCGCCTATTACCGACCGGACGACAATCGCCGGCCGGTGGCGCGCCGCAGACGCCCTTCCCCGGAACGAACCGCCTGTTTACCATCTCTCCGGCGACACACTCTCAGACCGCCCCTCCGACCGGGCAGGCTCGGCCTTCGTGCGCTATCTGCCGGCCGCCTGCCGAAACGGCGGTCTCTGGGACGCCGGCGTGCCCTTTACCCTGCCCGGCGAACAGACCGAAGACTCGGGGCATGCGATCAACTTCACCACCCAACCGCTCGAAGCCGACCTGCCGATCTTCGGCAACCCCACCTTCAGCCTCTACCTCAGCGCCGACGTGGACGTCATCCCCGTGGCCGTACGCCTCCTCGAAGTCGCTCCGGACAACACCGGCGTGCTGGTAACCAAAGGCATCCTCAACACCACCCGCCGAAACGGCATGAACAACCCCGAGCCCCTCACGCCGGGAAAGATTACGAAGGTGGAATATCACCTCGAAGCCACCGCCTGGCGCTTCTCCCGGGGCAGCCGCATCCGCATCAGCGTCAACGGCTCCGATTTCCCCCACGATGTGCTGGAAGACCGCTACCGGTTCGTACTCAACCAGGACGCCGGCGAAATGGGCGTCTCTCACCGCGACCCGGCCCGGGCCTGGGCCCGCGCAAAACGGGAGGCCACCGTCGCCTGGCCCGGCGCCGAGATCCGCTCTGAAGCCACCGGTTCCCTCACCAGCGACGACCGCAACTTCACCATGAACCTGGCCCTGAACGTCACCCTCAACAACAGCCTCTACTTCCAGAAACACTGGAGCTGCACAACGCCTCGCGTGCTGTTGTAAACAGCAGGGCGTCAGGCATAGAACCCCACCCCTTCTCAGGAGGACCCATGCCCGCACAATCCCTCGTTCACCTGCTGGACCTCTCCGGACGGGTCGCCCTCATCACCGGCGCCAGCCGGGGCATCGGCCGGGGCATCGCCGGTGTCTTCAAACAGGCCGGCGCCAAACTGACCCTGGTCGCCCGCACGCCCGGCCCCTTAGAGGAGGTCGCCGCCCAACTCTCGGCGGAAGATGAGGAGACCGCCGTCCTCCCCCTCCCGGCCGACGTCGCCGTCGAGGCCCAGGTCGACGAGGTCGTGCAGAAAACCATCGACACCTTCGGCAGAATCGACATCCTGGTCAACAACGCCGGCCTGCTCAGCCCCGGCCCGTACACACAGATCGACGCGGCGGAGTGGGACCGGGTCATCTCCGCCAATCTCACAGGCGCCTACCTCTGCTGCCGGGCCGTCGCCCCGCTCATGGAAAAACAGAAAAGCGGCAGGATCATCAACATCTCCTCCATCAGCGGCCAGACCGGCGGCGTCTCCGGCGGCGTGCACTACGCCAGTTCCAAAGGCGGCATGAACGCCATGACCAAAACCCTCGCCCGCGACCTGGCCCTCGCCGGCGTCACGGTCAACGCGATCACCCCCGGCGTCATCGACACCAACCCGGACGGCCTCACCCCCGAAAAGCGCCGGGACATCGAAAGCATCATCCCCCTCGCCCGGCTGGGCGTTCCCGAAGACATCGCCTATGCCACGCTCTTCCTGGCCTCCCCGATGGGCTCGTACATCACCGGGGCCACCATTGACGTGAACGGGGGAATCTTGAAACGGTGAACAAATCCCCCTCTAAAGGTGCTGCCGGGCTAATTGGGCCATTTTGACACACTCTGATTTAGCAGTTGGGCCATTTTGACACACTCTGATTTAGCAGTTGGGCCATTTTGACACACTTCATCCCTGCCTGAAAAGCCGGCGCCGAAGGAGAAACGGAGGCAAAACTCGGATGGAATACCGCACGCTTGGCAACACCGGCCTGAAAGTCTCTGAAATCGGACTCGGAGCCGCCCAGATCGGCAACCCGGACCTCCCCGAAGCCCGGGTCGAACAGGCGCTCAACCGGACCCTGGATCTGGGAATCAACTTCATCGACACCGCAGCGATGTACGGCGAAAGCGAAGCCCGGATCGGAAAGTACATCTCCCGCAGAAAGGACGAATTCATCGTTGCCACCAAATGCGGCGACTACCAGGAGGTCGTGGACGGCAAGCGCCAGACCGTCAAAGACTACACGTCGGAGGGCATTCTGCGAACAATCGACGAAAGCCGACGGAAACTCCGGATGGACGTCATCGACATTGTCCAGTTCCACGGTCTGCCGGGCGATGCGGACGACGAGGCAGCCGCGTTTGAGGCCCTGCTAAAGGCCAGAGAGAAAGGCTGGACCAGGTTCGTAGGCGTCTCCCATGACGGCGCGGCAGCGGCAAGCGCAGCCCAGCGGTGGCCCCTGGACACTCAGGAATTCACCTACAACATCCTCTACCAGGAAGCCGATACAGACCTGGTGCCCACATTGCGGGAGCAGGGGATGGGCGCCATCATCAAACGGCCTATTGCCAATGCCGTCTATCTGAGGGAGGACCGTCCGGGAGGAGACTACAGCGGCAATTCCTGGGATCGCGCCCGGCAGTTCCCCCTGCAAGAACTGGCCGGAGGAATGCCCCCGGTCGAATTCGTGCTCCGCTTCACCCTCTCGCACCCGGACGTGTCCACGGCCATCGTCGGCTCCACCAACCCGGAAAACATAGAAGCCAACGCCCGCGTCTCAGATGGTCAGAGGTTGCCCGACGGAACCCTCCAAAAAGCGAAGGACGCCTTCAAAGAGCGGTTTGGATCACAATAATGCAAAGGAAGAAGCAGCGTCGGAGTAAAGAGGGTGTTCAGGCGGGAAGCGGGAGAGGAGGCTAACCATGTCTCACGGCAATCCAACGTTGGTGATCGGTGAGAGCCCCGCCGACCGCTTGAGGATCGAGCGGGTGCACGACGGGCGCCTCGTGTGGCGCAGCCACGGACTGGCTCCAGGGACGGACGCTGTTCGCGTTGACGCCCACCACGGCGACTTCGCGGGCCCACTCGCGGGCGGCAGCGTTCTGCCCGAGGGGCAGTATCGATACACGTGGGAGCCGGACGGGTCCGACGCGGCGTCGTTCAACGTCGCCGAGCAGACCCTGTTCGACTTCGACCTGACATCGGTCAGCGCCGATCAGCTGCGCGACACGCGGCCCTGGCAGGCATGTGGCCGATGGAAGCCGGGATCCAAGGGCCTGGGCGTCGCCTCCGACGCGGCCTATCTGTTCGCCGACGGCGAGATGCACGGCGAATTGAGGGCCCAGTTCGTACTCGACAGCCCGCCGAACGGTGACGTTTCCTGGGGGCTGATCGCCCGCCACTACAACGCGTTCGCCCACGTCCGACTCGAGTGCCGGGGAGGGCCGGATGCCTTGCGGCTGAGACTGGTGCGTGCCGAAGGCACCGCCGAGAATCAGGCGTGCGCCACCGTCGCCGAGGGGCAGGTTCGCCGCGGCCAGGGACCGACCGAACTGGTCTGGAATCTGAACGGATCGAAGCAGCAGGTCTGCGTCGATGGCGCCGTGGTACTCGAGGCGGACGAAGGCTTCATGGGCGGCGTCACAATCGTCGGCCTGTTCGCAACAGCGGAAAGCGTCCACTGGCGCCGCTGGTCCATGACCACCACCCAGCCGGTCCCGAGGCACACGGTCAAGCGCGACGCGTACCGTGCGGTCCTGAGGCCTGGAAACGTGTCCGTGCTACAGCTTCTTGAAAGCGGTGCCCCCGATCAGAACCTCTTCTGGGAAAGCGGAATCCAGTTCGGGCACATCGGCGGCTCGGAACTGAAATTCACGCAGGACGCACGCCAGCAGGTCGTGGCTGCGGGACCTGTCGCCACCACCGTCACCTGGCAGGGCCCGATGCCGAAGTTCTTCGACCAGTCCCGAGACATCCGGGGCGTTGCCCGTGGCCAGGTGAACTTCTATCCGGACCGAATCGTCATCGCCGACGAGGTCCTGACCTGGGTGCGGCGTTCGGTGGGGCCGGACTTCGACCTTCTCGGGCGAATCATGGCCGGCCCGGCCCGCATCGCACTGGCGGGCAAGCGATCCTTTCGGCCCTGGACCCTGCCCGCCACCGGCGACACGCAGCGGATGCGCCATAAGGCGATGCCCTTCCCCGCGGCCGCCGCTTTCCCCTTCGACCTGGCCGGCTCGCGGTGGTGGCTGCTGGCCGTGATCGACCTGCGCTACCCCGCGGATGCGAACCTGCCCACGAGCCTGTTCGCCTGGCAGTGCCCGCGGGGCCTGACGGCCAGCCACGACTTCCGAGTCGCTCCAACCACGCCTGGAATCGAATACGCCTACTCAATCCTCGTAAGCTGGTGCCGCGGCGAGGACGACCCAGAACAGGTGGTGCTGAACCTGAGGGACGACTGGACGGCCCCGATGGGGGTCGAGGCCGTCGTGGGCCGGACCGTCACCTACGACCCGACCCTGGAGCAGCCGCGGGAGGCAATCGATTTCAACGGCTGCTTCGACCGTGCGTCGGGGCGCTACGTCGTGGCGGCCGACGGCGGCGCCGTGAACGTGAAGCTGGACCCGGGAACCGTCCCCCGCCGGGCCGCGGGTTTCACGATCCGCAACTGGCCGGCGGATGCGAAGCCGCTCTGCACCCTCGACGGCCGGACGGCCCGCAACGGTGACGTGCTCGCCCAACCGGCGCGGCACGACGAACTCTGGCTGTGGCTGAACCGCCGCCTCGACGGGCCGGTCGAATTGGCCGTCCGAAGTGAGGAGTGACTTTGATTTCTATGAGGCTCGCAGGAACCTTCAGCCCGAGCTTGGTCGGTACTCGAACCTCGCCCTGACAACGCCGTGATCGGACGTGCCCGTCTCCTTATGATCATCCTGGTTCAGGTGATCGTTGCTCAACTCCATGCCTTTGAATGCCCATATACGCTTTCTCGAGTTGTCGTAAAACTCCTGAGAGACGAGGATATGGTCCAGCGACTCCCGTGTATTGCGGAAGACATGGGTATAGTAGACATCGCGCAGGCTCCGGTACTCCTGGAGCGTCCCAACGGAGTAGAGCGCAGTATCGCTGCCGCCTTTTGATAGGCCGCTCAAGAGGTAATTGGGCTGGCCCGTCAGGATGTTCAGCGTGTTGCTGTGCTGGCTGTCGTTCAAATCGCCCAGCACGACCACAGGATTCTCGTTTCCCTTCATCTCTTCGGTGAGAACCATGCGCAGCGCCGCCGCTTCCGCCGTTCGTCTTATTGTCGAAACGGCCGCGCCCAGAGCCGAACTGTGCTTGGAGTAGAACGTAGTGTCATTCCGGTACCACCCTTCGCGGTAGAGCCCGGTGGGGGCTTTGGACTTGAAGTGGGCGACATAAACTGAGATGGTTTTACCATTGGAACGGGGACGTACTTTGAAGTGCAAGACCGGCCGCGAGAAGCTGTCAATCGCAACCGAGATTCCCGAAGTCTGCGCATCGTCGCCGCCGCTTCTCAGGATGAACTTATCCGGAAAGTCCTCAATCCACTCGGGATCACCCACAAGGATCGCCTTTCGGACGGCGCCTGCACAAACGATGCGCTGGCCTTGATGATTGCCTGGCGCCAGGAGGCGGTAGTCGTTGAAGAGACCCGCAGCCCGGAAGACGTCCTTCAGGGCCGTCTGGTGCCACAGTTCCTGGAAGCCCCAGACATCGGAGCGCATACGTGATAGCATCGCGCCGGTCCAGGCCACTTTCTTGTCATAGGTGGCCTGATCCCACCCATCCCTGTCCCTGTAGATGCGAAACCCAGGCCGGTTGATGTTGAGCAGGTTGAAGGATCCAAACGAGACCTGTGTCCGAGCAGCCATGATAATATCCTCCTTGGAATACGTGTTGATTCTGCCGCTCAGTTGCGAGCGGCCTCCAAGCCGAAAGACCCCAGCCTGGTAAACAGATCGCGAAAGATCGGATTTCGTCTCATAAATGTCGCAACCCTCATCAGGTGGCGGTGGTTGTCAAAACTCCAGGTAACTTGATCCGTCAAAATCGGCGCATGGACAATCTCCGTCTCCATCCAGCCGCTGTTGATCAAATAGGCGATAGCGGAAATATCCCAAATCTCCTTTGCATAGGCAAAATGGTCTGAATGATACCCTTTGAACGTCTCTACAAGATAGTCCCCGATTTCATTCTTCCCCCCGATATGAGCCTCCAGTTCGGACAGGGTCGTCAGCAGATGGGATGTCACCCCCCGGCACGGTAGGAGAATAAGCGGAACGCCGCAGTTGAAAACAAGCTGAGACGCGTACAGATCCTGCCCCAGATTGAACTCTTTTGCACTGGGCGAATACAGCGGCTGTCCGCCCAGCCAGACCACCACAATCCGCTCGATGATTCCGGGCTCCATCAGAATACTCGAAGCAACATTCGTGATCGCGCCAATAGCAACCACATACAGAGGCCGGTCATCTCCACGCATCGCACGCTCGACCAGATCTCTTGCCGATTCACTTTCCTGCGCCCGGTCTGCTTCTTGAAGGTAG
Organism: Candidatus Latescibacterota bacterium; assembly: GCA_965249305.1. Classification (GTDB taxonomy): domain Bacteria; phylum Latescibacterota; class UBA2968; order UBA2968. The sequence goes on along the minus strand of OZ252228.1, from coordinate 3,403,182 downwards.
TCTGTTGAGCCGCGAAAAGCAAAACCCTCCGGTGAGACGTTCATCCTGCTCAAAATTCTCAGAATCTCCTCATAGCTCTTCTCCATCCCATCCCCGGGGCCGTCCGATCTTTTATTAAAGAACGGAGCCGCGTACACGGCTTCAACATCCAGGCGTTCCTGAGAAAGCAGGGCATAAGCAAGCGCGAACTGGTCATCAACCTCATTGTACGTATCCGTGTCCAGAACCATTCGGATCCTGCCCGAAGGGGGATCGAGGCGTTCGAGACATGTTGCATCGCTGAGCGTCGGAAACTGCATATTATCTCCTTTTAGTCCGCCCAAGGCGGACTTCCTAATTGTAGCGCGGGACTTCAGTCCCCCTCAAGCCTCATCCCGCTTATCTTCAGCGCCCCACCGCCAAAACCTGTACAATCAATTGAGACGTTCACCAGGGAAGCGGAGGACGGCACCGTGACAGCGGCCTGTTGTTTGGTCCACATCGGGCCTTCCACAGGAAACGTGAGTTTCTCAACCTCTCCAACTTCAAAGAACCGGAACGTCACCTCAACAGAACCGCCCGAACTTCCTCTGGTCCAGATCGCAAAGGTATTGAGGCCCTTTTTCAGACCGCCCAATCCCTCCACCCGGCAGATCGTTCCAGCATTCCCGACCGCAAGAGAAACACCGCTGCTGTCAGGCACGCCATCGCTCCTGTCGAGCTTTTCCGACGAAACATCGTACCCGTCGGGCACACCGTCTTCATCAAGATCGACATCGAGCCGGGGGAAAACATTGACACCGGGATCCGGTCTCGTGCGATAGAGGACCTCTGCCCACTCCGAATAGGTTCTGACCGGAATCCGGTTCTCTTTGCACCAGGACAAGATCTGATCGACCCGTTTCAGATAGCCGTCCCAGCCATCCGGCATCGCGTGCTGCCAGAAATGACTGTGACCCATCAGAACGCGGTGTTTGGCGATCCCGTCTGCAATTCGTGTCACATTCCACTCCAGGTTCTTCGCCTCATCGTTGAAGTTTCCCCACTGCATCCCGAAGCTCTTGTCACCGTTGGGATCATCCTCATTGTAGCACTTCAAAGATCGGTTCGGGTAGGTTGCCGCAGCCACGTAGCCGTACAGGTCTCCAAAACATTCCCTGACATCTTCACGGTGAAAATTGGAACACCCCCCAGAGCCCGGCTGTATCCAGGTGACAGGGCGCCGGAGGCCGAGTTCGTCATATAATTTCAGCGACGTTTCGGCCAGAAGCCGACGCGCGTCTAAGGTCATGCGAACATCGGCCTTGCTCAGCTTGTAGTAAACAACATCCCGGCGGTCGCCCAGATCCACGTTGTCTTCGTCCCAGAAACTCCACAGCTCCAGGATGGTATCGTTTGCCTTCTCTGTTTGCTTGAACCTGTACGCCTTGCCGGTATCTGGTAGACAGACGGCAATAAAATTCGTCTCGTTGGTCTCGCCGAGATCCCCGGGTGTCCGTCCGGTCATCCTGTTTTCCGAAATGTCTGCGCGGCCTACCGGAAGCGATTCCGTGTCAATCTCCGCATATTTCAGGTAGACGCGCTCTTCATCCACATGGTCAACCCCCGGCATATTGCGCCAGGCGTCGGCGCCGGCATCCTGTGGAAGCGGGAGCTTGTCCACGCTGTGAATCGGCGTGTGGTCCATAATCTCGTGGCCCTGGTCCTGAAGCGCTTTAACCAGCCTGATATACGCGTCGTTGCCGGCCATTCTCCATGGACACAACGCAGCGCAGAACTTGAAACCGTACCTGTTGAAGACCTCCGCAAAATCGGTCCATTGTTGAATCGGCTTATTATCATCAACCCGGAAACAGATTCCGCCCCGCTTGTCTGTTTTCACGTTCCTGTATCTCTTCCTGGTTTGCTTGCGCCGACTTGCTTTCCAAAGCTCTGAGAGAACAGGACGAAATCGGAGAACCCCACGGCGCCGTTCTCATCCAGGTCGAACCGGGAATTGAAGTCCTCATTGTCCGGACCCTTGCCAAAATTCTGAGCGAAGCTGACAAAATCGTTGAAATTGACGATACCGTCCCCGTTGAAATCAGAGGCCTCCACCGGGTCTTCAGGAATAACCGGACCGGCTGTGCTGCCATCGCTGCCGGACACATGCAGGGTAAAATCCCCCGTGCTCCCAACTTCATAGGGCGACAGCACAATCAGGTAACGTCCCGCTTCCAGCTTCCCCTCGAAACGCTCCGCCTCACCGGATCCGCCCACGTCAATCCGATCGCCCACCCGGTTCTCCTCCAGCGTATCTGAAAGCGACATCCCTTTGAAGATATCCAGCACAGGATCCAGATTACTGCCCGGGGTCAGGTCCAGGACAATCTCCGTGATACTGTCCAGCGCCAGCAGGTAGGCAGTCCGGCCGTTCACCCCGGCCAGCCTGCCCTCCGCCGTCTCACCCGGCGAAATCTCCCCCACAGCCGGAGGCCGGGCCCCTCCCGTCATCGCAGCGAAAAGATTCAGTTTTCCGTGCCCCCAATCGTTATTGGGCAAAATTCCGGACGCATCCGTAAAGGCGTCCGTTTCTGCGTGGGTGATAATTGCTCTTAGCACATCCGTATGGCTTGCATTCGGATTCTGCTGTAGATAAAGCGCCACCGAACCGGCCACAACCGGAGAGGCCATGCTGGTGCCGGACAGCACCTGATAAAGTCCGGCCTGGGTAAGCCCCACCGAGGTCGCCCATCCGGAAAGCGCGGAGGTGACATTGTCGCCGGGCGCAGCGATATCCGGTTTGATGCGGCCGTCCACCGTCGGCCCCCGGCTGGAGCAGGAGGTCAGACTGCCTGCAGCGGCCGACGCGTCTCCCAGTTCCACACTGACATAAGACCCTGCGGCAATCACGTTCTTTGCAGTTGCGGGAATAGTGACACTCGCGCGGTTGTCCGCCGGACGATACCGGTCGTCCGTGATACTCAGACCCACATCTCTGTGTTCGGCCGACAGCACCGTCTCGGACCAGGCGTGAATCTCACCGCTCCCTCTGGCCATAAACCGCCACAGATCCGCGCCCACGGCCGACTCACCTGCACTCAGGTCAACCAACGACATAAAATCCGAAATGCTAAAACCAAACATCACCTTTCCATTGTCCTGAGCGTACGCCGAAAAGACCACCACACCCGCAACCTCCCCATTCATGTAGCGCACGGTATCCGTAAGCGCGTCTCCCAGATCGGCCAGTTCCTTCAAACTGTGCCAGGGGGTTTGCCCGTGGTACCCCAGCGGCTTGACAAATAGCTCCACATATTCCGTCGTATCCACCCCCACCGCAAGATAGGTGTTCTCCGCATCGGTATTGAAAACCGTGCCACTGATCTCCATACCCCCGATATAGCCGACCGTGTCGTCTTCCAGCACTTCGGTAAAAAAGATATCCTTGTGGTAGTACGTCCACACCGAATCCGGCCCCAGATCAAACCCGCCCCAGTGGAGAAACTTATCGCCTTCGTTACCGGCGGCTGCAACAAACACACGCCCGGGCGCAGCCGCGATCAACTCATCCAGCATCACCGCCTCCATGGAAGTCCCGTCGTGCGGTCCATAGTGGCTGCCCACGCTGTAGTTAACCACCGCGGGCCGGCCCAGCTTTTTCGCCTCATCAAAGATGTAACTGGCGGCATCTATACAGTTATTCAGCCCTTTCACAAAAATAATATCCGCATCCGGTGCCATGCCCCTGTACGCCCCCAGGGCGGCCCCATTTCCTGCGGCCGTGCCCGCCACGTGCGTGCCGTGTCCTTCTGCATCCTGCTGGCGCACGATATCCCGTCCGGCTAAGGTAGCCTCGATGTCTGCCTTCGACCACACCGTCCCGTAGAAGAAGCCGTCGGCCGCCGGCCCCCCCTTGTCTTCCTGGTCCCACAGCGAAAGAATTCGGGTTTTGGTCGAATCCTGGGGATCGCGGAAATCCGGATGCCTGTAATCGATGCCCGTATCGATCACCCCCACAACCACTCCCCGGCCCGTATACGCCCGGCTCAGCGGAGCAGCGCCCCGGTGCACGGCCGATACCCCCACGTGAACCGCCGCGTTGTCGTTCTTGACCGACTTTTTCGCAATCTTCTCCATACGCTCTACAGCAGGGTGGGCGGCAACTTCGCCAACAGCTCCGGGCGAAACGCCGGCGGTTGCCATATTGCCCACCACAGTCCCAATACGCCCCCCCGCGCCCAGCACGGCGCTGCGCACCCCGGCTGGCTGGCCCTGGATGTACACGTGTACCAGCGGCCGGTCTGCTCCTGTGGCCTTCGTCAGGGCCCGATTTTTTCCACCCATACGGACTGCCGTAACCAGCATCTTCAGGCCAGGATCCAGCTTTTTCGCCAGATCCTGGGCCAGTGTATCCGAACAGGTAAAAAATAAAACGAACGCCGCAAACAGGCATCGATACAACATGGAAACCCACCCTCTCTCCAACCCTCTGTTCTACGGCAGCAGGTACCGCCTGGGAAACTTCGCCACCATCGTAAATTTGGGGTCCACCATATTCCCCAGACGCATCTGTCCCACCTGTCCCAGAAAATGATACGCCCGCAGCCGGTCAAAGCCGTAATCTGCAACCAGCCAGTCAATAAGCTCCACCCAGGCAATTCGTGCGGCTGCATCTAAAGGCCGCCCGCTTCCGGCCACCATCAGAAACGCCTCGCTCACAATCCGGGGCCACTGGATGGCGTACCCTTTCTTCAACTCGAATGTAACCGTCACCTTTGCCGGAATCTCAAGCGCCACGCCCGTCAGCTCGCCGTCCCCCTGGCTGGCGTGCGCATCCCCGGTGAAAAAATGCGCCCCCTCCACCAGCACCGGAAACCAGGCCTCGTTCCCCGGACAGGTCTCCACACAGTCCATATTCCCCCCGTAATAATCCGGCGTCAGCGCATTCACCGCTTCAATCTCCGGCGCCACACCCATCGTCCCCATAAAGGGCTCATAGGGGATAACCCGCTTTTCGTCGAACCGAACCCCGTCCGCTTCAATCGGCAGAAACAACCACTGTTCCTCCAGTGCATCCTGAAGGTTCGGATCCAGTTTCGTAGAGGTCAGCCCGCCGAAATAAGGAATCAAGCCGGTCACTGCATGGTCCCGCGTGGGCTCGATCTCCTGAATCCGGACCACCAGCGTATCCCCCGGCTCTGCGCCTTCTACCACAATCGGGCCGGTTTGCGGATTCAAAAATGGATAGGTACACACATCCGCAAACTGCTTCACCTCCGGTGTCATCTTGTTTTCAAACGCGTCCACCGTATGGATGCAAACCGTCTCTCCAACCTCCACCTGCGCGATGGGGGGGTGAAACGGAGAATACGTATAACAGTAGGGCCCTTCCTGACGAATCTCACGAATCCCGGAACCCATAATCCGGCCCTCCTTTTGCGTTTAATGTTTTACCAGCTTCCACTTCAGTATCCCAGTGGTTCTGACGACGGGAAGATAATGTGCTCGGAACAGAAATGCAAGGAAAGTGCCAACACCGGCAGATCGTCTCATACTCTCCCTCTCAGGCAGTCTGAAGACAAAGAAAAAACCCCGGCAAAACACCGGAGCTTGTAACGGGCGTGAAATTGGACCGCGAACTTTCTCTGCCCGAATCCTTCAGATATCTTTAATTGATCTGTTCTCCCAGTTCTTGATTTCTCTCCTTCTGCTTTGCCAGGGCCTGTTGTAATTCTTCCAGATTGGTTTCCAGAGCGCTTCGCCCGTTCTTCAAACTCTCTTCTTCCGCCTCACTGTTCTGGCGTTCCTGGGAGAGCTGCCTGTAAAGCCCCTCGTTGTACCGGCAGACGTTCTCCAGCTCCAGCTTTTCATGGTTGAGCGCACCTATATGCTTGGCTGTCGCGTACTTGATCAGAATGACCAGCGCCAGCACCAGCAGCGTTAAAATTTCCAGGAACATCCAGGGATCTCCTTTTACCGGCCTGTCCCTCAACTTCCTCTACTGCGCTTGAAATCTTGCTTGTACTTCTCCGTCTCAAGCTGCTCTTCGCGCGTCTGGGCAACTTTAAGTGCCTTCTCTGTATCCGCAATGGTCATCTTCAACTCGGTGTGCCCCAGCTTTTCCTCTTCGACCCGTTTCCGGACAATATCCTTCAATCTCTTCTCTGAGTCCACCCCCTTTTCAAGCTTTTCGGACCGCTCTCTCAGACGCTTGATAAGAGGTCTGAGCTCCCCCATAAAGGCCGTATATTTAAAAATCACCGAAGCCATGTAGATCATGGAGCAGAGGACCAATCCCGCGAGTGCCCATACCATAATACGACCCCCCAAACAATCCGGGTTCAATCTATACTTCATTGTAGTTCAGATAGAGAGCGGAAAAATAACCTGCAAGATACAGTTTCTCCTACTTTAAAAAGGATAATATAATCTAGCGCCTATGTCAAATTTATATTACCCCCCTTCTCTTAACGCCCCACGTATGCCAAATGCGGACAATGGCAGACGTCACAAAAGGAAGCTTCCTGAACGCTATGTCCCGAGCAGCGCCGTCAGCTTATCGGCCGGCGCTCACGCCTGGCGCTACAGAAATGGCTCAGGATCACCCCTGCCCTCGCGCACGATCTCGGGTTCGTCTTTCAGCATGTCAATCAGAGTGGTGGTGTCCAGGTCGCCGTAACCGCCGTCGATAACGAGGTCCACCTGGCGTTCCAGGCGTTCCCGAATGGCTTCCGGATCGGTCATCGGCTCGGTTTCGCCGGGCAGGATGAGGGTGGTGGTAAACATGGGTTCGCGGAGTTCCTCAAGCAGGGCCAGCGCAATGGAATGGTCGGGAATGCGGATGCCGATGGTTCTTTTCCGGGGATGCTGGAGGCGTTTGGGCACTTCCCGGGTGGCGCGCAGGACGAAGGTGTAGGGACCCGGCGTGTTGGCTTTGAGGAGACGGAAAACCGGCGTATCGAAGGTGGCGTAAATACCCACATCAGCCAGGGTGCGGCACAGGAGGGTGAAGTGGTGTTTGGTATTTAAGCTGCGGATGGCGCAGATCCGATCCAGCGCGGCTCTATCGCCAATATGACACCCCAGGGCGTAGGCGGTATCGGTGGGGTAGACGATCACACCGCCTTCGCGCATAATAGAAACAGTCTGGCGGATAAGGCGGGGCTGGGGATTTTCAGAATGGATGCGAAAAAACTGACTCATGGTAATACCTCTAAGATTTGTTTTGTGTTTGACGCGGACCTATCGCGGTGCGTCCCTGTTACGTACGAGAGGCGCTTCCCGACTCCGATTTAGACTGAGCCGGCAGGTTAAAGAAGATTGACTTCTGGCTTAGGAAGAAATCCTGCGCCATCTTAATGGCCGATAATACCTACCATCTCTGTAACTGTTCCCCATGCAGGGTCGGATGCTTTCACTTGAAGGTAATGGGTTCCTGCTGGCCGGTCTGTAACATCGGCCTCTCCCACCCACCGATGGGCACACGCTCGGCCCGTATCGGTCAGATAGGATGGCTCCAGCCGTATCGGGCGCCATCGAACGCCGTCCAGAGAGAACGCCACTTCGGTCCGATTCGATCCGTCGAACACATTCACCTCCACGGCAAACCTGCCCTTTACGCTCTCCCCCTCAACGGGCTTGTCAATCTGAAGCTGATTGTTTAATGGTCGCCCGGTGGACTTATAGATGGAGGACACCTTGCTGCCTGCAACATGGACAATCCGGTAGCCTTTGGGCGACCCATCCGGACAGAGCATTTCCCCGGACTGGTCCCACCAGGAGCCGCATACCGCGCCGGTAGTAAGAAAATGGATCCCTCCTTCCCGGTGGTGTTCGTTTTCGTGGAGGTGCCCCTGAAGGATCAGCTTAACATTGTAGGGACTTAGTGCCTCCAGAACCGCCTCATAGTTCATAATCAGCCAGGCCGGTTCGTTGGTGCGCCCCACCCCTCGGCGTTCGTCAAACGTTGTCCACAGCGGAATATGCGAAGCGATAACCACCGGCGTCTCCCTCCCCACATACGCCAGATCCGCCTTCAGCCAGTTCAGCTCCCTGCCACTCATCATTCCCACCACACTCTGCCAGCCCTGCAAAGAGAGATCTACCTTCATGGCGTCCAGGATCACAAAGTGCGCTCCCCCGTAGTTGAAAGAATAATATGTGGGCCCAAACAGATCCCGATAGGCCCCCTTGGGGTCGGGTCTCTCTACAAAATGCTCGTGGTTTCCCATCGAATGGTAGACGCGCAGAGGAAACCCGTCTATCAGGGCTTTATAGCGCTCGCCACATCCTCCCTGAAGGGTGATATCCCCACCGTCAATACAGAACTCAGGCGAAGGCCGCAGGGCGGCGATCTCTCTCAACGTCTCCGCAAACCGCTCCGGACCACGCGCCCCTTCGTTCAAATGGAGGTCCGTGTAATAGACAAAAGAAAAGGCTCCCAACTGCAATTCCTCCATCAATGCAAAATCTGCATTCGGGCCATCCACCCTCAGGTAAAAAGGCCCCGGACTTCGGTAACCGGCTGGCACTGTAACCCAGATCAATCCCTCGGGAGGATCCCCCAGTTCGTACCGCCCCTCCGCATCGGTTATGGATACGTCATACCCGTTGGAAACCGCAACACCCGAAATTCCTGGCTCGTCAGGGCCCCGTTTTCCATCTTCATCTCTGTCCAGATAGACCACGCCCTTTATCATCCCGGGAGTCCTCACGCTCAAAAATCAGGAACCGTCCTGCATCATCCGTCGTCTCCCCTCCTGGAGACACCCTCTCCTCTCAACTCAGGGGAACATACCCCTGGACTTCATCGATTGTCAATAGAAAAATACCCGTGCATCCTGACCCGCAAATTCTCTGCCACTGAAGGACGGCGACCGGGTAACATGGTCCTTTCCATCTGCCCGGATTTTTTTTACCATGACATCATGAAACGCATATTCGAATTTGACCACGGCGCTCCGCCCGCCTGCCGCCTGGGCCTGGCCACGCGCGGCAACACGCATCTGGAACCGAAAGACATCCGCTATGCGGTGGAGCGCGGGGTCAACTACCTCAACTGGTGCGGGCGCCCGGATGGCCTCAGCCGGGTGGTCTCCGAAATGGGCGCAGACCGGAAAAACATCGTCCTCGCCTGGCAGCTCCAGTCCGGCTCCGAAGACGCAGCGGCCCGAGAGCTCGACCGGGCTCTGCGCGAGTTGAAAACCAACTGTATCGACATCGTCACCTTTTACTACGTAGAAAGCGAAAGCGAATGGTTCGACATCGCCTCACAGGACGGCGCCTACGCCGCTATGCGCCGTGCCCAGGAGCAGGGGATGGTGCGCCTGCTCGGCCTCACCAGCCACCAGCGCCGCATGGCCGCACGCATTGCCGCCGGGGATCTCGGCCCCGAATTCCGGACCGATTCCCGCCCCCTTGACATGCTCATGCTCCGTTACAACGCCGCCCACCGGGGCGCCGAGCGCGACGTCTTCCCCACCACCGATCCCCTGCACATACCGGTGGTCGTCTACACCTGCCTCCGCTGGGGCGCCCTCATGAACCCCACACCGGACGACCCGTCCGGCTTCGTCCCACCCCCGGCCCGGGAGTGGTACCGCTTCGCCCTGGCCAACCCCTCTGTTGCAATCGTCCTGACCGCGCCCGACGGCCGGGAGGAACTCGACCACAATCTTGCACTCCTGGACGACTGGCGATCACCCACATCGGTTGAGCACAAGGCCCTCATCAAACACGGCGACCGGGTCTACCATCACGCGGGGAGCTTTCCCTGATAGAAACAGAATTCGATATTCGACTTCTGTAATATCCCACACACAAAGGAGAACCGTCATGATCTACGAACACCGCACCTACAGAATTCCCGAAGGCCGGATGCCGGACATCCTCAACCGGTTTGAAACCACCACCTTCAACCTCTTCGACAGGCACAGCATCCAAGTCGTCGGCTTCTGGACGCGAAGCGATGCCAACGACCTGATCTACATCTGCAAATTCGAAAACGAAGGTGCCATGGAAAAAGCCTGGGATGCCTTCCGCGCCGACCCCGAATGGATCGCAGCCCGGGAAAAAACCGAAGCCAACGGCCCCATCGTCGACGAGGTCATTTCCCACGTCCTCATCCCCACCACCTTCTCGCCGATGCAATAGGAAACCGCCTATGCCAGACCCTCGATACAACGCCCTCATCATCATCTCCGACCAGCACAGCAAGTACCACCTCGGCTGTTACGGAGACCCGCTTGTGCGAACCCCCCACCTGGACCGGCTGGCCGAAGGGGGCATGCGCTTCGACAACGCGTACTGTGCGTCTCCGCTCTGCGTGCCCAGCCGCATGGCCTTTATGACCGCCCGGTGTCCCTCGGCCAACCGGGTCTGGACGAACAGCCACATCCTCAGCTCGGCAATTCCCACCTGGGCTCATGCCCTGGGCGCGGCCGGATACGAAACCGCCCTGATCGGTCGCATGCACTTCGTGGGCCCCGACCAGCGCCACGGCTTTGAAATACGACCCATCGGCGAATACAGCGCGGTCCACCCCGGCGCAGACCGGCAGGGCGCGCCCCAGCTCGACAGAATCTCCGGCACGGCGGGACAGAGCCGCCGCGCCGTTGAGTGCGCGGGATGGGGGCGGACGACGTATCAGGCATTCGACGAAATGATTGCAGACGCCGCCTGCGCCTACCTAAAAGAAAAGGCCGGGAGAAACGGCGACCGCCCCTTTGCGGCCGTAGCAGGCTTTGTCCTGCCCCACTGCCCCTTCTTTGCGCCCAAAGACCTCTTCGACTACTACTACGAACGCGTGGACGTGCCGCAGCACACACCCGGAGAGCCCGCCGCCGTCCGCAAATTCAAACAGCTCCGGGGCCTGTACCCACCATTGTCCGAAAAGCGCATCCGCATCGCCAGGGCGGCCTACTTGGGCCTGTGTGAGTTCTTCGATCAACAGGTCGGCAAACTGCTCCAGAAGCTAAAAGAGACCGGCCTGGACAAAAACACCGTGGTTATCTACTGTTCCGACCACGGCGAAATGGCCGGCGAACACGGCTGCTGGTGGAAAAGCAACTACTACGAAGGCTCCGTCGGCGTCCCCCTCATCGCCAGCCTGCCGGGCGTCATCCCCGGGGGAAACGCGGACACCGCCATCTGCAACCTGATGGACCTGGGCCCCACCCTGGTCGAAATGGCGGGCGAATCGCCGATGCCCGAAACCGACGGGCGGTCCCTCTGGCCTATCCTCACCGGGGGCGCGGACCCCGAACGGCCCAATGAAACCTTCAGCGAACACCTCGGCGGCGTAGACGCCATCCCCTCCCGCATGGTCCGCATGGGCCCCTGGAAACTCTACAAATACCACGACACCACCCCACCCGTCCTCTACAACCTGAGGGATGACCCCGGGGAATTAAACGACCTGGGAACCGACCCCGAACACGAAACCGTCCGAAGCGACCTGCTGGACCGCCTCTACGACGGGTGGGACCCCGATTACGTACTCAGGGAAACCGCCGCCCGGGATCGGGACCTGCGCCTCATTGCCGCCTGGGGCAAAGCCGTCCAGCCCGGCCACCCTGACACCCTCGCCATACCCGAGGGCGCCGAAGACGTGGAAATCCTGTAAAACGGCAAAGCCACCTCCGGCTTCCAGCCTTCGAGATTTAATCTGCTTGCCAGATACCCCCGTGTCAATTACATTTTCCATAGATCTGCTCATGTTGGAATCTTGCCATCCGGCCTCCAGGAGACCATGTAATGATCCTGAATCGGAAAGAGACGAGATTCACGCCGACCATTCAATACACCCTCTGCGGAGCGCTGTTTGGGCTCTTTTTCCCAATCATCGCCACGCTCCTGGACCTCTGGATTCATCAACTGGATCTGACGGCCGCCAACATCTTCCGGGTACAGGCACACCAACCGCTCCACTGGATTATGGACACGGCGCCTTTCTTTCTGGGGCTCTTCGCCGGCCTGGTGGGCAGGCGTCAGGCCCGCATCGTGAAGCTCAACGTCGAACTCGGACGGGAAATAGACCAACAGACGTCTGAGTTGACCGTGGCAAATGAACACCTGCAAGAGAAAAACCGCCTGCTGGAGGCCTACGACCAGATCGGCCAGGCCGTCCTCTCCTCTCTGGACCTGGACCATGTGCTGGACGCATTATCTATGCAAATAGTGGAAGCGGGCATCTTCCAAAGCCTGATGGTCGCCCTGGTGGACGGTGAGGCCCACAGCGTGGAAGTGGTGCGAAATCTGACCCGTTATGGAAAAGAGGGCATCCTTCCACACGCCAGGCATGTTGACGAAACGATCGGCGTGCGCTACGACCTGAACGACGACAACATCACCCCGGAAGTGGCCCGGGTCGGGCAGATGCAGGTTGTTGAGGAATGGGACGACAGGTTTGATCCCAACATCACCAGACCGGAGTCGCGCAAAGGGAAAGTAGCCTATTTTATCCCGGTCAAACAGGAAGATCGGGTGCTGGCGATCCTGGCAACGGGAAGTCCGATCGAACAAAAAGAGGAAATGCTCCGCCGGATCGACGGGATGCGCCCGCTGCTGGACCAGGTAGCCATCGCCCTGGAGCACGCGCGATTGTTTGCGGAGTCCAAACAGGCAGAGGAAGCGTTGAGACAGGCCAAAGAAGAGGCCGAGACCGCCAACCGGGCCAAAAACGAGTTTCTGGCCAACGTAAGTCACGAAATCCGCACCCCGATGAACGGCATCATCGGCATGACTGATCTCCTCCTCGACACGGACCTCTCGCCCGAACAGCAAGAACACCTCACGATGGTGAAAACCTCGGCGGACACGCTTCTGGGCGTGATCAACGACATCCTGGACTTCTCCAAGATCGAAGCCAGGAAACTCCACCTCGAAAGCTTCGCCTTCAACCTCTACGAGAGCCTCGCCGGCACGCTCAAGACCCTGGCCCTGCGCGCGCACGAAAAGGACCTGGAACTGGTCTACGATGTGTCACCCGACGCGCCGGACACGCTGGTGGGAGACCCCGGGCGCCTGCGACAGATCCTCATCAACCTGGTCAACAACGCCATCAAATTTACAGAACAGGGCGAGGTGGTCGTCCGGGTCGAACCAGAATCGCAGGCCCGCGAAGAGGCCTGTTTGCGGTTTTCGGTAACCGATACGGGCATCGGCATCCCCCAACACAAGCTGGGGATGATCTTCGACCCCTTTGAACAGGCCGACGGATCGACCACGCGCCAGTACGGAGGCACCGGACTGGGGCTGCCCATCTCGTCACAACTGGTAGAAATGATGGGCGGCCGGATCTGGGTGGAGAGCGCCGTAGGCAAAGGAAGCACCTTCTATTTCACCGCAAGGTTCGGCCTGCAGGAAGGGAAGGAAGCGTCCTCCTCCCCGATCGATCACCCCCCGCCGGGTGAGGAGCGTCGCCTCCATATCCTCCTGGCCGAAGACAACCCGGTCAACCAGAAACTGGTCTTCGAGATCCTCGAAAAACGGGGGCACACGGTCGTCTCTGTCAACAATGGCAAAGAGGCCCTGGAGACCCTGAAAAAAGAACGGTTCGACCTGATTCTGATGGACGTACAGATGCCGGTGATGGACGGAACTGAAACGACATCCGCCATCCGGACGCGGGAAAGCGCCACCGGCGGTCATATCCCTATCGTTGCCCTCACAGGCCATGCCATGAAGGGCGACCGGGAGCGCTGCCTGGCGGCCGGGATGGACGATTACCTCTCAAAACCCCTCCAGCCAAAGGCGCTGATCGACGCCATCGAGCATCTCTCGTCCGCTTCCTCTCAGGCGCCGGAGACGACGCCGGCTGGAGAAACAGCAGACATCATCGACCGGGAGGCAATCCTGGAGCGTGTCGATAATGACGTGGACCTGCTGAAAGAGATTGTAGACCTCTTTCTGGTGGACTCTTCTGCGCTTCTGGACAAAGTCGAGACCGCCATTGCCCAAAACGATGGCAAAACCCTGACACAGGTCGCCCACAGGCTCAAGGGATCTGTGGGCAGCTTCTCTGCCCCGAAGGCCTTTGAACTTGCGTTAAGTCTGGAAACTATGGGCAAAGCCGGAACCTTAACCGGGGCGGAAGAGGTTTACAGCGCATTGAAGCGGACAATTGCCGAACTCAAAACGGCGCTTCTCAAATTCGTACAGGAGAACCCCTCGTGAAAATCCTTATTGCCGAAGACGAACCCGTCAACCGCCGTCTGCTGGAAGCCAGCCTGGCCAAATGGGACCATGAGGTGATCACCTGCCTGGATGGAGTCGAAGCCTGGAAGGCGCTTCAGCAGCCGAACGCGCCCAAACTGGCCGTCCTGGACTGGATGATGCCCGGTATGGAAGGCGTCGAAATCTGCCGGAAAACCCGGGAATTGCCGCATGGAAGCCTGATCTATATCATTATCCTGACGGCGAAAGGGCGCAAGGAAGATATCGTAGAAGGCCTGGAGGCGGGTGCGAACGACTATATCACCAAACCCCCCGACCCGCAGGAACTCCGGGCGCGTGTCCAGGTCGGCGCGCGCGTGGTGGAACTCCAGGACCGGCTCATCGAAGCCGAACGCAACCGCGTACTCACCCAGGCCGCCGGCGCCGTGGCGCACGAAATCAACCAGCCCCTCACCGTCGTGATGGGAACAGCCCAGCTCCTTGACCTGCGGATGCCGCCCGACGATCCCAACCGGCAAAGCGTCGGCGCCCTCTACAAAGCCGGAGAGAGAATCAGCGAGATTGTCAAAAAAATGAAAGATATCCAGCAGTATGTCACCAAACCCTACCTCAGAGGCATCGACATCATAGACTTCGACGCAGCCGCCGGCGGCGAATCCGGACAGGACGACGCCTAACGCCCCTGCGAACAAAACAGGTGTAAGAAAATATGCAGCAGGGAACATTTTGTTACATTCATCCTGTTCATCGGCCCCTGCTGCGTCTCCGCGTTCTTTAATCTAACCTGTTGTCGATGCTGGCAGATATAGAACCTCAAAGCCGCTGTGACATGTTCCTGGCATCTCCTTTGCTTACTGTCTGTCAAAAGGGAGATGTCACCATGCTTCACAAAGAAATCCTGCGCCAGCAGCTCTTAGACGATCTGGAGCGCCTGCACGGCCTCATCCTCCAGTATGCCTCCGGAGACCGCACCGTCAAACGGGAGCGCGACGAGCTGGAAGGCGCCCTCCAGATCAAATTCGCCCTCTGGCGCGCCCTGGCATCGGGCCGCCGCTTCTGAAGGCCGCCCGTTCAAAGAATAGGATAAAAAGAGGCAGAGGAATCACATCGTTTCTCCTCTGCCTCTTGCCTTCTGCCGTCTGCCTTTTACGGAACCAGCTGCTCCCCGTTCTCGTCAAAAACCGCAAGCGCATCAACAGGGCAAACCGCACAGGCTTCTATGAGCTTCTCCCTGTCTACCCCTTCGGGATGTGTAAACGCAACAATGCCCTCATCGTCAAGCGCGAATGCTTCGGGAGCGATGCCGATACAATCCCTGAAAGCCGCGCACGTCGTCCGATCAATCCGAACCGTTAACACGCCAACCTGCCGTTCAACAAAATCCGCCATACGCCGATCTCTCCTTTACTCCTCAATTGCAATCCCCGTTCAATCCTCACCCAGTACCTCTTCCACGGCTTCCAGCATCTCCTCCATCTTAAACGGCTTGGTCAGCGTGCGCTGCGCGCCCAGATACGCGGCCGCAGGAAGGCGATTGTATCTTCCTCTGTAGCCGGTGATGGCAATAATCTTGACATCGGGAAAATCCTGCTTGATTTCCCGGATGATCTCGACGCCGTCTTTTTTGGGCAGCAGAATATCGGTAATCACCAGATCAACCGGTTCCCGGTGGAATACCCTCAACCCTTCCTCGCCATCGGAAGCGCTCAGCACCTCGTACCCGGCTTTCTCCAGAATCTGCAAAAGCAACACCCGTACATCGTCGGTGTCTTCGATAACAAGAATTCGTGCCAAAACTCAGCCCTCCCAGGCCGGATCCCAATTTGGCTACTTCCCCATCCGGCGTTGTCGTTGGCTGTAAGAGCGCAACGCACGGAGAAAATCGATCTTGCGGAACACCGGCCAGTACGTGTCACAGAAATAATACTCCGAATAGGCGCTCTGCCACAGGAGAAAGCCGCCCAAACGCACCTCCCCGCTGGTACGGATGATCAGATCCGGTTCGGGCAGCCCGGCAGTGTACAGATAGGGTTCAATAACGGTGGGATCCAGATTTTTCGTGGCGTCTTCAAACGTCCTGCCCTGTCCGACCTGGTCCAGAAGATAGTTCCGAAACGCATCCGTAATCTCTTCACGTCCGCTGTAGGCAACCGCAATATTCAGGACAAACCTGTCGTAGTGCGCCGTGGCCTCTTCGGCAGCCAGAACCGCCTTTTGCAGGCCCCCGGGAAGCCGCTCACGGTTCCCGATATATCGGACCTTGACCTGATAATGGTGCACATCCTCGTGATGGACCAGCTCCCGGAATTTGGTCTCGAACAGGTCCAGCAGTCCTTTTAATTCGGACGCATCCCGGTTAAAATTGTCCAGCGAAAGACCCCAGACCGTAACCACAGGAATATCGAATTCATAACACCACCGCAGAACCTCTCGCAGCTTTTCGGCGCCCCGGGCGTGTCCCTCGTTCACGCTGAACAGACCGGACTGGCGGGCATACCGGCGGTTGCCGTCCATAATAATGCCAATGTGATGGGGAAGCGTCCACGAACAGACCTTCGCGATCAATCGACGTTGATACACCGCGTAAAAAGGTCGTTTTACCTGCTCTTTAAACAGGTACCACAAGAGTCCGGCAGCCCGCACACCTCCAGCCTGCGGTCGGTCTGCATCCTTAGCGATCTGTACCGTTGCGGCCTTCATCCAACAACTCCTCACGCAATGGACGCCTGTTGCTCTACAGGTTATCCGAATTCACTTTCTTGAGCGCTTCGTGTACCTGCTCCAGCAAAACGGCCATGGCAACCGGCTTTTGAAGCAGCACCAGCCCTGCTTCCTGTGCCCGCTCCCAATCGGACCGCTCATCCGTATAACCGGTCACCAGAATGGCCGCCAGGTCGGCCCGCTCCTTCAAAAATTCAAAAACCACATCCGTCCCGCGTCCATCGGGAAGCCCCACATCGCTCAGAACCAGGTCAAAAGATGTGGATTCTTTTTGGAAGACCTCGACGGCCTCGGTGGCCGTACCGCAGGCATAGACCTTATACCCCTTGTCTGAAAGCGCCTGGCGGGTCATATCCCTCAGCGCGGGTTCGTCCTCGATGAGCAACACGCGTTCTCCGCTGCCGTAAAACTGGCCCAGAGGAACCGCTGTGTCGTACTCGTCGGGATGCTCCACCTCCTGCTCGATTGCCGGAAGGTAGATCGACAGACAGCTCCCTTTGTTCAACTCGCTCTCCACCGTCACCCACCCCTCGTGCGTCTGCACAATCCCATACACCACAGAAAGACCCAGACCCGTGCCCTTCCCGGGATCCTTGGTCGTGAAAAACGGCTCGAACAGACGCGAAAGCACCTCCTCGTCCATCCCCACACCCGTATCGCTCACCGACACGCAGGTGAACCGGCCGGGACGGGCGTCGGGAATGTGATGGCAGTAAGAGTCGTCGATGAGCATATTCTGTGTCCGAACCGTCAGCGTGCCCCCCGAAGGCATCGCATCTCGGGCATTGACGCACAGGTTGGTGATCACCTGGTCCATATTGCCTGTGTCTGCGCTGACCATCCAGAGGTCCTCCTCCATCTCCATTTCCACCGAGATATCTTCTCCCAGCAGCCGCCCCAGCATCTTCTGGAGATCCCTCACGTGCCGGTTCAAGTCCAGGGGTCGCATATTCACCGGCTGCTTGCTGCTGAACATCAGCAGCTGGTCGGTCAGGCTTGCCGACCGCTGCACCGCCCTGCTGATCTGCCCCAGGCTATTGTGAGCGCGGGAGCCTTCGGGCAGGTCGTCCATAACCATGTCCACGTATCCCCGGATAATGGCCAGCTGGTTGTTGAAATCGTGCGCCACCCCCCCGGCCAATCGGCCAACCGCTTCCAGCTTCTGCGACTGGCGGAGCTGTTCGTCCCGCTCCCTCAGCACAGCTTCTGTGCGCCTGCGCCCGGCGATCTCCTCTCTGAGCTGCTCGTTGGCAACCTGCAAATCCTCAGTACGCTCGGCAACCCGCATCTCAAGCTCGTCGTTGGCCCTCTGAAGGGCCGCGTCCCGCTCCTGAATCTGCGTCAGCATCTCGTTGAACCCGTCGATAAGCACACCCACCTCGTCCCGGGTTTCTTTAACCGTCCGAACAGCATAATCCCTTTTGCCCGACACGGCCCTCACCACCTGCGTCAGCTGCAGAATCGGTTTGGAAACAATCCGTTGAAGGCTGGAGGTAACCAGGAAAGCCACTGTGGACGAAGCCAGCAGAAAGATGACCACGATCGTGCCGTAACGCACCTGTCGCTCAAACATCTCCGTTAAGTCCGACCGGATGTAGACGCTGCCGATCTGCTCGCCGTCAAGCACAATCGGCCCGAAAAGATCCAGAAAGTCCTCTCCAAAACGGGGCGTGTTCGCACCGGGCTCGGGTGGAGAAAAATCCCGGTTGTCGCGGTGATATTTGGCAAATACCTTACCGTCCAGCCGGTAAATCGCCGCAGAAACAATATACCTCTCGGCCTTCAGGGCGGCCAGCGTTTCCGCCGCATCACCTTCGTTTTCAAAAATCACTGCCGCAGTACTGTTGGACCCGACAATCTCGGCCAGGATTTCCAGCTTCCGCACCATCGCCTCTTTTAACGTGATCCGGTCGTATGCAATAAACGCCAGACAGGCTAGAACCAGAGCGATGCTGCTGGTCAGCATCGTAATCCAGGTCAACTTATGCTTGATGGAGAAGTCGCGGAAAGAACGCATGTTAATTCCTCTCCTTGGGCTTCTCTACCCTGACAATCTTCGCCAGTTTCAGAAGTTTGGAACTGATGCTCAACCCCGACCGCTCTGCAGCGTCCACGCTGATCTCAAAACGAACCCGGTTCTGTCTCAGAACAAAATTGATCACACCGCCCCTCTGGCAGAACCCGTCCCCTTCTCCCACGGTTAAAACGCTCGATCCCTCCAGGGACTCGAATATACCCTCCAACCGACCTGTTTCGGACGGCCCGATAAACAGAATGTGACAACGCTTCAAGTCGTCCTCCACATGGCCAAACCGTACGATTTCCAGCCTTCGACCCCTCACGGTCTTACCCCTGATCGTCTGGTCCAGCGTAACCCCGAACGGATCCTTCCCGAGTACACCAATCACAATAGGCGCATCGTCCCCCCCAAACGCCCTGGACGGCCATTCGGTAAACTTGGCAAAGTTGTACAGAAAGGCCGCCTTCACCTCGTACTCGGTGGGTCGTTGTGCAGAGGCGTTCGACAAGAGGGCAGTCGTCACACACAACGCAAGAATAACAGCGTTACGCACCAGAAATCACTTTCCCTTAAAAGATAGGATATCTTGAGACAAATGCACGCAGAATTTAAAACCCCCAGGTAATCGCCCCGTATACCCCCGCCTGGAGTTTGGCGGGCAGGGTGGAAGAAGCGGCCGACACAAACTCGGTACGCGGGCTTTCTAAGAGATTCTGCCCCACCAGCGACAGTTCCAGCCTGCGGTTCAAACGCCATCCCAGGCGGGCATCCAGCGTGAAGTACCCGGGAATATCCAGCGCCGGCAGCCGGTCCACATAACGGGCTGTGAGGTTCAGCCTCAGCCCGTCGGACAGATCCATGTAGGAGCGCAAACGCAGCTGATGTTTGGGGTTCTCACCGTCGAATTCCTCCGTTGCCGTGTCCGAACTGTCCTCATCAACCTCCAGTTCCATCCGCAGGTAGCTGTAGGATCCGTGCAGCCGCCACGCACCGCTCACCTGCCAGTCCGCCGCCGCCTCCACACCGTACGTCCTCCCGGCGGCCCTGTTTTCCGTCCGAATCGGAACGATCAGGTGCGGTGGTGAAGACACGACCTCAAAAGAGGAGATATCCGGCTCATTCGTGCGCAAATCGTCGTACAGATTGTAAAACACCGCCAAATCCACACGGAACCGGTCGCTGGCGCTGGCCCGGTACCCCACTTCAAAGGCCCGGACCGCCTCGGACCTAAAACCCTCCTCCCCCGCAATCCTCAGCAGCGTCAGCGGCGAGCCCAAAAACAGCGAGTCGGGCGGCAGTGCCTGGACAATCCCGCGAATATCGTGCTCCGACCGGGAAGGGGTTCTCACCGCCCGAGAGACGGCCCCCCACACCGTTTGCCCCCGCGCCGGCGACCACCAGAACCGTCCGTTGGGCTGCATCTCGAAACCGGTATAACTGTTGTGCTCAAATTTCGATCCCAGCGTCAGCCGCAGCCGGTCGGGAATCAGCGACACCTCCTGGTGCAGAAAACCGCTGAAAAGGTGTACCCTCCGGCGCCCGGGCTCGAAAGACATCGTAAAGCTGCCGTCAAAACGATCCGTTGTGGACCGGTATCCCAATCCCCAGACAGTTTCCAGACGCCGGCCCGGCTCGAAGCGATGTTGAAAATCGATATCCGTATTCCGGATCGCCCCCTCCAAAACGGCTTCCTCCCGCTCCGACCGGTCGTAATAAACCTGCAAGACCAGATCGGAACGGTCGCTGAACCGCCCTTCCCAGCGCCCCAGAACATCGCCTCCCCGGATCCTGGCGTCCGTATGGACCCGCTCCGTATAGGGCGGCGACAGGGATGTCACAATGGAGAGAAACTGGCCCACCTCGCCGTCATACACATCCCCCTGCACCGTCACCGTATGCCGCGCCGAAGGCGCCCAGTCGATACGGCCCCCCCCCGAAACACACGCCAGCCGTCCCGCCTGTCTGAAACCGTGGCGCCCGCCGAGGCATCCCGCACAAAGTACTTCCCGTACACCCGAAAAGACGCCCGCTCGCCCGCCCGGCCCCCGTAACGCGCCGTACCAAACCCCCGCTCCTCCGTGCCGCCGCCCGCCTGCACGAACTCGCCCTGCGTCTCCTCCGCCTTCTTGGTAATAATGTTGATAATCCCGTTCACCGCATTGGCCCCCCACAGCGCCCCCCCCGGACCGCGAATCACCTCAATCCGGTCCACATCCTCCAGAACCACGTCCTGCGCCTCCCAGAACACCCCGGAAAACAGCGGGGTATACACGCTGCGTCCATCAATCAGAACCAGCAGCTTGTTGGCAAACAGCCCGGAAAATCCGCGGGCCGTAACCACCCACTTGTTGGCGTCCACCATCGCCACCTGCAGTCCGGGCGCCATACGAAGCGCCTCCGGAATGCTGCGCACGCCCGAACGGCGCAGGTCATCCCCCGTAATCACGTAAACGGCAGCCGCGGCCTCAGACCATCTCTCGGCCTTCCTGGAAACCGTGGTCACCTCAATCTCCAGCAACTCCTCAAGGCTCAGCTCCGTCAGGTCGCCCGATGGGGAATCACCCCTGGCCGCACCCGGCAGCAGGCACAGCAGCACGAGCAGCTTCCAGATGATCCACCGCAGCCCGATAAACGGCAGCCGGTGGCGTCTTACAGATATTCTGTTTAAGGATGACCGGGATTGGGTAGGTAGAACATGCCGGGAACCGGATGGGTTCACAGCAGTCGGCCGTGCGCATCCGGGGGGAGACCCCGGGCACGGCGCCCGGTATGAACGGCGTTTGAACAACGCCTGAATGGAGGCAAGTGGAGGCGAGACCATCAACGGTTAGGGAAGTAGGAGTAAACGGCGCCGAGTCTGTGAGCTACGGCATCGGCGCCATACAGATCCACAACAATAGATAAAGAAATTCGCTCTGCAGTTCCCAGAGCGAATTCTGAGACGGATAGTAGAATTTTCACGCTTCACCCTTCACGCTTCACCCTTCACCCTTCAACGCTCCTTCAATCGCTTTCCGCACTGCCGCCAGCTTAAACGGCTTTTCAAAAACCGCCACAGGGCTCAAACGACCCACGGCCTCCCGAAAATCAGGCCGCTGAAGAAAGCCGGAGATGATAATGGTGGGCACGGGCTTGGGAAGGTGTTCAACAAAAGTGATCCCATCGATATTGGGCATCTTGAGGTCCGTGACGATGAGGTCGAACACCTGTTTTTCCTTCTTGATCTTCGTGAGCGCTTCATATCCGTCGGCAGCGCTCACAACATCGTAACTTCGACTCAACACCTGCTGTAAAAGTTCCCTCAGTTCCGCATTGTCGTCCACCACCAGAATCCTGACCCTGGACGGCCCGGATTCCTCAGCGCTCTCCGGGCCCTCCCCTTCGGACGGCGCCGGGGAGGAATCGTCCGTTTCCCCGGCCTCACCTTCAGAGGGTGGCGCCTGGGGCTTCCTGGCGGCCGTAATCTCTGCTCTGGCGTCGATCGCATCGATTTCATCTTCCGGAATCGGCTCGACGCCCAGCTTCCCGATCTCCATACAAACCAGATCCCTGTCATTTTCCATCAACTTCTCTTCCCGGTCCACGGCTTCCTTTTCCCGCTCGAGCTGGAGCTTGGCGGATTCCACGGCCTCCAGCTTGTGCAGCACATCCGCCTCTTCCCCCTCGGCTTCCCGGATGGCTTTCCGAGAGTGTCCAATCCACAGGGTAGTCAGGCCTTTCACTGCCACCACAAGGCACATCAGGCCCAGAATGATGAACATTTCCATACCTATTCCCCCTTCCCCCGACGCCGAGTGGTTAACCCCTTGCGCACCGCCTCCCGTCTTTCGTCTTCTCCGCTCATTTCTTTTGGCGCCTTCTTCTCCGCTTCAACCCGCGCCTTCTGGTCTTTCAAAAGCCCTATCCAGCGCTCCAGACGCTCGCACCTGGCGCGCTGTTTTGGAAGCTCTTCCTGGAGCGCCGCCACCCTGTTTTCATACTCCTCAAGCCGCTTTTCCGCGCCCTCAAGGCGTATCCGAATCATATCGAGCGTCTGTGAGAGGCGTGCCGACTCACTCGAATAGGAGAGCAGGACGAAAAGGATATAAACGATCCCTCCCACCACTCCCAAAGCCAGAACAACAATGGACATAGTATAAACTCCACCGGTGTGATCCAGCCGATGCGGTCTCAGAGTTCTTCCCGCATCTAATGCTGCGCAAAAACGTATTCCAGAGTGAATTGCAGTCGGTCGATATCGCAGGGTTTGGTCATGAACTCATAGGCGCCTAACTTGGTGGCCTCTTCCGCAATCTCCCTGTTCTCTACAGCTGTAAGAACCAGCACAACCAGGTTGAGATCCCTCTGGCGGATGCGCCGCAGCACCTCCAGCCCATCCATCCTGGGCATTCTAACATCCAGCAGCACGGCGTCAAACGAGGATGCCTCCAGCGCTTTTAACGCTTCAATGCCGCTGCCCACCGCCAACGCCCGGTACCCGAAAGAGTGAAGGGCCATGGCCAGGCTCTCGGCGACAAACAGATCGTCGTCCACAACAAGAATATGTTCCGACCTTTTCTCCGGATCGCCCTGCTCTAAACGGCTGTCAGAACCCGGCAAGACCATCCGCTTGACGTTTGACCCCAGCAGCTGCTCCACAGCCCAGTGGACAATACTCACAACAACGCCCAGCTTGAAAGGCTTCTTCAAATAATAAGAAGCGCCCAGACCTAGGATCGCTTCGCGGACCATCTCGTAGGTGGCAAAGCCCGAAATAAGAATCACTTTTGCTCCGGGAGAAGCCTCTTTGATTGCCTTAACAACCTGCAGCCCGGAGATGTACTCTCCCCGAACCGCCAGCGGATTGATCAACCTGACATCTACAAGCGCAATGCCAACCGCGTGTTCTTTTGCGTAGAAGATGGCGTCCTCGCCCGAAGCTGAGATGTGGATGGCCTCCTCAGGATAGCCCCAGTCGACCAGCCTGTCTTTCAACACGTCCGTCATCGAAACCTCATCGTCTACAATCAGCAGGCTGGGGGCCTGAGAAAGAAACGTGAATCGATCCGGCGTTTGGGGACGGACTTCCGGCGAATCCGAATCTGCCTGCTCGAAAAGCCCGACCAGGGCCTCCAGGTCTTCATACCGCTTCAGAGCGATAGTTGGATCCGCACGTGCGTCCAGATAACATTTCAGGCTCAGTTGATGAGGCATGTTCCCCGGTCCAGTGAAGCGCATGAGTTTTACGGATAAGTCACAGTATATAAAATAAGGGCTCTTCGCTGTTTCACGTGGGTAATCATAAAAACCCGAACCAGTCTTCTTGCCGAGTGCGAGGTGGTTCCTAACCGTTTGCTCCGGTATCCGCACATGAGATCTCTCCTAAACACACGGCGGGTATTGAATGATCCGGAGATCCAGTTTGCCGTTTAGTCCATCGTAACAATTTATTATCTAACAACTTAAACAACTGTTTTTAAGATAGAATCCTGAGCAACAGACAACGGGTCGGGCAACACCGTTGACAAAGAATACTCGAAGGCTGGTCCACAAAACCTGCAGCTTGGGCGTCTTGTCTACCACAACTGGTCGTTCCTGGGGGAAGGTTACCCACACCAAATAGCGAGGAGCCAAAATAAGTATAGCATATATGATCATGTTGTCAACGAAATTTTACACATTGCGCCCCCACCTTCGCCCGGTGTCCTTCGGGTTGGCCTATCCAAAGCCAGAGCGGACCGAGGGGAGAGAATCCCCGCGCCCTTTTTCTTTGCACGAAAGCTGGTGAGACCTTATATTTGATAAACGCCTTGCCCCACGCAAGACCGGAACCCTATCTTGAGGCCTGAAATGGCCCGCATACTTGTTATTGACGACGACAAACCGATCCGGGACCTGCTCCGGAAAACGCTTGAAATGGCCGGCCACGAAACGGAGGAGGCCTACGACGGGCAGCACGGTCTGGAGCTGAACCGCAGCAATCCGGTTGATCTGGTAATCACCGACATCTTCATGCCCAGAAAGGGCGGGCTGGAGGTCATCGAAGAGATCCGCAGGGAATATCCCCGGATCAAAATTATCTCGATCACGGCCGGTGAGGGCGACGATTGCGCTGAGGCCAAAGAGCTGGGCGCCGTCCGTACCTTTGTAAAACCGATCAAACTGGACGAACTGCTGGACGCCGTCAAAGAGGTGCTGCACCTGAGTGTGTGAGAACCTATGGTGATCACGCCTGATCCCGGGCGTGCTGACCCTGCGCAATGGAGGATCTCAGTGGACAAGCTCGAACGCCGCGACTTTTTAAAAAAAGCTTCGGCCGCCACCTTGGCCGGTGGGGCCGCTTTGATGGCCGGTTGCGCCTCTCCAAAACAAGAAGGGGCTCCGGCCGTCCGTTCAACCAGAACCTACGAATGGAAAATGGTGACCACCTGGCCGCCCCACTTCCCCATCCTGGGCGAAAGCGCCGACCTGATCGCCCGGTGGGTGGAGAAAATGTCCGAAGGCCGGCTTAAAATCCACGTCTACGGTGCAAACGAACTGATCCCCGCCTTCGAGGGATTCGAGGCAGTAAGCCAGGGAACGGCCGAAATGTGCCACGGCGCCTCCTACTACTGGGCGGGCAAAGCGCCCGCCTCCCAGTTCTTTGCAGCGGTCCCCTTTGGCATGAACGCCCAGCAGATGAACGCCTGGATCTTGAGCGGGGGCGGGCTTAAGCTCTGGGAGGAACTCTACGCGCCCTTCAACCTGATCCCCATGCCGGTGGGCAACACCGGCTTCCAGATGGGCGGCTGGTTTAACAAAGAGATCAACACCGTGGACGACCTCAAGGGCCTGAAAATGAGAATCCCCGGCCTGGGCGGCAAGGTCATCCACAAAGCGGGCGGATCGGCCGTCCTGTCTGCCGGGGGCGAGATCTATACCAACCTGGAACGCGGCGTCATCGACGCTACCGAATGGATCGGTCCCTATCACGATTATCTGATGGGATTTTACAAAGCCGCCAAATATTACTACTACCCCGGCTGGCACGAACCGGGCACCGTCATCGAAATGATCGTCAACAAGAACGCCTTTGAGCAACTGCCCAAAGACCTCCAGGCCATCGTCCGAACCGCCGCCGCGCGGTCCAACGTGTGGTCCCTTTCCGAATTTGAGTCCAAGAACAACACCTACATGCAAAAATTGATCAACGAACATAACGTCCAGCTCCGAAAATTTCCGGACGATGTACTGCAAACCCTGCGGAAATTCTCAGAGGAAGTTGTCGACGAACTGGTCGCAACCGATCCAATGAGCAAAAAGGCGTTTGAATCGTTCAGCGCCTTCCGAAAAAACGTCACGAGCTGGGCCCAGGTCTCCGAGAAGGTGTATTATGCCACGATCAGCGGATAGAACACGAAGGGCACGAAACCACTCACCGCCACCCATTCACCACGAAAAATACGAAAACCCACCATTCACCACCTGCAAACCCTCCCTTATCTCGTCAGATACTGCGGCAGCCAGGTCGCCATCTGCGGAAAGAAAATCACCAGCCCCAGCCCGACCAGCTGGATCACAACAAAAGGAATAATGCCCCGGTAAATATGTCCGGTCCGGATCTCGGGAGGCGCGACCCCTTTGAGATAAAAAAGCGAAAAACCGAACGGCGGGGTCAAGAACGAGGTCTGAAGATTCATCCCGATAAGAATCCCGAGCCAGAGCAGATCCACACCAAAAGTGACAAAAATAGGCGCTACCACCGGCACGATAATAAACGTAATCTCGATAAAATCGATGAAAAACCCCGCGATAAAAATAATCACCATCACCAGCGCCAGAAAGGTATTGGGCCCCATATTGGCGTCTATAATAAGCCGGGTGAGATAATCGTCGCCCCGCATCCCCCTGAACACCAGCCCGAACGACGTGGCGCCTACCAGAATAATAAATACCATACAGGTCAGATGGGTGGTGCCGGCCATCACCGACTTTAACGTCTCATACGAAAACTTCCTCTGAACAATCGTCAGCACCGTTGCGCCAAAAGCCCCGACCGCGGCCGCTTCGGTGGGCGAGGCAATCCCGGCAAAAATAGATCCCAGCACCGAAAGAATCAGGATAAACGGAAGCACAAACGCCTGCAGCACCCGCCTCACCATCGCCCGGCCCTTGAACCGGTCCAGCTCCTCTTTGGGCATCGCCGGCGCCCACTCCGGCCGGATCACCGCAATCAGCACAATCCAGATCAGATACAGAAAAACCAGCACAAACCCCGGAACCACCGCTCCCATAAACATATCCCCGATCGACACATTCAGAATGCTGCCCAGCAGCACCAGCACAATGCTGGGCGGGATAATCTGTCCCAGCGTTCCCGAGGCCGAAATCGTCCCCGTGGACAGCTCCGGGCCGTAGCCCCGCTTCAGCATCGTGGGCAGGCTCAACAGCCCCATCGTCACCACCGTCGCCCCCACAATGCCCGTTGAGGCCCCCAGCATCGCCCCCACCACCACCACCGAAATCGCCAGCCCCCCGCGCAGCCGGCCGAACAGCAGCGCCATCGTCTCTAACAGCTCCTCCGCCAGCCCCGATTTTTCCAGCATCACCCCCATATACACAAACAACGGAACGGCAATGAGCACGTAATTGGTCATCACCCCCCATATTCTCAGGGGAAGCAGGTTGAAAAAATCCAGGCCAAATGTCAGATACCCCAGAATAAACGACACGCCCCCCAGCGTAAACGCCACGGGGAATCCGAACAGCAGCAGCACGAACAGCGCCACAAAAAGCACCAGGGGCATCGCCTCGATCATGCCTCACCCTCCCCGTTGCCGCCTTCTGTGCCCAGAAGTTTCAACAACGACTGAAGCGCCAGCGAGACCGCCTGCAAAAAAAGCAGAAAAAACCCGGCGGGAATCGCGGCCTTCAGCACAAACCGGGCGGGCAGCCCTCCCGGGTCGGGCGAAGTCTCACCGATCGTATAGGCGTTCACAACAAAAGTTTTGGAACACCATATCGCAACCAGACAGAAAGGGATCAAAAAAACAAGGCTCCCGGCAAAGTCGACCCAGGCCCGGGTTCTAAGGGAAAACCGGCCGTAAAACACATCCACCCGTACGTGCCGGTCGTGCTTTAAGGTATAGGCTGCGCCGATCAAAAAAATAACGGCAAACAGATGCCATTCCAGTTCCTGCACGGCCACGGTGCTGTTCTTCAGCAGATACCGGGTAAACACGTCATAACACACCACCAGCACCAGCAGCGTGGTCAGCCACGACACCCCCGAACCGACCGTTTCGTTCAGCCGATTCACAAACCGCACATAGGCCTGCGCCAACCTCAACAGGAACCTCCTTCGCTGTCAAAACGTCCATACATCTTCTCACCCCTCCGGCCCAGCTTCCCCCACCCTCAAAGTCGCCAGCAAGTCTTCCAAAGCAGCGTCGTATTTTTCTGCGTCCCCGTTCCACCCCTCAAAGTCGCCGATATCCCGGCTTTGCCGGATGTCTGCCGCCCACGCCTGGTCGGTCTCCATCACGGCGCCATCCACCCGGACCGGGAACAGAACGGGCTGCTTTCGCCTCTGCTCCTCTCTCAAAGCCACTTCCACTTCCGGCGCCACCCACGCACTCTCCACCGTCTGCGTCGAGAGAATCATCAGCAGCTTATCGCGCGTTCGGGTCGATGCGTCAACCGCCGGACGGATCTTATCTCCCAGCTTCAGCGCTTCGGGCGCCAGCCAGCAGCGCACCCCCTTTGCCTGGAGATCGGCGTAGAGCCGCTCGGCAAACGCCCGGTCCTGGCTGCCGTAACTGATAAAGCAGGAGAAAAACTGCACGGGATCGCCGGCCAGGGCGGGAATCTGCTCGATCAGATTCTCGGGAACGCCGGCGCCCCGGAGAAACGCTCCGGGAATCTCGCCCCTGGAATTGTAGAGCGTATCCGTGCCGATGGTCGAGGGGGCCCTGTGTGTTACGGACTCAAGCCCGGTCACCTCGCGGAAGTCATTGTCTTCGAAAACCGTGGCCCCCACCTCGGCCCCGTCGAACCTCGCCTTCTTGAGATTCGCGCCTTTCAGGTTGGCGCTCACAAGGCGCGCCCCCCTCAGGTCCGCCTCCCCCAGATCCGCGCCCCCCAGGTCCGCCCCCTCCAGATCCGCCCCTGTCAGATTCGCCCCCCTCAGATCCGCCCTTCCAAGCCCCGCCATCCTCAGATCCGCCTCCCGCAGGTCCGTCTCTCTCAGATCGGCCCTAAAAAGGCTCACGTACCGCAGCCTCGCTCCGGACAGACCCATCCTTCTCAGGTCCGCTTCCCTCAGGTTTGCCCAGTTCAGGTTGACCCGAGAAAGGTCCGGCGACACATCCGGATGCTCTGTGCGCCACGTATTCCAGGCCTCTACGGCCTGCTTGAGCATCACCAGCTGATCTTCGTTCTCCATGGCTACGCCTCCCCGGCGTCTCTGTAGCGGTTCGTTCACCAGCCAATCGCATAGCCGGGCCCCCGGGGGTCCGCCCCACCCGTCCGCATCCCGGTCTCCGGGTCTATGGTAATCGCGCACACCCGGCTCACCCCGCCCGACCACGCCTCGTCGTCCTGCACCCTGTGCCCCCGCGCAGACAGCTCCTGCCGAACGTCCCCATCCACCCGCGCTTCCACCAGGGCCGCCCCCGGCTGGGACTCGTGGGGCCAGAACGAATTCGGAAAACTGCGCGATACCACACGCGGCGCCTCGATGGCCGCCTGGGGGTCCATGCCGAACTCCACGATATTCAGGAACACCTGAAGCATCCCCTGCACCTGCGCGTCCCCTCCGGGACATCCAAAGGGCATAAACGGCTTTTCCCGTCCTTCAGCGCTAAGGCCGGATTGGGCGTCAGCCGGGGCCGTTTGCCCGGCTCTAAGCCGCAGGGGTGCTCCGGATCCAGCCAGGTCTGCGTCCCCCGGGCCGAAACGCAGAACCCCAGTCCCGGGATCACCAGGTTCCAGTTTATCGGGTCACTGGGCGTGGCCGAAAACGCGTTGCCCTCCCCGTCTACGACGCAGGCGTAAGCCGTGTCATCTTCCCAGACAGAAGCGTGTTCCCGGTCTGCCGGCGCTGCCGTCCTGGGAACCGGCCCGGTCTCCGATCGGGGCTCCGGATGGTACCGCCACGGATCGCCCGGAGCCGGCATATCCAGCGCCGCCTGCAGGGGATCAATCGCCCCACGCCGTTCCACCGCGTAATCCTTGGACAGCAGCCCCTGCATGGGCACCTGCACAAAATCCGGATCTCCGAAGTAATGGTGGCGGTCCGAAAATGTCAGCTTCAGCGCCTCCAGCACCAGGTGCAGGTAGTCCGTGCTGTTGTGCCCTGCCTCCTGCAGGTCGAACCCCTCCAGCGTGTTGAGCGCCATCAGCAGCGACGGCCCCTGGCACCAGGGACCACAGCTGTAAACCTCGTAGCCCCTGTAACTCGTCTGCTCGGGCGGTTCGACCCGCGCCTGAAAAGCCGCCAGGTCTTCCGCCCGCAGGAACCCCCCTTCCCGCTCACAAAAATCCGCGATCTCTCGGGCGATCTCCCCCTTATAGACCAGGTCCCGGGCCGCCCTCAACCCCGCGTGCCGGTCGCCCCCTGCCTTCTGCTCGGCCTCGATCAGCCGCCTGAAAGTGGTGGCCATATCCTTCTGGCCCGGATAGAGCGGTTCCCGGCTCTCCACCAGATCCAGCGCCGGCTGCACAACCTGCTCAAAGCGCATCGTCCCGAACCGGTCCAGCGCCGTAATCCAGCCATCCGGCGCCGCCGGCGTAACCGAACGCAGAATCCCCGGCGGCAGGTCTCCGTCCGTATGCTGCAAAAAGTAGTCGATGCTGGCCGCCCTGGGCCACCGCCCCAGGCCGCTGATCGTCTGCACCGGTCCGCCCGAAGCCGGACAAAAAATAATCGGCGCCACGCCCCCGAACTGGGCCGAACCGGGCTGTACCACATTGATGCACAGCCCTGCGGCCACCCCTGCGTCTGCGGCATTTTCCCCCTGTTCTAAAATGCGCATCCCTCCCATCGAGGCAAGATAGTGCGTTGAAGACACCACGTGCCGTACTCTCTGAATCGCAGGACGATACGATGTGGACATTTATCTCTCCTTTCCCTGTACGCAAAGCGGTGCGGCTCACGCCTCCAGAAGCGCAACCACATCCATCTCAACCAGGCGGCCCTCCCGAAGGTCCGCGCCCACCGTGGTGCGGGCCGGTCGAGGCTCCGGAAAATACCGGGCATAAATCCTGTTAACCCGCTCGAAATCCTCCGAACTCTGCAGATCAATATGGCGGACAGTTTTCTTTGACAAAAAAGTGCCGTTCACGCAGATTAGGTATCATAGACCACCACGTCAACGATACCCTTTATCTGGAGAGACGGCACAATGGAACTGGCAGAAAAGATACTCAAGAGTTTCAAGATTTCCAAGCCTCAAAAAAAGTTTCTGATGGCTGTGTTTACAGCGATCCTAACAGCTCACGGCAAGATCAATTTTCGTAACCTATCGCGTTACTCTCCTTTGTCACAGAAGACGTATTCACGCCAGTTTGCCAAACCCTTTGAATTTGTGGCCTTCAACCGAGCGGTGATCAATGAAAGCCTGGGCAGAGAAAGTGAACGGATCATCGTGTTAGATGCTTCTTTTGTGTCCAAGTCGGGCAAGCAGACCTATGGTCTGGATTATTTCTGGAACGGTTGTCATCGTCGGAGCGAAAAGGGGTTGGAAGTCTCCAGTGTGGCCATCGTGGATGTTTTGAGAAACACAGGCTTTACGCTGTCCGTTCGTCAAACCGATCCTGGAGATGAACGCCAAATGTCTGAGTCTAAGCCTAAACAGGATGTCGTCAAGGTCAATAAAAAGAAAAGGACCGTCAAGAAAAAGGGCACCAAAAAAAAGGGGAAAGCCAAGTCGAAAAAGCAAAGCTCCAAACAGGCAGAAGACGTCGAAACCCTAACAGATCAGTATTTACAGCACCTGAGTGATGTCAAACCCAGCTTGTTAGAGAATGAAAAATATACCGTTGTCGATGGCTATTTTAGCAAGAAGAAATTTGTTGATGGCGTCCGTGATTTGGATCTACACCAGATCGGCAAATTGCGCTGCGACGCCAATATGCGCTATCTCTACACCGGACCAAAACGGGAAAAGGGAAGCGGAAGGCACAAGACCTATGACGGCAAAGTCAACTGGCAGGACCTGTCTCGGTTTTCATATATCCAAACACAAGATGGCATCGCCATTTACAGTCTTGTCTTGAATCACGTCTCCTTAAAACGCAATTTGAAAGCCGTCGTCTTGCTGGATCACACGAACAAGGACAAGAAGAAATATGCGATCTTGTTTTCAACCGACAAAGACCTAAGTGCCAAGACGATTGTCAGATATTACAAAGCGCGTTTCCAAATTGAATTTATTTTCAGAGATGCCAAACAGTTCACCGGATTGTGCGACTGTCAAGCCAGAGATCAAAAACGGCTGGCTTTCCATTTTAATGCCTCTTTGACAACCCTCAATTTAGCCAAAACGGAACACTTACAAGCCCAATCAGATACGAGACCCATACCCTTTTCCATGGCCAGTGTAAAAGCCTGTTATTTCAACACGTATTTTCTCCAGAATATTTTTTTAATGTTAGACCTCGACCTAAATTTGATTAAAAAATCTCCCCAATACCAAAAACTGCGGGATTATGGCAAAATTGCTGCTTAAAAGTGGCCGAACTATTGCAGATAAACCGTCACCTTCACCACCCGCGCCATCGAACTGCCGGCATCCTCCACAATCGCTTTGATATTTTCCAGCACACGCTCGGTCTGCGCCTCAGCCCCTCCCGGCACAAGCTGCCCGGTCTCCGGATCCACCGGCACCTGCCCGGAAGTATAGAGAAAATCACCGGCGATAATCGCCTGTGAGTAGGGAAGCGGATTGACCGGCGCCCGGGTCGTTTCAAACGGTTTTCTCTCCAGCCCCATAGCATGTTCTCCTTCCAATCCCCCTTAAAGCGAAACGCCATACCTCTCCAGGACCTCTTCATCCAGTTCAATTCCCAACCCCGAATCCTCCTCATATTTATCCCTTAATTCTCCCACATGTCAAGCGAATTTTCTTCTGCCCAATCCGATTGGCGTTGACACGGAAACGCAACACCCTTATTTTGCGGCAACCACACGGTCTTTACACCAACAACAGGAGGCAGCGATGGATCAATGGATCGGTCTGGACGGCGATGCGCTCTCCATCATCCTGGTGGGCGACGTCAACCTGAGAAACGTAGCGGACCCGAACGCGCCCTTTGCGCACGTGCAGGAGACCTTCGACGCGGCCGACCTGCGGTTTGCCAACTGCGAAGGCTGTTTTTCCGACCCCACCGTGGAGATCCCCTACAAGAAGGGATGGTTTCATCCCGACCGCTCGACCGTCGAGGGCCTGGCCGTCGCCGGATTCGACGCGGTCGGCTGCGCAAACAACGTCCACTACGGGGCCGATGCCATCCTGGAATCGCTCTCGCACCTGGACCGGCACGGCATCCCCCACACAGGGGCCGGAGAGGATCGGGAGACGGCCCGGTGTCCGGTCGTGCTGGAACGAAAGGGAACGCGCTTCGGATTCCTGGCCTACACGTCCGTATTCTGGCCCGCAGGACACGCGGCCGGACCGGGACAGCCGGGCGTGGCAACCCTCAAGGGCCACACCGCCTATCGCCCCCATCACCGCGTGCTGGAGATGCCCGGCGCACCCGCGATTGTCCACTCCTGGCCCGACGGTGCGGAACTGAAAGCGATGCAGGAGGACGTGCAGGCGCTTCGAGAACGCGTGGACGTACTCGTGGTCTCCTGCCACTGGGGCATCTCCGGCAGCCAGGAGCTGGCCGACTACCAGACGGCCATCGGGCATGCGGCAATCGACGCCGGAGCGGACCTGATCATCGGCCACCACCCGCACGTGCCCCAGGGGGTGGAGGTCTACAACGGGCGGGTGATCTTTTACAGCCTGGGGAACTTTATGTTCGGATGGGAACAGATGGCTGTCCCCAATCGAGAGGGCCTGCTGGTCCACTGCGCCGTGGTGGAAAAGGCGTTGACAAAGGTCTCCTTAGCGCCCGTATGGAGGAACGAGGTGGGACAGCCGAGAAACGTATCGCCCGCGGGTACTGAGGGACAGCACGTCGTCCGCACCGTCGAAGAACTGTCAACACCTCTGGGAACAGACCTTCAGGTAGCAGGTGAAGAGGTGGTTGTGTGGAGCGCCGAGAAGGTATAATATTAGACGTTTTTCTTTTGCCTTTTTTCGTCGGAAGAAGTACTTTCCATCAACGGGCAGACCCGTCAATCGTCCAGCGTATGCCGGAAAGTGTTGACAGCGCAAGCCGCATCGCTCAAAAATCGAGAGTAATCCATGGAGCACCCTCAGCACACAAACTCCGGCATCTTTCGATCCGGTCACCCCGTTATCGACTGCGACATCCACAACGAGCTGCCCTCCCTCAAAACGCTCATCCCATACCTGCCGGGCCACTGGTGCGACTACATCACCCACTCCGCCTTCAAGGGCCCAGACGCAAACGACTATCCCAAAGGCGTGCCGACCTCGGCTCGCCCCGATGCAGCGCCCTCCTCAGGCGACCCTCCGGGATCGGACCTGGCGCTGATGCGCGAACACTTCTGGGTTAGCACCCAGCCCATGGAAGAACCCCCCCAAAAAACACTACTTCAACCAGCTCCTCGACCAGCTCAACATGGACGACAAACTCATGTTCGCAACCAATTTATAATCTCAAGTAAGGAGGGTAAACTCCAATGAATACGACAAAATCAGCCCTGGTTTTCTTCTTGATTTTTCAACTCCTGCAAGCAGGGTATTTATCTGCCCAGACAGCCTCGTCAAGCACCAGCGACGATCAAACTGATATTGCCGTTACGGTCTACGATGCCAACCTCGGATTGGTGAAGGACACCCGAGAAATTAATACATACAAAGGCGTCAATGAACTGAAATTCATGGATGTTGCAGAGAGGATAAATTCAACAACCGTGCACATCAAATCCTTGACGGACCCGGAAGGTCTGACCGTTCTGGAGCAAAATTACGAATACGATCTTCTAAACCCGCAGAAACTGATGGAAAAGTATGTTGGTAAGGAAGTGCATTTTGTGGAAATTGACGAAAAGACGCAGGAGGAAAAGTTAACGAAGGCAATCTTACTCAGCACGAATGAAGGCAACATCTTTCAGGTTCATGGTAAAATCATGTTTGAAGTGCCCGGTAGAATTGTACTCCCAAAAATCCCCGAGAACTTAATAGCCAAGCCCACCCTTGTCTGGTTATTGAGAGCCGATAAATCCGGCAGTCAAAAAGTAGAGGCATCGTATCTAACGGACGGGATAAACTGGAAGGCTGATTATATCGCTATCTTGAACCAGAAAGATACAGCTATAGACCTCTCTGGTTGGGTCACAGTTGATAACAGGACCGGCGCAACTTACAACAATGCCTCGTTGAAATTGGTTGCCGGTGACGTCCAGAGGGTCACACCGGAGGTGCGCAGATTTCTCAAAAGGCAAGTTGCGGGCGTTAGAGGAGCAGAAGCGCCACAGTTTGAGGAAGAAGCCTTCTTTGAATATCACTTGTACACGCTGGATAGAAAAACCACCATAAAAGACAAACAAACGAAACAGATAAACCTCTTAAAAGCCTCAAATATTCCGGTTAAGAAGACATTCATTGTGAGAGGTCAACAGAATTATTATTTTAGTCGGCTGACCAACTCACACAAGAAAATTGGTGTCTTTCTCCAATTCAAAAACGCTAAGAAGCACCATTTGGGAATGCCTTTGCCCAAAGGAATTGTACGTGTTTACAAGAAGGATACCGAAGGAAGCCTGCAATTTATCGGTGAAAATAGAATTGAGCATACGCCGAAGGATGAAAAGATAAAGATAAAAGTTGGCGACGCCTTTGATATCGTAACAGAGCGAAAACAAACCGAGTACAAAAAGATAGGAGACAGGGTCAATGAAGTCGCATTTGAAATAACAATAAGAAACCACAAAGATGAGGCGGTTAAAGTGAACGTGATCGAGCCTGTTTCCGGTGATTGGGAAATTCTAAATTCATCGCATAAATACGAAAAAACATCTGCACACGAGATCAGATTTACAGTGATAGTGCCGGAAGATGGAAATGTTCAAGTGACGTATAACGTCAGGGTAAGTTATTAAGGGAGCGATGAGCACACTCTACATTTCTGACCTGGACGGCACATTGCTGCGGGATGACGGCACACTGTCCGACTTCAGCAAACATACG
The DNA here is from genome assembly GCA_965249305.1 of Candidatus Latescibacterota bacterium. Taxonomy (GTDB): domain Bacteria; phylum Latescibacterota; class UBA2968; order UBA2968. The sequence continues at coordinate 3,367,020 of OZ252228.1, read as the reverse complement.
CTGACCGGATTGTTACAAGATGGCCTTTATTTCACAGTTGCCAGTGCACGCAGCGTCGTATCCATGCGCCAGATCCTGGATGGGCTGGAGCTATTCTTACCCATCATCGAGTTTAACGGCGCTTTCATATCCGATCTCAAATCGGGACGTCATGAAATCATACACAATATCGAGCCGCTCATTGTTGAAAACATCTACGAATTGATCCGCAAGTTCAACTGCGCGCCCTTTATCTCAAGCTTCAACGGCTCGGAAGACTGCGCCTATTACAAGGACATTCTCAACGAAGGCATGCGCTGGTACCTGGATGATCGTTTGGCGAACAACGACAAGCGATTTCGCACCATCGAACATCTGCCGGACTCATTCGGAGATCAAATTGTGTGTCTTACGGTCATCGGTCCGGCCGACGTACTCCTGGAACTCGAACACGCCATCAACGAAATGTACGGGAAACATGTAGACACGCATAATTTTGAAAATCAATACTCCCCCGGCTGGTACTGGCTGACGATTCATGATCACAGAGCGACCAAAGATCAGGGTATTCGAACGCTGAAGAGAACCTGCGGTCTAAACGGCGAGGTCGTTGTGTTCGGTGATCACAACAATGACATTAAAATGTTTCAACATGCGGATCGCGCCCTTGCCGTAGCCAACGCAACTGCTGAGTTGAAGCGGCATGCGACCCATCTGATTGGTCCCAACGAAAGTGACAGTGTCGTCAAATTTATCCAGTCTGACTGGGCAAAGAAACGCGATTGATATCCAAAATGGAGGTACCCGTGGAGCGTATCCTTATAATGGCAATCCTGGCTCTAACAGCGATCCTCTTTCCGCGAGGCGTCAGCTGGGCGGAGAATAAAAAGCATCCTGCGTTCGCCAAAGCCTCCGATGATCCGGAGCTGCCGGACGTGCTTCTGATCGGCGATTCGATCTCGATGGGCTACACCATCCCGGTCCGGGAGCTCCTCAATGGAAAGACGAACGTCCACCGCCCGTCCGTCAACTGCGGCCCGACGATCCGAGGGCTGGACCATCTGGACGAATGGCTCGAAGACCGCAAATGGGCCGTCATCCATTTCAACTTTGGCCTGCACGACCTGAGATACATGAATGCCGAAGGCACCCACGCGGACAACGCCAAACAGCAGGTGCCAGTCGATCAATACGAAAAAAACCTGGAAACACTCGTCAACCGCCTGAAAAAAACCGGCGCCAGGCTAATATGGGCATCCACTACACCCGTACCCGAAGGCGCCGGAGGCCGCATGAAAGGCGACGCAGCGAAGTACAACGCCGCAGCGAAAAAGGTCATGGACAGGCATGGCATCTCGATAAACGACCTCTACGCGTTTGCCCTGCCGAGGCTTGAAGAGATCCAGCGGCCTGCAAACGTGCACTTCACAACAGAAGGTTCGGAAGCCCTGGCTTCTGAAGTTGCCAGGGTTATTCTGGAGAACCTGGCGGGAACAGGATCGAAGGACGAGTAGACGCTGTGACCCTTCTTCCGGACCCTCAAGCTGCTTCTCGTTCAAACAGCAAAACAGCATCACAACGACGTCGTTCTACTCTCTTTCCTCTAATCATATCCGAATATTGATTGACCACTTTCCCTTTTACCACCATTGTACTCGATCCGCCTCCATCCAGATTATAAGCATTGAATGCTCCTTGCGCCTCCAAAAAGTCTGACAGCTCACCTAAGGTCATTCCCACACTGAAACCAGGCTGACGTCCATCCACCACAACAAGCCACAGCGTATTTTCATCCTTTGATATGCCTGCAGCTGTTCTTGGATGTCTTCCATCAAAAAACCAGGGCTCAAACCCCTCACTTGCATAATCGATAAATCTCTCTCCATCTACAATCAACACTGTCCCGGCAGTTGTATAGCTGCAATTCTCCAATGGAAGCGGTTTGTGATTCTGGTTTGAAGTTAGCTTGTAGTTAACCTCAATTGTTGCTCCCACAACAACATTCTGTTTCAGCCAGTCAGCATATTTCCCGGAACCGGAAAGAACATATCCATTTCGTGGGATGATAACAGATCCTTTATTGAGGTGAATAGCGGATACAGAATCTTTTTCAACAACGATTTCTATACCCGTCTGATCTGTCATTGTGCTTCGGTTCCACTCAGGTGTATAAAGTATGAGATCGTTCTTATTAAGTTCGTCTTTATCTACAGCACCGGGTATTGAGCCCCTGTATTTGTTTCTTTTGGGTGCTGCTCTGAATTTACGTAAATGAGTTGCAAAAAAGGCTCCAAATCCCGATCATACAACAGACTGAAAACAATAAGGTTGTATAGATACGGGAAAGGAGCCCAAGATGGACCTCGCAGAGATGATCGAAGCCGCCACCTGGGAATTTAAGCAAAAATTGAGCGCCCATTGCGAAAATTTGGACCTGGAGAGTTTGACGCCTCAATTGGCAGAACAGGTCACAAGTGGGCTTGGTGAAGCCCTCAAGGCTTGTGGGATCGCAGCGCTTCGCACATTTTTGGAAGCCTACGAAGTGGATGAGGCCCCAAAACAGGTCGAGAATGTGCTGTATCGGTTTAAGCAACAAAGTGAGAAGACGTTTTTGACCCCCTTTGGGAAGATGAAGCTTTCTCGAAATCTGTTTCAGGCCGATGAAGGGGGGCCTTCTTATGTGCCGTTGGATGTGATGTGGGGAATGGTCGGTGAGTTTGCCACCGTGGAAGTTCGTGAAGCGGTGTTGTTCACGGTGAGCTTGATCACGCCGGAGGAAACCGTTTCTGTGCTGGAAAAGACGGCTCTGTTTCAGCCTTCTGCCACAGCGGTCAAACACATCACAGAAGAGACGGGAGCGTGGCTGGTCGAGATGGATGAAACACTCAACCGGTCGATCCGTCAGGAGGAGGAGAACCCCAAAGGGACAAAAGTGATGGTGGCCAGCCTGGATGGGACCCACCTCAGGCTGGATGAGCCGGGGAAAAAACGCGGGCGTCCACAAGAGAGGCCGGGGGAAAAACCGTCCGAAGAAAGTCCGACCAGTTTCAAACAGGCCCTGGTGGGCAGCCTGTCCTTTTATGGGGCACCTCCAAAGGACGGCACCCCACCAAAGCGTTTGGTCTCTCGGTATGTGGCACAAATGCCCGAAGAGGGTGGTCAAACGTTGAAGATACGCTTTGAGGAAGAACTCGATCATATCGAAGGACAACTGAAAGATGAGGTCGGAAAAGTGTTCCTGTGTGATGGGGCACGAGGGTTGTGGAAATATGCTGATACCACTCCTCGGTTCATCGGGTATGAAAAACTGGTGGATTTTTATCACACCACAGAACATCTGTCTGAAGCTGCCGAACTCCTGTTTGGCAAAAAATCAGCAAAAGCGCAAAGCTGGTATGAAACCTACCACCACAAACTGCTGACCCAAGATGGCGCAGCAGAAACCCTTATTCGCTCCATCGACTATTACAAAAGCCGCCGAAGGCTGGGTCAAAAACGATTGGAAGACCTGGAAACAGAACGAACCTTCTTCTTTCGGAACAAACACCGGATGGCCTATGCTGACTTTCGTCGAAGGGGTCTGCCCATTGGCTCGGGACCCGTCGAAGCGGCCTGAAAGACCCTGGTCAAGACAAGGCTTTGTCGATCGGGTATGCAATGGTCCTGGCAGGGAGGACAACGCATCTTGCAGTTACGCACTTACGTCAAGTCAAAACGATGGGATGCTTTCTGGAATCAGTATAAACAGGTTCGATATGCCAATGATGAACTCCTTGACTATGCCGATGCAGCATAGACAGAAAACATCTACGTAAAACCGAGTCGGCACCCTTTCTTTTTCTATTGATGCCTGTTATATCAATTTTCCGGGTGTTATCAAATACTGCCTCGATTTCCAAAAGAGGGGTGTCAACAATCAATGTCTGCTTACCGTCTTTGGTCAGAATTCCAAGGCTGGAACGACCCGGTGTCCTCGGTTCGCTCAAGATCTTCCCATCCAAAACAAAGAATTGACTTGGATCTCCATGGTATATATTCCAGGGGTAGTTTGAGTAGGAATAACCCCCATTCACCCCTGCAAGCGCACGATGACGTACGGCCATTGAACTGGTTGTCTCCTGGCCGATTATCTGGTCCATCGCCATAACCAATTGGACAGAGATTTTATTCAAATCCGCCTTCAACACATTGATGTTCAATGGCAATTTTTCTGCCGTTGAATCAGCAGCAAGATGCGTGTGGACAAGGCCGGGCACGACCTCAGTTACGCTCTTCCTGAGGTTCATATTCAGAGGCGGATTTTCTGCATAGGCGGATTCTGGAGACATTAGAAAGAAAAAGACCCATATGAAGAATTCCAGGAAACGTACTGAAGTGATCCTCAACATATCAGGCCTCCTCGTGATACCACCAGAGATCAGTCTGTGCAGCCATAAAAAAATGGCAGCCCCTTTGGCAACCAAAGCAAACGGGCTATGAATACCTGGATTCATAACCCGTTATTTTCATTGGTCGGGGCGGCGGGATTTGAACCCATGGCCTCCTCACTCATGACATTTCTGCTCATTCTTCATAGATTGCATTTAAGCTACAACCACTCGACTAGCTTCCTGGAAATCATCAAGAGGATTCTTATCATCCCAAAAAGCTGGGCCTCCAAAACGCTTTACAGCTTCATAATAAATCCTTGCCCGTCTTCGCCTGAGCCTTCTCAACCACCCCCAACTTAGTCCGCATTCTATTTGTCTGAGCATGTTATTCAAGAACACCCGATCTGCTACTATCTTATCATCGATCGTCGTCCCAAAATCGTACATCCAATCATGAATATAACATGACTCCGTCACTTTTAACCCCCAAAGCGTATCCGGTACAAGCTTGCCCTTCCAGCCATCAGGACCACATCCATTGACATGTTTTCCCCGTTCCTCGGGTGTAGCTTCCCAGTATGTCCTGGGTGCAAATAATTTTGAATCACAATCTTTTGCCATTTAATCCTCCTAACTTTATAACAGTATCATCGTCGTCCATCACGAGAATAGTTGCCATACGCCCCTCCCGGCTATGGTGAATCCTTCAAGAACACTGCTGCGTACCAAGCGTATGAAATTCCCCGACAATATAATATGAGTCTATTTTCTCCTCGATGTCAAGATGAATTCTAAGCCTTTTTATTCAGAAGTCTTTCCGAAATTTTGAGCAAAGAGAACAAAGTCAGGGAAGTTAATTTGCCCATCATTGTTCAAATCAAAAGCAGAATTGAAACCTGGATCTTCTTGTTTCTTACCAAAGATCTGAGCAAATTCAACGAAGTCTGGGAAGTTGACTGTTCCATCATCGTTGAAATCTCCAATCAGGCCTTCTCTGAAAGTTACCTTGAAATATCGAATAGCGACGTTGCCATTTTCCAAAGGTTTTCTGTATAATCCTTCTAGAAATGGAGCGCCGAAAGCTGAAGCACGTCGTGTTGCCAGAAATATACGCTGTCCCGCAAAAAGAGTCCCCCAGTTCCCAGGTGAAAGTCCTACAGGTTTTGGACTTTCAGCGAGTGTGCCATCTTTTTTTAGTGGGGCAAGGTATAGATCCTCCCACTTGGGCAAAGCTATATAAAGAGTACGATCAGGAGATTCCCAAAGCCGACCTTCTGTAAACTCTCCAGGAACTCCGACTTCTACGTGCGTTAGAGGCCCTCCAGGTGGGCCAAAGGCGTGCATTTGTGGTGAATTGTTTGCCAGTTTCTTTCTTCTGTTTGATACCAGTAAAGCAGATGTATTTGTCCTGCGCCATCCAGTAACATATCATCGTTATGCACCCACCCTCTTGTACCTTCGATATTTACCACATTGACCGTTTGAAAAGGAGCATTGACAACATCAGGAGAATAGTAATAATCGAGTTTGTGGTAAGAAAAGGTGTAGCTGGCTCCTTCTGCAATTTTGATAGGGTCTTCAATATCCTGGGTGCTGAATATATGGGCTTCACGTCCATTAAGAACGACAAATGGAAATGTATGGCGATCACTTCCTGTTGGAGATTCAGATCTGGTTTCAAAGGCAACAGCACTTCCCTTATTCCAGGTTCTGTTTCCAGCATCGTAAAACATAAAAAGCTGCTCAGGAACCCCATACATTAGCATCGCAACAAGAATATCACCATCTGTATTTATAGATCCTCCTTGGAAAGGAGAAAAATTGTTAATCCCTGTCTCAGGGAATTCAACAGTCGGATTTTTCATACCGCCGGCAAACTTAAAGTATTTCATATTTCCGTCTGGCCAGACAACGATATGATGCTGACCTTGCTCATTAACAAGCAGTATAGGAGGTTGATCAAGCTGCTGGTCTGTTGAACTCGTATACATCTTCCGCCATTCTCCTTCTGCAGAGCGTTCGTACAGGGTCCATTGTTTTTCAAAGCTTGGAAATCCCTCTTTCAAGGTTTCATTAATTGTAACAGACACTTTGTCTTTATGACGCACTATTATAGGCTGGTGATACTCCTAAAAAGGAGGAGAGTTGCTGGAAATATTCAGCACTTCTGTCACAAATTCGGTGGTTACATCCCATTTGTTTGTTTGGGCATAAATGGGAAAATTTGTTGCTTCACTAAATAGCAGAAATAAAAACAGAAAGAAAACTTTCCTCAGCATTGTTACTTTCCTCATTCTTGTAATCCAAACATTCTCATTTATCAATCTCTATCGGCTTTGGCAACCAAATCAAACGGGCTATGAATACCTGGATTCATGCTCGAAATAGAAGCCCGAATCGATAAAACCTCTGGGGGTGCGGCTTGCAGGGTGTTCATGCAGTGTCTCCTTTTAAGAAGTCCAGGAAGATGGGGTAGAAGAGGTCGGGCTGTTCGAGCATGGGGGTGTGGCCCGCGCCGGGCAGGATGTGCAGGACGCTGTTGGGGATGGCTTCCCGGAGGCGCTTCCCGTCTTCGGGGGTGCGTCCGGTATCTTTTTCGCCCTGAACGATCAGGGTGGGAACGTGGATGTTCCGTGCGGATTCCAGAAAGTTGAGCGAGGCGGAGGACCGGGTGCTCTGGACCATGGCTTCCCGGCCGGCGTTCATTGCAGCGTCCACGTAACTTTCCCAGTTGGCGGGAAGGAGGGCGAAAAAACCTTTGACGGCGTTTTCAAAGAAGCTGCGGTTCCATTCCATGCCTTCCATGAAGTCCGCTTTTTCCCGTGCGGCGGCCGGGTTGGGCACGTATGCGCCGGTGCTGACGAGGGCGAGTTTGTTGAGGCGGTTGCCGTACCGGGTGGCGAAGCTCTGGCAGACAACGCCGCCCATGGAGTTTCCGGCCAGGATGAATTGCTCAAGTCCCATGCCGTCCGCAAAGGCCAGGACGTCGTCGGCGAAGCCGGGGATGCTGTACGGACCTTCGGGTTTGTCCGAGTTTCCGAAGCCCCGCAGGTCCAGCGCATACCCCCGGAAGCGATCTGGAAGTTGTTCCAGGGTGGGCTCCCAGAAGCGGGAGGATTGGCAGAAGCCGTGGAGGAAGACAATGGCCTCCGGGCCGTTGCCCTGGGTGAGATAGTGCAGGTTGACGTCGTTTACGGAGGCAAAGGGCATGAGTTCTTCTTTCTGAGAAAAAGAGCAGGTGAATCAAGGGCAGAGGTACTCCACTTCAACGATGGTGTCGTGCGGCTTCGGCTGCCTCGATTCAATCTCCGAAATCGGATTCCAACGCATTTCCCCGCAGTCCGAGGATGCGATGGGCGATATGCGTGCGGACCTGATCGTACCGCTGGATGTCAGCGGGGTTCTCAGCGCCCAACTCCCTGGCCTGCTCAAGCAGTTCCTCGTCCTGAGGTGTCGGCTCGCTGAGCTTGCGAAGTTCGGCTTCGTACACGACCAGGTATAGATAGTCCTCGACCCCGTCGCGCCACGCCTCGAAGCGTTTGCTCGGGACCGCCCCGCCGTCGGCAGCGCCGAAGAACATGCCGAAGTTATGGCCGTGTCTCGGGGGATCGTTCCAATGACTCTGGGAGTAGGTCCAGAGCGTCACGCCATCCAGGTTGTATCGCCACGCACGCCAGGGCAGGAACCGGTGACGCGCCGTGCTGAACAGCGGCGTAGTGCCGCAGTCATAGGTCCAAACGGGTTTGCCCGTGGCACGCATCGTCTCCAGGCCCGGCTTGTCCAGATCTCTGAAGAGGGGAATCCAGATATCGATGACCGACGCAAACTCGCTCAACCGCTCGGGTGTGCCCATGTGGTCCTGTGAAATGCGCACCTTCGGATCGACACGCTTGACCTGCCGGGCACATTCTAAGAAATCGTCACTGGCACTTTCATCGAAGATGTGAAGGAACCAGCGGTCGTAGCTCAGACCGCGCGACTTCATGTATTGGGCCAACTTCCGAACCCACGTTTCGAAGCGCGGCTGCCAGCCGTGTGAACGCATAAACCAGACTTCCATCATGGCCTGGCCGTCCTCAGGAAGACGCTCCAGCACGGGGTCCAGCCGCGAGAAGTCGCCCTGATCGTCGGGATTCGGGATGTTGGTCACCTGGAAAACATTGGCGCGGCAGCGTGCAAGATCGGACATGTAATCGCTGTGGCCCGCCAGAGCCCGCGTGTAATCAAAGTTGTAGACCGCAATCGGCATCTTCTTCGGCAACTCGATGTCCCATATCCTGATCCGCAGCTCAAACTCCGCCGACAGAACGCCCGCATCCCACACGAGTGGATGGACGCTCACCGGCGCCCTGTAAAACCCCGGCGACAGATCGGTCGTATCCACGAGGAACCAGACTTCGCGCGTCTGGTCGAGCGGCACGTGAATCACGCCGGCCTTGTTGAGCGTGGACACCGGGTCTGCGATCACGCCGTGTGCGCGGGTGGGAATCATCAGAACCTCGGCCAGCTCGATGTTCGATCGCGTGAGCGGCCTGGCGCCGTCGCCTTCGATCCGCTCCACTTCGCCCAGTTCGACCCTGAGGTCAACATCCTCCCTGGCGAACAGGTTCGTAACGAGCAGTGATCCGGCTTCCTGTTCGTTGATCGCCGCTGCGATGTCGATGTGGTCCAGCACCTCCACCTCAGACGGCATCATCTCGGGTCTGGACTGGAGAAACGGATTGCGCGTCCAGAGTGTCGGCTGTTGCATCAACTGCTGGAATCGCAGAACCGGCGCGGCCGCACGCTCCCACACCTCCTGGTCAATAATCTGTCCGGCGTCGACCGCTGCCTTCTCGTGCAGCTGCAGCTCTGCGAGATGTTTCTCGCCCTGGGCCCGCGCACCTTCCAGTGCTGCTTTGAACGGATCGTCCCTGGTAGAGGCCGCTTTCTGTGTGAGCAGATCAAAACCCTCGTTGACCTGCCCGGCACTGACCGATGGCGTTACCGTGACACGGACCGCCTGACGGAAATAGCTCTGCTGGGCGTCGGCAAGTTCCACCATCAGCGCGTCACGGGAGAGGCTGGTAATCGGGTAGGTCAGATCGACACTCCCTGAAGGTCCCACCCGCAAGCTCACGGAACTGGCGCCCTGCTCGCCTTCTGCGTGGAGGACGAGAAGCCTGGCGCCGTCGATCGGACTGGAGGCCAGGGCGGTCAGGCGGTTCAGGCCCGGCTGCTCATATCCCAGCTCGAGTTGATGAATGGCCGGCGCCGAATCCACAAAACGCATGTACCCAAAGGCATGCGGGCTGCGTGATTCGGGTCCGGTGCGTGACCACTGTCTGAACGACTGCCCGCCCACGTACCGATGCCGCCGCAGATTCGTCCGCCAGAGCTGATCGGGTTTGGGCGTCTGGCCAAGGTTGTCCCACGGAATCGACAACTCAACTGTCCAGGAATCCTTGCCGACATGGGAAGAACAGCGGGCGTTGCTTTCCCAACTGCGATCGAAATGACGTGCGTCGAAGAAAAGGCCGGCGCTGTTGATGACGAGTTCATAGTACAATTCCATACCCGGCGACTGGATGCGTAGCTCTACGCAGTCGTCTTCATCGGTCACCGCGCGCGGCGGGACTCCGCGAAGTTTGATCTGATCGGGGAGCGGCTCGGCGCAGTCGTAGGCAACGTACAGATTCTCATCGTCCCACGCGAAGAATGTGCGTGTCGTGGGGCTCTCGGGCAGAAACCCCCGCGTGTAATACAGAAACGGCACGCAACTGGCGGTCTTCCAGACATCGTCGTCAAGAACGCCGTCAATCTCGGGCGCCGCTGCTGCTCGCGCCACCGCGAGGTACGGATGGTGGGGGTCTTTCGCCTGCACCACAGAGGTTCCCGCCCCAAGCACGACCAGGATCAGTCCCGTCGCAGCCCAGGACAGTTGCCACACGCTAAGTTCCCCGATTCCGGCGAATTGAGTCATCGTCTCTGTTCCCTGTGGATGGTCGGGATGCTTTACACGTCCGCATGTCCCGCCGGTGGCAACCGATCGCTTGCTACTCCAGCTCGAAGCGAAAGACCAGCGCCGGCGTCTCGAAGGTCAGCTCAACGGCGATCGACGCCTCTCCGCCACCCTCATCAAACGGGATCTCGTCGCCCGACATCAGCTCGACCACGTTCTTGACGCGCTTGCCCTTCGGTACGGTCAGGACCATGGGAAACGTCGTTGCCTCCCTGAAGTAGGATGTGATCACGCCCAGGAAATGATTGTCGCCTTCAAGCGGGAAAAATTCGCAGGTGGTCATAAACCTGGCGTCGAGGGGTCTGACTTCGCCCAGTGGTGTGAGCGGGGGCCACCCGTCCACACGAACCGGAGACGGTTCACCGGCTGCCCACTCAGCGAGCCGTGGGACCAACTGGTGAGCCAGATTACGGACCCGCGTGTGATACCTTGTGTTTTGGGAAACGCGGGTCGGGAAGCCAGCCAGGTAAACGACGCGACCGCCAAACCGATCAAAGAACATAATCGCCGGCCGACCCGTGCTTGTGCCGGATTCATCACAGAACTCGGCAAGTACCTGGGCGTCGCTCGGCGCCTCCACATCACGACAATACGACAGCTCAAAAAACGGCTCGCAGGTGCCATCGAAGTAGCGTTTGGCGGCTTCCTCGTCCGGGTACTGAATCTTCGACGCAGCAGGATGCTCGCCGGTCAAGGCAAAACGCTGCGTTGCCTTCTGAGATTCATCGTATCGGGGTGCATCAAAGCCGAAGATTTCGGCAAGCAGGGAGCGGTCGTTGTCCGCGCCAGTCTCGTCGGCAGCGCCCAGCTCTCCGAAGATGAGGGCGTTGCCGCCGGCGCGGATGTACGACTCAAGTCCATCGCGCTCATCGCCGTTCATGCACGCGATCTCGGGGCAGGTGATCATCCGGTACTGCCTGAGTGCATCGACGTCCTTGAGCCTGGCGTCGGGCAGGAATCCGTACGGCACACCGGTTTGCCGCAGAGATTCCGTTACCGGCAACAGTCGCGTCCCGTCATACGAAAGCGGCGTATCCTGCGGAACAGGATATCGCAGGACTTCGGAGCGGATGCCGTGCACGACACCGATATGCTTGACTGGCAGCGCCTCGGCGAAGTACGGATCAAGCTTCTGCCAGCAGTCCTCATAGGCTTTCTGCATCGGCGAACAGCGTTGCAGCGTATAGGTGTAAGGCGATATCTGATTGACACCGCACGCCGGGGGCACGATCGCCGCCCACACGCCGTCCGCTTCGTTGAGGGGACGAGTGAACGTCGGATGGCTGAACGCCTGTGTTACGATGACCGCGTCCTTACCCTCGGGCACGATCCCGGCCAAGAATCGGCTCCATTCGCTCAGATAGGTCTCTGCCGGGTCGAACTGTCGAGCGTGAAAGGTGTAGTAGGGATCCGTAGAGATTAGATCCAGGTACTCGGCCATACCGGCCAGGTCAATCGCCGTGAACCAGGGATTTCTCCACAGGTCGGCGGCGGGAGACGTCTGAAATGACGAGCGGACCTTTGGGTTGACCTCCCGAATCGCTTCGGCCATCTCGCGGTGGACCGCGTGCCAGCGCTCCATGCGCCACAACAGATACTGGCGCCACCGCGGATCGTCCCAGTCCGACAGTTCGGGGGACGGCTTGCAGGGCATCTCGCCGCCGATCTCCGCCTCGTATGCCGCCCGGCACGTGGCGCAATAGCAGCCGTGACCCAGGGTGGCTTCATCGTTGAGGTCGATGTGCACCATGCCGGGATATGTCGCCAGGTCGCGCAGCAGCGCCAGGTATCGGGCCTTCAGGTCAGGATTGAACGGACACCCCCAGCCGGACGAGCTCAGACCATCCTGATCCACGTGCTCCTTGGCGTGGACCATCTGCTGCTCTGGGTGTTCGGCCAGGTATCGGAAGTCATACTTGACGTACCCGGTGAAGGTGCCGACGCGCAGCCCCATCTCATGGGCGCGTTCGGCCAGTCGGCGCCCTTCCTCTCCTTCACGCAGACCCGAGGTCATGACCATGTCATAGCCTTTGGCTGCAACCTCATCGAGCTCGCCCAGCAGCTTCTCGGGCATTCCCTCGTAGTTCTGAAGAAACGCAACGCGTGTGATGCTTCTCTTTTCCATGTGAACGGTACCCTCTCAAATGGTGTGGTGTTTGGATTGCCGCCTGCGATATACGCGGATCGACCGGGCCGCTTCGGATGATGCTCCTTTTTGAGACATGATTGATCACTTATCCCTACTAAACGTACATCTGAGAAAATATATTGTCAAGCGGATCATTTGTTTAGGGTGCCGACTCGGTTTTACGTAGATGTTTTCTGTCTATGCTGCATCGGCATAGTCAAGGAGTTCATCATTGGCATATCGAACCTGTTTATACTGATTCCAGAAAGCATCCCATCGTTTTGACTTGACGTAAGTGCGTAACTGCAAGATGCGTTGTCCTCCCTGCCAGGACCATTGCATACCCGATCGACAAAGCCTTGTCTTGACCAGGGTCTTGCAGGCCGCTTCGACGGGTCCCGAGCCAATGGGCAGACCCCTTCGACGAAAGTCAGCATAGGCCATCCGGTGTTTGTTCCGAAAGAAGAAGGTTCGTTCTGTTTCCAGGTCTTCCAATCGTTTTTGACCCAGCCTTCGGCGGCTTTTGTAATAGTCGATGGAGCGAATAAGGGTTTCTGCTGCGCCATCTTGGGTCAGCAGTTTGTGGTGGTAGGTTTCATACCAGCTTTGCGCTTTTGCTGATTTTTTGCCAAACAGGAGTTCGGCAGCTTCAGACAGATGTTCTGTGGTGTGATAAAAATCCACCAGTTTTTCATACCCGATGAACCGAGGAGTGGTATCAGCATATTTCCACAACCCTCGTGCCCCATCACACAGGAACACTTTTCCGACCTCATCTTTCAGCTGTCCTTCGATATGATCGAGTTCTTCCTCAAAGCGTATCTTCAACGTTTGACCACCCTCTTCGGGCATTTGTGCCACATACCGAGAGACCAAACGCTTTGGTGGGGTGCCGTCCTTTGGAGGTGCCCCATAAAAGGACAGGCTGCCCACCAGGGCCTGTTTGAAACTGGTCGGACTTTCTTCGGACGGTTTTTCCCCCGGCCTCTCTTGTGGACGCCCGCGTTTTTTCCCCGGCTCATCCAGCCTGAGGTGGGTCCCATCCAGGCTGGCCACCATCACTTTTGTCCCTTTGGGGTTCTCCTCCTCCTGACGGATCGACCGGTTGAGTGTTTCATCCATCTCGACCAGCCACGCTCCCGTCTCTTCTGTGATGTGTTTGACCGCTGTGGCAGAAGGCTGAAACAGAGCCGTCTTTTCCAGCACAGAAACGGTTTCCTCCGGCGTGATCAAGCTCACCGTGAACAACACCGCTTCACGAACTTCCACGGTGGCAAACTCACCGACCATTCCCCACATCACATCCAACGGCACATAAGAAGGCCCCCCTTCATCGGCCTGAAACAGATTTCGAGAAAGCTTCATCTTCCCAAAGGGGGTCAAAAACGTCTTCTCACTTTGTTGCTTAAACCGATACAGCACATTCTCGACCTGTTTTGGGGCCTCATCCACTTCGTAGGCTTCCAAAAATGTGCGAAGCGCTGCGATCCCACAAGCCTTGAGGGCTTCACCAAGCCCACTTGTGACCTGTTCTGCCAATTGAGGCGTCAAACTCTCCAGGTCCAAATTTTCGCAATGGGCGCTCAATTTTTGCTTAAATTCCCAGGTGGCGGCTTCGATTATCTCTGCGAGGTCCATCTTGGGCTCCTTTCCCGTATCTATACAACCTTATTGTTTTCAGTCTGTTGTATGATCGGGATTTGGAGCCTTTTTTGCAACTCATTTACGTAAATTCAGAGCAGCACCCGTTGTTTAGCAGTCGCCAGTCGCTTGTTAGCACGCCGTTAGCAGAGCACAAAAAACGGACAGAAGGCCGAGAACCTGAGTTCTCATAAACCCTTCTGTCCGTTTTATTTTTATTGGTCGGGGCGGCGGGATTTGAACCCACGACCCCCTGCTCCCAAAGAGCGTTTATGTGAAAAATTATGTGCTTAAAAAACAACAGTTAACGAATATACAATCTATTGTCCTGCAATATGTTAGACAATTTTTTCTATTTCATTATTTAGTCTCTGTTGGTCCTTGCAACCACCTGGAAATATAGAGCAATCGGACTGATTTGCAACCACTTTTGCAACCACTTTTTCTATGGGGCAAGTCTCAGGTTGTGTTGGGAAGTGATAAGGCGTACTTATTTCTCCCTCCGGTAACCATCAGGGACGTCTGCCTCTCCTGGGAAGCGGGCGCATGCGTATCCGGTCATCGGTCACAACAGTGAAGTTTCCTTCCCAATCCGTTCGATCCTCAAGCGCGCCAATCGCACGCTGGTTGTCCTGTTCGGGACTGTCACCGGACAACCGTAGCAGAATCACGCCGCAGTCGGAGGGCAAACCAACTCGAAATGCGAGTTCACCGAAATCTTTATCATGCGTGAGAACCAGTCTATTCTCCTGTTGTGCCCGTGCCAGTATGTCCTCATCGGGTGCACCACGCATGGCTTCTTTGGCTGAAAGGACATCATGTCCCCGTTTACGAAGTTTCTGAATCACTGTGCCGGATATGTTTTCATTCGCTACAATGTGCATGAACACCTCCTGTTAATCCGGCACAAGATATACCCGTTCGGATTTTAGCACTTCGCTGGCGTATGCCAGGCACGCCTGGATATCTTCGGCGGTGAGATGATCATATTCCTTAAGAACCTGTTCAGTTGTCCAGCCACGCCCCAGCAGATCCATGACAAACTCCACAGCGATCCGGGTGTTTCTGATTACGGGCTTGCCAACCAGCACATTCGCGTCAATCGCGATGTGATCCTGCCACTTCATCGGTTTATCCTCCAGGAAGAGCCACAGTGATATTCTCCCACGACTCACTGATGAGAAGACACCTTAATGGATTCAAGAGAGTGCTATTTGTTTTTATGGCTCCTCGCTATTTGGTGTGGGTAACCTTCCCCCAGGAACGACCAGTTGTGGTAGACAAGACGCCCAAGCTGCAGGTTTTGTGGACCAGCCTTCGAGTATTCTTTGTCAACGGTGTTGCCCGACCCGTTGTCTGTTGCTCAGGATTCTATCTTAAAAACAGTTGTTTAAGTTGTTAGATAATAAATTGTTACGATGGACTAAACGGCAAACTGGATCTCCGGAT
Source organism: Candidatus Latescibacterota bacterium (assembly GCA_965249305.1). GTDB lineage: Bacteria > Latescibacterota > UBA2968 > UBA2968. Next base: position 3,351,452 of record OZ252228.1, on the reverse strand, counting down.
CATTCAATACCCGCCGTGTGTTTAGGAGAGATCTCATGTGCGGATACCGGAGCAAACGGTTAGGAACCACCTCGCACTCGGCAAGAAGACTGGTTCGGGTTTTTATGATTACCCACGTGAAACAGCGAAGAGCCGTTTTTATAGAATGAAGAGGTGTGTCTCAAAAGAAAAAGTGACATGAATCGCGATATGGGTCGCTTGAGAAATATACCCTTTTGAAAATTTTAAATCCAGCCTTTTCCAAGGAAATGTGGAGGGCACCCATTGCCTTTGTCAGGTATCTCTATCGAAAGTTCAAAACCAAGCTATTGATCCGGCACGAGATACACCTGTTCAGACTTATCGATCCGCACGTTTTAACAGGCTTTTCAGTTGGTTTAAATAATAGTCCGGGGCATGTCCGCCTTTTGACCTGTCAAGAGACTGTTCATACCACCCCAATCATAACAGGAGTTCGTAAATAGGCACATCTTTCTTTAATAATTTCTCCGGTATTTGTTTTGTGCTTTGAATCAACGGTTCCCTGCTCATGAGCAGGTGCTCAAAAAACAAAGGCTTACGAGAAAATCGTAAGCCTTTGTTTTTATTGATGGTCGGGGCGGCGGGATTTGAACCCACGACCCCCTGCTCCCAAAGCAGGTGCTCTACCGGGCTGAGCCACGCCCCGACTAATTCTAGAAACAGCAATAACCAGTCATAGACCATTTCAAAATCAGAAGAACACCCTACTTTCCGGGGAAAAGTGTATAATCGAATAAAACAAAGATCGTCTTTTCTAAAGATAAGAAAACACAGAAGTTATGCAAGGAAATTATCGGTTGACGACCCGTCTCGGAATGGGCAGCGGCGTTCTTTTTCCAGATGAAAAGTCGTGAGGGCTTAGATCCATGTGCCATCGATCCCCCGCAGGAGCTTCTCCATCTACACATTTGACGATCGTGAGAAACATGCCCTCCAACCCTGTATGGTATACCCTCCAGGAAATATAAGAAAAATTCCATCTATCAGGAAGCGCAAATCACCCTACGACCAGCCTCCCCCCAGGTTAAGGATTTTTGGTGTGGGTGTGTCAAGGGTTCAGGAACGGGCTTTTTATTGACTTGGTGCGAAGGGGACGCTTGCGTATCTTGGGAGAGGTGACGGCAAACATGACGGAGAAAGTGGTATGATGCGTGGGGAAGAGGAGTAGAGGCCGGTTAGGAATCAGACCTGAGAAAAGGGGGACCCTGGTATGATCACGGAAAAGGTTATGGGGGTGTATGCGGCGGTAGGGACGTTGGCGGCGAATGAGCAGGCGGATTGGTACCGGCGGGTAGAACGGGAATGGGAGATCGGTACGTTTGAGATCCCACTGTTGGCGGGGGCGCCGCCGGCGCCGGAGTTGGTGGAGGCGTTTGCGGCGATTCCAGCGTCTCTGGTGGTAACGCTGGTGGCACAGTGGGCGGTGACGGGACAGACGAATCCCGCCTACGGGCTGGGGTCGCCGGATGAGGATGCCCGGCAAACGGCGATTCTGGATACCTATTCGGTGTTGCGGCAGTGCGTGATCCTGGTGCAACAGGGGGTGCGAATTCGGAATGTGGTGGTACAGGTCGGCAGCCGGTTGGGCGAGGCGATTCCACATGCGATAGCATTTTACCGCAGTCTGGTCGATTTGCGTAAAATGGTAGCGTCGAATTTGCCCGACACGACGTTGGCGGTGGAGGTGACGGACCATCTGCCGGCGGACCATCCGATTCCGTTTCCGTCGGCAAAGAAGGCAGCGCTGACGCTTGCGGAACTGATTCCGGTGGTGGCAACGGTGAACCGGGAGAATCTGCCGGGGCGCCCGGTTCCGTTTGTGGTGAACTGGGGACGGTTGCTGGTGAACGGAGACCATCCGTTGACGGGAATCAACCAGATTCTGGAGTCTGAGGCGCCGCTGGCGGGGGTGATTCTGTCGGGCGCGGGCGCGTCGCCGGAGGGGTTCCGGGATTCGCACAATTCACATCTGGATCCAGACAGCGGGTTTGGGGTGTCGGATGCGGAGGCGTGTGCATCGGTGCTGAAGGAGAGTTCGCAGCCGATCTTTCTGGGGATGAAGTGCAGCCGGGCGAAGGGGGAGGGGGAAGTGTCTGTGGAGGAGGTGTTGCAGGCACAGGCAGAGTTGATGGGGCAGGTGGCTTAGGAGCGCACGGGGGCGCTCCGGCATGGGGCAAGAGGGGAAAGCTGGCCTGAGAGCGTCGGGAGAATCTGGAACCCGCAGAGGCAGTGCCGTATCTGGCGTTTCTCATTTGAGGAGGACGGATAATGAATCTCGTTTTTGTAGGATGCGAATATGCGGGCAAGTCGACGATTGCCGGAGAGGTCATGAAATGGGCAGAGGAGACGGTAGGGGGGACGAGCCATTTTCACGATCATATGAGCGTGCCGTCGAATGAACTGATCCCTGAGGCGCAGGAGTCGCTGCTCACCGTCCACCCACAGGCACTGGAGATGCTCCAGCGGTATATGATCAGTCAGATACCTCCGGCAGAGCCGGAGGCTTGAAAAACCGGGAACCGCTCGAAGCGGTTGAAAACCGTGGGCCACCTAAAGGTGGCTACTCATCAAACAACTCCATCTGCTCAAGCCTACGATCTGCTTCTTCTTGCTCCTGGATGTACCTACGAACCGACTCCTCATCCTTGCCAACGGTAGAGACATAATAGCCTCTTGCCCAGAAGCTCTGACCCACAAAGTTCCTCCGACGCCCAGCGAAGGTCCGAGCGATGTGAATGGCGCTCTTCCCCTTGATGAACCCCACCACCTCTGATACGGCGTTTTTCGGAGGTATCGACAGGAGCACATGAACATGATCCAACCTCAGGTGACCTTCGACGATCTCGCTCTCCTTACGCAAAGCCAGATCCCTGAGCACTTCACCCAGATACTTCCGCAACTCCCCATACAGTGCCTTCTTCCGACATTTGGGAATCCACACAATATGGTACTTGCATTCCCACCGGGTATGGCTTAAACTTTGTACGTCCATCGGGAGCCTTCCTTTCCGCAAGCTTCAAGCGGTCCACAAAGGGAAGGCTCTCACATTTCTGGGGAATTGTCAAACTCTAACAGTCCCCCGGCAGAGCCGGGGGTTTACCGTGATTAATTACCACGTTTCGGATGCGTTTTACAGTCACCCGGACCACAATCTGATGGGACTTGTGATTGAGGAGGCGGTGTATGCGCCGTTGTATTACGGGTATGGGTGTAAGGACAGCGGGGCTCCGAAACGGAGCCCGGAGGGACAGAGGACAGAGATGGCGCGGCGGATTGAGGCAGTGATGCTGGAGCGGGCGCCGGGGACTGTGCTGGTGCTGTTTAAGGCATCGCCGGAGGTGATTAAAAAGCGGATGGTGGATGCGCCGCACAAGCATCAGGTTGTTCAGGAGGCGGACGTCGAACATGTGCTGGAACGGTTTGAGCAAGAGTTCAAGGCGTCGTTAATCCAGCGGCGGCTTGTGCTGGATACGACGACGGCGACGGTGAAGGAGACGCTGGCAGATTTTGTGGAAAAGTACGAGCCCTTTCATACCGAAGCGGATCGGGAGCGGATGCGACAGCACCAGGCGGCAAAGGAGAACGCATGACGCCCGAGCGGAAGAAGCACCTTTTTGATATTCTCGGGTACAACACCCCCTCCTGCTCTACTGGACTGAGCCACGCCCCGTTACAGGCTTAGAAACTGACCAACCGCACCTTGGATGCCAACGGGATTTTCCTGAACGCGCCGGAGAAATTCTGCTTGCCATCAGCGTTGGGGAGCAGTACGTTAAGCAGGTTCATTTTGGATTCCGAAATGCAGATTTAAGATCTGTGGATCCGCAATCCCCACTCCACCATCTCCTATTCCACAGTTCGCATTTGCGTCACCCTTTCCTCGGAGCTTCCTATGCCCGGCAACCCGATCCTGATCATCGACGGCCACCTCGACATGGCCTTCAACGCCCTCTTTTACCGGCGGGATCTCACGCAGCCCGTTCACGTCCTGCGGGAGCGAGAAGACAGCGTGCGGTCCGGCGTTTCTAAGCATGCCGACTCGCTGGACAGGCGGAAGAGCCCTCAGGCGAAACATTACACCGTCACCGTCTCCCTTCCGGACATGCGCAAAGGCCACGTGGGCATCATGCTCTCCACCATCATGGCCCGCGTCCAGGCCCCAACCGTGAACTCCCACAACGCCGTGCGCACCCAGAGCGCGGCTTACGCCAGGGGGCAGAGCCACCTGCATTATTACGGGTGCCGACTCGGTTTTACGTAGATGTTTTCTGTCTATGCTGCATCGGCATAGTCAAGGAGTTCATCATTGGCATATCGAACCTGTTTATACTGATTCCAGAAAGCATCCCATCGTTTTGACTTGACGTAAGTGCGTAACTGCAAGATGCGTTGTCCTCCCTGCCAGGACCATTGCATACCCGATCGACAAAGCCTTGTCTTGACCAGGGTCTTGCAGGCCGCTTCGACGGGTCCCGAGCCAATGGGCAGACCCCTTCGACGAAAGTCAGCATAGGCCATCCGGTGTTTGTTCCGAAAGAAGAAGGTTCGTTCTGTTTCCAGGTCTTCCAATCGTTTTTGACCCAGCCTTCGGCGGCTTTTGTAATAGTCGATGGAGCGAATAAGGGTTTCTGCTGCGCCATCTTGGGTCAGCAGTTTGTGGTGGTAGGTTTCATACCAGCTTTGCGCTTTTGCTGATTTTTTGCCAAACAGGAGTTCGGCAGCTTCAGACAGATGTTCTGTGGTGTGATAAAAATCCACCAGTTTTTCATACCCGATGAACCGAGGAGTGGTATCAGCATATTTCCACAACCCTCGTGCCCCATCACACAGGAACACTTTTCCGACCTCATCTTTCAGTTGTCCTTCGATATGATCGAGTTCTTCCTCAAAGCGTATCTTCAACGTTTGACCACCCTCTTCGGGCATTTGTGCCACATACCGAGAGACCAAACGCTTTGGTGGGGTGCCGTCCTTTGGAGGTGCCCCATAAAAGGACAGGCTGCCCACCAGGGCCTGTTTGAAACTGGTCGGACTTTCTTCGGACGGTTTTTCCCCCGGCCTCTCTTGTGGACGCCCGCGTTTTTTCCCCGGCTCATCCAGCCTGAGGTGGGTCCCATCCAGGCTGGCCACCATCACTTTTGTCCCTTTGGGGTTCTCCTCCTCCTGACGGATCGACCGGTTGAGTGTTTCATCCATCTCGACCAGCCACGCTCCCGTCTCTTCTGTGATGTGTTTGACCGCTGTGGCAGAAGGCTGAAACAGAGCCGTCTTTTCCAGCACAGAAACGGTTTCCTCCGGCGTGATCAAGCTCACCGTGAACAACACCGCTTCACGAACTTCCACGGTGGCAAACTCACCGACCATTCCCCACATCACATCCAACGGCACATAAGAAGGCCCCCCTTCATCGGCCTGAAACAGATTTCGAGAAAGCTTCATCTTCCCAAAGGGGGTCAAAAACGTCTTCTCACTTTGTTGCTTAAACCGATACAGCACATTCTCGACCTGTTTTGGGGCCTCATCCACTTCGTAGGCTTCCAAAAATGTGCGAAGCGCTGCGATCCCACAAGCCTTGAGGGCTTCACCAAGCCCACTTGTGACCTGTTCTGCCAATTGAGGCGTCAAACTCTCCAGGTCCAAATTTTCGCAATGGGCGCTCAATTTTTGCTTAAATTCCCAGGTGGCGGCTTCGATCATCTCTGCGAGGTCCATCTTGGGCTCCTTTCCCGTATCTATACAACCTTATTGTTTTCAGTCTGTTGTATGATCGGGATTTGGAGCCTTTTTTGCAACTCATTTACGTAAATTCAGAGCAGCACCCATTATTACAAAGCCCTGGAACGCGAAGGGGAAATCACCTTTATCAAAACGGCTGCGGACTTAGACGCCTGCGTCACCGCCTGGGAAAACCCCACCTCCGAAACCCCCATCGGCCTCATCCTCACCATGGAAAGCGCCGACCCCATCCTCGGCCCCGATCAGGTCCAGGAGTGGTGGGAAGCCGGCCTTCGCTCCGTCACCCTCACCCACTTTGGCGCCAACACCTACGGCCACGGAACCGGCACCGTCGGCGGCCTCTATCCCCCTGCGTACCCTTTGATGGACGCCTTAAGGGAAACGGACATCATCCTCGACCTCACCCACGCCTCCGACCTCGCTTTTTGGCAGATCCTGGACTACTGGGACGGGCCCGTCCATGCCAGCCACTGCAACTGCCGGGCGCTTGTCCCCGGCCAGCGCCACCTCAGCGACGATATGATCAAAGCCATCACCGAACGCGGCGGCGTCATCGGCATGCTCTTCGCCGAACAAACCCTCAGCCCCGCCTGGAACTGGGACGATCCCTCCACGCACTACGCAACGGCCACCCGTCCCATGAAGGCCGTGCTGGAGCACATCGATCACATCTGCGAACTCACCGGCAGCACCGACCACGTCGCGTTCGGAACCGACCTGGACGGAGGCTTCGGACTGGAGCTTTCTCCCACAGACTACAACACCATCGATGACCTGCAGCGCTTCCTTGACACCGCGCGTAGCCACGGATACAGCGAAGAGGATGTGGCCAAATTTGCCCACGGCAACCTGATACGCCTCTTTAAAAATGCCTGGTCTTGAATTGCGGAATGCGGATTGCAATACTTCGGACAGTTTTTGTAATTCTGGGGGTTCAAATTTCATAAGCCATTGAAAAATAACAGTTTATGGAATCTGGTGCTAAATTTATAACCTGTTGAAAATCAACAACTTATAAAAAGTGTCCGAACCATTGGATTGGGGAATGCGGATTTAAAAGACTTTCAATCCGAAATCCGCATTCCCCAATCCGCAATTGATAGTACTTCGCTTCTTTCTCCAAGGATATCCTCATGTCAGACAAACCCTACCTCATCGTAGACAGCCACCTCGACCTGGGCTTCAGCGCCATCCAGGCCAACCGGGACCTCACCCAGCCCGCGGCCACCGTCCGTACCCACGATGCGGAGCCGGTTTTGCGCAGCTTTGGAAGCTGCACCGTCACCTTCCCCGAACTCCGAAGGGGCCATGTCGGCATCGTCTTCGGCACCGTCATGTCCCGCCTGGACCCCAACGACCACTGGACCCGCACCGGCATGTACTGCCAGACCCAGTGCCACGGCGTCGGGCGCGGGCACCTGGCCTACTACCAGGCTCTGGAGCGGGAGGGCGTCATCCGCTTTATCCACAACGCTCAGGATCTGGACGATGTCGCCACCGCCTGGGAAAACCCTGCCTCCGACACCCCTATCGGCCTCATGCTTGCCATGGAAAGCGCCGACCCCATCCTAAGCCCCGACCAGGTGCCCGAATGGTACGACCTGGGCCTGCGCATGGTCAGCCTCTCCCACTACGGCACCAGCGCCTATTCCCACGGCACCGGCACCGAAGGGGGTCTGCTGCCCCGGGCCAAACCCCTGCTCGACGCCCTCAAAGCGGCCGGCATCGTCGTAGACCTCACCCACACCACCGACCAGGCCTTCTGGGAAATCCTGGACCTCTACGACGGCCCCGTCGCCGCCTCCCACCACAACTGCCGCGCCCTCGTCCCGGGCCAGCGCCAGCTCACCGACGACATGATCAACGCCATTGTCGAACGCGGCGGCGTCATCGGCGCGGCCTTCGACGCCTGGATGCTCGACCCGGAGTGGAAGCGCGAGGTCCCCTGCTACGAACAAACCACCAGAGCCACCCTCGAAACCGTCGCCGACCACATCGACCACGTCTGCCAGCTCGCCGGCAGCGCCCGCCACGCCGGCATCGGCACCGACTTAGACGGCGGCTTCGGTACCGAACAGTGCCCCCGCGACCTCAACACCATCGCCGATCTCCAGAACCTCAGCGATATCTTCGACCGGCGGGGGTATTCAAAGGAGGAGTCGCGGGATATTTTCTCAGGAAACTGGACTCGGTTTTTAAAAGAAACCTGGAGCCGCTGAAAATCAATTCACCACGGAGACGCGGAGAACGCAGAGAGAATCAAATTTTAACCCTTTCTTGCCTTTCTCCGCGCCCTCCGCGTCTCTGCGGTGAATATCCTTTAAACCATCAGGAGCATTCCCCATGCCCTCACGCCCCAACCTCATCCTCATCACCACCGACCAGCAACGGGGCGACTGTCTGGGCTGCGACGGGCACCCGGTCCTTGAAACCCCTTACTTAGACGAACTCGCCGAAGGAGGCGCCCGGTTTCCCCACGCCTACACCTCCGTACCCTCCTGCACCCCGGCCCGGTCCGCCATCTTAACCGGTATGGACCAGTGGAACCACGGCCGCCTCACCATGACCGGGTCCGACGCGCTTGAATACCCGGCCACCCTCCCCGGCGAACTCGCAAAAGCCGGCTACCACACCCAGGCCGTGGGCAAAATGCACTTCCACCCCCAGCGCAAACTCTACGGCTTCCACAACATGGTCTTAGATGAAAGCAGCCGGCGCATCGGCAGCTTCATCAGCGACTACCACCTCTGGTTCGACCAGCACAAAGAAGGCGCCTTACGGCTACCGGGACCACAGCGTCGACTGGAACTCCTGGATGGGCCGTCCCACGCACCTGCCCGAACACCTCCACCCCACCCACTGGACCGCGGGCGAAGGCATCAAATTCCTCCAGCAGCGCGATCCCACAAAACCCTTCTTCCTCTGGCTCTCCTTCGCCCGCCCTCACTCTCCTTACGATCCGCCCCAGACCTACTACGATATGTACATCAACAATCCCGACATCCCCAAACCCGCCATCGGCGACTGGGCAACTCGGTACGATCAAAAAATCGCCGACGTAAACGCCCCCCGCACCCACCGTACCGACGCGGAAGTCCACCGGGGCCGGGCCGCATATTACGGCAACATCACCTTCATCGACCACCAGATCGGCCGCGTCCTCTACGAACTCCGGCGGCACGATCGCGAAACCTTTGCCAACACCCTCATCCTCTTCACCTCCGACCACGGCGACATGATGGGCGACCACTATCACTGGCGAAAAACCTACGCCTACGAAGGCTCCGCTCGCATCCCTTTCCTCATGAAATATCCTGCCGGCTGGTCCTTTGACGGCAACCAGGTCTTCAACCAGCCGATTGAACTCCGCGACATCATGCCCACCTTCTTAGACGCTGCCGGTGCGGACATCCCCGACTCGGTCGACGGCGAAAGCCTCCTCAAGCTCTCACGCGGCGAGACCGGCGGCTGGCGCGAGTTCGTCCAGGGCGAACACACCACCTGCTACGACAGAGAACACGGCATGCAGTTCGTCACAGACGGCCGGGAAAAATACATCTGGTTCCACCACACCGGAGCGGAACAGTTCTTTGACCTCGAACAAGATCCGGCGGAATGCCACGACCTCTCGGCGCATCCCGACCAGCAGCCTCGCATCGACACCTGGCGAAAACGCCTCGCAAAAATCAACGAAGACCGGGGCGATCCCCGGGGCAAAAACGGCGAACTCGTCTCCCAGCTCGGCGGCGCCCTCGGGCTCTCGCCCAACTACGAAAAATGGAAAACCCGCGCGGAAGAACTGGAGAGAGAATAGTTCTTAAAACCAAGGAAATTCAGGGAATTTTGACCCTTTCTTAGGTTTTCTCCGCGTCCTCTGCGTCTCTGCGGTGAATTGTATGGCAAAAAAATACTGGCTGATGAAATGCGAACTCGACGAATGCTCCTTCGACGAGCTCAAGAACGACCGGCCCAACAGCACCGGAAAATGGCGGGGTGTGCGAAACTACCAGGCTCGGAACTTCATCCAGGACGACATGCAAAAAGGCGACCTCGTCCTCTTCTACCAGTCCAACTGCGATGACCTGGGCATCCCCGGCCTGGCGGAAATCGTCAGAGCGGCCTATCCCGACCCCTCGGCACTCGACCCCGAAGACAGGTATTACGACCCAAAATCAACGCCGGACAGCCCGAGGTGGTTTTCCGTGGACGTCAAATGGAAAAAAGCCTTCAAAACCTACGTCACCCTTCAGGACCTCAAAGCCAGCTCGAAACTCAAAGCCATGAAAGTCGTTCAGAAAGGCCAGCGCCTCTCCATCCAGCCGGTCACAAAAAGAGAATTCGACATCGTCTGTAAAATGGGTGGATTACCCTGAAAAGCAAGGGCGACCCTTTGGGTCGCCTCACTTTTCAAGCCTCTTCTGGAACCTCTACCGGCAGATCCAGCCGGTCTCCCCACTCCTTCCACGACCCGATGTAATTGCGCGCCTTCGGATACCCCAAAAGGCGCAGCGCCAGGTACGAGTGGGAGGAGCGGTATCCCCCCTGTCAGTAGCAGGCGATTGTGGCCTCCGGCGTCACCCCGGCCCGCTCGTACATCTCCCGAAGTTCCGCGGCCGGTTTGAAGGCCCCCTTCTCATCCAGATTGTTGACATACTCGATGTGTACCGCCCCGGGAATCGCACCGCCCCGGGCCGCCCGCGCCACCCGGGCGTAGTACTCGTCCTCGCCCCGTGTATCCAGCGCCACAAAATCCCCCTGCTCCAGCGAGGCCCGCACCTCTTCAACCCCGATGTGGCGTTCGGGAACCGGCTCGGCCCTGAACTCCGCCCGCTCCGGAACCGGGCACTCCGCCGTCACCGGGTACCCCACTTCCGTCCAGGCGTTCAGCCCCCCGTCCAGCACGTGCACATCCCCGTGTCCCAGGTACTCGCAGATCCAGAATCCCCGCGCTGCGCGTATCCCCGAATCGTTTTCGCAGAACACAATCGTCCGATCCGACCCGATCCCCCGGCTGCCCATCAAATACCCGAACATCCACATAAACGCCTCGAACGCCTCCTGCCCCGTATTGTTCAGACTGATCCCGTACAGGTCCAGGTGCAGCGCCCCCGGAATATGTCCGGCCGCATACTCGTGCGTCGGCCGCGTATCCACGATACAGAGCGACGCATCATCCAGCCGTGCGTGCAACGCCTCAGCCGTCATCAGCAGCTGTGGATTGGCATATCCTTTATCGCTCAAACGGCTGCCTCCTCTCCTATGTGCAATCCGCATTCCGCAATCTCTTTACTGACCCCTATCCCCTCCCAACCTCCGCATAATTGCATGGTGTGCCAGCCCTTCGTCCTTCAGCCGCGCATAAGCCGCCTCGTCGATCCGGTCCCGCCTCAGAAAATCCCGGATATCGTAGCGACCCTCCGCCTCTACCTGCAGCTTCCCCTCCGCGATCATCAGATCCAGCGGATAATCCGTCTCCTCCAGCGGCATCCGGACCACCCCATGCTGCCTCGCCGACTCGTAGATCGCCATCATCACCTCCACCGTCGCCCGCGCCTTCCGGCCCGACCCCCGGTGCTTCGGGCCTCCTTCAATCCACGCAATCAACTCCCGCGTTTGTGCTGCATTGGGAGGCCCGACAACCTCCCCCTCGCTCTCCAGCGGCGCCTCCTCCCATCCTCCCGATGACGCGTTGAACAGCCGCACTCGTCCCTCGCTCACCTCCAGCAGCCCCTCCGTACCTCGAACCTGAAACACCCCGGCGGACGCTCCTTCCGTCACAAGGTCCGACTGGATCAGCGCCTGCGCGCCGCCTGCAAACGTGACCAGCCCCATACAGCAGTCCTCAATCGCCGTATCCCGCTCGTACCGATCCGTCCGCCGCTCTAAGGCGCCCATCACCCACTCGGTCTCCGGATCTCCCAGCACAAACCGCATCCCATCAATCACGTGCGTGCCCCAGTTGGTCAACCCGTCCCGCACCCGCCCCGTCAGCATCACCGGCGCGCCCACCGCTCTCTGGCCCACCAGCTCGCGGCCCTTCTCCCACCCCGGCGTAAACCGGCGCTGGTGTCCAATCACCAGCTTCGTCCCGTGCGCCTCGCACGCCCCAAGCATCCGGTCCGCCTCCCCCACCCCAATCGCCATCGGCTTCTCACAAATAATCCCCTTCACCCCTGCCTCGGCCGAGGCAACGGTTGGAGCCGGATGAAGCAAATGCCACGTACACACACTCACCAGATCCAGCGCCTCCCCCGCCAGCATCTCCTCGTACGTCGCATACGCCTCCCCAATCCCAAACGCCTCCCGAAACTGCTCCCGGGCCGCCGGATGCGGGTCCGCCACAGCCACCACCTCCACCTCCTCCACCCGCCGGTACCCGTCCACATGGCTCCGCGCAATCGACCCGCACCCAATAATCCCAACCCGATAGGTGTTCGACATAAGTATCCCCTGTTACAACCACCCCAAACAAAATTGCGGATTTCGGAATGCGGAATGCGAATTTAAAATCATCCCCGCAATCCGAAATCCGAAATCCGCATTCCGAAATATCCCTATCCCTCCTTCGCCTCCTCCAGCACCTCATCAATCCGCTTCAATTCCTCTTCCGTCAACGCCACCTGTGCCGCCTTCACATTGTCCTCTAAATGCTCCATCTTCGTCACCCCGGCAATCACCGACGGCACCTTCGGCCCCCTCAACAGCCACGCAATAGCGAGCTGGGCCAGCGAAATTCCCTTGTCATCCGCCATCCCGATCAGTCCCTCCACCGCCCTCAGATTGGCGTCGGTAAAGAACTCCTCCTGCGTACCGTCGTCGATAATCCGGCCGCTCGCCGAATCCAGCCCATCCTTCCGGTAGCGTCCCGTCAACAGCCCGCTGGCCAGCGGATAGAAAGGCACCACCCCTACCCCGGCCTTATCGGCGGTCTTCAGGAAATCCGCCTCTTTGCCGCCCTCCTCACAGGCCACCTGGTCTCGCTCTAACAGATTGTAGCGGTTCTGCACGGCCGCAATCCGCCGCGACACATCCTTGCCGACCTGCCCCATCGCCTTGACAACATTTTCCATCTGCCCCGCCGAATGGTTGGACACCGCGAGATAATGCACCTTCCCCTGCGTCACCAAGTCGTCAAACGCGCCCCACGTCTCCTCTATGGCCACCCGGTAGTTCCCCTCTCCATCCAGACCGCCCTGGTGCAGGTAAAGCAGATCGATGTAGTCTGTCTGGAGACGCTGCAGACATTTGTCCACAGCGAATCGGATATAGGCCCGCGACGCCCCAAGCTGGTTGGGCGTAAAATCCGCCTGCATCGCGTGCTCTTCCCGCACCGGGTTGTGGATCTTCGTCGCCAGCACCACCTGTTCCCTCACCGTCGGTGGCCGGGACGCGAAGTAGCGCCCCATCACCCGCTCGGAATTCCCCGACCCCAGGTTGTAGGAACAGGCCGTATCCCAATGAAACACGCCCAGCTCCAGCGCCCGGTCAAACACCTCAAACCCATCGTGATCCCCAATTCTGGATCCATCGTACAGCGGATCGCCCCATTTCCACATCCCCAGCCCAATTGCCGACACGAACAGACCGGAATTTCCAACCCGATGACACGGCATCCCCCTGAATTCCTCAGCCATAACTCATACCTCCCCTCTTGTTTTGAACCGCAATTTGATTTTTCTCTGCGTCCTCCGCGTCTCCGCGGTGAATTCATTCCACAGCGTCCGTCACCTTCTCAAGATCCGGGTGCCGGTCGTGCCAATCCGTGGCCTGTTCATACGCCCGCGCAACCCTTAGCAGCGTCGCCTCGTCGTAGAGCCTGCCGATAAACAAAATCCCCCGGGGCATCCCCTTCACAAAACCGCACGGCACCGTAACCGAGGGGTGTCCGGTCAGGTTCGTGGCGTTCCCGTTGTTGCCCCTGAAAACAAGCCCGACCAGCACGTCCCACTTTGCCATCAACGCCTCCATATCCCGCATCAGAAGCGCCCGCACCCGCTGAGCGCGCAGATAATCCACGGCCGGCACCGCCCGGGCCACCCGGAAGATCTTCGGCCACCGGCTCTGGTCCCGCTCCGTCATCGCATCCACCGCCCCGCTCCGGGTGAGATCGTCAAACGCGGCACCGGCCTCCACCTGCAGAACCACCTGCATCGCGCTGTAGGGATAGTCGGGCAGCGCCGCGGGCTGCGGATCTGCGCCCAGCGAGCGCAAGACATCCAGAACCGCCTCGTAAAGCGGCCGTTCCTCGTCATCCTTCAGCCCTTCGAACTCCGGGGCGAGATAGCCGATTCGCAGCCCGGCCAGATCCACCTCGGGAGTCCACTGAAACGGTGCATCCGCAACCGAGGGGTCCCGCCCGTCGGGGCCGTAGATGGCGTCCAGCACCGCAGCGCAATCTTCCACCCCCCGGCACATCGGCCCTAACTTGTCCATCGTCCAGCTCAGCGCCATCGCGCCATATCGGCTCACGCGGCCGTAGGTCGGCCTCAGCCCCACCACGCCGCACGTATAAGAAGGCCCCACAATCGACCCGTTCGTCTCCGAGCCGATGCTGAACCCCACCAGTCCGGCCGCCGTCGCTGACCCGGGCCCGGCGGACGACCCGCTCGAATTCTCCGACACCTTCCACGGATTCCGCGTGGTGCCCCCAAACCAGTTAGGCCCGTTCGCCAGCGCCCCCAGCGACAGCTTGGCCACCAGCACCGCCCCCGCTTCCCGCAGCCGCGTCACCACCGTCGCATCCGTATCAATCACCTGCTCCTCAAACGGCGTCGCCCCCCAGGTCGTTGGCATGCCCCGGGTGGCCAGCAGGTCCTTGGCCCCCCAGGGAATGCCGTGCAGCGGCCCCCGGTACGTTCCCTTTACAATCTCCGACTCCGCCTGCCGGGCCTGTTCCAGCGCCAGGTCTTCGGCCAGCGTCACAATACAGTGCAGATGTGGGCCGTAGGTGGTGCACCGGTCCAGGTACAGGCGGGTCAGCTCCACCGGAGAGACCTGCCGGCTTTCAATCAACCGCGCCAGCCCGGACACCGGCAAAAACGCCAGATCCTCGTCCGCTTCCGGCCGGGAAACCGCCCCGGTCGGCCCCCACGCAAAAGGGGTCCGCTGCTCCTGTGGCGGCGCAGTCGATTTCCCGGGCCGAAAAACCGTGGGGGGTTCTACATCATACCCCACATCCACCGCTCTCAGGCGGCGGTAATTCCCCCGGTTTCTCTCCACCCAGTCCCAGATCTCCTCCCGCCGTTCATCCGGATAGCTCACCCCGCTGAGCATCAACAGCCCCGAAAACGCGTCCTTGACCGCCTGCTCCTCGCGCTTCGCAATCTCCGCCAGCGAAACACAGCGAATCTGCGTATTCACATCCGGGCTGCACCCTTCGCCCTTATCCCCGTGCGTGTAGATCAGGTGGGGGACTTCCACCTTATTGTGGCCCGTGCCCCACTCCAGACCCGGCAGCCAGCTCGACACCGCCGGATCTTCGGGCGAAATCCGGTACCCCGAAAACGTATCCCCCAGATCCCTGGACGTAAACAGCACAATCTCGTTGGTCGGATCCGCCCAGCCTCCCCCCCGCTTGCACACGGCCGCCGCCGCATACAGCACGTTCCGCTCCGACACACTCAAAGAACAGACATCCGACATCATGCACGGACCGCAGAGCTTCTCCGCCTCGGCAAGCAGGGAAACAGGCTCCCACGCGTCGTCCCGCCACCGATAGAGGAACGTCTCGTGCACCTCTCCTTCTTTGCGGTTCAGCGTAAAATAGGGATTCCCCCGAGAATCGCACACCAGGTTCCCCATCCGCACGTCCAGTCCCTCATCAAATTCGATCACACAGGCCGAAGACGGCGTCGTCGGCAGCGTTAGAGCTTCCCCTCCCACCGTCTCCCACGACGCCCCCTCATCCCGCGACCGCATCACCCCGAATCCCCGCCCGCGGGTATCCCTGGGGTCCGCCTGCGTCGCCCGCACGATATGGTAGGCCAGATACAGCGTCCCGTCATGGTCCAGGTACAGCGCATTCTCGAACTGCGTGTACGCCGCGGGCCCCTCCGGGTCCACTAACTTCACCGGGTCGATCCAGTCCCCGCTCTTCGGCCTTCGCTGGTACATCAACGACCGGGGCAGCTCATCCTCAAACGCACCCCGGTAACAGGCATGCAGCCTATCCTCTCCGTCGCAGACCAGGCTTGGATAGGTCGCCGCGCTGCCGCCAAATCTCGGCTGTGCAACCCAGGTTGTCGCAATATTGGGCCGTCTGCTCACCGCATGCTGAATCGGATTGTGGTGGGGCCCGTACACTAAGTGGAGGTACCCCTTTGAATCCATCGCAAACGCCGCCCCCGCGTGGTTGTCGTCCCCTTCCCCCACAAACACCGGCTTGCCCCAGCGCCCCGTCTTGTGATGATACGTCTGCACGCAGGTCTTGCAGATCTGGTCCAGCCACACGACATGGGTCTTCCCGTCGCGGGTCAGAATCTTGTTGCTCATCGTATACGCGGTGCCCCGCGTCGATCCGGTTGTAGACAGCGTTCTAACTTTCATCGTCCCCTCACCCGATCCGGTCGTTCTCCCTCTGTGATGGCTTCTTCCTGACCCCTTCGCCCTACGACTCTCCCTTCCTCCGCGCCATCGCCCGGGCCACGGTCTCCTGAATCTCCACCAGGCTGAACGGCTTGTGGACGTAAAAATCGAACGCCTCCAGCCTCGGGTCGCCCGCTGTGAGGTCCCATCCGGAAATCAGCACCGTCACCACCCGGGGATCAATCTGTTTGATCTGGCGGGCCACCTCATCTCCGGGCATGCCCGGTATGCCCAGATCAATCAGGGCAACGTCGTAGCGTTCTTTCTCAAACCGGTCGAAAACCTCCTCCCCGGTGGAAACCGTATCCAGCGTGTGCTCTGTTAACCCCTTCAACAGCACCTGACGGACCGTCATCTCATCGTCAACCACCAGCAGCCTGCCCCGGCGCCCCACCCCAGCCGCCACGGTCTCTTCTTCATCCGCCATCTCTTCCTTCCACACCGGCAGCAGAACGGTAAACGTCGTCCCCTCCCCCGGCGTACTCTCCACCTCAATCCGCCCGCCCCAGCCGGTAACCGTTCGGTAGACCATCGAGAGGCCCAGCCCGCTGCCCACATCCTGCTTGGTGGTAAAAAAAGGCTCAAAGATCCGCGTCTGTTTCTCCTCGTCCATCCCGATGCCACCATCCTTCACCCTCAACATCACCATCTCCCCGGCACCCTGTGTGGAAATCTCGATCTTTCCTCCCTCCGGCATAGCATCCACCGCATTGGTAATCAGGTGGACCATAATGTGGTGCAGCCCCACCTGGATCCCCCCAATGGCCGGCACATCGCCCAGGTCCGCATCCACCTCAATCGAAATCCCCCGGGCCTCCACCTCATCTCTCCACTTCGGACGCGTGGTCTCAATTGCCTCCTGCACAATCTCGTTCACAGAATCCAAGCGGTGGGGCGGGCTTTCACCCCCTCTGCCCACCGAGAGATTGAGGCGCTGTACCAGGTCCTTCGCTCGCAGAGCACTCTCAACAATCTCGCGCGCATTTTCAACATCCTGCGGGTCCTGGCTCTGCATCTCGATAAGCTGTGCGTATCCCAGTACCCCCACCAGAATATTGTTAAAATTGTGGGCCACGCCCCGGGCCATATCCTCTAAAGCATGCAGCCGCTCTAAGCGGATAATCTCCTGTTCCGTCTGCTTGCGCTCACTAATATTGCGGGCCACACCCAGAAGCGCCGTGCACGCGCCGCTTTCATCCAGAACCGGCGTGAGGGTCGTCTCAACAGTAACCTGCCCGCCGGGCAGGTCCATGCTTTCCTCATACTGTATGGGGTCGCCCTTCCGAATCGCTTCCCGATACTTCCCAGTCGCAAACGCAGCGGCCGCTTCCGGCAGAATCTCTTCCACACGCTTTCCTACTACGTCCTCTTCAGCCAGGCCGGTCACCTCCAGATAGGTTCGATTGACCGAAACACACCGGTAAACCCCATCGGCCTCAATCTGGATCAGAAAGATCAAATCCGAAACACGGTCATAAATCAGCTTTTGGTCCCGATAGGCCTCGCTCAGATCCCGGTAGAGACGGGCGTTATCCACCAGCACGGCCATCTGATCGGCCAGCGGCTGCAAAAAGTCCAGATCCGCCTCCGTATATCTGCCCACCTCACAACTCGCCAGGCTCATCGTGCCCACCACCTCTCCTCGCGAAATCAGGGGCAGGATGATATCGGACCGGATCCCAAGAGACCGGCTCCGGTCGTTTACCCGAAACCGATCGTCCGCCAGGATATCCCGCCGAATCAGGGGCTTCCGGTGCTTCACCACCCAGCCCGTAGCCGATCTCAACTCGGCGATAGGGGCAGGCGTCTGGACCACCTCTCCGGTCTTCAGATGCTCAAAATGGCGCTCGTCTTTCAACAGAGAGACGTTGATATGATCGTAGGGCACGTGCCCCCGGATATACGCCTCAAAGGTCTCGCCGAGCGCCCCCAGATCCAGCATCCCGCTTAGATCTCTCATAGCGGCGTTCAGCGCCTCCAGCTCCCGAACCCGCCCCGCGAGCGCCTCCTCTCGCCCTTCGGCCTCGTCAACCCGCCGGCGCAAATCCTCCAGCTCTTCAAGAAGCTCTTGCTTCGTCCTGTTTTTTCCGGCCATCAGCGCCTACCTTGCATATTAGGGATGCACTTCAATCCCAAATCCGCGATCCAACTTACGTTTCCACCCTCGCCACCCACCCCGACGCCGCGTCGCAATAGAGAAACCCCTCCCCGTAAACCGACAGCCCGTGCGGCTCCGGATGGGGCGCCGGCACCTCGATCCGGTCCAGCTCCCTGCCCCCTTCCACGTCCAGCTTCACAATCACCCGGTCCCCCGTATGCACCACCCAGACCCCGTCCGCCACCCGCACCACCCCGTGCGCACGCCTGTAGGGCAGCGCCACCGTCCGCAGAATCGACCAGTCCGAAATCCGCACCTGTGTCAGCGTCTGGCTCTTCAGCGTGGTCAGCCAGAGCGTCCCCTCCTCATATCGATCGTACTCCAGCCCGTGGGTGCCCCCGCCTCCCGGCAGCGGGTAGCGGTTCAACGTCTCCCCCGTCTTCGGGTTCACCTTCAGAATCTCTCCCGACTGCGCATCGACCGGGCGCTCCGTCCGCCACCGGGCCCCCGCCCCGTTGGCCGCCAGCCACAGCGCGCCCTCTCCCCACGCCAGCCCACTCGTATTGGACGACTCGGTTGGGACCTCCGCCAGCATCTGCGTCACCCCGTAATCGTTCGCCTCGGCAATCTCCACCAGCGCCACCCGGTCGGTCACCTGGTCCACAATCCACAGCCCGTCATCCGTCACTTGCAGCCCGTTGGGCAGCGCATAGGGCGCCCGAAACAGGGATTCAATTTTTATGGCCATAATCCTCCACCTCCCTCAACTCGCGGCCCAGCCCGCCATTCGTTTCTCAAAAAGCCTGTACTCCACCCACTCGTTCTCGCACGACGGCCCGCGCACGAACCATGCCCGGCCCTCCGGCGGCTCCAGCACAACCCCGCAGATCGTCTGCCCGCACCCCTCGCCCTTGTGCATCTCGTTGTGCCGGCAGATCGCGATGGGGCTGTTCACATGGTCGCCAAGCGCTCCCTTCAGAGCATTCGCGTCCAGCCGGTCGCTGCCCCGCAGCAGCCGCGTTGCGCGCCCCCACCGGGCAATGCTCTGCCCCCGCTGGTCCCACGCCCGCCGCTCCAGCGGTTTGAGCCGTTCGGCCAGATAGTGGTTCGAGTGGGCCATCGGCCCGTCAAAAGGACAGGACACCTCGACCTCTCCGGCCGTCGTCTCCAAGTCGTAGATCTCCCCGTGCCGATCGCACAGCACGTAATTCATCCCCGACGCCCGGCGAACCGCCGCCACCGCATCAACGGCATCGCCGATCTGCTCCGCCGCCAGAATCCGCCGGATCAAAAACGGGTAGGGCACACCGGACCCCGCATCTTCCGGAATCAGATTGTTGATCACCACCCCGATCCCCGCGCTGTTGAGCCCCGCGCACCCCAGCATCCCCGCCGTCGTATAGATCAGCGCATCCGGTCCCTCTTCCCCTGCCACTTTCAACAGCACCGCTGCCGGCGCAAAAATCCCTGGCAAATCGTAATTCTGCCCGATCATCGCCCCGGCCCCGGCCCGGTCACCCGGCGCCATCAGCGTCGTGCATCCCGCCTCCACAAAGGACGGAGACAGGTAGTCGAACAGATCCAGAAAAGCGTTTAGCGCCACAACCTCCTCAAACGGAACGTCCGCCCCCTCTCCAATCCCCCTCACCTCTTCCACCAGATCCGGCGCATACCGCTCTGCCGGCTCGATATATGTCCCGCAGATCTCCAGCGCTCGCGCCTTCGTCACCGGCTCGACCCCGTGGTTCCGGCTCGTGGCGTCCATATAGTCGAAGTAAGCCGGCAGCAGCGGTGCAATCTCCTCCCGAAACGCCTCCCCGTGCGCCCGCCCCCGCTCCCTCGGACCCCCCGAAACCTCAAGCAGCGGAAGGTCTGCACTCATATCTATCTCCTTGATTATATTGTTTTCGAAACCTTTTCACACCCGAGCAAACTTCTGCAGCCGCTGTCCCCGATCGCCCGCCCCGATCTCCGCCACGTAAATACTCCCCTCATCGTCCACACAAATCCCGTGCGGCGACTGCACCTCTCGCTCCCCTTCAAACCGGCAGAGCCGCTCCCCCTCCGGCGACCACACGCTGACGCGTCCGCCCGCCCCCTGTTCGGCCACATAAATGGTGTTGTCGTCTGTAATCCATACATCCCCCGGCGCCGCCACATCCGTCCACACTTCCATCAAGCTGCCGTCCGGATCGAAAATCTGAATCCGATCGTTCTCCCGGTCGCACACCAGCACCCGGCCCGTCCTGTCGCATCCGATGTTGTGAACCACGGCGAACTGTCCGGGGCCGCTGCCCGCCTCGCCCCACGACAGCAGGTACTCTCCCTCCGACGAGTACTTGTGCACACACCGGTTGCCGTATCCGTCCGAAACGTAGATCGATCCATCCGGAGCGATCGCCACTCCCGTTGGCATATTGTATTCGCGGTTGTAATAAGTCACACCGGGCACACCGGGCGTGCCCCACTCCTCCTCCTTATCGCCCAGCAGCGTGTACCGGCGCACAACATGCTGGTACGCATCGGTCAGGTAGACCTCATCGTCCGGGCCGATAAAAATCCCGTGCGACTGGCTTACTAAGTGCGGAGAGATACCGAACTCTCCGTACCCCCACGACGTGACAAAATTTCCCTCCTTATCAAACACCACAACCGGATGCTTCCCCCGGGTAAACGCAAAGATGCGCCCCTTCGAATCAACCGCTGCATCCGACACCAGTGAAAAAACCCACCCTTCGGACAGCTTCGCCCACCCCACCACCTCCTCGTATCTATAGTCTCCCTCTCCCAGAGCCATATCGCACCTCCTCGAAAGCTACTTCCCGGCCCTCGACTTCTTCGCCCTCTTCACCTTCTTCGTCTTCACCTTCTTCGCGTCTCTCGCCTGCAGTTGTTCCGCCGTCTTCACCGAACCGATGTAAAGCTCCTTATAAGCGGCTTCCGAACTCGGAAAAGGACCCTGGCGCTCCTTGCCGTGCCACTGAAGATTCGTGTACATCGGGTTCGCCTTCCCCGTCTCCGCTTCCCGCCGGGCGATCCAGGCCGCCATCCGGTCTTGCAGCATCCGCACCACCTCCGGCTCCTTCCCGGCCAGGTTCACATTCTCGCCCGGATCTTCCACCAGATTGTAAAGCTCCACCTCCGGTTTAAAGTGAAAATCCGGCTCCAGCGCCACAATCAGCTTCCACTCGGCCGTCCGCCACCCGTGCTTGCGCATCCAGGTCGCCTCGGTAATATAGAACTCCGGCGTGTGGGACACCCGCCGCCCCCGAACCAGGGGCATCAGGCTCCGGCCGTCGAATGTGATCTTCGCCTTAACCCCTAACAGTTCCAGAATCGTGGGCGCCAGATCCTGGTGCGTCGTATACCCCGGCACTCGCATCCCCTCCGGCAGCCGCCCGGGCAGACGGAGAATCAGCGGCACGTGCAGGGTGCAGTCGTATATCCCGTGGTGGTCAAAATAGCATTCGTGCTCCATCAGCGTCTCGCCGTGGTCCCCGTTGAACACCACCAGCGTATCCTCGGCCAGCCCCAGCTCGTCCAGCCGCGTCAGAATCCGCTGGATGCAGGCGTCCATATAGGCGACTTCGCCGTCGTACTGGGCAATCCCGTACTCCGCATCCGTAACCCCGGGCGGCATCCAGCTTGCAAAAAAGTCCCGGAACGGCTTGAACGCCATCACCGGCGCCATCGAGGTCACCGACGGATCGCACGGATCGCCGCTGTAAAACATGGCGTCATAAGGCGAGGGCGGCAGATAGGGCGCGTGAGGATCCATATGTCTGAGAAACAGAAAAAAGGGCTTATCGTCCCCTGCCAGACGCTCCAGCTCCGGAATCGCCACCTCGTTCAACCCCTCCGCCTTCCGCAGCGGCCGCTCCTCCCAGTTCCCCCAGGCCTTATAGTCCAGGTACTCGTCGAACCCCCGCGAACTCGGATTCCCCGTAAACCCCACACAGGTCGTATTGTACCCCGCCCCCCGCAAAATCTCCGGCAGCGAGGCCACGTCCTTCCGGAGTCCCCCCCTGTGCCGCAGCGCCACCACCTGGGTCGAAAAACAATCCATCCCGGTCAGCATCGACGCATACGCCGACGTGGTTGGAATATGGGGGCTGTAATTGCGCTCGAACAGCACCCCCTGCGTCGCCAGCCGGTCGATATGCGGCGTCGTCAACCGCCCGTACCCGTAACAGCTCATATGATCGGCCCGGAGGCTGTCCACCCCGAACAGCACCAGGTTCCGCTTCCGCTTGGCCATCGGATCCCCTTAACCTCTAATCAACGGCAACCTCACCGGCCTTTTCGTCTTATAACACTCAAGCGCAGCAAACGCAATCTCGTGACTCACAATCCCATCTTCCAGGTTGCAGTGCGACTCTTTTCGTTTCAGAATACAGTCCACAAAATGGTCCATCTGTCCCTGGAAGGGGTGGTGCGTCACATCCGCGGTGTCCGGGAGAATCGCCGGAATCTCTACCCAGCTGTTCTGGCCCGGATACTTGTGCGACCAGACCCGGTTGTCCTTAACCGTTCCCTTGCTCCCAAAAATTTCCACCGGGAAGGTATAAGGCATAACACACCCGTAATTCACCGAAACCTTTCCGACGGCGCCGTTGGAAAACTTCACCAGAGCCACCTCTAAGTCATCGTACTCCAGCGGCTTGCTGGCCATCCATTTATTGGCCAGATAGTTGAACTCCTTTGTCAACCCCTTGCGGTAGCCTCCGGAATAAGCGAACACCTCCACCGGCTTTGCCGCCTCGAACTCCCCCTGGCCGGCGAACCAGCGCAGCGAGTCAATGGCGTGACATCCCCCGGTCAGGAACGCGCTGACCCCCGTCCGCTTCTTCCGCGCCTCATCCCAGCCCGTCCACCAGCTCGCGATATCGTGCTGATAATCGGTCTCCACATAGTACACATCGCCCAGGGCGTCGTCGGCAACCATCGCCTTGATCGTCTCAAACAGCGGGTTCCACCGCAGTACAAAACTGACGATAGTCCGCACCTTCGCCTTCCGCACCGCCCGCCGCATCGCCTTCATCTCATCTAAGCTGTTGGCGATCGGCTTCTCAATCACAATATGTTTTCCCGCCTCCGCCGCGGCAATCGTATTCTTCGCGTGCAAACGCTGCGGCGTACACACCGAAACAATATCCACCCCCTCATGCTGCAATGCCTTCTCATAATTATTGTACAGCCCGACCCCCTCCAGCCCCGCCTCCTCCGCCCGCGCCCTGGCGCTCGCCAGCTTCCGGCTCGAAACCGCCACCACTTCGGTATGCGGATTGTTGTGAAACGCCACAATATGCTGCGTCGACACCCATCCTGCGCCGTGAACCAGCACCCCCAGTTTCCTCGCCATCTCGCCCTCCTTTAACTCGAAACTCGAACTTAGAACCTGGAACCTGGAACTTGGAACTCCCTTACAACTGCGACTGATCAAACAGCGGCACCTCTTTAAACGCTGCGTCTCCCACCTCCAGAGATCCCCGCGTCAACGCCCGATTTTTCTCGATATAATCCATCAGCATCCCGTGATATTCGGCCGCCACATCCGGATGCTCGGCCGCCACATCGTGCAGTTCATCCGGATCGGCCTGTAGGTCATAAAGCTCGGGCGGCGACAGCTTCCGCTGGCCTTCGGCCATCTCCTCCCAGTCGTTCTTCACCCAGGGCGTCTGGTAGTTCCACGCCCGGGTGCGCACGCTGGCGTAATTCCCGAACGCCGTGCACTGGAGAGTCAGACCGGTAACAGCTCAGATGGTCCACGCGATACGTATCGCTGCACAACACGATCAGGTTCACAATCACCCCGGTCCAATTGCGGATTGCGCAATATTATAATCGCTCTACAATTCCCCTGAACGCCTCCGCATACTGCCCCAGCACCCCGTCCGCATCGTGATCGCTTCCGGACTTGTGGATCACCTCCACCGAAAAGTACCCGTCAAATCCCGCCCCGTTCAACAGCTTCAGCGGTGTTGCATGGTCGATCGTGCCCTCTCCCAGCGGCACATTGCCAATGCGCGACTCCGGCGTCTCGTAGCGCCCGTCGTGCGCGTGCAAATGCGCCGTCAGGTGCCCAATTGTCCCAAACGTCTCCTCCGGCCGCTCCATAAACCGCTGGGGATGCATCAGGTCCCACAGCACCCGGAGGTTGGAGTGGTCCACCCGCTCTACCACCTCCCGCACCTGTGTGGACACGCACCACTCATCGTGCGTCTCCATCAACACCGTCACTCCCTTCTCCGCCGCGTGGTCTACCACCCCTTTGTAGGCCTCGGCCGTCCGGTGGACGATCCCGTTCAGCTCGCCGCTCCCCCGGGCGCCGCCAAACGTCCGAATCAACGACGCACCCAGGCCCGCAGCCAGATCGATCCCCGCTTTCGCTTCCTCGATCGATTTCTCCAGCTTCTCCGCATCCGCAAACCGGGCGCCGGTTGCAACACAGCAAATCCCCAGTCCTTCCTGTTCAAACCGCTCCCGAACGGCTTGCCGCGCGTCCGCCGACATCTCCAACTCGATCCCCGCCGCATGCCCCCAGCCGATGCGGGGCTCCAGCCCCTCGTACCCGTGGCGTTTCATGCCTTCAACAATCTGGTCCAGGTTCCAGTCCGGACAAACGCTCGTCATTGTCGCCAGCTTGACCATCCCATCCTCCTTTCAAAACACCGGTCGCCACCGTTTCAAAATATGACCATAACCTAATGCGATCTTTCCTCAATCGCAAGCAGAATTCACAGAGCCGAATCCCTGTGTTCAACCACCTCCGTCCATAATCCGAAACAGGATTGACATCCCATCCCCCGCACCCTATCTTCTAACCCATCGCCCACCCCCATTTTTCAATCTTCAATCTCTTTTCTAGGAGCGCCTTCATGCTCCCTGCCCTGCTCCCCATGCGCCCCTACCTCCGGGAAATGATCTGGGGAGGTCGCGGTCTCCAGCGGCAGTATAACAAACCTCTGCCGCCCGGCAAATCCATCGGCGAATCCTGGGAAGTCTCCGGCTATCCCGAAATGGAAAGCATGGTCGCCGGCGGCCCCCTCTCGGGCTGGACCCTCCGCCGCCTGGTCGAAACGCACGGCAAAGAGCTCCTCGGCGATCGCCTCCACAGCCGGTATGCGGGCGAATTCCCCCTCCTGATCAAACTCTTAGACGCCCAACAGAACCTCTCCATCCAGGTCCATCCCGACGACGCGTACGCCCGAAAGCAGGGCCTGGGGGAATTCGGAAAAGCGGAGGCCTGGTACGTCCTCCATTCAGACAACGGCCAAATCGCCTACGGTCTGAAAGACGGCGTCGGCAAACCCGAATTTGAAGCCGCGGTCCGGAGTGAATGCGTAGAAGACGCCGTCCAATTCTTCACCGTCCAGCCCGGAGATGTCATCGCCATGCCCCCCGGCGCCGTACATGCCCTCTGCAAAGGCGTAATGGTCTACGAAGTCCAGCAGTCCAGCGACCTCACCTTCCGCATCTACGACTACAACCGCCCCGGCCCCGACGGCAGCCCGAGGGAGCTTCACATCGACCGGGCCTTAGACGTCATCACATTCGACGACCGGAGCCGGGAACCCCTTCACTGGCGCACGCTCCCTGGCGCACAGGAAAACCACACCCTTCTCGCCGAATCCGACCACTTCCGCTTAGAACGCTTCAGCCCCACCCAGGCCATCACCGAACACACCACAGGCGCCTCCTTCGCCGCCCTCACCCTTCTTGACGGCAATGCCGAAATCCGAGCAGACGAGGAATCCTGTCGCGCTTTCAGGGGAGACACCGTCTTGATTCCGGCCGGTCGCGCATTCGCCCTCACCCGGCAGGACAATATACACCTTGAGTACCTCGTCTCGTCCGTGCCCTGAGCCCCGCAAAAGAAAAGGCCCCGGAGAATCTTCCCCGGAGCCTTGTTATTCGGTTCACCACGGTCTTTCTTAACCACCCTGGTCAGCCCTCACCGCTGACGCCGCGTCGAATTTTGCTGACATATCAACCTTCCTCGGACTCCCTTTTCGAACGTTTGATATCGTCCTGATCCTGGTCGCTTCCCGCACCATCTCGTACCTGCAACAATCGCGCCAGTTCCTCGGGCGAATAGACGGGGATCTTTGCGCCTTTGAAATCCTGGATATTGCGAGTCACAATCCCCTGCACGCCTGCATTCAACGCCGCTTGATGCAGCACCGCATCTTCGAAATCCGCAAACTTCGAAGTTAGGGCGCCCTCCAGCACGGTCCGGTCCACGGGCGCAACCTCAAACAGGTCCAGCAGCTTTTGAACTTCCCCCCGGGCCTGTCGATTCCCTACCGCTTTGCGGGCGAGATAATGGACCGTCGTCACCGTGGTCGCGCAGATAGATCCCTCAACCTCACCGCCTTCCACCCTTGAAAAGAGCTGCGCCGCCAGCGTCGAAAACGGCTCGCGGTCCAGCAGAAGGTCCAGGACGACGTTTGTATCGAAAAGGACCTTCACAGATACTTGCTCTCCAGATAGCGGCGGTAATCCTCTACATCCACATCCTGGCCGCGCAGGGCGCCTTTTAAGGATCGAACCACCGGCGTCATTTGAAAGTCCTGTTCATCCTTCTCCAGGGTTGCGAAATAGTCGGCCACCATCTTAGAAACCGACTTTCCGCTTGCCCTGGCAAAAGCCTTGGCGCGGCGGATCAGATCCTCATCCAGCCGCAAGGTAAGCTTGGTCTGCATATTCACCTCCGAACAAAATGACGTATTAATTTGAAAAAAATATACGTCAATCCGTTCGGTCTGTCAAGCGCAGAATCGGGCTGACTGACTGTTACTGATTCTACACCGCCTCCTTCGTGAACGCCCCATCCACCAGCCGCCAGATCCCGCGCGGATTTGTATCTTGCAGCTCCGGCGGCAGTGCCCTCTGCGGGAAATTCTGATAACAGCATAAGCGCGTGAACCGGTAAATCGCCGCCGTGCCCACCGACGTGGACCGTCCGTCCGTCGTGGCCGGATACGGCCCCCCGTGGTGCATAGACGCGCACACCTCCACCCCGGTCGGAAATCCGTTGAAAATCAATCGTCCCACCCTGTCTTCCAGAATCGAAATCAGCGTTTGGTGCTCCGCCAAATCCTCCTCCGTACCGTGCAGTGTGGCGGTCAGATGTCCCTCCAGCCTCCGAGCAACCTCCTCCATATCCGCTTTAGACCCGCACCCAACCACCAGCGTGGCCGGACCGAACACCTCCTGACCGAGCTGCTCTGTGCTCAGAAACGTCTGCACATCGGTCGTAAACACGTGTGCGGCCGCCTCTGTCTTACCCGGATCGGGTGTTGCTGTAGTCCTCCCCACAAGCTCTACTCCCGCCGCCGTCTGCACCGCCTGCACCCCCGCCCCATAGGCCTCGCAGACGCCGGGATTCAGCATCGTCGCCGGCGACGTTTCCGAGAACAATTCCTCAAGCCTGCCCGTGATCCGGTCCAGCCCCTCGCCTTGCAGCACCAGCACCAGCCCCGGGTTCGTGCAGAACTGCCCCACCCCTAAGTTCACCGACTGGCACAGCCCCTGCGCAAACGCCTCCCCCCGGGCCTCCACCGCCCCGGGAAGCACAAACACCGGATTCAAACTGCCCATCTCCGCATACACCGGAATCGGCACCGGCCGGGCCGCGGCCGCATCGTACAGCTCCCGTCCCCCCTTTTGCGATCCTGTAAACCCCACCGCCTTCGTCGCCGGATGTTTCACCAGCGCCATGCCCACCTCTCGCCCCCGCCCCTGAAGCACGGAAAATACCCCTTCCGGCATGCCCGCATCCGCAGCCGCCTTCTGCACCGCCCGTCCCACCAGCTCCGCCGTGCCCGGGTGAGACCGGTGCGCCTTCACCACCACCGGGCACCCGGCGGCCAGCGCCGACGCCGTATCCCCTCCGGCAGCCGAAAATGCCAGGGGAAAATTGCTCGCGCCGAACACCACCACCGGCCCCACCGGCATCAGCATCAACCGCACATCCGGCTTGGGAAGCGGCTCCCGGTCCGGAATCGCGCGGTCGATTCGGGCGTCCACCCACGACCCCTCCCGCACCAGCGCGGCGAACATCCGGATCTGGTTCACTGTCCGCCCCCGCTCGCCCACCAGCCGGTCCACCCCCAACCCGGTCTCGGCGCTGCACCGCTCGATCAACGCATCCCCCAGGTTCATAATCTCGTCCGCCGCCCGCTCCAGAAAATCCGCCCGCGCATCCGGCGGCTGCTGACGGTACTCGTGAAACGCCGCCTCGACAAGCCGCATCGTGCGTTCCGCCTCCGCAGGCGTGGCCTCATAAAACAGAGGGTCCAGATCCATACCCAGCGACGGATTGTACGCCTGAAACGTATACGTCCCTTCGCCCGAAGCGCTCCCGCCAATCAGGTTCTTTCCGTGTAACTCCATGGCGCATCCTCCTTAAAAGCATCCAACAGGTCTTCATAAATATCCACGTTGATCTAAAATAATGCCTCATCTGTAAAATTCAACCTATATTTATCTACTCCTGCGCAGGGCTGACCCTCAGGAGTAGATAAATCGCCACATCTGTGATCTGTAGTCACACAGAAGGTTCAAATTCGGGTTGCCGCCGTCTTTAGAAAAACAATCGATCCTTATGCCATTCGAGCCAGATTTTTATACAAACTATTTATAAATAAAAAGTTATATGAATTTTGCGTTTCGAGGCCGGTGCGAATACTGTCAAGAATAAGCCTGGCACGCTTCTTGATATATCTCTCAATGTATGAAACGGCTCACACCTTATATCGCCATCTCCGTGGGGCTTCACCTAATTCTGCTCCCGCTCCTGGTGGCGGTCCGCCTGAACCGGACGCCGCAGCCGGAAATTCCGCCTCCGATCCTGCTGGAAATGGTCTCACCTGGAGAGACGCCCCCTCCGGAGCCGCAGACGCCTGAACCGGATGATCCCCCTGTTGCAGAACGACCGCTTCAAAAGACCGCTTTCCTGCCGCCGCAGGCAAAAGCCGATCCCTCTCCCCCGGAACCTGAACCGGCCGAACCTGTCCACTCTGACCCTCCCCGCTCCATCCTTTTCGAAAAACGCCCGACCCTGGCCGAAGTCCTGGAGCTGGACAACCGGCTGACGGACCTTTCGACATACACCCCCGAACCCGATCCAGTCGACGAGATCAGCCTGATCAAGCAGCGGGTGGCCCAATGGACCCGGTTGCCCGCCCCGGGCAGAGGGTCGGGCTCAGCCTGGCTGGCCATCCCCGCGATGGCCGCCATGGAAGGCACGGCATTCTACGCTGCCTACAGGGCCGACAACACCTATGCAATGGTCGCCGTTGGCGGGATCTCTTTGACAGTGGGAGCGCTCCGGCACAGCATGGAGGCCATCGCCCAACAGGTGACCCGGCACCGGCGAACGCCGGAAGACCTTCAACCGGACGACTGGGAGATCGACATCTTAGAACGGGTCTGGGCCGCGGGAACCATCGACATCCGCCGGCTCTATCTCAGCCTGCCCTCCGGCTGGACCTACCAGACCCTTCAGGATGCATTGGAAGACCTGGTCAAACGGGACATCCTGGTCCGTACCGGAAAGGAACACCGCGCCCTTTACACCGCCGCCGTAGAACGCGCCCAAATGCTGCAGGCAATCGTTGCCGCCAACGTGGGCGGCGGTCTGTCCCCCGAAGCGCAGAACCGCATCATCCGCCTGGCGCAAATTGCCACAAACGCAAGTCCACCGCGCACACAGGCCGCTCTGTCCCGCTAACGCAAACCACAAAAAAGGCCTGCATCGCTATAGACAGCGGCGCAGACCCTTCTGCAATGGACGACCCGGCGGGTCGCCCCTACCGACCCTTGCCCCCTGCCCCCTGACCCCTCTGCATCCTTGCCCATGAATCCCGCAGCGTGATCGTCCGGTTAAATACCGGCTTCTCCTCCAACGAATCGGGATCCACACAAAAATATCCCAACCGCTCGAACTGGTAGAGGGTTCCCGGCGCTGCGCCCTTCACACTGGGCTCGATATAACACGCAGACCGCACCTCCAGCGAGTTCGGATTCAGACTGGCCGTAAAATCCTGGCCCTCCAGCGGGTTCTCCGTTACAAACAGCCGATCGTACAGGCGCACCTCCGCCTCCACCGCGTGTGCGGCCGACACCCAGTGCAGCGTGGACCGCACCTTCCGGCCGTCCGGTGTGGACCCGCCCCGGCTCTCCGGATCAAACGTGCAGCGCAGTTCCACCACCTCTCCGTTTTCGTCCTTCACCATCTCCCGGCAGGTAATATAACACGCCGCCCTGAGCCGAACCTCCCGACCCGGCGCCAGCCGGCGGAACTTTTTGGGCGGATCCTCCATAAAATCGTCCCGCTCAATGTAGACCACCCGTGAAAACGGCACCTGCCGTGTACCGGCCGACGGATCCTCCGGGTTATTCATCGCCTCAAACGTCTCCTCCTCACCCTCCGGATAGTTTTCGATCACGACTTTCAGAGGATTGATTACCCCCATCACCCGGGGCGCCGTCTTGTTCAGATGCTCGCGAATATACGACTCAAACAGATCCATTTCCGCCACCGTATCCCGCCGGTTCACGCCCACCCGCCGGATAAAATCCCTGATCGCCTCGGGCGGCACCCCTCTTCTGCGCATGCCCCTCAGGGTGGGCATCCGTGGATCATCCCAGCCGCTTACGTACCCCTCTTCCACCAGTTGCCGCAAATATCGCTTGCTCACCACCGTAAAAGTAATGTTCAATAGAGAAAACTCGATCTGGCGCGAGGGAAAAATCTCCAGTTCTTTGATATACCAGTTGTAAAGGGTCTGGTGGTTGGCAAACTCAATGCTGCAAAGCGAATGGGTCACCCCTTCGATGGAATCCGACTGCCCGTGGGCCCAATCGTACGTCGGGTAGATGCACCACGTATCGCCCGTCCGGTGATGCTCTACATGGAGAATCCGGTACATCACCGGATCGCGCATGTTCATATTCGGCGATGCCATGTCAATCTTTGCCCTGAGCGTTCGGGATCCGTTCGCGAACTCCCCGTCTTTCATTCGCTCGAACAAATCCAGATTCTCCTCCACCGATCGGTTTCGGTAGGGACTCTCTTTCCCCGGCTCGGTCACCGATCCCCGGTATTCCCGAATTTCCTCAGGGCTCAGATCGCACACATATGCCTTGCCTTTCTTGATCAACTGGATGGCAAATTCGTAGAGCTGATCGAAATAGTCTGAGGCAAAATACAGCCGATTACCCCAATCGAACCCCATCCATTTTATGTCCTCCTTCATAGACTCCACATATTCTGTTTCTTCCCTCACCGGGTTGGTATCGTCAAACCGCAAATTGCAGATTCCGCCGAACTCTTCCGCCACACCAAAATTCAGGCTAAAAGCAAAGGCGTTCCCGATCTGCAAATACCCGTTCGGCTCCGGCGGAAATCGGGTCACAATACGGTCGTGTTTCCCTATCTTCAGGTCTTCCCGGATTATATCTCGAATGAAATCGGAGGGGCTCTCACTTTCAACCCCCAGGTTCTTATCGTCTACATTTTTCATAGCAATCACCTCACAGCGGAAAATAGAGTCAACAAACAGATTCGATAAACGCTCTGCGATCCACTTACCGGCGCTGCGAGGACAACCCCCACAGAAAATACGCCCTCAAAAAATCGGACGCCCCGTCAAAACTCAACAACATAGACATCATAGATACCCCATTGCAAATTTCGGAATAACGGCCCTTCAATCCAAAATAGAAGCAGCAGCGCCCCTACCGCACATGCGACAGAGGCGCTGATCTGGAATTGGTTGCCCCCCAGGGATTCGAACCCCGATTCTACGGTCCAGAGCCGCATGTCTTGCCATTAGACGAGGGGGCAGCACAAACAAATAAAAAATGGATGACACGGACTAACCCGCCGGAACCGTGTCTTCCTGTCCCAAAATTTCAAGCGCTTTTCGCATCCGCCGGATGCAGGTTTCCCGTCCCAGCACTTCCATCAACTCAAACAGCCCGGGTCCAAAACCCACGCCGCTCAAGGCCAGCCGGGTCGGGTGAATCAGCTTCGCCGTCGAAATCCCCAGTTCACCGGCCAGCGTCCGCGTGGTCTCTTCAACCTCCAATTCACTGAAGGACGCCAGCGCCTCCAGCCGTGAAATCAGCGTCTCCATCCGGGCCGGCGTATCGGCCTTCCATTGCTTCTTCCGGGCCTTTTCCTCGTAGTGATCGGGATCTTTAAAAAAGTATCCGAACGTCCGAAAATCCTGGATCGTGCGAACCCGCTCCTGCACCAGACCCACAATCTTCGTCAACTCATCCCTGCGGGTGTCTGCCTCACCGTCCGTAATCCACCCCTCTGCAACCCACAGAGGCGCCGCCTCCTGCACCAGGTCTGCAAGCGGTTTTGCCCGGAGGTGTTCGCCGTTGAGCCACTCTAACTTCTGCTCGTCGAACACCGAATCTTTCTCTAACATGCCCTCAACCGTGAAGGCCTCAATCAATTCCTCGCGCGTAAAAAACTCCCGGCCGTCCCCCGGCGCCCACCCCAGCAGCCCCAGAAAGTTGAACATCGCTTCGGGCAAATAACCCTTTTCACGGTATTCCGTAACCGTAGTAGCCCCGTGGCGCTTGCTCAGCTTCTTCCCGTCCGACCCCAGCGTGAGCGTGTTGTGCGCATACTCTGGAACCTCCCACCCCAGAGCTTCAAACAGCATCATCTGCTTGGGTGTGTTGGAAAGGTGGTCCCCCCCGCGCAGCGCCAGACTGACCCCCATCTCGTGATCGTCCACCACCACGGCAAGATGGTAGGTCGGAGACCCGTCGGCCCGAAGAATGACAAAATCCGAGATAACCTCGTTCTCCCACCTGAGCACACCCCGAATCCGATCCTGCCAGACCGTCTCCCCTTCCGGTATCCGAAAGCGAACCACCTTCGGCAGCCCCCGGGCCTCTTTTTCCGCACCCTGTTCCGGGGTCAGGTCCCGGTCAAACCGGATCTGCCGCTTTTCGGCCACGGCCTGCTTGCGCTCAGCCTCCAGCTCTTCTGGACTCAGATAAGAATAATAGGCATGTCCGCTGTCCAGAAGCTGCTGCGCGGCAAGCCGATGGGCCTCCGCATTCTGCGACTGATACACCGGCTCACCGTCAAACGAAATGCCCAGCCAGTCTAAGCCTTCTAAGATCGTCCGCAGCGACGCCTCGGTATACCGCTTCTGGTCGGTATCCTCCACCCGCAGCAGCAGCTTCCCACCGTAATGCTGCACATAAAGGTAATTGAACAGCGCCGTCCGTGCATTTCCCAGGTGAAACCCGCCGGTGGGAGAAGGCGCAAATCGAAGAACTGTCTCGGTCATTTTAGAAACCCGTACCGTGCAAAAAAGGCAAAAAAGTGGCGGAGAGGGAGGGATTCGAACCCTCGGTAGAGGTTACCCCCTACAACGGCTTAGCAGGCCGCCCTGTTCAGCCACTCCAGCACCTCTCCGGATCGCTTATTCATTAATAGCTATAAATCATAACAAAAACAACCACCGGAATCAAGTCAAAAAGGGCAAAGGACAAAGGGCAAAGGGCAAAAGAAACAAGCCGAATGGTCTTCACCTTTGCCCTCTGCCCTCTGCCCTCTGCCTTCTTTCTTGGCGGTGGGGGTGGGATTCGAACCCACGGACCCCTGAGGGTCAACGGTTTTCAAGACCGTCTCCTTCGACCGCTCGGACACCCCACCGGCACATCATCATCTCAGGGAACCAACCCATTGTTGAGGTTAAAAAAGTATAGAAAAGCGTCTATCTTCTGTCAAGCAATTTGTCCTGCAAACATTGGCGTTCACAATCCGTGCGCACAACGCTTACCTTTTCCCGGCTGCCGTTTCTACCCCTGACCCTGACCACAAAAAACGGTTGCTTTGACCTGGGGATTCCTGTATTTTTAGGCAAGTTTGAGACCGATTTCGGGCACCCAGGCCCTGTGCCGTTACCATCGCCGAAGAGCAACAATGAAGCATGCCCACACCAGGCTTGTAACCGGTGAACAGATGGCCCGCATCGATCAGAGGGCCATCGAAAGCGGCATCCCCGGCGATGTGCTGATGGAAACGGCCGGCCGGGGTGTGGCCTGCGTCCTCAAAGAGCTGCTGGGCGGCTTTCAAGATCGCGCAATCACCCTCCTCTGCGGCAAAGGCAACAACGGCGGCGACGGCTTTGTCGCCGCCCGCCTGGCGTCTTTAAGCGGCGCACAGGTTCGCACCTTCCTCTTCGCGTCGGCAGACGACGTGAAAGGCGACACCCGGCTCAACCTGGATCGGGCCCGTGAGTGTGGCCTTCACATCCAGGAAATTCGGGCGCCCGAGGATCTTCCAGAGGTCCGGCAGGCCCTTGCAGACGCCCAGGCCGCGGTCGATGCCCTCTTGGGCACCGGCATCCGAGGGGGCCCCAGGGGCCTCGTCGCAGACGCGATCACCCTGCTGAGTGAGGCCCGCTGCCCCATCGTGGCCGTCGATGTCCCCTCGGGGCTCAACGCCGACACCGGCCGCTCGGAAGGCTCCTGCGCAGCAGCCGCATCTACCGTCACTTTCGGTCAGCCCAAGCTCGGCCACTTCTTTTATCCGGGACGGAGTCTGTGCGGCCGTCTGCACCTGGTCGACATCGGGCTGCCGGCCCCGGCGGTTGAGGCCGAACCCGACCGGACGTATCTGGTGGCCGCCCACGGAGGCGCCTCGCTGCTGCCTCGTAGGGAGCCAACGGCGCACAAGGGAGACTGTGGGCGAGTAGCCATCGTCGCCGGGTCTGTCGGCCTCACCGGAGCAGCAACCCTCTCGGCGGCCGCCGCTCTCAGAGCGGGCGCAGGACTGGTCACGGTCGGTGTGCCCGAAAGCCTCAACGACATCTTAGAGATTAAACTGACCGAAGCCATGACCCGCCCCCTGCCGGAGGTCCGGAAGGCGCGATGTTTGTCTCTCCGTGCCCGAGGGGAGATTCAGCGGCTCATAGAAACAGCCGACAGCCTGGCCCTGGGTCCGGGCCTTGGCGTCCACCGGGAAACGGTCGAACTGGTCAAACGGATCATTCAGGATGTCCGCATCCCGATGGTCCTGGACGCCGATGCGCTCAATGCGCTCGCCGGAGAGGTCCACCGTCTGAAGGCGCTCTCCGCCCCTGCAATCATCACGCCCCATCCGGGAGAATTCAGCCGTCTCACCGGCATCGATACCTCAAAGGACCCCCTCGGGGCGGCGAAAGAGCTGGCAACAGCTGTGGGCGTAACGGTCGTACTCAAAGGCGCCCCCACGGTGGTGGCAACGCCCGGTGGCGAGGGCTTTGTCAACCCCAGCGGCAATGCCGGCATGGCTACAGGGGGCAGCGGCGACGTCCTCACCGGCCTGCTGGCCGCGCTCATCGGCCAGGGCCTGGAGGTTGAACACGCGGCCTGCCTGGGCGTCTACCTGCACGGCCTGGCCGGAGATCTTGCCGCTCAAAGCCAGGCGGGACTCATTGCAGGAGATATTGTTGCCGCCCTGCCGGCGGCCGAGCAGCAGGTTCGAAACGCAGAGGATCAGCACCGTTATCTTCAATTTTACTCAGACACCCGGCAATAGAAAGCGATCCGCATGCCCGATATTCGAGAAAGCATCGATGAAATGATTGAGGAGTCTTATCTCCTCGGTCTCAGCGAAGGTGAAATCATGGCGGACCTGGACCACTTTGTGGAAATGTGCGGCAAGGTGATACGCGAACATATTCACGACAGGAAGCAGATGCAGAAACTGTCCGAAAAGCTGGCCCGTGCCCGCGCCCTCAGCCTGATTGAAGATCGCCAGGAAGTGGAAAACAGAGAACTCTTCCCGGAGGGACAGAGCGTCAAACCCTCCCGGGAACGCTTTGCAGAACGCGTGGCTCGAAACAAACGCCTCATCCTTCGGGCCATTAGAGAGTGCGACCCCAAACTGGAGGAACTGATCGAACAGGAACGCTTCCCGGGGGCTGTTCTTCCCCAGGCGCTGCCGATTCACACCGAACCCAAAAGCAGGGCCAAAGACCTCTTCCTCAAGGCCTGCTATCTTGTGACGCTGCTTTTTATGCTGCTTCTGGTCTACCTGGTCCTCCTCCAGAAAATCTGATCCAGAACCTTCGTCACATGTCGTCTTCAGCCCGCCTGCGGTCTCCCCAACAGGGTCGCAGGCGTTTTTATGAATTTGTAGGGGCGGGGTCTCCCCGCCCGGGCGCGATTACCGCGCCCCTACGGACCCCTCCCAACCGGCCATTATGCCCAAACGCACCGACATAGAGAAAATCATGCTCATCGGCTCCGGCCCCATCATCATCGGCCAGGCCTGTGAGTTTGACTATTCCGGCACCCAGGCGTGCAAAGCCCTCAAAGAAGAAGGCTACTCCGTCGTCCTGGTCAACAGCAATCCGGCCACCATCATGACCGATCCCGAGATGGCCGACCGGACCTACGTAGAGCCTGTAGCGCCGGAGGTCTGCGCCGCCGTCATCGAACGGGAACGGCCCGACGCGCTCCTGCCCACGCTGGGCGGGCAGACCGGACTTAACGTAGCCATGGACCTCCACCGCGAGGGGGTGCTGAAGCGATTCGGCGTGGAAATGATCGGCGCCAAACCGGAAGCCATCGAAAAGGCCGAAAACCGGGAGCGCTTCCAGGAAGCCATGACGCGCATCGGCCTCGACTGTCCCAAGGGAGGGTTCGCCCACACCCTGGAAGAAGCGATGGCGGTAGTGGCCGACATCGGTTACCCGGCCATTATCCGTCCCTCCTACACCTTAGGCGGCACCGGCGCCGGAACGGCCTACAACGCCGAAGAATTCGAAGCGGCCGCGGCCAGCGGGCTCGACCTGTCGCCCACCACCGAAATCTTAGTGGAAGCGTCCGTCATCGGCTGGAAAGAGTTCGAACTGGAAGTCATGCGCGACCTCAACGACAACGTGGTCATCATCTGCTCCATCGAAAACTTCGATCCCATGGGCATCCATACCGGCGACTCCATCACCGTGGCGCCCATCCAGACCCTCACCGACAAGGAATACCAGCACATGCGGGATGCCGCCATCGACGTCATCCGCGAAATCGGCGTTGAAACCGGCGGCTCCAACATCCAGTTCGCCGTCCACCCCGAAACCGGCCGGATGGTCATTATCGAAATGAACCCCCGCGTCTCCCGAAGCTCCGCCCTTGCCTCTAAAGCCACCGGATTCCCCATAGCCAAAATCGCCGCCAAACTCGCGATCGGCTATACCTTAGACGAGATCCGGAACGACATCACCCGGGAAACGCCCGCCTCCTTTGAACCGACCATCGACTACTGCGTGGTCAAGATCCCCCGCTGGACCTTCGAGAAATTCCCCCAGACCGACGACCTGCTGGGCACCCAGATGAAGTCCGTGGGCGAAACCATGGCCATCGGCCGGACCTTCAAAGAATCCCTCCAGAAGGGCCTCCGCTCCCTCGAAATCGGCCGCGCCGGCTTTGGCGCCGACGGCAAAGACTTAGACATCGCCCAACTCGACCGCACCACCGTCGAACACCGGCTTCGGGCGCCCAACTCCCAGCGCCTCTTCTACCTCAAAGCCGCCTACCAGATGGGATTTACCATCCCGGAGATCTACGACCTCACCGGCATCGACCCCTGGTTCTTAGAGAACCTGCGTCAGATTGTAGAGGTGGAAAAAGAACTTGCCGGTCTGATGGCTCCGTAAGGGCACGGCATGCCGTGCCCCAACGACCAGTACTAAAGAACAAACCCGACTTCATGCCAACCAAACAACACACCCTCGACGACCTCCGCGCCCGCATCGGACGCGACGACCTGCTCAAGGCCAAACAGTACGGCTTTTCCGACCGGCAGCTCGCGCACCTCTGGAAAACCGACGAATGGACCGTGCGTGCGCTGCGAAAGGAACTGGGGGTTTGCGTCACCTTCAAAACAGTGGACACCTGCGCCGCCGAATTCGAAGCCTATACCCCCTACCATTACTCCACCTACGAAAGCGAAAACGAGGCCGTCCGGTCCAACCGGAAAAAAATCATGATCTTGGGCGGCGGGCCCAACCGCATCGGCCAGGGCATCGAATTCGACTACTGCTGCGTACACGCCTCCTTCGCCCTCAAAGAAGACGGTTACGAGACCATCATGGTCAACTCCAACCCCGAAACCGTCAGCACCGACTACGACACCTCCGACAAGCTCTACTTCGAACCGCTCACCGCCGAAGACGTGCTCAACATCGCCGACGTAGAACAGCCCGACGGCGTCATCGTCCAGTTCGGCGGCCAGACCCCGCTCAACCTCGCCCGCGACTTAGAGCGAGGCGGCGTCCCGATCATCGGGACCTCCCCCGACAGCATCGACCTGGCCGAAGACCGGAAGCGCTTCGGCGCCCTCATCCAGCGTCTGGGCATTCGCCAGTCCGAAAACGGCACCGCCACCAGCGTGGACGAGGCCGTATCCGTGGCCGAATCGATCGGCTACCCGGTGCTGGTGCGTCCCTCTTACGTGCTGGGCGGTCGCGCCATGGCCATCGTCTACGAACAGGACGCCCTCTTCAACTACATGAGCCAGGCCATCCAGGCCTCGCCCGAACGCCCGGTCCTCATCGACCGCTTCCTTGAAGACGCCTACGAATTCGACGTGGACACCGTGGCCGACGCCTCCACCGTGGTCATCGGAGGCATCATGCAGCACATCGAAAGCGCCGGGGTCCACTCCGGAGACAGCGCCTGCGTGCTTCCGCCCTACATGATCTCCGATGAAAATCTCGCCGAACTGCGGGCGCATACCCACGCCCTGGCCCGGGCACTTAACGTGGTGGGGCTGATGAATGTGCAATACGCCATCCAGGACGAGCAGGTCTACGTCCTGGAAGTCAACCCCCGCGCATCCCGTACCGTACCTTTCGTCAGCAAGGCCATTGGCGTTCCCCTCGCCAAGGTCGCCGCCCGCACCATGGTCGGCCGTTCCCTGGCGGAACAGGGCATCACCGGTGAGGTCGCCATCAACCACATCGCGGTAAAAGAGGCGGTGCTTCCCTTTACCAAGTTCCCCGGAGTGGACACTCTCCTCGGCCCCGAAATGAAGTCCACCGGAGAAGTGATGGGCATCGACACCGACTTCGGCCTCAGCTTCCACAAGGCCCAGCTTGGCGCAGGGGTGCGGCTGCCCACCGATGGGACCGTCTTCATCAGCGTCAACGACCGGGACAAAGCCGCCGTGGTCCCCATTGCCCGGCGCCTGGCCGATCTCGGATTCCACATTGTGGCCACCCGGGGCACCCGCGACTACCTGCAGGCGCAGAACATCCCGGCCGAACGCATCTTTAAAATTCAAGAGGGCCGCCCCCACATCGTGGACGCGATCAAAAACAAGACCATCCGGCTCATGATCAACACGCCCGCCGGGGAAAAGGCCCAGGCGGACGACCACAAGATCCGCCGTGCGACCCTGCAATACGGCGTTCCCTATACCACCACGCTTGCAGGCGCCGCCGCTGCGGTGGCCGGCATCGAATCCTTAAAAAGAAACGGATCCATCCAGATTCGGTCCCTCCAGGAATTCCACCAGAAGGAGGCCCCGGACACCCCATGAAACACCAGCGGACATTCGGGCGCCTGTGTCTGTTCGCCCTCCTCGTCTCAACCGCTTTCGGCTGCGTTTATTACAATACCTTTTACAATGCCCTCAAACGGTACCAGGAGGCCGAGCAGAAACGCTATGAAGCGGAAGCCAGGCCCGACAGCAGGCAGGCCACTCAGACTTACCAGGCACTCTACATGAGCGCCATCCGGAAGGCGTCGGTTGTGCTCGATCGCCATGCCAAAAGCAAATGGGTGGACGACAGCCTCCTCCTCATCGGCAAAGCTTTTTACTGGCGGAGGCAATACAACGAAGCCCTGCTCAAATTCCAGGAACTCCAGGAGAACTTCCCGCAGAGCAAACTGATCGAAGAATCCCTCTACTGGCAGGGGCTCGCGCTGTGGGCGTCGGAACGGACGGACGAAGCGCGCGGTATCCTGGAAATTGTTGCAGGGATGTCCAACCCCACTTTTTCTCCAAAGGCCCAGCTCGCCCTGGCCGAACTGGAAGGCGGAGAGGGCGACTATGAGGCCGCCACAGAAGCCTATCACCACCTCCTCTCGCAAACCAAACAAAAAAAGCTGAGGGCCGAAATCTGGCAGGGACTTGGAAATGCCTACTTCCAGTTAAAAAACTACGACGAAGCCCTCCAGGCCTACAACAAGGTGCTGGGCTCCAGCCCCGATCCTACCACCAACTATCAGACCCGCCTCCAGATCGGACGTGCCCTGGAACGCCAGGGCAGGCTGGAGGAGGCGATGCAGATCTATGAAAAAACGTTAACGATCAAACGCTTCCGGTCTTACGTGCCCGATATTCGCCTCAAACAGGCCAACGTCTACAACTTGATGGGACGTGTGGAAGAGGCCCTGGAGGCCTACCAGGAGATCATCCAAAATAACCCGCGCACCGAATACGGCGCCCAAGCCTACTACCAGATGGGGTTGATTGAACAGAAACAGCAGAAGGACCTGATCCGGGCCAAAGAGCTTTTTGAAGAAGCGCGCCGACAAAAAGGCGCCTCCAACGTCTCCCTGCTCGCCCGAGACCAGCTCACCATCCTGGCCGACCTGGATCGCTACCAGAAAGCGGCGGAAAACGCGGGTCTGGAAAACCCGGAACCCTACTTCAACCTGGCCGAACTCTACCTCTTCAAACTCGCCGAGCCCGATTCCGCCCTGGCCATCTACCAGAAGGTCCTGGGCGCGTCCGATACAACCGAGTACGCCCCCAAAG
This sequence comes from Candidatus Latescibacterota bacterium, assembly GCA_965249305.1. Taxonomy (GTDB): domain Bacteria; phylum Latescibacterota; class UBA2968; order UBA2968. The sequence goes on along the minus strand of OZ252228.1, from coordinate 3,310,218 downwards.
CCCTCTACGCAATCGGCCTGGTCTATGCCGACAGCCTGAAGAATGAGGCGGCTGCACACGAAACCTTCCAGACACTCATCGATACCCATCCGATAAGCCCCTACGCTATCAAGGCCCGGGAGCGGATCCGGCACGAACGCACGGACGACGTCCTGGCCCAAGCCCGATTTCTCGAAGCCGAAGCCCTCAAGCGCGAAGGCATGGCGGTAGAAGACGTCCTGACCATTCTCAAACAGGTCGCCGAAGAATACCCCAAATCTCTCTTCGCCCCCAAAGCCCTCTACACCTTAGCCTGGACCTACGAGAATCAGCTCCACAGCCTCGACACGGCGCGTGTCCATTACCAGTTCCTGGTGGACCAGTATCCCCTGACCGAATTTGCCGAAGTGGCCAGAGACAAACTGGAAGGCGGGTTTCTCGACCTCACCCCCACCAATGGCGCCGATTCGGTCGGGATCGCCTCTGCCGAATCCACAGTGCCCGACGATACCCTCCAGGACACCCCTCCGGCTTCGTCTGCCGACATCGACGCCGGTCAGGAAGAGCCATCGCCGGAAGAGGAAGAGAGGGGTCCTGTAGACTTCTGGAAGGTGGAAACAAAACCGGTCCTGATCAAACACGTTGACGCCGAGTATCCGGATGCGGCCCGGCATATGGAGGTGGAAGGTGAAGTCGTTCTCAAATTCCAGATTGGAACAGACGGTTGGATAGGTGAGGTGGAAGTATTGAAGGGAGACGACACCTTCACACAGGCCGCAACCGATGCAATCAGGCAGTTCATCTTTGAACCCGCCATGCAGAACAACCAGCCCGTACCGGTCTGGGCCATCCAGTCCGTAACGTTTAAACTGCCGGACCGGGGCGAGGAGGTGGAGGAGGATCTGGTCGACTTCTGGAAAGTAGAGAAGCAGCCGGTCCTGATCGAACAGGTGGACCCCGAGTATCCGGAACAGGCGCTCCAGGAGGGCCTGGAAGGCGACGTCCTGATCAAATTCAAAGTTGAAAAAAACGGTCAGGTAGGAGAACTGAGGGTGCTCGACGGAGAAAAGATCTTTACACAGGCCGCACTCGAGGCGATCAGGCAATTCATCTTTGAACCCGCCATGCAGGACAACCGGCCCGTACGGGTCTGGGTACCCTGGTCCATCAAATTTAAACTGCCTTATTGACCACGGTTTAAGGGTTTTACAATGTCCGCACCATGATCCCACACCTTATCCAGGAAGACGCAAAGGTCCTTCTCAACGAATCGGTGGCCGGAGGCATCTATCTGATGCGGTTGACGGCCCCGCAGATCGCCCGCGCCATCCGTCCGGCCCAATTTGTCCAGGTCCGGACCGACCCGGGTCTGTCCCCCTTTCTGCGGCGGCCCTTCAGCGCCCTTCGGGCAGACCGGGAAGGGGGCTGGATCGACATCTTCTACGATGTCATCGGCCCGGGCACCCGCCGCATGGCCGCGGCCGCTCCCGGTTCCTGCCTGAACCTCATCGGTCCCCTCGGTCTCCCCTTCTCTCCGCCCCGGGCCGACCGCCTCTTGCTGGTAGCGGGCGGTGTCGGCCTCGTCCCCTTAGCCTTTCTGGCCTGGGACTGTCCGGAACTGAGACCCCGCATGCAGTTCCTGATGGGTGCTGCCGGACGGGACCGCATGCCCGACATGGACCGGCTGCTGCCCGCCGGCCTGGAGGTCCACCTGGCCACGGACGACGGCAGCCTGGGGCGCCGGGGATTTGTGACCGACCTCATCGCCGGGCACGTCGCCCCAAACCAAACGGCCATCTTCACCTGCGGCCCCCACCCCATGATGGCCCGGGTGGCTGCCATCGCCGCCGACCTCAACCTGTCTTGCTATGCCTCTCTGGAGAACCACATGGGCTGCGGATTCGGGGCCTGTGTCGGCTGCGTTGTCGAATACCGGGAGGCGGACCGCGAAGACCGCCGTTACCGCAGGATCTGCGTAGAAGGCCCGGTCGTGGACGCCCACGCCGTGGTGTGGTGATGTGAATGAAAAACGAAGCGTGAAGAGTGAAAGCTCCTATGGACCTTTCAACCCACATCGGAGGCGGGCTCGTCCTCAGAAATCCGGTGATGATGGCCTCCGGCTGTTTTGGCCACGGGGCCGAGTACGCCCACCTCTTCGACCTTTCTCGCATCGGCGGCATCGTCACCAAAACCATCACCTACCACCCCCGCGCCGGCAATCCCTATCCCCGAACCGCCGAGACCCCTTCGGGCATGCTCAATTCCATCGGGCTGACCAATCCGGGGCTTGAGGGATTCATTGCCGAAAAGGTCCCCGCGCTCGGCGAACTGCCCACCGCTCGGGTAGTGAGCATTGCCGGCACTTCAGACGATGAATTCGCCGAAATGGCGCGGCGGTTTAACGACCTGCCCGGAATCGACGCCCTGGAACTGAATATCTCCTCCCCCAACATGAAAGACGGCGGCATGCTCTTCGGATGTCGGGAACGCGCAGCCCACAGCGTCACCGCAGCCGTAAAAGCGGTCTCCCGCCTGCCCATCATTGTCAAACTAACGCCCAACGTAACCGATATCGCCGCGGTGGCCGCTGCGGTGGAAGAGGGGGGAGCCGACGGTGTTGCCCTCATCAATACCCTCCTTGGCATGGCCGTGGACATCTCCTCTAAGCGGCCCATTCTGGGCAACATCACCGGCGGCCTCTCCGGACCGGCAATCAAACCCGTGGCCCTGGCCCTGGTCTGGAAGGTCGCAAACCGGGTCTCGATCCCCGTCATCGGGATGGGAGGCATCACCACGGCCGAAGACGCGGTTGAATTTCTGATCGTAGGAGCGTCAGCGGTCCAGGTTGGAACGGCGACGTTTGTCGATCCCTGGGCGGCCCTGGAGATCGTCGATGGACTGGTCGACCACTGCAAGGCCCACAACATCGCCCGACTCTCGGATCTGGTCGGAAGCCTTGAGACGGAGCCCCGTTCCTAGCCGGTGGCCTCAGGCGGTCCAACGCCTCCTGATAGGGGCCCTCTGCGCCCTCAGTCTGGCAACCGGCTGCACCTCTCGCCCCCGGTACCGCACCGGTCCCCCGCCGCCCGAGCCTGCCGAAAAACCGGCGGAGGAAGCGGAAAGACAGGAGAATACCCCTGCTTCGATCTCCACCAATGGCGCCTATCAGGTCGGCCTCTCCTCCTACTATGCCCACAAATTTCACGGCCGGCCCACCGCCAGCGGAGAGATCTTCGACATGAACGGCCTCACCGCCGCCCACCGGGAGCTTCCCCTTGGCACCATTGTCAAAGTCACCCACCTGGACAACGGTCGCAGCGTTGTCGTTAAGGTCAATGACCGCGGCCCCTTTATAGAAGGCCGAATCCTCGACCTCTCTCTGGGCGCCGCCCGCGAAATCGAGATGGTCGAAGCAGGCGTGGCCCGAGTCAAAATCGAAATTCTCAAGCCCGTGGAATAACGAACAAAAAAACAACAGCCGCGCTCCAAAACGGAGCGCGGCTGTTTTCGATTTTTCCGGACTGGCGCCGCCTTTCTCAGACCAAAACCCGCTACGGCTATGAGCCTGACGGATAGGGGCACGGAAGCCTGCTCGAAGTCCTCTGGTCTACCCGAAGCACCGCCGTCGCGGCCAACCACAGGGTCAAATTGTCAAAATTTAAGAATCCTCACCTTCCTCTTTGTCCGGCTTCCTCTTCTCCGCCTTCTCCCAGATCAGCCGTTCAAATCTCAGCCTCGCCTCTTCGTCTTTCATATCGGCCTCCATCAGCATCCGGGAAATGATCCCGGCCAGCCGCTCCGGGTCCCGCTTACCAATGTTCGCCAGCGTTTTGAGCTCCTGGATCTGCCGCTGCCGGGCTGTGTTGGGCGTGGATTCCTCCTGCTTTTTGGACGCCTTTCCCTTCCGCATCGGCGCCACCTTTTTGCCCGCACGGGTCAAACTAATCCGCTGCTTCTTCCAGGGGCGAATCAGCTTGTTCACAAATCCCCCCTCTGGGGTCCCCCTCGAATTGCGCTTTTTGGCCATTATCAACCCCCTGTTTAGAGGTGATACACGGCAGGCCCCGGATCCTCTTTTCTGGCGCAAATTCAGCAAACGTGGCCTATAACCACCACCCCGACCTGCCTGCCCGAAATTCCAAATGCCGCCTTCGATGATACCAAAAACACTTAACATATTGTAAAATATACAAATAAATCTGTCGCTGCCGATCTCTACAGAAAGTGGTACAGTTCTTGCAGGTCTGTCTGTTCGACGCGTCAGTACCCCAATTCCCACACGGGAGACCAACAATGGCACATCTGCAACGCAGCAGCTCCGAAGCAGCAGAAACAGCACACGACACCGCCGACCGGCCCCTCCGCGACACCCTCGTCCAGACCCCTCAGCTCCAGCCTCTGGGCGTCCTTCTTGTTTGCAGGTACAACGAAGCCTGGCGCCAGGCCAGCTTGGAAAAACGCCACCCGTTTGACTTTGAAAACCCCCAGATCCTGAAACGGTGGGAAGAAAAGATCGAAGGGCGAATCTACAAAATCTACGGCTACAATAAAGCAGAAAAGAGCTCCTGGAAGTTCTTCACCCTGCTTGAGTTCGATGATCTGCAGGCCTGGAACCGCCTTCAGGAGAAACTCGACGAGACCGGATTCAGCGACTACTTCGACTGGGAAATCATCGCCTTTGGACGTCGCATCGGATCGTAGGAACCGATGCCCGCACACGGCCGGGTGCGTCTACTGCACATCCCCACCGGCCGGCACCTTCCGGAACTGAATCTCCACAGGGAAATTAAACCCCCGCATGCGTCCCAGCACCTTCCAGTTGACCAGATCCACGGCCGTCAATCCCGGCCCGCCCTCCTGCTGAAGAAGCGTTCCCACATAGGCCCGGGAACCGTCCGGAGAGACCCCCACCGCAGAGGTGGCATCGCCCACCCTCAAACTCTTCGAAATCAAGTTGCGCTGCACATCAATGGCCAGCAGCAATCCGTCCGAAGCCGCATAAAGCGTCTTTCCGTCCGGGGAAAACGAAAGCCCCTGCGCCCCATTGCCGTCGAGCTGAATATTCCCCACCACCCGATTCGAGGCCAGATCCAGAACCGAAATAACCCCCCGATCGAAATTGGACACATAGGCCCGAAGCCCGTCCGCCGTGATGCCGATATCCACCGGTCTCCAGCCGATTTCAATACGCCCCACCACCATGCGGAGCGTAAGATCGACCACCGACACATCACGGCCTTCGAAATCGGCCACATAGAGCCTTTTTTCATCCGGCGTGAGCTCCAAATCCACTGGCATCGCCCCCACTTCGATCGTATCCACGGTCGCCTGCGCTTTTAAGTCCACAATCCGCACGCGCCCGGTTCGCTCCTCCGCCAGGTAGGCGAACCGGCCGTCCCGGCTCAGTTCCATCTTACCCTGAGAATCGGTCGGCACGGTAAAAATGGCCTCATGCTGGGGGTTCAACGCAAACAGGCCGAAGATCTCCGACACATAGATCGTTTTCTGGTCCTGTGAAATCTGGACGCTGCCGGGCACCCGGAAGGTCAGATAATCGGTAATCAGGTGGGTGTCAAAATCAAAGATCCCCAGAGCATTGTCCGGGCCGTCCACCACGTACACGGCATACCCGGCCGGCTCCGGCTCAACGGCCCCACGCTCTCCGTACACGGCGCCGAAGGAGGTAAAGTCCTGGAAATTGACCGCCCCGTCCCCGTTCAGGTCCATCTGGGCATTGAATCCCGGATCTCCGGTACGGGTATTGAAAGCGCCGGCGAACAGCAGAAAATCGTTGAACCCCACCTCCCCATCGCCGTCGAAATCCGCCGCCAGCGGCCCTTCGGCCATCCAGAAGATACGGCTTCCCTGCGCCTGCAGATCCTGCCCGCCCAGGGCACACAAAAGAAAAGAAAAAACGACCGCAACACCCCTGCGCTGTTTCATTGAGAAAGTTCCCTTCCATCGGAGTCTTTGACCTGAACCGCCTCTACCCGGTTGCCTCCCGCCTTCTTGGCCATATAAAGCGCCCCGTTCAGCAGCCGGAAGGCCTGCTCGCCCAGAGCGCGTCTATCGGCCTCCGGCGGAGGCTCAATCGACGTGATCCCCACACTGATGGTAACCTGGGCCGTGGTATCCCCGCAGGGAAACCCGTGTGCCCGAACCCGGGCGCGAAGCATGTTGGAACACCCTCTGGCCGTGTCCAAATCCGCCGGATAGAGGATCACCGAAAAATTCGTCCCGTCAATATGCCCCACCCGATCCTCTTCGTTCAAAAGGGACTTCAACAGATCCCCCATTCCCCGGATCACCTGATCGCCCGCCTCCCGCCCGTAGGTCTCGTTAATCGTCCCCAGGTCGTCGGCCGAAAGAAAAATAAATCCGACCGGCTTTTCCTCCACCGCCGCACGCTGAATCGCCTGGGGAACCATCGCGCGCATATAAAGAAATCTTATTGGGCAGTCCCGTCAAAGCTTCCGTACCCGCCAGCCGCGCCCACCGCCGGTTCTCCTCTTTTAGACGCCGGATCTCCTCTTTCTGTGCCCGATTTTCCGTCTCCAGATCCCGAACGCGCTGCGCCAGGCCTACCGTATCGTCGTTCGTATTCATATATCCCAAAAATCAAAAAGCCTTCCACAACCCGTTTTCTACCCTTTTCACGCTTCACTTCCCCTCCACCACCCGCAGCAGTTCATAAAGCATCACGCCGCTGGCCACCGAAACGTTCAGCGAAGCCTTCTGCCCCCACATGGGAACGTGGACGACGCCGTCGCACACCGCCAGGCTCTCCGGGCGCACCCCCTCAACTTCGTGCCCCACCACCACGGCGGTTGGCAGCCGGTAGGGGAAAGACCGAAAGTCAACGCTCTCTTCCGTCTGTTCCAGGGCAACAACCTGTATGCCCTTCTGCTTCAACAGATCAAGTGCGGCCGCCGTGTCTTTCATATAGATCCAGGGCACCGATTCTTCCGCGCCCAGCGCCACCCGATGAATCTCCTTCCGGGGCGGACAGCCCGTAAATCCCGTCAGATAAATCCCGGCCGCGCCCACACCATCGGCCGTGCGGAAGATAGCCCCCACATTGAACAGGGAACGAACATTTTCCACCACCACGTAAATCGGATGGCGCGTATCCGCATGTGTCGCCATACTTGAATTTCGGATTGCGGATTGCGGATTGCGGATTGCGGAATATATGCTTTTAAATCCGCAATCCAAAATCCGAAATAGCAGAGCCACCCCGGGGCTGCACCTGAGGTGGCTCTATAGAGCCCGATGGAATTTTCGTACGAACCCTAAGTCGGGTTCTCTACATCCTCTTCAGGCGTCGACTGTGCGGCCTCCTCATCTGTTTCTAGCGCCGACTGTGCGGCCCCCTCCTCATCCGACGTAGGCCTGCCGTTCAGCCGGCTCCGCATCTCCTGTGCGGCCGTTTCCAGTTGTTGGTATGCGCGACGGCCCACCTCCGATGCCAGAAAGAGCCCTGCCGCTCCCCCGACAACGGCGCCGGCAAAAAACCCCGTCCAGAAAAGATCCTTGTGTTCTCGACGCTGCCAGACCATATTCCTTGCCTCCTTGCATGCCATCAGGATTAATTCTCTTTTTCGTCCTGCTTCAACATCCGTTTCAAAACCTTGGCCGCAAGCTCCGCGTCCTTGCCCTGAAGGTTAAATCGCTTCTCGTCTCTACGTGAGCCGGCCTCGGGACGGGACGCCGCCGCGTCATCCAGCGACGCCTCCCCATCACCCCCCCCACCGGCGATGCTGCCGCCGGCCGTTGCGCCAAAACCACCCCCGGCGCCTGTGCCGCCTCCCGTACCCGCACTGCTCCCTGCACCTTTGGAGGGCGCTCGTTTGGACCAGTACGACAAGCCCATATAGGCAAGACCCAGAACGAGAATAACCACAACTAGTAACACCAGTTCGTCAGTGAATTCCATGGCAGACTCCTCTGTTATGTTTTCTCAGGTTCACGTTAGTAATTTCGCCGATCTCAGAACAGAAGTCAAGCGGAAAGGTGGTGTATTCATCTTCACACCGGGTCCTCCTCGAACACCGCCTGTGCCGTAGCCAGCGCATCCCAGGCTGCGGGAAAGCCCCCAAACGCGCACATCTGGAGAATCACCTCCTCCACTTCCTGCCGGGTGGCCCCTGCTCCCAGCGACCGGTGGATATGCGCTCGAAGCTGTTCCTGGCGCCCCAGAACGGTCAGCGCCGACACCGTGCACAGCATCCGGGTCTTCAGATCCAGCCCCTCCCGGGCGTAAAGATCGCCCATCACGAACTCCATCACAAACCGTTCAAACTCGGGATGCAGCGCCCGAAACCCCTGTACTGCCTCATCGGCAGCCGTCTCCCCCACCATCCGGCGCATCAGCGCCAGCCCCTTTTCATACCGTTTGGAAGCCATCTTGTGCTCTCCTGGTTCAAGTCAGGGACCGATTTCTAAACAGGGCTGAGCTCGCGGCACTTCTCCATCACAGCCATCTGTCGCTGTATGCTCTCCGGCGTGATGGCCAGCGGCGCCCCCTCTCGCAATGTCGCATAAAGACCATTATAGAGCCTGATGTTGCTCGCTCTGCGACGCTCACCGGAAAGATCGCACGACTCTTCGATCCAGGGCAGTTCCTCCTGGTTGTAGCTTCGGTCGGGGGTTGGCTCCCGAGACACCGGCCGGGGGGGAAGCAACTCGGGGTGGATATACTTCCAGTGGAGCTGGGTGTGCGTGCCGGCCAGCCCCCCCTGCGTGCCCATCACCAGCCACCGCTCCTGGGGATAGGCGCAGGCTTTGAAATCATGGCCGTCGGTGGCAAAAGTGATATTTTCTATCCCGGCCCACGCCACTGCCTTCCCAAGGAGATAGTACGGCCCAAACGCAGACGTGTCCAGATAGACATTCTCCCTTTCTTTTGCCAGACGGCATGCCGTTTCCAGATTATCCCACATTCCATAACACCCCATGTGGGGGAAAATTCAGATGATGTCTGAAATCTCCCTTGTAAGTTCATCCATAATCTCCACATCCCCTTCCCGAGATCCCAGGTGAATCTTGACAATAGATAATCCGAAGAATAAAAAGTTATACAGTCTTTGCCTGAGATTCAGTTTTTCTTATCGTTTATCCGAGAATTCGGCCCAGTTGCACCAGGCCGACAACGGCTCCTGCAATCATCGGAAATAGCCCCACCCCCAGGCGATAATCTTCTCGAAGGATTCGCCACCCCTTGATGCGACGGATGCCGTGTTCCACATAGATGCGTTGCTGGGCGATCTGCCGGTTTTCTTGACGTTGCTCGCTTGTGAGTTCACCCCCCTTTGGTTTTTTGTGAGGTGAGATGATCTCGGGGTGTGCTTGACTCTGATAGCCCTTATCTCCCAGTTTATCGGCATTGGGGAACTGCTGGTGCACCCCACTTTCTTCATAAAGCCGGATGTCCGCCTTTGGCCCACGATGGCCTGCATCGATGCTGAGAATCTCTCCCTTTTTATCTGTGGCCACCTGGGTCTTGATCGTGTGGCGTTTGCGTTTACCCGAGTAGACCTGCCTTTGCCTCTCGTCGATAGAAGGCCGTCGGATGGGCGTTTCAAAGCTATCGACCAGCACTCGATCCACCTCATCAGGATGCCAGGAAGGTTCGCCCTTCTTCCATGTCTTCTCTGCATCAAAACGCTGGGAGGGACAGACCTCCCTCAAAACCGGAATCACCTCATGAAACGTGTTTTCCGAAGTATCCGCACTCACCCCAAACATCTCCCCCACCACGGCGTGGGCAACGTTGTGACGCAAATAAAGCAAGCTCATCAACACCTCTTGATACGGTTTTAACCGCCGCTTGCGCCCACCCCCCACGACCCGTCTGCGATTGGGCCGAAAAGCCTGGGCCTGACGACGACGGTCCACCAACACCGGCAGCACAGCCTCCAAAAGCTCTGCCAAAGCAGCTGGAGAAAGGCCAAACAAGGCGCGAATCTTTCCCGGATGGGCTGTGTCAAGGCTGCGTAGATCGATCATGGCAGGGCTCCTCGCGGAAGCAGTTAAAGGAGAGCGAACGACCTCCTTTCGGAGTCTGGATGCGATATTACGCAAATGGCTTGCCAAAGTCCAGAATTATTCCTCGGACCATCTAATAGGGATTCCAACATCTCTCGCCTTTGTAACGATCTTTCTTGTCGTCTCCTTTAGATTGCGGCCATCCGCGCCCAGCTCACCCTGGTGCATCTTCAACCCTTTCCACGGCGGCTCTGACACCCGCTCAAGCTCGCTCTCCCAGTCCGGATCTTCGGGCCTCACATGCCCGAACGGGATGGTGCGGTCGGGGTATTTCTGATATGCCTCAGCGTCCTGTCGTTCGACTCACGAGAAGGCATCCATGTCGTGAGAACAACGCCTTTGTCGATCCCAACACAATCATAATACTCGATGACCTCATCAACGAGCCCCTCCCAGGTATTTCCATTGACTTCAAGGTGCATCATGCCATCTATTACGATACCCTTGGGGCCTCTCTCTGTTGCGGATTCCATGAAGCTACCCCTTTCTATTGAATTCAGCTTATCTAAAGAGACATTCTTGTAGCCGCAGGCTTCAGCCTGCGCCCCATGCCTGCAACGCACCCTGAAGGGTGCGGCTACATCAACTGTCTCATTAAAAGGCTCTTCGCTGTTTCACGTGGGTAATCATAAAAACCCGAACCAGTCTTCTTGCCGAGTGCGAGGTGGTCCTAACCGTTTGCTCCGGTATCCGCACATGAGATCTCTCCTAAACACACGGCGGGTATTGAATGATCCGGAGATCCAGTTTGCCGTTTAGTCCATCGTAACAATTTATTATCTAACAACTTAAACAACTGTTTTTAAGATAGAATCCTGAGCAACAGACAACGGGTCGGGCAACACCGTTGACAAAGAATACTCGAAGGCTGGTCCACAAAACCTGCAGCTTGGGCGTCTTGTCTACCACAACTGGTCGTTCCTGGGGGAAGGTTACCCACACCAAATAGCGAGGAGCCCATTAAAAACACTGAGCTCAATAAGCCTCTTCGTCCACCGCCAGCACGGCCCGGGCCACGCGCAGCATATTGCCTCCCAGAATCTTCTGAATATCCTCATCCGAATACCCGCGCTGCACCAGCCCAACCGTAAACATCGGCCAGTTTGTCCACGCTAAGCTTTTCACCATGTGGTCCTGCCGCCACTGCTCCCCAAACGCATCCGGCGGCCAGAAATACGCCCAGCGGGGCCTCGTCGATCGCCGCTTCGGAACCTTCTTCCGCTCCGCTTCCCCCGCCCGGGACGCATAGGCCGTATCCGTCCCGATCATCACGTGACCCGCGCCGAAGGTCTTCGCCGCATAATCGACATGATCGAGCAGAGCGTTAATATCCCCGCTTCTCCCCAGAAATGAGGGAATAGAGCAAATACCGATATACCCCCCGGTATCCACAATCGCCCGGATCACCTCGTCCGGCTTGCCCCGGATATGTTCGTTCACCGCGCAGCAGACCGAATGGCTTGCGACCATCGGCATCCCGGACGCTCGGGCCGCCTCCAAACTGGTCTGCCATCCCGCATGCGCCACATCCACAATCACTCCCACCCGGTTCATCTCCGCCACAACCGTCCGCCCGAAATCGCTCAACCCTCCGTTGGCCGGCTCCGCGCACCCGTCGCCGATCATATTCCGCCGGTTGTACGTCAGGTGCATCATCCGGATGCCTAACTGATAAAAGATCCGAATATACCGCAGCTCCTCCTCCACCGAAACCCACTCCTGCGTAAGCGGAACCCCGTTGCCGCTCATGTAAAAACAGTGCTTGTTCTGCTCTTTGGCCGCAACAATATCCTCGGGCCTCACCGCCCTCAGCATAACATCCCGCATCCTATCCGTCACGTACGTAAACCGCGCCAGCCGTCTCATCAGCCGCATCGGCGACTGCCCTTCCTCCCCCGCATTCTGAAAAATACACGTCACCCCGGCCGCATCCCAGGCCTCCGTGAACTCCGCCCGCTCCCCGGCATTGGTCGCGCACCGGGTCATCGACATATCCTCGTGCATATCCTTCAACTCGGCCTCCGAAGCCCCCGCTTCAACCAGGGCGCCCATCGCATCTCCATCCGGAGCCGATCGGGGCGCAAAGCCGTACGTATCGCACACAACCGAGTTTGCATGCAGCTCCAGCCCGTGTTCCAGATCTTTTGCGCTCGGCTTCAAAATCCCCAGCACAACATCCCGTGCTTCCTGGATCTTCTCATTCATCTCAAAGCCCTCTCGTTACGCCTCTCCCAGAAGCTTCTGCGCGTTCTTGTACTTGATCTTCTCAAACGCCTCGTCCGGCAGATCGAGGTTCAGCAGCAGGTCCATCAACCGCGTGTGGAAATGATCGCGGGCGAACAGCAGCTTGTCCTGAAATTCGATCAGAAACTCCCGACTAAACGCCGCATCCCGTTCCAGCGCCGGCACTCCGTTGCCGGAGAGATCCGCATACAGATTGTCGTATTTCTTCAGCATCTCCGACACCCTGCCCCCCGGCAGCACCGGCCCCTTTGGCGCGGGGATCTTATCGAACAGATCGTCCCCCGAAATATGCGCCCAGAACCCCTTTGCGTGCCCGATAAAAATCGTCTCCGGGCAGGTGATAATCGCCCGCTCTAATGCGTCCATCGTCCCGCCGTACCAGGTGTTCGGACGGGGGTAGGCCGGTCCCCGGTCGATCGCGTATTCAAGGTGAATCGTAATCGGCAGCTTGGCCTCTCCGCAAAAGTGATACATCCGGATCATGTCCGGATCGTCGAACGGCACGCGTACCTTCAGCTCACCGGCCAGCCGGACCCCGTGGATCTCCACCGCCGCCTTCAGCCGGTCGATCGCATCGGGACGCTTCGGGTCCGGCATATACCCCAGCACGAACCGCTCCGGCGCCTCCCGCCTCACCTGAAGCACGTCCCGAAAGGGAATCACACCGCCCCCCGGCGGCAGGTGGGCGTTGAGGTTCGGACTGTAATCCGTCTCCGGACACTCCCACGTCAGCAGCCACATCTCATCGATGCCCTGTTCGTCCATATTCTTCAGAATCTTCGGCCCATCGTGCCCGTGCCAGTTCGGATGGTTGTGCGCGTCGATCAGCATCGTTCGACCCCTTTAACGGTTTGAGTCAGATTCCCCCTAAATCCACATCGTGGGCGTTCTCATCCGCTGCTTTCTGAATCGCAATCGCGACCCGCGCCGCCCGGATCACCGACCCGGTGCACAGCTCGTCCGCCTCCGTCTCTCCCCGGATATCCCGCACAAACGACTTCAGGTGTCCTCCCGGATTCCCCTCCGGTATCGCCCGCCCGCCGACCGCTTTACCGGTACCTAACGCGAGCACGATCTCGTCCGCATTCTGGGCAATCTCTAAAACGCCCTTGCGCCCCCAGAACGTCGTCCGCCAGTACCACGGCAGCTTATACCCCGCGCCGTCGGGCATAAAATACGACACATCGCCCAGCACCCCGCACCCATTGTCCATCGTCAGCATCATCTGCGCCCCGTCTTCAAAATGCGGGGACTCCGGGGCAAACGCGTTCCAGCACCGGGCCGCGTTCACCGTCGCAAATTTCAGGCCGGTCATCCACGGAATGCTGTCCACCGCGTGGATCGCAATATCGGTAATCGTCCCCCCGTGCTTCCCCGGCTCAAAATACCACCCCGGCCGGGAACCTAAAAGCAGCGGGTGCTGCCCATCGAACCCAATTGCGTGCACCTCCCCGATCGTCCCGTCTAAGATCAGCCTTCGCGCGCCGATGGCGCTGCCTAAGTCCCGCCGCGTCAGCATACAGCCCACCTTCAGCCCCACCTCCTGAGAGAGCCGCTCGATCTCGTCCAACTCGCCTGCATCCGTGCACAGCGGCTTGTCCACAATCACGTGCTTTCCCTCACGCAGCGCCTGCACCGCTATGCTCCCCCGCCGGGCGAAATAGTCACCGACCGCCACCACGTCGCACAGCGTCTCCGAGAGCATATCCTCGAACTTAGAATGGGTAATCTCAACCCCCTTCCGCCCGGCCTCCTCCCGCGCCGCCGCATCCTCCTCGCACGCGGCCACCAGCTCGACCCCCTCCACCTCTTTCTCTTTCACCCGCTTGTAAAGCGTCTGAATGTGATCGTGCCGAAAGCCCATAAAAGCGAACCTGAGAGACATCTAAAACGCCTCCTTTCGCGTTAAAAACGGTGAAGACCCTGTCCAGACCCCGGGAACCAGATCATATTCACAACCATCCCCACGCCCACCCCCACGCAGTAGCCCACCACCGTCCCGTAGAAAAACGGCTTCGCACGCTGGTAGAGCTGCGAACCTCCGTAGCGCAGGATCAGCCCCTTGGCCGCCCACACCATCAGAATGCTGAACCCGTAATACCTGGGCCCTCGCGTGTTCTGGAATGCCAGCCCCAGCGGGTGCAGCGGCCACCGGGAGAACCGCGTCCGCAGCAGCGCCAGCAGCCCTGCCTCGCCCGCGCCCAAAAGCCAGACCCCTACCTTCTGAGGGTCGAATACCGTCCGGCTTCCTCCGCCCACCGAACTCGCCACCCGGTCGTAGAGCCTGTGGGCGCCCGTCACAAGCGTGTGGTCCTGGAGGAAAAGCGCCGAGCGCGTATAACAGAAATAGACAATCGTGGCCGCACACACAAAAAAGCCCACCGTAAACGCGGTGAACACCGTCCCCCCGATCCACCCCCGGCCCCTCTCCACGCCGTCTAAAGCCTTCAGGTGGTGCGGCAGCGTCTGGATCGTCTGCAGTCGCCCCGCTCCGTAAAATCCCGTATCGTTCGTCACCGCCAGCGCCGTCAAACTGCGCGTGGACAGCGTCGCCGTCCCGACGACCGTCTCGAAAAACTCACCCCCCTTGTTCCAGACCGGCAGCAGGTACCCGAACCCGCTCGCCGCAATGTACTTCGCCGCAGCAAAATAGGCAACAAACATCAGCGCCATCTTCTCCAGCGCCACCGGAAGCGTCATCCCTATCGCCATAAAAAACCCGCACACATACGCTGCGCAAACCGCAAACCCCACAAGCGCCGTCCGGTAGGAAACCGGCCCCCTGTCGCCCTCCCCGGCCCACGCCTTCCGCCACACCTCCACCAGGTGCCGCCGTGCGATCCACACCGACCAGAGCACCAGCGCCGTCATCGCCCCGTGGCTCTCCAGGCTGATGATCTCACTCCCCTTAGACGGCTGTCCCGGCAGCCCCACCGTAAGCCCCGTCCGGTTCATCACCCCCACCTTCGCCACCGACAGCAGTCCGAAAAACCAGAAACTGAACAGCAGATCCAGGCTGCACAGATACCCCAGACCGACCACCGGGGGCATCACCTTCAGGTAGACCGGGGGAAAGTCTCTCGCCACCCTCATTGCCTTGGTATGCACCGAATCGAACAGCGTAATCCCGGGCACCTGGGGGTAGAAAAACGTGAGGATATTCCAGAAAATAATCCCCGCCGTCCACCCGAACCCCAGCCAGAACACCGGCCGCTTGAACACATCCGGGACACACCGTCCCGCGCCGAACCCCTCTGTCAGATCCACCGGGAAGTTCACCAGGGGATAGGTCAGCCGCTCCGCATCCACCCACTGCCGGTGGAAAACCGCCGTCACGCAGAACGCGGCCCCCGTCATCGCCACACACACCGAAAACCACCACCACAGCGGCATCGCCCACGCCCCCCACGGCACCCCTTCCCCTTTTTGAAGCCCGAAGTAGAACCGGTCGATCGCTTCCGATCGCGGTCTGATGAACGCCCACCCCGGCAGCTCATCTAAGAAGATCTCGGCCCACCTATTCTCCGGCGTCACGAAAAAATGCGGCGCCGGCAGGCTCCCGATCAGATACCCCATCCAGCCCACCCCCGGCATCATCCCCACAATCCACGCCATCCCGAAAATCACCATCAGCTCGGTGCTCGACAGCGCCGCCCGGGGCGCGATCCGGGCAACGGCCATATTGATCGCCACCCAGAGAACAAACGCCAGAATCAGGGACACGGGAAAATTCGACTTCACCATCGACCCGGCGTGCAGCACGATCTCCGAGAGATTTCCGAAAAATGCCAGAGCGACCGCCGTTGCCACCCCCAGGACCACGGATCGACCCGTAATCCGCCCCTCCCGTCCGGTGGCCGCTTCGTGCGCCGGTTCTCTGGGGTGTGTAATCGCCATCAACCCGCTCCTCACGCCTTTATTTCGGAGCCAGACCTCACAGCCTCACACCTGCCCACGTCCGAACCCGGCATCTCACCTCACCCGGAATCTCTCGCAGCGGGAAGAACAGGCGCCGCATCCCCTCGCCGTTCACCGCAATCCCCGGATCGTCCTCCAGAATCAGGCGCCGCGTCCCCCCGGCCTGTCTCACCCCCGCAACCCGGTACCCGAGCGTGGACCCGTCACCAAATCTCACAATCGCCGTTGTTCCGCTCAATTCTTCTCCCTCCGGCAAATACCCCTGAACAATCAGCGCATTGTACGGTGCGCCATCCACCTCTCGCAGGACGCCCGTAACCCTTCCTTCGTAAACACCGTGTCCCGGCAGCACCTCATCTTTCCACCGGAATTCGGCGCCGCCCCACACACCCATCATCTCTGCAATCCCCTCCCGTTCGCGCACAAACCCCATCTCCCCCTGCAGGTACAGATCCTCTATCCAAATTCCCCCTCTGTCCGCCCCTGGCCTGTGCACGATATGGTCCGTCACCCCGTGATGCGCCACGCGCAAGACCACGGTATCCGTCCCGTCTTCCGGCGTCTCCAGCGTCACGGAATCCACAAACGGCTCAGCCCCGTAAGGCTCGTGCACCGCTGCAAAACAGCTTGACAGCGGCGGCGGCCCTTCTCGCCGGGCCAGAAAGATCGGCATCCGGTACCGGTCCAGCAGCGCATCGCTCTCCTCTGCCCGCCGCAGCGAAGGCGCATCCCCTAAGAACACCTCCGCCCCCGACAACCCGGGCATGTGCGACCGTACGCCCACCGGCGATTCGGACACCGTAAACGTCACTACCACCCCGTCGGTTACCTCTCCACGGGATACGTTTTGAAAGAAGCCGTAGCTCGGATTCCTCCCCTCTGCTTTGCCCGGGTCTCTCTCATACGCCGGAAACCGGACCTTCACACCGGGCAGCAGGTTCTCTGCATAGGGCTGGAGGGCAACGCTGACCGTTGCGTCTCCGTCCCAATCCGCATTTCCGTGCAGCGCCCAGTCGTGCTGCGATCCCCCCACCACGCGAAAAAGGTCCACCGCATAGGTATCCGTTCCCCCTGCATCCACAAGCATCACCGTCCGCCGGTAGACCTCCGCCAGTCCCGGATAGGCCCGCTCTGCGCTCGCCTCCATCCACTGCACCGGTTCAAACGCCGTTTCGAAGGCCAGCAGCCGTCCGTCCGAAGGTCCCCCATCCCCTTGCGTATACTGCCGGTGCTCGTCAATAAGCACCGTATTGTGGCCCAGCGTACTCTTGCTCCACGCCCGGTAGCGCGTATGCGTATACCCCAGGTCCGGCAGCAGCTCCTGCCCTTCGGCAAACAGGGCCAGGCTCAAATTGTCCGCATGCTCGTGGCCGTAGCCTCCGGAGAAGTGCAGATGAACCTGCGCCTGCGCTTCGCCTCCCCCCCGTCCAAGCCAGGCGTGTCCCATCCCCGGAAGCAGTGTTGAAACCGACCGTTCGGGCACCTTGAGATGCCGACGCACCCTGGGCTCCTGAAAATAGGCCCAGTTGTCGTGAAACGGAACCGGCCGCCCATCCGGATAGTGGCAGATTTCCAGAATACGGTTCGCCCGCCCGATGATTGGAGTGTCCCGCTCCAGGTCCAGATCCTCAAACCGCGTACCGTCCTCCGGATCGGTGTACCCCGGCGGATCGGAGTGGCCCCGAAGCGCATCCAGCACCTGCGCCATCCCTCTCATCGTCATCCGGTGGTACCCCACGCTCCCTTCGCACCAGAACCCGTCTACAAAAAACCGCCGTTCAAACAGCCCCACGCTCCGGCGCACCGCCTCGTGGACGAGGCCCGGATCGCCGATCACACGTCCGATGGCGGCATAGCCCCGGTAGATGCGGGGGCTTGCATTGCCGTACTGGGGGCCGTGGTACTCGTCCTGGCGAATAGCGCCCCGGAAAAAATCGTTCTCGATCCGCGCCTTCACATCCGCTCCGACCTCTTCCGAAAGGCGCTCTAACTCCCCGCTCGTATAAATCGAATCGTACGCAAACACCAGATCCGTGGGCATCTCATCCGCCCGCCATCGTCCCCACTTGCCGCCCGTGTTGGGATAGGGCGGCTCTAAAACGAACTCCTTTTGCTGATTTGAGCGGTCGCTGCTCACCAGGAATCCCGGATAGTATCGGGCAAACGCATCTAAGATCAGCGCCGCACGTCGGGCATACGTCCCCTCTCCCGTCGCTTGATAAAGCGCTCCCAGGTCCTCACCTCGGGCCGCAAAATACACCCGCGCCTCCCGCCAGGCCTTCGCGCTGAACAAATACCGGTACCCCGTCTCGTCTTCCCAGTAGGGATATTCCACCTCCTCGCCCACCGAATTCGTCGCCCGTATCACCCCGTCTTCCGGATACTGCTCGTTTGGAAAAATCGTTCCGCAGTACATACACCGCACCCGATGTGGATCGTCAATCGACCAGGTAAGCTGTCCTTCCTGCGTCCCCTCGTCGCAGTTGGCGCACCCCACAAACCGAAACCCCGTCTTATCCGGCACAAGCCCCACCATCTCCTCTTCACTCATCCCCATCAAGGGCGCCACGGCCTGTTTCAGCGCCGCCACCTGCTCCGCCGAAGCCGTCACCGGATAGACCGGATGCGCAACCTCTACCGCTCCGAAATCGACCGACTCATTTTGCACGCTAAGCTCGCCTCCCTCCTGACAGGGCTGACGTTCGCACCCGGTATCTCACCTGCCCGGGGATCTCGTGACGCGGACAGGTAAGATGCCGCATGCCCTCCCCGTCCACCACAATCCCCGGATCGTCTGCCAGAACCAGATGTGTCCCCCCTCCGGCCCGTCTCGCCTCTGCAACGCGATATCCAAGCGTGGAACCATCCCCGAAGGTCACAATTGCAGTCGCCCCCTTCAGAACCTCTCCCTCCGGCAGCTTGCCCGTCACCCTCAAACCATCGTACGGATCGCCGTCCTCTTTCCGCAGGCTCCCCCTTACCTCCCCCTCATAAGTTCCGTCTCCCGACAGCACAGAATCCCTCCACCTCAATTCGGCGCCGCCCCACAGCCCCATCATCTCCGGCACGCCATCCCGCTCGCGCACGAATCCCACCTCTCCCCTCAGGTGAAGATCCCCCGCGTGCAGTTCACCCCCGTTCGGATCTGTCCGGTGAACGATGTGGTCCGTCACGCCGTGGTGCCGAACGGAAAGCACGACCGCATCCTCTCTGTTGTCCACCGAAACCTCCTCCACAAATGGCTCGCCCTCGTAAGGCTCGTGCACCGCCGCAAAACAGCTCGACAGCGGCGGTGGTCCCTCTCGCCGCACCAGAAAGATCGGCATCCGATACCGGTCCAGCACCGCATCGTTCTCCTCCGCCCGCCGGACCGACGGCGCATCACCCAAGAACACCTCCGCCCCCGCCAGCCCCGGCAGGTGCGTCCGTATTCCAACAGGCGACTCTGATAGCGCAATATTCACCGACACCCCGTCGATCACCTCTCCTCGTGAAACATTCTGAAAAAAGCCGTAATTCGGGTTCCTCTCCGCCGCCTCTCCCGGGTCCTTCGCATTCTCGGGAAGCCGGACCTCAACGCCGGGAAGCATGTGCTCCCCGTAAGGTTCCATGGGAACGCTGACCTCTGCCCTGCCGTCCCGGTCCACGCTCCCGTGCATCACCCAGTCGTGCCGGGAGCCTCCACCTGCGCGGAACAGATCCACCACGTAAACATCTCCGTCCCCGGCATCCACCAGCATCAGCGCCCTCCGGTAGATCGCCGCCAGCCCCGGATACGCCCGCTCCCCGCTCGCCTCAACCCACTGCACCGCTTCAAACGCCGTCTCAAACGCCAGCACCTGCCCGTCTCCGGGCCTCTTCGGGTCGCCTTTAAACTGCTCCTCCTCGTCAATCACCACCGTATTGTGACACAGCGTGCTTATGCTCCAGTGCCTGTAGCGCGAGTGCGTATATCCCACATCCGGCAGCAGTTCCTGTCCCCTGGCGAACAGAATCAGATTCAGCATATCGGCGTGGCTGTGTCCGTACGCCCCGTCCGAAAAATGCAGGTGAACCTGCACCTGTTCCTCGCCCGTCCCCCGTCCCAGCCAGGCGTGCCCGAGGCCTGTTAGAAGAGTTGAAACGGCTCGCTCGGGCGCCGGACGGTCATCGGTGCGCGGCCAGGAATCGTGTACACTCATCCCCCGACCGTCGGGATACCGGCAAATGTCGGAAACACGCACCGCGCGTTCAACAATCGGAAAATCTCGCTCCATATCCAGGTTATCAAATCGGGCCTTATCCTTCGGATCCACGTAGTCCGGAGGGTCCGAATACCCCCTCAGCGCATCCAGCGCCTGCTGCATCCCCCGCATCGTATACCGGTGATAGTCCACGCTCCCCTGGCACCAGAACCCGTCCACAAAGAACCACCGTTCAAACAACCCCCGGCTCCGGCGCACCGCCTCGTGGACCAGCCCCGGCTCACCCAGCACCCGTCCGAAAACCGCATACCCCTCGTAGGTGCTGGGGCTTGCATTGGTATAAAGCGGACCGTGAAAATCATCCTGGCGCACCCCTCCCCGGAAAAAGTCGTTCTCGATCCGTTCCTTCACATCCACCCCCACCTCATCCGACAACTGCTCCAGCTCCCCGCTGTCGTATATCCAGTCGTACGCAAACACCAGATCCGTGGGAATCTCGGTATACCGCCACTCCCCCCACTTCCCGCCTCGCCTCGGAAAAGGCGGCTCCCGGTAAAACGCCTTGGGGGTATGCACTTCATCCAGGCACACCAGAAATCCCGGGTAGTACCGGGCGAACGTAGACAAAATCAGCGCCGCCCGGCGTGCATACGCCCGCTCCCCCGTCATCTGATAAAGTTCCCCCAGATCCTTCGCCCGGGAGGCAAAATAAAACCGCGCACACCACCATCCCTTCGCGCCGAAAAAATACTGCTCCCCCTTATCATCCTCCCAATAGGGATACGCAACCTCTTCCCCAATCGGGTTGATTACCTTCAAAACCCGGTCTTCGGGATAGGTCTCATTGGGAAAACCCATACCGCAGTACCGGCACGTCACGTGGTGAGGATCTTCAATCGTCCAGACAAGCTGACTCTGATGGGACCCTTCATCGCAGTGGGGGCACCCCGTAAACCGGAACCCCGTCCTGTCCGGCGCCAGCCCCACCATCTCTTCTTCGCCCATCCCCATCAACGGCGCCACCGCCTCCTTCAGCGCCTCGATCCGCTCCGGTGACGCCGCCACCGGATAGACCGGATGCGCAACCCCCGCCGATCCGGACCCGACTGCTCCATTTTGCATGCTACAATTTCTCTCCTGAGGGCCTTTCCTCCGCCCCCGAAAACCGGGCCTCTCCCAAAGCTTCGATCTCTGCCTTCCCATCGTCCAGCCTCACAAACGCCGACGTCCGAATCCGGTAAGTCACCCTTCCCGAAATCTCTCGCAGCGGGAAAAAAAGGTGCCGCATCCCACCCCCATCCACCACAATGCCCGGATCGTCCTCCAGAATCAAATACATCTCGCCCTCGATCCGTCTCACCCCTGCGACCCGGCATCCAAGCGTCGAACCGTCACCGAAGCTTACCACCGCGGTTGCTCCCTTCAACCCATCCCCCTCCGGGAGATCGCCCGTCACAACCAGCGCGTCCCAATCGTCCCCGGCTTCGGACCGCAGCGCCCCCACAACCTCTCCTTCAAATGTTCCGCTTCCCGACAGAACGTATTCTTTCCAGCGAAGCTCAGAACCACCCCAGAGCCCCATCATCTCCGGCGCGCCGTCCCGCTCGCGCACAAACCCTGCTTCTCCCTCAAGGCGAAGATCACCCACCTCAACCGCCTTCAGAGACGATCCGGCCCGGTGAACAATATAATCCGTAACCCCCTGATGTCTCAGTTTCAAAACCACGGCATCTTTCTCGTTCTCCGGTGTAACCAGTGAGATGTCGTCCAGAAAAGGGCGATTCCCATAGGACTCATGCACCGCTGCAAAGCAACTCAACAGCGGCGACCTTCCCTTTCGCCTGGCCAGAAAAATCGGCATTCGGTAACCATCCAGCAGCGCATCGTTTTCCTCCGCACGCCGGATCGACGGTGCATCCCCCAGAAAAATCTCGGCCCCCGCCAGTCCGGGCAAGTGCGTTCTCACCCCTACCGGCACCTCCGATAAGCTGAAGGTCGCCGCCACACCGTTGGCCACCTCTCCCCGCGAAACATGCTGAAAGAAGGCATAGCTCGGATTCCGACCCTCAGCCTCACCCTGATCCCTCTCATGTTCCGGGTATCGAACTTCAACGCCGGGAAGCAGGTTCTCCCCATAGTGCTCAAGGGGCACGCCGGCCGTTGCGCTCCCGTCCCGATCCACGCTCCCGTGCAGCGCCCAGTCGTGCTGAGACCCGCCCACCACCCGAAACAGATCCACCACATAGGCGTCCCCATCGCCTGCATCCACCAGCATCACCATCCGCCGGTAAACCTCCGCCAGCCCCGGGTACGCACGTTCTGCACCCGCTTCCATCCACTGCACGGGATCGTACATCACCTCGAACCCCAGCAGCCGTCCGTCCGAGGCCTCGCCCTCAAACGCGCGGGCGTTGGCCCACCGAGGACGCTCGTTCCGGGTATACTGCCGCTGTTCGTCGATCACCACCGTATTGTGACACAGCGTGCCGTTGCTCCAGCTCCGGTAGCGCGTGTGCGTGTAGCCCACATCGGAGAACAGCTCCTGCCCCCTGGCAAAAAGCGCCAGGTTCAGATTGTCCGCGTGCTCGTGCCCGTACCCCCCCGAAAAATGGAGGTGAACCTGCACCTGGTCCTCACCCTTCCCGCGCCCCAGCCAGGCGTGCCCCACTCCTGCCAGAAGCGTCGACACCGACCGCTCCGGCACAAGCACATCATCGTACGCGCACCAGCAGTCGTGCACCGGCAGCAACCGCCCGTCTGGATACCGGCAAATCTCCAGAATGCGTTTTGCCCGCGCAATATTCGGGATCTCCCGCTCCAGATCCAGGTCGTCGAACCGCACCCCGTCCTCCGGGTCCACATATCCCGGTGGATCGGAATATCCCCGCAGCGCGTCGAACACCCGCCCCATCCCCCGCTGCAGCGTCGCCCGGTGATAAGCGGGGCTCCCCTCACACCAGAACCCATCAACGAAAAACCGAACCTCGAACAGACGCCTGCTCCGGCGCACCGCCTCGTGCACGAATGCCGGATCGCCGATCACCCGTCCGATGGCCGCGTAGCCCAGATAGATACGCGGACTCATATTATCGTACGTGGGACTGTAAAAACCGTCCTGGCGGATCGCCCCCCGGAAGAAATCGTTCTCGATCCGCGCCCTCACATCGACCCCCGTCTCCTCGGCCAGCCGTTCCAGCTCCCCGCTCGCGTAAATCGAATCGTACGCAAATACCAGGTCTGTCGGCATCTCGTCGGGATGCCACCGGCCCCACTTGCCGCCGTGGATCGGATAGGGCGGCTCCAGCACAAACCCTTTGGGTTGAAACGCCCGATCCTCGCTCACCAGAAACCCCGGATAGTACCTGGCAAACGCGTCTAAAATCAACACCGCACGCCGCGCATACTGCCTCTCCCCCGTCATCTGATAGAGTTCGCCCAGATCCTGCGCCCAGGTGGCAAAATAGACCCGCGCCTGCCGCCAGGCCCTGGCGCTGAAGAACGTCCGGTATCCCGTCTCATCCTCCCAGTAGGGGTACTCCACCTCAACCCCAACCGGGTTGGCCACCCGCATCACCTGATCTTCGGGATATGTCCCATTGGGAAACATCATCGCGCAGTACCGGCACTTCACGCGGTGCGGGTCCGAGACCGACCAGGTAAGCTGTCCCTCCTGTGCGCCTCCGTCGCAGTTGGGACACCCCGCAAACAGGAACCCGGTCCGGTCCGGCACCAGCGCCACCATCTCCTCCTCGGGCATCTCCATCAGCGGCGCCACGGTCTGTTTCAGGGCGTCAATCCGCTCCGGTGATACCGCCACCGGATAGACCGGCGCCATCTCACGCCTCTCCGACCAGCTTCTGCGCATTCCTGTACGCGATCTTCTCAAACGCCTCCTCCGGCAGATCCAGCCCCTTCAGGTACTCCATCAATTCCGACTGAAAGTTGTCCCGTGCGAACAGCAGCTTATCCTGGAACTCGATCAGGAACTCCCGCCCGAACTCCCGGTCCCTCGAAATCCCTCCCAGCGCCGACCCGGCGGACAGATCCGCATACAGGTTGTCGTATGTCCGCAGCATCTCCGGCGTCTTGCCTCCCGGCATCACCGGCCCCTTGGGGTAGGACTCCGCCTCGGCCCTGTCATCCCCCGAAATATGCGCCCAGAACCCCTGTGCATGCCCGATAAAAATCGTCTCCGGGCAGGCCACAATCGCCCGCTCGAACGCCTCGACAGTGCCCCCGTACCACCAGTTGGGACGGGGATAACCCTGAGTTCCACCGCCCGGATACTGGAGGTGAATCGTAATCGGCAGCCCCATCTCTCCGCAGGCGTGGTACAGCCGAATCGCGTCCGGATCGTCGAACAGCATGCGCACCTTCAGCTCCCCCGCCAGCCGGACCCCGTGGATCTCCACCGCCGCCTTTAACCGGTCGATCGCATCGGGACGTTTCGGATACGGCATATACCCCAGCACGAACCGGTCCGGCGCCTGCCGGCCCACATCCAGCACATTCTCGAAAGAGATGGCGCCATCCCCCAGCAGCGGCAGATGCCCTTTAAGACTGGGACCGTAATCCGTCGCCGGACACTCCCACGTCAGCAGCCACATCTTATCAATCCCCTGCTCGTCCATATTCTTCAAGATTTTTGTCGCATCGTGCCCATGCCAGTTGGGATGGTTGTGAGCATCGATCAGCATGATTCTTCTCCTCTCATCGAATTTCGGGTGGTTGTGTGCATCGATCCGTATTGTCCTCCTCTCAGAGAACCACGACGTCCTCCGTGTTTTCGGGCACGGGAAGAACATCCTCGTGCGGGGGCTGGACCACGCTTCCCCATTTCTTGATCAGATCGAAGTCTCGTTCGAGCTCCGCGCACTGACGCGCTACGTACTCTGGATCCCAGCCGTCGGACAGACGCTCCAGCAGGCCTTCGCGAATTCCCTGGTATAACGGATCGGTCCCCAGGTCGTTCGTCTCCCCCGGGTCGTCCGTGAGATTGAAGAGCACCGGTGGCGTATCGTCGGCGTACTTGTAGAGCTTCCACGGACCCGACCGCACCATTCGCGAGGCACTCGTCCCCGCACGGGCTTCGCCCTTGTGTTCGCTGAACGTCTCCTCCGGTCGATCCGGGTCGCTCCCTCCTGTAACCAGTGGCCAGAGGGAGCGGCCGTCGGTCGCAGCCATTGGATCCCCACCTGCCAAATCGACCAGCGTGGGGCCCACATCCATCAGATTGCAGATCGTGTCGGACGAAGCTCCTTCGGGGATAGCTCCCGGCAGGCTGAAGATCAACGGTACACCCACCGAACCCTCATAGTAGTTGCTCTTCCACCAGCAGCCGTGTTCCCCCGCCATCTCCCCGTGGTCGCTGCAGTATACAACCAGCGTGTCTTGAGCCAGCCCGGCCACCTCCAGCGCTTCCAGGACCTCCCCCGCCCGGGCGTCGACATATTCGCACAGGCCGAAGTAGGCCGCCCGCGCGATCCGGATCCGCTCCGGTGGAATCGGCTCCTCGATATCGCGCAACCGCTTGAACCGCTTGACCGCTTCCGGTTCCCGCGCGATCTCCTCGGCCGTCGGCTGCGGAACGTCGACCCTCTCGTAGTAGTACTCGAACAGATCTCTTGGCGCGAAGAAGGGGCAGTGCGGGAGCTGGAACCCGACAACCGCCGCGAAAGGCCGGGATCCCCGTTCTCGACCCTTCTCTCGCAGGTAGGCGCAAGCCGCATCGGCCACCAGATCGTCGTTCGCCTGGTAGCTCGTCCGGCCATACCCCGAACACGCCACGGCGTGCCGACGCTGCCCCGACGTACCATGGGTATTGACGAATCGGGGGCCGCCCGGGATGTCGGCCCCGGGGTGTACGGCCAGATACTGCCCGATCGGTCGCTTCTCGAACCCGTGCCGCTGGTCCGGACCAATGAAATGCATTCTTCCCAGGAGTGCCGTTTCGTATCCGGCAGCCCCCATGGCGTGGGCCCAGGTCGGTATCGCCGAACTCAGGATGTGGCTGTTCGTCCACACCCGGTTGGCCGAGGGCCGGCGACCCGTCATGAAGGACATCCGGCTGGGCACGCAGACCGGAGCCGCGCAATAGGCGCTGTCGAGTCGCAGGCCACGTTGCGCCAGCCCGTCCAGGTGAGGCGTTCGCACAACCGGGTCGCCATAGCACCCCAGGTGGAACTTGCTGTGCTGGTCCGTCATGACCACCAGCACATTCGGCCGATCAGCCATTTGCGCCACCTCCTCTCTCATCCATCGGTCCGGTGGAGCCAGACAGGACTCGTCCATCCATGCGGACCTCTCGCCACCGCCACCGTGGACGGATAGTGGGTCCAGGGCGTCGTCTGCTCCACCGAGAGATAATAGAAATGCGTGCCCGTCCGGCAATCCCGGTCCACATACGAACCCGTCGCCTGACAATCGCCCGTCTTCCACTTGCAGATACAGACCCCGTCCCGAATAAGGCCCACCGTCGCCGGCGGCGCCGTCACCTGCACCTCCCACCGGACTTCCGGCGGTTCCGATACGGTCACTTCCTCTCCCATAAACGCCCCATTCAACCAGAACTTCACCACAATCCGCGACCCATCCGTCGCAAAACAGCGGTGCCGCCTCAAGGCATCCAGGATCGCGTCTCGCGTCAGCGCCTCTGCGTAAACACCCGTGAGTCCTCCGCCCATCCCCGGATTCCGCCTGTGGTTGTCGCTGCTTCCAAAGAACCCGAACCGCCGTCCTGCGGCCAGCAGCTCATGAACCTTGCACAGATACTTTGGATCTAACATATGCACGCGCCACCCCGAGCAGACCTCCACATTCGTCTCCGCCGGAGAATCCGTCAGCGTCCAGTTCTCGTGGTGCGGATGCAGAATCGCGCCCTGTTCTTCGGCGTGGGCCGTAATCGCCGCCATCGGTTCCCCCTCCACCTCCGGATATCGGATCAGCGGAAGGTCTTCACTCTGTCCGATCACCGTCCGGTGGTAGCGCGCCCTGTCGTTCGGCTTCTTGCAGGTCCACTCGAAGGCCGGCAGCATCACAAACGTCCCATCCCGATGAAAATGCCGCACGTAGGTGCGATACGTCTCGTACTCCGATGATGTCAGACTCAGCAAATGCTTGTCGTTATCCTGCAAAACCACGCAATCCAGCCCCGCCTTGTCCCGAGCGTACGCGGTCAGCTCGTCCACCTCTCCCTCCGCATCGGCCGAAAGCCCCGTATGCGAGTGAAGATCCGCCCAGTAAAGCCGGCACAATGAACCGTTCGCCTCAACCTCCGGACGCGGATCGGGCCGTGCTTCCCGCAGCACAACCGGCCGCCAGCCCTCCCAGCGCCCTTCGTCCTCCAGCGGGGGCGACCCCTCAAGCTCGTATACCATCAGGCCCACGTCTTCCGTCGACGTCTCCGCATCAACGCGGCAGGCCACCCACAGCCGGCCATCCTCGATCCCGGCCGGCGCATACCACCGGGGCCCCTTCCCGATCGCCAGCGTCGGCCCTACTGTTTCGCCGTCTAATTTCCGCCCGCACAAAACTCCCGGGGTCCATTGCGTGGGACCTTCCGGGACCTCCTTGCGCTCCCACACCAGCCAGACCCCGCCGGAGGGATCTGCCACAACCTGCGGCCTTCGCCGTCGGCCCAGAAATCCCCACACCCCGGCGCCTCTCTTATCCAGCAGCCCCCACGCCAGCCGTCCCAGGTCTGCACACCCCTCCCCATCCTTTACCGGCTCCCACCCATCCATGCCCAGACGCGCGGCCCTCGCCGTCGGCCACTGGTCCACCACACCGTCTGTATTCTCCACATCCTGCGAACACAGCCACACCACCCACGGCGTACCCTCCGCATCTGTGCAAACCGACGGCGCAAACTGCCAGGCCCAAGGCGTCACCATCCCTTCCGGCTTGGGCGGCATGCTCACCCGCTGCAGCGTCGAAACCGTCCCATCGTCCCCCACAAACGCCGCCCATATCGAAAACGTCAACCCGTCATATTCGTCCCAACACACCCAGCATCCGCCCTCTACCGGAGCGACCGCAGGCCGCTGCACCCACCCGTCCTTCGCCGTCACCCCTACCGCCTCTCCCCAGGCCCCCCCGTCAAAGGCGGATGCCCTGATCGAGAACATCCCGGGCGCCTCCGTCTGGCACCAGGCCGTCCACAGCCGGTCCTGTCCCGACGCCGCATGCAGCGAAACCACCCCTTCCCCGCTACCGACCGGCTCGGGCGAACCCCATCCCGAAGGCGAACGTGACGAACTCACTACCCGATCCCCTTCGATCCAGACGGCCGTGGGCGTCCCCTTAACCACTCCCACAAAAGGCGAATGGCGGTGCCCTCCTTCGGACGTGAGAACCTCCTGCGCCCCCATCTCCTGCCGGTCGCAGAAACGTGCGAAAATCTGCTCCTCGTCTCGCCGGTACCCCTGCCAGACCGTCCAGAGCCCTTCCTCTCCCAGAACGGCGCAGGGGGTGAAACATTCCAGACCAGTGGTTCTGTCCGACAACACCAGCTTCACCTGACCCATACGTGACTCCCTATCTGGACCCTCACCTTTATCAGGTCGTAGTGCATCCCAAAAGCTTTTGTGCGTTCCGGTACGTAATCTTCTCAAATACCTCCTTCGGCAGATCCAGCTCCAGCAGGAAACCCATCAACTCCGAACGAAAATGGTCCCGCCCGAACAACAGCCAGTCCTGAAACTCAATGAGAAAATTCCGACCAAACGCCCGGTCTCGACTGACCGTCGTAAACCCGGACCCGGCGGACAGATCCGCATACAGATTGTCGTATTTCCGCAACATCTCCGGAACCCTGCCTCCGGGCAGCACCGGACCGGACGGATAGCCCCCTTCTTTGAATTTTTCATCCCCTGAAATATGCGCCCAGAACCCCGTTGCATGCCCGATAAAAACCGTCTCCGGACAGGCGATAATCGCTCGTTCCAGCGCCTCGATGCTTCCCCCGTACCAGTAGTCCCTGGGGGAATGCCCCTGACGCCCTTCGGCCGGATCGCGCGGGTAGCTAATGTGTATCGTAATCGGCAGCCCCATCTCTCCGCAGGCGTGATACAGCCGGATCGCATCCGGATCGTCGAACAGCATACGCATTTTCAACTCGCCCGCCAGCCGGACCCCGTGAATCTCCACCGCCGCCTTCAACCGGTCGATTGCATCCGGACGTTTTGGATGCGGCATGTACCCCAGCACGAACCGGTCCGGTGCCTCCCTGCTCACAGCCAGCACATCCTCGAACGGAATCGCGACCCTGCCCTGGGGCAGATGGGCATTGGTTTTCGGGTTATAATCCTCCTGCCCGCACTCCCACGTCAGCAGCCACATCTGGTCGATGCCCTGCTCGTCCATGTTTTCCAGGATCTTCCGCCCGTCGTGCCCGTGCCAGTTGGGATGGTTGTGGGCATCGATCAACATCGTTCCCTTCCTCAAACCCGATCCCCCATTTTTGTTTTTCTCCGCGTCCTCCGCGTCTCTGCGGTGAACGCTTACTCAAAAAGAAAACGCCGGACAGCGTCGAACCATCTCCACATACAGAGATGAGAAAGACCCGTATCCGACATTTTCCATGTCACAAAAGTAAGTGCGCATTGAAAACCGATTGGGAATTCGGAGGGCCGTCTAAAACCCCTGCTGCTGAACCCACTCCAGATACCGTTTCGAACAAAAGTCCAGATTCTCCAAACTGCCGCCTCCCCGCAGCGGGGAGCACATCTCAAAGGTCGACACCCCGTCGAACCCGCCCTCCTTCAACCCCTTGAAGAACCCCTCGTAATCGATGAACCCGTCGCCAAAGGGCACGGCGCGAACCATCGCCGGCTCTGCGGGCTGGTAATTGATCAGAGCCGGCTGGTACTGGAAGCGTGGCAGACGTACATAATCGGCGCTCGTGGTAATCGCCGCATGCGGGGCCATCCGCCTGGCCGTCTCATAGGTGTCCTCCCCCCGCAGGGCCGGGGACCACGCGTCGAACCCCAGCTTGCAGTTGGGCCGGTCGATATCGTTTAACAATTCCAGCAGCGAATCGCTGTGCACGCCGATATCGTGATGGTTCTGAACCGCAATCGTCACCCCGTGCTCGGCCGCCCGGTCGCTGCACTCCTGCAAGCTGCTCACCGTCCGGTTCCACACCGTAGCCACCGGGTGTCCTTCCGCCTCGTAAGACGTAAACACCCGCACGAACCCGGCGCCCAGTTCAGCCCCGATTTTAGCCAGCGCTTCCACGTACGCAATCTGCATCTCCAGCACCGGCACTTCCGCGGCCATCGCGCCCGAAAAATCCGTATATCCCGCGATCACCTCGCACCCGATCCCCTCCCTGTCAAGATGGGCCTTAACCTCCCCGATTCGCTCCGGCGTCGAATCCAGCGGCGACAGGTGCGGCCGCTTGCCCGCAATCATCACCCCGTCGTACCCCAGCGCTGCCGCCTTACTGATAAACTCCGTCAACTCCAGGCAGTGCTGACCCCACAGCCCGGCGTAGCTGATGGAAAACAGGCAGTGTTTCATAGCTAAACCTCCTTTCGTAGATCCCTGAGCCGCCGGATCACCGACCCCGCAAGCTGTTCCCCCGCTCCAGCGGCCGTGTAGCGCCATCCCCCCTGCGACTCGAACCCGCCGTCGCGCATCGACTTCCACGTTGGAATATACCACAAGGTACAGTCGTAATATCCCCCCACCAGCGTAAACGGCGCCGGGGAACTGGCCCGAATCGCCAGACCGAACTCCACAAAACTCTCCGCGGGCAAACAGGCCAGACACCAGTCGCCCCCGCTCAGCAAAAACAGCTCGCAGCGCCGGGCCGCGTCCGGATCCTCAATCACCTGGAGCATTGCGCAGGGCATCCACGCCCGTCTCGGACTCGACTCCAGCAGCTCTGCCAACTCACGGCGCGTCTCTTTTACAGACGGGAGTTCAGGATCCAGCTCGACGACCTCTTTCCAGCCCTTCAACCGAAGTGGCCCCGACCGGCAGGAAACCGAATGCGCCATTGCCTCCAGCACGCCCCTGGCCAGACGCTCCCCCAGCACCTTCGATCTTTCGAGCGTCCCGTCTGCGTACTTACCTGTCCCCACGTTGCCGGCGGCGCCCTGAAGAAAGAATCCGGGCCCCCCGGTCTCCCGTTCGATCACCTCCAGCGCGAAGTGCGGAAAGTCGGGATGAATCACCTCACCCCGCTGGCGCAGCGCAGTCACGTGGCAGGCATAATTGAAAATACTGACGATCGGACGCCCGTCCTCCCCGCGCAAACATAGCACCACCACATCCGGATCGATCAATCCCTCTGGCGCGACCTGAAGCTCCGGAGGCGCAACCCCGTACCGGGTCGCAATGCTCCCGTCCGGCTGCCGCACTCCCCGGATCGCTCCCACCTTCTCCACCGGCGCCATCCCCGCCTCCACCGTCGCCGGCCGCCGCTCCTCCTTTGCCCGGCGAGCCGCATCCGCAAAAGCCGCCTTCATTCGGTCCAGCCAGCTGTAGCTCAGGAACTCAAAGCCATACGGATCTAAGATCTCTTGCGTGGCCAAATCCGCAGCAGGCGCCGCGTGGTTGTGCGACGCATTCAGCAGCACCCGCGACCGGGAAATCCCCACGGCCCGGGCAATCGCATCCCGCACGCGCCGGTCCGCCTTCCGGGTAAACCCGATGTGATCCGCCATCGCCAGCACCACCGGCCCTTCACCATCGGCCTCCTCCAGGTAGACCACACGTCCCGTAAGCGGCGCAGCCACCTCGCACACCCGGCTCTCCAAAAACGGCCCGTAAGCCTCCCCAATCTCCAGGCTGATGTCCGCAGAGGCATACCCGGCCAGCAGAACCGGGGAATTCGCCATTGACCTAACCCCCCATTCAATTGCGGATTGCGGATTGCGGAATGCGGATTTAAAAGCATTCATTCCGCAATCCACAATCCGCAATCCGCAATGGCCTCACCGTCCCACCCGCCCCGGCAGCGCACGCAGCACCTTGTGCAGCCCCCGCGCCACATCCTCTCCATCCTCCTCGGTCCAATCCAGGCTGAACTGGTATTGTCCCACACGGGGGAGGATCTCCTCCGTCTCCGGGCACAGGCCGGGCCCGTAATTCGCCTCCCCGTCGTACAGCTTCGGATCCCACGGAGATGGCCCGTCGTGCCACACCTTTTTCTGGAGGAGCATGTCGTTCATATAAACCGGCTTGCCACTGTATGGATGGCCAATAGGCACACCCTCCGCCTTCAGCGCCTTTTTTACCCATTCAAACGCCTCGGCCGTCTTGAACACGAGAATCACCATAACTCCCACGTCCCGTTCCTCATCGTCCAGGCACCGCACGTACACATCCGGATATTCTGCCGCCGCCCGCTTGATAAGTCCTCCCACCTTCCGCACGTGCGACTTCAGCCGGTCCAGCTTCTTCAACTGCTCCAGCATAACCGCCGCCGAGAGTTCGGTCATCCGGTAATTCTCACCCACAAACGCGGGAACCACCACATCGTCGTTCCCCCGCACCGTCCCCTGGTCGTGGCAGGCCACCGCCCGCGCGTAAAGCTTCGGGTCGTTCGTCGTCACCATCCCCCCCTCGCCTGCCGAGAGCACCTTGTTCATCTGAAAACTGAACGCGTTGATCGTTCCCATCGAACCGATATACCGCCCCTTGTAACGCGCCCCCAGCGACTGCGCGCAGTCCTCGACCACCGGAATCCCGCGCCGTTCGCCCAGCTCTAAGATCGGGTCCATATCCGCCGCCATCCCCCGCCAATGCACCACCGAAATCGCCTTCGTGCGCGGCGTAATCACCCGCTCGATCGCCTCCGGATACATGTGCACATCCTCGTCCACCTCGCAGAAGATCGGCACCGCCTGGCAGGACGCCACCGCCCCCGCGCACCCTATGAACGTCGCAGCCGGAACAATCACCTCATCCCCCGGCCCGATGCCTAAGGCGCGCATCGCCACAATCAGCGCAGCCGTCCCCGACGTCACCGCAAGCGCATACTTCACCCCCATCACCTCTGCAAACACCTGCTCTAACTCTGCGGTCTTATACGCCGGGTCCGGCCCGTAATACCGGAACGGCGACCGCTGGTCCAGCACCTCCATCACCGCCCGCTTCTCCTCCTCCCCGATCATCGACGCGCCCGGATAGGGCCTGGGCAGGGGGGTCGTACGAACCGGTTTTCCTCCCTCGATTGCAAGTGCATCTGACATAGAACCACTCCTTTGAATTTTAGGAACTTTCTACCTCTTCCATGATAATTGCATCGCCCTTCGATTCCAACTATTTTTAAACCAGCCTGCTGGCCCTCATATCCCGCCGATATCTTTGAGAATCTCCGCCGCGGCGTTGTGCCCGGGCACGCCGCTCACCTCTCCCCCGGGGTGCTGCCCGGCCCCGCACAGGTAAAGCCCGGAAAGGGGGGCCCGGTAATCCGCCAGCTCGGGCAGCGGACGGTTCCAGAAAAGGTGCTCGCCCGCGTGCTGAATATGCCAGATGCACCCGTCGGTCAATCCGTTCTCCCGTTCCAGGTCTAAGGGCGTGCGCAGCTTGTAGTCCCGGATCGAAGCCCTGAAATTGGGCGCATACTCCGTGATCTGATCGATAATGCCCTCGGCCACCTCCTCGCGCACGTCGTCCCAGGTCCCCTCCTTGAGCTTTGCAGGAGCCGGAACGATCCACACCGAAGCGGTGTGGTAGCCCGGCTGCGTCACAGTAGGGTCCACGAAGGAGGGGATCGAAAAGCTGACCAGGGGGGCCTCCGGGGGACGCCCGGCCTCCAAGTCATCGTAGGCGGCCGCGACCGAGGCGCGGGTGCGCGGAAACGTGACCGCGCCAATGTGCGGCCGGTCGGGATCGCCGTCCCAGTCCTTCCACTGCGGCAGTTCAGAAATCACCGCCAGGAACTTATAGCAGCTCACGTGGGTAATCAGCCCCTCAATGCGGCTGCGCAAACCGTCGTCTAAATGCCCGGGAGGCAGCAGGTTCAGAAAGGTGCGCTTCGGGTCTAAGTTGGAAACCACGACCCGGGCGCGGACCTCGACGCCGTCTTCCAGTCTGATGCCGATTACCTTCCCGCCTTCCACCAGAAATAACTCCACCCCCCCGTTGAGGTGGACCTGTGCGCCCGCCTCATCTGCGGCCTCCGCCATCGCCCGGCTCACCGCGCCCACGCCGCCCTTCACGTACCCGTTAGGGGGCTTCTCCCCCGACTCCTCCTCGGGGGCGTTGAGCGAGGCATAGGCCATGCTGAGGGCTAAAGGATTGCGCCCGACCGCTGCCCGCTCCCCCGCGTACCGGTCCCTCAGCACACCGGGAGGGATAAACTCGTCGTGCAGGTCCAGCAGGCGGGTGCTCAGCGCCTTTTCCAGCACTTCGGCCGCCGGCGTGCCGGCGACGCTTGCTCGCACCTCATCCAGCGAGGGCGGGGGCTGCAGCCGGTAGCGCGTAAAAATCTCCTGCAACGTGCGTTTGAACGCACCATAGCGCCGCTGCCCCTCGCGCTCCTCCGCGCTCAGGTGGGCCGTGAGGTTTTTGGGCGAATCGTGGTCTTTGGGGCCGTAATAGGTCCCGTCCCCCCGCAGGATCAATCCTCCGGGACGAGGAATCGCCTCCAGGCCGCGCTCGTACAGCCGCAGGTCCCGGATGATCCTGGGGTGAATCCCGTGGATCATATGCGCACAGGTGGAAAAATGAAAGCCGGGCCACAGCTCTTCGGTAATCGCGGCCCCCCCCACGAAAGATCGGCGTTCAAACAGGTGCACGTCCAAACCGGCCTTTGCCAAATACGCTGCGGCAACCAGACCGTTGTGACCCGCGCCTACGATTGCGACGTCTACGTCCATTGGGTTCTCCTGTTTCAACGGTTGAAACGACCGTCCGCTCCCCCGATCACTCGCCTAATACCCGTGCATGTAATGCCTCACATCCCCTCTCGGAAACCAGATCAGATCCACAAGAAAACAGCAGCCCACTGCAAACACATACCCAACGATCAGCCCGTAGAAGACCGGCTTCACCCGCCGGTAGAGCGCCATCCCACCCAGCCGAAGGATCAACAGCTTGGCCAGCCAGACGATGAAAATATCCAGGACGTATAGCCAGACATACCCGCTGGATGCCATCATGATCCCCAGCGGATGGATCGGCCACCACGGCAGCCTGCTCTGCAGCAGGACGACTGTAAGGGCCGTGAGGCTGCCCAGGCCCCACACGGCCATCTTTCCGGGATCCGGGATTGTGCGATCCGTCTGGGCCACCGCTCTGGCAATCCCCTCGTACATCACTCGAGGCCCGCCCACCAGCGACCAGGTCCTGAACGTCGTCCCGCCCTCCTGATAGGTCAGCGAGACCGTGTAGAGCGCCGCCGCCAGCACACCCACGCCCACGCCTCCAACCACCAGCCAGCCCACCCGCCGTCCGGCACGCATCAGCCGCTCCACGTGCGGCAGCGCAGCCGGAAGGCGCCAGCCGGGCAGAAGCTCCCAGTTCACCAGTCGCGTCGCAACCAGCGTCGACTCCGACAGCCTGCTCATCCCGACCCAGGTGTCCAGAACGGGCACCCCAAAGCTCGGAAAGAGGTAGGCGAATCCGCTGGCCGCAAGAAACTTCATCACCACCAGGATGCTCGCCCAGAACAGCAGCAACCACAGGGCTCCCATCCCCATGCTATAGCCCGCCCGGTATAACCAGAACAGCATGTAAAGCCCCCCGCCAGCCAGGCAGACCGCGGCCAGCCGGGGGGAGAGAATCGCGGTCTGGGCCTCCTCACCCGCAGGTGGATCCACAATCTGCCGGAACACCTGCCTCAAGTGCCCCCTGGCCGCCCAGACCGTCCAGAGGACCAGCCCCATGCTCGCCCCGTGCGTAAACAGCCCCAAGATGACCTGGGGATTGGCCGCCTGTCCGGCCAATCCCACCGTGAAACCAACCCGGCCCATCCCGTACAGCGCGACCTGTCCCGCCAGGTAGATCGACCAGATGCTGAACAAAATGTTCAGATCGCACAGAAAGGTAAATCCGAACACCGTCGGCAGCAGCCGGTAGGAAAAGGGACGCAGGTAGCGCGAGAACTCCGCCGATCTGGGCCCGCTCGGCCCGTAGTAGGCGTCCCAGATCGTAATCCTGGGAAACCCCGGCGTCCAGTACTCGATCAGATTCCACAGCAGCGGCACCGCAGCAATCCCAAACCCGGCCCAGAAGCGCCAGTTGCGCACAAACGGCGGCCAGCCCGGCCGCCTGTCGAACCCTTCGGTCAGATCCAGCGGCACCTGCGCCAGGGGATATGTCAGCCGCTCGTGGCTGACCCACTGCTTCTGAAAAATCGCCGTCACCCCCAGCCCGATCGCCGTCATCGCCAGCCCGACCGAGCCGGCCCAGAAGATCGGACTCACCCACGCCCCCCAGGGCAGCGCTGCGCCCTCCTCCAGCCCTAAGTAGAACCCTTCGACCACACCGGGAAAGTTGGACGGATACATCCACCAGGGGATATAGTCGAAAATCAGCTCCTGCCATCGGTTCTCGGGAGAGGCGTAATAGCGGGGCGCAGTCATCGCCCCCACCCACTGCGTGATCCAGTTGTACCCGGCGAATGACCCGCCCACCCAGAGCACGCACAGCAGCATCCGCAGTTCGGCCGACGTGAGGGAGAACCGAGGCGCGAAACGTTTCAGCAGGGTATTGCCCAGCAGCCAGAACACGAAGGGCAGCAGAACCACCAGCGGCAAGTTGGCCATGGCCATATGGGCCGATCGCGTCCTGAACTCCAGGAAGGTGGCTGCTATGCAGGCAAAGACCAGGGTTGCTGCCGCCAGCAAGACGGGCATCCTCCGCACCCTGACTTCAGGCGCCGATTGCTGGATAGGAGCCCTCAAAGACGGCTCTCCTCTTCCCGGGTCATCGGCCTGTGCGTCCAAAGCGATCACCACCTGGATGTCCTCTCGCGTAACCCCGGCCTTTGTGTCTCCCGGAGCACCGCCGCCAGGTTTTTCCAGAGGGCCAAATAGGAACTTCAGACCCTCGGCAGTCCCTCTATCAACTCCTTCGACGTAACCGAATATTTCCCGAACATCTCTAAAAACAGCACCGCCCCCCGCGTCTGCCACAGCTCCTCGTGCGTCTCGAACGACTCCATCCCGGTCCCGCAGTCCCTTAAAATGATCACCTCATAACCCCGCTTGTGCATCGCAATCGTCCCGTAGTCGCGCAGCAGAATACATGCGTTGGTATTGAACCCCAGGAAAAACAGGAACAGGATGCCCTCCTGCTTGCAGAACCGGTGCAACTCCTCTCCGTTGAAGACTACCACATCGTTGCCCTCTGCTTCCACCAGCGGATGCATCTTCCGCTCTCCCCGGCGTTCGGTATTCTCCTCTTCCCGGGGCTCTACAGGACGCGCATACGCCCGATATGTCCCGGACTTGCGCCGAAAATCGGGCGGCGGCCAGTCGTCTCGCCTATTTCCGTCCCGCGCGTCGTCCATCAGCTTCACCCGCGCCGGATGTTCCTCTGCCAGCGGCGGAGCCGGCGCGTGAATCAGCTGCATCCCGGCCTTCCGGCAGACGGCCACCAGCGGCACGATCTTCTCGCGAATAATCGCTTCGCCCCGGGCAAGGGTATCCTGTAAATAGTGACCTTCCGCCCACACGTCCACCAGCACCAGCGCCGCCTGCCCTATCGGGATCTCCCAGTCTAAGTGGGCATATCCCGTGTTCGTCTCCACCCACTCCACTCCCGGATCGACGTGCCACCGATAATACCGTGGCTTAATGCGCAATCTACGTCCCATCTCCATCTCCTCTGGTTAGCGCTTTCCCAAATTGCAAATTGGATCCCTCTCTCAAGCGACTTAATGGCCCCGTTCTTCTTTTAAAATGTCGAAGTGTGTTTCCAGCGTATCGTCGAGGTCGCTGACGGTGCGTTCGTTTCTGGGAATTTTGGCCATGTTTGGACCTCCACGGTTGAGATCGCCGCCCAGCTCCCCTCATCTACAGATCTTTGAGGATCTCCTGCGCGGCGTTGTACCCGGGCATACCGCAAACATTGCCGCCGGGGTGCTGCCCGGCTCCACACAGATAAAGCCCCTTCAGAGGGGCCCGGTAATCTGCCAGTTCGGGCAGGGGCCGGTTCCAGGAAAAGTGCTCGGCGGTATTCTGCACGTGCCAGATGCACCCGTCGGTCAGCCCGTTCTCCCGCACCAAATCCAGGGGCGTGCGAAGCCTGAGGTGCCGGATGGAGCCCTTGAAATTAGGCGCGTATTCGGTGATCTGATCGACGAGATTTTCGGCGACGCGGGCGCGCACCCTGTCCCAGGTACCCTCTCTCAGCTTTGAGGGTGCAGGATAGATCCAGGCCGTGAGGGTGTGGTAGCCAGTCTGCGTTAGCCCGGGGTCCACCACAGAAGGAATCGAAACGCTAACGGCCGGCCTTGCAGGCGGCCGACCGGCCTCCAAATCGTCGTACACCGCGGCGGCGGATGCGCGCGTCCATTCCAGTACAACCCCTCCTCTGCTGGGCAGCTCTGGATCTCCGTCCCAGTCCTTCCAGCGGGGAAGTTGCGACACCACGGCTAAGAGCTTATAACTGCTGATGCCGGTGATTAGACCTTCGATCCGGCCGCGGAAATCTTCCGGCAGGTGTTCCGGGGGGAGAAGCTTGAGAAAAGTACGCTTGGGGTCCAGGTTGGACACCACGACCGGAGCGCGCTCCTCACTGCCGTCTTCGAGTTTCACCCCGATTACCCGGTCGTTTTCCACCAGAAACTGCCTCACCTCCCGGTTCAGGTGCACCTGGGCGCCGGCGGCCTCGGCGGCGTTTGCAATTGCCCGGCTCATCGCGCCTGTGCCGCCTTTCACATAGCCAGAATAGGGCTTTTGGCCGGTCTCCTCGTCCACCTCTTTGAAAGAGGCATAGGCTAAAGTGAGCGCGAGCGGGTTGCGTCCGGCCTGGACACGTTCGAAAGCGAACCGGTCCTTCAGGATGTCCGTGGGAAGGAATTCATCCTGGAGTTCGTAGATGCGTGTTGTAAGGGCCTTTTCCAGAACGCCGGCTGCGGCGGTGCCGGCCACCTCTTCCCGGACCTCCCCCAGGGTGGGCGGAGGCTGGAGGCGATAGGGCGCGAAAATGCCGCTGAGCCTGCGCTTAAATTCGTTATAGCGCCGCTGCCCCTCTCGCTCCGCTGTGGTAAAACGAAGGGAGCGATTCTTCGGCGAGTCGTGGTCTCTAGGTCCGAAATAGGTCCCGTCTCTGCAGGGAAGCAGGCTGCCCGTGCGCGGCAGAAATTCCAGCCCGCGGTCGTACAGGTCCAAGTCCCGGATAATCCTGGGGTGAAAATCGCTCACGATCTGAGCGCAGGTAGAAAATTTGAACCCGGGCCAGAGTTCTTCGGTCGCGGCGGCGCCCCCTGCAAGGGCGCGGCGCTCAAACAGGTGCACGTCCAACCCGGCCTTTGCAAGGTACGCAGCGGCCACCAGGCCGTTGTGACCCGCGCCCACGATCGCGACATCTGCGCCCATTGAATCACGTCCTTTCTCCTTTAGGTCCGCACCTGCTCGCAGGCGGCTTCCCGGGTTCGTACATGCCATCGTTCGGGGCGCCGGAAATGGTCACATTGCCCCGACTGGGGGAGGCGCGCACCAGGTCTTCGTCGATATCCGGTTTATCTTCTCTCTTCTAGGTCTTTGAGGATCTCCTGCGCGGCGTTGTGCCCGGGCACGCCGCTGATCTCTCCGCCGGGGTGCTGCCCGGACCCGCACAGGTAAAGCCCCTTCAGGGGCGCCCGATAATTCGCCAGTTCGGGCAGCGGCCGGTCCCAGAAGAGGTGCCCGTCCACGTGCTGGATGTGCCAGATGCACCCATCGGTCAGCCCGTTTTCACGCTCCATATCCTGCGGCGTGCGGAACTTGTAGTCCCGGATAGATCCCTTGAAGTTGGGCGCGTAGGACGTGATCTGGTCAATGATGCGCTCGGCCACTTCCTCGCGCACATCGTCCTAGTGGTCGATTTCGCAAATACGCATGAGGTTGCATAGGTGGCAAAAAAGGGGTATGTTATACGCCTCATTCCAATCGGTAAAGGAGGTGTATAATGTCAGGTCCCCTTCCCCAATACCAACCTCGCTTCACAAAAGCCCAACTGGCAAAAGCCCAGAAAATCATTCGTCAGCGCAACGCGCCTCAATCCCAGGTGCAGCGGGCAAAGATGGTGGTGGCCTTAGCCGAGAATAAAGCCATTGGCAACCAGAGGTTAGCCGACAGGGCAGGTGTCAGTTCACCTACGGCGCAGAAGTGGCGAAAAAGGTGGACTGAAGAAGGCTTCACTTTAGAGGATCTACCGCGCAGTGGGCGACCGCCCACTTTTTCCCCCTGTGCAAGTCAGTGAAGTCAAAGCCATTGCCTGTCAACTGCCCGCACAACGGGGGTTGCCCCTGTCTCGGTTCAGCTTATTTGAGATTCAACAGGAAGTGTTAAGGTGTGCGTTGATCACTTCAATCTCACCCACAACGATTTGGCGCATTCTCAAAGAGGATGCCCTTCGTCCCTGGTATCACCGATCCTGGCTTCATATCAAAGCCCCCAACTTTTTAGAGAAAGCCAGTCGCATTCTGGACCTGTATCAAGGCATATGGGAGGGGATACCGCTTGGCAAGAAAGACTTCGTTATCTGTGCCGATGAAAAATCCCAACTCCAAATCTTAGCCCGAGAGTTTGCCACATTGCCACCTGATTGTGGCAAACCCATTCGTATGGAAAATGACTACAAACGGATGGGCACAGTGGCCTATCTGTCTGCACTGGATGTGTTCTCAGGGCACATCTTTGGGCGTGTGGATGAGAAAACCGGCATCGTGCCCTTTCAAAAGCTGGTGGACCTGGTGATGGGACGGGAGCCTTATGCTTCGGCTGATCGGGTCTTCTGGATTGTGGACAACGGATCTTCTCATTACACCACCACGTTCCCTAAACGGCTCCAGGATGCCTATGAAAATGCCATTGCCGTCCATCTCCCTATCCACGCCAGTTGGCTCAATCAGATTGAGATCTATTTCTCGATCTTGCAAAGAAAGGCGCTCACGCCCAATGACCTGGCAGATCGACAGGCGATGGAAGCCAGGATCTTGGGCTTTGAGGAATACTATAATCTCACTGCCGAACCTTTCAACTGGCGCTTTACAAGGCAGGAATTGGAAGAACGAATGCAGCGAATCCGGCTGGCTGCATAAACTCATGCGAACTTCTGAAATCGACCACTAGGTCCCTTCGGCCAGCTTTCCGGGAGCGGGGTAAATCCACACCGAGGCCGTGTGGTAACCCGGCTGCGTGAGGCTGGGGTCCAGCACCGAAGGAATCGAGAAATTCATGATCGGCGCTTTCGGAGGCCGGCCCGCCTCTAAGTCGTCATACGCCGCGGCAACCGTCTCCCGCCTGCGCTCTAAGCCCACCGTGCCCTGCCCAGGCCGCTCCAGATCCCCGTCCCAGTCCTTCCACTTCGGCAGTTCGGAGATCACGGCCAGGAACTTGTAACAACTCACATTCGTGATCAACCCCTCGATGCGGCTGCGCATGCCCCCGTCTAAATGCTCCGGCGGCAGAAGCTTGAGGAACGTGCGCTTGGGGTCTAAGTTGGAAGCCACGGCCCGGGCGCGGACCTCGGACCCGTCGGACATTTTCAGGCCGATCACCTTTCCGTCTTCAACCAGGAACCCGTCCACGCCCGCATCCACCTGGAGGGTGGCGCCCGCCTCTTCCGCTGCTTCGGCCATGCACCGGCTGATGACCCCGATGCCTCCCAGCACGTAGTCCCGGGGAGGTTTTTCTCCGGTCTCCTCCTCCGGCTCGTTAAGGGAGTAATACGCGGAGCTGATCGCCATAGGGTTGCGCCCGTTGGGACCCAGCTCGGTGCAGTACCGGTCCTTCAGCATACCGGAAGGGAGGTATTCATCCTGCAATTCCAGGATGGGTGTTTCCAGGGCCTTTTCTAAAATATCCGCCGCCGAGGTACCGGCCACCTTTGCCCGCACCTCCTCTAAGGTCGGAGGCACCCGCAAGCGGTAGGGAGCGAAGATCTCGCGCAGCGTGCGCTTGAACGCATTGTAGCGCCGCTCCCCTTCAAGTTCCTCCTCCGTCATCTTTCCTTCGGCCGTCAGATTATTGGGCGAGTCGTGGTCCCTCGGCCCGAAGAAGCCGCCGTCGCCTCGCATCTGGATGCCGGCCTTGCGGGGGATGGCTTCCATTCCTCGCTCATAAAGCTTCAAATCGCGCACGATCTTGGGATGAATGCCGTGGGTCATGTGCGCACATGTAGAAAACTTGAACCCGGGCCACAACTCTTCGGTAATCGCGGCCCCTCCCACGAAGGGACGCCGTTCAAAAACGTGTACATCCAGCCCGGCCTTTGCTAAGTACGCTGCGGCGACCAGCCCGTTGTGGCCGCCGCCGACAATTGCCACATCCATTGCGTCCGCGCTCCTTTCTGATTTTGTCCCGGGCGCCTTAGCGTTCAACCACGTTCGCGCTTGAGCCTGTAAGCTTCGCTGTCTCATCCCCGCGCCTGTTCGCTTCGTACTCTTTCAACTCATCCACAGCAGCGACCACCTTGTGATAGGCCTCCACATAGTCCTCAGCCAGACCTCGGTGAGCGGCCTTTTCAAAGCGCGGAGCCCCGAGAAACGTGCGATCTCTGAGATACTCCGTCACCGGGAGCCGAACGCGGGGGGAGGGCCTCCAGTCCTGGTGATCGGTTCCATACAGATTCTCCTCGGTAAACAGGGGCGCACCGTGCAGGTGTCCGAACCCGCATTTGCCCACGCGTACCCCCTCTGCGGCCAGCGCCTCCGCGAAAGTTGCCAAAGACACGCCCTCTAATTTTGTCTCGTCGTAGGTCAGATAGTGATACGCATAGGTCCGGTAAGCCCGCTCGTCCACTGCCTGGAGACGGATGCAGGGCAGGTCGGAGATTCCATCCTCGAAGTACCGGGCATTCTCCCAGATCGCCTGGTTGCGCTCGTCCAGCCGCTCCAGCCCATCGTTGGCAATGGCAATCGCAAGCGGGTGGGGCCGGAACTTATTCCCGAACCCGGTCAGCCAGAAACGCCTCCACGGCGAGTCCTCGGGCAGATCCCGGATTTCCGTGGACCGGCCAAAAGCCATGGCCCGCTCGTAGTACTCGCGGTTGTCCGTCACCAGCACCCCGCTCTCTCCGCCCGTCAACAGCTTGGAGGCCTGCAGACTGAAGCACGAGATATCCGCATAAGACCCCACCTTCTTCTCTTTCCAGGTCGCGCCGTGGGCGTGGGAGGCGTCATTGATGACCACCAGGTCGTGCTTCCGGGCAATCTCTAAAATGGCGTCCATGTCGGCCGGGTTGCCCCAGCAGTCCACCGGCACAACCGCCGCGGTGCGGTCCGTAATCCGCCTTTCCATATCCTCCGGGTCCATATTATACGTGTCCTGCCCAACATCGCAGAACACCGCCGTAGCGCCCAGCATCCGGATGGGCGCGGCGCTGGCCCAGAACGTATAGGAAGGGAGAATCACCTCGTCTCCCGGTCCGATGCTCGCGGCGAAAAACGCGGAGGTAATCGCCGCGGTACCGTTGGTCACAGCAATCGCGTACTTCACACCGATATAAGACGCAAACCGTTCCTCGAATGTCTCCACCGACGGGGACCTGGAAATATCCCCCTTCCGCATCATGTCAACCACGGTTTCAATCGCCGCTTCCGAAACCAGGGATTCCTTCCAGGACCCGGCCCGTTCCCGGTCGATGGTTCTGGGTCCACCTAACAACGCCAGTTTTGCCATGGTCCCTCTACATCCTCAATGGATAATCGGGGTTTGAAACCATCTCTTTGCTTCAACTTCCGGCCAGTCACGTCACCGTCGACGCCGGTGGTCCCTGCCAGTACGCGTCACCCAGATTGGGCTCGACCAGGCGTGCGGCCCCCGGGCGACCGCAACGTTGGACGGGCAATGCCGCCAGGGCGTGGACTGCTCGACTGTAAGATAATAAAAATGATCGCCCGCTGTACATTCTCTGTCTACGCACGATCCCGAGGCTTCTGTGTCTCGAGCCGTCCACGTACGCACGCACACCCCGTCCCGAATGAGTCGGACCGTTGCGGGCGGCGCCGTGGACCCCACTTCCCACCGAATCTCCGGCGGCTCCTGCGTGGTGGTCTCGTCCCCGATGAACGCCCCGTTTACCCAGAACTTCAGCACGATGCGCGAGCCGTCGGTTGCAAAGCAGCGGTGGCGCTTCAGCGCGTCTAAGATCGCGCTTCGGGTGAAGGCTTCTGCGTAGATGCCGGTAAGGCCGCCCCCCAGGCCGGGGTTGCGCCGATGGTTGTCGCTGGAGCCGAAAAAACCGAGCCGCCGGCCCGAGGCGAGCAGGTCGTGGATCTTGCAGAGATACTCCGGGTCCATCATGTGGGCGGCCCAGCCCGAGCAGACCTCCACGTTCGTTTCCGCCGGCGAGTCGGTAATCGGCCAGCGCTCGTGGTGGAGGTGGAGCAGGGCGCCGTGTTTCTCGGCATGCGCAGTAATCGCATCCATCGGGTCGCCCTCTACTTCCGAGTGCCGAATCAGGGGAAAGCTTTC
This sequence comes from Candidatus Latescibacterota bacterium, assembly GCA_965249305.1. GTDB lineage: Bacteria > Latescibacterota > UBA2968 > UBA2968. The sequence goes on along the minus strand of OZ252228.1, from coordinate 3,265,262 downwards.
ATCCTGTCCGATCACCGTCCGGTGGCAAATGTACTTCTTATATTCCGGATTCGTCGCCACCCTCGGCCTGTTCCACTCACGCAAGATATAGGTCCACTCAAACGCGGGCAGCATCACGAAGGCGCCGTCCCGGTGGTAGTGCCGCACGTAGGCGCGGTAGATGTCGTACTCGGATGGGGTCAGGCTGAGCTGGTACCAGTCGTTGTCCTGCAACACCACGCAGTCCAGCCCGGCCTTGTCCCGCGCGTAGGCGATCAGCTCGTCCACGTGGCCCTCCGCATCGGTAGAAAGGCCGGTGTGGACGTGAGGGTCCGCCCAGTAGAGCCGGTATTCCTGTGAGGAATTTTCCGGCGCCTGTACCCGGGGGCGGGTGGTTGTGCGCGGCTCCCGGATCAGAATCGGCCGCCAGTCCTCCCACTCCCCCTCTTCCTTCAGGGGGGGCGCGCCTTCCAGGTCGCAGGCGATTAACCCCACGTCTTCCTTGGACGTGTCCGGGTCCAGCCGGCAGGCGGCCCACAGCCGGTTTTCCTCGATGCCCGCCGGCGCATACCCCCGGGGGCCCTCCGCCAGCCTCCGGACCGCTCCGGCCTCCCCTTCCCTCAGCTTCCGGCCGCACAGCACCCCCCCGGCCAGCAGGGTGTGCCTGTCGGAAATGTCCTTTCGTTCCCACACCAGCCACACACCTCCGGAAGGATCGGCGACCACCATCGGCCTGCGCCGCTGCCCCAGGTATCCCCACGCCCCCTTATCCTGCCAGGTGAGCAGCCCCCAGGCGAGCAGGCCCAAGTCGGCGCATCCCGCTCCGTCCAGAATCGGTGTCCACCCATCTTCGTCCAGCCAGGCCGCGCGCACCGTGGGCCACTGGTCTACCACCCCGTCTGCGTCAATCACGTCCTGGGAACACAGCCACGTCACCCAGGGGGTTCCCCCGGCGTCCACGCACATGGAGGGGACAAACTGCCAGGCGTGCGGGGTGAGCTTTCCCTCCTCGGCCGGCGGCTGGCTCACCTGCTGCGGGGCCGACACCGTCCCGTCCTGCCCCACAAAGGCCGCCCACACGACAAAGGTCAGCCCGTCGTACACATCCCAGCAGACCCAGCATCCCCCCTCTGCGGGAGCGGCCTGGGGTCGCTGAACCCAGGCGTCTATCGGAGTCAGCCGGACCGCTTTCGTCCAGGTCTGTCCGTCAAAAGACGCGGCCCGGATCGAAAAGGTCTCGGGGGCTTCTGCCCGGCACCAAACCGCCCACAGGCGGTCCTGCCCGGCCGCTGCGTGCAGCGAAACAACCCCTTCCTGAGCGCTCACAGCAGCGGGTGGACCCCACGTTGAAGACCTGCGGACCGAACTCAGAACGCGGCGCCCCCCGTCGCTCCCGTCGATCCAGACCGCTGCCGGTTCTCCGCCTACAAGCCCCACAAAGGGCGCGTGACACCTCCCCGGTTCGGGTGTTATGCCCTCTGTGGGAGACAAACCCTTCCGGTCGCAGAAACGGGCGAAGATCCGCTCCCCCTTCTGCAGGTAACCCTGCCACACGGCCCAGAGCCCCTCTTGCCCCAGGACGGCACAGGGGGCAAAGAACTCGGCGCCGTCTCCGCTGTCGGATAGCACGAAATCCGCCTGCCCCATTGTGTTCTCCTCTCTATACCTCCTCAACCGTACTTTTCCATCAGCCGGGGTCCCAATTCCAGCTCGTCGAAGGCGCCGAAGTCCCGCCAGCCGAAATCGTAGCGGATCTTGGGAATTTCAAACTCGAAGAACCAGCGGATGCTCATCGGCAGCCGCTCCTCTCCCCAGGTGCAGTAAAACAGCGCGCAGCGCCCCACGGACTGTTCCGCAAAGCCGATCGGGGTGATCTCCTGGAAGCGCTCGGGGTCTTCTTCCAGCTCCAGGTAGCGTTTCAGATCCCCAAGATAAGGACCGGCCTCGTTCTCGCCGACTGCGCTCAGGTCGATCTCTTCCTGCTCATTCCACCGTGGCAGGCCCCCGGGCGGGGGGAGCGGCCCATCCCGTTTCAACCAGACGGGAGAGGACCAGGCGTATTCGTTGTCTACCTGGTGTGTGCGCACGTAGACCCAGTTTCCGGGCAGGTCCGGCGCAGTGAAAATAACCTCTTCCTCAAAATCCATCGCATCCGGATACCAGGACTTCGCGCAGAATTCGCCCACGATGAGATCCACGCGGTCCACCGGCGCGCAGGCATAACACCTGATGGTAACCTGAAGGTCGCCTTCGATGTCGATCTCAGAGCCGGCCGGAGCCCCGTTGCAGCTCAGGTCCAGATAAATCCGGGCGCCGCTGGTGGCGTACGTATGCCTGGCGCCGATGGCCGCCCACAGCCGCTCCCGCGTCAGCTCCGGCGCAACAATGGCCGTGACGGGGCCGGTGCCGTAGGCGGAATCCCGCTGCCTCATCGGATATTTCGAACCAAACCGCCCCCGGAAGGTCTCCACCGCGCGGGGTCCCCCCATCAACCCCAGGTGCAAATCCGAGGCCGCGCACACGGCCGGTTTGTAGCCCAGCTTCAGCCCTCTCTGCAGCAGCCACTCCGCGCAGCCGAAACCGGAGCAGACCTCCAGCATGCGGTCTTTGGCGGGCCGGTAGCGATCCCAGCGGGGCGGCCAGCCCCCGATGTGGACCTGCATGAGCACGTCGTCCCGCTCGCGGAAGGTCTCATCTAATTCCCGGACGGACGTAAACATCGGCGGCGGAATGCCCTCCTCCGTGAGGCCCCGCTGTCGGTCTCTAAGGTACAGTAGTCGCGCTTTTGCGGATCGTCCGCCTGCATCTTGAAAGCGATCTGACAGTTGAGGCGCACAATGTTGATCGCCGCGCCGGCCCCCAGGTCGCAGACGCGGTTCTCCATGCGCAAGACCCAGGTGCCGCAGGTCCCCGAAACAAGCCGCATGTCCGGCCGCCGCCAGACCGTCCCGTCACGCGTCTCGAAGCTCATGTCCAGGACAACGTTCAGGTCGGAGGGCGTGTACCGGTCGGGATAAGCGCGGATAATCTGATCGGGCATTCGACTATTGTCCTGAATAGGACGCCTGGCGTCTCTACCTTGAGTACCGCACGCACCCGAGCGATCCGGCCATCTCGCGGATCAGCTCGGGGCCGGCGCCGTCGTCCGCGCCGATATAATTGATCCCCTCCGCTTTTGCGCGCAGGGCGTAGTTGCCCATTTCGATGCCGGGAATAATCACCGATTCCAAGAACGGCTCCCAGTCGTTGGGACCGCTCGTCCGGTGTCCGGCCGGCTGAAAGGCGATGGGAACGTCTACGGCCCCGCGCATGGCCCGCATGTGCGGCCACATCATACCGGGCTCCATGCCGCCGGTAATGCCGACAATATCGGCGTCGTCGTCGGCTAAAACGCGCGCGCACACCGCGGGCGAAGCGCTCTCTTGTTCCGCAGGCTCGTCGCTCTTGAACCGCTTCTTCAGCCAGATCGTCCCGCTCATGCAAACCATCGCAGGCAGGCCCGTCTTCTTGCAGCAGGCTAAAGCCAGGCGCGCCTCTTCAAGCCAGGGAAAAGCCTCACAGATGAGAAAATCCACCCCCTCCTCCACCAGCACCCCCACCTGTTCGTTCCACTCCGCCTGCGCCGCCTCCCGCGAGGCGCCGTCCCCGGGTCTGTACACCGCGCTTTCTCCCAAGCACCCGGCCACTAAGGCTTCGCCGCCCGCCACCTGTTTGGCCGTCCGGACGGCCGTGCGGTTGATCTCCTCCACCCGGTCGCCCCAGCCCCCTTTCTCTTCCAAGTGGGTGCGGGTCCCCCGGCGGGTGAAGGTCTTCAGCGCCTGAGCGCCGGCCCGGAAGAAATCCTGGTGGAGCAGCCGCACAACGTGGGGAAACTCCACAATTGCCCCGGGCGTGCCGTAGCCGCGAAACCTCAGCTCCACTCTGTATCCCCCGTCGCCCAGAACGGCGCCTTCGCTCAGCAGTTCCAGAATATCTTTCTTCTCGGCCATCGTTTCCCCCTCGCCTTCAAATCGGATACCGCTCGCGGCCCAGGGCCCGGGCCATCGCCCGGATCAGCTCGGGACCGGCGCCGCAGCAGCCCGCTATATACTCGATACCCTCCTCCTTTGCCTTGATGGCATAGTGGGCCATTTCAAGCCCGGGGATAATCATCGACTCACTGATCTGCCGGTACCCGGGCACCCGCCTCTGGAAGCCGCCCGGCATGAAGACCATAGGGACGTCTACTGCGTCCCGCATCTCTAAGACGAGGGGAAACATAACGCTCGGTTCGATCCCGCAGTTCATCCCGACGATATTGGCGCCGCAGTCCACTATAAAGCGCACGCACTCGGCCGGAGGGGCGGTTTCCACGCGGTCCCATTTCACGGTCCGCTCCAGCCAGACCGTGCCGGTCATGCAGGCCATCACCGGCAGATCGGTCTTTTTACAGCACTCCAGCACCAGCTTCATCTCTCCCAGCCGGTGGAATGCCTCGCAGATGAGAAAATCCACGCCCTCGTCCACCATAATCTCGATCTGCTGGTCCCACTCGGCCCGCGCCCGGTCGCACTGGTCCGGGTTGTTCAGGTCGATCTGGTTGGGAGGATAGGCCGCCTGGCAGAGCGAGCCGGCGACGAGAGCCTCGCCCTCCCCGGCCTCCCTGGCCATCCGGATGGCCATGCGGTTGACCTCCTCCACACGGGCGGACCAGCCCTCTTTGCCCCGGGTCTCTAAGTAGCTCCCCGTAGACCACCAGGTGAGTGCCTGGAGCACCTGGGCGCCTGCGCGGAAGAAGTCCACATGGATCTGCTTCAGAACCTCCGGAAATTCCACCGTAATCTTCGGGGTGCTGTAGCCCCGAAACCTCGCTTCTGAGAGCATGCCGCCGTCGCCTAAAACAAACCCCTCGTTTAAAAGCTCCAGAATATTCTTTTTGCCGTCCATACGCGAGGCCCTCTTGTAATCTCAAAAAGCCGACAATCTCCCGCCAACGCAAAATAAAAGAAAGGCGATCAACCGTCAACAATTCCGTAGCGGCTGATCGCCCGTCCTTTCTTAACACCCCTCATCCCCCAACTGACAATCCCTCGTTCAATACAACAGCCCTATCAGAACGTTCCCCCAAGCGTCACCCGGATGGGCGCGTCGAAATAGACGCCCATATCCGTATAGGAAACGTCTAAGGTAATCGTCCGGTCTCCGGAGATGTGGTAGTTCACGCCTGCGCCTGCGCTGAAGCTGTCGGTATCGTAGTTGAACTTGTAGCCGGCCCGCAGCGCAAAGATGTTCTGGAACCACGCCTCCGCCCCCGCATGGGCGCGAAGCTCGTAGTCCGCTGCAAACACAGACTCCGCCGACACCGTCAGATATCCGGGATCGCCCTTCTCCCCGATAACCTCCATCGCCGTGGCCACATTGTAATTGAGCGGCATAATAAACTTGCTGTCCCTGGCCGTCTTATCCGGCCCAAAGTGCTTCATCGCCATGCCAATGCGCAGGCTCCTGAAGCCCGTGAAGAAGTACGTGCCCACGTCGATGCTGATAGAACTCAGGCTTTCGGTATACAGCGTCTGGTTGATCCAGGACACCCGCGCGGCGAACGAAAATTTGTCCGTCATCTTCAGCGCGTACACCACGCCGATGGCCAGATCCCCTGCGGAGACCTTCTGGCCCGTGCCCTGGGGCTGGAAAATCGTCGTCTCCTCCATCTCCGGCGGCTGGTAGGCCACCACACTCACACCCAGCACCCCACCCCGAGCGGTTCCGGTGTTGAAAGCCGCTGCGCCGGAGAATGTGTAAGAATCCGCCAGCCACTTCGTATACGTGGCCGTCCAGGCCGTCCCCCGGATGGCCGTAAGCCCTGCCGGATTCCAGAACATCGCGTTGATGTCGTCGGCTACGGCTGTATACGCATCGCCCATGGCCACGGCCCGGGCGCCCTGGCTGATTTTCAGGAATTGAAAGCCGCCCAGGCCCACAAACGTATGCGCGTCGGTCCGCCGTTCTGCAATAGGGACCGTCGCCTGTTGTTGCGCCTCGCTCACGGACGCCAGGAACAAAGCCCCCATCGTCACAGGCAGAAAGCTCAGAATCCACCGTTTCATCAGGTTTTCTCCTTTCTACTTGATGACCATGAAGGCGCCCCTCTGGAGCTGGCCGAAATTGGAACCCTGAACGAGATTTTCCACCACCCAGATGTACACGCCCGTGGCAATCACCCCGTTCTGAGTCCACAGGTCCTGGCTGTAGTCATACTCCGCTTTGGTCGACGCGTCATGAACCACGTCTGAAGCCAGGTCTCCGGATGCGGTAAAAATCCGGATCCGGCACCTCGACGGGATGCCCACGAAACGGATCTTATTGGAGCCCGGATACGCATGCGCATCATCCAGAATAAATGGATTGGGCACGGTGCGTATCTTGACGCCCATCGCCTCGGTCGTCGCATTCGGCACGGCAAAGGGAGACTCGTCGGCCCGGGTCCGCTGCGTCGATGAAGAATAGCCCCCCTCCAGGCCCACCTGCACATGAGTGGCCACATGGCCCGGCAGGTCCGCCATTGAAAGCGGATGCATAGCCGCATCGCTGGCGCCCGGCGACCAGTCCGGGTGGGGCTTGGCATACCCCCGAACGCTGTAGTGATAGAAGAAACCCGCCGCCGACCGCACATCTGTGAATTTGTACAGGTCGCCCCCACGGGTCAGGGTATAATTCGGCGCCTCAATGTTCGTGGACCCCGCGGGGATGTCGGCAATCAGCTCCCAGGGGCCATTGTCAAACCAGGTGGAGCGGTAGACCCGGTAGCCCGCAATATCCCCCGACCCGTAGTCCGGGTGCGGCGACGTTTCGATTGCGGCCGGCCAGTCCACCGTCATCTGCGCAAAGCCATCGCTGCCCGTGCGGAAGTTCAGGTCCGGCGGCGCATCCGGAATATCGAACGCATTGTCATAAGCGAACTGCGCGGCCTGTAAGTTCTGCTTGAGCGCGTCCAACCCCCTGGGAAGCTCGGCCTGGTTGCCTTTTACCGCCCAGGTCATCGCGTCCGTATTCCCCAGCATCTGCCCGGGGTGCCCGGCCACGTAAGCCAGCACGATCTTCGTCTTCTCGCCCGGTCCCAGATCGTACGGCCCGAACAGCATCATATTGAATTGCCCGCTGGGATGGTCGGTGTCCGGATCGATCTGTCGGCCGCCCCCGAGCACTTGGGAGTAAACCTGGCTCGCTGTCTGGATGGCCAGGAACGGATCGTCCTGCACGTTCGTATCGAACACTTCCCAGTAGCGCAGCCCGTACGGCTGTTCTCCCTGGGGATCCACGTAGCCCCGCGCCTGGTCCGGCGCATTGTAAGCGTGGGCGCCCGCCGCATTCGTATACGCCAGCGGCGCCACCCCCAGATGCGCCATCGACAGCAGCATATCTTCTGTCTGGCCGATTTTTCCACCGCCCGACAGGGTGCCGGCGGCAAAAGCATCTTTGTATGGATCGCCCGTATCGTCCCAGGGCGCCTCTAAGGGTTCATCCCCGTCGTAGACGTACAGCAGCTTGAGGCTCGGGTCATACTTATACCAGTCGTCCTGACCCCGGGAGTGCTCCCGCCACCAGTACTGGTAGAGGTAATGCTGCCCCGCGGCGCTCAGGCTGAACCGGTCCATGAACCCGACAAAAAGATTATTCTGGGCAAGCTCCGGCATGTCTCTCTCACCGTCGCCGTCCGAATCTCCGGTGTTCTCGATCACGTACTCATCGATGAAAAAATCGTCGAAATCGGGATGGCTCCACCCCGAGATCCGCTCCGTAAAGGTCAATCCCTGGGAAGTCGTCCACTTCGAAACGATGATCTCTTCGGGCCACTCGTCGAAGCTCTGGTGCTCCCCCAGGTTAAAATTGTTGATGTGGATCGGCTGCCTGGAGTAAGCCTGCATGTTTCGCTGGTCTTCAATCAGCGGGGATCCGGGCCACCAGTTCCCGCTCAGGCTGGTCTCCACCACCCCATCGGCATCGCCCGCGCCATAGCCCATTTTCACCGTCGGCCGTCGCTGCAGGTGGATCTCCTTCCCCAGCTTCGACAGGTCCGGGTCCATGCTGACATCATACTGCATAGCCCGGATATGCTCTCCCTGGGCGTCGAACCTGGGGCCCGTATACACCACATCCCCGTCCCCGGTAAGCGTCCACACGCCGTGCCCGTAGCGTACCATAAACCGGGAGGCCTCCCGGTTCTGGCTGCTCGCAGCCTGGAGCCGGGTGTCTCCATAACCGCCGCTCCCGCGCGCCCCGGACGGATATTCCATATACTGAGCGGTACTCTGGGTCACGAAGTACCACCCGCCGTGAATGCCGGTATTGTAGGCCCGGACCGACAGCATCGGGCGGTCCAGATATTCTCTAACGGCCTCCTCCTGGGCCCGCAGGCCGGGAACGCCGACCAGCAGACAAAGTGCAACGCAGGCAGCCGGCCACGCCCACTTCCAATTTTTCAGTCTTAGCCCTTCCATACGCCCCCTCCTCTACTTGGAGGATCATGGGAAAGAGCCGCGCCAATTGAATAAGGCGCGGCCTCGATTGCATATCTAAAAGATTACCCGGATGCCGAAATTGGCCTGCCGGGGCTCATAAACCTTACTCGCCTCGGTCAGGTCCCCGTACTTCAGCAGGTTACCATCGTTCGGACGGGGGTCCGTCAGTCCGAACCGGATGTAGTCTACACCATTTCTGTTCGTGGCATTATCCTCATCGTCGGCCTGGTCGAACAGGTTGTACACCTCAACGAAGAACGACGGGCGCACCCGGCCATTTGTGTTGAAGACCTTCTCCACGCTCAGGTCCACCCGCGTGTTGATCGGCCCTTTGCCGACCGTCCGCTGGCCCCCCGGCGGCGTCCAGGTGAACCGGCGCCCCGTCCGGATACGCCAGAGCATGTTCGCCTGTAGATCGCTGATCAGCCAGCTCATCACCCGGGGTCCGAACCGCACATCCCCAGGCGTATCCAGCACGAACTGCACATTGCCCTGCCCGTTGCGGCCGCCCACCTTCTCGCCGCCCCGGTTCCCCAGAGGGCCGCGGGCCGTGCCGGCATGGTCCCGGAACAGGGTATAGATCTCTCGGTCCCCCACGTCGCCCAACTGGCCCACGTACCAGAAGGCCCTGCCGTTGGGCGACGGGGGCGGGTTCTCCGGCCACCCGTCGTTCGAAAACCGATCCGGGCCGATATTACTGCGGATGTCTTTGGCTGCGATTGCTGAAAACTCCGCCTTCTCCGCCTCCGTCAGCGGCACCGGCGTCTCCGACCCATCCGCGTTGGGTTTGAAGTCATACCAGAACTCGGGGCTGGTCACGTAATCCACACCCGGATAAACGTTCTGGCCGGCCTGACCCAGGCCCATCCGGCCGCTGGCTGTCCACATAGACGAAAAGCCCGCCCGGAACGAGAAATAGTTGCTCAACCGCTTGCCTACCGAAACCTCGAACCCCTTGGCAAATCCGCCCACCCCGTTGGTCGACTCGCGCACATACCGCTGGCCGCGCTTCGGGCCACGCCAGTTCTGGTTGGACTGGTAGGTATGCTGCTGCGTCTCAGCGCGGTAGAACACCACCACCGACGACGTGTAGTCCGCCACGAAATTCCAGTCCACGCCCACCTCGAACGTCAGCGACTCCTCCGGCTTTACCCTCGCCCAGCCGTCCAGGCCGCTGTACTTGGTCTCTATCGCATTGAGATATTCCGTGTTGTCCATCACCCCGTTCCCGTTCACATCCCGCCAGGGAAGCCCGTTGGAGCCGATGCTGCCGTAATTCCGGAACGACTTGGAGTAAATATTGAAAAGGTCCGGCCACTGGATGAACCGACCCAGTGAAAAGTGGACCTTCATCCGGTCCGTCACCGGGTGAGAAATCCCCAGCCGGGGGCTGAACACCACCTGCGTCGGAGCGGTGTCTACCAGCGCCCCGTTGGCGTCCACACCCGGCGCGGAGCCTTCTCCGTAGAGGTACTGCCGGGTGGTGAACGTCCGCCACATCGGCGCGTAGTTAATCACCGAATCGAGCGGCTCCTTGTGCCGGTGGATCTGGAAGTCCACCCGCACCCCCAGGTTCACGATCAACCCCTCGAACTCCATCTTGTCCTGGAGGTAATACGCCCCCCGGATCGGTTTGGCCGGACTTTCCATCGCCCAGGGTGTGTCCCCACCCGAGTAATAATGCAGCCACAGCTCCTGCCGGCTCCGCATCAGCCAGAACGTATACCAGGAGTCGTTCTGGATCAGCTCCACCCCGGTTTTCAGAAAATGGCCCCGCCTGATCTGGCTGGACAGATCCACTTTGAAGTTCCACCGCTTCCGGTTGGACTTCACCCACGACGCGACCTGTCCGTCGATGTTGAACCACCCATCCGCGTCCCTGCGGGGATTCTGGGTCACCTGATGCGCGCCCAGCGTATCCTGCCTGGTGGCGCTCAGACCAATCCGAACCTCGTAGAACGTCTTGGGTGAAAGCGTGTGCGTAAACGTCAAATACGTCAATTTCTCCGTGTGTCGATACTGGCCCAGGTAGCTCCAGTTGTCCGGCAGGAAGATGTTCCGCCCGCTGGATGTCATGCCCCGTCCCGCACCGCTGAGGCGCCGGTTCACTTCCATGTTCCAGGCGGTGTACCGCTGGAAGATGATCCCCGCCTTCACCTTGATGTTGTCCGTAGGCTTAAAGGTCACACTCCCCGACCCCTGGATGTTGTTGGGCGCATTGATAAACGCCCCCCGGTCATCGTAAAACCCGTGGCTTTCCGCAGAGGGCGTGCGCGTGGCCCGGTGCTCGTGCCTGACAGAGGCTAAGAACGACGCCTTCGAACCGATCGGTCCCGACAGGCTGCCCTCCGCCGTATATCCCGACAAGTTCGTATAATCCTCCCGCACGTGGATGATCCGCCCCGTTTGCGGGTCCGTCTCCGCCAGCCACGTCGGATCGTCCCACCTCATATGGTCCCGGTGAATGGGAGAATCATACACGTTCGAGCCCCAGTGCTTCTGGCCCGCAGGTTGGTAATTCAACTCTGTCCACCCGTGGTAGTCTCTGCCTCCGTCCTGAGTCACGATGCTGATCGTGCCCGACTGCGCATCTCCATACTCCGCACTCGTCACGCCCGTCTCCACCGAAATCTGCTGCACCGCACTCTTGTTCACACCGGCAAACAAAGCCGCCCCGTGCCCGTCCTTGCCCGTCAACCGCACCCCATCCACGATCACCACCGCGTCCATACCCCTATCGCTGGACGTCTGCCCGCGCGGGGCGCTTCCATCGGTAATATCCCCTCCACGGACGGCGAAGGTTCCACCCTGGTCCACGCCCGGCTGCAAAGAAATAAGCTCCGTCGTGGTCTTGACCACCGGAAACTGCTGGATCTCGTCGGCCGACACCACGTACCGGGTCGAGGTCTTGTCGATCTCCACCGGCGGGCGCTCGGCCGTCACCACGATCTCCTCCGCCTCGATTGCCTCCTCCTTCAATGTGAAATCCACCGTGGAGGTATAGTCGATCGTGACGTTCACACCCTTCTTAGTCAGGTTCCTGTACCCCACCAACGACGCAGTAAGAGAATAAGCCCCCGGGTCTACCGACAAGATAAAGTAATAGCCGTCCACGTCGGTAATCGCGCCCCGCTGGGTGCCCTCGATCACCACGCTGGCCCCCGGCAGGGCCCCTCCCTGCGCGTCGGTAACCCGCCCGATGATCTTCCCCGTCGTGCCCGCAAAGGCGCCCGTGGTGGATACAACCAGCACTAAAGCCAATATCCCGACAAAACCAAATATACGCTTGTCTACCTCCATCGTTCAGCCCTTTCTGCTTAGGATGTAGAAACATTCCGCTCCAAGCCTCTCAACAGCCACCCATTATCGCTGCTGTCCCAGGCATCCCTCCTTTCTGACCCTGCGTTCACTCCTGCAAGAAGCACATACTCGGCTTCATAAATTGTGGCTCTTCGCTGTTTCACGTGGGTAGTTTCATGTCAAGTTTGCCTGCGATGAGATAGACGACAGTAATAAGGTTTCTGGTGGAGCGAAATCCTCTGGCCTTGGCTTTGGCGGCCTGAACGAGGCTGTTGATCCCTTCCAGTATCCCATTCGAGATTCCGGAGTCAAACCAGCGCAAGACGCCGTGCCAGTGATTTTTGATTGTATATGCCGCATCGATAATAGGCTGTAACCGGCTGTGTGTAGCCCAGAAGTACCATTTTTTGAGGAACGTTTCTACAAGGGCTTTGGGTTGATTGTATAGTTCCTGAAAGTTGAGTCTAATCTGGTAAGCCCGGGCCGTTTTCAGGTTGAGCTTCCTCACATTCAGACTCTCAAAAAGCGTCTGCTGTTTGAGGGTGAGATTCTCCGGATTCTTCAGCCAGACATAGCGACTTTTCTTGAGTTCAGGACGATCCTTTTGCTCCTCTCTCCGGACTTGATCGACCGCGTCGTTGATGATTTTCATCACGTGGAATTTGTCAAACGTAATCTGGGCATCTTGAAAGGTATCCTCGATCCCAGAAATGAATGCGGGGGACATATCACAACACGCCTCTTTGATCTGCTCTGGGCTTCCCCCATGCGCCTTCAGGTCTTCTTTGAAGGCGGTCAATGTTCCCGCGTCCTTCCCCGGCGTGGCAAAAAGCACCTTCGATTGTGCCATATCGACAAAGGTCGTGATGTAGTTGTGACCCCGTTTACTGGAGGTTTCGTCCACCCCAACCTTTTCTACGTCTTTATAGTCCTGTTCACTTCGGGCCTGTTCCACATAATGATGGAGGATGCGCCATAATCTGGTATCGTGTTCGCTCACCAACCGCCCAATCGCATTGACGGTCATCTCTTTTGCCAGGGCCATGATGAACGCTTCGAACAAGAGGGTGAATCCACTATCGGTTCTACCCCAGGGAACCGATACCCGCTTAACGCCACACAAAGGACACTCGATGCGCGGTGTCCGGGCGTGCAAATAGGTCTCGTGCTGGAAAAAGTTCAGGTGTCGCCACGTCTTCTCCTCGCTGTCATAGGCAGCACAGTCGTCTCGGCCACATTCTGGACACGTAAACCGACCACCTCTGGAAAAATCAAGGTAGACATCCAGTCGCTTCTCGTCTGCATCAAACTCACTCCGATCCACAAACCAGGGGGGTATCAGGCCCAATGCCATCTGAAACAGATCGATATCTCTCACGTAACACTCCTCTCGCCGGCTTCGTTGTAGATAGCATCCTGTCTCCAAACGGTTGCCATGATACAACACCAGCTTGAGAATACGAAGAGATTCCTGACACTTTTACTGAGGCCTTCTGCCTCTTACCCACACCAAATAGCGAGGAGCCTAAATTGGGCTCTTCGCTGTTTCACGTGGGTAATCATAAAAACCCGAACCAGTCTTCTTGCCGAGTGCGAGGTGGTTCCTAACCGTTTGCTCCGGTATCCGCACATGAGATCTCTCCTAAACACACGGCGGGTATTGAATAATCCGGAGATCCAGTTTGCCGTTTAGTCCATCGTAACAATTTATTATCTAACAACTTAAACAACTGTTTTTAAGATAGAATCCTGAGCAACAGACAACGGGTCGGGCAACACCGTTGACAAAGAATACTCGAAGGCTGGTCCACAAAACCTGCAGCTTGGGCGTCTTGTCTACCACAACTGGTCGTTCCTGGGGGAAGGTTACCCACACCAAATAGCGAGGAGCCCTAAATTGTAACAAATTTCGGAAATACTTGGCTTCTTGTCAAGCATTTTCCGGCTCCTCCATAATACACGACAAAACTTAATCTGACCTAAAATATGGAGGATCAATCAGTATCCAAAGACAGTGAAAGAACTCCTGGATGTGATCCTGTATATTGAGCAGAACATACTGCAAATGGTCCAATCCATATCGAAACAGGCTTTTCTCTTTGCATCCGTGTTTTTTGATCTTCAACGGTTTTGTCTTTGCGATCCATTCTCCTACCAGATGAGCCCAGGTGAGGGCAATGGCTAAAAGCGCGATGAGTTTTTCGATTCGTTCCAGATGGATCAGATGGGTCTGTTCCAGATCGAAGCCTCGGCTTTTCAACGCGGCGAACAGGACTTCAATTCCCCACCGTTTTTTGTAATCCTCCAGCGGTTTTCGACCTTTACACTTGCTGGCAACGATGAGAAATTCGTCAGGTAATCGGATGACAGACAAATACAGATGATGACCATAGATCAGACGGGGTTTACGCAGGATGCGCTCTTGGTGAATGTGCAGGTCGGCAAACAAGCATCGAAGCGCGATGTCCCCTTTGCCATTTAGGGTTTTGGCGTTTTCCTTGACGCGGATGGCAAAGCCTAAGGCTTGCGCATCTAACCACGCAAACCATTCTTGCCCAATGAATTCCCGGTCTGCAACGATGACCTGAATCAGGTTTTTATCCACCAACTTCAAGACCCGTTCCATCAACTGGATACGCTCATCGGTGTTGGAGTTGCCCTTTTTGGGCAGCAGTATCCAGCAGATGGGAAATGCAACGCCTTGATAGACACTCCCGGCGGTGAGAATATTGATGGTCAGTTTGCCGAAGCTCCAGGTCGTCCGATCTATCGAGATGGTAAAGTCCGACTTGATCGGCAAGAGATGCAGGATCAAGTCGGCCACCAGGTCATAGGACAGATTAAACTCACTGAAGAAACGTTGGATTCTGCGATAGTTGGACTTCTGCTTGGCTTTGCCGTTGAGGGCGTTGGCCAGTTTGGTGAAGTTGACGGTTGTGAGCTTGATGAGAGACACAATGAAGGCGGCGATGAATTTTACCCGGGCCTTATGACAGGGTAAATACCATTGCATCACGTCGTGTAATTCATTAACTTGAGGAGACATAGACCTGTGTTTGATGATGGATGAGTTGTTGGATCTTGACAACCCAAACTTAACTCATTTCACCACTCAGCGCAGGTCTTTTCCTTTTTTGTCGTGTACCATGCGGCTCCTCGCTATTTGGTGTGGGTAACCTTCCCCCAGGAACGACCAGTTGTGGTAGACAAGACGCCCAAGCTGCAGGTTTTGTGGACCAGCCTTCGAGTATTCTTTGTCAACGGTGTTGCCCGACCCGTTGTCTGTTGCTCAGGATTCTATCTTAAAAACAGTTGTTTAAGTTGTTAGATAATAAATTGTTACGATGGACTAAACGGCAAACTGGATCTCCGGATCATTCAATACCCGCCGTGTGTTTAGGAGAGATCTCATGTGCGGATACCGGAGCAAACGGTTAGGAACCACCTCGCACTCGGCAAGAAGACTGGTTCGGGTTTTTATGATTACCCACGTGAAACAGCGAAGAGCCCATTTTCCTGGCCCTCCTGAAACCCGGATTGTCTCCGAGTTGAGGGACTTGCTTCCCTAACTCAGCGTATCTGAACGCCGCACCGCAAAATGGCATACCGCCTGTCCGGAAGTAGCCACACACGCAGCGTATTCCCCTCCTGTGTAGCCGACGCCTCTAAATCCCCATCCACGGTCCACCACTCAGCGCTGGCAATCGCAATACCTTCGGGCAACTGAACTTTCAAGCGTGAATCTGCGGCCCCGGAATCCCCGCCAATCTCGTGATGGATCACGTGAATCCAGATCCGGTCCGGCCTGTGGTAGGCCGTCACCTCCCAGTTCCTGCTGCCCGGTTCCACGCGAAACAACGGCGGCCCGTGTTCGTGCAGGGCCATCACAATATCCGAAGCATCAGCGCACCACACAACCCGTCCCCGGCCCACCCCATGCGCGCCCTCCTGGGTCACGCCCAGCCGGTCCGCCAATCCCGCGCCCGGCCGCTCCCGTCCTGCCTCGTCACACCCGCCCACATCGGCCGTCGCCACGAGCGTTCCTCCCCCTTCCGCCCATCGCGCCAGCGCCTCCATCTCGTCCTCTGTCAAACACGCGACGCCGTCTACAACAACCGTCCCGTACGGCTTCAGATCGAATTCCGGCAGATCGGCCTCCAGCACGGGCTGGACCGGAATCTGCGCCTCCCGCAAAGCGTCTAAGTGCGGCGGATAAATCGACCCCTGCCGGAACGCCCGCATCCGCGTGGTGAACACCGACGCCACCGTTGTCCACCGTGCTGCGCCCGCGCAGTCCTCATTGTAGCGCCGGGTCAACTGCATCGCCTTACGGAGCAGATCCAGCGGTGGCGATGGATCCAGAAACCCGTAGGCCAGCACGTAGGGCTGCGCGCCGCTGGCCAGCGAGCCGGCAAAAGCGCCCTCGATCCAGTCGGGGGAACGGAGCGTCCTGCGGTCCAGGTCGTCCGTATCGAAGGTCCCCAGATAGTTCCACACCGCGCGCGCGCCCCCCAGGGCCTTGCCCAGCAGCGTCTTTTTGCTTACTTCGGTCGGCGTGTATGCCTTCGACTTCGCTTCCGACTTCACAATATCCACGTAGCGCAGCTGCAAATCGCAGGACCGGGCCCATCTGCGCTTCCCCCATCCCTTCGAATCCCCGAACTGCACATTTGCCAGAAACACAATCTCCGGGTCAACCTCCCGGAGCGCGGCCCGGAACTTCTCGTTGGATTCTGCCCACACCCGGTTCCGCCAGTGGATCCAGAGGCGAAACAGGTCGGTCTCCTCCTCCACCGGAATGCAGAGCGCATCCAGATCGTCCACTCCCGACAACGCCCTCTTCGACCCAAACCGGGCCACAACATATTCCCTGAACTTCCGCTGGCAGTGCACACAATAACAGGTCGGCCTGTAGCCCGGAAGCACCACATTGAATCCGTTGTTGTCCAGATGGACCGCGTCGGGCCGCCATCGCCCCACCATTTCCAGCGTGTACTTCAGCGTAAAATCAAACGCCGGTGACGATGGGCAGAGCCACTCCCCGCCGTTTCGCACAATCGGATTCCCCTCTGCACCCACCTGCCGCCAGTCCGGGTGCTGGCGCGTAATCTCCCCCGAGTGCCACAACGCCATACTGTGCCCGCAGTGCATAATGCTGGAGTACAGAATAATCCGGAGGCCGGCCCCCCGAAAGCTTTCGAGCGCCGCCCCAAAAGTCCGATCGTCGATCTCATATCCGGCAGGCGCATGCCGCACCGCCCCTGCATGCCCGTCCGGCGGCAGCATAATCATACAGTTGAAACCGAACTCCCCCCCGAACCGTTCGGCCCACCGCCGGTGGTCCTGCAACACATGCCACTGCGTCTTCCCCCACAGCGCGATACACCTTGCATCCAGCGTCCACCCCGGCGCAGGCTCCGAAGCGGGCAGGGGAAGGTCGGGCGGATAGGGCTGGTAAAATGGCATGCTTTTCCTCACAATACATAAGGGGCGCAGCATGCGCCCCTCACAAAGGCCCAACAACAGTCGGCATCAGGGATAAATTTCCCTGCGAGGAATCAACCGCTCCGGATGCTTTTCATATCCCCGCTTCCACATCTCATCAAAAAGCTGTCCACTCTCCATCATCTCCTGCTTGCGCGCCCGCTGGTCCGCCTTCACCCGCGCGTCCACTGCCTCGGGAGAACAGATCTGGTAAAGCATCCGCCGCATCCGCTCTATCGTCGCCTGTACCCGGGCATCTTCCGCCTGCTCCACCGCCAGATCGTGCATCTCGTGCGGGTCCTGCTCCAGATCGAACAGCATCGGGCGTTCCCCCACGCACTCGATATACTTGTACGGCCCCGAACGGAGCGCAAACACGCTGGCCGGATACCCGGCCCCGTGGTACTCACAGAGGGCGAACTCGGGCGTGGGTGCATTCGCTTCACCTCGGACCAAACCCAGAAGCGAGATCCCCCGCATTTCCACCGGCAGGTCCGGCCCCACAGCTTCGCAGATCGTGGGAAACACGTCCAGCATCGAAATCACCGCAGATTCCGCCTCCCCGGCTCGCACACCGGGACCGGCAAACATCAGCGGCGGGCGAATCGACTCGTCGTACATCGCCCCGTGGTCGAAGTTCCGGTGCTCCCCGCAGGTCCCCCCGTGGTCCGACGCGTACACAATCAGCGTCTCCTCCCACAGCCCCGACGCCTCTAAAGCCTGCAGCACCTGACCCACGTGCCGGTCCAGCATCTCACACGACGCATGATACCCTACCAGCGCCCGCCGCGTCTCCTCGGGCGTTAGCAGTTCTCCAACGTGATGGCGTCCGTAGGTCTGGTGGTAAGGGTGTAGCCGCGACCGGTCTTCGGTAAATCGCTCATCCAGATCCTCCAGCCTGATCCGGGATTCGTAATACTCCCACAGCTCCCGGGGCGGATTCCAGGGCCGATGATGGTCGTTGAAATTCACCATCAGAATCCAGGGTCGATCAAACGGCCGCCCTTCCTTCAGCCATCGAACGGCCGCCTCCGCCACCTCTCTATCCCCAGAGTACGCCTCCGTCGAATCCGCCGGCCCCGTCGCCCGATGTTTGTGCATCAGATCATACCGGGGCAGAATCTCCTGCTCGCGGAAAAGGGAGTGGATATCCATCTTATCCCGGTGTGTGGCTAAGTGCGTCTCTTCAACCCCGTGATCGGCCCCGGGCTGAAAATCCAGCTTCCCGATGGTCGCCAGTCGAACCCCCTGCTCCGCGAAATAGTGCCCCCACCCTCGGGGAACGCCCGAATACGCAAACACATTGTCCCACACCCCGGTCTCGTGCACATAACGCCCGGTCATCATCGCCGTCCGGGTGGGCGAACAAATCGGGCTCAGACAGTACGCATTCTCAAACCGCACCCCCCCCTCGGCGATGCTGTCGATATGGGGCGTCCGGGTAATCGAGTTGCCGTAACAGCCTGCGAACTCCTTGTTGTGCCGGTCGCTTAAAATGTAGACGACGTTCATATCCCCAACTCCCGCAATCGGATATTCCGGTACGCCACCGGCCCGTGGTCCCCCTGCAGCACCAGCGGCCCCTGTGCCCGTTCGGGCTCCATGCCTCCCCGGGTCGGTCCGTCCAACACCACGTTCTCGTGCACCACCTCGTCATTCCACACCACCTTCTCGAACACCGTATCGGCTACCTTATTGCCTGCCCCGTCAAACTTTGGCGCCCGGAAGATCACATCGTACGTCTGCCACTCCCCCGGCGGCCGGCTCGCATTGATCCGGGGCGGCGCCCCGCCCACCGCCTGCTCGTTGATCCACCGCGCGTAAATCCCCCCGCAGGTATTGTACTTCAACTCCGTCGCCCCCCAGCTATCCAGCACCTGGATCTCGTAGCGCCCCATCATGTAAACCCCCGAATTCGACCCCTCCGGCACCACGAACTCGATATGAAGCTCGCAGTCCCCAAACGCCGCCTCCGTCAGCAAATTCGCCGTGCGCCCGCCCGGCCCGTTCACCAGCAGGCCCTCCCCGGCCTGTATGTCGAACTTTTTGGAATTATCCGGATGCAGAGGCGCCGATCCGGCCGTCTGCCACTCGTGCGCCTCGTCCTCACTCTGCGCCCGCCAGCCGGCCAGGTCCTTTCCGTTGAAGAGTTCCTGCCATTCGCCATTGCTCATCGCTCTCCTCTTTAGCCCATGTGAACATCTTCGGCGGCCATCCCCCGTGCGACCGGTACCGGTCCCGGAATCAGCCGCTCTCCATCCGACAGCCCTTCCTCCCGTCCTTCTAATTCCGCCACCATCCGCCCCCGCCACAGGACAAGCGTCTCCTTCGAAGCCGGCTCTCCCGCCAGGTCCCGGCATTCGTCGGGATCTTCCGCCAGGTGGAAAAGCTGTTCCTCCCCCGTAATCGGGTTCCAGATATACTTCCACCGCCCGTCCGTCAAAAACTGGTTGGCGTTCTCCGGGTGATAACACGGGCTGTGTTCTCCATGGTAAAAATTCCGCCAGCCCTCCGTCTCGCCGCGAAGCAGCGGCAGCACGCTTTGCCCTTCAACCGAATCGGGGGCCTCTGCCCCGGCCAGATCTAAAAAGGTTGGCATAATATCTTCCCAACCCACCACCTGCGGAATCTCCCGGTTCCGTTCGCCTTCCATACCCGGCGGCATGCGCACCACAAAGGGAACCCGGGCCGAGGCCTCGTACGCATAGGTCTTGCGCCAGAGATTGTGATCGCCCAGCATCTCGCCGTGATCCGACGTAAACAGCAGGAACGTATTTCTCAACCCGCTGCGCATCAGCACATTTACCAGCCGTCCCACCTGCGCGTCCAAATAGGCCAGATAGGCGAAATAGGCCGCCCGCGCCCGGTGATTCAAATGCTCCGGAATCCGGCCCCGCCAGCTATTCACATCCAGCGGGTACCCGGCCTCCTCCGCGTGCCGTTCGGCCCAGTCCCCCACGGCCGGCGCCGGCAGCTCCTTGCCGATAAACTGATCGTAATAAACCTGCGGCGGGCACCAGGGGGGATGCGGCCCGTTGAAGGACAGACACAGGAAAAACGGCCGCGTCGGGTCTCGCTTCCGCAGAAATTCCAGCGACCGGCTCACGAACCAGGTCTCCTCCATCAGGTGCTCCGGCAGGTGATTCGGCCGCGCCATCCAGGAATTGCCGTGCACCCCGTGGGCGTGCTTCTCCACCTCCACCCCCGGCTGCCGGTCCAGCCACTCCGCGTAATCCGCAGACGTGATCAACTGCTCGAACCCCAGGTGCAGCCGGGGCGGGTGAAAGTGGGTCTTGCCGATATTGATTGTCTGGTACCCCGCCCCCGTCAGCTCCCCGGCCATCGTCTTCTCATAATTCCAGGGCAATCCATCCCTGTACCCCACCACCCCCTGGGTATAGGGCGTCTGCCCCGTCATCAGTGACCGGCGGGCCGGAGCGCACGACGGGCAGGGCGTGTACGCATGGATAAACACCGCCCCCTCTCGCGACAGCGAATCTAAGTGCGGCGTCTCCGCCGCCGGATGCCCCAGGCGACTCAGACAGTCTCCCCGGAAGTGGTCTGTGAGAATCAGGACGATATTCGGTCTTTCCGGCATAAGGCGCTCCTTCATAGAAAAAAACAGAACCGAAACCGCGTCCACAACTAACCGACCCGCAAGATAGAATCGGCTGGCCCTGTTGTCAAGCGTGCAGATAGCCCGATGGAAATAGAAAAAAAGTGTTGCGTATTCCGAATTATTACATACTTTTATATCTTCTATCCCGCAGAAACCGTCTGGTCAAATTTGTAACAGCAGCAAAAGGAATTCCGCATGAACGAACCGCACGACATCAACGAACTCGACAAAAAGTACGCCCGGGAAGCCCCCAGCGCCGAATTTTCGGCCCTTCTGGACCAGGAGGACACCCAGAATTACCGGGAAATCTCGGTCGGGGAGCGGATCTCCGGCACACTCCAGAAAATCGAAGACGCCTCTGCTTTTATCGACTACGGCGGGCGCAGCGAAGCCGTCATCGACACCCAGGAACTCCGGAATGAAACCGGGGACCTCCTCTACAATCCCGGCGACACCATCGAAGCCTACGTCGCCTCCGTGGAAGGCGGACCCCGCCTCACCCTCTCCCTGCGCGCCGGCAGCCGGGAAATCCTCAGGCAGGCCTTTGAAAACGGCGTTCCCGTAGAGGGGCGCGTCACCGGCTTCAACACGGGCGGCCTGGTCGTGAACCTGGGCGGCAAACGCGCCTTCTGCCCCAGCTCTCAGATCGACACCGGCTACTCCGAAGACCTGGCCTCCTACGCCGGGCAGACCCTCACCTTCAAAATCGTCGAACTCCGGAAAAACAACATCGTCCTCTCCCGGCGGGCCCACATGGAGGCCGAAGCCGCCCGCCGCGCGCAGGAACTCCGCGCCAAACTCACCGAAGGGGCCGAAATGGTCGGCAAAGTCACCCGGCTGCAGCGCTTCGGCGCCTTCGTGGACCTGGGAGGTGTGGAAGGCCTTATCCACGTCTCCGAACTCCAGCACAGCCGCGTGGAACACCCCCGCGACGTCGTCTCCACCGGCGAGGAGGTGCGGGTCAAAATCCTCGAACTCAAAAACCTGGGCACAGACAAAGAGCGCATCTCCCTCTCCATAAAAGCCCTCCAGCCCGATCCCTGGGACGCTGCGCTGGACCGCTTCCGCGAAGGCGACGTGATCACCGGCAAGGTCGTTTCCATCCAGCAGTTCGGCGCCTTCGTCGAACTCGTCCCGGGCGTCGAGGGCCTCATCCACGTCTCGCAGCTCGCAGCCAACCGCGTCTCCCGTCCCTCCGACGTCGTCTCCACCGGCCAGGAAGTCCAGGCCCTCATCCAGAAGGTCGACCGCGATCAGAAGCGCATCTCCCTCTCCATAAAAGCCCTCCGGCAAAAAACCGAACAGACCGCCGAAGCCCGGGAGATCCAGGACTTCCAGGCCAAGCAGGAAAAACCGACCGAAGAGAAGGGGGGCACCATGGCCGACGCCCTCCGCCGAGCCGGACTGACTTAGATTGGGTGCTGCTCTGAATTTACGTAAATGAGTTGCAAAAAAGGCTCCAAATCCCGATCATACAACAGACTGAAAACAATAAGGTTGTATAGATACGGGAAAGGAGCCCAAGATGGACCTCGCAGAGATGATCGAAGCCGCCACCTGGGAATTTAAGCAAAAATTGAGCGCCCATTGCGAAAATTTGGACCTGGAGAGTTTGACGCCTCAATTGACAGAACAGGTCACAAGTGGGCTTGGTGAAGCCCTCAAGGCTTGTGGGATCGCAGCGCTTCGCACATTTTTGGAAGCCTACGAAGTGGATGAGGCCCCAAAACAGGTCGAGAATGTGCTGTATCGGTTTAAGCAACAAAGTGAGAAGACGTTTTTGACCCCCTTTGGGAAGATGAAGCTTTCTCGAAATCTGTTTCAGGCCGATGAAGAGGGGCCTTCTTATGTGCCGTTGGATGTGATGTGGGGAATGGTCGGTGAGTTTGCCACCGTGGAAGTTCGTGAAGCGGTGTTGTTCACGGTGAGCTTGATCACGCCGGAGGAAACCGTTTCTGTGCTGGAAAAGACGGCTCTGTTTCAGCCTTCTGCCACAGCGGTCAAACACATCACAGAAGAGACGGGAGCGTGGCTGGTCGAGATGGATGAAACACTCAACCGGTCGATCCGTCAGGAGGAGGAGAACCCCAAAGGGACAAAAGTGATGGTGGCCAGCCTGGATGGGACCCACCTCAGGCTGGATGAGCCGGGGAAAAAACGCGGGCGTCCACAAGAGAGGCCGGGGGAAAAACCGTCCGAAGAAAGTCCGACCAGTTTCAAACAGGCCCTGGTGGGCAGCCTGTCCTTTTATGGGGCACCTCCAAAGGACGGCACCCCACCAAAGCGTTTGGTCTCTCGGTATGTGGCACAAATGCCCGAAGAGGGTGGTCAAACGTTGAAGATACGCTTTGAGGAAGAACTCGATCATATCGAAGGACAACTGAAAGATGAGGTCGGAAAAGTGTTCCTGTGTGATGGGGCACGAGGGTTGTGGAAATATGCTGATACCACTCCTCGGTTCATCGGGTATGAAAAACTGGTGGATTTTTATCACACCACAGAACATCTGTCTGAAGCTGCCGAACTCCTGTTTGGCAAAAAATCAGCAAAAGCGCAAAGCTGGTATGAAACCTACCACCACAAACTGCTGACCCAAGATGGCGCAGCAGAAACCCTTATTCGCTCCATCGACTATTACAAAAGCCGCCGAAGGCTGGGTCAAAAACGATTGGAAGACCTGGAAACAGAACGAACCTTCTTCTTTCGGAACAAACACCGGATGGCCTATGCTGACTTTCGTCGAAGGGGTCTGCCCATTGGCTCGGGACCCGTCGAAGCGGCCTGCAAGACCCTGGTCAAGACAAGGCTTTGTCGATCGGGTATGCAATGGTCCTGGCAGGGAGGACAACGCATCTTGCAGTTACGCACTTACGTCAAGTCAAAACGATGGGATGCTTTCTGGAATCAGTATAAACAGGTTCGATATGCCAATGATGAACTCCTTGACTATGCCGATGCAGCATAGACAGAAAACATCTACGTAAAACCGAGTCGGCACCCCTTAGATTGCGGATTTGGGATTTGGGATTGCGGATTTAAAAACCTTCAATCCGCAATCCGCAATCCGCATTCCGCAATCCCCAATTCCTGGCCTCTGAAGAATGCCCCAACCGTCCCCCTACAGCACCGACCTGGAAACCCTCCAAAAAGAAGTGGAAGTCTTCACCTTCCGCGGCAGCGGGCCGGGAGGCCAGCACCGGAACAAAGTGGAAAGCGCCGTCCGGCTGGTCCACATCCCCTCCGGCATCACCGTGGTCGCATCCGAGTCCCGACTGCAGGGCCGCAACCGGGACCTGGCTTTCCGGCGGCTCCGGGAAAGACTCGTCGAACACAACCGCATAAAAAAGCCCCGCATCGCCACAAATCCTTCTCGGGCGGCAAGGGCCAGACGCCTGGAACAGAAACGCCGGCAGGCCCGAAAAAAGGCGCTGCGGCGCCGAATCTTCACCGAATAAGAAAAGGGGGTAAGATCACCCCCCTTTTTTGCGCCTCAAATCACCCCCACCTCCTGCAGGGCAATCCGGATCGCCGCCGCCTCCTCGGGTGAGGCAGGCTGCATCGGCGCCCTGGGAAGCCCGCCTGTGCGCTGCTGCAAATCCATCGCCGTCTTCACCCGCGCCGGCAGGTTGGATCCGTTCAACGCCAGCCAGATCCGCAGCAGCCGCTCGTGCAGATCCCGCGCTTCGGCATGCCAGCCCTCCTGCACCGCCCCCCACAGATCCAGGCAAAAGCCCCGGAACCGCCGTCAAAATGGCCGCAATCGCCCCGTGTGCGCCCAGGGCGAAACAGGGATACAACAGGTCGTCCACCGCAGCCATCACCACCCCCCGATCCCCCAGCCGAGCCAGGAGCTCGGCCAGCGCGTGCATATCCCCCGCGCTCTGCTTCACCCCGACCACCTCATTCACCTCCGTAATCATCCGGTCCAGCAGCGCCGGCGAGGCATAGGACCAGGGCACCACATTGTAAATCAGGATCGGCAGCCCCACCTCGGACCCGATGGTGGCGTAGAAGTCGTACATCTCCTGCTCGTTGGGCGTAAACAAATAATGCACCGGCGTAATCTGCAGCGCCGTTACCTCCAAGCTGCGCAGCATCCGGCCCCGCGCCACGGCCTGCTGAGTCGAATCCACGATGATCCCCACCACCACCGGCACACGTCCCTCCGCCTCCTGCACCGCAATCTCCGCAAGGGTCCACACCTCCTCCTCCGTCAGCGTCTGCCCCTCCCCGGTGCTGCCCCCCACCGCCAATCCCTGCACCCCCGCCTCCATCAAATACCAGACCTCCTGCCGAAACGCCTCCGTATCCACCGACCCGTCCCTGTTAAACGGCGTGGTCATAGGAGGTACGATCCCGACCAACCGTTCAGGCATAAAAGATACCTTTCCTTGACACTCCTACGAATAAATCCGTGGGATTCTCGCTTCATCCCAGACTGCTTGCCTTGGCAAGTCTCACATCCGGTCCACGAGCATTTACCCTGTCCGTCTGCCCGGCGGCCAGCAAGTCCATCGGTAGCCCTTCTGGATCTTCATTTTCATCTCCAGCAGAAGGCTTTCCGTGGCAGAAAACTGCTCATTCGTTCACTAATAATATAACCCATCTCCTACTCGAAGGCAACCTTTTTTTTATGTTTCTGAAAGGATTTCCCGCGATTCATCCCACGATTGAAACCGTGGGCTTTCTCGTGGATTTTCCGTAAAAAATCCGACTCTGGGACCTGGAACACTTCTGTCAGGTCTTCTTCTTATACGCCTGATGCGGCATAAAATCCCGGTCGTAGTTCAGCCGTACGTACCGCACCAGCGCCTTCTCCTGCAAATTCAGGCGTTCCACCAGCTTGCGAAGCGGATCCTGGCGCTCCTTGAGGTGCTCGTTCTGGGCCTTTAAATTTTTCGAGAACCCCAGCAGCGACTCTAACTGACTGCGCTGTTTGTGAATCGTCTCTCGCAGGCCTTCCACTTCCGTCGCCAGGTTCGACTCCTGGTACTTCTCCAGATCCTCGTTGATCGTCTCCATCTCCTCCTGCTGGACCTTGATCTGTTTCTGGTAGCTCTCTTCCTGAACGTCAATCGCCTCTAAGCCGGCCAGCGCCCGTTGCTTCTCCTTCTCCACATCCTCAATATACTCCAGCAGTTCCTCCGCCTCCATCTGCTCGAACTCCTCTATGGAGGGAATCTCTTCCTCTCCGGCCAGCAGCGCCTGGAGCCGCTCGAGCTGCTCTCTCAACTTCTGGCGCTCCTCTTCCAGCTCTTCCTCAAACTGGTGCCGCAATGTCTTCTCGCGCTGGAGGTTCTGCTTAAGTTCTTCGGCAAGCTGCGTGCTCTCTTCCGCCTGAGACCGTAGACTCCCGATGATCTTTTCGTTGGCCTGGACCGTCTGTTCGGCCTCCTGAAGCCTGTTCGTCAGTTCGCTTGGCGCCGCCCGCATCTGCTCCTGTGACCGCTGCTGCGACCGCTGCTCCTTTTGCTTCGCTTCCTCCGTCCGCCGGATCTGATCTTCCAGCGACTTGATCTTGCGGTCCTTATCTTCACTTTCGCCCTGGAACTGCCGGCCCTCCTTCTTCGACTCCTCCAGACGTTTCTTCAATGCCTCAAGTTCCGACTCCAGCTCCGCATGCTTCTCCGCCAGGTGCTGCCCCTCCGGCGCCTCTTCAGACTCCTCCTCTGAATCTACCGTCGCTCCCGTCTCCAGATACCGGTCCAGGGCAGCGGCCACCGATTCGGGGTGCTCCAGGAGCGCCTCCCAGTAGTCGGCCCCCAGAGCCTCCTTTACCTGCTGGATCTCCTCCACATCCTCCACAACCTCCCCAACGCCTTCCTCTTCGTCCTCCTCCTCCACATCCTCCTCCACATCCTCCACAACCTCCCCAACGCCTTCCTCTTCGTCCTCCTCCACGTCCTCCTCCACGACCTCCTCCACGACCTCCTCCACGACCTCCTCCACGTCCTCCGGGACTTCCCCAACCCCTTCCTCTTCGTCCTCCTCCTCCACGTCCTCCACAACCTCCCCAACGCCTTCCTCTTTGCCCGCCTCTCCAGCATCCTCCTGCCGCGCCGCCTTTACACCTTCATCCTCGGTCTCACCCTTCTCAGAAACAGCCGATTCGGAGGGCGCAAGCAAATCGTCGACGGCAAGGCTCATCTCCTCCAGCGACTGCGCCGTAAAGCGGCGCCACTTCTCCGTCCCGTATCCTATCCCCACAAGCACCTTCCGGACCGACCCCATATCCTCCTTCTGTACAAACTCATGGGCAGCGGTCCGAAACGACTCGCTCCACTCCTCCGAGTAATATTTCGGAATCTGCTCCAGATGGGGAAACGCGACCCGGAAATGATCGTAGAACGTCCTTAGCGTCCGCACAAACTCATACCAGCGATCCGGCCGTGAGGACGGGCGCTCCTCCTGCGCATCCGTCTGGTCCTGCTGCTCCTCGGGCACCTTTTCCGATGTCTCTGAAGCAGCCTCAACTGTATCTTCCTTCTCTGAAGGCATGGCAACCTCTTCTTCGGGGTTGAAACGACCTGTGTACTCCTTCAAACAAGGGCTGTCTACACAGGGTCTCCTTCTTCCCGCCGACCCTGTCCCGGCTGCTGATCTGGAATATACTTCCTGTTGGAACATATCGTCAAGGATGTTTCAGCATATATGTGATCTGGATCACACAACAGACATGATGCTTAAGAACCGTCCGGCATATCTGTGATCCAGATCACATCCATCAGTCTTTTGCGCCTTTCCCTACCGATTCCCATGTCACTCTTCACAAAACATCATCGTTTCCGAAGGCCTGACCCTTCTTCCTCGATAAGCTTCTTCATCGCCCGTTCCAGATTCTCTTTCAGGCCGGGGTCGTCCGGATCGGTAGAGGTTGCCCGTTGATAGTGCGCCACCGCCTTTTTCAGATCGCCCTCAAGAAAGTACGTATTGCCCAGATAGGTCTCAATCCGTGCGACATCTCCAGACAATTCGGCTGCTTTTTGGACCTGCGCTCTGGCTTCGTCCACCATGTTCAGAGACAGATAGACGTAGGCCAGTTCAAAACGGAGTTCGGGATCTTCAGGGTTGGCCTCAAGGATTGCCCCGTACTCCTGATCGACGAACACCTTTTTGAGTTCTCTCAAAGCTCGGGCCCGATCAACCACCACCGTGCTGTCGCAGGCCTGTGCAACGGCCGCATCCTCAATGGCAAAATCAAAAGACGGATCCGCGGGCGGGTACTTCAACCACGCCTCGGAAACAATGCGTATCCGCTGCTCCCAGTCCGGCAGATTGCGCAGCTGCTGCAGGCCGGATGCCCAGACCTCCTCGAAAGATCTCCCCCACAGCGTCGTCTCAACCGGCGCCCAGAGCCGCCCTTTGAATTTGAGCAGCCTATCTTCGGGAATGCCCAGCCGATGAACCTCTGACGGCTTCACACCCGTGTCAAAAATAGCGAAAATGTGCCCCGGCACGTCCACCACACCGGTCGGAATACCCAGGTTCTCCAGCATGGAACAATAGAGCACGGTACAGTCGTCACAGTCTCCGGTTCGCCGCTCAAGCAGCTGCCTGGGGTACTGGATATTGTCGAACGGCCACTCCGCACTCACAACCTCCGTAAAGGGGTTGTTGGGATCCAGCTGATATTTGATCCCGTACCGTCGAAGCGCCTCGAAAACCGTAGCCGCCTGCAGGATATTTCGCTCAATGCGCCGCCATTTAACAAACACCGAGAGTTGATGGGAAACATGCCGGGCGAACTTTTCAACCTCCGGATCCCGGCTTGTCACAAAAGCGGCTGCGCGTCCAATATCGTCCCACAGCAACGCTCCCCGCCCGTAAAGCACAATCTTGCTGCTCCGCTTGTCCGAGCGGGTCTTCGTCGCCGTCGTATACTCCACCTTGACCTGCAGGGGAATAGCCACGTCCTTGGAGATATTCAGCACCGCTTCCGAAAGCGAAAGCCGCAGCGGCTCAACCTGTTCCCTATCGCCCTTGCGAACAATCAGCGTCGTCTGGTACGGCACCTCCTCGTACCCCGGCGCCGACACCGTCAGCCGGCACTCTAAGGACTTGTCGGACTTATTCTGCAATCGGATGCTCCCGATGGGCACCCCGTCGTACTTCTTGTAATAGGATGCAAACAACTCCTCACTCTCGATGCCCGCAATCCGCACCGCGGACGAGGCCGGGTCGAACGATACCGTGAACCCGTAGCGCTGCGTCTGTCCCACCCCCCGCCTGCCCGGCGCGTGCGTGAAATCGACCTGGAACGCCCTGTAGCGCAGTCCGAGTCCGAAGGTCATCTCCAGCGGGTCGGACGTCTTCAAATCCTTCTGGGACCCCATCCGAAACGTCATCAGATCCCGAAACCGGTACTCCCCGCCCAGATGAAACTTCCGATCCACATCGGCCGCCAGCATCAGGTTCTTCGTCGCCTCCCACGCCACGCCCCCGCGCACCATGCGCGGCAGCAGCGTTGACGACCCACCCCCGTCATAGGTCACCCCGGTCCCTCTCACATCGTGCACGTTGATCCCAACCTTCAGCTTCGGCATCGGAGAGAACAGCACCCCCACGTCGAACCCGACGCCCGATCCCTTGCCCACCGACTGCCCGTCCAGCGACATATCCGTCCACAAATACTTGAAACTTCCCCCAACCGACACCCTGGGATGCAGCTCCCGGGAAAAAGCCGCTTTGATGACATCCCGGTTGAATCCAAGCTCCCCGTCTCCAAACCCGATGTGCTGCCAGTCGATCCCCACCGCCTGCCGGCGGCTCACCGGCAGCGCGTAGGAGATATACGTGGTCCGGATCCCCGTCCCGAAGAGGTCCGCATTCATAAACGTCACCTCGTGCTGCCGGAGAAACTGGAGCCCCGCCGGGTTGTAAAACATCGCATTCGCATCGTCTGCAACTGCTGTGAACGCGCCCCCCAGTGCAAGCGGCCTGGACCCCACAAACAGATTCTCATCCGATTGGGCCAGCACGGACCGTCCTCCCACAAGCCCGGCAAAGATCCAGATGACAATCCAAACGAAGCGTCTCATAGGGTACTCTCCTTTTTTGACCCCTCCCCCGGCCCCTCCCGAAACGGGCAGAGGCCGGAGGTTAGGTCATCGATTCAACACCGCCACCGTCTTATTCGCCGCCTGCCCCTCCGTCCGGACCACCACAACATAAATCCCATCCTTCACCACCTGCCCATTCCTGTCCCGCCCGTCCCACTGTACCATATTCAACCCCGCATTCAGCCTCCGGTCTCCCACAACCTCCCGAATCAAATTCCCCGATACTCCGTAAATCCTCACATCCACGCTTGCCGATCTGCCCAGCTTAAATGAAATATCTGTTGTCCCGGGATAAAGCCCGCCCGAGGGCGAGATGATCCTGGGCTGGCAGACCACCTCGGACACGCCTGTTGCGCCTTCCACCGAAGCCGCCTCGAACAGCGCATACGTCCCGGCCTCCTGGATCCCCACCGAAATCTTGTTCACCGTTTCATCCACCGTTCCCCCCAGCCTTGTCCAGGACCCACCGGAAAGTATAAAAATCGCCAGATCCGCTTCGTTCATCCCCACAACATCAACCGGGTCGTATCCAATCGTCAGTGTGCTTCGTTTGTTGAACCTGAGATCGCCCGGACCGATCTCGTATGCGATGCCCAAAACCCCAACCTCCGGCAGCGCAGACAGCGTCTCCCGGGGCCTGAACGTAATCTGCACCCTCGTATCCCTGACCAACCCGTTGGGTGGGACCATCAACTCAACACGCCCTTTTGGCGAAACCACGCGCCCGCCGACATCCTTCTCAAGATCTTCAAGTGCCGACACAAGCGTCACACTCACCGTATGGTCGCTGGTGTGCCCCAGCTTATCGGTTGCCGAAATCCGCAGCACGTAGCCCCCGTCCTGCAGACCCTCTATCCGCCAGACCCCCAGCACATCGTTCTCCACAGGCGAGGACTGCGGCTCGCCGATCGGTACCCACTCCGTGACCACTTCATCCTTCTCTCCCCGGCCGTATTCCAGAACAAACCGCTCTAAGTCCGGCGTTGCCGACCGGTCGAATGCCAGGCCGATAAGGGGCGCATCCTCGCTGATCACATCGCCGCTACGGGGGCTGGAAATCGCTACGGTAGGCGCTGTCAGATCCACAACAAACGTACTCGTCGCCGACGTTGGATCGATGTTGCCGTAGCGGTCCTGGCCGCGTACATAGAACGTCCATTCTCCATTGTCCAGATCCGATGCCCCAAATCCGCTGACCACCGAAAACAGGGACCAGTCGCTCTCCTGCGGTTCTGCCGCGCCGCGGGTAAGCGCAAAGGACAGCGGCGGCTGACGGTCGGACCCGATCTCAAACCCCCGGCACTCAAAAAAGAAACGACCGTCGCTGAGCAGGGGCGGAGGCGCACGGAGAATCATCGTCTGCACAAGCGCGTGTGCCGGCCTGCGGAAAGTGCTCACGCCGCCATCCGTCCCAAACCACATGGCCCCATCACGAGACTGAAAAATAGAAACCACCGTATTGCCGGCCAGACCGTCCGCCGTCGTAAACGTCTGCCAATCCTCCCCATCATACCGACTCGCACCCCCAACGGTCCCGAACCACATGGCCCCATCATCAGACTGAAAAACAGAAACCACCGGGTCATCCGCCAGGCCGTCGGCCTTTGTGAACGTCTGCCAATTCTCTCCATCATACCGAGTTGCGCCCCCACCCCCACCAATAGGATTGCCCGATCCGAACCACATGGCCCCATCATCAGACTGGAGAACGGCGAATACAGCGTTGTGGACCAGACCGTCCGCCGTCGTAAACGTCTGCCAGCGCTCCCCATCATACCGGCTCGCACCCCCGCGTGTCCCGAACCACATGGCCCCATCATCAGACTGAAAAATAGAACCCACATTGGTATGGCCCAGGCCGTCTTCGGTTGTAAACGTCTCCCACTTCTCCCCATCATACCGGCTCACACCACCGCCTGCGCCCAGAAGAAACCCCGTGCCGAACCACATCACACCGTCACGGTCCTGGTAGATAGAAACCACGGTGTCGTTGGCCAGGCCGTCTTCGGTTGTAAACGTCTCCCACTTCTCACCGTCATACCGGCTCACACCACCGCCATTGCCAATCAAAAAATTCCCTGTGCCAAACCATATCGCCCCATCCCGAGACTGAAAAACAAAGGTCACACTATTATGAGCCAGGCCGCTGTTCTCGGTCGTAAACGTCTCCCATTTCTCACCGTCATACCGATTCACACCCCCGCTGGAAATCGTGCCCGTTGCGAACCACATCGCCCCATCCCGAGACTGGAAAGCAGAACTCACAAAATTGTCCGCCAGGCCGTCTGCTGTGGTGAACGTCCGCCAGCTCGCGTCAAATCGGCTCACGCCAAAAGGCATCGCGAACCACATCGCCCCATCCCGAGACTGAAAAATAGACCACACCACATTGTGGGACAGGCCGTCCGCTGTGGTAAGGGTCTGCCAGTTCTCTCCATCATATCGACTCACGCCGCGACCGGTGCCCAGAAAATCTCCCGTCCCAAACCACATCGCCCCATCCCGAGACTGGAAAACGGAATTGACAAGGTTGTCGGTCAAGCCGTCCGCTGTGGTAAACGTCTGCCACCGCTCCCCATCGTATCGGCTCACACCACCACCGCCGTCGCCAGTACCCAGGAGATCTCCCGATCCAAACCACATCGCCCCGTCATGAGCCTGAAAGATAGAAAGTACCTCTCTGCCCGCCAGGCCGCCCGCTGTGGTAAACGTCTGCCACCGCTCCCCATCGTATCGGCTCACACCGTTCTCTGTCCCAAACCAGAGAGCGCCATCACGAGACTGGACAATAGAAAATACATAATTACCGGCCAGACCATCCCCCGTCGTAAACGTCCGCCATCGCCCCCCGTCATACCGGCTCACACCACCCAGCGTGCCGAACCACATCGCACCATCACGAGACTGAAAAACAGAAACCACAAAATTGTCGGCCAGGCCGTCCGCTGTGGTAAACGTCCGCCATCGCCCCCCATCGTATCGGCTCACACCACCCCCACCGCCGGTTCCCAGGAGATCCCCCGTCCCGAACCACATTGCGCCATCTGAAGACTGAAAAATAGAATTTACAAAATTGTGGCCCAGGCCATCCCCTGTCGTAAACGTCCGCCAGATCCCGTCATACCGGCTTACACCACCAAGCGTGCCGAACCACATCGCACCATCACGAGACTGAAAAACAGTCCTCACACTGGGGTGGGCCAGGCCATCCGCCGCTGTGTACGTGGTCCACTGTTGCGCTCGTATCACCCCGTACCACGGATCTACAACAAGCAGCAAGCTCAGAAGCGCCCACCTGCACAATCGTCTTCCCAACGCAAATCGAGATCGCAGGATATGTCGCCTCATGCGGCCCTCACCGGTTCAAAACCGCCACCGTCTTATTCGCCGTCATCCCATCGGCCTCAATCACCACAATATAAATGCGGCTCCTCGCTATTTGGTGTGGGTAACCTTCCCCCAGGAACGACCAGTTGTGGTAGACAAGACGCCCAAGCTGCAGGTTTTGTGGACCAGCCTTCGAGTATTCTTTGTCAACGGTGTTGCCCGACCCGTTGTCTGTTGCTCAGGATTCTATCTTAAAAACAGTTGTTTAAGTTGTTAGATAATAAATTGTTACGATGGACTAAACGGCAAACTGGATCTCCGGATCATTCAATACCCGCCGTGTGTTTAGGAGAGATCTCATGTGCGGATACCGGAGCAAACGGTTAGGAACCACCTCGCACTCGGCAAGAAGACTGGTTCGGGTTTTTATGATTACCCACGTGAAACAGCGAAGAGCCATAAATGCCATCCCTCACCACCTGCTCATTCCGATCCCGCCCGTCCCACTGCACCGTATTCAACCCCGCATTCAGCCTCTGTGCTTTCACAATCTCCCGAATCAAATTCCCCGATACCCCGTAAATCCTCATATCCACATTCGTCGATGTACCCAGCGTAAACGAAATGTCCGTCACCCCGGGATAAAGCCCACCCGAAGGCGAGATGATCCTGGGCTGGCAGGTCACATCGGACACACCTGCCGTCCCCTCAACCGGGG
Source organism: Candidatus Latescibacterota bacterium (assembly GCA_965249305.1). Lineage (GTDB taxonomy): Bacteria > Latescibacterota > UBA2968 > UBA2968. The sequence continues at coordinate 3,231,278 of OZ252228.1, read as the reverse complement.
GCGCCTCAAACAAAGCATACGTGCCTGCCGACTGGATTCCAACCGAAATCTTGTTCGCCGTCTCATCCACCGTCCCTCCCAGCCGGGTCCACGACCCTCCCGAAAGTGCGAACACCGCCAGGTCCGTCTCGTTCAATCCGGCCAGATCGACCGGGTCATAGCCGAGGGTCAACGTACTGCGCTTATTGAATATCAATTCGCCCGGTCCAACCCTGTACGCGATCCCCGTGAACCTGGCCCCTGCAGGCGGGCCGACCTGTTCTTCTGCAGGTAGAAAAACAATCTGCACCTCGCCGCCTCCTTCCAACCCGTTCGGAGGAACCATCAGGTCCACCTTCCCGCCCACCCCGACGACACGCCCGCCATCCCTTTCGTCGATCCGCTCAAGGGCAGACAAAACCACCACATGGACCACATCCACACTCCGGTGACCCAACGCGTCCCTCGCCCGGATCCGCAGCACATAGTCCCCGTCCTGCAAGTCTTCCGTCTGCCACGTACCGAGCACCCCGCCCTCCACCGGCGCCGATTGGGGGATACCGATCGGAATCCACACATCCACTTCGGCCGCTTCCCGCCCCCGACCGTATTCCAGCAAAAAGACCTCCAGGTCCTGCACGTCGGAACGATCGAACGCCGACCCCTCGATCGCCACCGTGCCGCTCACCCCGCTGCCCCGCTTCGGGCTGGCAATCACCACCGTGGGCGCAATCAAATCCACGGTGAACGTCAACGATGCCGGCGTCGGATCCACGTTCCCGTTCCGGTCCACGGCCCGGACGTGAAACGACCACATGCCGTTGTTGACCCGGTCCTCCGTGACCTCAAACCCGCTCACCACGGCAAAGCGCGACCAATCGCCTGCCCCCGGCGCAGCTGTCCCCCGGGTCAGCACAAACGACAGCGGGGGCTGGCGGTCGGCCCCGATCTCGAACCCTCGGGTCTCAATAAAAAACCGGTTCACACCCAGAACGGAGGGCAGATCGCTGAGGATCACCGTCTGGACAAGCGGAAACGCCGGCCGTTTAAAAGCACTCACGCCGCCGACCGCGCCGAACCACATCGTGCCATTGTCGGCCTGGGTCAGATCAAGTACAATGTTATTGATCAGACCATCGTCGGTCGTAAACGTCTGCCAGACTTCCCCATCATACCGGCTGACACCCCGATCGGTTGCAAACCATGTCGCGCCGTCGTCGGATTGAACAATGGGGCCTGCAACGTTGCTGGCCAGGCCGTCTGCGACCGTAAACGTCTCCCACAAAGACCCGTCATAACGGCTTACACCCCCAAGCGTCCCGAACCACATCACACCGTCACGCGACTGAAAAACGTCAATCACCCCGTTGTTAACCAGACCGTCTGAGACCGTAAACGTCTGCCACAAAGACCCGTCATATCGGCTCACACCCCCAAGCGTCCCGAACCACATCACACCGTCACGCGACTGAAAAATCGCCCCGACCGTATTGCTGGCCAGGCCATCTTCTGTGGTAAACGTCTGCCAATCCACCCCGTCGTAACGACTCACACCCCCTCCGATATCCCCCAGATACCGGCCAGGGGCGCCGCCCTGCCGTATCCACAAACTGCCCGTCCCGAACCACATCGCCCCATCCCGCGACTGAAAGATCACCTCGTCCGATTCGGTGGCCAGGCCATCTTCTGTGGTAAACGTCTGCCAACCCACCCCGTCATAACGACTCACACCCCCAACTGCCCCGAACCACATCGCCCCATCCCGGGACTGGAACACATCCCACACCAGGTTGCTGACAAGACCGTCGGCCGCCCTGAACGTCTGCCAGGTCTTCCCGTCGTAGCGGGCCACGCCGCCATCAACAACACCCTGGATGTTAATAAGCGGTCCCGTGCCGAACCAGATGGCGCCGTCTCGGGCCTTGAACACAGACGTGACCAGCGGACCGGAAAGGCCGTTTACGGTGGTTAACGTCTGCCAGCCCGTCTCTTCAAACCGGCTCACCCTTCCTCCGGCGGTCCCGAACCAGATAGCGCCGTCCAGAGATTGGGTCAGGGAGGCCACGCCATTGCTGGCCAGCCCGTCTGCCACTGAAAACGTCTGCCAGAGCGTACCGTCATAACGACTCACGCCCCGGTCTGTTGCAACCCAGATGGCGCCATCGTTCGCCTGCAATAGATCAAAGATAAAGTTGCTGGCCGGGCCGGCGGCGGCCGTAAACACCTCCCACACACGCCCGTCGTAGCGGCTCACACCGCCGCTGCCGAATACAGCCACCGTCCCGAACCACATCGCACCGTCGTCCGACTGGATCACGGAAGAAGACAATGCCGCTGGCCAACCCGTCTGCGGTGGTAAACGTCTCCCAGCGCGCACCGTCATAACGGCTCACGCCTCCTATCCCCGTAACATTTCCCGTTGCAAACCACATCGCCCCATCCCGCGACTGGAAAATACCATTCACACCGTTACTGGCCAACCCGTCTGCGGTGGTAAATGTCTGCCAACGCGCACCATCATAACGGCTCACACCCTCGAGCGTCCCGAACCACATTGCGCCGTCACGCAACTGGAAAATAGCAGTGATGTCGTTGCCGGCCAGCCCGTCTTTGACCGTGAACGTCTGCCAACGCGCACCATCATAACGGCTCACACCGCCGCCGAAACCAAAGGTTAGCCGGTCTCCCGTCCCGAACCACATCGCACCGTCTCGCGACTGAAAAACAGCACTCACATTGTCATCCGCCAGCCCGTCCGCCCTCGTAAACGTCTGCCAGGTTCCGTCAAACCGGCTCACGCCGTCGGCAAACGTCCCGAACCACATCGCACCGTCACGCGACTGGAAAACGGCACGGAGAATATTGCCCGCCAGGCCGTCTTCCGTGGTATACGTCTGCCACTGCTGCGCCTGCACCTCGCCCAAACAACCCAACAACACCCAGCACAGAACAACACACCACAGACTCCCCCTCTCCCGTGCGGCGGGAGAGGGGGTTGGGGGGTGAGGGCTAATCCTCATACTTCTTAACCTCCAACTCATGCCCATCCGGATCGCAGAAATAGGTCGCCAGCCCTTCCCCAAACGCCCCCTTGTTCATCGTCGGCCCCCGCAGCACCAGGTCCCGTTCCTTCAGCCGCTCCAGCACCGCACCGTAGGTCTCCCCATCCAGACAAAACGCCACGTGATCCGTCCCCGTCTTCCAAACCGGATTCACCGGCCGGTACTCATCCCGGCAGAACAGCACCAGCAGCGCCTCTCCGATGCGAAACACCGCCTGCGAGTCGTCCTCCCGCCGGCTCACCAGCTCCAGCCCCATCACATCCCGGTAAAACCCCACCGACTGCTCCAGGTCCGTCACCCGCAGGCTGACGTGGTCGTAACAAATAGACATGGAATGACCCTCCCGGACGAACACACAAGTCCGCCCCTACAAGTCGCTGACCCCTGCCTTAAAATGGTCGAACCCTGATTCCTCCAGTTCCTTCCGCCCCCCTTCTGCATCCTCTAAAAAAATCGCCGCCTCCCCCGCCTCGATCCGTCCAATCTCGGAGATTGCCGGCAGGTCCTCCCGCTCCTTGATTGCCTCGGCACGCTCGACATCCACCGTAAAAAGAAGCTCGTAGTCCTCCCCTCCCGAAAGCGCCTGGGACAGGGGCTCGGTCTCCGTGGCCTCACAGAAGGCCCCAAGAGCCGGTGAAAGCGGTACTGCGCCGGCCGCAACCACTGCCGACACCCCGCTCTGCTTACAGATGTGCTGCAAATCCGAAGCCACCCCATCCGAAAGGTCGATCATCGCCGTCACTGCCCCGGTCGCCGCAAGCGCCTGCCCCAGAGCCACCCTCGGCTCCGGCCGGTGGTGCCGGCGCAGCAGATAGGCCCGGTCCTCCCCGGAAATCGCCGCCTCCCGGCCCAGCGCCAGTTCCAGCCCCGCCGCCGAATCCCCCAGCGTGCCCGAAACATAAACCAGGTCTCCGGGTCGTGCCCCCGAACGGTAGCGCACCCGGTCCCGCGCCATCTCCCCGGTCAGCGTCAGATTCAGCACCAGAGACCCCGGACTGCGCGTGGTATCCCCCCCGGCCACGTTCACCCCGAACCGCGAGGCGCACGCCTGCAGCCCGTCGTAGACCCGCTCCATATACCCCGCATCGAAATCCGCCGGAATCGCGGCCGAAACCACCGCATCGCGCGGCTCCCCCCCCATCGCCGCAACATCCGAGAGACTCACCGCCAGCAGCTTGTACCCCAGCCCCTCGGGCGCCGTCGCCGCCACCAGAAAATGGACCTCCTCCACCATTAGATCCGCCGTCAGAAGCAGCGCCCGGTCCTCCCCCAGCGCAAAAACCGCACAGTCGTCCCCGATCCCGCACAACACCCCCTCCTCCCGCACCAGCCCGTGCCGTGCAATACGGTCGATAAACCCGAATTCGCCCAGGTCTTTAAATGTAGCCACAGAATCTCCGATTCAAGGAAAAAGGGGAAATTACCACCCCACCCTCGCCCTTATTTTTTACTTTTTACTTCCTTCTCTCCTCTGCCATGCCACCACATCCCGATACGCCACCTCCCCCCCAAAAATATCCAGCGCGCTCCCAATCGTCAAATCCACCCGGCCGTTGCCCAGCGCACGCACCCGGTCCAGGTCGTCCAGCCCCCGGGCGCCCCCTGCGTACGTCACCGGAATCGGTGACCACTCCCCCAGCGCCTCCACCAGCGCCTCCTCTATCCCCAGTCGTTTGCCTTCCACATCCACCCCGTGCACTAAAAACTCGTCGCAGGTCCGGGCGAGCCGGTCCAGGGTTTCGCGATTCACCGCCACCTCTGTAAACCGCTGCCACCGGTCGGTCACCACCACGTAGGCCTTGCCCTGCCTCCGACAGCTCAGGTCCAGCACCAGCCGCTCTCGCCCCACCGCCGCCGTCATTCCGGTGAGTCGGTCGGCGTCAATCCGGCCCTCCCGGAAGACGTAGGATGTCACAATCACGTGGCTGGCTCCCGCATCTAAGTAGCGCCCTGCATTCACCGGCGTAATCCCGCCCCCCACGTGCAGCCCTCTCGGATAGGCCGCAAGCGCGGCGAGCGCCTCAGTCTCGTTCCCCGTCCCCAGCATAATCACGTGCCCCCCACTCAGGCCGTCCGTCCGGTACATCCGGGCGTAGTCCGCAGCGGACCGCTCCGTCTCAAAATTCGTCACCGGTCCTTTCGCGTCCCCATCCTGCAGCGACCCTCCCACAATCTGCACAACCCGCCCCTCGCGAAGGTCGATACACGGTCTGAATCTCATCGCTCTCCTCTACAGGTCCAACAGGTGGCAAATAGAACGATTGGAATATACAGTACACCCCATCCCGTTTCAAACCCTTCTTCAACCAGAAGACGCTGCCTTACCCCATTCACACCAAAAAGGCCAGAGGAATCATCCTCCAGCCTTAACCTGAGCCAACTCGGAACCTGGAACCTGGAACTCGCCTTCAATCGTCTCCCTGCGCACCCCCGTAAGAAACCGCCTCAGACCGGGAAAACACAGCCGAGGTAATCCGGCGAAGCGCCATCCGCAGATCGTCCAGATAGGTGTAGAACAGCGGCACCACAAACAGGGTGAGGAACGTGGAGGCCAGCAGTCCTCCCATCATCGTCCGGCCCAGAGGCGCGTAGGGGATACCAATCAGGTTGCTGTTGCCAACCGACATCGGCAGCAGCCCGAAAACCGTGGTAAACGTGGTCATCAAAATCGGCCGGAAGCGGTTGTGCCCGGCCTCTAAAATCGCCGCCGCGCGGTCCAGGCCGTCGGCCCGCAGGCGGTTGACCATATCCACCAGCACGATCGCGTTATTCACCACCACACCAATCAAAACCATAATCCCGATACTGGCCATCATATCCTGGGGCGTGCCGGTCAGATAAAGCGTCCAGTACACCCCTAAGAAAGCAAATGGAATGGAGAACAGCACCGAAAACGGCAGAACAAACGACTCGAAAAGCACGCCCATCAGCAGGAACACACAGGTAATGGCCATCAGAAACGCAAACATGGTGGTATTGTCCTGTTCCCGGAACTTGGAATACCTCTCCCCCTTGTTCCAGTAATACCCCCGGGGCATCTCAAACCCTTGCATCGCCTGGTCAATCTCTCCGTAGAGCCCCTCCAAATCGTCCTTTGTGGTAAACGCCCTCACCCACAACCGGGTCTTGCCGTCCTCCCGCCGGATGGTGCCGCTGCCCTGGGTCACCTTAATCGTGGCCAGTTCGGCCAGCGGGATGTCCTCACCCGACCGGGACCGGAACGTGAAGGTCTTGAGCTGGTGCAGGGTCTGCCGGTCGGTCTCTTCCAAATACAGCCGTGTGTCCACCTCCCGCTGTCCGGTCCGGTATCTGGGCAGGCCCACACCCTGCAGCGAAAAGGCCAGCGTTCGGCCCACCACCTCGGGTGAGATCCCGTACCTCCGGGCCCGCTGCCGATCAATCTGCACCCGCACCTCGTCAATCGACCGTTCCAGGTCCGTGTCCACACTCACCACCGAAGGAATCTCCCGAAGCCGCCGGTCCACCTCGCCAACCATCCCGGCCAGCCATAATACACGACAAAACTTAATCTGACCTAAAATATGGAGGATCAATCAGTATCCAAAGACAGTGAAAGAACTCCTGGATGTGATCCTGTATATTGAGCAGAACATACTGCAAATGGTCCAATCCATATCGAAACAGGCTTTTCTCTTTGCATCCGTGTTTTTTGATCTTCAACGGTTTTGTCTTTGCGATCCATTCTCCTACCAGATGAGCCCAGGTGAGGGCAATGGCTAAAAGCGCGATGAGTTTTTCGATTCGTTCCAGATGGATCAGATGGGTCTGTTCCAGATCGAAGCCTCGGCTTTTCAACGCGGCGAACAGGACTTCAATTCCCCACCGTTTTTTGTAATCCTCCAGCGGTTTTCGACCTTTACACTTGCTGGCAACGATGAGAAATTCGTCAGGTAATCGGATGACAGACAAATACAGATGATGACCATAGATCAGACGGGGTTTACGCAGGATGCGCTCTTGGTGAATGTGCAGGTCGGCAAACAAGCATCGAAGCGCGATGTCCCCTTTGCCATTTAGGGTTTTGGCGTTTTCCTTGACGCGGATGGCAAAGCCTAAGGCTTGCGCATCTAACCACGCAAACCATTCTTGCCCAATGAATTCCCGGTCTGCAACGATGACCTGAATCAGGTTTTTATCCACCAACTTCAAGACCCGTTCCATCAACTGGATACGCTCATCGGTGTTGGAGTTGCCCTTTTTGGGCAGCAGTATCCAGCAGATGGGAAATGCAACGCCTTGATAGACACTCCCGGCGGTGAGAATATTGATGGTCAGTTTGCCGAAGCTCCAGGTCGTCCGATCTATCGAGATGGTAAAGTCCGACTTGATCGGCAAGAGATGCAGGATCAAGTCGGCCACCAGGTCATAGGACAGATTAAACTCACTGAAGAAACGTTGGATTCTGCGATAGTTGGACTTCTGCTTGGCTTTGCCGTTGAGGGCGTTGGCCAGTTTGGTGAAGTTGACGGTTGTGAGCTTGATGAGAGACACAATGAAGGCGGCGATGAATTTTACCCGGGCCTTATGACAGGGTAAATACCATTGCATCACGTCGTGTAATTCATTAACTTGAGGAGACATAGACCTGTGTTTGATGATGGATGAGTTGTTGGATCTTGACAACCCAAACTTAACTCATTTCACCACTCAGCGCAGGTCTTTTCCTTTTTTGTCGTGTACCATGCCGGCCAGCACCTCCGTATCATCCCCATAGAGATAAACCGATACACGGGGGTCCCTCGCTCCTCCCCCCCGGCTCTCCACCCCAATCCTCACCCCCACAAATTTCGGCAAGTTCTCTTTCAAATCCTTGATCACGGCCTTCCGGTCCATCATCCCGTCAACCGGATAACCCACTTTTGCTCGCAGGTCTTTATAAGCCACCTGCCACCACGCCGACTCGGTATCCGCTTTCAAAAAGATCTCTACCCGCCCGTAGGTCGACCGAAACCAGGCCCGCATCGTCCGGATGCCGTAGGCCTCCCGTTTGCCCTCCAGAAATGTTTCCAGCTCCGAAACCACCTCGTGGGTATCGTAGATGGAGAAATATTTGGGCGGATAGACCCTGATCCGCACATTATTAATATTGCCCCTGGTTGAATCCGAACGTTTCATGTTACTGAACGGAATGGCAATGGTGGCAAAAATAAACAGCACAATCAAAATGGTATCCCGCCGATGCCATAAGGTCCACCCCAGCATTCGACCGTACAGGCGCCGCGTCCATCCGATCGATCTGGGATCCTTTTTGACGCTACTTCCACCGAACCGCACGGAGGCCAGCGGGATAAAAATCAGGGCCACAAACAACGACCCCATCAGCATCACAATCACCGGCATCCCCATCTTGGTCAGGTAAAACCGCATTCCCACACCCCCGGACATCAGCATCAGCGGCAGAAAGACCACCACCGTGGTCAGCGTGGCCAGTGTAATGGCCATAGCCACCTCGCTTGCGCCCAGAACCGCCGCCAATTTGGGTTTCTCCCCCTTCTCCCGGATCCGGTAGATATTCTCTAAGATCACAATCGCATTGTCCACCACCAGCCCCACCCCCACCATCAACCCCATCATCGTCATCATGTTCAGGGACCAGCCCATAAAATAAAGCGCCACAATGGTAATCATCACACAAAGCGGAATGGCCAGTGTGATAATCGACGTCATGCGGATCGCACGCAGGAAAAACAGCAGCACCATGGCGGCGAATAAACCGCCCCACAGCCCGGTGTTCCTCAGGTTGTTGACCGAACCCCGGATGAACTGCCCCTGGTTGAAAAATACATTGAACTGAAGGCCGGAAGTCACCGTCCGGGCCTCAATCCGGTCCAGCTCCTCCATCACCCGGTCGCACAGCGCCACCAGATCCGCACCCGACTCGGCCTTGACGCTGAACGATGCCGACGGCTTCCCGTCCGTCCGTTCGTACCCCCGCCTGGCGGGCACATCGTAAACCACATCCGCCACCTCCCGCAAACGCACCCCGCCGTTCCTGGAACTCACCAGGATATTCTCGATCTCCTCCAGGCTCCGATAACGTGCCATAGACCGCACGTAAAATTTCTTGCCGCCCTCGCGTACATGCCCGCCTGAAAGCGCAAAATTGTCGGACTGAAGCCGCTGCACCATCTCATAGGTATTGACACCCCGCGCCTGCAGCCGCTCCCGGTCGATCTCGATCATCACCTCTTTGGTGTCAACCCCCCAGATGTCCACCTTGGCCACCCCGTCAATCCGCTCCAGCGAGCGCTTGACGTGGACCTCCAAAAACTGGAACGGATCCACAATAGTGGTATCAATCGCCACCCCGGCCCACATAATGGATTGACCCTCGTCATTGTGTTTCCAGATCCAAATATTGTCCCGGGAGTCCTCCGGAAGCTCGGGTTTGAATCGTTCAATCTGATCCACCACCTGGTTGTAAGCCAGCACCATATCCGCATCCTGCCGGAAACGCATGCTAGCGTCCACACCCCACCGGCTGCTGCTGTACGACCAGACCTTCTCAATGCCCTTCACCGTGCGAAGCCGCTCCTCCAGCGGGCGGGCAATCTGCTGTTCCAGCTCCCGGGGGGATGCGCCCCGATACTGGATACCCACCCAGAGGCGCGGAGGGTCAAACCCGGAGGGAAAAAGCTTCACCGGGATCTGGCTATAGGCCACGGCCCCCACAACCAGCAGGGCCAGCAGACACATCGTCACCGTTACCGGACGGTCCACCGAAAGGCGCGGCAGAAGTGAAGATCGCTCTTCCATAAGAGGCTTCCTCTCTCTTGGAATACACGATTCGTTGAATCTCTTTCAGATCAGACGTCTAAACCTTGAATAAGATTCGTGAACTTTCTCACCTGTCAAATGCAGGATGACTTGCCACGGGCGGGTGTGGGATCTCGCCCCTGGGCTTTTGGAGGGTCACATCTTCAAACAGCAGCGACGGCGCCACGAACGACACAACGCCGCTGTGCGAACCGGATGCGCTCCGGGTCCTGAACGGCGCACTGTAAACCGTCTGCGCCTTCGACGCGGCCACAATCTCCTTGAACGTCGCCGCGTCGATGTCCGACAGCCCCGCATTCCGGATCAACTCCTCGCGCCCGTTGGGGAAAACCCTGTACGCCAGGATGATGTCGGCCACCCGCGCACCTCTCCGTCTGGCCCGACCCAGGCCGGGAACCCGGAGGGAAGAGTTGCCAATGCGCCGCACGATAATTCCGTACCCATTTTTGCGCTGCTTGACCAGTTTGAGAAACGCCTTTTTCATCTTCTTGTCGCTGTATCCCTTCTTTGCAGTCACAAACAGATTGCTCGGCAGGGCGTTCGAACCGTGCCGGCTGCCGGTACTTTTCGCAATCCCGGAGACCGGGTTGCGCGTGGCCAGCAGCGTGTTGAGAAACCCTTTTTCAACCAGCACCGTCTTGCGTGTACGCACGCCGTCGTCGTCCACTCTGGCCCCACCCACAAGCCGGCGCTTTTTGTACTCCCTCACCGTCGGATCGTCCACAACGCTCAAAAACTCGGGCAGCACCCGCGCGCCGATCTTGTCCAGAAAAGGGTTTCTGCCCCGCCCGGAGCCCCGCCCCCCGCCCGAGATCGGCGCACGCGACGCCAGCAGCCTGGGCGCGAAAACCCGGCCGAACAGCGCCGCTGCCGCCTGCTCTTCTAAAAGCACCGGACCGGTGTACGTGTCCACCACCGGCGCATCGCGCAGTTCGGACAGACGCGCCCCCATCGCCTCGATGCGGGCCTTCAGTTCGTCCACCCCGGGCAGATCGCCCATCGAACGTCCGTACACCGCCACAAAGTCCTCTAAGGGCATCCCATCCGGCGCCTGTGTTCCCGCCAGCGCTGTAAAGGTCACAGAAGGGGTAAGGCGTGTAAACGATGTACCTTCGCTGTTTAAATAGCGGGTGCGGGCATTGTTTACACTCAGGCGAACCGTGGACATAAAAACATCCGGCATCTGCCTGAAAAGCGCGGAAAGATCGCGCACCAGCCGCTCCGCTTCGGCCAGGTCCACAGCCACGGGTGCGGCCTCGTCCGCAATCGATGCGGGGCTCTCCCGGCTGAAGTCGGGAATCTCCTCGGTACGCGTACGGTGCTGCAATGCGGCGCGTTTGCCGGACAGGTCTTCCACTGCCTGTTTGTACATACGGTCGGTCGCCAGCCAGATCTGCCGTCTTAACGCCTTGTAGTCATCGTCTAAGGGAAGCCCGGCCCTCCCCCGGAATCCCCCGAAGCGAGAGGCGCGGAAATTGGTATTGTCAAAATCGTAATCTCCCACCCGCACCTCCACGCTCAGAGAACGCCCTCTGCCCTCATTGCTGCCAAGCAGCGAACCGAAGCTGGCGGAAACGCGCGTACTCCAGCTCTCCTCCACCCGGTAAGCGATAAAATAGGGCCTCTCCAGCGCTTCGAGCCGGAGTTCGTCCATCGAACGCGAAAGCTCGTCGCGCATGGCCTGCATCACCACGTCCTCTTCGGCGTAAATCGGCGCCAAAACCATCAGAACGCCCGTCAAAACGCGAATCACAACGCGCATACCATGTCTCCTCGTACCGTGAGCGGTTACGGATGATTCTCAAATGGCGGGGGCAGGATCGGAGGCCGCGCCTGGGACTTCTCCTTCTTCTGCACCTCGATTTGCGAAATCAGAATCCCGGGCGATACCGCCGAGACCGGCACACCCCCCGATTCCGCGCCGCAGACCCCGTTGAACACCTCCACCTCATTATCCGCGGCCGAAATCATGCTAAAAGCCGTAAGCGGCGTTCCAATCAGATCCACGCCGCGCACCAGCTCCTCCTCCCCGTCGGGGGTGATGCGGTAGACCATAATCGGCAGCACATTGAAGGCGTTTGGGATCGTACGCCCCGTAATCGTAAATCCGCCCTGGATATCTTCAAAGAAAAGGCCGAACGGCTTGTTCTCTCGCTTCATCTGCGCAATAAGCATCTGCTTCAACCTTGCACGCGACACCGATTCGGACACCTCCACGATCAAATTCGACTGCCGCGCCACCGGCCCGTATCCCGGCTGTTTTCGGCCGTGTCCATTCGAGTTGGGAAACCCCTCGATCGGAGACCGGGACATCAGAAAACGTCTGAACACCCCCTCCTCGATCACATCCACCCGCCGGGCCCTGACCCCCTGGTTGTCGTACCGGTACGCTCCCACCAGATCCGTCTCCCCCAACCGGCGCAGGGTCGGATCGAAAAAGACCGAAAAGGCCTCGGGCAGAATCTTCTCGTCCACCTTCTTCTTAAACGTCTGCCCTTCCTCCTCACGCTTCTGCCGGTGCCCCTCAATGCGGTGCCCGAACACCTCGTGAAAAAACACGCCGCTGGCCCTGCCCGACAGAATCGCCGGGCCGGTGTAGGGCTCAACAATCGGCGCGGTGCGAAGCGCCTTCAGGTCCGCAATCATCCGGTCCACCGCCTGAAGCACCGCCTCATCCTCCGGAAGGCCCTCGGGCGTAAAGGCGAAAAACGACTCGTAGCGCGGAAGCTCCATACCGTCGTCCGCCTTTGTAAAGGCGATAATCGTCAGGCGATAATGCGTCTTCGACGTCTGGACCTCCGCCCCCCCGCTGTCCACAAACCAGCGCGTTTCCGCAGTCGCGCTAATCGACGCCCTGGCCTGGTAGATCTCGCTGTGCCCGGCAAAAGGCGCGCTGTACTTTCTCACCTTCTCCTCCCACGCGCCCAGGTCCACGGCGATCTGCAGCGGCGTCTCCGTGTAGGTTTCCGACGCCTCCCGTGAGAAATCGTCCGACCGGTCCTCCTGCTCCACCGTCACCCGAACGTTGGTCTTCACCCGGGTCAGCTGCTCCACCGCCTGCTTGTATTTCTGATCGGTATAAAACCAGAGAATGCCCCGAATCGCGTCCGGATCGTCATCCAGCGGGACCTGAACAAAAGAAAACCGGCGGCCAAAACGACGGAATCTGCCGCGGACCGGGTGCGTATTGTCCATCGTGTAATCGCCCACCCGCAGGTCGATATCCAACTGGCGGCTGCGGTTCTCGCCGCTGGAAACAACGGTGCCGAAAGACCCGGAAGCGCCCGCCGAGTGGATCTGCGTGATCTCGTAGCTGAGGAAGTAGGGCGGCGTCGGCTGTTCTCCCAAAATTTTGAGAGAGCGAGACAGTTCCTCCTTCATCGCCTGGAGAACCGGCGGACGGCCTGTCTCCTGCGCCCCGGCAGGGGCGGCCACAATCAGGGCTGTACAGAAGCAGAGCAACCACTGGCGCAGCCTCATCGAGCCTCCTCCTTCACCATTTTGCCAAAATAGAACACAAATATCCTCTCATCTGATGAAAAATGTATGTTTAATGAGTAGATGTCAACCCCAAACGTCGGGGCCTCTCCCGAAGAGAGTCCCGGGCGTTTGGGCCGCTGTATCTATTGAGGCCCTGGTATTTTTAGTTGACCTGCCAAAATTTGCAGATTATGTTATGTCTCTGGCGCTGCGACCTCCGGTCGTGCCCAGGATGTCGCACATACAGAAATTTTCGCATTCTTTCAACCTATACCCGGGAGCCAACCATGATCCTCGCCATCACCAACAGCAAGGGTGGCGTCGGCAAAACCACCACCGCCGTCAATCTATCAGCCACACTCGCCGACAGGGGCCGCCGGACCCTGCTGGTCGACCTGGACCCCCAGGCGCACGCCACCCGCTGCTTCTTAGAGGAAGAACCCGAACGGGACGTCAGCGACCTCATCATGGAACGGCCCTCCCAGGCGGCCCGGGCGGTCTCCCCCACCGAAATTCCCAACCTCGACATTGTACCGGCCACGCCCGGACTCACCGAAACCTCCGAACTCCTCTCCACCCGAATCCGGCGAGAAGAGCGCCTGTGGCGTGCGCTGGAACACCTGGCAGAAGACTACCAGCACATCGTTCTGGACTGCCCCCCCGTACTCGGCATCCTCTCTTACAACGCCATGATCGCGGCAGACCTTCTCATCGTCCCCGTCCAGCCCGGCGTCGGCGCCGTGGTCGGTCTCGGCGCCCTCCTGGAAACCGCCGGGGAACTCCGCGACGAAGACAACGTCCCCTACCGCATCCTCGTCACCATGTTCGACATGCGCACAACCCGCACCAACGCCATTGTCGAAGAGCTCTTAGACGAACACAAACGCCGCCTCCTCAAAACCGTCATCTCCAAAAGCGAAGCCCTCAACCAGGCCAACCTCGCCGCCAAACCCATCACCCACTTTGCCCGAAGCTCCAGAGGCGCCCACGAATACGACGCCCTCTGCGACGAAATCCTCCGGCTTCGTATTCGATCCTGAAATCTGTTTCAATCTTAATCTTCTATAAATACAAATGTTTATGTATATTTTTATCGACATAGGCTAACATTCTATTGACAAGACATCAATTTTGACTTAAATTGCAATTATGAAATACGTCAATTTTAACGTAAATAAAATTCAACGTATAAATAAACGAACGTATTATAAAACAGGTGACAATATGAGGACGAATCCAGGCGGACAAATCGATCCATCTGAAGTCATCGGAAGAGACAAATTGATTCAAAATCTGTGGCGCATTCTGGAGCGGCAAAGCCTCGTCCTCAGCGCAGAGCGCCGAATTGGGAAAACCTGTGCTATCAAGAAGATGGTAAACGAGGCTTCAGAGGACAAACTCACCTTCTACCACGATCTGGAAGGTGTACGCACCTCACTGGAATTTGTCGAAATTATTTTCCGGGATGTCGAGCACTACTTGAGTGGCTTGAAGCGGACTGCGGAGCGAACACGCCACTTATTGGCACAACTCAGCGGCGCAGAATTTCAGGGGTTCAAGTTTCCAGATATCACCGCTCCCCATTGGAAAAATCTGTTAACCGAGACAATCGAAGACCTTGTCGAGCACCAGGATCGCACCGTGACCTTCTTCTGGGACGAAATGCCTTTGATGCTCTATAACATCAAACAGCAGGCTGACGAAAACGCGGCAATGGAAGTTCTGGATATCCTGCGGTCCCTACGCCAGATGCACCCCGACTTAAGAATGGTTTTCACGGGGTCTATCGGCCTGCACAATATCCTCGCCTCTCTCAGACAGGCAGGGTATGCGAACGCTCCAACCAACGACATGAACACCGTAGAGATCCCACCCCTATCACCTGCCGATGCCCAGGAGTTAGCCCATCGGTTGTTGGAAGGCGAAAGCATCCAAACGGACAATCCACAAGCAATGGCACGCGCAGTTGCAAACAGTGTGGACGGTATCCCTTACTTCATCCACCATCTCATCGATCAGATCGTTCAACGCGGCAGTGTCACAAACGAAACAACCGTGAGTGAAATCGTTGACGCCTGTCTTAGAGACCCCCAGGACGCCTGGAACCTGCGATACTATCGGGATCGGATTAACACCTACTATGCACCTGACGAGCGTCCGTTTGCTCTGAACTTATTGGATATTTTGTCCACCACCGATCGGCCCTTATCATTCGATGATGTATTCAACCTGCTCAAATCGCGTATAGAGACCGAAGACAGCGAGATGGCACGGGACGTATTAACGATGCTTCAGCGAGATCACTATCTTGTGCAGCAAGCCAATGGAGCATTTTGTTTCCGTTTTCCCCTCATCCAGCGCTGCTGGAAATTTCACAGAGGTTTAACATCATGAAACCCACTTTCCTTTCTCACTTCACACCCAGCCTGATGAAACCCGAGGATCTTGAAGCCATTTTCGTCCAGCGTGAGGATCTGGCCCAACGCCTTGTCGAACTGATTAAGGAAAGTGCCCTCACGTCCTCAAAACATCATACACTGCTTATCGGCCCCCGAGGCATCGGCAAAACTCATCTGATCGCACTCACCTATCACCGCATTCAAAAGCTGGAAGACCTGCACGACCATCTGCTCATCGCCTGGCTGCGCGAAGAAGAGTGGGGCATCTCATCCTTCCTGGACCTCCTGCTGCGTATTCTCCGGGCGCTACAGGAGGAATACAACGATCCCGAACTTACTGAACAGATTGAGATACTCTACGAACTGTCACCCGAAGCCGCCGAACACGCAGCAGCAGAGTTATTGAAAAATTTCACTGGCGACCGCACGCTCCTCCTCCTGATAGAGAATCTGGATGATCTATTCGCAGGGCTGGGAGATGAAGGTCAAAAACGTCTGCGTGCCTATCTTCAGGAGAATCCGTTTTGTACAATTCTCGCAACCTCCCAGAGCCTTTTTAATGGTATATCACTTCAAACTTCACCCTTTTATGGTTTCTTCCGTATCCACCATTTGCAGAAATTGGGGATCGATGAAGCCATAGACCTTTTGACAAAAGTCGCCAAGCGTGAAAACGATCAGGAATTGGTCTCATTCATTCAGAAGCCAATCGGCCGTGCTCGTATCCGTGCCGTCCATCACCTTGCAGGCGGTAATCACCGTGTCTATGTTATCTTTTCAGATTTTCTAAATCGACAGTCACTAAATGAGCTTGTTGAACCGCTTCTACAGACACTGGATGAATTGACGCCCTACTACCAGGCACGAATGAAGTGGCTCTCTCTCCAGCAGCGAAAGATTGTGGAGTTCCTCTGTGACTGCCGCTATGCCGTCTCCGTCAAAGAGATCGCAAAACGATGTTTCACGACCCATCAGACGGCCTCCAGCCAACTCAAAAGCCTGCGGGATATGGGCTATGTTCGATCCTCGGCTGTCGGACGCGAATCATATTACGAACTCCAGGAACCACTGATGCGCCTCAGTATCGAGATCAAAAAAAACAGAGGTGAGCCGATCAGGTTGCTGGTAGACTTTTTACGGTTCTGGCATTCACGAGATGAGTTACAACAGCTTTTAGACATGGCCCAGCCGGAGGCTGCGCTAGAACGAGAATATCTGCTCCATGCGCTAAAGGCAACTGAAGAGGAAACGGAGGATCCTCGTATGACAGCGTGTCTAAGGGACTTCGAAGCCTTTGAGAAGGCTGAAGACCTTGTACACGGCATAGGAATAGCTGATGAACTAATAGCAATTCGCGGTCACGATGTGGACTGGGCTAGGAAAGGATTTTGTCTAGTAAAGCTCGAGCGTTTTGAAGAAGCGCTAAAGTCTTTCGATAAAGCAATTGAGCTAAATCCTAATAATCTACATATTTGGGGTCTTAGGGGAGAAACATTGCATGATCTTGGACACCTGAAGGAGGCATTGGCCTCTTTCGACAAAGTAATTGAACTTGATTCAAATTGCGCTTTAGGTTGGAGGAGCAGAGGTATAGTACTATTCAAAATCAGACGTCATGAAGACGCACTAGGAGCTTTTGATAAAGCAATCGAACTTAAGATAAATGACGTATGGTTTATGCGAGGGTCAGCATTATTCCTCCTCAGACGATATGAAGAAGCATTGAGAGATTTCAAGAAGGTAATAGAACTTGAACCTAAGAAAGCTATAGCTTGGTCTTTGCAGGGCCTAGTTCTAAGCAAATTGAAACACTACAAGAAGGCATTGGCATCCTTTGAAAAGGCAATCGAATTGGACGACAAATCTCCGCATTCATTTCTCCACCGTAGTGAATTACTCCTAATACTAGACCGCTGGGATGAAGGTATTACAGCCTTAGACGATGCGCTTCAACGCTGTGCTTATGCAGACGAACTCTATTTAAGTGATACAAACGAGGTTCTCGCCGCTATATTTTTAAGAATTGATTACCTGAGCTGGCGAATACGTTCTGAAAAATTAATAAAGCTTTACGCTAAACATAAGGCCCTCTCAGCATTAGGACATGCATTGGTACTGAGCATATCAGTTTTAACATCTAAAATGATCAGTGATTCGGCAGCAAAGAAATGGCTAAGTCTGTGGCAGGAACTTGCTGGCGACTACAAAGAGTTTCAACTTCCGCTCCGCCTTCTGAATGCCACTGTCCGCTACCGGGAGACACAGGATCCACGTATCTTATTAAAGCTCCCTGCCGAAGAACGCGATCTCCTGGAGCAAGTACTTGAAGAAGGAGAGTCGTTAAACCAATAATCTACTTCCCTAACTCCCGGCGGTTGGCACCCGTAGAAAAATGCGCTATATTTGATTGAGAATTCAGAGGTGCCGCCTCCTGCCGGCGAATCACAAATCGATCCAGACCCTGAAAGGCCACAGATGTCTGAAGCTGTCGAAAAGCCCGGCAACGTCCGGGAAAATGAAGTCACCCTCTCGGTGAAAGGCATGAGCTGCGCCGCCTGCGTCTCCCGTGTGGAACGAGCCCTGGAAGCGGTCCCCGGCGTCATCGACGCGAATGTCAACTTTGCCACCCACCAGGCGGCCGTCCGACACCTCAACATCGACGTGGACGCTCTGAAGCAGGCTGTGGCCGACGCCGGCTACGAGGCATCGGTTGCTGTGGAAGAGCAGGCATCGGAAGATCGGGAACAGGCCGAATACTGCGCCGTTCGCCTCCGCTTTATTGTGGGCGCCGTCCTCTCTACCCTCATCATGGGCGCCGGCATGGTACACACCCTCCTGGGCGTTGATACGCTCACTCGGGAGATCCATCTCCTCCTCTTCCTGCTTGCCACCCCCGTCCAGTTCTGGTGCGGATGGCAGTTCCTCAAAGGCTTCTGGACCGCGCTTCGGCATAAAACGGCCGACATGAACAGCCTCATCGGAGTGGGCACCCTCGCCGCCTACGGTTACAGCACGACCGTCACCTTTGCGCCCCATATCTTTGCCCAAACCGGTCAGGGCATCCACGTCTACTTCGACACCTCGGCCATGATCATCACCCTCATCCTCCTGGGCCGCATGCTGGAAGCTAAGGCCAGGGGGCGCGCCTCCGACGCCATTCGGAAACTGATGGACCTCCGCCCGCAGATCGCCCGTGTCGTCCAGAACGGTCAGGACCTTGAGGTCCCCGTCGAACAGGTCACCGTGGGGGACCTCCTTCGGGTCCGCCCGGGAGAAAAAATCCCCGTAGACGGGACTGTCCACGAGGGGCATTCGGCAGTCGACGAATCGATGGTCACCGGCGAAAGCATCCCCGTGGAAAAAGGCCCCGGCGACCGGATCGTCGGCGCCACCTTCAACAGGACCGGCAGCTTCACCTTTCGGGCCACACAGGTCGGATCCGAAACCGTCCTCGCCCGCATCGTGCAAATGGTCCGGAAGGCCCAGGGCTCCCGGGCGCCTATCCAGCGCCTCGCCGACCGGATCGCGGGCATCTTTGTGCCCATCGTCTTCGGCGTCTCCCTGCTCACCTTCGCCTTATGGTGGGCCCTCGGCCCCGAACTTGCCGTCGCCCTCCTTAACACCGTCGCCGTACTTATCATCGCCTGCCCCTGCGCAATGGGTCTGGCCACCCCCACCGCCATCATGGTGGGAACCGGCCGGGGCGCCGAACTCGGCGTCCTGATCAAAGGGGGCGAAATCTTAGAAATCGCCCACCGGCTCAACACCGTCATCCTCGACAAGACCGGCACCCTCACAACCGGTGTCCCCGCCGTCACCGACCTCATATCCGCCGACGGCTTCAGCGAAACGGACCTGCTCGTACTGGCCGCCTCGGCCGAACAGGGCTCGGAACACCCCCTGGGCCAGGCCATCCTCAATGCGGCGGCCGAACGGAACCTGTCCCTCAAACAGGCGCACGCGTTCGACGCCCTCCCCGGAGAGGGCATCGCCGCAGAAATCGCGGGTCTGGCCGTCCTTCTGGGCAACAGGAGATTGATGGAAGGTCGGAAGGTGCTTCTAAGTGGATTGGCAGAACAGGCGGAACGGCTCGAAAAGGAAGGAAAAACGATCATATTTATCGCAACCGACGGCAAACAGGCCGGGCTGATCGGCGTGGCCGACACCCTCAAACCCGAAGCCGCAGACGCGGTGGCCGACCTCCACGACCTGGGCCTGGAAGTCGCGTTAGTCACCGGCGACAACGCCCGAACCGCAGAGGCGGTCGCCCGCCGGGTCGGCATCGACCGGGTACTGGCAGACGTCGTGCCGGAAGAAAAAGCCAACCGGGTCGCACAGCTTCAGGCCGAAGGGAAGGGGGTCGGCATGGTAGGAGACGGCATCAACGATGCGCCCGCCCTGGCCCGGGCCGACGTGGGCATTGCCATTGGCGCCGGTACCGACATCGCCAAAGAAAGCGCAGACATCACCCTCATGTCCGGAAACCTGACCGGGGTCGGCGCGGCGATTCGGCTCTCCAAGCAAACCATGCGCATCATTCGCCAGAACCTCTTCTGGGCCTTCGCCTACAACACCCTCCTCATCCCCGTGGCCGCCGTCGGCCTGCTCAACCCCCTCGGCGGCCCCATGCTGGCCGCGGCAGCCATGGCCATAAGCTCCGTCTCCGTCGTCTCCAACTCCCTCCGCCTCCGCCGCTTCGATCCGGAACCTTCCCGGCCTGAAAAAGTCAAACCCTAACGCCCGGCCGCATAGTCCAGAACCCCTTTCAGAATCCGCTCGGCATCCTCCTGCCGGTTTTTGTGGAAGCGGAGCCTGTAGGCTTCCCCTTTGTCGTGTACATTGTGGATCTCAACCAGAACCTCGGCGTGTGCCCGATTTTTCCGAAGCACCCCCAGGTTCCGCCCTGCAATCTGCGCGGGCAGGTCCGGATGGTCCAGAGCCTTCTGCATCACCTTCGCGAATGTTCGGGAGCGTTTGTCAATCTTCCCCTTCCGGTTCAGATAAATCGCCAGCGGCCCCTTGGGCCGCTCCGGACTGTTGTCTGCATGCAGCGAGATAAAAAGGCTCTTGCTTTTTCGGGCGCCCTTGAAAAACCGGTTGGCAATTTTGACCCGCTGTAAAAGATTGCGACCGCCGGGCCGGACGCTCCGGGCATGCTTCTGATTGATCTTCTCGTCGTTATAAACCTCGTTCTGCTCGTGTACGAACGTCACGCTGGCCCGGAGGTTGTCGCGTATCAGGTGGTTCGGGCTGATCATCGTCAACCCCACCTCTGCGCCGTTCAGCCGGAGAAGTTCGTATACCCGCAGCGCAATATCGTACACATACTCATCCTCAACCACATAAACCGAACGCTCCATCCCGTCTTTGTTGGACACAATCGCGCCCGGATCGATGCCCCCGTGTCCGGGATCGATCACAATCTTCCAGCCCTTCAGCGGCTGCCGCCCCCGATTTTTGGCCACCTTGGCGCGAATCTCTGCGTCAAACGCCTGCAGCAGCGTGCGCCCGCTTCGATAATCCTCTATCGGCCGAGAACGGGCAGGCTCGATATACTTCCGGCTCTGCTGCGCAGCCACCCGGGGTTTGGAAAAATAATACGGTCCGTTCTCGACCGGGATCTCCTTGATCTTGGGGCCCAAACGCAGCACCTGTCCCGGATAGACCCGGTCGGTCCGGAGCCGGTTGAGCTTCTTGATCTCCTTCACGCTCATCTGGAACAGGCGGGCAATCGACCACAGTGAATCCCCCCTTTGGACCTCGTAGACCAGGGAAAGTCCAGGGGGTTCCCCCACGGTCAGCAAGACCAGACAGAGGGCGATAATGAATTGGGAAATACGATGAAAGGTCATAGGTGTGGGAATAGATAGAGTCGGAGAATCGGGGAGACAAAAATCGGGGAAGGGGCTTAAATAATAAAGACTTTGGCAGAAAAAGGCAAGCGGAAGCAGGCAATTCACCCCGTCCAACCCGGTTGGTCCTTTTCACCGCTCAAGTTGGTGAAAAACACCAACTTTCCGGTTCGGCCGGATTCAGAACTTATATCTTAAATATTTAAATATCAATATTTTATAAGTATTTTTCTTAAGCCAAAAATTCGGCACGCTCCTTGCAGATAAACCGGCTGAAAACCGAAAGCTGCCGTTTCACGTTTCACGTTCTAAAAAGAGAGGAGTCAGACCATGGCCAAAGGAATCTTCTCCAGAATGGCGGACATCATCAAAGCCAACATCAACGACCTCCTGAACCGGGCGGAAGACCCGGAAAAAATGATCCGCCAGATGATCCTCGAAATGGAGGAAGCCGTCAACAAAGCAACCGCATCCGTGGGCACCGCCGTAGCCAACGAAAAACGGCTGGAGCGCCAGTACATGGAGAAAAAGGACCAGATCGAGGCCTGGCAGAAAAAGGCCGAACTCGCCGTGCAGGCCGGAGAAGACGACCTGGCCCGGCGGGCGCTGGAACGAAAAGCGGCCCTGGAAGAGGCTGTCCGGGACCTGGAGGCCGCCCTCGACGAAAGCCGGCGGACCTCCGAACAGCTCAAACAGCAGCTGATGCAGCTCAAGGCCAAATTAGACGAAGCCCGCACCCGCCAGGGCGCCCTCATCGCCCGGCGCAAGGCCGCAGAAGCCCGCAAGCAGATCGCACGGGGCCTCTCGGGCGTGGGCGACGACGCCTTCTCCAGCTTCGAGCGGTTCCGCCAGCGGGTTGAGACCGAAGAGGCCGAGGCCGACGCCCACCAGGAAATCGCCGGTTCCGAGCCCTCGCTGGAAGACTCCTTCACCAAGCTCGAACGGAAGGGCACGGTGGAAGAGGAACTCGAAGCCCTGAAGAAGAAACTGGGCCGGACCGATGGGTGACGCCCAGAAAATCCTCGACCGGATCGCGTACGAAATCGAAAACGCGGCACGCGACGCTCAGAACACCTGGCAGAGAGGCTGGAAAACCCGGCCGGCCTGGAAGCCGGTCCGGGACGCCCGAACGGTCGTCGACGGATTCAAACGGATGCCCGCTCGCCTCTCCGACCTGGCCACCGACGGGAGTTGTGCGATGCGATACCTCTTCGGATACTGCTTGAAAGGCTTTGCCGCCCTGCAAGGCTTTGCCGGTCTGATCGCAGCCGTCACCGCTGTGGTAGGGCATCACACCTGGCAAATGGAACAGCTCAGCGTCGGCCTCCTTCTTCTGGCCACAGCCCAACTCATCTGGTGGGCCGGGCATCTGGTCCACCGCTCTGCCGACCGCAAGCGCTATGCCCAGTACCAGCACCGCCTGCTCAAACTCGCCCGGGAAAAGGGCGGCAGCCTCACCGTCTTAGAAGCCGCCACCGACGGCCGGATGACCGTGGAAAAAACCGAAGAAATCCTCCGCGAACTGGCCGTCCGGGGCCACGCAGAGGTCCGCGTCTCCGACTCGGGCCTCATCGTCTACTTCTTCCCGGAAATCGAGCGGTGGGACGAAAAACACCGGGCAAAGCCGGTGCATGAATTATAGGGAGGGACAGTATGGACATGGACCTGGTTTCAATCGGCATCATGGTCGCCATCATCATCCTCGCCTCTGCGGTCCACAAATACATAGATCGGCGCACCAAGGGATCCGTCCCCAGCGATGCCGAAGAGCGGCTGATGGCGCGGATGAACGAACTCGACCGCAGGCTCACCGACATTCAGGACGTCATGATCAACATCGACGAAAAAATGAGCAGGAATAACCCGGGAGGATGACATGACCAGCTTGGGACTTATGATCGCATTGATCATTCTGGCCTCCGCAGTCTACAAATACGTAGACCGCCGCACCACGGGGTCCATCCCCAGCGACGCCGAAGCGCGACTTATGGCGCGGATGGACGAACTCGAACGCCGACTCACCGACATTCAGGACGTCATGATCAACATCGACGAAAAAATGAGCAGATCCAAAGTGGAAGTCTAAGATGAGCGTTACAGACACACAGATCCCCAATATGCGCACCCATCAAACCGTTCGCCCCAAACCCACAGGGAGGGAATAAAATGAGCTGGATCCTGGAGCTGGCGATTGGAATCGGTATTCTGATCATTTCAGGAGGAATTGCAACCTATCTTATAAGCCCGAGCCAGGTTGGGGGGAAAAATGGTGTGAGCTTCAGTAAGTCTTCAGGAGACCGTTTATTTGTCCTGCTCCTCCTGGTCGGCATCGTGTTCCTGATCTGGGCCTATACCGCGAACCGGTGGATCTGGGCGCCGGAGGAATCTGCAGTTGTGCTACAGGCGAGCGTAAACGCCGATGAACATCTCAACCTGTTGTTAGAAAATCAGAGGCGTCTCTGGGAGACGGTCAAACATCTGGAAGAGGCCGCCGAACGCCTGGGGTCGCGCCGGCCTGAAACCGGCCTGGGCATCGTTCTTGAAATTGCAATCGGGATCTGCCTGATCGTCGCCACAGGCGGAACGATAAGCTACGTACTCAAGCGGCAGAAACACGGCGGAAAGGGCGTAAAGCCGGATCGGGCAAAGCGGATGGAAGACCGGCTGGACACCCTGGAACAGCGCCTCACCGACATCCAGGATGTGGTCATCTCGCTCGACGAGAAATTAAGCATAGGCAAATCAGGAAGCTGAAAAGGAGCCAGGTTATGGAATCCCAGGTACTCTCACCCAGATCCAGGCTGGTTGCGGCCCTGCTCTGTTTTCTATTCGGAATTTTCGGCGCCCATCGCTTCTATGTGGGAAAAGGGGGCACCGCTGTCTTGATGATCGTGACCTTTGGGGGATTGGGGGTATGGGCAATGATTGATCTGGTCTTCATCCTTGTCGGATCGTTTCGGGACGCCGACAACCGGAGGGTCTTCCGGTGGTTGGAACCCCCACCGGACGAACCGCAAATGGGTGAACTGACAGATCGGATCAAAGTACTGGAACAGCGTTTGAACGACATACAGGACATCATCCTGGCCGTTGACGAAAAATTGACCAGAAGCCATTTCCAGAGCTAAAACGCTCATTGAAGTCCAGACGAACCGAAAAAGGAAACCCCCATGTTCGCAAAAATCCTCGGCATTCTCTTAATCATCATCGGGGGCTCTCTGGCCCTCGGCGTCCTGTTTCAACTGATCGGCACACTCTTCGGGCTGCTCTGGGCCCTCGTCAAACTGGCCATACCGCTGGTCCTCCTCTACGTCGGCTACCGGCTGGTCACGCGGGAATCCGATTACTAAAGGAATCGAAAAATGTCACGCACAGAAGACCGGGCCCTGATCCGCCGGACCCTGGACGGAGATCCAACCGCCTTTGAGACCCTCTACAGGGCTCACCATCCACAGGTCTACGCCATGATCGCCCGCCGCGTTACCGACAGGGACCTGCTCGAAGACCTGATCCAGACCACCTTCCTGCGCGCCTACCGTTCCCTCAAAACCTACCGGGGCGATGCGGCCTTCTCCACCTGGCTGACCCAGATCGCCTTAAACGTCTACAAATCTCACCTCCGGGCGCAGCGGGTGCGGCAGACCTGGATATACGAGACCGAAGACCCCGAGCTGGCGGCCGGAATCGACCGGGAGCCGGCCCCCTACGAAAACCCCGAACACGTGATGCAGCAGAAGGAACGCCGCAAACTCGTGATAAAAGGCATCCGGTCTCTACCCTCGCGTTACCGCAAAGCGATCTGGCTGCGCTACGTCAGGGACTGGTCCTACGAAGAAATCATGCAGGCGCTCCAGGTGCCGATGGGCACGGTCAAAACCTGGCTGTGCCGGGGGCGGCGGCAGTTGAAGGGGGAATTTCGCAAATTGGGCCTCCAGATGGTGTAGCGCCCAGAAGAGTACAATCCTTAATAGATAGACCTTGACAATCGGGCGGTATCATACATATCATGGCATCGTCGGTCCAGATGAAAGGAGGCAGCCATGGAAGCCTGGTGGACAAACCTGACTGCGCTGAACCAGACCTTCTTCGCCATAGCGATCTTTTTCAGCTCGCTGTTCTTCTGGCAGCTCCTGGCGGCCCCGGTCGGCCTGGGAGGAGGGGGAGGTGCGGACAGTGGAGACGCGGCCCTCGATGACGCCGGACCGGAGATCGACGACGGGATCCAGGATGCCAGCGCGGCAGCCTTCAAGCTCCTGTCGGTCCGTTCCATCATCGCATTTGGCATGCTCTTCGGCTGGGCCGGCGCTCTGTACCTGCAATCGGGCACGGAGGTGGAAAGCGCGCTCCTCTACGGGCCTGGTCTGGGGCGCCGCCGCGATGGTCGTCGTGGCCTATTTCTACCACGGCATTCAGCAACTGAGCGAGACCGGCAACCCGGACCTGGAGACCTGTGTCGGCACCTCGGGCGAAGTCTACATGGACATCCCCGAAAACGGGACCGGGCAGATCCGGGTAACGGAAAGCGGTGCGGTCGCCTATGTATCCGCACGCACGAAGAACGGGGCGGCGATCCTCCACAGCACCCCGGTTCGGGTGCTGCGGGTGATCGACAAGACCACCCTTGAGGTCGAACAAATCGAATCCTGAACTCCGAAAATCAACCCACCCATGAAAGGAGACTCATATGCCGACTCAGATGATCCTGATGGTAGTCCTGGGCGCGGTCGTGTTTCTGCTGTTCCTCACCTTCATCTCCAGGTACAAGCGCTGTCCGTCCAACAATATCCTGGTGATCTACGGCAAAACCGGAAGCGGCGCGGCCAAGTGCGTACACGGGGGCGCAGCCTTCGTCCTGCCCCTGCTGCAGGACTACGAATACCTGAATCTGGAGCCCTTCGTGGTGCCCATCGACCTGGACAACGCGCTCTCCCAGGAAAACATCCGGGTATCGGTGCCCACAACGGTCACCGCCGCCATCTCGAACCAGCAGGGCATCATGCAAAACGCCGCAGTCCGCCTCCTGGGCCTGTCGCGCAACCAGATCGAGAGCCAGGCGCAGGACATCATCCTGGGCCAGATGCGCGCCGTGATCGCCACCATGAAGATCGAGGAGATCAACCGGGACCGGCAGGCCTTTATGGGCAAGGTCAACGAGGCGGTCTCCACCGAGATGGAGAAAATCGGCCTGGCCGTGATCAACGTGAACATCAAAGACATCGAGGACGAGAGCGGATATATTAAAGCCCTCGGCCAGAAAGCGGCGGCTGAGGCGATCAACCAGGCGTCCATCGACGTGGCCGAGCAGGACAAACTGGGCAAAACCGGAGTGTCCGAGCGGGAAAGGGACCAGCGCACGGCCGTGGCCGCTGCCAACGCCTCGGCAGAAATAGGCGAGGCCGAAGCCACCCGGGACCGGCGCCAGCGAGTCGCCGGTCTGGAGGCCGAAGCGGTCGAGTCCGAGGCCGACGCCGAGGCGAAGAAGGCCGGCTACCTGGCCGAGCAGAAAGTGGCCGAAGAGATGGCCCGACAGAAATCGGAGGAAGCGGGGAAGGCCGCAGACGGGGCCATCCGGGTGGCCCAGGAACGGGCGGAGAAAGAGGCCGAGGAAGCCCGGGCGCTGCGCGAAGAAGCGCGCCTGAAAGCCGAAGTCGTGGTGCCTGCCGAGGCCCAGAAACAGCAGCAAGTTGTCCACGCCGAAGCCGAAAAAGAGCAGAAAACCATCGTGGCAGAGGGTGAGGCCGCGGCCATCCTGGCCAGAATGCAGGCGGAGGCCCGGGGCACGCAGTCTATTCTGGATGCCAAGGCCGAGGGCTACAAAGAGCTGGTGGCGGCGTGTGCCGGCAAAGACCAGGCTGCCGCAGCCTTCCTGATTATCGAGCGGCTGACCGAGGTTGCAGGTATCCAGGCCGAAGCCATCCGGAACCTGCCCTTAGAAAAGGTGATGGTCTGGGACGGGGGCAACGGACAGGGCGGACTGTCGAACCTGGGCCAGCGGATGATGGGCACCATCCCCCCGATGCACGACCTGGCCAAACTGGCCGGGCTGGAACTCCCCGAATTCCTCGGCAGGCTGACGGGCCAGCAGCAGGCGGATACGCCCGGCAGCGCCGCCGATGGAGGTACAGCTGAGGGGGGTCAGACCGGGTCGTCCGCTCAAGAGGGGTGATTCCGTTGGAAAAAACCGAGGTCCAAGATGCCGACCTCCGCTTCAAAATCGGCCTGGGCGCCCTCAAACAGGACCAAACAGCGGAGGCGCAGCAGGCCTTCGAGGGTGCCGTCGAGCTGGAACCGGACCATCTCAACGCCCGGTTCCAGCTTGCCCTCCTCTACGCCCGGGGCGGCGCGCCCGGTTCTAAGGGCCGGCAGAAGGCCGTAGCGGCCCTGCAGCACATCCTCGGCGCCGCCGACCGGAGCGTACCCTGTCCCAACTTAGATCGGGTCTGCTTCCTGCTGGGCAGCTTTCTGGACGACACGCCCGAAAACCGGGACGAAGCCATCGCCGTCTATCGGCGGGGCATCAAAGCAGACCCCCTCTTTGCGCCGGGCCACAACAACCTGGGCGTCCTGCTGATGCAATCGGGCCAGGTCATCCCGGCTCTGGGTGCCTTCAAAATCGCCCTCCACTTAGAACCGGACTACACCCTTCCTTACCAGAACCTGGCCCGCCTCCTGTTCGACCACATGAGCCCCGCGCAGATGGAGCGGGAATACACCTCCATCATCGAAGAATTCGGCGTTCGGGCGGCCTCGGTGCTCTCCCGGCTCTCCCTCGAACTCATCGACCTGGGCCGGGTGCAGGTCTTCGAAAGCCTCTACACCCGGGGGCACCAGCTCAAAAACCTCATGGGCATGGTCGGCAGCCGCATGCGGCGCCTCATCCGGAAGCCGCCCGAAGGTGCGGAGGGGCTGGACGACCTCAAGGAAATCGCCCGCGAACAGGAGCGGATCTATGACCAGTGGGTGGCCTACCTGCGCGCCATGAAACAGGACCACCTGAACCCCACCTTAGTGGAGATCCCCCGGCTTGTACGAAACGTGAGTGAAACCGTCTCATTGAAAAAAGGCCGGAAAACCCTCACCTTCGCTTCAGAACCCCACGTGCCTCCCGTCAAAGGCGACGCCGGCATGCTTCGCGAGGCGGTCACCAACCTGATCCTCAACGCCCTCGAAGCCGTTGGCGAGGAGGGCAGGGTCACCGTTCAGACCGGCTACGCCCCCAAACGGGCCTCGGTCTACGTTGAAGTGGAAGACGACGGCCCCGGCATTCTCAAATCGCTCCAGAGCCGGATCTTCGACCCCGGCTACTCCACCAAAGAAAAAGGCAACGGCTATGGCCTCAGCATCTGCGCCCGCATCGTCTCCGCCCACCGGGGAAACCTCCGGGTCATCAGCCGGCCGGCCGCCGGCGCCGTCTTCCGCATCGACCTCCCCATCGACTTCGAACTCACCTCCGACGAGGAGAGCATCGGCCTGCAGGGCGCCCCGCTGCAAACGCCGCGACATCCTCTTGCGGAGGAGTTTATTGAGTGAAGGCAGAGGGCAAACGGCAAACGGCAAACGGCCCTCCACACCACACCACACCAGGGCGGACACAGGGGTCCGCCCCTACATTTATCGGTGTTCATTGGTGTTCATCGGTGGTTGCCTTTTCGGTCCTGCAACGCTTTTCTGAGACATCACTCTGCTACGCCTGTGAACGTGGTGGACAGGGCCACCGGCGCCTGCTCGAAGCCCTCTGGCATTCCCGGGGCACCGCCGCCGGGACCTTCCACAAGGCGAATTTTACAAATTTTGTGAAAATTTCATGAAAGCACACATCCTCATCGCCGACGACCAGCCCGAGATCCTGGACATGCTCACCCGCAGCCTCCAGGCCGACGGCCGTACCGTCCGGTCCTTCACCTCCGGCGCCGGGGCGCTTGGCTACCTTAAGAAACATACCGCGAAGGTCGACATGGCCATCCTGGACCTGGACTTTGGTCCGGACGAACCGGACGGCCTGGAAACCCTCCGGCAGATGCGGGCCGAAGCGCCCGACCTGCCGGTGATCATCCTCACCGGAAAAGGCACCGTGGAAACCGCCGTAGCCGCTCTGCGACTGGGCGCCGCCGACTTTATCGAAAAAGACTTCTACATTGAAGACCGGCTCGAACTCAGCTTAGAAAAACTCGACCGGATGCTCTCCGTCCTGCGCGAGAACGCCCGGCTGCGGGCCGAAGTGGACGACCTGGACCGGGAAAATCGGTTCTACCGGACGGAATTCGGAAAACGCTACCAGGTCATCGGCGAGAGCCCCCAGATGCGGCAGATCATGCAGCAGGCCGAGCGGGTCGCCTCCATTCCCCGTCCGGTCCTCATCTTAGGCGAACGGGGCACCGGCAAAGAACTCGTCGCTGCCGCAGTCCACTATGGGGGCGTGCGCAAAGACCGCCCCTTTGTCAAAGTCAACTGCGCGGCCCTCTCCGCTACCCTGCTGGAAAGCGAACTCTTCGGGCACGAAAAAGGCGCCTTCACCGGCGCCACCGAGGCCCGACCGGGCCGGTTTGAAGCCGCCAACGGAGGCACCCTCTTCTTAGACGAAATCGCCAACACCACCCCCGAATTTCAGCAGAACATCCTGCGCGCCATCGAATACCAGGAAGTGCAGCGAGTGGGCGCCGCCGATCCCATCTCAGTAGACGTGCGCATTATTGCCGCCACGAATGCCGACCTGGAACGGGAAATGGCCGAAGGCCGCTTCCGGCAGGACCTCTACGACCGCCTCCGGTTTGAAATCATCCGCATCCCTCCCCTGCGGCAGCGGCGGGAAGACATCCAGCCCTTAGCCGAGTTCTTCGCCGAACAGATCGTCCAGGAGGTCCCCGGCCTGGAACGCCGCCCCTTTTCAAACCCCGCCACAGAGCGGCTGCTCGCCTACGACTGGCCGGGCAACGTACGCGACCTCAAATTCGCCGTCGAGCGCGCCGTCTGCATGGCCGCCGGCCCCACCATCGAACCCGACGACCTGCCCTCCGAAATCGCCCGGGACGTTCCCGAACCCTCCGGCGAAGGATTTGAAGCGCAGGCCAGGGCCTTTGAACTGGGCCTGCTCCGCCGGGCCCTGCACGCCACGGGCTGGAACCAGAGGCAAGCCGCCGCCCAGCTCAAACTCAGCTACGACCAGTTCCGCCACCTCTACCGAAAATATCGTCTGGACGGGGAAAAACCGTAGCCTGCGCCAGATATTGCTTTCAAAATCTTTGCACCGCGGAGACGCGGAGGACGCGGAGAAAGGCAAAAAGGGGTCAACATCTGATTCTCTCTGCGCCCTCCGCGTCTCTGCGGTTAATGCGGAGGGCGTAATGCCAATCGAAAACCAGGGAACCCCCTCGGGCGACGTCACCCTCGAACGGCCCGTATCGGGCAAACCCCACGAAGGCAAGGTGCTGGCCGCGGTCCAGCCCCACGCAGACGACATCCCGCCCTTCTGCGGAGGCACAATCGCCAAGCTCATCGAGGAAGGCTACACCGGCTACCTCATCCAGACCACCAACGACGAAAAGTGCGGCCCCACGCCCAGCATCGGCGAAACCGTGTTGAGCAACGAACGCGAAGTGGACGACCTGGCTCAAGTCCTCGGCCTCAAGCAGGTCTTCAACCTGGGCTACCGCAACCACCGTATGGATGAGGCGTCGTCAATCGAGCTGCGTGCCCGGCTGATCTTCCTCTTCCGCCAGCTCAAAGTCGACACCGTCTTCACCTTCAACCCCTGGGCTCATCACGACGAAAACCCGGACCACTACATAACCGGCCTGGCCGTGGAAGCGGCGTGCTGGATGGCCGGCATGGCCAAAGACTATCCCGAACAGGTCGCCGCCGGCATCGCGCCCCACGGCGTGAAGGAAAAGTACTACTGGGTCGCACGTCCCGGACAGCCCTACAACCGGGTAGTGGACATCGGCGCCCACATCGACACAAAAGTCGCCTCCATGAGCGTCAACAAATCGCAGGGCCCCGCAGGTTCCCAGGGCTCCAGGCTCAAAGCCAGGCTGGCCAAACAGAGCCTGCGCCTCCCGGCTCTGGGCGACGATGATGAGACGGCGGACCGGGAATACATCAAACTGTTCGGCCTGCACGCGTATAGAGAACTCGGTCAGAAATACGGATTTGAATACGCCGAAAGCTTCTATTACATCCCGCCCACCTTCAGATTCATCGGCACCGTGGACCCCGACGAAATTCAGACCTATATCGACGAAAATGCAGTGCCGATCGAATAGTCCGGAATTCTCTTGCGGCCCTTAAATCAACACGAAAGATACCCCCATGCCCTTCTACCGAAAACCGATTGCCATAGACCATACAAAGGTCCTGAATTCCGACCAGAAAGATGTTCCTGTTCTGATCGTTCTGACCGATCCCGACCTTAAATCCACCCCCGAAGAGGGACACATTTCGCACCCTGGAGGCGATGACATCTTCTTTACCCTGCCGGATGGTGAGACAAGACTGCCCCACGAAATCATCGCCTATACCCCTGAAACCGGCAGCCTGAAAGCCTGGGTCCGGATCCCCGAACTTTCCTGCAGCACAGACACGGAGCTATACCTGTATTACGGCAATTCCGATGCCGCGCAAACCGGGGGTGAAGTCTGGGACTCAAACTACAAGCTCGTTCATCAGCTAAACACCGCTTCTGAGCCGGAGGTCGAACTGCCGCATTCAGACAGCCTGGACATCCGCGATGAAATCACCGTCCAGGCCTGGGTCCACAGCGACGCCTATCGACCGGAAGCGATGCAGCCCCTTGTCTCCAAATGGGAGCCGTTATCCTCTTTTGACACCTTCAACGGCTACGATGCGGGCAGCACGGACGGGCTGGCGTGCGTCGGTTTCTACGGCGCCGTCTTCGATGGGCGCCACGTCTACTTCTGCCCCATCCGCACCACCAGCAACGACAGGCTCTCCGTACACGCCAACGTGCTGCGGTACGACACGCAGAAAGACTTCCACGATCCGGCAAGCTATGAAGCCTATGACGCCAGCCATACCGACGGCATGAAAACCGTCTGCTACTACGGCGCAACCTTCGACGGCAGATACGTCATCTTCACGCCCCGCGATACGGGAGACGGATACCACAGCCGGGTCTTGCGTTACGACACCCACATGGACTTCAAACACAGCGCGAGCTGGAGCGCCCACGACGCAAACCTGCCGCACTCCCACCAGTCGGCGGCGTTCGATGGCCACTACATCTACTTCTGTCCCGGCTACGAGGATACCCCGGACAGCGTGATATCGGAGGCCAAACTCAGCGGCAAGGTCCTGCGTCTGGACACAAAAGCAGACTTCAAAGACCCGGCAAGTTACAGCGTCTTCGACGCGAAAACCCTTTCTGCCGAAACCGTCTGTTACGACGGCGGGGCATTCGACGGCCGGTACATCTACTTCGTACCGCTGGCCACAGGTGTGGTTTTACAATACGACACCACAGGGGATTTCGGAGACAGAGACAGCTGGCGCTATTACGACGCCAGACCGCTGGGGATGCAGGCCAACGTCGGCGCGGTCTTCGACGGCCGCTACCTCTACTTTGTGGCCTACAGCCACGGCCTGATGGTGCGATACGACACGCAGGGCGATTTCGAGGATGATGTGAGCTGGGAGACCTGTGACGCGAGCAAAACGTCGGGCCTGGACACCGGGGGATTCGACGGAGGATTTTTTGACGGCAGGTATGTCTACTTCATGCCCTGGACGAGGAAAGATGAAATAGGAAAACTCCTCTACCACTGCAACTACCTCAGATACGACACCCGGGGACCCTTCAATGACCCGAAAAGCTGGGATGGATATGACGCCGGCCATACCGACAATCTGAAAACCGTGGGATACAACGCCGGAGCTTTTGACGGACGCTATTTTTACGGCGCTCCCCTCTACGACGGCGACGGCGATAAATTCCACGGCAAAATCCTGAGATATGACACCCTGGGAAAAAACGGCGCGTTCAGCCTCAGATACTGCGACTACGGCCACAATGGCGGGCTCTGCGCTGCCGTTCCCGGGCCGAGCTTTCTGGTCAACACGATAAACGGGGCTGTGGGCATCGCCGCCCATCGTGCGCTCACTCCAGGCTGGCACCACCTTGCAGGTGTCTACAACGGCAGAACCGTCAAGCTCTTTGTTGACAGCGTCTTAGTCGGCGAACGCTCCGGCTCCGGCGCAATTCAGACGAACACAGTCAACGTGGCCATCGGTCACATCTCTAAGGGCGCGGCCCGGTTCAAGGGCGTTATCGATCACATCAGAATATCGGACGTTGCCAGAAACGACGACCGGATCAAGACAGAGTACCAGAACCTGGCCAACCCGTCCGGTTTTATTCGTATCGGAAAAGAGGAACGGGCAAGCTAAATCTGATCGTTCCCCTTTGACCTTCCGTGTCAGGCTCGAATTACTCGCCTTCATTCCGTGTGATTCCGTGGCGCTTTTCCTCACCCATCCTCCTGCCAACCCTTTCCCTCATGAACATCCTGTTCTACTGTCAAAGAGCAGGGCCGCAGATGCGGCAAACACCGGCGCTTGAAGCCTTGTGCCCGCATGAATATACTAACCATTTGTTCAGGCATTAAGTGGTTTCGGGCCGACGAATCCTTTCGGATTCGCGACTTTGAAACACCGATTCTTCACCCGGTTAAAGCCGGGTGTCCCCTCGGAGGTTTTTATGGAAATACAGATGCTAAATGATATTATCATTATATTTGGTCTGTCCATTGCCGTTCTCTTTATATGCTATCGGCTTCGCGTTCCCACGGTTATGGGATTCCTCCTCACGGGGATATTCGTCGGGCCTTACGGATTTGGGCTGGTAAAGGCAGTTCATGAAGTTGAAATTTTTGCTGAAATCGGTATTGTGTTATTGCTTTTTACCATCGGAATCGAGTTCTCACTTGAAAGGCTGCTGCAAATCAGGAAGTCCGTCCTGATGGGCGGCTCGCTTCAGGTGTTGCTGACCTTTTTGGCTACTTTGTTCATAGCCAGGCGGTTTGGCCAAGCTTTTGGTGAGGCGGTCTTCATCGGATTTCTCGTAGCCCTGAGCAGCACGGCGATTGTACTCAAACTAATCCAAGAAAGAGCCGAAGTTGATAGTCCACACGGGCGTACGACTCTTGGCATCCTGATCTTCCAGGACATTATTATTGTTCCTATGATCTTGGTCACCCCGCTACTGGCTGGTGCAACAGGGAATTTAGGTGAATCCGTCCTCGTTCTTCTGGCCAAAGGAATCGGTATAATCCTGTTGATGATGGTCAGCACTAAATGGATTGTGCCCCAAGTATTATATCAAATCGCAAGAACACGCAATCAAGAAGTTTTTTTATTAAGCGTGATTGTAATATGCCTTGGTGTTGCGTGGCTAACTTCCAAGGCAGGGCTATCCCTTGCCCTGGGTGCGTTTTTAGCAGGATTGATCATTTCCGAATCTGAATACAGCCATCAGGCACTCGGGAATATTTTACCCTTTCGGGATGTCTTTACAAGCTTCTTTTTTATTTCCATTGGTATGCTGCTGGATGTAGGCTTCCTTTTCCAGCAACCGGGAACCATTGCGCTGATCGCTTTGGGAGTTTTGGTTTTAAAATCTATCATTGCCTGTTTTGCAACAGTTTTATTAGGATTCCCTTTTCGCACTTCAATCCTGGTTGGCCTTGCACTCAGTCAGGTTGGTGAATTTTCTTTCATTCTATCCAGGACCGGTGTTGAACATGGTTTGCTTGCCGGAAATATCTATCAGATGTTTCTGGCTTTCTCTGTACTTAGCATGGCGGCGACACCATTCATTATAACACTGGCGCCACGCGCAGCCGATATTATCCTGCGGTTGCCGCTGCCAAAAAGGTTAATATCGGGTTTTTATCCTGTTTCAGAGATAGAGGTTAAGGGTAAGAAAGACCACCTTATTATAATCGGCTTCGGAGTCAATGGTAGAAATGTAGCACAAGCCGCACGGTTATCAGGTATCCCCTATGCAGTCATTGAAATGAACCCCGAAACAGTGAGAAACGAACAAGCACAGGGGGAACCAATTTATTATGGCGATTCAACCCAGGAGGTCGTACTTCAGCACGCAAACATCAAAGATGCGAGAATAGTTGTAGTTGCAATTAACGATCCCACGGCAACCCGTAGAATTACTGAAGTCATTCGGAGACTTAATCCGAAAGTTCATTTGATCGTACGAACCCGTTATCTCCAAGAGATGAAGCCTCTATATGAATTAGGGGCCGACGAAGTCATTCCAGAAGAATTTGAGACATCAGTGGAAATCTTTACTCGGGTTTTGGCAAAATATCTTATACCCAGAGATGAAATCGAAAGGCTGGTCGCTGAAGTGCGATCAGGTGGTTACGAGATGTTTCGAAGCCTTTCCAAAAAGTCGTCATCTTTTTCCGATTTAAAACTTCAGCTTCCCAATGTCGAAATCAGTACGTTGAGGGTTGCTGAAAGATCACCTTTAGTTGGAAAAAGTTTAGCTAACATTGAGCTGCGAAAGAAATACGAAGTTACGGTATTGGCAATACGTCGAAACTCACAAATATTATCCAATCCAAACGTAAACATACCACTTTGTGCTAATGATGTGCTTTTTGTCCTTGGATCATCAGATAAGATCGCCGAAGTTACGAGTTTACTCCATAATCCAAAAGAAAGAGAGGTAAATCAGTCAGCGACCCGCCCCTAAAGAGGCAGGCTTGCAGTTAGCTACGGAGTAGCCACCGCGTCTGGCTGGCTGACGGCAGCCCTGCCACAGTGTGGCAGCGAAGGTTCGGGTCATCACCCGGCGAAGGAGACCCCATGAATGTTGTCATATTCGGCGCGGCCGGCTGGACGGGGCGTGCCGTACTGGCCAGCTTTTCCGGCAGCCATCGGGTCCGCGCATTCGACCGCGGTCCTGAAGCCTGGGAAGGGTTGAAAGATATCGACGGTGAATGGGAGGGTGAGGTCGTTCACGGGGACATCGCGGACTTCAACACCGTCCAGGAAGCCACCGAAGGCATGGACGCCGTCGTTCACGTAGCCGTCTACTTCGGCGGCGACATCAAAGACGAAAAACCCTTTCTCATCAACCTTAAGGGCCTGTGGAACGTCCTGGAATCCGCCCGCCAGCACGGCCTCAGGCGGGTCGTCCACATCGGCTCCTGCCAGACCGTACACCCCAAAGGCATCTTCTTCTCCGCCGACGTCAGGCGGCCGGACGGCAGCCTCTACGCCGTCTGCAAGCGCCTGCAGGAGGAAATGTGCCGCCAGTTTTACGACGCCTTCGAGCTGCGCACCATCGTCCTCCGCCCCCAGTACATCGTCGACAGCCGATTGGGGATCGACAAATACAGAAAAAAACTAGGGACTGAGGAACAACCCTACCGCGAAGGCTGGGTCTGCCGGCACGATCTGGCCGAAGCCTGCCGGCTCGCGGTCGAATCGGAAACCGTCGACTTCGACATCTTCCACACCGTGGGCACACTCGACGCCGACAGCACCTGCAACGTTGGGCGCTCGCGTGAAATCCTTGGCCTGGAATACAGGGGCGACCTGGAACAATACCGTTAGAGGTCCTTCCCCAAAATTCGTGTGAGACAACAAGGCCACCCTGCCGTGTCGGGCTCGAATTACTCGCCTTCACCCTTCGGCCAGGATTTAATATTTCGTGTGCTTCAAAAATAGAACGGGTTTATGCTACCAGCAACCGCTATGTTCGTCATTGCAATTGGGCAGTATAATTCATGTTAGGCCGTCTCGGATTACGGGTATGATTCAATCAGCCGCACAAGCACTTATCGAAGCGCTTCCACTTTCTGGCAACGCTATAACCTGTTTGTAGCCATGAATCAACATGCGAGTCTATTGGGCGCGCATTTTCTACATCATGACCGACTGGACTGGTGGCTTGATCATATTGCCCAGGTGATAGAATCTCACGATTTTATCGGTGGTGGCCCACCCGCTTGGTTCAAATCATACTCACGGCCGTCAAATGGGTTAAGGTTATAGCTTTTCGGCCTAATATTACTTTGTCAATTGATGGATAGGTTGGTATCTTTCTGGCAAACAGGAGGATACCAATGGACATCAAAGCATCGACAGACCCTTTGCCCGAGTTAGAGGCGTTTCTTTCTCCCTTCATCCATCACTTTGTGCGTTCTGAAGGGCGAGAAAACCTGGAGCGGTATAGCACGGGCTTGCTCTCAGATCTGCCTCGGAAGAACGGCGAGACCCTCGCAGGAGCGATCCCCCAGACCAATGAGCAGAGGCTCCACAATCTCCTGACCGGGATTCAATGGGATGAAGCCGCCTTCAACGCCCAGAGGGTTGAGCAAATGCGGGATGAAGCGGTTTTGGGCGATGGGGCTTTCATCTTCGACGATACGGGCTTTGCCAAACAAGGCAAGAGCTCAGTGGGTGTTTCCAGGCAATACTCAGGCAGTCTGGGTAAAGTCGGCAATTGCCAGGTTGCTGTGACGGGTGTGTATGCCGATGCGGGGGTGAGTTGGCCATTAAATGCGAGGTTGTATCTACCCAAAGCGTGGACCAATGACCCGGATCGGTGTGCTAAGGCCGGTGTGCCGGAGGAGATCTCCTTTCAGACCAAGCCAGAGATTGCTCTGACCTTGTTGGATGAAGCACGTGGGTTGAAAGGGGTGCTGCTCTGAATTTACGTAAATGAGTTGCAAAAAAGGCTCCAAATCCCGATCATACAACAGACTGAAAACAATAAGGTTGTATAGATACGGGAAAGGAGCCCAAGATGGACCTCGCAGAGATGATCGAAGCCGCCACCTGGGAATTTAAGCAAAAATTGAGCGCCCATTGCGAAAATTTGGACCTGGAGAGTTTGACGCCTCAATTGGCAGAACAGGTCACAAGTGGGCTTGGTGAAGCCCTCAAGGCTTGTGGGATCGCAGCGCTTCGCACATTTTTGGAAGCCTACGAAGTGGATGAGGCCCCAAAACAGGTCGAGAATGTGCTGTATCGGTTTAAGCAACAAAGTGAGAAGACGTTTTTGACCCCCTTTGGGAAGATGAAGCTTTCTCGAAATCTGTTTCAGGCCGATGAAGGGGGGCCTTCTTATGTGCCGTTGGATGTGATGTGGGGAATGGTCGGTGAGTTTGCCACCGTGGAAGTTCGTGAAGCGGTGTTGTTCACGGTGAGCTTGATCACGCCGGAGGAAACCGTTTCTGTGCTGGAAAAGACGGCTCTGTTTCAGCCTTCTGCCACAGCGGTCAAACACATCACAGAAGAGACGGGAGCGTGGCTGGTCGAGATGGATGAAACACTCAACCGGTCGATCCGTCAGGAGGAGGAGAACCCCAAAGGGACAAAAGTGATGGTGGCCAGCCTGGATGGGACCCACCTCAGGCTGGATGAGCCGGGGAAAAAACGCGGGCGTCCACAAGAGAGGCCGGGGGAAAAACCGTCCGAAGAAAGTCCGACCAGTTTCAAACAGGCCCTGGTGGGCAGCCTGTCCTTTTATGGGGCACCTCCAAAGGACGGCACCCCACCAAAGCGTTTGGTCTCTCGGTATGTGGCACAAATGCCCGAAGAGGGTGGTCAAACGTTGAAGATACGCTTTGAGGAAGAACTCGATCATATCGAAGGACAACTGAAAGATGAGGTCGGAAAAGTGTTCCTGTGTGATGGGGCACGAGGGTTGTGGAAATATGCTGATACCACTCCTCGGTTCATCGGGTATGAAAAACTGGTGGATTTTTATCACACCACAGAACATCTGTCTGAAGCTGCCGAACTCCTGTTTGGCAAAAAATCAGCAAAAGCGCAAAGCTGGTATGAAACCTACCACCACAAACTGCTGACCCAAGATGGCGCAGCAGAAACCCTTATTCGCTCCATCGACTATTACAAAAGCCGCCGAAGGCTGGGTCAAAAACGATTGGAAGACCTGGAAACAGAACGAACCTTCTTCTTTCGGAACAAACACCGGATGGCCTATGCTGACTTTCGTCGAAGGGGTCTGCCCATTGGCTCGGGACCCGTCGAAGCGGCCTGAAAGACCCTGGTCAAGACAAGGCTTTGTCGATCGGGTATGCAATGGTCCTGGCAGGGAGGACAACGCATCTTGCAGTTACGCACTTACGTCAAGTCAAAACGATGGGATGCTTTCTGGAATCAGTATAAACAGGTTCGATATGCCAATGATGAACTCCTTGACTATGCCGATGCAGCATAGACAGAAAACATCTACGTAAAACCGAGTCGGCACCCGTTGAAAGTCCCTCATAACGTGGTGGTCGCCGATGCCGACTATGGCAATGATCCTACCTTTTTAAAGGGGTTAGAGAGCCGAAAGGAACATTATGTCGTGGCTGTCCCATGTGATTTTCGGGTTGCCGTGAAAGGGCAACGCAAAAAGGGCAGCGGTCGTGTCGATGAGGTTTTAAAAGCGCTTCCCCGTTCCGCGTGGCGGACCATCCGTTGGCGAGAAGGCACCAAGGGATGGTTGCGTAAAAAATTCATTGCCCAAAGAGCCTATCGCACCCTTTCTGGTGAGTCGATCCAGTTGGGCTGGTTAATTGGCGAACGACCCGGAAGAGGCCAAGAAGGAGACTGGAAATATTACTTCTCCAACTTTCCTAAAGCCACACCCCTGGAACGGATGGTGGAATATGCGCATCGCCGCTGGCTGATTGAACAGTTCCACGAGGTGGCCAAATCGCTTCTGGGGTGGGATGAGTATCAAGGCCGACTCTGGAGGGGATTTCATCGCCATGCCACCATTGTGATGTTGACCTACAGCTTCCTGTGTTGGAAGGAGTGGAACCAGCGCCAAGAAATGCCGCGATCACGGGGAAAACCTCGTGATCCTTTTTCCCCCTCGAAGGGATCGAAGGCGACGTTCCTATGAGGCCATCCACCGCCAGGTGGTCAAAGCCTTATCGAATATGGTGATTGAACAACTGGTGCAGCGTAAACTGACTGAATTAATGCGACCGATGCGTATTTGACAAAGTAATACTAACCATTGCATGAAGTGGGACGGTACGGGCAGAGCATAATTTTCACTGCTCCAGCGGTTTAGGCTGTGTGCGGCTGGCGATTGCCCTGCCGACCTATCCGTACCGCCCCTTATGAGGGGCCGTTCTGTGAATAAGGAGTAGAATATGAATGAAGTAAAAAAAACTTTAATTTACGAAAACTCATTCGACAAGAATCAGGAGGAATGGGTTGCTGAAATGCGTGAAGACTGGGTCATGGAGGGAAAGGGGATTGCCGAATGCGGCGGCGGATACCTTTCTTTGAGCTCGGAGATATTCACTGTTCCACGAAATAAAGACGGGCATTTCAATTTTTGGCTAAAACGAGATTTTCCCGCAAACGTGGCCTTTGAGTGGGAGTTTCGTTATCCTGAGCCTGGCAACGAGGGGCTAGCTATCATTATGTGGGCGGCCAGAGGACGAGATGGAGAAGATATCTTTGACCCTGGATTACCCACTCGAAGAGGAGAAGTAATGAGTGACATGCACAGCGGCGCGATCAATTGTTATCACACGTCGTATATTGCCCGGGGTCGGAAAGAAGCAAACCTGAGAAAGAACTATGGTTTCCATTTGGTGACCCACGGTCATGACCTTTCTACAGTCAGCATGCCTAACGAGTGGCATGTTGTCCGTTTGGAGCAATACCATGACACAATCACACTCCTCTTTGAAGGAAAGGAATCCTATCGATATTTTGACGGTGGCACTGTTGGCGGTCCTCCAATTGGTACTGGCGGGAAGTTCGGATTTCGGCAGCAGAACAACCTGTACCGAGGCGAATATCGAGACTTTAGAGTCTACAGTCTTCAATAAGGAATGGCAACGATGGGAACGTTGAAGGCGGGAGCGGCAAAGACAAATATCACGCCGGATCTGGGATGTCACCTCGTCGGTAGTTTCCAGGATCGGACGGCCGATCGTATCCACGACGAGCTGTATGTGAGAGCGTTCGCGTTAAGTGACGGGGAGATGACCCTGGGTCTGGTAACCTGTGATCTGATCGACATTCCGGTTCGCGTGATTGAGGCTACCAAGGACCGAATCAATGAGCAGACGGGGATTCCACCTGATCACGTGCTGATATCGCCGACGCATACGGCACCCAGCGCGAGGAACTGATTGAGAACATAGAGAAGCAGTTGAGGCAGCGGCGGAGCGTGCAGACGCTGTTTTATATTCGGTGGGAGGTCAGGTGATTCCCCTGAGATGGGTGAGGACTCTGAATACGGATGGATACGTATGAATGTCCACGAACTGAAAGAACTGGTTCTCGGCGGCGAGTCCGAGCGTGTCGAATTCAAACGCTCCACCGGCCAGCGGACCGACGCGGCGAAGACGACCTGCGGCATGCTCAACGGCCCTGGTGGTTTTGTCCTTTTCGGCGTGACCGACTCGGGCGATATGGTGGGGCAACAGGTTTCGGTGAAGACGTTGGAAGACACGGCCGCTGTGCTTCGAAGAATAGAACCGCCCGCGTTTCCAGATATTGAAACCATAAGCCTCAAGAAAGGGGTCTCCGTTATCGTGTTGACTGTATCCGGCGGTGGCGGCCCCTATACCTACGATGGCCGGGCCTATCTCCGACACGGATCGACCACGGCCGTTATGCCTCGTGACGAGTATGAACGGCGGCTCGTAGAGCGGCTCCACGCCACCCGGCGCTGGGAGAACGAACCCGTCGCGGACGGTGTCTCCATCGAAGATCTCGACGCCGAGGAAATCCAGATTACATTGGACAATGCGATTCGGCTAGGACGTCTTGAGGCCACCGATCGGCGAGATACCGCGTCCATTCTCCGGGGTTTGGAGCTGATTCGCGAAGGCAATCTCCTGAATGCCGCAGTGGCACTCTATGGCAAGAGCGGCAGCCTGAAGACGCTCTATCCACAGATGAGTATCCGTATGGCACGATTTCGGGGCAAAAACCGTCTGGCTGACTTCGCCGACAACCGGCAATACTGGGGCCACGCCTTTGCGCTCCTGCGCCGGGCTGAGTCCTTCCTGATGGATCATGTACCCATTGCCGGTCGTGTCGTGTCGGGCAAGATGATCCGGGAGGACCAACCCTGGTACCCGCCGCGCGCCACACGCGAGGCAATGGCCAATGCTCTGTGCCATCGCGACTATATCATTCCGGGCGGCGCTGTGGCCGTCGCCATGTACGATGATCACCTGGAAATCACGAACCCCGGGGATCTCCACTTCGGCATTACGCCGGAGAAGTTGACCATACCTCACGAATCCAAGCCCTGGAATCCCATCATTGCCAACGTGTTCTACCGGGCAGGCATTATCGAACGCTGGGGCGCCGGAACGCTGAACATTATTGACTGGTGCGTAGAAAACGCCAATCCGCCCCCCACCTGGCAGGAACAGGTCGGCTCGGTGTATGTGACGTTTCTGCCCGCCGT
Source organism: Candidatus Latescibacterota bacterium (assembly GCA_965249305.1). GTDB lineage: Bacteria > Latescibacterota > UBA2968 > UBA2968. The sequence continues at coordinate 3,188,260 of OZ252228.1, read as the reverse complement.
ATTGCCCGACATCCAGCAAGTCACCCCCGAAGTCACCCCCGAAGTCACCCCCGAAGTCACCCCCGAAGTCAGAAAGATGCTTTCAATCATAACTGGTGAAATGACACGACGAGAAATGCAGGAAAAACTGGGGCTTAGGGATGAAAAACACTTTCGTGAAAACTACCAGCAAGTCGGCGTTGAGTTGAGCTTGATCGAGATGACCATCCCCGACAAACCCAACAGCCGTTTGCAGAAATACCGGCTGACCGAAAGGGGGAAGGCGGTGATGAAGGATGAAGAAAACGCTCAAAGAAAGAGTTGAAGCAACGACGCGGAAAACGCCAATCCTGCTCCTGCCTGGCAGGAACAGGCCGGTTCGGTGTAAGTGACCTTTCTGCCGACTGTATTGCTCGATACTCCGCAGGCCACCGGGTTAGTCACCGGGGAAGTCACCCCACAACTCACCCCACAAGTGTTGGACATACTTGCGGCCGCTCATTCACCGCATTCTCTGGCGAAATTGCAGCAGGAAACAGGCCTAAAGGATCGTGTGCACTTCCTGAAGGCGCACCTTGAGCCCCTCTTGGTAGCTGGGTGGCTAGTGGTCGATTTCGCAAATACGCATGAGGTTGCATAGGTGGCAAAAAAGGGGTATGTTATACGCCTCATTCCAATCGGTAAAGGAGGTGTATAATGTCAGGTCCCCTTCCCCAATACCAACCTCGCTTCACAAAAGCCCAACTGGCAAAAGCCCAGAAAATCATTCGTCAGCGCAACGCGCCTCAATCCCAGGTGCAGCGGGCAAAGATGGTGGTGGCCTTAGCCGAGAATAAAGCCATTGGCAACCAGAGGTTAGCCGACAGGGCAGGTGTCAGTTCACCTACGGCGCAGAAGTGGCGAAAAAGGTGGACTGAAGAAGGCTTCACTTTAGAGGATCTACCGCGCAGTGGGCGACCGCCCACTTTTTCCCCCTGTGCAAGTCAGTGAAGTCAAAGCCATTGCCTGTCAACTGCCCGCACAACGGGGGTTGCCCCTGTCTCGGTTCAGCTTATTTGAGATTCAACAGGAAGTGTTAAGGTGTGCGTTGATCACTTCAATCTCACCCACAACGATTTGGCGCATTCTCAAAGAGGATGCCCTTCGTCCCTGGTATCACCGATCCTGGCTTCATATCAAAGCCCCCAACTTTTTAGAGAAAGCCAGTCGCATTCTGGACCTGTATCAAGGCATATGGGAGGGGATACCGCTTGGCAAGAAAGACTTCGTTATCTGTGCCGATGAAAAATCCCAACTCCAAATCTTAGCCCGAGAGTTTGCCACATTGCCACCTGATTGTGGCAAACCCATTCGTATGGAAAATGACTACAAACGGATGGGCACAGTGGCCTATCTGTCTGCACTGGATGTGTTCTCAGGGCACATCTTTGGGCGTGTGGATGAGAAAACCGGCATCGTGCCCTTTCAAAAGCTGGTGGACCTGGTGATGGGACGGGAGCCTTATGCTTCGGCTGATCGGGTCTTCTGGATTGTGGACAACGGATCTTCTCATTACACCACCACGTTCCCTAAACGGCTCCAGGATGCCTATGAAAATGCCATTGCCGTCCATCTCCCTATCCACGCCAGTTGGCTCAATCAGATTGAGATCTATTTCTCGATCTTGCAAAGAAAGGCGCTCACGCCCAATGACCTGGCAGATCGACAGGCGATGGAAGCCAGGATCTTGGGCTTTGAGGAATACTATAATCTCACTGCCGAACCTTTCAACTGGCGCTTTACAAGGCAGGAATTGGAAGAACGAATGCAGCGAATCCGGCTGGCTGCATAAACTCATGCGAACTTCTGAAATCGACCACTAGAACGTACCATCCCGGATAAACCCCGGAGCAGCAAGCAGAAATACCAGCTGACCGCAAAGGGGCAGGCGGTGGTGAAGGATGAAGGCGGAAGGTGGAAGGATGAATAAGGCGCACAGAGGGCTCAAAAAGCCGTTGAAGCAGCGGTGCTGGCAGGCATCATCGCTGATGATCTTGTTTACGTAAAGGACTTGTTAAGGAACTGATACAGGACATCGAAGGATAAACATGGCAAAACAGAAACCAAAACTCGAACTCACGTGGATTGGGAAGGAGAACCGGCCCAAGCTGGAGCCGAGAATCTTGATCGAGGACCCGGAGAAGTCCTACCACGCGGCGCAACGTCATAGCGAAAACGACATCTTCGACAACCGGCTGATCTTCGGTGATAACCTGCTGGCGCTCAAGGCTCTCGAACAGGAATTTACCGGCAAGATCAAGTGTGTCTTTATCGATCCGCCGTACAATACCGGTTCAGCGTTTATGCACTACGACGATGGTGTTGAGCATTCTATCTGGTTATCGTTGATACGAGATCGCCTGGAGTTGATCCGTCGACTACTATCCAATCAAGGATCATTGTGGGTGACAATCGACGACAATGAAGCTCACTATTTGAAAATACTGTGCGACGAGATATTTGGCCGCGAGAATTTTGTTGCAAACGTACTCTGGCAAAAATCGCACACCAGGGAAAATCGCACAGATATTTCAGCGGTGCATGATCACGTTTTAGTATTCGCAGTAAACCGAGAAGTGTTCAAAAATACTCGGAATCCACTTCCTGCATCCGACAGCCAGCGCGATCGTTATGCCAATCCAGACGATGATCCCAGAGGCTCTTGGGCATCATTGCCTGCACATGCAAAAGCTGAGAAAGGGAGACGCCAAGCACAGTTCTTTACCGTCACGACACCATCTGGACGAACCGTAGATCCACCGGCCGGTCGGTGTTGGCTTTACACGAAAGAGCGCTTTCAAGAGATGGTCGCGGATAACCGAATATGGTATGGCAAAGATGGCAGAAATGTACCTCGCGTAAAAAAATTTCTTTCGGAAGTGCAGACTGGTTTAGTACCGTCTACTATTTGGTTTCATAACGAGGTAGGAACAACAGGCACAGCGAAGGCCGAAATTACAAAGTTGTTCCCCGGTGAAACGCCATTCTCAACGCCCAAACCGGAGGCACTTTTACAACGAATATTACACATTGCAACCAATCCTGGCGATTGGGTCCTCGACTCCTTCCTCGGTTCTGGAACGACAACCGCTGTAGCACACAAGATGGGCCGTCGTTGGATCGGGATTGAGTTGGGCGAACACTGTCACACGCATTGTATTCCACGCCTAAAAAAGGTTATAGACGGCGAAGATCCCGGCGGCATTACTAAAGCAGTGAACTGGAAAGGCGGCGGCGGTTTCCGCTACTACCGATTGGGGCCGACCCTGGTCGTTGAGGACGAATGGGGCAACCCGGCCATCAACTCCGAGTTCAACGCCGCCATGCTGGCCGAGGCCATGTGCAAGCTGGAGGGTTTCGACTACGCGCCCAGTGAGGATGTCTACTGGATTCACGGGAAGAGCACGGAGACGGATTTCCTCTACGTGACCACTCAGTTCATGAGCAGGGATATGTTTACCCGGCTCAGCGATGAGGTCGGGCCGGAGCGCAGCCTGCTCATCTGCTGCTCCGCTTTCCGGTGCGACCCGGCTCAGTTCACCAACCTGACCATCAAGAAGATCCCCAAGACGGTCTTGAAGAAATGCGAGTGGGGCCACGACGATTACAGCCTGGAGATTCAGAACCTTCCCAAGGCCCCGCCGGAGCCGGAAGAGCAGCCGGAAGACACGCCCGCCAAGCCACGCCGGAAGTTCGGCAAGAGCAACCCGGCCCAGGCGACATTGTTCGACAGGGGAAGTGACCAATGAGCATTCAACACGTCAACGCCATCAGCAACCGCCTGAGCCTGCGCCCCCCGCAGCGGGATTCGTTGGAGATTATGGCACGCGTGTGCGAGATCATCGCCCTCGAGAAGGACGGGAAAACCGCCCAGGCACTAGAAACGCTCAAGACCGAGTTCCCGACCGTAGAAGACTTCGAGCGTGATTTTCCTTCCCTGTGCTTTGCCATTGCCACGGGAGTCGGTAAGACGCGGCTGATGGGCGCTTTCATCAGCTACTTGCACTTGAGCGAGGGCATTCGGCATTTCTTCGTGCTGGCGCCGAACCTGACCATCTACAACAAGCTGTTCGCCGATTTTTCGCCAAACACACCCAAGTATGTCTTCCAGGGCATCTCTGAGTTCGCGGTCAATCCGCCGGAAATTATCACCGGCGACAACTACGAAAGCGGGCACGGCATCAGAGGAGGCGATCTGTTTGGGAATCCCGATTCCATTCACATTAACATCTTCAATATCTCTAAAATCAACAGCGAAGTACGCGGCGGTAGGAGCCCGAGAATCAAGCGCCTGACCGAGTACATCGGGCAGAGCTATTTCGATTACCTCGCCGGGTTGGACGACTTGGTGATGCTGATGGATGAATCGCATCGCTACCGGGCCAGCGCCGGAGTGCGGGCGATCAACGAGTTGAATCCCATCCTGGGGCTGGAGTTGACTGCCACGCCGCAGGTGGAGCGTGGCCAGCGCGCCGACCCCTTCAAGAACGTGATCTACAGCTATCCCTTGAGCAGCGCGATGACCGATGGCTTCGTGAAGGAACCGGCGGTGGCGACGCGGGAGAACTTCGATGCCGCGAACTACTCGGAAGAAGGCCTGGAGAAGATCAAGCTCGAAGACGGCGTGCGGATTCATGAGAACACGAAGGTCGAGCTGGAAGTCTATGCTCGAAACAACGACCAGTCGATCGTCAAGCCGTTTATGCTGGTTGTCGCCCAGGATACAACCCATGCCAACGCATTGCAGCAGCTTATGGAAGATGACGCCTTCTTCGAGGGGCGATACAAAGACAAGGTGATTACCGTCCATTCCAACGTGCGCGGCGAAGAGAAAGACGAGGTCGTCGAGCAGTTGCTGAACGTTGAAAACCCGGACAACCCGGTCGAGGTCGTTATCCACGTCAACATGCTCAAAGAGGGGTGGGACGTCACGAATCTCTATACCATCGTTCCCCTGCGGGCGGCGAACTCCCGGACCCTGGTGGAACAATCCATCGGCCGGGGGCTGCGCCTGCCCTATGGCAAGCGGGTGGGAGTTCCGGCCGTGGATCGCCTGACCATCGTCTCGCACGACAGGTTTCAGGAGATCATTGACCACGCTAACGATCCGAACTCGATCATCCGTACCGGAGTGGTCATTGGAAAGGATATTCCCGAGGGCGGCAAGAAGGCGGTAATCGTCGTATCCGAGTTTGAGAAAATCATCTCAGCAACCCCGCCGAAGGCTGAAGAAAAGAAGAAGGCCCCGGAGACCCGCAGCCTCTTCGAGAACCCGAAAGAGCAGGAAGTGGCGAAGGCAACGCTCGAGGTTATCCATCATTACGAACGCCTGCGCGGCAGCGACCAACTTCAGGAGGTGGAGATCCAGAAGGAAATTGTCAGGAAGATTGAGGAGATCGCCCGGCCCAAGCTCGGACTTCTCTACGACAGTCTCGGCAAAGATACCATCTCCAAGGTCGTGGAAAAGACCACGGCGTTGTATCAGGACCTCTCCATCGACATTCCCAAAATCGTGGTCGTGCCGAAAGGCGAGGTGGTCGCCGGATACCAGGAATTCGAGCTGGACACCAGGAACATCAACCTGCAGCCGGTGGCACAGGACATTCTCATTCAGCACCTGCACGATATGCACCGTTATAAGCTGCGTGACGGATCAGGCGTGGTCGAGGAGACACGGCCGGAAGATTACCTGGTGCGCGGGCTGATCGATTTCAATGATATCAGTTATGACGATCACGCGGCTTTGCTCTACAAGCTGGCTGGTCAGGTCGTCGTGCATCTGCGCTCCTACCTGAGCGGAGATGATGACGTGGTGAATGTGCTCCAATACCACCAGCAAGCTCTTGTGAACCTGATCCACTCCCAGATGCAGGACCATTTCACGGAGACGGCTGCGTCTTATGAGGCGCATGTTACCAAGGGGTTTCGTACTTTGCGTCCCAATAACTACACGGCCGGCGCGGATCAGGTGGTTCGTGACTTCAGAGCGCCGATCCCGGATGGCGAGAAAAACCGGATTGGTTCAATGCTTTTCGACGGATTTCAGAAATGCTTGTATCCAGAGCAGAAATTCGACTCCGATCCCGAGCGGCGTTTTGCGGTGATCCTCGAGAACGACGAGGATGTCCTCAAGTGGTTCAAGCCCGCCAGGGGCGATTTCCGGATTCACTACAGCCACGATGAATCGTATGAACCGGATTTTGTAGTCGAGACCGCAGCCGAAAAATTCCTCTGCGAGCCCAAGCGCGCCTCCGAAGTTTCAGATGATGTTGTTCAGTCAAAGGCGGATGCGGCCGCCGTCTGGTGTGAACATGCAACGGTTCATGCGAAGACCTATGGCGGCAAGCCCTGGACCTATCTCTTGATCCCTCATGACCAGATAGCCGAACAAATGAGTTTGTCCGGCCTGGCGGCCAGGTGTACCCATGCATCACAGGGACAGGGGGCCGGCAGCCTTGGAAAGGAATGAACACGTGATGCGTTTTCTTCATACCGGCATCTGGCAGTGAGGAAAAGCGCCTGAGAGAGCAGGTTAGGCGAGCATTGCGGCGTCTAAAGTTCTGGAAAGCGCCGGACCCGCACTGGCGCTATGTAGACCTTCTCAATTGCATAGTTAGCCACCAACAAGGAATGAGGGACGATATTGTGGAAGTTCGTTTCTTCATCGACCCAGAAACGGGATTACCTCATAATTTACCGCCATAGTGTATCTGAGTCCGAAGTTGAAGAGGTGCTATTACGGCCGGGTGAAGACCGACCGGGTCAAGAAGACTCGAGGGTTGCGATAGGCCAGACTTCCGCAGGCCGCTATGTGAGAGTAATTTATGTCCCAGATCCGGAAGCAAACACTGCATATCGGCGCCGAGGGAGAAAGCGGAGATGAAACAGAGTAAATTCCCGCCAGGAATGGAAAATATTAACATAATGAAAAAGCAAACCTTAATTTTGATGACATTGATTCTTATACAGGGGAATGTTTTTGGGACCAATGGTGCTTTCGCGGAAAACCAAAACAACTTTTTGTATAACAACAATGGGGATGGAGAAGACTTCCGCCTTTATAATAACGTCACCCGTTATGATCATTACTTCTCAAAATACACCAAACGTAATTTTGGCCCGGCTTTCAACTGGCATCATTTTAAGGCGCAGGCAATAGCAGAATCGAGACTTAAAAAAAACGCTAAATCCCATGTGGGTGCTATTGGGCTTATGCAAATCATGCCGGCTACTTACGAAGAGATTATTAAGCGTCATCGGTATATTAAAGGCAGTAGTAACAGTCCAAAGTGGAATATTGCCGCGGGCATTTCCTATAACCGTTCTATATGGAATTTATTTAAGGCAGATCGGCCTTTTCAAGACCGCCTGAATTTCACATTTGGCGCTTATAATGCAGGTAAGGGGAATATTATTAAAGCGCAAAAACGCGCAAAACGTTCGGGTATAAATCCTGATTTATGGAGTTCTATAGAACAAACCTTGCCTAAGGTTACAGGTAAACATAGTAAGGAAACCTTGGGCTATGTAACGAAAATTAAATCCATTAAACAAACATTAAGATAGGAGTGAATCATGGAAATAGCCATTGTTGTATCAAATTTTATTTATGCGATTTTAGGCGCGTTATTGACCATTTTATTGATGGTATTGGGTTATAAAATACTGGACTGGATTACACCTTTTGATACGTCGAAGCAATTAGGCGAAGGTAATGTCGCCATTGGTGTGGTCGTAGGGTCTATGTTTGTTGGTTTAGGCATTGCTGTGGGTTTAGTGGTTGGCTTAGGGTTGAACTAATTGCTGATATTGCAGAGCGCGAAACGACGAAGATTTTCCCACCTGAGACACCAAAAAATAGGTACAAAATCAGGAGGGAGACAATGAGTGAATACCAGTACGGGGAGAGAAGAATCTGTCAGTGCTTCTGAACAGGCGGCTTAAGGAGCTTACAGCTCAAGATCGACCTGTAAGGCAATCTTCAGATGCAGAAAAAAGGACGATCTCAGCGTTGATTGAAGCCGCAGCAACCTGGCGTCAAAAGAAGGATGAGGAAAAACGACGCAAGGCGGAACTTGCTCGACGGCGCAAATTGGAGGCATTGGCACAGAAAGAGAGCGAGGTTTGGAGAGAAGTTGATGCTTTCATTCAGGAGAGGCAGCCCTCGGCTTATGACAAGGCGGTAAAACGATTAAAAGAACTCCATGATCTTGCCGAGTATCAAGGAACCCTGGCGAAAGTTCGGAATCGGATTGAAGAAATCGAACGAACTTACTCCAGACGGCCGGCTCTCATCAGCCGCTTGAAGCGAGCCGAGTTGCTTTAACGATTTCGTCAGCACGTGTCGGTCGTCTCGATCGCGTGTCGCCGTTTGTGCTTTGAGCCCTATGAAAATACCCACGAGGAGATTGATCGCTATGGGACAGATCAACAAAGAAGAAACCACAGATGAGGTCATCCGAGAAACGAGACGGATCAAGGAGGCCCTGGCGAAGCCTATGGATTTCGACATTGATCGTATACTGAAAAATGCCAGACAGAAACAGAATGAAAGCGACAGAACCATCCTTGCTCCCCCAGTGCGACAAGACTCCTAACGAGATCGTTGCAGCCGACGTGCTACTGTGGTGATTGTCCGGACACGCAGCTGAACTCTAACGTTATGCAGTAGCACAGACACGCATCATCTTAAGGAGGGACCGCTACGATGACCCTGGATGACATTCGACAAACCTCTAATAACAAGCTGGCAGGCGGTATCCGGCTCCTCCTGGCGGTCCTGTTTCTTATGACCGGAACAATGAAACTCCTCGTACCAATGCTCGCCGATGCCTGGTCAGGTCAGTTGTTGGCGGCCAACCTGCCGTTATACTCAATCACGCGGTGGACGGTGCCATTTCTTGAGATATTGCTCGGCGTTGTGCTCGCTACCGGAGGATTCGTCCGGCCAGCGGTAGGGGTGGTCATGGGCATTATGGTGGTGGCGACGTACGTACATGTGGTGGTTGACGATCCTTCCTTGTTCCCTTTACAGCCGAGTGAGCCGATAATCCCGTTGATAGTGATTGCGCTGAGCCTCTATCTACTGTGGAAGGGCGCGGGGTCATGGAGCCTGGATTTGAAGGCATAACCCGGAGCAAAAAGATCGTCGTGACACCCGAGATGGAAACACGTGCCGTCATACTCCAGATGGCAGCCGGGAGTGTGTCCATTCCCGATTCATTTCTTCTGCACGCCAGCGGATCGAACCGTAGCGCACGAAGGCGAGCGGGATATACGATTCGCTACTGCAGTAGTGATACCGCGTGGGTGGACATGGACCAACATCCCATCCCGGTCTATCTCGTGCGGGGCGAGGCGGGCAACGGGCGATACATCGACCTGCGCCCAAGCCGTGCCTAACCCCCTATCTGGAGAGGCGGAACACAGCGGATAAGGGAGACGAGTGAAGGACATACGCACACACATCTGAGGGGAGGAATGGCAACGATGGGAACGTTGAAGGCGGGAGCGGCAAAGACAAATATCACGCCGGATCTGGGGTGTCACCTCGTCGGCAGTTTCCAGGACCGGACGGCCGACCGCATCCACGACGAGTTGTATGTGAGAGCGATCGCGTTAAGTGATGGGGAGATGACCCTGGGTCTGGTAAGCTGTGATCTGATCGACATTCCGGTTCGCGTGATTGAGGCTGCCAAGGCCCGGATCAGTGAGCAGACGGGGATTCCACCCGATCACGTGCTGATATCGCCGACGCATACGCATACGGCGCCCAGTGCGGTGGGCGCACTGGGTACGCCCGATGAGCCGGAGTACGCGGAGTCCCTCATCCCCAAGATCGCCGATGCGATGCTCATGGCAGTCCGAGATCAGGTGCCCGCCGAGGCAGCGCACGCGTCGGGCAACTGCGCCGAAGAGGTCCATAACCGTCGCTGGCACATGAAAGACGGTTCGGTTCGCATGAACCCGGGGTACGAGAATCCGGATGCAATCAGGCCGGCGGGGCCCACGGATCCCCGGTTGGGCCTGCTGGTGATCCGTGAGCCGACAGGACGGCATCCTGTTGCGGTGTATGCGAACCTGTCGCTGCACTACGTGGGTTCGTCTCAGGGGAGCTGGGTGTCGGCTGACTACTTCAGTGCTTTCGGCGCTGCTCTCCAGCGGATGGCCGGGGCGGAGTTTGTTGCCATTATGGCCAACGGATGCCAGGGCGACATAAACAACTGCGACTTTTCCCGTCCCGCCCGGCCTCCCACGCACGCCTATAGCGAAATTGAGCGGGTGGGCAATGTCGTTGCGGCGGAGACCTGGAAACAATGGAATTTGCTCCGGGAAGATGATTTCAAGTCGGATATCGCCCTAAGAGCGATCCTGAGGCGGATTCCCTTCCTTGCAAGAACACCGACTGCCGAGGAGCTTGCCTCGGCCAGGGAACTGTATGCGTCCGGCGAGAACTGGAGCGACGCGGAGTGGATATATGCGCGCGAGATCGTTCTTCTCAACGAAAGCGCGACGGAGTGGGACATCCCCGTGCAGGCGCTGCGGATTGGCGACCTGGGGATTGTCGGACTGCACGGAGAGGTGTTTGCCGAGGTCGGGCTGGACATCAAGGCCCGATCTCCCATGGACCAGACGATGGTCGTGGGACTGGCGAATGGTTCCGTCGGCTACGTAGCAACCGATCAGGCACTCGACGAGGGAAGCTATGAGACCAGGCTCTGTCGGCACGTCCGCGCGCCAAAAGGAACCGCAGAGCTGTGGGCCGATACCAGCGTCGAGTTGCTTGAGACACTGACACGTTGATCGCAAGGGAGACGATTTGATCCTGTGGACGAAATCTACTCATGCAGCCTGACACCGTGGGCTGCCGAGCACCCGCGTAATGACCACCAGCTCATCTTTCCCCTGAGCGAAGACCGCCTGATGCTGGTCTGGTGTGAATATTACCAGCGCCGGCCCAGCCTCATCTTTCGCTCACCCTACGACAAGGGAGGGAGCCAGGATGACGCTCCCTGCCAGATCTCGGCCAGGATCTCCACCGATCGTGGGAGGACCTGGAGCGGCCGTTTCACGCTGCAGGAAAATCGCGGGGTTGACAATGTGAAGCATCCCAACCTCCTCCGATTGGCCTCCGGCGAGATTCTGTTCTCCTTTACCGAGCGCGACATTCAAAAACAGGACCTGCGCATCTACATCAAACGGTCTTTGGATGAATGTGAAACGTGGGGGCCAATCGAACAGATTTCACCCACCGGAGGGGTGTATTTCACAAACGCGGACCATATTCTACAGCACAGCTCGGGTCGGATCATCCTGCCCTGCCATGCCGGTCCGATGTATGGTTCGGGCGATCACTGGGAAGCGTTTTGCTTCTATTCGGACGATGAGGGACGGAGTTGGCAGCCCAGCCGACAGAAAGTGGATTTGCCCAAACGCGGGGCGGAAGAGCCGGCGGTGGGTGAGTGTCCCGATGGCTCTCTTTTTGCCGTATTGAGAACCAGCCTGGGGGAACTCTACCGGACCGAGTCCCACGACCGGGGTGAAACCTGGCAGACGGGGAAACCGACCGGGCTGCCGTCGCCGTCTTCGGCTTCCTGCTTGAAAACCATTCCAGGGACCGATCATCTGTTATTGATCTGGAACAATGCCGTCCCCTATGGGCTGCGGGAAGGCGCCGGCGAGAGGGGCATTACGCATCACCCGCGAAACCCTCTGTGCAGCGCCATTTCCAGGGACGGGGGACGGACCTGGGAACATATCCGCACCCTGGAAGATCGGAAGGGACATAGCAATGGGTATCCCTCTGTGACCTTCCTCGACGATGAAGTCTTCGTCACCTGGTATACGTGCCCGGAAAGCACCCAGGGAAACGGCGAAGTTATGCTCAAAATCTTCTCTACCGGGTGGTTTTATGCCTGATCCGCATCGTTTTGTGAAGCGTGTCTCGCACCATCGTAGCGAAAGGTCCGGGGTTGTTTGACATCTTCGTCGATGCCGATGGCTGCCCGGTGAAAGAGGAGGTCTACCGTGTGGCAAAACGCTATGGGCTCAAAGTCATCCTGGTGGCGAACGCGTGGATGCGGGTGCCGGCTGAGGACTGGCTCGAACTGGTTGTTGTGGATGGGCAGCTCGACGCGGCCGATGACTGGATTGTCGAGCATGTCACCGAGGACGATATCGTGATCTCGGGAGACATCCCCCTTGCCTCCCGGTGCCTGGAAAAGGGTGTTCTGGTACTCGGTCCACGGGGGCGGGTTTTCACCGATGACACCATCGGCGAAGCCCTCGCAAAGCGGGAGCTCATGTCTCACCTCCGCGACCTCGGTACCATGACGGGGGGACCGGCTCCTTTCGAGAAACGAGATCGCTCCCGCTTTCTCCAGCGTCTCGACGAGACCATCCAGACCGTCCGCCGGAGGAAGTCGGGGGGTTAGGCAGCAGACTCAGACAGTACGCACGTCGTTTTTGCCCTTTTGCTGATCCTCATTAAAAAGAAACGTCGAAAGGCTCAAGAGTAGGAGATCCTCAATGAACACTCAGAACGCACCCTATGATCTGCACCTCCACACCTACTGGAGCTACGACGCCACAGCGCACCCGGAGAATCATTTTAAGCGTGCCCGTGAACTCGGCGTGCGCTGCATAACCATTACCGATCACCACATCCTGGACTCTCTGGAGGAAGTCCTCGAGATCGCTCAGGACTATCCGGACGTACGCGCCATCCCCTCGGCGGAACTCAGCGTCACCACCTCCATCGGGTCCGTCGACCTGCTCTGCTACGGATTCCCGAATCCGTTTCCGGAAGAATTACAGAACCTCCTGAGCGCTTATCACGCCTGGCAGCGGGCCTCGGGCGCGGCCCTATCCAGAGGCCTGCAGGCGATGGGTCACGACTTCACCGACGCCCATCGTCTGGACCTGCTCAAATCCTATCGCCCGTCCAAAGCCATAGACGTACAGGGCAACACGCACGTGAGAGGAAAGGTGATACGCGCCTATTGTGTGGAACAGGGGTTTATCGACACCGAAGAAGACTACAACGACGTCTTGAAACAGGCCCGGGGAAAAGTCCACTTTCCGCCCTACCCGCACGTAGCGGATGTGGTTCCGGTCGTCAAACGGGCCGGCGCCCTGGTAGCCATCGCGCACCCGCACGGGTACTTCAACCAGGGCGACATCTCCAGAATGGATGCCCTTCGCGCGGAATGTCAGCTTGACGGCATCGAATGCGCCCATCCGGGGGTACCGCCCGAGTACACCCTGCGCTATCGCGAATACTGCGTACAGCACGGGTTATTTTCAACGGGCGGATCGGACTGCCATACCGATGAGGAGATTCAGCAAAAATTCGCCGGGCACGGGGGGCCCGATGAATGGCTCGATGAGTTTCTGAGTCGGCTGGACAATCGGTAAAGTGTTTGCGCAAGCGGCTTGACAAAAAAAGGGCCAATGGTGATATTCAAAAGAAGGGGAGGTATAAGCTTATGAAGATAGAGCTTGAGCAAGAAGAAGATGGTCGGTGGATCGCTGAAGTGTCCGACTTACCGGGTGTAATGGCCTATGGACGGAATCGGGAAGAGGCGGTCGTGAAGGTCAAAGCGTTGGCCCTGCGGGTCATGGCCGATCGTCTGGAACACGGCGAGGAAATACCTATTTAACGAGGTTCTCATGGACGCCGCATCGGAACGGCTCTTCCTCATTCACTACCACGAAGTCGGCCTGAAAGGCAAAAATCGGAGCCGGTTTGAAAACCAGCTCCTGCGCAACATCGAACAGGCCTTAAAAGGCGTTCCTCGTGGCGCTGTGCGCCGCATCACCGGCCGTATCCTCCTGGAGCTTACGCCCGATACGCCCTTCGGCATTGTCCGCGAACGTCTCTCCGGCGTCTTTGGCGTGGCCAACTTCTCCGAGGCCGTCCGTGTCCCCTCCGCCATCGAAGCCATCCGGGAGGCCGCCTGGGCCGTTGTTCAGAAAGCCCGCTTCGCCTCCTTCAAAATTGCCGCCAGACGTGCCGACAAAACCTTCCCCATGAACTCGAATGAAATTAACTGCGACGTGGGCGCCCACATCCAGGACCGCTCACAGGCGCAGGTAAAAATGGAGGACCCTGACCTCACCTGCTTTATTGAACTCTCCCACCAGGGCACCTTCATCTACACCCAAAAGCTCCCGGGACCGGGTGGCCTGCCGGTAGGCGTCAGCGAACGGGCCGTCAGCCTTCTCTCTTCCGGTATCGACTCCCCGGTGGCCTCGTACCGGATCATGAAGCGGGGCGTGCGGCTCGTCTTCGTCCACTTCCACAGCCAGCCCTACACCGACCGCAACTCCCAGCGAAACACCGAAGAGCTGGTCCGCATCCTCACCCACCATCAGTATAAATCGACCCTCTACCTGGTCCCCTTTGTCGAAATCCAGCGGCACATCATGACCCACGCCCTCCCCGGCTACCGCGTCGTTCTCTACCGCCGCGTCATGCTCCGAATCGCCGAAGCCATCGCCTCTAAGGAAGGTGCGCAGGCCCTGGTCACCGGCGAAAACGTGGGCCAGGTCGCCTCCCAGACCCTCTCCAACCTCCGGGCCATCGAAGAAATCACTCCCCTGCCCATCCTGCGTCCCTTAGCCGGCGACAACAAAGAAGAAATCGTTGCCGAAGCAAAACGGATCGGCACCTACGAAACCTCCATCGAACCTTACGAAGACTGCTGCACCGTCTTTGTCCCCAAACATCCCGAAACCCGCGCTAATCTGGACACCGTCCGGGCCATCGAGTCCCAACTCGACCTGGACCCCCTCGTCGAGCAGACGCTGAACGCGGTGGAGACCAAGCGGTTTCAACTGTAAGGCGAAAGTAAGCGATCACCGCAGAGACGCGGAGGACGCGGAGGACGCGGAGAAAAACCACTTAAACGGTTACAGGCGAAAAAATCTGTGAGGCCGCCTCACGCCGTCTCACCACCACCGCCGCCTACTCGAAGGCACATGAGTACCCGGAGCACAGCGTTTCGGCCCTCCACTGAGCCTTTTTGAAATTTTTTTCGAATCTATGTACCCTCAATATGGCGGACAGTTTTCTTTGACAAAAAAGTGCCGTTCACGCAGATTAGGTATCATAGACCACCACGTCAACGATACCCTTTATCTGGAGAGACGGCACAATGGAACTGGCAGAAAAGATACTCAAGAGTTTCAAGATTTCCAAGCCTCAAAAAAAGTTTCTGATGGCTGTGTTTACAGCGATCCTAACAGCTCACGGCAAGATCAATTTTCGTAACCTATCGCGTTACTCTCCTTTGTCACAGAAGACGTATTCACGCCAGTTTGCCAAACCCTTTGAATTTGTGGCCTTCAACCGAGCGGTGATCAATGAAAGCCTGGGCAGAGAAAGTGAACGGATCATCGTGTTAGATGCTTCTTTTGTGTCCAAGTCGGGCAAGCAGACCTATGGTCTGGATTATTTCTGGAACGGTTGTCATCGTCGGAGCGAAAAGGGGTTGGAAGTCTCCAGTGTGGCCATCGTGGATGTTTTGAGAAACACAGGCTTTACGCTGTCCGTTCGTCAAACCGATCCTGGAGATGAACGCCAAATGTCTGAGTCTAAGCCTAAACAGGATGTCGTCAAGGTCAATAAAAAGAAAAGGACCGTCAAGAAAAAGGGCACCAAAAAAAAGGGGAAAGCCAAGTCGAAAAAGCAAAGCTCCAAACAGGCAGAAGACGTCGAAACCCTAACAGATCAGTATTTACAGCACCTGAGTGATGTCAAACCCAGCTTGTTAGAGAATGAAAAATATACCGTTGTCGATGGCTATTTTAGCAAGAAGAAATTTGTTGATGGCGTCCGTGATTTGGATCTACACCAGATCGGCAAATTGCGCTGCGACGCCAATATGCGCTATCTCTACACCGGACCAAAACGGGAAAAGGGAAGCGGAAGGCACAAGACCTATGACGGCAAAGTCAACTGGCAGGACCTGTCTCGGTTTTCATATATCCAAACACAAGATGGCATCGCCATTTACAGTCTTGTCTTGAATCACGTCTCCTTAAAACGCAATTTGAAAGCCGTCGTCTTGCTGGATCACACGAACAAGGACAAGAAGAAATATGCGATCTTGTTTTCAACCGACAAAGACCTAAGTGCCAAGACGATTGTCAGATATTACAAAGCGCGTTTCCAAATTGAATTTATTTTCAGAGATGCCAAACAGTTCACCGGATTGTGCGACTGTCAAGCCAGAGATCAAAAACGGCTGGCTTTCCATTTTAATGCCTCTTTGACAACCCTCAATTTAGCCAAAACGGAACACTTACAAGCCCAATCAGATACGAGACCCATACCCTTTTCCATGGCCAGTGTAAAAGCCTGTTATTTCAACACGTATTTTCTCCAGAATATTTTTTTAATGTTAGACCTCGACCTAAATTTGATTAAAAAATCTCCCCAATACCAAAAACTGCGGGATTATGGCAAAATTGCTGCTTAAAAGTGGCCGAACTATTGTACCCTATTCTCTTCGAAATCGGCCCCATCCGCATCGCCAGCTTTGGCCTCATGATGCTCCTGGGATTCTTGACGGGCCGTTACCTGTTAAAACGGGAACTGATCCGAAAGGGATTTGACCCGGACCTGACCGACTCCATCGTCCTCTCTACCATGGTCGGAGGCATCGGAGGCGCCAAGCTCTTTTACCTCTTCGAAAACCTCGATTTTCTGTACCGGGACCCCATCGGCATGATCTTTTCCGGCAGCGGCCTCACATGGTATGGCGGCCTGATCGGTGGCGCTGCCGCCGTACTCTGGACCCTCCACCGGTACGGTCACCTCCGATGGGAAATCCCCGACGCCATGGTCCCCAGCCTGATTGCAGGCTACTTCTTCGGTCGTGGCGGCTGCCAGCTTGCCGGAGACGGGGACTACGGCCTTCCCTCCGACCTCCCCTGGGCCATGGCCTATCCCAACGGCACCGTCCCCACCCTGGACCGGGTGCATCCCGCTCCCGTCTACGAAATGCTTGAAATGGCCATCCTCTTTGCCATCCTCTGGCGTCTCCGCACCCGTATCCAGACCCCGGGCGTGCTCCTGTGCGTCTATCTGATCCTGGCGGGCGCGGCTCGCTTTGCCGTCGAATTTATTCGGCTCAATCCCAAAGTCTCCCTCGGCCTGACCCTGTACCAGTGGATCAGCCTCGCCCTGATCGTGGGCGGCGCCCTCTACACCTCCCGGCTCCGGCGCCGCGCCCCAATCTCCCCCCTTTAATTCCCGTACTGCTCAAAAATCGCATCCAAAAAATACCGAATGGCCGGTCCAAAGTAGCGTCCCTGCCGCCAGGCCACGCCGATCTCCCGGCGGAACGCCACCCCGTCTACCGCCACCTCCCGCAGCACCCCCGACGTCAGCGACTCCTGAACGGTCAACCCGGGTAAAAAAGAAATTCCGACCCCTACCTCCACCAGCTTCCGCATCGCCTCCGGGCTGCGCATCTCCATCACCACCCCCGGCGACACGCCGGCCTCGGCGAACTGCTCGTCCACGATCTTCCGGGAAACCGAATCGGCGTGGAAAAGGATCAACGGTCCCGACGCCACCTCTTCCAGCGTCACCGACTCCCGATTGGCAAACGGGTGGGACGCGCCCGCCACCAGCGGCATCGAATCCTGGTAGATCGAAACCGTCTCAATCTTGGGATGGGTAAACGGCAGTGAAATCACTGCAAACTCCGACCGATTCAAGAGCAAATCCTCTACCAGGTAGCGGGAAGGCGCCACCTGCACCGAAAGCGCCACCTCGGGATAATCCCGCATATAAGCCTTCAAGATATCGGGCAGCAGATAGGTCACGGCCGCATCGATCGCCCCGATCTGGAACCCCTCTCCCGGCTGTACATCCCGTCGTTTCAGCCGGTCCTCCGCCTCCTCCACAAGGTCCTGGATCTGCATGCCATAGGTCACCAGCGACCGCCCCTCCATCGTGAGCGAAACGTGCCGGCTGCCCCGGTTGAACAGCCTCACGCCCAGCGCCCGTTCCAGTTCTCCGATTCCGCTGCTTACCGTTGGCTGGGTCACGTGCATCTCCTGCGCCGCCCGGCTGAAACTCCCCGTGCGGGCCACCGCCAGGAAATAGCGGAGATGGTGCAGGTTCACAACACCCTCCTTGTAGACCACGGACCCCTGTCTGTTGTTTGTCGCCAAAAAGAACTATAGATAATATCTATAGATAATATAGTAATTATTCATTTGTTATATATATTAAATTTTCTATTTTATCTCCATCAACTGATTTTTCATTCCTACTTTACCGGAGGAGATTCGCAATGGGCAAAAGAAAAGCTCGGGTAGCTATCATCGGCGTGGGCAACTGCGCCTCCTCCCTCGTCCAGGGTGTGCACTACTACAAAAACGCGGACAAAGACGCTTTTGTCCCGGGCCTGATGCACGTTGATCTGGGCGGTTATCACATCAGCGACATCGAGTTTTCGGCCGCATTCGACGTGGGCAAGGAAAAGGTCGGCAAGGACCTCAGCGAAGCCATCTTGGCCCATCCGAACAACACCGTCAAATTCGCGGACGTGCCCCACTTAGACGTGCCCGTCCAGCGGGGGATGACCCACGACGGCCTGGGCAAATACCTCTCCGAAGTAATCGAAAAAGCCGAACCGCCCACCGTGGACGTGGTCGAAATCCTCAAAGCCACGAAGACCGACGTCGTGGTCAGCTACCTTCCTGTGGGCAGTGAAGAGGCCACCAAGTGGTACGTCGAACAGATCCTGCAGGCCGGGTGCGGCTTTATCAACTGCGTTCCCGTCTTCATCGCCAGCGCCGGGTACTGGCCCGAACGCTTTGAAAAGCGGGGCCTGCCCATCATCGGCGACGACATCAAATCTCAAGTCGGCGCCACCATCGCCCACCGGGTGCTCACCCGGCTCTTCCGCGAGCGGGGCGTCAAACTCCTGCGCACCTACCAGCTCAACTTTGGCGGCAACACCGACTTCTACAACATGCTGGAGCGCTCCCGGCTCGAATCCAAAAAAATCAGCAAGACCAACGCCGTCACTTCCCAGCTCGACTACGACTTAGGCGAAGGCAACGTCCACGTAGGCCCCAGCGACCACGTGCCCTGGCTGGAAGACCGGAAGTGGTGTCACATCCGGATGGAAGGGGAGACCTTCGGCGGCGTGCCCCTCAACCTCGAACTCAAACTCGAAGTCTGGGACTCGCCCAACTCCGCCGGCGTGGTCATCGATGCGGTCCGCTGCTGCAAGCTGGCCCTCGAACACGGCCTCAAAGGCCCCTTGGTGGCCCCGTCCTCCTACTTCATGAAAACCCCGCCGCAGCAGTTCAGCGACGATCAGGCCCGTGAAATGGTGGAAGACTTCATCCGCCAGTACGGCCGGAGCTGAAGCGCGTCTTCGGAAGAATAAGAACAGCGGCAGGCCTTTTAGATGGAGGGCCTGCTGCTTTTTTATCCCCGGCAGGGGCCGGAAACCTCCTGCTCGGCAGAAAAAGGACTCTGGAAGGCAATCCTTCCAGAGTCCTGGTATATCTGCCTCATCCTGGGCGCAAAAGTGCCATTTAACGATAAAATAACAGCAATATCACCCAAAACCCTGCGCCCGGGCTACGCTTCACGCTGCTAAATTTCCCGGAACGCATTCTGTAAGAGTCAGTTACAACTTTGAGACCTGCTGTGTTCCTTTATGGCATATCGTTTGCAGTAAAAATCCAGCAAGCTCTTAGTATAGGAGTAGCATCCCGTATCGTTATTCGTTATATTACTTTCCCCACACTTGCTATGCTTCTCCCGCAATAGTTGAGAGGTCATACATCATGCGGCTGATCCTAACCATCCTCCTGGCCGGAACGGTAACGCTGGTCGGTACGCTTGCGAGCCTGCGCTGGTGGTCAACCCGGAACATTTCCGGTTGGCCGGAACAGGGCGCACTGGAACAGCACGGCTGAAAGCAGAAAAACGGACGGCCGACTGTGATCGACCGTCCGTTGCATTCAGAGACCGGAGGCGTACAAAACCAAATCCCGTCTTTCTGGGACGGGTGGGCAAGCTCTCAGCCTCAAACCTCAAGCCCCTTACTTCAACTCTCCTGCCTGTGTCACCACCTTCCGAAACGCTTCGGCGTGTTCCTTGACAATCTCCGGACGATAATGCTTGAACCAGGGAATGGAGTACACCCGCTCCGTCATCTGCTCCGTCACGGGCAGACTGCCCTCTCCCTCTCGCACGTCCCGATCCGAGTGGGCGATACGCGTCGGCTTGCCGTCGCCGTACACATCCGCATCGTTTAAAACCGGGTGCAGGTGCAGCAGCAGGTTCGCTCCCGGGCTGGTCGACACCCCTTCCGCCCGTACCGCCTCGCAAAATTTCTGCACACTCAGCCCGTCCAGCTCTTCCGGAGCGTAAAGCCCGTGCGCCGCGTACCATCCCCCCATCGTACTTCCCGAGTCTTTTGGCGGCCGGTGCGCCTTGATGCCCGGCGCCCCCTCTAACAGATCCCAGAAATAATTCATCGCCTTCTGGATCTCGTCCACCCGTTCCTGATAGTACTTAAGCTGAACGCGACCCACCGCCGATGAAAGCTGGTGCATCCGGTACTTGAACCCGCCTAAGGGCAGTCCGGAGAATTTTTTCAGCTCCGGATTTTCGATCTGCCCCGTGCGCTCGTAGTGCCCGAATGCCGCCGCGCGCTCGTAGATCTCCTTGTCGTTCGTAATCAGCATCCCCGCCTCGCCAATCGCCAGGGATTTGCCCGACATACACGACATCGCACCCACGTGTCCGATGGTGCCCACCAGCCGGCCCTTGTACAGGGCGCCGTGTGCGTGCGACACATCTTCGATCACCTTGATCCCACGCGCGTTGGCGATCTCCATAATCGGGTCCATATCGGTCGGATGCCCCATATAGTGGACCACCATAATCGCCCTGGTCTTATCCGTAATCTTCCGCTCCACATCCTCCGGGTCCAGCGTCAGTGTATCCGGGTCCAAATCCGCGAAAATGATCGTAGCGCCCAGGTTCATCGCCTGCAGCACGGACGCCCAGAAGGTCATGCTCTGACAGATAATCTCGTCCCCCACACCGATCTTGCACCCGAACATGGCCGAATGCAGCGAAGCCGTGCCCGTATTGTGCCCAAGCGCGTACTTCATATCGTGCCATTTGGCGAATTCTTTCTCGAACTCCATCGTCACGTCCGTCCCGGACATAGCGCCTCGGCGCAGCACCTCCAGGGCGGCCGTTTCGTCCTCCTCGGTAATAATCGGCCACGTGAACATATCTCCCAGATCGGTCTGTACCGCCTTGGGCCCGCCCAGGATTGCCAGCTTATCCATCGCTTCTACCCTCCTTCAAAACCATCCGCATCTCTGTTTCAAGTTATGCGCAAAAAACGTCCTCGCGCCGATCACGAAAGTGTAATATACCTCATTTCAAGGCCCGTATCCAGAAAAAAGGCCCCGGAGGGTCGTCTCCGGGGCCTCGACCAATTTCTGCACTCTGCTCACGCATCAAAATACGATCTTCGGCTCGCATGCGGCGGGGTGCGGTCCCGCTCTTCACGGTCCGCAATCGTCATCGCGATCCCCATCGGCGCTGGCTCCACATCCTCCCGGCGGTTGTTAAAAGTCGTGGCTCCCCACCGCGATCCCACCGCAGCCAGGTCGAACCGCGAAAACCGCTCCGCTTGCCGGTCGAACGAAAGATACCCCAGCAGCTTCGCGTCAAACCCCCGCTCGCGAATCACACAGCACATCTCTCCCCGCTGGTAAACCGACTCCCGGGGCGGAAACGTACACCAATCCCCCTCCTCGCATAGAACCGCATGTCCAGAAAGCGCCAGGTCCACCCGCGCCCCCGTCACCCCGGTCACCGTCAACCGCATCTCCACATCCCGAAGCGCCTCGGACGGCCAGGGAGACGTCTCCCCCCGCACGCTGTCGATCAGATGAAACCGGACCAGCCGCCGGACCACCCCCTCCGGCATCGGGAACGAATCGCCCGCCGCCGCATCGGGCGGCACAACCGAAAACATCTCTTCCCGCGAGATCCAGACATAATCCTGGTTGTGGGAGTCCGGAATCCTCCACGGCTGCGCTTCCACCTGCCGGGGCAGATCCTTCACCCCCAGGTGGAGCACCAGGCCGTCCTCGGGGTACGCCCACGCAAACCGTGTGTCCGGACCTTCCACCTCCCCGATCTGGAACCACCCTTGCTGGGTCTCTCGATGTTCCCAGTTCTCCAGCGCCTGCTCCATCATCTCCAAAAGCTGATCCGGGTCCCGCACGTGGCGAGAGCCCAGCAGCTCCCCCTCCGTCGTCGTCACAAACTGCCCCTGGTGGCACTCCCCGTGATCCGTATCGGCCATCCGCACGCCGGCCTCTTCGAAGGAAAGACCGAACCGGCCCTGCCAGGAGACCAGGCGCAAAAATCGTCCCTCCTCGTCGTCCTGGCGCTGCAGGTGGCTGATATTGGCGGCGACGGGAACGAACCTCTCGTTCAACAGCGCGATCACCCGTGGATCGGAAAAAGTGAGCGCACGGCCCACAACTCCGTTGTTTCACACGCACCCCAGTGGGTGCCCATTCATCGCCCAGATGAACAACGGCTTCTCCAGTTCGGCCGCCTGCTGGCGCCCCTCCCAGAGATTCCCGATCCAGGGCACCTCCGTCCACCGCTCCTCGCTTGCGCGGGGCCGGCAGGTCTCGAACAGATCTTCAAACGTCTCCGCTGTCAACTCCGGCGGCGGATTCACGATATCTGCGCTAACCATACACGTTTCCCTTTGCTGGGAGAATAAAATAAAATACAGGGTGGCACGATAGGGGCTGACCCCACCAAATTGCGGATTGCAGATTGTGGATTGCGGATTGAAAAACCTTGATTTCCGCAATCCGAAATCCCAAATCCGAAATAATCCTGACCCCTGCCTTTTCGGGGAATGTACGAAAAGCCCGCTATCCGGTCAACTCCTCGGCATAGGAAAACAGCGCCGGCGTCCCTCCCGTATGCAGAAAAACCACCGCCTCGTATCCCCCTATTTCCCCCTTCCGGACCAGCTCGATCAGCCCGGCCAGGGCCTTGGCCGAATAAATCGGGTCCAGAAACACCCCCTCTGTCCGGGCCATCAGCCGCAGGGCCTCGTTTCCCTCCGCCGAAGCGTAGCCGTACCCCCTCGGACCGATATAGCTGTCCAGATTGATAATATCCTCCGCCGAAAAGGAAATCTCCATGTCGAGCGCCCCGGCCATCCTGCCCAGCACCCTTAGAAAAGCCTCCTTGAGATCGTACGACCAGACAATCGGCGTCATCCCAATAATCCGAATCCCCATCCCCAGCGCCTTGTTGCCGAAGATCAGCCCTGGCTGTGTGGTGCTCCCCGAACAGACCACCAGCGTATGGATCTTCTCCCCCAGATGGCTGGACTGATCGGCCAGCTCCGCCATACACAGCGCATACCCCATTGCCCCGAAATGCTGGGTGGCCGAATCCATCACCACAAACGGCTTTCGCCCCTCCCGTTTGAACCGGTCCGCCAGCGCCTGCTTCACATCCTTCAACGCCTCCAGGGAATCCACCTCCACCATCTGAACCGAAGCCCCCAGCAGATCGTCTAACAGCAGGTTGCCCTGTTTCGACCCGCTCTTGTGGTCCTTCACCACCACCAGCGCGCAATCCACGCCCTGTTTGGCCGCAGCAGCTGCAAGCTGACGGCAGTGATTGGACTGGGACCCCGCGCCCCCGATCAACACATCCGCCCCCTGCTGTATCCCCTGGGCCACCGCAAACTCCAACAGGCGCGTTTTGTTGCCGCCAAACGCAAGCCCCGTACAGTCGTCCCGCTTGATAAAAATCCGGGGCCCGCCCACCGCTTCGGTCAGCCGGGGGCAAAACTCCAGGGGCGTGGGAAAGTGGCCGAGCGGCACGCGGGGAAGCCGGGCAATGCGGACCCGCAGCTCGGCGCTGGAAAGCGGTTGAAACATAGCCTATCTCCGTCGGGGTGAGATCAATATCAACCACTATTGAAAAGAAAAAAATGCGCCAATAGCAAGCAAAATTTCTCCACAGCAACAATCCTCCCCCCACCCCTCCCTTTCGGCTTGATTTCACGGCAAAGTTTGCGTACCCATGAAACGCGAGTTCCACCCTTCCCCTCACCTCTCACATTCCCAAGGCAATCCTATGCAAACCCTCATCACCGGCATCACCGGCAGAATCGGCGCCAACCTCGCAGCGGTCCTCCTTGAAAGTGGCCATCGGGTGCGGGGGCTTGTCTGGCCCAGGGACCCCCGGGTCGAGAAACTCCGGGGCCTCGACCTGGATCTCCACCACGGCAGCCTCACGGATACCGATGATGTCCAAAAGGTCATGCGGGGAATCGAGGTCGTCTATCACCTCGGCGCCGCCTTCCAGGGCGGGGGGCCCTTTTCCGAAACCGACTACTTCGACATCAACGTCCGGGGCGCCTTCAACATCCTGGAGGCCGCCAGAGCGGAAAAGGTCCGCCATCTCCTCTTCGCCAGCACCGACGCGGTCTACGAAAAATATGTTCCCGGCGGCCTGACCGAACCCATCCGGGAAGACCGGATGCCCAGGCGTCCCCGGGGCTGGTACTCCCTCTCCAAATCCGTGGGCGAAGAACTCTGCACCGGGTACTGGCGCACCTACGCCTTGCCCGTCACCATTCTTCGCTTCTGCCTCGTTGTAGGCGCCGGTGAAATCCTCGACTTTCCCCAGTTCCGCCTCAGCCGGCTCAAAACCCGTCCCGAGCTTGCTCCGCTCTGGGAGGGGGAAGAACGTCTCGTCATTCTCAAGGATGAAAACGGCAGACCCCATAAAAAACATATCGCCGACGTGCGCGACATCGTCCACGGCTGCTTCTGCGCCCTGGACAAACCGGAAGCCGCAGGCGGCGCCATCCAGCTCGCAGGCCCCCGTCCCTTCACCTGGGACGAGGCGGTCCCCCACCTCTCGGAGCGCCTCGGAATCCCTTATATCGAAGCCGAACTTCAGGACGTGCCCACCTTCTATGAATTCGACCTCTCCAGAGCCCGACAGGTCCTCGGCTTTCGGCCTCAGTACGACATCATCCGGATGATCGACGACGCCCTCGCCTTCCGCCGGGGAGAGGACATCGGCGTCCTGCCCACCGCCTGAGGGGGTGGCGCGTCCGGAGGTCTGGTAGCGTCTCTCACCATTCAGGAGAACCCCGCCCATGCAAGATCCCGTTGCCTTCTGGCCCGAAGGAATCGAAGGAGCGGTCAGCCTCACCTTCGACGACGGCGCTCAGACCCAATTGGACAACGCCATCCCTTGCCTGGACGACCACAACCTGAAGGGCACCTTCTATGTAAACCCCGGCCGCCGTGAATCGTGGGAACAGGACGTTCCCCGCTGGCAGCAGGTCAGCCAGAATGGCCACGAAATCGGCAACCACACCTCTCAGCACCCCTGCTCCTGCAATTTCGGATTCCGTTCGGACGGCTACTGCCTGGAAAACCTCACCCTCGCCGACATCGAAGAAACCATTGACGGCGCCACCGACGCGCTCAACCGCCTCTTCCCCGAACAGCAAGGCGTGCGGAGCTTCTGCTACCCCTGCTACCAGACCTACGTGGGCGCCGGCGAAAACCGCCAGTCCTACGTCCCCCTCGTCGCCCGCCGCTTCAAAGCCGCCCGGGGATGGGGAGAACGCCCCAACAACCCCCGGATCATCGACCTCGCCTGCGTCTGGTCCTGGGCCGTCGAGGGCAACACCGGAGACGAAATGATCGCCTATATCGAGCAGGCCGCGAAGGATGGCCACTGGGCCATCATCTGCATGCACGGCGTCGGCGGTCAGCACCTTTCCATCGAAACCCGGGCCCTCCGCGAAGTTGCCCACCACCTGGACCAGAATCGACACCGCATACAGACCGACACTGTCATTCACATTGCCGAATACATCATCCAGCGCCGCAGGGACCTGGCCGGTGATTCCCCATGAACTGTCCAAACGTCGTCTTCATCATCACCGCCGCCGATCCGCCCGGGCAGCCTGCCTCTCCTCTAAGGAAAGAGAGCTTTCGATAAGGTCTTTAACACCCTCCGGATTTTTTAGGTTGACGATCATATCCGGCCGGTCAGAACTCGAAATGACCACCGTCCCCACGCGGCAGAGTCGCTGGAGCAACCCCTGGCTGGTTTGAACCGTGCTGACCCGTGAATGCAGCACCTCCAGCGTAGAGTCGGCAGGGAATCCCTGCTTCAGCGTGGTCCTTTTGTTGGTAATCGTCACCGTATTCAACTGGTAAAAACTCCACAAATGCAGCCAGAACACAACCCCGAATGCGCTCAACAGCAAAAAGAAAACATCCCCATACGTAAACGTGAGCGCCACGCCCGAAAGCTGGAAAATCACGCCGGTGAGAAACAGAAGGGGATTGTCAAAATTCCAGACGGGGTGGGTAAAAAGAAGCAGTTGCTCGGGTTCGGATGTGTCAAACGCTCCGTTGGCGCGAACCGAAAAAAGGGACCGTTCCTTTTTGGAATAGGTGCTGAAGTGGCAATAAAAAAACAGGCCGCTCAGAAAAAGCATCCCGGACACGATTAAAGGCACAAAGATGCGGTTCTTAAAAAGAATCGTAAGGACAACGCCCGAAAACAGAAAAAATGTACCAACAAAAAACAGAACACCCTTGCGCTGCATCCAGGCAAGCTGGCGCGAACCGCGCTCCCGGCCGGATCCGGATTCCGGCCTTCCCCGCTTCGACTCCCAGTATTCGATCAAAGCCCGGATCGTTTTCCACATGTGATGGAGCCACAGGGGAACCAGAGCAATTCCTCCCAGCACGATCAAAATCAGGGTGAGATTATATTCAAATTCAAACATAGGAGAACCCCTGCGCAAATCTAAAAAATCAGGCGTTTGATCATCCCATCACTATGCGTCCCTATGCGAATGGCCGATGGGCGCCTGCGCACCGGTAAGGTACCATAAACCCGGCGCACCCAAAAGTCAAGACCATAGAGAGCATTTATGCAGAGGATTGCAGACGCAGGCTATTCTGTGATGACTCCAGGAATCGATTAAGTTGAGGCCGGCGGGAGAATAAAAACAAAAAGAGGGACTCCCAACCATGTCTTTTGAGCTGAGCTCTGCGCAGGTCGAGGAATTCTTTGAAACCGGCTTCACCGTCGTACCCGGCGCCTTCTCGGCCGCCGAGATCGACGACATGCGCGCCGCATTCGACCGCCTGCAGGAGACCGCCTTCGCCCTGGGCGAGACCCGGATCTACAACGGCTCGCAGTTCGTCGTGCAAACCGTCAAAAAGGGAACTGCCAGCGTCATCCGCCGCATCTCCTGGTGCGGGGCTGCCGAACCGGTGCTCCTGGACTACGGCAGAGACCCCCGCCTCCTGAAAATGGCCGGTCAGTTGCTGGGTTCAGACGAAATGGTCCAGCTCATCAACCAGGCCCACTTCAAACTGCCGGACGACGAGGTCGCGTTCCCCTGGCACCAGGACAGCCAGCACCGGGGCTACGGCAAGCCCGGCTGGACCGACGTCAACGGCCGGGGCAGCTTCGTCCAGGAGGCCATCGCCATCGACGACATCACCGCTGAAAACGGCCCCCTGAAGTTCATCCCCGGGAGCTGCAAGCTCGGCCACCTCGGCCTGCAGGACTACGACACACAGGCCCTCGCCGGCCTGTTCGACCCCGAAACCGCCGTCCCTGCCCTCATGGCGGCCGGCAGCGTCGCCCTCTTCGGGCCCTACACCATCCACGGCAGCGAGCCGAACCGCTCCCGGCACCCCCGCCGGGTCTTCATCAACGGCTACGCCTATCCGGGCGCCAACTCGCGGGACTACCCCGGCGACGGCGCGGGGAGGCTGTTGAAGGTCCCGTAGGAAGTCGAGCAATTGAGGGGCGGGGTTCCTGCTCCTCTTTTTTCGTTGGAGACCAAACTATGGCTCGTATCTTAGTTGTCGATGACAGCGGCCTGGTGCGGGCGGATCCTCCGGGACATGCTGGAGGCAGCCGGCTACGACGTTGTGGATGCCTCCACCGGCGAGGAAGGGGTGCGGCTCTACCGGCAGGAACCAGCGGATCTCGTTATTACCGATATCTTCATGCCCCAAAAGGATGGGCTTGAGGTCATTCGGGAACTCCAGGGTGATTTCCCAGATGTAAAGATTATTGCCATTTCCGCAGGCGATGCAAAGGGCAGATTCGACTACCTGTCTTACGCTGGGGAATTCGGCGCCCTTCGCTCCCTTCCCAAGTCATTCGCCCCTGAGGAACTCCTGGCTGTTGTGGAGGAACTGCTGGGGGAAGGATCGGGCTGACTCGTGAAATCTCTGTTGGCCAAAAAGGAATATCACCCTATGTCACAAGATTTTCCAAGTCGATTGCACGTCTATCAAAATCATACAATAGACAGCACACGGTGGGATGGGTATGAGATGCGCGAAGATGATATTGTGATTGCGACACCATATAAGTGTGGCACCACGTGGATGCAGTATATCGTTTATAATCTGATTTTTATGTGCGAAGAAGGTGTATCGCCAGGCGATAAATCACCGTGGATCGGTTTTAGACCTGCGTCTTTGGAGCAGGTGATGAAGCGGCTGAAGGAGCAAACGCATCGGCGGTTTATCAAGTCGCATTTGCCATTGGATGGCATTCCGTTTTTTTCTCAGGTGAAATACATTGTGGTGAGTCGCGATGTGCGCGACGTGTTTATGTCGCTGTGGAATCACTACAATGGATACACGCAAAAAGCATACGATCGGTTTAACAACACCCCCGGTCGTGCGGGAGATCCACTACCTGTTTGCCCAAAGGACATTCGCGATTTTTGGAAGTTATGGATTACAAAGGGATGGTTTGAATGGGAAAGTGAAGGGTATCCGTTTTGGTCGAATATGCGGCATGTGCAAACGTGGTGGGATTTTCGACATTTGCCCAATATCTTGTTTGTGCATTACAATCATTTGAAAGAAAATTTGGGTGATGAGATTTTGCGGGTTGCCGGGTATTTGGATATTGACGTGCCGGAGGGCAAATTGGAAGAGATTATGGCGGCGGTGTCATTTGATACGGGTGCCGACTCGGTTTTACGTAGATGTTTTCTGTCTATGCTGCATCGGCATAGTCAAGGAGTTCATCATTGGCATATCGAACCTGTTTATACTGATTCCAGAAAGCATCCCATCGTTTTGACTTGACGTAAGTGCGTAACTGCAAGATGCGTTGTCCTCCCTGCCAGGACCATTGCATACCCGATCGACAAAGCCTTGTCTTGACCAGGGTCTTTCAGGCCGCTTCGACGGGTCCCGAGCCAATGGGCAGACCCCTTCGACGAAAGTCAGCATAGGCCATCCGGTGTTTGTTCCGAAAGAAGAAGGTTCGTTCTGTTTCCAGGTCTTCCAATCGTTTTTGACCCAGCCTTCGGCGGCTTTTGTAATAGTCGATGGAGCGAATAAGGGTTTCTGCTGCGCCATCTTGGGTCAGCAGTTTGTGGTGGTAGGTTTCATACCAGCTTTGCGCTTTTGCTGATTTTTTGCCAAACAGGAGTTCGGCAGCTTCAGACAGATGTTCTGTGGTGTGATAAAAATCCACCAGTTTTTCATACCCGATGAACCGAGGAGTGGTATCAGCATATTTCCACAACCCTCGTGCCCCATCACACAGGAACACTTTTCCGACCTCATCTTTCAGTTGTCCTTCGATATGATCGAGTTCTTCCTCAAAGCGTATCTTCAACGTTTGACCACCCTCTTCGGGCATTTGTGCCACATACCGAGAGACCAAACGCTTTGGTGGGGTGCCGTCCTTTGGAGGTGCCCCATAAAAGGACAGGCTGCCCACCAGGGCCTGTTTGAAACTGGTCGGACTTTCTTCGGACGGTTTTTCCCCCGGCCTCTCTTGTGGACGCCCGCGTTTTTTCCCCGGCTCATCCAGCCTGAGGTGGGTCCCATCCAGGCTGGCCACCATCACTTTTGTCCCTTTGGGGTTCTCCTCCTCCTGACGGATCGACCGGTTGAGTGTTTCATCCATCTCGACCAGCCACGCTCCCGTCTCTTCTGTGATGTGTTTGACCGCTGTGGCAGAAGGCTGAAACAGAGCCGTCTTTTCCAGCACAGAAACGGTTTCCTCCGGCGTGATCAAGCTCACCGTGAACAACACCGCTTCACGAACTTCCACGGTGGCAAACTCACCGACCATTCCCCACATCACATCCAACGGCACATAAGAAGGCCCCCCTTCATCGGCCTGAAACAGATTTCGAGAAAGCTTCATCTTCCCAAAGGGGGTCAAAAACGTCTTCTCACTTTGTTGCTTAAACCGATACAGCACATTCTCGACCTGTTTTGGGGCCTCATCCACTTCGTAGGCTTCCAAAAATGTGCGAAGCGCTGCGATCCCACAAGCCTTGAGGGCTTCACCAAGCCCACTTGTGACCTGTTCTGCCAATTGAGGCGTCAAACTCTCCAGGTCCAAATTTTCGCAATGGGCGCTCAATTTTTGCTTAAATTCCCAGGTGGCGGCTTCGATCATCTCTGCGAGGTCCATCTTGGGCTCCTTTCCCGTATCTATACAACCTTATTGTTTTCAGTCTGTTGTATGATCGGGATTTGGAGCCTTTTTTGCAACTCATTTACGTAAATTCAGAGCAGCACCCTTTGATACGGTTAAGAAGGATGCCATTGCGCGAGAAGAGGAGCATGCAAAAGAAAAACCATTAGACTCGATTTTCGCAGACGGAGCACGCACGTTTTTTTATAAAGGTACGAATGGCCGCTGGAAGGGTATTTTAACAGATGAAGATTTGGCACTGTATGAGGGGGCTGCTCAGAACGGACTTTCACCCGAATGCAGACGCTGGTTGGAATACGGTGAATTAGATTAAAAGAGTCGATTGACCGGAAAATCAGATTCAGAAAACGAAAACCAAAAACTTCCCCGGTCCCTGAATCGTATCAGGAGGACAAAGGATGAAAGCAGCCGTCTATCACGGACCACGCGACATCCGCGTGGAAGATGTGAGCAAGCCGGAGATCGCCGAGGGTGAAGTGTTGGTGCGGGTGCAGGCGTGTGGTATTTGCGGGTCCGATTTGCACCTGTACCGCCTGGGGATGTTCGAAGAAGCGTTGGGGCGGCCCATCGAGAACGGCCGCATTATGGGGCACGAGTTGAGCGGTGAGGTCGTGGAAGTCGGCCAGAGGGTCGAGGGGTTCCGCGTCGGAGACCGCATTACGGCCGTGGGCCTGGGCGGTTTCGCCGAATTCGTACCCGTGCCAGTCAGTGAACGCAGTCCCCATCCGCTGCCCGACAATATCAGTTTTGAAGAGGGTGCGACGCTGGAGCCGCTTGCGACCTCGGTGCATGCCGTCGGATTGGCACAACCCGGTACGGGAGAAACGGTCGTCGTCCTGGGGGTTGGCATCATCGGGCTGGGATGTGTGCAGGCGATCCGGGCTACCGTCGATTGCCGTATCATCGCCGTCGATGCCTCGGCCAAACGCCTGGAGATGGCGCAGCAGTTGGGGGCCGATGCGACGGTGAACCTGACCGAGACAGATCCCGTTGAGGCGGTGATCGAACTCACGGGGGGTGCGCAGCCGGTTGAGCGCTTTGGGGTTCGAGGCGGAAACGCCGATGTTGGGATCGATTGCGCCGGCGCCCATGCGTCGCCGAATCAGGGCCTCACCATGTTGAAGCAGCTTTATGGTCGCCTGGTGTTTGTCGCGCTGTTCGAGCGACAGCCGGAGCTGGATTTCAACCAGGTGGTGCGCAAGCATGTGACCCTCCGGGGCTCGTGGTCGTGGACCGGCGACGACTACCGCGAGGCGATCTCCCTGGTGCAGAGCGGTCGTATCGATCGCAAACCGCTCATTTCCCACGCCTTGCCCCTGGCGGAGGCGCCGGAGGCGTTTGCTATCCAGGACCAGCCCGATGCGGCTATCAAAGTATTACTGAAACCCTGAGGGCGGAAAGAGAAGATTTTAAATCCGCAATCCCCAATTCTCAATACTTCGGACAGTTTTTGTAATTCTGGGGGTTCAAATTTCATAAGCCATTGAAAAATAACAGTTTATGGAATCTGATGCTAAATTTACAACCTGTTGAAAATCAACAACTTATAAAAAGTGTCCGAACCATTGCAATTCTAAAAGGGTACTGTTTATGTCAAGTCAAATCCCATCCGACGCCATCCGTGTCATGCCCGATCCGCTCCGCGCCATGGCCGCTGAAATCTTCCGCCGGCTGGACCTGCCCGATGCGGATGCCAAACGTATTGCCGACTGCCTGGTGCAGGTCGACCTGCGGGGCGTCTTCAGCCACGGCACGCGCCAGCTCAGGCGCTACGCACAGGAATACCGTACCGGGGGCCTTAATCCCCGCCCCGAGATCCGGCTCATCCGCGAAACCCCCGTCACCGCTCTCTTCGACGGAGACGGCGGCATCGGCTACCTGGTCGCCACCCGCGCCACAGAGGCCGTCATCCAAAAAGCCGAAACCCAGGGCATCGCCATCGCGGGCGCCCGCAACCACGGCCACGTGGGTAGCGAAGGCATCTACGCCCGCATGGCCCTCCGCCACACCCTCATCACCTTCGCCGTGGCCGGGGGAACCCGCTGGCAGCCTCCTGCCGAACCGGACGCCACCGTCTGGGACGCCATGCGTGCGCCTCCCATGTGCTTTGGCATCCCCTCCGAAGACGGCCCCCCGCTCGTCCTGGACATGAACGTCAACATGTTTAAAGGCCGCAGCCGTGTGGAAGAAGCCATGTGCAATTTCTCTGACCCTGTCTTCAAAAGCCTGGGCCTCAGATTCGTCTCCACCCTCTTAGGCGGCGTCCTGGCCGGCGACGTCCCTCCGGACGAACGCACCGACGCCTTCCCGGCCGCCCGCCGCGGCTTCCTCATCGTCGCCTTCCGCCCCGACGCCGTTGGAGACGTCGGGAACTTCACTCAGGAAGTGGCGCGCATCATCACCGCCAGCCGCGCCCTCAACCCCATCGCCGGCCAGGAAACCGCCGAAGTCCCCGGCAGCCTCGAATGGCAGCGGGAACAGGACTGGGCCCGGGAGGGCATTCCTCTGGGCGCAGACCATCGGAAACTCGTCGAAGAGATCGCCCATAGCCTGAGCGTCGACACCCCCTGGAGGAGCAAAGATGCCTGAGAAACCATTGCGCAAACAACAGATCGTAGACGGCCTGAAGACCCTCGGCATCTCCCCGGGAACCCTCCTGATGGTTCATGCTTCCCTCAGCAGCCTGGGAGAGGTCGAGGGCGGCCCCGACGCCCTCACCGACGCCTTGCTAAAGGTTCTGGGCCCGGAGGGCACCCTCCTGATGCCCACCCATTCGGCCCGCGACGGACGCACCTTCGACCCGGACGCCATCCCCTCCGACATGGGCCTCATCACCGAAGCCTTCCGTCTGCGCCCCGGCGTGCTGCGCAGCCGCCACCCCTACCACCCGGTAGCAGCGATCGGCGCCCGGGCCGAAGAGATGCTGCGCGACCACGAACAGAGCCCGGTCCCCGACGGGCCGGAAACCCCCTACGGCCGCCTAATCGCCCTGAACGGCCAGGTCCTGCACATCGGCTGCGACCTGAACACGCTCACCCTGCTTCACACTGTGGAGGCGGAACTGGACCTGCCCTACCTGCGGGAACTCGAAATGAAATACGTGGATGCCCGGGGAGAGGTCCAAACCATGCAAATCAAACGCTGTCCCGGCGGCCACCGGGGCGGCGTCTGGCAATTTGACCGCTTATTCCACCAGGAAGGGGCCATGTCCGTCGGACGGATCGAACGCGCGGTCTGCCGATTGATTGCTGCGCCGGAAGCGGCGGCGATCATGCACCGGGAAATGGCCCGGGACCCCGCCTTCGCCTTAGACGACAACCCCCACTGCGCCGACTGCGTCCGCTTCCGGAGCACAACCGGCCCCCGCCCCGAAACCAGCAGAAAACCGCCTGTCCAGCTCAGCAACAGGCTCCACCGCCTGGCCGACGAGGACTTCCGCCTCACCGCCCCCCTCTGGGCCCTCGCCCAGAACCCCGAGCAAGCTTTGGACCTGATTCAAGAAGAAGGGATCGCCTGTGTCGAGCTGCACACAGAGCATCTATCCAACCTGGACAACCTGCATACGCAGCTCAGGGATCGAGGAATGGACGTCTCCGTTCTGCGGACCGACTTTGGTCCGTCCGATGCGATGACCGAGCAAGTCGCCTCTGCGGTCCGTCTAAAGGCCGCCTGTCTGCACGTCGGCGCCCCGAACCGGACCGGCATGGACCGTCCCCGGCTCCTGGATGCGCTCAGCGCCCTGGCCCAAACGACCGGCGAACGGGGAATCACCGCGCTTTTGGGCAACCGGCCGGACAGCCTTGCGGAAACGCCGGAGGAACTGGCTACGCTCATAAAAGAGGTCGGCTCACCCCACCTGAGAGCCAGCTACAACCCGGCCCATATCGCGCGATCCGGAGGCGGCCCTTTCTACGACGGGCTGTACAAGGGACCGCTGCGCCGCACCGTGTACCACGTGGATCTACAAGATGTGGTCGCCGACGACGGGAGCGCAGCAACCCCCGGCATGGGCAACGCCGAAATCATAGAAATCATCTCCAACCTGCGCTGCCGCAGCTTTGATGGATGCCTTTGTCTCTGGCCGCTGCCGACGCAGGGGGATGGTGGATTTCGTGAAGCGGTGAGAGGCTTCTGGGAGATCATGGAGCGCATCTGAGTTCACGCCAGGGTGGGGAGACGATCCAGTGAATCGTCCGGGGTGGTGTAGACGCGGAGGACGCGGAGAACAGGCAAAGAGGCTCAAAGCGCCGTCTTGAGCAGTTGACACAGACTTTGTTTCGTCCTAACTTGGGCGGGAGCGGGAGGTCGATCATGACGAAAAGACTTGAAGCGCCCGTCCGGTGCGCTGTAATCGGCTATGGCGCCGCCCACATCTTCGGCAGGGCGCATGGCAGGTGGATCGACGCCACGCCAGGCCTGGAATGGGTGGCCGTATGCGATGTGGACCCCGAGCGGCTCAGGGTCGCAACAGACGAGTTTCCGCACCTGGAAACCTACCCCAGCATTACGGATCTGCTTGAAAAGGCCGAGATCGACATGGTCTCGGTTGTCACGCCGCACCACACTCACGCGCCTATCGCGCTGGAATGTATCCGCGCAGGCAAGCACGCCATTGTAGACAAAGCCATGTGTCTGAGCGTGGCCGAAGCCACCTCGATGATCGAAGAGGCCGAGAAACAAAACGTCATGCTGGCCGTCAATCACGGCCGCCGGCACGACGGCAACTACCGCGCCATCCTGGAATTCGTCCGCAGCGGCCTCATCGGCGACCTGTTCCACATCGAACTCACCGCCGGAGGATATCGGAAGCCCCAGGACTGGTGGTACAGCAAGAAAGCCCTCGGCGGCGGCGCCTTTTATTACTGGGGTCCTCACGCCATCGACTGGGTGCTCCACCTCGTCCAGGATAGAGTAAGCGGTGTAACCGGCTTCTACCACAAACTCGTCTGGGACGACGTGGACATCGAGGACCAGACCCGGGCTATCCTTCGCTTTGAAAACGGCGTCGTGGCCGACATCACCTATTCGCACATCGCCGCGGCCGGCAAACCGGCGTGGAGGATTCTGGGCACGAAGGGGGCGATTGTCGATACCGGAATCGACGGAGCCAAGGGCTATCAGGAGCAGATCGCCGGCCCACCGGGTGGAAGCTTTCAGGCAATCACAGTCGAAAACAACGAACGCAGTGAAACCACTGTGCCCTACAAAGACTCCGACTGGTTCACCTACTACATCGAGATTGCAGACCACCCGTTAAACGACGGACCCATACCCGTCACCGGAGAAGACGGCAGAAGAACCATCGCAGTACTCGAAGCCTCCGAACGGTCCTCCCAAACCGGCCAAACCGAACCTGTGGAATACGAATGATCCAAAAGGCGCCCAAAGCCATGCCCGAACATCCCCACGCCGAAGAACTCATAGAGGCGTCTCGACATCTCTGGCAGAACTATTTCCCCGGCAAAGAACCGGCCAAACACCCCGGCGTGCTCGTCCGCGGCGAGGGCCTCTACGTCTACGACGCCGACGGCAACCGGTACCTCGACACCTTCGCGTCCCTCCTCACCACACTGTGCGGACACGGCCGGCCCGAGGTAGTCAAAGCCGTCAAAGACCAGATGGAAAAACTGTCCTACTTTCCGGGCGGCCAGGACTTCGTCATAGAACCCACGGTGAAACTGGCAAAAAAGCTCGCCGAAATCACCCCCGGAGACCTCTCCGTCACATTCTTCGTAAACGACGGCTCGGAAGCCTGTGAAGCGGCCATCAAAATGGCGCGCCAGTACTTCTGGGTAAAAGGAGAGAAAACCCGGCAGAAAATCATCTTCCGACGCTACTCCTACCACGGCGCAACCCTCGGCGCCCTCTCCGCCACCGGTCTGCCTGCCATGCGGGAGCCTTTCGAGCCACTCCTGCCCGGCTTCACGCACGTCATGCCTGCGCGGTGCTACCGGTGTGAACTGGACTTAGAGCCGTCCTCGTGCGGCGTGGCCTGTTTGAAGAACCTCGAAGCCACAATCCAGTGGGAAGGCCCGAATGCCGTCGCGGCGATCATCATGGACCCGATCCCGGGCTCGAACACCGGCTTCCCGCCGCCGCCGGACGGCTACATCGAGGGCGTGCGTGAACTGTGCGACAGGTACGGCATCCTCTTAATCTTCGACGAGATCCAGGTCGGTTTCGGCCGCACCGGCAAAATGTTCTGCTGCGAAAACTGGGGCGTAACACCCGACATCATGGCCGTCGCCAAAGGCTTCTCCGGCGGCTATCTCCCGCTGGGCGCCGCCATCGCCACCGACCGGATCGCGGAAGCCTTTCGCGCCTCGGGCTCCGGATTCCGGCACGTCCACACCTACGCCGGCCACCCCGTAGCCTGCGCCGCCGCACTGGCCAACATCGAAATCATTCAAAAGGAAAACCTGGTCCGGAGGTCGGCTGAACTGGGAGAATACCTTCAGCAGAAACTGCAAGAACTCTACAAATACCCCATCGTAGGCGACGTACGCGGCATGGGCACCCTCTGGGCGGTCGAACTGGTTGCGAACCGCGAGACCCGCGAGCCTTTCTCTCCACCGGGCCGCGCCGGCGCCTTCATCAGCAGCTATTGCCGGGAATCCAGCATGAT
The DNA here is from genome assembly GCA_965249305.1 of Candidatus Latescibacterota bacterium. Classification (GTDB taxonomy): domain Bacteria; phylum Latescibacterota; class UBA2968; order UBA2968. The sequence continues at coordinate 3,151,025 of OZ252228.1, read as the reverse complement.
CCTCCGCAACAACGGCGACATCCTCGTCATGGCGCCCGCGCTCATCATGACGGACGAGCAGGCGGATGAAATGACCGGCATGCTGGACAGCGCTATGGCGGAAGCCATGAAACAGTGTACGGCCGATAACGGCACATTGCAGTGGTCTGAATAGTGGACACTTATTCATCGCAGGCCTGAAGAGCCGTAGAGAACCTGCCCAAAGCGCCACTCAGGCCGGGACAGATAGATCTATTCGACGCGGAGGCGAAGTCATGAAACGCGCCAAAGAACATGTGCCGGAAACTTCGCCGTTCTATGACCGCATTCGACAAATCATCGAGTCGACCAGGGCAAGCGTTGCCCGATCCGTCAACACGGCGCAGCCTATTGGCTGATTGGCAGAGAGATCGTAGAGGAGGAACAGAAAGGCCAAAAGCGGGCGAAGTATGGCGAGGAACTCCTCAAGAATCTCGCGGAAAGACTGACGGCGGAATTTGGGAGAGGATTTTCAGTCCAAAACCTGAAGTTCATTCGCCAGTTTTACCTGGAATTTTCCCAATTGACCGATGGTTCCGAAATTGGCTACGCACTGCGTAGCCAATCCATAACCCCCTCAAAACCGGCAAGCTGACGCATCAGGACCTCGGGCAACTCCAACTGTACGTCAACTACTACGACCAGGAACGCACGACAGAGGGCGAGAATCCGACCTTAGGCCTGATTCTCTGCACAGACAAGAATGACACCGTGGTCAAGTATACCCTCGGGCCGGACCAGCAGAAAACCATCTTCGCCAGCCGTTACAAACTGCACTTACCCACGGAAGCGGAACTCCGAGCAGAACTTCGCCGCGAGATCAAAGCGTTGGCCGGACATACCAGAACCGGAGGTGAAACGTGAACCATCACGTCAACGCCATCGTCGACCGTGAATGGCTGGCCGGTAAATAATCGTTGGTTTATGAGGAGACAAAAACCATGCTCGGTCCAGAAAAATGCATCGAAATGCTCCGCCTCATGTACCGCATCCGCTACTTCGAGGAAAAGGTCCGAACCCTCTACGACTACCAGTACCGTCTCCAGAAGGACGACCTGGACACCGCCCGAAGCAAAGGCGTCATCGAAGGCGCCCTGCACCTCTCCATCGGGCAGGAGGCAACCTCGGTGGGCGTCTGTGCGGCCCTGAAAGAGGACGACTACATCACCAGCACCCACCGGGGCCACGGCCACGCCATTGCAAAGGGCGCGGACCTGAAGCCGATGATGGCGGAACTGATGGGCAGGAAAACCGGCTACAGCGGGGGCTGCGGCGGGTCCATGCACATCTTCAGCGCCGAACTCGGCCTGCTGGGCGGCAACGGCATCGTCGGCGGCCAGATCCCCCTCGCAGCGGGCGCAGCCTTCTCCGCCCTCTACCGGGACACAAAACAGGTCGCCGTGGCCTTCTTCAGCGAAGGCGCCGCCAACCAGGGCACCTTCCACGAAACCCTGAACATGGCCGCCCTCTGGAACCTCCCCGCCATCTTCCTGTGCGAGAACAACCTCTACGCAGCCTCAACTCCCTCCACCATCACCCTCTCCACACCGGACATCGCGAACAGAGCCTCAGCTTACGGCATCCCGGGCAAATCCGTAGACGGCCAGGACGTGCTCGCCGTATACGACACCGTCTCCGAAGCCGCAGCCAGGGCCAGAGCGGGCGACGGCGCTACGTTAATCGAAAGCAAAACCTACCGCTTTGGCGCGCACACCGCCCAGGGAAAAGAGCACAACAACCCCGAAGAACTGGAAGCGTGGTTGAAGCGTGACCCCATCGCCATGTTCAAGAAAAAGCTCATCGACGACGGACACATGTCCTCCGGCGAACAGGAAGCCATGAAAGAGGAAGTCATCGCAGAAGTCGAAGAGGCCGAAGCCTTTGGCAAGCAAAGCGCCTTCCCCGAATTCAATGACATGCCCGTAACGCCGGGCGTGGCCTTGTAAGGCTCGGGTACCCGGTACCCGCACCAGGAACCACACAAACAGCGAGAAAAAACCATGCGCGAACTGACCTACGGCGATGCAGTAAGCGAGGCCCTCCGAGAAGAAATGGCCCGGGACGAAACCGTCTTCTCCATAGGAGAGGACATCGGTCCCGTCAGAGATCGGAAAAACCTCTGGGACCAGTTCCGTGAACGGCGGATCTGGCAGACCCCGATCTCGGAATCCGGCTTCACCGGCATCGCAGTTGGCGCCGCGATGTCCGGGCTACGCCCCGTGGCGGTCATCATGTACTGCGACTTCGTCACCGTATGCATGGACCCCATCGTCAACCAGGCCGCAAAAATCCATCTCATGTCGGGCGGCCAGATCAAGGTCCCCATGGTCATCCGCACGCCTGGCGGTGGCGGCACCAGAGAGGCCGGCCATCACAGCCAGAGCTTGGAGAGCTGGTTTGTCCACACCCCCGGCCTGAAAGTCGTCATGCCCTCAACTCCTGCCGATGCAAAGGGCCTGATGAAATCGAGCATCCGGGAGGACGGTCCCGTCGTCTACATCGAACACCGCCTTGTGCGATCCATTGCGCAGCCGGTTCCCGACGGCGAGTGGCTCGTCCCCCTGGGCCAGGCCGACGTCAAGCGGGAGGGCAGCGACATCACCGTCGTCGCCACCTCCTACGCCGTCCACAAAGCCTTAGAAGCAGCTGGCAATCTCGACGGTGAAATCGACGTTGAAGTGGTCGATCCGCGCACCCTGGTCCCCCTGGACCTTGAAACCATCCTGCAATCCGTCAAAAAAACCGGCCGGCTGCTCGTCGTCCATGACGCCCCCAGCCGGGGCGGAGTGGGCGCCGAGATCGTCCGCCAGGTCGTCGAACAGGGTTTTGAACACCTCCGGGCCCCCGCGAAAGTCCTCGGCGGGCTGAACACCCCGATGCCCTACAGCGCGCCCCTGGAGGACGCCTGCATTCCCCAAAAAGAGGACATCGTCGAAGCGATAAAAAAACTTATGCGCGCACTTTAGAAAAACTGGAAACCTTGCGAAACCTGACAACGATCGAGACTCCATTTCGAATCTGGGAATGAGGTCGATATGGTAACGGTTACACAAAAATCCAACCGTGTTGTTTTCGAGGTCGAGGGCCTTCACAAGTTGTGGGCGTTCAAAGGGCGGCTCGACATACCACGAGAGCACATCCTGGGTGCGTGTATTGACGATAAGGCCGTGAGGCGATGGTGGAAGGGAATTAAGCTTCCAGGAACATGGCTGCCGGGGGTGATAACCGCGGGGACATTCTATCGCGATGGAAAGCGGCTGTTTTGGGACGTGTCAAATCCGGATAAGGCGGTCGTCATCGACCTGGAGCACGAGAAATACGCACAACTCATCGTTGAGGTTGCGGAGCGGGAAGCAGTGATAGCCCTGCTAAGTTGTGCAGGTACGAGCATGAACGAATTCCATTGGACCGATCCGGGCGTATTGGTTGATCAAGATCTGGAGCTTGTTCTCGTGGAGAAATGCCCGGCGGATCCATCCAGGGGATATGTCCCTGCCTACAAGTTTGAGATGCGTCGGAATGGCAAGCCCGAAAAGATCGGAGACATCGACCTGCGCGTGGGCGACACATATCGACTGCGGATGTACGGTGGTCACATCGGATATGGGGTGAATCCAGAACACCGAGGTCATCACTATGCCGCACGCGCTTGTCAATTGCTCTTTCCCCTTGCCAGACGCCACGGGATGAGGAAGATCTGGATTACGTGCAATCCGGAGAATGCAGCATCTCGGCGTACCTGTGAACTTGCGGGAGCCGAATTCGTCGAAATTGTGGACCTCCCCGAAGATATCGATATGTACCAGGAGGGTGAACGGCAGAAGTGCAGGTACCGAATCGATCTGCTTTAGACTGCACAACAAGCCGGATACAGGCGATGGCTTACAGCCGCGCCTGATCCGCAGCATTATACTGCCGAAGGCAGAGCTCCATCAGGAAGAGTTGATGGCAAACTGGAACTTAGTCCTGAATGGAGAGAACCCATTCAGGATTCAACCACTTCAGTAACCAGGAGGAGAGCATGTACCCGTCTGTGGCAAAGGTAGTTTCCAGTGAAGATTTCACGCTTGCTATCGCGTTTGATAATGGTGAAGAGGGTATTCTTGATATGCAACCATATCTCGGTTTCGGGGTGTTCCAGAGAATCGCGGACTATGAACATTTCAAGCGTGTTCGTGTTGCCTTCGACACAATTGAATGGGACTGTGGCGTTGATCTGGATCCTGAATTTGTGTACGCCAGGTGCAAAATGACAACACACGCATGACAAAAGGCTGTGGGGTGTACCCCTAAACTTGAACCACTTGAAAGGCTAATTAACAAATGGTCTCAGCGTGGTATTTTCTTCTTCGCAGGAGGAGAAAGCCATGGCCAAGAGAACCAAGAAGGTTTACACAGCCAACTTACGGACGGTGAAGGAGGTCTCGGGAGAGACCATGGACGCCAAGATTCAAGAACTGGCCACGCTTATCGGGGAGCGAAATGCGGTTGCGATGCGGATCACAGCTGTAATCAGGCGCCCGGCTCAGATCGGGCATGTAGGCGAGTACATCGCGTCCCGTGTGTTCGACATTGAGTTGGAACAGTCAGCTGCCACCAAGGGTATCGACGGCGTCTTCGGCTCCGGCGCACTCGTTGGTCGCACGGCCAATATCAAGTTTTACGCGAAGAGGGAGAATCTGCTGGACATTCGCCCGGATGCCGTGGCTGACTACTATCTGGTCATGACCGGGCCGAAGACAAGCACCATGACCTCGCGCGGAGAAGTGAGGCCCTGGCATATCGACTCGGTGTTTTTGTTCGGCGGGCCAACCCTCGTCGATCATCTGAAGGCCCGAAGCGTAAAAGTCGGTGTCGCCACAAGCGTAGTCACCGAACAATGGAACCGCGCCGAGATTTATCCCAGGAGCGTGAACCCGTTGTACCAGTTGAACAATGAGCAGAAAGAGATGCTTGGGCTCTTCTGCTCGAGCAGGGGCGACATCTAACAACCGGTCCACGAGGTGGCGCTTGGGGAGACAGACTCGGTCGAGGTACATGACGAGGATATCTTTAAACGCTTCTTGCAGATCGCAGAAGGAGATTCCGATGAATGAGGTTCGTTCCCTAAGCCTTGAAACATACCGTCGAGGCGTGGAATTCCACAGAATCGGCAGTCGAGCCGTGCGGAAGGCTCAAGAGGAAAGCCGGCGTCGGAAAGTTCCCAACGTTTACTCCCACAACGGCACTCTCATCTGTGAACTGCCCGACGGACAGTTGACGACGACCGACCCGCTTGGATCAGCCGCACAGATTCAGGGCACATAACCCCTCGCCGAATCCGACCGGGAACAGCCCGGTGAGTTGAGTGCATTCTGAAATCACCGTCGTTTGCGCCGGCCTGTTCCCGGCGGGTTAGCTTGGACGTTAGGCCCGTGAAACTCCATGATCAAGTTCAAGCGCGAGTTGAGAGTCATCCTCATCGGTGGTTCATCGCATGTGGGCAAGTCGACCCTCGCCCAATCGCTGGCATTGAAGCTCGGATGGAGCCACATCTCCACAGACAGTCTCGCGCGTCACCCTGGCCGCCCGTGGAAGACAAAACCAGAGACCGTGCCGGAACACGTAGCCGAACATTATCTGTTGTTGTCGGTCGACGAACTGATTGCAGACGTACTCCGCCACTACAGGAGTATGTGGCCGGACATCGAAGCCATGGTTACCTCGCACGCAACCGATCTCTCCACCGATCGGCTGATACTCGAAGGATCAGCGTTGTGGCCGGAATCTGTGGCGACCCTGGACCTTGACAACGTCGCAGCAATCTGGCTCACAGCCGGCAACGACCTTTTCCAGACGCGAATCCACAACGCAAGCCGATTTGAAGGTGCAGCAGCCCGGGAGAAGACGATGATCCAAAAGTTTTTGGGACGATCGCTTCGTTATAACGAGCGAATGATGGATGCCGTCAATCGACTCGGGCTGGTTAGCATGGACGTAGAAGCGGCATCCTCTCTGGACGAACTATCCGACATGTGCCTGGAACTCATCGATCATTAGTCCGCCGACCGTTACCTTTCCCTGGAAGTGCTGAATCCATGACCGCACTGAGCTTTGATCGCCCCTTCCCGGCGCTCACACCGGCGCAGCGCTACCACCTGGATGTGTTCGGCTACGTGGTGGTGAAAAACACCCTGACTGATGATGAGGTGGAAAAACTCAAGGAGTCGCTCTACCGGCTGCGGGCCGAACTGGCGCAGCTGCAAGACCCCACGGCGGAGGGGCCGCGCGTCCGCAGCGCCTACTTGCAGATTAACAAGGCGCATCACCGCTATATGGCCCACATCATCGAGGCCGATCCGGCCATCACCGCCTACGCCACCCACCCGCGCCTGGTGTCCATGGCCGAGGAATTGATCGGCGGCGAGGCGCGCATCGTCGAAATGAACGCCCACATCAACAGCCGCAACCCCGAGGAGGACCTGAGCTCGCCGCCGCGCTATGGCTTCCACCGGGGCACGGACATCCCCTTTGGCACACACACTCAAAACGGCCTGTTCCACTGCAATTTCGTAAAAACCCTGACCAATCTGACGGACCTGGGGCCGGACAACGGCGGAACGGTGGTAGTGGCCGGCAGCCACAAAATCGACGCGCCCACCGAAGAGGTAGTGGCCGCCGCCTGCGAGGATCGCTCGCTGATCCACCAGGTGGTAGCCCCGGCCGGCTCCACCCTGCTCTTCAGCGAGACGCTGATCCACGCCACCGGCCAGATCCGCTCGGACAGAGAACGCGTCATCATCATCACCGGGTACGGCTCTACCCTCTTTCCTTATTGGGATGACGGGACGTTGAGCGCGGCCTTCAAAAAGCAGATTCCCGCTCAGTTGCAAACCCTCTTTCACGGCAAGGCCCACTGGACGCGGGGTCCGCGCTACCGCAAACTCGGGGACCCGGCGGACGAGCGTCCCTCCCGCATGGGCGAGTGGGCCGATCGGCCTCCGCCGGAGACCAGTGGGCCTTGATCGAGGGGGCTCCGCTGTTACACACTTATATCCCCTGTAGCGAATTATGTCCCAATCTCCCAAACCCTACACCATCGAAGACACAACCGCCTGGCTCAAAAAGACCAACCAGGCCTGGCAGTTCCTCCCCCCGGTCGACCTGCACGGCTCGGTCGATCCCCCTGTGGTCGAGGCCGCCAGCGGGCACACTCTCACCGTCACCCTCACCCTCGGCCCGGACCTGACCGTTCCCACCGGCGCGCACATCACCATGGAAGTGCCCGCCACCTGGGAGGCCCACCTGGGCAACTGCTACCGCCGTCAGATCCGGACCGTGGGCAACCGGGACCAGATCCGGCCCGGCTACGGCGCCTGGACCGACGTGGCGTGTACCAATCCGGATGTCCGGCTCGAACTCGCCGCCTCTTACGGGCGCATCCTCGACCTGGTGGACGTCGTGGTCGCTGAAGGAGAACTCCGGCCCGGCGACGAGGTCCGCCTCATCCTGGGCCCCGAAGACGGCAACCTCATCCAGGCCCAAAAATTCGCCCAGGTCGCAATCTTCACCGTCGGCGTGGACCTCAAGGGAGACGGCGAATACCGCCGCGCCAAAACGCACCCTACAATCAAAATCGTCGGCGCTTATGCCGACCGCTTCCGCATCTTCGCTCCCGCCGTCGTCCGGCCCGAAGCGGAATTCTCCGTTCGCATCCTCCCGGTCGACATCTACAGCTTCAACCCCGCCACCGGCTACTCGGGCAGCCCGCTGCTTGCCGCAACATCCGCCCTCGCCGTCCCCTCGTCCGTCGAAGTCGCCACCGAAACAGATCCCAAAGGCGTCTCCTTCCGGGCCAGCGCCTCCGAATCCGGCATCCACTACATCACCGCCTGCGATCCGGCAACCGGCATTGCCGGCAAAAGCAACCCGATCGGCGCCGGATTCCTCCCCGACCGGCAGATCTACTTCGGCGAACTCCACAGCCAGATGTGGCACAGCATGGGCACCGGCACCACTGCCGAATTCTTCGAATGGGGCCGGGATGTGGCCGGGCTCGACTTCTGCGCCCCCGCCAACCACTACAACTGGCGCTTTGAAGTTACCGACGAGGTCTGGCAGGACATGGTCGACACCTGCAACGCCTACAACGACCCTGGAACCTTCGCCACCATGGTCAGCTACGAATGGGGCGGTGTTGCCGACAGCGGCCACCGCAACGTCTACTTCCGGGGAGACACGGGCAAATTCACCTACTGGTACCGCGGAGCGCACAAATCCCTCGAAGAATTCTGGCAGAGCCTGAAAGGCCAGGACATCCTCACCGCTCCCCACCACACCAAGTACCTCCGGGGCACCGACTGGAGCTGCCGGAACGATACCCACCAGCGCTTCGTCGAAATCTGCTCCAAGTGGGGCATCTCCGAATCGGGCGGGCCTAAAAGCGTCCAGGCCGCCCTCGCCCTGGGTCACCGCCTCGGCTTCGTCGGCGGCACCGACTCCCACTACGGCCTGGCCAACCAGGGCAGTTACCACGTCAATGACGGCAACGGCCTCGCCTGCGTCATCGCCCCCGAACTCACCCGCGACGCCCTCTGGCAGGCCCTCTACGACCGCCGATGCTACGCCACCACCGGCGACCGCATCCTCCTGGACTTCACCCTGAATGGCCACCCAATGGGCAGCGACCTCCCGACGGATCTGTCCGGCGCGCCTCCCCGCACCTTCTCCATGCGCATCGCGGGCGCCGCCCCCATCGACACCGTCGAAATCGTCCGGAACAACCGGGTCGTCTTCTCGGCCCACCCCGGCATCGAAGTCTGGCAGGGCGACTGGACGGACACCGATCCCCTGCCTCCCGTCGCCTTCGAGCCCACCTTTCCGGACGACCGCCCCTTCGCCTTCTACTACCTCCGTCTCACCCAGCGCAACCGCCAGCGGGCCTGGTCCAGCCCTATCTGGCTCACCCAGGAGCCCTGAACGTCCACGATTTCCGGGATGGACTGAAGGGACTGATCCTTAATCCCTGTGAGAAATTCCATGTCAGAACAAACCGGCGCACTCGGCATCATCACCGAAACCGAAGTCCCCGTTCCCATGCGCGACGGCGTCGTCCTCCGCGCCAACGTCTTTCGCCCCGACGCCCCGGGCCAGTACCCCGGCCTTCTTCTCCGGACGCCCTACGGAAAACCGGCCGGAGGATACGACCGCTACGTCCGCTCCGGCTACGTCGTCGTCACCCAGGACTCGCGGGGCCGCTACACCTCCGACGGCGACTACGTCCTCTTCACCGTCGAAAACACCGGCGACGCCGAAGACGGCTACGACAGCGTCGAATGGCTCGCACAGCAGCCCTACTGCAACGGCCGGGTCGGCACCATCGGCGCCTCCTACAACGGCTGGATGCAGTGGATGCTTGCCAAACTTCGGCCCCCGCACCTGGTGGCCATGTGCGCCTACTCCATCCCTCTGGAACTCACCGAAGTCGACTGGCCGGGCGGCTTTCGGCCCGGGAGGCGCATCAAATGGTGGATGGCCAGCATGGCCCCGGACATCCGCCGCCGTCGCAACCTCCCCGGCCCGCACACCAAAGAAGAAGCATCCAGAATCTGGGATGACATCGAGCACGGCCGCTGGCTCGGCTTCATGCCCTGGCTCGACTTCCCCCGCTACCTGCCCGAGGGCCTGGCCGAATACGCCGAAGACTGGCTCCGAAACCCCAACCGGAGGCCCTGGAAATTTGACCAGGTTCACAGCGAAGTCGAAGTGCCTAACCTGGACTTCAGCGGCTGGTACGACCACTGCGGCGGCACCATGGCCCACCTGGCCCTCATGCAGAAAAACGCCCGCACCGAAATCGGGCGCACCCAGACCAAACTCATCGTCGGCCCCTGGAACCACGGCGGCATCGGGCAGCGCAAAATCGGCGACATCGACTTCGGACCTCAGGCCGACTTAGACATCCACCACATCATCGTCCGCTGGTTCGACCGCTGGCTCAAGGACGTGGACAATCAGACCGATCGCGAACCGCCGGTACGCTACTTCGTCATGGGATCGGGCAAATGGAAATCCGCCCCCACCTGGCCCCCGGACAACCTGGCCGACGCCGTCTACCACCTCGACAGCAGCGACGGCTTCGGCCTCCTCACAGAAGCGCCCCCGGACGGCGCCCCGTCCGACACCTACACCTACGACCCCAACGACCCCGTCCCCACCCTCTGGTCCCGCGCCCTCTTCACCGAACCCTCCGACCGCCGCCAGCTCGAATACCGCCGGGACATCCTCACCTACCGGACCCCGCCCCTCGAAACCGAAATCGAAGCCGTCGGCCACCCCGAAGTCGTCCTCTACGCCACTTCCTCTGCCCCCGACACCGACTTCTTCGCCCGCCTCGTGGACGAACACCCCGACGGTCCCGCCCTGGAAATTTGCTACGGCATGGTTCGCGCCCGGCACCGCGGCGGCCTCGACCGCGAAGACCTCCTCATCCCTGGAGAAATCACCGAATTCAACATCAAACTCGGCCCCACCGCCTGCCGCTTTCAAAAGGGCCACCGCATCCGCCTGGAAATCACCAGCAGCGACTTCCCCAACCACGACCGCAACCACAACACCGGCGGAAACGACCTGGCCGAAACCAAACTCGTCCCGGCCGCGCAGCACGTCTACCACACCCCGGCGTATCCATCACGGCTGATCCTGAAAATAGATACGCGTGAATAGAACCGGACTGCAGGTCAAAATCGAATGCGGCGGAAATAGCAGAATCCAAGAGAAAATGGACAATGACATCAACCTTTCGGTGGCAGCTCCACCATCCCCATACGGATACCCCGTCGGGCAGGATGCCCTGCCCCCGCGAGGCCCCCGGCGGCATCCTGTCCTATCGCAATCGGCTCTACATGTTCGGCGGCGGAACGCTCAAGTACGGCCAGTCCGCCGGCCAGGGCAACAAACGCACGCTCGGCGCGCTCAACGACCTCTGGCAGTACGATCCCGCTGAAAACCGGTGGCAGATGCGCCAGCCTGACGACGGCACGCAGGGCTTCGACCCCGCAGCCGGCCGGCCCTGCGCCCGCATGCTGCCTGCCTGGGTGGAGGTGGATGACATATTCTACCTCTTCGGCGGCCTTTCCATCCTGAGCGAAGGCTGGAAATTCACCCTGCTCAACGACCTCTGGCAATACGATCCCTCCGCGAACCGGTGGGAATTGCTCGAACCGGACGACGGAACGCTCTTAGAGCACCCCAACTGCACTGGCCACGGCAGGCCGACCACCATCGGCGGCTTCGGCTGTGCGGTCCTGAACAAAAAGATCTACCTCTTCGGCGGATGGGGCCACCGCGCTCCCTTGCCCCCAACCGTCGAAACCGCCGTCCTCAGCCGGCAGCTCTGGTGCTACGACACCGAACATCACACGTGGCAGCATTTCACACCTACCGAAGCCTGGCCGCCCAAGCGATATGTCCATGCCATGACCGCCTGGGGGGACAAGCTCTATGTCTGGGGTGGCCGCGACACCCAGGACCGCGATCCCCAGTTCTACAATGACCTGTGGGAATACGACCCCGCTGCCGGCCGCTGGACCTGTCTGCAGCCGAACCGCCCCGGCGCTCCCGATCAACCCTCACCCCGCTACGGCATGGGCTCCGCTCGGATCGGCGACCGCTGGTACATCTTCGGCGGCTTTGGCCCCGAAGGCGACTTCCTGCCCGAAGAAATCAACGGCCCGCAGCTCAACGACCTGTGGTGCTTCAACCTCACCCGGCGTGAGTGGCAGTGCATCCAGCCTCACGACGGCTCCAAAGACTACACCGACAGGGCCGGTCGTCCCGGTGTGCGCCGCGTGCCCGGCATGGTCACCCACGGAGACGCGATCTACCTCTTCGGCGGCCTGGATCTGGCCAGCGGCCCCAATGATGACGGCCCCGTCGTTGGATTCAACGACCTGTGGCTCGGTCAGGCGGAAGAAAACCATCCTGAATGACGAAAGTTTGGATTCCACTTCTTTCTTGCCAAACACGGCCGGCCTGCGCATCTTCTATATCAGTAATTTCCGGTTAGGATTTTGCTGGAGTAAAAAAGCTATCGAAACCTTCGTAAGACGTTTCTAAACAAAATGTTAAATAGAAAAATCTGTTCGACACGACCGAGAACTACCTGAAATAGCCCTACCCAACGGCTCTCTCTGGAGTCCATCGCCTTCGGGATCGCATCCAGATCGCTCGACTCGACGACTCTTTGAGCAAAAGGACTGCGCCGAAAGGCCCGAATCGTCCAAAAGGCCGTTGGAAAAGCCTCATTCGGATCCGATTTTTCGTTCGGAATTTTTAAGCTGGGATAGTATGGGAGAAGAGATTTCAAGTTAAATCTTTGTTTTTAATTGTCTTATTAAACGTTCCTCTGGCAAGCAATTTTCTAACCGGAAATTACTGCTTCTATATATCAAAATGGAGGTTAAAAACGCAATACTTCGGACAGTTTTTGTAATTCTGGGGGTTCAAATTTCATAAGCCATTGAAAAATAACAGTTTATGGAATCTGGTGCTAAATTTATAACCTGTTGAAAATCAACAACTTATAAAAAGTGTCCGAACCATTGAAACGAAAACTCACATTCAAAAACGGGGAAATAGCCTGGTCCTGCGTATTCCAAAATCATTTGCCGAGGAACTGCATCTGGCACAGGGATCTAAAGTAGATGTATCATTGGCAGATGGTAAGCTCTTCATCAGCCCTGTACAGGAAACGGTGTTCACGCTCGAACAGTTGCTAGTGGTCGATTTCGCAAATACGCATGAGGTTGCATAGGTGGCAAAAAAGGGGTATGTTATACGCCTCATTCCAATCGGTAAAGGAGGTGTATAATGTCAGGTCCCCTTCCCCAATACCAACCTCGCTTCACAAAAGCCCAACTGGCAAAAGCCCAGAAAATCATTCGTCAGCGCAACGCGCCTCAATCCCAGGTGCAGCGGGCAAAGATGGTGGTGGCCTTAGCCGAGAATAAAGCCATTGGCAACCAGAGGTTAGCCGACAGGGCAGGTGTCAGTTCACCTACGGCGCAGAAGTGGCGAAAAAGGTGGACTGAAGAAGGCTTCACTTTAGAGGATCTACCGCGCAGTGGGCGACCGCCCACTTTTTCCCCCTGTGCAAGTCAGTGAAGTCAAAGCCATTGCCTGTCAACTGCCCGCACAACGGGGGTTGCCCCTGTCTCGGTTCAGCTTATTTGAGATTCAACAGGAAGTGTTAAGGTGTGCGTTGATCACTTCAATCTCACCCACAACGATTTGGCGCATTCTCAAAGAGGATGCCCTTCGTCCCTGGTATCACCGATCCTGGCTTCATATCAAAGCCCCCAACTTTTTAGAGAAAGCCAGTCGCATTCTGGACCTGTATCAAGGCATATGGGAGGGGATACCGCTTGGCAAGAAAGACTTCGTTATCTGTGCCGATGAAAAATCCCAACTCCAAATCTTAGCCCGAGAGTTTGCCACATTGCCACCTGATTGTGGCAAACCCATTCGTATGGAAAATGACTACAAACGGATGGGCACAGTGGCCTATCTGTCTGCACTGGATGTGTTCTCAGGGCACATCTTTGGGCGTGTGGATGAGAAAACCGGCATCGTGCCCTTTCAAAAGCTGGTGGACCTGGTGATGGGACGGGAGCCTTATGCTTCGGCTGATCGGGTCTTCTGGATTGTGGACAACGGATCTTCTCATTACACCACCACGTTCCCTAAACGGCTCCAGGATGCCTATGAAAATGCCATTGCCGTCCATCTCCCTATCCACGCCAGTTGGCTCAATCAGATTGAGATCTATTTCTCGATCTTGCAAAGAAAGGCGCTCACGCCCAATGACCTGGCAGATCGACAGGCGATGGAAGCCAGGATCTTGGGCTTTGAGGAATACTATAATCTCACTGCCGAACCTTTCAACTGGCGCTTTACAAGGCAGGAATTGGAAGAACGAATGCAGCGAATCCGGCTGGCTGCATAAACTCATGCGAACTTCTGAAATCGACCACTAGCCCCTGCACAGAGCTTTTATTCGTTGAAGAAACAGATCCACACATTGCGGTGGAAGACCAGGACGGGGATGCTGTCGGAGGTGGACGCGTACATTCGGGGCAGTACCGGGATCGAAGAGGACTGGAATACACTCTCATCCGGCCAGAAGGAGGACGTGCTTTCCAGCCTGCCGGAACACCAGCAGGAGACGATACGGGAGGCGCTTCACAGGATTGTCAGCCGGTGGGATACGGAGTACCATTCCGGTCTGAAGGCGCTTCAGACGGCACGGCGGAACCAGATTCGAAGACAGCAGCGTCTGGCGATGGGGTTGTCGGCGATTTCTCCACTGGGCGGAATCAACGCCTTTTCGATGGATCTGGCCAGGACCGGCTTTATCCAGCGAGAACGGCTGGAAGATACGCTGAATAGTTATCTGGTTTCCCTTTCGCAGTTGATACAGAAAAAACTGCGGAAGAACCTTTTCAACTTCGGAGGGGTGGATCTGTCGGATTTCACCTGGTTTGACTACCGGGATACGGAATCTCTGGGGACGTGTCTGGCCCGGAATGCGCTCCACATTTTGAACCTGGTGCTCCTGGCGGTGCTGGGATTTGCCGGGGCATATGTGGCGATTTTGCGGTATGACGTGAGGTAAAGGCAGGGGTCAGGGGTCAGGGGTCAGGGGTCAGGGATCAGTAAAGGCAAAAAGCAACCACAGATGGACACAGATGGATACAGATATAGGCAGACGGCTCTCGGTTTGGGGAGAAACCTCATGCTTGGCTATCTGATTCGCAAGGAGATGCTGGACCAGATTCTCAGTCTTCGGTTTCTTATTCTGTCGGCGATCGGCACGTTGGTGATCTTGCTGAGTCTCTACAGCGGGTATATCCATTACCAGAACCGACTGAGTGACTATCGGGTGGCCCAGGCGGCGACGGAGGACCGCATCCGGGAGATCAACGTCGCTGAGAACTGGTCGGAGTTTGTCGCAAAAGGCTATGAGGAACACATACCGCCTACGCCGATGAGCATCTTTATTCGCGGCCTGGAATTGAACCTGGGACGGTCGATCGCAAACACGTTTACCCGACGGTTGAGCCGAAGTCCGGCGGAGGTGAAGCCGCTGCTCGCCATTTTTCCACCCCTGGACCTCGGGCTGGTCGTTCAGGTCGTGCTGAGCCTGTTCGTCCTTCTGTTCACATACGATGCGATTTGTGGTGAGAAGGAGGTGGGCACGTTGCGCCTGATGGCCTCGTTTTCGGTGCCAAGACACCGTCTGCTCCTGGGAAAATTTATTGGGGCTTTGCTGCCGACGCTGTCCGCCTTCGGGTTGCCCTTGCTGCTGGGCATTGCGGTGGTGCTTTTAATGCCGGAGGTTCAGTTTACCAATGCAGAGTTGCACCGGCTGGGGTTCATCCTGGCGTCCTTTGGCCTCTACCTGACGGTATTCACCTGCGCCGGGCTTCTGGCGTCCTGTCTGACGCATCGGGCGCCCACTTCTTTTGTACTTCTGCTGGGGTTCTGGGTCGCCACCGTGGTGGTTCTGCCGCGTCTCAGCCTGATCGGCGCCGAGAGTATTCGACCTGCCCCTTCGGTTTACGAACTCGAGGCAGAGAAGGGGGCGATCTCAAAGTCGATCTGGGAAGAGGTGCGCAGGGCCAGGTATAAGTGGAGGGATGAATACAATGCGTCGTCCGAAAAGAAATGGCGGCAAACGCCGGAGGGGCAGGAGGCCGAAAGGCTTCATTACAGAGGGTTACGCCATGATCTCTGGCTGGTCCCCACCCGGTTGGAGTACGAACGCCTGGAACAGGCCTTCCGGAACCGCTACAACGCTCGGTTAGAATTGGCTGTAGTCCTGGCGCGCTTTTCCCCGGCCTTTGCGGTCAACAATGCGACTGTGCGCTTAGCCAGGACAGGTCTGGACCGTCAACAGCGGTTTCGTGCGGCCTATGAGCCGTACTACAGGGAGCACTACACGTGGTTTATCGACTCGGTAGACGATGACAGATTGAGACAGATCAATCCGGCGAGGTACGGAAAGTTTAAATGGGATATTTCCAATATCAATGGTTCGGACACTTTTTATAAGTTGTTGATTTTCAACAGGTTATAAATTTAGCATCAAATTCCATAAACTGTTATTTTTCAATGGCTTATGAAATTTGAACCCCCAGAATTACAAAAACTGTCCGAAGTATTGCAATATGCCCCGATTCACATACCAGGAGATCTGGCCGGAGGAAGATATTCAGGCAGCGCTGGTTGATATGGGGGTGTTGGCGCTTTGGGGCGTGCTCTTTTTTACAGGGGCTTATGTAAGGATGCTGCGGTATGATGTGAGGTGAGAGTCACGGGTCACGGGTCACGAGTCCTCTGCTGTTTGATCCGCAACCCGTGACAGATGGCTAAGGAGTCATTTATGTTTGGCCGGCTCGTTCAAAAGGAGTTGTTGCATCATCTACTCGATTTCCGGTTCATTCTGGTTTTTGCCCTTTGTGCGCTGCTTTCGGGTTTGGGCACCTATGTCGGCATTCAGAACTATCTCCAGCAGCTTGAGCAATATCAGATGGTCTCCGATAAGAATCGGGGCGCTTATTCGACCCTGTTTGACGTGGAATGGAACGGCTACCGCTGGAACCGGCGGCCGGAGGCGCTCAGCCCGGTGGTGTACGGATTGTCAGGGGATCTGGGTCGGGAGGTGCTCATCCAGTACCGCCGGCTTTTGCACTTTGAGGCCAGCCTGTTTGCGACCGATCCGATTCACGCGCTTTTCGGCGTGCTCGATCTGGCATTTATCGTGAAGTTCGTTTTGAGCCTCTGTATGCTGCTGTTTACGTATGACGCGGTCTGTGGAGAGAAGGAGGCCGGCACGTTCAGGCTCTACGCCTCGTTTCCCGTAAGCCGGTTGATGCTGGCCTTAGCGAAGCTTGCCGGTTCGACCCTGGCTGTACTGATTCCGTTTGTGTTTGCTTTTCTGCTGGCGTCTCTGGTTCTGGTCCTGTCACCCGAGCTGGGGCTTGAGGCAGCGGACTGGGAGCGGATCGTGGTCTTGATGGGGGTGTTTGCACTTTATCTGACGGTATTTGCGGCGTTCGGGCTCTGGGTATCCGCGCTCACCCATAGACGGATGACGGCGTTCCTGGGGTTGCTGGGACTCTGGACGGTCTGGCTATTTGTGGTGCCGAACTTAGCGGTCGACGCCGCCCAGCACCTCACGTTGACCCGGGGCGTTTACGACCTGGAGCGGCAAAGCAGCGCGTTGCGCGAAGAGATCCGGAAGGAGAGAGAGACCGCGATTGGGGAGTACTGGCGGCACAACCACGTGAAGAATTGGAACGATCTGTCGAAGGCGCAGCAGACGGCGCTTCTGGCTGGAGAAGCAGAGATCCGGGCTGGGTGGGACAGGACGTTCTACACCCGGCTGAGCAACCTGCAGAGGGAATGGCGCAACCAGTTGCGCAGGGAGCAGCGTCTGGGGATGGCGCTGTCAGCGATCTCTCCCCTCAGCGCGGTCAGCTTCGCGTCGATGGACCTGGCTCGAACCGGGCCTGTGCAGCAGGAGCGGGTTGAAGACGCATTGAACGCCTACCTGATCTATTTGGCCCAGTTCATCCAGGACCAGCACGCACTGCACTGGGAGGACCGCAATGTGAGGGATTTCTCTCCGTTCACTTACCAGGATAACGAGACGATGGAGGAGTGCCTGGTTCGGAATGTGTTTCACATCCTGAACCTAATCTTGCTGGCAATCCTGGGGTTCGCCGGGGCGTATGTGGCGATTTTGAGGTATGATGTGAGGTAAAGGCAGGGGTCAGTCGTCAGGGGTCAGGGGTCGGTAAAGGCAAAAGCAGCCACAGATGGACACAGATATAAGCAGACGGCTCTCGGCTTGGGGAGAAACCTTATGCTCGGTCAGCTCATTCGGAAAGAGATCATGGACCAGATCTTCAGCCTCCGGTTCCTTATCCTGTCCATCGTAGGAGCGCTCGTTATCTGGCTGAGCCTTTACAGTGGGTATATTTACTACCAGGCGAGGGTCGAGGACTACCGGTTGGCCCAGACAGCGACAAAGGAGCGTATCCGACAAATCATGGTCGCCGACGACAATTATGAGCTTTTCCTTGTAGCCTATGATATTCACAAACCACCCACGCCGTTAAGCATCTTGGTACGTGGCCTCGATCCGATTTTGGGGCGGTTAGGGAATCTTGGACATTCTACGAGAAAAACGGCACGGTTAAAGTGGAGTCCAGCGGAGGTGGACCCGGACCTCCGGGTGTTCTTATCTCTGGACCTGGGACTGATCGTACAGGTTGTTCTGAGTCTGTTCGTGCTGTTGTTCACATACGATGCGATTTGTGGAGAGAAAGAGGCGGGTACTCTGCCTCTAATCGCCTCGTTTTCAGTGTCGAGACACCATTTGCTGCTGGGAAAATTCCTGGGAGCCCTTATTCCGATTCTGACGTCGTTTGGGCTGCCATTGGTTTTTGGTGTTGCAGTGGTGCTTCTGGCACCCAACGTGCAATTCACCGACCAGGAACTGGTCCGGCTGGGGTTGATTCTGGCTGCCTTCGGATTCTACGTGACAGCATTTGTCTGCGTCGGGCTCCTGGCTTCCTGTATGGCCCACCGTGTGGCGACGTCGTTTGTTCTGCTTCTGGCGTTTTGGGTGGTTACCGTCATGATCCTGCCGCGTCTGAGTCTGATTGTTGCCGAGGGCATCCGGCCTGCCCCATCGATTTACGAACTCAAGGCAGAGAAGCAGGCCGTCCAAGCCGCAATATGGGAAAAGTGGCGTGGAATTAGGAGCCGGTGGAGGCAAGAGCACTCAGGGCAAGAGTGGCGGAGGACACCGGAGGGTCGGGAGGCATATTATCTCTTTAACCAGGAAGGAGCTTCTAGTGGTCGATTTCAGAAGTTCGCATGAGTTTATGCAGCCAGCCGGATTCGCTGCATTCGTTCTTCCAATTCCTGCCTTGTAAAGCGCCAGTTGAAAGGTTCGGCAGTGAGATTATAGTATTCCTCAAAGCCCAAGATCCTGGCTTCCATCGCCTGTCGATCTGCCAGGTCATTGGGCGTGAGCGCCTTTCTTTGCAAGATCGAGAAATAGATCTCAATCTGATTGAGCCAACTGGCGTGGATAGGGAGATGGACGGCAATGGCATTTTCATAGGCATCCTGGAGCCGTTTAGGGAACGTGGTGGTGTAATGAGAAGATCCGTTGTCCACAATCCAGAAGACCCGATCAGCCGAAGCATAAGGCTCCCGTCCCATCACCAGGTCCACCAGCTTTTGAAAGGGCACGATGCCGGTTTTCTCATCCACACGCCCAAAGATGTGCCCTGAGAACACATCCAGTGCAGACAGATAGGCCACTGTGCCCATCCGTTTGTAGTCATTTTCCATACGAATGGGTTTGCCACAATCAGGTGGCAATGTGGCAAACTCTCGGGCTAAGATTTGGAGTTGGGATTTTTCATCGGCACAGATAACGAAGTCTTTCTTGCCAAGCGGTATCCCCTCCCATATGCCTTGATACAGGTCCAGAATGCGACTGGCTTTCTCTAAAAAGTTGGGGGCTTTGATATGAAGCCAGGATCGGTGATACCAGGGACGAAGGGCATCCTCTTTGAGAATGCGCCAAATCGTTGTGGGTGAGATTGAAGTGATCAACGCACACCTTAACACTTCCTGTTGAATCTCAAATAAGCTGAACCGAGACAGGGGCAACCCCCGTTGTGCGGGCAGTTGACAGGCAATGGCTTTGACTTCACTGACTTGCACAGGGGGAAAAAGTGGGCGGTCGCCCACTGCGCGGTAGATCCTCTAAAGTGAAGCCTTCTTCAGTCCACCTTTTTCGCCACTTCTGCGCCGTAGGTGAACTGACACCTGCCCTGTCGGCTAACCTCTGGTTGCCAATGGCTTTATTCTCGGCTAAGGCCACCACCATCTTTGCCCGCTGCACCTGGGATTGAGGCGCGTTGCGCTGACGAATGATTTTCTGGGCTTTTGCCAGTTGGGCTTTTGTGAAGCGAGGTTGGTATTGGGGAAGGGGACCTGACATTATACACCTCCTTTACCGATTGGAATGAGGCGTATAACATACCCCTTTTTTGCCACCTATGCAACCTCATGCGTATTTGCGAAATCGACCACTAGGCACCACGCACTTATAAACTTGCAGAAGGACCGTTTGGACGAGGCCTTTCACAACCGCTACAATGCCCGGCTGGATCTGGCCGTTGCCCTTGCACGGCTCTCCCCAGCATTTGTGTTTAAGAAAGCCGCCGTTTTATTGGCCGGTACCGGGGTGGACCGCCATCGGGGATTTTTCACGGCCTACAAACAACACCGGAGACGGCATATATATGAGTTCTTTTTTGGAATACAGAACCGCGATGCCTTTCGAAAAGCCTATCCAGCGAAATATGGTGAATATAAGTGGGATGTGTCCGATATGCCCCGGTTTTCCTATCGGGAGACCTGGCCAGAAGCGGAAATGCGGTCGGCTATGGTCGATATCGGACTGTTGGCCTTGTGGGGGCTGGTCTTTTTCGCAGGCGCTTATGCAGCGATACTGCGGTATGATCTAAGATAAAGCCACGAGTCGCGAGTCGCGGGTCAAAAAGCAGATGACTCGTGACCCGTGACCCGCGACTGAGGAGTCATTTATGTTTGGTCGGCTTGTTCAGAAGGAACTTTTGGCCCACCTCCTCGATTTCCGGTTTATCACCGTGTTCGCGCTCTGTGCGTTGCTTTCAGGTTTGAGCGTGTATACAGGTGGCCGGAACTACGGCCGAAGGCTTCAGGAGTACAACGCGGTCACCGAGAACAACCGTCGTGCTTTCCAGGAGTCAACGCTCGATAAAGGCAACCTCAGTGACCTTAGCACGTACGGATACCGCTGGAACCGACCGCCGGAGGTTCTGAGTCCGATGGTCCACGGGCTGGCGGGCACTCTGGGAAGAGAGACACTTGTACACTACCAGATGCTTCCTTTGTTTGAAGCCAGCCTATTTGCGGATGATCCTATCCATGCGCTCTTTGGCGTGCTCGATTTGGCCTTCATCGTTAAAGTGGTCTTGAGTTTGGCTGTCCTATTGTTCACTTACGATGCCATCTGTGGGGAAAAAGAAGGGGGTACTCTCAGACTCTACGCTTCATTTCCCATACCTCGATCAATCCTGGCTTTAGCCAAGGTGGTCGGCTCGACGGTGACGGTGCTGGTCCCGTTCGTGTTTGCCTACTTGCTGGCGCTTGCAGTGCTCGCTCTGTCTCCAGAGATCGGATTGCAGGGAGAGGACTGGATGCGGATGGGCGCTTTGATGATTGTGTTTGTGCTCTACCTTGTGGTGTTCGCCGCATTCGGTCTCTGGATGTCCGCATTGACCCATCGAAGAGTGGTCGCCTTCCTGGGGCTTCTGGTGCTTTGGACGGTCTGGCTTTTCGTGGTGCCGAATCTGGCCACCGATGCCGCTCATCGCCTCACCCCGACATACAGCTTTTATGATCTGCAGAAACAGACCATTGAGTTACGCTGGGAGATCAGAAAGGAGAGACAGTCAGAGATTGACGACTACCGGCAGCACCATCCTGTGGAAGATCGGGACGCACTGCCTGAGGCACAGCAGCAGGAGATTCGAGATGACCTCTACAAGATCAATTCCAAATGGGACTCTGAATACCATGCTCGCCTGGGCGCTGTGTGGACGGAGCGACGCAATCAGATACGCAACCGACATCGCCTGTCTCTGGTGCTTTCGGCACTCTCACCTCTTGATGCAGTCGATGTCCTTTCAATGGACCTTGCCCGTACTGGCTCTGCGCAGCAAACCCGGATGGAAAACGCGTTTAATGCCTATCTTATCAATCTGGATGAGTTTGTTCAGGAAAAACGCCGTCAAACTTCCCGTAGATGGCGGGATGTAGACCTGACCGGATTTACCTGGTTCGAATACCGGGATAGTGAAGAGCTGGGAGAATGCCTTTTCCGAAATGTGTTTCATATCTTAAATCTGGTACTGCTGGCGGTGCTGGGGTTTGCGGGGGCGTATGTGGCTATTTTGCGGTATGATGTAAGGTAACAGTCGCGAGTTGAAAGTCAACGTCAAAAGCCAAAAGGCAAGCGATCAAAAAATAGCTGACCCGCGACCCGTGACCGATTTAAAGGAATATCTCATGCTGGGGCATTTGATTCGGAAGGAGATTCTGGACCATATTTCCGGGCTTCGGTTTCTGATCCTGTCGGGGATCGGGGCGATGGTGATCTGGTTGAGTCTGTTCAGCGGATACACTTATTACCAGGACCGGCTCAGGGACTACCGTGCGGCGCAGAAGGCGACCGAGGAGACCGTCCGGCGGTTTCCGGATGCCAACAAGCTGGAGCCCTACAGCACCTTTATGGAGTTGATGCGCAATCTCCCTTATATGATCCATAAGCCGCCCACGCCAATGTGCATTTTTGTGCGGGGTCTGGAGCCCGGGCTGGGTCGATCTACCTCCGATGCCAGAAGCCTGGCCCTGAGTCCGGCCGCCGTAGAACCGAAGCTCGGAATTTTTCCGCCTCTGGATCTGGGGCTGGTTGTGCAGGTTCTGCTCAGCCTATTTGTTCTGTTGTTCACGTACGACGCGGTCTGTGGAGAAAAGGAATTGGGCACGTTGCGCATGACCGGTGCTTTTTCCGTGCCGAAGGACCGGCTGCTTCTGGGGAAATTTTTCGGCGCACTGATTCCGACGTTGTCGGCGTTTGGCCTGCCGTTAATTCTAGGCATTGCTGCAGTGATAGCGATGCCGGACGTTCAATTCACCCCTCCAGAGCTGATGCGTTTGGGATTCATCCTGATTGCCTTTGGGTTCTATCTGACGGCATTTTTGTGTGTGGGGATTCTTTCTTCGAGTGTGACCCACCGGGCGGCAACTTCGTTTGTAATACTGCTGGCGTTCTGGGTGGGGTCGGTTGTGGTGCTGCCGCGTTTGAGTTTGATCGCCGCGGAGGGAATCCGGCCTGCGCCCTCGGTCCATGAGTATCAGGCGGAGAAGGCCCGCATCAGCCGTGAGCGGCTGGAGAAACACCGCGAGCTCCGGAGAGAATGGGGCGAGGCGCATCCCAATGCGTGGGAGACGCCGGAGGGACGAGAGGCCTACCGGTTCTATTTCCGCGAAGCACGAGATGTTTCCCATCAGTTCGTGGCGGAGCAGATGACCCGCCTTGAGGAGACGTTTCGCAACCGCTACAACGCCCGTCTAACGCTGGCGGTGGCCCTGGCGCGGGTTTCACCCGCATTTGCATTGAAGAACGTAACGGTTCGGCTGGCCGGTACCGGATTGAACAGACACCGGAGGTTTGAATCGGCTTTAGAGCGACACTTGAAAGGTGACGGGGAATGGTACCGCCAGGCAAGTTTGGAATATTACCTGCAGTATGCCCACCCGGAGAAGTATGGAGAGCCCACCTGGGATGTATCCGACCGGCCTCGATTTACATACCGGAAAGTCTGGCCGCAGGGGGAGGTTCAAGAGTCGATGGTTGATGTAGGGATTCTGATAGTCTGGGGGCTGGTCTGCTTTGTGGGTGCCTACGTGGCGATGTTGCGGTATGATGTGAGGTAAAGGAAAGTTCCGAGTTTCGAGTTTTCGAGTTCCGAGTTAAAGGCAAAGGCATTGGGGGAAGGGTGGAACTCGGAACTCGGAACTCGGGTTGGGTGGTGAAGTAGGGGACTCGGAACTGCCGTGGACTTGAGGAGGGAGGAGGCATGTTCACTCGACTCGTTCAGAAGGAACTGCTTCACCATTTGCTCGATTTCCGGTTTGTGGTGGTGTTTGCGCTCTGTGCGGTGCTGTCGGCGTTGAGTTTATATGTGGGGGGGCGGAACTACGCCAGGCAGCTTCGGGAGTACAACGTGGTTTCCGAGAACAACCGGCGGGCGTTTCAGGAAGCGTCGCTGGATAAGGGCAGGCTATTCGACCTGGTCTGGGTGGGCTACCCGTGGAACCGGCGGCCGGAGGCGCTCAGCCCGGTGGTCTACGGGCTGTCGGGGGTACTGGGACGGGAGGTGCGTATCCGGTACCAGTTGTTTCCGCTGTTTAAGGCCAGCACGTTTGAGACCGATCCGATCCATATGCTCTTTGAGGTGCTCGATCTGGCATTTATTGTGAAAATGGTCTTGAGCCTGTGTGTGCTGCTTTTTACTTACGATGCAATCTGTGGGGAGAAGGAGGCAGGTACGCTGAGACTCTATTCTTCTTTTCCAGTTGCCCGGTCGACCCTGGCGCTGGCCAAGCTGGTTGGCTCCACGCTGGCCGTGTTGGTACCCTTCGTTTTTGCCTTCCTTCTGGCCGCTGCGGTTCTGGCGTTGTCTCCGGAGGTGGGACTTGAAGGGGGAGGCTGGGGGCGAATTGCCGCGCTGATGGGGGTGTTTGGGCTTTACCTTGCCGTATTTGCGGCCTTTGGGCTTGTTGGTATCTGCGCTGACTCACCGGCGGATGACGGCGTTTCTGGGACTGCTGGGACTGTGGGCAGTCTGGCTCTTTGTGGTGCCGAACTTAGCGCGGGATATGGCCAGCCGTTTTGCTCCGGTGCGCAGTTTTTACAATGTGCAGAAGCAAGCCAATGCGTTGCGCTGGAAGATCAGGATGAGTGCGAGGAATGAAGTCGAGGATTATAGCCAGCGCAGCCGTGTGCAGAACTGGGAAGCCCTTTTGGAGGCGGAGCGGGAAAGGGTTAGAGCGGCCTTTCGGGAAGCCCGCTATCAGATCGAAACCAGATGGGACACAGAATACCATTCGGGCCTGCGCGACATGCAGTCTGCGTGGCGCAACCAGATGCGCAGACAAAACCGACTGATGATGGCGCTGGCTGCGATCACTCCCCTGGGGGCGGTCAATTTCCTTTCGATGGATCTTGCCCGAACCGGGTTTGTCCAGCAGGAGCGGATCGAGGATGCGCTGAACGCATATCTCCTCTCTCTGGCGGAGTTGGTCCATGAGAAACGGCGTGAGACGTTCGGCACCTTCCGGGGTGTGGACCTGAGCGATTTTATCTGGTTTACGTACCGGGATACCGAGACGCTGGGGGAATACCTGGCCAGAAATGCGTTCCA
Source organism: Candidatus Latescibacterota bacterium (assembly GCA_965249305.1). GTDB lineage: Bacteria > Latescibacterota > UBA2968 > UBA2968. The sequence goes on along the minus strand of OZ252228.1, from coordinate 3,125,904 downwards.
TATTCTGAATCTGGCGCTGCTGGCGGTTCTGGGATTTGCGGGGGCGTATGTGGCGATTTTGAGGTATGATGTGAGGTGACAGTCGCGAGTCACGAGTCGCGAGTCGAAAGTCAACATCAAAAACTCAAGGGGCATGAAACGTAGCTGACCCGTGACTCGTGACCCGCGACCCGTGACCGATTTAAAGGAAATCTCATGCTTGGTCATCTTATCCGAAAAGAGATTCTGGACCATATTTCAGGGCTTCGGTTTCTGATTTTATCGGGGATCGGGGCGCTGGTGATCTGGTTGAGCCTGTTCAGCGGGTATACCTACTACCAGGACCGGCTGAAGGACTACCGTGTGGCGCAGAAGGCGACCGAGGAGACCGTCCGGCGGTTTCCGGACGCCGAGAAGCTGAGGGGGTTCAATCCGTATATGGAGATGATGAACAATCTTCCCTACGTGATCCACAAGTCGCCCACGCCGATGTCTATTTTCGTGCGGGGATTGGATCCGGGGCTGGGACGGTCTATCGCCGTGGCAGGAAGCCACGCCAAGGACCGGCTGGCCCTGAGTCCGGCCGCGGTGGAGCCGAAGCTTGGATTTTTTCCGCCTCTGGACTTAGGGCTGGCCGTGCAGGTCCTGCTGAGCCTGTTCGTGCTGCTGTTTACTTACGATGCCGTGTGTGGGGAAAAGGAGGCCGGGACGCTGCGGTTGATCGGTTCTTTTTCGATGCCGAGGGATCGGCTGCTGTTGGGGAAGTTGATCGGCGCGTTGATTCCGACATTGACAGCGTTCGGGCTGCCGTTGATTCTGGGCCTTGGGGTGATTTTTGCGATGCCGGGCGTTCGGTTCACCAACCCGGAGTTGATGCGTTTGGGGTGGGTGCTGGCCGCGTTTGGGCTTTATCTGACGGCGTTTACCTGCGCCGGTCTTTTTGCGTCGAGCCTGACGCACCGGGCGGCGACGGCGTTTGTGATCCTGCTGGCGTTCTGGGTGGGAACGGTGGTGGTGCTGCCCCGTTTGAGCCTGATCGCCGCCGAGGGGGTGAGACCCGCGCCTTCGGTCCACGAGTACCAGGCGGAGAGGGCCCGCATCAGCAGGGAGCGGCTGGAGAAACACCGCGAGCTCCGGAGAGAATGGGGCGAGGCGCACCCCAACGCGTGGCAGACGCCGGAGGGACGAGAGGCCTACCGGCTCTATTTCGCTGAGGCGCGAATTGCGGCGGATAAATTTGTCGCCCCACAGCTTACCCGTCTGGAGGAAAGGTTTCGCAACCGCTACCAGGAGCGTCTGGCGCTGGCTGTGGCCCTGGCGCGGTTTGCTCCCGCTTTTGCGTTGAAGAATGCAACGGTCGGGCTGGCTGGGACCGGGCTGGATGGACAGCGACGGTTTGAGTCGGCATACGAGCGGCACTGGAAAGAGGACGTGGCGTGGTACCGGAAGTCAAACAATCTTTTCACGTTGAAACAGGCCCATCCGGCGAAGTACGGCAAGCCCAAATGGGATGCCTCCGACCGGCCTCGATTCGTCTACCAGAAGGCATGGCCGGAGGAGGAGATCCGGGAAGCGATGGTGGATGTGGGGATCCTGGCTCTGTGGGGGCTGGTCTGCTTTGTAGGGGCCTATCTGGCGGTGCTGCGGTATGATGTTCGGTGAAAGAAAGTTCCGAGTTCCGAGTTTATTGGGGGTAGGGGGGAACTCGGAACTCGGAACTGGGGTGGGGTGGTGAAGCAGGGGACTCGGAACTGGGTGGTGTTGAGAAGGGAGGAGGCATGTTCGGACGACTCGTTCAGAAAGAATTGCTGTACCATTTGCTCGATTTCCGGTTTGTGGTTGTGTTTGCGCTGTGTGCGCTGCTGTCGGGGTTGAGCGTGTATGTGGGGGGGCGGAACTACGCCCGGCAGCTTCGGGAGTACAACACGGTTACGGAGAACAACCGGCGGGCGTTTCAGGAAGCATCGCTGGATAAGGGCAGGCTTTTCGACCTGATCTGGGTGGGGTACTCGTGGAACCGGCGGCCGGAGGCGCTCAGCCCGCTGGTGTACGGGCTGTCGGGTACGCTAGGGCGGGAGGTCCGCATCCGATACCAGTGGTTTCCGGTGTTCAAGGCCAGTACGTTTGAGACCGATCCGATCCACATGCTTTTTGAGGTGCTGGATCTGGCCTTTGTGGCGAAGGTGGTTTTGAGTCTGTGCGTGCTGCTGTTTACTTTCGATGCGGTGTGCGGGGAGAAGGAGGCGGGTACGCTACGGCTGTATGCTTCTTTTTCGGTGCCGCGCTCAACTCTGGCCCTGGCCAAGCTGGCCGGGTGCACGCTGGCCGTGCTGATCCCTTTTGTGTTTGCGTTCCTGCTGGCTGCTGCGGTGCTGGCGCTGTCTCAGGGGGTAGGGCTTGAGGGAGGAGACTGGGGACGGGTCGGGGCGTTGATGGGGGCATTCGGACTTTATCTTGTGGTGTTTGCGGCCTTCGGTCTGTTTGTGTCTGCGCTGACTCACCGGCGGATGACGGCGTTCCTGGGGCTGCTGGGGCTGTGGGCAATCTGGCTTTTTGTAGCGCCGAACCTGGCGCTGGATATTGCCGGCCGGATGGTTCCGGTGCGCAGTTTTTACGAGCTTGAGAAGCAGGCCCGTGCCATGCAGTGGAAGAGCCGGATAAATGCGCGGAATGAAATTGACGCTTACAACGAGCGCAACCGCGTGGAGAACTGGGACGCCCTGTCGGAGGCGCAGCGGGAACAGATTGGCATGGCCTATCGTGAAGCGCGTTACCAGATTGAAACGAGGTGGGACACGGAATACCATTCGGACCTGCGGAATGCGCAAGCCGGATGGCGAAACCGGATGCGCCGACAACACCAACTGGGGGTGACGCTGTCGGCGATCTCGCCTCTGGGCGCGGTGAATTTTCTTTCGATGGATCTGGCCAGAACCGGGTTTGTTCAGCAGGAGCGGATCGAGGGTGCGCTGAACACGTACCTCATTTCTATGGGACAGTTCGTCCATGAGAAACGGCGTGAGACCTTCGACACCTTCCGGGGTGTGGATCTGAGCGATTTTACCTGGTTTACGTACCGGGATACGGAGACGCTGGGCGAATGCCTGGGCCGGAATATGTTCCATATTTTGAACCTGGCGCTGCTGGCGGTTCTGGGATTCGCGGGGGCGTATGTGGCGATTTTGAGATACGACGTGAGGTGAAGCAGAAGAAAGTGTGAGGAGAATCACAGGATTCCAGGTCAAGATCCGGTATCTTGGTTTTGGATAAGGGTTGCTGACGTCGATGGGTACGGGGATCGGAGCTGTCTGGTCGGTTTCCGCCAGGATAGTGGACGATTTGTGACACAGTTATCATAGTTTATAAGAGTTCTCCCCGAACAACCCGGCTCAGGGGCTCGATTTTCTGTATTCAGCAAAACAGAACATTGCGTATAAGTATATAAAAAACAAAATTTTAAGTTTTTATCTGCAATTCAGATATTTTCAAATCCCTAATTTGACCCCGATGGCACGCATTGTGCATTCAGAAACGGAAGGATGTTATGGGCGAAGCAGCGGTGCGGTACGAGAGCAGACCGGCTGAACAGCAGCCTTTACAGATTTCAGGTACATCGGGGGGATGTGTTATGAGAGGGTCCGGATTCAAGCCCGGAGATCTGGTCACTTATTGTGATCGAGACCATCTGAAGTGGGGGCCGCGGGAAGTGGTTGATGCCACTGGCAGCAGGGTTACCGTGGTGGTCGAACAGGCGGTCAGATATTCGGTGAACGCTTCTCTGCTTGAGAAGATCGAACACGACAAGATGGTTTGAGGACAACCCGGGGGATGATCTAAAGCGCCTTCCTGTATGTAAAAAAGAGATATGCCCATGCCGGTATGGCATGGGTTTTTTTGTGGCCGCAGGGCGCTGTTTGGAAAAATGTTATTTTTTTCTTGCTATCGCGTCCTGTTTATGCTATTGTGCAGAATCGAAAAAATTGTGGGATCCTCTCCGGCCAGGACGCGGTTATGGCAACCATTATCGTTATGGAAGATGACGCGATTGTACGGGATCTGGTGGTACGAATCCTGGAGATGAAAGGCCATCGGGTGTGTGCCTTTGAGGATGCACGGCCGGTTCTGGAGACGGTCGATTTCAAACAGGTCGATTTGATTGTTACAGACCTCCAAATGCCTACTCCAGGGGACGAGGCCATCCGGGTTATCCGGAGCAGGGGGATAGAGACGCCCGTTGTTGTGATGAGCGGGACCCTGGATGCGGACCGGGTTGACGAGCTCAAATCGCTCGGCGTGCAGGGATTTATAGAAAAACCCTTCAGCCTGGTGGAGCTTCTCAGCCAGATCGAATCTTTGATTTGATTTTTCTTGACACCGTTCCGGTATAGGGATATTATAAAGACACGGCAGACAGGGATTTACGTGGCCATGGCACGAGCGAGATGCCGTGGCTTTTTTCGTTCGGGTTGCCTGCGGGATGCATCCAGACGGGTGTTATGAGGGGCGTTTTGTTGATGGCAGAAGATGACACAGGCTGAAGCAGCAGGCAACAGGAGGGCGTCCGGAATGTCTCGAAATCAGAGCAGACGGAAGAAAGGCCGGCGGCGGGGGACGGCAGCGAGGGCCAATGCGGATCTGATGAGCCATGTTGCATCGCTGGGGCTGGAGACGGTGGCGGCGTATCAGACCTGGTGCCGGGACCACGGGTTCAGCGGGGCGCTGAATAAGAGCTGGCAGGAGCGGCGGCAGGAGCGGATGGCGGCGAATCGGGCCCGGGTTGAGGCAGAAGCCGATGCGGCGTTGATGAAACACGTAGAAGCGCTGGGGTTGGAGACGGCGGCGGCGTACCGGGCCTGGTGCGCGCAGCAGGGGGTGAGCGATTCGGTTCACAAGAGCCCGCAGCAGCGGCGGAAGGAGCTGGCACTGGCGACCCGGCTGAAGGGAGAGGCGGCGCTGGTGGGGATGAAACAGCATTCGCGCCGGCCAAAGGATATGATTCGAATGATTTACAGGGGGGAGGTGGATGGGGCGGACCTGAAGCACCCCTACCTGCAGAAGATCCACGAGGCGTTTGCCGGGCTGGGTGGAGGCCGGGGCGGGCGGAAGGCGCTGCTGGAGCTTGTGCTCCACGCGGCCCAGGTCGCCGATTTGTTCGGGGCAAAGCCGGCAGTTTCCCGTCTGGGCCCGCAGGAGGGGAATACGTTTGTGGAGGGGCTGTGCGCTCTGGCCAGGCACCGCAGGGACTGGGTTGGAAGGGTAACGGACTGGCTCCCGGACAGCCACAATTCCGGCCGGCAGTTCGGATCGCTGGCGCGGCATCTGCTTGCGAAGTACGATGTGCCCGTGTTTATGGATGCGGCGTGGTTTCAGATGGATTCCGAAGCGGCGCGGCGAGGGCAGGGGTGGTTCAAACATATCGGGATCGGGCAGAATATCCGGACGGCCGATGTGCCGGTGCAGTTGACAAAGCGGATGGCCCACCTTTTCCTGCAGGCGCCGGACGATTACACGATTGAAGAGGCGCTGCGCTGGGGGCAGATTTTAGGGCTGGGCGGGCACGAGCCGCTGGTGCGGGCGGTGAACGGGACCCGGTTGGGAGCATCGTTTGAGAACGAGGATTTCTGGGGTACGGGGGTTCACTTTTTTGTGAATCATCCGATGCTGGATCCCGACCAGGTGGGGCCGATTGTGGATTATATTTATAACCAGAAGTATGTGTCGGAGGAGGTGGTGGGACCCGGAGGGGAGGTGGCGCAGCAGACGCCGCCGCAGCCGAATTTTGCCATGAAGGGGCGCAGTATGGACAAGCTGATCCGCCAGGTGGAGGCCTGGCACCGGCAGCTTGCACGGGATTCCCGGCTGCCCCACAGGGAGTGGGCGCCATCGGGAGTCGAGGCGTTTGGCTGTACGGAAGAGGACGAGGGGGGCAAGCCGTTGGGCTGGACGATTCGGGAGCTGCTTACCACCCGGGAGTTGACCCTGGAGGGACGGCGGATGGGCCACTGCGTGGGATCTTATGCCAGCAACTGCCAGAAGGGAAATACCTCGATCTGGTCGATGCAGGCGGAGGACGCCGAGGGGCAGCAGCACCGGGTGATGACGATTGCAGTGAACAACGGGAGCCGGAGCATTACGCAGGCGCGGGGGAAATACAATGCGCTGCCCAGCGGGAAGACCCGCAGCGGGAAGCAGCGGAGGATGGCGCAGTGGTACCGCGATCTGCTGAAGCGGTCCGGCCATATCCTGCATCTGTGGCGCGAACAGGAGGGACTTGTGATGGCGCATTATGCGCTTCGGGACCACCACTGACCTGTTGGGCAACGGCTGATCATCTACACGTTGAAAGGAGCTGATGCGCCCTTCTCGCTCTGTTGTCCTGGTTGCGCTGGCGACGGCGTTTTCCCTGCTGGGGGATCAGACCCTGTACTCGGTTCTGCCCACCTATTATACGGAACTGGGGCTGATGCCCTACCAGGTGGGGCTGATTCTTTCGGTGAACCGCTGGATCCGGCTGTTGACGAACCACCTGGCGGAACGGCTCTGCCAGCGGTACAATCTGACGCTGCTTCTGGTTCTTTCGCTGATCCTGGGAGCGGCTACGACGGTGGTTTACGGGGCGGTTTCCCTTTTTTCGATTTTGCTGGGGGCGCGGCTATTGTGGGGGCTGAGCTGGTCGTTTATCCGGCAGGTGGGGCTGATGACGGTGGTGGACAGCGCGCCGGAGGGTACGATCGGACGGATGATGGGATTTTATAACGGGATTTCCCGCCTGGGGTCGATTGGGGGGAATCTGATGGGGGCCATGGGACACGACCTGGTTGGGTTTACGTTGACGCTGACGATCTTTGGAGGGCTGTCTCTGATCGGGGTGCCGCTGGGGATTCTCTCCCGGTGGCGGCTGCCGCATATCGAGCGAGAACTGCCCGGAGCCGAGGCGCCGGTCTGGCGGGCCCCCGGGCTGCTGATCTGCGGGTTTGTGGTGGGGTGTGTGGGCGCGGGGCTGATGATGTCCACGCTGGGGACGGTGCTGAAGGCATCCGTGGGGGACTCGCTGAAGGTTGGCGGGGTGATGATTGGTGTGGCAACGCTGAACGGGATGCTGCTGGCGGGGCGGTGGGTGACGGACGGGTTGTGCGCGCCGATGCTGGGGGCGCTGAGCGATCGGATCGGGAGACGGAAAGCGGCGCTGTTGTTCTTCGGGCTGGGCGCGCTGGCGCTCATAACGGCATCGCAGGCATCGGGCACTGTGTTGCTGGTGCTTATGGTGCTGCTTTTTTTTGTCTGCGGTGTGGGCGCCACGGTGGTGATGCTTTCCGAGGCGGGCATGGGGGGGTCGCGGGCGGTGGCGTCCTATGTGACGGCGTCGGATATGGGATCTGCAACGGGGCCGATGCTGGGGTGGATGACGCTGCAGCTTTACCTGCCGATGCATCTGATCTTTGTGATTGGGGGCGGGCTGTATTTGGTTGGTGTCGTGGTATCTTTGAAGGTATTTCGAAAGCACGGCTGACTCGTGGGCGCATCGCGTGTGAATTACGATGAGGTCGCCGAATCTTACGACCGGCGCACAAAGGACGGGTACCTGTCCGGGGTGGTTGAGGCGCTTGAAGGTCTGGCCCGGCGGGTGAACGTCCGGCGGGTGCTGGACCTGGGCTGCGGTACCGGACGCTCTCTGGTGGGGCCGGCCCGCCTGGACCCGGCGCCGGGCTGCTTCGGGCTGGATCTGTCAGCGGGGATGCTGGCACAGGCGCGTGTTTTTAATCCCAATTATCGATTGGTGCGAGCATCAGCCCCACAGCCTCCGTTTGCGCCTCTGAGTTTTGACATGGTGTTCTGCGTACATGCGTTTCACCACTTTCCGGACAAGGACCGTGTGGTGCAGGCGGCGTATGAACTGTTGCGCCCGGGCGGGGCGTTTGCGATTGTGAATTTTGATCCCCGGGAAAGCCGGGACGGCTGGTTCGCATACCGGTATTTTGAAGGGACCTGCGAGACGGATCTCGCACGGTTTCCGGCCCTGGAAGATCTGGAGCGGATGCTTCGGGAGGCCGGATTTGAGGATATCGACAGTCCGGTAGTGGAACGGGTTGCGGACAATTCTACGGGGGCGTCCGTGTTTGAGAGCTATTTCCTGCAAAAGGACGCATGCTCACAGTTTATCCTGCTGTCGGATGCAGCGTACGAGGCGGGACTGGCGCAGATGCGGAAGGCGATTGCAGAGGCGGAGGCGAAGGGGGAGGAGGTGGAATTTCGGACAGAGATTAAGAGCCGGATGTTTCACGGGGTGAAGCCGAAAGAAGAAAAATAGAAGACGGCGGAGAGCAAAGAGATATGTATCAGGCGTCTGCCCCGTTCGGCAGACGCCTGATTTGTCTTCAGTCGGTGGAGGTTAGCATGCAGACGGCTTTCCTTTTAGTGGATGGGCGGCGGTTTTATTCGGCGATGAAGGCATCATAGAGGGCCAGGGGTTGGGACAGGGTGTCGTCGATTTCGGTGACGGCGAGCCGGGCGCGGACGGTGCGCTCGTCGCCGGGACGGAGGTCGTCGCCGAAGAGGGAGAGGTAGAGGGGGTTCTGGTCTTTGAAGGGGTCGTTCATGTTGTCCGATTCGTAGCCGCTGATGACGGCGTAGCAGTCTTCGGGGCGGGACATGAGGACGGCGGCTACTCCGCGTTCGGTGTCGGCCTGCATGATGACCGGCAGCTCATAATAGCGCTGCGGGTTCCACTGGTAGAGGGACCAGATTCTGTCCCACCGCCCGTCCACAGAGAGGCGTGCGGCGTGCTGGTCCCGGGAAAAGACGAGGCCGGTGCCCACGAAGACGTCGTTGACTTCCGGAGCGATCCACCGGGGCTGGTCCGGAGGATTGTCGAAAGGACTTCCCTGCACGTAGACGTAGGGGCGCATGGAGAGGTCGAAGTAGTTGGAGAGGAAGACTTCGTAGGCGGGGTAGGGCCAGTTGGAGCGGACGGTGACATCCAGGTCGATGAGGTTGGGTTCGACGATCCGGTAACGGGCGGTGAGTTCGGCCCGGTGGTCGTCGGTGGGGGCCCAGCAGACCTCGAGAGTATCGCCCTCGGCTTTGATGGTTCTTTCCTTTTCGCGGGCGGTGCCCATGTAGTGGTTGGTGGAGAATAAGAGGAAGAGGTTGAGGAAGTCGTATCTGGGGTGTACGACCTGCGCGCCGGTAGGTTTGTGGTGGAGTTCTTTGACGCCGTGGCGATCTCCTTCGGGGTTGATGAACCCTTTGAGTTCTTCGGTTTCAAAGTGGTAGACGTTTTTTTCAGGGTCATGAATAAGCGACATGATACAGTCCTCCTATAGGGTTTTGACCCATCTCACCGGGTCGGAATGCTGGCCATGTTCTTCAGTGATTTAGCAGATAGTCTTGTCATATTTAATATATTTCTTGTTATTTTGTAATGAAGTTTATATGTTTTGACAGAAGGAGGTGTATTAGATGATCGAGATTAGACTCCAGGATATGATGTGGCAGCGCCGTGTGCGAAGCATTTCGGAACTCTCGAGACGCGCCGGGGTCTCGCGGCAGACGGTGGACGCCCTGTACAACCGGCCGGATAAGGTTAAGGGCATTCAGTTTGAGACACTGGAGGGTCTCTGCAGAGCGCTCGATTGTCGGATTGAGGATCTCATCCACTACGTGCCCGACAGCGACCCGGGAACGCAGTTGCAGATTGAGGAGGTCCGTGAGGGCGATCCCGATTACACCGCTTTCCTGGATCTGGCGGACGAGCCTGCGGCGCCTCTGGAGGAATGCGACGAGCTGTTCGAGCGTCTCGACCAAATCCGGAGGCAGCGTGACGATCAGGGTTAAGGCTTCTGCGCGGCGGGATCTGCTGAAGCTTCCCGATGCGATTCTGATTAAAGCGTTTCGGACAATTCTGCAGATTAAGGACCATCCTTATCCGCGTGGATTCAAAAAGGTGCGCGGCCGAAGGGATAGGTTTCGCGTCTGGATCGACCGGAATTACCGGATTTTGTATGAGGTGGATTCGGACGCCGATTGTATTGATATTGTCCGGGTTGGTTTGAAAGACGAGAACACGTACAGGCGGTAAGCGAAAGGTAGTCATCAATCAGTAGAACATGCAAAACCATTCGGCTCATGTTGGATTCGTGGAAAAAGCTACGACAAGCCGCTTCATTAATGAGTTCTTCATTCCTTCATCCTTTTTCATCAGACTTTTCCCCCTTCTCATCGATTCTCACCCGCGTTCGTATACCGCAGTTCATCGTCGACCAGCACCCGCTGATATCAGGCCAACTCGTAAAACGCGACCCGGTTTCCATCCGCATCCGCCTTTGATGCTTTCTCAAAAGAATTTGAATATTGACTGGGGAATAACGTTGGCGAAAGCGATGAAGTTGAGCAAAAAATGAGCGAGCATTATGGCAGGCAGAAACCGTGTTTTCAGGTATGCGATCATCCACACGGCACCGATGGTTGACGTGATTAGTACGGCGTGCAGGCCGGCACTCCAGTGGATCAGACCGAAAGCAACTGAGGATATTATCACTATAGCAAACATGCTCTGTGTGTATCTGCGGAGAAACGTATACATATAACCACGGAAAACGAGTTCTTCAAATATTCCCACCATAAGCAGCCCAAACGTAAGGTCTATCCAATTCCATATAGGGTTGGTAATTGCTGGCATGCGGCCAAGCGGAGGGTAGCCGGGAAGCTTTTCTATCAACGTATACGCGTTTTGATCTATTGCTGTGCCAACGAGTGTCATAGCCAAACATATTGTTAGGAACGACGGGATTGTCTGGGTCGTTAGTCCAAACTCCGAACTCCACATTTTCTTCCTGTGGATCAACCAAAGCACGATCAGGAAGGGAAAGAGCTTTACGCCAACATAGTCTATGAACAGCCACCAACGCCAGTTCTTGACATACATGTTCGAAAAATCGTTCAGATAGAACGGGCTGACCAATAGAATTAAAGCCAAGATGTAAAGCTTGTTTTTCCCCATTTGTTTTATTAAGGTTTGCAATGTGTCTCTACCTCTGTCAATACTCGAGCAGGGCCCTGAGTTCAGGCGCCAACCCCTGGCGCAATGAGTCAGGAAAGTTATCGCGGTACCTGGTCCTGTGTACCAATTCCACCAGGCGAGCCGCTGAGGGATGATAGAATGAGGTGAAATATACATAGCGGGGCTGCTCCGTCCGGTTGGGAGAAGCCGCGTGGTAACACAGGGGATTGAAGACAATGAGATCCCCGTCGTTGGCGCAGATTTCGATGCCGTCCTCGTCATTTACTCCGGTGATTGGGGCGGTTTGCCGCTGGATGGGTTTCCGTTTGCCCTCTGCTTCTGCGTCATCGCTGGCCTTAAGAGACAACCGGTGGGAGCCGGGCACGATTATGAACGCGGCGCCTCCGGGGGAAACCGTGCTGCAGCAATGCAGCATCTGGTAGTAGACCTGCCGCGGTGTGGTTTCGAATTCTTCACGACAGAAGGCCGCGTCGATATGCCATGTCAGCGGCTGGTATGGCGGCGGCGAAGGATCGGTGCGAACGAGAACCTGTTCGCGCAGGCGAAGATCCCGCGATCCGATCAAGATCGCAGCGAGCTTGAGAGTCGTGGGGTTGCTCGCCAGGCGGGGCATGATTTCGCCCGGAATGGGATGTCGCAGGCCATGCCGGGCGGCGACCTGATCGGTGGACACGGTCGGGCCTGCAAGGCTGTTGGTATGGGCACGAATTTCGGCCGTCGTCGCGCGGTCGAGATACTCGGGAAACACAGTATAACCCTGGCTCTCCAGTTCCTCCAACCGGGTATCGAGAGGTGTGAGATCCATATCTTCTGCCATGATATATCCTCCTTTACCAGTCTCTGTGATCATGCCCAGATCGACTTCATCTGCCACGCGTCGAGCGACCTGAGTTCGCTGTCGGCGCCCTGAGACCGAAACGAGACTCCCACACTGTCCTCACGATCCGGATAGACCCGCATCGCGACACATTGCTTCCCGTTGACGAATACTTCGACGACACTCCTATCCACGAACACTCGCAGCTTGAGCGCTTCGTCCGGCTCGATAGAGACGGGTGCGGTTTCAGGGGCACGTGAAAGAACGTCCGGTGCGCAGGACGAATACGAAGAGTCGATGGTGATCAGGCTTTGTTGGCGTCCCGTGCCGAAAGTCCGATCTCTGAAGCCGCGATTCTTGAAGAAAGCGATTCGCGTGTACTCTTCTTTGCCCGGCGAGCGCAAGACGTTCATCTCCACCATCGGCGCCGTCCCGGGATCGATTTCGGCAATGAGCTCCATTGCGTTGCTCCGAAGGGTATTGACCACGACCTCCTGATTGGCCGGGAGCGTTATAGCCTCAAAGTGTTGAGGGGCCTCCCTGAGTGATTCAACGTCACCGGCAGGTTCAATCGACAGGTCGTTATCCTGAACGGTCAGGCGTCGGGGCAGCGTCATGATCTGGTTCCAACCCGCGGTCGGCTTTCCAGGATTCATGTTGAAGATCACGATGACGCCGCCCACCCCGTCGGGTGTGGCGGATGGCGCGTGGACGCCCGACGGCCCCGATGGCCCGAAATTGAACTTCGCCCCGTGGGTCACAATGAACTTATCGCGTTCCTTGTCGTAATCCCCAAGCAGGTACTGGCCGCCGCTCATATGGCTGTAGAAGAGGAGGATGTGCCGATCGCCGATCGGCCAGAAGTAGGGGCACGCGCCGTCGTCGCCGACCAACGTATACGCGTCGTCTTCGACAAAGGGATGCAGGTATTCCCAGTGCTCGAGATCTTCCGACCGGAGCAGAAAGTTGGCGCGAACCGGCTTCCCGGCCGGGCCTTCCGGTTTGGTCCCGGCCGAAAGCGAGTAGTAGGCCCCTTCTTTCTTCCAGATGCACGGGTCGAATACCCGGTAGGGCAGATCCGAACCGTCGGGGGCTTTCATCGGGATGACGGCTTTGTCTGCGACCTTCTTCCAGTTTAACAGCAGCGGATCGCTAGACACAGCGACCATGTTGCCGACCTGGGTCCCGTGATAGATGGCGATTATCCGGTCTTCTTCTACGAGGGTGGCGCCGGAGTAGCACTTCTCTTCGGGATTCGGGTAAATGCAGTAGGGAAGGTCCCGCCAATGAATCAGATCCGCCGAGACCGCGTGCCCCCAGTGCTGCCTTGGATCCTCGGGCGGATACGCCTGGTAGAACAGATGCCAACGTCCCTGCCAATAGCAGAGGCCGTTTGGGTCGTTCAGCATCGCTTCGGGATTCACGTAATGGTAGATCGGACGGTGGGGGTCTCCGACGTAGGACTTACGCGACTCGATCAGACGCTGCATCAGCGGGTTGGTCGCAAGCGCGGCTTCCTGATCTTCCAGCGTTTCCGGAAACGTGTAGTGCGGTACGAGTGAAGTATAGTCTGACATTTGTGCACCTTCAGGGGAATGAGAGGTGTTGGGCGAGGGAGCGCAGCGACCGATGTCTGGCGGTTTGAGGGCAGAGGGGCTTTTTCTTCTGTGCCCCCTTGCTGCTTATTCTTCTCTCCGCAGATCGTAACACAGCAGGCGCGGCGGTTTGCCATTGACCACATCCCGGTAATTTTGCACCACGTAAAGCAGTCCGCTGCTGACCACCGGCGGCGTCCAGGTCTCGGGCGCGACGAACAGCCACGTCCGGGCAAAGATCCGGTGTCCTTCGGGCGAGAGGTCCAGCCACAACAGGTGGCCCGACTCGCCCAGGCACAAAAAATGGCCGTCCACCCACAGAAGCGAACCGCGGTAGGGACTGAGCGTTGAATTCCGAACGCGTCCCTGTACCGTGTACTGCTCTTTCCACTCCAGAACCGTCCGCCACACCACTTCGCCCGTGTTGAGATCCACACATACCAGCGATGCATCTCCCCGGTTGCGTCCGTCGAATCCGTAGAGATAACCGTCCTTATGAATCGCCGTATTAAAATGCAGGCCCATAATACACGACAAAACTTAATCTGACCTAAAATATGGAGGATCAATCAGTATCCAAAGACAGTGAAAGAACTCCTGGATGTGATCCTGTATATTGAGCAGAACATACTGCAAATGGTCCAATCCATATCGAAACAGGCTTTTCTCTTTGCATCCGTGTTTTTTGATCTTCAACGGTTTTGTCTTTGCGATCCATTCTCCTACCAGATGAGCCCAGGTGAGGGCAATGGCTAAAAGCGCGATGAGTTTTTCGATTCGTTCCAGATGGATCAGATGGGTCTGTTCCAGATCGAAGCCTCGGCTTTTCAACGCGGCGAACAGGACTTCAATTCCCCACCGTTTTTTGTAATCCTCCAGCGGTTTTCGACCTTTACACTTGCTGGCAACGATGAGAAATTCGTCAGGTAATCGGATGACAGACAAATACAGATGATGACCATAGATCAGACGGGGTTTACGCAGGATGCGCTCTTGGTGAATGTGCAGGTCGGCAAACAAGCATCGAAGCGCGATGTCCCCTTTGCCATTTAGGGTTTTGGCGTTTTCCTTGACGCGGATGGCAAAGCCTAAGGCTTGCGCATCTAACCACGCAAACCATTCTTGCCCAATGAATTCCCGGTCTGCAACGATGACCTGAATCAGGTTTTTATCCACCAACTTCAAGACCCGTTCCATCAACTGGATACGCTCATCGGTGTTGGAGTTGCCCTTTTTGGGCAGCAGTATCCAGCAGATGGGAAATGCAACGCCTTGATAGACACTCCCGGCGGTGAGAATATTGATGGTCAGTTTGCCGAAGCTCCAGGTCGTCCGATCTATCGAGATGGTAAAGTCCGACTTGATCGGCAAGAGATGCAGGATCAAGTCGGCCACCAGGTCATAGGACAGATTAAACTCACTGAAGAAACGTTGGATTCTGCGATAGTTGGACTTCTGCTTGGCTTTGCCGTTGAGGGCGTTGGCCAGTTTGGTGAAGTTGACGGTTGTGAGCTTGATGAGAGACACAATGAAGGCGGCGATGAATTTTACCCGGGCCTTATGACAGGGTAAATACCATTGCATCACGTCGTGTAATTCATTAACTTGAGGAGACATAGACCTGTGTTTGATGATGGATGAGTTGTTGGATCTTGACAACCCAAACTTAACTCATTTCACCACTCAGCGCAGGTCTTTTCCTTTTTTGTCGTGTACCATGGTTGCGGGTATAAAGCAGGTCATCATAGTAGGGTTCGGTGAAAAGGTTCGCACTCAGCGGGCCTATTTTTTTTGTTGCAATCTTCGAGACTTCGGGGTGGGCCCAGAAGACCAGGCCCCCGTGGTCCTCCACCACGTAGTCGATAAAGTCCTGGTAGGGGGCCAGACCCTGATCGCCGTGGTACTGGTCGTATTTCCCGAATTTGTAGGGGAAATTGTTGAGGAGGAAGAGGAGGCCAACGGCGGTGAAAAGTACCGTCGGCATGTAGTAGAATAGCGGCCAACGGGCGCTGCGAGCCCTCTGGCGGCATTTGTAGGCCAGGAAGAGGAGGGCGAGGGGCCAGAGGCTGAGGAGGGTTTCCACACCGTAGCGCTTGAAGAAGCCGTTTCCCATTGAAGGAAGATCGACGTAAGCGTCGGGGGACTCCATGCCGAAGGCCAGGAGGTGTTTGTAGCCGTTGACCATTGTGAGGGAGCCCTTGAGAAGGCTGCTCTCCCAGTCATAATACACGACAAAACTTAATCTGACCTAAAATATGGAGGATCAATCAGTATCCAAAGACAGTGAAAGAACTCCTGGATGTGATCCTGTATATTGAGCAGAACATACTGCAAATGGTCCAATCCATATCGAAACAGGCTTTTCTCTTTGCATCCGTGTTTTTTGATCTTCAACGGTTTTGTCTTTGCGATCCATTCTCCTACCAGATGAGCCCAGGTGAGGGCAATGGCTAAAAGCGCGATGAGTTTTTCGATTCGTTCCAGATGGATCAGATGGGTCTGTTCCAGATCGAAGCCTCGGCTTTTCAACGCGGCGAACAGGACTTCAATTCCCCACCGTTTTTTGTAATCCTCCAGCGGTTTTCGACCTTTACACTTGCTGGCAACGATGAGAAATTCGTCAGGTAATCGGATGACAGACAAATACAGATGATGACCATAGATCAGACGGGGTTTACGCAGGATGCGCTCTTGGTGAATGTGCAGGTCGGCAAACAAGCATCGAAGCGCGATGTCCCCTTTGCCATTTAGGGTTTTGGCGTTTTCCTTGACGCGGATGGCAAAGCCTAAGGCTTGCGCATCTAACCACGCAAACCATTCTTGCCCAATGAATTCCCGGTCTGCAACGATGACCTGAATCAGGTTTTTATCCACCAACTTCAAGACCCGTTCCATCAACTGGATACGCTCATCGGTGTTGGAGTTGCCCTTTTTGGGCAGCAGTATCCAGCAGATGGGAAATGCAACGCCTTGATAGACACTCCCGGCGGTGAGAATATTGATGGTCAGTTTGCCGAAGCTCCAGGTCGTCCGATCTATCGAGATGGTAAAGTCCGACTTGATCGGCAAGAGATGCAGGATCAAGTCGGCCACCAGGTCATAGGACAGATTAAACTCACTGAAGAAACGTTGGATTCTGCGATAGTTGGACTTCTGCTTGGCTTTGCCGTTGAGGGCGTTGGCCAGTTTGGTGAAGTTGACGGTTGTGAGCTTGATGAGAGACACAATGAAGGCGGCGATGAATTTTACCCGGGCCTTATGACAGGGTAAATACCATTGCATCACGTCGTGTAATTCATTAACTTGAGGAGACATAGACCTGTGTTTGATGATGGATGAGTTGTTGGATCTTGACAACCCAAACTTAACTCATTTCACCACTCAGCGCAGGTCTTTTCCTTTTTTGTCGTGTACCATGATGCAGGCCAACATCATTCGTCTTCCATTCGACCGAATGCGTAAAATCCGGCATTACTTTGAGCAACGCACTGCCGGTTCGGTAACTCGCTGAAATAAACACCTGGTCACCTACCACAACCGGGCACGACGCGTTCACCGATTCGTAGGTCCTGCTCCGCCACGGAAATCGAAAATCAATCCGCCCGTCTGCCGGGTTGATACACAGCAACCCGCCCACAGGGGGGCTGCGTTCTCCGCCTGCGAACACGAACACGCGCTTCTGACCGTGTACCACCGCCGGCACGGGGGATGCGTAAGACGCCCCCCACTGATCGCCTGCCCTCCACGCCGGTTCTCCCGTCATCCTGTCAAAGGCCACCACGTTCGGCCCTTCCAGAGCCCCCACGTTCACAATCAGCAGCCGGCCCTCTATCAGCGGCGTTGTCCCGATCCCGAAAAAACCCGGTATCAACCGATATTCTTCTGCAAGATCGCGCTTCCACACCACCGTCCCGGTCTCCAGGTTCAGGCAGTGCAATTTGCCCTGGGCGCCCAGGGTATACACGTATTCTCCGTCGATCACCGGGCTTGCGCGCGGGCCGTTGCTGTATCCATACCGATCTTCATAGTCCGTTGGATAGGCGAACCGCCAGTACCGCTTTCCCGTTGTGGCCTCCAGGCATTCCACCACGTCTCGGTCGTCCACCCGGTGAAAGAATACCAGCTTTTCCCCGACCACACTCGGCGAACTGTATCCGCTCCCGACCTCCATTTCCCAGACCAGCGATGGCCCGCCCTCTGGCCACTGTTTGAGCAGTCCCTGTTCGCCCGAAACCCCATCGTGCGTGGGGCCTAAAAACGCCGGCCAATCCTGGACCACCGCCCCCAGGGAGAGAGGCTTGGGCGCTGCGTGAAATGTAAGCAACGCATGGTCTTTCGCCTTCCCTGTCTCCTGCGCGTCGGCGTTCCACCACATTCCGATCAGTATGGTCAGAATTGCCACCCTTAGCAGACGAGTCAACATATCGTACTCTGCCTCTCTGGAGGCCGATCTGCCGGTTTCTTTTTCAGATCGGCGAGAACTGTGCGCGTCCGACACCTTTATGTTCCCCAGCCGGCGATGAAGCCCTCGACGGTCACATCGGCGGGTATTTCATCGAAGAAGTAGTGTGATGTGGCGCCCTGGAAGCCGGGGGAGAACTGCTCCTGGTCGGACTGCAGGGCGGCGTCAACAGGCTGAAACCGGACTCCCAGCCATGAGATCCTTCGCTGCGCTCAGGATGACAGACAGGTGTTACCGATTTATTTTCTGAAAGATCAGTCGTGGCCGAAAAAATTCGGCATAACCCATTCGGCGTAGAAAAAACCCAGGCTATTACTATGGGTATATCTCTTTGGCGTCTTTGGGCAACTGGCGAACATGCCTAAGATGTTCAGTCACTCTGCGATCATCCTCATCTGAGTATCCAAACCCATAGGTATTTACCACGTATTGGCTAATCGCCCTAAAGAGATCAACCATCGCGAATAGCGACTCCCAGGTGCTCTCAAACCTCGAGTCAACGTAGGAGCCTTCCAGTTTTAACCAAAGCTCGGGTTCAAGAGCAGACTTTATATACTTGGCATCCTTACCGGGGGCCTTCTTGAATCCCGTTTTAATGCCGAAATACCAGGTGACCATCTTCATCAGCTGTGGCCGAATTATTTTCTCTATCAAAGACTTCGAATGTATCAGTTCTTCTCTCCATAGTGCCTTCGCTACATAGGGACAGACCCACCAAAACTCATTACAGCAATCATCGAAAGACTTCTCCGTCGGTTCCTCTGGCAGGAAGTCTTTGTCACCGGGCGGAGGCAAATCACCAACGATCCCATCCTTGTCGACAAGAACCTTTGTAAGGGATCCTTGTTTCTCACTCAAGGACTCTATCGGAGCGAAGCCCAAATCGATCCGGTTACCATCTGTGAATTGCATCAGATATCCGTAATGGCCATCGTTTGCAGGGGGGGGATCATCCATGTCCTCTGGTATTTGCATGATCATTATTTCGCCAAAACGCTCCAGAAAGGTCCTGTCAGTCTTGTAGGCATCTACATTTGCTACATAACAGCCGATATCATAGTCTTGAAAAATATCTTTCTTAACGCTCGGATTCGCACGGGAGCCGATGAGTACCGCAACACGTATGTTGGGATCAGCAGCTACGAAATCCATTATCAACGCCATCATCTCTTCTTCACTTCGCATCAGTACTTATCCTTGTTCCAGATTACTATAGGATCGAAGGGAGCGGAGCCAGCAACCGTCTTGTTGTGCGCTGTGCCAGCCTGGGGTGGTTGGGGCCTATTCGATCCTATATCTTTACTGGCCAACTGCTATCTGTTTCGTAACCGAGTCGGATGAGCGCATCGCCGAAAAGCTCCAAAAACCGATCTTTGTGATTTTGTTTGAAGAATGTCCTCCACTGGCTTTTCTTTCCAGATCTTACGTGATCGGATTCGACCAAACCGGAGAACAGGCTGTTCTCATATGCAATTGAGAGTAGATGAGGAATCACGGATCCAGGAAAGCCAAGGAAAATGAAGACTTCGTGGAATAGAATGAGTTGGGCATCCTCGATAAGATCCTCATACTTGAGCTCAAGGAAGTCCGGGCGAGAATAATCCCAGCTCAGCATCTCACTGATCGTATTTGCTGCTGAATTTTCCATCTCGAAGATGATCTGGTCATCAATACTGCTGAAGCTCCTGATTTTCTGCTGATAGGTGAGCCCCTGCAAATTCTTACGCGGATTGTGAAGCCATTTCTCATCTGACTTCTGGTGGTAAAAACAACCCGATATGATGACATCACGCGGATCTCGGATCAGGTGAACACCGCGAAAGGGTTGGACCAGCACATCTGAGTCAAATTGGCTGTGATAATTGAAATTCAGATCGATAGCGTAGTGCTCTCTGATCTTGAAGAATACAGCAGTCATCCATTCAGTGCCTGTTTTATGGTGTGTTCCGACAAGGATTTTATGTGGAAAACCTGGAAATTCTAAAGCAGGTTTCTTATGAGATTCTGGACGCATCGTAATGCCTCACTATCGGTTAAAATGGCATCAACAAGACGGGCATCGCCTCTTTTTGGGACAAGGCTGGCATGGCGCACAACGTCTGCATGCTCCCGAAGGGGCTGTGCCTGTAAAAAGGAATCAGTGCTTTTCCAATCAGTCAACCTATCACTCACAGCCCTTTTGATCGAGCGCAGCGAGTCGGGAGCACGCTGTTATCGGCTGTCGCTTCGGGGTGGTGCCACTTTCAGCCCTAGAGATCAGGGCGAAAATACAGCGTGCACTATAGATTTGATTTATTCTTTTGTTTTTCATAGTTTACACAGTTTCGAGAGTTTCTTTCAAATCCATCGGCAAAATAATCGTAAAAGTGCTGCCTTTGCCTACTTCACTTTCTACCTTTAGTTCACCTTTATGGTTTTGAATTATATTGTACGCATTAATCAAACCCATGGCCATCCCCACTCTGGTGTCCTTTGTTGTAAAACCTAATTCGAAAAGCGTCTTTATTTTTTCTGGGGGCATGCCTTTTCCCGTATCTGAGATTTTAACATACACATTATTCTCATCTGAAGATGTTTTGATGGTGATGGTACCCTTCTTTTCAATCGCTTGCGCTGCATTCCGCAATAGAGTCATGAAAACTTGATTGAGCTCGGCTGGATAACATCGAATCTCTGGAATATCATCATAATTTTGTTCAACGCGCACTCTGTCTTTCATTTCGTGTTGGATTAACGTCAAGGCGCTATCCAACCCTTCATGAATGTTCACCTTTTCGAATTCGGCTTCATCCAATCTGGTAAAATTTCGCAAGCTAGTTACAACTTTCATAATTCTTTCACCGGCCGATGATGCGACCTGACGATTTTCTTCGAGGATTTGAAGAGACTTCTGATAGGCACTATTATCCTTGAGTTCAGCAAGGGTGTTACTATTTTCCAAAATTTGATTTATTTTTGTGCCACATCGACTCATGGTGTCCACTGTACTTTTGAGCGCACCAATCGGCGTATTAATTTCATGAACAATGCCTGCGGTAAGCTTTCCCAACGCCGCCATCTTTTCTGATTGCACCAACTGCACCTGCGTATCTCGTATCTCTTTGGTTTTTTCTGCTACCTGAATTTCAAGGTTTTTCCTTTGGGTCTCCATAATACACGACAAAACTTAATCTGACCTAAAATATGGAGGATCAATCAGTATCCAAAGACAGTGAAAGAACTCCTGGATGTGATCCTGTATATTGAGCAGAACATACTGCAAATGGTCCAATCCATATCGAAACAGGCTTTTCTCTTTGCATCCGTGTTTTTTGATCTTCAACGGTTTTGTCTTTGCGATCCATTCTCCTACCAGATGAGCCCAGGTGAGGGCAATGGCTAAAAGCGCGATGAGTTTTTCGATTCGTTCCAGATGGATCAGATGGGTCTGTTCCAGATCGAAGCCTCGGCTTTTCAACGCGGCGAACAGGACTTCAATTCCCCACCGTTTTTTGTAATCCTCCAGCGGTTTTCGACCTTTACACTTGCTGGCAACGATGAGAAATTCGTCAGGTAATCGGATGACAGACAAATACAGATGATGACCATAGATCAGACGGGGTTTACGCAGGATGCGCTCTTGGTGAATGTGCAGGTCGGCAAACAAGCATCGAAGCGCGATGTCCCCTTTGCCATTTAGGGTTTTGGCGTTTTCCTTGACGCGGATGGCAAAGCCTAAGGCTTGCGCATCTAACCACGCAAACCATTCTTGCCCAATGAATTCCCGGTCTGCAACGATGACCTGAATCAGGTTTTTATCCACCAACTTCAAGACCCGTTCCATCAACTGGATACGCTCATCGGTGTTGGAGTTGCCCTTTTTGGGCAGCAGTATCCAGCAGATGGGAAATGCAACGCCTTGATAGACACTCCCGGCGGTGAGAATATTGATGGTCAGTTTGCCGAAGCTCCAGGTCGTCCGATCTATCGAGATGGTAAAGTCCGACTTGATCGGCAAGAGATGCAGGATCAAGTCGGCCACCAGGTCATAGGACAGATTAAACTCACTGAAGAAACGTTGGATTCTGCGATAGTTGGACTTCTGCTTGGCTTTGCCGTTGAGGGCGTTGGCCAGTTTGGTGAAGTTGACGGTTGTGAGCTTGATGAGAGACACAATGAAGGCGGCGATGAATTTTACCCGGGCCTTATGACAGGGTAAATACCATTGCATCACGTCGTGTAATTCATTAACTTGAGGAGACATAGACCTGTGTTTGATGATGGATGAGTTGTTGGATCTTGACAACCCAAACTTAACTCATTTCACCACTCAGCGCAGGTCTTTTCCTTTTTTGTCGTGTACCATGTTGGGTCTCAATATTCCTTATCCTTCTTCTGTACCAGCCAAACGCCAATGCCAAAACAGATGCACCTGCAACAATCCTGAACCACCAGGTTTGCCAGGGCGGTCGGTCTACGACGACGCTCAGCTCGGTGATGTGGTCACTCCATTGGCCGTCTTTGTTGGTCGCCATAACCTGGAGCGCATAGGTTCCTCCCTGCAAGCCGGTGTAGCGACCACGCCGTGTGGTGCCGGCTTCGTACCAGTCCTCGTCCACGCCTTCGAGCCGATAGCGGTACTGAATGTCGCCCACCCCGCCGTAGTCGAGCCCGGCGAACTCGAACTCGAAGAAGTTGCTTCGCCAATCGAGATGGATCGATCGGCTTTTCTCGGGCGCAGCGCCCAGATTGAGCGGCTTGCCGCGCTGCGTGAGCGAGGTGATGTACACCGGGATGGAGGTGGAGGTGGTCTCATCCGTGATCGCCTCGGGGTAAAAGCGGATGATGGTGTTGTTTTCATAGAACCAGAGCTCACCGTCCTCGGTGACCAGCGGCCGAAAAGCCCCGATGTGAAAGTCCACTCTGTAGAGCTGAGCATTGCCGGTCTCGGGATCGAAGCGGACGATTCCCCCGTCACCGCCTATCCATAGCTGGCCTCTCGGATACTCCGTGATCTGCCCGGCCGAGCCCATCGGAAACGTGCCATCGCGCTCGGAGAAGCGGCGAAACGTCCCGGTGTTGGGATCGAAACGGTTCAGCCCGGCGTCACTGCCGATCCAATAGGTACCCGAGGAATCCTTGAAGAATTGGTACAGGGTGTTGCTGGCGACCGTGGTCGGATCGTCCGGGTTGTGCTTGTACTTGGCTACAACCTTCCCGGTACGCGGGTCAAATCGGTCGAGTCCGCCTCCCAGCGACGCAATCCAGATGAAGCCCTCATCGTCCTGGTAGATGGAGAGGGCGACGCCAACGCTGACGCTCGTCTCGGATGAAGGATCCGGTTCGAAGTAGGTCGTTTCCCCCGTGGGCTTGTGAAACTTCAGCAGCCCCAAGCCGCCGGTGCCAAACCAGAGGATATCCGGATCGCCGCGGTCCTCGATGGGGCTGTGTGGCCAGGCCTTGGCAGGATAGGTCTTTTTTGCTTTGCCCGTCTCCCGGTCGACGAGGACGATCCAATTCATCGACGTCATCCATAGGTTTCCCTGCGTATCCTCGATGAGCGCGTGCCCGTACGATTCCGGCAGGCTCTCGGGGTCGTCCGGAACGTGGCGGTAGTGCGTAAACGCGCCGGTCTTGCGGTCGTAGCGGTCCAGCCCCGCCCCCCCTACGGCAATCCACACCACGCCGGTGCGGTCCTCGATGATCTGGCCGATATACGATCCTTTGCTCACACTGTTTTGTACGCCCGGCACGTGGCGCACCGTCTGGAACCTCTGCCCCTTCGGGTCGTATCGATTGATCTCGCCGCCCAGGGTGGCAATCCATACTGCGCCCGAGTTGTCCATGACGATGTCCATGAGATAGTTACTGCTGATGCCATCGGGATCGTTGGCCTCGGAGTTGTACTGGTAGAGCGAAAACGTCTCGTTGTCGGGGTCGAATATGTTGAGTCCGCCCCCAAACGTCGTGATCCACAGCTTGCCGTCCGGGAACTCGATCATCGAATAGACAGAATTGCTACTCAGGCTGGATGCACGCTCGGAGTCGGCGACATAGTGGGTCACGGTCCGAGTGACAGGGTCGAGCCTCTGCAGCCCACCGGTTCCCACCCAGATCTTTCCGCCGCTGTCCTCCATGAGGGCGGTGAAAGGGCTCATCGGGTCGTCACGCTGGCTCGGGTATCGCTCGACAACGATCCCCTTGGTGGGATCGAACTTATGCAGACCGTGGATCGTGCCGACCCACAGGAAGCCATGTCGGTCCTGGATTATCGCGCTTACGAAGTTATCGATGAGCTTTGCGGAGTCGGTCGGGTCGCTGCTGTAACGGGTGAAGCGCTTCTCACTCTTATCGTACCGGTTCAACCCGTCTCCGGTCCCGACCCATATCGCTCCATCGCGATCCTCGACGATCGTCTGGAACATCAGGATGTTGTCGGAGGTATATTAGAAAGTTGTGGACGGGTATAAAAAATGAGCGTATCCTTGAATATCGAATAACCACAAATCCCTCAGCCGAGGGAGAAAGGATACGCTCCATGAAACAATATACAACCTCCCAAGTGGAGAAGATAGTCAGAAATGAAGTGACCCTGAGCCTGGAGGATCTGCTTCGAGCCGGCGCCCGCAAGATGCTGCAAGCCGCCCTGGAGTTTGAAGTGGAGACCTATATCGAAAGCTTTAAGGACGAGAAAGACGTAGGGGGTCGCCGAGAGGTGGTCAGAAATGGTTCCCATAAACCCCGAGAGCTTCTCACGGGTGTGGGCAAGATTCCCATTCGTCAGCCTCGGGTGCTGGATCGGCGTTTTGGACAGCAGTTTACCAGTGCCATTTTGCCCAAATATATGCGTCGGGCGCCTTCCATCGATGCCTTGATACCGGCCCTGTATCTCAAGGGGGTGTCCACGTCCTCTTTCCCCGAGGCACTTTCTGCCATCCTGGGCGAGAATGCCCCGGGGTTATCCCCTGGCAACATTGTGCGGCTCAAACAGATCTGGGATGAAGAGTATCAGGGGTGGAAACATCGGGATCTTTCAGAGAAGCACTATGTGTATATCTGGGCAGATGGCATCTACTTCAACGTCCGTCTGGAACCGGATCGGCCCTGTATGCTGGTCATTATAGGGGCAACCAAGGACGGTCGTAAGGAATTGCTGGCCATCGAAGATGGGCATCGAGAAAGCAAACTGTCCTGGCAGGGCGTGCTCAGAGATCTCAAAAAAAGAGGGTGCTGCTCTGAATTTACGTAAATGAGTTGCAAAAAAGGCTCCAAATCCCGATCATACAACAGACTGAAAACAATAAGGTTGTATAGATACGGGAAAGGAGCCCAAGATGGACCTCGCAGAGATGATCGAAGCCGCCACCTGGGAATTTAAGCAAAAATTGAGCGCCCATTGCGAAAATTTGGACCTGGAGAGTTTGACGCCTCAATTGGCAGAACAGGTCACAAGTGGGCTTGGTGAAGCCCTCAAGGCTTGTGGGATCGCAGCGCTTCGCACATTTTTGGAAGCCTACGAAGTGGATGAGGCCCCAAAACAGGTCGAGAATGTGCTGTATCGGTTTAAGCAACAAAGTGAGAAGACGTTTTTGACCCCCTTTGGGAAGATGAAGCTTTCTCGAAATCTGTTTCAGGCCGATGAAGGGGGGCCTTCTTATGTGCCGTTGGATGTGATGTGGGGAATGGTCGGTGAGTTTGCCACCGTGGAAGTTCGTGAAGCGGTGTTGTTCACGGTGAGTTTGATCACGCCGGAGGAAACCGTTTCTGTGCTGGAAAAGACGGCTCTGTTTCAGCCTTCTGCCACAGCGGTCAAACACATCACAGAAGAGACGGGAGCGTGGCTGGTCGAGATGGATGAAACACTCAACCGGTCGATCCGTCAGGAGGAGGAGAACCCCAAAGGGACAAAAGTGATGGTGGCCAGCCTGGATGGGACCCACCTCAGGCTGGATGAGCCGGGGAAAAAACGCGGGCGTCCACAAGAGAGGCCGGGGGAAAAACCGTCCGAAGAAAGTCCGACCAGTTTCAAACAGGCCCTGGTGGGCAGCCTGTCCTTTTATGGGGCACCTCCAAAGGACGGCACCCCACCAAAGCGTTTGGTCTCTCGGTATGTGGCACAAATGCCCGAAGAGGGTGGTCAAACGTTGAAGATACGCTTTGAGGAAGAACTCGATCATATCGAAGGACAACTGAAAGATGAGGTCGGAAAAGTGTTCCTGTGTGATGGGGCACGAGGGTTGTGGAAATATGCTGATACCACTCCTCGGTTCATCGGGTATGAAAAACTGGTGGATTTTTATCACACCACAGAACATCTGTCTGAAGCTGCCGAACTCCTGTTTGGCAAAAAATCAGCAAAAGCGCAAAGCTGGTATGAAACCTACCACCACAAACTGCTGACCCAAGATGGCGCAGCAGAAACCCTTATTCGCTCCATCGACTATTACAAAAGCCGCCGAAGGCTGGGTCAAAAACGATTGGAAGACCTGGAAACAGAACGAACCTTCTTCTTTCGGAACAAACACCGGATGGCCTATGCTGACTTTCGTCGAAGGGGTCTGCCCATTGGCTCGGGACCCGTCGAAGCGGCCTGCAAGACCCTGGTCAAGACAAGGCTTTGTCGATCGGGTATGCAATGGTCCTGGCAGGGAGGACAACGCATCTTGCAGTTACGCACTTACGTCAAGTCAAAACGATGGGATGCTTTCTGGAATCAGTATAAACAGGTTCGATATGCCAATGATGAACTCCTTGACTATGCCGATGCAGCATAGACAGAAAACATCTACGTAAAACCGAGTCGGCACCCAAAAAAGAGGCCTGAAAGAGGCGCCTGCCCTTGCCATAGGCGATGGAAGCCTGGGGTTTTGGGCAGCGTTGGAAGAAGAGTTCTCCATCACCCGTCATCAGCGCTGCTGGGTGCATAAGACAGCCAACGTTTTGGACAACCTGCCCAAATCTGTCCAGGCCCAGGCCAAAACACGCATCCACGAGATGTATCTTTCACCCACCAAGGAGGACGCCCTCAAAGCCTATGATGACTTCATCGCCCTTTATCAAGCCAAGTATCCCAAGGCCTGTGAGTGCCTGGAAAAAGACAAGGATGTGCTCTTCACATTCTATGATTTTCCGGCCGCCCACTGGCGACACATCAGAACCACCAACCCCATTGAATCCACCTTTGGCACCGTCAGGCATCGCACCCGCCAGACCAAGGGATGCGGTTCTCGAAATGCCACGCTGATGATGGTCTATAAACTGGCCAGCGAGGCGGAGAAAAACTGGCAGCGGTTGCACAGCCACAAGCTGGTTGAACTGGTGGTCCAGGGCGTTGAATTTGAGGATGGAGAAATCAAAAAAGCAGCCTAACTCATCGGGATACGCTCAAATCTCATCCACAACTCTTGACAATATCTCATGTTGTCGTTGCTAATGCTTTCGGGCTGCCGGGGATCGTGCTTGTATTGAGTGAACCTGTCGGTCGCCTTGTCATAAGAGCAGAGCCCGCTTGTCGTGCCGATCCAAAGGATACCCTCGCTGTCCTCGTAGAGGGCGTTCACGAAGTTTCCGGTGATGGAGTGCTCGCCAGCGGAGTAACGGTGGAAATCGTAGCCGTTGTACTTGACCAGTCCACTTTGCGTGGCCAACCACCAAAAGCCGTCCCGATCTTGAAGGATCGCGTATAAATCGAACCCTGTCGCGATCTTCTCGAAGCGCGGGGACTGCGCCGGGGAGTTGGACAGCTCCGCATGCGCTTCAGGTGTTTTAACTTCTTGTGCTTGTCCGAACCCTGTCGCCAGGCCGATTAGAATAAAGCCTATAAAGATGACCTGTTTTGTCATAGCCTATTTTTCCTTCTTTTTATTTTGGTCAGCGGGCAAGTAAACACTGAAGGTCGTCTTACCGGGTTGACTTTCTACTTTAATTTGTGATTCTGTGGTAAAAATTCGGCATATCTCAGTCGTGGCCGAAAAAATTCGGCATAGTCCATTCGTCGTAAAAAAAAATCCAAAATGGGGTAGGGGGTGCCTTTGTCCCCCTTATGCTTTTCAGATCAGCCCCAAAAACTGCCATGGCAGGTAACTTAGTGGATTCACGAACCCGAGGTTCGTCTGATACCTAAAAGTGGGGCAGTAGACGAATCGGGGTCCTCTATCTCCCATGTGCCAGGTTGCCCTCCGGGCGTTTCATCACAAGATACGTGCATTTCTTATTCCCTGCAAGGCCAAATGGTTCCACCAGCTTAGAGAGACCGGCTGTAATATAACGTTCTAACCGCCTGTAACATTATGTTCCCCGCCCTGAAGATGTGGACCGGTTTCCCGGTCCTTTTGTTTGTCTTAAGAAATTTTATATCAACAGGTTATCTGTTTTCAGGCCCAGGATGGCGGGTGTGGCTTTAAAATTGCTGTACTGTTTCTATTATTGGGAGGTACAAATACAGGAGGATGGCAATCGGTATGATAGCACCTGTAGATCATTTCGATCCGGCAGGGGCTCCTGTGCGCGAGACAGCGGCGTCTGGTTCTCTGGGACGCGTGCTGGTGGTGGACAAGCCCAGATTTTCACAACTGATCCGCCGGATGCTGGACGGTCGTTTCAATGTGGTTTGTGTTGAGGATTGTTTGGCAGCGTTGAAGGCGTTTTACAGTCACAGCCCCGATGTGGTTATAGCCGAACTGGATGCGGTGGGGGGGGGCCTCTGTCTGGCCGAGCTGCTGGACATGAATATGAACGTGGGCCACACGCCGTTTATCCTCACCTGCATTCAACCCCAGGCGGATCTGGTTGAGCGGGCCAGGAAGGTCGGTGTCGACGCCCTGCTGGTGAAGCCGTTTGCGCCCAGTACGCTGGTCGAGCGGATCAGCGCGGCTGTGAGGGCTTCTGCGGCATCGGCGCCCGATGAGGAGGATGAGCAGGAGGGGGTGACAGATAGGATCAGGGCACGGGGGCGGTGGATCGACGGCCTGCCGCCGTTTCCGGACACCCACATCAGGATCCTGCGGCTGGCCGAGATCGAGGAGGCCGTAAAAAAGGATTTTTCCGAACAGGTCCCGATGGACCCTTATTTTCTGGAAAATGTTCTGGAACTGGCCAATTCACTGTCCGATGTGTTCGTGTACAGAGTGGGGTCGTTGAGGCAGGCCGTGACGTTTGCGGGGTTTCAGCAGGTTGCCGATCTGGTGATGTGCCTGCACGTTTTCCAGGAGCTGGGGGCCTACAAGTCAACGTCGAAATTCGACTCGATGGGGTTCTGGAAACATTCGGTGGGAACGGCGTTTATTGCCCGGACGATCGCAAAAACGGTGAAAATCGATCCGGAAGTCAGTTTTATGGCCGGACTGTTTCACGATATTGGAAAAGAGGTGATGGACCGGTTCTTTCCCGAGTTCTTCAGCCAGACCCTGGATGTGATCCAGCAGCAGGGCATCCATTCTGTTGAGGTCGAACAGGATCTGCTGGGGATCAACCACGCCCACCTGGGCGGGTACCTGGCTGTGAACTGGAATTTTTCAGATATGCTTGCCGAGGCGATTGTGTGCCACCACGATCCATTCAAGGCCAGATCTTATCCGAGGCTGGCCAGCGCGATTCATGTGGCCAATGCGATTTGCAACCATCTAAGTTACGGGTCTTCAGGAGAGGTTGTCCGCCAGGATCCGGACGATCCTGCGCTATACAAGTCGCTTCTAAAATTGGGCGTGGGTCCCCATGTGCTTGAAAATCTCATCGAGCTGGGCGAGGCGCAGCTTGGCAGTGCAGACGCGTTCTTATCTGCGCTTATGGGAGGCACGCCGTCTTAAGACGCTTGAGACATGCGAACAGAAAAAGGGGACACAAAATATCGTGTCCCCTTTTTCTGTACCTCCAAAAGGCACCGCCGCTTTTGCATTCTGCTAAAGAGCCTTCACACAAACCTGGCGCTTTTCACCTGCCGGGCGGCCAGACGGATGCCTTTGGCCCTGTTGCCCCGGATGAGGTAGTCGTTGACGGAGAATTCCTCGTGAAGGATGCGCACCCTCGGCTTCGGTTTGTAGTCGAGGGCGATTTTTTGATCGGAATCGGTGGTCAGTTTCAGGGGCCGGCTGCCGTCGGGGACCATGTTGTAGCCCCTGTTGAGGATGAACTTGTCGATGCGACACCGTTTGATGCAGGGGTAGCCGGTTTTGTTCTCTTTGTAGATGAGGGTGTAGACGCGCTCCTCGTCGATGAAGCCGCAGAAAAGCATGCCTTTGTCCACAAAGAGCTTTTCGGGCGCATCGTGTACCGAGTAGGCGCCGGTTTTGCGGATGACCAGCACACGGTCGTAGGGGGAGACGTCGAAGAGGGCGGCGCCGTTGACCTGGTGGCCGAGGTAGCCGGTTCTCTTGTCGTAGCGCAGCTTGAGGTTGCGCTGTGCGGCTTCGCGTACGTCGACCTGTTCGATGGAGACGATTTCGGTTTTGCGGGGATAGTCCCGCTCGTATTTTTTGATGAGGCCCTGCAGGAAGGAGACGGCATAGGTTTTCAGGTTGGACAGACTGGCCTGGATTTCCTTCAGCCGTTTGCGGATTTCCTGCATCTCCTTTTTGGCCCGGTTGATGTCGTAGAGCGAGATCCGCCGGATGGGGATTTTAAGCAGGGCGTCGACGTCGTCCAGGGTGACCTGACGCTTGATTCTGGTTTTGAAGGGTTTGAGACCGTCCAGGACCGCTCCAGCGATTTTTCCGGGCGCGGTCACGTTTTCGATGTGCTTGTAGATCCGGTTTTCGATGAAGATCTGTTCGAGGGTTCTGGCGTGAAGCCTGTCCCTCAACCGGCCCTCTTCGATTTTGAGTTCCGCTTTGAGGATGTCGAGCAGGCAGTCGGTGTTGTGTTTGATGACGTCGGTGACGGACATGATGTGCGGCCGGTTATCTTTGATGATCAACAAGTTGACCGAGATCGAGGATTCACAGTCGGTAAAGGCGTAGAGCGCATCGACCGTGTCTCTGGATTTGACGCCCCGGGCGAGCCGGACTTCGATTTCGACGTTTTCGGCGGTATAATCGCTGATGCCGGCGATTTTGAGTTTGTTCTTTTTCGCCGCGTCTTCTATGGAGGCGATCAGGCTTTCGGTGGTCGATCCGTAGGGGAGTTCACGGATGAGGATGCGTTTGGGGTCTCTGGTGTCGAGTTTGGCCCGGACCAGAACTCTGCCGTTGCCGTCGTTGTATTCGGTTATATCGACCTGGCCGCTGGTGGGGAAGTCGGGGTAGACCTGGAATTTCCTGCCGCGCAGACAAGCCACCTGGGCTTTAAGCAGTTCGATCAGGTTGTGGGGCAGAATGCGGGTGGACATGCCCACGGCGATGCCTTCGGTTCCCAGGGCGAGCAGGACGGAGATTTTGGCCGGGAAGGCGACGGGCTCCCTGTTCCTGCCGTCGTACGAGTCTTCGTATTCGGTGATTTCCGGGTTGTAAAGCACCTCCCTGGCCAGGGAGGTGAGACGGCATTCGATATATCGGGGCGCGGCTGCTCCGTCTCCGGTAAAGATGTTGCCGAAGTTGCCCTGTTTGTCAATGAACAGGTCTTTGTTGGCCAGGACGATCAGGGCGGCGTTGATGGACATGTCGCCGTGGGGGTGGTATTTCGCGGTCTGCCCGGCCACGCTGGCGACCTTGTGATATTTGCCGTCGTCTGTTTCAAAGAGGGAATGCAGGATACGGCGCTGAACCGGTTTGAGGCCGTCGGCGATGTCGGGGATGGCCCGGTCTTTGATGACGTAGGATGCGTATTCGAGGAAATTTCTGTCGTACAGTGCGTCTACGTAAGCCATTAAATCAGGTTCTCCATGATATATTCCCGTCTGTCGGGAGTGTTTTTTCCCATGTAAAATTCGAGCGTGTTGGATACTCTGGCGATGGACTGGACGCCGACTTTGATCAGGCGGATGTCACCGCCGATAAACTGACCGAATTCCTTCGGCGAGATTTCGCCCAGACCTTTGAAGCGGGTGATTTCCGGGCTTTTGATCTCTTTGAGGACCCGGTCGCGCTCTTTCGCGCTGTAACAGTAGTGGGTCGCTTTTCCGTTTCTCACCCGGAAGAGGGGGGTTTCCAGGATGTAGACGTGACCTGCAATGACGAGCTCTTCGAAGTAGTTGAGGAAGAAAGTGAGGAGCAGGTTGCGGATGTGAAAGCCGTCGTGGTCCGCATCCGTGGCGATGACCACCCGGTTGAACCGGAGGTTTTCGATGCCGTCTTCGATGCCTAAGGCCATCATGATGTTGTAGAGTTCCTCGTTTTTGTAGATGGCGGCCTTGGTTTTGCCGAAGACGTTCTGGGGTTTCCCCTTCAGGCCGAAGATGGCCTGGATGAGCACGTCGCGCGAGGATACGAGCGAGCCGGCGGCGGAGGGACCTTCGGTGATGAAGATGGTGGACGCTTCGCCGTATTTCCTGTGGCCCAAATGGTATTTGCAGTCTTTGAAGTGGGGAATTTTGATGGCGATTTTACGGGCGGCCTCTTTGGCCTCTTTTTTGACGGCGTTCAGTTCTTTGCGCAGGCGCTCGTTCTGTACGATTTTGGCTTCGAGCTTTTTGGCGGCATTGGGGTTCTTGTGGAGGAAGTCGACCACGCCGCTTTTGACTTCGGAAACGATCCATCCCCGGATGTCGGTATTGCCCAGTTTGTTTTTGGTCTGGGATTCGAAGACGGGCGATTTGAGTTTGACGGATACGGCGCCGGTGATGCCTTCGCGCACGTCAACGCCGCCGAAGTTCTTTTTGAAGAATTCGTTGACGCCTTTCAGGATGCCCTCGCGGAAGGCGCTTTGATGGGACCCCCCGTTGGTGGTGTGCTGGCCGTTGACGAAGGAGAAGAAGGTTTCGCCGTAGCTAGAGGTGTGGGTGAAGGAGAATTCCAGGTATTGCGATTTGTAGTGGGACGGGTCGTAGAGGGCCGTGTCGGCGATTTCCCGGTTCAAAAAGTCGAGCAGGCCGTTTTTGGAGACGACTCGTTTTTTGTTGAATACGAGATGCAGCCCGCTGTTGAGGCAGGCGTAGTTCCACAGGCGCCGTTCGACGTAGTCGGGGTTGAATTCGTAGTCTTCGAAGATTTCGGGGTCGGGCAGGAACTCGACGAGGGTGCCGTCCACTTCGCCGGACCTTCTTCCCTCTTTTTTGCGTTTGAGTTTGCCCCGTTCAAAGATGGCCTCAAAATATTTTCCCCTCCGGTAAGAGACGACCCTGAAATCGGCGGAGAGGGCGTTGACGGCCTTGGTGCCCACACCGTTGAGGCCGACGCTGAACTGGAAGACGTCGTCGTTGTATTTTGCGCCGGTGTTGATAACCGAGACACAGTCGATAACTTTGCCCAGCGGGATGCCCCGACCGTAGTCGCGGACTCTGCCCCGACCGTTTTTGATGGCGATGTCGATCTTTTTTCCATACCCCATGATGAATTCATCGACCGAGTTGTCGATGACTTCCTTCAAGAGGATGTAGATGCCGTCGTCGGGGTCGTCGCCGCTGCCGAGGCGGCCGATGTACATGCCGGTTCTGAGGCGGATGTGTTCGAGGGAGCTGAGGGTTTTGACTTTGCTTTCGTCGTATCCGTGGGTTGGGGTTCTTTTGTTCATGGTTTGGCGGTGGTTCCTTTCTTGAGTGACGGGGAAGAGAAAGTGAAAAGTGAAAAGGACAAAACGACAAGCGGCAGGCTTCCGGTTGCTGGTTACCAGTTGGGGTCTTACCGGTGGTTGAGACCTTACTTGAGGTAGGGGGAAGGGGAGGTGGAGGGGGTTACAACACTATAATATAGTGCATGTTTGTTCATCGTTCAAGGGTTATTTTGGGGA
This sequence comes from Candidatus Latescibacterota bacterium, assembly GCA_965249305.1. Classification (GTDB taxonomy): domain Bacteria; phylum Latescibacterota; class UBA2968; order UBA2968. The sequence goes on along the minus strand of OZ252228.1, from coordinate 3,092,236 downwards.
TGTCAATCTCTGGGGAGCCGGTTCTGGGAGTACTGGTTTTTGTAGTTGCGCATATTTCCGGTGGTGTTGATCTGGCGGATGGCCGTGTTGGGGGTCTGGTGCAGGAACCAGTTGTTGTAGATTTCGGTCATCTCCTGGGGACGGCCCCGGATAACGATTGCGGGGACGGAGGTCGCTTCGAAGGTGTTGTGATGGATCCAGATCTTTGTGCCGGCGATGTCGGTTCCATCGTCCCGGTCCGAGCCGCCGTGCATGTCAAAGCTGTGGCTGTTGGCGTTTGCCAGGACCCGGTTGTAGCGCGCTTCGTAACTGGTGCCGGGCCTTCCCGTGCCGGCGATGTGGTGACGGCAAAAGTCGAAGAGGTTGGCTTCGATGAGTCCTTCCGACTCGTTCAGGACAACGCCGTAGCCCAGGCCCTGACGCTGGTTGTGGTGCATGAAATTGTGGTGGATGTGGCCCGTGGACCCGGTCATAAGGTAAATCGCCGCGTGGCTCCAGGCCCAGAGTTCGCAGTTGTCCACTTCAAGGTTGCGATGCGTGGTCTGAACACCTCTGGAGTTGGGAATGCTGTAGTAGCGGCCCTCGGCGTAGAGCTGTTTCATCTGTTCGGTCCGCCGCTCCGGGTCCGGCCCCCTCAGGCGCAGGCCGGTGACCCGCACATTGGGACCGCCGATGAGAAAGAGGGGGAAGGTTTCCAGTTCGGTGCTGTAGATCAGCCCGCCCTGTGAGCCTTGCCTGCCCCGCCCGCTGGCAAGGGTGACGCCCTCGGGAATAACAATATTCTGCAGGCCGCTCAGGTCAATCTCGGTGGTGTCGGCCACGTAGACGGTCTGTCCGCTCCTGGCCGAGTCCAGGGCGGCGAGTAATTCATCCCGGGTTTTGACCCGGTAATCGGATGCGGTGACCAGGCTGCGGTAGCCCTCTCCGCCTCCAATGGGATCTCCGGTGGGGTTTACCTCGGCGCCGAATTTGTCGTCTCCACGCAGAGGCAGCGCCGAACTGCCTCCAGGGGAAGAAGGGTCGGAGGAGGCCGGGTTATCGGCGCCGGAGCCGGAACAGGCGGTCAGGAGACCTGTTATAATGGTATACGAGACGTTTCTGAGGATTCTTATCGTTGACATTGTGTTTAAGCGAAGGAATGATGAAGTTTTTTCTTCGATGTTTTCTCTTTTAATACAGGCTTTCCTTCGAGGTGACAGGACACCACCGGGAGGTGGTCAGGAAATCGAGCAGGACTTCTGCGGCTTCGGCGGTTCCGATGCGCTGCAGCGCCAGGGTCGAATGGCCGGAGGCATAGCGGTTGTCGTCGTTTAAGGCGTCGCGCAGTGCGGGCACAGCCGGCTGAGCGGCAGGACCAAACCGGGCGAGGGCATAGGCGGCGGTGTACCGGACCTGCCCGTCGTCGTCTTTTAATGCCTGTCCCAGTGCGGGTACGGCGGCATCGGCGTTTTGAGCAATGGTGCCCAGAGCCTCGGCGGCGTGGTGGCGGACCCACTCGGACGGATCGTCCAGGGTTTCCGCCAGTGCGGGTACGGCGTCTGCGGCAGCGGGGCCGATGTCGCCCAGGGCAAAGGCCGCGTGGCCACGGACCCGCTCGTTTTCATGCTTGAGGGCAGCGGTGAGGTCGGGTAGAGCGGGTTCACCGACGGCCGAGAGGGCGTACGCAGCGTCAAGTTGTGCGAACTCATTTTCCCCCTGGAGGGTCTGGATGAGGCCGGGGATGGCGGGTTCACCGATCGCGCCGAGGGCATAGGCGGCGTTGAGGCGGTCGGCTTCACTGTCGTCCAGGAGGGTTCGGGTGAGTTCGGCGACGTTTCCGTTTTCAGGGGCGCCGTTTGTATTCCGGGCCAGGGACCAGTCCCACATCTGTGACCAGATCATCGGATGTTTGTCGCCGACTTCAGCGCTGGACCAGGATGCCTCCTGGTTGTTCCACGAAGGCTGTTGCGGTTCCTCCATCCGGGTGAACTGGAATTTCATCATGTAGCGGTTCCGGTCGGTGCGGTTGGGCATGGCCCGGTGCCAGATGTCGAAGTGGACGACCGCGATGGTGCCGGCCTCGCCCAGAACGGGTCGGGTCAGCTCGTCCAGGTTTTCGAGCCGGTCCATATAGTAGTGGGTTCCCGGCACGACCGCGGTGGGGCCGTTTTCGAGACTGACGTCCTGGGGGTAATAGAAGGCCATGGCCCACCGGTTGCGGTGGTAGCGCACCTTCTGGTAGCCCCAGTAGCTGTCTTTGTGGCATCTCCCGCCCTCGCTTCGGAGCTTGTTAATGTGGCAGTGGCGGTGGGTGTGCATGACATGCCCGGGGCCCAGGATGCTGGTGAAGGCGCCTTTCACCGCAGGGTGGTCGAAGACCTGCTGCAGTTCGGGGATTCTGGGGAGGACGTTGTTCCCCGGATTGCCCTCTTTTTCAAAGACTTCGTCGGTTTTCCGGTAGATGGCTTCGTGGAATTCGGGCGGGAGATCGGGCTTGATGACGGTGAAGCCGTTGGCGATGAATTCCCGCATTTGCCGGTCGTTGAAGAGGTATTTGGGGTCCAGCATGGAAGGTCTCCAGGTAAAAAGTGAAAAGGCGGGAGGCTGAGGTTGCCCGATTATCTATTCATAAAGCTACCGTATAATATGCTGTCTGACAAGAAAAAATGATGGTTTTTCAGGGCAGCATCAAGGGTTTTTGCGCTCTGGTCGCTGGAGGTTTTTGGGGAGGCGGATTTGGCCTTGTTCCAGGCTGTGTTGGGACAGGCGGTGCGGGCGGTTCGAGGGACGTGTTAGTATACACTTGCGAATCGGTTGACATTATATGTAGATTATAAATTCAAGATGGTTTAAGATTCCCTGAATTCATTCGAGGGCGAATTATGGATAAGCCGCTGATTGACATTCTGTGGGTTACGGTTGCCGCAGGCCTGGTGCTTCTCATGCAGGCCGGGTTCCTGTGCCTGGAAACGGGGCTGACGCGCAGCAAGAATAACATTAACGTTGCCATAAAAAACCTGACGGATCTGGGCGTTTCCATCGCTTTGTTCTGGGTGGTGGGTTATGGGCTTATGTTTGGCGCATCGAAGGGGGGGTGGATCGGATTAACCAGTTTTGCGCCGGCCCTGGGTCACGAAGGGGTATGGTTTTCTGTTTTTGTTTTGTTTGAGGCCATGTTCTGCGGGACGGCGGTGACGATTCTTTCCGGGGCGATTGCAGAACGTATGCGGTTCAGCGGCTATGTTCTTGTGGCTGCGATTGTTTCCGCGTGCATTTATCCGGTCTTTGGCCACTGGGTCTGGAACGGCGTCGGTGTAGGGATGAAGACGGGCTGGCTGGGCGCCAGGGGATTTGTGGATTTTGCCGGTACAACGGTGGTTCACAGTGCCGGGGGATGGGTTTCTCTGGCCATTTTGCTCATTATTGGCCCCCGCACCGGTCGCTTTCCCGAGGATGGCCCTCCCCGGAAGATCTCCGGCGCCAACCTGCCCATTGCGACCCTGGGTGTTATCCTGTTGTGGCTTGGGTGGTTCGGGTTTAACGGCGGCAGTACGCTTGCCATGAACGATCAGGTGCCCCGGATCATCACCAATACGATGTTTTCCGGCGCAGCAGGGCTGGTGACGGCTCTGATTCTGGGATGGCTCACAAAGGGACACGCCGACGTGCATCTGGTTATCAACGGGTCTCTGGCGGGTCTGGTGGCCATTACGGGTTGCGCCTATGCGGTCACCACCCCGTCGGCCGTTTTCATCGGCGCTGTGGGCGGTGTTGTCATGCTGGGTGTTGATCATCTGCTGCTGCGCTTTAAGATCGACGATGCTGTGGGGGCAATTCCCGTTCATCTGGGAGCCGGCACCTGGGGCACACTGGCCGTGGCCCTGTTCGGCCAGGTCGAGCTGTTGGGAACAGGGCTTGGTTTCTGGCCTCAATTCCAGGTGCAGATTTTGGGTATTCTTACCTGTTTTGTGTGGACGTTTGGGGTAAGTTATCTTGTACTGCGAGGTATCAACCGTTTCTTCCGTTTACGGGTTACGCCTGCAGAGGAACACATTGGCCTCAATGTTTCCGAGCACGGTGCGACCACCGACCTCCTGGACCTGTTTGTAGTGATGGATCAACAGTCGAAGACGAGGGATTTGAGCCTGCGGGTGCCGGTGGAGCCGTTTACGGAGGTCGGGCAGATTGCCGAGCGGTATAACCAGGTGATGGAGGCGCTGGAACAGGCGATTGTCAGGACCGAGGCGATTGTAAAAACGGCTATGGACGGTATTGTTACCTTTTCCAAAAAGACACTTTCCATCCTCACCGTAAACCCCGCGGCCGAGACAATCTTCGGGTACCCGGCAGTTCAAATATCCGGACAACCTATCACGTACCTTTTCGAGTCGAATGCAGGAAGGCCGGTCGTACCGGAACCCGAACGCATGGACTCGACCATTTCTGACATGGTGGACACCGAAACCCGCCGGGAGATGATCGGACGGCGTGCAGATGGTTCAACTTTTCCTATGGAAGTGATGCTAACCAAAACAAGAGCGAACGGGGATTCCTTCTGGGTGGGGACCTTTCGAGATATCACCCAGCGCAAGCATCAAGAGGAGGCCATGCGGCTGATTGTTGAGGGCACTTCCAGAGAGACCGGCGAAGATTTCTGCCGCACGCTTGTTCGTCACCTGGGCGCTGTACTGCGGGTTCGTCACGCCGGGCTTTCTGAAGTTACAGATCCCTCAGGCAAGCGGTTGCGTCTTATTGCACAATGGAGCGCCGAAAGTTCCGTCGAAATCGATGAATACGATGTGGCCGGAACGCCCTGTGAAACGGTTATCGGCAAGGGGATACGTTTTTATCCTGAGAAGATCCAGTCCCTTTTTCCGGAAGATGAATATCTCATCGAGCAGTGCATCGAAAGCTACTGGGCCGTTCCACTCTTCGATGCGTTGAATCGGCCGCTGGGCCACCTGTTTGTGATGGATAACAAACCGATGGAAAAAGCGGAGTGGAGCGAGTCCATTCTCAAGATCTTCGCCGCCCGCGCAGCCGCAGAACTGGAGCGCATACGAGCCGAGGAAGCGCTGAAGCAGGCCAAAGAGGAGGCCGAGGCGGCCAACCGGGCCAAGAGCGTTTTCTTAGCCAATATGAGCCATGAACTGCGCACCCCCCTCAACGCCATCCTGGGGTTTGCCCAGTTGATGACCCGAAGTAAAGAGATCACGCCTGAACACAAGGAAAACTTAGAGGTCATCGGCCGGAGCGGCGAACACCTGCTGACCCTCATCAACGACGTGCTGGATATGTCCAAGATCGAGGCGGGACAGACGGTGCTCAACGAAGAGGATTTCGACCTGTACCGGCTGCTGGATAATTTGGAAGACATGTTCCACCTGCGGGCTGAGGAGAAGGGCTTGCGGTTGATTGTAGACTGCGATCCGAGCGTGCCCCAATACGTGCGAACAGACGAGAGCAAACTGCGGCAGGTGTTGATCAACCTGCTGGGCAACGGGATCAAGTTTACCCAGGAAGGGGGGGTGGCGCTGCGGGCGGGGTATCGGGAGGAGGAGACAGGGTCGCGGTTGATGTTTGAGGTGGAGGACAGCGGTCCCGGTATTGCTGCGGAGGAGCTGGAGGTGCTGTTCGACGCGTTTGCGCAGACGGCAGCGGGTCAGAAGGCTCAGGAGGGGACGGGTCTGGGTCTGCCGATCAGCCAGCAGTTTGTGCGGTTGATGGATGGAGAGATCACCGTTGGCAGCGAGATGGGCAAGGGGTCGATCTTTAAGTTTGACATCCAGATCGGCCTGGCGGATGCGCCAGAGGTTGAGACAGAACAGCCGACACGGCGGGTGATCGGCCTGGAACCGGATCAGCCGGGATATCGCATTTTGGTGGTTGAGGATGTGTGGGAGAACCGGAAGCTGATGGTGAATTTGCTGGAGTCTCTGGGGTTTGAGGTGCGTGGAGCGGAGAACGGTGCGGAGGGGATCGAGGTGTGGGAGGCGTGGGAGCCGCATTTGATCTGGATGGATATGCGGATGCCTGTGATGGATGGGTATGAGGCGACGAAGCGGATCAAGGCGACGGTGCAGGGTCAGGCGACGGTGATTGTTGCATTGACGGCGAGTGCATTTGAGGAGCAGCGTTCGGTGGTTCTGTCTGCGGGCTGCGACGATTTTGTTCGGAAGCCGTTTCGAGAGGAGGAGGTTTTTGAGGTGATGGCAAAGCATCTGGGTGTGCGGTTTGTGTATGAAGAGACCGAGCCGGTTTCGGGTCAGTCTACGTCTCAAGCGGTTTTGACGCCTGGGGCGCTTTCGGGATTGCCGTCTGATTGGGTGGCTGAGGTGCATCACGCGGCCACTCAGGCCGATGCGGAGATGATTCTTGGTTTGATCGAACAGATCCAGGGGGAGCACGAGGGGATGGCCAGGGCGTTGAGGGACCTTGTCAATGGGTTTCGGTTCGATAAGATTATGGATTTAGCAACTCAATAGTCGATCAATTGGCCACTGAGAGAGCGCATTTATGACAACGGAAAAGCCGGTTCTCAGCATTGCCCTGGGCACGATTCTTGGGATCTTTACTTTTGTCTTTTCGCTTCTTTTTGTTCCCGTTTTAGAGGCAAAGGATCTGGATGATCTTATAAAAATATATGGCAGTCTTCGTCCGGAAATTATCGGTCGTTTTCCAGAGACCGGAGATCATGTGAGACGTATGGATGATGGATATTCGCGGGTCGGCGTAAAGGGTAGGGCAGAGTTATCCGATAATCTATCAGGTTTTTATAAATACGAACGCCGTGTATCGGCCAATGACGGCGCTGTTCGTCAGGACAATAGTGAATCTCCCCGCGCAAAGCGCGGGGCATCTCAGCGGAAGATCCGGTTTAGGGGGCTGGCCGCCCCCTATGACCCCCGCTAAACGGATGCCATTCCTCCCCGTTCAAAGAACGGGGTATCCTGGCATAATCTCATGAATTGAGGCAAGTTCATGTAGGCATCAGCGGAAATTTTGGTTCCATATCCATCGGTCGACACTACGGTTTATATTACGATTATATTGATGATGAGCTGGACCGCCACCGCAGCCATTACAGCGATGCGATTGTCTTTGGCGATCTTTTTGTGTCCAATTCCCTTGTCTACCAGTCGCCAAAGTTTGGTGGGGTCAATTTTGGCGTGCTTATTGAATTGAACGATGCCGACACCCAGGGAAAATCAGTAGATGAGAGGGTCGAAATAGCGGGGACCTTCAGCGCCCATGATTTCTCAATTCACGCCGGGTATGTGCATTCGCCTTTCCACAACGGTCTGTTCGGAATTGCCTCGTCCTACCGGTATCGATCGCTGAATTTTGTTGGGGTCTATCAGAAGATTGAGAACCCTAAGAGTGGAAAAAATACACTTGTCAGCCTGGCCGTTGATGTCGATCTCACTTCTCTCAACAGGGTCAGGATGGCTGTGACCTTAAAGCAGAATAAAAGTAATGCCAACCTTGACGAGGTATATGTTATCTTAGGGGGGGATCACAGGTTCTCTAAGCATTTTTTGGCATTTGTAGAATTCTTCAGAAAATCCACTAAGACGGCACAGCCAGGTGATGAATCTGCATTGATTACCGGATTTCGGTTTGATTTCTAACGGTCCTCTTTCCCCGTTAACCAAAATCAGTATGAGAAAAAGGAGGAGCGACATGAAAAAATTGGTACTGGTTATACTGGCATTCATCGGTTCGGTAAATCTTGCCGCTCAGACCGTGGATGATTTGATGTTCTTGACGGAACATTATCCTCCTCTCAACTACGAAGAAGATGGTAAACTTCAAGGAATTGCAGTAGAAGCGCTGGTCGAGATGTTTAAACTGGTAGATGCTGAAAAGACCATCAAAGATGTTAAATTGTGGCCCTGGGCAAGAGGGTACAGAAGCGTGCTTAGCAAAAAGAACACGGTTCTGTTTTCGATGGCTCGCACCGAAGCCAGAGAGAATCTGTGGAAGATGATGCGGCCGTGCGATCCATGATCTGTCAGCTGCTCCAGCAGGGGGGCTATTCCATACTGGAGGCAGGCAGCGGCAATGAGGCCCTTTTGGTCTGCGAGCGCCACCAGGACCCCATCCATCTGTTGTTGACGGATGTGGTGATGCCCCAGATGAGCGGGCGGGAGCTGGCAGAACGGCTGGCGCGCCCGGAGACTAAGGTGCTCTACATATCGGGTTACATGGATGAGACCATTGCCCACCACGGTCTGTCGAATTCGGAAATGGCCTTTCTCAAGAAGCCTTTCGGCCGCGATAGCCTGCTGCGAAAGGTGCGTGAGGTTCTGGATCAAACCCCGTCGTAAACGCAAGACGGAGATAGGGTGGTAACGATGTCACCGGCACGCCATCGGGAAGGGTGTTTGCATCGTGGATGGGCCTCAATGAAGATGCCCGGAAAAAGCTGGGTTCGATCCCTCACATTCCCGCTCCTGACACTGGCAGTGTCTGAGTGCTGGTCCGTGCAGCCTTACTCACCGGTGCTTTCCGACCCGGTCCTGGAGCCCTGGCGGTGGAGATCCTTCCCGGAACTGAAGGGACTGGGTTTAAGATGCCTGGCGGAAGCTAAGGACGGTGCTATTTGGTTTGGTGCCGACGAGGGGGTGCATCGCTACGACGGAGTGGAATGGACGGCCTATACGCCGGACGATGGACTGCACGATGCGCCGGTAATGACCCTTTGTGCAACAAGAGATGGAAGCGTCTATGCCGGCACAGAGTCGGGGATCAGCCGGTTCAGTGAGGGGGTCTGGCACCGCGCACTCCCCCCTCCGGACGACCTTCCCTGGGGCGTCTACGATATTTTAGAGGCTTCGGACGGCAGCATTTGGGTAGGGACCGATTGGGGTGCGCTGCATTTGTGCCCAGAAGACACAACCCTCTTCACCACCAGGTCTTTGGGTGCAGCTCTGCTGATAAAGGCGCCCTCTCTACGGCTTTCAATTGTCCCGGATAAAGTAGTACCGGCACGGCCCTGGACGAGGGGGATCGGGATCGAGGTAGCGCCAAGATGGTATTCTGGAGTGGGCAAAGGCCCGAAGCTTATTTATGCAATCGCCCCCAACGGGCCTGGGGAAGCCGCAGGGCTGAAGGTGGGAGACCTCATTACTGCCGTGGACGGGGAGACCCTCGTAAGGGTGAATCAGATAGAAGGACCTGCCGGCACCTCCGTTACCCTCACGGTGGAGCGGAAAGGGGTTGCAGTGCCGTTCGATGTCCTTGTCGAGCGGCAGCGGGTTGAAGGTCGCTTTCGCCCATTTTGGATAAACGATGTCTACGAAGACCGGGAAGGGAAGATCTGGTTTGGACTGTCGAGCGGGACGCAGGGGGGGGAGATCCTCAGGTACGACCCATCGACAGGCTCAGAATCTGGCCTGCACGAGGCCGCGTGGCGACTCTATTCGGAAAAGGATGGTCTTGACATAGGCTGGCTGCCACGAATCATCCAGAGCAATGGTGTCATCTGGACGGTGTCCGAGCACGGGGGAAGGGGTGTGAACCGGTTCGACGGAAAAGAATGGACCAATTTCAGATTGGCGGACCTGGGGGGTGACGACCACATCAAATCCGTCATTGAGACCGTGGATGGGACGCTGTGGGTAGGTGGAAGCGGAAGTCTTCACGCACACCGAAACGGAAACTGGACGGTTTACCGTGCGTCCATGGCGCCTATTCCCTCAGTCAGAATCTACGGGCTGCTGGAGGGATCTGACGGGGCCCTGTGGGTGGTTGGAAGGGGGCAGGAGGTGGTTCGTTTGGACTACGGCTCGTCCCGATGGACAACCTATAAAGGCTTGAGGTTCCAGTGCGAGACCTCTGACGGCACGCAGTGGTTCCTCTCCAGGGGGGAGGTTGTTGTACGCCATGTTCCCGGGGAGACCTCGAATGGGACGAGCACCTGGGAACGCTACGACACCGAAGACGGGCTGATGGATGCCCCGCGCAAGCTCGTTGAATCTCGACAGGGAGTGATATGGGCATCGGGTCATCACGACCTAACTGCGGCCACAGCCCGGTTTGATGGCAACCGGTGGTTTCTAAATGTACATCCACGACTCTCGAGATCGATCAGCAAAAAGGGAGTCTACGAGTCTTCGGACGGCGCACTCTGGTTCGGTGCTGCGGTGGGGATGACGCCTGAATTGGGTCACCAGGGCGGCGTGCTCCGGTTCGATCCATTTGCGGCCTCTGAGCAGGCCTGGACACACTACAGGCCTCCGGATGTTCCCCCGTATATTTACGGCATCGGCCAGACCTCCGATGGAAAACTCTGGCTTGGGAGCTCTGGCTCATTCGGCTCATTCGATGGGAAGACCTGGACGCGCCTGACGAAACCGAAAATTTTCACCACAGTAACCTCGGTCGATGTGGTCTATGCCACTCCCGGGGGGGACCTTTGGGTGGGCACGAGGACTTATGGTGCGTTTCACTACGACGGCAAAACGTGGGAGCGGCACGACGCACGAGACGGGCTGGCAGACAGCCCAATCAAAGGCATTTACCAGACCAGCGATGGGACTGTTTGGGTCTCGACTTCCACAGCCGTCAGCCGATTTGACGGACGTACCTGGTATACGGATGCCCTTCCGAAAGAGGTGATCGGTACGGTTCGTCAGACAAAGGATGGGAGTCTTTGGGTCAATACCGGGGTTGGGACAATCCGCTACCAGCCTGAAACCGAACCCCCAGTAACGGAGATTATCGTCTCATTGGACAGGGTCTCCCAGCCGGGCAACACCATTATCTCCTGGAAAGGGAAGGATGCCTGGCATATAACCCGAGAAAATGAGCTTCAGTATGCCTGGCGGTTGGACGGTGGTGAGTGGTCCAATTACTCTTCTGAGCGGTCGAAGGTATTCTTTTCCATGGCCAGCGGCGACCACACCTTCGAGGTGAAGGCGAGAGACAGAGATTTCAATGAAGATCCCACCCCTGACGTCCTTTTATTCCACGTTGTGCCGCCCGTGTGGGGACAGGCGTGGTTCCTGGGGTTGATGGTCGTCTTGATTTCCGTCATTGTGACTCAAACTGGTCGTGTGGCTCGAAGGGATCGGAGGCTTCGGAGATCCAACGCCGAGCTCAGAAGGGACCGTGCCTTAGACCGGGTACGTGCCGAGGTCACCGCGATGGGTGCAGCGGAAGACCTGAGGGTTTTGACGGAAGGGATGCTGAGAGAGTTGGCGTCTGCGGGAGTGGAATTCGACCTTTGCGTGATCAATATTCTGAACGAAGAGGCGGGGGTTCGTCACCAGTACGGCGCAACCCGAGAAGGGTGGTCGGGACAAGCCGAGGAGCCGATGTCGGAAGTCTCGGATTCCTTCCTGCAGATGTGGAAGGCCCGGAAGGCTGTGGTGCGTGAAGTAGACGATGCGCTGGCGGAACGTGTAATGGGAACCCGCCGTTTGCTGGGGTTGGAAACAGATGCGGAGCGGCCCACGGCCATTGTCGAAGCGCCGTTCGAATATGGGACGCTTTCGTTGAATACAACCAAAGCGGAGGGATTCAGCGATGACGATGTCGCGCTGATCGAGGAACTCGCCAGAGTGGTGGCGCTGGGGTACGCTCGATTCCTGGATTTCCAACAGCTTGAGGAAAAGAATCGGGCCCTGGAGGAGGCGAACCAGCAGGTCCAGGAAGCAAACCGCCTCAAATCGCAGTTTTTAGCCAATATGAGCCACGAACTGCGCACGCCCCTCAACGCCATCCTGGGGTTCAGCCAGTTGATGACCCGAGATTCACAGCTCAGGGCCGAACAGCGGGAGAACCTCGAGGTGATCGGCCGCAGTGGCGAACATTTGCTCGCGTTGATCAACGACGTGTTAGAGATGTCCAAGATCGAGGCAGGACAGACGACCCTGAATGAAGAGGGGTTCGACCTGTATCGCATGCTGGACGGCTTAGAAGAGATGTTTCACCTGCGGGCCGAGGATAAGGGATTGCAGTTGATTTTCAAGCGTGCCCCGGATGTGCCCCAGTATGTGCGTGCGGACGAGGGCAAGCTGCGGCAGGTGCTGATCAACCTGCTGGGCAACGGGATCAAATTTACCCGGGAGGGGGGAGTGACACTGCGGGTGGAGTATGAGCTCCATCCCGGCCATGGAAAGGAATCGGAAGCCCGTCTGTTGTTTGAGGTAGAGGATACGGGCCCTGGCATTGCTCTGGATGAAGTGGAGATTTTATTCGAGGCCTTTGGACAGACGGCGGCCGGGCAGAAGGCCCAGGAAGGGACCGGGCTGGGGCTGCCGATTAGTCAGGAATATGTCCGCCTGATGGGCGGAGAGATTACCGTTAGCAGTGAGGTGGATCAAGGGGCCACCTTCAGATTCGCCATCCAGATCGGTCTGGTCGATGCGGAGGAGGTCCAAACAAGAGAGCCGGCGCGAAAGGTGATCGGGCTGGAGCCTGACCAACCTGTGTATCGCATCTTAGTGGTTGAGGACAAGTGGGAGAACCGCAAGCTGCTGGTGAATTTGCTGGAGCCGCTGGGGTTCGGGGTGCGGGAAGCGGAAAACGGCCAGGAAGGGATCGAGGTGTGGGAGGAATGGGAGCCGCATTTGATCTGGATGGATATGCGGATGCCGGTGATGGACGGCCACGAGGCGACCCAGCGGATCAAGTCGACGACGAAGGGGCAGGCCACGGTGATTGTTGCCCTGACGGCCAGCGCGTTTGAGGAGGAGCGCACGGTGGTTTTGTCGGAAGGGTGCGATGGGTTTGTTCGGAAGCCGTTTCGGGAGGAGGAAGTATTTGATGCGATGGCGGAGCATCTGGGGGTGCGGTTTGTGTATGAGGAGGAAGCTGAAGGCGCATCCGCCGAGCCTGCCCCTCGAGAGGCGCTGACGCCCGAAGCGCTGTCAGGTTTGCCTGCAGACTGGGTGGCCGAACTTCACCGTGCAACAACTCAGGCCGATGCGGATCTAATCTTAAGCATGCTTGAGCGGATTGAGTCGGACCATGCGTTGTTGGCCAAGGCGCTGGGAGACCTGGTCCACGACTTTCGATTTGACAAAATCCTGGCTGTGACGGGAGAACTGCCACAGAATCACACCTAACAAAGATATGAAAGGATGCCCCCATGAGTAGCCATCCATCCGATCTGTCCAAAGGAGAGATCCTGATCGTTGACGATAAGCTGCCCAACCTGCGCCTGCTGTCCAATATGCTGACGGAACAGGAGTACAAGGTGCGGGCTGTATCCAGCGGTGCAATGGCGCTGATGGTCGTCGATTCGGCCCCGCCCGACCTGATTCTGCTGGACATTAATATGCCCGAGATGGACGGTTATGAGGTCTGCCGGCGTTTAAAGGCCGAACCGAGATCGCGCGGCATTCCCGTTATTTTTATCAGTGCCTTAGATGAGCCGCTGGACAAGGTCAAGGCCTTTGGTGTGGGGGGGGTAGACTATATCACCAAACCGTTTCAGATTGAGGAGGTGCTGGCCCGCATTGAGACCCACCTGGCCCTGCGCAAGCTGCAAAAGGAACTTCAGGAAGCGAACGAGAATTTAGAAAGGCGGGTGGAAGAGCGCACCCGGGAACTGCAGCAGCGGCTTCGGGAACTGGAGGCCCGGGACGAGCTGCTCAGGCACCTGCTCTCGCTCCAGGAGCCGGAAGAGACGCTGAGCCTGGCGGTTCAACTCGCGCTGGATCTCTGCAGCTGTGACGCAGGCGCGCTCTACGTGCCGGACGAAGGTGGAGGAGTAAAACTGTGGGCGGCCGTGGGGTTCTTGGAGGCGGGCGTGCCGCTACCGGAAAAGGAGCTGCATGAGATCGGGCTGGCGAAGACCCCAGAGGTCACACAGGCCATCCAGGAGACCTTGAAGGTGAAGGCGCCGGTCTGGATACGAGAACCGGATGCGGTTCGGCAGGGGGTTGGCGTCCACAGCCTGGGGTTCCTGCCTGTATACCGGGAGGAAGAGATCCTGGCGATTTTGGAGGTGGACCGGAAGCAAAAAGACGTGCTGGTCGGTGAGACCGATGTGGAGGCGCTTGAGGGATTTTTGTCCTACGTGGCCATGGCCGTGACCGAGTGTAAGCTGCAGGAGGAGATCCCGGGGTGGCAGGAGGGCGTGGAGCAGATGTTGAAGGCGACGGAGCGGTGGGAGGAGTGAGTAGATTGCGGAATGCGGATTTGGGATTATGAATTCTTTTGTTCCGCAATGTCGAGGACTTATACAGGTGGATATCGAGAATATGAATAAGCCAACAAAAAAAACCGACTCCGACGAGCCCGAAAACCAGGATGAGGGTCTGGATACGTTTCTGGACCATGCGGCAAAGGTCATAGAAGGGGATGGAGAGGGGCAGGCAGACGGGAAACGTTCGCCTGGAGAGCCACAGCATCGCCGGCTGCGTGTGATTGTCTCTGAAGATCGGCTGGAAGCCCGGTTTGAGGCGGTATTTCCGGATACGACCTTTGCGGAGGCGCAGGAGGCGGTCAAGCGGGAGCGGGTCGTTTGGGGCATTCAGGAAGCCGGCCTGACGAAGGCACTGGCAGAGGCCAACAGGTCGGGACGGCGCCAGCGGAACGTGCTAGTGGTCGATTTCAGAAGTTCGCATGAGTTTATGCAGCCAGCCGGATTCGCTGCATTCGTTCTTCCAATTCCTGCCTTGTAAAGCGCCAGTTGAAAGGTTCGGCAGTGAGATTATAGTATTCCTCAAAGCCCAAGATCCTGGCTTCCATCGCCTGTCGATCTGCCAGGTCATTGGGCGTGAGCGCCTTTCTTTGCAAGATCGAGAAATAGATCTCAATCTGATTGAGCCAACTGGCGTGGATAGGGAGATGGACGGCAATGGCATTTTCATAGGCATCCTGGAGCCGTTTAGGGAACGTGGTGGTGTAATGAGAAGATCCGTTGTCCACAATCCAGAAGACCCGATCAGCCGAAGCATAAGGCTCCCGTCCCATCACCAGGTCCACCAGCTTTTGAAAGGGCACGATGCCGGTTTTCTCATCCACACGCCCAAAGATGTGCCCTGAGAACACATCCAGTGCAGACAGATAGGCCACTGTGCCCATCCGTTTGTAGTCATTTTCCATACGAATGGGTTTGCCACAATCAGGTGGCAATGTGGCAAACTCTCGGGCTAAGATTTGGAGTTGGGATTTTTCATCGGCACAGATAACGAAGTCTTTCTTGCCAAGCGGTATCCCCTCCCATATGCCTTGATACAGGTCCAGAATGCGACTGGCTTTCTCTAAAAAGTTGGGGGCTTTGATATGAAGCCAGGATCGGTGATACCAGGGACGAAGGGCATCCTCTTTGAGAATGCGCCAAATCGTTGTGGGTGAGATTGAAGTGATCAACGCACACCTTAACACTTCCTGTTGAATCTCAAATAAGCTGAACCGAGACAGGGGCAACCCCCGTTGTGCGGGCAGTTGACAGGCAATGGCTTTGACTTCACTGACTTGCACAGGGGGAAAAAGTGGGCGGTCGCCCACTGCGCGGTAGATCCTCTAAAGTGAAGCCTTCTTCAGTCCACCTTTTTCGCCACTTCTGCGCCGTAGGTGAACTGACACCTGCCCTGTCGGCTAACCTCTGGTTGCCAATGGCTTTATTCTCGGCTAAGGCCACCACCATCTTTGCCCGCTGCACCTGGGATTGAGGCGCGTTGCGCTGACGAATGATTTTCTGGGCTTTTGCCAGTTGGGCTTTTGTGAAGCGAGGTTGGTATTGGGGAAGGGGACCTGACATTATACACCTCCTTTACCGATTGGAATGAGGCGTATAACATACCCCTTTTTTGCCACCTATGCAACCTCATGCGTATTTGCGAAATCGACCACTAGCGGCAAAGGGCGAGTCCGCGATTTACCGGAAGCGGAAGGAGGTCAGCTATCCCTTTCTAAAGGGGCTGCAGGATCCCGAAACCGGGGAGCCGGTACACCGGGCATCCTCCGTCTTTCGGGAGATTGTCGAAGTGATGGGGCGCATCAATATCGGGCTGATTCGGGGATACGGACATCCGGTGGTGGCTGTGACGGCCGGCACGGCGCTGATGGTGGTGCGGGGCGAGGATGAGATCGAACCGGGCCGGGATGTATTTGGCAAGCGGGTTGGGACCGTTCAAGGTGAAAAGCTGAGTTCGCTGCGGGCCGGCGATGGGGTGGACCTGCACGTGGATGGGTCGTTAACCGCCAGGACCTTCGGCTATGTTTCTGTGGTGGATGGTTTTTTATCGGTGGTCTCTCCCATCTGGATCTCCCAGGACCGAATCGAAGCCTATTTTATCAATCCCCCCCAGCTTGGGGACCCCAAGGTGCCCGATCCTGAAGAGATTCTGAGCATGCTTGGGGAGTTGAGGATCAGTATTGGGATCAACCGGGAGGCCATCATTCAGATGTGCCGGGATCTGAAGCAGGGGGATCTGCGGGAGTCGTGTGTACGGATCGCCCGGGGAGAGCCTCCAAAGCTATCGAAGGGGCAGATCGTCTTTGCGTTCGCACCCCTTCCTCCTGCCCAAATTGAAGGGGTGCGGGAGGCATTCCAGGCGCCTGATCTGGACCGTGTGACAGCGTATAAAGCCCAGGTGCAGGCGGTGCATGAGGGAACGGTGCTGGCCGAGCAGGCCGAGGCGGGGGATGAAAGTGGTCCGGGGAGAGACCTTTTCGGAGAAATTTTGGCCCCTCCGGAGGAAGTAGAGGAGCAGAAGATGTATCAGTCGGGGATCAACGTTCGACGGGAGGTCGAGGAAGGGCTGGTGCGATTTGTGTCGGACATCTACGGGTATGCCGGGGTGCTGGACGACCAGATCCTGGTGATTCCTCCGTTCTGGATCTCTCCCGATAAGATGGAGGTCTGCTTTGTGGTCCTGCCGCAAGAGCAGGAGCCGGTGCTGCCAACGATGCCGGAGGTAGAAGCGCTGCTGGAGAAGGCGCATGTGCATTACGGTGTGGACCCGGAGGCGATTGCGGGGCTCTGCAAGGGGCACCCAGCAGGCGCAGAGGAGCGGGCGGTGGCGGTGGCGCGGGGCACGCTTCCCGATCCGGGACAGGATGGACGTATAGAGCTGCTTTTCAAGGAGAAGCCCGATCCAGGGAGGGTCTTGGAAGAGGGAAGGATGGACTTCCGGGAGCGGGATGCGGTGCCACAGGTGCAAATCGGAGACCTGCTGGCGCGGCGTACGTTTCCTACACCGGGCAAGCCGGGTACGGATGTGCGGGGACAGGTGGTGCATCCTCCAAAACAGGACCGGGGCCTGCTCTACGGCGGCCCGAACGTTGTGTCCGAGGAGAAAGGAAACGAACAGCTTTTCTACGCCACAGGTCCCGGTTGGGCGCGGGTGGTGAAAGATACGCTCTCGGTGATGAAGCGGTTTCAGTACGAAGGGGACGTAGACTACAAGATCGGCAACCTCCAAATAGAAGGGGACGTAGAGATTGAAGGGTCGGTGAAGAGCCGGTTCCGGGTAGAGGCGACCGGCGATGTGTATATAGGTGAAACTGTGGAGCGGAATGCGCGGGTGACCGCCGGGGGCAACGTGGTGGTACAGCGCGGCATTGTGGCAGCAAGGGTGAAGGTGGGAGGCGACCTCTACGTTCGGTTTATCCAGGACTCGGAGGTGGTGGTGGGAGGCGACCTGGTGGTGCGCAACTACGTCCAGGACTCCCAGGTGCAGGTGCAGAGGAAAGCGATGGTGCAGGGGAACGAGGGCGGAGAGCGACAATTGTGCCTGCTGGGCGGGCTGCTGACCGCCGCGTTGGAGATCGACGCGGCGTCGATCGGCTCTGAATACAGGCGACAGACGCGGGTGATGGCCGGGATGGATCCGAAGTTAGAGGCGCGTCTGGAAAAGTATCGGAAGGGTCTGGCCTTTTCCGATCTGCGCAGCCGACGGGCGATGCGGGCGGTGGGGATGGTCATCGGAAGGGCGGACTGGAAAAAGAATCCGGCGGCGGCCATCCACCAAGTCCCTCCGGGACGTCGGGCGTTTTTGACCCGACAACTTAACGAGATTCAGGCGATGAAAAAGCTTAACACCAGCTTAGAGCACCATATCGGAACTCTGGAAAAGGAACGGACCGAGGTTGCCGGCAGGGCGCGAGTTCGGGTTCTCGGGAAGGCCTTTCAAAAGGTGGTCGTGCAGATCGGGGAAGTCTACCAGATGCTGGATAAGGATGTCTCGGCGGTTATTTTTCACCTGAACCATGAACGCACGCAGGTCGTACAGGAACTTCTGGGAGCAGGGCTGGAGGTTGAAGATACGTCCTCTAATACAGGAGCGTAGTGTATGGGTCGCACGGATGCATCCAAAGGCGATATTTTAATTGTTGACGATACGCTGGCCAACCTGCGCGTTTTGTCCAATATGCTGACCGAGCAGGGGTATAAGGTGCGGGGGGTACCCAACGGCCCGATGGCCCTTACGGTTGCAGGTTCGGCCCTGCCCGATCTGATTTTGCTGGATATCAATATGCCGGAGATGGACGGCTATGAGGTCTGCCAGCGCCTGAAGGAGGACGAGCAGACGCGCGATATTCCGATTATTTTTATCAGCGCGTTAGATGAGGTGATGGACAAGGTCAAAGCCTTTACCGTAGGGGGTGTAGACTATATCACCAAGCCGTTTCAGTTTGAGGAGGCCCTGGCCCGCGTTGAAAACCACCTGATGCTGCGCAGCCTGCAAAAGCAGCTCCAAGAAGCCAACGATGAGTTGGAAAGGCGGGTTGAGGAACGGACGGCCGAGCTGGTCGAATTAAACAAGGTTTACGAGCGCTTTGTCCCCCGTGAATTTTTGAGTTTTTTGCAAAGGAAAAGCATTACCGAGGTCGCGTTGGGCGACCAGGTGCAGCAGGATATGACCGTTATGTTTTCAGATATTCGCAATTTCACGCCCCTCTCTGAACGCATGACCCCGCAGGAGAATTTCAACTTTCTCAACTCCTTTTTCAGCCGGGTCAGTCCGATTATCCGACAGCATCAGGGTTTTATCGACAAATATGTCGGGGACGCGATTATGGCGCTGTTTCCGGCGAAAACCGAATTCGCGCTTCAGGCCGCCATTGGTATGCTCCGGGAAGTGGCGCTCTACAGCGATCAGCGACAACAATCGGACGATCAGTCGATCGGTATCGGAGTCAGTTTGCATACGGGCAGCCTGATGCTGGGTATTATGGGAGAGGCAGAACGTATGCAAGGCACTGTCATTGCCGATGCCGTCAATCTGGCGTCCCGGCTGGAACCGTTGACCAAGCTCTACGGGGTCTCGATTATTATCAGTGAGCAGGCCCTGATGCACCTGGAAGATCCGGACGGATACCGGTTTCGGTTTCTGGACAAGGTGCAGGTCAAGGGGAAAACAGAGCCGGTGTCGATTTACGAAGTCTTCGATGGAGATCCGGAAGAAGTGGTAGAATTAAAGCTGAGGACCAAGCCGGACTTTGAAGAGGGGTTGTTCCTGTATCAGGAGAGGAAGTTTGCCGAAGCCGGTGTTAAGTTTAACCGCGTGGTAGAGCACAATCCCGATGACAAGGCAGCTCAGCTTTATCTGAAGCGGACAGCCCATTTTATGGTTCACGGTGTCCCGCCGGACTGGCGTGGCGTTGAGGAATTGAGTTAAAAGGTAAAATCAACGGTCGGCAAACAGTGAACGACGAGATCGGAAGTTCGAGGATATCGGATGGCACAATCGCCCAACGTGCAACGTCCTGTTAAACAGAAGTACAGGACGGCCGGTTATGCGATCTTTCCAAACCTTCTGGACCCGGATCTGGTCCGGGAGGCGGGCGATCATGTAGACTGGCTGCTGGAACGGCATCCGGATCTGCGGCCGGAGCAGCTCCATCATTATCTGATGAGGGACGATCCCTTCTGGGTGCGGCTGGTGAGCGACGACCGGTTACTGGATATTGCCGAGATTTTTGTGGGGCCGAATATCGCGTTGTTCGCCTCACATTATATTTCCAAACCGCCCTCCGACGGGCAGGCAGTGCTGTGGCACCAGGATGGAAGCTACTGGCCCTTAGAGCCGATGGAGGTGGTGACGCTGTGGCTGGCCGTGGACGATTCGGTTCCTGAGAACGGCTGCATGCGCGTGATTTCGGGCTCGCACGGGATGGACCTGCACCAGATGAGGCGGCGTACGGATGTGCCGAACGTGCTCAATTCAGAGATCGATCCGGCGCTTGTGGATGCGTCCAAAGCGGTGGACCTGGTGCTGAAGGCAGGCGATGTTTCGGTGCATCACCCCAACATTATTCACGGGTCGAATCCGAATACCTCTGCAAGACGCCGGTGTGGGTTGACGATTCGCTATATCCCGACCAGTACGCGCATTGTCTCGGAGAAACCCTGGCCCAGCGCCTTTCTGCTGCGCGGCAAGGCAGCGCCCGGGGTGAACGATTACCTGTCAAGGCCGAGGTACGTCGAGGGTGCCCACATGCCTTTTCGCGGGTGTGAAGGCTGGGTATAATCCCACCGCCAACCCCTCTCACGCTTCCACTCTTCTTACAGGCTCCCGGCTGGAACAGACATTCAAGCGGGGAGTTGAACAGAGTGGGAGCGGTTTCTATTTTCTGACACTGCGTCGTTGGTAAAGAGGGAGAATCGGCGATGGGACGTTTTATCTGTGTGGTCTGCCTGCTGCTCGGGACTTTTCCGGCCGGGGCCGGGAAGGCCGATCCGGCCGTTGTGGATTCGCTGCTGGTGGTGGCGTCGGATACGACGCTTGCCCACAAAGCACGTATGAAAATCGTTAGAGAAGCCATCGGTTACGACCGGTCGGGCCGGGCCAGGCACGCCCTGGCACGGCTCTATATGTCCGAGTGGAAGAAGACTTCACCTGAGGAAGCACAGCGCTGGCTGCTGCGGGCCATCAAGCGAGAGCCCGAGAATGCGGACTACTGGGCTACGTACGCGGAACTGTTCTGGATATGGGACCATCGGGGCCGCTCCTATGAGCAGGCTATGCGAGCACTCGAACTGGATCCGGACAACGTGCGGGCGCTTTACTGGGCCGGCCGCAATGCGATGTGGCACATGACACGCTTTCTCGAAGCAGAGTGGGCGGGAACCCCTTTTAGCCTGCAAGAGCTGGGCGAGGAAAAGAGAGATATCGCCATCGGTTATTTGACCCGGGCACTGGTGGTCGATCCGGACCACTGGCCGTCGCGAAAGATTCTGGGTGTGGTCTACTATGAAGCGAGGATGCCCGAGCAGCTGGTGGCACTTTTTGAAGATTATGTGGGACGATATCCAGAAAATCCTAACGGTCATTTTTTCGTGGGTCTGGGCTATCAGGCGCTGGAGGATCCGAATAGGGCCTACAAGGCATATGTGAACGGGTTGGCCCGCATGTCTGAGCCGGAGCGGCGGTTTATGCAGTCGATCTTTATGATGGTGGACAAAGAGGACGTGGAGCGAAATGGAACGCTGCCGGATGAGGAGGCAATCCGGCGGTTCTGGACGGGCCGGGATCCCTTTTTTCTCACGCCTGTGAACGAGCGGCTGATGGCGCACTGCCGGAGGGTGGCCTATACCAACCTCCGGTATGGAAATCCTGTGAAGGGTATCGAGGGCTGGACGACGGAAAGAGGACAGGCCTACATCCGGTACGGGCACCCTTTATCACGAGTTGCGCACCCGGCGGAGATCGACATGGGCAACGATCTGCCGGCCGCTGAACGGAACCGTCTGGCCGGGCAGGTCATGCGGAGGGAAAGGTCTTTAGGCAAGTTCACACCCCGCAAGGAAATCTGGACGTACGATGGCTTCAGGCTGGTGTTTGAGAACACGGATACCCGGGATGCCTGGAAATTCGGGATTGCGTGGTTGGGAGAGTACCCGTTGTATGAATTTTCGGATCTGATCGCCCGGATTCCTGAGTACTACAAGGACCCCTACTGGTGGGAGCGATACGACGCGCCCTACCAGATTGCGCAGTTTCGGGCGGATGAGGGGAAGACACGGGTAGAGGTCTACTACGCGCTGCAGGGCGAGCAGGTGAGGCACCGGAAGGTCGGCCCCGGGATGCAGGAGGTTGATGTGCGAAAGGGGCTTTTTCTGTTCGATGCGGTGTGGGATACGGTGCGCAAAGAGATCGGCCGGGTGAAGCGAATGCCGTGGGTGACTTACGAAGCAATGCAGAAGGGCTACCTGTTTGCAGGCGAGCAACTGGTGCTGGAGCCGGGCGCTTACTACCTGGCGGTAGAGGCCGAGGACCGGGCGACGAAGGCGGTAGGAACCTTCAGAGATTCTCTGCGGGTGCGGCGTTTTGGATACGACTCTCTGGAAGTGAGCAGCCTGCTGCTGGCACGGCGGATCGTGGAGCGGAAGGACAGGTCGTTTGGGCGAGAGCGGTTTATGATTCTGCCCGAGCCTTTGATGCAGTGTCCTCAGGGTGGGGATATGTCATTCTACTTCGAGGTGTACAACCTGACACGGGACGACTTCGGAGCGACACACTATCGGGTGACTTACCAGATGCGAGTGCTGGCGGAGGAAAGTACAGGGGAGATTGAACCGGAGTGGACGACGGCGGTGTCCCACACGCTTCGAGGATCGCGGGCGTGGGAGCCGATCTACGTGACGCTGGATATGGAGGATTCGACGCCGGGACCCCGGGCGTTTCGGGTGGTGGTGGACGATTTGGAGGATCTGGAGCGGACGATGGCGGCGACGACGTTTCGGGTGATGTGGTAGAACATTGCGGAATGCGGATTTCGGATTGGGGAATGAAAGGCAGTCAATTCGTATCAAATACAATCTGGTTTTGGCGGCTACCTTATTGATGCCGTTTAAGGTCCAGGCGGCCGTTCCCGATTCTCTGCGGGCACTGGAGGTAGCGGTGAAGCAGTCGCCCAAGGACCGTGCGGCCTGGGTGCGGCTGGGATACGCCTACTTAGATGCCGGGGATCTGGAGCAGGCCAAAAAGGCGTTCCGGAAGGGCACGCGGGGACCGACGAAGGCAGCGGCATACAACGGCCTGGGGATGGCTTATATGCGAGATCCCAAGGGGCTGAAGCAGAAGGCATTCCAATACTTCCAACGGGCGCTGGGGGCCGATCCGAACTACATCGAGGCGCAAATGAATATTGCCCGGCTGCATATCGAGCTTAAGGACGCCGATTCAGAGGGGGCATTGAAGAAGGCGATCCGGATGGACTCGACGTATGCGCCGGCCTATTTGATGCTGGCGGAGTGGTATTTCGACAGCGGGTACGAAGACCGGATGATCCCGCTTTATAAGCGCTATGTGGCACTACGTCCGGACGATCTGGAGGGGTTTTACGGACTCATCAGGACCTATGTTGAGCAATACCGCTTCGGACTGTCCCTGGAGGCGGCCGAACTGGTGCTGGCCGAGTATCCCGAGGAAGCCCGGTTTCTGCCGCTGGCCGGGCAGGCACACGCGGCTCGGGGGGATCCCGACCGGGCGCTGAGGTTGTTTCAACAGTATTTCGAAATGATTCCCGAACCGGAGCGGGCGCTTTACGAGGATCTGTCGCTGGTGTCATTTTCGGAGGAGTTGGATGCATATCAGGCGACATCTATGGAGGAGCGTGAGACGTTTTTGGAGGGGTTCTGGCGGAAGCGGGATCTGATGCTGGTTTCCGGAGGCGAGGCCAGGAGGGTGGAGCATTACCGTCGGGTGTGGTATGCGCGTACTTATTTTGCCGAGAAGGTGCATCCCTGGGACCGTCGTGGGGAAATTTACATCCGGTATGGGGAGCCTGATTACAGGTCCCGGTCGGATCGGATAAATCCGTTCCCCAATTCGGCAGTGGAACTGGTGAAGGAACGAATTGCCTACGTCATTTATGGAGGGGAGAGTGCTGAGGAAATGACTTTGAGACCGATGACGGGTCCGGTTTATCCTATACCCCGCACGCCAGCGGGTCCAAAGATGCCCTGGGAGTCCTGGGTCTACACAACAGTTGGCAGGGGAACCGAGTTCGTGTTTGTGGATGAGTTTATGGCCGGGCGCTGGGATTTTCCTCCGATGTCGGAAGGGACCAACATCAGGATGATGGACGCTCATCCCGATGTGGTGCTGCAGGACCTCGTTTCAGAGATGCCCGAATATCACGATGTGCCGCCTGGTGTCGAGCCTCTTGAGTTCTACTACGATCTGGCGACGTTTCGGGGGGAACCGGGAGAAACGAAGGTGGAAGTCTACTTCGGTATTCCACCCGAGCAGGTGACCGGCGAAGCGTCCGAAGGACAGACGTGGTTTCGGGTTAGACGAACTACCGTACTGGCCGACCGGATGGGAGAAGAGGTCCACCGGAAGAAGGGTGGGCTGGTGTTTGCCGTTGCCAAGGCCCCTCAGCCAGAGAGGGGGACATTTGTGGCCGATGTGGCCTCTCTGAAAGTACCACCGGGAGACTATCGCTTAGCCGTTCAAATTACCGATCAAATCTCCGGGAAGTGGGGGATCTATATGCAGGAGGTCGAAGTGCCTGCGTACACGGATTCTCTGGGGATAAGCGATCTGGAACTGGCCTGGAAAGTCTCGAAGACGAGGAAGGAGGAAAAATTCAGAAAGGGCGAAGTCTGGGTGATTCCGATGCCGAGCCGGAGCTACCGGAAAGATCAGAATGTCTCAGTATACTACGAGGTCTATCATTTGCAGAAGGACACATTCGGTCAGACCCACTATCGGGTGGCGTATACCATCCGGCGAGATATCCGGTGGAGGAAGAGTTTGATTGGGGCACTGGTTTCAGGGTTTCGGAAGCTTCTGGAGGGTGGGGAACCGGAGGTGGTGGTAAGTTATGAAGGGAAGGGAACTGATTCGTGGGAGCCGATTTATTTTGAGCTGGAGACGGAGAAGATCAAACCGGGCCTCAATGAGATCGAGGTGACACTGAGCGATCTGAACAGTGGAGGCACCGTGTCCAAAAAGGCGGTGTTTTACCTGGATCGGGATTAGGCGAAAGAGGCATGGGACCCTGCTATCGGCTTTCTCCGACATACAGGTTGCAGCGCGACGGCGAGCCGATGTGAGGTCCAACACCATCTGTTGGGCCGCGCCTGTGTTGTTCGTGGCGGTGCATTACACAGGCTGCGGCACGGCTTCGGCTTCGATTTCCACCCGCTCTATCCTGTAGCCCGCCGATTTCACATTCGCGATGGCTGAGCGAATGGCTTCTTCTAGAGAATTCGCCTCTCGATGAAAATCGATCGAAAAGACACCGTTGCAGGTCCCTGGCGTTCCATCGTCACATCCGGCTTCGAACAACCTGTCTGCAATCTCCTCGGTCAATTCGAGCTGCCCTTTGAGAATCGAGGAAGTGAGAAAAAGCAAAATGAAAAGCATAAAATATAAACTGCAAAGTGGGGAGGTTATCCATTTTGCAGTTCCCTTTACCAGCCGTGGATTCTGTGGCCCTGGCCGGGGAACCAGATGAGGTCGACGAGGAAGGAGAGGGTGACGCTTAAGGCATAGCCGGCCAGGATGCCGAAGAAGAAGGGCTGCCATTTGCGGTAGAGGGTGACGCCGCCGATTTTTAGGAGGACGGCTTTGATGCTCCAGACGATGAAGATGGAGAAGAAGGCGAGCTGGGCGGTCCAGGTGGAGGCGATGGGGAAACCGATGGGGTGGAGGGGCCACCAGGGGAGGCGGTAGTGGAGGAAGGTGAGGAGGGCCATCATGGAGGCGCCTATGCAGAAGACGACGAGGCGCTCATAGCTTGTGTCGAAGGGGGAGCGCATCTGGGAGACGGTGAGGCTGTAGGCGAAGGGGCCGGCGCTGGAGAAGGGCCAGGCGTTGAAGTTGAAGGCGCCGGTCCTGTAGCCCAGGTGAACCGTGAGGAGAAAGTCGGCGGCGATGCCGGTGAGGATGACGAGGATGAGGGCGGGAACCAGGCGGCGGCGGTGCCTCCGGATGGGATCGGCAAGGCGGACGACGTGGGCGAAGGGGGTCATGAAGATGCCCTTGCCCTGAGAGACCAGGCTGTAGGTGAGGCTGATGCCGGTCATGCTGGTGGGAGAGAGCCCCCGGGTGCCCAGGGTGAAGAGGGCGACGTACTGTTCGCACAGGGTGGTGCGCACGTAGGCCAGGCCGGTTTCGGAGACGATGCGGGCAATGGCGAGGTAGTTGATGAAGAGGGCGGGCACGAGCACCGCGACCAGCTTGCCCTGCATGCCCAGCCGCCAGAGGAAGGCGCACACGAAGACCAGGCTGCCGATGAGGCCGAAGACGGCGGCGCGGTAGGAGAGGAGTTCGTCGCTGTCGTCGGCGCTGGCCTTTCCAAAGGCGGTCGCGAAGACATCCCGGATGTGGGCGCGGGCGGTCCAGAGGTTCCAGCAGACAAGGAGGGTGAGGGCGCCGTAGCCCTGCCAGGCGGCGACGGCGGTTTCGGCGTCGAAGTTGGTGGGGTTGGGGGTGATGGCGTAGCCGATCCGGTTGAGAATTCCGTTTTCGATCCAGAAGAAGACGATGAAGAAGAACCAGATGGAGAAGAGGATGTTGAGGTTGGCGAAGTAAGCGAACCCGGCGGTGAAGTAGTTGATGCCGGTGTTGACGCGGGGGAAGCCTTTGACGAAGACGGTCCATTTGATGCCCCAGGGGAGTTTGGGCAGGATGGGCCAGAAGTAGTTGAGGATGTTCCAGGCGACGATGCCGAAGCTGATGCAGAACCCGGCCCAGAAGAGACCGCCGCGCAGGGCGCTGGGACGGATGCTGTCGGGCGATGCCTGGGCGAGGGCCGCGCCCACAGAGGCGAGGGGATAGAGCAGGCGCTCGTTTTGCACCCACTGCCGGCGAAGGATGACGGAGATGCACAGGCAGGCGGCGCCCAGGGCCAGGAGGAAGAGCAGCCACCAGGCAAGGGGGCCGATCCAGGCCGCATAGGGGGGCTGCTGGCCGGCGGGCAGGCCCTCGAAGAACCAGGTCATCGCATTGTGGTCGTT
The DNA here is from genome assembly GCA_965249305.1 of Candidatus Latescibacterota bacterium. Taxonomy (GTDB): domain Bacteria; phylum Latescibacterota; class UBA2968; order UBA2968. Next base: position 3,065,376 of record OZ252228.1, on the reverse strand, counting down.
GGAGGGCACGGCCCAGGTGGGCAGGTTGGTGTGAAGATAGGCGCCCCACTGGTTCTCGGGGGTGGCGAAGTAGTAGACGCTGGCCAGGACGCCCATGAGGAAGCCGGTGATGCCGGAGGTGGGGATGATGGCTCCGACGAATCCCATGGCCAGGAGGGTGAGGAGTTCGGCTTCGGTAAGCGCCCGGTGAGGGGCAAGGCGCCTCACAATACCATTGGCGAGGGCGATGAGGAGAAAGGCCGCGAAGAGGGCGAAGGGAAAGTGGGCAAGCTGCATCCGCGAGGCGTGGATGACGTATTCGGAGATGGAGATCCAGAGGTTGATGCCCAGAGCGAGCGCCAGGCCCAGGACGACGGCGCGGGAGGTGACGGCGCCGGTTTCGGGGTGCGATTCAGGTGATGTTTGGACGGCGGAGGATTCTGCCACGCGGGATCTCCCGGGGTGTGCTGGGCGACCGGCCGGTCGCCCCTGCGTTTCGGTAGAACCGATTCCTCAGGCTTCCGGTTCGGAGGCTTCGAGTTTCCACCCGGGGTGGGTGCCCTGTTGCATGTTATCGGGCAGGGGTTCGACGAGTGCGCCGTAGAGTTCGGGACGGCGGGCGCGGAGGTAGCGATGGCCGGAGGAGACGGAGATTTTTTCGGGGGTGAGGAGGCCCACGACGACGTCGTCTTCTAAGGCGTGGGATTCCACCAGGATTTCGCCGAAGGGGTCGATGATCATGGCGTTGCCGTTTTTGACCGTGTCGTGATCGATGCCGATCGGGTTGGTGTAGACGGCGTAGACGCCGTTTTCGTAGGCGCGGGCCGGCAGCCAGCGCATGAGCCAGCCGCGGCCCTTGGGGCCTAAGAATTCCTGGCGGCAGCGGACGGGGTCCCGGTGGCGGTTTTCCCAGATCTCCCGGTCGATTTTGCCGCGGCCGGGCATGACCGATTCGAGGCCGCAGGTGACGTGGGGCATGAAGATGATTTCGGCGCCCATCATGGCGGTGATGCGGACGTTTTCGGGGAGGTTGTTGTCGTAGCAGATGAGGATGGCGGCCCGGCAGTCGCACAGGTCGAAGAGGGTAAAGCCATTGCCTGAGGAGATGAATTTGCTGATGAAGGCGTGGAGCTTCCGGTGTTTGGCCAGGAAGCCGTCCGGGGCGACGGCGACATAGGTGTTGTAGAGGCGATCGTTTTCGATTTCCACGAGGCCGGCTAAGAGGGGGACGTTGTATTCGCGAGCGATTTCGATGAGGCGTTCCGTGGAGGGGCCGCCGGGGACGGGTTCGGCCAGTTCGACCAGGCGGCTCCTGGAAAGGGTCTGCAGGAAGGTGTAGCCGGGGATACAGCATTCGTGAAAGGAGACGATTTCGGCGCCTTCGTCGACGGCTTTGCGCGTGAGGGCTTCGATTCGGGAGAGGTTGTAGGCTTTGTCGGCGTCGCGGGCTTCGAATTGAGCGGCGCCGATTTTGATGTTGCGCATGGTGACTTTCTCCTAAGATTGAGCACGCCGCAGCGCGCCCCTACATTATTCCATTCCGTCGATCAACCCCTTCATATATCCAATAGCATAGAGCCGGCCCAGGAGGGTGTAGCCGGGATTGTCGTTGGCCTCGCCTTCCAGGACGGGCACATGGTCGGGGCGAATGGGGCCGTCGAAGCCGATATCGCGGTACGCGCGGATGCATTCGGCCATGTCGGTGTCGCCCGCGTCGTGGAAGGTTTCTTCAAAGGAGGGAACGGTGCCTCTCACATCCCGGAAGTGGGCGAAGGGAATTTTGCCCTGTTTGTCGAAACGGCGGATGGTTTCGGGCACGTTCACGCCCATGGCGGCGAAGTTGCCCTGGCAGAAGGTGATGCCGTTGTAGTCGCCGGGAACGAGGTCGAGCACGCGGTCGAAGGCCTCCACGCTGGTGATGATGCGGGCGATTCCCCGGATGGGGGAGAGCGGCGGGTCGTCTGGATGGAGCGCCTGCTTGACGCCGGCCTCTTCGGCGACGGGGATGACGCGTTTGAGGAAGTACTCCAGGTTGTCCCAGAGCTGCTGTTGGGAGATTTCACCGTATTCCGTCAGCGGGGCGTTTTCCATCAGGCGGTGGTCGTAGCTGCTGGCGAGGGCACCCCCCCGGGTGCGCGTGGTCATGGAGGTGCGCATCCAGTTGAAGACCGCCATCCAGTTGTAACACATAATGGGGATGCCCGCCGCGCCCAGGTTCCGAACCGTCTGGCAGTAGGCGTCGAGGTCCTCATCCCGGCCTTCGAGGCCCAGTTTGATGCGGTCGGAAATGGGCACGGATTCGACGACGGACCAGGTAAGACCGGCGTTTTCGATGCGTTTCCGGTGCCGGAGGATGGCCTGAAAGTCCCACACCGGTCCCTTCTGGTCTTCCTGCGGCAGGACGGTGACGATATCGGTAACGCCGATCTGTCTGGCGAGTGCCAGGCGCTCTTCGGTGAGGGGGCGCAAAACAAGGGCGAGTTTCATGATCCTGTCTCCTATGGTCGCGGTGACCCGGCCGGTCACCCTATGGTTTCGTATGTGGCATCTTATGGTTGCGCCGCAGCCTGCCGGAGGTGGACCTGCGCGCCCCAGTCCAGGGTTTCGGGGAAGATGAGGCATCCGCCGCCGACCAGGGCGCCGCCGCTGTTGAGGTGGTCCAGCACGGCCCGGCGCATGCTGCTATCCCGGGGGGCGGTGGAGAGGTCGTGGACGTATTTGCCAAAGATGCGGTCCAGGCCGCTTCGGTCCCCTCTGGAGAGGTAGGGGAAGAGGTAACACTCCCGCTGGAAACGTACGATGTTGGATCGGGATGGGAGCAGATCCTGGTAGACGGGGTCCAGGAACCAGGAGGTGCAGCAGATCAGGCGCGCGAGGTCCGGGTCGGCGGCGATGTGGTCCGCGGCTTTTTGGAGAAACCGGATGGCATCGGCATCGAAACCCGCCCGGCGGGCGTTTTCGGCTGCGGATTCGGGCAGAAGGAAGGGGAGCCGGCCCTCGGGCATGATCTTCTGAGAGGCGGCCCATTCTTCGGCCAGTTCGCCATCGCGCACAAAGGGGGCGAGTTTTTCGGAGATTCGTATGGACATTTTACAGGAGACGGTATTTTGAGTATGCGGTGTGCAATCCAATGCCAAAGTTTAAGGCATACGACATGCATTTGCAAGTTCTATGTTGTCAGCGAAGCGGGAACATCCGCCCGATTAAAAAAAATTCGCAGCGCACTTGCTTGAACGAGGAACAGATTTACGTTTTACTCAACGAATTGCTGGTTCTGGAGGAAGAATCTGTGCGGGGCAGGTTATGGTCCAGGTTGGGAGGATCCATGCTCGGCCGATTATTTACTTGACTGGAGGCATCTATGCCTGGCATGTTGTGTGCTTGAGGAGAAAGATCTGTGCCCATGAGTACAATTATGGTACACAGATGCCGTAGTTATACGCCAGCAGCCAAAAACCGTTAAAGACGCGCAAAAACCAAACAGCCGCATTGGCCGAGTACAAAATTCACAAGGTGGTTGTTTCGCTCCAGACTGAGGATATTAATGCAAATGGCAGGTATGATTCGTAAGGCAAAGTTGATAGACATTCCCCACATGGTCGAACTCTCGGAACAAAAAAGAGTCCAATATCAAGAATATCAGCCGACATTTTGGCGTAAGGCAGATGATTCCCGTGAACAACAGGCTGTATACTTTGAAAGTCTTCTTAATGAAGAGGATATCATTGCGCTTGTATATGAACAGGATGAAAAGATAAACGGATTTATCATTGCAATCTTGCAGCCTGCTCCGGCAGTATATGATCCTGGTGGCCTTACATGTGTAGTTGACGATTTTGCCATTTCAACGCCAGAGGATTGGAAGGAACTGGGGAACAAATTGCTGGAAGAGACCCTGCGCGAAGCGAAGAATCGGGAGGCCATACAAGCTGTGGTGGTATGTGGGCATTTGGACGAGCCGAAGCGAATGATGCTACAATCGACTGGTTTTTCGATTGCATCGGAGTGGTATGTGAGAGAAATATGAGCTATTGGATTGGATGAGACACATGTAAACATACAGGAGCAAGGCAAATGATATTGTTCAATTCCCGGAGATTGAGGTAAAGAGGCTGAAGATGATTTGTGAGTTAGATTCCGTTGTTCTGAGAGATGATATCGAAGCGCATGGTCTGAAGATATGGTGACCTCCTTGTGATGTAGTGTGGATTTTAGACGTGAGTCGGGAAAACCAGAAAGCCGTGATGTCTATTGGGACGTTTAGGATGCTCAAAGGCAGCTAGAATGGAGGGCCCTGGAATGGCAGGCAAAAATAGCCGAGAGAAGATGCGCCTGACGATGTCTCAGGCGCTTGTGAAGTACCTGCAGGCTCAGTACAGCGAGCGTGACGGCGAAAGGCGGCGATTGATTCCGGCGATGTTCGGGATTTTCGGGCATGGGAACGTTGCCGGACTTGGGCAAGCCCTGTACGAGTTCGGTCAGGATTTGCCATATCACCAGCCCTGCAACGAGCAGTCGATGGTGCATACGGCGTCGGGGTTTGCAAAAGCGAACCTCCGGAAAGCCACACTCGCCTGTACGTCGTCGATTGGTCCGGGAGCCACGAACATGGTCACCGGCGCCGCAACGGCAACGATCAACCGGCTGCCGGTGCTGCTGCTGCCATCGGACCACTACGCGACGCGGCATCAGGATCCGGTGCTGCAGCAGCTGGAGCATCCTATGGCGGGGGACGTCAGCGTCACGGACTGCTTTCGTCCGGTGAGTCGATTCTTCGACCGAATCTCACGTCCCGAACAGCTTCTGACGGCGCTCCCCGAGGCGATGCGGGTGCTGACGGATCCGGCGGAGACCGGCGCGGTGACGCTGGCCCTGCCTCAGGACGTGCAGGTGCACGCGTGGGACTATCCCGCACATTTCTTCGATGAAAGAATCTGGCGTATTGATCGTCGCCTGCCGGATCCTGGACGTATCGAAGAGGGGGTCGCACTCCTCAAAACATCAAAAAGGCCACTGATTGTTGCGGGGGGCGGCGTGCATTACGCGGAGGCGTGGCGAGAGCTTGAGGCGCTTTCAGAATCGCTGGGAATACCGGTTGGGGAGACGTTCGCCGGTAAAGGGGCGATTCGGAACGGGTCTGCGCTGCACCTCGGCGGGCAGGGTGTGACGGGAACACCGCTTGCGCAAAAGATTGCGAGCGAAGCGGATCTTGTGATCTGTGTGGGGACGCGTCTGTCGGACTTCAGCACCGGATCACACTCTATTTTCCAAAATCCTGAGGTGAAGTTCGTAGGAATCAACGTATGCGCGCATGACGCATACAAACAGGGGGCCCTGCCGGTTACAGCGGATGCGAAAGAGGCGCTGCAGGCGCTATTGAACGCGACCGAAGGAGCCGGGATCAAGCCGAGGTCGGCCTACGTCAGTGAAATTGGATTGTTGAAGAAAGAGTGGGAAGCTCAGCTCAAGGAGGAGGTGTTCCGGCAGTATCCCGATGAGGCGATGAGCCAGGGTCAGGTGATCGGCGTAATGAACGGTGAAGCGCGACCCGGTGATACGGTTGTCGCGGCGGCTGGAGGGCCCCCTGGAGACCTGCACAAGCTGTGGGATGCAAGTGGAGGGAGGCACTGCCATCTGGAGTTCGGATATTCGTGTATGGGCTACGAAATACCTGCGGGACTGGGGGTCCGCATGACACAGCCCGAGGGCGAAGTTCTCGTTTACGTTGGGGACGGTACTTACCTGATGAACCCAACTGAGCTGGTTACGGCGATGCAGGAACGTCTCAAGATCACGGTGGTGATTGCGGAGAACCACGGCTTCCAGTGCATCCGTCAGCTGCAGATGGGAAGAGTGGGACGCAGCTTCGGCAACGAGTTCCGGGCCAGAGACGATGCGACGGGCCGTCTCGAGGGGGATTACGTGGAGATCGATTTTGCGAAGAATGCGGAAAGCATGGGGGCACGGGCATGGCACGTGACCACTCCTGAGGAGCTACGAACCGCATTGCAGGAGGCACGGGAGGAGTCGCGCTCATGTGTGATCGTGTCGGAGGTTGAGAAACACCGTTATCTGCCGGGCTCAGGAGTGTGGTGGGATATCGCTGCAGCGGAAGCGACAAAAGACGAGGTTACCGGGAAGCTGAGGGAGGAATACGAAGAAGGACGTGAGGGGCTTCAGAGGTTCTACTACTAACAATCAGCCGTCAGCAATCAGCAGACACTAAAACAAGCTGGTTCTGCCAGCTGCTGACACCTGCCAGCTGAAGGCTTGATTGCAATGAGAGGTACCCACATATGGATATCACTATTGGTTCAGCACCCGACTCCTGGGGCGTCTGGTTTCCGAGCAATCCGAAACAGACACCCTGGGACCGATTTATGGACGAAGTTGCCCAGGCTGGATACGAGTGGATCGAGCTGGGACCCTATGGCTATCTACCGACGGATGCGGCGACGCTGCGAGGAGAGCTCGAAAAGCGGGAACTGAGGACGGCCGCGACATTTGTGATGGCGGACCTGGCGAGTCCATCCGGATGGAGCGAGCTGGAACGTGAGGTTCTGAACATCGGTGAACTGCTTGTCGAGCTGGATGCCGGTTTTATGGTGCTGATCGACAGCACCTATACCGATCTCTTTACAGGAGAGCCGACAGGGCCCAGGCAACTTGATGAGAGCGCGTGGAAGCAGCTGATAGAGACGACGCAGAGGGTCGGAGAGCTTGTCCTTGACAGCTTCGGACTGAAACTGGTGTTCCATCCCCACGCGGAGACTCACGTGGAGTATGAAGATCAGATAGAACAATTCCTGGAGGAGACGGAGCCCGGTCTGGTATCACTCTGCTTCGACATAGGTCATCACGCGTACCGCGGAGGCGATCCGATCGCGTTCATGCGAAACTATTACGACCGGATACCTTACCTTCACCTTAAGAGTGTAGACCGAGAGGTACAGCACAAGGTGGAGGCAGAGGACATCCCGTTTGCCACGGCCGTTTCGATGGACATGTTCGTCGAGCCGGCTAAAGGAGCCGTCGACTTCGAAGCGTTCCGGGATGTGCTGCGCGAGATCGACTATGAGGGCTGGGGGATCGTGGAGCAGGATATGTACCCCGCGCCTCTCGATAAACCGCTGCCGATCGCGAAGCGCACGAGGGAGTACCTGAGGGAGATTGGCTTTGGATGAGACCAGGTTTCAGCAGTCAGCTATCAGAAGTTAGAAAAACAATAGGAAATCTGGCAATCTTATCATCACCCTACCGGAACAGTACCGGCACAGGGGCTATAAGGAGGAGCAGGGGTGCGAGAGGCAAAGGTCGCGACATTATCTGATGAAGTCACGACGCCCACATTCCTGGACCGTCCGCACGCATTCTCCATCGACACGCAGATTCCGCACAGTCGCCGATTGGACATGACAAGTCAAGCGGTGCAGACATTGGGGGCATGGAGCGAACGTCGTCTACGCGGGACGGCCACGCGCTACCTGACGTCGAGCGAACCAGGTGCCCGAATCCGAGCCTCGTTTGTCGGCAACGCTGTCAGTGTGCTTGTGCCAATGGACTTCCCTCCACCCGGACCCCGATACGGAACTTTAGGTGGAGCACTGCGGTGTCGGATTGACAGGGGCGACTGGGTCAACATTCCACACGATCGTGGCCGAGAAGTACTCGTTGGCAACAGGCTATCAGCTGGGAATCATGTCCTGGAGATAGAATGCTGCGGCGTTGACCCAGGACCTTGCGGCATCGAGGCGATTCGGACGTGGCATGGGGTACCCGGCACCGTCTTTGGCAAGATAAACGGCGGTCTCCTACTCACCGATCTTCGCGCGGATGTGTCCGGGCCGGTGAAGTTCTCACGTACTATACGGAACGCGCGCACGGGCTTTTTCTCTCTTCTTCTTCCCCTGCCCGGAGTGTATCAGATTGACCTGCATGCAAAGGGTTGGGAGCATCACTCTTTCAGCGTTAACATGACAAGCCCCGGCCAGATGATGCAGCTGCCAGATATCGCGTTGTCGTCTCTGGAATCTTCGCCCCCGCAACCAAGGAGTCTGGATGAAACTGAGCCATTGGTCCTGGTTTGTTTCGCCCACGCCAATATCTGGGGGCAGGAAGCTGCTGAATGGTTGTCGAGGCGCGTTGACTGGATGAACAGCCAGAAGCCGCATGCCGTGCTCAACGCCAACGAGGTGAACCCACTTTATGTTGCCGGTGCCCTGCGCAAGTTGTGCTGTCCGTGGCTGGCATGCAGTGGCAATCACAGCGCGGCGGGGTTCGATGAGGCCATGCCCGCTGCAAACCGGACACTTACCCTTGGTCCTGCGCGATTCCTCACCGCCGGCGAGGAGGTCCAGGGCAATAGACCGTGGGAACGGATCCTCTCTCAGTTTGCCGAACACGACAAACTGCGCATCATCTGTTCGTACGAACCTTATGCGCCAGTCGCGTTGTTCGAACGCCAGCGAATCCGTTTCTTCTTCTACGGTCACAGCGTCCGGGAAGGCAGCCAATGGAACAGAGGGGGAACAACATTCCTTCGCAAGGTTGATGCGAACACCTTCTACCGCGTCGAGATGGGCCCTCCGCATAATTTCTCAGCTCCGGTTAGGATTCAGCGCTTCATCTTCCGACGCGAGGAGTAGAGGGTAATCTGGTTGGCAGAGTATGCATACATCTAATTTTGGAGCTTTATCGTGATAAAATCCGTTCTCTTTCGCGAAGATACCGTATACAAAGCTTTCCCCGACCTCGCCGAATGCGAAGACGGCTCCATGGTCTGCATCTACCGGGAGAGCCTCGGCCATTCGGCGCGTCCGTTCGGGCGCATCGCCTGCCACATCAGTCTCGACGGCGGGCGCACCTGGAGCGCCAAACAAATCATTCACGAAATCCCCGATTCTGCCACCGGCGGCCGCCTCAACAACCCGCGTCTGTTATCGCTGGGCGGTTCCGAGCTCCTGCTGATCTGCGATATCATTCCCCGACTCGAGCCCGAGCATGTACCGGATACCGAGATCTTCCTCTGGCGATCCTCCGACGGCGGGCGCACCTGGAGCGACAGGGTTTCCACCGACATCAAAGGCCACATCTGCCCCTGTATCTTCAGGACTCGATCCGGAAAAATCATCATCGGCGCAGACAGAGTGGGTCCACGCGACCGCCCCGACGTCGTTTGGCTGCACAACGCCTTCGTGTCCACAGACCAGGGTGAGACCTGGGGATCGGCGGTTCACGTCGCTTCCGATCGAGAGCTGTGGCTGAACGAGGGGACCTACGTCGAACTCGATGACAGCGCCCTGGTCTGCTACCTGCGAGAGGACCTCGAGCGAAAGTGCGCTTATAAAGCGATCTCGAGGGATGATGGAGAAACCTGGTCGGGTCCGTTTCCGACATTTCTTACATGCTGTGTCGGCAGACCCCACGCCCGCGTGTTGAGCAGCGGCGAAGTGGCCATCGTCCACGGCTTTCAGCGCCTCACACCCCCGCGCAACCTCGTCCTGCACATCGAAACCCGGGCAATCGCCGGCGACCCGGACTGTATCCAGAACGCAGGCAGGCACACCGGCGGCCACCGTTACTTCTTCATCGATCACGATCGCAGCATCCACTGCGACGGCGCCTACTCCGGCTGGATACAGCTGCCCTCGGGAGACCTGTTCATCGTGCAGTACATCAACGACGACAGCCCCATGGCCCACATCAGAAGCTATCAGATCAGTCGCTCCGACTGGATTCTCTGTCCGGAGGGAGACGTCCTGCTTGAGCGTCCTTCGGGCGATTTTCTGCAAAAGACAATCGCAGCCAGCGGTGAACTCTACAGGCGGGAATAGGAGGTCGGGCGCAGAGAAGTGCGCCCGGTATTATGGACCTGACAGAGGCGAAAGATGCCCTCCTCCACTGCGATCCGAGCCGGGCGTATCCGGTTGCTGTACGGGGTGAGGGAATCTATCTCTACGACAATACGGGCAAACGCTACATGGATGGGATCTCCGGCGCCGGCAATGTCACGCTGGGACACGGACGCAAACGGATTGCGGAAGCCATGGCGGATCAGGCCGGTAGCCTGGCCTATTGTTTCTCGGCCTTCTTCACCAACCAGCCGGCCCTGGATCTGGCAGCCCGGATCGCGGCCCTGGCGCCTGGCGACCTCAACCACGTGTACTTCGTTTCCGGGGGTTCGGAGGGCATGGAAACGGCCTTCAAACTGGCGCGTCTGTATCATCTGCAGCAGGGCAGAAGCCGCAAACAGAAGATCATCGGCCGGTGGCGCAGCTATCACGGGGCCACGCTGGGGGCCATGGCGGCGTCGGGCAATCCCCCGCTTCGCACCCCCTTTGCGCCCTGGCTGCCGGACTTTCCCAAAATTGCGCCCTGCTATCCCTATCGCTGTGGTCTGGCCGGGTGCGATGGGGTGTGCAACCTGGCCTGCGCCCACCAGTTGGAAGCGGCGATCCTGCAAGCCGGGCCTGAGAATGTGGCCGCCTTCGTGGCCGAACCCGTGGTCCTCGGCGGTATCGCGGTGGGGGTGCCACCCGAGGGTTATTATGCGCAAATACGCGAGATCTGTGACCGCTACGAGGTGCTCTCTTCATCGCCGATGAGATCATCACGGGTTTCGGCCGCACGGGCCGTTATTTTGCCATCGAGCACTGGGGCGTGACACCGGACATGATCGTTTTCGGCAAGGGCGTCAGCAGCGGCTACAGCCCCCTGGGCGGGGTGCTCATGCGTGAACAAATCCGCGATAGTTTCGCCGCCTCAGGCGAATCTTTTCCCCACATCTTTACCTACGTCGCCAATCCAGTGGCCACGCGGGTGGCCTGGACCGTACTGGACATCATCGAAGAGGAAGGCATCCTCGACCATGTGGTAGCAATGGGCGCGCATCTCCAGGCGCGTGCCAAAAAGTTGTGCGACCATCCTATTGTCGGTGAGGTACGCTGCAAAGGGTTGATGCTGGGGATCGAACTGGTGCGCGACAAGGCCACCAAAGCGCCCTTTCCCCTGGATCGGGGAATCGCCCGTCGCGTGCCCGAGATCACAGTGGAGCACGGATTGCACGTGTCTGCCACCACCGGCATGGCCGACTGGGTGAATGGCGATGATGTGCGTTTCTACCCACCCCTCATCATCACTCGCGAAGAGATCGACGCGGCCATCGATATCCTGGACGCCGCACTGGGGCAGGTGGAACACGAGGCCGGGCTCGGATGATGAGCGTCGTGAGGGTGAAGGCGTACCTGAAACGTCCGTTCGATAACATTTATTGAACTCAGCGTTTTTAATGAGACAGTTTATGTAGCCGCACCCTTCAGGGTGCGTCGCAGGCGTGGGGCGCAGGCTGAAGCCTGCGGCTACAAGAATGTCTCTTTAGATAGGCTGAGCTCAATAGGAGGATCTGAGTGAATAAGTGCGATCTCTTCACATCCGCTGAGGAAGGCTACCACACGTACCGCATTCCTGCCCTGGCGATTACCCCTCGCGGCACGGTTCTCGCGTTCTGCGAGGAGCGCAGGAATAACGGCCGCGACGACGACGAGATAGACATCCTGCTCCGGCGCAGCTTCGATGGAGGCCAGACCTGGGAGCCTCGACAGAGGGTTGTCTCCGACGGGGACCGCGCATGCGGCAATCCCTGTCCTGTAGTAGATGATCACACGGGCGCCCTTTTCCTGCTCTTCTGCAAAGACAACCAACAGGTCTTCCTGTCCGGGAGCGAAGACGAAGGCGAGTCATGGTCGGCGCCAGTGGAGATTAGCCCGGATGTAAAGGACGCCTCGTGGACTTACCTGGGCACCGGGCCGGGCCATGGCATCCAGCTCACGAGCGGCCGGCTACTCGTTCCGGCGTGGGCCGACGAGAGTCCCGGACCTCCTACCTGGAGAGAGCCGCCTGCCACCTGGGGACAGGTGCAGTCATCGGTCGCCTTCTTCAGCGACGACCACGGGGAGAGTTGGCAACGGGGTGGAAAGATGACCACCAACGCGTCCGACGAGTGCGAAGCCGTGGAAACTACAGACGGCGCCGTCTACATGAACATGCGCAGCCGACAGGGGCGGAAGTGCCGTGCTTTCGCCTGGAGCCGAGACGGCGGAGAGAGTTGGTCAGAGGTCGAGAACAATCCTGATCTTCCCGAGCCTTCCTGCCAGGGGAGCATCGTTCGTTTCGACGCGGAGCGCATCCTGCTCGCCCATCCCAGCCGAACCGATGAACGCGCTTGCTTGACCGTACGTCTGAGCCGCGACGAGTGCCGGACCTGGTCTATGGCGAGAGTGCTGGAGCCAGGAGCGTCGGCCTATTCCGACCTCGCCATCGCCGCCGACGGGCGCATCCTCTGCTTCTATGAAGCCGACAACTACGCCCGACTCGTCCTCGCGCACTTCGACATGGAGTGGCTCGAGTCGAAAGCTCCCACACACCCTGAGCGGTCTGTCAATAGATCAGGTCGGCTTGCATCCGCCGCTGGACTTCGGATTCGAAAGCTTTGAAATGTTTCTCGTAAATATCTTTCCTCAGGATATCCGTAACTTTGAACGAAAGAGACCGGAATTTTCCGGCTGCGATGTACATCCGGCTTTCGGGGTCGGAGCGGTCCCACAGCTGGGAGGCCTGCGGTGAGAGGGGGATGAGTTTGTTCACACTTCCGTCTTCGTCTTTGGCGAAGATGGTGATGAGGTGGGGGGCGTACCGGCTGTCGTCGTGCCCGGCGCTTACGGCGACGTAGTCGGTGACATCGAACCAGCAGGGGCGGTCGGTGGAATGGATGCTGATGCGGCCCTCCAGGGTAACCAGGACTCTGGAGGGGGCCATGACGTCGGCCTGGGCATTGCACATGGCGATCATGAATTTTTGATAGAGGCCGCCCTCGCAGCACGAGACCAGTTCGGAGATGACTTCCTGCCTGGGGACAGGCGTTCGAGACTGGGTCTGGGTAATGTAAGATTCTGCAATGGCGACGGGGAGGATTTTGCGCAGGTCCGTTCCGGTCAGAATTTTGTGGTAGAATTTTCCCGTGCGAAGGGCTACAGCGTTTCGGGCATCTTCAGCGGTTTTATAATAATCCCGCTGAAAAGCCATCTTTTCTCCGCCATCGGGCAGCTCAAAAACTCTTACCACGCCCTGGTTTTCCGCGAGTTGTTGAACGTCCGAATGAAAGAGGACGATGTCCACCAGAGACCGGGAGATGTCTTCTATCTCAGGCGTCCGGGCGACGACCATAGCGCCCCGTACTTCATGCCCGTCTTTCAAACGGGTCTGCCAGAGGCCCGCGTCGTGCATGAACCCGCCGATGAAAATTTCCACGAGTTCTTTTTTAAAGAGGTCCTGTTTTTTCAGGTCCAGGAGATCATCGGAGAGCGGGTCCGGAAACGGTTCGTCCAGCCGGCCAAAGATCTCGTCGGGCTGGGTCTCGTCCAGGTAGTCGTCTATCCCCATCATAGCGGCCAGTTCGGTGGCGAAACAGGCAACTTTCAGGGCGTGTTTGAGGCTGGAAAGGTCCAGTTCGTACTGGGTGATGAGGTCCATGATGAGGGTATTGCCGTTGTCCACATACTCCTGTACCACGGTTTCGGTGCTGGCGCAAAACTGCCGGAGGGCTTTTTCGAAAACGCCGAGGGCCTGCTGGGTTTCCGGTTTTTCGAGGTGCTCGTACCCGAAGAGGGGGCCGGAGATGGTATCGTAAATTTCCCTGGCCTTACCGGCAACTGCGCTGGCGTCTTCGACGACCTTCCGGGTGACTTCCCGCGCACGCTCTGCAACGCCGGACTGGCTGTCTATCTCTTCCGGAGCAGGCACCCGCAGGTTGCCGTTCTGGCCCGGTTTGTAGACGATCACGTTGATGTTGGCCGCGCCGTTTCTTTTTCTATGGGAAATAAACTGGAGAGCCCTGGGGGTGAGCGGAGAGTTGTAGACGATCATCTTTCCGCCGCCGGGAGCCTGGTGGGATTCGGCGATTCGGATGTCCAGGCCCAGGTTGTCTTCTTCATTTTTTTTCAGAAGTTCCCTGGCCTGGAGGATGGTGAGGGTTTGAGTTTCAACAGTTTCTTCGGCTACCTCCGAATGTGCGATCATCGATCCGTTCCTTATCCTGCTTCAGGGGAATCGGGGACATCCAATTATAGGACAATATGGTAGAAAAGTGGAAAATAGTGCGGATTCATCTATGACGGACGATGGATGACGAAGCGGTGACGATCGAACTCTTTCAACCGCCCGCCGGTGCCTGAGATCGGAAGTAAAGTGCTGATGACCGAAAGAGACGCGCTCTGTGCATCGGGGGACTTATGGAGGACCTATGTTCATAGATATTCATATGCATGTCGTGAGAAAAAAAACCCTTGCCAGAAACGAAAAAGGGGACTATTTCTACGCAACCCCGGAAGAAATGATCGCACTGATGGACAGAACCGGTGTTGACAAGGGCGTACTCTCGCCGTACGCAAACCCCGAATGTATCACCCAGTATGCAACCGTAGAAGACGTCCTCGAAGTCTGCGAAACCTATCCGGACAGATTCATCCCCTTCTGCAGCATCGATCCAAGGGGAATCAGCAACAGCCCGGACGCAAACTTCTCAAGACACCTGAAATACTACAAAGAAAGGGGCTGCAAGGGCGTCGGTGAAGTCTGTCCCAACATGTATTTTGATGACCCTCTCGTCCAGAACCTGTTCAAACACTGCGAAAAATGTGAAATGCCCGTCCTCTTTCACATAGCCGTACAGGTCGGGGGCGCCTATGGCCTTGCAGACGACCTCCACCTGCCCCGCCTGGAAAAATGCCTGCAAACCTTTCCAAATCTGATCTTTATCGGCCACTCACAGGCCTTCTGGTCGGAAATGGGCGGCGACGTGACGGATGAAAACAGAAACCGCTACCCCCAGGACAAAGTCGAACCGGGAGGCGTCGTGCCCAGACTCCTAAAACAATACCCGAATATGTATGGAGAGATTTCAGCCAGGAGCGGCTACAACGCCTTGATCCGGGACCCTGAATTCGGATATGAATTTATCGAAAAATTTCAGGACAAACTCCTCTTCGGAACAGACTCCAGCGCTCCCACACACAACCACCCCCACGCGGAACTGATGAGAACGCTTCATGCCGGGGGACACATTTCAACGGCGGCTTTTGAAAAAATAAGCTGGCAGAACGTCAACAGAATCCTCAAACTGGGACTGTGATTGACTTCCCGATGCCAATTGTAGAAAAAACGTGTCCTATTAGAAAAGTAACCAGAGGCCCATTCTGCCATTTCTTCGGGTACTACGACAAAACCACCTGGGACAAAACCGGCCGGTACCTCCTTGCCCTTCGCGTCTCCTCCATCGTGCGCCATCCCGCCCCCGAAGACGCGGCAACCATCGGGCTTGTAGACCTGAGAGATCGGAACCGATTCCGGCCTCTTGTCCGGACGACCGCCTGGAACTGGCAGCAGGGGGCTATGGTCCAGTGGCTGGAGTCGACGCCAACCCCGCAGATCATCTACAACATCCGTACAGCGGACGGATACGGCTCGACCATCTGCGATACCGAAACTGGAGATGAGCGTCCCCTCCCGCTCCCTGTCTATGCCGTCTCACCCGACGGCCACAATGCCCTCACCGTAAATTACGCCCGCTTGCGTTGGACGCATCCCACCATCGGTTATGCAGAATCTTCTGCCTCCGGCAGGCCCGGAAACGCACCCTCTGACGACGGCATCCACACCCTCGATCTCCAGAGCGGGCAGTCGCGCCTCATCATCAGTCTCGCGCAACTGGCCGAAATCCAACCCGAAAGCTCGATGGTCGGCGCCGTCCACTGGTGCAGCCATATCGCGTATAATCCGTCAGGCGCCCGCTTCCTCTTCCTGCACCGCTGGAGTCAACGTGCAGAAGATCAGGCCACCTGGTTCCACCGGATGTTCACCGCCAGCCCGGACGGGTCCGGCATCGCCCTTCTGGAAAGCACCGGACGGATGCCTTCAGAGGTCGCCGAAGAGGATGAAACCTTCCATTTTCAAGCCAAAAAATACAGCCACATGATCTCCCATGCGGCATGGCGAGACGAAACCCGAATCCTCGCCTGGTCCCATCACAACGGCGAAACCCGCTATCACCTTTACCGGGACCGGTCCGGCCGGGTACAATCCGTCGGCGTGGATGTTCTAACCGAAAACGGCCACTGCACCTACAGCCCGGACCGCCGCTGGGTGCTTACCGACACCTATCCGGACCCCGTCCGTTCCGAGCGCAGGTTGATCCTTTACCATCCGGCCACGAATACCCGCGTGGACATCGGGCGGTTTTACGCTCCCCCTGCGGGTCCGAAAGAAGACCGGTGCGACCTGCACCCCCGGTGGAGTCGGGATGGACACAGCATCTGCATCGACTCCACACACGAGGGTGAACGCCAGATGTACGTCATCGATGTATCGACCGTCATAAACAACGAACCGATCCATAACGCATAATAGAAGAAATCTCACTCTAAGAAGGAGGATAATCACAGTGAATACAACCACAGATTCCCTGGTTCAGACTGAACCGAGCCAGTCGCCCCCTCAGGTTCATCCCATGTCTGAATACGAGAAGTTTCTCTTTGATCTCAAGGGCTTTCTCGTCATCCCCAGCGTTCTCACCGACGACGAAGTTCGAGCAGTGCGCGAACACACAGAAATGCTATCAAAAAACCCCAAGTGCCTCCCCGAGCATCACCGGGCTCCCATTGCCGGACCGGCGGAATTCTTGATTGATCACCCACGGGTCATGGGCATCTTGCAGGAGGTGATTGACCCAGGACCGGAGCGCATCCGCCTGGAAAGCGTCTTTGTTTCAAACCGATCAGCTGAAGACACCAACAATCCCTGGAGACCCCACGTGGGCGGGAAGAACCTGGATCCCTCCCTATCCTACCGTTTTCACAACGGCCTCATCTACAGCGGGATGACGCGCATTGTTTGGGAACTAAACGAGGTCGTGAAAGGACAGGGCGGCACGTGCCTGGTTCCTGGCTCGCATAAAGCCAATCTGGCTTCGGCTCAGGACGGGACGTGGCCTGAGGAAGCGGATGATCCGGACTCCGGGGTTTGGGAGACCTATGGATGCCCGCCGGGAAGTCTCGTCGTGTTCTCGGAAGGTGTGCGACACACCGGGGCCCCGTGGACAAATCCGGATAATCCCCGCCGCGCCATCCTCATCGCTTACAACCATGTTACGGTTCGTTTCCACGAGCCCAAGCCCTGCATGAATCCGGTGGTGATCGGCGGTCTGTCCCAGGAGCGTCAGAAATTCTTCCAGGACGTTTGGGCCCTTGCCAACAAACAGCCGAAATGAGAAGGCATTCCGCTTCGCTGATGTCTTAGGAGCTCATTCCATGACAGAACCTGTGACCAAACCAGAACGATTGATGGAGCTCAGGCAGAAGGCGGCACATCGCAAGCGTCGCATCATCATGGACAACGATGGCGATGACGCGGTCTACCATACGAGGGTGTGGACGCCGGAAGCCTTTCTGGGATGCCGTACGACTGGGCTTGTCGGGACGCAGGTGGATACGCTCATGTACGCGGCCTGGAACTTGGGCAACGTCTGGTCGGTGCACAGAACCCATGTCGGGGAGGTGTTCGCCTGCACAGCCAGGGGGTTTGGCAACAACATAACGGGCACGCTCATCGAACAGGGCACGGATCCGCTCAAGCTCGTCGTGGATTTCTGTCGCAGGAACGACATCGAGGTCTTCTACACAAAGCGTATGAACGACATGCACGATTCCAGCGTCCGTGCGTGGTATCATCCGTACGTGAAGAGCAACTACAAGACAGCGCACCCCGACTACCTGATGGGAAGTGCCGAAGCGCCCCCGCGTTGCGGCGGCTGGGCCGCGCTGAACTACGGACGACGCGAAGTGCGCGAATTCGTTTTCCGCTTCGTTAAAGACGTTTGCGAGAACTACGACATCGATGGCCTGCAATTGGATTTCCTTCGGAACCCGATCCTCTTCAAAAAACACACTCGCACCGGCGATCCTGTAGGACGGAAGGAACTCGATCTTATGACGGGTCTTGTGAAGCGGATTCGACGTATGATGGATGGCGTGGCCCTTCGCAGGGGCCGACCCATGCTGCTGGCTGTGCGGGTACCGGACTCCGTCGGTTTCTGCAAGATGGTCGGTATCGACATAGAAACCTGGCTGCAAGAGCGCCTGGTCGATCTCCTCATGACCACCTGTATTTTCCGGCTGAACCCCTGGAAGGTGAGCGTGGATCTGGGCCATAAGCACGGGGTTCCGGTCTATCCGTGCCTGAGCGATACACGGCACGCGGGAGAAGCGGAAAGGGTGCGTGCCACGGCGGCTTCTTATCGAGCCAGGGCTATGAATGTATGGGATTCTGGCGCGGATGGCGTATACCTATTAGATAATCCGAAGAATAAAAAGTTATACAGTCTTTGCCTGAGATTCAGTTTTTCTTATCGTTTATCCGAGAATTCGGCCCAGTTGCACCAGGCCGACAACGGCTCCTGCAATCATCGGAAATAGCCCCACCCCCAGGCGATAATCTTCTCGAAGGATTCGCCACCCCTTGATGCGACGGATGCCGTGTTCCACATAGATGCGTTGCTGGGCGATCTGCCGGTTTTCTTGACGTTGCTCGCTTGTGAGTTCACCCCCCTTTGGTTTTTTGTGAGGTGAGATGATCTCGGGGTGTGCTTGACTCTGATAGCCCTTATCTCCCAGTTTATCGGCATTGGGGAACTGCTGGTGCACCCCACTTTCTTCATAAAGCCGGATGTCCGCCTTTGGCCCACGATGGCCTGCATCGATGCTGAGAATCTCTCCCTTTTTATCTGTGGCCACCTGGGTCTTGATCGTGTGGCGTTTGCGTTTACCCGAGTAGACCTGCCTTTGCCTCTCGTCGATAGAAGGCCGTCGGATGGGCGTTTCAAAGCTATCGACCAGCACTCGATCCACCTCATCAGGATGCCAGGAAGGTTCGCCCTTCTTCCATGTCTTCTCTGCATCAAAACGCTGGGAGGGACAGACCTCCCTCAAAACCGGAATCACCTCATGAAACGTGTTTTCCGAAGTATCCGCACTCACCCCAAACATCTCCCCCACCACGGCGTGGGCAACGTTGTGACGCAAATAAAGCAAGCTCATCAACACCTCTTGATACGGTTTTAACCGCCGCTTGCGCCCACCCCCCACGACCCGTCTGCGATTGGGCCGAAAAGCCTGGGCCTGACGACGACGGTCCACCAACACCGGCAGCACAGCCTCCAAAAGCTCTGCCAAAGCAGCTGGAGAAAGGCCAAACAAGGCGCGAATCTTTCCCGGATGGGCTGTGTCAAGGCTGCGTAGATCGATCATGGCAGGGCTCCTCGCGGAAGCAGTTAAAGGAGAGCGAACGACCTCCTTTCGGAGTCTGGATGCGATATTACGCAAATGGCTTGCCAAAGTCCAGAATTATTCCTCGGACCATCTAATGGAATCGCTGACAGAGGACGTGAGCGTAGAGGAGATTGAAAAAGAATTCGGCCTGGAAGACCTCTGGACCTATTACGACCGTTCTCGATCCATACGCGACGACCGTCTGCGAGGAAAACGATAAACACAACCCGCCCCCGTTAGGGGCGAGACGAAAAGGATGTCAACAATGAAACCTGTGCGGCTGGGAATTATCGGATGCGGCGTCATCGGCCGCAGGCACGTGGAAGCAGCGGCCGATTCTCCCAACATCGACGTGGTGGCCGTAGCCGACCTGCGCGAAGAGGTCGCCCGCGAGGTGGCCGGCAAGCACGGTGTAGAAACGGTGTATACCGAAGGGGACGCGCTCCTGAAAGACGACCGCATCGAGGCGGTTGTACTGGCAATGCCCGCCTGCATCCGCACCGGCCTGGGCCTCCGCGCATTCGAACGGGGCAAGCACGTACTCACCGAAAAGCCCGTAGCAATGAATGCGGACGAAGTCCGGCAGTTGATCCAGGCCCGGGGAAACCTGGTCGCAGGGTGCTGTTCCTCCCGGTTCCGGCTTCTCCCCTCCGCCGATGCCGTAACCGCCTTTATCGCCACCGGAGCCCTGGGCGACCTGCGGGTGGTTCACTGCCGGGAGATCCGGCCAGGCGCCGGCCCACCCGACACGCCGCCCCCGGAGTGGCGGCTGAAAAAAGCGCTCAACGGCGGCGGAATCATGTCCAACTGGGGCTGCTACGACCTGGACTACCTGCTGGGCATCACCGGCTGGTCGCTCAACCCGGTCCTGGTACTCGCCCAGACCTGGACGGTCCCGCCCAAATTCGAGGCAATGGCCGCGCCTGGCTCGGACGCAGAAACGCACGTGGCGGCAATTGTGCGATGCGAGGGAGGAGCGGCGATCCACTACGAGCGAGGAGAGATGGTGGCGGCCCCCCTGGAACGTGCGTGGAAGATCGTGGGCACGGAGGGGTCCCTGGAGTTGCCGATGCGACCGGAAAAGCACAAAACGATCGTTTACAACAGGGCGTCCTCTGAAGCGGGCGTCCTCTCGGAAACGCTGTGGGAGGGAAACGACGATTGGACGTCAACCCATCTGGGGCCGGTGGATGATTTCGCAGCGGCCATCAGAGAAGAACGCCAGCCGAAGACAGGGCTTGAGCAGGCGCTGGTGGTACAGCAGATCACCGATGCCATCTACCAATCGGCAGAGGAAGAAAGAGCGGTGGAGATATAGCTCTTCAGATAATGATTCTGAAAATTCGATATTCACCAGGGTGGGAAGACGATCCTGTGAATCGTCCGGGGTGGTGTAGACGCGGAGATCACAGAGAAAGGCAAAGGTCAGGTCTGATTTTTGCCGGTCCGCGTCTGTCCAACTCCGCCTAATGCCTGCTCCTCTGGGTCACGCCTGACCACACACAGACAGTTTTTGTTTTTCTCCGCGTCCTCTGCGTCTCTGCGGTGAACGCTTACCCCGGATTATCCTTTTCCTGTATATACTTCACCAAACTTCAGCTCAAGGTCTTTCCTGCCGTCGTCAAATATCAGCTTTACGAATCGGGTAATATAGGGATATCTGCTTTTCAGCAGATCGAAGGTCCTGTGAAGCAAATCCACCTTTTCCGAACTTTCCAGCTTATCCCAGGCCTTTGCTCTGGCAAAGATTTCAATAATACGCACGAAAACCGATTTGAGATTCTTGTGTGAATCCGAATCTTTATCTGCGTACTCCCCGCTTTCCAGTTCGAGCCTTACGCCAGAGTAGATGTGAGGCGCAATGTTGAGAATATCCTGACTCAGCGTCGACACAGTGCCTGAACGATCCGCAGGCTTCTGTTTACCCTTCGGCTTCTTGGCGCGCTTGAGCATCAGCTTCCCGCTGGTTTTGGGCGGGTCCGGTCTGCGGCGCACGACAGGCGGCGGATCTGCGGGATCTGCAAAGTAAATGCCCACCAGTGCCGCGGGAAGCAGAGCGGCCAATATCCCTACGAGAAGGATACGTTTCCGCCTCTCTTTATTTCCGCCGGAATCTTCGGGCTCTGCGCGCCACTCGAGAACCGGGATGACTTCCTCCCGGGTACGGCGTCGGTCTGAAAGCTGGCGCCGATCCCCCTCCCGCCGGTCCGGGAAACCGATGGACTGCTGGCTCTGCCGCCGGTCCGGACTGCTTCGTCGCCCCCTTCCGGAATCTCTATTTCCAGAACGTTTGTTCGCGTGTTGCATATCTTTCCCCTCAGGCGAACGGACCCTTATCCCGCTTCCCCGCTCTGCAGAAACGCCGTTAACCTCTGGCGGTCCATTCCCGCGATCCCGAGTTCTTCCACGCCCCGGCCGGCAGCCCAGCCGTCAAATCCCATCACAACAGATCCAATGTCCACCACCGCCCGCATTGTGGGCGTCTCCACGCCGTACTGGACGCCTACCGAGCTCCACGCCGCCAGCCCGTAGGGAATATCTTCGGTAAGCCACCGGCTCTCTAAAGAACCGGGCGCTTTGAGCCGGGTGAGCATATAACTACCGTTGATCGTGGCCCACAGGTCTCCCCTGGGCCCAAATCCGGCCCTGTAGAAGGCCTCGTCTGCGGCGCAGAGATCGTAGCCGAGGGCACTGGCGACCGCCCGGCGTTCCCCGTCCACCTGCATAATCACCTTTGCCACGGAAGAGGTAACCCCCTCTTCGTAGAAGTAGAACTCCCCGTGCGAATACTCCACGCGCCCGGCATTGAGCAGAACGCCGGCGGGATGGACCACCGGATTCATAGCCGCCAGGCCGCAGGCCATAACATCCGGATAGGGCATGATCCCCGGAAAGAGCGGATCGAGCCGTTCCCGCACCCGTTCGGACTCCACAGCCGGCAGCACCCCCAGGCCCAGGCCTGTGACAATGCCCCAGATGGTGGCCGTGTCGGGCTCGGTCTTCCGGCAGACATAAGGCGCGGTATCCACCTCGGCAACAGTGACGCCGTCGGTTCCGGCATCGCGAAGAATGCGCGCCCATTCCAGAGCGCCCAGCGTGCCGGGCATAAGCACAACGGTCTGCCCGGCCCGGAGATGGGGCGCGCAGACTTCGGCGAAGGGTTTGTGGGCATAGGCCGGCACGATAAGGAGGGCGAGATCGGAGGCCTGTAAAGCCTCTTCGACATCGGTGGTAATACAGTGGATTTTTGCGGCCCCCTGTTCGGCGGCGCCAACCAGGTGGATGATGCCCTCCTCTTTGATCGGATCCAGGGCGCCATCGAAACCCGGAATTTCGTAAAGGGTGACCTCAACCCCCTTCAAACTCAGGTTGGCCGCTACGGAAAAGGCGGTATTGCCCCCCCCTAAGACGGTTACGGAGCGTGCTGGCATTTGGTAAAACCTCGGTCTGTGAGGATGCAGGCGGCGTTGGTTTTCATGCAACAAAAATCTGCTTGCGTTTCCGGGTACCTTCAATCGCCTCTTCCTGTTCCGATGCCGTCACCGGAACAAATCGCTCTGCGGCGTCTAAGATTTTGGGCAGCAGCGTCACGTCTCCCGCCGAGGCCAGACCGGTGATCTCCTGCGAGAGCACAAAGTGGATGCTCCGGTCAATGGTCTTCTGGGTTTCAAACGGTTTGTACCAGGTGGTATAAGTGCGGTCCCGCTCTCCCCAGGGCTCCTGTGCGGCCGCCTTGATGACCATCAGCCCCACATCTTTCTCCTGCGCCAGATCCAGCAGGGCTTCCCAGTCCCGCCGGTACTGCCTGTTGCCCATCAAAATCGGATTGAGCGGAAACATAACCGTATCGAAATCAAAGCGGCGCAGGGCCTCGGCGTGGGTGGCCGGAGCCTGCATGCCATGTCCGGTAATGCCCAGGTAGGTCGTCAGTCTCTTCTCCCGGGCCTCAACCAGCGCCTCAATAGCGCCCCCCGGGGCCATAGCCAGGTCAAGCTGCTCCAAGTCTCCCACCGAGTGGAGCTGGTAGAGGTCGAACCGGTCGGTCCGCAGCCGCTTCAAAGACCGCCGCAGCTCCTTTGCGGCCTCCGCCTTTTTGCGCTTGGTGGTCTTGCATCCCAGGAAGACCTGGTCCCGTACCTTCGCCATCCAGGGCCCCATCCGCAGCTCCGCTTCCCCGTAACTGGGGGCGATGTCGACATGGTTGACACCGTGGTCGAGAGCGATCTGAATCGCCTCGTCGGCCGCCTCCTGCGAAACCTTGCCGATGGCGGCCCCTCCGAAGATCACGACCGTACTCATATGCTCTGTACGTCCCAGCCGCCGCTTTTCCATGGTCACCTCCATAATGATGCAGATCCCATTGGCCCAAGCCCCCGAACATCTGCCGACCTTAACCGGCCATGATGATACCTGGAGGAGGGCTTCCTGTCAACCGATTTTCTCACCGGCGTTCCGAAAAAAGCCCCGAAGGAGAAGTCATTCCTTCGGGGCTTTGGTACAAGCAGCTAAGGATAAGACCAGGGCAGGTCGCCCACCGACAGTTCAAATCCGGGCAGTTGGTCGGATCTGTAAACCTCAGCCGGTTTCAGGACCGTGTCTGCATAGTCCTGCTGCCCACGCGTTAAAACGGTCAACACCTTCCGAAAGGGATCAACAATGACGTATTCCCGAATGCCCAGATCGAAATACTCTTTTCGCCTGGTAACATAGTCACGCTCTTCGCTGCCTTCGCTAACCACTTCGAAGACCAGGCCGGGGACCATTTCATAGATCCGCTCAGGATGTGTCTCGTCGGCAACCAGGTATAGTGCAATATCTCCCACCCGGTCGGTATCCTCCAACGTGCGCATCCAGCCCTCGGGGGCAATCAGTTCAATTACGCCCTCGTTGGCATGTTTGTAGATGTACAACCGCTCCAGAATTGCCGACACCATCCGCGTGTGCGCCAGACCGCCCGGCGACATAACAACCAGCCTCCCCTCCACCCGTTCGTAGCGGTAGGGCTCCTTAAACTCTGCCTCCGCGAATCCCTCTGCGGTCAACGAACAACCCTGGTCTTTGAGCCCCAGTTTTAATCGGGTTTGCAACATAGCCTACCTTGTATTGAGGTCTGTCCAGGGCAGATCTGTCACGGACAGTTCAAATCCGGGCAGTTGCGCCGAGTTATAGATGTCATCCGGATTGAGTTCTCGATCGACGTAATCCCGCTGCCCATGTGTTAAAATGGTCAACACCTTCCGAAAGGGATCGACGATGACGTATTCCCGGATGCCCAGGTCGTGGTATTCTTTTCGCTTGGTAACGTAGTCACGCTCTTCGCTGCCTTCGCTAACCACTTCAAAGACCAGGTCTGGCACCATTTCGTATTGCACATCCGGATGGGGTTCATCAGCGGTGAGGTAGACAGCGATGTCGGCCATCCGATCGGAGGCTTCCGTAGTGCGCATCCAGGCCTCGGGAACGGCCAATTCGATGATTCCGGGGTCGTTCACATCGTAGATGGAAAGCCGTTTTAAAATTGCCCATACAAAACGATTGTGCGCCAGACCGCTCGGTGACATAACGACAAGCCTCCCCTCCACCCGTTCGTAGCGGTAGGGCTCTTCAAATTCGGCCTCCGCGAATTCCTCTGCGGTCAACAGGCAACCCTGGTCTTTGAGCCCCAATTTTAGCCGGATTTGCAGCATAGTTTTCCCCAAAAGCCTATAACCCAACCGATTTCATGTCAGGAGTAATATAGACAGAATCGACAGATCTGACAAGGGTGGTCCGGCTACCGGCCCTGCTTTCTCGTCCACTGGCGTTTCATCTTTTTCATCTCGGTATTCAGGACGGTTTTCCGGCGAGAAGTCCGGGAGGCCCGGTCGGTCTTCCAGTCCACAGTTCGGTGTTCCCCAAGGCGCTCCACGGGCTGGCGTTTTTGCACCGGGAGAATTCCGAATCTTTTATGCGGTTCGGTCTGGTACCAGTAGGCCACGGAGGACATCTCGTTCGCCAGGTGGTTGCCGTGCCCGTGTTCGATGGTCGCCTTGATCTCTTTCCGGAAGCGGACCGGGTTGGTGAGGTGGAAAACATAGGAAGTCTGGTAGCCGCCGGTGTTACGCTCATAAATAGAGCTGCCGTTCATCAGAAAGGCATTCTCCTGCATGCCCCAGGCCTGGTTGAGGTAGTCCTCGCTGCCCGTACCGTGGAGGTCGGGAGGCCATTTGTACCCGTCCACCCAGATCATATCGTCACCCTCTCCCCACCAGGTCCCCTGAAAATTGGTAACCGACAAATTGCAGCCGATATAGTGACCGGCGCCTCTCGCCTCCAGAATAACATAGTTGTTCTCCCAGGCCTCTTTCTCTCTGTTGACGATATTGGCCTCGGGAGTATTCACGCGGATCTCGTGGCCCCACCCGTCGCAGGGATTTTCTCGCCTGAACTGGGCGTGGAAGTAGGCGGTATCGTCTCCGAGGGGAGCATCGTAGCGTTCGTAATCAACGTAAAAGTACTGCCTGTAGGGCGCGTCACCCTCGTTCGTGACTTCGACCCGGGCGGATCTGTTGAACGGCATCTGGAGGTAGCAGTTAAGAGCCACGTTCGCCCCGAACCGGTTCTCCCGGCCGGTGTGGGCCGATGCGGAAAAGGGAAGCGACTGGAAGGAATTCATAAGATTGTGACCCAGACAAAAGAAATCGCCCAGAGGTACCAGCACACTGGGATTTTTCTCATCATCCCAGAACATTTTGAGCAGGACATCCCGGAAGGTCTTTTCACCGCCCTGGGTCATCCAGATGTGGGTGATACATCCGGGGCCTTTTAAATCGGCGAGTACCCGGGTCTCTCCGGCTTCAATCGTCCAGGCGTCGTTATTGCGCCCGGCAGTGTCCCAGGAGGACGCCCGCAGGGTGTGCGCATTTTTGATCTGCGTGAGGGAACTGAGGAGGTCCATGGATATTCTCCTTTGAAAGCGCCAGAGTCGGACGCGCTCCAGGGACAGATGCCGTAGGTGCCGAAAAAGTGGTGGGCGGGCGGCCTGGTGAGGGTGCGAGGGGATGAGAAAGCAAGGGTCATGGAGCCAAATATAACGCTGGGAAGAAAGACGGGCAAGTGCGATAAGAGGGGGGGAGGAATTGAAAATTGGGCAGGTGGATCGATTCGGAAAGTGGGGTCGGTCGGCGTATCACACAGCTTGCGGCGCCCCCGGCATTTCATTATCTTTAAAACATTGCCGATTTTTTTCACCACAAACCCGGGAGGTCACCATGAACTTCAAAATATATTTCGTATTCCTTCTGTTTCTCTCATTCGCCGCCTGCTCTAAAGACGATCTTCCAACAGCCGACCTGTCTGTACTTCCGGCAGGCGATCTGCCCCGCACCCTGGAATCCTTCCCGAACAGGCAGGGGTCGCCGCCTCAGACCATGAGGCCTGTACCGCACCAGCAGCTTGAACAATTTGCGCCCATACCGCTTCAGGTAGAGCTGAAGAAAAATATCAACCAACTGCCGGGAGTCACCGTCAGGCCCACCGGTTCATCCCTGGCTGGATCCGAGGGATGGTTCCTGGACGAAAGCCTGGCAAAAAAGGAAGGGCCCATAGCGTTTAACCGCAGCGGGGAGTTTGGCCACTCCCATACCCCGTCCGAAGGAAGCATGCACCTGTTTCTCCCACCCTCCTACGCCCAGATTGTGGTAGAAAAGAGGTGGGGTGAACTCCATGAATATACGGACTCAATTGCGGGCGAAGATTCCCGTTACCTCATGGTCTACGGCCCCCGAGACAGAGTCGACCTCGATTCGGTCTGGAAGATCGTGCAGGCATCGTATGCGTATGCAACGGGTAAACTGGAGTGATCAAACGGAAAGACATGCCGCCTCAGCCGCAGATCTACCGGCCAAAGGCCCGGGCGAACAGAACGAAGTCACTGAATGCGATCCTTCCATCCGAATCCAGATCGAACCCGGCGTCATAATTCGTTTCCCCTTCTTCTGCGCCAAAACGTTGTGCAAACTGGACAAAATCCTGGAAGTCCACCTTCCCATCCCCGTTGAAGTCCGGAGAGGGCGCGGGAGGCGTCGGGGGCTCGTCAGAGGGCGCATCGGGCGTCGAAGGCTCGTCTCCCGGAACCACTTTCCGGATTCGGTGATTTTCTCTGTCCGCGATGTAGAGCGTATCTGCGCCGTCTGCAAATACGTCCCGAGGAAAGTTTAAGCTCGCATCGGCAGCCGGACCACCGTCGCCGGAGAACCCACGGGCGCCGTTTCCGGCGATCGTAGTAATGGTATCGGACGCCACCTTTCGGATCCGGTGATTCTTTCTGTCTACAATATAGAGATTGCCCTCACCATCCAGCGAGATGCCGCGAGGACCGCTCAAACTCGCGCTCGTGGCTGGACCCCCATCGCCTGAGAAACCATCAGCGCCGCTTCCGGCTACCGTAGTGATGGTATCTGACACCACCATCCGAACCCGGTTATTGCTCCTGTCCGAAATATAGAGTGCGCCTGTGCTATCCGCGACAATATCAACAGGGCCATTCAAGCTCGCCTGGGTGGCCGGACCCCCATCGCCGGAAAACCCGCGGGCGCCGTTTCCAGCCACGGTGCTAATGGTGTCCGATACCACCTTTCGGATCCGATGATTGTTGGTGTCGGCGATATAGAGCACACCTTCCCCATCCACAAAAACGCCATGAGGCCTGTTTAAGCTCGCACTCGCAGCCGGACCCCCATCGCCCGAAAAACCCTCTGTCCCGTTTCCCGCAATCGTGGTGATGGTCCCCGATGAGCTCACCTTCCGAACCCTGTGATTTCTCGTATCCGCAATGTAGAGATTGCCCTCACCGTCCACAAATATTCCATGGGGTGTATTTAAACTCGCACTAACAGCCGGACCCCCATCGCCCGAAAAACCCTCTGTCCCGTTTCCCGTGATCGTGATCATGGTATCCGATGCGACCTTCCGGATTCGGTGATTATTCGTATCGGCGATATAGAGATCGCCCTCGCCGTCTACAAAGACAGCAGAAGGCCTGTTCAGACTTGCCCCGGTAGCCGGACCGCCATCACCGGAAAAGCCGGCGGTGCTGTCTCCGGCCACGGTGGTAATGGCGCCCAACGCCGTGCCGGGTGAAAGGGCGGTTCCGAAGGCCCAGGCGATGAATGCGAACGTGTAGATCGAAACCGCTTTGAAACGAGACCTTTCCATGCCGTATGATTTCCTTTCCAAAAGTAAAGAAAGCAGCCGATCTGTGTGCTGACAGACCGACTGCTTTCCTTGAGCCCATACGAAAAATCCTTTCCAGGATCGGACCGGCGGAGCGAGCCGGGGGTGCCCCAACCGGCCTCAGAGATCCAGGTCGTGATCTTCCGTATGGGCTCTAAGCGCTTAAAATCACCTTCAGCGCTATTTCACCAGCATCATCTTTCGCACCTCTTTGAACGCACCCGCTTCCAGGCGATAGTAGTAAAGCCCGGATGCGAATCCCACCGCGTCCCAGGTTACGGTGTAGGATCCCGCGCTCTGCCGGGCATCCACCAGCCGCGCCACCTCCTGCCCCAGGGCGTTGTAGATCGTCACACGGACCTGTCCGGTCTGCGGCAGGTCGTAACGAATCTGCGTGTCCGGGTTGAACGGGTTGGGCTGGTTCTGGAAGAGAGCGTAATCCGCGGGCGACGCACCGTTCAACCGGGCCTGAATGTCCACCTCTGCGATGGGCATCAGCTCCGGGTTGAACAGGAGACCGGTCAACCGGAGACTGCCGAAGACACCGTCGGTGGAGCGCGGGTCGAAGGTGAGCCTCAGGCCGGTCTGCTCTGACGAAGTCAGGCCGTCGAAGGAAAGCGAGACGATACCCGGCCCGGCATGGGTGACCACCAGGTCCTTTCCTTCAATTGCGCTACCCCGGAAGGTTAGCAGATCCGGATTGTAGGTAAAACTGAGGTCTCCACCTGAGAGATCGTGCGCCCTGAGGATCTGCACGGGCAGGTCGACCGTGCCGTCTTTGTTGGTCTGAACCGCGCCAAAAGAGACAACAGGAGCGATCGGTTCGAAGCCCGTCAGGAGGGTCGGAATCTGCGAAACGACCGCAGGTTTGCTCCCGACCTCAAGGAGGGGCTCCCCGAAGAAAGGACCGGTGATGGCGGCCCTCCCTCCGACGGGCAGGAGGAGGTCGAACTCCCGGGCGCCCCGGAGAGGAATGCTGCTCCACTGGCCGAGAACCTCTCCCCTGGCATCGGTCAGTCGGGCGACGTAGTAGCCACTGGCCCCAACGCGGAGGTACCTGAACCCCCTCGCAACGATATTGACCGTTGCGCTCCCACTGCCACCTGTCGTTCCCCCCCAGGCAAAGTCGACACTGCGGCCGGCAATGGATCGGGAGAACGCAAGCCTCATGCCCCCTGCAGCGGGAGTCGGGAGTCTGACCTGCCCGCGGATCTCACCTCCGCGGTTTTCGGCGGTGTGAACGTTGAGGTAGAGGTTGCCCGCCCAGAGTTCACCGAACATCATGGGATCCGCAATCGCCCATACCCCGGCGGCGGTGTTGCCCTCAAAGTCGTCGCTGATGGCGTGTACGACCCCGCCGTTTGTACCCGCCGCAGCATTGTGGAAGTGTGAGGATCTGATAGTGCCATCGCCGGTCAAGCCGTCCACCGTGATCCAGTAATGGAGACCCTCGCTGTCCCAATTAAGGGCGGCGGTGCCCATCCCATCGACGTCCAGCGGCGGGTTCTCCTGGCCTCCATCCAGGCCGGCCATAAATCCAACGCCGGGGGTCATGGTGACCTGCCCGCGAATTTCGCCCGCGGGATTTCCCTCGGTGTGGACGTTGACGTAAATATTGCCGGATATCAGTTCGGTGAGGAGTTCAGCCGTAAGGCGCTGCCCGAAGCCAGTAGGAGGCCATGCCCCGGAGGCGGTGGTGCCATTGAAGGAGATGTTGCGAACCACATCGCCGTCTTCCCCTTCCGCCGCGTTGTGGAAGTGTGCGGCCGAGATCTCACCGCTCAACCCATTCACCGTGATCCGGTAGGCCAGGCTCGACCCGTCATACGTGAACATCCCCGTGCCTGTGCCGTCGCTCGTTACCGAATGGACCTCCTGGTCCGCACCCAGCCCCGCGACCATCCGGACGCCGGAGGTCAGGACAACCTGCCCGCGGATTTCACCTCCGCCGTGTGCGGCGGTGTGGACGTTGACATAGAGGTTGCCGGCCAGCAGCTCACCAACCCTCTCGGAGGTGAGAGGCGAATCATCTGTGGAAGTCCATACCCCGGCGGCGGTGTTTCCGTCGAAGGAGTCGGTGATGCCGCGGACAACCCCGCCGTTTTCGCCTGCCGCGGCGTTGTGGAAGTGCGCCGCCCTGATGTCACCGGTCAACCCATCCACCGTGACCCAGTAGTGCAGACCTTCCCCGTCCCACACGAACACCCCGGTCCCGCTGCCCTCGCCGTCCACCGGCGGGTTCTCCTGGCCCCCATCCAGCGCCGCCCAGAATCCGACGCCAGAGGCGAGGGTAACCTGCCCGCGGACTTCACCTCCGGGGTGTGCGGCGGTGTGAACGTTAACGTAGATATTGCCGGCCACCAGCTCCGCGATCATTGCCGGGTCGATCGGCCAGGTGCCGGAGGCGGTGTTGCCGTCAAAAGCGTCACTGATGGCGTGGACGACCCCGCCATTTGTACCCGCCGCAGCATTGTGGAAGTGCGACGCCCTGATGTCGCCTGTCAAGCCGTTTACCGTGACCCGGTAGTGGAGGCCCTCCCTGTCCAGCACGAATGCCCCGGTCCCGCTGCCATCGCCATCCACCGAAGGGTTCTCCTGGTCACCTGTCAGCGCCGCTGTAAAAGTGGTCGCTAAGGCAGGCGTATTCGCCTGCTCCAGGTCCACCTGCGCGCGCACATGGGCCACCTGCATCGGTCTGGGCGGCCTGCTGTTGGAAAAGCCCGGAATCGACACCAGCCCGCGATGGCCCGGCGCCCGTCCGCGCGTCCAGGTCCCTTCCGGATCGCCCAGCTCTTCGCCGTTGGTCTTTCCGTCGCCGTCCGAATCCAGCATCGCCACCATGCTCCAAAACGCCTCGCGGCCGTTCGGCGTGACATGGTTCCCTACCTCCAGTCCGAAAGGATTGAGATCCGGAGGATTCTCAACAAAACCTCCTCTTGCAGTGTTATGGCAGTTGAGGCAGCGGTTCACCTGACCGTTCGGGACCTGCCCCGGCCGGAAGGGCCGCGCATCAACGCTGGTGGCTGCAAAAAACAGGATGAGTGTTACAAAAATGTGGTACCGTCGGAACATTGTCTCCCTCCTCCTTTATATGAGAGCAGTATACCCCTTGTGGTCTTGCCATTCGTGCCAGACGGGATCCGATCGAAACATCCCTCCTTTCTCTTGATCCCGGGTGTCAGGCACGACGCCTGTGCAGTGATACGGCCGCTTGAAGCGCCTGAAGGATCTCGGCCGGATCCAGCGGCTTGACGGAATAATAAACAACCCCTTCTTGCATAACACTGGCCCGGGTTTCAACCGAAGCATCGTCCGAGATCACGACCAGCGGAATCTTGGGCCGGCTCCTCCTGATGATCCGGATAACCTGGCGCCCCTCCATATCCGAAAGCGCAAGATCGATAACGGCCATGTCGAACGGCCGCTCTAAGATGCTCACAAGCGCCTCCGCGCCTTCGGTTTCCAGCACAACCGCCCAGCGTTCTTTCGGCAGCGCCGCCTTGAGGCGCTTTCCGCAGTCGGCATCGTCCGAAGCGATCAATACCCGATGGCGCGCGTCCACATCCATACGAACCGCCCAGCTTTCCGGCAAAAGGACAAGACCCTGCAAAGGTCACCCGGCCTGTCGGAGAAAGGCAAGTCGTATGCCAGAATGTACGGGCGGTGAAATAAACGAATAATTCGTTGTTTTTATACAAAATAAAAAGCATCTATAAAAAAGACAAGGGGGAAATAACGGCCGGGTGATGATACAAAAATGTGACAGTTGAATGAGTAATTTGTACAACTTTATAAATTTCAAATACTTAAAACATGTGCATCAAAATTGCAACACTGCTGCACAAAAGCGGCGGCTCTCAGGCGCCCCGAAACTCCCCGGGTCGAATACCATGTTTCTTCAACAAACGCTGGAAAGAGGAGCGGTGCATGTCCGCCCGTTCGGCCGCTCGGGACACATTTCCCCCAAATTCCAGCAGCAGGGCGGTCAGGTACTCCCGCTCAAACGGCTCCATATACGCTCTTTTGGCCTGCGGAAACGGCAGTTGGGTGTCCACAGACAGGCCGGCCGTCTCCTCCCGGCTCAGATGCGCCGGCAGGTCGGGGGGGGGTGATCTCTTCAGAATCGGTGAGCGTGAAAGCCCGTTCGATCACATTTTGCAGCTCCCGCACATTCCCCGGCCAGGCGTAGCTCTGCAGCAGATCCAGCGCCTCTTTCGAAATGCCCCGGACATGCTTTGCATAGTCCCTGTTCAGCCCTTTGAGAATATGCGCTGCCAGAAGGGGAACATCTTCCACCCGCTCCCGCAAAGGGGGCAAGGAGATGGTAATAACGTTGAGCCGGTAGTACAGGTCGTCCCGGAAGCGGCCGCTGGCCACCATCTGCTCCAGATCTTCGTTCGTGGCCGAAAACCACCCGCATATCGATATCGATCAGCTCCTGCCCCCCCACCCGCCGCACCTGCCGCTCCTGCAGCACCCGCAGCAGCTTCACCTGCAAACTCGAACTCAACGCCGAGATCTCGTCTAAGAACACGGTCCCTCCTTCAGCCGTTTCTAAAAGCCCGGGCTTTCGGGTATGCGCCCCGGTAAACGCCCCCCGCTCGTGCCCGAACAGCTCGCTTTCCAAAAGCTGTTCGGGCAGCGCCCCGCAGTTAATCGGCAGAAAGGGTCCATCCCGCCTCGGGCTGTTCCTGTGCAGACTCCTGGCAATCAGCTCCTTGCCCGTTCCGGTCTCTCCTTCAATCACCACGCTGGTGTCGCTCTCCGCCACCTTCTCCACCAGGTCCATCACCTGCTCTATGGCGCGGCTCTTGCCCACCATCCCTTCAAATCCCTGCCGGAACCCGAGCGTTTTGCGCAGCCGCAGGTTCTCCTCTGTGAGTCGTTTTTGCGAGAGCGCCCGTTCCACCACAATCAGCAGTTGGTCGGGAGAAAACGGCTTGGGCAAATAGTCAAACGCCCCCTCCCTGACGGCCTCCACGGCGGTGGCGATGGTCGGAAAACCGGTGATCATAATCATCATCAGATTTTCATCGATCGACTTGATCTCGCGCAGGATCTGCAGGCCGTCTGTATCGGGCATTCTCAAATCGACCAGCACAAGATCGAACGTCTCCTGTCGGACCGATTCAACCCCGTCCCGGGCATTGGCCGTAAGGTGGACGTCGTAACCGTGATAGGAGAGGGTCTCCTCGCATGCTTCCAGCAGCGTCGGCTCATCGTCAATAACCAGAATGCGCTCCTTCTGCAAGATTTACCCCCTTTGAACCGGCAGCCTCACCGTAAATATTGTCCCCCGTCCCTGAACGCTCTCTACGTCGATCCGGCCGCCCATTTTCTCAACAATGCCGTAGCTCACCGAAAGCCCCAATCCCGTGCCCTCTCCCACCTGTTTGGTTGTAAAGAAGGGGTCAAAAACCCGGTGCAGGTCCGCTTCGGGAATGCCCATCCCTGTATCTTCCACCCGCAGGCAGACCCACGAGTCCTCTTTCGATGAGGTAATGCTCAAACGCCCTCCCCCCGGCATGGCGTCCACGGCGTTATTAAGCAGATTAAGCGCCACCTGTTCCAGTTCGGTCGGATCCACAACGACCCGGGGCAGGTCCTTTTCTAAGTGCACGCAGAGATTGATCTTTTGAGATGAGAAAGTCGGTTCGGACAGCGTAAGCGCGTTCTCCACCGCCCGGTTGATCTCTGTGGGCGCCGGTTTGCCCTCGGCCTGCCTGGAGAAACTCAGCAGACTCCGGACAATCCTGGCGATCCGCTCAACCTGCTCCACCGCAACGTTCAGGGTCGAAACAGCCCTAAGAGAAAGCTTTTCACGGTCGGCGATAGAAAGCAGAAAGTTCAGCTTCATCAACAGGGTACCGGCGGGGTTGTTCACCTCATGCGCCACCCCCGCCGCCAGTTTGCCCATGGCGGCCAGCTTCTCCGACTGGATCAGTTGTACCTGCGCCTGCTCCAGCTCTCGCGTGCGCTCCCGCACCATCTCCACCAGTTGTTCCGTATAAGCCTCTTTGGCTCTCTCCAGCGCCTCCTCCGCCCGCTTGCGCTCGGTAATGTCGATAACCACGGCCAGGGTCCCCTCAAAGCTACCGTCGCCGGCGGTGAGAGGCGTGGCGGAAACAAGCACGTTTAAAACGGCGCCGTCTTTGCGATAGACACGTGTTTCATAATAGTTCTCGACGCCTTCTCTCCTCTGCTGTGTGAACGCCTGATACCTGGCGAACTCCTTCCTGTCCGTCAATCGGGAGAGGTTCATCCCCTCCAGTTCTTCCTGCGTGTACCCCAGCATCTGAACAAAAGCGGGATTGACGAAGACCATATTCTCATCCGGATCCGTAATACCAATGCCTGCAAAAGCCGTCTCCGTCACCGCGCGGTACCGCTCTTCGCTCCGCCGCAGCGCCTCCGCCATCCGCTTCTGTTCGGCTTCCCACGCTTCCAGTTCGGCAACGCGGCGGCGCAGTCCGGACAGTTCGTGGATAAGTTCCTTTTTTGTTTTCTCAGAATCGTCCATTTCCGGTTCACTGGTGTGAAAACCGTGGGTTGTGGATCGTGGATTATTCCAGGGAATGATGCACAGGATCGGGCCGGATGTCAACCCTTCTGTTTTGGGCTTGACGAGGCAGCACTCCGGTATTAAGTTCGACGCACAGACGCATTTATGGCGGTTTGATCGTCAACCACCACCTGCCATACCCTACACTCCCCTTCTCCCGCTTGCAGAAGAAGGGGCCGGGGGATGAGGGCCCCATGATTAAACCCCTGATCTCACCCGATAAATTCGTGGGCCTGGAAGGACTGACTCACCTCTGCACGGGAGGCGAAGCCCCCTGGCTGAAGGCGCAGGAGTCGGTCTACGCGGACTTTGCCCGTTTGAAAAGCGCAGGATATGACGGCCGGGCGAAAATTTACGCAATAGGCGAGCGGTGCAGGCAACGAATGGGACAACTCTGGGGCGTGCCTCCGGAGCGGGTGGCCTTTATGCCTTCGGCCGCGGAAGGAATGGGCTGGTTGGCCCGGGGGCTGGACTGGCGGGAAGGGGACAATGTGGTAACCACGAACCTGGAGTTCCCATCCGTGGCCTACGCCTGGCGGCGCCTGCGCCCCCGAGGAGTGGAGGTGCGGCTGGTACCGCACCAGGATTGGATCGTACACGAAGGGGATCTTCTGGCGGCAGTAGATACGCGCACCCGGGTACTGGCCGTAAGTCAGGTCAGTTTTTACACGGGACAATGTCTGGATCTGGAACAGCTCTCCGCAGGTGCGCGCCGGAAGGGCGCCCTGCTTGCAGTAGATGCCACCCACGCCTCGGGAGTCGTCAATGTTCCTGCGGGACGAACCGATCTAACCGTGAGCAGCAGCTACAAATGGATGCTGGCCACTCACGGAGCCGCGCCCTGCTATCTCAGCACACGGGCCGAGGAACAGACCGAAGCGACCTGTTTTGGCTGGCGCAACCTGGCGGTCTGGCCCCAACAGCAGGCGGAGCGAACCCTGGAAGTAGACGAAAAGCCGATGCCCGACCGCCTGGAGCCGGGCAACCCGGCGATGCTGGTGGTGATGCACCTGGACAGGGCGCTCGAAGTGCTGCTTGAGGTCGGCATCGACCCAATTGAAGCCCACGCCCGGGACCTCTCCGAGCGGGTCAGCGCCGGCCTGGAAAGGCTGGGGTTCAGGGTAATCAGCCCCACAA
Organism: Candidatus Latescibacterota bacterium; assembly: GCA_965249305.1. GTDB lineage: Bacteria > Latescibacterota > UBA2968 > UBA2968. The sequence goes on along the minus strand of OZ252228.1, from coordinate 3,029,112 downwards.
CGCGCGAGGCCCGATCGGGCAACACCTCCTTTCTAACGGATGACGCAGAGGGCATGCAGGACCGGCTCGCAGAGCGAAATGTGTTGTGCTGGGGCGAATTCGGCCGGGTGCGGATTTCAACACATCTGTACAACGGAAGCGAGGATGTGGAGCGGTTTCTAAGAGTGTTGGAAGCTTTGAGGTAATACCGAAAGGAGATTAAACCGATGATGAAGCTGGGATGTATGTCGCTGAGCTACAAGGACCAATTTGCCGCAGGAGAGATAGATCTGGTTCAATTCATCGATAAAGCTTATGAGCTTAACCTGGACGGGATCGATATTCATACCCGTGCGTTTGCCTCGCCGGATGCGGCCTATTTGCGGGACATCCGGATGCGGTGCCTGAAGCGGGGGCTGGCAATCTCTTATATCGGAGTAAGCAACAACTTTGGGAGGCCGGAATCGGAGCTCCAGGAGGCGGTAGACGAGGTGAAAAAATGGGTGGATGTGGCGGCCTTTATGGGAGTGCCCCTGGTAAGAATCTTTGCGGCATGGATTCCCGAAGGGGAACCCGAGGAACAGGTCTGGGCGCGGATGATGCCCTGCATGCAGGAAGTGGCGGCCCACGGAGAGGAAAAGGGGGTGGTGCTGGGTCTGCACAACCACAACCACGGATGTGTGACGAGGACGGGAAAGGAGGTCCGGCGAATTATCGAGGAGGTAAACAACCCCTATTTTTCCCACATCCTGGATACGGGACAGTACGTGGGGTCTCCCGGCGCTTCCGGCGCGGACGGCGAAGAAGACCCGGCTCTGAATTTCTACGGCAGCATCGAAGAAACCGCCCCGCTGGCGGTACACGTGCGAGCCAAGATCTACCGGATTCAGACGGGAGAAGAAGCCTGGCTGGATTATCCGAGGATCTTTGACATCCTGAAAAAAGTGAACTACAACGGATGGGTATCGGTTGTCTACGAAGGCCAGCAGGCCGAGGCGGAGGAAACAGCGGTGCCCAAAGCGGTGCAATATTTAAGACGGTTCGTACCCGGCCAATAACACGCACGCTCGGACCTGCGTTCGACTTTAACCTGGAACTTTGAACGTTGAACTGAAGTGAGCGAACCAATGGCCATCACACATCCCGAAGAATCGGCGCATACCGAGACGGCCGCCGGAAAAGCTGGGCGGATTACCGCGCGGTCGGTCATTCTGGGCCTGTTGACCGCAGCCGGGATCGCGCTCTACGGGAACGCGGGAGAGATGGTGCTGCACATTGGTTCGCTCGTGAAATCGAACTTCCCCGTCTCCCTGATCCTGGCCTTCACGATCTGGATTGTAATCAACATGGCAATCGCCCGGATCGCTCCCCGGTCGACCCTGTCCAGCACCGAGTTGATGGTGATATTCGGGATGACCTGGGTGGCCGGCATGATGCCCGGCGTCGGCTGGATGGGCTATTTGATCGGGTGCCTGCCGGCGCCCCATTTTTTTGCCACCCCGGAAAACCGGTGGGCCGAACTGATCCTGGACGAACTGCCGGCCTGGGCGTTTCCCGAGCCGGTGCCGGAGATCATGGACCGGTTCTACTTCGGGCTGCACAAAGGAGAGTCGATCCCCTGGAGCGGCTGGGTGATGCCGGTGTGGTGGTGGTTTGCGGCCTGTGTAGCCATGACCGGGGTGGCATTCTGTGTGACCACCATCTTCCACCGGCAGTGGGCGGACTCGGAGCGCCTCACCTATCCCCTGGTGAACTTTCCGGTGGATATGACGGAGGGATTCAGCGAGGGACGCTGCGTCCCCACCATTTTCAAGAGCCCGGTCTTCTGGCTGGGGTTTGCATGGACGGCGGGCATTATCTTCTGGAACATCATCACCTTTTTCAATCCGGGAGTGCCCCGAATCACCCTCTTCGATTCTGTAAACACCAAGGCGATGACGGTGGCCCGAAATTTTCCCCCGGTCTACCTGCGCGTACTGCCGCTCGTCATCGGCCTGGGATACCTGTGCAGCTTAGACCTGCTGTTCAGCTTCTGGTTTTTCGGTCTCCTGGCGGTCGTAAAAGTGGGGATAATGAACCGGACCGGATTTACCGTGGGCCTGCAGGGGCAGCCGTCCAAAGGAAGCGAAATCATCAACCTGGAAAGCCACGGGGCAATGACCGTGCTGGTGGTCTGGTCGGTCTGGATGGCCCGGCACCACCTGATGGAGGTATGGCGGAAGGCATGGTCCGGAAAGGACGATGGGGGACCGATTTCCTACCGGACGGCGCTGATCGGGCTTGCGGCTTGCGCGGCGTATGTGTGTGGATTTTTTAGGGTGCTGCTCTGAATTTACGTAAATGAGTTGCAAAAAAGGCTCCAAATCCCGATCATACAACAGACTGAAAACAATAAGGTTGTATAGATACGGGAAAGGAGCCCAAGATGGACCTCGCAGAGATGATCGAAGCCGCCACCTGGGAATTTAAGCAAAAATTGAGCGCCCATTGCGAAAATTTGGACCTGGAGAGTTTGACGCCTCAATTGGCAGAACAGGTCACAAGTGGGCTTGGTGAAGCCCTCAAGGCTTGTGGGATCGCAGCGCTTCGCACATTTTTGGAAGCCTACGAAGTGGATGAGGCCCCAAAACAGGTCGAGAATGTGCTGTATCGGTTTAAGCAACAAAGTGAGAAGACGTTTTTGACCCCCTTTGGGAAGATGAAGCTTTCTCGAAATCTGTTTCAGGCCGATGAAGGGGGGCCTTCTTATGTGCCGTTGGATGTGATGTGGGGAATGGTCGGTGAGTTTGCCACCGTGGAAGTTCGTGAAGCGGTGTTGTTCACGGTGAGCTTGATCACGCCGGAGGAAACCGTTTCTGTGCTGGAAAAGACGGCTCTGTTTCAGCCTTCTGCCACAGCGGTCAAACACATCACAGAAGAGACGGGAGCGTGGCTGGTCGAGATGGATGAAACACTCAACCGGTCGATCCGTCAGGAGGAGGAGAACCCCAAAGGGACAAAAGTGATGGTGGCCAGCCTGGATGGGACCCACCTCAGGCTGGATGAGCCGGGGAAAAAACGCGGGCGTCCACAAGAGAGGCCGGGGGAAAAACCGTCCGAAGAAAGTCCGACCAGTTTCAAACAGGCCCTGGTGGGCAGCCTGTCCTTTTATGGGGCACCTCCAAAGGACGGCACCCCACCAAAGCGTTTGGTCTCTCGGTATGTGGCACAAATGCCCGAAGAGGGTGGTCAAACGTTGAAGATACGCTTTGAGGAAGAACTCGATCATATCGAAGGACAACTGAAAGATGAGGTCGGAAAAGTGTTCCTGTGTGATGGGGCACGAGGGTTGTGGAAATATGCTGATACCACTCCTCGGTTCATCGGGTATGAAAAACTGGTGGATTTTTATCACACCACAGAACATCTGTCTGAAGCTGCCGAACTCCTGTTTGGCAAAAAATCAGCAAAAGCGCAAAGCTGGTATGAAACCTACCACCACAAACTGCTGACCCAAGATGGCGCAGCAGAAACCCTTATTCGCTCCATCGACTATTACAAAAGCCGCCGAAGGCTGGGTCAAAAACGATTGGAAGACCTGGAAACAGAACGAACCTTCTTCTTTCGGAACAAACACCGGATGGCCTATGCTGACTTTCGTCGAAGGGGTCTGCCCATTGGCTCGGGACCCGTCGAAGCGGCCTGCAAGACCCTGGTCAAGACAAGGCTTTGTCGATCGGGTATGCAATGGTCCTGGCAGGGAGGACAACGCATCTTGCAGTTACGCACTTACGTCAAGTCAAAACGATGGGATGCTTTCTGGAATCAGTATAAACAGGTTCGATATGCCAATGATGAACTCCTTGACTATGCCGATGCAGCATAGACAGAAAACATCTACGTAAAACCGAGTCGGCACCCATTTTTTATAGCGGCGGGAATGACACTGTCAACAGCGCTGATGCAGATGGCCCTGATGTTTATTGCCTATTTCGCGGCGGCCAAATATATCGCGGCCAGCGGGTTCGGCTACCTCGTACCCGTAGGCGGCAAGGGCGGGTGGTGGATCAAAACGATAATGGGAACCGCGCCCATGTCGGCGCGCAACTTAACGGCGCTGGAACTGTTGAACAGCAGCGCGTTCTACGGAGCAGGCCGGCTGCAAACCATCCAGATGCTGCCCCACCACCTCAAGGCGATGGACGGAATAGAACAGCGGCGGGAATGGGTGGGAGGTACCGTCTTCCTGGCGTTTGCAGTGGGATTTACGGTCTGCGCTTCCGCGATCATCTATTTCTGCTACACCCACTCGGCCCTGTTTCTCCGCTCCTGGACCCTGTGGCAGGGGCCCCACGGGATCTTCGGCCGGATGGCCACGTCCCTTGGAGAGGCGGACCGCACAATATTCGATCTGCAGAAACTGGGGATCTGGCTCTTAGGCGCCGGCGAAGCGGGCCTGCTGGCGCTGCTGCTTACCTGGTTCTCCTGGTGGCCCCTGCACCCCCTGGGCCTGGCCTTCCAGTACACCACCGGCCCCAGGTACTATGCGCTCAGCATCCTCATGGTCTGGACCGCCAAGCTCCTCATCGTCCGCTACGGCGGCCCCCACCTCTACGAACGCGCCAAGCCCTTCTTCTACGGCACGGTAGTCGGCTACTGCGTGGGCATCGGCATAGCGCAGGTAGTGGACATCATCTGGTTCCCCGGGTCAGGCCACGGCTTTCACAACTATTAGAAGCGGAGGCCAGGGGCAGAAAGAGATTGCGGAATGCGGATTGCGGAATGCGGATTTGGGATTGAAAAGCCTTTATTCCGCAATCCGCATTCCGCAATCCGCAATTCATCCCACGTCCCGGTTCACCACCTCCGTCAACCGAACCCCGAAATTCTCGCCGACGGTGACAACCTCGCCCTCGGCAAACGGCCGGCCGTTGACCTGTACGTCTACCACGGTAAACGCTCTGTGTTTCGAATCGCGTACCCACTTGGTACCCAGCTCAATCAAAGAGCCTTCCGTCCAGTTCAGGAGCGTCTCGATCGGCACACGTTTCCGGCCGAGAAGTATGGCGACTTCCATGGCGACTTCGGCCATCCGATTGGGCGCATCGGGAGAGTCGGGAGGGGTTGATTTGCTTGTCTTCTTTTTCGCAGGCATGGTGTTTTCCCCGTTCAGCGGTTCAGGATCTCGGTCAACCGGACGCCGAAGTTATTGCCGATGGTAACCACTTCCCCCCTGCCGAAGGGTTCTCCGTTTACACGCACGTCCGCCGGATCGCCGTTCGCTTTGGGAAGCGTAAACACGGCGCCCTCACGCCAGTTCAGAAGTGCCTCAAGGGACACGTAGGTCCGGCCCAGTTCAATGGCCACCTCCATGTTCACGTCGCTCGCACGGTTGCGCCCTTTCGGCCGGCTGGGCGCTCTGGATTTGGTCGGTCTCTTTTTTGCGGGCATGGATTATTCCCCGGTCAAACAAAAACGTCTCTGGAATCGCCGCGCACAATCGTCACCTGGCCCTGCTCCTCAAGCTGCCGCACGGTCTGCACGATGCGCAATTGCACGTCTTCCACATCGCTCATCCGAACCGGACCCGAGAATTCCATCTCCTCCCTCACTTCCTTTCCGGCCTCCTCGCTGAGATTTGGAAAAATTCGGCCCTGCAACTCCTCGCTGCCTCCCTTCAACGCAACCGCCAGATCCTTCGTGTCCACCTCCCGCAGCATCACCTGAATCTCCCGGTCGGTCAGCCTGGCGATGTCGTCGAACACGAACATCTGGTTGCGCACCTTCTCGGCCAGATCCGGGGCCTCCGCATCCAGGTATTGCAGCACCGCCTTCTCGGTGGACCGCCCCGTCCGGTTGAGGATCTCGGCCACGGCCTTGGGGCCTCCAACCTCTGTAATCTGCCCCGACAGCAGCGCCTGCAGATCTGCCGCCAGACTCTCCTCAAGCCTGCGCAGCGCCTGCGGCGTGATATTATCCATTGTAGCGATCCGGTGCGACACTTCCGACTGTTGCTCTTCGGGCAGGCCGTTGAGCACGCCCGCGGCCTGTCTCGGATCCAGTTGTGACAGGATCATCGCAATCGTCTGCGGGTGCTCTTTGGCAATGAAGGAAACGATCTGCGCAGGATCAAAGTGCTGCAACAAATAGAACCCGCTGGAAACCGCGCCCGTCACCCGGTCCAGCAGCGCCTGCGCTTTGCGGGGGCCCAGCGCCTTCTCTAAGGTTGCGCGCGCAAAATCGATGTCGCCCCGCAGGGGATAGTCTCCGGATACAAGACGCCCTTTGACCTCGTCAAAGACCTCGTCTTTCTGTCCGACGGTGACGCTGCCGAGTTCGGCAATGGGCCGGGCAATCATCTCGATCTCCGGGTCGGACAGATACTTCAGAATTTCGGCCGAGAGGTCCGAACCGAGTCCTACCATCAGCACAGCCACCTTTCGGTGCGCTGAAAGATCGGCGCTCTCATCTTTCGGATCGCCCTGCTGAGTCAGTAGCGAACGGATAAGCTTCGCCACGTTTTCAGGCCACCGCGCCGCAATCTGTTCGACCGACTCATTCGGAGAAATCGGCGCTTTGCTCACGGGTTTGGGAGGCGCCGGCTGCGCCTCGCGGGCCGGCTTCGGCGCAGGCCGGGTTTCGGCCGGATTCTGACCGGACACCGTCGGCGTTTTGGCGCACCGGAAACCCCCGTGGTCCTGCATGGTGGACGGAGGCGCAAAATGCCGGGCCGCACACCGCACCCCCACCTTGTTCTCGCCGTAAAACCCGCCCCGCACCACCCGGTATTGCCCCCCCTGCGGACCGGTCGGATTGTCCGCAGGCGCCGTCTTGTAATAATCATCGTAATACCAGTCTGCGCACCATTCCATCACATTGCCGCACATATCCATCACACCGTAGGGGCTGACGCCTCCGGAAAACGCGTCCACGGAAGTGGTGCCGCCGTAGTCGTTGCTGGAATTGACGTTGTCTTTCCGGAAAGCGTCCCCCCACGAGTAAACCTGTCCCATCGTGCCCCGGGCGGCCTTTTCCCATTCGGCCTCGGTGGGCAGGCGCTTGCCGGCCCAGGTCGCATAGGCCATCGCATCGTTCCAGCTCACATTGGTCACGGGATGGTCCGCCTTTTCCGCAGGATAGATGCCATCCCCCCAGTGGGCCGGTGTGCGGTGCCCGGTGGCGTCTGTGAACGCCTTGTAGTCGGCATTGGTCACCGGATATTTGTCGATCCAGTAGCTGTTGAGCAGGACCTTGTGCTGGGGGTGTTCATCGCGGCTGCCCTCATCGTCGCCCATAACAAACTCCCCGGCTTGGACGAGGACCATGCCCGGCTCGGGAGCATAGGCCGCCACGCGCCTTGTCCGGTCCGCCACCTCTTTTTTCTGGCCCAGCCGCATATCCAGCGGCTGCGCCGCCTGCCGGGGCGCCAGCACCGGTGGAGACCAGGGGGCGGACGATTCGCTGAGGGGAACATCCGCAATCTGAAGCGAACGTACGGTCCTCCCGGAAACAGTTTTCTCGGTTCCTGTGGCCATCGATTCTTCTCCTACTCCGGCGCGATCAGATCCGTGATCCGAACCGCTAAGTTGTCCCCAACCACAACGATCTCTCCCTTGCCGAAGAGAGCGCCGTTGACCAGGATCTCCAGGGGCTGTCCACTGAGTTTGTCCGTTTCGATAATACTGCCCGATTCGGCGTTCAGGATCTCCTCAAGGGGCAGCCGCGTCCGTCCCAGTTCGACCGTCACTTCCATCGTCGCGCCGCCCAGGCGTTTCAGGCGGGTGTCCACGTCCCTCGGCCAGTTCGGATCGGCGCCGGGTGCGACAGGCGCCTCCTGCGGGGTTACTTTTTCTTCAGCCATAACGGTTGATCTCCTCATTCTGGGTCTTTGTCATCGGGTTCTCTTCAGACATACCGTCTTCCTTCGGGCGGTGGAATGGACCGGACGAGTTCCACGGCGTACTGGCTCTTCGGGCTGGCGCCGGGTTGGGCCAGGAAGAGGGGTTGGTCCTGCACGAAGACGACGGCAGGATCGTCGGCCCGGGTTTCTAAAACGATCGTATCTCCCGCTCGGAGGCCGGCCAGGTCTTCCGCTGCGACCTCCCCCCGCCCCCAGACCACCCGAACGTCGGCATTGATGCTTTTTAACCGGTCGAGCCGCTTCTGGCGAAATTCCTCCTGCCTGCCGCCTGCCCCTCGGCTGGACCAGGCCTGGATATTTAAATAGCTCATCACCGGTTCTAAGGTGAAGTAGGGATAGCAGAGGTTGATCAGCCCGCTGGCATGCTGCGAATTGAACTCGAAGGCAATCAGCACCACCGTGTCCGAAGGCACGGCTATCTGCATAAACTCCGGGTTCGTCTCTAACTCCGCATCCGACACCTGGATCTTGAGCAGCGGCTCCCAGGTAGCCTCCAGGTCGGCCAGCGCCTGGGTAACAACCTCGCCCATCACAGACCGTTCGATGCGTGTGAGAGGCTGCGCTCTGGGCGGCGACTTGCCTCTCCCTCCAAACGTCCGGTCGATAAACGAGTGGGCCACCGGCAGCGAGTAATCCATAATGGCCGGACCGCCCAGGGGCTCTATCGAAAAGGTGTAGGAGCAGGAGGGGTTGGACAGCGACATGATAAACTCGGCGTAGGTGGTCTGGTCCACGAACGCAATCTCCACATCCACCACGGAGCGCTGCTTAACGGAAAAGGCGGCGGCCAGTATCCGGGCAAGGTTTGAATGAAGGTTTTCCAGGGTACGCTGCTGGTCCTTGGAGACCTGGGTCGGATGTCTGAAGTCGTAGGTGATGATCGGAACGGACCCTTGCCTGTCGTCCTTTTTGCCTGTGTTCTTGAGCAGTCTCGTGATTTCATCCTGTGATAAAACATCCGGCATGGTCGCCTCTCCTCAATGCTGAAGCGGTTTTCTTTTCCGCGTTTCAGGCTGAGTACCTTCCGTTTAAGTAGAGGGGATCGTAGAAATCGACGGGCGGGAGTGTACGGTGGAGTTCTACGGTATACGGACCTTTCGGGCTGACGCCGGGCTGGCCCAGGAAGAGGGGCTGGTCCTCCACATAAACAATGGCCGGATCGTCGGCACGGGTGTCCAGCACAATGGTATCTCCCTCCCGAAGCGCGGTCACCTCACCCACGCTCAGTTCTCCCCGTCCCCAGATCACCTGAATTTCGGTATCCACCGTTTTTAACATATCCAGCCGCTTCTGCCGGGCATCCACCCCCCTGCTCCGCCTGCGAGCGGGCGCGGGCCTTACGTTCAGAAGAGACAGCACCGGTTCCAGCGTGAAGTAGGGGTAGCAGAGATTGACCAGCCCTTTGGTATGCTTTGAATTGACCTCAAAAGCGATCAGGATCACCGTGTCCGAAGGCGCGGCCACCTGCATAAACTCCGGGTTCGTCTCCAGTTCCGCATCCGACACCTGGACCTTCAGCAGCGGCTCCCAGGTCGTTTCAAGGTCCGCCAGATTTCGGGTGACAACCTGAGCCATGATGGAACGTTCGATCGAGGTCAGAGGCCGCGCCATGCGGGGCGGTTCTTTCGTCCCCCCGAATTCGCAGTGGATAAAGGAGGAGACCACCGGCATCGAGTAGTCGAGAACCGCCGGACCGCCCATAGGGTCTAACAAAAAGGTGTAGGAACATGAAGGATTGGACAGGGACATGATAAATTCGGCGTAAGTGGTCTGATCCACAAAAGCGATGTCCACATCCACCACGGAGCGCTGATGCCTGGAGAAGGCGGAGGCCATCATCCGAGCAAGGTTAGAGTGGAGATTTTCGAGCGTGCGCTGCTGCTCTTTGGAGACTCGGGCCGGATGTTTGAAATCATAGGATATAATCGGCCGGGCCTCGGAGGCCTTTTGCCCGGTTCTGGCACCGTCGGAGCGTGAGCCCCGCCTTTTGGATGACTTCCGTTTACCGCGTTTGCCTGTCCCCTCGCCCTGCGGCGACAACAGGGCGTCGATCTCTTTCTGCGACAGGACCTTCGGCAGGGCATCAATCCGGTCCTGCGGAATCTCCCGGGCGGGCGGCTTCGCCTGCAGCAGGGCTTCAACCTTCTGGATAAGCAAATCCGGATCGAACGGCTTCAGCAGGTAATCGTCGGCCCCCTCTTTGAGCGCGCCAACCACATCTTCTTTCTTGGCGCTCCCTTCGGACACGATCAGAATTGGAAGCTTCTGGAATTTGTCCTCCTTGCGGCTGCGAATTTCCCGAACCAGTTCCAGGCCGTCCACGTGGGGCATCTTCAGATCGGTCACCAGCAGCGTAAACTGCTTATCTTCAAGTTCATTCAGCGCATCGCGGCCGTCTGCCACCTGAACCAGGTTAAAAGCGGGCGTTTTCCCTAATCTCGCGATAATAGCCTGCCGAGACACGGGCGAATCTTCCACCACCAGAATTTTGATCCCGTCCACTTTTGGATCCTTATGGGATTGCAGATTGCACAGTGTGGAGGCGAACGTTTAACCCAGCCCGGAACGAGTGCGCCTCGAAACGGACTGCTCGAACAGGCTGAGTCTTGGGCTCAAAGGCGTGCGCGAACCGGACGCTTCCTGTTCTTCCACCGGTCCGGCTTCCAGATCCTGCCGCAGAGATTCCAGGGCCTGCTTCAAATCGCGCACCTCGCCGGCCAGGCCGCGCACAATCAGAGCCAGATCCTCCAGCGTCGTATCGGCCCCCTTCTGCTGAAGCTCCGACTCAATCGCCTGCCACAGACCCTCGGGCGCCGCTTCAGCGCGCAAATCCCCCGCCGCCTCCCAGGCCGCCAGATGGGTCTCGTAGTCCTTCCGGCAGCGCTCACACGCCTCCAAGTGACCCTCCACCTCCAGCCGCACCTCACTTGAAAGCTCATCGTCTATATAAGCCGAAAGATTCCGTTCACACGCAAAGCAGTTCATAATATATCCTTTTCATAATAACGTATCCGCCCCGAGGTGGGGGTATCGGGCCGTTTGCCGTTTCACGTTTCTTCAGCTTTCCATATACCCCTTAAGTGCGTCCCGAACCCGCTTCCGGGCGCGGTGGATGCGCATCTTAACCGCATCTTCCGAACACCCCGCAATCTCACTGATCTCCCGGTACCGCAGCCCTTCGATCGTGCCCAGCACGAAAAGCAGCCGCAGGTTTTCCGGCAGTTCGGCCACTGCGGCCTCCACCCGGCAGGAGAACTCCTTCCGGACCATCAGGTCTTCCGGATTGGGCCCCGGCGCGGGTGGCGCGCTCTCCTCTTCGTCCATCGCTTCAAAAGATCGAAACGAAGGCGCCCGCTTCCTCAATTCGGCCGTGCACCGATTGGCCGCAATCCGGTAGAGCCAGGTGCCAAAAGCGGCCTCACCCCGAAAGGCGCCGATATTCCGGAAGGCGGAGATGAAAACCTCCTGCGTCAGATCCTCCGCTTCTTCAGGGCGCCCCGACATATGCCGGCAGAGGGCGTAGATCCGGTCCCTGTAAGCCTCGAAAACCTCGCGGAAGGCCCGGGGGTCTCCCTGCTGGCAGGCGGCAATAACTGCGATATCGACCTGGTCGTCCAAAACACATCCTCGATTGGAACTGCGTTTTTGTGACGGTCACTTGTTTAGATGGAGGTTTTGAAAAAAGGTAACAAAAAAAACCATCCACCCTTACGGCAAAGGGGCTCTACGCTGCCACCATCGCTTCCAGGCCTCGGGATCGTTTCCGGGGAACTCGCCCGTAATCACGCCCAGAGCGCGCATCACATAGGTCCGAACCCGGCGATCCGGATCGTCTAAGGCCAGAATCAGGGCCTCTGTCGCTTTGGGATCTTCCAGCCTGGCCAGGGCGATGGCCGCCGCCTGCCGGGTGGCCACATCCTCGTCTTTCAGATGCGGGATGAGGGCCGGCACAGCCGTCCGGTCTCCGGCCTTGCCCAGGGCAGAGACAATCTCCCGGCGTATCCGGCCGCTTTCCCGGCCCAGCAACTCGATGAGTGCGGGTACCGCCGGGCGCAGGTATTTTTTCTCGACGACGCCTTCAAAAGCCCCTTCTCGCACGGCCGGGTCCGCATCCCGCAGCGCCTCCACCAGCGCGTCTCCTGCGGCCGTGCCCGGCGTCGCCGCCAGGGCCAGCACCGCTTCCAGACGCACCCCGGCATCCCGATCCCGGCTCGCGTTTGCCAGCGCAGCCACAGCCCTGGAAAGCGGGGAGCGCCTCAGCCCGCGCGCCGCCGTGCGGCGCACCCGGGGATCCGGATCCTCAAGGCGTTCCAGACAAATCCCGGCAACCCGGGCCCCGCCCAGATCGATCAGCCCCTGCATCGCCCACTGCCGCACGGTCACATCCGGGTCTCCACTCAGCGCCACAAGCGCCGCCATCCCGTCCCGGCTGCCAATCCGGGCCAGGGCCTCGGCCACCGCCCGGCGAAGCTCGGCCTCCCCTGTTTCGGCTAGAGGAACAATAGCAGGCGCGGCCTCCAGACGCCCCGTCCGTCCCAGCTCCCGCACCGCCTCCAGACGCCCCGCCGGGTCCGTCCCCCCAACCGCTTCCAGCAGCCTCTCCAGAGTCGGCCGGTGCTTATGCACGGTCAGCGCGTCCACCTGCCGCCCGTCCAAATCAAAAACGTCGAGGTCGAGCTGCGATCCTGAAATCTGTATCACACAATAGTGCGTACAGCTCTCCGCCACCGCCGTCCAGGCGCTGCGCCCCACCGGGTAGAGTTCTGCGCCCCCGCCCCCGCTGACGATATGTACGATGCCGTCATCGCGGCGCTCTCCCCCTCGGAGCGGCCACGTCCGTTCGTACAGATGATCGTGCCCCGTCAGCACCATGTCCACGCCATAGCGTTCGAACAGCGGCATAAGCACCTCCCGCAGCGCCTCGTCGCTCTTGTGCCTGCCGGAGCTGTACAGAGGGTGGTGAAACATAACAAACGTCCATTGCGCGTCCGACCCCTTCAACTCTTCCTCCAGCCAGCGAAGCTGTTCGGAGCCTGGAGCAAACCGCCCCGAGGCCGGATTGGAATCCAGCACGATGAAGTGAGCGTTTTCGTAATCGAACGCATACCAGGCCTCCGGCCGGTCGGTCGAGCCGCTCTGCGGAACCGCAAACAACCGGTAATAGGTCGGCGCATCGTACTCGTGATTTCCCAGCGCCGGGTAGATCGGCCCCCGCAGGGCCAGCGGTCGCACCGGATCGAAGAACTGCACCCCCCACTGGTCCTCCTTCTGACCGTCGTCCACAAAGTCGCCCGAGTGAAGCACGAAGTCAAAGCTCTGCCCCGCCATCTGCGCCACCAGACCGCCGTGTACGTCCGGATGGCTCCGGCTGTCCCCATAAAGCAAAAACCGGAACGCGGTGTCGGCCGGCGCCGGAGTGCGAAACGCCCCTTCCGGACTGCTGAGACCCTCTGCAAACACACGATAGCGATAATCCGTTCCCGGCTGCAGCCCCGAAACAACCACCTCCCGAAGCCCGCCCGAACCTTCCGCCCTCACCGTATCGCTCGCCGCCCCCGCCGAACCGTAGGCGACCCTCCCTTCGGCCGCCGGTTCCGTCTCCCACATCAGCACAATCCCCGAGGACGTCACATTCTGGGAGTAAGGCCCTTTCACAAACTGCACGCCCGCGGTAAAGCGCCCTTCACGCCGGCTCCCCGCGGAAGAAACCCGATAAAAATACCGCCGCCCCGCCCGAAGTCCCGACAGGGGCACGCGGTGGGACTGCACGGGCGTATCCGACCCGACCCGAACCCCGTAGCTTGTTGTAAGCCCGTACTCCACCCATGAATCCCCGGGCAACTCCGTCTCCCAGATCACCACCACGCGGTCAGCCGCTTCGGGAAACACGTACGGGCCTTCCACAATCCTGACATCCTCTGCGCATCCTCCCATCGCCACGACAAGGAGAACCGCGATCCATCGGATCGCGCGTCCGTATTGTTCCATCGGAATCATCCCTTTGTTGGCCGGAAATCACCTGCAATGGAGATAGGCGCCGTAGCAGCGCCTTGCGTCCTTATTGATCTCAGCTTTTTTAATGAGGCATTCTTGTAGCCGCACCCTTCAGGGTGCGTTGCAGGCATGAGGCGCAGGCTGAAGCCTGCGGCTACAAGAATGCCTCTTTAGATAGGCTGAATTCAATAGGAGAACAACACCGATCGAACTTGGTAATTACAAATTTTCCTCTCAAACGTCAAGACTTAAATTCCCCGGCGCAAAAAAAAGAGGGCGCCGTGACTCTTCGGCGCCCTCTGAATCCGGGAGGCGAATGTTCTGTTACTCTCTGTAGTCTTCCTCAGCGATATTGGGATCGGTGTCTTCCACCTCACCCTGGCCGCTCACAGAGGGGGCGTTGCTGCCCAGAGCCGGCTTGGAAATCTGGTCGGAAGACACATCTTCCAGACCCATATCCTCATCCTCAGGATCCTCATAGCTGACCCTACCCCCATTCGCGCCGGGCTTCTCAGCCGTAATCTCAACGGCTCCGTTCTCAGGCGCCAGAGGCGACTGACCCGAGCAACCGATCAACAGGACAAAGCTTGCAAGACTCATCAGCGTAAAAACGCTGGAAACTGTGTGGTGGATTCGCCTGAACATCTTGTACCTCCTTCTAACGTGTGGTGTGGAAACTTTAGTTGCTTACTGCTTTCGCTTATCTTCTTACGCAAGGCGTGTGCCAGACTTCCCAATCGGCGATAATTTTTTATTAAAACATTTATAAACAACAGTTTAAAATCTTCACACAATAAGGCGCTGTCTTTTGTCCAGCCATAAATTGCGTATCTGATCGGATACGCGTCTATCCAATCAGATACGGTCGAAGCAAATCCAGACACAAAAAACCCGGTCCAGCGTACAACATACGCCGAACCGGGTTGTGTGTGGGGTGGCTTCATGTTTTTCGTGCCCTTCGTACTTTCGTGATCCTAACCCTCCGGCAACGTAAACGTAAACGTGCTCCCCACCCCCACCTCGCTCTCCGCCCACACCTTCCCTCCGTGCAACTCCACCAGCTCCTTCGTAATCGGCAACCCCAATCCTGTACCCGGGGTCACCCCACTCTCTCCCTTCACCTGATAAAACCGATCGAAAACCTTCTCCACATCTTCAGCCGCAATCCCCTTGCCTGTATCCCGAACCACGGTCTGAATGTATCCCGTCCCGTCCTTCTTCACCATCACACGCACCTCACCACCCGACTCGGTAAACTTGATCGCATTGCCCACTAAGTTCGTCACAATCTGCACCAACCGGTCCCGGTCGGCCATCCCGTCTACATCCTCACCCTCAAAGCTCAGTGCCAGCCCGGCCTCCTCGGCCAAAGGACGCAGAGACTCCACCGCTTCGCTCACCACCTCCCCCACCGGCAGCTTCCCCACATTGAGCTGGAGCAGATCGGTTCTGCCCCGGTCAATGCGCGAGAGGTCCAGGAGCGTGTTGATCAGCCTGGTGAGGCGGTCGGCGTTGGCCTTGACCCGGGTGAGATAGCGACCCTGTTTCTCGTTGAGGTCTCCGGCGATGCCGTCCAGCATATTGTCAATATACCCTTTGATGGCGGTCATCGGCGTTCGCAGTTCGTGCGAGACATTGGAGAAGAAATCGGTCTTCAAGACATCCAGCTCCTGCAGTCGCTCGTTGGCATCCTGGAACTCCCGGTTGAGTCCGAACAGTTTCTCGTTCGCATCCGAGAGCGCAGCGTTGGACACCCGCAGCAGGCGGTCTCTGCGCAGGACGCGTCCTGTCTGGAAGGCGATGGCGCCCAGCAGCACGACCATCAGCCCGACGAACCAGGGCTGGCGCCAGACCGGCGGAACGACCGTAAACGTGACCGACGCGGGGGTAGGGTCTTCGTTGAAGTCCCCATCCCGCGCCTTGACCTCAAACGTGTGGTCCCCGCTGCCCAGGGCCTGAAAGATGTGGTTCATCTCGGAGGCGAACGGAGACCACTCGCCTCCATCCATACGATAAGCATACTGGAGTTCCGCATCCGGCGTCGAACGCCAGGGATCGGCCCCTTTCCAGGCCAGGGTTGTATTGCCCGGCTGGGAGACTCTGTCCAGCGACAGGGTAATCTCCGTGTCCGGGGGATCGGCATCAGGCTCGTAGCGGAGTGTGCCAATGCTGCCGGCCTCCTCCGATATGGATAAGCCGGGCATGACGCGCCAGAGCCAATAACCGGAGGCGTTATTGATCCAGAGCGCCCCGTCTCGGGACTGCCGGAGCCTCTGCCACCCGCCGGGCATACGCTCAGGGAGGGCCTGTGTCGTCCAGGTTCGCCCGTCGAAACGGCTGTCGCCTTCAGGCGTGCCGACCCAGACGCTTCCGTCGTCCGCCTGGAGGATGCTGGTGATTTTGTTATCCACCAGGCCGTCTCGCACGTCGTATCGGGTCCACCCCTTCTCATTATAGTAAAACACACCGTAGTGCCGCGTGCCCACCCAGAGATCACCCTTCGAGGTAGCACGCAACGTATTGACAGGGGAGGTTGTGAACTCCTCAGGCTCGGTGACGGTCGTCCAGGTCTGCCCATCGAAACGGCGCAGTCCGAACGTACCTCCGAACCAGAGGACGCCATCGGCAGTCTGTCCAATGCCATAAATGCAATTCCTGGGGGCCTCCGGAGGGGTGTAATGTGTCCAGATATTTTCCCCTGTCTGTTCAGACATGCCATATCGGAGCACGCCTCCGAGGTAGTCCCCCTCACCGGTCAAACAGGCCGATCCGAACCAGAGGGCGCCGTCCGAAGACTCGTAGACTGCACTCGAGCCGATGTTCCAGGAGAGCCGGGGATGGGTCTTCAGGGACCACCTTCTCCCATCAAACCGGGCTGTCGCGGCCGTGGTGTCGTGACTCCCCGCTGCCCAGAGGATACCCTCCCGGGTTGTGATGAGCCTGCGAGGAGTATCCATCAGCCCATCTTCGACACCAAAACGCGTCCAGGTCTTCCTGTTGTAGCGCACAACCCCATCGTCCTGGGAGAGAAACCATTGCGCGCCGTCGGGAGTCTCGCATTGGAGGATCAGGCCCTCGTAGGATGTCCACCGGGACGTCCTGTAGTCCAGCCGGACGGCCTCCTGGCCCAGGCCCGCTACCCAGAGCGCCCCGTCGGATGCCTCTAAAAGAGCGACGATCCTGACATCCGGAATCGGCACATCGGACGCCTTGTAGACCGTCCAGACGCCGTTTTGGTATGCGTTCAGTCTGCCAAATCCACCCAGCCAGAGCGTCCCGTCCTCTGTCTCCAGGATAGAGTTGACTCCAAGGCCCCTCAGCTGGGTCGTCCAGCTCTTCCCGTCAAACCGGTTCACACCCTTCAGACCGTGCCAGGAGACCGTCCATATCACCCCATCCCGGGTCTGGAGAATACGCGGTCTGCCGCCGATGTCCAGGCCGTCCTCCTCCGTGTAGAGCCGCCAGGCTTCGGCGGCATCCGACCCGGTTCTGCGAATGTCGCAGCGGACGATCTCACCGCCCGCTGACACTGACTCACCCAGCCCAAACCACATCACGCCTTCCCGGTCTTCGTAGACATCCCAAACCCGGAACACGCGGAAGGCTCCCTCCACCCGCTCCCGTGTGACATTTACCTCGAAGGGTTCGGCACGGCCCTCCCGCTGCACGGTCAATGTTACCGGGGCGCCTGCAGATCCGAATAAGGCTCTCGATGTTCGTCCCGGAGCGTTCCCATCCACAGTCAAAATGCGGTCCCCCACCTTCAAACCTGCGGCCTCTCCGGGACCGCCGGGGGCAAGACCAAAGATGATCCCTCGCACGGCCCTTACCCCAATCCCCTCGGCCCAGGGACGCGCAGGAGTCGCCTCATCCGGCACGACGGCAAGCCGCACATAAGGCGCGATCAGCTTCAAGGCGGCCCCCGTCTCTTCCGTCGTATAGAGCGTTGATTCCTCCCGGTCCAGACGTAGCGCTCCCCACGAGGTGCCTGCCCACAGGCTGCCGTCCGACGCCTCCATCAGATCCCAGATGAACCAGGACAAATTGCCTTCGGACGGAAAAACAGGGCGCCATTTCCCATCGCTGAACCGGCTGATGCCCAGTTCCGCGCCCGCGTACACAGACCCGTCCCGTGTGACACAAAGCGCGTACACCGGCGCACCCGGCAGGCCGTCTGCGGGCGTATAGGCAGTCCAGCGTACCCCGTCGTAGCGGCGCACGCCATCGTTTGTGCCGAACCACATATTGCCGTCTTTGTCTTCGGCCATACAGCTAAGGCCCAGGCCCTTCAGCTCAGGGAAGGAGCGCCACCGCCAGGATTCCAGGACGGGATCGGGATGCACGGGCTGGTATGGTGTGGCGGCGTAGAGGGTTTGAATCACGAAGAGCACGAAAAAACACGAAAGACACGAAACCACGCCAAACCACCCCCCAAAGCGGTGTGGCCCTGGGGAAGGAGATAGGCTTCGTGGATTTCGTGACGGCGGGGTGGTGCGGGGTTTCGTGTTCAAGACCGCATCGATTAATGTCATGTATAGATACCTCTGGCAGGGAGTGGAGGAGTGTTGAACCCGACCGTCCTTCGATACTGGAATCCGGAAGTCACAAGACAGGAGAAGATCAGGACCGGTTCAACGCTCGCCGTTGCCCAGAATGCCATTGATCTTTGCCATCAGCTCTTCCGGCTCAAACGGCTTGAGCACAAAACCCGCGGCCCCCTTCTCTATCGGCTCATTCGATGCGCCCTTCGCCGTGGACGCGCTCACCATCAAAATCGGAATCTCGGGGTGGATCTTCTTCATCTCTACCAGCGCTTCCAAACCGCTGATCTCGGGCATCTGGATATCCATCAAGATCAGGTCGGGAGCCTCTTCCTCCACAGCCGCATAGCAGCCTCGCGCACTATTTTCGATGCGCACATCAAACCCATTGGCCTCCAGGCGGTCTCCCAGCACCTCGGCGATGTCAGGCTCGTCGTCCACAATGAGGATCTTTGAAGCTGCCATAGCTGGCTCCTCTTCTTGGGGTGTGTGGGGTGGTTTCGTGTCTTTCGTGCCCTTCGTACTTTCGTGATCCTAATCCCACGCTTCGGGTAATGTAAACGTAAACGTGCTGCCCACTCTCACATACCATCAGGCAAGTTAATCCTGAAGGAGCGATTGACACGCTATTTATTTTGCTCTATATTGACTTAGAGTTATTTTTGCTTTCCTAAAATCACCCTCGCAAAGGATAATCTATGAAAACCCATTTGTATCCCATTATTCTGGAATGTATGGAAGAAGGCGGATACTATGCCGAGTGTCCGATCCTGCCGGGCTGCCATGTGGAAGGTGAAACTTATACCGAAACGCTGGAGAACCTGGAGGATGCCATCCGGGTCATCCTCGAATCCTACAAAGAACTCGGAAAACCCACGCCGACGATTCCTGAAGTTGAAGGCAACCTGATTGTTACCAGCAGCATTCCAGTTCAGGCAGAAGGCTAACCCATGCCGGGCCGATTTCCCGCCGTTACAGACCGGGAGGTCATTCGGGTACTCCGGAAACTCGGCTTTGAATTCTATCGCCAGGCAAAGGGCAGCCACGAGGTCTGGCGTCGGATCTCGGATGGTCGTCACACCATTGTGCCCAGACATCGTGGACAAACCATAAAACGCCGTACATTAAAAAGCATTCTGAACGACATCGGTCTTACCGTCGAAGCGTTCCGCAGGCTATTGTAAAGCATCGCGGATCGCCGTGTGCGACTCCTCCGGTTGGGTTGTGTGGGGTGGCTTCGTGTTTTTCGTGCCCTTCGTACTTTCGTGATCCTAACCCTCCGGCAATGTAAACGTAAACGTACTTCCCACCCCCTCCTCGCTCTCCACCCAAATCTTCCCCCCGTGCAGCTCCACAAGCTCCTTCGTAATCGGCAACCCCAACCCTGTGCCTCCCGTCGTCCCCTTCACCTGGTGAAACCGGTCGAACACCTTCTCCACATCCCCTTCTGGAATACCCTTACCTGTGTCCTTCACAATGGTCTGCACATACCCCGTGCCGTCGCGCTTGACCGTGACGCTGATCTCTCCGTCTGACTCGGTGAACTTAATCGCATTGCCCACCAGGTTGGTTATAATCTGCACCAGACGGTCCGGGTCGGCCGTCGCATCCCCATCGCTGCCTTCGAATCGAAGCTTCAACCCCGCTCCCTCTGCAACCGGCCGCAGGCTCTCCACGGCTTCCGATACAACCTCTCGCACCGAGAGCTTCCGGGTCTCAAGCTGGAGCAGGTCTGCGCGGCCTCTGTCCACCCGCGAGAGGTCCAGCAGGTCGCTGATGAGGCGGGTCAATCGGTCGGCATTCGACTTGATCCGGTTCAGGTAACGATCCTGGCGTTCGCTGAGGTCTCCGGCGATGCCGTCTAACATGTTGTCCACATAGCCCTTGATGGCCGTCATCGGTGTTCGCAGTTCGTGGGAGACATTGGAGAAAAAATCGGTCTTCAAGACATCCACTTCCTTCAACCGTTCGTTCGCATCTTCCAGGTCACCGGACTTCTGCTGGAGTTCCCGGTTCACCCCGAACAGCTCCTTATTCGCCAAGGACAGCGCGAGATTGCTCTGTTTGAGCTTCCGATTGCTGGCGATAATTCGAGAGGCCTGAAATCCGATAATCCCCAGAAAGACAACGACCATCCCGATGAACCAGGGCTGTCTCCAGACCGGAGGGACCACAACAAACTGTACCCTGGCCGGCGTGGGATCTTCGTTGAAATCCCGGTCCCGCGCCTTCACCTCAAACGTGTGGTCCCCGCTGTCCAGGGTCTGAAAGATGTGACTCACTTTGGAGGAGAAGGGAGACCATTCGCCTCCATCCATACGATAAGCATACTGGAGTTTCTCATCCGGCGTCGAACCCCAGGGATCTACGCCCATCCAGGCCAGGGTTGTATTGCCCGGCTGGGAGACTCTGTCTAGCGACAGGGTAATCTCCGTTTCCGGAGGATCGGCATCAGGCTCGTAGCGGAGTGTGCCGATGCTGCCGGCCTTCTCAGATCTGCCGGGCATGGCTCGTCTGCTCCAAATTCCGGAGGCGTAATTGATCCAGAGCGCCCCGTCCCCGGACTGCCGGAACGACCGGTACCGCCACCGCTGCCCACCGGGCATACGCTCAGGGAAAGCCTGTGTCGTCCAGGTTCGCCCGTCGAAACGGCTGGCGCCTTCAGCCGTGTCGACCCAGACGCTGCCGTCGTCCGCCTGGAGGATGCTTGCAGTCCGGTTATCCGGCAGACCGTCCCGCACATCGTAGCGGGTCCACACCTGCCCGTCGAACCGAAACGCGCCGTAGGTCCGGGTGCCCACCCAGAGGTCTCCCTTCGGCGTGGTATATATCGCGGTGATGGCGGAGGTTGTGAACTCCTCCGGTTCGGTAATAGCCGTCCAGGCCTGTCCATCAAATCGACGATTGACCCTATTGACGGGGCCTCCGAACCAGAGGACGCCATCGGCAGTCTGTCCAATACCATAAGTGCAAGACTTGGGGGCTTCCGGAGGGGTGTAATGGGTCCAGATATTTTCCCCTGTCTGCTCAGAAATGCCGTACCGGAGCACGCCTCCGAGGTAGTCCCCCTCAGCGGGCAAACAGGCTGATCCAAACCAGAGCGCGCCGTCCGAAGACTCGTAGACTGCCCCTGGGCCGATGCTCCAGGAGAACCGGGGATAGGTCTTCATGGACCACCTTCTCCCATCAAACCGGGCTGTGGCGGCCGTGGTATCGTGACTCCCCACAGCCCAGAGGATACCCTCCCGCGTTGTGATGAGCTTAACAGGCGCATCCATCAGCCCATCCTCAACCCCGTAGCGTGTCCACGTTTTCCTGTTGTAGCGCACGGCCCCGTCGTCTTGCGAAAGAAACCACTGCGCGCCGTCGGGCGTCTCGCACTGGAACATCAGGCCCTCGTAGGATGTCCACCGGGACGTCCCGTAGTCCAGCCGGAGGGCCTGCTGACCCAGGCCCGCCACCCAGAGCGCCCCGTCGGATGCCTCTAAAAGAACGACAATTCTGGTATTCGGAACCGGTATATCGGACGACTTGTAGACCGTCCAGGCTTGCCCCGGACTGTCCCCGCGCAGGCGGGGATCCGGGGTTCCCCCATCCAAACGCTCCCCCGCGGTCGCATTCCCCGCCCTGTTCCGGTATGCGTTCAGTCTGCCCCATTCGCCCACCCAGAGCGTCCCGTCCCCTGTCTCCAGGATGGAATTGTTCATCCCGGCCCCACCGAATGCGCGTGATCCGAAGGTCCTCCACGTCTTCCCGTCAAACCGGTTCACGCCTTTGAAGGCGCTGCCGGAGACCGTCCATATCACCCCATCCCGGGTCTGGAGAATACGTGGATAACTGCCGATGTCCAGGCCGTCCTCCTCCGTGTAGAGCCGCCAGGCTTCGGCAGCATCCGACTCAGTTTTACGAATGTCCCAGCGGACGATCTCGCCGCCTACTACTACCTCACCCAGCCCAAACCACATCACGCCTTCCCTGTCTTCGTAGACATCCCAAACCCGGAACACGCGGAAGGCTCCCTCCACCCGCTCCCGTGTGACGGTTACCTCGAAGGGTTCGGCACGGCCCTCCCGCTGCACGGTTAATGTTATCGGAGCGCCCGCAGGTCCGAATAAAGCTCTCGATGCTGCTCCTGGAGCAATCCCATCCACAGTCAGAATACGGTCCCCTACCTTCAACGCTGCGGCCTCTCCGGGGCCGCCGGGGGCAAGACCATAGATGGTCCCTCGCACGGCCGTTACCCCAATCCCCTCGGCCCAGGGGCGGGCAGGAGCCGCCTTTTCCGGCACGACGGCAAGCCGTACATAAGGCGCGATCAGCTTCAAGGCGGCTCCCGTCTCTTCCGTCGTATAGAGCGTTGAACCCTCGCGGTCCAGGCGCAGCGCTCCCCACGAGGTGCCTGCCCACAGGCTGCCGTCCGATGCCTCCACCAGGTCCCAGATGAACCAGGACAGATTGCCTTCAGGCGGAAAAACAGATCGCCATTTCCCATCGCTGAACCGGCTGATGCCCAGCTCTGTGCCCGCGTACACAGACCCGTCCCGTGTGACGCAAAGCGCGTACACCGGCGCACCCGGCAGGCCATCTGCGGGCGTATAGGCAGTCCAGCGTACCCCGTCGTAGCGGCGCACGCCATCGTTTGTGCCGAACCACATATTCCCGTCCCGGTCTTCGGCCATGCACTCGAGGCCCAGCCCCTTCAGCTCCGGGAAGGAACGCCAGCGCCAGGATTCCAGGACGGGATCGGGGTGCACGGGCTGGTATGGTGTGGCGGCGTGGAGGGTTTGAATCACGAAGAGCACGAAAAAACACGAAAGACACGAAACCACGCCACCCCACCCCCCAAAGCGGTGTGGCCCTGAAGAAGGTGGGGATGGGTTTCGTGTTTTTCGTGCCGGTGGGATGGCGTGGGGTTTCGTGACTACAAATTGGGTGAACACACGCAGCGCCTGCCTCGAAATGCTGCGTGTGGGACACGGAAGAAGGTTGAATGGTAACATCAGACAAACCTCGTTACAAGGCTTCTTCTCTCCCCTCCCCGATTCGGGGAGGGGCCGGGGGAGGGGTCCTACACAACCCGCAAAACAATCACCGTAATATCGTCCGTCTGGTCGGACCCTCCCATAAACTGAACCACGTCGGACACGATCTTATCCCGCACCGTCTCGGCCGATGCGCCCTCCAGGCCGCAGGTGTGGACGAGCATTTTCAGCCGGGCCTCCCCGTAAAACTCCTCCGCTTCGTTTCGGGCCTCCTCAACGCCGTCCGAGGTAAAAACAAGCAGGTCTCCCGAACTTAGATCCACGCGGATACTGCTGAACAGGTCCGAATCGTCTACGACAATCGGCAGGCCCAGCGGATACCCGGTTAGCTCCAAGGGGCGAACGGTCGCTTCGCTCTGGCGAAAGTGGTAAACCTCCGGGTTCGCCGCACTGGCCAGCGTGAGCGATCTCTGAGTCAGGTCCAGAATGCCAATGCCGCAGGTAACGAACATCACCTCGGGAATCCGGCCCCGCAGAGACCTGTCCAGGCCGTTCAGAACCTCGAGCGTAGAACTTCTGCCTATCACCTCATAGCGCAGCATCTCGTTGAAGCGCATCGCCACGGTGGCGGCCTGCATTCCCTTGCCCGATACATCGGCTAAAACAATGCCCAGCCTGGACCCGTCTTCACTTAGGTTTTCCAGAAACGCATAATAATCTCCCCCCACCTCCTTGGCCGGAATGCAAATGCCCGAAAGCTCCATGCCCTCTACCGTCGGCGGCGCTGCGGGCAAAAGATCCATCTGCATGTCGTGGGCCGCCTGGAGCTCGCCCTGCATATCGCTGATCAGCCGGTCTTTGGCCTCGGCCAGCTCCTGCTCCAGCCGCTGATTCTCCTTGATCAGTCGGGACCGTTCCAAGGCATGTTTCACCGTTCGTTCGATGTCTTCGGGCTGGAAGGGTTTCTGCAGAAAATTGAAAGCCCCTTCCTGCATCGCCTGCACGGCCGCCTGGACCGAGCCGTGCGCCGTAATCATAACAACGGTGGCCTCTAGTTCTTCCTCTGCAATTCCCTTCAGCACCCCGAACCCATCTAAGTTGGGCATCCGGATATCCAGAAGAACCAGATCGGGCCGGTCGGATCGGATGCGCTCCAGTCCCTCAACACCGTCCGTTGCGGTGAGTACACGGTAAGAGAGAAACTCCAGGCGATCCTGTAAGAACTCGCGGATATCCTCGTCGTCGTCAACCACGAGAATGGTGGCGCTTTCCTCGGCCATAGCGGTACCTCCAGTGCCAATCGGTAGATCAGCGAATCATCTATTCGCCAATGCGTCTGCCTTCTGCCTTTCCCATCTATTGAGCGTTGTCTTCAAGAGCCTCCCGCAGCCCCAGATTGGTAATAAGCCGCGCCAGGTAGGTCCGTTGCAGGCCCAGCTCTTCGGCCGCCCTGGACTGGTTGCCGTCGGTTCTTTTCAGGCAGTCCATAATCATACTGCGTTTGAACGCGTCCACGGCCTCGTGAAAGGGCAAACCGGTATCCACTTTGACCTCCGCCTTTCCGCGTTTGAGGCTCACCACGTGCGTCGGCAGGTCTTCAGCCTCGATAAAGTCGCTCAGCCCCAGCACCACAGCGCGCTCGATCGCATTTGCCAGTTCCCGGATATTGCCCGGCCAGGCGTGGGACATCAGGCAGGCCATGGCCTCCTCGGAAATGCCTTTGAACCGCCGCTTGGCTTCGCGGCTGTAGCGCTCTAAGAAATGTGTTGTCAGAGTCGGGATATCCTCTGCGCGCTGGCGCAGAGGAGGAAGCGTGAGCGTGACCACGTTCAGCCGGTAGTAAAGGTCTTCGCGAAAGTGGCCCTCGGCCATCGCCTCTTCTAAGTTGCGGTTGGTTGCGGCCAGCAGCCGAACGTTCGACCGGATCGATTTTGTCCCCCCCAGCCGCTCGAACACCCCGTCCTGCAAAACGCGCAGAAGCTTCACCTGAAGCTCCGGCTTCATCTCCCCGATCTCATCCAAGAGAATGGTGCCTCCCCGGGCCAGTTCAAATTTCCCCTTCTTCTGGTTCACCGCGCCGGTAAACGCCCCTCTCTCGTGGCCAAACAGGGTGCTTTCCAGCAGCTGGTCGGGCAGCGCGGCGCAGTTAACAGCCACAAAAGGGCCCTCCTTCCGGGGACTCCAGGTGTGAATGGCCTGAGCCAGCACCTCCTTGCCGGTCCCGCTCTCGCCTAAGATCAACACGGTGGCGTCGCTGGCCGCGGCCCGCTCGGCCGTGGCTGCAATATCCATCATAACCGGCGCCTCGCCGATGAAGTCCGGCGTCTGCTCCCGGATAACCTCCTGCATAGCCTCGTGCTCGCGCTTCAGGGAAGCCCGTTCCAGGGCCTTCTCCATCACAACTTCGATGCGTCCCGAGTCGAACGGTTTCTCCACAAAATCGTACGCCCCCAACCGCATCGCCTGCACCGCATTTTCAACGCTGCCGTGCGCGGTAATCACCACCACAACCGTTTCCAGGCCCTCCTTCCGGACCGCCTCCAGCACCCCGAACCCATCTAAGTTCGGCATCCGGATATCCAGGAAGACCAGGTCGGGCGTCTCCTTCCGGATCGCCTCCAGACCCTCAAGCCCATCTACAGCAACGGCGGTTTCGTAGCCCACGGCGTCCAGACGATCCGTCAGCAGCTCCCGGATGTCTTCGTCGTCGTCTACAATCAGAACTTTTTCACCCGACATGAATCACCTCTTTGTTGTGGAACCACAGATGCACGCAGATAGAAGATCCGTCTGAATAACCAAATGTAAGAAATCGGCACAGCAGAAGCCAGAAAAACGGCGATGGGTGCCCTGATTTGCCTCAGGCCTTGTTCAGGATCTCGTTGACCTTCCCCATTAACTCTTCCGGTTCAAAGGGCTTCAACAGAAATCCCTCCGCGCCTTTTTCCATCGCCTCCCGGGCGGCTTCCCGCACCGTCGAAGCGCTCACCATTAGAATCGGGATCTTCGGGTAGTGGATTTTCAACTCCGCCAGGGCTTCCATCCCACTGATCTCGGGCATCTGGATATCCAGCAGGATCAGATCCGGCGCCTCTTCCGCCACGGCCGCGTAGCACGCCCGGGCGTTATGCACCACGCGCACATCAAACCCACTCGCCGCCAGCCGATCGCCCAGCACCTCGGCAATATCTGCTTCGTCGTCCACGATGAGAATCTTTTCTTTTGCCATGGGAGGTCCCTGATGTAGAGGTGGCCGCAGAACAGGTGTCCGTACTCCGAAGCAATACATACAGGCAACATACGTGCCGGCATTGTGAAAATGGATGATTTTCGAGATAATATTTTTATAAACAAAATCTTAAAAACAAAACGGTTCACATGAAATTCTCGGAAAACCCGTACAAAACCGTATCCAATCAGATACATTCGTATCCGATCAGATACCAAGTAAAAGCCCAGTACCGTGGAAGTCAAGCAGGAACTGGGGAGGTACTGTAAATCATCTCCCTCTATGCCAGAATCGCGTCCGGCGCTGAGGCCCGCGTCTCGAAGCTTGCCACGGCCCGGTCCACCGTCTCAACCGTGCGGAAGACCCGGGTCAGGTGCGTGACCCTCATGGCCTTCTTGATTTTCCCGCCAATGCCCGTCAGCCGCAGGTCCCCACCAACCTGGTGCAGCGTGGTCAGGCTGGCCACCAGAATACCCAGCATCGCACTGCCGAACCACTTCACACCCGAAAAATCGACCACCACGTTGGTAATGCCCACCTTCACCAGGCGCTTGACCCGGTCGTGGAACGGAGTCACCTCCGGCCGGCACCTCAACGTGCCCTCCACGGTCAGGACGGCCACATCGCCCCAGATTTCCTCGTTGATTGTCATGACTTTCTCCTTATGGGATTTGGTTTTAACGGCGCAGTCAGGTTGTCGTCTTCTGTTGAGAAGATATCGCAAGGACCGTACCAGGTTTTAGAAACTCAGCTCAAAAAAGCAAAACCAATTGAAAAATAAGGCGTTAACAGAGATTGGTCTGGTTTCTTCATCTGTCAGAAACCCGTCAAAATGTATCTGATCGGATACGGCTGTGTTCGATTGGATACGCCATTGATGCCGGAGGGAAAGAGTACAGGGAATTCCACTCAGCCATTTCGATTGTCCTGAAGGTTCCCGCGTTGACAGGGTGGATTGAAGGTAGTATATTGGCATCACGGAAGGCCACAAAACCTGGAACCTGGAACCTGGGTGGTACATGGAGAGGGAATGAGATGGGTTTGCGTTTTGTCATGCTGGGCAGCGGAGCGGTTCGGGACAACCCGAATCGAGGAGGCCCGGCGCAGATCCTTCGGGTGGGAGACCGGGTGCTGATGTTCGACTGCGGTCGGTCGGCCAGCACGAACCTGGCGCGTGCCGGGGTAGGATGTGAAACCGTGGACCGGCTGTTTCTGACGCATCTGCATTTTGACCATATTGTGGATGTGCCTTATCTGGTATTCGTAGGCTGGGTTAAAGGGCGAAAGAAGAAGCTGCAAATCTACGGCCCTGCGGGCACGGTCGATTTTGTCACGCGCATTATCCGGCCGCCGTTCGAGCAGGACATCCGGAGCCGGGTAGGACACGGAAAGGACATCTCGCCGCTGGACCCGGAGGTAATCGAAGTAGACCGGGAGGGAGAATTCCTGTCGGCGGACGGCTGCCAAATAGCGGCGACCTTCACCGATCACGGCGGAATCCCAACACTCACCTACCGGGTGGACGCTGGCGACCACCGGGTAGTGATTACGGGAGACGGAACGCCGGACGAACAGTTCCCCAATTTCTGCCGGGAAGCGGACCTGCTGGCAATCGAGTGTTCGGGAACGCCCGAGTTCCTGGCGCAGCAGCCCTGGGGACACTGGCACATCACACCGTCGGACATCGCACGCATCGCAACGGAGGCGGAAGTGAAGCGGGTGATGATCAAACACCTGGTGATGGAAGATATTACGGGAGATCGGACAGCGCCGTACAGAATGGCGGAGCAGATAAGAAAAGGGTACGATGGTGAGGTGATGGTAGGGGAGGATGGGCTGGTGGTGGAGATAGGGAAATGAAGGATTGAAAACGGAGGATCGGATGGCAATTGCTGAGCGGGAGTGCCGGGTGGAGATGAACGACGGCGTGCGGCTGGATGCGTCGGTCTGCACGCCCGAGGGAGACGCGCCGGAGGGAGGATGGCCCGGAGTGCTGCTGGTGCATGGCCACGGAGATACGGGCAGCAAAGCGTCAACCCTGGGGCAGGCGCGGCGGCTAGTGGTCGATTTCGCAAATACGCATGAGGTTGCATAGGTGGCAAAAAAGGGGTATGTTATACGCCTCATTCCAATCGGTAAAGGAGGTGTATAATGTCAGGTCCCCTTCCCCAATACCAACCTCGCTTCACAAAAGCCCAACTGGCAAAAGCCCAGAAAATCATTCGTCAGCGCAACGCGCCTCAATCCCAGGTGCAGCGGGCAAAGATGGTGGTGGCCTTAGCCGAGAATAAAGCCATTGGCAACCAGAGGTTAGCCGACAGGGCAGGTGTCAGTTCACCTACGGCGCAGAAGTGGCGAAAAAGGTGGACTGAAGAAGGCTTCACTTTAGAGGATCTACCGCGCAGTGGGCGACCGCCCACTTTTTCCCCCTGTGCAAGTCAGTGAAGTCAAAGCCATTGCCTGTCAACTGCCCGCACAACGGGGGTTGCCCCTGTCTCGGTTCAGCTTATTTGAGATTCAACAGGAAGTGTTAAGGTGTGCGTTGATCACTTCAATCTCACCCACAACGATTTGGCGCATTCTCAAAGAGGATGCCCTTCGTCCCTGGTATCACCGATCCTGGCTTCATATCAAAGCCCCCAACTTTTTAGAGAAAGCCAGTCGCATTCTGGACCTGTATCAAGGCATATGGGAGGGGATACCGCTTGGCAAGAAAGACTTCGTTATCTGTGCCGATGAAAAATCCCAACTCCAAATCTTAGCCCGAGAGTTTGCCACATTGCCACCTGATTGTGGCAAACCCATTCGTATGGAAAATGACTACAAACGGATGGGCACAGTGGCCTATCTGTCTGCACTGGATGTGTTCTCAGGGCACATCTTTGGGCGTGTGGATGAGAAAACCGGCATCGTGCCCTTTCAAAAGCTGGTGGACCTGGTGATGGGACGGGAGCCTTATGCTTCGGCTGATCGGGTCTTCTGGATTGTGGACAACGGATCTTCTCATTACACCACCACGTTCCCTAAACGGCTCCAGGATGCCTATGAAAATGCCATTGCCGTCCATCTCCCTATCCACGCCAGTTGGCTCAATCAGATTGAGATCTATTTCTCGATCTTGCAAAGAAAGGCGCTCACGCCCAATGACCTGGCAGATCGACAGGCGATGGAAGCCAGGATCTTGGGCTTTGAGGAATACTATAATCTCACTGCCGAACCTTTCAACTGGCGCTTTACAAGGCAGGAATTGGAAGAACGAATGCAGCGAATCCGGCTGGCTGCATAAACTCATGCGAACTTCTGAAATCGACCACTAGCGGAGCGGGAGTACCTGGCGGTCTGCTACAGCGTACGGGGGCAGGGGGGGTCAGAGGGGCTGACGTTTCACATGGGCGCCCGGGAAATCTTCGACCTTCAGGACATGATCGACTGGGTACTCCGCGAGCAGCCGGTACATCCAGAGAAGCTGGGAGTGGTGGGAAGTTCGCAGGGCGGGTGGCACGCGCACATGGCCGCAATACACCATCCCGGTGTGGCCACCGTGGTGCCGCAGAACATCTTCACGAACTTCGACGAATTTGCGGTACACAACGGCTGCCTGGCCAGGTGGTTTTTCACGCGCACCATGCGGCGGCGGATCATGACGGCAGGGTTTCAGGAACTGATGCGTCAGTGGGCGCTTTCCGGAGACTGGCACCTGGTTCGGGAATGGGTGCGGCCCCGGTCGCCGCTGCTGTTTGTGGACCGCATCCGCTGCCCGGTATTTATCCTGCACGGCTGGCACGACGTGGGAATGCCCCCCAACGAAGTACTGGAAATGTTCAACCGGCTGAACGTGCCTAAAAAGCTCTATCTGGGCGGTGGGGGACACGACGGCCAGGACGACCCGGAGGCCCAGAAGGTCCGGCAGGACCTGATCGACCGCTGGCTGGACCACTGGCTCAAGCACGAGACGAACGGAATCATGGAAGAGCCCGCAGTTCTATACACACAGCGGCCGGGGTGGGACCACGTGGGCGTGGACACCCTGCCGCCGGCGGATGTGGAGACCCGCACCTTTTACCTGAGAACCGGGGGCACTCTGGCGGACGACGCCCCAAAGCAGCCGGACACGCACGCAAACGTCAACAACGTCCCTCTCAACCTCGACTACACCCTCCGGTCGGCGCTCGCCGACAACATGGAAGGCGTACCCGAGGCGCTCGCCCGGGAGGTGACGGCGTTCGAAGGCGATCTGCTTGCGGAGCCGGTCGAGATCCTGGGAGCCCCGGTAGCCCGCTTCTACATGCTGCCCAACCGGCCCTCTTTCCAGGTCCACGCAGAGCTATTCGACGTGGAGCCCGGTGGAGGTGAAACGCTGATCACGCGGGGGCACTTTGGCACACGCACGGCCGACCCGGGCCGGCATGTAACCGTGCAGATCGAACTGCGCACCATCGGCTATCGCCTGGAAACGGGACACCGGCTGCGGCTGGCGATAAGCAACTACAACACGACCTACGCTTTTCCCTACTTCGAACCATTTTGCGCCCGACTGTATCACGACAACACGCATCCGTCGGCGGTGGAAATCCCCCTGCACGAGGGCTAAGGAGAGAAACCCGTGCCTGCTATCCTCACAGATATATGGGCGATGCTGTCGGAAACCCTCGAACGAGTGGCAACAGGTCCGGCAAGCATCGTACTCACCAGAACTTCGGAAAACCGGGGAATTGTGGTACTGCCTCTAACCCGGCGCGAGGGAGGACATGCAGGCCCGGAAATCGGAGCGGAGGAGGGCGTATATCCGGCAGCGGTCCGGAAGGTCCTGAAAGCCGGCGCCCCGGACGTTTTCTACGATACCGGTGTAATCAGCGCCCTCCTGCCCGGCGCAAAAGTCGCCGGCGTTGTGGTCGTCCCTGTTGTCTCGGGGGAAAAAGGCGTTGGAACGCTCAACATCGGCCTCAGCGAAAAACGCTCCCCCGATCCGGAGGAACTCAACGCGTGGACGGACGAAGCAATGAAGTTGGGAGAGCACCTGGCCTCCTCCCGGACCCTGCCCGCCGAACACAAGCGCAACCGCCAGTTGAACCTGATCAATCGGCTGGGTCAGCAGGACGTGTGGGGCATGGACCTCCCCGACTTCTTCGACCTGGCCATTGTGTCCATCCGCGAAAGCCTGGACTATTACAACGTTTCCCTCTTTATGGTCGACGGTGCGAACCAGACCCTGGTCCTCACCGCCCATGCGGGCGCCTACCGGGGGCGGGTCTCCAAGGGCTACCGCCAGAGCATCGACGAGGGGATGCTGGGCTGGGTGGCCCGAAACGGGCGGATGCTGCTGGCCAACGATGTGAGCCGGGAACCGGCTTATGTTGCGGTGGAACGGCTGGCCACCAAATCCGAACTGTGCATCCCCATCCTCATCGATGGAAAAATTGAAGGCATGTTCAACGTAGAAAGCGATGTAGTCAACGCCTTCGACCAGGGCGATGTGGTGGCCCTGGAGGCCCTGGCCCAGCAGATTGCCGACGTGGTGCAGATGCGCCGCAAGACCCAGGCCTTCGACCTGCTCAGGGCCGAAGTGGAAGACCGGCACCGCTTTGGCCCCTTCCTGGGCCAGAGCGAGCCCATGCGCAGGGTCTTTGAACTCATCAAAGCCGTGGCCGGAAGCGACATGGCGGTGCTCATCCGGGGCGAGACCGGAACGGGGAAAGAGCTGGTTGCCCGGACCATCCACGAGGAAAGCGACCGGAGGGACAGGCCCTTTGTGGCCGTCAACTGCGCGGCCCTTCCGGAAAGCCTCTTTGAAAGCGAACTCTTCGGCCACGAACGCGGGGCGTTTACCGGCGCGGACCGGCGGCGCAGCGGCAAAATGGAACTGGCCCATAAGGGCACACTATTCTTAGACGAAGTCGGAGAGATCCCTTACGCCATGCAGGCAAAACTCTTACGGGCGATTGAAGCGCAAGCCTTCGCGCGGGTAGGGGGCGAAAAGGAAGTCCAGGTGGACGTCCGCATCCTGTCCGCCACCAACCGGCCGCTGGAAGAGCTGGAACAGGAGAAACTGTTCAGACGAGACCTCTACTTCCGTCTAAACGCCATGCAAATCCACCTTCCCCCCCTGTCCGAACGGGCAGAGGACATCCCCCTCCTGGTCGCCCACTTTCTCAAGGACGCCTGCGCCCGGTTCAACAAGCAGGTCGACACCGTCGCCCCCCCTGTGCTGGCCGCCCTGGTCGCCTACCCCTGGCCGGGAAACATCCGGGAACTGGAAAATGTCATTGCCCGGGCCGTACTGCTGGAACAAACATCGTATCTCTCCCAGGTGGACCTGCCCTCGCAGGGTGGCTCACAGAAACGGACCCTGCCCGCCGGGGCTGAAGAAATGAGCCTGAAGCAGGTCTGCCGCATCGCGCTGGAAGACATTGAACGGGACTACATCCGCACCCTGCTCACCCAGACCCGGGGCAACATCAGCCGGGCTGCGGCCCAGGCCGGCATTACCCGGCGAACCCTGTACAACAAACTGGAGATCTACGGCATGCGGCGGGAGGATTTTGTGCCATCGGAATGAAAAAGCGAATATCGAATGTCGAAGAAAAAACAGCGGCCATACGCTATTCTCTCCTGCTCTTTTCACTCACACCTGCAGCCGGGTAGAGCAGGGGTGAACGGGAGGGAGTTGAAGAGAAGTCGCGTATGGCCGCTTCTTTACACCAATCGATTTTGCTTTTCTCCGCGTCCTCCGCGTCCTCCGCGTCCTCCGCGTCCTCCGCGTCCTCCGCGTCCTCCGCGTCTCCGCGGTAAACGCTTACGATTTACACAGGTCCGGAAAAGCCCAACTGGTCCATCAGCGTGGCCACATCAAAATAAAGTCGGCCGTTAACGATCCTGCAATTCCTGATCTGGAGAACTTCACAAAAAGGCATATGCATCCGCCGGCCGGTCGGAGGAAGAGGGCCTGCCAGGCCTGCCAGGCGTCCCCGATGGGTGCCCTGGCCGGTAAACTCCGCCACCACCCAGTCTTCGGCGGCCACTAAGTTGAGGATCTCCACCCTGGCGTCGGGAAAGGCGATCGTCCAGTTCTCAACAAATCTTTGATACCCCGACAGACCCTGAAACCGCCTGCCGGACGGAACGCTGGTCCACTCCACACACCCGGCCACCAGAAGCGCGCACCGGTCAAAATCGCGCCGGTTAAACAGCTCGTAGTGCGCCCGGGCGATCCGGACGTTTTCCTGGGTAGACATCCAGACTCCCTTTCTACCCGACCCTGTGGTTGGCCCGACGGAATCATATTACGGAACCCCCGGCAGATCAAAGGTCAGCGACGCCCAGAAACTCTCCCAATCCGCAGCCACATCCCGGGGCGCGGGCACCATGTGGACGCTTTTAACCAGCCAGCGGCCGCTCCAATCCAGCCGCAGGCGTACCCGCCCCTCCGCGTCGGATCGCGCCTCAACCCCACCTCGGTGGGGCGCTCCGCGTTGATGGCCGCGATGCGAGCGCCCTCAAGCGGCTGACCCTGGTAAAGGATGCGCACGGGCAGGACATCGCCCAAACGCAGCGTATAGGGATTGCGCTCGGGCACCAGTTCCAGGGCGAAGCCCAGCGCCCGGTCGTGGCCGGCGCCCGGCGCGTCCCCCGCCTGAATCACAGCCTTGGCGCAGCGCGAAAACGCCTCCCGCACGGGCCTCCCGGTCTCCCTGCGCCGGGCGCGGTACTCCGCAACCTGGTCCAACCCCTCTTCCCGCAGATAAGCCTCAAACGCCTCGGCGCCCATCTGAAATACCGTGCGCGTGCTTCGATATCCCAGAACCAGGCTCCCGGATTCCCCGATCCGTACCTGTCCGGCGGGGTCCCCCCCGGCCCGTCCGGGCACGTCCTTTTCTCCCCCCGGCTCGGCCAGCACAAACCGCCGGATGTGACCGGGGTTACGCGGGTAGGCCACGCCCTTGAAAGCCTCGCCCACGCGCAGCCCCACCCCAAGATCCGTGCCTTCTGCCGGCTGAAAAGTCGCGGGCTCAATCCAGAAGTCGTGAGCAAGCACGTCCCCCGCAAGCAGAAGCAAGACCGTCGCCGCGAACCCCTTCAAAACCTGTTCCATTCCTCCTGCCTCCCTCACTTCACCAGCAGCATCTTCCGAACCTCCGCGAATCCTTCCGCTTCAAGCCGGTAGAAATAGAGTCCGGAGGAAAGCTGGTTGCCCCTGTTGTCTCGCCCGTCCCAGCGCACCAGATGCACGCCCGCCCCCCGGGAATCATCCACCAGGGTTCGCACGAGCTGCCCCAGAGCGTTGTAGATATTCAGTTGGACGGGAACCGCCTCGGCCAACTCGAAGCGGATGGTCGTTGCAGGGTTAAAGGGATTGGGCTGGTTCTGCCCCAGGGCGGCCTTCCCGGCGGCTTTCGCCAGCTTCGCCCGCGCCCGCTGCCCGATCTGCAGCGTCAGGTATGTCTGCCGCCCGGCGCTTACCGGGATACTGGTCCAGGTCCCGAGCTGCTCTCCCGTACCCGGATCCATAAGCCGGGCCACATACATCCCGCTGGTGTTCCTCCATTCGCCGGACGGCGAGATGAGCACCTCCGCCAGGCCCTGCGTATCCGTCATCCCGGACCACGCGAAGTCGGTCGTCTGCCCGCTGACGGACCGCGAGAACTCCACCCGCATACCCGGCGCAACCGAAACGCCGTCTTTCTGCAGCACAGCCACAGACAGGTGGGCATTGGGCCGGCCCTGCCGGATCTTCGTCTTCAATGCCGGTGCTGGAGGCTCTACCCGGTGATGGCGATGTTCAAATCCCTGATGCGGAGCCGCCACATAGGGAAACCTCGACAAAAAGGACTTCTCGTTCCGGTCCACACCATCTCCCAAAAGATTGTTGGGAGCAATATTGAACCCCTCCACAAGCACACCTGCCACCACTCTCAGCGCAATATCCACCACATCATCTTCCAGACGACGCCCGTTGGGAAAACCCGCTAAGTCGCCTGCGATCACCCCCAGCCGGTTGGGATTCTGGTTGGGTGGAATGGCCACGTTGAGCCGGATCTGTTCGGAGGGAGTGACATCGGGAGGCTGATTGAGTCCCGGCACGCCGGTCAAAAAGACCTGCACCAGGTCATTGCGAGGAGTTGGGGGAAGCTTGAGACCGTAAAGAAGGACCAGCAACCGCCCGGGCTCCGGGTCGGTCACAAAATTGAGAAACTGTCCGTCGTCGGCCGGCCGGGAAGCGTTCCAGCGGTCCTTCTGTCCCAGCGGCAGAACCACCTCGTTAACCAGCGGCATCCCCAGGCGCGAGACCTGCACAAAATCCCCCGAAGTCGTGGGCGGCCCATCATCGTGCAGGGTCATTGTTGCAGGCCGGCTGGCGGTCGCCCACACACCGATAACCGCAGCAGGGTCCCCTGCACTGTCCGGGGTGCTGTCGTCATGGGTCAGTTGATCGATCGGCACCTGAAGCGCGATCATGTGGCAGTTGTATCCCGCCACCCCGTCTACCCCGCCGCCCTGGTTGCCCGGAGCGCCATTGCGAAAAGCCAGCAGGTCGAAAATGGTCCCCAGGTCCACGAAGAACGGATCGTCCCGTGGACCGGCAAACACCTCTACACCATCATCCAGTTCGTGGACGGTAACAAACGGATCGTAGCTCGGATTGGAGACCGGTCCCACGTTGATGGGCGCCGTCGCCAGCCCGCTGCCCATCACGCTCTGCCCTGTATCGTCCACGCGGGTGACCGTGTAAGTCTGTTGCACGTTCAGATTCGCATCGGTCGGCGAGGAAATGGGACCGACATTGTAGAGCCAGGTGTTCGGGTTCAGCACCTCGGTCTCAAAACGAAACTGGAAGCTAATGTCTGCCTGGGCATCCCCGACATTGTCGATGTGGATGGCGTAGCGCACATCGTCCGAGAAGGTGTGGAAGTTGGGTCCCCCGGCCGGTTCCTCCATCGGAATATAGGTCGCGATAAGGGTGACCGTATTGGGCCGGTCGGGACTGACAAACGCATACACATCGGTGTTGTCCGCCGAAGGATCGGTACTGATAATGGGCGCCTCCCGGTGGCTGGAGGCCTCTGCAGGCCCGGTCAGGTCTCCACCGGAAACACAGAGCCCCACGATGGCGATGAGCAGGCCGGTAAACACAAAGGCTCTAAGTGTAAACATTGACGTTCTCCTTTTAAAAGTCGGTGGTCAGGGGGCAGCTGCTGTCACTCGTCCCGAAAACCGAACAAGCGCTCAAATTACCGCCCGGGCTCTACCCGGTGATGGTGGTGTTCAAATCCCTGGTGTGGGGGCGCCACATAGGGAAACCTCGACAAAAAGGGCTTCTCGTTCCGATCCACAGCGTCTCCCAAAAGATTATTGGGAGCAATGTTGAACCCCTCCACAAGCACACCCGCCACCACCCTCAGCGCAATATCCACCACATCGTCTTCCAGACGGCGCCCGTTGGGAAAACCGGCTAAGTCGCCTGCGATTACCCCCAGCCGGTTGGGATTCTCGCTGGGTGGAATGGCCACATTGAGCCGGATCTGCTCAGAGGCAGTGACATTGGGCGGCTGGTTGAGTCCCGGCACACCGGTCAAAAAGATCTGGACCAGATCGTTGCGAGGGAGCGGGGGCGCGTTGACCCCGTGGATGAGCTTGAGAATCCCCGACAGCTCAGGGTCGGTCACAAAGTTGAGAAACTGCCCATCGTCTCTTGGATGGGAACGATTCCAGGCGTCCTTCTGTCCCAGCGGCAGGACCACCTCGTTAACTAAGGGCATCCCCAGCCGCGACACCTGCACCAACTCACCGGAAGCCGTTCGCTGGCCGTCGGTCTGCATCGTCGTTACCGCAGGCCGGCTGGCGGTCGCCCACACCCCGATAACCGAGGCAGGGTCGCCCGCACTGTCCGGCGTACTGCCGTCACGGGTCAGTTGATTGATAGGCACCTGAAGCGCAATGGCATGGCAGTTGTATCCCGCCACCCCGTCTACGCCGCCGCCCAGGTGGCCCGGGGCGCCCGGACGGATGGCAGCCAGGTCGAAGATGGCCCCCAGATCCACGAAGAAAGGATCATCCCGTGGACCGGCAAACACCTCTACACCGTCGTCCAGCCCGTGAACGGCCTCGAACGGATCATAACTCGGGTTGGAAACCGGTCCCACGTTGATAGGCGCTGTCGCGAGCCCGCTGCCCATCACGCTCTGCCCTGCATTATCCACGCGGGTGACCGTGTAAGTCTGTTGCACATTAAGATTCGCATCGGTCGGCGAGCCGATCGGTCCCACGTTATAAAGAAAGGTATTCGGGTTCTGCACCTCGGTTTGAAAGCCGAACTCAAAAACGATCTCCTCCTGGGCGTCTCCATCGTTGTCGATGTAGATGGCGTAGCGCACATCGTCTGAGAAGGTGTAGAAATTGGGTCCCCCGGCCGGTTCTTCCATCGGAATATAGGTCGCGATAAGGGTGACCGTATTGGGCCGGTCGGGACTGACAAACGCATAGACATCGGTGTTGTCCGCCGAAGGATCGGTACTGATAATGGGCGCCTCCCTGTGGCTGGAGGCCTCTGCGAGCCCGAGCAGGCCTCGGGCCGTACACCAAAGCCCCAGGAGCAGGACACCGGTGAACTGAAAACGTCTGTGTCTGGCCATCGATTCCCTCCTGTTGGGTGAGGTGGGTAAATGAGGACCTCGGATTTCGCTGAAGTAACCTGAGCAAAGCGGATGCCTCTTTGAACTCCAATTCGATATTTTTCGCAAGCATATAAAAAAATAACAGCTTAATCACAAACCGCCGGATCGTCTGCTATCCACCGGATGGCAATTAAACTGTAAATCCATTTACACACCCCGCTTTTCCAGAGTACCGCCTGTCTGCATGGGGGATTCTGGTCTTCAGGTCTTGACCCCGATCTCACCTCTACATACAACCTTTTGACATTATTCAAGATAGATAGTTATCATGGCCCTTGAACCGACCCGGTATCCGAACGCTTCTACCAAACGAGGAGATGGAATACGGGACTGACTGTATACTAATCTATACAATGTATACAGGTCTGCTTCCGTCTGCGCCGGTGGGCGTTTTATTTCTGGCGGACCCGTGCGCGCCCTTGTATATTCCGTAACCATTCAGTATGGTTTTTCTCCGCGCCCTCCGCGCCCTCCGCAGTGAACGCTTACCCTGAAAGGACACGACATGACCGTCGTTGACGCCCACGTCCACGTCGGCCTCACCAAGTACGTAGTAGCCGAGGTCCTGGTAGCGCAGATGGAAGCCGCAGGAATCCACAAAGCCCTGCTGGTACAATACGGAGGGTGTTATAACAACGCCTATTTGAAAGCGTGCATGAACCGTTACCCCGGACGGTTCGCTGCTCTGGGGGCCGTGGACTACAAAGCGCCTGATGCGGCCGACCAGATCCGCCGCGAGGTCTCCCAGCACAACCTGGCCGGCCTGCGCATTCCGGCCTCTGTGGACAACGAAGCGGTCTGGCACACCACGGGAGAACTCGGCATCATGGCCAGTCTCAGCGGCGGCATGCAGCACATGATCCAGCCGAGGATCGAAGACTACATCCGTCGTTTTCCGCAGGCGCCATTCCGCCTCGAACACATGGGCTGGTTCCCGGATGTGGACCGCCCCCCCGATTACCCCGAGTACGAGCAGTTGTTGCGCTATGCGGCCTACCCCAACGTCTATTTCATGCTCTCCGGCTTCTACGGATTCGGCAAAGGCTATCCCTACAATGAAGTCATCCCTTTCGTAAAACGGGCGCTGGAACGCTTCGGTCCCCAGCGCATCATGTGGGGCAGCGACTTTCCCCGCGTCACCACCCAGGAAACCTGTGAGATGACACTCGCCCTGCCCCGAAGCTGGGACTTCCTCTCAGAGAACGACCTGGAATGGATTCTGGGCAAAACAGCGTTGACGATTTTTAATTTTGGATGAGGGAGAACACCATGCGGTACAGCCATTTGTTCACACAAACCCTTCGCGAGCTGCCCGCCGATGCGGAGCTCACCAGCCACCGGCTGGCGCTGCGTGCGGGATTGATCCGGCCGCTTGCAACCGGAATCTTCAGCTATCTGCCACTGGGACTGCGGGTAAAGCAGAAAATCGAGACGATCTTCCGAGAGGAGATGACAGCGATCGACTGCGCCGAACTGCTAATGCCGGTTGTGCAGCCTGCGGAACTCTGGCAGGAAAGCGGCCGGTGGAATGAGATCGGACCGGAAATGCTTCGAATGAAAGATCGAATCGACCGCGAAATGTGCCTGGCCATGACGCACGAAGAGGCCGTAACCGACCTGGCACGGCATCTAATCCAGAGCTACCGGCAGGTGCCGCTGAGCGTCTTTCAGATCCAGACAAAGTTCAGGGACGAACCGCGCAGCCGGGGGGGATTGATCCGTGTGCGGGAATTTACGATGAAAGACGCGTACAGCTTTCACCTGAACGAGGCCAGCCTGGATGAAACCTACACCGACATGTACCGGGCCTATGAAACCATCTTCGAACGCGCCGGACTAAGAGAATCGGTCATTGCCGTGGAAAGCGACACCGGAATGATGGGCGGCACCGAAGCGCACGAATTCATGTATCTCAACTCCGCGGGAGAAGACACCCTGCTCCTGTGCGACGGCTGCGGCTACCGCGCCAACCGGCAGGTCGCCACCTTTGCCAAAGACGCGCCCGAACCGGCCGACCCGCTGCCCCTAAAAGAGGTGGAAACGCCCGGCTGCAAGACGATCGCGGACCTGGCCGCATTCCTGCAAATCCCGGAAAGCCGCACCGCCAAGGCTGTCTTTATGGTGGGCACAATCGACGGCGAAGAACGCTTTATTTTTGCCCTCCTGCGGGGCGATCACGAACTCAACGAAACCAAACTGACCAATGCGGCAAAAGCGATCGAAATGCGTCCGGCCACCGACGAAGAAATCCGCGCCATCGGCGCCGAACCGGGCTACGGGTCGCCCATCGGCGTACACAAACAGACCCTGGTGGTGGTAGACGACTGGGTGGCCCAGTCCAACAACCTGGTCTCGGGCGCCAACAAGGTAGATTACCACTACCTGAACGTAAACGCAGGACGGGATTTCCAGCCGGATGTGGTAACCGACCTGATAGCCGTAGAAGACGACATGTCCTGCGCAACCTGCGGCGCCCCCCTGCGCAGCGTGCGGGGAATCGAAGTAGGCAACATCTTCAAACTCGGCACCAAATACAGCGAAGGACTCGGCGCCACCGTACTGGACGAAGCCGGCCGCTCCCGTCCCCTGGTGATGGGATCGTACGGCATCGGCACCGGCCGTCTGCTGGCGTGCGTCATCGAGGAATCCCACGACGACCAGGGCATCATCTGGCCCATGGCAGTGGCGCCCTTCCAGGTCCACATCGTAGTCTTAAGCGGCAAAACCCCTAAAGGGGAACTCGAAGCCGCCGAGAAAATCTACCGGGAACTCGAAGCCGCCGGCGTAGAAGTACTCCTGGACGACCGGGACGAACGCGCCGGCGTAAAATTCAACGACGCGGACCTCATCGGAATCCCGATCCGGATAACCGTCGGCTCGCGCGGGCTGGAGAAGGGGGAAGTGGAAATAAAAATGCGCAGCGAGGAGGAACGAACCAACATCAAGCTGGACGCGCTGGTGGAATATGTGAAAGGCGTGATTGAGAAATCAGAAGGATAAGAACGCCGGACCGGTCGCTCCGATCAACTTCAAGGAGGGTCTCAATGTCAGCAGAAGAAAAACTGGCCGAACTCGGCCTTTCCCTGCCCGAACCGCCCCAGCCTGCCGGCACCTATGTACGGGCGGTGCGCTCGGGCAACCTGATCTTTGTCGCAGGCCAGATCCCAACGGCCGATGGAGAGGTAAAGTACAAAGGAAAGGTCGGAGCGGACCTGAGCCTACAAGAAGGATATGAAGCGGCCAAACTCTGCGCCCTGAATGCACTGAGCGTACTCAAAGCCGAGGCCGGTTCCCTGGACAACATCTCCCAGCTCGTGCGCGTAGCCGGATTCGTCTGTTCCGCCGACGGCTTTACAGACCAGCCCAAAGTCATCAACGGCGCCTCCGAACTCTTCGCAGAAGTCCTCGGCAACCGCGGCGCCCACGCCCGGCTGGCAATCGGCGTCAAAGAACTCCCCCTTGCCTCCGCGGTAGAGGTAGAAGTAATCGCAGAGGTGGGGTGACGGGATCACGAAAGGGCACGGAATCGTCCATCGATCCGCGAGGACACTCGAAGCGGATAAGATCAGCACGCTGGTCCTCCTCATAGACTGTATGGCGGCGATGAGAGTTTATGGATTGGACAAAGCGCTGTTGTCGTTCGAGTGATGAGGTGGAACGGATAGTGATTTAGCCTGCATTTTCAAAAATCTGCTGGATTAATTCCTATCAGATGGGTATTTTTCTTGGTGCAGGAACTTGACGATCTGGATCAAATGGTTCTGTCTGATAGGGATCTTTGGGACGAAAGATTCCGCTTAAGTCAGGAGGCTGTATCGTGCTACACGACATAGATGAATTGGCTGAGGAAATCGCTGCTCTCGATGCCTCCAAACAGGAAGAACTGTTCGACAAAGTTGCTGAGATGAATTTCCTACGAGGGCTGGAGGCTCTGTCTCAGAAGTACCGAGAACGATTGTCTCAGAAGGGGGCGCTGAATCAAAAGGCTGAGGAAGTCATGGCAGACCTTATGCGCCTCCGCCAGGAGATAGCAGCGGATGAATATCCAGCATAGTTGGGTCCTTTTCGAATCTTGAGCGCAGAGGAAGCATTGAGGGAGTTGGGAGACGCTGAATAGTTCAAATATTCAGGAGTGAAGTAGGAGAAATCTGTGACAGATCTAAAAATGAAACCCCCGGCCAAATGGGGGTTTCATTTTTATAAAACAGTATATGGACTGATTAATACGCATGCACCCCATGCCCCGCCCCCGGAAACCAGATAATGTCCACCTTGATTCATCCTGGCGAGAAAGTTCCTTATATTGAGTAAAACTGATAGCCGTCTGAAATGAAGGCTCTGCCATGAAACCGAAAGAGGAGGGCGGTGAAAATTGAAGCAGATTGAAATGGAAGAGAACCTGTTTGCGGGCGCCGTCTCGTTCGAGAAGGGTGAAGACTGGATCAAGCCGTGGCGCCTGCCGTTTGAGAAGCTCAAAATGTTTCCATCCGGCGGGCGGCACGGTTCCATCTGCGCTGTAGCCGAAACCCCCGCAGGGGTCCGGCTGCGCTTTCGCACCGCGTCCTCGAAAGTCGGCCTTACCATTGTGGGCACGGACAAACTCGACCCCTTTCTCACCGCTCCCGGAGGACAGCCGGCAGCGCAAATTACCGGCCCCTACCTGTTCGACCTGACCATCGACGGCGACCGGGTCCAGACCGTAACCGTGAATGAGGGAGAAAATCATCTCCTGTTCGATCAACTCCCCGGCAGCAAAAAAGAAATCGAAATCTGGCTGCCGCAGC
Organism: Candidatus Latescibacterota bacterium; assembly: GCA_965249305.1. Lineage (GTDB taxonomy): Bacteria > Latescibacterota > UBA2968 > UBA2968. The sequence continues at coordinate 2,986,034 of OZ252228.1, read as the reverse complement.
GCAAGGTCGTGGTGTTGAAACATCTGCTCATCGACGACGAAGCGGACATCGACCTGCCCGAAGACACCCGGAAAAAGTGGATCGCTTACGGAAGTTCGATCACCCACTGCAGAAATGCGCACAGCCCCGCGCGTACCTGGCCGGGGGGAGTCGCCCGCAGGCACAATCTGAACCTCACCTGCCTGGGCTACGGCTCCAACTGCCAGATCGAACCGATGGTGGCCATGATGATCCGGGACCTGCCGGCGGATTTTATCTCGCTCAAAGTGGGGATCAACGTTTACGGCACGGTCTCGATGGGTCCACGAATGTTCAAACCGAACCTGATCGGATTTGTACACACCATCCGCGACGGGCATCCGGAAATCCCCATTGCGGTAATCTCACCTGCGTTCGCCCCCAAGAGAGAGACAAAGGAGAACGCGGCCGGGTTCACGCTGGTGGCAATGCGGGAGGAAGTGGAGGACGCAGTCCGCCGGTTAGTTGACTGCGGCGATCGAAACATTACGTACTATAACGGACTGGATCTTTTCGGAGAGAACCTGGCAGTGGACCATCTGCCCGACGGGGTTCATCCAAGTGCGGAAGGGTATGAGATTCTGGGCGAGAATTTTTCCAGGATTGTGATAGGCGATCTCAATATTTAGTGGTCCTTTTTTTTTAGTTTGTATGAAGTTCCCTTTTTAGCTTTTCTCCGCGCCCTCCGCGTCTCTGCGGTGAATGCTTTTCTTTAAAACACCCAGTAGTCCCTGACCTCTTCCGGGATTTCCTCAATCGGGATCTGCTTTCGCTCTTCAACCGTTTGCGAGATTTTTTCGGCTGTTTGAGACCCCACATCTCCGCGGCTCGCATAGGGAGCCGTGATGTAGCGGCGCAGGTGGTGGATCGGGATAACGGCGTGCCAGACCTCCGGCACCCGAAACAGAACGCTGCCGGCCGTGAGTTCGGCAGGGATGTAATCACCGGCCTCGATATCTTCCTGGGTGGGAGCCTCGCGGTCCGGATCGTCGGGGGATTCAAAATAGAGCAGGTGGGTGCCGGAAACGTACGTGAGCGCGCCCGATTCGGTCGAGATATCGTCTAAGAAAACGGCCATACACTGCCGGGTAAAAGGGGGGACAATTGCGCCTTTAAAGCCGTCCGTATGTTTGTTTACGCCCGGATGTTCGGGAGTATATCGGTTGGTTTTAACATTCAAAATCCAGGGTCTGGATTCGTTCAGAATAGTGGAAAGAACACCGAGAATCCGGGGGTGAGTGAACAGCCGGGCGAGAGCGGGGTATTTCAGGAGGGATTCGCCGGTGATACTGTCCCGGGTTCCGGGTTCGCCCGGTCCTTGTCCGTCATCTAAGTAAGCCTGGTCAAAATCCCGGCGGACTTCATCCAGCTCCCGGCCGGTGAAGACACCGGGCAGCACGCCCACGCCTTCGGCGCGTGTGGTTTCGACAACCTTTCGATCTTCGGCGTTCATCTTATCTCCCCTTTTCTCGTTTTGGCGACGGATGCAAGACGTTACAATATTATAAGGTTGATGGTAGTCTACGGCAACTGCAATTATTTCGGTTCAGACGTATATTTCACACCGAGGTCTTTATGAGTATTCAAATCGGCATTTGCGAAACAGGAGCCTTCGCCAACAGTTTTATCCCCCTCTTCAAGGCCCATCCGGAAGTGGACCGCGTGGTACTGTGCGATCTGGACGCGGAGAAACTCGAGGAAAAGTCGCAGCGCTTCGACCTCCCCGACACCTGTCCTTCCTTAGACGAACTCTGCGATACGAGCGTAGATGCGATTGCGATTATTACCCAGCACCACCTCCACGGCCCCCAGGCCGTTCAGGCGCTTCGAAGTGGCAAGCACGTGTATTCGGCCGTACCTTCGGCCATCACGTTGGAGGAAATCACCGACCTGGTCCGGGCAGTGGAAGAGACGGGTCAGACCTACATGATCGGCGAAACCAGCTACTATTACCCCTGCGCAATCTACTGTCGGGAGCGGTTCCAGAAGGGCGACTTCGGGCACATCGTCTACGGGGAAGCGGAATATTATCACGATTATATCCACGGCCTCTATGAGGTCATGAAGTGGCGCCACGGGAAGGACTGGAGGAAATATTCCGGAATGCCTCCGATGTTTTATCCGACACATTCCACCAGCATGATCGTCTCGGTAACCGGAACGCACGTAACCCACGTATGCGGAATGGGATTTGTCGACCGACACGAGGACAACCTCTATGGCCGGAAAGACAGCGTGTGGCAGAACCGGTTCAGCAACGAAACCATGCTCTGCCGGATGTCGGACGGGAGCATGGCGCGCATCAATGAATTTCGCCGAATCGGACACCCCGGCACCGTTGGAATGCGCCTTTACGGCACCGAAGCAAGCTACGAGGAACAGGTGGGCAGCCAGGTGTGGGTAACCAAAAGCAGGGACACCTGTATCGACCTCACACAGGAGCTGGCCTGTTCGGGCGTTCCTGCGGGTCAAGTCGAAGACGAAATGGCAAAGGTCACCGCGGCCGACGGCACCCACCAGGGCGTCTCCAGCGTCCATCCGGTCCACCGCTTACCTGGAGAATTCATCGGCCTGCCCAACGGCCACCGGGGCGCGCACCAGTTCCTGGTCCACGACTTCGTCACCTCCTGCATCAGCGGCGACCTTCCGCCCAACAACGTCTGGCAGGCCGCCCGCTACCTCGTCCCCGGCCTTGTTGCGCACGAATCTGCGCTCAAGGGCGGAGAGCTGATGGAAGTTCCCGATTTTGGCGACGCGCCTGCGTGAGAAAGGGACAACAAGAGATGGACAATCAGACAACAATTGCCGAACTACGCGAGACCGTACAGCGATTTATCGCCGCCCGCCACTGGGAGCGGCACCACACACCGAAAAATCTCGCGATGAGCATCGCAATCGAAGCCGCAGAGATCATGGAACACTTCCAGTGGTTGACCGTCGAGCAAAGCGAGCATTATGTACAGGACCGCAATATCCGCGCCGAGGTCGCCGACGAACTGGCCGACGTCCTGATCTACTGCCTCAGCTTCGCCAACTATGCCGGCATCGACATAAGCGAAGCAATTCGAACGAAGCTGGCGCGCAACGAGAAACGGTTTCCGGTGGATCAACCCAAAAGCGCCGACCTCCCGGAAATATGACAAATCAAAAGAAGAAAGGCAGGGAACTGCTATGAACCCTGTTGATTTTCTGGAGGACTTCGAATACATCGTAGAAACAGTTGAAAGAGTGCACCCCCGGCCGGACTTCCATGTACCGCAACGTGAACTCGATACCATGCGTGATATGTGTCGCAAGCAGATTGAGCACTGCGATTCTATCGAGTCCTTTTGGTCATCCGCTCAGTCGCTGCTTGTCCTCATGGAAGATGGACACACCTCCTTAGATCCGCCCAGGGGACCCCGTACCAGGCAAGCTGGCATAGGAACAACACTGGTAGACGGCCAAGTCGTTGTCTCGAGAATAATCGACGAAGCGACCTGTCCGGATGTATCAGTCGGCGACCTGATAACAGGTGTCTCAGGCAGAGACGTCGAGCATCGCTTGCAAGAGGTGTACCGAACACGGCCACAAGATACCATTAGAGGGGGGCGTCTAAGGGCCGCTCGAGACTTGCTCAAGTTCGTTGGCTCCGATAGGGATGAGTGCTCACTGACAATCGCCAAACCTGATGGGTCAGTTAAAGAAACAACAGTAGAGCTGCTCGAGTTCTCTGAAGCCCTTCGCGACGATGCAATGGCTCAGCGCATCCTTGATTTCAAAGAGTGTGTTAAGACTCGCATCCTGAACAACGGTAAGGTGGGCTACCTTGCGCTTCGATCCTGCGTAGATCGTTCAACTATAAATGAGGAATGGATAAAGGAATTAGGGCTCTCGCTGGACGATGTTCCGGATATGGAGAGCGTCTGTTGGAATTTCTTCAACGAACTGAGCAATTCAGACTGTACGGACCTGATTATTGACATCAGAGGTAACACCGGCGGGAATTCGAAAGTAGGAAGCACGATTCTCAAATATTTAACGGATAAGCCGCTTGAGACATATCGCGGCAGCACCAGGATCTCCAGGGAGACTCTGAAGTGGTACCCGAATAAGGAACTGGGCACTGTTGTTGATGAAGATCCCAATATCCGTCGATTTCCATAGGGTGCCGACTCGGTTTTACGTAGATGTTTTCTGTCTATGCTGCATCGGCATAGTCAAGGAGTTCATCATTGGCATATCGAACCTGTTTATACTGATTCCAGAAAGCATCCCATCGTTTTGACTTGACGTAAGTGCGTAACTGCAAGATGCGTTGTCCTCCCTGCCAGGACCATTGCATACCCGATCGACAAAGCCTTGTCTTGACCAGGGTCTTGCAGGCCGCTTCGACGGGTCCCGAGCCAATGGGCAGACCCCTTCGACGAAAGTCAGCATAGGCCATCCGGTGTTTGTTCCGAAAGAAGAAGGTTCGTTCTGTTTCCAGGTCTTCCAATCGTTTTTGACCCAGCCTTCGGCGGCTTTTGTAATAGTCGATGGAGCGAATAAGGGTTTCTGCTGCGCCATCTTGGGTCAGCAGTTTGTGGTGGTAGGTTTCATACCAGCTTTGCGCTTTTGCTGATTTTTTGCCAAACAGGAGTTCGGCAGCTTCAGACAGATGTTCTGTGGTGTGATAAAAATCCACCAGTTTTTCATACCCGATGAACCGAGGAGTGGTATCAGCATATTTCCACAACCCTCGTGCCCCATCACACAGGAACACTTTTCCGACCTCATCTTTCAGTTGTCCTTCGATATGATCGAGTTCTTCCTCAAAGCGTATCTTCAACGTTTGACCACCCTCTTCGGGCATTTGTGCCACATACCGAGAGACCAAACGCTTTGGTGGGGTGCCGTCCTTTGGAGGTGCCCCATAAAAGGACAGGCTGCCCACCAGGGCCTGTTTGAAACTGGTCGGACTTTCTTCGGACGGTTTTTCCCCCGGCCTCTCTTGTGGACGCCCGCGTTTTTTCCCCGGCTCATCCAGCCTGAGGTGGGTCCCATCCAGGCTGGCCACCATCACTTTTGTCCCTTTGGGGTTCTCCTCCTCCTGACGGATCGACCGGTTGAGTGTTTCATCCATCTCGACCAGCCACGCTCCCGTCTCTTCTGTGATGTGTTTGACCGCTGTGGCAGAAGGCTGAAACAGAGCCGTCTTTTCCAGCACAGAAACGGTTTCCTCCGGCGTGATCAAGCTCACCGTGAACAACACCGCTTCACGAACTTCCACGGTGGCAAACTCACCGACCATTCCCCACATCACATCCAACGGCACATAAGAAGGCCCCCCTTCATCGGCCTGAAACAGATTTCGAGAAAGCTTCATCTTCCCAAAGGGGGTCAAAAACGTCTTCTCACTTTGTTGCTTAAACCGATACAGCACATTCTCGACCTGTTTTGGGGCCTCATCCACTTCGTAGGCTTCCAAAAATGTGCGAAGCGCTGCGATCCCACAAGCCTTGAGGGCTTCACCAAGCCCACTTGTGACCTGTTCTGCCAATTGAGGCGTCAAGCTCTCCAGGTCCAAATTTTCGCAATGGGCGCTCAATTTTTGCTTAAATTCCCAGGTGGCGGCTTCGATCATCTCTGCGAGGTCCATCTTGGGCTCCTTTCCCGTATCTATACAACCTTATTGTTTTCAGTCTGTTGTATGATCGGGATTTGGAGCCTTTTTTGCAACTCATTTACGTAAATTCAGAGCAGCACCCATTGAAGAGAGGCGTATGTCCGCCGAATCCATCGAAATATTCTGCCTGCGCATTCGGATCGGCGCCTTTCTCAAGAAGCCAGTTAAATATCTCAGCCTCATCAAAATCAACAGCCATGTGCAAAAGTGTTGTCCCGTGCAGAGGCGTGCCGTGCAGTCCCGTATCTTCACCGACACGGAATTCCGGAGGATAGATTTCATCGTACGTGAACCTTCTCTCTAGAAGATTCGGGTCACGTTGCAGATGCTCCTCCAGCAGGTCGATTCTCCCACGGTGAAACGCCATCGCGGGCGTATCAGGCAGTCTGATACCCTTCTCATCGAAAACCCTCAAACACTCGTGCTTGCCGTCCGGATTCCGGGAGTACGTCTCAAGCACCATGGCAACGGGGGCCTTCGGATCTCCATACTGATCGACAAGCTCTGCGCCAAGCGTTACCAGAAATCGCAATCCTTCACCTTTAAGTGCTTCGCATGGTCCCATAACAATCCCGCGGCCCATCCTGGCGCCCAGTTCAAGAAGCCGCCGGGCGGTCTCAATCTTTCCTTGCAGCACAGCGCGGCCAAAAGCGCTCTGAAGATCTTTTGCCCCGAGACCCAGAAGCATTTCAACGATTTCGGTTCGCCCCAGGTTCGCTGCAAGAGACATAGCAGCTCCCCAGCTTGAACCTGCGCCCATGGTAGATTCTGTCAGAAGTTCCGGATACTTTGTCACCAGCGCGCGAACTTCGTCCATCTGGTTATCCCGGAGCGCATTCAGAAGCTGGACGCACGCCTGAAGACGAGGCCAGCTGGGGAAATGGTAAGAGCGGGCAAGCACAAGCTGGGCATCTGTCAGTTTCGCCTCGTCAGCCTGCACCTGCTGCGGATGGAACTGAACGAAGTCGTCTGCTGCAACTAAGTCGCCGGAACGATAGGCATCCAGCAGCGTCTTCGCTTGTTTCTTGAGATTCTCGAGACTGGAACGGGTAGAGATACGACGGGGGGGCATAGCAGCCTCCTTTCGAAGTACGCCCGCCGTCCGCATGCTCGGGCAGAAAGAAGGTGCTGGCAGTTGTCTGATACGCAAGGAAGGCAGGTGGGCGTAGCCCTTTCCGCGGACCGGTGGCTTCCTGTAAAGCGCTGCTCGAATATAGTCAGAGGTCATAATACACGACAAAACTTAATCTGACCTAAAATATGGAGGATCAATCAGTATCCAAAGACAGTGAAAGAACTCCTGGATGTGATCCTGTATATTGAGCAGAACATACTGCAAATGGTCCAATCCATATCGAAACAGGCTTTTCTCTTTGCATCCGTGTTTTTTGATCTTCAACGGTTTTGTCTTTGCGATCCATTCTCCTACCAGATGAGCCCAGGTGAGGGCAATGGCTAAAAGCGCGATGAGTTTTTCGATTCGTTCCAGATGGATCAGATGGGTCTGTTCCAGATCGAAGCCTCGGCTTTTCAACGCGGCGAACAGGACTTCAACTCCCCACCGTTTTTTGTAATCCTCCAGCGGTTTTCGACCTTTACACTTGCTGGCAACGATGAGAAATTCGTCAGGTAATCGGATGACAGACAAATACAGATGATGACCATAGATCAGACGGGGTTTACGCAGGATGCGCTCTTGGTGAATGTGCAGGTCGGCAAACAAGCATCGAAGCGCGATGTCCCCTTTGCCATTTAGGGTTTTGGCGTTTTCCTTGACGCGGATGGCAAAGCCTAAGGCTTGCGCATCTAACCACGCAAACCATTCTTGCCCAATGAATTCCCGGTCTGCAACGATGACCTGAATCAGGTTTTTATCCACCAACTTCAAGACCCGTTCCATCAACTGGATACGCTCATCGGTGTTGGAGTTGCCCTTTTTGGGCAGCAGTATCCAGCAGATGGGAAATGCAACGCCTTGATAGACACTCCCGGCGGTGAGAATATTGATGGTCAGTTTGCCGAAGCTCCAGGTCGTCCGATCTATCGAGATGGTAAAGTCCGACTTGATCGGCAAGAGATGCAGGATCAAGTCGGCCACCAGGTCATAGGACAGATTAAACTCACTGAAGAAACGTTGGATTCTGCGATAGTTGGACTTCTGCTTGGCTTTGCCGTTGAGGGCGTTGGCCAGTTTGGTGAAGTTGACGGTTGTGAGCTTGATGAGAGACACAATGAAGGCGGCGATGAATTTTACCCGGGCCTTATGACAGGGTAAATACCATTGCATCACGTCGTGTAATTCATTAACTTGAGGAGACATAGACCTGTGTTTGATGATGGATGAGTTGTTGGATCTTGACAACCCAAACTTAACTCATTTCACTACTCAGCGCAGGTCTTTTCCTTTTTTGTCGTGTACCATGGTCAGAGGTAATGGATCTGTCAAGAGGGAAACAGATTTCTTAAGCCTTCGGCATTGTGGTCGTTGTCACAAAGCACGCGGTACCCTTCCCTGGATTTATGAGACAGATTCAAGTCAATACGTCACATTTTCGGAGATGCTATGACCGATGCGGCAAACCCTGAAACGGCTCTGAAAGAAGACAAAACCTTCGGTCTTGGCGAAATCAAAATTTTACATCCTTCCGGCGCCTTTGCCTTAACACCGGCCAGCCTGATTTCGATTCAAGCCATTGGAAGAAATCAGCATCTTCTCTCAGGCATGGGGATAGACTGGGGAAGCGGTACAGGATGCTTATCTATCGCAGCCGCAAGAATTGCTGCTGTAAACGAAGTTTGCGGTCTGGAGATTTCTGATGCCAACGTGACTATAGCTCGGGAAAATGTCCGATTAAACGGGGTTGAAGATAAAGTCAGGTTCATACAGCAATAGTTCGGCCACTTTTAAGCAGCAATTTTGCCATAATCCCGCAGTTTTTGGTATTGGGGAGATTTTTTAATCAAATTTAGGTCGAGGTCTAACATTAAAAAAATATTCTGGAGAAAATACGTGTTGAAATAACAGGCTTTTACACTGGCCATGGAAAAGGGTATGGGTCTCGTATCTGATTGGGCTTGTAAGTGTTCCGTTTTGGCTAAATTGAGGGTTGTCAAAGAGGCATTAAAATGGAAAGCCAGCCGTTTTTGATCTCTGGCTTGACAGTCGCACAATCCGGTGAACTGTTTGGCATCTCTGAAAATAAATTCAATTTGGAAACGCGCTTTGTAATATCTGACAATCGTCTTGGCACTTAGGTCTTTGTCGGTTGAAAACAAGATCGCATATTTCTTCTTGTCCTTGTTCGTGTGATCCAGCAAGACGACGGCTTTCAAATTGCGTTTTAAGGAGACGTGATTCAAGACAAGACTGTAAATGGCGATGCCATCTTGTGTTTGGATATATGAAAACCGAGACAGGTCCTGCCAGTTGACTTTGCCGTCATAGGTCTTGTGCCTTCCGCTTCCCTTTTCCCGTTTTGGTCCGGTGTAGAGATAGCGCATATTGGCGTCGCAGCGCAATTTGCCGATCTGGTGTAGATCCAAATCACGGACGCCATCAACAAATTTCTTCTTGCTAAAATAGCCATCGACAACGGTATATTTTTCATTCTCTAACAAGCTGGGTTTGACATCACTCAGGTGCTGTAAATACTGATCTGTTAGGGTTTCGACGTCTTCTGCCTGTTTGGAGCTTTGCTTTTTCGACTTGGCTTTCCCCTTTTTTTTGGTGCCCTTTTTCTTGACGGTCCTTTTCTTTTTATTGACCTTGACGACATCCTGTTTAGGCTTAGACTCAGACATTTGGCGTTCATCTCCAGGATCGGTTTGACGAACGGACAGCGTAAAGCCTGTGTTTCTCAAAACATCCACGATGGCCACACTGGAGACTTCCAACCCCTTTTCGCTCCGACGATGACAACCGTTCCAGAAATAATCCAGACCATAGGTCTGCTTGCCCGACTTGGACACAAAAGAAGCATCTAACACGATGATCCGTTCACTTTCTCTGCCCAGGCTTTCATTGATCACCGCTCGGTTGAAGGCCACAAATTCAAAGGGTTTGGCAAACTGGCGTGAATACGTCTTCTGTGACAAAGGAGAGTAACGCGATAGGTTACGAAAATTGATCTTGCCGTGAGCTGTTAGGATCGCTGTAAACACAGCCATCAGAAACTTTTTTTGAGGCTTGGAAATCTTGAAACTCTTGAGTATCTTTTCTGCCAGTTCCATTGTGCCGTCTCTCCAGATAAAGGGTATCGTTGACGTGGTGGTCTATGATACCTAATCTGCGTGAACGGCACTTTTTTGTCAAAGAAAACTGTCCGCCATATTGACAGGCGAACTCATACCTGCCATTTTCCGACAATGAACGAAAGGCCGTCGAAAAATCCAGGGATCGAATAAATTTCATTCTGGCCAATCCTCCATCAAGCGAGAACGATGACGGTTTTGAGTATCGCAGGATCGTATTACGCGGTGCCGGGGAATATCTCCGGAATGGAGGTGTCGTATTCCTCAGCATTTCGTACCAGTATGGTCTATCAAGAATCGAGCGCCTCACAGAGGAAGTCCCGGGTTTCACCTATGAAGGTATTCTGGCCAGCACGGATTGGACTCCCTTTGATCTTGATCGTCCGGACCTTCTTCACTGCTTGGAATTGTATGCACAGGAAGAAACAAGAGGAGGATTGGAATACACGTTCTCCAGCCCTGGACATCCCGGCGAATGTATGAATGCCCGGACTGCTCTGGAGCTTTTTAGTAGGACCGGACAAAGTCCTCTGTCGAAATGGCAGACCCACCTGTTTAAGTATCAACCTCAGTGAAAATCGGCGGCCTTATTGTAGGCCACGCTTCGGCTGGAACAGAGGCGAATTGGGCTGAGGCCCCCCTCACGGACGCGTGTGCGGCCTTCACCCAGGCGTTTTCTCCTGGAAGTATTTGAAAACGGTTGGCTTCTCAGTCAAGCAGTTGTATATTTCTGCAAAAGCATCTGTAGGTTACCGGCTTATCGTATTCCATCAATACGGAGACGTTCGGATGTCTGCCAAGACCTTAGATCAGCATATCGAAATTACGCCCGGGATATCGGGAGGTAAGCCCCGCATTGCCGGTCATCGTATCACAGTACAAAATATCGTCATCTGGCATGAGAGGTTGGGCAAAAGCGCCGACGAAATCGCAACAGAATATGACCTGGCACTGGCAGATGTTTACGCAGCATTGGCCTATTATTTCGATCACCGAGATGAAATTGACGGAGACATAGAGGAGAGCGAAGCATTTGTAGAAGCGTTACGTCAGCAGACCCCGTCGAAGCTTAAAAAAAAGCTTCAAGAGCAGCAGTCGGATGGAACGTAAAATCAAACTTTACGTGGATGAACACGTTGCCAGAGCCATTGTAAAAGGACTGCGCCAAAGGGGGGTCGATGTATTGACAGTTGCCGAGGCGGAAATGCTGGGTGCCTCAGATGGGGAACATTTGGGAAGGGCTCGAGAAGAGCATCGTGTCATTTTCACGCAAGACGATGACTTTCTGCGCTTGGCTGCGGAAGATGCAGACCATGCAGGAATCGTCTACGCTTCTCAGAATCGCTCTATTGGTGAGATTATCTACGGGCTGATGCTAATTTATCAGGTTCTGGAACCAGAGGAGATGGAAGGTCACGTAGAATATTTGTGAGGATTTGAAAACGGATTACATCTAAGAGAAGACAGCAAGAAAGGGTGATTCGCGTCCCTATTTTTCTTTTTGGAATCCACCCTATTCCTCCCTCAAAACCCGCCGCAGCATCTTTCCCGTCGCGGTCACCGGCAGCTCCTCGCGGAACTCCACAATCCGGGGCACCTTGTAGCCCGCTAAGTGTTCCCTGCAAAAAGCCACGATATCGTCCTCGACCACCTTCCCCCGTTGTTCCTCTCTGGGAACAATGCACGCCTTGACCACCTCGCCCCGGTACCCGTCCGGCTGACCGATCACGGCCACCAGTTGCACCGCCGGGTGGCTGTAGATCACCTCCTCCACCTCGCGCGGCCACACCTTAAAGCCGACTGTCTCAACTTGAAGTTGCCAGCATCACCACAGAAGCCCCACCGCTCAGTTGCACGTGGTGGAACGCAATTTAAACCTCCTCCAGCACACACCCTTCGATAAACCGGGGAGCGGTCGCATCCTCTGCGTCGGTGCGCCGGTTGATGTAGTAAACCACGAAGGCCCGTCCGTCTGGGAGGAGAGTCGCATCCGGGTAGCCCAGGTCGAGAACAGCGCCGTCGGACCGGATAAGACATTCGTCGTCGCCGATGAGGTCGCAGTCGGGAGAAAGGAGGCGGGCGCGCACCCCCAGGCCATCGTCAAAGCGGTAGCCGTAGGCGAGGAGAACCTGTCCGCCGGGAAGGCGAAGGGCGCATGCGGGATAGCCTTTACAGATCGGTTCGGGCGCGGACCAGGTAGCGCCCCCGTCTGTAGAACGCGCCCGGTGCAGGTAGGCGATATCTCCGCCCCAGCGCCGGAGGAAAGCAACGAGGTGGCCACTCTCGGTTTCGTAGAGAAAAGTCTCGTTATAGCCTTCGGCAATGCGGGCGTGGTAGCTCCAGGAACGGCCCCCGTCTGTGGAGCAAAAGAGATAGGTGCTGTTGGGGTCGGGCAGATCGTAGGCGGAGATAAAGAGGCGCCCGTTCGCGGTCTCCAGGACATTGCCCCGAACGGCGACCGGAATCGGCAGAGTTGGGTGAAGCGGTTCCAGGCCGGGAACCCCACCCAGGAAAACAGGATCGTCCCAGCTCTCTCCATCGTCTTCGGATCGCCAGACGGCCGTGCCTGCGTGGATGCCGGGCCAGGGATTTTTCTGAACGCCCCGCACCTCGGGGCAGGCAGCCGCAATCTCGGCAGGCACAAGCTCCGTACGGTGGGTGCTGTGGATAAGCGTACCGTCTTTGAGCCGGGTAAGACAGGGGCACTGGTAACCGCCTAAGAAAACGCGGGGAGCCGACCAGGAGCGGCCCCCGTCCGTGGATCGGATGAGACAGGACTCCGTGGCGGGATGCCAGTGCCCGGCATATCCCTCGTTGAGCCAGGAAGGCACCCTGCGGAAGGCAAGGGTGAGAGCGCCCGTATCGTCGACAACAACCGAGGGACCGGGACCGCAATAGTACGAAACGTTTTTGTAAATGACACGGTGTTCGAGAATCTTTAACGACATGGCGCCTCTCTCCGATTCCAATCGTCCGTTTGTGAAAAAGAATGTTAGACCTTACGGAATGGGAGCGTTGCGCATGTGCAATTCAATCGTCTCAATATCCCACAAATCTGAGAACTTGAGCGCCCGGGGACAGTGGCTGTATGCCTCTTCGACTTCGATGAGCAATCCCTGAAGGTGTTTTGCATTATCGTCGGGCTGGTAGACCTCAAGCTCCATATCACGGCGTTCCAGTTCTTCCCGATCCACGACTCGAGCGGAGCCGTTCACACGCACCGTGTTGTCCAGGCCGGGAATAAAAAAGATCAGGCCCACATGCGGGTTGCCCTCGATATTATCATAGGACTGGAAAAGCCGGTTCCCGGCCACGTCGGGAAGCAGCAGGTGGCGGTCGTCCAGCACACGTACAAACCCCGGTTTACCCCCCTTGGGTGAGGCGTCGCAGCGTCCTTCCGCATTGCTGCTTGCCAGAACGGCAAACGGCGCCTTTTGGATAAACGCCTGAACCTGGGGCTCCATATAGTCGCGTACCTTCGTGCGTGCCCGCTCCGAGGGCATTCCGAACTGTTCCTGGAACCTGTTGCTGGAGGCGGTCTGCGTGTCACTCATCTGAGTCTCCTGAGAAGATAAATGGTGAAGGTCTGAATTTCCCGGCTGTCATCCCGGGTATTTTTCCGTTTGGTATCGATTCCTTATGATAATATATTAACATGTGACGGTTTAACTCCAGAAAAAAATGCAGGCGTACTTTCAGGAGGACGTATGGACATTACGGACGAACAGATTGAACACTTTCACCGGCAGGGGTTTTTTTTGGTTCCCAATCCATTGGGCGAGGAGAAAATGCATCAGATCGATGCGATTCAGCGGGAGATCGAAGCGGAGTGGGAGCAAACCGACTGGCCTGCGGGGCTGAACCGGCTTGCCTGCCAGTTGTTCATGGTCGGCGAACCGATCTTGCAGCTTGTCGAACAGCCGGACCTGGTGGATGCGGCCAAGCGTATTCTGAACTGCGAGGAGGTACACATCGGCGCCTGCGGGCTGGGGGACGCCTCCAGGGCGATTGCAGAGGACGGGCGGCCCCAGCGTCAGGTGCATTGGCACGCAGATGGGAGCCCTGAGGTGAAGCAGGTGTCGATACGAACGGCCCTGGACCGGCACGATCCGACGAATGCGCCGCTCCGGGTTCTACCGGGAAGCCACCTGAGGTCCAAAGCGGAGGTGGAGGAAGAGTTACGGCAACTGGAGTTGGCGACGGGACAGCACGATAGTCCGCCCAAGATGATGTTCGCACAGCACCCGCACGAGGTGGCGGTGGTCCTGGACCCCCGCTGGTCGCTGGTGTGGACGCCAAGCTGCTGGCATGCCACGGGAGTGAAGTCGGCTGCGGGGCCCCGGCGAGCGATGGGCTGGAATTATTTCCCGCCGGGGGGACGCAAGCGGGACCTGGAGGCGCTGAAACACGTTTTTGCCGGACAGTGGGAAGCCTGGAGCGAGGACCGGAAGCAGCTCTGGGGGCTGATTTAATCAAAATCAGGCATTGGACGGTACGGCATCCCGCCCGGCCCCTCTGTCCACCGCTCAAACGCCTTCCAGTCGACGCACACGCCGCCGGTGGTACAGGGGTAGAGTATCTTATGTTCCAGGTACTTCTTCAACCGGGCTGCAACATCATCAATAGAATAGTGGAGCTTCTCTGCAGCAAACCGGAGCGGTATCCCCCTCTTCAGCAACTTCAACAGCTCTCGGTCGTCGAACAGCATAAGGTAGTCAGACATTCCTCGCGTCCTTGTTGAATGAACAAGCCCCGGACGGAATACCTTCCGGGGCTTGCGTGTTTTTGCAGATCTTCCTTCTTGCTGGCCCCGGTTTGTCAACTCGACCTTGGCACCAGAATCGTAATCTTTGTTGCAGTAGCCGTAGCCGGCAGGTACTCCCTGCCCTGTCCTGTAAAGTCGGCAATCACCTGCTGCCCTTTCTCGAGCGCATCAAACGACACTTCCTGTCCCCCACTGAAAATCCGCGTCCTGTTCGTGACCACCAGAGACCGGTTTCCAACCACAACCGAGCCAAGAAGGCTCGGATCTCCGGCATCCGCCCCCGCCACGGAGACGTTGGCCACCTGGCCGTTCACAGTCGATCCGGTCGTGCCGATGCCCGTCTGACCGGTGCTGGGGCCACTGACCTCGGAGCTACTGTTGATTGGCCCGTCAGTACCGCACCCGGTGATCCAGGCAGCCATCAGGAGAACAAATGCGATTGAAAAATAGGACCGTTTCATCTTTCTGCCTCCTTCTGTAAAGGTTCAACAACGCCACGTTTGTTCATGCTTTACTTCTCGCCTTCGAGGAGTTTGCAGATCAATATCTATGCCAGAACGAAAAAGCCACCCGAGAAATAATCCCAGGTGGCTTTTTAACAACAAGTTATCTTTAAAACTGAAAGATCGTCTCTCGATTGTCCGGCGGCTGTTTTATTTCCAGTATTTCGTGAGGCTCCCATTATTTCGTGAATTTGACGACTTTGGCGAATGGAAACCGGGAGGCCGGACGTTCAGGGCGCCGAAAATTCCGCATTCCCCACAGAACTTATCCGGGGCGCCGCCCCGTCTTCCAGGGTGACGAACGCTGAGGTCTGAATGCGGCAGCTCACCGGTCCCGGAATCTCTCGAAGTGGAAAGAACAGGTGTCTTGCCCCCTCGCCTTCTACAGCAAATCCCAATTCCTCTTCCAGAACGAGCCGTATCTCCCCATCTGTTCGCTTGACGTCCCGAATGCGATATCCCTGCGTTGAAGCATCACCGAAGCTCACCAGAGCGGTTGCGCCCTTCAGGACATCGCCTTCCGGCAGGTCTCCTGCTACCACCAGGGCATCCTCGGATTGGAGCGTGCCGGTGACCTTGACGTCGTAGACGCCGCTTCCTCTCAAGACATAATCCCCCCATTGGAGCTCCGAGCCGCCCCAGATCCCCATTATTTCCGGGACCCCGTCCCGTTCCCGAACAAATCCCACGGCCCCATGAAGCTGGAGCTCACCGGCAGTCACAGCCCCCGGCCGAACACAATGGACGATGTGGTCCACCACACCGTGGTGCCGGACGGTAAGGGCGATCGCATCTCCATCGCCCGAGGCCGTCTCCTGGGAAACCTCATCCAGGAAAGGAGTATTGCGATAAGGCTCGTGTACGGCCGCGAACCGGCTCGACAGGGGGGATGCCCCTCTAAGTCGAAGAAGAAAGATCGGCATCCGGAACCGGTCCAGCAGAGCGTCGTTTTCCTCAGCTCGCCGGAACGACACCGCGTCTCCCAGAAAAACTTCCGAGCCGGACTGTCCGGGCAGGTGTGTGCGCACCCCAACGGGCGACTCCGATATGGTAAAGGTAAGCTCGACACCGTCGGCAACCTCTCCCCGCGAAACATTCTGGAAAAAGGCGTAGCTCGGATTCCTACCCTCCGCATCGCCCCGGTCGGCTTCTCCCTCCGGGTAATTGACCTTAACGCCGGGAAGCATGTTCTCGCCATAGGGGGCAAGGGGAACGTTGACCGTTCCGCTTCCGTCGTAATCCGCATTTCCGTGCAGCACCCAGTCGTGCTGGGAACCTCCTTCCACGCGGAAGAGGTCTACCACATAGGCGTCCTCATCGTCCGTGGTGATACGAATGAGCGCCCTCCGGTAGACCCTTGCCAGTCCCGGATAGGCCTGTTCTGCGCTCGCATCGACCCACTGCACCGGGTCAAATGAAGTTTCGAAAGCCAGCAGCCGCCCGTCCGACGGCCCCTGATCCCCTTGCGTGTACTGCCGCTCTTCGTCGATCAGAACCGTATTGTGGCACAGGGTGGCCGTACTCCAGGACCGGTAGCGGGTGTGGGTATAACCCACGTCCGGCAGCAAATCGTGGCCTTTGGCAAACAAAATCAGGTTCAGATTGTCCGCATGTTCGTGGCCGTACCCTCCGGAGAAGTGAAGGTGGACCTGTTCCTGGTTCTCTCCTTCACCCCGTCCGAGCCAGGCGTGTCCGGCACCGTTCAAAAGCGTGGAAACCGACCGCTCCGGCACGTGCAGGTTTTCAAAGTAGGCCCAGTTGTCGTGTACGATGAGCTGCCTGCCGTCGGGATAGCGACAGATTTTAGAAATGCGCTTTGCCCGGGCAATGATCGGGATGTCCCGCTCTAAGTCCAGGTCGTCGAATCGCATGCCGTCCTCGGGATCCACATAGCCCGGCGAATCAGAGTAGCCCCGCAGTGCCTGGAAGACTCGCCGCATCCCTCTCATGGTCATCAGATGATAGGCCACGCTCCCCTCACACCAGAATCCGTCAACAAAAAACTTCCGCTCGAAAAGCCCCCGGCTTCGACGTACCGCCTCATGCACCAGGGACGGATCGCCCATCACGCGACCCATAACCGCATACCCCTCGTAAATCGCCGGGCTGGCATTGCCGTAGGTAGGCCCCATAAACCCGTTCTGACGGATACAGCCCCGGAAGAAATCGTTCTCAATGCGGGCCTTCACATCAACCCCGGTCTCTTCGGAGAGACGCTCCAGCTCCCCGCTGTCGTAAATCCAGTCGTAAGCGTAAACCACATCCGAGGGAACCTCGCTGGACGCCCACCGCCCCCATTTGCCTCCCCCGCTGGGATAGGGCGGTTCCAACGCAAACCCCTTGGGCCGGTGGGGCCAGTCCCGGCTAACGAGAAAGCCCGGATAGTACCGGCCAAAGGCGTCTAAGATCAACACCGCATGCCGGGCATACTGCCGGTCGCCGGTCATCTGGTAAAGTTCGCCCAGGTCCTCCGCCCGGTTGGAGAAGTAGGAACGCGCCTCCCTCCAGCCTCTTGCGGTGAACAGGAGTTTGTACCCGGTCTCGTCTTCCCAATAAGGGTATTCGACCTCACCCCCGACCGGATTGGTAACTCTCATGACCCGGTCTTCGGGATACGTTTCGTTCGGAAAGACCATGTCGCAATACCGGCATTTCACATGGTGAGGATCGCGGATGGACCATGCGAGCTGGCCTTCCTGCGTGCCTTCATCGCAATTGGGACATCCCATAAAGCGGAACCCGGTCCTGTCCGGCACCAGGGCCACCATCTCCTCCTCGGACATCTCCATCAGCGGCGCAACCGCCCGCTTCAACCGCTCGATCCGCTTTGGGGAGGCCTTCACCGGATAGACCGGGTGCGGTTCTGCGGCCAGACAGGAGCTTACAGAGCCGAAGAGCAGGACCGCCGCACACGCTGCGATCACGAAAGAGCATCCGTCCAAAAGCGTCATCGCTTCCATCGTAAACCCTCCAATTCCTTTCCTCAGCTGTCGATTTATCCATCCACGATCCGTCAAAAAACGGAATGGACCCTTATTTTGGATAATGGACTGTTTAACAGGGAAAATGTACACGTTTTTTTTTAGTCCACAACCAAAAAAGCCCCGAATGAAGCGAGATGAGGGATTAATCCTGACTGAAAAAGGATGAGGGCCTGCGCCTAAAATTGCCTTGACAGCGGTTCTTTCTTGCTCTATACTCTGCCGAAACCAAACCCATACCACCCATATAGGAGATCGTTCTCCGAGGGTCAAAAATGCAGCAGCATCAAAAAGGGGGGTCCCACAGTGAACGTCTTGATTTTGTCCGGCCCAAACCACGGGTTTGAGGAGAGTGCGGGCATCATCTGCGAGTTTCTCACAGCGCAGGATGATCTGTCGGCAACGCTTACAGACGACAAATCGGTTTTGACCTCATCCGAACTGAATGGATTTGACGTCTGTGTCTTCGGCACCGGGTTCACCCGGGCGGTCCGTCAGCCGGATGGCGCCGTGAAGCGCGAGCCGGACCTGACGCCGGAGCAGGAGGAAGGGCTGTTTCAATTCGTCGGTGGGGGAAAGGGGCTGGCGGGCATTCACGGCACGGGCTGGTGGATTGGAGGACGCGCCGTGGACCTCATCGGCGGGCACGCCAACTGGCATCCGCCCGGCCTCTCCTTCACAGTCCATATCGAGGACGCCGATCACCCCGTAACGCAGGGCATCGAAGATTTCGAGGTCGAAGACGAAATCTATATGTCGGCCTACGACCCGTATCTCCACATCCTGGCATCCACGGAATGGCACGACCGGCCGCACCCGATGGCGTGGGTGAAGCCCTACGGCGACGGGCGGGTATTCTACACCGCGCTGGGACACGGCCCCGGCACCTTTGCCAGACCTGCAATGCAGCAGTTAATCGGCCAGGGTGTGCGATGGGCGGGAGGCGGGTGATATGTCAAACCTGCGCGCCGCTGTGATAGGCTGTGGAGGACGCGGCCGGAATCACATGCAAATTTTCAAGTCGTTTGAAGACGTGGACCTCGTCGCCGTCTGCGATCTCTCGTTGGAAGCGCGGGAAGCCGCAGGCGAAGAAGTCGGCGTGGCCCGGCGCTATGCCGGCGGGGAGGAAATGCTGGACGCCGAGCCGCTCGATGTGGTATTCGTGGCGACCCCGGCGCACCTCAACGGGCAGGCGGCGCTGCCCTGTCTGGAACGCGGTGTCAACACCCTCCTGGAAAAACCGCCGGGCTTGAGCGTGGCGGAAACAACCGCCCTGCGCGATGCGGCCGCCCGGACGGGCGCGAAGGCAATGGTCGGCTGGAACCGCCGCTTCCACCCCATCATCGTCTGGGCGCGGGAGAAGGTAGAAGCGCGTGGTCCGGTGACGCAGATCGTCGGAGAATTCCACAAAAGCATCGCCCGGCTCAGTGCCTCGGGCCGGTTTCCCGAACACCTCATGGACAACCTGTTCCTGGAAACGCCCATTCACTCCCTGGATATCGTACGTGCAATCGCAGGGGCAGAAGTCGCCGAAGTCCAAAGCGTGGTGCGCCGCTCGAATTCTCCTTATAAAGATGTGCATGGCGCGCTCATCCTCTTCGAGAACGGATGTCTCGTCCACCTCATTGCCAACTACACCACCGATGCCCGCCTGGAGCGGTACGAAATCCACGGAAACAACATCTCCGCCTATCTCGAGGGCGTGTGGCAGGGGGTTGTCCTGTGCGATGGAGAACGGTACGAGTTGCGTGGCAAGGGCAACAGCGGCACACAGGAACAGAACCGCTACTTCATCGACTGCATCAAATCGGATCGTCCGGTCTCACTGCCTGCTGCCAACCTGGACGAAGCGGTAAAAACGATGGAACTGGCGGAGGCGATACTGGCGGGGCTGCGGGCTTGAAGGTGCAACCAAAGGCTAAAGGAAGGGAGATACTTCGATGGCTCGGACGGACCATGACGCCATTATCCTGGGAGGCGGTCACAACGGGCTGGTAGCGGCGGGATATCTAGCGGGAGCGGGGCTGGACGTGCTGGTGCTGGAGCGGCGGGATGTGCTGGGGGGCGCGTGTGTAACCGAGGAACTCTTTCCCGGCTACCGCTTTTCCGCCTGTTCGTACATCTGCCATCTGCTGCAAACGAAGGTAATCGAAGAGCTGGAACTTCGGAAGCACGGGTTTGAAGTCTACCACCTCGATCCCTCGCGTTTTCAGCCCTACCCCGACGGCACGCGGCTCCTGGTCTGGGACGATGTGGCGCGCACACAGGAAGAAATCGCCCGGTTTTCCCGCCGGGATGCACAGCGCTATCCGGAGTGGCTGGCGTTCTGGGAACGAGCTGCGGCCATCATTTATCCCTATTTTCTAACGCCGCCCCCCACCGTGAGTGAAATCGCCGGACAGGTGCGCGGCACGGACGATGAGGCGCTGCTGGACCGGCTGTTGACCGGCAGCATGACGGATATTGTAACCGAATTTTTCGAGTCCGAGGCCGTACGCGGGGCGTTCATTCAGGCGCAGGACGTCGGAGATCCCCGCGCGCCGGGCAGTGCGTGGTGCTACGCCTATATCAAATGCAGTACCTTCAGCAAGCCGGAGAACGTGGGCATCGTTAAAGGAGGCATGGGGGGAATCACTCAGGCACTCGCTGCGGCCGCACGCTTACGGGGCGCAACCCTGCGAACCGGTGTGGAGGCAGCGCGTATTCTCGTCGCAGACGGGAAAGCCTGCGGCGTCGTACTCGCCGATGGATCGGAGATTCGCAGCCGGAGGGTCGTATCGAATGCAGACCCCAAGCGCACATTTCTTACCCTTGTGAAAAATGCCGACCTCGACCCCGGATTCGCACAACGCGTCGGCCGCCTGAAAACACAGGCGGGGTATCTCAAATTCCACGCGACGCTCAATGGCCTGCCGGATTTTTCGGCCTATTTTGACGGGGACTTTGATCCGCGCTATCTGGCGGAAATGAAGCTCTGCCCCTCTATGGACTACTTTGAAAGCAGCTGGGACGACGCGAAGCACGGCCGCCCATCGCGCACCCCGGTAATGGA
The DNA here is from genome assembly GCA_965249305.1 of Candidatus Latescibacterota bacterium. Classification (GTDB taxonomy): domain Bacteria; phylum Latescibacterota; class UBA2968; order UBA2968. The sequence continues at coordinate 2,964,817 of OZ252228.1, read as the reverse complement.
AGTGCAGATCCCCTCGGTCTACGATGACAGTATGGCGCCGGAGGGACACCACGTCATGTCCATCTGGGTGCTCTACGCCCCTGTCCACCTGCGCGAGGGAACCTGGGACGACCGGCGCGCGGAAGTGGGCGAACACCTCATCGATACCCTAACGGTCTATGCGCCCAATATCCGGGACCTGATCGTGGACTGGTCCCTGTTTACGCCCCTGGATCTGGAACGGCGGGTAGCGCTCACGGACGGCAACATCCGTCACCTCGACATTGTCCCCAGCCAGTTCCTCGCCCAGCGGCCTCTGGCCGGGTGGGCGCACTACCGCACCCCCATCCAAAACCTCTACCTCTGCGGCGCCGGCACCCATCCCGGCGGCGAAGTGACAGGCGCGCCCGGGCACAATGCGGCCGCCGTTATTCTGGAAGACTGGGGATAGGGTATGTTGGAGGTTTGTAGTATAAGACAGATTTGGAAAGGAGAGATTCAATATGCTCGAACTCAACCTGACCGGCCAGGCCGCGCTGGTTACCGGCGGCAGCGAAGGAATCGGCAGGGCCATCGCCCACAAACTCGCGGAAGAGGGCTGCCGGGTGGCCATCTGCGCCCGCCGGCCCGATGTGCTGGAGGCCGCTGCCGATGAGATCCGGCAGGATACAGGCGCGGAGGTGCTGGCGGTGCCTGCGGATGTGACAGAAGTGGAAGAGTTGGAGGGATTCTTCAGCGCTGCGGTCGAGAAGTTCGGGGGAGTGGACATCCTGATCAACAACGCAGGACGCGCGGCGGGCAACTATTTTGAAGACACGACCGAGGAAATGTGGCAGGAGGATTTCAACCTGAAATTCTGGGCGGCGGTGCGCGGTTCACGCCTGTCCATCCCGCACATGAAAACGCGCGGGCGGGGCAGCATCGTCAACATCACCCATCCCGGCGGCAAGGCCCCGGGGGAAAACTCCGTGCCCACCTCCATCAGCCGGGCGGCCGGCATCGCCCTCACCAAGGCGCTCTCCAAAGATATGGCTCAGCACGGCATTCGCGTGAATACAGTCTGTTTGACCAATATCAAATCGGCCCAGGCCGTACGTGGGTGGCAGGAGTCGGGCAGTTCGCTCAGTTACGATGCGTGGTGTGCCGAACAGGGGAAAAGCGTGCCGCTGGGTCGTTTTGGCGAGGCCAGTGAGGTGGCCGACCTGGTCGCCTTCCTGGTCTCCGAACGCGCGGCCTTCATCACCGGCGCCGCGATCAACATCGACGGCGGATCGGCCGAGACGGTGTAACTGTTTGTGTTTATGCCTTTGTCGTCCATATGAGGTACCGTATGCCAGAACGCATCAACAAGGCAATTGAGTTGTTGGAACAGGGCCAGCCGATCTATTATATCGGCGCACCCGACCTCTCTTACGAGGGCGGCAAAGCGATGGCCGGCACATGGGCCGACTACATCAACGTCAGCATGGAGCACCGGACATTCGATCTGAACGCCCTGGAAGCATTTATGCAGGGCCTGGTAGACGGCGGCCCCACGGCCAGCGGGCACCGCACGCCGGCCGTAATCGTCGACCTGCCCGTCGAGGGTACCAACGAAGCGGTTATCCAGGCCAATGCGTGGATGTTCAAACAGGCGCTGGCCAGAGGCGTACACGGCATTCTGCTGTGCCACGCCGAGACCCCCGGCGCGGTCCGGGCCTTTGTAGAAGCCTGCCGGTATCCTTTCCACTCTACAGGCGTGGGAGAAGGACTGGACGAGGGACGTCGAGGCGCAGGCGGCCAGGGCTCGTCCGCCGCAATCTGGGGCCTGCCCGCACAGGAGTACCTGGCGGTAGCCGATGTGTGGCCCTTAAACCCCAGGGGCGAACTCATGCTGGGCCTGAAAATCGAAAACAAGCGTGCGCTGGCCAATGCCGAGACCAGCACAAAAGTACCCGGCATCGCCTTTGCCGAATGGGGCCCCGGCGACATGGGCATGTCCCACGGCTACCCCGACGCCCACGACGCCCCTTACCCCGAAGACATGCAGGCCGCCCGCGCCCGGATAATGGCCGCATCTAAAGCGTCCGGGCTGGCTTTTCTGAACGGAGTGAACACGGAAAATGTGGCAAGCATGATCGAAGGTGGGGTAATGATCTGCGCCAGCCGCACCGGCGAAGAGGCGGCGAAAGTCGGGAGGGAGTATACAAAGCGAACGATGCCGGTGTAGGACCTAATCCCCCGGCCCCTACAACACCATCTGATGCGCCCGGGTAAAACACCGCCTTCGCACCGCGTGGACCACAACAATGGAGCCAACGGCGGTGGCGGCGACGATCATGAGCATCACGATAATCTGGTACTTGATGGCGACGGTAGGATCCGAACCGGCCAGGATCTGGCCGGTCATCATGCCCGGCAGGGAAACCAGGCCCACGGTCATAAGCGCATTGATAGAGGGAATCATGCCGGCCTTGATAACATCGCGCAGGATACCTTCCGTGGCCTCCTGGTAGGTCGCGCCCAGGCAGAAAGCGAGTTCGATCTGATCGCGCTGTTTTCGAAAATCGGAAAACATGCGCTCTAAAGAAATGGTAATGGCGTTCATGGAATTGCCGACGATCATGCCGCCTAAAGTAATGAAGTACTGGGGCGTGTACCAGGGTTTAACCTGTACGATCACGGCAGTAACCATAATGGAAACGACGGTATAGCTGATAACCATCGAGACAAAAGTGGGCAGAAAGAAGGGGACGTCTTTCTCCTGCACCCGGCTCCGGATGGCGTGCGCAGCCCAGAAAATCATCCAGATAAACAGAATAAGAATCAGGTAGGCGTTGTTGATCTGGAAAATATACTTGAGCACATAGCCCACCAGATAGAGCTGGGCGAAGGTACGCACCGTGCCCCAGGCCAGGTCCTTTTCCAGCTTCAACCTGAAAACAACGGAGCCGGTGCCCGCGATCAAAACAAAGATCAGACACAGCAGCAATTGAAAGGGGGAAATCTCGGCGATATTCATAAAGAAGCCTCTTTCAACCCGCCCTGCTGTTGAAGCAGAAACCGTTTCGGTCTCACCCGTTCGGGCGCGAAGTCCGTATGGGCCACCAGCACAACGCCGATCCCCCCTTCCAGATTGAGACGTTCCAGCCAGCCCTCCACAATCTTTTTCGACCTCGCATCGAGCGCCGAGGTCGGTTCGTCGCACAGGAGCATTTCGGGCTCGGACAGCAGCGTCCGGATAAGGGCGATCCGCTGCTTCTGCCCCACGGAGAGCGTCTCCGCATCCTCTTCCAGACCCACCTCTTCAAGCAAAAAGTCGTCCAGCCACCTTTTCAATCCCTCCCCGTCCGGCGGCTCTTTCCCGCGCATCGCTTTAAACTGGTAGGAAAAGGTGAGGTTCTCCTGCACCGTGCCTTCGACCATAATAGGAGTCTGCTGAACGTAACCTATCTTTCGCCGGAGCCCGGTCACCTCGTGGCTGGCGATCGGTTCGCCGTCGACGAGGATTTCCCCGGAGGTGGGGTCCTGCAGACGGTTGATCAGCCGCAGAAGGCTCGATTTGCCGCTCCCGGAGGGACCCTGAATCAGAGTAAACTCCCCGCTGTTGAAACTCAGGTTCACATTCTCAAATAGCGGGGGCTTTTCTTTGTACTGCAGGCAAAGATTTTTGAGTTGAATTTGCATAGATTTTGTAAGATCAAAAACGCCACGGAAATGACAGGCTTCTTACATATTCATGACAAAATCGTGACAAGCTTCTATATTATCTCTGTACATTAGGAAATGTACTTCACAAAAACGATTTCGTCCACTTTTTTGTCCCGTTCTACCCATGTCAAACGTCAGTGTCAAATGGGCCTTGCTCTTTCTCCTGCTCATCCTCCTGCCCGCGTCCATCCTGACCTATCTGAGTGTTCGCGCGTTCCGGGACGAGCAGCGCAGCGCTCTGGCCGATCTCCATCTGCTGGTCCCTCTGCTGCAGAGCAGTTTTGACCGGACCGTGGACGATATCGTCGACCGCGTCATCTCCTCCACACCGGAAGGGGACAACACGCAGCCGGCTTCAGAGATTCCCGAAACAGAAAAAATTTTCATCCTGGACGCGGGTGGGCAGTTTGTTTATCCCCGTTTTCTTCCACTCGTGCCTACACAGAAACGTCCCGAGTTTCAGGACGCCCTGCTCAGAGGAGAAACGCTCGAGTTCAAGGGGCGGGACTACGCGAGTGCCGGGGCGGTGTATGAAGCGGCTCTCGCGGATGCCCGGAGTCACGCCGAAAAAGGGGAACTGCTGAACGCTCTGGGGCGCTGTGCAATCCAGCAGGGCGATCTCACCCTCGCAGCAAAATGGCGCCGGCGCCTCGAAGCCTATCCCTTTACCCTCGACGCGGACGGCGCCCACCCGCTCACACTCAGCACCCTGCGTCTCGCCCGAAACCTGCCCCCCCAACAGAGCCTCACCCTGCTGGCGGAGTGGACACGCGCCATCCTCGCAGGGCGCTACCCGCTCTATCCCGGCTGCCGGCACGCAATCTCCCTCGTCAGAGATCAGCTTAAAAAGCTGAAAAAAAAAGACAACACAATCCCGGAACTCCTGCGCGATCTCCAGCGAATCGAACGCCAGATCAATCTGGTCGAAATTTACGAACGCCTTCTGCAGGCCGGTCTTGGGCGCAGGGGCCAGACCTTCCTCTCTGGCACCGACGCGGTCGGCGAAAGCTTTCTGGTCCACCTGCACCCGCGTGCGGATGGGATGACAACCGGCATCCTGTTCAACCTGAGCGCGCTGAGCCGGACCTTGATGCGCTCGCCTGTCGGGGTCGACCTGAAAGCGAAAGGCTTCCAGATAGCCCTTTTCGACGTGGACCACACCGCCGGGTTTAAAGACCGGCGCCGGGACGCCGTCCACCTGATAGCGCCGGCCAGCCCGTCCATGTACCGCCTCAGCCTGGGCATCTACTCCCGGGACGACCCCTCGGTCCTGGCGAGCTATCGCAGGCGCAATCTGCTGTTTCTCTACGGCATCTTGATCCTGGCCGGGGTCATTGCGCTGGGTGTGTATATGATCTTTCAACAGACCACCCGGGAGGTACAGCTGGCGCGCCTGCGCGCCGAATTCGTCTCCAACGTCTCCCACGAACTGCGCACCCCGCTCACGGCAATCCGGATGTACGCGGAAACCCTTTTGCTGGAACGCTACCGCAGCCGGGAGCAGAGGGTGGACTATCTGAAAACGGTCATGCACGAAAGCCAGCGGCTGTCCCGGATGGTAGGCAACATCCTCGACTTCTCGCGCATGGAAAGCGGGCGCAAGACCTATGAATTCGCAGAAACCGACCTGAGAGGTCTGGTGCGTGAAACACTGGCGGAATTCGACCCGGTGCTGCGGGAGCAGGCATTTTCTACGGCCGTAGACATCGCAGATCCCCTGCCGCCCGTTCGGGTCGACCGGGAAGCGATCTCATCGGCCGTGGCCAATCTCCTCAGCAATGCGATCAAATATTCCCGCGAACAAAAAGAAATCCGGATTGTGGTTCGGGATCAGGACGGACGGGCGATCGTCGAGGTGGCGGACCGGGGCATCGGGGTGCCCCCCGGTGAGCAGCGGGACATCTTCAGCAAATTTCACCGCGCCCAAAACGCCGGCATCACCGCGACCGGCACCGGCCTGGGGCTTGCGCTGGTAAAGGGAATCATGGAAGCGCATCAAGGAAAGGTCGAAATCGAATCCCGCGAGGGTGGAGGAAGCGTTTTCCGGCTCATCTTACCTCGTCCGGAGGCGTAGCATGTCAACCATACTGGTGGTTGAAGACGAACGGCCGATTGCCCGGGTGCTGATCGACAACCTCGAGTTCGAAGGGTACACGGTCCTTGCGGCCTACGACGGGGTCCGGGGCCTGGAACTGGCCCTCTCGGCGCAGGCCGATCTGATCCTGCTGGACATCATGCTGCCCGGAATGAACGGCTACGACATCTGCCGCAAGCTCCGGCAAGCAGGACTCAAAACACCGGTTATCATGCTCACGGCCAGGGGCGAAGAGGTGGACAAAGTACTCGGCCTGGAACTGGGAGCGGACGACTACGTAACCAAGCCGGTGGGCGTGCGCGAACTGCTCGCCCGCGTCAAAGCCGTGCTGCGGCGAACAGGGCAGCCGGACAGTCCCGACCGGGCGCTCCGCTTCGGCCAGGCGTGCGTCGACTTCGCCCGTTTTGAAGCCACGGTAAAAGACGACCCCGTACACCTCTCCCCCAAAGCCTTCGGCATTCTCAAACTGCTCTGGGAAAGCGCCGGCCGGGCCGTATCCCGCAGCGAAATCCTGGAACAGGTCTGGGGCTACGACGTCTACCCCACCACCCGAACCGTGGACAATCACATTGCAGAACTCCGATCCGCTCTGGAACCGAACCCTACCAGCCCCACCCACATCCTCACCGTACACGGCGTGGGATATCGGTTTGTATCGGACGAATCTAAAGAAAATTCTCACCGCGGTGAATATTGAAACAATGCCTGAAGAGCTATATCAATAGACATAAGCCGAGCCGGACCATGTACCTTTGTCATCATCCCCATGCGCGCCCGCGATAAAACGGTCCCCATCAATGGCTATCGCCCGCCCGAAATTGTCATGCTTTGCCGCGTCACCGGCAACCAGCCTGGCCTCCTGAACCCACCCTTTCCCGCTCCGCTTGAACAGATAAGCCGCCCCCGACCGTGTGCCCTTGTGGCCGTTTCCATGCGCGCCCACAAACGCTCTGCTGCCGCTGATGGATACCGAAATCCCGAAAGAATCTGTTGCGCCCCCATCCAGGGCAACCAGTTTTTTCTCACGCGCCCAGCCTCTTCCGGTCCGCTTGAAGATGGTGGCGGATCCGGACCGTTTGCCCCTGTGGCCGTCCCCATGCGCGCCCACAATGGCAAGCGTTTCATCAAGGGACACAGAATGTCCGAAAATGTCATTCGCCCTGCCGTCTCTGGCAACCAACCGGACCTCCTGCACCCAGTCTGTTCCCGTATATTTAAAAACATAAGCCGATCCGGACTGTTTGCCCCGGTCATCGTCTCCGGGCGCGCCCACAATCGCCCGCTCCCCGCTGATGGATACCGAGGCGCCGAACTCGTCGCGCGCCCTCCCGTCTCTGGCAACCAGCCTGGCTTCCGGTTCCCAGCGTACCCCATTGTACCTGAAAACGTAAGCCGCTCCTGAGGGTATCCCCTCTTCACTGTCGCCCGGAGCGCCCACAATCGCCCGCTCCCCGCTGATGGATACCGAGGCGCCGAAGTGGTTATTTGTCCGTCCGGCTCTCGCAACGAGTTTGGTTTCCTGCATCCACCCGATGGGGGTATGTTTGAAAATATAAGCCGCTCCCGATTGTCTGCCTCTCTCAATTTCGCCCCGTGCGCCCACAATCACCCGCTCCCCGCTGATCCCCACCGAAATCCCGAAATGATCGTTCGTCCTGCCGTCTCCGGCAACCAGCTTACTCTCCGCTTCCCATCCCTTATCGGTGCGCTTAAAAGTGTAGGCGGCGCCCGCTTGCCGGCCTCTGTCATCGTCGCCCCGTGCGCCTACAATCGCCCGCTCCCCGCTGATCCCCACCGAAATCCCGAAATGATCGTTCGCCGCCCCGTTGTTTGCGTTCAGCTTGTTTTTGACGGTGAGCGTGACCGTTCTGAAAGATGGAGTACACCCCTTCACCGTTAGAAAGCATAATGCAAAAAAGAGTAGAGGTATGGTCAGACGTTTTATGCCCACTGGATACCTCTTTGCCGAATTCAGAGGAAAGGGTTCTCTCGGGTTAGACAGAAGTAATATAACGCACATAATACACGACAAAACTTAATCTGACCTAAAATATGGAGGATCAATCAGTATCCAAAGACAGTGAAAGAACTCCTGGATGTGATCCTGTATATTGAGCAGAACATACTGCAAATGGTCCAATCCATATCGAAACAGGCTTTTCTCTTTGCATCCGTGTTTTTTGATCTTCAACGGTTTTGTCTTTGCGATCCATTCTCCTACCAGATGAGCCCAGGTGAGGGCAATGGCTAAAAGCGCGATGAGTTTTTCGATTCGTTCCAGATGGATCAGATGGGTCTGTTCCAGATCGAAGCCTCGGCTTTTCAACGCGGCGAACAGGACTTCAACTCCCCACCGTTTTTTGTAATCCTCCAGCGGTTTTCGACCTTTACACTTGCTGGCAACGATGAGAAATTCGTCAGGTAATCGGATGACAGACAAATACAGATGATGACCATAGATCAGACGGGGTTTACGCAGGATGCGCTCTTGGTGAATGTGCAGGTCGGCAAACAAGCATCGAAGCGCGATGTCCCCTTTGCCATTTAGGGTTTTGGCGTTTTCCTTGACGCGGATGGCAAAGCCTAAGGCTTGCGCATCTAACCACGCAAACCATTCTTGCCCAATGAATTCCCGGTCTGCAACGATGACCTGAATCAGGTTTTTATCCACCAACTTCAAGACCCGTTCCATCAACTGGATACGCTCATCGGTGTTGGAGTTGCCCTTTTTGGGCAGCAGTATCCAGCAGATGGGAAATGCAACGCCTTGATAGACACTCCCGGCGGTGAGAATATTGATGGTCAGTTTGCCGAAGCTCCAGGTCGTCCGATCTATCGAGATGGTAAAGTCCGACTTGATCGGCAAGAGATGCAGGATCAAGTCGGCCACCAGGTCATAGGACAGATTAAACTCACTGAAGAAACGTTGGATTCTGCGATAGTTGGACTTCTGCTTGGCTTTGCCGTTGAGGGCGTTGGCCAGTTTGGTGAAGTTGACGGTTGTGAGCTTGATGAGAGACACAATGAAGGCGGCGATGAATTTTACCCGGGCCTTATGACAGGGTAAATACCATTGCATCACGTCGTGTAATTCATTAACTTGAGGAGACATAGACCTGTGTTTGATGATGGATGAGTTGTTGGATCTTGACAACCCAAACTTAACTCATTTCACCACTCAGCGCAGGTCTTTTCCTTTTTTGTCGTGTACCATGATAACGCATTTATATTTCAATATGGCGGACAGTTTTCTTTGACAAAAAAGTGCCGTTCACGCAGATTAGGTATCATAGACCACCACGTCAACGATACCCTTTATCTGGAGAGACGGCACAATGGAACTGGCAGAAAAGATACTCAAGAGTTTCAAGATTTCCAAGCCTCAAAAAAAGTTTCTGATGGCTGTGTTTACAGCGATCCTAACAGCTCACGGCAAGATCAATTTTCGTAACCTATCGCGTTACTCTCCTTTGTCACAGAAGACGTATTCACGCCAGTTTGCCAAACCCTTTGAATTTGTGGCCTTCAACCGAGCGGTGATCAATGAAAGCCTGGGCAGAGAAAGTGAACGGATCATCGTGTTAGATGCTTCTTTTGTGTCCAAGTCGGGCAAGCAGACCTATGGTCTGGATTATTTCTGGAACGGTTGTCATCGTCGGAGCGAAAAGGGGTTGGAAGTCTCCAGTGTGGCCATCGTGGATGTTTTGAGAAACACAGGCTTTACGCTGTCCGTTCGTCAAACCGATCCTGGAGATGAACGCCAAATGTCTGAGTCTAAGCCTAAACAGGATGTCGTCAAGGTCAATAAAAAGAAAAGGACCGTCAAGAAAAAGGGCACCAAAAAAAAGGGGAAAGCCAAGTCGAAAAAGCAAAGCTCCAAACAGGCAGAAGACGTCGAAACCCTAACAGATCAGTATTTACAGCACCTGAGTGATGTCAAACCCAGCTTGTTAGAGAATGAAAAATATACCGTTGTCGATGGCTATTTTAGCAAGAAGAAATTTGTTGATGGCGTCCGTGATTTGGATCTACACCAGATCGGCAAATTGCGCTGCGACGCCAATATGCGCTATCTCTACACCGGACCAAAACGGGAAAAGGGAAGCGGAAGGCACAAGACCTATGACGGCAAAGTCAACTGGCAGGACCTGTCTCGGTTTTCATATATCCAAACACAAGATGGCATCGCCATTTACAGTCTTGTCTTGAATCACGTCTCCTTAAAACGCAATTTGAAAGCCGTCGTCTTGCTGGATCACACGAACAAGGACAAGAAGAAATATGCGATCTTGTTTTCAACCGACAAAGACCTAAGTGCCAAGACGATTGTCAGATATTACAAAGCGCGTTTCCAAATTGAATTTATTTTCAGAGATGCCAAACAGTTCACCGGATTGTGCGACTGTCAAGCCAGAGATCAAAAACGGCTGGCTTTCCATTTTAATGCCTCTTTGACAACCCTCAATTTAGCCAAAACGGAACACTTACAAGCCCAATCAGATACGAGACCCATACCCTTTTCCATGGCCAGTGTAAAAGCCTGTTATTTCAACACGTATTTTCTCCAGAATATTTTTTTAATGTTAGACCTCGACCTAAATTTGATTAAAAAATCTCCCCAATACCAAAAACTGCGGGATTATGGCAAAATTGCTGCTTAAAAATGGCCGAACTATTGATATTTAAATCTATGAAACTTTACAAACTTTCCACATCTCCATGACATTTCGGTGACATCCCGCACATCCATAAGAGGTATACTCTAACAGAAGACAGGAGCGCTCACCCGATCTTCACAATTCGATGGAGGTACCGTGCTGAAGCCTCTAACCCTCATCGCTCTGCTTGGCTTTGCCCTGCCCCTTTCCGCAGAAACGACCCCAGAGCTTTTTCAGGCCGCCCTCACAGCAGAGAAAGACCGGGGCGACCTGAGAGCGGCAGTTGACCTGTATGAGGCCGTCGTTGAACACTACAGGTCCGGCCAGGGAGATGCCCGTCTTGCCGCCCACTCTCAGACGCGTCTGCGCGTTCTGAGACAGCACCTCGGGATAGAAGGAATTCCTGCGGTCACCATCCATCCAGAGCTCAGGCTGAACAAGGGGCTGGATGTCGCCGCCCGGCGGTTCCAGGCGCTGAGGGAAGCCCTGGGTGTAAAAAGCATCTCCGAACGCATAACCGAAATATCCCGGCAGACCGAACCCGACCCGGCAGTTGGACCGCTCGAACGGCGCATTCAGGCTTTCAGAACGTGGCTCGGCATTCACGGAATGGCCGAACTGATGTCAGATCCGGAAGAATATTTCAAGCGCAGGCGGGAGGTGGGACCCGTAGAGCGGCGGGTCAAAGCGTTCATAAAGGCGCTGGGCATGCGAGGACTGCCGGAGCTTATGGAGGAAATACAGCGAAACCGCCGGCCGCCCAGACCCGTAAGCCCTGTGGAATTCTACCAGTCCGGTTTAACGATGGAGAAAGGCGAAGGCGACCTGAGGGCTGCGGTTGCTCTCTACCAGCAGGCCCTCGACCTGGCCGATCAGATCGCGCCCGATCTTAAGGAACAGATCCGTCGCCGTCTCGCGCTCTGCCGGAAGCGGTTGGAGCTCCAGACGGACGACAAACCATAACGCTTCTATTGCAAGGAGGGATAACATGCGCATCTTAGGGCTCATTCTACCGCTGGTTGTTCTTGTGCTGGGGATGGTCAACGGTGGCACCGTATGGAATTTTATAGATTTTCCGAGCTTTATTGTAATCCTGTTCCCAACCATCGGGACGCTGATATTTGCCCGTGCCGGTATCCCCACCATGTTCAAAGCCGTCGTTTCGGCAACTGCAACCGTAGACGAATTGAACGCGGCTGCAAGAGGCTGGGCCCAGGCCAGGACCTACATCATCGCCTTCGGCGGGATCGGGTCCCTAATCGGCTTCGTCACTATAGCCCGATGGGAAAAACTCCCGGAACATCTACATGGGCTCGCGCCGGGAATTGCGACGACTACTCTCCCGGTTTTCTGGGCGCTCATCCTGGCCTACGTGATCTTCCTGCCCCTGCAGTGCCGTTTAGAGGATCGCGTCCGGGAACAGGGAGGACCTATTGCGAGGAAATAAATTTCCTCGCTACAAAAGCAGGAAGTCCGGACAAGCCGGACTATAAAAAAACAAATACGTAGTCCGACGAAGGAGGACTTTTTGCGTTCGTAGCGCGGGAATTTATTCCCGTGCGAAGGGGCGTTTCATGAAGTACTGGTGGCTGAATTTAACCGTCCTGGATCATATCCAGCATATCAATAACACTCAGGCCGGTGTGGTAACCGGGATCGGCGTCCGCAGTAGCGGGAATAACAGAAACGGGCTCGCCGCTTTCCGACCGGGTCTGGTAGGCCATCAGGTGCAGGTCGGGGCGGACGAAGTGCCGGGTGAACGCATTGTGGCAGTCGCGCAGAATATGGAGGCACATCCGGCGGTCCGCATCGCTTTCCGCAACCTGTCGGCAATAAATCGCCGTTCGCATGGTCTCGGGAAGGTTCCACCAGGGCACATCGGAATTGACCGGCTTTCGGGAAACCAGATCGAACGCCTTGCAGATACCGCCCGTGTCGGAGAGGTAACCGTTGGCGAAATTATGTTCCATAAGCCGGGGCATAAGGGATTCGATGCGTGCGATTTCTTCGGCCTGTTCGCCGTCGGCAAGGCCGTGCTGTTTGACTGTTGAGGTGAATTTCAGGATCAAACCGACGCATTCGAGGCTGTGGCCGGGATCGGAGATAATCTTTCCACCCTCACGATAGGGCAGGCCCCGGTTGTCATTGGCTTCCCAGAAATCGTACTCCATCAGGCCCGGAATTCGCCCGTTGAGGTTAACGTGGTGTTCCAACTCGTGCCGGATGAGGCGCAGGCCCAGATCAACACTGTCGAGATTCCCGTACCCGGCCAGGAGCGCGGCGGCCCCGATCTGGATCATGTAGGGACCCTGGAAGTGGTAGCCCGCTTTGACCTGCACGGGATTCTTGGGATCGAGCGTCTGCTGGTCGTTCACAAACGCCCCCTGCCAGATGGCGCTGTCCACCTCGCGGCAGTAATCGAGAGCCTCGGCTGCGGCCTCTGCATCTTCCAGATAACGCGCGGCGGCGTACATCCCTTTTGCGGAAAAAATATCGCTGAAGCCATAAGGAGGGTCGGCCGCAAAGGTCGCCTGTTGCGGCTTCCCATCCGCGCCCAGCACAAAAGGATCGCCGTCGGGGGTCATAAAAAAGAAAAGGTGACCGGCATTGTGGGCTCGTATCTCGCGGAGTTTGGCAAAGACGTCCCGCATCATCCGCTCTAAGCGGGGCAGGAGTTCCCGCCCGAGCTGGCGGCGACGCATCCAGCGGCAGTGACCGGCCAGGGCTTCCAGGCCGCGTCCCTGGATCCAGCCGTAGATGGCGTTTGGGCCGCGAACAGGATCGCCTGCGGGAAAGTCCTCGCCGGTAATGAGGTCAAGCTTGGTGTCGACAAAGGGATAGTTCGGAGTACGGTCGTAACGGTCTGCAATGGCGCCCATGATGGTGATGAGCATCGCCTCGTAGTCAAGAACGATAGCCCGCAGGTCATCGAGGGTCGGATTTTCAGACAGCAGAACACCGTGATAGGATGGAACTTCGGGCATGGTTTCTATTCTCTTTCGAGGAGATTACTTCAGGTAAGTATTTTTATAAGCAATTTTGCCGTCCCGAAAAGTGAAGAGATCACACCCACCCTCCTCAACCCGGGCGCCGTCCGCCTGTGTGCCCGTGAAGGTCCACTCGGAAACGCCCCGGTTCCCGGAAACAAAGTGGCGCGCCTCACCCCAGTGCGCATCGGGGAAAGCGGCCCACACGCCCGAGAACGCCGCGCGTACTGCCTCGGATCCCTCATAACGCGTGCCGTCCGAAGTTTCAAAAACGCAGTCGGCCGTCATGAAGGACATAAGAGCATCGATATCGTGGCAGTTCCACGCCTCTGCAAAATCCTGCAAGAACGCCACCGTTACGTCATCGGTTCCATCGGCCATACGCTGCTTCCTCCTATCCGGCATAGACTGCGCGCCTCAGATATTACGACCACACGAAAACTTCCTCGTCGTCTGCAGAGTAGCCAATAAAGACGGCCAGGACGGCCCTGGTATCGGCGCTCTGAATGGGTGGGACCTCGTGAATACAGCGGGTGTTGAAGAAATAGAGATCGCCCGGCTCCAGGTCCACGCGACAGCGACCGATATTGTTCTCCGCTGCGTAATCGTGAAAGGTTCCCTCGGCGATATGAGGCTGGATCTCCGGCGTCCAGAGGCACTGGTGCAAAATCGCCTGGGTGTTCTCCCCGCTTCGGGAGGCGTTCTGGAAGCAGAGGATGCCCGCAAACTGGTGCTCGAAACGGGTGACCGCGTAGTTGAAGCGCTTCTCGCGCAAGGTAACATGGTCGATGTGGGGTTTGTAGCTATGGCTGGTATAGTGGATGCGAAAAATCGCGGGGCCGTAACGGCGGCCGTCGGGCTCGCGGGCAGTCTTGACGGCTTTGCCCACGGCGAGTTCGGAAAGGGCGTTGTAAAGGGTGTCCACCGGATTGTCGAACCCGTCAAAGAGGTCCCGGAACAGGGCGAGGGTCTCCTCGGAATGCTTCAGGAATGCCTCTCTGTCATTGCCGCGATTGCCCAGGCTGGTGCCGATGTCGATACGCGCACGGATGTCTTCAGAAGGGGTGTCTGCCGGATCGCGCATGAGGTCCCGATCGATGAACCTCCGGATGAGGCCGGCGCAGTGATCGGGATCGTAGGCCCGGCGTAAAACGATGGCGGGAATACGGGCTTCGGACAGGGCGAGAAGCGGGTCCCTGTACCTGGCAAGAACGGTTTTCAGGTCCGGCCCTGCCGGGGTCCACGCTTCAGGGGATGGCATTCGGTTTCTCCTTTTGTTATACCGGTTCACCGGTCAGCATGTGCATGCGCTGCCCTTCGCGGAAGGTAACCGGAGGGGCGTCCACCTCTTCTCCGGCAATCATCTTTCGGAGGATCTCGGCCACCCCGGCAATGGCGGGTTCGATCAGTTTTTTCCCCTTCTCTCGCGTGCCCTGCGCGGCTGCCGCGTTGTCGATATCATCCTGGTGTACCCGCTCCGGAGCGAGGACCAGCATAGTGGAAGTCTCGTATTCATCCGCGTGGCCGGGCAGGCGCCTGTTCTCCATAGTCTCCACAACCAGGTCCGGATCGTAAACATCCCAGTAAGACTGGAAGCGCAGGTTGATGCGCAGCCTGTCCCGGTACTCGTCGATGCGGCGCATAAGCGGCTTGACGTTGCCGCCGTGGCCGTTGAGGATGAGAATATTTTCAATGCCGGCCCGTACAAGCGAGTGGCACACGTCGAAAACATATTCGCAGAAAATTTCCGAGCGCACCGTCAGAGTGCCGGCGTGTTCCATCCAGTGCTCCGAAACCCCGATGCCGATCGGGGTGGCCACCACAACCTGGGGGTGCAGGCGTCTGGCGGCCTCTACGGCCATGTGGGTGGCGTGCAGGGTATCGTGAATCATCTCTAAGTGTTCGTTGTGCTGCTCCGTGGCGGCGGTGGGCACAACTGCGGCCTTGATTGTGCCGGACTGCATCCGTTCGCGGAATTCCTTGCGGGTCAAATCGCCGATCAACACGCGAGAGTCTGCCATAGGTGCTCCTTTCAAAGGGTAATGTGGCGTTCTTTTCAGGCCAGGAGTTCATGTACGGCCTTAAGCATCTCATCTCTTTTAAAGGGCTTCTTAAACGCCCGGAATGCGCCTCGCCGTTTGGCCAGAGACAGCGTTTCAAGGTCGTATCTGACATCAGGATTTGAGACCCCGGCGCCGGAGATCGCAATAACCTTCACGTCTGGATCCTCGTTTCTGAGCTGCTGGATAACCGCCAGCCCGCCTTTAGGCGGCAAGAAAAGATCCGTAATCACCAGGTCGGCCGAAGCCTGGTGAAAGATTTGCATGCCTTCCCTTCCGTCTGCCGCTTCAACAACCTCATGGCCGTCCTGTTCCAGCATCTCCCGGAGCAGAACCCGCATCATGCCATCGTCGTCAATAACCAGGATGCGCGCCATAGATGACCTCTCCTTTTGTCTGCTTCACCAGAACGGTGCGGTTCTACCCGAGGGAATATGATGCACCAAAATCAGTCCGGCGTCAAGAACATGTAAACGTGGGTAGTGTCCCTTTCTGTTGACACCTGTTGGTTCCATGTCTTACCTTATTCTTACAGCCCACATTTTCATGCGTTGATTTCTGACACCTGTCCGACATAGAGGAGGTCAGCGGTGGACCGGGAGGAGATGAGCCACGAGGAGAACTACTGTTTTGACATCGCGGGCTATCTGATCGTTCGGGGTGTTTTGACCCCGAAAGAGGTAGAGGCGTGTAACCAGGCGCTCGACCGGGAGGGCCGCACCGAAGGGATGGCTGGGATGGCCCGCGCCCCAGAGGGAGCCGTTCCGGGATCTGATGGTCCATCCCGTGCTGGTGTGGTACCTCAACCAGATCATCGGATATGGCTTCCGGTTGGACCGGGAGCCGGAACTGATCGGCCAGGCGGAGGGAGGCGCAGCTGGTCCGCTGGTGGGCGGCAACGAACCGATGGATGCGGGCCGGGCCTACTACGTCCTGAACGGCCGACGGCACTGCCAGGGAGTGCACGCCATCTGGGCACTGGCCGATACGAACGCGGGTGACGGCGGTTTTTCGTTAGTCCCCTGCAGCCACAAAAGCAATGTGGAAACCCCCGAAGACGTGCTGACCGGAAAGGACGACCTGGCGCTGGCCAACGAAGCGGTCGACCGGTTTTCGGACCGGGTTGTGGTTGCAAGCGTAGACCTGGCGAAAGGGTCGAAAGCCCTGGCCGGAACCGGCCGACCCACGATGGGCGGCCTGCTTGAATTGCCCAGACCCTACTGTGAGCCTTTCCGCAAGATGGTCGCCCATCCGGCTGTGGTACACCGCCTCACCTGGATGGGCGGAAAGGGGTTCCGGTGTACGGGCTTCGAGGCACTCTGTACGGTAAAGGGAGGGGCCGGACACTTTCTGCATGGAGGCAACGAGCCCTTGAGCCCATCGCGCAACTACACCTTCCAGAACGGCCGGAGCTACGCCCTGGGCGGTCCATCGGTCGCTGTGGCCTGGCAGTTGCGGGATGTAACCGAAGACGACGGGGGGTTTGCCTGCGTGCCGGGCAGCCACAAGTCGCAGTACCGCATCCCCCAGGGCGTGTGGACCTGCGACGAAGACATGGGTCTGGTGGCGCATCCGCTGACAAAGGCTGGGGACGTCATCTTTTTCATGGACGGCCCTCAGGCGCACGGGGCGCTGGCCTGGAAAAACGAGATCCCGCGCCGTGTGATCCTCACCCGGTACTCCTCCCGGAACTTCAACGGAGGGGCGGAAATGGCGACCCCGGAGGAGCGCTGGGGCGACCTGTTGGAGGGAATGACCGAAGCGCAGCTGGCAATAATGCGCGGTCCCGACCGCGATGAGCGCGACAACAACGTGCCCCGGCTGCTCGTGCAGGACGGCAAAGTCGAGACCTACTTCGACCGGAGTCAGGGAGGGCTGTATACCAAGGCGACCCCCAAGGGGCCTTCTTCGAAAGGGTGAGGTCGGGCTGGACGCCGGATACGAACAGAAGCGCCGTCGGGGTTGGACCTGACGGCGCTTTTTTTAAGCACGAATTTTAGGCCATCAGGTTTTGTGGGCTTCGCCTGCCTGGATGAGCACGCGTTTCATGGCGATGGGGCCGACCATCTGGTTAATGGCGATCACGGCCACGACCACGGTTACAAACGCATCCCCCCAGCCGGGAAAGCGCCGGACAACCTCTAAGGCCAGGCCGAGGCTGACCCCCGCCTGGGTTAGATAGGCCATACCCGCGATGCGGTTGAGACGCGGAGCATCGCCGCCGAGCCGCCCGCCGGTATAGGCCCCCAAAAAGACGGCGGCGGCCCTCACGGCGGCCAGCAGCAGGGCAACGGTCCAGGTCTGCTGCAGGGCATTCAGGTTCAGTCCAGCGCCGGCTAAAGTGAAGAAGAGCACGTAAACCGGCAGGCTGATGGCGTTGACTGCGTCGATGAACCGGGTGCCCTGGCGGGAGTAGTTCTGCACGGTGAACCCTGCGGTTACACAGATCAGCAGCGGTTCCAGACGGAGGCTCAGGTCGTGGGCCTCCTTCATGTATTCTGCAAGCCCGTGGGAGATGCTGGTGACCAGCAGCGCGGTACCCAGCAGGAGCAGAGGGAGGTTGACCCGGACGCGGTCAATGTAGAAGGCGAGTCCCCAGCCCAGGATCAGTCCCACGCCAATTCCCATCAGGATCTCCGCTCCCAGGGTTGCCACGAACGCCAGGTCGAGGGAGGCTGCCGGCGACATGATGGCCTCGCAGAAGGAGATCGCCGCAGCGAAAAGGACAATGACGAACACGTCCATCGCCACCGTGACCCCCAGTGCGGTCTCGGTGAAGGGGCCGTGCGCCCTGGTCTCGCTGATAATGGCGATGGCGCTGGAGGGGGACCGGGCTACGGCGAGCACGCCGAAGAGCATCCCTACGGCGAGCACCTGAAGTCCGGAAAAAGGGGCGGTGAACGGGAGCAGCGATCGGCTCAACGTTATGAAGAGAGTGACGATTGCGAAGACAACGACCGTGAGCGATACGATCACCAGGAGGATGACCCGCATCCGGTCCCGCAGTTCGGCGACTCTCAATTCCCCCCCTGCGGCCAGAGCGATAAAGGTGACGGCCAGTTCGTTCAGGAAGCCGAGGTTTTTGACGGCCTCAACCGTGAGGAAGCCCAGGAGGTAGGGTCCCATCAGAAGGCCCACGCAGAGGTAGCCGGTGATCCTGGGCAGGCGGAGGGAGGAAAGGAGGTGACCGGCGATGTGGCCCGAGAGCAGGAGCAGGCCCACCACCAGGGTGGTGTGTGCCCCGGGCGCGTCTCCCGGGGGGGTGCCGCTGGCCCATCCGATCAGCAGGCCCAGAACCAGGAATACACCCATCCTCCTCACGGCGTTTTCTCCAGGAGGCGCCTCACCAGCGTGGGGCTGACCAGTTCGCTGACCAGCATTCCCAGCAGCACAATGGAGATGACCGCATCGGTGAGTTCAGACCGGTGGATCTGGTGGAGGTTGACCACAATGGCCACGGCCATGCCCCCATGCGAAAGAAGCCCCAGTCCGATCTGCCTCAAGGGGCCGGGTTCGGGCAGAAAGAGTCGGGCCGAGAGGTAACCGCCCACGATCTTGCCCAGGGTGCGGGCGACGAGGTAGGCGGGGAGGAGGGCTACGATCCAGATTGACCCGACTTCCCAGCCGGCCCCTACCAGGATGAGGAAGAGGATGTAGATCGAGCGCTCTCCCCGCAGGAGGACATTCCGGACGCCTGCCCTGGCGCGGCCCCTCGCCAGGTTGGCCACGACCATTCCGGCGATGAGGTTGACCAGCAGGGGCGAGAGGTTCAGGTAGAGCGCCAGGCCTCCCCCGAAGACGACGGCGCCGATGACCACCAGGAGTATCTCCTCACCGTCTAAGCGGTAGGCGGTGAGCGCGACGGTGAGGAGTCCGATAGTCAGACCCAGCCCCAGGGATGCGCCGACCCAAAGGTAGGCCGGTGTTTCGCTGTGCAGGACGGCCAGACAGGAGACAAGGCCGAAGGCGATCACGCCGACCAGGCCGTCGAGGTTTGAGACGTTTTGGAGCAGCCGCAGGAGGGGACGGCTGGCCGAAGGCGCGTTCCGGGCGGCCAGGGCCAGGCCGCTCTGGGCGGTGTCCGAGGCTGCGGCAGCGAGGGTGATGGCCCCAATGAGGACAATTTCTGTTTCGTAGGCGAAGAGTTTCTGGAAGAGGAGGTAGAAGGGGACGACGACGACGGCCATTGTGACCATTGCCTGGAGGAGGGAAATTCCGAAGACCTGTTTCGGGATGTGGGTCAGCCGCCGGAACTCCCACTGGATTCCAAAGAGCATCCCGATCCAGGAGAGTCCCAGTCCCATAAAAGGATAGAGCCCCTGGAGGGTGGGCCTGTCGAGGAGGTTCAGGGCGGTGCCGCCGAGCAGGAGGCCGACCAAGACGTATTCGGTGCCGGTCAGGAAAAGGTTCTCGATCCCCAGCGGGAGCCGAAGCCGGGTGAAGCTGAGGCGGGACCCGAGGAAGGCAATGGCGGTCACCAGGACGGCGACGATAGCCAGTTTCATGGGCGTTCCCCGGTGCCTGGCCCCAGGTAAAAATCGACCGGAATAAGAAAGAGTTTGCCGACTTCCGGTTCGGTAAAGTCTATGTCTATTTCTTTAAAGTGCAGGATCAGGGGGTCAAGGAGACCCCGATCCGGAAGGCTCGCAACAATCGTTTTGGTGTGCCCCTCCCCGCCGGTTGTCTGCCAGAGCCCCGCAAAAATGGGCACGTCTTCCGAGAGCACCCGCTCCATGCTCGTTCCGTCCAGCACGGCCGCCCCGGTGATTTCCATTTCCACCAGGGCGGAGAGAACCTCATCCAAGAGGTCTTCGCGGTAGAGGACAATCAGAAGAAGGTGCATGTTTATATGGGTTCCTGGTCATGGATGAGGGCGATGATTTCATCGGGGGAAGCGGCGTCCAGGACCTTTTGCATCATTTCTTCTCTGTGGAAGATGCGCGCGGTGCGGCTGAGCACGCTCATGTAGGCAGGCATGGCGGCTTCTGATGAGAGGATGAGAAAGATCAGGTGCACCGGCTGTCCGTCCAGGCTCTGGAAGTCGAGGCCGGACCGCGAAATGCCCAGTGCAACCACCACGCCGTCGATGTCGTCCGACCGAGCGTGTGGAATGGCCACACCCCTGTCCACCCCGCTGGTCTTGATCGCTTCCTGATCGAGAATGCGCTGGAGCAGGGCGTCGGGGTCGGGGAGAGTCATCGACCGGTTCATCAGGGCGATCATCTCTTCGATGACCCGGTTCCTTTCTGTGCTTGACAGATTGAGTTCGATCCGGTCGGGAGCCAGAGCGTCAGACAGTTTCATGGACCTGTTCCCCGTGTTTGTGTTAGACTTCGACGGTTGTGCTGCGGTTTTGAGGATCGAAGGCGGCGAAAGTGACATCGCCTTCTCTTAGGAATATACGAATGTATGAAGACTGTACCTTCGAAAAATTTCGAGCCCGGAAAGGTTGCTCCGGGGTTCGAGGCTATTGATTTGCGTCACTTCGTTTTAATAGTTGTATAAGTTGGATTTTTTGAATATCTTTCAGTCTGTTAGGCCGGTATTTTGGCAATGGTGAAAGGTTCCCGGCAGGAACCATTCGTAGAGGAGACGGTTATGTTTAGTAAAAACATAGAGAAAACTCTGAACGAACAGCTCAACAACGAGTTCTTTTCCTGGTATAACTATCTGGCGATAACGTCCTTTTTCAGGGCGCTGAATCTAAACGGCTTTGCGCGCTGGATGAAATCCCAGGCACAGCGCGAGATGATGCATGCAATGAAAATCTATGAGTTTCTACCCGAGAGTGGTGGCAGGGCGATGCTGGCCCAGGTCGCACAGCCGTCCAACCAGTGGGATTCACCGCTGGCTGCCGTGCAGGAGGCGTATCAACACGAACAGGAAGCCAGCGGAATGATCAACGACCTGGTCGACCTGGCTCTGAGCGAACACGCCTACGCCACGAATGCGTTTTTGCAGTGGTTTGTCACAGAACAGGTAGAAGAAGAAGCGCGGCTTCGAGCGATTGTGGAAAAACTCAAACTCGTGGAAGAAGACCAGTACGGGCTGTTCCTGATCGACCGGGATATGGGAAAGGCATAAGAACCTCCAGTCTCAGTTTTTTACCGGAGATAGTGTTATGGCGCGTATTCTTGTGATTGACGATGAAGAGGTAGTCCGCAGGCCAATCTCTGACCTGCTCAGAATGGACGGACACGACGTTGAAGAAGCGGGCGATGGTCAGGCTGGTCTGGAACTCTATCGCAAAGCGCCCGCCGATGTGGTCATTACCGACATCTTCATGCCGGAAAAGGATGGACTGGAGTTGATTCAGGAACTCAAAAAAATGTATCCGGATGTCAAGATTATCGCCATCTCCGGTGTGGGTATCAGGCAAGAGCTTGACATTGTTTCTCTCACCAAGCAGCTTGGCGCTCTTTATGCATTCGAAAAACCGTTCGACATGCACGAATTGATAAACGCTGTGAACGAGCTCTTGGCAGAAAACGGATGAAGCAAACAGAGGCTCTGCTTTGGCACGAATCCTTATTATCGACGACTATTTGCCTACACGAACAGCGCTCCGTTCGTTATTCGAAAAAGCCGGCTACGAGATCAAAGAAGCGTCCGATGGCGAGGCTGGGATCAGGCTCTATCATCAGGAACCGGCGGACCTGGTCATCGTAGATATTCTGATGCCCGGGAAAGAGGGGTTGGAAACCATCCGAGAACTCAAGCGGGACTTTCCCCAGATCAAAATTATCGCCATCTCCGGCGGCGGCGTCCACTACCTGGACATGGCCAGAGAATTCGGCGCCCTTCACGCATTTGAAAAACCGTTCGATATGAGAGAGATACTGGAGACCGTGCAGAAATCACTGGACGAGTGAAACGCAGATGCCGGACTATTTGGGTCACAGATCTTTAAGAACCTCGTGCGCGGCGTTGTGGCCGGACACGCCGCTGACCTCGCCGCCGGGGTGCTGCCCGACGCCGCAGAGATAGAGGCCATTGAGGGGCGCGCGGTACGCGGCCAGTTCGGGCAGGGGGCGATTCCAGAAAAGCTGGTCCCCCTCGTGCTGGATATGCCAGATGCACCCGTCGGTAAGCCCGTTCTCCCGTTCCAGATCCAGCGGAGATCGAAACCTGTAGTGCCGGATGGATTCCCTGAAATTGGGGGCGAATTCGGTAATCTGGTCGATAAGCGCTTCGGCGACTTCCTCGTGCACATCGTCCCAGGTTCTACCCTCCAATTGCCCGGGTGCGGGGTAGACCCAGACCGATGCGGTGTGGTACCCGGGTTGTGTCTGGCTGGGATCGAGGGTCGAGGGCACCGTGAAATTGATCAGGGGCGCTTTCGGGGGCCTGCCGGCTTCCAGGTCGTCAAAAGCCGCAGTCGCCCCGTCCCGGGAGACAACCAGGCGCACGACCCCCGTGCTGGGCTGGTCCGGATCGCCGTCCCAGCATTTCCAGCGCGGAAGTTCGGAGGTCACTGCCAGAAGCTTGTAACAACTCACCTGGGTGGCCAGACCCTCGATACGATCACGCAAGGCCCCATCTAAGTGCTCGGACGCAATCATCTTCAGAAAAGTGCGCTTGGGGTCCAGATTAGAGATCACGATCCGGCTTCGGACCTCGGTCCCATCCCCAAGTCTAAGACCTACCGTCTGCCCGCTCTCAACCAGGATCTCTTCGACGGCCCGCTCCACGTGGATCGTCGCCCCCGCCTCTTCGGCCGCCTCGGCCATCACCCGGCTCACTTCACCCACGCCCCCCTTCACATTGCCATTGGGCGGTTTTTCACCGGTCTCCTCCTCGGGCAGGTTAAGAGAGCTATACGCATGCTTGAGTGCGATCGGATTTCGCCCGATCGAGGCCCATTCGTCCACGAGCCAGTCCTTCAGGTTCTCGGTCGGGAGGAACGCGTCCTGCAGCTCGATAACACGTGTGCTGAGGGCTTTTTCGAGCGCTTCCGCCGCAGGCGTGCCCGCGATCTTAGACCGCACCTCATCCAGGGTGGGCGGCGGTCCCAGCCGGTAGGGCCCAAAGATGCCGTTCAGGGTCTCCTTAAACGCATCGTACCGATCCAGAGCCTCGCGCTCCTCGGCGGTATGATTGGCCGCAAGGTTACGGGGAGACGCGTGGTCTGCCGGCCCCCAGTAGTCGCCGTCAGGCCGCAGGTAAACCCGGAAGGGACGGGGGATAATCTCCAGGCCTCGCTCGTAGAGGCGCAGGTCCCGGATGATCTTGGGCTGTATGCCGTGAACCATGTGTGCGCAGGTAGAGAAGTGAAAACCGGGCCACAACTCCTGGGTGATGGCGGCTCCCCCCACAAAAGCACGGCGCTCGAAAAGATGCACGTCCAGCCCGGCCTTTGCCAAATAGGCCGCAGCGACCAGGCCGTTGTGCCCGGCGCCGACGATCGCGACATCCGTATCCACAGTAAATCTCCTTCCTACTTGAGCTTCAGAATGGCCTCTTCTGAACGTAGAACGCGAGCACCAATACGGAAACTGAGCCAGCCATCTCCAGTTTCGGTTTCGACAACGCCGACCTGTTCTCCATCCCGTTCCAGAACGGCCTTTTTAAGCGATGTTCGAATCTTGATCTCCGCGGATGTGGTGGTTCGGATGCGGAAGCTGTTTTTTGTGTCCTCTTCCATCCAGAACACCGAGGGAATGCGGAACCGGGCGCCGCTGTTAAAAGGAAAATGATCCACAACAATGCGACGTCCCCTCACCGATTGAATCGCATAGGCCGTCCAGCAGCCCTGGTCCGGATCTTCAACCTCAACAAAGCTGCCCGCAAGAGCGGCGCTGTCGGGAATCGGAACGGTGGCCTGGAAACCCGTACTGTCGTAAGAAGCGATCTCACCTTCGATAACCGGACGCTTCAAGGTGATGGAGAGGTCAGGCGACGTGAAACGGGCCGCCTCTGCCAGAAAGAGGGAGGAACGCCCACCCCTTTCGCGAGTGTAGACCGCCGCCCGGCCGGTGAGCGCAAACCTCTCTGCTGTGAGGCCCGACCCATCCGGGGTCTGAAGCACAATATCGGTGCCGCCCCGGCGAGTAACCTGAAGCGCTGTGGGACCGTCTATGCCCTCAGGCAGGCGAATGGACCGGACGCCGGTGATATCGGACGCTCCACGGTAGTGCTCGATAAGGGTGACAAAACCATTCCCGCTTCCCTGCTCGCGGTTTCGTGCGAACAGGTAATCGTTCCGAAATCCGATCTCGGCGTGGTCCCGCTGGCCGGGACCATCTCCGAGGATAACCTCTTCGGTGGGCGAGAGGAACCGGACGCGCATGGTCATGCCCTCGTGCGTCCAGGCCGTGGACCAGGAGCCTTTGGGAGCGCCGACACGGAGCTTTTCGATGTCGCGGCCTACGACCTCTTTCCGGCTTTTAAGAGAGATGGACTTTCCGTTTGCAGCCGCGGGTCGGGAGGTAATCTTGCCCTCCCCGTGGATCGCATAGTCGTGGATCTTGCCGCCCTTCACACGGAAGCAATCCACGAGATAGGCCGGTCCTTTTCCCCGGTGAACCATAAAGCAGGAACGGCGGTACACATCGGCTTCATCGTAAGCTTTGCAATCGGCTTCAACGAATTTAACCCTGGGCGAAGCGGCGATGAGCCGAACGCTTCCGGGAGGGCGCTGGCCGCGCGGCAGTTGCTCCTTCTCGTCAATAACGACCAGATTGTGCTTCAATGTGCTTTTGATGCTGGCATTCAGGGGATGGTCGCCGATATAGCCTAAGTCGGAAAGCACCTCAACCCCCTCGGCGAACATGGCAATATTGAGGGCGTCGGGATGGTCGTGCCCTTCGGGCTCGTAGAAATTCATCAGGAAGGTGGCCGTACCGGCGACGTCCTCCTGGAACATACGCTCGTACCCGGTATTGAAAATGGCCAGCAGCCAGCCGGGAAAGAAAACGTCCCGCACCGGGGGAGGATCGACCGGTTTGAGGTTGGCGGGACGGTTGAAGAGGGCGAAGTCGTCTCCACTGTCCAGCCGAACGAAGGAGGCGAACTCCTTGCCCAGGCGAACGAGACCGATGTTATGCACCCAGGCCGGTCCGGGCCATTCCGCCCCGCCTCCGTGGGCGTCGGCGGTGTGCGGCACCCGGCCGTCGGGCAGCGTCATATAGACCCGGGCCCGAAGCACCGTGCGGTAGGGTCCGTTGGGATCGTAGAGATCCAGATTGTCGAAGCGGTCTTTCCGACGATACGACAGAGGATCGCTATACCCGCGGGCGACCTCCGGCAGGTCGTGGACATTGGAAGCGCCGTACGCGTAATAGCCGGAGCCTTCGGCCGTTGAGCCGTCGAATTTGAAGAACCCTCTCACATAAGGCTCGAACCCCTCCACACCCCGGTGAACGTATTCCGGCGCCCCCAGAAACCGGCCCAGGGCCACTTCGCCCACCCGGCACCCCGCGACCTTGTTGTTGATCCCCTCCCAGTGGGTGAAGGTAAAGAGGCCCTCGACAATCAAATCCCGGACCACGGCCTCCCGCTCCCGTTCGGCCAAAAAAAGACGGCCCTCTTTGTCCTTTGCGTCCCAGATCAGATCGAGCGCTTCGGCGAGGTTGGCGAGGTGACGGGCTTCGGCCTGGACGCCGCCGGAGGACAGCCGCCCGCAGCCCCAGAAAGTCTGGATGAGCTTGCCGCTCACCATACCGGATCGGGCATTCTGGTCCGGACAGGCATTGACCTCGTACCTGCCGACCCCCTCGTCCCGGGCGAAAAGCTCGCAGGCGTAGAGGGGGTCGCAGTCCATATAGGTATTCCAGTAGTCGTGAAAAAGGTAAGTGGGATAGACCTCCGCAAAGCGTTTGAGAATCGCAGCAGCGGTGCGGGCGTAGCGATCTTCCCCGACCATGTGGTAAACGATGGCCAGGGTGCGGGCAACCCCTGTCATATGGTGTGCCTTGTTCTGGCGGATGGCCCCCTGATAAGACGAATGCACTTTGCGTCCGGCCCACATAAAAGCGTTTCGGCCCGTTGAAAACCGGGAATCTCCCACCTCCCGGGGCCGGATATAATAGGGAAAGATCTGGCCGGAGCGGGGCAATTCGAGCCGCCCGTCTTCAACAAAACGCTGATCGGTCATAGCAGCGCCGCAGTGAAAACAGACGAGCTTCTCAGGATCCCGATAATCCCACTTCATTCTGTACGTATTGTCGGCCTCACAAACGGGACAGAAAGTGCCGTACACGTGAAGCGGAGTCAGGTCGGGCACCATCGTATCGATCCAGGCCGCAGTGCGGTCGGCGTAGAAGTCGGCCAGGGCCACCAGGCTGTTGTAGCGCTGCCTGGCCCAGTCGTGTTTCTGGATATTGGCCCGTGCAACCCCAAGGCTCTCCTCCTGGATACTCAGGCAAGGGTGCTCAACCCGTTTCGCACTTCGATAGTATTTCCCTTTGAGCGCTTCCAATCGCTCCCTGCACTCACGTTCTCCGGCGCTGTTCCAGCGCGGTGCGGCTACGATTCCGACCTTCTTACCTTCGGTTCGCTTTGAGCCAGTCATTTTCGAATCCTCCCCTTCAACACTGATCTCCATCCACCCCCATATTCCGCCCTTTTTCTTTATGTGAATAGGCGGTTCCTGATCCGGGCCGCCTTTTTTATTGCGGTCGGTGCCCTGCTTATGCCAGAAGGCAGGCGGTTGCATAGAAGATGTATTCGCAGAAAAAGAGCGTCCAGATGAATTGATAATAGCTTGCAAAGGAGGTTTTATCCTGGGGCTGGACGCGTTTGCTCATGGCCCACATGAGGGCCAATAAAAAGAGATGTGTGAGGGCAAGCACGAGCCCGTTTACGCCGGATATGCCGACAATCCCCGCCAAAATGAGAGACAGATAACATGCCGTCAGCACATAGACTCCGAGACGGAAGACTTTATCTGGGCCCAGACGACAGGAAAGCGTTGCGATTTTGAAATGGCGGTCGCCATCTATGTCCGGGATGTCTTTAAACCAGGCAATGACCAGGCTCAAGCCGAAAATAAACGCGGTCAATACCCAGACGTGTGGCGGGACAACCTCGGAGGCGCTCAGGATAAAACCGAAGTGCAAAAACAGGAAGACGTTGACCACAGCGCCTCGGACGGTAAAAATGCAGGCAGCGGCCCAGAAGTGAAACTGTTTTAACCGAAGGGGAGGCAAAGAATAGGCGGTGCCAATGATCAAACTGACCAGGACGGTGATCATCAAATAGCGCCCCTGGCCGATTGCAGTCCCCACAGAGATGAGAAGAGAAAGGATGACAATACGCCAGGCCGTGCGCGTTGAAAACGCGCCCGAGGCAAGAGGCAGGTGGGGCTTGTTGATGCGGTCGATCTGGATATCGGTAATTTGATTCAGGCCGACGATGTAGATGTTTGCACTCAGGCAACTGAGCAGTGCCAGAGCCAGTTCAAACAGGTGCGCGTGGTCTGTCTGAGACTGCGCCAGAGCGATGAGATAAAGGCCCAGGACGCTCAGGGTCGTGCCAATGATGGTGTGCGGACGGGAGAACTGAAGAAATGCTCTGGACCCGCTCATGGTTTTTTTCCCCGCAAGAGACCGAAGCGAATCAAGCCCCTGCGATATCCGCGAGTCATGAACCGCATTGCCAGAGCGCCGCGTATAGCGGGCCAACCTGCCCCAAACAGGCCCCGGATGCTGCGAAAGCGAAGCGCCGAGCGCCCCACGGCTTTCCAGAAGGGCGCGACTGCGGCTGACCAATCGGCCGTTGTCACATCATCAAAGCCGACCTCGCTGGCGAGCGCTGCGTATTGGGGGATGGACAGGATGCCGGGCAAATGGTAGGCGCGATAAAGGCGGTTCAGGAAGCGCCGTTCCCCGGCAGACAGGTCCGGGGGGAGGGGGCGGTGACACCAGGTCGCCATGACGAATGTCCCACCTGGAGACAGCATGTCTGCGCAAGCCTGCAAAAATTCGCGTTTGTCGGGCATGTGTTCGCCGCTTTCCAGGGACCACACAAGATCGTATGTTCCGTGCGCAAAAGAGGGGTTCAGGGCATCGGCGACCACAAAACGTGTGAAATGCCCCTGGGGCGCGGCAAGGGCGCGTTGACGCGCTCGCGAAGCCTGAACGGGGCTCAGGGTAATCCCCGCGGCCCGTGCATTGTATTTTTCGGCCAGGTACAAGCAGCTTCCGCCAATGCCGCATCCCACGTCCAGAATGTGATCGGCCCGTGTAATCCGGGCCCATTTCAGAAGTTCTTCAATGAGATCTTGCTGCGCCTGGCGGTGGTTTCTGTTTTCGGTTCCATCTGCCCCATAGTAGCCGTGGTGCATGTGCTCGCCCCAGGTATTTTCCCACAGCTCTGAAGCGGCATCGTAGAACGCCCGGATGTTGCGGTTCAGTTCTCGGGTTGTCATACGCCGGCCCAATCGGCCTTTCACTTTGATTTGAGCAACACACGGCTAATCAGGTGGTGGCGCAAATGGCCGAAGACCGCGATGGGAATAAATAAGAAGCCGGCAAGGGAGCCGATCAACACGCGCGAAACACAGATGCCCAGCCGGGAAAGCGTCATCGGCGCTGTTTGCGCTTCTGCCCCTGTCGCACCCGGTTTTGTATTGGGCGCACCCGGGCGGGGTTTTGTACCGGAAATGGCGATGCCGTATTTCTCTCTTTTGATCCAGTGAGGGGCAATATAACGGCTTTGCAGATCGGTGAACCCGGCTTCGCGGAACCATCGTCTGTACTCGTCCTCTTCCGGAAAAAGCATCCAGATGTCTGCAATGGCGCGTGCATATTTATTCTTCGGCCGGAGGGGCCCGATGACCAGCGCGATGCCACCGGGTTTTATGACCCGAAACGCCTCGGCAATGCCGCGTCCTGGATCCGGCCAGTATTCTATGCTTCCAGCAGAGACATAGCGGTCGAAATGATCGGTCGGGTAGGGGAGGTTTTCGGCGTCGCCGAGGTTGAAGGTGCAGCCCATCAGATCCTCTTTTTGCCTGGCGCGTGCCATTTGATGGGGGCTCTGGTCGATGCACGTGACCTGCGCCGGATCAATATGTTGCACAATTCCCTGAGTCGTAAACCCTGTTCCGGACCCGACATCAATGGTTAACAGATCGGCGCGGGTGAGTTTTGCCAGCTGCAGAGACCGGGCGCGCATTTTTTCGGTCCAGAAGAAGGGGTTTACATAATCGTCGTAGAAAATGGAGAGAAATCGATAGAACCAGTAGGCTTCTTTTTTGTGCTGCACACTGTGCAGAGTCACGTCCATGCTCCCGGAGAACGGGTCCTCAATTGGATCCTTTCGCCCACATTTTTATAAGCCTGTCCAGGTCGCCGGCTGTTTCCAGGCCTGCGTTGCGCCCGGTGGCGCTCAGAACGGGCTGTGCGTTGCGTTTGTCGATTTCGTACAGGCAAAGGTCAACTTTTGCATTCAGGCTTTCTTCAATTTGCCTGTCCATGCCGTTCCGGGTGGGCGCCTGAAGCAAGCCTGTTGTCGAACTGCGTGTGGCAGACAGCTCCAGACAATAGCGGGAGTCGCGAATGACCAGTGCGATGTTCTGTTCGGTGATTTTCAGGTCTTCAAGACGCGCCCCCGTGTAGGTTGCAAACCGGTGGAGTTTTCCTCCATGCCACAACCCAATGAGAAAGCCGAGGAATTCGCTGTGAAACCAGGGTATGATCGCTACGGAGGCCATCAGGCTGGTACCGGGTCTGTCAAAGTGATTTGTCTGGAACCAGACCCAGGAGGCCGGAAAAGAACGACCCCAATCTTTCTCGGTGTAGCCTCTTCCTCCCGTGAAATCAACCTGCTGTGTGTTGATGGCGAGGCTGCCTTCAATTGCGTGATCCAGGCTGACAATGCCGTGATAACACTGCATAAAAGGCGCCCAGGCGTACCACCCCATCACACCGGGTGAGATGAGCGTCACCGGCCAGGGGACAATGTCGGTGAAG
Organism: Candidatus Latescibacterota bacterium; assembly: GCA_965249305.1. Classification (GTDB taxonomy): domain Bacteria; phylum Latescibacterota; class UBA2968; order UBA2968. The sequence continues at coordinate 2,934,433 of OZ252228.1, read as the reverse complement.
TTGAGTTGGCCTTGAAGGCGGCCGTTTGAACCTTCAAGATGGAGCGCAATATGATCTTTTGTGAACCGGTTCGGACCGATCCGAATATCCATCGGACGGCCGATGGAATGGAATTCGTCCAGGGCGTAAGCATGGTATGTGACATTGCCGGTTTGGCCGTTGAACACCTGGACGAAGCAGTGCGTATTTTCAGGCGCTTTGCCCCTGAAAATACCGGGGATGATGGCCCAGGTATGCCGCTCGGTGATGTCGATAACTTTGTAATACCATCCTTCAAAAAAAGGGGGCTTTTTTCCCCGACCGTGATAGCCGTCGGGGTTCAGCGTTTCTCGAATGTATTGGATCAATGTCGTGCTCAATTTTTGCGCTGGCGGATGAAGCCCCAAATGGGCTATAAATTCCCTCGCAATGCCTGTTCGCGTTCCATGGCTTCAAAGAGCGCTTTGAAGTTGCCCTGGCCAAAGCCGCTGCTGCCGTGTCGTTCAATGATTTCAAAAAAGAGGGTGGGACGGTCCAGAATGGGTTTGCTAAAGATCTGCAAGAGGTAGCCGTCTTCGTCGCAATCGACCAGGATGCCCAGTTCTTGCAGCCTGGCGATGGGTTCTTCGATCTTGCCCAGGCGCGTCTCCAGGCCGGTGTAGTAGGAGGCGGGTACGGGGAGAAACTCGACCCCGCGTTCCCGCAGTCTGGTGACGGTTTGGATAATATCTCCGGTGGCGCAGGCGATATGCTGGACGCCGGGGCCGCAATGAAAGTCGAGATATTCTTGAATTTGCGATTTTTTTCGGCCCTCTACCGGCTCATTGATGGGAAACTTAATTTTGCCCGTTTTGTCCTGCATAACCTTGGACATCAGGGCTGAATATTGGGTTGAAATATCCTTTCCGTCGAAGTGAATCAGATTGGTAAAGCCCATGGTGTCGGCGAAGAAGCCCGCCCAGCGGTTCATGGCGCCGAGTTCCACATTGCCCGCAATATGGTCGATTTCGGAAAGGCCATAGCCTTCGAGGTACGGCCCTCGGTCGTGAACCGCCTCAAAGCCTGGCGCGAACACGCAGGATGTGCGTTCGACGAATTTCAGGACCACATCCCCATAGAGGCGAATGGTGGATTCTTTATAGGTGCCGTCGGGTGTGTCGCACGTTTTGGGTTGGCCTACGCCGGTGGCGCCGCGCCGGGTGGTTTCGACAAAGGCCTGCTCCGCGTCGTCTACCTGCAGGGCAATCACGGCCACGCTCTCGCCGTGCAATTGAAAGAAGCGCGCAACCGGCGAGTCGTGCGTCAGCGGCGCGGTGAGCAGGAGGCGAATTCCGCCCTGTTCCAGGAGATAGGATGTCCGGTTGCGGCTTCCCGTCTCCAGCCCCTTGTAGGCGGTGTGCGCAAATCCAAACGCGGTTTGGTAATAATGCGCCGCCTGCTTGCCGTTGCCGACATACAATTCGATGTGATCGATTCGTTTGAGAGGCAGGAACTCTTCGGTCATTGGAAAAACCCCCTTCATTCGGCTTCTGTTTGCAGGGTTTCGGTTTCTGATGGCGTGGCCCGGCGGTGTGCAATGGCCGTTACCGGACAGATTTCCTCACAGGCCAGGCAGACAACCCCGCAGGGTCTGTCCACGGCAATGGTGTCAAATGCACTGATAAAACCGGCCTCAAGCGGGCAAACGGCAACGCAGGCGCCGCATCTGATGCAGGCATTCCAGTCGATATTGAAGACGACTGGGGCTTGAGTGGACATTGCAATCCTCAGACTTTTCGAAATTTGGATTCCGGGCTGAAATATTGCGACAGGGTTTGATACAGCATGCGATCTCTTTGGGGCACATTTTGCTTGTTGAAGATGGTGCGCTTGAGGTCGTACAATTGCCACATGGTCTCGCCGAGTTCAGCCATCCATCGCTTCTGGTAGTCGGCCAGATGCTCGGCAGAGGGATTTAGACCGCGCGTCAAAAATTCTGCAAGAAAGTTTCCGGCGATGATGCCGCAGCGAAGGGCCGTGTGAATGCCCCCGCCTGTAATCGGGTTCACATGTCGGGCCGCATCTCCCACCAGGATCATGTTGTCTGCATATTGCTTGCGCAGAGGCGCCGCGAGGGGGACGCCGCCGCCCTGTACTTCCAGAATGCGGTATTTTTTGAAGCGCTCGGCCATAAAAGAATGGTGGATGAAGTGGTCTAGATGCCATCGTGCATCTTTGTCGGTCATCGTTCGAATCACGCCCAGCCCTACTTCGGCGCAATCGGATCCTTTAGGAAATACCCACGCATACCCGCCGGGCGCCCATTCGTGGCCGGTGATGAGTTCGAGAAGGCCATCCGTTTCCACGTTGTCCACGATGAACTGAAGGCAGGAAGCCAATTCATTCAGCTTGATGTGGGTTTGCAGATGCGCCCATTTTCCCACCTGCGACTGGAGCCCGTCGGCCCCCACGATGATGCGGGTGCGCACGCTTATGCGCTGTCCGAATCGGTTTAAGTGAAGGGTGACGGTGCCGTCCGACTGCGGCGTAAAGCCGATGCCTTCTGTTTTGAGCCAGACCTCGACACCGGCGCGCTCGGCCAGGGTCATCAGGTGCCGATCGAAGCGGCGGCGGTCCACCACATATCCCAGCGGTTCGGTGCCGTATTCGTGGGGCTTGAGCAGGCGGTAGTCTATGGTAGTGGTTTTCCCTGCGACATCGTAAATCGCGAATCCAAAGATTGCGGCCGAGACAAAGTCATCGTTGGGTTGAACGTAGGCATCTTGAAGGGCATGGCTGCTCACAGCGCCGGAGCATTGTATGGGCGCGCCCAGTTCCTGCTTTTTGTCTACGAGCAGGACGCGAAGGCCCTGTTCGGCTGCTGCCCTGGCGGTTGTTGCACCGGCCGGGCCAGACCCGATGACTACCGTGTCGTAGTCGATTGCTTGAGGCATTATTTTCCCTCTGCAACAGCCGCGAACATCCTGCTGATTCTGAGCGGTTTGAAACCCTGTCAAGATAGTCTGGATGGTAGAAAAAATCAAGGCCAATCTGAGTCCACGTCACATCCTGATGCCTGGTTATTTTTTCGTTTGACAGCCCGAATATTCGAATTTAAATTAAATAGGGTGTCTTGGGAAGGACGTTTTGGCCGAATCTCTGTGTGCAAAAAGAGGGCATTATGGAGAAAGAAAGTTCCGCATCTGTCGGCAAACTGCCCAATGCTCTAACGGCCCCGCTTACGCCGGGGACTCCTTTTGTGGGTCATTTGCGAGATGCCCTGCGCGGAGATATGTTAAAGTTGTGCTGCAGGATGTACCATGAGCTTGGCCCGGTATTTCGCATCAAAGTGCCGGGCTTTCACCTGATCGTTCTGACGGGGCCGGAGGCAAACCGTTTTCTTCAAGAAAAAAGTGCTGACTATTGCAGCAATGAAAAGACGTTCGGCCGGATTCCCGGAGAGTTAAAAACAACCCTCAATCCCAGTTCTCTCGATGGGGATCCCCATCGTCATTTGAAACGCATGCTTGCGCCCAGTCTATCGCCTCAGGCCCTGGCGCCTTATATTCGCCCGATGATTAAATTGGCGCAACACGCCATTCGTTCCTGGCAGCCAAACCGGGCCTTGAAGCCCAAAGACACAATTGTCCCGCTGGTGTTGGAAGCGCTTTCACTCAGTGCCGCCAATTGCCCAATACAGGCGCAGCACCGCGATATGTTCTTTTATTTTGATATGTTTATGACAGTAACCGCAGGTGAGATCTTCCCGAATTTTGTGATGCACCTGCCGGGGGTCCGCAAAGCCAGGAGACGCGTGAATGCCTACCTGGACGACGTAATCGCCATGCATCGGAAGCACCGTCCCGATGCGGATCGTTCTCCCGATTATATAGATGCGCTGGTGGCGGCTGCCGACGAACAGGGCCAGCTGTCTTCTCAACATGCCCTCAGGGCTCTGGCGATGCTACCGCTGAAAAACGGCGGGCTGAATCTGTATCGTTCACTGACATTTATGATTTATGAACTTTTGAAACGTCCCGACCTGCAAGCGGAGATTACGGCTGAGGTCGATGCTGGCTTTGCCGAGGGAATACCGGATATTCACACCATAAAATGCATGGGGTTACTGCGCAGATTTGTGAAAGAAACCCTGCGCTTTCACCCGATTGCGGTGATGCTGCCCAGATATGTTGCAAAGCCTTTTGCATTTGCCGGGTATCGGTTTGAACCGGGACAACGCATTTTTTTTGCCGCATCGGTTACGCACTTTCTGCCGGAGTTCTACAGCAATCCGGAAACCTTTGACACGGAACGGTATGCTGCCGGGCGCAATGAGCACCGCCGGTCTTTTGCTTATGCTCCCTTCGGACTGGGTCTGCACAGCTGCCTTGCCCGCAACTATTCGGAAATAATCGCGATGACCCTGTTGGCGGCCCTGTTGCGTACCGCGCGATTGCAATTGGGCCCACCGGATTGTGCGCTCAAAATGCTCTTGTTCCCCAATCCGATTCCGGAAGCAAAGTTCAAATTCCAAATCCTTGAGCATCGAGCGGCGCCGAAGGGTGTTTCGAAGGCCCTATCTGTTCCGGGCGATTCGTTATCCGGCCTTCTGGCAGAATTACGTCCCGATCAGCAAGCGGCAGTGCTTAAAAGCCTGAAATCGGAAACTTTCCCGGCGGGTGCGACCATTGTTCGACAGGGCGATATCGCGGACAAGTTTTATATCATTCAAAAGGGCGAAGTAGAGGTTTTGCAGGAATATCCAGACCAGATGCCCAGAGTCCTGAGGCGAATGGAGAAAGGTGCTTTTTTTGGAGAGATCGGACTCTTGCAGGGCATTCGTCGCACAGCTACCGTGCGTGCGCTTGGGCACAATGACGTGGAAGTGATCAGCATTGATCGAGAGACATTCAATCTCATAACCGTGGAAACCGATTTCACAAGCCGTGAAATTGCACAGTTGATGCAAAAACGGTTGTTGTTCAGTCAGGTTGCCGAAGCATTGCCCGACCTGAGTCTGGCAAAGATCAAGCAGATATCCGGTCACTTTGAATCTATTACTTACCCTCCCAATGCCGTGATCATCCGGCAGGGAGAACCGGCACGGACATTCTATATTCTTACCGAAGGGCGGGTTGATGTCATCAATCACCATTCCAGCGGTTCTGATATTAAGGTGGCAACACTGGAAGCGATTGACTTTTTTGGAGAAATTGGCTTGTTGGAAAATCGCCCACGGACGGCAACAGTTCGCGTCACGCCGGATGCAAAGGCCGTGGTGCTGGCACTTGATCACGCGGGTTTTGAAAGCCTGATGAAAGATTCTAAAACCACCCGGGAAAAGATGGCAACCATGATCAGCGAACGCCTGCTCGAACTCAGATCCCGAGTTGTCGAATAGCTGTGCAGTTCATGTGAGCCGACTGATGGCCGAATCTCAAAGCATAGGCATAGAGGCGGAAAGGTTGATTTTAACCTGGCTTAAGATGATACACAGCAAGGGTCATGCAACCTGCCATAAGGGGATATCGAGATGAATAAGTTCTGTGTCACTGCGATCATTTTGGGGCTGGTCTGTGGAAATGGGGAGGCCGCACCTCCCATGATGGGCCGGGAAATCATGCAGAAACAGAAGGACCTGCACGAAAGCACGTCCGAATTTGTAGAGGAAAATATGGTTCTGGTCAGCAAAAGGGGGAGAAAAGAGGTCCGAAAGCTTCGGCTCTACACTCAGGAGGTGGAAGAAGATGTGGAGCGCGTTCTCATCGTGTTCTTGAGCCCGCCAGACATCAGGGGCACGGCCCTGCTCACCTGGGAACATACAGATCGGGACGACGACCAGTGGCTCTATTTGCCCGCCCGGGGCAAAATGCAGAGGATCGCCGAAGGCGAGAAAAGCAATTACTTTATGGGCACGGATTTGACCTATGAGGATTTGGAAGCCGAAAATCTGGACGACTATACCTATACGCTCTTGAAAGAGGAGGAATGCGAGGGCGACCCCTGTTATGTGGTGGAGGCCGTGTCGGCAGATACGGAGAAAAGAAGTGGATATGGCAAACGGGTCTTGTGGATCACCCGGGCGCGTTACACAACCGTCAAGGTTGAATTTTACGACAGAAGGGGCAAGCTTCTCAAAACCCTCCACAACCGCGATTGGGTCAACGTCAAAGGAACGATGTGGCGGCCCCAGAAGACCTTGATAGATAACCACAAGAAAAAACACCAGACGCTGGTCGGCGTGGTCACGAGAGAGGTGGATCTGAAGATCGATCTGCAGATGTTTACGGAGCGTTTGATTTTGAGGGGCAGGCACGTCAAATGATCTCTTCCTCCCCATTACATCGTGTAGACTTGCGGAGGCAGGCGTGAGCAAGGTCATTGTCTGGAATAGAGATCACCCCCTGGTGGTCCTGTTTGTCTTTGCCCTCATTTCGATCTTCTTCGTCCGCCATGCCAGGGACATTCGGAGAGACCCATCCTCGGAAGGGTTTATGGTGGCGAGCAGTCCGGATCGTGTGTTTTATGACCGATCCCTGGAGGTCTTCGGGGCGGACAATATCACCGTTGTCTATATCAGGGATCGAGACCTTTTCAGCTATGAAAAACTCCGGACGGTTGAGGAGGTTTTTTATGCCCTGCAAGACATTCCCAACGTGACCCGGGTGGACGGGCTTTTCGATGTGACCAATGTCAAAGGCGAGGACGGCATTCTCTCAACGTCGCCACTGTTGAATTGGATTCCCGAAGACCCGTCTGAACTGGCCCGGATTCAAGCGGATGCGTTGCGCAATCCTCTCATCAACAGGACACTGATCTCTGCAGACGGCGCCGGCACCGCCCTGACCGTTACGGTGGACTCCGATCCCGATGAAGAGCGTTTCGACATCCGGATGGCCAACGATATCGACAGGGTCATCGCGCCCTTAGAGGGGGTGGTCGATCAGGTGTTTCAAGTGGGTGAGCCGGTCACCCGCCGCTTCATAGATGCCAGTATTCAGAGGGATCAGCGGATCTTTTTGCCCCTTCTGCTGGTCATTGTCCTGGCGGTGCTGGTCTTCGGGCTCCGGTCGTGGAACGGCGCCGGGCTGGCGGTCATAACCGGGGGTTCGAGCGTGGTATGGACCCTCGGCTTCATGGCCCTGCTCGATATTCCGATCGATGCGCTGACGGTTATTATTCCCAGTTTGATTCTTATTCTCGGTACAACCGAAGACATCCACATGCTGTCGGAATATCTGGAGGGTCTGGAGCAGGGCGAAGACAGGATGGGCGCCATCGCCTATATGGCGGAAAAGACAGGGCTGGCGGTCTTTTTAACCGGGCTGACCACCTTTCTGGGGTTCCTTTCCATCACGGTGAACGAAATTGTCGTGTTAAAGCAGTTCGGTATGGCTGCGGCGTTTGCCCTGTTCATCAATCCGATCATTACCGTGTCGCTTGTGCCTGTGTATCTCAGGTTTTTGGGAGAAAAGAAAGCCCGGCCGCGCAGGAGAGTGGGAACCGCTCAAGAACCCTTTCTCAACCGCGTGGCCGGTGGGCTTATCTATCTGGTGGAGCGGCATCCAAAACGCGTGCTCATCGGTTTTCTGGCCGCTGTTTTGCTTGTGGGCGCAGGGATTTTTTCTCTCCAGGTGGATAACGATCCGATCGGGTTCTTCAAAGAAGACTCAGACCTTTGGATGTGGCGGCGGCAGCTTCAGCGTGAGCTTTCCGGGGCGCAGAGCTTCTCCATTGTGGTCGATGCCGGGCAGGAGGGGGCATTTAGAAAATCGGAGGCTTTGAAGACGGTTTTTAACATCCAACAAATTGTGAAACAAAACGAGCATTTTGATTCTTCTCTTTCTCTTGCCGATTATATGGCTTTGGTCCATCGCGAACTGTCGGGCGGAAACCCGGATAGCTATGCGATCCCCGACCGGGATGATCTCATTTCCCAGTACCTGCTCTTTTTTTCAGACGAAGCAGTCGAACGCTACGTTTCTCCCGACTTCAGCCAGGCCAGCATTCGGGTCCGCCACAATATCACCTCATCGTATGAACTGAAGGCATCCCTGAACGAGCTGCGTTCAGATATCGAAAGCACCGTTGGAGAGACGCTCAGCTTTCAGTTTACGGGAAAACCTGTTCTCTATGCCCGGGCAACGGATCAGCTTGCACAAGATCAGGCCTATTCGGTGTCGCTGATTCTGGTTTTCATTTTTATCATTTTGAGCATCCTCTTTGTGCGAATAAAGGCCGGTCTTCTGGCCCTGATTCCCAATTCGATTCCCATCCTGTTCCTATTTGGCACCATGGGATGGGTGGGCATCCCTCTGAACATGGGGACGTCGTTGATTGCCGTGTGTGCCATCGGCATTGCTGTGGACGACACCATCCACTTATTTACACGCTATTATAAACAATAGTTCGGCCACTTTTAAGCAGCAATTTTGCCATAATCCCGCAGTTTTTGGTATTGGGGAGATTTTTTAATCAAATTTAGGTCGAGGTCTAACATTAAAAAAATATTCTGGAGAAAATACGTGTTGAAATAACAGGCTTTTACACTGGCCATGGAAAAGGGTATGGGTCTCGTATCTGATTGGGCTTGTAAGTGTTCCGTTTTGGCTAAATTGAGGGTTGTCAAAGAGGCATTAAAATGGAAAGCCAGCCGTTTTTGATCTCTGGCTTGACAGTCGCACAATCCGGTGAACTGTTTGGCATCTCTGAAAATAAATTCAATTTGGAAACGCGCTTTGTAATATCTGACAATCGTCTTGGCACTTAGGTCTTTGTCGGTTGAAAACAAGATCGCATATTTCTTCTTGTCCTTGTTCGTGTGATCCAGCAAGACGACGGCTTTCAAATTGCGTTTTAAGGAGACGTGATTCAAGACAAGACTGTAAATGGCGATGCCATCTTGTGTTTGGATATATGAAAACCGAGACAGGTCCTGCCAGTTGACTTTGCCGTCATAGGTCTTGTGCCTTCCGCTTCCCTTTTCCCGTTTTGGTCCGGTGTAGAGATAGCGCATATTGGCGTCGCAGCGCAATTTGCCGATCTGGTGTAGATCCAAATCACGGACGCCATCAACAAATTTCTTCTTGCTAAAATAGCCATCGACAACGGTATATTTTTCATTCTCTAACAAGCTGGGTTTGACATCACTCAGGTGCTGTAAATACTGATCTGTTAGGGTTTCGACGTCTTCTGCCTGTTTGGAGCTTTGCTTTTTCGACTTGGCTTTCCCCTTTTTTTTGGTGCCCTTTTTCTTGACGGTCCTTTTCTTTTTATTGACCTTGACGACATCCTGTTTAGGCTTAGACTCAGACATTTGGCGTTCATCTCCAGGATCGGTTTGACGAACGGACAGCGTAAAGCCTGTGTTTCTCAAAACATCCACGATGGCCACACTGGAGACTTCCAACCCCTTTTCGCTCCGACGATGACAACCGTTCCAGAAATAATCCAGACCATAGGTCTGCTTGCCCGACTTGGACACAAAAGAAGCATCTAACACGATGATCCGTTCACTTTCTCTGCCCAGGCTTTCATTGATCACCGCTCGGTTGAAGGCCACAAATTCAAAGGGTTTGGCAAACTGGCGTGAATACGTCTTCTGTGACAAAGGAGAGTAACGCGATAGGTTACGAAAATTGATCTTGCCGTGAGCTGTTAGGATCGCTGTAAACACAGCCATCAGAAACTTTTTTTGAGGCTTGGAAATCTTGAAACTCTTGAGTATCTTTTCTGCCAGTTCCATTGTGCCGTCTCTCCAGATAAAGGGTATCGTTGACGTGGTGGTCTATGATACCTAATCTGCGTGAACGGCACTTTTTTGTCAAAGAAAACTGTCCGCCATATTGATAAAGAGATGAAACGGCTCAACGACCCGAAAATGGCGGTTGTCGAAACCATCCGGGGGGATCTGCGGCCTGTGTTCCTCACCTCGGTCGGACTGGCCCTGGGGTTTTCCGTTTTGGGGTTTTCCAGTATGGAGCCGCTCATCCATTTCGGGCTGCTGTCGTCGCTGGTGATGGTGCTTGCCTTTTTTGCCGATCTGCTCATTTCGCCTATTCTGCTTTCCAGCACCAAGCTCATCACAGTATGGGATCTCCTGGGGATGCATCTCACCGAACGCGTGATCAAACGGTCGGAGCTGTTTCAAGAGATGACCCGCACGCAGATTAAAAAGGTGGTCCTCCTGGGGCAGGTTGAAACGGTCGCGGCAAACGGCTACATCGTACGACAGGGTGAAAGAGGAGATACGATGTACCTGATCCTGGAGGGGACCGCGAAGGTAGAGATTGAAACGGAGTCTGGGGAAAGGATGCTGGTGGGGGAACTTTCCGAGGGGGAGATTTTCGGAGAAATGGCGCTGATCAACGAGGTGGAAAGAACGGCGAATGTGATTGCCACAGAGGAAACAGAGGTGCTCTCCATTGACTGGGATTCGCTTCGACGCACCCGGAGGATTTTCCCCTGGATTTCCACACAGCTCTTTTTGAATATATCTCGCGTACTTGGTACGCGTTTGGTACGCAGCAACCGTGAGCTGGCAGAGGCCAGAAAGCGTGTATGAAGAAAGCTATCTTCTGGATTCTGCTTCTCTGCCGGTCTATCTCGCCGCCTGTCCTGGCGGCCGATGAAGACCCTTTTGACATTCTGGACGCGATCTCAGAAGGTGAAAAAGCTGACCAAAGCATCTTCGGGCAACTGCGCAACAACGCCGAATTCAAGCTTTTTGCCAGGAGCATGACCTATTACCGGAAGCCCCAGGCGCGGCCGGGCATCGACAACCGGAGCTTTGCGGCGGACGCAAGGCTGGAATTCAAGACGGATTTCACCCGGGGCCGCCACGAGGTCGGTTTGTCCGCCTGGGGGGAATACGGAAGTCAGAAAGATACCTATTCCCAGCGGGAGTACTTCGCAGGTCTGGACCCGGCCCGGCCCGACATTGAGCGAAAACGCCGTTATGTCGAACTCAACGAACTCTACTGGATCTCAAGCTGGGGCGATGTGGATCTCACGGTGGGCAAAAAACGCTTTCCGATGGGTCTTACGCCTTTCTACTCCCCCATAGACCGCATCGGCCCTGGGGATTTCAACGACCCTTTTAACTTGAAACGATACGGCCTGTGGCAGTTGGCGGTGGATTATTATTGGGGAGAGATCCGATATACCCTGGCTCTGTTTCCGGTGTTCATCCCGCCCAAGCTTCCCGGTTTAAGATCAAGGTGGTTGCCAAATCTGTCAGCCGTGGGTACTTTGTTTAGCAATATCGGAGCTGAGCGCATCGCTGAAGATGTCCCCCGGGGTCTCGAAGCGTTTCAGGCCCTGGGCCGCATCAAAACGACCTATATGGGGTGGGATTTTTCTTTAGACGGATTTACCGGAGTTGACAATTTTCCTGTACTCAGGGAGGGCAGTCCCGCCCGGAATGAAACGTCTCTGGTTCGAGAATATATACGTGTATCCACCGTCGGTTTCGGGTTTTCTACAACCGCTGGAAAATTTGAGTTCCACGGAGATGGTCTTTTTCGGTGGAGTCAGGGCGGTAAAGACGACGACACGTTTGTTGCAACCGCAGGGGTGACCTACCGGCTCGGCAATCGTTTACAGAGCATTGGGATTGAACAGACGCTGCTTACAGTAGACTATGGGGGAGAAGTGACTGTAGACCGGGGGGACCGGCGGGTGTTGGACCTCGTGCCGATTGGTGAAAACGATCTGCTTGTTGTTGCCCGGTTGGAATTCAACCCGGATTTCATCCTGTCGCTGATCGGGTCCATCAACCTGAATGATCGCGGCAGTGTAGCGTCTCCCATGCTTCAGTATCAGCCGTGGGCGGGCGTCTGGCTCACCGTTAGTGCCGAGTTCTTTTTGGGAAAAGACGAGAGTTTCTACGGCAACTGGAAGCAGAACAACCGTCTGATCACTTCCCTGGACTACAGTTTTTAAACGAGTCCGCTTCAAACTTCCCGGTGGGCTCAGAATGGATCTGCTCTGTTGGAAGGCAAAACATCCGATCCGTCCAAAAGTGTATACTTTCTTGAAAGATGTGTACCATGCCTGAAGTCCAGATGGACATAAGCGACGCAAGGATTCTGGTTGTAGACGATATCCCGGCAAATCTGGAGGTACTCTGCAAAATCCTGGAAGACGCCGACTACCATTTACACGCGGCAACCAGCGGGGAACAAGCCCTGGAGGCTGTTGAGCGGACTCCGCCGGACCTGATTTTGTTGGATGTGATGATGCCCGGCATAGACGGATTCGAGACCTGCCGACGGCTGAAGAAGGTGGAAAGCACACAGGATATACCCGTCATTTTTGTCACAGCGCTGGAAGAAACAGCCAGTGTTGTGGAGGGATTTCGAGTGGGCGGAGTAGATTATATGGTCAAACCAGTTCAAAAAGAGGAGGTGCTGGTCCGGGTCCAGTTCCACCTGGAACGGGCCTGGTTGACACGGAAACTGGCGGAGAGAAATCGAGAACTGGCAGAGCTGAACACAGTTCTCGATCAGCAAGTCGAAGCCCGTACGGTCGAACTCCAATCCAAAGCCAGGGAACTGGAAGCCAGAGACCGGATCTCACAACACCTGTTGGCGGTTCCGTCGCTGCGCCAAACCCTGGAGCTTGTCCTGGCAGAGATTGCAGATGTGGTAGACCTGGAAAGAAGTGTGATTTACCTGGAGGAACACGGGGATTTCAGACCTGGGGCCGCGATCGGGGCCGTTGAGCCCGGGAAGATTGTGGAACAAGACCGGTTGGATCAACTGACCCCTTCGTCTGCATTCCAGGACAGGATAAATGAAGTCCGGGATCATCGAAAGACCGTCTCTGCCGCCGATGGAGATTCTCACGTCGCCCTGATTCCCATTCTCCGGGATGAGATTGTACTGGGTCTGATTGAAGTAATATGCAAACATCCTGTTGGAGAAGCTGAGTTGCAGACCCTATCCGGCTTTGCGCTTCAGACGGCCGTGGCCATCAGCGACGCCCAAATGCAGCAGGAGGATAACCCGTAGGAGATGCCGCTCGAAGAAGACTCAAAGGTTTTGACCCCTTCTTTTTCTTCGCGTCCTCCGCGTCTCCGCGGTGAGATTATCGTATTTCCAGAACCCCAACAGGGAACCGATTGGACTTCTCAATCTCTGTCGGCGAATTCATCGGGCTGCTCTGTGCGTTTTTCTGGGCGCTGAACAGTCTGATCGTCCGGACGCAGTCACAGGTAATCCCGCCGGCGATGATGAACGGCATCCGGTGCGTCGTGGCCACGGGCTTTTTTTGGGTGCTGCTCCCATTCGGCCCGCCGCTCTCAAGCTACGGTCAGGTAACCGGAAACGAGTGGGCGCTCCTCCTGGGAGGGCTGGTAATCGGGATGGCCATAGGCGAAACCCTCTACCTGACTGCAATCAAAGAAATCGGCCTGTCGCGCACGATGGCGCTGGCGGGAACCTTCCCCCTCACCACACTCTTTTTCGAGTGGGCTTTGCTCCGGCACCCGTTCAGCCGGACGTTTTTTCTTGGGAGCTGTCTTGTGGTCGTTGGGGTGATCTGCCTTTCGGCCCGGTCCCGACAGGCGCCCGGTGAGCACCCGGTCCGGCTGGCGCTGGGGGTATTCCTCGCGCTGTTCGCCTCGCTGCTGTGGGGCCTGAGCACGGTCATGCTCAAGCCGGCGATCGCGCATCTGACGGCCATCCAGGCCAACAGCGTCCGCCTGCCGCTGACAGCCCTGGTCCTCTTCCTCACCCGGTCCTGGACCGGCCCGGTCATGCGCCTGCTGGACATAGACCGGCGGGCGCTCTTCATTGTGGCCGTCAGCGGGATCATCGGCATGGGCATCGGCTCGATGCTGTTTCTGATGGCGATCGACCGAATCGGTCCGGCCAAAATGGCCACCCTGGCCTCGGTCTCACCCGTTTTCGGATTGACCATGGCGGTCATCTTTCTAAAAGAAAAAATGACCCTCCGGCTGGTGACCGGCGTGGGGCTGTGTGTGGCTGGCGTGTGGTTGGTATTGTAGACAGGGGTCAGGGATCAGGGGTCAAAAGAGAATTCACTGGTGCATCACTGGCGGAGATGGTTGTCAGAGGTGCGTTTTTTTTATATACTGGATAGCGGAAGAAGAAGCCGTCACAATCAGGAAGCTCGTTTCCCACAGGGTCTCAGGTCACTGCACAATGGTCAGGAACTTGCCTCTTTCGGTTCAAATCGTCCTGGGAGGGTTATTATTATACCTCGCCTACTGCTGTCTGCTTTTCGTGCGGCAGCGGCAGATGGTGTTTCCCCTCGAACAGACCGGAGAGGCTTTGGGGGCGCCCCCGATCCCGGGCCTGGAAGTGATCTGGCTGGACATGCCCTTCGGGAAAGTCGAGGCGTGGTTCCTCCCCTCCAAGTCGAAGGAAGAACCTGCGCCGGCGGTTATTTTTGCCCACGGCAATGTGGAACTGATTCACCTCTTTGCCGACGAACTCCAGGGGTTCACGCGTCTCGGCATGGGCCTGCTGCTCGTAGAATATCCCGGCTACGGTCGCTCGGAGGGGTCGCCATCTCAAAAGACAATCACCGAAACGTTCATCACCGCATACGACACGCTCGTTGCTCGAAAGGACGTTGACCCGTCCCGAATCGTTCTGTGCGGGCGTTCTCTGGGTGGGGGCGCGGTCTGCGCCCTTGCTGCACAGCGGCCTTCGGCCGCACTGATTCTGATGTCAACATTCACCAGCATCCGGGCGCTCGCCGCGCGGCGTCTGGCTCCCGGCTTCCTGGTTCTGGACCCGTTCGACAATCTCTCGGTTGTAAGTTCCTATGCCGGTCCGGTTCTCGTGGTCCACGGAAACCGCGACGGCCTCATTCCCTACACCCACGGAGAGGCTCTGAACCGGGCCGCCCGGCAGGGCAGGCTGATCACCTACGAATCCGGGCACAACACCACGCCCCCCAGCTGGGACGTCTTCTGGCAAGATGTGGAAACCTTTCTTCGCCACACCGGAATCATCGGCGCCGGATAATTCCCCAAATGAAGGGCCGGCGCCGGAAACCGTTTCCTGGAGGCTGTCCTCAACGAACTGAACCGGCGTCAACAGATTATATTTATGCCAATATCAACCGTTTCTGAGTCTGTCCAGAAGCGCATCACCACAACGCTCTTTTTATCTCAGAGCCTGTTCGGGGCGGCCATGATCGCCTCGTTCACCTTAATGGCGATTGTTGCCGCGCACCTGAGCGGAAGCGACACTGCAGCAGGTGTGCCGCCCATGCTCGTAATGCTGGGGCGGTCGGCGGCTGCGTATCCTGTTGGCTGGCTCATGGACCGCGTTGGACGGCGGCCGGGCTTATCGCTTGGTTACATGTTGGCCATGCTGGGGGCTCTGCTGAGTGTGGTGTCCATTATATCGGGCTCGTTTATCGGTTTTTGTGTCAGTTCTGTGCTGTTCGGGATGGGGCGCGGCACCAGCGAACAGGCGCGTTTTGTCGCAGCTGAAGTCTATCTGCCCGACCGGCAGGCCAAAGTAATCGGTCTGATTGTTTTTGCGGGCACGATCGGCGCAATCGGCGGTCCCCTCCTGGTTGACCCTTCGGGCCGGCTGGCGGCGTCTTATGGCCTGCATGCCCATACCGGACCCTATCTCACAGCCACGGTGTTCGCCGCCCTGTCCATGGTCTTAACCTTTATACTGCTTCGCCCGGACCCGATGACGGTCGGCCGCAGACTGGCGGTTCACCGGCAAGCCCATGAGGCCGACTCCCCGGCCCGGTCGTTGCGCCTGATCTTCGCCGCAGGGACCGTACGGCTGGCCGTCACCGCAATGGTCATCGGCCAGCTTGTCATGACCCTGATCATGGTGATCACACCCCTGCACATGGACCACCACAGCCACAGCCTGAAAGCCATCTCCTGGGTGATTATGGCACATACCCTGGGCATGTACGGCCTATCCAGCATAACCGGCCGGCTCACCGACCGTTTCGGCCGGATCCCCATCATCATAATCGGCTCGGTCATGCTGGCCGTATCCAGCCTGTTGACGCCGGCCTCTGCCGGGATGGCCTCGCTTGCCTTTGTGCTTTTCCTGCTGGGGTTGGGCTGGAACTTCTGTTTTATTTCCGGCTCGTCATTGCTCTCCAACGCCCTGTCATCCGGCGAACGGGGACGGGCGCAGGGCGCCAACGAAATGATGATCGCCCTGGCGGCCGGAATTGGAAGCCTGGGCACAGGCTTTGTCTTCGCCTGGGGGGACATAACCGCTGTAAGCATCGTGGGCCTGGTATTCTCCCTGGCCCTTATTGGGATCACCGTCTGGTTCGCGCAGATGCGCTTAGACGTAAGGAGCGAACAATGCCCATAGAAAACACGGTAAAACGACTTTACGATGAGGCCATCGTCATAGACGCCCTGAACGTGAGCAACTGGGAAAGCTCCGCCGTCTTCCGGAGCCTGCATGCCGGCGGCCTCACCGCCATCAATGCCACAAGCGCAATGTGGGAAAACTACCGGGAGGGAATGGACAACATCGCCGCCTGGCTGCGCCGATTCAGAGAGCACAGCGACATCCTCACGCAGGTCAAAACGGTGCAGGACATCCACCGGGCAAAAGCCGACGGCAGGGTGGGCGTCATCATCGGGTGGCAGAACGCCTCTCCCATCGAAAACGATCTGGACCGCCTGGCGCTGTTCTACGAGCTGGGCGTGCGCATCATCCAGATTACCTACAACGAACGCAACCTGATCGGCAACGGCTGCTACGACCGGAGGGATGAGGGCCTCAGCAACTTCGGGGTGGATGCCGTCCGTGAGATGAACCGCCTGGGCATCCTCATCGACCTTTCCCACGTGGGGGACCGCACCACCCTGGACGCCGCGGAAGTGTCTGAAAAGCCGGTCACCTGCACCCACGCAAACGCCCGCGCCTTTTTCGACCACGTACGCAACAAAACGGACGAAGCGCTGAAGCTCATCACCGAAAAAGGAGGAATGATCGGCGCAAATGCCTTTCCCTCCTTCTTCCCCAACACCTTTGACACAACCCTGCAAGAATACGTAGACGCCATCGAGGATCTGGTGGAACGGGTGGGCATCGACCATGTGGGCATCGGAACCGACTACACGCAGGATCAACCCGCCTCCTTTTTCAACTGGCTCTTTGCCCAGCAGGGAACCAAGTATCAGAAACGCCCGCTTGAATACCCCGACCCCCTGATCCACCCAAAAGGAATGGAAACCCCCGATAAGTTCGCCAATATTGCAGAAGAACTGCTCAACCGCGGCTACGACGAAGCGGACGTGACGAAAATTCTGGGAGGCAACTGGCTTCGGCTCTTTGAGGAAGTCTGGAGGTGATCTGATGAAGGTGCCCAAAAAAATCCATCCAGCAGTGATGGACGCCCGAAGTGACTTCTATAAAAAAAAGATAAGCCGGCGGGAGTTCTTGCGATTCGCCACCCTGCTGGGCGTATCGGTCCCGGCAGCGCAGATTCTAATCGGATGTGGGATGGAGGAAGGCGGCGCGCCCGAAGGACAGAAGCAGGCAGCATCGGGGCCCATCAGGCGGGGGGGAACGCTCAAGATCGGGGCTGCGGTTCAGCGGGTAGACCATCCCGCCCGGCTTTCGTGGGTGGAGGGAGCCAACCAGTTGCGCCAGGTGGCCGAGTACTTGACCGAAACCGGCCCGGACAACCTCACGCGCCCCTGGCTGCTGGAACGCTGGGAGGCCGACGAGGAAGTGAAGACCTGGACCCTCTACCTGCGCCGGGGAATCACCTTCAACAACGGCGACGAATTGACCGCCGCCGACCTGATCTTCAACTTCAACCAGTGGCTTGACCCCGACGTCGGCTCCTCGGTACTGGGGTTGATGTCCTACCTCAACAAAAACAACATCGAGAAAGTGGACGACCACACGATCCGCCTGCACTTAGACACGCCTCAAATCGCCGTCCCGGAGCACCTCTTCCACTACCCGGCGTTAATTATGCACCGGGCCTTTGAAGGCGATTTTATCAAACAGCCCATCGGCACCGGCCCTTTCGATTTGGCCGAATACACCGAAACCGAGCGGGTGATCCTGCGGCGGCGCGAGGGGTACTGGCGCACAGGCGAAGACGGGGACCCTCTTCCCTACCTGGACGAGTTGATCTACCTGGACCTGGAGCCGGACGCGCGGGTTGCGGCAATGCAATCGGGCCAGATCGACACCATCTACCAGCCCCGCCCCTCCGACTGGCAGGCCCTGAAAGACATGCCCGGGCTGGTGGTGCGTCCTGTGAGCACCGCCCAGACCTTTGTACTGCGCATGCGCGTGGACCTCAAGCCCTGGAACGATGTCCGGGTGCGCCAGGCGCTCAAGCTCTGCCAGAACCGGCAGGAAATCTTACGACTCGCATATTTCGGCCAGGGCGACCTGGGCATCGACGCCCACGTAGCCCCGGTTCACCCGGCCTACTGCGAAAAACCCATCCCCGAATACAACCCCGAAAAGGCAAAATCACTCCTGGCCGAAGCCGGTTATCCCAACGGCCTCACAGTCAAGCTCATAACGAAAAACGACATGGCCGAACCGGAAATCGCCCAGGCCTTGAAGGAAATGGCCGCACCCGCCGGATTTACCATCGAACTCGATATCGTAGAGCCCTCCAACTACTGGGAACGCTGGACCGAGGTAAACCTGGGCATCACCTCATGGACCCACCGTCCCCTGAGCACCATGGTCCTGGCCCTGGCTTACACAGCCGACAAAAAGGGCAATCCCGTCCCCTGGAACGAAACCCGCTGGATCGACGACGAATTCAACACCCTGCTGCGAGAAGCCGAGCGCTCCCTCAACGTGGATACCCGTCGCGCGGTGATGTGCCAACTCGAAGAAACCATGCAAAACCGCGGCCCCATCGCCATCTCCTTCTGGCGCAAAGTCTGGAACATCACCCGCGCCGAATTCAAAAACATGAGATCGCATCCCACCAGTTACGACCTGTTTTACGATGTGTGGAAGGACGCGTAAGGACCCCCAATGCCACGCTTCCTCATACGCAGCTTGCTGTCCATGATCATCACCATGCTGCTGGTTTCAATGGTACTCTTTGTACTTCTGGAAGCCGGCAGCGGCGATGTAACGGTGAAAATCCTGGGCCAGTTTGCAACGCCCGAGCAGAGGGCGTCCTACCGGGCGCAATTGGGCCTCGATCAGCCGCTGTGGCTGCGATATGTGACCTGGCTGGCCGGCAACGACTGGTGGATCCGGAAGCGCGTGGACCTTCCATTGCGCAGGGCGCCCAATCCCCAGACCGGCGAGCGGGAGTGGTGGGCCGAAGAGACCGGGCAATTGACCCGATGGAAAATGGATGGAAACCGGTTGATCGCTCTCCGGCGACAGGCCGATGGGTCGGCGCGGCCGGAACCCGCGGACCATCTGTGGCGGACGGCCGGTGACGGATCGGAATTCTTCTGGGGCGTGAACAACCGGAACAGCGCGGTCAAATGGGTGCGCGGTCTGGGCGCCGAAGTCTGGGTATTGACACCGGCGGGATTTCGAAAGCAGGGAGATGGTCCGCAGCGCTACATTCCCATTCAGAAAGGGCTGCTAAGCGGCGATCCGGGCCAGTCGCTGCGCACCGGGCGTCCGGTTGCGTCCACCCTCTTCCCCCGCCTGCGAAACACCGCCATCCTCGCAGCCCTGGCCTTTGTTTCGATCATGCCCCTGGCGCTTCTTCTGGGCATCGTGGCCGGTGTCCTCGCCGGCAGACCGCTCGACCGCATACTGTCGGTCGGAAGCCTGATTGCAACCGCCACGCCGGAATTCGTAACCGGTGTTTTTCTTATCCTGATCTTCGGAATCTGGCTCAAAGTCCTGCCCGCAGTCTCCGTCTTCTTAAACAAAAACGCAGTCTTCCAGGACCCCGCGCTGTTGGTGCTTCCCGTACTCACGCTCACCGCTGTCGAACTGGGCTATGTGATCCGGATGACGCGGGCAAGCATGATCGAAGTGATGAACAGCCCGTACATCCGAACCGCAATTCTCAAAGGCCTGCCGCTGCGGCGCGTGGTCCTGCGCCATGCGCTGCGCAACGCGCTGATTGCGCCCATCACGGTCATCATGCTGCACGTGAACTGGCTGATCGGTGGCCTGGTCGTGGTCGAGGCCGTATTCGGATACCCGGGGCTGGGACTCTATATCTACGACTCGGCCCTTTTCGGCGATTTCAACGCCGTAGAAGCTGCAGCCATGCTGCTGGTAACCATCGCCGTCGCGACCCGGCTGATCGGGGACCTGGCGTACATGTACCTGAATCCGCGCATCCGGTTTGCGTAGGAATCAACAAATCAATACTTCGCCCATTCGATCTCAGGAGGCCCGTATCGCTCTTGCGGAAACCATCGTAGAACAACCGTCCCGCATCGGGCGGCTTTGGGAGCAGGTATCGATCGTCTTCCAGTCGCGTATCGGCGCCACGGGGCTTGCCATTGTTCTGCTCTGGTTCGGCGCCGGCATCCTCTCCCTCTTCTGGACGCCGTACAGTCCCACGGCGACCGACTTTACGCAGAATATGGCGCCGTCCCTATCCCATCCGCTGGGCACGGACCACCTGGGCCGCGACCTGCTCTCGCGCCTGATGGCCGGTACGCAGGTGATCCTCATCAAAACGCGGCTTTCCGGCGGCACGGTTCTGCCCGGGGGCGTCGCGCTGTGGGGCGTATTCGGATCCCTGGCCTTCGGCACCTTTCTCGGACTCAATGCGGGCTACCGGGCAGGCTGGATCGACCAGATCATCATGCAGGTGCTGGATGCATTGATCGCCTTTCCCCGGATCGTGCTCTACCTCATCGTAATCGCAGCACTGGGCCAGGGCGACCCGGTGGTTATCCTGGCCATTACGGTCACCGGTACGCCCGGCATCGCCCGCCTGGTGCGGGGAATGACCCTGGACATCAAAACCCGGGACTATGTGCAGGCCGCACGCACACGCGGTGAGCGGTCCTGGTACATCATGTACCGGGAGATCCTTCCCAACGTGCGGGGTCCGCTCATCGTGGACGCCACGCTGCGGGTGGGATATGCGATCTTTACCATCGGCACCCTGGGGTTTCTGGGCATCGGCCTGCCGCCGCCCGACCCGGACTGGGGCAACATGGTCAACGAGGCCCGCCGGTTCATCTACACCCACCCCCTGGCCGTCGTCTGGCCCGCAGCCGCAATCTCGTCCCTGGTGGTCGGGTTGAACCTCTTCGCAGACGGTCTGCAGGAAGAAACCGGAAGATTCCGCCAGTAGGCACCCGGTTCCCCTGCCGGAGATCTCTTTTGACTGAACCATCTGTTCCCGTCCTGAAAATCGAAAACCTCGCGGTTACCTACAGCGTTCGTGGAGGCGGGGTAGACGCCGTACACGACGTCTCCTTCCAGATCCGTCAGGGGGAGAGCTTCGGCCTGGTCGGCGAGTCGGGCTGCGGAAAAAGCACGGTGGCCTGGTCTATCGTCAGCTTCCTGGGCGCAAACGGGTATATCAAGGAGGGGCGCATCCTGTTTCTGGGACAGGACCTGGTGGGCAAGAGCGGAGAGGAACTCGGCCGGCTTCGGGGCAATCAGATCTCCATGGTATATCAGGACCCCCTTCAGGCGTTGAACCCCGCGATGCGCATCGGAGACCAGCTCAAAGAAACGCTCACAGTCCACCAGCACACACAAGACAGTGAAGCCGGCAGACGCTCTATCGAAATGCTGGACCGCGTCCACATGCCCGACCCGTCACAGGTCATGCGCCGGTACCCCCACCAGCTCTCGGGCGGCCAGCAGCAGCGCGTGGTCATTGCGATGGCCCTCCTGAACAACCCGGCCCTGCTGATCATGGACGAGCCCACCACGGCCCTGGACGTAACGGTGGAAGCCGCGGTCCTGGACCTCATCGACGACCTGCGCCAGGACTTCGACACCGCCATCCTCTTCATCAGCCACAACCTGGGAGTCATCGCCCGGGTCTGCGACCGGGTCGGAGTGATGTACGCGGGCCAGATCGTGGAGCGCGCCGAAGTAGCCGAAATCTTCAACCATCCCCAGCATCCCTACACCCAGGGCCTGATGCGCTGCATTCCGAAACTGGGCGACACAAAATCCGGCAGCGTACTCTATCCCATCCCCGGCCAGGTGCCGTCTCCGGACAACTGGCCGTCCGGGTGTCACTTTACGCCCCGCTGCGCCTATGCTCAGGACCGCTGCTCCGCAGAGGACCCCCTCCTGCGAGGAATCACGGGAGGCCACCGGGTACGCTGTCACTTTGCAGAAAAAATCGACCCTGCAGCCTGGGAGCCGCCCGAAGGGGTGGTTCCGGTCTCTCCGGACGATGCGGAAAACGACGCACATACGATTTTGCAGACGGAAGACCTGAAAACCTATTACGACCACCACAGCGGTTCGCTCAAAGCCCTCTTGGGACTTGAAGAAAAGCGCCACATTCGCGCGGTAAACGGGGTAAGCTTCAGCCTGCCCAAAGGCAAAACACTCGGCATTGTGGGAGAGTCCGGCTGCGGAAAGAGCACCCTGGTGAAAACGCTCATCGGCCTGGAGCAAAGCGCCGGCGGCCGGGCCGAATTTATGGGATTCGACCTCACGCAGGAACTGTCCAGGCGAGACCTGGGGCTGCTCCAGGAGCTGCAGATGGTCTTTCAGAATCCCGATTCCACCTTGAACCCTTCGTACACGGTCGGCTACCAGATCGCGCGTGTCATGCGCCGCTTCGGATCGGTTCCCGGCAACCGGGTGCACGGCGAAGTGATCGGCATCTTAAAAGCTGTCCGGCTGGACGAAAGCTACTACGATCGCTACCCGAGACAATTGAGCGGCGGGGAGAAGCAGCGCGTGGGCATCGCCCGGGCATTTGCCAGCCGTCCCGACCTGGTCCTGTGCGACGAGCCGGTCAGTGCGCTCGACGTGTCCGTACAGGCCGCCATTCTCAACCTGCTGCTGGACATCCAGAAGCAATACGGCACAACAATGATCTTTATCGCCCACGATCTGAGCGTAGTCCGTTTTTTCTCCGACTATGTGGCCGTCATGTACCTGGGACAGATCATGGAAATCGGCCCCTCCGCTGCAATCTACGCCCCCCCCTACCACCCGTACACCGAGGCGCTGCTCTCCGCCGCCCCCATCCCGGACCCCGGTCTCAG
The DNA here is from genome assembly GCA_965249305.1 of Candidatus Latescibacterota bacterium. Classification (GTDB taxonomy): domain Bacteria; phylum Latescibacterota; class UBA2968; order UBA2968. The sequence continues at coordinate 2,911,332 of OZ252228.1, read as the reverse complement.
ACGAAAACAAATCCGTCTGGAGGGCACGGTCCCCAGCGCCCTTGACCCGCCCTCCGGCTGCCCGTTCCACACACGCTGTCCCCGCCGCAACCTGCTGCCCGACGGTGGAACGATCTGCCAGGACGAAATCCCTCCCTGGCGCGAAACACAGGACGGCCACCGAATTTTCTGCCACCACACCCTGGAAACCCTGGCAAACCTGGAGCCGGTAATCGAAACCCATTCGTAGAGGAGATATCGATGTCCAGCAATGATTCCGGAAAACCAAACGTACTCTTAATCTGCACCGACCACTGGAGCGGGCTGCTCACGCGGCAGGCGGGGCATCCGGTGGTCATGACACCCACCCTGGCGCAGCTCAGCCGCAGCGGGGTAACTTATACCAACGCGTACTCGGCCTGCCCCTCCTGTGTCCCGGCCCGGCGCACCCTCATGACCGGAATGAACGCCCGCTCGCACGGAGACCGGGTCTTCACCGATCAAAACCCCATGCCCGATGCCCCCACCCTGGCGCAGTGCTTCCGGGACGGGGGATATCAGGCATACGCCGTGGGCAAGCTGCACGTCTATCCCCAGCGCAGCCGGATCGGTTTTGACGACGTCCTCCTGGAAGAACAGGGCCGGCACCAGTTCGACGGCCGCGCCGACGATTACGAACTCTTCCTGGCCGACCAGGGATACCCCGGCCAGGAATATGCGAGCGGAATGTGCCACAACGATTTTCTCGCCCGCGCCTGGCACCTCCCCGAACATTGCCATCCCATCAACTGGGCAGTCCACGAAATGTCCCGGATGATCCACCGGCGGGACACCACCAAACCGGGCTTCTGGTACCTCTCCTTTTCGGTGCCCCACCCCCCATTGACCCCCCTGCAGGCATACATGGACCTCTACCGGGACATCGAAATCGACAGACCCGCAACGGGCAACTGGTCCGCCGATCCCGACACGCTGCCCTACACCCTCAAATACCGAAATGCGGGCCTCAGCGCCCTTCTCGACGCCCCCTGGCACGAACAGGCCCTGGCGCGGCAGGCATTCTACGCAACGCTTACCCATATCGACCACCAGATCCGGCTGGTAATCGGACTGCTGCGAGAGGAAGGCATCTTAGACAACACGTTGATCCTCTTCACCGGCGATCACGGCCACATGATCGGCGAACACGGCCTGTGGTGCATGACGCCGCTCTACGAAATGTCGGCGAAAATCCCGTTCATCATCGTACCACCCCGGGGAGATACGCATTTTGCACCGGGTACACAGGACGACCGGCTCGCCGAATTCGGAGACATTATGCCCACCCTGCTAACAATGTGCGATCTCCCGATCCCGGACACCGTGGACGGCATCTCCCTCGCAAGCGATCAACGCCGGGACTACCTCTACGGCGAACACTTTGAAGGAGAACTTGGAACGCGCATGATCCGCGCCGGACGCTTCAAACTGATCTATTACGCCACCGGAAATCGCGTCCAACTCTTCGACATCGAAAAAGACCCCCGCGAAACCACCGATCTTTCCGACGATGCCCGGTACGCCGACGACCTGAACCGTCTCAAGACGCTCCTGGTCCAGAACCTCTACGGAAGCGATGAGGAATGGATCCGGAACGGTGAACTCGTCGGCCTCCCGGAAAAAGACCTCTCTCTGACGGACAAACGAGCGCTGATCGACTCAAGGGATCTGCTTAGCCAGAGAGGATTACGATTTCTCTAAGAGAGGTCTGGAGCTCGTTTGAAAGGGGTGTGATATGGTTAAGTACAGCGACCCGTGCCTGCTCTCAACAAAAGGCTCCACGCGGGCAACGGCGTACTGGTTCGGAAACAAGAGCGTAGCACTGGGCGGAAAAACGCATGTCGTGTGGCTGGACGCCGTGGCGCAGGTCTGCGGCCGCACCTACGACCACACATCGAAAACCTGGGAAGAAACCGTCCGACTTTTTGAAGGCTGTGACAACCACACCAACCCCGTACTAACGGCAGATGCACAGGGACACCTCCACCTCGCCTACGGCCCGCACGGGTGGGGAGGGAAGTGGAACCACGGGCGCTTCAAGCACGTGGTATCGGAACAGCCCGGTTCGCTCGAAAGCTGGAAAGACGAAATTTCCTTCGGGTACAACGCCACCTACGCCTGCCTGATCAACACCCCGTCGGGCCTGGACTGCATCGCCTATCGGGGCGGCGAACCGCCCAGCCCGGTCATGTTCCAGAAGCAGCGGCCCTCCGGCGGCTGGACCCCTGCGCAGGCCCTGATGCGCCAGGAGATCGAGCCGCAGTACACGAACGTCGGAGCCACCATCGTATGCGATGCGCAGGGCACGCTATACGTCGCCGGGCATTTTTATAACCACGAAACCAACACCAGTTCGGCCGGCGCCGCAGTACTCAAATCGACCGACATGGGCGAAACCTGGACCGACCTGACGGGCGAGCCGACCCCGGTCCCCATTCTCTACGGCGAACGCTTTGCCATACCCCACCCGGGAGGAGAGAACATCTACCTGTCCGGCCTGGCCGTGGATTCCAAAGGCGAGTTGTGGACCGCCACCACAAACCACAGCGTCACACCCGCCTATGCGCAACTGTCGCACTGGACCGGCGGTGGCTGGGAAACAATCGACATGGCCCCCTTTCTACCCGAAGACCGGATTGTGCAGGCCGGCCCCATCGCCCTCGACACCAACGATCGCATCCACATGGTTGTGGGCCTGAACCGGATGGATGCCGGTGGCAGTGCCTGGGGCAACCCGTCTCAGGAGGTATTCCACCTGATCTCGGCGGACAGGGGCAAAAGCTTTGCCTGCAACCAGGTGAGCACACCCGACGACTCAACGGCCAGCTGGCTCCCCAGCATCTCCTTTTCCGGAACGTTTCACCCTGTAGAAAAGCCCGTGATTCTCTACACCCACGGGGTCCCGGGCGAAGGACTCAAGCCGGATACGAATACGGAAGTGTACTGTGTTATGGTTGAAGAGATGGACTGAATATGTTTGTATTTGAGTCCGGCCTGTCCGGACTTTGTAATCGTAGCGAGGAAATTCATTTTCTCGCGATGGCCGGATGACCCGATTATTCTTTCAAACATCATTAGGTGAGGGGTCAAACCCACAAAGGAGGTTTCCATGACCGAGGATGAAAGATACCTGTTCGATATGGCGGGCTATCTCGTCGTTAAAGACGCGCTCACGCCCGAAGAGATCGCGCGTTGCAATGAAGCCATCGACCATCACATCGATCAGCTTCGGGAGCGGGAAGGGTCGCTCGCGGGCGAGTCGGAGACCCTGGCAGGTACGTCCCACCGGAGGGATCTGGGCGGGATGCTGGCCTGGGAGCAGCCGTGGTGCGAACCGTTCCGGGAACTGCTGGCGCATCCCCAAATCGTGCCTTATCTCCACGGCATTATGGGAAAGGGATACCGGCTGGACCACGGGCCGGGATTGATTGCCATGGACGAGGGAGCCGAAGGTCACACGCTTCACGGCGGCGGTGTGGAGCGCCCCGACTTTTCCGAAGCCTACTTCTTCAAAAACGGGCGTATCTATTGCGGACTGACCGTCGTGGAATACATGCTGGCGGACGAAGGCCCGGGCGACGGCGGCGTGGCCGTTGTTCCCGGCAGCCACAAGGCGAACCTCCCCTGCCCGCGCAGCATCCGGTTATACGAAGCGCATCAGGACTACGGGATGTGCATGCAAAGGCGGGAGACGCGGTGATCTTTACCGAAACCCTCACCCACGGCACCCTGCCGTGGAAAGGCAAACACCAGCGGCGGGCGCTGCTTTACAAATTCAGCCCGGGATACCAGGCCTACGGCCCGGGGGCGCATACCGTTTCCTTCCCCAACTATATCCAGGATATGACGGAGGAGCAGCGGGCGGTGATGGAGCATCCCCACATGCGCAAGGGATGACCCTGCTCAGGATCGGAAGGAGAGGAGCGATGGAAAAACTGGGTTCATGTTACATCGTATATGGAAACGATGTCGAATCGCTGGCATTCGACTGGGGCACCGTCAAACTCTTCAGCGAGCCCGAAGTGACCGGCGCCGAGCGCATGAGCTTCGGAATGGTTGTGCTTGCCCCCGGCAAAGGCCACGAACGCCACAACCACCCCGAAGCAGACGAGATCATTTTCGTCGTATCGGGCGAAGGAGAACAGATGCTCGACGATGAGCCCGCCGTCCCTGTGCGACCGGGGGCGAGCATTTACATTCCGCAGGGCGTCTTCCACTCCACGGTGAACACGGGGTGGGAGCCGCTGCGGCTGATCATCGTCTACACGCCGGCCGGCCCCGAACGGGTACTGCGCGAAATCCCGGGCTGCCAGGTACTGCCTCCCGGAGAGGTGGCAGGCTGACACGCCTGTGGACAAATCTTCACCCTAAAACAAAACGGTGATTGAACCATGCTCATTCCCGAATCCCAATGGCCGTCTCTGCGCACACGCGCCCAATCGCAGACATTTGAAACAGCCGTGCGCCGGCTCCGGCAAGATGTCGACGCCTTCCTCGACCGGCCTGTCGACGTCCCCTCCGAACCGGCGGGCTACTACCACGACTACTTCTGTCCCCAGCACGGGTGCCAGCTCACCTTCAACCCGTCCACACCCACCGAGCACCGCTGCCCCGTCGACAATGCGCAGCATGAAGGCGCCCACTATGACGCGGCCTGGCGCTGGTCTGCAAACAACCTCCTCTCCGAATCTGCGGTCCGGCTGGCCCTGCGCTGGCGGCTCGAAGAAAATCCCACCTTCCTGGACCGGGTGGCGGCCATCCTGACCGGCTACGCCGACCGGTACGCCGGTTACCGCACCGTAGAACGGCCCAACACAAACCCGGGCGTGGCCACCTACACCACCTTAGACGAATCCGTATGGGCCATCCCCCTGGCCTGGGCCTTCGACCTGGTGCGCCCCGGTCTGCCCCCCGAGCAGGCGGCCGCCATCGCCGACAGGCTGCTTGCGCCCGCTGCCGAATACCTTGTCGAACACCATTACGGAGGCATTCACAACTTCTCCTGCTGGCACAACGCCGCCATCGGCACCATCGGCCTGGTCCTGGACCGGCGCGACCTGGTCGAATTCGCCATCGACGGAGAATTCGGCTTCCACGCACAACTGCGCGACGGCGTCCTCTCCGACGGCCTGTGGTTCGAAGGCTCGACAAGCTACCACTTCTACGCTCTGGCCGGTATCCTGTCCCTGGCAAAAGCAACCGGTCACATCCCCGACCTGGACCTGCGGACCCACCCGACCCTGCCTGCTATGCTCTCCGCGCCCATCCAGTACGCCTACCCCGACGGCTCCCTGCCCGCCCCCAACGACTGCTGGTACTTCACCGGCCTCCTGGGCGACTGCTGCCACGGCGTCCCCCCCGCACCCGCGTTCTACGAAATCGGCTACGCCTGGTACGACGATCCCCAATTCGCCCAGGTACTCCACAGCGCCTACACCCACATCCCCCGCGACAGCCTGGATGCCCTGCTCTTCGGCAAAGACGAAATCCCGCCCGACGGCCTGCAACTCCAGCCCAGCGTCAACCTGGCCGGTTCCGGCTACGCCATCCTCCGCTCCCCACCCCCGGACCCGGAATCCCGCCCGGAAGACCAGCAATACCTCCTGCTAAAATACGGCCCCCACGGGGGCGGCCACGGCCACCCCGACAAGCTCAGCCTCATCCTCTACGCCCACGGCCGCCGCCTCGCCCCCGACCTGGGAACCCCCGGCTACGGCCTGGACCTCTTCCAGACCTGGTACCGCCAGACCCTCAGCCACAACACCATAACCCTCGACGGCCTCTCACAGCCCCCCGCGGAGGGAAAGCTGCACCGCTTCCAGGGCGAGGGACCCTTCCAGGTGGCGGACGCCGGCGTAACCTGGGACAGCGGTCCCTACGACGGGGTCTCCATGCGGCGCGTCATCCTCGCCCGCCCGGACTATTTCCTGGACCTCTTCCTGGTCGAATCCGACCGCCCCCGGCGGATCGACTGGATCTTCCGCACCGCCGGCGCCTGCGAAACATCCCTGGACCTCGAACCCGCCACCGCCGGTGAGGGAGACGGATATGAACACCTCTCGGACGTGTGCAAAACAACCACCGGCAGCGATTTCGTGTCCACCTGGCAGTCCGACGGCGCCGGACTCCGGTGTTTTGTCCCGGGCCTCTCCAACGCCGAAATCCTGACCGCCCTGGCCCCGGGCAACCCACCCACAGACCTGCACACAACCCTCATCCAGCGCCGCCACACCGGAACCACCGCCTTCCTCTCGCTTTTCCACCCTCACGCCCGCTCCCCCCGGATCACCTCCGTTGACTGGACCGGCCACAACCCGGCGGAAACCGGCTGGGCCGGCTGCACCGTCCACCTCCCCGGCGCCTCCGAACACTGGACCCTCCGCCTGACCTCCGACGCAGTCGCACCGCCTGGCCCCGAAAATGTGGACGCCCAATTTGAATATCTCCTCGATTAAACCATCCACCCTCATCCCACCGCCGGAGGGGCGGCCCGGTGGATTTCCTCCGTGCCGGTGGTTTTTCTCGGAAAAGTGACATGGGAAGGGGCAATATGCGCATACTTCACTACTGGCGTTATCCGGGCTGCGGCGCTCACGCAACGGTGTATCTAAAAGACGGTTTGGTGGCCGTGCCGGCCAAATACGGCAACCGCCTCACGCTTTGGGATGTGAGCGACATCAAACACCCTCGGCTGGTCGCGGATTTGCCGGACCGCCCCGATTGCCAGGCCGCCGCCCTCTGCAACGGGTATCTGATCGTAGGAAGCAACCGCGGCATCGAAAGCATGCGCTTCTCGCGTACTGAACTCGTCCCTGTAGGCTGCAGTTCGTTCGCGCCGGAGATTAACGATTTCGAGGTCGCCGGCGACACCGTCCTCGCCATCAGCAAGCGTAATGCCATCAAGGTGGTGTGCGTCGGCGACAATGGTCGGCTGACCGATATCGGCGTGCGCGAGAACGTGCTCGCCCGCTGTCACGGCGCAAGTCACGAGGGAAATCTTGTCGGGGTGATCGGCTTCAAAGGCGATGGCAAGGTCGAAACGCCTCTCGGCCTGTTCCCGGACGGCGTTGATGATGGACATTTCACCGATCCGGCCGGCTGGACCCTGGCCAACGGGGGAGACCCGGCGAAATGGTACATGAATATCTCGAACCGCATCGTCCTGCACCGGCAGCGCGCCTACGTGGCCACCGGCGCGATTCAAATCGCGACCGGGAAGAAGAATTGGCTTTTGGATCCTTCGATCACGGTACTCAACGTCGAGAATCCGGCCAATCCGGTACTGCTGGGCAATTATCCCTGTACCGGCTCCACCACCTGCACCGGCCTATACCTCGACCGTGAACGCGAATGCCTGATCGTCGGCTCGGGAACCATCGTGCGACGCTTCGACATCGACGGAGACCTCTTGCATGAAACCGACCGTCTTGCTTTCCCCTACGGCGACCTGGGTGGCGAGGGATACGTGGAAAAGCCGCCGACAGTCCACGACGTGTGCAAGACCGACCTTGTCCATAACGGTCTACCCGTCTTCGTCGCCGGTGGTCAGCAGCACGACGATCTTTACCTCTTCACCGTTTGAATGGACGACTGCATCGCGCGTAACTTGGTCACCGGCGTCTGAGCATCAAGTGGAATCGGAACGGTTGTGACTACTGCTCGCGGCCAAGCGGCATGGCATTGGGCAGCCAAATGGCTGCGTCCTTTTCAAAAGTGATTCGTCTCCTATAGTGAGACCCTGGCATGGGGCCGGGGGCATAACCAGAGGAGATGAACCATGCAGATCAACAACCAGGCACCCGAACAAAGAGAAATCTCGACACCCCCCGTGATCGACATAGAGCTACTCGCGCTCGATCTGAACCGTTGCACTCGTTGTGTGGGAACACTGGACCACATCGAGAAGGCGATCGAAATTATCCGCCCGGTGCTGGAAGTGGTGGAAGCGCAAGTGAATGTGAGTAAGGTCGTTATAGAATCGGAAGAACAGGCAGGCCAGTACCGGTTCGCCACCTCTCCAACCGTTCGGATTAACGGCAAAGACATTGCTTTCGAGACGCTGGAGAGCGAGTGCGAGTCCTGTACCGACCTGTGTGGCTGCGATGGTGGAACAAGCTGCCGTGTTTGGCGCTACCGGGGAGAGGAGTACACGGAAGCGCCGGTGGGATTGGTCGTAGAATCCATACTGCGGGAGATCTTCGACAGCGGCCGCGAGTCCATCGGCGAAACGCCTGTATACAGCGGAGTACCGGAAAACCTTCGAGGCTTCTTCAGGAGCAAGTCGGATGTGCGACCCGCTGCAGAGTCCTGCTGCTCACCGGCCGAACAGGAGACCTGCTGCGAGCCGAGTGCGAAGGTTGCCTGTTGCGATGCTTCACAACCTGAAACGTGTGGTTGCCACTGAGCCCATGCATTACAACAAGACAGAGACCACAGCCTGGCAGGCGCATAGGGACGCCCTTTACCGCTTTGTTCTGAAGCGCGTGCCCGACCAGGCAGCCGCAGAGGATATCGTGCAGGAAGTCCTCGTCAAGGCGTACACCCGGCAAGGGACGCTCAAAGAGCCCTCAAAGTTACGACCGTGGTTGTACCAGATCACTCGCAACGCGATCATTGACTATTACCGGCTGCAGAAGCCTTCGGAGGCGATTCCGGACGAACTCATTCATGAGGACACGGAAGAGGAGGATAATCGCGCCCGACAGGAGTTGGCGCGTTGCCTGGTGCCGCTGCTCGACGCGCTTCCCGAGCCATACCGCCAGGCGCTGAGGCTGGCCGAATTCAAAGGCGCCACGCAACGGGAAGTTGGATCGCGGCTGGGACTCTCGTTATCTGGAGCGAAGTCTCGGGTGCAGCGTGCTCGCAAGATGCTGCGCGAAGTACTTTTGAAGTGCTGCCGGGTTGAGCTGGATCGTCGGGGCGGTGTTGTGGACTATGAAGCCCGGGAAGGATGCGATGGCTGTCCAGGCCCGAACAGAACATAGGCGAAGGTATGGGGGTACGGTTTGGACGCTATACGGACTAACATCGAGACATGACCGAGACCCTTGTCCAGGAGTTAGATCGGTATGCCGAGGCCGCCGGCAAGCTCCAGGGGTGGGAGCTTGAGTTCGAACCGGAGCCCTTGCTCGCAGGGCCACCGTGGGACTACGAGATCCTCGCGAAAAGTCTCTGCGCAGACGCCAGAGCCGTCCTTGACCTGGGTACGGGCGGCGGCGAAGTCCTCTCCCGCGTTCTCGCCGGTTCGAGCTGTCGAGCGGTTGCCACGGAGTGGTGGCATGTGAATGCCCCGGTGGCCTGGCAGCGGCTTGGCCCCAGAGCGCGTGTCATTCGCGCCTCATCCTTAGAGCTTCCCTTTGCGAGTACCTCCTTCGATCTCGTTCTGTCCCGGCATGAGGAGATCCACCCGGCCGAGGTCGCTTGGGTCCTTGCTCCCGGAGGGCGATTTCTCACGCAGCAGGTCATACCGGATCTCTGGCACGAGCTCCGCGCGGTCTTTCCCGACATGGCCCGTTTCCCCGACCACTACTTGGAGTATCGGCGCGATTTGGACCAGGCAGGACTCACCGTCGAGAACGCCCTTGAGTTTCGTCGTCCGGTTCGATTCCGCGAACTTGGCCACCTCGTGTATCACCTCGTGGCCGCCCCCTGGACAATCCCGAACTTCAGTGTCAGATCTCATTACGAAGGCCTTGCCAAACTTGATCGCCAGTTTCGGAGAGAGCGTGGCCTGGTATTGACGGAGGGTTTCTACCTGATTCAGGCGCTAAACGCCGTCTAACCGCTATTCCGCTGCGCTCCCTACCCCACCGGCTCCGGTCTCGACAAAAACGTTGGGGCGGCGTGAATTGGCGTTTACGCTAAGAGCAAGAATCGGGTGGTTTTAGGCCGGGAATTGGGGTATAATTAGTCGCCACTAATTAATGAATGCACCCCAACCAGTAGCCAAGGAGCATTGACATGCAGTATGCCCAAGCCATTGAAGATTATAACCGGATTGAACGAGCCATTCTGTTTCTTGAACAAAACTTTTGCCGGCAGCCTGAATTGAAAGAGGTCGCGGCCAATATTGGCCTCAGCAAACATCACTTTCAGCGGCTGTTTAGCCGCTGGGCCGGGGTCAGCCCCAAGCGGTTTTTGCAGTTTCTGACCCTTGAATATGCTAAAAAGTTACTGGCTGAGTCCCGTAATTTGCTCGATGTAACCTACGAAACCGGCTTATCCAGCCCCGGCCGATTGCACGATCTCTTTATCACCTGCGAAGCGATGACGCCGGGAGAATACAAAAATCAGGCTGAAGGATTGAAGATTTTCTACGGGTTTCACCCCAGTCCCTTTGGTGAGTGTTTGATGTCGATGACCGATCGAGGCATCTGCGGGTTGGATTTTGTGCCGGACGGTGAACGGGACAGCGTATTCAACGAACTTAAAGACAAATGGGCCAAAGCCACATTTGTCGAGGATGCGGACCGGACCCGACCGTTTGCCGAGCGTATCTTTAACCCGGTTGAGGATAAACAGGCGCTGCCCCCGATTTTGAAAGGAACCAATTTTCAAATCAGAATTTGGCAGGCACTGCTGAAGATCCCGGCCGGAGCAGTAGTCTCGTACAATGATATTGCCGGTCATATTGGCCAGCCCAAAGCCGCTCAAGCAGTCGGAAATGCCGTGGCCCGTAACCCAATTGCGTTCATCATCCCCTGCCATCGTGTCATTCGGAAGGTCGGTAATATTGGCGATTACCACTGGGGTGCGGCTCGAAAGAAAGCGATTCTTGGCTGGGAGGCGAGCCGGAAGGTTTGAGCGCATCACAAAAAGGGACCGGCCATCTACCGGTCCCTATCTCTGCTGAGTTTCTTTTTATCCAGCATTCAGCATTTCTTTTTATCTCACATCATACCTCAGAAATCCCACATATCCTCCCGCAAAAAACACCCCGTTCCACAGCACCAGCATAACCAGGTCCACCACCGATGCGCCCACCCGATCTTCCAGCGGCAGGTCTCGAAACGCATACACCGGGCAATCCGCGATGCTGGGAATTTCCTCCCGGTTTTTCCGCCGCCGTTCCCATACCACCTCCATAAACGCATTCACCTGTCGCTGGTAGACCAGCAGGCCGTCCTCCATCCGGTGCCGTCCGGTAATGCCGTTTCCTGCCAGGTTTGAAACCGCAAACACAAAGGAGGCGGTCGGAGAGATCCGGGCCAGGGCCTGGCTCAGTCCGACCTGGGCATCCATCTCCCGGCGGAACTGTTCGGTCAGTTGTTTTTTTCGCTCGGCAATAGCCAGGTAGTGTTCTTCTTCCTGGCTGCCGTAGTGCCGCCAGTAATTCCTTTCTGTGACCTCCGGGTGGGCTTTGCGCCATCGAACCAAGTCTTTTGAAAACCCTAACCGCCCTTCAACCTCGGCCAGGTGTTTTTCCCGTTCCACCAGGTAGGGCGACCGGGTGGGGCTGAACTCGGCCGCCAGGTAGGGCGCCAGGTTGGGTATCACCAGCACCATCAGCACCCAGATCAGCAGCAGCAATAGAATCGCCGTCGAACCGGAGGCCGTCCGTGCCGACACCAGGATTCCCAGCGAATACATGGCTCCCAAGTAGACCAGCCCCGTCCCCAGGATCAGCACCAGCGCCTGCCAGTGCATCCCCTTAAGATCCGTCTCGGAAACGGTCGTCACCAGAAGCAATCCTACCGTTAGGGCCAGAATCAGCGGCACAATCAGGGCCAGGTAGCCCCCCAGCCACTTGGCCAGGATCACCTTTGTCCGGGGCACCCCGAACGACATCAGCAGCTTCAGTGTCCCCTGTTCTTTCTCTCCCGACACCGCATTGTAGCTGAACCCCATAGCCAGAAAACTCATCACCGTCCCCACCAGAAAGATCAAATCTGTCGGTTGGAATAGGTAGGTCAGCGGGTTCCCACTGTAGGCCGGCTGGTAGTGGGGTTCGTTGCGCAGCATGGCCGTCACCCGCACCGTCCCGGTCAGGGTCGGGTCCATCCCCTGCACAAATGCCCGCATCGGGTTCGGCGGCCTGGAAAACCGCACCCCCGACGTCAGCAGCTGCCAGGGCCTCCTCCGCACCCCGTCCATCATCTTCTGGTTCACCACCTGGTTGGCCTCGTATTCTTTCATCCCTGTCTCATAGGTTTTCCCCATCATCATCATTCCTGCCGGCACCACCCCAAGGCACAGCGCACATGCCAGCCCAAACCGCAGGCTCAAAACATGGTCCAGCAGCTCCTTCCGTACCAGCGCCCCCAGCATAAAACCTCCATTCTTGGTGCTGGGTGCTGGATGCTGGATTAAAAGAAATTCAGCATCCAGCACCCAGCACTTCTTTTCACCTTACATCATACTTCAAAAACGCCACGTATCCCCCCACCAAAAACACCATCCCAAACCCCACCAGCACCCCTAAATCCATCCCCACCCTCCCCAGCACATCCTCCGTCCGTTCTGCCTTCAGGTCCAACCTGGGCAATTCCTCCTGCTTCAACCACACCTCAATGGGCTTGCCCTTCTGGATATCCAGCAGCGGATCCTTATAACTCAGCGCTTTCCAGAGCGTATCGGTATAGGCCCGATAGGTCCGCCCGAACCCGCCCAGTGCGTTCCGGTAATTCAGCCAGCGTTCCGCCCCGGTCCCTGCCAGTTCCGTAGTTGCATACTGGAAACTTGCCGCCGGAGACAGCCGCGACATCAGCTTGCCTGCCTGCATCTGTTGCCGCACCTGATTCCGGTAGGTCTGCCTCAGTGCCTGGAAATTTCGTTCCCGTTCCTCTCTCCTGCCGCCCACCATCTGCTGTTGCGCCTCCAGGTTTGAAAGCGACACCACCGGCCACACCACCCGGGAGGCCATCAGGGCCAAGTTTGGAATCACCAGCACCCATCCGGCCCACACCGTCAGCACCACCAGCAATGCCGCTCCCGAATACCGCATCATCACCGACACCATCATCCCCAGGCTGCAGAACAGGGCCAGGTAAAGCAGCGACGTTCCCACCATCAGCCCCAGTCGGATCGGAATCTCTCCCCCCATCTGAAGAATCCCCAGCGCATACACCCCTGTCACGATGCCCAACAGCGCAATCAAGAACGGAAGGGTCAGGCACAGGTAGGCCCCCAGCCACTTGCTCAGCAACACCTGGTATCTTGGCACCGAAAAGGCCAGCATCAGCCGTAGCGTCCCTCGTTCCCGTTCTCCGCAGACCGCATCAAACGTAAACAAGAGCGCCACCAGGCTGGTTATCAGTGTCACCACATACCCGAAATCCGGGGTCTGAAACAGCGCCGACACCGGGTTGCCGTAGGTCGCCCGTGAAAACTCCCGGGTAAAAAATGACGACACGCTCACCTGAAACGGCATCACCCCTTCGATCCCCTGCACGAACAGCCCCAGGGGTTGGGGGGACACCGCTTCATAAATCCCGTAATCGTTCAGGGCGTCGATCTGGTCGTGCCGGGTCTGGATCTCCCGGATCTTGCTCAGCGCCTCCCAATGCAAATCCCGGCTGGCCGCATACAGCTTCTGAGCCTGTCCGTAGTGCCGGGCCATAATCACCAGGCTCACCGGCATCAACCCCACAAACAGCACAAACACCAGCACAAATCGGAAACTGAACAGGTAGCCCAGTATCTCCTTCTTCAGCAGGGTCCGAAACATAGCCATCTCCCAAACAAAAAACCACGGCGTCTCGCCGGGCCGTGGCCTGAGCATTGACCTTAAAGTGATGTAAATGAATGCTGTACAATCAAGCCATACGCACACCGCTCCCTGGCGCAGCGAGCCTCGCCCCTATTCTCAATGTCATTGTGGCACATCCTTTCGCAATGCTCTACCAGAAAGAGCGGAAAGGTCTAATAACAAACAATCTTATTTTCACACAACAATGGATGCACTTTTATCAGAGCGCACCACAAAGAGGGACCGGCCATCTACCGGTTCCTTCCTCCTGTGTGTGCCTTTTGTTCATTCTCCGCGCCCTCCGCGTCTCCGCGGTGAATCCTGCCTTCGTCGCCCTTACCCCACCGGCTCCAGCCGCTGCACCGATTCCGCCTCCGAAGCAATCTGCTCCCAGTCCCACAATTGCGGAATATACTCCACATTCGACCACACCTCCGCCTGGTCCGCATAGTGCGGGCTTCCCGGGTGGCCCGACGCCCCCAGCGGCACGATCCACCGGGAGTTCGTCCAGTCCGATGGATCGTGAATATACCGGTTCACGGACAGCCCCGTGGCAACGAACAGATTGTTCATCGTATACCCCCCGGCAAGCGGCGTATCCTCATCTCCGTGAATCGGCGCTGTAGGCGGGTCCAGCAGCCCGGCAACCTCCGGAAACAACGCCGAAAGCGGATGCTGCGGCTCGGTACGGTGGAGCCGTCCCCACTGCCACGCAGACATCTCCTCGCCCAGCCGCCCCTTGAGATCTGCAACCGCCTGCTTGAGCGAAGACGCCAGCGCGCCGGCCCAGTCTTGCTCGGGCGGCAGCAGCGATGGATCTCCCCGTTCGATGCCCAGCGTCATCTCCAGCACGATCAGACGGATGTGGGCCTCCCCACCTGCGACCCCCGAAAGCGCCTCCTCTCCCAGGTCGCCCAGCATGTGCCCGGCAAGAAAGCGCGTGAGATTGGCCTTCGTCTGTGCGTAAATCGTCGGCTGAACCAGCTCGCGGTCCATGCGGTAATCCCACGCCTGCAACAGGTCCAGCGCCTTCCCGGAATCCTCGTCTAAGGGCGTAACATCCACCAGCGCCTCTGTAAAAATGCGCGCCGGATTTGAGATCCCCTCGGCGTGGATGCGAGCCATGTCGTCTACAGTCGCCGTCCCCGGCTCGAGTTCAAGAATACGCGTTTGAACACGCCTCGCGCGAAACTCCGGACTGAAGTAAAGCCCCACATAGTACGGATAATCGTGCCCGGCCACGCGCTGATTGCACGTCACCGCGTAACCCGCTTCGGGGTTGATCGCTTTTGGAAGCTCGTCGTGGGGAATATAGCCCTGCCACTCGTACGCTCCCGTCCATCCCGGCACCACGCCCCAGCCGTTCGACGCGGTCCGAACCGGAATCCTGCCCTCATGCAGGTACCCGAAATTCCCGTGCACATCGGCAATCGCATAATTGTTCACGCGGTCCGTCCACTTCCCAAACGCCTCATGCAGCGCCTCCACCGACTGTGACCGCATCGCGTCCCGTGCCGCATCCACCCACGGCGACCCCTCGATCAGGCCCGGGTCGCTAATCGCCACCCCCCACCCCGAAGCGGGATCGCCCGCAACCACCGGTCCGTGGTGGGTCACCGTCACCTCCATCTCCACCGGCCCCCCACCGCGCACCCGAATCGCCTCCTTCAAAACCTCCGCCGGCCGCCACGCCCCCTCAAACGCGTACTCCCGGCCGCCGGGACCCTCCCGAAACTTCTCCACAAACAGATCCTGCGTATCCGCACTGCCATAGGTCATACCCCATGCAACATACTCATTGTGGCAGAAGTGGAGCGCCCCCGGCATGCCCGGCACGGAAGACCCGATCACCGCAAATTCCGGACACGACAGATGCACCTGATAGTAAACGCTCGGCGTATCCAGCGCCCGGTGCGAGTCCCCCGCAACCAGCGGCAGCCCCGACCGGGTCAGCCTGCCCGAAATCGACCACGCATTCGACCCGAAATCCACCTCGTTCAGCCAGTTGGCCTCCTCGGCAGCTTTGCTCAATTCCTCCAGCCCGTCCAGCGGAGGACCCTCGTACTCCTCGCCCGGCGGCACCGTAAGCAGGTGGCCCTCCGGATACCCTTTCATCAGTCCGGCCACCCTCTCGGGCCCGATTGCCTTTATCAGACGCGTTCTGAAAAGCTTTGGCTCGAACGTCCCCAGCAGCGTATTGCGCATCTTGTAAACCGCCAGGCAGTGCCAGTTCTCCCACCGCTCGGGCGTCTGCTCCAGAATCGTGTACTCGATAGGAAGCGTCTCAGTCGTATCCAGAAACGCGTTCACACCCGCCGTGTACGCATCCACCATCCCCCTCGCCTCATCGCCGGCCGCCTCGTAGTCCAGCACTGCCGTGCGCCCCATCCCCGCCGCCCGCAGCAGCCGATCCCGCGCCACGCCATCCGGCCCGGCAAACTCCGCCCACCTCCCCAGCGCCTGATGCCGGTCGAAGTCCATATGCCACAGCCGGTCCTGCGCCGTCGCAAACCCCTGCGCAAAAAAAAGATCCCGCTCATTCTCCGCCCTGATATGCGGAACCCCCCACCGATCGCGATACACCTCAACGGGCGTTTCCAGTCCCCCCAGCCGCATCGGGCTTGTCACATCCGGCAGCGCCGCCTTCAAATCCGAATCCGTAATCTCAACCGCCATCGCCTTCTCCTTCTTCCCCTACTCAATACCCAAATGCTCGAATCGCCTCCTCTGCTACCTCGATCCCGAACCCCGGCGCATCGTTCGGCGCCAGCCAGCCGCCCTCCGGCACCCCCTGTCCCGGGCCGGCAACCTCTTCCAGCGGCACCCCGGGCGCCGATCCGATAAAACACTCGGCCCAGGACGCATTCGACGTGGCAAACGTAAAATGCTGCCCGTATGGCGTATTCCCACCCCCGTGCAGAATCACGCTCAACCCCGCCGCATCGGCCATGTGGGCAATCTTAACGCACTCGGAGAGCCCTCCCACCCACTTGATATCCGGCTGCAGAATATCCAGCGACCCCGCCTTGATCAGCTGCATATAGGGCCAGCGCGTATACAGGTGTTCTCCCGACGCCAGCGACACCCAGTTCACCGCCTCTCGCACCGCCCGGTGCCCGTCGAAATCCTCCGGAATCAGGTACTCCTCGATCCACTTCAACCGGTACGGCTTCAACCGCCTCGCCAGGCGGATCGTGTACTCAACGTCAAACGCCATATAGCAATCCAGCATCACCTCCACCTCCTCCCCCACCAACTCCCGCGTCTTCGCTACCAGCCGCTCGTTCTCGTCCAGCCCCTCCAGTCCGTCCGCCGGCCCGTAAGGGCAGGCCAGCTTCACCGCCCGAAATCCCAGCTCCAGCTGCCAGTCCGTATCGTTCCCCGTCGCATAACAGAAAATCCGGTCCCGCACCGGCCCGCCCAGAAGCTCGTACACCGGCCTCTCCTGCAGCTTGCCCGCCAGGTCCCACAGCGCCAGGTCCACCCCGCTCATCGCACACGCCGCCAGCCCGGTGCTCCCATAAGGCTTGGACATGCGAAACATCATATCCCAGCACTTCTCAATCGCAAAACAGCTCTCCCCCGCCAGGATCGGCCCGAAATGGTCGTCCACAATCGCCGCCACCGGCCGCCCGAACGACGTCTGTCCCAGCCCGAATGTCCCGTCTTCCGCCACCGCCTGCACCCACACCTCCCCCCACTTCTTCGGCTGCCACAGCGAGCGGTGCCGCTTGTAGGCCGGAAACCGCGACATCGGATTCGCCACCTCCGCGTCGGCACCCCAGGAATCCCGCCGGGGCTGCGACCTCCTCTCCCGGGCCGGCAGATCCACCTGCACCGCCCGAATCTCCTTAATTTTCACCGCGCCCTCCTCTTATTCGCCTCCTTCAAAGCCTTCTCACACGCCACGCACAGCGTAAATATCCGCCCCTCAAAATCCCGCACAACCCCCAGCTTCTTGCCGCAAACCCGGCACACAATAGGCGTCTTTACACCCATCGTCCCCCCCTTCTGAATTGCGGATTGCGGAATGCGGAATGCGGATTTTAAGATTTTCATTCCGCAATCCAAAATCCGCATTCCGCAATCATATCACCCTTCCAACACCATCCGCAACAGCGCCATCCGGATGTACAGCCCGTTGTGCGCCTGCCGGAAATAGGCCGCCCGCGGATCCGAATCCACTTCCGGTGCGATCTCGTCCACCCGGGGCAGCGGGTGCATCACCCGCGCATTCTCGGGCAGAGCCTCCATCACCTCCGCGTCGATCACATAGAGCCCCCGCGCCTTCTCGTAATCCTCAATCCGGTCTCCGAACCGCTCCCGCTGGATCCGGGTCTGGTAGACCACATCCACCTGCCGGGCCACCTCCATCAGATCCTTCCGCTCTTCGAACCGGATCCCGTGCCGCCGGAGGTACTCCTTGATATCCTCCTTCATCCGGACCACATCCGGGGCCACGAAATACAGGGTAACATCGTCGTACTTGGCCAACAGATAGGCCAGAGAGCGAACCGTGCGGCCGTTGGCCAGGTCTCCCACCATCGCCACCGAAATCCCGTCCAGTCGGCCGATCTCCTTCTGAATCGTATACACATCTAAAAGCGCCTGGGTCGGGTGCTGCCCCGGCCCGTCCCCCGCGTTCAAAATCGGCACCGAAGCCATATCGGCCGCCCGCCGGGCCGCCCCGCTTTGAAAGTGCCGCAGCACAATCACATCCGCGTACCCCTCCACAATCCGGATCGTATCCTCCAGCGTTTCCCCCTTGGCCGCAGAAGAGAACTCCTGAGCACTCTCGGTCGTAACCACCTCTCCCCCCAGCCGGTACATGGCCGACTCGAACGAGAGCCGGGTTCGCGTGCTTGGCTCGTAGAAAAGCGTGGCCATAATCCGGCGGCTTAAAATGTTGGAGCCATAGCGGCTCACAACCTCCTCCATTTCCTTGGTCACAGAGAAAATTTCGGCCAGAAGAGAGCGGTCAAACTGCTGGGCTTCAATCACATGAAAAAGTCGGTCCATCGGAAAGCCCTCCTTTGGGCACAAAAAAAACTCCCCTATCAGGGGAGCATTCGTCACATCCACATGCGGAAAGATCGTCTTTGGCTCGAAAAAAAAGTCCCATTTAAGATGCAATATAGGGGCGGCTCCTCACTTTAGCAAGGGGAAAATCGGCCTCCCCGGAAGACCCGGGAAAAGGTTTGACAGCAGGAGGCGCTCGACACAGAAAAAAGGGGTTGACTCGAAGACAACCTTTTTCTGATGTCTCTGAATGGATTTCCCGCGATTCATCCCACGATTGAAACCGTGGGCTTTCTCGCGGATTTTCTGTAAAACAGCAAGGAAAAAGGAAAAAGGACCATCCTCTTTTTTACTTTTTACTTTTTACTTTTTACTTTACCACCGCCTTTGCAACCGCATCGTGAAACGCCGGTCTGAGCTGCCGGATCCCCAGGTTCTCCCGTGTGGGATGTACGCGATTGGTCAGCAGTACCACCCCTAAATCCCGCTCTGGATCGGCCCACATCGACGTGCCCGTAAACCCCAGGTGTCCGTAAGACACAGGAGAAAAGTGCCGGCCCGCCGTACTCCCCTTCTCCGAAACCGTATCCCACCCCAGGGCGCGTTCGCTGCCCGGCACAAGACCGGCGCGCGACGTAAACCTCCGCACCCTCTCCTCCGAGAACACTCCCTCCGTCCGTCCACCACAGAGAAACACCCGGAGAAACCGGCCCAGATCGCCTGCCGTCCCGAAAAGCCCGGCATGCGGGGCCACGCCGCCCATTCCCGCTGCATTCTCGTCGTGCACCTCCCCGTGCACCAGCCCGCCCCGCCACCCCCCGTCGTATTCCGTCGGCGGAATGCGAGGCAACAGCTCGGCCCCCGGACAGTACGTCGTCTCTCCCATACCCAGAGGCTCGAAAACCGCCCGGCGCGCCAGCCGGTCCAGCGCTTCCCCGCCTACCTGCTCCACCAGCGCCCCCAGCAGCAAAAATCCCAGATCGCTGTACACCGTCTCCGTCCCGGGTTCGCACGCCAGCGGCGTCCCACACACTGCCTCCAGTACCTCCGCTTTCGACCGGCAGGTCCGGTAAAGAGACCGATGCGCCGGCAGCCCCCCGCAGTGGGCCAGCAGGTACCGCGCCGTCACCCGATCTCTCCCCTCGCCCCTAAAGCCCGGAACCCGTTCCACAACCGGCGCATCTAAGTCCAGGCGCCCCGCTTCTTCCAGAACCATACACAACGTCGTCGTCACCACCACTTTCGTCAGCGACGCCAGATCGTAGAGATCGTCAACACGAACCTCCGGCGCCCCGGTATCGTACGTGTGACACCCCACCGCCCACCGGGCCGCCACCCCCTCCCGCCGCACAACCAGCCCCACAGCTCCCGGAGTCGTGCGCGCCGACACGTGTTCCACAAGCACCTCCCGTGCCCGCTCTAAGCGGTCTGCATCAAATCCAAGTTGCTCCAAATCCACCTCTCCATTTTACATTTTATAATTTCCACGTTGCGTTTTATATTATCTTGAGCCCCAGGCTCCTTTTCTGTGTGCTTCTACGGTAGTCCGTGTACTTCAATATGACCTTTGTTGCCGACAGCATGCTGGGGAAACTCGCTCGCTGGCTGCGCATCCTCGGCTACGACACCGACTACGATCCCTTTGCCGAGGACGACGCCCTTCTCCTGCAGGCGGAAGCGGAAGACCGCATCCTCCTCACCCGCGACGTCCCCCTCGCCGGGCGGGCCCCCGAGGGACGCTGCGTTCTGATCGCCCACAACAAGCTGGACGGCCAGATGGCCCAGCTTGTGCAAACGCTCGGCCTGGACCTGGACCGCGAGACCTTCACCCGCTGTCTGATCTGCAACGACTCCATCGTCGACGTCCCCCGGGATGCGATCAAAGCCCGGGTCCCCCCCTACGTCTTCCAGACCCAGACCCGGTTCCACAGGTGCCCCTCCTGCCGGCGAGTCTACTGGCGGGGCACCCACCTGGACCGCATGGCCGAACGGCTGGCCAGGATCAAAACCGAAGCCGCAAAGGGCGCATCCGGCCCCGAGACAGGAGGATACAGACCGTGATCCTTATCTACCTGATACTGAGCGCCTTCAGCGGCGTCCTCTTCCCAATTGCGGCCCGAGCGCAGGAAGGCGCTCCGGCCCTGGAATCTGCCGCTCTGGATACCCAGGCCGCGGAACAGCAGGTACAGGACCGCGAGGCGCTGATTAAAAGCGCCGTGCGGGAGTACTTTGGCGAGCAGAAAAAAAGGAAGACAGAACGCGATGAACTAATCAGCAAGATCGTCCTCAACGTGGCCAAAGGCGTGGCCATCATCATTGCGCTGCTGGTGCTTCGGGCGATCATTAAGGCAATCGGGCGCGGGGTGGAGGAAGAGGGTACCGAAGGTCCATTCAGTGTCTTTATTACCACGGCGTCCGAGGAGGAAGCCGCAACAATCGGGCGCACCCTCGTCGAAGAACACCTGGCCGTCTCCAGCAACATTACCCCTCAGATCCGGTCCATCTACCGGTGGCAGGACAAGATTGAAGACGAGCCGGAATTTCTCATGATCGTCAGAACCACACAGGAGCATATTCCGGACATTATCAGCCGGGTTTCGGAACTCCACAGCTACGATGTTCCCGATATTATCGCCCTCCCGATCCGCCGGATAAACGACCCCCATAGGGACTGGATCGTAGAGACGCCCCGAAAAAAGAAATGGTGGAGGCGTTCCTGATCTTCCTTCGCATCGCCGGTGGAATTCGATTCCCGTTTGCCGATGACAGGAAAATATCCATGGTTATTCTCTATCTGGTACTGAACGTCCTGCTTTTCACATTCCCGGCTTGGGCAGAGGAAGCGTCGATTCTCAACCGGGCCGATTCCCTGGTGATTCAGGCCGCGATTCTGGAGATCCAGGCCGAAGCCGAGGAACAACGACTGGCAAGACGTGAGAAGCTGGCGAAAAACCGTGACAAGTTGATGACCGAAATCCTGACTAACTTGGCCAAGGGCGTGGCCGTGGTCGTTTTGCTCCTGGTAGTCCGCGCGATTCTAGGCAAAATAGGGCGTGGGGTGACGGAGAAACGTCCTGTAGCCGATCCGAAGACAAAAACCGACCACTTCATTCTTTTTGTGACCACGGAATCTGAAGAGGAGGCCGCGAGAATCGGTCGATGTCTTGTGGAAGAACGTCTGGCGGCGTGTGCAAATATCGTTCGAGACCTCCGATCGGTTTCTCCGTTGCGGTGGAGGATTCGGGAGCGAGGGGAGATGCTGATGCTCATCAAAACCGTGCGGCCCCGGCTAGAAGCCCTCACCCAGCGGCTGTTCGAGCTGCACAGCGCTGAGGTGCCCGAAGTCATTTCCTTTCCCATTCACAGAGGACATAAACCCTACCTGGAATGGATCGAAGAGAATACCGACAGCCAATCCTGGTGGAAGCGCATCCGGCGGACGAAGCGGACATGACGCGTGTGGTTCCGTGTGATTTCAGAGCGTTTCTATGCATTCTTCAGCGAAAAAAGGGATAAGTGATGGGTGCGGAAACGGAATTTGCAGTCGGCATCGACCTGGGCGGCACCGACATCAAAGCCGCCCTCGTCACCTCCTCGGGCGAGATCGACACTGCGATCAAACGCACGACCCCTGTCGCGTCCGGTGTCGACGGCATCGCAGACCGAATCGCCGGCATGGTCCACGACCTCAGAGACGATAAAGGGCTCACACCCGAGAGCCTCACCGGCGTCGGCATCGGCGTTCCGGGCGTCACCACCGCAGAGGGCATCGTCGTCCTGGCCCCCAACCTCAACTGGCACCATATCCCCTTCAAACAGATCCTGGAAGGTCGCCTCAACCTGCGGGTCGAAATCGACAACGACGCCAGCGTAGCCGCCCTTGGTGAAGCCCGCCTGGGCGCGGGCGCCGGATGCGACTCCCTCGTCCTCCTCACCCTGGGCACCGGCATCGGCGGCGGCATCGTCCTCAACGGTCAAATCCACCACGGCGCCTCCTTCTCCGCCGGCGAAATCGGCCACATGTGTATGGAACCGGACGGCCCCACCTGCGGCTGCGGCAAAAAGGGATGCCTCGAAGCCCTCACCGCCGGCCCCGCCATGGTCCGCTACGTCCGGCACGCCCTCTCAGAAGGCCGCTCTTCCTGCCTCGCGGACACCGACGACCTCACCCCCGAAGCCATCTGCAATGCCGCAGCCGGCGGCGACGGCCTGGGCCGGGAAGCCGTCGCCCGATCCGCCCGCTACCTGGGCATCGCCATCGCCAACCTCACCAACATCATCAGCCCCGACGTCATCGCCATCGGCGGCGGCATCTCCGCAGCCGGCGACCTGCTCCTTACCCCCATCCTCGAGTCGGCCCGCGAGAACACCCTGGAAGGAATGTTCGACCACACCCGCATCCTCCTGGCCACCCTCGGCAACAACGCCGGCGTTCTGGGCGCCGCGCACCTTGTCTTATAAGAAGGCTCTCCTGTCTTTCCTACCACTCCAGGTCTTCCAGCACCGACTTGAGATATCCAATATCCTCCCGCGCAAACCACTCCCGGTCCCCCGGCCTGGGCGCCTCAATACAGATCGGCCCTTCAAACCCGCTCTCCTTCAACAGCCCCAGGTATTCCCGATGGTTGATCACCCCGTCTCCCAGCCCCACCGGAAACCGTGCGCCCCCGGCAGCCATCGAATTTTTCAGATGCACCATAAAGTTTCGATCCCCCAGCGTGGAAATCGTCTCGGCAAGCGAGGGCGGGCTGGAAAAATAGACCATATTCCCGTAGTCCAAGTTCGTCCCCACCGCCGGAGAGCCGATCATCTCCAGAAGCTTCATTGCCGGCTCCGGCAGATCGTGAAGGTATCCCATGTGGATCTCGAACGCCAGCTTGAACCCCAGCTCCTCCGCCTGAGCGCCCAGCTCCCGAAACCCCTCGGCCGCCCACCGGTAGTGGTCCTCCGTGGCAACCCCCGATCCCTGCTTTTCGTACTCACCGGACGAAGTGCTCCTGTCCGGATTCCGCAGCGATCCGGCCATAATATTGCACACCGTCAGCTTCACCCGCTCCGCAGCCAGCCTGTAGAATTGGAGCCCCTCTTCAACCTGTGCCTTCCGAGCAGCCGCATCCTCCGTCATCAGATCTACGCCCGGCCCCCCGAACAGCACCCGTCCCAGCCCGGCCTCTTCCGCAGACTTGGCAATCGCATCCAGATATTTCTCGGGCGTCTCCTCAACCCCCGTGCGCTTCCGCCGGAACTCGATCCCGTCGAATCCCCACGCCACGGCCTTCCGGCACATCTCGGAAATCGTCTGTCCCTGTTCGCAGTAGTTCACGTGCATGATAATGGGTAATGACATGCAACCTCTCCTTTCCGTTTAAAATACGATCCCACCCTCCGGCATCTTTCCCCATGCTTGAATCTCGTCTGAGGATCATTATATTAACACGGCAAAGAGAAAAAGACAACCGATATTGCGTTGAACAATCAAAAGGAGACACAACGCATGACAAGCTGGTTCTACCTGATCGCTGCTATTCTGTTTGAGGTCTCGGGCACCACGTGTATGAAACTCTCTCAGGGTCTTACCAGAGTATGGCCTTCCATTTTCATCGCCGTCTTCTACCTCTTATCCCTGGGCAACCTGACCCTGGCTTTGAAACAGATCGACCTCGGCGTCGCCTATGCGATCTGGGCCGGAATCGGAACCGCCCTGATCGCCCTGATCGGCGTCGTCTACTTCAAAGAACCGGCCTCGGCGCTCAAACTCATCTCTCTGGCCCTGGTTATCCTGGGCGTGGTCGGGCTGCACCTTTCGGGTGCGCAGCGCTGAGGAAAAAACAAAAAAGGCAAACCGTCTGTCGTTTGCCTTACTTCCACTTTTGCCCTTCTTCACCATGATGAAATATATTTACAAAATGTCGGTATTTGTCAATATCTCCCGATATTTTATAATTAAACCACTGCTTGTGCGGGCCTCATCCACATTTACACGCCGCCAGAAAATCCACATTCAACGCCGTGAAACCCAGCCGATCCTCAACCTCCCGGATCGCAATCTCGGTCGCCATCATGGAATCGAGCGTGTCCGCGTACTCAACTCCTCCCGTCGCATCCCGAAGCAGGATCAGATTGTAGCCTCGCTTCGCCATCGCCCGCATGCCGTAGTCCCGTCCCAGCACGCAGTAGTTGACCGCAAACCCGGCGTAGAGCAGGTGCAGGATGCGCCGTTCCACCAAAAGCTCGTGGAACTGCTGACCCGTGGCGATCACAGCGTCGTCCTCCCGCACCTCAATCGCGGGCGATACTGTCAACTCGAAAAACGGCCAGGACCGCCCTGGCAGCCGGTGACGCGTGCCCCCGTAGGCCGCATACGGCCCCTTCCGCCTGCGAAATTCCGCGGGCGGCCAGTCCGGCGCCGGCTTGGGTTCGGGCGGCCGGTGACGCGCAAGCTGGACAAACTGCTCCGCGATCTTTGGGCTTGGCGCATGGACGACCGTAATACCGGCCTCCCGAGCGGCGGACAGGACCGGCACCACCGCCTCGCGGGTAGTCACCTCGGCGCGTTCCAGCGCGCTCTGCCGCCTGAACACATTCCACACATCCACCAGCACCAGCGCCGTCTGCGCAACCGGCAGCGCCATATCGATCTCCTGCCGGACGAAATTCTCCTCCCGAACCGGCGCGCCGTCGGAAGTCGTATCCTGGTAGTACCGGACGCGCAACTGTAATGTTCGTTTGTCATCCATCGTGAATTCCTGTTCTCTGACTCTTAATTCCATGTTACCTGAACCACGCTGGCGGCACCAGAAACACCGGCCCTCTAGACGGTCATTTGCGGAGGGAGCGGAGCCGAGGAGAGGGGCGTGGATTGGACGGCCAGGTATGCGCAGAATTTGGAGGGAGCAAAGCGTTTGAATTTCGGATCGTAGACAAAGTAGGTGATGGTACGGCAGCCCCACTGCGCCCGACCCGCCGGTGTGGAAAGATCCACATGCCACTGCCGGAGATTGAGCATGACCTCCAGCATGTCGCCTGCAAAATGGATCCGGTGGTCGGACGTTGGGAGAATCGGGTCCGATACAGCGAAGGCGCGTTCGATCTCGAGTCTGACGTCGAGGCCTTCCTGTCGGATCGCTTCGGGATCGAGGTGGTTGAGGCGTTTGATCCCTTCACCGGAGAGGTAAGGAAAGAGAAGGGTCTGAAAGGCGCTCATGCCGATGTGGCGCATGAGCGAGATGGTATTGGCCGCCAGGTTTCGACGGCCACGGGTTACATGGGAGCTGACCATGGCGATGAAGCAATCGGACGCCGACTGCGGCTGGAAGAGGTGGGCCGTAGCGAATTTGGCGTGGTTGGCGACCGGATCTGCACGGCTGATTTCGAATTCGATCCAAAGGCGCCTGGAGCCGTCGGTGCGTTCCAGGAGGACATCAACCCGGGACTTGTACCCGAGGAGGGTCTCCAGGTCGGGGGACAGAAGAGGGACTTCGTGACGGCAGGTCCAGCCAGAGGGACAGAAATGGGAGAATTGTTGCTGGAGATAGGGAGTTAAGGTACCCATTGAAAACCGCTTATCTGAAGTTCTACTTCTATTTATCAGAACCTGTCACCTGGCAACCAACATCCCATCAAACTTGCTCGAATTCGGCCCGCGTGCAGCCGGGGATAAATCGAACGCACACATAAACGGCGTGTGTGCTCCCCTTTCTTGTGCGAGAGGGCAACACGCTCGTAGAGCATGGCGTTGATCTGGCGGTCGAGCTGCCGCACAGACCATCCGGCCCGGTGGGCCTCCTCTTCGTAGAAGTCGCGCTTGGCCGGTTCGTCGACGGGTAGAAGCCGCACGTAATGGGTCTACGACAGCACAAAACCTCGACCTGAAACATCCGCAGAAATTGACGATTCTCCAGTCGCTGCCTGGAGAATTTTTGGAGGCGATTCTCCAATCACCGATTGGAGAATTGGGCGACGATCCGGATAGGTGAGGTAGAACTGGCGCATAAGGTTCAGGTTTGAGTAACCAAAACCCCGGCCAAATCGGGTTGAAAGGTCCCCTGACAGGCGCTTCAGCAGCTGCTTGCCATATTCGGCCCGCTACTTTCCCTGCTGCTCAAATTCTACGATGCGCCGGCCAATTTCCCAGTAGGCTGCAGCAAGCAACCTTATACCAGGACTCCCTCGCTCACTCCATTGTCTGGTACTCGATCTTGCGAGCGTCGGTCACCCGCCTGGAAGCGTCAAGGATCTCCAGGGAAACGAGGTCCCCCTCCGCGTCGTAATCGAGGATTATTCCCGGCTTGTCCTCATCGCTCTCGGCAACCGGGATATCCTCCTTGAGGATGACGTTCAGTATATCCGTCCGGGAATCGTAGCTAATTTTCATGGCCCTGTCTCCAGTATTTTGCGACTTTGCTGGTGCGATATGTCGTAACGACTTCGGCCGGCTGGCGGTCGATGTCCACAAACACGCGAACCAGATAGGTCCTGTCTTTCATCTCGACTCGCGACTGGAGCACATCGCGCCCTTCACGCACCTGCAACCGCTGCTCGGGCGCGGCGAGTACCCGCTGCACGGTCTCCTCGTCAATGCCTCGGCGCCTCATTTCAAAGGCGGCGTGAGGCGTGATATCGTACTCTGTGATCGGCTCGTCCGCCATCGGTCCTCTTCCTCACACCGGACCGCTCTTCTTTCGCCGTGGCTTGATGACTTCCTCAAGAAGCGATTTTGTAGCCTCTTCGCTTCTGCCTCGAAAACTCAGCAGGTCAAGATAGATCTGTCGTGTTCCACAGCTCTGCGCCATACCCAGACATTTCAAACACATCAGGGCGGATCGCGATCCGTCCCTTCCAACACCGATGTCTGTTATGCCCCTGCAGGCCGTTCGACCGCAGGCGCCATCTCGAAAGCCCCCAGGCGTCCGGGCTCTGCACCGATTGTACCCGAAGCAGGGCGTTCCGATCCGCTGGTGGACCGGATTTCGAAATTTTTTCGATACCCCCTCAGTCCCCGAACACCGCCGCTGCCGCCGCCTTTCCCTGCGTCACCTTCTCCCCGTCGTCCAGAACCCCCATCGCCTTATAGAACGCCTCGTCGTAGTCCCGCGTCCTCACCACCACCGGCATCGGCACCGCGTGCCCGAACACCAGCGCCTGCTGCTTCGAATCCAGGCTCGCCAGCACGCTGCGAAGGCCCGCAGCATTCGACACCCCCATCAGCACCCCCTGGATATCCTTCTCATCGTTTAGAAGCGCCGTAATTTTCGTCCCAAGCTGTGACAGCACCTCCTCGTCGATCCCCGACGGCCGCTGGTCCACCACCAGCAGCGACACGTAATACTTCCGCATCTCCCGGGCGATCGTGCCAAAAATCGTCTGCCTGGCCGTGGCCGGATTCAGAAACTTGTGCGCCTCCTCAATCGTAATCACTAAGTGCCTGGGCTGGTCTTTGGGATCCTGCGTCGCATAAAACTGCTCGCTCTTCTGCACATACTTCTCGTGAATCCGGCGAGAAATAATATTGGCCACCAGCAAATACGCCAGCATACTCGTCTGCCGTCCGAACTCCAGCACAATGTGGATGCCCCGGTCGATATAGTCCATCATCGTATCCACCGCATCCGGCCCGTCCAGCTGCTCCACCATAAAGGGGAAACCCTCAAACCGCTTCAGCTTCCGGTGCAGCGCCGACAGCGAACTCTTATTCGCCCCGATATCCTCCGCAAACTGCTCGATATCCGGCCCGTCCACCGACAGCAACTGCCGCAGCCAGCGGTTCTTGTACATCGCGTAGACCAGATAGGCCGACTCGGCCGCCGTCGGGTTCAGCTGGAGTTCGTCCTGCAATGCAGTCACATCCTCCACCGCCACCTGGTCGTACGAGATATAAACCTCGTGGTCCGGCTGCTGCCCCCGCTTCCGGGTCGACTCCGGGTCCAGCGAAAACAGCGCCACCTGGTTGCCGAAAAGCTGCTTCAGCCCCTTCACAAACCCCCGCTTGCCCACCCCGCCCTCCTGCATGGCCTGGAACCCGTACTCGTTGTGCATATCAAAAATCAGATTCACCGCCCGCTTCTGCTTGATCAGCCCGCACAGCACCAGCCGTGTCAGAAAGGACTTCCCCGTACCCGTCTTCCCGAAAATCCCGTTGCTCCGCTCCACGAACCGGTTCAGATTGAGGCAGACCGGCGTCTCCATATCCAGGGGCGTCCCCATGTTAAAATACCGCTCGTCCCTCGCCTCGCTTCCAAACACCCGGGACACATCTTCCTCCTCGGCCTCCACCACCTTGGAAAAGTGGCTCGGAATCGTCTTCACCGGCCGGGGGTCGTCCTCTATCTGCTCCCCCTTCTCCAGCATCAGCATCGGCCGCAGGGAGACCGTCACATAGGTACTCGACCCATTCAACACACTGTGCAGAAGCTTATCCCCGTCGTGGGGCGGATACAGCAGGATCTCCGGGTTGGTCGCATCTAAGCTCAGATCGGTAATCATCGAGAAAAACTCGTTCTTGAACCCCTCGATCACCACGAACTTCCCCGCCTTCACATCCTCCACGCTCCGGTCGGGGTTCAGCTTCATCTCCACCCCTTCCGTCAGCGACCCCTTGGTGATCACCCCGATCTCCTCGCGGGCGACCTGTCCGTTCCCCTCAGGTGTGTCGGCCGGCTTCCACGGGGACGATTTGGACGGCTTGTTCACTGGGAAATCCTTCGCATAATCGAACTGAGCCGGTCGTAGTCATCCCGGATCAGCCGGCAGAGATCCTTGCCCAGAGACACCAGGTAGGGCATCTCGAAAGCCCGGGCCTGCCAGGCGGTGCGCACCGACGCGATAATCAGATCGTCGGACGGCAGCCGGCAGCCGTTCAGAATACTCCGCATAAAATCCCCGTTGCCCGTCAGCGCTTTGATCTCCGCCTCGGTACAGGGATAGATAAAACTGTGGATGTGCGGCGGCTGCGGCGGCAGCACCTGCTGGGGCCCCCGGCCGTCTTCGTACCCGATAATCACCGCCTCGAACTCCGTCTTCAACAGCTCAAAAATCTGGGGCTGTTCCATCCGGAGCTCGTGCTCGGTCTTCCCATAAGCCGTTGGCCGCCGGTTAGGCTCAATCGAATGGGTACACACATTAAACACCAGCCCGTAAATTGCCGGCTCGGGCCCCGTCTTCACAAACGACCCGAACGGCGGCGCCCCGTTCAACTCCCGGCTCTCCGCCAGAAACTGCGATGTGGAACTCTCGATCACCTCGCCGATGTATTCATCAACAGCAGTTTCGACCGTATTCATAGGCTTTTTGACCTCTCACATCCCTATACAGAAGCTGCCAGCTTCTTCAAACTCTTCAGCGACACCTCCGCCTTGATATCGTTCTGCACGAACGTATCCTTCAAAAACTTGTAGAAAATATCCCGGTCTGCCGCGCGCACCACTGCCCGCTCGTGCGATTCGGACAGCACCACCGGGTAGCCGCGTCCCTTCTCCGCCTGGTCGCAGACCACCGCGTGCACCAGGTCCAGCAGCTCGCGGTCTTCGGCCACCCACAGCGGGATCTCGATCCGGGCGATCTCCACGCCTGTATGCACGTAAAAGAAGCAAATCCGGTGCGGGCCGTAGTCCTCTAAAATCTTGGACACACTGCCGAACACCCCGCTGCGCTGCCCCGCCTTCAGCCGGCGCGCGTAGAGAATATCGTCGGTCACCCCTGCAATCGGCTCGCAGGGAATCCCCACCGGTATCAGGTCGCCACCCTCGGCGGCCTGCTGCGCCTCCTGCGCCTTCCAGGGGCACCGGTCGCAATCGGGCGGCTTTTCGGGGCAGAGACCCACCCGCAGCCCGTTGACCACGTCCGCGCTGCCTGGATCGCTGATATACCCGGCCACCGGCACCCGCGCTTTGCGCAGCCGCTCGAACGACGACAGGTAGGACTGCAGGGTCTCCCGTCTAAAATCGTAGGGCTTCCCCTCCAGCATCCACAAAATCAGCGTCCCGTCCGACAGCCCCACCACCGTCCGCCCCTCGGACCGCGCCGCCTCCGAAAGCGCGGCCACCTGCTCGAACTCCATCGCCCCCCGCTTTACCCCCACCATCTCGCGCGTTACCGTGGTGCGCCGTCCCGCCCACTCCTGGTAGAGATCCTCCTCCCGGTAAAACAGGGTCGGCCGGCTCGCCATTACCGGCCGCTCCCCCGTGCCGTAATGGATCGCCACGTACCCGATATTGATCAGATAGCAGTTCGACACCTCGTGCCGGTCGGGAAAAATCTGCGACCCGTCGGACGCAATCACCGTCACCTCCGCCGGGCGTTCCGGCACAGGGTTAGCCTCTCCAAAAGGCCCGCCTGGCCGGGCCACCAGCCAGGACGTCCGGCTGGACGCGATCTTACCCGACAGCGCCTCCCACGCATCCTCCCACCGGGCCATCTCCGACAGGGCCAGATCGATCCGCTCGAAAAAATCGTCCTCTAAATTCTTCCGCTCGGACGCCATCCGATCGATCTGCCGCTTCAGCACACCGAAGTCAAGCATCAGACGCTCCTATCGGAACTCCCTAAACAATCGACTCGTAAAAATACTGCCGTCCCCCACCCACCACGCTGCCGTCGCGCACCCGGCAGACCAGCCCCATCCGCTGCAGCGCGTTGAGCCGGTTGCAGGCAATATTGACATTCTTCCGGAGGGCTTCGGCAAGCTCGGAGGAGGTCCCTTTCTTTTTCTCTAAGAGTACCTGCAGGGCCTCGCGGATGGGCGTTTTCAACTTGCCCAGAACCGCCACCTGTTCCTCGTCTTTAAACAGCGCGGCCAGCCCCCGCAGTTTGAGCACGGCTTCCAGCGTCTCTCGAACCGAGGTGTTGGCCCCCTGGATGTACACGTAGCGCGTGCCCATCTCTCCGCTGCCGATCCGCATCAACAGCTTGGTCAGAAATTCGTCGGCGCAGGAAATATCGATAAATTCGACCCGGGAGAAATCCAGCGGGGTCACCTCGTCGGGATCGGTCCTGCGCAGGTGTTCGGTGAGCAGATCCAGCAGCTCTTCACCCCGTTTCCGGCCGCTGAGAATGCCGTTGGGGGCGGAAAAAACAAAAGGTGAGGCCTGATTCAACATCGTAAAACCATCTCCGAAGGGTGGCGGCGGTAGGGGTTGGAAATACATTGCCGGAACGGGGAAACCCGGCAAAAAGGGGAGAATGTGGGGAGCGCCTGGGGAAAAACGACCTGAAGATTCGGCCGGCGGCCGACTTGTTTCAATTTAACGGAATTCAATTAAGGTGTCCCACAACTTAAGCAACGATCTGATACATGTCAAGTATTTTCTGAGAGTTGGAAGGATCAAGATCTGAACAAACGAGCACTTGTTAGAAGGAAAAGACCTCAGAAAGATCCCCCTTTTTTGGAAACCGCCCCCGGAAGGTTGTGCCCACACCGACCGTATTCTCCACCCCAATCGCTGCCCATAAGGCGCCCGAATACGTTATGGCGCCTTCCTGTTCTTAAGGGCGTCCTGCACCTGCGTCAGCAAAACGGCCATCGGGAACGGCTTTTGAAGCAGCACCAACCCCGCCTCCCGAACCCGCTCCCAGTCTGCCCGCTCGTCCGTATAACCGGTCATCAGAATCACCGGCAGGTCCGGCTGTTCCTTTAAAAATTCAAACGCTATATCCGTCCCCCGTCCATCGGGCAGGACCACGTCGCTTAAGACCAGATCAAAGGGGTGCGCTTCGTTCCTGAAAGCCTGGGCTGCTTCGGTTGCCGTGCTGCACACATACACCGCATATCCCTTGCCCGTAAGCGCTTGTTGGGTCATGTCCCTCAGCGCGGGTTCGTCTTCCACCAGCAGCACACGTTCACCCCCGCCTCGAAACTGGTTGAGGGAAACGGACGACATCGGGTAATCCAGACGCTCAACCTCCTCATCCACCGCCGGAAGATAGACCGACAGACAGCTGCCTTTGTTCAACTCGCTCTCCACCGTCACCCACCCCTCGTGCGTCTGCACAATCCCATACACCACAGAAAGACCCAGACCCGTGCCCTTCCCAGGACCCTTGGTTGTGAAAAACGGCTCGAACAGACGCGAGAGCACCTCCTCGTCCATCCCCACACCCGTATCGCTGACCGACACACAGGTGAACCGGCCGGGACGGGCGTCGGGAACGTGATGGCAGTAAGAGTCGTCGATAGGCATATTCTGTGTCCGAACCGTCAGCGTGCCCCCCGAAGGCATCGCATCTCGGGCATTGACGCACAGGTTGGTGATCACCTGGTCCATATTGCCTGCGTCTGCGCTGACCGTCCAGAGGTCCTCCTCCAGCTCCATTTCGACTACAATATCTTCTCCCAGCAGCCGCCCCAGCATCTTCTGAATATCCCTCACGTGCCGGTTCAAGTCCAGGGGTCGCATATTCACCGGCTGCTTGCTGCTGAACATCAGGAGCTGTTCGGTCAGGCTTGCCGACCGCTGCACCGCACTGCCGATATGTCCCAGAAGATCGTGGACCCGCGCGTCTTTGGGCAGCTCATCGTAAACAATATCCACGTATCCCCGGATAATGGCCAGCTGGTTGTTGAAGTCGTGCGCCACCCCTCCGGCCAGCCGGCCGATTGCTTCCAGCTTCTGCGACTGCCGCAGTTGCTCCTCGAGCTTCTCGCGCTCGCCGATCTCTCGCTGAAGGGATTCGTTGGCCTCCTGGAGCTCCGCCGTGCGCTCTCTCACCCGCTGCTCCAGTTCGGCGTGTGCCCGCCACAGCGCTTCCTCCATCTGCTTTCGCTCGGAAATATCCTGTATCACACAGACGAACCCGAAAACCTCTCCCGCATCCTGATGCATCACCGCCCCTGAAAAAAGCACCGGAATCTCTTTGCCCTTTTTGGTCAAGCACGTCTTTTCTACATTTCGAACCGTGCTGTTCTGGGTTAGATCGTTCAAAACGACCTCATCGAAGAACGCTTTTGTCTCTTCTGTAAAAATCTTCGTAACCGGCCGGCCAACCAGTTCCTCCTCCCGATATCCCAGCAGATCACACACAGCCGCATTGACCGTCTGAACCTCCCCCTCGGCGGAAATAACGATCAGAGTCTCATTCATCGAACTCAGAATATTGTCCGTATACGCCTTGGCCGAAACAATCGCCTCCCTGGACAGGCTCAGATTCTTCGTCATCTTATTGAAAGATTCGGACAGAACGTGCAATTCATCACCCGTCCGGAGTTCGATCTGCCTGTCCAGTTCTCCCCTCGATACGGCCTCTGTGCGTTCGATCAGCAGACCCAGGGGCCGCGTAATCGTCAACACCAGAATTAGCGTCAGAACAATACCCGCAACAACAAACCCCACGCCCAGGAGGATGTTCCGGTTTCGAACGTCTATAATCTCCTGCTGTACCTTGGCCAGCGAAAAACCGATTCTGACCCCTCCCAGCTTCTTATTTTTCAGATACAGGGGCTCTGTAACATCCAGCACATCCTGCCCAAACTGCACAAGGGTCGCTTCGGCCGCAACCGCTTTCCGGCTGATGTCATCGTTCAGAACCTGAAAACGAAACGGGTTGTCCCCGGACCCATCCGTCACAACACTCCCTTCCTCGTCAAAGACATAGGCATAGACGACCTCATCCTGTTCAAGCACATCGGAGAGCAGAAACCTGAGATCCTCGATCTGGAGAAGGTACAGGGGATCGGAAACGCTGGCGCCCAGAAGCGATGCCATGCCTCTGGCCTTTTCCGCCAGCCGCTGCCGGATGGTGTCCTGATTCGACCTGATATTGATCGCCGTAAAAGCAGCGCTTAAAGAAATCAACAACAGCGAGATGAACAGAATGAACTTCGTTTTCAATCCCATCTTCATAAATCCGGCTCCCCGCGCATAACCTACTTTACAAGACCCTCTCCAA
The DNA here is from genome assembly GCA_965249305.1 of Candidatus Latescibacterota bacterium. GTDB lineage: Bacteria > Latescibacterota > UBA2968 > UBA2968. The sequence continues at coordinate 2,876,729 of OZ252228.1, read as the reverse complement.
TAAAACGGATCAACGCCTCGATCGGTTCAAGAGCCGCGTCCACTCCCTGTGGAAAGGCATCGAACTGGGTCGTTTTTTGAAACTCCAGCAGCACCTTTCTTCCTGTCTCCTCCTGGTGCATGGCAAGCAGAACCTCTCGAATGCGCTCCACAAGCGCAGGATCCAGATCCTTCCGGTGAGCCACCACATGTCGAGGTACATCGACCGACCTGTGCAGGATCTTCAAATCTCCAATTCGGTTTCCGGACATTTTGACAAAATTAGCATTGTCAATCGTCCCTGCGGCCACGCGTTTTTTGAGCACCCAGAAGATCGTATTTTCATCGTCTCTGGAGAAAACATATCCCACACTGTCCGGATGAACCGGGTCTGTGAACCGTGCGTACTCGTTCAGGGCCAGGCCCGATCGGATCAAGATCGCTTTGGGCAGCAGATAACCCGAGGTCGAAGACCGATCGTCGAAGGCGACGGTCTTACCCTTTAAATCCTCCAGCGTCTCGATACCGCTGTCTTTGCGTACAAATATCACACTGTGATACTCCCCTTTCCCTCTTTTCCAGCGGCGCAAAAACGGCCGGACGCCCGCAAGCCTCTTCACCACAAGAATGGGAAAAGGGCTATCAACATAAAGATCCACCTCACCCTTTTGAACCAGATCGGCCATCTCGTCGGTCGTCTGAGCAACCAGCACCTGACCCCGATCGATGCCGTGATCTCTCAGCCGGCCGGCCAGATAATCGATAAAAGGCTGAAAGTCCGCAACTTCATCCTTAACCGAAAAGGAGATCGACCCGATGGTAAGCACACCGCCCGCCCCGGGCTTTATCGCCCTGTCCGCCGGGGGCGCCGTCTCATCTTCGGGTGGGTCTTGAGCGCAACCCAACCCCAGGGCCATCGTCAAGCAGAAAATAGCGCGGGCAACGGCCATCTTTTCCACAGCGTACCTCACATCTACTGATTGCATAGCCCTACATATCGAACCGCAACCCCACATGCCCCCACCAGGAATAGAACTCCTGCTGTATCGGACGGTTCGCGCTGCCCTGGTAGAAGCGCAGGGGTGTGTCCGTCAGGTTGATCAGCTCCACGAACAGGCGCACTTTTGGGCGAATCCGCTGGCTGGCCGAGAGATCCAGCTGCACGTGCCGGTCGTAGTAGATATCGTCTGCTGCTGCTTCCCCCAGGCTGTGGATATACTTCCCGTGGACGTTCAGCGCCGCCCGTCCGGAAAAGCCGTACTTCTCATACGACAGCGCCAGGTTGCCGATGTGGGTCGTCTGCCCGGGAAGGGTCGGCTTTGCAGACCGGTCGATAATATCGGCTTCAGAATGCGTATAGGTATAGTTGGCATAAATGCCAAACCCGTTCAGCATGTCCGGCAGAAACGTGAACTGCTGCTGCCAGGTCAGTTCGAACCCGAACAGGTCGGCCTTTCCACCGTTTTGCGGCTGGACCACCTCGAACCCGTCAAACGTCCCACCGGCCTCTTCGAACACCCTGATGTAAATATAGTCGTTCAGCCGCTTGTAGAAGACCCCGCCGGAGATCAGCCCCACCGACGAGAAGTAGTGTTCGAACAGAACGTCCAGGTTCGCCGCGGTCGTCGGCTTGAGGTCCACATTGCCCCGCTTCAGCTCCTCGTCTTCGCGGTTGACCAGCCGGTAGGGCGTCAGGTCGAAAAAGTTGGGACGGGCAAGCGAGCGCGTCCAGGCCAGGCGAAGATGGGTATTCCCATCCAGGGCATACCGCAGGTGCGTCATTGGGAAAAGATACCCGTAGGTATTCCGGCCCTGGACCGGTTGTGTAGACAGATAGTCTCCACCTTCGTCAAGAACCACCTCGTTGCCGGTGTACACCAGATCGGTCCGCTCGTAACGCGCGCCCACCAGCACAGTCCACTTCCCAAGGCTCAGCCGGGTCTGCGCATATGCGGCATACACGTCTTCAGACGACTCGTAATTGCCCGGGTCCGTCTTCACGCGCGATTCCCCGACATCCTCTTCGAACCTGGCCTTATCGGTCTGGTATAACCGGCCGACCAGATCCGGGTCCGGGGACTTGCCGATAGTATAGCGGCCGTTGTGCATCGGCCGGCTTTCAAAATCGCCCGCAACATCCTGTATTGTCAAATCTCCGTCATAGCCGTCTAACAACCGGAAGTTATTTTCCCGCACCTTATTCTTCAGGCGCGCCTTGCCGCCCAACCGCAGCGCCCCCGGAAAGGCGTTCAACGTATAGGGCGCCTCCAGGTCCAGCCTGGCCATAAAATTTCGTTCCCACGTCAGGTTGTCTTCCAGCTCCAGTTCTTTGAATGAAAAGGCTCCGGGATCGAGCAGGTCCTTTCCGTTGGCCACCGAATAGGTGGGATATCGGGGGTCGGATATATCGTAGGCCAGATCCACCTTCTTCTGCTCGAAAGTAATATCCTGCCTGCCCGGCTCCTTTTCCCGGGCATAAGAGTAGGACGCGCTGTAGTCCAGATCAAGAGTGGAAAACGCGTGACGTCCGCCGGCCTTCAAACTGTAAATATCCTGCTCCTCGTAGCGGTTCTTCAACTTCCGCTCCACCCGGGCGCCGCTCACCTGCGTTTGGGAATCGTAATCCCCCTTGTCGAACCGCAGGCGCAGCCGGCGCTGAAACTCCTGGTCGCCAAAGCGATTGAAAATCCCCCGCAGATAGAGAGACGACCGGTCGTCATACCGGTAATCGATCGTTCCGCTCAAGCCCGTACGCTCCCGGATAATCAGGTAGTCCCGAAGTTGAAAATCCTCCAGAACCGAAGCATCTCTACCGCCAAACGCCTCTGTCCCCCACTTGAACTCGTTGTTGTCCGATCCCCGGCTGGTCCTGTAATAGGAGCCGCTGAACAGATACCCGAACGCCCCCTCTGGACCCACGCGTTTTCCGTAGGTCAGCGCCCCCTGGAAGTTCGCACCCGAAACCAAGCTGTTATATCCGGTTGCGAGGGACGTCTTAAAGGTCGTCTGCATATCGTACGCACCCTTCGTCGTCAGATTAACCGCGCCTCCGATCCCGTCCGCATCCATGTCCGGCGTCAGCGCCTTGTGAACCTCAATCGACGCAAGCTGGTCCGCAGGAATCACGTCCAGCGCCACCTGACGAACCGCCCCTTCGGGCGCGGGAATCTGCTCTCCATTGATTGTCACCGATGTCAACCTGGGCTCTGTGCCCCGGATCAGCACATACCGCCCCTCCCCCTGGTCCCGCTCCACCGAAATGCCCGGCGCCCGCTGCACCGCCTCGGCCGTGTTGGGGTCCGGAAACCGGCCGATCAGGTCGGCTGCGACCACGCTCTTGATGTTGTCGGCGGTCTTCTGCAGGTTCAATGCCCGGGCCTGCCCCTGCCGGACGCCCTCCACCACAATCGGCTCCAGTTGGATCATTCTCACCGAAAGAGCCACAACCCCTGCGGAGGTTGTCTGCCCGTCGATAACGACAACCTCGGGCGTTTCCGTGCGGGGTATCCCAGATAGGAGACCCCAAGCCGCTGGCGCCCTTCGGGCACGCCCACAATGCGAAATCGGCCGGCAGAGTCTGTGATATCGCCCAGCAACGTACCCTCGATGGTCACATTGGCCCCCGGCAGCGTTCCGCCGGTCTCCGCATGGGTCACCCGGCCCGTCACAATCCCGCTGCCCGCAGGATCCGCCGCGACACACGAAAAAACACAAATGCACGTCCAGATAAGCCAGAACGCGCACATCGGCCAAAACCGTTTCATAGGGTATTCCCCAAAATTACGATCTGCTTAACCCGTTGCCCCCGAAAACTGGTTAAAATATATAATATATAGTAATTGTACAGGTTACGCCATTTGATTTATAAACACCGTTCATAGAATCTCACCTCATCCTCGGCCCGCGCCGGCAATGCCTGGCACATCAGAAAAACCGCACTTATCTGAAAATAAATGAACTTGCTCACAGCGTCCTCCTGCTGCCTTTAAACTGCCCCATACACCCCCACCGGAGCGGCCCCCCCCGTGTCCGCCCCTGCATGATCCGTGGTTGTTTTCCCTGATCCCCAAACCCCTGACCCCCGTTAAATTGCGGAATGCGGATTTCGGATTTCGGATTGAAAAGCCTTGATTCCGCAATCCGCAATCCCAAATCTAAAATGATTCTGGCCCCTGCCTTTATCCTCCCAACTCCTCCCGCAGCCGCTGCACCACAACCTGCACATCCTCATCGGTCAGATTCGGCACGGCCACACTCAGCCCGTTCCCGCCGCCCCACATCCAGATGCCCGGATCGCCCTGGCGCAGCGCCTCTAAGACCTGGTCGGCGGTTTTGCCTAAGGCCGCTTCGTCTAACGCCACCCGCACCCCGTTGTTCAGCCCTCGCGCCTCCGAAACCGGCGTAACCGTAATGTGCGGAATGCCCTCCAGCGCCTCCTGGACGACCCGCGTCTTGCGCTCGTGTTCCGCGAACCGGGCCTCGTGGTCCATCTCAAACCACTCCCGCAGGGCAACCACAACCGCAACCACCTCCTGGCGGTCCACCTTCAGCGGCCGGCCCACCGTCCGCTGCCGGCCCATCTCAAACCCGATAAACCCGTGGTCGAACGCCGCATCCACCAGATCTTTGCGCCCGCACAGAATCCCGGTTGAGTTGCACGACCCGAAATACTTCGCCCCAAAGCCCACCAGGTCGGCCCCGGCGCGCGTGTACCCACACATGCGGTCTAAGGGATAGATCTGGCTCGCTGCGTCCACAATAACGGGAACCCCGTGTGCATTGCCGATGCGCGCCGCCTCTTCAAACGGCACCACCCCTTCGCCCCCCCCGGTCGCAAAATAGTGAAGCGCGGCGGTCCGCTCGCCAATTGCGGCCTCCAGTTGTTCGGCCGTCGTCCCATTCTCATCCCCCACTTCCACCAGCTGGCCCCCAAAAATCGTCAGACAGCGGTCATACTTGTACCGCTGCCGGTTCTGAATCAGGAACTCATTTTTCATCCCCGTCGTATCGGGCAGACGCTCCATCTTTTCGGGGTCGCTGCCCGCCATACAGGCCGCCGAACTCAGCGCAAGCGCCGACGCGCACCCGGGCGTAACCAGGGCGCCCTCCGTTCCCAGGATCTCCGCAATAACTTCGCCCGAGCGTTTCAGCATCTCCTCCATATTCACAAAGTACCGGTTCGCATCTTCCATCGCCTCCCGCACCCTGGGCGAAAGCCGCGAGCCTCCCAGCACCGTCTGATTCCCGGCCGCGTTGATCATCGGCTTCACACCCATCTCCTCGTAAATCCGGCGTTCCCTGCTCATCTGTATCCTCCTTAACGGTTTGTGATGATCCTCCCCAATCCGCATTCTGCAATCCCAAATCCGCAATCATATTGCCGGCTTGCTCTCCGTTCCGTACCCCACCAGCTCTACGTAGCCCTTCCCCATCCGCTTCCCCTCACCCGTCAGCACCCGCACCGCCCCCTCCCAGTAGAACAGCGTGCTCACCGCCCGGCTTTGGTTCTCCTGGTCCGCCAGCTCCGGCGCCACCTCCATTCGCAGCCCTACCTCGGGCAGGTCCAGGATCCACCGCGCCGGATAGGTCGCCCCCGTCTCCCGGCTCGTCCAGGTCTCTGTCACTCGCATCGAAAAGTCTGCCGCCGCCAGATAACGCGCCTCCCCCGTCCGCGACACCAGCGTGCCTCGCGCAAAATCGACCTTTCCCGAACTGTCCCGCATCAGGTAGAGCATGACCTCCCGGCCGTCCGCCAGTTGCAGGCTGAACCAGTCCCACCCCGCCTGGTGTTCTCCAAGCTGATTGGATCCGAATTCCTTGTCCATCCAACTCTCGCCCCGCACCGCCACCGTCTCCCCTTCCACCGAAACCGTTCCTTCTGTCAAAAGCCGCGTAAAACTGTAATACTGGCTCGCCGACGTCGGCCCCGTCCCCTTCTTGCTGTACCCGTTGGGCCCCTGGAACACCAGGGGCTTGACCGGCCGCGTCGAAAGCGAAAATTCCATCCCCACTTCCCGGTCCGCCATCGCAAAATCAAACGCCTCCCCGTTCCACCGAAGCGTCCACCGCCCCTCCGTTCCCGCCGGCGCCCGGCTCCATGCAATCACCGAATCCGGATACGTACCAAACCCACCCAGCATCGGAACCGTCCGGTAGAGCACCTCGCTGAACAGGTGTTTCCCCGACGCCAGATCGCTGATTGCCGCATGCCCCATAATCAGATTCCCCGTCGTCCAGTCCGACGCCAGATCGGGCCGCTCCGGCAGCAGCCCCACCCGGAAAAACGTAAACTGATACCCGAACCGCCGCCCTGTCTCCGATACCAGGTGTCCCGTAAAATACCACCACTCGGTCTTATAGCCCCCCCGCGCCCAGTGATCCTCCGGAAAAGACCACGTATAATCCGGCCGTGCCGCCCGCCATGAATCCGCCTGGACGGCCACGGCCACACACAGAAACATCAGAATAACATATCGTCTCATACACACCCCACAATCCATTTCGGATTGCGGATTGGGGATTGCGGATTTGAGATTTTCCATTCCGCATTCCGCATTCCGCAATTTATATGTCGTCCCGGCTCAACTCCGTCGCCGGCGTCTGGCTCGCCCGCAATGCCGGGTACAGGCTCGCCAGAACCGCCGCCCCCAGAACCGTCGTCACCTGCTGTACAATCGCCCCCCAGGGCCAGTACACCTGAATCGTCCACCCGAAATACGCCCGGTTGATCACAAAAATCAGCACCCCCGCCAGGGCCACGCCTCCTACCAGACCCAGCGCCAGTCCCAGCAGCCCCATCCCCAGCCCCTTGCCCACAAAAATCCCGAAAATCTGCCGGCGTCGCGACCCCACCGCACGGTACAGCGCCAGCTCCGACACCTGCTCCCGGGCCAGCACCAGCAGCATCAACGCAATCCCGCATACCGCAATCAGCAGGCTCATCCCCTGCAGGATCCGGGTCACCGCAAAAGTCTGATCGAAAACCTTGAACACCTCCTCCCGAAGCCGGCGGTTGCTCCGGATGTAAAGCGGCGCTCCCGGGAAGCGGGCCTTCAACTCGTCCACCACTTGCTCGGCGTCCCGCCCCGGCGCCAGGTAAAGCGCCACGCTGTTAACCGGCCCCGGCCCGAAATGCCGCGCCATTGTCCGCAGGTCCATCACCGCAGCCCCCCCCTCCGTGCTGTAATCGTAATACACCCCTGCAACCGGAAACCGCAGCTCCCCCTCCGGGCCGTACACCGGCAGCTCATCTCCCGCCCACACCCCCACCTTGCGCGCCAGCGTTTCCCCTATCAGCACCGCCTCCCCCTCATGAACCTGCCGGAAGGCCTCCTCCCTGTCCCCGTCCAGCAGCGGAAACCGGGCCTCTCCCCCGGGCAGCCCCATCTCCACCCCGGCCAGGACGATCCGCTGCTCCCCCGTATAGGCCAGGAACCCCCGCAGCCGGTCAACCGCCACAACCCCCGGATGGCCGGCCAGCGCCGCCGCCAGCGCCGGTTCTAAGAACGCCTCGTTCCCCTTCCCCCGCCACGACTGCGGCGAAATATAAATATCGGCCTGAATCGACGTGGTCACCCACACCTCCAGCGTCTGCCGGAAACTCCCGATCATCAGCGTAATCCCGATCAGCATGCTCACCGCAATCCCCAGCGAAGCCACCGCAAAAGAGCTCGTCTGCAGCCGCACCCCCAGGCTCTTCAAACTGTACCCCAGCCCGAACCCCCGGATCCGGATCCGCCCGCAGACCTGCTGGATCACAAACGGCGTCAACAGCGGAAGCCCGATCAACAGAGCGATTCCCAGCACAAACCCCGCCGGCTGCCACGCCTGCCCCCACACCCGGTACCACACCCCGGAAAGGAGCAAAAAAGAGGTCCCAATCGCAAACAGGCGAGGGGCCAGGGTGCCGATCTTCTCGTGCAGGGTAAAAGCCGCAAGCAGCGACCGGGTGTCCCGCCGGCTCATATCCAGCGCAGGCAACAGCGCCCCCCCCATCGCCCCTCCGATGCCGATCAACCCCGCCAGACCGTACAACCACACGGGCATCTGCAGCGACGAAATCTCCTCTAACAAATAGAGGTTCGCCAGCGTGGCGCTGACCACCTCCACATTCGACTCCGCCGCCCAGTACCCCATCGGCAGCCCCAGCAAAACGCCCAAAATACCCAGCAGAACCACCTCCCCCAGAATCAACACCAGCACCTGCCCCCGTGTGGCCCCCAGCGACCGGAGCAGCCCGAACTCCGCCCGCCGCCGCACCAGCGAGGCCTGCGTACTGCTGTAAACTAAGAAGAGCCCCACGAACAGGCTGATCAGGCTCATCGCCGTCAGATTCAGCCGAAACGCCTCTAACAGTCCCGCTGCCTGCCGCTCCCGCTGCTCCGGCGTCATCACCCGCACCCCCTCACCCAGCCGGTCCTGCAGCCGGGCCATCAGCGCGTCCCGGTCTACCCCTTCCGCCGCCTGCACATCAATCTGGTGGATCTCCCCCCGCCGTCCCAGCAGGCTCTGCGCCTGCGCAATATCCATCACCACCAGCCTGGGGCTGGCCAGCGGACTCAGCGCCTGAAAATCCACCAGCGCCCCCACCACCAGCCACACCCGCCTCGACCCGATCGCCACTCCCACCGAATCGCCCACCGCCCACCCCATCCCCTCCGCCAGCGACGGCGTCACCGCCGCCCATCCAGGCCGCGCAAGCGCCTCCGAGAAGTCTCCCGCATCCCCGCGCCAGGGCACCTTCATCGGCGCAAAAAAATCCAGCCCCAGCACCTCCAAAAAAAAAGCCTCCCGGCCCAAAAGCGCCACATCCACCCGGTAAAGCGGCCAGGCCGCAGCCACACCCGCCTCGGCCAGAACCTCGGGAAACAGACCTTCCGAAAACGCAGGCATCCGCCCCAGCACACTGAAATCCGCCTCTCCACTCACCGCCGTCACACTCCCCTCAAACGCGGCCAGGGCGTTCCGGTTGATAATCTGAATCGACAGCACCGAAGCCACCCCCAGCGCCACCCCGAACACCGTCAGAAAGTAGAGGCTCCGCCCTCCCCGAAAATGCGCCAAAAGCGCCTTTAAAAAATACCGAACCAATTTTTCCTTTTCCTTTTTACTTTTCCAGTACCCCGCTGTGCAGCTCCCACACCTCATCCGCCAGCGCTGCAAACTCCCGGCTGTGGGTCACATACACAAGCGTCGCCCCTTCTTCCGAAGCCAGACCCAGCATCAGCCCCATCACCCGGGATCCATTCTCATCGTCTAAATTCCCCGTCGGCTCATCCGCCAGCAGCAGCCTCGGCCGGCGCAGCAGCGCCCGGCAGATCGCCACCCGCTGCATCTCCCCCCCCGACAGCTTCTGGACCGCATCCTCCGCCCGGTCGGCCAGTTCCACCCGCTCCAGCAACCCCCGCACCCTCGGCTCGTAATCGGCCGGCCGCTCTCCCGCAATCAGCGCCGGCAGCGCCACGTTGTCCCGTACGGACAGGTGGGGCATCAAATAAAAAAACTGGAAAACCAGCCCCATCTCGTCCCGCCGGATCAGCGTCCGCGCCTCTTCCGACAGCCCCGCAAGGTTCCGGTCCAGAACCCGCACCTCCCCCTTTGTGGGCACATCGATCCCCGCGGCTAAGTGCAGCAGCGTCGACTTCCCGCTCCCGCTCCGCCCCACAACCGCCACCTTCCGCCCTTCCGGAACCTCAAACGAAACCTCCCGGAGCGCAAACCGGCTGCCGCTGCCGGGAGTATCGTACACCTTGGAAACCCGCTCAAACGCCAGAGCTGTTCTCATCTTAACTCGGAACTTTCTTTAACAGATTCAACCCGAACCGCCGTTCTCCGTCAAACCATTGCTCCTCCACCTCCAGCCCGGCCGACCCGGCCAGAGCCTCGATCTCTGCGACCGAATACTTGTACGAATCTTCCGTATGGATCGCCTCCCCCTCCGCAAACACCACTTCCAGATCGAGACCCTCTACCGCAACCGTTTGTGCGCAGGCGCTCACCAGATACATCGCCACCCGCCCGTCTTCCTCGTCGTAAACCACACGGTGCTGGAAGTGCTCCAGCTCAAACCGGCCGCCCAGTTCCCGGTTGATCCGGGCCAGCAGGTTCAGATTAAACCGGGCCGTGACCCCCTCTGCGTCATCGTACGCCGCCTCCAGCGTCGCCCGGTCTTTGCGCAGATCCACCCCCATCAACAGCCGATCCCCATCCGCCATCGCCGCCCGTAGGCGTCCCAAAAAACGGACCGCATCCGGCCGGTCAAAATTCCCCACGTTCGACCCCAGCCAGAGAATCAGCTTGGGGCCCTCGATCTCATCCTTCAACCGCGCCAGCCCCGCGTGGTATTCCGCAGCAACCCCGAGGATCTCTAAGTCCGCATAGGCCCTTAGCAGCCTCTGGGAACTCTCTTCCAGCGCGCTTTGGGAAATATCCACCGGGACAAACCGAAGACCGTCCTGGCACGCCAGGAGCGCCTCAATCAACAGCCGCGTCTTCACCGCGCTCCCGCTCCCCAGCTCAACCAGCGTGACCTCCTCCGGAAATCCGGATACAATCTCCCCGGCCCGTGCGCTTAGAATCTCCCGCTCCGCCCCCGTCAGGTAGTATTCAGGGAGCTTGCAAATCTGCTCGAACAGACGCGATCCCTCCTGGTCATAGAAATAGCGGCAGGAAAGCCGCTTGGGAGATGCCCTCAGCCCCAACGCCACATCCTCGGCAAACGCATTCAACGCAGATTCCACACGGGTGGTGATCAGGGTAAAACGGTCCTCCAATTTTGAAATCGGCATCACACCTCCTTTGATGGTGTAAAGCTACACCCTACCTCCTAAAAATCTCAAACTATGCCAGAAATGTCCAGTAAAGATTCGACACCTCACGATGCGATTTTCAGTCAGGATGGTAAATGGCGATGGAGCGGCGTAAAGGATCCTGCCACACGGTCGAGCGCAGGACTTTACATGGCGCTTCTTCACCTTGACTTACCGATGCAAGTTGGGTATCGTACTGATAGCGGGACGAGAAATGGAGTAATCGCCTACTTTAGGAATGGAGAGGAATTTGCGTTCTATTCTCAATGAGGATGGCAGTTGTGCGGACGAATACCGGGACCTGGTCCCGGACGACGACCTCCTGGCTATCCTCCGCACCATCCTGCTCAACCGCGCCATGGACCGCCGTTTGATGATGATGCAGCGGCAGGGCCGCCTGGGCTTTTACCTGACCAGCACCGGTGAGGAAGTTGTCACCGTCGGATCTGCCTACGCGTTGTACGAAGACGATCCGATCTTCCTCACCTACCGGGAGCTGGGGTCGCTCCTGTGGCGGAAGGTGCCGCTTGAGGCCATTATGAACCAGCTCATCGGCAACGCTCAGGACATCAACAAAGGGCGGCAGATGCCCGTTCACTACTGCTTCCGGGAATATCATATCCCCTCCGTTAGCAGCCCGGTGGGCACCCAGCTGCCCCAGGCATGTGGCTTCGGATATGCGGCACGGATACAGCAGACGGGTCAGGTGGCGCTGGCCTTCCTCGGAGAGGGCACCGCTTCGCAGGGAGATTTTCATACCGCCTTGAACTTCAGCGGGGTGCTGAACGCCCAGACGATCTTCATCATCCGGAACAACGGCTATGCCATCTCCACGCCCGAGTCGGTCCAGACAGTGGCGCGCAGCCTGGCGATCCGCGCCGAAGGATACGGAATTGCGGGCCTGCAGATCGACGGCAACGACCTTCTGGCGGTGGTGCAGACCGTCAAAGAGGCCGCACAACGGGCCCGAAGCGGGGGCGGCCCCACGCTGATCGAGGCCCTCACCTACCGCATGGGCGCGCACTCCTCCTCCGACGACCCCACCCGCTACCGCCCCGAAGAGGAGAAGCACCAGTGGGAAAAGGTAGACGCCCTGGCGCGCCTGCGGATGCATGCAAAATGGCGCGGCATCTGGACGGATGAAGCGGAAAAGGAGGTCTGGGACGATGCGGAAAAGGCCGTCGCGCAGATGATCGCCGATTGTGAACGCTGGCCCCCGCCGCCGGTGGAAAGCCTCTTCGATGATGTCTACGAACGGATGCCGGAGGCGCTGCGTGAACAGAAGGACGAATATTTGCAGTTCCTGAAAGAGCGCAACAGGTAGACTATGCCCGAACATATCCAGATGAACATGATCCAGGCCCTGAACCAGGCGCTGCATGTCCATATGCAGCGGGAGGCGAATGCCGTCATCATGGGCGAAGACGTCGGCGGATTCGGCGGCGTCTTCCGCGTCACCGAGGGGATGCAGGAAACCTACGGCGCCGAAAGGGTGTTCGACACCCCCCTGGCCGAGGCCGGCATCGTGGGCGCCGCCATCGGGATGGCCCTGGGAGGGATGCAGCCGATCGTTGAGATCCAGTTCGCCGATTTCGTCTTCCCGGCCTTCGATCAAATCGTCAACGAGGCCGCCAAGTACCGTTATCGCTGCGGCGGGCAGTACAGCATCAAGATGGTGATCCGCATGCCCTATGGCGGCGGAATCCGCGGCGGGCATTACCACTCCCAGAGCCCGGAGGCCTATTTTGCCCACACACCCGGCCTGCGCGTGGTGGTTCCTTCCGGACCTTACGAAGCCAAAGGCCTGCTGCTGGCCGCGCTGGACTGTCCCGATCCGGTCGTCTATCTGGAGCCCAAAAAAATCTACCGCTCTGTAAAGACCCACGTCCCGGAAGCCTACTATACCATCCCCCTGGAGAAGGCCACGGTCATTCGCCAGGGGAGAGACGCGACCCTGGTCGCCTACGGCGCCATGGTGGACGTCGCCCGCGAGGCCGCCCTGCTGGCCGAAGGGGAAGGCTACGATGTCGAACTGATCGATCTGCTGAGCATTTTGCCCTACGATCTGAAGACCGTGCTGTCCTCCGTCGAAAAAACCGGACGGCTGGTCGTGGTTCAGGAGGCCCCCCGCACGTGCGGATTTGCGGCGGAACTCCTTGCCGAAGTACAACAGCGCGCCTTTACCCGGCTGCGTGCGCCCCTCCAGCGGATCACCGGTTTTGACACCCCCTTCCCCTACACGCTGGAGGACCACTACCTGCCGAAAAAGGAACGCGTGCTGGACACCCTGAGAAAAACCATCGAATTTTGAACCTTAGAGGAACCTCAATGTACCAATTCAATCTCCCGGATCTTGGAGAAGGCATCGCGGAAGCGGAAGTCGTCGCATGGCACATACAGAAGGGCGATACGGTCCAGGAGGATCAGCTCATCGTGGAAGTTATGACCGACAAGGCCTTGATGGAAATCACCTCGCCCAAAGCAGGGCGTGTTCACCGGCTTTGCGGCGGGGAGGGAGACGTCATACCCGTCGGGCAGGTGATGATCGAAATCGACGACGCCGACACGCCCGGCGAATCCCAGGCTCGAGAGGGCGCCTCGGAAGAAACCGGGGAAGCGCGGAAAGAGATAGAGGGGAAGGAAGTCACACAGCATCAGGAAGAGCCGGCCGATGCCGTATCTGAGGTCCGGCCTCCGGCCCCAATTCCGGAAGGGCAGCATCCCCCACCCATGCCGCCCCGCCCACATGCCCGCCCAGCCGATGCGTTCCCACACCGCCAAAAACCGGTCGATGCCGTGCCGGCCGTACGTGAACGGGCAAGGCAGCTGGGTGTGGACATCGAGCAGGTCCCCGGAACCGGTCCGGACGGGCGGGTGATGCGCCGGGACGTGGAAGCGTTCCACGAGCGAATGAAAAAGGGTGAGCCGGCCCCTGTACCCCCTCCCACCTCACCCGGCGCGCCGGCGTCTGAAGACGAACCGGACTGGACCCGCCGGCCGCTGCGCGGGGTGCGCCGCCTGATCGCCGAGCGGCTGGTGCAGTCGAAAACGCTCATCCCGCACTACACCTACGTCGAAGAAATCGATGTCACCCTCCTTGCAGACAGGCGCCGGGCGCTCGCAGAAGCCAGAGAAGAGGGGACCATCTCCCCGCTGGCATTCATCGCCCACGCCGTGGTGCGCGTATTGCCGGACTTCCCCCAGATGAACGCCTGCGTGGACGAGCAGACCGGGGAGATCATCTATAAAGAGAAGGTCCACTTGGGCATCGCCGTCGCAACCGAAGGGGGCCTGGTCGTGCCTGTGATCCGGGACGCCGCGGGACGGAACGTGGCGCAACTCGCCGCAACCATCCGGGAGCTTTCCCAGGGAGCCCGCGACCAGAAGCTCAAGCCTCTGGAGTTGAAAGGAAGCACGTTTACCATGACCTCTCTGGGCAGGCTGGGCGGAGTAATGGCCACGCCCATCATCAACTACCCTGCATCGGCCATCCTGGGCGTACATGCCATGCGCAGGCTGCCCCGTTACATCGGCGGCCAGGTGCAGCCCAGAAAGATCCTGAACCTGTCCATCAGCCTGGACCACCGCATTGTGGACGGGTACGACGGCGCCCGCTTCGTCCAGGACGTCAAACAGATCCTGGAACAGGCCGATTTCCCGGAATTCAAAGAGGTGTCAAACGACCATGGACGAAGCAACCTTTAAACAGCAGCTTGGCGAAAAGCTCACAGCGCTCAGGAAAGCCAGCGGGCTGGCGCTTGGGGACACCGCGGCATCCAGCGGCGTGTCCGAAGACCGGCTGGAAAGGTACGAGAAGGCCCAGGCGCTACCCGCACTGGGCGAGCTGGTGAACCTGGCGCGGGTCTACGACGTGAGCATGAACCACTTCTTCATGTCCGGACCGCCCGGCGCCCGGGTCGAGGTGGTCAGGGCCAGTGAGCGCTGGAAGGTGAAGCCCCAGACGGACACCGCCGCCGCCCTCAACTACAGCTACGAGGCGCTTTCCTACCGCCTGACCGACAAGGTAATGTCTCCCTTTCACATCGAAATCCCACCGGACAGTGGAGAGGACCTCGAACCGCTGTCCCACGAGGGCGAAGAATTCCACTACATCCTTTCCGGCGAAGTGGAAATCAACATCGATGGAGAAACCTACCGGCTGGCCGGCGGGGATGCCATCTACTTCGACTCCCGCCTCCCGCACTTCATCCGCGCGGTCGGCTTCCAGCCGGCGCGCGTACTCGCCTGCATGGTCAACGTACACCACCCGCTGGAAGGCGACAGCCCGATGCAGCGGGCGCACTGATCCCTTTGATTGCGCCGCCCTGCCGGGAAAGCTCAAAATTCACCCTGCAGCTCCTTCAGCAGCGCGTCCCAACGCTCCCGCTCACGGGCCGGGTCTACAAGCGGGGCCTGTGCTTCGCACCGCGCCTTCAGACCCGTATAGAACCCCGGATCTGTCTCTGCCCGCCCCATCAACGCCGCCAGCGCCTCTGTATCCCCCACCGGAAAGTACCCCGGATAATCCTCGCCTAAAAGCCCGATCGACCCGGAAATCCGCGACGAAAGCACCGGCACCGAACAGGCCAGCGCCTCACACACCACGTTTGCGCCCCCCTCCATCACCGACGTCAGCACCAGCAGCCGGCAGCGGGCCAGGACGCGCACCGCCTTCCACCGCGGATGCTCCCCCAGCCAGCGGTAGCGCGGGTTGGACGCCGCCTCGGCCCGGGCCTGGGCCTCCATCTCATCGCTGAGCGCCCCGCCCACCTGCGCCACCTCAACACGCGACGCCCGCGGCAGCAGCCGGACCGCGGCAGCAGCCCGAAACGGATCCTTCACCTCCCGCAGGTGGCCCAGCACGCAAACTTCAAACACCCCCCTCCTGGGGGAGAACGGTCCCGGCGGTCACGTAAAAGACTGATAGATCACCCGTGCCCCGGGGCGAAACCGTTCCGGCAGTTCCGCAATACCGGCAGGCTGCAGCAGCACAAAACGCGTCGCCATCTCCAGAGACCGCTGCGCCTGAGAATCGGTATGAATATCCCCGTACAGATCCGTCCCCGTCAACGCCAGCACAAGCGGCAGGTCCGGGTGCGTACGGTGGAACCGTTCCATCGAGGCATAGCTCCTCCGCGCGTGCAGCGCCACCATCACGTCGCACCGTCCCCCTCCGTACTCCTCCTCAATCGAAACTCGGTGCCCCAGATCCCTCAGAATCCGCGCCCAGCGCAGCGCCGTCACCCGGTTCCCCTTCCGGGAGTGGGCCGGCGCTGGCGTAACCATACAAACCTTCATAGCGCACACGTCCTGAATCCCGCCCACACATCCCGCCGGTCGGGCGTCTGAAAATTCCGGTAATTCGTGCGAATCAGCCGCGAACGGGTCGCCCAGCAGCCGCCTCGAAAAACCTTCCGCGTGCCGAACCAGGGCTCGGAATACTCCTCGTAGGGGTCCGGTTCAAAATCCGGAAAGGGCAGAAAGTCGCTGCTGGTCCACTCCCACAAATTGCCAATCATCTGCCGGCAGCCAAATGCGCTGTCGCCCCCCGGAAACGCGCCCACATCCACACAGCCCATCGCCTGCCAGTCTAAGTTCGCCCGTTCCGGCGTTGGAGGCGCATCCCCCCAGGGAAAGCGCCGCTTCCCCTCAGAAAACCCCTGGCCGTCCGGCTCTGCGGCCGCCGCCACCTCCCACTCCGCTTCCGTGGGCAGCCGGCGCCCGGCCCAGCGGCAGTACGCCTCCGCCTCGTACCAGTTCACGTGAATCACAGGCAGGTGCGGTTCCAGCGGCCCCCACCTGTCAAAATGTCGCCGCTGCCAGCCCCCGCCCGCATCCTGCCGCCAGTAAACGGGATACGCCGCATCCGCGGATTCCCGCCAGTGCCACCCGTCCTCGCCCCAGAACGCCTGCCGGCGGTATCCTCCATCGTCCGTAAACGCTGCAAACTCGACCTGGGTAACACAGGCCCGCGCAATAGAAAACGGCGCCACCTCCACAGGATGCGCCCACTTCTCATTGTCAAACGCAAACGGCTCATCCCTCAGAGCGCCCAGCAGAAACGTACCGCCCGGAATGTCCGCATCTCCTGGAAGCGCCCCCCCACCGATTGCAGAATCGACCTGCGTGGACACAATCGAAAGGCGCGGAGCGGGATACGCCAGCGTCTGCCTGACATAGGTCAGGGCTTCGGAGTGCATATCCTCGTGGAGGGTCGTGTAAATCACATGGTAAATTTCCTCCTCGGAGGGCGCTCCCCGGTCCAGCCGCTCCAGCACCCGATCCCGCACCTCGCGCAGATAGGCCAGCGTCTCCTCGCGGGAGGGAAGCGGCAGGTCCCACCGCGTATCGTGGGCAATGGCAATCGAATCGTAAAGCGCGTCCTCGTCACCGAGCACCGGTTCCTGCCCGCCTGCGTGCCTCAGCGCCCATTTGGACTGAAACCACGCGTGGTGCCCGATTTCCCACAGCAGGGGGTTGATAATAGAGAGCTGTGGCCCCATAAGCTGCTCGTCCGTCAAATCAGCAACCAGTTCAAAGGTCCGCTCCCGGGCATCGCGCACCCACTCGGCCAGCTCAGTCACTGAAAAAGTATCGGATAAAGCCACTGGCAATCACCTCCTCTTGTTGAACCACCGACCAGTTCTTCGACCAAGATAGCCGATTATACGGTCCGAATCAAGTCCGTTCTGGTTCAAACCCGGCAGGCGGGAAATCGTGAGCGGCGTTCCCTGAACACCAGTTTGGGGTTGCATTTGGTGTCAATTCTCTGTATCTATATGGATCGGACCCTACCTGGGTCGCCACGAGACATACACTGGAGACTTCCGATGGCATTTCTTTTTAAAGATAAAACCTTGACCGGTCTGGCAAGAACGTGTGGCTGAGCGGCCAAAGTCAGTCCGGTCGGACTGGGAGAACTTCTGGCAAGCCTGCCCAAAAATCAAGACCCGAACCTGCTCGTCGGGTTTGAAACCAGCGACGACGCCGGGGTCTATCGGCTTAACGATGAAACCGCGCTGGTGATCACCGCCGACTTCATCACGCCCCCGGTGGACGACCCGTACCTGTTCGGCCAGATCGGCGCCGCCAACTCCCTCAGCGACATCTACGCGATGGGCGGCCGGCCCCTCACCTGCCTGAACCTCATCGGGTTTCCGTCGAACCAGCTGGGGCCCGAGGTCCTGCACGGCATTGTGGAAGGCGCCCTGAGCAAAATCACGGAAGCGGGCGCCGTACTGGCGGGCGGGCACACAACCGACGATGAAGAGCCCAAATTCGGACTGTCGGTCACCGGCGTGGTACACCCGGAAAAATACTGGCGCAACGCCGGCGCAAAACCCGGAGACGCGCTGATCCTGACAAAACCAATCGGCAGCGGTGTGCTCTTTAACGCCAACTTAAAAGGGTGGGTGTCGGACCGTGCGCTGGAGGAATGCCTGCAAACCATCACCACCCTCAACAGAAAAGCGGCGGAAATCCTGGCCGGTTTCCAGATCCACGCCGCAACCGACATCACCGGCTTCGGGCTGGCCGGGCACGCGATGGAAATGGCAAAAGGCGCCGGCCTTACCCTAAAAATCCACACCTCCGAAGTGCCGACCATGTCCGAAGCCCTGGACATGTACAAAAAAGGCATGAGCACGGGCGTCAACCTCGCTAACCACCAACTCATCGAAGCCGAAACACGTTTTGAAGCCTCGCTCCCCGCCTGGCACCAGGAAATATTCGTAGATCCCCAGACCAGCGGCGGCCTCCTGGCCTCCGTGCCCGCCGGCCAAGGCAGCGACCTGCTGGCCGCCCTGCGCGACGCCGGTATGGAACAGGCCCGGATCATAGGCGAGGTGAAACCCCTTGAAGGGTCGAATCATCTTGTGTTCGTGTAAAAGAAACACTCCGATTTCTCGACAAGAGAACAGGGGTGAAGCCCGCCAGAAGGTTTCACCCCTGTTTTATGCCTGTAAGACATCCACCCCAGAACATATATGGAGAGTTGCCTGCGTGAAAACGATTCTTCTGGCCGGTCTTCTTATCCTGTCTTCACTGACGCCGGCCTTCTCCCAGCCCTTTCGTTTTACGGCCATCCCCGACGAAAACACGACGCGCTTAAAAGAGCGCTTTGACAAAATCGCGCATTATCTAACCCAGAAACTAAGTGTCCAGGTCGAGTACGTGCCCGTAAAATCCTACAGCGCTTCGGTCGCCGCCTTCAAAAACAACCAGGTGCAGCTGGCCTGGTTCGGCGGCCTCTCCGGCGTCAAGGCCCGCCGCGCCGTGCCCGGCGCCGTGGCCATTGCCCAGGGCGAAGAAGACCTGCAATTCATCTCCTATATCATCGCCAATACAACAACCGGCCTTCAGCCCGCAAATGATTTTCCGGAAGGAATCAAGGGACGCACCTTCACCTTCGGGTCAAAAGGATCCACCTCGGGACGGCTCATGCCGGAATTCTTTATCCGGAATCACTTCGAGGCTGCTCCCAAAGACGTCTTTCGGCGGGTCGGATTCAGCGGCGACCATTCCAAAACTCTTGCCCTGGTGCAGTCGGGCAGCTATGAAGTGGGCGTTCTCAACTACAAGGTCTGGGAAAACGAGATGGCCGCCGGCAACGTCGACACCGGCAAAGTCCGCATCATCTGGAAAACGCCTCCCTATCCGGATTACAACTGGACGGTCCGCGGAGATATTGAGCAGAAATACGGCAAGGGATTTATTGAAAAGATCAAAAACGCCTTTCTCAACATGATGGACAGAAAACTGCTCGACGCCTTCCCCCGCACCCGTTTTATTCCCGCCGACAACGCCATGTACGATCCGATTCTGAAAACCGCAATCGCCGTGGGCATTATCGAGAACTGACCGATGTTTACCCTGGATAACATCAGCGTCGCATACGGTGACGCGCCGGTGCTGAAGAACGTCTCGCTCAACATCCGGGAAAAAGAAAACGTCGTCATCATCGGCCCCAGCGGCGCCGGCAAATCGACCCTGCTCAAAAAGCTCTTCGACATGCAGCAGCAGCGGGCGGCGTTCATCCATCAGGACTACGCGCTCGTACCGCAGCTCTCTGCCTTTCACAACGTCTGCATCGGCCGCCTCGACCGTCACAGCACGGTGTACAACCTTCTCAACCTGGCCAAACCCAAAAAACAGGAACTGGCGAACATTATCCCCATCCTTGAAGCGCTTGGCATGGCGGACAAAACCTTCGACCGCGTCAGCAACCTGTCCGGCGGCCAGCAGCAGCGGGTGGCCGTTGCGCGCGCCGTCTACAGGGACGGCGACATCCTGCTTGGCGACGAGCCCGTCTCGTCCATCGACCCTCACCAGGCGGGCACCGTATTGAATCTCCTCAAGCGGCGGTCAAAAACCCTCGTCCTGGCGATGCACGACGTAAACCTTGCCCTCGAACATTTCGACCGCATCATCGGACTGCGCCTCGGCAGCATTGCCTTCGACCTGCCCGCTGAGCAAGTTTCCAACCACCTCCTGACCGACCTCTACCGGCCTTGCTGAAAACAAGCCTCTACTTCCTCGCAATCGCACTGGTCTGCCTCACTATTGCAGACATCGAAATCACAACCCTCGATCCCTGGCAGGAAATCCGCCGGATCGCCCTGGGCTGGGTCACGCCGGACCTGTTCGTCCTCTACACCTTCAAAGACGCCCTGCTCAACACCCTCACCTTTGCATTCTGCGGCATCAGCCTCGGGGTGGTTTTCGGCGGTCTTCTCGCTTTCTTCTTTCACCTCACGCCCGTCAGGCTCGCCTGCGCTTTCGTCCGGGCCATCCACGAGATCTTCTGGGCCTTCATCTTTCTGCCCATTGTCGGCTTAAACCCCGTCTGCGGCGTTCTCGCCATCGGCATTCCCTACACCGGCGTTTTTGCAAAGGTGTATGCGGAAATTCTGCAGGAAGCCAATCAGACCCCCCTCAAAGGGGTACCGCCCGGTACCCATCCGATTTCCCGGTTTCTCTACGGGGTTCTGCCGGTCACCTACGAAGACCTCAAGAACTATACCGCCTACCGGTTTGAATGCGCCCTGCGTTCCAGCGCCATCCTGGGCTTTATCGGCCTGCTCACCCTGGGCTTTCACCTGGAAACGGCATTCCGCGAAGGGCTTTATTCCGAAGCGGCCGCCCTGCTGTACGCCTTCTACCTGCTCATCGCCTCCCTCAAATACTGGCTCAAGCCCAAACTCGTCCCCCTCTATGTGGGCCTGTCCATCTTTCTGATCTCCAAAGAAATATCCGTATCCTGGGAGAACATCACCCGCTTTCTCACCTACGAAATCCTCCCCTGGCCAATGCGGCGGGAGGGCGTTCTATCCGGCGCCTACGACATAGCATTCCCCGCTCCAGAGGTCGGGAAATGGGCCGTTCATATCTTCACCAGCGAAGGGCTTCCGGGCCTGTGGCATACCGTCATCCTCACTCAGATTGTCCTGGCCGGCACCGGGTTGTTTACCTTAATCGGCTTCGCCACCGTCTGCCGGCACTTTGTGCCCTCCCCCTTTGCCCGGCTCTCGCATTATCTCCTCATCGTCTTGCGCACCACACCCGAATACATCCTGGCCTACGCTTTTGTGCAGCTCTGGGGGCCGTCTATGCTCCCCGCGATTCTGGCCATCGTATTGCACAACGGCGCCATCCTGTCCTACCTCACCGGACAAAACGCCGACCTGGTCGACCTCAAAATGGACACGCCCCGAAAAAAACCCGATCGCTATCTTTTCGAAGTACTCCCCCGCGTCTACGGGCAATTCCTGGCTTTCCTCTTCTATCGCTGGGAAGTCATGATGCGCGAATCCGCCATTCTGGGAATCCTGGGCATCTACACGCTGGGATTCTTTATCGACAGCGCCATTTCGGACGACAAATTAGACAGAGCCGTGTTTCTGATCCTCATCACAGCCCTGTTGAACATGCTCATCGACACCATCTCCCAGAAAGTCCGCAAACAGTTGAGAATCTCCACGGGCGCGGTCTTAACCATCAGAGAATAAACAGCCACACAACACAAGAGGCCCCGGAATATACCAGGGCCTCTTTGAATAATGGGAAAGCGCCGGCCGGTCCTACTCCACCTTTCCCGTAAAGAACTTCCAGGGATGCTTGGTCAAATCTTTGAAGGAATGGGTGGCCTCCTGAAGATTTTTGAGGGTCAAAGCGATATCCCCCCGGCTGCCCGTCGTGAGACTGTCTAAATTGGTCACTAAGGACTGGAGGCGGATAAGACTGGCGCTGAGGGCTTTGAGCGTGATCCCGATCTGCTCCCGGTTTTCAACCATCATCGTATCGGTGCTGCTCAGAATCGACCCGACCTGCCCCAGGTGATCGTTGACCTGACCCATGGCCTGTTTCAGCTCGGGACGAAGATCGGTAACCGTGCGGTCGATGTTTTGAAAAGTGCGCGAACCCGTATCTGAAAGCCGATCCATGCCGTCTGCGACCCGGCGGATATGGAACACAAATCGGACGAACTTGTCGCCGATATCGGCATCGTCAATCCGGCGGGTCATGCGCGTGATGGACCGCAGCATCTCCCGGGCCTTGTCAAGGGTCTCCCCCATTTCGTTGGGCATCTCTCCGGGGATCACGTCTCCCGAGCGCAGCTGGATCTCACCCCGTTCGGGCACGTCCAGATCGATGAACCG
This sequence comes from Candidatus Latescibacterota bacterium, assembly GCA_965249305.1. Classification (GTDB taxonomy): domain Bacteria; phylum Latescibacterota; class UBA2968; order UBA2968. The sequence continues at coordinate 2,854,286 of OZ252228.1, read as the reverse complement.
GTCGCCGATCAGGCCGCCCCCGATCTGGGCGCGGGTCCCTTGAAAAAGGGGGTATCTCTTCTCGATGGCCAGCTCCACCTGGAAGTAAACATCCGCCTTGGTCGGTACCGGATTAAATTCGACCTTTTTGACATATCCGATATCGTATCCCCGAAGCCGGACCTTGGTGTTTTCCTTGATGCTCGATATACGGGAAAACTCCACCGTGATCGTATAGGCGCCCGGCCCCTCCCAATGGACTTTGAAAAAATATACCGCCACGATAACGACCACGCTTAAGACCACAAATAGACCGACCATAAGATCCCGCTTTTCATACTCAACAAAAGTCTGCATGGAGCTGCCTCAAAAAAAGGGGTTCTAAGTACCTCAACTCAGCGCAGGTTGCCCATCGTTGGGAATGTCTCCGCCAAAAGCGACTTTCCCCTCTCGAAAAACCCCGAAACGGTCTGCAAACCCAACAAAGGGAGCAGGGTGGGAAACCGTGACCAGCAGGGTCGGTGGCTCCTCCTCCTTCCGCTGCCGGCCGATCCACTCCCACAGGCGATCGATCCCGACAAGGAGCCTGCGGGACAGATCCGGAGAAAAACCGATGAGGGGGTCGTCGAAAAAGAGCACCTCCGGGACCATCGCAACCGATCGCGCCAGCGCCGTAAACATTCTCTGCTCGGCCGTAAGCCCGATGGGGCGCTCTTCCCGGACGGATTCGAGGCCGAAGAGGCTCAGGAGTTCCTCGGTGCGGCTGTGGGCGGTTTCGGCCCGCAGGGTTCGGTGATAGTTAAGAGGCAGGGCAATATTGCGTTCTACGCTCATGTTGCCGATCAGCCTGGCATCTCGAAACAAAAAACCCGTCCTCTGTCGAAATAGGTGCAGCTCATGGAGAGGGAGGTGTGAGACATCCACACCGAGCACCTGGATGGTACCCCGGGACGGGCGATAGAGTCCCAGGCCGAGCCGGGCAAAAAAAGAGATACCGCTCCCGGAAGCCCCGAAAAGAACGCATCGCTGGCCGGTGGGAATCTCCATGCTAAGGTTGGAGAACACCCGGAACCCGGTTCCGAGGGCGAACGAGACGTTTTGGAAAACAATAGCAGGCCGGATATCCATAGGCTCAGATAAGATAGAAAAGTCCGGAAATCGCCGCACTCAGCACAAAGACGAAGAACATACAGCGAATCACCCCATCCCGGGCCACCTGAGGGATCTCAAACGTCGCGCGCTGGATGCGGATCAGCCCGTGGTAGCAACAGATAAGCGGAATGGTCGTCCCAAAAATCAGGCTTTTCAGGATGCTGAGCAACACGTCCTTGAGGGTGAGCGCGTCGAAAAAGTACTGCACAAAAAGGTTAAAAGGAAGAATAAGGCGCAGGCTGGCCACCACAAAGCCCCCGGCAAGGGCAATCACATCGAAATAGACCACCAGGCAGAACATCGAGATTGCGCTGCCTACCATCCGGGGAATAACGATAAAGTGAAACGGATTGATGCCCATCGCCTCTAACACCTCGTTCTCACCAACCACCTTGTTCACGGCCAGCTCGGTTGCAATGGCCGTGCCCGAACGGCAGATCACAACCATCGCGGTAAGCAGCGGGCCGAACTCCCGGACAACGGCAAGGACCAGGATGGTGCCAATCCACTGATAAGCGCCAAATTCCAGAAGCATCGGGAGGGCCTGCACCACAACGGCAAACCCAAAGACTAAGGAAATCAGGGTAAGCGAAGGCAGGGCCTCTACGCCTGTAAACCAGACCTGGTTCAGGATCACCCGCAGGGAAGCCCCGCGTTCCCATTGCTGGAAGTCTAAGAACGCCCGGAAGGTAAGACAGAAAAAGCGGAACGTGCCCACAATGCCGGAAAACAGATCTCGATACCTGTGGCCCACAAACACGAAAAACCGTTTCATATCTGAATCCTGGAATATGGAACTATCGGTACATCACCTCAATATCGGACCTATTCTTTCGCCCCTTTGCTTTCCATCTCCACCCCCACCGTGCTTTCCGCCACCCGCATCTGCGGATTCAGACCCAGGACCGCCTGCGCGACCCGCCACACCGCCTGTTTCACCCCCCAGGTTGGCCGGGGGTGGCCCATCGGCGAAAGCTTCACCAGCAGCCGCCCGTCCGAACGCCACAGCGCCAGCACCCCGAAATGCTGCGCGAGTTCCCCTTCCTTCACCATCACCTCAATCAGCCAGTGCCCGTGGTGTAAATCCCGGTACCCCTCCACCAGCTTCACCACCACATGCACGCCCCGGTGGGTCTCCTGCCACGTTTGAGACACGAAACCGACCAGCAGGCGTTCCCGGTCGCAGGCCCCTTCCAGAATAACATTTGGCATGGTCCCCACCCTCTCAACATCCACAGACTCAGACACACAGGCTTCCCGGCGCCAGACAAAAAAATGAACCGGCACGCCGGCCGCCATCGCTTTTTGCTCATACTTGGTCGGCGTGCGGCCCGGCAAATCGTGTACTGACGTCGACGGAAAGCAGGAGCGCAGCAGGGACTGGCCTTCCAGCATCTCCCCGATCCAGGCTGCGTACCCCGCATGGTCGGTCGCAATCGTCACCTCGCCGTTCACCGCTAGCCGCTGCGCAAGCAGCCAAACAAACCCGGGCTGGATCAACCGGCGCGAATGGTGCCGCTCCTTGGGCCAGGGATCCGAGAAGTTGATAAAGACCCGGTCGATATCATCCGGAGCGAAAAGGCGCTCTAAAACAAAAGCGGCGCTGCCCTGCACCACGCGCACGTTGCTCAGCCCAGCCTGATCCAATCGCTTGAACAGGCGCTGCACCGACCCCCACGACCGCTCGACCCCCACATAATTGGACGCCGGGTGTTGCTCAGCCTGATCGATTAAAAAGCTCCCGTTGCCGAACCCGATCTCCACCACAAGCGGCCCGGATCGCCCAAAGACCGATTCCCGGTTAACGGGCCAGTCCAGCTCAAGCCAGGGCGCCATATACCGACAGATCGCTTCGCTCAGAGGAAGAGCTGGCATAACGGGATCCCGTCATCAATCACCCGCAAACACCTCGGTCGACCTGCGCAAGCGGGCATTCCAACCGGCCCAAACCCTGCGGCCGGGCCATCCGGGAGGGTCTAACATAGGGCATCCTTTCTCCGTTGTCAACCCCTCTCTCGAACTCTCAGCAAGAGGGCCGACATGTATCGGGATATTCGCTTTAGCAAGTCTGGCGGATACCGGATATTTAGACGACAAAGGATGGATCGCACTTTGGAGAAACGATCCGGAGAGCGGCTACGGCGCCAGCCGTTCCACCCGCCAGGTCCCGTCTTCCAACCGGCAATAGCGCAGCCGGTCGTTCAGCCGGTTCGAGCGGGCCTGAAAGAACTCGACCGCTGTCGGAAACACCCGGTACCCCCCCCAGTTCGGCGGCCGGGGGATCTCCCGATCCCGGTACTCTTCTTCCAGCGCCTCAAGACGCTGCTCCAGCGCCGCCCGGCCGGGAATCGCCCGGCTCTGCTCGGAAGCCCATGCCCCCAGTTGGCTCCCCCGGTGGCGCCCCTGGAAATACGCGTCCGACTCCGCATCCGGCGCCTTCTCCACCCGCCCCTCGATGCGAACCTGGCGCTCCAGCTCCCCCCACCAGAAAACCAGCGCCGCCTGGGGGTTCTCGGCCAGCTCCTCACCCTTTCGACTCTCAAAATTGGTGTAAAACAGAAACCCCCGTTCATCCACCCCCTTCAACAGCACCACCCGCGCCCCCGGCGCCCCGTCCTTTGTCGCGGTTGCAAGCGTCATCCCCTCCGGAAGCACCGGCACCGCCTCACGCGCCTCCTCAAACCACCGGTTAAACAGCCCGATCGGATCCGACCCCGCTTCGGATTCCACCAGTCCTCGCTCCATAATCCTTCTCCCTTCAACACACACCGGTCCTCAGCTTGACCCTTTCACTCTTTACTTCCCCAGCAAATGCTTCAGCGCTCCTTCCAGCTCCGGGTGCTGGAACGCGTACCCGGTCGCCTGCAGCCGCGCCGGCTCCAACCGTGCGCTGGAAAGCAGCAGCGCATCCGCCATCTCCCCAAAAGCCAGTCGGGCCGCGAAAGCCGGCATCGGAAAAATCGTGGGCCGCACCAACACCCGCCCCAGAGTTTTGGTGTACTCCGCATTGGTCACCGGCTGGGGCCCCACCCCGTTCACCGGCCCCTCAAGCGTCTCGGTGGCCAGCGCATGGTGAATCGCCCCCACCGCATCGTCCAGCGAGATCCAGCTCATATACTGATCCCCGCTGCCCAGCCGCCCGCCCGCGCCCATCCGGAAGGGGAACAGCATCTTGGCCAGCGCGCCCCCCTCCGGGCTCAGAATGATTCCGAACCGCAGGTTTACCACCCGGATGCCCGCCTCTGCAGCGGGCCCGGCGGCCGCCTCCCACTCGCGGCACACCTCCGGCAGAAAGCCCGACCCTGGGTCGCTCTCCTCGGTCAGCACCTCATCGCCCCGGTCGCCGTAATATCCCATCGCCGACGCGCATACCAGCGCCCTGGGCGGCTGTTCAAGCCCTGCAAGCGTCTCGCACAGCAGCCGCGTCCCCTCCACCCGGCTGTCCCGAATCCGCTGCTTCTTCTCCTCTGTCCACCGCCCCGCCGCGATATTCTCCCCCGCCAGATGTACCACCGCATCCAATCCTTCAAGACCGGCTGTATCCACGCTTCCCGCCTCCGGATCCCAGCGCACCTCGGCTTCCCCCGGATCGGAACGGACCAGGCGCACAACCTCATGTCCACCTGTCGTCAAAAACGGAACCAGCGCCGAGCCCACCAGCCCGGACGATCCAGACACAAGCACCTTCATCGGATGGCCTCCTTTATCTCTATACCTGCGGTGTACCGTCAGATCCTGCACGGTCCTGCGATGGCGATAAGCGAACAGACGGTCGAGCTTCCGCCGCACAAACCACCCCCCCAGCAGTTTGCCCACGGGCCCCAGCGGCAGCGCATAATCGATCCGGTCCTCTAAATAACACCCCTGCGCACCCTCCGGCACAATCCGGTGGACGTGTTTCCACAGCGGAAAGGGTCCCTCAATCTGCACATCACAAAACTGCTGTCCCGCCACATAATCCTGATGCTCCAGCGTCCACCGCAGCCGGAAAGGCCCCAGGCGCACATGGAGCACGGCTTGGGCGCCGTCTTCAATCCCCTCGGCCCCCTCAATCACCTCAACCCGTTCCCACGGCGCACTGAGCCGTTCAAATGCCCCGGGCCGCGCATGCCAGGCAAACACCTCTTCTGCCGGAGCCTTGAACCAGACCCGGCGGACGAATTGCTCAACGTTCATGACATGTCCCGTGTTATTTTCTGATGTTTTTATCCCTTTTCGTAAAGCGTAATGCTCACCTGCGTCCCCGAAAAAAACGCCGACTGATGCACGTAGGTCCGCTTCCCCCGAAAGTAGACCCGCGTATCCCCCGACCGGATGTGCAGGCTGCCCCGGTACTGCTGGCAGATCTGATTCACAATATAAAGCCCTAACCCCCGGGCGGCGTCCCGGGAAAACTCCTTTCGTACCGCGTTGGCAATCGCCCGGTCATGCGTCCAGTCCGACACGTCAAACCGGCTGGCCAGGCTCTCCCTGATCCCGATCCCCAGGTCGCACACCCCGATAATCGCAAACTTCTTCCCCAGCTTCTTGTTCAGGTAGCGCTGCGCCACCAGTACCCCCCGGTCTCCGCTGTGGTCCAGAATATTGTGACACAGCTCGGCCACCACATGCTTGAAATCCGTAATCTCCCGCACCGTATACCCCAGCTCTTCGCTTAATATCGCGCTCACCCGCGCCTCAATCAGTCCCAGCACCCCCTCAACATCCGCCCGCTGCCCAATTCCGACCACCTCCAGCAGGCTCTCATTATGCACCGGAGGCCGCCCGGTCTGCGGCGCTCGTTCCAGAGTCACGTACGCCTCTAAAGCCTCAAACACCCGCATCCGGGTCAGATAACTCTCAATGCCCGGGTCTGCAGGCAGCCGGCAGGAAATATCCCAGTACCGGCCGCCCAGATACCGCCCCAGCAGGCAGAGCATCCCCATCCCGTAGGGGTCCACAAACCCCAGCCCGGACAGGTCCAGCACGATATTGTCCTCGGCCCGCCGGCCTGTAAACGCGTTCAGGTCCGCCAGCACCGCGTCGCACGAGACCGCGGACAGATTGTTTTCTCGAATGGCAAACGTATTGTCGGAACCGGCCACCAGTGCCTCTCAACCACATCAAGAATCGGGATCATATTCTAGCAACAGCGTGGGAGTGAATGTAATCAACCTTTTTTATAAAGGCAAGGGTCCACGCACCCCGGCTGCCGGCGACGACACGGGCTGGAGTAGAAAAAAGAGCCATACTCGATTCTTCCGCAGCGGCCTTTTGGGAACCGCACAGGTTGGGGGTTCCACTGGCGTTGTAGGGAAAAAAATCCCTTGACAATCTAATCGGGTCTGATCAGACTACATGGACAAAGGGGGTGCGTAAGGTAAATGGAATATCGATTTCTTGGAAAGACAGGCCTGAAAGTCTCCGAGATCTGCTTCGGACCGGGCAACAGCAACATATTCGACGATGCCGAAGGGCAGCGCATCATCGAGGCAGCGTTCGACAAGGTGGTGGAGAAGCTGCGGCCGCTGGCCGAGCGTCGTGGAGAAACGCTGGCCCGGTTCGCGGTCGCCTGGGTGCTGTCCACGCCGGTGGTATCGGGCGTTCTGGTAGGCGCAAACAATCTGGAACAACTGAAGGATTGTGCGGGCGCTGCAGGGCACAAACTGAGCGCGGAGGAACTTTGCGAAGTGGACGAGATTCGGGGAGTGCTGCCAGGGTGCGTCACCGCCCCCAGCGCGGTCGAACAGCGCTGGATGGACCAGGGCTACCGGCAGGTGTAGCATTCAGAATTGGATAGAGTCCACACAGGCGCTCTGGCCGTGAGTTCGTCGGCGCAAATGGCGCAGAACCTCAGCGCCATCAACACCCCGCCTTGAGTTCTGATTCTCAAAATTCGTGGTTGATTACACCTTAAATTGCCTGTTCAGTTTCTAATCGTTCAATGGAAAGTCTAAAACCGAGACTGTGAAGAATCTTCTCCATAGTATCCAGTCGTGGATTGCCTTCTCCAGACAGGGCCTGGTAAACGTGACCTCGATTCAAATTCGCTCGTTTGGCTAATTGACCCAATCCACCCTGTGCTTCGGCTACATCTCGTAGCGCCAGCAGAAAGGCTTCCGAATTGTGATCTTTCTCATATTCTTCCAGGGCTACTTCCAGGTAGACCTTGGCACATTCGGGGTCTTTAAGAAATTCTAGATGATGCACTTTGAAAGGCACTGATTTACCCATTATGTGCGCTCCTTGTAATCGACCAAATACCCCTTGGCCTTTTCGATATCTCTTCTCTGAGTGCTTTTGTCACCGCCAAGAAGCAAGATGTATTGTACGTTATAACGTACAATAAAGCAAATAAAAAAGGCAAGAATCCGGTTGAGGAGGACGTTTGTGAGTGAAGGCCAAATCGTTCAAAAGACGAAAACACCAGCTACCGTCCAGTCCCTGAAAGACGATCTCACTGCGCTGGGAATCCGACCGGGGATGGTGCTACTGGTTCACTCCTCCTTGAGTTCAATCGGGTGGGTTTCTGGCGGCCCGGTAGCGGTTATTTTGGCTCTCGAGGAAGCTTTAGGACCCACCGGGACGCTCGTCTTGCCGACACACTCAACGCACCTGACCGAGCCCAGCAAGTGGGAAAATCCACCTGTCCCAGAGTCATGGTGGGCTATAATCCGCGAGACAATGCCGGCATACGATCCGGATCTCACCCCTACTCGAGCGATGGGCGCAATACCGGAATCCTTTCGAAAGCAACGAGGCGTTCTTCGCAGTGCACATCCGCAAAACTCATTCTGCGCCTGGGGCGCCCATGCAGAACAGATTGCTGAAAATCACCCGCTTCCGTTTGGCATGGGCAATCAATCGCCATTAGCGCGAATTTATGACCTCGACGGATCGGTTCTTCTTCTGGGTGTCGGTCATTCCAACAACACCTCAATGCACCTGGCGGAATACCGGGCCACATTTCCAACGAAAAGTGTGGTAAAGGAAGGAGCACCCGTTTGTACTAACGGTGTGAGGCGGTGGACGACATTCGAGGACATAAATTTGGACAGCTCGGACTTTGACAAAATGGGTGAGGATTTTCTCCGAACCGATGACAGAAATCGGGTGCGCCGAGGACGAGTTGGGTGCGCCGATTGCCAATTAATGCCACAACGCAACCTGGCTGACTTCGCGATCAGGTGGATGGAAGAGAAGAGAGTGAAATGTCCCTGAGAATCGCACCGTCTCCGATGTCGAAATCTCCGACGTTTTTAAGGGCTTCCATAACTTGAAAGATGGGATCTGATTTTATAGAGTGGGCCAATGGATGAAATTGCTAAAGCCAATGAGCAGCTTTGGGAAAAATTGGTGGAAGAGGGCTGCGGGTACACGCTCCCCTGGCTAAATCTAAAGCGTGAGATCCTGAAAAAATACGCTGGAGGGCAACTGCAATCCGTTCCGTGTCAACTGGCAGAAGTCTATCCCCCAGGTGTGTTAGCTGAGGGTGACGGCAAGCAGATTCTGTGTCTGGCTTCCGGTGGCGGTCAACAATCGGCAGTTTTTGGCCTTCTCGGGGCAGAAGTGACGGTCGTCGATCTCGCCCAGGGGCAGCTCGATAGCGACATCAAAGCAGCAGAGCACTATGGATATGACGTCAAAACCATAAACAATAGTTCGGCCACTTTTAAGCAGCAATTTTGCCATAATCCCGCAGTTTTTGGTATTGGGGAGATTTTTTAATCAAATTTAGGTCGAGGTCTAACATTAAAAAAATATTCTGGAGAAAATACGTGTTGAAATAACAGGCTTTTACACTGGCCATGGAAAAGGGTATGGGTCTCGTATCTGATTGGGCTTGTAAGTGTTCCGTTTTGGCTAAATTGAGGGTTGTCAAAGAGGCCATAATACACGACAAAACTTAATCTGACCTAAAATATGGAGGATCAATCAGTATCCAAAGACAGTGAAAGAACTCCTGGATGTGATCCTGTATATTGAGCAGAACATACTGCAAATGGTCCAATCCATATCGAAACAGGCTTTTCTCTTTGCATCCGTGTTTTTTGATCTTCAACGGTTTTGTCTTTGCGATCCATTCTCCTACCAGATGAGCCCAGGTGAGGGCAATGGCTAAAAGCGCGATGAGTTTTTCGATTCGTTCCAGATGGATCAGATGGGTCTGTTCCAGATCGAAGCCTCGGCTTTTCAACGCGGCGAACAGGACTTCAATTCCCCACCGTTTTTTGTAATCCTCCAGCGGTTTTCGACCTTTACACTTGCTGGCAACGATGAGAAATTCGTCAGGTAATCGGATGACAGACAAATACAGATGATGACCATAGATCAGACGGGGTTTACGCAGGATGCGCTCTTGGTGAATGTGCAGGTCGGCAAACAAGCATCGAAGCGCGATGTCCCCTTTGCCATTTAGGGTTTTGGCGTTTTCCTTGACGCGGATGGCAAAGCCTAAGGCTTGCGCATCTAACCACGCAAACCATTCTTGCCCAATGAATTCCCGGTCTGCAACGATGACCTGAATCAGGTTTTTATCCACCAACTTCAAGACCCGTTCCATCAACTGGATACGCTCATCGGTGTTGGAGTTGCCCTTTTTGGGCAGCAGTATCCAGCAGATGGGAAATGCAACGCCTTGATAGACACTCCCGGCGGTGAGAATATTGATGGTCAGTTTGCCGAAGCTCCAGGTCGTCCGATCTATCGAGATGGTAAAGTCCGACTTGATCGGCAAGAGATGCAGGATCAAGTCGGCCACCAGGTCATAGGACAGATTAAACTCACTGAAGAAACGTTGGATTCTGCGATAGTTGGACTTCTGCTTGGCTTTGCCGTTGAGGGCGTTGGCCAGTTTGGTGAAGTTGACGGTTGTGAGCTTGATGAGAGACACAATGAAGGCGGCGATGAATTTTACCCGGGCCTTATGACAGGGTAAATACCATTGCATCACGTCGTGTAATTCATTAACTTGAGGAGACATAGACCTGTGTTTGATGATGGATGAGTTGTTGGATCTTGACAACCCAAACTTAACTCATTTCACCACTCAGCGCAGGTCTTTTCCTTTTTTGTCGTGTACCATGCAAAGAGGCATTAAAATGGAAAGCCAGCCGTTTTTGATCTCTGGCTTGACAGTCGCACAATCCGGTGAACTGTTTGGCATCTCTGAAAATAAATTCAATTTGGAAACGCGCTTTGTAATATCTGACAATCGTCTTGGCACTTAGGTCTTTGTCGGTTGAAAACAAGATCGCATATTTCTTCTTGTCCTTGTTCGTGTGATCCAGCAAGACGACGGCTTTCAAATTGCGTTTTAAGGAGACGTGATTCAAGACAAGACTGTAAATGGCGATGCCATCTTGTGTTTGGATATATGAAAACCGAGACAGGTCCTGCCAGTTGACTTTGCCGTCATAGGTCTTGTGCCTTCCGCTTCCCTTTTCCCGTTTTGGTCCGGTGTAGAGATAGCGCATATTGGCGTCGCAGCGCAATTTGCCGATCTGGTGTAGATCCAAATCACGGACGCCATCAACAAATTTCTTCTTGCTAAAATAGCCATCGACAACGGTATATTTTTCATTCTCTAACAAGCTGGGTTTGACATCACTCAGGTGCTGTAAATACTGATCTGTTAGGGTTTCGACGTCTTCTGCCTGTTTGGAGCTTTGCTTTTTCGACTTGGCTTTCCCCTTTTTTTTGGTGCCCTTTTTCTTGACGGTCCTTTTCTTTTTATTGACCTTGACGACATCCTGTTTAGGCTTAGACTCAGACATTTGGCGTTCATCTCCAGGATCGGTTTGACGAACGGACAGCGTAAAGCCTGTGTTTCTCAAAACATCCACGATGGCCACACTGGAGACTTCCAACCCCTTTTCGCTCCGACGATGACAACCGTTCCAGAAATAATCCAGACCATAGGTCTGCTTGCCCGACTTGGACACAAAAGAAGCATCTAACACGATGATCCGTTCACTTTCTCTGCCCAGGCTTTCATTGATCACCGCTCGGTTGAAGGCCACAAATTCAAAGGGTTTGGCAAACTGGCGTGAATACGTCTTCTGTGACAAAGGAGAGTAACGCGATAGGTTACGAAAATTGATCTTGCCGTGAGCTGTTAGGATCGCTGTAAACACAGCCATCAGAAACTTTTTTTGAGGCTTGGAAATCTTGAAACTCTTGAGTATCTTTTCTGCCAGTTCCATTGTGCCGTCTCTCCAGATAAAGGGTATCGTTGACGTGGTGGTCTATGATACCTAATCTGCGTGAACGGCACTTTTTTGTCAAAGAAAACTGTCCGCCATATTGATAAAGGGGGATATGAGAAATCTTTCTTCGCTCCAGTCGAACGCATTCGACCTGGTGTATCAAGGCAATTCGATGGGATATGTCCCTGATGCCGGACAGGTATTCTCAGAAGTGGCCAGGGTGCTGAGGTCGTGTGGATGCTACCGGGTTGACTTCCAGCAACCGGCTGTATCCAGCGTCGAGTGGAATGGCACGGCATACTGTATAACCAGACCCTATTGTGAGAAAAGGAACCAGCGCGAAGATGGCGGTATCGAGTTTCGTCACAATCTCAGCGACATCTTCAACGGGCTGATTGATATGGGATTCTCTATCGAACGACCATAATACACGACAAAACTTAATCTGACCTAAAATATGGAGGATCAATCAGTATCCAAAGACAGTGAAAGAACTCCTGGATGTGATCCTGTATATTGAGCAGAACATACTGCAAATGGTCCAATCCATATCGAAACAGGCTTTTCTCTTTGCATCCGTGTTTTTTGATCTTCAACGGTTTTGTCTTTGCGATCCATTCTCCTACCAGATGAGCCCAGGTGAGGGCAATGGCTAAAAGCGCGATGAGTTTTTCGATTCGTTCCAGATGGATCAGATGGGTCTGTTCCAGATCGAAGCCTCGGCTTTTCAACGCGGCGAACAGGACTTCAATTCCCCACCGTTTTTTGTAATCCTCCAGCGGTTTTCGACCTTTACACTTGCTGGCAACGATGAGAAATTCGTCAGGTAATCGGATGACAGACAAATACAGATGATGACCATAGATCAGACGGGGTTTACGCAGGATGCGCTCTTGGTGAATGTGCAGGTCGGCAAACAAGCATCGAAGCGCGATGTCCCCTTTGCCATTTAGGGTTTTGGCGTTTTCCTTGACGCGGATGGCAAAGCCTAAGGCTTGCGCATCTAACCACGCAAACCATTCTTGCCCAATGAATTCCCGGTCTGCAACGATGACCTGAATCAGGTTTTTATCCACCAACTTCAAGACCCGTTCCATCAACTGGATACGCTCATCGGTGTTGGAGTTGCCCTTTTTGGGCAGCAGTATCCAGCAGATGGGAAATGCAACGCCTTGATAGACACTCCCGGCGGTGAGAATATTGATGGTCAGTTTGCCGAAGCTCCAGGTCGTCCGATCTATCGAGATGGTAAAGTCCGACTTGATCGGCAAGAGATGCAGGATCAAGTCGGCCACCAGGTCATAGGACAGATTAAACTCACTGAAGAAACGTTGGATTCTGCGATAGTTGGACTTCTGCTTGGCTTTGCCGTTGAGGGCGTTGGCCAGTTTGGTGAAGTTGACGGTTGTGAGCTTGATGAGAGACACAATGAAGGCGGCGATGAATTTTACCCGGGCCTTATGACAGGGTAAATACCATTGCATCACGTCGTGTAATTCATTAACTTGAGGAGACATAGACCTGTGTTTGATGATGGATGAGTTGTTGGATCTTGACAACCCAAACTTAACTCATTTCACCACTCAGCGCAGGTCTTTTCCTTTTTTGTCGTGTACCATGTCGAACGACTCTATGAACGACCACAGCCCAAACGAGAAGGGCCAAATCCAAAACCAGGGAGCTGGACGCATCAAGAGAGGTACGTAGCAGGTGAGTTTGCCGTTGTGGCAAGAAAATTGTAGACCGGTTGATCCCTTTGGAGGCCGCCGTCCGACGAATACGGAAGCGGGAAGGGGAGCATCAGGTGGACAGTTCCGTACCCTGATTCATGATGTCGATATACTGGGCGTAGCCGTAAAGCCGGTTGCGCTTTTGTCCGGTCAGTTCCTTTACAATGCCAATGTTCTCCAGATGCGCCAGGCAGGTATTGACGGTTGCCGGAGAAAGCAGGGTCTGTTCCACAAGCCGGTTGGGTGAGGCAATGGGGTGCGCCAGAAGCGATCGGTGTACCTTGTGCACCGAACCGGACACCCGTCCGAGCCGGTCGATTTTTTCCCGGTCTTCGGACGTCAGGCGCATCAGTTTCTGGGCCGTATCAACCGCCTGCGAAGCCATGACCGCAACGGCCTCGGCGAAAAACGCTAGCCAGGACTCCCAGTTGCCGGTTAAACGCACGGCGTTGAGCAGTTCATAGTAGCGCTCACGGTGGGTCTTGAAATAGAGACTGAGATAAAGCATCGGCTCCTTTAACACCCGTTCCGAGCACAGAAGCAGCACGATCAACAGGCGACCGAGGCGGCCGTTGCCGTCCAGGAAGGGGTGAATGGTCTCAAACTGCACGTGCGCCAGGGCCGCTTTCAGGAGCGCCGGCGTTCGTTCCGGTCGGTCGTGCAGAAACCCTTCCAGCTTGCCCATACATTCCGGAATCCTGTCTGCGGGCGGCGGAACAAATGCGGCATTTCCCGGCCGGGTACCACCCATCCAGTTCTGGGTGCGTCGAAATTCTCCGGGGGCGCGGTCGCTGCCCCGTCCTTTGGACAGGAGCACATCATGGATCTCCCGTAAGAGGCGCAGGGACAGCGGGAACTCATCGGAAAGCCGCTTCAGGCCGTGATTCAGCGCGGACACATAATTGCTGACTTCCTGCACATCGTCGAGAGGAACGCCCGGTTGCTGGTCCAGTTCGAAAAGCAGCAAATCGGCAAGCGACGACTGCGTGCCTTCGATTTGCGATGAAAGTACGGCTTCTTTCCGGATGTACAGATAAAGAAACAGCGAGGTGTCCGGCAACAGCAGCGATACGCTGTCCAGACGCCCCAGAGCAAGCAGGGCCTGGTCGAATTTTTCACGCAGGTCCGGGGACCAGTTGATCGGCGGCTTCGGCGGCAGCGGCGAGGGAACAAAAGCCTGCACCTGCTCGCCCACCGTCGATACGGTGACATAGTGGCCCTGCAAGGTTCTGTCCATTGGTTATACCGACGATTTCCTGTTTGAGACGCTTTGCTGATGGATCAGCGATCACGACATTCAAACAGATATGGATATTATTTTAAGTTTTGAAACGACGGGATTATTATTTTACGATTTATGATATAATAAAAATAAAGGAAATGGGAAAAAAGTCAAGCCCTGCGTAATCGAAAGTGGCGCCACTCCATCAAGAATATATAAGTCTTATAAATTAATGAATGTTACTCAGAAAATATGCACAAGAACTGAGGACGCAAACTGTTGAAGCCAATTTTCCACGCGCGTGGAAAATTGATTCGAGAGAACCGCTGGATGTAGACGGAATCTGCCAGAAAATGCGTGTGCAATCGATCCGGGGCGGATGAAAACCGGCGTAAAAAACAAAAACGCAACTTCTTCTTTTGGAAGAAATCGCGCGTATAAAAATTGGTGGAGGCGGCGGGAATCGAACCCGCGTCCGAAAGCAGTTCAACGCCAGCGTCTACGTGTGTAGTTTACCTTTTAAATCTCACGCGCCGGCCCCCCGGTAAACAGGGTTTCCAACACGCCAGCCCGATTAAGATCTCACCCCGGAACCCTCGGGCGGAAGCCCCGGGGCCAGCCTGCATTAGTCGGCGCCTCGTTCAAATCCCGCAGGCGGGATCCGGCGAGACGGGCTGCGCTTTTATTACGCAGCCAATGCGTACGAGTTATCGTTCGCAGTTGCGATTTTTTCCCACTGGTTTAACGAGGTAAATGGGACCTCGACACGCAGCTCTCGTCTCCCCACCCCCGTCGAAGCCTTGTCGCCCCCACGCAAATAAAGAAACAGGCCGAGTCATACAGCCTCCCGGCCTTGTGAAAATATAACCACACGCCTCCTCACTGTCAAGTTTATGTACCCCCGGGGTCATGTTGTGCGTATCACTGTTTTGCCTTTGAACTCGGAACTCGGGACCCGGAACCCATACCTCCACCTTACCCCCGGCACAGGAGAACACCCATGAAAATCGCCATCCTCCACGGTCCGCGCGACCTTCGCATCGAAGAACAATCCCTGAACACCGCGAACCTGAAGCCCGACCAGATCTGGGTGGAAACCGAAATCTCCGCCCTGAAAATCGGCACCGACCGGGGCAATTATGAAGGCGCCCAGCAAGTCCCCGGCGCGCCGGACTATCCCCGCTGGGTGGGCGACAGCAACCTGGGGATCGTACGCGGTGTCGGCGGCGCAGTCACCCGCTTCCAGATCGGCGACCGGGTCGTGTCCCGCTATTACCACCAGTCCGACTACATCGCGGGCGAGTCGGAAAGCATCGCGAAGGTGCCCGAAGCCGCCCACCCGGAAGACGCGGTATTTGCCCACCTCTACACCCTCAGCGCCCACTGCTATCGCAAAGCCTTCTTCCAGCCCGGAGAAAACGTCGCCGTCGTCGGCCTGGGCGTACTCGGCCTGGGCGCTGTGGCCCTGGGACCGCTCTTTGGCGCCCGCGTCGTCGGCCTGGGAAACAGCCCCGTCCGCCTGAAAATGGCCGAACGCATGGGCGCCCACGCGGCCTTTATGTCCGATGACCCGGACCTCGGCGCCAAACTCGACGCATTCACCGGCGGGGTGGGCATCGACCTGGTCATCCTCACTGCCAATCCCTGGCCGGCTTTCCGCACGGCCGTAGAGATCGTGCGCACCAACGGCCGTGTCTCCATCGTCAGCCTGCTCGGACGGGGCGAGCCGCCCCTTGATTTCAACCCCCTGGCCATGGAATGGTTCTACAACAAAGGCATCTCCCTGATTGCGGTGAGCCAGCAGGCAGGCTATTTATATCCCACCCCCGAAAACCGCTTCGACGACATCCGCGCCTGCGCGCACACCCTCTCGCTGATGGCCGAAGGACGCCTGGAGCCCAAACGCCTGATCACGCACCGGTTCCACTACACCGAAATAGTCCAGGCCTACGAGATGGCGTTCCACCGGGAGAAATCCATGCTGGGGGTGATCTTCACCTGGAGCGAATAAATCCCCAACGCTCATAAATCTTCGGTCATCGTATCGAAAAACTTGACCACGTCCCCCCGATCCGCCGAAGCGTTGAACGCTATGGCGGAACGCGGATGCTGGTTCAAAATTCCCGTGATCATATATGACAGGTCGAATCCCCACAGCAGCTCCGACCGCATCGGCTCAACATACTCCTGGACGCACTGGAGGATCGGCCGGAGGTGGAACTTGGGGTTATGCAGAAAGCCGATCAACAGCTCGATCGGACAGTTGCCGGCCCCGCGCCCCAGTCCCGCCATCGTCGCGTCAATCATCGTTGCGCCCAGAACAATCCCCTCGATAGTATTGGCGTAGGCCAGCTGCTGGTTGTTATGCGCGTGTATTCCGACCTGTATATCTGTGGACTCCACGAGCTTGAGAAACTTCTTCATCAGCGCTTGAATCTGTTCGCTGTAGAGGTGCCCGAAACTGTCCACGACGTAGATGGTGCCCACTTCTGATTCCACCAGGAGTTCCAGTCCTTCGTCCAACTCCCGCTCCGGAACTATTGAGGCAGCCATCAGGTTGACGGTGGTTTCGTAGCCCTTGTCGTGGGCGTCCTTAATCATGTCCAGGGCGATGGGAATCTGGTGGATGTAGGTGGCCACGCGGATCATATCCAGCACGCTTTCGCTCTTGGGCAGAACATCCTCGTGGTAATCGCTCTTCTCGGCATCCGCCATCGCCGACAGTTTCAAGGGCGTATCGTTTTCACCCACGATGCGCCGGATGTCGTCTTCGTCGCAGTATTTCCAGGCGCCGTGGTCGGCGGGGGCGAAAAGCTTTTTGGAGTTCTTGTACCCGACTTCCATATAGTCGATGCCGCCCTCCACACAGGCCGCGTACACCGCCTTCACGACGTCATCGTCAAACTGGTGATCGTTCATCAACCCCCCGTCCCGAATCGTACAGTCCAGGACCTTGATCTCCTCGCGGTAAGACACCCACTTTCCCGCAGCGCTCTCTTTCGACTTCGGCATTTCCATAAGGTGCTCTCCTTTATCCTTTCCCATTCACAGTAAACAACCCGATTGAAAACCAGCGGCGTGTATGACTTTTTCCGGCTAAATATGGCTTTTTTGTACCTCCGAATCAAGTTCTAATTTGACGCTGCCCCGTGTACGCAAAAATTCCCGCCGAATCGTTCCGACGGGAATTCCCATAATAACGGGCTCAGGGGACTGTTGCGTTTACACAACAGAGGAATGCGCCCACCCTCCTTTCCTTTGCTATTGCAATATCGCCCGTCTCTGACTATATTCCCTCAGGCACAAGACTGAAAGCGCCGGTGTCATTGTTCTTTATATTAGACCCCAACGGTAAAAGAGGGGATGAGGACAGCCGATCCTCATCCCCTCTTTTTTCTCACGGTTTGACCCTCTTTACGTCTATGAAACCTTTCCTGCTCATTGCGTGTATCGCGTGCCTGCTGTATGTCAACACGGTTTCAAACGGTCTGATATTTGACGATCAGCGCCTCATCGAGGAGCAGCAGGAGATCCGCGATCCGTGGGATTTGGGGACGATCTTCGGTGGCCGTTACTGGGGAGAAATCAAGGAAAAAGATCCTCTTTACCGACCGCTGACAATCTGGAGTCTCGCCCTCAACCATCGCGCAAACCGGCTCCTTGGCCTGCCCGGTGAGCATCCGGCGGGGTATCACCTGGTCAACATGCTCTTGCATGCGCTGGTCGGGTGTGTATTGTATCGACTCCTGATGCAAATCGGAATCGCAGCGAAAGGCAGCCTGGCCACCGCCCTCCTCTTTGTGGCCCACCCAATTCACACCGAAGCGGTAGCCGCCATAGTGAACCGTTCCGAACTGCTGGCCGCGCTCTTCGGTTTAACCTTTCTGACACTACACGCAAGGCGAAAATGGATCGGAGCGTTCTGTTACCTTCTGGCGGTGTGGAGCAAGGAATCGGCCGCTGTCTTTTTTCCGCTGGCGATCTGGACGGATACCTGTCCTGGAGGCAAGCAGAGAAAGTGGCCGTTTACGCACTACGGTAGTTACGGCCTTGTACTGGTCGTGTGGCTCGGACTTCGGAGCCTGGTAATCGGCGATCGATCCCTGATGGTTCCAAAACTCGACAACCCCCTTGTAGAGGCATCCCTTGCAGAGCGCATACTCACCGCCGGCCGGGTGCAGTTCGACTACCTTCGGCTCCAGCTCTGGCCTGCGGGACTTTCGTCCGACTATTCATTCAACCAGATCCCGGTGGTGACAGGTGGGCTCGACCCCCGGTTTCTCGGTTTTGTGGGGCTCCTCATCGCAGCCCTTTTGGCCTCCTGGATCCTGCGAAAAAAGCATCCCGTGGTTGCGTTCTCCGTGATCGGATACGCCGTCCTTTTTTCTCCAACCAGCAATTTCCTCTTTCCCATCGGAACCATCATGGGGGAGCGCCTGGCCTATGCGCCCTCGATCTTTTTCTGCCTGCTTGCGGGATACGGGATGTGGGAATTATACCGGAGGGTGGGCAAACCCGCCGCCGTCCTGCTCGCCCTGGTGCTGATCCTGTACGGCGGAATCACCGTCAATCGCAACCGAGCCTGGGCGAACGCTGAGGTGTTTTATCATACCCAGGTCCGTACTGCCCCAAACAGCGCCAAGGCCAACTACGGGTCTGGAAGAGAGTACCTCGTCGCCCGCGACTTCGATCGAGCGGCTGCCTACCTGCGTCACGCTCTGGAAATTTCGCCGGACTATGCCGAAACCTGGACCATGCTGGGGACGGTAT
Source organism: Candidatus Latescibacterota bacterium (assembly GCA_965249305.1). Taxonomy (GTDB): domain Bacteria; phylum Latescibacterota; class UBA2968; order UBA2968. The sequence continues at coordinate 2,835,246 of OZ252228.1, read as the reverse complement.
ATCTGGAGAAAGGAGATCTTCGCACCGCCATCCGGATCTTTCAAGAAGCCATTGCAAAAGGCGCCGCCCGATCCGGCCTGCACTACAACCTGGGACGCGCATACCAGCTTCTGGGGGAATACCCCCTTGCCGTTCAGTCCTTCCTGACGGCGATCCGGATGGATCGGACGTTTATAAAACCCTATATCAACCTGGGCGGCGTCTATTTTCAGACAAACCGTTATCCCGAAGCTCGGAACATCTGGAAACGCGCCCTTCACATAGATCCGAACAACAGAACGGTGCGGGACAACCTGGACATCCTGGAAACCAGGCTCCACAACCGGTAACCTGCCCCATCGTCTGTGACCTCGTCTGACCTCCTCTCCCAACACCTGGCAGCCCCCGCCTAAAATTTGATTTTCTCTGCGTCCTCCGCGTCTCCGCGGTTTGAATTCTCAATAATCCCACGGAACCCGATACGGATGCCTATACCCCTCCGGCTCACCGAATGCGATCTCATACACCGCCAGGTTCTCCAGCCGCCGATCCGGATACACGCCCCGCTCGGGTGTGCCCTCGCCCAGCACCACCTCTTCGGGCATCTCGAACTTCACCCGGAACCCCAGAGCGAGCAGAATATCCGTCTTCACCGTCTCGCGCGACGTCTCCATCGTCCGCAGGCAGCAGAAGCCTGCCTCCAAGGCCACGCGCCGGACCTCCTCAAAAAGCAGCGCGCACCTGCGCCACAGTGTGGGATGCAGATACAGATCGACCAGGCCGATATGGGCTTCGTGTCGATTGTCCCACTGCGTCGTCCGCCAGGGCGCAAGCGTTGAAAAACCGATCAGCCTGGACCCGGCGAAAAGACCCAGCATGCGGATCTTACGTTCTTCAGACCTGGAGACCGACAGTGCGGGAATTTCCACCAGAATCTGTCCTTCGTGAACCTGATCGTCTGAAAACAGGGTCAGCAAATAGTTTTTCACCAGGATATCCGGATCGACCGACGCATTCAACAAAACCTGAATCTCCGTCAGATGGCTGAAGTCAAGCGCCCGAACTTCCAGCGGTTCCTCATCCACCTCAAAGTAACCCGCCAGATATTCCTGAATTGTCCGCCCGTCGTAACTCAGCCCCAGCCACTCCGGATGGTCCGGCGCCACATCGCAAAACCCGTACTTCTCATAAACCATGTGAGCAACACTCGGCCCGGTGTCAATAAACATCGCCTCCATCCCGGCCTCGCGCACAGCCTCGATACACAGCTCCAGCAGGCGGCCGCCCAGCCCCTTCCGTTTGTGCGCATCCGAAAACATGCCGTAATGCCCCAGCTTCCCCCACGGATTGTAGCGAGAGGTCAGCGTCCACCCCTCCCCCACCGTCTTCCCCTCCAGATCGGCCACAAACCGGCGGATATTCTGGAAGTAGCCGTAAGGGTTAACGCCGCACAGCGTAAAAGGGATCTCCACGCGGCTCTGGATCTCCTCGAACGACTGCTCGCGGATGATATAATCCCCCACTCTCTCGATAAAACCTGTTTGGCCCATCGCACCATCCTCTCCTGCGATGATCAATCCGAAACGCGTTCCGAATCAATCGTAAACCGCGCCCGATCAAACCGCCGGGCCAGCGCCATCACCTGCTCCCTGGCGCCCTCCAGATCCCGCTGATTCAGCACATCCAGGATACAGTCGGCGACCTCCGGCACATCCGCCTCCGTCATCCCGCATCGGGTCACCTCCTGCACCCCAATGCGCAGCCCGTGCCTCCCCAGTTCCTCTGGAACACCGGCGGTATTCACAAGAATATGGCACGCCTCAAGCCGGTTAGCCAGCGTATTGCGCTCGCCAAACGCATCCACAATCGGCAGCAGCGTATGAGACTCCGTGAACCCCAGCTCCGCGCCCACAACCGGCACCTCCCGCTCGTACAACGCCCGGCCCAGCGCCCTGGCATTGCCGATAATCGCGTCCGCATGCGCCTCCCCGCACGCCATCCACTCCAGAAACGTGCCCGCAAGAGACGGCAGACGGCTCAGGTGGTGGTTGGCAATCATCAAAGGCGAAGTCGCCTCTGCGATCCGCTCCGCAGCATCTCTATCATTGGTCAGAATCATCCCCCCCTGAGGGCCGGCAAGCGTCTTGTGGGTACTGGTAATAATCACATCGGCGCCCTCTTTCAGGGGAGACTGAAACCGCCCGCCCGCGATCAACCCCATCACATGGGCCGCATCGTAAACCAGGTACGAACCGGGACTGTACCGTTCCATCGCCTCCTTCAGCTCCCGCACCGGCTGGGGAAAAAGAAACAGCGCCGACCCGATGATCACCAGCCTGGGACGGTGCTCACGAATCAGCGAAACCGTCCGATCCAGATCGATATTGCTCCGCACCCCATCCCAGGGAATTGAAATCGACTTCAGGTTCACCTTCAAAGCCGAGGTCGCCAGCTTCGCTGCATACATGTGCCCGTTATCCACCTCCAGCACCGTATCTCCCGGACTGCCCAGCGCAAACACGGCGATAATCCCTGCAATATTCCCCGACAGCGGGCGCAGATCCACATACGCCGCCCCGAAAAGCTGCTTCGCCAGCTCCTGCGCCATCTCCTCGATCTCAATGAGAAACGCATTCCCCGGATAACCCCGGTTTCGCGGATCAATACCGGTATAATACCCATACCTCTGGTCCAGATCGTCCACGATCAGCCGCTCCACCAGCGGGCTCGGCGTATTCTCCGACGCGATCAGATTCAAACAGCTTTCCCGAAACGCCCTGTGTTTTTCAACCAGAGCATCCATCTCCTGGATTTTGAGGCCAAAATTCATAGAATTCTCCTTGTATATTCGGTCTCACCACCCAATCGAGTACCCATCCCGCCTCGGATCGGCGCCCCCCATAAAAGAGCCGGTCTCCGGATCAACCATAATCCCCTGCCCGCCGCCCACGCCGGCAGACCAATCGCCCAGACGGTTGAATGCGTGCCCCATCTCCTCCAGCTCGGCCAGAACCTCCTCGGAAATCCGCGTCTCCACATCCACCCGGAACCCCGGAGAAGTCGCCTTCAAACGCGGAGCCTCGATCGCGGCCTGGATGTTCATATTGTGATCCAGCACATTCATAATCATCTGGGGCGTCGTCTGCAAAATACCGTAGCTGCCCGGCGTACCAATCAGCAAACGCAGCCCATGCGCGTCCCACACCTGCACCGGCGACATGCACATCTCGATCTTCTTGGACGGGCCCACAACGTTCGGACTCTGCGGCTCTAAGTCGAACCACCGCATCATGTTATTCAGCGCAATCCCCGTACCCGGAACCACCACGGCCGACCCGTACCCGCTGCCCAGGCTCTGCGTAACCGCAACCGCATTGCCCTCCGCATCCGCCGTATCGAAATGCGTGGTACACTCCGTCTGCATCCAGGCATACGGGTCTCCCGCCACCACCTCGTCCGCCATCTTGGTCGCCGTATAGATCTCTCCCCCCGTGGGCTGTGCCCGCTCCCCGATAAGCTCACGCCGCACACGCGCGTACTCTTTGGACAGCAACCCCGCCACAGGCGGCTCCTCGATCCCCGTGTACTCCGTCCGGTCCGCCGTAGCCAGCTTCGCGGCCTCGATAAACCGGTGCAGGGTCGCCGCTGTATTGTGCCCCATCTCCCCCACGTCGAACCCTTCCATAATATTGAACATCTCTAAATACTGCACCGCCTGGCAGGGCGGGGGCGGCGCAAAAATGCTGTACCCCCGGTAGTCCACGTGGACCGGATCAAGCCAGACCGGTTCGAACCCCTCCAGATCCTCGCGCGTAATAAGCCCCCCGCTCTCCTCCATATACCGCACAATCCGATCCGCGATCTCCCCTCGATAGAAAACGTCCGGCCCACCCTCCACAACCGCCCGAAACGTCCGGGCCAGATCCTGCTGAACCAGCACCTCACCGGGCTTCGGGGCGTTGCCCCCGGGCAAATAGGTCGCCGCCGAATCGGGATATCGGCTCAGATCCGCCGCATTGGACTGGGTAAACAGGTGGTTCTTAACCGTAAATGCGAACCCCTGCTCCGCGTACTCGATCGCCGGCCCAAAAACCGTTTCCGCATCCATCGACCCGTACCGACGCAGCGCCTCCAGCCAGCCCCCGCAGGCGCCGGGCACTAAGGGCGTAAGAGGGCCCCGGTTCCGCACTTCCGGGCTGTCGTACAGCGCAAGCTCTGCAGCCTTCGGCGAAAGACCCATGTAATCGATCACCTTGTGTTCTTTTTCCCTGGCGCTGTAAATATGCATAAACCCATCGCCGCCGATGCCCGACATATAGGGCTCCACCACATTCAGCGCAGCCGCCGTGGCCACCGCCGCGTCAATCGCATTGCCGCCCTGCATCAGAATCCGCAGACCGGCAACCGACGCAAGCGGATGCGCCGAAGCGATCATCCCCCGTGTGCCGGTAACCGTAGCGCGACAAGCCATGCCGGTAACAGAAAAAGCCATAAGACAGAACTCCTCATGGGATTAAGGTTCAATACCCTTTAAAAACAGACGCACGCGAAGAACCCTTGACATTCACTACACGCTTTCTTTCCTTTCTGCACGCAAATTTCCCAACAACCGATCACCCGATACCGTGAGACATTCCCATGAAACTCGGCTACAGCACCTACGCCATGCAGCGCCTCGACATCTTTGAGGCCCTGCCCCGAGTCCGGTCCATCGGCTACGACGCCCTGGAAATCGCCGTAGGCGACGACTGGCCCACCGCTCCCCATAAGCTCGATGCAGCCGCCCGCCAAAACCTGGTGACTCTCCTGAAAGACCTGGGCTTCCCACCACCCGCCCTCTTCGGCCCCGTACCCACCTGCGCTCAGGGCGATGCTCGGCAGGCCATGCTCGGCCATTTCGTCGACATCTGCGCCCTGGCCCGGGACCTGAATTTCGGCAGCGAACCCGCCGTGGTCACCAGCACCCTGAGCGGCCGCCAGCTCAACTGGGACACCGAAAAGGAAGCCGTTGCCGACGACCTCCTCGAACTGGCGGATCTCGCGGCCGGGGCCAACACCGTCCTGACCATCGAACCGCATGTAGGCGGCGCATTCGAAACCCCCGAAAAAGCCGCCTGGCTCATGCAACAGACCGACCACTCCCACCTGAAACTCAACTTCGATTACAGCCACTTCTTCGTCCAGGGCATGGACCTGCAGCGCTGCGTTGACCTCTGCCTGCCCTATGCCGCCCACATCCACATCAAGGACGGAACCATGACCAACGGCCAGGTCAAATTCCTCCTGCCCGGCGAGGGCGAGTTGAACTTGACCACATACATCAAAACCTTGGTCCAGGCCAACCTCACGGTACCCGTCACCGCCGAAGTCAGCGCCATGATATGGAGAGCCCCGGACTACGATCCCTGGGCTGCTGCGGAATCCTGTTACGGCGCCCTGAATCGTGCCCGCCGGGAAGCCGGCGCCTGATCGGGCGTATAAATTATCCAAATAAAAAAGCCCGCCGTCAAATTATTCATCAAAACGAATAATTCTCGCTGGGCGTCCGGGATCAGCCTGTCCACCGGGGGACACCCTGATGGGGATTGTTATCTATTCCAGACCGAGTTCCCGGCGTAAAACGGTATCTACAACCCGGTTTTTAGTCCAGTAATCGCTCAACATCCGCTTAACTCGTCTGGCTCGCGTTGTCAGACGATTGGCGCGCCGTCCCCACCCGGACGGGTAGCTCTCTTCCCACCCTTCAATCTCGTGAGGAAATTCCTTACTGAAATGGATGGTCAGCGTTCGGTCAAGATCCGGGTAGGTAATCGTATAGCCCATCAACCGATCATTTCCGGCCACCGGCTCAAGCCTGGCTGTGGCCTCCTGCAGACCCCATGAGGCATGGCGCAAGCGCTGGAACATCGTGCCCGGGATCAACTGCAATTTACCGGTTGGGAGATTTTCTGGATTCAGACGGATGGTGATCCACAGTTCATCTTCGGGAATGGCTGCCCGGAGCGTGAGCGTCTCATCCCCTTCACGCTCAAAATAGGAGTACTGTTGAACCCGATAACCCGCTTCGGTCCGGTTCAGTTGTACAAAGGTATGGCCACACCACTCTTGCGAAGACGTTGTGACCTTCAGTGTATTGGGATGCGCCTCCCAATCCACAGGGGTAAACACCGAGGTCATCATCGAATAGGGATAGATACCGGTGTTGAACTTTTTGGTCAGGTTCAGCTTCATCACCTTAACACGATCGGCGCCGGCGGCATCAGGGTCATCTAACTTGACCTGCTTATGACGGGAGAAGTCTTCGGTAACATAAATCAGAACCGCGTGGCCCTGGTGGACTTCACCGTACCGAGCTTGTTCCAGCGTGTAACTGGTCAACTCCGCTTTACCCTGGTACCAGTAAGCGCCAAAAGTATCATTCACCGAACTGGCCAGTGCGGAAATGACAAAAGCAAAGAGAGAGAAAAGCAAAACCCACCAAAAGCTCTTCATACAACACCTCGCAAGTTGCTCAATGATCTTGTCTCGCAGCACGAACTCCCCGCGGTCTTTTCAGCACGACATCGACTTCGCAATTGAGTATATGCAGCAGAGTAAGGAGCTGCCGTATCGATTTTCTGTAATTTGTCTGGTCGAGAAGCCGATAGAACTGGGCGGGTGAAGTTCCCAGTCTTCGAATTAACTCTCGCGTGCTCAATCCGGATTTCCTGGTTGCCTCTTGAGCCCATAAGGTCAATTTGTACAGAAGCATGTCCGCCATGTAACTCGGATCCTTGTTGTACTCCAACACATGGTCAACGTGTACAGCCCCCTCTTCTCCAGACTCAAGTCTGTACACAAAGCCTTCTTTCCCCATCTCCTCATCCACGCCGGCATCAACCACTTTGTCCGCTGTCGTCGGAGTGGGTCGTACAACCGCATACGGAAAGACAAAGCTCTTCCCCCGCGTATATACTTCGAAGGCCTTCTTCCGGTTGTTAGGCACTACTTTTTTAATCTTCACAATCTTCCCTCACTTCGTAACTCGTTGATATACTTGAGGATTCGTCGAGTTGCTTCCCCTTGCATCGGCTTGTCATTCTCAAGATCCCACTTCACAACCAACGTGCCATCCCGGTATATGTCGAGGAGGGTGATCACCCTCCCAGAAGATGAACACGAAGTTCCCACGCCTGATCTTTCCCATACATAAATGTTACCTTATATGGTAACGCTTGTCAACACTCTTTACACGCGGTCGAATGCTCTGGATCGCGTCAATCGTCTCAGCAGTCTTTCAGGTTGGGCTCTCTGGGCAGGCGTTTCTGGGGCTGCACGATTTGTCGGCGTTCGGGCGTGAGGCGGTCCAGAAGTTCGGGTGAAGGCTGGTACCCGTGGCGAAAATTGCCCCAGGACGGCCCGTAGCGGTAGACCACGGTTCTCCGGATACCCGGGTTGATCCGCTTTGCGGAGCCGTGAGAGATCCCGTCCACGAACAGCAGCGCGTCTCCGGCTTTCACCTGTACCTCAATCGCTCCTTCGATGCCGTCCACGGAAGACCCTCTGGCCATTCGGTATTGGTCATAGTGCGGGTGCTTGAAGTTGGACTTGTGGCTGCCGGGGATGAGCATGGTACCGCCGTCGCCGGGGCCGATATGGGTCAGCGCGATGAGGATATTGACCTGCCCGCACATGAACCGGCCGCCGTGATACCGGAACTGGTTGCGCATAATGGGAGGGTAGCCGCCGGAATGGAGGCCGATGGCCTCTCCCGGTTCCCGGAAGTTGGCGAAGTTTTCGTCGATGAAAAGGGGACCGTGGTGGTAATCGAAGGACCCTTCTCCTCCCACGAAGTACTTCACTTTGTCGATCCACGCGGGGTGATCAACCAGCTTTTCAAAGGGCTCGCCCGCTTCGTAGATCTGCTGGAGGTTGAGCCCGGAGGTGTCGTCCCCATACTGGTGCGCGTGGATGTAGCCGTACCACTGGCCGGGGTTCATCGGCGGGATCTTATCCAGGCAGGTATTGAGGTCCGCGACTTCCCCGGAGGTCAGCGCCCCTTCCAGGACCAGATACCCCCGCAGATCGAACAGATACATGTCAAGATCGGATACCATAAAGCGCTCCATTCGATTTTATGTTATAACACGGGTAAGTATAAAACTGCTTGAGAACCGCGTCAAGCCAATTTCGATTGTGCAAAAATAGCGATGCGCCACGCTGCTTGACATTCCCTCAAGATTCTCTTATTCTGTTCGAGTGGTAGTGTTGTATTTAAAAACTCGATTCGAAAGGATTTCAAAATGGCTTTCGAGATTTCGGAGCGATTCCCACGGTATACGGATTTCGATCCGCTCGTTCCGGTCTGGTGTGCAACCCCGGGAACGGGGCGGGCAATTCACCGGTTTTTCGACACGTCTCCGTTCAGCCCCTCGGGCCGGTACCTGGGGCTGACGCGTTTTCTGTTTGAAGACCGGATGCCGGAGCTTGGGGATGCGGCGGAGGTGCTGCTGGTGGACCTGGAAACAGGTGAGGAGCGCGCCATTGCCCAGACGAAGGGATGGGGCACGCAGCTGGGGGCGCAGGTGCAGTGGGGAGCGAACGATACGCAGCTTTTTTTTAACGATCTGGATACGGAGGCGTGGCGGCCGTTCGGGGTGATGATGGACCCGTTTTCGGGGGAGCGGAAGGCGCTTGAGGGCACGGTCTATATGGTATCGCCGGATGGGCGGCAGGTCGCCAGCCCCTGTTTGCTTCGGACAGGGGCCACGCAGGTGGGCTACGGGGTGGCCGCGCCTCCCGAGGCCGTGCCTGTGAACCGGGGAGCGTCTGCCGAGGACGGGATCTACGTGACGGAGACGGAGACCGGGGCGTGTCGGCTGCTGGTTTCTCTAAAAGAGATGGTGGAGACGGCGGTTCCGGCGTTTGATCCCGACGCGTATGCGGACGGGGATTTTTTCGGGTTTCACGTGAAGTACAATTTGCAGGGCGACCGGTTGATGTTCGTGCTGCGGTGGAAGCCCCACGGGGGCGGTAAGATGAAGCACAATGTGATTACGATGCAGTCCGATGGGTCGGATATCCGCGTGGCGATTCCCGAATCGGAGTGGGGCAAGGGCGGGCACCACCCCAACTGGTGTCCGGACGGGGAGACGGTGATGATCAACCTGAAGCCGGACGGGGAGACGCTGCGGCTTGTGAAAGCTCGGTACGACGGGAGCGATTTCGGCGTGATGACCGAAGCGGTGGTGGGATCGGGACACCCGACGCTGCATCCCGACGGGCGGCATGTGCTGACCGATGTGTACCTGCACGAGCCGCTGGCCTACGGCGACGGGACCACGCCGATTAGATGGATCGACTTAGAGGAGGGACGGGAAGAGGTGCTGGTGCGAATCAACAACGATCCGCCCTATCCGGGACCAAAGAAGGAGCTGCGAATCGATCCGCATCCGGCGTGGGATCGGTCGTTTCGGTGGGTCGCGTTTAATGGGTGCGCAGAAGGGAAACGGCGGGTGTATGTGGCGGATTTGAAGGACAAAATTCAAGGATAAGACCAGGAAATATAATTTTTCTGATATGGAGGTTTGATGAATCTGCTCGAGCAGGCGGTCGAGGATTATGTTCAGGGCGTACTTGAGGTGGTGCGGGAAGAGGACGGGGTCCGGCTGTTGCGAATGACTCCCGCCCAGCTGGCGTATTACGATCAGAGCGAGGGCTGGGGGATTCGGGCGCGGTGCAACGCGGGAGTGTCGCTGGGGTTTCGGACGAATTCATCGTTTCTGGATGTGAAGCTGGCCGTGCTGTCGGGGGCGCGGCGGTATTTTGGGATGGATGTGGAGATCGACGGGGTGATTTCCCACGCGGTGCGCTTAGACGATGCGGCGGGGGTTTTTGAGACGCGGCTGTTCGAAGTGGAGGAGCGCCGGGAACGGGAGGTGCGGGTCTATTTTTCGCCGAATCTGGAGGTGAAGGTGCTTTCGGTTGCGCTGGAGGCGGATGCGGCTGTGGCGCCGCTGGACCGGCCGTCGTACAGGCTGCTCTGTCTGGGAGATTCGATTACGCAGGGGATGGATGCGCGCAGTGCCTGTTCTACGTACCCGGTGCAGCTTGCGCGGATGCTGGGGGCGGAGCTTTTGAACCAGGGGGTGGGAGGGCATATTTTCGATCCGGACTCGCTGGACCCGGCGCTTTCTTTTGCGCCGGATCTGGTGACGGTAGCTTATGGGACGAACGACTGGGGGCGGAATACGACACAGGCGGAAATCCGCGGGACGGTGAGAGATTACCTGGGGAAGCTGCGGACGATGTTTCCGGCCGACCGGACGCGCGTGGCGGTGTTGAGCCCGATCTGGCGGGAGACCGGGCACGAGCAGAAGGGCGGGGGTATCCTTGCGGATTTTTCGCGGGCAATCTTAGAGGCAACGCTGGAGGCGGAAGATGTAATCGCGATTGACGGGTCGGCGCTGGTGCCCAACCAGTCCTGGTATCTGGAAGATGGGACGCATCCGAACGATCTGGGTTTCTTGCATTACGGGCTGAATCTGTACCGGCTGCTGCGCGATGGGCTGAAGTAGGGCTTCGGATAGGAAAAAGGAGACTATTATGGCGGATGTGAATACAATGGACCTGTTCCGGCTGGACGGTCGGATTGCCGTTGTCACCGGCGGGTCGAAGGGGCTGGGGCGCGCGATGGCGCTGGGGCTGGCGCAGGCGGGCGCGACGACGGTGATCTGTTCCCGGCACTTAGAGGACTGCAAGGGGGTTGCGGAAGAGATCGCATTGGAGACGGGGCAGGAGAGCATCGGTGTAGCTGCAGATGTGACGAAAGAGGCGGATGTGGACTGGCTGTTTGAAACGGTGCTGGAAAAATTCGGTCGGGTGGACGTGCTGATCAACAGCGCGGGGATCAACATCCGCCATCCGGTAGGCGCGTTTCCAGTAGACGAGTTTAAACAGGTACTGGATGTCAATTTGACGGGATCCTGGCTCTGCTGCCGGGCCGCCGGTCGGGCGATGGTGGAACAGGGGCAGGGATCGGTGATCAACGTGGGGTCCGCACTGAGCGCGGTTGGGCTGGCCGAGCGAACAGCGTATTGTTCTTCCAAGGCGGGCATTCTGGGGTTAACGCGGACCCTGGCCCTGGAGTGGGCGTCGGCCGGGGTGCGGTGCAATGCGCTCTGCCCGGGACCGTTTTTGACGGAAATCAACCGGCCGCTGTTAAAGGAGCCTGAGAAGGTGCAGGCGGTTATCGGCCAGACGGCGATGAACCGGTGGGCGGAGCTGCACGAGATTCAGGGAGCGGCGGTTTTCTTAGCCAGCGACGCGTCCAGTTATATGACGGGAAGTTCGCTGTTTGTGGACGGGGGATGGACGACGCGGTGAAGGGAGATTGCGGATTTGGGAATGCGGATTGCGGATTGGAAAGCCTTTATTCTGCAATCCGCAATCCGCATTCCGCAATTCAAGGGGGTTTCGATGTGGTGCTTTTTGATTTTTGTGCTTCTGGAGGTGATGATGAGTCCGGCTGAGGCGCAGCAGGGCGAACCGCCGTTTTACCGGGATAAGATGCGACTGCTGGTTTATCTGGACGCCGATGGCGGAGAGCATGTGATTGCAAAGGCCGAGGGGTGGCCAAAACGGCGGGCGCATATTCTGGCCAATATGCAGCTTGTGATGGGACCGCTGCCGGACCGGTCGCGTCTTGAGCCGCTGAATGTAGAGGTACTTGAGACAGTGGAACTGCCTTCGGTGGTGCGGAAGAAGGTGACGTTCGTGTCGGAGCCGGGGGATCGGGCGCCGGCCTATTTGCTGGTCCCGAAGGGGCTGACGGGGAAGGCGCCCGCGATGCTCTGTTTGCACCAGACGACGACGGTCGGGAAGGGGGAGCCGGCCGGTGTGGACGGGCTGCCGAATTTGCATTATGCGTTGGAGCTGGCCCAGAGGGGATATGTAACGCTGGCGCCGGACTATCCGCATTTTGGGGACTACGAGGTCGATGCGTACGCGCACGGGTACGGCAGCGTGACGATGAAGGGAGTCTGGAACCACATGCGGGCGGTGGACCTGCTGGCATCGCTGCCGGAGGTGGACGCGGAACGCATCGGATGTATCGGACATTCGCTGGGGGGGCACAATACGCTGTTTGTGGGGGTCTTCGATTCGCGGCTGAAGGTGATGGTTTCCAGCTGCGGGTTCAATTCGTTTCCCAGGTATTTCGAGGGAGATTTGAGCGGGTGGAGCCAGCGGAAGTATTACATGCCGCGCATTGCCGAGGTGTACGGCGAGGACCCGAAGCGGATGCCGTTCGATTTTACGGAGATGCTGGCCGCGCTGGCGCCCCGGGCGGTCTTTGTGAATGCGCCGGTGAAGGACAGCAATTTTGAAGTGTCGGGAGTGCGAGATTGTATTGATGCGGCGATGCCGGTTTATAAGCTGCTGGGGGTGAAGGATCGGCTGGTGGTGGTGTACCCGGATGCGGGACACAGTTTTCCGCCCGAGGTGCGGGAAGCGGCGTACGGGTTTGTGGAGGGGGTGTTGGGGAAGGGAAAAGTAAAAAGTAAAAAGTAAAAAAGGGGAAGGTTGTTGTCCTGGGAGGCGGTTATGGGTTGCTGGACATTTGTACATGTTTCTGATGTTCACGTGGGGACACCGAGGTCTTATCGGTTTCAGCCGGGATGGGTTGAGAACTGGGAGACGGCGCGGAAGCAGATTCTGGAGATCGGGCCGGAATTTTTGATTGTGGGAGGGGATCTGACGCGGGACGGCAATACCCATCGCTACGAGCTGGAGCAGATGAAGGCCGATCTGGACAGGCTGCCGTTTCCGTATTATGCGATCCCGGGGAACCACGATGTGGGGAATAAGTTCCAGGCCGGTTCGGAGGAAAGCATCCGGAAGGCGTCGGTAGATCTGTACCGGTCGGTGTTCGGATCAAGCCGGTGGAGTTTTGTACACAAGGACGTCCGGTTCAGTGGATTTGACGCGCTTCTGGCAGGGTCGGGATTGCCCGATGAAGACGAGATGTGGAACTGGCTGGAGGCACAGGTTGAAGAACCCCGGGCAAAGCGCCATGTCTGGATTATGCATCCGGCGCTGTTTGTGTCGGATGTACACGAGCCGAACTGGGACGTGAACGTGGACCGGCGCGAGTGGATCTTTGGGACGGACGAGCCGCACAGAAGCCGGATGCTGCGGGTGTTTCAGGAGACGGGGGCGACGCTGGTGATCAGTTCGCACATTCACTGCCGGCGCCGTGTGGCGGCCGAGGGGATGGTTTTTCAGTATTCGCCCGCAGTGGCGTTTCCCCAGCGGGTGGACCGCTGGCCGGACGGGGATGTGACGCTGGGATTTCTGCGGTGCGAGGTGAGCGAGGAGAGAGTTGATCCCCAGTTTGTGCCTTTGAGGCAAGTGTCGGAGAAGGCGGGTTACGGGCCGGGGGGGAGTCCAGGCTTTGAGGAGCGGGACTATTCAGTGGCGTGGGAGAAGCCGTCGTTGGGGGAGGTGGGGCTGGATAAGGGGTGGGCGGAGGTGGAGGGGAAAGCAAGTAAAAAGGTAAAAGGCAAAAGGTAAAAGGGGCAGGAGATGGATACCTCAGGAGGTGTGGCGATGGATTGGAAGATACTGGCGCCGAAGGGGGCTTTTGGGACGGTTGAGGAAGCGGCCCGGGGGGAGCAGGAGGTGGATTGGTCGGCGGCGGAGGGGGCTGAACACGAGGTCTGTACGCTGGCGTTTGCGGCGGTGGAGGCTGCGGAATTTCTCTCGAGGATTTCCCACGTTCAGGCAGAGGTCGAGACATTTGAGGGGGCGTTTCCAGAGGCGCCGTTTATCGCGGTTCTGGGACCCTCCTCTTTTGCGCAGGCGCGCGAGAAGGTCATCGAGCGTTTTGGTGAGGTGGACCTTCCGGAGGTGGGGCAGTCTTTTGTAATCAGGACGGTGGGGGAGCAGGACGCCTGCGGGTATCTTGTGCTGGGAAGCGACAGGGCCGGGGCGCTCTACGGGGTTTATGAGCTGCTTGAGCAGATGGGATTCCGGTGGCCGGGACCTGCCGACTATGATACCCATATTCCCGAGACCCTTCCCCGGCCGCTTTCGGACCTGGATATGAGCCGGTCGCCTTCGTTTGTCACGCGGGGGTTTCACGGAAATGACGACCGGGGAGGAGAGACTTTCCTGTTATGGATGGTCCGCAACAAATTGAATTTGTGGTTTGCCGCTGAGTCCAACAAGCCGTTCTGCCGCAAGCTGTGTTTGAAGTTTGAAGCCGGCGGGCACAGTATTTTTCACCGGTATGTACCGCCTGCCGAGTATTTCGCCGACCACCCGGAGTGGTACTGTCTTTCGGGCGGAGAACGGAAGGGCGAAATCAACCGGGGGGTGGGGTACAATATCTGCTTTTCCAACGAAGAAGTGAGAAAGACGCTGGCCGACAATCTGGTGGAGGACCTGATTTCAGGGGAAAATCAGTGGACGGATACGATCCGGGTCTGGCCGCTTGACAACGGAAAATGGTGTGAGTGCGAGGCGTGCCAGGAACTGGGGAATCCAACCGACCAGACCCTGCTGCTTGCCCACGACTGCCGTCAGGCCATTCTCAAGGCAAAAAGAAAGAGTCGTTTGAATCGGGAGGTCCGCGTTGGGATTCCGGCCTACCACGAAACGCTTCCAATTCCCACAAAAGCGCTGCCGCCGGATTTCGATCACGACGGTACGGTCGTTACGTTTTTTACGATTGAGAGATGCTTTGCGCATCCCTTAGACGATCCTTCCTGTACCGAGATCAATGCGGGGCTGGTGGCGCTTTTGAAGGACTGGACCGAGAACCCCGACTGTCTGTTCAAGGGCGACATGGTCATTGGGGAATATTATAATGTTTCAAGTTTCGTCTCGCTTGCGATTCCCTTTTCCAAGACGATGGCGGTGGATATCCCGTTTTATTATAACACCGGCGCACGGCATATGAACTATATGCACGTGCCCACGGCCGACTGGGGAACGCTTTCTCTGACGAATACGCAGTTTGCCGCGCAGTTGTGGGATCACGAGCTGGACTGTCGGGCGTTTGTTGTGGATTATCTGAATTTCCGGTACAAAAACCATGCGGAAGAGATGGGGCGGTTCTACGATGTGCTTGAACAGGCGATGCGGAATTGCAAACCTTTGAAACATTATGCCGGGCTTGAGAAGCCGAGGCACTGTCTGTTTCAGATTCTAAGGGAGAAGGGAAGTCCCGAGTCTCCGCTCACAATTTTCACCAGCGAACACATGCCCTATGCGCCCGCGTACAGGCTCAGGAACGACGGGCCTTCGCTTCTACAGACGATCCAAAAGCTGGACGAGGCCGAGCGGATTATCGACCAGGTGTTCTTAGACGCGACGGACCCCACAGTGACACGCCGGCTCGCGGACGATGTCCGGCGGTTTCGGTACACCCGGCATATCGTTCGGTTTCTCTACCGGCTGATCCGGGTTCGGCTGTTTGAAAACGAGGACGATTCGATCCGCGCCGAGTTGGAGGCCCGGGCGCTGCGGGATGTTGGAGAGACGCTGCGCCGGGAGGACCTGGTAATGCGGTTCCAGCAGGGGGATTCCCCGCACAACCGGTACGAGAACGGCCTGACCGCGACCTGGTTTGCCAGGGTTTACGCACAGGTGATGGCGGATTACGGGCTGGAAACGCCGGATACGCCGGGGGGAGAGCTGGCAGGCGAGAAGGGGCGGGATGTGTATAATCCGTAGGAAGGATGTTAAAAAAAGGGGATTGGTATGAAGCTGATGGACCAGTTGAACTGGAAGGATGTGACGTCGGAGAACCTGAATTTCTACAAGGCCGTGGGGGTGGAGTGTTTGATTGTTCACCTGCCAGTGGAGATGGCCGACGGGGAGGACCATACGGAGGATTTCAGGCGGTTGAAGCAGTTTGTGGCGGACCACGGGCTGGAACTGGCGGTACTGCATTCCCATTATGTTCCCCGGGATAAAATCGTGATGGGGCTGCCGGGGCGGGACGACCAGATTGAGGTGTGGAAGAAGGTGCTGCGTGCAATCGGGGGGGCGGGAATTTCGAGGACGGCGACGACGTTCTACGCGATCAGCCATTTCCGGTCGCCTGGGACGACCGGCCGGGGCGGGGCCACGTACAGTACGTTCGAGTACGAGGAACTGATGAAAGATCCGCCCCACGTTCCGGATAAGGTGATCGGCGCGGAACCACTATTTGAGAATATCGAGTATTTCCTGAAGCGCGTGGTTCCTGTAGCGGAAGAGGCCGGGGTGCGGATTGCGTTGCATCCGGACGATCCGCCGGTTCCGGACCCGATTGGAGGCGCGGCCCGGATTGTAGGGAGCTTAGACAATTACGAGCGGATTTTTGGTATGGTGTCCAGCCGATCCAACGGGATGCTGTTCTGCCAGGGGTGCGTGGCCGAGATGGGGGAGGATGTGATCAAGGCGATCCAAAGGATCGGGTCGCAGGACAAAATCGTGTTTGTGCATTTCCGAGATATCCGGGGCACGCCCTATAAGTTCCAGGAGGTCTTTATCGACGAGGGAGACAACGATATGCTGCGGGCGATGGAGGCCTATAAGGCGGTCGGCTACGACGGTCCGATTATGCTGGACCACACCCCGGGCATCCCGGCCGATCCAACGGGGAGGGCGGGGCATGCGTATGCGAGCGGGTACATTAAGGCGTTGATTCAGACGGTGTATCGGTAAGGGGGAGGAGGGATGAGCGTGAGCAAGCTTGCAGTACACGGCGGAGAGCCGGTTCGTACGGCGCCGCCTCCGGAGTGGCCGGTCCACGATGAGCGGGAGGCGGAGGCCGCCGCCCGGGTGGCCCGAAGCGGGAAGTGGCAGTACGGAGTGGGGAGGGAGGGGACCGAGCTGGAGGCGGAATTTGCCGATTGGATCGGGGCGGCCCACGCGATCGGAACAATTAACGGTACGGAGACGATGACCATTGCGCTGAAGGCGGCGGGGGTGGGGCCGGGGGACGAGGTGATTATGCCGACGACAACGTTCGTGGCCTGCCCGCTGTCGGTGCTTCTGGCGGGGGCGGTGACGGTGCCGGTGGATATCGATCCGGCGAATCTGTCGATGGATCCGAAGGCGACGGAAACGGCGATCACGGAGCGGACGCGGGCGCTGATGCCGGTGCACTTAGCGGGTATCCCGGCCGATATGGACACAATGATGGAGATCGCGCAGCGGCACGACCTGGTGGTCCTGGAGGATACGGCCCAGGCGCAGGGGGCCGAGTGGAAAGGGAAGAAGGTGGGGACGATCGGGCATGTGGGGTCGTACAGCTTTCACGCGGCCAAGACGATGGTGTCAGGCGACGGAGGAATCATTACGACCGACGACGCGGCGCTGGCCGACCTGTGCCGGTCCTACCGGCAGTTTGGAAGCCCCCAGGCGGGCGCTGCGCATGCGTACACGGTCATGGGCGGCAACTACCGGATGAGCGAGTTCGTGGCGGCGGTGCTGAGGGTGCAGCTTTCGCGGGTGGATGAGCTGATTGACCGGCGGATCGAGAACGCGGCGCATCTGACAAGACGGCTGGGCGATGTGCCGGGGCTGCACCCGTATACGCTGGACGAGCGGATTACGCGGTGCAGTTATCTGAGCTACAGCATGAACTACAACGCTGCGGAGCTGGCGGGGGTACACCGGGATGTGTTCTTAAAGGCGCTGAAGGCGGAGGGAATTTCTATCCGGACGGGGTATACCACGCTGGTGCACGAAATGGCGCTGTGCAACGGGGAGAATTTGCGCCAGGAGGACCTGCGGCGGTTTACCGGACGAAATATCCAGGCGGCGAAGGAGGGCCGTTTTCCCAATGCCGAACACGCGCGTGCGAATACGACGATGTGGATGGTGCAGAACTGGCTGCTGGGAGACCGGGAGGTTGTGGAAGATGTGGCGCGGGCGGTGTATAAGGTAGTGGAGAATATCGGGACGCTGGTGGGGGAAGCGGCGTGAGGAGATTGCGGAATGCGGATAAATGGATGTTCCGGCCGCCCGGGGGCACGATCTACCGGCAGGAGGTCGATTATTACGAAGGGGAGGAGTGAGGCGACGCGTAGGGGCGAGTTTCCCTCGCCCCGCCTCGCCTACAGAGGAGGGTGAACGATGGCCGAAATTCCAGGAGACGAACGCAAGATCCGGGATGTTGATGTTTTCAATGCCCTGGACCTGAAACGGCGGGACCTGGGGGCGATGCGCCGGGCGCTGGACGCCGGCGACCTATCTGCTGCAAAAGGGGCGCTGGTAGAGCATTTCCGGGTGCGGCAGCGGCCGCAATGGTTTTTCGACGTGCGCAGCGGAAGGCGGCGGGATGTGCCGTCTTCGTGGAGCGGGCCGGATGCGGCGGCGGTCCGGCGTGCGGACCATGTGCTGAAGAACCGGTTTCACCTGACGGGAGACAAGCTGTGGGACTTCGGAAAAGATCTGAGGTGGTACACAAAGGAGATGCGGGGGCTGGCCTCTCCGCCGTCGACTTTCAAGCGGTGTAACTGGATGCGGGACCTGGCCGCGGCCTACGCCCGAACCGGGCGTTCGGTGTATGCGGCCAAGTTCGCGCAGTTGATGGACCGGTGGGTGGTGGACTGGCCCCTGGTGATGGACCAGGATTTCGGGCCCAGGAAAGCGATCTTTTCCATGCCGGACGGGCACAAGGCGATGCCCACCGCCTTCCGGGTGATCTCCTGGCTGGATGTGCTTTATGGGGGGATTGTGTTCGCGCCCGAGGTTTCGGCGGAGACGGGATTCAAGCTGATCCGGTCGATCTGGTTTACGGCATTGCAGTACCGGCGATACGAGACGAGCCCATACGTACCGGCGAACCACCACCTGTGGGAGCGGGGGACGGCGCCGTTTATTTTTGGGACGATGCTGCCGGAGTTTCCGGAAGTGGCCAAATTGGTCGAGCAGGGCCGGCCGGTGATCGCAAAGCATGTGAAGCACAGTTTTCTGTCGGACGGAGGGTACGAGGAGCGGTCCACGGGGTACACGATTTCTTCATTTAGCATGTTTACCAGGCCGCTGAAACTGGCCGCATTGAACCGCGTTTCCCTGCTGGACGCAAAGGCAAAAGCCCGGCTGAAGCGATGTGCGGAGAATATGGCATTGATCACACTGCCCACGGGAGCGCCGCCCGACATCGGGGATGGCAGGCCGGTTGCGCCGTCCAACGCCCGTTCGATGGGGATTTCTGTGGGGCTGTTCAAAAACCGCGTGGCCGCGGATGTGGTGAACCGGCTCCGGTTGAAACGGTACGTGGACCCCGAAGACCGCAAGGCGCTGAAGGGGGTGAAGCCGCAGAAGCTGCCGCTAACGGTGTACCAGCCGACGTCGGGCTATTTTGTGGCGCGGGATGCGTGGACGCCCCGGGCATCCGGGATGGCGCTGTCCGTGCCCGGTCCGGGATTGCCCAACCACGCGCACGACGATGCGCTTTCGCTCCAGCTCGTGGTGCGCGGAGAGGCGATTGTCGGGACGCCGATGACGGAGCTTTACTCGTACCTGAACAAAGAGGAGATCCGCACGAAACCCATCCGGGGGCATTTTTACGCGATGACATCACACAACGTCGTGCTGGTGGGAGGAGCACCCGCCCGGTCGATCGCGGAGCTGACTCAAAGATGGGGGCCGGAGCCTACACCGGTCAGGACAAAGTACGAAGAGGACGACGGTGGGGTGCGGATGATAAGTTCCCACAAGGGGTATCCCGGCGTGAGGCTGTCGCGGGAGGTGGATTTCCGGTACCGCAGGGGGTGGACGGTTGTGGATCGGGTACAGGGAGGCGATGGAAAGCCGCACGTTGCCCGGTGGCATTTCGAGTACGGGGTGGAGATGGAGGAGACGGAAGACGGGTTTGTGGCGACACGGGGGAAGGTGCGATTAGGCGTTTGTGTGAATGCCGACGGGAAGGTGAAGACGCGGCTTTATCGGGATAACCGGTGGCTGGGCAGGAACCCGCTGCGCCGGGGAGAGGCGGCGCCGTGGGTGCTGGATGTGCGGTTCGGAGGTACGGGGAACGATGCGCTGGAGACGCGGTTTGAGATTTTGAAAAACCTATAGAAGGGGGTTGATGTGGCCGACTTAAAGCTGGAGACAATCGAGGCCTGGGCGCCGCATTCGGCTGCGGCTCCGCTTACGGAGAAGAGCGGGGAGACGCTGGCGATTGCGGCCAATGGGACGCGGACTTGCGTGGGGGGATGGCAGGCGATCTATTCCGGAGTGAGGCCGGGACAGTCTTATCACCTGAGCTGGGAAGTCGAGCACAAAGGAATTGATCATGCGCGGGATACGCTGCGGTGCAAGGCGTACTGGGGGGAGATGGCGCCGGATGATGCGACGGTTCGCGGGAATAAGGTTGAGGGATGGGACTACCTGCTTCCGGAATGGACGGGGGAACGATTGGTCCGGTTTTCGCGGATTCTGATTGCGCCCGAAGGGGCGGACCGTCTGACGCTGCGCTGCACGTTTCGATGGTCTACAACGGGAGAGTCTACCTGGCAGCTACCTCAGGTGAAAGCGGTTTCGGCTCCGGAGGGGCCGCGCCCGGTGAAGGTTGCGGTGGTAACGGGCAAAGCGGGCAGCCGGAAGGGGCCGTTTGCTTCGGTCCAGGACAATATCGATTATTATCTGCCCCTGTGCGAAGCGGCCTGTGAGGCGGGACCGGACCTGATCGTGCTGCCGGAGATCGCGCTGCAGTGGGGGATCCAGGGCAGCCAGATCGACCTGGCGGTGCCGCTGCCGGGGCCGGAGACGGACCTGTTTGCGGCGCTGGCCAAAGAACACGCGGCATACCTCTTGCTGGGGCTGATCGAACGGGACGGCGATGCGGTACACAACACGGCGGCGCTGATTGGTCCGGACGGGGAGGTCGAAGGGCGATACCACAAGGTTCACCTGGCAGTGGGCGGGGAGAGCGAGTCCGGCATTCTGCCCGGGGACGACTTTCCGATGTTCGATACCGTGATCGGGCGGGTCGGGTGCAATATCTGTATGGACAGTTCGGCGGCGGAGTCATCGCGGATGGTGGGCCTGAGCGGCGCGGATTTTCTGCTGCTGCCCATTATGGGCGACCACCGGGCGAGCCGCTGGAGCCCGGGGTCACCCCTGTTCAGTGAAGACCGGTGGAAGGCGATTATGCGCACCCGTGCGATGGACAATCAGTTGTGCATGGTGGTTGCGCGGAACAATTCGCATGGGAGTTGCATTATTGACCGCAAGGGGGATATCCTGGCCTGGAACGAGGGGGATCAGGATTTTATCACGGCGACGGTTGTGCTGGAGGACGGGTTCCGGACCTGGAACGCGGGCTGCTTCCGGGAGGTGAACTGGATTCAGCGGCGGCCGCACCTGTACGGCGCGTACGGGGATGAGAAGAATGTGGGATCGCTGCTGACGGGGGCGTATTGAGGCCCTCATCTCCCGGCCCCTTCTCCCGCAGGCGGGAGAAGGGGAGATTTTGACCTGATGCTCTACCTTGACTCCCTATCCATATTGGTGTATTTTTCGGTAAATTATAGAATGAATGGGAGGGCCTTTGGAAAATCCTGATGAGATCTCGATTATCTGGTCAGAGTATATCAATATGGCGGACAGTTTTCTTTGACAAAAAAGTGCCGTTCACGCAGATTAGGTATCATAGACCACCACGTCAACGATACCCTTTATCTGGAGAGACGGCACAATGGAACTGGCAGAAAAGATACTCAAGAGTTTCAAGATTTCCAAGCCTCAAAAAAAGTTTCTGATGGCTGTGTTTACAGCGATCCTAACAGCTCACGGCAAGATCAATTTTCGTAACCTATCGCGTTACTCTCCTTTGTCACAGAAGACGTATTCACGCCAGTTTGCCAAACCCTTTGAATTTGTGGCCTTCAACCGAGCGGTGATCAATGAAAGCCTGGGCAGAGAAAGTGAACGGATCATCGTGTTAGATGCTTCTTTTGTGTCCAAGTCGGGCAAGCAGACCTATGGTCTGGATTATTTCTGGAACGGTTGTCATCGTCGGAGCGAAAAGGGGTTGGAAGTCTCCAGTGTGGCCATCGTGGATGTTTTGAGAAACACAGGCTTTACGCTGTCCGTTCGTCAAACCGATCCTGGAGATGAACGCCAAATGTCTGAGTCTAAGCCTAAACAGGATGTCGTCAAGGTCAATAAAAAGAAAAGGACCGTCAAGAAAAAGGGCACCAAAAAAAAGGGGAAAGCCAAGTCGAAAAAGCAAAGCTCCAAACAGGCAGAAGACGTCGAAACCCTAACAGATCAGTATTTACAGCACCTGAGTGATGTCAAACCCAGCTTGTTAGAGAATGAAAAATATACCGTTATCGATGGCTATTTTAGCAAGAAGAAATTTGTTGATGGCGTCCGTGATTTGGATCTACACCAGATCGGCAAATTGCGCTGCGACGCCAATATGCGCTATCTCTACACCGGACCAAAACGGGAAAAGGGAAGCGGAAGGCACAAGACCTATGACGGCAAAGTCAACTGGCAGGACCTGTCTCGGTTTTCATATATCCAAACACAAGATGGCATCGCCATTTACAGTCTTGTCTTGAATCACGTCTCCTTAAAACGCAATTTGAAAGCCGTCGTCTTGCTGGATCACACGAACAAGGACAAGAAGAAATATGCGATCTTGTTTTCAACCGACAAAGACCTAAGTGCCAAGACGATTGTCAGATATTACAAAGCGCGTTTCCAAATTGAATTTATTTTCAGAGATGCCAAACAGTTCACCGGATTGTGCGACTGTCAAGCCAGAGATCAAAAACGGCTGGCTTTCCATTTTAATGCCTCTTTGACAACCCTCAATTTAGCCAAAACGGAACACTTACAAGCCCAATCAGATACGAGACCCATACCCTTTTCCATGGCCAGTGTAAAAGCCTGTTATTTCAACACGTATTTTCTCCAGAATATTTTTTTAATGTTAGACCTCGACCTAAATTTGATTAAAAAATCTCCCCAATACCAAAAACTGCGGGATTATGGCAAAATTGCTGCTTAAAAGTGGCCGAACTATTGTTTATGAGATACAGGGTTGAGGTCAGGGGATTTGAGCGTGAGAAAATTGAAAGGATACTGCGGTACTCTTCGGAAAGGTATTTTGACACAGAGACACGCCGATCTGTCGTTGTTGGAAGACACGATGATCTTCTGGTAATGATACCTTACGAACAGTACGAGAATTCGGTTACACCAGTAACGATTCACCCGATCACACGGCAACAGATTCGGTTCCGGCAAAGAACGGGGAGATTTCAAAATGGATAAGCCGAACATGGTATATTTCAAGGATGAAGATGTGCTTCACCTTTTGATTTCGGAGGAGAAGGAAGCAGGGAGTGTTGAAATAAGTCCCAATATCACGGCAGAACTCAATGGTGACGGTGAGATTATTGGTATTGAGATTTTGAGTGCGAGCACCTTTATCCGAGATTCGATCCTGGATTCGGCGCAGGCAAAACTATTGGGTATGTCGTCGGATGTCTAAGCGATAAGATGGAACGGATGAGAACGTGGGCGTCGGATGCTGTGTCACCGCGCCAAATGAAAAAGGCCCGGCGGGGAACCTGCCGGGCCTTCCATATATCTTCGTCTAAGACAGTCTTGCAGTTCTTCGATATTCAGGCCGTGTGTTGTTGCAGAAATCGAGCCGGGGTAACGATCTGAATACCCATGTAGTCTTCAACATCGAGGAGATGGCTGTCTCCTGAAACGATACACCGAGCGCTTAAGGCAACGGCGCACTCGATGAATTTGTCGTCATCCGGATCGTTTTCGACAACCGTCAGGTTCGGTGTTTTTGCAGTGAACAGCGTGTTAAATCCACCGGCAAACAGAGAGAGGACGCGCGCTGTCTCGTTTTCGTCTATTTCCAGGCGTTGAAGAACCTCGATGTATTCGGCAACGATTTCTCTTGAAAGGCAGAACGTGATGCGCCCGCGTTTCCACAGGTCGATGACTGCACGGGGTTTGCCGCCGAAGAAAGAGGAGATGAAGACGTTGGTATCGAGGACGACTCTCATCGCTTCCCGGCTCTCACGTCCTGGATTGCACGTTCAACGTCCTCCGGACCGAGACCGCGCGATTCCAATTTTCCGCCGATCCGGTTCCACAGGTCGTCGATATGTCCGCTCATGTCCCGCTCCCGTGTGTAGTTTTCGATCAGTTCTCTGATGACCTGGCTGGCGCTTTTGCCCTCTGCCTGGGCGAGCCTCTGCATTTTGGCTTTCAGGTCGGGATCGAGGCGGACGATGAGTTGGGCTTCCATCTGGTGTCTCCTGGGTGATATATTGTATATACAATATATCTAATTACTCCTTTCGTTTCAAGGAGAATTTTCAGCGCCGGCTTATGCCCCCAGGAAAAAGGCCCGACGGATCTTCCGCAGGGCCTTAAGCATTTTCTCGTCGGAATTCTCTGAATTTGAACAGGAGGATGCCCGCGGCCACGGCGATGTTGAGGGAGTTGACGCCTTTGGCCATCGGGATGGTGACGGTCTCGTCCGCCAGGCCGTCGAGGGCGGGATCGATGCCGAAGGTTTCGTTGCCCAGGAGGAAGGCGAAGCGGTCTGGGGGGGCGATCTCGTAGAAGGGGGTGCCTTCCAGGTGGGTGGAGAAGACGGCGACGCTGCGATCGCGCAGATCCTGGATGAGAGCGGGAAGGTCTTCGTTGCGGAAGACGGGCAGGCGAAAGAGCGCGCCCCGGGAGGCGCGGACGACTTTGGGGTTGTAGAGTTCGACGGAGCCGCTGGAGAGGAAGAGGGCGCCCACGCCTGCGGCTTCGGCGGTACGCTGGATGAGGCCCAGGTTGCCGGGGTCGCGGATGCGGTCGAGGAGCAGAAGAGCGTTTGACTCCAGAGCGCGGTCCCGGTTCCAGGCGGGCATGCGCACGACGGCCAGGACGCCTTCGGGCTGCTGGGTCTCGCCCATGTGCTTGAGGGCGCGGCGGTCTGTCTGCTGGATAAAGATTTTTCGGCGGGTTGCTTCCTGAAAAAGCTGATTCAGGCGGTCGTCATCCTTGAGGGCTTCGCGGTCGAAGACCATCTGCTCCACCGGGGCATTCGACCGGAGGGCCTCTTCGGTGAGACGGATGCCTTCGATCATGAACTTCTGTTCGGCCTCTCGCGCCTTGCGGTGTTTGAGGGCGGTAATTTTGCGAGCGTTTTTGACGGGCATAAGGATGTGAGACGAATCAGCGGATGGGCCGACACACTGTTTCGCCGATTCGCCGATTCGCTGATTCACTCATTCTCATCAGGGTGGTCGGAGGTCTCGCTGTGGGTGATGGACTCCCTCAGGTCCTGGAGTTCGGTCCAGATGTCCCGCTCCCGGCGGGAGAGGCCGAGGAAGTAGATGAGGATTGCCACCCAGATGATGGTGTAGGCAGCGGCCATATATCCGAGGTATTGCATGGGTCCTCCAGTGGGCTGTACACAGTCAGCCGGACACTCGGCCCAGGAGCGTTGTCCGATCCCGGACTTCGGCTTTTAAGGATTCGAGTTCGTCCCGGGCGAGTTCGAGGGAGACGCGTTTGGCCAGGATGGCGGCGAAGAGCACTAAGAAGGTGGCGACACAGAAGAAAAAGGCGGCCAGCATGTCGGGGGGGAGGCCGATTTTTTCGGCGCGAATGACCTGGGGATGGTGGGTGCGCCACAGCCGGGTGGAGTAATGGATAAGGGGGGCGTCTAAGAAGCCGATGATGCCCAGGACGGCCCGGAATTTGGCGCTTTGCAGGGAGTCTTCGCTGTAACTTTTCAGCATCATGTAGGCCACAAAGATCAGCCAGAGGACCAGGGTGAGGGTCAACTGGGCGTCCCACACCCACCAGGCGCCCCAGATCGGTTTGGCCCAGATGGGGCCTGTGAGCAGGACCAGAGTGCAGAACAGGAGGCCAACTTCGGCGGAGCAGGAGGCCCAGATGTCCCACTGTTTTTCCTTACGCCAGAGGTAGAGGATACTGAATACAAAGACCAGGAAAAAGCCGGCGTACATCGCAAAGGCCGAGGGCACGTGAAAGTACATAATTTTCTGGGCCAGACCCATCTGTTTTTCCACGCTGGCGTAGACGAGAGCCATGTAGGGGGCAATAAGCATGGCAGCAAGCGCCAGGGCGCCCAGAGCCAGGGACCAGAGGTAGGGGCGTTTTGCCATCGTACTTATTCCTCCACAACATAGTCGAAAAGGAGCAGACAGGCCGTTACAAAGATGAGCGCAAACGCAGCGCCGATTTTGAGCCAGGAAGCGATTTCCGAGAACGGCTCACCCGCCAGCACCGACCGGAACGATTCGACGGCCGCCAGGAGCGCGGGGACGAGTACGGGGAGGGTGAGCATGGGCAGAAGCGCTTCCTTGAGCCGGGTGTTGATGGACATGGCGGCAAAGAGGGTGCCCACGGACGCGAATCCGAGCGTGCCCAGAAAGAGCGGCAGCAGCAGCCGGGGCAGGTGCTCCCAGATGGCGATGTTGAGGAAGACGACCAGCAGGGGGAGGATGAGGGCTTCCATAAAGGCCATGGTGAGCAGGTTGGCCAGGGTCTTCCCCAGGTAGATCGCCCCTCGGTCTGCGGGAGAGAGGAGCAGGCCCATCAAGCAGTCGTTTTCCCGCTCCATGGTAAAGGAGCGGGTAAGGCCGAGCAGTCCGGCGAAGGTAACGGCGATCCAGAAGATGCCCGGGGCCGCCGAAACCATAACAGCCGAGCCGGGTTTGAAGGCGAAATTGAAGATAAGCACCACCAGAAAAGCGAAGAAGCACATGGCGGAGAGGCGCTCTTTGGTGCGAACCTCGGTCTTCAGGTCTTTCCAGAGGACGGCGGTGACTTGGTGGAAGAAAAGGGACATGGTTTTATGATATCGTCTTTTCGTACAGCGCTTCCAGTTCCTCAGGTGTCAGATCTGCTGTGTCGCCCTGCGCGGCGATCCGGCCCCGGTTCAGGATCACGAAGCGATCGGAAAGAGACGCGCCCTGCTGGAGGTCGTGAGTGACCAGGAGAACCGTCCGGCCCTCCCGGCGCAGGTCCTGGAGCATCCGGCTGAGCATGGAGCGAGCCGAAGTGTCCAGGCCGGTAAAGGGTTCGTCTAACAGGAGGATAGACGGGCGGTGAAGGGTGGCCCGCGCAATGGCGAGGCGCTGTTTCAGGCCCCGCGAGAATCCTCTGACCCGATCGGTTTCGCGGTCCCGAAGACCAACGGCGTCTAAGGCGGCGTCGATGCGGTTGTTCAGGTCATTCAGGCCGTACATCCGGCCGTAGAAGATGAGGTTTTCCCGTGCGGTCAGGTCCTCGTAGAGGAGGGTCTGATGGGAGATGAGGCCGATTTCCGACCGCACCTTTTCCGGCTCCCTCCGGGTGTCGATTCCCCGAATCCTGACGCGGCCTGCGGTGGGTTTTCCCAGGGTTGCAATAAGCCGCAGCAGGGTGGTTTTGCCCGCGCCGTTGGGGCCGAAGAGGGCGAGCGACGTTCCTTCCGGGACCTCCAGGTCGATACTCTGAAGCGCCGTGAGGTGTCCAAAGCGTTTGGCGACCCTGTGCAGCGCAACAGCCGGTTCGGTTCCCCCCACGGCGGTCAGGCCCCTGTCTCGCCGAGGGTCTGGGTGAGCTGCACGACTTCCGCCTTGAGGGCGTCGCGCCGGACTTTGTAGTCGGCTTCCGAGAGGTCGCCGTGGGCGAAGCGATCGTCTAAGTCGGCAATCTGTTCAAGCATGGCGGTCCGGCGGCCCTCCAGGCCGGCGCCGCTTTGGGAAGCGACGTTCGCTTTTTTCCGGGGTCGGAAGAAGACGGCCAGAAGAGCGAAGGCGACCGCAAGCGCGCCCATCCCCCATGTAAGCGTCTCTCGTGAGGCCCATTCTCCCAGGGCGTCGGACGATCCGATCTGAAGGACGATTCGGTCGCCCGGATTGAGTGTGGTTCCGGCGAATCTGCGGAAGCTTCGCCCGTCCGGAATAGTGGCTTCCCCCAGGTCCTGAAGGGAGGATTCGGCGATGGGGCTGTCGGGCGGAGTCACCAGGATATCGACCGATTCGGTGGGATACCGAACCTCCTGCGCCAGCCTGCGGGTGGGCGGCAGGGCGTGTACGAACATGAGCTGGCTGCCGCCGGGCTGTACGGGGCGGGGATCGATCAGAACCTGGCCGTGGGTGTGCAGGCCCTGCGGGCCGTCGGTGATGTTGGTGACGCCGTCGGGCAGAAGAACCTCCAGGCCGTGTCCGTGACCCTCACCGGTGATGTAGGTGCGGTTGCCGCTGTTTCGAACGATGAGAATCTGGGTGGCTTCATCGGCCCCGGCGTCGATGATCATGTGGTGCGAAGTGAGGGCGATGGCGGTGTCTGCATCGGTAATTTCGTAGACCGCGATTTCGACCCCGTTTTCGCCATCCACGGGATGGAGATAGTCTACCCCGGCATAGGGAGCCGAGAGAATGAGATGCGTGCCCTCGGCAGGGGCCGGCGCATCGAAGCGGAACCGCCCTTCTGCATCCGTGGTGTCGTGGGAGGTGTCGGCGGTTTCGGCGCCGTGGAGAATGAGGCTGACCGGACAGCCGGGCACGGGGCGCAACAGGGTACGGTTGACAACGCGGCCCTCAATGAGCTCGGCGAGGGCAGGAAATGAGAGGAGACATACAAGGAGGGCCGGCAGAGGGAGAAACGGGCAAAACGTCCGGGCGGTGGACCTGCGTGAGCGCATAGGTCTTATCCGCGTTTGAGGGGTGTGCCGCACTGAGGACAGAACCGGGCACTGGCGGAGGGGACAGTTTTGCATTTCGGACACGCGCGTTTGGTGGGTTTTTTGCCTCTGGACCGTTTGCTTTTCCGGGAGCGACGGAGGGTGGCGATCTCCTGCTCAACGCGGTCTTCGATCGCTTCTGCCCGGCCGTTGGTCTGATCGATGGATTTCATAAGGTCCACGGCCTGCGCCTCGTACCGGGCCCGGGTCTGGCGGTAGTCGTTTTCTTCCACTTTGCCCATGCGGTGGTCAAAGTCGAGTTCCCGGATGGATTCGTAGAGGGCCTCCCGGTCTTCTAAAAGCCTGCGCCGTCGTCCCTCTTTTCTGGAAGTCTGTCCGATTTCCCCTCGGGTTGCAAAGAGGGGGCGAAAAACGAAGATGAGAACGCCGGTGGCGATGAGGATGTAGGCGGCGATGATCACGTGTCGCGTTCCTCAAGTTCCTGTTCCAATCTCGAGCGGAAGTCGTCGTTTGCCTCGACTTCTGATGCCTGGACGGTTACCGGCGCCGGCTTATTCTGCGACCAGTTGCGGATGACAATCCAGACCAGGAGCCCACCCAGAGCCAGGACAAGGAAGGGCATAACCCAGGCGGTGAGAAAGAAGCCCTCTGCGGGAGGGCTGGAAAACGCTTCCTGGCCGAAATCTTTGACAAAGGCGGCGACGATGGTTTGTTTGTCCTGGCCCGCTGTTAGCGCGTCGGCAATGCGCTGCCGGTTCTTGTCCGCCCAGCCGCAGGCGCATTCGTCCAGCGGCCGGCGGGGACAGGTGTCGCAGAGGCAGGCGAGTTCTTTGGCGACTTCCTTGACCTGGGCGTCGGTGGCTTCGGCGGCGGCTGGAGCAGGGACGAAGGAGAGGCAGAGTGCGAGGAGTATAGCACAAACGGCAGAAGACGGATGGCAGAGGCGTTCCAAGTTCCAGGTTCCAAGTTCCAGGTTGCCTGTTACTACTCGTGATCTCCACTTTCCTAGCTTTTTCAACCTGGAACGTGGAACTTTTAACTTGGAACTGAATTTCCTCTGTGGTCCTTTCATGCGGTGGCCTCCTGTCGCCTTCCCTCGGGTATCCCGCTGATGCGTCCCCGCCGGAGTTTCTCCCGTTTGTCGGGCCACATGACAACGATCGTTCCGAGGGTGAGCACGTAAGCTCCGATCCAGACCCATATGACGAGGGGGTTGACGTAGGCCCGGAAGAAGGCGGTGCCTCCCTGGTTCTGGCCTTCGTAGAGGATGTAGAGGTCCTCCTGGAGGGTGGAGCGGATGGCCACCTCAGTGGTCCGCTGCTGGTCCTGCCGTTTGTAATAAACGTGCTGTTCGGGCCACATGGTGCCCAGACGCTTGTCGCCCCGGTAGACGCCGAGCTGGGTCTGGATGACCGCGGTGAGCGGATTCTGGCTTTCCGAGTATCCTTCGTAGGCGAGCCGGTAGGTCCCCACGTTCATCGACTCCCCGTATGCCAGCCCGGCTTCGGCCTCTTTGTTGAAAGCGTTTCCGGTGAATCCGATGAAGAGGAGGACGATGCCGAAGTGGACGATGTAGCCGCCGTAACGACGCCGATTGCGGCTGGTGAGGGTCCAGAGGGCTTTAAGGTAGGATTCTCCGGAACTGCTGCGCCGGGCGCGGGCGCCCCGGTGGAACTCGGTGATGATGGTGCCGACAACGAATCCGGAAAGCACAAAGGAGATGAGGGCGTAGAAGTGGCGCACCCCAAGTGCGAAGGAGACAGTTCCACAGAGGAGGCCGAAGATGCTGGAGGCGGTAAAGTGTCGCCTGAGGCTCCTGCCCGAAGTCTTTCGCCAGGCCAGGAGGGGCCCCACGCCGGTGACGGCGAGGAGCAGCAGGCCGATGGGGACCATAACGGCATTGAAGAAGGGCGGGCCGACGGTGATTTTGGAGCCGGTAACGGCTTCGGAGAGCACGGGGAACATCACGCCCCAGAAGACGGCGAAGGTGGCGGTGAGAAAGAGCAGGTTGTTAAGCAGAAAGCCCCCTTCGCGGGAGACGGGGGATTCGTATTCGTTGCGGCTTTTGAGCAGGCCCAGGCGCGTTTTCAAAAAGTAGGCGGAGAAGGCGATGATGACGACGACGAACCCGAAGAACATCGGCCCGATGGGGGACTGAGCGAAGGCATGGACGGAGGAGACGACGCCGCTGCGGGTTAAGAAGGTTCCGTAGATGCAGAGGGTGAAGGTGAGTATGATCAGGATCAGGTTCCAGACTTTGAGCATACCCTTTTTTTCCTGGATCATAACCGAGTGAAGGAAAGCGGTTCCCGTGAGCCAGGGAAGGAGGGCCGCGTTTTCCACCGGATCCCAGCCCCAGTAGCCGCCCCAGCCCAGGACCACGTAGGCCCATTTGCCGCCCAAGAGCTGGCCCGTGCCCAGGAAAAACCAGGGGAGGATGGTCCAGCGCCTTGTGGTGTGGATCCAGTCTTCGCTGAGCTGCCGACTGATAAGGGCAGCCATTGCAAAGGCGTAGGGGACCACAAAGCCGACGTATCCCAGGTAGAGCATGGGGGGATGAATCTGCATGTACGGATGGACCAGGAGCGGGTTCATGCCCTGTCCGTCGGCCGGCATGAACCCGAGCAGTTTGAAGGGGTTCTCGTAGACCGCGATCAGGCCCATAAAGAAGACCTGTACGGCCGCCAGGACCGCGGTGGCGTACGAGGCCAGGGGACCCCGAAACCGCCGGCTCATCCGCACGGCAAAGAAGCTGTATCCGGAGAGGACAAAGGCCCAGAGGAGGAGGGAGCCCTCCATGCCAGACCAGAGGGCGGTGAATTTGTAGGGGGTCGGCAGGTCGCGGCTGGCGTGGGTGGCCACGTAGTGGACGTCGAAGCGGTCGTTCAGAAAGAGGTATTCGAGGATGGCGAAGGCCAGCAGGAGGAGTCCGAAACTGGCATACACCGAACGTTCGGCGCTCAAGGTGAGATCCATGCGCCGGGTTCGCCCCGCAAGCGCGGCGGCGGCGACGCCGTAGAGGGACGTGATGAGGGTAAGCCAGATGAGGAAGTTGCCGAGGTCTGCCATTGTTGTATGGTTCCTCAGGTGTTATTTGTTATATGTCTTCTTCATTTCCTCGAAACTCTGGCCTTCGTACTTGGACGGACATTTGGCCAGGAGGGTTTCGGCGTGAAAGACGCCGTTGGTTCCGGTTGTCCCCTCCAGGACAACGTCGGATTCATCCCGGAAGGTGTCGGGGACAATGCCTTTGTAGCGGACGGCCCTCGGTGTTGAGAAGACATCGGGAGCGCTCTCTAAGGGTTCCCATATTCGGAAACGGACGGCCAGGGTGCGGTCGTCGATCTGGATGGAGCCGGGGACGACTTTTCCGGCGAGTTTGATCCGTTTGTCCACAAAGTCCGCTTCCCGGGCCTCCAGTTCGGTTACCGTGAAGAAATACATGGCCGATTTCTGGAAGCCCGATACGACGAGATAGAGCAGACAGATCACAATGATGGTGAATCCTGCCATAAACTTGACCTTTTTGCGGGCCATATCGCGCTCCTTGTGGGTCCTGAATCTTGAGTCTAATCTAGGGTCTATCCTATTGGATCAAGAAGGGCTTAAAGATAACCACAAAGGTCGCGTGTGACAACTCAAATCGACCTCAGTCCGTCTCTTCAGGACAGCAAACCACCACGATGGGCCGGTCGGCGATGCGGGTGAGCACGAGGGTGGCCCGAGCTTCGCCTTTAAGTTTGAGGCGCCCCCGCAGATCCTCCGGGGTGAGCGGGAAGCGGCGTTTTTTAATCTCAAGCTGGCCGATCCGGTGGGTGTTCAGGTAGTTCTGGAGCCGTTTGAGGCCAAAAGGGATGATGTCCGTGATCCGGTAGCACCGGGCGAAGGGTGTTTCCACCCGGTGATCTGCGCTGAGGTAAGCGACCTGCGGATCGAGTTTCCAGGCGTTTAAGTCCTCCGCGAGTTGATCAATCAGATGAGCCCGGATGACGGCCCGGTCAGGTTCGTAAAGGAACGCGCCCGGGGGGTTCACCGGAGCTTCGGGAAACGGCCGGAAGACAAGAGTTTCCTCCGAAGGAAGGAGGGTGGCCCGACGGCCGGCGTCGGTCTTCAGCTTTCCGAACCAGAGCACTGCTTCTTTACACGCGCCCGCCTCGGAGATGAATTCGACCTCGCAGTCCGGCGGGATCTCTCCGTAAGGGATGCCCGGGGCAACTTTGATTCCGATGTGGGGCGTAACGGCAAGGAACCGCTCCAGGTGGACCGGGGGCAAGTAGTCGCCTGGGGAGAGGAAGCGGCGGTCTCCTTTCCGGCGGGCCGGATCCATAAAGAGGGCGTCGGCCGCAGGCATCCAGACCGAGAGGTCCGCTGCAATGCCGCGCACCCGGCCGGCAACGCCGCAGACGGCCGCGTTCCACAAGGCCATGCCGACCCGGGCGGCGTCCCGGTCCACGGCCAGGACCTCTCCCACCCCTGCCAGGGCGGTGGTGTCCCCGCCGATGCCGCAGCAGAGATCGGCGATGCGGCCAAAGCCGCGATAGCGCCGGGCACGGTAGGCCGCGATGGTTTCTCCCGTGGCCTGTTCCAGACCCTCCCGGTCGAAAACCATATCCGCCGAACGGGTATATTTGGCGCCTGCCCGCTGCCGGAGCGCGACCAGGGCGACGGCGGCCCGACAACGTGCCGGGGGAAACCGTTTCCGCAGCCGGGTGAGGCGGACCAGGTCGTCACCGGGGGTCTCGGCGGCTGCCTGAAGCAGACCGCGCCCCTCGGGGGTAGCGAAGTACCGGAGGTCTTTTAGGGTCATCGAAGGCCGGCGAGCGCAACGGGCTGATCGGGTTTCGGGTGTTTCGCCAGGAGAAGTGAGGGATAGGGGTGTGCACGGGACCGCTACATGGATGTGAAAAGCGTCCTGTCAATCTTGTTGGCATCGCCCACAACGCCGAAGTGGTAGTGCCGCATGTATTTTTTGGCCACGCGCTGGATGTCCGCCGGAGTGACCTGGCGGAGTTTGTCTACGAAGCGTTCGGTTTCCTCCCAACCGTCGCCGAGGAGTTCGTAGCGGGCGAGGAACTCATTCTGCGATGCGGCGGTTTCAATGCGGAGAAAGTAGGAGGTGATGAAGAGGCTGATCTGGGCGGTCAGGTCTTTCTCCGGGACGGGTTCGGCCTGGAGGCGGCTGACCTGCTCGAAGGTGACTTTGAGGGTGGTATCCGGCTCTGCGGCGTTGAAGTAGAGGTAGCCGAAATTGGTCTTGCGCTGAGAATAGCCCGAGGAGATCGCGTAGGAGAGGTTGCGTTTGGTTCGGACTTCCTCGAAAAGCCGGTCCCTCAGGAGGCGGGTGGCAATCATAAACGGGTAGAAATCGGGCGAGGTGAGGCCGGGGGCCGGGTGGAAGCCCAGGACATAGGTGGTGGGGATATCGCGCGAAACAACCTTGACGTCGGAGGCGTTCCGTTCCAGAAAGTCGGACAGAGACGGCGGGTCACCGGACCCTCTGCGGAGGGTTATGAGGCTTGAGGTAATTTTTTTCTTCAGGCTTTTTTTGTCAATATCGCCGACGACGACCAGAAGCATGCGGGATCTGGTGAGGCGACTCTTATGGTAGGTGCGCAGGTCGTGTCGGGAGATGGCGGACACAGACTGTTCGGTGCCGCTGTAATGGATCTCATAGGGATGACCCGCATAGAGCAGGGTGTTGGCGACCCGGCTGACGTAAGCGTCCGGATTTTCCATTTCCCGCTTCAGCCCGGTGAGCATCTGTTCCCGAACGCGTTCGACTTCAACGCTGTCGATCACCGGGTGCTGCAGAATATCCGTGAAAATGTTCCAGGAAGGGTCGAGATTTTCCCGGAGGCAGCGGAGGGTGAGGGCAGTGAAGTCGAACTGGGCATCGATGCCGATCCGGGTGCCCATCCGGGCGAGTTCGGCATTGAGTTTGTCCTTGGGATAGTTCCGGGTGCCGCGGCGGGCAACGGTGAAGAGGTATTTCTCGATGCCGGCCTGCTCCGGAGTCAGCACAGCGCTGCCGCCTTTCAGATAAAGGGCTGCCGATACCACGGGCGTGTTCTTCACGCGTTTGAGGAGGACGTCCAGGCCATCCACCTGAAACTTAGAGACGGCGCCCCCGGCTTCCACCGGACGGGAGATGAAGAGGGAGAGCACAAGAATGAGCAAAACGCGGGATGTGGTTGCGATCATGGGAGCAGATTCTCCTTTTTGAGGTCAATCTGTTCTTGAACTTCGGCGGATAGGAGTGCGCCGACAACAAAGGGTTTGCCGATAACGTAGGTGTCGAGATAATCCGCGATGTCCTGCCGGGTAACGGTCCGCAGGCTGTCAATGTAGTTCAGGTAGTAGTCAAGCCCGGTGACGGCCCACCAGAAGGACACGGTGTGCACGAACTCGCTGGGTTTTTCACGGCCGTAGATTTCTCCGGACTCAAAAAGGGCTTTGGCGCTTTCAAGCTGTTCATCGGTATAATAGTCGGGGTCGGTAAAGCGGTCGATCTCTCGGTAGAGGGCTGCAACTGCATCTTTTATTTTTTCAGGTGTGGTGACCATCTGGATGTAGATGGGACCGGTGTGGGCCTGGGTATAGTAGCCCATGGTAGCCTGCGTGACAAGTCCGGAATCGACCAGGTTTTTGTGGAAAGTGGAGTTTCGCTGCTGAAGAATATAGGAGAAGACGTCGGCGGCAAAGGTGGCTTTCGGGTCGGCTGTAACGCTGGGACCCCTCATCTCCATCAGTACCGTAACCGTTCGGACGGGCCGGTTGACGATCAGTGCGCTGTTACCGGTAAGCGGCTCAGGCTGCGGAACCGGATGTTTTGCGAAGGGATCCTCTCCGGCGGGCCAGTCCCCAAAAATCTCTTCCGCCATCCCGAAGATCTGCTCGGGGTCGATATCACCACTGACCAGGAGGGCTGAGTTGTTCGGATGGTAGTAACGCTGCTGGATGGTGCGCATCTGTTCGGGTGTGGTGGTCTTTATAACGTCCCGGTTTCCGATCGTGTTCTTCCGGCTGTAGTAGCCGCCCCAGAAGGCTTTTGAGACCTCCCGGCGAAGATAGAAGGGCGGCCGGGATTCGTTCCGGTCGTATTCGCTGAGCACAACCTCCCGCTCTTTTTCCAGTTCGGTCTGATCGAAGAGGGGAAACCGGATGGCATCTTTCATGAAAACAAAGCCGTCGCGCAAATTGTCCTTGTGGAAGGTGAAATAATAGTTGACGCGCTCGGTGCCGGTGGTGCCGTTAAATCGCATCCCGAGTTCGCGCATCCGGGCCATATAGGCCTCCTGGTTGGGAATGGCGCTGTTGCCCTTGAAAAACATGTGCTCGTAGAGGTGAGAGAGACCGTCGTAATCCGGAGGCTCGGTGAAGGACCCGTTTCTGACGGCGATCTCGACGGTGACCAGGGGGACCGTGCTGTTCTGGATGGTAATGACATCCAGACCGTTCGAGAGCTTTTTTGAGGAGATGCCGTAGGATCCGCCGGCTGTGGGAGAAGCAGCGAGGACGGACAGCAGAATGGTTAAGACGATCGGTTTCGGATTCATGAGGTTTGATCCTTTGATAATGTAAGGTGACTATTCGCTTATCTTAGTTACGGTTCAAGGTGTTGACCTGCTTTGTTTTCTTCTGTCTAACTTCCTCCAGAGCACCATCCAATCCATCAATAAAGCGCTTCTTGTAAAGATCCTCTTTATTGACCATCGTTTCAAGAAAGTCTCCGATTCTGTTGTAGGCCTGGATGATCTCGGCGAGTTCTTTTTGGGAGATCTGGATTTCTACTGTCTGCTTTGCCATAGGTTCATCCTTCCCTGATTGCAGGTGTTCAGCAGTGATAAGGGTATGAATGACAATATACCGACACCGGCAGAGAAATTCAATCCCTCACGCAGTCCTCCGGGCGGATGGCGTCCAGGCGTTCGACCACGTCTTTGGGCTGGATGCGGTTCTTGAAGAAGAAGACATGGCCGGGAATGTCCTCCAGGTCGTCTTCCTGCACGTTGAGGTCCCGGGAGACGGCGACGACGAGATCCCGGCGGCTGGCGCGGCGGAGTTTGTCTAACTTGCGGCGGAGGTAGTCGGGGTGCCAGAAACCGACGATTTCAAGGAGGGCGGTGCGACCATCGGGATGGCGGAAGGCGAAGTCGGGGATAAAGACGGTATTTTTGAGGTTGACGATTTCGGTTTCGCGCTCCAGGGTCCAGTCGGTTTTGGCTTTTTCAAAGCGGGTTGCGAAGGTTTCTTCTAAGAGAGAGTCGTAGACGGTCTGGTCTTTGTAATGGGAGACGAGGGCGTGAGTATCGTCTAAGACAAACATGCCCTTACGGCCGTCGGTAAGGGCGATTTCGGCCTCCATTTTCCAGCGGGTGCACAACAGCAGGGCCGGGAGGAAAACGGCCATCTTGATGCCGTATTTCTGGGAAAGGCGGAACATGCTCACCGGGCCGTCTAAGACGATCTCGTAACCGGCGTCCCGGTCGCCTCTGATGTCGTGAATGAGGCGGTAGAATTTGATGAATTTGAAGAGCTGTTTGTAGCGAACCGGCAGGTTGCGGTGAACGGAGAGACGCATACGGGCGCAGCGGTAGAACATGGCCTGGGCAAGGGCGACGTTGTAGCGGTTGAGGAGCCAGTCGGGCGTGGGGGTGTCGAAGACGTCTAAGACGTGGTTGTCGGCCAGGTCGGCATAGAGGCTGGTGGCGATTTCATCAACCGAAGCCTGATGCTGCAGAGCGACCTGATCCAGGATGTGCGCCCGGGTGACGGGGTAGATGAGGTCGGGCTCACGGACGACGGGGTGGTTTTCGCGGGCCAGGGCGAAAACCTGGGCGCGCAGTTCAGCGGGATCAATGAGGCCGGCGACACGGAATTCACAGCGGTGGTCTTCGATGAGTTTGGCCAGGCCGCGCTGGATGCGGTAGTCGGTGGCGTCGCCCGCCCGGGCGTCCAATGCGGCGTGAAGCTCGCCCCGGGTGTTGCCCCGATGGGATTCAAAGATATCGATGAGATCCTGCGCGAGGTCAACCATGCGGTCGGCACGGACGTCAACGTAACGAGGATCGATATAGGGGCCGCGGGCACGGGTGAGAAGGAGGTCGGAGGTGAGCATAACGTCCTTAGAATTGCGGAATGCGGAATGCGGAATGCGGATTTAAGGTCTACCATCGCACCGGCGATTTGCCCCATCTGCTCCCCTTCTCCCGCATGCGGGAGAAGGGGCCGGGGGATGAGGGCCTAAGGTTTCCACGTTTTGGCCCGTTCCGCGTATTCGCGGGCCTGGTCGGCAATGTCCACGCCCACGTCTTCGGACCAGGCAGCGAGCAGCTTCTGGTAGGTGGGGCCGGGTTTGCCGCTGCCTACGGGGTGAAAGTTGAACCGGGTGATGGGGATCATACAGATGGTGGTGCTGGTCCACCAGGCTTCGTCGGCTGCGCGCACGTCGTAGGGCTCAATGTCGGTCTCGTGGACGGAGAGACCGAGGCGGGCGGCCAGGTCCATGCAGGCGTGGCGGGAGACGCCCCGGAGGATGTCGTGCGGTTTGGGGGTGAGGATTTCGCCGTTTCGGACCATGAAAAAGTTGTTGCCGGTGCCTTCGGTAATGAACCCGCGTTCGTCGGTGAGCAGGGCCAGTGCGCCCTGTTCCAACCGGGCGGCGTGAAGTTCGGCAATTTTGTAGTAGATGCGGCTGCGGTTCTTAGCCTTGGGGTCGATGTAACGGGCGGGTACGGATTGCTGCGGGGTAATGACAAAGTGGGACCCGGTTTCGTATTTTTCGGCCAGGTTGCCGGTGTGGCGGACAAGGGGAAGGACGTTGATGGAGACGATGGGGTCCGTGCCTTCGTTGATGATGGTGTCGTAGACGGCCAGGCCGCCCCGGGTGACGTCGTGCATGATCTGGAAGTCCAGCCCGTCTAAGGCGGGGAGGTTGCGTTCAACCGTTTCGTGAGTGGCGGCTTCCATGCCGTCAATGGTCAGGCCGCAGTCGATTTCCGCGTATTCTATCGAGGCGTAGAGCCGCTCTAAGTGCTCGCGCAGGCGGTAGGGCTTCTGGTTGAAAGAGCGGGTCATTTCAAAGACCATATCGCCGTACATCAGGGCGCAGTCGAAAATGGAGATACGGGCTTCGCGTTCGGGGATGAACTCCCCGTTGAAGTAGACCAGGCGCTGGGACATTGGGTGATTTCTCCGACAAAAGGGCGCGGTGCTGAGGTTCGGACACCAGGGGGGTCTAAAAATGATTCACCATCGACGCATTTTCTAATATAATACTATTGAATCAGAAAAGTCATCCAAATCTTATCCGCATCGAATAGGGGAGGAATCTTATGGGCGGCCATACCCGTCATCTGGTTGAGACCGCTGAAAAGAGGGCTGAGTATTTCGCGCGGATGCTGAAGCTGCTGTGCTCGGATCTGGGGCCCCATCCTTCGGGTACAAAAGCGTATGAGCAGGCTGCGCTGTTGATTCACAAGGAGCTGGAATCGGCGCTGCCGGTGGCGTTTCTGGACCGGTACCTGGATTTCTGGGCGACGGTCCCCCTGCCGGAGATTATTCACCGGGCGAGACGGCTGACGGTAGGGGTTGCGGAAAATTGCGCCGGGACGTCGAATGCGGGGTTTAACGGGATTATCAAACGGATCGACAAAGATGGGGTTCCCTACGGGATTGTGGACGAGACGACAGGGGAGATCGCCGCATGTATTACGGTGAGCAAGGATGTGAACGTTCAGCCGGAGTACCTTTTGGGAGAGGATGTGCTGTCGCTGCCGAGGTTTGTGATCGGGATACGGGATGTGCCCTTTGTGGATCTGCTGGTGAAGGATGAAGCGCAGGTGCAGGCGCGGCTGCGGGTGGTTTATGCGCCGGAGGTGCCCACGTACAATGTTGTGGGGACGATTCCGGGCGAGAGCAGCGATGAGATTCTGTTTATGGCGCATGCGGACTCGGTGATTCTAACGGAGGGTGCGAACGACAATACAGCGACGGCGATTGTGATACTGATGCTGGCCCATGCGTTTTCGGGGACGCAGCCAAAGCGCACGCTGACGTTTCTGATTCCCGGCAGCGAGGAGTACGGGTGCCTGGGGGCCAGGCATTATGTCAAACGAAGGGAAGTTGAGGGAACGGCGGGGAATTTGAGATTTGTTGTGAATTCCGATTCTCTGACCTACGGGCCGAATCTGTGGGCGTCCACAGAAGACCCGGAACTGATGTCGATGGTGGAGGCGATTCATGCGGACCTGGACCTAAGAACGGAGCCGATTTACGCCGATGAGGCGTGCTGGATGAACGATGCCGCGTGTTTTCGGGATATCAACCCTTATGTTCGGGGGATCAATTTTAACAGCCGGGGGTACGAGACGCTCGCGGCGAATCACACGCCGGATGATAATGCGGCAAACGTGCCCCACGATTGCGCGGAGTCGTCTTTTCTGGTTTTGAATGAATTGATCCATCGCTTGCAGGACTTGTGAAAAATATCTTGAACTTTGCTGGTGGAATCGTACCTTCTCACGAGGTTCGCCATGGCTTACAGACAGATTGATCATCGTCGCATCGCCCTCAAGCCCCTGTCGGCCAGACAGAGCAAATTCTCCCTTGACGAAATTCTCGTCCATCCGGACGCTTCCGCCCCCGATCCCGGACCGCTGGCGGACAGGATCGAGCGTGTTGCCGAAAATATACGCGCCGCCCGTCAGCGAGGGGCCGCTGTGATGCTGGCCTATGGCGCCCATCTGATCAAAAACGGCCTGGCACCTGTGGTGAGCCGCATGCTGGAGGCAGGCTGGATCACCCACCTGGCCACCCATGGGGCCGGGACCATCCACGACTGGGAATACGCCTTCCAGGGACGTTCCGAAGAAGACGTCCGGGCCAATGTGGCCCGGGGGTGTTTCGGCACCTGGGACGAGACCGGCCGCTACATCCACCTGGCCGTGCTCACGGGCGCCTTGCAGGGCATGGGCTACGGCGAAGCCCTGGGCAAATTCATCTGTGAGGACGGCTGCGATATCCCCGACCGCGACGAACTGACTTCCGCGCTGAGCGCCTGGGTCCGCGACCCGACGGATGCCCCAACCATGCCGGCCTGCGCAGAGCTGCTCCAGGCCATGGCGCGTTTCGCCATCCCCCCCGGCCGCTGCGAGGTCGAGCACCCCTACAAGAACGCTTCGCTCACAGCAGCGGCCTACCGTCTGCGCGTTCCTCTCACCGTACATCCGGGCATTGGCTACGATATTATCCACAACCACCACCTGGCCAACGGAGCGGTCATAGGCCGTGGAGCCGACATCGACTATCGCGTCTTCGTAGAGGGCGTACTCAATCTGGATGGTGGGGTATTTCTCTCGGTGGGCTCGGCCATCATGGCGCCTCAGGTCTTTGAAAAGGCCATGTCGCTGGCCAACAATCTGCGCCTGCAGCAAGGTGAAGACATCGTGCGGCCCTGCATCGTGGTCAACGACCTCTCACAGGTAGACTGGGACTGGTCCAAAGGCGAACCGCCCAAAGATGATCCAGCCTACTACCTCAGATTCTGCAAGTCGTTCAGCCGCATGGGCGGAGAAATGATCTACATAGGTGGCGACAACCGCATCTTCCTCCACAACCTGTACCATATCTTGAAAGACGAGAAGTAGATCCGGAGCATCCGGCCAGAGGGTATCCCTGATAGTCGGAAAGGAAAATGAAAACGGACTGGGAGCTGATCAACGAAAAAGCGCTGTGGCCTCCAAGAGACTCCGCCGGCGCTGTGGTCTACCGGGACCGGATGTGGATTCTGGGCGGGTGGCAGATGGTTGGGACCAGCGGATACAGGCGTCTTAACGATATCTGGTCTTCCTCGGAGGGGTTGACGTGGAAACAGGTCACGCCTGAAGCGCCCTGGTCCGCTCGGAACCTTTCGGGCTGCGTTGTCTTCGACGACAGGATCTGGGTGATGGGCGGATTCGACGGCACGTATTCACTTGCAGACGTGTGGTGCTCGCCGGACGGCTGCCGCTGGGACCAGGTTACGGCCGAAGCCCCCTGGGGCCGCCGCGGCGCTTTTGGCTGCGTGGTCTATGACGACAGGATCTGGGTGATGGGAGGGGTTGACTGGGAGAGCGAGGAACACAAGAGCGATGTGTGGTATTCCAGCGACGGGGTTCACTGGACCCTGGCCACAGGCAGCCCGGGCTGGGAACCGCGCGCGATGTTTCCCGCCCTGGTCTTCGATGGCCGAATGTGGATCCTGGGCGGCGGCATTTACCACGACCGTAAGGTAAATCACAATGATGTATGGTACTCAACGGATGGTGT
Organism: Candidatus Latescibacterota bacterium; assembly: GCA_965249305.1. GTDB lineage: Bacteria > Latescibacterota > UBA2968 > UBA2968. The sequence continues at coordinate 2,793,275 of OZ252228.1, read as the reverse complement.
CGAGTGGCAGTTGCTCACGAGAAGCGCTGCATGGGAAGGGCGCCGGTTTCACGAATCGCTGATTTTTGACCATGCGATGTGGATTTTTGGCGGTGTGATCACCAAAGCGACCAACATGAACGACGTGTGGTACTCTTTTGACGGGGAGCAATGGCAGCCTGCCGATCATTCCGCGCCGTGGGGGGTGCGACACGAGCCCACCTGCCTGATATTCCGGGAGAAAGTCTGGCTCCTCGGCGGCTTCAGCGGCGCCCTTGCCGGCAGCAGAGTTTACAACGATGTCTGGATTATGACGACCACGGGCTGAGATGCCGCCTCGAGTGTGTGGTCTGTATTATGGACTGTTCCGGTTGTGGGATTACACATTTTTCCCCATGCGTGAGATATTCTGAGCGAGAGAAGGTATCCGATTCAGCGCATCAGGTGTTGGGACCGATCACAAAAGATGAGTTGGATGCTGCAGACGGGAAGAGCGTTGACAGGTATATCGATAGCCGTTATTTGGGAGGCCGGTTATGCCGATGAAGTCGAAATCACAGACTACCACTAAGAGAGGCTCGCGGACACGGCCTCGCGGCAGGCGCTCGGGGCTTGTTGGGCAACGACTGCCCAGTGAAAGACCGCCGACACACCCGGGGGAGATGTTGCTTGAGGAGTTCCTCAAGCCGTTGGGAATCAGCCAGTCGGCATTTGCCGTGAGGCTGGGGGTGTCGTTCCCGAAGCTGAACGAGGTTATCCGCGGCAAACGCGCTGTGACGCCGGATACGGCCCTGCGCCTGGCACATGTTCTGGGGATGTCCGCCGACTTCTGGCTTGGCCTGCAGGTGGACTGGGATCTCTGGCACGCGATGCAGAGTGAGAAGGCAGCGGAGATCGCCCGGCTTGAGCCGTTGTCCAACGCCGTCTGAGATGCCGTTCAAAAAACGCTTTCAGCGAACAGCGCGTGGAAGGGAAACATATCGTGAATGTGGGCAGTGTGAGCAACCCTGTCCCTCCGGACCTGCGTGCAAGCTATGCCCTCCTGGAGGCGGACACATCTGGACATCGTGTTGAGCAGAGAAGGGTCGAGTACAATCGTGAAGCCGTAGTTGAGGAGTTACAACGCCTTCGCCATCCGGGAGCTGCGTGGATCGTAAAACACATGCGTGGGTTCTACGAGCCATCAGGAGCTGAGTTCATCCAGAAACACATGCGCGAACTCCGTAAGTCCGATCCGGAACGGCCGGGGTAGAAATGGAAATCTTGACCGAACGCCTGCGTCTGAGAGAGTTGACACCTCAGGATATCGATACCATCACCGTGTATCAGTCAGACGAAAGGTATCTGGAACACTACCCCTGGTCTACACGGAGTCGCGCCGAATCACAGGCGCTTGTGGAGCGCTTCATGCAGTGGGCAAGGAAGGACCCTCGCTTCAAGTTCCAACTGGGCATTACGGACCGGGTAGACGGACGGTTGTTTGGCACCTGCGGGCTGCGCTGTAACTCGGTGGGAAGCAAACATGGTGATATTGGATACGAGTTATCGCCGGAGTACTGGGGACAGGGGTTCGCAACGGAGGCCGTGGCGGCGATGCTCGAGTTCGGCTTCAAGGAAATAGAGCTTGATGAGATAGAAGCAAGGTGTGTTGTTGCGAATCAGCGATCCGTTCGGCTGCTGCGCCGGCTTGCATTTCGGGAGGTGGAGCTCCTTCCGCCAGGGCCGGGCCTGCAGGGATACACCTGGCCGGAGAGGTACGTATTTCTGCTGACGCGAAATCAATGGCTTGAGAGCACGCATCTGAAAAGGAGGTTGATATGAGACTAAGTGTACTTACCCTGTGTCTAATTTCTTGTGCATCTGCCGTATGCGCTCAACCGTATGCTTTACTGGACAACTCCCCCCGCCATCATGAATGGGTAAAGGTTCCATCGGATGGAAGAAGTGTTCATAGTTTCGTTGCCTACCCGGAGAATGCTCAGGATTCTTTGGCCGTTATCGTGATTCACGAGAACCGTGGGCTTTCTGATTGGGTGAGAAGCTTTGCGGATCAACTGGCCGGCGCAGGCTACCTGGCCATTGCTCCGGACCTGTTGTCGGGCTTTGATGCCGAGCATGGCCGAACGAGCGATTTCAAAAGCTCCGATGATGCCCGCAAAGCGCTTTATCAACTCGATCCTGATCAGATTACCCGCGACCTGCTCGCTGTTCGGAAATATATCTCCCGGATACCTTCGTCAAATGGCAGGACCGCAGTTGTCGGTTTCTGCTGGGGCGGGTCGCAAACGTTTCGCTTCGCCACCAACGCTTCCGACCTTTCAGCGGCACTTGTGTTCTATGGATCGGCGCCAAAAGATGCTGAGCGGATCCGCAACATCACAGCGCCGGTCTACGGATTTTATGGTGAGAACGACCGGCGTATCAATGCCACAATTCCTGAGACGCAGAAGCTGATGAAGCAGCACGACAGGGTATACGACTACGTATTCTACGATGGCGCCGGTCATGCGTTCATGAGGCGTGGGGATGATCCAAAAGGTTCACCAGAGAACAAGAAGGCGAGAGACGATGCGTGGGTTCGAATCAAGCAGATCCTGTCTAAGATCCGATGACGTTTGCCGGAGATGCAGGAGGGGCCAGGGGAGGGGTCCGATGACCCGTATCATACTAACTGTTTTGCTGCTGTCTGCGTGCATCGGGGCACAGGTTGAGGAGGAGCCGATTATGGAAATCACCACCACCGTCGATTTCGGCGAGGACGTCGGTCAGAACTTCGGTTCGTTATTCGAAGCCAAAGACGCGGAAGGCCGAGTGGTTTTCGGCGCTGGATTTGCGGGACTGTACAATACCCATTTTCGCATGGACCGGTACACGCTTCAGTTTTTCGTCCGGGACGAGGACAGCGCCCCCACGTTCGAAAAGCTGCCTCCGCCGTCGGACGACGGGGGGACCTATCTGTTCGATCTGGATGGCCGGGTTCATCAGTTCAGCCATTACGAGGATCGTATCGTGCGCTGGTGGGACAACGGGGCCGGCGCCTGGCAGGTGGACGACAGCTTCGGCCATCGTGTAACGAACACCGGTGAAGGCAAGATGCGCGTTGCCGGCAAACTGCTGCAGTTCAAAGGGGGCGGTGCGTGGTACGATGATCGGCAGATCCTCACGAATCCGGAGATCGGCCGCTACCACCACTTCTACTATGCGCTGGGCCATCTGGTCTTTTTCCACGACAGCCGCGAGAGCGATCCGGCCTATAGCCGACTTTATGCCGTGCCCTGGATTCCCGGAAGCGGTCCCGTTGACCTGAGCAGAGCCGTTACCCTGGACGTAAAATACTCCGGGGAGACACCTTTCGCCATCGGCCAGGTGGGCGACCAGATCCTGGATTCCTCCAATGTGGGTGGCGTGTACGCGTTTGACGGCTCGCAGTGGAAAGTGGTGCGCCCGTCAAAGACAGGGGTCAGCTTTCAGCTTTATTCGATGCTCAACTGGTACGATAAGATGCTGATCGGGCAATACCCGACGGGCAATCTGTTCGAATACGACGGCAAAGAGCTTCGCCACATGGAGGGCGAGCCGCCGGTGATGCCGGGCGTGTCGGATCGGGCGCGGGAGGCACAGACGACGTGCATCTACGGCGGTGATCTGTACGTGGGCGTGTGGCCCTGGGCGGAGTTGTGGCGGTACGACGCGCACGGGGACACGTGGTGTTTTGTCAAGCGTATGTTTGAGACGCCGGAGATCACCGACGAGATGGTACACCCCTGGGACGACAAAGTTGCCGACTATAACAACAACCACGAGGATCAGATCGTAGGGAACTTATGGGGCCAGCGCATTACGGGGTTGAACCCGATGGGGGATGCGCTGTACATTTCTTTGAGCGCCAAGGGCTGCAATGAGCGTGAGATGCGGCTGGAATTCCTGCACGACGACGAAGTGTGGAATCAGTATCGCGCCGTTTACCGGATGCGCAAACCGGGCTGCGCCGTGGGCGCAATTGCGTGGACCGGAAAGCCGACGACCCTGCGGTTTACGGTCACCGAAGAGCGTATTTCAATCGAACAGGACGGGCAAGCGCTCGCTTCGGCGCCGATCAGCGCAGCTCTCGCCGCCCGGGTGAAAGAGGCGCAGATCGAATGGGCCTACGGGATGTTCGGCCCGCTGAGGGGGACGATAGAATCAAAGGCCGTACAGCCCTGACTTTGGAGGAACGGTGATGGATGTCAAGCATCCGGTTCGAGATTATCAGATTGATAAAACCCAGGCGGCTGAGTACGAGAATGCGGTGGCTCGCGTGATGGCGATGGGCGAGGACGAGGTGGTTTCTTTTGTCCCGGAGTACGGATACATATCGTATTGCGAGTGTCCCAACTGTTACGGCGGTGTCCAGGGCAGCGGGGTGTTCGCATGGACGGTTGACCGGCCGGATGAGCTGAAATGCCGCTACTGCGGCGAGGTGGCCTATCCCAACCCGAAGTATTCGGAGGACCAGGTTTTGGCCGGCAGGAACGGACCTGGCGAAGAGGTTCGCCTGCCGTATTACCTCAATGAGGCCCGGGAGATCCCTCACTTTTTCAGTATGCACCTGCTGTTGTACAGGCGACGGTGGCTTTTAGATCAATGCCTGTCGCTGGGCAAGGCATACCAGGTAACAGGCAGGGAACAGTACGCACGACGTGTGGTGCTTGTGCTTGACAGATGTGCGCAGGTTTACCCCCACTATCCTGCGCTGCACAACCGGTCCTGTCGCAATGTCAGATTCTGCGAGTCTCAAGAGCCGCCTTTCAGTTGGGACGCGGGCCGGTGGGGGTATTTCCACAGCGAGATACCCGAAGACGTGATTGCGGCCTACGATATGGTCTACGAGAGTCAGGAATTCGACGCGCTGTCTGCAAAACGGGGATACGATATACGGGAAACGCTGGAGAATGATTTCCTCCGCAAGACGTACGAGGTTGCGGCCTTGAGTACCTATCATGTGGGCAATGTCGTGGGCTATGACGTGACCGGCGTGGCGATCCTCGGTCAGGTTATCAACGAACCGGGCTATGTCCACCGGGCGTTCGGGTGGATGGTGCGGAACCTTGATGAAGGCTTTTTCTACGACGGCATGTGGAAGGAGGCGCCCTCGTACCATTACATGACAGTGGGCGGGCTAACGAGAGCGCTCGATACGGTGAGGGGGTATTCGGATCCGCCGGACTATGTGGATGCGATTGACGGGACACGGTTTGACGATCTCGATCCCGCCAGGGACGTCCCGTTCTGGACAAAGGTACAACGCGCGCCTCAAGTGCTCGATTTCCCCAACGGTTGTTCGACGCCGGTCCATGACACGTGGGCCGGTGAGCAACGCTCGGACCCGCGCAGCAGAACCGTTTCGACCATCGCGCCGGGCTAAGGACATGCGTCTCTGGGGCGGGGCACGAACGGGAACCAGATGCAGGCTCAGCTTCACTTCTCAGGGGCATACGGGCACAGCCATCATGACAATCTGAACCTGACGCTGTTTGCCAAAGGCAGTGAAATGCTGCCGGACCTGGGATACACCTGGACGCAGATGCGCCACTGGACGCTCTGCACGCCGGGACACAATACGGTTGTGGTTGACCGCACCGACCAGACCAGCCGCGAGTCGGACGGCGATCTGCTCGGGTTCTTTCCGGATGCCGATGGGGTAGGTGTGGTTGAGGCGGACGGCAGGCGGGGATATGGCGAGATCGAGGGGCTGGACCTCTATCGGCGGATCCTGGCGATGATCCCGGTGTCCGAATCGGACGCTTATGTCGTGGACATTTTCCGGGTCCGAGGAGGCGAGATTCACGACTGGACGCTTCACGGGGACGCGGACGAGAATACGACGGCCACGTGCAGTCTCTCCCTGGATGAGCCCCGGAAATGGATGCTGGAAGCCGGCGAGGCGTGGGACGAACCCACGATGCAGGGCGCTAAGTTCAACCCGTACGGCATGATCCGCGATGTGCGGAGAGGGGAGTCGAACGGGATCGCCAGGATCGATTTCGCCTATGACGCGGAGACGGAAAAGGGGATTCGCGTACACATGATTGCGTGTTCTGAGGGTGAGAGCGAGGATGCGGAAATATGGCTGGGCCGGGCGCCCTCGGTCCGCCGTATGGGAAAGGGCACGCAAGGGGACATGAGAAAGGCCTACGACTTCTGGATGCCGCAGTTGCTGGTTCGCTGTAGAGGCGAGGCGCCCCTGGCCAGTACGTTTGCAGCGGTCGAGGAGCCGTTTTCGGGGACTCCGTTTGTTGAGCATGTCGAATTGTTGACGTTGACTCCTGCCGACAGCCAGGCCGTTGCGCTTCAGGTTACACACGCTGGAGGTGTGGACACCATCATCAGCACGCTCGACGAGCCGCCGTATCCGGAACGGGTGACGTCGAGCGGGATCGGCTTGAAAGGACGCCTGGGGGTAGTACGACAGGTGAAGGGAAAGACGATCGCCGTGTGGCTGTTCGAGGGCGAGGAGCTGGCGGCCGGTGACCGGCGGCTGGACGCTCAGAGGAGTCGGCACGAGGGAGAGGTTGTGGGCGCAACGCGCAAGAGCGACAGTTCCGAACAGGATGCGTTTATCGTGGATGCCGACGTTCCTGAAGGTGAGAGCCTGCGCGGGACGTGGATGATTGTCACCCACGGCAACGGTTTCACGCACGGCTATGAGATCGACCGGGTCGAGACACGCGATGGGAAGAAGGTGATTGTGTTGACCCATGACCACGGGCTTCGGATCGACGGCGATACGACACAGGAAGTTTATTGTCCACTCAGAGAGATCAAAGGGCGAAACTCCTTCGTGATCCCGCTGGCTATGACCGCACGGGAAATGGTCTGAGTTCGGGACGGACAGACACCGTGAACACGCCAGGCAAAGAGGTCACACATGGCAACGCTCAGAATGGACCCGGCCCGTATCGGTTGGTGATATCCCCACAAAGGAGATGCGAGATGCGGTGTCCAGCGGAGACCGCGAGGCCCTGCTTACTGCAGACGATTTTGAGGAGGCGATGGACTTTCTCAACCTCGCCTTCAGCGAACACGGTCCGATCGATTTTGCAACATTGCTTCCGTCTATTTACCGGCCAACCGACAGGCACATGGCCAACAACTACGCGATCAAAAAAGACGGGCGCATCTGCGCCATCGTGGGTCTGTTTCCCATCACCTGGCATGTAGGAGACGCGGTGCTTCGGGTCGCGGGAATCGGTGGCGTGTCCACCCATCCCGACCTGCGCGGCTCGGGCCTGATGACAGCGCTGATGGAACACTGCGTAGGGCTGATGACAGCTCAGAAGTATCCTCTTTCCTGGCTCGGGGGCCAGCGCCAGCGCTACCTGTATTTCGGGTACGAACGGTGCGGGAATACGAACGTATTCACGGTGAGTAAGACGAACCTGAAACACTGTTTTGAAGGCGATCCGGACATCCGCTTTGAGGCAATCGGACCCGAAGACCGGGACCGTATCGCCGGAGCCAGGGCGCTGCACGACGCACAGCCCATGTATTGCCAGCGGTCGCTGGAAGACTTCCACATATACTGTACATGTCGGTCCTTCGGGCTGTTCGCCGCGCTGGATGGCAGCGGCCGTATGGTGGGCTATCTCGTGGCCAGCCAGAAGTCGGATTACGTAGCCGAACTGGGCGCCGACGATGACGATATCGCATTGGAGATGCTTCGGGCGTGGGTGGCCCATCACAGCGAGCGGAGTACAACGGTCGACGTCGGGCCCATGGGCGGCGATCTGATCTACAAACTCGGGCGCTGCTGCGAGGCGGTTAGCGTCCGGCCCTCGGGCAACTGGCAGGTGATCGACTGGATTGCCGTGACCGATGCGTTGATGAAGATGCGCCGGCGCAGCGGCCCGATGGCGGAGGGATCCGTGGTGGTCGGCATTGAGGGTTATGGCGCCATCCGGCTGCAGGCGGAAGGGGACGAAGCGGGTTGTGCGGCAGCGGATGAGGACCCCGACATGTCCTGCGATGCGCCGACGGCGATGCGCCTCCTGTTCGGCCCGCTGTCGCCATCGCTGGTGATGCCCCTGCCAGAGAAGGCGGCGCTACTCGAATCGTGGTGCCCGCTGCCGCTTACGTGGAAGCGACAGGACGGCGTTTGAGTGCGTGAATGTGTGGGTGGTATTTCGCGTTTGTGAACGTTTGATATGGCCATTTTTGTGTGCTCCTTCCTAATGATAACTGGGGGATACCAATGTTAGACATACACCCGACGGGCGGCCCTCTGGGCGTGGAGATTCGAAATCTGGACCTTCAACAGCCGTTTGAAAGCCCGACGGTCATGCGCCTGAAAAATGCATTTTATGAACAGGGCGTGCTTCTCTTTTGCAATCAGGATCTGACCGAGGAAGATCAGGTCCATTTTACCCGTTTTTTCTGCGATCCCGTGGCCCATCCCACAAATAACCGCAACCGGGGGTCGTGTCCCGAAATCACGATCATTTCCAACCTTAAAAAAAATGGCGCCCCCATCGGGGCGCTGGGCAATGCCGAAGTTCACTTTCACAAGGACCTGGCCTTCACCTATACGCCGGGCACGATCTCCGTCCTCTTTGCCGTGGAAGTCCCCGAACAGGGCGGAGACACCTCCTGGGCCAACGGCTACGCCGCTTACGACGAACTCGATGATACCCTGAAAAACCAGCTCAGCGGCCTCAAAATTGTCACGCGTCACCTCCGTCCCGACTATCGCCCTGAAAACCCCGCCATCTGGCCCATCATCACCACCCATCCGGAGACCGGACGCAAGGTCCTCAACATCAGCCCCAACCATGCCCACCGCATCGAAGGCCTTAACGAGGCCGAAAGCCGCGCCCTTCTCGACCAGCTCATCGCACATGCGACCCACCCCCGTTTTATCTGGACCCACCGCTGGCGCGCCGGCGACCTGGTTATGTGGGACAACCGCTGCACCATGCATCGCCGCGACCCCTTCGATGACCGTCAGCGCCGCGTGATGAGACGCACACAGGCCGTTGGTCCGCCCTCCGCCTGAGAAGACATCATTCTCTCTTTGGTTTCTTCAGTCCACAACAGCATTAAGCAACAACAGACAATCGAATGGCTCTGATTCCGCACAGGGGGTTTTGCTTGACTGCCGCAACAAAGGCCATTAGCTTGGGTGGAATGGCTACTGATAATCTGTGATTTCAACATCATATATGCGTCGCCATCAACAAAACGAAAACAGATGCGCCGCTGGTCATTGATAGAAATGGAAATATGACAGCTTCCCTCATCCTCCTTTTCCTTTCGCTTCTCGGCATTCTGGACGCCGCTTATCTGACCTATGCGCATCTGTTTGGGTCGGGCGCGTGCGGCGCGGGTTCGGGGTGCGGCGCTGTGATGGCCAGCCCGTATTCACGGCTGTTCGGTATTCCGCTATCCACACTGGGGCTTGGACTTTACCTGGCTATTGCCGTGTCGTCGTGGCGGTCGCTTCGGGCGGAAGACCGGGAGACGTCGGTTCGATGGGTGTCGCTGCTTGCGCTGATCGGCAATGTGCCGACGCTGTTTTTGCTCTATCTTCAGGCGGGGGTGATCCGGGCGTGGTGTGCTTTCTGCCTTGTGTCCGCCGCAGTCGTGCTGTCGATTCTGCTTCTCTCGGTTCTTCAAAGAAAACGTCTGGGTACGCTGCGTCCTTTTGTCGGGTCATTGATGTCACGGGATCTCATGCCGGTAGGTTTGGCCATTGTGATGCCGTCCCTTTTGTTTGTGGCTCTGGAAAGGGGTGTGAGCGAGGCGGTCCGGGAGGCCACTCGCAAGCCGGTGGAGATTGTGGCGCGTATTGGACACAGAGAGATTAAGGCAACGGAAATGGACAGGGGCATATATCTGCGGCTTTATCAGACGAGGGATGAGTTTCGCAAAGAATGGCTGGACCATAAAGTTGTGGAGACAGCGGCCAGAGAGAAGGGGATGGACGTCAGGGAATTCGTGCAGCGGGAGATTTACGGGTCTATCCAGATCACGCAGGAGGAGATTGACCGGCGCTATGAGCAGATCAAGGACCGATTGCCTGCTCATGTGACCAAGGCGGAGGTGACGTGTTTTGGAATTGTGGACACACCAAGAAGCAGTTATCTTGTAGAATAAGGAGGTGTGTCGATGAAAGTGCAAAGATCATCCCATTCGAAGAAGCGATATGATGCTGAATTCAAGAGGGAGTCCGTTCGTTTGGCTGAGACCAGTGGTAAGACGGACCGGCAGATAGAGCGGGACCTGGGGTTGTACCAGGGAGCGATCGCGCGCTGGCGTAAGGAGCTGGAGGGAGACCCGATGGACGCGTTTCCGGGCACAGGGCACCAGAAGCCTTTAGAGGAGGAGAACCGTCGGTTACAGCGAGAGCTTGCAATCGCTCGGGAAGAACGGGACATCCTAAAAAAAGTGGTCGCCATCTTCTCAGAGGGACCGAAGACAGATTCAGGTTCATGAAGGCGCATCGCAAGTCGTTTTCGGTGGAGAGGATGGCGAAGGTGCTCGAGGTGTCGAAAAGCGGTTATTATGCCTGGCTTTCCCGTCCTGAGAGCAGGCGAAAAAAGGAACGGCGTTATTTGGATGTCCTGGTGAAAGCGGCCTTTGAGGCCAGCCACGGCCGGTATGGAAGCCTGAAGATCAGCCGCGAACTGGCGGCACAAGGCAATCCCTACAGTCGCAGCCGGGTGGCCGATTCGATGGGTCGCCAGGGCCTGCGGTCGAAAGTGCGACGGAAGTTCGTGGTGACCACCGATACGAAGCACAACCTGAAGGCGTCCCCGAACCTGCTGAACCGGGAGTTCAAAGTCGATCGTCCAAACAAGGTGTGGACCAGCGATATCACCTATTTGCGCTCTGGTGCGGGATGGTTGTTCCTGGTGGTCTTTCTCGACCTGTATTCCCGTCGCATAGTTGGCTGGTGTGTCTCTACCTCGTTGGGACACGAAACACTGCTCACGGCCCTGTCTCGTGCAGTTTGGCAACGCAGACCGGAACCGGCCCTGATGATCCACTCCGATCGGGGAATCCAGTATTGCTGCGATGGCTTCCGACAGGCTATTGACAGACATCAGTTTGTTCAAAGCATGAGCAGAAAAGGAAATTGTTGGGACAATGCCGTGACCGAATCTTTCTTCCGGTCGTTGAAAACCGAATGGTTGTATCATGTCAATCTGAAAGATCTCGATCACGCACAACGCGAACTCTTCGAGTATATCGAGCTGTTCTACAACAACCAGCGGCTGCACGCGACTCTGGACTATGTGTCGCCCGCTAATTTCGAAGCGCCGCTGCAGCACCAGAAAGAGGCTTAATCAACTGTCCATTTTTTCCGGACCACATCAAGGTGACGCCGCGAATCCGGAGCGAGATTGGGCAGCGGAAGAGCAAGCCCGTTTTTGAGAACTACCTGGCGAAGTTGAAGGCGCGGTACGGCACGATGTACCGGGCGCCGCTTTCCGAGCGGTTTGCGGTTGATCCCAATCCGAGGGGCGGACCGGAGAAGGGATCGCCGGATGCGCCTGTGACGGTTGTGATGTTTTCGGATTTTGAGTGCAATTACTGTGTACGCGCCCATGCACGGGTGGCGGGGCTGGTGAAGCGGCGTGCGAATGACATGCGTGTGGTTTATAAACACTTTCCGCTGGAGGTGCACGCGGTGTATGCCGCAGAGGTGGCGGCGTGCGGACAAAAGCAGGGTAAGTTCTGGGAACTCGCGGATCTGTTGTTTAGAGACAACAATCACCTGGACCGGGAGAAGGTGAGAGGACGCGCCGAAGCCGCCGGGATGGATATGGCCCAACTGGATGCGTGCCTGGATTCAGGTGAAGGACGCAGGATGGTTCAGGCGGATATACAGGACGGCAACGCGCTGGGCATTTCGGCAACGCCGAGCTTTTTTGTGAACGGGCACTACGTTGGGTCGCTGCCTTCCGGCGGGCTGGAGTCGATTGTGGATCGCGAGCTGGATATGCATGGGGCTGAACATTAAGTCAGGCTATTTCGAGCTTCTTCCCAACGGCTTCCAGGTATCGGAACATGGTGGACACCTTCATATCATCCGCATGGTTCTCCAGTCTGGAGATCACAGACTTCTTTGTGCCCATCTTTTCCGCCACCTGCTCCTGAGTCATCTTTGCTTCTTTACGCGCCATCTTGAGCAAGAGCCCAACCTTGAATTGCTTGTAGCGCTGCTCAAATCCGGCCCAGTACTCAGGGTTGGCTTTTACACGTTTCTGAATGTACCTATCAAGATCGTCCATCTCTGTCGCTCTCCTGTACTATCTGGTCGCACCGGATAATTCCGGGTGGCTAACGCCGCTTCAGGTAATCTCTACGTCTCCTTTCGGCAAGGTTGATCTCTTTCTGTGGTGTCTTTTGCGTTTTCTTCACGAATCCGTTGGTAAGCACCACAAGCGCCCTCCCGTCGAAGAAACAAAGGTATCGTATCTGCTGAGTGCCTGTGTGGACCCTCAACTCCCACACATTTTTCGTGAGCTTCCGAAGAAACTGGGTGCCCACACGTTCTTCCTCGGTGATGAGGCGGATGATTCGGTAGGAGGCCTCAACCTGCGTGTCGGTCAGGCTTTCGAGGAAGTTTTCTATTGGGCATCTGCCCGCCGGTGTTCTGTAGAAGATGACCCGTCTCATTCCGTGTAAAGTTAGCATTTTGGATAATATTCGGCAACCAAAAAGTTAGCGGATGTGCAAACTTCATTCTTTGACCGCTTCTTCGCCTTGCCCTGGCCACCCTGGTGGTGCTGCCGCTTACGGCCGTCGGTCCGAAATTGTTGAGCAGCCAGGTGCTGAAATCCACCAGCCGGCGCAAGCAGGAGGAAGCCGAAGTTGCCAAGGTGCTGCAGGAGGATATCGCCGGGCACCGGGTGATTCAGGCATTCGGGCTGCAGCAGGTGTTCCTGGACCGCTTCCAGGAGCGGCTGCGCCGGCTTTACCAGTCTGGCATGCGGTCCAATCTGCTGCACACAACAAACCCTTCAACCAAAACCGCCCGACTCTCTTTACGAGAACCGGGCGGTTTTTTTAAGCTTGTTGCATCAATCCATCTATCAATGGTTCGGACACTTTTTATAAGTTGTTGATTTTCAACAGGTTATAAATTTAGCACCAGATTCCATAAACTGTTATTTTTCAATGGCTTATGAAATTTGAACCCCCAGAATTACAAAAACTGTCCGAAGTATTGATCTATTTGAGTGTGTTCTTTTGTGTGTCCGACAGTTGCCGCTGCAAACGCCCAACGACGTCTTCCGCTTCCAGCGCCTCGGCGACCGCCTGTCCGTCCAGCTTCACAGATCCCGGTGCCTTGGAGCGTACGAGGGGTAATCTCGTTCGTCTCGGTGAAGCGCCTAACCCCCCAGCTGCCATCACTTTGGCCTCCAGAGCTTCGGTGACGAACACTTTCAGCGTCTTCCCGGCGAGGGAGGCCGCAGCCTTTGCGTGACGGAGGAGATGATCAGGAATGTCGATTGTAGTCCTCATAAAGTATGCAAAATACATAAATATGCCTGATATGTCAACCCGATTGGCAAACATTCAACCCATTCGGGTTCGGCTTCTCCAGTCCGACAGGCTCGTGTGTGTTGGGGTCAATGCGCAACAGAAAATCTTCATTCAGCGCAATTCCCAGCGCTTCCCGATTCTTCCCGAATGTGATATAGAGGGTGTCGGAGATTTCGTCGTAAGAAAGGTTGATACTTGCCATACGGGTTACCTCCAGCAGCATTTCGCCAGGGTGCGGAGGTGTTCGGTGGGTAGGGATGCGTACCAATTTCCATCTCCTTGAGCTAAGTGCGGCCTGCTGTTTTACCCTTCCGCGCTCACCGGTGTTTCGGTCAGTTGTTGCTGCAGACGGGCAACAACTTCCGAGTTTAAGTCGCTTTCCGGCGAAACAGCTTCGCGTTCATCCAGTGTTGTACGGATCTGGTCAAAGGATGCGCTGCCCAATCGCTCAAGCAGTGCGGCAAAGCCTGCCTATTGTCGGCCCGTATCCGATACCGGTGGATCGGGTGAAACGGGGCGCCATGAATAATGGATTGTTACAAAGCTTGTTTTTTTTACGCCCTTTGGCTATATTACAAATTATAAATTCTATTAATATTTTGTAAGGACCGTATGATTACAAGACAATCAGCCCAACTTGCCCAGACTCTGGCCCGCGAATTCAAGGTCGTTGCTATCATTGGGCCACGGCAATCCGGGAAAACCACGCTGGCACAGGCCGTCTTTGGCGACCGGCCCTATGTGAGCCTGGAAGACCCGGATCAGCGTCAGTTTGCCGAAGAAGACCCACGGCGCTTTCTGGCCCTCTACCCAGACGGCGCCGTCATCGATGAGGCGCAGCGTTGCCCAGACCTGTTCTCCTACCTCCAGGGCGTCGTCGATACCCGCCCTGAAACAGGGCAGTTCATCCTGACCGGTTCGCAGCATTTTGGCCTGCTGGAGCGGATCTCTCAGTCTTTGGCAGGACGCGTTGGGTTTTTGCGTCTGCTGCCCTTTTCACTGGCGGAATTACAGGAAGGCGGCTGGCAGCCGGAACACCTCGACAAACTGCTCTTTAAGGGCGGATACCCGCCCGTCTACGATCTGCCCGCTGCGCCGGAACGCTGGTACAACGCCTATATAACGACATATATAGAACGCGACGTGCGCCAACTGCTCAACATACGCGACCTGGGTGTTTTCCAACGTTTCGTTTCGTTATGCGCGGGTCATAGCGGCCAGCTTTTCAACGCGTCTCGCCTGGGTGCCGATGTAGGGGTCACATACAACACGATCCGTGCCTGGCTGGATATTCTCGAGGCCGGCTTCATCCTCTTCCGGCTTCGCCCTCACCACCGCAATTTCCGCAAGCGCCTTGTGAAAAACCCCAAGCTCTACTTTTATGATACCGGTCTGGCCTGCCGTCTGCTGGGCATTGAGGCGCCCGAGCAATTGGCCACGCACCCGATGCGAGGCGCCCTTTTCGAAAACTGGGTCGTGGCTGAATTGCTCAAGAGCCGGGGTAATCGTGGGAAGAGCGACAATCTTTTCTTTTGGCGAAACCATGTCGGTCAAGAAATAGACATTGTGGCCGAACACGGACAACGCCTCTTGCCCGTCGAGATCAAAGCGGGCAGCACACTGGCATCTGACTGGTTCGAGGGCCTAAAAAAATGGATCGATCTCGCAGGCGATGTCGCAGAAACGCCCTGGCTGGTCTACGGCGGCGAGCAGCGACAACGCCGAGGCGCCATAGAAGTCCTGCCGTGGCAGCAGATTGATCAATTGGCGGAGATCGTTTAGCCAGCCTGGGTTTGAGATATGAATCTTGGCGGGAAAAAGTCTTGTTCAATAATGCCACACCCTCAATTGATCCGCAGGGATCGACATCAACCTGCGTTCCCTGTCTGCGGCGAATGCCAGGCAGGCGCGAATATCTTCTCTGGTGAGGTTTGGAAAGTCGTTCAGGATTTCTTCCTCGGACATGCCTGAGGCGAGGTATTCAAGAATATCGTAAACCGTGATCCGCATCCCGCGAATGCAAGGTTTACCGCTGCGCTTATCCGGTTCAATGGTGATGAGATGCTGGTAGTTCAGGCATGGTTCAAAATGGATAGGCGAATGGGTCACACCTCAAACCTTGCGAAAAAACCCTAACCGTAGGGGCAGGCCCCCGTTGTCACCCGACGTAGGGTTATGCCCCTTGCGGCGACACGAAGTTATGCCCATGATGTAAAGTGTGTGATGGAAGAACCATATGGGAGCAAAAGCAGTTCCCTACCCTCACCCCAATTTCTGGAGCACTATTTTACGAATCAATAGTAGGAGGTATCTATGATTAAAGAAATATTAAGAGGCATGCTGGTGCTATTGATGGTGTCCTTATCTTCGACAACTGTTCCTGCGCAGAGCGAAAAGGTGATAGTTGCTGTTGACAACGGTTATCCACCATATATGTATGGAACGAAAGAAAATGCTAAGGGATTGTATCCTGAGCAAATCAAAGCCGTTTTTTCACGTATAGGCGTAGAAGTTGATGTTCAAGCATTGCCTTGGAAAAGGGCATTAAGAGCAGGAGAAGAAGGCACGGCTGCTGTTGGTGGAATCTATAAAAACAAGAAACGTTTGAAAATATATGACTATTCACAACCTATCTTTGAGGAAACGTTGGCTATCTATGTCAGTAAAGGAGCTGCTTTCCCTTTCAGAGAGTTATCTGATCTCGAAGGAAAGAACATCGGCATAAATCGTGGATGGAGTTATGGAGAAGCGTTCGATAACGCTCGCAAGGAAGACCTTTTTAGGGTACAGGAGGCAAACACCAATCAGGCTAATTTCCAGAAGCTTGTTAGTAAGCGTATAGATTGCTTTATTGTGGATCAACTTGCTGCTTCTCAAATTATCCGTCGGAAAAACTTGAGGGATAAAGTTGAAAAATTGGAACAACCTGCCGCTATTAATAAGGCGTATATCGTATTCTCCAAAAGCATGAAGAAAAAAGAATTGCTCTTCAGATTCAATCGTGCACTCTCTGAAATGAAAGAGGATGGATCTTATGAGAAAATCGTTAAGGATTTCATCACGGAGAGTCCTCTAATTGATAGCGAAACCATCGGAGTGCAGAACTCAAATCCCGTGTCGCCATAGAAGCATTGAAGGGCCTGAAAACTGTGAATGAGCTGGCAGCCGAGTATGAAGTTCACCCCAACCAGATCAGCAAGTGGAAGAAGCAACTCCAGGCCGGGGCAACCGACATCTTCTCCAACTCCCGCGCCAGAGATCATCAAAATGACGAGACGCTGAAAGCTCGGCTCTACGAAGAAATCGGTCGGCTAAAGGTCGAACTGGACTTTGTGAAAAAAAAAGCTGCCGGACTCAGTTGAGGAGAAGCGCAGGCTGATCGAACTGGGGCATCCCGACATCAGCCTGCGCAGACAATGCCAGCTGCTTGGCCTTGCTCGATCCAGTTTCTACTACCAGCCAGCAGGTGAAACCCTGGAGAATCTGCTTTTGATGCGCCTGATTGACCAACAATACACCCGGACGCCCTTCTATGGATCCCGACGAATGACCACCTGGTTGGGAAAGCTGGGATACGAGATCAACCGCAAGCGCGTGCAGCGGCTGATGCGTCAGATGGGGCTGGAAGCCATCTACCCCCGTCCCCACACCAGCCAGGCACATCCGGCCCATCGCATCTATCCCTACCTGCTAAGGAGATGCCTATCGAATACAAAAACGCAATCCACCTTAAATCCGCCTCAAATTGGTCTTGACTTTGGGGTCCACTTTAGTATTACTTTGTCAATTGATGGATAGGTTGGTATCTTTCTGGCAAACAGGAGGATACCAATGGACATCAAAGCATCGACAGACCCTTTGCCCGAGTTAGAGGCGTTTCTTTCTCCCTTCATCCATCACTTTGTGCGTTCTGAAGGGCGAGAAAACCTGGAGCGGTATAGCACGGGCTTGCTCTCAGATCTGCCTCGGAAGAACGGCGAGACCCTCGCAGGAGCGATCCCCCAGACCAATGAGCAGAGGCTCCACAATCTCCTGACCGGGATTCAATGGGATGAAGCCGCCTTCAACGCCCAGAGGGTTGAGCAAATGCGGGATGAAGCGGTTTTGGGCGATGGGGCTTTCATCTTCGACGATACGGGCTTTGCCAAACAAGGCAAGAGCTCAGTGGGTGTTTCCAGGCAATACTCAGGCAGTCTGGGTAAAGTCGGCAATTGCCAGGTTGCTGTGACGGGTGTGTATGCCGATGCGGGGGTGAGTTGGCCATTAAATGCGAGGTTGTATCTACCCAAAGCGTGGACCAATGACCCGGATCGGTGTGCTAAGGCCGGTGTGCCGGAGGAGATCTCCTTTCAGACCAAGCCAGAGATTGCTCTGACCTTGTTGGATGAAGCACGTGGGTTGAAAGTCCCTCATAACGTGGTGGTCGCCGATGCCGACTATGGCAATGATCCTACCTTTTTAAAGGGGTTAGAGAGCCGAAAGGAACATTATGTCGTGGCTGTCCCATGTGATTTTCGGGTTGCCGTGAAAGGGCAACGCAAAAAGGGCAGCGGTCGTGTCGATGAGGTTTTAAAAGCGCTTCCCCGTTCCGCGTGGCGGACCATCCGTTGGCGAGAAGGCACCAAGGGATGGTTGCGTAAAAAATTCATTGCCCAAAGAGCCTATCGCACCCTTTCTGGTGAGTCGATCCAGTTGGGCTGGTTAATTGGCGAACGACCCGGAAGAGGCCAAGAAGGAGACTGGAAATATTACTTCTCCAACTTTCCTAAAGCCACACCCCTGGAACGGATGGTGGAATATGCGCATCGCCGCTGGCTGATTGAACAGTTCCACGAGGTGGCCAAATCGCTTCTGGGGTGGGATGAGTATCAAGGCCGACTCTGGAGGGGATTTCATCGCCATGCCACCATTGTGATGTTGACCTACAGCTTCCTGTGTTGGAAGGAGTGGAACCAGCGCCAAGAAATGCCGCGATCACGGGGAAAACCTCGTGATCCTTTTTCCCCCTCGAAGGGATCGAAGGCGACGTTCCTATGAGGCCATCCACCGCCAGGTGGTCAAAGCCTTATCGAATATGGTGATTGAACAACTGGTGCAGCGTAAACTGACTGAATTAATGCGACCGATGCGTATTTGACAAAGTAATATTAAACGGACTCACCACGGTTACGCCATGTTAGTTGCGCTATCTGGCGAGGATTCTCAACAACGGCAGCGTGTCGCCAACCAGCCTGAACGTAGCCTTCAACGCCGCTCCGAACGGGTCGGGGAGCGAGAACCGGTTTACGGCATGGATTACCTTTCGGGCCGGCCGGGCCACCCAGGAGGCGCAGGGAGAGATTCATGCGTTTTTCCGGGAGGGTCTGGTCACGCTGAAGCTCCGGATTGTGCCGCAACACACGGATTGATACCGGCTGCCTGGTGGCGAACGATCTTGCGGGCGCGCCCGGTTCCTCTCGCAGGGGCCGGGCGTTCTCCTGGAGCAGCCGTTAATTGAAATATTACATTCCACAAAAAGGACTTGATAATGATTGAATCTAATCCATCCGTACATTTTGACCGCCCAAGGAGGCGACCGTTTCAAGTTCGCTGGAAAAATAGCCTGACCGCCTTTTCCCGCCAAAAGTGCGGTGAGTTTTTGGCAGAGCCGTTCAGCTTGATCAGTGCTTCGGGTGCAATTTCTGTGGGTTTTGTTGGGTGCCGACTCGGTTTTACGTAGATGTTTTCTGTCTATGCTGCATCGGCATAGTCAAGGAGTTCATCATTGGCATATCGAACCTGTTTATACTGATTCCAGAAAGCATCCCATCGTTTTGACTTGACGTAAGTGCGTAACTGCAAGATGCGTTGTCCTCCCTGCCAGGACCATTGCATACCCGATCGACAAAGCCTTGTCTTGACCAGGGTCTTGCAGGCCGCTTCGACGGGTCCCGAGCCAATGGGCAGACCCCTTCGACGAAAGTCAGCATAGGCCATCCGGTGTTTGTTCCGAAAGAAGAAGGTTCGTTCTGTTTCCAGGTCTTCCAATCGTTTTTGACCCAGCCTTCGGCGGCTTTTGTAATAGTCGATGGAGCGAATAAGGGTTTCTGCTGCGCCATCTTGGGTCAGCAGTTTGTGGTGGTAGGTTTCATACCAGCTTTGCGCTTTTGCTGATTTTTTGCCAAACAGGAGTTCGGCAGCTTCAGACAGATGTTCTGTGGTGTGATAAAAATCCACCAGTTTTTCATACCCGATGAACCGAGGAGTGGTATCAGCATATTTCCACAACCCTCGTGCCCCATCACACAGGAACACTTTTCCGACCTCATCTTTCAGTTGTCCTTCGATATGATCGAGTTCTTCCTCAAAGCGTATCTTCAACGTTTGACCACCCTCTTCGGGCATTTGTGCCACATACCGAGAGACCAAACGCTTTGGTGGGGTGCCGTCCTTTGGAGGTGCCCCATAAAAGGACAGGCTGCCCACCAGGGCCTGTTTGAAACTGGTCGGACTTTCTTCGGACGGTTTTTCCCCCGGCCTCTCTTGTGGACGCCCGCGTTTTTTCCCCGGCTCATCCAGCCTGAGGTGGGTCCCATCCAGGCTGGCCACCATCACTTTTGTCCCTTTGGGGTTCTCCTCCTCCTGACGGATCGACCGGTTGAGTGTTTCATCCATCTCGACCAGCCACGCTCCCGTCTCTTCTGTGATGTGTTTGACCGCTGTGGCAGAAGGCTGAAACAGAGCCGTCTTTTCCAGCACAGAAACGGTTTCCTCCGGCGTGATCAAGCTCACCATGAACAACACCGCTTCACGAACTTCCACGGTGGCAAACTCACCGACCATTCCCCACATCACATCCAACGGCACATAAGAAGGCCCCCCTTCATCGGCCTGAAACAGATTTCGAGAAAGCTTCATCTTCCCAAAGGGGGTCAAAAACGTCTTCTCACTTTGTTGCTTAAACCGATACAGCACATTCTCGACCTGTTTTGGGGCCTCATCCACTTCGTAGGCTTCCAAAAATGTGCGAAGCGCTGCGATCCCACAAGCCTTGAGGGCTTCACCAAGCCCACTTGTGACCTGTTCTGCCAATTGAGGCGTCAAACTCTCCAGGTCCAAATTTTCGCAATGGGCGCTCAATTTTTGCTTAAATTCCCAGGTGGCGGCTTCGATCATCTCTGCGAGGTCCATCTTGGGCTCCTTTCCCGTATCTATACAACCTTATTGTTTTCAGTCTGTTGTATGATCGGGATTTGGAGCCTTTTTTGCAACTCATTTACGTAAATTCAGAGCAGCACCCGTTTTGTTTCTGTTATAGTGTTTCTTTTTCTTTCTGTTCCCGTTCTGGAGGCAAATGACCTGAAGGATCTTATCAAAATTTACGCCAGCCTTCGCCCGGAAGTAGTCGGGCGTTTTCCGGAATCCGGAAATCATGTAAGACGGATGGACGATGGATATTCGCGGGTGGGCATCAAGGGACGGGCGAAACTACCGGATCAGCTATCGGGTTTTTATAAATATGAACGCCGTGTATCGGCCAATGATGGAGAGGATCACGGTGCTGTTCGGGCGGATAATAATGAGTTGCGACAGGTTCATGTAGGCCTTGAGGGGAATTTCGGTTCCGTCTCTATCGGCCGACATTACGGCTTATATTATGATTATATTGATGATGAATTGGATCGCCACCGCAGCCATTACAGCGATGCAATTATTTTTGGCGATCTGTTTGTGTCCAACTCTCTGGTTTATTATTCGCCGGATTTTGGCAGCGTAAACTTCGGGGTACTTGTTGAGCTGAACGATGCCGATGCACAGGGAAAATCGATTGACGAGCGGCTTGAAATTGTGTTTACCTTCCACCACCAGGGGTTCGCCGTTCATGCGGGTTATGTGAGTTCACCTTTTCACAGCGGCCTGTTTGGTGTTGCGTCCTCCTATGGGTATCGATCCGTGAAGGTTACCGGAATTTACCAGCGGCTCCAGAAACTGAACAACGAAGATGATACACTCATCAGCGGGGCTGTTGACATTGACCTGACCGAGCACAACACCATCAGGCTGGCGGTAACCCGGAAACAAAATAATATGAATATCAATCCCGACGAGACGTATATTATTGCCGGGGGAGACCACAAGTTCTCGGAGCATTTTCTGGCATTTGTGGAGTTTTTCAGAAAGTCCACCGAGGTGGCGCAGCCGAGCGATGCGTCTGCGCTTGTCGCCGGATTTCGGTTTGATTTCTAAAGCGTGGACTCCGAAGCAGCATCGGATATTAAAGATGCGAAGATAAGGAGAAATGATGTGAAAATCCTCATGGTGGTTCTTGCAGCATGGATCCATGCGTCATCGCTTGCGGCTCAGACGGTGGACGATTTGACTTTCTTAACGGAACACTATCCACCTTTCAACTATGAAGAGGATAAAAAACTTCAGGGCATTGCCGTGGAAACACTCAGGGAGATGTTTAAACTGGTGGATACGAAAAAGACCCTTCAGGACGTTAAATTGTGGCCCTGGGCAAGAGGGTACAGCCGGGTAATGAATACAAAAAATACGGTTCTGTTCTCAACGGCTCGCACCGAGGCCAGGGAAAAGCTGTTTAAATGGGTGGGACCCATTGCGCCTTCCCATGTTGTGGTGCTTGCCAAAAAGAGCCGGAAAGTTAAAGTCGACTCTGTCGAAAATTTTAGCCAGTACAGGATCGGCGTGGTGCGCGACGATATTGGCGAGCAGCTTCTTTTGCAGCTGGGCGTAAAAAAAGAAAGCATCCACCAGACCATTTCGGGAATCAGTGCGGCAAAAATGCTTCACAGCGATCGGATTGACGTGTGGGCATACGAAGAGATTATTGCATTGTGGAATCTGCGGATTATAGAGGGCAATCCGCAGGATTACGAGACGGTTTACAGTTTGAAACGAACGCAGTATTTTTTCGCCTTTCATAAGCAATATGGCGGACAGTTTTCTTTGACAAAAAAGTGCCGTTCACGCAGATTAGGTATCATAGACCACCACGTCAACGATACCCTTTATCTGGAGAGACGGCACAATGGAACTGGCAGGAAAGATACTCAAGAGTTTCAAGATTTCCAAGCCTCAAAAAAAGTTTCTGATGGCTGTGTTTACAGCGATCCTAACAGCTCACGGCAAGATCAATTTTCGTAACCTATCGCGTTACTCTCCTTTGTCACAGAAGACGTATTCACGCCAGTTTGCCAAACCCTTTGAATTTGTGGCCTTCAACCGAGCGGTGATCAATGAAAGCCTGGGCAGAGAAAGTGAACGGATCATCGTGTTAGATGCTTCTTTTGTGTCCAAGTCGGGCAAGCAGACCTATGGTCTGGATTATTTCTGGAACGGTTGTCATCGTCGGAGCGAAAAGGGGTTGGAAGTCTCCAGTGTGGCCATCGTGGATGTTTTGAGAAACACAGGCTTTACGCTGTCCGTTCGTCAAACCGATCCTGGAGATGAACGCCAAATGTCTGAGTCTAAGCCTAAACAGGATGTCGTCAAGGTCATAAAAAGAAAAGGACCGTCAAGAAAAAGGGCACCAAAAAAAAGGGGAAAGCCAAGTCGAAAAAGCAAAGCTCCAAACAGGCAGAAGACGTCGAAACCCTAACAGATCAGTATTTACAGCACCTGAGTGATGTCAAACCCAGCTTGTTAGAGAATGAAAAATATACCGTTATCGATGGCTATTTTAGCAAGAAGAAATTTGTTGATGGCGTCCGTGATTTGGATCTACACCAGATCGGCAAATTGCGCTGCGACGCCAATATGCGCTATCTCTACACCGGACCAAAACGGGAAAAGGGAAGCGGAAGGCACAAGACCTATGACGGCAAAGTCAACTGGCAGGACCTGTCTCGGTTTTCATATATCCAAACACAAGATGGCATCGCCATTTACAGTCTTGTCTTGAATCACGTCTCCTTAAAACGCAATTTGAAAGCCGTCGTCTTGCTGGATCACACGAACAAGGACAAGAAGAAATATGCGATCTTGTTTTCAACCGACAAAGACCTAAGTGCCAAGACGATTGTCAGATATTACAAAGCGCGTTTCCAAATTGAATTTATTTTCAGAGATGCCAAACAGTTCACCGGATTGTGCGACTGTCAAGCCAGAGATCAAAAACGGCTGGCTTTCCATTTTAATGCCTCTTTGACAACCCTCAATTTAGCCAAAACGGAACACTTACAAGCCCAATCAGATACGAGACCCATACCCTTTTCCATGGCCAGTGTAAAAGCCTGTTATTTCAACACGTATTTTCTCCAGAATATTTTTTGGCTCTTCGCTGTTTCACGTGGGTAATCATAAAAACCCGAACCAGTCTTCTTGCCGAGTGCGAGGTGGTTCCTAACCGTTTGCTCCGGTATCCGCACATGAGATCTCTCCTAAACACACGGCGGGTATTGAATGATCCGGAGATCCAGTTTGCCGTTTAGTCCATCGTAACAATTTATTATCTAACAACTTAAACAACTGTTTTTAAGATAGAATCCTGAGCAACAGACAACGGGTCGGGCAACACCGTTGACAAAGAATACTCGAAGGCTGGTCCACAAAACCTGCAGCTTGGGCGTCTTGTCTACCACAACTGGTCGTTCCTGGGGGAAGGTTACCCACACCAAATAGCGAAGAGCCTATTTTTTTAATGTTAGACCTCGACCTAAATTTGATTAAAAAATCTCCCCAATACCAAAAACTGCGGGATTATGGCAAAATTGCTGCTTAAAAGTGGCCGAACTATTGATAAGGATACGGACGATCAAATTATAAAAACACTGCAAGAGGCGCTGGATAAACTGAAAGCCAACGGCGCGTTCAAGGAGATTGTGGATAAATACACCCATTGAGCTTGATTCGATTTGAAACACAGGTGGATTCTATGACGGATAAGAGAACACCCTCTCCTTCTCACAGCATCAGCCGGCGGTTCAGCTTTGCGCTGATCGGTGTGGTAACGTTGACATTGTTCAGCTTTGCGGCCATTGTGATTTCGATCAATCTTTCCAGGGTGAATACCGACCTGGAAAACCGGCTGGACAGTACGTTGAAACTGGCCGAGCAGAGCCTGGTTGAACCCCTGTGGAATTTCGACCAGAATACCGTGGATCGTTTTGTGGAGGCTTTGCTTCTGGACGCATCGGTCGTTTACGTAAATATATTCGACAATACACAGATTATTTCAACAAAGGTGCGGGACGAATTTCAGCATAAGGATGCCGCTTATTTCGAGCAGTCCTCCCAATTTATCATTAAGTCTTCCCACATGGACCACGAAGGCAGCAGAATCGGCACGATTCAAATTGCCATGTCCCACGATAATTTTAAAGAAGCACTGGTATCGAATATTCAGAGCATTATTGTGATGACGGTTCTGATTATTCTATCCATTTCGTTGACATCCGTTTTTATCACAAGGCGATATATTTCCCGGCCCCTGTCAAGGCTTCAACACTCCACTGCTTTAATTGCAAACGGCGATCTGGACGTTGAGACCGATACCGGCAGCAACGATGAAATCGGTAGACTGGCAAACGATTTAAACGTCATGCGGGATTCGATTAAGCAGTTATTTGAGGCGCTTCGCAAGAGCAACAAAAAACTGGAGGACGCCAATCAGACCCTGGAACAGCGGGTGGAGGAGCGCACGGTTGAACTGGAACGTGCAATGCAGGTGGCTCAAGAGGCGCGTGTGGTTGCCGAGGGGGCGAACCGGTCCAAGAGCGCCTTTTTAGCCAATATGAGCCACGAATTGCGCACGCCGCTCAACGCGATTCTGGGTTTCAGCCAGCTGATGAATCGAGATAAGGAGCTGACCCGGCAGCAGCGGGAAAACTTAGGTATAATTGGGCGAAGCGGCGAGCATTTGCTAGCGCTGATCAACGATGTGCTGGAGATGTCCAAGATCGAGGCGGGGCAGGCGATGTTGAACGAGGGGAGCTTTGATCTGTATCGGCTGCTGGACGGGCTGGAGGAGACGTTCCGGTTGCGTGCAAAGGATAAGGGCTTGGGGCTGATTTTTGAGCGTACGCCGGAGGTGCCGCAGTATGTGCGAACGGATGAGGGTAAGCTGCGGCAGGTGCTGATGAATTTGTTGAGCAATGCGATCAAGTTTACCAGAGAGGGCGAGGTGATCGTGCGGGCCGGTTCTAAGGAGATGACGCCGGAAGTTAGACTGGTGTTTGAAGTGGAAGATACGGGGATGGGAATTGCGCCGGACGAGCTGGAGACACTCTTTGAGGCGTTTTCACAGACGGCTTCCGGCAGAGAAACACAGGAGGGCACCGGCCTGGGGCTGCCCATTAGCAGGCAGTTTGTGCAGTTGATGGGCGGCCGGATTACGGTAAGCAGCCGGGTGGGTAAGGGGTCGATTTTTAAATTCGATATCCGGATTGAACCGGCCGAAGCAGTGGAGGTAACAGTGGAAAAACCGGAGCGGCGCGTGGTGTCGGTGGCGCCCGACCAGCCAACGTATCGCATTCTGGTGGTGGAAGACCGGCTGGAGAACCGGATATTGATGGTGAATCTGCTCAGACCGCTGGGTTTTGAAGTTCGAGAGGCGGAGAACGGCCAGGAAGGGATCGAGGTCTGGCAGGCGTGGGCGCCGCATCTGATCTGGATGGATATGCGGATGCCGGTAATGGACGGGTATGAAGCCACCAAACGGATCAAGGAGACGGAAAAGGGACGGGAAACGGTGGTGATTGCCCTGACGGCCAGCGCATTTGAGGAGGATCGAAAGCGGATCCTCTCCTTGGGGTGCGACGGGTTTGTGCGCAAACCGTTTCGGGAGGCAGAGGTGTTCGATGCGATGGCGCAGCACCTGAGTGTAGCTTTTATCTATGAGGAGGAGACAGAGGGCGTTCAGGCCCGGTCGGACCCGACAGAGGGATTAACACCGGAGGCCCTGTCGGCTTTGCCGGCAGAGTGGGTGGCGCAGCTGCACAAAGCGGCCAGCCAGGCGGATGCGGATGTGATTGTGGGTTTGATCGAGCAGATTGAAGGGGAACACGATGGATTGGCCGGGGGGTTGCGGGCGCTGGTTGACGAATTTCGATTTGATAAGATTATGGCACTAACCGGCCGGGGATAGCGGTAGACGGCGAGCAAGCTGTACATTTCGCGCAAGAGGAAAAGGAGCGCTTTATGAACCAGGGCGATCAAGGGCCTAAAGGCGATATTTTAATTATTGACGATATCCTGCCCAATCTGCGTCTGTTGTCCAATATGTTGAAGGAGAAGGGGTACAAGGTACGGGCGGTGCCCAGCGGAGAGATGGCGTTGACCGTTCTAAGATCGGCCTCACCCGATTTGATTTTGCTGGATATCAACATGCCCGAGATGAACGGTTATGAAGTGTGCAAACGTCTGAAAGCCGGGAGCCATACACGAGACATTCCGGTTATTTTCATCAGCGCCCTGGATGAGTCTCTGGACAAAGTGAAAGCCTTTGGCGTGGGTGGGGTTGACTATATTACCAAACCGTTTCAGGTGGAGGAAGTGCTGGCCCGCGTGGAAAACCATTTGCAGCTATACAGGCTGCAGCAGGAACTGGTGCTTGCCCGGGAGGAAGCGGAAGCGGCCAACGAGTCTAAAAGCGTTTTTCTGGCCAATATGAGCCACGAGATCCGCACGCCGCTGAATGCCATTCTTGGCTTTGCGAATATTCTCAGTGGACTGATTACCGAAGCGGACTATAAAGAGTACCTGGAATCCATCCACGCCAGCGGCCAGGCGCTGCTCAGCCTGATTAACGACATTCTGGACCTGGCCAAGGTGGAGGCCGGCAAAGTGGAACTGGTATTAGCGGCGATGGATTCGCCGACGATGTTCCGGGAAATGGAGCAGATTTTTCGTCAGAAAATTCAGGAAAAGGGTCTGGGTTTTTCCGTTGAGATCAATGCAAACGTGCCCCGGGCGCTGGTTCTGGATGAGGCGCGAATCCGCCAGGTTCTGATCAATCTGATCGGCAATGCCATCAAGTTTACGGACAAAGGTCATACTAAACTTATCGTAAACAGCCGGTTCGACGAGGCGGATACGAATAGAGTGGATCTGGAGTTTTCCGTTGAAGATACGGGTATTGGAATCCCGGACGATCAGAAGGAAAAAATATTCGGCACGTTTGAGCAGATGAAGGGCCAGACCCATGCCAAATACGGCGGAACGGGCCTGGGGCTGGCAATTTCGAAGCGCCTGGTGGAGATGATGAACGGACGGATCTGGGTGACGGGCGAGGTGGGCGTGGGCACTACGTTTCATGTGAGGCTGGAGGGTGTGAGGGTGGCGCAGGAAGCGGAACTGACCTTCCGGCACACGGGCGACCTGGATGTAAAGACGGTGAAGTTTGAGCGTGCAACGGTGCTGGTGGTGGACGATGCCCCGATGAACCGGAGCCTGATAAAAAGCTATCTGGCGGAATACGATTTGACTCTGATGGAAGCCGAGGGCGGTACGGAGGCGGTTGAACTGGCAAAGGCCCATCGCCCCGATCTTGTGCTTATGGACTATAAGATGCCGGAGGTGAGCGGCCTTGAAGCGCTTCAACAGATAAAAGGAGATCCGGAAGTGAAGGATATGCCGGTGGTGTTTGTGACGGCATCGGCAATGAAAGAGCAGGTGGAGCACCTGAGAAAAGCAGGCGACGGCGTTTTGACCCAGCCTGTGAGCAAGGAGGAGGTGGTAGCGGAATTGATCCGTTTTCTCCCGCATACAATTGAGCAGGCTGTGTCTGCGCCTGTAGAGGAACCGGAGACGGAATGGTCTTTAGAGGATTTGGGCGCGCTGACCTTACCTGAAGATCTTTACACCCGTCTCAAAACGGCCGCCGATATCCGCAATGTGACCCAGGTGAGGAAGTGCATTGGGGAAGTGGAAGCTCTGGGGGAGGACGGCGCCCGGCTGGCGGCCCATTTGCTGGTGTTGAGCCGGCAGTATAATATGGAAGGTATTTTGACCGTTCTGGAGGAGATATCCCATGGCTGATTCACATCTGGACCTGAGCGGAGCCAGAATTCTGATTGTGGACGATGTGCCGAGCGCCGGCGTCAACTTGGGCAATGGCAAGGTCTACTACTACGGCGAGACCGAATATCTCCGCTGGGACATCGCTAGCGACCAGATCGATCCCGGCTATCCCATGGTCATCGCAGAACAGCATCAGGGTTGGCCGATTAGCCCGTAACGGCCCTCTCGCTGGTTTAGGACCAGGGCTATCCGCTGATTCAAAACTCAGGTCTGCCGTAGCTCAAAGTGATTGAAGTAGAACGCCCGGTTCGCTCTCACCAGGGGCCGGGTGTTCGTCGTTTCACTCGCGTGGGTCGCAGCGCCCCACGAGGACGTCAAAATCGCAATCGCTGTGCCTCAGCGGACTAGCCCACGCGCTGGCCAGATCCCCGGAACTGCTGCGTCCCAGAGTAGGGCGACAGCCCGTATCGAGGGACCGGTATCGTGTGAACGGTTACCCTGAGCGTAACGGTCGTACACAGAAAAGGGGCGGCATATGGCTTCTCTTGGTAGCGGGGAATACGGTTATAAGGAACTGACGGACTGGGCGCAATTGCCCGAGGGCTGGAATTTTCACGAAGTGGTCGATGTTGTGGTGGATTCAAACGATCGGGTCTACGTGTTCAATCGGGGCGAGCATCCGGTAATGGTGTTCGAGCGGGACGGCAGTTTTGTGACGTCCTGGGGTGAGGAACTGTTCGTACGCCCCCACGGTCTGACTCTGGGGCCGGATGGGGCGCTTTATTGCGTGGATGATAAGGGACACTGCGTCCGGAAGTGTACCCTGGACGGCCGGGAGCTGATGGTGATCGGCACGCCCGGAGGTGGAGCGCCGATTCACAGCGGCCGGCCGTTCAACCAGCCCACCAAGGTGGCTTTCGATCCCGGGACGGGAGACCTTTATATTTCCGACGGATACGGCAACGCCCGGGTGCATAAGTATTCCGCCAAGGGGGAACATCTGTTTTCCTGGGGCGATTTCGGCGCCGATCCGGGGCAGTTCAATCTGGTGCACAGCGTCTGCACCGACGGCGAGGGCAAGGTCTATATTGCCGACCGGGAGAACCACCGCGTGCAGGTGTTTGATAATCAGGGCAATTATCTGACACAGTGGAACAACCTCCACCGGCCCTGCGGGCTGCACATTGAAGGGGAGTATGTCTATATCGGCCAGCTGCCGTCCCACCTGACGGTAAATGCAGACTATCCCAACCTGGGGGCCTGCGTGAGCGTTCATGACCTGACGGGCCGGCGCCTGGCCAGGATCGGCGATGTGCGGCCCGGTGAAGAACCGGGGCAGTTCACAGCTCCCCACGGGCTGGCAGTGGATTCGCACGGGGACATCTACGTGGGCGAGGTATCCTGGAGCGCCTACGGCTCGCGGCTGGACCCGCCCAGAGAGATGCGCTGCTTCCGCAAGCTGGCTCGGACCGGTCAGGACTGAAAGATGGCTCTATTCCGCTCTATGCGCAGCGGCGAGTGTATCTTTGCCGTCTACAGGAAGTGGCGTTACCCGTCGAGATCCCACGGGATGGCCCAGTCATTTTCGGATAGTTGCAGGACTTTTTTTGTCGGCGCGATGACGAGGCCCTTTTGGATGCGCAGGTGAGGGTAGGTTTTCCGAAAGGCCGTGATGCCGGTTGTGTCGCGTCGAGACGGGGTGCTGGAGGCTTTCACTTCGATAGGATAGAACACACCGTCGCGTTCCAGGAGCAGGTCGACCTCGGCCCCTCCGCTCGATCGCCAGTGGTGCAGTCGTGGCGGTGTGGACATGACGCCAGCGTGTTTCCTGATTTCGGAAACAACGGCCGTTTCGAACAGTGCGCCCAGGAAGGGATGACCGCCCAGCGCGGCAGGCGATGACAGGATCTGTGCGTGACAGGCCAGACCGGTGTCTGCGAGGTAGCCTTTCGGTTTGCCGCTGACCCGTTTCACCGCATTGCCCGAGTACGCCGGGACCTCGAACCATTGATAGGTCGCCTTCAGAAGGTTCAACCACCTTTCGGCAGTCTGAGGCGTGACCCCGAGTTCCCGCCCCAGGTGACTTCGATTGACCTCCTGCGCACTCAGCGCGGCGCACAACCGCAAGAAGCGGCCGAAAAGCTGCCAGTCGGATATGTCCGCCAGCAGGCGGACGTCGCGTTCGATATAGGTGCGCTGGTACGCAGCATGGAGGTCGGGGATGACGGACTCGTCCTGCAATGTGGCGTCGGGCAGGCCTCCGCGCCACAACTGTTCATAGAGTGTGCGGGACTCCGGCAGTCGCGTGGGTCCAGAGGCAAGGAAATCCGATGGATCGGAGATCCACGCGGCCAGCCATGAGCGCTGCGACCCGGCCGATTCCGCCAGACAGAACCCCTCCAGATCGATGAAACCGACCCTGCCTGCCAGGCTTTCGGAAACCGAGGTAAGCACACTCCACTGCTGGGATCCGCTGAGGATGTACTTTCCGGGGCGTCGATCCTGATCGATGCGTCGTTTGAGGGCGGCCACCAGCTCGGGAGCGTGCTGAATCTCGTCCAGGACCAGGGGTGTGGTGTGGTTGTCGAGAAAGAGGTCGGGATCCTGGCGTGCATTTTCCACATCCACAACAGGGTCGAACACGACGATGTCCGCCACGTCACCGTAAACATGCTGCAAAAGGGTGCTTTTGCCCACCTGGCGTGCTCCAGCCACGATGACGGCGGGAAACACATCGGCGAGGTTGAGAAGCCGTTGCGTGACAAGTCTTTCGCGGTACATACCTGGAAATATAATGATCATATCATTAAAATACAAGATATTTCTGTTTTGTAGAGTGTTCGAGCGGGACGACAGTTCAATCTGGTGCACAGCGTCTGCACCGATGTCGAAATGCAATATATGAAAACCAGGTACGGTCCGGCAAACATATTCAGCAGACCGGTGGGAAGCTGGTTAAGCTTAACCTTGATGATTGGGGTAGGGTAAAGTATATTAGACAAATTCCTGATGTGATCTGGAGACTTTATCTGGAGGAATCTGTGATGGCGCTGAAAAGGATGCCCGAAGTCTGGCACAATGACAAGGTAGAATTGTGCGGTCCCGAAATTGACCATCCGGCGGCCGGGGGCGGCGCGACCGCCCTTGTCGGGGACGGCCGCATTCTGTTCGTGCATTCCGGTCCTGTCAGCCCGCACGGCCAGCCCGCGGGCGCCTGCCGGCTCTATGTCCGCACCTCTGATGATGAATGTCAGACCTGGTCCGGTGAACGGGAAATCGTTCACCATCCCGAGTGCCAGGCCTCAGGAGGTTCGCTGCTGCGCGACGGGGATGGGACGCTCTGGCTGGTCTACCTGGGCTTTTACGCCTCGGTGTGGGACAGGGAGACGAATGAGCCGGATATGGAGAAGACACGCAGCGACCTGTGGGTGGTCCGGAGCACGGATGAGGGAGAAACGTGGGTGGACAACCGGATGGTTTTTAGCGGCTATTCGGGCGCCACGAACGATGTGAAGCAGGTATCGTCCGGGCACATCGTTGTGCCTTTAGAATATGTGGTGCCCAAGCCCGGACGGCTGGTGAGCGCCTGCGTGGTTTCGGCGGACGGGGGCGAAAGCTGGCAGCTTGGCAAGGCGATCGACATCGGCCAGCAGGGGGACCACGCCGGGGCGCTGGAGCCGGTGGTAGTGGAGCTGCGGGACGGGCGATTGTGGATGCTGATCCGCACGAATCTGGGCTGTTTTTGGCAGGCGTTTTCGGAGGATAACGGGCTGAGCTGGTCCGAACCTGAGCCGACGCAGTTCACCAGCCCCAGCGCGCCCTGCCACATCGTGCGGCTGACAAGCGGGCGGCTGGCGCTTGTGTGGAACAATACGTCGGAGACGAGCACGTCCGTCCGGCGCCGGGCGCTGTCGATGGCGCTGTCGGAGGACGACGGAGCAACGTGGACCGCGCCCCTGGAGTGCGTCCGGGCGCTGGAGGAGGAGTATCCGCAGACGTCGTACCCATTTATCAGCGAGATCAGCCCTGGGGAGATGCTCGTGGGCTTCAATCATGTGATGAGTGGCTGGAACCGGGTGCAGGCGAAGCTGTTCCGCATCAGCGAGCAGACTTTGCTGGAGAGTTAGGAGGTTTGCTTGGAGAACTTCGTTCAATCTGTCCAGGCAGCGTCTTATATGTTCAAAGACGATGGCGCGATTCCCAACCATAAAGCGTTCCCGCTTCTGGTTTACTAGTGGTCGATTTCAGAAGTTCGCATGAATTTATGCAGCCAGCCGGATTCGCTGCATTCGTTCTTCCAATTCCTGCCTTGTAAAGCGCCAGTTGAAAGGTTCGGCAGTGAGATTATAGTATTCCTCAAAGCCCAAGATCCTGGCTTCCATCGCCTGTCGATCTGCCAGGTCATTGGGCGTGAGCGCCTTTCTTTGCAAGATCGAGAAATAGATCTCAATCTGATTGAGCCAACTGGCGTGGATAGGGAGATGGACGGCAATGGCATTTTCATAGGCATCCTGGAGCCGTTTAGGGAACGTGGTGGTGTAATGAGAAGATCCGTTGTCCACAATCCAGAAGACCCGATCAGCCGAAGCATAAGGCTCCCGTCCCATCACCAGGTCCACCAGCTTTTGAAAGGGCACGATGCCGGTTTTCTCATCCACACGCCCAAAGATGTGCCCTGAGAACACATCCAGTGCAGACAGATAGGCCACTGTGCCCATCCGTTTGTAGTCATTTTCCATACGAATGGGTTTGCCACAATCAGGTGGCAATGTGGCAAACTCTCGGGCTAAGATTTGGAGTTGGGATTTTTCATCGGCACAGATAACGAAGTCTTTCTTGCCAAGCGGTATCCCCTCCCATATGCCTTGATACAGGTCCAGAATGCGACTGGCTTTCTCTAAAAAGTTGGGGGCTTTGATATGAAGCCAGGATCGGTGATACCAGGGACGAAGGGCATCCTCTTTGAGAATGCGCCAAATCGTTGTGGGTGAGATTGAAGTGATCAACGCACACCTTAACACTTCCTGTTGAATCTCAAATAAGCTGAACCGAGACAGGGGCAACCCCCGTTGTGCGGGCAGTTGACAGGCAATGGCTTTGACTTCACTGACTTGCACAGGGGGAAAAAGTGGGCGGTCGCCCACTGCGCGGTAGATCCTCTAAAGTGAAGCCTTCTTCAGTCCACCTTTTTCGCCACTTCTGCGCCGTAGGTGAACTGACACCTGCCCTGTCGGCTAACCTCTGGTTGCCAATGGCTTTATTCTCGGCTAAGGCCACCACCATCTTTGCCCGCTGCACCTGGGATTGAGGCGCGTTGCGCTGACGAATGATTTTCTGGGCTTTTGCCAGTTGGGCTTTTGTGAAGCGAGGTTGGTGTTGGGGAAGGGGACCTGACATTATACACCTCCTTTACCGATTGGAATGAGGCGTATAACATACCCCTTTTTTGCCACCTATGCAACCTCATGCGTATTTGCGAAATCGACCACTAGATACTGAACATTCTCAAAAACAATGGGATTGCCCCCCATTCCAGAACTCTTCTTCAATACAACTTCAGCAACCTTTCCTTCACCCAGAGTGGCGTGTGCACCAGCCTTGTCATGGCTCCACATTACTTTCGCATCCTCTCCAACCGAAAAGGATTTCCACTTAAGAGGATAGATACGCCCCAGAATTTCGGCAATACCTGCCCGCTGGGCTTCGCTGACGGTTGGATCGAACGTAACAACCGCCCATTCGGCATCCATATTCGAGAAATCATGCCCCAGATCTCCTGCAACCCAGAACTTTGCGCCGGCTAGATCCGTGTCACCATGACTCCCCTTGTTAACCTTGTAAGCGATATTGAACCGACAAAAGTGTTCGCCTAATCCGTGCCCGTGTCCTGAGTGTAATGCAGGCTTTGTATTGAAAAAGCACTGACAGAACACAGGGCAACTGCAAGCTTCGATGACAGTTCCGTTGAACGTCCAGTCCGGCGATGCCCCTTCGTCTGCAACGGCTACCGCGGTCAGAAATGCAGTCGCGCAGACTGCGAATAAAACCACAAAGGCAACCTTGAGTCGACCTTTATTGTTCATGGCATCCTCCTCTTTTAGAGTGATGACAGCCCGTTATTGTTATGTATTAAGATAGGGAAGCCAACAGCAGGCCGCAAGCAAAATGGTAGACATCATCAGAAAGAAACCTGAGCCTTCACAGGTCCATCCCCTGATGTCCTCAGGAATAAACGTTGAGTTTGCATTGTCTCCTTTCTATGAGTTTGTGGAGGAATCGGTGGAGAATCTTTGTCCAATATACCCCTCCACCACCGCCTGCCAAGACGAAAAACGATCCCCACAGGTCTCTCTAATTCCAGTCCACCGGCGAAGTCGATTCACCCAGCACCGTCCGGCGAATCCGGTCCAGCCCCTGGATCACAATCCACCGGCGGATATGGTCGGTATCCTGATAATGGCGACCCTGTTCGCTCAGACGGATATCACCGGGTCCGTGAAGGGCGATAAAAGTCGAATTTCCCTCAAAAGGTCCCAGCATAGCCAGCCCCAGCCCACCGCCCGGGGCAACGTGTTCGGCCAGGTAAGCGGCCAGGGTGGGGTGGTCCGCATCCTGTAAATCGGAGTGCGGGTTCAGGCCGGACGCCTTCAACGCCTCCGCCACGCCGGCCGGGTGCAGGTCGGTCGTAATCAAATCCTCAAATCCGGCTTCCGTCAGGTCCCGGGCCAGTTGGCCACCCGTGAGCGTATCGACCACGCCCAGCTTTAAATTCCGCTCGGCCAGCAGGCCGCCCACCACCTCTGCCACCGTCTCCTTGTCTACACCGTAGACGGCCACCCCCAGCCGCTCCCGGAGCCTGGTTTCCATCCCGGCGATCAGGGCGTCGGCCTCGGCTTCGGTATCGGCCTTGGCTGCAATCCGCACGTCGGTTTGCCCGGCGTGCGCGGCCAGCCCCACCGTGGGGTTTCCCGAAACCATCAAATCGCCGATCCCCCGGTCTACGTTGCTTTCGCCCACTGCGCATGTTCGCAGGACGCGGACCTTCGTTATCTTAACCCCGCCCATGCGTTCAATAAGCAATGGAACAACCGTATGTTCCATCATATACTCAAGCTCCCGTGGCACGCCGGGCAGCGTAACGATAAAGCCCCGTCCGCTCACATCTTCACTTAGAAAACAGGGCGCCGTGCCGACCGGATTTTCCAGGGGCAGCGCGCCCTCGGGAAGATACGCCTGGCGCCTGTTGTTATCCGCCATCTTCCGCCCAAAACTCCGAAACCGGGCTGCAATTTGCGCTTCCAGCTCTTCGCTGTAAACGAGCTTGCGCCCCGTTGCGTCGGCCACGGCCTGGCGCGTGATATCGTCCACCGTCGGCCCCAGCCCGCCGGAGGTAATTACCACATCCGAACGGTCTAAGGCCAGGTTGAGCACCCCGGTGATGCGGTCCTCATTATCGCCCACGGTGGTCTTGTAATAAAGATCCAGCCCGATGTCGCGCAGCGCTTTGGCCAGTCTGTTGGCATTGGTATCGACGATTTCCCCCAGCAGGAGCTCCGTCCCGATCATCACAATTTCTGCGTGCATAACACTCCCCTTAACCATCCTCTTTTACATGCGCTCCGTAAATCGGGTCCGACGGCGGGAAAGCCACTCGGGCGATATTCTGCACTACCTCCGGTTTGCCGCAAACACAGATTCGCAAACCGCCGCCGGGTCGTCTTCCGGCAACTTTAAAGCGCCCTAGTGGTCGATTTCACAAATACGCATGAGGTTGCATAGGTGGCAAAAAAGGGGTATGTTATACGCCTCATTCCAATCGGTAAAGGAGGTGTATAATGTCAGGTCCCCTTCCCCAATACCAACCTCGCTTCACAAAAGCCCAACTGGCAAAAGCCCAGAAAATCATTCGTCAGCGCAACGCGCCTCAATCCCAGGTGCAGCGGGCAAAGATGGTGGTGGCCTTAGCCGAGAATAAAGCCATTGGCAACCAGAGGTTAGCCGACAGGGCAGGTGTCAGTTCACCTACGGCGCAGAAGTGGCGAAAAAGGTGGACTGAAGAAGGCTTCACTTTAGAGGATCTACCGCGCAGTGGGCGACCGCCCACTTTTTCCCCCTGTGCAAGTCAGTGAAGTCAAAGCCATTGCCTGTCAACTGCCCGCACAACGGGGGTTGCCCCTGTCTCGGTTCAGCTTATTTGAGATTCAACAGGAAGTGTTAAGGTGTGCGTTGATCACTTCAATCTCACCCACAACGATTTGGCGCATTCTCAAAGAGGATGCCCTTCGTCCCTGGTATCACCGATCCTGGCTTCATATCAAAGCCCCCAACTTTTTAGAGAAAGCCAGTCGCATTCTGGACCTGTATCAAGGCATATGGGAGGGGATACCGCTTGGCAAGAAAGACTTCGTTATCTGTGCCGATGAAAAATCCCAACTCCAAATCTTAGCCCGAGAGTTTGCCACATTGCCACCTGATTGTGGCAAACCCATTCGTATGGAAAATGACTACAAACGGATGGGCACAGTGGCCTATCTGTCTGCACTGGATGTGTTCTCAGGGCACATCTTTGGGCGTGTGGATGAGAAAACCGGCATCGTGCCCTTTCAAAAGCTGGTGGACCTGGTGATGGGACGGGAGCCTTATGCTTCGGCTGATCGGGTCTTCTGGATTGTGGACAACGGATCTTCTCATTACACCACCACGTTCCCTAAACGGCTCCAGGATGCCTATGAAAATGCCATTGCCGTCCATCTCCCTATCCACGCCAGTTGGCTCAATCAGATTGAGATCTATTTCTCGATCTTGCAAAGAAAGGCGCTCACGCCCAATGACCTGGCAGATCGACAGGCGATGGAAGCCAGGATCTTGGGCTTTGAGGAATACTATAATCTCACTGCCGAACCTTTCAACTGGCGCTTTACAAGGCAGGAATTGGAAGAACGAATGCAGCGAATCCGGCTGGCTGCATAAACTCATGCGAACTTCTGAAATCGACCACTAGCAGGCGTTACCGAGCAGAATCTCCACCGTGAAATCGTGTTGTAACAATACGCTGAGATCATTGGACACCGATGCCATCTCTTCACATCGCAACCCCAATCTGGAAGTCAAAACCCCTCGGCGCCGTCCTGGGCGCCCCGGTCTTCCTGAAAATGGAAGCCCTTCAGCCGGTCGAATCTTTCAAAATCCGCGGAATGGGGCACGCCTGCCGGGC
Source organism: Candidatus Latescibacterota bacterium (assembly GCA_965249305.1). GTDB lineage: Bacteria > Latescibacterota > UBA2968 > UBA2968. The sequence goes on along the minus strand of OZ252228.1, from coordinate 2,755,591 downwards.
GCGCTGCGAGGCCGGGGCGACGCGCCTGATCTGCTCGTCCGGGGGAAACGCGGGATATGCGGTTGCCTATGCGGGCCGTAAGCTGGGCGCCGACGTCACCATCGTCGTCCCAAAGACAACGCCCGAATGGACGCGGGGAATCATACGCCGGGAAGGGGCTGAAGTCGTCGAACATGGCGCGTCCTGGGACGAGGCCCACGCCTATGCGTCCGACCTGGCGAAACAGAACGGAACCGCCTACATCCATCCCTTTGACGATCCCGGGGTATGGAGCGGCCATGCGTCGATCGTCGAAGAGATTGCCGATACCGGCCCGAAGCCCGGGGCCCTCGTCGTCTCCGTCGGCGGCGCCGGCCTCCTCTGCGGCATCTTAGAGGGGCTTCACCGCGTGGGCTGGACCGACGTCCCCGTCCTCGCTGTAGAGACCGAAGGCGCCGCATCCTTCGCAGCTTCCGTGGCTGCGGGCCGTCTCATCACCCTCGACAAAATTACATCCATCGCCATCACACTCGGCGCCCGAACCGTCACCCCCCAGGCCCTGACCTCACGCCATCCTATCACCCCCTGGACGGTATCCGACCGCGCTGCCGTCGATGCCTGCCTGCGCTTTGCGGACGACCACCGGATCCTCGTGGAACCGGCCTGCGGCGCAGCGCTCTCAACCGTCTACGACCGCGCCCAACCCCTGGCCGGGCGGGCACCCGTCCTGGTCATCGTATGCGGGGGAGCGGGTGTCAGTCTTGCGCTCCTGAAAGCTTGGGACAACCGGGTCTCACGCTAACCCTGATTGGAAATCTCAACTCACCCAGAGGAGACGAACCTATGGTCATCTTTTCCACTACCCACGGAGAGATCAAAATCGAAACCTATCCCGAAGAAGCGCCCGTAACCGTCGAAAACTTTCTCGCGTACGTAGATGAAGGCTTCTTCGACGAAACCATATTTCACCGGGTCATCCCCGGGTTTGTCATCCAGGGTGGAGGCTTTACCGAGGACATGGACCAAAAAGCGACCCATCCCACCATCAAGAACGAGGCCGAAAACGGCCTCAAGAACGAACGCGGCGCCCTCTCTATGGCGCGCACCCAGGACATCGACAGCGCGACCTCACAGTTCTTCATCAATCTAACCGACAACGCCTCCCTGGACCATCGAGAGGGCAGCTTCGGCTACGCCGTCTTCGCAAAAGTGGTCGAAGGGATGGACGTGGTCGATAAAATCGCCGCCGTCCCAACAGGTAATCATGGCATGCACCAGGACGTCCCTGTCGAGCCGGTGATCGTCCAGTCCGCCCGTCAGGAATAAGGGGTAACCATGTCCCTCAACATCGAAACCGTATTCGAAGCGCCCGGACCGCGTCCCAACGGAATGCAGGCCACCCCGGACGGCCTCTGGTTCCTGGACCAGCGCACAAACCAGGTCAGCCTCGTATCCTACGATGGCGAAGTTTTGAAAACCTTCGACACGGCGTCCGACCGGGGCAGTGGCATCACGGACACGGGTGATGTGCTCTGGCTTGCATCCACCTACAACCGTGAAATCCTCAAAGTGGACAGAACGGACGGATCGACCCTTGCCACCTTCCCCACCCCCGGCGCATCCAAAACGGGCGCCCACGGGCTGGAATGGCGAGACGGAAAACTCTGGATCGCCGTCCCCCCATCGGCCACAATCTACCAGGTAGACGTCGAGGACGACTTCACCATATTACACACCATCCCCGCCCCGGGAAACCGCCCGCACGGTATCGCCTGGGAGGGAGACAACCTCTGGTGCGTTGAAACAAACCACCGTGCGATCTATCTTCTGAACCCTCAAACCGGATCGACAATTCGAAAACTCGAACTCCCGGAACCTCACCCCGAACCGCATGGCATGACAATCTGGGACGGCTGCTTCTGGTACTCCGACGCCCGACCCGGGGCCGTCTGCCGCCTGCCCTTATAACCGATTGAAGGAGAATCCTGTGGAGCCCAAAAGCTGCGACACCATGGTGGCTTCAGGCGATACAACACAAAACGGCCAGACCATCTTCGCCAAGAACAGCGACCGCCCGGCAATAGAATGCCAGCCCCTTGAGCTGCACCAACGCCGCTCGCATCCCTCCGGCGCCGAAACACGCTGTCAATTCGTCACCTTTCCGGAGGCCGGGGTCACACACCGCCACGTTGGATCGCGTCCCTACTGGTGCTGGGGATACGAACACGGCTTCAACGAGCACCAGGTCGCCATCGGCAACGAAGCGCTCCACTCCAAAAACGAGGCCTTCACCGAACCGAAACTGATCGGCATGGAACTCCTCCGCCTGGGCCTGGAACGCGGCCGGTGCGCGGCCGGTGCGGTCGAGGCCATGACCGACCTCATCACCCGGTACGGACAGGGCAAATTTGAGAACGACGCCGACGTCAGAACCTACGACAACGGATATATTGTCGCCGATCCCCGTGAAGCCTACGTCATCGAAACGGCCGGCCATCACTGGGCGGTCAAACGGGTTGAAGGCGCCATCGGCATCAGCAACGTCTACTCCATCGAGACAGACTGGAGCCGCCTCTCACCCGACGCAGAGCGTGATGCCGCTGAAAAGGGATGGTGGAAACCGGATGCGGGCCGGTTTAACTTTGCCGACGCCTGCACCCGCTCGAACCGTTCGGAAGGAAGCGGGGCCAGCCGGCGCGCCCGGTCCTGCGCCGTATTGCGCCAACGCACGGGCACGATCAACGCCCGAACGATGATAGCCCTCCTCAGCGACCACTCCGACGGCCAGGCCCCGGACGAACCTTTTCAAACGACAATAGGACGGCCTCCCAGCATCTGCGTACACAGCAATGAAGACGGCACGGGCGGAAACACGGCTGCCAGCCTGGTGGCGGACTTCTGCGCCGACGGAACGCGTCTGCCCGTCTACTGGTGCAGCCTCTACTCCCCCTGCCTCGGCCTCTTCCTGCCCACTTTCATCGAAGGCGACCTGCCCCCCGTACTCTCCATCGGCGACGCCGTCCCCGGCGACGAAAGCCCCTGGTGGCAATTCCACCGGCTCAACCGTCTCGCCCGCGCCGAACCGGAAACCCGCGTCCCCCTCGTCCGCGACCGGTGGACCGCAATCCAGAACCGGCTTTTCGAGACCGCCTATCAACTCGCCGCCGAAGGCCGCCGCCTGATCGATAACGGCCGGACGGATGAAGCCTCGCGGCTCCTGACCGGCTATATGGCGGAAAACGTCTCAACGATGCTGGCCGTGGTTTCGGAGCTACTGGACGAATTTCAGACTGAGGCGGCCTACGCGGTAAAGACATCGTAGGGTCAAGGAGATATAGTATGTCAACATTCACCACCCGTCCCGTTATCATGGGCCGGCGGGGCGTTGTCACTTCGGGCCACTATCTGGCCACGGCCGCCGGCTTTCGAATAATGGAGCAGGGGGGCAACGCGATCGATGCGGCCGCGGCGATGTGTTTCTGTCTGAACCTGCTGGAGCCTCAAAGCAACGGCCTTGGGGGAGAGGTGCCCACGCTGATCTATTCGGGAAAGGAGCAGAAGGCGTATGCCGTCAGCGGGATGGGGTGTTCTCCTGCGGCCTTTACGATCACGTGGTGTCGGGAGCAAGGCATCGATCTGATTCCGGGAGACGGGTACCTGCCGGCCTGCGTGCCGGCGGTGGTGGACACCTGGGCGACGGCCGTGGCCCGGTTCGGGACGCTCTCTTTTTCAGAGGTCCTGGAGCCTGCCATCGAGCTGTCCGAGGAGGGGTTTCCGGTCTACGAGGGGCTGCACGAGAGCCTGAAGGAGAGCCTGGAGAAGTTTACCGAGCGTTATCCGACCACCGGTGAGGTCTACTGCCCTGGAGGGAGTGCGCCGGAGGTGGGCGAGGTGATTCGGAATCCGGACTGGGCCGGTGTGCTCAGGAGGATGTGTCAGGCTGAGGCGGAGGCAAAGGGAAAGGGGCGTGTGGCGGGGATTGAGGCGGCCCGGGATGTCTTTTACAAGGGTGAGATTGCCGCTCGGATTGTTGAGTTCATCACACAGAACCCGGTTGAAGATGCCACCGGCAGGGCCCACACCGGTCTGCTTTCCTGCGAGGATATGGCAGCATGGCATGCGGAGGTGGAGGAGCCGATCTCCTACACCTTCGAAGGGCTTGAGGTGCACAAGTGTTCGTCCTGGACGCAGGGGCCGGTCTTCCTTCAGCAGTTGGCCCTCCTGGAGGGGTTCGATCTCAAAGGGATGGGTCACAACTCAGCGGATTACCTCCATACGGTGATCGAATGCGCCAAGCTGGCCTTTGCCGATCGGGAGGCGTATTACGGCGATCCGGCGTTCGACCGGGTGCCCTTAGACGTGCTGCTTTCCGAGGCGTACAATACAGATCGGCGCGGCCTGGTCGGGCAGGAGGCGTCGTTGGAGATGCGGCCGGGGGATGTGGGCAACGGGATCCCAAGCTATGCCCTGGCAGATGTGGCCGGGGACAACCGCCGGGCGCTGCACGTGGATGCCCGGCAGGTGCAGGATCTGGGGGCGGCCCATGCCCATGAGAGCGATACGACCCACTTAGATGCGGTGGATGCAGAGGGGAATATGGTGGCGGCCACCCCCAGCGGTGGGTGGCTGGGCTCCTCTCCGGTGATCAAGGGGCTGGGGTTCCCCCTGGGCAGCCGGGGGCAGATATTCTACCTGAACCCGGAGCGTCCCAATGCGCTTGAGCCGCGCAAGCGGCCCCGGTCGACGCTGACGCCGTCGCTGGTTACCCGAAACGGCGAGCCGTTTATGGCGTTTGGGACGCCGGGAGGCGATACGCAGGACCAGATCACGCTGCAGTTTTTCCTGAATTATGCCATCTTCGGGATGAACGTGCAGGAGGCGCTGGACGCGCCAACTGTCTACTCGGCCCACTTCCCCTCCTCCTTCTACGGGTCGGCTATCTCCTCCTCGGCCCACTTTTCCTCCTCCTTCCACCCCCGTGCATCCTTTCCGGGACGGATGATAGCGGAGGGGCGGGTGCCGCGTGAGGTGATCGCAGAGCTGGAGGGGCGCGGACACGAGGTTATGCTGACAGGCGATTGGGCGGTGGGGAAGGCGATGGGCATCCACTACAACCGGGCAAGCGGCGTGATCTCGGGCGGGGTCTCGGCCAGGGGGCAGATCGGATATGCGCTGGGCTGGTAAATCACGCGGGGTCACAGACCCCTTCCGCCTATATATTCTACAGCCCCCGGCCAATGCCTTTGCACGCGGGTCTTCCACACCCGTGATCGGAGGGGCAGCAGGCGTCCGGGCTTTGCACCTGATTGTACCCGGGACACCGGTGTCCGGGCTTTGCACAGGGCCGAATTCCGAAAATTTTTCAAACACGCCAGACCCACTCTCATGCGGTGAAAACCCTCATTCAAATTGCCGGTGTCATCGACCCTGAAGAGGCCCGGATGCTGGTCGAGTGCGGCGTTGATCATCTCGGGTTTCCGCTTCGGCTCGCCCTGCACAAAGAGGACCTTTCGGAAAACGACGCGGCTCGCATCATTCGCTCGCTACGTCCTCCCGCGCATGGCGTGCTCATCACCTATTTGAGCGATGCCGGAGAGATCGACCTCCTCTGCCGAAAACTCGGCGCGTCCATCGTCCAGCTTCACGCCGACATAACCCCGGAAGCGCTGTCCCGGCTTAAGGCGATCGCTCCGGACCTGCGTACCATAAAAAGCCTCATTGTCCGGAACGATAACCTCTCTGAACTCAAAGCCGCGGTCCACGACTTCAGCCCGTACGTGGACGCCTTCATCACCGACACCTTCGATCCGGCGACCGGCGCGTGTGGCGCAACCGGCAAAATTCACGACTGGCGCATTAGCCGCAAGCTGGTTGAACACTCGCCCCGGCCCGTCATCCTGGCGGGAGGCCTGAATCCGAAAAACGTCCGCAAAGCGATCCTCGAAGTCCGGCCTGCGGGAGTAGACGCGCATACCGGCGTGGAAGACAAAGACGGACGTAAAAATCGCGAATGTGTAAAAGCATTCGTATCCGAAGCAAGGGAAGCTTTTGAAACATTATAATCTCATCGGCGTCATCGCGGACACCCACGGCCTCCTGCGGCCCGAGGCGCTCAAAGCCCTCGAAGGCGCCGACCTGATCATCCACGCCGGAGACGTCGACAAACCGGAAATCCTGGATGCTTTGCAGGAAATCGCTCCGGTCGTCGCCGTGCGCGGAAATGCCGACCGGGGCGACTGGTCGCACGAACTGCCTGAAACCGAAGTGGTCGAACTCGGAACAACCTCGATCTACATCCTCCACGATGTGAACGAACTCGACCTGGATCCGGCCGCAGCCGGGTTCGGCGCTGTGATAAGCGGCCATTCCCACCGGCCGGTCGTAAGCGAACAAAACGGGGTACTCTTTTTGAACCCGGGCAGCGCCGGGGCAAAGCGGTTCGACCTGCCGGTCTCGATCGCTCTGCTAAGGGTACAGGAATCCACCCTGGACGCACGATTGATCGAACTGGACATATGAAAATCCAGGAGAAAAATACCATGGAAAAACGACCCAACATCCTCTTCATCACCGTCGACCACCTCCGCTACGACACCCTCGGCCACACCGGAGACCCCGTCATCCAGACACCCCGCCTACGCCCGATTCACCGGGAAACATCCCGAAACCGGGGAGAAGGTTATCCATTACCTGCCTGGTAATCGTCGGCATACACAGAGGAATTTTCTATTTATGAGCATCGAAACAAAAACGCTCACCGGCCTGGTGCTCCTGGCAGTCGTAGATATGATTATCCCGTTTCCCATACTCGGGGTGATTCTCGTCTATGTCGTGCTTCAAAAACCGCCCTGGTTCATCCGAAGGGTAAGGGAAATCTACGCCGATCACCCATAGAAGGCGAAAGGATGGATAACAGATGAAACGGCTGTATCTAATCCGGCATGCAAAATCGAGCTGGAAGCATCCGGAGCTGACCGACTTCGAGAGGCCCTTGAACAAGCGTGGAAAAAAAGCCGCCCCGTTTATGGGACAGCGCCTGAAAAAACACAACATCAAACCGGATCTCATGATCTCCAGCCCCGCGAGAAGGGCGTTGGAAACCGCCGGGATCATCGCGGAAGAAATCGGCTTTCCAATAAAAAAAATCGTTGCCAACGAATCCATCTATGCGGCGGGAGTGTCGGATTTGCTCGCCGTAATCCGGAATATCGACGACTCCTTTCACCACGTAATGGTGTACGGACACAATCCCGGCTTCACCATGCTGGCGGAACACCTCACCCACCATCGGGTTGAAAACATCCCCACCTGCGGCATTTTCTGTATCGACTTCGACATCAACTCCTGGAAAGAGGTCTCGGAAGGCAAGGGTACTTTTATTTTTTTTGATTATCCTAAAAAACACTCGTAAACGACCGAAAAGAGAATCCGATGGCTGGATTTGAACAGTAGAGGGCCTATACATAAAGGAGGGGGAAATGCAGGTGACATGTAAACAGTGCGGCAGCGAAATTCCCGTCGAGAATCTCAACCTCGACCGGATGATAGCGAAATGCACTGAGTGCAATGCGGTATTCAATTTTGAAGACCAGATGGAAGATACTGATCGTGAGCAGCCGGCCGAAAAACCCGAGGTATCGATGCCGAAAGGCTTTCAGGTGGAAAACCGGGGACAGGAACTCATCATCACCAGGAGATGGTTCGGTCTGATGTTTATTTTTCTGGCCTTCTTTTGCGTGATCTGGGATGGGTTTATGGTATTCTGGTTCGGCATGGCCTTTTCAGAGGGAAGCTTGATGATGGCCGGATTCGGAACCCTGCACGCAGCGGTGGGCATTGGGCTGACGTACTACGTGCTTGCCGGCTTCTTCAACAAAACGGTGATCACCGTTGGCGGCAGAAACTTCACAGTCAAGCACCGCCCGCTTCCCTTTCCGGGAAAGGAGCTTGATCCGAACGACATCGAACAGCTCTATTGCAAGGAAATCGTAAACCGCCGCAGCAGTTCCAGTGGTGGTTCAAGCACCTATTTCACGTATGAACTCCACGCACTGACGAGGGACGGCAAACACCAGAAGGTTCTAAAAGGACTAACTGAAGTGGAACAGATACTGTACGTAGAGCAGGAAATCGAGCGATTTCTGGGCATCAAAGACCGGTCCGTAGAGGTCCGGGGAGAGGTAGACAGGTAGACGGGCTTACAAACAAAGAGAGGCGTGATGCAGATAACGTGTAAGCAGTGCGGCGGTGAAATTCCGGCCGAACACATCAACCTGGACCGGCTGGTTGCAAAATGCGCTGAGTGCAACGCGGTATTCAAGTTCTCAGATCCATCTCAAAAAGAACGAACCGAGCAACCCACAGAGAAACCTGAAGCGCCTGTGTCGCCCGACATCAAGGTGAAAAACCTCGGGCGACATGGAATTGAACTACAAATTCCCAGGCGAAGGAACAAACCCCCTACCATGTTTCTGCTAATCTTCTGTCTCATGTGGGGCGGGACTACGGTTTTCCGGTGGATGTCTACCCTCTTCCGGGGAGACTGGATTGGATTACTCAAAGCGCTCCCCATCGAAGGGTTATTCGCATTCCTGCCGATTTACATCCTGTTGGCCTTCTCTTTGAACAGACCGGTCATCAAACTCAGCAGACAAAAACTGGCAGTCAAGCGCCGTCCGTTTCCTACTCTGGGCAAGCGCCTTCGAACAAAGGAGATCGACCAGCTCTATTGCAAAGAACATCTCGTCCATCGCGGCCGTGAAGCGCGCCCTTTTACAACCTGTGAACTCTACGCGGTCACCAGCGATGGCAAACACAAAAAGCTTCTGAGCAATCTGGATGAAGCAAACGCCCTCTTTATCGAGCAGGAAATCGAGAACTACCTGGGCATCAAAGACCGGCCCATAGAGGTCCGGGGAGAAGTAGACAGGTAATTTCAGTACTTCACGAAACGCCCCTTCGCACGGGAATGAATTCCCGCGCTACGAACGCATAAAGTCCTCCTTCGTCGGACTACGTATTTGTTTTTTATAGTCCGGCTTGTCCGGACTTCCTGCTTTTGTAGCGAGGAAATTTATTTCCTCGCGATAGTTTTCTTCCGCACCACACAGGAGGACCGAATGGCAGAAACGCCCACGGAACAGACCATGAACTGGGATCTCACCAGCTACTTCCCCGAATTTAACGGGCCGGACATGGCGCAGTTCAAAGAAGCCCTCCGGAAAGACATCGCGGCCCTCCTGAAAACCGCAGAAATCCTCGCGCCCTTAAAGGAGGAGAACCAGGCCGAATGGGAAGCCGTCTTCCTCAAAAGCGAAGACATCTTCACCCGCCTCTCGCACCTCAGTTCCTACATCGGATGCCTCACCGCCGCCGATGCGCGCAATGAGGCTTATCTCAAAGAAGAGGGCGCCCTGGCACTGATGTGGGCTGAATCTTCCAAACTCGGCGTCCACCAGCTCCGGGCCCTCAAAGAGATCCCGGACGACCTCTTCCAGACCTTTGCCGCTCGGGAAGCGTTTGAGGATGCCCGGCACTTCCTGGACCGAACGCGCAAAGAATCGCGCTACACGATGGCCCCCGACCGAGAGGTCCTGGCCGCAGACCTCGGCGTAGACGGCATCCACGCCTGGGGACGCCTCTACGACACCCTCTCGGGAAAACTCGAATTCGACATGGTCTACCCCGATGGGCGCCGGGAGCGCCTCCCCATCTCACAGCGCCGGTCCCTCATGGAAACCCCGGACCGCCGCCTCCGCCGGGCGGCCTTTGAAGGCGGGAACGCCGCCTGGCAGACCGTCGAAGACGTAGCCGCAGCCGCGCTCAACGCCATCTCCGGCACGCGCCTGACCCTGTACCGGTACCGGGACATCCCGCACTTCCTGGAAACCGCCCTCTTCCAGGCCGCCATCACCCAAAAAACCTTAGACGCCCTGTTCGAAGCCATCTTCTCGGAACTCGAACTCCCCCGGCGCATCCTCCGCCTCAAGGCCAGAACTTTGGGAATCGACCGCATCGCCTGGTACGACCTCGGCGCTCCCCTCTCGCTTCCCAACCAGGAACCCCTCTCCTGGGACGGGGGCAAAGCCCTCGTACAGACCGCCTTCACCCGGACCTACCCGGCGCTCGGAGGTTTCGCCCAGCGCATGTACGATCAAAACTGGATCGACTGGGAGCCCCGTTCGGGCAAGCGCCCCGGAGGCTTCTGCACCGGCTCACTGCTCACCCGGGAATCGCGCATCTTCATGACCTACAACAACACCTTAGGTGACGTACGCACCCTCGCCCACGAAGCGGGCCATGCCTTCCACAGCCACATCCTGCGCCACCTGCGCCCCTACGCGGGAGACTACCCTATGACCCTGGCGGAATCGGCCTCCACCTTTGGCGAAATGATCCTCACCGAAGGCATCCTAAAAGACCCGGATATCAGCGACGCCCAGAAGGCCCTCACCCTGGACATGGAAGTCGGCCACGGCGCCATCTTCCTGATGGACATCCCGGTGCGCTACGAATTCGAAAAAGCCCTCTACACCGAGCGGGCCGACGGCGAGCTGAGCATCAGCCGCCTCAAAGACCTGATGGCCGAAACCCAGCAGCGCATCTTCGGCGACGTCCTCCAACAAGGCGGGGAAGACCCCTATTTCTGGGCCTCCAAACTCCACTTCTACATCACCGGTGTCACCTTCTACAACTTCCCCTACACCTTCGGCTTCCTCTTAAGCCGGGGGCTTTTCGCCATGTTCAAAAAAGAAGGCCCCGACTTCCTCCCCAGGTACGAGGAATTCCTCCGCCTCACCGGCAGCGACACCGCCGAAAACGTGGCCCGCCGCAGCATCGGCCGCGACCTGGAATCTCCCGACTTCTGGGTGGAAGCCATCCGCAGCCTGGAAGAGCCTCTTAAGCAACTGGAAGACCTCCTGCCGGAGGTTCTGCCATCGGCGGATAATGGAGATTCCCAATGAGCCACAAGACCCGCTGGGGCATCCTCGGCACCGGCAAAATCGCCGGAAAATTCGCCGAGGGCCTCGCCGTCCTCCCGGATGCCGAACTCGTTGCTGTGGGCTCCCGCGCCTCCGATACCGCCGATGCCTTTGCGGATAAATTCAACATCCCCAACCGCCACGCCGGCTACGATGCACTCGCAAACGATCCGGATGTCGATGCCATCTACGTGGCCACGCCCCACACCTTCCACAGGGAGAACAGCGTCCTCTGCCTGAACGCGGGCAAAGCCGTCCTCTGTGAAAAACCCTTCACCATCAACCACAGGGAAGCAGAGGAAGTCGTGGCCCTCGCCCGGAAAAAGGGCCTCTTCCTCATGGAAGCCATGTGGACCCGCTTCCTCCCCCTGATGGCAAAAGTCCGCGACTGGCTCTCCGAAGACGCCATCGGCGACGCCCAGGTGGTCACCGCCGACTTCGGGGGCCGGGCGCAGCTCGATCCCGAATCCCGGCTCTTTGCCTCTGCCCTGGGAGGCGGCGCGCTCCTCGACCTGGGCGTTTACACCGTCTCCTTCGCCTCCATGGTCTTCGGCGGTCCCCCCTCACGCATCGCCGGCCTCGCCCACATCGGGGAGACCGACGTCGATGAACAGTCAGGCCTCGTCTTCGCATACGACCGGGGCCAGATCGCCCTCCTCTACAGCACCATCCGTACCCGCACGCCCCAGGACGCTCAGATCCTCGGCGCCGAAGGCTCAATCCGCATCCACCCCCCCTTCTGGCACGCCACATCCGCCACCCTCACCACGGGCGGCAACGAGCAAACCGTCGAACTCCCCTACGACGGCAACGGCTACACATGTGAGGCCGCCGAAGTCATGCGCTGTCTGCAGGAAGGGAAAACAGAAAGCGACATCATGCCCTTAGACGAAACCCTCGCCATTATGAAAACCCTGGACCAGATCCGCGAACAGTGGGGCCTGAGATATCCGATGGAGTAGGTGAAAGGAAACACCCATGCAGTATGGAACCGTCGAACGCATCTCCAAACCCATCTCCCGCCTCGTGCAGGGCACTGTCACGCTCACTACCGAGGACCTGGACGCGAATCTTGCTCTGTTAGACGCCGTCTACGAACTCGGCTGCACCACCTTCGACACCGCCCACATCTACACCGGAGGCCAGGCAGAGCGTGTGCTGGGCGAATGGATGGACGCACGAGGCAACCGCGACGAAATCGTCATCCTCAGCAAAGGCGCCCACCACAACACGGACCGGCGGCGGGTCACCGACTTCGACATCAAATCGGACCTCTACGACTCCCTCGCCCGGTTAAAAACCGACCACATCGACCTCTACCTCCTCCACCGAGACGACCCCGCCGTCCCGATCGGCCCCCTTGTGGAAACCCTCAACGAACACTTAGACGCGGGGCGCATCCACGCCTTTGGCGGCTCCAACTGGACCGTTGAACGCATCCGGGAAGCCAACGACTACGCGAACGCCCACACCCTCGTCCCCTTCGTGGCCAGCAGCCCCAACTTCACCCTCGCCGAGCAGGTGGAAGAACCCTGGGCCGAATGCCTCAGCCTCAGCGGCCCCCAGGGGGATGCCGCTCGATCCTGGTACGAGAAAACGCAGATGCCCCTCTTCACCTGGTCCACCCTTGCCCAGGGCTTCTTCTCCGGCCGTCTCACCCGGGAAAACTTCGAAGAAATCAAAGAGAACCTCTCCGAATCCTGCGTCCATGCCTACTGCTACGAACAAAACTTCCAGCGCCTCGACCGCGCCTTTGAACTCGCCCGGGCAAAAAACAAAACCGTCCCTCAAATCGCCCTGGCCTACGTCCTGAGCCACCCCCTCAACACCTTCACCCTCATCGGCTGCGCCACCGGCGAAGAATTCAAAGCCAACCTCGAAGCCCTGGACATCCCCCTCACCGCCGAAGAACGCGACTGGCTCGACCTCAGGCGGAAAACACCCTGAAGAAACCGAGGAGGCACCCATGGAATACCGCAACTTAGGACACGCCGGCGTCAAAGTCTCCCCCATCTGCCTGGGCACCGCCTTCCGGGGCCAGGAAGACGACGCCGTCTGTATCCGCACGGTCGAACGCGCCCTCGACCTGGGCTGCAACTTCATCGACACGGCCAACGTTTACGGCCAGGGTCGCTCGGAGCAGATCCTGGCGAAAGCCCTGAAAGGCAAACGGGACGACGTATTCCTCGCCAGCAAAGTGACCAGCCCGATCGGCCCCGGCCCCAACGACCAGGGCTATTCCCGCTACCACATCATGCGGAAAATCGAACGCAGCCTGAAGCGCCTGCAAACCGATCACCTGGACCTCTACCTCCTCCACAGCTTCGACCCCACCACCCCGATCAACGAAACCCTGCGCACCTTGGACGACCTTGTGCGCCAGGGCAAGGTCCGCTACATCGGATGCAGCAACTTCAACGCCTACCAGATCGTTGAGGCCCTCTGGACCAGCGACGTCCACAACCTCGAACCCTTCGCCTGCCTGCAATCCCAGTACAACCTGCTCAACCGCTGGGAAATCGAACCCGACCTCATGCCCGTATGCAAGAAACATGGCCTGGGCATGATGACCTTCAGCCCCCTGGCCATCGGCCTGCTCACCGGCCGCTTCCGCCGCGGACAGCCCCCTCCGCCCGGCACGCCCTGGGCGCAAGGAAGTTACGAATTCGAAAAGGCGATGAGCGAACAGAACGACCGCATCATCCAGAAACTCATCGAAATCGGCCAGAATCGCGAAAAAACTCCGGCTCAGGTGGCCATCGCCTGGGTCCTGGACCATCCCGAAATCACCGCCGCTATGATCGGTCCGGACACCCCGGAACACGTGGACGAAAACTTCGGCGCCGTGGGCTGGCAACTCACGCCCGAAGAACGCGCGGCTCTGGATGAGGTGTCGGAAGTGGAAGGCCCACAAAGATACGTGTAGAAAAAGGCCAAAGAGAATACCTTCAGGATTGATCTCTGACGGCACTCTCTTGGAAAGGAAGGTTTTCTGTTGCTTTGTTATCGCCAGTAAGCTAAATTTTATTTATGGCCGAAGCAAGACCCAGAGAACTCAGGGAATATCTCACGGCAGAAAGTCGATCTCCTTTTGCAGATTGGCTCGGTTCGTTAAAAGACATTAAAGCCAGAGCGAAGATTCGGGTAAGATTAGATCGTTTAAAACTTGGTAATATGGGAGACTGTAAATCAGTCGGCGGCGGTGTTCAGGAGTTACGCATCGATTTTGGCCCCGGTTACCGCGTCTACTTCGGCCAGGATGGCAACACATTGATATTGCTCTTTTGGGGTGGGACGAAAAAGACTCAACGCAGGGACATTTTAACCGCCAGAGCATATTGGCAAGATTATAAGAGGCGAAAAAATGAGTAAGATTTCCAGACCATACCAGGCCGAGCTCTTAAAAGCGCTGAATGATCCCGTGGAAGCGGCAGAATATCTGAATGTTGCTCTTGAAGAGGAATCCTCTGATTTATTCCTTTTAGCCCTTCAAAATGTAGCAGAAGCGCGCGGCATAAAGACCCACTCAGACGAAGAAGGACTTGATCTGGATGCACTGCGCCGCGCACTCTTTGAAGATGGAAACGCTCACTTGTCCACTTTATCTGCCATCTTAAAGAAATTGGGACTCAGGCTTGCTGTTGAAGCCCAGACATCGTAGCAGGATCCTCTCTCTTTAGCTGGTTGCCTCCGCAGGCGGGCCTTCCACAATCACTTCATATACTTGAATCGACTCCTCCAGCCCTTTCACCTGGATCTCCCCCAGAGACCGCGTTCCAACGTGATCTTTCACAAGATCGTACGTGCGCCGGGAAATCATAATCCCTTCCACAGGGGCGCTGGACTCAAGCCGCTGCGCCAGGTTCACGTCCGATCCCAGCACCGTGTAGGAGAGCCGGCGCGAGGAGCCCATATTGCCCACCACGACCGTGCCCGTATTGATCCCGACCCTGATCTGAATCGGCATGTCACCCCTCGCCACCCACCTAACCTTCAAATCGCGCACCCGCCTCTGCATATCGATTGCCGCACGCACGGCCCGCAGGGCATGGTCTTCTTGAGGGTCGGGATCCCCGAAGAACACCATCAGCCCATCGCCGATGAACTTGTCCACCGTCCCTTCGTGCCAGAATACGATCTCCGTCATCGCTTCGAAATACTCGTTCAGCAGACGCTGAATGTGGTCCGGTTCCATCGTGGCCGAGTGTGTGCTAAAACTCTTAATATCGCTGAACAAAATCGTCAGTTCCTTCTTCTGGCCTCCCGCTGTGATCGTACTCGGATCCGCCATAATGTTTTTCACGACCGAGGGTGGAAAGTAGGCTTCGAATGACCGGCGAAGCACCCACTTCTCTCTTTCCTCGTTAAAGTACAGATACGTCACCGTGGAAATCACCCCGAAGGTCACCATCAGCAGCGGTCGGACGATGTTCAGAATCAGGTCCCCATACAGAAAGCACCCTGCCGCGAAGCCCAGATATCCCGCGGCCACACCGAGGCTGCCAAGGGAAGAGGTCAGAGACGAGAACCGCAGGGATAAGAACAGCACAATGCCCACCAGCAGAATCTCTACAATCAGCATCCCGCCGCCGGAGAGCTCCCGCAGAAATTCCTCCGTCAGGATGGTGTGCATCACGTTGGCGTGTACTCCGCTTAACGGGAAATGGGTATCGGTAGGCACAGGCCCTACATCCGCAGATCCGGTCAAGACCTCCGAAATCACCACGATTTTCCCCGCGAGTTCCTCCTCCCACATCTCCAGTTCATCCCGGTCGTCCGAAGCCCTGTAAACATCCACAAAGCTGTAGTGGACCATCCGTTCCCACGGCCCGATGGTGTTAACGATCAGATTACCCTGCCGGTCGATCGGAATCACAATATCGTGGACATCCCCACCCGGTCTTCGCGCATTCTTCAGCGTAATGCAGTCCCCCGGCCGAACAACCACCTGTTGTGGCGGTACACCGAGATGGTCACACACAGCCCGAAAAGCAATGCTGGGATAGAAGGCGTCGCCATAGCGGACCAGCAGGGGCGCCCGGCGGTAAACCCCGTCCCGATCCGGCCGAACGTTCAAAAATCCAAGCCCCCGCGAGGCGGACGCAAGGCCCGGAAACGTAATCAATGGATTGCCGCCCAAATAGAACCCACCCGGATCTCCCTCCACGACGACGTCCCATTTCGTACGGTCGAGATAGTGTGCGCCAACCGGGCTCCCGAGTTGCTCGCCCGGATGCGCGCTCCCTTTCAGAAACTCAAACGCCAGCCCCAGGTACACGTGACCGGCCGACGACACAGCGGCCGTCAACGCGCTGTCGTCCGCTGCCTGGGACCGCGCGGGAAAGATGAAATCGCACAACTGGGCCGAGACCCGCATCGCCGACAGGTTCCGGACCACGCGCGCATGGTGCGACCGGTTCAGGTAGAACTCGCTGAGCTGCTGCACCGTCGAATTGTTCAGATCGACATGCACAATCGTGCTGTCGTAGGGAACTCGAAGGCGCGCCGAATCGGACCGCATCGTAAAAAGCTGGTCCACCGCCTGAGAGTTCCAGGGCTCGAACAGCCCGGGCAAGACCCAAAAACAAAGACGCGCCGCAGCGAATGAAGCCGCGGCCAGCAGAATCGTCACCCGCAATTTCTGTGCGCCTCTGCCACGCATATCATTCCCTGTGGTCGATTGTGAATGCCTTGCTGTAGAAGTCTTTCGCGGAGATCTCAACCGAAATCCTGTCCAGCCAGCTTTTGTCTTCGGGACCCGTTGACCGTACGTTTCCCGCAATGCTCACCGGACGTTCAGCAGCGGTCGCCAGCTTACGATGGGCCTTCCTCAACGCCCGAATCCTCTCCACGATCCTGGAAGCCATCTCAGGTCGGCCGGACGATTCCGCCGATTTGTAGTCGTCTATCAAAATCTCCAGATCGCTCAGACGTTCTGCAGACGCCAGCAGGTAGAAGGTCTCACGTCCCACCCGGTCGTCCAGCTTGAACCGCGCCTCACCCTCCGGCACATAATAGGTGATAGACGTCTCCGAACCGGAGGCAGCCTCCTCCGCCTCACCGGGAAACAGCAGATGCACTTCTCCTCGCGAACTGCGATAGACCACATACACGAAGCAGGGTCGCTGCACATCCACAAGCATCTTGAGTTCGTCGCCTGTCTGCAGCGTCGTATCCCGCCTGATCGCGACAAACTGCCGGGCGTCTTCAGCCCCTACCACGGCGCCAAACGCCCAGCGAAATTGCACGTTTACCTCCTGCTCAGGAGCAGCAGGTTCGGCCTCCATCTCCGTACAATCCCCAAATACAAGCCAGAAGACCGTAAATGTCAGAACCCAGGACATATCTCTAAGAAGCTTCATTGCCTCGCCTCCCCGATTCAGGTTAATTTGACCGGACCCAACGCCCGGCCGATATAAAGTGTGGACTTCCTCACGGCTCTCCCACACTCACAAACGCCCCCCAGTAAAACGGATGCGCCGCCCCAAATTTCTCCCGCCGCTCACGCATCAACCCCAGCGACGCCTCCTGCAAGGCACGCGCCTTACCTTCACCCGCATTCATCCGCCGGTAGAAATCGGTCATCAGCGAGGCGGTTTCCTCATCCGGCACCGACCACAGGCTCATCACCACCGTCCTCGCCCCCGCAAGCTGGAACGCGCGTCTCAGCCCGAACACGCCCTCGCCCCGACGCGTCTCCCCAAGCCCCGTCTCACACGCACTCAGCACCACCAGGTCCGTCCCCCACAGCGGCAGCCCCGACACCTCCAGCGCCGTCAGAATCCCGTCGTCCACGCCTTCCTCAACTGACCCCTCGCCCAAATAGTTCGCCCCGGCCAGCGCCAGCCCGGAGCGCAGCAGAGGGTTCTCGATCTTCTCCGGTGGAGACGCCGGCCGCTGGGGAAACTCGGTAAGCAGAAGACCCCGTTCTGCGCCTGCGCCTTCCAGCCACTCAGACCTGTCCTGTGCCTCTAAGAAGAACCCGTGTGTAGCTAAGTGGAGAATGTGGGGCGACCGAATCCCCTTAACCACTTCCTCCACCGCCCGGTCTCCCACGTAAAGCTGTACCTCCTGTCCGGCCAACTCCCCGGCAATTGCCTCCGCTTCCCTGCGTGTGCCCGGAAGCCCGGTCCACCTGATCTGCCTTAGATCCGCAGACCGCTGTTCAGCGCCCGGCATTGCGCGATCCTGGTTCCCACCAGGAGATTCTGTTTTGTCTTCCTGATCGGGGCGCTTCAGGTTGTAATCCGGATCAGCCACCACCACGATGCTGCCGGAAGGCCCCTCCGGACCCAGGCGCACCAGATCTCGACCCGAGGAAAGATAGTTGAACCGGTAGGTCTCCCCCAGATAGCGCCCCTCTTCATCGGGCAGCACGCCGAAGGGAATAAGATTCAACTCACCATCGGGGGCGAGATACACGACCTTGTGCTGCCCAACCGCTGCCTCTAAGGGAGCAAATACCAGATCGTAAACACGTTTCCCCTTCTCGGCTAACAGCCGTTCGGCCTCGGCCTCACCCTCGCGGGCAATCGTTTTGACAGACCGGCTCACCTCCTGGCGAAAGGTGTGTATCGCCTGGTCGATGGAGTCAGCTTCTCCCAGGTCGACCAGGATGGGATTAGCCTCCTCTCCGGCGGGCAGCACAAAGGCCAGATAGTGGTCAGCTTTCCACGCCTCCTCTGTGCCCGATGCGTGGAAGTCGCGCATCCGGGTATGCACGTATTCTACGAGCACATTGCCTGCTTGTAGTATTTTCGTCACCTGCTCTACGTCCACCTGCCTGCTCTGCTGTTTTGCTGCATAAACACCGCTCAAGCGCGCCAGCTCCTTCTCCAGCCGCTCCCTTTCCGCCTCCAGTTCATCTATACGGTTTCGATAAGCTTCAACCTTCAGTTCCTCCGGTCCGGACAACATCAAGAAAGCCAGTCGAGAGGCCGTAGCATGGAGTTTCCTGGCCATCTCCGCGAACTGCGGGTCGTCCGATGTCAGCAGTACGGTGCGTTCCCTCGAGAGGGCGTCCAGGACCAGCCCTTTACGACGGAGTACGGCATCCAGCGCCGTGCGCACAGCTTCCGCGTTGGAAGGCAGTTTCTGTGCTACGAGGCTTTGGAGCATATCAAACCCACTGGCCACCGTGCGCAGAAAGGCGAACTTCCCTTTCTCGGAAGCCAGAGAGAAGACGTTGTCCATTGTATGCTCGTCAATGAGCAACGCACGTTGCAGGTGAGACACGGCCGTTTCCGGGCGATTGCGAGCGGCCTCCAGTAACGCCAAATTGTTCAGGGATGTCGCCACAGAGGGATGGTCAGAACCAAACGCCTTCTCCCTTATCTCCAGGGACCGCTTGTTTAATGACTCAGCCTCGGCATACTTGCCCTGGGAAACATAAAGTCCCGCCAGATTGCTCAACGACGATGCCACATCGGGATGGTCTCTCCCAAGCGCCTTCTCATTTATCTCCAGAGACCGCTTGTATAATGACTCAGCCTCTACATACTTGCCCTGGGAAACATAAAGTACCGTCAGATTGTGCAGGGAGTTCGCCACAGAGGGATGGTCAGAACCAAACGCCTTCTCCCTTATCTCCAGGGACCGCTGGAATAATGGCTCTGCCTCTACATACTTGTCCTGGGATTCATAAAGTAACGCCAGATTGCTCAACGACGATGCCACATGGGGATGGTCTCTCCCAAGCGCCTTCTCACTTATCTCCAGAGACCGCTTGTATAATGGCTCCGCCTCGGCATACTTGCCCTGCTTTTCATAAAGTACCGCCAGATTGTGCAGGGAGTTCGCCACATCGGGATGGTCTCTCCCAAGCGCCTTCTCCCTTATCTCCAGGGACCGCTTGTGTAATGGCTCTGCCTCTACATACTTGCCCTGCTTTTCATAAAGTGCCGCCAGATTGTTCAGGGAGATCGCCACATCGGGATGATCAGGACCAAGCACCTTCTCCTTTATCTCCAGGGACCGCCTGTATAATGGCTCTGCCTCGGCATACTTGCCCTTGTGACCATAATACACGACAAAACTTAATCTGACCTAAAATATGGAGGATCAATCAGTATCCAAAGACAGTGAAAGAACTCCTGGATGTGATCCTGTATATTGAGCAGAACATACTGCAAATGGTCCAATCCATATCGAAACAGGCTTTTCTCTTTGCATCCGTGTTTTTTGATCTTCAACGGTTTTGTCTTTGCGATCCATTCTCCTACCAGATGAGCCCAGGTGAGGGCAATGGCTAAAAGCGCGATGAGTTTTTCGATTCGTTCCAGATGGATCAGATGGGTCTGTTCCAGATCGAAGCCTCGGCTTTTCAACGCGGCGAACAGGACTTCAACTCCCCACCGTTTTTTGTAATCCTCCAGCGGTTTTCGACCTTTACACTTGCTGGCAACGATGAGAAATTCGTCAGGTAATCGGATGACAGACAAATACAGATGATGACCATAGATCAGACGGGGTTTACGCAGGATGCGCTCTTGGTGAATGTGCAGGTCGGCAAACAAGCATCGAAGCGCGATGTCCCCTTTGCCATTTAGGGTTTTGGCGTTTTCCTTGACGCGGATGGCAAAGCCTAAGGCTTGCGCATCTAACCACGCAAACCATTCTTGCCCAATGAATTCCCGGTCTGCAACGATGACCTGAATCAGGTTTTTATCCACCAACTTCAAGACCCGTTCCATCAACTGGATACGCTCATCGGTGTTGGAGTTGCCCTTTTTGGGCAGCAGTATCCAGCAGATGGGAAATGCAACGCCTTGATAGACACTCCCGGCGGTGAGAATATTGATGGTCAGTTTGCCGAAGCTCCAGGTCGTCCGATCTATCGAGATGGTAAAGTCCGACTTGATCGGCAAGAGATGCAGGATCAAGTCGGCCACCAGGTCATAGGACAGATTAAACTCACTGAAGAAACGTTGGATTCTGCGATAGTTGGACTTCTGCTTGGCTTTGCCGTTGAGGGCGTTGGCCAGTTTGGTGAAGTTGACGGTTGTGAGCTTGATGAGAGACACAATGAAGGCGGCGATGAATTTTACCCGGGCCTTATGACAGGGTAAATACCATTGCATCACGTCGTGTAATTCATTAACTTGAGGAGACATAGACCTGTGTTTGATGATGGATGAGTTGTTGGATCTTGACAACCCAAACTTAACTCATTTCACCACTCAGCGCAGGTCTTTTCCTTTTTTGTCGTGTACCATGCTTGTGACTATAAAGTGCCGCCAGATTGTGCAGGGAGTTCGCCACATCGGGATGATCAGGACCAAGCACCTTCTCCCTTATCTCCAGGGACCGCCTGTATAATGGCTCAGCCTCGGCATACTTGCCCTTGTGACTATAGAGTAACGCCAGATTGTTCAGGATTGTCGCAACAGCGGGGTGATCAGGACCAAGCGCCTTCTCCCATATCTCCAGGGACCGCTTGTATAAAGGCTCTGCCTCGGTATACTTGCCCTGGTCACTATAAAGTCCCGCCAGATCGTTCAGGGAGATCGCCACATCGGGATGGTCAGAACCAAGCGCCTTCTCCCATATCTCCAGGGACCGCTTGTATAAAGGCTCTGCCTCGGTATACTTGCCCTGGGAATGATAAAGCCGCGCCAGATTGTGCAGGGAGATCGCCACATCGGGATGGTCAGAACCAAGCGCCTTCTCCCATATCTCCAGAGACCGCTTGTATAAAGGCTCTGCCTCGGTATACTCGCCCTGGTCACTATAAAGTCCCGCCAGATTGTTCAGGGATGTCGCCACATCGGGATGGTCAGAACCAAGCGCCTTCTCCCTTATCTCCAGGGACCGCTTGTATAAAGGCTCTGCCTCGGCATACTTGCCCTGGTCACTATAAAGTCGCGCCAGATTGTTCAGGGATGCCGCCACATCGGGATGGTCAGAACCAAGCGCCTTCTCCCTTATCTCCAGGGATCGCTGGAATAATGGCTCTGCCTCGGCATACTTGCCCTGGTAACTATAAAGTCCCGCCAGATTGTTCAGGATTGTTGCAACAGCGGGGTGGTCTGAACCCAACGTTTTCTCAGCTACTTTCAGAACCCCTTGGGCAACCTCAACTACTGGCTCCCGGGCAAAATCACATGCGACGAACAACCCATTTAGAGATGCAATTAAGATGACTCTGGAGAATACCCTCATTGCTGGTGCTCCTTGTCCCTTTTCACCGCGCCTCGTCCAGCCCCCGGAGGGTTTCGGCCCGGTTGTCGGCAGATTCGTGCGCCAGGGCATGATGCACCAGAAACTGCCAGAAGTCAAGCATGTGGTGTTCAGGCCCTGTAAAACACTCCACATCCGCCCTGACGGGCCTGCGGTCCTTGCGGTCTGTTTTGGACCTCAAATCAAAGAATCCTTCCAGACCGCCCATTGGGCTTTCATTATTGAACTTAAACCCCAAACAGAATTTTATAAGACAAAATGCCGTCAGAATTAATCTCCGACGGCACTCTATATTTCTTGGAAAAGCGGCGTTTCGGCCTGTGCGGGCCTGGCAAAGTTAGAAAAGAAGCGTCTGAGTCTATGCGTTACTTATACCTGTTCGGCCACCGCCTCGGGTTCTATTTCAACACGGGCTATGTCAAAGCCCGCCGACCTTACATCCCTCATTGCCGAGCGGATCGCTTTCTCCAACGACGGCGCCTCGCGATGAAAACGAACCTGCGGCACACCGGCAATGGTAGAAAGCGTACCGTCATTAAAGATCCCGTAGAGCTTATCCGCTTCCTCCTCATCTGGATCGGTTGTCAAAATGAGGGTAAATTCATGGGCTTTCATGGCAGGTTCCTCTCTCTTGAGCTATATCCTTTCCTATCCTTTTCTAACTACTGATATCTAAGCAATGTAGAACAAAACCGATGACGTGTCAATCGACACTCGGGAGCAGATCCGAGAAATTCTTGTTGACGAAGCGCGGCCTATTGAGTTTTTTTGACAGATACTTTTCCATATTCTCTCTCTTGAGTGTTGATCAAATTGCAGAGATTACTATCATTTCTCCGCGTCTACGCCACCCCGGACGATTCGCTGGATCGTCTCCCCACCCTGGTTCAAAAAGGAGACCCCCATGCCAAAACCCACAGGCGAAGCCTTCCACGTCATCAACACCACCAGACCCGAACACACCTACCGGGGCGCCGTGATCGGCTGTGGCCGCATGGGCAGCACCATCGACGATGAGCACATCGGCATGCCCCATTACCCCTGGCCCTGGGCCCACGCGCCTGCGATGATCGAAGCCAGGGGCGTGGACCTCGTCGCCGCGTCAGACTCCGACCCCAAGCAACGCGACGACTTCAAACGCCGCTGGGGCGTCAGCGCCCTGTACACCGACTTCCGGGAAATGGTCGAAAAAGAGCGCCCGGACATCGTCTCGGTCACCACGAGGCCCGCCCCACGCGCAGACATCACGGTCGCCCTCGCAGAAATGGGCGTCAAAGCGGTCTTTGCCACCAAGCCCATGTGCTGCACCCTCGCCGAAGCCGACGCCATGATCGACGCCTGCCGAAAACACGGCACAATTCTCGCGATGGCCTGCCACCTCAACTGGTACGGCCACTACACAAACGCCCGCCGGCGAATCGCCGACGGGACCATAGGGGAATTAAAATCGATGATCTGTCACAGCGCGGGCAGCCTGTCAAATCTCCAGAGCCACACACTCGCCCTCTTCCGCCTCTTCGCAGGCGCCCCGGCCAGATGGGTCTTCGGTGTGATGGACAGCGATGAAAAAGCGACAGGCGACGGCGACCTCTCCGGATCGGGCCACATCGTCTACGAAAACGGCGTCCACGCCACCCTGAACTCCCGGTCCGAAACCTCCGGACTGCAGTGGAGCCTGGATTTCATCGGCGACAAGGGACGGGTCATCTCGCGCAACGCCCACGCTCAGTTCGAACTCTGGAGCGCGCACCCCGAAACCGGGGGACTGATCCAGTGCCAGTTCCCCAACCCCTGGCATCCGCGCAGTTCAATGGTAGATGCCATCGAAGGCGTCTGCCGGTCCATCGAAATCAGAGAAGAACGCATCTGCCCGGGAGAATTCGGCCGGGAAGCCTTAGAAATCGCCATTGCCATGCGCGAATCCCACCGGCGGGGCAACGTGCGAATCGACCTGCCGCTGAGAGACCGGAACCTGAGGATCGGATAGATCAGTCCAGGTATTTCACGAACACCACTTCGTTTCGCGCCTCGTTGTAGAGCAGCTCGTCAACCATGCCCTCCACCATCCGGATCCCGAAGCCGCCGGGGCGCATGCCCTTCTCCTTTCGGATTCCCATGTGCGCCGTGGGCTGTTCGGGAGGGTGCCCCGCAGCCGCATGGGGGAGGTCCTCAAGTTGGAAGCCGGCGCCGGGATCGGCAATGCGGTAAAGCACCATTCGACGCGCCCGCAGGTACGAAATCCGCACTTTGCGGTTCGGGTTCAGTTGCCCTCCCCACTCAATCGCGTTGACGAGCAGCTCACGGAACGCCATCCCCACCGAATCTCGGACCTCCATATCCAGATCCGTATCCAGTTGCGCCATAAAGTTCTGAATGCGATCCGCCACCGCCAGTTCGCACGGCACCAGGAGTTCGACCCAGTTCGGCTGCGCCGAAATCACCTCAATGGGCAACAGGGGCGCGTCCGCCAGGGCTTTTCGCACCAGCTCGACCAACGCTTTCCCTTCAAGCGGCTTGGTCACATACCAGTAGGCCTGTTCGCGCACCGCCTGCAGCAGTGTTTCCGGCGTATCGTAGCCTGTCATCACCACCACTTTGGGCCGCGCCGATTCGGACCTCAGGCGGACCAGCACTTCCAGCCCATCCATCCGTGGCATCCGGATATCGAGCAGCATCAAATCGAAAGATCCTTTCCGCAACTGTTCCAGAGCCTCAACGCCATCTATCACATCGGTTACGGAAAACCCGGCTCTCTGCAAAAGCTCGCGGATGAAATTGCGTGTAGGTTCATCGTCCTCGGCAACCAGTATATTGTGCACCTTTTCTCCTTTCTGAGCGCAAGACTTCCACCCATTTCTGGCGCATCATGCGCTGCCGTAACGATCGTACCGATCCAACACCGAATTCTGGAGACACAAATGAGCGCCAAACCGCTGCGTCCTGCCCGGACACCGCTGGTCCGCGTCATCGACCTGGACATCGGCGAAACCCAGGAGGTCAACCTGTGCGACGGAACCACGGCTGCCGTCAAGCTCCTTAACATCCGGGAAACCCGCGACGGAATCCTCTCGGCCGTATTCGATGCCGAAGTCAACGTCGAAGTCAACGGCCAGGCCGTCACCCTCAAAGCGGCCCTCTACAACCTGCCCACAACAGCCGAGGGCGTCCGGATCGACTGCTCGATCACTAGGGGCTCGATCCAGAACAGCCACATGGACCACTGGGGGCTGCTCAAAGACGCCCGCCTGCGGCTCTGGCCCGCCGGTTCACCCCTGATAGACCCGGACACCTTCGTCTACCCGGTCAAACAGCGCTGGTTCGCCTGCGGCACCTGGATGGCCAACGAGCCCGTCAGCCCCCGTCCCAACGGCCAGCACTACTGCCACGCCGGCCTCGACATCGGCGGCGCCGAAGGCCTGGTCGACGTCGTCTCCGCCACCAGGGGCCTGATCATCACCTCCGGCGGCGACGTCCTGCCCGGCTATGAAGGCATCCCCACGCGCGACGACACCCCCATGAAACCCGGCACCGACATCGTCACTGTACTCGACGACCGGGACTGGTGCCACCGCTACGTCCACCTCCAGAGCATCGACCCGGCAATTAGTGTGGGACAGGCCGTCCGAATAGGACAAAAAGTCGGCATCCTGGGCAAAGAAGGCACCAGCGGCGGCTGGGCGCACCTGCACTATGAAATCAAAAGCCTCCAGCCCTCGGGCAAATGGGGCACCCAGGAAGCCTACGCATTTATCCATGGTGCGTACCAACGCCAGTACGGCCTCAAACTCATGGCCGTCGCCCAGCCGCGATACCTGGCCTGGACCGGCCAGACCGTAATGCTCAACGCTGCCCGCTCCTGGTCGGCAACCGGAAAAATCGCCCGCTACGACTGGACCTTCACCGACGGCTCTACCGCATCCGGCCCTTGTGTAGACCGCACCTACGACCGTCCCGGCACCTACAGCGAAATCCTCAAAATTACCGATGAGGAAGGCCGCACCGCCTGCGACTTCGCCCGCGTCACCGTCCTGGGCAAAGCGCACCCCGGCCGCTGGCCCCCCCGGCTTCACCCCGCCTACGCTCCCACACTGGACATCCGTCCCGGCGACCCGGTCACCTTCCACGTACGCGCCTTCAACACCACCGAAGGCCACGAAACCTGGGACTTCGGCGACAACAGCCCGCCCGTCACCGTTCAATCGGACGGCAACGTCGATCGCTATGCTCCGGACGGCTACGCCTCAACGGTTCACCGGTACAGCGAACCGGGAGATTACCTGGCCCGGGTCGAACGCAGCGATCAAAACGGGATCAGAGCCGTTGCCCACCTGCACGTTCGGGTCGGCGCTAAGTAGATCCAAGTCAATTTTTCGACAGTCCACCTGATTGCTCTCGCCGGATTGCCAAATCCGGCGATGAGGGCCTAAGTTTGGCAATCCAGGCCGAGCGATAATTTCTGATGTCAGAAAACATACCTGTGTCTACCTAAAATCCCCCGTACCTCGAAACCCGGTACCGAACCTCTCCCTCAAACGCCTCACCCGGAAACGCGGTCAACCGCCCCTCGCGGCCGTCCTCCGAAAGCGTAAACCGGGGATCGTGCGCCAGCACCGCCACACTGTCCTCGCCCTCCTGCCGCACCTCCCGGACGGGAATGGCATACCTCTGCCCGCCCGGGAAAGACAGGTAAATCCGTTCGGCATTCTCCAGGTCCACCTGCCCCGACAGGCGCAGCGTCTCCCCCTCGACCCCGAGCACAATACCCTCCGCCGCTTCCGGAAGCTCCAGCGAAAAATCCCTGAACCCGAGCTTTGTCCCATCCGCCAGGTACGCCGAAACAACCGCATCGTCCACCACCCGGAGAAACCCGTAACACCCCGCCATCTCGTAAGTCTCATCCCCCCCACCTAAGAGATGAACGTCCGTGAATTCCGCCGTCTTCACAACCAGCGCCTGCCCCTCACGCGAAACGGACGTGATAAACGGCGTACCCTGATAAGGCTCGTGCACAGCCAGAAAACGGCTCTCCAGATCCTCTCCCTTCCGCCGCGCCATCACCAGCGGCATCCAGTAATCCAGCAGTTCAGCATTGCGGTCCCCCGCGCGCCGGATCGACGGCGTCTCTCCGAAGAACACCTCCGTCCCCTTTTCTCCCAACATCCAGAGACGGAGTGCAGCACCCTCATCCGGAGACGACCTGAAGGTGGCCGACCACGCATCATCGGTCCGGGCGCCCCGAACCTGCCGGACCAGCCCCAGTGCATTCTTGATATTGTCCGGATGCCTCACGCCGGGCCCTCCCTTAAACCCCGCCTCGGAATCCCACATCCTGAACGTTTCCCCCGATGCAAAAAGCGCCCCCTCCAGGTCGTCCATCCCGAGTTCGGACGCAAGCGTACTGTCCCGGTCCGCGTCCCCGTGCAGCAGCCAGTCGTGCTGCGACCCGCCCTTCACCCCGAAAAGGTCCACCAGATAGGCATCCTCTTCCGAAACCTTCACCAGCGCCAGAGACCGCCGGTACTCCCGGATCTCCGGGTACGCCTGCGGCGCACGCACGCTCACAAACTGCACCGAGGGATGCCCGTCCCCATAGGCGATCAGCTCCCCGCCCGCGGGCGAATACTCGATAAACTGGCTCGATTCATCCACCATCACCAGATTATGCGCAAACGTACACGAGGCATAAGGACGAAGCGTGTTCTGCGAGTACCCGATATCGGACACCATCTCCCGCCCTCTGGCGAACACCTGGAGGCTCAACCGGTCGTTGTGGCTGTGCGAAAACGTCCCGCTCCCCATAAACTGGAGCCGCGCCTGCACCTGGTCATCGCCGCGCCCCATCCCCAGCGCGGCATGCCCGCACGCCCACAGCAGCGACGGCCCCGACTCGCCCGGCGGCGGACGCTCAAAATAGGTCTCCTTCTCGCCCTGACTGTAAAGCGAAGCGCCAAACGTATCGTACACACTGGCCAGATTCCCACCGGGAACCACCATCTTCTCCAGCGCGCCCCTCAGGTGGGCGATATCCGTCATTGCTTCGGGCACAAACTCGGCATAATGGAGCCCGTCCTCCCTACCCCTGTACCCTTCCGGATCGCTGTAGCCTTCCACGCTCTCCAGGGCATCATACAGAAACTGAAAAACCGCCGAACTGTACAGCGGCGCGCCCTCGCACCACATCCCGTCGGGGTAAAACACATGCTGCATCATCAGCTTCAACCGGGCAATCCCCCCGTGCACGAACTCCGGCTCCCCGATCACGCGCCCGCATACGATCTCCCACTTCGCCTGCATCGGATCGTAATTCCCCAGATAGCGGGGATAGGTCCTCAGATGATTCACCGTCTGCCGGAAATAATCTTCGATCAGCGCCCGGGTAGAAGCCTCAAGCGCCCCGGCAACCTGATCGTACGCAAGCATCAGCGAAAGCGGAATCTCGTCGTACGGATACCGGTTCCACAACCCGGAGCGGGTCGAAGGCCTCGGGTAGGGCGGATCGTACGTCCTGGCCGCCTCGGGCCCGAAGGCCTCCGGCGCCGGCTGCACCCCGTCCGGTGGCGTTGGCAGAATCTCCACCTCGCAAAGAACCGGACTCGCCAGCTCTCCGGGCCCGTGAACCGGAATCTCGGGATAAACCTCGGCAAAACGCCTGATAATCGCCCCCGCCTTCCGGGCACAATCCGTCTCGCCCGTCTCCCGGTAAAGGTGCGCCAGGAGCGCCGCCTGCTGCCGCAGCCAGAACCGCCGGATATTGTACAGCTGAGATTCCATATAATACTGCCGCCCATCCTTCCCCGGAAAATAGGGATACTGCTGCGCCGTGCCGGCCGGAGAGACCACCTCCGTCACCTCGTCCAATGGATGCTCCTTGCTGGGGTACGCATGGCCGCAGAACGTACACACCGTCCGCTCCGGCTCCTCCGGCGTCCACGAGAAGTGGTAACTCCTGTGCCGATCCTCAAGCGTACAGTGGGCACACCCCACCGTCAGAAAACATGCCTGCGGCGGATTCCACCCATCCAGCGTCTCATCGGCAGTCCCCATCACCACCCCGGCCTCTTCCCGCGCCGCTTCCAGATCCAGCTCCCAGACCTTCCCGGATCTCAGAGAATTGTCCATCTGCATGGAAAAAACCGGATGTTTCACCTCTAAATTCATAGGTATCCTCTCTGCACAGACGCCGATGTCTACCGCATCCTGGACTTTGACTCCCACATATCGGCATTGGTCCCCACCACCGCCTTGACCTCCTCCGTCGCCTCCGCCAGCTCGCGCACCGTCTGCTCCGAAAGCCTCAGCTCCGCCGCCGGGAGATTCATCCGGAGTTCCTCCGGCGAGCGGGCGCCCACCAGCATCGACGTCACCCCCGGCTGCTGCCGCACCCAGGCCAGCGCCACGGCGGCCATCGGCTCCCCGAGCCCCTCCGCAATCCGTCGAATCTTTTCCAGCGCGGCGAACACCTCCGCCTCGCAGCCGGGTTCATCATGTTTGGCCATCGGCCGTGTGCTCGAGTACAGCCGGGTCCGGGCCAGGCCGTCCGGCACCTCATCCGCCGAAGCGTATCGGTCCGCCAGAAGCCCCTGCATAAGCGGGCTGTAACAGATCAACCCCACCCCCTTCTCCACACACAACGGCTGGATCTCGTGCTCAATCGCCCGCCACAGCAGGCTGTACGGAAGCTGGTCGATCTCGAACTGTTCCAGAGCCAGCAGATCGGTCAGGTCCCCCACCGCAAAATTGCACACCCCGAACGCGCGGATCTTGCCCTGCGCCTTCAGCTTCTGGAAGGCTCCCACCGTCTCCGCCAGCGGCGCAGTCCGCCTCGGCCAGTGAATCAAATAAAGATCGATATAATCCCTGCCCAGATGCCTCAAACTCTCTTCACACGCCTGCTCGATCTCCTCCGGAACGGCCGATCCCACCTTCGTCGCAATCACCGCCTCGCGCCGGCGGTCACCCAGCCCCTTGCTCAGCACCGCCTCGGAATGCCCCTTCCCGTATCCCTCCGCCGTATCGAAAAAATTGACCCCTCCATCAAGCGCCGCCCGAACCGTCGCAATCGAAACCGCATCGTCCTGCTCTCCCCACACCTTCCCTCCCGCAAACGGCCAGCACCCCAGCGCAATCACCGACACCTCCATCTCCGTCTTCCCCAACTTGCGATACTCCATCGCACCCCCCTTTCCACTCTTCATTCTTCATTCTTCGTTCTCAACCCCCACTTCGTCCAGCCCCACCCGGCCCCGCATCCCAGAACATAATGCGGAAAATCGACCCAGTCAAAAGAGGTCCCCAGAACCGTCCGGCCGATAAAGGTGCTTCTGACCAACGTCAGAAAAGGCGGATGCCACAATTGCAAAAGCTCCAGCAAACAGGTCACCACAAACACAAAAACAGCGATCGTCCAGGGTCTGGTATTCGGTAAAAACAGAAAAACCAGCACGCACCAGAAAATCTCATAAAACACGCCGCCAAGAGAACTGTTGACCCAGTTTGCGGCCGGCCCTGTATAGAATTTGGTATAAAACCCGATCGGCGTGATCACCATCAGCGAAGCCACAGCCCGGCCCCGCTTTTTGAGTTTCCATGTCAATGCAGCCACTTTCCTTCTGTAAAACGCTCCGTCATCCGCTGGCCCAGCGTACGGACCAGTTCCGGTTCATCGCCCGCAATATTGTGCCGTTCATCCGGATCGTCTTCAAGATCGTACAGTTCGGTAAGGTCGTTATCGTTCCGAACCAACTTGTGCGATTGCGTTCGCACACACCAAAAGTTGTGGATCGCGCTGACGGTCTCCGTTCGATGCGCCTCCCGTTCGCCGCGAAGAACGGGCACAATGGAACGGGCGTCCATATGCTCCTGCGGCGGCGCCCCCGCCAGTTCACAGATCGTGGGGTTCACATCGATCAACTCCACCAGGGCGTCCGATACCCGCCCCCCTTCAATCCCCGGCCCGGCAACAATCAGCGGCACCCGAAGCGACGACTCGTATGCCACGCTCTTCCCGTAAAGCCCGTGATCGCCCAGCATCTCCCCGTGGTCGCTCGCAAAGATCACATATGTATTCTCGGCCATCCCCCGCCGTTCAAGCGCATCTAAAATCGCGCCCACCTGATCGTCGATCACTTCAATCGCGCTGCAGTACTGCCGCCGCGTCACCGCAACCTTCTCAGGGTCCATATCCCGGCTCTTTGCCCGGATCCACGCCGGCTTCCCTTCCAAAGAACTCTGAACCACGCCCGGC
The DNA here is from genome assembly GCA_965249305.1 of Candidatus Latescibacterota bacterium. Taxonomy (GTDB): domain Bacteria; phylum Latescibacterota; class UBA2968; order UBA2968. Next base: position 2,724,208 of record OZ252228.1, on the reverse strand, counting down.
ATATCCGCGTTCCGATACCGGTCCGCATACGCTTTCGGCGGATCGAACGGACTGTGCGGCCCTACAAAACTCACGAACAAATGCCACGGAAAATCATCCGGAATCGCCTCAATCCACTCTGCCGCCCGCCTCCCGATGTAGACATCTTCAAACGCATCCGTCGGCAGCACCGAATCGTGAGACGTATCCAGAACACCGCCCCTACGACCCTGATAATCATCGTGAAAAGCCTGGAGCAGCCCCCGCTCCTCAAGATAATGCGTGTAGGGACCGATGGGCGTTGCGGAACTGCCCGCGTGCTCCTTCCCCTCGCACTCCTCCGGATGCGTAAACCCCCACCCGTAAACGCAGGGACGGTCCCCGTACCGCCCGTTATAATGGTCCGGCTTCGCCAGATCCAGCTTTCCCACGCACCCCACGCGACAGCCGTGATCGCGCAGCCGCTGATAATAGGTCGAAACCGTATGCGGCAGAAAACACCGGTTATCCAAACACCCCAGACGGGACGGCTGAAGCCCGGTCGCCAGACCGATCCGGGACGGCGCGCACACGGGACAATTGGTCGTCACCTGCCTAAACCGAACCCCCCGCTCGGCCAGCCCATCCAGATGCGGCGTCCGCACAAAAGACGCCCCCGCCGAGCCGAGATAATCGACCCGATGTTGATCATCTATAATAAAAAGAACAGGCTCTTCGCTATTTGGTGTGGGTAACCTTCCCCCAGGAACGACCAGTTGTGGTAGACAAGACGCCCAAGCTGCAGGTTTTGTGGACCAGCCTTCGAGTATTCTTTGTCAACGGTGTTGCCCGACCCGTTGTCTGTTGCTCAGGATTCTATCTTAAAAACAGTTGTTTAAGTTGTTAGATAATAAATTGTTACGATGGACTAAACGGCAAACTGGATCTCCGGATCATTCAATACCCGCCGTGTGTTTAGGAGAGATCTCATGTGCGGATACCGGAGCAAACGGTTAGGAACCACCTCGCACTCGGCAAGAAGACTGGTTCGGGTTTTTATGATTACCCACGTGAAACAGCGAAGAGCCAAAGAACATTTGGCCTGGAGGTATTCCGGTTCACAGATACCCTTTCGATTTTTCGGTTTTGGACCCCTCCCCCGGCCCCTCCCCGAATCGGGGAGGGGAGAAAACCGTACCTTGTAACCTGCTATGGTAGAAGGGTTTGCTCCCCCTTCCCTTTAGGGAAGGGGGCCGGGGGGTTAGGTCAATCAAACCGGTCGGGCCGGTGCCAGACCCGCTTCAGGTCTTCCAGCGAACCGATCAGATCATCGTCGATGAACAGCCCCGTCCTCATCGCTGCTCCATCTCCAGGCGGAAGCGGACCGCCGAATCTGTCTCATCGTACGCGACGTCGTCCCACCGAACCGGCTGACCCGTTGCCACATCGTGTTTCAGCCTCACCCCATGCGCCAGACCAATCGGCAGACCGCCGGCCTTCAGGGCGTCTCCGGCGGGCATCAGCGTACCATAAACACAATACCCGCCTTCCCCGTCCAGCACCTCACCCGCAGACAGATCGCGCTTGGCCGCCGCCACAACATCCGCGCCAAACCCGACCGGAAACCCCGTCGCCTCGCCCCGCAGGCCCACCCTCAGCACGCCTACCGTCAGTTCCATACCCACCAGGTGATAGGGCCGGTACATTGCCGCATAACGCCCGGTAGAATCAACCGGCAGGCCGTATTCGGAAAAACAGCGACGGACGTAGTCCCCCGGCGCTTCAATCACAACATAAACCCCCCAGCGCAGGTCGCGCTCTACCGCCTGCCCGTCCCGCTCCACGCTCGACACCACCTCCACCGTCCCCCTGTGCGAAAGCCGGCCCCCGTCGCTGCGGGGCCGGCAGACATCCTGCAGCGCATCCACCCCGCAGGGCGGAAAGCCCAGTCCCTCGGGCTGGGGCGATAGGCCGGTCGCGTTGGCCACCGCCGCCATTTCAACCGCCGACTTGGTGCCGTCTAAAAAAGAGTTGAACATCTGAGCGTTCAACCCCGCCACCCGTTCCTGGCTGAAACCGTAGTACTCCCAGACCGTATCGGGTGTAGACTGGTGGTAGGCCGGCAGATATTTCGTCCCCTTGCCCGCGCAAACCACCTCAAAGCCGCTGGCCCGGGCCCACGCCACCAGCTCGCAGATCAGCGCCGGCTGGTCCCCGTATGCCAGGCTGTAGACCACACCGGCCGCAGCCGCGCGTTCGGCTAAGAGCGGACCGGCCAGCACATCCGCTTCCACATTCACCATCACCACGTGCCGGCCGTATTCAAACGCCTTGAGCGCATACCGGATGCCTGCGGCCGGGTTGCCTGTCGCCTCAACCAGAACATCTAAGCCGTCGGCCCGGATCAACGACTCCCCATCGTCGGTAAGACAGGTGGTCCCGGCTTCAAGCGCCTGCGCAAAATCAGATGCCGCGAACTGCTCCGGCGGCCACTCGGCGCGGCAAAGCGCCTCCCGGGCACGCTCCGGCGACAGATCCGCCACCCCCAGCACGTGCAGCCCCGATACGCGTCGGGCCTGGCTCAAAAACATCGTCCCGAATTTACCCGCCCCAATCAGCCCCACCCTCAGCGGGCGGCCGGACCCGGCGCGGGCGGCCAGCAACCTCAGCAACTGATCTCCGATCACTATGCACCTCCTGGATGCTCAAAACAGCAATCCATCGCCTCCAGAAATTCGTCAACACCCACCTGGCGATAACACTCAACATAGCGAAAATCGCCGTCGGCCGGTTCGAGAACCCCACGGGGCGCCTCTTCCCCTCCAGGCAGCCGTCCGATACTCTTCTCAACAATATCCTCCACAGGCTGTGTAACCCGCACCTCCACGTTGGGAGCAGACGTCTTGTAATAGGTAACGGCTTTAAGCCTCGTCCTCAACATCTTACGGCGCACGTAGGAGGGCAACGCTGCTTCACTCGGCCCCGGCATAAAATTCTCGGGCCAGAACAGCCGGTTAATATGCAGGTCATACACCTTGTGAAGCATCCCCGAAACCGTTCCGGGCGCTGCAATCCAGTTCGAATCAGGCCACACATCCAGGTTGCTCCACGGCCCTCCCATCGTCGCCCGATCCACACTCAGCCGCCCGGTTCGGGTATTGACTCCCTCATCGTTCACATCCAGAAACGCCAGATGCTGCGGGTACTCGAAAAACGCGTCCATCTTCAAACGCAAAACATCGTAAAAAGCCGTTGTCTGCGCCAGAATCGCGTATCCAGCATTGAGCACCCCATCCTCAAGGCGGGGAGAGACCACGCCTGTGCGGTCCAGCTCGTGGTAATCCGGACAGAATGTGCTGAAGTCAATCCCAACCGCTCCATCCTCATCTGGCCGACCGAATTGAAAATCGGAAGAACTCAGCAACTTGCTCGTATGCATGGTCTTTGTAGCTCCGGTGTTAAACGGCTAAACACGAACCAGCGTCCTGTATCAATAATAATGTGAATAAAAGGCCCGAGAATGCAAGCGGTTTTATAATCGGCCATAAGCGCGAGTTTCAAATCCGCCTCCAGGGATTCTAACTTCAACGGTAACTGCTCAGGTCAAAAAGCCAGCAAAATGGGATCAAGCAGGATGTTGTGAGCTAGGGGTAGGGATGGACGAAGCGGTCGGGATGGGGATAAAAGGGATATTGTTGAAGGCATCTTGAATGGCATCAATCACCCGTTGAGAGTTTTTCTTTGCCGTCGAGATATAGGCACGAATGCGGCAGAAAATGGCCGCACCTGTTTCGGTTCGGAAGCACCCAGAGACTTTCTGTTTGACTTTCACCATTCGGATATCTCGTTCGGCCTGATTATTGTCAAAGGGCACGCGGAAGTCATACATAAAGGCCAGCACTTCCCCTTTGTATTGCCCTAATCGATCCAGCAGATTCTTCGGTGGGGATTGTTTGGGTCTTCCTCTTTTCTTTTGGATGCCATCATCCTGTTTTTGTGGTGGATTGGCCTTCAACCCCTGCTTTAAGATTTGGTCGTATCGTTTTTCAAAGGCGTTTATTTTTCGGGCAGACAGATGATCGGTGTGCGCTTTGTCCTGGTCGACGGCCTCTTTGATGTCCATCAACAAAGCCGCCATGCCCTCTGCCCACCCTTGCTGGTATTGCTCTTTCACAAACTTGAGTTCGCGTAAATGATGCGTGTTACAAAGGGCGTGTTGGCACGCGGTGTATCCAAAGTAGGGTTTCCAATGGTCATGCATGGCCCGGCCTTCAAAGTCGGGCAAAATCCCAATCGCATCGGTGGCCTTTTGGCCGCGCTTGGGATGGAGACCATAATGCGTCAACCGCTCTGTGCTGGCCACATGAACCCAATTTCGCCTGCCTGCCACAGATAAACTGGTTTCGTCCAGATGGAGCACATCGGAGTCGATCAGGCCTTGCTTGATGATCAAATCGACGGGGTGTAGGCGATCGGCCAAGACCGCATTGGCTTGCAAGACCGTCGCTTGTGAGAGCCGATGGTCAAACAGATCCTCGAAAATCTCACACGTGCGTTCTAAGGGAACGAAGTGATACTGGTTGAAGTAGGAAGCAAGCGCCTTGATCCGATTCCCATATTGTGCCTTTTGGGTGACATCTAAAGGAAACGCCCCCTTGGTGCACCCGCCACAATCGGGACAGATTTTGACCTGAGCCTGGTGTTGGGTCACTGTGATGTGTAAGGGCGGGATATCAAACACCTGGCGCTTTTCAACATCAACCACGGCCACCTCCTCGAGACGAACAGCGCAGTGGGCACACGCTTCAACCCGATGCAAAACCGTATGGTCTGGATGGTCTACCAAGGTGAGGGTGTGACCGGGATGACCTTTTTGGCCCCCATTCTTTTTGGCCCCTTTTTTTCGCAAGCTACTTGTGCGAGGTTTTTGCAGACCATCGCTGGAAGGCGGTTTGCTGCTGTTGCGGCTGTCTTTGGCCACTTGATCTCGAAGCGATTGAACCTCAGCTCTTAACGCTTCGATCTGGGCAACTAAGCCCTGGATCAATCCGACAACAGCTTCCTCGCCTTGATGGTAGATGGCGCGTATCTCTTGTTCTTGTAAGCCTGACATTGGGGTTTGTCTTCTCAATTGCTTACATCGGGAAATTTACGGTCGATTTGGCCCTGGTGCGCCTGGTGTAATTCTTATCGACTATTTTCACAAAAACCTGAATGGCTGGATACCTGGGTAGTTACCTTCAACGTATATTAACCGTATTCATCAAGTGACTCGCCATACTGTATTCACATATCTGGCATTCAGAATTTCTCCCAAGTTGACTGGGTTACTATCCCTGACCCTTTATCAGAACTTCTAATAAAAAAGGTTGCCTTATTTCTCTTTTCCTGTATATTCATCCAGAGTGTAATCCGCACTTCAACAACCCTCCGAAGATTTCCTGCGTCACATCTCGGTCTCCAAAACCTGTTTTGAGTGTTTTTCCGAGCATCTGCCGTCGTTTATCTCGGGAACACCAAGACAGGAACCTATGCAACAATCCTTTAGCAGTTTCTTGCTCCACGAATCCATCCTCCGCGCACTATCGGAAGAAGGATATCACACCCCTACACCCGTTCAGCAGAAAACCATTCCCAAAGTGCTGTCCGGCCAAGATCTGATTGCCGTCGCGCAAACCGGAACCGGCAAAACGGCGGCGTTTTCGCTGCCGATGCTGCACATGCTACACGCGCAAAAGCCGAATGGCCCCAGACACATTCGCGCCCTCATCTTAACACCAACCCGCGAATTGGCCCTCCAAATAGACGAAAGCCTTCGCACCTATGGGCGTCACCTGCCGCTGCGCACCGCCGTTGTACTGGGCGGTGTACCCGCCGGCAAGCAAATCAAAGCGCTCCGACAAAATCCCGATTTCCTCGTCGCAACACCGGGTCGCCTGCTCGATCTCTTCGGCCAGCGCCACGTACGTCTCCATCAGATCGACACGCTCGTCCTCGACGAAGCCGACCGGATGCTGGACATGGGCTTTTTGCCCGATGTGAAAAAAATCGTGTCCAAGTTGCCTGCCAATCGGCAAACCCTGCTCTTTTCGGCCACGATGTCTCGTGACATCGCCCAGCTTGCCGAGCAGATGCAAAAAAATCCGGCCAAAGTCGATATCACACCCGTGGTTTCCGTGCCGGCCAAAATCGCGCAACAGGTGCTCTTTGTCGAAAAGAAAAACAAACGCGCGCTTCTCTCCGACATTTTAAAAGACAAAGGCGTTTTGAGGGCGCTGGTCTTCACGCGCACAAAACACCTGGCCAATCGCCTCCTGCAGTATTTGTCCAAACAGGGCATCTCCGCCGACGCCATTCATTCCAACAAAACTCAAAGTGCGCGTCAAAAGGCCCTGTCGGCCTTCCACCGGGGTCGCATCAAAGTACTCGTGGGCACCGACATCGTTGCACGTGGTATCGACGTCGAAGGGATTTCGCACGTGATCAACTATGAGCTGCCCCATGATCCCGAGAGTTACGTCCACCGCATCGGCCGCACCGCGCGTGCAGGAACCGCAGGCACCGCGCTGTCGTTTTGTGACGCCGGAGAAGTCGGCTTGCTCAACGGAATCGAAAGACTGACCCGCACCCCGCTGACAGCCGTTGAGGATCATCCCTTCCGTTCAAACGCCATTGCCGCATTGCGCAAAAACGGTACAGCTGTCAACACACCCACACAGCGCAAACGAAATGGCAGATCCACACCGCCCCGGCGCAAACGGCATTCAGCCTCACCCCAGGTGTCCACACAGCCCGAACCCACACCAAAATTTGGACGCAGAAACCGCAGAAGGAAACAAACTGCCCGCTAAACGGCAGCAGGATAAATAAAAACGGCGAATGGCACAAAGCTATTCGCCGTTCTTGACACGGAAGATCCTCCACACAAACTGTCAGGCCTGGATAGGATACCGGCCGAACTCATGCGCCGCCTCGGAATAGGCGCGCACGTTTTCGGCCGGCGCCATATCCTGAATCGAATCGCAGGTTCCCAGAATAAACCCGCCCCCCGGCGCGCCTGCCCGAATCGTCTCGCGAACCGTTTCTCGAACCAGCTCGGGCGTACCAAAAGCGATCACATTCATGTGGTCTACACTGCGCCTGCACCTCCTCCGGCACCCAGCCGGTCGGTCGTGCGCAGTACCGCCCCGGTCCAGTCTCCGAACCCGACTGCCGCGACAATCTGGCTGATCTCTACACGCATCGCTTCATTCCCCTGTAAGGCGGTCCCTTGCCTCGCCCAGCCTCTCCTGCGCCTGTTCCGTCCCCTCCGCCAGCGCCTCCTGCTCCGGCACGCCGGCCGTCTCATAATCGATCTTCAGTGCCTTCACCAGTCCGTAACAGGCAACAAGCAGCGCCACCGTAATCGGCAGCCCCAACGTGATCGACGCTGTCTGCAGCGCCTTGAGCCCTCCAAAATACAGCAGCACTGCCGCTACCGCTCCCTCGGAAAACGCCCAGAAAATCCTTTGCGCCGTAGGCGGATCCGGGTGCCCGCCCGACGTCACCATATCGTCCACCAGCGACCCGGAATCCGACGACGTAATAAAAAAGGTAATCACCAGCAGCGTCCCTAGCATCGACGTCACCGAAGCCCAGGGCAGCTGGTTCAGCACCGTGTGTAAAGACAGCGCCACATTCTCCTTCACAACTTCTGCCAGACCTCCGTTCCCGAAAAGTTCGATGTGCAGGCCTGTACCGCCGAACACCGCCAGCCACACGAACGTGGCCAGCGTGGGCGCCAGGAACACGTTCAGCACAAACTCCCGCACCGTCCGCCCCTTGGAAATGCGGGCGATGAATATACCGACAAACGGCGACCAGGAAATCCACCAGCCCCAGTAGAAGAGCGTCCAGCCCGTCTGCCAGTTCGATCCTTCCCGCATATCCATCCAGAAGCTGACCTCCACGAAATGCTGCAAATAATCTCCCAGCGTAGTCGCAAACATCTTGAGCTGGAACAGCGTGGGCCCAAAGACCAATACGAACAGCAGCAGCAGGCAGGCCAGGAGGACGTTGAACTCGCTCAACAGACGGATGCCGTTCTCGATGCCCGATACCACCGAAATCGTGGCGATCAACGTGATCACCACAATAATGATAATCTGCACGTCCGTTGCCTGGGCCACGCCGATGTATTCGCTGATGCCCGCATTGATCTGCATGGCGCCCAGCCCCAGGGAGGTCGCCACCCCAAACAGCGTCCCCACCGTGCAGAGAATGTCCATCAGGTGGCCCACGATGCCCCGGAAGCGCTCGCCCAGCACGGGGTAAAGCATGGACCGGGGCGCCAGCGGCAGCCCGTGCCGAAAATGGTAGTAGGCGATGGCCAGCCCGAAGATGATGTACACCGCCCAGGGGTGGAACCCCCAGTGGAAGAACGTGATCCGCATCGCCTCCCGCGCAGCCTCCGGCGTTTCGGCCCCCACCGTCAGCGGCGCCAGGTAATGGGTGATCGGCTCTGCGATCCCCCAGAACACCAGCCCGATGCCCATCCCGGCGCTGAAAAGCATGGTAAACCACGCAAAATAGCTGAATTCCGGACGGGAATCGTCCTCCCCCAGCCGGATATCACCATAGGGGCTGAACCAGAGCCAGATTACAAACCCCACAAACAGGGAGACCGACAGGACGTAAAACCAGCCGAATGTCTCGGCGATAAACGTCTGCATGGCGTTGAATACCTCTGCGGCCGTCTCAGTAAAAAAGCTCCCGAAGATGAGAAAGCCGATCACCAGCGCGGCGGATCCCAAAAACACCGTGGGTTCCATTGCCTCCATAAAACGAGGGCGTTTCGACACTGTTTTCCTCCAGCCGGTTATGGATTGCGAAACTGGAACCCCCCCCACACCAGGTACCCCTTTTCCCCGCCGTCGATCCAGTAGCCCAGCCCCTTCTTCATCCGGTCGATATAGTCCTGGCTTACCACCTCGCTCAGCTCCTCTTCGCGTCGCTCCGTCTCCTCCAGCACCCGGGTGTAGTGGGTCACCATCTGATGCGTGAGATCCTCGAACCGGACCTCCTCCATCCCCACCTCCCCGGCCGTCTCCCGGTAAAAGCCCGGCGATCCCAGCGACTCTAAGTGGATGCGGTCCAGAATCGGCTGCAACACACCCTCGGGACAATCGTCCGACTGCATCGGGTCCGTAAACACCATCTCGCCGCCGGGCGTCAAAACCCGCGCCGCTTCCGCCAGCACCTGCGCCCGGTCGCCGCTGTGCAGGATCGCATCCTGCGACCACACGAGATCGAACGCATCATCCCCGGCGGGAACGTTCTCGAAATTGCCGTCCACCACCTCGATCAAATGGGCCAACCCCTGCGCTTCGTTCATCTTCCGGGCGCGCTCGTTCTCAACCTCACTCAAGTTAAGGGCGACCACCTCGCACCCGCAGGTATCGGCAAGAACCCGTGCCGCGCCGCAGAACCCGGACCCCATATCCAGCACGCGGGTGTTCGCATCCAGACTTTCGGGCAATGATGCAAGATATTTCACCGTCCGCCGGCTGGCGTCAAAAACCGGCTCCTCCTCCGATTCGTACATTCCAATGTGGATATCCCCCCCCCCCCAGATTGTATAATAAAAATTATCCGCATCCTCGCTGTCATAGTAGTCCCGCGCCGTATCCAGTGCGCTTGAGTATTCCACGCCCATCGTCCTAACCTCCGTAGTGCTTTTCCGCCACATGGATAAAAAAGTTGGGCTCTTCCTCCCGGTAGGTCTCTTGGAAATCGCCGTAGGTCTCCACCTGCTGAAATCCCACCTCCATCATAAGCTGCCGCGTATACGCCTTTCGGAGCGGGTACATGTTGAGATGGTAAACCGAACCGTCTGGAAATTCATAAGAAAACCGCGCCAACCCCTCATCCACGTGCTCCGGCTTTGCGGATACGTCCTCGCCGCAGTAGTAATAGGTGTGTGCTTGAGAGTATCCCCCATCCAGGATGGCATCGTAGTTCCTCTGATCCAGAATCAGGACCCCGTCGTGACGCAGCGTAGCGTAAAACTCGGCCAGTGCTTTACGCCGGTCGCGCTCGTGGAACATATGGGTAAACGAATTTCCCAGGCAGATCACCGCATCGAACTCCCCATGCACATCCCGGTTGAGATAGCGCCAATCCGCCTGTACCGCGCTCAGAATATGTCCCCGCTTCCGCGCATTCTCAAACGCCTTGGCCAACATATGTGGGTTGCCGTCGGCGCTTACAACCTCAAACCCGGCCTGTAGCAGCCGCACCGAATGGAACCCCGTTCCCGTTGCCACATCCAGCACTCGCCTGGTGCCCCGCTCCTTGAGGTGTTCGATAAAGAAGTCCCCCTCTCCTTCCGCACGTCGTTCCCAATCGATCAACTCGTCCCACTTCTCCACAAACCCCCACACGTACTCTTCCTGGTAATGGTCTGTCTCCCGGACGCCGATCGGATTTGATCCAACTGATTGTTTCTTATCTGCTTCGAGCTCCAAAATACGGTTGGACAAAATAACCACCTCCCCAATCTGTTAGTCAATATGCGCCCTGGCTCCGTCTTTGTACACCACCTGTAGGGATCTGTCCCTCTACCAATCGATGTCTCAGGGCGGCCAAAATTTCGCCGTTCTGTTGTTTTCTCCGTCTGATTAGACTCGCTAAATCTCCGGGACAACCTTAAAATTAAACCAGCAGGGCGTGAGAAAACGCTACGTTTCCTCACACCGCTTGCAGGTCGTTAGCCCCTCTGGCCAGAGACGGCGGCTAACGGCCTTTTTTCCCGATTTCTACTGGTGCAGGTTCAGGGTTGGGTGGGTAAATACAACAAAAAAACCGCATCTACCAATAGACCCCCAGTAGTGCGGCAATGCGCCCGAAATTATATAACTTCATAAGCTTATGCTTAAAAAGCAATAATCTTTCAGGCGTAACTACCCAGGTATCCAGCCATTCAGGTTTTTGTGAAAATAGTCGATAAGAATTACACCAGGCGCACCAGGGCCAAATCGACCGTAAATTTCCCGATGTAAGCAATTGAGAAGACAAACCCCAATGTCAGGCTTACAAGAACAAGAGATACGCGCCATCTACCATCAAGGCGAGGAAGCTGTTGTCGGATTGATCCAGGGCTTAGTTGCCCAGATCGAAGCGTTAAGAGCTGAGGTTCAATCGCTTCGAGATCAAGTGGCCAAAGACAGCCGCAACAGCAGCAAACCGCCTTCCAGCGATGGTCTGCAAAAACCTCGCACAAGTAGCTTGCGAAAAAAAGGGGCCAAAAAGAATGGGGGCCAAAAAGGTCATCCCGGTCACACCCTCACCTTGGTAGACCATCCAGACCATACGGTTTTGCATCGGGTTGAAGCGTGTGCCCACTGCGCTGTTCGTCTCGAGGAGGTGGCCGTGGTTGATGTTGAAAAGCGCCAGGTGTTTGATATCCCGCCCTTACACATCACAGTGACCCAACACCAGGCTCAGGTCAAAATCTGTCCCGATTGTGGCGGGTGCACCAAGGGGGCGTTTCCTTTAGATGTCACCCAAAAGGCACAATATGGGAATCGGATCAAGGCGCTTGCTTCCTACTTCAACCAGTATCACTTCGTTCCCTTAGAACGCACGTGTGAGATTTTCGAGGATCTGTTTGACCATCGGCTCTCACAAGCGACGGTCTTGCAAGCCAATGCGGTCTTGGCCGATCGCCTACACCCCGTCGATTTGATCATCAAGCAAGGCCTGATCGACTCCGATGTGCTCCATCTGGACGAAACCAGTTTATCTGTGGCAGGCAGGCGAAATTGGGTTCATGTGGCCAGCACAGAGCGGTTGACGCATTATGGTCTCCATCCCAAGCGCGGCCAAAAGGCCACCGATGCGATTGGGATTTTGCCCGACTTTGAAGGCCGGGCCATGCATGACCATTGGAAACCCTACTTTGGATACACCGCGTGCCAACACGCCCTTTGTAACACGCATCATTTACGCGAACTCAAGTTTGTGAAAGAGCAATACCAGCAAGGGTGGGCAGAGGGCATGGCGGCTTTGTTGATGGACATCAAAGAGGCCGTCGACCAGGACAAAGCGCACACCGATCATCTGTCTGCCCGAAAAATAAACGCCTTTGAAAAACGATACGACCAAATCTTAAAGCAGGGGTTGAAGGCCAATCCACCACAAAAACAGGATGATGGCATCCAAAAGAAAAGAGGAAGACCCAAACAATCCCCACCGAAGAATCTGCTGGATCGATTAGGGCAATACAAAGGGGAAGTGCTGGCCTTTATGTATGACTTCCGCGTGCCCTTTGACAATAATCAGGCCGAACGAGATATCCGAATGGTGAAAGTCAAACAGAAAGTCTCTGGGTGCTTCCGAACCGAAACAGGTGCGGCCATTTTCTGCCGCATTCGTGCCTATATCTCGACGGCAAAGAAAAACTCTCAACGGGTGATTGATGCCATTCAAGATGCCTTCAACAATATCCCTTTTATCCCCATCCCGACCGCTTCGTCCATCCCTACCCCTAGCTCACAACATCCTGCTTGATCCCATTTTGCTGGCTTTTTGACCTGAGCAGTTACTTTCAGGCAAAGACACGTAGTTTGCGCCCCGGCTGTCTCGGCCGGTTTGCCTTTACCGGATAAGTCAAATAATAGCTTCTTTAAGATGTCTTTGCGCTGTCCAAATTAAAGAATATACATCCATCGCGCAAGCGTTTTTTTGAGAGACCGGACAGCAGCCCGCCTTCCCCAAAGCCTCGCCTTCACCCCTCTACACTGTCCTTCCCCACAACACGCCCACCACCTTACGCACCGCACGCGCCGCAGCCCTCGCCTCTCCCACCGTATTGTGCTGACTCATCCGGACCGTCACGATACGCTCTCTAAATGTCCTCGCATTCGGCGCCACATCCGCCGAAAACGCCCCTTTTTTCAACCGTCCCGGCCGGTAGCTCCTGAACGCCTTCGGGTCCCGGTCCAACCGGCGGAACACCTCCCACGCAAGCACATTCGGCTCGCTCCCGGCAGAGGCTGGAATGCCTTCTGCGCGGACCATCTCGGAAAACGCCGCCGCGTCCACCCCCAGCGCCTCTTTCTCCACCCCGAACATCGTCCACCAGTAATTGGGCTTCGCGCCACGTGGCTGCGGATGCAACCACACGCCCGGAACCCCCGCGATCCCCTCACAAAACGCCTCGCCAAAAGCCTGCCGGCGTTCGGTCCACTTGGGCAGCCGTTTCAACTGCGCCAGCGCTAAGGCCGCATTCACATCGCTCAACCGCACATTCACCGCCGGAAACGCCGGCGTCTCCGGCGCTCCCGGAAACCGCGGATAACACTTATCCGAAAACAAATCCGCCCACTCCGCCATCTTCCGGTTGTTCGTCAGCACAAACCCCCCCTCCCCCGACTTCATATGCTTGCTCTCATTCGTACTCCACGCCCCTAAGTGCCCGAAGGTGCCCAGGTACTTCCCTTTAATCGACGCCAGGTGCGCCTGGGCACAGTCTTCCAGAACCGTAATCTTGTGTTTGCGAGCCAACCGCATCACCCCCGGCATATCCACCGCATATCCCCCATTGTGCACCGGCATAATCACCCGGGTATAGGGCGTAATCTTTTCCGCAATCGAATCCACATCCATCAACATGCCGTCCGCCTGCACATCGGCAAACACCGGAATCGCATTCAGCTGCAAGATCCCGGCAATACTCCCGTAATCGGTCACCGGGCTCACAATCACCTCGTCCCCCGCGCCCACATCTGCGGCGGCTAAGGCCACGTGGATGGCCGCGGTCCCGGAACTCGTCGGGATCGCATACTTCATCCCGTAGAGCTTCTGCAACCCCTCCCGGTAGGCCATCACCGCCTTCCCCCGCGCCAGCGGCAGCGCCGGTCCGGAGAGCAGCTTCTTCAACGCCTCAATCTCCGCCGAAAAGTGAAACGGCCCGGTCCGCCACGGCCTGCTATGCACCGGCCTGCCCCCGTGAATTGCCAGATCGGACGCTTTCGGTACCTTCGCCACAACAAAACTCCTTTCTTCAAAACAGTTCCCATCGCATTCCGTAATCAGATCCTTTTGACCTTTTTCAGGTGGATTTATCGCCGGGTGCGGACCCCGGTTTCCACAGCGCCTGGAAATAGTAACTGAGCAGCAGAAAAAGGCCGCCAAAGCCCAGAAAAAGCAGAATACGCCAGATCGCCTCCACCCTGGCGAGGTCGATAAGAAAAAGCTTCCCGATCACCAGAACCAGGGTTCCCATTCCGGCCAATCGAAACTGATTGAGATTGAGGCGGAGTCCGGACACAAGAAGGGCAACCGCATAAATGCCCCAGGCAATCGTAATATAACCCATTCCGTTGGGTAGCGTATAAAGTTCTCTCCAGAGCCATACCAGAATGCTCAGATGCCCGATAAGACGGTAGACCTGAACGGCCTCACGCGACTGCAGCACCCTGGAAACGACGATCCCCGCCGCAATCACCGCCAGATCGGTCAGCGCCTGCGCGTTCAATATCGCTATCCCTTCGACCTTCATAGAAACCAGACGAACAACAAGCCATACCCCAAGCACGAGAAATATGAGATGCGCTCCTATCGCCGTGACGCGATCCGAGAGACGGCAGGCGAGAAAATGCAACGCCGTGGCTTCGGCCGCGAGTGTAAAAAAGAGCGTATCGCCGTCCAGCAGCAGGCAGAATGCAATCGTCAACAGCAGCGAGGCCACCAGGGTATGTGTGTACGCAAAAGGCTTGCCGCCCTCCTTGCGCCTCAGGTACCAGGAAATGAGCCCATAAAAGAGGACCCCGACCACCGTGATCCATCCCGCCGTTTCCTCGGATAGCGACCAGATCCCTATCGACAGCGCCAGGACCAGCAGTGGCGTGATAACCGTCAACAGGTGAACGTGCCGATTCACGAATGCTTCGACTTGCTTCGAGACAGGTTCTCCCAGCAAATTGAGCGAAGACTGCGTCCACCGAGCGGGATTGCCTGCCCGGAGAATCTCGCGTACAACGGGCAGTGCCCAGAACGCCAGCCAGCCGAAAATAATCCCCAGTTGCAGGGCCCACCGATCGATTGACGTCGGCAGTGCCCTCCAGTGTGCAATCCCCTGGTTGTACCCAATCAGAAACACCGCCCATCCCCCGATCACCGATGTCCACAGGAGAGAGCGCCACCCTCGGAAAACATAAATCGCGCTCGTCCCACTCAGAACGAGACACGTATAGCCCACAAGCCCCGCCAGACTCCCGGCGCCTGTATAAAGCAAAAACGGTGTACCAAGCCCCCCGGCCGCGCCGATCAAAGACAGAACCGCCTCATCCTGTCGCAGAGATAGAATGAATGCCAGGGCGGTGACAGAAACCATGAAAGCAAACGCGAACGGGTGGGAAACAAGCGCATAGAGTTGAAACGCCGCAAAACCGCTAATATAAAACGTCGCGATACCGCCCCCCAGCAGCACCTGGCTGAAATGTCGCCGGCCGGCATAAGTACGAACACCGACAACCAGCAGCCCCACCCCCAGAACCAGACCAAATCCGACGCGTATAGACGGTGTGATCCACCCCTGGTCAATCGAATATTTGAACAGAAACACAACGCCAAACAGAAGCAGCCCGATGCCGATCTTATTGAGCCAGGACTCGCTCGTCCGGATATCGTCGGAAGGATCGGAAGACTCCGGGGCCGGAGAGGGCTGTTTGAGAGGTTCGGGAGAAGGTCTTGCCACCGGTTCTGAAGACACTGCGGGCAAATCGTCACCCGGACGCAACTGCGTGAGCGTGCGCTGGAGTTCCTCCACAACCTGCTCCAGCCGCTCAACGCGCTCGTACAAAGACCTGTCGTGTTGTTCGCCCATTTTTCTCTACCCCGCAGTTTCAGTTAACAATCTATACAGCTTGTCTGGGATGTCGCTTCTGGACCATCCGCAAGATCCAGTACGTGGCAACAGCAGCCGCAAGATGCTTCAACGTATGGCCGCTCACAATCTGTCCCAGGGCAAAGATCTTGGCATCGAGCAACTCGAAAATCTTCGCCACCACGTAGACGGCCACAACCATCAGAAGGTCTGAAGTCCGGGTGTATCTCGATGGAAAAAGGTAAATGATCAAAGGAATAGCCAGCATCGGGTAATACTGTACCAGAATATAGGGCCGCAGATCGCCCTGTCCCTGCAGCTCGCTCCAGTGCCAGTAAATCACACTGCCAACCCCCAGACAGACCAGGGGCAACAGCAGCCGGAAGCCGGCTGTCATGCTGATTCGCTCGGCAATGGTCGCAGCCAGAATAGCCATAAAAACCAGGGTCAGAGGCAAACGGTCCCAGATAAGCCGCGCACTATCGGGAGCCAGATGATAATAAGCGGACCCAAAGCCCGTGAGCGCCAATCCAAAAAAAAGGACCCCATAGGCCCACAGTTCCCTCCGTTCAACAAAAGCGCCGGCCTCTGCCGCTCGCTGTTGCCACAGAAAAATCAGGCCCGGCAAACCGACCAGAATAAATGGCACATTGGAGATAACATCGAGAAAATTGGAGACACCCAGCAGAGTACGCTGATCGGCAAACTTGTGGTAGGACTGGTTCTGTGGGATAGGAGGCAGAGCCAGGATAACCATGATCGCCGCCAGCGTCAGACCGGCGATCGCCAGAAACCGGGCACGTCGGGTCGCAACCATATCAAGCCTCTGTTCATCGCCGGGAACATGCGATCGAAAACAGGTTCAGGGCGCGTGGAATCGGGTCTAAGAACGAAACGGCTAGTGGTCGATTTCAGAAGTTCGCATGAATTTATGCAGCCAGCCGGATTCGCTGCATTCGTTCTTCCAATTCCTGCCTTGTAAAGCGCCAGTTGAAAGGTTCGGCAGTGAGATTATAGTATTCCTCAAAGCCCAAGATCCTGGCTTCCATCGCCTGTCGATCTGCCAGGTCATTGGGCGTGAGCGCCTTTCTTTGCAAGATCGAGAAATAGATCTCAATCTGATTGAGCCAACTGGCGTGGATAGGGAGATGGACGGCAATGGCATTTTCATAGGCATCCTGGAGCCGTTTAGGGAACGTGGTGGTGTAATGAGAAGATCCGTTGTCCACAATCCAGAAGACCCGATCAGCCGAAGCATAAGGCTCCCGTCCCATCACCAGGTCCACCAGCTTTTGAAAGGGCACGATGCCGGTTTTCTCATCCACACGCCCAAAGATGTGCCCTGAGAACACATCCAGTGCAGACAGATAGGCCACTGTGCCCATCCGTTTGTAGTCATTTTCCATACGAATGGGTTTGCCACAATCAGGTGGCAATGTGGCAAACTCTCGGGCTAAGATTTGGAGTTGGGATTTTTCATCGGCACAGATAACGAAGTCTTTCTTGCCAAGCGGTATCCCCTCCCATATGCCTTGATACAGGTCCAGAATGCGACTGGCTTTCTCTAAAAAGTTGGGGGCTTTGATATGAAGCCAGGATCGGTGATACCAGGGACGAAGGGCATCCTCTTTGAGAATGCGCCAAATCGTTGTGGGTGAGATTGAAGTGATCAACGCACACCTTAACACTTCCTGTTGAATCTCAAATAAGCTGAACCGAGACAGGGGCAACCCCCGTTGTGCGGGCAGTTGACAGGCAATGGCTTTGACTTCACTGACTTGCACAGGGGGAAAAAGTGGGCGGTCGCCCACTGCGCGGTAGATCCTCTAAAGTGAAGCCTTCTTCAGTCCACCTTTTTCGCCACTTCTGCGCCGTAGGTGAACTGACACCTGCCCTGTCGGCTAACCTCTGGTTGCCAATGGCTTTATTCTCGGCTAAGGCCACCACCATCTTTGCCCGCTGCACCTGGGATTGAGGCGCGTTGCGCTGACGAATGATTTTCTGGGCTTTTGCCAGTTGGGCTTTTGTGAAGCGAGGTTGGTATTGGGGAAGGGGACCTGACATTATACACCTCCTTTACCGATTGGAATGAGGCGTATAACATACCCCTTTTTTGCCACCTATGCAACCTCATGCGTATTTGCGAAATCGACCACTAGGCCACCCAGTGCCTCAACAGCGGTTTGACGTCTTCGGGCAGTGATTCGAACACCGATCCCGGGATCACCGGGGTCCTGTTGGGTTTGCCTTGTGTTTCGACGACCATCGCCGTGTATTCGGGCGAGCCCTCCCGGGTCGGTTCCAGGTTCAGCCACCAGGGAACATATCCGATGTTCATCGCCACTCTCGGCTCATCACTGTGATTGGTGGCCACGCAGTGCCATAGACGGCTGTCGAGGAGCATGACACTTCCAGCAGGGCCCGATATCTGAAGCTCAGACGGATGCGGCGCTTCTCTGTCAAAGCAGTCCCCACCCGACGGGTTCGTCAGTGCCCGGTGGCTGCCGGGTACTACCAGAGTGCCACCTGTTTGGGGTGAGAACTCCGTCAACATCCACAGCGATGACAACTTCGCTACGGTATCGGCATAAGGCGCCGGAATGTGCGCCGCGTTGGTCTGGTTGAACGGCCAGTCGGCGTGCCAGTACCCCCGATCATTCCCCGGATGATTGGCGATCGCACTGGTGTTCGAAATCCGGTAATAGGCTCCGAAAAGCGATTCCACCGCGCCGGTAATACGCTCGTCCGTCAGATAAGGCGCGAACGACTGATCGAGGTTGATTATCCCGGGTAGAGCCTGGACACCCGAGCCGCCGATGCGGTGACCCTTCGCGCGCACTGCGACCGTCCTCTTTTCCGTCGCCTCGAACTCCGCCCGCAGGCAGGCGGATACGCTCTCTCGCACAGCCCGTACTTCGGTTGGCGGGATCACCTCCTCGATGACGCAATAGCCCTCTATATCGAGGTGCGTGAGAATCTCCTGAGTGGTCGTCATGGAGTCCCCTCCTGATTCTGAAAACTGAAGCTGACGCCTATGAAATCTGGGGTTCAAACTCCAAGGATCTCCCGCAAACGCTTGACCATGACCTCCGCATCCCCTGCCTTCAGGGATTGGGGCTTGATCACAAGGCTTTCCTCCTCATCGTAGCGGTCTTTTCCTCCCGTAAAAGTCGGAATAGGCAGTGAATCCGGATGGCTGATGAGGATCGGCGGTTCACCGTCCCGCAACTCTTTGACTACCCCAGACGGCGTCTTCCCTCCCATAGGGCGATCCAGGGTTATGGATACAAAGGGGATCGGTCGGAATTTCCCCATCGGAAAAACGCGCTTCGCTTTTACACCCGGCAGACCCTCCAGGCCTCCAATGATATACGATACGGTCTCCTCCCATCCTTTTGACACGGCATCGTGGTCCTGTTTCAGATAGAGTTCAACGGCCGTAACCACACCGGCGATCTCCTCCTTGCCCACCTTCATCGGCCGGCCGATGGTATCCGCATTGGGCGCGCTGTTGAGTGCGCAGGCCTCGATCAGGTCCTTTCGACCCAGAATGATTCCGCTGGACTGTGGGCCGTGCAGCCCTTTTCCGCCGGCGAGAACAACCAGGTCCGCGCCTTCTTTGAGGAATTTTTGCAGGTTTGACGGCGGCGGGAGCTCGGCAGCCGTGTCAACGACAATGAGGACACCGGCGGTGTGACAGATATCCACCACCTGGTCAAATGGGAGCGTGACCGCCGGCAAATGGGTATCGTGGACATAGATCATCGCGACCGTGCTGGAATTGATCGCCGATTTCAGGTGCTCATGCGCGACGTGTTCTCGTGTCCCGATCACGACCAGTTTCGCACCGGTCTGGCGAACGGCGTGATCAAAGGGACTCCTGTGAGCCGCCTGAATAATCACCTCTTTTCGGTCGCCGTCCATCTCGGGGATCTTCCGGATCCAATCCGGATCCTTACCCGTTATACATGCCGCGATCGAAACGCAGACACCGGCCGCCGCGCATGAGGTGATGCAGGCCGCTTCTGCACCGATCAACTCCGCAACCCGCTTTCCCGCCTTTTCGTGCAATTCCCTCATGTCGACATTCGACCGGGAGGCCTGGGCCATCGCTTCGAGGACCTCAGGCTCCATCAGAGAGCCTCCCAGATCCGTGGCGAAACCGCATGCGTTAATGATTTTTCTGACCCCCAGTCTGGCGTAGATATCCATCATTGATGTCTCCTTTCCCATGGTACACGACAAAAAAGGAAAAGACCTGCGCTGAGTGGTGAAATGAGTTAAGTTT
This sequence comes from Candidatus Latescibacterota bacterium, assembly GCA_965249305.1. Lineage (GTDB taxonomy): Bacteria > Latescibacterota > UBA2968 > UBA2968. The sequence goes on along the minus strand of OZ252228.1, from coordinate 2,704,094 downwards.
GGGTTGTCAAGATCCAACAACTCATCCATCATCAAACACAGGTCTATGTCTCCTCAAGTTAATGAATTACACGACGTGATGCAATGGTATTTACCCTGTCATAAGGCCCGGGTAAAATTCATCGCCGCCTTCATTGTGTCTCTCATCAAGCTCACAACCGTCAACTTCACCAAACTGGCCAACGCCCTCAACGGCAAAGCCAAGCAGAAGTCCAACTATCGCAGAATCCAACGTTTCTTCAGTGAGTTTAATCTGTCCTATGACCTGGTGGCCGACTTGATCCTGCATCTCTTGCCGATCAAGTCGGACTTTACCATCTCGATAGATCGGACGACCTGGAGCTTCGGCAAACTGACCATCAATATTCTCACCGCCGGGAGTGTCTATCAAGGCGTTGCATTTCCCATCTGCTGGATACTGCTGCCCAAAAAGGGCAACTCCAACACCGATGAGCGTATCCAGTTGATGGAACGGGTCTTGAAGTTGGTGGATAAAAACCTGATTCAGGTCATCGTTGCAGACCGGGAATTCATTGGGCAAGAATGGTTTGCGTGGTTAGATGCGCAAGCCTTAGGCTTTGCCATCCGCGTCAAGGAAAACGCCAAAACCCTAAATGGCAAAGGGGACATCGCGCTTCGATGCTTGTTTGCCGACCTGCACATTCACCAAGAGCGCATCCTGCGTAAACCCCGTCTGATCTATGGTCATCATCTGTATTTGTCTGTCATCCGATTACCTGACGAATTTCTCATCGTTGCCAGCAAGTGTAAAGGTCGAAAACCGCTGGAGGATTACAAAAAACGGTGGGGAATTGAAGTCCTGTTCGCCGCGTTGAAAAGCCGAGGCTTCGATCTGGAACAGACCCATCTGATCCATCTGGAACGAATCGAAAAACTCATCGCGCTTTTAGCCATTGCCCTCACCTGGGCTCATCTGGTAGGAGAATGGATCGCAAAGACAAAACCGTTGAAGATCAAAAAACACGGATGCAAAGAGAAAAGCCTGTTTCGATATGGATTGGACCATTTGCAGTATGTTCTGCTCAATATACAGGATCACATCCAGGAGTTCTTTCACTGTCTTTGGATACTGATTGATCCTCCATATTTTAGGTCAGATTAAGTTTTGTCGTGTATTATGCTCCTTTCCAATAGTTCGGCCACTTTTAAGCAGCAATTTTGCCATAATCCCGCAGTTTTTGGTATTGGGGAGATTTTTTAATCAAATTTAGGTCGAGGTCTAACATTAAAAAAATATTCTGGAGAAAATACGTGTTGAAATAACAGGCTTTTACACTGGCCATGGAAAAGGGTATGGGTCTCGTATCTGATTGGGCTTGTAAGTGTTCCGTTTTGGCTAAATTGAGGGTTGTCAAAGAGGCATTAAAATGGAAAGCCAGCCGTTTTTGATCTCTGGCTTGACAGTCGCACAATCCGGTGAACTGTTTGGCATCTCTGAAAATAAATTCAATTTGGAAACGCGCTTTGTAATATCTGACAATCGTCTTGGCACTTAGGTCTTTGTCGGTTGAAAACAAGATCGCATATTTCTTCTGGCTCCTCGCTATTTGGTGTGGGTAACCTTCCCCCAGGAACGACCAGTTGTGGTAGACAAGACGCCCAAGCTGCAGGTTTTGTGGACCAGCCTTCGAGTATTCTTTGTCAACGGTGTTGCCCGACCCGTTGTCTGTTGCTCAGGATTCTATCTTAAAAACAGTTGTTTAAGTTGTTAGATAATAAATTGTTACGATGGACTAAACGGCAAACTGGATCTCCGGATCATTCAATACCCGCCGTGTGTTTAGGAGAGATCTCATGTGCGGATACCGGAGCAAACGGTTAGGAACCACCTCGCACTCGGCAAGAAGACTGGTTCGGGTTTTTATGATTACCCACGTGAAACAGCGAAGAGCCTTTCTTCTTGTCCTTGTTCGTGTGATCCAGCAAGACGACGGCTTTCAAATTGCGTTTTAAGGAGACGTGATTCAAGACAAGACTGTAAATGGCGATGCCATCTTGTGTTTGGATATATGAAAACCGAGACAGGTCCTGCCAGTTGACTTTGCCGTCATAGGTCTTGTGCCTTCCGCTTCCCTTTTCCCGTTTTGGTCCGGTGTAGAGATAGCGCATATTGGCGTCGCAGCGCAATTTGCCGATCTGGTGTAGATCCAAATCACGGACGCCATCAACAAATTTCTTCTTGCTAAAATAGCCATCGATAACGGTATATTTTTCATTCTCTAACAAGCTGGGTTTGACATCACTCAGGTGCTGTAAATACTGATCTGTTAGGGTTTCGACGTCTTCTGCCTGTTTGGAGCTTTGCTTTTTCGACTTGGCTTTCCCCTTTTTTTTGGTGCCCTTTTTCTTGACGGTCCTTTTCTTTTTATTGACCTTGACGACATCCTGTTTAGGCTTAGACTCAGACATTTGGCGTTCATCTCCAGGATCGGTTTGACGAACGGACAGCGTAAAGCCTGTGTTTCTCAAAACATCCACGATGGCCACACTGGAGACTTCCAACCCCTTTTCGCTCCGACGATGACAACCGTTCCAGAAATAATCCAGACCATAGGTCTGCTTGCCCGACTTGGACACAAAAGAAGCATCTAACACGATGATCCGTTCACTTTCTCTGCCCAGGCTTTCATTGATCACCGCTCGGTTGAAGGCCACAAATTCAAAGGGTTTGGCAAACTGGCGTGAATACGTCTTCTGTGACAAAGGAGAGTAACGCGATAGGTTACGAAAATTGATCTTGCCGTGAGCTGTTAGGATCGCTGTAAACACAGCCATCAGAAACTTTTTTTGAGGCTTGGAAATCTTGAAACTCTTGAGTATCTTTTCTGCCAGTTCCATTGTGCCGTCTCTCCAGATAAAGGGTATCGTTGACGTGGTGGTCTATGATACCTAATCTGCGTGAACGGCACTTTTTTGTCAAAGAAAACTGTCCGCCATATTGCTTTCGCTATCGTATTGGAGTAGCCTGGCGAGTGCTCTTGACGTAGCGGGGGCGGTAGTGCACCGGGCGGAAGCCCAGGCGTTTGTAGACCCTTTCGGCCGCGCTGTCACTTTCAACTTCCAGTGCGGTCCAGCGATTGCCCAAGGCCTGCGAGTCGGCTACAGCGCGAGTGGCTAAGGACGAGGCCACGCCTTTGCGACGGTGTTGGGACAGGGTGCCGACCAGATCCACGTACCCCATGCCCAATTGCGAGTAGAGCAGCGCGGTTCCAGCCAGCTCGCCACCTAGCCGGGCTAGATATAAGCGGACCTCCGGAACGTCGAGGACGGACCGGCCCACCTCGCCCACGTCGGAGGGGATGTCGAAGCTACGACACATGGTGTTGGCCCAGATATCGTACTGGCTCGCATTCGGTTCTTCTATCTGTACAGGCCCGGGTGCAAGAGGTCCCGCAAACCGGTCGCAGACCATCGCCACGGCCTGTATTGCGAACGTGAAACCACGATGTTCCAGGCGGTCTCCCAAATCAGAGGGACGGTCCAGGGGCGAGAGGGTGAAGGCGCAGTCGAACTTCTTCTCCTTGAAAAAGCAAAGGGCGCCGTCGATCAGCTGGTCCATCCGGACCTTGGACACGTTCACCTGTAAGACGCGGTGGAACATCGGGATCTTTACGCATTCGTGACTGAAGGCCAGCGCCCCACCCAGGTCGTGGCTGTCGCACCAGCGGGCGCGGAAACCGACCCAGAGTTTTTCGAAAGTTATAGTGAACTCGTCAGCCATGAGGTTCCTCGAGTATATTTTGTGTGAGTGCTGGTTCCGCCGGCTCATGCCGGTTTTACGATGGCATACGTCCATTAAAATTAAGCAATTTTTCGAGTTCAAAAGGAACAAACATGTGCTTTGTATTTTCCCACTCCACAGGGAGATCAAAAGAAAGTAATCTGGAGCGAGTCACTATTCTCAGGACTTTACTCCTTCAACAATGCTTGTGCCAAAGTTGTCTTGAAGGGGTGTAATGGACTTTATCTTGAAGCTCGCGGCATCCAATAGGTCTTCCCATTGATTCTGGGTTCGCTCTTTACCCGGCACAAAGACCATCATGTCGATGTCGAGGAACTTACCAGGCGTGCCACTGGTATCGCCCATGGGAGGCAGTACCACATCTACACAAATCACACGTCCGTCACCATCCATGCTATTATGGCAGTGCTTAAGAAGCTTGATGCATCGGTTGTCGTCCCAATCGTGGATGATATGTTTCATAATGTAGACTTGAGCGGCGGGTACTCCTTCAAACATGTCTCCGCCAACAAATTTGAGTCTTGAAACAATGTCTCTATCTTCATCTCTCAGATGTTTCTGTGCAATGGGAATAAGATCAGGGACATCAAGTACGACCCCCTCCATATCCCCGTACTTGCCTAAGAGGGCAATAGCGAGGTGTCCAAAGCCTCCACCCACATCCACGATTTTTTTGACGCCAGTTAGGTTACATAAATCTAGGACACCACGTATGGAACTGAGACTGTTCGACTTCATGGCCTCACCGAAGTCTTCCATCTCTTTGGGGTTTGCTATACAATAATCCCAGTACTCCATACCGATCTGAGCCTTCGCCTGTGGTTCTCCCGCCCTAAGAGCGTCTGGGAGACCCGTCCAGATTTTCCACCAGGTGCCCCCGAAACATTCAGTGAGTTTCTTGACGGACCCGAGAGAATCTGAAGTGAGTACCTCCGACAGTGGGGTAGACCCAAATTTACCGTCCGCATCTTCGGTGAAGATACCGACGCTAGCGCAGGCTCGCAAAGCCCGCTCAAGGAACTCAGGATTAGCGTCAACCCCATGGTTTTGAGTCAGCCCCAAGGCAGTCAGCGGACCCTGCTCCTGGAGTAGATCGGGCACGTCTAAACGGGTGATTGCGGAAATCGTCTGAGACACCCAAGCACCCATGACCATTTGCATCACGATCGCTTGTGGTGGAAGACCTGTTCCTTGCTCGGGTTCATTCCTCTGTTCCATCTTACTGTCCTCCTTTGATATGGTGGCTGGTTTGTAAACTCATCGCAGATCGCTTCTCATATCGCATTTCAGTTGCCGAACCTCACGCTCACGGAATCATCGGATAATACAGCGGAGCGCCCGTCGCATTCACCTCATACCGGGTGATATGCCACCTCCCCAGATTCGCGCTTAAGAAAATATCCCGCTCCTCGCCGCAGAACGCGATATTGGTCGGAGCGGCCATCACGGTGCCCTCAAAATCTTCGGCCAGGATCTCCAGCTCGCACGCCGGGCTCAACCGGCAGATCCTGTCGGGACGATAGCACGAAATGTACAGGTTGCCATCCGTATCAAAAGCCAGCCCGTCCGGCACCGTCTCCGGCAAATGTACCACGGTCTCCATCTCACCGGCGCTGCCGTCGGATTCGATCTTCACCCGCTCCACGCGGGGCGGATTGGTACTCACCACAACATACAGGAAGTCCCCGTCGGGACCAAGAGCGAGACCGTTGGGAAACTCGGTAGGGCTTTGGCACCACACCTCCGTTTCCCCACCGGGCCGGATCTTAAAGAGGCGCCCGTCATCCTGCTTCCACTCGCCCGAATCGGACACATAGAGATTGCCGGACGCATCAAACGCCGGATAATTGGGCGTACGGATCGGCTCATCCGCAGACCCTTTGGAATAGATACTGACATCGCCATCCGGCGTAATACGCCACACGGCCCCGTTGCTGCACGCATACACATTGTGATTTCCATCCTGCGCCAGTCCGCCGACGAACCCGCCGGTATTGCCGATCTCCTCGAACGCCCGGGTTTCCATATCGATCCGATAAATCTGCCCGGCCTCGCCTCCGGCGTACGCATACCCGTCCGTTCCCCAGGCAATACACTCCGGATGGTCAAGCCCTTCACCGAACCCGCCCACAAAAAAGGATACCTCCGTATCGTTATTCAAAATCGCCATACCATATCCTCCCTATTCGTCTGCGGTCTTGATAATATTTTCAATTCTCCGCGACCTCCGCGTCTCCGCGGTCCTTTTCTCTTTGCGCCTCTATCCGTCTCCCTCGCCGGTCCACCGCCCGCATGGCCAGATACATGGCAAAAACCGAAATCGCCGCCCAAAAAAACGCAATCGGATAAGCCAGAACCGGCAGCCCCCAGTACCGGGCCAGAATGCCCGCATCCGTCCTGGTCGGATACATCCAGAGATCCGTCCGAAAATCGTACAGGCTGTACAAACACAGCAGCACCCCCAGCCATGTTGCAACCACTTCCGTGACCCTGGGAAAACGCAGCGCAACCACCGCCAGAAAAACCCCGCTCAGAACGCCGAAAGCAAAATCGATCCCCATAACAGGCGTATAGAGAATCGTCATCCCCAGGCTGAAGCATCCAACCCCCGCCAGCAGAACCCGCTGCACCACCGCCCAGTTTCCCGCATAAATCATAAATGCGCCCAGAAACGCCGATCCCACGTATCCCGCCGAACTGATCACCGTGGGATATCCCCCCCGGCTCAGCGTGTGCCCCGACTCGTTCCAGTTGGTCCGCATCTCCACCACCTCTCCACCCGTCAACAGCGTCGCCCCGGCGTGGCACATCTCGTGGATCATCACCATAAACACCCGGAACGGCTTCACCACCGGCGTATCCCACAGACCCAGCGCAACCACCGCACACACCATATGGGGCCAGAACCGCCTGAAGATTCCACCCATGCCTCAGCTCTCCTCTACTCCTCCCACAATGCACTGAACGTCAAAATCTCCGGCCCGTCGGAAAGAATCGCAACCGTATGCTCAAAATGTGCAGACAGACTCTGATCCGCCGAGATAGACGTCCACCCGTCTTCCAGAAAGACAACCTCGTGCGTACCCGCACAGACCATAGGCTCAACCGCAAGCACCATCCCGGGCTTCAGCCGGATGCCTCTGCCGGCCTCCCCGTAATTGGGAATCTCCGGTTCCTCCCACATCTTCTGCCCGATCCCATGGCCGCAAAGCTCCCGGACAACGGAAAATCCGCGCCCTTCAATAGTGCTTTGCACCGCAAACCCCATATCCCCCAGCCGGTTGCCCGGCCTGGCCGCCTCAATCGCTTTGTAAAGCGAGGCCCGCGTCGCGTCCAGCAGCCTCTGCGCCTCTGCAGAAATCTCGCCAACGGGGAACGTAAACGCATTATCGCCGTGATACCCGTCTATAGCGATCGCAACGTCAACCCCAACAATATCTCCCTCCTTCAGAACCCGGTCTTTGCCTGGAATACCATGAACAATCTCCTCGTTAATCGACGTGCAAACGGTGGCCGGATAAGGAGCGTAGTACGAAGGCTGAAATCCCAGAAACGAAGAAACGCCGCCCAGCTCCTTGATCGTTCTGCGTGAAATCTGGTCCAATTCATAAGTTGAAACACCGGGCGCCACCGCCTCTCCCACCCGTTGCAGCAAAATCGACGCCGCTTCTCCGCTCCGCCGCATTGCCTCGATTTCGGCCCCGGACTTAATCATAATGGCCATACCGATCTCCCGAGAAGCTGCCCTTCCCTAATTCTTCCTCCGCGATTCTACAATTCAAAAGTTCTAAAAGCAATCGCGTTCGATCAGGTGTTCGACAGCATCAATATTTATTCATAATCTTGAGTTCGGTCTCTCCCGTCTCAACATGGATAAATTTCACGAGCAGCGACACCTTATTCTCATCATTCAAAACATCCCAGTAAAAATTACACGTTGCACCAGCCTCATCGAACACTTCCACAGGGAACGGTTCTCCGGAAAATGAGGGGAGCGGACTGCCGTCATCCGGATAAGTCGTAATGCAATGGCCGATCCCCGGAATCGCAGTCTCGTAATAAAAGTAGTGCCGTGTGCAATAATCCGGATTGCCGGAAACCGTCTTGAGAACAGAAAGCCGATACGCGTTCCGACCGTCGTCCAAATCGATCAAACCCGATATTCTCGGCGTAAAATTGGGCGCATCCGGCTCAAATGTGCGGGTATTCAAGGCCGCTTCAAAAGAGTTCCCACTCTTGATCGACTCATAGATCGTATCCGTCTGGTCCCCGTTGGAAACTATATGGCAAGTGTTGATCACTTTGATCGGGTAGTACAGAATCAACGAGGGATCTTCCACTTTCGACCGATCGACCAGATCCGTTTTTACAGAATCCCCCTCTGCCACGAACACCCTGTTCCTGCTCTTCTCGCTTCGTCCCATAATCCAGTAGACCTGCACAAGATGCTTTGAATCCGGCGTTTGTCCGATCACAATCCCTCTGCCCGGATATACGGAATCTCTGAGCAGATCGACTCTCGATTCCACCTGGTGACTCATCTCAACCTCCCTCCTCACATTGAATCGGATCCTGCCACTATCGATATCTTTCCACTATCCCAACCACTTTCTCCACCGGTATCCCCACACGCTTCGTCCCGTCTCGCCCCACCAGCGTCTCGGCCCTCAGCAGCGAATTCACAATCGCCTCCTCCGTCGCTTCTATTGCCGCCCTGAACAGGCCGGACAACCGGGGCTCGGGTACAAATTCGTCCGGCGATGCCGACTGTTTTCCCGACACCGAAATCCGATTCCCCGTCGAAAACCCAATCACAAAATCGCCGCTGCCGTGCCCCGCGATCCCACCCGCCCGCGCCAGTCCGAACGCCGCCCGTTTGGCGACCCTGCCCAGTTGCCGGGAAGAGAGCGGCGCATTGGTGCCGATAATGATCATAATCGATCCCTCAACGCGGGAAACCGTATCCGGCGTCAACTCTCGGCCCACCGGCACACCGTCAATACGCAAATCGGACGCCTGGCCGGTATTCGTCAAAACCATCACTCCAAGCCTGCAATCGCCCCAGTCTTCGGAAATCACGCGGGATGCGGTACCAATTCCCCCCTTCCATCCAAACCCCGTCATCCCCACCCCCGCCCCAACATTGCCCTCCTCCACATTCGTCTCACCCGCGCCCTCCAGCGCCTGGAACACGTGCTCCCGCTTCACATGCCGCCCCAGAATATCGTTCAAAGACCCATCGTTGCACTCTCCCACCACCGGATTGAACGAATACACCCCCGGATTCTGTTCCGAAATATAATCGATCAGCGCATCGGCAACATTCCAGACACTCAGCGTGCCGGTCAACAAAATCGGCGTCTCGATAGTGCCCAACTCGATCACCTGCGGCAGCCCCACGGATTTCCCGAACGCATTGATAACATGCACCGCCGCGCACACCTTCTCTGCAAACAGATTGCCTCCATGCGGCACAATAGCCGTCACACCGGTCCGGATCGGACCCTTTCCCCGAACAAGCTCGCCTTCGCCTTCAATCAGCGAAACGTGTCCCACCCTCACCCCGGGGACATCGGTAATCGCATTCAGCGGTCCCGTCGGCAAAACGCCGATACGAACCCCGATCTCTCTCGCCCTGGGACGCGGATCTTGACAACCTGCCATAGATATCCCTTTCGTGCCCCCAAGCCTGTCCGCCAGTTCCTCTCCCAAATCATAATACACGACAAAACTTAATCTGACCTAAAATATGGAGGATCAATCAGTATCCAAAGACAGTGAAAGAACTCCTGGATGTGATCCTGTATATTGAGCAGAACATACTGCAAATGGTCCAATCCATATCGAAACAGGCTTTTCTCTTTGCATCCGTGTTTTTTGATCTTCAACGGTTTTGTCTTTGCGATCCATTCTCCTACCAGATGAGCCCAGGTGAGGGCAATGGCTAAAAGCGCGATGAGTTTTTCGATTCGTTCCAGATGGATCAGATGGGTCTGTTCCAGATCGAAGCCTCGGCTTTTCAACGCGGCGAACAGGACTTCAATTCCCCACCGTTTTTTGTAATCCTCCAGCGGTTTTCGACCTTTACACTTGCTGGCAACGATGAGAAATTCGTCAGGTAATCGGATGACAGACAAATACAGATGATGACCATAGATCAGACGGGGTTTACGCAGGATGCGCTCTTGGTGAATGTGCAGGTCGGCAAACAAGCATCGAAGCGCGATGTCCCCTTTGCCATTTAGGGTTTTGGCGTTTTCCTTGACGCGGATGGCAAAGCCTAAGGCTTGCGCATCTAACCACGCAAACCATTCTTGCCCAATGAATTCCCGGTCTGCAACGATGACCTGAATCAGGTTTTTATCCACCAACTTCAAGACCCGTTCCATCAACTGGATACGCTCATCGGTGTTGGAGTTGCCCTTTTTGGGCAGCAGTATCCAGCAGATGGGAAATGCAACGCCTTGATAGACACTCCCGGCGGTGAGAATATTGATGGTCAGTTTGCCGAAGCTCCAGGTCGTCCGATCTATCGAGATGGTAAAGTCCGACTTGATCGGCAAGAGATGCAGGATCAAGTCGGCCACCAGGTCATAGGACAGATTAAACTCACTGAAGAAACGTTGGATTCTGCGATAGTTGGACTTCTGCTTGGCTTTGCCGTTGAGGGCGTTGGCCAGTTTGGTGAAGTTGACGGTTGTGAGCTTGATGAGAGACACAATGAAGGCGGCGATGAATTTTACCCGGGCCTTATGACAGGGTAAATACCATTGCATCACGTCGTGTAATTCATTAACTTGAGGAGACATAGACCTGTGTTTGATGATGGATGAGTTGTTGGATCTTGACAACCCAAACTTAACTCATTTCACCACTCAGCGCAGGTCTTTTCCTTTTTTGTCGTGTACCATGCCCAAATACAAAGGCCGCACCTCCCCCGATGCGGCCCATCACCCTTGTCGCCAACTCAGGCATCCATCGGCGCCCTCCCGAGGTGGACGCGCAAAACCGACCTCACGGCCGGGTCATCAGCCCTGCTACGACTCCGACAGCTTCTTCCCAAAGTTCTGTGCGAAAATCACAAAATCGGAAAAATCAACATCGCCGTCACCGTCCAGATCGCCCGGTAGTGCCGACGAAGTCGGCCCTCCGGAATCCGAAGAGGGTGGATCATCTGAGGACCACGTGGTATCCCCGGCCGCGTTCCTGACCTCAATCCGGCCACCGCCGGTACTGTCCGCATAGGCCCTGACAATATTAACGCCGTCTTCATTTCCCAAAACGAAATCGCCCCGATCACCTTGATTCAATGCCAGAAGCGCAGCAAGCTGGCCCTCTGTATCCGTATTGAAGATCCCGAAAGCCCCGTTGCCGTCCACAAAAGAGCCGGGAAAAGGCCCCTCCACACTGAATAGATTGAGAAAACCGGCTCCTGTCAGACTTGATACACGCAAGCTGACAACAGGTAAGCCAAGAGCATTAAAAGCAGCAAACTGTCCACCGAATATATTCGCAGTTACAGCGGCGCCAAGAGCACCGATTGAATCACCAACTCCCACAAACCCGGCTGACCGGCTCACGCCCAGTGAAACAACCCGCAGGCTATCCGAATTAAACACACTGAGCAACCCGTTATCTCCACTGTCCGCTGCAATGGAAACAACAACCTGCCCTGTCGAGTTGATCACCTCAATCCCCTGCACCTGAAGCGTTTCAACAGTCTGGATCTGCTTGGTCGCACCTTGAGCCTGCTGTGTCTCTGAAGCCCGTTCACGGAAGTCCCGGGCCTCCTGTGTTAGCGAATCAAATGCCTGCCTGCTCTCCAGTTGATAGGTATGGTGTGAAAAAACCTCCGAAACCGATCTGTTCGTTGCGGCCACAATAAATAAAGAAGCAACGACCAGACCGGAAACAATTCCCATACGTCTGTAACGATGGACGACCTTACGCAACAATTGAGCCTGTTTTTCTAACGCATCCACACGCTTTTCAAGATCGCTCATCTCCAAACCCTCTCTATAATAAGACCTCACTCAAACGAACCGAAACAGCAAGAGCGTAAAATGAAATGAAACCGCACGGAAGTCAAGGTGATTCTGCCAGGGGCGCGGTACAGCCGACAAAAGAAAAGCCTGCTCCCAACTGAAAGCAGGCAGTCCCGGCCAACCGTAAGGCTGCCCCTCTTAAGGGCCTGCCAATATCACGTATCGCCAAACTCCGGAATCTCCAGGGACCAGACCTCGCTGTTGAGGGGCTCGGCATGACCGCCGGCCACCCAGATCTTGTCCTGGAACACATAGGCCGAATGCTCGTGGCGCTTCTTCCAGATCACCTCAGACTTCAGCTCCGTCCAACTCACCCCGTCCTTCGAGTACCACACATCTCCGAAATTCCCGTCTTCCCTGTTCCACCCGCCCAGGACCCACATCCGATCACGGTAGACGACCAGTGAGAACCACATGCGCGGCTTCCACGGCGCAGCATCCGTCACCTGAGTCCAGTTCACCCCGTCTTCCGAGCACCACACATCGTTGACCGGAATCGTTTCCGGGTGCCAGGCTCCGCCGCCCATGATCCAGATCTTGTTGTCGAACACCACGGCCTGAGCGTGCGTTCGCTTCGACCAGCCCGCGTTCTGAACCTCCAGTTTCCACGCCTTGCCATCGGCCGAGGACCAGACGTCGTTCTTGAGCGTCTCGTCGTTGTCATCGTAGAAGTTTTCGGTCCCGCCCATAACCCACATCCTGTCCTTGAACACCACGAACGAGGGCGATACCCGCGGGCACCAGCCGGCATTGTCCGTCTCCAGGGTCCACTCGGCGCCATCAATGGAGGACCAAACCTCGTTGCAGTTCTGGGCGCCGGGCAGTTTTCGTCCGCCCATAATCCACATCTTGTCCTTGAATGCCATCGTCGCCGGCAGATCGCTGTACTCCCACGGCGCAACCTCCACGGTACACGTCCACTGCTTGCCGTCAGGCGATTTCCAGACATCGCGCGGATTGGGCGTTTGAGGCGTGAACCACCCGCCCAGGATCCACATGTGATCGTCGTACACGAACTCGCCCTGCGAATCCCGCGCCTGCCACGCCGCCTCGCGGGTCACACACACCCAGCCCTTTTCCGTGTTGTTCACAGCCATAAGTATCCCTCCTGTAAGATCGATATTTTAATGTATGGAAAAATCATGAGGAAGAACAGAGATCCGTGTGGCGATCGAAGTTGGCAGGCGTCTCTCTTTGTGAAGAGACCTCAGGACCGCGAGTACAAGTGACCGCTTCTGTGTAAAACCCGGCCTGTAAGACTCAGGCCAGTCAAAGGGAACTTCATTCGCAATGGATGCGAGCGAAGGCAGATTGCCCCTTTTGAGAAGAAAGGCGAGAACCTTCTCACGGTATCGGTTGTACTTCGAAATCGTGCGGTCGATACCATCCGAGATAAAGCTCGCCCCTTTCATCAGCTTTCCGTGAGCTGGTATGATGATGTCGGGTTCCCAGGACTGCATTTCCTGAAGCGACCCCAGGGCTTTATCCAGATCAGCCCCCGGAAGGTTTATCGACAGGACAAAATCCCCGGCGGACCGTTGCTGAAAGAGATCACCGATAATGAGTACGTGCCTCCCCTCTTCAACCAGGGAGAAGCCAACCGATCCGTCGGTGTGTCCGGGAAGATACCGAACCGTAACGCCATAGCGCACCGTTCCCTCAGGGTTAAACGTCTCATCTACATGCGCTGGAGGCCAGGGTCCATAGGCGAATTTGAGTGCCATCTTTGCGAACGGCCTCAGATACCAGGGAAAGATATCCCCTTTGAATGGGCCGGCGACATCGAATTCACCTGGCAGGAAAGCACCCGGGTTTTCAAGGATCGCCTTCCCCTGGACTGAGCACAGAACCGAAGCCCCCAACTCATACTGGAGAATTCCTGAGAGAGCCGCATGGTCAGGGTGAGCGTGGGTTATCCATATCTCATCTATCACTGGAAACATAGCCAGTAAACCGTCCTTCCACCGCTCAACTCCCGGGTCAATAACAAGGGTCTTCCCTTCGCGTACCAGTGCCGTTACATTTATATCTTGCGCTCCCCTGAACTCACTGCTGGGTGCGCGCCACACCTTTATCCCGGCCGATTGAAAGAGGAATTCGTCCGCCATCAGGTCGAAGGGAATCAGGAAGAATAGCGCAAGCAAGACGGCAAGAATGCCCAGGTGAGTCATCTCAGTTTTTCCCAGACCACATCACGATTTCTGTGCGTTCTCTGTGGCAGCGGAGTCTCGGGTTTCCTTTGCAGGTCTCAAAACTGCTTTCCTGGCCGTGGCGGTGGTCGTGTGGTAGTTCCATCCGCGCAACACCAGATTTTCACTAAACTGGTAGACGTCCTCCTTTTGATCCCTGCCGGAAAACATCCGCGCAATCACCACCTTCCTTGGCTTTTCAGAGCGGTTGGACATCGAACCGTGTACGATGAAGTAATCGAAAAAGGTGACGTCACCTGGCTCGGCTTCAATCGCCGTGGCGCCTTCAAACGGGAACTGTTTGTGGAACGCGGCATCAACGGCAGTAGAGCCCTCCAGCCGGCCGCGTATGTGAGAGCCGGGATAGACTCTGAGGCAGCCCATTTCCTCCGTGGCTTCGCCGACATGGATCATTCCCGCGATCATGGTGTTCATCTGGGTTGGCAGGTAGCTCCAGTCCTGGTGCATCTGAAAAGGCGTTGGAGTGGTTGTCATCCGCTTCTCAAAGAGCGTGGTATGGTTGAGAACGATGTCGGGGCCGATGAGTTGTTCAACAATGTCGAGGAACTTTTCGTGAAGCAGGGTCGCCATCCACAGCCCCGAATACTGCTGCACATTGCGTGTGTCGATGACACCACTATTGTTCGAGGTATCGTCGTGTTCGTTGAGTTGTTGCACAATTCGATCAAATTCGTTTTCAAGCTGGCCCACCTCATCTGGCGAAAAGACGCCTTTGGCCAGGTAGTAGCCGTTCTCCTCAAAAAATGTGCGTATTTTGTTCATGGTCAAGGCTTCCCTGTGGTTGGTGACCGACTCATTAGTAGCCCACGCGGCAATTGCTCAACGCATATAGCGTGTGCACCGCCTCACGTCTCGGCCATACACGACGGCGGCGGAGTGCAGTGCAACGGAGCCGCTGTGCCCTCAGGCCAAGGGAGCGTAGCGACCGCAGCGTGTGTGGCCTGTTAGCGGGTCGTGCGGCACGGGGTGGTTGGGTGGGCTCGCCAGGGACGGCGAGCTTGGGGTAGTCTTTCAGACTTGCGCTTCTTTATAAACTGCCGGAATCTGGACCGTAAATGTGGTTCCTTTACCCAGCTCACTTTCTACGGAGATGGACCCACCTAAAAGCTCTGCAAATTTCTTCGTGATCGATAGCCCCAACCCTGTACCCTTGTGTTCCTTATCCGATCCTTTCACCTGGCGATATTCATCAAAAATGGTGTTTTTTTCATCTTCAGGAATCCCCTTTCCTGTATCCGATACAGAAATCACCAACTGTCCATCGTCCCGCGTTGCTTTCACCGTCACACTGCCTGAATCGGTGAACTTGATGGCATTACTGAGCAAGTTGATGAGCATCTGCCTGAGCCGTCCTTGATCTGTGTTGGCTTTTTTCATCCCCTCCCCGACCTCATATTCAAGGTTTACGCCAGGTTTCTCCTCCACCAGCGGACTCACGGTAGCACAGCAATAGGCTACCAGGGCCTGCACACTGAAAGACTCTGGATTGACATCCATTCGGCCCGCTTCGATTTTTGAGAGGTCCAAAAGGTCGTTGATCATGGCCAGAAGGTGATCTGAAGCCTGTGTCACTTTCACCAGGTTTTCTTTTTGCTGGTCCGGTAGCACATCCCCTGACCGGCGAAGCACCAGGTTGGCGAAACCCTTGATCGCATTCATCGGGGTGCGAAGCTCGTGAGACATCGATGCAAGGAACGCGCTCTTGTTCCGGCTCATACGTTCAATCTGCAGATTCCGGTCCTCGAGCTCTTTGTATGTGCGAGCGACACTACGAGCAAGGTGAATGGACATCACCAGGATGAGCCACGGCAGTCCGAAAAACAACAGGTTGCTCATACTTATGAGTAGACAGCTGAGTAGATAGGGCGCGAAGCCAACTGCAACGATGGCTGCGTCTCGGTGCTTGTTCCGCAGCACCGAACCGAGCACGTAAATGGCCTCAATGGCGGCAAGAAACAGAAACCCAAATCCGTAGAGATCACTGTCCAGCTTCTCAGGCAGGACTGGAATCCCGATCCCCCACTCGATGAACAAGACGGCGAGCAGAATGCCTGAAACAAGCACAAGAGCCCAGAAACGTCTGGGCAGGCCCAAATCAAAGAGGGAGTAGAGAAACCGCAGAACCAGAATGGCGATAGCGAAACCGAGGGTCGTCAGGATAAGGAGAGCGGATGGCAAAGCAAGTCCCTGAAGCGACCAGATATATACAAACGCGCCCACAAAAACGACAAAAGCCGAATAGTAAAGATTTGATCGTCCGGCCGGATGGAAGAAATACAGAAAGAGATGCAGCAGCGCGGCGGTGCACGCAAACCCGGTCAACAGGTTAAGCGGCAGATCGACCTTTCTTTCGTAAACAGCCGTATCGTGAAGACCTGACTCAAAGGCTTTCTCGGCGACTTGCAGGGCTCTTCGCGGGGTGTGCGGCCCCTGCAGAATAAGCACATCGCCCGTCTCTCTCGGACGGTCAGATGCTACTCCAGAACCCCAGCTCAGCCATCGTGCCGCTACTTCTCGTCTTTGCCGTTTGGGTAACGGGAACCCTTCAGCGTCCCGGTCCCGAACGTGCACGTTCAGAGGCAAGACAAGATCGTCTGACAGATCGACACCCAGACCGACCAGATCGATGGCGAACTCGTAGGCGTGTCCTCCCGGAGGTCGGGTTCCCGCAAGCTGAACGTGTTCAGAAAGGTTCCCATTTTTCATACGGTCACGGAAGAACAGCTCGTCCCCAAGCAGGCCGACCTCTAGAAAGCCAGATCGAGAAACGATGTTTTCGTGTTTTGTCCCGAAGAACAAGAAGACACCGTCTGCCTCCTGCCACCTGGAAACCGTCCCTTCCTTTTTTCGGGTGATGACGATTGACTGGTCGGTCACCTCGACCGCGACATACAGGTGACCGCGAGAGTGATCGAAGCCAAACTGTATTCGAGCACTCAAATCCAGGCTGTCCGGCTCATCCAACTTCGTCGTCGCGACCGGATGCCGCGTCAACCCCTCCGGCCAGTCGCTCAGGTCCCCATCGACCACAAGGCCCTCCACCGGAGTGGCAACCGCCATCTTGCCGTTGTGAGCCGCCGTCTCAGAAGTCAGGAAAGCGGCGAAGAGCAGAAACTTGACGACAAATATCACGGTGTAGTGCCTCCCCCGATCCCAGAGTAACAGACCGGAATCCTCGCGGTAAACGTCGACCCCTTTCCCACCTCACTCTCAATCTAGATCGTGCCGCCCATGCCTCATATATCCGAAAGACGGCCCCACAATCTCGGGTCCAGCAAGAACGACCCGTTCCATCTCGGACCTATATTTTCTGCTCTTCTTTTGCCAAGTAAAAGAACGCTCCTTGGAAAGTCAGGCGGAGCAAAATTAAGTGGAACAGGAACATAGTATCAGGAGTTTTTTGTTTTTTGCGGCCAGGACGGCCGCCTGTTTTTGTGTCGCATGCCCGTTAACTACGGTATTTACGAAACCCCCAGAACCTGGTGTATCGCTCCGTGAATCTGCTCCTCGGTTCCCTCAACATACGGCCCCGTCCGCTTCAGATGCTGCTGGTTGAACCAGACTTCGTATCCGCCCTCCGGTATCTGGCGTTTAACCGGCACGTACCCGACAATATGATTCGTGTACGCAATCACAAGCACATTCCTAAAATGGGCGCTCAGTTCTCGCTTCAACCGCAAACCGTGCTCAACCGACATCTCGCCCGCAAGCGTCACAACCCCCAGCGAATCCCCGAACCGAACCGTCTGCACCTCGAAGGGAACAACCCGTTCAACCGGCGCACCGGTTTCGACCCTCTCCAGCAGGTAATTTGCCCAGTCTCGCACGAACCCTCGTTCGTCATCCAGGCTCCGCTTCACAAGCGCCACATCGACCGGCTCCGTCTCTAAGTCTAGAACCGTCTGCGTCAACACAATCGGCCCCTCCACCGGCTCAAGCGCATCCGACGTAATCACCCGATTTACCGCCTCGCCCAGATCAACGCCGATATCGCGAATTTCATCGATCTCTCTCGGCACAAATGAATCCGCCTCCGCATCCACCGGCATCGGCTTCTGATCTCCGGCGCACCCCTGCACAAAACAGGCCGTCACTCCGGGATGTGCCTCCTCAATCCGGTCATACGCAAAGCAAACGTAGTCCCCTCCAATCAACAGCCCGCCCCGGCTCGTCGGGTGGCAAGCATAACTGAAAATCACCCCCCGAAGCGCACCCTCCAAAGATTCAATCACAACAACCGGAACCTCGTGATCGTGAGGCGCCTCGGGCGCCGGCTTCCACAGCACCCCGCCCTTCCCGTCCGGCTTTCGCCGCGACACGGCAAAATCACACGCGCCAAGCCCGAACCGAAGCCGCGACGGCCGGCGATCTTCCCAGGCAGTACGTGCACACGCAACCAGCCTGTCGGCAAGATCCTCCAGATAGGCGGGATCCAGCTCCCCGTGCCGCTCCCTGTCCAGCTCACGAATCGAAGGGCCGCAGTGCGTGTGAGACCCGCACAGAATCATCTGATGCGGCGCAAGCCCAATGGCCTCACTGATACGAGACCGCACATCTTCTGTGCGCTCGTAAAACCCGAGCAATTCCGCGCCGATCAGAAGCAGGGGCGTCGCCCCATCGTCAATCACCACAACCGTCGCCCGTAGCGGATGGTAAACCCCATTGGACCGCTCCTGCCTCGCCCCGAACCCGGCTAAGTAGATGCCCACCGGCGGCGTGATATCCACGGTGCTTATCCCAACCTGATACGTATCCCTGGCTGATGACATGGAAAACCCTCGTCTGTCGTCTGTTCTCCCGTGAGGTTCACGACATCTGCACGATCTTCACACACACCGGCTTCCGCACCTCGATAACCTGGCCCGTGGGCGAAAGCAGGCCCGTCTGCCGGTCGATCCGGTAGATAACAATAGTGTCGGTATTCTGGTTGGCGGCCAGCAGAAACTCGCCTGCAGGATCGATGGCGAAGTTGCGCGGGAACTCGCCCTGCGTGGACTCGTGCCCAACGCAGGTAAGCTGACCGGTTTCCCCGTCAATGCTGTAGATCACCAGGCTGTCGTGCCCGCGGTTGGTGCCGTAGACGAAATTTCCGTCCGGTGAGACATGAATATCCGCGCAATAGCTGGTATCGGTGTAGCCTTCGGGGAGCGTTGGAAGCGTCTGTAGCGTTTCGAGGGCGCCGCTCGCGTCGTCGTAGCCGTAGGCGACAACCGTGTTGTCGAGTTCATTAATCAGATAGCCGTACCGGCCGTTCGGATGGAAATCGAAATGGCGCGGACCTGCGCCGGCGTGGACCTGCGCCCAGGGCGTCTCATTGGGAACAAGCGTCCCCCTCTCTGGATCGAGCCGGTAGATGAGGATCTTGTCAACCCCCAGATCGGCCGAAAAAGCATAGCGATTGGTGGGATCAATCATGATCAATATGGCGGACAGTTTTCTTTGACAAAAAAGTGCCGTTCACGCAGATTAGGTATCATAGACCACCACGTCAACGATACCCTTTATCTGGAGAGACGGCACAATGGAACTGGCAGAAAAGATACTCAAGAGTTTCAAGATTTCCAAGCCTCAAAAAAAGTTTCTGATGGCTGTGTTTACAGCGATCCTAACAGCTCACGGCAAGATCAATTTTCGTAACCTATCGCGTTACTCTCCTTTGTCACAGAAGACGTATTCACGCCAGTTTGCCAAACCCTTTGAATTTGTGGCCTTCAACCGAGCGGTGATCAATGAAAGCCTGGGCAGAGAAAGTGAACGGATCATCGTGTTAGATGCTTCTTTTGTGTCCAAGTCGGGCAAGCAGACCTATGGTCTGGATTATTTCTGGAACGGTTGTCATCGTCGGAGCGAAAAGGGGTTGGAAGTCTCCAGTGTGGCCATCGTGGATGTTTTGAGAAACACAGGCTTTACGCTGTCCGTTCGTCAAACCGATCCTGGAGATGAACGCCAAATGTCTGAGTCTAAGCCTAAACAGGATGTCGTCAAGGTCAATAAAAAGAAAAGGACCGTCAAGAAAAAGGGCACCAAAAAAAAGGGGAAAGCCAAGTCGAAAAAGCAAAGCTCCAAACAGGCAGAAGACGTCGAAACCCTAACAGATCAGTATTTACAGCACCTGAGTGATGTCAAACCCAGCTTGTTAGAGAATGAAAAATATACCGTTGTCGATGGCTATTTTAGCAAGAAGAAATTTGTTGATGGCGTCCGTGATTTGGATCTACACCAGATCGGCAAATTGCGCTGCGACGCCAATATGCGCTATCTCTACACCGGACCAAAACGGGAAAAGGGAAGCGGAAGGCACAAGACCTATGACGGCAAAGTCAACTGGCAGGACCTGTCTCGGTTTTCATATATCCAAACACAAGATGGCATCGCCATTTACAGTCTTGTCTTGAATCACGTCTCCTTAAAACGCAATTTGAAAGCCGTCGTCTTGCTGGATCACACGAACAAGGACAAGAAGAAATATGCGATCTTGTTTTCAACCGACAAAGACCTAAGTGCCAAGACGATTGTCAGATATTACAAAGCGCGTTTCCAAATTGAATTTATTTTCAGAGATGCCAAACAGTTCACCGGATTGTGCGACTGTCAAGCCAGAGATCAAAAACGGCTGGCTTTCCATTTTAATGCCTCTTTGACAACCCTCAATTTAGCCAAAACGGAACACTTACAAGCCCAATCAGATACGAGACCCATACCCTTTTCCATGGCCAGTGTAAAAGCCTGTTATTTCAACACGTATTTTCTCCAGAATATTTTTTTAATGTTAGACCTCGACCTAAATTTGATTAAAAAATCTCCCCAATACCAAAAACTGCGGGATTATGGCAAAATTGCTGCTTAAAAGTGGCCGAACTATTGATGATAGAGTGGGCGTGCGGCTCTTTCTGCCTGGAGTGAACGCTGGACCCCTCGTGCTGGATGAACGCGGTGGCCTCGCCCAGTCTCCCGCCGTCCTGAACAGGAAGGGCAACCACGCTCCCCCCGCTATAGTTTGCAGCCACCACAACCCTGCCGGTCGCGTCCACGCTCAGATGACAGGGCCCCGGCCCTTTTGAGGACTGGCGATTCAAAAAGGTAAGCGCCCCTGTCCCCGCATCGATCGCGTAGGCACTCACGGCGCCGCCGCCGTCTCCTTCCACATCGTCCACCTCGTTCACGGCGTAGAGATAGCGATTTTCCGGATCCAGCGCCAGAAAAGTGGGGTTGACAATGCCCGAGACCCCGCCGGTGGATTTCAGATCGCCGGTCTCCGGGTTCATCCGGTAAATATAGATGCCCTCAACGCTTTCGTCTTCTTCTCCGGTATAGGTGCCCACGTAAACCAGGTATTCACCGTTCGGACTGGCCATAAGTATCTTCTCCATTTTGAAGGGTTTTGCGCAGGTAGGCGCGCCTTCGGCTCGTTATGAACTGTGGGTTATCATCCTTTCTGGCAAAATAACGCGCGAGACGCTCGGGCGCAAGCGAAGAAAAAATCCGGTCCCACATCAATGCAGGACCGGATCTTCTAAAGGTGCGATCGGGTACGTTCAGTTTGTCACCAACAGACCAGGCTGACGAAACCGGCCCCAAACCGCCCTGGCCGTCTCCACAACCGTCTCCAGCTTGCGTTTTTCGTCCACCGCCGAAATGTGGTTGCCAATAACCGAGCTGGAAAAGCCGCACTGGGGACTCAGCGCCAGCCGCTCCAGCGGCAGGAACCGGCCGGCCTCCCGGATGCGTTCCGCCAGCGCCTCCTGGCGCTCCAGCCGGGGCGTCTTCGTAGACACCAGCCCCAGCACAACCATCTTGTCTTCGGGCACCTCCTTCAAAGGCTCGAAAGAGCCCGAACGGGCGTCGTCGTACTCCAGCAGCAGCCGCTGGGCGCGAATCCCCTGGAAAATCGGCCGGGCGATCGCCTCGTACCCCCCCTCCGCCAGCCACCGGCTGCCCTGGTTGCCTCTGCACAGGTGAAACCCGAACGTCACCTCCGGGAAATCGCCCATGACGGCATTGTCCATTTCAATCCCCACCGCCAGCCACCGGTCCAGGTCCCAGCCCTGCGCCTCGTAAAAGGCCCGGGTTCCGGGATCGATCAGCAGAGCATAGTGCGGCGCATCCATCTGGATGTAGGCCGCCCCCAGCCGGACCAGCTCGGCCACCTCGTCGCGGAGGATATCCGTGACATCGGCCAGAAAATGGTCGAGCGTGGGATAGGCCCCTCCGGACAGCTCGGCAGACCAGAAATTCGCCCACAGACTGGGGCTGGGCAGCGTAATCTTGGGGATGCGTGTGGTCCGGTCCCGCAAATAGAGAAACTCGTCCACCGAAAGGTACCGACGCCTGGTCAACCGGCCCACAACCCCCAGAGCGGCCGGCCGCTCCAGCTTCAGATCTCCCACTGCGTCGCCGCCTTTCCAATCGCCCCACAGGAAGGCGTCGGAAGTGCACTCGCCGAACCCCTCAACAGCCGCCGTCATCTGGCTCTGGAACGACTCGCGGCGCATCTCCCCGTCGGTGACCACCTCCAGACCGGCCGCCTCCTGAAGCGCCACCGCCTCGTCAACCGCCCGGTCTTCGATCGCCTTGAACGCCGCCCGGGAGAGGGCGCCGTCGGAAAGATCCTTTCGGGCCTCCAACAACCACGGTGGCCGCAGCAGGCTCCCAACCACGTCGGTATGTGCAGTAATCACGGGATACCCGATACCGGTTTGTGAAGATTTCAAAAATCCGGAATTGCTTTTCCAGCCGAATTTCTCGTAATTAATATACGATCATTCCGCCAAAAAATCGTTGCCCAACCGATGCGGAACCTGGAGAGCCCATATCATGGTCGTCGTTCGCCCCGTCACCCTGAAAGACCTGGACCAGGTCGTTCACCTCGCCACCCTGGCGGATTTCGGTCTTACCACCCTGCCCCGCGACAGCGATCTCCTCCGAAAAAGAATCCTCAAATCCCAGGACAGCTTCGAAAAAAAGATCGAAGAGCCCGGCGGCGAATCCTACCTCCTGGTCATGGAAGACCTGGATACCGGCCAGATTGTCGGCACCAGCGGCATCGTCTCCAAAGTAGGCGGGTTCGAACCTTTTTACATGTACCAGATCAAAACCGTCGTTCAGGAATCCCAGAGCCTGCAGGTGCGCAAAGAGATCCGGGTACTGCACCTGGTCGCCGAGCACAACGGCCCCTGCGAAATCGGCACCCTCTTCCTCGCGCCCGACTACCGCAGGTCCGGCAACGGCAGCCTGCTGTCCAAAAGCCGATTCCTGTTCATCGCCGAACACCGCCGCGCCTTCGCCCCCCACGTCATCGCGGAAATGCGCGGCGTCAGCGACGATCAGGGCCGTTCCCCCTTCTGGGAGGGCCTGGGCAGGCACTTCTTCGACATCGATTTTCCCAAAGCCGACCACCTGAGCATGCACAACAAACAGTTCATCGCCGAACTCATGCCCACCCACCCCATCTACATCCCCCTGCTGCCCGGCCCCGCACAGGACGTGATCGGCCAGGTCCACGAAAAAACCCGGCCCGCCCTCAAAATCCTCCAGAACGAAGGCTTCACACCCAACGGAATGGTGGACATCTTCGACGCGGGTCCAATCGTCTGCTGCCCCTCCGACGAAATCTACACCGTCAAAAAAAGCAAAAAAGCGCCCATCTCTGAAATCAGCACGCAGGAAATCGACGCCGAATCCTTCATCATCACAAACGCCCGCCGGGAGTTTCGCGCCTGCCTGGGCCCCGTCCACCTCAACCCGGACGGAAGCGTCCGGATCACCCACGCCACTGCCTGGGCGCTCAACCTGAAGGCGAACCACACCGTCCGCTTCGCCCCATCCCGCCCCTCAACGTCCCATCAGAAAAAACCCTGACACGAACCGCCCGCTTTCGGGATGCCGGGCCAATCATCAATCTTCAATACGCAATCTTCAATACCATGCCCCCACAAGCCTGCGAACTGAACCTCGACGGCCTCGTCGGCCCCACCCATACCTACGGCGGCCTCTCCTACGGCAACCTGGCCTCCACGAAAAACGTGCGCGCCACCTCCAACCCCAAAGCGGCCGCCCTCCAGGGCCTCCAGAAAATGAAACGCCTCTCGGACCTGGGCGTGAAACAGGCCGTGTTCCCCCCTCAGGAACGCCCCCACATCGAAACCCTGAGACGGCTGGGGTTTCAGGGCGCCGACGCCCAGATCCTGGACGCGGTCGCCCGAAAAGCCCCCCTGCTCCTGAACGCCTGCAGCAGCGCCTCCAGCATGTGGATGGCCAATGCGGCCACAATCTCTCCCGGCCCCGATACGGCCGACGGCCGGGTCCACATCACACCCGCCAACCTGGTCAGCCAGTTTCACCGCTCCATCGAGCCTCCAACCACAGCCGCCCTGCTGAAAACCCTCTTCAAAGACGAGGCCCGCTTCGCCCACCACCCGCCCCTGCCCCCCACCGTACATTTCTCCGACGAAGGCGCAGCCAATCATACCCGTCTCTGCCGCGCCTACCACGAACCCGGCATCGAACTCTTTGTCTACGGCAAGCAGGCGTTTGCCTCCACCGTTCGGAAGCCGGCCGTCTTTCCGGCGCGCCAATCGCTGGAAGCCTCCGCTGCGGTTGCCCGCCTGCACGGGTTAGATCCGGAAAGGACCGTCTTTGCCCTGCAGAACCCGGACGCGATCGATGCCGGCGTCTTCCACAACGACGTCATCTCGGTGGGCAATCAGAATGTCTTCTTCTATCACGCCCTGGCATTTGCAAACCCCCAATCGGTCATCGAAGAGATCAAGCGCAAGTTCTCGGCCGCCTGCCAGACGGACCTCATCCTCCTCGAAGTCCGCCCTGACCAGATCTCGATTGACGACGCCGTCCAGTCCTACCTGTTCAACAGCCAGCTCCTAACCCTGCCCAACGGCGAGATGTGCCTGATTGCACCGGTTGAATGCCGGAAAAATTCCCGCGTCGAACAATTCCTGAAGCAGTTGACCGAAGACGACAACCCGATTCAAACCGTGTATTATGTCGATACCCGCCAGAGCATGAAAAACGGCGGAGGCCCCGCCTGCCTCAGACTTCGCATCGTGTTGACCGAAGACGAACTATTGGGCGTCCACCAGGGAGTTCTCATAACGGATTTACTCTACGACGACCTGACAGCATGGGTCAACCGCTTCTATCGCGACCGTTTGCACCCGAAAGACCTCTCGGACCCACAGCTCCTGAAAGAGAGCCGGGCCGCGCTCGATGCCCTGACCCGAATCTTAGATTTAGGCGCCGTCTACCGGTTCCAGCAAACAGGCACATCGTAAGCGCCTCCCCCATTCACCCTCGTTCCATCACAAACTCGTCCGACGAACTGAAAAGAAAGATAGCTGTTGCAGAGAATCCCCGCCAGACAACCTGTCCAGCGAGGATCCATTAGGAAGACATTGCGTCAGGATCGTCCATCGGATCAAACGGCGAGTCCGCGTTCCACCAGGTTACGGGCAACGGCCACCCCAGTGCCTGATACACCGTCTCACATACCGTTCGGTTTCGCTCAGTCATTACAGGAAGGAACCCCAACCTGAGGTACATCTTGATGGGTGCAAGCTGAAGGTTCTCAGGCGTAACCCTAAGCGTGGTCAGGGTTGAGGCATGATAGCCGCGTAATCGTTGATATTGAAGAACTCCGGCGCAGACACCAATCCCGAGTCCCACACCCCGGTGTTCAGGACGCACGCACACATAGTCGAGCTGTCCCCACGCAGGATCGAATTCATCTCGCCGGGTGGCGAAGCAAAGGGCCACCAGCCGGCCTTGAGACTCGATGACGTGTGACCCGTCCCACCTGTCCGGCACCTTCAGGTATTGGATCATCTTCGGCACCTCGAAGCGGCTCCATCCCACGCCAGCTGATACCAGCAGGTCGGGCAGGTGTACTTCGTCGCCCGGTTCTACCTTACGCAAACGGTAGTTCTGAGGACACTGCCACCGGGGCAGCTTCGCGACCGCATCGGCGGAGACGTTCATCCGGGTTTGAAGGCAGAATTCGCTGGCAGTCATCTTCAGATCCCACCCTTTCAAAAATGTCCTGCTACTTATTGAATTCAGCCTATCTGAAGAGACATTCTTGTAGCCGCAGGCTTCAGCCTGCGCCCCATGCCTGCAACGCACCCTGAAGGGTGCGGCTATATAGATAATTTACACCGGGCGGGCCTACCCCAACAATCTGACCTCGATATCCACGGCCCCGATCCAGTCCGGGACCTTCGGACCATCGGCCGTGCAGGCGTCAAAGGCGTAGAGGATCCTGCCGGGAGCCATCTCAACCATCTCGGTGTACCCGGTGGATAAACCCGGGTAGATGTCGGTCTCACGCGTCCATGTGTTACCGCCGTCGATACTGAAGATAATCCTGCAGCCCTGCGACGGACGCGCCACCCGCCCATAGGCCAACGCAAGAACGCCGTTGGCTAAGGCCAACAGCCGGGGACACGCTCCCCTTGCCGAAGCCATCATCTTCTGCTTGCTCCAGGTCTCGCCCTCGTCGGTCGATAGTGTCACGTACAACGGTTGGGTGGGGTCCTTGCTGGTCGTGTAGTACTTGCCGTCCTTGAGGTGTGTGTACTGCAAGTCATGATAGCTGTCGCTCGGGCCCGCGGGGTAGGCGGACACACCCGTTCGGATCACACACACCAGGTTGCCGTCGGGAAGACGCGCAATGCTTGGCTCGGCGAAGCCCTGTGGAATATTATCGAGTGCTTCCTGGTCGGTAGTTTCCAGCGACGCCATTGAGGCGATTGTGGAGACATATTCCCAGCTCTCCCCGCCGTCGGCGGACCGGACCAGGATGGACCGCCACTTGATCCTGGTCGTGGTAAACCCCGTATCTTCCTCGAAATTCGCCATCACCGCGGCAATGAGATCCCCGTTGGGCAACGTGAGGAAATCCGTGTGAAAGCACGGGCCGTCGATGCCTTCCCCAGGGCCCTGATCGGCGTATCCCCGAAAAATCTCCGGCGTCTTGACATACACGGGCTCCTGGGTGACCGTCTCCCAATTGTCCTTCGATACCCAGCGCTTGCCGACGTACATTCCCGGCTGATCGCCTGCGGGATGGGTCCTGGCAAACACCCCCACGGCAGTGCCGTCGGCGAGCACGCCTTTGCTGGAGGGCTTGCCTCTGTACGGGTGCGGAGGGACGGGTCTCCATGTGTTCCCGCCATCGGCGGACCTGATAGAAGAAAAGTAGAGACTCTTTTCTCTGATGCTGTCGAGCAATTCCGGGTTCTTTGTGAAGTCATAGCTGGGGCTGATATCGGCCTTGACATTATCGACTTTCTTGCCGCCGGTCATAACGATTGAACCGTCGGCGAGCTTTTGCAGAGACGGGGAATAAGCATCCCGCATGATGATCCGAGTGTCCGCAACGTCTACTTCAACGCAATGATCCTTTACCCGGCCCATGCTTCACCTCCTTCTCGGGGAGAGTCGTCAGCTTCATGCGCTTGTTATGCGGACGCTCCCAGAGTGAGTCTTTACTCCTTGGCAGCCCCTTCGGGATGCAGTGAAAACTCCGGATAGTAGTTCTTGTACCCTGATACTCGTGCGAACGGCACCACCAGCCACTCCGTCCCTACTCGGACGACCGCTGGAATCTCCGGAAGAGTGCTGTCACAGATGGGATCAAGGGCGGCGATCCGTACCATTAGACCAGGTCCCATCTGACCTCCCGCAGCATCCAGGAAGTGGTATATCTGCACCAGACAGGCGGCGAAGGACTGGGGCATCGCGGGCCTGTCACTGGCAATGATGACCTCCTCGTCCGTGGGGTTGTACAGGCGGTGGGGGACTCCCGGCTCGACCCTATGCTCCTCTCCGGGTCCCAGCTGGATGGCACCGTCGGGTAACTCCACGTGGAGCTTTCCGGACTCGACCGTGAAGACCTCTGCAAACGAGCGGTGAAAGTGCATGGGCGGCCCCAGCGCACGCGGGGCGACCTGGGCCCGCAAGACCACCCACCCGTCTCGCACCGCCACGACCTGCTGCTTGACCCCCTCGGCCGCGCTACCGAACGTGTCACCAGCGCGGGGATAAGTGGTGGGATCTGGTGGATCAACTGGGAACACGACCCGATGGAGAAGGTTGGCCACCACCACTGACGCGAGGAGAAACAGAACGACACGGATACCCAGTACCTTTGCTCTACTCATCGCTCTTATCCTCACAGGAATTATTACGACTTCTCAGTCCAATCGAGACCTGCCTCGGTAAAAAGCTTCACCCAGTCGTGATGCGAGCGCGCAACACGCTCAGGATTTTCGCGGCTACGAGCCACAAAGCCGGGTCTTTGCGAACGGCCTGTCGGGAGCCCAATGCGGCTGTAACGAGTGTCGAGGCTCCACCTGACGATGTTAGACGTGTTGGGAATCGAGCGATGTAACACCCGTTCCATGGTCACCAGCACATCGCCCACGTCCACCTCGCAGGTCGCGATTTCGCCGTCAGGCAGGTCGGCCTCGGCAACACCTTTGTAATTGGATACCCGATAGTCGTGCGGCAACAGATCCGCTCGGTGCGATCCACGGATCACCTGCATACAGCCATTTTCGGCGGTGGCCTTGACCAGGGGAATCCAGAAATTCACAACCAATGTCTCCCCCGCTTCCTCAGGTATCAGGTAAGCCAGGTCCTGATGCCAGGGCACCACCGTCTTCTCCTGGTCCGGTAGTTTCACACGCAGGACCGTTTGCGGATGCGCCAGAATTTCAGGGCCGATCAATGATTCCGCTACGTCCAGTAAAGCTGGCCAGGTTCTGAGTGTGAACATGCCGGCAGTTTTGTGCTGTTTACCGTGAACCTGTTGCCACAGCCAGTCAGAGTCCGCGCAGGCGTCCGACACCAGCGCCAGACGGGTGGCAAACGGCGCATCGGAAAATATGTCCGCCGCATCGAGCAACCCCCGCCTCACTGCTTCGTTGGTCAGGTCATCAACCTTCTGGTCGAGCTCATCGATTAAAGGCTGAAGTGCTTCGTGTGGGAGCAAATCACGGACAATCAAAGAGCCATCTTCGTGGAACTGCCGAATTTGTTCGGAATCGAGTCCTCGGCTCACCAATAACCTCCAATTGCGCCAGTCGGCAGGCAGGCACTCAGTCGTCAATTCTCTCCGCGCCGGGGACCGTGCGATCGGGAATTGTGTAATCCATCCAGCGGGTGAGATCTCTTTGTTCCGGTGTGAAACGCTCTCGAATTGATGGCGCCATCCAGTAATGTCGGACGTTGTGGTGATCCCACATAGGACACGCCCGATTGCGGTGGACGTGATTGTATTGCAGCGTCGTTCGCCTCCGTGAGGTCGTCTTCGCTGCGCCCGTGTGTGTGAGAGCCTCAGTGAATATCATGACGTCTCCCGGATCGCCCGTGACTTCAATAGCCCCCGGGGTATCCAGGCCGGCAGTTCTCCAGCGCTGGTAATCGAGGTTGAGGTTCTTCTTGTGCGAGCCCGGTATCACCGCAAAGCAACCGTCGCCCGGGTGATTAGGCGTGAGCATAGTGACAACATTTACCATTGGCGATCGAATCACACCGTCACACACTGTGTACTCCTCGGTCGGCAGGCCATTGTGCCATCCGGTGGCTTCACGACTTTCATATTTCGAGATCGACCAGGTGTTCACGAGCTGTGGCTCGCCCATGAATTCTTTGAGGTAAGGCAGGATTGCCGGGTGTGCGATCAACTGATCAAAAACGGGGTCGAGCCGAGGCAGGCCATTCAATCGAACCTGTTGTTCTATGTTGGTGTCCTTGATAAAGTGCTGTGCCGTGACGACAGGCAATCCATCCGCCCAACTCTCGTCGTGGTCGATCGCTTCATTCTCGACCACGGCCCGATCGAGCGCTTCAACCAGATCGCTATCGATGGCCCCTCGCAAAATCAGAAAGCCCTGAATATCGAAAAGAAATTTCTCTTCATCGGTTACTTCATGCATTTTGAATCCAGCAGTTGAAGAATGTGAATCTAAATGATCGAGTTGAGGTTGCTCGGAAGTGGGGCAGACCTGGTCTTCTTTGATACCCTATCGTAGCGAGTTGAATTCTCATCCAATCAAGGGAGTCATCAGTGCAAAGAATCAGAGACATTTCAATTCCAACGCCTAATATTACTTTGTCAAATACGCATCGGTCGCATTAATTCAGTCAGTTTACGCTGCACCAGTTGTTCAATCACCATATTCGATAAGGCTTTGACCACCTGGCGGTGGATGGCCTCATAGGAACGTCGCCTTCGATCCCTTCGAGGGGGAAAAAGGATCACGAGGTTTTCCCCGTGATCGCGGCATTTCTTGGCGCTGGTTCCACTCCTTCCAACACAGGAAGCTGTAGGTCAACATCACAATGGTGGCATGGCGATGAAATCCCCTCCAGAGTCGGCCTTGATACTCATCCCACCCCAGAAGCGATTTGGCCACCTCGTGGAACTGTTCAATCAGCCAGCGGCGATGCGCATATTCCACCATCCGTTCCAGGGGTGTGGCTTTAGGAAAGTTGGAGAAGTAATATTTCCAGTCTCCTTCTTGGCCTCTTCCGGGTCGTTCGCCAATTAACCAGCCCAACTGGATCGACTCACCAGAAAGGGTGCGATAGGCTCTTTGGGCAATGAATTTTTTACGCAACCATCCCTTGGTGCCTTCTCGCCAACGGATGGTCCGCCACGCGGAACGGGGAAGCGCTTTTAAAACCTCATCGACACGACCGCTGCCCTTTTTGCGTTGCCCTTTCACGGCAACCCGAAAATCACATGGGACAGCCACGACATAATGTTCCTTTCGGCTCTCTAACCCCTTTAAAAAGGTAGGATCATTGCCATAGTCGGCATCGGCGACCACCACGTTATGAGGGACTTTCAACCCACGTGCTTCATCCAACAAGGTCAGAGCAATCTCTGGCTTGGTCTGAAAGGAGATCTCCTCCGGCACACCGGCCTTAGCACACCGATCCGGGTCATTGGTCCACGCTTTGGGTAGATACAACCTCGCATTTAATGGCCAACTCACCCCCGCATCGGCATACACACCCGTCACAGCAACCTGGCAATTGCCGACTTTACCCAGACTGCCTGAGTATTGCCTGGAAACACCCACTGAGCTCTTGCCTTGTTTGGCAAAGCCCGTATCGTCGAAGATGAAAGCCCCATCGCCCAAAACCGCTTCATCCCGCATTTGCTCAACCCTCTGGGCGTTGAAGGCGGCTTCATCCCATTGAATCCCGGTCAGGAGATTGTGGAGCCTCTGCTCATTGGTCTGGGGGATCGCTCCTGCGAGGGTCTCGCCGTTCTTCCGAGGCAGATCTGAGAGCAAGCCCGTGCTATACCGCTCCAGGTTTTCTCGCCCTTCAGAACGCACAAAGTGATGGATGAAGGGAGAAAGAAACGCCTCTAACTCGGGCAAAGGGTCTGTCGATGCTTTGATGTCCATTGGTATCCTCCTGTTTGCCAGAAAGATACCAACCTATCCATCAATTGACAAAGTAATACTAAGCTAAGGGGCGCGGCGGGCTTTTGCCGCGTCCCGCTTAAGCGATTTGTGCCGCCTATATTGCGACTGCCTATAAGTTTCCATCGCAAGGAAACGAGCACGAACACGGCGGGCTTCTGCGCGTAGCCCCGTCCACCTGATCACACCCCCATGTCATCAAGAAACTCCGACCCCGGCTCGACAGCCGTGACGAGCAAGTGGTCCCTCGCCCGCGTGCAGGCCACGTAGAGTAGGTGGCGCTCGGTGTCGTAGACTTCCTGCAGGTCGGAGTCATCGCCTACGGTCTCGATGCGCGCCTGTAAGGGCATGACCTCATCGTCGCAGGCCATCACGACAACGGCCCGGAACTCCAGGCCTTTGGCGAGGTGCATGGTGCTGATGGAGACGTGGCCGCTGGTGGTTGCGACGTGTTCGTCCAGAACCTTGAAGACTATCCCCGCTGCCGTGACAGCATCTTGCGCCCGCGCCAGTTGGGCTGCGGATCTGACGAACATACCAAACTCGTGTGGTAACGCACCATCCTTGGCGCGTTCCGCAATCCATTTGCCGACGGCTTTGATTTCCTCTCCTTCGCTGCTGAACGACTGAATGACCGGGGGCGGGCCATTGAAGACAGAAACCGTATCGCTTCGGTCCTCGCTGTTGCCATCCACGTCGGTCACAGCCGGGCCGAGTAGCCGGTCCGCCTGCGTGCGTATCTGGTGGGAGGTACGGTAATTGACGCGCAAGGTGCGGGAGCGGCCCCGGATGTCGACGCCCAGGGCTTTCCAGGAGAAGGGCTGCTGGAAGATGCGCTGCCCGAGGTCGCCGGCGAAGAAGAGGGCGTTGGGACGCCCATCACCCAGGGCGGCGAAGAAGCGGAGATGGGCGACGCTGATGTCCTGCGCCTCGTCCACGATGGCGAAATCGAAGATCGGGTTCTGGCTTGCTGCGATTACCGCTGTCAGTGTGCCAAACAGTTCCGCGTGCGTGATCAGCTGGCGCGCCTGTAGCTCGGCACGAACGCGCTCGAAGATGGACCATAGCACCGTGCGCTGCGCCTCCAGGAGTCGTGTCTTTCTGCCGAGGCGCACGACATCGCGATACGCTTCCCAGTCGGCCAACTGCCACGCATCCACGACCTCCTCCCACTCGGTGAGGAGGAAGTGCAGGCCGAACTTGTGGCCACCCACCTCACGCGATGCCCCCTCGATCAACTCGCGCAGCACTTCGCGGCTGGCAATCGTCGCCTGTCCGCCGTGCGCCTTGTAGAGGCGCAGGCCAAGGGCATTGAGCGAATGGACATCGATCCGTTCCGCAAGCCGTGGTTCGCTTCCCAGAAGCCGCCTCAGTTTGACCTGTAGCGCATTCGCCAGCGTGTCGGAGAAGGTCGTCAGCAACACGCGGGTATCGGGCTGCGTGCGCGCCAGATGAGCGGCCCGGTGAAGGGCAACGATGGTCTTGCCGGTGCCTGCCGAGCCGGAGACGCGCGCCGGGCCGGTGTAGTCCCGCTCCACCCACTGCCGTTGCTCGGGATGCAGAAAGACGGTCCACTTCTCCCAGGGGAAGTCGAGGGCGCGCTGCAACTCCTCCACATTCGCCATGACGCGGAAGCGACGCTGGGCATCGGGATGGTCGAAGGGATTCGCGGCCACCACCGCGGGTTGCGCCACGCGGGGCTGGCCCCCGGTCGCCAGTTCCAGCAAGGCTTCGGCGGCCTCGGCTGGCAGGTGGTCGGTCAGGGCCAGCAACGTGTCCTCGGTTGCCGCTTTGGCGTCGTTGAGCCACTCGGCAGGCACGCCGTAGCCGAGTAATCTGGCTTCGGACACCCCGCTTAGGATGGGCTGTTTTTCGGCGGCCGGCTCCCGCACGGCGAGTTCCGTCTGCAGGTAGACCGGGACAACGACCTCCTTCACGGTCTCCCGAATCTCGACCAACTGCGCGGCGCCGGTCTTCGGATGCGGCTCCAGCTTGCGCCGTTGCGCCCAGTCATACGCCTTGTCGTGGTGGTCGACGTAGCAGAGCAGGAGGCCGGCATCGCTCCTGTGAACGATCAACCGGATGTCGCTGCTCACCCGCACCGACCAGAAGTTCTTGTCCTTCGCCTGGTCGATCTTGTGGAAGCTCATGCCGGGATTGGCCGGGTCGAGCTGCAAGTCGAACGCCGTCGTCTTGACGGCTTTCTGCTCGTCGCCGGTCAGGCGGGCAAGGCTGTCGGTGAAGGTGTCGGCGATGCGGAAGTCCATCCTTTGGTCCAAGCTCAATGTTTGAAGGTCGGGATCGCCCGAGTCATGAACTCATCAAACAACGGCACCGTGAAGGCCATGTCGCCGTGCGCCGGGCTGTAGATCATCCCTTTCTTGATCAACTTCGCGCGCACCGGGCCGAGGCTGGTGACCTTTACACCCAAGGTGTCTGCTATGTCGCCGGTGCGATGAGCGCCCTGCCCCAGTTCGGCCATCGCTCGCAAGAAATTCTTTTCGCTCGGCGTGAGCCGGTCAAAGCGGACGCGGAAGAAATTACTGTCCAGTCGAGGGATGACTGCCGCGGTGGCATTCTTGACGACCTGCAGCGTGATTGGGCTGGCCGAGGCGCGATTCCAAGCCTGGTAACCCCATTCCTGAAGGAAATACGGGTATCCCTTCGTGAGTCGGAATACTTCCTTCAGCGCATTCGACTCGAACACCACCCCTTCGGCCTGTGCCGGCTCTCGAAGAGCTGTCGCTGTGTCTTCCGCCGAAAGCGCGCCGATATCCGGAAAACTGAAGAGCCGCTCGGCATACGATTTCGATTCACCGGCCAGCCCTGGGAGAATTGGGAGACCGGCTCCCAACAACACCAGTGGGAGTTGCCGTTGTTGCACCTTGTGCATCGCCATGATTAGCGCACCCAGTTCCTTGCGGCTAAAGTATTGAATTTCATCGATGAGCAGGGCCACGGCGCATTTTCTTTCCTCGGCAGCTTCGGCGACCGCGACAAAGAGATGAGGCAGGTCAATCTCTATGTCGCCGCTGTCGGCGGTTCCTTTTTCGGGTTCAATGTCCAGGCCGAGACTCACTTCACCGACAGTGACCTTGAGTGCGCCGACAAAACTTCGGAGCACAGCCAAGCCTCGTTTTACCTTATCCCCCGCGCCGGCCACCCGGTTCAGATCGTAGAGGAGCGTTCGCAGGTTAGGCACAATGAGCAGCCCGAGTGGCTTGTCCTCGTGCGCCTCGATGGTGATCGATCGGTATCCATCGGCTTTTGCCAGCCGCTCGATTTCGTTAAGCAAGACCGTTTTGCCTACTCCACGCAGTCCGGTCAGCAACATACTCTTTTCAGACCGCTTTATCTTGATCCGGCCGAGGAGGACTCGTGCTTGTTCGAAGATTGGGTCACGTCCCACGAGTTCAGGGGGAGGCGAGCCAGCACCAGGCGAAAAGGGATTCTTGATCGGATCCATATTTAGCCTTCCATATCTATTTATATCTATTTATATCTATTTATATCTATTTATATCTAATATAAAGTATAAATAAGTAACATTGCTACAAACATCGGTTCAGAGCCTGAAGACCTTCATGACTTCGTCGCCCAGGTGATTGATCACCTTCACCGCGATCCGTCCCTGTTTCGGCTTCTCGAAAGCCCGTGACGTGTCGCTGTTGAGGGTGGCCCAGGCGTCGGGATCGATTTCGGCTTTCAATGTCGTCTTGAGCGCCTTGTAGGGATCGTTGGCGCCGAGGAAGTAGGCGTGGCGGACGAAGAAGCTCTCTTCGTTGTAGTCGGTGTCGATGAACCAGCAGGCGATGCCGTCGGCGCTGTCGCTGATGACTTCGCCGGTCTGGGGCTTGAACACGTCTACGCCATTCACCTTGACGCGCAGCGTGCCGTCCGTCCGTGGTTCAGGGACGGACTGACGCATCACCTCGATGGCCAGCTCCATCAGCTCGCGCGGATCGACTTTCGTTTTAGTCGCCATGCAGCCGGTCCTCTGCTCCCTACTCACGTTCGTCGTGCGCCGCCATGTCTGCCGCCAACGTTCTTGAGAAATCCTCCGCTTCACGCTCCCGGACAAACACCGGATCACAAGGCATCTTGTGCAGGATATTCTCTGCCTTCGTATAGGCTGGGCGAAGTTTCTCAATAGACGGTTCACCAAGGAGCAGGTGCAGCTTGAACTTTTCCGGTGCATCACTAAGGTTGATCATGCGGCCCAACCAGCGGTTTGCCTTGTTCTTAATGCTCTCAGCCTCCAGCAGATCAAAGGAAATGGGCTCATACATGTGCCAGCGCTGGTTCTTCCAAGCGTGCTCGAACTCATAGTCGTCGTCCGGCGCAGTGATTCGCTTCGGGTGCAGACGACTGATCACATGCTGAGTCTCGAATTCCTTCCTGAACACGCGCCAGACATCACCGTCCTCGCGACTGGGGCGTTGTGCTCGCACTTCGTAACGCTCCACCATCCTCACGAAGAGATCTTTAAGCGTCTTCACAGGATTCTCTGTCTGACCACCGCCCGCCTCGGACCATTGGAGGGAACTGTCATCCAGGGGCAATATGCCCTTGGCAATTTGCAGAATATCGGAGGGAATCCCGTCAAGCGGCAACTCATTGCGGAGTTTGTCCCCGAGTTCTTCAAAGCGCGCCTCGACATAACGCATCAGTCCCCGAAAGTAGTTGCCGACAATCTCGCCCTCGCCGAACATTTTGCCCAGTCGGCCGTATCGAGTGTTGCACAGGCCTCCAATGTACTTGGCCCCCGGCGCGTAGAGCGCCACGCCGATATTGACGAACTCCCCGGTCACCACATCGTGCATATAACGCAATACCACGAATGAATACGCAATCTTCATATCAACACCTCCGTTATCTTCTGAAGAAGCTTT
The DNA here is from genome assembly GCA_965249305.1 of Candidatus Latescibacterota bacterium. Lineage (GTDB taxonomy): Bacteria > Latescibacterota > UBA2968 > UBA2968. The sequence goes on along the minus strand of OZ252228.1, from coordinate 2,667,729 downwards.
TTGCTGTTGTTTCTTGCCTGCTGGAGATATTCCTGAATCCGGTTTGCCGCATTTCCGCTATCATCGCGCCACTCCTCCGGGATCGCGTCCGTGTACATTACTAAGGCGACGGTCGTCAACGGCTTCCAGTGCGCCCTGTAGTCGATCCCAGGACAACTCCTTTCCCTTCAGGTCGTTGAAGAAGATATGATCCTTGGCGTAATTCATCCCCTTCCCCTCCCAAGGGTACTCATTCGGTGCGAGGGCATATAGAAAAGAAAATGCCATTTCGTGGTCGAAGATCGCCAGATCATCACCTTTTCGGAGCAGATTCGGCTTTTCCCGCCGTCGGTCCGGATTCTGGATGATCAGGTCAAACGCGAATACGTCAGCCGCGTCCTGCATGAGAGAAGCCGGAATACTTCTCAACTGCGGCCAAGTCGTGAAGCCGACCCCAAGGTGCCGACACCCGAAATTCGGTCCTTCGCTACTTCGGAACCGTTCCGCCAGCGTTGCGTCCGAAATCCCCGTATGGAAGTCTGTGTCAACCAAAACAATGTACGGGGCTGGCACCGGCAAATCCAGATCCAGAGCTAATAGAGATGCGAGCAGTTCGCAAGTCAGACCTGTGGGGGAGCATTCATTCCCCGTGCGAAGTTTGACCACCACTTCGAGCACGTTGCCGTCATCATCCTCACAAAGCATCAGACAGGGACATGTACGCCCGTGGCGCAACGCCTTCACAAACGTAACCGCTTTGACTTCTGAAACCATGTTTTCAATCCACAATCATCAATCCGGCATCATCAATCTTCTGTCTCGCCCCAGATCTCGGCCACCTTCATCTGAATCTTCTTTTCGAATATCTCGATCAGCTTACGGTTGGATTCGACCATCTTCCGCGTTCCGCAGGTTGCCCCAACACCCAGAAGCACAACTCCAACGTCATCCCGATACTAGCCACTGGCCTTGCCTTCTGTACATTGGCTTCCCGTTAGCGCTTCCTGGGGGGATTAAGTTTGTTCTGTTCTCGTTCCTTCTTTTTCAATCGAATGGGGATCTTGCCCTCCCTCTTGGCCCTTTGGAATTGCGCGTTCATCAGGAATGGCCGTCAACCTCGACAGTGCCACATCCAGAAGGCCGTGCCGGTCAGCCCATTCCAGCTGCTGGCGGAGTCGGCTGTGCTTGGAGGCATCAGATTCACCAGACGCCGCCAAGATCAGGGGGACTGGTGGGTTGGGTGCCTCCGCTGGCTTCGCCGCCGACAGTCCGGTCCAGAACTCATGCCAGGCCATGCCGGCAGGACTGGATCGGCCAGCAGCCTTGTATTCGGCCAGGGCAGCCTCAATCCGGGCTTGCCCCGTCATACCTTGAAGACCTTCATGACTTCGTCGCCCAGGTGATTGATCACCTTCACCGCGATCCGCCCCTGTTCCGGCTTCTCGAAAGCCCGTGACGTGTCGCTGTTGAGGGTGGTCCAGGCGTCGGGATCGATTTCGGCTTTCAATGTCGTCTTGAGCGCCTTGTAGGGCTCGTTGGCGCCGAGGAAGTAGGCGTGGCGGACGAAGAAGCTCTCTTCGTTGTAGTCGGTGTCGATGAACCAGCAGGCGATGCCGTCGGCACTGTCGCTGATGACTTCGCCCGTCTGGGGCTTGAAGACGTCTACGCCGTTCACCTTCACGCGTAGCTTGCCGTCCGGCTCGGACAGGAGGGTGATGTCGGGCTCGCCGAAGATGACGAAGAGATTGCCTTTGCCGGTGTTCTTGAGGTCCTCGGCCATGTGCAGGTCGGCGTTCATGCGGGCCTTGAGCACGGGGATGCGGCCGAGCTTGCTGAACTCCGTGGCGTGCGCCTCGTAGTTGAAGGCGCACGCGATGAGCACATCGTACGCGGCATCGCCCGCTTCTCGGGCAGCGGCGACGAGGTCGGCGCGTTGGACGGTACCGAACTCGGGGCCGATGAAAGATGGCGGCGCGCTTCTCCGTCTCGCCTTCCAGATAGCGCCCTTCGGCGCAGACCAGCTCTCCGGGCCAGGGGGTGAGGGCGGAGAAGGTGATCCGGTCCTCCTTGTGCGCCTGCTGCACGCCGGCGGTCTTGAGGTTCTCCAAGATCATCTGGGGGAAGGACTGCTTGGCGCCGTATTCGGCACTGCCTTCCCTCACGGTGTCGATCAATCCGTCGTTCTCATCCACGCCGAGCATGCGGTGAGGACTGAGGCTCTCCACGGTGAAGGGGCCGGCCACGCGGACTTTCTTCTTGTCGTCGTAGGGCTTGTCGTAGAGATATTCAAACTCAGCCTTGGCGGCGATGGAGGCGTCGATCTCCTGCTGCCGGGCAATGCGGGCCTGCCACCAGTCGGCGTGCAGCTTCCTGGCCGCAGCCGGCCACTTGGCATCGGCCTCGCGCGGAATCTCCCACTCCTGCCAGGTCTTTTTGAGTGCTGCGTTCAGCGCCTCGCGCAACGGCGCCAGCTTCGCCTGCCACTGGTGCCAGATGACATCGATCTCCGCGTTGTTGGCGATGGACTTGAGCGTGATGTGCGGCACGCGCTCATAGACAAAACCGTGGCGGATGTTTCCATGCACCGGCTGCGAACTCGGCGCGGTGCGGGTGACTTCGGCTTCCTTGAGCTGGCCACCGCGTGAATCGGCCAGCAGATAGAACGGATACCGCGCACCCATGATGCGGGCACGGGCCAGCGCCAGCGCAACGCGCGAGGTGTCAATCGTGATCCAGCGGCGGCCCCATTGCTCCGCGACGGTCGCGGTGGTGCCGGAACCGCAAGTGGGGTCGAGCACGAGGTCGCCGGGGTCGGTGGCCATGAGGATGCAGCGTTGAACCAATTTCTGTGCAGATTGGCATAATACACGACAAAACTTAATCTGACCTAAAATATGGAGGATCAATCAGTATCCAAAGACAGTGAAAGAACTCCTGGATGTGATCCTGTATATTGAGCAGAACATACTGCAAATGGTCCAATCCATATCGAAACAGGCTTTTCTCTTTGCATCCGTGTTTTTTGATCTTCAACGGTTTTGTCTTTGCGATCCATTCTCCTACCAGATGAGCCCAGGTGAGGGCAATGGCTAAAAGCGCGATGAGTTTTTCGATTCGTTCCAGATGGATCAGATGGGTCTGTTCCAGATCGAAGCCTCGGCTTTTCAACGCGGCGAACAGGACTTCAATTCCCCACCGTTTTTTGTAATCCTCCAGCGGTTTTCGACCTTTACACTTGCTGGCAACGATGAGAAATTCGTCAGGTAATCGGATGACAGACAAATACAGATGATGACCATAGATCAGACGGGGTTTACGCAGGATGCGCTCTTGGTGAATGTGCAGGTCGGCAAACAAGCATCGAAGCGCGATGTCCCCTTTGCCATTTAGGGTTTTGGCGTTTTCCTTGACGCGGATGGCAAAGCCTAAGGCTTGCGCATCTAACCACGCAAACCATTCTTGCCCAATGAATTCCCGGTCTGCAACGATGACCTGAATCAGGTTTTTATCCACCAACTTCAAGACCCGTTCCATCAACTGGATACGCTCATCGGTGTTGGAGTTGCCCTTTTTGGGCAGCAGTATCCAGCAGATGGGAAATGCAACGCCTTGATAGACACTCCCGGCGGTGAGAATATTGATGGTCAGTTTGCCGAAGCTCCAGGTCGTCCGATCTATCGAGATGGTAAAGTCCGACTTGATCGGCAAGAGATGCAGGATCAAGTCGGCCACCAGGTCATAGGACAGATTAAACTCACTGAAGAAACGTTGGATTCTGCGATAGTTGGACTTCTGCTTGGCTTTGCCGTTGAGGGCGTTGGCCAGTTTGGTGAAGTTGACGGTTGTGAGCTTGATGAGAGACACAATGAAGGCGGCGATGAATTTTACCCGGGCCTTATGACAGGGTAAATACCATTGCATCACGTCGTGTAATTCATTAACTTGAGGAGACATAGACCTGTGTTTGATGATGGATGAGTTGTTGGATCTTGACAACCCAAACTTAACTCATTTCACCACTCAGCGCAGGTCTTTTCCTTTTTTGTCGTGTACCATGGCAGATTGGACAACATAGGTCTTGTTTTCAGTGAAACTACCTGTCGCCATGTCGTCCCATACGTTCCCAATTGGAAAGACAGAGAAATCCGCCAAACGCCGAACATAGCGTAGCGCCTTCCCTCCTTGCGTAATACGAGAGGCAAGGATGAGACGATGCATTCCTTCAGTGTTGGTCTTCCAGCCGCCACTACCCGGCGTATACGATTGACCTGCAAATGCAATTGGTTCTCGCGTAGAAATCCCTCCCGACTGGGAAGTCACATTGTCGGATGTGACCAAGTGCCAATCCAGAGCAGGAAAATCTCTAGCGTAATCCTCCCCTTTACCTAGTGCCCTTACAGTAGCCCCATCAACAGACTGAATGCGATTGTAAAGAGCCGCGCCCGTCTTTCCTGCCTCTTTTTCAATCAGAGGCTGGCGATATTTCAAGGAACCCGAGTTTTTGGCATACCACAATAGGAAGTCGCAGGTGCCAGCCAAATGCTGAGATGTTGCGCTCGTTGTTTTTACGACTGTTACCTGCGAAATGAGATTTGCTTCCCCAAGAACCTCATCCATTACAGCCCGGACGCGGTGGACATTTTCATCGCCGATCTGCACGAAGATGGAACCGGAATCGGTGAGGAGATCGCGGGCGACGGTGAGGCGGTCACGGAGGTAGGTTAGGTAGCTGTGGATGCCGTCGCGCCAGGTGTCGCGGAAGGCTTTGACCTGCTCTGGCTCGCGGGTGATGTGGTCGGCCTTGCCGTCCTTCACGTCGCGGCTGGTGGTGGACCACTGGAAGTTGCTGTTGAACTTGATGCCGTAGGGGGGATCGAGGTAGATGCACTGCACCTTGCTCCGCAGGCCCTCACGCTCAGCCAGGCTAGCCATTACCTGGAGGGAGTCGCCCAGGATCATGCGATTGGACCAGTTCTGGTCGTGCTCGTAGAACTCGGTCTTATCCACGCCTTCAGCTATCCCGTTGAAATCACCGAAGAGGTCAACCTGTGCTCCTGAGGCCTGGGCCTTGCCCTCCTTGGTCTGCCGCAGAAGATCGTCGATCAGCACCTTCGGGTGGACTTTCTCCTGGATGTAGAGCGGCGGCGCCTGGACGACGAGGTCGCTCCAGTCCTGCTCATCCTTTCCGCGCCAGACGAGCTGCGGATCAAGGTCGGTGTTGCGCGGGTAGCGCATCTCCACGGACTGCTTCTGGTCGGGCTCGACGACAGACTGATACTCTGCTGTTGGGATGTTTTTCCGCTTGTCCTCGTCGTGCTTGAGGGTTTCGACGGTCTTCCTGGTGGCTTTCTTGGCCATATTCACTCGGCTCCTGTCGCCGGTTGTGCCGTGGTGGACTCAATCATGCTGTTGAATTCGCTCTCGATCCTGGCCTCGAAATCCGCCTCGATCTGGTAGACCTCAGTGAACTCGGCGAAGGCCCAACGGCCGTAGGCGCCGAGATGGTTCACGCCGGGGACCCAGTAGGTTTCCATCGTAGACTTCTTCTCTTTTGCATCCTCGCGGCGGTAACCCTTGATCTCGACCACGAGATGCAGCAGGTCGTCGAGCCCGTGGCCGTCATCCACCAATACGACGAAATCAGGCAGATACCTCCGAGTCTCGGAGCCGTAGCGGTAGGGCACCTCCAGGCCGAGGTTGTGGTTCTTGGTGTAGGCGATGACTTTCGGATGCGATTCGGCAACGCGGCAGAACTCCGCTTCCCAATCGCTGTCGAGGATGACCCAGTTGACGTGGTTCTTCGGCGGCGGGCCGCCCGTATCCCAACGGTGGGTCCGCGACGTATTGAAGCGGACATGCTGCGTGGAGCCGGTGGGATTGTAGGGATCGAGCAGCGCCTTGATAGGACGCTCACCGAGGAACTGCCGGGTGATGGCGGCGGTGATCTTATTGCAGGCCATGTCCGCGAGTCCCTCATACATGAGCAGCGCAGGATACGTGTTGCCCTTGCAGTGGAGATAGGTGTCGAGCCACTGTTTGGTGATGCGCTTGAGCTGCCCGAAGAGATGGAGCCTGGGTTCCTCGCCAGGGTCGCGCCATTGCGTGTAGAGCAGCCGATGAGTGACGTGGAAGATCAGCGTGGAAGGCCGCATGTCGCCCAGATGTTCGAGACTCAGATCGACACCTTCGCCGATGATCCCGGAGTTGCGGGTGATGGATGGGCCGACGAGGTCCGGGCTGAGTACCAGGATGGAGTCCTCGTTGAAGTCGGCGCGCAGTCGCTCCTCCGGCAACTCCACGCGATAGCCTTCAACGCGGGGAAAGCGGATTTCCAGCGCGTCGCGCTCGGGACGCACGGCCATGACATGAACTGTATCCCGTGGCGGCTGCGGCGGAGCGACGACGGGCTTGGCCGTGAAGTCGAAGGGAATGCCGAAGACATCGGCGTATTCCACGTTGAACAGCGCTTCTTCATTGAGGTCGTAGGACTGGCGCCGCAACGCCCGGCCAACGACCTGCTCGCACAGGAGCTGAGTGCCGAAGGCGCGGATACCGAGGACGTGCGTGACGGTGTTGGCATCCCAGCCTTCCGTGAGCATGGACACGGAGACGACGCAGCGGATGGCCCCGCCAAGCTGGTCGGGCTTGCCGACGGTGTTCATCACCTCGCGGAGCAGTTCCTGGTCAGTGAGGTTTTCGCCGGCGCGGGGATCGCCGGTGCGCTCGACGATCTCACGCCGAAAGCGCTCAATCTCGTCGGCGGCCATACGGCGGAAGTTGGTGTCCAGCGCATCGCCCGCTTCGAGCTGCTCGCTGTCGATGAGGAGCGTGTTCGGGCACGGCAACGGATTGCCGGTGGTTTCGTCGAAATTACGGAACAGTGCCAGGCGTCCGTTCTCCAAGGTGGTAGTGCCGTCATCGTTCTGGCGATGAAAGCCGGAGATGAAGTCGTAGACAAGCTTTGAGATTGACGTATTCTGGCACACGACGATGAAACAGGGCGGCGCCTTGATGCCGTGCTCCTCCCAGAGCTTGAAGGTCTTGGCGTAGTGGCCGTAGAGGGCCTCCAGCGCCGTCTGCAAGCGAGCGGGAAGTTTGAGCGGATCGAGCGCCGCGCCCTTGCCGCGCCCCTTCTTGGGCATGTCTTTACGAATGTTCTCCCATAGATCCCGGAACATCGGCATCTCATCCCCTGGGATGTTTTCGGCCACCGGCACGCGCGGCAGCTTGACGATGCCGCATTCAATCGCATCCATGAGGGAGAAGTCGCTCGTCGTCCACGGGAACAGCGTACCCTCGGCATAGCCGGAGCCGCTCAGGAAGAATGGCGTCGCAGACAGATCAATGACGCGGCTGAGGCCGAGCTTGCGGTTCACGGCTTCGAGGCCGGAGATCCATAGGCGGGCAGCTTCGTTGTTCTTCTCCGCCTCCTTCCTCTCGTCCCCCTTCAGGGCCTGGTCGTCAGCCTCCGGCGGTTTTTCCCGGTAGCAGTGGTGCGCCTCGTCGTTGATAGCGAGGATGTTCTTCATGCCCATCAGGTCGGGCATCACGCGCTGCAGCATCTGGCCTGCGGTCTCGGTAGTCTTGATCTCCTCGCCGGTTCGTCCCTTGAGCAGTTGCCTGTTGCCCTTAGATAGCCCGATCCGCTCGCGGAGCTTGAAGGCGTGGTAATTGGTGATGACGATCTTGGCGCGCCTGACGTCGTCGAGCATGTCACTGGGGACCAACTCGCGACTGGCGTAGTAGCTGTCCGGATCGTTGGGCTGCAGAACGCGCAACCGGTCCTTGATTGTCAGGCCGGGTGCACAGACCAGAAATCCGCGCGTGAATTGTTTGCTCGTTGGGCGGCGCACGGAGTTGACCGTCTGATGTGGTCCGGAAAAAATGGACAGTTGATTAAGCCTCTTTCTGGTGCTGCAGCGGCGCTTCGAAATTAGCGGGCGACACATAGTCCAGAGTCGCGTGCAGCCGCTGGTTGTTGTAGAACAGCTCGATATACTCGAAGAGTTCGCGTTGTGCGTGATCGAGATCTTTCAGATTGACATGATACAACCATTCGGTTTTCAACGACCGGAAGAAAGATTCGGTCACGGCATTGTCCCAACAATTTCCTTTTCTGCTCATGCTTTGAACAAACTGATGTCTGTCAATAGCCTGTCGGAAGCCATCGCAGCAATACTGGATTCCCCGATCGGAGTGGATCATCAGGGCCGGTTCCGGTCTGCGTTGCCAAACTGCACGAGACAGGGCCGTGAGCAGTGTTTCGTGTCCCAACGAGGTAGAGACACACCAGCCAACTATGCGACGGGAATACAGGTCGAGAAAGACCACCAGGAACAACCATCCCGCACCAGAGCGCAAATAGGTGATATCGCTGGTCCACACCTTGTTTGGACGATCGACTTTGAACTCCCGGTTCAGCAGGTTCGGGGACGCCTTCAGGTTGTGCTTCGTATCGGTGGTCACCACGAACTTCCGTCGCACTTTCGACCGCAGGCCCTGGCGACCCATCGAATCGGCCACCCGGCTGCGACTGTAGGGATTGCCTTGTGCCGCCAGTTCGCGGCTGATCTTCAGGCTTCCATACCGGCCGTGGCTGGCCTCAAAGGCCGCTTTCACCAGGACATCCAAATAACGCCGTTCCTTTTTTCGCCTGCTCTCAGGACGGGAAAGCCAGGCATAATAACCGCTTTTCGACACCTCGAGCACCTTCGCCATCCTCTCCACCGAAAACGACTTGCGATGCGCCTTCATGAACCTGAATCTGTCTTCGGTCCCTCTGAGAAGATGGCGACCACTTTTTTTAGGATGTCCCGTTCTTCCCGAGCGATTGCAAGCTCTCGCTGTAACCGACGGTTCTCCTCCTCTAAAGGCTTCTGGTGCCCTGTGCCCGGAAACGCGTCCATCGGGTCTCCCTCCAGCTCCTTACGCCAGCGCGCGATCGCTCCCTGGTACAACCCCAGGTCCCGCTCTATCTGCCGGTCCGTCTTACCACTGGTCTCAGCCAAACGAACGGACTCCCTCTTGAATTCAGCATCATATCGCTTCTTCGAATGGGATGATCTTTGCACTTTCATCGACACACCTCCTTATTCTACAAGATAACTGCTTCTTGGTGTGTCCACAATTCCAAAACACGTCAGTCTGCCAGGCGATAAGCATCGCCATCACCGTCGTCTTGCCAGCGCCAGTCGCAAGTTTCAGCGCCAACCGCAGCAGCTCGGGGTTGGCGTCCTGGTTCGCCAGTTCGAGGTTCCGCAGCAGACGCTTGCCGTTGATGGATTGAGGCGCAACCTCGATAAGCCAGATCGCGGTCTCCGCCGCCTCGATCTGACAGAAGAATGGGCGGATGCCGCTGAAATCGTGGTGTCGCCAGTGCTGCAGGAGCCGGGCTGTCTCCGGCGTAACTTGCCATTGACTGGGCTTGGTTAAGGCACGCCAGGTGGCCACGTGCCCGCGAACTTCATTGATGATCGAGGTGGGGTCGTATTGCTGGTCCTTTGTTGACAGCCCCTTACCCTCGTCGAAGACGAGGGCCTCTTGCGTGGATGCCTTCTTTCGCTTCTTCGGCTTCGGGATGGGCGTGATGAACTCGGCACGGCGCCGCGTTTCAACAATCCGCTGCGTCGGCTGCCCCTGCTCATCCAGCTCCCAATGCCGCTCAGGTCGCGCATAGGGAGAGTTCAGGATAGGGTGATCGAAGAATGGGTTAGACATTGTTTCGGATAGACTCACATGTCCTCCGTGAAGCCGCAGCAGTATGGTCACGGGCAGGCGGCGGTACGTGCCGGGCGCCTAGAGCCTGCGCAGCACGTTGTTGGCGATGGGCCAGTTGAAGTTTGGCGTCCTGGGTGAGTTGAGTTTGTCTCACTACAACCTACAATGTAACTCCGTATGGCGGTCCCAGCCAAATGTTTCCTCCCCCGCAGTGGCAGACTTCACCGAGGGTCGAAATCTCACAGTCCGTGGGTATAGGGCCTATAATGGACTCACTCCCCATAACCCAAAGCCTCCAGATTCTTCCTGATAGTGGCCTCAGGCTGATCGGCCCTGGCGAATTGCTCGTAAGGCTCAACAAAAAAGCGCTGCCGATCGGTCCCGTTTTTTCTGTACATCATTCTGCCCCTAATTCCTTGATATTTTTCTCAATGAATTTCTGAAGCTCTTCCGCTCGAGGAAGCTGGAGTTGATACTTGGAGACGAACAGTTTGTTGTTCATACCGGCAAGGGCGTATTCCACCAGGGCGCGGTCCTTCTGCGTGCACAATAAAATGCCGACCGGCGGGTTGTCGCCCTCTTCCATCATGTTCTTTTGGTACCAACTGACGTAGGTGTTGAGTTGGCCCAAGTTTTCATGGGTGAACGGCTCGATCTTCAGTTCCACCAGGACATGACACTTCAGGATGCGATGATAGAACACGAGATCAACGAACCCATGGCTGTCGCCGATGAGGATACGCTTCTGCCGGGCTTCGAAACAGAAGCCATGACCCAGTTCGAGCAAGAAATCCTCCAGCTTATCGAGCAGGCCATCCTCCAGATAGGACTCGCTCATGACCTCCTTCGACTTGATTTCGAGGAACTCGAAGATGTACGGATCCCGAATGGCGAGTTTCGGTTCGGCCTGCTCCACGCCGGACCGGACGCGTTCAGCCAGTTTCTCCTTGTTCTCCGATAAGCCGGAACGCTCGTAATAGAGGCTGCCGATCTGGCGCTTGAGCTCCCGCACGGACCAGTTTCCCCGGATACATTCAACTTCATAGAAGCTGCGTTTGAGTCGGTCGGCGATGGCTATCAATTCAGCGAAATGACTGAACGATAGGGAGTTGATGAGTTGCTCGGGAGGGATCTGGAATTTGGGGGACGTCGGCCTCTGAATTGCCGCTGTCGCCACCTGGGGGGATCCGGCAATCAACGATTTCCGAATGACTGCAGATATAAGGTGGTCGAATTTGGGGGACAGTGTCCCCCAAATCTGAGGATAAGCTGCGTAGAACTCACGACACCGACGCAGCTCACGGGGGTGATACGCGACAGAAGCGCTCTTTTTGAGCATTCGGCTCAGTTTCGCAAAGAGGTTTTCGCCGTACCTGGCCCGATCAGCACCGTGCTGCAGCGTCGCCGCTCCCCAGAGGTAGGACTCAAGTTCCCGTTGTGTCAGACTATCGCTCATGTTCCGGATCTTCCCTTACACCCCATGCTGGGCTCGTTCTTAGATTTCCGTTTGAACAAGCAACGCATTGATATCACGAGAGTTGTGCGCCCGATGCCCCGCTCGAAGGCCTTCCCTTTGAATAAGAAACCATGCCTACATCGGCTCACAGCTCCGATACCTGGTGGACGTCTTGTCCGTGCTCCGGGGCTTGATCATGCCTGCTTCGAGTGTTGCTGTCCGTAGAATAGCAGTAAACTACTTTGTTGCTACCAAAGAAGGGTTTCGTTAGCAACAAACAAGCTTGTTGCTCATTCGCTAGCATCAAAAAACCTCTCTGCCTTCTGCCGCATTCAGCAGTTCGCGGTAGGCCAGAACTGCCGATCTGCGACCACTCGCTGGACGGATTTCAGAGAAGAACCCATTGTCCTGCAACAACTTGAGAATCCGGCGGGCACTGGCTGGCGTCATGTCGGGGTCGCGATAGAAATCCGAAGCCTTGAAAATGGGGTGCTTGTCATGGTACACGACAAAAAAGGAAAAGACCTGCGCTGAGTGGTGAAATGAGTTAAGTTTGGGTTGTCAAGATCCAACAACTCATCCATCATCAAACACAGGTCTATGTCTCCTCAAGTTAATGAATTACACGACGTGATGCAATGGTATTTACCCTGTCATAAGGCCCGGGTAAAATTCATCGCCGCCTTCATTGTGTCTCTCATCAAGCTCACAACCGTCAACTTCACCAAACTGGCCAACGCCCTCAACGGCAAAGCCAAGCAGAAGTCCAACTATCGCAGAATCCAACGTTTCTTCAGTGAGTTTAATCGGCTCCTCGCTATTTGGTGTGGGTAACCTTCCCCCAGGAACGACCAGTTGTGGTAGACAAGACGCCCAAGCTGCAGGTTTTGTGGACCAGCCTTCGAGTATTCTTTGTCAACGGTGTTGCCCGACCCGTTGTCTGTTGCTCAGGATTCTATCTTAAAAACAGTTGTTTAAGTTGTTAGATAATAAATTGTTACGATGGACTAAACGGCAAACTGGATCTCCGGATCATTCAATACCCGCCGTGTGTTTAGGAGAGATCTCATGTGCGGATACCGGAGCAAACGGTTAGGAACCACCTCGCACTCGGCAAGAAGACTGGTTCGGGTTTTTATGATTACCCACGTGAAACAGCGAAGAGCCGTTTAATCTGTCCTATGACCTGGTGGCCGACTTGATCCTGCATCTCTTGCCGATCAAGTCGGACTTTACCATCTCGATAGATCGGACGACCTGGAGCTTCGGCAAACTGACCATCAATATTCTCACCGCCGGGAGTGTCTATCAAGGCGTTGCATTTCCCATCTGCTGGATACTGCTGCCCAAAAAGGGCAACTCCAACACCGATGAGCGTATCCAGTTGATGGAACGGGTCTTGAAGTTGGTGGATAAAAACCTGATTCAGGTCATCGTTGCAGACCGGGAATTCATTGGGCAAGAATGGTTTGCGTGGTTAGATGCGCAAGCCTTAGGCTTTGCCATCCGCGTCAAGGAAAACGCCAAAACCCTAAATGGCAAAGGGGACATCGCGCTTCGATGCTTGTTTGCCGACCTGCACATTCACCAAGAGCGCATTCTGCGTAAACCCCGTCTGATCTATGGTCATCATCTGTATTTGTCTGTCATCCGATTACCTGACGAATTTCTCATCGTTGCCAGCAAGTGTAAAGGTCGAAAACCGCTGGAGGATTACAAAAAACGGTGGGGAGTTGAAGTCCTGTTCGCCGCGTTGAAAAGCCGAGGCTTCGATCTGGAACAGACCCATCTGATCCATCTGGAACGAATCGAAAAACTCATCGCGCTTTTAGCCATTGCCCTCACCTGGGCTCATCTGGTAGGAGAATGGATCGCAAAGACAAAACCGTTGAAGATCAAAAAACACGGATGCAAAGAGAAAAGCCTGTTTCGATATGGATTGGACCATTTGCAGTATGTTCTGCTCAATATACAGGATCACATCCAGGAGTTCTTTCACTGTCTTTGGATACTGATTGATCCTCCATATTTTAGGTCAGATTAAGTTTTGTCGTGTATTATGGGTGCTTGTATAGGAATTCGGTCGCCTGGACTGCATACTGCGAGTGACTGATTTCGGCAATGCGGCGGCTGGTCTCGTCATGCAGGAGCCGGATGCTCTGCGCCTTGTTCTGGTTCTCATTCGCCTGCTCAATGACCGACTTCAGGAAGAAGGCAGTCCATTGAGTCCAGTTTCCATCGCGGGAAACCGCAAGCAGGCGCTCATAGTACTCGTCGCGGTTTCTCTCGAAGAACGCACTGATATAGAACATAGGTTCCAAGAGCAGACCTATCTTGGCCATGAAAAGCGGCACAAGCATGCGGCCAAGCCGCCCGTTGCCGTCCAGGAATGGGTGCAGTGCTTCGAACTCGGCATGCAGAATGGCGAGTTGTACCAGGCGATCCGGTGAGTCCTCGTGGATGTATCGCTCCCAAGCACCCATGGCATCGGGCAGGGCATCAGCTGAGATGGGCACGTACCTTGCTTCTTCGATGGCGCAGCCCGGAGGGCCGATCCAGTTAGGCATTCGGCGGTACTCGCCCGGTGATTTGCTGTGACCGCGAACACCGTCCAGCAGAACGGTATGCGCTTCCTTGATAATTCGCTGGCAAAGGGGGAGATCACGCAGCAGCTCCTCAGCACGCCACATCGCCTTTCGGTAATTCAGGATCTCCTCGATATCGTCACGCCTCTCATCCGAGATGCCGGACGAATCAGCTTCGGCTTCGAACTCAAGGACTTCCTCCATCGTCGCTTGAGTGCCCTCTATCCGTGACGACAGCACCGCTTCCTGAGTCATCAGCGGAGACAGCAGCACGGCGGCGTTTGGAATAGCATTCAAGAGCCCGTCATAGCGAGCAACCGCCGCGTTCGCAGGACCGATAAGCGGGATCAGCGACTCCCACTCCAGCGAAGAGGGAGGGAATCCCCCCATGTGATATCTAACGGGCTCAGTCATTCCAGCCACCCACCTTCAACCAATACGGTGCGCAAGTGCTCCTCTGCAACGCGCGCTTCCGAAAGCGCTTCTTTGAACGCTGCGACGGCCTCCGGCAACGGCGGGATGTCCTCTCCAATAGGCGGCAGCACATAGCGCGAGATGTTGAGCGTCCAGTCTTCCTCCTTGATCTCGTCAAGCGAAACGACCCTGGCTCTATCCTCCACGTCCGCAAAGTCGCGAAACCACTTCAGGATCAGATTCCCATGCTCCGGGTCCAGGAAACTCTGGGCGCGCCCTTTGCGAAATAGGCTCGATGCGTCGATGATCAGCACTCTGTTCTTCCTGTCCGCCGGCTTCTTGCGCCGCAGGATCACGACACAACCGGCCAGACCTGTGCCGTAGAAGAGGTTTGGTGCAAGCCCAATGACAGCTTCAATCAGATCTTCTTTGAGCAATGCCTTACGAATCTTGCCTTCAGCGCTCTTCCGGAAGAGTGCGCCCTGCGGGAGGACAACGGCCATCCGGCCGCTTCCGCTCTGGGCCATCGACGCGATCATGTGCTGGACGAATGCGTAGTCGCCGTAGCTGTCCGGGGGCAGGCCGTACTGCGCTCGGCCCCAGGGGTCGTTCTCCCAGACCTCGCGTCCCCATTCCTTCAGCGAAAAGGGCGGATTGGCGATCACGCAGTCAAAGGTGGCGAGGCCCCCGGCGCCGTCAGTGAAGGCGGGATCGCGGAGGGTGTCCTCGCGCGCGATTTGGAAATCCTCGATGCCGTGGAGGACGAGGTTCATCCGGGCGACCGAGGAGGTCGTGAGGTTCTTCTCCTGGCCGTAGATCTTGCCGAAGAAGGTGCGAGGGTCGCCACCGTTTCGCTTCACGTGGTCGATGGCGGCGAGCAGCATGCCGCCGGTGCCGCAGGCGGGGTCGTAGATCGACTCACCTTCCCTGGGATCGAGGATCTCGACCATCATCCGCACCACGCTTCGGGGGGTGTAGAACTCGCCGGCCTTGTTGCGGCGGTTGACGTCGGCAAACTTGCCCACGAGGTACTCGTAGGCGCCGCCGAGGATGTCAGTGTCAACGGCATTGTTGCCAAGCGAGATCGAGGAGAAGCCCTCGATCATATCCTTGAGGAGCTCGTCTGTGAATTTCTCCTTGTTGCCCCAGTCGGCGGATCCAAAGACCCGGTAGAGCGTGTCGGGGTTGGCTCGCTCGATCTCCTGCATGGCGTGCTGGAGGGCGGTGCCAACGTTGGCGGGCGTCTCACGGATGTCACGCCAGTGACAGCCCTCGGCCACCTGGAAGCGGTGGACCTCGGGGAACTGCGATGGATCGGCGTCGCCGTAGGTCTCGGCCGCGTCGGCGGTCTCCTCATCCCAGACATCACAGATCCGCTTGAAGAAGAGCAGCGGCAGGATGTAGCCCTTCCAGTCGGTGCGATCGACCGCCGAGCCGCGCAGGATGTTGGCGGCTTCCCAAAGGTGGGATTGGAGGTCTTGATGGTTTGTCGCCATTCAGCTCTGGTGCCCCTTCTTGGGTATTTCAGGTCATCTGACGTTCAAGCTCACCGGTGACAATGCAGCGCAGCGAAATTGCCATCCGGATCGCGGCAAACCGGACGATCGAGTGATCTTGGCGTAACAATCTCTACCTGCGATGCGAGCAGTGTAGTCGCTTCGCTGGCCTCTTGATTCGTGTACTTGAATTTCCGAACCAGATGACCCTGCAATTCGTCGAATATGAAATCGGATGCCACAATCGTGTGAGACAGAACGCAATGTTCGAGCAGATCGGCACATACGCCACGGGTGATCAACGCGGCGATCAAGACGTTCGTATCCAGAACAAGCTTCATGAGACACGATCAAAAACGTCTTGATCCGTGACAACACCTTGATTTTTGGCTTTAGCCGACATCCGTTCGCGCAACGAGCGAAACTGTCGCAGAAAAATGTGTTGCTTGACAGCCCGGCCGACAACCTCGTCAGGGGAAACACCTTCTTTTTGTGAGAGTTCATCCACTGCCTGCTTAACGTCAGCAGGCAGTGTGACGGTAAGGGTTTGTGCCATGTTTACCTCCTCGTGTGTGCTACAATTCTTGCGGCATAATGGTAAAGATAGTATGCGGAGCGAAGTTCCTGGGTCTTAATCTCTGACTTTCACCCCAATGCCCTGAAAAAATCCCGGAACCGCACCGTTTCAGAAAGGTTATCACACTCGTTGCAGTGCTCCCAGTCGATCCACACATACTCGATCCCGATCGCCGCCGGGCGGACCGCCGCACATGCTGAAATTCCCGTGACGGGTTGAGGTTGCTCGGAAGTGGGGCAGGCCTGGTCTTCTTTGATACTCTATCGTAGCGAGTTGAATTCTCATCCAATCAAGGGAGTCATCAGTGCAAAGAATCAGAGACATTTTCAATTGGTTCGGCGCCCTTCTCGCTGGCTCCGCTCTTCTTGTACGCTCTCGTCGCCATGAACGTGGACATGTAGTGCCCCAGCACGTCATGATCCTCCTGAGGGTAACGGTCCTCGTAGAACCCGGCGATAACCAAGCCAGATTCTATCTGGCCGCCGATCAGATCATCGAGTGTGTGTCCGAACTCCAGCGGCACGCCTTCTCGTCTGTGCTGTGCCAGATCCTCAGCCGAAAGTGATTCCGCTTCCGAATACGGCAGAACATTCGCGACGATGAGTTCTCCCCGTTCATAAGCTGTGTCATCAAAGACGTGAACCACGGGATTGTCGAATCCTGACAGGAGATATGCACCAAGCCGAAGAACTCGATATGCTTCCCGCCATACGGGCTTGACATCAGGCACGAAGGTATTCGAGACCGGGTGGACGATCAGATCGAATGTTTCGTCCGGAAAGCAAGACAGGTTCCGCATGTCTCCCTCGACAGTTCGCAGGTGAAGCCCGTCTCTCTCCGCAACGTGACGATCTCGTTCAAGCTGGCGAGGCGAGTTGTCGAAAACCGTCACTTCCGCGCCTGCTGCTGCCAGAATCGGTCCCTGCTGTCCACCACCGGAGGCCAGACACAGCACGGACGCTCCTCGCAGCGGAGGAAACCAGTCTTCCGGCACGGGTCGCGTGGGTGTGAGGAATATCTCCCACTGACCTCTCCACGCGGCTGCGACCTTCTGTGGGGACACGGGTATTGTCCAGGGATTCCGGCCCTCAACTTGCCTGTCCCATGCCTCACGGTTGTAGCTTCTTATGTCCATCATCCAACCGCAAATCCTCTCGTGCCGAACGTTTGAGTTCAGCGGCCGCCGAAGGCGGGCTGCTGCAACGATTGGTTGGGCCGGGCATCAATAGCTTCAGCGTGCAGTTTCAATCCCAACGCCGCAATGACCTTGAGAATGGTGTCAAAACCTGGGGTCCGCTCTCCAGATAGCGCTTTGTACAGGCTTTCTCTAGAAAGACCTGCATCCCGAGCGACCTGGGTCATTCCCTTTGCCCGCGCGATATCTCCTAAGGCTTTGGCAATAAAAGCCGCGTCCCCCGGAGCCTCTTCAAGACACGCTTCCAGGTAAGCAGCCATTTCTTCGGGAGTGCGGAGATGCTCGGCTACATCGTAGCGCGTGGTCGCTGTTTTAGCCATCTTCTACTCCTATAGATTGCGTGCAAGGCGCAGGGCCGTCTTGATATCTCGGGTCTGGCTGTTCTTGTCGCCACCTGCCAGAAGCACAATCAACGCCCGCCCGCGTTTCTTGAAATACACCCGATAACCGGGTCCGTAATCAATCCGCAATTCGGAGACGCCTTCTCCAACCGGCTTAACATCCCCCGGATTCCCCATCGCCAGGCGCTCAATTCGAGCCTGGATTCGTGCCCTTGCACGGAGGTCGCTCAGAGCGTCAAGCTAGAGGGCGAAAACCTGAGTCTTGCGGATTTCAATCATAAATAAAATGTAGCCTATTGGCTACATGAAATCAATACTCAAATGAATCACAGAAGAGGCCCAACGGTAAAGATTGTATACGGAGCGAAGATTTTTAATGGTTTCAGACAGCTTGCCTTCAGCGAGCATTGCGCGTTCAAACGCACCACTGCCGATCTGTCGTTCCAGCTCTCTAACGGAGAGATAGTTTTTAGCCGTTAAATGGAGATAAAATGCCCGTTCATCATCCGTTTTATAGCGAGAAAAGATCGCCCTGTTATGCGTCCACGACAATTCTCGCCCCAGTGAGGCGAGTTTTTCATTTTCGGCATAAGTCTCGTAAAACTGCTTCATTCTCCAGATGTTCGAGGCCGCAAACCCTTTTATATCTGGCTGCCGATTGCCATATACCTCTAAGATTCCATGACTGTCGTCTCTCTATCACCCAGCTTTAAAATTTGAAAAATCCATGGGGCTATGGCCGTTATGTAGAAACTTACAATTAGGCTCTGGGTCAGCAACCTGAATATCGTACCATCCAGACTCAGGGTACTACCCAGCTCAGGCAGTCCTTTTCGCAAAGCGAAAAGTCCAGCAAGTCCAACCAGACTGGCGCCAACTATTTTTCGCCAATCCATGCTTCTTAAAAATCCAATTTTTTGGTTGTTCACGATGACGCCGATCCAGAAACCGAACAGAAAAATGCCAAAACCTATTGTATGTTCTTGTAATTTACCCGGCCAGGTTAGAAAAAACGCTGCTTCTATTAAAATGATAGCAACCATCTGCCAAATGAGGTTGATGTTTTTCCACCGTTCAAAACGTTTGGAAGTAAAAAAAATAAAAACCAAGAGACTAATCAAACCAATGCCGACACCGCCCAACACATCTTCAACATCATGCACGCCAAGATAAAGTCGACTGAAGGATATTCCGACGACCAGTATCGAACTTGCTATCCACCCCCAAGTTTTCCTATACTCCCAGGCAAGCCAAAACCATATGACAACCGCCATCTGGGAATGTCCACTTGGAAACCCAAACGATTTTCCGACCTTGGTATCCAAATGAAATATCTCGTCGGGCCTTGGATCCTGAAAAAGATCTTTTAAATAGACGTTTAAGAGAAGGCTCAGCAGCAGAAACAACCCAACTCCGGCAAATGCGTTTTTATTGATGACCCAGTAACCTACAGATACCCATGTTAAAAGAAATCCACTGTATCCCATCAATGTAAACATGTTGAAAATCAGTGTTAATATGTCGGACCGTATGGCAACCGTCCAGTCGGTATTGTGTAAAAATTCCTGCATTTCTTCCCTAGTTTTAACCTCCAACTTTCACCCCAATGCCCTGAAAAAATCTCGGAACCGTACCGTTTCAGAAAGGTTATCGCACTCGTTGCAGTGCTCCCAGTCGATCCATACATACTCGATCCCGATCCATCCCCGGTATCCGCCGGTCTTCATGGTTTTGAACACCCGCCTGTAATCGATCACATTGCGGTCAAACGACGTCTGCAACCGGCTCCTTCGGGCGCCCCGAGCATGAAAATGGCTGGCATATTTCACAAGCGGCTCCGCCTCCGAGTCCGGCAGCCCCACCCGTGTAAAATGGGTATAATCCAGCGTCAATGTCAACCCGGGAACCGCCTGCACAAGCCGCTCCGCCGACTTCGGGCGGGGTACCAGAGACCCCACATGGGCCTCAATACCAAATACAATATCACACGCACCGGCCTGCGCCACACGCCAGTTCAACTCATCCACCGCCCGGGCAAACGAATCGGAACGCGGCTCTCCGTCAACATGTACACCTGGCAGTGTGGTCACATGTTTACACCCGCACTCGGCGGCATATTCCAGTGCCTTCAAAAACCACTCCCGCGCCTTGCGCCGCCGGGATCTCTGCGGATGGTTGATTGCATACGGATTAAAATCCATTGCCATTTGCAAGAACACATCCGCCGGTTGGAGACCCAGATCGTCCAGCTTTTTTTTCAGCCGCCGGGCGGACCGCCGCACATGCTGAAATTCCCGTGACGGCCACAGATGCGATCGCCCCTCAAACAGACCGATATCCACCCCCTCGAACCCCAGCATCGACACAAGCTGAAGCGACCCGTCGTGTGACAGCAGTGGAAAAGCAAAATCGGCACATGCGAGCCTAACTCTCATAGCTCCTCCGAAAAACGTGTTGGCCCCGAAGTCGCCCACTCCGCAGCCGTAGTATACCCCCCATCAACCACCAGCGACGTACCCGTAATCCCGGCGGAATCCTCACAGCAAAAATAAAGCGCCGCCCGTGCGATATCCGTCGGCATAAGCGCTGTCCCCATCGGCACGCGGCGCAGGCGCTCCGCCAGCGTAGCCTCCGGATCGCCTGTTGTATTCAGGTGAAACCGTAACATCGGCGTATCCGTAATGCCCGGACAGATGCAATTGCAGCGCAGCCCATCCGCAGCATAATCCAGCGCGATAGACCGGCTCAAACCCAGCACCGCATGCTTGGACGTCGTATAAGCCGGCGTGCCGGCCTGCCCGATGAAACTGCCCACCGATCCGATATTCACGATATAACTGCGTTTGTGTTTTCGCAGATGCGCAATCCCATGTTTAACCGAGAGGAAAATCGACTTGAGATTCACCCCCATCAACCGGTCCCACTCCTGCTCGGAATACGCGTGCAGCGGCGCCACATGCACAATGCCGGCGCAATTCACAATGGCCTGTAGGGCGCCAAAATGTGCTGCTGTTGCTTCAACAGATTCCCGCACCTGGTCTTCCTGCGCCACGTCACACGCCAGAAAAATCGCCTCACCGCCCTGGTCGGTTATGCGGCCCACCACCTGCCGGCCGCGCTCGACCTGAACATCCACAACCGCAACCCGTCCCCCCTCGGCGGCAAACAGTTCGGCCGTGGCTTCTCCCATGCCAGATGCTGCGCCGCTGATCCAGACCACCTGCCCTTGCAATCGGCCCATAACTACTCCGTCTTTCTGATCCGCACCATGGTACACGACAAAAAAGGAAAAGACCTGCGCTGAGTGGTGAAATGAGTTAAGTTTGGGTTGTCAAGATCCAACAACTCATCCATCATCAAACACAGGTCTATGTCTCCTCAAGTTAATGAATTACACGACGTGATGCAATGGTATTTACCCTGTCATAAGGCCCGGGTAAAATTCATCGCCGCCTTCATTGTGTCTCTCATCAAGCTCACAACCGTCAACTTCACCAAACTGGCCAACGCCCTCAACGGCAAAGCCAAGCAGAAGTCCAACTATCGCAGAATCCAACGTTTCTTCAGTGAGTTTAATCGGCTCCTCGCTATTTGGTGTGGGTAACCTTCCCCCAGGAACGACCAGTTGTGGTAGACAAGACGCCCAAGCTGCAGGTTTTGTGGACCAGCCTTCGAGTATTCTTTGTCAACGGTGTTGCCCGACCCGTTGTCTGTTGCTCAGGATTCTATCTTAAAAACAGTTGTTTAAGTTGTTAGATAATAAATTGTTACGATGGACTAAACGGCAAACTGGATCTCCGGATCATTCAATACCCGCCGTGTGTTTAGGAGAGATCTCATGTGCGGATACCGGAGCAAACGGTTAGGAACCACCTCGCACTCGGCAAGAAGACTGGTTCGGGTTTTTATGATTACTATTACTTTGTCAAATACGCATCGGTCGCATTAATTCAGTCAGTTTACGCTGCACCAGTTGTTCAATCACCATATTCGATAAGGCTTTGACCACCTGGCGGTGGATGGCCTCATAGGAACGTCGCCTTCGATCCCTTCGAGGGGGAAAAAGGATCACGAGGTTTTCCCCGTGATCGCGGCATTTCTTGGCGCTGGTTCCACTCCTTCCAACACAGGAAGCTGTAGGTCAACATCACAATGGTGGCATGGCGATGAAATCCCCTCCAGAGTCGGCCTTGATACTCATCCCACCCCAGAAGCGATTTGGCCACCTCGTGGAACTGTTCAATCAGCCAGCGGCGATGCGCATATTCCACCATCCGTTCCAGGGGTGTGGCTTTAGGAAAGTTGGAGAAGTAATATTTCCAGTCTCCTTCTTGGCCTCTTCCGGGTCGTTCGCCAATTAACCAGCCCAACTGGATCGACTCACCAGAAAGGGTGCGATAGGCTCTTTGGGCAATGAATTTTTTACGCAACCATCCCTTGGTGCCTTCTCGCCAACGGATGGTCCGCCACGCGGAACGGGGAAGCGCTTTTAAAACCTCATCGACACGACCGCTGCCCTTTTTGCGTTGCCCTTTCACGGCAACCCGAAAATCACATGGGACAGCCACGACATAATGTTCCTTTCGGCTCTCTAACCCCTTTAAAAAGGTAGGATCATTGCCATAGTCGGCATCGGCGACCACCACGTTATGAGGGACTTTCAACCCACGTGCTTCATCCAACAAGGTCAGAGCAATCTCTGGCTTGGTCTGAAAGGAGATCTCCTCCGGCACACCGGCCTTAGCACACCGATCCGGGTCATTGGTCCACGCTTTGGGTAGATACAACCTCGCATTTAATGGCCAACTCACCCCCGCATCGGCATACACACCCGTCACAGCAACCTGGCAATTGCCGACTTTACCCAGACTGCCTGAGTATTGCCTGGAAACACCCACTGAGCTCTTGCCTTGTTTGGCAAAGCCCGTATCGTCGAAGATGAAAGCCCCATCGCCCAAAACCGCTTCATCCCGCATTTGCTCAACCCTCTGGGCGTTGAAGGCGGCTTCATCCCATTGAATCCCGGTCAGGAGATTGTGGAGCCTCTGCTCATTGGTCTGGGGGATCGCTCCTGCGAGGGTCTCGCCGTTCTTCCGAGGCAGATCTGAGAGCAAGCCCGTGCTATACCGCTCCAGGTTTTCTCGCCCTTCAGAACGCACAAAGTGATGGATGAAGGGAGAAAGAAACGCCTCTAACTCGGGCAAAGGGTCTGTCGATGCTTTGATGTCCATTGGTATCCTCCTGTTTGCCAGAAAGATACCAACCTATCCATCAATTGACAAAGTAATATTACCCACGTGAA
This sequence comes from Candidatus Latescibacterota bacterium, assembly GCA_965249305.1. Taxonomy (GTDB): domain Bacteria; phylum Latescibacterota; class UBA2968; order UBA2968. The sequence goes on along the minus strand of OZ252228.1, from coordinate 2,644,667 downwards.
ACAGCGAAGAGCCGTTTAATCTGTCCTATGACCTGGTGGCCGACTTGATCCTGCATCTCTTGCCGATCAAGTCGGACTTTACCATCTCGATAGATCGGACGACCTGGAGCTTCGGCAAACTGACCATCAATATTCTCACCGCCGGGAGTGTCTATCAAGGCGTTGCATTTCCCATCTGCTGGATACTGCTGCCCAAAAAGGGCAACTCCAACACCGATGAGCGTATCCAGTTGATGGAACGGGTCTTGAAGTTGGTGGATAAAAACCTGATTCAGGTCATCGTTGCAGACCGGGAATTCATTGGGCAAGAATGGTTTGCGTGGTTAGATGCGCAAGCCTTAGGCTTTGCCATCCGCGTCAAGGAAAACGCCAAAACCCTAAATGGCAAAGGGGACATCGCGCTTCGATGCTTGTTTGCCGACCTGCACATTCACCAAGAGCGCATCCTGCGTAAACCCCGTCTGATCTATGGTCATCATCTGTATTTGTCTGTCATCCGATTACCTGACGAATTTCTCATCGTTGCCAGCAAGTGTAAAGGTCGAAAACCGCTGGAGGATTACAAAAAACGGTGGGGAGTTGAAGTCCTGTTCGCCGCGTTGAAAAGCCGAGGCTTCGATCTGGAACAGACCCATCTGATCCATCTGGAACGAATCGAAAAACTCATCGCGCTTTTAGCCATTGCCCTCACCTGGGCTCATCTGGTAGGAGAATGGATCGCAAAGACAAAACCGTTGAAGATCAAAAAACACGGATGCAAAGAGAAAAGCCTGTTTCGATATGGATTGGACCATTTGCAGTATGTTCTGCTCAATATACAGGATCACATCCAGGAGTTCTTTCACTGTCTTTGGATACTGATTGATCCTCCATATTTTAGGTCAGATTAAGTTTTGTCGTGTATTATGGATCCGCACAACAAGATCGTGCTGAAAGGCCGGTACGTCCACACGCTGCTGCTTACCCCCCTCAACCCGAACCGCCGGAGAATAGACGCCGTCCACAGGTGAAAAACACAACACCTCAAAATGGCCCGACGGCAAATCAAAACGGAGCGCCCCCAGGATCGGCTCGCCGCATCCCTGCTCCTCCCGCTCCCGGCCATCGGCCAGGTAAATACAATAATCCTCACCTTCAACCCCAAACACCGCTTCAACCGTATGCTCCGGCTGCTCCTGAACCCAGCCTGTGATCGGCCGTGCATTGACCAGATCGATTGAATGCATAAACCCCGCCAGATGCCCCATCCATTTCCGAATGCCTTTCCGGGATGCCGGTGTGCCCGCCTCAAGATACGGCACAATAGAAAAATCGATCATATCGTAATGCGCCCCGGAAAACAGCGACGTCCAGGCCCGCTTGCGATGCACCGTCCAGCCCTCAACCTCCCTGTACTGCGTGGCCACATTATCCTCATCGTAATTCAGCGGTTTGGGCCGCTTGTAGGTCTCCAGCGCAAAATCACGCAGTTCCCGCAACTTGAGCTGCTTGGACATGAACTCGCCCATATCGTAACTCCGGCCTTCACATCTCGTATTCGGCAGCGGATGAATATTCACAACATCAAAATCCATGTCATCAAACGAACCGTCGCAGGGCTGGTCAAACGGCCGGATCATCATGGCCTCCTGCCCGGCGATCAAATGCCGGTTCGGCATCTCCTTTTCCAGATCGCGGATCAACGCGATAAACTGAGCCTGCCATGCATTGACTTCCGCTGCACCCGGCAGATCCTCATCTCCTCCGGAGAAATGGCACGGTTCGTTGCAAATCTCGTAGATCACATTCCCGTAACCATTGGTCTGCTCCACAATGCGCTGCGCGTGCGCCCGCTGCCACCCCAGCAACTGCTCGTGCCGGCATGTCATATACTCCTGCCACCGGATCGGAGGGTCCGGCGGCTCCATCGTCACATTATTGGCCGGATTCAACGGATTGAGCGCCCAGACCTCATCCTTGTACGTATTGCTGAAAAGCACCACCTCTACAACAATTCCGTACTCCTCTGCAAGAGACAAAAACCCATGCAACCGGTCGAAAAATTCCGTATTCCACTGCGCCAGATTGTACCGGGGCTGCCCGTCCAGCGCATCGCCGGGCCCTGTCCTCTGGAACGGCGCAATAAAATCCGGCGACTCCGGTTTGCAGGTCGAATACGGATTCATCGGCGTCTGCAACTCCCTGAACAACGTAAACAACCGCGTCAGCGTCTGGCCTCTTTCGGCGGCATCTGCCAGGTAGCGTTCAAACCGAAACGGCCGGTTCATCACCGCCCCGTAATGCTCGGTAGCACACACCAGCACCTTCGGCTTACCGCGATACTCAAAAACCTTCTTATTCTCCGGATGAATACGAATAACCTCAGACACAAACCCTTCCCTTCCTTGCCTTCTCCTGTAATCCCGCCTCACCCTCCCCGCAGCCGCGTCCACTTCTCCTGAAATCCCGCCCGGTCGAACACCTCCGGATTTACCACCCCCCGGGGAACCTGTCCCAGCGACAGATCCACCATCCCCCGGCAGGTAGCCCGTCCGATATCGCGGAACAGCTCATCCGTCCAGGCCACCGAATGAGGCGCCAGCAGCACATTGTCCAGTGCGCCAAAACGGTGCGGTTCCACAATCGGCTCGGTCATAAAACAATCAATAGCCGCCCCTGCAATTCCTCCCATCTCCAGCACCTCGCACAACGCATCCTCATCCACAATCCTTCCCCGAGCCGTATTGATCAAATAAGCGTCGGATTTCATCAGTCCCAGTTCCCGCCTGCCGATCAAGCCCTGCGTCTCCTCGTTCAGAGGACAGTGGAGGGATACAAAATCCGCCCGTGCCATCAGCTCATCCAGCGCCACAAGCTGCACGCCCAGACCCTCGGCAACCGCCGGATCAACATACGGGTCGAACGCCAGCGGCTTATTCATCTCAAACGTACCCAGCAGCCGGATGGTCTCCCGGGCGATCCCACCCAGACCGACCGCTCCGAACGTCCGGTCGCGCAGCTCCCGGCCCATATACCCGGTGCGCGCATCCCATTGGCCGGTGCGCACCAGCCGGTCTTTAATGCGCAGATGGTGTGTCAATGCGATCATCCACCCCACCGTCGCCTCCGCCACAGACCGGTCCACAGCGCCCGACGCAATAAAAACCGCCACATCCGCCTGAGTACAGGCAGCCACATCTACCGCATCAAAACCCACCCCGAACCGTCCGATTGCCAGCAAATGCGCTGCTTCCTGCACGGTTTCAGCCGTCACTGCCGGCGTCAGAACAATCACCCCCTGCATATTGCGGATCTGATCCGCACCGATCTCCGGCCGGTGTGCGTCCAAAACGGACCATTCGATATGAGGCTGATCCTCAAACACCGAAAGCCCCATATCTTTGAACTTGCACGATCCGTCGGCCTCGAAAGCATCGGCCGTAATCGCCACGCGGAAGGTTGAATCATAATCAGGCATTGTAAGCACAACCCCTTTCGCCCCTTATCCCTCCATACCACCGAATGCGTTCGTTTGTTCGATCGACAACCGCCAGATAAAAAAGGACGCCCAGCGCGGTCAGGGGCGCCCATCCGATCCAGAACAACGGATTCGCCTCACCCGGAACGGGAACAGGCGCTTTGTCACCGGCGAAAAGGGCATAAAGTATGCCCAGAGTGACGCTTCCCACAATGGCCGTCCACCAGTGCCGGTTTTCGTCCTGCTTTGAAACTTGAACTTCCTCCTCTGCTTCGGCAGATTGTATATCCAGCCGGTAGGCCCATGCCGAGGAAAGAATATCTTCGGGATCTTCCTTCACACATTGAGCGATCGCCTCCTTAAACGTGCTCTCTTCTCCAGCGGTCAAAGCCCCCCGGTAGAGCCTCTCGAGGACGGCTGCGCCTCCCTTCGCCTGTTCGACTTGCGTTTTAAGCATCTTTTCATTTTCCTTTTTATTCTCTCCCTACCAGAATGATCCGCTCTGATGATGGTTTACAGGTCTACCTCCAGGCCCGACAGTCTGTCCGCCACTTTTGCGACGTCAGAGCGGCTGGTCAGATCCAGGACGGGTGCGCTGGTGGACAGGGCCCTGAATCGCATACCCAGGGTATCTCCGGCATACTGAACAGCATCGGTAATTTCCAGCTCACCCCTCGGAGATTTGCTTATCGCCCGGCAGGCCGGGAAAATCCCCGGATCAAATCGCCAGCAGTTCATGCTCACACAGATCGGTTCAGGCTGCTTCTCAATGAATTCGGGGGACGGCTTTTCGATAATTCGGGTGAGATACCCGTCGTTGTCGGCCTGCACAAGGGCGAACCTGGCAATCCGTTCCGAAGGGATATTGCCGCCCGCCAGCAGGCCGTCGCGTTCAAAGGCAATCAGGCCGTTCTCACCCAGTTCACGCAATGCGCACAGGACTTCGGGGGGATAGTAGTTGTCCGAGTTGATCGCGAGGAACGGGTCGTCCGCTGCAAAACTTTCCGCAGCAGCAACCGCATCCGCCGTGCCAAGCGGCCGGGCCTGGATCGCAAACGAAATGACAAGCCGCCGGCACGTCACTGTTTTTTCATAATAAGCCCGTATCGCATCATGATCAGGACCAATGACAAAACAGATGCGCCGGTAGCCTGCATCGGCCAGAGCGTTTAAAACATAGTCCAGAAAAGGCCGCCCTGTGAGAATCAATCCCTTCATACCGGTATCGGCAAGCGCAGCCTGTGAATCGCTCAAACGGGTCTCTCCATCGCCTTGCATCATACGTGTGCCCAGCCCTCCGGCCAGAATAACCGCCTTATCCATATTTTGGCTCTTCGCTGTTTCACGTGGGTAATCATAAAAACCCGAACCAGTCTTCTTGCCGAGTGCGAGGTGGTTCCTAACCGTTTGCTCCGGTATCCGCACATGAGATCTCTCCTAAACACACGGCGGGTATTGAATGATCCGGAGATCCAGTTTGCCGTTTAGTCCATCGTAACAATTTATTATCTAACAACTTAAACAACTGTTTTTAAGATAGAATCCTGAGCAACAGACAACGGGTCGGGCAACACCGTTGACAAAGAATACTCGAAGGCTGGTCCACAAAACCTGCAGCTTGGGCGTCTTGTCTACCACAACTGGTCGTTCCTGGGGGAAGGTTACCCACACCAAATAGCGAGGAGCCCATATTTTCTTATACCTGTCTTTCCGTGGCGCTTCTGTTTCATGTGGGTGAAACAGGCGCCAGACCGTCCGCCTGCCGCTGCCTGTTCACCTCATCAATCCGCCAGGGCACCGCCGACCCGTCTGCCCGAAACCGGTCGTAATACCCCTCCTCATACCGCGCAATCGGCATCAGCGTCCGCTTCGACCGGATCCCTGCCAGCGCCTCCCCGTCCAGGCGCTCTCCACTCGCCAGATCGACCACCTCGATCTCCTCAATCCGATCGGTTCCCAGCCCCCGTTCGGCCGCGAGCTTCAAATAGGGCGTAGCCGCCGGGTCCAGCCCCATCAAATAGGTCCCCACCGCATCCACGTGGACCTCGTTCTCCCCAATCAGCGTCCAGCCCAGCGGATAATTCTCGCCCTCGTTGAACGCTGTCCCGTCCCGCCCGATCAGCCCGTCGACCACGCACAGCCGGGGGATTTCCAGCGACCGCAAAGCGCCAACCAGGTCGCACAGCTTGTGGTAGAACCGGTCTTCAAACAGGCTCAACCCGCTGTCGGTGAGCCGCCAGATCCCCTCCTCCAGCGGTTTGTCCACCTCCTGAATATTGCACAGGTGCCGCTCCGGCCTGGCCAGGATCCCCATCAAGTTCTTGATCGCCAGCGTCGTACACCCCAGATTGTGGCATTTGGCCAGGGGCACATTAAAGAAAAACGCGCAATCCGTCACCTCCCGGTAAATCGGATACTCCCTGTACACCACCCCACCGGGCACGGACACGGACCGGCTCTCAGCCTCGTTCAACGCTGCCAGCGAGACCCCGCGCCCGACCGCCATCTCCGCGTACCCCGCCCCCTCCCACGTACGCCCGTGGTCCGGCTGCTCGCCCGACTGGCCATCTCCCACCACCAACCGCTCTGCATCCACGTCCTTCTCCACCAGCGCGTCAATCATCCCCCCCAGAAATCCCGGATGCGTGACGATCCGCTTCTCCGCAGGGTAAAGCACGGTCGCATTCGGCTTCAGTAGAATTTTTCCCTCGGCAGGCAGAGGCAGATCCACCCGGTTTAATGCGTCATAAGCGAGATCCCGGTAACGTTCAAAAGGCGCTTCCGCACGATCGATCTCGGCACGACACAGATACACTCGGTCCGCCTCTATCTTCAATGTTGACCTCCAGTCCTCTACATTGAACGGCACTTGCTATGGACGCCTAATTTACGAATAAACCCGGTCCGGTATCAATATGGTACGTGTGCAAATCGCTTCCACAGATCCCGCTGGCCATCATCTTCACCCTCACCTCCCCGGCCCCCGGCTCCGGATCGGGAAATTCCTTCACACAGCACTCCCGGTCGCCCAAAATCACCACGCCTTGCATAATCTTCCTCCTTTCCTTCTTCCTCATCCTCTCCGTGGCAACCGAAGCGCAACCAGCGCCGTAACCCCCGCCACCGCACCGGTCGAAAGAAACAGCCCGGAATACCCCAGCCATCCGCCAACCAGCCCGGAAACTGCGGGCCCGGCGAACATCCCGATCACGTATACGGCCTGAAAAAAACCCATCCCCGTGGCCTTCTCCGAATCGGGCAGACGGGCAATAGCAAGCGCCATCAAAATGGGATAGGACGCGCCCCGCCCGACTCCCGCCATAATTTGGGATGCGTAAAGCGCTCCCACGGTCTCCAGGTAGGGGATGGCGACCGTGGCCGCGGCAACCGTAAGATAGCCGATGCAAACAGTCAACCGGTTGCCCAGGCGCGGGGCGATGATCGCTCCGCTGAGCAGTGCGATGACCGAACTGGAAAGCGTGAACACCATCGAGAGGATGCCGAGCTGGGTCTTCGTGGCTCCGATCCCCACCGCGTAATTGGCCACAAATCCGAACGTGGTTGCAAAAATGGCATAATGGCCCAGCGCGGCCACAACAGAGGCGAACACAAGCTCACGATAGCGGACCACGGACCGGAGGCGCTGCAGGGAGGATTGAGTCGCGGAACGACGCCGGGGCCGTTCGTAAATCAGCGTGACACACAGAAGGCCGAGCAGCCCCACGCCGGCGGATGCCCAGAAGGGCGCCAGCCAGCCGTACGCATCGGCCAGCCGTCCGCCGATAAACGTCGCGGCCACAATAGAAATATTGTTACAGAAGACGATATAACCCATCGCCCGGATGGTCTCACCCGGCGGAAAATAACTGGCAAAAAGAACCGAATAGACCACCCATGCGCACGCGGCAACCCCGGTCATGAACCGTGCGCCCACCATAAACCAGGGGTCCGGCGCCACAACAAAGCCCAGGCACCCGATCAGGGTGGCGACAAACCCCAGCGCCATAAACGGCTTGCGCCGACCGGTCCGGTCGGAGGCAATACCCACCGGCACCCGAAGCAGAAGCTGCGCCAGCCCGTACGCGCTCACCACCAGCCCCACAACCCCCAGCGTCCCGCCCCGATACTCGGCATAGGGCGCGAGCACCGGTACGTAGAGATAAAGCGACACCCAGTACAGAACCGTAACCACATAAAAAGCCGGCCAGGCCCGCCCCGGAACCCCTTCCCACGGCCTCTCGGTACATTCTCCCTGCTCGTCCGCACGCTTCATCAACACCACAACCTGTTCTATCCGCTTCCCATCGCGAACTTTTTTTTACTTTTTACTTTTTACTTGAATTAAGCAGCCTCACCTCATCGCATGCAACCGCCGGATAGTCCCGCACCGTAATCGACCTCGCCGTGGCCGATTCGATCTCGTATCCCGTCTCATCCGCCAGCAGATAAGTCCCCACAAGCCCCCGGTCGACCGGCGCGTCCTCTGCTAAGTGGTAGATCCTTCCTTCAACCGATGCAACCTTCAGCGGGGTCTGCCCCTCAGAGAGCGCGAGCCGCTCTTCGCCGCATCTGAGTTCCGTCCCATCCAGCAGATAGGACCGAAGCGCCTTCTCTTCTGCATCGACGGACACAAACCCGAAGCGCCCGGTCATTGTAACAGGTCCACATTCACAGGTCGTGCCCTCCGGACAGGAAAGGATATAATCCGTACATCCTTCCCGCTCCACGGCCACAGCCATCGCGTCGGCGCTGTCCAGAACCAGCCGGGCAGACCGGATGGGTGACGCCTCACCCGTATACGGCGCCATCACTGCCGCATACCGGCTGTCCCCATCCGTCCGCTCCGCCAGGACCTGCTGCACGGGCGGCGCATGAAGATCGCTGCCCACATCGTGACGCCATCCCGGCGCATCCACCACTAAGAGCCGGTCGATCGGGTTCAGCAGCGTCAGATCCATCCGCACCCCCTCGTGCGCCCACGTGGCCGTAAACGCATCTTCCGGGGCTGCCGCCCGAAAATTGCTCAGCCACTCGATCTCTTCCTCCACCGATTCCGGATCGGCGCCCGCAATCCCGATCATCTCCCCATTGCAGTGAAACCCGTACCGGTGCAGCGCTCCTCCCCGGACCCGGAAAAAGTCCACGGCATAACTCTGTCCCCCGGGAATCTCCACCAGCGCGCACGTCCGCTGATACCGGTCGCACTGTTCGTACGCATTCGCCGATGCCTGAACCACCTCAACGCCCGGCCCCCTGCCGAACAGCTCCAGCGTCGAGTGACAGTTTTCGCCGTTCTGGCTCATCCCGTCCACCGTCACAATATTGTGCGACAGCGTGCTCTTCGTCCATGCATTGCGCGGATCGTCCCAGATGTATCCCCGGTCGGCCGCCATCTCCTGCCCGTGGGCAATGTAGACAATCCCCAGCGTATCGTAATGCCGGTGACCGCCAAAAGCGTAGCCGTTGAAGTAGAACGCAGTGTGGTCGCTTACCTCTTCACCCCGCAGCACCGCCACGTGCCAGCCGGGAAACCATTCCGAATACAGCGGCAGGTCCGCGCCTTCGTCCACCTTCAAATCCGGATCCCGGCGCCACAGCGCGTACTCGCTCCCCGCTTCCGCCAGCGGCGCTCCCAGTGCCCGCTCCAGCAGTCCGGCGTAGCGGCTTCCGTAATGCGCCGCCAGAATCTCGGCGTACTCGGCGTCCAGCCCGCTGCCATCCCGGCTGTCTCCAATCACCGGGTAGCGCAGGCGTGGGTCCAGCATCCGCACCATACTCTCCAGCGCCAGCCGGTAACGCTCGAACGCCTGAAAAGGGTCGAAGTCCTTCAACGGTTCCCCCTCCTCGGGCGTATACCCTTCCGGGTCCGAATACCCCAGGAGAATCTCCGGAATCTGGCGCATCAGCCTCAGGTGCATACCGGAATAACCGGGAGACTCGCAGCAAAATCCGTCGAAATGAAAATCGTCCCGCATCAACAACTCGAACCCCTCGATCGCCCGCCGCACACTCGCCGGACGCTGGAAGAGAATACCTGCCGCACCGCTCAACGCCCGGCCCGGCCCGCACTTATTGTTGATATCATTCCAGTTCTCGGTATCCACACACCCCGCCAGAATCAAATCCTCCCGAATCCGCCGGTCCATCTCCGGCGTAATCACCGGCGTCCCATCCTCGCACGCCGCCTCCCGGACCAAATCGTAACTCAGCGTCATGCTCAGGATCATCCCTCCGTCCGACCCGCTGCACCCGAAGCGCCCGGCCCCCCAGAATCCATTGAACAGCGTCGCATACTCACCCTCCCGGTGCCGGTCCTCGAAAGCCGAGACAATCGCCTCGGGCGGGAACTTCCCGCCCCGGGGATTTCTCCCAATCTCCACGGCCACCTCCGCCGGCGGCAGGTCCGCAACTGTCCCGTCGTAGGAGTGGAACAGCAAGTTGGGGTACCGTTGCGCCATTATATCTATAATCCACGCCGCCCGCTCGGCGTATGCCACCTCGTCCGTCAGTGCGTACAGCCTGGCCAGGGTGGGTACCTGGTGAACGCACCAGGTGGCCTTCTTCGATCTCAAAACACCGCTCCAGCTCGTATGCACCGGATTGCGGCTCCACTTAAACGCATACTTGCCGGATCGGTCTTCCGGATGTGCCCGCTCCTCGTCCGTCAGATAAAACGTAAACGTCTGCCCCATCCTGGGCGCCGTCACACGCCCCGTTTCCGGATACTCGGGATTGGGATACGCCGTCTTGCAGTACATACAAACCAGCCGGTTCGGATCGCGCACATCCCACTCATAAATTCCGCACTCCCCCATCGAAGACAGCCGGTTGACGCAAACCGGACAGTTCTGCCCGTACTCCGGCCACAGGGTCAGCTCCGAAATCATCTCCTCGAAAAATGACCGCTCTTGCGCCACCGCGTAGGTCGCATCCTGCTTCCACCCCTCCACAATCGACTGCGCCCACGCATAACGTTTCACATTCTCACGCCCAAAAGAAATATCCTGAATCCCCATCTCATCTCCTTATCAGTCGGCCGCCCGTCACAGGACCGCTAAGAAAACGCCATATCCGCCAGCGGATACTGCCCGGTATCTGCGAAAAATCTGCTTTGTTTTAAGCCTTCTTGAGGCACAACCTCAACGGAGCACCTTCCCCCAGATCCACCACCACGGCATTCTGTGTTCGTCCTTCCAGAGTAAGCTGCCGCACCGGTAATACATCGCCCCTTTCTTTAAGGCGCACTTCCTTCACCCTGTCCGGCAAAAGCAGCGTAAGCCCTTCCATACCCGAATTCGATTCCAGCGTAACAAATATTGTACTCCCTTCAGTCCACCACTCCTTCAGCCGCACCCCGGCCCTCGCGCGGAAAAAGCGCGACCAACGCTCCAGGTTCTCAAACCGGCAGCCGGCTGCCCGGGCCCCTTCCATCGCTATCTCCAGCGCCTGCTGTGACGACCCAACATGGGGCCGGGGCGAAGCCACGTAGCGCGGGTGAAAACTGGAAACCTGAACCCCGTGCCAGCGCGTTGCCGCATCTTCTGCAAACCGCGCCAGTTGTGTTCCGTACGCCTCCCCGGTCTGCCCCAGCATGCGATACCGGGCGTCCGGGTCCGCCGTATCTGCCTCCGCCGGCAGCGGCTGCTTCCCAATGCCCTGCCAGATCGTATCGATATTCTGGTACGGCAGGTGCCAGAGATCCAGAACGCCCGCTTCCCGGTCGAAGTAGCGCATCGGGAGCGCCGTGGAGATCATGTAAGGCCCCTTCCGATCTCCCGGTAAGATGCGGGGATCGTACGACATAAAGGGAATGGCCGTGCGCCAGCCCAGTTCACGCACCATCTTCGCCATCGGCAGCCCGGTCCACTGAGCGGAGTGGGTCATAAACGTCTCCATCTCCAGCCCCGTCTCGCGCATAAACCCATCGCGATGCCCTTCCAGATTGGCGCGGATGGCCGGAAGCCAGTCCGCGTTCAGCTCCGCAACCGTCCGGTTGCCGGAGCCGTCCTCCACAACCGGCTGTGTGATTTCGTTGATATTGGCCTCGATTGTAATGCCGTGTCCCCGGTCGTGCCACTCCCGCATCAACGCCCCGCTGTACCGGCTCTTCGGTGGACGGCAAAACGTAAGAAAGCCTCCGTACTTCTCAACAACCGCCACCTCAAAGTCGGCACCCTCTTCCCCGCAGCCGTCCCCCCTCACCATCCAGACCGCCGGCGCTCCCTCCGGGAAGTGCCAAAGCCGAGGCAAAGACGTATCGGCAAGCGCTCCGGTCACTATCGACCGCAGCACATCCTGGTGGAGATCGGCCACCGGAACGTCGTGAGGCAGTTTACCGGACAGCTCCAGAAAACTGTTGATCACCCGAGGACCTTTCCAGCTTATGTCCTCAGGAGGATCCAGCCGGCCGGTGCCGTAGCGCAGCATCGCAATCGTCTCACACAGGTCGTACCCGTAAAGCCAGGCACATCCCTTACCCGGACGCACGCTTATAATGCCGGCGCCGCACCTCCGGTCCTCAAAATCCCGCAACGCCGCCACCTCTTTTTCCCCGTCTAAGGGATGCGCCACATCGTCCGGGCAAAGCAGAGGCACATCCCCGTGTTCCCAGCCGGGAAGGCCGGTTACGGAAAGGTGGGCGTCCACGACCGGTTCCCCGATCGCCACCCCAAATGCCGCTGCAAGTTCAGGGTCCGGCGTCAAAGCGACAAGCGACATGCCTTGCGCCACCGCCTTTGCCAGCCGTTCTGCGGCCCTGCGGCTGACCCCCGCGCCTGCGACAACGAGCAGTTCGACCCCCGGCGGAGCGGCGTCAAACTCCTCGACCCGCGCTTCCTCCAGCCAGGGAAACCCTTCACAGCGGAGCACCTCGGCGCCAAGCCCGCACGCCGGGCCGCTGCCCGCGTGAAGCACGCGAATCGGTTGGTTCATTTCGGCGTTACCTTTCCTGGTCTGGCACCGATCTTCTGCGACATCACCCTGCTACGCCCGTGACCCTCGTAGATAGAGGCAACGCCGTGATCGGGAATCCCTCTGGTGTACCTGGAGCGCCATCGCCAGGATTTTCCACAGGGCCGAATTTCGAAAATTTTTCTACCTCTCCCACACCGCCCCTTCCTTCCCAGCCCGCTCGTACATCTCTTCAAACTCCGGCGATCCGTCGTCGTCCCGCATCTCCAGCCGGATCCCCCGGATATTCCCCTCCGGAAACCCGGTCAGCTTGCTCACATCCGGAAACGAATGCGTATACACCTTGTGCCCGTCCGGCAGGTGCAGCACCCCCAGATGCCGGGGAATCTCCGTCGGTTCGTTGGCCGCCGCCACAGCCAGCGCCTCCTCGTCCACCTCCACCCCCAGGCCGGGGCCTTCCGGAACGGGTGAGGATCCTTCCGCCACCTCAATTCGCTCTTTAACCACATCCTCCTCGTACTGGTCGTCTAAATTGGTCGAATGCATCACCAGGGGCAGCACCGCGCCCATGTGCATCGCCATCGCCTTGGTCAGCGTGCCCCCGGTAAGCTGGATGACCGTGGAAATATTGGCTTGTGCGCACGCAATCCCCCGGGCCAGGGTCGATCCGAGCCCTCCCTCGCCCACCATATACGCGTCCGCACACCCCTGGATGATCTCTGGTCCCCCGCCCAGTTGCGGCACGTGCATCAGCAGCGGAAGGTGGGTCAGCTCGCGCAGCCGCCGCCACCCATCGGTATCCCACAAAAACAGCGGGTCCTCGATTAGCGCCACCACCGACGACTTCTCCAGTTCCTGAATAATGCGCGCCACCGCGGACAGGGGCCGATTGTGGTTGAAATCGTAGTGCATCTTAAACCCCTCCGGCGCCACCTCCTCAACCGCCCGGTTCTGCTCGAACACATCGTAATAGGTACACGTGTGCATTTTAAAAATCATATACCCCTCAGCCGCCGCCCGCTGAACCTCTTTTGCCAGATCCTCCGGCGAGGCCGGCCGCGTCCAGGCCGCCACCGGCACCCGGTCGCGCACCTTCTGACCCATCAGCTTGTAGGCCGGAATCTCTAAGTGCTTGCCCATCGCATCGTAAAGCGCCCCCATCAGCCCGGTATTCAGGTTCGCATTGATAAAGTCGAACGGATTCCGACCCACCACACCCTCCACACTCTCCTTTGGCGGCGCCGCACACCGCGCGTCCCCGTACCCCACAATCCCGTTATCCGTCGTCACCTTAAAAATCGTCCGGTGATTCAACTGCCGAAACCGCGCCTTCTGATCCGCATTCCGCGCTGCGATCTTCGGGTAAATCGGAATAATCTCAACATCAGTAATCTTCATAACACACCCCTTTTTTACTTTTTACTTTTTACTTCAATCGGTCGCGTAATATCCACGCCTCCCAACACCGTATCCAGCAAAGACTTCAACTGTGCACCCGTCGCCCCGTCAATATTCCCCCCCGGATGCCGCACCCGGCTGCTGTCAATCAGCCCCCGCAGCCTGAACACCTCCTTCCGAACCGCCACCCCCGGCTGCTGCTCGAACACGATCAGGGGCAGAAACCGGCGATAGATCTCCAGAACCGCATCGAACCGGTCCTCCCGTGCGGCCCGAACCATGGCCATCAGCACCTCCGGAAACGCGAACCCGGTCATAAACCCGTTCGACCCCCGCGCCAGGTCGAAATACCCGTAAAGCGCGCCCAGCCCCGTCAGAATCGAAACCCGCCGGGTTTTCATCCCTTCTATGAGCGCGGTAATCCTGGGCGGCGTGGGCACGGCCTCCTCCTTGATGCAGGCCACCCGGGGAATTTCATCAACCAGCCGGAGCATCAACGGCACGGACATATGCACCTGCGTGGACGCCGGATGGTCCTGAACCACAACCGGAAGCGAGATCCCCTCTGCAACCTGCTGAAAAAACTCAAAAATGCGCGCCTCATTCGGCGCCGGTTCCCGCGACGGCGTCACCATCACCCCGTCCGCACCCAGAGATTCCGCCATCTGGCTCAGCGTCCGGGTCGCCGCCGTGCCGCTGTGGCTCGTCCCCACAACCACCGGAATCCGCCCATCCGCCGCAGCCACGGCCGTCCGGATCAGCTGCTCACGCTCCGCATCCACCATCCGGTTGGACTCCCCCAGAACCCCCAGGATCGTCACCCCGTCAACCCCGATCTCCACCATAAACCGGATCGTGCGGTCAAACGACTCCAGGTCCAGACTCCCCTGCTCGTCAAAAGCCGTCACCAGAATCGGAAAAACCCCTTCAAACATTTGTCTTTCCTTTCATCCTCGTCTGCTGATCATAATTGTGGCACAATCGATATTTTGTGCCAGAGCCGGTGCCAGTTGACCAAATCGCCTGCGATTTCTGCCAACACGATCCAATCCCAGAACCACCAGGTCATAATCCTGGGTTCTGCGCGTAATTTCTTCCAGAGGTGTATTGCTGCGCACCACCAGAGCAGACATACTATTTGGAACTTCCTCACTTGCAAACTGAGCCAGTCTGCGCTGTGCCCGATCACACTGCAAATCACTTACACTCTCGGGCAACACCTGCAAAAATGTGATCTCGCGTTTACCCGTGCGGCACAAACTGCCCAGCAAACGGGCGCGGAATTTATCGTGCGCGCCAAGACCTCGCGTGGGAACCAGCACCCGGTTCACGTTCTCCAAGCGCCAGTCCGATGGCGCGTGCAGCACCACCACATCGCATGCCACAGAACTGATGAGTTCTTCCAGATGTGTAATATTGACGTTGCTCAACCCCAATAACAGGCTCTCGCAGCGATGAATGCGCGACACCCGCGCAATCTCCGGCCAGGGCTGCGGTGAAATTGTGGTCAACGCTTCAGGTGCCAATCCTGCTGCAAAAGAAACCGTCACAGCTTCCCTCAGCACAGCCTGTGTATCGAGCAATGAACGCGGTGGCTCTCCGACCTGCCAACCGTCTTCTGGCGCAGCTACCACCGACAACAACAACACCCGCCCCACACCTGGCGGTGCCAGCGCGTGTGCCACAGCCACCATGGCAGCCGCCTTTTGAGGATTGGCCACAGGTACCAGAACCAGGAGACTGCGACCGCGCAATTGCACCAGTTGCGGGTCAAGCGCCTCGGCAGAAGCATCAACAACCCGCGCCCGACGCGCCAATAACGTCCAGTAAAGCAATCCACCCAAACCCAACCACACAGCCGAGATCAAACCCGCAGTCGGCACCGACACAGCCTGAAAAAGTGCCAATCCGGCACAACACAAACCACCTGCCACTGGAATAAGAGGAAAAAATGGCGTGTGGAATGGCGCAGGTGTCCGCCGTCGCCTTCTGGCCAAAATGCTCGTCCAGTGCGTCAGCGCAAAAGAAATGAGAAATAACAAACTCGCCGCAGCACCAGCAGCCGCCACATCGGGCACCACCAGTAGCAGAATCGCCATTGTCAGGGCGCTGACACAAATGGCCGTTATTGGCGTATTATATCGAATGTGTACTTCACCAATTGGTGCAGGCAACGTGCGATCTCGAGCCATCGTCAACGCCACGCGGGAAGCCGCCAGCAAATTGGCCTGCAGTGCCGATAGCATAGACAAGATAGCGGCAATCAGCACCAGCCAGAATCCCGTCTCACCCCAAAAATGTCGTGCCGCAGAAGCCACCACCACCTCGGGATGCTCGGAACTCATTACACCAATCGTCTGTCCCTGCGGCACACCCGCAGTAGCAATCACAAAAAGCAGTGGCAAATAAATGCACAAAGCCGCCGCCAAAGACAGCAACATCGCACGCGGCAACGTGCGCTCGGGTACACGCACCTCACCGGCAATAGCAGCAATGAGATCAAAACCCTGTAGTGCAATAAAGGTATAACCCATTGCCTGAAAAAAACCCGCCGCGCCACCAGTAAAAAACGGCGTCAAGCTTGCACGCACATCCCCCAGGCTGCTTCCTGTCAGCGCCCAGGCGCCGCCGCCGATAAGCAAGGCAAAAACCATCATCTTTCCAAAATTGATCCAGTTGCCGCCGCCCCCACTTGTGCGAATTAGACTGAAGGTATAACAGGCTGTTGCCCCCACAGCCAGTGCCGTCACCATATCGTGCCCAACAAGCCACTCTGGCGCCACACCAAAAAGAAACCGCCCACATTCTTGCAGGGCAATCGCAGCATACGATGCAAAACCCAGGGCATATAGCACACCGGCAACAATAGATGCAAACCACCCCACCCATCCAAAAGCAAAAGCCGAACGCACCGACAGCACCTTCTTGGCAAACGTATAGGTACCACCCGACTCCGGAAATGCTGTAGACATCTCGGCAAAACTGAGCGCCGTTAGAACAGCAATGACGCCATTGGCTGCAAAAACAACAAGCGCAGACGGTCCAGCAGTGGCAAAAGCAACTCCTGCAAGCGCCAAAATACCGCCACCTACAATCGCGCCAATACCAACCCCAGTAGCACCTACCAGCCCAATTGAACGCTCCATATTCCCTCAGATATCAATCGCCGGAAACGCGAGATGCATTGCATTGGCCAGTCGGGCAATCCTTCTCTCCAATCAAAATCGCTACAACATCGCCATCTTAATACCGATGCACATAATGCCCCCGCTCCGGGAACCAGATCATATCGATCGCCGAGGAAAGCGCCACGCCCAGCACATAGCCCACCAGCGCCCCCACAAAAAACGGCCGGGACTTCCGGTAAACCGACGGACCGCCCACCCTCAGCAGCACCAGCTTGATCAGCCACGCCATAAAAATTGTAAACGCCGTCCGCCGGGCTAAATAAGACCCCGAAATGGCCAGCCCCACCGGGTGCAGCGGCCACCACACGAACCGGTGGCGCAGGTAAATCAGCGCCGCCATAACAGCGCTGCCGATGGCGAAAAAGGCCATCTCGTCCGGATCTTTCACATAATCGGGAAGGGTCGGGTCCTTCGTCATCCCATTCTTAACCCAGTTTGCCGTACCCCGGAAATGCTTCTCCCCGGCGCGCACGATCTCCCAGCTGTTAAAATTGTAAGCCCCGTCCCGGTAGCCTAAGTGAAGCGTCAGAAACACGCTCACCAGCAGGCTGGTCATAAATGCCAGGGAAACCGCACCCATCAGCCACCGACGGTTGCCCCGCACCCCTTCCGCCACCCGTCCCGCATGCGTCAGCGCCGGCAGAAACAGCCCCTTGAAATGTGACGTCACCCGCGACGAGAGCCGCAGGGCCACGCGGGTGCTTAGATCGACAGCCCCCCCGCCGATGAAAGGACCCACCAGCCCCCAGGGTCCGGCCGGCACATTGGTGTAGGGCATCCCCGTATCGGCTAAAACCTTGGCCATGCCCACATAGGTAAAAATCACCGCCCCCAGCAGCAGAACGGCCTGCAGGGGATCGAACCCGATGCGGGTGAGCCAGATCCACATATAAGCCAAGCCCACGAGCAGACCCACCACGGCCGTACGGTAGGAGAGGAACTCGTTCCGATCATCAACCGCAGCCTCCCGGTCAAACGCCTTGCGGAACACCTCCCGGATGTGACGTCGGGCCACCCAGAACACCGAGAGCGCCATCACGACAAACGCCCCTTTGGTCTGCCAGTAGTACACCCCCCGGTAATAATAGGGCGAAATGGCAGTAAGCCCCAGCTTGCTGAGTGTGCCCCCTTCAACAATAAAGAGCAGGTCGAAGAACCAGACGCTGAACAGCACTTCCAGGCTGGCAAAATAAGAAAAGAAAATCGTAAAAATACCCAGAAACCCCCGGATCGGCGGAAACTGCCGGTCGATCCAGTACCAGCGCCCCCGGTAGATCGGAAACCGGGGAAACCCGGGCAAAAAGTAATTGAGACAGTTCCAGGCGATCATCCCGAAAGCGATCCCGAACCCAATCCAGAAGAACGTGTTCCGGGTAAACTCCGGCAGCCACCCCTTCCCAGACCCCGGACCGGCGGCCATATCCATCAGCGGCGCCATTGCCGGAAAGATCAGACGCTCGTTCTGCACCCACTGCTTGCGGAAAATCACCGCCACGCAGGCCAGCACCAGAAAAGCGGCTGTGATCATAGTCGTCCACCAGAACAGCGGCAGCACCCAGGCCCCCCAGGGCGCCTCCGCTCCCCGGGGCAGACCCTCGAAGAACCACGAGATCGTGTTTCCCGTATCGTTGGGGATCAGCCAATCGGGTAGATAAGGATGGATATACTTGTCCCACTCATTCTCGGAGGTAGCGAAATAATACGGCGCCGCCATATATCCCAGCAGATAACCGGAAATCCCGAAAATCGGTATCGCCGCGCCCACGATCCCCATGACCAGGATGGTGTGCCACTCGGACGGAGAAAGCACAATCCCGGTAAACCGGGAAAAAACCGCCCCTCCCATCATCATCAGCGTAAACACAATCAGCATCGACATCGGGATGTGGCTGTAGGTCATCAACGAGCCGTGGAAGATATAGCGCACGTAGATGGCCAGAAAATCCAGCCCGACAACCAGCCCCAGCCCCAGAAGAACCGCCCGTATTGTAACCCCGGCACGCCCCTGGGCATCGGCAAAAGGCGCCTCTGCCTCACTTACCCGGACAGTTTGAGCGTTAACGGCCATAGCCCCTCCTCCACTGTTTTTTCTTTTATTCTCCCCTTTGCCTGCTTTCTTCCGCCCAAGATAAGCACAGAATCTGAACAGCGCAAAAGGTTTAGACGGGAGAACTGTTCGAGATGGCAAACGATCCCGAGGAGTTCCAACCGGATTGCAGACCCGGCGTACAGAGAAACGGCCGATGCGCTCCATCACCGTTTGAAAGCGTGGGAGGAAGCGCACCGGCCGGAAGGTTAAAATGCTCGGCACAGTCGGCCTGGAAATTACACACCGTATACCCAGAGCAGCAGCCGCAGACTGCGTATCGAAAGGCTCAGCTCACCGTTTCACCGAAACGTCGGGCAAACAGGACAAAATCGTTGAAGCCCACGTTTCCATTGTTATCCAGGTCGTAGACCGCGTCGAAATCTGCTTCGCCCTGTGAAGTCCCGAACTTCTGAGCGAAGAGGACGAAGTCTCCAAAGTCAACCCTGCCGCTGCCGTCGAAATCTGTGACGGCTGCAGTAACTCCCGGACTGATGGAACTCGTTCGCTCGCTGGAGATTCCCGGTCACCACCGCGCCCAGCTTCTGGTTCCAGAAGCGATTGCTGGCGCTGAAACTGCTCTTGAACTACCCGAGTTCCCCTTCGTGATTGTTATATCCCATCTGCTGCCGGACTGGGCGGTGACCACAATCGCCTCGAGATCGAGTGCCGTCATCCGCAATTTTACGTCCAATCCCAGTGAAGCGCCGGGAGAGAGGGTCACATCGATCTTCTTGGTTTCGTATCCAATATAACTGACGTGATGTGTGACTTTTTCAGAATCGGACCAATCCCTCAAAATCGAGCGGATCTCGTTGAAGCTGGATATTGAGGAACACACAGATCGTGTGCGTCAAGATTTTGGTGATCCAAAGGTTCTGCAGATGCCAGGCATCTCTCACTTTCATCCTTGCGATGTGAAAGCGTTCTGTCAATTGCGCATAAACGGTTTCAATCAAGTGCCGTAAGGCCTTCCCCGCAGCGGGCAAGATAAACGGTTTCCGTTGGGGATTGGGCTTCATATTGGATTTGATAGGGGTTAAGGGTCCTCGATCAACCGCGTAAACGTCTCCCCCGGCAGCGCCGCCACCCCGTCTGCAATCGCAGTCAACCGCTCGAACCATCTCGCTGTCCACCGGTCGCGCCTGATATTCTTCTTAACACACCTAATCTGCTCCGCCTTATAAAACAAACACGGCTCCTCCTTCCCCTTCCCCTTCCCCGCCCGCCGCCGCTTCCACGCCTCCCGCCGCCTCCGCACCGCCTTCTCCGCAGCCGTAGGATAGGGCGCCACCTCTCCCCCTTCCTCCCAACTAACAACCCGCCGAAACCGCGCCATCTCCCGCTTATTGAGCCTGCAAACCCCCTTATCCGCCAGCACCCCTACAACCCCCTGAACCTCCTCACTCAACTCCACCACACACCCCTTTTTACTTTTTACTTTTTACTTTTTATTTTCTTTCAAACAACTGCAACCTCACCTCGTTCGGCCCGGTAAAAAACGCCAGCCGTATCCCCCCCACACCGGCGTCGAACGGTTCTACTGCCATCTCCGCCCCCTTTTCCTTCAACTCCTCAGCGCCGGCATCCACGCTATCGACCTTGAAGGAAATGTGGTGAAAGCCTGCTTCCGTCTGCATCGTCTTCTTCGGCATCAGCTCCAGAATCATATCCCTGGCCTTTAAAAACACAAAATCCTCATCGTCTTCGTTGGGAAACCGCTCGACCACCTCCAATCCCAGCGTTTGGGTGTAGAATTCGACCGCTCCTTCAACGTCATCGGTCACCACCGCAATCTTATGGATACGATTGATCATCACCAGCCTCCTTTTCTACGTCCCAAAAACGTCCCGAATAACCTTCAAATTCTCTTCTCTATCCGGGTCCAGCGTAAACAAAGCCCCATCACACTCGTTTTCAGCAACCGTTGTACAGAACTGCCGGACCACCTCCGGTTCCGCCCCGGCGGAAACAGGCGGATAAAGGGGCAGATTCCCGCTTGTCAGCACCTTCAGCTTCCCCACCTCCCGCGCATACATCTCGGCCACCGGCAGAGGCCCCTTCCGGATCCTCTCCACCGAAAGCGGCAGTCCAAAATTATCGTACCCAAACAGTCGGTAAATCAGCCCCAGGGCTTCTCCCTCTCCCAGACCCGAAACGACCCGGCACAGGGCCGGCGCCCACTCCGTCGCCAGGTTGGTCACCGTCGTCGCCCAGCCGACCACGCCTCCAAACGAACTCCCCCCGGTCAGATAATCCGCCCCCCGTTCCCATTCCGAATAAATGTGCCCGCCCAAAAGCGCGATGGAAGGGGGAAACACATCGCTCCCGAAAACCACCTCCGGACCGGCGGCCTGCCGCACCGCCTCCCGGAATTCCTGCATCCGCTCCGCCAGCAGCACCGCACGAAACCGCAACCAGTCCAGCATCCCGTAATTGTCCCCAAGGAAAGTAAGAAAATCCCAGAACCCCGGATAGAACTCCACAGCCCCCATCAACCCCTCCCGGCTCAGACTGTTCAGGTCTGCGCGGAACTTTAAAAGCCCCTCTTTCATCCGGCCAAAATCATAGCCCAGCCTGCCGGCCTCCTCCTGGCATGCTTCGCACCCGCATGCGAACAGGCTGGACAAATTGGCCGGAGCGGGATAGCGCGCATGGTCCACATCGAACCCGTCGATATCGTACCGCCCGATCACATCCACCAGGCAGTCGCGCGTCCATGCGTTAATCTCCCTCCGGCTGGGACACAGACCAATGCCCCACTGCCTGTACCGCATGTCCAGCGGCCTGCCCTCAACATCCACCATCGCGTATTCCGGGTACACATCGCCCCCGTAGCTCCACAGGCCAATATGTCCCCACACCTCTATCCCAACCTTCCGGCATGCCTCGATCACCCGCAGCAGGGGCGTATCGTCGAACCCGCTCACAGTGCCGGCAACGGCCGGATAGATCCCCTCCTTCGCCCTGGGCCACCTGTCTTCACGCGAGCGCCAGTCCTCAAACGGCCCCCGCCGGGCAATCTCCTCCGAAGCCCTGAACCCCGAGGTGTGGCAGATCGAACTCTCCGGCATAATCGTCGTCAGCCCGATCTCATCCCTGAGCTTCTTCAACGAGTCCGGATGCTCGGCCACGTACTCCGTGCTGCAGAACCAGATAAAACGCTGTGGATGTTCGGGCATATCTGACCTCATCACCTGTTACTGCTGCTCCTCGATCAGCCGTTTCAGATATTCAATCTCGTGCTCGGCCGTTTCATACGGCGGATGGTGGCCCCCGTGTTCGATGGAAATATAACCGTCGAACCCTTTGGCCCGCAACACCCGGATAAAGGCGGAAAAATCCACATCGCCTGAATCGAGAAATGTGAGCCTGGGCCATGCGTTGACCCAGTTGTGGGCGTGGAGGTGGACAACGTGTTCACCCAATTCCTCGGCCGTGTAGAAGACCGATTCTCCGACCAGCGGTGTCTGCAGATTCACGCTAAGATTGTCCATCCCCACATTGTCCAGAAGCTTGAGTGTGGTGGGACTGGTATCGGTCAGGTTGGGTCCGTGGTGGATGACCTGGTGGGTTTCCAGAGGAAAAGAGATACCGTGAGGCTTACCCATTTCGCAGACCTTTTGCAGTCCTTTCACGCAGGCATCCCACTGCTCCCATGTGGCGTCGGCGCTGCCCACATTGCCTGTGTAGGTCCGGATAAACGGACAGCCCAGCTCCACCGCATAACCGATAAAGGTCTCCGCGTCCCGGATGCTTTTGTCCCAGGTTTCCGAGCTCGTGGTAAAATCGAAGTAGGGACAGACCTGGACGATCTCCAGGTCATGTTCACCGCTTATCGCTTTCACCCACCCCAGATCCGCATCTTTCAGATACCGCTCCCAGAACTCCAGCCCGTCGTATCCCATCTCGGCCAGTCTGGGAACCGCTTTCTCCATATCCTCCTGCGTGTGCCCAAACGCATTGGTACAGAACGACGCCTTCATACGCACCTCTTAAGCTAAGGGAAAAGGGAAAAGGGGAAAAGGATTCCTTCTCACATGGCATCCAGCAATGCGACAAAACGATCCGCTGCATCGGAAAGATTGCCCACAAAGCGATTTCCAACCCCAAGCACCATATGCCCCTCAAAGCTGGAACAGCGCAGAATGGAAATCAGCTCCTTGATCTTGGCATTTCCCCCCGCCAGGTGGGTGGGCGTACCCTCGGTAGTACAATCCTCAACATCGAGCTGGTCGGTAAACCGCTTCAGCTTGTGGTGGTAACTGGTCAGAAAAGGCTTCTCTCCACACCGTGCGAAATTGGCCGCACTGAACACCAGCCCGGCCTCCAGACCCCGCTCTCGCAGGTCCGCCATCAGCTCGAACACCCCGGCACTGCCCAGGTGGGCATTGTAGAAAGACACCGCCACGCCCAAAGCGCCGGCCCCTTTGGCATACCGGCCCGCATCCCGATCAAGCGGCATCACCACGCGTCCGACCCGGCAGGCCGCAGCCGTCTGCAAAAAATCCTCGGTCGTCTCCGTAATCGCAGAGGCCCGAAGCGCGGTCACCTCGCAGCCGTTTGCCCGCAACTCCGAAACGGCCCCTGCCAGGCGGTCCGGCTTCACCGTCTGCACGGGCTGGCCCTGGATGCAGTCGAGCTCCACCGCATCGATGCCGGCCGCCTGGCAGGACTCCACCATCTCCGGCACATACCGCCCGGCCAGACGCCCCGAAGCGGCCACGGCAAACCGTTCGCGGGCGAACCGATCCCTCCGCAGGTCCGCACGCTGCCGCACGCAATCGGCGCAATTCGGATTGTCACACAGCACAAAAGCAGGGTCCAGGCCGCCCACCTCCAGGAGAAAATCGATCATCTCCCGGCTCTTGATCAACCGAACCACGCACGGTCCGATTCGCCCGACCCGCATCAGGCCGCGCTCGTCAAGCAAACGGTCCAGGCCGATGAAGTCCCGGTGAGGCCCCGGAAAGAAGGGCCAGGACCTGCTCACCTCCCCCTCGGGTGTGGAAAAAGTGGCCTCTGCCGTCGGCTTCAGATAGGGCAGCCGGAGCAGGGCCTCAACCGTATGCAGGCTGGTATTGCGGTCCTGGTCCACCCCCAGCAAACAAACATAACCCCCCAGGTCGGCGATGCGCACATACGGCGTATCTTCGGCATGGGCCGTCTCCGCCTTCCAGTGATCCCGGCAGATCGCCTCCGCCTGGCCGCCGACCGCCGCCACGCTTGCTCTGGGGTGAATGCTGCGGACCGCATCCGGGCGGTTTTTAAGCGCCTCGGTGATAATGCCCAGGTCCCCAAAAGTGGGCGCCACAAGCGTACCGGACGCGCCCAGCACCCCTAAGAACGCATCGATCACGGCATCGGCGCCGCCCTCCACCGGGCCCAGGCTGGAAAGCGAACTGTGCAGCAGAACAATATCGCCCGCCTTCAATCCCAAAGCCCTCAGGTCGGCCTGGATCTCATGTTGCGTCATAGAATAGACCTCCTTCAAGAGAGAAAAAAGCACCCTAAAAAGACCTTGACGTCCGTATACTTTTTTTTATATTTTCTATCATCCGTAACATAAAGATATTTCTCTCTTTAACAAACAAGTTGATATAAAGAGTTGTGTTACTGTCGGGAAGGGAGGTGAGCAGGCACGTTCAAATTCCCAATACCTTGATTTCATAACCAATACTTCGGACAGTTTTTGTAATTCTGGGGGTTCAAATTTCATAAGCCATTGAAAAATAACAGTTTATGGAATCTGGTGCTAAATTTATAACCTGTTGAAAATCAACAACTTATAAAAAGTGTCCGAACCATTGATAACTTGATTTGCATGTTAAAAAATTCTATCTTTCACCTTAGTTTTACATGAAGTGGTGAGGGGCCAGGTTTGAAAAGGAAGACCCCGGTCAATTCCAAACATCCTAGGGAGGAGTCCCAATGAGCTATCCAGACCGCGCGATTGCAAAAGCGGCTGATATTGCCTGGAAGATCTTTCAAAGCGTCAACACACGCATCCCCGAAGGTCAGCCGTTCCAGCCTGCGTGGGCTCCGGCCCCCCTCTTGAAAAGCTATGAGCGCACCAGTCCCCAGCTCGGATTCCCCCGCCAGACCGACTCGCTCTGTCCGGACTGCGTCAAAGAGGTCAGAAACGCCATTATCGAAGGCCGGCGTGACATCCGGGAACTCATCGAAGGCCATCCCGGAGAGATCAAGGCGGATCTGCTGGAGGAAAACGGGCAGATCCTCATGCGGAAGACCTGTCCAGAGCATGGTCCCTACGAGGACGTCCTCTCCATCGATCCCGAGTTCAGCCGGATCATCGAAAACCGCTTTCCCGGCCGCGACTACCGCACCTTTGGCGACGAGCACCTCCATCGTCACGGCACCTCCAGCATCAAATACGGTCGGGGCGCGGTGCTCACCATCGACCTGACCAACCGCTGCAACATGATGTGCAACCCCTGTTTTATGGACGCCAACCAGGTAGGGTACGTGCACGAACTGACCCTGGACGAGGTCAAGCGCATCTTAGATGCGTCGATTTCGTTCAAGCCCAGGCGCCAGATGTCGGTGCAGTTTTCCGGGGGTGAGCCCACCATATCGCCGCACTTCTTAGAAGCCTGCCGTTATGCCAAAGAGGTCGGCTACTGGTGCGTGCAGGCGGCCACCAACGGGATACGCTTTGCCCAGGAGCCGGAATTTGCGTTTGAGGCCAAGGAAGCCGGTTTCGACATGGCCTACCTCCAGTTCGACGGGGTCACCAATGCGGCCAACCAGCACCGCCACATTGCCAACCTCTTCGACGCCAAGCTCCTGGCAATGGAAAACCTGGCCAAAGCCGATATCGACATCACCCCGGTCACCACGGTCCTCAACAGCATCAACAACGACCAGGTGGGTTCCATCCTGCAATTCTGCATCGACAACAGCGACAAGGTCGGCTCCATCTCCTTCCAGCCGGTCTCCTTTACCGGCCGCGACGAAGACATCAGCGACGAGCTGCGTTACCAGCAGCGTTATACCATCTCCCACCTGGCGCACGACCTGGAGGAGTGGTCGGAAGGAAAGCTCCAGGCGCACCGCGACTGGTATCCCCTGGGAGCGGGCACCCTGTTTACCACCCTGGCCGACCATCTGCGCGGACCGGACACCCAGTTTGGCGGTCAGACCTGCTCCTGCCACCCCAACTGCGGTTCCTCTGCCCACATCATGGTCAACGAGAAGACAAAGAAGTGGGCATCCATCACCCAGTTCTTCGACCAGGACCAGTTTATGAAAGACGTCGAAGTGATGACCGACACCGCCCGCGATCCGAAGCTGATCAAAGTGCAGGTGGCGCTCTCGCTTTTGCGCAACTTTGATGCGAAGAAAGCGCCCTCCGGGTTCAGGCTGGAAGATCTGGGACGCATCTTCAACCGCAGGGTGGGTGGTTCTTTAAGCGGTGGCGAGCGTCCCGAAGACAGGGAGTGGCGGATCATGTGGGTGGGTGCGATGTGGTTCCAGGACCTGTGGACCTACGATTTCCGCCGCACCGAGATGTGTGTAATCCCCTATGCCACCCAGGAGGGGGAGATCTCCTTCTGTGCCTACAACACCGGCATCGGCTGGCGTCAGATCATCGAGAATATGCACATGACCGCCACCACGTCGGAATGGTTCAAAACGGTTGGCCGGCACGACATCTACGCCGGAGATCGGGACATGCCCCTGCCGGATGCGCAACATACCCTCAGGGTGCGTGAGAACGAGAACGGCGAACTGGAACTGCCGGTGGTCGATGGCGGGCAGAACGGCAACGGGAGCTGCGGCTGTTCCACCGACGACACGCAAGAGGAGATCAAAAAGATCATCTCCGCACCCGTCGAGGAGGGCAGCGTCGCATAACCGGCCCTACGCTGAGGTATCCTGGCATCCGGGTGGGTGACCAACCACCCGGATGTTTTTTTGCGCCCTTCGCCGTTAATTTGCTCTTGCGCCTGTTTTCTATATGTCTCCAAAAAAGGGCGTTGTCAAGCCAAAACAGATTCCCACGCCGTCCAGCCTCACCCTAAGCGGAAACCCCATTGACAAATCACCTCCAATTATGTATCATTCCACGTTGGGCCAGCAGGGATGGGTGAGGGATGTATTTGCATCCACCTAACCGAAAGGAACGCCAGCGTTTATGAAGGTGCAGATGACAGAATCGGGGGCCTGGCGCCGGACACTGGAGGTAGAGGTCCCGACAGAAGCTGTGGAAGAACGGTTTGAGGCGGCCTATAAAACCTACAGCAAATCGTTAAATCTGCCGGGCTTCCGGAAAGGCAAAGTCCCGGTCAACATCGTCAAAGCGCGTTTCGGCAAAGCCATCCAGGGTGAAGTGCTGCAGAAACTGATGGAAGAATTCTACCGCGAGGCCAGCCAGGCCCAGGACCTGCATCCCGTCTCGGAGGCCACCATCGAAGAGGTGGATTACGACGAAGGCCGGCCCCTCAAGTTCAAAGCCTCCGTAGATATCAAACCTGAATTCCAGGCCGAAGGCTACAAAAACCTCAAAGTCACCCGCCCCACCTTCAAAATGGAAGAGACCTACTTGGAGGAGCAGCTCCACTACCTCCAGAACCAGAACGCCACAGAACAGGTGGTGGACCGCCCCGCCGACCTCGGAGACGTCCTGGTGGCAGACATCCAGGAACTCGATGCGACCGGGCTCCCGATCATCGGCAGCAGGCAGGAAGACCGGACCTTCCAGATCGGCGGTCCCGATGGATCCAACCACGACCTGGACAACCAACTCGTGGGAATCGCCTCGGGAGAAGAGCGACGGGTGCGGCTGACCCATGCGGAGGACCATCACAACCCGGACCTGGCCGGCCAGGAAGTCGGCTTCCAGGTCACCGCCAAAGAGGTCCGGGAGCGCAACCTGCCCGAACTCGACGACGAGTTCGCCAAAGATGTCGGAGAATTTGAATCCCTGGAAGACCTCAAAACGCGCATTCGCGATGACCTTCAGGCCCGATCCGACTACACCTCCCGGAAGCGCCTGGAGGAAAACATCATCGATGCGCTCATCCGGGGAAACGACTTTGAAATCCCCGAGAGTATGGTGGACAATTATCTCAACTCGCTGGTGGAAAGCTACAAAAAAGAACACGAGGAACACGACCACGACATAGACGAAGACGCCATCCGGCGGGAGAACCGGGATGCCGCCGTCCGGAACGTGAGGCGGTATCTCCTCCTGGAAGCCGTCGCCAAACAGGAGGCGGTCGAAGTTACAGAGGAAGACATGGACAAACACCTGGAAAGCCTCTCGGAACGCCACAACGTGGAGGGGCCCCAGCTCCGACAGATTCTCAGCCGCTCCGGCCAGCTCGACCGGATGGAATCCGAACTCCTCGAGCAAAAAACCCTCGATCTCCTCATCGAACAGGCCAAAATTGAAGACGTTGAAGAGGTGGTTGAAGAATAGGGCCTGTATGTCTCATCGTGTTTAACGAACGATTCACTCAGAAATACGACCCGAACCTGTACCTCATTTGGAGCGTAAGAATCTCATGGCACTTGTACCAATGGTCGTCGAACAAACCGGGCGCGGAGAGCGGGCCTACGACATCTTTTCGCGTCTCCTGAGAGACAACATCATCTTTATCGGATTCCCCATTAACGACACAATCGCCAACCTCGTCATCGCGCAGATGCTCTTCTGCAGTTCCGAAACCCCCGAGAAGTCCATCCGCCTCTACATCAACTCCCCCGGGGGCAGTATCACCGCCGGTCTGGCCATCTACGACACCATGCAATACGTTCCCAACGATGTGGAAACCGTCTGCATGGGGCAGGCCTTCAGCATGGGCGCGGTCCTCCTTGCGGGCGGCACAAAAGGCCAGCGGCGCGCCCTGCCCAACTCCCGCATTCTGCTCCACCAGCCCATGGGCGGCGCAGGCGGGCAGGCCTCCGACGTCGAACGTCACGCCAAAGAAATCCTCCAGTGGCGCGACAAAATCAACGAGATCCTGGCCGAAAGAACCGATCAGCCCTTAGACAGAATCGCCAAAGACACCGACCGCGACTTCTTTATGTCCGCCGAAGAATCCAAAGAATACGGCCTGATCGACGAAGTATTCACCCCCAGCAAAGACGAAACCGAAATCCCCGACGACGCGTAGTTTCCGCGCCCCCGGGTTTGGGTGGAAGGGAAACATAATCCCCGCCCCGGCAAAACGGCTATTCCTATGAAAAGACGATCTTCCCGTACAGACCTGCGGTGCTCCTTCTGTGGAAAAAGCCCCGACCACGATCAGGTCGATAAAATTATCAACGGGCCCAACGTACAGATCTGCAGCGACTGCGTTCGGCTCTGTAACGAGGTCCTCCTGGAAGATGCCAAGCAAAAGCCGGTCTCCTTCCAGAAGGATCTGCCCAAACCCACGGAAATCAAGACCCGGCTGGATGACTACGTCATCGGGCAGGAGGTGGCCAAGCGCACCCTCTCGGTAGCAGTCTACAACCACTACAAGCGCATCCGCTCCAAAATTACTACGGACGATGTGGAACTCGACAAGAGCAACATCCTCCTCATCGGCCCCACCGGCACCGGCAAAACCCTCCTCGCACAGACCCTGGCGCGCATCCTGCAGGTCCCCTTCTCCATTGCCGACGCCACCATCCTCACCGAGGCCGGCTACGTGGGGGAAGACGTGGAAAACATCCTGGTCCGCCTGCTCCAGGCGGCCGACTACGACGTGGCGCGGGCCGAAATGGGCATCCTCTACCTGGATGAGGTCGATAAGGTCTCCCGAAAATCCGCCAACCCGTCCATCACCCGCGACGTATCGGGCGAAGGGGTGCAGCAGGCCCTGCTCAAAATCCTGGAAGGCACCACGGCCAGCATCCCCCCCAAAGGGGGGCGGAAGCACCCCGAACAGCCCCTGGTTCAGATCAACACCAAAAATATCCTCTTCCTCTGCGGCGGGGCCTTCAACGGCCTGGAAGAGATTGTCAGCACGCGCATTGGTCGAAAATCCATCGGATTTGGATCGCAGGCGGCCCAGAATGAAACACGGAACATCGGCGAACTTTTTGCCGAGGTCGAACCGGAAGACCTCATCAAATACGGCCTCATCCCCGAACTGGTCGGGCGCCTCCCCGTAAGCTGTGCCCTGGACGATCTGGACGAAGAAGCCCTCTTACGCATCCTCACCGAACCCAAAAACGCCATCACCAAACAGTACCAGAAACTCTTTGAACTGGACGGCGTGGACCTCACGTTCGAAGACGGTGCGCTCCAGCAGGTGGTGGGCCTGACCGTGAAAAAGGGAACGGGCGCCCGGGGGCTCCGATCCGTACTGGAGGATGTGATGATCGACTTGATGTACGAAATCCCCTCCAACCCCGACCTGAAAGAGGTTGTCGTAACCGAAGAACTCATCCTGAACCGGACCAACCCCCGGCTTCAGATCCAGAAAAAGAAAAGCGCTTAGCGGCTGCTTCGCCCCTGAGCATTGGCAACCGGGGTCGGCGGAAACGCCCCGGTTTTCCTGTGTCCGCCCCCGAGAAAAAATGAAACTCCACTCCGCCGAATTTGTAACCAGCGTCGGGCATCCAAGCCAGATCCCGGCGCAGACCCTTCCGGAAATCGCCTTTGCCGGCCGGTCCAACGTGGGAAAATCCTCTCTGATCAACCGGCTGATCAACCGAAAAAACCTGGCCAAAACCAGCAACACCCCGGGCAAAACGCGAACCCTGAACTACTATCGCGTCAACAGCGCCTTCTACCTGGTCGATCTGCCCGGTTATGGATACGCCCGGCGGTCCCCCGGGGAGCGGCAGCAATGGGCCGACCTGGTCAACAGCTATCTGAAAAAACGCAAGCTCCTCCGGGGAACCGTTCAACTCCTTGACGCCCGGCACGATCCCACCGCCCAGGACCTGGACATGCTCCGGTGGCTGCTGCACGTGCAAAAGCCCTTCCTGGTGGTAGCCACAAAAACGGACAAACTCTCCAGCAGCCGGCTGGAATCCCGGCTCGGCCGGACCCGTGAGATCCTTCTAAGCCTCGGAGAGATCCAACCGCTGCCCTTCTCGGCAAGGTCGGGCCGGGGCTGTGAGGCCGTCTGGCGGTGGATTCAGGAGGCCGTTCATGGATGACTATCGCATCGCAGACACCCGCAATATCCCCACCCCGGCGCTGGTGGTCTATCGGGATATTGTGCAGGAAAACATCCGCAGCATCGGAGAGATGTTGGGGGGATACGAACGCCTTCGGCCCCATATCAAGACCCACAAAATGTCCCGGGTCGCGCAGATGGAAATGGACGCCGGAATCGACAAGTTCAAGTGCGCCACCCCCAAAGAGGCCGCCATGCTCGCCGCCATCGGCGTGTCCGACATCCTCATCTCCTACCCCATCGTCGGGGCCGCGGTCAAGCGGGTCGTTTGCCTCAAGCAGAGCCATCCCCACCTGAAGCTGAGCGTGATCGCCGACGACGCCGGCGCCCTTGCGGCCCTCTCGGGAGCCTGCGCCGCCGCCGGGATCGTCCTGGGCGTAATGATCGACCTCAACACCGGCATGGACCGCACCGGCGCCCTCCCGGGCGAGGCGTCCCTTAGCCTGGCCCGGACCATTGCCGACCTTCCCGGCCTCAGCTTCGAGGGTCTCCACGTCTACGACGGCCACGTGGCCGATCCGGCGGCAGACCGCCGGCAGGCGGCCCTAAGATCCATCGAAAAAGCCCTGGAAACCCGGCGTGTCATCCAAAAAGCGGGCATTGAAGTCAACACCCTGGTCGCCTCGGGATCGCCCGGCTTTGAATACACCAGCCAGGTACCGGGTGTGGACGAGGTTTCCCCGGGCACATGGATCTTCTGGGACACCGGCTATGGCGACAAGCTCCCCGGCCCGTTTCGTTTTGCGGCTCTCGTACTCTCCAGCGTCATCAGCACGCCCGGCCCGGACCTGATCACCTTAGATGCGGGCGCCAAAGCGATCGCCCCGGACACCCCGGAGCCTCACTTCCGGGCGCTGGGCCTCCCCGAAGACATCGAATTTGTCCGGCGAAACGAAGAGCACCAGGCCCTCCGGCTGCCTCCGGGAATGCCCCGACCGGCTGTAGGTGACCTCCTCTACCTGGTCCCCCGCCACGTCTGCACCACCGTCAACCTCTACGACGAAGCCTGCATCATCGACTCCGGCGGCGTCTTTGTGGAAACCTGGCCGATAGATGCGCGTGGACATTAGGAAATTGAAATTCAGGAAATGCGCAACACACCCCGACAACGCCTCTTCACCCCCGGACCCACCCCCATCCCGGACCGGGTGCAGGCCGCCATGGCAGCCCCCATCGTCTATCACCGGGGCCCCGACTTCCCTCCCCTGCTACAGGGTGTTGTCGCCGACCTAAAAACCGTTTTTCCCACCCCCCACGACCTCCTCGTCCTGGCCTGTTCCGGCACCGGGGCTATGGAGGCCGCCGTGGCCAACACCCTTGCCCGGGGAGACCGGGCGCTCGTCGTCCAGGCGGGTCAGTTCGGCGCGCGATGGGCAGCCCTCTGCAGGGCCTACGGCATCGACGTCACCCTGCTCGACCTCCCCTGGGGCGCCGCCGTCGATCCGGACGCTGTAGCCGAAACCCTTGGGAAAGACCCCTCCATACGGGCGATCTTCGCCACCCAGAGCGAAACCTCCACCGGCGTCCTGCACGACATCCCCGCGCTTGGAGCCATCGTACGCCAGACCGACGCGCTCCTCATCGTCGACGGCGTCTCCAGCGTGGGCGCGCATCCCCTCCCCACCGCCGAGTGGGGCGTGGACCTGGCCGTCACCGCCTCCCAGAAGGGATTGATGCTCCCTCCCGGCCTGGGCATCGTCACCGTCGGCCCCCGTGCCTGGACCGCCACTAAGCGCTCCGACCTGCCCAGAGCCTACTGGGACCTGGGCGCATACCGGGACGCCCTGTTGGAAGGCCGGGCTCCGGCCACCCTGCCGGTCACCCTCCTCTCCGGCCTCAGGGCCGCCCTGGACATGCTCGCAGAAGAGGGGATGGAAGCCGTCTGGGCCCGGCACGCCCGGCATGCACAGGCCGTTCGAGCTGCCGCCGATGCGCTCGGCCTCTCCTGCTTTGCCCGGAAGCCTTCCAATGCCCTCACCGCCATCGCGCTGCCCGATGAGATCGACGGCGTGGCCCTCATCGACTGCCTGCGCACCTGCTACGGCGTCGTCATCGGCGGCGGCCTGGCCCACCTGCGCGGGCGCATCGTCCGCATCTCCAACCTGGGCCATGTGGACGACCTGGACATCCTCACCGCCGTCTCGGCCCTCGAACTGGGCCTCAAACAGATGAACTGGGCCTTTCCCCCCGGCGCCGGCGCGGCCGCCGCAGAGGGGGCTCTCTGAAACCGGTTAAACTTATGAAAAAAGTCCTCATCAGCGACGCCCTGTCCGACGGATGGCAGGACATCTTTGCCGGCGCATCAGACGTCCGGGCCGACCTCAAAACCGGCCTTTCCCCGGAAGACCTCGCCGGGGTCATCGCCGGCTACGACGGCCTCATAGTCCGCAGCGCAACCCGGGTCACCCGGCAGCTTCTCAATGCCGGGCTCCACCTGCGCGCTGTGGGGCGGGCCGGCGTCGGCGTGGACAATATCGACGTCAACGCGGCAACCGAGCGGGGCATCGTTGTGCTCAACGCCCCCGGCGGCAACACCATCTCCACCGCCGAACACACCATAGGACTGCTCCTTGCCCTCTCCCGGGACATCCCCCGGGCCACCGCATCGGTCAAAGCCGGGATCTGGGACCGGAAGCACTACACCGGCGTGGAACTCCACGGCAAGGTCCTCGGCATCATCGGCATCGGCCGTATCGGACAGCAGATCATCCACCGCGCCAGGGCCTTTGGCATGGCCGTTTTGGGCCACGATCCCTTCCTGTCCGACGAACTGGCCGCCAGGCTGAACATCCGGCTCGCCTCGCTCGGTGACATCTACGCCGAGGCCGACTACATCACCCTGCACACACCCCTCACAAAGGAGACCCAACACCTCATCTCGGACGCCGCCCTGGAAAAATGCAAACCGGGTGTGCGCATCCTCAACTGCGCACGGGGCGGGCTCGTGGACGAGGCCGCGCTCCTCAGGGCCATCGAATCGGGCAAAGTCGCCGGTGCGGCCCTCGATGTCTACGAACAGGAGCCCCCCTCGCCGGACCACCCGCTTCTGAAGCGAGACGAGGTCATCTGCACGCCGCACCTGGGCGCCGCAACCTGGGAGGCCCAGGAAAAGGTGGCCCGCCAGATCGCCCGGGAAGTGCTCGATGTGCTCCAGGACCGGCCGGTGCAGAACGCGGTCAACATGCCCTCGGTCGACCCGGCCCTCTTCGAAACCATTCGTCCCTACCTTCTCCTGGCCGAAAAAGTCGGCGCCCTCCAGGCGCAGCTGAGCCGGGGGCACCTGCGGCGCATCGCCATCGAATACCACGGCGACATCCTCAAATACGCCACCTCACCCATGACCGCGGCAGTGCTCAAAGGCGCTGCTGCCACCCTCTCCGACGAACCGGTCACCTACGTCAACGCCCCGCTCTTTGCCCAGAAGCGGGGCGTCCAGATCGACGAAACGCGCAGCGGCGAACACCGCGACTACGCCAACCTGATCACCGTCGACTACGAAACCTCCCAAGGCACCACCTCCATCTCGGCCACCATCTTCGGCAGCCGGGACCCCCGCATGGTGCGCATTGACCGGTTCGAGGTCAAAGCCAAACTGGAGGGCAACATGCTCTTCTGCTGCAACCGGGACGTTCCCGGCGTCGTCGGCTGGATGGGATCGCTGCTTGCGCAGAACAACATCAACATTTCCGACATGGCCCTGGGCAGAGAAAGCCAGGGCGGCCAGGCCATTATGGTCATCAACTTAGACACACCCGTGCCGGAGAACGTGCGCCAGCAGGTTGAAGGCGCTTCCAACTTTCTCTGGGCAAAACAGGCGAAACTTTAAAAGGCCGTCTGCCCTTTGCCTTTTCACGGCTTTAAAGGAGACAAACGATGTCCGTTCGGATTGTTCTTGGCGCCCAGTGGGGAGATGAAGGCAAGGCCAAAGTGGTCGACTATCTCACGCGCGATGCCGATGTTGTGGTGCGCTACCAGGGCGGGGCCAATGCCGGCCACACGATCAAAGCGGGTGACCTGGAATTCATCTTCCACCTCATCCCGGCGGGCATCGTCCACCCGGACAAAACCTGCATCATCGGAAACGGCGTGGTCCTCGATCCGGTCGCCCTGTTCCAGGAAATCGACGATCTAAGAGCGCGGGGCATCTCCATCTCCGACCGGCTCTTCATCAGCCCCAACACCCACCTGGTAATGCCCTACCACATCCGCCTGGAGCAGGCCAGCGAGGAAAAAATCGGTGAGGGCCGCATCGGCACCACCATGCGGGGCATCGGCCCCTGCTACGGGGACAAAATCAACCGGTCCACCGGCATCCGCATCGGCGACCTGCTCGACCCGGACGTCCTCCCGCCGAAAATCCGGGCCAATATCCGGGAAAAAAACGAAATCCTCACCAAACTCTACGGCGGCGAACCCTTAGACGAGGCCCCGATCCTGGAAGAATACATCGCCTACGGCGAGCGCATCGCGCCCTTTGTCACCGACACCTCCATCTACCTCAACAACGCCATCGAAGCCGGGAAGCGCATCCTCTTCGAAGGCTCACAGGGCACCCTTTTAGACATCGACCACGGCACCTACCCCTATGTCACCTCCTCCAACACCACCGCAGGGGGCGCCTGCACCGGGGCGGGCGTGGGCCCCACCAGAATCGATGAGGTCATCGGCGTTGCCAAGGCCTACACCACCCGGGTGGGCAACGGCCCCTTCCCCACCGAACTCACCGGCAAAATGGGCGACCGCATCCGCGAAATCGGCCAGGAATACGGCGCCACAACCGGCCGGCCCAGACGCTGCGGCTGGTTCGACGCCGTCATCGTTCGCATGGCCGCCCGAATCAACGGCCTCTCCAGCCTGGCCGTCACCCGCCTCGACATCCTGGACGAACTGGAAGAACTCAACATCTGCACCCACTACCGCTGCAAAGGGGAACGGCTCGAACACTTCCCCACCGACCTCAAGGTTCTGGAAGCCTGCGAGCCGGTCTACGAAACCTTCCCCGGCTGGCAGCGCCCCACCAGCGGCATCCGCCGTCTGCAAGACCTGCCCGACAATGCCAGACGCTACTTAGACCGCATCGTCGAACTCACCCGCACCCCCATCTCTCTCGTCTCCGTCGGCCCCGACCGGGACGAAACCATCGCGGTCGACTAAAAGCAGAGGCAGTGGCAGTCACCTACCTGCCACTGCCACCGCCTTTACCCCGCCTCCGCTTCGCCCGGTCCTTCCGCGCATACAGCCTATCCATCTCTGCCTCCACCGCCAGAATTTCCAGATTTGCATCCCGCTTCTTAATCCGCTCCACCTGCCGAAGCGTGCGTCGCTTCGCAGGCCACCGGTCCGCATCCGAAACCCGCAGCAGCACCCGGCTCACCACCGACGCCGCCTCCCGCAGGTCGGCTAAGCGGATCTTGTCTAAGGTGTCGAACGCGGTGTGGCCGAACCCCCGCCCGCTGAAAACCGCTTCCGCATCGCCCATGCTGGCCGTAGGCACCCCTTCCTCGAAGAACGGGAAATGGTCCGAAAACGCAGAGGACCGGTGGCCGTAAGGCATGTCGTATTTCATCTGCTCCCGGGCGGTTTCAAAGAAGGGATCGAGTTCGGGCCAGTGGTGCAGAATGAGACCCTTCCGCCCCTGACCGCCGGCCGCGTCTAAGTTGAGCATCAAGCGGACCCGGGAGAGTTCGTCCGCGTGGGCGGCCACGTACTCTCTGGCCCCGATCAGACCGATCTCCTCCGTGCCGAAGGCGATAAACCGGACGCCGCAGCCCAGCCGGTCGCGCGCGTAGGCCGACAGCACGCGGGCGGCCTCCATCACCACCGCCATACCGGACACCGGATCGTGTGCGCCCTGCGAGATATCGTGCCCGTCATAGTGGCATCCCACAATCGCCCACTCGTCCGGATACCGGCTGCCGGGAAGATCCCCCACCACATTCCACGACCTGCGGGTGCGCGTCCGGTTGCGGGTCGTCAACCGGAGCCGGACGGTCCCCTTCCGCCCCTGCATGCGCATCAGGAACTCGCCCCACTCCTTTGAAACCGAGATCCCCGGAATCAGCGCCTCCCGGTTGCGGGCAATGCTGCCCGTGGCGGGCCCCAGCCCCTCGTAGTGATTCATAAAAATAAACCCCACGGCCCCCCCCAGCGCGCTTCGGCCGTATTTCTCGGATCGGTGCACATTGCGCCCCAACCCCCGGGGCGGACGGCTGGTCGCCATCACAAATTTCCCCTTCAGCGACCTTCCCGCCCGCTCAAAATCGGCCGGCGCCCCGTCTCCCACACACACCAGTTCCGCCTCTCCCCTCGCCGACGGGCAGTACGGCAGCGCGATACAGGGAATCTCCATCTCCACCGGTTGAATCACCTCCAGCCGGATCTCCCCCCGCGCCCAGGACGCGTACCGGTATGGCTCCATCCGAGCCCTGGAAAGCCCGTATTCCCGGAACTTATCCCGAAAAAAGACCGCCGCCTGCCGCTCTCCCGGCGTCCCCCCAAACCGCGATCCGAAATCGTCGCACAGCACCGCCAAATTGTCCATCGGCTCCGAAGACGTGTAAATATCCCCCAGCATCTGCCGGTCAACATCTAAATAAGAATTCTCTGCATTCACCTCTGCCTCCTTGTGCGTTTGCTTTGTGAACAGACTTTTTTGTCTACCCAGTTATAACCTCTCAAACCCCAAAAGTCAACCGGATCGCTCACCGACCCGTTCCGAGTTCCGCCCCCAACGCCGACAACTCGAAATCGGAAATCCTCTAAACGAAAGAAAAATATTGACGTTACGTGAAAGTTTATTATATTTCCGCTAACAATCCGATAGAACAGCCAAGCGCCCGGGAAACGGAGGAACAGGGATGGGCACCGCAATGCTGAATAAGAACGAAATCCTTGCCGGACTTAGACAGACCGGCAGCCTGGTCGGCGAGGACCTCTCCGGCATCAACCTCGAAGGTGAAAACCTCTCCGGCGTCGACTTTTCCCGCGCCATCCTCGACAACGCCCGGCTGAAAGGCGCCAGACTCGTCGAAGCCAGGCTCCACGAAGCCAGCCTGAAAGGGGCGGACCTGAGCGGTGCGGACCTGCAAAAGGCCTACTGCGTTGCCGCCGACCTCTTAGGCGCCAACCTGGAGGGGGCCAACCTGGACGGGGCCTTTCTGTCCGGCGCCGTTCTCGGAGGCGCCAACTTCAACAACGCCAGCCTCAAAGGGGCGCGGCTTGGCGTGGTGCAGGCCGCATTCCCCAACCCTTCGGGCCGGCCCACCAGCTTCCGAAACGCCAACCTCGAAGGCGCCGTTGTAGGCGCCACGGACTTTCGCGGCACGGACCTGCGGGGAGCCAACCTGAAAAGCACCTTCCTCTACGAGGCCCGGCTCCGGGGCGCAATCGTGGATAAAACGCAATTCGAAGATGCCATCACCATGGCGGAATCCTACTGACCGCATTTTTTACTTTTTACTTTTTACTTTTTACTTGCATTTGCCATGCAAAACGCCACAACCGACAGCTTCAACAGGCCCCTCAAAGACCTGAGGATCTCCGTAACCGACAGGTGCAACTTCCGGTGTCCCTACTGCATGCCTGCCGAAATCTTCGGGGAAAAGTACGAATTCCTCCCCAGGAGCGAGATCCTGACCTTCGAGGAAATCACCCGGCTTGCGCGTCTCTTTGTCCAGCTGGGGGTCAAAAAAATCAGGATCACCGGAGGCGAACCTCTTTTAAGGCGAGAACTCGAAGTCCTGATCGCCGGACTCTCTCAGATCCGGGGAGTGGATGACCTCACCCTCACCACCAACGGCTACCTGCTGCCTCAATATGCCCGCGCCCTCAAAGAGGCGGGCCTGTACAGGATCACCGTGAGCCTGGACACGCTGGACGACGAGATCTTCAAACACATGAACGGCCGGGGGTACAGTATAGAGCAAGTGCTTGAGGGCATTGGGGAGGCGGAAAAAGCCGGGTTTCATCCCATCAAAATCAACGCCGTGGTGCAAAAAGGCGTCAACGACCACACCCTCGTCGACCTGGCCGGGCATTTCCACGGCACGGGCCACATCGTGCGCTTCATCGAATATATGGACGTGGGCACCCGGAACGGATGGGAACTGGGCAAAGTCACCCCCGCGGCCGAAATCGTCCAGCGCATCCACGATCTGATGCCGCTTGAGCCCATCCAGCCCAATTACACTGGTGAAGTCGCCACGCGCTACCGCTACCTAAGTGGAGGGGGAGAAATAGGTGTGATCGCATCGGTCACCCAACCCTTCTGCGGAGACTGCACCCGGGCCAGGCTCTCCACCGACGGCAAACTCTACACCTGCCTCTTTGCAGGCCAGGGCGCCGACCTCAGAGGTCCGATGAGAGACGGAGCCGACGACGAGGAACTTTTGGACCACATCGCGGGCATCTGGCAGCGCAGGGACGACCGGTATTCCGAACTCAGAACCGCCGAGACCGCAGCCGCAGGCCAGCTTCCCAAGGTTGAAATGTATCAGATTGGGGGGTAAAAGGCAGAAAATGACTTGACAGACATTCCTTTTCTATTATTATTTAAATTAAGATATTCATTCTATTCTTGATCAAGTTACTTAAGAATAGATTTTCCACAAGGACAGACCCTCAACAGGGGGTGTTTTATGGGCAAGCCCACGACCTGGAAAGAGAAACTGGCCGACCGTATTCCCGAAGACCTCGGTCGGGAAGTCGATATTTTTGAGACCCAGATCGCGTTGAGAAAGCAGGACAAGCTCGACGAGGTGGTCTTTATTGAAACCCGCCTGCGGCGGGGCGTCTACGGGCAGCGCTACGACAACGGGCAGCGCTTTGACGGCACGCAGACCCAGAAGCTGAACTACCCCTGTGGAGACCTGGTCAAAGGCCCGAACACCGTCTGGGACGCCCCCGGCATGCAGCGGATCAAGATCCCCTTCGGCGGCCTCACTGTAGAGCAGATGGACGTTCTGGCCGATCTTTCGGAAGAATACTCCGACGGGATCTCTCACATCACCACCCGCCAGGACGTTCAGCTCCACTACATCCACATCGACGACACCATCGACCTGATGCGCCGGCTGGCGTCGGCCGGCATCACCACCCGCGAGGCCTGCGGCAACTCGGTCCGCAACGTCACCGCCTGCCCCCTTTCGGGCGTCTGCCAGACCGAAACCTTCGACGTCACGCCCTATGCCAGAGCCTGCGCCAAATTCCTCCTGGGCCATCCGGACGTCCAGGACTTCGGCCGCAAATTCAAAATCGCCTTCTCCGGCTGCAAACACGAGGCCTGCGGCCTGACCACCATGCACGACATGGGCGCTATTGGCGTCAAAAAAACCGTCAATGGCAAAGAGATCCGCGGCTTTGAACTCTACGTGGGCGGTGGACTG
Source organism: Candidatus Latescibacterota bacterium (assembly GCA_965249305.1). Classification (GTDB taxonomy): domain Bacteria; phylum Latescibacterota; class UBA2968; order UBA2968. The sequence goes on along the minus strand of OZ252228.1, from coordinate 2,604,102 downwards.
GGCGCCGTGCCCCACCAGGCCAAGCTCTTCGACGAATTCCTGCCCGAAGAGGAACTCCTGCCCACCGCCCAGGCGATCGGCCGCGTCTTCGCCCGGCTGGGCGAGAAGACAAACCGCAACCGCGCCCGGGTCAAATTCCTGGTGGCCAAACTCGGCATCGAGGAATTCAAGCGGCTCGTGCTGGAGGAGCGGAAAACAATGCCCGAGGACCCGGCCTGGACCGCCTTCCTCGCCGATCTGCGCGCCTACGACGAGGAACCGCTCAGAATCGGCCAGTCGCTCAACGGCATCGCCAAGCCGGAAGGCTTCGACGAATGGCGCCGGACCAACGTCTACCACCAGCGCCAGACCGGCTACGCCGTCGCCACGGTCACCCTCCCCCTGGGCGACATCACGGCCAATCAGCTGCGCGCCCTGGCCGACATCGCCCGGCGGTTTGTGAAGGACACGGTTCGCACCACCGTAGAGCAGAACATCGTGCTGCGCTGGGTCAGCGAGTCCGACCTGCCCGAACTCTATGCCGCCCTCAAAGAAATCGGTCTGGACGAGCCGGGAGCGGGCACCATTGTGGACGTGACCGCCTGCCCGGGCACGGACACCTGCAAACTGGGCATCGCCTCTTCCCGGGGGCTTGCGGGCGAACTCCGCACGCGCCTGGCCGAAAAAAGCCTCCAGCTTGACGAGGCCGTGGAGAACCTGCGCATCAAAATCAGCGGCTGCTTCAACGCCTGTGGCCAGCACCACGCCGCCGACATCGGCTTTTACGGTATCAGCCGGAAATTCAACGGCTACACCGTGCCCCACTTCCAGGTCGTCTTAGGCGGCCAGTGGACCGAAAACGCCGCCTCCTACGGGCTGCCCATGGGCGCAATTCCGTCCAGGCGAATCCCGGACGCGGTGGCCCGCATCACCGAAAACTACATCCAGGGCCGGGTCAAAGGCGAGAGCTTCCAGGACTATGTCAAACGCGTGGGCAAGGTGCGGGTGAAGGAACTCTTAGACGACCTCACAGAGGTCCCCGCCTACGATGCAGACGCGTCCTTCTACAGCGACTGGGGCGATTCCCGGGTGTTCACCATCGGAGACATGGGCAAAGGCGAGTGCGCCGGCGAAATCGTCCCGCTGGTCCAGTTCGAACTCACGGCCTGCGAGCGGGAAGCGTTTGAGGCCCTGGTCCACTTAGACGACGAGGACTACAAGGCGGCCGCCCAAACGGCCTACTCGGCCATGCTCCACGCGGCCAAGGCCCTCATCAAAACCCAGTTTCTGGATATCCCCGAAGAGCCGGATACCATTATCCAGGAATTCCGTACACGCTTCTACGACACCGAACTCTTCTTCGACCCCTTTGCCAAGGGCAAATTCGCCAACTACCTGTTCCACGCGCACGGTGAGGAGCAGAATGGGACAGACTATACCCCGGACCTGGCCCACCAGCGAATCGAGGAAGCCCAGCTCTTCATCGAAGCCACCCACAGCTGCTACGGCCGGATGAACGTGGTCACCGCCTGACCCCTGATCCCTGACCCCTGACTTTTCTTATGGACACACACAGAATCAACCTCAAATTCTACCTAAAAAACGGCCGGGACATCGAGCCAGAAACCTGGTTTCGGACGTTTAATACCTGGATTCCGATCACCACCGACGAAGTTCTGGTCGATGTGGCCGATTACAGCCACGTACACAAAGGCCCTGTTACCCTCCTGGTGGGACACGATGCGAACTACAGCATCGACAACACCGACGGGGAACTCGGCCTGCTCTACGATCGCAAGCAGCCCTTAGACGGCGCCCCGTCCGAGCAGCTCCGGACGGCCTTTCTCGGGGCCTTGAAGGCCTGTCGCCGCCTTGAATCTGACCTATCCATCGGCGATAGGGTCACCTTCCGGGGAGATGAGGTGCTGATCGTGCTGAACGATCGGCTCCACGCGCCCAATACCGAAGAGACCCTCGCGGACCTCATGCCCGACCTAAGGGACCTTCTGGCGGACCTCTACGCGGGGGCCGACTTCCATTTCCAGCGCAACCCGGACCCGAAGCAGCGATTCACCCTGAGCATCAGAGCGGAAGGGGACTGGGACACCGCTGCCCTCCTGAAAAATCTCGAAGGCCATTCTTAGCTTTTTGAACCTTGACAAACCACAAGAAAGTTCTATATTTCGATAAGTGATTCCCCCTGGTGTGCCCATTTGGAAAATTGAGCGCAGAATTAAAAACATACCTCAAGGAAAGGGGTGAAAAGAATGGCCTACATTATCGCCGAACCGTGCATCGATGTTCTGGACAGGGCTTGTGTGGAGGTTTGCCCGGTAGACTGCATTTACGAACCGGACGCGGCAGAGCTTACCATACCTTCGGAAGAACGTTTAAACATGCTCTACATCCATCCGGAGGAATGCATCGACTGCGGCGCTTGCGAGCCCGAATGCCCGGTAGAGGCGATCTTCGTAGATGAAGACACGCCCGAAGAATGGAAAGAATACATCGAAATCAACGCTAAAGCCTTTGAATAAGCGCCCCGTCGGGCCCGTTCGGAGGCCCGATGGGCGAACGGAAGTGGAAAAATGCCAGGGCCATATTCTCCGCCCTGGCATTTTCCGTAAACAGAAGGAACGAACATGCAGCAGCACACGGCCCCCTTCAGGGGCCTCTACCGTCCTGAGTTCGAACACGACGCCTGCGGGGTCGGATTTGTCGCCGACATCTCCGGCCAGAAAAGCCGCAACATCGTCCGCAGGGCCGTCCGGGCCCTGGCCAACCTGACCCACCGGGGGGCGATGGACGCCGATGCGAAAACCGGAGACGGCGCGGGCGTGCTCACCCAGATCCCCGCCAAACTCTTTGCCCGCGAGACAGAGCGCCTGGTACACCGGCTGCCCGACGAGGGGGACCTTGCCGTGGGCATGATCTTCCTGCCCCGGCAGGACGTGATGGCCAACGACCGGTGCCGCATCATCGTCGAAGAGGCCATCGACCACCACAACCTCGACTTCATCGGATGGCGCGCCGTACCGGTCGACGAATCGGTCCTGGGCGACACCGCCGCAGAGATGCGGCCCGACATTCAACAGGTGCTCATCGGACGGGCGGAATCGATGTCGGACGCCGAATTTGAACGCACCCTCTACCTGGTGCGCAAACAAATCGAACGCTCCCTGCGCCGGCACGAGATCCAGGGCTGCTACATCTGCTCCTTCTCCAACCGGACGGTCGTTTACAAGGGCATGATGGTGGCGCCCCAACTCTCCCGGTTCTACAAAGACCTCCAGGACCCCGACTTTGAGACCGCGCTGGCCATCTTCCACCAGCGGTACAGCACCAATACCCTGCCCACCTGGTTCCTGGCCCAGCCCTTCCACTGCCTGGCCCACAACGGCGAAATCAATACTCTGCAGGGAAATACCACCTGGATGCAGGCGCGTGAAGGCGAGCTCGACTCGAAGGCCTGGGGCCGGCACGTCAACCGGATCAAACCCATCGCGGACCCCACCGGCAGCGATTCGGCGCAACTCGACAACGTCTTTGAAGCCCTGGTGGTGGCGGGTCGAAACCCCATGCACGCCCTGACAATGCTGATTCCGGAGGCCCACCAGAATATTCCCGAAATGCCGCACGACCTCAGAAGCTTCTACGAATACCACGACTGTCTCATCGAGCCCTGGGACGGCCCGGCCGCGGTGGCTTTCAGCGACGGATCGATTGTGGGGGCCACGCTCGACCGGAACGGCCTGAGGCCCGCCCGGTACAAGATCACGGACGACGACCTCATCATCATGGGCTCCGAAGTGGGCATGATCCAGATCGACGACCGCCGGGTGGTGGAAAAAGGCCGCCTCGGACCGGGGCAGATGATCGCGGTTGACACCCGCAGGGGCATCCTTCTCAAAAACGACGAGATCAAGGCGCACCTCTCCCGGCGCAGGCCCTATGGCGAGTGGGTCAGGGAGAACCTGATCCACTTCAACCGCGCCCGGGCCTCCGAAGAACCCCCCCCTTCCGCTGCCGGTGAGGACGCGTCCCTGCGCCAGCGCCAGCTCGCCTTCGGCTATACCGCCGACGAAGTAGAGTATGTGCTCATCCCGATGGCCAACGACGGAAAAGAACCGGTCGGCTCCATGGGAGACGACACCCCCCTGACGGTACTCTCGGAGCGGTCCCAGCTTCTGTACAACTACTTCACGCAGCGCTTCGCCCAGGTGACCAATCCCCCCATCGACCCCCTCCGGGAAGAACTGGTCATGGCTTTGGACATGTCTCTTGGCTATCGTCGCACCCTCTTTCAAGAGAAAGCGAAACACGCGCGGCTGATCCGGATCAAATCCCCCGTTCTGCTTAACTCGGAACTCAAACAGCTCCGCGAGATGATGGTACCCGAATTTGAGGCCGAAACCCTGCCCGCCGTCTTCAATGCCGACGACCGGCAGGACGGCCTCCGGCGGGCGCTTGCCCGGCTGTGCATGCGGGCCGTTCAGGCGGTGGAAGAAGGCAAAACCCTGCTCATCCTGAGCGATCGGGGCGTGGATGCTTCGCATGCGCCCATCCCGATGCTCCTGGCTGTGGGCGCCGTACATCACCACCTCATTCGGGAAGGCAAGCGGATGCGGGCCAGTATTGTCGTCGAGTCGGGCGAACCCAGAGAGGTGCACCACCTCGCCGCCCTCATCGGCTACGGCGCAAGCGCCGTCAACCCCTACCTGGCCTACGAGATCCTCCACTGGCTGGTGGAGGAGGAAAAAATTGAAGAAAGCATCACCTTCCAGAAAGCCCTGAGACACTACCGAAAGGCCCAGGAAATCGGCATCCTCAAGATCATGTCTAAAATGGGCATCTCAACCCTCAGCAGCTATCACGGCGCCCAGGTCTTCGAAGCCGTCGGCCTGCACCAGAACCTCATCGACCGCTTTTTCGCCGGAACGGTCTCCCAGATAGGCGGCATCGGCCTGGAGGAGATCACAGAAGATGTACTGGAACGGCACACCCGGGCCTTTGCGCCCGAAACCGAGCCGGTCCTGAAAGACAACGGCACCTACCGCTTCCGCCGCGACGGCGAGTACCACGCGTTCAACCCCCGGGTGTTTAAAGCCATCCATAAACTCGCCAAAAGTGGAGAATATAGTGACTTCCAGACCTACTCCAGGCTGGTCGAGAACCGTCCCCCCGCGGCCCTGAGAGACCTCATGGCCTTCCGCGAAGGCGCCCCTGTTCCCTTAGACGAGGTGGAATCCGTCGAGGCCATCGAGGTATATTAGAAAGTTGTGGACGGGTATAAAAAATGAGCGTATCCTTGAATATCGAATAACCACAAATCCCTCAGCCGAGGGAGAAAGGATACGCTCCATGAAACAATATACAACCTCCCAAGTGGAGAAGATAGTCAGAAATGAAGTGACCCTGAGCCTGGAGGATCTGCTTCGAGCCGGCGCCCGCAAGATGCTGCAAGCCGCCCTGGAGTTTGAAGTGGAGACCTATATCGAAAGCTTTAAGGACGAGAAAGACGTAGGGGGTCGCCGAGAGGTGGTCAGAAATGGTTCCCATAAACCCCGAGAGCTTCTCACGGGTGTGGGCAAGATTCCCATTCGTCAGCCTCGGGTGCTGGATCGGCGTTTTGGACAGCAGTTTACCAGTGCCATTTTGCCCAAATATATGCGTCGGGCGCCTTCCATCGATGCCTTGATACCGGCCCTGTATCTCAAGGGGGTGTCCACGTCCTCTTTCCCCGAGGCACTTTCTGCCATCCTGGGCGAGAATGCCCCGGGGTTATCCCCTGGCAACATTGTGCGGCTCAAACAGATCTGGGATGAAGAGTATCAGGGGTGGAAACATCGGGATCTTTCAGAGAAGCACTATGTGTATATCTGGGCAGATGGCATCTACTTCAACGTCCGTCTGGAACCGGATCGGCCCTGTATGCTGGTCATTATAGGGGCAACCAAGGACGGTCGTAAGGAATTGCTGGCCATCGAAGATGGGCATCGAGAAAGCAAACTGTCCTGGCAGGGCGTGCTCAGAGATCTCAAAAAAAGAGGCCTGAAAGAGGCGCCTGCCCTTGCCATCGGCGATGGAAGCCTGGGGTTTTGGGCAGCGTTGGAAGAAGAGTTCTCCATCACCCGTCATCAGCGCTGCTGGGTGCATAAGACAGCCAACGTTTTGGACAACCTGCCCAAATCTGTCCAGGCCCAGGCCAAAACACGCATCCACGAGATGTATCTTTCACCCACCAAGGAGGACGCCCTCAAAGCCTATGATGACTTCATCGCCCTTTATCAAGCCAAGTATCCCAAGGCCTGTGAGTGCCTGGAAAAAGACAAGGATGTGCTCTTCACATTCTATGATTTTCCGGCCGCCCACTGGCGACACATCAGAACCACCAACCCCATTGAATCCACCTTTGGCACCGTCAGGCATCGCACCCGCCAGACCAAGGGATGCGGTTCTCGAAATGCCACGCTGATGATGGTCTATAAACTGGCCAGCGAGGCGGAGAAAAACTGGCAGCGGTTGCACAGCCACAAGCTGGTTGAACTGGTGGTCCAGGGCGTTGAATTTGAGGATGGAGAAATCAAAAAAGCAGCCTAACTCATCGGGATACGCTCAAATCTCATCCACAACTCTTGACAATATCTCGAGGCCATCTGCCGCCGGTTTACCACGGCGGCCATGTCCCACGGCGCGCTCTCCCGGGAAGCGCACGAGACCCTTGCGGTTGCCATGAACTGGATCGGCGGCAAAAGCAACAGCGGGGAGGGCGGAGAAGATCCGGAACGCTATCACCGCAAACCCGACGGTTCCTGGCCCAACAGCGCCATCAAACAGGTCGCCTCCGGCCGCTTCGGCGTGACCCCCGAATACCTGGCGTCCGCTCTGGAACTCGAAATCAAGATGGCCCAGGGGTCCAAACCGGGAGAGGGCGGCCAGCTCCCGGGGCATAAGGTCTCCGCAGAAATCGCCCGCATCCGCCACTCGGTGCCCGGCGTCACCCTCATCTCCCCGCCGCCGCACCACGATATCTACAGCATCGAAGACATCGCCCAGCTCATCTACGACCTCAAACACATCAACTCCCGTGCCAGGGTCGCGGTAAAGCTCGTGGCCGTGGCCGGCGTGGGCACCATCGCCGCCGGCGTGGCCAAGGGGTATGCGGACGTCATCCACCTCAGCGGGCACGACGGGGGCACCGGCGCGTCTCCCTTGAGTTCCATCAAACACTCGGGAAGCCCCTGGGAACTGGGCCTGTCGGAAATCCAGCAGACCCTGGTCCACAACGACCTGCGGGGTCGGGTGACCCTGCGTGTGGACGGCGGATTCAAAACCGGCCGGGATGTGGTCATCGCCGCCCTCCTGGGCGCGGAAGAATACGGATTTGGCACCTCGGCCCTGGTGGCCGAAGGCTGTGTGATGGCCAGGCAGTGCCACCTCAACACCTGCCCGGTGGGCGTGGCCACCCAGAAACCGGAACTGCGGAAAAAATTCCCGGGCACCCCGGAAAGGGTCATCAACTTCTTCACCAACCTCGCCCAGGAGGTCCGCGAAATCCTCGCCGGCCTGGGCTACTGGGAGCTGGACGACATCATCGGACGCACCAACCTCTTGGAGCCCCGCATCGATCCCGACCGGCCCAGGTGGCGGGGAATCGATCTGAGCCGCATCCTGGCCGATCCCGATCCCAAAGGCACCCGCCCCCGGTTCCACACCAAAGAGCGGAACGACCGCCTTGACGCGCCCTTAGACGACCGGATGCTCCACGACGCCAAAGAGGCGATTGCCACCAACACCTCCGTCAGCATCCGCTACGAAATCAAGAACACCCACCGGGCCGTGGGGGCCAAACTGGCCGGGGAAATTGCCTACCACTACGGCGACAAAGGCCTGGACGGAACGGTCGAATGCTGGTTCCGGGGCAGCGCCGGTCAGAGCTTCGGCGCCTTTTGTATCCGGGGCCTGAAGCTGATCCTCACCGGCGAGGCCAACGACTACGTCGGCAAGAGCATGAACGGTGGAGAGATCGTCCTGATGCCGCCCGGCAACGCCCGGTTCCGCAGCCACAAAAACACCATTATGGGCAATACCGTCATGTACGGAGCCACAGGGGGCGCCCTCTACGCGGCCGGCTGTGCCGGAGAACGGTTCTGCGTCCGCAACAGCGGGGGAAACGCCGTGGTAGAAGGCCTGGGCGACCACGGATGTGAGTACATGACCGGCGGGGTGGTAGTGATCCTTGGACAAACAGGCCGAAATTTCGGCGCGGGCATGACCGGAGGCGTTGCTTATGTGTTCGACGAAGAGGACGCCTTTGAAAAACGCTTCAATCCGCAGCTCGTCGGCATCAATCGAGTCGCCGACCCCGAAGACGTCGAGCAACTCCAGAGCATGATCGGCCGGCACCTCGAACTGACCAACAGCCGCCGGTCCAGCCAGATCATCAACCGCTGGGAGCGCTGCCTCCCCCTGTTCTGGAAAGTCGCGCCCCACCCTCCCGAAACCGAAGACGAACTCGTCATTCCCGAACGTTACCAGGAAGCCCACCGGGAGATTCACAAGCAGAAAGTCCAGCAGCAGAGAGCGAAACGTCGGGAAACAGCGGCGGACGGAACGGCAACCCCATAAGATTGGGGAATGCGGATTGCGGATTGTGGAATGAATGCTTTTAAATCCGCAATCCGCATTCCCCAATCCGCAATTTCCTTATAAAGGGGATCTCCATGGTCGACCTGACGGGTAAAGTCGCCCTCATTACCGGCTCTTCAAGAGGCATCGGACATGGATGCGCAATCGAAATGGCGCGGTGCGGCGCAGACATCACCGTCAACTACCACACCCATCCCGAAGACGCGGAAGCGGTAGCCGAAGGCGTCCGCGCTCTGGGGTCAAAAGCCCTGGTCGTCCAGGCAGACGTCTCCGACCGAACTGCCGTCGACCGGATGGTCGCGGAAACCCTCGAATGCTTCGGCCGCCTGGACATCGCCGTCTGTAACGCCTACTACAGCAAACGCGAGCCCTTCCTGGAACTCTCGATCGAGGCCATGAAACGAACCCTAAGCGTGTGCCTCTGGGGCAGCTTCCACACCGCCCAGGCAGCCGCCCAACAGATGGTCTCCCAGGGAGAGGGCGGCAGCATCCTCTTCATCAGTTCCGTCCTCGCCGAGATCCCCTATCCGACCTCCTTGCCCTACAACACCGCCAAGGCCGGCATCAACCACATGTCGGCCACCATCGCCGCAGAGCTTACCCCCCACCGCATCCGGTCCAACGTCATCGAGCCCGGCTACACCGATACGCCCGGCGAACGGCAGTTTGCCACCGAAGAACAGATCCGGGAAGCCGCAAAACAGCTCCCCTGGGGCCGGCTGGGCACCATCGAAGACATCGGAAAAGCCGCCGCCTTCCTCTGCTCTAACGCCGCCGACTACATAACCGGCACCATCCTCAAAGTCGACGGTGGCTACTGCCTGAAGCGGTAGAAACCTGAACGCAAACGGCAGATTCTGACTCTCGAAAAGGAAAACATCGACTGGAAGTCGGCAAAAAAGAAAGGGTGAAGATAGATGGAAGAATCCCGCCGCACATTTATCGCCGAGATGGAAAAAATCTTAGAACAGTGCCGAAACATACACAAAGAGATTATAAAACATCAGACCGCACAGGACCGTCTGCTCGATGAACTCGATCAGCATATTCTACCCAAATTCAAAGCGGTGGAGTCGGATCATGGCAGCCGATGAGATCGATGAACTTCGAAATCGGATTGCAGACCTTGAAGAAGATAACCGGCATTATGCAGCCGCTATTGACGACCTCCAACGGTTTATCCTCCAGATGGCGACTGATTTTCGGGAACTGTATGAAACGGTAAGGGCTTCTGAAACCCGGACGGAGCGCTCGGCTACTCAGATAAATATCATCAGCCGAACAGTTGCGAATCTCCTGGCAAGAGTAGAAAGGCTGGAACACCCGGATGGAGGTTCATAAGACAGGTCGTAGAAGCGTAAATCGACAGAGGAGCCTCCTATGTTGAAAGCGTCCACAGATCTCGCGCACCACATCCAGCAAACCCCGCTCTGCGACACGCACGAACACCTCAAAAGAGAAACCCAGTGGGTCGAAGAAGGGCCGGACATTTTGCAGGACCTCTTTGGCAACTACGTGCCGGCCGACCTGAAAACGGCCGGGGCCTCCCCCGAAGCGCTCAAGCGACTGATGGACGCCTCAGACCCCGATCTGGCCGGGCGTTTCGAAGCCATCCGCCCGGCCTGGGAAGCAACACAGTTTACCGGCTACGGCGAGGCGGTCCGCCTCATCGCCAGCGAAATCTACGGCCTCCCCGAACTCACCTCCGAGGGCCTGGCCTCGGCCCAGGAAAAACTGGCCGAACTCCGCAAACCGGGCATGCGCTATACCCTCCTTCACGACCGGGCAAATCTGGACCACGTCCAGACCGACGACTTCAGCTGGGCCTGCCCCCCGGACCCCTCGGGCCCCGACTTCTTCTTCTACGACCTCTCCTGGGCCGGCTTTTGCGGCGGCAATATCGACACCCAATCCATTGCGGAAGACACCGATATCGAAGTAACCGACCTCTTTTCCCTCCGCCGGGCGATGGAGCGGATCTTTGAGAAACACGCCCCCTGTGCGATCGCGGTGAAGGCACAGCACGCCTACAACCGCACGCTCTACTGGGAGGAACGCAGCGACGAGGACGCGGCCCGGGCCCTCGACGCAGCACTCACCTCAACAAATGACCTCCCCGAAGAGACCCGCCTCTGCCTGGGCGATTGGTGCTGGGCGCGCGGTGTGGAACTCGCCATCGAACACAACCTCCCCTTCAAACTCCACACCGGCTACTACGCAGGCAATGACCGCATGCCGGTCGACCGCATCCGCTCGGGCAACCTCTGCGCCCTCCTGGCCCGCTACTTAGACGCCCGCTTCGTCCTCATGCACATCGCCTACCCCTACAACAACGAACTCGTGGGCATCGCCAAACACTACCCCAACGTCTATGTCGACCTCTGCTGGGCCTGGTCCATCGACCCCTACAGCTCCTGCGACTTCGTGCGCCGCTTCCTCCACGCCGTGCCCGCCAACAAACTCTTCGCTTTCGGTGGAGACACCGGCTGGCCCACCAGTTCAGCGGCCTATGCGATGCAGGCCCGCCGCTGGCTCACCCGGGCGCTCGAAGCGGAAATCGCCGATGGCGACCTCACCGAGCCCCAGGCCATGCAGGTGGCCACCCGGCTGATGTCCACCAACCAGCAGGAATGCTTCGACCTGGACGGCACGAGGGAAGCCATTCGGCAGGCGGCTGCAACGTAGCGGAACTGAGCCTGGAGGGAAGGGCATGAGGCCGATTGTTATTTCGACCTGGGACTTTGGCGTCCGGGCCAACGTTCCGGCCTGGGAGATTCTGCAGTCCGGTGGATCCGCTCTGGACGCCGTGGTCGAAGGCGTGGCGGTTGCTGAACGTGATCCCGACGTCAAAAGCGTCGGCTACGGCGGGCACCCCAACGCCGACGGAGTTGTGGAGGTAGACGCCGCCGTTATGGACGGGCGCACCCTGGGATATGGGGCCGTCGCCGGCCTCAGGAACATCGATACCCCCGCAGCCGTGGCCCGTTGCGTGATGGAAAAAACGGACCACGTCCTGCTTGTCGGAGAGGGCGCGCTTACCTTTGCGCGGGCGCAGGGATTCGAGGAAAAGGATCTGCTGACGGAATCGGCCGGAAAGGCGTGGGAAGAGTGGAAGGCAGAGCGGGCAGGTAAACCCGCAGATACGCACGACACAATCGGCATGCTCGCCCTCGACACCGCAGGCGACCTCGCCGCAGCCTGCACCACCAGCGGCCGTGCCTTTAAGCTGCCCGGCCGCGTGGGAGACTCTCCGCTTATCGGCAGCGGCCTGTATGCCGACAACGAGATCGGCGCGGCCACCGCTACCGGCCGGGGCGAAGAGATCGTCCGTGTTTGCGGTGCTTTTCTCATCGTCGAATTCATGCGCCAGGGCCGCTCTCCTCAGGGAGCCTGTGAAGACACTGTCCACCGCCTGATCGACCGCGTCCCCACCTCCAGACCCTACCAGATGGCCTTCCTCGCCCTCAACCGAGACGGCGAATACGGCGGCGCCTCGGCCAGAGAGGGCTTCTCCTACGCCGTTGCAAACGCGCAGGAGAACCGGTTGCACCCCGGGAGGTATTTTATAGCAAAGGATGGGCCCTAAGGTTTTTGCACAATAAAATGGGAACAAGGGGAACTACCACACCTGGGAGGTGAATTATGAAGGTCGGTAAATTCATGATGCCGCTGCATCCGCCGGAAAAGGATCGGACGCAGACTTTTGAAGAGGACGCAGAGTGCATCCTGCTGGCAGATGAACTGGGCTTCAGCGAAGCCTGGATCGGTCAGCACCATACGGCGGGGTGGGAACCGATTCCCTCCAACGACGTCTTCATCGCCAACATGCTGCCGCAGACGGAAAATATCCGCCTGGGCACGGGCGTAACGATCATCACCCAGCACCACCCGGCCAACATCGCCGTCAGACTGGCCTACCTGGACCACCTGGCAAAGGGTCGATTCAACGTCGGCTTTGGACAGGGCGGCGTACCGACCGATTGGGGGCTCTTCGACCTGCCGGACCCGAGGGCACAGGGACTGATGACCCTGGAAGCGATGGACATCGTTCTCAAACTCTGGCAAGAGGAGGCGCCGTTCGAATTTAAGGGAGAGTACTGGAACGTCAAAATCGACCGGAAGGTCCCGGAACTCGGCCTGGGACAGCTGCTGAGGCCGTACCAGCAACCGCACCCTCCAATTGCAATGAGCATCGTCAAGGAGAACTCAATGGCCGCCAGTACGGCCGGCCAGAGGGGGTTCATTCCCATCAGCATCAACATGGCCCCGCCCCACAAAGTGAAGCGGCAATGGGAGCTCTACTGCGGTGGCGCTGCCGAAGGGGGACAACCCGAACCGGACCGTTCGATCTGGCGTATCTCCCGCAGCATATTCGTGGGCGAATCGGATGAGGAAGCCAGGGAGCATGCCTTAAACGGACCGTTCATCGGGTCGCTCCTGTACCTGCGCGGCATGCTCGCACTTGCCGGCATGCTCGACCTGCCGAAACAGAACCCGGAGATGCCGGACGAAGCCGTCGACGCCGACTACCTCATCGACAACATCGCCATCGTCGGCAGCGTCGACACGGTAACGCGGAAACTTCAGGATCTCTACGAGGTCACCGGAGGTTTCGGCACCGTGTTGATGATCGCCCACGACTGGGACGACAAGGCCAGGATGCGCAGGTCGATGGAGCTGATGGCCAGGGAGGTCATTCCTCAACTGCCCTGAGCAGCTCATTCCTCTGGGAAAAAGCGAATGCTGAATATCGAACACGGAATGACGAATGCTGAAGGAAGGCATCCTTTTGTGTTTTCCTTCGATATTCGATATTCGATTTCTCAGAAACAATACCTGAAGACCTATATCACCCTCCCTTTTGCCCCCACCTTCTCCCTCACATTCCCCCCCGTTCCCCCCATCACCCGAATCTCGCACAGATCCCCCTTGCTCTCCGGCGCAGACACGAACCACTCCAGCACCCGGCTCCCCGTCACCCCCCCCCAGGTGTCCCACCTCCACGTGTCCCTCTGCCGACAGCAGGTCTACCCCCGCCGAGGGGTGGAATTCCACGCGCACGGGGCGCAGCCGGCGCAGCCCCCTCCCCTTATTCGTAACGTGGGTCGGAAATTCTCCCCGGTTGGCCACACGCGCCCGCACCCGGTACACGGAACCGCCCACGGCATCGGCACACACATCTTCCAGCGTCACCCTCGGGTGTTTGCGCGCGTGTTCTAAGGTAAACCGGTACGTGCCCTTCGAGATTTCGGACAGGTCGGCCAGCGTTTGATTGGCCAGGTACTGGAAGAGGAAACCACCGATCTCTACCTGCCCGAGCTGCGGGTGATCGAACGGCGTCCAGGGCCGGAAAAGCGGAGTCCGGGGCCTCTGCCGGTCCCACCACTTCATCAACCGGCGCATCTGGGCCTCCTGCTCCTCCTCGGTCTCCGCAGCGAACTGTTCCTCTGTCGAAATCCGGGCGCTGTCCTTGATCGTGCCCAGTTCGAACTCGAACACAAACAGCCCCAAGTGGTGATAACCGAAGTTGTGAAAGTGCCCGTGCAGGTTGATATCCCGGCTTCGCACCCCGTGATACTTGACAACAGGGACCACCGGAAACCCCGTCTCCTTAGAACCAATCCGCGCCAGGTCCTCCATCGTCCGTTCGTCCCCCGCATCCAGATCGTTCATCGACCCCGTAGATGGAGGCCGCAGCACCGCCGCCGGACCCGTGTGGTAGCCCAGCGCCCCGAACAGATTCGGACGGCTGTGGACAAACTCGGCTAAGTGCCGCATCTCCGGTTCGCTGAACGGGAAGTCTCCTGCTCCAGACTGTTCCGGCTCCGGGCGCCAGTCGTAGGACCAGTTCCGGTTCCAGTCGAACCGCCGGCCCCCCTCCCGGATCCGGTCGGTCCCGTCCCACGCCTGGATCAGGCCCTCCGGCAGTAGCCGATAGAACGGCCCCCGGAATCGGCCTGACGCCGGATGAGCAGGCGGGCGTCCTCCGGGTCTGCCACAAACGGCCCGTCCGGATGTTCCTGCCGCATGGAAAGGATCAACCCGTCTTCGTCCACATCCTCCTGGGTGAACGTGTTGGGCGTCGTCTCGGCCCAATCCGTACGGCTGCGCACCCGTCCGGAGGTGGTCACCACGTACTCCGCCCCATCCGGATTCAGCCGGGGGACAATGTAGAAGGCCACCCGTTTCAAAAGGCCCGACCGACGGTGGTCAACAAGCAGCTGCCGGGCCGTATAAAGCGCAGCGTGCGTGCCGGCCACCTCTCCGGCATGGATATTGCCGTGGACCAGGTAGGCCGGCCGGTCCTCCGGCGCCCCGGAGTCAAAATCGGTCACCGTCAGCACATACACCTCCCGTCCCTCCCGGGACCGCCCCAGGGACCCCAACCGGCAGAGCCCCGGACGGGCCGCAGCCAGAGCCTTCAAAAAATCGGCCATCTCCTGGAAGGAAAAAAACCTGCGGAACGGAAGCGACGGAACACGTGTTGTACGGGTCATACATTCTCCTCTCCTGAATTGTTCCCAAACATCCCGGCGTCCATGCCCTTACTCTGAACCTGGAACTTGGACTTGGAACTTGGAACTTTTTCTTTTATTTTCATACGTATGCCGCTTCGGAACTGGCTTGGATCTATATCGGGGGAGAATCGCTTGAGGGCATCCCGTGCCTTTAGAAAAAGCCTCCGCCCCAGAAGGCCCGGCGATACCTTTGGGTTTTATATGTGGTATAACCCCTGGGTGCTGTTCGGGCTTCTGCTGGCATCGGCTGTTTACGCAGCCGAACCACCTGAGGAGTTTCACACGCCTTCCAGAGATTCCCTTTTTATTCTGGAAAGGTTCGACTACCCCGACCAGATCGGCAAATTTCCCAAAGACTGGGAAGGCCGGACCGGCTGGCGGCAATCGCGTACGAAAAACAAGAAAGACCTCTACTACACCATCCAGGAAGAAGACGGCGACCTGTTCCTCAGGGCCTCGACAACCGGAAAGGCGACAAACGCCGGTAGAAGTGCAAACGTCAACCTCCGCCTCTACAACCGCCTCCGGTGGCGCTGGCGGGTACACAGCCTTCCGGAGGACGGCAACGAGGAAATTGAAGAAAAGAACGACAGCGGCGCGGCCGTCCGGCTTGTCTTTAGCGGCTGGCCTATTCCCAAAACGCTCAAATATGTGTGGAGCACTACCCTGCCAGTAGGCGCCCAAACCGAGAGTCCCACCAACAGCAGGACCAAGGTCATCGTCCTGGAGAGCGGCCCGGACAAACTGGGAGAATGGGTCTGGGAAGAAGTGGACGCCTACGCGGACTACAAAGACATGTTTGGTGGTGAACCGCGCCTGGTCGAGGCGCTTGCCGTCATCACCGATTCCGACAACACCCAAACCCCGGTCATGGCCGACTACGACGACTTCATCTTCCTGATCGGGCTGCCCGACACGGTGAAAACAACCCCGGCGCCCCTGGACAGTGTAGAGACGCAGAAGCAATAATAAAACCGACCCCGTACAGGAAACGCTCCCTGAGATATGCCGGGGAGCGAACAGCCGATACAGCGGTCAGCTCAAAGTGGAGGTACGCGATGAAAGAAAAATCCAGCTGTAGAGTAAAACCCTCACCCTTCCCGATTCTCCGGAGTCAACCGGAGAACCGATCTGTTCCCTGGAAGCCCATCGCCCATCTCCAGAGAACGAGGCTTCTCTATCTCCTGGCCGCCCTCACGCTGCTAACTTCTCCGGCGGCCGGTCAGAACGTATCGGTAACCGACTACAGCGTCCCGGTCAGCCGTGCGGACAACCTCCGCATCGACGTCCTCAGCCTCAACTACGTCACTGAGGGGGATGAGGCGGTTGTGCAGTCGGGCAATCTCGGAATCGTCTACAAAAAATTCTACGACTCCCTCCCCTTCGCTTACTCCGTCGATCTGATCGGAGCCACCTCCTTCAACAAGAACCCCGTCGATAAAGAACTGGTCGGCAACGTGACGATCAATCTGGTCACCCGCATCAAAAAGTATACACCGGCCGAAGGCAATCTGTTCATCTTTGGAGATACGGACTTCGACTTCGATGAGAACTTCGACCGGCTCGGCGTGGACATGACCCTGGGTATTGGCCTGGGCCGCTTCATCAACGCCACGGCGCTGCGCAAGGCGGTACGGATCGAAGACTTCTTCCTGGAGGAAGGCATCATCTCCCGGCGCCTGCCCAAAGAAACGATGATCGAACTGGGGCACATCATTGAGCGGGAGCGGGAATTCAAAGACCTCTACGGAGATCGCTACCGGAACTACTGGTTTGAAGACATGACCAACGAGATAAAAAAATCCAACCTGGTCCTCGGCGAAGTCGGCTTCGGCATTCTCCGGATGCAGGAGGTCCTCTTCCAGGAGCGGATCAACGACCGGTTCTACGGCTGGGAGGCCACCGCCGGAATCCAGTTCAACGTGCTGACCCCGCTGAAGGATCGGAAACGCCGCGACCCCTCCATGTCGGTCGGATTCCGTTACTCCCGCCCGCTCAACTGGAGCACGCAGGTCAACGCCCGCTTCAACGTCAACACCCCATTCTCCGGAGATTTTGGCCGGATCTACAATCTGAGCCAGACCACCGACTTCATTTATGAGTTGACAAACAAGATCAGCTTCACCGCCGCCCAGCGGTTCCGAGTAACCAAACAGCGGAACATAGACGCCAAGCTCAGCACCACCATCTCGTTCGCCCTCACCTTCTTCATCGAAAACAAAATCAACCTGACCGCTTCCGAACAGCTCACCACGGTCGAAGGCCAGCCCTTCCGCCAGAGTTTTAACGTCGGCCTGACGTACAAACTCTTCTAACGCGTGCCACCGATCTACTTTTTATTTTTACTTTTTACTTCCCACCATCTCCCACACCGCCGCAACAATATGGTCCGCATCAATGCCAAACCGGGCCATAAGCAGTGCTGCTTTTCCCGACCTGGGCACCCCCCGAACCGCAAGCTTCCGCACCTGGGCTCCCGTCCCCGCCAGCGCACTTTGCACCGCCTCTCCGATCCCCCCCTCCGGATAGTGATCCTCCACTGTAACCACCTTCCCGCCCGTCTCCGCTGCGGCCTGTTGCAGCCCCTCCGAATCCACCGGCTTGACCGAAAAGAGGTCCACCACCCGGACGGGAATACCCTCCTCGGCCAGCATTTCGTATGCTTTCAGAGCCTCAACCAGCGTCACCCCGGCGCCCACCACCACCGCCCGGTCCTCCGGGCCTGAGCGAACAACCTTTGACTTCCCCACCTCAAAGGTCTCGTCGTTGGAATAGATCACCGGCGTATCCGGCCGTGTCGTCCGAATAAAAAACATCCCCTCTGTCTCCGCCGCCAGCTTCACACAGGCCTCGGCCGACACCGCATCCGACGGATAAAGTACGGTACACTCCGGAATCGCCCGCATCATCGCCAGGTCTTCCAGCCCCATCTGCGAGGGCCCGTCCTCTCCGATCGAAACCCCCGCGTGAGACCCCGACAGCTTCAAATTCGCCCGGGAAATCCCCGCCATTCGGATCTGGTCGTAGGCCCGGGTAAAAAACGCCGCAAAAGTCGAAACAAACGGGATCTTTCCACGCGTTCCCAGACCCACACCCACGCCCACAACATTCTGTTCGGCAATATACCCCTCAAAGAAGCGATTCGGGTGCGCCTTCATAAACGTCTCCGAAAACGTCGAATTCTTCGTATCCCCGTCCAGCGCCACAACCCTCGGGTCCACGTCGCCCAATCGAGCCAGCGCATTGCCGTACGCCCGCCGCGTGGCCACCTCCTGGCCGACCTCGTAGGCCGGCGGCCCCAGCGCACCCACCTCCACAGGCGGGGCCGTTTGCGCGGCAATCTCCTTCACCGGCAAGCGGACACCCGGATCGATCTGAAGCTCCGCAAGCGCCTTCTCAACCTCCTCGGCGCTTCCCACCGGCTTCCCGTGCAGCCCATCCTGATCCTCTAAAAAGGAAACCCCCTTTCCCTTAAACGTCCGGGCCACAATTGCCGTGGGGCGGTCCCTCGTCGCCGCCGCCTCGTCATAAGCCTTCAGAATCTCGGAAAAATCGTGTCCGTCAATCCCGATCGCGTGCCAGCCAAACGCCTCGAACCGCCCCACCAGTACGTCAATATCGTGCCCGTACATCGTGGCCTGGCTCTGCCCCAGCCGATTCACGTCCACAATAGCGCACAGGTTGTCCAGCTTGTAATAGCTTGCAAACTGAGCCCCCTCCCATACCGCGCCCTCGGCCGACTCTCCGTCGCCTAAGAGCACATACACCCTGTAATCCAGCCCGTCCACATACTTCCCGCTAATCGCCATCCCCGCTCCCGCCGACAGCCCCTGCCCCAACGACCCGGTGGCCACATCCACAAAAGAAAGCCGCGGCGTGGGATGCCCCTCCAGGTCGCTGTCGATCTTCCTCAGGTTCAAGAGATTCTCAACCGGAAACGCCCCTGCCTCCGCCCAGGCCGCGTACAGCAGCGGAGCGGCATGCCCTTTGGACAGAACAAACCGGTCGCTCAGCGGGTGGCGCGGTTCCTTCGGGTCAAAGCGCATCACCCCGAAAAAAAGCGCCGCCACCAGATCCGCCGCCGACAAACAGGACGTCGGATGTCCGCTATTGGCCTCAGATGTGGATTGAATGCTGTGGGCACGAAGGCGGTTCGCCACCGCTTGCAGCTTCTCAAGATCGACTGTCACAGGCCGTCCCTCCCAGGTCTAAATTTGGCTCTTCGCTGTTTCACGTGGGTAATCATAAAAACCCGAACCAGTCTTCTTGCCGAGTGCGAGGTGGTTCCTAACCGTTTGCTCCGGTATCCGCACATGAGATCTCTCCTAAACACACGGCGGGTATTGAATGATCCGGAGATCCGGTTTGCCGTTTAGTCCATCGTAACAATTTATTATCTAACAACTTAAACAACTGTTTTTAAGATAGAATCCTGAGCAACAGACAACGGGTCGGGCAACACCGTTGACAAAGAATACTCGAAGGCTGGTCCACAAAACCTGCAGCTTGGGCGTCTTGTCTACCACAACTGGTCGTTCCTGGGGGAAGGTTACCCACACCAAATAGCGAGGAGCCCTAAATTTTGAAAGAATCTACGGTCTCCGTCTTCCTGATTGCTTTTTTCACCATCTCCTGCTTCCCCTGGCCTGGGGAGAGTCGGGAAACAGCTCCGCAAAGCGTCTTGCGCACTGCGCCGCCTCCTCCATGCGTCCCATCTGGCCGTAGAGAGCACAGAGATTGTGCATCGCCGCCCGGTTGACCGGATCAATCTCCAGCGCCCGCTTGCAGGCCGACAGGCTCTCCTCCAGATTTCCCGTTTCATAGGCCACCGACGCCAAATTGAGCAGCGTCTGCACATTGTTTGGCTCAACCTCTAAAGCCTCCCGAAACAGACGCAGGGCCGTTTCTATTTTTCCCCGTTTCTGGTAGAAGATACCCATGCCGCTCTTGGCCGTCGGGCTGTCCGGCTCCAGCGCCAGCGCCTTTTGAAACGCCTCTTCGGCTTTCTCCAGGCGTCCGGTCTGATAGTAGGCCACCCCTAAGTTTGCCCACGTATCGACATCATTCGGTTCAAGCGCCAGCGCCCGCCGAAACGCCAGGATGCTTTCCTGTATCCGCCCCACCTTCCCATACACAACACCAATCAGACTGCGCGTCCAGGCATCGTTCGGTTCAAGCGCCACGGCCCGTTCCAGCGCCGCTGCCGCCTCCCGCTCCCGCCCCTGTCCGTGAAGAATCGTCCCCATCTCCGCGTGGGCCGCGCCGGACTTCGCGTCCAGCGCCAGCGCCTCCCGGCAGGCCGCAGAGGCGCGCTCCAGGCGGCCCTCTTGCCGATACAACTGCGCCAGCGTCAGGTGCGCCCTGGCAAAATCGGGAGTCGCCTCGACAATCTCCAGCAGAACCTTCTCGACCCGCTCCGATTGGCCGGTCTCCCGCAGCAGGCGAACCAGGTTGGCCAGGTACCGGGCATGCTTCGGACTGGCGTCGAACGCCTCCTGAGCCACCCCCAGCGCCCGGGATGGATCGCCCTGACGCTCGTAATACCCCCGCAGTTCGTCGTAAGAAGATCCCAGCGCATGCACCGACAGCCGCTCTCCCGCTGCCAGAATTCCTTCAAACCGGGCCAGTGCCCGATCCTGGCTGGCATTCACCCCCACCCAGGGCGCCAGGTGGCACAGGGCCACAACCGTCACCGTCCACGCGACCGCACGCTGCGCCTCCGGCCCCACGCCCCGCGTCAGCAGATAAGCCCCCAGCAGTGCGAACGGAACGCTCGAGATGCTGAACAGGTCCCAGTCCCGAAACGCCCCGATCTCCGGGTTAAAAACGGCCGCAAAAACCAGGCAGCAGATTGCAGCCGTCCCCAAAAAGCCCAGGAAAGCGTCGCTCCGGTCGATCCCCTGCGGGACGATTGCACCCACACACAGGCACAACAGCAGCCCCATCGGAGCGGACAGAAGGTGGGCGTTGATCACATCGGCGATGTGAACCGCAGAAAACAGGGCATGGGGCCGCAAAAAAGGCTCTCCGCCCCACAGCGGGACCGTGTGGGACTCCGCACCCAGACGCGCCAGCCCCGGAAAATCAAACCCGATCGCCAGAAGCATCCCCACAGTAGCCAGCGGGAAAACGGCCGCCTGAAGGATCGTTCCCA
This sequence comes from Candidatus Latescibacterota bacterium, assembly GCA_965249305.1. Classification (GTDB taxonomy): domain Bacteria; phylum Latescibacterota; class UBA2968; order UBA2968. The sequence continues at coordinate 2,582,802 of OZ252228.1, read as the reverse complement.
CGCGGCGCTCAGACGCGCGCCAGGTCCCCAGAACAAGGAAGCCGAGCGAGGGAACCATCACCAGCGCCGCGAAGTGAAACGCGCAGGCCAGCCCCAGCGCGGCTGCAGCTGCAGCCAGGGGTAGGCGTCCTTCCAGGCAGTGCAGTCCCAGGCAAAGATAAAGCAGCCCCACCACCGTAACCGGCGCGTAGTGCTCGGCGTACCCGAAAAAGAGCTGCAGCGTCCCCAACGAGAGGATAAAAAGGGCCGTTATCGCCCGCTCCCGCAGACACCGACCCAGCGCCCGGGCGGCCAGCAGCGCCATAAACACAAACAGCGCCCCGCACATCCAGCTCAACACCTGGTAGGCCCGCTCCGCATCCACCTCCCCGCTCCCCCCCATCACACGGTACAGCAGACGAACCAGAACGATGGTCAGCGGCTCATTTTCCAGCCGCCCCAGGGGACCGGTCAACTCCCGAATCCAGAGCGCTCCGTCTCCCAGCAGATGCACCCGCACGCGGAACACCCAGAAGGGCGCCAGCGCCGCAACTGCGCCCAGGCCGTAGAGAACATACTGGAAAGTAGAACGGATATGGGGGAGGGTTAAACGGGACATCAGCCGGGATGCCGCCCCGGCAAGAGGGGGGAGAATCAGAATCAGGCCCAGCGCGGGCAGGCCAATCCGCACCCAGGGGGGGAAGAAGGCCAGGTGGTGTACGCCCCACCCCCAGGCCGGCCACCGGTAGGCAAAAATGAGGTGCAGAGCCAGCACAACGCTGCCGGCGCCCACCACAACCCGAATAAACAGCTTCTCGCGTTCCATCGATCCCGATGAAGGTTCATGGCTCAACTCCAGTACACTCACCTTAAAATAACCTGCTTCAACCAAAAAGGCCAGTGCAAAAACATCCCCCTCCCTTCCCAATCCCACCCGGCCTCCAAATGATGCCTCCACCGGCTCAAGAATCTACTGGCCATCCCTTTCTCAGATGCTTATTTTGAACACCGGCAGGACGCTCAGTTAGAAAACGCTCACCGTATGCTTTCGTTGGGAGGCTCTCAAAAGGATGAATCTGAATAAACGGAACTACCCGCCCGAACACGGCATCCGTCTGCCTGCCGGAGAAATGATGGAGCTAATCGTCAGTCTGTTTGAGAAAGTCGAAATGCCGAAGGAAGATGCGGAGTTGCTGGGGGATATACTGATCAGAAATGACCTGCGCTGCCTCTTCAGCCACGGCACCAGGCAGGTGCCTTATTATCTACAAAGGATCAAGGACGGAAAAGTCAATCCCCGTCCAAAGATCTCAGTGGTGAGCGAGGCCCCGGCGGCCCTGGTGATGGACGGGGATGGAGGTCTGGGGTACTTTCCGTGCTATCAGGGGACGCAAAAGATTATCGAAAAGGCCAAAGCGGGCGGCGTGGCGGCGCTCACGACGCGCAACCACCAGCACGTCGGTGCGGCCGGCAATTATTCCAGGCTGGCGGTGGCCCACGACTGTATCGGGCTATCCGCTTCGTCGTACGGAACTTATATCAATCCAGAAAGTATGATATTCGACATTGTCAATACGTCCCCAATCAGCGTGGCGATTCCGGCCGGGGAGCAGCCGCCGCTGGTGATGGATATGGGGGGAAAGCTCATAGACTTCGAGGAGGAACTGTTCAAGCGGATGCCCATCCCCTTTCTCAAGACCATGGCGCTGAATTCGGTATTGAGGGCTCTGGGCGGTGTATTCGCGGGTGCTTTCAAACCGGAAATTCAGGCCTCGCCGTGGGAGTCGAATCACGGCGCCTTCATCGTCGTCGTCGATGTGGGCCATTTTATGCCGGTGGACGAACTGAAGCGGGAGATGGACCGCTTTATCGGCGACGCCCGACAGACCAGGCCCTTGCCCGGCATGGAGCGAGCGGAACTGGCGGGCGGCAACGAATGGCTGTGGGAAAAGGAGAACGAGGAAAAAGACATACCCATCGGCGACGAACATCGGCAGGTACTTCAAGAAGAGGCCGACAAACTGGGCGTGGAGACACCTTTCGCACGGTATGCGAACACGCGGTTCTGATCACTGTGAGAGACGGCCAGATTCAACTGGCCGCGCCAAAAAATCTGTGGTATTATATTAAGTGGCTCCTCGCTATTTGGTGTGGGTAACCTTCCCCCAGGAACGACCAGTTGTGGTAGACAAGACGCCCAAGCTGCAGGTTTTGTGGACCAGCCTTCGAGTATTCTTTGTCAACGGTGTTGCCCGACCCGTTGTCTGTTGCTCAGGATTCTATCTTAAAAACAGTTGTTTAAATTGTTAGATAATAAATTGTTACGATGGACTAAACGGCAAACTGGATCTCCGGATCATTCAATACCCGCCGTGTGTTTAGGAGAGATCTCATGTGCGGATACCGGAGCAAACGGTTAGGAACCACCTCGCACTCGGCAAGAAGACTGGTTCGGGTTTTTATGATTACCCACGTGAAACAGCGAAGAGCCTATTAAGTAGAGATCCCCTTTGATCGAAAAGTACATCCCACACAGAAAGGAGCAAGAAATGTCCGGCACCGTCATCGCAGCGCAGATGTACACCGTTCGAGACTTTACCAAAACGCCGGCCGAAATTGCCGCCGCCTTAAAAAAAGTCAAAGCCCTGGGTTACGACGCCATGCAGATCTCGGCCTTTGGGGAAGTGAATTCCAAAGAGCTCAAAGCCATGGCCGACGGCGAAGGCCTCGCCATCTGCGCCACCCACACCGGCTACGAGCGCATGCGTGATGAAACGCAGGCCGTCATCGACGAGCATCTCCTCTATGAATGCAAATATCCCGCCATCGGCGGCCTGCCCCAGTCCTACCGCGAAGCGGGCGGAGAGGGGTTCAAGAAATTCGCCATAGAGGCCTCCGAAGTCGCCCGCAAACTCGCCGGGGCCGGCCTCACCTTCGGCTACCACAACCACAGCTTCGAACTCGAAAAATTCGGTGACCGCACCGGCCTGGACATCCTCTTTGAAGAAAGCGATCCCGAAGTCTTCCAGCTGGAAATCGACACCTACTGGATCCAGCACGGAGGCGGAGACCCCGCTGCCTGGATTCGCAAAGCGAAAGGCCGCGCCGACCTGGTCCACGTCAAAGACATGGCCATGGTAGGTCGCGAACAGCTCTATGCCGAAGTCGGCGAAGGCAACCTCAACTGGCCCGCCATCCTCAACGCCTGCAAAGAGGCCGGCACGCTCTGGTACATCGTCGAGCAGGACAGATGCCAGAGAGACCCCTTCGAAAGCCTGGGCATCAGCTTGCGGAATCTCCAGGCAATGGGGCTGAAGTAGACCGGATTCATCAGGGGAACATATATGGGCAACTCAGAAAATTCCATCCGCTTCGAAACAATCGTCCAGTCCGAAGACGATTCCATCTACACCATCCGGTCCCGTGCGCCCGGTCCGGAAGGCCGCCTCGTATCCCTCACCGAGGAGCAGGTCGTCAACGCGCCCAGCGGTGACATCTTCGCCTTCAGCCAGAACGCCGGCATGGGGTGGGATCCGGCCGAACTGGGGCGTCCGGAATTCCTCATTCTCAGCACAATGGGCGGCATCCGGGCGCCCGACGGCAGCCCGGTTGCGCTTGGCTATCACACCGGACACTGGGAGGTCGGTCTGCTCATGCAGGAAGCCGCCCGGGAAGTCTGCCGGCTGGGCGGCATCCCCTTTGCCGGCTACTGCTCCGACCCCTGCGACGGGCGCACCCAGGGCACAACCGGCATGCTCGACAGCCTCCCCTACCGCAACGACGCGGCCACGGTCCTGCGCCGCCTCATCCGCTCTCTGCCCACCCGAAAAGGCGTGATCGGGGTGGGCACCTGCGACAAGGGACTGCCTGCCATGATGATGGCCCTTGCCGCGATGCACACCCTGCCCACCGTCGTCGTGCCCGGCGGCGTCACCCTGCCCCCCGAAAACGGGGAAGACGCCGGAAAAATCCAGTCCGTGGGCGCCCGGCTCGCCCACGGAGAAATCACCATCGAAGAAGTCCAGGACCTCGGCTGCCGCGCCTGCGCCAGCTCGGGAGGCGGCTGCCAGTTTTTGGGCACCGCCGCCACCTCGCAGGTCGTGGCCGAAGCCCTCGGCCTGGCTCTGCCCCACGCTGCGCTGGCGCCATCCGGAGAACCGGTCTGGTTCGACATGGCCCGCCGCTCCGCACGGGCGCTCCTGGGCCTCCACGCCGCCGGCCTCACCACCCGCGATATTCTCACCGACGGTGCGATCCACAACGCCATGGTCACCCACGCCGCCTTCGGCGGATCCACCAACCTCCTCCTGCACATCCCGGCGATCGCCTACGCCGCCGGCCTCTCCCGTCCCACCGTCGACGACTGGAGCCGCGTCAACCGCCAGGTCCCCCGCCTCGTGGACGTCCTCCCCAACGGTCCCCGGTATCACCCTACCGTCCGGGCTTTCCTCGCCGGCGGCGTGCCCGAGGTCATGTGCCATCTCCACCGCCTCGGTCTCCTTGAAGAAAACACGCGCACCGTTTCGGGAAAAACCCTGAGGGAAACCCTCGACTGGTGGGAATCCTCAAAACGCCGCGCCCGCTTCCGGCAGCGTCTGAAAGACCTGGACGGCGTTGACCCCGAAGACGTCATCATGCACCCCGACCGGGCGCGTGAACGGGGGCTGACCAGCACCGTGTGCTTTCCCACCGGCAACATCGCCCCCGAAGGCTCGGTCATCAAAAGCACGGCCATCGACCCCACCGTCGTCGACGCGGACGGCGTCTACCGCACAACCGGACCGGTCAAAGTCTTCACCACCGAACGCGCCGCCATCGCCGCCCTGAAGGACCCCGGTCCCGGGGGCATCAAACCGGGCGATGTGATGGTTCTCATCAGCCGGGGACCTATCGGCGCCGGCATGGAAGAAATCGCCCAGATCACCACCTCGCTCAAATACCTCGACTTCGGCAAGCACGTCGCCGTCCTCACCGATGCCCGCTTCTCCGGCTTCTCCACCGGCGCCTGCATCGGCCACATCGGCCCCGAAGCCCTCGCCGGGGGCCCCGTGGGCAAACTCATCGACGGCGACATCGTCGAAATTGTCATCGACCGGAAAAACCTCGAAGGCAGCGTCAACCTGGTGGGCCACAAAGGTGAAACCTTCAACGCCCAGGCCGGCGCCCGCATCCTGGCCAAACGTCCCTCCCGCACCGACCTGGCGCCCGACCCCGACCTGCCCGACGACACCCGCCTCTGGGCCGCCCTCCAGAACGTGGGTGGAGGAACCTGGGGCGGCTGCGTTTACGACGTCGACGCCATCCTCGAAACCCTGGCCGCAGGCACGGGGGCCCTGGGCGGGTCATAGCCTCTGCGCCATAAAAAAAAACCCGGAAAAATGATCTTCCGGGGCCGTGCGCCTGTTCCTGCTTACCCACCGCTCAGGTTGAAGCAATCGCCTTCAAACGCCTCAGCTGATCTTCGCTGCCCAGCGCGATCAGCACATCTCCCTCCTGTAGCGCCACCGTAGAGAGCGTAACCGCTACCGATGGATTCACGCGGGGCCGTCCGTCCTGGCCGTGAATACCCACAACAATCGCCCCGGTCTGCTGGCCGATATCCGCCTCTTTCAGGTGTTTGCCAACCAGAGGAGACGCCTCGTGCACCTTCACCTCCTCCAGCCGCATCGCCATATCCCCCTCATCCATCACCACATCTAAGAAATTCACAATCGACGGCCGCAGGATCACCGAGGCGATTCGACGGCCCACCTGAGTTTCATCACAGGCCCTGCGGGAGAAAATCCAGCACAATCGGATCGTGATCGGAAAGTCGCCCGTACGCCTCGCGCACATCTCCCAAAACCCTTGAAGGGAGGTCGGGAACCGGGACGATATCCTTACCGGCAAACCAGTCCAGCTTGAGCGAGCAACGGCCCTGGTGGTCTTTAAGCGCCCAGTTGATAAACCAAAAACACCACTGCGGGATCCAGTCGGCCAGACCGCTGTTCATCATCAGGTCGCGCACATTGTAGTGAAGCGTGCATTCCCCCGGCTCGTTCAGGTCCCGATACCGGTATCCCCGCCGTTCCAATTCTCGAAACAGATGCCGCTCGAACCAGCGATCCGGGTAGGGGTAGTGGTTCCGAATCACGCCGTCCGCCCCGATCAGCACGCGCCGAAAAAAACCCAGAATAGAGTAAACCGCCCGGCTGGAATTGTAGGTCGAAGTATTCCAGTCTCCCCCGACGATCACCGGCAGAGCCGGACCCAGTCTCTCCAGATGGTCGAGCAACATCTTCATCTGCCGGTAACGGTGCTTCTGGCTGGAGTGGGCGTCTAAGTGGAGGCTCACCGCCCGAACCGGACCCAGGGGGTGATCCACGGTAGCGATCACAACTTTCTGGCACCCCAGTCGCTTTTCTTTCCCCCGCATCTTATCCTTGCCGTTGGGCAGGGGAATCATGTGCGCGTCCCTCAGAGGATAGCGCGAGAAAAGGGCGTTGCCGTGAAGGGCCTGGGCGTTTTCGCCTTCAACCCGGTCCTCTGCACCGCTTCCCTTCACCAGGCTCAGATAGCAGGGCGCAAAAACATAGTGAAGCCCCAGGGCCCGGGCCATCTCGTGGGCCACAAAACGGTTCTGCGTGCGGGCCATGCCGTGATCCAGCTCAGTAATCAGAAAAAAGTCGCTCTCCCGAATCAGAGGGTGCTCCTTCAGCACCCGGAGAATATCCTCCATCCGGATGCCCCGTTCGATATTCCAGGCCGTAACGCGAATCGCCGGGCGTGCCGGAGGCGCGCCATCCGACAGATCGCCCTGAACGACGCTTCCCAGAACCCGTTCGACCTCTGTTTTCAATCCGGCATACAGAGAGGAAGCTTCCAGAACTTTGGTGGAAGAAAATCTTCGCAGGTCCGTAAAGTACTCCCCCAGGTTGTGGTCCAGCGCCTCGATCGATGCGACCTTCCTCCGAACCGGTCCGTTCGCACCGCTCATCCCTCCGCCCGGCGGCCAGGGGCGATCCTCCCGGCCCTGCGGACCTTTCTCTGTCCAGTTGCCTCTTCCCATAAGCCCGAACAACCCTCATTCCGATGAAAATATGCGAACAAAATACCCCTTCAAGCATCTTAAAGAGAGAATGTTAGAATATGCAGGATCGGCAATTCAGAATCAATAATAAAACAAAGCGCCCAAAATCGCCAGGATCTCCCAGCCATCGCCGACAACGGGCGCCTGCTCACCCTGAGGAACGCAAGATGATACGGCCTGAAGAGAAATCGCGACCCGGCCCTGTCCTCAACCACCCGAGACGGTGGATCTGGTGCGCGCTGGTCCTCGGGCTGCTGACAGGCTGCGCAAGCTCTCTCGGCACCCTCAACAGCCAGGCAAGGGACCACTACAATCGCGCGGTTGCGTTCTACAGCCGTGGCCGGTACAACGACGCAATCGAGGAATACCAGATGGCCATCCACGAGGATCCCGACATGGTCAAGGCCCACTTCGGCCTGGGGGTCGTGTATGTCAAAACACAATTTTACCGGGGCGCAACACTGGCGCTGAAGGAAGCGGTTGCGCTGCAGCCCCAGTACCCGGAGGCGTACTACAACCTGGGCCTGGCCCACTACAATCTGGAAACCTACGACAGGGCGCTGGATGCCTTCCAAACAGCGCTTCGGCAGTCGCCTGATTTTCCCGACGCCCTCTATGCGCTCGGGCAGACCTATGAGGCCCTGGATGAGAGCGAACAGGCGGTCCAGACCTACGAAACACTTGCCCAGGCTGAATCGGACATTCGGGCGCATACCGCCCTGGCCCGGCTCTACGACGCCTCGGGAGAGCTAGACCGGGCCGCGGAGCAGTATCGGGCTGCCGCACGGTTGGATTCCACGGCGTTTGATCCCAGGTATCGTCTGGGACGCCTCTATGAAGCGCAGGGACGTTATGCGGAAGCGATTAAAGCCTACCTGAAAGCGCAGGCGCTGCGGCCCAACGACCCGGACCTGCTGGCGAAACTGGCAGGGGCCTACTACCTGGACCGGCAGCCGGCAGCCGCCGTCGAAGTCTACCGGGAGCTCGTCGCCTTGCTTCCCGGACACGTTCAGGCCCACTACAACCTGGGGGTAATCTACGACGCGCTTTCACAGCGAAGTGAAGCCATCCTGGCCTACCAGGAGGCCATCCGTCTGGATCCGGCCTTCGCCGACGCCCACCTGAACCTCGCCATCGCCCTTCTCACCGAAAAGCGCTACCGGGAGGCGCTTGCATCGTATGAACGATTCCTGGCCCTATCCGACGATTTGGCCAGACGAACCCAGGTGCAGCAAATCGTGGACCGGCTCCGGACCGCCCTGGAGCCGTAGGACACATCTCTCGTCCATCGAAGAAGCCCCTGTCTCCAAGATGAGGCAGGGGCTTATCTTATCAAACGCGGCTCAATCCGTTCTTACGGGCAGGCAGACCCTCCCCCCATCCCAATGGCGCCCCTCCTGCGACCCCGTTTTTTACGCCGGTCCGCATACCCCCGACCCTCTTTAACCAGCTTATCGATGGCGCCATCGGTCAGATGAATCTCCGGATCAACCGGATTCAGGCCATCCCCGGACCGTGCCGGACCCTGCGCCAGACCCACAGGCACCACCAGATCCGCTCGAAGCGCCCGGAAATCCGTCGCCAGAATCGCCTCTAAGCTCGCAGATGCCGATGAGGCCGGCTTGAGAACTCCTCGACGCGATGAAACGCCCGCAGAACCGGCGAGCTCCACACTGGGTTGTGAGGGGCGCTTGGCAGCAATCGGCGTCTCTTCCACCACCGGCTCGGGCTGGACGGGTTCCGGCGCCGGCGCTGTCTCGAATTCCACCGCGATCTCAGGTACAGGGGGAGATTGGGGCGACCGGCCAATAAAAAAGGCCAGCGCAACCCCATGGATCAGAATCGAGACCCCGCCGAAGACAAACAAACGCCGCCTGGCAATGACAATTCTCTTGAAATCTGGCATAACATCCCCCTTTACAGGTTAACCTGCCATTTTCCCGGCGTTGATATGAGGTAAAGTTCCAGACACGCAATCCCATGATACGCACAGATGGCGGCGGTGTCAATCCAAAACCTGCCCGAAAACCCCGGCAAACAGCACAAAATCCGCAAAATCCACCCGATCGTTCCCATTCAGATCGAACCGGACCTCGAACTCCGGATCGCCGGGAACCGTACCGAAAGCCCTGGCGAACAGTGTAAAATCCGCAAAATCCACCCGCCCGCTGCCGTCGAAATCGGCACGCGCGGCATCTCCGGGGGGAACCGGCCGGTTGACCGGCCCTCCTGCCACGGCAATCCCCCTCGGCCCGTCCGCGATCCTGTACGACCTGACGATTTCGAGCGTGGCCGCGTCGAACACCAGCAGATCGTTGGAATCCTGGTTGGTCACATAGATCAAACGCCCGTCGGACGACACCGCCAGATCCCGTGTCTCCTGCCCCCGGGAAAGCGCCGGCAGCACAAACGTCACCAAGTTGCGCTCTAAGTCCACAACCAGCAGATTCGCATTGACCCGGTCCGTCGCATAAAGCCGCCTCCCGTCCGGCGATACCACCAGGCGGAACACGCCGGCCGAAGGCGTGCCGATCGTCCCGATCACCTCGCCGGCTTCCGTATTCACCACCGAAATGCCCCCTTCAAACCCGGCCACATAGAGCCGGTCTCCCTCGGGTGACAGCGCAACCGAACGGGGCGAAGCCACCACATCGATCCGCTTCTGGACCACACCGGTCTCTGCATTTAGCACCAGCACCTCGTCCCCGTCGATATCCGTCACATACAACCGGCCACCGTCGGGACTCACCACAATTCCGAAAGGACCGTCACGGGCGGTACTCACAGGAAACTTCCGGACCTCTCGCAGGCTGCTCACATCCAGCACCGAAATGCTCTGGCTCCTGGAATTGGTCACATACACCCGGCGCCCATCGGGAGAAACCGCCAGGTCCAGAGGCCCCAGCCCCACCTGAATGGTGGCAGCCACCCGATGCGTGGCCGTCTCGATCACCGTCACCCGGTTGTCGCTGCTCTGCCCACCCGTATTGGCCACAAAGAGGTAGCGCTCATCCGGCGTAAGCGCCACGCTTAAGGGCGTGTTCCCGCCCGTGGGAATGCGGGCAACCTCCCGGCCGGGACCCGTATCGATCACCGAAAGCGTCTGCGACCCGCGCATCACCACATAAAGCAATGGATCGCCCGACAGGGCAAGCACCTCGAACCGCAGCAGCGGCAGACCCTCGGCAGGCAGCACCGTCTCGTTGCCGTCTCCGTCCCTGGCAACCAGCCGGTATTCCACAACCGCTCCCTGAGACTGGCCGGGAATATCGGCGAAAAAGAAATCGCCGCTGCCTGCCTGGAGGGACACCCTCTGAAACGGACCGCGGTTGACCCGGTAGGCCAGTTCGGTGGACGTCACCCCCACATCGTCCGTAATGCGCAACCCCACCCGGTAGGGACCCGAAGCGTCGGGCGTGTTGACCGGCAGGTCCAATTCCTGCATAAAAGGAGAACCCGGTACGGCCGTGCCCAGAGCAAAATCAATATCTGACACCACCCGTCCCGCATTTACCCGGATTACCTGCCCCATGTTCTGCAGGGTTGCGTTATCGTAGAACTCGCGGGGAAAATCCGTATCTAAGCGCTGGCTGAAAATCCCTCCGAAGTTCCTGGAGGTCACCGAACCGGTCAGAGGTTCGATCGCCACCTGATAGTCTCCCGGGGGCAGCCCCGAGATCTCATACCGGCCGTCTCCGCCCGATCCCATCTGCTCTCCGGCGCCGCCCGACAGGGCGCCCACTACGAACTCTCCTGTGCCGGCTTTGTAGGCCACCACATGCACGCCGAAAGCGCCCTGTCCATCGCGGTGCGTCACCTGTCCCGCAATCGTGCCGGTGCTCAGTGCGGCGAAGGAGGGGTACAGCGCAGAAACCCCTGCCTCGTCGTCCGGCTCCAGCGAGCGCTCCCCGCCGAAGAAGAACGGATACATTGTAGGCCGCACCGACGAGGCGCCCTCTAAGGCAGAGTGATCCAGTCCCAGCAAATGGCCGATCTCGTGGGTTAACACCCCCTGGAGGTCCACGACCCTCGAGCGGTTCGACGACCCTTCAGAGGATGCGGAAAACTGAAAATCCCGTCCGTTGAAAACAATATCCGTATCGGTAATCTCCCCACGCGAATTCGATTCGATCCGGGTAAAAGCCAGAACGCCGGCGCTTCGGGGGCCCATCTGCTGGCCTGTGGTGTCGTTGAAGATCACATTTCTCCGATCCGTATTTGAAATCCGGAACTCGCCCGTCCCCCGATTCCTGAACCGAATAAAAGCGGTCTCGACCGCCTCCCAGGGTCCAAAGCTATCCTCGACAATCCGGAGCACATCCCGCTCGGGAAAGGGAAAGCTCTGTGCATCCACCCAGAAGTCGATACCGTTCTGAGCTGCCGACGCGGGCCAGCTGAGGGTAAGCGTCTGGCCTTGCCTGTTCCGGTCGATCTGAAGAACGAACCCGAACGAAGGAGCGGCAAGAACAGACAGGAGAACGAAAATATGGAACAGCTTCAGGCGCACGGTTCAATTCCACACGTTGAGGATTGGATCATACGAACGAATTGGAGAAAATAAGGCGCTGCAGAAAAAATTCCCGCAGCGCCTGTACATGGTACACATCTAGAAATATTTGCCAAAACCGATAGCCAGGGAAAACCCGCTGAAATCTCCCGGGCTGCCCAGCATACCCGTGAAATGCGTAAGGCTATAACGGCCGTCCACCGTCAGCGCGAGATCCTTGTTCTCCCCCAGCCGGATGTCCACGCCCGAAGCCACAAATCCCCCCACCGTCAACGAAAGCCGGGGAAAGTCGTCTATGGGCAGGCCGATGCTCAGATCCATGCCGTTGGAATACCCACGACCCTGGCCGAGAGAGCCCACACCGGCCCCGAACCCGATGCCTCCGGGGTAGAAGCCCGAAGGGCCAAGCTGATGATCGAACCTCAGGATCGGACCGGCCCCGAACCCGATGTGAGGCACCAGGCGCCCCTCTGCCGCGAACTGCCGCTGCAGGCCAACCGGCAGAGAAACGAGGGTAATACGGCTCACATTTTCGGGCATCGCATTGCCCAGCCTGGCGATGGACTGCTCGTACCCATAGGTAAGCAATTCGGTACCGGCGATGAGCCGGACCACGGGGGAGAGTCTCCTGTCGTAGCCGATGCGAAAGCCGACGCCGCCGGTGGCGCTGGAAAAGAAGCCGCTCAGGCCATTAAGCATCGGAGAGCGCTGAGGGAGAATCACATCGCCCTGTTCGGGAGTGCCCTGCTGCGCGATATACGGAGACTGGTTGGGCATACCGAACGGCGTCTGTTTGGGATCAATCAGCAAATCGGTCCCGAACCCGGCCAATCCCGGATCAAAACTGTGACTGTCACCGTCGATACCGGCCGGAACCTGGAATATAATCTGACCGTCTTCCCCGATAACCACCGTGGATGGAACAGCGCGCGGCTCCTCCGCTGCCAGTGGGAGTACAGCGAACAGAAGCCCGAAAGATATAAAAATGCCAATAAACCGTTTCATGGTACATCTCCTTATCTCCGGCCTGTAAAACAACCGTTCAGACTTGCTTTCGGCGACTTATCGTTTTGGAATGAAACCACCTCCTTTGTTTGGCTGGAACGACCTCAGGGTTGAATGCTCAGACCCCTCCCCCGGCCCTACGAGGGGAGGGGAGAAAGACAATCTTCGTAACGTTCACTGAGACAATGGTTTGCTCCCCCTTCCCTCGTAGGGAAGGGGGCCGGGGGGTTAGGCCGTGTTCTTCCGTGGCGCTTTAGAACAGCCCTGTAAAATCTATCGAGAAGTACTGCTTGGGATGGAATGACTCGGCAAAATCCGTAGGCCAGGCCAGATCATAACGGAAAAGGAAAATCCCCATATTCACCCGAACACCCAGACCGTAGCCCGCCTTCAAATCCCGAAGCTCAAAACCACCCGCTCTGGACTCCCACGGATCAAAATCACCCCGGTCGAACGCACTGCCCACATCCAAGAACAGCTCGCCCTGAACATCCTGGAAAAACAGCGGCAGCGGCCAGCCCATCACCATCTGCCGCACCAAGGGAAAACGAAACGCCACATTGGCCAGCACAAAAGAGTCGCCGGCCAACTCGAACAGCTCAACCCCGCGAAGCGGCCAGATGAAACGAGAGAAGAATATCCGGTTGTCATCCACCTGGGCAATGGTCGAAAACGTCGGATTGACCGGATTGTTGACCCCTCCCACGAAGAAGACCTGCCGGTTGGGGCCATAGCTGGTGCCCCCCGAAACCCGGAAGGCAAAAGTATAGTCGTTGAGCACCCGTATATACTTGCGGTAATCCAGTTGAACCGTGCTGTACTCCATGCCGGCAAAGCCACCCTCAAAAGACAGCCGCACCCGCCGCCCGTTCACCGGTCCAAACAGACTGTACATCGCATTATCATCCACCAGCGCCGCCTCCGCGATCACCGCCCGCCGGGTGTCCACCTGCACCCCGCTCTGGCCTCTCACGGTCCCGCCGGTGAACCCACCCCGCACAAAGGGATTGTTGAACGAGTTCAACCGGTCCCGGGAAATATTGATGAACCGGGAGCCCAGTTCAAACCGGGTGAACCGGTTGAAGGGACGCTCAATGCCCAGCGCACCCCCATAATACCGGTCGGCCAGCAGCGTGCCCCCGCTGAAGAAAAACAGCCGCGTGTGGAACAACTGCACCGCATAGTTCGTCTGTCGCTTCAGATTCACGTAGCTCAAGAAAAAATCGCTGTCCTTCAACGAGAAATTCACACTCGTCAACAGCGTCATCCGGTGGTCGCCCAGCACATCGCTCAGTGACAGCTGCACTAAGCTGCTCACCCCGTAGAACGTATCGAACCCCGCATTAGCGCCAAAAAACTCCGGCTTCAGCTTCATCCTGTACTTATTAATCTTGAACTCTTTGTCCCACTCCTTCAGCGTGGCCTCCTGGCTCTCCCCGTCCTCACCGCTGCTGTCCGCAGCAGCCTCAGAAGGTGTGTCCACCTCTTCCAACACCTCCGGCTCTGCCTCCTCTGCGGCCAGCGTCATCTGATCGGACACCCACTTCTCAATCTTCCGGTCGATCACCGCACTATCCGCTGGCTCCTCATTCAACGCAATCGTCTCACCTTCAGACTCGTCTTCAGATTCTTCAGCTTCCTCCTTCTTAAGCTTCAAACGCTCCCGCTGAAGCTCCACAAACGACTTATCTTCGATCCCCTGCAGCCGCTTGGCAAAACGCGTCAGCGGAAGATCCTCCATCTGCTTCTGCTTAGACAGGGGATTCTTCATCACAAAAATGTCATACCGCGCCTTGTGAAGCGATGTAAACGCGATCTTCTTACCATCCGCAGACCAGTCCATATAATGCCAGTTCACACCCTGACCACCCGCCAGCAGATTCGTCACCGGATGGACCGTCCCACTGTCTAAATGCGCAATGTACATATTGCCCACACCCGTCCGATCCGACACAAAGGCCAGCTGCTGGCTGTCCGGACCCCAGGAAGGATGTGCCTCATTCGCCTCGTGAGACACCACCCGCCGCATCTCCGACCCATCGGGACGAATCACGAAAATATCATACTGACCAAAGGGGAAATCCTTCTTCCCATCAAACACCAGCCCCGTGCTGGGGCGGTCCGAACTGATCGCAATCCACTCCCCATCCGGAGACCAGTCCAGCTGCTTCTCATCATACGGATCGTTCGTGATTCGGTGCAGCGACTCATCCTCAAGATCCACCACGTAAATATCCGACCATCCGTTCTTCAACCCCACCACCGCGATCCGATTCCCATCAGGAGACCAGGTCGGCTCGAACAGACCGTCTAAGTCGAACTTGAACCGCCTCTTGATCTTCTTCTTCCTCACATCTAAGGTGTAAAGCGTATTCTTGTTTTTCGACTTGGCGGCAAAAGCGATCTGCTTCCCATCGGGAGACCAGGTCACTCCCGGACGCAGCAGAAACATCGACTCGAAGTCCGAAGACCGCTCTCCCTCTACCAGCCGGCCTAAGTCCTTCCCGTCGATCGCAGATATCAGATGCAGGTTGAACGTGCCCTGATTGCTCAACGTCTGGTAGGCAATCTTGTCTCCCTGAGGCGAAAAACTCGGCGCCAGATTATATCCGAAAGACACCAGCTCTTCCTCCGGCTTCGTCAGATTCTTGCCCACCTCTTCGGGGTCCTGATACAGATTGATATCGTTCCAGAACTGGCGCTTGAGCCACAACTGCCACTTGTCGTTCAACTCCTCCGCGCCAATCCCGATAGACGACTTGAGCGCCTTGTCCATCGACCTTGCCGAACGAAAATTAGAAATAAACTCCGCCACCTTCTCCTTCCCATACGTCTGCTCGATCATATAAAAGATCGACTGCCCCCCCTTGTAGTTGAACAGACCCCCTATAAACTCGATGGGAGGCGCATACCCCGTAATCGTCGCATCCCGCATAAAATTGTCCGCGCCAATATCCCATCCCCCCTGAGAGAGATACTCGGCAACCCCCTCCACCACCCACAGCGGGGGAAGCGATGTTGTCTGAGCCATCATCCCACCTAAGAGCCCTCCGCCCGTCCACAGCTCGATGGTCACCTCGTGCGCCAGCTCGTGGTGGATCACATGCCTGAAATCCGCATACGACCCCGTGTAGGGAATCACAATCCGACCCTGTGCAAACTCTGTAAAGCCCCCTACCCCGTCGGGAATCTCCTGGGGCGAAATATTGGTCACGGAAAACCCGTTGTGGGAGTTGTAAACCACAAAAGGATAGCGGCCCTTCATCGTATACTTCAGATCCTTCTCGATGAGCACCAGCGAACGCTCCGCCTCCTTGGCCGCAAACTCCGCCACCGGCAGCGACTCCCGGTCAAAATAGATGGTAAAATGTTCGGTCTCGATATAGTGCCAGTCATAGTCGTCGTATGTCACCTTGTTCCTGCCGAAATACTCCTGCGCAGACACGGTCCAGCCCCCAAAGGCGACCGCCACAAACGCCGCTGCGCTCAAAAGACAACGCCACCTGGTCATAACCTGGCTCCTTTATGGTTGATAGGGTTGGAATCTCTCCCGGTCCAACAGATCGATAACAGTTGAGGTGGGAGGGAATCGGCCAGCCGGGAAAGCCGACTCCCTCCCGATTTCCCGCGTCATACACGCGGGAAACATTCCGATTACGCTTTACAATCTCGATGATAAGATGGGTGGCCCTGCAATCGTTTTTGCTTGACAACAGATGCAAGAACCCTTAATAATTAGCAGGATGTGCAGGGGCTGAATACCTCGCACGCCCTCTAAAGCCGTTGGCCCCGTCCCGCCAGGATAGGTGGCTAACGGCTTTCCTGTACCTTCTTACTTCGTGTCCGACTGCCTGTTTGATTCCTCAGTTTTTTCGGTCCGCTTTTGCAGTCTCACATCGCGGTCGGCCTTGACCGAAATCCAGGTTCCCACCGATTTGGTCGAAAAATTCAGCTTCTGACCCTGCGGTGACGGACGCGCTTCGGGCCCGAACTCATTCTCAATGGTGCCGGCGCCGGTGGAAACGTTGAAATTTGCCTCCACCTTCTCGGGAAGCAGCAGGTCAACGCCCCCTGTGGTCTGAAAATCCAGCGTACTGTTTCGGCTCACGCTGCCCTCAAACCGGATATCCCCGGACTTCGATTCAAACCAGCCACTTTCGAATCCCCCGCCGACAACCGTGATATTGCCCCTGTCGGTAGAAACGGAGACCTCGCCGCTCGTCCCGGGAACCTGGAGCTTCACCTCACCCTGGTGGGCCTTAAAGTTCAGCTTCCCGTTTCGCTCCGACCCGCTTTCAAATTCAATATTCCCCGTGTAGGACTCAAACCGGCCCCTTTCAAACTGGTCGCCGGTGGCAACAATGCTCCCGCTCATGGTCGAAACATCCACCTCGCCGCCTTTCCAGAGGAGCGTAACCGACCCGTTGCCCGACGCCACCTGAACCTTCGATCCCGATGCCGCAATCTCAATATCGCCGGAAACCGACTCAAACCTGCCGTTCAGCCCCTCGCCATCCACACGAATCTTGCCGCTCATCGTGGACACATCCACCTCCCCTCCCATCATATGAAGGGTAACCGGACTCTGCATCGATTCCACCTGAACCCTCGATCCCAGCGCCGAAATCCCCACACTTCCCCGGTGTGATCTCACATGGACTTCCCTCGGCCTGCCGGCCACTTGAATATCTCCACGAACCGATTCCAGTTTCAGCATCCCGGCCACCTTCGACACGTCGATATCCAGGTCAGTCCCTTTGACCTCGACACGGCTATTGGCGGGAACGTGTATCTCAAGAGGAACAGACCCGGACCTATCCTGTTTGGAAACCACCCGGATCTCGGTCCGGGATAGATTCCCTGTGAAATTGAGATACTCAACCCCTTCACCGAGCGTGCCGGTAACCGCAACCTCGTTTCGGTCCCACCCCACCACGCGTGTGGATCCGGACGGATTGAAAATCTCCACAAGCCCGGTGGCGGAGGCCGGACGCTTTCCGTTGACCTCTCGCTGCGCCGATGCCGTCCCTGAGACCACCAGCAACACAATCGCAAACCTGAATATCATCGCCATTCTCATAGCGTTTCACCTTATCATTAAACCGGGGAAAAAAGACCCCGGATGTTTCACATTTCCCTTAAATCCCCGCCGGCAAACGAACCGCGCGTTCCAGAAGATTGATCTTTTTCTTATACATCGCCAGAATAGTATGAACCGATCTCTGATTGCCCGGGTCCGCCTTCAGCGCAGCCCGGGATGCCCGGATCGCCTCGTCGATAATCCGGAGGTTTTCCTCAATCACACTCACCGTTTCCGGAGAAAGCTGTTCTCTCCGCTCGTGCAGCACCGCCGAAAGCTCCTCAACCGCCCGGCTGTACTCCGTTTCAAACGCCTGAACCTCCGCCAGCACCGCCGGAACCCTCAGGCGATCAGAGTCTTGCCCGGTCACCAGAGATCGCTCGCGGACCAGAAGCGTAGTAATCGCCGAAGAGAGAGCAATCAGCACAACAGCAGCCGCGGCCAGCAACCCCCGCCCAAACCAGGGAGAGCGGCGATTGGACCGCTCGAAATCCGGGGACACAACCCGCTTCTCACCAATCTTATCTGCGATATCCGGCCAGAGATCCCGCGCCGGCGCAATAGACCTGGGAAGCGCAGCGGCATCCACCAGAAGCGACCGCAGGAACCGCACCGCCTCCCGGCAGTCCTCACACCCCGCCAGGTGCTGTTCGACCTCGTCCTGTTCTTCACCCAACAGCAGGCCGTCGACGTAATCGTCTAACCGAGTTTTGATCTCTTGATGGCTCATCTCAAAAGCGCCTCTCTCAAAAGCCTTCGCGCCCTGTGCAGTTGTGCTTTGGACGTCCCCGGAGCCAAACCCATAAGCTCCGCAATCTCATCGTGCTGATACCCTTCCACATCGTACAAAACGAACACCGTTCGAGCCCCCTCCGGCAGAGAGGCGATCACCCGCTCTAAGTCGATCCCGACCTCCGGCGCCGGGGGCCTGCCAGCGCCGTCCAGCAAAGAGGGATCGTCTGTCAGCATCACCCGCTCCGACCGCCGCCGTGCAGAACGCCGCTTCTCCAGCATCAGGTTAACCGCCAACCGGTGGAGCCAGGTGGAAAACGCGCTCTCGCCTCGATACGAGTCCAGCTTCTCCCAGGCCCGAACAAACACATCCTGGGTCAGTTCATCCGCCCGAACCGCATCGCCCGAAAGCCTCAAACACAGCGCGTAAATCCGCCCCACGTTCTCCCGATACAGCGCCTCGAAGGCCGCCTGATCTCCGTTCTGGGCCCGGCTGACCAGCTGCTTCACCTCAGCAGCCCGGTCAAAGCGACCCCCTGGGACTGCCTGCATGGGCAAAACCTTGCTCGAAAGAGCCTGCTGCATGATCGTTCACCTTATAGGATGCCTGCCGGGCGAAATTGGTTTAAATGGCTCTGCAAAAAACCCGCCAGGTAATATGCGCCCGTTATACCGGTTGAATGTGAAAACATCGGACCGTCTAAAACCATCCGCCCCTGCCGGATCCGGGTATAAAGCCCGTGGCTGCGAGAAAAACGCCCGTTGAGGCCTGGCGGCCTCTAAGAGGTTGAGTGGAATAAAACATCCCTCTGATCTGAATTCTGCAATCGGTGTGCCAAAAGACGAAGGAAAACGGGCAGAAGAGAAAAATCCTAACCCGTGAAGGGGCATATCAAGCCCGGGACCGCCGCTTCAGCACACCACCTAACCGGCAACAGAGTTGTCATCTATTGATATTTTTATTAGTAATTAACTTAAAAAATAATATGTTAAACTGAGTGACAAGTTGCGTGTCATCAGTGACCAAAAAATTGTCACCTGACTGAGAAAACCAGATGGCAAACCCCTGGAGCAAAACGCATGTGTCGCCAATTCACCCTTATGCCTCAACCCGGGCGTCGTGAAGCGCCATGGCCTGGCTCACCACATCCAGTACCCGCTCCAGGGAGGTAAACGGCTTCATAAGCCGAAAATCGAACGCAGCCAGCCTCGGATCGTCCGCTTCCAGGTCCCACCCGGTAACCAACACCGCGACCACCAGGGGGTCGGCCTCCCGCATCCTTTCCGCTACCCGGTTGCCCGGCATCTCGGGCATTCCCAGGTCAATCAGGGCCACATCGTAACGCCCCGGCGCAAACCGGTCCAGAGCCTCCTTCCCGCTCGAGACCACCTCTACCTCGTGCTCCTCCGACAACAGGTCCGACAGCACGTGGCAGACAATCTCCTCGTCCTCGACAACCAGTACCTTCCCCCGGCGCAGCGGCCTGGGGCCTGCCTCTGCCGCCTCCTCTTGCTTCGGCCCTGTCCAGACGGGCAGCCCGAGGACAAACGCGGTCCCCTTACCCGGCGAACTCTCAACCTCAATACTGCCCCCCCAGCGGGTGATGGTATTGTAAACCGTGGACAGACCCAGGCCGGTGCCCACATCCGCCTTGGTGGTAAAAAGAGGATCGAAAACCCGCCTGCGGGTCTCCTCACCCATCCCAACGCCGGTATCCTTCACCGTGACCTGGACGGCGCCGTCAACAGCCTGGGTGTGGATGGTGATTGTACCGCCTTTGGGCAGGGCGTCCACGGCGTTGAACAGCAGGTCTACCAGCATATCCTGCAGCCTGTCCTGCGTTCCACTGATGGGCGGAACCTCTTCCAGTTCGGTCACCACATCAATGGAAATCTCTTTGGCCTCCGCCGTATCCTTCCACCGGGGGCGCGCCTCGACAACCGCCTCCTGCACGGCTTCGTTAACCGGCACCGGCTGCGCAGTATCCCCCTTTTCGCCCTGAACCGCCCGATTGAGACGCTCCACCAGATCCTTCGCCCGCAGCGCGCTCTCGATAATATATTCAAGATCCTGAGCAATCTGCGCATCGTCGCTCTTCATCTGGATAATCTGCGCGTACCCCAGCACCCCCACCAGCAGGTTATTGAAGTTGTGCGCAACCCCCTGCGCCATCTCTCCCAGAGCGCGCAGGCGCTCCAGACGCACCTGTTGCTGCTCGGTCTGCTTGCGCTCGGTGATGTCTACCGCCATCGAACGACTCGCCACAACCTCGCCTTCGGCGCCCAGCACAGGCCGTACGGTCAAACTGATCCAGCGCGACCGTCCGTCTGGCCTGAGCACCTCCAGCTCTTCACCATCAATCCCCTCGCCGGCTCGAAACCGCTGAAACAACGCCTGCGCCCTCTCCTTCCTCGCCGGTGTGTCTGCATAAAGATCGAGCACCTGCCGCCCAATCAGCTCGTCCGGGGAATATCCGAACATCTCCACAGCACGCCGATTGGCCCTCTGAATGCGGCCGTCGAGGCCGACGGTACAGTAGGCGATGGGTGCATTTTCGTACAAATCTCTGTACTGCGCTTCGCTCTCCTTCAGCGCCTCCTCGGCCTGCTTGCGATCGGTGATGTCTGAAGTAATAAGACTCAGCGCGACAACCTGCTCCCCCTGCCTGATAGGTCCAAGACGGCTCCTGTACCATGATGTGGTACCGTGGGGCCCCTCGCCGACGATCTCGTAGCCGTCGGGCTCTCCGGTTTGTATCACACGCTCGAAGCATTCCTTCACAAGACGATGATACTCCGGCGATATGTAGTCGTAGATGCTTGTCCCGACTGCCTCTTCTACGGTAATGCCCGGTACCGTGCGATTGATAAACACAATGGTGCCGTCGGGTTCCACAGTCATAACGATATCGGAAGCGTTTTCCACCAGAGAGCGCCACTTTGCCTCTGATTCCCGCAGCGTCTCCTCCGCTTGCTGGCGTCCGGCGACCGCACGTTCTAAAAAGGCGACGGCCAGGAGTGTAGCCACGCTCACGACCATGCCGGGGCGCAGGCGTGTAAGGCTTATTTCCCAAAATGTCAGGGGCAGGATTCCCAGCGCTCCCAGAAACAGGGCCATAAACATGGCCCCGAGCAATAAGGTTAGAAATCCGATCCGCCAGTCCCGCAGACGCAGCAGCAGAACAATGGACCAGACAAACGCGGCCAATCGAATCGCCACAGAAATGTAGAGAAATAAAGGCATAACGATCTCTCCTCTACGCCTTTTTTGAGCGTTATGCCGCTCCCTCCCAGTCAACAAGAATACCGAGGGCTTCGCGCTGCTTTTCGGTCACCAGCCGGAAGGCATCGGCCGCCTGGTCGCAGGGAATGCGGGTGGTCATCAGGGGATCCACCTGGATCCGCCCGGCGGCCATCAACGCCAGCCCCAGCTTCACATCCGCCGCCAGCGGCCAGAATCCGGACGAAGCATCCTGCCGGGGGCGCACCGAGTTGTGGGCGCCCAGGATCGTTAGCCCCCGCTTGTGCACATCCCGGTAGAAATTGACCTTCTCGGTCTCTCCCCGGGTGCTGGCCAGCAGCACCACCCGCCCGCACCAGCCCGCTGCCTGAAACGCCGTTACCACCGGCTCGGGAGCCCCGGTCGCCTCAATCACCACCTGCGCGCCATCGCCCCCCGTCAGACCCCGCGTGGCCTCCACCACATCCTCCTTGCCCACCCGAACCGTCCGGTCCGCCCCCACCTGCCGGGCGATTTCCAGCCGGCGCTCGTCTAAGTCCGCCGCGATCATCGGATACCCCCCCTGAAGCCGGGCGATCTGAAGCGCCAGATTGCCCACGAGCCCCTGCCCCAAAACCAGCACCGACTCGCCCAGCTCCACCCGCGCCTTGCGCACCGCCTGCATGGAAATGGCCGTCAGCGAAGAAAACGTTGCGGCCTCCGGAGAAAGCCCCTCCGGCACCGGCGCGCACCGGCCTGCCCCCACAACCACATAGCTGGCGTGCGCCGCGTGAGACGCAACCCGGTCCCCCGCTTCGATCCCTTCCACGCCCTCGCCCACCGCCAGCACCTCGCCCACGTTGGAATACCCCGCCCCTTTTGGAAACCGCTGCGACGTATTGGGCAGCCCCATCAGGCTGGCGCCCTCGGTACCCGGGCTGATCAACGTCACCTCCGTCCGGACCAGCACCTCTCCCGGTCCGGCCGACCCGACCTCAAACGGTTCGAGTTCGACCTCATCCACTGCCCTGAAAACAATCCGCTCGCCCTTCATACAAACCATCCCCATCTGAGTTTTTTTACTTTTTACTTCCCAGCCTCACCGCCTCGTCGCGCCGCTCCTGCATCCGCACCTCCATCGCCTCCGGATACCGATCCGGCAAATCGGAAACCGTATTCAGCCGCTCCAGCGCCTCCGCGTCCATCCGCCAGCCCACCGCATTTAAATTGTCCCCAAGCTGATCGGCGTTGCGCGCCCCCACAATCGCCGCCGTGATCCCGGGCTGCTCCAGCACCCAGCGGACCGCCACCCCGGCCGGATGGCGTTCCAACCCGCCGGCCACCTCTAAGAGCGCGCCGAGGGTCTCGTCGGCGTTGGACGCAAAAAAACGCTGCGGGTAAGCCCACGCCTTTTCCGAGCGTGTCCCCGGCAGGGTCCGTTCCCCCGGCTTGTACTTGCCCGTCAGGAATCCTCCCCCCATCGGGCTCCACACCACCACCCCCAGCCCCTTCTCGCAGCAGAGCGGCACCAGCTCCTGCTCGATATCCCGCACCACCAGGCTGTACTGGGGCTGGTAGCACTCAAAGCGGGCCAGGTTTTTCGTCTCACTGATCCACAGCGCCTCGCACAGGCGCCACGCCGGGTAGTTGCTGCAGGCAATATACCGCACCTTGCCCTGGCGCACCAGATCGTCCAGCGCCCTGAGCATCTCTTCTAAGGGCGTCTGCACGTCTACGTGATGGATATAATAAACATCCACGTGGTCCATCTCAAGGCGCCGCAGGCTGTCTTCAATCGCGTGCATAATATGCACCCGCGACATCCCCGAATCGTTCGGCCCCGGACCTGTGGGATTGAAAAACTTGGTGGCCACCACGGCCTCCCGGCGCCTGCCTTTGAGGGCCTTGCCCAGCAGGCGCTCCGAGGCGCCGTCGGCGTAAGTATTTGCCGTATCGAAGAAATTCACCCCCGCATCTAAGGCCAGATCCACCATCCGCACCGCCTCCGCCTCATCCGCTCCATTCCCAAAGGTCATCGTTCCCAGGCAAAACTCCGAAACCTTCAACCCGCTGCGTCCCATTCTGCGGTATTCCATCTTCCACTCCTTGGGATTAAATTACGAACTCATCAGCAAATAATATATAACAATCCCTGATCTATGCAAACGGTTCAGATCTATGGTCTTTTCCCTCCTCCCATACTCCTACCACCGCTCATTCTCACCTTTACCCCGCAGCCGCCGACACAGCACGTGGATAATCCCGCGCAGCACTTCCGAATGGTGAGACATCAACTCGTAGAGCGCGTCCCCGTCCAGGCCCAGAAGCCGCGTATCTTCAACCGCCGTGGCCGTCGCCATCTGGGGTTCGGGATCCAGGGTCGTCAGCTCCCCGAAAAAGTCCCGCTCGCCCAGGAGGACAAACGTCCGGTCCCCGTCGTGCAGGCGCACCCGGCCGCTTACAACAATATACATCATCTGTCCCATGTCCCCTTTGACATACACCGCATCCCCCGCCGGCGCCTCCACCTCTTCCATCAAAGAAGCCAGATCGGCCAGCACCTCTTCCGGAACCCCGGAAAAGACCCGCACCGACTTCAGGACCATCACCTTCTCAATGGTCAGGAGCATATCCTCTTCCTTCCCCTGTTCAATTTTCTCAACAGCTCGTATCACCCTGGGGCTCACATCACTTTCCAGCGCCCCAACCCGCTTCTCGTACGCGCCCCGGTCCAGCCTGAAAAGCGCCCCTGCCGCTGTCTCCCGGACCAGATCGTCGGGATGAGACAGGGCCAGAACAACCGCGTCAATACATGCTGCAACCCGCAGTGCGGCAGCCGAATAAACGGCGCACGCCTGCACCCACGGATCCACCCACCGGTCCTTCCGGCCGATCACATCCGCCAGCCGTTCGTTTCGGCTCAACCGCTGCTGGGGAAAATGGTACTCCAGCCGCTCAAGACACGCCGCGGGTTCCAGCCGCTCGAACAGGGGAAACAGAATGATCGCCAGATCCCGGGAAATGGTGGTGTGGAGCACCTCCAGCGCGTACGCCCTCTGTTCCCCGGATTCGTGGTAAAGATTCTCCTCCGCGCGCAAGATCGTATCGGAATCGTAGACAAACGACAGCAGCAGAAAGCACCGCCGTCGGACCTGCTCCACCTCCTGGCGCAGCGCCCTTTGCAGCAGCGCCACGGCCTCACCGCCTCCCACATCCACCAGCGCAGCCAGCGCCCATGCAACGTCCTGAACCTCCTCCCGGATCGTCCGGCGCACATCGATAATCTCTCCTTCCCGGGCGCGGTACCCGCACAGATTCAGAGACGCCAGAATCTCGGATCGAACCCCCTTATCGGGAAAATCGATCCGGTCCCTCAGAATCGATATCGCCCCCTCCCCCCGGATGCGACCGCACACACCGGCAATACGCGCCTGCATCTCCCGGTGCGCGACCGCTTCAGAAAAGGCCGACCTCAAAGCGGGCAGAGCGAGAGCGCCCGCAGTCGCAAAGGCGGAAGCGGCGTGGGTATGGAACGTATGGGAAGCTAAATTTTCGAGCACCAGGGGCCACAGCCTGGAGCTCTTGACCTCCCCGGCCGCCGCCAGCGCAGCCCGCCGCACGTCCGGGTTGCCGTCTTCCAGCAGCTTCAACAGCGGCCGGTAAAAACTGGAAATGCCCACCTCACCCAGCACCCGGGCGGCAGCTATCCGCTCCTCCGGCTCCGGCGAATTCTCCAGCGAAAGCAGGTACCTCCCCGCCACCAGAACCCCGTCGATACCGCCGCTTTGCAGCAGACCCACCGTTGCGCCCAGCTTCACCTCCGGGTCCGGATGCCCCAGATAAGGCGCAACCGTATCCACCGCTTCGGCCTCTCCAAGAGCACACAACGCCTTCAAAGCAGCCGCCTTCACAGGGGGCGCGCCTTCCTGTTCAACCCGATTTTGAACGGCCGGCAGCAGAAAGCCCGCCCCCACCCGCTGGATCCTGTCCAGCACATCCCGGCGCACTTCCGGCGCGGGATGGTCCAGCAAACCCGCCAGCAGCAGCTCCAGGTCTTCGCGTTCCACTTTTTCAAGCAAATCCAGAGCGTAGATAACCTCCCCTGCATGGGGGCTCTCCAGCCTGGCTTTCAAAATGTCCACAATCGCTCTCCCATCTAAGGAAAGCGACGTCCCTTCCAGCCTCCGCCTGCTCAAAGCGTCTGCTAAAGCGCCCTTGTAGCTCCGGTAGACCTGCCTGGAAACCGCGATCCAGCAGGCCAGAAAGAGGAGCGTCACCGCGTTTAGATAAACGGCAGACTCCAACCAGCCGAAAAGCAGCAGGGCGCCGCCTGCAAGCCCTCCGGCAATCGGGCCGACCATACTCTCAACCCCAACCTGCACCGCCAGTTTGCGATCCGGTCCCAGAGGCTGATAAAGGATCAAAAACGACGGCCCGCTCATCGACCGATAAAGGACCAGATCGAACAGCCTGGTCGTCACCGCCAGCCAGAAAAAGAGACCGACCGCCCCGTACGCCGCGCCGGTCACCACCATTGCCAGCGTACATACCATCAGCGCGACCGGACGCACGCGCATCCCCACCTGAATGCCGTACCGGCTGATCAGCCGCCCACTAACAAAGGTAAGGAGGACCAGCGTAACGGCCTGGCCCAGACCGAAAAAGATCCCGAAGAAGCGGGCCAGCTCGGCCTCGTCCTGGTAGCGAACCTTGGTCTGATCTAAAAATGTAAAGTCGATAAAATGCTGTACGATAACAACCAGTAGAGAGAGGAGAAAAATCAGAAGAATATAACGGCTCTTCAGCAGTTCGGCATAACGCGGCGGCCGTCTTTCGTTCCTCCCGCTATCCTCCCGGTCGCCAAAGAGCCGGTTAATCGCAACTAAGGCGACCAGGCAAAGGACGATGCCCCCTGCGGAAACCAGCAGCAGGTTTGGCACGCCCAAGAACCGGACGAACAGAGGGATCGACAATCCCCCGATGAAACTTGCAACCATTTCTCCCGCCCCAACCAGCCCGAACAGCCGTTTCCCCTGGCGCACGTTGAACAGGCGGCCGGCCAGCCCCCAGAACTCAACGTTGAAAAGCGCACACAGCACAATATGCCACACCATAAGCCCGAAGGCCGGCCACCGGGCATCGGTCGCTCCCAGGCTCAGGCGAAACGCGCACACGGAAACCAGCAGAAAAACGAGTGTGCCCGTCAGAAGCGTCGAGATGGGAAGCCGTTTTTCAAACCGCGAATAGATCCCTCCGGTAAGCGTGGAAACCCCTGCGGAAACGATGTACACATAAGGCAGCGCCTCCGGGCTGAATGCGGCCAGAAACAGGGCGCTGCTGGCGGCAAAAAAGGAGACAATCGCGATGCCCATAAAAAACGAATGTCCCAGCAGCAGGACCAGCGGCCGGCCTTCGCCGGGCTCGATATTCAACGCCTGCGCCAGAGCATTCGTACGGTTCATTGACCCTCCTTCAATTTCGGATTTCGGAATGTGTAAGTCAATTCTTCTTGAAGCTTAAGCGAGTTCAGCTACGGGGTCAACCCTAATTTAGGGTTCATCGCTCCACTTTTCCCTTGACAACGGGCGAATTTTGAATATTTATGATCCATAGTATACACGATTTTCCCCATCACTCCCCAGCTTTAAAGAAAGGAAGGATAAACATGGCAGATTATGCCCGTCCAGACGCTCTGGTCTCCACCCAGTGGGTGGCGGACAACCTGAACGATCCGGGCATCCGGATTGTGGAAGTGGATGTGGATACATCGGCCTACGAAGAGGGGCATATTGCGGGTGCGGCCGGCTGGAACTGGCAAACCCAGCTCCAGGACCCCCTTACCCGGGACCTCGCCACCAGGGCCAACCTGGAGGCCTTGCTGGGTCAGTCCGGCGTCTCCAATAATACCACCGTGGTCCTCTACGGCGACAACAACAACTGGTTTGCCGCCTGGGCCTTCTGGGAACTCCTCTACTACGGCCACGACGACAGCAAGCTGAAGCTGATGAACGGGGGCCGCGCCAAGTGGGTCGAAGAGGGCCGGGACCTCACCACCGACGCCCCGGACGTCGCCTCGGCCAGCTACACGGCCAGTGACCCCGACGAAAACATCCGCGCCTACCGGCACCAGGTCGAAACGCATGTGGGTGGAGGCGGTCCCTTAGTGGACGTCCGTTCTCCCGACGAGTTCACCGGCAAGATCCTGGCTCCCCCGGGCCTCAACGAAACCTGCCAGCGGGGCGGCCACATCCCCGGCGCGTCCAACATCCCCTGGGCCCAGGCCGTCAACGAAGACGGCACCTTCAAATCCCACGACGAACTCCAGACCCTCTACGCTGATCAGCGCGTCACCGGAGACCGGGAAACCGTTGTCTACTGCCGCATCGGCGAACGCTCCTCCCATTCCTGGTTCGTCCTGAAGTACCTCCTGGGCTTCGACCAGGTCCGCAACTACGACGGCTCCTGGACCGAATGGGGCAACCTCATCCGCGCGCCTATTGAAAAGTAGACGGCGCCAAAAATAAAAAAATGGCCTATAGTCCATTTTTCAGGAGAGGACTGCAGGCCTTTTTTTATTTTTGGCGCCGGGACAACCCCGATCCTGATCGGGGATAAAAACAGCCTTGACATGCACAGGAACTTGCCTTAGTTTTTACAAAAACCTCTGAGAATTTTATGGCTTACGTCATTTCAACATCCGACCTGGAGGGTATCCCGGTTTTCTTGGGTGAGGTCGAGTGGCAGAGACATATTTTGAAGCGCCATCCGGAGGTGGCGGATTTTCTGAACGACATCGAAGGCATTATCCGGAGTCCCGACATCAGGCATCGAGATTCCGAGAACGAGAGGATCAACCTTTATCACAGACGCGTCGCAGAGTCTCGACGGTTGCATCCTAACCTATCCTAAACTGGCATACCTGCTGGTCGTTATCAAGTACGTGGATGCGCCGGAGCGAGGGTTCCAGCGAACAGGATTCATCAGTTCGGTCTACTTCCTGAAAGAAATCAAAAAACGAGGTACACCCTTATGATCCAGGAAACTGTCATCAACGGAAAAACGATTTATTATGAATACGATGAATACCAGGATGCCCTTTTTGTGACCTTCGACAGGGAACCTCCATTGAGTTATTACGAGGAACAGGAAAATGGCGTCATGGTTCGGCGAGAGGCTGACACCGACCGCATCGTAGGCTGTACGATCCGAAATGTCAGTCTGAAAGTTTGCCAGCAGTATGCGTCTATCCTGTCCACGTCGTAGCCTTTCTTGCTCCTACACCCCCACGCGATAGGTGGATGATTGGATTATTTTTTGCATTTCCGGACGGGCTTCGTCTTTCTGGGACCAGAGCTTGCTACGGCTTTGAGCATTGAGGATAGGGGGTAGACCGTCGTCTACTGCCGCATCGGCGAACGCTCCTCCCATTCCTGGTTCGTCCTGAAGTACCTCCTCGGCTTCGACCAGGTCCGCAACTACGACGGCTCCTGGACCGAGTGGGGCAACCTCATCCGCGCGCCCATTGAGAAATAGGTCCGGGCAACAAAGAGAAGAAGGCCTGCGGTCCGCGCATAGGACCACAGGCCTTCTTATTTGATGTCTACTAACCCGTCAGCGGTAATTTTCCACCGAATCCTCGGGCACAAACCCCAGCACCTCCCGCGCGTGTTCCATATCCCGGTAGTTCCACCGGTTGTTCGACACCGCGTAGAAAATATCGAACCGCACCTCTTGGGGCGCCTCGATGCAACACGCTACCAGACGAGCGATATCCCTCTGGCTGCACCAGACCGGAACATGGCGGGTCTTCTGCGGCCGGTCCTCCTTCAGAACCGCGCCGATACGCAGGCAGAGGATGGACAGCTCATACGTATCCGCGAAATGCCTCGCCAGAGCCTCGCCCCACACCTTGGTACACCCGTAAAGCCCGCTCGGCCGCAGCGGCGACTCATGGGTCAGCATCTCCCACTGCTCCGGCGCCTCGCGCCCCTCGGCCAGCGCCTTGTAGGGCATCTCCCGCTCCCACCCCGCAATCGTCGAACCGCTACTGGCATAAACAACCCGCCCCACCCCGGCCCGGCGGCAGGCCTCAAACACATGATACGTGCCGATCACATTGTGCTGGAGCAGCTCTTCCCAGTCCCCCCAGAGGTTTGCCGCCAGATGCACCACCACATCCACCCCTTCAAACGCGGGCAGAATCGCCCCCAGATCGGCAATATCCGCCCGGTGGCACACAACCCCCTCCACCTCGCGTCGGTTCAACGCGCTCAGCTCGTACTTGCCCTCAAGCTGCCGGCGCACCGCGCCCCCAATCAGACCGCTCATGCCGGTGATCAACACCCGCTTCTGTGACATATGGACCTCTCCTTTACCCTCCTACGATTCGGCCATCTCCTGGATCGCCGCCTCAACCTGCCGGGCGGCTGCAGCGTAATCCCGGCCCTTCAAGTGGAGCGGGCGTCCGATGGTAACGCGCACCGGGCAGGGCAGGGGCCAGGTGCGGTGAACCGGAAGCACCTCGAAAAGCCCGCGGATGTGGATGGGAACCACGGGAATCCCAAGCCGCACGGCCATCAGACCGATGCCGGCCCGGAAAGGCTGGAGCTTCCCGTCCGTCGTACGCCTGCCCTCGGGAAAGACCAGCGGACAGAAACCCTGGTCGGTCAGCCCGCCCATGGTTTTCAGCGCCCGGCGTACGCCCCCCGCCTCCTGCGGCAGCGGAAAGGCATTCAGAAGCCCGCAGACAATCCAGTACTGGACCGCCCTGCCCACCCGTTCCGGAAATGAAAACCGCTCGGGATGGAAATAGGCCTGGAAATAATTCTGTCTCATCGCCGGCGCCAGGCGGCGGCGTAAGCTTTTGGGCAGGGCCGCGAGTATGGCGGGCGCATCTAAGTGGCTCGCATGGTTGGCCGCAAACAGGACGGGAGCCCGCACCCCGCTGAGGTGCGAGATCCCCTCCACCGACAGGTTGATGTAAAAGCGCAGGAACGGCAGGACCATGCCCTCTAAAGCAGCAGTACGAATCCACCGCACCGGCCAGAACCTCGGCCACCGGGGCACACGCACTGGCCCGGCCGTCTCCACACGTTCAGAGGCGCCATGCGCCGCCGGGCCGGGACCCCCTTCGGATACAGGCGTACCACCGGCCGCCACCCCCGGTACCCCCCCCGCCTGTCTCACCCAGGCCCTCAGTTCACCCACCGTCGAGAGCTGGGCCAACGCCTCCTCATCCAGCGTCACTCCGTAATCCGCTTCCAGCGCCGACACCAGGTCCACCAGGTCCAGGGAGGACAGCCCCAGGTCTTCCGCTAGCCGGTGCGCCGCCTTCAGCTCCGACGCCTCTCTTCCGGTCAGCCCGGCCAGGACCCCTTCCACCCCGGTCGCTTCCGGCTCGGCGCGCCTCTCTCCTCCGGCCAGGCGTGCCGCCACCTCGTGCCGCCTCACCTTGAACGTCGACGCCGTCCGGGGAAGGCGCCCTTCCGGCCACACCGTCCACCCCCGGATACGCTGGTGGGGCTCCAGCTCCCGGTTGGCCTTCTGCACCAGGGTATCGGGGTCCCCCGGAGGATCGCTCAACACCAGAACCGCGTGTACCTGCTCGTCCCCGTTCCTGTGCAGACCCACCACCGCGCACTCCACCACCTCCGGAAACCGGTCCAGCGCCGCCTCCACATCCTGGGGAAACACATTCAGGCCTTCGGCGGTCACAATCACCTCCTTCTTCCGCCCCTTATAATACAGGCGTCCCTCCGCGTCCATCTCTCCGATATCGCCCGTGTGCAGCCACCCGTCCTCGGCTACCCACTCCGTCTCCCCGCCCCCGTAATATTCCGAAACAATGCTCTCGCCCCGCACCAGGATCTCCCCGTCCGGCGCAATCTTCACCTCCTGCCCCTCCAGCGCCTTGCCCAGCGACCCCACGCGTGTCCGAAACGGATGGTTGAGCGCCACCACCGGGCTGGCCTCCGTCAACCCGTAGCCCTGCACAACCGCAAACCCCAGCCGGGACCAGAACGTCTCCATCTCCGGATCCACCCGGGCCCCGCCCACCACCAGGAACCAGAACTTCCACCCCAACGCAGCGTGAACATGCCGGTGCCGCCACACCCGTCTCAGAAAACCCGCCTGCTTCTCCTCATCCACCAAAAGCGCGAACCGCCGCTCGACCTCGTGCTGCAAACTGCTCAGCAGGCGCGGCACACACACCAGCGCGGAGGCCCGTTCCCGCCGGAGCGTCTCGACAATCTCTCCCGGATGCAGATCCAGCATAAACACGGCCGCCCCTTCCAGCAGCACCGGAATAAACAGCCCCAACGACTGGCCGAACATGTGGGAAAGCGGAAGCAGGTCCAGCACCCGAATCGGCTGAAAAATCCGGAGGCGGTTCCGGTAACCCTGGATTCTCCCCTGAAAAGCCCTCAAATTGGCGCAGATATTCCGGTGCCGGTGCACCACCCCCTTCGGCTCCCCGGTCGTCCCGGACGTATAAACAATCTCCACCACATCGTCTGCTGAAACCCCGGAAACCTGAAACAACCCGTCGCCCTCCAGCTCTCCCACCCCATCAAAGGAAAGCCGTTCCGCCTTCACCGCCTCCGCCTCCACCGCCTGCCCGTGCACCAGCAGCTTCGCCTCCACCTCCGCCTGCACGCGCCGAACCAGCCTGGGAGAGGAATGAAAATCAATCGGCACAACCGCCACGCCCCGGGCCAGGCAGCCCCAGAAAACCGCCACCCACTCCGGCCGGTTCTCCCCCCACAGCAGCAGCCGGTCTCCCTTCTGAAATCCCCGTTCGTCCAGCATGCGCACAACCCCGCCGATCCGGTCGTAGACCTCCCGGTAAGACAGCTTCCGGGTGCGGTAGCCGTCCGTGAACCGGATGGCCTCGCGCCTGTCCAGACGGCGAATATCGGAGAGCAGATCCAGTAGCGTTTCCATTTCTTTGCCATCCTCAACTATGCCGGAACACCCGTTCGAACACGTTCCTCTTTCCTGCTTTTCCGCATTCAACAACAAGACCGGCGCGCCGGTCGCCGGTCTGGGGATCAACAACGGGGAGATGAACGCATTGCGCGCGACAGCCGGTCAACAACGCGGGTCTACCCCCTGGCCACAGGCCCTTTAGGAGTCGCCTCGCTGTAAAGTGCGCCTCCTCGCTCATAACAGACCTCTACCTGCCCATCTTTCACCTGCAACCGGGGCACGTTGCGGGTGTGTACATCCCGGTCGGGCCCGCGCATCACTGCCAGCTGCGCGTCGGTCATCCCGTCCACCAGATCTCCCCACCGGCTCTCCGGGTGCGCCGTTTCGCCCCCGCTACGGTGGAAATTTCGCGACGAATACTTGATCAGAATGCCCCGGCGCGAGATCTCGCTCTGCCAGGCAAACGTCCCGTGCGTGGTAGCGCCATCCATGAAAAAGAGCACGTCCCCCGCCTTCATCGGCAGGTGTTTCACCAGCCCCATGTGATCGTCGCAGGTCCGTATCCCCGGCGTCGTCGGGTAGTTCGCCTTGTGGCTGCCCGGCACGCAGGCAAATCCCCCGTCGCCCGGGTTGACATCCCGCAGCTGCCACGTCGCCGTCACCGCCTCGCAGTAGCTCCGCCCGTTCTGGTAGACGTACTGCCGCGAGGGGGTCAGCGGCTCTCCGTTGCCGTGCATGGAGTGCCCGGAGGTCCCCTTCACCGAGCAGAACCCCGTGGCGCCGCCCATCCGTCCGCCGCTGGCGCCCATCCAGTTCAACCGGTGCTCTACCACGGGATGCGCAACCATCCGCCGGAACGGCTCGCAATACGGCTCGGGCAACTCCAGCAATCCCCCCAGCGTCGGGCGGCCCGTCCCTGCCAGACTTTTGGATCCCGCCGACAGCTCTCCGCCCACCTTGATTTGATCCTCGAACGTATCGACCGCCTCGTTCGCCGCGGCCAGCCATGCCTCGTCCATCACACCCCGCAGGATCAGATACCCGCACAAATCCCAAAAATAAAACTCCTTCTCATCAATCGACGAATCCGGATCCTTGACATAAATCGACGGATGAAACACCTCCCGAGACGCATCTGACGTCACTGTCTCCCCATCCGTCATCAGTGTCGGAGGTGGCGTCGTGCTCGCATATCCCGGCCGATACAACGACGCTCTCTGCTCTGCCGTCAGCGCACCCTGCCACTCCGGCGTAGGATCCTCCCCAATCTTCGGTCCGGTCCCTGCCGACTGGATCACCCCCCTGCCCACATACGCATACGACAGCAGACGCCGGGCGCCCTCCCCCTGCCACACACGAAGCCCCTGAAGCGCGGACCCGGCCACCAGCAACAGGTCCCCTGCCTTCAGCACCGGCTGGAACGTCAGCCCCATATCGTCCTTCCCCGTGGCCACATCTTCAGGCGTCTCCACATTGCTCTTGTGTGAACAGGGCACCATCACAAATCCGCCGTCCCCCTCACTCACATCCGAAAGCGCCCAGATCGCCCGCACCTCCTGGCAATACCGCCGGTCGTTTTGATGGTAGTACGCCCGCGCCGGGTCTCTCGGCTCGTTGCCCCCCACCAGGGACGCCCCCATCTCCTCGGGTCTGCTGCCCAGCAGTTCCGGCTCTCTGTCCAGCCTGAACCCGTAGCCGATGATCTGGTTGAGGTACCACGCCAGGTGCGGGTGTATCAGAAGTTCTCTGAAAGGATCTCGCAGCGGCCCCGGCCACCCCAGCATGCCCGTGGCGCTGCCCTCCTGGTCCAGCGCCCGGTTGAGAGCCTCCACCTCGCCCCGGCTCAACACCCCCGGAATGTGCAGATAACCCGCGGCATCGAAACAATAGTTCTCTTCGTTGCTCATTGTTTCCCGGTCCATCGGTCTCCTCCGTTTGGAATCTGAAACCCTTTCCCCCGTTCCGCGCTCGCGCACGTTTACATCTCCCGCCTCTGCATTAACTTTTCGCAACAGGCCCGATGGGCGCTGCGTCGCTGTAGAGCGCCGAGCCCCGCTCGTAAGACACGGTTACCGCCCCATCTTTTACAATCAGCCGGGGCACGTTGTGCTGGCGGGCGTCGCGGTCCGAACCCCGCATCACCGCCAGCTGCGCATCGGTCATCCCGTCCACCAGGTCCCCCCACCGGTTCTCCGGATGCACCATTTCGCCCCCGCTGCGGTGGAAGTTCCGCGACGAATACTTGATCAGAATACCCCGCCGTGGGATCGGATTCTTCCAGGCCGTTGCCCCGTGCGTGGTCGCCCCATCGGCGAAAAGCACCACATCCCCGGCCTTCACCACCAGCTGCGTCACCAGCCCCATAGGATCGTCGCAGGTCTTCACCCCCGGCGGCATGGGATATTTTGCTTTGTGACTCCCCGGCACGCAGGCAAACCCTCCCAGGTCCGGCTCCACATCCCGCAATTGCCAGGTCACCGTTACCGCTTCTGCATAACTCCGCCCGTTCTGGAACTGGTACCCCATGGGGGGATGCATGGGTTCGCCGCTGTCGTGCAGCGAATGCCCGGAGCCCCCCTGAACCGAACAGAACGCCGTGGCGCCCTTCATCCGTCCACCGCTGGCGCCCATCCAGTTCAACCGGTGCTCTACCACGGGATGCGCAACCATCCGCCGGAACGGCTCGCAATACGGCTCCGGAAGCTCCAGCAATCCCCCCAGCAACGGCCGTCCCGTCCCTGCCAGGCTCTTCGACCCCCGGGCAAGTTCCTCACCCACCACAATCCGGTCCTCGAATTTATCGACCGCCTCGTTCGCCGCGGCCAGCCATGCCTCGTCCATCACACCCCGCAGAATCAGATACCCGCACAAATCCCAAAAATAAAACTCCTTCTCATCAATCGACGAATCCGGATCCCTGACATAAATCGACGGGTGAAACACCTCCCCAGACGCGTCTAACGTCACCCTCTCCCCATCCGTCACCAGTGTCGGAGGTGGCGTCGTGCTCGCATATCCCGGCCGATACAACGACGCTCTCTGCTCTGCCGTGAGCGCACCCTGCCACTCCGGCGTAGGATCCTCCCCAACCTTCGGTCCGGTCCCTGCCGATTGGATCACCCCCCTGCCCACATACGCATACGACAGCAGCCGGGCGCCCTCCCCCTGCCACGGGCGAAGCCCCTGAAGCGCGGACCCGGCCACCAGAAACAGGTCTCCCGCCTTCAGCACCGGCTGGAACGTCAGCCCCATATCGTCCTTCCCCGTCACCACATCTTCAGGCGTCTCCACATTGCCCTTGTGGGAACAGGGCACCAGCACGAACCCCCCATCTCCCTCGTTCACATCCGAAAGCGCCCAGATCGCCCGCACCTCCTGGCAATACCGCCGGCCGTTCTGATGGTAATACGCCCGCGCCGGGTCCCTCGATTCGTTGCCCCCCACCAGAGGCGCCTCCATCTCCTCGGGTCTACTGCCCAGCAGCTCCGGCTCTCTGTCCAGCCTGAATCCGTACCCGATGATCTGGTTGAGATACCACGCCAGGTGGGGGTGTATCAGAAGCTCTCTAAAAGGATCTCGCAGCGGCGCCGGCCAGCCCAGCATCCCCCCGGCCTTGCCCACCTCATCCAGCGCCCGGTTGAGAGCCTCCACCTCGCTCCGGTTCAACACCCCCGGAATGTGCAGGTACCCTGCCATGTCGAAGCAGTAATTTTCTTCGTTGCTCATCTCCTCCCGGTCCATCTCTTAACCTCCTTGGCTGGGAAAGGGATCGCCCGTATGCCGGAAAAAACGGGTCGCAGCTAAGATACTGCCCAACCGCTGCAAGAATCAAGTAAATTCGGCCTCCGTTGCTGCTACGCCCCCAACCCTGGCTTCACCTCTGAAGCCAACTCAAGGCCTCCAGGCGTTAGGGCTCTGCGCCGTTGGTACCCGGAGCACCATCGCCGGGGTTTGTCACAGGGCCAGATTTGAAAAATTTTTTCGGATCTCCCCCCCTCAATCCGGGCGTTTACAAAGATAGCCACGGTTATCTCTCCGTTCCAAACCCATTCTACCAGGCCAACCGTCTGCAAGAGGATCGGATGTCATTCGCCTTGCATTTTTCGACCGGGCGCATTAGATTGCGCTATCAATCTATACATAAAAACAACCCTGCTGAAATCCTGATCGTCTCCCCACCCTGGTTCAAAAAGGAGCTCCAATGCCTTCCCAAAAACCCAACATCGTCTTCATCCTCACCGACGACCAGGGGGTCTGGGCCGCCGGGTGCTACGGCAACCCTGAAATTCGCACCCCCGGCATCGACCGGATCGCCGGAGCCGGCATGCGCTTCGAGAACTTTTTCGTCTCCACCCCCGTCTGTTCCCCCAGCCGCGCCACCTACCTCACCGGGCGCATCTCCTCCCAGCACGGCGTACACGACTGGATCCGCGAAGGCAACGTCAACCCGGACGCCGCCACCTACCTAAGAGGAGAAATCGCCTACACCGACATCCTGGCCGAACACGGCTGGACCTGCGGCCTCAGCGGCAAGTGGCACCTGGGCAACAGCCAGATCTCCCAGCACGGCTTCA
Organism: Candidatus Latescibacterota bacterium; assembly: GCA_965249305.1. GTDB lineage: Bacteria > Latescibacterota > UBA2968 > UBA2968. The sequence continues at coordinate 2,545,707 of OZ252228.1, read as the reverse complement.
GCCACTGGTTCGTCCACCAGCGGGGCGGCGGCCCTTACAACGATGCGCCGATGGTACGCAACGGGGAACTGATCACCCAACCCGGCTATGTCACCAACGCCATCACCGACGATGCCCTCGACTTCATCGACCGCCACGCCGGAGACGAAAACCCCTTCTACCTCAGCGTCCACTACACCGCGCCCCACAGCCCCTGGACCGGCCATCCACAAGATATCGTCGACTCCTACGACAACTGCCCCTTCGAGTCCTGCCCCCAGGAACCCTGTCACCCCTGGGCCATCTCCCTTACCACGAACTGCCTGGGCAACCGGGAAATGCTCAAAGGCTACTTCGCCGCCGTCACCGCCATGGACGCCGACGTCGGCCGCATCTTAGACAAACTCGAAGTCCACAACATCCGTGACAACACCCTCGTCGTCTTCGTCAGCGACAACGGCTTTTCCTGCGGGCACCACGGCTTCTGGGGCAAAGGCAACGGCACCCGCCCCCTCAACATGTACGAAAACTCCGTCAAAGTCCCCGCTGTCATGAGCCACCCCGGAAAAATCCCGGAAGGCTACGTCCAGCCCGCCATGGTCAGCGCCTACGACTTTATGCCCGCCCTCCTGGACTACCTGAACCTGCCCCTTCCGGACAACCTTCCGGGCCGAAGCTTCCTCCCCGCTCTCCTGGGCGAAGCCGACACCGCCCGGGAAAACGTGGTCATCTACGATGAATACGGCCCCACCCGCATGGTCCGCACCGCAGAGTGGAAATACATCCACCGCTATCCCGACGGCCCCCACGAACTCTACAACCTGGTCAAAGACTCCGACGAACGGAACAACCGGATCGACGATCCCACGCAGGCCGTCCGCATCGCCGACATGAAACAAACCCTCGAAGACTGGTTTGACCGACACGTCGACCCCGACAAAGACGGCCGCGACCGGGACGTGACCGGCGGCGGGCAATTGCGCCCGGTCGGCGGCGATTGGGAAGACGGCAGTGAGGCATTTACGCAGTAAAAGGGAGAACGCAATGGCCTTCACCAACATCCTGTTGATCGCCCTCACGACGGTGGGCCTGATGTTCGCCCTGTTCTCGACCGCCGGGGCCGAACCGTTCCGGACACGATCCGGACACGGCACCCATCCAATCCCCGAAGGCTATGGCCCCCGGGGACCCGTCGGCCCCAGCGATACGGAACTCACGGTGGATGCCCCTGCGGCAATCGTAGACGGCCCGGGCAAGCGAGACGCCCCCTACGACGCCTACCCTCCCGATGCCTCGGGGGCGTTTCGGAAAGCTGTTTCCGAAGCCGCCGAAAAGGGCGGTGGCGTTGTCTACATCCCCCCGGGCGTCTATCGGCTCGATGAAACCGTACCCGTACCCGACAACATCACGATTCACGGCGCCGGGCGGGCCACGCACCTCTACACCACGCAGCACACCCCCGTCTTCCTCACCGAGGGAGACAGCATCCGGTTCACCCAGTTCCGGCTCCAGGGCCCCACCACCGTCCGGATGGTGAAGAACGCGTCGAAAGGCATCAACGTCACCAACGGACACACGGGATGCCGGATCGACCACATCGAAATCTTCGGCTTTGGCCACTACGCCATCGGCGTCACAGAAAAGGGCGAGGCCACCGTCGAATACGTCTACGACCACCACAACACCCAGAACGGCTACGGCTACGGCGTGATGGTCGTCAGCGGTGGGCAGGCCGTTGTCACCGACTCGGAACTGGAGCAGAACCGCCACGCCATTGCCTCCAACGGCGCCGGCACGGGGTACAAATGCCTCTACTGCTACATCCACGGAGACGATGAAACCTACCGGGTCGGCGCCTTAGACACCCATCCGGGCATGTCCGGAGAAATCGAAATCGCGTACAACTTCGTGGAAAACCAGCGAACCGGCCTGTCCATCTCCGACGGCTCCGGGCACATCCACGACAACCTGTTTCGGAACGTCCACCGGTTCTGCAACATCCGCGCCGGCATCCACAACGGCAATTACATCGAAGGCTCCGAAGCCCACGACATGGTCTTTGAAAACAACATCCTCGAAAACGTCGACATCCCCTACGAAATCCGGGCCGGCCGGAACATCGTCATCGACGGCGAAACCCTGGACCTCCCTCCGGGCCGAAGCCAGGCGGATATCATTCTGACCGATGAAAGCGCACAGGCGATCAAAGACGCCATCGCCTCGGTCGCATCCGACGGCGGCATCGTCTTCCTCCCCCCCTGGGTCTACGAAATCGGTGAACCGATCCACGTCCCCGCCGGCGTAACCCTCATCGGAGACGAAGGCTCCACCCGCGTCTTCGCATCCGGAAACCGCCCCGCCTTCATCGTCGAAGGAGACGGCGCCCGTCTCTGCCGCCTCACCATCGCCCGTAAAGATCCGGCCGACGGCGCGGCAGGCGTCGTGATCGGTGGTGGAGAAAACATCCGGGTAGACCGCTGCCGCTTCGACGACCATCCCCGGTGCGGCATCCTCTTTCTGGCCGGATCGGGCGTTGTGGAGAAAAACACCTTCACCGACTGCGGAGACGCCGCCGTGATCTCGGTCGACGCGAACGTCACCCTGGCGGAAAACGAACTGGAACACGGCCTAAGAGCCCTGGTCAAACAGGCGCCGTAGTCACCGAGCCCCCGCCAAGGAGGACACCCCATGATAAAAATATCCGTCTGGCACGGAGATCTCTCGGACAGCTACCTGAAACAAATCACCCAGCTGGGCGCGGACTGCATCGACTTCGGGAGTGGAGATTATTTCCCCGGTGTCAAAGAACAGGGCTACCCCGACCTGGATGAACTCCTCAAAATCAAAAAAAGAATCCGCTCCTGGGGCTTGGACATCAACCGCGTCACCCTGCCCGACATCACCCAAACCTTCATGCAAAACCGCGACGGCGCCGAAAAAGAACTCGAAAACACCTGCAACGCCCTCAAAGTCTTCGCCCGGGCCGGCATCCCCATCGCCCGGCAGCGCTTCGCCGGCGACACCTTCAACGAGCGCCTGCTCCGCTACCGCGCCCCGCACCGGGGCGGCTACCTGTCCCGCGCCGAAAGCTTCAACCTGCAAAAAGACAAACCCGAACCCCCCGACCTCGAGCAGCTCCAGACCTGGTGGGACCGCTTCTGCGAGATCTACACCCACCTGGTCCCTATCGCCGAGGATGACAACATCAGGCTCGCCATCCACCCCTCCGACACCCCCCTGCCCGACACCCCCTTAGGCGGTCTGGGCTTCCACCGCGTCATCGACGCCTTCCCCAGCAAAAACGTCGGCTACCTCTACTGCTGCGGCACCCGGGCCGAAGCCGGCGGTACCCCCCTTGTCCTGGACGAAATCAACAACTACGGCCGCAAGGGGCGAATCTTTATGGTCCACCTCCGCAACGTCCGAGGCAGCCTGGCTACTGCGGGTGGATTTGAAGAGGTCCTCCTGGACGACGGTGATATGAACGTATTCAAAATCCTCCTCGAACTCCACAAAGTCGGCTTCGACGGCTGCCTGAACCCCGACCATATCCCGCCTATCGAAGGCGACACCCCCGGCAGCAGCCTCGGCCTCGCCTATTCGGTCGGGTACATCAAAGCCCTGCTCGCTGCGCTGGTGGTGTGAGCAAACAGTTGGAGGAATCAATTCGATGGAAAAACTGAACCCTGACGAACTGACCCTTTCAATCGACACCCCGACCCCGCCGCCGGACTGGGCGCTCCTGCAGCGGGAATTGATCCGGGCGCAGAGCCGGGCGTGTGAGGTCTTCTACAATCGCTATTTCGACGAACGTGGGTACCTGATGTGCGTCCCCCGCTGGGGCGGGAACGATGGTCCGGACGACGCCATCGAAAACCTCACTGGCTGGCCGATCCTCCATGCCCTGGGTGCGCCGGACAGCATCCTGCATATGTATAAACAGGCCTGGGAGGGACACCTTCTCCAGTACACGGAAGCCAAAACCGTGGAAGTTCCCCTGGGCCGCGATGGCATGTACTACAAAGAGTTCCCCGTCATGTTCGACTGGTTCCACCACGGCGAGACCCTCACCGTCTTCAACCTGCAGGGTCTGTCGGACCCCTACGACCTCCAATTCCAGCAGCGGGTGCGGCGTTTCGCCGGTTTTTACATGGACGAAGACCCCCAGACCGCAAACTACGATCCCGAGCACAAAATCATCCGCAGTATGTTCAACGGCAGCCGTGGTCCTCTCCTGCGCAAAGCCACCGATCTGGACTGGGCCGGGGATCCCATCGAAATCGAAGACCGCTTCAAACCCGCGCACGGTGAGCGCAACTTTGAGGAAATGCTCGCCCACTTTGAAGACTACACCGACGTGGTGGGCGACCATCCACTCAACCTGGCCGCTACCACCCTGGCGCTCAACGCCTACATGCTCGCAGGCGAGGCCAGGTATAAAGACTGGCTCTTAGAATACGTCAACGCCTGGTCCGAACGCACCCGAGCCAACAACGGCATCCTTCCCTCCAACATCGGCTTAGACGGCACGATCGGCGGTGAGTGTGACGGCAAATGGTACGGCGGCTGCTACGGCTGGGGCTTCACCGTCGTCGTCCCCCAGACCGGCGAGCTGTCCGACCGCAATGCCATCTCTCGGGGCATCGCCGGTTTCGGCAACGCCCTCCTCCTCACCGGCGACCGGCGCTATGTGGACGTGTGGCGCACCATGCTCGACACCGTCAACGCCAATAAAAAAACGATCGACGGCCAGGCAATGTATCCCCACATGTATGGTGATGACGGCTGGTACAGCTTCAAACCGCAGCCTTACAGCCAGGGCGCACTGGACATCTACTACTGGTCTATGGACCGCGACGACCTCAAATACCTGCCCGAAACCGGCTGGATCGGCTACCTCGAAGGCAAGAACCCGGCCTACCCCGGTGACAGCCTTCAGCAGGAATTTGAAACCATCCGCCGAAAAGTGGAAGGCATCCGCCGGGACGCCAGCACCCCGGATACCCGGATGTCGGACGACAGCTTGCGCTTCAACCCCGCCATCAACAGCTGCCTCACCCAGTTAATGCTCGGCGGCCTCACCCCTCGCCACGGCGAACCCCTGCACTGCCGGGTGCGCTACTTCGATCCCATCAAACGCCGCGCCGGCATACCCGAAGACGTCGCCGCCCTCGTCGAAACCCTCACCGATACCGAAACCACCCTCACCCTCGTAAACACCAACCCCGTTCACGAACGAACGCTCATCGTCCAGAGCGGCGCTTATGCCGAACACCAGATCACCGGCGTAACCGTCGACAGCCAGGACCACGCCTTAAACCATCCCTTCTTCACCCTTCGCCTCGCCCCCGGCGCCGGCAGCCGCATCACAATCAAAATGAACCGGTATGCAAACCGGCCCACACTTACTTTCCCATGGGATCGAGAATAACCACGAAAGACAAAACGCAAGAGATAGAAGGAAAGCATACACTCCTGATCCCCGTTAAATTGCGGATTTGGGATTGCGGATTGCGGATTGCGGAATGAAGGCTTTTCAATCCGAAATCCGCATTCCGCATTCCGCAATTGGAGGGCCCCCCATGCTCGACACATTGCTGGCAGGCACAGCAGCCGTTCCAATTACCCCGCCGATGGGAACGAACGTCCAGGGCTATTGGCGTGAAGAACCCTGCAAGGCGGTGCTGGACCACCTGTACGCCAGGGCCCTCGTCCTGGACGACGGCAGGGAAAAGGCGGCCGTCGTGGGCGTCGACCTCATCGGCCTGGAATACGAGTCGATCCTGAGAATCCGAAAAAGGGTTGGAGAACTCTGCGACGTACCCCCCAAAAACGTCATGATCGCCGCCTCACACACACACGCCGGTCCTGCGGTGATGTACCTGAGTGGCAGTCCCTTAGATTGGGACTACATTCACACCATGGAGCGGCAGGTCGCCGGGGTCGTGGTCGCCGCCGCCCAGAACATGCAACCGGTCATGATCGGCTATGGTGAAGGCGCCGCGTACTTCAATGTCAACCGCCGCCTGGTCACCTCGCCGGGAACGCCAATGCTCCCCAATCCGGATGGTCCGGTGGACCGCCGGGTCCGTGTTATCCGGATGGATGGCGAGGGTTCGGAGCCGCTCGCGGTGCTGTTTTATTACACCTGCCACACCACCGTACTGGGCGGCACAAACACAAACATAAGTGGAGATTACTCAGGCGCAGCTCAGCGAGCCGTGGAAGAAATTTACGGACGGGGAACAACCGCCATCTTCCTTCCGGGCTGCTTCGGAAATGTGAGACCGCACCTGACCGGTCCGGATGGGCGCTTCCGGGCGGGCACGGATGAGGAACTGGAACGAATCGGCCGATCGCTGGCCGCTGAAGTCGTAAACGTGAGCGAGAACGCCGCCCTGCCGTTTCAGGCGCCCCCCGGAGAGAAGAAAACGGGCAAAAATACCCTGGCCGCAGCCTCCTCGAAATTTCGCCTTCCCTACATGGACCTGCCCTCAAACCGAAAGCTAAAAGAGATGTGCCGCAAACAGGGAGCTCGGTACCCCGAATGGTACCCTTTGCTCCTTGCCAGAAAAAAGCAGGGATATGCAAATCTGGAAATCTCGGCCCTGCGGATCGGAGGAAACACCCTGGTATCGCTTCCGGGAGAGATCATGCTGGAAATCGGTCAACAGGTAGAGGCCGGCCTGGCAGGAAACACCATCGTGCTCGGCTACACCAACGGAAACGCCGGCTACCTCTGCACCCAACGCGCCTACGACGAGGGAGGATACGAACCCACCTGTTTCTTCCGCACCTACCTCCACCCCGCCCCCTTCACCCGGGACACGGAAAAAATCCTGGTCAGAACCGGCATCCGCACGGGAAAGAAGGTCGCGGAATAATCGACGTGTTCTTAACCCTTCCAAGCCACCAACCTGAGGAGACCCCCCCCATGAAATCGATGTACCCCGAACTGGACCTGGATTTGGCGTTTCATCCCATCGTTTGCGAATCTCCCCGCTGCTTCACACGCGAGCAGATCGATCAGTACAACGAACAGGGGTATATCACGAAGGTCACACTCTTCGAGGGCGAGGAGTTGGAAAAGATTCAGAGCTTCTTCCTCAAGTCCAGAAAACGGCTGTCCAGCTATGAACAGTTCAAAGCCTTCCACCACGAAATTCCCGAACTCCACGACATCGTCACCCACCCGGTCACCACGGGCTACTTGCAGGACCTCCTCGGCCCGAAGGTCATCTGTCACGTCAGCCAGTACATCCGCAAAGAACCGGACCCTAACAGCAAAAGAAAAACCATTTATCACCAGGACGCCACCTTCAACCCGATGGACGCGAGATGTGCGCTCGTCTGGCTTGCCATCGACGAGGCCTTTATCGAAAACGGCTGCATGGGGTTCATCCCCGGATCGCACAAGCTGGGGGCCATAGAGTGCGAGGAAGCCGGCCACCACATCTCCGACGCCGGGCGCTACGGCGAAGCGGTTCCCATCGAACTCAAACCCGGCCAGGCCGTCTTCTTCTCCGACCTCCTCATCCATGCCTCGCCCCCCAACCGGACCGCCGACAGACCCCGGGGCGGCTTCACGGCAACCTACGCCAGCGCCGACCTCGTGCCCACTCTCGACCGCAAAAAGTGGGCCGTTCTCTGCTGCGGCGAGGACCCGAACGACAACTGGCAGATCCACCCGAGGCCGCCGAGTGCATAGCGGTTGATCCAGCGCGAACGAAACGTCATAGAACTACCACTCTGGGAGCACATTTATGATGAACGCTTACATCCCTCCAATCCCACGAATCTTCCTTACGGTCCTGATCCTTTTGCTGGCCGTCGCGGAATGCTGTATTGCAGCGCCTGACGGCGAGCCCGGCGAAACGAAGACCGCCGGCCCAGGAACGGGCCACTGGCGCAATTACGACGTCACAGATGGACTTACGAATGGAAGCGTAAGAGCGATGTTCCAGGACCGGGAGGGCTACCTCTGGTTCGGTACGAACGGCGGAGGGGTAAGCAGATTCGACGGACAGACCTTTACCACCTTCACCAAAGAGGACGGACTGACAGACAATCGGGTGTCGGTGATCGTCCAGGATAGGAATGGAAACCTCTGGTTCGGCACCGGTGGAGGAGGCGCGAGCAGATTCGACGGTCACAACTGGAGAACCTTCACCTATAAAGATGGGCTGGCAAGCAACAGCATCCGTTCGGGCCTTCTGGACCGGGAAGGCAATCTGTGGTTCGGCACCCACTATGGCGCAAGCCGATATGACGGACACACCTTTACCAGTTTCACAAAAGAAAATAGGCTGCCGGAACCCTGGGAGTTCTACGTTGAATCGATGGTCCAGGATCGAGAGGGAAATTTCTGGTTCGGCACAAGAAAAGAGGGCGTAATCCGCTATGATGGATCAACCTGGACCCCATTCACTGTGAAAGACGGCCTGCCGGACAACAGGGTCCGTTCGATTCTGCAGGATCGTGAGGGGAACCTCTGGTTCGGCACCAGGTACGGTGGGGTATCCCGTTATGATGGACAGACCTGGACCACATTCACAACCGAGAACGGACTGGTTTCCAATAGCGTTGGGACCATTCTGCAGGATCGAGAGGGAAACCTCTGGTTCGGCACTTCCGGCGGGGTGAGCCGATACGATGGGCAGACCTGGACCACGTTCACAACCGAGAACGGGCTTATTGACATAGGGGTGCAGAAGGCGTTGCAGGATCGAGAGGGAAACCTCTGGTTCAGCACAAATGCCGGTGTTAGCCGGTATGATCAGACCTTTACCACCTTCACCACAAAAGACGGGCTGCCCGACAACGTAGTCGTCTCAATCGCTCAGGACCAACAGGAGAACCTCTGGTTTGGTACCGCAGGAGGCGCAACCCAATATAACGGCCGGACCTTTACCACCTTCACCACAAAAGACGGGCTGCCCGACAACGTAGTCGTCTCAATCGCCCAGGACCAACAGGAGAACCTCTGGTTTGGAACCCAGGACGGTGGTGCAAGCCGTTTTGACGGCCAGACCTTTACCACGTTCACAATGAAAGACGGCCTGCCGGCCAATCTGGTGGCAACGATCCGCCAGGATCAGGAGGGGAACCTCTGGTTCGGAGGGTCCTACCATGGGGGGGGCGTGAGTCGGTATGACGGACGTACCTGGACCAACTTCACGACCGAAGACGGACTGGCCCACCGTTTTGTAGGATCGATATTCCAGGATCGGGAGAAGATTCTCTGGTTCGGTACCGGTGGTAATGCCGTGAGCACGTACGACGGTCAAAGGATTGCATCGTATATCCTCAAGAAGGGGGCATCGGGCGGTAGTGTACTGTCCATCTTACAGGATGAGGAAGGCAACCTCTGGTTCAGCTCAACAGAGAGCGGCGTGAGTCGCTTTGATGGGGAAACCTTTACGGCCTTCACCGTAAAAGATGGGCTGGCAAGCAACAGTGTAGGATCAAGCTTAAAAGATCGGAACGGGCATCTCTGGTTTGGAACGGTGGGTGGAGGGGTGAGCCGCTTTGATGGACAAACCTTTCAGACCTGGACCCATCAGGACGGTCTGGGAAGCAACAGAGTCCGATCCATTTTTCAGGACCGGGAAGGACATATCTGGTTTGGAACCAACAATGGCGTAACCGTTTATCGGCCATCTCCCTCATTGTCCCCTCCCGTGTTTATCGAGGGCGTTGTGGCCGACCGCCGGTATCAAAAAATCCGTAAATTGTCGATCCCATCCACAGTGGGCCTGGTCACCTTCGAGTTTCACGGTATGAGCTTCAAAACCCGTCGAGACGGCCTGATCTACCGGTATCGCCTGAGGGGCCTTGATGACTGGCGAACCACAACTGCCCGGAAGGTCGAATACGAAGACCTCCCGTGGGGAACCTATACGTTCGAAGTGCAGGCAGTAGACCGGGACCTGGTCTATTCAGCGGCGCCGGCGAGCGTGCTGTTAACCGTGCATCCTCCCTATGAGCGGAGCGGATTCCTGGTGGCACTGGGCATTGCGATCGCATTAGTCGTCTGGCAGACGGTGCGTGTGGTCAGACGAGATCGGCAGCTCAAGGAAACACAGGCCCGGCTCATCGAGGAAATGGAAAAGGAACTCCAGGCGGCGCGCGATATGCAGATGGAGCTGCTGCCCGAGGCTCCGCCCCGTCTCGACGGGATGGAACTTGCGGGTACCTGCATCCCCGCCAGGCAGGTGGGAGGCGATTATTATACCTTCCTGGAAAGCCCGGAAGAAGATGACCCCAAAATCGGCATCGCGGTGGCCGATGTATCGGGCAAAGGCATGCAGGCCGCCACCGTAGCGATGCGGTTCAACGAAATGCTCCTTTACGAAGCCACAGGAAAAACCTCCGGGCAGGAGATCCTGAAGGGCCTCGACGGATCTCTCCGGGGCCGAATCCGGCCGGAAATGTTCGTCACCTGTGGCATCGGACTCCTGGACCCCGCCCAGCGCTCCCTCACCTTTGACAGCGCAGCCTGTCCGGAAGTTTACCACTTCATCGGCGCAGAGAAGGCCGTTCGGACCCTGGGCGCAACGGGATTTCCTCTGGGACTGCCGCTGGTCCTTGAAGGGGATTTGTTTCAACGGGTGGAGATCAATCTGAGTCCGGGGGATATCATCGTGTTTACGTCAGACGGTGTTGAAGAGGCCCAGGATGAACAGGGGGAATTTTACGGCCAGGAACGACTCATCGACCTGCTTCAGGCGTGTGGCAAAAAAGGAATGTCTGCCGGGGCGATTCGGGACGAAGTTGTGGACGACGTCGTTCGATTCACCGGTGACGCCCCACAAACAGACGACCTGACAGTGGTCGTGCTGCGTGTCGAATAAAGCCGCAATCTATGACAAGCCGGATGTCCCAACACGGATCGGGGCGTCCTGAAAGATAAACAAATGAAAGGCAAGGTCGTCGTACAGGCCGAACGGCTGCATAAGGTCTACGACGCAACCGTTGCTGTAGACGATGTCTCCTTCGACGTCTACGAAGGGGAGATCTTCGGCATGGTGGGTCTCAACGGAGCGGGCAAAACGACCACCATCGAGTGCATCGAGGGGCTGCGCCGCCCGGATAGAGGCCGCGCGCAGGTGCTGGGACTCGACCCTCAACAGGACGGATACGCCCTGCGAGAACGCATCGGGATTCAGTTACAGGAGTCACAGCTCCAGGACCGCCTCAAAGTCTGGGAAGCGCTCGATCTTTTTGCCGGCTTTATTCTCGCTCTGCAGACTGGCAGGGGCTGCTCGAACAGTTGGGGCTGGCCGATAAGCGCAACACACATTTTACCAACCTCTCCGGCGGTCAGAAACAGCGCCTGTTCATCGCGCTGGCCCTGGTCAACGACCCCGAACTGGTATTTCTGGACGAGTTGACCACCGGCCTGGACCCCCAGGCCCGGCGTGCGATGTGGGACCTGGTGAAAGAAATTCGTGACCGGGGAAAGACCGTCATCCTCATTACCCACTTCATGGAAGAGGCCGAACGCCTGTGCGACCGGGTGGCGATTGTACACCACGGCCGTATCGTCTCCCTGGACTCACCGGAGAAGCTGATCCAGAGCCTGGGGGTGGAAAACCGCGTCGTTCTCACGCCAGAGCAGTCTTTTGAACTGCATAAACTGAGCGACTTGGCCGAGGTCACCCGCGTTGAACAGGTCGGTGAGCGTGTCATCGTCCACGGTCACGGTGATTGGCTGGTAAGCAATGTGGTCACCGTCCTCACCTCAAACGGCATCCGTGTTCGCGACCTGCGCACCGAACAGCCGACCCTGGAGGACGTCTTCTTGTCCGTGACCGGGCAGGCAATGCAAGACTGAAAGGCGTAATGGTGCGAAGCGTCTGGAAATTGACCTGGACGGAGATAAAACTCTACCTGCGGGAACCGCTGGCCGCCTTCTTCACGCTGGTCTTCCCGCTCATGATGCTGTCGATGTTCGGAAGCATCTTCGGCAACAGGCCGCTGCCCTTTTCGGGTGGGTTGCGCTATATAGATACCGCTGTCCCGGCGTTCACGGCCATGATCATCGCCACCAGCGGCCTGATGACGCTCCCCGTCCAGATGGCGTGGTACCGCGAAGGCGGCGTTTTGCGTCGCCTGAATGCGACCCCGCTGCGCCCGGAAACGGTCCTGGCCGCTCAAGTCATGCTGATTCTCCTGATGAACGTCCTGGGCATGGCCCTGCTGGTTATCGCCGCCAAAGCATTCTTCGGCCTGCGCTTCCCCGGCAATGCTCTCAATGTGGTGGCCGCCTTTATCCTCAGCAGCCTGAGCTTCTTCGCCCTGGGATTCGTCCTGGCCGGCGTAATGCCCACCGCACGCACCGCGCAGGTAGTGTCCATGGTGCTCTACTTCCCCATGCTCTTCCTGTCCGGAGCAGGGATCCCGCGGGAGCTCTTGCCCGAGACCTTCCGCCAGTATGCTCAGGCTTTGCCGCTGACCCACGTCGTCACCCTGCTGCGGGGAACGTGGGCGGGTGAAGCCTGGGGCGAGCACCTCACAGATGTGGGCGTCCTGGTTGCCCTGCTCGTGGCAAGCGTGATCGTATCGGCGAAAACCTTCCGCTGGGAGTAGGAAAACAGATGCGACCCTATGAGATCAAAACCTGCCGAATCGGCCGGCGCCGCTATTGCTACATTGACGAAGGCGCCGGGAAAGCTGTCGTACTCCTGCACGGCCACCTCATCGCCGAAAATCAATGGGACCCACAGATCCCTGCACTCACAGAAGCCGGCTACCGCGTCATCTGTCCCCAACGGGCGGGCATGGGAAGCAGTGATATCTGTGAACAAATGTCGGACGCCGCAGATGCAGACGACACGTTCGCTCTGCTCGACGCGCTGGGTGTGGAGAAATGCGTGGCCGTCGGGCATAGCGCCGGAAACGCCCACGCGCGCCAGATGTTTCTTTCGCGCCCCAAAAGAGTCGAAGCCGCCGTCTTCATCGACGGCCTGTACTATTTGTCCGGAAAAGCCTCCAGACTGGGAACCGAACGCTACAGTCCCGAAGTTCGCGCCCTGTACGAAAAGAACAAAGCCGTGCTCATTGCACACGACCTCCCCTGGTATTATCCCAGCGAATTGAACGTACAAATCCTCAAAGACTGGGTCGAATGGAACTGCGAACACCCCGGCCTCAAGGAAAAGCTCAAACGCCAGGACGATCCTGGAAACTGTCCGATTCCGCCCGATAAATATTGTAAAATCCCTCTGCTGGTCATCGCCTCTGGATGGGGAAAAATCCGTTCCGACGATCCCGAAGCGACCGAACTCCGGGCAAGACTTCCCGCAGAAGACGCGGAACTCGTCGTGGTCACTGAATGCGGGCACTATGTTCAGCTTGAGCAGCCCGAGATCGTAAACGAACACCTGCTGCGGTTTCTTGCTGCGCTCCCATAAAATCGACGACGGACCACAGACACAGACCACAAACAAAGGAGAACCCCTCGATGGTCACAATCGACGACACCACCGACCTCAAAGCCGCCCACCTTCCCTCCGACGAAAACGACCTGAGCCGGCGCTACCTCCGCATGCTCGAAAATTGGATCCCCATCGGCGTGGAATATTTCACCGACTGGCCAAACCGCCCCAACTGCGGCCACTTCTTCGGCGGCTGTCACTGGTACGGCAATGAAACCAACGCCCCCGCCGAAGCCTTTGCCCTGGCCAGCGTCTCCTCCGAATACAACGAAAAAACGGTCGGCGTCTCCAGATCGGACCTCCGTGAAATGGCCATCAAGGGCCTCCGCTACCTCTGCTTCACCCACGACACCGGTCCCGATGACTGCGTCAGACCCGCCACCGGCCTTGGACGCCCGGAAAACTGCAGCACCAAGTGGGGTGAGCGCGGCGTGGGCTTCTTCCGCGAAAGCCAGTGCGGCAGCGGCGTCGCCAGCATGGCCCGCATCTGCCTCCTGCTGCGCGACCACATCAACGAGGAAACCTGGATGATGATGGCCCGCATCCACGAGGATTATGCGCAGCGCTTCGGTGACATGCCCCCCAAAAGCGGCATCTACGTGGACACCCAGATGGAAGAAAACGCCTGGACCTCCATGGGCCTCACCTCCTGCTTCCTCTTCCTCTCCCGCCACGAAAATGCCTCCGACTGGGAAGCTCTGACCCGCCGCTGGATGTACTCCACCTGCGCCGCTCCTCAGGACGCCAAAGACCACGGTCCCGTGGGCGACGCCACCGCCCGGGAACTCGCCTTCAAAACCTTCACCGCGCTTCCCGACTACTGGGCGAAGAACCACGGCATGGTCCACCCCAACTACACCGGCTCCGGCGTCCGGTCTCTCCTCAGCGTCGGCTCCCACTACAAACTCTGGGGCAGAGACCTCCCACCCGAACTCTTCTGGAACCGCAAACGCGTCTACAAAAACCTCAAAGCCCTCACCGACGGCGGAGGCTACGCCCAGGCCGTCCAGGGCATGGACTGGCCCTACCTCCCCACCGTCGGCGCAGAAACGCCCCATGCCATCGCCGCCGTCTTCTTCAATGATCCCGACGCCGCCGCGCTCCAGCGCCGGGGCCTGCAAAAGGGCGAACTGAGGATGGAAGGCAACAACGGCAGGCTCTTCGACTCCGATCTGGCCATGAAAGCGCACGGCCAGCAGGACCCCCTGATCATGCGCGAGACCAATATCCGCTCCATCGCCCACCTCTACCTTTTCCACCGCCTCTTCGGACCCGGACCCGAGCCCACCCCCGAAGACGAACTCGAAAAACACCTTGCCGGCGTACGCACCTTCCCCCACGCCGGGTTCGTCCACCACAGACACGGCAAAGGACAGACCTCCTTCGCCTGGCGAAACTCCATTATGGCCCTTCCTCTTACCCGGGAAGGCATCTACACCATCGCCCCCTGTTCCGACACCTGGCTGGGCGTCCCCGTTGTCAAAGACCGTCCCGACAGCCACCGCCTCAAAAAAGCCAACATCACCGAATACGACCACAGCTTCGCCGCAGCAATGGTCATGGACCGCTGCCAGGAATCGCTTCGCCAGCAGGTCCTCTTTGCCAGCCTGCCCGACGGCCGTGTGCTCTCCTTCGAGCGCTTCGTCGCCCTGGAGAACCTCATCCTGGAGTCTCTCGATCAGGGCTTCCTCCGTATCACCAACGAAACCTTCCCTCTGCTCGCGCCCAACTGCCGGGGCGTGCGCACCCTCTATCATCCCGATGGATCCACCGACTACAAAGGCTGGCACGGCGACGCCGAAAGCGACGACATCATCGACGCCCTCGGCCGGCCCTCCTGGCTCAACATCGACGACCGCCTCGGCATCTACTTTACAGGCGCCGGCCAAGCGGTTTACCACAACCGCCACTATTATAAACCCTACCGCGCCATCGCCGACGACCTCACGCTTTCTCGTCAACAGGAACCAAAATCGCTCACCGCCGGCGACGAGGCCGGTCGCCTGAGCGCCATGCTCACCCCCGAGCAATCCCATAGAGACACCACCTCAACGCATTTCCACACGCTAACGGGACATGAGGACAGCGTCGCCCTTGTCGCCGAGGGCTTTCTAACAGTGGCCAACTTCAAACCAGAACGCCAGTCTTGCTCCTTTCATCTCCCTCGGCCGAACGAAATCACGATATACGCCGGCGCAACGGTCGAAACCAAAGGAGAGGAACTGCGCTGCACCGTCACCCTCAAAGCCCAAAGCGCCTGCCTCCTCGAAGCCGCCCGCACCCTTCGGACCGAAGGCGACATCCGGGTGGACGCCGTTCCCGGCGGTGCAACCTATGTGACCAATACGGAAAACAGCGATCTACAGGTGCAAGTCACAGGAGGGAAAGGCGCATGGGAGACAATGAAAGTCGCACCAGGAGAGACCATTCGGATTCATCTTTAATGGGCAATGGAAGGAAGTCCTATGCTTATCAGTACCCTCTTTCTTTTTTTAACTGTTCTGATCCTCCTGCCTGTCCGTCTCGAAGCCGCCGGAAACCCGGCCATCCCTCCGCCGGTAGACGACGGTGACATCGACCCCCTTCGCAAAAAACTCGAACCGGTGCTGGCGCTTTCCGAATCCGAACTCCTGCGCCTCATCCCGAACCGGTCCGGATTCCGTTTTGTGGGATGTCCCAACTGCGAGAACGGCGCCGAAGAAAATCAAATCACCTGGAGTATCGAACGGCCGGACGAAACCTTCTGCCAATTCTGCGGCATGCGATATCCCGGCGAGAAATACCCGGAAACCGGCGTCCTCCGCGTCAAAAATCCCCTCGGCCAGATACAGGAGTACCCCTACTGGGAAGCGCCGGACCCGCCCCCAACGCCGCTCCCCAACACCCTGTCCGCCTTCGACCCGAAAGCAGGCTACCGCTACTTCTTCCGGGCCAAAGGCTGGCAGGTCGCTCAGGACTACTTTATAAACGCCGCCCGGGACCTGGCCCAACTCTACTTCCTCACCAACGATCAATCTTATGCCCATCGGTCGGCCCTCATCCTCAAACGCTTCGCCGAAGTCTATCCCGGCTACTGCGTCAGCTACGACATGCCCTTTCAGCAGCAAGTCGTCTTCCCCGGCGACCACGGATTCCCCTACCCGGTATCCGACTATCGGGCCGCAAAGCTCTCCTTCTGGACCTATTCGGACATCCCCACAAACCTCATCCTGGCCTACGACCTCATCCGTAACAGCGGGGAACTGGACAACAAGGCGAAACAGCGCATCGAAGAGGACCTCTTCCGGGCAAGCATCGCATTCGTTCGATCCTATCCGCAGCAGTTAAGCAACGCAGACCCGTACATCCTGCGCGGGCTGATCGTAGCCGGCCGCGTATTGAACGACCCGGCATATATCCACGAAGCGGTGGACTGGATCGGCAAAATCATCAGAAAACAATTTTTCGTTGACGGCATGTG
Source organism: Candidatus Latescibacterota bacterium (assembly GCA_965249305.1). Lineage (GTDB taxonomy): Bacteria > Latescibacterota > UBA2968 > UBA2968. The sequence goes on along the minus strand of OZ252228.1, from coordinate 2,528,829 downwards.
GCGCGAGGGCGCCGTCTCCTACCACAACATGACCCTCAACGGCCTGGACCCCCTCTTCGAACTTCTCAAAAACTACAGCGATCCGCCCGGATACGCCCACCCGGAAAACGGAAACCGCTTCGACAACCTCGACCTCCCAGGACAATTCCCCATCCTGGAAAAAGCCGGGCAGATCCCGCAAATCCTCCGCTATCCCAACGGCCGAATCGTCGCCTTTCACGACTCCTGGGCGTGGGAACAGAGGGAACCCCTGAACACAACCGGCCCGTACCTGCTTCCGGGCGTCGGACACGCCTGGCTCGGGCGGGGACACGGCTCTCACCAGATGCAGGCTCACCTCCATTTCTCCGGCGCGTATGGCCATGCGCATGCAGACCTGTTAAGCATCACCCTCTTCTCACACGGGCACGAGCGCCTCTCCGACATCGGCTACACCTGGACAAAACACCGCGAGTGGGCCTCCTGCACCCTCTCGCACAGCACGGTAATGGTAAATGGGCAGAACCAGGAGCGAGGATCCGAGAAACGGCCTTCCGACGGAAATCTGCTGCTCTACGTATCCGGCGACGATCAGTTCCAGGCCGTCGGTGCCAGCGGCAATCGCGCCTATCCCGGCATCACCCGGGTCTACAAGCGCATGCTCCTGTTGATCGGAACCTCTCCCGAAGATGCCTATGCCGTGGACCTGTTCCACGTTCAGGGTGGAGAACGCCATGAATACATCCTGGTCGGAGATGCGAACCACGACGGCGCCATCCAAACCGAACTGTCCAGGTCCAGATACGGAAAAACCCTCCTTCCCCCCGGCGTCACCTACCGCCTCCCGGCAGGCGAAAATGCGCCCGGCGATGCGGAGGGCCACAACATCGCCTACGCCTACGTCCGAAACGTCGAACGCGCCTCACCTTCCGGCCCGTGGACGGCCCTGTTCACTTCAGAAGCCGTTCCCAAAGCCGCCGTCCGGATTCACAGCCTCTCGGAACCGGACGCCAACCTCACCTTCGGAACCGCGCCCTCGGTCCGCCGCGCGCAGGAAAACGAGAAAAAACTAAACGACTTCACCATGCCCATCCTCATCCGGCGCCGTGAGGGGAAGGACCTCTCCAGCGCCTTCATCAGCATCCTGGAACCCTTTGAGGAGCGTCCCTTTATCACATCGGTCGAACGCCTCCCTCTCACGGAAGGAAGTCCCGACGATACAGCCCTCAAGATCACCTGGGCAGACCGGACGGACTACCTCATCTGCGCTTTCGAACCCGAGGGCCGAACGCTGCTGGTAGACGACATCGTCCTTCAGGGCCGGATCGGATTCATACGCGAACGAAACGGAAAGGTCGAGCGAATGACGCTGGTGGGAGGAACAATCCTGAAAAAAGGCGATCACAGCCTGGCGGGCGAAGGCGTAATCTCAGGGAAAATTTCCAAAGTACTCCGCAAAGCCCGAGGAGATGCCATAGATGGCCTGGTCGTCAATTGCCCACTTCCACCAGAAGACCGGCTCAAGGAATTAACCGCCGTCATAACGAATGGAGCGGGATTCACCCACGGCTGCAAAATCTCAGGCGTAGCCCAACAGAAAGGCCGCACGATCCTCCTGCTGTCCGACGATCCGGGTTTTGAAATCGCCCCCGACGGCACAAGCCGCCACGCCTTCTTCCCGGGCCGGTCGTGGAAGACAGAGAACCGTTTCGAAATCGCCAGTGTTGCAACGATCGACTGACAGCCGCTTACCTCCATCCCCGCCCCATCGCAGCGCTGAGCAATGAGGCTGAAGGACAAGCGGACCATGCTGTTCAAGGCTGCCGATGAGATGGGAACGAGGCTGTCCGACAAGCTCAAGGGGACCCTCGACACATACGATCCCCGCCGAACCTCTCGGACTGCAGAGGGTGCAGGACGTTAAGCCGCCGCAACGATACCTTTACACTTCATCCCAAAGGAGGTACGACGATGTTCAGGACCATCGAGAAAACCATGCTGATTCTTCTGTTCTCGGTCTTTCTAATCCTCATGGGAGCCAACGCCAGAGCGGAGATGGTCTGGGAGGAGGAGCTGGATTCGGGTATCCGCTTCAAAACGCTGCACCCCGGCACCGGCTACCTGCTCGTGGGCACAAAGTCGAAACTCTATGCCTTCGATCCGGAGACCGGAGAGGAGATCTGGCAGGTCGAGAAAGTGCTGGATGAGTATGAGCCAAACGCCATCCAGCCGGTGAAGGGGACGAATTACATCATCTATGAGAAAGGCGTATACCTTCTCAGGGTTAGCATCGGGTTGGAAAAGATTGTCTGCATGGACGCGACGACCGGGAAGAAAGTCTGGGAGCTCAACACCGAAATTCCTTATCAACGGGTACCCCCGGTTCTTTTCTCAGACGATTTCAACGAAGACCGCGCGGCCGGCGCGCCCTTAGAGCACACGCCCCAGCTCGTCTGTCAGAATATCTTCTCGGCAACCTTTGACCAGAAGCACAACCAGTTGCTGCTCGCGGTGGATGCAATGGCCGTTTTCGAAGAGAAGATCACCGAGGGTGGAGGCAGGAGATTCCAGGGCGGAGGTATCGTTTGCGTCGATGCTGAAACCGGAAAGATCAACACGATCCTCCCGCTGCTTAGAGAGCGCAAGTACGAAGGCAATCCTCCCATCGTCGTCGATGACGTCGTCATCGTGGACTGGCGCGGATTCTATGCCTTCGACCTCATGGATACCAGCCGAGTGGTCAGGATGGGCATCGGCCGCAGGGATCTCGTGGGTGGAAACAGCCCGATCCAGGTCGAAGACGGTACCGCATATCTGGTTGCCAGCAAGAATATCATGGCCCTCAATATCGACGATGGAGAGACCCTTTGGAAATCCCAGAAGATTCCATCCATCGTCCCCGAAATGCACATCCTTGAGGACAGGCTCGTCTGCCGCATGGGAGGCGAATTCCCCCGGAAAAATGGAGACATGTCAGAGGAACACAAGCCCTATGGGCTTCTTGTGCTGGACAAGAATACCGGAGAGATTCTGTATGCTCAGGGGAAGGACAAGAAACTGGGCCGGACGACCTCTCTGCTGATCGACGACGGAATCGTCTATTACGGCACCGGTAACAGCTTCAGGGCGTTTGATCTGAACGCCCTGAAATACAAGTATGTCGTGAAGCTCGACAAGTCCCACGTTCAGAAGAAGGATGAGCCGCGATCTCTGGTCAGGCATGGGAATAAAATTTGCCTGATGCTGAAGCAGAGCACCGTTGCCTTCCATCCTGAGGACGGTCAGATAGCCTGGTCGAAGATGTTCAAACCGCCTAAGATCGGCCGGTGGGCTAAACTCGCAAAGGTCGGTAAGAAGGGGTTTAAGAAGGGCATCTCTGAGGAGAAAGAGAAAAAGGCCAAATGGTACGAAAAGGGACGGTATCGGCTCGCCAGGGTCGGGCAAATGCGCCTCCAGAACGCGGTCGCATCCGACAGCTACAACTATGTGGTGACCAGCGTGGACGGCAAGCCGACCATTGTAGGCGTGAGCCTTGCGTCCGGAGAGGCGCAGCGGACGGCGGTTGTGGAGGAAAGATCCCCCGACTTCACGGTCGGCGAACACTTCGGGATGCTTTTCAATGTACAAGGGAAGAAGACGCTTCAGGGTTTTGACCTGAAAGAGGAGAATTGAAAGGCAGACAGACGGCCGGTGTTCAGAGGCGCCTGGCCCTATCAGGATTTCGTCCCCATCCAGGGCACGCCCGACACCTACACCGCCTGGATCCCATTAAGCGACATCCCGCCGGAACTGGGCGGTCTTCAAATCGCGTCCGGTTCGCACCAACACGGCGTCTACGACTTTCGTCCGGCGATGGGCGCAGGGGGCCTGGAAATGATCGATCCGCTCGAAGGCACCTGGGTAAGCAATCCGTTCAAACAGTTACGCGGATTGGCCTTCCAGCGAGTTGAAGCACTACTGGCGCAAATGGAATCTGGAGGTCAAGGAATTAACCGCCGTCATAACGGATGGAGCGGGATACACCCACGGCTGCAAAATCTCAGGCGTAGCCGAACAGGAAGGCCGCACGATCCATCGATTATTATCTCGCAGGTCTGCCTCGCGGCATTGCAGGTTCTGAAAAAAGAATCTGTGCCCGGCCGATTATGGTCCAGATTGGAAGAATCTATACCCGGCCGATTATTTACTTGACTCCTGGTATTTGTGCCTGCCATATTTTGGTATTCTAAAGGGGTCTGCGAACCGGTTCAGGAGAAAAGACTCAAAGGGAAGTGTTACCGTACGTCCGGAGAATGTGCTTGAAGCTGACCAAAATAACAAGAAGGAAAAATAGGCTATGACAAAACAGGTCATCTTTATAGGCTTTATTCTAATCGGCCTGGCGACAGGGTTCGGACAAGCACAACAAGCTAAAACACCTGAAGCGCATGCCGAGCTGCCCAACTCCCCGGCGCAGTCCCCGCGCTTCGAGAAGATCGCGACAGGGTTCGATTTATACGCGATCCTTCAAGATCGGGACGGCTTTTGGTGGTTGGCCACGCAAAGTGGACTGGTCAAGTACAACGGCTACGATTTCCACCGTTACTCCGCTGGCGAGCACTCCATCACCGGAAACTTCGTGAACGCCCTCTACGAGGACAGCGAGGGTATCCTTTGGATCGGCACGACAAGCGGGCTCTGCTCTTATGACAAGGCGACCGACAGGTTCACTCAATACAAGCACGATCCCCGGCAGCCCGAAAGCATTAGCAACGACAACATCCTGATGTTCCAGACGATCGTCGAGGATCGCGATGGAGCGATATGGGTCGGGACCGGAGACGGGTTGAACCGGTACGATAAGAGTGAGAAGCGCTTCACCCGTTACAGCAGCGACCCGACCGACTCCGCAAAGCTCATCGATAACTTCGTAAGCGCGATAATCCAGGACCGACATGGCTTCCTGTGGGTCGGCACGATCCACGGTCTGCATAAGTTCGATCCCACCAAGGGGATCGTTGTCGAGCGATACCCGAGCCAGCGTGACGACCCGATGAGCCCTTTCACCGCCCTCATGGAGGACAGCGGCGGAAAGATCTGGGTGGGAACCGGTGGGCTGCAGAGGCTCGACCCTGTCACTCGGACCGTGACCCACTATGTCGCCGACTCCGAGCGTGCATCCAGCCTGAGTAGCAATTCTGTCTATTCGATGATCGAGTTCCCGGACGGCAAGCTGTGGATCACGACGTTTGGGGGCGGACTCAACATATTCGACCCCGACAACGAGACGTTTTCGCTCTACCAGTACAACTCCGAGGCCAACGATCCCGATGGCATCAGCAGTAACTATCTCATGGACATCGTCATGGACAACTCGGGCGCAGTATGGATTGCCACCCTGGGCGGCGAGATCAATCGATACGACCCGAAGGGGCAGAGGTTCCAGACGGTGCGCCACGTGCCGGGCGTACAAAACAGTGTGAGCAAAGGATCGTATATCGGCCAGATCATCGAGGACCGCACCGGCGTGGTGTGGATTGCCGTAGGGGGGGCGGGGCTGGACCGCTACGACCGCAAGACCGGCGCGTTTACGCACTACCGCCACGTTCCGGACGACCCCGAGAGCCTGCCGGAATCGTACGGGCACGCGCTCATCGAGGATACGCAGGGAAACCTATGGATGACGTCGATGAATTGGATCGTCCTCGTCGACCGGGAGACGGGCAAAGCAAAAAAGACCTATCCTGCCAAGGCCTGGCCACACAGCCCCATCGAGGACCGCGGCGATCCGGATATCCTCTGGTTTGGCACCGGCGGCTTGGGGCTGCTGAAGTTTCACAAGCCCACGGGGGAAACGACCTACTTCGAACCGGATCCTTCATCCGAGACGAGCGTCAGCGTTGGCGTCGCCCTCTCCATCTACCAGGACGATGAGGGCTTCATCTGGATTGCGTCGCTGGGAGGCGGACTCGACCGATTTGACCCGCGTACCGGGAAGGTTGTAGCCAAGTACAAGCACAACCCGGACGATCCGACCACGGTCGCCAGCAACACCCTGTACCAATTCTTCAAGGATTCCTCGGGTACCTATTGGATCGGCAGTGACGCCGGGCTGAACCGTTTCGATCCCAACACCGGGACGTTTCGCCGCTTCTCCGAGCGCGATGGCACGTTTCCGATGGGCTCGGCCGGGCAGATCACGGAGTATCCGAGAGGCCAGCTATGGATAGGCGGTGACGGGGGAATCGTCCGCTTCGATCCCGAGACCGGCAATGCTCAGCTCTACAGAGTGGACTTTCACATCGGGGCTTTTCGGCCGCTGGTCACCGAGGACGGTGAGCTCTGGTTCTATGAAAACAACACCATCATCCGCTTTTACCCCGAGGCGATCACGGATGAGACCACCTCCACCTCCATCCCGGTGTACATCACCTCGCTCACGCAGCGCGGCAAGCCGCTCAATCTGGGCGCTGCGCCCGAGAAAAGCCGATCGATCCATCTCGATTGGCGAAGCAACTTCTTCGAGTTCGAGTTCGCCGGGCTCGACTACGGCGGGGTGGGCGACATTCAGTACCGCTATCGGCTCGAAGGCGTGGACGAGGACTGGTACGAAGCCGGCACCACACGGCGTGGTCGCTACACCGGCTTGCAGGGAGGAACCTATGCGCTCCAGGTTATGGCGACCAACAAAGACGGCCAATGGAGTGACCACATCACCGAGCTGAGCGTCGTCGTAGACCGACCGCCCTGGCAAACCTGGTGGTTCAGGATTGTTGCAGGTGCATCTGTTTTGGCATTGGCGTTTGGCTGGTACAGAAGAAGGATAAGGAATATTGAGACCCAAAGGAAAAACCTTGAAATTCAGGTAGCAGAAAAAACCAAAGAGATACGAGATACGCAGGTGCAGTTGGTGCAATCAGAAAAGATGGCGGCGTTGGGAAAGCTTACCGCAGGCATTGTTCATGAAATTAATACGCCGATTGGTGCGCTCAAAAGTACAGTGGACACCATGAGTCGATGTGGCACAAAAATAAATCAAATTTTGGAAAATAGTAACACCCTTGCTGAACTCAAGGATAATAGTGCCTATCAGAAGTCTCTTCAAATCCTCGAAGAAAATCGTCAGGTCGCATCATCGGCCGGTGAAAGAATTATGAAAGTTGTAACTAGCTTGCGAAATTTTACCAGATTGGATGAAGCCGAATTCGAAAAGGTGAACATTCATGAAGGGTTGGATAGCGCCTTGACGTTAATCCAACACGAAATGAAAGACAGAGTGCGCGTTGAACAAAATTATGATGATATTCCAGAGATTCGATGTTATCCAGCCGAGCTCAATCAAGTTTTCATGACTCTATTGCGGAATGCAGCGCAAGCGATTGAAAAGAAGGGTACCATCACCATCAAAACATCTTCAGATGAGAATAATGTGTATGTTAAAATCTCAGATACGGGAAAAGGCATGCCCCCAGAAAAAATAAAGACGCTTTTCGAATTAGGTTTTACAACAAAGGACACCAGAGTGGGGATGGCCATGGGTTTGATTAATGCGTACAATATAATTCAAAACCATAAAGGTGAACTAAAGGTAGAAAGTGAAGTAGGTCAAGGCGCGGAATTTTCGATTACTTTACCAATCAATCAAAGCTAGAGATTCATTTCAGGAGTCACATCTAGTTCTATGGAGAGTCTTGATTTCGTCGATCATAGCTCTCGGCATCCTGGGATTTAGATTGATATTCGCCCTTCGTCTAACAACGGTTTGAAGCCCGACCGGAAAACGAGGGCATGATTTTCGGTCACAGCTTCTGTTCCTTCTGAACGCTGGAGGTCGAGCGAGGGGCCCCATCCGGCGGCTTAAACCAATCGGTTATCCGACAAGGATATTTTAGATGAAGTACTTCACTAAATCAGAATGGATGATTTTAGTCGGGTTGTTTGTGCTCAGTTTTATTCCCGTTTCCGCAGGTATATTTCGTCTTGTAGAGCTCGGTGGCGGCGCAGCGATGTTACCTGAAAATCCGCGTGTGACCGCGGCTCCCACACCGGTTGTGTTGCACATTATCAGCGTTAGCCTTTACTGCTACCTCGGGGCCTTTCAATTTCTCCCGAGCATCCGCCGTCACAGCCTCAAGTGGCACCGTTACAACGGCCGGCTCATGGTTGTTTCAGGAATCGTTTCGGCTCTTTCAGGCCTGTGGATGACGCACTTTTATTCCTTCCCTTACGAACTCCAAGGTGATCTTCTGTACTGCGTTCGCATTGTTCTGGGCTCCGCCATGGTCGTGTTCATTTTTCTAGGCTTGGCTGCCATTCTAAAACGTGACATTGTTCGGCATAGTTCATGGATGATTCGCGCCTATGCCATCGGCCAAGGGGCGTCCACTCAGGGGCTTGTTATCATGTCTTGTAATGTGATTTCCGGAGAAGAACCAAGTGGCCTCACCAGAGATGTATTAATGACCTTTGCCTGGGTAATAAATATTTCCGTAGCCGAATGGATCATCCGAAAAGTGTTCAAAAAAAATGGATAGCAAGTCGCTCAACACGGACCCCGCCTGCGGCGGGGCCGGTTAGCTTAGCGTTAAAAAGAAGGCAAAACAAAAAGAGAAAAAACAAAGAGGGCGATGTCGTCCCCGATATTCCTTTAGCTGATCCCAAACTGCCACAGGCAGGTAACAAGAAGGATTGTTTGCGGAGTTAGGGGTGTAGAAGGGCGCGGGGCAATTCCGCAAACAATGTGTTGAGCGGAGCCGCTTCGCGGCAGTTTGGTGGTAGCCCCAACCTTTTTAGCTTCGCATAGCCTTTATTGCCAGACCTTCGAGAACCCTTCTCGGAGGTTTTTTTTATCCGCCGACGTAGACCCTATCTTTCTCCATTCGTGAAGTTTGCGCTTTACACCGTTCAAACCCAGGAGGAAGACATGAAAGACCTACGCCAGCGGATGGAAATGGACATGGATCTGAGGGGGTTCCTCCCCCAGACCAAAAAGACCTACTGGTATCACGTGAGTCATTTCATCAAGCACTTTGATCGCTCACTCCAGGACATGGGCGAGGAAGAGATCCGTGCCTATCTACACCACCTCATCACAGAAAGGGGACTGTCTCAGTCCTATGTCAGCCAGACCTATTCAGCCCTCAGGCTCCTGTATGAGACCACGCTGCAAAGACACTGGGACATCAACCGTATTCCACGCTCGAAGCAGCGCAAAAAGCTCCCTCTGGTCCTATCCGAACAACAGGTAGGAGCACTCCTTGACGCCGCCCCCACAAAAAAGTATCGAGCCATATTTACCACGGTTTACTCCGCTGGTCTGAGAGTCAGCGAAGTCGCGCATCTCAAGATTAGGGACATCGACTCCGATGGGATGCAGATCCGCGTCAACCAGGGCAAGGGAGGCAAAGACCGCTATACGTTGTTGGCCAAACGCACCTTGCCTATCTTGCGAGACTACTGGCTATCCTATCGCCCCCAAGACTGGCTCTTTACCGGACAGGTCAAAGACCAGCCCCTCTCTTCTCGCAGTATCCAGAAAGCCTTCCAGGATGCCAGGCACAAAGCCTCTATCCCCATCCCCGCAACCCTACGCACTCTGCGCCACTCTTTTGCCACCCATCTCCTTGATGCAGGCGTGGACCTCTACTTCATCCAGCAACTCTTAGGACACGCTTCCATCAAGACCACGGTCATTTATCTCCACGTCTCCGGCAAAAGACTCGCCGATGTCAAAAGTCCGTTAGACCTCTGGGATGTGTTGGACTTGACCCGTTTCGGTGGGTACCTTATCTCTTGGGAGAAAGGAGATCCACTATGCCGCCAACACGTCCACCTTATCCACCTGAGTTCAAAAAGCAAATGGTCGAATTGGTTCGAGCCGGTCGTACGCCAGGAGAGCTGGCCAAAGAGTTCGAGCCCTCAGACCAGACGATCCGGAACTGGGTGGTACAGGCCGACCGAGACGAGGGCCTTCGAGAAGACGGTCTGACCAGTGATGAGCGAGAGGAGTTGCGCCGTCTTCGTCGCGAGATTAAGCAGTTACGCATCGAGCGTGAGATCTTGTCAAAAGCAGCAGCCTGGTTCGCTCAGGAGACCAACACGATCCCCAGAAAGCCTTCCAGTTCGTGAAGGCGCACCAGGCAAAATGGCCAATTACCACGCAATGCCGAGTCCTGGGTGTCTCCCTCAGTGGGTATTATGCGTGGCGAGGACGCCCCCCATCGCCAAGAGCAAAGGTCGATGCGGATCTCAAGGAACAGATTAAGGCTTTTCATGCCCGTTCTGATTCTACCTACGGAGCCCCCAGAATCTGGGAAAATCTGGCAGCATTAGGCATCCGTATAGGCAAAAAGCGTGTCGCCCGTCTGATGGTTGAGATTGGTATCTTCGGGGTGAGCCGTCGAAAGGGTATCAGAACCACCCGTAAGGGAAAAAAGGCTCAAAAAGCCCCTGATCTGGTCAAGAGAGACTTCACTGTTGAAGCCCCAAATAAACTCTGGGTGGCCGATATTACCTACGTACCAACCTGGGCGGGCTTCCTGTATCTTGCTGTGGTTATCGATGTCTTTTCCCGCCGAGTCGTGGGCTGGACGATGGCTTCGACGCTCCAGAGTGAGTTGGTTTTGTCTGCTTTGAATATGGCACTTTGGCAGCGTCATCCTTGTGGGGTGATCCACCACTCCGACCAGGGATCTCAGTATACTTCACTTGCCTTCGGTAAACGCTGCGATGAGGCGGGTATACGTCCCTCAATGGGTTCTGTAGGCGACTGCTATGACAACGCACTGTGTGAAAGCTTTTTCGCCACCCTCGAATGTGAATTGATCGACCGCCGTTGTTTTCGTACCCACAAGGAGGCCAGATTGGCTATTTTTGAGTATATTGAGGGCTGGTATAATCCCCATCGTAGGCATTCATCAATCGCATACCACTCACCGATGACATATGAAAAACAGCATCAAACACGGGCTTGAAGCCCAAGCCCTAAACACTCCACCAAAACGGGGCAACTCCAACAACACCAAACACCCTGATATTACAACCGACACATGCTCAAGTTGCGGAGGCGTGCTCTTGGAGAAAGGGGAGCTCAATATCTTGGCCACAGGGATGGCTGGAGATATCGAATATTGCTCAATTGGACAAAGTAATCTTTCGGATGACAAATTCCCCTTGCGTCTTTGCCCGAAATGTACAGATCAAACGATGAAGAAGGTTAACCTTCTACGGCTTTCGGACCTCATCTTCGACTATTGTGAGCATTGTGGATCGTTTTTCCTGGATAACGGTGAGATTAACCTGATGAACGAAGAGCTTAGAAAGTTGGTACCAGATGGTGTTGCTCAAGAGTATCGGGGCTATCATGAGAACCATCTTGTTCGTGTTGACCGACGTAACGGGGGGGCAATTGTGAGTGTTAGTGGTGATGGTAGTGGTGGTTATGGCATACGTGTTGTAAGCATACGTATTTCCGTCTATTTCATTACACCTTTGGCAACAAAATTGCGGGTCTTTCAAGAGCACTGGTATGCTAAACTATTCAAAGCTTTCAGCCTCTTTATAGCCCGAGACATTCCTACCGGAGACGCCAAATTTGACAGACTATTCCGCGTACAAGGGGACGACGAAGGAGCCATTGTGAGCATACTAAATCCGGCGTTTCGGCGGGAGGCAGTCAAGTTCGCAATAGACAAACCACGCGTTCTTTCTAGTTCAGGTTCCTTGGATATATCCCGTCATCTCATTTCATATACAGAAGGGCCATACAAAGAACATCTCATGCCCCCCGTGGCCAGGAAAGCTGGCCCGTTGATGGGACGCCTCCTAGAACTCGCCAAACTCTTGGACGCATAAAGTAAGAACGAAAGGTGATGTCCGCTCCGTTATTGTTTGCGTGATGGCAAAAAACAACACGGCAGCTTAACATCCGGTTCCTGGCTCCAGTCGCTTCGCTCCTTCCGGCCTAACCTGCCTACGCTACGCTGCGGCAGGTTCAGGAACCGGAAGCACGTTAACTGCAATCGTGGCCTTCCCCAGAAGGTGGCCCGTCCTGGGCCACCTATGAAAATCAGAAGAGGCGTGTCTTTTTTATCGTCCCCAGGAGGGTTCATTCTTGGCAAAGTGGATACTCATCATAGTGCTGATTGCTTCGACGATTAGCTGGGCTGAGGGAGAAAGTCAAACGAAACTGGGACATGAATATGATGAGCTTGTGGGATGGATTATAATTGCTGGTGCAGCTATCTCTATTGTTCTCTGGTTGGTAAGCCGCAAGCCAGGTAAGGAGCAAGAATTTTCATCAGATCAATCTAATGACTTTCGAGCCCAGGAGACTGTTATTCAAGATCAAGATGAAGAACACGTCAGATCGGATGTCTTAGAAGAGGAGGAACAAGAAGCTCCTGCCAAATTACCAAGGAAGATATTGATCACATTGGGAGGTATAGCAGCCTTCAGGATGGGGAGCTATATACCTATACCAGGTATAGATCCTGCTGCATTACACGAGGTTTTCGCCGGGGCGGACCGGACGGTCTTCGGAGGCTCCTATCTGGCGGTCAGTCCGAAGGTCGGTGGGGCTTTTTCACGAGTAACAGTCTTTTCCCTCGGGATTATGCCCTATATAAGCGGCTCAGTGGTGATTCTTCTTTTGAGCGGTGTAATCCCCTATTTGAGACGACTCCGTGAAGGGACTGTTGAACAGAATGGTAAATTCGACCTGCTCACTTATGGTATGACGGCCTTGATATGTACGATGCAAGCATTGGGTATTGCGTCTTTCTTAGAGAGCCTCAGATCTCCTTTGAGTGGTATGTCCATAGTGATTGATCCTGGGTGGAGCTTTCGGCTCTTGGTTGTGCTGACGGTGACATCAGGCACGATGCTCCTAGTGTGGATAGCAAACCAGATTACTGTGAAGGGACTCACAAACGGTGTAGCGTTGATGATCTTAGTGGGTATAGTTTCTGAGTTGATCCCAGCTATTACAAGGGAATATAATGCGTTCTTGTTAAGCAATAAGACATTCGTTCAAGAAATACTCGCACTCGTAGTTCTGGTCGCACTGACCGCACTTTCGATTGCTATGGTATCCGCGAAAAGATGCCTCCCACTCCAATATCTCAAACAGAATTCACACAATACGAGGGCTGGGGACTGGATGCCTACGATACCACTCAGAGTGAACACAGTAGGCATTATTCCGATTCATATCGCAGCAAGTACTATGTTTTTTATTATGTTTATACCATCTACGCTAGCGGAATTTTTCCCGACCAGCGAGTTTATGCAGGAGGTGGCCGTGGCCTTCTCACCCGGGAAGACCTTCGGTTCTGTACCCTATTGGATCGTTTACAGTTTGATGATTATCTTTCTGACATATCTGTATACTGCCGTGACTTTTAGCACCAAAGATTTAGTCAATAGAATTAAGGCTCTTCGCTGTTTCACGTGGGTAATCATAAAAACCCGAACCAGTCTTCTTGCCGAGTGCGAGGTGGTTCCTAACCGTTTGCTCCGGTATCCGCACATGAGATCTCTCCTAAACACACGGCGGGTATTGAATGATCCGGAGATCCAGTTTGCCGTTTAGTCCATCGTAACAATTTATTATCTAACAACTTAAACAACTGTTTTTAAGATAGAATCCTGAGCAACAGACAACGGGTCGGGCAACACCGTTGACAAAGAATACTCGAAGGCTGGTCCACAAAACCTGCAGCTTGGGCGTCTTGTCTACCACAACTGGTCGTTCCTGGGGGAAGGTTACCCACACCAAATAGCGAGGAGCCAGAATTAAACATGGGCATGGTACACGACAAAAAAGGAAAAGACCTGCGCTGAGTGGTGAAATGAGTTAAGTTTGGGTTGTCAAGATCCAACAACTCATCCATCATCAAACACAGGTCTATGTCTCCTCAAGTTAATGAATTACACGACGTGATGCAATGGTATTTACCCTGTCATAAGGCCCGGGTAAAATTCATCGCCGCCTTCATTGTGTCTCTCATCAAGCTCACAACCGTCAACTTCACCAAACTGGCCAACGCCCTCAACGGCAAAGCCAAGCAGAAGTCCAACTATCGCAGAATCCAACGTTTCTTCAGTGAGTTTAATCTGTCCTATGACCTGGTGGCCGACTTGATCCTGCATCTCTTGCCGATCAAGTCGGACTTTACCATCTCGATAGATCGGACGACCTGGAGCTTCGGCAAACTGACCATCAATATTCTCACCGCCGGGAGTGTCTATCAAGGCGTTGCATTTCCCATCTGCTGGATACTGCTGCCCAAAAAGGGCAACTCCAACACCGATGAGCGTATCCAGTTGATGGAACGGGTCTTGAAGTTGGTGGATAAAAACCTGATTCAGGTCATCGTTGCAGACCGGGAATTCATTGGGCAAGAATGGTTTGCGTGGTTAGATGCGCAAGCCTTAGGCTTTGCCATCCGCGTCAAGGAAAACGCCAAAACCCTAAATGGCAAAGGGGACATCGCGCTTCGATGCTTGTTTGCCGACCTGCACATTCACCAAGAGCGCATCCTGCGTAAACCCCGTCTGATCTATGGTCATCATCTGTATTTGTCTGTCATCCGATTACCTGACGAATTTCTCATCGTTGCCAGCAAGTGTAAAGGTCGAAAACCGCTGGAGGATTACAAAAAACGGTGGGGAATTGAAGTCCTGTTCGCCGCGTTGAAAAGCCGAGGCTTCGATCTGGAACAGACCCATCTGATCCATCTGGAACGAATCGAAAAACTCATCGCGCTTTTAGCCATTGCCCTCACCTGGGCTCATCTGGTAGGAGAATGGATCGCAAAGACAAAACCGTTGAAGATCAAAAAACACGGATGCAAAGAGAAAAGCCTGTTTCGATATGGATTGGACCATTTGCAGTATGTTCTGCTCAATATACAGGATCACATCCAGGAGTTCTTTCACTGTCTTTGGATACTGATTGATCCTCCATATTTTAGGTCAGATTAAGTTTTGTCGTGTATTATGCAATATGGGTATAAAATTGCTGAGGCGACCTCGGATGAAGAAATGGCAGATTATATTGATGGAACTCTGAAAAGAATGATCTTACCCGGCGCTATTTTCCTGTGTGGGATAGCAGTAGCACCCTCTGTTATTGCGAATTGGTTGCGTGTCGAACCACGCCTGAGTGATTTTTTCGGGCCATCTCTGCTGATTACTAGCGCTATATGTCTTGACACTGTGCAGCAAATCCGAGTGCATCTAAAGCTACACGGCAAGAACGAGGGAGACGATGATCAAAGAATCACTGAGTGGGCGCCGGTTTTCACTGGCGAAACCAGGATAGAGGGAGAAATGGTAAGGGGAATTTTGTATGACGCAGAGATCGACTCTATAGTATTTTCCAATAGAGTCATCAGTGCAGCGGGTACTTTGGCGTTGTGGGAAGCCAGCCGACCCACCTTTCCGAGCCTAACAATTCATCGAAGATTGGGAGAGGGCCAAGTGGCAGTGCTAGTTCCATCTGGTCTTGTAGAGAAAGCTCAGAAAGTCTTAGTATCACAACATATTGAAACCAGATGAGGCCACATATGTAATGTGATGCAGCGGCCCTGTCGTCCTAGTGGTAGGGCCGTCCCATCCCCGGCCACGACAGCAGTTAACATCAAATTCCTGGCTTCGCTTCGTTCCGCGCAACCCCTTCGGGGTTCAGGAATTCAAACCGTTAACCGAAAGCGGCGCAAAGGCAAAACCCAACCACCCCACCCCGGCAATCGCGCACAAAAAGCAACAACCACCCCATCCTGATTGTTCTAAAGTTGGTGACTTGAGACGATGAAAATCACATCTACCGAGGAAGTTCGCAAGTTCTATGACGAGAGCGCCGATTCGTACAACATTATGATGGGCGAAGAGATTGATCTTCCGATGTATGCTGAGGCTCTTGGCGGCTTGGCAGAACGCATCGCTAATCTCGATGGTGCGGTTCTGGACTCGTCTTGTGGATCTGGACACATGCTTGAGCAGCTCAAGGACAGATACGTTCCCGGGCGGCAGTTCCATGGTGTCGACCTTTCGCCGAGAATGGTGGGTATCTCTCAGCAACGGTTGGGTGACGCTGCCACCATCACTGAAGGCGATATGGGAGAGCTTCACCATGTGCTGGATGGTTCGTGCGCGGCTGTTCTCAACTTCTTCGCGCTCCACCACGTCGACCTGAAAAGAATGTTCACATGTTTTGTTGAGTGGTCCCGCGTGCTGAAGGCTGACGGACAGCTTCTCGTGGCCACATGGGAGGGCGAGGGATGCATTGACTATGGCGGACAGGCAGATGTCGTAGCTATGAGATACCGTCCAGACCAAGTTATCAAAGCCGCCCGTACTGCGGGGTTCAGGATTGACAGGATCTCTGTGGAAGCAGTCGAGGGAATGGAAATGGACGCGATATATCTGGCTGCGACCAGATAGCAGGCGAGTGCAAGTGCGTTCAGTTAGCGACCACGATCATCTTGAAAACCATCAACTGAAGCTTTCAATGGGCTTTGCTGTTGAACCCATGGAACGCGAAGAACCGAGTCTGGCATTCGTTCTGCCACTACGATGAATCGTAAGTGGCAGAAGAAGACAGCCCAAGTGGCCGTGAGTTTATGCTTGGCTGATTGTAAAACCTCTGATTTTCAAAACCGAGGTTCAGGATGCAAACTAAAGAATCTCTGCATCAAACAATTTTGGAGGTGCATGAAAAGCAGGAAAATGTTGGACTGGCTGCTGTAATTCTTCGCGAAGGGAATATTTTCTTCTCGGATTATATAGGATTCGCTGATTTCGAACACAAGGTGCCTGTGAATTCTGAAACCAAATTTGGTGTTGCCAGTGTCACTAAACTTTTTACAGCCGTTACACTTCTCAAATTGCATGCAGAGGGTAAGATTGATCTCGATGCCCCTGTTCAGAAATATATGCCTGAATTTCCCAAAAAATCTGATAAAAACATAACCATACGAATGCTTGCGACTCACCAAGCAGGCATTCCTCACCCTACGAAAAGGACTCCAACACTGTTTGCGACTCACTATAAAAGTGCGATAGACGCCATAGAAGTTTGGAGGAACTCGATCTGTTGGATTCCCACATCAAATAAGTGAGTTATGAGGATGAGAGGCGACCTATCTATCGTTTCGTAAGAGCCTGGGGGTAGAAGCGTGTAGGTGTCGGACACCCATGTCTCTTTATTTATTCTGAGGTCAATAGATCTCACCGACATTCCCTAAAACCCACATCTGGAGAAGTCCTATGCAACCCTTTCTCGATTCAACAGACGCTGTGGACAACGGGTCTGAACTGCGCAGTCGCATACAGCGAGACGGCTACCTTTTCATCTGTGGATTGCTGCCCGTCGACATACTGGAAAGCCTGCGAATGCAGATTCTTGAAATTACCCGACAGGCCGGTTGGGTCAAAGCCGGCACGCCGCTGGAAGACGCTATTGCGGACCTGAACGGTTTTTGCGTTGAGCCCGAATCTGACTATATGCAGGCCTACGCCCACATGTATAAACTCCCGGACTTCCACGCCCTTCAGCATCATCCGAATCTGGTCGGCCTCTTTGAGCGGGTGCTGGGTGAACCTGTTGTGCCGCACCCGCGTATCATTGGGCGGACCATCTTCCCACAGCGGGAGGCCTACACCACCCCGCCGCATCAGGATTTCATCCCCATCCAGGGAACGCCCGACACGTACACCGCCTGGATCCCATTAAGCGACATCCCGCCGGAACTGGGCGGTCTTCAAATCGCGTCCGGTTCGCACCGACACGGCGTCTACGACTTTATTCCGGCTATGGGCGCAGGAGGCATGGAAGTGGTTGATCCGCTCGAAGGCACCTGGGTAAGCAATTCGTTCAAACAGTCGGATGTTCTTATTTTCCACAGCCAGACCGTACACAAGGGCCTGTCCAACAAATCCGACCGGCTGCGTATGTCGATGGACGGCAGGTACCAGAAAATCAGCGACCCGATTGCGCCCGGCAGCCTGGAACCGCACAGCCAGCCGAATACATGGGAGAACATCTACATGGATTGGCCTTCCAGCGAGTTGAAGTACTACTGGCGTAAATGGAATCTGGAGGTCAAGGAGTACGACCACAGCTACCACGAAAAGCGCGACCAGATGGCCTTTGAGATGGCCGGTAAGGGTGACCAACGTGCCCGTTCGGCGCTCCAGCGGATCATCGCCCGTGACCTCGACCCGACCAAGCGTAAGAAGGCCGAAGAACTGCTCGCCAAATTCGATGCAGAGACGGACGTAGGGTAGGGCAGAAGGCAGAAGGCAGAAGGCAGGGCCGGGCATAGGAACTCCAAGACCACCGATTTCTCTTGATGATTACCAAAACCGAAAGTAACTTATAGCGGATTACTGCTGAGAAAGGGGGGATAGAGATACCTGCAGGCCCAACTGGCACATCGGGGGATGGGTACAGGGAGTTGAATTTTATCTGTCTTTGGTAGAAAGGAGATTCCATGAAGGCTTTAAAGAAGTGGGCTCTTCGCTGTTTCACGTGGGTAATCATAAAAACCCGAACCAGTCTTCTTGCCGAGTGCGAGGTGGTTCCTAACCGTTTGCTCCGGTATCCGCACATGAGATCTCTCCTAAACACACGGCGGGTATTGAATGATCCGGAGATCCAGTTTGCCGTTTAGTCCATCGTAACAATTTATTATCTAACAACTTAAACAACTGTTTTTAAGATAGAATCCTGAGCAACAGACAACGGGTCGGGCAACACCGTTGACAAAGAATACTCGAAGGCTGGTCCACAAAACCTGCAGCTTGGGCGTCTTGTCTACCACAACTGGTCGTTCCTGGGGGAAGGTTACCCACACCAAATAGCGAGGAGCCAAGAAGTGGTCGTCGATACAGCTGCCCATCGTGCTGGTCGTTGGGGTCGTCGTTGGCTGGATGGTCGCTCAGCAGGCCAATGTGACCCCATCCGAGGCCCAGGGCGCGCGGAGGGCCCAGACGAAGCGGGCGCCGGCCAAGCTGCGTGCTTCGGCCACGCCGCCGGCCCATGTGCAGCAGGAGGAACAGCTTGAGAAACAGGGACTGCCTCAGGGACAACAGAAGAGGGCGCTGAACACGCGGGAGGGCGTTCTGCAGAAAATGCGGAGCCTCAAAACGGGCAATGCGCGGCATGCCTCGGCGAAGCCGCCGTCTCGCATGGCGCAAGAAGAACAGCTTGAGAAAGAGGGACTGCCTCAGGGACAACAGAAGAGGACGCTGAACACGCGGGAAGGGGTTTTGCAGAAAATGCGGAGCCTCAAAACGGGCAATGCGCGGCGTGCCTCGGCGAGGGTGCCGTCTCACATGGCTCAGGAGGAACAGCTTGAAAAGCAGGCCCCACCTCCAAGGAATCGCCCGCGTCCAAACCGGAACATCCTGCTGCAAAAGCTGCGCAATCTGCCAGGTGGCCGGGAGATGATGGAGGATGCCCAGCGGCGGGGCGCCCGCATCGGAATGGCGTCAGACCGGAACGGGTTCTCCCTGGCCTGGCTGAACCCGTTCAATGTGGCGGAGGCAGAGGCGCAGGGGGCTTTTTCGGTCACGGTGGATCCCAGCAACAGCTGGTACTCGAGCAGCCCGTACGCAGTTGCCAAATTTTATGGCGCAAAAGCCGGGTACTATGGAAGTACCAGTACCTACGAAACCCTTTTTCCCACCTCCTGGATCATCAATGGAAACAATGTCACAAAACCCTATATATCCTACCTGGTCAATATTCCACAGGAAGGGTGGTATATCGTCAATTTCGAGGGGTACGGACAGGGCCAGGCAACCCTGAAGCACTATGCGGGACCGGGGACCTTCGACACGGTTCAGACCTGGAGTCAGATACCTCCGGCAGAGCCGGAGGCTTGAAAAACCGGGAACCGCTCGAAGCGGTTGAAAACCGTGGGCCACCTAAAGGTGGCTACTCATCAAACAACTCCATCTGCTCAAGCCTACGATCTGCTTCTTCTTGCTCCTGGATGTACCTACGAACCGACTCCTCATCCTTGCCAACGGTAGAGACATAATAGCCTCTTGCCCAGAAGCTCTGACCCACAAAGTTCCTCCGACGCCCAGCGAAAGTCCGAGCGATGTGAATGGCGCTCTTCCCCTTGATGAACCCCACCACCTCTGATACGGCGTTTTTCGGAGGTATCGACAGGAGCACATGAACATGATCCAACCTCAGGTGACCTTCGACGATCTCGCTCTCCTTACGCAAAGCCAGATCCCTGAGCACTTCACCCAGATACTTCCGCAACTCCCCATACAGTGCCTTCTTCCGACATTTGGGAATCCACACAATATGGTACTTGCATTCCCACCGGGTATGGCTTAAACTTTGTACGTCCATCGGGAGCCTTCCTTTCCGCAAGCTTCAAGCGGTCCACAAAGGGAAGGCTCTCACATTTCTGGGGAATTGTCAAACTCTAACAGTCCCCCGGCAGAGCCGGGGGTTTACCGTGATTAATTACGGCGATCTGGTCGATCATTCCTATCCGGCCCTGCTGGAACTCGAGGCGGGTTACCATTACCTGTATTTTACGTGGGAGGGGTCCTCGTATCTTAGAGTGTACGAGGCCGATACCTTTTCGCTGTAGACGAGCCCGGCCGTGTTCTGGCACGGCTCAACACCCCAAGGCCCCGGAGGAGATCCACCGGGGCCTTTTGTTATCGGAAATCACGGATATATTTCGCGGCGTAGGAGCGGACCTCTCAGTTCTGTGCGCTTGATCTCATTCGCGATGTCGGCTATTTGAGCTTTTCAAAGAGCTCAGAATTGGATGCTCGCCTATCAAAGGTGAGCACATATTCGCATCCTGAAGAGCGTGCAGAATGAGCGATCAGCAATTCTGAAAGGTCCATTCTGGTTTTCCGCAATCTTGACGCCGCGGGCGACCAACTGCTCGTAGCAGCTGTCGACCTCCTCAGGGGACACGCGGAAGGCGAGTTGGACACCCGGCGCGTCGAGGCGAGGACCGCGGCCGTCGTAGTCACGGGTTCGCTGGCGCAGTGAGAAGAGGGTGTTACCGGGGCGGAAACTGAGTCCCGTATCGCTCTCACCGAGGATTTCGAAGGGAAACAGCTCCCGATAGAACTGCTTCATTACGTTGATTGGGACTCAGCAGTGATATGTAGCGGCCTCCGCGCTTGTGGACAGATGACACCTCACCGCTTGGGGGATCGCCAATTGG
Organism: Candidatus Latescibacterota bacterium; assembly: GCA_965249305.1. Taxonomy (GTDB): domain Bacteria; phylum Latescibacterota; class UBA2968; order UBA2968. Next base: position 2,507,653 of record OZ252228.1, on the reverse strand, counting down.
CCTGACGCGGTCCTGCGCGGTACTTGCCCTGCCCAATTCTTCGGTCGCCATGCGCTGGAGTCCCGCCTCTGAAGTCTGAAGCCACAGACAGGCGCCGACTGCGGCACCGATGTTGACATTGCAGCTGCGTTCTACTTCCGCACCGACGCTCACACCGGCTCCACAACCCATACTTCGGGACACTCCGTTCGGACTTCTCATTTTTCCTGGGATGTGATGTCTTGAGCCCAAGTCTCAGTTGTCTTCCACCGACCCATCCTCATACCTGAGTTCCTCACGGAGTTGCGGTTCATAAGGGTGAGCCCTGGCAACTTCCTCGTTTAGATCGAGTCCGAGGCCGGGGGTGTCCGGCAGCCGCACAAAACCGTTCTCAATCTGATACTTATGCCCGAAAAACAGGTCATCTCTCCAGTCTGTTGACGTATTGAACGGTTCGGCTGCATATGACCCCATTTCCTGGATGACGCTGTTTGGGCAGTTCATACCCAGGTGGATTTCCGCGGTGATCCCGACTTTGCTGTAGGTGATGTGGGGCGACACCTGGATGTACTGTGCTTCCGCCATTGCTGCGATTTTCTTAAACTCGGAGATGCCGCCGCAATGGACAACATCCGGATTCAGATAGGGCACCAGGCGCTTGCCGATGATATCCTGGAAACCCCATTTCATGAAATTCCGCTCACCCATGCAAAGCGGCGCCGTCGTGCGATTGCTCAGCCATTCAAGCGCATCATTCGTCCCTTCCACCTGGATTGGTTCTTCGACCCAGAATGGGCGGTACGGCTCTATCGCCTTGCAGTACTCCAGCGACATACTTGGAGTCAAGCGGCCATGGGCATCAATGAGGATGTCGAAATCATCGCCACCCTCAACTCGCATTTCCTCAATTTGTTTGACTGCCCGTCCAAGGTCCCAGGGCATGGGAACGGTAAGATTATCACCGACTTTGGTAACCGGCGGCCCTGTCTTGATGGCATTGCACCCGATGCTCTTAGCGAATTGTACTCCGGATTTGCCGCTTCCGCCAGTGTAGATACGCACCTTATCCCGCGCGGCACCCCCGAGGAGTTTGTAAATCGGCAAGTCTGCTATTTTTCCGAGAATGTCCCAGAGCGCGATATCTATTGCACTGAGCGCCGTGCTGAAGAGAACCCCGACATGCCACCGGTTCCAGCGGTACAATCCCTGCCAGATATACTCGATATTCGTCGGATCCTTCCCGATGAGATGCCCTTCCATGTCTTTGATACATTGGGCGATGGTTCCTACCTTGTTGTCACTGATCGAACCCTCACCCAGTCCGGTTATCCCTTGGTTGGTCCTGATCTTAACGAAACAGCAGTTGCCTTCCACCAGGAATGTATCCACAGCGGTTATCTTGATACCTGAATACTTCGCCTTACGTTCGTCCTTCATGGTTACCGCCTCCGTTTTTAAAGTGCGGTATAACGACTAAGCTCAGTTGCCGCTGATTGCGACCGAAAGGCGCTTACGGTGGTCAACTGCAGCGCCTGGTTATACGCCGACGCGTAATTCCATAAGTTCTCGATCTCTATGATCCTCGACGACCTTGAACCCAAGCCGGAGATAGAGTCGCTTTGCATCGGGATTGTCCTTTTCTACCTCTAATGTCAGGGGTCGTGCTTTCTCGTCAGCTTCCTTCATGATCGTGCGCATCACGCTGCTACCGATCCCTTTTTGTTGATGAATCGGTAGGATTTGAATTCCAGCGACATGTATTTCGTCGTCAGGCCGTACCACTCGGAGCCTGCCTATCGGAGTGCCGTCGAATTCAATCACATAGGTGATGCTGTTCTTTACGCTCCCCTGTACTTCCTCTTGCGTTGCCGTTCTCGCTTGTTTGATGAAGCGCTCGGTGTTCCAACCCGCTTTTCCAGAAAGCCGTCCCTCGTTCGCTAACAGCGACGCCGATGCTAAGAACTCGACGTCACGCTTGATTGCTTTTCGAATGTTCAAGATACCTGTCATCGCTTTGCAAAATGTCTCTAATGGCTTGCCAATCAGCGGCGGCTGAAGGCCGTCCGCTTGGCTCAAACACAGGCTGATTTTATATCTCCCTCTCCGAAAATTCCAGAACAATTCGTCTGATTTCATCGCAGACACTATTTGAGAAATTTCCGGGCAAACCCACTTCCAGAATGGCCTCAATATCTGCTGGATCCGCCTGATCCAGTGCTTCTTGAAGTTGTGTGGCCAATTTCAGGTTGCGCCAGGTGGGTTTGTCTATATGCGTATTTGGCAGCATAAGTGGGAAGTGTTCTGTCCAGAAACGTTGGGCTTGCTGCCGCCATTTTTCAATAGCCAGTTGACGCGATTGTCCCTGAAGTTTGCGCCGAGCGATCTTCTGGCGCACAGACGCTTCAAACTGCCTGTAGGCAAGGGCTGCGGATATCGAGGCAATATGGTCAATCAATGTTTCTTCCAGGATCAGTAAGGCAGGGGTCAACTCGTCTGAATCCCATATTTCCTCCCATCGTTGAGGTTCAACCTGTGCTTTGAATATCTGATGAACTTCGAAGGAAATGTGGTCTCGAACCTCATCCTCGTAGGTATTGTGGGCTTTGCCATCGTGGGATATGTATGTCGCGGTCCAGTTGCCGGTCAGATTTTCCATCCACTCGCCCAAGGTCCCGCGCATGATTTTTAAGCGATCTCTTTCTTCCATACGGCGCTCGATCGTTTCTCCAGAGTGATTCCAGGGTGGGTCGCGGTCATAGGTCATATCGAATATTCTGGCTTTGATGACCCACTCTGTAAATTGTTGCATCGCCCAGTTCAGCATTTCGTAACGCTGCTGGGTTGTAATCACGAGATCAAGCTGGTCTTCACACAGGAATATGTGCCAGTCGCTCTGAGGATCCATTGTAAATTGAACTTTGTTGGGCAATGAATATTCCACATTTTGGTCTTTATAAATGGCGTATAACGTGGACCTAAGCTGACGGATCGCCTGGTGCTGCCCTTGCATACGCAGGGGCTGTGACAGGCGATCCGTCAGCTTGAGGTGGTTGTTAGAGTGTCGTTGTAATGTCTTGACGTCTAGGCGTCAAAATGCTACATTTAGGGTATGTCTACTTCTACCAAACGTAGCACCGTCTACTTCGATCCGGTCATCCACCGTGCGCTGCGCTTGAAGGCTGCCGAGACGGATCGTTCGATCTCCGACCTGGTGAACGACGCCGTCAAGGCTGCTCTGGCTGAAGACGCCGAGGATCTGGCCGCCTTCGAGGAACGGGTCGCTGAGACCAATCTCTCGTTTGAAGAGGTCGTGAAGGACCTGAAACGCAGTGGCAAGATATAGGGTTCTCATCAAGCCATCTGTGGTGCGAGAGATCGAGGGGATACCACAAAAAAAGCGCCGCCAGCGTGTCGTATCGCGTATCCGAGCGTTGGCTGACGATCCCCGTTCGCCCGGATGCGAGAAACTCACGGGTCAGAACCGTTACCGTGTCAGGCAGGGACCGTACCGGATCGTGTACTCGGTTGAAGACGATGCGCTTGTCGTCTATGTTGTGAAAGTGGGCCTCCGAGGCGAGGTATACCGGTAGCCTGCCCCTATCGCCCTCCCGCTTCCGTCCTACTCCTTCCTTGTGTCTCCACCACCTGCAGGTTCGTCACTCTAACGCTCTGCGTGAGCGGCGCGCTTTACTGCGACCGCTCCACGCGGAAGTTATGCGGCTTCCTCGGTGACCTACGGGCTCTCGGTCTCGTCCACCCGGCGAAGTTCCGCAACTCGTAGGTTTGATATATACAAGGCGTGCTCCTCTCCTTTTGGGCCAGGTTCCAAATCCAATGTAATGTAGCACGGAATGTCGTCCTGAATGGGACCGAGCCACTCCTTTACGAGATTCTTCAACGTTCTGAGCTGAGATGGAGTCAGGTCTTCCTGCGTGCTCTTCTGGTACGGGAGCAACATGAAGATCCTGTCAGGAACGACCCAGTAGTAGATGACCCGAAGGCCGCCCCGTTTGCCATGTCCTGCAATACGCCAACGGAGCTTGCGTAGGCCACCACTTTCGACGGAAACGGCGCCGTAGACTTCTCGGGCTTTCTCCTATTTGCGCAGCACTTCGGTTTCAGCCGGGAAAATGTTCGGTACGACATCAAGTACGACCTGGATCAAAACGGAACCATCGACTTCCCGGACTTCCTTCTTTTTGGGCAAACATTCGGAAAATAAGCTATCTGCACGACGGATCGGCCCTGCTAATTCTGAATCTCCTCCAGTTTCTCCCACCTCGCATACGCCGTTTCAAGTTCTTCCCCAACCGCTTCAAACCGCGTCTTCAACGCCGCAATATCTGTCCCGTTCCGATAAATGGACGGATCGGCCATCTGCTTCTGCAGATCCGCCTTCTCCGCTTCCAGCGCCTCGATCCGCCCGGGCAGCGCGTCAAGCTCGCGCCTTTCGTTATAGCTCAGCCTGCGCGTCCGCTCGCGCTTCCTCGGTTCCTGTTTCGGCTTGGCCGATTCCGCACGTTCCTCGGGCAGATCGGGCCGCTGTTGCACCCAATCATCATACCCGCCCACGTATTCATTCACACCCAGCGGACCCTCAAACGTTATCGTGCTGGTCGCCACGTGGTTGAGAAATGCCCGGTCGTGGCTGATCAACAACACCGTGCCCGTAAATTCGACCAGCATCGCCTCCAGCACATCCAGTGTTTCGGCATCCAGATCATTGGTCGGCTCATCCAGCGCCAGCACATTGGCCGGTTTGGTAAACAGCCGGGCCAGCAACAGCCGGTTGCGCTCCCCTCCCGAAAGCACCTTCACCAGACTGCGCGCCTGTGCCGGATCGAACAAAAAATCCTGCAAATAGCTGAACACGTGCCGGGTCTTGCCATTCACCGTCACGCGGTCATTGCCGTTGGCCACCACGTCGAACACCGTCTTGTTTTCATCGAACTGTTCCCGCAACTGGTCAAAATACGCCACCTGCAATCTCAGCCCGTGTTTCACCGTACCCTCTTGCGGCTCCAGTTCACCCAGCAACAACCTGAGCAATGTGGTCTTACCCGCGCCGTTCGGCCCGATCAACCCCACCTTATCCCCGCGCAAAACCGCCGTCGAAAAATGATCCACCACGGGCGTATCACCATACCCGAACGTGATATTTTTCGCTTCCATCACCAGTCGGCTGGTCTTTGCCGCACCCTGCGCCCCCATACGCACCCGGCCTGCACCCGCCTGCCTGCGAAGGCGCTCGAGCCGCATCTGCTGCAACGCGCGCACCCGTCCTTCATTGCGAGTACGCCGTGCCCGAATCCCCTGCCGAACCCACGCTTCTTCTTCGGACAGCTTGCGATCAAACTGTTCATGTTGCACCGCATCAGCCTCAAGCTGTGCCTCGCGCCGCTGCAAATACGTGTGATAATCACACGCCCAGCTTGAAACCCACCCCCGGTCAATCTCAACGATGCGCGTGGCCAACTGCTGCGTCAGCATCCGGTCGTGCGTCACAAACAACAACGCGCTACGCTGCTTCAGCAGAAACGACTCCAGCCACGTAATCGCCTCGATATCCAGGTGGTTTGTCGGCTCATCCAGCAGCAACACATCCGGTGCTGTTGCCAGTGCGCGGGCCAGCAACGTGCGGCGCTTGAGCCCCACCGAAAGCGCGTCAAAATCAGCCTCCCCCTCCATCTGCATCCGCGTCAACACCACATCCACCACATCCGGGCCAGACGTCGCCCGGGGCGCGTGTTCTGATACCACCCCGCGCACCGTCCCGGCCACCCCATCCGGCACCTCCTGCGCCAGCAGGGCGACCCGCACATCTTTTTGGCGAATCACATCACCGCCATCCGGCCCCATCTGCCCGGCTATAATCTTCATCAGCGTCGATTTGCCCGCCCCATTGCGCCCCAGCAAACACACCCGCTCGCCCGGTTCAATTTGCAGATTCACCCCATCCAGCAGGGGCAAATCGCCGTACTTCATCCTGATATTACGCAGTGTGATCAATGCCATAAAATCGTGCCAAACCCTCAGAAATTCAAAAACACAATCTCTATGCCCCGAGCGGCCGCAAGAACCGCTCAATCGGCACGGGCACTTCCGTCACTGGCCAGTAAGATTCCGGCGCATCCTCCCAGTGGGGCACCGTCATCGCATTCCGGTCGTAGACCACCTCGCCCTTCCGGACTGTCAGCTTGCACGCCAGCCGGTCCGCCCCGTCCATCCGCGCATACCCGCAATCCTCATAGGAAAACGCACCCTTCCGATGTTTCAGCACCACCACATCCGCCTCTGCCCCCACCGTCAGCGTCCCCCACATGCGCACGTCATGGATTGCTCTTCACTACGGGCCAAACGCCCGTGTCTGATCGGAACCGCCCGGTGCGGACCCGCATGCCGGGTGGTGTGGGAGCCGGGGCTGGCCTACCGGGTCAGCCCCCGGCGACCCGATTAGATTAGGGGTCATCGCTGGCCTTCTACTGCCCCATTTACCTGCCATTTCTTGCTGATCTCAACCTTAAACCGGCTTTATTTAGGACTAGAGCGTTTGTTGGCTGGAGGTTGTTGTACATACAATTGATCGTTGAAAATGAATTATTAAACGCTGGGGTTCCCTTGTCCACCTAAGGTCCATATCTCCCGCCCGGTCTTGAGGATCTTCTTGTGGATCTTTACGTCCTCAACGCCCTCCGCTTCGGCGATTGAGAGGAGCTCAGTGACGTCCTCGGAGCTTCCGTCACAGAACCCAATGGGACGAGGATTATTGGGTTGGTTGAGTTGAACCTTGAACTCGCCGCGGTCCCAGCGTGTCTGCGTGGAATTGTCGTATGGATGAATCATATGGTTGATGTTTTCCTTATTCATAAAGATGGACAAGTCAGATGAATTGCATGCATATTTATCCTGTAATCTAACAAGGGGATCTCCCGCCGACGATAGGAGGTCGGGAGCATCCGTTCGTTGGCGTTTCCGTCTCTCATCGCATCCGTTGGGGGACAAGAATTGTGCCATGGAAATCAGGTACGCGGGCATATCTTGAAGATCAATAGCTTGTGTCGGGAAGTAACGCATTCTGTTCTCCTCCACAATCTATACCTCAACAGTTGTAAGCTCGTCAGGATGCACGATACAACCGTTATAGCCATTCCCATCGTAACCTCGGCGGAGTCTGCCGACGATGTCCTCACTGCGCGGCGAACCGCAGTGGATGATCACGAGCCTCGATATTCCAGCTTCATTAGCGATGTCAACGACCTCTGATATGTCCGCGCTAACGCCCCGGATTGGATGCGAAGCATCTTCGTCATTCTCTTTGAAATTGCGCATAGAGAGCCCCGTAACGAATGTATCAACCCCCCTGGCCAATTGCCTCAGCTCGGGACAGTCCGCTGCATCGCACAGGAAGAGCACGCTGCCGCTATCCGTATCGATCCGGTACGCTAGCTCGGTTAGATAGGGCTCGACATGAGGAACCTGTACAGCCGTTGCCTTCCAACCTTTTCCCTCGACAACCGCTCCTGAACTGATGTCGGATACATCGACCTTCATGCCCGGACGGGGAAGCGTTCCGCCTCTCTCTACGTGCCCATGGTGGCTGATGGGGTGTTCTCGACGCGCAACGATGTCGGGAAGGAAAGCGCCGTCCTTGCCAAATAGGCGATCGACGAATTCGACAGTCGGAGGTGGACCAAAGACTCTGAGGGGAGGAAGATTACCAGGGTCGAGATCGAACCGAAGCAGGGCAAAGCACGGGAAATCGACGATGTGATCCGAATGATGGTGAGTTAGAAAAACCGAATTGACCTGTGAAGGACTCATTCCCATGCGTGACATCTTGTAGGTTGTGCCGGGGCCGCAATCAACCATGATGCGTTCGTCACCGAACTCGAGAATGCAGGAAGTTCCGTAGCGCTCGCCCATGCGGCTGGGACGCGGACCGCCGTTTCCGAGGATATGTAGCTTCATTCGATCGTTACCGTATAGCCTTTCAGTTCTTGTGTGATCGCACTGGTCTTCTTGCGGCCAACGACAGAAATCAGCGGCGGCATAGCCGTCCGACTGCATTGCCGAGTTAGGTCAAGTCAGCAATTAACGCGTCGTTATTGAGCTGCTTGTCAGGTTGTTGTTCGCTTTGTCGAAAGATATTCACGAAGGGCTCGATTGACAGCTTCAGAGTCAGGGAAAATTTTGTGTAGATCCGGGTCAATCAGAACGATGTTTGTGCCTTCGCGGTACTTCTTTGTGTATTTACCACGCACACCCGATTTGATCAAGTCCTCGGGATATTCATCTCTAAGGGTATCATGATCATTGCTCATATGCTCTCCTCTCTCGTGGAGTCATCTTTCGTGCCGAAATCAGCCGAATTCGATCCCCGCGTTCAGTATAGGACACGACCAGATAATGACCATCTTTCGACATCCCAAAAATGAGATGCCGATCCTCATCCTGGGAATGATCGGGATCGTTTACAGCCGAGGAATAGTCATCATCAAATACTTCGCATGCTTCAAAAAATGAGACGCCATGGTTGCTTTCATTCGCAAGAGCTTTTTCAGCATCCCATTCAAAATCCATGAAATCTATTCTCCAGGCAACCTAACATGATGCGTGAGCGGCGCAGTATTCCGCGTCTGCTCGACGCGATGGTTCGATCCCGCTACCATTTGCGTGCTGTCAAGACCTCGGGCTTGCCACGGGGATTTTCAGGTTCGGCCGGTACGTCAATGCGCTAGTCTTCGGGAAAGTGCCCTTTGTATTCCAGACCCAGAACGTCCCGAGAGCGGGCCACGTTACAATATTGGTCCGCATCCGGGTGACTGGCCGTGTGCATAATGTCGAAATCGATGGCCTCGGATTCCAACGCCAGGTGACAGCCCTCGGCCAGATCGTATCGGCAAACCCAGCTGATGCCGCCTCGGGCGGGGGTGCCGTCTCGCGTGATACCGAGTCTGCTGTCGCCGATACTGCAGGGCCGGAAAACGATGATGCGCAGACCATAGGCATCGTGATACTGGCGGCACATCTCCTCCTGCAGGCGCTTTGATATCCCGTACAAGTCCCCCTCCTTGCTGCGGACCTCCGACGACAGGAAAACGCCGTTCGGATGTTGCACCACGCAGGAGCCCATATGCACCACCCGTCTGAGCTCCCGTCGCCGGGCCGACTCCAGAACATTCCACATCCCCTTAAGGTTGATGAGAAAGGGTTTCTCGTTGTGCTCGGGTGGATCCTGATAACCGAAGTAGGCAACCAGATTGACAACGCCGTCCATCCCTTCCAGGGCGCTGTCGACGGCGTCGAAGTCGGCGATGTCCCCGTAGACCTTTTCCCCCTCCCAGTCTCCATCGAATGTCCGGTACACCTCCCACGCTTCCGGGTTGTAATCGAAGGCTCGCACCTGGTGGCGCCCGGCGAAGTTTTCCAGCACCGCCCGCCCGACCCAGCCGGCGGCGCCAAGGACTGCCACTCTCATTAGCGGCCCTCCGCGATAGACGTTCTTATAGGCCAACGACAACTGACAGACGTGTGTAATCCGGGGACAGAGGCCCCGTCAGAATATCTGTCAGCTCTGAACGGGCAGCGGCTCGTCCATCTGATCTCTGTCCGACATGATCGCTGCACGCAGGTGCACCCACTCGCTCTCGATCCAGGCTGGGCCTTTCATCGTCATCGAACATGTAGGTCAGCGGTCGGACGGCCCCCTGCGGGGACCCGCCCGACCGCTGAAAGCAATCACATGATCCGTTTCCCAGGTCCAACAGCAGGCCAGCCCGATCCGCTGGACCTACTTGTTATCTCCTATATGAGATTCCGAGATCTTGAGATGCCCGACGGAGTCTCCTATCGTTCGTCCACAGCGCGATCCCTGCCAAGACCGCAGAAGCGAGGAGATGAATGTCGACGTATCCCAATCCCTTGCCCATTAGTGAGTTCGACTCAATGAAGGTCAGGAGTTCGTCGGGTTCCACGGTTGGGGAAGATGGAAGGGACTGGAATAGTTCCAGGATCTCTTTCCGGTTCTTGAGATTGCCACAAGCCAATTCCCCGATGATGAATGGGTGACATGCGACAGAACCAGTGTTCAGGTTCGCCACAAGTTCCGCATCAGTCTTCCGGAAGTGATTGATCCACACATTCGTATCAACAAGGATCATATCAGTTTCTCGGTCTCCTGCGGGGAGGCATTCGGAGAGCCTTTTCGGTGCCTCCCAACTTCGCGAGACGCTTTGCGCTTTCGAGCGCGATGAGCGCCTCCAATCCCAATCTGACGAGAGAAGTCTTTTCCTTGACGCCAGTCAACTGGGATGCGCGTGCAACCAGAGCATCCTCGATGTTCAGGGTTGTTCTCATGATAACCTCCTCTATGCTGGATGCCTATAATAGGCATATAAATATGCATTAATAATGTGCTTCATGCAAGTCTTTTCTGTTGAGATAACGGTAAAGATTGTATACGGAGCGAAGTTCCGTATACAATTATGTTGAACAAAGCCGCTCCCCCATACCTATGGGGATTCAATGTGTCGTTATTTGAATGATAAGTCAGTTACACACAGCAGATCTTGCTGTTTTTATCTGTCGTCTAATCATGCCACACGCGGATGTTGCGTCACGTATTTTGATGAATAGGATCTTTCTGTTCAAAAGGGCATACTTCTCCCAGCATACACTCGCATCCTGTTTTTTCCAGTCGGGTTGTGTTCGGTGTTCAGGCAGAGATCCTTTCTTGCCCTGGAGGAGATCTGTTGGTTCTGGGGAACAGGACTTCCTTTGTGACCATCTGCCCCTTTCCACACTCAGGACAAATCCCGGGATCGATGCCGGTAAGACGATACAAAAGGTCCTGCCAGGTCGGTTTCTCGTCCTGTGCCTGTTCGCACAAGCTTCCCAGGATGTGCCTCGCTTGCATCAGCTTTGTCTTTCGATTGCGGTTGCTCAAGATCCCATAATGCCTGATCTTGACAAACCCCTCTGGCAGAATATGGAGCAAGAATCGTCGGATGAACTCAAAAGCAGAAAGCGTCATCCTCTTGATCTTATCTCCATCTGCTGAGTCTCTGTAACAAAACGTGACCTGATCTCCTCTTAGCTTGAGGATGCGCTCATTGCTGATGGCCACCCGATGCGTATACCGACCCAGATACTCCAGGACTTTCTCAGGACTTCCAAAGGGGGGTTCGCAATAGACAATCCACTCTTTTTGATGCAACTCGGTGATGAACGTGTGGAACCTGGAGGCTGCTTCCCAGGGGGCGATCTGTCCTGGAAAGACCAGCCGATCTTGCTTGTAAGCCGCTCTCAAATAGGCCAGGAACTTGCCTCTGAAAAGGGCAGAAAGAACCTGGACCGGGATGAAAAACCGCTCTCTGGCAGCGATCCATCGCGTCCCATCTGGCGAGAGACCTCCTCCTGGGACAATGCAGTGAAGATGAGGATGATCCAAAAGCGTCTGGGTCCACGTGTGTAAGATGGCCGTAAACCCAACCTGTGCTCCCAGATGTTTTGGATCTGATGCCAACGCCAGAAGCGTCTCTGAGGCGGCTTTAAAAAGCAGGGAGTAGACGACCTTCTGATTGCGCAATGCCAGCGGTCGAAGTTCCTCAGGAAGCGTGAAGACCACATGGAAGTAGGACACAGGTAAAAGGTCCTGCTTCCGATCTTCGATCCATCGCTCTTTGGCCAGAGCTTGGCACTTGGGACAGTGACGATTGCGACAGGAGTTATAGGAGATCCGCACCGCACCACACACATCGCATTCGTCCACATGCCCACCCAATACAGCAGTGCGACACACCTCAATCGCTCTCATCGCACGAAGGTGACGCAACGGCATCTTTGCACCATAAACCTGTCGATACGCCTCTCCAAAGAGGCGAAAAATATCGGCCACTTCAACAGATTCTTTCATGACAAGCCAACCTCCTTATGAGGTTGACTTCTCACGGGCCTGGAAAAAATCCAGAGGGCTGACGATGCCCGTCAGATCCTTTCTGCTGACGTGGAGATAGATGGCCGTCGTCTTGACACTTTTATGCCCCAACAGCTTCTTTATGTGAGACACATCAGCGCCACTCTCCAACAGGTGGGTCGCAAACGAGTGACGCAGCGTATGCACACTGGCCGGCTTTCTTATACCAGCTTGCTGTCGAGCCTGTTTGAACACTTTCTGAATGCTGCTGACATGAATCGGTCGATCTTTCCGACTGCCTGAAAAAAGCCACTCCACAGGTCGGCAGATCTTCCAATACTCGCGCAGCATACAAAGCGTGCTCTCTGCCAGCAAGGTGTACCGATCCTGATTGCCTTTGCCCCCCTCCACACGGATCAACATCCGCTGGCTGTCTATGTCGGTGATCTTCAAACAGGCTGCTTCGGACAACCGCAATCCGGCCGAGTAAATCGTCATCAATATTGCCCGATGCTTCAGATTACCCACACGCTCAAAAATAGCCTGGATCTCTGGAAAAGAGAGCACCACCGGCAGCTTCTTCTGCTGCTTCATTCTAGGAATCTTGGAGAGTTCCCAGTCGCGCTCAAGCGTGGTGGTGTAGAAAAACTTCAACGCACTGTAAGTCTGTGCAACTACGGATCGGGATACCTGCTTCTCTTTGATGAGATAGTGCAGATAAGCCCGGATCTCGTCTGCACCCAACCCATCCGGAGAACGACCGAAATAGCGCACAAAATCTCTCACACAGGCCAGATAACACGTTCTCGTCCTGGGGCTGAACCCTTTCAGTTCCAGATCTCTTTCCAACTGCTCACGAAGCTTGCCCATGACCTTTCTCCTTCCTTTCAGGGTTGATGAATACCTGCCTGATAACAGGAAAGAAGATAGATCAGGGAGCCTGCGAATTGAATCGGGAACTCAACCCCCAGAATCACCAGGCTTTCAAAGATCCTATTCTATTGTCAAAGAGCACGGCGCTGAACAATCTTACCCTACTACCGCGTAGCGGTTTTGTTCAACTATTAATTATACAGACCTGTATATCAACTGCAAACACTGCCAAATCGGTCTGTATAGCATGATTTCTGCTTGAGAGGCAAATCCTCTCAACCGATTGTCTTTAAATGTTATAGTAATACAAAGCATTTTTAGGCAGGGTGTGATATGCGGGTCTGTATATCCACCTATAAAATCACCATCAAGTCTTCCATAACCGATCCGCAGGACTTTTAACGCCACTTGGACCACGATTTAATACGTGCGTGTAAATCATGGTCGTTTTCACATCGTTGTGCCCCAAAAGCTCTTGAACCGTTCGGATATCATAGCCATCTTCCAACAGATGTGTCGCAAAGGAATGCCTGAAGGTGTGACTGGTCACATGTTTTGCAACATTCGCCTGTTTAGCCGCCTTTCTTACACCCTTTTGCAGAACGGATTCATGAAGATGGTGCCTGCGTTGCTGTCCTGTTTGCGGGTGAACATAAATCCGGGTTGCTGGAAAAACCCACTGCCACATCCATTCTCTTCCCGCATTGGGATATTTTTTGCCTAAACTGTAAGGCAATTCAACCCATCCAGCATTTTGTGCCAGATCTTTGCGATGCTGCTGATAGACGAACTCAAGATGATTTTTGAGATCCGGTCTGATTTCTTCTGGCAACAAGGCCACGCGATCCTTTTCTCCCTTCCCATCACGCACAATCATCTGACCGGCAGAAAAGTCAACATCTTTGACCCGAAGTTGTGCGCATTCAAGAAGTCTTAAACCCGCACCGTAAAGCAAGACTCCCATTAATCTGGGAGTGCCGGAAAGCTGATCCAGAACGGCTCGCACTTCCTGACGAGTCAAAACAACGGGGAGACGCCGTGGTGATTTGGCTCGCACCACATCTTTAAGCCAGGGAAAGTCCTGGTGCAACACATCGCGATAGAGGAACAGCAGGGCATTCAAGGCCTGGTTTTGCGTTGATGCGCTTACCCTGGAGTCAACAGCTAAAGAGGAGAGAAAGCGAGAAATTTCAACCTCACCCATCTCTAGAGGGTGTCGCTTGCCATGGAAGAGGATGAACCGTCGAATCCACCCCACATAGGCCTTTTCCGTTCTTCGACTATAATGCCGCATCCGAATAACTTCGTGAACCTGATCCAGTAACTTCGGCTTTTGCTGAGTCGCTTCAAGCTTATCCATGTAGAAATCTCCCACGCAAGTCAAGACTAAATTTCGTCACAAAGACCCTACAGACCTGGGCCGAGTCACTGCACCTTGCGTACCAGAGATTTTAGGGCGCCATAACTTGTTGGATTTAAAGATGGATAATCACCTTCACGTGGGGCGCAAAACATAGACAGAGGGAAAGAGATGTTCCCTGTGTGAAGGAAAATTGAACAAACTGTTCATCTATTGAGCTCCGCATTTTTAATGAGACAGTTTATGTAGTGCGTTGCAGGCATGGAGCGCAGGCTGATGAAGATTGATTAAATAATCCGGTTACCCGCCGACCATCGCACGGGAATAAATTCCCGCGCTACGTTTAGGAAGTCCGCCTGCGGCGGACTAACAGATTGTTTTTATTGGGTGCTGCTCTGAATTTACGTAAATGAGTTGCAAAAAAGGCTCCAAATCCCGATCATACAACAGACTGAAAACAATAAGGTTGTATAGATACGGGAAAGGAGCCCAAGATGGACCTCGCAGAGATGATCGAAGCCGCCACCTGGGAATTTAAGCAAAAATTGAGCGCCCATTGCGAAAATTTGGACCTGGAGAGTTTGACGCCTCAATTGGCAGAACAGGTCACAAGTGGGCTTGGTGAAGCCCTCAAGGCTTGTGGGATCGCAGCGCTTCGCACATTTTTGGAAGCCTACGAAGTGGATGAGGCCCCAAAACAGGTCGAGAATGTGCTGTATCGGTTTAAGCAACAAAGTGAGAAGACGTTTTTGACCCCCTTTGGGAAGATGAAGCTTTCTCGAAATCTGTTTCAGGCCGATGAAGGGGGGCCTTCTTATGTGCCGTTGGATGTGATGTGGGGAATGGTCGGTGAGTTTGCCACCGTGGAAGTTCGTGAAGCGGTGTTGTTCACGGTGAGCTTGATCACGCCGGAGGAAACCGTTTCTGTGCTGGAAAAGACGGCTCTGTTTCAGCCTTCTGCCACAGCGGTCAAACACATCACAGAAGAGACGGGAGCGTGGCTGGTCGAGATGGATGAAACACTCAACCGGTCGATCCGTCAGGAGGAGGAGAACCCCAAAGGGACAAAAGTGATGGTGGCCAGCCTGGATGGGACCCACCTCAGGCTGGATGAGCCGGGGAAAAAACGCGGGCGTCCACAAGAGAGGCCGGGGGAAAAACCGTCCGAAGAAAGTCCGACCAGTTTCAAACAGGCCCTGGTGGGCAGCCTGTCCTTTTATGGGGCACCTCCAAAGGACGGCACCCCACCAAAGCGTTTGGTCTCTCGGTATGTGGCACAAATGCCCGAAGAGGGTGGTCAAACGTTGAAGATACGCTTTGAGGAAGAACTCGATCATATCGAAGGACAACTGAAAGATGAGGTCGGAAAAGTGTTCCTGTGTGATGGGGCACGAGGGTTGTGGAAATATGCTGATACCACTCCTCGGTTCATCGGGTATGAAAAACTGGTGGATTTTTATCACACCACAGAACATCTGTCTGAAGCTGCCGAACTCCTGTTTGGCAAAAAATCAGCAAAAGCGCAAAGCTGGTATGAAACCTACCACCACAAACTGCTGACCCAAGATGGCGCAGCAGAAACCCTTATTCGCTCCATCGACTATTACAAAAGCCGCCGAAGGCTGGGTCAAAAACGATTGGAAGACCTGGAAACAGAACGAACCTTCTTCTTTCGGAACAAACACCGGATGGCCTATGCTGACTTTCGTCGAAGGGGTCTGCCCATTGGCTCGGGACCCGTCGAAGCGGCCTGCAAGACCCTGGTCAAGACAAGGCTTTGTCGATCGGGTATGCAATGGTCCTGGCAGGGAGGACAACGCATCTTGCAGTTACGCACTTACGTCAAGTCAAAACGATGGGATGCTTTCTGGAATCAGTATAAACAGGTTCGATATGCCAATGATGAACTCCTTGACTATGCCGATGCAGCATAGACAGAAAACATCTACGTAAAACCGAGTCGGCACCCTTTTTATTTGAGTCCGGCTTGTCCGGACTTTGTAATCGTAGCGAGAAAATTTATTTCCTCGCGATGGCCGGGTTACCCCATTATTTCGGAAAACATCATAAGCCTGCGGCTACAAGAATGTCTCTTTAGATGGGCTGAATTCAATAAGAGCAAGATAGAGACAAAGCTGAAGGTGTATCAGTTTACAGGGGTGACGATGCCGGCGTCATTGTCCAGGCGCAGTTGTCGTGTTTCTGACCGGGAAATAAAAAACAGCCGCTCCCGTCTCAGGAGGAGGATTCGTGAAGGGTGTCTTACCGTGGAGCAGGCAGACCCGATCAAAGAAGATCTGGAACGCAACCGGTTTGTGATGAAGATTGGATCGTTTTGAGGAGGGCGATAGGATGAAAATCAAAGTTATTAAATTCGACTACGAAGCTGCCCTCGCTGCCATCGAAGAACTGATGGACCTCGACCCGGATGAGGGCACGTCTGAAGCAGAAGAGTTGGAGCTTCTAACTCTGTTGGTTCAAGATTACGAATCCAGGGTTGTCCAGAAAGAATTGCCCGATCCTGTTGTTAGTTGTGTTGAAAAACCAAAGCCTAAACAGTATTGAACCAAAAAGGTCTGCTTGCATAAGCTGTTAATTTTAAACAGATAAACGAATAAAAGGGATTCAGAGCCCTAAATATATCGCAAAATTGAGATTTTTTAATTGACTTTATATCTTAATAATGCGATATATCTTCCGAGAGGGCAGAAAGCATAAGGAAGAAGATATGCCGGAAACAGAGGTTGTATTGTTTCTAGACAACGATGGAACTGTTCCCTTAATTAAGTGGCTTGACGGTCTGCCTCCAAAGGTCCAGGACAAGTGCATTGTGTGGATTGAACGTTTGGCTAAGAGCGGTTACGAACTCCGGCGCCCGGAAGCAGATTTCCTTCGAGATGATATCTATGAACTGAGAGTCAGATTTCAAGGTACCCATTATAGAATGCTTTACTTCTTTTACGCATAATACACGACAAAACTTAATCTGACCTAAAATATGGAGGATCAATCAGTATCCAAAGACAGTGAAAGAACTCCTGGATGTGATCCTGTATATTGAGCAGAACATACTGCAAATGGTCCAATCCATATCGAAACAGGCTTTTCTCTTTGCATCCGTGTTTTTTGATCTTCAACGGTTTTGTCTTTGCGATCCATTCTCCTACCAGATGAGCCCAGGTGAGGGCAATGGCTAAAAGCGCGATGAGTTTTTCGATTCGTTCCAGATGGATCAGATGGGTCTGTTCCAGATCGAAGCCTCGGCTTTTCAACGCGGCGAACAGGACTTCAATTCCCCACCGTTTTTTGTAATCCTCCAGCGGTTTTCGACCTTTACACTTGCTGGCAACGATGAGAAATTCGTCAGGTAATCGGATGACAGACAAATACAGATGATGACCATAGATCAGACGGGGTTTACGCAGGATGCGCTCTTGGTGAATGTGCAGGTCGGCAAACAAGCATCGAAGCGCGATGTCCCCTTTGCCATTTAGGGTTTTGGCGTTTTCCTTGACGCGGATGGCAAAGCCTAAGGCTTGCGCATCTAACCACGCAAACCATTCTTGCCCAATGAATTCCCGGTCTGCAACGATGACCTGAATCAGGTTTTTATCCACCAACTTCAAGACCCGTTCCATCAACTGGATACGCTCATCGGTGTTGGAGTTGCCCTTTTTGGGCAGCAGTATCCAGCAGATGGGAAATGCAACGCCTTGATAGACACTCCCGGCGGTGAGAATATTGATGGTCAGTTTGCCGAAGCTCCAGGTCGTCCGATCTATCGAGATGGTAAAGTCCGACTTGATCGGCAAGAGATGCAGGATCAAGTCGGCCACCAGGTCATAGGACAGATTAAACTCACTGAAGAAACGTTGGATTCTGCGATAGTTGGACTTCTGCTTGGCTTTGCCGTTGAGGGCGTTGGCCAGTTTGGTGAAGTTGACGGTTGTGAGCTTGATGAGAGACACAATGAAGGCGGCGATGAATTTTACCCGGGCCTTATGACAGGGTAAATACCATTGCATCACGTCGTGTAATTCATTAACTTGAGGAGACATAGACCTGTGTTTGGTGATGGATGAGTTGTTGGATCTTGACAACCCAAACTTAACTCATTTCACCACTCAGCGCAGGTCTTTTCCTTTTTTGTCGTGTACCATGTCTTTTACGGACAAAACCTTGCCATCATATCGCATGGTTTGGTAAAGAAGCAAAGGCAGATGCCTCAGAAGGAAATCGACCTTGCTGTTGAACGTAAAGCCAAATTTGAAACCGATCCTCTGAAACACACTTATGGGGAGGGACAGTGATGGAAAAGCAAGATCAAACAACAGACGCTCTCAAGATCTTAAATCGCCGATACATCAGTGGCGATCCAAAACGCGAAACGTCCTTACAGGAGGAACGTGCAAATGCCGAAATATCTCGGACAATTTATGAGCTACGAAAAGAGGCAGGATTGAATCAGAAGGAACTTGCCGATCTTATCGGAACGACACAATCTGTTATCAGTAGGCTTGAGGATGCGGATTACGAAGGCCATTCTTTGTCAATGCTCAACCGCATTGCCAA
Source organism: Candidatus Latescibacterota bacterium (assembly GCA_965249305.1). GTDB lineage: Bacteria > Latescibacterota > UBA2968 > UBA2968. The sequence goes on along the minus strand of OZ252228.1, from coordinate 2,488,955 downwards.
AGCTCTTAACCAACGCTTAACAGTTCTTATGACTGCTGATGATCCTGAAGTTGATACGGTTCGCTACGTGTTTCGTGAGTTTGTACGCGGTCTGCGTCGAAGGCAAGGTCTGACACTGGATGAATTTGCCAACAAGGTGGAAATCGATAGAAACGAAGTCATCGCTATGGAGCGAAACATTGGCTATCGTCCGACTCCTCTGACGATCTATAAGCTAAGTCAATTCTATAAGATTCCTCAACAAAAGCTGGCTGAACTGGCAGGCCACTTGACAGATGTTCCAGAATATATAAAAGAAGAAACTGCTAGATACGCAGCCCAGTCGGAATCATTTTCTAAGCTTACGAGAGAAGAGCGTCAACTGCTTGATAAATTTGTAAAGTACCTGAGAACGGGAACTTAATTCACAAAAAGGCTGAGGCAATGGATGAAGTAACAAAACGTGAAATCGACAAAGTTACAGGACAACTACTCGAAGAGGCTGGACTAACTATGCCGCCAATTAAGATTGAACGGCTGTTAGAATACCTCCAACTATATCGAGAATTTTACGACCTTGAAGACCCGACAATTCTCCAACAGGTCAAGCACAAGATCATGATTGGCAAGCAGAAATTTGTCAACATTCTCAAGAAGGTCAAGTTAGTGGGTCTGTGGCTACCAGATAGGGAACATGTGCTGATTGATTCATCCTTGCCGAAGCCAAAGAGAAAGTGGGCGACTTTCCACGAAACGACTCATAGTGTGCTTCCTTGGCATCGGCCATATTTTATGGGTGATACTGCCCAAACTCTTGATCCCGCTATTCAGGAGATTCTGGAAAGTGAAGCAAATTATGGTGCATCAGCACTTATGTTTGGAGGATCAGTATTTACCCAGGATGCACTGGATACTTCACCTAGATGGAGAAGTATAGATCTTCTTAAGAATCAATATGGTACATCATTTGCCACAACCTTACGTCGTTTTGTTGAACATAGCCATGATTTACCAATGGCCATGATGATAAGCACACCTTGGTGGCAATCTAACTTGGTTATGGATCAAGAACGATGTCGTCACTTCGTTGGGTCGAAACGTTTTATGGATGAATTTAGCGGTGTCTGTACGAAGAAGTTGATTTTAGAAATTGCTTCCAATACAACCTCCCAGACGTTTTGTGGGATTGTGGGCAGGTTTGAAATCGAATTGCAAGACTGTAATAAAAATAGACATGTGTTCAGCGTGGAATCATTTTTCAATTACTACGACCTATTGACTTTCATTGTACACAAACGCCAGATTACTTCGACGGGAGTGGTTGTTCCAACCGGATCTGAGATTCTAAAGCCTATATGAATGCTTAGATTGGAGCAATCAAAGATGGACTTCCTGCATTCAGATTTCTGGATCGGACCAGATGACAGTGTCCTTGTAACATTGGATGCTCAAGCTAACGTTATGCTACTTGATGACAAAAGTTTCTCTGCCTATCGGCGTGGTCAATCTTATAACTACTACGGCGGATGGGCAACACAGTCTCTAGTTCGTCTAAATTCTCCACATTATGCCCACTGGCATGTGGTTATAGATTTAGGGGGATATGCTGGAAAGGTTCGAGCAGGTGTTCGTCTGGTTGCCAAAAAATAAATCAATGTCCATTTAGCAAGGTGGTAAACCCTTTCAAGAAAAGGGGGTTCTACATAAAAAACCCATCTGGTGCCACTAACACCAGACGGGTTGTCACCAAAACCCCAACGCACCTAAGCATAAGGAATTTTGACATCCACAATTTAACATTCCCCAAACATCTTGTCAACCCGAATCCATTGGGCTTCGAGTCCTGGTTTCTCCCCAAAACCAGAACGGTCGCCTTGCGCGGATTGTTAATGCCTGGAAAGGGGGTGAACTCCATGGGCTGTAAAAAAGTAACCCGAACGGTGCGGACAGGTCGTAAACCTGGCCCCAAGCCGGTAAAAGTAAAACCTCACGTCCGTTCCAAGCCTTCGAAGTACAGGTAAATCGAAGCAGGGCAGGCGTCTGCTTCCAGCAGGCGTCTGCCCAAACCAGATTGTGAATTTTAACGAACGATATAACCTGTTCAAGGAGCTTTAAAATGGAAACTCTCAAGATTTTTGTTCAAGGTGAAGGACTCTCTCAGATCGAAGTTGTCGATGCGAATTCCGGTGACTCTGTCCAGACTGTGCTTGAAAAAGCCAAAGGCAAGGGTCTGATCTATATGGATGAATCAACCATTACCCAAGATATTGTCAAGAGTTGTGGATGAGATTTGAGCGTATCCCGATGAGTTAGGCTGCTTTTTTGATTTCTCCATCCTCAAATTCAACGCCCTGGACCACCAGTTCAACCAGCTTGTGGCTGTGCAACCGCTGCCAGTTTTTCTCCGCCTCGCTGGCCAGTTTATAGACCATCATCAGCGTGGCATTTCGAGAACCGCATCCCTTGGTCTGGCGGGTGCGATGCCTGACGGTGCCAAAGGTGGATTCAATGGGGTTGGTGGTTCTGATGTGTCGCCAGTGGGCGGCCGGAAAATCATAGAATGTGAAGAGCACATCCTTGTCTTTTTCCAGGCACTCACAGGCCTTGGGATACTTGGCTTGATAAAGGGCGATGAAGTCATCATAGGCTTTGAGGGCGTCCTCCTTGGTGGGTGAAAGATACATCTCGTGGATGCGTGTTTTGGCCTGGGCCTGGACAGATTTGGGCAGGTTGTCCAAAACGTTGGCTGTCTTATGCACCCAGCAGCGCTGATGACGGGTGATGGAGAACTCTTCTTCCAACGCTGCCCAAAACCCCAGGCTTCCATCGCCGATGGCAAGGGCAGGCGCCTCTTTCAGGCCTCTTTTTTTGAGATCTCTGAGCACGCCCTGCCAGGACAGTTTGCTTTCTCGATGCCCATCTTCGATGGCCAGCAATTCCTTACGACCGTCCTTGGTTGCCCCTATAATGACCAGCATACAGGGCCGATCCGGTTCCAGACGGACGTTGAAGTAGATGCCATCTGCCCAGATATACACATAGTGCTTCTCTGAAAGATCCCGATGTTTCCACCCCTGATACTCTTCATCCCAGATCTGTTTGAGCCGCACAATGTTGCCAGGGGATAACCCCGGGGCATTCTCGCCCAGGATGGCAGAAAGTGCCTCGGGGAAAGAGGACGTGGACACCCCCTTGAGATACAGGGCCGGTATCAAGGCATCGATGGAAGGCGCCCGACGCATATATTTGGGCAAAATGGCACTGGTAAACTGCTGTCCAAAACGCCGATCCAGCACCCGAGGCTGACGAATGGGAATCTTGCCCACACCCGTGAGAAGCTCTCGGGGTTTATGGGAACCATTTCTGACCACCTCTCGGCGACCCCCTACGTCTTTCTCGTCCTTAAAGCTTTCGATATAGGTCTCCACTTCAAACTCCAGGGCGGCTTGCAGCATCTTGCGGGCGCCGGCTCGAAGCAGATCCTCCAGGCTCAGGGTCACTTCATTTCTGACTATCTTCTCCACTTGGGAGGTTGTATATTGTTTCATGGAGCGTATCCTTTCTCCCTCGGCTGAGGGATTTGTGGTTATTCGATATTCAAGGATACGCTCATTTTTTATACCCGTCCACAACTTTCTAATATACCTCCCATTACCCTGGAAGATACCGATGCAGAAGTTGCCCCCAACACCAGCCTCGAATCCGCCGGTATTGCGGAGTATGGCTGTATCCACATTCACCGGTGCCGAAAGGTCAAGGTGTTGGTGAACTTCAACGGTGAACAGAAGTCGGAAGAATTCCCGCCGTCGGCCACTGTCAAGCGCGTCAAACGGTGGGCGGTAGGCCCTAAAGGGTTTGACCTGCCCAAAGACGATGCGCCCGAGCATGTATTGCAGATCTGCGGCAAAAATGAGGATCTGGACGAAGATGTCCATATCGGAACCCTGGTTCGGTTTCCAAACTGCAACCTGTGCTTCGACCTGGTTCCCAGCCAGCGTGTGGAGGGCTAAATGACACCTGATGAAGCGGTCTTCCGAGACCACCTCAAACAGGGACCATTCCAAAGCGGCGCGGCGAACGGGCGATGGCGGCTGATTGAAATCACCTGGCCCCACGCCCTCATCGCCGTCGCTGCAGCGCCCCGCAACAACGGTCCTGAGGAATATGTCTTCCGGTTTGCCTGTGATAACTATCCGCAGACCCCGACGACCACCTGTCCTTGGGATCTGGAAAAGAACACTCAGCTTGCACCCGATGAATGGCCTGGAGGCTCTCAAGGCTCTCGGGTGCAGGCTGCATTCAACCCCGGCTGGAACGGAGGCCACGCGCTTTACCTACCCTGTGACCGGCTTGCTATCCAGGGACACGAAGGGTGGGGGACCAAACATCCCGACATGATCTGGTCGTCGGGCAAAGACATCACCTTTTATCTGAGGATCATCCATGACCTTCTCCATTCCAGCACTTATACGGGGTCTCGTAGCGTCTGAACACAGCCTGAGCGTTTCATCAAACCTGTGGCGAAACGGGCTTGTGGAACTTCACCACCGTGGAGGCGGTCGTCGAGAAAGCGGCGCTTTCCTGCTGGGCTTCCAGTCGGGAAAACGCCGCCGCATCACCCGATTTGTCTTCTACGATGACCTGGACCCGCACTGCCTGGACACCGGCATCGTGGTCTTCAACGGCAGCGGTTACGGCCCACTCTGGAGGATCTGTAGTCAAATTGGACTCAAAGTGGTTGCCGATGTACACACCCATCCGGGGGCACCCGGTCAAAGTACAGCCGACCGCGACCATCCGATGATTGCCCAAAAGGGCCACGTTGCCCTGATCGTACCCGAATTTGCTTACCGACCCTTTAGCGCCCGGGAGGTGGGGATCTATACCTATCTGGGCAATCACCAGTGGATCAATCGTAGCGGGTCAAAAGCCAACCGATTCTTCTATATTGGACGATGGGGGTAGCGATGAAATACGATAGCGATCATGTTTCACGCACAGTTAAACTTCTTGTTGACACAGGCACAGCGCCGTCTTTCCCGGAAGCCCAAAAACAACTCGAATCCGCTCGCCTGGTCATTGAGACAGGTCCGGATATCGCTGACTCACCCACCTTGCAGGCCGCCCTGCTCACCGCCGTCAATACCGGCCGCCGGTGTTTCCTGGGCGGTGTCCATGTTACCGAGAACCTTGACGTAAACCTCCTTGTGCCCTGGAATTCCTGTCGCACCCTTCAAGAGGCCGTTATAGCCCTGCAAGGTATCCCGACAATAACCGGCCCTCCCGAGGCGCCGCGCATTGTGATTGGCGATAGCCCTGCGTTTCAGAACGGCCCCTTTGCTGTCAGAGCCACCTTTAACGGCTGGTCGGGCGGCGTCATACCCCTCGAAAATAATCGTCGTTTACCTGAATCACAGGAATGCGTTCCGGCGGGCGTACTGGCCGGCGCCCTCGGCATCTCTGAAGCATTTCAGTTTATCCGGGGCGGCAATTCCATAGCAGGCTACCGGGACGTTGGACTATCTCTCTGGCAACCCAATCCGGAGGTCTCCTGGCTCGACGGCCAAAATGACGGCCCCCCGATTGAAAGACTGCCGGACCGGCTCTGGATCATTGGCCTGGGCCATTTGGGCCAGGCCAATTTGTGGACTCTGGGCCTATTACCTTATGTGGACCCCGGAGAAGTAAATCTCGTCCTCCAGGATTTTGACACCCTGATCCCTGCTAATGACAGCACATCCCCTCTAACTTTTAAACCGCTCATCGGACAGATGAAAACTCGTGCAATGGCCCGCTGGTGCGAAGCACGCGGATTCAGCACCTGTATTGTGGAACGCCATTTTGATGGAAACTTTCAGATTGATGCCAATGAGCCAAATGTCGCACTGTGTGGAGTAGACAACGCACAGGCACGATTTGCGCTTGAAGATGTCGGATTCAAGAGAATTATCGAAGCGGGTCTCGGCAGGGCCAAAGAATACCTGGCTTTCCGAGTCCACACCTTTCCGGCAACAAAATCGGCACGGGATCGATGGGAAGCGCGCCAGGCTGAAAATACGACCAATCTGTCCTGCTTACCTGCCTATCGTGCGCTTGAAAAGGAAGGTCTCAATCAGTGCGGCATCACCCTCCTGGCAGATAAGACCGTCGGCGCCTCCTTTGTAGGCACTGCCGTTTCCACAATTATAATTGCCGAACTCATGAAGCTGGTCCTTGGAGAACCCCAACACACACTTATTGATGGAACTCTCCGGTCTCTTGATAATCGGCAAACCGTTCCCAACAAAAATGTGGATACCTTCAACCCTGGGGCCACTCCAGCAATACCCGTCATCAAGAGAATGATTAATTGATCTTGGCCTGCAAAGGGGAACTTTGTAGAATGTTGTTAACAGGCTTCCCTCAATAGTTACGTGGTGGTGGCTTAAATTTCCCGGAAGAAGAACCGGAATCAAGACTTTTCACATTTTGGATCCCTCGAGTATCCACCTTACCGCCCCGTAAGCGAATCCCCGTCCCCGTTAAACCAGATGACATCTACGGCGACGCCCAGGCCAATGCCTGGACTTGACCCGTTTCGGTGGGTACCTTATCTCTTGGGAGAAAGGAGATCCACTATGCCGCCAACACGTCCACCTTATCCACCTGAGTTCAAAAAGCAAATGGTCGAATTGGTTCGAGCCGGTCGTACGCCAGGAGAGCTGGCCAAAGAGTTCGAGCCCTCAGACCAGACGATCCGGAACTGGGCGGTACAGGCCGACCGAGACGAGGGCCTTCGAGAAGACGGTCTGACCAGTGATGAGCGAGAGGAGTTGCGCCGTCTTCGTCGCGAGATTAAGCAGTTACGCATCGAGCGTGAGATCTTGTCAAAAGCAGCAGCCTGGTTCGCTCAGGAGACCAACACGATCCCCAGAAAGCCTTCCAGTTCGTGAAGGCGCACCAGGCAAAATGGCCAATTACCACGCAATGCCGAGTCCTGGGTGTCTCCCTCAGTGGGTATTATGCGTGGCGAGGACGCCCCCCATCGCCAAGAGCAAAGGTCGATGCGGATCTCAAGGAACAGATTAAGGCTTTTCATGCCCGTTCTGATTCTACCTACGGAGCCCCCAGAATCTGGGAAGATCTGGCAGCATTAGGCATCCGTATAGGCAAAAAGCGTGTCGCCCGTCTGATGGTTGAGATTGGTATCTTCGGGGTGAGCCGTCGAAAGGGTATCAGAACCACCCGTAAGGGAAAAAAGGCTCAAAAAGCCCCTGATCTGGTCAAGAGAGACTTCACTGTTGAAGCCCCAAATAAACTCTGGGTGGCCGATATTACCTACGTACCAACCTGGGCGGGCTTCCTGTATCTTGCTGTGGTTATCGATGTCTTTTCCCGCCGAGTCGTGGGCTGGACGATGGCTTCGACGCTCCAGAGTGAGTTGGTTTTGTCTGCTTTGAATATGGCACTTTGGCAGCGTCATCCTTGTGGGGTGATCCACCACTCCGACCAGGGATCTCAGTATACTTCACTTGCCTTCGGTAAACGCTGCGATGAGGCGGGTATACGTCCCTCAATGGGTTCTGTAGGCGACTGCTATGACAACGCACTGTGTGAAAGCTTTTTCGCCACCCTCGAATGTGAATTGATCGACCGCCGTTGTTTTCGTACCCACAAGGAGGCCAGATTGGCTATTTTTGAGTATATTGAGGGCTGGTATAATCCCCATCGTAGGCATTCATCAATCGCATACCACTCACCGATGACATATGAAAAACAGCATCAAACACGGGCTTGAAGCCCAAGCCCTAAACACTCCACCAAAACGGGGCAACTCCAGCCATTCCCAGGAACCGCGGCACCTTCCGCCGGTAGGTTTCCAGCCCCCCGAGCTTCAACAGCAGCACCTTGATCAGCCAGACGATGAAAATCGGCGCGGTGCGCTGATAGGCCAATAATGCGCGCGAGCCCACATCTACGGCTGGATCCAGTGCGAGAGGGTGTTGTCGCTCCTGGTGATCCAGACGCTGCCGTCCCGCCCGTGGAGAGCCGTGAAATTGCGCGCCTTCACCCTGTACTCCGTGAGCTCCTGATCGAACAGATCCTCCACATAGACAGCTAAATTGAGCGATTCTTGTCGGGGAAGCCGAAGGAAAATCGCGATTCGGATGCTGGTATACCTCTCGCAACAATGCCAAGAAGCGACCATCAGGCATCACCCAGCAAGTGATGGTGATCGCCCATGACCACGATGGGTTTTCTGCCCGGATTCCAGACTGAAGTGGCGGCCAACCGCCCCGGTCGACTATGAGAATTGCTAAACTTAGGCTTAAGGTAAAAAAATAAAAGTGCAGGTGCAATCCTTTTTCGGAGTTCCACAATCATCCGAACGATTTTTCAGGATAGAAACCCCGCCTCGTAGAGAAAAGCGCCCTATCGTGTTGGAAAAGTAAATTTCCGGATCGGTGGATTGTACCATATGCAGGGAAATTTTATACATGCTATTTAATGTTAAATAGTATGTATAAATATTGGAAATTCCTGAACGTGTTGAGTTGAGCAAGACTTCGCTTGACCGTGCGCTGGTTTTTTTCGTTCGTACCAAATTTTCCCGACGTCGGGAAAATTGACCTGGGCGCATTACCGGGTGTTGCCGGCGCTGCCGACAGTGGAGGTTCAGCGGCAGCAGGAGCGGGCGGTGGTGGAGAAAGAGTGGAGCGTGCGGGGAAGGCTGTAGACGTACCGGCTGGTGGAAGGCGCACCCGGGCAGGCGCTGCGGGTGGATCCGGGGTTTGGGATTCAGGCGGCTGAGCCGGTGGTTCTGGAAGGTCGGGTGAGCCGGGTGGGCTGCGCGGTTCGGGACGGCCGGGGGGGTTGGTTTGCCACGGAGGCTTTTTCGAGGGCTGCAGGCGTTTGGGACCGGCACGGTCTGTACCCGGGGCGCAGGCGTTGGGGATTTCCACCGGGCCGAATTTCATGATTGACGTTATTTTATCGAAAATCGCGGATATATTTCGCGGCGTAGGAGCGGACCTCCCGGCCGTTGAGGACGTGGAAGATCCGCAGGCGGTCCAGGGTCTGGAGGGAGAAGCGTTTGAGGGGGATGTAGACGATCTGTTTTTTGTAGCGGCGGGCGATGCGTCGCCAGCGCACTGTGGGCGGGTGGGGAGCGACGAGGGCGACGCGTTTTTCCCGGGAGTGGTAGAGGGCGCCGGACAGGAGGTGTTCTTCGGGGGTTTGCGCCTCGTTGAGGCGGGGGTCGGTCCAGATGTCGGGGATGGGCCGGGGGGGGAAGAGGAGGGAGCAGCCGCCGTAGACGGCCTGGCCGATGCCGGGGCCCACGGTGTTGTCCATGAAGTTTGTGGCGAAGAAGCAGAGGGTGGATTCTTCTTTGTGCTCGGCGTACCAGGTGGCGCGCCAGGGGTATTTGTCCGGGTCGGCGGGGCTTTCGAAGAGGAAGACGACGATTTCGACGTTGCCTCGGGAGGGGGGCAGTTCTTTGACGTAGATGTCGCCGGTGTGCCAGTTGCGGAGGGTCTCCCGGATGTCGAGCCCGTCTTTGAGCGAGGTGGTGAATTTTTCGCTGCGGGCCAGGTCCTGTCCGATGAGCTGCCGGGCCTGTTCGCGGACGTGGGCGTTGAAGCTTTCGATTTTCTCGTCTTCGGGGAGGTGGGAGCACTGCTGGTGCGGGTCCCACTGCATTTTCCACTCTTGTTTCTTTTCGGGGGGAGGCGTGGGCACTAAAGGCAGACTGCGCCACTGGGTGTCTACGCCTTTGAGGCGGTTTTTGACCAGGGCCTCGCCGGTGGGGAAGGCGGCGTTCTGGATGCCGATGGGGATCTCGGGAAAGGAAGACGGGAGGCGCTGGGGCGCGTAGGTGCGGGCGGTTTCGATGAGGGCGATGGCGAAGGCGTCTCCCCCGATCTGTTTGGTGGCTAAGGCGAGGGTGTACAGGTCGGGGGTCATGCGGCGGTCGAGCAGAGTCAGGTTACGGATGTAGCGCAGGGCAAGTGCGAGGGCCTGGGGGGTGAGCCAGTGGTGCTTGAGGTCGTGCTTTGCCACCCAGGCGCTGCGGGCCTCTAAGAGGAGGGCTTTGACGCCGTCGATGGCAAGGGTGCGCTGGGGCATGAGTTCGGCGCGGCGGTGTTCGTAGAGGGCGGTGATGAAAGGGAGTTCGCCCATGATGAAGTAGAGGCTGTTGGGGGCGACCCGGAAGATTTCCGGGGGCCAGGGCGGAGGCGAGGGCTCCGGGTAGGGCAGACGCTGCGCGTAGGCATCGCGGATCCAGGGCCAGTCGGCGACCGAGCAGAGGGCAAGAATGCGGTCGTAATCCAGTTCGAGGCGGTGGAGCTGGAAGGCGGTCCAGCGGATGCGGGCCATCTGCTGGCTCTCGGGGTCCGGTTTGGGCAGGCCGGGCAGGACGGCGGCGGCGAATTTCTCTAAGGGGACCTCTTTGAGGGCATAGGGGTCGGGCAGGACGGTGGCCTGTTCTACGTAGGTGTCGACTTCCAGGTCGATGTAAGCCCTCGGCACGCCCGCCTCCCGGGCGGTCCGGATGGCGGCGATGACGGGCTGGCAGGGGTCGATGGGGACGTATGTGTACGCCGTGGGATCGGTACTCATCCCGCCCTCGCGCTGGGCGACGATGTGGATGCCCGGCAGGTGATCGACGGCCTCTTCCACGCCGTCTTCAAAGGCGGGGGGCAGGGGCACGGCCAGGCAGTCGTAGTCCGACGTCAGGATGCGCCTGCGGACTTCCAGAGCAAAATCGCCGCTGCCGTGGAGGACGGGCAGGAGGGTGAGGTTCGGGCTGAGGTCAAAGATGGAGGACATCGGTTTCTATCTCTCTTCGTCCGCGTCCGGGTTTAAGGGATCGTCTCCGCCGAAGAAGAAGTCGCCCAGGCTGAGGCCGGGGATTTCGTTTCCCAGGGCGCGCTGGCGCTGTTCGGCCAGGCTGTCTAAGTCGAGGGCTTCTTCACCCAGCACCCGTTCGAGGGACTCGCGCCAGGCGGCGTCCCGGCTGAGGGGATGGTCCGGGTCCTGGGAGAGGCGTTTGAGGGCGTACTGGAGGATGTGGATGCCGTCGCGGGGGGAGAACTCTAAGTTGAGGCCGTGGGCCTGCTGGAGGAAGTCCACGGTGATGTTGAGCATGTCTTCTTCGGCAAAGGGGAGGTGGTAGCGGAGGATGGCCATTTCGTCTTCCCGGTTGGGGAAGCTGAGGGCGAGGGTGGGCTGCAACCGGGAGAGGATGTAGTCGGGGACTTCGTAGGTGGATTCGTCGTCGTTCATGGTGACGCAGCAGCGGAAGTCGGCGTGGGCGGGAACGGTGATGCCGGCGATGACGGATTCGACGGTGCGCCGGTGGTCTAAGAGGGGGGCGATCGAGGCCCAGCTCTTTTCGTTCATCCGGTTGCCTTCGTCCAAGAGGCAGATGCCGCCGGTGAGCATGGCGGTGACCAGGGGCGAGGCGTGGTAAGCGATCTGGCCCGATTCGGCCAGGACGGGGGTGACCAGGAGGTCTTCGGGCCGGGTATCGCTGGTGCACTGGTAGATGTAGAGGTCCTGGCTGCGGACTTTCGCGGCGGCCATGCCCAGGGTGGTTTTGCCGATGCCGGGCGGGCCGACCAGCCGGGGGGAGAGGGGCAGGTCCGATTCGTGGACGACGAGCCAGCAGGCGAGCAACTGCTTGAGGACGTCGGTCTGACCGATCCATTCCTGATGGGTTTGCACAGGCCGGCTGAGGTTGAGGGTAATGTCGTCGATCTGGACGGTTCGGGGCTGGACAGCTTCTTGTGACATCGGGTCGGGTTCCTTTTGGGCTGAATATGAAGCTCAGGATAGGGGTAGATTACAAAAGTAGAATATAACACGTCCAGCGTCTTCTGTCCAGTGGACGGAGGAAAGGTAGGCCAGGCTGGACTCTGGTTTTTCTGATGTTGATGCGGGAAAATGGTACGATTCACCGGAAGCGCGGGCGGGATTGAAAGGGCGAGGTCGTTCACTCGCCGTTGCCGGAGGTCTGGCGGAAGCGATCGATTCGCTGCTGGATTTCGGCTGTGATTTCACGTACTGAGGTCAGGTCAGCGTCGCTGAGGTGGTGGGGCAGTTCGTCAAATAGAGGCTCCAGTTCAGGTTGATACTCGTACATGAGGGTGGCGATGTCGTTCTCATAGAGCGCAACACGCGTAAAGTTGCCCTGGCGGTAGAGGGAGGGCAGGGCATACAGTTTGAGCAGCAACAGGCCCTCTACGGTGGCACATACAATGTCGCGCTCCATGAAGGGTTGGGTTGTGGCATATTGGCTCTGTAATTTGCCGAAGAGTGGATTGCAGGTCAGAAGAACGTTGACCCGCAATTCATTGTACTTTCCCCGGGCAAAGTATTCCTCCCGGTCGGCGATTTCAATTTCGGGCATTTTTTGCAGGTCGGATGATGCCATAATCAGGTCGATGTCTTCCGTATTGCGGCTGTCTACATAATGGCGCAGGGCAACGCCGCCTGCCAGCACGTATTCGATCTGCCGTTCGTGCAATAAGGTGAAGAGCCGGACAACGGCCTGGAGCAGGGCGTCGGTGTTTATTCCTGTGTCTCCAGACCAGTTCCTGAAGTTGAATACAACCGCGTTGCGAAGAGGTATATTAGAAAGTTGTGGACGGGTATAAAAAATGAGCGTATCCTTGAATATCGAATAACCACAAATCCCTCAGCCGAGGGAGAAAGGATACGCTCCATGAAACAATATACAACCTCCCAAGTGGAGAAGATAGTCAGAAATGAAGTGACCCTGAGCCTGGAGGATCTGCTTCGAGCCGGCGCCCGCAAGATGCTGCAAGCCGCCCTGGAGTTTGAAGTGGAGACCTATATCGAAAGCTTTAAGGACGAGAAAGACGTAGGGGGTCGCCGAGAGGTGGTCAGAAATGGTTCCCATAAACCCCGAGAGCTTCTCACGGGTGTGGGCAAGATTCCCATTCGTCAGCCTCGGGTGCTGGATCGGCGTTTTGGACAGCAGTTTACCAGTGCCATTTTGCCCAAATATATGCGTCGGGCGCCTTCCATCGATGCCTTGATACCGGCCCTGTATCTCAAGGGGGTGTCCACGTCCTCTTTCCCCGAGGCACTTTCTGCCATCCTGGGCGAGAATGCCCCGGGGTTATCCCCTGGCAACATTGTGCGGCTCAAACAGATCTGGGATGAAGAGTATCAGGGGTGGAAACATCGGGATCTTTCAGAGAAGCACTATGTGTATATCTGGGCAGATGGCATCTACTTCAACGTCCGTCTGGAACCGGATCGGCCCTGTATGCTGGTCATTATAGGGGCAACCAAGGACGGTCGTAAGGAATTGCTGGCCATCGAAGATGGGCATCGAGAAAGCAAACTGTCCTGGCAGGGCGTGCTCAGAGATCTCAAAAAAAGAGGCCTGAAAGAGGCGCCTGCCCTTGCCATCGGCGATGGAAGCCTGGGGTTTTGGGCAGCGTTGGAAGAAGAGTTCTCCATCACCCGTCATCAGCGCTGCTGGGTGCATAAGACAGCCAACGTTTTGGACAACCTGCCCAAATCTGTCCAGGCCCAGGCCAAAACACGCATCCACGAGATGTATCTTTCACCCACCAAGGAGGACGCCCTCAAAGCCTATGATGACTTCATCGCCCTTTATCAAGCCAAGTATCCCAAGGCCTGTGAGTGCCTGGAAAAAGACAAGGATGTGCTCTTCACATTCTATGATTTTCCGGCCGCCCACTGGCGACACATCAGAACCACCAACCCCATTGAATCCACCTTTGGCACCGTCAGGCATCGCACCCGCCAGACCAAGGGATGCGGTTCTCGAAATGCCACGCTGATGATGGTCTATAAACTGGCCAGCGAGGCGGAGAAAAACTGGCAGCGGTTGCACAGCCACAAGCTGGTTGAACTGGTGGTCCAGGGCGTTGAATTTGAGGATGGAGAAATCAAAAAAGCAGCCTAACTCATCGGGATACGCTCAAATCTCATCCACAACTCTTGACAATATCTCTTGCTGTATAGACTCAGAGCTGAACTGAGAGAGATGCTGGGATAGATCTGGTCCGCAACGATGGTTGCGGATTTATTTTTATGTTACTCTTTTCCGAAATCTGACTCTTTATATACGTCATGTGTGACTTTTTTTAAAACTTATATTTTCAACAGGTTATTCACAATGCCCTATTTGGGGCAGAAATCGGTGCTGTTGAAAATCAAGGAGTTACGAAAAGAAGTCACACATCGCGTTCTTTATATATAGAAGCAGCTCTGTGACATGTTGCCAGGGCACCTTTTTTTCTAAAGATGGCTCTTTATATGTACAAACCGGTCACTTCCAGGCGGGGCGTGTTCCGATTGGTACTGCTGGGGCAGGCCGGTTTGCCGGGATTCGTAACCTTTTATCTCAAAGGTGGGACCTATTTGTAAAATTAATGGTTAAAAGTATTGACGGCTGCTCATTTGTATACTATATTTGGGTGTGAGGATACACAGCAGATTGGAAGGTCAACAAAAGTTAGGAGGCCCAAAAAATGTGAGTTTACAGGTAACCAGAATGCCGGGTTGTGCATCCATGATTGTGAGTACTTAGGCTGCCGGAGGTACAGGGCCACAGCCGCAGTAATCCAGGGTTCTTGTCCAGTTGAAGAGGAGATGTTGCATATTATGGAAAAGACACTGATCGGCCGGGCGCTGGAAGGGGACCAGGGGGCGTATGAAGCCATCTACAAAGCATACCAACCCCGAATCTTTGGGATGATCGCCCCCCGTACGGCGAGTCGAGATGATGTGGAGAATTTGGTACAGATGACGTTCATAAGGGCCTTTCAGGCGCTGGGAAGCTTTCGGGGCGAGGCGGCGTTTTCCACCTGGTTGACGCGTATCGCCCTGAATGTGTATCACTCCCACCGGAGGGCGCGGTGGGTACAGCACGAGCGGTTAGAGGAGGTGGAAGATTCCGCTTCGACACACCGGATCGAACGGGAGCCGGCGTGGTACGAGGATCCGGAAGAGGTGGTGTATCGGAAGGAGCGTCAGGCGCTTGTGATGAAGGGCATCCAGGCGCTGCCGTCGCACTACCGGGAGGCGATGTGGCTGCGCTACGTGAAGGACCGGTCCTACAAGGAGATTATGCAGGAGCTGCACGTGCCGATGGGGACGGTGAAGACCTGGCTGTGCCGGGGGCGGCGGCAGTTGAAAGGGGAGTTTCTGAAGCTGGGGGTGTGGGCGATGTAAGGTGTTCGGATCGTCGGAAGGTATGGCGGTCAAGCGGTGGGCACTGCGTGCCCACCGCGCTTTATATTTCCCCGGCGTTCTCACAAACCTTTCTAAATGCATTTGCGTACTGTTCAATGATCTCCGGGCGGTAACGTTTGAACCAGGGTACGGTGAAGAAACGCTCAAAGATACGTTCTGTAACGGGTAGACTGTCCGGCCCCTGGCGCGTGTCCCGGACGGCATGGGCAATCACCGTTGGCTTGCCGTGGCCGTAGATGTCACATTCGTGCAGGACCGGGTGGAGATGCAGGGGGAAGTTGTTGACCGGACCGGCGCCCGGACGGCTTGGTGCGCCCTCTGCGGTTACCGCTTCGCAGAATTTGGCGATTGGAAGGCCGTCCAATTCCTCCGGGCGGTACAGCCCGACTGGACTGAACCAGCCGCCCATCGTGGAACCCGATCCAGGGCAACGCGGTCGGATGCCCGGGGTTCCCTCGAGCAGGTCCCAGAAATAGGCCATTGCTTTTTCGATTTCGGCCATCCGTCTGTCATAATGCCGCAGTTGGACCCGGCCCATCGCGGCGCAGGTCTGGTTCATGCGGTACTTGTAGCCTCCCAGCGGCAGTCTGGCATACCGCTTCAGTTCAGGGAATGTCAGGACGCCATCGGTGATATGGCGGCCATAATGGCCGAAGGCAATCGCCCGCTCGTAGATCTCCCGGTCGTCGGTGGCCAGCATCCCGGCTTCTCCCATCGGCAGAAGCTTCCCCGACATACAGGAGAAGGCGGCCACGTGCCCGATGGCGCCGACTTTTTTACCGCGGTACAGGGACCCGTGGGCCTGTGAGCAGTCTTCGATTATCTTGACCCTGTGGCGGTTGGCGATTTCCATAATCGGATCCATTTCCACGGGCCTGCCGGCAAGGTGCACCACGACAATTGCTTTTGTCCGGTCCGTGATCCGGTGCTCGATGTCGTCCGGGTCCAGGGTGAGGGTCTGTTCATCCACGTCGGCGAATACGATCGAGGCGCCCAGGCTCAAGGCCGGCAGGACCGAGGCCCAGAAGGTCAGGCTTGGACCGATAATTTCATCCCCAACGCCGATCCCACAGGCATACATGGCGCAGTGTACGGACGCCGTCCCACTGGAATTTCCGAGGGCGTATCTGGTCCCCAGCCAGGCGGCAAACTCCTCTTCCAGTTTTAGGGTCACATCGTGTCCCGACATCCTTCCCGTCCGCAGCACATCGAGTACCGCGGCTTCGTCCTCCTCCGTCACAATCGGCCAGGTGAAGGTATCTCCATCGGCTGCCTGGACCGCGTTTTCTCCCCCATTGATGGCTAATATCGCCGTTTTTACCGTTTTCATCCGCGAATTCTCCTTTGGCTTTTCGTCAGGCCCCTGGAGATTTGTCCAGCGCCAGGGCCATCGCCCGCACATGCTCCGGGCCCGATCCGCAGCAGGAGCCGATGTAGTTGATCCCCATGTCCCGGGCTTGCCGGGCAAACGCCGCCATCTCCCCGGAGGAAAGGGTGCGCTTGTGCCAGGGGACTTTAGACTCCCAACAGGTAAAATGGGGCGCACAGCGAATGGTGACCGGCTGTGCGGCGATGGGAGCGTCCACCGAACGGCGCATCGGCTCTATGAGGCAGGTGATGCTTTCCGGGTCCTGCTCACAGTGGATGCCGACAATGTCCGCTCCCCCGTCCTCCAGGGCCTTCGCGCAGTCTGCCGCAGAGTAGCCGTCCTGGGTCTCTTTTGTTCGGAAAACGACGCTTGCCATAACCGCCAGGGTCCTGGATCCGGCTGCCTCTTTCGCCGCTTTGAGCTGGATCAGGGCTTCGTGCACCCACCAGGAGCCTTCGAGCATGAGAAAATCCGCCCCAAGGGCAACTAAGAGTTCGGCCTGTTCTCTGGCGTATTCATAAACCTCTTCGGGTGTGGCCGTGATTTCATGGATCCAGTTCGGGGAGGTGACCACTCCGGCCACCAGGGCTTTGTCTCCGGCGACCTCCCGGGCCAGCTTTACGGCCCAGTGGTGGATCTCCTCAAATTTATCGGCGTGTCCTGCCTGTTCCAGCCAGTTGCGCGACCCTCGAAAGGTCTGAGCCGTTATTACCTCGGCCCCCGCGTCAAGGAAGTCCTGGTACAGTTGCTTGACCTCGTCTCCATGGGTTAGAATCCCATGAGGGGTCGCCTTATCCATCGGCACACCCCGCCTGGCCAGGATGACGACGTACCCACCATCTCCTGAGAAACTTACTGCGCGGCAACAGGTTGCGGCACCAGTCCGAAGCCCAAAGCGCGTGCCTTTTTGCGCAGATAGTTGATGGTTCGCTGGGTGTGTTGTTGCTCGTGGTGTTCCAATAGCGACGGATCGTAGGCCTCGGGCTCTGTCCAGAGTCGGTAGAAGATCCGGGCCAATTTATGCGCCGTGGCTGTGTTGGCTTCTGCCGGGCCGATCCGGGCACGCATCCGGCGGTAGAACGAGCCGATGGGGCCGGAACTGTTGGCGACGGCCTGTGCGGCGATCCGGAAGGCATCGGCGGCTCGGTTTTTGACCGGGCGTGTCTTACTGCTTTTGATCTTGCCGCCGGTGATTCGGTTGTCCGGACAGACGCCCAGCCAAGAGGTAAAGTGCTTCTGTGTGGAAAACTTCGACGCATCCAGGCCAACTTCGGACAGGATGGTCTGCACCGTCAGGACATTCAAGCCTTCCACCCGGGTGAAGTCCACGCCACTGATGCGGTAGAGGTGGGTGCGCAGATCAAAGGCCGGTTGATTGCGGCTGGGCTTTTTGCGCCCTGATTTTAGAGGCGGCAACGGCGTTTGCGTCACATCGACGCGGTCGTCCAAGCCGCTGATATAGGTCTCGATCTGTTGGTCACACAAAGCGATCTGCTGCTGGTAAAACCGATAGGTCTCCAGCGCCTGGCGCAGGGCGAACAGATGCTCCTGCCGGTAATCGCCCTCTAAAGCCTTGGCGATGCGGTCGGCGCTGCTTTTGATGCGATGATCCTTGAGGGCGGCCAACTTCTGCCGGTCGCGCTCTCCATCCAGAATCGCCTCAATAATGCGCAGGCCGGTCACCCCGGTGATATCGCTGATTACCTTATGAAGCTGGACGTTCATCTGTTCCAGCGCCTTTTGCATGTGCTGCACATGGGCGGCAGCATAGCGGATCAGGTTATTGCGATGGCGCCAGTATGAGCGCAGGACACAAATGTCGTCCTCGGGGCGAAAGGAGGCTGAAAGCAAGCCAAAGGAGTGGAGCTGCTGGAGCCACTGGCAGTCGAGAACGTCGGTCTTCCGGCCAGGCACATTCTTGACGTGGCGGGCATTGACCAGGTAGACCTCGAAGCCGTAGCCTTCCAGGATCTGGAACAGGGGCACCCAGTAGACGCCGGTGGATTCCATGGCCACGGTGTCGATGCCACAGGCTTGCAGCCAGTGGGCCAGGGCATGGAGATCCTCGGTAAAGCAGCCGAAAGAACGAACGGGAGTCTCATCGCGATCGGCGGGCACGGCCACGTAGCTTTGTTCGGCGCCGATATCGATGCCAGCGGCATTGGGATGAATCACTTCCTGGACAGCCTTCCTTTTGGAGGCACGCTTGGACCGACGCTTCTTGGGCATGGGAACGCTCCTTGAGAGGATGGAAAAAGATCCACGGATGCGCTCGAGCCCGGGGCGGTTACACGTAAGCAATCTCCTGAACGGGATCGAACCCTTCCTCGAAGAGTCCGTCACCAATGACACAACCGCGACCACCCGGGACCATGCTCCTAAACGGGTATGAAAACACCAGGGATGTTCCGGCCTTAGCTGCTCGGGCGCATGCGGATCAAAGAAGCCAAGAAGTGGCGCCCAACGCAAGTTTCTTTCATCCATAACCCTGAAGCAAAGCGTCAGGGTCGTTTGCTCCTAAGACGGGTCCTTTCGCCAGCTTTTCTAAAATCGTTTCCGGCATTTCTCCCTCCACGATACGCTAACGGCAGGCTTTCCCACTTCTGCCATATGATACACTGAGGAGGTGGGACAGTCAAGCAGGAATCCGCGCTGGAGAAAAAACCTGTTGACGGGAGTGGGAAAGTAGGTTTTTTTTGGCTCGATGGAATATTTTCGGGCATTCTGCATCTCCTCTATAGTACAATCTTGACTCTTCAATCTATGGGAAATTGAAGAAGAATTTCGGCAGTGCTGTTAAGACTTTGGGCAATTCTGACCCGAACCGACCGGAAAAATCATAGAATGACAGACAATAACCTGAACGGTCCCACTGCTGTAGCAGAGCAGTTACTCAGTCGCCCACCGGATCGCATCGAACCCTTCAAGCCGCCTTCAGGAGGGCTGGGGTCTCAAAGTTTCCGCCTCTGGCGCGGCAACGATGCCCTGTTTATGAAGCTCAGCAACGAACAAAGAACTCCGTTGGGTATCTACTTCCACAAACGGCTAGTGGTCGATTTCAGAAGTTCGCATGAGTTTATGCAGCCAGCCGGATTCGCTGCATTCGTTCTTCCAATTCCTGCCTTGTAAAGCGCCAGTTGAAAGGTTCGGCAGTGAGATTATAGTATTCCTCAAAGCCCAAGATCCTGGCTTCCATCGCCTGTCGATCTGCCAGGTCATTGGGCGTGAGCGCCTTTCTTTGCAAGATCGAGAAATAGATCTCAATCTGATTGAGCCAACTGGCGTGGATAGGGAGATGGACGGCAATGGCATTTTCATAGGCATCCTGGAGCCGTTTAGGGAACGTGGTGGTGTAATGAGAAGATCCGTTGTCCACAATCCAGAAGACCCGATCAGCCGAAGCATAAGGCTCCCGTCCCATCACCAGGTCCACCAGCTTTTGAAAGGGCACGATGCCGGTTTTCTCATCCACACGCCCAAAGATGTGCCCTGAGAACACATCCAGTGCAGACAGATAGGCCACTGTGCCCATCCGTTTGTAGTCATTTTCCATACGAATGGGTTTGCCACAATCAGGTGGCAATGTGGCAAACTCTCGGGCTAAGATTTGGAGTTGGGATTTTTCATCGGCACAGATAACGAAGTCTTTCTTGCCAAGCGGTATCCCCTCCCATATGCCTTGATACAGGTCCAGAATGCGACTGGCTTTCTCTAAAAAGTTGGGGGCTTTGATATGAAGCCAGGATCGGTGATACCAGGGACGAAGGGCATCCTCTTTGAGAATGCGCCAAATCGTTGTGGGTGAGATTGAAGTGATCAACGCACACCTTAACACTTCCTGTTGAATCTCAAATAAGCTGAACCGAGACAGGGGCAACCCCCGTTGTGCGGGCAGTTGACAGGCAATGGCTTTGACTTCACTGACTTGCACAGGGGGAAAAAGTGGGCGGTCGCCCACTGCGCGGTAGATCCTCTAAAGTGAAGCCTTCTTCAGTCCACCTTTTTCGCCACTTCTGCGCCGTAGGTGAACTGACACCTGCCCTGTCGGCTAACCTCTGGTTGCCAATGGCTTTATTCTCGGCTAAGGCCACCACCATCTTTGCCCGCTGCACCTGGGATTGAGGCGCGTTGCGCTGACGAATGATTTTCTGGGCTTTTGCCAGTTGGGCTTTTGTGAAGCGAGGTTGGTATTGGGGAAGGGGACCTGACATTATACACCTCCTTTACCGATTGGAATGAGGCGTATAACATACCCCTTTTTTGCCACCTATGCAACCTCATGCGTATTTGCGAAATCGACCACTAGGCGAAGCCGGTCTGCCCGTCCCCGAACTGGTGGCCTGGCATCCGAGTGTCGGCCCTGAGGAACGACCCTGCGCAATTTGGGAATATATCGATGGCGACCAGGCCAACTGGCTGAAACTAAAAGCATGCCCCTATGACGAAGCGCACTGTGGCGAACTGCTTCGCCGCATCCATGCGCTGGACTATGAGGGTTCGTTCTGCTTTCCGGGAGATGAAGGGTGCAATCCTCACCTGGGTCCCTGTGTGGATTCCTGGTCGGACATGTTTCCCGTCGCCAAAGCGGCTCGGAGCTATTTTGATCAAGGTCGTCTAAACCGGCGGCAAGCGGATCTCCTGGTCTCCCTGCCCGAACAGTTGGCGTCGGAGCTTGGCCGAGTCGAAAAGCGCTTGCTCCACATGGATTTCCTCTACAACGGCAATCTCATTCTCGAACGGGGCGGCAAGCGGATCATCAGCATCGTTGACGGTGCTGAATCCATGTCGGGCGATCCCCGTCTTGAACTGGCCTACTTCGACTTTGGGTATCCGGGCTCGGGGTGGACATTCGATATGGAGCGCTTTCGCGCTGGCTATGGTACGGAGCACGACCCTCAGGATCCCCTGGGCCGGTTTTATCAGCTCAATTACTACCTGTTCGAGCGCTTCGACTACTACTATGTCAATGGGGACAGAGGTGAGCGTTATCAAGAGGAGATCAAAGCCCTGTTGGATACCTTCGCCTAGCATTCTATCTCAGGAAAACTAAGCCGTCTCATTCAACGCTAACGAGTTTCAATATCCCATAACAGCGGTCAAGTCTGCAATGACCGGATGTTTTGCAGAGGAATCGGCTCCTGGGGAGAAGAGTCAAAGTATAATAGAGGATTATGTGATATGTGCAAGAGCGATCTTGTGCTGAGAGCACAGGCGGGCGACCGGGAGGCGTTCGGGGAGCTTGTGTCGCGTTACCGGGGGATGGTGTACGGCCTCTGCTTCGGGATGGTGAAGCAGGCTTCCGACGCGGAGGATCTGGCTCACGAAGCGTTCGTGGAAGCCTTTTTGAAGCTTCACCAGTTGCGGGAGCCTGAGAAGCTTGAATCCTGGCTCAAAACGCTCGTGCTCAATTTATGCAGGATGTGGTTTCGGCAGCAGAAGCGAGATCGGGACGGTCTGCTGCATTACCTGTCGGTGGGTGAGGGAAAGGAGCCGGAGTCCGCTTTCGATGAGATGTCCGGCGGGCTGTCCCGGCTTTCCGCATCACACCGGCTGGCGCTGGTTCTCTACTACTGGGAGGGGCTGTCCTACGAGGAGATGGCGGCCTTTCTGGATGTGCCGGTTGGGACGGTGATGAGCCGTTTGCACCGGGCGAGAAGCGCACTGAAAGAGGGGATGGAAGAGATGGTAAAAGACAGGGATATTCCCACAGGGGATGAGGACGCGTTCCGGCAGGAAGTGGATGCTGAGATCCGCCTGCTGCTGGAGATGTCCGGAGAAGACGCGAGGCCGATGGAGCGACTGAGCGTGATTTTGACCCGATCACCGGAGCATTTCGCGGAGCTCATCCGGCAGGTTGAAGATGAGACCGTCCTGGACCACCTGGTGTCGGTGATGCGGCGTGTGAGGCGTCCGGCGATGGAGGTTGCGCTGGCGTGCTATTTTTCCACGGACGCCGAGCTTCACAGCCGCGCAAATCGGCTGCTCAATCGTTGGGCTGCGGGGTGCAGGCAGGGGGCGTCGCTTGAGGCGTATGCCTTTCTGGATCTGGTGATTCAATCCCCGGTGGAGGTCGGTTCAAAAGCGGCGTTGCTGGTGGATCTCTTAGAGGCCGGTCGGGATGTGGGTACGCAGAAATTGCTTACGAATGTCGTACTGTGTTATCCGGACGCCGCCTTTCCCTTGCTGATGAAGCGATTTATGGATGCGCCGAGCTCCGAGGGCTCGTCGGCGCTTTACGCGCTTGTTCGCACGGGGACACGATTCTGTGATGCGCTCCTGGAGCCGCTGGCCGGCAGGAATACGCATCAGCAGCGCCTGGCACTGGCCGGAATCGAAATTGTTGCCCGGTCGTTTGATCCACCCAGGTTTACGGATGCGCCTCCGGAAGAATGGCGTGAACAGGTCCGGCTTCGAGATCAGGCGTTGCAGGGGAGGTCGCGGTTCGCCCATCCGATTTCCCTGCTTTTAAAAGCGCCGCTGGACCCTGTTGTGCTGCAGGCAACGGCCGAACGGGTCGCAGCGATTGTCGACCATCCCCAGGCGGACCTTCGCGATACGGCCATCTGTATCCTGGGGCTTATGAAGGCGGATGTCTATGCGGATCAGATCAGGGCGTGTCTTACACACAATGACCTTTCGACCCGGCTGACTGCGATCCGGGCGCATACCGGGATGGCCGATGAGGAGGGGGCGGCCCTTCTGACGGCGACGGCCCGGGAAGGTGAGGCGGCAGAGCGGCGCGTGGCCGTTGAGGTGCTGGGACGCCTGGGGATTTCCGATGCGCAGCCGCTTTGTGTGGATCTGCTGGACGATCCCGACCAGGAGGTGCGCCAGGCCGCCGTCACTGCCCTGGGTGAGCTTGGAGATGAGGATGCCCGGACGATGCTTGAGGATCTGATGGGGTCGAAGGATAAAACGCTTGCCAGAGCAGCGGCGAATGCCCTGTACGGCGGGAGGAAGTGGAAGCAGATGCCTTCGGAGACTACGCAGGCGCGGTTGAAGAAGGTCCGAGGAGACGCCCATCCGAAGTTCCAGATGTCACCCCTCGAAGCCATCCGGACATTGCCCGAGATCCGGCCCTACGATGAACGGGAACTGACCCGCCTGATCGCGCAGGTATGCGACGATTATTCGACGACCCGACGACACCTGGTGATGTATGGACGCGATCGGTTGATGAACCGGGCGAATGGGATCTATACATTGACGGAAATGGGAGAGGCGGTGTGGCGGGTGGAGCATTTTATAGAGGCGCATTATCTGGAAATGTAGGTCCTCGTGCGAGTCTCCGGCGGGACGGCACAGGGGCCTCGAGCCATGCCGACGGGTAAATGTCCTGCGGATTTACGACCCTTTCCAGCAGCAGAACACATAGCGGCTCCAGACAGGAGGAATTGTCGAGAGAGACTGTTCCCGGAAGGATACTCCTTCCGGGATTTTTTCATGTCTCTTGTTGAGGATGTGTTGTTTTCGTATATTCTATCAGTGACTCCTACTGGAAACATCAGAGGTGCGAAAACAAGAGTGAGCGATGGCCGATAAGCAGGCGTTCATACGTCAGAAGTCGCAGCAGAGCGTTATGAACCCAGGAGGACAAAAGGTTCTCTGGTCACGCCATGCCATCGTCAAACTGGTCGTTGAAGATCTATCGCGTCAGGATGTTGAGCAAACGTTGACCTCGTGTGAGGTCATCGAGGATTATGCTGTTCAGATGCGCCCTCTACCGGACTGTCTGGTATTGGCATGGGTGGCGGGACAACATCCCGTTCACGCTGTCGTTGCCGTGGACGAATCCAATGACCGTATTTTCATTATAACGGTATATCGTCCTGATCCGAGGAGATGGGAAGATGACTTCCGAAGCCGGAAAAGGTAAAAGCTGTTGTCCGATGTGCGGGGGCGGTCTGCATGAAGGGACAGCCACCCTGCCATTTGTGGTCAAGGACAGTGTGGTGGTGGTGAAGGATGTGGCAGCGGAAGTGTGCAGTGATTGCGGTGAGGCCTTCATGAGTGGGGAGGTCACAGATGCTGTTACTGCGCTGCTTAAAGATGCCGTCAGCCAGGGTGTAGAACTGGCGCTTGTTACACTTCCGGAAGAAGCCTCATCCAGATCTTCTTGATTGTTTTGGATATCGTTACGGTTGAAAGTGACTGTTCCCGGAAGGATACCCCTTCCGGGATTTTTTTGTGTTGACATCGGCCCGGTCTTGATGATTATTTCCTGCGAGGGAGCTATTGAGCGAACGCTTGAGTTGGTTGAATTGCTCTGGAGACTTCGACATGGAAGCATCCGATCTTGAGAAGAAGCTGGTAACATACCGGCAGGCATGCCGGAAGGGGACCGACTGGCTGCTGAACTTTATGAATCCGGACGGGTCCATCGGGCCGGTGGAAGAACGGCTGTTCTACTACCGCGTGCCCTGGGCGTTCGCGCTGATGGGGGAGCTTTCGGCTACGAGCCGGGTGCTGGACTGGATTCGGAGCTACATGTTTTCACCGGAGGGCGCATTTGAGGGGGTGTCGCCCCAGGGCGCGTTTGAGAAGCGCTACGGGTCCTATCCCTTAGCCTGTCTGCTGGTGGGGGCTGCGATGATGCAGCGGTTCGATCTTGTTTATCCGGGCGCTCGACACCTGCTTAGATGGCAGGATCCCGAGTCGGGAGGGTTCTGTAACCACCGTCGGGATACGACGGATACCGGGGAGCAGGAGCTGTTTCCCACGTGCCAGGGAGGGATGACGTTTCTGGCGGTGGGCGAGATTGAGGCGGCCAGGAAGGCCGGGGGGTGGCTGGCGCGGCTGTGGGAATTGCAGCCGGATGTTGAACACAAACTCTATGCGGTTTACCGTCCGGATATGGGACTGGTGACGACGTTTGGGCCCGATGAGGAGGCGCTGTATGTGACCCGGAAAGACGCGCCCTGGCAGCATCATTTTAACGGGGGAATTGCGGCGGCGTTTTTGACCAAGCTTTATATGGCGACCGGGGAGGCGGCCTGGTTGGCGCTGGCGCAGCAGTATCAGGCGTTTTCGATGACGACGGATGAGTGTCAGTTTCAATCTATGCAGACGTGCAAGTCGGGCTGGGGGTCGGGACTGCTTTCGGTGGCCACGCGGGAGGTGAGGTATCGGGATTGGACGGTGCGGCTGGGCGACTGGTTTGTAGACCATCAGTTTGAGGACGGGCACTGGGAGAATACGAAGTTCTGGAAGCCCGATCCCACGGTGGCGGATAAGATTGAGATTACGACGGAGTTTGTGATGCATGTGGCCAACATTATTACTTATCTCTCAGTGAGGTGATTCTGGATAGAAAGGATGGTTTCCATGGCCGATGAACGGGAAGAACGGGTTGTATTGAAACGGGTGCCGACTCGGTTTTACGTAGATGTTTTCTGTCTATGCTGCATCGGCATAGTCAAGGAGTTCATCATTGGCATATCGAACCTGTTTATACTGATTCCAGAAAGCATCCCATCGTTTTGACTTGACGTAAGTGCGTAACTGCAAGATGCGTTGTCCTCCCTGCCAGGACCATTGCATACCCGATCGACAAAGCCTTGTCTTGACCAGGGTCTTGCAGGCCGCTTCGACGGGTCCCGAGCCAATGGGCAGACCCCTTCGACGAAAGTCAGCATAGGCCATCCGGTGTTTGTTCCGAAAGAAGAAGGTTCGTTCTGTTTCCAGGTCTTCCAATCGTTTTTGACCCAGCCTTCGGCGGCTTTTGTAATAGTCGATGGAGCGAATAAGGGTTTCTGCTGCGCCATCTTGGGTCAGCAGTTTGTGGTGGTAGGTTTCATACCAGCTTTGCGCTTTTGCTGATTTTTTGCCAAACAGGAGTTCGGCAGCTTCAGACAGATGTTCTGTGGTGTGATAAAAATCCACCAGTTTTTCATACCCGATGAACCGAGGAGTGGTATCAGCATATTTCCACAACCCTCGTGCCCCATCACACAGGAACACTTTTCCGACCTCATCTTTCAGTTGTCCTTCGATATGATCGAGTTCTTCCTCAAAGCGTATCTTCAACGTTTGACCACCCTCTTCGGGCATTTGTGCCACATACCGAGAGACCAAACGCTTTGGTGGGGTGCCGTCCTTTGGAGGTGCCCCATAAAAGGACAGGCTGCCCACCAGGGCCTGTTTGAAACTGGTCGGACTTTCTTCGGACGGTTTTTCCCCCGGCCTCTCTTGTGGACGCCCGCGTTTTTTCCCCGGCTCATCCAGCCTGAGGTGGGTCCCATCCAGGCTGGCCACCATCACTTTTGTCCCTTTGGGGTTCTCCTCCTCCTGACGGATCGACCGGTTGAGTGTTTCATCCATCTCGACCAGCCACGCTCCCGTCTCTTCTGTGATGTGTTTGACCGCTGTGGCAGAAGGCTGAAACAGAGCCGTCTTTTCCAGCACAGAAACGGTTTCCTCCGGCGTGATCAAGCTCACCGTGAACAACACCGCTTCACGAACTTCCACGGTGGCAAACTCACCGACCATTCCCCACATCACATCCAACGGCACATAAGAAGGCCCCTCTTCATCGGCCTGAAACAGATTTCGAGAAAGCTTCATCTTCCCAAAGGGGGTCAAAAACGTCTTCTCACTTTGTTGCTTAAACCGATACAGCACATTCTCGACCTGTTTTGGGGCCTCATCCACTTCGTAGGCTTCCAAAAATGTGCGAAGCGCTGCGATCCCACAAGCCTTGAGGGCTTCACCAAGCCCACTTGTGACCTGTTCTGTCAATTGAGGCGTCAAACTCTCCAGGTCCAAATTTTCGCAATGGGCGCTCAATTTTTGCTTAAATTCCCAGGTGGCGGCTTCGATCATCTCTGCGAGGTCCATCTTGGGCTCCTTTCCCGTATCTATACAACCTTATTGTTTTCAGTCTGTTGTATGATCGGGATTTGGAGCCTTTTTTGCAACTCATTTACGTAAATTCAGAGCAGCACCCATTGAAACCGAACCGGGTGCTGGAGCGCATTCGGGCCGGGAAGACCGCGTTGTGCGGCAGTTCCACGCCGTACCCGTCGCCCAAGATTTCCGAGATGATGGGGTTGATCGGGTACGATTGCCTCTGGATTGATATGGAACACCAGGACTACGACTACGATCAGGCGTTCAATATGTGCCTGGCTTCTCGGGCGGCGGGAATGGAGCCGATGATCCGGGTCCGCAAGGAGGGGGACCATTCGTTCTACCGGGCATTTGAGGCCGGGGCTTCGGGGATTATGGTGCCCCATGTTCGCACGGTGGAGGAGGCGGAGTGGGTGCTGAAGTTTTCCCGCTTCGCCCCGGTGGGGCTGAGGGGCATTGATGGGGTTGAAGCGGCCGCTAAATACAGCCTGGTGTCCATGCAAGACTATATGGACTGGACGCTGCGCGAGACCTTTGTCCTCTTTCAGGTGGAGGACAGGGAGTCGCTGGATATTCTTGAAGAGACTGCCCGGATGGACGGGCTGGATGGATTTTTCTTCGGGCCGGCCGATATGTCGCAATCGCTGGGAATTCCCCTGCAGTTCGATCACCCGCAGATGGCAGAGGCCCGCAAGCTGGTGGGGGCGACGGCCCGGAAGCACGGCAAGTTCTGGGGTCTTCCGGTGGGAGACGGAGCGCAGGCGGCGAAGCTCCACGAAGAAGAAGGGGCGCAGTTCTTTGCCTGTGGGGCGGCAATTATTATTCTGAAGGATGGGTACCAGGCGATTCGGGAGGATTTCGAAAAGGCGTTTGGAGCGTGAGTGATGTTCTGGAAAATTGTTCGTAAACAGTTTATGGAGTATTTGCTGAGTCTCCGGTTTCTGATCGCGATGGCGCTGAGCCTGTTGGTCGGGGTGGGGGCTACGTGGGTGCGGACCCAAGAGTATCGGACGGCGCTGACGGATTACCGGATCAACCGGGGAGATCACGGGGCCGAGGCGAAGGGGTACGTGAGTCCTTATCCGCTGACGTATTCAGGCGTGTCGGTGGACAAGCGGCCCAATCTGCTGGGGATTTTCTACCGGGGGCTGGAGCCATCCCGGCCGATGAGCGTGCGGGTGACGGCGAACCGGGATCCGATGACCGAGGATCAGTACGAGCGGGCGAATCTGATTTCGGACCTGTTTCAGACGGTGGACCTGATGTCGTTCACGGCGCTGGTGATGGGTCTGCTGGCCCTGGTGTTCAGTTACGACCTGATCTCGGGAGAGAAGGAGGCGGGAACGCTTCGCCTGACGCTGTCTTTTCCGGTGCCGAGGGATACGCTGCTGCTGGGGAAGTGGACAGGCGGATATCTGGCGCTGGCCGTGCCGTTCCTGCTGACGGCCTGCTGCAGTCTGGGGATCGTGGTGTTGTATCCGGGAGCGGAAATGTCGGGGAGCGACCTGGCCGTGTTCGGGCTGCTGGTTTGCGCTGCGCTGCTCTATATCGGAGGGTTCTATTCGCTGGGACTGCTGGTTTCGGCATTGACCTCCCGGGCGTTTACGTCGATTACGGTGCTGGTGGCGCTGTGGGTGGGGATGAGCGTGGGGCTGCCCAATTTGAGCCCGTACATTGCTCAGGCGCTTGTTCCGGTGTCTACAATTCAGGAGGTGGAGCGGGAGAAGTGGTCCGTGACGGATGAAGAGAACCGGGAGAGAGGCCAGCGGACCCGGACGTATCGACAGAAGACGACGGATCCGGAGTGGCAGCAGGGGGTGGTGATCAGTGAGCTGTACCGAGACTGTTTTGTTCAGATCGCCCGGCGGCAGGAGCAGATTCAGGCAGGGTACGAACGGGAGGTGGACCGGCAGGTGTTCGCTGCGGTCTGGCTGTCGCGGCTGTCGCCTACGGCGTCGCTGATCTACGCAACGGGGGAGATCACCAGTACGGGGGTTCGGGAGTGGCGCCGGTTCCGGAAGGCGCTGCAGGAGTACCGGGTGCGGTTTCTGAATTACGCAGAAGACAAGTGGATCGAACGGGCCAGGCAGGGGGGCGGGGAGATTTCCACGGCGGACTACCCGAGGTTTTTCTACTTCAGGCCCAAGCTGGGGGATCGCCTGGGGGCCGCCCTGGTGGATCTGGGGCTGCTGGCGGTGTGGAGTTTGCTCTTTTTTGTGGCGGGATATGTGGCGTTTTTGCGGTATGATGTGAGGTAAAGGCAGTTGTCAGGGGTCGTTATGTTCTGGCGAATCGTACAAAAAGAGGTGCTGCTGCATCTGAAGGAAGCCCGGTTTGTGTGGGTGGTGGGGCTTTTCTGCGGGCTGGTGCTTCTGGGGTTGGGGCTGATGAGCCGGGATTACAGCCGGCGTCTTCAGGGGTATCAGACCAGTGTGGCGGCCGAGCGACGGCAGATTTTTTCGGTGGACGGCAGCGAGTCGATTCTGCGACAGGTGCGGGCGCTGGTGAACGACCGGGGGATTTACGCGTTCAGGCCGCCCCGGGCGCTGGGGGCGCTGGTGTCGGGACTGGAGGGGGCCACGCCGACACAGGTGCACGTTTCGGACAGGTGGTCCTGGGCGCGGCAGGCGAGCGAGACGTTTTACCGGAATCCCCTGCTGGGTCTGTTTCCGCGGCCCGACTACGCCTATATTGTGGGGTCGATTTTGAGTCTTGTGGCGCTCTTTTTTATGTTTGA
Source organism: Candidatus Latescibacterota bacterium (assembly GCA_965249305.1). Lineage (GTDB taxonomy): Bacteria > Latescibacterota > UBA2968 > UBA2968. Next base: position 2,458,782 of record OZ252228.1, on the reverse strand, counting down.
CTCAGTTTGCGGAGAGAAGGTGAGCGGGACGTTGAAGCTGGTGATGTCGACCGGGGTCGGCCGGGACCGGGTGCTTCTGGGGAAGTGGGCCGGGGCGATGCTGACGCTGGGGACGCCCTTTTTGCTGGCGACGGGGATCGGGGTGGTTCTGGGCGTGATGGTCGGCGGTATTCCTTTAGACGGTGTCTCGCTGGTTCGGATCGCAGGGATTGTGGGTCTTGCGCTGGTTTATCTTTCGGTATTTGTGACGTTGGGGCTGGTGATTTCGGTGTTGACGAGCCGGCCGTCGTCGTCGCTGCTGATTTGTCTGGCGGTCTGGGTGGGCGCTACGGTGGTGCTGCCGAACATGCTGGCGTCGATAGGGCGGATTCTTTCACCGGCGCCGACGTTTCAGCAGATCCGGATGAGGAAGCGGGCGATCGACCAGGAACGGGCAGAGCAGAACGCACGGCTGGCTCGTCTGGTGGAAAGCGGGGGGATTACCGAGGAGGAGCGCCAGCGGCGGCAGGAGGCGCTGAGGGAGGAGAGCGAGGCAGAGCAGGGGCGGATCGATGCGGGGTACCTGCGTCAGCTTGACGAACAGATTGAGGTGAGCCGGGCACTCTCGCGGGTGTCGCCGGCGGCGTGTTTGACGTACGCGGCGGCGGAGCTGGCGGATACCGGGCTTAGGTTTTACCGCCGGACGCACGAGGGATACGGGCAGTACCGGAAGGTGTTTCGGGAGTACGCGCAGCGCCTGAAACGGGAGGCAGGCGAGGATAAGCTGGACAAGAACTGGCTGAAGCCGGAGGAGGTGCCGATGCTGGTTTTTCCCTCCGAGCGGCTGGAGGAGGCGTTTGAGGCGGTGACGACGGAGGTGATGGTTCTGCTGCTGTTTCAGGTGCTGGCGTTTGCAGGGGCTTATGTGGGGTTTTTGCGGTATGATGTGAGGTGAGGAAATTGCGGATTTCGGAATGCGGAATGCGGATTTAAAACCATTCATTCCACAATCTGCAATCCGCATTCCGAAATTGGAAGGGTTGGATCCGAAAGGAATGCCCGATGTGTTCTCAATTAAATCCCAGGCTTATTCTTCATCCCGATGAACTGGATGAGCTTCGGCGGCGGAGTGAGTCTTCGCACGCGCGGTTTTACGAGGCGCTGGTGGGGGATCTGGAAAGGCATACGTTTATGGACGAACCCTCCCGACTTGAGGTGATAGATGAGAACGGACAGAGCCATATCCACGTTCAGAAGGTCCACACGCCGAATGTGCCGCGGGATTATTCAAACGTGGAGCCCGAGCAGGACCAGGGTACGTCCGATGTGTGATGAAAAGGAGCTTTTATGCAGATTCTACCGAATATTTACCTTGCGGACGGCTTTGCATACGCGCAGCATCCGAATTTTTATGTGGTTCACAATGAGGAAGGGACGATTGTTGTTGATGCGGGTACGGTCCAGGCAGATCTGGAACGGGCAGAACGGCAATTGAGTGTCTGGGGGATTTCCTTAGAGAAGGTGGATTATCTGTTTCTGACACACAGTCATTACGACCATATCGGCAATGCGGCTGCGCTGCGGGAGCGAGGAGCGCATGTGATTGCCGGTCCGGGTGATGCGGAGGGGATTGAGCTGTCCGATTCGCGTACGATTCCATACGCGGCGGGATTCAAGCTGCCGCCCTGCAAGGTGGACCGGGTGGTTCAGGACGGCGATGTGATCGAGGCCTGCGGCTACCGGTTCGAGGTGATCCACGCGCCGGGCCATACGAATGGTTGCGTGATCTATCAGCTCAGACACGCCGGAAAGATCATCTGGCTTTCGGGCGATGTTGTGTTTTGCCAGAATACAGGTTACCAGCCGGAGCTGGGCTGGCAGGGGGGTGAGGAGTTCGATAAGCCCACGTATATCCAGACGTTGAAGCGGCTTTCCGAACTGCCGGTGGATTGCATCCTCGCCGGCCACCACCTTCCCTACCTGCGCGATGCCAACCGTCTCGTGGGCCGCGCGTATGCGAAAGCGCTGATCGAATGGCGTTAGAGATGGATGGACGAGCGCACGAATCAAAGGAGAACACCCTATGGGAGAAATCCATCATTTCCAGGCCGGTTATCTCCACGCGATGACACGACGGCTGTTGATGGCAGCGGACACGCCCCGCCATATCGCCGACGATGTCGCGGAGATTCTGGTCAACTCAAATCTCGCCGGACACGATTCACACGGCGTGCTTCGCATCCCTGCGTATCTGCAGAGTATCTCAGAGGGTGCGCTTGATCCGGCTGCCGAATCGAAGGTGGTCAACGAGACGGCCAATACGCTGCTTGTTGATGGGAACGGCGGGTTTGGCCATTACACTGCCCGAATGGCAATGAATCTGGCGATCGAGAAGGCAAAGCAGACGGATGTCTGCTGTGTGAGTTTTGTCCGAATCGGGCATATCGGGCGGCTCGGGGAGTACGCAGAGGCTGCGACACGCGCGGGGTGTATCGGTATGACCACCGTTGGCACCGGCGCAAGGAACAAGGGATCGACCGTGCCTTTTGGCGGCGCGGTGGGGGCGCTGGGCACCAATCCTATGTCTGTTGGTGTTCCAACCGGCGACGATACCCCGTTTATTATCGATTTCGCCACGAGCAGGGTTGCCGAGGGAAAGCTCCAGGTTGCCCGGAGCAAAAACGTGGATCTGCCCGAAGGATATATCGTGGATAAGCACGGGAATCCCAGCGTGAGGACGATGGATTTTTATGAGGGAGGGTACCTGCTGCCGTTCGGCGAGCACAAGGGATACGCGCTTGCGCTGCTGATCTGCCTGCTGGGCGGGCTGTCCGGGAGTTTCAATGTTGAGAAAGGCGCGATGAACGGGGCGTTTATGCAGGTGGTGAACGTCGGTGCGTTTATGCCGCTGGAAGCCTATCAACAGGGCGTGCGTGCGTTTCTGGACGGCATGAAGGCAGCACCGCCGGCGCCCGGTTTTGACGAGGTGCTGGTTCCCGGGGATTTTGAACGCCGATCCCGCGCAAAGCGCCTAATTGACGGTATTGAACTGCCCGATACGATTTACGGACAGATTCAGGAGTGGGCGGATAAGCTGGATGTTTCCTTGAGCGAGGAGGCGGTGGAAGCGGCGGATATCGAGCGATACCAGATGATGTGATCGTTTATGTTCCATCAGAATAGCAAAGTATTCGACACAGGCAGAAAGAAAGGGAGGTTGCACCTCATGCAAATGAGACCGATCACGGCGAACCCATCATGATCGAGCAGCTCGCGGCATCGGGTGTAAAGTATCTGTTCTACAACTCCGGATCGCGCGAGGCAAACTTCTTTGATGCGCTGTATGCGCATCCGGATGTACACGGCATCCTGGGGCTCCACGAGGGGAGCGTCACGGCCATGGCCGGAGGGTATACTCAGGTTAAGCTGGATCCGGCCGTTATTTCGGTCCATCTCGGGGCAGGGCTGGCCCAGTGCCTGGGACAACTGATTAACGTCTGGGCCGGCAGCCTGCCCGTTGTGGTCATCACATTTGCGGGAGATACGGGAAGCTACGTGGACAGGATCGGCCTGGATCTGAGTCACAACGTAGGGCCAGCGTCCATTTCGGAACCTTTTACCAAGGCGAACTGGACGGTGATTGAGCCGGAAGGGCTGCCGCAAGCGATTTACCGCGCCCTGCAGGTTGCCACAACGCCCCCGGTTGGCCCCGTACACCTCGCTGTTTACGATCGGCTGCTGGACACCCGGCAGGTTCGTGCGAATATTGTTGAAGGTAGCGTTCCAGACCTTCGGGCCGGTTATCCGGCAGATGGCGACTTAGAAGAGGTCGCCCGTGCCCTGCAGGAGGCCGAGCGTCCACGGTCTCTTTCTGGGATACGGGGGAGTTTATTGCGACTTCCTACGTGCTTGGGATTCCACATCCTCCCGGTGCACCCTTATATACGCTTCTGGGCCGCTTTTTCTCGCTTGTGCCTTTCTCGGAAGAGGTCGGTTTTCGCGTCAATTTGATGTCCGTTCTGGTCGGGGCGGCTGCGGTGCTGCTTGTTTACCTGTCGGTGGTGCGGCTGCTGCGCATCTGGATGGACACTGAGGAGGCCGGAGGGCGGATTGCCGTTTTGACGGGAGGAGGGATTGCGGCGCTTTGCACCGCTTTTTCGACGTCTTTCTGGTTCAACGCCACCGAGGCGGAGGTGTACGCGCTTTCGATGTTTTTTACGGTGCTGGCTTTCTGGCTGGTTCTGCGCTGGGGAGAGGAACACACGGACCGGAGAGATCGTCTGCTCCTGCTGACGGCTTATCTCTTCGGGCTGGGCGCCGGGGTGCATCTCCAGTGTCTGCTGACCCTGCCGGGGATTCTTGTTCTGGTTTTTGCCGATTTGATGGTGGGTCGTTCTCTTAAAGACCAGGTTCTCATCGTTATGGGGCTTACGCTCTATCCCTTCTTAGCCATCTTCCTTCCGACGGAGCTTACGGCGCTGATGACGCTGGCCATTCTGGTGGGGCTGGCGCTTCTCCGGCCTGGCTGGCGCAATCCCTGGTTCTGGGGCTGCGGCATCCTGCTGGCCGGCCTGGGGTATTCTACCTATCTCGCGTTGATGATCCGCTCCGGGCTGAATCCTGTAATGGATATGAACAATCCCGAGACCTGGGAGAACCTCAAGGCGGTGTTGAACCGGGAGCAGTACGGCAGGCATACGATCTTTCCCCGGCGGGGAGACTTCTGGGCCTATCAGCTCAACATCTACATGAAGTATTTTCTCCAGCAATTTCCCCACGGTTTCAATTTTACCGATACTTTTCGTCGGGCGGTGGATACTTTCCAATCGAAGTACGAGATCGTTGTTTATTCGCTCATTCCTCTCCTTTTTGGAATCGGGGGCGCCGTCTATCACCTCTTCAGGGACTGGAAGCGGTTTGCGGCGGTCTTTGCCATGTTTTCACTGATGGGCATCGGGCTGGTGCTTTACCTCAACATGCCCGATCCCGAGCCCCGGGAGCGTGAGTATATCTTTGTGGGGGCGTACACATTTTTCAGCTTCTGGATCGGCATCGGTGCGGCCGGTCTGGTTGCCTGGATCTGGCAGAGGACGGCTTCCGTTGCGTTGGCCCGCGTCTTTGCCCTGCTGACGCTGCTTTTGCCTGCGGGCATTCTGGCCAAAAACCTGACCTCCCACGACCGGACCGGGGACACGATTGCCCAGGACTATGCATACAATATTCTTCAGACCTGCGAGGAGGATTCGATTCTTTTTACCAATGGGGACAACGATACCTATCCCATCTGGTATCTCCAGTATGTCAAAGGCATTCGGAAGGATGTCCGGGTGGTCAATCTAAGCCTCATCAAAACCCCGTGGTATGTTAAGCAACTCCGGGACCTTGAACCCAGCATTCCTATCGGGCTCAATGACCGGCAGATCGATCGGGAGGTGAAGGCCCGGCTCTGGCGGGAACCCCGAGACCTGGATGTTGCCGGCATCGCTGTCAAGGCCGACGAGGTTCCCTCGGCCCAGTATTTCGCCGGGGATACCGACCGGCGTGTTCCTGTGGTCGAGCCTCATACGATTCTGGTCTGGTGGATCGTTCGACAGGTCAACTGGGAGCGGTCCATCTACTTTGCCCGCACCGTGCCCGACTACAACATGGCCGGTTTGTGGCCTTATCTGTCTGTTGAGGGTATGGCTTCCCGGCTGGTCAAAGAGCGGGCGCCGGGACAGTTGGATGTTGGACGCACCGCCCGCAATCTCTTTGAGGTCTACCGGTACGGGGGAATTGCCGATGAGGCCGTCTATAAGGATCCTGTGGCCCGCCGACAGATCACCAACTATGCTATTACATTTGCGCACCTGGTTCAGGCCTATTTCCAATTGAAGCGCTACGATGAGGCGTTCCAGACCCTTCAGCGGGCCGAACAGACGGTTCCGCCCCATGCCGTCGGCCAGGAAAACGGAGATGTGTGGGTCAGTACGGCCGGTATCTACGGTCTTCTGGCGAAGCGATTTTCAAAGGCCGGGCAGCTCGACAAGGCTGCTGCATGCCTGGAGGGGCTGATTCGCATCAGGCCCGACGTGGAGAACCGACAGGATCTTGAGGCGCTTATTCGCGCCTGGAGGTCGTAGGCTGAAGTGCATCCCCAAAAGTGATCATGTAGAGACAATTTTTGCTTGACATTGCTCCAGCCAATCCTTATACTATAAGACTTAAATGAATTCGCGCAAATTTGCTGGTGGAATTCCAATCCAATAGGAGGGAGTTCATGATGTTTATCCAGTCCAACCTTCAAGTCGTGCAAATTTGCGGTCGGAATTCCAATCCAACAGGAAGGATGTCAAGATGGTTATCCAGGCTACCGTCGAAACGACCGACACCGGCGCCGGCAGAGCTGTACGTTATTGGGAAGGGTGCGGAATGTTTTTGCATTCCAAGCGGCCTATAGGGCCGGCGGGATAGTCTGGAAGAACCCATAGTTTTGGGGTAACTGGTTGATTTTACGGAACACCGCAAAATCTCTACATTGTCCGGTTTCCCTGTCTGTGTGTCTCTTCCAGGATATCCGAGTCGATCAGCAGATGGTCCTTCTCGTGTCTGGGGGAGTTACAGGCGAAACCGAACGTTCGTTATTGGGACGAACGTTTAAGCCATCCTCACCCGGATGGCTTTTTTGGTCTCTCTACCACAGGCCACGGCACGAGCAGGATGCTGTGGCCTTTTCTTATGGTTCTGTAAACTTTTGAAAGGAGGTGACATATGAACAGAGCGTCAGATTTCGAGCGTCTGGCAGATGGTGTTTGGTGGACGTGCGGAAGGCAGCAAAAAGAAGGCCCTCAGGCGAGTCTTTGGCGGGACGATGAGAGGGCTCCGAATCACACCGACAGGTAAACACGGTGCGTTCGATATCATAAGGGTATTGCGCACCGGTCAACAGAGCGATCAGGAGGCGCAAGATGCAGACGTTCAAAGAGGTTGTGGGACGGAAGGAGGAGCGCCAGAATCTGAAGAACGTGGGGTTCTGCGTGCTGGTGGTCCTGGCGCTGGTGATGGGCGCTTTCGGACTGGTTTATATGAAACAGGTCTTCTTGGAGGATGCCCACAGGGAGTGGGTCTCTACGGACTCGGGGCATGCGGGTCTGGTCTCCGAGGTGGAGTAGTGGGTTTAAGTGGATTTTACCTTATGTAAATGAAGAGGTTAAGCATGTCACGGACGAGAAAAACCGAACTGGTACGTCGAACGCTGGCCGGGGATCTGGATGCGTTCGGGAGCCTTTACCGAACGTACCGCCCCAGGGTTTATGCGGCTGTCAGAGGTCGTACGGGCAACCCGGATGATGCGGAAGACCTGGTGCAGATGACGTTTATGCGGGCCTTCCTGGGACTGGCGGGGTTCCGGGGCGAGGCGGCCTTTTCGACGTGGTTGACACAGATCGCCATCAATGTGTGTACGACCCACTTCCGGGCACAGCGGGCGCGCCAGGCCCGGATGGATGTGGTTGCGGATTCCGGCGCGGAACTGCGGGAGACGTGGGAACCGGCCCACAGCGAAGATCCCGCAGAGGCCTTAGATCGGAAGGAGAACCAGGAGATGCTGATGCAAAGCATCCAGAAGCTGCCCACGCCCTACCGGGAGGCGATGCTGCTGAGGTATGCGGAGGAACGGTCGTACCTGGAAATTACCGAGGCGCTGCAGGTCCTGATCGGGACGGTGAAGAGCTGGCTTTACCGGGCGCGGGAGCAGTTGAAAGAGGCGTTCGAGGCGTCCGGGAGGATGGCGGATTAAGCGATTTTGGATTTCGGACCTCCACCCCGGACGATTCACAGGATCGTCTCCCCTCCCTGGAATGCGGATTGAGAAATCTGCATTCCGCATTTCGCTTTTGGGGTCGGCGGGGGCACCCCCCTGTGGGTGCCCGAATCCGGGCAGGCAGGGGGGCCTGCCCCTACGGTCAGGGTTTTTGGCGAGGTTTGAGGTGTGCCCCATTCGCCCATCCACTTTTGTTCTCTCGTGAATATTCCCTACAGAACATAATAAGATATTCCAAAGCCTTCGTCATATTCTCTAGAGAATATACTGCGACATTTGAAACTTGTCAGGGCCAAAAGTATCACCCACAGTCTTTCCTGAAATTTTTTCAAAGACCGGCATGGTTCTAAACAGGGTAACACCATGTTTGTAGGGGCACCCCCCTGTGGGTGCCCGAATCCGGGCAGGCAGGGGGGCCTGCCCCTACGGTCAGGGTTTTTTGGCGAGGTTTGAGATGTGCCCCATTCGCCCATCCATTTTGAACCATGCCATTTTCCGAAACATCGGTCTCATTTTTCGTGTCGAAAGAAGAGATGGGCCAGACCGGGTGTCTGGCCACCTGAACCGATCACACCCGTCTCGACAGAGCGGGAGAAGGAGGAGTTTCTATGCAGACGCTCAAGGAGATCCTGGGAAGGGAGGAGGAACGTCACAACCTTCAAAGTGTGGGTCTCTGTGTGCTGGTGGTTCTCGTTTTGATTGTTTTCTCTTTCGGCCTCGTTCATATGAAATTTATGTTCGAGAGTGAGCCGGCAAGCGGTGGAGAACCCGTAAATATAGAGGCACGGGGGGAGCTTTAGACGCCGTATTTTGGGGGGTTGGTCCGTAGAGGATGTGAATGCCATGTTGCCGAGGTCGTTGACATCTGACTGATTCTGTACATTATTGTCGTTATTATTCAGGTGTATGTCTATGGACCCTCATCCGTAAACAGGGGATTATTCCATGCTCGGCCACCTCATCCGGAAGGAGATGCTGGACCATATTCTTAGCCTCCGGTTTCTGATTCTGTCGGCAATCGGGGCGCTGGTGATCTGGTTGAGCCTGTTCAGCGGGTATACCTACTATCAGGGCCGGGTCAGGGACTATCGGATGGCGCAGGTGGCGGCGGAGGACCGCATCCGGCAGATGGTGGATGCCGGCAAGCTGGGCGTAACCCCTGCGTGGAAAGAGATAGGCGAAATCACATATATGATTCACAAGCCGCCCACGCCGATGAGCATTTTTGTGCGCGGGCTGGCGCCGAGCCTGGGGCGGTCGGTTCCGGTTTCTGAGGCTGCGAACAACCGGCGGGTAAAGCTGAGTCCGGTTGCTACGGTGCCGATTCTGGGGGTCTTTCCGCCCCTTGATCTGGGGCTGGTTGTTCAGGTTGTTTTGAGTCTGTTTGTACTGCTGTTTACCTACGATGCGGTTTGTGGAGAGAAGGAGGCGGGTACGCTACGTCTGGTGGGTTCTTTCTCGGCGTCGAGGGACCGGCTGCTGCTGGCCAAGTTCGCCGGGGCGCTGGTTCCGACGCTGGCGGCGTTCGGGCTGCCCCTGGTGCTTGGCGGTGGGGTGGTGCTTTTGATGCCGGGGGTGCAGTTCACCGACCCGGAGTTGATGCGTTTGGGGCTGATCCTGGTTGCGTTCGGGCTCTATCTGGCGGTGTTTACCTGTGTCGGGCTTTTCGCGTCCTGTCTGGTTCATCGGGCGGCGACCTCTTTCGTGCTTTTGCTGACGTTCTGGGTGGTGACCACAGCGGTGGCGCCGCGTTTGAGCCTGATTGTGGCGGACGGGTTCCGGCCCGCGCCTTCCGTGCACGAGTTCCAGGCGGAGAGGTCCCGCATTACAAGAGAAAAACATGAGAAAGATCGCGCGCTCAGACGGCAGTGGCGAGAGGCGCATCCGAACTTCAGGGAAACACCGGACGGACGGGAGGCGCGGCATCTCAATTACCGCGAGGTTGTGAACAAGGTTGAGAAGATGTTCGGGCCTCAGTTCGACCGTCTCGATGAGGCTTTTCGCAATCGCTACACCGCCAGGTCCGAGTTGGCAGTGACCCTGGCGCGGTTCTCTCCGGCCTTTGCGTTGAAAAACGCCACGGTTCGCCTGGCCGGCACCGGTCTGGACCGACATCGGCGGTTTGAATCGGCCGGCGACCAGCACACAGACCGCGACCGGGCATGGCTCTGGAAGACGTTCTTTCTGGATGTTCTCAGGCGGACGAAGCCCGAGAAGTATGGCGAGCACCGGTGGGATCTGTCCGACATGCCCCGGTTTATGTATCGGGAAGTCTGGCCGGGGGAGGATGTGAGGTCGGCTCTGGTGGATGTTGGGATTCTGGCGTTGTGGGGACTGGTTTTTTTTGTAGGGGCGTATGTGGGGATGTTGCGGTATGATGTAAGGTAAAGGCAGGGGTAAGTGAAAATCCTTGATCCCTGATTTCTGACCCCTGACCCCTGAGGGTTTATATGTTCGCTCGACTCGTTCAGAAGGAACTGCTGCACCATTTGCTCGATTTCCGGTTTGTCGCGGTATTCGGGCTTTGTGCGCTGCTTTCGGGGTTAAGCGTGTATGTGGGTGGGCAGAATTATGTCCGGCGGCTTGAGGAGTACAATGCGGTTTCCGAGAATAGCCGGCGTTCTTTTCAGGAAGCATCGCTGGATAAAGGCATGCTCGCCGATCTGATCTGGGGGGGCTGCGAGTGGAACCGGCGGCCGGAGACGCTCAGTCCGGTGGTGTACGGGTTGTCGGGAACGCTGGGGCAGGAGGTGCTTATTCACTATCAGCGGCCTCCGCTGTTTGAAGCCAGCTCCTTTGAGACCGATCCGATCCACGCGCTGTTTGAGGTGCTGGATCTGGCGTTCATTGTAAAGGTGGTCTTGAGCCTGTGTGTACTGCTGTTTACATACGATGCCATCTGTGGAGAGAAGGAAGGGGGGACGCTGCGGCTTTATGCTTCTTTCCCGGTATCCCGATCGATGCTGGCTCTGGCCAAACTCGTCGGTTCGACGGTGGCCGTGCTGGTGCCCTTTGTGTTTGCCATGCTGCTGGCTTCTGCGGTGCTAGCCCTGTTTCCGGGGATGAATATGCAGGCAGAGGAGTGGGTGCGCATGGCCGTCCTGATGGGCGTGTTTACGCTCTACCTGACGGTGTTTGCCGCATTTGGACTCTTTGTGTCTTCATTGACCCACCGGCGGATGACGGCCTTTCTGGGGCTTCTGGCTCTATGGACCCTCTGGCTCTTTGTGGTACCGAACCTGGGCGTGGATATCGCCGGTCGTTTTGTGCCGTTGAATAGCTATTACGAGCTTCAGAAACAGGACAGGGCGATGCGATGGAAAGCGGTGGTGGGGGCTCGGACTGAAAGGCGTGATTACTGGCAGCGCAACGCTGTAGAGGACTGGGACGCCCTGCCGGAAGCTCAGCAGCAGAAACTTAGAGCAGGCGCTGTGAAGATCGAATCCAGGTGGAACGCAAAATATTACGCCCGTCTGAAGGATCTGCAAACGGAGCGGCGCAATCAGATGCGGCGGCAGCAGAACCTGGCTGTGGTGCTTTCGGCGATCTCACCGCTGGGTGCCGTCAGCTTTCTTTCCATGGACCTGGCCCGCACCGGGCTGGCGCAGCAAGATCGGATCGAAGATTCCCTGAACAGTTATCTCATTCACCTGGGCCAGTATATTCAAGAGAAAGCAAGCCAGGGAGGGATTTTTGGAGGCGTAGATCTGAGCGATTTTTCCTGGTTCACCTATCAGGATAAAGAGACCGTAGGAGCGTGCCTGATTCGGAATGCGTTCCATATTTTGAACCTGGCACTGCTGGCGCTACTGGGATTTGCGGGCGCGTATGTGGCGATTTTGCGGTATGATGTGAGGTAGGGAAAGTTCCGAGTTCCGAGTTTGCGAGTTCCGAGTTAAAACCAGAATGGAAGTGGGATGGGGTTGGGAGGAACTCGGAACTGGATGGTGTTGTGACGAGAGGAGGAGGCTTTGCTTGGGCATTTGATTCGGAAAGAGATGCTGGACCATCTTCTCAGTCTGCGGTTTATTATTCTGTCGGGGGTTGGGGCGGCCATTGTCTGGGTGAGTCTGTTCAGTGGGTATGTTTTTTATCAGGGGTGTTTGAAGGAGTACCGGCGGTCACAGGTGTGGACGGAGAGCAATTATCAGCACCGGATCAAGTCGGGCAATGCGAATTATGCGAGCAACTTCGGCTACCCGGTCCAGAAGCCGCCCACGCCAATGAGCATTTTTGTGCGCGGGGCCGAGCCGACCCTGGGACAAACGGTTTATCTCGCCGGTGTTCATATTCGCCGGTTGAAGTTCAGCCCGGTGGCGGAGGAACCGGTGCTGGGGATTTTTCCTCCGCTGGACCTGGCGGTGGTGGTGCAGGTTGTGCTGAGCTTATTCATGCTGCTGATGACGTACGATGCGGTGTGCGGGGAGAAGGAGGGGGGGACGCTACGCCTGATTTCCTCTTTTCCGGTGCCGAGGGCCCGGTTGCTTCTGGGTAAGACGATCGGGGCGATGATTCCGATGCTGGCGGCTTTAGGGCTTCCCCTGATGGTGGGCATCGGGGTGGTTCTGCTGCTGCCCGACGTTCAGCTTCAGGATCCGGAGCTTTTCCGGCTGGGGCTGATTCTTGTGGCGTTTGTTTTTTATCTGGCGGTTTTCGTTTGTGCGGGCATTCTGGGGTCCAGTTTGACCCGCCGGGCGGCGACTTCGTTCGTGATCCTGCTGTTTTTCTGGGTGGGCACGGTGGCGGTGCTGCCCCGTTTGAGCCTGATTGTTGCGGATATGATCCGGACCGCGCCGTCGACCCAGCGGTTGCAGGCGGAGTTGAGGTCTCTGGGCCAGTTGAGCAATCAGAGGCGCCACAAGCTGGAGCGGGAATGGCGGGAGGCGTATCACGTCAGGACAGGCGAGCGATACTGGAAATCTCCAGAGGGCCGGGAGGGGTATACGCTCCTGCGGGATAAGGTCCAGAAGGAGGAACGGTTGGTCAGAGAGCCAAAGGCAGACCAGTTGAGGGCGGATTTTCGCAACCGCTACAATGCCCGGCTGACCCTGGCGATGGCCCTGGCGCGGTTCTCGCCGGCGTTTGCGTTCAACAATGCAACGGTCCGGCTGGCGGGTACGGGTATGGACCGGCACCAGCGGTTTTTAGAGGTTGTGCACCAAACCCGGGACAGGCATAATGCCTGGTACTGGCGGCACTATATCCAGAGGGGGCTGGGTCGGGCAAATCCGGAGAAATACGGCGAGTACGACGGGGATCTTTCCGATTTTCCCCGGCTGGTCTACCGGGAGTCCTGGCCGGAGGCGGATGTGCAGGCGGCGATGGTGGATATCGGGATGCTGGCGCTGTGGGGACTGGTGTTTTTCGCAGGGGCGTTTGTGGCGTTGTTGCGGTATGATTTAAGGTAAAGGCAGGGATCAGAGGTCAGTGAAAATCCCTGATCTCTGACCCTTGGGAGTTCATATGTTCAGCCGACTCGTTCAGAAGGAACTGACGAATTATCTGTTGGATCTGCGGTTTGTGGTTGTGTTTGCGCTGTGTGTGCTGCTTTCGGCTTTGAGTGTGTACATTGGGGGGCAGAATTATGTTCGCCAGCTTAAAGAATACAGCGAGACGATGGAGAACCACCGGCAGACGCTTCAGGCCTATATTGAGAACAAGGAACTCAATTACCTCCAGGTGGTGGGGGTGCGCTGGAACCGCCGGCCGGAGATGCTCAGTCCGGTGGTGTACGGGCTTTCAGGCAAGATGGGACAGGAGGTGCTCATTCAATATCAGACGCTGCCGAAATTTGAGGCCAGCCTGTTTGAAGAGGATCCGATCTACGCGATTTTCGGGGTGCTGGATGTGGCTTTTATTGTCAAGATTGTGTTGAGTATTTGTGTGTTGTTGTTTACATACGACGCGGTTTGCGGCGAGAAGGAAGGAGGTACGCTGAGGCTTTTTTCCTCGTTTCCGGTGTCCCGATCCATGCTGGCTTCGGCCAAGTTGATGGGGGCGACGGTCGCCGTGCTGGCGCCTTTTCTTTTTGCGTTTCTGCTGGCGGCGGTGGTGATGACGCTGGTTCCGGAGATTGATATGCAGGCGGACGACTGGCTGCGCATGGGCGCCCTGGCGGGGGTGTTTGCATTTTATCTGATGGTATTTGTCGCATTCGGGCTGTTGGTGTCTGCGCTGACGCATCGACGGATGACGGCGTTTCTGGGGCTTCTGGGGCTGTGGACCGTGTGGATTTTTATCGTGCCGGACCTGGCGGTGACCACGGCCCGGTATCTGAGACCGGCGGGGAGCAATGTGAACCTGCTGAAAGGGGTGGATAAGCTGCTCTGGGAGATCGAGGAGAAGCGGGAGGAGGAGGAGGACGCGTACTGGGAGAAGGCTCAGATAGAGGACTGGGAAGCTCTTCCGGAGGCGCGGAAGCTGGCGTTTACAGAGGGGGAGAAAAGGATTCACGATAAGTGGGACGCCGAGTTTTATCCCCGCCTGATCCAGATGCAGCAGAAGCCGCGAAACCAGATGCGGCGGCAGCAGCGCCTGGCAATGGCGCTGTCGGCGATTTCGCCTTTTGGCGCGGTTACATTTTCTTCGATGGATCTGGCCCGCACCGGGTACGTTCAGAAAGAGTGGATCGAAGATGCGCTGGGGCACCATTTAAACTATCTCGCGCAGTATATCCGGAAGAAGCGAGCGGTTCCGTGGCCCAAGGAGCCGGTTCTGACGGATTACTCTCCGTTTTTCTACCAGAATAGGGAGACGCTGGGGGAATGCCTGGCCCGAAATGGAGTACACATTTTGAACCTGACGCTGCTGGCGATTCTGGGATTTGCCGGGGCGTATGTGGCAATCCTGCGATACGATGTGAGGTAAACAATCCGCAATCCGCAATCCGCAATTAACATAAGGAGGAGGAGATGATTGAAGCAATCGACCTGACGAAGCGGTATGAAGACGGGGTGCTGGCGCTGGACCACCTCAACTTAAAGGTGGAACCGGGGGAGATCTTCTGCCTGCTGGGGGCCAACGGGGCAGGAAAATCCACGGCGATTAATTTGATGCTCAACTTTATCGAGCCGACCGAAGGCACGGCCAGGATCAACGATATCGATGTGACGCGAGATCCCTTAGAGGCCAAGAAGTATGTGGCCTATCTGTCGGAGAATGTGATGTTGTATGGCAACTTCACCGGGAGGCAGAACCTGGATTTCTTCGCTGGCTTAGCGGGCAAGCAGACGGATAAGGAGGGGTATTACCAGGTGCTTCGCCGGGTGGGGCTGCCGGAGAATGCGTTTGAGCAGCGGCTGAAGGAGTATTCCAAGGGAATGCGCCAGAAGGTGGGGATTGCGATTGTGATTATCCGGGATGCGCCGGCGGTGATTTTGGACGAGCCGACGTCGGGGCTGGACCCTCAGGCGGGTGCGGAGTTTCTTCGTCTTCTGGAAGAGCTTCAGGGAGAGGGTAAGGCGGTGTTTATGTCCACGCACGATATATTCCGGGCGCGCACGTTGGCGGATCGGGTAGGGATTATGAAGTCGGGTCGGTTGATTATGGAGCGGTCCCGTCAGGAGCTGGAGGACGAGGACTTAGAGAAGCTGTATATCGACTATATGTACGGCGCGGAGGGAGGCGAGCAAGAGGAAGAGGCGCCTGCCGCGAGTTAGGGCTGTTCGCTTTCATAGTCAGCGATCGGCCTTTCAAATCGTCGAGGACCGGTCGCTGGCTTGTCCTGTCACCCACAGAATCGAAGCTGCCGGGAAGGCCCGTTTTTTTACCATCCAACGCACCTATCCCATTGAGGGCTGCCATGCTTGCTCACCTCATCCGCAAAGAGATTCTGGACCAGATCCTCAGCCTCCGATTTCTTATCCTGTCGATCGTAGGGGCGCTCATTATCTGGTTAAGCCTCTTCAGCGGTTACACCTACTACCAGGCCCGGCTCAGGGACTACCGGTTGGCCCAGGCGGCGACTGACGTGCATATTCGGCAAATGAAGGTCTCCGAAGATGTGGATACCCTTAGCCGTTTGGGGTATACTGTCCACAAATCCCCTGCTCCGATGAGCATTTTTGTGCGCGGCCTGGAACCGAAGCTTGGACGATCAAGTACTACAGGGTGGGCGGAACAGATCCCACGTTTAAAGGGGAGTCCGGCGGAGATAGAGCCGATCCTGGGACTGTTTTTGCCGCTGGATCTGGGATTGGTCGTCCAGGTTGTTTTGGGCCTGTTTGTCCTCCTGTTCACATACGATGCCATCTGTGGAGAAAAAGAGGCGGGCACACTGAGTCTGACGGCCTCTTTTCCAGTGCCCAGGCACCGTCTGCTGCTGGGGAAATTCCTCGGTGCCGTAATTCCGACCTTGTCGGCGTTCGGACTCCCTCTGCTGTTGGGCGTTGGTGTGGTGCTCCTGGCGCCAGGGGTCCAATTTACCAACCTGGAACTTGCCCGGTTGGGGCTAATCCTGGTGACCTTCGGTCTGTATCTGACTGCGTTAGTCTGCGTCGGGCTTTTGGCTTCCTGCCTGACCCAACGGACAGCGACTTCGTTCGTGTTGCTTCTGGCGTTCTGGGTAGTTACGGTTGGGGTGCTGCCGCGTCTGAGCCTGATCGTTGCCGAGGGCATTCGACCGTCTCCTTCAGTCCACGAGATTCAGACGGAGAAGCTGGCTCTCCGCCAAGCCGATATTAAGAACTGGCGTGAACTTAAGGACCAGTGGCGGGATGAGCACTCTGAGCCGGGACAGGAATGGTGGAAGTCGCCGGAAGGCCGTGAGACCTATAACCTGTGGAACAAAAACTTTCAGAACGAGATGTTTGCACGTCTAGTGGTCGATTTCAGAAGTTTGCATGAGTTTATGCAGCCAGTCGGATTCGCTGCATTCGTTCTTCCAAGTCCTGCCTTGTAAAACGCCAGTTGAAAGGTTCAGCAGTGAGATTGTAGTATTCCTCAAAGCCCAAGATCCTGGCTTCCATCGCCTGTCGATCTGCCAGGTCATTGGGCGTGAGCGCCTTTCTTTGCAAGATCGAGAAATAGATCTCAATCTGATTGAGCCAACTGGCGTGGATAGGGAGATGGACGGCAATGGCATTTTCATAGGCATCCTGGAGCCGCTTAGGGAACGTGGTGGTGTAATGAGAAGATCCGTTGTCCACAATCCAGAAGACCCGATCAGCCGAAGCATAAGGCTCCCGTCCCATCACCAGGTCCACCAGCTTTTGAAAGGGCACGATGCCGGTTTTCTCATCCACACGCCCAAAGATGTGCCCTGAGAACACATCCAGTGCAGACAGATAGGCCACTGTGCCCATCCGTTTGTAGTCATTTTCCATACGAATGGGTTTGCCACAATCAGGTGGCAATGTGGCAAACTCTCGGGCTAAGATTTGGAGTTGGGATTTTTCATCGGCACAGATGACGAAGTCTTTCTTGCCGAGGGGGACACCCTCCCATATGCCTTGATACAGGTCCAGAATGCGACTGGCTTTCTCTAAAAAGTTGGGGGCTTTGATATGAAGCCAGGAGCGATGATACCAGGGACGAAGGGCATCCTCTTTGAGAATACGCCAAATCGTTGTGGGTGAGATTGAAGTGATCAACGCACACCGTAACACTTCCTGTTGAATCTCAAATAAGCTGAACCGAGACAGAGGCAGACCCCGTTGTGCAGGCAGTTGACAGGCGATGGCTTTGACTTCACTGACTTGCACAGGGGGAAAAAGTGGGCGGTCGCCCACTGCGGGGAAGATCCTCTAAAGTGAAGCTTTCTTCAACCCACCTTTTTCGCCACTTCTGCGCCGTGGGTGAACTGACACCTGCCCTGTCGGCTAACCTCTGGTTGCCAATGGCTTTATTCTCGGCTAAGGCCACCACCATCTTTGCCCGCTGCACCTGGGATTGAGGCGCGTTGCGCTGACGAATGATTGTCTGGGCTTTTGCGAGTTGGACTTTTGTGAAGCGAGGTTGGTATTGGGGAAGGGGACCTGACATCATACACCTCCTTTTCCGATTGGAATGAGGCGTATAACATACCCCTTTTTGGCCACCTATGCAACCTCATGCGTATTTGCGAAATCGACCACTAGTGGCCTGTTACAAAACTCGTACTTTGTTTTGAGCTTTTAGGATTTTCTTGTTTGTTGCATTCTTGTTTCGCCACCGGATGTAATCTTGCATGGCCTGACCAATGGATTGGTGATTGGGGTGGTCGCTGTTGTTGATCACGAATTGTTTGGCAGGTGCAAAGTGACACTCGATGCGATTCATCCAAGAAGCATTTGTGGCAGTGAATACCAGCTTGATGTTATTTTCTTGGCACCACGCGACCACTTCGGCCTTGCTGTGCGTTTTCATATTGTCCAGCACAAGGTATAAGCGTCGTTCTTTGGAGTATCGTCGCCGAACCGATTTGAAGAAACTGAGAACTTCCTGCCATCGTTTACGTTTTTTCTGATGCATCCAAAGGCGGTCTTGGTGAACATCATAAGCCGCCAAGAAATGGCTGACGCCGTGCAACCGGCGGAAAGTCGCGCGGTGTCTAACAGGTTTCTTCTGAGGCGCCCAGGTGCTGCCAGGTTGAGGCTTGACCTGGATGGGTCCGAACTCGTCGAAACAGATTACCGAGGATTCTTTGGGGGCCTTCTTGTAGAGCGTTTTAATGCGTTTTTTTTAGCGTCGTATGCCGGATCGGTCGATCGTTTCCAGGTCCGTGTGCGTTGGTAGGTAATCTTTCGATTCTTGAGAACACGTCGAATCACGTTGTGACTGACGGGTTTAATCAGCCTTTTTTCAACCAGGAAATCCCTGAGCTTTCTCAATGACCACTGATTGAAAGGACGACCCAAAGCCTGGGGTGGCGCCGTCGCCATTTCTGCGATGAGGGACTCTTTCTCTTCCGTCAAAGAGCGTGGGTGGACTTGACCCGTTTCGGTGGGTACCTTATCTCTTGGGAGAAAGGAGATCCACTATGCCGCCAACACGTCCACCTTATCCACCTGAGTTCAAAAAGCAAATGGTCGAATTGGTTCGAGCCGGTCGTACGCCAGGAGAGCTGGCCAAAGAGTTCGAGCCCTCAGACCAGACGATCCGGAACTGGGTGGTACAGGCCGACCGAGACGAGGGCCTTCGAGAAGACGGTCTGACCAGTGATGAGCGAGAGGAGTTGCGCCGTCTTCGTCGCGAGATTAAGCAGTTACGCATCGAGCGTGAGATCTTGTCAAAAGCAGCAGCCTGGTTCGCTCAGGAGACCAACACGATCCCCAGAAAGCCTTCCAGTTCGTGAAGGCGCACCAGGCAAAATGGCCAATTACCACGCAATGCCGAGTCCTGGGTGTCTCCCTCAGTGGGTATTATGCGTGGCGAGGACGCCCCCCATCGCCAAGAGCAAAGGTCGATGCGGATCTCAAGGAACAGATTAAGGCTTTTCATGCCCGTTCTGATTCTACCTACGGAGCCCCCAGAATCTGGGAAGATCTGGCAGCATTAGGCATCCGTATAGGCAAAAAGCGTGTCGCCCGTCTGATGGTTGAGATTGGTATCTTCGGGGTGAGCCGTCGAAAGGGTATCAGAACCACCCGTAAGGGAAAAAAGGCTCAAAAAGCCCCTGATCTGGTCAAGAGAGACTTCACTGTTGAAGCCCCAAATAAACTCTGGGTGGCCGATATTACCTACGTACCAACCTGGGCGGGCTTCCTGTATCTTGCTGTGGTTATCGATGTCTTTTCCCGCCGAGTCGTGGGCTGGACGATGGCTTCGACGCTCCAGAGTGAGTTGGTTTTGTCTGCTTTGAATATGGCACTTTGGCAGCGTCATCCTTGTGGGGTGATCCACCACTCCGACCAGGGATCTCAGTATACTTCACTTGCCTTCGGTAAACGCTGCGATGAGGCGGGTATACGTCCCTCAATGGGTTCTGTAGGCGACTGCTATGACAACGCACTGTGTGAAAGCTTTTTCGCCACCCTCGAATGTGAATTGATCGACCGCCGTTGTTTTCGTACCCACAAGGAGGCCAGATTGGCTATTTTTGAGTATATTGAGGGCTGGTATAATCCCCATCGTAGGCATTCATCAATCGCATACCACTCACCGATGACATATGAAAAACAGCATCAAACACGGGCTTGAAGCCCAAGCCCTAAACACTCCACCAAAACGGGGCAACTCCATGGCGCCCAAATCGAGGTTTTTGGCGAAGCGCATCAAAGCCCTCATCGTTGAAGTTGCGAATCAATTCACGGAGATACTCTTCATTCATCCCAAGATGGGACGAGATCTCCTGAACACGCATCCCCTGGCCGCTGAAGGCAATGATTTGAGCCCTGCGCATCTGAATTCCGTTGCGCGAATTCCCTAACCAACCAGTCAGCCTTCTTGATTCCGTAGGCGTCAGATCTCGCACGAATAAGCACATAACATCCTCCTTTTCTGGGGTATGTGCTTATTCTCGGAATTATTACATCAAAAATACAGGCCTATTTTTGTAACAGGCCACTAGTAGACGACCACTATGATTTGAGATATTGTCAAGAGTTGTGGATGAGATTTGAGCGTATCCCGATGAGTTAGGCTGCTTTTTTGATTTCTCCATCCTCAAATTCAACGCCCTGGACCACCAGTTCAACCAGCTTGTGGCTGTGCAACCGCTGCCAGTTTTTCTCCGCCTCGCTGGCCAGTTTATAGACCATCATCAGCGTGGCATTTCGAGAACCGCATCCCTTGGTCTGGCGGGTGCGATGCCTGACGGTGCCAAAGGTGGATTCAATGGGGTTGGTGGTTCTGATGTGTCGCCAGTGGGCGGCCGGAAAATCATAGAATGTGAAGAGCACATCCTTGTCTTTTTCCAGGCACTCACAGGCCTTGGGATACTTGGCTTGATAAAGGGCGATGAAGTCATCATAGGCTTTGAGGGCGTCCTCCTTGGTGGGTGAAAGATACATCTCGTGGATGCGTGTTTTGGCCTGGGCCTGGACAGATTTGGGCAGGTTGTGATGTGGTCCGGAAAAAATGGACAGTTGATTAAGCCTCTTTCTGGTGCTGCAGCGGCGCTTCGAAATTAGCGGGCGACACATAGTCCAGAGTCGCGTGCAGCCGCTGGTTGTTGTAGAACAGCTCGATATACTCGAAGAGTTCGCGTTGTGCGTGATCGAGATCTTTCAGATTGACATGATACAACCATTCGGTTTTCAACGACCGGAAGAAAGATTCGGTCACGGCATTGTCCCAACAATTTCCTTTTCTGCTCATGCTTTGAACAAACTGATGTCTGTCAATAGCCTGTCGGAAGCCATCGCAGCAATACTGGATTCCCCGATCGGAGTGGATCATCAGGGCCGGTTCCGGTCTGCGTTGCCAAACTGCACGAGACAGGGCCGTGAGCAGTGTTTCGTGTCCCAACGAGGTAGAGACACACCAGCCAACTATGCGACGGGAATACAGGTCGAGAAAGACCACCAGGAACAACCATCCCGCACCAGAGCGCAAATAGGTGATATCGCTGGTCCACACCTTGTTTGGACGATCGACTTTGAACTCCCGGTTCAGCAGGTTCGGGGACGCCTTCAGGTTGTGCTTCGTATCGGTGGTCACCACGAACTTCCGTCGCACTTTCGACCGCAGGCCCTGGCGACCCATCGAATCGGCCACCCGGCTGCGACTGTAGGGATTGCCTTGTGCCGCCAGTTCGCGGCTGATCTTCAGGCTTCCATACCGGCCGTGGCTGGCCTCAAAGGCCGCTTTCACCAGGACATCCAAATAACGCCGTTCCTTTTTTCGCCTGCTCTCAGGACGGGAAAGCCAGGCATAATAACCGCTTTTCGACACCTCGAGCACCTTCGCCATCCTCTCCACCGAAAACGACTTGCGATGCGCCTTCATGAACCTGAATCTGTCTTCGGTCCCTCTGAGAAGATGGCGACCACTTTTTTTAGGATGTCCCGTTCTTCCCGAGCGATTGCAAGCTCTCGCTGTAACCGACGGTTCTCCTCCTCTAAAGGCTTCTGGTGCCCTGTGCCCGGAAACGCGTCCATCGGGTCTCCCTCCAGCTCCTTACGCCAGCGCGCGATCGCTCCCTGGTACAACCCCAGGTCCCGCTCTATCTGCCGGTCCGTCTTACCACTGGTCTCAGCCAAACGAACGGACTCCCTCTTGAATTCAGCATCATATCGCTTCTTCGAATGGGATGATCTTTGCACTTTCATCGACACACCTCCTTATTCTACAAGATAACTGCTTCTTGGTGTGTCCACAATTCCAAAACACGTCATTGCAAAACGTTGGCTGTCTTATGCACCCAGCAGCGCTGATGACGGGTGATGGAGAACTCTTCTTCCAACGCTGCCCAAAACCCCAGGCTTCCATCGCCGATGGCAAGGGCAGGCGCCTCTTTCAGGCCTCTTTTTTTGAGATCTCTGAGCACGCCCTGCCAGGACAGTTTGCTTTCTCGATGCCCATCTTCGATGGCCAGCAATTCCTTACGACCGTCCTTGGTTGCCCCTATAATGACCAGCATACAGGGCCGATCCGGTTCCAGACGGACGTTGAAGTAGATGCCATCTGCCCAGATATACACATAGTGCTTCTCTGAAAGATCCCGATGTTTCCACCCCTGATACTCTTCATCCCAGATCTGTTTGAGCCGCACAATGTTGCCAGGGGATAACCCCGGGGCATTCTCGCCCAGGATGGCAGAAAGTGCCTCGGGGAAAGAGGACGTGGACACCCCCTTGAGATACAGGGCCGGTATCAAGGCATCGATGGAAGGCGCCCGACGCATATATTTGGGCAAAATGGCACTGGTAAACTGCTGTCCAAAACGCCGATCCAGCACCCGAGGCTGACGAATGGGAATCTTGCCCACACCCGTGAGAAGCTCTCGGGGTTTATGGGAACCATTTCTGACCACCTCTCGGCGACCCCCTACGTCTTTCTCGTCCTTAAAGCTTTCGATATAGGTCTCCACTTCAAACTCCAGGGCGGCTTGCAGCATCTTGCGGGCGCCGGCTCGAAGCAGATCCTCCAGGCTCAGGGTCACTTCATTTCTGACTATCTTCTCCACTTGGGAGGTTGTATATTGTTTCATGGAGCGTATCCTTTCTCCCTCGGCTGAGGGATTTGTGGTTATTCGATATTCAAGGATACGCTCATTTTTTATACCCGTCCACAACTTTCTAATATACCTCCTATGATTTTGATGAATCAAAATTGTGGTGTGCCCCTCTTGAACTTTAAAAAAGCGGCTCTTCGCTGTTTCACGTGGGTAATCATAAAAACCCGAACCAGTCTTCTTGCCGAGTGCGAGGTGGTTCCTAACCGTTTGCTCCGGTATCCGCACATGAGATCTCTCCTAAACACACGGCGGGTATTGAATGATCCGGAGATCCAGTTTGCCGTTTAGTCCATCGTAACAATTTATTATCTAACAACTTAAACAACTGTTTTTAAGATAGAATCCTGAGCAACAGACAACGGGTCGGGCAACACCGTTGACAAAGAATACTCGAAGGCTGGTCCACAAAACCTGCAGCTTGGGCGTCTTGTCTACCACAACTGGTCGTTCCTGGGGGAAGGTTACCCACACCAAATAGCGAGGAGCCAAAAAAGCTACCTATTCACTCATCACATTCACTGTGGTCATCTACTAGTCATATGGCATTAACCATCCAAAGGAAGTATTTACTAATAGCATTGATTATTTTAGCATCATCGCTGCTGGCTGTTTCCTATTCCTTATTCATTACACGTTCTGTAGAAACGGTAAACCTGCATTTCGAAGCAGTTGTCGACGGCGATCCGGTCGTATTCGACCAACTCCAGTATTCTAATCCAGGCGGCGAAGGTCAATTTAAAATACGAAGTTTTCTGTTCTATTTAACAATGGTTCGGACACTTTTTATAAGTTGTTGATTTTCAACAGGTTATAAATTTAGCACCAGATTCCATAAACTGTTATTTTTCAATGGCTTATGAAATTTGAACCCCCAGAATTACAAAAACTGTCCGAAGTATTGATTTAAGCAATGTTAAGTTAATGGGCGATTCGGAAAATTATATCGAAGCAGATAGCTATCATCTTGCTCGCTTCGACAATGGTACCAACGCTTTCACCATTACACTGAGTGACGTTCCCAGCCAAAGATACAAAAGGATTGAATTCTCCATTGGAGTTGACAAAACAGCGAACAATTCGATCAAACCGATTGGAGATCTGGATCCCAATAGTCGTATGGCCTGGAGCTGGGATGTTGGTTATAAGTTCGTTCTCTTCGAAGGAGGACTAGATCTGAATGAAACACTGCTCCCCCTCGTCTACCACGTTGGCTTTGATGAGAATTACAAATCTATGGCGTTCAATCTAGACCAAGCCCACAATAAGGGCCGGCTGAAATCGGCTTACTTCAAAGTAGATATCATGCGGCTCTTCTCGGGGCCTACCACAATCGATATGGCCGAATTATCAACGGTGAAGTTTGATAAACTAGACGCACAAGTAATAGCCAACAATTACGCAAATATGATCGTCTTGAAATAATGGTGTTTGGCTTTTTCCTCTGATCTGAACCGTAGCCCGTCTCGTACAGCCCTCTCAAGGCCGCCCGCAAGGGGTTATCGACTGCGGCCGAACCCCAAAAATGTCGCTGTTCAATTAGGCTGTCCCCTCCTAATGCTGTGATCTGCGTGACAATTGCCATTGCAGACGCTACCATGTGATGAATTCTCCCGATAAATCCGGCTCTCCTTCTCCTCCACCATTTTTGACTCGTGCTATAAAATCATCATTATCAGCGGTCCGTCGAACGTGGGCAAATCTACGATTTCGGATCTTCTCATCCACATTCTGCCTAAGACCGTAAATATCCCGCTAGAAAACATCGGTCACACCGCCAAAGTACTCCCGCGTGAAGATCGAGGACAATGCATTTTCGAAGATGCCGCCGCAGTAGCCGTCAACTGGATCAACCGAGGGTTCGATGTGATCTTTGGAGGTGTCTTCTGGGGACTCAAGCCTCTGCAGGATGCTCTGAAACCAAGATTGGGAAAACACCGAGTCGAATACTATAGCTTCATCGCAACCGTTCACACTCTACCGGTCTCTCGATACGGGCTGTCGCCCTACTCCGGGACGCAGCAGTCCCGGGGATCTGGCTCATACCAGATTTCTTCAACGGCGTTCGCCATTCGTCTGTAATAGATCGTACAGAAAAAACCGCCCGGTTCTCGTAAAGAGAGTCGGGCGGTTTCAGTTGATGCAGGTGGTGCGGTAGCCGCGCTATTGACCTGGGGGTGTCTCGCCCTCTGTGATGCTCACGTTGCGCAGTCCGCCCTGGAAGTATCGTTGCGTACCCTGAAAGCTTCCCAGGATCAAGCTCCCAGCGGCAAGCGTGACATCCTTGTCGGCCGTGAAGGTGTGCAGGAGCTTCATCTGATCCCTCCCTGTGTACTGATCAGCAGATTGCGTGCATAAGATAATATGGCGAAAGATATGAATCAAGCAAAAACAAAGACGGGGATCCGATCCAGAGAAGTGAGCTTCTATGGCGTGGATGAACCCTTCACAATTTTCCGTGAGGGTTTGGAGCTTGGAATGAGAATGGGGTGGGATCAGTGGGATGGAGAGATCAAGCCAGCGCCAACAGAGACGGCGGTTCTGTCGAGGAGGCGGAAGAATAGGCGTTCCTGTGATGGCTTCCTTATCTTCTGTCTGAAGGCTCTCACCCGCTGTTGAAATCATTTGACAGCGGGCTTTTTTATGGCTTTTTTGTAGGCAAGAAAACCTCAGGGCAGGGTCCTGAACCGTCGGCATATGCTCATACAAGAGGAAAACCATGAAGAGAAAAGAAAAAAGCACAGGGAATGGCCGGGGTTGGGATCACGGTACCCGGGCGAAGCCGGCGGCGGAGTACGAATTCCGCTACGGCTCCGGGCTGTTGAAAAACGAGAGCGCCGGGTGGCCGCGTACTCTGGTAGTAACCACGCCCAGCGCATACAGGACCGGCCGGCCCTACCTGTCCCGGGAACCGGCGGGTGTGGCCTACGTGGAGTGGCTGGATTGGGAGCACCAGAGGAAAATCAGCAATCAGTTACCCGACGATGCGGAACTGGTGATCGGGCTGGGGGGCGGGCGGGCGCTGGACGCGTCCAAGCTTGTGGCGCTCGACAAGGGCGTGCCGCTGATCCAGGTGCCCTCAATCGTATCTACCGGAGCGATTATCCACGGCGTGCTGGCGAAATTTAACGGCCGGGAGCTGGTGGGTAAAACCGATGAGTGGCCCTGGGTCGATTGCGAGTATATCTTAGTGGATTACGACCTGGCGCTGGAAGCGCCCTATTATCTGAATACGGCCGGGCTGGGCGATATCCTCTGCGGGTACGCCGGGCTGGCGGAGTGGCGGTGGCGGGCCAGGAACGGCCAGGGACCCCCCTGTGATGAGGCGGCCATGGCCACGGTTATCGAGTACCACGAGGGGTTCACCCGGAGGTTTGAGGAAACGCTCGACGGTGAGGGTAAGCTGACGGAGAGCAGCGTGCATCACATTATGACATGCTTACAGGAACGGGACGGAAGGGCGCTCCGGCACCCGGGCATGAGGAGCGGAGATCATCCCTTCTGGTCCGCCTTAGAACTGGTGAATGACAGGAGCTGGATTCACGGTGAGCTTGTTGCTTTGGGCGCGCTTATTATTGCCTGGTTGTGCGATGCGCAGCCGGAAGATCTGATCGACAGGCTGGATCGGTGCAGGGTGCGCCGTCGGCCGACGGAGATGGGATTGGGCCGTGAGCAGTTGCGCAAAGGGCTGGCATTTGTGCCGGACTATATGGCGCAGCGGGACATCGACTCGATCCTGCGCCACGAGCCCGTTATGGGGGCGCGATTCGAGGCGCTCTGGGAGTTTCTGGAAACCGGTTGACAGCGGTCCTTTTCATGGCTTTTCTGTAGGCGAAAGACAAAATCCCAGGGCACGTTCCGGAACCGCCGGGATATGCTCGTAGGAGAGGGAAACCGTGAAGAAAGAAGAAAAAAGCACAGGGAATGGCCGGGGCTGGGATAACCGCAGCCAGGCGAAACCGGCGGCGGAATATGAATTCCGCTACGGCTCCGGGCTGTTGAAAAACGAGAGCGCCGGGTGGCCGCGCACCTTAGTCGTAACCACACCCAGCGCGTACAGGACCGCCCGCCCATACCTGTCCCGAGAACCGGCTGGCGTAGCCTGCGTACGGTGGCTGGACTGGGATCACCTGCACGAAACCAGCAAACAGTTGCCCGACGATGCGGGGCTGGTCATTGGCCTCGGCGGTGGGCGCGCCGTGGACGCAGCCAAATTTGTGGCGCTCGACAAGGGCCTGCCTCTGATTACCGTGCCCACGATCGCATCCACCGGGGCGATTATCCACGGCGTGTGTGCAAAATGGAAGGGCAGGGAGCCTGTACAGGATACTGACTGGCCGTGGGTGGATTGCGAGTATGTCCTGGTGGATTACGACCTGGTGCTCGAAGCGCCCTATTACCTGAATACGGCCGGGCTGGGCGATATCCTCTGCGGGTACGCCGGACTGGCGGAGTGGCGGTGGCGGGCGAGAAACGGCCAGGGCCCCCCCTGTGATGAGGCGGCCATGGCCACGGTTATCGGGCACCACGAAGAGATCACCCGGAGGTTTGAGAAAACACTCGACGGTGAGGGCAACCTGACGGACGGCAGCGTACATCACATTATGACATGCTTGCAGGAGCGAGATAGCAGGGCGCTCCGGCACCCGGGCATGGGAAGCGGGGACCACCATTTCTTGATCGCCCTGGAGTTTGTGAATGACAGGAGCTGGGTCCACGGAGAGATCGTTGCCTTAGGTACGGTCATTATCGCCTGGCAGTGCGATGCGCAGCCGGAAGATCTGATCGACAGGCTGGACCGGTGCAGGGTACGCCGCCGGCCGACAGAAATGGGGCTGGGCCGTGAGCAGTTGCGGAAAGGGCTGGAATTTGTGCCGGACTATATGGAACAGCGGGACATCGACTCGGTCCTGCGCCACGAGCCGGTTATAGGGGCGCAGTTCGAGGCGCTCTGGGAGTTTCTGGAAACCGGGTAGCGCGTAGACGCGGTCTGAAATTTTCGAACCGAAAGGGGTCAGCAGGATGCCGAACAGAAAAAAGCGCAGCCGATTCGTTAGCGCCGGGATGCGGGCCAACGCGCTGGCGAATGCGGAGAAATACGATTGGGTGCGGCAGCAGCAGGAACACGCGGTCGCGGCGGCCGAGCTGTGGGTGAACCGCACGGACGATGCGCTGTGGGCGATGGTTACTGCGCAAGAGCTGCCTCGGACGGTCTACACCAACGAAGGCGTAACCTATAAGGGCCAGAAGCCTTACTGCCCCGGCTGCGGAGAGGCGGCGCCGGCGAAGTCCGGGCGAGAATGGTGGGATTTTGACGAGGACAGACCGTGGAAGATCCAGTGTGAACACTGCGGTGAGATCTACCCGAAGAACGACTTTGGCGCATTCTACAAGACGGCTCTGGATAAGCACGGTATGTTCCGGCGTGAGTCAGGCGACCGGTCACTGCTGTTCAACGCCGATCATCCCGATCCCGACGACCCCCTGCACAAGCTCTACGTTGATGACGGCTATGGGATGTTCGACGAGAAGGGAAACCGGCACGACATAATCGCATACTACAATTTTGAAGCGGTGTGGCGGCGGATTCAGTCGGGCGTAGCCGCTCTTGCGAATGCATACGCGCTCACCAGCGATAAGCGCTATGCCCACAAGGCGGGTGTGCTGCTGGACCGGATCGCCGACGTCTACCCCGAGATGGACTATGCGCCTCTGTACGAATTGGGGTTTCAACACAGCCAGGGCGGCTCGGGGCGAGGGCGCATCGAAGGGTGCATCTGGGAGACCTTTGTCGCCCAGCGCCTGGCCCGGAACTATGACGTGATTTTCGACGGGATTCAGGACGACAGTGAACTGGTGGCGTTCTGTTCGGGTAAAGCGGAGCAATACGACCTGGGCGACAAGGGCAGTGTTGCCGCGATCTGCGAGCATATTCACGATCACCTGCTGCTGGAGGCGCTGGCGTCGGTGAAGGACGGCCGGATCAACGGCAACACGGGCATGAACCACAGTTCGCTGGCCACCTCGGCGATCGCGCTGGACGATCCGGAGTTGACCCCGCAGTGGCTGGACTGGCTGTTCCACCCAGATTTTCCCGGCGATCACGTGAACCGGAAAGACCCGGTGCCGTGGGTGCTAACCGAGGGGCTCGACCGGGACGGCATGGGAGGGGAGTGCGGAGGCTACGGCCTCATCTGGACGCGTCACATGCAAGAGCTGGTCGAAATCCTGGCCGTCTATCCCGAATACACCAAGCACAACTTAGTTGCCGACTACCCGAAGCTCAAACAGGCCTTCATCGTGGAGTCCCGGCTGAACGTGCTGGACGGGATGATGCCCAACACGGGCGACAGCGGCGCGGTCGGCGCCTGGGGAAGACCGGGCAATGCTTCGACCTATATGCTGGCGTACAGGCTGTATCGGGACCCGAGGTTCGCCACCCTGGCATGGCGTGAGCATGAGGCCCACGGGTCGTCCCTGCGCCTCGACGACGACATCTATCAGAAGGACCCGGACGCGCTGATCCGTGAAGCGCAGAAGATCGCACAGGCCGAGCCGTCCAAACTGAAAAGCGAGCACTTTGGCCGCTACGGGCAGGCCTATCTCCAGACCGAGTACCCGGGAAACGGCCGCGCCGTGTTCATCCATTACGGGCAGGGCAAAGGGCACTCGCATCACGATGGCCTCAACCTGGGACTGCTGGCAAAAAATGTGGCCATGATTCCGGATCTGGGCTACCCTGAATACACCGGAACCTGGCCGAAGCGGCACGCCTGGACGGCAAATACGATCAGCCACAATACGCTACTGGTGGGCGATACCGGATCGGGATACAGCCCGGGCGGGCAGATCGAGTTTTTCGCTGTTGAACCGCCCCTTCGCGTGATGCAGGTGGATGCCCCCGATGCCTACGAGGGTATGCGGACCTACCGGCGCACGGTTGCGCTGGTGGACGTGGGCGAAGATGACAGCTACGTTTTGGACGTGTTCCGGGGACGAGGCGGGACGAACCACCGGCTTTCCTGGCACGGGGCGGCCGAAGCCGCGCAGGTCGATGGTCTGGCGCTGGTTAAACAGGAGAGCGGAACGTTCGTCGGTCTGGATGTACCGTTCGCTAAACTCGACGGCGAGGATGCTGACTTCTACAAACGGAGCGGTTTCACCTACCTCTACGACGTGGAGCGGTCCGCCGGCCGGGTAGAGACGTCCTACACGGTTGACTGGAAGATCGAAGATATTCGGGAACGCATCTGGGAAGGCCACGAACCGCACCTGCGTCTGCACGCATTGACCCCCTGCGATGAGGTCGCGCTGGCCACGGGGGATTCACCGCGCAAGCTACAGCGGCCGCGATACCTTATCCAGAGCCGGCTGGGCGAGAATGTGCGGAGCCAGTTTGTCAACGTACTCGAACCCTATGACACCAGGTCGTTCATCAACCAGGTTTGTGAACTGAAGGTGGAACACAACGGGGATGCCGATGCGGTCGCCGCCGTGGCCGTGGAGTTGGCCGACGGCCGCACGGATATCCTGATCAGTTGCGAGGAGACGACAGAGGTGACGGTCGAGGGTGGGATTACGTTCAATGGTACTTTCGGCATGATTCGCATGGTTGACAATGAGGTGAAGCTGATGCGTATGGTCGGTGGCACCTTGCTCGCGCGTGGAGACGCGAAGCTGACGGCAGACCGAGCCGACTGGCGTGGAAATGTGGTGCGGATCGACGCTTCCGACGCCGGGAACAACCAGGTCTTTCTGGATCCTCCCCTACCGCAGGATGCCGACCTCGTGGGCCGCACGATCCACTTCATCAACGGCTTGCCGATGGATACAAGTTACGAGATCAAGGCAATCATGGGGGACGGCATCTCGACCGGAGACATTACCATCGTGCGCGGACTAAAGGAAGGCACCGACCTCGCCAGTGGACACACGTTCCTGGTCAATCCAGGAGATGAATACGTCGTGCCGGTGATCGTCCAGAGCGGAGATGCGTGAGACAATCGAGCCGAAAGGGTGGAGGGATGCCGATCAGAAAGACGCTCAGACTGTGTTGAAAGATGGGATCATCTTGCAGGATTACGATTGGAGGTCCGGAGCATGAAAGCATTCGACAGGCACCGCAAGCGACGCATTATCTGCAACGATGACGGGGATCAGCAGAGGTCCGCCAGCAACCCCCCCTTCCAATACAACGTCCACGACGAGCAGTCATTCCTCGACGCGCGTACGACGGTTACGTTTAATTCGCACGTGGACACGTACGTGTGGTGCGTGGGCAACGGCGCCGATCCGCCTTACAGTGACGCTTCACTCGTTCCAGGCGTGAAGTCAGCTTCCCACGCCAACGATATGGTCGTGGAAAAGTGCCACGCCTGTGACATGGAAGTATGGGCGTCACTGCGCATGAACGACATCCACGACTCGCGGGCCAAAGATCTGGAGCACGTACACGACGACCTGAAGCGGCAGCACCCCGAACTGCTCGTCGCGCCGGAGGAGGACCGCCACCTGCCGATCGAACTGGCCGAGCGGAACCAGTGGACGGTCTTCAACTACGCCCGGCCCGAAGTGCGGCAGCACCGGCTCGACTTCATCCGGCACAACGCCTCCGCCCACGACTTCGACGGCTACGAACTGGACTTCACCCGCCACGGGTTCTACTTCCCGCTGGGCCAGGAGCGCGAGTTGGCCCCGAAGATGACCGACCTGATCCGGCAGGTGCGGGCACTCCTGAACGACATCGGCGAAAAGCGAGGACGGCCCTTCACCTTCGTTGTACACGTCAACGACTCGGTCGAATCCTCGCTCGGCCAGGGTCACGACGTCGTAACCTGGTTGAAGGAGGGCTTGATCGACGTTTTGATCGTGGGCGCAGGGTATCTTCCTTATGTGGTGCCCTGCCATGAATGGGTGTCACTGAGCAAACAGTACGGCGTGCCGATCTATCCGTCCGTGAACACCAATACTTATCTCCCCCTGTGCCAAGACCTGCTCAAGCGGCCGATGGCTTTCCCGGAAGCGGTCCGCGGCCATGCCGCGCACTACTGGCACCAGGGCTTTGAGGGCCAGTACCTGTTCAACCTCTTCTGCATGGATGAGGTGGAACGGGCGGCGCCTCCGGAGATCGCCTACCAGGTGCTCACCCAGATCGGCGACCCGGCGGCGCTGGTCGGCACCAGCAAGATCTACTGCATCCAGGGCGCGCAGGACTCGGGCGGCAATGCCCGGTTCGGCTCCGACCCGACCCCCCTGCCCATCGCCCTGGTTGGACAGGAGCACAAACTGCCGCTCCAGCTCGGCCCCGACGGCGGCGATCCGAACGCAAAGATCACGATCACCGCCCTGGCCAACGGCGACACAACGGATCGCCGCGTGTGGCTTCGGCTGAACCATCGCCTGCTTCCCGAGCCCACGCGCACCGACCTCGGCTTCGTCGTCCAGGCGCCGGCAGAATTTGCCCGATCCGGTCAGAACGAACTGTCCATCTGGGCCAGCGACAACACCGCGTTGTCGGATCGGCCCATTGTCGTTTATCAGATTCTTGCGCATGTGGAATACGAGTGATGAATATGCCCGGGAGCATTGCATAATTCTTACGGATAGAATGGACAAACCACCAGAAGACAAGGAGAAGAAAAATGAGCGAATCCCAACAGCCAACAGAGGTAGAAAAACGAATGGTGGCGCCCGACCTGAGACAACGGCCGCCCCGCAGCCCGCGCGTGCGCCTGGGCGGTTACGTCATCCTGCCGCGCATGTTGGACAAGGGGCG
Source organism: Candidatus Latescibacterota bacterium (assembly GCA_965249305.1). Lineage (GTDB taxonomy): Bacteria > Latescibacterota > UBA2968 > UBA2968. Next base: position 2,426,133 of record OZ252228.1, on the reverse strand, counting down.
CGCTACCATTGCCAAACAGAACGGCGAATACCATTACGCCTGCCCAATGGACGAGCACTTTCTTACCTACACCGGCATCGACCCGGATCAGTTGAAGGAAGAACTCGCCGCAGGCAAAGGCGATTCCAAAATCCTTGAGTGGGTCCAGGCCAATGCCCGGCACAACCACGCGCCGTGGGAGATTGCCCAGTGGTCCGCCTATCACGAAGCCCGCGTTCCCTCCGACTACGAGACGCGCGAATATTTCAACGAGCTGCACAAAGCGGCAGACGAGCACAGCGAAGACATCGCCACCTGGTTTGAACTACTCGACCTGGACGACTACGTCACATTTGGCGGAAAGGCGTGAGTATCGCGGGCTGAGCATACATCCAATTCTGACAAAGCCAAAGAACTGGCCAAACTTCAACAGGAGGGTACTGAACATGGGCAAGTTAGCTGGAAAAACAGCTGTAATAACAGGTGGCAACAGCGGCATTGGCTATGCAACGGCTAAAGAATTCAAAGAAGAAGATGCTACAGTTATAATTACTGGACGTAGTGATGAAAAAGTCAAAAAAGCGGCTTCCGAACTTGGGGTGAAGGGAATTGTGGCTGACCAGGGTAACCTCGAGCACATAGATAACCTGGTTGCTGAGGTAAAAAACACGTACGGCAAAGTTGACATCTTATTTGTTAATGCGGGTGTCTTCTACCCTACCCCTGTAGGATCAATTGATGAAACTACGTTCGACACCATCATGAGCATTAATTTCAAAGGTGCAGTATTTACCATAGAGAAATTTCTGCCCATTCTAAGCGATGGCGCCTCGATAATCAACCTTTCATCGGTCAACGCCTATACCGGCATGGCCACTACGGCAGCGTATGCCGCCAGTAAAGCAGCGTTAAACTCATATACGCGTACGGCATCTACAGAATTGGCCCCTAGAAAGATTAGTATTACTTTGTCAATTGATGGATAGGTTGGTATCTTTCTGGCAAACAGGAGGATACCAATGGACATCAAAGCATCGACAGACCCTTTGCCCGAGTTAGAGGCGTTTCTTTCTCCCTTCATCCATCACTTTGTGCGTTCTGAAGGGCGAGAAAACCTGGAGCGGTATAGCACGGGCTTGCTCTCAGATCTGCCTCGGAAGAACGGCGAGACCCTCGCAGGAGCGATCCCCCAGACCAATGAGCAGAGGCTCCACAATCTCCTGACCGGGATTCAATGGGATGAAGCCGCCTTCAACGCCCAGAGGGTTGAGCAAATGCGGGATGAAGCGGTTTTGGGCGATGGGGCTTTCATCTTCGACGATACGGGCTTTGCCAAACAAGGCAAGAGCTCAGTGGGTGTTTCCAGGCAATACTCAGGCAGTCTGGGTAAAGTCGGCAATTGCCAGGTTGCTGTGACGGGTGTGTATGCCGATGCGGGGGTGAGTTGGCCATTAAATGCGAGGTTGTATCTACCCAAAGCGTGGACCAATGACCCGGATCGGTGTGCTAAGGCCGGTGTGCCGGAGGAGATCTCCTTTCAGACCAAGCCAGAGATTGCTCTGACCTTGTTGGATGAAGCACGTGGGTTGAAAGTCCCTCATAACGTGGTGGTCGCCGATGCCGACTATGGCAATGATCCTACCTTTTTAAAGGGGTTAGAGAGCCGAAAGGAACATTATGTCGTGGCTGTCCCATGTGATTTTCGGGTTGCCGTGAAAGGGCAACGCAAAAAGGGCAGCGGTCGTGTCGATGAGGTTTTAAAAGCGCTTCCCCGTTCCGCGTGGCGGACCATCCGTTGGCGAGAAGGCACCAAGGGATGGTTGCGTAAAAAATTCATTGCCCAAAGAGCCTATCGCACCCTTTCTGGTGAGTCGATCCAGTTGGGCTGGTTAATTGGCGAACGACCCGGAAGAGGCCAAGAAGGAGACTGGAAATATTACTTCTCCAACTTTCCTAAAGCCACACCCCTGGAACGGATGGTGGAATATGCGCATCGCCGCTGGCTGATTGAACAGTTCCACGAGGTGGCCAAATCGCTTCTGGGGTGGGATGAGTATCAAGGCCGACTCTGGAGGGGATTTCATCGCCATGCCACCATTGTGATGTTGACCTACAGCTTCCTGTGTTGGAAGGAGTGGAACCAGCGCCAAGAAATGCCGCGATCACGGGGAAAACCTCGTGATCCTTTTTCCCCCTCGAAGGGATCGAAGGCGACGTTCCTATGAGGCCATCCACCGCCAGGTGGTCAAAGCCTTATCGAATATGGTGATTGAACAACTGGTGCAGCGTAAACTGACTGAATTAATGCGACCGATGCGTATTTGACAAAGTAATATTAGGGACATTGCTCTCAAACAGACTCTACTTTCGGAAAAGAGAGGAGAAATTGCTAAACTTCATCCTGAATATCAACAGAGAATCGAAGGCAGGAAGGGACCCTCGGGCTCGTTGTATTGGCCGTAGCTCATAAGTGTCACTTGCATAACCAAGCGAAGGTTATGTTCCAAGCACCAGCGAAATAGCTCACCATTTCGGGTCGGAACCAGAAAACCAGGACCAGGAAATTCAGGAGCCGCTCCAATCAGAGCTTTCAAATCTTCATTCGTTTCACCTACGGCATGACCAAAAAAAGCTACCATCGTGGCATATCCGCTGATGTGACCCTCGTGCTCGACCACGGTGGCAGTCCCTTGTTGTATGGCATCGCGTAGCTCACCGCTGTGGTCGTGGCCGTGGATTTTCACACACACTTGATTGCAAGCATCCATATCGTCTTCGGTAGCAGGACGAACAGTGTATCCAGGAATCTGAATGTTGAGTGCCGGTCCTTGCATTGTTGAGAGCATTTCACGGGCTTCGAACCCGACCTTGGCATAGAGACAGAGTGAGCGGGCATGATAGGCAGCTTGGATAAGTTGGATACCTGAAAAGCGTCCTTCAAGATGACTGAGAGCATGTTGCATCAGTTGACGACCTGCCGTGTTGTTCTGCATGCTTGGATTGACTGTGAGTACGCTGATGCCAGCCATACTTGACCTTTCAGAGACGACAATACTACCGACAACTTGACCGTCAAGCTCGGCTGCAACTGAATAGAATTTGGGGTGCGAAAGCAACCCCGAAAACATACCTGTGGCAACTTCAGCAGATGGAAAGTCTGGCGGGAAATTATGCTGATCGGCGAGGTTTTTGAACGCCTCGTAACATATTTCTCCGAAGATCTTAGCGTCTTCAGGAGTGGCCGGTCGTATCGTAATGTCCATCTCGTATCCTCCTTGACGATTTGCTGATTAGTTAATAACTCAACTATCTGGATGGCAGTCACCTCTGCTTTTAGGCTGCATGTCCTCTAACTACGGGGTTATCGAACCTTACTTTTGATATCCTCACTCCAATGGTTCGGACACTTTTCGGTGTGGCCGAAATATTTCAGGATCGATAAGTCCCTGAAAGACAACAACTTTCAAATTGGCCTCTTTTTTCTTCAAACTCCGGATTCGGGCTGAGTTTGAAGAAAAAGTGGCTCTTCGCTGTTTCACGTGGGTAGTTTCATGTCAAGTTTGCCTGCGATGAGATAGACGACAGTAATAAGGTTTCTGGTGGAGCGAAATCCTCTGGCCTTGGCTTTGGCGGCCTGAACGAGGCTGTTGATCCCTTCCAGTATCCCATTCGAGATTCCGGAGTCAAACCAGCGCAAGACGCCGTGCCAGTGATTTTTGATTGTATATGCCGCATCGATAATAGGCTGTAACCGGCTGTGTGTAGCCCAGAAGTACCATTTTTTGAGGAACGTTTCTACAAGGGCTTTGGGTTGATTGTATAGTTCCTGAAAGTTGAGTCTAATCTGGTAAGCCCGGGCCGTTTTCAGGTTGAGCTTCCTCACATTCAGACTCTCAAAAAGCGTCTGCTGTTTGAGGGTGAGATTCTCCGGATTCTTCAGCCAGACATAGCGACTTTTCTTGAGTTCAGGACGATCCTTTTGCTCCTCTCTCCGGACTTGATCGACCGCGTCGTTGATGATTTTCATCACGTGGAATTTGTCAAACGTAATCTGGGCATCTTGAAAGGTATCCTCGATCCCAGAAATGAATGCGGGGGACATATCACAACACGCCTCTTTGATCTGCTCTGGGCTTCCCCCATGCGCCTTCAGGTCTTCTTTGAAGGCGGTCAATGTTCCCGCGTCCTTCCCCGGCGTGGCAAAAAGCACCTTCGATTGTGCCATATCGACAAAGGTCGTGATGTAGTTGTGACCCCGTTTACTGGAGGTTTCGTCCACCCCAACCTTTTCTACGTCTTTATAGTCCTGTTCACTTCGGGCCTGTTCCACATAATGATGGAGGATGCGCCATAATCTGGTATCGTGTTCGCTCACCAACCGCCCAATCGCATTGACGGTCATCTCTTTTGCCAGGGCCATGATGAACGCTTCGAACAAGAGGGTGAATCCACTATCGGTTCTACCCCAGGGAACCGATACCCGCTTAACGCCACACAAAGGACACTCGATGCGCGGTGTCCGGGCGTGCAAATAGGTCTCGTGCTGGAAAAAGTTCAGGTGTCGCCACGTCTTCTCCTCGCTGTCATAGGCAGCACAGTCGTCTCGGCCACATTCTGGACACGTAAACCGACCACCTCTGGAAAAATCAAGGTAGACATCCAGTCGCTTCTCGTCTGCATCAAACTCACTCCGATCCACAAACCAGGGGGGTATCAGGCCCAATGCCATCTGAAACAGATCGATATCTCTCACGTAACACTCCTCTCGCCGGCTTCGTTGTAGATAGCATCCTGTCTCCAAACGGTTGCCATGATACAACACCAGCTTGAGAATACGAAGAGATTCCTGACACTTTTACTGAGGCCTTCTGCCTCTTACCCACACCAAACAGCGAGGAGCCGAAAAAGTAAGCTCAGTACATAACCTATTGATTTACATAGGCATTTATCCCTAAAAAGTGTCCGAACCATTGCACTCGATAAGATAATATCAGATCCTTACTTCGAGCAAGTCCTTTTAGTGGGTATAGTATCCGGACCTTGTTTTCAATATGCCTCCCTTCGAGGGGGGGGATCCGAACTGTACTTCGGATAATTCACCTTTGGGAGAACGAAACAAAAAGATCCGAGAATTCCTTTGGCCTGCCTGATATGGATCAAACGCCGACCCGTATCTATATCCCCCACCTGCAGTCGAACCGCCTCTCCGACCCGAAGCGCGGACGAATAGACACCTTAAGAATCCTTGCTGCCGGCGCTTTTATTTTGTACTTTCAAAAATCGGCACTCCTTCTGTTTGATGATCTTTATGCGCCGACGTCGCAGAATATATCGCCTTCTTTAAGGAGATGACAGATGACCCACCTGCAATTCGGCACGGCAGTTCGCGACATTACACCCCGCTATCCGGTCTGGGCGCACGGATACTCCTCCCGCACGCACAAGTCCTCCGGCGTGCGGGAACCGCTGTCCCTGGGATGTCTGGCTGTTACCAACAGTGAGACCCGGGTGCTGATCTTCGCGCTGGACATGATCGGGGTGCGGGCCGACGTGTGCGACGAGCTGTATGCGCTGCTGGAGAGGGAGACGGGTGTGGGATACCCTAACATCCTGATCTCGGGATCGCACACGCACTTCGCACCGGCGCTGCACGGGACGAACTTCACCGACCCGACGATTGCCTTCGTGGACCGCGATGAGAAGTATGTGGATGAGGTGAAGACCCGATTCGTGGAGGCGGCCGTGGAGGCGCTGGACAACGCGCGTGCCATGCGTCTCGAGACGACCCGGATTCAGGCGCCCCAGGTGGTGTACAACCGGCGGACGGTGCGAAAGTCGGACGGCATGGTGGAAATGAACCTGATGTACCCGGAAGATCCCTCTCCGTACACATTCAGCCCGGTGGACTCCGAACTGACGGTCCACCGCCTGGTGGACGAGGGCGAGGTCCACGGCGTGCTCCTGAACTTCGGCTGTCATCCGGTCACCGGGTGCTGGCCGGACGAGGACAACTACAAATTCTCGGCCGACTATCCGTATTACGCGCGGCAGACCCTTTCCGAAAAATGGCATTGCCCGGTGCTGTTCACACTCGGCGCCGCCGGCGATGCTGTGCCGATAAACCGACGGGACGACTGTCGGGAACGCATCGGCAGTGTACTGGGAAACGCAGCGATCCTGGCGGAGCGCACGTTCCAGGCCGATTCCTCTACGGACCTGAATGCTGACGTGGTGGAAATGGAGGCCGAGACGATTCTGAAGACAGACCCACCCAGAGCCGAGGCCGAGTACGAGGCGGCGAGGAAGGCGGTTCTATCCGTCGAAGATACGAAGAATGACCATTATCGCGAGCTCAGAAAGGCGTTTGGAGAGAAGATGCGGGATTGCGGACGAGCCCGACTCTATCCGGAGAACAGGTGGCGGATCAAGATTCAGTTCGTCCAGATCGGGAAGACAACGCTGGTGGGCCTGCCGTTCGAGGTGCTCGCCGAAATCGGCCTCAAAATGAAGGAGCGTTTTCCAGACAGCGTTCTGGTATCCTGCTGCGGCGGCTACCAGGCCTACCTGCCCCTTGCCTACGAATACGACCGCGCAGGCTATGAGGCCACGGAGTCTTCAACGCATTTCGTACCGGGCACGGCCGATCGGGTGCTTGAAGCCATTCTGGAACGGCTTGAAAAGAAGACTGCGCCGGGGAACGCCTGAGGTTCTGGCGCCGAGTCCCACTTATCTGGGTTGGGAATGGCCGTGAAGCCATTCCGCCAGGGAGGTTTCGTCCAATTTTCCGCTGGCGACATCAAGCATAAGCTTAACAACCTCAGGCTCAGTGGCAACGAGGCGGTATCCATTGAGCCCAAGAAAAACAAACATTGCCAGGAATGCGGTACGCTTATTGCCATCGATAAACGCATGATTACTGGCAAGACCAAATCCATAAGCTGCTGCTAAGGTTTGAAGATCAGTAGAAGGACAACGGTTTGGGGCTCTTGCCAGGGCGGAATCCAGCAATCCTTGATCGCGTAGTCCTAAGATTCCACCATGCTGGCGAATTTGATCCGCATGAATTGCCAAGACAGTGGTTTGTTTGAGCCAGCGGGATTCTGGAAGCTCGGTACTCACTTGGCAAGCTCATGCAAGGCATTACGGAAAGTTCGCGCCCCTTCCTGGTAAATCTGCATCGCCTCAGCAAACGCGGGATCGAAAGGCGTGATGAGTATGCCATCGTCCGTCTCAACGAGGTGTATGGTATCCCCCTTATGCAACTGAAAGCGCTCCAATAAGGACTTGGGGATGGTGGTACCGGCCGAGTTTCCAATGGCTCGAATGGTTGTTTTTTTTGTCATATGAACTCCTGAGCTTTCATTAATTTACATAACGGACTTTCTGTTAATACAAAAATAATAACTTTTGTTCATAAGTCAAGCGATCAAACAGGAACTGAGGTGGTATGTAAGGAAAGGAGGTAGGGCGCATTCCTCTGTTGTGTAAACGCAACAGTCCCCTGCGCCCGTTATTATGGAAACAACCCTGATCCTCTCGAAAATCCTCGGACCTGTCTTGCTTGTTCGCGGTATCTCAATCCTTATCGACCGCGAACATTTTGTTGCGATGCTTGACGGGCTCGAAGAAGAGGTCACGACCGTTTCGTTCTCTCTTTTTCCCATTGCTTATGGCGTGCATCGCGATTGCTTTAACACACAGGGACTCTTCGAGTCTGGCAGCGATCTTCATTCACATCATTGCGTGGGGCGGGATGTTGAAAGCGACGGCATTAATCCTTTTTCCGGGGCTGGCCGCTACGAAAGCTCGCATCATTGGGAAAGCCGGTTTTCTCCATGCCGTATGGATCGTATGTCTTGGGATCGGAGGATATTTCACCTGGTTTGGGTATTTCCATTCTTGAACCCGGCGAAATACATGCAAACAGGGAGATAATCGACTATGAGTAAGGAACTTTTTCCTACCACCGTCATTGGAAGCTTTCCCCGTCCGGCCTGGCTTCGTGATGTTATTTTGGATCGCGAAGCCGGGAATCTTTCCCATTCGGAGGCATCGCGAATTCTTGACCGTGCTCTGGATTCCATCATTCTGATGCAGGAACAAGCAGGTCTGGACGAGATTACGGACGGGGAATGGCGGCGGGAGGACTATGTCACGATCTTTGCGAAAAATGTGAAGGGCTTCCGGCCTGGTCTACGCCCCTGGATGAAACATCCCTACCCTGCCGTCGTGGCCCCTCTGGAGTGTGACCAGCCGCTCGTGGCCGATGAAGTACGGTTTACACGTTCGCGGACCCAAAAAAGAATAAAAATGACTTTGCCTGCCCCCTACATTTTGGGCAGAAGAATGTGGTCTGAGGAACACTCCGCCGGAGTGTACCCCAGGCGCGAAGCGTTTATGGAAGCCTGTGTGCCCATACTTCGAAAGGAAATCGAGATCCTTCGGGAAGCCGGTGTCGACACCGTTCAACTGGATGAACCCCAGTTAAGTACGCTGGTGGATCCGAAACGCCGCGAGCGGGAGAATATCACCGATGTCCGTTACGAAATTGACCTGTGCGTGGACATGCTCAATCAGGTGCTGGATGGGGTTGATGGAATCCAAACCGGGGTACATCTGTGTCACGCCCATTCTGGCCGTAAACACGGAAGCTTTGGGCGGTACGACATCATCATGCCCGCACTGGGCAAGATCAAAGTAGACATCATCTCAATGGAATATGCCTCGCCCGCTTCCGAAGGCCTGGACTCCTTGCGGCAATTCCCAAAGCACACCCGCCTGGGTTTGGGCTGCATTGATCATTGCAATCCAAACGTAGAGACGCCGGAAGAGGTGATCACTCAGGTAGAAACGGCCATGAAATACGTGGACAAGGAACGTATCGTGCTGCACCCGGACTGCGGTTTTTCGCCATCGGTTTATCACCCGATGGATCTGGATGAGGCATTTGCCAAGATTAAAGCCATGTGCCAGGCCGCGGAACAATTGAGAGCCCGGTTCAGTTGAACAGGCCGGTTAGCTGATTGTATCACCTGGAGGCTCTTGATGAGTACAGACGAAGGGCGACTTATCGAGCAATGGGATGCTGACGGACAGGACTTTGTGATGCGCACGGCGCAGTGGAGCGACCTGAAGCCTTACGGCGCAATGCATCGCGAACTGTATCAGGAGCGGGTGATGGCGAGTCCCCGAAATGCCGATACCCGGGTGGCCGGTGAGATGCTCGGCAAACGGCTCACCGATATGGCCTGCGGGACGGGTGTGTTGCTGGTGGTGGAGGCCAACGATCGTATTGTGGCGGAGGGAACCTTGCAGCGCTCCAGTGGTGATGGGTCTATTACGCTCGGATTACTGGTCCTCAAGGCATATCGTGACAAAGGGATCGGCCGCCGGTTAATGGTCGCGCTGGAGACCGAGGCCCGCCGGCTTGGCAAACGGCGTGTCGATCTGACGGTTTGGGGCGCCAACGATCGCGCCTACCACCTCTATACGGACCTGGGCTACCGGGAGATGGGGCGGTTCCCGGACTGGCACCGTTCGGACCTCGCGCCCGAAGGGACCTCGGACCTGGTCTGGATGATCAAAGACCTGTAGGCGGTGGTCTTCGTTGCTCGAACCAACAGTCCCCTGCACCCGTTATTATGGAGACCGAAAGATGGAGATCAGCTCTGCGCCCATACGTGTGAATCATCCCTCCGTGATCCCGGCGTGGGAACTCTCGGCACAGCGGGTTCCTGTCGGCAGTCCGGGCGACTACAAACCCAGCCTCGCCCTGCTCCCTACGGGCGAGCTGGTCATGGTCGCGTTTCATCGGACGATGCCGCGCGGCATGGACAGTTGGTACGAGGTCTCTACGCTATGGCATTCGCATAATGGCGGCAGAACGTGGTCGAAGGCTAAGGTGCTCGACGACGTGATCGGACGCGAGCAGTTCCTCACCTGCACCTCGGACGGGACGCTCTTCATGACGTCCAGCATCGCTCCGATGGATGTCGCCTACGAGGGACCCCCACAAAGCGGGTACTCCCTTGTCCACCGAAGCACAGACGGTGGAAAGACCTGGCAGCGCACGGTGGTGCTTATCCAGGAGCCCCTGCGCAGAGGCATCCCCTACGAGCGCCACCCCTCGCTGGTGGCCCGCAACGTCGTGGAGCTGCCCAACGGCACGCTGCTCCTGGGCGTGTCGGTCTTCGGTCCGCAGGCAACCGATTTCACAGACGCCAGCGTCTTCATGTGGGCGTCGCACGACGGCGGCGTCACCTGGGAGCAGGACCGTCCCGTCAGAATCGAGGGCGGGAACTACGGCGACATCGGCGGGTTCTTCGCCGAGGGCTACCTCTTTCGCAACAGCGCCGGAAAGCTGCTCTACTGGCGGGCGTACGATGCCAGAAAACGCAACTATAAGCTCCCGGACGAGAGGGTTGATCCCTCCACCGGTCCAAAGTATACAGACCAGGTACGCCGCCTTGTCTGGTGGGAGTCGGTTGACGATGGGCTCACGTGGACGCCCCGGGGCGACTTCGGTGACTACGGACAGATGTACCCGCGCGTGATCAAGCTGCGCAGCAGCCGGCTGCTTATGACGTACACGCAGCGGGACCTCTTTTTCCCCCTGGGGCTGCGGGCGCGCCTGGGAGGAGACGACGGGGAGACGTGGAACTTCGATCACGATCAGATCGTACTGGAGGGCCGCACGCCCTGGGGGATGCGCTCGGGAGGCGGTTTCGGGAATACCGTGGAGCTTCAGGACGGCCGGCTCGTTTCCTGCTACAGCTACCTCGGCACGGACGACAGGCCGCACGTGGAGGTCGTCCGGTGGGCCATTCCGGCGTCCGCACACGAGCGAATCGTATTCTTTGACCGGTCGCTCCTCGACCTGGACGATCCGGACCGGCTCGTCCTCCTGTACGACTGGTCGACATCTACGGGTGCGCGGATGGCGCCGCGCGACTTCCCGTACCTGAAGTCGCAGGGTCCGGATCAAACCGAGGTCTTCACAGGCGCCGAAGCGGCGTGCCACGGCCCATTCGTGGCGGAGCTCCGGATACGTTCCGCCCAAGAGGCACAGAGCGGCCGGCGCGGTGTGACGCTGCTCGATCCTGCCGTTTCGGACTGGCGACCGTACGCCGCATTCGCGATCAAAGTGTGCAATTCCGGAACCGGGCGTCAAAGGATCTTTGTGGGCGTGCACAGCAAGCTGGACTTCAGCAATATCGTCACGCCGCCCCACCTGTGGATTTCCGCCGTCCCATTCGATCTTGATCCGGGCCAGACCGGCACGCTGTTTGCCCCGGTGGATGAACTCAGGGATCAGGTGGATGCGGCCGATATTCGGGCGGTGTCAATCTACATCGATTCGCCCGACGAAGCGCGGCTGCTCGTGAGCCCGGCCTACCTGCTCGCGCACGACCCACCCGCGGCCGGATGAACCCACACGCTGCTTTCCGCGACCGCAAACGGGTTTACTTTTACTTGTGTCTGAACCTCGATGACCACAAGGACGCAAAGCTTCACAAAACACGTCACATAAAAATATCGAAAATGTGGCCCTGTGTTAGCTCCCGGCAGCGGTGCTCCGGGTACAAACCGTGACGGTCCCAAACGCCTGCAGCCGTCGAGAAAACGCCAGTGGCAAACAACCGCCCGGGGTCTCTCGGACGCCGCAGCCTGACCCTGTGCTACCCCGCTCCTTTCCTGAACCGCTTCACAAGCCCTGCTGCCAGCAACGCCCGGTTCAAAAATATCCCTTCTCTCAGCACCGCCTCCGGGTCCTCTGGGTCCGCCAGATAGAACACGTCCGCCAGGTACCGATCATACTTGTCCGGCTTCGTCGTCGTCACCCCCACAAACGGCAGCTCAGAAAGCGCCCGCACCACAAAGTCCTTCGCCCGCTGTCCCTCGGCCGTGGGCAGCTCCGGCGCGTCGATCCCCCGCAGCCGCACCTTCTGCCTGGTCCACACCCGGAACCCGCAGTCGATATCCAGCCACACCGTGTCCCCGTCAATCACTTTCAGCACCCGCGCCGCGTACGAATAAAACGACGCCGGCCGCCCCGTCGTAGGCGCCACCTGGTACCCGTCTGGCCCCGTGCGCTGCACCGCCACCCGGTCGCCTGCCGTGGCCTGCTCAGTTCAGCCCAATTTCATGCTTCTTGAACCCCAACAGCCTCCGGATTTCCCCTCTCATATCCTTCCCCGCAGTATACCACTTCTCAATGCCCTTCAGCATCTGTGAAGCTTGTTTCAAAACCTCCGGATGCGGATCATCTTTTCCCAATACCTGATAGATAAAAAAGAGCGTGTTCACCAGTTGTCGGTGTTTACGCAGGACCATCCAGGTATCGCTCTCAGGCACGTAGACGCGCTCGGATTCCGGGATCTTCCAGGTGATTAGCCCGTTCCAGTCCAGGTCAGGGTTGTGGTCGGAGGCTTCCAGGATCACAACCAGCCAACCGTCTCTTTCTTCAATGTTCACGGATCTTTGGTCTCCCGCTCGCCAGAATGCATTCAGCTTTCTTTGTCAACCACCGGCACCCGCACCGTAAACGTGGACCCTTTTCCCACCTCGCTCTCTACCTCTATCTCCCCGTTATGCTTCTGTACGATGTTGTAGCTGATGGATAATCCCAGGCCAGTACCTACACCGACCCCTTTGGTGGTGAAGCCGGGATCAAAGATCCTGCCCAGGTTCTCGGGAGCGATTCCCTCACCCGTATCTGAAATCTTCACAGACACGTACGTCTGATCCGCAGACGTCTCAATCCTGATCGCACCCTGGGCTTCTATAGCCTGAATAGCGTTGCCCAGTAGATTTATGAAGACCTGATTTAGCTCGTTGGGGTAGCAGTAGATTAGCGGGATCTCGCCGTATTCCTTGACCACGGAGATCCGGTTCTTGAGCTCGTGGTGCAGCAGCGTCAGCGTGCTGTCCAGGCCTTCGTGCAGGTCCGCCTCCTGGAAGTCAGCTTCCTCCAGCCGGGCGAAGTTTTTCAGGCTTTGGACAATTCGGGCGACCCGCTCACCTGCCGCCATCGAGACCTGGCTGTTGTCCTTGAGCAGCTTCAGGGCCTTCTGAAACTGGGCATTTTCCCTGATGGCCTCCACTGTTTCGCTGTTATCCAATACGTCCACTATCCTGTCGATGCACCGGCTCGAAACATCGGCAGCACTGTTGGCCGCCCCGATTGGGGTATTGATCTCATGGGCCACGCCGGCGACCAGATTACCCAAAGATGCCATCTTTGCCGACTGCACCAACTGGGCTTGGGATTCTCTTAAATGTTTATTCGTCCTTCCCAGGTCCTCCAGGATTCTTTTCGCTTCTGTGACATCCCGACTAATGCCGATAAAGTAGACTACGCTACCATTATCATCTCTTATGCTGGAAGCATTGGTAGTATGCCACCTCCAACTTCTGTCCTTATGTTTCATACGGTACTCAATGCCACTCTGTCTCTCACCTGTTTGGATCACTTTTTGGAAGAATGCAATACATGCTAACCGATCATCAGGATGCACGAATGCTACAACCTTTTTTCCTTTGAGTCTTGACACTTCGTAGCCCAGGATATCGGTACAGTTAGGAGCAAACGACCCTGACGCTTTGCTTCAGGGTTATGGATGAAAGAAACTTGCGTTGGGCGCCACTTCTTGGCTTCTTTGATCCGCATGCGCCCGAGCAGCTAAGGCCGGAACATCCCTGGTGTTTTCATACCCGTTTAGGAGCATGGTCCCGGGTGGTCGCGGTTGTGTCATTGGTGACGGACTCTTCGAGGAAGGGTTCGATCCCGTTCAGGAGATTGCTTACGTGTAACCGCCCCGGGCTCGAGCGCATCCGTGGATCTTTTTCCATCCTCTCAAGGAGCGTTCCCATGCCCAAGAAGCGTCGGTCCAAGCGTGCCTCCAAAAGGAAGGCTGTCCAGGAAGTGATTCATCCCAATGCCGCTGGCATCGATATCGGCGCCGAACAAAGCTACGTGGCCGTGCCCGCCGATCGCGATGAGACTCCCGTTCGTTCTTTCGGCTGCTTTACCGAGGATCTCCATGCCCTGGCCCACTGGCTGCAAGCCTGTGGCATCGACACCGTGGCCATGGAATCCACCGGCGTCTACTGGGTGCCCCTGTTCCAGATCCTGGAAGGCTACGGCTTCGAGGTCTACCTGGTCAATGCCCGCCACGTCAAGAATGTGCCTGGCCGGAAGACCGACGTTCTCGACTGCCAGTGGCTCCAGCAGCTCCACTCCTTTGGCTTGCTTTCAGCCTCCTTTCGCCCCGAGGACGACATTTGTGTCCTGCGCTCATACTGGCGCCATCGCAATAACCTGATCCGCTATGCTGCCGCCCATGTGCAGCACATGCAAAAGGCGCTGGAACAGATGAACGTCCAGCTTCATAAGGTAATCAGCGATATCACCGGGGTGACCGGCCTGCGCATTATTGAGGCGATTCTGGATGGAGAGCGCGACCGGCAGAAGTTGGCCGCCCTCAAGGATCATCGCATCAAAAGCAGCGCCGACCGCATCGCCAAGGCTTTAGAGGGCGATTACCGGCAGGAGCATCTGTTCGCCCTGCGCCAGGCGCTGGAGACCTATCGGTTTTACCAGCAGCAGATCGCTTTGTGTGACCAACAGATCGAGACCTATATCAGCGGCTTGGACGACCGCGTCGATGTGACGCAAACGCCGTTGCCGCCTCTAAAATCAGGGCGCAAAAAGCCCAGCCGCAATCAACCGGCCTTTGATCTGCGCACCCACCTCTACCGCATCAGTGGCGTGGACTTCACCCGGGTGGAAGGCTTGAATGTCCTGACGGTGCAGACCATCCTGTCCGAAGTTGGCCTGGATGCGTCGAAGTTTTCCACACAGAAGCACTTTACCTCTTGGCTGGGCGTCTGTCCGGACAACCGAATCACCGGCGGCAAGATCAAAAGCAGTAAGACACGCCCGGTCAAAAACCGAGCCGCCGATGCCTTCCGGATCGCCGCACAGGCCGTCGCCAACAGTTCCGGCCCCATCGGCTCGTTCTACCGCCGGATGCGTGCCCGGATCGGCCCGGCAGAAGCCAACACAGCCACGGCGCATAAATTGGCCCGGATCTTCTACCGACTCTGGACAGAGCCCGAGGCCTACGATCCGTCGCTATTGGAACACCACGAGCAACAACACACCCAGCGAACCATCAACTATCTGCGCAAAAAGGCACGCGCTTTGGGCTTCGGACTGGTGCCGCAACCTGTTGCCGCGCAGTAAGTTTCTCAGGAGAGACATAGGAGAATACCCCTTCCGGCGTCAAAGCATATATTATATCATTTGCGTTTTCTACAATACTACGGAATCGCACTTCGCTCTCCCGCAACTGGTGCAGGGTCTCTTCCTGGTCTTCTGTTTTTTGCTGAAGCTCCCGATTGAGTTCAAACAGGTCCTTGTTCGCCAATGACAACGCTGTATTGGTCTCCTGTAGTTTTCGATCCCGTCGAATGACACGCCCCGTCTGGAGACCTATTGCACCCAGCAATACCACCATCAACCCGGCGAACCAGGGCTCTTGCCAGAGCGGTGGGACCACGGTGAAATGTACGACAGCAGGCGTTGGATCTACATTGAAATCCCTGTCCCGTGCCTTGACCTGAAAAATGTGTTTCCCACTCGGCAGCACCTGAAAGATACGGCTCTTCTCGCCGGAGAATGGGGACCACGCATCTTGATCCAGACGATAGGCATACTGGAGATCCTCATCCAGGGTCGAGCGCCAGAGATCAGCGCCCTTCCAGGCCAGGGTGGTGTTGCCCGGCTGAGAAACCTCGCTGAGAGACAGGGTGATCTCGGTTTCCGGGGGATCGGTCTCCGGCATATAGCGGACTGCAACGGCCTTCCGGACAGCCGCACTGCCGATGAATGTGTTGATCCAGAGCGCCCCGTCCCGGGACTGCCGGAGCGATCCCCCCTCGCCCACATGCAGGCCCTGGGGAAGGGCATATGTCGTCCAGGTTCGGCCGTCGAACCGGCTGATACCTTTTCGCGTGCCAACCCAGACGCTGCCATCATCCGTCTGGAGGATGCTCAAGATAACGTCGTCCACCAGCCCATCCCGCACGCCGTACCGGGTCCATGCCTTTCCGTCGAACTGAAACGCCCCGTGTGTCCGGGTGCCAACCCAGAGATCCCCCTTCGGAGTGGCATACACCACGTCGATTGAGGGAGTTGTTGTAAACTCCTCCGGCTCCGTGACGACCGTCCAGGTCTGTCCGTCAAAGCGATGCAGATCGAACGATGCACTGAACCAGAGATCGCCGTCAGCGGTCTGCCCAATGCCATAAACGTAATCCTTCGGCGCCTCCGGAGGGGCGTAGTGTGTCCAGGTCTTTCCGTCGAATCGTAACACACCGCCAAGGTGACCGGGGATCGCAATCCCTCCTGTTCCGAACCAGAGAGCGCCATCCGAAGACTCGTAGACCGCCCTCCGGTCGATCCTCCGGGAGAGCTCAGGATGTGTCTTCAAGGACCACCTCTTCCCATCAAATCGGCCCGTGGCCGCCGTGGTGTCGTGACTTCCCGCAGCCCACAGGACACCTTTCCGGGTCGCGATGAGCACGACAGGGGCATCCATCAGCCCATCCTCGATTCCGTAGCGCATCCACATGGACCCATCGTAGGCCACCACCTTATGGTCTTGAGAGAGAAACCACTGTGCCCCATCGGGTGTCTCGCACTGGAAGTTCAGGCCCTCGTATGCCGTCCACCGGGACGTTCCATAGTCCAGCCGGACAACTTCCTGACCCTCTCCGGCGATCCACAGTGCTCCGTCGGACGCCTCCAAAAGACCGATGATGTAGTTCCCCGGGATCGGCACGTCGGACGCCCGGTAGACCGACCAAACACCGGTCCGCAATGCGTGCATATAGCCCTGGCCACCGATCCAGAGCGTCCCGTCCTCTGTCTCCAGGATGGAGGGATTCGAGTCGCTCCCTCCCTGAGCCCTCAGCCGGAAGGTCGTCCAGCCCTTCCCGTCAAAGCGGTTCACACCCCTGAGGCCATGACGGGAGACCGTCCAAATCGTCCCATCCCGGGTTTGGAGGATGCGCGGCCACCGCCCGATGTCCAGGCCGTCTTTCTCCGTGTAGAGTTGCCACGCCGTGGTGTCATCCGACTCAGCTCTACGGATGTCGTAACGGACAATCCCGCCCTGCTCCACCCCGAACCACATCGCGCCCTCCCGGTCTTCGTACACATCGTAGACCCAGAAGTTGCGGTAGGTTCCCTCCACCTGCTCGCGTGTGACAGCCACCTCAAACGGTTCAGAACGGCCTTCCCGCTGTACAGTCAGCGTCACCGAGGAACCCGCAGGCCCGTTCAATCGGTCCATACTAACTTCAGGCTCTCCATCCACGGCAATAATACGGTCCCCCAACCTTATGCCTGCTGCTTCCTCGCGCCCTCCCGAAGCCAGCGCCCAGATGAGCCCTTGCTCCGCTACCATTATTCCTACTCTAAGCGCCTTGTGCCAGGAATAGGCTGGAGCTGCTTTATCAGGCACAATGGAAACCCGCACATCGGGTGCAAACACCCGTATGGCCGCGCCATTTCCTCTGTCCGTGTAGAGCGTGGCTCCCTCCTGCCCCATATGCAGTGCGCCCCATCCGGTGGCTGCCCATATACTCCCATCCGAAGCTTCCACCAGGTCAAAAATAGGCCACTCCAGGTCTCCCTTCAAAGGGAATACTCTGCGCCACTCCCCACCCCGGAACCGGCTGATGCCCCTCTCCGTGCCCGCATACACACTCCCGTCCCGGGCTGCACATAACACACTTACCAGCGTGCCCAGCCATCCATCCTCCGGCGTGTAGACCGTCCAGTTCGTCCCGTCGTAGCGCCGCACTTCCCGGTTCAGGCCGAACCACATGGTGCCATCTTTGTCTTCAACCATACACCGGAGGCCCAACCCCTTCAATTCGGGGAAAGAGCGCCAGCGCCGGAGCTCCAGCACTGGATCGGGCTGCACCGGCTGATAAGGCTGTGCGGCGTGGAGGGTTTGGATCACGAAGGGCACGAAGAGGCACGAAAGACACCAAACCACTCCGCCCCACACCACCCCGGGCGGTTGTGCGGAAGGGTTTCGTGCCTTTCGTGTGGGATGGGTGGTGATGGGTGGCTTCGTGTCCTTCGTGATCTGGTTTCGTGCCTTTCGTGTGGGATGGGTGGTGATGGGTGGCTTCGTGTCCTTCGTGATCTGGTTTCGTGCCTTTCGTGTGGGATGGGTGGTGATGGGTGGCTTCGTGTCCTTCGTGATCTGGTTTCGTGCCTTTCGTGTGGGATGGGTGGTGATGGGTGGCTTCGTGTCCTTCGTGATCTGGTTTCGTGCCTTTCGTGTGGGATGGGTGGTGATGGGTGGCTTCGTGTCCTTCGTGATCTGGTTTCGTGCCTTTCGTGTGGGATGGGTTGGGTGGGGTTTCGTGATCAGCATCGCCAGTCTCCAAAACATACAGGGCATACCTCCACTGTCCGAAGTATACCCCAAAACCCAGGTCCTGCAAGGACTGCTCAGCCCCCATTTCGGACCCTTACGTATTGTCCTGCTACGACGGAAAAATAATGCGCTCAGGGTGAAAAAGCAATGGAAATGCAAGGAGGGAGTGACAGAGCGAAGTCACCATGAAATCCGTCATTTTTCTTGTATTTTGGCATGAACGGTATTATCTTGCTGCTGTAAAAACAACGTCTTGAGGTCCAAAATGAGGATGGGTGTCCTCGCCGGAGAAGGCACAGATGGCAAAATTAGCAGTCAGCGGCGGCCAAAAACTCATGACCCGCTCATTGGGTAAACAGTGGCCAATTTGGGATGAACGTGAAGAGAAAGCATTATTAGACGTACTCCACACGGGGCATTGGTGGGGCGGCGGCGAGGAGTCTAAGGTCAGGGAATTTGAAGATGCCTTTTCTGCCTACCAGAACGCTCAATACGGTATCACAACAACCTCGGGCACTCAGGCATTAATCTGTGCCCTTGCAGCAGCCGGGGTCGAGCCGGGTGATGAAGTCCTGGTTCCCGCACTGAGTTTCTTTGCTTCGGCCACATGCGTCCTCTTTCTCAACGCCATCCCGGTTTTTGTCGATGCCGACCCATCATACAATCCGAGTGCCGGGGCGCTAGTGGTCGATTTCGCAAATACGCATGAGGTTGCATAGGTGGCAAAAAAGGGGTATGTTATACGCCTCATTCCAATCGGTAAAGGAGGTGTATAATGTCAGGTCCCCTTCCCCAATACCAACCTCGCTTCACAAAAGCCCAACTGGCAAAAGCCCAGAAAATCATTCGTCAGCGCAACGCGCCTCAATCCCAGGTGCAGCGGGCAAAGATGGTGGTGGCCTTAGCCGAGAATAAAGCCATTGGCAACCAGAGGTTAGCCGACAGGGCAGGTGTCAGTTCATCTACGGCGCAGAAGTGGCGAAAAAGGTGGACTGAAGAAGGCTTCACTTTAGAGGATCTACCGCGCAGTGGGCGACCGCCCACTTTTTCCCCCTGTGCAAGTCAGTGAAGTCAAAGCCATTGCCTGTCAACTGCCCGCACAACGGGGGTTGCCCCTGTCTCGGTTCAGCTTATTTGAGATTCAACAGGAAGTGTTAAGGTGTGCGTTGATCACTTCAATCTCACCCACAACGATTTGGCGCATTCTCAAAGAGGATGCCCTTCGTCCCTGGTATCACCGATCCTGGCTTCATATCAAAGCCCCCAACTTTTTAGAGAAAGCCAGTCGCATTCTGGACCTGTATCAAGGCATATGGGAGGGGATACCGCTTGGCAAGAAAGACTTCGTTATCTGTGCCGATGAAAAATCCCAACTTCAAATCTTAGCCCGAGAGTTTGCCACATTGCCACCTGATTGTGGCAAACCCATTCGTATGGAAAATGACTACAAACGGATGGGCACAGTGGCCTATCTGTCTGCACTGGATGTGTTCTCAGGGCACATCTTTGGGCGTGTGGATGAGAAAACCGGCATCGTGCCCTTTCAAAAGCTGGTGGACCTGGTGATGGGACGGGAGCCTTATGCTTCGGCTGATCGGGTCTTCTGGATTGTGGACAACGGATCTTCTCATTACACCACCACGTTCCCTAAACGGCTCCAGGATGCCTATGAAAATGCCATTGCCGTCCATCTCCCTATCCACGCCAGTTGGCTCAATCAGATTGAGATCTATTTCTCGATCTTGCAAAGAAAGGCGCTCACGCCCAATGACCTGGCAGATCGACAGGCGATGGAAGCCAGGATCTTGGGCTTTGAGGAATACTATAATCTCACTGCCGAACCTTTCAACTGGCGCTTTACAAGGCAGGAATTGGAAGAACGAATGCAGCGAATCCGGCTGGCTGCATAAACTCATGCGAACTTCTGAAATCGACCACTAGTGGTCGATTTCGCAAATACGCATGAGGTTGCATAGGTGGCAAAAAAGGGGTATGTTATACGCCTCATTCCAATCGGTAAAGGAGGTGTATAATGTCAGGTCCCCTTCCCCAATACCAACCTCGCTTCACAAAAGCCCAACTGGCAAAAGCCCAGAAAATCATTCGTCAGCGCAACGCGCCTCAATCCCAGGTGCAGCGGGCAAAGATGGTGGTGGCCTTAGCCGAGAATAAAGCCATTGGCAACCAGAGGTTAGCCG
Source organism: Candidatus Latescibacterota bacterium (assembly GCA_965249305.1). GTDB lineage: Bacteria > Latescibacterota > UBA2968 > UBA2968. The sequence continues at coordinate 2,405,495 of OZ252228.1, read as the reverse complement.
ACAGGGCAGGTGTCAGTTCACCTACGGCGCAGAAGTGGCGAAAAAGGTGGACTGAAGAAGGCTTCACTTTAGAGGATCTACCGCGCAGTGGGCGACCGCCCACTTTTTCCCCCTGTGCAAGTCAGTGAAGTCAAAGCCATTGCCTGTCAACTGCCCGCACAACGGGGGTTGCCCCTGTCTCGGTTCAGCTTATTTGAGATTCAACAGGAAGTGTTAAGGTGTGCGTTGATCACTTCAATCTCACCCACAACGATTTGGCGCATTCTCAAAGAGGATGCCCTTCGTCCCTGGTATCACCGATCCTGGCTTCATATCAAAGCCCCCAACTTTTTAGAGAAAGCCAGTCGCATTCTGGACCTGTATCAAGGCATATGGGAGGGGATACCGCTTGGCAAGAAAGACTTCGTTATCTGTGCCGATGAAAAATCCCAACTCCAAATCTTAGCCCGAGAGTTTGCCACATTGCCACCTGATTGTGGCAAACCCATTCGTATGGAAAATGACTACAAACGGATGGGCACAGTGGCCTATCTGTCTGCACTGGATGTGTTCTCAGGGCACATCTTTGGGCGTGTGGATGAGAAAACCGGCATCGTGCCCTTTCAAAAGCTGGTGGACCTGGTGATGGGACGGGAGCCTTATGCTTCGGCTGATCGGGTCTTCTGGATTGTGGACAACGGATCTTCTCATTACACCACCACGTTCCCTAAACGGCTCCAGGATGCCTATGAAAATGCCATTGCCGTCCATCTCCCTATCCACGCCAGTTGGCTCAATCAGATTGAGATCTATTTCTCGATCTTGCAAAGAAAGGCGCTCACGCCCAATGACCTGGCAGATCGACAGGCGATGGAAGCCAGGATCTTGGGCTTTGAGGAATACTATAATCTCACTGCCGAACCTTTCAACTGGCGCTTTACAAGGCAGGAATTGGAAGAACGAATGCAGCGAATCCGGCTGGCTGCATAAACTCATGCGAACTTCTGAAATCGACCACTAGAACACCTCCGCCTGCCACGGTCGTGATTGTCTGTGCGTGACCCTGGCCGACTATCATTATTGTAGCAGCCAGGGCAGCGGCGGCTCTCAGGAATGGGCGTATCATAGCGTGCATTCCTCCCTCCTCAGGTTGTACTCAGGCAACAGAGCGTCTTTCCATCCCCATTGATATATCGGGGGCTGTATGTAAACCCAAGCCACACGATCATGCAACCCTTTTTTTAACCCCTATTTTGCGCCTTCAACGCCCCATGATAACCCAGGCCACACGATCATGCAACCCTTTTTTTAACCCCTATTTGCGCCTTCAACGTCCCAGGGTCAGAAATTATAGATTCAGCACAAATCCCCCGATCACAGCCCCTCGATAAACCCGAGTTCGGCCTCCAGCTCTTCCACCGAATAAAAGTGCTCCAGCAAAAGCGTCGCGTCCAGCCCCTTAATCGTCCGGTGAAACTCGACCGGCAGCGTATCGGCGCCGATGCACATGTGCGTATCCTGTCGCCCCTTAACAGATTCCAGATCGTTCCCATTCCAGTGAACGTGCCGCAGCGCTTCTCCCGCGCTTAGAAAGGCCATCATCGTCTCCCGGCGCCTCTCCACCTCTACAAAGGTGTGGGCGTACGTACATGCGTGGCTCGGATCCAGACAGAGGTAAACGTTCGACCGAGCCACATCCGCCTGGATCTGCATCCACTCCCCCGGCGCCGTCCCGAAGTACCCATTCTGAGCCTCCCGGTCCACCTGGTCCGCCGGCACACTCCCGGGCACGCCTTCCCAGTACGCGCGATTGTTCTCTAAGACCAGCTCCAGGCCGTACCGACCCGCAATCCCCCCTAAGTGACGGACCCCGTCGATCAGCCGGTCGTACTCCCCCACCAGCGTTCGATCCCTGGAAACCCACCGGCAGGGCGAACAGTGCATATTCACCTTCTGCAGGTTCGGAAACAGGGCCGCGGCCGCCTCAATATACCGTCCGATCTGATCGATCGACGTCTCCCGAATCGCATCGTCCGAATCGGCGATACTCAGCCGTGTCCCCCCTACGCTGTAAGGCGCGTGCGCACTCACAATCAGGTCCGCCACCCCATCCACAGCCTGGGGAACAAGCCGCGTGGGCGCCTCGCTCCGCAGCCCAAACCGCTCCATCACCTCCCGTCCTGCCTTGCAGTGGATACTCAGCGGATATCGGATCGCCAAAAAATCCTCCTGTGAAAATCACCTTCCTGCCACTGCTACCGAATCTCCCCCGTCCCAAGCAGCTTCCCCACCAGCCGCCCGCTGGTCATCGCCCATGCAATATGCAGCCCGTGGCTCCACAGAATCTGCCCTCCCAGGCCGTTCTGACCGACCGCGTAAAGCCCCGGAATCGGCTGATCGTTCTCGTCTAACACCTGAAACTCCTGATTAATCGCCGCGCTCCCTTCGGTCGTGGTAAAATACGCCCTGGCCGGTCCGAGGAGCACCCACCGCTCGCCGGCAAGCGCGGGCCGATCGGCGCCTGCCCGCTCCCGGTTGCAGGCCTCAACAGCGGCTTTTAGAGAATCTGCGGGAAGACCGCGCCGGGCGGTGACTGCTTTTAACGTGCCCTCCACCGCCACATCCGGCCGTAATTTCAGATAGTCGGCCACATAGGCGTAGGCGATCTTCGGCGCCGTTGAGATGAAGTGCGGCCACTGGCTGTAATGCTCAATGAGTGACTCGTCCAGCAGAATATAGCACACCTTGTCCGGCTGCTGTGCGATTGCAATCTCGCGGTCCGGCCAGGCAGTCTCGTCACAGAACCGGTCGCCGTTTGCGTTTACCAGAATCGCCCCGTCGTCAAACAGCGCGTCCTCCGGATGCTGCCATGTTACCAGCAAACGCCGGATCATCATGGCCATCACAAATTGCGGCACAAAAGGCACAAGCTTTCCCATCAGAGAAGCCAACGGCCCTCGGGTCGGCAGAAGCTGCTGAAACGACTTCCCCTCCGGGGGCACAAACCGGATCTCCGGCCCGTAGGTAATATCCATATTGACCAGCCTGGCCCCCACGCGCTCGGCAAGCACATGCCCGTCCCCCCCGGCGTGGGGATTGATGCCCTCGATCCCGGCAAACCGGTCCCCCTTGAACCGCCCGATAAGCTCGGCCGAATTTGCGTAATCCCCCGCGGCAAGCACCACCCCGCGCTCAGCAGAAAACTCGACACGCGAGCCCTCAACGCTGGCCACAACACCTCTCACACGCGATCCTGCCTTCACGAGCTCCTCAACCGGCGCGGCGCAAAGAATCGTGCCCCCTTCCCGCAGCAACCGGGCCTGAAGCGTGGCGATATAGGCTTTGGCCCCGGGCACCACATTGTGCATGCGCGGCGCCCGGTTGGGCGGCTCGGGATTCGGTCCATGAAAGCGCAGCCCCATCCCCATCAGCCAGTGCAGCGTATCCGCGCTGTGGCTCAGAAAAAACCGGCGAAGCGCCTCTGCGTTTCGGCCTTCGATATCGGCCGGCGCAAACTTGCCCGCGTCCTCGGCGTGGGCCTCCAAATCGTCCTGGACCCCGGCCTGCTCTTGCAGCCGCGTGCGATTCGCACTGAACGACCCCACGGCAATACCGGTTGTGCCGCCCGGTTGAGCCTGCTTCTCCAACAACAGCACGGAAGCGCCGTGCTCCGCTGCGCTCACCGCCGCCGCCAGCCCACTGCCCCCACCGCCTACAACAATCACATCATACGTGGTTTGCATCGGCAAACCCTTTTAATGGTCGTGACCTCCCGGTCCGTGAACATGCCCGTGCTCCAGCTCCTCGGCGGTTGCATCGCGCACATCCACAACCGTAACCTCAAAATTGAGCGTCTCGCCGGCCAGTGGATGATTGCCGTCCACCGTCACCTCATCTCCTTCGACCTTCGACACGGTCACGACCTGCTCCTCCTCATCGCTCTTCGCTTGAAACTGCATGCCCACCTCCAGGTCGTCCACACCGGCGAACATATCTCGCGCCACAACCTGCACCAGGGCTTCATCCCGCTCACCGTACCCCTGTTCGGGTGGAATCGAAACAGACAGCGCATCACCCGAAGATTTGCCCTCAAGCTCCGACTCCAGGCCGGGAATCAGGCCGCCAACCCCCTGGATATAGGCGAGCGGTTCACCCCCCTCCGAGGTGTCCAGTACCGCACCCTGATCGTTGGTCAGCGTATATTCGATGGTCACGACTTTATGCTTGGAGATCTGCATATAGATCCTTTCTCGGTAGAGACACAGCATGCCGTGCCCCCGCGTTGTAGCTGGCCCTCAAAAAACGGAGCCACCAGGTCCACCTCAGAAGGCGGCCTTCGGGATAATGCACAGAGTTAAAGTTTTTCAAGCAACGCCACAAACGCCTCACGCAGAACCGCTTCCGCACCCTCCGCATAGGGTGACACCCGCACCTCGTACCCTCCCGTATCGTACGCCTCGGCTACCGGAACGTACCCGCCGCTGCCGCCGGCCGTATAGGAATTCACCATCGTGACCGGATGCGGCGAAGCCTCCTTCACCGCCATCGACGTCTCGGAAAAAACCTCGCCCGGAAACCCCACAATTCTCAGGGGACCGATCCGCAGCCCCCGAATCCCCACCGGTCGCCTCTTCTCTTTGCCCTCCTCCACATCGCGCAGTTTGCGCGGCAGATGGACCGTCAGTTCTGCCCCGTCCACAGCCTCATCCTCCTGCAGAACCTCCAGCGCCCCGCAAACCTCTCCAAACGACCCGACGAACTCCGTTGCCAGCTCCTCAACAGGCTCGAACGCCTCCTGCGGACCGATCCTCGGATTCACATTCGCCGCGCCCCCGTTAAGAAAAAGGAAGGCGCCCCCGTTCAACCCCGCCTCAATCTCGGCCGCCGCCAGCCCCGGCCAATCTCCCGAAATCAGGTAATTTCGGCCGCTGAGCACCACCTTTTCCCTTTTTACTTTTCCCTTTTTACTTTTTACTTTCCAACCACATCCCTCAAAATCTCCCCAAACGCCTCCCGCTCCGGCCCCGTCCCCACCGTCACCCGAAAACACCGGTCCAGCGGTGGCGCGCCCGGCTTCCGCACAAACGCGCCCCGTTCAAGCAGAGCCTCCATCATCCTCTCGGCTCGCTTCACATCTCCCGCGTCGAACGAAACAAAGTTGGTCGCCGACGGCAGGGTGGGCAGCCCCAACTCGTGCCCCAGCGCCTCGTAGTCTTGCCTCCCCTCCGCCACGGCCTTCACCACGCGCTCTACAAAGTCCGGATCCCCAAGCGAAGCCAGCGCGCCCGCCTGCGCGATCCGGTTCACCCCGAAGTGGTGCCGCACCTTCTCAAACGCCGCAATCGTCTCGGCCGCTGCAATTGCATACCCGATACGCGCCCCGGCCATCCCGTACACCTTTGAAAAGGTGCGCATCCGGATCACACGCGGATCCGCCGGGTCCAGCGGCGGAGCGGTCTCGGCCGGAGCGAACTCGATATACGCCTCGTCTAAGATCAGAATACACCCGGAAGGCAGCCGGTCCACAAACGTCTGAAGGTCCCCCGAGGTGTGCCACGTCCCCGCCGGGTTGTCCGGATTGGACAGGTACACCAGCCGCGCCCCGGTCTCCACCGCAGCCTCACCCAGCGCCTCTAAGTCGTTGCGGTCATCCCGATACGGCACAAAATGCGAGCGGTTACCAAACCCCGTCACATGATAATTGAACGTCGGATACGCCCCCAGCGACGTCACGGCGGTCTCCCCCTGCTCCATAAACAATCGCACCACCAGCCCCAGCAGATCGTCAATCCCGCTCCCGATCCCCACATTCGCCAGCGGAACCCCGTGAAACGCCGCAAGCTCCGCCCGAATCTCGTAATTATCGGGATCGTTGTACCACGACACCCGCTCAACCGCCTCGCGCATGGCCTCACGCGCCTTCGGCGAAATCCCGAATGCGCTCTCATTCGCCCCCAACCGGACCTTGAAAACAACGCCTCCGCGCCGCTCCAGCGTCTCGGGCCCCACAAACGGCACCGTTTCCGGCAGGCTGCGAACAAGCCGGGTGAAAGGAAACAAATCGTTCATTGCATGGTCTCCACCGATCTCTCATCCACGCTACAATGGAATTCGTAGAAAAAATCAGTAATTTCCGGTTAGGATTTTGCTGGAGTAAAAAAGCTATCGAAACCTTCGTAAGACGTTTCTAAACAAAATGTTAAATAGAAAAATCTGTTCGACACGACCGAGAACTACCTGAAATAGCCCTACCCAACGGCTCTCTCTGGAGTCCATCGCCTTCGGGATCGCATCCAGATCGCTCGACTCGACGACTCTTTGAGCAAAAGGACTGCGCCGAAAGGCCCGAATCGTCCAAAAGGCCGTTGGAAAAGCCTCATTCGGATCCGATTTTTCGTTCGGAATTTTTAAGCTGGGATAGTATGGGAGAAGAGATTTCAAGTTAAATCTTTGTTTTTAATTGTCTTATTAAACGTTCCTCTGGCAAGCAATTTTCTAACCGGAAATTACTGAGAAAAAATAGTAAAAGTAAGAAGCGATTCCAAGAGCTAAGTAAAAAATTTCGCTTTCCCGCGAATCCAGGCGGCTCTGGACGGGGTCGCCTTCCGAAGTGGAAGCGAACTCCGGCACACACGGAAAAGGCTTGCATCCGGCCCCATTTCCAATTTACTTACTGTCCATCCCTTCCTTGGCGCTTTTAAAAGAGGAGATCCTGCGTGAAACTCTGGATGGACGTCATGCGCGACGTGGAGCATATCCTGGATGACCCCGAGCGGCTCTTCGACGCCTGGGCGGCCGGCGGTGTGGACGGCCTGGTGGTCGGCCCCTTGGTCTTTAACGCCGCCGACCTCCTTCCGGGCGTGCGAACCGCATCCTCCGGCCCCCCACCGTGCGCCACCTTCGACCCGGACCCTGAAATCTACCGGCGCCTCGGTGTCGAACCCCCTCCATCCCCCGAACCCTCACCCGAAAAGCGGGCAAAACTGGAACACACCCTCACCGCCGCCAAAGATCGCGGCTGGTCCGTCTGGATCTTCCAGCCCTCGGCAGGCTCGGGACCGGGCGGAGAGGGCCACATATTCGCCGATGAGAAAACCCGGGCCGCAACCTGTGCGCGCATCATCGACACCCTCCAGCACTACCCGATGGTCGACGGCGGCATCATGGACGGCCCCGAATGGGGCTACGAAATCGCCCCTCACCACATGAACCACCGCTCCTACATCTTTCACGACCTGCCCGAATCGGTCGCCCCCAAATGCGCCGACCTCGGCTACGACTACGCCGCCCTCACCGCTGCCAGAGACCGCCTCTTCGAGCGCCTCCACGCCCTCACCCCCTCGCATATCCACCTGCACGCTCCCGGCGGTCTCCTCGGCGCCTTTCACCTCTTCGGAAGCGACCCTGACCTGATGGCCTGGCTTCAATTTCGTGTGGAATCCCTCACCGACTTCTTTCAAAGCGTCCGCCAATGCCTCGCCGCCGAAACAAACCGCCCCGTCAAACTGGGCGTCGGCCCTCGCTCGGCCGCCTTCGCCCCCCTCTGCGGCTACGACTTCGCACAGCTCGCCCAATTCATGGACATCCTTTTGCCCAAACACTACTTCTGGCACCGGGGCTTCGACGGCATGCTCGGCACCGTCTACCGCTACGTTGAAACCCTCACCCAATGGAACCCCGGCCTGAGCGACACAAACGCCCTCGCCGTCGTAGAAGCCCTCTTCGGCCTCGCCCTGCCCGGCGTACAGTCCCGCACCGACCTGGAGTCCGCCCTCACCCCCGAACTCTTCAACCGCATCGTCACTCAAGAAACACAGCGTGCACTCGCAACCGTACACGACCCCAACCGCATCGTCCCCTGGATCGACGCCGGCCGCGCCCCCCACGACGGCGACCCCATGTCCGCCCATGATCTCAACCAGCTGCTCCAGGCCGCGCAGGATGCCGGCCTCCGGCGCTTCCTCTACCACCACCACGGCAACCTCACCGCCGGCGAATGGACCGTTATCAGCGGCCGCTGCGGCCAAACCTGGCATCCACAACAAAGCGACTATCGCCCGCCCGACCGGCTGGTGCTTTAACCCCCCCGGGGAAATTGCGGAATGCGGATTGGGGAATGCGGATTTAAAATCTTTCATTCCGAAATCCGCAATCCGAAATCCGCAATCCGAAATCCGCAATTGAAGCGGGGTTAGGTCCGAAGGAGACCCCCATGCCCATTGAATTCCCTCCCAAAGATGGGGTCCGCTTCATCAAAAACGTCATGGTCCCCATGTCCGACGGCGTCCACCTCGCCCTGGACATGCACGTGCCCGACACCCAGAACTGGCACGATATCCCCCACCCGCTCATCCTGGAATACATCCCCTACCGAAAAGACGACTCCGCCCCCTATTCGGGCTACCACAACACCTTTGCCCAGAACGGCTTCATCGGCGCCCGTATCGACTGCCGGGGCACCGGCAGCAGCGAGGGCGTCAACACCGACGAATATACCCCGCGTGAACAGCAGGACTGCGTCGAAGCCATCGAATGGATCGCGCAGCAGCCCTGGTCCACCGGCAAAACCGCCATGTTCGGCGCCTCCTACGGCGGCTTCACCGCCGTCCAGATCGCCGCGCACCATCCCCCTCACCTCACCACGGTCATCCCCATGTACTTCACCGATGACCGCTACACCGACGACTGCCACTACCGGGGCGGCTGCTGGCGCTGCTACTACGACATCGGCGCCTACGGCGCCTCCATGATCGGCATGAACGCCATGCCCCCCTACCCCGAATACAGCGGCGATAGCTGGGCGCGCATCTGGGAAGAACATCTCGAAAACAACGTCCCCTACCTCCTCTCCTGGCTGGAACACCAGACCGACGGCGACTACTGGCGCCCGGGAAGCATCCGGGATCGCTACGACCAGATCCAGTGCTCCGTCTTCATGATCGGCGGCTGGCGCGACGGCTATCCCAATCCCCCGCTGCGCACCTTCCAGAACCTCACCGTACCCAAAAAAGTCCTCATCGGCCCCTGGAACCATTCCCGCTCCGATGTCGCAGTTCCCGGCCCGCGCATCGACTACATCCATGAAGTCATCCGCTGGTGCGACCACTGGCTCAAAGGCGAGGAAAACGGCGTCATGGACGAACCGCCCGTATGTGTCTACATGCAAAAATACGACACCCCTCGGGCCGGCCGCCTCGACACCAGCGGCTACTGGCGCACCGAGTCGGCCTTCCCGGTCCCCGACAGCAGCAACCGCACCCTCTACCTCTCCGACGACAGCGCCCTGGACGCCCACACCCCTTCCGCCTCGGACGCCGTCGACGCCTTCGACTACCACCCCACCGTCGGCGCCTGCGGCGGCCTCTGGTCCGGCGGCGTCCCCTTCGGCCTGCCCACAGACCAGCGCCCCGACGAAATCCACGCCCTCACCTACACCACCGAACCCTTAGACATCCCCCTCGAAATCCTGGGCACGCCCCGGGCGGTCCTCCACATCAGCTCCACCGCGCCGGTCATGGCCTTCGTCGCCCGCCTCTGCGACGTCGCCCCCAACGGCGCCAGCGCCCTTATCTGCTCCGGCGTGCTCAACGCCACCCGCCGCGACTCCCTCACCGATCCCACCCCCCTCAAACCGGATGAGATCTACGAACTCAGTATCGACCTGGACTGCACCGCCTGGCGCTTCGAACCCGGCCACCGCATTCGCCTCTCCGTCTCCAGCGCCGACTTCCCCAACCTCTGGCCCACCCCCTATCCGGGCACGAACCACGTCTACCGAAACGGTGCCCACCCCTCGCGTCTGATCCTCCCCGTCGTCCCCCTCAAAGCACTGTCGAACGAGATCGAATTCGAACCCACCGACCCCGTAACCGAACCCTATGGTCTCGCGCCCGACGAGCCGGTTTGGGAAGTCGTACACGACATCCTCGGCGACCGGGTCGGACTGAAAACCCTCACCCGGACAACCTCGCGCAGCAACGAAACCACCGAAGTCACCAACACCAGAGAACTCGAAGTCTGGGCCAGCAACCGCACTCCCGCCGACGTCGCAGCGATCGGCAAACACCTCCGCCGCATCGTCCGCACCGACGGCGTCACCACCGTAGACGCCGTCTGCAACCTCCGCACCACCGAAACCGCCTTCCACATCACCATCGACCTGAACATCACCATCAACGGCATGCCCCACCACCAGGATCGATGGGTGCGCACCTTTCCGCGGGTGTTGTTATAGATTTAAAAACCCGGGCGTCCCGCTCACCTCCAAGCAGGACGTTTATCTTATAGACCGGTGAATTCATACCCTTGTCGGCCTTATCATATATGAGTATATTTGTGCAATAGCCCTGGCCCCGGAACCGACCCGGGGGTCGGTTCTTAATTCTACCAGCGGAGAAAAGAAGGTGGCAACGGAGTCCAGTCTAACTCACCTCATCAGAGCAGATCTCAGCCGGGAGATTGAACGCTCCCGCAGAATTCTCGATTTCGAAGAGAATTGGGATGGCGAAGGGAGCCCTGCATATAAGGAGGAAACCTGGACCAGGGCCGTTGAGTTCACCAAAAAGCTCGTCGATCTATTGCTGACAGATGTCCCTCCAATAGAGGATCATCCCGAGATTTTCGTTCCAGAAATACTACCCGGCCCGAACGGCAGCATCGATCTGGATTGGGAAAACGAGCGGTTCGACCTCTTGATTAACATTCCTGTAGAAGGTAATTTGGCCGATTTCTACGGCGATGATTATGGAGAAAATAAAATGAAAGGCCAGGTAAACATAGAGAAACCAAACCCCGGGTTCTTCACCTTCTTGCTCCACGCCTCCCATGAACTGGCCTAAAGAGCAGATACCTGATTCCGACAATCTCTACATGCGCGTATGGAGGGAGCATATTAAGCGTAATGGTCAAATCGCCCGCGTCGTCTTTCAAGATCATGGCGGGGCAATGTCCACCGAGTGGGACAGATATTCAACCCCCGAAGAAACGCAGCATAGAGGGCCTAAACCTTCCCAGGAATACGGAGTGATCGGTCTCAATGTAGAGGGCGTCAGGTCTTTTCCTCCCGAAATGACCGTTGAACATTCGCCCACCGAAGACAACAGAGCACATACGGATGTGATCGGAGAAAAAACGCCGGAAGCAAGAGTGAAACTGAGACGTCTCTCTACGTGGCAGATAAGACTCTCTTAAAAATGCTGGTTCCGGAGACCACCTTCTGATCGAAAACACGATCCCATGCTGAATGCACACAAACGCAAGCGCCCCGCTCACCCTTGAGCAGGGCGCTTTTCTCGCGCCTCTTCCGCAGGCAATTCTATTTCTGTCCCAGGGGTGGGGGGATTTCCTGGAACCTCCCGGCGGGGTGAGGCGTACCTATTATGAATGGGTAATCCTGCAAACCGGCTTCACCCCCGTCCAGGAGACCGTCGATGCCCCTGCCGCTCCGAATCGCCCTCCTGCTACTTCTCCTCACCTCCCCTGCGCACGCACAGAAGGTCATCCGGGGATCTGTCAAAAATGCGCAAACCGGCGACCCGCTCTTTCCGGCCACCGTTCAGGTCGAAGGCGCTTTCCAGGCCACCATCACAAACCCCGGCGGCGAATACGAACTCAAACTGGACGCGCTCCCGGCAACCCTCATCGTCAGCCACATCGGCTACGCGACCGCCCGGATTCGCATCCACAAAAACAGCCCGGACCAGCAGGACATCCGCCTCCAGCCGGTCACCTACGAACTGGAAACGCTCGTCGTCACCGCCCGGAACCTCGGCCCCGACATCATGCGGAAAGTCATAAAGCGAAAACAGGAATGGCGGGCGCAGCTCAACACCTTCAGCGTGGAAGCCTACACCCGCTTCACCCACAAAAACGACGGCGGAATCGTGGCTGTGATCGAAAGCCTGTCCGAAGCCTTCTGGGACCGGGAAAAAGGCTGGCGCGAAGTCGTGAAATCCAAACGTCAGACCGCCAACCTCCGGTTCAAAGACTACCTTCCGGCCGCCGTCTTCGTCGCCAACCTCTACGACGACAACATCGAAATAGCCGGCCACACCCTCCTCGGTGTCACCCATCCCGAAGCGCTCGACACCTACGACTTCAAACTCCAGGGCTACCGATTCCTCGACGACAGAACCGTCTACGACATCTCGGTCACCCCCAAAAACGACCGCGCCTCTGCCTTCGTCGGCCGCGTCTCTGTACTCGATGGTGAGTACGCCCTCATCGAAGCGGACCTCGCACCCAACCCTCGGGCCTTTCTCTTTCCACCTCCCATCCGGACCTACCGGATGGCTTGCAAACAGCAGTTCCGCAACTTCGGCCGGGCCTTCTGGCTCCCCGTAGGGTTTCAGCTCACCGCCGAACTCGACATCGGCATGGTCGGCCTGCGCTTCCCTACATTAAAAACCGACCAGATCTCCCGCCTGACGAACTACCGCATCAACGTCCCCCTGCCCGACTCGCTCTACCGCACCTCCGACCTCCTCTCCGTGGACTCTGTCGCCGTACAAAACGACAGCCTCCTCGCCCGGGACGGCGTCGTGGTCCCGCTCACGCCAACCGAAGAAGTCGCGTATGAGACCATCGACAGCACGCTGACACTCTACAAAGCCTTCAAACCCTCCGGATTTCTTGTCCGATGGATCAAAGACCCGGCAAAAAATCGCAAAAAGTCCCCCTCAAACCTGGACCTCAAAGCCCGCCCCCAGGCCTGGTACAACCGGGTCGACGCCGCACACCTGGGCCTCCGGCTAAAACTCCACTCCCAAAAAAAACGCCTCACCCTCGGCGCAACCGGCGCCTACAACACCGGCATCAAACGCTGGTCCTACGGCGGTGACCTCTCCCTCGGCTGGGGCAAAAAGGGCCGCGGTCTCCTGAAACTAACCTATCTGAAAGGCAGCGACACCCGCTACAAATCGGACCTGTATACCCGGTTCGACACCAGCTTCCAGCCCCTCTTCGGCGGCGACGGACTACTTCGACCACTTCTGGAACGAACGGCTCAACGCCCGCCTGGGCTACCGCATCCCCGGCACAAAACTCAGCGTCGCCGCCGGCCCGAACTTCGAGCGCCATACCTCCCTCACCAAAACCACCGACTACGCCCTCTTCGGCATCGACCACACCCAGCGTCCAAACCCGGCCATCGACCCCGGCGACCTTCGGTCCGTATCGTTCACCATCGCCTACGAGCCTGAGAGAATCCCGCCCGGGGCGCCGCCCGACTTCTTTGGCCGAAAAAAAATCGCGCTCAACATCGAGCGCAGCCATCCGGACCTCTTCTCCAGCGACTTTGCCTTCACCCGCTACCGCCTTGCCATCGACTGGCGGTTCAAAACCCTCTTCCGCCGGCGGCTCCTGCCCAACGTCCTGGACCTGCGCGCCATTGCCGGAACCTTCACCGGCGCCCTCCCCCTCCAGCGCTTCGGCCACTTAGACGCCAGCCTGGACGGATTCAACAGATTCGGCACCTTCCGGTCGATTATGGTCAACCCCTACGAAGGCGAACGCTACGCCGCCCTCTTCTGGGAGCACAACTTCCGCACCGTCCCCTTCGAACTCCTCGGCATCCCTGCCCTTACCAACCGCGGCATCGGCCTCATCCTCCACGGCGCCCACGGCCGCACCTGGATCTCAGCCTCCCGCCTCGCCTCCCTCACCCACACCCCCCGCTACCAGGACCGCGTCCACCACGAACTGGGCCTCTCCGTCAACGGCCTCCTCTCCCTCTTCCGCCTGGACCTCACCTGGCGCCTCGACGCCCCCGGCTTCTTCGCTGGCATCGCCTACGCTCGCCTATTCTGATTTTCCATAACGCACAATCCGGTAAATCTTATTGCGGCTCGTGCCCAGAAGACGGGCCGCCTTCGAGAGATTGCCCCCAACCTGTTCCATCGCCTGCTCGACCACCCACACCTCGGCCTGCCGCGCCGCCTCGTTCAGGTCCATCGGCAGCCCGGGGAAGGCCGAAGCCGCAGAGGGCATCGAACCCGCACCCGCCTGCTCTCCCGAGACAAAATGCAGGTGGCCGGGTTTGATCTCCGCCCCGCCGCTCTCAATCAGCGCGCGTTCGATAATATTCTTGATTTCGCGCACATTGCCCGGAAAATCGTACCCGATCAACCTCTCGATCGCCTCCGGACTCAAGCACGCTGCCTCCCGACCCATTTCCACCGCAAAAAACTGCAGGAAGTGGCGGGCCAGGAGGGGAATATCCTCCCTGCGCTCCCGCAGCGGTGGCGCTGTCACCGTAAACCGGGCCAGGCGGAAGTAGAGATCCTGCCGGAAAGCGCCCTCCTGGATCTTCTGCTGGAGGTCCGCACTGGTCGCCGCCAGCACGCGCACGTCCACCTGTTTACCTTCCTTCGCGCCCACGCGCCACACCTCCCCGTCCTCTAACACGCGCAGCAGTTTGCCCTGCAATTCCAGCGGCATATCGCCGATCTCATCTAAGAACAACGTACCCTCATGCGCCATTTCGAAAGTGCCGGTCCGGTCCTCACTTGCCCCTGTAAACGCCCCGCGCACGTGTCCGAAGAGCACCGACTCCACCAGGTCGGCCGGAATCGCAATGCAATTCACCGGCACAAAGGTCGCCTCGCTGCGCGTGCTGCCGAAATGAATCGCCCGCGCAATCAATTCCTTTCCCGTTCCGCTCTCTCCGGCAATCAGCACGCTCGTAGCCACATTCTCCTGCATCAGCCGAATCTCTTTAAAAATCTTCTGGATCGTCGGACTCTCTCCCACGAACGCGCCCAGCCCCCAGCGCTCGGCTTCTCGCTGCGAAATCATCGTCAACTGGCCCTTCAGCGCCTTGCGCTGCGCGATCTCCTCCTCCAGCTCCCGGTTCTTCTCCGCCAGCGCCCGCGCCAGGCGGTTCATCCGCACGTGCGTCTCCACCCGAACCAGCACCTCCTCCTCTTTAAACGGCTTGGTAATATAATCCACACCCCCTGCCCTGAAGCCGATCACCACATCCTCCTCCAGATCCCTGGCCGTAATAAAAATCACCGGAATCTCCCGCGTCCGGGCATCCTGCCTCAGCCTCCGGCAGGTCTCAAACCCGTCCATCTCCGGCATCATCACATCCAGCAGAATCAAATCCGGTACAGCCCGGGAAGCGCTCTGGAGTGCGACCCGGCCGCTGGGCGCAAGCAGCACGCCGTACCCCCTGGACCCCAGCAGCTCGCACAGCACGTCTAAGTTGGCGGGTTGGTCATCAACGAGCAGGATCTTTGCGTCTTGCAGGTCAGCTTCCTCATTGCCGAATGATGTCGATGATGGATTCCCGGCAGGCCGTTTCATGGTACCTCTCCAATACGCTTGACACTTGGGTCATTTGTCGTTAACTTTACGACAAATGGCGTTCCTTCATCAGGTGGATGTTCTACAACATATGAGGATCAAATCATCATGGCAATGCTTGAATTATCGGAAGCCTCAAAGATTCTGGGTGGAAAGCGCGTCCTTCGTAAAGAAATTCATACCTACTTCGATGCGATCGAACTGGGCAATCGGGGGGTGCCCAAAAGCGCACTGACAAACCTGGCCGACTTTCTTCGCCTTTCTTCAAGTCAAATGGCTGAGCTATTATCAGTAAGCGAACGCACAATACAAAGATACGACGCCACAACGCGTTTCAACAGGGTTATTTCCGAGCAAATACTTCATATTGCCGAAGTTGCAGCCAAAGGAGTTGAAGTATTTGAAGACAAGGACAGATTTCTCTCCTGGCTCAACCAGGCCAATATCGCCCTGGCCAATGAAGTGCCGATAAACCTGCTGAAGTCGAGGTTCGGCGCGGACATGATCCTTCAAGAGCTTGGCAGAATGGAGCATGGGGTGTTCTCCTGATGCAGGTCTTTAGAATTGCAAAGACCCGTCACATAAACGATTTATCCGGTACTGGCGCCAGACTGAACGGAGGAAGGTGGAATCATCCAGGCATCGGCATCCTGTACACGTCGCCCACCAGGGCACTCGCTACGGTTGAGTTCCTCGTTCACGTCCCTGCTGCCATGATGCCACGAAATCTTGGCATGGTAGCCATTGAAATCCCAGACCCTATTGTTCCCCAGGAAACCATCGCAACAGACCTGCCGGAAAACTGGCGCCGGCATCCAGCCCCGCCGGCGTTGGCGGAAATCGGCAGCAATTGGGCGCTCTCAAATAACGCGTTACTGTTGCGAGTACCGTCTGCCGTTGTTGAACACGAATACAATATCCTCATCAACCCGGCTCACCCGGATATGAGACGCGTAACCATCGTTGATGTTCAGCCTTACATCTTTGATAATCGATTAATGCGATAGATCTGCTCAGTACGGCCCCAGGAGTTCTCCCTGCATGTTGACGCTGCCATGAATCTGCGCTATATTTCTGTAGCTTGACATCTGGCTCCATGCCAACAGCGACACGCTTCACAGCCGCGCACGACAGGTGATGGGCGATTTGCGACGGCAGAGGACGGCGATGGTGACCACCGAGTTCGTGCTTCTGGAAGTCGCCGACGCGCTCTCGTCGCCTGATTTTCGCCTGAAGGCCGTTGCCTTTCTAAACGGTTTGCGCGCATTGACTGTTCTGAAAATCATCCCTGCCAGCTCTGCATTATTTGCAGCAGGCTGGAACCTGTACAGCCAGCGTTCCGACAAGGAATGGAGCCTCAACGCTTCGGTTACTTTACAGACGCTGGACCGGGCGGCAAGGGCACTGGGCAAAAGATTACGTATTAAGTTGGCTTGAATACACACAGGACCAATTTCGCTCCCGAATCAATCTGCTACGGCCCTGCAGATTGGCTTTCTCACGATTCCTGGCGTACATTCTGAAGAATGCTGATAATCGCCTCGATATCGTGCTTCCGCCTCAACCCCCGCAAATGATCCGCCAGCCTCTGCTCCCTCTCCCCCAACTGCGCCATCTCGCTGAAATACCCCTCCAACTCCGTCACACTGTAAAGCTCCGCTGCCTCCTGCAAACGAGCGTGTAATTCCTCAGGCAGCGTGATCCCCTCTAACTCCAGTGCTTCTTCCGCCTCTCCCTCAACGACCCCTTCCCCATGCTCGAACACCACCCCCAACTGCTTCGCCAGGCACCCATAGATCTGCTCTGTACGAAACGGCTTGGGCACAAAATCGTCAAACCCCTGCTCCAGAATCTCCTGCTGCTCGTGCTCAAGCGTCGAAGCGGACAC
Organism: Candidatus Latescibacterota bacterium; assembly: GCA_965249305.1. Taxonomy (GTDB): domain Bacteria; phylum Latescibacterota; class UBA2968; order UBA2968. Next base: position 2,388,322 of record OZ252228.1, on the reverse strand, counting down.
CGCCACCACCTTCAACGCATCCCTCCCCAGATCCTCCCAGATATGCCTGGCCACCTCAGGACCGTCCATCTCAGGCATCCGAATGTCCAGAAACACGATATCCGGCACATCCGCCGCAATCTGTTCAAGCGCCTGCTTCCCACTTTCGGCTAAGGCCACCTCCACCCCGATCTCTCTCAGAAGACCCGAGAGTACATCCCGGTTCTCCAGCACATCATCCACCACCAGAGCAGAGACCCTGCACCCCTCTGCCAGCCGCCTCACATTCGCCCACTCCTCCTGGGTGGACGCCACCACCTCGGCTCTCGCAGGCGGCAGGCTGATGGAAAAAAAGAACCGGGAGCCTGCGCCGGGGGTAGAGTCCAGGTCCAGTCCTGCCCCCATAAGCGCCAGCACCCGCTGCGAGATCGACAGCCCAAGCCCTGTGCCGCTGCCTTCCTGGATGCCCACCTCTGTCTGCGTGAACGCCTCGAAGATCGCCTCCTGGTCACCTTCCGAGATCCCCGCGCCCGTGTCGATCACCTCAAACTGATACTCATCTTCGGACACAGCAGAGACCCTGAGCCTCACAGAGCCTTCATCGGTGAACTTCACCGCATTCCCCAGCAGATTGATCAGCACCTGTGACAGCTTCGCCTCATCCCCATACACCGGCAGCCGATCCCCCTCCGGCGTCTCCGCCTCCCAGGACAGACGCTTCTGCTCGCATCGCAGTTGGAACATCATACTCAGGTTGTTCAACAGCGCCTGAAGGTCAAAGTCCGAAGGCTGGAGTTCGAGGCGTCCCGCTTCGATCTTGGAGATGTCCAGCACACCGTTGATCAGCTTGAGCAGGTGGTCCCCGCTTCTGTGGATGGTCTGGATGGCGTTTCTGTCGTCGGGAGCCAGGCTGGATTTGCGCTGAAGGATCTGGGCATAGCCTAAGATCGCGTTCATCGGCGTTCTGATCTCGTGGGACATATTGGCTAAAAAGCGGCTCTTGGCCTGGTTGGCGGCTTCGGCGCCTTCTTTGGCGGTTTCCAGGTCCCGATTGGTCTCAAACAGGTCCTTGTTTGCAGAGGACAGGGCCGTGTTGGACACCTGCAACTGCCGGTCCCGCCGGACCACACGCCCGGTCTGCCAGGCGACCAGAACAACTGCAATGCTCAGAGCCGACAGCAGTCCGATCCTCTCATAGGGAAGATGCACCCTCAGGGCAACAGTCGCCGGAGCCTCAGAATACACCAGATCCCGGTCCACTGCCTCGACTTCAAACGTATAGCTCCCTCTCGGCAGATCCTGATACTCCACCCGACGGTCGTGTGTGGTCTGCCAGCCGGTATCGTAGCCTGCCAGCCGATACCGATAGACCATCGCATCCGGGGGGGTCTTGAAGCTGATCCCGTGGAACTCAAAGGCTGTTAATCCGACCGTGGACGGCACCGCCAGTTCCGACGTCCGTTCATGGCGCCGGTCGGCCACCACCGCGTCGATGAAGACCGGAGGCGGCCAGGCTGGGGGCGGTCGAAAGCGCGTCAGGCCTTTGGGGGTGCCTATCCAGATGGCCCCGTCCCGATCTTCAAACACAGTCTTCGCGTCATTGCTCGCCAGGCCGTTCCTGCGCGTTAACGTCTGAAAGGTCTGACCGTCATACCGGCTCACACCGCCGCCAGAGGTGCCGAACCAGAGCAATCCCTCTCGATCCTGGAAAATCGGCAATACATAATTGTGAGCCAGTCCATCCTCTGTGGTGAAGGTGGTAAAGGTCTTCCCATCATACCGGCTCACACCACCGCCGCCGGCGCTGCCGGCGCCGAACCAGAGCAATCCCTCCCGATCCTGGATCATCGAACTCACCCAATTGTGCGCCAGTCCATCTTTTGTGGTCAAATTGACAAAGCTCTTTCCATCGTAACGGCTCACACCCTTGCCCAGCGTGCCGAACCAGAGATTCCCCTCTCGATCCTGGATCATCGAGAATATAATTCCACTCGCAAGCCCATCCAACGTGTCAAAGGTGCACCAGTGACCCCTGCCGGGTCCGGCGACCACCACCGTGCCGGGGCTTGCAGACACGGACTTGCCAGGCCCTGCCGGCGCACTATAGAGCCCCAGGCCATACAGAATTTGGTCGCGTGGCGTGGCGCCAAAAGGCACCTTGCTCGGGGAAGTCCCAAAACTCGCTCCGAGATCGACCATAAGAGCCGTCCACGCCGGATCGCGTTGAAGCGCTCTGCCCTTCTCCCACACCTCGCCCGGCTTCACCCCCTCGTACAACCTGCTGAAAACACCCTCTGGACTCGCCCGCCCCCGCTCGATAGATGCCACCAGGCCGTGTCCTTGCAGAAGGGGCACGACCCTCTCCTGATAGGCGGCCTCGAACTCTGCCATCCGTGCCGGTGGCACCCAGAAGGACACACGCGCCAGGGTCGAACCGGCACGCCGGTCGCCCTCAGGCTCTGCGGCCTGGCACTCGGGCATGGACACGACGAAAAGAAGGCAGGTCAGTCCCGCGATTCTCACCAGCATTCTATCTGGCGCTTTCATATCCGACTCCCAACAGAATGGGCACACAACTCCCAGGTATGTCGTTCAACTTCAGGTGCGGCACAGAGTGAGGAACTCTGGACGGGCGTCATGAGTCCAATTATATTTCGTGATACCGGCTCCTCTTCTTTTAGAGAATGGAGAAGGAGATGTTTAAAACCCCGCAGATGATTGACACCCTGACCCTTTTGCTCTATATTGAAATATCACCGTCATTGTACACTATGACGAGACCCAGGATCCGCTTGAAATGGAAATCCTGGATGCCTCCAGAGTCATCGACATGGATGCGGTCGATGTGTCTTTAAAGGAACTGCTGCCTCACAAAAAGATAGCTTCATCTATAGTAGTGCACCATCAAGATCCTGAGATCCATGCCCCGTCCAAGACGGCCTTATCGTCCCTTGCGTGCGGAAGACCTTCCAGCCCGGTTTCAGCCACCCAGGAACTGGAGTGGTGAAAGGGTCGTTGTTGAACACGGCCCGTATAGAGGACGAAGGGGATACCTCGACGCGCACGGAAATATCTGGGTTCCAACGCGTCCCGGTGAGTCCCACGGAGGGCCACACTTCGATGTCCAGTTAGACGGGGGCCGTGCCGGACACATAAATGTGTATCCTGACGAATAGGAGTCAGAAATGAAAAATGTCGAAATCATCGACGGAGCGCTGAACAGCCGGTTTGAAATCTACGCAATAGACGATGAGACTTTCGAAACGCTTTTTCAGGATGGAAAGACGGAGATCTATCTGGACGATCTGGGTGAAGACCTGCAGAACGATGCAGCATTCTGGGACCGATTCTACGCTCGGGAAGTCGAGCGCGGGTCGGTTCAGGGCATTCACGGCATCCTGCACACGCATCCGAAAGCCAAAGTCTCTATCTTAGAACAATCCACCGGTTAATCAGCGCCAGTAGATATTCCATAGTTGAAGCATAAGAAAAATCGTCGGTTTTTTCACGATTCTTGACGGACATCCTGAAGAATGCTGATAATCGCCTCAATTACAAAATCCTTCACCTATACAAAGGGTGCCGACTCGGTTTTACGTAGATGTTTTCTGTCTATGCTGCATCGGCATAGTCAAGGAGTTCATCATTGGCATATCGAACCTGTTTATACTGATTCCAGAAAGCATCCCATCGTTTTGACTTGACGTAAGTGCGTAACTGCAAGATGCGTTGTCCTCCCTGCCAGGACCATTGCATACCCGATCGACAAAGCCTTGTCTTGACCAGGGTCTTGCAGGCCGCTTCGACGGGTCCCGAGCCAATGGGCAGACCCCTTCGACGAAAGTCAGCATAGGCCATCCGGTGTTTGTTCCGAAAGAAGAAGGTTCGTTCTGTTTCCAGGTCTTCCAATCGTTTTTGACCCAGCCTTCGGCGGCTTTTGTAATAGTCGATGGAGCGAATAAGGGTTTCTGCTGCGCCATCTTGGGTCAGCAGTTTGTGGTGGTAGGTTTCATACCAGCTTTGCGCTTTTGCTGATTTTTTGCCAAACAGGAGTTCGGCAGCTTCAGACAGATGTTCTGTGGTGTGATAAAAATCCACCAGTTTTTCATACCCGATGAACCGAGGAGTGGTATCAGCATATTTCCACAACCCTCGTGCCCCATCACACAGGAACACTTTTCCGACCTCATCTTTCAGTTGTCCTTCGATATGATCGAGTTCTTCCTCAAAGCGTATCTTCAACGTTTGACCACCCTCTTCGGGCATTTGTGCCACATACCGAGAGACCAAACGCTTTGGTGGGGTGCCGTCCTTTGGAGGTGCCCCATAAAAGGACAGGCTGCCCACCAGGGCCTGTTTGAAACTGGTCGGACTTTCTTCGGACGGTTTTTCCCCCGGCCTCTCTTGTGGACGCCCGCGTTTTTTCCCCGGCTCATCCAGCCTGAGGTGGGTCCCATCCAGGCTGGCCACCATCACTTTTGTCCCTTTGGGGTTCTCCTCCTCCTGACGGATCGACCGGTTGAGTGTTTCATCCATCTCGACCAGCCACGCTCCCGTCTCTTCTGTGATGTGTTTGACCGCTGTGGCAGAAGGCTGAAACAGAGCCGTCTTTTCCAGCACAGAAACGGTTTCCTCCGGCGTGATCAAGCTCACCGTGAACAACACCGCTTCACGAACTTCCACGGTGGCAAACTCACCGACCATTCCCCACATCACATCCAACGGCACATAAGAAGGCCCCCCTTCATCGGCCTGAAACAGATTTCGAGAAAGCTTCATCTTCCCAAAGGGGGTCAAAAACGTCTTCTCACTTTGTTGCTTAAACCGATACAGCACATTCTCGACCTGTTTTGGGGCCTCATCCACTTCGTAGGCTTCCAAAAATGTGCGAAGCGCTGCGATCCCACAAGCCTTGAAGGCTTCACCAAGCCCACTTGTGACCTGTTCTGCCAATTGAGGCGTCAAACTCTCCAGGTCCAAATTTTCGCAATGGGCGCTCAATTTTTGCTTAAATTCCCAGGTGGCGGCTTCGATCATCTCTGCGAGGTCCATCTTGGGCTCCTTTCCCGTATCTATACAACCTTATTGTTTTCAGTCTGTTGTATGATCGGGATTTGGAGCCTTTTTTGCAACTCATTTACGTAAATTCAGAGCAGCACCCAATTGGACCTACAACATAGGGATGCCCCGAATGCCGATAGCCGACTTTATCCGTGACAGATCTATTCTTCAGACACTGTCGGCAGTTGTCGATTCCGCCCATCGATCATTCCTAAGGGAGGCAGCCCTGAGGCGTCTTATCGAAACGGAGTTCCCAATGGTTCGGGAAATAGGTGACTACAAGGTCTACACCCGATCCTGACAGATGGACATCCGCATCTGCGACTGGAGGTATGCCGTGAAAGAAAAGCGCCGAAGAAGATCCGATACGCGTCCCGATGTTCGCGGCAGGCGCACAGGGGCATTTCCGGACCGCATCGCGGCCACCCTCGCCTCTCCGTGGACACCCGTCCTCTTCTTCGCACTCCTCAGCATCGTCTATTTCGCCCGGTTCGTCTTCACCGATAACCAGATCCTGGGTCTCGACCCGGGCACGGCTTTTCACAGAGGTCAGGAACCCTTTCTCCAGAAAGTCGCGGAGGTCCAGCCGCCCAACTGGAAGCGGTTTATGGGCGGCAACCCCGAAACCGGCAGTTTGCGGTTCAACTACTACTTCCCGCTGCATGCAATCTACTTCTTCACCAAGCTTCACACCTACTTCGGCTGGCGCTATGTCATCGCCATGTTCTGCGCCGGCTATTTCACCTACCTCTGCATGCGCGGGTTCGGCCTGCGCCCGCTCGTCGCACTCCTCTCGGGCGTCGCCTTTTCATCGGCGCCCACCTTTCTCAGTTTCTCCTACGCGGGCCACTTTGCCAAAATGTCGGTCATCGCCCTTTTTCCCCTCATGGTCTGGAGCCTCTACCGGGGAATGGAAACCCGGCGCATCATCTACTTTCTCCTCCTGGGCGGAAGCATCGGCATGTCCGTATACAGCCCCCAGATTCAGATGGTCTACTTCTCCCTGCTGGGCCTTGGCCTCATCTTCGCCGTCAAGCTCATTGTCATCCACCTCCGGGAGCGCAACCTCATCACGTCTCTCCACCGCAGCCTGCTGGCCGCCGGAGCGATCTGTCTGGGCATGGCCATCGGCGCCGAAGGAATCTTCCCCCAGTGGTATAACAGCAGCACCCAGACCAAACGCGGCGCCTCCCGGGGCGCGGAAAGCGAAGAGGACAGTCGCCTGGCCTTTGCCACCTCCTGGTCCCTTCACCCGGAGGAAATCGCCTCTCTCGTCGTCCCGGAATTCGTCCACTTCGACCTCCAGCAGCGGAACTACTGGGGCCGGAATGCGTTCAAAGCCAATGCGGAATACTTCGGCATCGTCGTCCTCTTCTTCGCCGTCTTCGCCCTGGGTCGGATCCGGAAAGACCCCCTGGTGCCTCTCTTGCTCATCCTCTTCCTCTTTGCAGTCGCCTACAGCCTGGGCCCCCACACGCCCGTACACCGGTTTTTCTACGACTCTGTCCCCGGTATACGCTCTCTTCGCGTTCCCGGCATGATCGCCTTTCTCTTCGCCTTTCCGGCCTGCGCACTGGCCGCACTGGGTCTGGAGCGGGTGTTCTCTGAGGAAACGCCCGCGTCCCAGCTCCTCCTCCGCTTCACAATCGGCGCCGCTGTGGCGGTGGTCTGCCTGCTTGCGCTGGTCGTGGCCGCAAAACCCCTGCTCAGCCTCTGGAATAGCCTCTTCTGGCCGGATATCCCCCTCCAGAAAGCGCAAATCGCGCAGACCAACCTGCCCAACCTCAGCCGGGGCGCCCTGATCGGCGCCCTGATCGTCGCGGTCTTATTCCTGCTAACCAGAAAACGGCTGCAGGGCACCCTCTCCCCTGCGGCCTTTACCCTCCTGCTCATCCCCGTGATCCTCTTCGATACCTGGCGAATCGACAAGCAACTCCTCAGATACGCGGACCCGGATCGGTACCCTCCAAGGGAGCAGATCAACGCCAGCGTCGTACAATTTCTCAAACAGGACGAAAGCCTCTACCGGGTGCTCCCCCTCCCCGATTTTCGCCAGGTCGTACTCCCGGACATCGACATCGTCACAGGATTTTACGACTTTACCATCCGGCGTTATGATCGCATCACACAGCCCGACTGCCTCCAGTACTTCCCCATTCTCAACCTTCTGAACACCAAATATATCGTGTCCGCAGATCCCCTCTCCGTACAGGGCTTGCAGGCGGTGGGCCGCACCGAACGGCTCCACATCTACAAGAACCCCAACGCCCTGCCCTGGTTCTACCTCGCCCCCGACTACATTGTTGAAACGGATGAAAACCGCATCCTGCAGCGTCTGAAAGATCCCGAATTCGATCCCACCGAAACGGCCATCCTCGAAACCGAACCGGCCGGCTTCACACCCGGCGGAGACGGAAGTGGAGACGAGATCGAACAGCTCACCTACAACGAGAGCCAGGGGGTTATCGAACTCCGGGTGCGGTCCGGCGGCTCCCGCCTGCTAATCGTCTCCGAGAACCACCACCCCTTCTGGCACGCCTACGTCGATGGGGACGAGCGACCGCTTCTGCGGGCCAACCACGTCTGGAAGGCCGTTTTGGTGCCCGCCGGTGAGCACCGGGTTGAACTCCGCTACCACGACCCCATCACCGCAGCCTGCCGGTGGGTGACCCTCTCGGCCACCGCCCTCTTCCTCATCGGAACCGGCGCCTGGTTCCGGTGGGGTCGTACCCGCAGCGAGGAGACATCTATTGTCTGAGGAACGCGCACCCGTCCAGCGAATTGTGCGAGGCGCCGTTCAGAACCTGGGCAGCGTCCATTTCGCCCGCCTGGTCAACTGGGTCGCCAACATTCTCCTCATGCGATGGTGGCTCTCCGAGGAACACTTCGGCTACCTGGCGCTGACGATCCCCCTCCTGACTATTACCGTTGCCCTGTTCCGGGGATTCGGCCTCCACGTCGCCCTGCTCCATCAGTACGATCGAGTGGACCGGCTCGTACCCACCCATTTTCTCCTGAACGTCGGACTGGGCGCCTTGAGCACCCTCGCAGCCATCGGGCTGGGCCTCACCTTTGTACCCGGATGGTACGGTGGAACTGTAACCCTGGCGCTCGTCATCTTTGCTGTTTTTGACTTCTTCAGAAACGCGCTGCTCACGTCCGAAACCGAACTCAGACGCGATCTCCAGTTCGGCCGCCTGGCCGGATCCCACGCAACAGCCCTCATTGCGGCTTCCCTCGTGGCAGTCGCCGCAGCCTACGCCGGCGGGGGCGTCTGGGCCCTCATCCTGGGGTTCTCTGTCAACAGCATAAGCTATGTCGCTGTCTACTGTACCCTGATCTGGGTCTGCCGGCCTCCTCCCCTGACCCGCCTGCGCGACTTTGACCTCGAAGGTGCACGCGGTCTTTTCAACTTCGGGTTCTGGATCTGGGTCGGTGTTGTTATGCAAACCCTGGCCTTCCACTACGACAAGCTCGTTGTCGGCAGCTTCCTGTCCGCACGAATGGTTGGATTTTACGAACGGGCCTATACATTTGCCCAGATGCCCACCGGAGCGATCACCCACACAATCGCCAGCGTCACCGGCACGGTCTACGCCCGCTACCAGAACGACCGCATGCGGCTTTCCTCCGCCTTTCGCCGCACCCTGAGGCTGATCATCCGGGCAACGGTGCCGATCACCCTCGTCTTTGCCGTTGAAGCCCCGGACCTGGTCAAGATCCTGGTCGGGAAGCCATGGCTGCCCCTGGTACCCATTCTCCGGTGGCTCGTTCCATACGCCCTCTGCCGGCCGGTTCTGGACGATATCCGCTCCCTCCTCTTTGGAGTGGGAAAACCCAAAACCATCGCCCGATATGCGTCCGTCCAGGCGGGGCTTCTCCTGATTCTCGCCCCACTTCTCACCTGGCGTTACGGTACCACAGGTACGGCCGTCAGCATGGACGTGATAGCCTTTATCGGCGCCGCACTGGCCATCCGGGCCGCCGCCAAATACGTCGATATCCCCTGGCGACGCGCCATCGTGCCTCCCCTGCTTGCCGGGGGAGCAGCGCTTGCGGTGCGCCTGGCGTTTGCCGACTTCATCGGAGGGCTTTCCACGCTGGCGTCCCTGACCGCTGGAGCCGGAGTCATATGCACAGTCTACGGCATCGTCCTGCTGGTCCTGGAACGACGGGAACTGTTGGAAGAACTGCAAAGGCTCTGGTCCGCTTTTGCCGGGAGACCAGAGCCTTAGGCATCTTTGCACAATGTATGACTTTTGAATCAAAGGAGAAATAGGCGCTCTGGGGAGACCCAATTTATCATTTTTGAGCGTAGAGGATAAAACCAGAGGGGCATTTTGTATCTTTAAAATGGATCATAGCGAATAGAGGGTTAAATATGTTCAAAAATATCTGGGCTTTCCCCGTTCGGATATTGATGAGTTCCCACAGTGTCTGAATCCTGTTTCCATGAGGATATATCTCAACTCTGCTAAATTTCCTAAAGAGGTGATTCAAAGAGTCCCACGTGAATCTATAATAGTCTTTGGGATCGGGATGGTAGGGATAGATAAACCGTGTGGATAGAATACAGACACCTTCCGGTTTAAGGACTCTGCGGATCTCATTGACTGCCTTCTGAGGATCGTAAAGATGTTCCAGAACTTCCGTAGCAATTAGAGTGTCAAAATAATCGGACTCCCATTGTATTCTATGCAGGTCGCAACAGATATCGGGTTCGCTATTTTTGTCGATATCCAATCTCAGATATTCTGTAACGGGAATGTACTTTCTGTAAGGAGAAAATTTCGAACCAACGTCCAATACAATGCCTTTTTTTAACCTTTTGAACTGTTTAATTAACTCCCGATCGAGACTAATACGAGATACAGATTTGATTTGCAGCGTTTGGACATATTTTTTAATGGACCGTTTCATTTTACGTTTCTCAAAACCCGTTGCTGAGACAAAACATGACAGACCAATTCTCCCTCATCCCGAGCCTCACGACCGGGTGCTTCACATCGGTTGCTGTATCGATGAGTAGCAATTTGACCAAGGGCGGAAAGAAGAAGAGCCTCTCCACAAAGCACCTGCCGAGCACGAGGGTATTGATTGTTTACCTGCTATCTCCAAAACGATAGGGAGGATTCAGCCCACTCGTGCTATAATAAATGCCACCTTCATCTTCAGCGTTCTTCTTACAGATAAAAGCTGCACGCTGGTCAGCCAACTCCCTATTCCCCTTTTCGTAGCATCTTGAATTATGAATTTCCCATGGTACACGACAAAAAAGGAAAAGACCTGCGCTGAGTGGTGAAATGAGTTAAGTTTGGGTTGTCAAGATCCAACAACTCATCCATCATCAAACACAGGTCTATGTCTCCTCAAGTTAATGAATTACACGACGTGATGCAATGGTATTTACCCTGTCATAAGGCCCGGGTAAAATTCATCGCCGCCTTCATTGTGTCTCTCATCAAGCTCACAACCGTCAACTTCACCAAACTGGCCAACGCCCTCAACGGCAAAGCCAAGCAGAAGTCCAACTATCGCAGAATCCAACGTTTCTTCAGTGAGTTTAATCTGTCCTATGACCTGGTGGCCGACTTGATCCTGCATCTCTTGCCGATCAAGTCGGACTTTACCATCTCGATAGATCGGACGACCTGGAGCTTCGGCAAACTGACCATCAATATTCTCACCGCCGGGAGTGTCTATCAAGGCGTTGCATTTCCCATCTGCTGGATACTGCTGCCCAAAAAGGGCAACTCCAACACCGATGAGCGTATCCAGTTGATGGAACGGGTCTTGAAGTTGGTGGATAAAAACCTGATTCAGGTCATCGTTGCAGACCGGGAATTCATTGGGCAAGAATGGTTTGCGTGGTTAGATGCGCAAGCCTTAGGCTTTGCCATCCGCGTCAAGGAAAACGCCAAAACCCTAAATGGCAAAGGGGACATCGCGCTTCGATGCTTGTTTGCCGACCTGCACATTCACCAAGAGCGCATCCTGCGTAAACCCCGTCTGATCTATGGTCATCATCTGTATTTGTCTGTCATCCGATTACCTGACGAATTTCTCATCGTTGCCAGCAAGTGTAAAGGTCGAAAACCGCTGGAGGATTACAAAAAACGGTGGGGAATTGAAGTCCTGTTCGCCGCGTTGAAAAGCCGAGGCTTCGATCTGGAACAGACCCATCTGATCCATCTGGAACGAATCGAAAAACTCATCGCGCTTTTAGCCATTGCCCTCACCTGGGCTCATCTGGTAGGAGAATGGATCGCAAAGACAAAACCGTTGAAGATCAAAAAACACGGATGCAAAGAGAAAAGCCTGTTTCGATATGGATTGGACCATTTGCAGTATGTTCTGCTCAATATACAGGATCACATCCAGGAGTTCTTTCACTGTCTTTGGATACTGATTGATCCTCCATATTTTAGGTCAGATTAAGTTTTGTCGTGTATTATGGAATTTCCTTAAAGCCGACCATATCCAACCAGGCCTTTATTGCATTTGCGGTAGGAAGATGAGTCATCGTGTCCGTACCGCGAAAACCTTGAGGATAATAAATTTCTACAAAGGCCCCGTCTCTTAATGATCTACTCATTCTCAAAGTAGCACTTTCAAGAACCAGGAGGCCGTCGATAGTTAACAATTTGTACAGATTCCGAAGGAATCTCAGTTGTTCTGGGTTATGATACAGCACGCCTGTACACCAGATTAAATCAAATTTTCCAAGAGCCTGGTATTCTTCCCCAATATGGCGGACAGTTTTCTTTGACAAAAAAGTGCCGTTCACGCAGATTAGGTATCATAGACCACCACGTCAACGATACCCTTTATCTGGAGAGACGGCACAATGGAACTGGCAGAAAAGATACTCAAGAGTTTCAAGATTTCCAAGCCTCAAAAAAAGTTTCTGATGGCTGTGTTTACAGCGATCCTAACAGCTCACGGCAAGATCAATTTTCGTAACCTATCGCGTTACTCTCCTTTGTCACAGAAGACGTATTCACGCCAGTTTGCCAAACCCTTTGAATTTGTGGCCTTCAACCGAGCGGTGATCAATGAAAGCCTGGGCAGAGAAAGTGAACGGATCATCGTGTTAGATGCTTCTTTTGTGTCCAAGTCGGGCAAGCAGACCTATGGTCTGGATTATTTCTGGAACGGTTGTCATCGTCGGAGCGAAAAGGGGTTGGAAGTCTCCAGTGTGGCCATCGTGGATGTTTTGAGAAACACAGGCTTTACGCTGTCCGTTCGTCAAACCGATCCTGGAGATGAACGCCAAATGTCTGAGTCTAAGCCTAAACAGGATGTCGTCAAGGTCAATAAAAAGAAAAGGACCGTCAAGAAAAAGGGCACCAAAAAAAAGGGGAAAGCCAAGTCGAAAAAGCAAAGCTCCAAACAGGCAGAAGACGTCGAAACCCTAACAGATCAGTATTTACAGCACCTGAGTGATGTCAAACCCAGCTTGTTAGAGAATGAAAAATATACCGTTGTCGATGGCTATTTTAGCAAGAAGAAATTTGTTGATGGCGTCCGTGATTTGGATCTACACCAGATCGGCAAATTGCGCTGCGACGCCAATATGCGCTATCTCTACACCGGACCAAAACGGGAAAAGGGAAGCGGAAGGCACAAGACCTATGACGGCAAAGTCAACTGGCAGGACCTGTCTCGGTTTTCATATATCCAAACACAAGATGGCATCGCCATTTACAGTCTTGTCTTGAATCACGTCTCCTTAAAACGCAATTTGAAAGCCGTCGTCTTGCTGGATCACACGAACAAGGACAAGAAGAAATATGCGATCTTGTTTTCAACCGACAAAGACCTAAGTGCCAAGACGATTGTCAGATATTACAAAGCGCGTTTCCAAATTGAATTTATTTTCAGAGATGCCAAACAGTTCACCGGATTGTGCGACTGTCAAGCCAGAGATCAAAAACGGCTGGCTTTCCATTTTAATGCCTCTTTGACAACCCTCAATTTAGCCAAAACGGAACACTTACAAGCCCAATCAGATACGAGACCCATACCCTTTTCCATGGCCAGTGTAAAAGCCTGTTATTTCAACACATATTTTCTCCAGAATATTTTTTTAATGTTAGACCTCGACCTAAATTTGATTAAAAAATCTCCCCAATACCAAAAACTGCGGGATTATGGCAAAATTGCTGCTTAAAAGTGGCCGAACTATTGCTTCCCTGGACATATACATAAAGTGGCTCTTCGCTGTTTCACGTGGGTAATCATAAAAACCCGAACCAGTCTTCTTGCCGAGTGCGAGGTGGTTCCTAACCGTTTGCTCCGGTATCCGCACATGAGATCTCTCCTAAACACACGGCGGGTATTGAATGATCCGGAGATCCAGTTTGCCGTTTAGTCCATCGTAACAATTTATTATCTAACAACTTAAACAACTGTTTTTAAGATAGAATCCTGAGCAACAGACAACGGGTCGGGCAACACCGTTGACAAAGAATACTCGAAGGCTGGTCCACAAAACCTGCAGCTTGGGCGTCTTGTCTACCACAACTGGTCGTTCCTGGGGGAAGGTTACCCACACCAAATAGCGAGGAGCCCATAAAGTTTGTTTCAATATATTTATAGGGACACGACATCTCCGAGAGCCATTTTACATTCCCTTCATGTTTTTCAGGTAAATCAATCATAACCAGCTCTTTCGGATCTAACGAAGCCAGGCTTTTGCTATCCAGACCATCTTTTGGACCAATTTCAAGAATTCGGTTATATTGCTTCTGGGGGGTTAGTACAAGCAGTTCTTCGAAAAGATACTCTCTATACATCACTGGAACGAATAACTTTCTAACAACCTTTCGTAATGATTCGGGCGGAGGGGGAAATAGATTTCTATAGACTCCATGATAAACTTTCCATAAAACTTTCTTCAGCATTTTTCTTGCCCTCAACAGAACAATTCGGTCCAATGGAGAAGAGACGACTTTCACCCTAAAATGGCAGAAATCATCCCATCAAGATGCGCCTCTCGGGTAAACGCCTGGCGGTATCGGTCGATCGATGCCCGACTCATCGCTTCGAACCTGTCTGGTTCCCGGATATAAGACTCAATTGCGTGTGCGATCGCTTCAGGTCGATCGAAGGGGATCAACTCTCCGACCAGACCTCCATCTAACATTTCAGGTATTGTACGGTGAGGCGCCGCAATCACAACCAGTCCAAATGCGAGTGCCTCAATGATCGATACCGGTTGGCCTTCGTACATATAACGTGTTGGAAGTACAAAAAAGTGACTGTCTTTCAGAAATCTAAGCTTCTTTTCTCCATCAACCGTGCCGTGCCAGAAAGCATGCTCGCTGAGTCCCAATTCCTCAATCCGGTCCAGGAAATCCGCTTCCGCCTCTTCTGTGGATAAATATGGGCATATGTCAGGAGCGAGAATGAAACTTCCACAAAAATGGCACTCAACATCAATTCCCCGGTCGTAGACCAAGATGTGCAGCGCCTCGAGTACCTGGAGGTAGCCTTTGCTTACGATCAGGTTGGAAAGAAAGAGGAGTTTTGGACGTTCATTCCCTTCGGGCGGCAAACGCTTCGGTTCAACAACGGCGTCCTGGTAGTTGTATGGTAATCCGTTGTAGACAATCTTCAATCTATGACGCAAACGGGGTTCGAAATCGAACATCCCCATCAAACTCCTCCCCAGTATCAGTATCTGATCCACCTGTTTGAGAACAGAGCGAACCACACCCTGGCGAAAAGGAGAGAGAGAGGAATAGAACCCATCGTAATATCCTCCTTTGATCTGGATCACAATGCGCTGTCCGCTTATGGCAGCCAAAAGTATAAATACACTATCTCTGAGAAACCCTATCCACGTTTGCGTAGCACTCAAATATACATTTCTGCGGCCGGACAGAGAAAGAAACAGAACTTTACAGAAAGGTCCAAAAAGTTGTCCGACTCGTCTTAACGAAAAGCTGCCCTCTGCTCTTATGGGTTCTCCCCCACTGAGGTTGATCATCCTGAACGGCAGCCTTCGCTCCCGAAATCCTTCGCAGAGTATGTAAAACGAAAGCGTCTGTCCTGTAATGGGTGGAGGGTGCGATCCGATTAAAATTGCCTCGGAAAAAGACAAAACCTGAACCTCTTCTTACAGATAATTGGCGACTCTGGTTGATGATAGATAACGATAAGCGTTTTCATTTTTTCTGAGCAATAAGAACGATTGTCTTAGAGAGATGTGGGCAGCTCTTACCCGAGATATTGTCAAGAGTTGTGGATGAGATTTGAGCGTATCCCGATGAGTTAGGCTGCTTTTTTGATTTCTCCATCCTCAAATTCAACGCCCTGGACCACCAGTTCAACCAGCTTGTGGCTGTGCAACCGCTGCCAGTTTTTCTCCGCCTCGCTGGCCAGTTTATAGACCATCATCAGCGTGGCATTTCGAGAACCGCATCCCTTGGTCTGGCGGGTGCGATGCCTGACGGTGCCAAAGGTGGATTCAATGGGGTTGGTGGTTCTGATGTGTCGCCAGTGGGCGGCCGGAAAATCATAGAATGTGAAGAGCACATCCTTGTCTTTTTCCAGGCACTCACAGGCCTTGGGATACTTGGCTTGATAAAGGGCGATGAAGTCATCATAGGCTTTGAGGGCGTCCTCCTTGGTGGGTGAAAGATACATCTCGTGGATGCGTGTTTTGGCCTGGGCCTGGACAGATTTGGGCAGGTTGTCCAAAACGTTGGCTGTCTTATGCACCCAGCAGCGCTGATGACGGGTGATGGAGAACTCTTCTTCCAACGCTGCCCAAAACCCCAGGCTTCCATCGCCGATGGCAAGGGCAGGCGCCTCTTTCAGGCCTCTTTTTTTGAGATCTCTGAGCACGCCCTGCCAGGACAGTTTGCTTTCTCGATGCCCATCTTCGATGGCCAGCAATTCCTTACGACCGTCCTTGGTTGCCCCTATAATGACCAGCATACAGGGCCGATCCGGTTCCAGACGGACGTTGAAGTAGATGCCATCTGCCCAGATATACACATAGTGCTTCTCTGAAAGATCCCGATGTTTCCACCCCTGATACTCTTCATCCCAGATCTGTTTGAGCCGCACAATGTTGCCAGGGGATAACCCCGGGGCATTCTCGCCCAGGATGGCAGAAAGTGCCTCGGGGAAAGAGGACGTGGACACCCCCTTGAGATACAGGGCCGGTATCAAGGCATCGATGGAAGGCGCCCGACGCATATATTTGGGCAAAATGGCACTGGTAAACTGCTGTCCAAAACGCCGATCCAGCACCCGAGGCTGACGAATGGGAATCTTGCCCACACCCGTGAGAAGCTCTCGGGGTTTATGGGAACCATTTCTGACCACCTCTCGGCGACCCCCTACGTCTTTCTCGTCCTTAAAGCTTTCGATATAGGTCTCCACTTCAAACTCCAGGGCGGCTTGCAGCATCTTGCGGGCGCCGGCTCGAAGCAGATCCTCCAGGCTCAGGGTCACTTCATTTCTGACTATCTTCTCCACTTGGGAGGTTGTATATTGTTTCATGGAGCGTATCCTTTCTCCCTCGGCTGAGGGATTTGTGGTTATTCGATATTCAAGGATACGCTCATTTTTTATACCCGTCCACAACTTTCTAATATACCTCCTCTTACCCATATCGACCAGTAACTTAAAAAGGGTGCTGCTCTGAATTTACGTAAATGAGTTGCAAAAAAGGCTCCAAATCCCGATCATACAACAGACTGAAAACAATAAGGTTGTATAGATACGGGAAAGGAGCCCAAGATGGACCTCGCAGAGATGATCGAAGCCGCCACCTGGGAATTTAAGCAAAAATTGAGCGCCCATTGCGAAAATTTGGACCTGGAGAGTTTGACGCCTCAATTGGCAGAACAGGTCACAAGTGGGCTTGGTGAAGCCCTCAAGGCTTGTGGGATCGCAGCGCTTCGCACATTTTTGGAAGCCTACGAAGTGGATGAGGCCCCAAAACAGGTCGAGAATGTGCTGTATCGGTTTAAGCAACAAAGTGAGAAGACGTTTTTGACCCCCTTTGGGAAGATGAAGCTTTCTCGAAATCTGTTTCAGGCCGATGAAGGGGGGCCTTCTTATGTGCCGTTGGATGTGATGTGGGGAATGGTCGGTGAGTTTGCCACCGTGGAAGTTCGTGAAGCGGTGTTGTTCACGGTGAGCTTGATCACGCCGGAGGAAACCGTTTCTGTGCTGGAAAAGACGGCTCTGTTTCAGCCTTCTGCCACAGCGGTCAAACACATCACAGAAGAGACGGGAGCGTGGCTGGTCGAGATGGATGAAACACTCAACCGGTCGATCCGTCAGGAGGAGGAGAACCCCAAAGGGACAAAAGTGATGGTGGCCAGCCTGGATGGGACCCACCTCAGGCTGGATGAGCCGGGGAAAAAACGCGGGCGTCCACAAGAGAGGCCGGGGGAAAAACCGTCCGAAGAAAGTCCGACCAGTTTCAAACAGGCCCTGGTGGGCAGCCTGTCCTTTTATGGGGCACCTCCAAAGGACGGCACCCCACCAAAGCGTTTGGTCTCTCGGTATGTGGCACAAATGCCCGAAGAGGGTGGTCAAACGTTGAAGATACGCTTTGAGGAAGAACTCGATCATATCGAAGGACAACTGAAAGATGAGGTCGGAAAAGTGTTCCTGTGTGATGGGGCACGAGGGTTGTGGAAATATGCTGATACCACTCCTCGGTTCATCGGGTATGAAAAACTGGTGGATTTTTATCACACCACAGAACATCTGTCTGAAGCTGCCGAACTCCTGTTTGGCAAAAAATCAGCAAAAGCGCAAAGCTGGTATGAAACCTACCACCACAAACTGCTGACCCAAGATGGCGCAGCAGAAACCCTTATTCGCTCCATCGACTATTACAAAAGCCGCCGAAGGCTGGGTCAAAAACGATTGGAAGACCTGGAAACAGAACGAACCTTCTTCTTTCGGAACAAACACCGGATGGCCTATGCTGACTTTCGTCGAAGGGGTCTGCCCATTGGCTCGGGACCCGTCGAAGCGGCCTGCAAGACCCTGGTCAAGACAAGGCTTTGTCGATCGGGTATGCAATGGTCCTGGCAGGGAGGACAACGCATCTTGCAGTTACGCACTTACGTCAAGTCAAAACGATGGGATGCTTTCTGGAATCAGTATAAACAGGTTCGATATGCCAATGATGAACTCCTTGACTATGCCGATGCAGCATAGACAGAAAACATCTACGTAAAACCGAGTCGGCACCCCTTAAAAAGGGAGCGGAATGGGAAAACGTTGGCAAAATGCTCTATGTCGGGAATAGGAAAAGGTAAATAAACGCCGTTAATTTGCATATTCTTAAAGTATGGAGAAAATATTCGCTTTAGCTCCCCAACACTGTATTCATAATAATGTTTCTCAATTATTTTGTGTCCAAAGAATCTCCCTCTTAGCTCTTCTCTGTTTGGTGTGGTTAAACACAGCCAGCCATCCTTTTTTAAGACCTTTACGATCGTTTTGACAACCTGTTCAACCTTGTCCAAGGGAATATGTTCGATCGCGTCAAAACATACGACCTGGTCAAAAGACCCTTTCTCATAGTCAAGACATACTGCATCTTTCTTTTCAAAAGTGACATTTCTAATGCCTAAATTATCAAGAATCAAATGAGCCATAGATAGCGGGAACTGCTGATGATCGATGCCGATAACCTTTTTAACTCGTTGAGCAATCAATGCAGTCAATCTCCCATCTCCACAACCGATATCAAGGACGATATCCTTACTGTTTAATTTGTCATAAACGTCATGTGTGACTTTTTTTAAAACTTATATTTTCAACAGGTTATTCACAATGCCCTATTTGGGGCAGAAATCGGTGCTGTTGAAAATCAAGGAGTTACGAAAAGAAGTCACACATCGCGTTTTGTCATAACAATAGTCCAATGGCTTTTCATAAGAATATTTCCAGAATCCTTTTAAGGACCAGTGATAAGGATGACAATATTCGTTTAACTTTTCCATACCAACAGACTCACTCGGTCAAATCCGAAAATTTCTGTAAAATCGCTGTCCCATTGTCGTATTGCCAAAAGTCGAAAGGCCAAACTGTTCGGTATGGCTTGTATGTGACAGTGACGACTTCTCAAGATCCGTAGTAAGGGAATCCCAAATGGGACGGACTACGCCAGCCGAAGACAAATATACCAATTCCTCTTGCCCAAATCCTAACTGTTTCTTGTTCCATCAAACCGGTCAGGGCAATATCATCCATCCTTCCTGGACAGGCAAGCAGCGAGTTCTTCGATGAATTGCAAAGGCTTTGGACGGCCTTCAAACAGCTTTTGATCTCATCCATACAGTACAGGATCAGCAAAAGCTAATACGATTCCAGGTGTCGGATGTGGTGTGGAAGACTCTGAGCTGTACGGCCACGGGATGGAGCTTCGGTTAATGAAGGGAGGACATATCTTGCACCAGTTGTTGGAGCTTCCAATCGATCAGATTCCCCGGGTTTCCATAAACCTGCTGTTAAATCCCGGATACATCTCGAAATATTTGGAACAAAGTGTGCTCAACCGGAAATCGCGTCGCCCCCCCCTTGACCTGGAGCTGCCCTGGATCCCTTATGCAGCCATTGATTTCTTACACACCTACCTGACCTCGGACATGAACGTATGTGAGTATGGATGTGGAGGATCAACGCTCTTTTTTGCAAAACGGGTGAAAATGGTATACTCTATTGAGGACAACCCAAAATGGTTCGACCGCGTTTCCCAAAGGCTTAAAGAAAAATCGATTTCCAATGTCCAACTTGGCCTGTTTTTATCTAATCTTGAAGATCCGACGAATTTTGAGAAATCCGATTATGTCCGCGCAATTCCCAATGATGAGTTTGATGTGATTTTCGTGGACGGCACCGAGACATCCTCATGGCAAATGCGACCAACCTGTTTTAGATATGCCGAAAGTCGGGTTAGATCCGGAGGTATTATTGTCATTGACGACTCGGGGAGATATACCACTTTAAACGAAACGAATAGAGCGAAAAGTTTTAATGTATTTCAGAGTGTTAAACCGTGTCATCTGGAGGTGTCAAGCACCGATGTTTATTTTTATTAACTTGAGCCAAGCTTTTGGTAACTTCAGTACTTCACGAGATCAGTCTGGACGAGAGGCAATTGCAAATTGCAAATTGACCATTGCAAATTTCAAATCGACCCTTCCCCTCCCCAAAAAGCAGCCTAAAAGCCGATTTGGGGGTTGGGGGAGGCCAATTTGAAATTTATAATTTGCAATTTGAATTTTGAAATTTCCTGATGGTTCTGGGTTTCGTGATGTACTGAACTTCAGACCAATCGTCACCCCGGAGTTGTGTAAATGGATACGGACGATGTAAACGAACGGAAGAAACGGTCCGTAATGATTATCCAGAGAATCATTCCTCATTATCGAGTCCCTTTATTTTATGCCTTATCGAAATTACCCGATGTCGATCTACTCGTGGTGCACGGAGGCGAATCGTCGGATCCAGGCCATCCGGTCTATACAGGCAAGTTGCCTTTCAGAACGGCTGTTGCTCGCTGGTACAAGATTTCGCTGTTCGGATTTACGGCGATCTTGCAGCCGGGCAGCCTCAATGTGGTAAGATCGCATCCCTGTCAGGTCGTCGTGGCCGAGGGCACGTTTAATATCTTAACGAACCTCCTCATTGCGCTTTACTGCCGCCTCACGCGCAGGAAGTTCATCTGGTGGGTGGGCGGCTGGGAACGGCCGGAACGGGGACGCTGGGGACGCGTATTTATGCATTCGTACATCCGCCTGGCACTGAAACCGGCCGATGGGCTTATTGCGTATGGCACAGTGGCAAGAGACTATTTGATCCAACGAGGTGCGTCGCCGAAGAAAATTTACTTGGCATATAATTCCATCGATACAGATGATATTTTTGCGAATTTCGTTCAGTTTGTTCAGGAAGGAAACAGGCTGCGGCGGGATCTGAAGCTGGAGGGGAAGAAGATCGTTCTGAGCGTAGGAGCGCTGCTGCCGGAGAAACGAGTCGATACACTTATCCGCGCTTATGCCCGGGTTCGGAGCAGATCGGCGGAAGTCGCGCTGGTCATCGTTGGCGACGGACCTCACAGAAAAGAATTGGAGGGGATGGTTGAAGCCCTTTCCATAGGGGATGTAACGTTTGTCGGCAGGGCGTTTGAAGGGGCGAATTCTTATTTTGCAATGGCTGACCTTTTTGTGTTGCCAGGTTTGGGAGGACTGGCCCTCAATCAGGCGACGGCTTTTGGAAAGCCGGTGATCTGTTCGGTGGCCGATGGGACGGAACGTGATCTTGTTATTGAAGGGGTCAATGGACATATTGTGAAACCGGGAGACGTGGAAGAACTGGCACGGGCAATAGAGGATCTTATCGCTGACGATGAACGGCTCAGAGAAATGGGTAGGGAATCGTTGAAGATCGTTAAGGAGGAAATCAATCTCCAGAATATGGTCCATGAATTCTCAAGAGCAATCCATATGGACCGAGCGTAAAAATCTTACATAACCCTCAAATACAAAGTCTCCGGACAGGATCTCCCCGGAGGCTTTTCTTGTCCAAAAGCAAAATTCACGGAGTTTGGCATAAGGTATAATGCCGGCTGGAGGTCGGGTTATTTTCGGCGCAGAAGATAAATCGCCTTCCAGAGGGAAGATTTTTCCCTTTCACCGGTTGAACCTCACAGACGCCCCGCATCATTTCCCTTCCGGAGTCCCTCCAGAATTATAAATATAAGCTATTTAATATCTGTGGCTTATATATAATTTCTCTCTCCATTTTTCTGCTCCAGACAGTCGATGACAGCATGGGCATAGAAATTGCCCATAGGTCCGATTGTCACCAAAAAAAAAAAACAGCTGAAGCGTCTCTAAGCAACTGTCGATAATCTGATTAGGGGCAGCTTTCATCCGCCTTTCGTTGTACGGCCGTTGGTTCGGTATTTCGGTCCATTCATGCTGCCGCTCGATATCCCCTGACGACGCGTCCTCTCGATTTCCACCCATGGTGAAAAATCACATGAAAGAAAGTCTATCCGAATCATACAGTGCGATTTACCAGAATGAAGTGGTCGAGCTGGAAAGACTCCATATTCGCTGGCCCAGGCATCGAGAAGAAGCTCTGATCAAGTGGGCGGGCTCGGGAAACCGGTTGCTCGAAATCGGATTCGGCAAAGGAACCGTCCTTTACAATTTGCACGAACACTTTGATCAATTGTACGGCGTTGAATTATCGTCCCTTCGAGTGCAGAAGGCACAGGACGCATTTAAAAAAACCGGCATAACCAATATTCATCTGTCAACCGGAAACGTAGAAGAAGGCCTCCCATTCGAAGACGGATATTTCGACTGCATTATCTGGGCAGACGTTATTGAACACGTGATTGATCTGTGGACGGCAATGGAGGAAGTCCGCTGGCTGTTGGGTCCTAAGGGAAGATTAATCACCAGCACACCCAATGTTGCCAAATTGCGGCGGCGATTGCTGTTGATGACGGGAACCTTTCCATCCACCTCCGCGAAAAATGAGGGGTTAAACGTCCGTGCAGGGGAGCTCTTTGACGGTGGGCACATGCACTACTTCACATTCTCAAGTCTTGAAAAGCTCTATCGGAAATACCGTATCCAGCCCACCAAACGATACGGTTTCGGGGAAGTCGGACGTCTGCACAATGTTCATCCTTCCCTGCTCAGCGGCAGTGTCTTTATGGTAGGCGAAAAAATATAGGGCAATCCCACGTGATTGCCCACGCCAACTCACACCAGTTGGTCCACTATCTCAAAAAAAGGATTCAGATCATGGCCTTCCCAGAAACGGTTATCATCGGGTCACTGCCCCCTCCTCATACGGGACAGACGATTGCCCTTCAGATACTCCGCGAAGGGCTGCAGGAACGAAAGCTGCCCTATAGCGTCATCAATCTCAGCGGTGGAAAACCCATGAGAACGAACGGCGGCTTTTCGTTCCAACGGTTGAGGCAGCTTCTCAAACCTTTCGGCAAAGCCCTGCTCCTCTCTCTATCCAGCCCCAAGAACATCTATTTGAGCGCCACCCAGTCCTGGATAGGCTTCCTTAGAGACAGCGTATTTATCCTTCTGGCGGCCCTGGGCGGACATCGCATTGTGATTCACGTCCACGGGGGATACTATGACGGTTTCTATGCGTCGCTTTCGCCCCTCCGCCAGTACGCGGTTCGCTATGTTCTCAAAAAGGTGGACAGAATCCTGATCCTTGGAAAAAGCCTGTCCAAAATGTTCGACTTTGAACCCCGCTTGCGGCATAAAATACAGGTCGTCTTCAACGGCCTGCCTTACCGCTCCCAGGAAGCTATTATTCAACCAAAGCGTCTGCCTCCCGAAGGGAAAGAACGTCCAAAACTCCTCTATCTTTCCAACCTGATTGTAAGCAAAGGCTACCTCCAGGTACTCGAAGCACTGCGCACCCTGGTCTACGACCGGGAAGTTGATGTCGAATGTCATTTTTGCGGAAATTTCATTCTCTCTCCCGATATATGCCCGTACGCTACCCCGGAAGAAGCGGAAGCCGATTTCTTGCGCCGAATTGAAGATTTAAAGCTGGGTAACCACGCGTTCTGGCATGGGTCCGTCGATGGAGACAAGAAGCTCGCTTTCCTCCGAGACAGTCACTTTTTTGTGCTTCCAACCCGTTACATGTACGAAGGTCAACCCATATCCATCATCGAAGCGCTCGCATTTGGGCTGGTTGTGATTACAACGCCCCACCGCACGATACCCGAGATGTTAGAAGAGGGTAAGGTCTCAGAAATGATCCCCTTCGATCAACCCAAGCAGATTGCACACGTGATCGAATCTTATATTCGACAGCCGGACAAGTTCGAGGCAATGAGTCAAGCATCCATCGAGCGATACCGTGAAACCTTTACCCGTGAACTGCACCTCGAACGGCTGATACCTTCTATTTTGGATTGAAAGGGGTGCCGACTCGGTTTTACGTAGATGTTTTCTGTCTATGCTGCATCGGCATAGTCAAGGAGTTCATCATTGGCATATCGAACCTGTTTATACTGATTCCAGAAAGCATCCCATCGTTTTGACTTGACGTAAGTGCGTAACTGCAAGATGCGTTGTCCTCCCTGCCAGGACCATTGCATACCCGATCGACAAAGCCTTGTCTTGACCAGGGTCTTGCAGGCCGCTTCGACGGGTCCCGAGCCAATGGGCAGACCCCTTCGACGAAAGTCAGCATAGGCCATCCGGTGTTTGTTCCGAAAGAAGAAGGTTCGTTCTGTTTCCAGGTCTTCCAATCGTTTTTGACCCAGCCTTCGGCGGCTTTTGTAATAGTCGATGGAGCGAATAAGGGTTTCTGCTGCGCCATCTTGGGTCAGCAGTTTGTGGTGGTAGGTTTCATACCAGCTTTGCGCTTTTGCTGATTTTTTGCCAAACAGGAGTTCGGCAGCTTCAGACAGATGTTCTGTGGTGTGATAAAAATCCACCAGTTTTTCATACCCGATGAACCGAGGAGTGGTATCAGCATATTTCCACAACCCTCGTGCCCCATCACACAGGAACACTTTTCCGACCTCATCTTTCAGTTGTCCTTCGATATGATCGAGTTCTTCCTCAAAGCGTATCTTCAACGTTTGACCACCCTCTTCGGGCATTTGTGCCACATACCGAGAGACCAAACGCTTTGGTGGGGTGCCGTCCTTTGGAGGTGCCCCATAAAAGGACAGGCTGCCCACCAGGGCCTGTTTGAAACTGGTCGGACTTTCTTCGGACGGTTTTTCCCCCGGCCTCTCTTGTGGACGCCCGCGTTTTTTCCCCGGCTCATCCAGCCTGAGGTGGGTCCCATCCAGGCTGGCCACCATCACTTTTGTCCCTTTGGGGTTCTCCTCCTCCTGACGGATCGACCG
This sequence comes from Candidatus Latescibacterota bacterium, assembly GCA_965249305.1. Lineage (GTDB taxonomy): Bacteria > Latescibacterota > UBA2968 > UBA2968. The sequence goes on along the minus strand of OZ252228.1, from coordinate 2,363,376 downwards.
GTTGAGTGTTTCATCCATCTCGACCAGCCACGCTCCCGTCTCTTCTGTGATGTGTTTGACCGCTGTGGCAGAAGGCTGAAACAGAGCCGTCTTTTCCAGCACAGAAACGGTTTCCTCCGGCGTGATCAAGCTCACCGTGAACAACACCGCTTCACGAACTTCCACGGTGGCAAACTCACCGACCATTCCCCACATCACATCCAACGGCACATAAGAAGGCCCCCCTTCATCGGCCTGAAACAGATTTCGAGAAAGCTTCATCTTCCCAAAGGGGGTCAAAAACGTCTTCTCACTTTGTTGCTTAAACCGATACAGCACATTCTCGACCTGTTTTGGGGCCTCATCCACTTCGTAGGCTTCCAAAAATGTGCGAAGCGCTGCGATCCCACAAGCCTTGAGGGCTTCACCAAGCCCACTTGTGACCTGTTCTGCCAATTGAGGCGTCAAACTCTCCAGGTCCAAATTTTCGCAATGGGCGCTCAATTTTTGCTTAAATTCCCAGGTGGCGGCTTCGATCATCTCTGCGAGGTCCATCTTGGGCTCCTTTCCCGTATCTATAAGATGGTCCGAGGAATAATTCTGGACTTTGGCAAGCCATTTGCGTAATATCGCATCCAGACTCCGAAAGGAGGTCGTTCGCTCTCCTTTAACTGCTTCCGCGAGGAGCCCTGCCATGATCGATCTACGCAGCCTTGACACAGCCCATCCGGGAAAGATTCGCGCCTTGTTTGGCCTTTCTCCAGCTGCTTTGGCAGAGCTTTTGGAGGCTGTGCTGCCGGTGTTGGTGGACCGTCGTCGTCAGGCCCAGGCTTTTCGGCCCAATCGCAGACGGGTCGTGGGGGGTGGGCGCAAGCGGCGGTTAAAACCGTATCAAGAGGTGTTGATGAGCTTGCTTTATTTGCGTCACAACGTTGCCCACGCCGTGGTGGGGGAGATGTTTGGGGTGAGTGCGGATACTTCGGAAAACACGTTTCATGAGGTGATTCCGGTTTTGAGGGAGGTCTGTCCCTCCCAGCGTTTTGATGCAGAGAAGACATGGAAGAAGGGCGAACCTTCCTGGCATCCTGATGAGGTGGATCGAGTGCTGGTCGATAGCTTTGAAACGCCCATCCGACGGCCTTCTATCGACGAGAGGCAAAGGCAGGTCTACTCGGGTAAACGCAAACGCCACACGATCAAGACCCAGGTGGCCACAGATAAAAAGGGAGAGATTCTCAGCATCGATGCAGGCCATCGTGGGCCAAAGGCGGACATCCGGCTTTATGAAGAAAGTGGGGTGCACCAGCAGTTCCCCAATGCCGATAAACTGGGAGATAAGGGCTATCAGAGTCAAGCACACCCCGAGATCATCTCACCTCACAAAAAACCAAAGGGGGGTGAACTCACAAGCGAGCAACGTCAAGAAAACCGGCAGATCGCCCAGCAACGCATCTATGTGGAACACGGCATCCGTCGCATCAAGGGGTGGCGAATCCTTCGAGAAGATTATCGCCTGGGGGTGGGGCTATTTCCGATGATTGCAGGAGCCGTTGTCGGCCTGGTGCAACTGGGCCGAATTCTCGGATAAACGATAAGAAAAACTGAATCTCAGGCAAAGACTGTATAACTTTTTATTCTTCGGATTATCTATACAACCTTATTGTTTTCAGTCTGTTGTATGATCGGGATTTGGAGCCTTTTTTGCAACTCATTTACGTAAATTCAGAGCAGCACCCATTGAAAGCGATATCCCGGCCTGCCTCAAACATCGGGCGATACTGCGAAACCTTTACCCGAGAACTACACCTTCATCGGCTGATTGCCTATATTTAGAGGTGAAAGGTGTACCTCGGCTCATGTCCAACCAGAATGCAAAAACTTTAGTCATCTGTCCCATCGGGCTGGGTAATTTTATCATGACCACCCCGGCCCTGCAACACCTGTCTCAACACCTCGGCAGTGCGCGCCTTCATCTGCTCGCCTTAAAACCGGGCATACGGCAGATGGCCGAGGCCACGGGCTATTTCGGAAAAATCTTTCACTGGGACCCCGACAGCGAACCTCTCAGCCGGGGCCTTGCGGTGCTGCGCCGGCTTCGGCGGGAGCGCTACCAGAAGCTGGTCTCCCTGTTTCCCTCGCCCAACTGGAAAGGCAGCCTGTTCTCCCTGCTTGTAGGCGCCACCCATCGCATCGGGTTCGCCTATCCTCACAGCAGACTTCCCGCCCTCATTCAAAAAGTCTCGCTGCCCCTCAAAATCGGTGCACATGACACCGACCAAAACCTGAGACTTGCTGAAAAAATCACAGGCCAAAAACCTCCTTCCCACATCCGCCTGGTTTACCCCCTTCCCCTCGGCCATCCTCAGGAAGGCATACTGAAAACCGAGAATTACTACGTGTGCCATCCCGGTTCCAGCGCGGAGAGAGAAATGGTGCACAAACGTCTCCCTCCGGCGCCTTTTGCCTGGCTCATCACAAAAATTCATCAACAATTCGGTCTCAAGTGCCTGCTGATCGGCGGTCCAGAAGAAAAAGAAGTGCGAGATCAGGTTCAAACCCGGGTCAACCCGGAAACGCTTCTGAACGTCTCCTCCCGCAGCCTCTTGGAACTGGGGAGCCAGGTGATCCATTCCCGCTTCTTTCTGGGCAATGACTCGGGCCTCATGCATATCTCCGTCGCCCTGAGGAAGCGGTGCATCGCCTTCTTCGGCCCCACCGACGAAAAGCGCAGCGGCCCTTATGGCTATTGGGAATTGGTCCGCGGTCAGTTCCAACATCTCATCCTGCGCCGCCAGGACCTGTCGTGCACCCCCTGCTGGACCATAAAAACCGTAGGAAACAACCCGCCCTGTCAGTTCGACGACATACGCTGCCTTACGCAGATGGAAGTGGATACCGTCTGGCCCCGGATCGAAAATTTCATCGCTTCCCTGGATTAGCGCACTATGACCATCCAAAAGTTGAGCATCCTCATTCCCGTCTTCAACGAACGGTACTTTGTAGAACAGGTCGTCGCGCAGGTGCTGGACGCGCCACTGCCACCTGGAATCGAGCGGGAACTCATCCTTGTGGACGATGGTTCAACAGATGGTACACAGCAGATTCTGCAGCAGATCGTCAACGAGCACCCGGAACTGATCCAGCTCCACTTCCACGAGACCAACCAGGGGAAGGGCGCGGCCGTCCGCACGGCAATCCGGCACGCAACCGGAGACATCTGCATCATACAGGACGCCGACCTGGAATATGACCCGCAGGACTACGAGAAACTCCTCCGCCCGATTTTAAACGGCGATGCCGACGTGGTCTACGGGTCCCGGTTCCTCTCCAGCACTTACCGACAGGTCCACTCCTTCTGGCACGCCGTCGGCAACCGGTTTCTCACCACCTTATCCAATATATTCACGGACCTGGTCTTGACCGACATGGAAACATGCTACAAAGCGGCCAAAAGCAGCATCCTGAAATCCATCCCGATTCGCAGCAACCGGTTCGGCATAGAACCCGAGCTGACGGCGAAATTTGCCAAACGCGGCTGTCGAATCTACGAAGTCCCGATCTCATACCGGGGCCGCACCTACGACGAGGGCAAAAAAATCAAATGGCGCGACGGCCTGAATGCCGTCTGGACGATCCTCTACTACCGGCTGGTAGACGACCTCTACGAGGAACACTACGGGCGCATCAATTTACACAGCCTCTCCCGGACCCACCGCTTCAACGCCTGGAAAGCCGACAAAATCAAACCCTGGGTGGGCGAAACCGTACTGGAAATCGGTGCGGGCCTGGGCGGCATTACCCTGAAACTGCTGCCCCGCCAGCGCTACACCGTAAGCGACCTGGACCCTCCCCGTCTGGACTATTTGAAGAGCCGGTTTGGAAACTACGTCTGGATGGACGTAAAAAAGGCCGACCTTGAGAATTCGGCCGATTTTGACGCGCTTGAAACATGCTTTGATACCGTCGTCTGCCTCAACGTCCTGGAACACACCGACCGGGATGAGCACGCACTGGAGAACATCTACCGGGCGCTGGTTCCCGGCGGAACGGCGATCGTTCTTCTGCCTCAGGGGCCATGGCTTTATGGGCCTCTCGATCGCAGCCTGGGACACCGCCGACGTTATTCTCGTCGGGAACTGATCAAGCAGTGCGAACGGGCGGGATTCGTGGTGGAACGAACGGCCTCTTTCAACCGCATCGGACTCCTGTTCTGGCTGATCAACGGCACCCTGCTCCGTCGAAAGCGGTTGAACAAGCTGCAATTGAAATTCTACGACAGCTTCGTCTGGCTCTGGCGGATCCTCGACAGAGTCTTGCCCGTACCCGGTCTTTCAATAATCGCCATTGCCAGAAAGCCCAAGAATATGTAAATTCGTACACGGAAAAGGAAATCCCCTCAATCCCTCACCGAGAATGCCATGAACGTACATCCGGAACCTGCGACCGAGCCCAAATCCGACGCAATCGACCCGGTCGAAATCTCGATCGTCATCCCCCTCTTAGACGAAGAAGAAAGCCTCAGGCCGCTCATGCAGAAGATCCAGGAGACCATGGTCGCCTACGGCCGCCCCTATGAGGTCATCTTCATAGACGACGGCAGCACAGACGGCTCAATGGGCGTACTAAGAGAACTCCACGCAGCGCATCCCCAGGTAAAAGTCATCCAGTTCCGCCGCAACTTCGGCAAGGCCGCCGCCTACTCCGCAGCCTTTCCGCGGGTGGCCGGTCAAATCATCATCACCATGGATGCCGATCTCCAGGACGACCCGGACGAGATCCCCAACCTCATCGCCAAAATCGAGGGTGGCTACGACCTCGTCTCCGGCTGGAAAGAGAAACGCCTGGATCCCCTTGGTAAGACCCTCCCCTCCAAATTTTTCAACTGGGTGACCGGACGCGTCTCCGGCATCCGCATCCACGACTTCAACTGCGGCCTGAAGGCCTACCGGCGGGAAGTGGTGGACGACGTCAAGATCTACGGCGAACTCCACCGCTACATCCCTGTTCTGGCCCACCTGGAAGGCTACCGGATCGGCGAGATTCCCGTGCAGCACCACCCCCGGCAGTTCGGCGCCACCAAATACGGCTGGGGCCGGCTTCTGAAAGGCTTTCTCGACCTGCTGACCGTCATGTTTCTGGGAAAATACATGGCCCGTCCTCTCCACCTCTTCGGCACCGTAGGCGTCATACTGGGTGTCGTGGGAGGGGTCCTGAACAGCTACATCGCCTTCCTCTGGTTCCGGACCGGAACCATCCAGAACCGCTATCCGCTTCTCTTTCTGGGTGTTTTGCTCACCGTGCTCGGGGTGCAGATCATCTGCACCGGTCTCCTGGCCGACCTGATGGCACGCAACGCCCGGCCCAACGAAAAATACAACATCCAAAAGATCCTGACGTAGGGGCACCCCCACGGGTCGCCCCCGGCATCAAATCGGAGATCCCGATGGACCCTATCCCCCTCATCGACCTGGGGGCGCAGCACCGTTCGATCCAGAACGAAATCGACGACGCCATCCAGAGCGTGATTCGAGATACCGCCTTCATCGGGGGCGCTTATGTCCAGGCCTTTGAAGAGGCATTTGCGACCTACTGCAATCTCCCCTGTGGCGTGGGGGCCAGCTCCGGCACCACGGCGCTGCACCTCGTCACCGCCGCCCTTGGCATCGGCCCCGGAGACGAGGTCATCACCGTCCCCAACACCTTCATCGCCACCGCCGAGGCCATCACCCAGACCGGCGCCCGGCCCGTCTTTGTAGACGTCGAACCCGAAACCCTGAACATGGACGTCACAAAACTCGAGGCCGCCATCACCCCCAGCACCCGGGCGGTTGTGCCCGTCCACCTCTACGGCCACATCGCCGACATGGACCCTATCGTGGAAATTGCACGGGCACACAGCCTGATGGTGGTGGAAGACGCTGCACAGGCCCACGGCGCGGAGTACAAAAAAAAACGGGCAGGCCACTTCGGCGCGGCTGCCACGTTCAGCTTTTATCCTGGAAAAATATTAGGAGCTTATGGAGATGCCGGCATGGTCGTGACCCACGACCCGAACCTGGCCCGGCGGATGCAGATGCTGGCCAACCACGGCCGGCTGGACAAATACAGGCATCAGATGCCCGCTTATAACTACCGGATGGATGGACTCCAGGCCGCGATTCTCAGCGTGAAACTAAAACACTTAGACGACTGGCTCCAGAAAAGGCGAGAAAAAGCGCAGCTTTATAACCGGCTCTTTGCAGAAACTCATATCCGGACCCCGTTCGAGTCCGGCGATGCGCGACACGTTTACACTTATTATGTCATCCGCACGCCAGAACGGGATGCGGTTCAGAAAGCCCTGCAAGGTGCGGGCGTCGACACCGTCATTCACTATCCCGTCCCGCTCCACCTGCAGCCCGCCTACCGCGATCTCGGGTACAGGGCAGGGGATTTTCCGGTCGCAGAAGCAGAGGCAAACCAGATCCTCTCTCTCCCGCTCTATCCCGAACTCGGTGAGGAACAGATCCAGAACATTGCAGACCTGGTCCGCAGCGCGTAAACAGGTTCGATGCCCGTTTGAGGGAAGCTTATACCAGCTGGGCGGCAACCGGCTCCGTGTCCATTGCGGCCTCTCGCTCCAATTTCCGCACCAGGCTCCGGAGCTGTTCCGAGCGCTCCTCGTCACCCTGGATGGCGTAGTAGAGGGCCAGATAGGACAGGCGGTTTCGCCTCTCAAAGTTCGTTTTGGAAACCATTAACGGCCTCCTCCATCATAATAAAACCGAATCGTAACCTACTGAGGGGTCTACGCCGTAAAATAATAAGCAATTATTATGCCATAAGTTTGCCAAAATTCCCTTTTCAGGGTATATTTTTATTTATCAGCAGATTATACAGTTTATCAAAATCGGCCCCAGTCGGAAACTCTGTCGGAAATGAGACACTTTGTTCAAAAAACCGCCTTTTTTTACCATAATTTGGTAAATTTTTCTGGGGAATTTGGTAAAATCTGCCTGCCTGGCACACGCTGAACCACCCTCAACTCGCGATGAAACTCAGCCCGGCCACTCTTCTGATCCTCACCATGTTCGGGTCCTTTGCGGTCATTCTCACCACCATGATCGTCCTCTTTCGCCCCGAACCCGGACCCGCTCCACGCCGGCCTAAACGGACTCAGGCCCCAAAAGAGCGTCCCACGGCAAAAACCGCTCTCCCCGATACCGGACCTCCGGCGACCCCTTCCACCAAAACCGCTCCCCCCGATACGGAAGCGGCGCCCTCCAAACAGGCGGCCGTGGCCCCCCGGCCTCAGCAACCCCCGGCCCCTCGCTCCGACGTAGACAGCCGCGCATACAGGAAACTTCGGCAGGAGCGCAAGGAAATGGCCCTCCTCAAAGCCGCGATGGAGAAGCGTCTCAAAGAACAGCTTGAAATCCGGAAGCGAAAATTCACCCAGCTCGCCCGACAGTGTGAGCGGCTGGAACCTGGAGAAGCCGTACAAATCCTTCTGGAACTCGACGACAAGCCCCTCGCCGAAGTACTGCGCCGCATGGACCGGGATAAAGCCGTCAAAGTTGCGGCCCTCCTCAAACGTCTGGGACGGGAAAAAGCCATTTCGCTTCAATAGGAAGGAACCCGATGCTCGACATCCGTTATATTCGTGAAAACCCTGACAAAGTCCGGGAAGCCATCCGGAAAAAACACGTTGAATTCGACCTCGACACGCTCCTGAAAAAAGATGTTCGCCTGCGGGAACTCCGCGTGCAGATCGACGATTTGCGCGCCAGACGGAATCGGGGCTCCAAACAAATTGCCGCCCTTGAAGGCGAGGAAAAGCAGCAGGCCATCTCAGAAATGCAGCAGGTGGTGGCGAACCTCAAAAACCTGGAGCCCGAATACGACACCCTCGAAAAGGAAATCGCCGAAAGCCTGCTCTACGTTCCCCTTCCCCCCGCCGACAACGTCCCGGAAGGGGAAACCGAAGAGGACAACGTCGAAATCCGACGCTGGGGAGAGCCGCCCGCCTTCGACTTCGACCCCAGAGACCACGTCGAACTGGGAGAACGCCTGGGCATCTTCGACATCGAACGGGGGGTCAAACTCGCAGGCTCTCGCAGTTACATCCTCAAGAGCGAGGGCGCCCTGCTCCACTGGGCCGTCCTCCGCCTGGCCTTAGACCACATGCTCGATCAGGGCTTTACGCCCCTCACCGTGCCCGTCCTCGTCCGGGAGGAATTCATGGTCGGCACCACCTATTTCCCCCAGGGCAGGGAGCAGGCGTACGAAATCGAAAAAGACGACCTCTTTCTGGTCGGCACCGCCGAAGTCTCTCTCACCTCCTACCACGCCAACGAGATCCTCAACCTGGACGACCTGCCGGTCAAACTTGCCAGCAACTCCCCCTGCTTCCGGCGCGAGGCCGGGACCTACGGCAAAGACACCCGGGGAGTCTACCGTATCCACCAGTTCGACAAAATCGAGCAAGTGATCCTGTGTGAAAACGATCCCGACCTCTCTGCAGAAATGCATGAGATGATCCTGAGCAACGCCGAGCAGGTCACGCAGAAGCTGGAACTTCCCTACCGAGTCTCCGAAGTTTGCACCGGCGACATGGGCCTGGGGAAATACCGCATGCACGACATCGAATGCTGGATGCCCGGCAGAAGCGCGTACAGCGAAACCCACTCCTGCTCCAGCTTCCACGACTTTCAGGCCCGGCGCCTCAACATCCGCTATCGCGATGCCGACCGCAAGACCCGCTTCGTCCACACCCTCAACAACACCGTCATCGCCTCGCCCCGCATCCTCATTCCCCTCCTGGAAATCCACCAGCAGGCCGACGGCAGTGTCCTCATCCCAACCGCCCTCCGTCCCTACATGGCCGGCCGCGAAACCCTTAAACCCAAAATCTGACCCCCGTACGGGCACGGCATGCCGTGCCCTGCATTCAACCATGCCCGATCCTCCCGACCCCCGCCGCACCGCCGCCGCGCTCGGCTACGATCCCGAAAGCGACGACGCGCCCAAACTCCTGGCCAAAGGCTCTGGCGAACTCGCCGACCGCATCATCGCCCTGGCCAAAAAACACGACATCCCCATCCGCGAGGACAGAGACCTCGTTGCCGTACTGGCCAAACTCGACCTGGACCAGGAGATCCCCCCCGAACTCTACCGGACCGCCGCCGAACTCCTCGCCTTCGTCTATCGTTTGAACAACCGGTGGAAAGATCAGCAGGACAAAAAATAAAGCGCGAAATCAAGCCCTCGCGCTTTTCGTCGCCGTAGCCGGAGACTGCCTGCAGCCCTACCTGTTCGCTTCGGCCATCACATCCTTTCCAGAATCCGGTCCACCGTATCCATCGCCTGCTTCACGCAGTCTGGAATTCCCGATCCCCGGTAAGCGCTTCCGGTCAGGTAGAGTCCGGGCGTCTTTGCCGCAAGCGCCTCCATCTCCGCGACCCGGTCCAGGTGCCCTACATCGAACTGTGGGCGCCCTCGCCGCCAGCGGTGAATCCGGTGGAAAATCGGCTCCGCCGTAATCCCCATCAACTCGACAATCTCCTCCCGAACCAGGTCCACCAGCGCACCGTCGGGCAGATCGACCACCTCCTCCTGAGCATCCCCGCCCACAAATCCCCGGATCAGAACGCCATCGTCCGGCGCCCGGTGGTTGAGCTTCGAAGACATCCAGGTACACCCGGTAATCCGGCGCCCCTCGGATTTGGGCGCCAGAAACCCGAACCCGTTCAGATCGTGCTGAGGGTCCACATCCGCTTTCCGGTATGCCAGCGCAACGGTTCCGGTCGAAACGTACCGGATCTGCCTGAGCCGGACCGCCAGATCGGGTAAAATCGGATCCAGCAGATCGGCGGCGGCGAAGGCCGGCACGGCCAGCACCACCGCATCGGTCCCAAGCGTCTGTTCCTCCTTTACATCAAGCGCCACCTCAAATCCGGGGTCCAGAAACCGCAGGCCGGTCACCCGGCGCCCCGTTCGCAGATCGCCGCCCAGCCGTTCGGTAATCGCATCCACCAGCTCCCCCAGCCCCCCGACCAAACTGTTAAACATCGCCGGCGGTTTCGTATTCCCTCCCGAAGGCGGGCGTGCCTTTCTCGCCGCCCGCATCGCCCGGATCAGGCTCCCGTGCTGCCGCTCCATCTCCGCGAATCTCGGGAACGTACTCAACAGGCTCAACCGTTCCGGATCTGCGCTGTGAATCCCCGCCAGCATCGGCCCGCCGATCTTATCCAGCGCTTCCCGTCCCAGTCGTCGGCGGATAAACTCCGCCAGGCTTTCGTCGCCGGTCTCCCTCCGGGCGGGAATGAACCAGTCCATCCCCATCCTCAGCTTGCCCCAAACGGAAAACAGCGGCGAACGGGCAAAGGGCATGAACCGGGTGGGAATCAGTGTAAAATCACTGGGAAAAGGAACCAGTTTCCCCTTCTGCACCAGAAACGTCTTCTGGCGGTCGTTATTGGTGGAAATCAACCGGTCCCCCAGCCCCAGATCGCGACACAGCTGAGTCCCCCAGGGTTTTTGCGTCAGAATCAGGTCCGGCCCGCCCTCAATTGTAAACCCGTCCACAGATTCGGTCACAATCTTTCCCCCGAACCGTGGATCGCTTTCAATCAACGTGTAGGCAACCGCCTCGCCCGCTTCCCGGCTCTTCTCCTGCAGATAATAAGCCGTCGCCAGCCCGGCGATCCCGCCGCCGATAATCGTCACATGCATCTGAAAAAACCCATCATGTCCACAACCGTTAACTCGGAAGCACCATGCGTTCAGGCCCTGCACCGCAGGTACCCGGAGCACAGCGCCGGGAACTGCCACAGGGCCGGATTCGCGATTTTTTTACCCCCCCATCCCTTCATTCAGCTTCTCTTCCACCGCATCCGCCACCGCCTCAATAAACCCCGGCTCACTGTTCATCGACGCAATGCGCTCTACCCGAACGCCCTGTTTTTTTGCAATCTCCTGAACGCCGATATCGATATCGTACAGAACCTCCACATGATCGCACACAAACCCGATCGGCGCCACCAGCACGTGCCGGTATCCCTCACCGGCCAGATCCACGATCACATCTTCGATTTGAGGCCCCAGCCAGGGCTCTCCGGTGTGGGCCGCGCTCTGATAGGAAAAGGTCCAGTCCACATCCCCCAGCCGCTCGCCCAGCGTTTTTGCATTGCCCTTGAGTTCATCGTCGTATGGATCGCCCATCTTCAAAAGCCGGGCGGGCAGGCTGTGCGCCGAAAACACGACCTTCACCTTCGCGCGTACCTCACCCGGAAATTTCTCCAGCCCGGCCCGAACGGCTGCCTCCTGGACCTCCAGCAATTTCGGCTGCCGGCACCAGGAATCTACAAAGCCAAACCGAATGCTGCTGCCGGCCGCCTCCTGGGCTTCACCCACCTTTTCCCAGTACCGCCCGATGCTCATCCTGGAATAGTGCGGCGCCATCACAATCGCAACTGCCTCTTCAACACCGTCTGCGTGCATCTGAGCGACCGCGTCTTTAATCCAGGGCGTCCAGTGCCGCATCCCCACGTACACGGACAAATCGTGGCCGCGTGCCCGTAAAACCGCTTCCGTCGCCCTCGCCTGTTCAACCGTGCGTTCGTTCAGCGGAGACCGGCCCCCAATCTGCGCGTACCGTCCCCGAAACTCCTCTACAAATTCCTCAGACATCGGACGCCCGCCCCGAATATCGTTCAGGTAGGCTTCCATATCGTCTAAAGCGTCCGGACTGCCGTAGGCAAACACCAGAACCGCTCTATTCGCCATCCGAATCCGATCCTGTATAGTCGTGGACAAAATCGACCAGAGCCGCCACATGCGCTACGGGAGTATGCTGAAGAATCCCGTGCCCCAGATTGAAAATATGGCCCGGCTTCCCCCGAACACAGTCTAAAACACGGGCGGCCTGCTGCTGAATCTCCGGCACGGGAGCGAAGAGCACCACCGGGTCCAGATTGCCCTGAACCGCCACATCCTCGCCCAGCCGCGACCGGGCCTCGGCCAGATCGATCCGCCAGTCCACCCCGATCACATCGCCCCCCGCCTCTTTGATCAGGGGCAGAATGCCCGAGGTGCCGGTGCCGAAATGGATCAGGGGCACATCCGTCTCCTGCTTCGCAATCTCAACGGCGCGTTTGGAATGCGGCAGCACGTATTCCCGGTAATCCGCAGGACTCAGCGCCCCCACCCAGCTGTCGAACAGCTGCAGGGCCTGCGCCCCGGCCCTCGCCTGCGCCTGCAAATAGTCTCCCACGACCCGCGACATCTTCTCCATCAGACCATGCCAGGCCGACGGCTGCTCGTACATAAACCCTTTGGCCACCGTATAATTTCGTGAAGCGCCTCCCTCCATCGCATAGCTGACCAGGGTAAACGGAGCCCCGGAAAAACCGATGAGGGGCACCTTGTCCGCCAGGGCCTCCCGGACCTGCCGGATCGCCTTGAGGGTAAAGTGCAGGCCCTCTTCGGCCGGGGGGGTGGCAAGCGCGTCCACATCGGCGGGCGTGCGCACCGGATTGTGGATCACAGGCCCCTCTCCCTTTAAAAACTCAAGCCGAAGTCCCATCGGCTCCAGCACCGGCAAAATATCGGCAAAAATGATCGCGGCATCCAGGTTGAAGGCCTGGATGGGCTGCAGGGTAACCTGCATCGCCAGATCCGGCGTCTTGATCATCTCCAGAATACTGTACTTCTCACGCAGCGCCCGGTATTCCGACATATACCGGCCGGCCTGGCGCATCAGCCACACCGGCGTCTTATCTACCGGTTCTCGGCGGCAGGCGCGGAGAAAACGGTCGGCTTGAGACACTGTGTGCCTTCCCGGGAACGACAAATTTAAGGGGCGGGAAGACCCCGCCCCTGCGGCGTTATCGTAATGAGGGACTTAACTTCTTACGCTTCCAGGTCGGCATAGCTGCCGATCACTTTGCTGATCAGCCCGTAGTCCAGCGCCTCCTGTGCCGACATCCAGTAGTCCCGGTCCGTATCTTCCTCCACCTTTTCAATCGGCTGCCCGGTCTCCTCGGCGTACAACTCGTTGATCCGCGCTCTCAATTTCAGGATCTGCTCCGCCGTCCGCCGGATATCTTCGGCCGCGCCGAAATACCGCATCGAGGGCTGGTGGATCATAATCCGAGCATTGGGCAGCGCATACCGGTTCTCTTTGTCGGCCGCCAGCATAATCACCGTCGCAGCACTGGCCGAAAGCCCGGCGCTGATCACCCTTACCGGCGGGCGGACGAAGCGGATCATATCGTAAATCGCAAACCCGTCGTCCGCGCTGCCCCCCGGAGAATTGATGAAAATCTTGAGCGGCTTCTCCGGATCTTCCTCGTCCATCAGCAGAAGCTGGGCAATCACCCGGGTGGTCAGCTTGTGGTCGATCGGATCGGAAATAAGAATGGTCCGGGCCTTGAGCAGACTTCGGCCCAGAAAAGCGCCATCCCGTTCCCCCCGACCCTCCTCCTCTTCCTCTTCTTCCTCTTCTTCTTCTTCCAACCGAACCCAATCCTCTTCATATTCCATCATCTCGTCATCTTCCCCCTTGTTGAATTGCGGAATGCGAAATATCAAAATCTGGCTCAATTTATCTTATCCTCCGGTGAAAGTCAAGTGGTTCCCAAAAAGAAAACCCTCCGGCGTCTGCGGGCGGCGCTGCAATTTTTCGGTTGCGGAATCACCACAAACTGCCGATAATTCATAAAGATAGGAACCGTGAACTTCACAAGACCCTTCGCACATATTCAGAGATCCAGGCCCATGGCAAAACGCATGTCGATCTTCGGACTCCTCCTCGTCCTCTGCACCCAGCCCATCGCTGCGGCGCAGCGGCCGACCCTGGCCGTACTCCCCTTCGGGGTGGCCAAAAACCGCGCCAAGCTCCGCTGGCTGGGCCTGGCAACGGCCTCCTCCCTCACCGAGAAGCTGCGGCGCGTGCCATCGGTGCGCGTCCTTCCCTTAGATGACCTGGTGCGAGAACTCAAGGGCACCGGCGTCGAGCCGGAAGGGGCTGCCTGGGCGCCGGCAATTGCCACAAAACCCTTGGGGCGCTGGCTGGGCGCAACCGTCCTGGTGGTGGGCGCCCTGGGCGCTTCAAAAGACCGGAAAATGGCCGAGCCCTTCTTAGAAGTATCCAAATTGCTGCCAAAGAAAAAAGACGTGGAAATCTGGCTGGCCGCCCGCTTTGTGGACACCGCCAGCGGGGAGACCCTGGGCCGCGCGTATGTAGAAGGGCAGATCTCCGACATATTCGACCTGCAAAACAGACTGTTGATCCGGCTGGGAGACGCCCTGGGACTGATGCCCGACGAGTTGACCTTAGACGCGGTGCAGCGCCCCCCCACGGACGCCCTCAGCGCTTATAAACGGGCCTCGGAGGCCGAGCGCCTCCTCATGGAGGTCCGGGAAATAAAAAAAGAAAAACACCGAAAACGCACGATCAAACGGGCCCTGAAAGCCCTGAAAAAAGCGATCAAAACAGATCCCCGCTACGCCATCGCCCATGCCTGGCAGGGGGTGCTATTTATGCTTCAGCACATGCCGGATGAGGCTATGGCGGCTTACGAAAAGGCCGCCGATCTGGACCCCGACTTTACCGCCCCCCGTTACGGCCTGGCCGACCTGGCCTACCGGCGGGGAGACCTCAAAACCGTTGCCGCGGCCTTAGAATCGGTCGTGCAGACCATGCCCTGGGACGATGAGGCCCACCACATGCTTGGTGAAATCCATCGGGCCTTAGGCGATACGGCCCGGGCGCTGGTGGCCTACGAACGCGCGATTGAACTCAACGGGGACCGGCCGGACGCCCTCTTTGAGGCCGGCCGGCTCTACCTGGCGCACAAACAGGCGAAAGAAGCGGTTCAGATCCTGAAACGGGCCGTGGCTTTGTCCCCGGGCGAAGCCGCCTATCACACGTATCTGGCGGACGCCTATATCCAGACAGGACAGGAAGCAGCGGCCCGGAAAGCCATCCGGCTTGCGGAAAAGCTCGGCGCCGTAGAGGTCGACCTGCTTCTGGTCAAAGGACGGCTCAACCTGAACACCGGCCGCACAGACGATGCGGTGGCCCTCTTTAAGCGGGCCGTGCAGCAGGCGCCCGAACGGGCCGATATTCACGCCGAACTGGGAAAGGCCTATACGCAGCAGGGCCGTTTTCCAGAGGCGGTGGATGCTTTCCGGAAAGCCCTGGCGCTCAAAGCCGGCCTGCCCGATATCGCCGTCCCGCTGGGAACAACCCTCACCGCCCTCAACGATCTCGATGAGGCGGAAGATGTCTACCGGCAGGCGCTGGCACAGACTCCGGCACGGACCGACATTCGCTTTCTGCTCGTCAAACGCCTCCTGGAAAAGGGAGACCGAAAAGGCGCCGCCGGAGAACTGAAAAAGGCGGCCGAGATCGACCCTCAAAATGCAGAGGCACACCTGCTTCTGGGAGACCTCTACAACGCTGAGGGAAACGTGGACCTGGCCATCCACCACTACGAACGCGCCCTGAGCGCAAAGGTCGATATTCCCGGAACAGCCGCCGCGCTCGGCAGGCTCTATCTGGCCCGTAAAGACGCCGATCGCGCGGTAGAAGCCTACAAGACCGCCCTGGCGTCCGGCGCCCAGAGCGCGGACCTCTACGCCGGCCTGGGCGCATCCGAAGAAATGCTGGGCCATCAACAGGCCGCCCGCTCGGCCTACCGGAACGCCCTTAAGCAGGACCCGGCGCATCCCGCCGCCCGCTCGGGCGAGGCCCGCATGCAGGCCGCGCTGCGGCCCCCGTCGGCCCCACCCGGCCCGGAGGTCTACGCCCGCAAAGGACGGGACCGTGTGGACGCGGGCGACCTGGCAGGCGCGAGGACCGCCTTTGAAAAATCGGTCCGGCTGGCCCCCAAAAACGCCCGCCTCTGGAACGACCTGGGAACCGTCTACGCAAAACTAAAAGACCTGAAACGGGCGGAAGCCGCCTTCAAAAAGGCCGCGGAACTCGGGTCCGGCGCGCCCGAGGGCCTCTACGACCTGGGCCGTCTTTATGCTCAGAAGGGCCAGCTAAAAGCGGCAGCCGAAGCCTACCGGAACGCCCTGGAACGGGACCCCGACTTCAGACCGGCCCGGGTCAACCTGGGAGCGGTCTACCTGGCCCGGGGAGATATCACGGCCGCGGTCTCTGCATTTGAGAAAACCCTGGAAGAGGACGCCGGGGATGCCGACCTCTATGTGAGCCTCGGAAATGCCCGCCTCCAGGAAGGAGCCCTGGACGATGCGGAGCGGGCCTACCGCGCAGCAGCCGAGACGGACCCCGCATCTGCCGCCGCACACATCGGCCTGGGCAACATCGCCCTTTCCCGGGGCGACGACACCACAGCAGCGGTCGCGCACTACCGGAAGGCCGCCGACCTCGGCCCGGAAGACCCGACGCCTCGCATCAACCTGGGAACCGTATACACGGCCCAGGGCCGCCCGGAGGAAGCCATCGCCCAGTACCACCACGCCCTGGAACTCGCCCCCGAAGACCCGGCAGTCTACTTTAATCTCGCCGTACTCTACTACCAGTCCAAGCAGTACGAAGAAGCCCTCTCCAACTGCCAGATCATACTGGAGCTGGACCCCAATTCCCTCCAGGCGCACCAGATGCTGGGCATGGTCGCACAGGCCATGGAAGCCCACGAAGACGCCATCCAAGCCTATCGTCTGGCCCTGCGCCTGCAGCCGGACAACCCCGAAACGCACCAGGGCCTGGCCTCGACCTTCGAAGCCCTGGGAAACGGCAGCGAGGCACTCACACACTGGGAACACTGGCTGGACCTCGTCCGCGAGAATCCGGCCTACCAGCAGCAGGTCGAACAGATCACAGAACGAATAGAAATGCTGACCAATTAAAAAGCGAGGGCGGGGAGACCCCGCCCCTACGGCGTACACCAAAACGCCCATCCGATCACGACATCGGATGGGCGTTCTTTTTCTTGCTTTTCGCCTTTTGCCTTTCCTTGATCCCCGATTTTTGTTTTTCTCCGCGTCCTCCGCGCCTCTGCGGTGAACGCTTTACCTTTCCAAATACGCCAGCAGCGAATTCAACGCGCGGTGAATCTCCTTAAAATGGGGGTTCTCACGAAAGCCCCTAAGCGGTTCCCAGGCCGTCACCTCAAGCGTCTCCGCATTGTAATCCGCCGGATCATAACCAAACGCCACGCCCAGCTCGGTAATACGCCCCGCATCCTTACCCGTATCCACGCGCCCCCGGACAATCTTGCCCAGCACCGAGAACGCGGCCGGTACCTGGGGGCGGTAAACTTCCAGATCGTTGGGGAAATTGAGCCGGGGATAGAAATGGAGCAGAAGTCCCGTCCCCTCCAGCCGCTCTAAGATCGCTTCCGAACTTTGCGGCATCTCCTCATCGCTCAGAAGGTAGGTCTCCAGAATCGGGCTGTTCTGAAGGCCAACGCCGCCCACGCTGAAATCGCGCACAATAACCGGCAGGCCGGTCTGCTTCTGCATCATCCCCAGGGGGCGCAGCACAAGGGTCTCGATGCCGCACTTGAACACGCGGCATACCCAGCGATAATGCACATCCTGCCCGACCAGCAGATCGCGTCCCACGTACTGCAGCAGAATCACGTCACCTTCCCGCAAGCGTTCGGGCGCCTTGCGGTCGCGCTGTGCCGCCGAGGAGGGACAGCGCAGGTGTACACCCATCCCCTTTGGCTCTCCCTTCAGGCCCAGCGCCGGCGTATAGCCCAAATCCAGAAACTCGGTGGCTCCACTGCGGGTTTCGCGCAGCACCTTGGTCACGTGGACCTGCTGAAGGTGAGACGGGTTTGCCAGGAGCATCCGGTGAAAAAGCGTCACCAGGTCTTCCGGGGACCCGCAGGCGCGAACCTCATCGGTGATCGGATCATCGCCCGGGAAAGGCGCCACCTGGGGCGCCGCCTCGTTGGCGGGTCCGTTGAGCCTGACCCGTTCCACATAAAAGATCGAAGCGAAAGTTCGGAAACACCTGCGGTCCCTTCACGCCCCGAATATGGGCAAAACGAAGCGACCGCCGCCGCTCGTTCTTAATCACATTGCCCACCGGCGTCAGCTTGAAGCCGACCGGCCTGCGCGGCTCCAGCGCCCCCAGCAGCCGGTCGAAGAACCGCACCCGCTGGACCACCTGGCAGTCCAGACTGTAGGGCGTTCGGTGGTGGTAGAACCGGAGGTTCAAAATCTCGCCCCGGCCCGAAAAGGGAACCTCCTCCAGGCCAAATCCCTCGGGGGCCGCGAGAAACAGCGCCTCGCCCCGTGTGAAGAGCCGGTCCTGGCGGCAATAAAAAGAGACCGGACCCACCTCGTCCTGGATCTTCCGTCCGTCCGCGGTGCGAACCATCGTACACAGCGCCGAACGAAGCCCCAGTTGTGCCAGCCGGTCCAGGGCGGGATGGCTATCTGCGGCCCGGGTTGAGCCGTTCTTTTTGAAAATTTTGGCAAGCATACCCTATCTCCTTGCAAATTCACAGTGGGGTGGCCCTCCGGACCGGGCGTTCGCCCGGGCCGGTAGACATCTGCGAAATGTTAATTACTACTATATAATAGTTATCGACATATTTTAGAATAATATAATTCTAAATAGTATGTTTTTTCGATTCGCTTTTCTTTGCAAGCCCCGTGCCATCCGCTCAACCATCTGCGAATATTTGAGATAAACATATATTACATCAGTAATTTCCGGTTAGAAAATTGCTTGCCAGAGGAACGTTTAATAAGACAATTAAAAACAAAAATTTAACTTGAAATCTCTTCTCCCATACTATCCCAGCTTAAAAATTCCGAACGAAAAATCGGATCCGAATGAGGCTTTTCCAACGGCCTTTTGGACGATTCGGGCCTTTCGGCGCAGTCCTTTTGCTCAAAGAGTCGTCGAGTCGAGCGATCTGGATGCGATCCCGAAGGCGATGGACTCCAGAGAGAGCCGTTGGGTAGGGCTATTTCAGGTAGTTCTCGGTCGTGTCGAACAGATTTTTCTATTTAACATTTTGTTTAGAAACGTCTTACGAAGGTTTCGATAGCTTTTTTACTCCAGCAAAATCCTAACCGGAAATTACTGATATTACCATAATACACGACAAAACTTAATCTGACCTAAAATATGGAGGATCAATCAGTATCCAAAGACAGTGAAAGAACTCCTGGATGTGATCCTGTATATTGAGCAGAACATACTGCAAATGGTCCAATCCATATCGAAACAGGCTTTTCTCTTTGCATCCGTGTTTTTTGATCTTCAACGGTTTTGTCTTTGCGATCCATTCTCCTACCAGATGAGCCCAGGTGAGGGCAATGGCTAAAAGCGCGATGAGTTTTTCGATTCGTTCCAGATGGATCAGATGGGTCTGTTCCAGATCGAAGCCTCGGCTTTTCAACGCGGCGAACAGGACTTCAACTCCCCACCGTTTTTTGTAATCCTCCAGCGGTTTTCGACCTTTACACTTGCTGGCAACGATGAGAAATTCGTCAGGTAATCGGATGACAGACAAATACAGATGATGACCATAGATCAGACGGGGTTTACGCAGAATGCGCTCTTGGTGAATGTGCAGGTCGGCAAACAAGCATCGAAGCGCGATGTCCCCTTTGCCATTTAGGGTTTTGGCGTTTTCCTTGACGCGGATGGCAAAGCCTAAGGCTTGCGCATCTAACCACGCAAACCATTCTTGCCCAATGAATTCCCGGTCTGCAACGATGACCTGAATCAGGTTTTTATCCACCAACTTCAAGACCCGTTCCATCAACTGGATACGCTCATCGGTGTTGGAGTTGCCCTTTTTGGGCAGCAGTATCCAGCAGATGGGAAATGCAACGCCTTGATAGACACTCCCGGCGGTGAGAATATTGATGGTCAGTTTGCCGAAGCTCCAGGTCGTCCGATCTATCGAGATGGTAAAGTCCGACTTGATCGGCAAGAGATGCAGGATCAAGTCGGCCACCAGGTCATAGGACAGATTAAACGGCTCTTCGCTGTTTCACGTGGGTAATCATAAAAACCCGAACCAGTCTTCTTGCCGAGTGCGAGGTGGTTCCTAACCGTTTGCTCCGGTATCCGCACATGAGATCTCTCCTAAACACACGGCGGGTATTGAATGATCCGGAGATCCAGTTTGCCGTTTAGTCCATCGTAACAATTTATTATCTAACAACTTAAACAACTGTTTTTAAGATAGAATCCTGAGCAACAGACAACGGGTCGGGCAACACCGTTGACAAAGAATACTCGAAGGCTGGTCCACAAAACCTGCAGCTTGGGCGTCTTGTCTACCACAACTGGTCGTTCCTGGGGGAAGGTTACCCACACCAAATAGCGAGGAGCCGATTAAACTCACTGAAGAAACGTTGGATTCTGCGATAGTTGGACTTCTGCTTGGCTTTGCCGTTGAGGGCGTTGGCCAGTTTGGTGAAGTTGACGGTTGTGAGCTTGATGAGAGACACAATGAAGGCGGCGATGAATTTTACCCGGGCCTTATGACAGGGTAAATACCATTGCATCACGTCGTGTAATTCATTAACTTGAGGAGACATAGACCTGTGTTTGATGATGGATGAGTTGTTGGATCTTGACAACCCAAACTTAACTCATTTCACCACTCAGCGCAGGTCTTTTCCTTTTTTGTCGTGTACCATGTGATATTACATAATAATTTATTGACAAACCTTCTCTCATCCCATCACACGATTTAAGCAGGAAAGGTGGAAATTTCTTCCCCGTCGAGACAGAATCGCAACAGCGCCCTCGGCACCCATACAAAAAAGGCCCGACGGAATTTTCCGTCGGGCCTTACTGAATTTCGTGTATTTTTGACTATCTCCCCGCCATCGCCTCGCTCAGAATCTTCGAGGTTGTGGGCCGCATAATGCGCGAATCGACCTCCTCTCCCCGCATCAGCATCTCGCGAACCTGTTTGCCGGAGATGAAGACCGGCTGTTCATCGGTGTGGTTCTCCATCAGGTCCACCCGTCCCAGCGACTCGTAAAAGGCCGCGAACCCCACCTTCAGCGGGCGGATTTTCAGATCCCCTTTCAGATTCTCGAAAATCTCCTGCGCGTCGAAATCCCCCCAGATGGCGTCCCCGTCGTGAGTGGGCGCGTCGGCGTGCTTTCGCCCGATAACAATATCGGTAAACCCAAAGTTCTGGCGGTAGATCGCGTGCATCACCGCCTCCTTGGGCCCCGCATAAAACATCTTGATATCCAGCCCCAGCAGCATCACCCGGTCCGGTACCGACTCGCCCTCCCACAGCTCGGGATCGCTGTCGCCCTCTCCCAGTCCGCGGGCCTCAATCAGAGCCTGATAGGTCTGCATGCGGATCTCGGCGCTCACATCGTCCGCCTTGGTTTCCCCTACCAGCGGGTTTAAACAGGCCCCGGCGTTGTACCCCTGCCGGATGAGCGTCTCCAGCCCGTAAACCAGCGCGTACTCGTGCGCCCGATGCAGCGGGTTGCGGGTCTGAAAAGCCACCACGCGCTCCCAGCCCGTTTCCTCCAGCAGGATGCGCACCTCACGCGGCGTGTGTACATACTGCCCAAACGCCGGGTGTTTCGGCTGGGGCAGCACCCGAACCGATCCCCCCAGCAGGTGCGACTTGCCCGCATCTCCCTTCAGAACCATATCGGCCCCGGGGTGGTCTGTGCGGTCGGTCAGATAAACGCTCTTGAGGTACTTCGGTTTGTCCCAGAGATAAATATCGCTCACATCCAGCGTACCCACAACCTCACCGCCCGTATTCACTAAGGCAACGCGCTGGCCGACCTCAAGCTGCGCAGCCAGCCCCGCCTCAAGCGGCAGGCCCAATGGAATGGTCCAGGCATAGCGCTGCCCGTTGGACTCAATCACCCCCTCCTCCAGCACCCGGTGGTAGGTCTCCGCGTCCATCGGCCCGATTAAAGGACTCAGGGTGCCGTCTCCAAATCGGTAAACCGTCGAAAGGTCCGCATCGCTGACCGAAACCCGGACCAGCCGGCCGGCCGCTTCACGAAACGCGTCTGCCTCCTCTGCCGTCGCCATGAGGCAAACCGGCGCGTCGACCCCTCCGTGGGGCGGGATTAAATCGGCCATTTCAGAATCAACCTCTGGTAGAAAAAGAGAGAAAAAAGAAAGGAGGGAGATATCAGTGAAGAGAAGGAGATAAGGCCTTTTGGGGAACGGTAAAAACAAAGGTGCTGCCCTTGCCCTCTTCGCTTTCAACCCAGATGCGTCCCCCGTGGAGTTCAACCAGCCTGCGGGTCAGGGCCAGGCCCAGCCCAGTGCCCTCGTATCGCCGGGCATAGGACTCCTCGACCTGCCGAAATTCCGAGAAGATCAACTCCTGGTGCTCCTTCTTGATTCCAATGCCGGTGTCTTTGACGACAACCTCGACCATGTCGTCCTCTTTGCACTGCACATACACATCCACACGGCCCTTCTCGGGAGTAAACTTGATCGCGTTGGACAGCAGGTTGTAGAGGATCTGCCGGAAGCGTTGCTCGTCCGCCGTAATCAGGCCAAGATCTTCCTCAACGTGGCTCTGCATCTCGATCTCCTTGCTCTGGGCAAGGGGAAGCACCACATCGGACACCTGGGCCAGGCAATCCTGGAGCAGAAATTTGTCTAAGGTCAACTCCATCTTGCCCGACTCTACCTTGGCCAGGTCCAGAATATCGTTGATCAGCTCTAAGAGATGCCGGCTGCTGGTGAGGATATTGCCCACGTACCGGCCCTGCTTATCATTGAGTTCCCCAAAGGTCCGGTCTTCTAAGATCTCCGAAAACCCGATAATCGCATTTAAAGGGGTGCGCAACTCGTGGGACATGTGGGCCAGAAACTGCGACTTCATTCGGCTGGCCGTCTGAATCTCCTCGTACGCGAGCTGGAGCTCCCGGTTGGTCTTTTGCAGCTCTTCGGTGGCCTTGTCCACCTCATCTTCCAGCACCACGTTCATCTGCTGCATATCGTCGAAGACCTGAACGCTGGAGAGCGCAATGGCCACCTGGTCGGTAATAATGGTCATCAGCCGCTCGTCCTCCGCGCTCAAGGCCTCGGGCCGGGGGTGGCTCATGTTGACCACGCCCACAATCTCGTTGTCAATCACAAGGGGCAAACACAGGAGAGAGCCGATCGGGCGGGCCGAACGGGCAGCGGAGACAAACTGGGCCTCCGGCAGGTCGGGCAGGGCAATCGGTTCGCCGTGTTCATCCATCTCCGGATAGAGACGGACCACCCTCCCGGCCGAGATGTCGGGAATGGAGATCGGCTCGCCATGCCGTGCGACCCAGCCGGCAACGCCCTCGCCGATCTTAAACGTGCGTCCGGTTCCGCTGGCGGTATGGTAATAGCTGCTTTCCGTATCCAGCTGCCCCCGGGCCGCCTTGACCATCAGCTCGCCCTTTTCCCGGTTGAGCAGCATCAGAGAACAGGTCTCGGCCTTGGTCTCATCGATAATCGTGTCGATGATTACCTCGAAGACCTTCCGGACGTCCCGGGTGTATTTCAGCGACTCTCCAATCCGCCGGACCACCGACAGCTCCCGGACCTTCTCCTCAAATCGCTGGGTGGTCTTCGCCAGCTCTTTGACGTAGAGAGAACGCTGGGCAACAGCGCGCTTCAGTTCCTCCTGAAGCCGCTGAGTCTGTATCGCTTCGCTCATAGCGAACCCCTGTTGGTCGGCAGAATCACCAACAGCAGTGAATTATCCGGTCAACTGGTTAAAGAAATCGGTGATCTGGTCCTTCTCGCTCCGGAGTTCCTCCTGAAAGCCGCCGACCTGCTCATCAGAGAGTTTCAGCTCAGACTCAACCAGATCGCTCGGGTCCGGAATCTCTGTCTCATAACACAGCCCGATGCCCTCTCGCTTGATCACAATATTGGCTAAGTGAACAATCAGCGTCTCTTTGAAAAGCGCATCCTCCGCAGCCATCGGATTGTGGTGGTTCGCAATAGGCGCAACCAGCACTTCGGGGAATTTCCACCGGGCGGCCAGCCACCCGCCCACCTCGGCATGGTCGATATCTAAGATATCCGTCTCCGCATCTAAGGCCGAACGCTCCTCCTCGACCATCTCTTCAACAACCTCCTGATACAACTCGTTAAAATAGGTATCCAGGATCACCTTGCCTAAATCGTGAAGCAGACCCGCCACAAAAAAGGTCCCGGTATCGCGAAACCTCAGCCCCTTGGCAATCAGCCTGGCGGCGGTCCCGCAGCCGATGGAATGAATCCAGAAGGCCTCGCGGTCGAAACTCACGTCGCCTTCAGACTGTTTGAGGGTCTCGAAGACCGAAACGCTCAGGGCCAGACTTCTGACCGTATCGAACCCGAGCACCACAACCGCCTGGGGAATGGTGGTAATCCGCCTGGAAAAGCCGTAAAAAGCGGAGTTGGCCAGATTGAGTACCTTGGCCGATACCGACATATCCCGCGAGACAATATCGGCCAGTTCGTTGGCGCTCGATCCACTGTCGTCCGCAACCTCCAGCACCCGGCTGACAATAATGGGCAGCGTCGGGAGGTTCTTGATATTTCGGATACCCAGTCTGATGTCTTCACGATCCATTACGCTCTCCAATCCAGTCTACCTCAAGCTCCTGTGGATCCCGGTTTTGCAAGCACGGCCGCTGCCTGTATGCCAAAATAGCAATGAGGCTGGACCTGGACTGAAACGATCCAGCCTCAACGCCATCGTTAAATCTGCAGGCGTAAACGGGTCTGAAGCGAAAATAAAGCAGGAGAAAAACGCCCTTTGTCCTGCTAAAAAAGTGCGCCCACAGGGAATCGAACCCCGAACCTACTGATTAAGAGTCAGTTGCTCTGCCAATTGAGCTATAGGCGCATCGGGAAACGCCCGGAATCCCTGGCAAAAAGGCCATGATTCCTTGCGGGAGAAAAATTTAAGGAACAACTCGCGCTTTGTCAAGCGCTTTGTCGGAAGCCCGAAAGCCCCCTTAAGACTCCTCTTGCGCCTGAAGTCCATTTAACTCCGCCTCCAGTAGTTGGGCGCGTGCATCCAGTTCAAGAACCTGCTTATCTAATTCGGCGCCATCCTCTTCCGCCTCTTCTGTCAGGCGCGCTACCCTTTCCATCTCCTGTTCATGTCTCTGCCGGATTTCAGCAACCTGGCGCAGCTGCGGGCGTAACTGGCCCGCCTGCCGGTTGTACTCCACCAGAATCTGGAAGAGGAAGATCACACATGCTAAGGTAAGCACCATAAAGATCCAGTCTAAAGAAGATGTCAGTTCCATAGGTACCCTCTCAGCGATCGCTGCGGCCGCCCCTCTTTTTCAAAAGCCGGATGTTGCCAATCACCATGCCTTTGTCCACAGCCTTGCACATGTCGTAAACCGTAAGCAGGGCCGCGCTCACAGCCGTCAGCGCCTCCATCTCAACCCCGGTCCGGTCCGGTACCCGCACCCGGGCCGTCGCTTCAATTCGCTCCCGACCCACCTCAAACCTAAGATCGATCCCCGTAATAGAGAGCGGATGGCACAGGGGAATCCACTCGGCCGTCCGCTTGGCCGCCATAATCCCGGCAATCCGCGCCGTCTCCAGCACATTCCCCTTGGGAAGCCCGCCCCGGCTGACCAGCCGCACGGTCTCTGCATCCATCAAAATCTCCCCACCCGCAACCGCCTCCCGGTCCGTCACCCCCTTCTCCGTCACATCCACCATCCGAACCGCCCCGTCTTCAGCAACATGGGTCAATTTCGCCATCCGTCATATCACCATTTTTTACTTTTTACTTTTTACTTGCTTTTCCCTACCCAATACTTCGGACAGTTTTTGTAATTCTGGGGGTTCAAATTTCATAAGCCATTGAAAAATAACAGTTTATGGAATCTGATGCTAAATTTATAACCTGTTGAAAATCAACAACTTATAAAAAATGTCCGAACCATTGCTACCATTCCGTCAAAAGAATAATCTCAACTTCCGCCCCCGCCTCCAGCCCCTCCACCTCCGCCTCCACCACAAACAGGCTGTTCGCCTGAGAAAGAGAAAACAGATCCGCCGACCCGTGGTGGCCCACCCAGCGGCTCTGCCAGGAACCATCGCGCTGTTCGCTCCAGGCCGGAACGAACTGCTTGCGCCCCGGCGTTTGCCGGAAGCCGTCCACGAGCCGTCCCTTCACCACCGGGCGGTGCAGATCCCCCATCCGCTGCATCTTGCGAATGGCCGGCCGCACCAGCAGCTCCAGCCCCACCACCGAAGACACCGGATTGCCCGGCAGCCCGAAAACCAGCACCTTCCCCCTGGCCCCAAACGTCAACGGCTTGCCCGGCTTCATCCGGATCCGGTCGAAAAACACCTCGACCCCCACCTCCCGCATCGCGTTCTGGACCAGATCGTACACGCCTGCGGAAACGCCCCCCGACAGCATCAGAATATCGCATTCCTCCAGCCCCTGCCCGATCACCCGCTTCAACTCCGCCTCGTCGTCTTCCACAATCCCCAGATACCGCGCCCGAGCGCCCGCCCGCACAACCTGCGCCCCCATCGAGTACCCGTTGCTGTTCCGGATCTGCCCGGGCTCCGGCGCCTTTTCCGGCTCCACAATCTCGCTCCCCGTGGCCACCACCCCCACCACCGGCTGCCGGTACACCACCGGCCGCACCGCGCCAACCGCCGCGAGGATACCGATCTCCGCCGGCCGGATCAACGCGCCCGCCTCAAGCACAACCTGATCGCGCCGAACGTCTTCCCCTAATGGCGCAATATGCTCCCCCGTCTCCGTGACATCCAGCACCTTCACCTGCGTCCCGTCCGCCTCATCCACCGTATCCTCCACCATCACCACCGTATCCGCCCCCTCCGGAATCGGCGCGCCCGTCATAATCCGTGCCGCCTTCCCCGCCGAAATGGGCGCACGGGGCACGGTCCCGGCCGGAATCTCCTCTACCACCTCTAAGGTCGCGGGACCCTCCTTAGAAGCGTTCTGCACATCGGCCCCGACCACCGCGTACCCGTCCATCATCGCCTTGTCAAAGGGCGGCATGTCAATGTCGGACCGCACGTCTTCGGCCAGCGTCCGGCCCAGCGCGTCCATCAGGTCCACCGCAACTACATCCACAGGCTCTGTGTGCGCCAGGACAATCCGGATCGCCTCGCCCATCTCAATCATAACCGTACACCCTTCTCATTCCAGCCGGACAGATAAAATCTATCTCGATCAGGCATTAATATACACAATCTGAAACAGGATGTCACGTCCCTTTGAACCCGGTCCACGCGATCCGAGCTTTCCAAACACTCCTGTGTACCCATCTCTTTACACAGGAAAACCTCACCTCCCCGGTTTCCCCCTTGACGCCCTCCTGAAGATTCTTTACATTCGTTTCCATCCTGCAAACGCGATACATAAATTCAGGAGGTCTAAGCAAATGGGAGAACTGGAAAAGAGGGCCGCCGTAGTTACAGGTGCGGGCAGCGGCATCGGGCAGGCCATTGCCGTTGTATTTGCGCAGGCCGGCATAGACATCGCCCTGGCCGGGCGGCGGGCGGAAGCCCTGAAAGAAACCGCCGAGCGCATCCGCCGAATCGGATCCGACCCGCTTGTCGTGCCCACCGACGTAACCGACCGCCCCTCTGTCCAGGCCCTGGCCGACCGTACCCTGGAGCGGTTCGGCAGGATCGACATCCTGGTCAACAACGCCGGCATCAACACCCTCAAACGCACCCTGAAAGACATCTCCGACGAAGACTGGGACCGGGTGATTCAGATCAACCTCACCGGCGCCTTCAATGCTTTCCGCGCCGTACTCCCCCAGATGGAAAAACAGGAGGACGGGCTGGTCATCAACATCTCCTCCATGGCCGGCAAACACGCCGGCATCATCGGCGGCACCGCCTACAGCGCCTCCAAATTCGGCATGGCCTCTCTGACCCAGTCCATCAACGCCGAACTCCGCGACATCGGCATCCGGGCCTGCTGCATCTACCCCGGCGAGGTGGACACCCCCATCCTGGACCTCCGCCCCAACCCCGTGTCCCCGGAAAAACGCGCCGCCGCCCTGCACTCCGAAGACGTCGCCGCCGCCGCCCTTATGGTCGCCCGGCTGCCCGGCCGCGCGGTGGTCGAAGAGATCACCATCTTCCCAAGACGCGTCGTGGCAAAATAGCAAAGTGAGGCTGGAGGCTCGAGACTTGAGGCTGGTCCTTGCACCCTTGCCCAAAAGACATAATGGCATTTACAAGTCTCCAGTCCCCAGCGTCCAGCCTCACTTTTCCCTTGTCTATATGCCAACATTTTATTATTTTTATACAACTTATAACTATCTTGACCTCTGATTATTATCCAAATTGATTCATACGATTATTTGAATTTGATCGCGATTCGGAAAACGACCCGGCTTTGCTGTGGGATTCGTTTACCCAACCCCGGACGCGATTTTAGTGAAGAAGGGTGGTGGCGCGTGTGAAGACCAAAATCATCATCAACGTTGCTTCCCACGAATCCAGAATCGCGATTCTGGAAGACGGGAAACTCGTTGAAATCCTTGTAGAATTCGCCGAAAACGAGCGAATGGTGGGCAATATTTATAAGGGCACAACCGACGCGGTTCTCCCGGGCATGCAGGCCGCATTCGTCGATATCGGCTACGAAAAGAGCGCTTTTCTCCACGTCTCGGATATGCCCGGATCGCCCGGATCGATGGTAGACTTAGATGAAGAAACCCTGGAAGAGGTGGACGTCCGAACCGATCCCAGAGGCAAACAGGTCGTCCCCATCGAAGAACTGGTCCGGAAGGGGCAGGAAATTCTGGTGCAGGTCAAAAAAGAGCCGATCGGCACCAAGGGCCCCCGGGTGTCTGCCGTCCCCTCTCTGGCGGGGCGGTTTATGGTGCTGGTGCCCAACGGAGAAAAGGTGGGGGTCTCCCGGAAGATCACCAACTGGGGCGAAAAACGCAGGCTGAAAGACCTCGCCCGGGACATCAAGCCCGACGGGTACGGGATCATTGTCCGCACCGAAGCCTCCGGAAAAGGCGATCGGGAACTGGGTCGGGACCTCAAGCAGCTGATAGGCGCCTGGTCGCGCATCCAGAAACAGGCCCAGAAAACAGGCGGCCCGGTCCTGATCCACAAAGAGATGGGCATGACCTACAGCCTCATTCGGGATCTCTTTACCGACGACGTGGATCAACTGGTCGTGGACTCCAAACACGAGTACAAGCAAATCCTCAACTACCTCAAAGCCGCCTCCCCTCACCTCCGGGAACGGGTGGAATACTACAAGGACAGAACGCCTATCTTCGACGCCTTCGGCATTGAGGAAGAAATCGAAAAATGTTCCGAACGCAAAGCCTGGCTCAGAGGCGGAGGCTACCTGGTGCTGGACCCCACCGAAGCCTTAGTGGCCATCGACGTGAACAGCGGGCGCTATGTGGGGCGCTCGAACCAGGAAGAGACGGTCCTCAAAATCAACCTGGAGGCGGCCCGGGAGATCGCCCGTCAGCTTCGTTTGAGGGACATCGGAGGCATCATTGTGATCGACTTTATCGACATGATGCTGTCCCAGAACCGGAAAAAGGTGGAGGATGAGTTCCGCCAGGCCATCCGCCGGGACCGGTCCAGACCCCGGACTTCGGAGATCAGTGAATTCGGGCTGATGGAGATGACCCGCCAGCGGGTGCGCCCCAGCCTGCTCTTTACCTTCAGCGAGTCCTGCCCCACCTGCAAGGGCACCGGGCGCGTGGCCAGCCGGGAAACCACCCTGGCCCGGATCGAACGGTGGCTCAAACGTTCCCGGGCGGCGTCCGCAGAACGCCGGCTCACGGTGCGGGTCAGCCCCACGGTGGGCGAATACATCCTGGAGAACCGAAAAGAGCGTCTGAAGCGGGTCCGCAGATCCACGCGGGTCTGGCTGAACGTGGAGATGGATCCGGACCTCCCCGTCGACGCCTATCGGATCTACTCCCGCAAACGAAACAAAGACATCACCGACGAATTTAAAACTTGACAAAAAAACCCAATTTGGTTACCCTTTTCCGTCTTGAAACCATCCGGATTTGGCCGGTCTGAAAGGCGTTCTACTATCGACCTCCCAGCCGGCCTTTCCCATCTGTAGTTGCTTTATTTGAGCCTGTCGCAGTACTGGAGGTTTTTCTATGTACGCAGTCGTGGAAATCGCCGGCAGCCAGGTTAAAGTCCGGGAGGGAGATCGCATCCGCGTATCCCGTCTGAAAGCCGAAGCCGGCGAAAAGATCACGTTGGACCGAGTGCTGATGGTCTCCCAGAGCGGAGAGACCCGGGTGGGCACGCCGCAGGTACACGGCGCGGCCGTAGAAGCCAGCGTGTTGGGGCACGGGCGGGATGAGAAAATCATCGTCTTCAAGATGAAACGTCGCAAGGGCTACCGGCGGAAAAACGGCCACCGCCAACCCTTCACCGAACTCCAGATCGATGGCATTTCGGTGGACGCTCCTGCTGAAGAACAGGAGGAGACCGAAAACCCGGTAGACGCTCCTGCTGAAGAACAGGAGGAGACCGAAAACCCGGTAGACGCTCCTTCCGAAGCACAAGAGGAGACCGAAAATGGCGCATAAAAAAGGAGTCGGAAGCTCCCGAAACGGCCGCGACAGTCAGGGACAGCGGTTGGGGGTAAAAGTCTTCGGCGGCCAATTTGTCACCGCCGGAAGCATCATCATCCGGCAGCGGGGCACCCGGATCCATCCCGGCGACAACGTGAAGCGGGCAAAGGACGACTCGCTCTTTGCACTCACCGACGGAATCGTCACCTTCGAACACCTCGGCAAACGC
This sequence comes from Candidatus Latescibacterota bacterium, assembly GCA_965249305.1. Lineage (GTDB taxonomy): Bacteria > Latescibacterota > UBA2968 > UBA2968. The sequence goes on along the minus strand of OZ252228.1, from coordinate 2,332,661 downwards.
CGGAAAAAGGTCAGCATCCTGGCGCAAACAGGATAGATGGTGTGAAGATCGGAGTCGTCGGCGCCGGCAACGTCGGGGCCACCTCGGCCCAGCAGATCGCAATACGAGAACTGGCGCGAGAGGTCGTGCTCCTAGACGTCGAAGAGGGCATCCCGCAGGGCAAGGGCCTCGACCTGGCCGAATCGGCGCCCGTGGACCGGTTCGACACCCGCATCACCGGCGCCAGCGACCCGGACGCCCTAACAGGCTGTCATCTAATCGTCATCACCGCCGGCATCGCCCGGAAGCCGGGGATGAGCCGGGATGACCTCCTCTCCACCAATGCGGACATCGTCCGCTCGGTGTGTAAAAATACGAAGCGAATCGCGCCCAACGCCATTGTCATCGTAGTCACCAACCCTCTCGATGCGATGGCCTATGTGGCATTAAAGGCCACCGAGTTTCCCCCCACCCGGGTGGTGGGCATGGCCGGCATCCTCGATTCCTCCCGGTTTCGTTACTTTATCGCCTCCGAACTCGACGTCTCTGTAGAGGACGTCACCGCCTTCGTCCTGGGCGGCCACGGCGATTCGATGGTGCCCCTGCCCCGCTATTCCGCGGTGGCGGGCATCCCGCTCTCCGAACTCTTAGACCAGCCCACCATCGCCCGGCTGGTGCAGCGCACCCGCGACGGCGGCGCGGAAATTGTCGGCCACCTCAAAACAGGCAGCGCCTATTACGCCCCTGCTGCGGCAATTGCAGAAATGGTGGCGGCCATCGTACTGGACAAAAAGCGCATCCTCCCCTGCGCCGCCTGGCTCACCGGCCAGTACGGCGTCCACAACCTCTTCATGGGCGTTCCGGTCAAACTCGGCGCAGCAGGCGTGGAAGAAATCATCGAAATCGGCCTCACACCCGAAGAATCCGCCGCCTTTCGTGCTTCCGCAGACACCGTTCGGAGCAGCGTAGAGAAATTGGGGATCTGATTCCTTCTACAAAAAACGAATAGCCAAGTTGGGAGACCGGGGCTTGCAGATGTCCGGTCTTTTTCTTAGGTGAAAAAGCAAAGGGCAGAGGGCAGAGGTAAGATCGTGTTTGGTTCTTGTTTTTTCCTTTTGCCCTCTGCCCTTTCACATCCTTTCGGAGTCCCTATGTCCGAACAATCCACTCCCACCCGCCGCAACATCCTGGACGCCCTGATGGGCATCGGGTTTCTGGCCACCCTCATCGGCCTCTTCACGCCCGTCGTGGCCTTCCTGATGCCGCTGAAAGGCCGCAGCCTGTCCGGCAACACCCTGGAAGACAGGGACGGCGCTCCCGTACCCGCAAACGCTATCCGGGAAGGCAGCGGCCTGGTGGGTCGGCTGGGTGGGCGACCCACCCTTGTGATCCGCAAAAATGGTCAGATCCTCGGCTTCTCGGCGGTCTGCACCCACCTGGGGTGTATTGTACGGTGGAACGAGGGGCGCGAGCAGATCGAGTGCCCCTGCCACGGCGGCCGGTTTAACCTCCAGGGAGAGGTCGTGGGCGGCCCTCCCCCTGGTGCGCTCCGGGCGGTTGCCCTCCGGATCGAAGGCGACAGGATCGTACGCGCATGAAATTCATCGAACCCATACAGGACTGGCTGGCGGACCGGCTCGACATCGCACCCTTCGTGCAAAAGGTCAACCGCCACATACGCAAACCGGTGCCTCCCCACGCCAACTTCCTCTTTACCCTTGGCACGCTGGCCCTTCTCCTCTTCGGCCTTCAGGTCATCACCGGCCTCCTGATGATGGTCTACTACAAGCCCACCGTCCGTGACGCCTACGCCAGCGTGCGTTTCATCTCGGAAAACGTCCCCTTTGGATGGCTGGTCCGACAGATCCACATCTGGGGGGCCAACCTGATGGTCCTCGTCGTCTTCCTGCACATGCTCAAAACCTATGTCTACGGCGGATACAAACGGCCCCGAGAAATCACCTGGATGCTGGGCGTCCTCATCTTCGGCATCGTGCTGGGGTTCGGATTTACCGGCTACCTCCTCCCCTGGGACCAGCTCGCCTTCTGGGCCACCACCGTCGGCACCGAGGCCCCGGCCTCCATGCCCGTTGTGGGTCCCCTCACCGGCGAACTCATGCGCGGCGGAAAAGAAGTGGGCGAAGCCACCCTGGGGCGCTTCTTCGTCGCCCACGTGGCCCTGCTGCCCCTCGCCCTGTTCGCAGTGGTGGGCCTCCACCTCACCCTCGTCCGGCTGCAGGGCACCTCGCCCCTCAAGCGCACGGACGAACCCGAGCCCGACAGGGAGGAGCTCCTCCGATCCGGCGGAAAACCTTTCTTCCCCAACCACGTGCTCAAAGAAGGAATCGCGGCCTACCTGCTCGTCGGCATCCTCTTAACCCTCGCCATCCTCGTCCCGTTCCACCTCGGCGAACCGGCCAATCCCTTCGAAACCCCGGAAGGCATCAAACCGGAGTGGTACTTCCTCCCCATGTTTCAACTCTTAAAATACATGCCCGAACCGGTTGCAGTCGCCCTGCCCGGGCTGGTCGGTCTGCTCCTCTTCCTGCTGCCCCTCCTCGACCGGTCGCCGGAACGCCACCCCCGCCGCAGACCCCTGGCCATGGGCATCGGCATCGCCTTCCTCGTCATCACCCTCACCCTGGGCATCCTCGGCGCGCTTTCCGAAACCACCCACACCCTCTTTGGAAAAACCTATCGCTTCGACGCCCGCGGCCTGCCCCACCCGGTCGACACTGCAAAAAACGAACAGGAGACGCCGCAATGAGCCGGGCTCTCTACATCCGCCTCATCGCGCTCCTCTCTGCGATCGCTCCGGTCGCCCTCTGCACGGATGCCCGGGCCCTGGCGCCGCTCTCTCCCGAAGCGCAGACCGCCTTCTACAGAGGCGTCCACGAATACATCGGGTGCGAGGGATGCCACCTGCCAAACCGGCCCGACATCATCGCCCGAAAAGAGATCCCCCAAACCTGCGGCGACCCCTGCCATCCCGACCAACACAACGATTATACGGCCAGCGTCCACTGGGAAGGCCACACGCCCGGCGCCGTCTGCACCGACTGCCACGGCGTCCACGGCATCACCCCGGTCAAACGCCCGGACAGCCGGGCCTACCGCTCCTTAGTCTGCGGAACCTGTCACCTGGGCCCCCAAGAAAACTTCGACCGCGGCCCCCACAAAGCGGGAATGGAAAAAACGGGCGCCTTGGCCTGCGCCTCCTGCCACAGCAACCACAGAGTTCAGCGCCCCACAATCGCCCTAATGGAGCCGGCCTGCCGCCAGTGCCACCCCCAGGACTCGCCCGCCTTTGGCATGGGCCAGACCGTCAAATCCCTATTCGCCGGCGCGCGAGACACCCTCGCCCTGGCCGAAACAAAGGCCGCAGAAGCCGGCGCCCTCGGCCTCAACGTACAGCGCCCCCACGAAACCCTCCGGGAGGCCCGGGCCGGATTCACCCGGGCCCGGCTGGTCTGGCACGGCCTGCACATGGACGAAATTGAAGGAGCGACCGAACAGGCCGCCTCAACCGCCCGAAAAGCGCTTTCGCAGGTATCGGAACTCCTAACTTCCCGCCGGCTCCGGCGGCTCGGCCTGGGCGTCGCCTGGGCAATCATCCTGGCCAACGTCGTCCTGCTCTACCTGAAAAAAAGACATGTAGACCGAATGTGACCCCTATTAAGCGTTCTTCCTCCGCGCCCTCCGCGTCTCCGCGGTGATTATTCCCGAACTCCGAAATCGTTCGAGGCAATCATGTCCAAATTGCGCGTACTAATCGTAGACGACGAACCCAACCTCTTAGAAAGCTTCAAAATCGGCCTGGAGCTCAAAAACTACGCCGTATCGATTGCGGCCGGCGGCCGGGAAGCCCTGCAGGTGTGCAAAAAAGAAAGTTTCAACGTGGTCTTGCTGGACATCCGCATGCCCGAAATGGACGGCCTGGAAACGCTCCGGTGTTTGAAACAACTCCGACCCGACCAGATCGTCCTGATGCTCACCGCCCACGGCACCCTCGAAAGCGCCGTCGAAGCCGGTCGTCTGGGCGCGTTCGACTACCTGGAAAAGCCCTCCACGCCCGAAGCCGTGGACATGCGCATTCAAAAAGCCATCGAAAGCCGCTCGCTGCTGGAAGAGAACCGGCTGCTCAAATCCCAGCTCCGGGAAAAATACCGGTTTGAAGGCCTCGTGGGCAACAGCCCCGCCATGCAGGAAGTCTACGGGCTGATGGAGCGCATCACGGCCACGGAAAGCACCGTCCTCATCACCGGAGATACCGGAACCGGCAAAGAACTCGTCGCGCGCGCCATCCACTACAACGGCCCCCGCGCAGAACAGCGCTTCTACGCCCTCCACTGCGCGGCCATCCCCGAGGAACTCTTAGAAAGCGAACTGTTCGGACACGAAAAAGGCGCCTTTACCGGCGCCGTATCTCAGAAAATCGGCATCTTCGAAGCTGCCCACAGAGGCACCCTCTTCTTAGATGAAGTGGGCGAAATGAGCCTGGCGGCCCAGGTCAGGCTGCTGCGGGTGCTGCAGGAAAAAGAATTCATTCCCGTCGGCTCCACCACGCCCAAAACAACCGACGTGCGGCTGATTGCCGCCACCAACCGAACCCTCACCGACGAGATGAAAAAGGGCCGGTTCCGCGAAGACCTCTACTACCGCCTCAACGTCATCGAAATCCCCCTCCCCTCTCTCCGCGAACGGCGGGACGACATCCCCCTGCTGGCGAAACACTTTCTCCAGAAATTTTGCAGCCGGCAACAGGCGGAGCAGAGGCAGCTCCCGGAGGAAACCCTCTCCCGCCTGGTCCGGCACGACTGGCCGGGAAACGTGCGCGAACTGGAAAACGTCATCGAACGGGCCGTGGCCCTGTGTGCGTCCGAAGTGATTGAGATCGCCGACCTGCCCACGAACTTACAGCAGGAAACCGCGCCGGCCCTTGCGGGCGGAGAGAGCTATGCCCATCTTTCCCTCCAGGAAGCACGGGAAACCTTCGAGCAGGGATATATCAAAGAGGTCCTCACAAAAACCGGAGGCAACATCACCCACGCGTCCAAGATTGCCAGCATCGCCTGGCAGAATTTCCACCAGAAACTCAAGAAATACAATATCGACGCGAAGTCCTTCGCAAAAAAATAAAAAGAGGGGCGAGGAAACCTCGCCCCTGCGGCGGACGCTCTTCGGTCATGCGCCGCACGCCGGTCTGCCACCTTCGCCTGCTCAATGGCAACAGGCGTCAGGGCTCTGCACCTTTTGTACCCGGAGTACAGCATGCAGGATGACCACAAGGCCGAATTTTCGAATTTTTCAGTCCCCCAACCCCCTCACGCCTCTTTCAAGAAATTCCGCAATACGGTGTGCAGAATCCCCCCGTTTTTGTAATAATCGATCTCCACGGGCGTATCGATCCGAACCGTTGCCGCAAACTGCTTCGCGCCCCCGTCCTCCCCTGTCGCCGTCACCGTCGCATCCTGCAAAGGCTTTAGATCGCCACTGGCCCCGCCGATCTCGTAAACCTCCCGCCCGGTCAACCCGAGCGAGGCCGGGTTCTCCCCTTCCTTGAACTGGAGCGGCAGCATGCCCATGCCCACCAGGTTGTTCCGGTGAATCCGCTCGAAACTCTCCGCGATCACCGCGCGCACCCCCTGAAGCGCCGGCCCTTTTGCGGCCCAGTCGCGCGAGGACCCCGTACCGTACTCCTTCCCGGCCAGAATGATCAGCGGCACGCCCTCCTCCTGGTAGCGCATCGCGGCATCATAAATGCTCATCTGCTCGCCGCTTGGCACGTGAACCGTCACGCCCCCCTCCGTATCCGGCGCCAGCAGGTTCCGAATCCGGATGTTGGCGAACGTCCCCCGCATCATCACCTCGTGGTTGCCCCGCCGCGAACCGTAGGAGTTGAAATCTTTCGGTTCAACCCCTCGCTCCATCAGGTACTGCCCGGCCGGGCTGTCCACCGCAATACTGCCCGCCGGTGAGATGTGGTCCGTCGTCACCGAATCGCCCAGCACGGCCAGCACCCGCGCCCCGGAGATATCCCCAACCGGTTCCGGCTCCGGGGAGAGGTCGATAAAAAAGGGCGGTTCCTGGATATAGGTACTCTCGCTGTCCCAGCCGAAAAGAGCCTCCGTCTGCCCCGTGATCGCATTCCACGTCTCATTGCCGTCAAACACATTGCTGTACTGCGCCTTGAACATCTCCGGCTTCAGGGACGCGGCAACCGTATCGGCAATCTCCTTCTGTGCCGGCCAGATCTCCTTCAGATACACCGGCTGCCCGTCTCTGTCTTCGCCGATCGGCTCGCTGGTCAGATCGATATCCACGGTCCCCGCCAGCGCATACGCCACCACCAGCGGCGGAGAAGCTAAGTAATTGGCCTTCGTATGCGGGTTGATCCGTCCCTCGAAATTCCGGTTGCCGCTCAACACGGAAGCAACCACCAGGTCGCCCGCAACAATCGCCTCAACCACCGGCTCCGGCAGGGGGCCGCTGTTGCCGATGCAGGTCGTACAGCCGTAGCCCACCGTGTGAAACCCCAGCTGCTCTAAGTAGGGCGTCAGACCGGCCTTGTTGAGGTACTCCGTCACCACCCGGGACCCGGGCGCCAGACTCGTCTTCACATAAGGCGCAACCTTCAGACCCCGTTCCGCCGCCCTCTTCGCCAGCAGCCCCGCGCCCACCATCACCGACGGATTGCTCGTATTCGTACAGCTCGTAATCGCCGCAATCACCACCGCTCCGTGTCCGATATCGGCCCTGCCGTTGGCGGCAACCGTTGCCGTCCGCGCCCTCGCCTCCGCATCCAGCCCGTACCCCCGATCCTCCACCGGCGCCGTCAGGCTTGCCCCGAACGCCGCTTTCATCTCCACCAGCGGTACCCGGTCCTGCGGCCGTTTCGGACCGGCTAAGCTCGGTTCCACGCGGTTCAGATCCAGCTCAAGCGTATCCGTAAACGCGGGCACCGGCGTCTCATCGGTCCGAAACAGCCCCTGCGCCTTGGCATACCGCTCCACCAGGTCCAGCTCCTGGTCCGGCCGCCCGGTCCGCTCCATATACCGCAGCGTCTCCTCGTCCACCGGGAAGAACCCCATCGTCGCCCCGTACTCCGGTGACATGTTCGCAATCGTCGCCCGGTCCGCCAGCCCGATGCTCGACAGCCCGGTCCCATAAAACTCCACGAACTTGCCCACCACCCCCTTCTCCCGCAGCATCTGCGTCACCGTAAGCGCTAAGTCCGTCGCCGTGGCGCCTTCCGGCAGGCTCCCGTGAAGCCTGAAACCGATCACCTCGGGGGTAAGCATAAAAATTGGCTGCCCCAGCATCACCGCCTCCGCCTCGATCCCCCCCACACCCCAGCCCAGCACGCCCAGCCCGTTGACCATCGTCGTATGCGAATCGGTCCCCACTAAGCTGTCCGGAAAAGCCACACGCACGCCGTTCTCCTCGGGTGCAAAAACCCCCTTGGCCAGAAACTCTAAGTTCACCTGGTGCACGATTCCCGTGGCCGGGGGCACCACCCGGAAACGCTCGAACGCAGTCGCCCCCCACCGGAGGAACTCATAGCGCTCCTGGTTGCGTTCAAATTCGATCTCTGCGTTCATCCGCAGCGCGTCGATATGCGCAAACCGGTCCACCTGCACCGAGTGGTCAATCACCAGATCCGCCGGAATCAGAGGTTCAATCCGTTTCGCATCGCCCCCCATGCGGGCCATCGCGGATCGAAGCGCCGCTAGGTCCACCAGCGAAGGCACCCCCGTAAAATCCTGCAGCACCACGCGGGCCGGCTTGAACGGAACCTCCACCTGCGCCGGAGCGGCCGCATCCCACGCCGCCAGCCCGGCCGCATCCTCCTCCTGAACCTGGTACCCGTCCACATTCCGCAGCGCCGCCTCTAAAAGCACCTTCATGCTGAACGGCAGTCGGGAAACCGGACCCACGCCCGCAGCCTCAAGCTTATCCAGCCGGTAGATGATCACATCCCCCCCGGCCGTAGATAAGGTCTCGCGCGCCCCAAAAGTATCTTTGATCTCGCTCATAGATCTATATCCCCGAATTTATCAGGATGGTTAAACCAAATGTGAGACACGAAATTCGTTTCGTGTCTCACATACAAAATATCACATTAGTCCTCGATTGCCAAGTCAGAATTTAACCGGCCGGTCGCCCTGCCCCTTTGCGCGGCACATCTCCCTTGCCTTTCGCACCCCAAAACCGTATTTTCCAGTGCCGGAGAATACATCCCCACGCGCTTTGTCGTTCCATTCTGACCCATAATCAGGAATGCAAAACAGGCGATTTGTCGCACTCATCATCCTCGACGGCTGGGGCCTCAACACCCAGAAAGACCACAACGCCGTCGCCCTGGCCGAAACCCCCACCATGGACCGAATCTGGTCCACATGCCCCCACACGGCGCTGCGCACCTCCGGACGCAGTGTGGGGCTGCCCGAGGGCCTGATGGGAAACTCGGAGGTCGGCCACCTCAACCTGGGGGCGGGCCGGGTAGTGATGCAGGCCATGACCCAGATCGAAGACCGGGTCAACAACGGCAGCTTCTTTCAAAACGAGACCCTCCTCGCGGCGATGGACCGTGTTAAAGGCACAGCCCGAAAGCTGCACCTGATGGGCTTGGTCTCCGATGGAGGCGTCCACTCCTGGCCGGGCCACTATGAGGGCCTGCTCAAGATGGCTGCGGACCGGGGGCTGCAACCGGACCGGATCACCGTACACGCCCTCCTCGACGGGCGCGACACACCGCCCAAAAGCGGGGCTGCGCGCGTGGCTGACCTACTCGACATGTTCGAGCAGACGGGCGTGGGCCGGGTGGCCACCATCTGCGGCCGTTACTATGCGATGGACCGGGACAAACGGTGGGACCGCACCCGGCTCGCCTACGACTGCCTCACCCTCGGAGAGGGCACACCCGAGACCGACCCGACGCAAGCCGTGGAAAACGCCTACACGCGCGGCGAGACGGACGAATTTATCAAACCGATCGTCCTCGTCGACACCCACGGAAAGCCGCAGGCCACGGTTCAGGACGGCGACTCCCTCATCTTCTTCAACTTCCGGGGAGACCGCCCGCGCCAAATCACCCGCGCCTTTGTCCTCGACGACTTCGATGGCTTCAAGCGCAGGGCCCGGCCCGACGTCCACTTCACCTGCCTCACCCGCTACGAAAAAGGCCTGCCCGTAGACGGTGTGGCCTATCCGCCCGAAGTCCTCGCCCAGAACATGCCCAACATCTGCGGCGAAGTTTTGAGCAAAGCGGGAAAGCGTCAGCTCCGGATCGCCGAAACCGAAAAATACGCCCACGTCACCTTCTTCTTCAACGGACAGGAGGAAACCCCCTTCGAAGGCGAAGAACGCATCCTGGTGTCTTCGCCCAGGGACGTGGCCACCTACGACCAGAAACCTGCGATGAGCGCGCCGCAGATCGCCGAACAATTCGTCGGTGCCATCCTCGCCCAAAACTTCGACACTGCCGTCTGCAACTTCGCCAACCCCGACATGGTCGGCCACACCGGCATCCTGAAAGCGGCCGTCGAAGCCGTCTGCACGGCCGACCGCTGCCTGGGTGAGGTCCTCCATGCGATCGATAAAGTCAACGGCGCCGCCATCGTCACCGCCGACCACGGCAATGCCGAACAGATGATCCACTACGACACGGGCGAGCCCCACACCGCCCACACGACAAACCCGGTGCCCTTCGTCCTCGTCGACCCCGCGTCCAACAACACGCTCAAAGAGCAGGGCGCCCTCTGCGACGTTGCCCCCACATTGCTTGGAATGATGGGCGTCCCGAAGCCGGAGGAAATGACGGGAGAAGACCTCAAAATCTGAATCAACGAATTTGAACCGCGGTGAAAGGAGACCCCCATGAAAATACATGAATACCAGGCCAAGGAAGTTCTCAAATCCCACGGCGTGCCCGTCCCCAACGGCGGCCTGGCCAGAACCGCGGAAGAGGCCCGAAAAATTGCACAGGACCTCGGCGGCGCCGTCGTCGTCAAAGCCCAGATCCACGCCGGGGGCCGGGGAAAAGGCGGTGGGGTCAAACTTGCCAAAGATCCGGACAGTGCCTATCGGCACGCCGGGGACATCATCGGCATGGACCTCGTCACCCACCAAACCGGCCCCGGCGGCCAGAAAGTCAAACAGGTCTGGATCGAAGAGGCCACCGACATCGACCGGGAACTCTACCTCGGCATCGTCCTGGACCGGGTCCAGTCCAAACTTGTAATCATGGCCTCCCGGGCCGGCGGCATGGACATCGAAGAGGTCGCCGCCAAAACCCCTGAAAAAATCCTCAAAGAAACCGTCGATCCCGGAGCGGGCCTCCAGTCCTTCCAGGCCCGCCGCCTCGCCTTCGGCCTCGGCCTGGAGGGCGAGGCGTTAAAACAGGGCGTCCGGTTCATCACAGCCCTCCATAACGCCTACGCGGCCACCGACTGCTCCCTGGCCGAAATCAATCCCCTGGTCGTAACCGGGGCGGGCGATCTGTTGGCCTTAGACGCCAAAATGAACTTCGACGACAATGCCCTCTACCGCCACCGGGACATCCTCGAACTCCGGGATACCGATGAAGAGGATGCGCTTGAGGTGGAAGCCTCCGAATACGACCTGAGCTACATCAAGCTCGACGGCGAAGTCGGCTGCATGGTCAACGGCGCGGGCCTGGCCATGGCCACCATGGACATCGTCAAATACGCCGGGTCCTCTCCGGCCAACTTCCTCGACGTGGGCGGGGGCACCAACGTGGAACGGGTTCAAAATGCGTTCCGCATCCTCATGTCCGACGCCGATGTGAAAGCCGTACTCATCAACATCTTCGGCGGCATCGTCCGGTGCGATCTCGTGGCCGAAGGCGTCGTGCAGGCGCTCAAAGGCCTCACCGTAAACATCCCCATCGTCGTCCGCCTGCAGGGCACCAACGCGGAAGAAGGCGCAAGAATTCTGGAAGAATCGGACCTCCAATTCCGGGTCGCAAGAGAGCTGAAAGAGGCTGCGGAAGCCGTCGTGGAAGCGGTCCGGGGAGCCGCTTAAGAATCGCATCCGACAGAAAATACGAGACGGGGACGTATGCAGCTCTCTTTTTTGCCACTTCGTCAGACGGCTCTTATGCCACATTGGCATACATGCCGCCAGAAAGGCACTTGCACTGTAAAAACCCTGTTCCTGGAATTTGACTTAACTATTTGTTTATATAGAATTTGGAATATAAATTCTGGTGGTACATATCTTGCTCAATAGGACGAGAGGCAAAGTCAATCCTTCAAGACATGACCCCGTATAGAAAAGAAGGGAGTATGACAATGAGCAAAGTGATCGGTATTGACCTCGGGACCACCAACTCGTGTGTGGCCGTGATGGAAGGCGGTGACCCGGTCGTAATCCCCAACGCGGAAGGGGGACGCACCACCCCTTCGGTGGTCGCATTTACAAAAGAGGGTGAACGCCTGGTGGGCCAGGTGGCCAAGCGGCAGGCCGTGACCAACCCCCAGAGCACCGTCTCCTCCATCAAGCGCTTTATGGGGCGGCAGCACGGCGAGGTCCCTCAGGAGATTTCGGAAGTGCCTTATGAAGTGACCAGCTTCACCGGCGGCCTGGCCGCGGTGAAGCTGGAAGACAAGACCTATCCCCCCGCCGAGATCTCGGCTATGGTCCTGCAAAAGATGAAGCAGACCGCCGAGGACTACCTGGGGGAAACGGTCACCCAGGCGGTCGTCACCGTGCCGGCCTACTTCAACGACGCCCAGCGCCAGGCCACCAAAGACGCGGGCAAAATTGCAGGACTGGAAGTCCTGCGAATCGTCAACGAGCCCACGGCCGCGTCCCTGGCCTACGGACTCGACAAGAAATCGGACGAGAAGATCGCCGTCTACGACCTGGGCGGCGGCACCTTCGACATCTCCATCTTAGAGCTGGGAGAGGGCGTCTTTGAAGTTAAATCCACCAACGGGGACACCCACCTGGGCGGCGACGACTTCGACCAGCGGGTGATCGACTGGATGGCGGAGGAGTTCCAGAGAGAAAACGGAATCGACCTGCGCAACGACCCGATGGCCCTGCAGCGGTTAAAAGAGGCCGCGGAGAAGGCCAAGTGCGAACTGTCCAGCTCCGTGCAGACCGATATCAACCTTCCCTTCATCACCGCCGACGCCTCGGGCCCGAAGCACCTGAACCTGAACCTGAGCCGCGCCAAAATCGAACAGCTCGTGGACGACCTGATCGAACGGACGAAGGGGCCCTGCCAGCAGGCGATCAAAGACGCCGGGCTTTCGGCCTCCGAAATCGATGAGGTCATCCTGGTCGGCGGAAGCACGCGCATGCCCAAGGTGCAGGAAGTCGTACAGGAACTCTTCGGGAAGGAGCCTCACAGGGGCGTGAACCCGGACGAGGTGGTCGCCATCGGCGCAGCCATCCAGGCGGGCGTGCTCGCAGGAGAAGTAAAAGACGTGCTCCTGCTCGACGTCACGCCCCTCTCCCTGGGCATCGAGACCCTCGGCAGCGTGATGACCCGGCTGATCGAGCGGAATACCACCATCCCCACCAAAAAAGCCGAGGTCTTCTCCACCGCAGCAGACAGCCAGCCCACGGTAGAAATCCACGTCCTGCAGGGCGAACGGGATATGGCCATGGACAACCGGACCATCGGCAAATTTCACTTAGACGGCATCCCGCCCGCGCCCAGGGGTGTACCCCAGATCGAAGTCACCTTCGACATCGACGCCAACGGCATCCTCAACGTCTCGGCCAAAGACAAGGCCACCGACAAGGAACAGAGCATCCGAATCGAAGCCTCGTCCGGCCTCTCGGACACCGAAATCGGCCGGATGGTCGACGACGCCCAGGAGAACGCCGCCGAAGACAAGAAGCGTCGTGAAGAGATCGAGATTCGCAACCAGGCCGATCAGCAGGTCTACCAGACCGAAAAGCAGCTCACCGAAATGGGCGACAAGGTCAGTGCGGATGCAAAGGCCAAAGTCGAAGCCGCCGTGGAGCGAGTCAAAGAGGCCCTCAAAGGCACCAGCAACGACGACATCAAGTCCGCAACCGAAGCCCTCACCCAGGTCTGGCACCAGGTGGCCAGCGAACTCTACCAGCAGGCCTCCGACCAGCAGCCCGGCGCCGAAGCCGGACCGGAGGGACCGCAGCAGGAGCCTGGCGCCGAACCCAAACAGGATGGCGACGCCGTAGACGCCGAATTCGAAGTCGTAGACGAAGACGAACCCAAAAAGTAGGGGCGAGGTTACCTCGCCCACCACGCCCTGCCATATCCCAAAAAGGCGGAAGCAGCCCCGCGCTGCCTCCGCCTTTTTCGTGATTTTATCCTATCCTCACATTTCACTACCGGACACTTTTTAAAGATGCAATCAGATGAAGGCAATCCTATTCAACTCAATAGCTTACCTGTAGAAAAAACAATATTACTTCATTCGGAATCGGTTAGACCTCAAAGACCCTAATATAATACAGGTTAGAAAATAAGGGCCCGCAATTGATCCTTGCTCGGAAATGCATAGTACTCCCAAACCGCCTCCACCATACCCTTCCGCACAAACGCCAGGCGGGGGTAGCCGTGCTGCCAGGTCAGGCGCACAAAATCCTTTTTCGAGATGGATATGATTTCGAAGTCTGGTCGATGGTGGGCCACAAAGTCTGAAATCTGCTCTGAGTCCTTGTCATAGTGCGTAAGCGCGACAATTGGAGGCAGTCCTGGAATATCTCGGTAGGCGTTCAATTTGGGAACCGCCTTTCCACAGCGAGAACACTCAGGGCTGAAGAGGACCAGCAGAACTGTTCTCTGACTGAGGTCCAGGTCGCTATCTTTCAGCTTCATTCGGCTCAAACCGACACCCAACTGCAAATCTGACCCTTTGAGTCGGTGCATTTCGGGAAAGAATCGCATACCGCCTATTGCCAGGGTCAGTAGCGTTCCTCCCAGCACGAAATACCTCCCCCACACCCAGGCTGGACGGTTCAGAGATTCTGTTCCCCACCAGGCAAACATCAGCAGTCCAAACATCAGAAGATCTTCTATGGCCGCTTCACCCGGACCCTGCTCAATCAGAGGTCCAAAACATCCACAACTGGCCTCGAATCCCTGGCGCCAGGCGAAAAAGGTCAGGCCGAAAAAGAAAATCAACAGGGCCGATGCCACCGAGAACACCAGCTTCGGTCGCCAATTCACGATCAGAGCCAGTCCCACACCACATTCGAGAGGACCCAGCATCAGGGCGGCCTGAGACACCGAGAACGCCGCGTTTGCGCCCAGGCCCAGGACGTCTTTATAGAGATAGGTCTGCCAGAAAAACAGGACCGGCTCCCAGATTTTGCTGGCACCGGCCACCAAGAAAATAACACCCAGCATCATCTGAATGATCTGAGCTACGGTGGGAGCCACAGATCGAACGTATTCGGACAAGCGGACCATCCTTTCTTAGTGCACGATGCAACCAGATGGAAAGAAACCTACCCGTATAGAAAAAGCCCCAGAGAGATCCTCTAGGGCCTTTCTTTACGGATCTAAGAAAAGCAGCTACCTGCTGTCCTTACCCGTCTCGATGAACCGGACACACTGGCCCTGGTTCTTGAAGCCGTACTGTTCCCACCCACCGTTCTTGCAGTCAGTCGTCCTTCGTCTGGGGCTCACCTCTAATCATCATCGTCATCACCATCATCATCATCGTCATCACCATCATCATCGTCATCGTCATCACCATCATCATCGTCATCGTCATCATCGTCATCGTCATCGTCATCACCATCATCGTCATCGTCATCGTCATCACCATCATCGTCATCACCATCATCGTCATCGTCATCACCATCATCGTCATCGTCATCACCATCATCACCCGTCTGGGGGTCGCCTCCTCCTTCGCACTTGCCCGCACTGCCAGCATCGAATATGTCCTGGATTTCTGAAGCAGCGAGAGCACGGTTGTAGAACTGAACTTCGTCAATGGTACCGAGGAAGGTCTGTACGCCGCCAAAATTAGAACTGGCTGCCCCAATAGTCACATCATCAGCAGCAATGTTGAATCCAGCTGTGTTTGTGATGGGATAGCTCTTGGCTACAGCGCCATCAATGTACAACGTAAGCGCAGTGCCTGCAGCTCTTGTGACACAATAGTTCGGCCACTTTTAAGCAGCAATTTTGCCATAATCCCGCAGTTTTTGGTATTGGGGAGATTTTTTAATCAAATTTAGGTCGAGGTCTAACATTAAAAAAATATTCTGGAGAAAATACGTGTTGAAATAACAGGCTTTTACACTGGCCATGGAAAAGGGTATGGGTCTCGTATCTGATTGGGCTTGTAAGTGTTCCGTTTTGGCTAAATTGAGGGTTGTCAAAGAGGCATTAAAATGGAAAGCCAGCCGTTTTTGATCTCTGGCTTGACAGTCGCACAATCCGGTGAACTGTTTGGCATCTCTGAAAATAAATTCAATTTGGAAACGCGCTTTGTAATATCTGACAATCGTCTTGGCACTTAGGTCTTTGTCGGTTGAAAACAAGATCGCATATTTCTTCTTGTCCTTGTTCGTGTGATCCAGCAAGACGACGGCTTTCAAATTGCGTTTTAAGGAGACGTGATTCAAGACAAGACTGTAAATGGCGATGCCATCTTGTGTTTGGATATATGAAAACCGAGACAGGTCCTGCCAGTTGACTTTGCCGTCATAGGTCTTGTGCCTTCCGCTTCCCTTTTCCCGTTTTGGTCCGGTGTAGAGATAGCGCATATTGGCGTCGCAGCGCAATTTGCCGATCTGGTGTAGATCCAAATCACGGACGCCATCAACAAATTTCTTCTTGCTAAAATAGCCATCGACAACGGTATATTTTTCATTCTCTAACAAGCTGGGTTTGACATCACTCAGGTGCTGTAAATACTGATCTGTTAGGGTTTCGACGTCTTCTGCCTGTTTGGAGCTTTGCTTTTTCGACTTGGCTTTCCCCTTTTTTTTGGTGCCCTTTTTCTTGACGGTCCTTTTCTTTTTATTGACCTTGACGACATCCTGTTTAGGCTTAGACTCAGACATTTGGCGTTCATCTCCAGGATCGGTTTGACGAACGGACAGCGTAAAGCCTGTGTTTCTCAAAACATCCACGATGGCCACACTGGAGACTTCCAACCCCTTTTCGCTCCGACGATGACAACCGTTCCAGAAATAATCCAGACCATAGGTCTGCTTGCCCGACTTGGACACAAAAGAAGCATCTAACACGATGATCCGTTCACTTTCTCTGCCCAGGCTTTCATTGATCACCGCTCGGTTGAAGGCCACAAATTCAAAGGGTTTGGCAAACTGGCGTGAATACGTCTTCTGTGACAAAGGAGAGTAACGCGATAGGTTACGAAAATTGATCTTGCCGTGAGCTGTTAGGATCGCTGTAAACACAGCCATCAGAAACTTTTTTTGAGGCTTGGAAATCTTGAAACTCTTGAGTATCTTTTCTGCCAGTTCCATTGTGCCGTCTCTCCAGATAAAGGGTATCGTTGACGTGGTGGTCTATGATACCTAATCTGCGTGAACGGCACTTTTTTGTCAAAGAAAACTGTCCGCCATATTGGTGACAGCAACGTGATGGAATTGTCCGTCGTTAAGGAGTATGTCGGGATATGCGACGCACCCCAACTGAACCGACCCGTCCGTTTTATCAATAGCGCCGTCAATAGTCTGTGAACAGGCCCACAGCTTGTTGTTCTCCAAACCTAAGATCCAAAACGCCGTACCCGCGTTTTCTGCCCCTGCACCTACCTGCTGATTTATAATCCTCCTGAACCCGGAACCATCTAATGTCTTGATCCAGGCACCGGCCGTCCAATCTGTGAAGATAAAACTTGAGGAATAGGGAACTTCAACACGTTGGCCTGCGGCGAAGTCCAATGCGCCACACACTTTTCCTGCTACAAATTGAGGTCCACCAACGTGCGTGCCAGAATTCGGACCAACAATATCAGCGGCAGTCGTGCCACTCGTTTCGTCCAACGGCCACCAACTTACCAGATCAGGTGGAGGGTAGCTCGGACCCGTCGAAGGTTTGGCGGCTCGAACCAGGGCAGGATTCTCCGAATCAACAGGATTCAGGACGCTATTGTCGCTACAGGCGACTATGAGTGCCACACCTAAGAAACAGACAGCAAAAAACCGTCGCATATTACCCTCCTCTTTGGGATGTGTCCCGCCCCCGACCCGAGACAAAACTTTGAGTGATAGAGCACGAATTACTTTCTTCATCAATGCAACCGATAGTGCGTCCACCGTCTGCCAGCAGACCATTGAGCCCCGACGGCAACGGTGTGAAACAGTCAGCATCTCCTCCGACAGAGATGTCTTGTTGTATAATCCAGGAACCCTCCTCAATCCCGAACAATGTCTGGGCGCTTGGATTCTTCCCGCCCCGAAAGCTGAAGAATCAGAAGACAGAATCCTGTCCGACACAGGTTCTGAACTCGGATGAAGCAAACAAAAAAGGCTCAACAGCTTGCTGAGGAGTCCTGGAAATAATAACTCATCAACAGACCGTTAAGCCCCGACGGCAACGATATCCAGCATCAAGCACCTCTCCCGATAGAGGTGCTATGCTTTAACGCTTTTGGTGATGATATCTATAATTGTGCTAATTATACAACCATTTCTTCTGGCTTGTCAAGTACAATTTTCGAAGTGGAGAACACCAACATCGGAGGACGAGGAATGCCAGGCTAATAATCTGGACAGTTTCTGATGAGGTACGCTCATAGTATACTCTATATCCACCGTAATATAAAGAAAGGAGCATACGATGAGCGACACCCACCGCCGATTTCAAACGATTCGGAAAGCCCTTAACGGTCTGTATCCCTTTGAGTCACAAGGCAATGTCGCACGGCATCTGAACACTCTGACGGCTATGATCTGCGGAATTGTCGGCAGCCAGCGCACCAATTTACCTCAAATTGCTGGAAAAGCACCCACAAATAGGATATTGCGAGAAAGCCTCATCAAACGCTTTTCTCGATGGATCGATAACGACCACATCGACCTGGAAATCTACTATCTGCCTTATGCCGAAGCCCTGATCACCTGTCTTGAACATCTGCCCCTGACCTTGGTCCTCACATTCCCATCACACCCGCCTACGGCTCTTCAGCCTCAATCACAACCCGAACCACTCCCAGCGCTTTGATAAACTCAAACCGAACCGCTTTCCCACCCGCGTCAAACCCTCCCCGCCCGATATCCCGGCTGCTCAACTCCCGCAGCTTACCGGCCATCCACACCCGGTTTCGCCTCCACTGAGGCACCGCATTCCGAATAAACCGAACCGCCAGATCCGCATGTCCAAACAACTTCCCGTCCGGCACATCCACCACCGGGATCATCAGCGAGGCCCGGGAAAGATTCTCCGAATCGCCCCACACCTCCACCACCAGCCCCCCGGTGGTCGCCCCCATCGCTCGCGGCTCCCCCTCTACCGCATCCAGCGCTTCAACCGCCATATCCCCCGGAAACCCCGTCAGCATCTTTTCAATCGAAAGGTTCAGACCCGAAGATCCGTCGGCCCCCCGGGCCCCCCTGTCATGCCGGCCCGCTGCCCCGGGCCTTCCCGACCGCCGTTTCAAATCCCGCGCCAGAGCGGCCCGAACTGCCGCCGGATCTCCCACATAGTCTCTGTGAACCCACCCGACCACCTCCTCACCGGCCCTCACCTTCAACCACGTCTCATCTTCTTGGAGAACCCTCAACTCCTGCCCCCGGCTCAGACGCTCCAGAACGGGCGCTCTTGTGGTCGGCCTCTCCCGCAGGTTGAGCACGCTCGCCGTCACGTAAACCGGCTCGCCCGTATCGCATCCCCACAGCATATAAAGAATACAAAGAAACCCGGCAAACCGGCGGCCGCCCGGCGCGTCGATCCCAACCATCTAACCTCCTGATTTCAGATATCGCGCTTCAAAAATCTCCCATGCCCGCTCACAGGCCGCCGCCTCATTCCTGGGCGTATTGAGCTTATATTCGAACCTCAACCGCTTATCGCCATCTGTCACTTCGTAAACCCCAACATGCCAAAAATCCCCGTCGAACGCCGCCTCAACGGAAAACTCCCGCGAATCGTATTGATGGTTCATAGCAGGCGACCATTCCCTTTCACGTGAGAGGCACAATTTTTTTAGGCCCTGAGAAAGTCGATCAAAATTACACGTCAAAACCGAATCTGTCAAGGTCCGATAGAAAAATGTGAAGTATTGACAAAAGGTGTATAATAACCTACTTTCCGGTGTTGATGAACGGAGCCCTCATATCACCAACGGTTTATTCCGAAAGGAACACCCATGTTCCAGGAATCCCTGAAAACTTTCTACGACAACGAAGGCTATCTGGTCGTCGAAAACCTCTTCGACAACGCCGAACTTGCCGAGGTGCGCAGACGGACCGAGGAGATCGCCGCCGATCCGGAAAGCGCCCCCCAGGGCGTATCCGTCGGCCGGGAAGGGAACACTGTCGCGGACAAATCCAGCGCCGCCGCCCAAAACAACGCGGTCCGGGGCATCGCGTTTATGGTCCATTTCGACCCGGCGTTTAAAGCCTTTGCCCAACAGCCGAAACTGCTGGACCTGGTCCGTGGATTGATCGGCCCTCGCATCAAAGTCTTTCGCGACCAGATGCTGCTCAAGCCCCCGGGCGGCCAGGCCAAACCCGTGCATCAGGACCAGAGCTATTTCCGGGTACAGCCCGAAGGGGACCTCATCACCGCCTGGATCGCCTTAGACGACGCCACGGTTGAAAACGGCTGCATGTGTTACGTACCCGGCTCTCACAAATACGGCATCTTCGACATCGCCTCCGATCCCGAAAGACCCGTTCACCATATCCCGAACACAAAAGGCATCGCCCTGCGCGAGCCCGCGCGCTGCCCGGTCCCCGCAGGCTCGGTCATCTTTCACCACGGCTGCACCCTGCACACCAGCGACGTCAACCGAACAGACACCTGGCGCAAGGCGCTAATCTTCCACTATTCCACATCGGAAGCCAGATCGGAAAAAGAGAATTTAAACACGGAAGTATCTCTCGAGATCGACTGAGAGGATCATTCCCATGTCCATACCACACGCCGAACTCCAAACGGGCGCCGCCTCGGACGTCGACATGTCGCAGGAAGCCCTCGAACGGGCCGCAGCCCTCCTCGCATCCGAAGTCCGGGACCGCCGCATCACCGCAGCGGCCATCCTGGTCGCCCGAAACAACACCGTCGTCTTCTCAAAAGGCTGCGGCCGCCTGATGCCCGATGGAGATTCACCCGACGTAAAACCGGATTCTATCTTCCTCCTCGCTTCGATCACCAAACCCGTCACCGCCTGCGCCCTCATGCTCCTCGTCGACCGGGGACAGGTCTCCCTCGACGATCCGGTCTCCAAATACCTGCCCGACTTCCAGGGCGGTGAACGCCACAAAGTACGCGTCCGGCACCTGCTGTGCCACACCTCCGGCCTGCCCGACATGCTGCCTCAGAACATTGAACTGCGCCGGGCGCACGCGCCCTTGAGCGAATTCGTCCGAGCCGCCCAGAAAACCCCCCTCCTCTACTCGCCCAACACCAGTTTCGCCTACCAGAGCAAAGGCATCCTGCTGGCGGCGGAAATCGTCGAACGGGTAACCGGAAAACGCCTGCGCGATTTTGAGAAGCGTGAAATCTTCGACCCACTAAGAATGGAAAACAGCGCGCTGGGAATGGGAAACTTTGAAATCGCCGACACGGTCTGGTGCGGCACCTCCACCTTCGAGTCTGAAGACCTCGAACGCTTTGGCCCGAACAGCGCCTACTGGCGGGACATGGGTCATCCCTGGGGAGGCATGCACAGCACGGTCCAGGACCTGGCGATCCTCTTGCAGACCATGCTCAACAATGGAGAATACGCCGGAAAACGCATCTTCAGCCCGGCCGGCGTCAAAGCCATGACCCATGGTACACGACAAAAAAGGAAAAGACCTGCGCTGAGTGGTGAAATGAGTTAAGTTTGGGTTGTCAAGATCCAACAACTCATCCATCATCAAACACAGGTCTATGTCTCCTCAAGTTAATGAATTACACGACGTGATGCAATGGTATTTACCCTGTCATAAGGCCCGGGTAAAATTCATCGCCGCCTTCATTGTGTCTCTCATCAAGCTCACAACCGTCAACTTCACCAAACTGGCCAACGCCCTCAACGGCAAAGCCAAGCAGAAGTCCAACTATCGCAGAATCCAACGTTTCTTCAGTGAGTTTAATCTGTCCTATGACCTGGTGGCCGACTTGATCCTGCATCTCTTGCCGATCAAGTCGGACTTTACCATCTCGATAGATCGGACGACCTGGAGCTTCGGCAAACTGACCATCAATATTCTCACCGCCGGGAGTGTCTATCAAGGCGTTGCATTTCCCATCTGCTGGATACTGCTGCCCAAAAAGGGCAACTCCAACACCGATGAGCGTATCCAGTTGATGGAACGGGTCTTGAAGTTGGTGGATAAAAACCTGATTCAGGTCATCGTTGCAGACCGGGAATTCATTGGGCAAGAATGGTTTGCGTGGTTAGATGCGCAAGCCTTAGGCTTTGCCATCCGCGTCAAGGAAAACGCCAAAACCCTAAATGGCAAAGGGGACATCGCGCTTCGATGCTTGTTTGCCGACCTGCACATTCACCAAGAGCGCATCCTGCGTAAACCCCGTCTGATCTATGGTCATCATCTGTATTTGTCTGTCATCCGATTACCTGACGAATTTCTCATCGTTGCCAGCAAGTGTAAAGGTCGAAAACCGCTGGAGGATTACAAAAAACGGTGGGGAATTGAAGTCCTGTTCGCCGCGTTGAAAAGCCGAGGCTTCGATCTGGAACAGACCCATCTGATCCATCTGGAACGAATCGAAAAACTCATCGCGCTTTTAGCCATTGCCCTCACCTGGGCTCATCTGGTAGGAGAATGGATCGCAAAGACAAAACCGTTGAAGATCAAAAAACACGGATGCAAAGAGAAAAGCCTGTTTCGATATGGATTGGACCATTTGCAGTATGTTCTGCTCAATATACAGGATCACATCCAGGAGTTCTTTCACTGTCTTTGGATACTGATTGATCCTCCATATTTTAGGTCAGATTAAGTTTTGTCGTGTATTATGGCCATGACCACAGACCAGAACAAAGGCCTGAACGCCCCCTGGGGCCTGGGCTGGGCCCTGGCGGACTCTCTGGTATGGAACTATTTCGGGGAACTCGTCTCACCGGCCACCTTCGGCCACGTCGGCGCAACCGGCACCGTGGCCTGGGCCGATCCCGAGCGGCAGTTGCTCTGCGTGGTCCTCACCAACCAGATGGTCGAGGAAGGGAGTCTGTTAAGGCGGGTCTCAAATGCGGTGTCGGCGGCGGTGGTCGGTTAAAACACGGCGGGCGGGGAAACCCCGCCCCTACGTGATCTGTCGTCGCATGCTTTCATCAATGCCTGGCGTAATCTGCGGCTTCCCGCATCATCTTCAAAGCCTTCTCAATTCTCTCCAGCTCTTCAAATCCGTACGACAGCCTCAACTGCCCCCAATACGCTCTCCGCCGAAGACGTCCTTCAAATGATCCGCGAAACCCTGGGATCGGCCGTTCACGCCTCCCGTCCTGAATCGGTATAAGCAGACCTTTTCGCATGCAGGGATGTGGCCCCCTGCCCGTACAGCCCATCTTCGAAGCGCCTTGAGGCTCAGGCCAAAAATACGTGCAACTTTCACAAAAGCAGATAGTTAAAAAAGTGTACTTAGGTTGTCCAGGCAGCGTATTGGAAAATGATGGCACAAAATATGCTTTTATATCCGGACAACAAAAAAGCCGTTAGTCCACAACCCTGGCCGGTCTGGGACTAACGGCGTATAGAATGATGTGAGAGAATATAGCCGTTCCCTCATATCCACGTGCAAAGAAACACAATTTCCCTCTGTTGTCAAGGACAAGTTTACCAATAACCATAAGCGCCAAACGCCCAAAAGCTCGAATTTAGACCTGTTCCTGGACTGACAGATGCCCATTTTGCGCCGGTTTCGGCCCTTGAATCGATGGCTGAAATCAGCCAGAATGAGCGATAAAACCCACTTCTGGCCACGCTTGCTGAAAAGAGGTTTGTCATGGAAATCCTGGAATCAACCTACGGCGCCCTCTCTAACGGACCCGCGTTCCTCGGAACCCTGAGTGTCATCGTCCTCGTGTGCGTCCTCGGCTTCACCGGCGCCCCTCTCTGGCTGTGGACCCTCCTTGCCGCCGCATCGCTCTGGGGTTTTGGCGCGCCTGTCTGGCTCTGGATCCTCTTTGCCCTGCCGGCGCTCATCCTCAACATCCGGCCGGTCCACCGGATTCTGGTGTCAGCCCCGGTGATGGCATTCTTGAAAAAAGTGAATTTCCTGCCCCACATCTCCCAGACCGAGAAAACCGTCCTCGAAGCCGGCACCGTCTGGATCGAAGGGGATCTCTTCTCGGGCAGGCCCGATTTCAAACGCCTCAACAGCGAGCCCTATCCCGACCTGACCGGCGAGGAGCGGGCCTTCCTGAAAGGGCCGGTCGAAACGGTCTGCCGCATGGTCAACGACTGGGATGTGTACGTCAACAAAGACCTGCCTCCGGACGTGTGGGACTATCTCAAGGAGCAGCGCTTCTTCGGCATCATTATCCCCAAAGCCTATGGCGGCCTCGGATTCTCCGCCTCGGCGCACAGCGCCATAATCGAAAAACTGGCGTCCCGCTCCATGCCCCTCAGCTTCACCGTCATGGTACCCAGCTCAATCGGCCCTGCCGAGCTCCTGACCCACTACGGCACAGAAGCGCAGAAGGAGCACTATCTGCCGCGTCTGGCCCTTGGGCTGGAGATTCCCTGCTTCGCCCTCACCGAGCCGACCGCGGGTTCGGACGCGGGAAGCATCCAGTCCAGCGGTGTTGTCTTTAGAGGCGATTACGGCCGGCTCTACCTCCGGCTGAACTGGAAGAAACGCTACATCACCCTCTCCACCATCTCCACCCTCGTGGGTCTGGCCTTCAAACTCGAAGACCCCCACAACCTCCTGGGCAAAGGGGAAACCCCGGGCATCACCTGCGCCCTGGTTCCAACCGAAACGCCCGGAGTAACCATCAACACCCGGCACGACCCCATGGGCGTCCCCTTTTACAACTCGCCGATCGAAGGCCACGACGTAGTCGTACCCATCGACGCCATCATCGGCGGCCCTGCCCGGGCCGGCAAGGGCTGGCGCATGCTCACCGAATCCCTCTCCGCCGGGCGCGGCGTCACCATACCGGCAACCGCATCCGGCAGCGCCAAATTCGTCGCCCGCGTCACCGGCGCCTACGCCGCCGTGCGCCGGCAGTTCGGCCTCCCCATCGGCCGGTTCGAAGGCGTTGAAGAACCCCTGGCGCGCATCGGCGGGTTCGCCTACCTGATGGAAGCCGCCCGGCGCTACACCTGTGGCGCCCTCGACAAAGGCGCAAAACCCGCCGTTGCCACCGCAATTGCCAAATACACGTTCACCGAACTCTACCGCAGGGCCATCAACGACGGCATGGACATCCTCGCCGGCAACG
The DNA here is from genome assembly GCA_965249305.1 of Candidatus Latescibacterota bacterium. Lineage (GTDB taxonomy): Bacteria > Latescibacterota > UBA2968 > UBA2968. The sequence continues at coordinate 2,308,107 of OZ252228.1, read as the reverse complement.
CCATCTCCCGGGGGCCCCGCAACCTGCTTGCCCACAGCTACATCTGGACGCCCATCGTCATCACCGGGGAAGGCGCCAACATCCTCACACGCACTCTCATGATCTTCGGACAGGGCGCAATCCGCTGCCACCCCTACATGCGCAGCATCATCCAGGCGCTCGAAACCAATGACCTGAATGCGTTCGACCGCGCGTTTCGAGGACACATCGGCCACGTGTTGCGCAACCTCTTCCGCTCCGTCCTTCTGAGCGCCACACGGGGATACCTGGCCGGTTCCCCAGCAGCACGCCCCGCAGCACGCTACTACCGCAAACTGGCCTGGGCGTCCGCCTCCTTCGCCCTCCTGGCCGACATAGCCATGGGAACGCTGGGAGGCGCGTTGAAACGAAAGGGCAAACTCACCGGCCGGTTTGCAGACATCCTCTCCTGGATGTACCTGGGCACAGCCGTCCTTCGCCGGTTCGAGGCCGAAGGACGCCCCCAGGACGACCTGCCCTTCCTGCACTGGTGTATGCAATACGCTCTGGCGCAGATCCAGCAGGGATTCGACGGCCTGTTCCTGAACCTGGACATCCCCGTATTGGGTCCGCTCTTCCGTGGCCCGATCGCGCTCTGGTCCCGCTTAAACCCCATCGGCAGCATGCCCTCCGACAAACTGGGCGGCCAGATAGCGCGTGCCCTTCAAACCGCCGGTGTTCAGCGGGAGGCCCTCACCGCCGGCATCCACCTGCCCTCCAGTCCCGATGAAGCCCTGCGCAGGCTGGAGCGGGCGTTCGAACTTTCCTGCGGCGCCGGGGGGGCCGAGCATAAGATTCAAGAGGCGATCCGGTCGGGCAAATTGCCCAAAGACAAACCCGAACAGCTCATCGAGGAAGCCCTCAAAAAAGGGATCATCGGCCTGAGCGACGCCCACCTGATGTACGAGGCGGAAACGGCGCGTAACGATGCGATTCAGGTCGACAGTTTCACACTGGAAGAATACGAGCGCGCAACCCCCGCCACGCCGGACAAAACCGAACCAGCCCCGATCTATCCGGTTGCCCAACAGGTCTGAAAAGCAAGGGGGAACACCACCATGATCACATTTGGAGAAGGCAACCTTCGAATCCCTCGGTTTCAGAAGCCGGTCTACATCGTCGCGGGCGGCATGACCGACTTCCGAAAAAAATATCCCGAAAAATCCACCGAAGAACTCACCGCCGAAGCCCTCAACATGGCGATCCTCGAAAACGACCTCAAGGTCTCCATGCCGGAGTTCAAAAAAAGGGTCAACTTCTGCGTCTACTCGCAGTTTGCCGACCACTTTGGCGACCAGCTCCTGGCCGCCGCCCGCATCCACGACGCCCTGGGCTTCGACCCCCTTGGAAACATCGAAGTGAAAACCGGCGGGGCCACCGGAGGCCACGCCATCCTGGCCGCTGCAATGGCCATCGCCTCCGGATATGCCGACGTGGTCCCCGTAATCGGCTGGGAGCGCATGGACGAGGTGCCCACCAAAGATGGCAACTCCTACATCGCCTCGGCCGCCTGCAAGAATTTCGAGTCCGAACTGGGCTGGATGTACGCCAGCTATTACGCCCTGATGGCACAGCGCTACCTCCACGAAAATCGGGTACCCCGCGATACCCTGGCCAAAATAACCGTCAAAAACCACCGCTACGCCTGCTCCTCCCCCTTCTCCCAGAACCCCATGAAACTCACTGAACAGGAAGTACTGGAAAACGGAATGGTCTCCGATCCCCTCAGCTTCGTGGAATGCTGTGTGATGAGCACCGGCGCCGCGGCCCTGGTCCTGGCCGACGAGGAAACAGCCTACAAACTCACGGACCACCCCGTGCAATTGACCGCAATCTGTTCCGGCACCCACACCTTGCGCACCGCAGACCGGCGCCCGATGGAAATCCTGCGCCTGCCCCACGAACCCGAAGACCTGTACAGAGATTACAAATGGGACTGGCCCGGGTTCAGCTCCTTCCTGGCCGCCCGGATGGCCGCCTACCTGGCCTACCACATGGCCGGCATCCACAACCCTCTAAAAGACCTGGACCTCCTGGAAACCCACGACGCCTTCACCATCAGCGACATCCAGACCTACGAAGACATCGGCCTGCGCCCCTACGGCCGGGGCCGAGAATTCATCGAAAGCGGAGAAGCCTACCTCGGGGGCAAGCTGCCCACCAACCTCTCCGGCGGCCTGCTGGGCTCCATGCACTCGGTAGGCGCCACCGGCATCTTCCAGATCATCGAAATCATGTGGCAGCTTCAAAACCGATGGTCCAGATTCCACGCAGATCCCAAAATCTGGGAACGCTTCGACAAAACCATGCCGGACGACATCGAAAACCTGCAGGTGCCTGATGCCAGGCGGGGCGCCGCAATCAGCCACGCCGGCACCGGCAGCCACGTCACCATGGCAATTTTCGAAAAAGTATAATCCGCAGGGACGGCGTATGCTCCCTGCAGAGGAGGTCGTATGTCTGTCGAACTAATCGCCCCCGGCTGCGAAGCCCTCAACCGCTCCCCTCTGGTCATCAAAAACGTAAAAGACTACTTTCACATCCACTCCTACGGCGGCCTCACGCCCTTCTTCGAGGGACTGCTTGAATCCAAGCTGCTCGGCGCCCGCTGTCCGAACCGCGCCTGCGGCGAAAACCGGATCTGGCTTCCGCCTCGGGCATACTGTCCCGACTGCCTGCAACCCATGGAATGGATTGAAGCGCCCCACACCGGCGAAATCTACACCCACACCACCGTCGCCTATCCGGGCAGCAACTTCAAACTCTCCACCCCCTGCCCGCTCATCACCGTCTCCCTCCCCGGCGTATGCACCAAAATGATGTCCTACTTAAAAGAAGGCACGCCGGAAATCGGCATGCCGGTCAAAGCCTGGTTCCGCACCCAGAATCCAACCCACACCATCCTCGACCTCGCCTGGGTGCCGGTATAAAGCCTCGCTTCCACCCCGTCTGCCGTGAAGGTCGTGAGAGCGTAAACTTGCGACCTTCTATTTTAATGTAGGATTTTCTCTTGCAATCCACACCCTTGTATCTTTAATTTCCATTGGCGGCGAACAGAACCCGCACAACCAGCGACAGCGTGAGAAGAAGGCAATGGACACAACCCGAAAATCAGCCGGTGCAAAGTGGAAAGCTGCCCTGAAGCAGGAACAGCCGCTCCAGGTTGCAGGAACCATAAATGCCCTGACGGCCCAGATGGCGGTACGCGCCGGGTTTCGCGCCATCTATCTGTCGGGCTCCGGTGTGGCCGGCGCGTCATACGGTCTGCCCGACCTGGGCATCACCACCCTGGACAACGTGGCGGAAGACGCGCGCAGAATTACGGATGCCGTCGATCTCCCTCTCCTCGTCGACATCGACACCGGTTTCGGCGGCACCGCGTTCTCCATTGCCCGCACAATTGCGACCCTTGAAAAAGCAGGCGTAGCAGCAGTTCACCTCGAAGATCAGGTCCTTCAAAAACGCTGCGGCCACCGGCCCGGCAAACAGGTCGTCTCCGCCGGTGAGATGTGTGACCGCATCAAAGCCGCTGTGGACGCCCGTCTCGATCCCGACTTTACGGTTGTGGCGCGCACGGACGCCTTCGCCACCGAAGGTCTGGAAGGCACTCTGGAAAGGGCGCAGCAGTATGCTCGGACCGGAGCCGATGCCATCTTTGCAGAAGCCCTGCAAACACTGGACCAGTACAGGACATTTACAAACGCCCTCTCTGTTCCCGTGCTGGCAAACCTCACCGAATTCGGCAAAACCCCTCTGTTTTCCCTCGAGGAAATGCGCCGTGCAGGTGTCGCCATCGTACTCTATCCGCTTACCGCGTTCCGTGCGATGAACAAAGCTGCCGACCATGCCTACCGAACGCTTCGAAAAGATGGCACACAAAAATCCTTCATAGACCGAATGCAAACGCGGGAAGAACTATACGACCTGCTGGACTACTATCGTTATGAGGAACGCCTGGACCGGCTCTATAACAGGGGAGATAAAGATGAGTAAGACAACAGATACGGAAGCTGCCGTCGGACTACGTGGGATCAAAGCGGGCAACACGTCAATTTGTACTGTGGGAAAAGAAGGACACGGCCTTCACTACCGGGGATATTCCATCGAAGACCTTGCGAACAAAAGCACTTTTGAGGAAATCGCTTATTTGCTGATTCACGGCGAACTCCCAACGCGTACTCAGCTCGACCAATGGAACCGCCAACTCACAGAGAACCGCCCGCTGCCGGATCTGGTAAAAAACGTACTGGCCTCATTCCCCGCCGATGCGCACCCGATGGACGTCCTGCGTACGGCCGTCTCCGCCCTGGGAATTGCAGAACCCGAACAGAGCCTCGAAGACGGGAAACAGTCCGCCGTTCGACTTTTGGGCGCGCTCCCCTCCATGCTGGGATACTGGTACCGGGGTTCGCGCGGCCAAACAGTGTCGTTTGACCTCGAACCCGAAAGCCATGCCGGATATGTGATGCGAATGCTGAAAGAGGCCCCCCCCACCGACCTCGAACGCCGGATGATGAACAGCTCTCTCATTCTGTACGCCGAACACGAATACAACGCCTCAACCTTCACCGCCCGCGTATGCGCCTCCACCCTGGCCGACTTCTATTCGTGCATCACCGGAGCCATCGGTACCCTCAGCGGTCCCCTGCACGGAGGCGCAAACGAACAGGCCATGGAACTCATCGACCGCTTTGAAGATCCCGAACATGCCGCTCGCAGCGTGCGGGAAATGCTTGCGCGTAAAGAAAGAATCATGGGATTCGGCCACGGCGTCTACACCGTGCGGGACCCCAGAAACGGCATCATCAAGGAATGGGCGCGCAGCGTATCCGAAGCGCAAAACGATATGAAACGGTTCGACATCTCTGAAGCCATCGAGAACGTCATGTGGAAGGAAAAACGCCTCTTCGCCAATCTGGACTTTTACTCGGCCACCGCCTATCACATGGCCGGCATCCCCACCCCGCTCTTCACACCCATCTTTGTCATCAGCCGCACCAGCGGATGGGCCGCCCACGTTCTCGAACAGCGAGCGGACAACAAATTGATACGCCCCCTGGCCAACTACACGGGACCCGACGACCGAACATACGTCCCCTTAGAGGAACGCTAAGCCGCTCATACACAAAATCAGAATATGGCCGAACCTACACTCAACATACGACAACCACCCGATCGCGAGATGGTCGACATCGCCCGTTATGTCCTCAACGACCCCATCGACTCGGAAGAGGCATACCGCACGGCGCGCCTCTGCCTGATGGACAGCATCGGCTGCGGCATCCTCGCCCTAGGTTTTCCCGAATGCGAGAAAATGCTGGGGCCCGTTGTCCCCGGCGCCGTCGTTCCCCACGGCGCCCGCGTGCCCGGCACCCGCTTCGAGTTAGACCCGATCACCGCCGCCTTCAACATCGGCGTCATCATCCGCTGGCTGGACTACAACGACACCTGGCTGGCCGCCGAATGGGGGCATCCTTCAGATAATCTGGGAGCCATCCTCGCGGTTGCGGACTGGACCTCTCGAAAACATGCCGCGAACGGAGCGGAGCCCCTCAACGTGAAAGACCTGCTCACGTCCATGATCAAAGCCCACGAAATTCAGGGCGTAATGGCCCTGGAAAACAGCTTCAACCAGCGCGGTCTGGACCACGTCATCCTCGTCAAACTGGCAAGCGCCGCCGTCTCGGCGGAAATACTCGGCTGTACCGAAGAACAGATCGTCAACACCATCTCCCAGGTCTGGTGCGACGCCGGACCGCTGCGCACCTACCGCCACGCGCCCAACACCGGCTCTCGAAAAAGCTGGGCCGCCGGAGACGCCACGGCCCGAGGACTCTTCCTGGCTCTGCAGTCCGCCCGCGGAGAAATGGGCTATCCCACCGCACTGACCGCCCCGAAATGGGGCTTCTACGACCGAATCTGGGGAGGAGAACGCTTCAAATTCCAACGCCCTTACGGATCGTACGTAATGGAACACATCCTCTTCAAAGTCTCCTACCCGGCCGAATTCCACGCACAGACCGCCGTCGAGGCCGCAGTCGAACTCCACCCTCAGGTGGCAGAGCGTTTGGAGCAGGTCGAACGTGTCGACATCACAACCCACGAAGCGGCCGTCCGCATCATCGACAAACGAGGCCCTCTCCACAACCCGGCGGACCGCGACCACTGCCTCCAGTACATGACCGCCGTCGGCCTGATCTCCGGAACCCTCACCGCCGAAGACTATGAAGACGAACGCGCTGCGGCTCCTCGAATAGACGACCTGAGAGAAAAAATGAACGTAACCGAGAACCCCCGGTTCACCGCCGATTATCACGATCCCGAAAAACGGTCTATCGCCAACACCGTGCAGGTATTCTTCAAAGACGGTTCTTCCACCACCGCCTTCACCGTGGAATACCCCCTCGGCCACCGGCGGCGGCGCAGCGAAGCTATCCCTCTGCTCGGAGAAAAATTCCAGAACAACATGGCAACCCGATTCCCTCCCCATCGAGTGCAGGAACTCCTCGACCTGTTCGGGGATCAAGAACGGCTGGAAGCGACACCTGTTCACCTCTTTATGGAACAGCTCCAGTCCTGAGTCCCGGGAACAAATTATGAAATTTGGTGAATTCGAACTGTTTGTGGTCAGCGACGGCGCCTTCCGCCTGGACGGCGGGGCCATGTTCGGCACCATCCCCAGGGTGCTGTGGGAGAGAACCAATCCCGCCGACGACCGCAACCGCATCCTGCTGGGTCTTAACTGCCTCCTGGTCCGCACACCTGCAGAGACCATTCTGATAGACACCGGTCTCGGCACGGTCTACGACGAAAAATTCGCCTATCTCTACGACGTCGATAAATCCGGGACCGACCTCCTGAAAAGCCTGGCCGCAGCCGGCGTGCAGGCTTCGGACATCACCGGCGTCATCTTAACGCACCTGCACTTCGACCATGCCGGCGGAACCTGCTTTCGCGACGGCAACGGAGAACTGACCCCCACCTTTCCGAACGCCACCTATTACATCAACCGAAACGAACTGGCCTACGCCAGGCATCCGGACCCCCGCAGCAGGCCCAGCTATCTCCCCCACACCTGGGAGCCGCTCGAACAGCAGGGCCGGGTAGTCCTCACCTCCCAAAACGACACGGTCGCGCCCGGCGTAGAACTGATGTCCACGCCCGGACACACGCAGCACCACCAGGCCGTCCTGATACGCTCGGCCGGCCTGACCGCCTGTTTCCTGGCGGACCTCGTACCCACCCCCTCGCACCTGAAAACCCATTACGTCATGGGATTCGACCTCTTCCCCAAAGCCACAATGGAAAACAAGGAACGGGTGCTCAAACAGGCGCATGAAGAAAACTGGCTGCTCATCTTCGAGCATTCCCCGGACACCACAGCCGGTTACCTCGCCGAAGGGCTGAAGCTCGAACCGGTCGACCTCACCCCTCTGAAAACCGAAGACGGGCAAACCCATGGCTGAAACAATCACCACACAGGATGCGAAAGCCCAGGACGCGAACCACGTCTCGGCAGATTCCGCCTCATCGCCCCCCCGCGCCCACACCCTGCGCCACAACGTCCGCTTCCTCACCGCATCCTCACTCTTCGACGGCCACGACGCCTCCATCAACATCATCCGCCGCCTGCTCCAGCGCGCCGGAGCCGAAGTCATCCACCTGGGCCACAACCGCTCCGCAGCCGAAATCGTCAACGCGGCGGTCCAGGAAGACGTCCAGGCGATCGCCATCAGTTCCTACCAGGGGGGCCACAACGAATTCTACCGCTACCTGGTGGACCTGCTGTGCAAGCAGGAAGCCTCCCACATCAGAATCTTCGGCGGGGGCGGCGGCGTCATCCTGCCTGATGAAATTCGGGACCTGGAAGCATATGGCGTCACCAAAATCTATTCCCCGGAAGACGGCCGCCACCTGGGCCTCCAGGGCATCATCAACCACATGCTGGAACGCGCGGACTTCCCCCTCCTGCCCCTCACGCCCCCCGTCGATCTCTCCGGCGTCGGCCGGATCGCCCGCCTCATCACCCAGGCCGAAAACGAAAGCGACGGCGCCAGCCTCCCCCCGGCGCTGCTGGACGCAATTGAGCGAGAGGCTGTCGGCCATAAAGCCCCGGTTGTCGGCATCACCGGCACCGGAGGATCGGGCAAGAGCTCCCTTCTCGACGAACTCATCCGGCGTCTCCTGAGCGACTTTCCTCAGCGCCGCATCGGCCTCCTCTCCGTCGATCCCAGCAAACGCCGAACCGGCGGCGCCCTGCTGGGCGATCGGATCCGCATGAACGCGATCCACCACCCCGGGGTCTACATGCGGTCCCTGGCCACCCGGAGCGCGGGGTCCGAACTCTCGGAGGCTACCCACCGCGCGGTTCAAATCCTGACGGCGGCCGGATTCGACCTCATCTTCGTCGAAACCAGCGGCATCGGCCAGGGAGCCTCCGCAATCGTCGACATCTCGGACCTGAGCCTCTACGTCATGACCCCCGAATACGGCGCCGCCTCCCAGCTTGAAAAGATCGACATGCTGGACTTCGCCGACCTCGTCGCGGTCAACAAATTTGACCGGCGGGGCAGCGATGACGCCCTGCGCGACGTGCGCAAACAGGTCCGCCGAAACAGAGACGTCCCGTATGACGTCGCCGACGCAGACCTCCCCGTCTTCGGCGCCATCGCCGGCCGGTATGGCGATGCGGGAGTGGACGCCCTCTACCTGGCCCTGCTCGAACACCTAAAGGAAATCCTCAACGCGCCCCTCCAATCCACCCTCTGCCCACCCGATGTAAAGGCCGCCGAAAACCGGCGCCCCATCCTTCCCGAAAAGCGGGTTCACTATCTCGGCGAAATCGTAGAAACCCTCCGCTCCCACCATGCCTGGGTGGAACGCCAGGTAGAGATCGCCCGCCGGCTCTATCGGCTCGAAGGCGCCGCCACCGAGTGCGACGCCCCCGAAATCGCGCAGGCAATCCGCAGCCGCTTCGAAGCGCTCCGCGCCGAACTGCACCCCGAATGCTGGACACTCATCCAGAGCTGGGAGGAACGCAAAAAGGCGTACGAACGCGAAACACTCAGCTTTGAAGTCCGGGGCCGCCCGATCTCTGTCCAAACCGGAACCACAACCCTCTCCGGCGCCCGCATCCCCAGAGTCGCCCTGCCCCGCGTTGAAGACTGGGGCGAAATCCTCAAATTCCAGCTCACCGAAAACCTCCCCGGCGCCTACCCCTATACCGCCGGAGTCTACCCCTTCAAACGGAGCGCCGAAGAACCCCGCCGCCAGTTTGCGGGCGAAGGCGGACCCCAGCGCACCAACCGGCGCTTCCACTACCTCTGCCGCAACGACAGGGCCAAACGCCTCTCCACCGCCTTCGACAGCGTAACCCTCTACGGCGAGGACCCGGACGAGCGCCCCGATACTTACGGAAAGATCGGCGAGGGCGGAGTCTCCGTAGCCACCCTGGACGACATGGCGGCGCTCTACGACGGCTTCGACCTGACCGATCCCCTCACCAGTGTCTCCATGACCATCAACGGCCCGGCGCCCATGCTGCTTGCCATGTTCTTCAACACCGCCATCGACCGCCAGGTGGAAACCTTCGCCCAAAAGCACGGCCGAAAGCCCAACCGCGAGGAACGGGAACGCATCGAAGCGGATGTGTTGGGGGGAATCAGGGGCACCGTACAGGCAGACATCCTGAAAGAGGACCAGGCGCAGAACACCTGCATCTTCTCCACCGAATTCGCTCTCCGCATGATGGGCGACGTACAGCGCTACTTCATCGATCACAACATCCGCAACTTCTACTCCGTCTCCATCTCCGGCTACCACATCGCCGAGGCCGGCGCCAACCCCATCACCCAGCTCGCCTTTACCCTCGCCAACGGCTTCACCTACGTGGAATACTACCTGGCCCGCGGCATGGACATCAACGGCTTCGCCCCCAACCTCTCCTTCTTCTTCAGCAACGGCCTCGACCCGGAATATGCAGTGATGGGACGGGTGGCGCGCCGAATATGGGCCAGGGTGCTCAAAGAGCGTTACGGCGCCAACGAGCGCAGCCAGAAATTCAAATACCACATCCAGACCTCCGGCCGCTCGCTTCACGCCCGCGAGATCCAGTTCAACGACATCCGGACCACCCTGCAGGCCCTCACGGCCATCTGCGACAACTGCAACTCGCTCCACACCAACGCCTACGACGAAGCCATCACCACCCCCACCCCCGAATCGGTGCGCCTGGCCATGGCCATCCAGCAGATCATCACCCACGAGTTCGGCATAACCCGAAACGAGAACCCGCTGCAGGGCTCCTATTTCATCGAGGAACTCACCGACCTGGTGGAAGAGGCCGTGCTGGCCGAATTCGACCGCCTGGACGAGCGGGGCGGTGTCCTGGGCGCAATGGAGCTCCAGTACCAGCGCAGCCGAATCCAGGAAGAATCGCTCCACTACGAACTCAAAAAAGACAGCGGCGAACTGCCCATCGTCGGGATCAACACCTTTCTCGACCCCGACGCTTCGGAAGGATCGCCGCCCGAAAAGATCGACCTCGCCCGCGCCGCCCCCCAGGAGAAGCAGCAGCAGATCCACAACCTGCGCGCCTTCCAGAAACAACACCAAAACGAAGCGCCGCAGGCGCTCGACCGGTTAAAACAGACCGCCCGCGACGGCGGCAACATCTTCGCCGAACTGATGCAAACCGTCCGCGTGGCCAGCCTCGGCCAAATCACCCACGCCCTGTACGAAGTAGGCGGCCGATACCGGCGGGCCATGTAGCACTGCGGACGATCCGCTCCCTATCCAACAGATAACCCATGCCTCCAAAAATCACCGAACAGGACTTAATCGCCCGCGGCGCCGACCGCGCCACGGCGGCAGCTACCACCGAACGGGTAAACCGTCTCCTCGACACGCAGGACGCGCCCGCCTGCTGGCGGGAAATCTCGCAGACCGTATTGACCCCGCAGCACCCCTTTGCCGTCCACCTCTACCTCTATGAAACCATCTACGAAAACTGGGACCGGAACCTCGGACCCCCGCCCGCCTGGATACCGGACCAAGGGGCCGCCGCCCGGACCAACATCGGCCGGTTCATGCAAAAACTCAGCCTCAACAACTACCGGGACCTGCACGCCTGGTCCGTGCAAAACCGCCTGGACTTCTGGGCGAAAACCATCGCCGAGCTGAACATCGTCTTCAAACAGCCATACACGGCCGTGGCCGATCTGTCCGCCGGACCCGCCTCCCCCCGATGGCTGCCGGGCGCCCGGCTGAACATTGCCGACAGTTGTTTCACGGCGCCCCCGGACGTCCCGGCGGTGCGCTACCAGCAGGGCAATGCACTGAACTGCATGACCTATGGGGAGCTCGAGTCCCTGGTCAATCGAGTGGCCAACGGCATTCTAAGCGCAGGATTCAGCGCCGGCGATCCGATCGCCATCGTCATGCCAATGACGATCCAGGCCGTGGCCGCCTACTTGGCCATCATCAAAACCGGCTGCGTCGCCGTCTCCATCGCCGACAGCTTCGCCCCGGATCAGATCCGGACGCGCCTGCGCCTCACACAAACCAGAGGCGTCATCACGCAGGACCACATCTCACGCGCCGGCAAACGCCTGCCCATGTACGACCGTGTAACCGCAGCCGATGCCCCGCGCGCCGTCGTGGTCCCCTGCGCTGAGGCCCTCTCGGTTGACCTGCGCAACGGCGATCTGGCCTGGAACGATTTTTTAAGTCACAACAATCGGTTTGAGTCTGTCCCCTGCGACCCCCACGACCACACCAACATCCTCTTTTCCTCCGGCACCACCGGCGACCCCAAAGCCATCCCCTGGTCCCACACCACACCCATCAAATGCGCGGCCGACGGCTACTTCCACCAGGACATCCGGCCCGGCGACGTACTCGCCTGGCCCACCAGCCTGGGCTGGATGATGGGCCCCTGGCTCATCTACGCCGCCCTGGTCAACCACGGCGCAATTGCGCTCTACGACGACGCCCCCACCGGCAGGGGATTCGGCGAATTCGTACAGAACGCCGGCGTAACCATGCTGGGCGTCGTACCCAGCCTGGTAAAAGCCTGGAAGGCCTCGAACTGCCTGCAGGGACTGGACTGGACCGCCATCAAAGCGTTCAGTTCCACTGGAGAATGCTCAAACGCCGAAGACATGCTCTTCCTGATGGCGCAGGCGGGATACAAACCCGTCATCGAATACTGCGGCGGCACCGAAATCGGCGGCGGCTATATCACCGGCACCCCAGTCCAGCCCGCCGCGCCCGCCGCCTTTACTACCCCGGCCCTCGGTCTGGACCTCAAAATTCTGGACGAGAACGGCCGGCCCGCCGAAAACGGCGAAGTCTTTCTCATCCCCCCCTCCATCGGACTCTCCACCGAACTCCTCAACCAGGACCACCACACCGTCTACTTCGATGGCACGCCCGGGGCCGATACGGGTGAGACCCTGCGCCGACACGGCGACCAGATCGAGTCCGCCGGAGGCGGCTTCTACCGCGTCCAGGGCAGGGTGGACGATGCCATGAACCTGGACGGCATCAAAGTCTCCTCCGCGGAAATCGAAAGAACCCTGGCCGGCACCAAAGGCGTCCGGGAAACCGCCGCCGTCGCCGTCTCACCCCAGGACGCCGGCCCCAGCCTGCTGGTCATCTTCACCATCCTCGAACCGGGCGTCGAGACAGACGGTGAAACCCTGCAGGCCGCCATGCAGGATGCGATCAGGCAGCGTTTGAACCCCCTCTTCAAAATTCACAAGGTCGCCATCGTCGACGCACTCCCCCGAACCGCGTCCAACAAAGTGATGCGCCGGGAACTGCGGGCCATGTACCAGGAGTAAATATGAAAAGGCTCTTCCTCAGAATTCTCTTTCTTGATGCCGCTGTCTTCTTTTCCCTTGAGATTGAGAAACAACCTTCCTATCTTTTCCATGTGGTGAGTGCTATATTCCTGAACCTTTAAAAAGGAGTTGCCCTTATGGCCATATCGCCGTTCAAAAAACTCCTTCTTCGGGAGGTTGAAACGTTGCCTGAAGAATATCGGGGCGATGTGCTGGCTTTTATCCGGTTTCTCAAGATTGGCCTGGCTGATAAAAAAACGATTGAGGCCCAGTTTTCTGATGCGCTAGAGCGCGCCCGTGGCGTGGCTGCCGAACGTGGCATCACCGAGCAAGACATCGCTGAAGAGATTCAGGCCGTCAGAACTGGCCGATGATGCGCGTTGTGATAGACACCAACGTGTTTGTCTCATCCGTTCTGGGTGGTGTGGCAGCATCAGTCATCGACCACTGGAAGGCCAAGCGCTTTCAGCTTGTCGTTACCGATGAAATCGTTCGAGAATATCTGGAAGTTCTGCATCGTCCGAAGTTCGCTCTTTCTGCCGACATTCTGGACAGTATCGGTGGATACTTGCTCCACAACGCGGACTTTGTCCAGCCCACGGAACGACTGTCCGTTGTCGAAGCAGATCCTAAAGACGACAAATTCTTAGAAGCCGCCATCGCAGGCAGTGTGCCTCTGATCGTCAGTGGCGACAATCATCTGCTAAACCTGAAAACCTATCGGCATATCTCTATTATTTCGACTCGGGCATTTCTGGACCGTTTAGAAAGTGAAGACTCTGCGTAGAGTTCTGAATAAGGGTATATGAATCCCAAGACCAGCTGTTTTAAGGTAGGAAAAGGCCCTGAGAGATACTCCCAGGGCTTTTTTAAATTGCCAATCAAGTCTATATAACAGAGGGGGCTGCTGTCTACAACAACACACTCATTCATCCCTCCTGGCGGCCCCTTCGATGGCTGCCAGCTCACGTTCGATCCACCCTTCCTCGTAATCGGCTAAGGAAACGCGGTGACGGGTAGCCAAATCGAGGAAGTCGCGGTATGAGAGCCCCAGCAGTTCAGCGCCTTTGCGAATGGAGATGCGTTTCTGGCGCAGCAAGTCCATCACGACCGATTGCTTCATCTCTGCAGAAGCCGCCGCCTCATCGCCCCACAAATCCTCGACAAAGGGCTTTGGAAACTCCAGGGATAATTTAACGGTTTCCAACAACAGAACCACCTCCTTGGGGAGGCCTGGACTCCCGGCCTGATGTTGTGACAATATAGCACAATTGAGGAAAGGGGTCAATCAATGGCTGTGCGGCCTCTAAAGTGACTTTTTTGGCTTGTGTATTTTTTTATATTATGTTTCTTACATCAATAGTTCGGCCACTTTTAAGCAGCAATTTTGCCATAATCCCGCAGTTTTTGGTATTGGGGAGATTTTTTAATCAAATTTAGGTCGAGGTCTAACATTAAAAAAATATTCTGGAGAAAATACGTGTTGAAATAACAGGCTTTTACACTGGCCATGGAAAAGGGTATGGGTCTCGTATCTGATTGGGCTTGTAAGTGTTCCGTTTTGGCTAAATTGAGGGTTGTCAAAGAGGCATTAAAATGGAAAGCCAGCCGTTTTTGATCTCTGGCTTGACAGTCGCACAATCCGGTGAACTGTTTGGCATCTCTGAAAATAAATTCAATTTGGAAACGCGCTTTGTAATATCTGACAATCGTCTTGGCACTTAGGTCTTTGTCGGTTGAAAACAAGATCGCATATTTCTTCTTGTCCTTGTTCGTGTGATCCAGCAAGACGACGGCTTTCAAATTGCGTTTTAAGGAGACGTGATTCAAGACAAGACTGTAAATGGCGATGCCATCTTGTGTTTGGATATATGAAAACCGAGACAGGTCCTGCCAGTTGACTTTGCCGTCATAGGTCTTGTGCCTTCCGCTTCCCTTTTCCCGTTTTGGTCCGGTGTAGAGATAGCGCATATTGGCGTCGCAGCGCAATTTGCCGATCTGGTGTAGATCCAAATCACGGACGCCATCAACAAATTTCTTCTTGCTAAAATAGCCATCGATAACGGTATATTTTTCATTCTCTAACAAGCTGGGTTTGACATCACTCAGGTGCTGTAAATACTGATCTGTTAGGGTTTCGACGTCTTCTGCCTGTTTGGAGCTTTGCTTTTTCGACTTGGCTTTCCCCTTTTTTTTGGTGCCCTTTTTCTTGACGGTCCTTTTCTTTTTATTGACCTTGACGACATCCTGTTTAGGCTTAGACTCAGACATTTGGCGTTCATCTCCAGGATCGGTTTGACGAACGGACAGCGTAAAGCCTGTGTTTCTCAAAACATCCACGATGGCCACACTGGAGACTTCCAACCCCTTTTCGCTCCGACGATGACAACCGTTCCAGAAATAATCCAGACCATAGGTCTGCTTGCCCGACTTGGACACAAAAGAAGCATCTAACACGATGATCCGTTCACTTTCTCTGCCCAGGCTTTCATTGATCACCGCTCGGTTGAAGGCCACAAATTCAAAGGGTTTGGCAAACTGGCGTGAATACGTCTTCTGTGACAAAGGAGAGTAACGCGATAGGTTACGAAAATTGATCTTGCCGTGAGCTGTTAGGATCGCTGTAAACACAGCCATCAGAAACTTTTTTTGAGGCTTGGAAATCTTGAAACTCTTGAGTATCTTTTCTGCCAGTTCCATTGTGCCGTCTCTCCAGATAAAGGGTATCGTTGACGTGGTGGTCTATGATACCTAATCTGCGTGAACGGCACTTTTTTGTCAAAGAAAACTGTCCGCCATATTGTTACATAAGAATGGAGGTGGACTATGGACAAAATTTTTTCTGCGCGTCTCGATGAATCCGTGGTACGTCGAATTGGTGCCCTTGCGCAGCGGTTGAGAACGACGAAGAAAGCAATTATTGAAAATGCGATTCAATTATACGCGGAAAAAATCGAGAAGGAGAATGATTTCGACGTGCTGGAACAGACGCTGGGGGCCTGGCGCAGGACGCAGCCGCCTCACAAGACCGTTGAAGAAGCGCGTCAGGCATTCCGCCGTTCGATGCACAGGTACCAAAGTTGAAAACAGCGCCTGTTGACCAGGCCGTTGTCGATGCGGCCGGTACCCTGTACCGCAAGTGGCATCCAGGCCATGGCATCGATATCAACGACGCCCTTCTCGCAGCGACCGCGATGCTGACCGGAGGGCGAATCTTCTGCCTCAACGCGAAACACTATCCTATGCCGGAAGTGCTCGTAAAAAAGGCATGGTAACAAAACAAGGAGGTTGGATATGGGCGAGAAAATCACCGCAATGAATCCGATGGGATATCCCCCCGCCATCGAACAACTCGGCATGGCCCCGCGCTCGGGCAGCCTGGCCGACAGACCGGTCTACCTGGTCGACTGCCGCTTCGACGACGGGGACATCCTCATGCAGCAGATGCAGAACTGGTTCTCCGAGCACATGCCCGAAGTGAAAACCGATCTGCGCCGGAAATCGGGCGTGTACACCGAGCGGGACCCGGAACTCTACGAGGAGATCCAGACAAAAGGAGGCACGGCCGTCGTCGCCGTCGGCCACTGAAGCACGTGTGCCCCGGCGGTCGCCGATCAATGCATCACCCTGGAAACCGAGTACAGTGTGCCCACCGCATCCGTACAGACCGACATCTTCGAACCCCTGGCCAGGGCGTCCGCTCACCAGAGGGGAATGCCTCTCCAGCGGTTCGTCTTTGTCCCCCAGCCCGTCATGGGCAAGTCACCCGCCGAACTCCGGGCCTACATCGACGGCCCCGACGCCGTCACCGGCCGGCCGTTCATGCAGGAAGTCATCCACGCGCTGACCAACCCGCTCACCGATGAGGAAATAAAACAGGTCAAATTCGACCGGTCCACCCCCCGCCTCATCGAGCCCGACACCGAAGACAACCTTCACCAGCTCTTCCTGGACAGCAACTGGACCGACAAGCTCCCCATCGTCCTACCCACCGAAGAACGCGTCGGCGCCATGCTCGACGGCACCGGCCGCAAACCCGACGAAGTGGTCGGCCGCATGCGGCCCACATCCACGCGCGAGGCCTGGGAATACACCGTCGAAAAAGTCGCCGTCAACGCCGTAATGGCCGGCGCCAAACCGGCCTACTTCCCCGTTATCCTCGCCCTCGCAGCCACGCAGGCCACCGCCCGCGCCAGCACCACCAGCTCGGCCGCCTCCATGGCCGTCGTCAACGGCCCGGTTCGCCACGAAATCGGCATGAACTGCGGCATCGGCGCCCTGGGCCCGTACAACCACGCGAACGCCACCATCGGCCGCGCCTACGGCCTGCTCTCCCAGAACCTCCAGGGCGGCTCGGTCCCGGAAATCACCTACCTCGGCTCCCAGGGCAACAACTACGCCTACAACAGCGTCACCTACGCCGAAAACGAAGAGCGCAGCCCCTGGCAGCCCTTCCACGTCCAGCACGGCTTCAAACCCGAAGACAGCGTGGTAAGTGTCTTCGGCGGCTGTCGCTCCACCGCCTTCAACTTGGGCCTGCGAGAAAAGCACTGGCGCGAACACGTCAGGAATATGCTGCGGGGCCTCAACCCCCACAATCCGCCCACCTTCATCCTGGACCCCATCACCGCCCGCCAGTTCATAGATCGAGGCGGCTTCGACACCAAAGAAAAACTGATCCGCTGGGTCCACGAAAACGCCACCATGCCTGCGGGAGTCTACTGGGATTACCAGCTCATCGAGAACTACGTCTATCCGAGGGCCTTAAAAGGCGTCGAACCCTACGCGACCATGCTCAAGGCTGCGGACCACGAGCCGATCCCGATCTTCCCCATCGACAATATCCACGTCGTCGTCGTGGGTGGAGAGACAAACGGGTACTGGCGGATCATGGGATGCAATTACGGAAAGAGCGCCTCGGTCGATGACTGGCGGTAGAACCGATTGACCAGGAAGACCGGACCAAACCCAAGCGCCCCGCTCAAAACGAGCGGGGCGCTTTTTTAGAATTATCCTTACCGACGTGTATGAGCGTAGACCCATCGGCCCTGGTGCGTACTCACACATCGCGCAATGCAGCGCTCTTCACCCTGCCCCCTCCAAACTTTCAGCTCTTTCCTTACGACGGTTGATCCGGCACCACCGGCAGCACTAAGTGCGACGCCCGCACCGCGTCGTGAAACACGGTATTCACCGCCACCTGCCCCTGGACCTCTTCTACACAGGAACCGCCGGTATTCAGATTCCGGCTGGACCTCGGGAAATCGCTGCTCGTCACCTGCACCCGCAGCCGGTGCCCCGCCTGGAACACCTGCGCCGTAGCCGACAGATCCACCTCAAACCGGTAAATCTGCCCCGGGCTCATCAGCTCCGGACTCGTCAACGAACTGCGGTACCGCGCCCGCAGAATACCGTCGCACACCGACATGGACCGGCCGTCCGGCCACACGTCGCACAGCCGCACCACCCAGTCCGTATCCGGCGCCGAAGAAAGCCCGTAGAGAACCGCCTTCACCGGCCCGATCACCGTCAGATCCGCCTCCAGCGCCTCCGAGGTGTAGGTCAGCATCCGCTCCTCCTGCGCCCGGTAATCCACCGGCCCCAGCGTCGGATAAAAACGCAAACTAAGAATCGGGTCCGCCGGATCATAAGCAAAGCTGTCCGGCTGCTCGGCCGCCCCGGGCGGACCAAAACTCAACCCCCCGTTGTTCAACGACCCCGTGCTCTGTCCGTCCCCTTCCCCAAAGTAGACCGCCCGGTAAGCGATCCCCTCCGGCGGCCACGTCTCCATGTCCAGCCACCGGTTCGCCCCCATCAGGAAGATCCGGACCGGGGGACCGTCCATCACCCCGTTCTCCTCGCCCTTCAGCCAGTAATCGTACCACCGCACCCGGTACGCGCCCATATCGAACACCGCCTCCGGCCCAAAATCCAGCTCGCCCACCTCCCGCTTCGCGGCATTGCCCGGCCCGTGTATCCACGGCCCAACAATCAGCCGCTGGCCCTGCCGGCAGGCCGCCGTCCGTCCCCGATTGCGAATACCCTGGAAGCACGCCAGCGTGCCGTCTAAGAAAACATCGAACCAGGCCCCGAAGTGCAGAATCGGCGTATCCACCTCACCGAACCTGTACTCCATGTTCGTCGACCACCAGTACGGACCGTCCTCCGGATGCTCCAGATCCTCAAAAAACCAGTCCACAAGCCCCTCCAGCGGAGGGAACGACTTCAGCGGAAGGTGCCCGTACCAGCTCTCCATCTCCTCCATCGCCTTCGCCAGCCGATCGCGAGCCGCCTCCGTCCCCTGGGGTGCGCTCTCGTGCTTCAGTTGAGCCAGCGTCGTCTGCATCGCCCACTGGCGGAAAATCAATTGATGGGTCCCGCCCCGATACCAGAACCCGCTGTAGGGATCCCCGCTGCCCTCCCGCACGAAAAGCGCCGTCAAATGCGGAGGTCTCGTGGGCGCCACCATATACTGCGTGAACCCGGAATAGGAGCCGTCTGCCATCCCCACCTTCCCGTTGGACCACGGCTGTGTTCCCGCCCACTCAATCGTATCGTACCCGTCCCGGTTGGCCCCCCACGCATCGTCCCGAAAGGGATGCCACACGCCCTCGGACGCGAACGTCCCCCGCACATTCTGCCCCACGAACACGTAACCCCGCCGGGAAAAGTTCTCCCCGTTGGCCGTACACCGCCCCACCAGCTCGTACGCAACCCGCTCGACCACCACCGGGTACTGTCCCTCTGCCTGCGGCCGATACACGTCTGCACGCAGAATCGAACCATCCCGCATCGGCACCGGCACGCCCCGTTCAACCTGGATCTCGTGAGTCGGTTCGGATATCTGTTCTTCTGGCATAAGCGCCTCCCCATAAAAAACAGGCCCACCTCGCAGATGAGCCATCATCGATTCCCGCCCTCTCTCAACGGAACGGGTGGCCTTTTTATGGTACGCGCTCTGTAGAGGAATGTCAATAAGATTTTCCTACCCCGACTTTGGTTTTTCTCCGCGTCCTCCGCGTCTCTGCGGTGAACGCTTACAAACCCGGGAGCTTGACAGAACACCTCCAGACTGGTATCATGATGCCACGTAGAAAAAACAGCTTACGAAACCTGCAAACCTGAGAAGGAAGTGTAATGCCAGACTGGCAGATCTGGATCGATACGGGCGGCACCTTTACCGATTGCCTGGCGTGCGACCCGGAAGGCCGGCTCCATCAGGCCAAGGTACTCAGCAGCAGCGCGCTCAGGGGCCTGGTCCGGGAGCCTATCGATGACAGGCGCCTGCGCGTCCACCAGCAGTGGTCGGTACCGTCCGGCTTCATCAGCGGCTTCGAATTTCGCCTCCTGGACGCAGCGCATCCCCCCCGAACAGTCACGGGCTTCGAGCCGGCGGAGGGGCTAATCGAACTGGACGGCCCGCTGCCCTCGGCGCCCGAGCCGGGAATGGTCTTTGAGGCCTGTTCCCCGGAAGAGGCGCCCGTCCTGGCCGCCCGGCTGGTCACGGCTACCCCTGCCCGCGCGGCGCTTCCCAACATCGCCATGCGCCTGGCAACAACCCGGGGGACCAATGCCCTGCTCGAACGCCGGGGGGTGCCGGTCGCCCTCTTCATCACCCGCGGCTTCGGCGACCTGCTGCGCATCGGCACCCAGCAGCGGCCGGAGCTCTTTGCCCTGCAAGTCACCAAACCCGACCCCCTCTACGAGGCCGTGGTCGAAGTCGAGGAACGGCTGGCGGCCGACGGAACCGTGCTCCGGGAACTCCACTGCGAATCCCTTGCGCCCCAGGTGCGCGAACTCCTGAATCGCGGGATTCGGACAGCTGCCGTGGCCCTGATGCACAGCTACCGAAATCCCGCCCACGAGCGGGAACTGGTCGGCTTTCTGCGAGACTCCGGCTTCGAACACATCTCCTGTTCGGCGGACCTGGCCCCCTTCATCAAACTCCTGCCCCGGTCGGAAACCACAGTGGTGGACGCCTACCTGGGACCGGTAATCAAAGACTACCTGGCCGGGGTGCAGAACGCCATTCGCGGCGGCACCCTGCACGTAATGACCAGCGCCGGCGGCCTGCTCCAAACCGCGTCCTTCCAGGCCAAAGACAGCCTCCTCAGCGGGCCGGCCGGCGGCGTGGCCGGAGCGGCGCTGGTCGGCCGGCGGGCCGGCTTCGAGCGGCTCATCGGGTTCGACATGGGCGGCACCAGCACGGATGTGGCCCGCTACGACGGGGACTTCGAATACGTGTTCGAACACGACGTCGGCGACGCCCACTTAGTCGCCCCGGCGCTGGCTATCGAGACCGTCGCCGCAGGGGGCGGCTCGATCTGCCGCTTTGCCGAAGGCAGGCTGCAGGTGGGCCCACAAAGCGCGGGGGCCCAACCGGGGCCGGCCTGCTACGGGGCCGGAGGGCCGCTGACCCTCACCGATGTAAACCTGCTCCTGGGCAGACTCCAGCCGGAGCGCTTCGAAATCCCGATCCGGCCGGAGCGTGCACAGGAACAACTCAACGGCCTGCGCCAGCGGCTCAAGGAAGAAACAACAGAAGAGTCCGCTCCGGAAGCCCTGCTCGAAGGCTTCCTGGACATCGCCAACGAGCGCATGGCCGACGCCATCCGGCGAATCTCCCTGCAGCGGGGATATGACCCGGGCGCTTATGCCCTGGTGGCCTTTGGCGGCGCCGGCGCTCAGCACGCCTGCGGGGTGGCCATGCGGCTGGGCATCGACACAGTGCTCGTACCCGCAGACGCCGGCCTGCTCAGCGCCCTGGGCATCGGGCATGCAGTCATCGAGCGCTTTGCCGAACGCCAGGTGCTGGCCCTGCTCGGTGAAGTCGAGAGCCAGGTTCCCGGCTGGCTCGATGAACTGGGCCGGGAAGCTGTGCAGGAAGTGGCCGGTGAAGGCGTGCCCGAAGCGGAGGTCGTCGTGCGCCGGCAGCTGCTCAACCTGCGGTTCATCGGCCAGGACACACCCCTCACCGTGGAATAGGGTGCTGCTCTGAATTTACGTAAATGAGTTGCAAAAAAGGCTCCAAATTCCGATCATACAACAGACTGAAAACAATAAGGTTGTATAGATACGGGAAAGGAGCCCAAGATGGACCTCGCAGAGATGATCGAAGCCGCCACCTGGGAATTTAAGCAAAAATTGAGCGCCCATTGCGAAAATTTGGACCTGGAGAGTTTGACGCCTCAATTGGCAGAACAGGTCACAAGTGGGCTTGGTGAAGCCCTCAAGGCTTGTGGGATCGCAGCGCTTCGCACATTTTTGGAAGCCTACGAAGTGGATGAGGCCCCAAAACAGGTCGAGAATGTGCTGTATCGGTTTAAGCAACAAAGTGAGAAGACGTTTTTGACCCCCTTTGGGAAGATGAAGCTTTCTCGAAATCTGTTTCAGGCCGATGAAGGGGGGCCTTCTTATGTGCCGTTGGATGTGATGTGGGGAATGGTCGGTGAGTTTGCCACCGTGGAAGTTCGTGAAGCGGTGTTGTTCACGGTGAGTTTGATCACGCCGGAGGAAACCGTTTCTGTGCTGGAAAAGACGGCTCTGTTTCAGCCTTCTGCCACAGCGGTCAAACACATCACAGAAGAGACGGGAGCGTGGCTGGTCGAGATGGATGAAACACTCAACCGGTCGATCCGTCAGGAGGAGGAGAACCCCAAAGGGACAAAAGTGATGGTGGCCAGCCTGGATGGGACCCACCTCAGGCTGGATGAGCCGGGGAAAAAACGCGGGCGTCCACAAGAGAGGCCGGGGGAAAAACCGTCCGAAGAAAGTCCGACCAGTTTCAAACAGGCCCTGGTGGGCAGCCTGTCCTTTTATGGGGCACCTCCAAAGGACGGCACCCCACCAAAGCGTTTGGTCTCTCGGTATGTGGCACAAATGCCCGAAGAGGGTGGTCAAACGTTGAAGATACGCTTTGAGGAAGAACTCGATCATATCGAAGGACAACTGAAAGATGAGGTCGGAAAAGTGTTCCTGTGTGATGGGGCACGAGGGTTGTGGAAATATGCTGATACCACTCCTCGGTTCATCGGGTATGAAAAACTGGTGGGTTTTTATCACACCACAGAACATCTGTCTGAAGCTGCCGAACTCCTGTTTGGCAAAAAATCAGCAAAAGCGCAAAGCTGGTATGAAACCTACCACCACAAACTGCTGACCCAAGATGGCGCAGCAGAAACCCTTATTCGCTCCATCGACTATTACAAAAGCCGCCGAAGGCTGGGTCAAAAACGATTGGAAGACCTGGAAACAGAACGAACCTTCTTCTTTCGGAACAAACACCGGATGGCCTATGCTGACTTTCGTCGAAGGGGTCTGCCCATTGGCTCGGGACCCGTCGAAGCGGCCTGCAAGACCCTGGTCAAGACAAGGCTTTGTCGATCGGGTATGCAATGGTCCTGGCAGGGAGGACAACGCATCTTGCAGTTACGCACTTACGTCAAGTCAAAACGATGGGATGCTTTCTGGAATCAGTATAAACAGGTTCGATATGCCAATGATGAACTCCTTGACTATGCCGATGCAGCATAGA
This sequence comes from Candidatus Latescibacterota bacterium, assembly GCA_965249305.1. GTDB lineage: Bacteria > Latescibacterota > UBA2968 > UBA2968. The sequence continues at coordinate 2,284,710 of OZ252228.1, read as the reverse complement.
CAGAAAACATCTACGTAAAACCGAGTCGGCACCCGTGGAATACGAAGCGGGGATATCGCTTTCCGAGGCCTTCGGCAGCGCCTACAAAACCCTCTACGGACACCAGCCGGAAGGCCGCCCCATCGAGCTGGAGTCCATTCGGGTAATCGCCTCTTCACAGACCTCCGACGCCGATCAGGATCACGCCTCCGAGTCTGCCCATGGTGCCACCCCCGGCGAAAGCACAGAGACGTGGGTACAGGGAAAATGGACGGAAGTCGCGGTCTACAACAGAACCGATCTCAAACCCGGCGCCCGCTTCCAGGGCCCGGCGCTGATCTTCGAACGGTACAGCGCCGCATTCGTAGACGCCGGCTGGGAGGGGCGGGTGGACCGCCACGCCACCCTCCTGCTCCACCGCACGCAGTCGGGAACGGCCCGCGGTCCGGCAGCCCGTCCCGAGGCCGTTCGCCTGGAACTGTTCACCCACAACCTGAGCAACATCGCCCGGGAAATGGGCACCATGCTCCAGCGCACCGCCCTTTCCACCAACGTCAAGGAGCGGCTGGACTTCTCCTGTGCCCTCTTAGACGCCAACGGCGAACTGGTGGTCAACGCCCCCCACATCCCGGTACACCTGGGGGCGCTGGGCCTGTGCGTACGCCAGGTGCGCGAACACCTCCCCCTGAAGCCGGGGGACACCGTCATCACGAACCACCCGGATTTCGGCGGCTCCCACCTGCCGGACATCACCTTGATAACGCCTGTGCATGCCGAAGACGACCGATGCGTCGGCTACGTGGCCAGCCGGGCGCACCACGCGGAAGTCGGCGGCATGCGCCCCGGATCAATGCCCCCTGCCGCCACAAATCTCGCCCAGGAAGGCGTGGTGATCCCGCCTTCGTACATGGTCCGGGACGGCCGCGTTGATTGGACGGCCGTCCGGGACATGCTCCAAAACGCGCCCTTCCCCTCCAGAACAGTCGACGACAACCTGGCCGACCTGAGGGCCGCCCTTGCCGCCAACCACCGGGGCCTCAAAGCCCTGCAGGAACTCGCCCGCGAATACGGCGGTGAAACCGTCCTCTACTACATGGCCGCCCTCAAAAGCCAGGCCGATCAGGGACTGCGCAGCGCGCTCTCCCGCTTGCCGGACGGCCGCTACAGTGCGCAGGAGCGCTTAGACGACGGGTCGCCGCTGCAGGTGCGCATCGACATCCAGGGCGATTCGGCCAACATCGACTTCACCGGCTCATCCGGCGTCCACCCCGGCAACCTGAACGCCACCCCCGCCATCGTCCGCAGCGCCGTCATCTACGTGCTGCGCCTGCTGGTGGACGCCCCCCTGCCCCTCAACGAAGGCTTCATGGAGCCGGTCACCCTGCACATCCCCCCCGGCATCCTCAACCCCCCCTTCCCGGAAGACCCCACCCGCGCCCCGGCCGTTGTAGGGGGCAATGTAGAAACCAGCCAGCGCCTGGTAGACACCCTGCTGAAAGCCCTCAAACTCGCCGCGTGCAGCCAGGGAACCATGAACAACGTCCTGTTCGGCACGGCCGACTTCGGATATTACGAAACCGTAGGAGGAGGGTGCGGCGCCGGCCCCGATTTTGCCGGCGCAGATGCGGTCCACAGCCACATGACCAACACCCGCATCACGGACCCTGAAATCGTAGAACACCGCTATCCCGTTCGGGTAGACCGGTTCGCCGTGCGAAAAGGATCGGGCGGAGCAGGGGCCTGCGCCGGTGGAGACGGCATCGTCCGGGAGCTGACCTTCCTGAAAGAAATGGCCCTCTCCGTACTCACCCAGCACCGCCGCGAACCCCCCTACGGCCTGGACGGCGGAGCCCCCGGAAAGCCGGGAACACAGATCGTACACCGCGCCTCAGGCGAAAAGCTGGCCCTCACCTCTGTGGACGGCTGCGAGGTAAGCCCGGGCGATCGCCTGATCCTGAACACCCCCGGCGGAGGAGGATACGGCAAACAGAAATAGTCGTCGCCCGTCGTCCATTTTCACGTTTTCAGTCTTTCTCCGCGTCCTCCGCGCCTCTGCGGTGAAATGTGAGGTGATACCCTGTGACCGAAAAATCAAAAGTAGACCTGACCCCCGCTCAGGTCCGGGAACGCTGCCGAAGCACGCAGCACACCGGCCCAACAGCGGGTCTGGCGCCCGGATACGTCCAGGCCAACCTGGTTGTACTGCCCAAATCCCTGGCATTTGATTTCCTGGTCTTCTGCCACCGCAACCCAAAACCCTGTCCCCTCTTAGACATCACCGAAGCCGGAGACCCCGAACCCCGGTTAATTGCACCCGGCGCGGACATCCGCACAGACCTCCCCCTCTACCGCATCTTCAAAAACGGGGAACTCGTGGAAGAAACCCGCGACATCCGTCCTTTTTGGGAATCGGACTCCGTAGGATTCCTCATCGGCTGCTCCTTCACCTTTGAAAGCGCCATGCTTCAAGCCGGTCTCCCGGTACGGCATATCGAAGAAGGCAAAAACGTCCCCATGTATCGCACCAGCCTCTCCTGTTCGCCGGTTGGATGCTTCTCAGGTCCCGTCGTGGTCTCCATGCGCCCTCTCACGCCTGCTCAGGCCATCCGGTCCGTGCAGATCACCAGCCGGTACCCAAAATCGCACGGCGCTCCTCTCCACATAGGCGACCCTGCCCACCTTGGCATCCAGAACCTGAGCGCTCCCGACTATGGAGACCCGGTTACCGTCCATGAAAATGAGATCCCTGTATTCTGGGCCTGCGGCGTCACCCCCCAGGCGGTCATCTTGCAGGCCAAACCCGAAATCGCCATCACCCACGCGCCGGGCCACATGTTCGTTGCAGACATCCCCGACACCAGGGAAGCGCTCTAAACGATGTCCCCTGTGATTAAAATTGAAGATGTGATCTTAAAGCATCACAGAAGGGGCATGCCCATTTTAAGACAACACCTGAATAGAGATTTCTGCTATCAAGCGGCAGCGAGTCTATTCTCCTGCAACAGAGGCGTTGTCTTCATCATCACCGGATTTTACGCAAACGGGTTCGCCGAAACGGACGGTCCGGTTGGGGCATACTTTCTGGCAAACGCGCTGCAAAAATTGGCGTTCGATCCCATCATCGTAACAGACCCGTTCTGCAAGGGATTTTTCTCGCACAAGCGGGAAATCGAAACCCTTTATTTCCCTCTGAATGGGGCAGACCGTTATCTTGAAGTCCTGAACCGATACAAACCCGTCTGTCTGATCGCCGTTGAAAGATGTGGAAGAAATGCTGATCTCAAATATTGCAACATCAAAAAAAAAGATATCTCAAATGTCACAGCCCCCCTGGATGAATTCTTCATCTTAACAGATGACACCCTGCTCACCATCGGAATCGGGGATGGTGGAAATGAAATCGGAATGGGCAAGCTCCGGCGCATTATCGAAGAAAAATTAGACATCCCCCCCTGCATCGTCGATACAAAACATACGGTTATCGCAACAACCTCGAATTGGGGAGCCTATGGACTGATGGCCTATTTAACCATCCTTTCGGACGCTTTTTTACTGCCGGAGTTCTCAGACGTAGACACGTATATGGAACATATTCTGAGTCTCGGTTCGGTGGACGGGGTAACAGGAACAAAGTCAAAATCGGTCGACGGGCTTGAATGGACGACCGAAAAAGAGATACTGGACGAACTAACAAAAATAACACAACACACACCTCAATGGGGAGGAGACACCCATGAAAGCCGTAGTCTTACACGCTGTAGATCAACCGGTGGTAGTGGAAGAGGTGGAACTGGATGAGGTGCGAGAGGACGAAGTGCGGCTCAAGATGGTCGCCAGCGGGGTCTGTCACAGCGACTATTCGGTCATGGACGGCACCATTCCAATGGAGCTGCCCCTGGTATTGGGACACGAAGGGGCCGGCATCATCGAAGAAGTCGGCGATCACGTCACCGCCGTAAAACCCGGCGACCACGTCGTACTCGCCTACATCCCCCAATGCGGCCGGTGTTACTACTGCACCATCGGCCAACCGAACCTCTGCGAAACCACCGCCATGACGCGCGTGGGCACACTGCCTAACGGCCACCGACCCATCCTCAGGGACGGCGAACCGCTCAACCAGATGACCGGCATCGGCACCATGAGCGAATATGCCATCGTACACGAAACCAGCCTCGTACCCATCGATCCCGACATCCCCTTAGACAAAGCCGCCCTGGTCGGCTGCGGCGTCATGACCGACGTCGGCGCCGCCATCAACACGGCCAGGGTCCAGCCGGGCGCCTCTGCCGCAATCTTCGGCGCCGGCGGCGTGGGCCTCAACGTCATCCAGGGCGCGGCAACGGCCGGGGCCAACACAATCATCGCGGTAGACACGAACCCCCTCAAACTGGAATTCGCAAAGCGCTTCGGAGCCACCCACACGGTCAACGCCAGCAATGCGGACCCGGTCACAGCCATCCAGGAACTGACCGCCGGCCGCGGTGCGGACTACACCTTCGAGGCCATCGGCATTCCCGAGGTCATGCGCCAGGCCTACGACAGCGCCCGCCGGGGCGGCACAGTCACCATCATCGGCATGGCCCGCCCGAACACCGAAGTCGCCCTCCCCGCCCCGATGATCGTGCGCGACGAGAAAAAAATCCTGGGCTCCTACTACGGGTCCACGCGCCAGCGGGTCGACATACCCAGGCTGCTCAACCTCTATCGCACCGGTCAGCTCAAACTCGACGAGCTCATCACCAAAACCTACCCCGTAGACGAAGCCCAGCAGGCATTTGACGACCTGGCAGCAGGCAAAAACGCCCGAGGCGTGTTGATTTTCTAAAACAATCAATCTGACGTCATTGCAGCCGTCTGAAAGGAGATAGCATGACCGTGATACCTGCCGATGACCTGCGCGATCTCGTCATCCGGATCTTTCTAACAGCGGGTGCCGACGAAGACAACGCGCGTACCCTTGCCGAGCACCTGGTCCTGGCGAACCTCAGCGGCGTTGACACGCACGGCGTGTGGCATGTGGCAGGATATGTAGACCACATCCGGAAGGGCTACATCCTGCCCACGGCCCGGCCGGCGATCATTCAGGAAAGCCCGAACAGCGCACAGGTAACCGGAAACTGGACCTTCGGCCAGGTCGCTGCGCGCTTTGCGATGGAAACGGCCATCGAAAAAGCCGGATCCCACGAGATGGCCGTCGTGGGCCTGGTACAGTCGCACCACATCGGCCGGCTGGGCCACTACACGGAAATGGCAGCAGCCCGGGGGTTGATCTCCATGGTCTGGGCGGGAGGCTTTGGCGAGGAAGAACCGGTGGCCGTACCCTATGGAGGCCGCGAGCGCCTCTTGCATACCAACCCGATTGCCATGGGATTCCCGGGAGGCGACGCCCCCTCCATGGCCTTCGACTTTGCCACCACGGTCATGTCCGGCGTCAAGGTCCTCAACGCCCAGCGCCGCAGCCAAAAATTGCCCCCGGGCAGCGTCGTGGACAAGGAGGGCAGCCCCAGCGCCGATCCCAACGATTTTTTCGACGGAGGTGGACAGATTCCCTTCGGTGGACACAAGGGCTACGCCCTGATGATGGCGGTCGAGTTTTTGGGGCGCATCTTAAATGGGACGGACGCATTTGCCGATCCCGAACGCGCAGGACCGATTATGCGATACCAGGGCGTCTGCATGGTCGTTTTCAAAGCCGACCTCTTCCAGCCCTTTTCCGACTATGCGCGCCGGGCGGACGAAATGGTACAGCGCACCCGGGCCGTGCCCCCCGCGCCGGGCTTCGAGGAAGTGCTGGTCCCAGGCGACCCGGAAGTGCGGACCCGAAACGCCCGGGGGCGGGAAGGCATCCCCATCGAGGATGACATCTGGCAGACGATCCTCGGTGCGGCGGACGACCTGGGAATCAAGGACATCCCTCATTCCGAATAATCCGAAGGTTGAGCCCTGATTCACGGCGTGGGCGCGTCTTCTCGCAGCAAGCGCTCGGCCTTCAGCTCGGCCCACAGATCTGAAGGGATGGGATGCTGAAACTGCTCGATATTCGAATGAATGTACTCCGGCCTGATCGCCCCCGGAATGATTGCAGCCACACTGGGGTGAGCCAGTGGAAACCGCATGGCGGCAGCCGGCAGGGAAACATTATGCCGCCCGCAGACGGCTTCAATACGCCGGGTTTTTTCTAAGACCTCGGGGGTCGCCGGCGCATACCCATAGAAAGCGCCTTCTTTTGGGCCGGTGGCCAGGATACCCGAGGCAAACACAGAGCCGATGACAATGCCGACGTCCCTCTCGGCGCATTTCGGAAATTCGCCATCTAAAGCATCCTGATCCAGCAACGTGTAAGGCATGGCCACAATAAAAAAGTCCAGGTCGACCATATCCAGAAAGCGCAAAATCATGCCCGGCATGTTCAGGCCGGCGCCGATGCCCCGGATCTGACCACTGCCGCGGAGTTCATCCAGCGCCCGCCACCCACTGGTATAAAGCTGCGCCATCGATGCGCTAACCTGTTCTTCGGTCGTGTGAAAAAAGTAGTCCAGGTCATGGATAAGCAGGAGGTCCACCGCGTGCAGGCCAAGCCGCTGCAGGCTATCTTCGTAGGAGCGCATGATCCCATCATAGCTGTAATCAAAATAAAGCTCGAAAGGCAGACCCCCGATCCACATCTGTTTGTCGAAGCTTTCCAAGTCGCGGGTCGCCTTCAACACGCGCCCCACCTTGGTTGAAATAACAAACTCGCTACGCGGCTGCTGACGCAGAAAATGTCCGAACCGATGTTCGCTTTTGCCGTAGCCGTAAAAAGGTGCCGTATCGAAATAGCGGATGCCGGCGCCCCAGGCCGCTTGAAGCGTGTCCTGCGCCTGCGGTTCGCTCACCGTTTCAAACAGATCCCCCAGCGGCGCCCCGCCAAAACCCACTTCGGTAAGAGCAACATCTGTACGCCCCAATTTGCGTTCTGCAATCTTTGCCATAGGTATTCCTCCAATCGGTCGTTCTGCAAACTTGATTTTCGTGATGGGTATAAGATCGGAAAACATTCCCTCGAAACACAATAAAAAGGCTTACGAATGCTTTTCGCAAGCCTTTATTTTTCAGATTTTTTGGTGGGCGATACCGGATTCGAATGAGTCTCAATGGGGTTCAATGGTCATAAACGGGCGTGGACGCTTCGCACCAGGAACCCTCGATCGGACGGCCGTCCTCTATAGGCTTATGGCCATTGCGCCAGCGCCAGCACCGTCATGGCGCAGTCCGACGAATACGAGAGCCTGAGAAAGGGCGGCGCGTCTTCGCCGGTCTCGGGCCGCGGATCCCAGAGCCCGTCCTGGCCCTGGTGCTCCACCAGCACATCGCCCAGATGCCGCGCCTTCTGCAGCAAATCATCTTCGCCGCTGTCCGCGTACAAGTTGAGCATCGCCCACCCAAACTTGGTCGCCCGCCCGAAACGCGCCGGATCCAGCCTATGACTGTAGACCAGGTCGACATAGCGCCGGGCCGCCGCAAAGTAACCCCGCTCCCGCGTCGCCCGCCCGACCCACACCAGCGCGTTGACCACTGTGGCGAAATTGGCCGGGCGCTGCTCATCGAGCTCCAGATCGTACATCTTCTCCCACGCCCCCGAAGCCGGCCTGGCCACCACCGACCCGTCGCAACGAAAGCGGTTGTAGTAGCGCCCCGCTTCAGGTTGCTCGTCGAGCAAGGCCGCGAAGCAGTCGGCCATGCGCCGGGCGGCCTCCGTGCGCCCTGCAGCCGCCAGCGCCATACCCACTCCGCCAGAAAAGCAAACCTCCGCCACTTCCTCTCCGGCATCCTCGTCCTCCAGCAGCATCCCCCCCGATGCCCCGTCCTGCAATTGGCACAGCCGATCGCCGAGCACCTGGGCCAGGTCAAACCGCTCGACCGCTACCGCCCCCAACAACAACCACCCCATCGCGTAGAGGCGGTTCTCCTGCGCCCCTGGCCCCACGAGATCGCCGCTGCCGTCGATAAAATGTTTGAATGCCCATTGCGCCGCCCGCGCCCCCTTCGCGCGCAGACCGGCGGCGTGGAGCAAATAGGGCGCTTTGGAATAAAACCGCGCGTCGTCCGGATCGAGAATACAACGGCCATCGGCGTCGAAGTGGAGATCCAACCACCCCCTGACCTTTTCCGCTGCTCGCTGGTAGTCGCCCATCTTCAATTGACCCAAAACGAAAAGAGTGTCATATCAGCCTCCTCGCGACCAGAACTAAAACAATAAGACAGCTTGCTTTCTGCCTTGTAAGAACATGTTCAATAGTTCGGCCACTTTTAAGCAGCAATTTTGCCATAATCCCGCAGTTTTTGGTATTGGGGAGATTTTTTAATCAAATTTAGGTCGAGGTCTAACATTAAAAAAATATTCTGGAGAAAATACGTGTTGAAATAACAGGCTTTTACACTGGCCATGGAAAAGGGTATGGGTCTCGTATCTGATTGGGCTTGTAAGTGTTCCGTTTTGGCTAAATTGAGGGTTGTCAAAGAGGCATTAAAATGGAAAGCCAGCCGTTTTTGATCTCTGGCTTGACAGTCGCACAATCCGGTGAACTGTTTGGCATCTCTGAAAATAAATTCAATTTGGAAACGCGCTTTGTAATATCTGACAATCGTCTTGGCACTTAGGTCTTTGTCGGTTGAAAACAAGATCGCATATTTCTTCTTGTCCTTGTTCGTGTGATCCAGCAAGACGACGGCTTTCAAATTGCGTTTTAAGGAGACGTGATTCAAGACAAGACTGTAAATGGCGATGCCATCTTGTGTTTGGATATATGAAAACCGAGACAGGTCCTGCCAGTTGACTTTGCCGTCATAGGTCTTGTGCCTTCCGCTTCCCTTTTCCCGTTTTGGTCCGGTGTAGAGATAGCGCATATTGGCGTCGCAGCGCAATTTGCCGATCTGGTGTAGATCCAAATCACGGACGCCATCAACAAATTTCTTCTTGCTAAAATAGCCATCGACAACGGTATATTTTTCATTCTCTAACAAGCTGGGTTTGACATCACTCAGGTGCTGTAAATACTGATCTGTTAGGGTTTCGACGTCTTCTGCCTGTTTGGAGCTTTGCTTTTTCGACTTGGCTTTCCCCTTTTTTTTGGTGCCCTTTTTCTTGACGGTCCTTTTCTTTTTATTGACCTTGACGACATCCTGTTTAGGCTTAGACTCAGACATTTGGCGTTCATCTCCAGGATCGGTTTGACGAACGGACAGCGTAAAGCCTGTGTTTCTCAAAACATCCACGATGGCCACACTGGAGACTTCCAACCCCTTTTCGCTCCGACGATGACAACCGTTCCAGAAATAATCCAGACCATAGGTCTGCTTGCCCGACTTGGACACAAAAGAAGCATCTAACACGATGATCCGTTCACTTTCTCTGCCCAGGCTTTCATTGATCACCGCTCGGTTGAAGGCCACAAATTCAAAGGGTTTGGCAAACTGGCGTGAATACGTCTTCTGTGACAAAGGAGAGTAACGCGATAGGTTACGAAAATTGATCTTGCCGTGAGCTGTTAGGATCGCTGTAAACACAGCCATCAGAAACTTTTTTTGAGGCTTGGAAATCTTGAAACTCTTGAGTATCTTTTCTGCCAGTTCCATTGTGCCGTCTCTCCAGATAAAGGGTATCGTTGACGTGGTGGTCTATGATACCTAATCTGCGTGAACGGCACTTTTTTGTCAAAGAAAACTGTCCGCCATATTGATGTTCAGAGATGATCTTTTCAGTGTCTGAACCTCAGAATAAGCCCCATCCCCCCCGACATCGGTACAGGCAGAACGCTGACCTTTTCCGATTCGGTTCGTGACATCGATCGTCCCACCACAAGCCCTATGGCAGCCCCTGCAACCACATCGGATAGGAAGTGACGGTCTTCTTCCATGCGTCCCCCCCCAACCAGAACGCTCCAGGCATAAAACGGAATGCCTACCCGTAAACCGTAATGCTTGTTCAGAACCCCTGCAATGGCAAAAGCATTGGCCGTATGGCCCGAAGGGAAAGACAGCCGGTTGCTCCCGTCGGGACGGTTTCTGCGGACCCCGTGTTTAATGGGACCGACCAGCGCCTGGGTAAAAATAAGCGCTCGCAGGAGGTCGGAAGAAACGGCTTTTAGTTTCGGCCGCTTCAAAGCTTTTGAAAACAGCCAGAGTCCAACAGTCACCGGCAAGTTAAATGTACTTGACCCGTACACATTTGAGGGATCTGCTGTCACTTCAAAAATCGGGACACGTTCAGCTTTTCCGACCAGATCATCGTCCCACCGATATACCATGCCGGCCATGCCCATCCCCAGGGCGACGATGCCTGTATTTTCCCAGGTCAGCAAGTTCTGAAAATCCCGTCTGATCACGCCGGTATCCGCCTCAACACTTGAAGACACGGTGATCCACAGCCCTGCCCAGATGCAAAACAGCCGCTTCATACACGCTCCCTAAAAAAATAAGTCCTCAGTCCTTTTTGGTTTTCCGAACTTCCCCGGTACCGGCATCCACTTTCACTTCGAAAGCTTTGTCATTGGCATCAACAATCTCAACGCTGTATAGCCAACGACCGTTTTCCCGGTCCAATTCGGCTTCCACTGCCGTGCCCGGTCTGGCAGCAAGAGCCGCTTTCAGCGCATCCCACAGAGAGATTTTCGTCTGCCCGCGCAGGGAATTTTCACCTTCGTCCCCATCGTGATCCTCCGTCTCGTCTTCTTCATCGCCATCCTCCTCATCCCGCTCCTGTTTCAATATGCTGCCGTTGCCCGCATCAATAACGACTTCCGTTATGTTACCGCCTCCGGTCAAAAGTTCGACCTCGTAGACTAGGTAGCCGTCTTCGGCTTCCAGCTCCGCTTCCACAGGCGTTCCTTTGAACCTGGATGACGCGATCTCGATGGCTTTAAAGATAGAGATCCGGGCCATTTTATGCTGTTGTTTCTTCTGGTTTTTACGAACTGGAATAGAACTCTGAAAATCCTGAGATTCTGATGATACCGCCAGAAATGCCGTCAGGATTACAGCCGGGATCAACAGGCCGGCTGTCTTTGTCATGCCTGTTTTTTCCATGTCGCGCCTCCATTAGCAACGAGATACTGCATTTTACCGCAGAGACGCAGGGATCGCAGAGAGAGTCATGTTCGTGATTCGTGGTCCGTTTTCTCAGTACCCGATCCCCGATTTTGGCTTTTCTCCGCGTCCTCCGCGTCTCTGCGGTGAACGCTTACTCTAAATATACCACTTTAACCTAAAAATTTCCACTCCAGCTTATCCCTATTGAGGGGAGCACAATGAACCATTTTTCCATGTCCCTTCGGAGTTGGAACTCACCGTTGCTGCTCGGTGCTTTCCAATAATCGTACCCAAACACGTTGTCGTGATTCGTAAGATTTACCACTTCAAAGAAAAAGCGCACATCCCCTCGAGATGTTGTAAATCTTTTGGTCACGCGTACATCCATACGGTGATAGTCGGGCAACCTGCTCCCGTAGAGCTTGACGGGTCTTATGGCGAAATCTTTCTTGCCATCGTCTCCTGTGACTTCAACCATGCTTTGCAGCGTAGCGGGCCACCCGGCGTGAAAGGCGTAAGACATATTGATGGACCAGGTTTCGGCAGGCCGGTAGGTGCAATCCAGATTTAATGCATGCCGTTGGTCCTGCGGATGGGCATGCTTTCTGTCAAAATCGATCGCTGTGGGGTCGTTGACATTGTCCACCCGACGGGTCTGCTCATTCACAAATGCAAGCGCGTAGCTTCCTCTTATGGAGACTTTTCCTCCAATATCTTGCGTATAATAGACTTCCATCCCTTTGGAGATCGATTTTTCCGGATAGACAAAAATTCTGTCTTCATCTGTCTCAGGAAAGACGTCAGGCGCTCCTATCCAGTTTCTGTACTTCGGTCTGAGGTTTGTCCCCCCCTTGTAGTACCCCTCCACGCGTAACCTGGCGCCGTTGAGAAATGCGTGTTCCAACCCTGCTGTCCATTGTTTGGAGCGTTCAGAGGGGAAATATCGATCCTGACCGTTCAGAGCGGCCACATCTTCGATGCCCTGCATTTGACGGTAGTATCCCCAGCCCAACCGCAAATTGCTCCTTTCCGCCAGCCTGAACATGGCATGCACGCGTGGGCTGAAATCGCTGTCTTTGGTGTAGGAGGCGCGATCATATCGCAGGCCAAGCTCAAGGGTGAAAGGATTCAGAATTTGAAAGCGATTGACCAGATACAAACCCAGGAGGGTGCCGCTTTTCTTGAAATTCGTACGGGTCTCCACCGGGTAGTAAGCCAGTGAGTCTGCAGTAGGATCGTCCGGGTTTTTTCCGACGAAATTGGTAAAATTATCGTCGGCATCCACCCTCTTAATATCAATACCGGATTCCAGGAACATCGAATTGGAAAGTTCATACGCCCAATCCTGCTTAAACCCCAGAATGGAGAAATCGCGTTTGTTGGTTAATGCGTAAACGGCATCGGGATAAGCGGTATACTTCTCTGTACCATCTCGGTCTCTCGTGACCAGGCCTGCTGAAGCCATGCTCCTGACCGACACGCGCTGCCCCAGGACGGATTTCAAACTCACCCAGGCATACGAGTTCCCATACCTGTTGTTCGCGATCTCCCTGGTTTGAATTGTGTCTTGAAACCCGGTGGTCCCGTTCGCGTTATACGAGTACTTGTCACCGGCGCGGAGCACATTAAAAAAAAACGTGTGTCGGGGATTGAGTTCATAGTGGATTTTCCCAAAGATGTCGTAATATTGGGGAGAAGGGAGATCGTTCTGCTTCATAATGGTGAGAATGAGATCCAGGTATCCCCTGCGGGCGGAGAAAAGCCACGAGCCTTTATCCTTCGCAAACGTACCTTCCGCCTTGGCGCGTGCGTACATAAAGCTGACGCCGACGCTAGCAAGTTGAGAGTCACCTCGGATTCGATGCGAAGGTTTTCATAGATCACCTCTTTGTATCCCACACGACTCGCTCCAAGGGTATAGATCCCCAGAGGTACCCTGCTGATCGTAAAATGTCCACCCGGATCGGTTGAACTTCTCAGGTGTGTCCCATGTAACGTCACATTCACCAGACTGATGGGTTCTTTGGAATTGGCATCTAAGATGCGACCGTGGATTTCTGTGGTCTCACGTTCAGGCGTCTGTGCAAAACTTGCCGCGCGGAAAAGGCAGAGCATCATACACATAAGGATTCTGCAGGCCCTCATGAACCGGATCATTTTGACCTCCTGTTTGGGTTGGAAACGTGCGTCATGCAAAGCCTCGGGAGCCCCACGGCCGCTACAATCAAAATGATATGGCCGGTCGAATTCGGACGATTTCAAATATACCAATGGAAGATTAGAACAAAATTAAGCCAACATTAAAACGCTTTAATGTTGGCTTTTCCAGGTGCTATTCGGGATTTTCTTTGTTATTTTAATGGTGTATCGGAACATACATAAACGAAGGACAACCTATGCGGCTGCTGCTTATAGAAGATGATTCCAAAGTTGCGTCCTTTATTTCGGGTGCTGCTCTGAATTTACGTAAATGAGTTGCAAAAAAGGCTCCAAATCCCGATCATACAACAGACTGAAAACAATAAGGTTGTATAGATACGGGAAAGGAGCCCAAGATGGACCTCGCAGAGATGATCGAAGCCGCCACCTGGGAATTTAAGCAAAAATTGAGCGCCCATTGCGAAAATTTGGACCTGGAGAGTTTGACGCCTCAATTGGCAGAACAGGTCACAAGTGGGCTTGGTGAAGCCTTCAAGGCTTGTGGGATCGCAGCGCTTCGCACATTTTTGGAAGCCTACGAAGTGGATGAGGCCCCAAAACAGGTCGAGAATGTGCTGTATCGGTTTAAGCAACAAAGTGAGAAGACGTTTTTGACCCCCTTTGGGAAGATGAAGCTTTCTCGAAATCTGTTTCAGGCCGATGAAGGGGGGCCTTCTTATGTGCCGTTGGATGTGATGTGGGGAATGGTCGGTGAGTTTGCCACCGTGGAAGTTCGTGAAGCGGTGTTGTTCACGGTGAGCTTGATCACGCCGGAGGAAACCGTTTCTGTGCTGGAAAAGACGGCTCTGTTTCAGCCTTCTGCCACAGCGGTCAAACACATCACAGAAGAGACGGGAGCGTGGCTGGTCGAGATGGATGAAACACTCAACCGGTCGATCCGTCAGGAGGAGGAGAACCCCAAAGGGACAAAAGTGATGGTGGCCAGCCTGGATGGGACCCACCTCAGGCTGGATGAGCCGGGGAAAAAACGCGGGCGTCCACAAGAGAGGCCGGGGGAAAAACCGTCCGAAGAAAGTCCGACCAGTTTCAAACAGGCCCTGGTGGGCAGCCTGTCCTTTTATGGGGCACCTCCAAAGGACGGCACCCCACCAAAGCGTTTGGTCTCTCGGTATGTGGCACAAATGCCCGAAGAGGGTGGTCAAACGTTGAAGATACGCTTTGAGGAAGAACTCGATCATATCGAAGGACAACTGAAAGATGAGGTCGGAAAAGTGTTCCTGTGTGATGGGGCACGAGGGTTGTGGAAATATGCTGATACCACTCCTCGGTTCATCGGGTATGAAAAACTGGTGGGTTTTTATCACACCACAGAACATCTGTCTGAAGCTGCCGAACTCCTGTTTGGCAAAAAATCAGCAAAAGCGCAAAGCTGGTATGAAACCTACCACCACAAACTGCTGACCCAAGATGGCGCAGCAGAAACCCTTATTCGCTCCATCGACTATTACAAAAGCCGCCGAAGGCTGGGTCAAAAACGATTGGAAGACCTGGAAACAGAACGAACCTTCTTCTTTCGGAACAAACACCGGATGGCCTATGCTGACTTTCGTCGAAGGGGTCTGCCCATTGGCTCGGGACCCGTCGAAGCGGCCTGCAAGACCCTGGTCAAGACAAGGCTTTGTCGATCGGGTATGCAATGGTCCTGGCAGGGAGGACAACGCATCTTGTAGTTACGCACTTACGTCAAGTCAAAACGATGGGATGCTTTCTGGAATCAGTATAAACAGGTTCGATATGCCAATGATGAACTCCTTGACTATGCCGATGCAGCATAGACAGAAAACATCTACGTAAAACCGAGTCGGCACCCTTTATTTCTAAAGGACTCTCAGAGAACGGCTATGCCGTAGAAGTCCGGCACGACGGACGGTCGGGTCTTGATGCCTTTGAAACAGACCCCTTTGACCTGGTCATTGTGGACTGGATGCTGCCGGAAATGGACGGGGTCGCCGTGTGCAAAGCGATTCGAAAACGATCGCCCCATATTCCGATCCTGTTTTTAACCGTAAAGGACGCTGTGGCGGACAAGGTCACAGGCTTCGACGCCGGTGCGGACGATTATGTCACAAAACCGTTTTCCTTTCTGGAATTGCTGGCGCGTATTCGTGCCCTGCTGCGCAGAGGGAGTACAGCGGTTGAGACATTTCAGGTCGATGATCTGGAGATGAACGTCTCTGAACGAATCGTACGCAGGGGCGGGGAATCCATAGACCTTTCCAACAAGGAGTTTTCAATCCTGGAATATTTCCTTCGCAACAAAAACCGTCTGATCACCCGGGCCGTGCTGACGGACCATGTGTGGAATATCAACTTCGATCGCGGCTCCAACGTCGTGGATGTATATATCAATTATTTGAGAAACAAGCTGGATTGCGGGTCCAAACGCCCGCTGATCCATACCGTCCGGGGCGCCGGCTATGTTCTGAAGGATCCAGAGCGATGAGATTGAGCCTGAAGACAAAATTGCTAACTGCGTTTGCCTTTATGGGGAGCACCGTTCTGCTTGTGAGCGCCCTGGTGTATTACCTCTCATTTCGGAACACGGCTTTCGGAAGACTGGAGGCCGAGCTTATCGAGGACGCTCGTGAATTCGCCGGAACGGTTGAATTTGAGAATGGGGCGGTGCGTATTCGCGACCATCACGAATGGCTTGAGGAGGATGAAGCCGAGGGCGCTCCCGACTTTGAATTTGTCGTGGCTACCGATGCCCAATTCAAAACCCTGAAACAGACCGCTAATTTAGAACCCCTGGAGATCCAGCGGTTTCATGCCTTTCAGCCCACATCAACACGCCGGACGGTCCATTTCACCATCGACACCATGCAGATGATGTGCGTTGTTCTGCCCGTCAAAAGAGAGGGCGCGGTTGTCGCCTATATTCTGTCCGGAGCCAACGTGCAGCAGGTAGCCGACTATATCGACATCCTGAACGACACCATTATCCTGACGTTGATTGTTGTGATGCTTCTCGGATTCGGGCTTGCTTACGTGATGGCCAGCAGGATGGTTCGACCGGTGTTGTCCATCCGGCAGGCGGTAGGAGAGATGAACTTGGGGAATCTGGACCGGCGGATCGAACTGGTTCAGGCGGATTCAGAGGTACAGAGCCTGGTTGAAACCCTGAACAGCCTGTTTGAACGGCTCGATAAATCCTACAACGAGATCAACAACTTTTCATCCAACGTTGCGCACGAGCTGCAGACCCCACTCACCATTCTGAGGGGAAATATCGAAGTCGCTTTAACCAGGGAAAGGGAAAAAGAGGATTACATCCAGATTCTCTCGGAACTGTTAGAGGAAACCCTGCATATTATCCATATTGTAGATAGCCTACTTTTGTTGGCCCGCAGCGATACGGCGTCTTTATCGATTACCCACACGCCCATCGATCTGGCGCAGTTCTGCGGTGAGCAATCAAGAGACTGGGAAGCCGTGTGTTCGTTGAAAAATCAGGCCTTGACGCTCAACATTGGAGGGTCATACACGGTTGCGGGAGATCAAAACCTGCTCTCCCGGTTATTTCTCAACCTTGTTTCAAACGCGTCAAAATACTCGGATAAAGACCAGCCGGTTGAAATCGACATCCAGAAACAGAATAACGCATTCAACGGAAGCGGGGGAATTCAAATCACAATCAAAGATCAGGGCATCGGAATTCCGGAAGGTGAACACAAGAAGGTTTTCGAGCGATTCTATCGGGTCGGAAAAGATCGATCTCGTGAAACAGGCGGCGCCGGACTCGGGCTTTCCATATCCAAAATGATTGCAACACTACACGGCGGCGCCATCACGTTAACCAGTGACATTGGTTTGGGAACGACGGTTTCCGTGGTGCTGCCATCTGCCCGTGCGGGCATCGAATAAAACGTTGGTCTATTCAGAAACAGCATACTTCTCCAGCACATCTTCATTCAGCGAAATGCCCAGGCACGCTCCTTTCTTGAAGTTGCGCAGACTATGAAGTCATGTTATCATGAGTACCTCATATTCTCACAGACGTCAACCCGATTTTGAAGGGGATGCCAAGCAAACAAGCCGTTCACCAGGGAGTTGACAATGAGCACAACGCTGAACATCGATGCACTTGACCAGGCCGCAGCCGAGCCGATTCTCAGGCTGGACGGGCTTGACTCGCCGGTGGTCATCGCTTCGATCAAGCTGTTGAAAAAAGACCGGGAATACTACGTTCAGGTCCGATCAAAAGACGGCGCCGAGGGCCTGGCCTTTACGAATGGACGGGCGCCTTATCTCCATCTCATCCTCAATCAACTGGTCATTCCCTACTTCATCGGCAAAGACGCCCGCGACCTCGAAGCACACCTTTTTGGCGTGTACCGCCACGAAAGCAACTACAAACTCCTGGGACAGGCCCTGTGGTGCCCGGTGGCATGGGTCGAATTTGCGCTGCTTGATATGCTCGGCAGAGTCGCCGGCAAGTCCATTGCCGAACTCATGGGCGGGGCCGTGCGCCAGTGGGCGCGCTTCTATGTGGCCAGCGGACGGCGGGACAGCACACCGGAAGAGGAGGTCGAATACCTGCAAAGCCTCCTGGATGAAACCGGCGCCAAAGCCGTCAAATTCCGGATCGGCGGGCGCATGAGTCAAAACAAAGACGCCTCACCGGGCCGCACAAAAACGCTCATCCCGCTGGCCCGAGAAACCCTCGGGGACGACATCGACATTCACGCCGACTCGAACAGCTCCTATGACCCTCCGCTGGCCATCGAAGTCGGCCGGATGCTCGAAGACATCGGAGCGGTATACTTCGAAGAACCGTGTCCATTCGACCACCTCGAAGACACGAAACGTGTCGCCGATGCGCTGACCATACCCGTATCGGGCGGAGAACAGGAATCCAGCCAGCGCCGGTTCCGCTGGATGATCGCCAACCGCGGCGTCGACATCGTCCAGCCCGATCTCCACTACTACGGCGGCCTGATCCGCTCCACGCGGGTTGCCCGAATGGCGGCGGTTTCAGGGATGCCGACCACGGTCCACATCTCGGGCGGCTTCGGGTTTATCTACATGCTGATCTTCGCCTCGTTCACACCGGACATCGGTCGATACCAGGAATACAAGCGCGGCATCGAGCGGTACAGCAATTGGTTCGACCCGGCGCTCAAAATACACGATGGCGCCATGACGGTCCCAACGGGACCGGGTACAGGAATGACGGACATCCAGACAATTGTGGAGGGCGCCGAATCTATCGCTTGATTTCGACTCGTTGCTCCCCCAAATCGCTGTGACAGGTATATCTGTCCGGAAAAAATTTTCGAGGATCCGAAGCAGGCGGAAATGTAAAAGGCTGAAGTTATCAACAAGGAGAGACAATGAAAACCTATCGTGTGGGCATTATCGGTCTGGGACGGATGGGCAGTACCATCGACGATGAAGGGCACGCCACAAAGCCGTATTCGATTGCGGCGTGTTGCAAGGCGATGGATCAACTGGATCTGGTGGCCGGGGCGGATTTGCAGGCCGATAAGCGGGAGGCTTTTCAGGCGCGGTGGGGTGTGGAGGCCGTGTATGAAGACTATATGGAAATGGTGAAACAAGAACAGCCCGATCTGGTGGCAATTTGCACCACGGCGTCGGGCCTGTTCAAACCTGCGCAGGAGGCGCCGGATGCGTCTTTTCGGGGGGATTCGCATGCGGACCTGGCGGTGAGCCTGGCCAATGCGGGGGTGCCGATGCTGTATGTGGAAAAGGCGATGGCCAGTTCGGTGGCACGGGCTGACGAGGTTCTGCAGGCGGTGAAGGCCAACGGGACGGTGTTTAATACCGGCGTGCTTCGACGATTTAATCTGCACTATCACGCGGTGCGGGAGGCAATTGCAGCCGGCGAGATCGGGGAACCCCGTGCGGCGGTGCATTATGCGCCTTCAAGCTTGATGCACGGGCACATTCATTCAATTGATACGATTTCGTTTTTACTGGGCGATCCCGAGATCGAAGCGGTGCGCGGGGAACTGATACCCCGGGATACGCTGATTCAGGATGACCACCTAACTTACGATCCGCGGGCGATTTATCAGCTCCGGTTTAAGAACGGGGTTGAGGCCTGGTCGGTGCCGGCGGCAGGGTGGGAGTTTGAAGTGCTGGGAACGGAAGGGTGCATTCGCTCCATGAACAACGGCGACGGCATTCTATTGCGCAAGAACGGTCAGATGGTGGGGAAGCGGCAGGGCTGGGACGAAACCCCCACTACGCCCGTGACGGACAAAAGTCATGTTGTGTCCTGTCTGGAAGATCTGGTGGATGCGTACGAGACCGGACGACCGACTCTTGGGCATGTGGATGTGGCCCACCATATTACGGAAGCCTGTATTGCGGTGGCGGAGAGCCATCGACAGAGTGGAGCCTGGGTCGATCTGCCACTGGCAGAACGAAATCTATACATTTTTCACGTGTAAGGGGTTGAATATCCTATTGTTTTCGGAGGAGTCCATCGATAACATACGGACATCGCGTTATTTCAGGTTGAGTTGGGGCATAAACGCCAGCATTTTTTCCTCAGCCTGCCCGGCAACCGGTTCCAGCGCTTCTGGATCGATCGTAATCTCCTGAATCCTTTCATCTGTATTTGTCGCCAAACAATACCCGAGGTTGTGCCTCAGATCATACATCGCTTGCTCGATGTGGTCTTTCACAGATCCGGGGCGGTACATCCACTGCCTTCCCCGTGTCTGCTTCAAGTTGACGTGGCAGTGACCCTTTCCGCCCTGTTTTTTTGCTTCGCCAAAGCAGTCCAAACGCAACACCTCCTGGTCATAGGCATAAACAGATGCTGCGGGGCCGTACCCGGCACGGTCATCCCGCCAGTAGACTTCCAGTCGGACATGATCCTGTATCGGATATTCAGCCAGATCGTGTCTGCCCTGTTGTTGTGTCGTCATCTCTTTTCCTTTCCATTTAGAATATAAAGATGTGCAACCCCCTTAAGTTTGTGCGACAATATATTTTTCTGAATCAAAAATGTCAATCCAATTCAGAGGAGAATCTATGAAAATCTACAAGACCGCACTGATCGGCTGCAGCCGGATGGGCGCCTTTATCGACAACGAGGCACCGGAAGAGAGGGGGCCGTACTCGCACGCGGCGGGCTACGAAGCGTGCAAGCGCACGGAAATGGTGGCGTGTTCGGATTTGCGGGTGGATGTGATGGCGCAGGTGGGCCTCAGCTATGGTGTGCCCAAAGAAAAGCAATACCTGGACTACAAGGAGATGATCGACAAAGAACAGCCCGACATTGTCAGCGTCGCCACCCAGCCGGAGCATCGAGCGGAGATCGTCATCTACGCGGCCGGGCACGGGGTTAAGGCGATCTACGCAGAAAAGGCCATGGCTTCTTCTATGGAGGAGGCCGACGCTATGATGGAGGCGGTGGAACGCAACGGAGTTTTTTTCAATATGGGAACGAACCGGCGCTGGGATCCGGGATACGACGCGATGGTGGACGTGATCGACGGCGGCCGGATCGGCCGGTTGAAAACGCTGATTATCCACCAGACCAGCGCGCTTTTCAACGGGGCCAGCCACAGCTTTGATCTGCTGCTGAGGCTCAACAGCGACTGCCCGGTTTCCTGGGTGCAGGCGCATCTGCCCAACGGGGACGAGGTGATTGAAGCTGAGCGGTTGCGCGAGGATCCGGTGGGACACGGTATCATGCAGTTCGAGAACGGGGTGACCGCATACGCGCTCAATTCGGGGCGGGGACTGGAAGTGGAAGCCGTGGGCGAGCACGGCGTGGTGACTGCGCTGGGCAACGGGGCGGAATGGCAGGTGCGCGAGCCGGGAGGGCAGGACCATCGCGGCCGGCGCGTGCTGGTGCCGGGGGAGTTTCCGGCGTTCGACCCCACCAGTTCGACGGTGCGGCTGATCGAAGATCTGGTACACTCGCTGGATACGGGCGAGCCGCCGCGTGGGGGGGTGAGGCTGGCCTGGACCAATACCGAACTGATTTTTGCCTTTGTGGAGTCGCACCTGCGTGGAGGGGCACGGGTGGGGCTGCCGCTGGAAGGAAGTAAGCACCGATTGCAGCGGGACAGGGCGCCGCGGCAGCCGAAGTACCACCGCTGATACCGGGAGGGAAACGCAAAAGGATGTTTCAACGAGAACAATTGTTATAAATTTTCACGCCAGGAATTCCCTTCGATTTCGGGCTTCCACCTGGCTCATAATCGATTTGAATCCTCCTTTTGACTCAATCAGGGTAATCATCGTGGCGATGCAGCCACGCCATGGTGTAAGGCAGCTCACCCTCGTCTCGCCCTTTCGGGGCAAGATCCATGTACTGGTAAGCGCCATTCAGCATGTCCAGTCCTCTTGAGTAGCAGGAATAGGTGTGAAATATCTCACCTTGATCATTTTTGTAAAACACACTTACGCCGGCAGCCTCATCGCCCGGAATCTCACCAACCCGGAAATTGTAATACCCTTCATCCTTCTCGACCTCTTCTTCCGAGAATGACGCTTGATAGTCAGAATTAAAGTCGCTCCCGTATGACGACACCCACTTGAATCGCCAGCCCATTCTGCTTTTATACCCCTCCAGAACCTCTAGCTCTGCCCTGGAGACAACCACGAAACTGATATCTCGATGCTTGAGATGGATTTCCGTTCCGTCGAAATTGTCTGCCCAAAAAGAACAGCTCTTGCATCCCTCCTCCCAATCCGGTCCGAACATGAAGTGATACACGATCAACTGGCTTCTGCCATCGAACAGATCCGATAGAGCTTCTGATCCCCTCGGTCCGTGAAACAGATATTCCTTGTCGACGCGCACCCACGGAAGCTCCCGGCGCGATTGACTCAACTGGTCCCGGAGTCGAGTAAGCCTCTTTTCCTCCTTCAAATATTCGATGCGAACGGCAAGCCACTCCTCTTTTGAAACAACCCGATGGCCTTGCATATGGACCTCCCTTCAGAATCTTGTGTTGAAATAAAACTATTCTTGTTACAATTTGGCGACTCATAATAGGCGACTTATCGCCGCCTTCGTATCCGCTCCACCTATGGCGTTGGCGCTCTGCCTTCGGCTTCTGCCACCGCAGCCACTTCCTGGAACTTCGTTGTTGCCATCATCTCCTGTGCCATTTGCAGGAGCGTCTTACTCCTTAGCACCGCCTCAACCGCGCTTTCCGCCTCGGAAAACAGGCCTCTCAGTGCGTCCTGAATCGTGCATCCAATCGGGCAAAGCTGGTTAGGCTCTCTGTAATGGAAGTGATAGAGAGATCCTTCTTCCACGGCCCGATGCACATCCAATAGCGTCATCGATCCCGCAGACCTGCCCAGACTGAAGCCGCCTCGAGCACCCACTTGTGATACGACAAGCCCTGCCTTCCGCAACTGACCCAGAAGTCGTCGAATCACCACGGGATTGGTATTAACGCTGTCCGCCAGAAAATCTGATGTCATGGCTTCGATCCCGCGTTCACGACCGACATACAGAGCCGTCAAAATATGTGTCGCAACAACAAATCTGCTGGATGTGTTCATAAGACTACACGCACTTATGGGTTTATGTTTATTTGTAACTAAAATAGTTACTTTTGATCTTCGTGTCAAGTAAAATTTCTCTCGGAGCGAATTTTGATGCTGAACTCCTCTATCTCAAAGCCTCATTCTCAACGGGCGGGTCCGGGGGAAGGGGGTTGGGGATAAAGGCTTTGTAGTCGCCCGGCTGCCGCACGTATCGCCCCGCCCGGGTGCTCTTATTATAGTTTACGTTCGTAACCGCCCCTTGTTTCTCCTTGAGGACGCTCTCCTGATGCTGTAAATTATCGCGAACCATTTCCCAACGGGATTCTACATCAGGAAAGACAGACGAACCAACAAGCCGGTCGCCAGCGTCTGCCACGGCGTCGAAATACCGTGTCGGGCGGGCGTGGTCAAAGGGCGTCGGATGGCCTGTGTGTGGAAGTGCCGGTTCGACCTGGAAGTCTGTGGCGGGATCTTCGTCGACGAGCCGTGCGTCATCGATGGAAATCTCGTCAGTGGTCGCGTGTGGCACGACCACGGCAAGTATATGAAGCACTGGATGAACCTGCTGATCGAGGAACGAGCGAAAATGAAGACGGCCGCAAAGGAAACGGCTGAGTCAGCGTTTTCTGACTCTTGCTGAAGGAGGGCGCATGATTGTCGACGGTAGGTGCAGTCTTCAGGACGACGAGAGAGAATATTACAGCATCAGATGAACTGGTACTGAACCACCACCTTATACATCGAGGATGTGTACATCAATGGTTCGGACACTTTTTATAAGTTGTTGATTTTCAACAGGTTGTAAATTTAGCATCAGATTCCATAAACTGTTATTTTTCAATGGCTTATGAAATTTGAACCCCCAGAATTACAAAAACTGTCCGAAGTATTGTACATGTTAAAAGCAGGTTTTATCGGCGCCGGCAACCGCAGTCAGGGAGCCCATTATCCCAATGTCAACCGCCTGGAACAGGACGTGGACATGGTTGCTGTCTGCGAGCTGGATGAGGACCGCCTGGGGCAGGTAGCCAAAAAGTATGAGTTCCGGAAAACCTTCACCGACCACTGCAAAATGCTCGATGAGGTCGACCCGGACGTGGTCTACTGTGTCATGAACGAGAAGTGGATCCTCCAGCCGGCCCTGGACTGTTTGAATGCCGGCAAACATATCTTCATCGAAAAACCCCCCGGCAAAAACAGCGACGAGACCCGGCAGATCCTGGAGGCCGCCGTGGCCAACGACGTCTACTGCATGGTCGGTTTTCAGCGCCGTTACACCGCCATTACCCGGGAGGCCATGCGCCTGGTGGCTGAGAAGAGTCCTGTAACGCTGGTCACCACCACCTTCAACAAGCGCATCCTGGGGGGTGACGGCGCCGAACTCACCACCACCCTCTGGAACGATGTCTGCCATGTGGTGGACCTGACCCGCTATATGGCGGGGGGCGAGCCGGTGGAGGTTACCGCCTACCAGGACAAATTCGGCGGTCAGAGCTGGAACCACTACACCGCCCTGATTCGCTTCGACAACAATGCCACGGGGGTCATATTCGGCAATCGGGCTTCCGGCGGTCGAGTTCTGCGTTCCGAACTCCACGGGGTTGGCATTGGCTGTTACATGAAACTGCCCCAGGAAATCGAAATTCTGGAAGACAACCAGAGCCGGGTGATGGGCGGCTGGGAGATCGACGGGGTGAACAAAGAAGACGTGCCCCGCTACGAAGGCGTTCTGAATATGCACGAACATTTTTTGGCTCTTCGCTGTTTCACGTGGGTAGTTTCATGTCAAGTTTGCCTGCGATGAGATAGACGACAGTAATAAGGTTTCTGGTGGAGCGAAATCCTCTGGCCTTGGCTTTGGCGGCCTGAACGAGGCTGTTGATCCCTTCCAGTATCCCATTCGAGATTCCGGAGTCAAACCAGCGCAAGACGCCGTGCCAGTGATTTTTGATTGTATATGCCGCATCGATAATAGGCTGTAACCGGCTGTGTGTAGCCCAGAAGTACCATTTTTTGAGGAACGTTTCTACAACAATAGTTCGGCCATTTTTAAGCAGCAATTTTGCCATAATCCCGCAGTTTTTGGTATTGGGGAGATTTTTTAATCAAATTTAGGTCGAGGTCTAACATTAAAAAATATTCTGGAGAAAATACGTGTTGAAATAACAGGCTTTTACACTGGCCATGGAAAAGGGTATGGGTCTCGTATCTGATTGGGCTTGTAAGTGTTCCGTTTTGGCTAAATTGAGGGTTGTCAAAGAGGCATTAAAATGGAAAGCCAGCCGTTTTTGATCTCTGGCTTGACAGTCGCACAATCCGGTGAACTGTTTGGCATCTCTGAAAATAAATTCAATTTGGAAACGCGCTTTGTAATATCTGACAATCGTCTTGGCACTTAGGTCTTTGTCGGTTGAAAACAAGATCGCATATTTCTTCTTGTCCTTGTTCGTGTGATCCAGCAAGACGACGGCTTTCAAATTGCGTTTTAAGGAGACGTGATTCAAGACAAGACTGTAAATGGCGATGCCATCTTGTGTTTGGGTATATGAAAACCGAGACAGGTCCTGCCAGTTGACTTTGCCGTCATAGGTCTTGTGCCTTCCGCTTCCCTTTTCCCGTTTTGGTCCGGTGTAGAGATAGCGCATATTGGCGTCGCAGCGCAATTTGCCGATCTGGTGTAGATCCAAATCACGGACGCCATCAACAAATTTCTTCTTGCTAAAATAGCCATCGATAACGGTATATTTTTCATTCTCTAACAAGCTGGGTTTGACATCACTCAGGTGCTGTAAATACTGATCTGTTAGGGTTTCGACGTCTTCTGCCTGTTTGGAGCTTTGCTTTTTCGACTTGGCTTTCCCCTTTTTTTTGGTGCCCTTTTTCTTGACGGTCCTTTTCTTTTTATTGACCTTGACGACATCCTGTTTAGGCTTAGACTCAGACATTTGGCGTTCATCTCCAGGATCGGTTTGACGAACGGACAGCGTAAAGCCTGTGTTTCTCAAAACATCCACGATGGCCACACTGGAGACTTCCAACCCCTTTTCGCTCCGACGATGACAACCGTTCCAGAAATAATCCAGACCATAGGTCTGCTTGCCCGACTTGGACACAAAAGAAGCATCTAACACGATGATCCGTTCACTTTCTCTGCCCAGGCTTTCATTGATCACCGCTCGGTTGAAGGCCACAAATTCAAAGGGTTTGGCAAACTGGCGTGAATACGTCTTCTGTGACAAAGGAGAGTAACGCGATAGGTTACGAAAATTGATCTTGCCGTGAGCTGTTAGGATCGCTGTAAACACAGCCATCAGAAACTTTTTTTGAGGCTTGGAAATCTTGAAACTCTTGAGTATCTTTTCTGCCAGTTCCATTGTGCCGTCTCTCCAGATAAAGGGTATCGTTGACGTGGTGGTCTATGATACCTAATCTGCGTGAACGGCACTTTTTTGTCAAAGAAAACTGTCCGCCATATTGTACAAGGGCTTTGGGTTGATTGTATAGTTTCTGAAAGTTGAGTCTAATCTGGTAAGCCCGGGCCGTTTTCAGGTTGAGCTTCCTCACATTCAGACTCTCAAAAAGCGTCTGCTGTTTGAGGGTGAGATTCTCCGGATTCTTCAGCCAGACATAGCGACTTTTCTTGAGTTCAGGACGATCCTTTTGCTCCTCTCTCCGGACTTGATCGACCGCGTCGTTGATGATTTTCATCACGTGGAATTTGTCAAACGTAATCTGGGCATCTTGAAAGGTATCCTCGATCCCAGAAATGAATGCGGGGGACATATCACAACACGCCTCTTTGATCTGCTCTGGGCTTCCCCCATGCGCCTTCAGGTCTTCTTTGAAGGCGGTCAATGTTCCCGCGTCCTTCCCCGGCGTGGCAAAAAGCACCTTCGATTGTGCCATATCGACAAAGGTCGTGATGTAGTTGTGACCCCGTTTACTGGAGGTTTCGTCCACCCCAACCTTTTCTACGTCTTTATAGTCCTGTTCAGTAATTTCCGGTTAGAAAATTGCATGGCGCAAAAGCCATAGGAAAACCAGTGGAGATAACGGCGTATCTGTCTGTATCACCAAGGAGATGTGTACCAGGATCGGTGGTTGCGTTTCATGTCGGATATCCCATCTCAACTGTCGCAGGTATTTCACACAAGGCCGTTGTCCATAGCGTTGATGGAAATAGATCACCAACAGGAGATAGGTGATCAGTCCAGAGAGCAATTGCACCAAGAGGCCGTGTGGGTCTCTGGAGATGAGATGATAGACTTTGAGGTGCTTTTTCCACCAGGCGAAGAAGGTTTCAACTTGCCATCTGAGCGAGAAAATGAAGGCGATTTGCTCTGCCGTCAGGTCCTGTCGGTCGGTAGCGATCCAGTAAGTTTTGCCTCTGCTTTTGAAGCCGATCAGGTAGACCGGATAGGTCATCTTGTGAAGGGTATCCCCCAGTAAGACTTTGGCAAAGAAGAAGATGGAGGTGCCTTTTTGAAAGGGCAGGTGTTCAAGGACCTCGCGTTTGGTATTCTTCTTCAGTAATTTCCGGTTAGAAAATTGCATGGCGCAAAAGCCATAGGAAAACCAGTGGAGATAACGGCGTATCTGTCTGTATCACCAAGGAGATGTGTACCAGGATCGGTGGTTGCGTTTCATGTCGGATATCCCATCTCAACTGTCGCAGGTATTTCACACAAGGCCGTTGTCCATAGCGTTGATGGAAATAGATCACCAACAGGAGATAGGTGATCAGTCCAGAGAGCAATTGCACCAAGAGGCCGTGTGGGTCTCTGGAGATGAGATGATAGACTTTGAGGTGCTTTTTCCACCAGGCGAAGAAGGTTTCAACTTGCCATCTGAGCGAGAAAATGAAGGCGATTTGCTCTGCCGTCAGGTCCTGTCGGTCGGTAGCGATCCAGTAAGTTTTGCCTCTGCTTTTGAAGCCGATCAGGTAGACCGGATAGGTCATCTTGTGAAGGGTATCCCCCAGTAAGACTTTGGCAAAGAAGAAGATGGAGGTGCCTTTTTGAAAGGGCAGGTGTTCAAGGACCTCGCGTTTGGTATTCTTCTTCAAGCGCACCACGAAGTGCTTGCCTTCTTCGATCCAGCCATCGAACCGCTGATGGTCCTGGTAGCCCCGGTCCAAAACGCCGGTTTCGCCTTCTTCCAGCAGATGAGAGACAAACGGTCTTTCCGCGCCTTTCCCTTGGGTCAGGATCATCTTTCTTGGAATCGAGCCGTCCAGATCCAAGCCTAAGTGCATCTTGGCCTTGCGCACATTTTTGCGATAGTCTGCCCAGGTCATGGACAAACACGCACCAATCAGGCTCCCGTCGATGTGGACTTGACCCGTTTCGGTGGGTACCTTATCTCTTGGGAGAAAGGAGATCCACTATGCCGCCAACACGTCCACCTTATCCACCTGAGTTCAAAAAGCAAATGGTCGAATTGGTTCGAGCCGGTCGTACGCCAGGAGAGCTGGCCAAAGAGTTCGAGCCCTCAGACCAGACGATCCGGAACTGGGTGGTACAGGCCGACCGAGACGAGGGCCTTCGAGAAGACGGTCTGACCAGTGATGAGCGAGAGGAGTTGCGCCGTCTTCGTCGCGAGATTAAGCAGTTACGCATCGAGCGTGAGATCTTGTCAAAAGCAGCAGCCTGGTTCGCTCAGGAGACCAACACGATCCCCAGAAAGCCTTCCAGTTCGTGAAGGCGCACCAGGCAAAATGGCCAATTACCACGCAATGCCGAGTCCTGGGTGTCTCCCTCAGTGGGTATTATGCGTGGCGAGGACGCCCCCCATCGCCAAGAGCAAAGGTCGATGCGGATCTCAAGGAACAGATTAAGGCTTTTCATGCCCGTTCTGATTCTACCTACGGAGCCCCCAGAATCTGGGAAAATCTGGCAGCATTAGGCATCCGTATAGGCAAAAAGCGTGTCGCCCGTCTGATGGTTGAGATTGGTATCTTCGGGGTGAGCCGTCGAAAGGGTATCAGAACCACCCGTAAGGGAAAAAAGGCTCAAAAAGCCCCTGATCTGGTCAAGAGAGACTTCACTGTTGAAGCCCCAAATAAACTCTGGGTGGCCGATATTACCTACGTACCAACCTGGGCGGGCTTCCTGTATCTTGCTGTGGTTATCGATGTCTTTTCCCGCCGAGTCGTGGGCTGGACGATGGCTTCGACGCTCCAGAGTGAGTTGGTTTTGTCTGCTTTGAATATGGCACTTTGGCAGCGTCATCCTTGTGGGGTGATCCACCACTCCGACCAGGGATCTCAGTATACTTCACTTGCCTTCGGTAAACGCTGCGATGAGGCGGGTATACGTCCCTCAATGGGTTCTGTAGGCGACTGCTATGACAACGCACTGTGTGAAAGCTTTTTCGCCACCCTCGAATGTGAATTGATCGACCGCCGTTGTTTTCGTACCCACAAGGAGGCCAGATTGGCTATTTTTGAGTATATTGAGGGCTGGTATAATCCCCATCGTAGGCATTCATCAATCGCATACCACTCACCGATGACATATGAAAAACAGCATCAAACACGGGCTTGAAGCCCAAGCCCTAAACACTCCACCAAAACGGGGCAACTCCAATGCACCAAATGACCCAGTTGGGCATAGGAGATGCCCACGCATTTGGCGGCTTTCCTGGACAGCCGATCCACCAACTCGATCATCTGCGTGCTGCCCCGACTCGCATTGGCTTCATAAAAGGTGCTTTCACCAAGACCCGAGTCGGGCACGAGCAATCGGTTCACATACCCATCACATTTTGCCGCGAAAAGCAGATCTTGAGCAGACGTGCAAGTCTCTATATGATAATACACTAACCCCCGAATCTGATGCGCAAACGTGTAAGTCAGCGGCTTATTGCTTCCGGATTCCAACGGGGTGAGATGAGGCAATTGAGCTTCTAAGGGCGATAGCAGGGTAGAAAAGGTTGGCGATTCTTTCACAAACCCATTTTCTTTAACGCTGGGAGATAGTGGGGAACAGGACAGGATCGACATGGGCAGATCTCCTTTGAAAGGGTAGAATCTTTCTTTGACAACTCTAACCTTTCATGGAAATTGCTTTTGATCAACCCTTCTGTGACCTCGCTGTCTCCTCTCTGCAAAATCCTAACCGGAAATTACTGATTCTTCTTCAAGCGCACCACGAAGTGCTTGCCTTCTTCGATCCAGCCATCGAACCGCTGATGGTCCTGGTAGCCCCGGTCCAAAACGCCGGTTTCGCCTTCTTCCAGCAGATGAGAGACAAACGGTCTTTCCGCGCCTTTCCCTTGGGTCAGGATCATCTTTCTTGGAATCGAGCCGTCCAGATCCAAGCCTAAGTGCATCTTGGCCTTGCGCACATTTTTGCGATAGTCTGCCCAGGTCATGGACAAACACGCACCAATCAGGCTCCCGTCGATGACCACCAAATGACCCAGTTGGGCATAGGAGATGCCCACGCATTTGGCGGCTTTCCTGGACAGCCGATCCACCAACTCGATCATCTGCGTGCTGCCCCGACTCGCATTGGCTTCATAAAAGGTGCTTTCACCAAGACCCGAGTCGGGCACGAGCAATCGGTTCACATACCCATCACATTTTGCCGCGAAAAGCAGATCTTGAGCAGACGTGCAAGTCTCTATATGATAATACACTAACCCCCGAATCTGATGCGCAAACGTGTAAGTCAGCGGCTTATTGCTTCCGGATTCCAACGGGGTGAGATGAGGCAATTGAGCTTCTAAGGGCGATAGCAGGGTAGAAAAGGTTGGCGATTCTTTCACAAACCCATTTTCTTTAACGCTGGGAGATAGTGGGGAACAGGACAGGATCGACATGGGCAGATCTCCTTTGAAAGGGTAGAATCTTTCTTTGACAACTCTAACCTTTCATGGAAATTGCTTTTGATCAACCCTTCTGTGACCTCGCTGTCTCCTCTCTGCAAAATCCTAACCGGAAATTACTGAGTCCTGTTCACTTCGGGCCTGTTCCACATAATGATGGAGGATGCGCCATAATCTGGTATCGTGTTCGCTCACCAACCGCCCAATCGCATTGACGGTCATCTCTTTTGCCAGGGCCATGATGAACGCTTCGAACAAGAGGGTGAATCCACTATCGGTTCTACCCCAGGGAACCGATACCCGCTTAACGCCACACAAAGGACACTCGATGCGCGGTGTCCGGGCGTGCAAATAGGTCTCGTGCTGGAAAAAGTTCAGGTGTCGCCACGTCTTCTCCTCGCTGTCATAGGCAGCACAGTCGTCTCGGCCACATTCTGGACACGTAAACCGACCACCTCTGGAAAAATCAAGGTAGACATCCAGTCGCTTCTCGTCTGCATCAAACTCACTCCGATCCACAAACCAGGGGGGTATCAGGCCCAATGCCATCTGAAACAGATCGATATCTCTCACGTAACACTCCTCTCGCCGGCTTCGTTGTAGATAGCATCCTGTCTCCAAACGGTTGCCATGATACAACACCAGCTTGAGAATACGAAGAGATTCCTGACACTTTTACTGAGGCCTTCTGCCTCTTACCCACACCAAATAGCGAGGAGCCCATTTTGTGGACTGCATAAAAAACAAAAAAGTCCCCATCAGCGACATCCGGGACGTTATCCACACCGTCCACCTGATCGATCAGATTGAAGCGAAATAACGAGAAATTCAAGCCATAATCGAGGAGATCGATAGATGCCACTTAAGTTCGCATTTCTAGGGACCTGGCACAGCCACGCCAGCATGCACGTGCGGGAAGCCGCCCGGCGGCCCGATGAGGTCCAGCTGGTAGGGATGTACGATCCGGACCCGGGGGTGATCGCAGGCAGAAAGACGGACTGGGCGGAATACATTCCGGAGATTCCGGTATTTGATTCTGTACCGGCGGTGCTGGAGAGTGAGGCCGAGGCGGTGATTGTGGAAGGGCATGTGTATCAGAACCTGGAGTATGCGGAACAGGCCCTGGAGGCAGGAATGCACGTGTTGCTGGAAAAACCTGCCGGGGTGGATCTGGACCGGTTCAAGCGGATTCAGAAGCTGGCCTCGGATAAAGGGCTGGTGCTGAACCTGGCCTATATGTGGCGCTACAACCCCGCGGTACACGAGACCATCCGGCTGGCGAACGCGGGAGCCCTGGGACAGATTTACGCTTATCGCGGACATATCCCCAAACCCAAATCGTGGCATAGGGACCTGGAGACGGAGTTCAGTGTGTATCACGGAGGGATCTATTTCGAGATGGCCGGGCACCTGACGGATATCCTGGTAGCGCTGATGGGGCGGCCCACGGATGTACACCCGATCCTGCGCAGACATTACGGCAAGCGGGCAGTGGTGGACAACGCAGTGGTGGTGCACGAGTTCGAAAACGGGCTGGGAACGATCGACATGGCCGCGATGCAGGTGGGGATGGCACGGCGGATCGAGGTGCATGGAACGGAGGGGACGGCGATCCATGCGCCCATCGGGTCAAACAACCTGAGCCTGTGTCTGGAAAACGCGATGGAAGGCTATCAGGCGGGCTGGCAGGAACTGGACATTGAACCACCCGAAACCTTTCCAACCCTGCTGCGGGAATTGAAGGCCTGTATCCGGGGGGAGAAAGCACCGGATTACTCAGAAACGCACGACCTGACGGTTCAGGAAGTGCTGCTGGCGGGCTGCGAGGTGAACGACGGCAAGGCGCTGAAGGCGGAACCCCAAATTTCGAGGTGAACCCTGGGTATCGGCGCTGGAATTATCGGCTAAAGCGCCATTGCGGAAAGGCTGCATAGACCCTTGATAGGAAGGAACATATCATGCACACCCCTCACCGACTTGCCCTGGCGGGATGCGGCGGGATGGGTCGCAGGCACCTGCGGGGATATCGTACTTTAGAGGATTTTGAGCCCGGTCGGCTGGGAGTGGCCGCCGTGGTGGACCCGGAGCTGAAGCGTGCTGAATTCGTCGCCGGGGAGGCCGAGGAGCTATTCGGTATTCGACCGCAAGCGTTCCAATCTCTGGAGGATGCCGTTGCAGGCTGCCCCGAATTGGATGTGGTGGATATCGTAGCGGCGCCGAGTGTCCACCACTCGATCGCGGAGGTTGCCTTCGAAGCCGGCCTGCACGTTCAGACCGAAAAACCGATGGCGCCCACAGTGGCGGCCTGCCGGGCGATGCAAGCCGCCGCCGAAAAACACGGCCGGGTGCTGTCGGTAGCCGAGAATTACCGCCGGGATCCGATCAGCCGATTGGCGCAGGCGCTTCTCAAAGCGGGAGCGATCGGCGAGGTTCGGACCGTACTCGACCTTTTCGCCGGCGGAGGACGAAAAGGCACCGCGGCCGGGTGGCGGTACGTTCGCAAGCATGGCGGGCCGATTCTGGAGCAGGCGGTGCACAATGCCGATATGCAGATGTATCTGGCCGGCCCGGTGAGGCAGGTGACGGGACGGGTCAGACTCCAGGAGAGCCACCGGATTTTCAAAGGGGCTCCGGTGAAGTCCTTTCACGAGCACACGGCTGAAGACTATCCCGATGTTCAGACGGCGGATGCGCCGGATATGGTCATGGCGACTCTGGAATTCTCCAGCGGTGCGCTGGGGCAGTTTCTGCATGACGAGACAGCTCTGGGCCCCGGATTTCGCCGGTTTACCATTTACGGCAGTGAAGGTCAGATGGATCTGCCGTCGGTGCGATCCGGCCTGCCGCTGCGAGTGTTCAGGGAAGGTTTTGACGATGTGCTCAGTGACGAGGAGGTGCTCTCTCTTGTACCCGACTTCTCACTCGACAACCGCACATCGCAGTACTTCGGCGGTGACCGCCTGGCGAGGTTCGAGCAGACCTCCTCTGGCATGTCAAGGGAGGCCGACGTGAAGATTCTTGCGATGGAGGTGAGCGAGCTTCTGGACGCCGTCGATAAAGGGACGCCGGTGGAGGTTGGACCCGAGGAAGGCTTGGCGGGGGTTGCCCTAGTGATGGCCTGCCACGAGTCCTCCGAGGTCGGACGGTCGGTGAGTCTGGAGGAGGTTGTGGATGGGTCGCTGAGTGTTTATCAGGATGTGGCGAATCGAGAACTGGGAATTTAGGCCATTAATTCTCACGCATAAACATGTCGCACGCTTTCCGAATCGCGGCGGCTGGACCAATGAAGTAGACTTGATCATTCTCCTCGATTGTCGTGCCGCCGCGCGGTACCACGAACTGGTTGTCTCGAATGATCGCCGCGATCACACACTCCTTCGGTACTTCGAGGTCACGGATGGGACGTCCACTTACGTGGGACTTCTCGGGTACCATTATATCCAGAACACTGGCGGCTCCGATACCAAACTCGAAAAGCTGTGCCAGACCGGGCCTGTCTAAGAGACTCTCGACCATGGCCGCCGTGGCCCAGGGTGCGCTGATCGCCACGACGTCGTTTTGCTCGAGGAGCTGCGTATACTCGGGGTCCTGGACAACGGCGATCACCTGTTTCAGCCCCAGTTGTCTCGCCTGGAGCGCGGCGATCACGTTCCGGCCATCGTCCTCGGATGCGGCAATCACGACATCGATATTCTCAACGCCTACCTGCTCCAGCAGCTCTTTCTTCGTTCCGTCTCCCTGGAAGATGGGCGTATTGAAGCGTCGCTCGAGCTCATCGCACAGAGCCTTGTCTTCCTCGATGAAAGTGATCTGATGCTCCGCCGAACGGAACATCACCCGGACCTCATCTTTTGCCAGCAGCCGGTTCGCGATGCTCTGTCCCTGTCTCTTCCCGCTTATGATTAACACGCGCATATGCGTCCTCCTCAATCTCGCGATCAGTAGCCTGGTTCTCTCTGCAAGTGCCGCCGGAATTTCCAGAACTTCAGCGCGATTCTCGGCTCTCGTCAGGTATATGGCGCACCCAACCAGTGTGAGTACCCCCCCCAGAACAAAGCTCCTCGCTTCCAGGGCCGGTACGAATACCCACGTCGTTATGACTCCCAGGATAGGCACCAGGGGAAAGAACCACGTTTGGAACGGACGTCTCAGATTGGGCATCTTCCGGTGCAGTGGGATCACGGCGTAGTTGATGATCCCCAGTCCCATCAGGTAGCCGAAGTCACTCACCGATGCCACGAACTTCACAATCCCGGATGAGCTGAAGATGACCACGATCGCCGCGCAGGCAACAAGGGCGATGTCCGGCGTCTGATACCTGGGGTGCAATCGGGCGAAGAATAGAGGGAAATGTCGATCCCGACCCAGCGCGAACAGGATTCGAGCGCTGGCGCCCAGCGTCACGCTGAATGCGGAAAGGCTTGCCATGATGGTCGCGATGATCGCGGCCCAGCGTCCCCAGCCGCCGAAAAGTCGATCCGCAAAGAAGATGAATGGCACATCGCTTTGGGCCAGCTCTTTGTAGTTGACGGCACTCATCATCACCCCGACCACCAGGATGTAGATAGCCGTGCTGATCCCAAGGGTGATCAGTATCGATCGCGGTATGTTCTTGTGCGGCTCGATAATCTCTTCGGACGCATTCGAGATGAGCTCGAATCCGACGTAGGAGATGTAGATCAGCGCCATGGCCGGAACGAAGGGACGCCATCCCATAGGAGCGAGGGGCTCCAGGTTCATCGGCTCGATATCGGCCATACCGAGCACCGCCACGCCGACGAGAACCGCCAGTTCCACCAGGTTCATGACGGTAATGACGATGAGCGCTTCCCTCATTCCCAGGTAGTTGACGGCGGTGAACACCACCGTGGCGATAAGGGTAATGAGGGCGATGTTCGCGTCGGCCAGGAAGTACGTGCGGATCGTCAGGGCGAAGATAAGCGCGTACATCGCACAGGCGAGCGTGTTCCCGATCCAGAAGAACCAGCCGGCAAAAAAAGCCACGGGCCGGCTCATCGTCCTGCTGGTAAAGGAATACCCGCCGCCGGCCAGCGGAATCGCCGCGCCCAGTTCGCTGTAGTTCAGCGCGGTGAACACAGTCATGATGCCCATCACCAGATAAACCAGAATACCGAGCGGCCCCACCATATGGGCCAGCTCACCCGGCAGGGCGAAAATTCCCGGTCCCATTGTGGCGCCGATGCCGATCATCACCGCCATAAACAGGCCGATATTTCGTTTGAAGCTCACTTGCTCTGGCAAGATTGCACGCTCACGGATTGTAGGAACTGGGTGGGGGTCATCTCGATCAATGGGACCAGATGAACACGATTATTCACCAGCAATAAAATACAGACCAGCTGATGCGCTGTCAAGACAGGACTCAGAATAGACTTTGACGCGTGCGGCCGGGGGTATTATCTTTATGGTATCGCACTTGCCCAGATGGGTATTCGCTACCGCTTTCCAGGAGTGAGAAATGCCACGCATGCAGCAGCTCGAGAAACTGGAGGGCTTCGGAAACGTACAGATGGTCGAGGTCGAGCGACCCGAACCGGGCCCTGAACAGATGCTGGTGGAGGTCAAGCGCAGCCTGATCAGCCGGGGGTCCGAACTGTTTCGCCGTTACGTACTCGAAGAGGCCGTCAGTCCGGACATCATGGGGTATTCGGATGCTGGAGAGATCGTCGCCATCGGTCCCGGCGTCGAGAATTTTTCGGTCGGTCAGCGCGTCATGGTCAACGGCCCACACGCGCAATACGTTCTCGCAAACGCGTCAGGTCGGCGGAAGCGTGCGTTCGCCCTGTCCGATGACCTGACCTATGAGGCCGCAACCTTCCTTCCTCTCACAACCAGTTCCGTCATGTGGATGCGGACGTCCCCCATCCAATCGGGCCAGACCGCGGTCATTCTGGGTCAAGGCATCGTCGGCTCCCTCTGCGCTCAGATCATTAGAGAAAGGAATCCCGGCCAGGTCATCGTCGTCGACGCTTACCCCCTCCGGTGCGAGATCGCCGGGAAACTCGGTCCGGATGGGGTGATCAACGTCTCGCAGACCGACTCGGTGGCCGAGGTCAAGAGACTCACGGAGGGTATCGGCGCGGATCTCGTCGTCGAGTGCGTAGGCGGGAACATGGGCATCCGGTCCTTCGAGCAGGCCCAACAGATGCTGGCGCCCGGAGGCGCGATTCACCTCATCGCCAAGTATCAGGGCGGACCCCTCCCCCTCCACGGCGACAACTTCATGAACAAAGTACTCGTGGCCGGGATTCGCGTTGACCAATCCCGGGAAGAATGCATGGAGGACGCCGCGCAAATGTTGATCGACGGGCGCGTCCGAATCTCCGAATTGATCACCCACCGGCTGCCCTGGGAACAGACTCTCGACGCGTATCACCTGCTCTACAACAACCCGGACGATGCGCTGGGTGTGGTTCTCGAGTGGGATGGCTGAACCTTTGGGCCGGAGGCATGTTGACATGAACAGGAGTTCAAGAAGAGACCGTGTTGATGTACTTGTGATTGGCGCGGGGGCTTCGGGTGGAGCTTTTGTGTGGCGCCTGGTCGAAGATGGCTACGATGTGCTGTGTCTGGATCAGGGCGGGTGGGTGGATCCGTCAACATATCCCTCTACCGAGGCCGACTGGGAGATTCACAGACAAACGGACTTTCACCCCGATCCGAACCGGCGGGGGCTGCAGGAAGACTATCCGGTGAACGACGGTGACAGTCCGATTACGCCGTTGATGTACAATGCCGTGGGGGGCAGCACGATTCACTGGAGCGCGCATTTTCCACGGTTTCATCCCTCCGATTTCAGGGTTCGGTCGCTGGATGGGGTGGCCGATGACTGGCCGGTGACGTATAACCGTCTGGAACCGTTTTACGATTTGAACGACCGGATAATGGGTGTTGCGGGGATGACGGGAGATCCTGCTTATCCGCCCAGGTCGGACCGGCAGACGCCGCCCCTCGCGCTGGGCACGCTGGGCAATACCGTAGCCGCAGGATTTGACAAACTGGGGTGGCACTGGTGGCCTTCCGACAGCGCGATTTTGTCACGGCCCTATGACGGACGGGCGGCCTGCAACAACTGCGGGCCCTGTGATATTGGGTGCACGATCAAGGCCAAGTCCAGCACCGATGTGACCTACTGGCCAAAGGCGCTGGAGAAAGGCGCTGTGCTGGAGACCCACGCCCGGGTTCGGGAAATTACGGTGGATCGGAACGGCCTGGCCAACGGAGCGGTTTATTACGACGCCAACGGAACGGTCCAGTGGCAGGAAGCCCGGGTTGTGGTCATGGCCTGCAACGGGGTGGGCACACCCCGGTTGCTTTTGAACTCCAAATCGAGCCTGTTTCCCAACGGGCTGGCCAATCGCAGCGGGCAGGTGGGCCGAAATTTGATGTTTCATCCGGTGTCCATGGTCGCCGGTGTTTTTAACGAGCCAATGGATGGGCATCGCGGTCCGATCGGGTGCAGCATTTTGAGCCACGAGTTTTATGAAACCGATCTTTCCAGGGGATTTGTCCGGGGGTATGGCTTTCAGGTAGTGCGCAGCTCGGGGCCGGTGCATACGGCCCTTGGCGGGATGACGGGCCATCGGATTCCGTGGGGAGCCGACCACCGCCGGGTATTCAGGGAACGGTGGGCCAGAACCTGCACGATCGCGGTGATCGGGGAAGATCTGCCGGAAGAGCACAACCGGGTAACTCTGGATTCCGATCTCGTAGACAGCGACGGCATTCCAGCGCCCAGAGTAACGTATACGCTCAGCGAGAACAGCCAGGAGATGATGGCCCACGGGGTAGCCCGGGCAAAAGAGGCGCTGGAAGCTGCCGGGGCCAGAGAGATTCTGGT
Organism: Candidatus Latescibacterota bacterium; assembly: GCA_965249305.1. Taxonomy (GTDB): domain Bacteria; phylum Latescibacterota; class UBA2968; order UBA2968. Next base: position 2,246,264 of record OZ252228.1, on the reverse strand, counting down.
GAACCCTCTGCTGGGACCCGCCGGATGGCATTTGATGGGAACGGCGCGGATGGGCCCCAACCCCAACCACTCGGTGGTGGACGAGATGGGGCGCTGCCATGACGTGAAGAATTTGTTCATCATCGACGGCAGCATTTTCGTGACGGGTGGGGCGGTGAATCCAACGCCGACGATTCAGGCACTGGCGTTGTATATTGCAGATCAGGTAAAAAAGAACGCCCGGAATCTATTTGATTGAAAGCGCCGGCGCACTCTGGGAGTAGAGGAAATAGGAGAACCGATGCCAGACACGCAATCGACATCGCCGACCTTTTTGGTGGATTCGCAAATGGACCTGATCGCGGCTGTTGTGGATCGGTTGATTCCGCCCGCTGAAGGCTTTCCCGGCGCAGGCGAGGTGGAGGTGGTGGGCTATCTGGATCGGGTGGTGGGAAAGGCTGTGGGCTTGCGGCGGCTCTTTGGCCAGGGAATAGCGCAGGTTCAGATTGTGGCCCAGGCGCAATTTCAAGCAGACTTTGTAGCCCTGGATCAGGACCGGAAGCTAAAGGTTTTGCAAGAGGTCGAAACAAGCGAACCGGCGTTTTTCGACGCACTGGTGCAACATACCTACAACGGCTACTACACACACCCCAGGGTCAAAGCATTTCTGGGCGAGGATGTGCGCCCTCCGCAGCCCAAAGGATATGCCCTCGAGGAAGGAGACTTTGGCGGACTGGAAGCGGTGAAAGGGCGTGGGCGGATTTACCGCGAGGAGTGAAAGATGGCAGAAAAGGCATTAAAGCAGCGGATTCGGCACGGCGACATTGTGAAGTCTGTTGGGGTGCCAATGGATATTGAGCGGACACACCTGGAAGATATCCTGGGCCAACACGATTGCGACTATCTTTCTGTGGATGCTCAGCATGGACCTTTTAACGAAGCCCAACTGGCCGCTTTTTGTGCGATGGCTCAGAATTTGAAGCTGCCCGTTCAGGTTCGGATCAAGCACACCCGCCACGCCTATCTGGTTGGGAATTATCTCGATCTGGGACCCTCGGGAATTATGGTGCCTGAGGTCGAGGACGAGGCGGTTGTGGCCGAAGCGGTGAATGCTTTTTATTATCCTCAGGTGGGCAAGCGCAGTTGGGGCGGGACGCTTCGGGTAGGACTGGACGAACGTCCGGACCGGTTGGAATATGCTGCCTGGTGGAATGCGTATGGGTGGCTGGCGATTCAAATTGAATCGGTCGAGGCGGTGATCAACGCTGGAAAATTGGCCAGGCCCGGGGTTGATGTGTTCAGCTTTGGACCAAACGATCTGCTGTTCAGTATCGAGGCCCATCCCCGATTTCCATTCCGGACGCTGGAAGACTGTGTGAAACACGTGCTGGACCAGATAAAGGATACGCACGTAAAGGTGGGTGTGGGCGTAGGCGCCGAGACGCCCGAGGATCGGGAACGGTTTATGAACTTGGGAGTGACGGTATTTGGGCACCGGATTGGTATTTAGGAGAAGGGATATTCGGATGTTCGATATCCGTGGCGGCTGCCCCTACACCCCACATGCTCGACTTCGCTTGACAGTTTCCCGTTCTGTCTATAAGCCCAATTTGGTGACCACATGGTGACCAAGCTCTGAGGAAAAAATAAAAGGCCTATCCTTGATTTGGATAAACCTTTGTTATGTGGACGATATTGGGTTCGCGGATTTGGTACATTTTTTGGGTCGCCTGCCTCACTTTCCCATTTCTTCAATATCTTCCTCTAAAGCATCCATCACCTTTTCATCTTCTATCAGTTTTTCAGCAACTTCTTTGATATAATTTCGACACACATTTCGGATCGCTTTTGCCAGTTGATGTGCGCGTTTTCCTTCCTTTTTGCCCGGAGACGCATCCTCAATTTCCACAGGATACCGGCTGATAACGGCATACGTGGTCAACCATCGCAATTCGTCTCTTTGTTCTTCTACTCCAGGTATCCACGATTGTATCAAATTGCAGAGCTGTTCCAGATCGTGGGTTCTTGGAATTTCCTGTTCGTGAACAACCAGAACCGCCTTGAAATACTTCTCGACAGCCTGCTGGCAGTGGAAGCACACCGTATCCCAGGGCGTTTGATCCGCCTGCAAATTGTTGGTCACATTGAGCAGGTCATTCTCAGCTTTGCGCACCCACTGTTTGACCAGTTGCTTCTGCGGTTCGGTCATAAAGCAAACGGCTTTCTGCAAATACCTGGTGAACAAATGAAGAAGGAATATCACGCCAATGGGCCACTTCTTCCGGTGTGTAAACAACAACGTCCAATGGACAGGGAACCTGTTCGAACAGATTGCGAATTCTCAATGCCCGGTCTACAAATGGCAGATTTGTATCCATCACCACAAAAAGATCTAAATCGCTGTCCCACTGTATTTCGTTGCGAGCACAAGATCCGAACACGATAATTTTTTTCGGATTCACGGCACGCACAATGGTGTCTATGACATGCCGGATAATCTCAGGTGTTACAAAAGCCGGTGTATTCATAGCAACGCTCATTTTATCCGAAAAGTGGAAAATGTTCAATCAAAATACAGCACTGCCTCTTTCAAGACGCGGTCCCGGATGCGTGCAATTCCTTCACCGATACGACATCCACCTGCTATTTATCACCAATAAGATACGGACCTGCTGATGCGCTGTCAAGCCAGGGCTCAGGATGGATCAAGGTTTCGAGGCTGAATAAAGCTGCCCTTGAAACTCGGAAGAATCATCATGGTGTTCACCAAAGCCAGTCGGTCCTGCGGCTGCCGGGAACACATAGACTCGAAGGGAAACCACAGACAATGATCGATCAGGAGAAATTCGACCGCTATTGGGAAAAAGGCTGGGTTGTTGTGGAGGGAGTATTTGAACGCCAGGAAGTGGAAAAAATAGCCGAAATCGCTCTGGCTTTGAGCGAGGAAGAACCCGAAGCGCCTGGACCGTCGTCCAGAGTCGACCGGTTGGGGGATGGCCGGTTCGTCCCGCGCAAGGTCAAGTGCCCCTTCTTCAAACACAGCGCGTTTCAGGAGCTTGTAACCAGCGAGCGCCTGTCCCGGGCGATCGAAGCACTGGTGGGCGAACCCCCTCTTCTGCTAATGGACCAGATTTTCATGAAACCGCCAAACTTCGGATCAGCCAAACCCTATCACCAGGACAACTTCTACTTTCGCTGTTTCCCTGCCAACCACGTCATCACAGCCTGGATAGCCCTCGACGACGTCGAGGCCGCCAACGGCTGTCTGCGCTACATCGACAGATCGCACAAAGGCCCGATCTTGCCTCACGAGCGGGTGCCGGATGAGTCATACAACCTCGCTCCGCCGCCGCACCTCGTTGACCTGAGCAAAGAATCACTGGCCCTGGTGCGCAAGGGAGGCGTTGTATTTCACCACAGCCAGACCCTGCACACCTCACACCGCAACGAATCGGACCGCTGGCGCAGGGGCTACGCAACCCACTGGGTGACGCAAGACGTCACCTGCGAAAACCAGACGCTCGACAACGCCTACTTCCGCAGCGAACAGTACCCTGCTGAGGACCGCGAAAAAAGTCCGTCCCCTGCATAATCATATCCTGCTGTCTCAAGAATCAAAATGGAAAAACCCCGGATAAGAAACCTGGGCATCTTAGCTCATGTTGATGCGGGCAAAACAACGCTCACAGAAAATATGCTGTATTTGAGTGGCAGCATCAAATCCATTGGCAAAGTGGACAAAGGGACAAGCTTATCGGACGGACTGGATGTCGAAAAAAAACGTGGCATCTCTGTTCGCGCAACCACCCTCTCCTTCGTCTGGAATGGGTGCCGACTCGGTTTTACGTAGATGTTTTCTGTCTATGCTGCATCGGCATAGTCAAGGAGTTCATCATTGGCATATCGAACCTGTTTATACTGATTCCAGAAAGCATCCCATCGTTTTGACTTGACGTAAGTGCGTAACTGCAAGATGCGTTGTCCTCCCTGCCAGGACCATTGCATACCCGATCGACAAAGCCTTGTCTTGACCAGGGTCTTGCAGGCCGCTTCGACGGGTCCCGAGCCAATGGGCAGACCCCTTCGACGAAAGTCAGCATAGGCCATCCGGTGTTTGTTCCGAAAGAAGAAGGTTCGTTCTGTTTCCAGGTCTTCCAATCGTTTTTGACCCAGCCTTCGGCGGCTTTTGTAATAGTCGATGGAGCGAATAAGGGTTTCTGCTGCGCCATCTTGGGTCAGCAGTTTGTGGTGGTAGGTTTCATACCAGCTTTGCGCTTTTGCTGATTTTTTGCCAAACAGGAGTTCGGCAGCTTCAGACAGATGTTCTGTGGTGTGATAAAAATCCACCAGTTTTTCATACCCGATGAACCGAGGAGTGGTATCAGCATATTTCCACAACCCTCGTGCCCCATCACACAGGAACACTTTTCCGACCTCATCTTTCAGTTGTCCTTCGATATGATCGAGTTCTTCCTCAAAGCGTATCTTCAACGTTTGACCACCCTCTTCGGGCATTTGTGCCACATACCGAGAGACCAAACGCTTTGGTGGGGTGCCGTCCTTTGGAGGTGCCCCATAAAAGGACAGGCTGCCCACCAGGGCCTGTTTGAAACTGGTCGGACTTTCTTCGGACGGTTTTTCCCCCGGCCTCTCTTGTGGACGCCCGCGTTTTTTCCCCGGCTCATCCAGCCTGAGGTGGGTCCCATCCAGGCTGGCCACCATCACTTTTGTCCCTTTGGGGTTCTCCTCCTCCTGACGGGTCGACCGGTTGAGTGTTTCATCCATCTCGACCAGCCACGCTCCCGTCTCTTCTGTGATGTGTTTGACCGCTGTGGCAGAAGGCTGAAACAGAGCCGTCTTTTCCAGCACAGAAACGGTTTCCTCCGGCGTGATCAAGCTCACCGTGAACAACACCGCTTCACGAACTTCCACGGTGGCAAACTCACCGACCATTCCCCACATCACATCCAACGGCACATAAGAAGGCCCCCCTTCATCGGCCTGAAACAGATTTCGAGAAAGCTTCATCTTCCCAAAGGGGGTCAAAAACGTCTTCTCACTTTGTTGCTTAAACCGATACAGCACATTCTCGACCTGTTTTGGGGCCTCATCCACTTCGTAGGCTTCCAAAAATGTGCGAAGCGCTGCGATCCCACAAGCCTTGAGGGCTTCACCAAGCCCACTTGTGACCTGTTCTGCCAATTGAGGCGTCAAACTCTCCAGGTCCAAATTTTCGCAATGGGCGCTCAATTTTTGCTTAAATTCCCAGGTGGCGGCTTCGATCATCTCTGCGAGGTCCATCTTGGGCTCCTTTCCCGTATCTATACAACCTTATTGTTTTCAGTCTGTTGTATGATCGGGATTTGGAGCCTTTTTTGCAACTCATTTACGTAAATTCAGAGCAGCACCCTCTGGAATGGTGTCCAGATCAATTTAATCGATACACCAGGCCATGTCGATTTTTCTGCAGAAGTCGAACGCTCACTCCGCGTGCTCGATTGCGCAGTCCTGGTAATCTCTGCCGTTGAAGGCATACAAGCCCAAACAGAAACCATCTGGCAGGCCCTTGAAGCCCTGAGTATTCCAACAATCATTTTTATCAACAAAATTGATCGCATCGGTGCAAGTGCAACTGCGGTGTTGGATAGCCTCAAACGTGACTTTTCGCAGGATATGGTTCTGCTCAATTGCTCACAAAAAAAGGGCGAAACAGATGCGGATATCACCGAGTTGAATGATGCGCAACAGAACGACCTTGTGGAACGTATCGCAGAAAAGGACGATGCTCTCTTAGAAAAATACGTCAACGAAGAACCCATCCCGCCCCACGCACTGCAAACGACCCTGACGGAGTGTGTAAAAAAACGTCAAATCTTCCCTGCCTTGTGTGGCGCGGCAAAAAACAACATCGGTATTGAAAACCTCCTCAACGCCATTGCCGCATACTTCCCAGACGCAGATACAGACACTGCCCGCCCGGCCTCAGGTGTTGTCTTCCGCATTGATCACAATCCTAAACATGGTCGCATCGCAGGCGTTCGCCTTTATGCAGGCGAGTTAAAAACACGCGACACAGTAGCCAATTTTACAGCCAAACGGGAAGAAAAAATCACACAAATAAAAAAGAACACGCTGAACAAGCTTGAAGATACAGGTGTTCTTACAGCCGGTGACATTGGATTCTTATGTGGTATGCCGGCGATCCGGATTGGCGACATCTTGGGCGATCCTGAACCTGTGCCCGGCAACTACACACTCAGCGAACCGCTCTTATCCGTGCAGGTCACCGCAAAAAACAATGCGGATCACTCCCGGTTGGCCGAAGCATTGCAGCAATTGGCCAGCGAAGATCCGCATTTGAATTTTAAGTGGTTTCAGGAAGAGCGTGAATTACACGTCAAGATCATGGGCGCTATCCAGACCGAAATTCTCACAGAAATATTACAAACGCGATTTGGTATAGACGCCCTCTTCAGCGCCCCCACGGTACTCTACACAGAAACCCCAACAACAACGGCCTTCGGCTCCGAACAATACACCATGCCCAAACCCTGCTGGGCCATTGTAAATTTCCTGATCGAGCCAGGAGAACGCGGCAGTGGTGTCTCCTATCACTCCGAAGTTAGAACCAATGACATCTTGATGAAATATCAAAAGGAGATTGCCGACAACATTCACAATGCACTACAACAAGGCATTAAAGGCTGGGAAGTCACCGACTTAAAACTCACGCTTGTAGAGGGCAGTGATCATGTCTTACACAGCCGCCCGGGCAACTTTATTCTCGCTACAAACATTGCAATTCTCAAAGGCCTCACAGAATCTGGCACGACTCTGCTTGAACCCATTCTCGCATTTCGCATTTCGGCGCCTGATGAATACATGGGAAAAGTAACAGCAGACATCACCACCATGCGCGGCACGTTCGACCCTGCTGAAATGAACGATGGCTCCTTCACCTTGACTGGCAAAGTCCCGCTCGCCACATCAATGGACTACCCCATTCGGCTAAGCTCACTCACCGGCGGAAAAGCCAAACTCGCCATTCATTTCGACAGCTATGAACCATGCACAGATGATCTCGGCGTGATTCGTCCATACAAAGGCATCTCGCCTTTAGAAAGATCAAAATACATCCTCAAAATGCGGGGTGCAATCACGACATCTCCCAAAGCCTGAAAACTATTACGCGCGTACTTCATCGGACCAATCCCGCCAGATGTCGCCGTTTGTGTTGTCCGCCACGAGTGCGTCGGGCAGAGCCGCAGGCGTTTTGAGGAAACCATAAATTGTCGCCTGGCGGATGACGTCGCCAGAAGCGTTCTGCCCCGCGATATGCAGAATTTTGGTGTGCCACAACACCACGCTACCGGCGGGTCCGTGGCAATCGAACGGTTGGGTATCGGCCTTGATCTGCCCGATGACTGGATCGGTATACCCTCCCGCCTTGCGCACCGCCAGATGTTTGTCGGTATGCTTCTCACCTGCCTGAAAAGCCTTCCACTGCTCCCTCCAGATCCTCGTATGGCTTCCAGGCCACACGGTAAAGCCGCCGGAGTTGGGCGGCACGTCGTCAATATATGCTGATATCTGTAGCCGCCATCGGCCATAGCACGCACCGTCGGAGTGGGCGCCCCGGTAATCGGACCCGGGAGACGGGCTTTTCGGTAGCGTGCAATACAATCCACGAGTCCCTTGCCCATTGAGCCACACAGGTCCGGTCCTGGGTAACTTCAGCGCCTCCTCCGTCGCGAAGGACCCCTTCGATGGCCAGCCCATCTCGTGCCCCACGTGGGCGGCGAGACCCCCCACTGCGTCGTCGCACATGAAGCACGGGCCTGTCGTGGCGCCCGACGCGTCGAGCCCGGCGGGCCACACCAGCGTCCCCTTCCCAAGAAGTTGTTCAGCGACTTGCCATAATGCTCGGGGACCCAGGTTGAGCATACGTTCTTCAGCCCCATTGCGGACTGTCAACCGGTGTCCACGACCGCTGAAATACGGGTCCCCCCCGCCCTCGGGCCTCTGCGCCCTTAGCCTGGCGCTCTCCTCCTCAGTGATGGGGTCCCACGTGGAGGGGTCGCCCCTTTTCATACGGGGAAGGTGGGCCTTAATCCCCTCCCACATGTCGTCACGGGCCTGGCGGCAGAGCTCAGGGTCGAGCACCGCTGGGAGAACCAGGAATCCCTCGCGCTTGAACCGGGCAATCTGGTTTGCCGACAGGGGCTCGACTTGCTTCAAACTCGGGGTAGACATCGCCACTTTCCTTTTACTGTTTTGCTATCTCTCCACGAAGGTCTCAGGCCATTTCGGCTCGTAGTCGCTCTCGAAGAGCCAGTCGAAGTCCTCGGGCACGATATGAGCGCGCTCGGGACGCAGCTTCTGGCGCAGCCGGGGGAAGAACGCCATCACCCCATCGCGCTGGTTCTTCGGCAGCCCGCAGGACACGCCGGCGGCGGCCCATGATGTCCCCATCCCCTTGCGGGGCACCGTGTCCTCGTTCTGCCAGGCAGAGTGCAATCCCCCGCTGCACAGGATCAGGATCTGTCCCCGACGTGCGACGGCGGGAACCGGTTCCTGCTCAAGCCAGGGCGTATCCCCCAGCTCCGGCACGTGCTCGGGGTAGGCCGCCGCAGTATCCGCCGGATCCGGGCGCAGCCCGTGGACGCGGGGCAGCATCGCCTTGTGCTCCGGCGTCAAAACCCGGCTCCAGTGTTCCATAATCGGGCGATGACTGCCCGGCAGAATGCGCATGGCCCCCCGATGCTCGGGCACGTCGTTGAGCCAGAACCACAGCTCAGCGCGCATCCGGCGGGGGGTCGCCTGGAAATCCTCCCATGTCGCCTGGATGTCCACGTGGCATCCCCTGGCCCATTGGTCACGAGGACTTGCGAAAGGGGGCTTCCACGGTGGGCGCTCGTGTGGAGCCAGCCCCCACCAAAGATGCACCGAATCCGCGCGCAGAACCTTCTTCGCGACCTCTTCGAAGTAGGGATGCTGGACGACATCGACGTAGTCCGGGTCTTCGTATGGAGGGCGGCCGCTCTCCTTCAACCGGTCCCACGCCGCTTCGGCCCGGTCCAACTCCTCGGTGGTGAAGGGACTGTCGATAATGACTGCCCCCTCCTTCTCGTATTGTCTCAGTTCCGCATCGGTGAATTGCATGGAAATCTCCTTTACGTGAAGCGAAAGTGGGTCGCATTCGTCCAGTTCATCATAATATAACAATTTAATAGAAACGGAATGCTGATTACTATTTCAGGTCGCCTTCCTTTCGGGCATAAGGTCTAGACCTAAAAAAGGCTTACAAAAATTTCTTGTAAGCCTTTTCTTTACAATAAATTATGGTGGGCGATACTGGATTTGAACCAGTGACTTCCTGCTTGTAAGGCAGGCGCTCTAACCATCTGAGCTAACCGCCCACATGATCTCCGGATTCCTCGGAAGCCTCCTCTTCGCCGGAAGGCCCGCCCATCAACAGCGCGATTGGAATCAGCACGCAGTAGCCCAGCACCAGCAGAATCGGCGCCAGGGTCAGCGACAGGAACCCGTCCACCGGCGGCTGAGCGAGGCAGAAATAGCCGACCAGGATCACCCCGACACCGGCGGCGAATACCTGCGCGTTCCACCGGGAATAGGGAAGCCGGTGCGACGCCGGGCCCCTCCGGTCCTGCTGGGTCCGGCGCCCGGACCGCTGGCCCCGGGCACGGGACCGCGTCTCTCTGCGGGCAGCAGCCATCTTATTCCTCTGTTTCTACGGCTTCCTCCACCTCTACCGCTTCCTCCACCTCTACCGCTTCCTCCACCTCTACCGCTTCCTCCACCTCTACCGCTTCCTCTGCTTTTGTCGGCCTCCGCCTCTCCGTAATCCGCGCAGCACGGCCGCGCCGCTCGCGCATGTAGGTGATCCTCGCCCGCCGGACCTTCCCGTGCCGGAGAACCTCGATCCTGGCAACACGGGGCGAATGCAGCGGGAAAATCCGCTCCACACCCACCCCGCCCACCGCGATCTTCCGGACCGTAAACGTCTCGTGAATTCCCCCACCCCGCCGCTGGATCACCACCCCTTCGAAAAGCTGGGTGCGCTCCTTCTCGCCCTCGATAACCCGGACGTGTATGCGAACCGTATCGCCGGCTCCGAACTCGGGGATATCGGATCGGAACTGTTCTTCGACCAAAGACTTCAACAACGTGTCCATGATGACAGATACTCCCTCTAAAGAAGGAAAAAGGAAAAAGGAAAAAGGAAAACCAAGAACCATTTTTTACTTTTTACTTTTTACTTGCTGTTATCCTCGTCCAGCAAATCCGGCCTCCGCTCCCGGGTCCGCTTCATCGCCTCTTCCCGCCGCCACTCGGCAATCAAACGGTGGTTGCCGCCCAGCAGCACCTCGGGCACCGGAAGCCCTTCAAATTCCTGGGGCCGGGTGTACCAGGGGCAATCTAAGAGGCCGTTCTGAAACGAATCCTCTAAGGCCGATTCGGCATCGCCCACAGCGCCGGGAATCAGCCGAACAACCGCATCGATCAAAACCAGCGCCGGCAGCTCGCCTCCGCTCAACACATAATCGCCCACCGAGATCTCATCGGTCACATAAAGCTGCCGGATGCGCTCGTCGATCCCCCGGTACCGCCCGCACAGGAGCACCAGATTCGCCTCCAGCGAAAGCCGGTTGGCGGTTGCCTGGTCCAGCCGCCTGCCCTCGGGGGTCAGAAAGATCACCTTCTCAAGCGGCCGCTCCGAATCGATCACTTTCAGCGCCCGGGCGATCGGCTCCGGCTTGTACACCATCCCGGCGCCCCCGCCGTAGGGCGTATCGTCCACCGTCCGGTGGAGATCATCGGTATAATCCCGCAGGTCGTGCGCCTGCACCTCCACCAACCCCGCCTTGATCGCACGCCCCGGAATGCCCTGGGAAAGCACCTGCCGGATCAGGTCGGGGAAAATAGTCAACACATCAATGCGCATAAGACAGGGGTCAGGAATTAGAAATCAGGGGTCAGGAAAAGCATTCCAGAGCAGGGCCGGGCGACAGGAACTGACCCCTGGTCCCTACAACAGACCTTCAATATCCCGGACCACAATCCGGCCGCCCTCCAGGTCCACACGGAGCACTTCGCGCACGGCCGGCAGCAGCAGCTCCTCCCCGTTCCGGTCCACCACGTACACATCGTTTGCCGGAAAAGAGAGCACATCCACCACCTGTCCCACGGCCTCGCCCGCTTCCGTCTCCACCCTCAGCCCCACCACCTCGAAAACGTAAAACGTATCTTCCGGCAGCGGGTAAACCTTTTCCGGGGGAATGAGAAGCACACTCCCCTTCAACCGCGCGACCGCCTCGGGCGTCTCAATGCCCCTGAACTTGATCCCGATCCGTTTCCCGTAGGTCCGAACCGCTTCAATCCGAAGCGACGTCCGAACGCCGTCCGGGCGTTCGACCAGGACCTCCGTGAGATCTTGAAACCGCTCCGGGTAATTTGTCAGAGGCGCCAGAAAAACTTCTCCCCGAATCCCCCTCGGCTTCTGAAGCCGTCCGATGGCGACAAACGCCTCCGAATTCAGCGGTCCCTCGGCCAAGCTCAGGCCTCGGCCGTCTCTTCCGCGCCTTCGGCCTCGCCCGCTGCAGCGTCTCCGGAGGCCGGGTGGCGCATCTCGTGCCACCGCTTGAGAATCCCCTCCCGCCTCAGCAGGCTGCGGGCCGTCCCGGAGGGCGTGGCGCCCTTAGAGAGCCAGTGCAGCACCCGATCTTCCTGCAGCTGTACAATATGCGGATTCTTGGAGGGATTGTAGTGCCCCAGGGTCTCAATGAACCGCCCGTCTCGGGGAGACGTGCTATCCGCAACAACCATCCGGTAAAAGGGCGCATTCTTACCCCCCATGCGTCTCAGACGAATCCTGACCAAATCGATCTCCTCCAGCAACAGTTATCCGAAAAAGGGCGCCGGCATCCCGTGCCCGAGATTCTCCATACGGCCCATCCGCTTCATCATCTTCTGCATCATATTAAACTGCTTGATCAGCCGGTTCACATCCTGCACACTGCACCCGCTGCCCCGGGCGATCCGGCGCCTCCGGCTCCCGTTCAGAATCCGGGGATTGGCGCGCTCCTCCCGCGTCATCGAAAAAATAATCGCCTCAATGTGGACAAACGCATCCTCGTCCACCTGGATCCCTTTCATCGCCTTTCCCGCGCCCGGAATCATCTCTAAGAGCTGGTCCACAGGCCCCATCTTCCGGACCTGGTTGAGCTGCTCTAAAAAATCATCGAACGTAAACGAAGCCGTGCGCAGCTTCTTCTGGAATGCCCGGGCCTGCTCGACCTCCACCGCCCCCTGGACCTTCTCCACCAGCGTAACCACATCCCCCATCCCCAGAATGCGGGACGCCATCCGGTCGGGATGAAACGGCTCCAGACCCTCCAGCTTTTCACTCACCCCCACAAACTTGATCGGAACGCCCGTCACCTCGCGAATCGAAAGCGCGGCCCCTCCCCTGGTATCGCTGTCCAGCCGGGTGAGCACCACGCCCGTAAACCGGAGCTGTTCGTAAAACGCCGTAGCCGCAGAAACCGCATCCTGCCCGGTCATCCCATCGGCCACAAACAAAATCTCCGACGGCGAAACCGCATCCCGGATCCGCACCGCCTCCCCCATCCGCTCCTCGTCCACGTGCAGGCGCCCGGCCGTATCCAAGATCACCGGGTCCAACCCCTCCGATTTCGCCCGGTCCACCGCCCCGGTGCAAATCTCAACCGGATCGGTCCCCTCCACAGCGCGGTGCACCGGCGCCTCCACCGACTCGCCCAGCACGCAAAGCTGCTCAACCGCCGCCGGGCGGTACACATCCGCGGCCACCAGCAGGGGCCGCCCCCCCTTCGATTTCAGCAGACGGGCCAGCTTGGCCGCCGTCGTCGTCTTCCCCGACCCCTGCAGCCCCACCATCATCACCACATCCGGCGCGGACCCCGGCAGGTTTAGACTCTGATGCTCATCGCCCATCAGATGAATCAACTCATCGTGGACCACCTTGATCACCTGCTGGGCCGGCGTAATGCTGCGCAGCACCTCCTGGCCAACGGCCCGCTCCTTCACCCGCGCCACAAACGACCTGGCCACCCGGTAATTGACGTCGGCCTCCAGCAATACCCGGCGAACCTCCCGCAGCGCCTCCTCGATATTCGCCTCGGTCAGCTTGCCGTGGCCCCGGAGCTTTTTGAAAACCCCTTCCAGCTTTTCCGTCAGGTGATCGAACATAAAACGCCCTTACTGCCCGGGGGATAAAAAAAGAACGATAGAATCTTAAATATATAAGAATACTTAATTTTGTGCAAGGTTAAAAAGCGCTACAGAAGGGACACGGAAAGACGCGGGAGGGAAAGACATATGCCCCCAAACCGCCCTTCCGGTCTTGCAGCGCTTTTGGGAGACACTACCCCGCTGCGCCCATAAACGTTGGAGGAAAGGGGCATTGCCGCCTGCTGGGTGGCGCCAGGCGTCAGGAGCCTGCACCTATCGTACCCGGAGCACGGTGCCAGGGCCTTCCACAAGGCCGAATTCCCGACATTTTTTACCCCTTACCCCGCTCCCTCCGCCGCACGCCTCAGCGCCGCCACATTCTCCGCCACCTTCCCGTCCCGGAACGCCGAAGACCCGGCCACCAGCACCTCCACACCCGCTGCTGCCGCCTGCCCGGCATTCTCGGTCGTGATTCCCCCATCGATCTCGATCTCCGTATCCACCCCCTGCCCCTCGATCTCCGCCTTTAGCGCCCTCACCCTGGGCAGAGACTCGGGCATAAACGCCTGCCCCCCGAACCCCGGCTCCACGGACATCACCAGGGCCAGGTCGAGGGAGGGCAACAGGGGAAAAAGCGCCGACGCGGGCGTGGCCGGTTTCACCGACGCGCCGGCCTTCATTCCGGCCTGGCGGATGCGGCCAAGCACGTCGGGCAGATCGGCCTCGATCTCCACATGCACCGTCAGAATATCCGTCCCGCTATCGGCGAATGCCTGGAGGTACTTCCCCGGATCGGTCATCATCAGATGCACATCCAGCGTCAGCTCGGTCACCTTCCGAATCGCCTCAACCACCATCGGCCCGAACGTGAGGTTCGGCACAAAATGGCCGTCCATCACGTCTAAGTGGATATACTCCACCCCGGCCGCTTCAACCGTCCGAACCTCCCGTTCCAGGGCGCTAAAATCCGCCGACAGAAACGAGGGTGCAATCTTGACCATAGCAACCTTTCGGAAAATAATGAAAACAACCAACCCCCAACCGCGCCTTTGTCTTTTACAGACCCCTGATCCCTAACCCCTGACGACTGCCTTTAAAGCTTACTCACCACCAGCCGGATCCCCGTCCCTCGCTTCACCTCCTCACCGGCCTGGGGAACCTGCCGAATCACGGTATTTGGCAGATACTTTGTGCTGAACTCGTAGCGGATACTCTTCACCTTGAGCTCCGCCCCGGCCAGGTCCGAGCGGGCGTCGTCCAAGCTCCGCCCCACCACATTGGGCATGGCCACAACCTCCCGAGGCGGCCCGTTGCTCATCACCAGCGACACCGGCGTATCCTCGTCCACCTTCCGGCCGGGAGGCGGCGCCTGGCGCATCACCAGTCCCTCTTTCACCTTCCCCGATGCCTCCTCGCTCACCTCACCCACCATCAGACTGCTCTGCTCGATCCAGAGCCTGGCCTGGCGCAGGGACCGCCCCCGCAGGTCGGGAACCTCATAAAGCCGGGTGCCCAGGCTGGGCACCGCATACACCGTTCGACCCGCTTTCACCAGCGAGAAGGCTGTAGGACTCTGAAACACAATCCGCCCCTCGGGAACGGACGCGTCCCAGCGGGCCTCTTGCAGCTCCAGCCGGAGGCCGTAGCGGGCCAGCTTCCGACGGGCCTGGGTCTGGGTGAGCTCCACAATGTCGGGAATCTCGACCTGTCGCCCTTTCCGGACCACATAGGGCATAATCACCGTATCCAGCAGAATAAGCAGGACCGTACCCGTCAGAACGGCACAGGCAAAAAAAAGAACGACTTCCCGCGACAGGGTTTTGAGCATAATCTGGAAAAGATCCTTCGCCAACGCGTGTGAACCTACTCTGGAACCTGCTGTGTGATCCCCCTCCCCTCCCGGAGATCAAAAATAGGACAACGCCCCCTGCCTGTCAAGCCGGATGGCCCTGAGAACTCACTTAGAGGGACGCCGCCCCACCAGCACCGACACCCGGTGCGACAGCCCCAGCACCGTATGGAAGATCGCCGCATAGTCCACCCTGAACACCCCTCGCCGCACCCCCACGCCCAGCGACAGACGCTCCGGACGCCCCCCTACCCCCGTCCGCAGCGCCACCCCGTTCCCAACCCTGTACTCCATCCCCGCACTCACCCCCGTCGGCGCTCCGGCCTCCTTCCTCACATCCACCAGTACACGCATCCCCGGCGCCGCTTCGAACCCCACCCCCATCATCCCACCCTGTCCCAGCAGATCCACGGCCGCTCCACCCGCATTCCATGCAGAAAGCCCCCACACCAATCCCTCGGCCAGATACGCTCGAACCCCCAGGTCAAACGCGGCCCACCGGCGCCGCTCCATGCCCGCCACCGTCACCTGTATCCCTCGTACCATCAGCCCGACCCCCAGCCGCGATGACAGCGCCACCCCGTACGTCACCCCGTACGTCTGCTCCAGATAAAGCGAAAACCCGTACCCCAGATACCCCATCCCCACAACACCCTTACCCACCGGCACCACAACCCCCACCACCTGAGTCTCCAGCGCCCCCATCCCAAACGGCCGGTCGTATCCCCCAACCCCCTCAACCCCCCTCCCCCACGCCACCGAGGCCGGATTCCAGAACAGGGCTTCCACCCCTTCTGCCTGCGCCACAAACGTATCCCCCATCCCCCCTGCCCGCGCCCCGATCGGCCGAAACTCAAACGCAGCCCGGGTGGGCACGGGCGCAAGAAGGGCCAGAACAAAACACCATGGAGCGGGATCACGGAGGGCACGGAAGGCGCCCCACCTGAGCCACCCCCACACGGAGGGCCACGGAACCCGACCGGCCCGGCCACCCCCTTGGGAGCTTGGGACAGGGCGCTGTGTGGGCCTTTGTGCTTCTTTGGGGTTCTCCTGGATATCAGTCCACAATTCGTGTGATCTCCAGTTTCTTTGCGCCGAAGTTCAGCAGCAATGCGACCCTGTAATCGGAAGCCTTCAGATAGGACAGTGTCTGTTCGAAATCCCTGGGCTCGAGCGCTGCCTTCGCTTTGATCTCTACCATGCGGTGGTGAGGATCTGGAGGGGAGGGCGAGCTCCGTGGCCCTCCGTGATCCAGTGGAGCGGGGTGGCCGGGCTCCGTGGCCCTCCGTGCTTCTCTGTGCCCCTCCGTGATCCCAGCAACACCCATACCACGCTTTCAACCTTCCGACTTTTCCTCCTCCATCCTTTTGAATACACGGGCCTTAGGAACACCCGGCGTTTGGACCGGTATCACCCTCTGCTTTCAAACTTGCCATGTGGAAAGCGACAGACGGGCTCTCCTGTGTCGCATCCTGCATGGCATAAAAAAAGCCTGCAGGCAATATCACCCACAGGCTCGAACGGTGCGCAAGACCGATCATGCCAAATTGAATCGAGTATGTTATATTACGTGTGAATCACCACGTCTTCATTTTGAATCAGGTAGAAAAGCTATGAGCGCACCCAACGCGAACACCCGGTCCACAACCCTGAACCGCGGATGGGTCTATTACGACCGGCCCGATGCCCGGGGAGAAACGGTCCTGGAATTTTACACCCGGCGCTATCCGCATTCATCGCGGGCGACCTGGCAGGAACGTATTGAAACCGGCGTTGTTCGCCTGGACGGTAAGCCCACCACGTCCGAGACGATTCTCGTCCCCGGCCAGCGGCTCGCCTATCACCGGTCGCCCTGGCGAGAGCCCGATGTTCCCCGCGCATTCGCCCTCCTCTATGAAGACCCCCACCTCCTCGTGGTGGCCAAACCTTCGGGCCTCCCGGTCCTGCCGGGCGGGCAC
The DNA here is from genome assembly GCA_965249305.1 of Candidatus Latescibacterota bacterium. Classification (GTDB taxonomy): domain Bacteria; phylum Latescibacterota; class UBA2968; order UBA2968. Next base: position 2,229,245 of record OZ252228.1, on the reverse strand, counting down.
CATCTTGAGAATACCCTGCTGGCGCTCGTACGGAAACGCTATGGAGATGAACCTGCGCCCGTCCACCGCCTGGGCAGAGGCACGTCCGGCATTGTCCTCTTTGTACGCACGGGTCTGGCAAAGCGGGCTCTTTCCAGGGACCTTCACGACGGCCGAATCCGGAAGGTCTACCGGGCGCTTGCCACCGGCGCCGACATGCCGGACCGGTTTGTTGTTGAAACGCCCATCGGCAAAATTCCCTACCCGAAGATCGGCGCCCTCTACGCCGCCGTGCCCAACGGCCGGCCTTCCCGCACCGTCTGCCGCGTCCTGCACCGAGACCAGCCCAACAGTCGCACCCTGCTCCACGTCAATCTCATCACCGGCCGCCCCCACCAGATCCGCATCCACCTCGCAGCAGCCAACCACCCCCTTGTGGGCGATCCGCTCTACCGGTCCGGAGGCCACCCCATCGTCTCCGCCGAAGGTGAAAATATACCCCTGCCAGGAGACTGCGGATACCACCTCCACGCACACCGGATCAGCTTCACACACCCCGAAATTCACCGTCCGATCACCCTCACCTGCCTCCCACCTCCAATCCTGCGCACGCCTGAAGAACGAATGCCATAACTGCGCCGGGCCACAAGAATCACGAAGATTGTCACACCTGTTCCAAAATCACCAGGTCGATTCATTTGTAGGCATGTGATTATATTTGTATCACTTGACAAACAACAATGTTGTTGTTATATTGCTTTTAATTAAAACAACAATGTTGTTGTTTTTAGTCTTAAACCGAATAAATCAAATTTTAACAAAGGCTTACTCAAATGGAATTGAGAAACCTTCCCGGAGGTGTACCGGAGCCTGAAGAACTGATTGGCCGAGACCATCTCATCGACGTACTCTGGAGTCAGCTTGCGGGGAATAATATTCTCCTCGTGGCGCCTCGTCGTTTCGGCAAAACAGGCGTGATGCGGCATGTCCAGAAATGCCCGCGTCCCGGCTATCTGCCCGTGTATCTCGACGTAGAAGATATCTCCACGCCTGAGGCGTTCGCAGCCGAACTCATTGGGACGCTTCTGGAACACAACCGGCTCCGAAGCATCCTCTCGAACGCGAAGCGGCTGCCCGGAAAGATTACCGACTTTATGACCGGGCACATCGAAGAGATCGGCTTAGAGGAGTTCAAAATCAAGCTGAAAGACGCCCTCGGCGAATCCTGGGAAAATATCGCTCGAAGGCTCGTGCTCGAAATGGAAAAAGCGGATGGGACGGTGATATTTCTCATCGATGAATTTCCACAGGTCGTCGACAGCATCTCTCGCAAGCAGGGCGATGAGGCTGCACGCTCGTTCCTTGCCTGGTTCCGGTCTCTCAGAATGCAACAGAAAGACAAACTCCGGGGATTCCGGTTCATCATCGGGGGATCGACAGGGATCGACATCATCTTGCGTCTCCTCAATGCACCGGATAAACTCAACGACTTTTTCCGCCTTCCCGTGGGCTCCGTGTCCGACGAAGATGCAAAGCTTATTATCCAGGGGTTGGCGAATAAGTACAACCTCCGTTTCACGGAAGAAGCCGTCGATTCGCTCCTCGCGCACATCGGTCCGCCGGTGCCCTATTTTATCCATCTGATCGTTTCGCAAATCATCCTCGATCCCAACCTGAGAGGCAGGTCTTTAAAGCCGGAAGATATTGATGAAATCTATCATAATACACGACAAAACTTAATCTGACCTAAAATATGGAGGATCAATCAGTATCCAAAGACAGTGAAAGAACTCCTGGATGTGATCCTGTATATTGAGCAGAACATACTGCAAATGGTCCAATCCATATCGAAACAGGCTTTTCTCTTTGCATCCGTGTTTTTTGATCTTCAACGGTTTTGTCTTTGCGATCCATTCTCCTACCAGATGAGCCCAGGTGAGGGCAATGGCTAAAAGCGCGATGAGTTTTTCGATTCGTTCCAGATGGATCAGATGGGTCTGTTCCAGATCGAAGCCTCGGCTTTTCAACGCGGCGAACAGGACTTCAATTCCCCACCGTTTTTTGTAATCCTCCAGCGGTTTTCGACCTTTACACTTGCTGGCAACGATGAGAAATTCGTCAGGTAATCGGATGACAGACAAATACAGATGATGACCATAGATCAGACGGGGTTTACGCAGGATGCGCTCTTGGTGAATGTGCAGGTCGGCAAACAAGCATCGAAGCGCGATGTCCCCTTTGCCATTTAGGGTTTTGGCGTTTTCCTTGACGCGGATGGCAAAGCCTAAGGCTTGCGCATCTAACCACGCAAACCATTCTTGCCCAATGAATTCCCGGTCTGCAACGATGACCTGAATCAGGTTTTTATCCACCAACTTCAAGACCCGTTCCATCAACTGGATACGCTCATCGGTGTTGGAGTTGCCCTTTTTGGGCAGCAGTATCCAGCAGATGGGAAATGCAACGCCTTGATAGACACTCCCGGCGGTGAGAATATTGATGGTCAGTTTGCCGAAGCTCCAGGTCGTCCGATCTATCGAGATGGTAAAGTCCGACTTGATCGGCAAGAGATGCAGGATCAAGTCGGCCACCAGGTCATAGGACAGATTAAACTCACTGAAGAAACGTTGGATTCTGCGATAGTTGGACTTCTGCTTGGCTTTGCCGTTGAGGGCGTTGGCCAGTTTGGTGAAGTTGACGGTTGTGAGCTTGATGAGAGACACAATGAAGGCGGCGATGAATTTTACCCGGGCCTTATGACAGGGTAAATACCATTGCATCACGTCGTGTAATTCATTAACTTGAGGAGACATAGACCTGTGTTTGATGATGGATGAGTTGTTGGATCTTGACAACCCAAACTTAACTCATTTCACCACTCAGCGCAGGTCTTTTCCTTTTTTGTCGTGTACCATGGAAATCTATAGTAAACGTGTCATCGGCCCCTCCTGCCGGCAGTATTTCGAATTCTACCGCAACCGCCTGAAACGCTACGGCGCACCCGCCGAACGGTCGGCTATCGCAATCCTGCGGGAAATCGCCAATGCGCCCGGAGGCCGCGTTTCCGACAGCGTCCTGTATGATGTCTATCGCAAAACGCGCAGGAAGGGCGCTTCGGACATGGAATTTCTGGAAATCATGGCGGACCTGGAATGTGACTGGTACGTCTCCCTCGACACGGCCACGAACGAATACTTCTTCCTCATCGACATCGTAAAAGACTGGTGGAAGCGGTTCTATCGCAGCCTCAGTACCAAGCGAAGATAGGAGACGGCCCGATGGCTGCGTACGTCCCATATAAATACAATCCCAATGAAATGTCCCCCGAAGATCTGGAGGCCACCTTCATTGGGCGTCGTCACCTTCTTAACCGCCTGATCGCAGCCGTACGGGAACAGGCAGACGCCGGCTCAATACAGCATTACCTGCTCCTGGGTCCCAGGGGAATCGGTAAAACCACTCTGCTGCGCATGTTATCCAGCCGGATCAAAGCCGACCCCGGACTTTCGAGGCGCTGGTTTCCCGTACAGTATCGAGAAGAGGAGTTTTACGTCTACACGCTTCGTGACCTGTTGGCCCTTGCCCTGGAAGACCTGCATACGGAAAAAGATATTCCCGAAGCCGGAACAATACTAAGAGAGGCAGATGCTGAAGATGATGACGAGTGGAGCCTGGCCAAAATCGTTGACGGGCTAAGGAAAATCTCAGAAACTCGCGGCAGACGCATCTTGCTGCTTATCGACAACTTCGACCAGGTGTTTCCGAAACGTACGGCAAACGATACCCACCGGCACGCCTTCCGAAAACTCCTCAGCACAGAATCCTTCCTGATGGTCATCGGCACCTCGGTACGCCTGTTCGAAGACATCGCCGCCTACGACGAAGCCTTCTTCAGCTTCTTCTCACCGGTTCCCGTTGAGAACCTCAACGACAGTGAAATCCAGGACCTGCTCCTCACACGCGCCAAACTCGACGAAAACCACAACTTCCTTCGGGATTACGAAAAGCACAGGGAAAAAGTCCGAGCCATCACCTATCTAACGGGCGGCAATCCCCGCCTGGTCGTGATGCTCTATGAAATCCTGAGCCGGCAGCAGTTCCAGCATGTGGTGCAGGCATTGCGCGAAACCGTTGACAACCTCACCCCTTTGTTAAAGGATGTCCTGGAAGACCTGCCAAGACAGCAGAGCAAAATCCTCGATGCCCTCATGCGGCTGGGTAGCACCGCGTCTCCCAGCCAGATTGCCGAACGCGCCCGGCTGCCGCTCAACGCGGTCACAACCCAACTGGGACGGCTCAAAGAAACGAGGCTTGTTGAAGTGCAGGGCGAGGGTAAGGGTAGACCCGCGCTTTGCCGCGTCCCCGATCAGATGTTCCGCACCTGGTACCAGATGCGCTACCTCCGTCCGGCCCGCCGCCGGGTGGAGATGTTCGTTGAATTCCTCCGCGCCTGGTTTTCCGTTGAAGACCGTATTGCATTCCTCGGTCAGTTCCGGAGACAGTTTGAAACGTCGCTCTCCTCAGGCCTGCAACGCCGGGCTCAGGAGATCGTCACCACCATGGAATACTTCGCCGCCAGCCTGGACGAAACCCCGGAGCGCATCCGCCAGATGGAGCAGGTAGCCGACGCCTACCTGGAGGCCGGGGACATGCGGGAAGCCGCGCTCAGCCTGTCCGACCTGTCGGCGCAGTCGATTCAATCGGAAACGCGCTACGAATCAGCCGGCTACACTGCACTTGGCGACAGACTCCTGGAAAAAGGCGATTTGTCCCGTGCGGTCCAGACCTATTCCGAAGCGCTGCGAAAAGACAGAAAAAACACCCAGGCCAGAATGGGGCTGGGGCTGTGCTACGGCCTGTCCGGAGATTACGAGAAGGCGCTGGAGGAATTCACCACCGTTTCGGAAACACAGGGAATAAACACCGGCCTCCTCTGCCGTGCTTTAAGTAACCGCGCAATCGCAAAAGGATTTCTGGGTGACACCGAAGGGGCAATTGCCGACTACACTGCGGTCATCGAACTGGAAAACGCTCCTCCCGATCAGATCGCAAAGGCTTTCGTGAATAGAGGAGCCGTTTATGAGAATCTAGACAATCACCGGAGGGCGCTGGAGGATTTTGATGCCGCTTTGAAAACCCCCGGTATATCGGATACGCAGGCCCTTTCCGTGTTGCCGAACCGGGGCCGGGGCCGCGAGAATCTGGGGCAGATAGAAGCGGCCATTACAGACTACACTCGCTGTGCTCAAAGCCGAACGAACGTCGATGTCGTTTATCGGGGGCTTGCTTCACTGCTCAGCGTGCTTTGCCAGCAGGATCGGGTAAACGAGGCGAGGGACTGGATCGCTCGGATGGACGAACTGGAGCCGGACGAAACGGCGATGGAGCAGCGGCTGGAGGCGCGCATCGGGATCATTGTCACAGTGGCACAGGAATGCTCACTCGATGTAGCGGCTTCGCTGCTCGACACGCTTCTAAAAACGGCCGATCCCGACCTGAGGGACAGGCTGGCCTTCCTCGACCCGGCGCTCGCATTTGTCCGAAGCGGTGACGAATTGATCCTGGCAAAACTCCCTGAGGAAGAGCAGAAAATAGCAAAACATATCGCAGCGACAATTCAGAAGGGTCGGGAACGACGTGGTTTCGATTCCGAGGAACAAGCGTGATCCGTCTCTTTCCCCAGCGGCGGTGTGATCTGAATATTGGTGATCTTCATACCGTTTCTCCTAAGCCATACTGCCATCTCCGTGTGGACCGGGGCGGGGCTCCGTGGCCCTCCGTACTTCTCTGTGCCCCTCCGTGATTAAAACCGGACTTTAAACATCACTTTCACCTCCACCCCCCCTTCCCCCGGACCCGCTTCAACATCCCCCCAGTCTACCCCATCCAGATGAGCGTCCACATAGGCATCCACCATGCTGTAAAACACAATCCCGAGGGTCGTAAAGAAATAGATGTTCCGCCTGGGGGGCGCATCCACCACCCGCTCCTTGTTGATCTGATCCCGCCGCACAAAAAAAGCCACCGCAGAGCCTACCTCCGCAGCGGCAATCAGACCCCCTTTAACCACCCGCCGGTTGTGAAACTGCCCCCACCCCGGCAGCGCAAGCGACCGCAGCATTGCCCGCCGTGGGGACCGGACCTGCCGGGTCGTATCGGACGGCGCCTCTTCGGGCTCCGCAGCCTCTGCCGGACCGATTGAGCCCGCCAGCAGCATTCCGACCACAAGCGCCACAGCCCTCAGCACCAGACCTCCTCATAATGCGGAATAAAGGGTTCTCAATCCCCACTCGTTCGCGCCAGCCGGGCCGCACCCAGAATTCCCGCATCGTCGCCCAGTGCGGCCGGCACAATCCGCACGCGCTCCTTCACCCCCACCGTGCCCCGCTCCTGAAAAATTCGCCGCACCGGATTAAAAAGCCGTTCCCCGGCCCGGGACAGCCCGCCGGAAAGGGCGACCACCTCCACGTTCATCACGCTCACTAAGCTCACCAGCCCCACGCCCAGCAGCATCCCCGTCTCTTCAAACATCGCCCCGGCAAACACATCGCCCGCTTCGGCCGCTTCAAAAATCGTCCGGGTCGTCAATCCCTCGTCCTGCAGCACTGTGTGGGGCCGGTCCTGCGCCAGCCGCTCCCGGGTTCGTCGCACCATCGCTGTTGCCGACGCATACAGCTCCAGGCAGCCGTAATTTCCGCAGGGGCACCGGGGCCCGTTCAGATCGATCGTGATGTGGCCCACCTCTGCTGCGTTTCCGTTGAATCCGTGCATCAACCGGCCGGCCGCCACCCATCCGCCGCCCACGCCGGTGCCCAGCGTCACACACAGAAAGTGGTCCACCCCCTGTCCCGCCCCCAGCCACTGCTCCCCGTAAGCCGCCAGGTTCGCATCATTGTCCACAACCACCGGCAGGTCCAGCGCCTCCTCCAGGCGGTCCTTCAGGCGCACCCCGTGCATACACGGCAGATTCTCGGGGGAAATGATCACTCCCTCAAACGGATCCAGCGGACCCGGCGCTCCCACCCCCACACCGGCTACCTCCGAAGGCGCCACATCCCGAACGGCCTCCCGGACACAGTCCACAATCCCCCGGATCACCCCGTCGCTGCCCAGGTCCAGCCGGGTGGCGCACCGGGACCGACTCGCCACTGCGCCCGCCTCGCTCACCAGCCCGGCGCGGGTATTGGTCCCTCCCAGATCCACACCGATCGTCATCCTGCTCACATCTCGGCCCGCGCTTTCTGAACCGCCTCCACGAACTGCCGGGCTGTCTCCGTCAGCGCCGCCCAGTTCTTCTCCGCCACAGCCTGTTTGTCCACCATCGCGCTGCCGGCACCCACCGCCACCGCGCCCGCTTTGATGAACTCCGGCGTGGTCTGCGCGTTTACCCCGCCCGTGGGCATCAATTTCAACTGCGGCAGCGGCCCCCGGATATCTTTAAAAAAGCTCGGCCCGCCCACCGTGGCAGGAAACACCTTCACCACATCGCCCCCGGCCTGCCAGCCCGCTAAGATCTCCGTGGGGGTGAACCCTGCGGGCATCACCACCTTGCCGTAGCGTTTGGCCATTGCAATCACGTCTAAGTTCAGGACCGGACTCACCACGTACTCCGCACCGGCTAAGATCGCTGCTCGCGCCGTCTCCGGATCCAGCACCGACCCCACCCCCACAATCGTATCCTCCATCTGCGCCGACGCCTCCTCAATCACCTTCAGCGCACCCGGCACCGTCATCGTCACCTCAATCGCCACCACACCCCCTTCGCGCAGCGCCTTGGACACATCCAGCAGCTCCGAAGGCGAATCCGCTCGCAGCACCGCCACCACCCCACAGTCAATGATTCGATCCAGAATACCAGTCATCGCCGTTCCCTCCTTCAAGGGAAAATGCCCGGATAAGACGACCGGGCATTCAAAAAAATCGGCCTTGCTCCGCCCGTGACTACCTCCTGATACGCGCGCCGCCGCCCTTCATCGCTGCCTCGGCCTCCGACCGGGTCGCCCAGTTCACATCGCCCGGGAACGTGTGCGCCAGCGCCGAATAGGCCCCGGCAAAGTCCACGGCCGCCTGCGGGTCCGCCCCCTCCAGCAGGCTGGTAATCAGGCCTGCGGAAAAACTGTCGCCCCCGCCGACCCGGTCCACAAGCTCCAGACCCTCGTAGATTCGCGACAGGTAAAATTCCTTCCCATTGAACAACAGCGTGCGCCAGTCGTTCAAAAGCCCCGTCGTCGCCACCCGCAGTGTCGTGCCCACATACTCTACATTGGGATACTGTTCCACCGCCCTGCGGGCCACATCTTTGTAGCTTTCGGGATCCAGCGCGCTGAAATCCTCACCCGTCCCCTCCGCCTTCAGCCCCAGCACCTTCTCAAAATCCTCCTCGTTTCCGATCAGCACCTTCACCAGCGGGATAAATTGTTTCGTGGTCTCCTGCGCCTGCTCCGGGCTCCACAGCTTCGACCGGAAATTCAGATCGTAGCTCGTCGTTACCCCCGCCTCGTTCGCCGCCTTCAGCGCCTCCAGCGTTGTGGCCGCTGCGCGCTCCGAAAGCGCCGGCGTAATCCCGCTCACGTGGAACCACTTCGTGCCCTCAAACACCCCCTTCCAGTCCACCATCCCCGGCTCAATCTTCGAAATCGCCGAATGCCCCCGGTCGTAAGTCACCGCGCTAGCCCGGGGCCCCACCCCCACCTCCAAGTGATAAAACCCGTTCCGTTCCAGCCCCACCCCATCAAACGGCACCCAGACGACATGAGACATATCCACCCCGTGCTCGCGGCCCCTGTTCCGGATCACCCACCCCGTCCAGTTGTCCACCAGCCGGGAAACCCACGCCACATCCAGCCCCAGGTGAGCGCACCCCACCGCCACATTGTACTCCCCGCCTCCCACCTCCACGTCCAGCCTGGTCGCATTCTCCAGCCGGCGGTACTCCGGCGACGAAAGCCGGACCATCGCCTCTCCGAACGTCACCACATCGCCCATAAGCGCCCTCCTCCCATTTCGGAATGCGGATTGGGGATTGCGGATTTGGCTTTTCAATCCGCAATCCGAAATCCCAAATCCGCAATCTCTTTACTCATCATTCCCGCCTAAAATACCCGACAGAATCAGCAGCCGCAGCAGGTGCAGCACCGCCACCAGCGCAGAGGCCACGTAGGTCCAGGCCGCTGCATTAAGCACCTTCTGAGCGGCCGGAATCTCCTCTGCCGTCAGATAGCCTCCCTCGCGGAGAATCTGAATCGCCCGGCTGCTGGCGTTAAACTCCACCGGCAGCGTGATCAGCCCGAACAGCACCGCGAACGAGAACAACACGATCCCCAGCTCAACCAGAATGCCCGACTGAAAGAAATACCCGATGAAAAACATCGGCATCCCCAGCCACGACCCGAAATTGGCCACCGGCACAAAATTCGACCGCAGCGACAGCGGGAAATATCCGTGGGCGTGCTGGAACGCGTGCCCCGCCTCGTGCGCAGCCACTCCGATTGCCGAAAGCGACCGCGACCCGTATGTGCTGTCCGACAGGTTCAGCGTCCGGTTTCGAGGATCGTAATTATCGGTCAGGTTGCCCCCCACACGATTGATCTCTACCGGCACCTTTCCCCGGTTCAGAATATCGCGCGTCACCTGGTCCGCCGTCATCCCGGAACGAGAATCGTACTTGTCGTATTTGGAAAACGTCCGCTTCACCTTGAACTGCGCCCACAGCGCCAGGAAAAATCCCGGAAGGACAAGCATAAACGTCGAATCGAAAAGAAACATCGAACACCACCTCCTGTTCTAATCTCTCTCATCAATAGTTCGGCCACTTTTAAGCAGCAATTTTGCCATAATCCCGCAGTTTTTGGTATTGGGGAGATTTTTTAATCAAATTTAGGTCGAGGTCTAACATTAAAAAAATATTCTGGAGAAAATACGTGTTGAAATAACAGGCTTTTACACTGGCCATGGAAAAGGGTATGGGTCTCGTATCTGATTGGGCTTGTAAGTGTTCCGTTTTGGCTAAATTGAGGGTTGTCAAAGAGGCATTAAAATGGAAAGCCAGCCGTTTTTGATCTCTGGCTTGACAGTCGCACAATCCGGTGAACTGTTTGGCATCTCTGAAAATAAATTCAATTTGGAAACGCGCTTTGTAATATCTGACAATCGTCTTGGCACTTAGGTCTTTGTCGGTTGAAAACAAGATCGCATATTTCTTCTTGTCCTTGTTCGTGTGATCCAGCAAGACGACGGCTTTCAAATTGCGTTTTAAGGAGACGTGATTCAAGACAAGACTGTAAATGGCGATGCCATCTTGTGTTTGGATATATGAAAACCGAGACAGGTCCTGCCAGTTGACTTTGCCGTCATAGGTCTTGTGCCTTCCGCTTCCCTTTTCCCGTTTTGGTCCGGTGTAGAGATAGCGCATATTGGCGTCGCAGCGCAATTTGCCGATCTGGTGTAGATCCAAATCACGGACGCCATCAACAAATTTCTTCTTGCTAAAATAGCCATCGACAACGGTATATTTTTCATTCTCTAACAAGCTGGGTTTGACATCACTCAGGTGCTGTAAATACTGATCTGTTAGGGTTTCGACGTCTTCTGCCTGTTTGGAGCTTTGCTTTTTCGACTTGGCTTTCCCCTTTTTTTTGGTGCCCTTTTTCTTGACGGTCCTTTTCTTTTTATTGACCTTGACGACATCCTGTTTAGGCTTAGACTCAGACATTTGGCGTTCATCTCCAGGATCGGTTTGACGAACGGACAGCGTAAAGCCTGTGTTTCTCAAAACATCCACGATGGCCACACTGGAGACTTCCAACCCCTTTTCGCTCCGACGATGACAACCGTTCCAGAAATAATCCAGACCATAGGTCTGCTTGCCCGACTTGGACACAAAAGAAGCATCTAACACGATGATCCGTTCACTTTCTCTGCCCAGGCTTTCATTGATCACCGCTCGGTTGAAGGCCACAAATTCAAAGGGTTTGGCAAACTGGCGTGAATACGTCTTCTGTGACAAAGGAGAGTAACGCGATAGGTTACGAAAATTGATCTTGCCGTGAGCTGTTAGGATCGCTGTAAACACAGCCATCAGAAACTTTTTTTGAGGCTTGGAAATCTTGAAACTCTTGAGTATCTTTTCTGCCAGTTCCATTGTGCCGTCTCTCCAGATAAAGGGTATCGTTGACGTGGTGGTCTATGATACCTAATCTGCGTGAACGGCACTTTTTTGTCAAAGAAAACTGTCCGCCATATTGTCTCATGGTACACGACAAAAAAGGAAAAGACCTGCGCTGAGTGGTGAAATGAGTTAAGTTTGGGTTGTCAAGATCCAACAACTCATCCATCATCAAACACAGGTCTATGTCTCCTCAAGTTAATGAATTACACGACGTGATGCAATGGTATTTACCCTGTCATAAGGCCCGGGTAAAATTCATCGCCGCCTTCATTGTGTCTCTCATCAAGCTCACAACCGTCAACTTCACCAAACTGGCCAACGCCCTCAACGGCAAAGCCAAGCAGAAGTCCAACTATCGCAGAATCCAACGTTTCTTCAGTGAGTTTAATCTGTCCTATGACCTGGTGGCCGACTTGATCCTGCATCTCTTGCCGATCAAGTCGGACTTTACCATCTCGATAGATCGGACGACCTGGAGCTTCGGCAAACTGACCATCAATATTCTCACCGCCGGGAGTGTCTATCAAGGCGTTGCATTTCCCATCTGCTGGATACTGCTGCCCAAAAAGGGCAACTCCAACACCGATGAGCGTATCCAGTTGATGGAACGGGTCTTGAAGTTGGTGGATAAAAACCTGATTCAGGTCATCGTTGCAGACCGGGAATTCATTGGGCAAGAATGGTTTGCGTGGTTAGATGCGCAAGCCTTAGGCTTTGCCATCCGCGTCAAGGAAAACGCCAAAACCCTAAATGGCAAAGGGGACATCGCGCTTCGATGCTTGTTTGCCGACCTGCACATTCACCAAGAGCGCATCCTGCGTAAACCCCGTCTGATCTATGGTCATCATCTGTATTTGTCTGTCATCCGATTACCTGACGAATTTCTCATCGTTGCCAGCAAGTGTAAAGGTCGAAAACCGCTGGAGGATTACAAAAAACGGTGGGGAATTGAAGTCCTGTTCGCCGCGTTGAAAAGCCGAGGCTTCGATCTGGAACAGACCCATCTGATCCATCTGGAACGAATCGAAAAACTCATCGCGCTTTTAGCCATTGCCCTCACCTGGGCTCATCTGGTAGGAGAATGGATCGCAAAGACAAAACCGTTGAAGATCAAAAAACACGGATGCAAAGAGAAAAGCCTGTTTCGATATGGATTGGACCATTTGCAGTATGTTCTGCTCAATATACAGGATCACATCCAGGAGTTCTTTCACTGTCTTTGGATACTGATTGATCCTCCATATTTTAGGTCAGATTAAGTTTTGTCGTGTATTATGAATCTCTCTATTAAATATACGCCATCAAATTTCCCTTCATGACCCCAGCGCCTCCCCTGCTTCAATCCGATACCCCCGCACCAGCTCCGCCCCGCTCATCCGCCCCTTCCCGGCCGGCTGCACCTCCTCCAGCGCAAGCGCCCCCTCGCCCGTGGCCACCACGAGCCCCGCCTTCCCGTCGGCCAGGACCACCTCTCCCGGTGGCCCGCTGCCTTCCACCATCCCCGCCCGGTGCACCTTTAAATCCTTCCCTTTCCACTGTGTAAACGCCCCTGGAAAGGGGTTGGTTCCTCGAATCAGATTCCGGATCGTCCCCGCATCCTCCGTCCAGTCGATCCGCCCGTCTTCTTTCTCCAGCTTGGGCGCCCGGGTCGCCCCCACCTCCGGCTGAGACACCGGCGCTGCCTCCCCCTTTGCCAGCATGTCCACCGTCTCCACAAGCAGCTCGGCCCCCAGCACCTTCAATCGCTCGTAAAGCTCCCCTGCCGTCTCATCCGGGCCAATGTGCACCTGCCGCTGCAGCAGAAGATCCCCGGCATCCACACGGGGGGTCAACCGAAAGATACTCACCCCCGTCTCCTCTTCCCCCCGGATAATCGCCCAGTTGATCGGCGCCGCTCCCCGGTACTTCGGCAACAGCGACGGGTGGACATTAACCGAACCCAGCTTCGGAATCTCCAGCACCGCCTTTGGAAGAATCACAAACGCCACCACCGCAAACAGGTCCGCCTCCAGCCCTCGAAGCTCTGCCAGAAATTCCGAATCTTCCAGCGACGCCGGCTGCAGGACCGGCGTCCCAAGCCTTTCTGCCTCCACCTTCACCGGCGGAGGCGCAAGCCGCTGTCCCCGCCCCCGGGGGCGGTCCGGCCGGGTCACCACCGCAGCTAAGTCGTGCCCGCTGTTTGCCAACCCCTGTAGAGACGGCACCGCAAAATCGGGCGTCCCCATAAACACCAGCCTCAAGACTCTGGCCTCCAGTCGCGTGGTGCTACTTCTCCTTCGCCTCTGTAAGCCGCGACACCGAGCTCCGCGAAATCTCCACCCGCACATCCTTGGCCACCTGCACCACCAAGATCCCCTCCTTCTCCTTCAACCCCACAATCGTCCCGTGGATGCCGCCCGACGTGACAATCTTATCCCCCTTCTTCAGCTCGTCGATCATCGTCTGCTGCTGCTTCTGTTTCTTGTGCTGGGGACGGAGAATCAGGAAATAAATGACCACAAACATCAAAATAAAGGGGAAAAACTGAACGAGCATACTCGGCGACTCCCCCCCCGCAGGGGCCGATTGTCCTCCCAGTGCAAACGCCTCTCCAATGCCGAACAAAAGATCCTCCTTGGTAAAAGGTAAAAGGTAAAAGGTAAAAGGTAAAAAGTAAAAAAGAGGATCTTCCGGTTCTATTTTTTACTTTTTACTTTTTACTTGCTCTTATACGCTTCCAAAAACCCATCCCGCCAGGCTGCGAATGCTCCGGCCAGAATCGCCTCCCGCATCTCCCGCATCATCTGCAGAAAAAAATGAAGGCTGTGGATCGTGGCCAGGCGCAGCCCCAGGATCTCATCCACGTGGAACAGGTGCCGGATGTAGGCCCGGGTGTAGTTCCGACAGGTATAACAGGCGCAGGAAGAATCAATGGGAGAAAAGTCCCGGGCGTTCTGTGCGCTCCGAAGCGTCACCTTCCCATACCGGGTAAACACCGTCCCATTCCGGGCATTGCGCGTGGGCATCACGCAATCGAACATATCGATCCCGCGCATCACCCCATCCACCAGATCCTCCGGCGGCCCGGCGCCCATCAGATAATGCGGCGCATCTGCCGGAAGCCGTTCCACCACTGTCTCCACCGCCTCCCAGGTCGCCTCCTTGGGCTCTCCCACACCCGTCCCTCCCACGGCGTACCCGGAAAACCCCATCGCCACGGTCTCATCCGTAAACCGCACCCGCAGATCCCGATAGGTACTCCCCTGTACAATCCCGAAAAGCGCCTGCGCATGTCCCGAGAGGCTCTTCCGCCCCAGGGCATTGTAGGCCTCCATACACCGCGCCACCCACCTCAGCGTCCGCTCCCCCGCTTCCTGCGCGTACGCCCGGGTGCTGGGATAAACCGTACACTCATCGAAAACCATGATAATATCGGCGCCGATCGCCTGCTCGACCTCGATCACCTTCTCGGGCGTGAACAGGTGCCGGGACCCGTCGATATGCGACTGGAACAGCACCCCCTCTTCGGTAATCTTGTTCAGGGCCGCCAGGCTGTTCACCTGGAATCCCCCGCTGTCGGTCAGGATCGCCCGCTCCCAGTTCATAAACCCGTGCAGCCCACCCGCCTCCACGATCACATCCGTGCCGGGCCTCAGATAAAGGTGATAGGTATTTCCCAGAATAATCCGGGCGTCCAAATCCCGAAGATCCTGTTGCCCCAGCGTCTTGACGGTCCCCCGGGTACCCACCGGCATAAAAACCGGGGTCTCCACAGCCCCGTGCGGCGTATGAAGTACCCCTGCCCGTGCGCCCGAACCCGGATCGGTTGCCACCACCTCAAACCGAAACCCGTTCTCGCCGATGACACACCTCCTGAAACCCCTGAACCATCGCACGAACCGATGCGCCCAAATATACCAAGCCAAAAAATGCAAGTCAAGACCATCCACCTGCCCCCGCTCCGCCCCCCACAGCCCAATTGTGGATTGCGGAATGCGGATTGCGGAATGAAAGATTTTAAATCCGCAATCCACAATCCGCATTCCGCAATTTATCTACCTCACCACCCCCTCTACCTTAACAAACACAAACCCCTGCCGCTCCAATTCCGGCAGCGCCCGCTGCAACACCGCCAGCGTGGCCGGCTTGGCATGCCCGATCCCGATCACCGTGCCCTCCCGCCTGGCCCGCTTTGCCAGCGCCTGGAGAGCCTGTTCCACGTCGGCCTCCTCCTCGTTGCGGTCTATAAAGAGGGTGTTGCGGTCACACGGCACCCCCATCTCCTGAGCCACGTCATAGGCCACCGACCGGGGGGAGGTCACACTGTCTACAAAGTAGAAGCCCAGGCTGCGCACTTCCTTCAGCACACAGCCGATAACATAACGGTCTTGTGTCACCCGCGACCCCATGTGGTTGTTGATCCCTCTGGCATGGGGCACCGATGCAAGCGCCTTCCGGGTTAAAGCCCGGATCTTCTCCTCGGGGTACTCCACGAAAATCGCCTCCGGTCCCGGGTCCCGTTCGGGGTAGTCAATCGGCTCCATCGGCAGGTGGACCATCACCCCGTGCCCGGCTGCAGCCGCCTGCTCGGCAATCCAGGCCGTGCGTTCATACCCCGGAAAAATCGACAGCGTCACCGGCTGCTTCAAAGCGCAGAATCCCACGATCAGTTCCCGGCTCTGGTATCCGAAATCGTCCACAACAATCGCAATCCGCCCGGTGGTGCGAACCAGGTCCGGATTCCGGCGCAACGTCACTAAGTTGGTCCGCTCTCCCTCCAGCCCCAAAAGCATCGAAAGCCAGGCCCCCGACAGGTCCTCGCGGCCCTCCATCACCTCTCCTCCCAGGCGCCGCGTCAGCCGCGTCAATTCCAGGTTGCAGACCGCTAAGGGCAGGTCTCCCGGCACCTCCGACCGAACCTCCCACCGCATGGCGCTTCCCCGGTTCTCCGGCAGCCGCCTCACCGAAACCTCATCCCGGGGCACACCCAATCCCACCAGAGCCTCCGCCGTCTGAAAAGCCGCCGAATCCGCAAACGCCTCCGGGCTTTCCGGACCCACCTGCCGGCTCTGCACAACCGGCTGCTCCGCGGTCTCACCCCCCGGCTGCCACACCCACACGGCCAGCCCGCCGGCCAGGAGTACCAGCACGCAGGCCACGGCCCAGGTGGGCGCTGCCAGGTCGCGCCGCTTCCGCGCCATCCGTCTTGGATTGGCGCGTTTAATCCCTGTAGGCTGCTGACGCTTGCTTGGGCGTCGACCAGGTCGTTTGGACATTTGGAAGGACCGGACAGAAAATTTGCGATCAGGAAAGAGGAGACTGAAAGGAGGAGAATGGTCTACCACTTCAACGAATTAAGGGGAAATTAAACTGATCGGCCTTGGGATAAAACAGAGCACAAAAATCGCCAGCGACACATATCCTACGACCTTCCGAGGCCAATCCAATTCCAGATGGGGATCGCTTGGCGGGGGATGCCAGCGCCCCAGGATCATAATCAGAAAAATCCAGAACAGCCATCCGTGCCATCGAGAGTTAATCCAGGCCGATAGGATATTACTGGCACTCATCCAATCATTGGGGGGACCCAGCGCCCAGAAGAGACCGATCATCAGGATGGTCCCTTTTGAAATCAGCTCGTGCCGGCGGCCGAACATGGCATACACGATATGGCCGCCGTCGAACTGCCCCACCGGGATCAGATTCAACGCCGTCACAAACAACCCCGCCCAACCAGCGACAAAAATCGGGTGATCGTATATGGCATAACCTGCGGGCAGTTGGCCGATGATAAGGTCCGCCATCCACGCAGAAAGAATCGAGTTGCCAAACGACATCCCTCCGTCTGCGAACATCGAAACGGGCACCACCTCTGAAAGGTGCAGCCCCACACCCAGCGCTGCAAGTGATATCACAAATCCGGCCAGAGGCCCGGCCGCTCCGATATCCATCAACGCCCGCCGGTTCGGAATCCGCGATTTGATTTTAATGACAGCCCCCAACGTACCGATCGGCGACGGAGGAGGAAAGGGAATAAAATACGGCAGTGTGGGCCGCACGCGCCAGCGACAGGAGGCGATGTAGTGCCCCATTTCATGGATGACAAGAATTGAGAGTATTGTGGCGGAAAACGGCAGCCCGTGTATAAGATACTTAGGGGTGATAAATGCCAGCCACAGATCGAAATTCGGCGGAATAGTCTCTGGGGACAGGGCAAATTGCATCCCCAGGGCCATCTGCGTCCCAACGGCCGTGGTCGTATAGACTGTCAACAAGAAAAGCGTCACCTGCAACCGAATCCCATCGCGGGTGGACGACGACGCCCCGCTGGGTTCGTAGGACACCCCGTCCCTCTCAATCCGCTCAAGACCTCCGTTCAACCCTCCGGCCACATCATCTCTCCCACAATTTCGGATTGCGGATTGCGGAATGGTCGATTTTAAATCCGCAATCCACAATTCGCATTCGTCTCACCTGATCCCCAGCCCGATCCGGTGCGATCCCCCCAGCCCCAGACCCGTGGGAACATACGCGTAGTCCAGCCGCCAGTTCCGGCGCTGCAGTCCCACTCCGAACGACATATCCCGCGTCTCACTGCCCGAGCGGTACCCGCCCCTTAAAAAGAGCGCCTGCCCGATCCTGTACTCCACACCCACGTGGAGACCCCGGTCCCCCTTCTCCGGGAGTCGCAAATCCACGGACCCCACCACCGATCCCCTGGTGATCGCGGCCCCGGCTCGAAACGTCCGGGGCAGGGGCACCCGCTCCTGGTCCAGCGGCTCCATCCGTCCCCAGTTCCGGTAAGCAGCGCCCACTGTCACCCCTTCCATCGGCAGCCGGTAAAGCAGGCCCACATCCACCGCAATCCCCGAAGCCCCCTCCGGGCCGATTGTCTCGTGCAGCGCCCGCACGCTGGCGCCCGCATAAAACCGCTCACCAATCCGCTGCGCATAGGAGAAGCCGGCGTTCAACTCGTACAGGCTGAACGTTCCCAGAGGGTCCGCCGAGGGTCCGGTGCGAGTCTCCAGCCCCCCCGCCGAATGAATGCCCAGGCTCAGGGCCAGCCCCCGCTTCGTGTTGCCGTAGGCCCACCCGGCGTAGGCCTGCTGGATCCCCTGAAACGACCCGTGATGGGACAGCAGAAAATCCTTTCCCCGAAGCGCAGCCACCCCCGCCGGGTTCCAGAACGCCGCCGTCTGATCGCCCACAACCGCCGTATAGGCCTCCCCCATGGCCGCCGCCCGGGCGCCGATCCCCTCCCGAAGCAGCACAAACCCCGCCTGCCGGGCCGGGGCCGCCCCCTCGCTCTTCCCCCACACGAAGATCGACATCAAAATCCACAGCCCCGGCAACCACCTGAAGTAGAACAAATAACATCTCCTTACAGGCTATACAACGCGAAATTCCACAAACTTAGAAACATTAACCAATGACAGCACAAGAGTCAATACCAAAAGTCGAACGATCCACCGGTGACACGGGTGTATATCGTCAACCTCACCGGATGCTGGAGGCAGAAATGAAGTTGACAAAACAGGAAGGTTGGTTAGATTATGAGTACAATATCAACGTGGTGATTTGAGGCATATTGCAGCCACGTTAAACAACTTGCTAAAAAACCGCCGACCAGCCCGGGCTTTTGGCCCGGGTTTCTGATTTTCGCCTGTTTTGGGAAAGGAATATGTCGATGTCCCAAACCATGAAAGCCATCCGCAAACCCTCGGCCGCCCCCGGGCTGGTCCTGGAGGAAGTTCCGCTTCCCTTGCCCGGCCCTCACGACGTGCTCGTTCAGGTCGAAGCCGCCAGCATCTGCGGCACCGACCTCCACATCTGGAACTGGGACGAGTGGAGCCAGCAGCGCATTCATCCCCCCCTCACCCTCGGACACGAATTTGCCGGCGCCGCCGCCGCCGTGGGCGATCTCGTCGAGCAGGTCAGGGTAGGAGACTACGTCTCGGCCGAAAGCCACGTCACCTGCGGGCACTGCTTCCAGTGTCGAACCGGCCAGGCCCACATGTGCCCGAAAACCCGCATCCTGGGCGTGGACCGGGATGGAGCCTTTGCCGAATTCGTCACCGTCCCCGAATCGGTCATCTGGCAGAACGACCGGTCCAAGCTCCCCCCCCGGATCGCCACCCTGCAGGAGCCCTTCGGAAACGCCGTCTTCGCCACCCTCTCCCACGACCTCGCCGGGCAGACCGTCGCCGTCCTCGGATGCGGCCCCATCGGCCTCTTCAGCATCGGCATCGCCTGTGCCTCGGGCGCCGGAGCCGTCTTTGCCGTTGACCCGGTCGAATACCGCCTCGACCTGGCCCGTCAGATGGGAGCCTGCGCGACCTTCTGTCCCACGGAAGACAGCGATGTGGTCGACTGGATCCTGCAGGCCAACGAGGGCTACGGCGTCGACGTCATTCTGGAGATGAGCGGAGCCCCGTCGGCCATCACCAATGCCTTCTCCGCTGTGCGAAACGGCGGCCGGATAACCCTCTTCGGCATCCCTTCCAAACCGGTGGAGATTGATGTGGCGGAAAACATGATTTTCAAAAACCTCACCGTCTTCGCCCTCAACGGCCGCCGCATCTGGGACACCTGGTACAAGACCCGGTGGCTGCTGGAGACCAGCGTGGTCGACCTTCGTCCCCTCATCACCCGGGAAATGGAATTCGATCAGATCAACGAAGCCATGGAACTGCTGGCCGCCGGCGAAGCCTGCAAAATCGTCCTCAGACCCGACGGCGCCGCACCCCCGCCTCCGCTCCAATCGGAGCGCGCCCGAGCGGAAGACCCGAACGTCAGAGGACAGGTCGTCCACCGCTGAGGTCTTATACTCTCCGCGTCCTCTGCGTCTACACCACCCCAGACGATTCACCCGGCCCTATCACCTTTTTCTCACATGCCGCATACTTCTCCATTAGCCCATCGTAAACCCCGCGCGTATCGGCCTCGGGCGCAATAACCGAACCGAAAACCGGTTCCGCAAACCCGGAGACCACCTCCTCCCACGCCGTCTCGCGGCCCAACGCCAGCAGGTAGCCGTGGGCCGCCCGCAACGCAGCGCCCAGGGCCGCGCTGTTGGTCACCTCAAACCGGTGGACGGGGCACCCCTGAACGTCCGCCATCACCTGCAGGATCTCCCGGTTCACAGAAGCCCCGCCCGTCACATAGATCGCCACCGGACGCACCCCCATCCATTCGGAGTGAATGCGCATCGACATCATCTGCGCCTCCACCACCGCCCGGCAGTTCCCGGCCGCATCGTCCTTTGCCAGTCCGAACCGTCTCACCCCCGGTTCGAGCACATTCGGAACAATCTCCGGCTCGAAATAGGGCAGCATAATCTTCCCCTCATTTCCCGGCGGCGTCAAGCGCAGCGCTTCGGAGAACCCGTCCCAGTCCAGGCCGAAGTCTTCCCGCACCTTCTCCCGCGCCAGCGACCCGTTCTTGAAACAGATCAGCGTCATATAGTCCCCCGTCGGCGAAACAAACACGTGCCCTTCACCCCGGGGATCTGTCCGGCACGCTGCCATCGTGCCGAAATAGGTATCGCTTGTCCCCAGGCTGATCGCCACCATCCCCTCGCGAATCAGCCCCAGCCCGATCACACTGTTCGGATTGTCCCCGGACCAGACCAGCGCCAGCGCATCCGGGTTCAACCCGTACCTTTCAACGAAGTACCGGCTCACCGGCCCCACCGCCGTCCAGGACTCGCCCAGCTCCGGCAGACGCCCGGCCAGCCCCGGCGCCGTCGCCTCGAGCGCCTCCGGATGCCAGGCCCTCTCTTGAATGTCCATCAGGTTCATGCCCGCCCCGTCCCCGTGGTCGATCGGCGCGATCCTGCCCGCCAGCAGGGAGGCCATAAACGAACTAACCAGCGCGATGTGGGCCGTCTCATCGTAGGCATCCGCCTCGGTCTTGAAAAACTTCCGGATCTGCGGTCCGGTGAACCGCTCGAACGTCGTGGACCCGGTGGCCTTCGCCGTCGCGGCCGGCCCGCCCAGCGCCTCGCAGATCTCGTCGCATTCCGCCCGCGTCGAAGAATCCATCCAGATCGGCGACGTCCGCCTGGAAAAGACGCCCTGGAGGTTCTCCGCCAGACCTCGAGACGGATCGAGTCCCCCCAGAACTCCTTCTGTCCTCTCGTTCATGTACACCGAACCGTGCTGCTGCCCCGACCCGGACACGGCCAGCATTTCACCCAGCGGCGCCCCGTCCCCGCGCATCGTCTCAAACAGCAAGTCCAGCGCCTCCGCCCACATCAGCGGCTGCGCGTGGACCACCCGGGGGTCCGAATTCGGCAGCACCCCATTCCGTGTCCCGTAGCCCGGCAGTGCCGAATCAAATTCAACGGACCTTTCGTAAACCACCGCCCGGGTGTCGTAATCAACAACAACCGCACTCAGGCTCTGCGTGCTTGAATCCAGACCCAGAAACAACCTGCTCATCGTTCTTCCTTTCTGGCTTTTTGTCCTTCATCGGCGTATATTGAAGGGTCCGGTTCCAATATACGAATTCTTCATCCCAAACAAAACACCCGGCTTTCCTGAGAACCAGGAGGAATGCGCCGTTCATGAATATCCCTGACATATCCGAAATCCAGCATGCAATCGCCTCGCGGCGGGATTGGGCCGTAAACGCCCTGGGCGACTGGGTCCGGCACGGCAGCGTGCTCGGCAGCGAAGCTTCCGCCCAGGACTACATCGCGGACGTCTACGCCTCGCTCGGCCTCGAATCCCGAAAAGTGCCCGTCGAGATCGACCGCATCAAAGACCTCCCCGGATTCAGCCCCGTGGACTGGAGCTACGAGGGCCGCGACAACGTCGTGGGCATCCACAACCCGAGCGGGCAGGGTGGCCGCACCCTGGTCTTCAATGGCCACGTAGACGTGGTCAGCCCGGAGCCGTCCGAACTCTGGACCTCCCCACCGTTCGAACCCCGGATCGTAGAAAACGAACAGGACGGGGAAACCTGGATGTACGGCCGGGGCGCGGCCGACATGAAGGGAGGATCGATCTGCACCCTGTGGGCTCTGGCCGCCCTCCAGGACATGGGCTTTGAACCCGCATCGCAGGTCATCTGCCAGTCACCCACCGAAGAAGAATGCACCGGCAACGGAACCCTGGCCCTCCTGGCCGGTGGCTACACCGGAGATGCCTGCATCATCCCCGAACCCTTCGGAGAAACCTACCTGCGATGCCAGGCAGGCGTCATGTGGTTTCAGATGCGGATTCTTGGGAAAACCGCGCACGTATTGAGCGCCGAACAGGGTGTGAACGCCATCGAAAAATCGTGGGTCATCATCGGCGCCCTGCGCAAACTGGAAGCCGAGATCAACCGGCCCGAACGCTTCCCCGATCTCTACGCGGGTGTCGACCATCCCATCAATCTGAACGTCGGCATCATCCGGGGCGGAGACTGGGCCAGCACGGTGGCGGGAGAATGCGTCACCCATTTTCGTCTCGGGATCTTTCCGGGCGAAAAGCCGGAAGATGTCAGACGGGAAGTTGAAGCCTGCGTGGCCTCGGCCGCCGCCTCTGACCCGTGGCTCAAAGATTTTCCGCCCACCATCGAATACATCGGCTTCCAGGCCGAAGGCTGCGAATTCGATGTGGAATCCGACCTCGGACAGACCCTGAGCAGGGCCCATCAAAACTGGCGTCGGAAACCGCCTGAAGCAATGGTCTGCAAGGCCACGACTGATATCCGATACTTCAATCTCTACTACAACACGCCGGCCACCTGCTACGGGCCGAAATCGGAAAACATCCACGGCATCGACGAAAAAGTCAGCCTCGACTCCATGCAGCGCGTCTCCGAAGTCCTCACCTCCTTTACGATGGACTGGTGCGGGGTTAGAAAGCGCCGGCGGTCCTGAATCCGAAGCGCCAAGGGAGAATGTTGATGAGCGGAACTAAGGATGATGTATTTATTCACGATGCATATGGCAAAAGCTTCGTAGTATACAACACGGACTGTATTCAAGGTATGAGGAAAAATCTTGAAAAAGAGTCCGTGGATGTCATCGTCACTTCTCCACCTTACAATTTAGGTATTAAATACAGTAAATATGACGATACAATATCACGACAGGATTATTTAGATTGGATAGAAGAATGGGGAATCGTCGTCAAGGAAGTTTTAAGGGATAGAGGTTCCCTCTTCCTGAATATAGGCGCAAAGCCTTCCGACCCTTCCGTTCCTTTCCAGGTTCTCTCTCGTATCGAGAAGCATCTCTGCCTTCAAAATGTGATCCATTGGATTAAATCTATAGCGATCCAGAAGGAGGACGTTGGAGATTATCCGGGAATTACCCACAATGTCGCCGTTGGGCATTTCAAACCGATCAATAGTCCCCGTTTTTTGAATGATTGTCATGAGTATATTTTTCACCTGACCAAACAAGGCGATGTAAAACTCAATCGTCTTTCAATAGGTGTTGAGTATCAGGATAAATCGAATATCGCACGTTGGAAATCAGCGAAGCAAGATAAAAGATGTCGTGGAAATACCTGGTTTGTTCCTTACAAGACGATTAAGAGCCGAGATAAACAGCGGCCACACCCGGCCACTTTTCCTGTCAAAATTCCGAAGATGTGTATCTCACTGCATGGCCTGGATCAATGTAGTCTGGTTGTAGATCCATTTTTGGGGATTGGCCATACAGCTTTAGCTTGTCGTGAACTCGGTATCGATTTCGTTGGGTTTGAAATTGATCCCGACTATTATTTGGAATCATGCCATGCGATCCAGAATCCGGAAGAACCGGAAGAGGCCGTAATACAATTATTCGATCCCGCTTGATCGCCTTTTTCAGGTTGGGCTCCACCCGGGTGCAGTAGATCGACGGGTATTCCTCCCGGATCTCGCGTCTAATGTTGAGACCACAGAATGTCGACATCGGTCGCCACGTCTAAAATCTGTTCCTGCGCGTTCCGATTCAGATCGATCATGTAGAGTTCGGGTTGATCTTCGGCAAATCCACTCAAAATCAGATTCGCGCTGAAGGCAAGGCGAGACCCATCCGGAGACCAGGAGTGGAGCCGGTAGGCCGACCGCTGAGAGGTCACCTGAGTCAGCCCGGTTCCATCGGGAGCAACCGTATAAATCTGTCCGCCGCTCACAAAGGCAATGCGCGTGCCATCGGGCGACCAGAGCGCTCGCCGTGCCGATACCGCAAGGTCCGTCATCTGTCGGGCTCTTCCTCCACCCACATCCTGCACGAAAAGCCTGGATATCCCGTCTCTGTTCGAGATAAAAATGACTCGCGTTCCATCTGGAGAGACCGACGGCAAGAGATCGTTCTCAGACCTGTCCGTCACCTGTATCTTCTGCCCTCCACGGTCTTCCACAAAAAAGATATCCCAGGAACTCCCCTGCTGCGCACTGTAGAAAATCCGGTTGCCCACAGGCGACCAGGACGCGTCCGAAATACGTTCGGACGAGGATGTCAGAACGGTCGTGTCTCCAAACGGCATCGTTCTCACCGAGGTGCGCTGCCCCCCCGTATCCACCTCAATCACCACAATCGCAGGCCGTCGCTGCCCGGAGCCTCCAAGAAACATCAGGGTGCGGTTGATGGGAGACCAGGCCAGGGACCCCAGAACAACCTCTCCCTCAAACAGGTCTCTTTGCTCTCGTCCGTCGGCTCCAACAAGGCGAATAAAGCTGATGCCTATTCTCCCCGGGAGGGAATCAGGGTATACCGTCTGAATAAACGCGACATATCGTCCATCCGGCGACCAGACCGGCGTCCTGTAAGTGCCCGGTGAGGATATCGTTTTCCCAGCAGCCCGCCCTATGCATGATAGCTGTACCGACTTTCCGGCGCAAGAAAAAGTCGCGCGTTCTTACCGCAAAACCCTGCCCCAACATCCCAGAATTTTCTTGACGCGCCTGTGGATTTTCTCCATGTTGCATGGCCTTTCAACAGCCAATATCTGCTATCCGTCGTCTGCCGTTAGATGAGAGGAAGTAGAAACGGAGCTGCTAAGTTCTGCCCCACTCGCCGGCCCCGTCCTCTTCCAGACATCCGCTGCACGCTAACCAGCCGAAACCGATCGCTAATGATAGAAAAATCCTGCTGGACCGACACCGTATCCGCCTGGCCCGAAACGCCGGCCGGTGAACTCCCGGAAGTCTGCGACACCGCTGTGATCGGCGGCGGCATAACCGGGCTGTCAACAGCCCTGCACCTGGCGCGCAGGGGCGCGAACGTCGTCCTGTTCGAGCAAAACCAGATCGGCTGGGGGGCCAGTATACGCAATGGCGGAATGACGCTGACCGGTCTGAAACTGTCCCCCGAAAAACTCATCAAAAAATATGGACTCTCCGAAGCCCGGAAATATTACCAGGCGTCTCTTGACGCCATCGACTTCGCAGAAAAGTTCATCACAGAGGAAAACCTGGACTGCGATTACAAGCGTCACGGTGCGTTATGGGCAGCTTACACCCCCGGTCATTACGAGGCATTAAAAAAATCTCAGGAGCTTTTACAAAACACGTTTAACCATGAGACCCACCTTGTTCCTGTTGACAACATAAAGACGGAACTGGGATCGGACTATTACCATGGCGGTCTTGTAGATCCGTTGAGCGCGGGTCTGAATCCGGCGAAATATGTCGCCGGACTGCTGGAAAAGGCGCTGGCGGCCGGCGTGAAAATCTTCCAGCAGACGCCGGTGGAGAAATTCGACAAAAACGCCTCGGGCTTTCAAATCCACACAAGCCGGGGATCGGTCACGGCCGATCACCTCGTGGCCGCCACCAATGGCTACACCCCCCCGGGACTGCCCTGGTTGCGCCGCCGCATCATCCCCATAGGCAGTTATATCATCGCCACGGAGCCTTTGGAAGATGCTGTTGCCGGTGAGATCATTCCGAAAAACCGGATGGTCTATGACTCCAAGAAATACCTGTCTTACTTCCGTTTAACGCCAGATCGCCGGCTGCTCTTTGGAGCCAGGACCAGTTTTGCAGGTCAGGATAACCGGACCGCAGCAGCAGTTCTGCAGCGGTGGACCTACGATGTGTTTCCACAGCTTCAGGGAGTAAAAACAGACTATTACTGGAGCGGCCATGTGGGCTTCACCTTCGATCAGATGCCGCACCTGGGCGTCAACGATGGCCTCTACTATGCCACTGGCTACTGCGGTCACGGCGTTGCGCCCGGCCTCTACTTCGGCAGTCACCTGGCCCGGTTGATCAGCGGCGAAAAAACAGACTTGCCCTTTCTCAACCTGGACTATCCAAAAATGCTCTTTTACCGGAAGCGAGCGTGGTTCCTGCCGCTTGCGGGCCTCTACTACAAGATGGTAGACCACATGGCTGGGCGAGAGAGATAACCGCACGGCCATCTGCCACCAGATTTTCAATATTCCATCCCATAATACACGACAAAACTTAATCTGACCTAAAATATGGAGGATCAATCAGTATCCAAAGACAGTGAAAGAACTCCTGGATGTGATCCTGTATATTGAGCAGAACATACTGCAAATGGTCCAATCCATATCGAAACAGGCTTTTCTCTTTGCATCCGTGTTTTTTGATCTTCAACGGTTTTGTCTTTGCGATCCATTCTCCTACCAGATGAGCCCAGGTGAGGGCAATGGCTAAAAGCGCGATGAGTTTTTCGATTCGTTCCAGATGGATCAGATGGGTCTGTTCCAGATCGAAGCCTCGGCTTTTCAACGCGGCGAACAGGACTTCAACTCCCCACCGTTTTTTGTAATCCTCCAGCGGTTTTCGACCTTTACACTTGCTGGCAACGATGAGAAATTCGTCAGGTAATCGGATGACAGACAAATACAGATGATGACCATAGATCAGACGGGGTTTACGCAGGATGCGCTCTTGGTGAATGTGCAGGTCGGCAAACAAGCATCGAAGCGCGATGTCCCCTTTGCCATTTAGGGTTTTGGCGTTTTCCTTGACGCGGATGGCAAAGCCTAAGGCTTGCGCATCTAACCACGCAAACCATTCTTGCCCAATGAATTCCCGGTCTGCAACGATGACCTGAATCAGGTTTTTATCCACCAACTTCAAGACCCGTTCCATCAACTGGATACGCTCATCGGTGTTGGAGTTGCCCTTTTTGGGCAGCAGTATCCAGCAGATGGGAAATGCAACGCCTTGATAGACACTCCCGGCGGTGAGAATATTGATGGTCAGTTTGCCGAAGCTCCAGGTCGTCCGATCTATCGAGATGGTAAAGTCCGACTTGATCGGCAAGAGATGCAGGATCAAGTCGGCCACCAGGTCATAGGACAGATTAAACGGCTCTTCGCTGTTTCACGTGGGTAATCATAAAAACCCGAACCAGTCTTCTTGCCGAGTGCGAGGTGGTTCCTAACCGTTTGCTCCGGTATCCGCACATGAGATCTCTCCTAAACACACGGCGGGTATTGAATGATCCGGAGATCCAGTTTGCCGTTTAGTCCATCGTAACAATTTATTATCTAACAACTTAAACAACTGTTTTTAAGATAGAATCCTGAGCAACAGACAACGGGTCGGGCAACACCGTTGACAAAGAATACTCGAAGGCTGGTCCACAAAACCTGCAGCTTGGGCGTCTTGTCTACCACAACTGGTCGTTCCTGGGGGAAGGTTACCCACACCAAATAGCGAGGAGCCGATTAAACTCACTGAAGAAACGTTGGATTCTGCGATAGTTGGACTTCTGCTTGGCTTTGCCGTTGAGGGCGTTGGCCAGTTTGGTGAAGTTGACGGTTGTGAGCTTGATGAGAGACACAATGAAGGCGGCGATGAATTTTACCCGGGCCTTATGACAGGGTAAATACCATTGCATCACGTCGTGTAATTCATTAACTTGAGGAGACATAGACCTGTGTTTGATGATGGATGAGTTGTTGGATCTTGACAACCCAAACTTAACTCATTTCACCACTCAGCGCAGGTCTTTTCCTTTTTTGTCGTGTACCATGATTCCATCCTCAATCTTCAATCTTAAGGAGCACACCATGCTCGGCGTCGCCATACAGGGAGCGGGAAACGTCTCCACCGAACACATCAAAGCCTACCAGAACAACCCCAACACCCGCCTGGTCGCCATCGGCAGCCGCACCCTTGGAAGCGCCCAAAAAAAGGCGGCCGAACTCAATATCGAGTGCGACCTCTTCGACAACTACGAAAAACTCCTGGCGCACCCGGAGGTCGACATCGTCTCCATCTGCACCCCTCCCGACCGCCACGCCGCCGAAACGGTTGCCGGGGCGCAGGCCGGTAAACACCTCCTCATCGAGAAACCGGTCGCAAACACCCCCGAAGAGCTGGAGGCCATGCACGAAGCTGTAACGCAGGCCAATGTCAAAACCGTCATCAGCTTTGTCCTGCGCTGGAACCCCATGATCCAGTCGATCAAACGGGTCATTGCAGAGGGCTGGGTCGGTAGACCCCTGCTCGTACAGGCCGACTACTGGCACGGACCCACCAATGAGCGCCCCAAGAAATGGAGCCGCCCGCGCTGGGAACCGATGGTCACCGGCGGCATCGTCCACGGCGGCTGCCATGCCATGGACGCTGCCCGCTACATCCTGGACAACGACAAGGTCGTCCTGGTCACCGGCGTCTCCCCCACCTATCCGGGCTATGGAGAGCCGTACAGAGCCACCACTATGGCGGCGGTACAGTTCGCCGGTGGTCCGGCGGGAAAAATCTCCGGCGCCACGGAATTCTTCATGCCCTATGTCTTCAACATCGAAGTCTTCGGCGACGGTGGCGTCATCCGCAACAACCGCTTCTACACAAAACAACTGCCGGGCCAGCGCGATTTTGGAACCTTCCCCACCATCCTGCCCGACAGCGGGGCGGTGGCCGACCATCCCTTCCAGGAAATGATCGACCACCTGATAGACTGCATCCTCACCGACACCGAATCGCACGACAGCCTGTCCGTCGCCGTCAACACCCACCTCGCCTGCTTCGCCGCCGAAGAATCCGCGGCAAACGGCTCAGCGCCAATCCGCCTGGATTAAGCCGGCACGGGCGGCACGATCAAACTCACTCAGACCGGCGGCGCCATCCTCTTTCAGGGGGCAGTTGGGAAGGGTTTCGTGCCCTTCGTGTCCTTCGTACTTTCGTGATCCCGCACCCGAACCGCATATCGTCCCGCCGCCCGAATCGCCTCCTCCATGCCCCGCGCCTCCGCAATCCCCTGCCCGGCAATATCGAACGCCGTCCCGTGGTCCACCGATGACCGCAAAAACTTCAGCCCCATCGTCAAACTCACCGTCCCGTGAAAATCCAGCGTCTTCGCCGCAATGTGTCCCTGGTCGTGATACAGCGACAGCACCCCGTCATAGCGACCTTCCAGCGCCTGGTGGAACACCGAATCCGCCGGCACCGGTCCTCGCACCCGCCACCCTTGCGCCTGCGCCTCGGCCACTGCCGGGCCGATCACCGCCATCTCCTCCTTCCCGAACAGACCCTGCTCGCCCCCGTGCGGGTTCAGCCCGGCCACCGCAAGCGTCGGCGCTTCAACGCCCAGTTGCCGCAGGTAGAGATCGCACAGAGGCAGCGCCTCCAAGATCCCCTCCCGCGTAATCGCATCCGGAATCTCCCGGAACGAAATGTGCCGCGTCAAAAAGAAAATCTTCAGCGTCCGCACCAGAAACAGCGTCATCGGCTCCCGCTGCTCCGCCCGCGCCTTCAGCGCCGCTGTATGGTCGATAAACGGCACCCCGGCCGCCTGCAGCGATTCCTTGTTCAACGGCGCCGTTGCCAGCCCGTCCACACGCCCCGCCAGCGCATCATCAATCGCCCGGTCCAGGTACGCGTACCCCGCCCGCCCGCCATCGGCCGAAATCGCTCCATAAGCCGCCGGCCCTTCCAGCGCCCCCACATCCACAAAATCCACACATCCCGCCTCGTACCGCCCCTCCAGCGGATCGCCCACCGCGTGCAGATCCATCTCCACCCCCAGCATCTCCAGCGTTTGATCCAGCACCGCCCGATCGGCGAACACCAGCGGCCGCACCAGCCGGTACACCTCGGGATCGCGCAGCACCTTCACCACAATCTCCGGCCCGATCCCCGCCGGATCGCCCACTGTCAGACCGATCACGGGCCGGTCCGTCTGAACCGTTGACTCCGACAATTGACCTCCCGATGGTTATGACGACACCTGCAGCGCCTTCTGATAGAGCGCTGTCCCGTAAAACTCGTAGGAAGCCGCCTTGTCCGGCACATCCACCACATGCACCGTAAACCGGGCAGGCACCCCGTGGTCCGGCAGATAATCCCGAAAAAACCCGCTGTATGCCCTGGCGTACGCCTTGCGCAGCCGCTCCTGTTCCGCCGCGTACCCCTCCGGGTCCACAACCGGGTTCGGCGCTTTCGGCTGGCACCCGAAAGCGTGGATCTCGATGAAATCCACATCTTTCAAAGAATCACAGATCCCGGCCTCTTTCAGCCACAGCTCCCAGCTCTGGAACACCAGCGGAACCTCCCGCTCCGGGTCCATGGACACCAGTTCCTCCCGGTTCAGCACCCCCTTTGCCGAATACCCCCCCGTCAGCCCCGCAAAATAGATCTTCAGATCTCCATCCGGCAGCGCTTCGGTAACCAGCGCCGACAGCGTCGGATGATCGCCATGATAATAATACGTCAGCTTCCCGCGCCTTTTCACATTGAACGCCATAATCGCTTCCTCCGTAAATACCGGTAACCCGGCGCGTAAAATCCATCGCGGTCTGCTCGGGGGCTTCATATACGTTTACATTATAATAACGGGCGCCCCTTACAGGCTTTCCCAGCTCCACCGCAGTGAATCTCTCCAGGCAACACTCACCCCTCCAGCCGCGTCTGCAATTCCTCCCGAATCGTACCATTGATCTGCGCCTCGGTCGCAATCTTCTCCACCGCCTCCGGCCCCAGACGGTCCTCAAGCTGCTTCAGATAAAGGCTTCGGGGCGCAACCGGCTTGCCGTGGGACTCCCAGTGCCCGTCTTCGCGCGCGTGCCTACCGGGCAGCTTCTCCCCGATGCACCCGATGCAATAATTCTGCGTTGTCGGCGGCTTCTGGCACACGATGCTTTTGGCCTCGCAATTCCACAAAACCTTCTGCACACCCGCCCACCCGTGGCCGGTGCCGGACCCCTGGCGGTCCTGCACATTAATCGCATTTCCCCGGACAACCACATTGTCGAAAAGCGTCGCCACCGACCAGCGGTGGTGCGGCCCCGTATCGGAAAAGGCGGGATCTGCGAGACAGTCCAGAAACACGTTCGGACCGGGCGCCCGAGCGTGCAGTACAAAATCGTGCCTGCCCCGCCGGGTCACGCAGCGCTGCACCAGCGCAAGCTGGCCCCAGAGTGGAAACGAATACCGCCGGCTGCCCGTCACCTGCGACACCGGATCCAGACACCGGCTGTCCTGGACCGTCACCCACTTCGTGCGGCTGCGGGCCGTCGCGCAGGAATACCCGAAATGCACGGACGTCACATTTCTCACCCAGGCATTTTGCAGACATTCAAAAACGATCAAATCCCAACCGTGCGCCTCATCGGCAAACTCGCCCTCGATCCGTTTGTCCGGAATACGATTGTCGAACTCCGACACCCCGCGCAGATGCTCCACCCCCACCTGCTCAATCCGCCCGGGAAACTCGTGCTTGTAAATCCACCCCCCGCCAAACTCCTCCTGAAGCGCATTCCCCAGCGGCGCATCCACCGTAATCCGGTTTCCCTCGACCTGTGTAATCACCCGATCGAACCGGAAATCATACGTCCCCGGTTCCCACTGCCTCACATTCGGGTGCGACATCTCGATCCGGTCCATTCCGATCGCGTGAATCCACTCCGCTGTGCTTGGCCGGTGCACGATCACCGCATCCCCTTCCCGGAACCCCTCTGCCGATTCGACCTCGAAGCCCCGGGCGCCAACCGGCACATAATCATCGATGATCCGCCTGCGCGTACCCTCCATCTCCTGTGAGGTGCCCTCCCCGCCTGCCTGGATCAGCGTCCGCTTCTCCTTCCCGGTAGCGATAATGACCGTACCCTCTTCATCCTGCCCCTCACCGCGCAGCACCACGCCACCGGCGGTAACATACAGCGTCCCTGCGACCCTGTAGGTCCCCCGCTTCAGCAGCACCGCGCCCCGGAAGCCCTCTTCATCGGGGACTTGGTTTGAGACCTCGTCGATCGCCGCCTGGAGGCGCGCCGTATCATCCCCCCTCTCGCCCGGCTCGACCGTAGCCCGAACCGGCGCCTCCGGAATGGACACGCCTCCGCCCATATACCCCGCGTTGGAAAAGTCGGAAATCGTATGGCCCTTCTCATCCGGGGTATAAACGAGCTTGCCGCCCTCGCCGGGACGGGCCAGCCGGCTGTAATGTACCCCCTCCATCGCCTCTGGACTCATACGCCCTCCCCCTTCTCGTAAAGATCCTCCACATCCGCCTCGGCCAACTCCACCAGAAACGCGCCGATCTTCTGCGTTACCGCCTCAAAACAGCGCTGTCCCTTCTCCGGGGTCGCCGCAGCCGGATTGCCCACCCCCGTATCCACCGTCGCCTTCAGCCAGTCCCGCTGCGTCCACACCCAGCCCTCTCTCAGACCCTGCACCCGGAACGGCCGCTCTGCGCCGTCTCCGGCCTCCGACAGAGGCAGCACCCATTCGGGCGCAAAAACCTGCATCAGACTCGTCTCCATCTCGTCGGCGTGGTCTCCCGGCTCGTCGAAAATCTTGGACATATCAATGCACCGGAACCAGTCCAGCGTACACAGAAAAAGATCGTGCCGGGGCAGCAGCTCGCGCACCATCTGCCGGAAATCGTTGCCCCCGTGTCCGTTCATCACCACCAGTTTCGGAATCCCCTGCCGTGTAAGCGCGTCGGCCACGTCGTTCAGCACGGCCAGTTGTGTGCTCGGGTTCATATTGATATCCAGCTTCACATCCAGCTGGCCCGTATTTACCCCGAACGGCACGGTGGGCAGCAGAACCACCCGGGCGCCCTGTTCCCACGCAATGCGCGCCGCTTCGGCTCCGATCCGGTCGCACTCCACCACATCCGTCGAATACGGCAGGTGGTAGTTGTGGGCCTCCGTGGCCCCCCAGGGCAGGATGGCCACCTCGTAATCGGTCTCCTTCACCGTTTTCCAGGTCGTCTCTGCCAGCACATAAGGTCGGCCCAACATGCGCTTTATCTCCTGATTGAATTCGCCACAAGATCGCTCGGCATCGTGAGAATTCTCCGGAAAAAATGAGAAAACTGTATGACACACGGCGCCTATAATCAAGCACAACCCCGCCCGGTTGTCAAACGCTAACGCGTAAGGCCAGAACATACAAGGCCTTTCCGTTCCGATTGCTTCGCGGTGGATTCGCGAACGGGTGCAACGGCCTCATTCACGCATTTTGGATGGCTGTAGAAAAGGCTTGACAAAATGGGTTGGATGGAAATACATTAATAAGGAGAAAGCGTCGGACAATGGGGCACAACCCGTTATGGCCTTTAAGCATCCTTTGTCGGGAAGGAACATACTATAACGTCATGTGTGACTTTTTTTAAAACTTATATTTTCAACAGGTTATTCACAATGCCCTATTTGGGGCAGAAATCGGTGCTGTTGAAAATCAAGGAGTTACGAAAAGAAGTCACACATCGCGTCATACTATAAATAAAACGATCCCAGCTTCACCCTGGATATCAGGATGTTTGCCTGGGATTTTTCGTATGTTGCCCAGTAATTTCCGGTTAGGATTTTGCTGGAGTAAAAAAGCTATCGAAACCTTCGTAAGACGTTTCTAAACAAAATGTTAAATAGAAAAATCTGTTCGACACGACCGAGAACTACCTGAAATAGCCCTACCCAACGGCTCTCTCTGGAGTCCATCGCCTTCGGGATCGCATCCAGATCGCTCGACTCGACGACTCTTTGAGCAAAAGGACTGCGCCGAAAGGCCCGAATCGTCCAAAAGGCCGTTGGAAAAGCCTCATTCGGATCCGATTTTTCGTTCGGAATTTTTAAGCTGGGATAGTATGGGAGAAGAGATTTCAAGTTAAATCTTTGTTTTTAATTGTCTTATTAAACGTTCCTCTGGCAAGCAATTTTCTAACCGGAAATTACTGTGTCAGAGTAGAAAACCGACGGTTCTTCCGAAGACGCATTCCCTTATCCCGCAGCAAACTTCCGAAGCTGCGTGATGGGGTGCAGCCCTCTTATATATGGAATATATGACGCATCCGCCAAAATGTCAATCCGGCCGCCTCCGCCTCCTTTTCCGCCCCTTACGCCTGGCCAGATCCAGACATTCAAACAATGGATGGATGACGGGTACCTGCCCTGATGGGAAGGCGCCCAATATGCTGAAGGTAACCCAGGACCACGGTCAATCGCTCCGGAGCTGCGGTTTTATACTTCGCCAGATCTCCGGAACCCAATCCCTTCCACCGTTACGCTTCCCGGTGCTCCAATTTCGCCTTCGATTTCGATTTTCGCTCCTGTGATTTCGCCCGCGACCTCTGCGACTGTGGCCAGGTGCTGTGTAATCTCCGAGGTGGCAATGGTGGACTGTCCTTCTGCCAGAGCCAGGAAGGGCAGAATCTGGTCCGCCAGGTGCGGGTCCACCGGACGCCCCGTCTGGTGATGGGCCAAAAACGCCTCCACCGCCTCGTCCGCCACCGTCTCTGCCGGCTTCCCCAGTTCCCCCAGTGAACCGAATCCCGCCCGGATATCCCTGTAATGCGCCAGCAGGAACACAAACGTCCCCTTCCCCGGCGACGGCACTTTCGCCGTCTCGATCCGCAACGGTATCCCCGCGTCCTCCAGTCGTTTCCGGGCCCGGTCCTGCTGCCGCTGCGCGATCTGCACCGGCAGGTTCGAGACGACGGAGAGGAGGTCCACGCGATCCAGTTCGGGCCGTTCGGTCAGGATGAGGGATCGCAGCCCATTGACCGGTTGCACCCGAGCTCGCGCGGTACCCCCGCCTTCCGGGTACCACCCCCACGTTTCGGTGTGGACCGTGCCTTCCAGGCCGGTTTTTGACAGCGCGGGCAGCAGCACCCCCTCCAAAAAATGAATCGGGGGCGCCCACTTGACATGGGTGCCCCCCTTCAGCGTCAACCGCGACGGCACCGGCGCAAACGCCAGCACCGGCGCCACTGCCTGAAATAGCAGCCCGACCGACCCCGCGCTCGCCTGCGCCTCGGACACATCGAACCTATAGTCGCCTCCCCGGATAAGCCCCGGCACAAACCGAAGTTCCCGCGAGCCCATCTCCGCCCCCTCAACCGACCCCCCGGTGATCTCTGCCACCGCCCGCACCCCGGTCAGATGCTGCGCGGCCAGCCCCGGGTTCCGGCGGCCCTCCCGGATGCGGACCATCTCTAAGGGGCGGCCTGTCAACGCGCACAGGGCCAGCCCCGTCCGCAAAATCTGTCCGCCCCCTTCACCGTGCGAACCGTCCAGAACCACCGGCGATTGCATCTTCATCCCTCCGCCGGACGCATATCCTCCAGCACAAGCTGCACCCGCGTCTGCCCGTTCCAGGTATTCGACTCTAAGGCGCAGGCCACATCCACCCGGCTCCCAGAAGAGAGCTCGTAAACCAGCTCCCCCTGCCGCCACCAGATCGCGTCGCACACCCCCTGCCCCGTATCCAGCGCCAGCTTGAGGTGCGCCCCTTTCCCTACCGCAGACGCCTTCTCGATCCGGCAGTCCCGGACCATAAAGCGGGGCGGCTCGTTGCCCGCGCCGAATGGGGCCAGCGCCGACAGCGCCGACACCGTCTCCAGCGAAATCTCCGAAGGCCGCAACAGCGCGTCCAGCTCCAGCCGGGGCGTCAGATCCTCCTCCGACAGCAGCCGGTCCGCATCCGCCTCCAGCCGCCCTTTAAACGCCTCGTAATGTTCGGATGGACCGGTAAAACCCGCAGCATCCGCATGCCCGCCGTACTCGGTCAACAGGTCCCCGCACCGGAAAATCCCCTCCACCATATTATAACCCCCCGCCGTCCGCGCCGACCCGGTGAAGGTCCCATCCTTCCGAACTTCGGTACACACCGCCGACGGCCGTCTGTACTTCTCCGTCAACCGCCCCGAAATCAACCCCACCACCCCCAGGTGCCAGTCGTCTCCCTTCACCACCAGAATCCGGTGCGCGTCCAGGCCTTCTGCCTCCACCTGGGCGTCGGCCTCGGCCACTCCCTCTCTTTGCAGGTCTTGCCGCTGCGCATTCAGCCCGTTCAACTCCTCCGCCAGCCGCGCCGCCTCCTGGACATCCCGGCTCCGCAGCAGGTCCAGCGCCAGCTCCGCCGAAGCCAGCCGCCCCGCGCTGTTGATCCGGGGCCCTAAGAAAAACCCGATCGCCGTGGTATCCACCGGCCGGCTGTCCGTGCCCGCCACCGCCTTCAGCGCGTGCAGGCCCGGCCGTTCCGTCCGCTCCAGAACCTGCATCCCCCGCCGCGTCAGCACCCGGTTTTCCCCCAGCATCGGCGCCACATCCGCCACCGTGCCTAATGCCACCAAATCCAGCAGCGAATTCAGATAGCGCCGGCGTTCCGACCCCGGCATCACCGCCTCCGACAGCGCCTGCACCACCTTGAACACCACCCCCACCGCCGCCAGGCCCTTGAAGGGATAGGCACAGTCGGCGCGGTTCGGATTCACCACCGCCAGCGCGTTCGGCAGCCGCTCCTGAGGATGGTGGTGATCGATCACCACCACCTCCACACCCGCCTCTCCGGCCGTATCAATTGCCTCAAATGACGAAACTCCATTGTCCGCCGTCACAATCAACCGGGCGCCCGCCTCCAGCGCCCGCCGCACCCCGGGCGGCTTCATCCCGTACCCGTCCCGGAACCGGTCCGGCAGCAGGGCCAGGGCGTCCGCCCCTGCCTGGTCCAGAAAATCCAGCAGCACCGCCGTGCTCGTCACCCCGTCCACATCGTAATCCCCGAACACCACGATCCGCTCCCGTTCCCGAATCGCCCTCAAAATACGGTCCACCGCCCGGTCCATATCCTGCATCTCCAGCGGGTCCTGAAGAATATCCGGAGAATCCGCTACATCGTCCGGCGTCAGCGACCGGTTGTTCAGAATCACCTCCACAAGCGAACCATAATCGCCCGGATGCCGGAGCCGCCATATCGGGTATCGTTGCATCGATCTCCTCAAATCAGAAAAAAACGAAAAAAAGGCTAAAGTTCTCTCAAGTCCCTGCCGATATCCTGGATAGGGGGTAAAATGCCCTTCCCTTTTTCGAGGTTGAACAACGCTCCGGACCTTACCTGACGCCTCGGGGAAAACCGGTCGTACACCCTACGACCTCACACACTGCCAGAAGAGAACCCGTGCAAACGTCCGGACGGAAAAAAGGAAGAGACAATCGCGGAGACTTACCGGTAAGGAAGTAAAAAGCCGGCCTCACCCCCGGCAGGCTTCGCACCGGGCGATTCATCCGGCAAGGTCGATATCGCACAGTGCAAAAGGTGTCACACCATTGAAGCATGACACCGCTTGGTCAGGCCTCTCTCCTGAAAAAGGAAGTCGCGCTTTCGAAAGGAGAGGGGCCATCTTTTT
Organism: Candidatus Latescibacterota bacterium; assembly: GCA_965249305.1. GTDB lineage: Bacteria > Latescibacterota > UBA2968 > UBA2968. The sequence continues at coordinate 2,191,578 of OZ252228.1, read as the reverse complement.
TGGGGTATGAGGCCGGCGTTTCGCCCACAAGAGTGTAACCTATTATTATATCGGCATCTACAGCACCGATCTTTACTCCCACAGGCGCAACGCCCCCCTTGGCAAACCCAACCAATCCTGCTATATTTAAACACCCTTTTTTTATTTTTACTTTTTACTTTTTACTTTATCCTCTTGCCCAAACTTCTCCTGGCCGAAGACGGCCTCACCGCCATGACCCTGGCCGGCGCCCTCTTCGACGACCCCGACCTCGAACTTGATGTGGTCACCAACGGCCGCAGCGCCCTGGATCACCTCACCCGGGCGCCCAAGGCTTACGACCTGGTCATCCTCGGCCACGACCTGCCCGAAATCAGCGCCCCCGAATGCATCGCGTTCATCCGAAAAATGTTCCGCCGCCTGCCCATCCTCATCCTCACCCACACCACCGAAGCCGAACGCCTCAGCGAACTGGCCGCCCTCGGCATCCGCCGAGCCCACACCCTGAAAAAACCCACCGACCCCAAAACCTTCGCCGCCTGGGTCCAAAAAGCCCTCAAGGAAATTGAAAATTGAAAATTTGAGTCCACTCCGAAAAGTCAGGTTTACTCATTCGGGAAAAAGTACTAAATTCCAGGTGTGAACAGGTTGCAATGTCGCAGATGTATAACTGGCTCAGAAAGCGAGGGACAGATGTTTAGAAGGAGTGCCCCTTCAAGTCAACCGGATCTGTTTTCCAGCTTCGAGTCCCATTTCAAAGGCTCTAAGCAGGACCAGTTGAATGATCCGGCCGCCTGGCATAATCTGTTCTACCAGCATATCACCTCAAAGGTAGATGAGGATGTCTTTTCCGTGTTGTTTGACCCCAACATAGGCCGTCCCAATGCCTCCATCCGGCACCTGGTGTCGATGATGATTTTGAAGGAGGGCTTTGGGTGGAGCGATGCCCAACTTTTCGAGCAATGTCGGTTCAACATCTTGGTGATGCGGGCTTTTGGGTTGATGAACCTTTCTGATGAAGTGCCTGTAGAGTCCACGTATTATCTGTTCAAGCAGTCTTTGTATGCGTATCAACTGAAAACCGGTCGAGATCTGGTTGGAGAGACTTTTTTCACCTTAACTCAGACTCAGGCTAACGTCTTTGGCGTGGTGGGTCAGCAGATCCGAATGGACAGCAAGTTGATCGGTTCCAACATTGCCACCTGTTGCCGGTTGCAGTTGGTGGTTTGTTGCTTACAAGGGTTCTGGACGTCGTTGGACAAGGGCCAGAAGGGACGGTTATCGGCAAAAGATCAGCAGGTTTTGGACGATCTGCTCAAGGTGAAGCCCCATCAGGTTGTCTACCGTCTTTCCAGCGTTGAAAAAGGTGAGAAGTTACAGGAGTTGGGGCTGCTATTGAGCAGGCTCCAGGAGACCTATACCGAGAAAGACAGCGATCAATATGGTCTGATCGTGCGTGTCTTTGGGGACCAATATACCGTTTTATCTTCCCCCCAAGAGGTGCTTCCTAAGCCTCCTAAAGAGATTTCCTCATCTTCTTTGCAGTCTGCCCATGATGAAGATGCGGCCTTTCGCAGGAAAGGGGAGGATAAGGTCAAGGGGTATAGTGTCAACCTCACCGAGACCTGTAACGAGGATGGTCTCAATTTGATCACCGACGTTGAAGTTAAACCAGCGACTGCCCCCGACAACGAGTTTGTCCAACCTGCCATTGAGCGGACACAGCAGGTGGTGGGTGAGGTTTTGGAAGTGTCGATGGATGGGGCTTACAATGATGCAGCAAACACCGAGTATGCCCAAGCAGAAGGAAAGCAGTTTCACTACAGTGGCCTTCAGGGCATCAAGGGACTCTTCGTTTATGAACGGACACCAGAAGGGGTTGAAGTCATTGATCGACACACAGGGGAAGTGCAACTTGCCCAAGAATACAAACCGGGGAAATACAAAATCATCATCGATGGCAAGTCCCGATACTTTAAAGAACAGGACATCGACAATTACATCAAACGGAAACAGATTGAAGAACTCCCTGCTCACATCCGAAACCGACGCAATAATGTCGAAGCCAGCATCTTCCAGTTGAGCTATTACACCCAAGATGGCAAGACGCGCTATCGCGGACTGATCCCACACCAACTGTGGGCGTGGTGTCGGGGCTTATGGCTCAATCTGGTTCGGATCAAGAAGTACCTCACACAACCCCTGATGATCTCCGCATAAGGGGGGGGTTTTTTATGCAAAACCTTGCTTTGCAACCCGGTGAGCAACCTTGTAAACAGGCTCTGAGTCGATGTGCCGCCGGTAGACGCAAAATTCTGGCTCAACTCTGCATCCCAATACACAAAGCTGGCAACTGACACAAAATCTTCATGCCCCCCCTTTTCGGAGGGGACTCAAATTTTAATATTCAACTTCCTGCTCACACCCCCATGATATTATACCCCCCATCCACATGCACCACCTCCCCTGTAACCCCGCTCCCCAGGTCGCTCAGCAGAAACAGCGCCGCCTTCCCCACCTCCTCCTGCGAGATGTTACGCCGCAGCGGCGCCCGGTCCCGGTACATCTGCTGAAAGTCTCCAAACCCCTGCACCCCCCGTGCCGAAACCGTGCTGATCGGCCCGGCCGACACCGCATTCACCCGGACGTTATTCGGTCCCAGCTCCGAAGCGAGCTGCCGCACCGAATGCTCCAGCGCCGCCTTGGCCGTGCCCATTACATTATAAGACGGAAACACCTTTTCAGACGCCATAAACGTCAGCGTCACCACCGATCCCCCCTCGGACATCAGCGCCGCTGCGGCCCGGCTCATCGCCACAAACGAATACGCGCTGATATCCAGCGCAATCCGAAAAGCCTCCCGAGAGGTCTCCTGGTACTCCCCCCTCAGCGCTTCCGTAGGCGCAAACGCGATGCAGTGCGCAAAACAGTCCACCCGTCCCACCTCCTGCCCCACAAACGCAAACAGCCGCTGGATGTCCGCATCTTTCCCCGCATTGCAGGGCTCGGGCGGAACCACCGCCCCCCCCCACCCCGCTCCCTCTACCAGCTTCTCAATCCCCCGCTGCTCGCGCTCGCTCAAATAGGGCAGCACCAGCCGTGCGCCCGCCTCGTGAAGCGCCTGCGCAATCGCCCATGCAATGCTCCACTTGTTAGCCACACCGGCAACCACCCCCACCTTTCCACTCAGATCGATCCCGTACATAAGCCTCTATCCTCTCCTATTCCAGATCGCTCAACGCCTCCAGCAATTCGCTCCTGGTATGCTCACCCATACAAAGTAATCCACGCTGTCACCAAAGTCAACCGGACTTTCCAATATTTTCAATCCCCCGCCTGTGCCGCCGATCGCATTCCATTCTTGCGTTTACAGGGCAGACGCGTTATCTTTTAACCATACCCACGCCACGCATCGGAATCCTATTTGGGGATAGGATTTTCGGCCGCGACAAGGAGCCAAAACCTATGGAAGAAGAAACTCCCCAAACAATCCTTACCGTCGAAAACGACGACGATATCCGTGAACTGCTCGTCACAATGGTTGACGCGCTGGGGTACCGCTGCCTTCAGGCCGAAAATGCCCGTGAAGCCCTGGCGGTTCTCCAGGAAAACACCGTCGACCTCATCCTCCTGGACATCCACATGCCCGGCGCCCGGGGGAACCAGCTTCTCAGGTTTATACGGGAGCGTGGAAGCCAGATCCCTGTGATCGTGGTCTCGGGTTACCTGCAGAAAATGGTGATCAAGCAGGTCTCGGAAATGGGTGTAAAGGCCGTGCTCTCCAAACCAATTCAGAAAAAGCGGCTCGAAGAGGAAATCTTCAAGATCCTCGGATCGCCGTAAGCCTCATAAACAAGAATCCGGCCGCAGTTCTCAGACCCTCCGTCCTCCTCTTTACAGGCTCAGAAATCAGAATCCTATGACCCAAATAGCCATTTTTTTGAAACCTAATCCCACTTCCAGAATCATATAGTTACGAAACCGCTGGTTTTCCTTTTTCCTTTTTCCTTTTTCCTTGATCAAAGGAGCGTCCATGCCCGAGTACTTTGAAACGGTCAAAGCCCACCTCCAGGACCTCAGTCTCATCATCGAAGAGGAGGACCCCGGAGAGGAACTCGTTGTGGTCAACGACGAAGACCGGGGCATTTACAGGCTCATCGTAGACTGTGAGGACCCCATCCTCATCCTCGAACAGGCCATCATGCCCGTCCCATCCCAGCCGGGCGACCTCTACAGGCGTCTCCTCGAAATGAACCGTACCCTCATCCACGGCGCCTTCGCCATCGACGACGAAACCGGCACCGTCCTCTTCAGGGACACCCTCCGCTTAGATACCCTCGACCGGGCCGAAATCGAAGGCAGTATCAACGCCCTCAGCCTGGCCCTGGCGGAAAACGCCGAGGAACTCTTGAGCTACAGGTGAGTAATCAGGGACCAGAGATCAGAGATCAGAGATCAGAGATCAGAGATCAGACCCTGCCCCACCCCTGCGATTTCTATCTTTTCTGACCCCTGAACCCTGCCTTTCAAAAGGAGTTGTGCAATGAGCATTTTTCAAAGAATTTTCCGTGTCGGCAAGGCTGAAGCCCACGCCGCCATCGACAAACTCGAAGACCCGATCAAAATGACCGAACAGGGCATTCGGGACCTCAAAAAAGACCTGAACACCGCCATGACCAGCCTGGCCGAAGTCAAAGGCCAGGCCATCCGCCTCAGAAAACAGGCCGCAGACAGCAAAAAGGCCGCTGCCGACTACGAGCGCAAGGCAATGGCCCTCCTCCAAAAGGTCCAGAGCGGCGACCTGGATGCCGCCGAGGTCGACCGGCTGGCAACCGAGGCCCTCAACCGCAAAGAAGAGAACGTCAATCGGGCAGCCACGCTGAACCAGGACGCCAAACAGCAGGAAACCATGGCCGCCCAGCTCCAGGCCCAGGTCGAAAAACTCAAGTCGACCGTCGCCGGCTACGAAAACGACCTGATCACCCTGCGCGCCCGCGCCCGCACGGCCGCGGCCACCAAAAAGATCAACCGCCAGCTCTCCAAGGCCGACTCCTCCGGCACCCTGGCCTTGCTTGAACGCATGAAGGAGCGCGTCGAAGAGGACGAATCCCTCGCCCAGGCCTACGGCGAACTCGCCGACTCCTCACAGAGCCTGGACGAAGAAATAGACGCCGCCATAAAAGACAAAGGCGCCGGATCGGACAAACTCGCGGAACTCAAAGCGAAGATGGGGATACAAAAATAACCTATCCCACCAACCCCCTTTCCTGAAAGGAAAGAGGGAGTTCTCCATTATTGCAACGTAAGTTACAAGCACCGCCTTCTTCCCTCTCCTCTCAGGGGAGAGGCCGGGGGAGGGGTCCCATGAACTGGAATCCGTTCAAAAAGAAAAAAGACGAACCCGAACTCGATCCCTTAAGCGACCTCACGCTCTCCGGCCTCAAATCCGGCTACATCGTCGACTACGATCTCAAGACCTGGCAGGTCACGGCGCACAACTATTACGACTACGAGGGCGACCGGGCTGACGAGTGGGAACTCACCTGCGCCGACGAGGTCGTCTACCTCGAGCGCGAGGAAGATGACGGCATCACCTGGACCCTCTCCCGAAAGATCTCCCTCTCCGATATCGACGGCGACCTTCGCTCTCACTTCCGGGAACACGAAGACCCCCCCGAAGAGCTTATCTGCAACGGCGTCGAGTATGCCGGGGAATCCTCCGACGTGGGCGAATTCTACAAAAACGGCGACCCCCCGGGCCAGGAATTCGTCGCCTGGGACTACATCGACCGCTCCGGCAAACAGACCCTCACCATCGAACAGTGGGGCGACGACGACTACGAGGCCTCCCTCGGCGAGATCGTTGAAGAATACCAGTTCAGCAGCATTCTCCCATCCGAATAATTGTTTACCTGAGCCGGAAAAACTCAAGGGCTTACGTCACAATAACGTAAGCCCCTTTTCCATAATCTGGCAGGTCCAGAAAACGGAGTCCACCGTTTTCAAACCAAAAATTCCAACTTGCTCTCTTCTCCGGCACGCACCTTCGCACAGTGCTCCTCAAAATTCAACATATCCAGCAGGCTCACGCCCTCTTCCATCCCTGCAAGTAACCGCTCCTCCTTCTTCTGGACATCCTCCGCAATCGGAATCGCTTCCGACAGTTCATCGGCCGTTCCCACAACAATCCCATCGTCATCACCAAAAATAATATCGCCCGGATGCACGGTCACGCCCCCGCACGTAATCGGAATCTGTGTCTCGAATATCTTAGACGTGGTACCGGAAACGGGATAGGTTGACCGGGCATAATACGGAATATTTAAGCGTCGTATCGCCGCCGTATCCCGGCAGGGACCGTCAATGACGATTCCGGCCAGCCTCTTGCGTATCGACTCCGTCGGAAACAACTCACCCGTCAGCGCCCTGCGGCTGCCCTGGGAATCAACCACAATAACTTCATCCTGCTCGGCGTCCCGCAGCGCTTTGATAACCGTGAGAAAGTCTTCATAACAGGTCACCGTATGTGCGCGCCCCACAAGCTTCAGCCCGGTCCGAATTGGACGAATCGCAGGGTCAACAACCCTGAACTCCTTGTTGGCATCGCATATACACGCCGTATCCAGAACCGACAGACGCCGCTTAATCTCTGCAAAATCCATCGCATCTATCTCCTTTCACCTTCCACTCTTCACTCCCTACCGCGTCATTCTTAATAGTCCTGGCTAACGCAAAGCTCAGCGACGCGCGTTAGCGCGTTCGTTGGAGCGCCTAGTTGGGCTTACTGCTATCCACTACCGCGCTCTTCAAAGTCTGAATATTAGAATTATTAACAGGGCAGATGCCAGGCTCGCAAAGGCCGCCCTGATTGAGTTCCATAGGTTCCAACGCGGCTCGAAGTCTTTACGAGCCGCGTTTTGCGTTGTTTCATTCATAGCGTCGACATCCAGAGTTTGTAGTTTGTTATTCAGCGGTATGTTAATAGTGACGGTCGGCAATTGGACGCCGAGAAGATAGGCGAGTGCGGCGAAGATGATGAGCAGACGCCCAGCTCCATCCAATTGCCCGATGCCAAGCACAGCCGAAGTCACCAAAGCCACAACTGAACCGACCCAGACCAACACAAAAATCGGCTGATTATTCTGGATAACGCGATCCATCACCTGAAAAGCTCGGATAAACTCCCGGTCATTTAAACTTCCTATGCCCGGCATCGCCACCAAGGCAAAAGCAAACAGGAAGCCTGCCACCAGGGAACACAGAAATGTAGCCAAGATCAATGCAATCGGAAAGATTCCTTCTGTTGACATGGAAAAGGCTCCTTTCTTGTGTTAATGCAGCCTAACGGTTAGCGTGAGCCGCGCCGGGTCTTCCAGTCAACCTCGCGAGCCGATAGGCGGCGTCGGCTCCAGGCATTGTTGGGCGGCACAAACCCCCTTCATTTTGACGCAAAGACACCATCGTCGATTGCCCGGCTTAGCCAATCTCCGGAAACCCGTGTTGATCCCGATGATACTGCGAGTCGAAGAATTGCGTGCTCTTAAACCACTCGTGGCGCCCATCGGTGGCTTCCTCGTAGACGCGGGTCAAAAGTTCCTGCTGCTGCGCCTCGGACAAGGGCGTGAAGGCGCGTGCCATTTCTACGTCTTGCTGCAAATTTTCCAGCGATTCGACACCGCAAACGAGGGTACTGATGGGCAATGACAAAGCAAAACTGCGGCACTGCTCGGCGGTCAATCCAAGTTCGGTGACCAGTTGTCCACGCCCCCCCAGGCTCTTCATCCCAATCACGCCAATATCCCGACGATTCAGCTTGGGTAGGATCTCTTTTTGAAAACTCCGGTAGTGGGCATCCACGACATTTATGGGCATCTGGCAGGTGTCCCAATCAAAGTCTTGCGCGAGCATGGTCTTCAAGATGTGAGGACTCTTATGACCGGTGAAACCGATAAAACGTATCTTGCCAGCCTGGCGCGCTGCCAGTGCCGCTTCGAGGGCCCCGTCGGCTTGGAAAATCCAATCCGGATCGTTGTCGTAGTTGATCTCGTGGAACTGCCAGACATCAATCACGTCGGTTTGTAGCCGGCGCAAACTCTCGTGCAATTGCGCCTCCGCTGTTTTACGATCGCGCCCACAGACCTTGGTCATGAGGGTAACCTGGTCACGGCGGTTTTTCAGGGCCAATCCCATTCTGCGCTCGGATTCCCCCTGTTGATACTCCCAGGCGTTGTCCATAAATGTCACACCGGCATCAATCGCCGTTTGCACCAATCGTACGGTCGTTTGCTCGTCAATGTGCGGTCGGACACAGTGGCCACCGCCGAAACCAATAATCGACACCTTCAATCCGGTCTTACCTAACTCGCGGACAGGCAGACCGCCTGCATTTTGTTCCAGATCTTGTGTCATTGCTCAGCCCTATCTCACTTTCTTTGTTTATTTTCGATTGTAATCAACTTAAGTTATGCCCAACGCTCGCGTTCAGGGGCGCATCGCCCCTACGCGTTGTTAGACCTCCCCCTATTTCTTTGAAGCAGAAACTTACTTCAAGCCATCAATGATGACAACGTTCTCAGCTCCTTTTTGTCCAATGCTCTTTAGTAACCTCTTTTTTGTTGCTGTACAGACTCGATGTAAGCTCAGGCTTCACCGTAGACCGCCTGAATCATGGCATTGATGTAGCCGAAGCAGTAAGCATAAGACTGATAGTAGCCCTTCGGATCATCGTCGGTGCGCGGGACATGGTCGGGATCAATGCCGTAACAGTAGCCTATGTCCTTGAGGGCTTTTAATACCCGGTAGAAGTCCATATCCCCTTCATCGGGCAGGGCCTCGCGGAAGCTGTAGCGCCGGCCGAGGAGGTTGCGGTAGTGAACCAGGAAAATCGTATTGCGACTGCCAAAGTATTCTATGAAGGGATAGATTTCATTGGCCGGATCTTCGAGCATTTCAGCGACGGAGCCGACGCAGAAGTTCCAGCCGTGACACGGACTGCGCTGAATCTCGATGAAACGCTTCATGCCTTCAAAGTCATTGAGGACCTTGTCAACGCCCTTATAACCAGGGGGTGTGGGAGGATCTTCCTGGGAATTGCCCATTCGAACCTTAAATTCTTCTGCTACCGGAATCATGCGTTCGAGCAGATACTCAATTCGTTCCCAGTGCATGTCTGCCGTAACGCGCCCTGCCTCGGTTAGCCGGGCCTGTTCCTCTGCCGGGATCTTGTCCAGGCGGAATGCGGTGTAGTAGTAGCTGCCGCGACCTTCTTCTCGTTCGGTACGGTCGATGGGAAGGATGCAAGTGTTATAGCGCAGAGAATTGATGCCGGCGCGCGAAGCAGTCCGGATCATTTCGCATACCAGGTCGATTTCCCGGTCGCGCTCCGGGCTTTTGCCAAAATAGATGATGTTGGGAAATTCCCCATAGATTGGCAGCAAGCTCATGTCCAGTGTCAGCCCGAATGCTTCGTGGTGCTCTCTTTCCCGGATCAACTCGTCGAGATGCCAACCACTGTCGGGGTGGAAAGGAAAGGTGGCGGCCTTGTGGAGCACGCCACAGCGCTGCAGGAAGCGTAACTCGGCATCGGTTGATCCAAAGCCCTGTGTGCGCACATACATACGCCCGGCGTTCGCCGATGTTTGTGATGCGCCTCCGGCGGCAGAAGCCGCTGCCTCGCCGGCTACGAGACCTTTTTCGAATGGATCGGTTTCCTTCATGTGATTCCTTTCGTTGGTATGGCGTTGGTGTGGTGCGACAGACGTCGTCTCCACCTGGAAGAGTCGGCGTGCACCCTCTAGCTAAAGAGACTCTTAATTTTATCCCAGATTGAGCGCAGAATATCAAGGAGTGACGTGTGTTTATTCTTGCGATTGTCGAAGGCCGTCATAAAATCTACCGCCTCCCCAACGGTCTTGATATGCGCGATCCGGTCTTCATCTTTAACAAGCTGCAACAGGTCTTCCGCTTTATCCAGAAGGGAACCGTCGCGGCCTATTTGCAGCGCGTCGTCGATGCCGGCAATGACGAATAAGATGGCCTTTTGTAGATCATTGATCGGCTCATCGCGTACATCTTCGGGGATCGTATAGGGGCGCGGCTGGATCTCCGGGAAATCCGTTCGTGCGGTCGGCGAATTCAGGACTTCCTCAAAACTTTTCGCATGTTTATCGCGCTCGGTCAGCGGCTCCAACTGCCAGCGTTTAGAGGCTGTTCGGATGATGGATGTGTGGTCGTAGACCTCGCTCAGGATGGTGCCCTTTTTGATATAGGGCGAGATCATCACGGTAGAGATACGCACGCCCAGGCGGTCAAATTTGAAGCCGTATTGCCCCGCCGGCGCGTTGGGCTTGGGGGGGACGGCAGCCGGCGGCGAAACATGATCATAACAGCCGCCATGCTCGTCGTAGGTAATAATAAAGAGCGATTTGTCCCAGTTTTTACCGTTCCGTACCGCCTGGTATATACGGTTTATCAATAGCTCGCCGGCCAACACACTCGACGTTAAGAACGGGTCGCTGATGGGTGGGTGTTCGTCGTTGTGGTCGATAAAAAGCCGGGGTTCGATAAAACTATAACTGGGCAGGGTTCCGCTGGCCGCGTCGGCTTCGAAATCCTCCATGTATTTGAAGTTAGTGTCGCGGTATTTCCAGATGGCAGGTTGGATCAAGCCGGTTAAAGAAAGCACATCTAGTTTGTCGAAATAAATCTTCCAGGTCAGGTTGGGATCGTTCTTATCTTGAATGCGATTATAGATCGTCGGGGAATCGGTAAGCAGCCAGTGATAATAGGGCGAATTGACGACGAATCCGTTCGATGTTGCCGAATGCACAAAGGAGCGGTTGCAGAGCGTCTGGCTGGGCACGGAGCAATGCCAGTTATCAAAAACGGCATATTCTTTAGCGAGCGTGCTGATGACAGGCACGGACTGCTCATCGAAGCAATCCATTATGATTTTGTATTCATCATAGGTCGGCGCGCGATTGCGGATCGCGGCAAAGTTATCGATGTAATCGCACAGGAAACCGTTCATCGGCGCAACAGGCGGCAACTTCCCGTCATCCGGCAGATTGTAGGGTTTCCGATTAAAGGGTTTGTATCGATTCTCCGGCGGATTGACCTGACCGTAGAGCTGGGTATTGACGTGAAAATACTCCTCACCCGGATCGGGGTTGGGGTTCGTCATGACCGTCCCTTTTCCTACCGGGACGACCTGTTTGCCGTTCGGGTTATCGGCATAGGGCGGAATCGGGTTCGATAAGTTTTTTCCGGCAACGCCGTTGACTTTTTGTTGCTCGCCGTTGGAGGTGCCCAGCCACCCGAGCATATTATCGAAAGAACGGTTTTCCAGCATGGGCACAATAATGTGCTCGATTCTGTCAAAGGGGGATCTCATAGCAGCCCTCGTCGAAAGATTAGCGTAACCCGACAAGCTCAAGAACCGCGTACCCACAAAGCAATGCAGGCGCAGGGAATGAGGGAAGCAAGACGGGCAGCCGTGTGGCAATGTCTTTGATCAACTCAATGTATCCTGGCTCTCCAGGATTCCACTTGTGATACTTCTCGTGGGATGACTCTTCTGCGATGCGGAGTTGCGGGTGAAGTTGTAGTGCCCTCGATAGATTCGAGCTTCCGCTTCGCGCCTGTACAAACAACTAAATCGTGGCGTCATTTGTCTCGCGTGTATAACGCCGGGCTTTAGCCGCTGCTGTTGAGCGTAGCGGAACAGCAGTCGGCTGCAAGCTGTGGTGAGCGGCTTCCTCAAGTAAGTCCAGCGACCTAATACGGCCGCTTTATGCTGAGCGATGTATCCCAACGGTGTGATATCAGATCATCGATGATCGCCTGCCTTGCCGAATCTGTCCCGATGCGGTTGAGCGCCTGGACGGCGAAGAATCCCACCTGGGCAAAAGGATTCTGTAACGCCTCGATGAGGGCATCTTCCGACTCCGCCGCCCGATGCCCCAGCCTGGCGAGGGCCATGGCCGCGGTGACATTTACTGCATTGCAGACGGTCCAACCCCAATTTTTTTCCTCATCCCACTCCGGACAATCCGCGCTCAGAAGCCGGCTGAGCGATTCTATTGGAGCATCTCTCCCGATTGCCCCCAGTGAGTTTGCGGCCAGACGGATGACGTAATGCGATTCGTCTTTCAATGCAGCTTCGAGGGCGGGGACAGCCGCCGCTGCCTCTGAATCCATTTCCCCCAGAGCGAACGCGGCGTTCATTCGGGTCCAATCAAAAGGAGATTTCAGGAGTTTTAAAAGAGATTCGACTGCCGGTGCACCCATGGCTCCCAATGCATAAGACGCATCGTGTAGCGCGATCCACCTGGAATCAAAGTCGGGTGCATCCTCGCCGCAGCTCACCCGCTCACCCGCCTCTTCGAGCACTTGGCACAGAGCGTCCACCGCCGGCTCGGCGATGGACGCAAGCGTATAAATCGCCGCAGTGCGCAAAGCCTGGTGTGCGATATGCAACATATCGACAAGCGCGGGAACCGCATCGGCTGCATCGGAGCCAGCTTTGACCAACGTCGCTAGGGCGCTCAGCTTTTCTTCGACGGGGACATCACTTGTGAGCGTTTCGATGAGGGTTGAGATTCCCTTCGGCCTTGCAAGGCCCGGCAGTGATACGGATTTTTTTTTGCCGCAGTGCCAGTTCCACATGGCCTGCCACGCCGGTTCCAGGTCGTATGGAGCCGCGAGATTTTCCGGCGGCACCCATTCACTATCCTCGGAATCCCAGCTCGGGTGTTCGGGCTCCTCTGCCCGCATGAAGATGAATTTGATCATGTGGCGTGAACGATTCAGCAAATTCACGCCGGCCGTATGACCGATATCGAAGTGGGACAGAAAGACGAGCCCGGCATTGCCCTGGACAGAATGTGTACGACAGCGGTCCTCTTCGGTGAGCAAGTCGTGATAATGGGTGCCCGCCAGAACATGCGTCGGCCCCATCTCGATGGGTGTATCCTGCGAGTAATACATGATGCGCGCATAACGAGTCCGGTGAGATCGCGGTTGGGTAGACGGGCTGTACGCGTCCTGGTGGCAACCGCCGGAAACCCTCTTTGCCACTTCCTCCTTAGAGAGCGTGTCCTCCCCCGGCGACAGCATGTGGCAGTAGCGGTGGGGATGCACAACATAGTTTTCGCCCAGGACACTGATGAGACCGCCGTGAACTTCCGGGCTCTTGAGGATCAACTCCAGTTCCGGAATGCGAGGTATAATATTGTTTCCCGGATTGAACTCGTGCTCATTGATAAAATTGAACTTCTCATCGATAGTCCGATGGACTTCATCGGCAACGCCACAGCGGAGAATGACGTATCCGTTGGCGATGAATTCGCGCATCTGTTCATCGTTGAGCAGAATGGGGTCAGGCGAATTGAGCTCCATGGAATTTCTCCCTCAGGATATCTCGTTTCACAGGTGGTCTGGTCGGCGTTTGACTTAACGTCAGGCATCACCTGCGGCGAAGCCGTCAGGTGAATGCCATGTTATGTGGTCTCCAGTGATCTGGAGAGCAGTTCAAGTCCGTCTCGAAGTGCCTCTAGATGCAGGACGATCCATTTTCGCGGGCTCGTGAGGTACTCCCCCGTATCCTGTCCCTCCTCCTTGAGGCGGCGCAGCCATGGTGCCATTGGCGGTATGCGGACCAGCGAGGTCAGCGCGCGCGTCAGGGAGAGCTCAAGCCTGAGCTCCTCACCATTGAGCCTCTGGCCCGTGTGCAGTTCGTATTCGGTAGAGAACGCCCCAATCACGTCGTCAATCGCGGCTTCGTAGGGCTCTCCATGGTCTATGGTGATGGCCACCAAGTCCCATAGTCGAGGACCCCAACGGGCCCCGTTGAAGTCGTAGAAGAGCACCTCTCCATCTGGCCGCCGCTGGCCTGTATGGTGGCCGTATAGCTCCCCTTGAGTGAGCGCCTGCTCCAGAGTGTCCCCATAGGCCAGCAATGGATCGAGGTCCGTAGTGAGTGGGCGGATGTCCCGAAGCCCGCGTTCTGCCAGCTCGGTCTGCAGTACGTCGTCGTCGAGGCGTGTAGCCTCGTCGAGCTCCTCAATGAACTCCGACGCTCGGCCCGTCCATGCTACATCCGGCAACCCCACATGCTCAGGGACCTTGCAGGCAGCCAATCTAGCTGCTGAGCGCGCCCACGATATATGGTAGGTCGCGGGGATGGGCCAATCCACGGAGAACGGAAGGTACTCAATTGCCATGGTGGAAGAGCCGTTGGAGTGACTGACGTGGCCGTAGTAGGTCGCGACGGGCGCTCCCTGGCGATCAAGCTCCCGATATAGGTTCGGCTCGAAGGCGTAGCGCGGAGGGACGGTCTTGATGATCAGCGAGATCGTGCTGCTGGCTGGGTGATCAGTCGTCACTTCAACGAGAGCTGTATCGGAACCAGAGCGGCCACCCAGGCCCGCGCTATCCCTAACGAGGCTTGTCTTTAGGACGCGGACATTGCGGTTGGCTTTCGCCGACAGCATCGACTCCAGGTCCCTTGTAGGGATCGCCGAGGTCATGATCGGTTCTTTCCGATGCCTCCTTCCGGCGTATCGTCTGCCACATAACGACCTTCGGATAAACAGCCGGGGTGAGCGAAGCGAACACCGATCTGTTTCATCCGATTGTTCGACAGCACGTTGGTCGCTCGAACGCCTCCTCACAAGTGTATCACTTCCGACCGCTTTAAGTCTCTTCGCTGGCAAGTTCCAGCACGACCTGACGAGTTCTGGCATCAAGCCGAAACCGCAGCGCCTGAAGACGATCCAGAACCGGCCGAATGGCATCGAGAAAGCCTCGCTCCTTTGCCAACAGCAAGACACCCAGCGTACCGGAGAACTCCAACTCCAGGGCACGGGCATGCCGGCGTGCGTCCCGGTCGTCCAGGAGGAGCAGGGCGTCCGACAGTTCCAGACCCAGGGCGAGAACTTCCTTCTCCCCATCTCCTAAGTGCGTCACCAGGGGCAGCAGGGTACGATCGCGCACCACCCGCACCTGAAGCCAGGACAGATCCTCCAGGATAGGTAGGGATACCCCTTGCCGCCGTCCCTCTGCCAGTTCCACCACCACCGCTTCAGGAACACATATCTGCTCGAAAAGCGATGGCAATAAATCCAGCACGTCAGCCTGATAAAGATACTGCAGAGGAGAGGAGTTACTAACGACGTCGGGCACTGGCAAGGTCTTCTCGGAGTTCTTCCTCGGTCAGTCGGAACGTATCTACTCCGTAGCCGGCCAGTTTGGTCAGGAACAGCGGCTTGGGAATTCCAGCCAGCTTGGCTGCTGCTCCGGAGGACAAACGTCCCAGTTCGTAGAGCTTGACTGCAACGAGGAGCTTTGCCTCTTCGCTGAATTGCTCTGGCGACACGCCCAACGCCAGCAGCACTTCATCGCCGTACTCAATGGTCAGAGTTCTTTTCATCGCGTCGGTCCTCCAGGTGGACACAGTATCGTAGTATGGAAATTGTTGCCCGCTTGTTATCGGGATGGATCGTCTACCACGGCCGGCTCAATGGACAAGAGCGGCAGGTCACGAACGAGAGCCAGCCGTTGCGCACTGCGCTCTGGTATGCCGCCGGTTAGCTCGTCCAGCACGGCCGGACTGGTGACCAGTTCATATCGCCCATGGGCGTCGTCCCACCACTGTCGCGTCCACTCCCGTCGTGCCACGATATCAGGAGCAGTGCGCTCTTCCTGGTAAAAGCTGGGGATCGAAGTTTCAACGTAGACGCGTGGTTTAGTCATGGCTATAAGATACCGTACTCAGCTTATAAGGGATAGAGTGAATCCAGCCAGCTATACTCAGATATCTAACGGCCTGCTTCAGCAGCGGGTGACAGGGAGTAAATGCCAGGCACCCAAAAAAACCTACGCTGTCACCCGTCTGCTGCAAGCCTTTGTTATGCACCTTTTGTGCCTGTTGATTTCGGCACTGTTCGGGAATAGTCGCCGTTGGGAAGTTCAAAATAACGTTCGCCATTAAACGAATACACATTGGCGACGCCTATGCGACGACTTTCCGCTTGGGCCTTGCGAACAGCCGAACGACAAATGCGCATTAACTCATCGGCTTTCCGAAAAGTGTCGATGTTTTTGACAACCCCAGCCATCACTGATCCCCTTCAATCAGGAGTTGGAAGTGTGCATATAGCTCTGTGTCACGAACCGAAACGTCAGTTGCAGTGCCAACAGCGACATCCTGCGGCTGATTACCTGAATTATAGATCAGCAACCAATGATCCGACAACGGACGATACAGATTCCAGAAGTTGCGAATGCTGCGCACGAATCGACGACGAATGTCCATTTCGGGAACATCGTGCCCGCCCTTTTGAACGCGCTGGTGAACGCGATCAACACACGTGTCAGCGGAATCTAAGAACAAATACACAATCGTGATCTCGAATCCAGCAGTCTTCGCGTCTTTCATCACCTGCTGAAATGTGCGTCCCGAAAGGGTGGATTCGACAACGAAGCTGTTCGAGGCCGTAATTGAGTTGTCGATTCGTTGAAGGAACTCGCGGCTGGCGGCGAATCGGGCACGCGTTGGATCATCGGGAGACAATTGCGCGGCGATGGCATCCGCACCAACGTAGTTGCAGCCGTGACGAGCAACATATTCGTCAGCGAAGGTAGTTTTGCCAGCTCCATTGGGGCCACCCACAATGATGAGTTGCTTTGTTGTCACGAGTCATCCAGGTGAGTTAATGCATCGCAGGGCTTTGGTATATAACGCAGGGTTCAGCAGCGGGCTGAGTCCCCGTTAGGGTCAGGCCCATCACTCCAGCCCGGCGAATCAGTCGTGCTACTTCCGGTGCACCGTGGAGACCGTCTGCTGCAACCCATGTTATGCTCTCGCTCAGTCGTGTCTGATCTGCTCCGCCCGCAGAGCGATTCCAAAACGCTGCTGGAGAGCCTTCATATCACTGAAATCGGTGTCCTGCAGTTCATATCCGATGTGCGCACGAGCCTGATACTCGGGTATGAGGCAACGGACCACGCGCCCCTCAATCTCCCCCTGCGCATCGAGCTCGGTGGCTGAGATCTCCCATTCCTCTCCCCTCGGATTGTAGACTGCGTCGCCAGTTTCGGTTAGCTCCATGACATGGAAGTCGATTCTACCCAGGCTCGGGTGACCCATTACGAAGTTTCGTGCGCACTCATCATCCGTTGGAACCCGATGGAAGCCTCTATGGCGTAGGCCCGCCACCAGACGCGTAGAGTTATCTGCGGGTATCATGATATCCAAGTCATCGTGTGGTCGGGTCTGCTGCGCAAGCAAGGCATCAATTCCCCAGCCCCCATCGATCCAAGCTGTGACTTCCATCTCCTCGAACAGATCTAGATACCACAGCACCATTCGCCCAGACATGCCGGCAGACGGCTCGTCCTCTGGCTTGTGGTCTAGACACTTGTCGAGGAAGCTACTGATCTTGTCCATCAAGGGCCCGTCGCGATCGGCATCGAATCGCGGTTCTCCAGTCTTGTCGTAGTGAGCTGTCGGGCCCTTCAGCAGACCCGGATCTTCCCAGGAGTAACGCGGGCAGATGTGGGCATGCAGATCCGGATCCGAATTGCCAAGAATGGAGTAGTTAATGCGAACTGAGTCGGTCGCCGCAAGTAAAGCATCGCCGACGTGGCCCATGTCGCGAAGAAATATGGCCCGTTCCGACTCGCTCAGGTCATTCAGGCTTGACACTTGGGGGTCGGCCAGCAGGATGACATACCCAGGCAAGTACTGCCAGTCGGCAAGCACCGCCCATCCTGACTGTAGACGTCGGATGACGGTTGGATTCTCACCGCGGCGCGCGGCAGCGATGCGCGGGCAAAGCTCCATTGCTCTCTCCTCATTGGCACGGGCGCGAGTCTAGCAAGTACGTACCTTACGCCTCTCTCTTGACGCCTAACGATCAAGCTAACTTGACGAGCCCCGGCGACGAACCGTCGGAGAAGAGTTAACGGTGTTTGCGATGCGAAGCAAAAACTTTAAAAAGCCTTCGCTGGCTCGGTCAAGTTGAGCGCCTGGTTAGCCTACACATCATGTTTATTGGATAGGGCTTTCTGTCAATTGAAGTGGAAGCAGAATCACGTTGGCCCTATTGCCCTCCGTATACCCTCATGTGATTCCCTCAAGGTTGGTTTCCAAACGCGTCTCGATCGGTTGGTCTACCTCTGGAAACTCGAAAGAGCGACCGGTGATCGTCTCGTAAAGGTAGATGTAGCGTCTTGAGAGCTCGATCACAAGGTCATACGGTGCTGGTGGTAGGACCTCATCCTCGTATGGGTTGCAGTTCTCCCTGAACCAGAGCCGGAGGAATTCCTTGTCGACGTTGTCGGGTTCCTGTCCCTCCCGCATGCGCTGTTGATAAGAGTCGGCGATCCAGTAGCGACTAGAGTCAGGGGTGTGGATCTCGTCGATCAGAAGGATCTCACCGTTCTCGTCACGGCCCATCTCATATTTGGTATCGACGAGAACTAGGCCATGCTCGGCTGCCTCGGCTTGACCGAAAGCGAAAAGTTCCTGCGCGATGCGGCTACATTGTTCCCAATCATCGGCCGTCATCCAGTTCTCGGACACGATCTCGTCAGGGCTGATCGGACGGTCGTGATCCTCCCCCTTGGTGGTCGGTGTGAGGTAATTCCTCGGGAGCTTCTGGTTTTTCACTAGGCCGTCGGGCAAATCGTTGCCACAGTAGTGACGCAGACCACTCTGGTAGACCGTCCAGAGGGAGGTGCTCGTGGTTCCGGTGATGTATCCACGCACCACGAACTCAATCGGGAAGACGGTACATTTCTTGGCAATTGTGACGTTTGGATCGGGAATGGATAGAACCTGATTTGGCACAATATGGCGGGTCTGTTCAAACCACCATGCGCTCGTCATGTTGAGGACCTGCCCTTTGAAGGGGATAGCGGCCAGCACCCGGTCGAAGGCACTCTGTCGGTCGGTGGTGATGAGTACCATACGATCCTCAAGATCGTATCGATCCCGTACTTTGCCTATGAACTTCTCACCTTTAGAAAGATTCGTCTCAATGAGGCAGTTTCCGAGCTCTTGTCGTATTCGATCCGTGTAGCCCTCTGGGGTGTAAATAGCGTTCTCCATTTATTGTTGTCTCCTATCATTGTCTCCGCAAGATTATAAGCCTATACGAGATGGACCTATTGCACCAATAAACTACCGGCCTGGCGGAAGTTTCCTGTCCCGTAGGGATGGCCTTGGAGTTGGCCACATACTGTCTGCTCAAGATGGCTTCTTCAAGTCTTTTCTGGTTTCACTGGGTAGCCTAACGCCCGAGTTGAGCTGCTGGCCGCAGGCACCTGACTCTAGAGATAGCAAAAAAACATGGGCTGTGGCCAGTCAGCTCCAACGACGAGTTAGGCGCTGCCGCAGCTTGCCCACTTGCCGACATGCTGATTGATATGAAAATCGTACTCCGACCCCATTGGTTCTCGGTCCCTAACATGGAATTGCCGATGCGAAGCGAGTGATTGCCGTGTAAGCGGCGAATCCCGCCATGGAGTTGAACGAGAAAACTATCAAAACCCGCGCCAACAGCGTGGCGGCCAAGAATGAGGCTGTTTCGGCGAACTCCACTTGACGCGCGACTCTCCAGCATAAGAAGAGCGCTCCAGAATACACCAACGATCCTCCTCCAAAGACAACTACAAGGAGAAGGAATGGGGTCGCCATCCCGTCCATCTTGTCGGCCCAACACGAAGTCAACGTCGGGTGCTGAGCTACGAAGAAAATCGTTGCAACGGCCTGAAGCACCGCGAATCCCGTGACTAGATTCGAGAGATTCCAAGTGCGCTCGCGTAGTTCGCGGTGGGCTTCTGACATAGCACCTCCATTTGCTTTTTGAACTCAGGTGGATAAGGTGGACGTGTTGGCGGCATAGTGGATCTCCTTTCTCCCAAGAGATAAGGTACCCACCGAAACGGGTCAAGTCCAATACGCCCCGAATATATACGCTCGATTTGTAATGAGATGTGGATTTGCCGATCATCTACTCCTCCCGCTCCACATCCATCACCCAGATGTCACCGACTTCCTGATCCCAGGTGAAGTACAAATACTTACCATCCGTCGCGAAGTCTCTATTCATGAATCCGTTGCGTCCCTTCAAGTCGGTCAACTGTTTGACCGAGCCATCCGCAACCGAGAGACTCCAAATGTTCCATTCTCGTTGACCTTCTTGACGCCTTCTAATAAAATAGATTCTTTTTCGGTCAGCCGACCACTCCAGTGCAATGTCGCCATAAGCCGTATCCGGCTCAGTTAACAACTCTGGCTCTCCACCTGTTATCGGCGTCAACTTTCTTTCGTATATTCTCTGCCAAATTGATCTTTAATTCTGAAGGATATGAGTGTTGAATCTTGAGGTGATCCTGTAATTGGGAAAAATAGAAATAGAGAGACACTCATGATCAACCATATTATATTTTCTTCAAATATCATAAGTGTTTTCATGATACATTCTTGTAATTAAACCGCATTTGGATGGCATCCTACTTTATAGGCAAGATAACCGAAAAGGTCGTTCTTTTTCCGACTTCACTCTTTACCTTGATTTCTCCATTATGCTTTTGAATAATATTATACGCCGTTGTCAACCCCGATCCCATTTTAACGCGCGAACCATCCGCTGAAAAGCCAAAGTCAAAAATTTTGTTTAATCTGTCATGTGGGATCCCTTTACCGGTGTCGGAAATCTGGACATGAATATGATTTTTTGTCTTAAAGGTCTTAATCCCAACCGTACCGGAATCCTCAATTGCGTGGGAGGCGTTCTTCAATAGGCTGATGAACACCTGATTTAGTTGACCGGGATAACATTCAATCTTGGGTATATCACCGTATTCTTTCTTGATTTTTATACGGTTCGTTAGTTCTGTTCCAAGCAATGTCAAACTGCTATCGATCCCTTCATGAATATCCACCTTCTGATATTCAGCTTCATCCAATCTGGCAAAATTTTTCAAGCTTTTCACAATTGTTGCAATGCGATCGCCTGCCAATGATGTCACTTTGATGTTGTCTTTGAGAATCTTCAAAGCTTTCGAAAGCAGGCTGCCATTTCCTGTCTCCTCTGTTGGCCCATTTTTTTCTAAGACAGACTCAATTTTATCAAAACAGCGCATAGATACATCAGCTGCGCTGATCACGACGCCAATAGGATTATTGATTTCATGGGCAATGCCGGCAACTAAATTGCCTAATGCGGCCATTTTTTCTTTCATCAAAAGCTGGTTCTGAGTCTTTTTTAATTGGTACATTGTTCTTCCAAGATCTTGATTCTGTGCCTTAAGTCTTTCAGCCTGACGTTGTGTTTTTTCTTTCGCCTCCCGAAGCGATGTGGTCATTTGATTAAATGATTGTGCAAGATTGCCAATCTCATCTTTACTTGGAATATCCAATCGCACATCGAGATCGCCCTTAGCGACCTTTCCGGCGGCTTGTTCTAATTGTTGCACAGGCACAGTAATGAACCGCACTAACCCAGCCGCTATAAAAACGGATAAAAGGATTGTGAAAATATAAAGACTGATCATCATTTTGTGGGTTGAGCGATATGTAATACCAGCCCGTTTAGCGGCTTCAAAAGAGTCTTGTTTATTGACACTTACAAGTTCGATCAGGTCAGCACTTAAGTCGTTGAACACCTCCTGTGCCTCGCCATTCAGTAGAGCAATCGCTGCCTCATTTTCATTATTACCGGTAAGTTTCAAAATTGTCAAACTCAAATCTTGATACTGATCCCACTTCTGATCGAATTCAGAGTAAAGCGCGCGTTCATTTTCAGAATAGTGGTGTCGCTCCCCAGAAGAAGCTTTGAGCTGTTCGTAGATATCGAGATTCTCATTAATCTCATCCAGTAACGAAATCATAATTGCCTGCTTCTGCTTTCTTGTTTCATCGGTAGCAAAAACATACTGCAATTGAACGATGCGTAACTTAGCGGTGTTGACATTGATGTCTGAGATAGCAATGGCTCTTGGTAGCCAATTTGTTGTCACTTCGTCAATTTCAGCTTTGAGCGTAGCCATTTTCCTGGTAGAATAAGCGTGTGATCCGGCCATTATGAGAAGGATAATGGCGAAGCCAACCATCTGTTTTGTGCCGAGTTTTAAATCCTTTAATTTCATGGTGATTCCTGATAGATTAAGAATGTTCACTTCTTGTCCTTCTCGATGATGAGGAGCGTTTTGACATCGCCGCTCACTTGGGATTGGCTGACAAACCCGATTGCCCCGGTCGTGGTAGCGACTTTTTTCAATAACTCTTCCTCTGACTTCATAGATTCAGGAGGATCTCCTTCACCTGAGAGCATCTTCTTCAACCAAATGGTTTTCATGCGTGAAGAGCTTTTCCCCAAAAACTTGTAAAAGGTTTCCGGCTCTTCGCTGTTTCACGTGGGTAATCATAAAAACCCGAACCAGTCTTCTTGCCGAGTGCGAGGTGGTTCCTAACCGTTTGCTCCGGTATCCGCACATGAGATCTCTCCTAAACACACGGCGGGTATTGAATGATCCGGAGATCCAGTTTGCCGTTTAGTCCATCGTAACAATTTATTATCTAACAACTTAAACAACTGTTTTTAAGATAGAATCCTGAGCAACAGACAACGGGTCGGGCAACACCGTTGACAAAGAATACTCGAAGGCTGGTCCACAAAACCTGCAGCTTGGGCGTCTTGTCTACCACAACTGGTCGTTCCTGGGGGAAGGTTACCCACACCAAATAGCGAGGAGCCAGGTTTCCTTTACTTCTCCTCTTGGTTTCAAGTCAAAAACGACCACTGGTTGATCATCGCGCCATTTCTTTATGTCACCGGTATAGAAATCAAGTAACTCAGACTTCTTAATCTTATCAATTGGCACTGATTTGTGAGCGATCACCGCCACTTGTGAAAATAAGGTCTCTGCCCAGCTGAACAGAAACAATATGGTTATAATCGCAATTTTCATTTTCATTTTTTCTGCTGATAATCATAGGAATCGCGATTTAGAAGAATACGGAAACAGCGAGACTGAAAACGCTAAAATCGTCTTCTGATCTTGTGAAGACACCCTCTGGCAGTAGTTGTAATTCATCGTCAAGTTTTACTCGGGCAAACTGAGCTTTGAGCGTTACTCTGTCCATCATGTTGTACGAAGCGCCAATGGTTGCAACTTTGACATCGTCATCTTCTTCTTTTCTCTCATTTGGAAGCGTAGGTATTACTGCGTGGGAATCTATAAACCAGTAACTGCCATAAATGAAAAGCGCTTCTGTAAAATTATAGCCTAAGGTGGCATAATAGAAATCGAGATTTCGTTCCAACTTTGGAATATCTTTTTCAAGACTAACTTTAATAAATTCACTTTCGAATGAAAAATCAGCAAAGTTATAAGACAGATCTCCCCCGAAACGTGTCTTAGGGATTGCGCTTAGTTCGGTACGCGGTATGTTAAGCTCCGGCGCCAGAACCTCTGCTGAATTGTCTTTGTCGTAGGTCGCCGAAAGACCCAATTTTAGTTCGCCATAGCGCCAACCCAACCGGCCGCCTAAAAGAAATGTCGAGGTGGTGTCGATACCGGTTTGGTGGCTGATGCTGGGATCATTGCTTATGTTCGGGCTGTTCCCAATATAAACCGCATAGTCAACTTTCGCTTCGCCTGCAGGGAAAAAACCGTAGACCTGTGCAAACGCCTGGACAGGGGTCAACACTTCGATCGGAATAAATTCACTAAACGATGTTTCATAGGCCAACGGCCTGATAATATAAGGAAGCAAAGGCGTACGATTCTTAATCTCATTGAGATTGTTAAAGATAGGTATGAGCAGTCCAAGCTTCAAATTGAATCTCATGTTGGCCCGGTATTTTACCCAGGCTTCCTCAAGCTTCGCCGAACCCCATTGCCGACCGGACGAGAAGTTGTTCAGGAATTCAAAATTGACAAACGCGGTCCAATTGGTGCCAAGGTCTTTTTGAAAAAAAAGATTGAATTGTTGTAAGCTGAAGGAATTCTGTTTCGGCCGCTCCTCGAAGGCTGTCCAATGCTGGAATGAATTCTGAAAGTAGCCAAATATCTTAATCGGAGTTTCTTTCCCCTAAGCGAAGGTGTTTGGGACCACCGTAAAAGATGATAAGTATACGATTGCGCAAAGCAAAGTCATTTTGTTTGCAATCATAGACTGTGTTCTTAATTTCTTGCAGTAATGATTCATTGATTTAACTTCTCCAACTAAGGTATATAACGACCGAGTTGACCCGCGTGGCGGACCAACGGAAAATGACTTGAAGCAATCGGAAACTGTCAACAAGGTGAACGGCGCTCGAAGCGCACGAAAGCGAGCCACGTCGGTGTCCAACGCCTAGTTAGGCCGCTAGTCTCGATCTCGATCAATCCTGAAAGAAGCAACGAACGGCAGATGGTCCGATACGGTCGCGCGAAACCGCTCACGCCCTATGTCCATACTCCAGTGCATTGGAAACACGCGTAGGCTTCCGCGAATGTACTCGGTACTGAATGTCCGACTTATGGCAAAGCCATCCAGCAGGTTTGCTCTACCGGCCGGCAAGATGTGTGAGAAACGTGCTTGAAGATCCCACGATGACACAAAATCCATCAGGTCGTCGCCACCGAGATGGTGGAAGTTGCTGACGTCTTGACCGGGAATCATGTTGAAGTCGCCGACTAGTGGTCGATTTCGCAAATACGCATGAGGTTGCATAGGTGGCAAAAAAGGGGTATGTTATACGCCTCATTCCAATCGGTAAAGGAGGTGTATAATGTCAGGTCCCCTTCCCCAATACCAACCTCGCTTCACAAAAGCCCAACTGGCAAAAGCCCAGAAAATCATTCGTCAGCGCAACGCGCCTCAATCCCAGGTGCAGCGGGCAAAGATGGTGGTGGCCTTAGCCGAGAATAAAGCCATTGGCAACCAGAGGTTAGCCGACAGGGCAGGTGTCAGTTCACCTACGGCGCAGAAGTGGCGAAAAAGGTGGACTGAAGAAGGCTTCACTTTAGAGGATCTACCGCGCAGTGGGCGACCGCCCACTTTTTCCCCCTGTGCAAGTCAGTGAAGTCAAAGCCATTGCCTGTCAACTGCCCGCACAACGGGGGTTGCCCCTGTCTCGGTTCAGCTTATTTGAGATTCAACAGGAAGTGTTAAGGTGTGCGTTGATCACTTCAATCTCACCCACAACGATTTGGCGCATTCTCAAAGAGGATGCCCTTCGTCCCTGGTATCACCGATCCTGGCTTCATATCAAAGCCCCCAACTTTTTAGAGAAAGCCAGTCGCATTCTGGACCTGTATCAAGGCATATGGGAGGGGATACCGCTTGGCAAGAAAGACTTCGTTATCTGTGCCGATGAAAAATCCCAACTCCAAATCTTAGCCCGAGAGTTTGCCACATTGCCACCTGATTGTGGCAAACCCATTCGTATGGAAAATGACTACAAACGGATGGGCACAGTGGCCTATCTGTCTGCACTGGATGTGTTCTCAGGGCACATCTTTGGGCGTGTGGATGAGAAAACCGGCATCGTGCCCTTTCAAAAGCTGGTGGACCTGGTGATGGGACGGGAGCCTTATGCTTCGGCTGATCGGGTCTTCTGGATTGTGGACAACGGATCTTCTCATTACACCACCACGTTCCCTAAACGGCTCCAGGATGCCTATGAAAATGCCATTGCCGTCCATCTCCCTATCCACGCCAGTTGGCTCAATCAGATTGAGATCTATTTCTCGATCTTGCAAAGAAAGGCGCTCACGCCCAATGACCTGGCAGATCGACAGGCGATGGAAGCCAGGATCTTGGGCTTTGAGGAATACTATAATCTCACTGCCGAACCTTTCAACTGGCGCTTTACAAGGCAGGAATTGGAAGAACGAATGCAGCGAATCCGGCTGGCTGCATAAACTCATGCGAACTTCTGAAATCGACCACTAGGAGTATGTCTTCTCGGGGCTTTTTCTTCCGGAGATCTTTGATAAAACTCCCAATGACTTTTGCCTGCTCATCGCGGATCGCTTGCGCGTTGGCGCCGCGACTCGACTTGAGATGAACGGCGATAAGCAGAAAGTCGAATTTACCGACCTTTATGTCGACCATAAAGGCTTTGCGTTTCTTGTTGTCACCGAGATCGGACCCATCCATCAGTCGGGGGTTCTTTACGGTGACGCCCTTCTTAAATAGCACGCCAATATTGAGTTTGTTTGCCTGCGGAATGATGCTGGATTCGTAAGTGCACCCTTTCTTCGCGAGCCCTTTTTTCAGTTTCTCAAGTGCGTCCAGTGGATTAATCTCCACAAGAACGACGACCTCCGCATCAAGTAGCGCGAGTCCTTCGACCTGAAGTTTGAGACGTTTGGCCGGAATCTTGAAAAAACCGTTAAGATTCCACGCAGCTATCTTCGCTGTTGAGTGACAGAAATCGTTCATTATGTTTGCTCTCCAAAGCCTTGGATCACGTCGTCCACAGACCGCTGATCAGCCTGAACATTCCACATGTTGTCGGTCGGCCTAACGCTGGTGTTCACGCGCGCGGTTCACCGTGTCGCTGTGCAACGCCTTGTTGAGCCCCACTTTCATACCTTTCCCAAAAGCCTTCTGATACAACAGGATCAGAATATATGTCACGCTGTTCAACCAGCAATGACTCAAGACGTTCCATATTGCTGGCGTGAGCGGGATCAGCAGACAGGTCATCGGTTTCCATTGGATCTTCTATCATATCGAAAAGCATATTCTTCCGTACAAGCGTCTCGCTCTCTTCATCATATCCAGCGTAGGCCAGAAGCCGATAGCGACCATCGTAGACTGCACGCCAGTTCTGGACATATGCGTGATAGAGGACGTCTCTTCCCGACATGTTGGCCTCATCCAACACCGGCAATAGGCTGTGACCTTCCACGGAATCCGGAGTCTTGAGACCCGCGAGATCGCAGAGTGTGGGATAGAGATCGTAGAGATAGACCATGCCTGTGCGGGTCTGTCCTCGAGGGATGCCCGGCCCGGCTATGATCAGCGGCACGTGCGCGTCATGGTCGTGAGACGTCTGCTTGTGATAGCAGCCGTGCCGACCCATGGCGATGCCGTTGTCACTCGCAAAAACGATAATCGTGTTATCCCATTCTCCCTTCTCCTCAAGCGTGGTGCGGATACGTCCAATCTGGTCATCCAGATGGGTAAGCATGGCATAATAACCGGCCACCAACGCCCGCATGTCTGTTTCTTCGATGGGCCATTTGTGATACTTCACGACAGCATCGGCCTCGCATTCATCACAGCTCTGCATCGGTCGCACACGATCGCCGTCCGGACTGATGTCTACGGGGTGGGACGGCTGAAAAGTGGGATGCAGGCGAATCTTATCCGGATCATAAAGCGACATGTACTTCTCTGGAGCCATGATGGGGTCGTGGGGCACGGTGTACGCGAGATATGCGAAGAAGGGGGCATCCCCAAGGTCCTTGTCCAGGAAGTCCAAAGCAGCCTCGGTAAACATCTCGCTGGAATACCGGGGCACGACTTTGCCCCGGTCAGGATGGTATTGACCCGTCGGATCGAAATCGTGGACTTTCAGCTGCATGTGGTGACCCATGCCGGCAAACAGCAGTTTCCTCGCATCTGTGAAGCCGCGGGCGATCGCCCCGGGACCATTGTGCTGTTTGCCGGTGGCAAAGGTCCGGTATCCGGCCTTGCGAAAGGTCTCGGCAATGGTTTCGACACTCTCCGGAATCCTGCCACGCTCATCACACCCGGTGCGATACAATGACCGACCCGTGTGGATCATTGCCCGGCTCGGGCAGCAGACCGCAGGAACGTTACCACCTATGATATAGGCCCGAGAGAACGACACACCTTCGTCTACAAGCCGGTCAAGCTCGGGTGTACGTATCTGGTCGTTACCCAGAGCCCCGATAGCATCAAATTGCTGATCATCGGTGAGGATGAAGAGCACATTGGGTCTTCCTTTTAGCTGCATAGTACTCACGCTCCCCTTGACTATCTTCTGGCCCAACGGTAAAGATTGTATACGGAGCGAAGTTCCGTATACAATTATGTTGAACAAAGCCGCTCCCCCATACCTATGGGGATTCAATGTGTCGTTATTTGGTAACTGCTCAGGTCAAAAAGCCAGCAAAATGGGATCAAGCAGGATGTTGTGAGCTAGGGGTAGGGATGGACGAAGCGGTCGGGATGGGGATAAAAGGGATATTGTTGAAGGCATCTTGAATGGCATCAATCACCCGTTGAGAGTTTTTCTTTGCCGTCGAGATATAGGCACGAATGCGGCAGAAAATGGCCGCACCTGTTTCGGTTCGGAAGCACCCAGAGACTTTCTGTTTGACTTTCACCATTCGGATATCTCGTTCGGCCTGATTATTGTCAAAGGGCACGCGGAAGTCATACATAAAGGCCAGCACTTCCCCTTTGTATTGCCCTAATCGATCCAGCAGATTCTTCGGTGGGGATTGTTTGGGTCTTCCTCTTTTCTTTTGGATGCCATCATCCTGTTTTTGTGGTGGATTGGCCTTCAACCCCTGCTTTAAGATTTGGTCGTATCGTTTTTCAAAGGCGTTTATTTTTCGGGCAGACAGATGATCGGTGTGCGCTTTGTCCTGGTCGACGGCCTCTTTGATGTCCATCAACAAAGCCGCCATGCCCTCTGCCCACCCTTGCTGGTATTGCTCTTTCACAAACTTGAGTTCGCGTAAATGATGCGTGTTACAAAGGGCGTGTTGGCACGCGGTGTATCCAAAGTAGGGTTTCCAATGGTCATGCATGGCCCGGCCTTCAAAGTCGGGCAAAATCCCAATCGCATCGGTGGCCTTTTGGCCGCGCTTGGGATGGAGACCATAATGCGTCAACCGCTCTGTGCTGGCCACATGAACCCAATTTCGCCTGCCTGCCACAGATAAACTGGTTTCGTCCAGATGGAGCACATCGGAGTCGATCAGGCCTTGCTTGATGATCAAATCGACGGGGTGTAGGCGATCGGCCAAGACCGCATTGGCTTGCAAGACCGTCGCTTGTGAGAGCCGATGGTCAAACAGATCCTCGAAAATCTCACACGTGCGTTCTAAGGGAACGAAGTGATACTGGTTGAAGTAGGAAGCAAGCGCCTTGATCCGATTCCCATATTGTGCCTTTTGGGTGACATCTAAAGGAAACGCCCCCTTGGTGCACCCGCCACAATCGGGACAGATTTTGACCTGAGCCTGGTGTTGGGTCACTGTGATGTGTAAGGGCGGGATATCAAACACCTGGCGCTTTTCAACATCAACCACGGCCACCTCCTCGAGACGAACAGCGCAGTGGGCACACGCTTCAACCCGATGCAAAACCGTATGGTCTGGATGGTCTACCAAGGTGAGGGTGTGACCGGGATGACCTTTTTGGCCCCCATTCTTTTTGGCCCCTTTTTTTCGCAAGCTACTTGTGCGAGGTTTTTGCAGACCATCGCTGGAAGGCGGTTTGCTGCTGTTGCGGCTGTCTTTGGCCACTTGATCTCGAAGCGATTGAACCTCAGCTCTTAACGCTTCGATCTGGGCAACTAAGCCCTGGATCAATCCGACAACAGCTTCCTCGCCTTGATGGTAGATGGCGCGTATCTCTTGTTCTTGTAAGCCTGACATTGGGGTTTGTCTTCTCAATTGCTTACATCGGGAAATTTACGGTCGATTTGGCCCTGGTGCGCCTGGTGTAATTCTTATCGACTATTTTCACAAAAACCTGAATGGCTGGATACCTGGGTAGTTACGTTATTTGAATGATAAGTCAGTTACACACAGCAGATCTTGCTGTTTTTATCTGTCGTCTAATCATGCCACACGCGGATGTTGCGTCACGTATTTTGATGAATAGGATCTTTCTGTTCAAAAGGGCATACTTCTCCCAGCATACACTCGCATCCTGTTTTTTCCAGTCGGGTTGTGTTCGGTGTTCAGGCAGAGATCCTTTCTTGCCCTGGAGGAGATCTGTTGGTTCTGGGGAACAGGACTTCCTTTGTGACCATCTGCCCCTTTCCACACTCAGGACAAATCCCGGGATCGATGCCGGTAAGACGATACAAAAGGTCCTGCCAGGTCGGTTTCTCGTCCTGTGCCTGTTCGCACAAGCTTCCCAGGATGTGCCTCGCTTGCATCAGCTTTGTCTTTCGATTGCGGTTGCTCAAGATCCCATAATGCCTGATCTTGACAAACCCCTCTGGCAGAATATGGAGCAAGAATCGTCGGATGAACTCAAAAGCAGAAAGCGTCATCCTCTTGATCTTATCTCCATCTGCTGAGTCTCTGTAACAAAACGTGACCTGATCTCCTCTTAGCTTGAGGATGCGCTCATTGCTGATGGCCACCCGATGCGTATACCGACCCAGATACTCCAGGACTTTCTCAGGACTTCCAAAGGGGGGTTCGCAATAGACAATCCACTCTTTTTGATGCAACTCGGTGATGAACGTGTGGAACCTGGAGGCTGCTTCCCAGGGGGCGATCTGTCCTGGAAAGACCAGCCGATCTTGCTTGTAAGCCGCTCTCAAATAGGCCAGGAACTTGCCTCTGAAAAGGGCAGAAAGAACCTGGACCGGGATGAAAAACCGCTCTCTGGCAGCGATCCATCGCGTCCCATCTGGCGAGAGACCTCCTCCTGGGACAATGCAGTGAAGATGAGGATGATCCAAAAGCGTCTGGGTCCACGTGTGTAAGATGGCCGTAAACCCAACCTGTGCTCCCAGATGTTTTGGATCTGATGCCAACGCCAGAAGCGTCTCTGAGGCGGCTTTAAAAAGCAGGGAGTAGACGACCTTCTGATTGCGCAATGCCAGCGGTCGAAGTTCCTCAGGAAGCGTGAAGACCACATGGAAGTAGGACACAGGTAAAAGGTCCTGCTTCCGATCTTCGATCCATCGCTCTTTGGCCAGAGCTTGGCACTTGGGACAGTGACGATTGCGACAGGAGTTATAGGAGATCCGCACCGCACCACACACATCGCATTCGTCCACATGCCCACCCAATACAGCAGTGCGACACACCTCAATCGCTCTCATCGCACGAAGGTGACGCAACGGCATCTTTGCACCATAAACCTGTCGATACGCCTCTCCAAAGAGGCGAAAAATATCGGCCACTTCAACAGATTCTTTCATGACAAGCCAACCTCCTTATGAGGTTGACTTCTCACGGGCCTGGAAAAAATCCAGAGGGCTGACGATGCCCGTCAGATCCTTTCTGCTGACGTGGAGATAGATGGCCGTCGTCTTGACACTTTTATGCCCCAACAGCTTCTTTATGTGAGACACATCAGCGCCACTCTCCAACAGGTGGGTCGCAAACGAGTGACGCAGCGTATGCACACTGGCCGGCTTTCTTATACCAGCTTGCTGTCGAGCCTGTTTGAACACTTTCTGAATGCTGCTGACATGAATCGGTCGATCTTTCCGACTGCCTGAAAAAAGCCACTCCACAGGTCGGCAGATCTTCCAATACTCGCGCAGCATACAAAGCGTGCTCTCTGCCAGCAAGGTGTACCGATCCTGATTGCCTTTGCCCCCCTCCACACGGATCAACATCCGCTGGCTGTCTATGTCGGTGATCTTCAAACAGGCTGCTTCGGACAACCGCAATCCGGCCGAGTAAATCGTCATCAATATTGCCCGATGCTTCAGATTACCCACACGCTCAAAAATAGCCTGGATCTCTGGAAAAGAGAGCACCACCGGCAGCTTCTTCTGCTGCTTCATTCTAGGAATCTTGGAGAGTTCCCAGTCGCGCTCAAGCGTGGTGGTGTAGAAAAACTTCAACGCACTGTAAGTCTGTGCAACTACGGATCGGGATACCTGCTTCTCTTTGATGAGATAGTGCAGATAAGCCCGGATCTCGTCTGCACCCAACCCATCCGGAGAACGACCGAAATAGCGCACAAAATCTCTCACACAGGCCAGATAACACGTTCTCGTCCTGGGGCTGAACCCTTTCAGTTCCAGATCTCTTTCCAACTGCTCACGAAGCTTGCCCATGACCTTTCTCCTTCCTTTCAGGGTTGATGAATACCTGCCTGATAACAGGAAAGAAGATAGATCAGGGAGCCTGCGAATTGAATCGGGAACTCAACCCCCAGAATCACCAGGCTTTCAAAGATCCTATTCTATTGTCAAAGAGCACGGCGCTGAACAATCTTACCCTACTACCGCGTAGCGGTTTTGTTCAACTATTAATTATACAGACCTGTATATCAACTGCAAACACTGCCAAATCGGTCTGTATAGCATGATTTCTGCTTGAGAGGCAAATCCTCTCAACCGATTGTCTTTAAATGTTATAGTAATACAAAGCATTTTTAGGCAGGGTGTGATATGCGGGTCTGTATATCCACCTATAAAATCACCATCAAGTCTTCCATAACCGATCCGCAGGACTTTTAACGCCACTTGGACCACGATTTAATACGTGCGTGTAAATCATGGTCGTTTTCACATCGTTGTGCCCCAAAAGCTCTTGAACCGTTCGGATATCATAGCCATCTTCCAACAGATGTGTCGCAAAGGAATGCCTGAAGGTGTGACTGGTCACATGTTTTGCAACATTCGCCTGTTTAGCCGCCTTTCTTACACCCTTTTGCAGAACGGATTCATGAAGATGGTGCCTGCGTTGCTGTCCTGTTTGCGGGTGAACATAAATCCGGGTTGCTGGAAAAACCCACTGCCACATCCATTCTCTTCCCGCATTGGGATATTTTTTGCCTAAACTGTAAGGCAATTCAACCCATCCGGCGCCTTGCGCCAGATCTTTTCGATGCTGCTCATAGACGAACTCAAGATGCTTTTTGAGATCCAGCCTGATTTCTTCAGGCAGCAAGGCCACGCGATCCTTTTCTCCCTTCCCGTCACGCACAACCATCTGACCGGCAGAAAAATCGACATCTTTGACCCGGAGCTGCGCGCATTCGAGAAGTCGTAAACCCGCGCCGTAAAGCAAGACCGAATCCACCCCACATAGGCTTTTTCCGTTCTTCGACTATAATGCCGCATCCGAATAACTTCACGAACCTGATCCAGTAACTTCGGCTTTTGCTGAGTCGCTTCAAGATTATCCATGTCGAAATCTCCTTTGCAAGTCAAGTTATAAATTTCGGTATACAGACCTGGTCCGAGTAACCGCAACTTGCGTGCCAGAGATTTCAAAGCTCTATAACTTGCTGGATCTAAAGATGGATAATCACTTCCATGTGGTGCGTAAAACATAGACAGAGGGAAAGAGATGTTCCCTGTGTGAAAAAAAGTTGAACAAACTGTTCATCCAAGAGCAATATAGAGACAAGGCGAAATGTGTATCAGTGTGCAGGGGTGACGATGCCGGCGACATTTGTCAACCTGCGGACCATCCGACAGACGCCGCTTAATCTCTTCAAAGTCCATCACAACTATCTCCTTTCACCTTCCACTCTTCACTCCCTCACCACCCCCACTCCGCCTCCCGGTAATACCGGTCCACCACCGGCGCCAGCTCCGTATTCACCGCCACCTCCCCGGCCTGCTCGAACACCCCCTTCCAGAACTGCGACATCCCCACCATCGCCTCCCGGTTCAGAAAAACCGTCTCCACCTCCGAAAATTCCAGACCCATCGCCCGCTCTTTCAGCGCCCCTGCAGAAACCACCTCCGCCTTCATCCCCAGAGTCCATCCCCAATCCCCCATCGTCGGAATCGCATTGTGATAGGGCAGCACCGAAAATCCCGCTGCCTGAAGCGTCCGGTACACGCACAAAAACGCCCGGGTCGCGTGTAGCGGGCTGGAACTCTGCGTCACCACCACCCCGTTCCGGGACAGATGCCGCTTACAGGACAGATAGAACTCTTTGGAATAGAGCCGCGCCAGGTCCGGCCCCTTCGGATCGGGCAGATCGATCAGAATCACATCGAACAGCTCACCGGAATCCTGTAAAAACCGCCCGGCATCCCGGTGTACCACCCGCACTCTCGGATCGTTCAACGCCCCCTCGTTCGCCTCCAGCAGCGCCGGATGCGTTCGGGCCAGCGCCGTCATCGCCGGATCTAAGTCCACCAGCGTAATCGATTCCACATCGTCATACTTCAACACCTCCCGGGCCGCCAGCCCGTCTCCTCCGCCCAGGATCAGCACCCGCTCCCGGGAGGCCGCCAGCCCCATCGCCGGATGCACCAGCGGCTCGTGGTAGCGCACCTCGTCGTACGTGCTGAACTGCACACTCCCATTCAGAAAGAGCCAGTAATAGCCCTTCCACTCCGTCATCACAATCCGCTGATAGGGCGTCTGATCCTCGTAAACCACGCGATCCCGGTACCGGCTCTGCTCCCCGAACAGCACAAGCGGCCGGATAAAAACCCCCAGCCCGACCAGCCCCACCGCCGATACCCAGAACGCCGCCATCAACTGTCCCCGCCGCGCCAGCAGCCCCCGGTATCGCCACAGCAGCACCGACGCCACTGCGAAATTCACCACCCCCAGCGCAATCGGCGTATACATCAGTCCCAGATGCGGCAGTGCAAAAAACGCGAACAGCAGCCCCCCCACCAGCGCCCCGTAATAATCCTTCTCCATCACCGACGCAATATTTATCCGTAGCGCCTCGTAAGTCTCGTTCATCCGGGCCACCAGCGGAATCTCCAGCCCGATCAGCAGCCCGATCGCCGCCGCATACGCATAAATAACGGCGCCCGCCTGCTCAACGAACGCCGTCCCGAAATAAGCCGCCGCCGCACACGACGCACACAGCGCCGACAGCGCAAACTCCGCCGCAATAAACCGGTCCAGCAGCCGGTCCCGAACATGCCGGCTCAACCGGCTGCCCAGCCCCATCGCAAACAGCATCAGCGACATCACCAGCGTCCACTGGAGCGTCGTATTCCCCAGCAGATAACTCGCCAGCGTCGACAGCACAAACTCCGCCACAATCCCCGCGCACCCCGTGGCGAAGAGGCAGGCCTTCAACAGATAGCTACGCCCTTTCATCACCCCGCGCATCCCCCCTGTTCCGGGTTCCAGGTTCCAGGTTCCAGGTTCCAGGTTTACACCGTCTGACTGTCCCACGTTTGCATTTGACTTTAACCTGGAACCTGGAACCTGGAACTATCCTTCCCGCTCCACCGCCACCGCCACCGCTTCTCCCCCCCCAAGACAAATCGCATCGATCCCCACCCTCGCCCCCCGGCGTTTCATTGCATTGAGCAGCGTCACCAGCGTCCGGGCGCCGCTTGCGCCGATCGGATGTCCCAGCGCCACGGCCCCGCCGTGCACGTTCACCTTCTCGTGGGGAATCCCCAGATCCACCATCGCGGCCATTGTCACAACCGAAAACGCCTCGTTAATCTCAAACAGGTCTACATCCTCGACCCTCAGCGACAGCTTCTCCATCAGCCTGGAAATCGCCGGAATCGGAGCAGTCGTGAACCATTCCGGCTCCTGAGAGGCCGTGGCATAGCCCAGAACGCTGGCCTGGGGTTCCACACCCAGCTCCTTCGTCTTCTCTTCAGACAAAACCACAATCGCAGCCGCCCCGTCGTTAATGCTGGACGCATTTCCCGCGGTCACCGTCCCCTCTTTGTCGAAGGCCGGACGAAGCTGCCGGAGCTTCGCTTCGTTGAACCGCCCGGGCTCCTCGTCTTCCGTCACCGTCACCGTCTCCCTGCCCGCGGGCGCTTCTACTTCTACCGGGACAATCTCGTCTGCGAACACCCCATCTTTTGCAGCCGCCAAAGCCCGCCTGTAGCTCTCAACGGCAAAATCATCCTGTTCCTCCCGCGAGAACGCGTACTTTTCCGCGCACCGATCCCCGCACGATCCCATGTGCAGGCCATTGTACACATCCCACAGACCGTCCCTGATCATAGAATCGATCAACTCACCGTCGCCCAGCCGGTACCCGCTGCGGGCCTTTTCTAAGAGATACGGCGCCCGCGACATATTCTCGGTACCGCCGGCCACCACCACCGACGCGTCCTCACACCGGATCGCCTGCGCCGCAAGCATCACCGACTTCAGCCCCGATCCGCACACCTTGTTCACGGTCGTCGCGCCGATGGAAGGACTGAGACCGGCCCCGATGGAAACCTGTCGAGCCACATTCTGCCCCAGCCCCGCGCCGAGCACATTGCCAAAAATCACCTCGTCAACCTGATCCGGCAAAACGCCCGCCCGCTCCAGCGTCGCCCCAACGGCCGCGCTGCCCAGCGCCGGCGCCGGCGCCTCTGCAAACACGCCGCCAAACCCACCAATGGCGGTGCGCGCCCCTCCTGCCAGAAAAACATCCTTAACCATCGCCGTCTTCTCCTAAACACTCTTACAGGTAAGCCCGCCATCCACAACAAGCTGCGTACCGGTAATGTATTTCGCTTCGTCGGAGGCCAGAAACAATGCCGCATAAGCCACATCCCATGCCTCGCCCATCTTCCCCATCGGGCACTGGTTGTTCCGGATCTCAATCATCTTCTTCACATCCCCTGCATAAAAGTCCGTGAGTGACTTGACGACCATAGGCGTATTCATAAGCCCGGGCAGAATGGCGTTGGCCCGGATATTTTTCTTCGCGTACTGCAGCGCGATGCTCTGCGTAAGCTGGTTGATGGCCCCCTTGGTGGCGCTGTAAGAAACGTAGGGCACCCCCAGCCAGCGGATGGAAGTGATGGAAGAGATATTCACGATCGCCCCGCCCCCCTGCGCTTCCATATGCGGCAGCACGTACTTGCAGGTCAGGAACATGCTCTTGAGATTGACATCGTTAACATGATCCCAGTCCTCCTCGCTGGTCTCCACACAGCCGCCAAGCGTAAGAATACCCACATTATTGTGGAGCACATCAATACGGCCATAGATCTCCACACAGCGCGCCACCATATCCCTGACTTCCTCCGCCTTGGAAACATCCGTCCTGTGAGCCGTGCATTCACCGCCTTCTCCATCGATAATCGCCCGGGTCTCCTCGGCGGCGTCAAGGTTGATATCCACCGCAAAAACCTTCGCCCCCTCGCGTGCGAAAAGCACGGCCGTCGCCTTCCCGTTCCCCCAGCCCGGCCCGATGGACCCTGCGCCGGTCACAATCGCGACTTTGTCCTTCAAACGATCTCCCATAGCAACCTTTCCTGGCTTCAGGTCTCTTCTCTCTGAAGCCATTCGCGCAGCTCGGTCTTCAGAATCTTCCCATAATTATTCTTGGGCAGATGATCCACGAAACGATACGCTCGAGGGCGTTTATAGCGTGCGATATGATCTAAGCAAAGCGTATCAAGCTCATCTTCCGCCACCTCCCGATCCCCTGCTCCAACGACAAAAGCAACCACTTCCTCTCCCCACTCCAGATGGGGCCGGCCGATCACCGACACCTCCTGCACCCCCTCGTGCAGCAGCAGAACCTCCTCGACCTCCCGCGGGTAGATGTTGACCCCCCCGCTGATAATCAGATCATTCGAGCGGTCTTTAAGCGTCAAAAAACCATCCGCATCCAACACCGCCACATCGCTGGTGTGCAGCCAGCCCCCTTTCAGAGATTTCGCCGTCGCCTCCGGATTGTCCCAGTACCCGGTCATCACCGAATCGCCTCGCACCAGCACTTCTCCGACTTCTCCCGGAGGAACCGGCCGGTCCTCGCCGTCCACAACACGAACCTCAACCACCGTATGCGCGATCCCCACCGAGGCCAGGCGTTCTTCATAGCACGGATGATCGGTATTTGCATGGTGCGCCTTCGACTTGGCCGTAATCGTCATCGGGCTCTCGCCCTGGCCGTAGACCTCGACGAGTTTGTACCCGAAACAATCCAGAGCCTGCTTCAGGTCGGCCACATACATCGGACCCCCGCCGTACACGAGCGTCTTGAGATTGGCCGTATCTGCGTTTCGACTGCCGGGATAATCGACCAGTCGCTTCACCATAGTCGGAGCCATGAAAAAGCTCACCCCCTTATGCGAGGCGATCAGGTCGAAAATCTCTCCGGGATCGAATCTGCCGCTGGCCGGAAGAACCTGCTTCGCCGCCTTGGCAACGAAGGGAAAGTTGTACAACCCGGAGCCGTGCGACAGCGGCGCCGCATGGATAATACTGTCCTCGGGCGACACAGAATCGATATCCGGGAAATAGCTCAGCGTCATCGCCATCAGGTTGCGGTGGCTCAGCATCGCCCCCTTGGGACGACCGGTCGTCCCGCTGGTATAAAACAGCCAGGCCGTGTCGTCCGGCGCCCGGTCCTCCACCTCCACCGGATCGCCCTCGTAAAGAGCGCGATAGTCGGAAGTTGACACACAAATCACCTGTTCGAGTGTCGAAACATCCCCGGCAAGCGGCGCAATCGTCTCCTCCAGATCCTGCGTCACAAAACAGCATCGAGCCCCGGAGTTTTCTAAAATGTACTGGAACTCGCGCTGATGCAGCCTGGCATTGATAGGCACCACACACAGCCCCGCGTGCCAAGCCGCGTAGAGGACTTCCAGGTAGGGTGCGCAATTCGCCATTGCCAGGCCGATGCGGTCACCGGGATTGAGCCGCAGCCGGTCCCGGAACCGACCGGCCATAGTCGCCACGCGGTGTGCGAGATCCCCGTAGGTGCAATACACATCTGCTCCCACCGCAATGGCCGGATTTTCACCGAAGGCGCGTCCGGCGCCTGCCATAAAATGTGCAACATTCATAGGCTTCCACCTGGAATTTCGATTGTAGACTGTAACTGCGAATCGGTGCCTCTCAATCCGAGATCCGCAATGATTTTCTACAGCGCCCACACGATCAAAAACGACGCCCCCACGTAGGAAAACGCCTCAATAAACCCCGCCCCCACGTTCGGTTTTTCCTGGCCAGCGATCTCATCCGACAGCCGCCGCCCAGGCAGCAGGACCTTGTCTGTGGCCACCCGCACGATCGGCAGCAGCACAAGCCCGATGGCCACATACCCGGCAAACCCCTGAAGGTCCACGGCCCAGGAAATGAAGTCTCCCGTCACGGCGTACCGGACAACATTCCCGATCCCTACCAGCGCGCCCGCAAACCCCACCCCGGCCGCCACATTGTCCCGCTCGATCTCCGCGTGAAGATCGTAGGGCGTAATCCAGTCGTAAACAACGCCTCCCAGCACCAGCGCCGCCTGCCCCAGAACCCAGAAAATCACCGTGGTAAACACCGTTCCCAGCTCACCCGACACCGCACCGTGGATCACCAGCCCGGTCGCAATATAAGAGGCGCACACCACCACGCCGGTTCCCGCGTTCTGGTCCCGGATAATCTCGTCCCGGATCGAAAACCCGTGCAGGATCAGCCGGTCGTTGATCAGCCGCGACAGATTCATCAACACAATCGACAGCGGACCGAAAATCATCACATCAATCAAATCCTCTATCAGCCCATGCGACGGCCCCGAGATCACCCCTCCGATCGCCAGCACCAGACCCAGGTAGTAGCCCACCATCGCCACCGCCAGGGCGGCATTGTCCTTCTCCATCAGCTCCTCGCGCACCCGGTAACTGGGCGTGGTCCAATCGTAAACCAGTTTCCCAATCCAGAACAACACAAAAGAACAGACCAGATAGATTCCCGATTCCATCAAATCATTCCAAATCATTTTCCAAACCCCCCTCTGCTACGGCCGCCAAAACCGGACCGGCTTCGTCCGGTACGGCTCCGGGCCTTCTGGGAAAACGAACGCTGCTTGCGCGCAATCGCCTGCTTGCGGCGTTGATAAAACGTCGGCTTCTGCTTCTGGGTCACCGACCCCTGCGTCCCCCACTCCCGGTTGCGCCCGTAATAGGGCCGCCCCCGGTCCCGGTTCCGGTAATGGTCGTAATCGGCCCGGTAAACCGACCGTCCGCCCCACCCCATCAGATTCCGCATCATCGAGTACTGACCGTAAAACACCCAGAAACTGGACCCACCCCGGTTCTCCCACTGCCCGTAGCGCGAGTTGCCCATATAATGATAGCCCGCCGGGTGGGGTGTATTGTTCACCCCCTTGTCCGACTTGGCCACCAGTGCCATGCCCAGAAAAGGCTCGTATCTCTGGTAAACCGACTCGGGCACCTCAATCCAGCCCGTCACACGCTCCCGCTCACCCTGAATCACCTTGTACCGGTGGTAGTAGTCCGGAAAAAAACTCCCCTCCTCCCGCATATCCTCCAGGAGAATCATATACTCCGGAGCGGACGCCATGCTTCTCTGCATCTCCTTCACCGGGTCCCGGGGTCCGCCGCAGCCCCACATCCACACCAGGAGCCCCACCAGAACAACCGGCGATCTGATCCTGCGAGATACTCCCATAATTGCCTCCTTTCACACGTTCACACCCATTTGGCCTTCCTCCATCAACCCAAAGATATACCCTCTGCCCCGAAAGGTCAAGCCGCTTGCCTATCCCCTCCCGACATATTATATTGCAAATAAGAAGCGTTTACCAACACTCAGAGACCAGATCAAAAATTCAAAAAGAGTCGATAAGTGTATAAAGTGGAGGATAATTTATGCTCTCCCTTGACTATCCCAAAGTAACCGAGGACCTTTTAGCTCAAATGGTTCAGAAAATTGTTGACGTGTTTCACCCTGAAAAAGTAATCCTGTTTGGATCGCACGCCTGGGGAACGCCGAAACAGGACAGTGATGTGGACATTCTGGTGATCATGGAAAGCGACCTGCGATCTGCCCATCGAAGCGCGGAGGTCAGCCTTGCCTGCCGGCCGAAAGGCCTGGCGGTGGACTTTTTGGTGAAAACCCCGGCCGAAGTAGTGCAACGGTTGAAAATCGGAGATCCCTTCCTCAAGCGCATCTTGGATAGGGGAAAAGTACTGTATGCCCGGTGAACTGGTCCAACAATGGATCAAAAAAGCCGAAGAGGATTGGACCGGCATCACCCGGCTCCGCACAGGTAATCTCACCGATATCGCGGACCTTGTGGCCTTCCTTGCTCAACAGTGCGCAGAAAAATACCTGAAGGCCCTCATCCAGAACGAAGGTACCGAACCCCCTCGTCTGCACCATCTGCCTACCTTACTCGATCTCCTCCTTTCTGTACATCCTGACCTGGAGCAACTGCGCGTTCCATGCGAACGATTGACGCCTTACGCAGTTGCGTTTCGGTACCCGGGTGAAGAAGCCTCTGGCGAGGAAGCGAAAGAGGCTATTGACCTGGCCCAGCAGATTCGCGCCCTTATTCGTGCAAAACTTGGGATTGATGAAGGCTCATAACAATAAAAAAGAATCTCTATCAAAACCAACCTCTGGGAGACTACCCCATGTCACCTAAACCGTTGATTCCCAACGCCCTGATCGTCTCCGGCGACGCCCGCATCGAAAAGCTCCTCTCCCAGGCAGGCGCCGTCGTTATCCCCGCCTACGCCTGCCGCTTAGACGGCTTTGTCAACGACACCTTCACGGAATACGCCAATGCCTCGGTCTACCGCCCCGGCTCGGTCTGCCGCGCCCGCCTCGTCAGCACGCTTCAGGACTCGGTCCGCTCTGCCGGGAACTACCACCTGAGTTTTACCATGTACACAACCGCCGGCCACGAAGAACCCATCGACGTCTGGATCGGCCACCGCCGGGTCGCCTGCGCCCGCATCCCCGATCCCGACAATCGGGTCCACCTCTTCGCCGTCCCGGAAAAATTCCCGTTTCGAGGAGGGGAGCCGATCCGCCTCGTCACCTCCCAAACCAACGGCCCCTGCCGCATCGAAAACCTCGTCCTCCTTCCCAGGCGCCCCAGGCCCGACGTACCCGATCTCAAAATCCGTTCTCCGCATGTCGACATCCGACACACCCACGAGGGTCTCCGTGCCCACATCACCTGGATAACCAGCCGCCTCGCCTCCGGCCAATTCCGGTACAGCGCCGCCAGACTCCGTTCCAAAACCCACAAAATTCCCGGCCCCCTCGCCAACCACGAAATCGTCCTCGACGGCCTCAAACCCGGCAGAACCTATCGCTACGAGATCCGGATGCAGGACCGGACCGGCCTTAGCGCTGTGCACAATGGGAATTTCCGCACCGATCTCTCCCCACCAAAAAGCCGCACCCGTAAGGCCCGCCTGCCCCTTCTTCTCCGGCGACCGGCGTCCATCCCCTGGCCCGTCTCCGTCGGCATCCCCTTTCCCGAAGGCGCCCTCGGCAGCAGCGACCAGATCCGGCTCCTCGAAAAAAGTCGTGCAGAAATCCCCCTGCAGGCCCAC
The DNA here is from genome assembly GCA_965249305.1 of Candidatus Latescibacterota bacterium. Classification (GTDB taxonomy): domain Bacteria; phylum Latescibacterota; class UBA2968; order UBA2968. Next base: position 2,149,420 of record OZ252228.1, on the reverse strand, counting down.
ACCCTCGCCCACTGGGCCGACGGTTCCGTCCGCTGGGCCCTCCTCGACTTTCTGGCGGATGGAAAGGACAACTGTACCGTCGAATACGGCCGCGAGATCTCCCGCAACCAGCCCGACGACCCCCTCACCGTCGATCAATCCCGAACCGGCATCACCGTCACCACCGGGCCTATCCGCGTCGAATTCTCCCGCAGCAGCGTCCACCTCCCCGGCATCGTCTCCCTCCGGCAGCCCGATGGCGCCTACCGCCGGATCACCCCCGAAAAGTCCGGCCCGGCCGTCACCCTCATCGTAGGCAACCGGGACCGCTACTGCTCGGACAGGCCCGACGCCGTCGTCTTAGAGGAATCCGGCCCCCAGCGCGCCTGCGTCCGCATCGACCTCACCCACAGGGCAAAAGGTGACAAAACCCTCTTCCGATCCACCTTTCGCGTCCACCTCTTCCGGAACAGCGGCTCCGTCCGCGTCCTCCACACCTTTGAAAACGACCGGACCGAAGAAGACTTCACCCACATCCGCGAACTCAGCCTCCGGTCCGACCTCGACGTCGGCGCCGGCCCTTCCGGACGGATCGGAAAACGCAGAACCGGCCCCCTCAAAGCACGGCCCGTCTCCCTGAACCAGACCCACGATAATCGCTACACGCTCCATCAGAGAAAGCAAACCCTCGCCCGCGGCCGGCGCGCCGAAGGCAGCCTGGACCTGGCCGGAAGCGACGCCGGCGTCACCCTCGCCGTGCGCGACTTCTGGCAGAACTACCCCAAGGGCCTGGGCCTGGACAAAGGCGGCATCACCGTCCAGGTCTGCCCTCCCCTGGAAAAAGACGCCTACCCCAGAGGCGGTGAACTCGAAGACCGCCTCTACTACTACCTCTTGGACGGCCGCTACAAATTCAGGTGCGGTGTCTCCCGGACCCACGAACTCTGGTTCCACGTCCGCTCCGGCGGATCGCCTCCCCCCGCGGGTTTCAACGCCGCTGTCCAGAGCCCGCCCCTCTACAGCGTCTCCTTGGACGCCTTCAACAAAAGCCACGCCGTCACACAGCTCCCGTCCAAAGAAAAATCCCCCTTCCCGCCCTACGAGCAGTGGGTCGATGCCGCGCAAGCGGCGTACATGGAAGACCGCGAGGAATCCCGCGCCTACGGCATGCTCAACCACGGCGACTGGTTTGGAGAGCGCATCTACAACTGGGGCAACATGGAATACGACACCCCCTGGTGCTTCCTCCAGGAATACTTCCGGGGCGGACATCCCGACTTCTACACCTGGGCTGAAGAAGCCGCCCGCCACCTCATCGATGTCGACACCTGCCACCACAGCCCGGACCCGACAACCGTCGGCGCCCAGTATCTCCACAGCGTCGACCACGTGGGCAACTACTATCCCGACGGCTACCGGGAAACCGCCATCTTCAGCGGCCGCTGGAGCGTCTCACACACCTGGGTCGAGGGCCTCTTCCTCTACCACCTCCTCACCGGAGACCCCCGGGCTCTGGACAACGCCATGGCCGCCAGCAACCTCCTCGTAGGCGACATGCTCAACCACTACGACTTCACCAACTGCCGCAACTGCGGCTGGCACCTCATCCACCTCTCCGCCGCCTACAAAACCACCGGCCGCCGCGTCTACCTCAACGCCGCCCGCATCATCGTGGATCGCGTCCTGGAACGCCAGCGCCCCTCCGGCGGGTGGAACCGCCTCATGGTCCCCGGCCACTGCCACTGCAACCCGCCCCGGCACACCGGCAACGCCGGCTTCATGGTCGGCATCCTCATGGTCGGCCTCAAACGCTACTACGAAGCCACCGGCGAAAAACGCGTCGCCAACGCCATCGTCCACGCTGCCGGCTACTGCATCGATGCCATGTGGGTCCCCGAAAAAAGCGCCTTCCACTACACCTCGTGTCCCGAATCCTCCATCGGCGGAGGCGCCGACATGCGCATCCTCAAAGGCGTGGCCACCGCCTATCGCTTCTCCAGAAAAAAACGCTTCAAAGAAATCCTCCTCGCCGGCGTCCAGACCGCCATGGCCGGCCGTCTCCCCAGGCCCCACCGGGGCGTCGGCAAATCCATCTGCTCCCCCATGCGGGGCGCCCCCCAGGTCCTGGTCGACCTGCCAGGGTGACATTACTTTGTAGGGCACGGCATGCCGTGTCAGAGAGCGATAGAAACGATGAAATTCAATCCCGAAAAACACCACCGCCGTTCCATCCGCCTGCGGGGATACGATTACACGCGGGGCGGGATGTATTTTGTTACCGTATGCGCGCACGATCATCGTTGTTTGTTCGGAAATGTGATGGATGGCGAAATGCGGTTGAACGACATTGGAAAAATCGTCACATCGTGTTGGCGGAAAATTCCCGTCCATTTTCCCCATTTGGAATTGGACGCATTTATCGTCATGCCAAATCATATGCACGGAATCGTCGTTTTCCCCGACCAAAACGCAACGTTACATGCACCCGTACGGGCACGGCATGCCGTGCCCCATCCACCATTTTTTTACAGGAAAAAACATGCCAGGCAAAGCCCCATCACACGCGTTCTCCGTGGACACCTCCAACCAGCCCGCCGGCCACCCGCCGCTATCACCTGCAGACGGCGCCGTCGCGGTTCAGAACCCCCCCTCCATGATCTGGCGGGTGGACGAGCGCGCCGTCACCTACTCCCTCGAAATGTGTCAGAACCCCGCCTTCGACCGCGAGGTGGTCCGCATCGAAGGCATCGACATGCCCTTCTACAACCACTCCGAGACCCTGACCGAAGGCGTCTGGTACTGGCGGTACACCGTCGTCACCCCACAGTCAGAGAAAGCGTGGAACTATTCGTTCGATATGCGCCCGACAAAACGCCCGACCTGAGAGCCGATCTCAAACAAAGCCACAGAGGTCAGCTCATCAACCTGCTCTGCAACGGCAGCTTCGAAGCCGGAATCCCCGACTATCCCCCCCGGTTCTGGAACGTCCAGCACCCCCGTTCCGACGACCTGGGCTGGCCCGAATGGAGCCGGGAGGACGCTGCCGGTGGCAGCGCCTGCCTCAAATTTATCCGCCCCAAAGACCCCATCTCGTTAAAAAGCCGCCCCATGCGCTTGCGCACGGACGGCGCCTACGTCCTCCAATTCAAAGCAAAAGGGACCGCCACCCACGCCAGCGTCTCCGTCTCGGGCCAGGGAGGCACAGGTACAACTGTACAGATCGAACCCGGCTCTGACTGGAAAGAGTACCACACCGAACTGGACGTGTATCCGGGGTATTGCACCGTCTCCATTAACTTTGCCAGTGGCGGCGATCCCGATCAGGTGGTGTGGGTGGACGACGTGGAATTCGGGTACATTGTATAGGCTGGCAATGCAGGAGCACACCCCATGCAGATCATCTTCAGCTTCGACACGGAAGACTACTAGATGACCACAGTGAATGTGATGAGTGAATAGGTAGCTTTTTTAAAGTTCAAGAGGGGCACACCACAATTTTGATTCATCAAAATCATAGTGGTCGTCTACTACGTTGATCCCGTCTCCAACGACGCGCTGCTGCGGTTGGCCCAGATCCACACCAGATACGGCATTCCTGCCTGCTTTGGCATCGTGGGTGAAAAAGCCCGGTTTCTGCGCACCTGCGGCCGCCGCGACGTCATCGAAGCCGTTGCTCGCCACGAAGTCGGCTACCACTCCGACCACCACTTCATGCAGCCCGACGACGACTACGAACAGAAATTCGTCCCCGAATACGTGGAAAAACAGCCCTGGGACCGGGCCGTCGCCCGCTTACTCGCCGAAGAATCCCGAGGGGTTCACGACGTTGCCGAAATCTTCGACACGCAGCCCGTCACCTGGCTGCGCACCTACGGCGACTGGGCGCCCCAGTACGTCTCCACCTTCGCCCGACTCGGCATCCCTATCTACGGCTACGGTCCTAAATTTCACGCCCACGACTGCATGCCCATCTGGTACTGCAACCAGCTGGCCATCGCCAACCCCCGCCTGATGTACGAAAACAACCTCCACCGCGAGGACCTCACCCCCGGTGAAAAACTCAACGAACACAAGCAAAACTTCCTCAACCACCTCGAAAACGGCACCCCCAGGCTCGGATTTCTCACCCGTCCCACCCGCTTCATCTCAAACATCTGGTGGGAAGAGCCGAACTGGTGGACGGGCATCCTTGATTCTCCGCCCCGCGCACGGTGGAAAATCCCTCCCCGTTTTAAACGCGAAAAAATCGAATCCCTGCTCTGGATTGCCGGTGAATTCGTGAAATTCGTCGGCGAACTCGAGGGGGTTGAGCCCCTCACATTCTCCGACTTTCTAGACCCCTACAAAATCCGCCGACGCTGGCTGTCCCGCGCCGAAATCGAACGCCTCGCAGGTGGACTGACGGACCGGCCTGTGTACCGGCAGCTGGACCGCGAAACCTTCTCCCCTGCCGAATGCTTTGCTGCCTTCGTCTTTGCCCTGGCGTTTCCACAGATCCACGACATCCCCTTCCGCCATATCCTCGGCCCCACCGAAGAACCCGTGGAAACGCCTCCGGACTGCCGGGTCTCCCGCCAGGACTTCCTGGACGCCTGCCACGCAACCGAGATGTTCATCCGGGACAAAAACCGCGTGCCGCACCTCATTCACGTCGGACCGGCCCGTGTAGGCCCCGGCGGATTCCTCCTGGCTCTGGCTCGTGCGGCGCAAACGCCCGACCTGGAACGGATCGAGATCCCGCCCGCGAACAATCTCCCGGTACCCCTGCACGCAGACGATTATGACAAACTTAACCAGGGCAACCCCGCAGCCTACGTACAAAAACGCGACACCTTCGATTTCCCCAACACCCGCCGCATGAGCCAGTTACAGTACTGGACCGTAAAACCCGCCGCGAGGACAGGTCAGACTCCGTGAAGAGAGGCCCCATGAGCGACCGAATCAAACTGGAAATCTGCATCGACTCCGTCGAAGGCGCCATCGCCGCGCAGGAAAGCGAGGCGGACCGCGTTGAACTGTGCGACAACCTCATCGAAGGCGGCACCACCCCCAGCGCCGGCACGATCCAGCTCGCCCGCCACAACATAGACATCGGCCTGAACGTCATCATCAGACCACGCGGCGGCGACTTCTGTTACTCCCACATCGAGTTCGAAGTCATGAAACACGACATCGAACGCGCAGTGGAGTGGGGCGCAAACGGCGTGGTCATCGGCATCCTGAACGCAGACGGCTCGGTTGACACGGAACGCACAAACGCACTTATTGAACGCGCCCGACCCCTCAGCGTCACTTTCCACCGGGCTTTCGACATGACGCGCGATCCCCACACCGCGCTGGAAGACCTCGTTGCGCTTGGAATCGACAGAGTCCTCACCTCCGGCCAGGAGAACACGGCGCTGGAAGGCGTAGACCTCATCGCAGACCTGGTCCGGAAAGCGGGCGATCGGATCATCGTCATGCCCGGCGGAGGCATCACCGAACGGAACATCGGTAAAATCCTCAACCAGACCGGCGCCCGGGAGGTCCACGTCGCCGCCAGAAGCAGCGTTGAAAGCCGCATGGACCACCGCAACACCCGCTGTTTTATGGGTGGCGAATTCCGCCCGCCTGAATTCACCCGAAAAACGACCGATCCTGCCCGGATCAAAGCGTTCGTCAGGGAGCTTCATTGAGCTGCCTCCCGCCGTATTTGAAAACCGTCTGCGCCTCCGCTGAAACCGGGCAGCCATCCGGCTGAGCTGTGAAAACAGATCCAGAAAAGGAATCCCAATGTCAACACCCCACAAATCCCCAAAAGGTGGTCACGTGTTCGACCTCACCATCGGCGAATCGGTTGAAGTCAAACTCGCAGACGGCGCCTCCTGCCGGCTTACGCTCATCAATGTCCATGAACCCCGCTGCACCGTGCGGGGCATCATCCGCTTTCCTGAAGTAACGGTCGAGATCGACGGCGAAAGAGCGACCATTCCGGCGGCCCTCTACCATCTGCCCCAAACGATAAACGGCATCAGGGTCGGCTGCTCGGTCACCCGGGGTATTGCGGAAACCGTTGGCAGACATCGGAACGTCTACGCCCTGGACAAAGACGCCCGCATCCGGTGCTGGGACCCCGAAGGCCCCCTGTTCGACGCGACCCCTCTGGTCTACCCGGCCAAACAGACCTGGTTCGCGTCCATGACCCAGATGGCGAACGAACGCACCTACGTAGACGGGGGAGAACTCCCCGCCCAGGATCCCAGAACACAGTACATCTATCACCACTACGGCATGGACATCGGAGGACATGAAACAGCCGTTCCAATCGTCGCGGCCCGGGGAGGAAGGATCGTCTGCCGGGGAGAGGATACGGTCCCGGACTACGATGAAAATGCCGCAGGCCAGCGTCGCTACGACCGCGTGGCCGTCCAGGACGAAACCGGCTGGTACTACCGGTATTCTCACATCGAGATGATCTCGCCCGAAATCAAACTGGGCGACGAGATCGCGGCCGGTGAATTCATCGGCACCCTCGGAAAAGAGGGCAGCTCCGGAGGGTGGAGCCACCTCCACTTCAGCATCTGCTCCCCCCAGCCCAGCGGCCGCTACGGCGAAGTCGAGGGCTATCCCTTCCTCGTCGAAGCCTATCTCCACGAACACCCCGGCGCACTCTTAGCCTGTGCCCGTCCCCACCGCGTGGGCCGTGTCGGCGAACCCATCGAACTGGACGGCAGCCGGTCGGTCTGCGACGGCGCTAAAATAGAAACATTCCGTTGGACCCTGCACGACGGCGAAACTATCAACGATGTCCGGGCCGTCAAAACATACGCTGAAGAAGGCATGTACTCCGAAAGGCTCACCGTCGCCGACACCCGGGGACAAACCGACGTGGACTTCTGCGTCGTCCAAATCCTTCCCTCGGACGCGGACCCCACGAAAACGCCGCCGGCCATGCACCTGACGCATTACCCGACCCGGAACATACGCTCCGGGCAACCGGTCGCATTCAAGATTCGCACCTTTTTCAAAGGCGCCTTTGAAAGCAACAAAGCCGGCGAAGAAACCTGGGACTTCGGCGATGGGGCCACCGCCATAACCTGTTCCAGCGCCCCGGCGCGCAGCAGCGCATCCACCGACACCGATTTTGCCGAGCGCTGGCACACATACGATGAGCCCGGGCGCTACATCGTCACCGTGCGCCGCACCGGCAAAAACGGCCTGTCCGCAACGACGCAGATCAAGGTCGATGTAAATTCAACTTGACCGGGCACCCGTTATATAGGTACCGTAAGGACACGGCATGTTGTGTCCCATAAACCCGTCTTCACATAAGGGAGCTTCCCATGCGTCTCATCTTCATCGGCTGCGAATACACAGGCAAAACCGCGCTCCAGCAGGCCCTCATGGAATGGGGCCACGAACGGGGCATCCATCATCACTTAGACGACCACTTCAGCATCCCCGACTGCCAGATGCTCAAATCAAAAGAGGATCAGGAAGTCATGAACAGCCTCCCCCAGATCCTCAAAGAACGCTACCAGCGCTTCCAGATCGCCTATCATGTTCGCCTCATCAACAAATACGAACACATTCTCTTAGGCGGCTTTCACATCGAAGAATACGTCTACGGTCCCCGCTACTACTACCCCGACATCGGCCGCGTTGCCGAAACCCCAAGGGCCTGGGAAGTCAACATGCCCTCCGACACCATCCTGGTCCACCTCACCGCCAGCCCCGACGTCATCGAAAAGCGAATGGACGAAACCCCGCACGACTATCCCATCGTCCCCAGAGAAGACATCCGGGAAATCCTCGACGCGTTCCAGAAAGAATACGCGGGCTCCTGGATCAAACGAAAATTCCAGATCGACACCTCCGACCTGGCCCTCAAGAAGCTGCTCCAGACCTTTCTCGACGCCTCCACCTCGCACCTGGACACCCGGGATCACCTCATCCGCATGAACGACAAAAGAAAATCCTGGTTCTGAATCCACGTGTCGCCAACCCACTGATACACCGATTTGTTACTTCTCCGGGCCTTTCACTCTTCACTCTTCACTTTCCACAGGAGTCACCCATGGCCTATGGACTCATCCACTACAACCTGCCCGATCTCGACACCCTCGAGGCCTTCTTCGAATTCGCTGCCGGGACCGGCTTCGACGCGGTCGAACTCATGCCCTCGGACGTCTGGCCCGAGGGAGAGGACAACCCCGAAGCCCGCGCCGAACAGGTCCGCAAACAGGCCGAAGCCGCCGGCATCCGGGTCTGCGCGCTCAGCGCCGGAAACAACTTCGCCCAGCCTGACGCAGTAGAAATCGAGCGGCAAGTCCGGCGAATGGAACGCATCTGTGGGCTGGCCAAAATCCTGGGCGCCCCGGTCATCCGCACCGAAGCCAGTTGTTTTCCCCAGGACGAACCGCCTTATGATAAATCCATGGAAGCCACTCTCAGCGGTCTCAAGCGCTGCCTCCACTTCGTGGAGCGCGACCGGATCGTTCTGGCAGTGGACAACCACAGCTCCCTCACAAACGATGGGGATCGCCAGGTCCACGTTCTCAAGGAAATTGATTCCCCTTACGTGGCCGCCTCTCTGGACACCATGAACTACCGCTTTGCCGGCCACGACCTGGACACCGTCGCCCGGTTTCACGAAACCGTCGCTCCCTACGCCCGTCACGCCCATATTAAGGACGGTACCGGAACCCTGGGCGACTACCGGGGCAGAGTCCTGGGCGAAGGCGAAATCGATATTCCCGGAGCGGTTCAAATCCTCAAAACCGCGAACTATCCCGGGGTCTGGTGCATCGAATATGAAGGCGAGGAGCGTTCTGCCGGCTATGCCAGGTGCCTGGACCGCCTCAAAGAGTTGGTGTCGTATTCCGCTCCCTGAACCGGCGTTCCAGCGCCGTCCGGAACGCCGGCGCCAGCCGGTCGTACCGCCCGAAGGTCTGCTCGTAAACGCCTTCTGAAAGCAGACCCACCACTTCCCATTCCATCTGCGCGTAGACCGGATGTCCCGGCGCCGTCAGACACGCCGCGGCCTCTTTTTCTCCTCCACCCGATCGAAGCAGCGGGACAAGACATCCCCTCTCGTCCTGTCGGGCAAAGCGCAGCAGGTAGGGTCTGAAGGGATCCTCCTCCGGCGCTCGCAGGCTTACCGCCAGCTCGACTGGAGCTTCTACCCGGTTCTCATCGGCAAGCCGTCTCATCCGGACCACCGCCCGGGGAGGGGCCACCCTTTCTGTATTGCACAGAACAGCCAGAATCGCCCCGGCCGCCTCCGGTGCCCCGTCCAGGACCAACCGGTACACGGCCCCCCCCGGCGACCCCGGGAACTCCACCACCGCCTCTGCCAGCGCAACCGGTGCAACCTTGTGCATCTTCCACGCCCTTCCCCGGAGCTTTGACAGCGGCCGGTGGTGTTGCGCCACGAGTTCAGCCAGGCCGTACAGCCGGGTACAGCGCTCCGCCAGATCCTTCAGGATCTCCGCGCCCCGTTCGGCGTGGCCTTCCACCGGCCGGTTGTTCCAGCGCCCGATATCGTGCATCACCCCGGCCAGGAAAACCGTCTCCTGCACCCGGGCGGAATAGGCATAGCTTGCAGAAATGCGTCCGCAATCTCGAGCCCGGTTGAACGCGTCCGTGAGCCGTTGAGCATAGGTGGCCACCTGCACCCCGTGCGCCAGATCGCGTGGGTGGGGATGCAGAGACGCGATCAGCTTTGCCATGTCGGGAGAGACCCGGGAAACGGCCTGCATGGCCTCGCCCACGGCCTTTCGAACCGACGCATCGACTTTGTCCCACCCCTCCAGGCAGGCGCCGTTACCCCCGTCTCCCCTTCCTTCCGCCTGCGCCGACTCACGCTGCATCGCCCGCCGCAGGGCCGAACGGAACTGTGGGCTGTCGCACACTGCCACCGGGCTTACGTAGAGCGTTTTCCGGCCGCACCGCGCCACATAGCTCAGCGTCCGTCCTTCCAGACGCGCCCCGATCCCCACAACCAGCCGTCCGTATGCATCTTCAAACTGCTCACAGTTGTAATACGCCGTCCCGTTGGCCGCCGCCCGTCTCAACTCGAAAACAGGCAGGCGTACGATCAGGTCTGCATCCATCGCAATGTCTCCCGTGGTGTTTCGATGACCTCCAGCAACGCAAGGCCCACAACGCAAAGACCGTACCGAACGCACCCTGAAGCCCGGAATCTCCTTCAACTGCTTCAACGGCAACGGCTTATCTTATCACGCCTCAATGCCAGCGTACAGGCGCTCCCTGTAAAACCTTTGCAATTTCAGCAATTTCAAATGCACACCCCTTTCACACTGCCAGGCGTGTCTGCCCCTCTGCGCCGATCCCGTACAAACCCCTTGACACCTCCGGTCCGATCCCGTAGGTTTGTGCTGCATGAAATGTGAAAGGGCAAACGGCAAACGGCAAACGGCTTTTCCGGTCCTGCAACGCTTTTCCGAAATATCACGAGCTACGCCTGCAAACGCGGAGGATAGGGGCACTGACGCTTACTCGAAGCCCTCTGGTGTACCCGGAGCACCGGCGTCAGGGTCTACCACAGGGCCGGATTGAAAATTTTCCCGAATCCCCCATGTCCGACTCCGATCCTGAAATTCGCCTCGCCTTCGACGAAGGCACCCTCGTCCTCTTAGACGTCGCAGACGATTTCGAGCCTCCCGGCCCCTTTGTCTGGGACAGCCGGGTCGGCCGCTGGCGGGCGCAGGCCCACCGGTACCGGGAACTCGTCGAAACCCTTCAGGCTCAGGAAATCCCCTTTCAGAACACTGTCCCTCGCTACAACCGCCTCAAGCTCGACTTCCGGCCTTCGCACGACCCCCATCCCCACCAGGCCGAAGCCCTCCAGGCCTGGCGGGCGGGCGGACGCCGGGGGGTTGTCGTCCTCCCCACCGGCTCTGGAAAATCCCACCTTGCCCTCATGGCCCTCGCCGAAGTCGCCCGCAGCACCCTCATCGTCTCCCCAACCATCGATTTGATGAACCAGTGGTACGACCTCCTCACCGACGCCTTTGATCGGGAGATCGGCATCTTAGGCGGCGGCTACCACGAACTCGACGACATTACCGTCACCACCTACGACAGCGCCTACATGCACATGGACCGCTACGGCAACCGCTACGGCATGCTCGTCTTCGACGAAATCCACCACCTCCCGGGCGAGACCTACAGCCACAGCGCCGAAATGGCCATCGCCCCCTACCGCCTGGGCCTCACCGCCACCTTAGAGCGTCCCGACGGGAGGCACCTCCTCCTGTCCGGACTCGTCGGTCCCACCGTCTACGAAAAAGGCATCCGGGAACTCTCCGGGGATTACCTCTCCGAATACGGCACCGAACGCATCCAGGTGGACATGGTCGCCGAAGAACGCGAACAATACGAAGCCGCCCGCACCGAATTCACCGAATTTCTAAACAGCAAAAACCTCAAACTGGGCACCACGAACGGCTGGCAGAACTTCGTCCGCCTCTCCGCCCGCTCCAGCGCCGGCAGACGCGCCATGCTCGCCTACCGCCGCTACCGCAAACTCGCCTTAGGCACCGTAGCCAAGCTGCGCGTTTTAGAAGACCTGCTCAAGCGGCATCCCAGGGACCGCATCCTCGTCTTCACCAACGACAACGAAACCGTCTACACCATCTCAAAGGCATTCCTCATCCCCGCCATCACCCACCAGACCCGCACCCGCGAGCGCAGGGACACCCTCCAGGCCTTCAACCGGGGCGACTACCTGGCCCTCATCACCTCTCGCGTACTCAACGAAGGCGTCAACGTGCCCGAGGCCAATGTGGCCATCGTGCTCTCCGGCACCGGCTCCATCCGCGAACACGTCCAGCGCCTGGGCCGCATCCTCCGCCGCCGCGAAGGCAAACAGGCCGTCCTCTACGAAGTCATCTCCAAAAACACCGTCGAAGACACCATCTCCAAACGACGACGCCGTCACGACGCGTACGACGGCGCTCAGGAAGCGCTGTTTTAAAACCCTGTGAGAGGGCAAAAGGCAGAGGGCAGAGAGAATCTTCTTTCTCTCTGCCCTCTGTCGGCTCATATCCCATCCGTATTCGGTCTAAAAACGAATCTCCCTGAGCTCATCGCTCTCTAAGGTAAGCTGTTCGTGCCCCTCCTCCGTAATGACATGAACGTCCTCCCACAGAAACTGCACCTCTCCGCCCTTCACGCCCGGTTCGGTGCTGACTACCATACCGGGCGCCAGCACCGTCTGATCGTCGGGACTCAGACTCGGCGGTTCGGTCACCAGCATCCCCTGTCCGTGTCCCATCCTGGGCGGTCCGAATTTCTCCAGCCGGTCATCCTTTTCAACAGCCTCGGCCCCCACCCGGTAAACCTCCGAGCACGTGATCCCGGGCCTCAGGGCGCCCGCCATCTTCCCGTTCACCTCCAGCACCGCACTGTGGACCTGCTTCTGCGCATCCGTGGCCTTCCCCAGAACGGCCATGCGCGGGTAGTCGATGGTGTACATGCCCACATAAGCGCCCGTGTCCACGGCAAGAATGCACCCCTCTTCCAGCGGCCGGTCGTAATGGAACGGATTGCTGGCCCCGGGCCGATTGAGCTGCAAAATCACAAACGCAGTCCTATCGCCCCCCTCCTCTAAAATCAACCGCCGCATCAGCCTGGCCACCTCGCGCTCTGTCATCCCCGGCTCAACCTGGTCGAACAGCCGCTGCCGCGCCCTGCCCGTGATATCCGCAGCCGCTTTCATATACGCCAGTTCCTCGCCCGACTTCACCATTCGGAGCTTGATCAGAATATCGGCGGCATCCACAAACGCGATCTCGGGCAGGTCCGTCACCAGATCGAAATAGGCTCCCACCGGCATCCCCATCCGCTGCTCCAGCCCCAACTCGGCCCCCACGCGCCGGTGCTTCAAACCGGCGTCTCTGAGAGCATCCACAACCAGACCGTGCGGAAAACTGAAGAGTTCCGAATACCCCCGGATATCCGTCACATAGGACCCCAGCGTCAGATTATCCCGGCCCTGGGTAATCACAATCGGCTCCCGGTCTGCGGGCAGGATAAAAACCGACGGCCTGGTCAGGGAATGATGGAGCGCCACGCTCGCGGCCGTACCGGCGAAATACTGAAAATTCTCCTCACCGGTGATGAACAGCGCATCGATCTCGCGCTCGCCCATCAGCTCCCTCGCCCGGGCGTACCGGCGCGCCATCTCCTCTCTGGAGAACATGGCATACTCGAGGTCTCCCGGTTGCACGCCTTACCTCCTCCTTACACTCGCCCTCTCAATCCCACACCCTTTCCCAGCGCCCGCTCTCCGCCGAGCGGTAGATTGCCAGGGCCGTGCGCAGCTCGCCCAGGGCCTGCTCGGGACCGGCGCGCAGTTCTGTGCCGTCTAAAACGGCCGCCGCGAAATCCGCCAGTTCGGGGCCGAACGACTGGGCGTAGCCCTGCGGCTCCATCAACAGTTTGCCCTCGCGGTTCTCTGCATCGTAAAGCTTGAGCCCACCCTCAAAGCCGCTGCCGATGGTGAGTTCACCTTTCGTGCCCGTGATGCGCCACCAGGGATCGGGCGCAAAAACCGTGTCGATCATCATCGCGTCAAACACGGCCGTCTTGCCCGACTGAAAACGCACCAGAGCGCGGGCGAGCGACTCCCCCTCCATCTGCTTAAGCGGGTGGCCGACAACGGCAACAACCGCCTCAATTTCGCCCATCCATATGCGCAGGGGCCGGATCCAGTGAGAGCCCCCGTCGATGGCAACACCGCCCCCGGTGCGCGCCCTGTCATAACGCCAGGGCTTCTCCTCCCTGAACCAGTACTCGTCGAACTCGTACACAAACGCGGCCCGGGCGGTAATAATATCGCCGATAGCGCCGGACGCCACAACCTCCTGCGCCCTGACGATCTCGGGCCAGTACTGGGAATTTTCAGCCACCATAAAAACAGTACCGGCCTTCCGGCCCGCTTCCAGAATACGCTCGCAGGCATCCAGCCCAGGCGCCATCGGTTTTTCAAGCAGCACATGCTTGCCCGCCTCAAAACACCGCAGGGCTGCGCTCTCGTGCAGGTCGTGTGGCAGCATAATATCCACGGCATCGAAGTCACCTTCCACCAGCGCATCGTCCAGCGACGTGAAGGGCCGTGCCCCCGTTTCGGCAGCGTACGCTTCGGCTTTGGCCCCGTCCGTGTCAATGGCGGCCGTCACCTGGATACGCGGGGCATGCGCCTTGATACCGTCGAGGTGGTAGCGGGCAATCGCGCCGCAGCCCACGAACGCAAGCTTGAGGGTAGATGCCATATCTCTACTCCGGATCGTGCGCCGCCCGTTCAAACCGCCGGCCAATCTCCGCCAGCATCTCGTCCGGCAGCCGCCCGCGTTCGACCGCGGCCAGATTGGCTTCAAAGTGGTCGATATTCGTCGTTCCCACAATCGCCGTGTGTACCCTGTCGTCGCACAGCAGCCACCTCAGCGCAGCTTCAACGCGGGAAAGATCGCCCACCACCTCGGGCCGCCAGAATCGTCTGCGCCCGGTCCCACAAAGCCGCACTGCCCTCCTCCGGACGCGGCTTTTCGTACACCGCATTGGCAATCGGTCCTTTGATAATAATCCCCATATCCTTCTCGCGGGCGGCGGCAACAACCTCCGCAGGCTCCTGGTGCAGCACATTGTAAGTAAGCTGCAACGTATCGTATTCACCGATCTCAATCGCCTTGCGCGCCGTATCCCCGTCTGCCGACAGGCACACAAAGCGCACCTTGCCCGCAGCCTGCGCCTTTTTCAGCCCCTCCAGTCCGTCGCCGAACGCCACATCGTCGAAGTCGGGGCTGTGAAGCTGGATAATATCGATATGATCGGTCTTCATCCGCTGCAGGCTGCGGTCGATCTGCGGCGCAATCGCCTTCGCGGAATAGTCCAGTGTCTGCACCCATTCCCCGTCCGGCTGCAGCACGCGCCCCGAGCCGCACTTGGTGGCAAACACAAATTCGTCCCGGCGGTGGCCGATATATTTGGCGATCAGCTCCTCGCTCCAGCGGTACGCCGCCGAAGAATCCACAAAATTGATCCCCACATCCAGCGCCCGATTCAACAGCCGCCCCACCTCATCCCCCTCCTCCGGCCGCGTCCACCCGATCTCCCACGCCCCGAAACCCAGCGCCGAAACCTCCAGCTCCGTGCGCCCCAGCCTCCGGTATTCCATGCGGTTCCCCTCTTTAAGGACCTGTCACAATCTTCTGGCTGTAGTCTCCGTGTGCGACCAGCTCCGGCGCATAGGCGAACAGCGCGGGCAACCCCCCCGTATGCACGTAAACCACCGTGGACCCCGAAGGAATCTCCCCCTTTTGAATACGGTCGATCACCCCCGACACCGCCTTGCCTGTATAGACCGGATCCAGCAGAATCCCCTCCGTCCGCGCCAGGAGTTGAACCGCGTCCAGCCCCGCCTGCGTGACAATCCCGTAATTCTCACCCACATAGGCGTCCGTATTCTCTATCTCCTCCGCCTTCAACCGCACGTCCAGCTCCAGCAGTTCCGCCGCCTGGTTGGCGCAATCGGCCACCCCCTCCTTACGCCGCTGTTCATCCCCCCGGCTGGGCGTAAACCCCTGCGCCCGAATCGACAGGCCCAGCGCCTTCGCCCCCAGCGCCAGCCCGGCCTGTGTTCCGTGCCCCGACGCCACGCAGAAAAAATCCGCCGTCGCATTCAGCGCGTCGAGCTGGTCCAGGATCTCCAGCGCACACCCCACGTAGGCCGCCGTACCCAGCGCCACTGCCCGGCCCCCGATGATATAGGGCACCTCTCCCTGCTGTCTCAGCTCCTCCGCCACCTGCTCCTTCACCCCGTTCTGGTCCCCACTCTCCACCAGGTGAACATCCGCCCCCAGCACGTAATCCAGCAGCAAATTCCCCTGAATCCCCATCTCGCTGCGGTGGTCGTGCCGGTTCACCAGCACGCACTTCATGCCCAGACGGGCCGCAGCCGCAGCCGCCTGCCGGGCGTGATTCGACTGCGACGCGGCACCCGTAATCACCGCCGTGGCCCCCTGCGCCTTTGCGTCTCCCAGGGCAAAATCGAACTTCCGCGTCTTGTTCCCACCAAAAGCCAGCCCGGTCAGATCATCCCGCTTGATCAACACCCGCACCCCACCCCCCACTGCCTCCGAAAACCGGGGGCAGTCGTGCAGCGGCGTGGGCAGGTCGGATAGCGCCACACGCGGCAGCCGGTCCAGCGCACCCCGCAAACTCTCACGCGTTACAGGTTCAGACATGCGTAACCTCCATAATATAGCGACAGGACGGATGGAACTGTGACGGTGGGAAGATAGCGCGCTTAAAACACAAATGCAAGGGCGGAATCTGCCCACCGGCTATCACCCTCTTTTGCCCTTGACAATACCTTCTCCGATGCCGCATCATACCCCCTGAGAACCCGGTTGCGCGCATCGAAACAATGTGGAGGACTTATGCCCGTCAACTTTGTATTTCTAACCGACACCCACCACTATCCCAACGCCCCCGAAGACTACGGCGCCCCCAAAATGCTCACCCGGAGCCGCGAAGTCCTGGACGCCATCGTCCCCCCCATCAACGCCCTCGATCCCGACTTCATCGTCCACGGTGGTGATCTTCTCTGCGGCGGCGGCTCCTTCGACCTGCCCCAGGCAACCTACCTGAAGTCCATCGACGAAGTCGCAGACGCCTTTGCGGGATTCCGGGCTCCTGCCTATTACATCCCGGGCAACCACGACTGCGATGCCCAGAACGGATCCTTTGAACCTCTGGCCCGAAAATTCCCCATCCCCGATACCCTGACCGTCGTGGACGCCGCCCCGCGCCTCCGCCTGGCCCTGGCCAATATCTACCACCAATGCAACCCGATTGAGGAAAGCAGCGGGATCTGGACCGCGGACCTGGACTGCGCCCTGCGTGAGGCCGCTGCCAAAGCCTCCGAAGACCGGTGTGCGCTCATCCTGGTCCTCCACACCTGGGTCCTGCCCTCATACGAAGCAGGCAAGGGAATTCTCAAAGGCGCGGACACCCTGCTGGAAACCCTCACAACCCATCCCGCCGTCGTCGCCCTCTTCACCGGCCACCGCCACATCAACCGCATCCGCATGTACCGCGACTTCCTCATCGTAGACACCGCCTGCCTCATCGGCTTCCCTCTGGGCTTTCGCCAGGTTCGCCTCTGCGACAACGGCGCCTTCGCCACCACCTTCCACCAACTCGACCTGCCCGACCTCCTCCAGGCCTCCTACGACCGGTCCACTCCGGAAGCCAACAATCGCTGGCACGGCGAACTCCACGACCGAAACACCGAAATCCTCCTGCCCCGTCTCAAGGACATCTGGCGCTGAGGTACCTCGCATCGACGGCCTGTTCTCAGAATCCTTCCACCGCATCGGCAATGGCGATAGCACGGGCGCGTTCCTCCTCCGTCAGGACCGGCACGTCCATCGCCCCGGTATTCTCCTCGAGCTGCTTCCGGTTCTTGGCGCCCGGAATCGCCGACGTCACCCCTTCGGTATCTAAGACGAAACGCAGCGCCGCCTGGACCACCGTCCGCCTGTCCCCCTCGGTCAGAAAGAGAAGCTCCGACAGCTTGCTGAACGTGGCCGCCGCTTTCTCGGACGTGAAGCGTTCCCGGCGCCGGTCCCCGTCCTCGAACTGCCGAACGTTGAAGTATTTGCCCGACAGCGCACCCGAGGCAAGCGGCACCCGGATCAGCGCACCCAGGTTTTCGGCTTTTGCCAGCCGCAGCGCCTCCTCACCGCTCCGGCTCAGCAGATTGAAGCCCACCTGCACCGTGGCCAGGTCTCCCAGCGCCAGCAGCTTACGGATCGCGTCCGTATCGTTGGTCGAGATCCCAAACCAGCGGATCTTCCCCTGCTGCTTCAGGTCCGCCAGGGCCTCCATCACAGCCGGCATCGTCGCCTCGTGCGGCACGGCGTGCAGTTGATACACGTCGATCACATCGGTCTGCAGCCGACGGAGACTGCCCTCACACAGATCCAGGATCCGCTGCCGGGCTTTGTCCTCATCCGGGTCGTCCGCAATAGGCCGGGCCTTGGTGGCCAGAACGAACCGGTCGCGCCGGCCCTTGAGAGCCCTGCCGATCACCTCCTCACTGTGCCCGTCGCCGTAGGTCGGGGCCGTATCCAGAAGGTTCACACCCAGTTCTTCGGCCCGATGAATCGTAGCAATCGACTCTTCATCCGTCGTACCGGCCCAGCCCGATCCGCCGACCAGCCCCCCCATCTGCCAGCATCCAACACCCACCGATGGCATCTTTAACCCGGTCTTTCCAAGAATTCGATAGTCCATGCGTCTTTCCTTTCTGTAAATGCTTCTCCGTTCAGCGGCCGGAACAGAAAAATCGGCAGGCGCTATGTCTTCAACACTCTTCCGTAAAGGACCAACTCCCGTAAGCGGCCCGGCAGCGAATACGTCTGTGCCAGGTGTCGGGGCTTCACACTGAGGATATCAACCCCGTAGACCTCCTCAAACACCCGATGAATCCGTTTTTCGTATTCGGTAATCTCCCTCAGAGGCAGAACAATTTTTTCACCGTCCCTGGAAGCCGATTCCCGGACTCCCATCAGCAGCTCAATGTCCTTCCGGGCGTTTTCACCCCCATAGTCAAGCGGGTTTCCAGAGACAACAGCATCGTACAGACTGCACCAGGCGTCGGCAACTGCGACATGGTCGGCTTCTGGAAGAGCATAGGCCTGCAGGTGACTTTCCCAGGCCACTTCCGGTTCCGTTCCCACGTAAGCCCTCCGGACAGTCCTCTCGGAATCCTCACCCACAGTTTCGGTTACAATATCCAGTTTCCTGTCCCCCTCGTCCAGGTGCAGTTCCCTGCCTCGAATGGCCCCCTCAGTTCCGATGATCTCCCAGTAACTCTTTCTCTCCGTGTTGTGCTCGTATTTTCCCCCGATCCCGTCCGACCACGCGATAATCCCCCGTTCCATGATCTCTTCTCTATCGGGGAACTCGCCCTTAACACTCTGAGGCTCTGTTCCCAGTATGGCCCTGATTGCACTCACCCCGTGATAGGAGCCGGAAGTGTAAGAAAGGTAAAACTCCCTGACCTCACCGATGAGCCCGCTTTCCACGATCTTCCGCTTCAACCTCTCGTGGGGCCATCTTCGGGCATTCTCGGACACCTCCAGGAAAACCCCGTTCTCTTCGGCGGCCCTTATCATCGCATCCGCACAGGGCACAGTGAGGGCAACCGGGGTCTCCGTCAGGATGTGGACCTTTTTTTCGGCTAAAATCCGGGCGATGGCATGGTGGATCTCGGCTTGAACGGTGATCAAACCCACATCCGGCGCCTCTTTGTCCAGCATCTCTTCCAGATCTGTGTACGCAGTGGCGCCCACCTCCGAAGCAATCGTCCTGGCCCTCTCACCGTCAATGTCGCACACCCCCACCAGCCGATACCTGTCGGAGAGTTTCGGAACAACGGCCAGATGTGCCTTCGCTCTACCCCCTGAGCCAATCACAACGGCATTCAAGACAGCCATAACTTACGCCTCCAAACAGGACAACCGGCATTAGATCCTCAACCCACCCACACAACATCAGTCCACTCTCAGCCATCTTATCAATTCTCCGTCCCCGGGTCAACAAGAATCGAA
The DNA here is from genome assembly GCA_965249305.1 of Candidatus Latescibacterota bacterium. GTDB lineage: Bacteria > Latescibacterota > UBA2968 > UBA2968. Next base: position 2,129,816 of record OZ252228.1, on the reverse strand, counting down.
ACTGCCCTTAAGGTTCCGTGCAGATTTCCCCTTGTTTTCGACTCCGGAACCAGCTATGTTGGTGCAAACGGAGGAGACTGAAAATGACCGGAACAGGGAGGCGTTTTTGATGCATAACCTGAATCTGATTGAAAACGGCGACTTTGAGAGAGTTGCCGAAGACGGGGGTTCGCCCCTCGGCTGGTCGCTGGAGAGAAGGGACGATAAGACGATTGATTGGGGCCTGTCCTCAGATACGCATAGTGGAAAATATGCGCTTGAAGTCCAATCTCCAGGACTCGCCGAGAGCGACGTCCTCTCCCCGAACTTCAAAGTGAACCCGAACGGGCCGTCAACACCCACTGGTTCAACCCTCCTCACATCGTACCCGTCGTCGAAATCATTCCCGGTGAAAAAACCGCCGAACACACCGGCCAAACCGCCCTGGGCCTCATGCAGCGGCTCGGCAAAATGCCCGTACGCCTCAACCGGGAAATCCCCGGCTTCCTGGTCAACCGGATCCAGATCGCCATGTTCCGCGAAATCTGGGACCTCCTGGACCGGGGCATCGCCAGTCCCGAAGACATCGACCGCGCCGTCCAGGGCAGCATGGGCTTCCGCCTCGCCGCCATCGGCCCCCTGGAAGTCAACGATTTCGCAGGTCTCGACGTCACCGCCCACGTCTACGGGCACCTCGTCTCCGACATCCGCTCCGACACCGAACTGCCTTCCGGAATTCAAAACCTGATTGATAAGGGTCACCTCGGCGTCAAAACCGGCAGGGGCATCCACGACTACACCCCCCAATCCATCGGTGAAAAACGCGCCCGGCGGGATCGCCGCTTCCTCGCCCTGGCCAGGCTGTTGTATAGCGATTCGTAAGCCCGGAAGCAGGCATCCATCTCCGCACCTTCATCCTCCCTCACCCCCGGCATCAATCACCCCGAAACATGTCCTCCTGCCCCGCGATACGATCTGAAACCCCAGACCCCGGAGCGCTCTTCCGGGTAACCGGTCTTTCATCACCACAGATCGCCTCGCAACCCTCACAGCATCCCGTATGGTTTTGTCGGTGGGCGTGTCCGGCAGGCCCAGCAGCTTCACAAGATCGAGCCCCGATGAGTCTCCAACCGTGGACTCGAACAGCGGATCGAAGTACACCACGTCCCACGACTTCGAGGACAAATCGGCCAGAACCTCATCGCAGACTGCCTGAACCACCCTGACCCGGCGCATCGCCTCGGTAACCGGAGCGACCGGGTGGACATACGCCTGAAGTCCCCGCCGGACAATCGGCGCCAGCAGCGGTGAAGCCTCCAGGGTCTGAACCGTCCCCCCTTCTCCCACTACGTAAGACGCCACAATCGCATCGGTCCCCAGGCCGCAAGTGCAGTCCAGCACGGAATCACCGGACCTCAGCCTCATGGCGTTCGCCATCCGGTCTCTCTCCCCCCTCAACAACGCAACAATCCTCAGCTTGGCCATATTGGGATGAAAGTGATGGACCGCGTCCCCCACTCTGATCACCATCTCCTGCGCCCCAAACACGATCGCGCCATCCGTCCCGGCCTCGGACACAAACCCGGAAATGCTCCGCCCGCACCTGGGAACGTACGGGCATCCAGAGTCAGCGGAGAAACCCTTTGCCTCCGCAACAACCCGGGGCGTGGCGTTCACGGACGTAGTCACCGCCAGCCTGAACGGCGTGTTTTCGGATACACGAGTCATATTCGTTTATAGGAAAAAAGCAAGCCCCGAATGGTCTAAATCCATCCGGGGCTTGCTTTTTTTATTTTTAACGGTGCCGGCCTGTAAAAGTCATCCAAGTCGGGGTTCCGTATCCTCTTCCCTTACGGTTGCAGGCTTGGCCAAACCAGTGACGGATTCGCCGCCGTTCCTTTAGGGTCAGCGACTACTTCCAGCTCCAGCTTCATCAGGACTTATTTCATCCCTGAATCCGGACCTCGACCGATTTTGTGAATTTGTATCGGCCACTGTGAGACGGGCTGCCGGCCAGCCCACCTCCCGCCGGTATGTGTATGATTGGCCTCACTGCCTTTGGCGTCGTCCCCTCAACATCAAGGATGACCAAAAGAGAACTTACCAAAAAACCCGGCTCTTGTCAAGTGCTCTTCAAACCCAAACCTGAGCATACGGACAGCCGGTGGAATCTACCCACCCGTTCCCAAACCCCTTGCCATCCAACACGGTTTTTTTCAATTAAACATTTCAGTAATATACCATTTTTGATAACTCAAATCGAATTCGATTAACTATTTCACTGAGTCTTAAAATACCCTACTTTTTTTTATTCTTCAAACCAAATAGAGGTCTTAAAAAATTGAGTCTTCTAATAAAAAAATCGTACAATAAAAAGCTGCCAAAAAATGTAAAAAGAATAATTAGAAGCAGCTTTAATTCTACTGGCATATTAAGGGGCAAAATGAGGTATGAGGCTAAGTAGAGAAAGAACATGTGAATGATATAAACCGGATATGCAGCTTCACTTAAATAACTCAATATTTTACTAGAATAATTAAGATAAGTATAGCCTAATCCAAAAATAGCAAATAGCCAATTCATAGATTCGATTGCGGTGAGATAGTGAGGAGCATTAAGTTGGAAAAATATTAGGCGGACCAAATACAAAACAAAAGCAATGATAAGGCTTGTGTATTTAATCTTAACAAGTGCATTCCAAAAAGTATCCCCAAGCGCTATAAAACAGAAGCCAAAGAAAAAAGCTAATAAGCCGAGCAAAAGACCGTGCACTGTGAAAGCATAGAAAGTGTAAAATTCAGGATTAATCAATTCTGCCTCTAGTATAAATGGAAGGATAAACAAATACATGCTGAAAGGAAAAGTAAGTATTTTTCTCAGAGTATTAAAAATTGGATTATTTGGATTTCTTTTCAAATAATAGAACAAAGGTGATAAAAGAAGGGTGCTGCTCTGAATTTACGTAAATGAGTTGCAAAAAAGGCTCCAAATCCCGATCATACAACAGACTGAAAACAATAAGGTTGTATAGATACGGGAAAGGAGCCCAAGATGGACCTCGCAGAGATGATCGAAGCCGCCACCTGGGAATTTAAGCAAAAATTGAGCGCCCATTGCGAAAATTTGGACCTGGAGAGTTTGACGCCTCAATTGACAGAACAGGTCACAAGTGGGCTTGGTGAAGCCCTCAAGGCTTGTGGGATCGCAGCGCTTCGCACATTTTTGGAAGCCTACGAAGTGGATGAGGCCCCAAAACAGGTCGAGAATGTGCTGTATCGGTTTAAGCAACAAAGTGAGAAGACGTTTTTGACCCCCTTTGGGAAGATGAAGCTTTCTCGAAATCTGTTTCAGGCCGATGAAGGGGGGCCTTCTTATGTGCCGTTGGATGTGATGTGGGGAATGGTCGGTGAGTTTGCCACCGTGGAAGTTCGTGAAGCGGTGTTGTTCACGGTGAGCTTGATCACGCCGGAGGAAACCGTTTCTGTGCTGGAAAAGACGGCTCTGTTTCAGCCTTCTGCCACAGCGGTCAAACACATCACAGAAGAGACGGGAGCGTGGCTGGTCGAGATGGATGAAACACTCAACCGGTCGATCCGTCAGGAGGAGGAGAACCCCAAAGGGACAAAAGTGATGGTGGCCAGCCTGGATGGGACCCACCTCAGGCTGGATGAGCCGGGGAAAAAACGCGGGCGTCCACAAGAGAGGCCGGGGGAAAAACCGTCCGAAGAAAGTCCGACCAGTTTCAAACAGGCCCTGGTGGGCAGCCTGTCCTTTTATGGGGCACCTCCAAAGGACGGCACCCCACCAAAGCGTTTGGTCTCTCGGTATGTGGCACAAATGCCCGAAGAGGGTGGTCAAACGTTGAAGATACGCTTTGAGGAAGAACTCGATCATATCGAAGGACAACTGAAAGATGAGGTCGGAAAAGTGTTCCTGTGTGATGGGGCACGAGGGTTGTGGAAATATGCTGATACCACTCCTCGGTTCATCGGGTATGAAAAACTGGTGGGTTTTTATCACACCACAGAACATCTGTCTGAAGCTGCCGAACTCCTGTTTGGCAAAAAATCAGCAAAAGCGCAAAGCTGGTATGAAACCTACCACCACAAACTGCTGACCCAAGATGGCGCAGCAGAAACCCTTATTCGCTCCATCGACTATTACAAAAGCCGCCGAAGGCTGGGTCAAAAACGATTGGAAGACCTGGAAACAGAACGAACCTTCTTCTTTCGGAACAAACACCGGATGGCCTATGCTGACTTTCGTCGAAGGGGTCTGCCCATTGGCTCGGGACCCGTCGAAGCGGCCTGCAAGACCCTGGTCAAGACAAGGCTTTGTCGATCGGGTATGCAATGGTCCTGGCAGGGAGGACAACGCATCTTGCAGTTACGCACTTACGTCAAGTCAAAACGATGGGATGCTTTCTGGAATCAGTCATAATACACGACAAAACTTAATCTGACCTAAAATATGGAGGATCAATCAGTATCCAAAGACAGTGAAAGAACTCCTGGATGTGATCCTGTATATTGAGCAGAACATACTGCAAATGGTCCAATCCATATCGAAACAGGCTTTTCTCTTTGCATCCGTGTTTTTTGATCTTCAACGGTTTTGTCTTTGCGATCCATTCTCCTACCAGATGAGCCCAGGTGAGGGCAATGGCTAAAAGCGCGATGAGTTTTTCGATTCGTTCCAGATGGATCAGATGGGTCTGTTCCAGATCGAAGCCTCGGCTTTTCAACGCGGCGAACAGGACTTCAATTCCCCACCGTTTTTTGTAATCCTCCAGCGGTTTTCGACCTTTACACTTGCTGGCAACGATGAGAAATTCGTCAGGTAATCGGATGACAGACAAATACAGATGATGACCATAGATCAGACGGGGTTTACGCAGGATGCGCTCTTGGTGAATGTGCAGGTCGGCAAACAAGCATCGAAGCGCGATGTCCCCTTTGCCATTTAGGGTTTTGGCGTTTTCCTTGACGCGGATGGCAAAGCCTAAGGCTTGCGCATCTAACCACGCAAACCATTCTTGCCCAATGAATTCCCGGTCTGCAACGATGACCTGAATCAGGTTTTTATCCACCAACTTCAAGACCCGTTCCATCAACTGGATACGCTCATCGGTGTTGGAGTTGCCCTTTTTGGGCAGCAGTATCCAGCAGATGGGAAATGCAACGCCTTGATAGACACTCCCGGCGGTGAGAATATTGATGGTCAGTTTGCCGAAGCTCCAGGTCGTCCGATCTATCGAGATGGTAAAGTCCGACTTGATCGGCAAGAGATGCAGGATCAAGTCGGCCACCAGGTCATAGGACAGATTAAACTCACTGAAGAAACGTTGGATTCTGCGATAGTTGGACTTCTGCTTGGCTTTGCCGTTGAGGGCGTTGGCCAGTTTGGTGAAGTTGACGGTTGTGAGCTTGATGAGAGACACAATGAAGGCGGCGATGAATTTTACCCGGGCCTTATGACAGGGTAAATACCATTGCATCACGTCGTGTAATTCATTAACTTGAGGAGACATAGACCTGTGTTTGATGATGGATGAGTTGTTGGATCTTGACAACCCAAACTTAACTCATTTCACCACTCAGCGCAGGTCTTTTCCTTTTTTGTCGTGTACCATGGGAATCAGTATAAACAGGTTCGATATGCCAATGATGAACTCCTTGACTATGCCGATGCAGCATAGACAGAAAACATCTACGTAAAACCGAGTCGGCACCCATGGCCACCCAGTCCGTCTTTTGTAGTAAAGGTGAGAAAGGTATCTCCATCATACCGGCTCAAGCCGTCCACGGTGCCGAACCAGAGAGACCCTTCTCGATCCTGGAAGATCGACAGCACATCGTTACCTGACAGGCCATCTTCTGTGGTGAAGTTGGTAAACGCCTGTCCATCAAATCGACTTACGCCGTTCCCGGTGCCGAACCAGAGGTGTCCATCCCGATCCTGAAAAATCGACCTCACAAAATTGTTCGCCAATCCGTCTTTTGTGGTAAAGGTCGTCCAGGTTTTTCCATCATAACGGCTCACACCTCGGTTCCTACAGCTAAACCAGAGATACCCCTTCCTATCCTGCAACATCGCCGCCACGACATTGGACACAAGGCCGTCTTTTGTGGTGAAGGTTGTCCAGGTTTTTCCATCATAACGGCTCACACCACCGCCCCAGGTACCGAACCAGAGGCGTCCGTCCAAATCCTGCAAAATCGAAGACACATCGTTGTTCGCCAATCCATCTTTTGTGGTGAAGGTTGTCCAGGTTTTTCCATCATAACGGCTTACACCACCGCCAATGGTACCGAACCAGACAAATCCTTCTCGGTCTTGAAAGGCTGAGTATACCTCATTGCGTGCCAGACCATCTTTTGTGGTGAAGGTTGTCCAGGTTTTTCCATCATAACGGCTTACACCACCGCCAGAGATGCTCGCACCACTTTGGGTGCTGAACCAGAGGTGTCCATCCCGATCTTCTAAGATTGAAGACACATAATTGGAAGTCAGTCCGTCCTTGGTGGTGAGGGTAGTAAAGGTCTGTCCATCATACCGACTCACACCACCATAGGTGCCAAACCAGAGGTGTCCCTCTCGGTCCTGGAAGATAGATTGAACGATCCCATCTGCGAGTCCATCCGTTACATCGTAGGTGCGCCAGTGGCCCGTTCCACGTCCGGCAGGCGCCACCTTGCCAGGTCCTGCAGACACCACCCTGCCAGATCCCGGCCCAGTGTAGAGCATCAAACTGTATCGAATCAGAGCGTCCGGCCTGGTTGTTCCATAGGTAGCTCCGAGATCTCGCAACACCTCTTGCCACGCAGAATCGCGCAGGATACCTCTGAATCTGTCTGCGACATCGTTGGAGACCGTCTTGAACTCCAACCGCCGGCTGAAGGCGCTGTACGGGACCGCTGGCCCGGTTATCGCACCCACAACATCGAACTGCAAACCGTCTATCCAGGCCTGGCCTTTTCCTCTCAGCAAGATCCCAAATGCAATTCTGACGCTGTTTTCAGGCACCTCTAAAACAATCTCATACTTTTTCCAATCAGCTGTACCTCTAATCGGTCTATCCCCCATATTATCAAAACTCAACGGCTTGTCCGGACCATCTACGCGCATCCACAGGCCCGCCCGATTGTCAATATTGTTCGCTTTGACATATCCAGAAAGACGAAGTCGCTTGCCACGGTAATGATCCGCCTCAAACGTTTGCTTCAACGTTCCAGAACCCTCTGGTTCAGATACTTTCGACTTGATGAAACCACTGGCTTTACCAGTGTGCGCCACGGACTGGTCTACCCCCGTGTCGTAGTCTTGAGAATTGTTATCAGACGCAAACCAACCTTGAGGGATTTGTCCTTCCGTGAAACTCGAAAAATCCAGATTAATCGGTTGCTGCGATAAATTATCGGAGACTTCCACCAGGCCGTGCACGCTCAGAATAGGCACGACCTTCTCCTTGTAGGCGGTTTCAAACTCGGCCATCCGTTCTGGAGGCACCCAGAAGGAAAGCCGGACAAAGGTGGACTCTGCTGAACAGGTTCCCGCGACGGAAAGCACCAGAATGAGGCTACCCAGCGCAAGTGCCTTGATCAAGATTTTGCCAGACGTTTTCATCGCCCGTCTCCAACATAAATAATCATTCAGGCATCATCACAACATACCGTATGCTGTCTATGTCAAGCAGGTTCCCAACGAGATGGACCAGCAGGCTGGTCACGTTTATCAGGTCTTCCGCTACCTGGCCTCCAACACGTTGTAGACCTGGACCGGGTCTGATACACCTTTTGGATGCACCGGATCAAGTTTCTCCACCCGGACGCTGTCCTGCACGGCCTGATACGTGGCCTCGTCAATCAGGATCTGATTCGCCTCGGTAATAACCTCCAGATGTGCCGCCATATTCACCGTGAATCCCAACACACTGTACTCCCGCTTGTGAGTGGAACCGAACATCCCGGCGACAGCCTCGCCGGTAGCGATACTTACAACAAATGGGAGCGGAGACCTGTCCTGAGCCACTAATTTTTCGTTAATCAACACCATTTGTGCCCGCATGTCTAAGGCCGTGAATACAGCTCGTCGCTCGTCGTCTCCATAGGAGACGGGTGCGCCGTAGATGACCATGATGCTGTCCCCGATATACTTATCCAGAGTGCCGTTGTGTTGAAAAGCGATCTCCGACGACAGGGGGGTGAAGTAGTTCTCCTCCAACAGAGTTCTCAACTCCTCCGGGCCGACCTGTTCGGACAGGTGTGTGAACCCCCGAATGTCGGTATAGAGTATACTCACCTTTTGTCTGCAGGGCGCAATCCGGGAGGGGTCCTGTCGGAGTTGATCCCTGACTTGAGGGGACACAAACCGCTTCAACGATTTGGTAATAAAGAATTCTCTTACGTTATGCTGCAACTCGGTGGTGTCAAAGGGCTTGGTCAGGAAGCCATCGATGCCCTCGTTGGTCGCCTGGATGGCGCTTTCCAAAGTGGCGTATCCGGTCAGCATGATCCGGCAGATCTCCGGGTTGATGTCGCCGATGGCGGTCAACGTCTCCAGGCCGTCCATTCCCGGCATCCTCAAATCGGAAATCACGATGGAGATGGCCGCCGGATCCTCGCGCACCAACTCCACTGCACGCTGTCCATCTTCGGCCGTAAACAACCGGTAGCCATCCTGCTCCAGGGTCAACTGGATCGACTGGCGAATGCCCTCCTCGTCGTCCACAATTAACAGGCCGGTCATGCCTATCTCCTCTCAAAAGAGGTCGGTCAGATTAGCTCCTTGAGGCCATGATGCCTTTCTTAATCTCTCAGCCCTCATTGTAAACCACCGGCACCTTTACCGTAAACGTGGACCCTTTGCCCACCTCGCTCTGCACGCTGATCGACCCGCCCAGTAGCTCCGCAAACCCCTTCGTGATCGGCAGCCCCAGCCCTGTGCCCTTGTGCTGAGGGTCTGACCCCTTCACCTGCTGGAACTCCTCGAAAATACTCTCCAGCGCATCCGCAGGAATGCCCGTCCCCGTATCCGACACCGCGATCACCAGGTGCTCATTCGCTCTTGAGGTCCGGACGGATACTTCACCTTGTTCGGTGAACTTGAGCGCATTGGAAAGCAAGTTGAAAACAATCTGGCGCAATCGTCCCTGGTCTGTGTTGGCCTCTCCGGTATTGTCAGGCACCTCCTGTTTCAGTTCTACCCCTGGTTTGATCAGCGGATTCACCGTGGCACAGCACGAAGCGATCAGGTTCTTCACATCGAACCGCTCTGGCTCCACATCCACTCGTCCCGCCTCGATCTTCGACAGGTCCAGAATACTGTTGATCAGGTTCAGGAGATGGTCGGCGCTTGCCTGCACCTTGTGCAGATTGCCCTTCTGGCGTTCCGGCAGCACATCACCCGACCGTCTTAGCACCATCCGTGTGAACCCGATAATCGCGTTCATCGGCGTTCTGAGTTCGTGAGACATACTCGCCAGAAAGGCCGACTTCTTTTCGGTCTGCTCCTGGATCTCCCGGATGTCCAGGTAACGGGCATACCCCAGAGCGATGGCCGATGCAAATTCCCGGAGTGAGGCAATGTCCTCCTCGGTGAAGTCCTGTCGCTCCGAGGAGGTAATGCGAAGCCGGCCGTAGCTTGAGGCAGGGACCTCCACAATGGCATTCGCCCCGCCGATTAGGGCCTGCCACGGCTCTCCCGCAATAAAACGCTCAATCATCTCCTGGTTGACTTCCGGGAAGGGGGCTGAAATGTGATAGGATTGATTGGTTACGCGCCCCCCCGGATCAATCGTATAGGTCGTATACTGGAACCCGTGGTCCTCAAAATGCGCCATCGTGAGGGTCTCCACGGGTTCGTCCAACACGTCGATCCCACAGGTGTCGAAGGACAGGCCGACCGTCTTCAGATCCTCTGCCAGCACAGACAGCACACCCTCAAAATCAGACGCCTGCTCCATCGCCTGCACCTCGCCCCGGATGCGCTCTACCGCCCGGTCTCGCTGCAGCGCCTGGTTGGCCTGGAAGAGTTCTTTATTGGCTTCCGACATGGCCCGGTTGGACTCGTCCAGCTTCTGGTTGGAGGCTTCCAGGTCCTGGGTCTTCTGCTGAAGGTCCTGGTTCGCCTCCTGCAGCCGCCTTTCCCGGCGCACCACACGGCGGGTCTGCACCCCCACCAGGGTCAGAAGCGCGGCCGTCAGGATCACGACCCAGGAATTCCGCCACCAGGGCGGCTCCACCACAAAAGCGTGTACGGCCGGGGTCCCATCCATATTCCCATCCCGGTCGATGGCCCGCACCTCAAAGGTGTAGCTTCCGTCTGCCAGGGAGGTAAAAGTATGATCGGCCCGTGCCCAGGCCGAGGACCAGGCACCGCCGTTGAGGCGCTACTGGTAGCGCAGGTCCTGCGGAACCGTATCGTCCCAGGGGTCACGCCCCGACCACCGCAGCAGGATATTGCCCACCGATGAGACCTGCTTGGAAGCCGGCAGGATGTCGGTTTCCGGCCCGGCGGTATCCGGCGTAAAGGTCCCCACTTTCCCATCGGTGGAACGAAGCCAGATGGTTCCATCGGCGGCTTCCCAGACACGGGAGAGGTAATTGCTCGGCAGCCCGTCGGCAACCGTATAATTCACCCAGTTGGTCCCGTCAAATTTGCTGACGCCGCCTTCCGTACACAACCAGAGGTTGCCGTCCCCCAGGGCGTAAGCACCTCTTACCCGGTTGTCCACCAGACCGTCGTCGGTGGTGTAGGTTTTCCAGGTCTCCCCGTCGAAACGGGTGGCGCCCAGGACCAGTGGGTCAACATGGCCGAACCAGAGGGCATCCCGATACATCGTAAATCCGCTCGGTTTATAATTGGGAAGTTCCTCCACGGGGGCGGCTTTGTGCCAGGCGGTCCCGTCAAACCGGTCCAGGGTGGTCAGGGTGCTGGCCCAGAGGGTCCCGTCCGGTGACTGAAACAGATTATAGACCCGGTTGTGACCCAGGCCGTCTTCGGTGGTGTAGGACGTCCAGCGCCCCCCGTCAAAGCGGAGGATGCCGTTTGATTCACCCCTCGAGCTCCCACCCGGTTTGTTCCGGGGCCTGGTGGCAAACCAGAGGTCGCCGTTTTGTGCCTGCAGGATGTTGCTCAAGTACTTGCCCACCAGCCCGTCATCTGTTGTGTAAACCCGCCAGGTCCGCTCGTCGAAGCGGCTGGCCGCACTGCCTCCCGCTCGGGTTCCGATCACCCAGAAAGCGCCGTCTGTGGTCTGGAGAGTCTCCCCGGCATCGTCCAGGCCCACCTCTTCTGCAGGGTAGCGCCTCCAGGTCCCGTTGTCGTAGCGGCTCAACCCCCGGAACTTCCAGCGTTCTCCACCGAAGAACCAGAGGGACCCGTTGTCTGTTTTTCTCATGGCATAAACCGGGGCGTCCAGGAGCCCGTCTGCGGCCGTATACCTCAGCCACTGGATGCCGTTGTAGCGCACCGCACCGCTCCGGGCGCCAAACCACATAGAGCCGTCGGGTGTGGTCTGGCCTCCCAAAAAGGATTCCTCAAAGGAAAAGACCCGCTTTCTTGAACTGGAATAGGCAAGCCGGTGAACCATCTGGCGCCCCCAGTCCCAGAACCAGACCACCCCGTCGCGTCCCGTTTGAGCTATCGTAATCCCGCTGAACCGGGGGGTCTCCTGATCGGTGTAGGTCTTCCACCGCTCCCCGTCGAAGCGACAGAGCGTCCCGCCCGCTCCGCTTGCCCAGATCGTCCCGTCCTCTGTCTGCCAGAGGATTACCCAGCGGACGTTCTCCGGCAGGCCGTCCCGGGAGATGTAGGTCCGCCAGCGCTTTCCGTCGAACCGGCTGATGCCATTCGAATAGTGTGTAACCCAGAGCGAACCGTCGCGGGACTCGAAGATATCCAGGCTTCCATTTCCCGCCAGACCTTCTGCGGGTGTAAACTGGGTCCAGTCGGCTCCGTCGAAGCGAAGGACACCGCCGTCTGGCCAGCAAGTGAACCAGAGGGACCCGTCGGCGGCCGTGTGGATATCGGAGATGCTCGGTCGCGGGTTGCCCACCGGCACTTCGATGGTGGTCCAGGTTTTCCCATCGAACCGGCTGATCCCGTTCTGGGTGCCCGACGTATCTGTCTCCGCCCGAAACCCGGCCCAGATTGTACCGTCCGGCGCCTGGTGCAGTCCCCGCCCCCATATCGAATTGCCTGCCAGGCCGTCATCGGTGGTGTAGGTGGTCCAGGTTTTCCCGTCGAACCGGCTAATTCCGCCCCCATACGTACCGAACCACATGGCCCCGTCCCGGTCCTGGATGACGGTGCGAACGATATTGTGGGCAAGGCCGTCATCGGTGGTGTAGGTCGTCCAGTGGCTGCCATCGTAGCGTTGGGCGCCCATATCGGTGGCAAACCACATATTCCCGTCCCGGTCCTCGAAAACATCCCGCATCGGTCCGGCCAGACCGCTGGTGCGATCGTAGGCTGTCCAGCGCCAATCCTCCAGCACCGGATCGGGCGAACGGACCTGGAGGGTGTCTACCGCTGATGCGGGGGAGGCAGAGACCACCACGAGCAACACAAGGGTCATCGTATACCTGAACATCACCAGTCTCCAACGCAAACGGGGCACACCTCACCTCTCCGATATGCCCCACAAACCCAGGTCCTGCAAGGACGACCCGTCCCCACTTCGGACCTTCAATATGGTCTTGCTATGACGGCAAGATAATACGCCTGGAAGGGAAAAGCAACGGAAATGCAAGGAGGGAATGTCTCAAAAGGCGGGTTCCAACAGCAGGGCAGAATGGCGGAAACTGCGTGGTCCACAAACCACAAGGGGCGATCAACCCGAACTCGGTCGATCGCCCAGCCTGCTTTTCTTTCTGAACGGCTCACGCCATTCCAGCCTACTCCTTTTCTTTAAGAAGCTTATCCAGTTTCCGCCGAAAACTGATCTGAATCTCTGCTCCGGTATTCGGCACCGGCTGCTTCTCTCTCGCTTTGGTGATCTCCGGCTGAAAGACGTTTATCTTTCCCTTATGAGACAGAACAATCCCCCGGGTGGCATCGATTTCCCATTCTCCGGAACCCTTACCCTCTCCGTCTATAAAAACGGACAGCGAGACAATATTTAACCATCCCTGGTACCGGACCTTCCGCTCCTCTTCGATCACAACCTCTGTCCGTCCCTTCTTCTCTTTGATCTTTTTTACCTTGTACGTGCTCTTTAAAACGACCAGAGCATTCCGATTCATCACCTGCATGCTCTTATACGGAACCTCAAAGCGCCGCTCGCCTTCCCAGGTATCCCCCACGCCCACCGGCGCTTCGGGCAGCGCGGGACACAATTCAGGCAGCCAGAGCTGGGAGAATTCGGTCTCCAGTTCGATCTGGGGCGGCCCGCTGGCGCTTGCCTCGGTGGAAAAGTCCCGGGCCTGATGGTCCGGCGTCATCAACCAGGAAAACTCCCACCCATTTAGCCACTCCAGGGTATAGGGAAACTCGTTGTAGGTAATCAGGCGGTTGTTCAACATCACCCGGGTGGCGGTCTTCTCAATTTTCGCCCGTATTCTGAGCGCGCCGTCTTTCAGGTGCGACGTCTCCTCGCTCCGCCACTCGCCGTCGATCCGCACCGCCACGTTTTTCACATCGTGCTTTCCGCCCCGTATAATAATCTCGGCCCGGCCGCTTTTAAACTCGTAGAAATAAGAATGCTTGTACCGTGCCGCCCGGCCCTCCGGAAACGCCAGTTTGAGCGTCACCTTCTCCGAACCGTACACGGTCCCGTCAAAACAGAACGATAATCCCAAAAAACAGAGCACCAGCAACAGCATACGTTTCCACGACATCATAACAACCTCCACGTTGATCGGGTCAGAATGTGGTGTTGATCGACTCGCCCTCGACCCTCAGCCTCCGCCCTATCATACTAATAAAACTCCGTTCATTTGTCAAACCCACAATTGCTGTGGTCTTTCAAACGCGCCATACACTGAAAAATTTCATTTTTCGTGCAACTTATTGTATATTTTTTATGAATTAACAAGACTAATACCCGTTGGATGGCAAAATCCAAAAGGAGAGGCACAACTTGAGTCAGGCTGCCCAACCCTTCAAACCCCGTGAGAACCTCGCTGCTGAACAAACTCCGGAGACCGATGTCCGAAAAACCGCCGTATTGCTGGCCGCCGCAACCCTGGCCCTCGCCTGTGTGGCAACCACCTACCTGGAGTTCAAGGCCCGGTCCGCTCACATGGCCATGTCCAACCTGCCCCTCACCGTCCTGCTCCCCTTCACATTCTGGCTCCTTGGCAACGTCCTGCTCAAACGCCTGCTGCCTCGCTTCTCCCTCTCGTCTGCGGAACTGCGCGTACTCCTCTCCATGCTCTGGATCGGCGGCACCTTTGCCGGGTACAACTGGATCACCCAGTGGGTCGGTGTCATGGCCGCGCCCCGCTACTACGCATCGCCTGAAAACCGGTGGGCGGAACTGATTTTCGACTACCTGCCCTGGTGGATGTACCCCGCCAACTTCCCGGGCGCCGTAGATGGATTTTTTCTGGGATTGGGAGAGGGCGATATCCTGCCCTGGGGCGCCTGGCTGGTCCCCCTCTTCTGGGCCGCGTCCGCCGCCCTGGCCATGACCGCCGTCGGACTGGGCCTCACCGCGATCTTTCAGAAACAGTGGGCCGAACACGAACGGCTCACCTACCCCCTGGCCCAGGTCTCTATGGACCTCACCGAAGGGTTCGACCGGCGCCGGGGGTGGCCCCCCTTCGTGAAAACCTGGATGTTCTGGACCGGCTTTGCGGTATCGGCCGTTCCCCTGCTGGTGAACATCGTGGAATACTTCGTATCCGGGTTCCCCAGAATCACCATCTGGGACGCCTATTTCGGCGCGTCCGGGCCCAGGGGCGCAATCATCACGCGTTACCTCAGCCCCCTCTCCTACCGCATGCTCCCCACCGTCGTCGGCTTCACCTTCCTCTGCGATTTGAACATCCTCTTCAGCATCTGGTCGCTCTACCTCGTGGGGCTGGTCACCCGCTACTGGATGACCCGGGTCGGCGCCTCCATCGGACTGACCGGACAGGAGGCGAAAACCGGCGAGATCCTCGGCCTGTTCGGCCACGGCGTCATGATCGGCCTCGTCATCTGGGCAATCTGGACCGCCAGAGGACATTTATTGCACATCTTCCGGCAGATTCTGCACCCCCCCAGAGCCGAAGCGGAGCGAACCGTCATCCTCTCCCCCCGGGGCGCCGCAGTCGCAATCCTGGGCGGGGGCCTCTACATGGTCTTCTGGCTCTACGCAGCCGGCTACAGCCTGGTCATGGCCGCCGTCTGGATGCTCCTGCTCTGGACCAGCATCCTGGCCGTCATGAAATTCCTGGCCGCCAGCGGCTTTGCCTACATGTTTCCCAACTGGGGCACCGCCATCCCGCGCATTTGGGTCGGCACAAGCCAGATGACGGATTCCACATTAATCACCATGCGCGTGATCAACTCCCGCCTCCTGCCGGGCTGGCGCCTCCCTGCGGTGCTGCCTCACCTGGAGCGGCTCATCGGCGCCGGCAGGCGGGTCGGATGGCTGGTCTTCGGCTGCGTCCTCCTGGGCGTGCTGTCCGCCGCGCTTTACACCATCGGGATCTGCTACGAATACGGCGGCACCACCTTCCGCACCTGGTCCCTGGTCGGCGCGCCCGTGGGCATGTACAACGGCATCGCCAAAGTGGTCACGGAAACCTCGCAGCGCACCGTGCCCGATCCCTCCAAAATCCTCGCCTGGACCACAGGCGGCCTGGTCGCCACCCTCTTCACCTTCCTGCAGTCCCGCTTCGCCTGGTGGCCCCTTCACCCCCTGGGCCTCTTCCTCATGTTCAGCGGCTACGTACGCCTCTACGTCCTGGACATCTTCCTGGTCTGGCTTGCCAAACTCGTGGTCTTACAGTTCGGCGGCATCCTGCTCTACCGCCGGGTGCGCCCCTGCTGCTACGGCCTCATCGTAGGCTACCTGTTCGCCGTCGGCTGTTCCTTCATCGTCGACTTCATCTGGTTCCCGGAGGGCGGACATTATATTCACGGATATTGACCTCTCCGTACCCTGTAAAACGCCCCGCCGGATGGACCATCCAACGGGGATTATGTCGAAGCCGCCTTACCCCGGTGGAACACAATCGTAATCTCAGAGGCACCAGGCGTTAAGGCCCTGCACCCATCGTACCCGGAGCACGGCGCCCGGGACTTCCACAAGGCCAGGTTTCGAAATTTTTTCAAAAGACCTTCTCTATACCTCTGCAAGCTCACCCTGTTCCAAATGGAAGCGGGGGGACGTGATCTCCTGCTGGATGGCCCGGCGATATTCCCCCAGCCGGATTTGAACGCCCGGAAAGGCCGTGCTGCGCACGATAATCACCGCTGCCTCCAGCCCCGTAGTGGCCTTTTCCTCCACTTCCTTCTTCTCCATAATCAGCTTCTGGTTGGCCTGGACGAGCTCACCCAGCTTGCGCGCAGCCCCGGCCAAAACCTTACGGCGCGCCCCTGTTGAGGCCGCCAGCATATTCTGAATCTGAGCCACATCCACCTGCACAAGCCCGAACCGGTCCAGGATTCGCTGGACCTGCTTGCTCCCTTCCTTGATCTTCTGATTCAGATCATCTAATTTTTGTGCCTGCGTAAGGTCCATACCCGCGTTCAGCACCGTTCTTGTACTCGCCGCATTGCCCGCAAAGAAAAGATCGATCCCCTTTAACCCCCACGTCTCTCCCCCCACAATGCTGCCGCCCCGGCGGCCCTCCCCCTTGGACACCTTAATTCCGCCCGCCCGCAGGAAGGGTTGCATCGCATAGTTCCCAAGCAGAATATTCCTGGCTGTCTGCACCGTCGCTTCATTGACGAATTGGGCGCGGATATTGCCCAGAGCGGTCACCTTCGTCTTCCTGCCCACGATCCCCTTGCCCACCGTCACATTCCCCTGAGAGACCACCGTCGCCCCGCCCTCCACCGTGCCGGCAATCACCACGTCACCGCCGGCCCTCACCGAGAAACCCGGTCCGATGGACCCCTTCACGTAAATATCGCCCCCGAAATTCAGATTGCCCGTATTAAAGCCCACATTCCCGTCAATCCGCAGCATTTCAACCACCCAGATCTTGTTCCCGCGGCGTTTCAGCGCACCCTCGGTCTTTGCCACAAATTCCTCAACGCCGCCCTCTTCAACTCGTTTCTGCACATGGCTGCCTGCCTCCAGCGGGTGGTTCTCTCCATCTTCCGCAGGACAGACCTGGCCCTTCACATTTCGCCCCGGCGTACCCCGGGTCGGAGGGCGCCGGCGTGCAACCGGTTGATCGGTCTTCACGTCGGGGGCAAAATTCACTTCACGGAAATCGATCGAACCGTCCTCGCGCTCCACTCCTGCCTTCCGTTCGGTATCCACCAGCATCTCAATCTCCGCATCCTGCCCGGGCGCCGGTTCTTTGCCGGCCGCAAGCAAGCAGGCCGTGCCCTGATGGCCGCCCCCGGCCGTTTGGCCGACAAAAGCGTCCACCCCCTCCATGTCCGCGCCTTCCTTGATTTTAAGCGCCTGGAACCACGCCCCAACCATCTCCCGTGTAACCGGCCGCGGCCGCTCGTCCAAGACACACCCATACACCTGCACGGCCAGCGGGCCCATCCAGAACGGCGGCAGCACCGACAATCGGTTGTTTGACAGACACACATAACCGTACTTCGTGGCCTTGTACTCGTGGGTCTCGCACGCCACACAATCGCCCGCTTCCGGCCGCGACGCTTCTGCCTCGTCAAGCGGGAGCTCCCTGCCGAACACGTCCTGCCCCGGCTGGTCTTCGCTTTTCCTGTGTACCCGCGCGATCACCTCTCCTGGCATCGCGGCCAGCCCGCGGATCTCCCGGACCGCCTCCTCGTTGAACACCTCCGCCTGGAACAGGGCCTCTAACTGTACCGACATCAGCGCCAGGACATCGGCGGACACGACCTGCTCCGGCTCGCCGGGCGTACAGAACGCCGTCCACTCCGCCTTCCTGGCCGGGCGCCCTTCGGCAACCGGAACCCACATCTTTTTTTGAAGCGCGGCCTTGAACTCCTCAGGCGGCGGGACCTGAACATCGGCCAGATTGCACTTCCCCAGCTGGTCCTCAATCTCGGATACCTTCAGCCTGGCGCTCACCCCGATCAGATACACCTTCATACTGTCTTCACGCAGCCCAAGCGCCAGTCCTCCGGCCTGTACCCGGTAAAACCACCGATCGGCATCCATGCCCGCTTCGGGCCCCGCCTGGTAACGCGTCGAGGGCTGGATCTCTTTTCCCAGACCTTCGGAAAGCCGGGAAAGCTGTTCCGTCTGTCCGTCGCCCGGAGCATCGGCCTCCTCGGCGCCGGCTTCTTCCTCCTGCACCAGGCGTTCGAGATCCTGGAATGCCGCCCCCTGTTGTTCGTCTTTTTCAGCCATCGTCATATCCTATTCTTCGATCCCCAGCAGTCCACTCACATCCAGCTCACCCGTCTCCAGGTCCCGGGTCACCTGCGCCGCACGCAGGGTCAGCGCCGCCTCCTGCCCTAGCTGCCACAGCGAGTCCAGCTCGGCCTGCCGGTCCAGTTCGGCCTGCGCCAGGGTGTCCACCCAGAGTACTCCCAGAGCCTTTTCATTGTACAGGATCGGCACCATCGCCTCCTGCCCGCTGCCCGTCCGGGGTTTTTGGTCCAGAAACGTCTGGGCCACCGGCGAGTCCTTCTCCTCCAGCGAAACCCCCTCCTCCCCGATCAGCTGGGTCTCGTCCTGCAGCACACCAATTGCCGACAGCCCCAGCGCCGCCACCATCTTCAGCCGGTCCCCCGCCTCGTTTGGCCGGTAGAGACCCGCCTGCCGCACCTTCAAAACCTCCTCCGTAACCTGCAAAATGGCCTCGTAGACCTCGGGCAGAGAGGGTGAGGACATCTGCAAATGGGCCAGCCGGTCCCGCCCGTCTAACTCCCGTACCCGGTGCTGAAGCTGGGCGGTTCGCTCCTCCACAAGCTGCTCCAGCTTCTGCGTTAGATGGTAGAGGGATAAATGGGTATTCACGCGGACCAGGAGCTCTGTCGTATTGAACGGCTTGGTCACGTAATCGACAGCTCCAAGCTCGAACCCCTTGACGATATCATCGGTCTCCACCTTGGCTGTAAGGAAAATCACAGGGATCTCGGCTGTATCCGGATTCTCCTTGAGCCGCTTGCACGCCTCGAACCCGTCCATTTCGGGCATCATCACATCTAACAGGATCAGATCCGGCGTCACCTTCTGAACAATTTCAAGCGCCTGCACCCCGTTCTGCGCCACGTTGATCTGATAGCCCTGATCCTTTAGTACGGTCCCGAGCACCTGGATGTTCTTCACCGTGTCGTCCACGATCAGGATGCGGGAATCCTTATGTTCGCTCATAGCTTACCCCTTTATGGAAACAGCATCCAACGCCTTTTCTGCTGCCACTTTCAGTCCTAAGTTTATGATATTGAAACAATTTATAGAAATCAATAGCGAATTGCAAGAACTGTCTGAACACCCGGAGGATCCCCTTTTCCGATCCGTCGGAGTGTCAAGAATCCCGACCACCCAGTTCCTTTACCTGCCTTTCCAGTTCCTTGTAGGCCTCAAGCAGTTTTTCATGGGCTTCGGCCAACCGGGAGGTGCGTTCTTCCACCAGCCGCTCCAGGTCTTTCTGGAGTTCCCGGAGGGTGAGGTGGGTATTCACTCTCACCAGAACTTCCAGAGAATAAAAAGGTTTGGTGATGTAGTCCACGGCGCCCAGTTCAAACCCTTTGATCACGTCTTCAAGCTCTGTCCTGGCGGTGAGAAAGACAACCAGGATGTCCCTGGTTTCGGAATTTTCTTTTAACCGTTTGCACGTTTCAAACCCGTCCAGTTCGGGCATCATAATGTCTAAGAGAATGAGATCGGGGGCGGATCTTCCAGTGATCTCAAGTGCCTGCAGCCCGTTCTGAGCGATGCTAATAGAGTAGCCTTCCTGTTCGAGGAGAGTTCCCAGCACCTGGATGTTTTGGGGAACGTCATCCACAATCAGGATCCGGCCTTCTTTCGGTTGTTCGTTCATAGCCTTTACCCCCGATGCTCGTCCACCCAGTAGGTCATAATATTCCTGTCAATCCCCCTGACCTGGATCTCTCCACGCGCTTCACAGGGAATCTCGTCCTTCACCAGTTGATACGCACCGTCCGAAATCAGGATCCTCCCCGGATCCGAACTCTTCTCCAGACGTGCGGCCAGGTTAACCTCCTTGCCGATAATCGTATAATCCATCCGGTCGTCGCTGCCGAAGTTTCCCACGGTGCATTCTCCCGAACTGACGCCGATCCGGATCTGGATGCCCCGTTCTTTTGCACGGGACTGCATCTCAATGGCCATCTTCACGCAGCTCAGGGCATCTTCTTTCTCCCCGCGTGTCATAGGATCGCCAAAGAACACCATCACCGCGTCCCCGATAAACTTATCCAGCGTCCCCCCGTGCCGCAAGCGCAATCTCCGCCATCTCGTTCAGATAAGTATTGAGCCATTCCGTTAGCTCGTGGTGATCCATCGCCTCCGTCCTGGGCGTAAACGCTACAATATCGGAAAAGAAAACGGTCAAACTCCTGCGATACGACTCGATTTTAACATCCTTCTCGCCCGAAAAGATCGAGTCGTAAACCTGCGGAGAAAGATACCTGGACAGCTTAACGGCCAGGCCCGCCAGCTTCTCACGGGCCGCTTTTAACTCCAGGTGCGTGTGCACCCGGGACAGCAGTTCGGACGGGTTGAACGGCTTGATCACATAATCCACCGCGCCCAGATCGAATCCCTGGACGATGTCTTCCGTCTCCGTCTTCGCGGTCAGAAAGATCACGGGGATGTCACGCGTATTGGGGTTTCCCTTCAACGCCTTGCAGGTCTCGAACCCGTCCAGCTCCGGCATCATGATGTCCAGCAGGATCAGGTCCGGCCTGACCCTGTCGGCCACCTCCAGCGCCTGCAGGCCATTCTGAGCGACGTTGAGCTGGTACTCCTGCTCCCGCAGGATCGTCCCCAGCACCTGGATGTTCTTCATCGTGTCATCCACAATGAGCACCCGCATATCCTTGTTCTCGAAGCTCGCTGAGCCTTTCATCCTGTCCTATCCTTTCCGCCTGGGCAGCGTCAGTTTGTAGGTCGCACCTTCAGTACCGTCTCCCTCCACCAACATCCGGCCGCCGTGGGCCCGGGCCACCAGTCGAGCTCTCGCCAGCCCGGGCCACAGGCCTCCTCCCGACTTGCCGGAATCCTGCTCCTCGAGAAGCGTTACAAGATCCTGCACCGAGGATGCCGCTCCACCGTGACGAACGATCACCACGACACTTGTATCTTCCGCGTTCAGGGTAACATTAACGGCGCGCTTCGTCACGTCCGAATGGCCGGCCACCCTCTCCACGGCAAACTTGATAAGCCCCTGAGTCGCTCCAACCAGAAGGTCTGCATCCGCGTGCAGCGTCGGATCGCTCAGCATGTTCTGGTAGACGATATTGGCCAGGTTCCCGAACGTCATTTCCAGATCCGAAATCACCCGGCGCAGAAGCTGATCCAGCTGGACCGTGGACATGCTGGGATCGTACTTCCCCTTTTCGAAGTCCTGGAGCTTTTCCAGCAGGCGAAGCAGATCCGCAATTCCATCGGCGCCTTCGGCAACCCGGCCCAAGCTCTGGCGCTGGCTTTCCGAGAGGTTCTCGATTCCGTTTTCGATCAGGGTCTGGAGCGACTCGACGATCGGATCCACACGATTTTGGAGCTCGTTCCGAACAAAAAACTCCTGCTCGGCCTTCATCCGGGAGATCTCCTCCAGCTGCGCCTCCACCTCCTTCTGCAGCCTGCACCGAGTCAGATGCGAGTCTACCCGGACGAAAAGCTCCGCGGCGTTGAAAGGCTTTGTCACATAGTCCACCGCGCCGAGCTGGAACCCCTTGACGATATCCCCGGCCTCCGTCTTCGCCGTCAGAAAGATTATCGGAATGTCCGCAGTCTCGGGGTTCTCCTTGAGCCGCTTACAGGCCTCAAAACCGTCCATTACGGGCATCATGATATCCAGCAGAATCAGGTCCGGCTTCACACGGTCCACGACATCCAGGGCCTGCTGTCCGTTCTGGGCGACATTGATCTGGTAGTTCCCTTCCCGAAGAATCGTGCCCAGTACCTGGATATTCTTCTGCGTGTCATCTACTATCAGAATACGAGAGCTCGTAAGATCCATCTTTCCATCCCATTGTCGTCGCTTACCCAATATAGGATTCCGTCTCTCCGATCAGGCTGGAAAACTCACCCAAACTCGCGGAGATACCGTCCATGTCGAACATCGCGGTCTGGCGGGCAAGCTTCTCGCTCCACTCTTCCAGCGGTGGGTACTCATACTGCTCGGCGGTTGCTTTCATCTGATTCGCGAACGCCTCCACATCGTTCACCGTCTGGGTAGCTGCCAACTCCTCGCAGGTTGCGCGCTGGCTCTTCAGAGCGGACACGAGTTCCGGTAGTCGTCCCTTCACCTCCGGGCTCATGTCTTCCGGCGACCACGTCGAAACGGTCGTTTCTTTTGCTTCAGCGGCTTCCGCCTCCATCTGCAGATCTCCGAGGGTGGTGCTGTCCACCACCTTGACACCCGGGAGGAGAACGTGAAACGTACTCCCCACGCCTTCCTCACTTGAGACCATAATCCGGCCCCCCATCATCTCGACGAGCCTGTGGGTTAGTGCAAGTCCGAGACCGGTGCCGCCGTACTCGTTAATGCTCTGACCTTTTTTCTGCGTAAACGCATTGAAGAGCTCGTCAATCTGGTCGTTCGGGATGCCAATTCCCGTATCGTGAACATCGAAACTCAAGTCGATGAACCCCTCCTTCTCCCCAGAAGGAACGCTTCGCACGGACACCTTTACCTGCCCCGACTTGGTGAATTTCACGGCATTGTCCACGAGGTTCCCCAGGATCTGACTCACGCGTCCCTCATCTACGTTGATGGACCGGGGAATACCCGGATCCACTTCCATACTGAACGTGAGACCCTTATCAGAAGCCCTGGAAACGTACACCGCGTCCACATCCAAAAATATCTTAACGGTGTCGGCGGCCGCCGGCTGCAGTTCCAGGGACCCCGATTCGGCTCTGGAGAGGTCCAGAAGGTCATTGATCAACGAGAGGAGAGACTTACCGCTCGATTCGATTGAAGAGAGATGTTCCTTATTCTGAGGCTCCGTCGTCGACCGCTTCACAATTTCAGTAAATCCGAGAATCGCATTCATCGGCGTCCGAATTTCATGGCTGATGTTTGCAAGGAAGACACTCTTCGCCCGGTTGGCGGCCTCCGCCTCTTCGGCATATCGCTCGGCTTCCCTCCTTGCCCCCTCGGTTTCCTCTCTCAGTTTCTCTGAAGTCTTCAGGGCCTCGGCCAGATCACGCGAGCTGGCCTCTGCCTTCTCCGTGGCTGCCTGCAGTTCGGTGGTCCGCTCCTTGACGAGGCGGCTCACCCTCGTGTTCTGTCTGGAAAGCAGACCCACCACGAAAAGCACCAGCAGAAAAACCGCCGTCCCACTCACCTGGACAACATTTGCCAGCTGAGTCGACGGACCGTCGGAATAGGCAGGGAGAATATCCCAGTTGAGCACCCAGTGAGAGTGTCCGCTGTCCGTGACGATCCTGAACGTATGAACGGTTTCAGGATGGGGTGATTCGTCGCCGAAGACGATACGTCCCCGATCCTTCTCACTCATGGTCTCGTACTTTTCGAAAAGCCTCAGCTGTACACCCTCGGGAAAGTGAAGGATTCGGAGACTTTCCAGAAACCCTCCCACATCGACCGTCGTGACGAGTGCGCCGTCCACATCTCCGTTCGGAGCCGCGAACGCAAGAAGAGAGTACAGACGTCCCGAGTCGGATTTGTACACAGGACCCATCACTACGAAGTCTACCATGTCCATCGCCTTCATCACGGCCCTGCGTGCCGGTTCATGCTGAGACAGATCCTCCCCAACCGCCAAAAGACCCTCGGCATCGGTGCTCATGTCGACCAGGAGCCGTCCATCATCGGCGGGCCGTACGAAAGCCAGGTTGTACACCGGGATTGCGGATTCGGTGGCCTCCACGACCTCGAGGGCGTCGAACAACTCGTCGGCTGTGACCTTTTCCGAGCCGTAGAACGTGGACCCGACGCCCCGGAGCTGAGTATGCAGCAGCGAAAGCCAGAAACTTCCGGTATCCGTAATTCGCACCACTTCCTGATCGGCCTGATTCAGCCATGCGCGCCGGGCCTGGGCGCGCATGCGGATGCCGCCGTACGTGATTGCAGCAAGCCCCAGGCACAGTACGCCGATCAACACGATCGTTCTCAGGTTAGAGCTGGAAGTTTCCGAAACCACCTGTCACTCCTGATCAAGCTGCAGCCATCAGTTCACCGTATACGTCGCTCTGAACCCGCTCGGTGCGAGAGAAGGGCTGGTATCAAAAGAATCGATGTTGGAACGATCCACGATATTGGGCGTGGGCCCCACGTGCTTCTGGTATTCCTTTCCCTCCAGAATTCGGACCATCTGATCGATTGCGATTCTTCCCTGGATCACGGCGGGGTCAACCGGGGCGGCGAGGATCTGGCCCCTCTTGATACCGCGGTGCACACCCGGAGACAGATAGCAAGAGAGGACTTTCACCCTTTCACTCAGGCCGCGTCTGCGCAGGATTCGTGGCGCCGCTTCGGCGCCGACGGTCGTGCAGACCAGATAATCCACATCCGGATGTTGATCCAGCGCACCTTCGATCAATTTCCGCTGGACAACCTTGCCCGTGTCGCCGAATCGCGTGTCCACAATCCGAACCGCACTCCCCTTCACGCCCTCCCTGAATCCCTTGTCGCCAGACTGCACCCAGAACGCATCCGCTGGGCCGGGAAACCAGGCCACCTTGACCGGTTTGCTCCCCTTTGGATGGCGTTTCGCCAGATACTCCCCCGCCATGTACCCCATATCGCCGTAGTATACCAGACACTTCGCGGCAATTCGTCGAGACGCGACCCCGTTGACGAGATCGACCACAGGGATGCCAGCGTCGCTGATCTCGGCAATGACGCTGTCCAACCCCGTGTAGGATACGGAGGAGATGATTATCCCATCGGGTTTTGACTCCAGGCTTTCCCGGATCTGACGAATCTGTACATCCAGGTTTTCGTACCCGCCGGCATGTTTGAGTGACATCTGGACACCCAGCTTCTTCGCGTCGGACGCGATCCCGAAATTCACCGCAAGCCAGTAGATATCCTTCATGTGGGGAAAGAATACGTGGATATTCCACTTCCGTGTGGCCCTGTCAAGCGGCACGTAGTCCAGACTTTTTCTGGGGCTCTCCAGGTCGAACGGGGGGTCCCATACTTCGACGGGGTAAGAATACCATTCGTCGGCCGCCGAGGTATTTGCCAGGAGAAAACTGAAAATGACCAGCGAAGATCGGATACATTTCGTCATAAGCCGCCCCCATGTTCCCTGTTCTTACGATTCTATCAGCGAGTGGATCCGCTCGATAATTTCCGGGTACTCCTCCATTGTCTTGGCGAGGCCATCCATGTCGAATATCCCGGCCTGTGAGGCCAGTGTTTCCCCCCATCGCCCGAGGGGGGAGTAAGAATACTCTCCAGCAAGCTCAGTCAGCTCCTTTGCAAAGTCTTCGATGCCATTCATATCGAGCGTTTCGCTCAACTCACTCCAGACGCCCTTCCTTGCGCCCAGCTCTTCGACCAGGCGAGGCAGTTTCTCGATGACTCCCGCGTCGAGCTCGACCTCCTCTTCAACGGCTACCACGGATTCCTCTTCCTGGATATCGAGCACCTCCCTGATTTCCATCACGAGACGCGTGAGCTCTTCATCAACGGAGCCCAGGCTCGCCTCGATCTCGGAATCCGAACCACTCTCTTTGATCGCCGCTTCCAGGTCCGCCGCCCGCCCTTGAACCTCTCCTGCGCCGATGGTCCCGGCCACGCCCTTCAGCGAGTGGGCCGTCCGCTCCGCCTCTTCTCGCTTTCCCTCCGACAGCAGCGATCGAACCGTGGATACGGTCTCTGCTTCTTCACCGGTCACGAATCCGCGCACGAGCCTCTCATAGAAGTCCCGTTTCCCCATCACACGCTTCACTCCCCCCTCCACATCCAGACCTTGCACGGACTCCAGATCCGCAGACGTCCCCTCCTCATCTGCTTGTGGTTCCCTCGCGCCACTTCCCGAGCTTTCAGAATCCTTCCTGGCTCGGTCTCCCGGTGGAATCCACTCCAACAGTGTTCGGAACAGATTGTCCGGATCGATAGGCTTGGCCACGTGGTCGTTCATGCCGGCGGCAATACAGCGATCGCGGTCCCCCGCCATGGCATTGGCGGTCATAGCCACGATGGGGAGCGTGCCGAAGCGTTCGTCGGCCCGGATCTCCAAGGTGGCCGTGACTCCGTCCATCACGGGCATCTGCATGTCCATCAGGACGAGGTCATAATCTTTCTCGGCCACCATCTCAACACCGACCTGACCGTTCTGCGCTAGATCGACGTGGAATCCGGCATCGCCCAGCAGTTCCATCGCAACCTGCTGGTTGAGTTCATTATCCTCGACCAAGAGAAGACGTGCGCCCTGGATTGACGAGAGATCAAGACCCTCGGTGGGGGATGCCCCTTCCCGAACAGTGTCTGTCCATTCGGCATCATCACGCAGGGCATGGAGCGCGGCATCATATAGTTGGGAAGGGTTGACCGGTTTGACGAGGATGATGTCGATGCCAGCGTTGTGGGCTTTTTCGATGACCTCGGAACGCCCGTAGGCGGTCACCATCACCGGTCGGGGCGGACTGGAAAGTTCCATCGAAGCGACCCTGCGAATGGTCTCGATGCCGTCGATGCCTGGAGACATGCGCCAGTCGATGAAAACGATGGCGTATGGGTCTTCGCTGTCGGCTGATGCGATAGCATTGATGGCCTCTTCGCCGGAGGGCGCTTCGTCCACGCGGAACGTCATAGCTGTGAGCATCTCGGAGATGATTTGTCGAGCCTGCGGGTTGTCGTCAACGACCAGAACGCGGCGGTTGCGGAGATCAGGCTCGATGACATACGACTTTTCCTTTGCTTCCCCCACCCCGAGCCGGGCCGTGAACCAGAAGGTGCTGCCCTTGCCCGGCTCACTCACCACACCGACTTCGCCGCCCATCATTTCCGCCAGGCTCTTCGAGATCGCCAGACCCAGACCCGTACCCCCGAACTTGCGCGTCGTGGTCGAATCGGCCTGCTGGAAGGACTGGAAGAGACGTCCCTGCTGTTCCTCCGTGAGACCGATCCCGGTGTCCTGGACCTCGAACCGTACGAACAGGTCATCGCCGATTATTTCCTGCTTGCGGACACGGACGACGATCTGGCCCTCTTCGGTGAACTTGACGGCATTGTTCGAGTAGTTGATGACGATCTGGCCTAGGCGCAGGGGGTCGCCACGAAGGTCCCTGGGGAGATCCAATCCGACATCGAACAGCAGCTCAAGGCCCTTGTCCGCGGCTTTGGATCCGATGAGAGCGGCGACGTTGTCCATCACTTCGTCGAGCGAAAAGTCGACCATCTCGATGTCCAGCTTACCTGCTTCGATCTTCGAAAAGTCGAGGATGTCGTTGATGATGCCGAGCAGGTGCTGCCCCGAGCCCTGGATCTTGTCGACGTAGTCTCGCTGCTTGGCATCGAGCTCGGTGCGAAGCGCTAGGTGGGCCATGCCGATTATGGCGTTCATGGGCGTGCGGATCTCGTGGGACATATTGGCAAGGAAGGCGCTCTTCGCTTGGTTGGCAGTATCGGCAATCTTACGAGCTTCTTCTAATTCATCTGCAGTTTGTTCAAGTTT
This sequence comes from Candidatus Latescibacterota bacterium, assembly GCA_965249305.1. Taxonomy (GTDB): domain Bacteria; phylum Latescibacterota; class UBA2968; order UBA2968. The sequence goes on along the minus strand of OZ252228.1, from coordinate 2,101,937 downwards.
CGAGGTTCGTTCTTTGACCCTTTGCTCAAGGGTGCCCAAGTGCTCTTTCAACGTATTCTCAGCTCGATCGCGTTCCTTTTCACGGTCCTGAATCTGGTAAAGCATATCATTGAACCCATCACACAAAGTCTGGATCTCCAGATCACCCACCGTGTCAATGCGGATTGAATAATCATGTTTCTGAGATATATTCGCTGTTTCGCGTGCTAGATAAAGGATTGGCTGAGAGAAGGCTCTCTGAAGTTTCAGTGACAGAAAATAGGCCAACAGAGATACGATCAGAATGACAACCACCGAGATGATGACATTGCGTATGATAAGATTGTACAATTCACTTAAATCCGATTGGATATAAACTGTTCCGATTCGCTCACCTGCGAAGGTGACATCATGCGAAATCGCTAGATAGTCTGCCCCAAAGTGGTAATCACCACTTTCTGGTCTAGGTTCTACGATTTGAACCTGTTCTGTACGCCGAAACTCTGCAAATAAATAGCCATTGGCCGTGACAACGCTAGCGTATTGCACAGATTGCTTGTTAGCCAGTGCAGCCAAAGTTGCTTCTGCGCCTCGGCGTTCGTTGAACGAAAGCGCTACCTCGGAATAATCTCCGATGATCCGGGCTAAGGTGGACATTTCGGCTACCTTGGCCTTGCGCAATGCAAAGATATCCATGGATACAACACTCATGACCGCAATGAGTACAGCGATCACGCTGGTCATGAGAATGACCCGGGTAAGTCTTTGCTGGATTGTGTTCTCTTTACTCATCGCACGCTGATCGCCAAGTCGAGGATGTTACTGTTTATCCTCAAGAACGACTTTGTCATGGAAGGTTGGTTGACTTCAAAGCGCACTTTACCCTCTTTACGGACGAAATTTATCATGCCTCCAGCATCGAGGAATCCATCCATCTCACCGACCGTCAGAACGCTAGTGCCTTGGAGTTCCTCCAGAATCGCTTCGATTCGGAATGATTCAGATGAGGCTACAAAGACGATATGGCATTCCCTCAGGGCTTCGACATCTTCTGGTCCCGATAGTGCCCGGATGCGAATGGGTTTTCCCTTGACCGTATTGTTCCTGATTTCATCAAAAGCACCAGTAAATGGAGCATCTCCGAGGATTCCGATCACGACACTTTCACGCTTCCAGGCTTCTTCTGGCCAATCTACAAATTGCAAAAAGCGGTAAAGAAGGCCGGCTTTGATTGCATTGGCTCGGGACTCCTGCATCAACAAGATGACCGAGTAATACGGGTCGTCCTCCATGGTGTATTGTTTGGACTCCGGGTGTTTGACCAGATTGACACCCATGTGGCGCAACCACCAAGCCTCAATACCGGGCCACTCTTGCACAAAAGTAATCGTGTGATCTTCCTCGGCTCGCGCTATACGAATATGATGGCTCAAGTGGTGCGTAGCCGGATCCATAAATACATAGCCTTCCGGTGCTTCTATACCTATCCCTGATTCCAGAACCTTGATCACTTCTTCCTGCCGAGTCGTTCCGGCTAAGCGGACGGCACTGGCATACAGGTGCACGGTGACATAGGCATTCTGTGCTTGCTGAGAAATATACGGCTCTTCCGGAAACATTTCCCGCCAACGTTTTACGAAGTTCTGATTCCTCAGCGTTGGAATTTCTTCCATGTAGTTTACCGCGACATGCATGCCCGCCAAAGCGGGAGCGGGGTAACGCCGATGCTCGTAACCCTGAGCCATGTTGATGCTGGACCCCATCGGTTTCCGCAATCCCGCCGCGTTGGCCTGGGGATAATAACCCGAATGATTCTCTCCAGTCGTGTACATCATGAGCCAGTCCGGATCGGCTTGCTTAATACGAGATTGCACTTCGGAAAAGTCCGTAACCTCCAAGGGTATAAATTCTTCCCCGATAACTTCCGCATCCATGACGGGCGCGAGGGCCCGGGTCCACATCGCTGATAATTGACCAAAGTTATAATCCGCTGCTGGAGTATATATTCGTCCGCCAAATTCGGATATCATGTATTGCATTATGGGGACTATTTGCTGTTCGGCAACGGCACCTGTAAAGAATCCGTATTTCTCCGCGACACCCCCTTCATACTGGTTAGTGTAAAAATAGAGTTGCTGGGCTTTATTAAGGGTGCTGCTCTGAATTTACGTAAATGAGTTGCAAAAAAGGCTCCAAATCCCGATCATACAACAGACTGAAAACAATAAGGTTGTATAGATACGGGAAAGGAGCCCAAGATGGACCTCGCAGAGATGATCGAAGCCGCCACCTGGGAATTTAAGCAAAAATTGAGCGCCCATTGCGAAAATTTGGACCTGGAGAGTTTGACGCCTCAATTGGCAGAACAGGTCACAAGTGGGCTTGGTGAAGCCTTCAAGGCTTGTGGGATCGCAGCGCTTCGCACATTTTTGGAAGCCTACGAAGTGGATGAGGCCCCAAAACAGGTCGAGAATGTGCTGTATCGGTTTAAGCAACAAAGTGAGAAGACGTTTTTGACCCCCTTTGGGAAGATGAAGCTTTCTCGAAATCTGTTTCAGGCCGATGAAGGGGGGCCTTCTTATGTGCCGTTGGATGTGATGTGGGGAATGGTCGGTGAGTTTGCCACCGTGGAAGTTCGTGAAGCGGTGTTGTTCACGGTGAGCTTGATCACGCCGGAGGAAACCGTTTCTGTGCTGGAAAAGACGGCTCTGTTTCAGCCTTCTGCCACAGCGGTCAAACACATCACAGAAGAGACGGGAGCGTGGCTGGTCGAGATGGATGAAACACTCAACCGGTCGATCCGTCAGGAGGAGGAGAACCCCAAAGGGACAAAAGTGATGGTGGCCAGCCTGGATGGGACCCACCTCAGGCTGGATGAGCCGGGGAAAAAACGCGGGCGTCCACAAGAGAGGCCGGGGGAAAAACCGTCCGAAGAAAGTCCGACCAGTTTCAAACAGGCCCTGGTGGGCAGCCTGTCCTTTTATGGGGCACCTCCAAAGGACGGCACCCCACCAAAGCGTTTGGTCTCTCGGTATGTGGCACAAATGCCCGAAGAGGGTGGTCAAACGTTGAAGATACGCTTTGAGGAAGAACTCGATCATATCGAAGGACAACTGAAAGATGAGGTCGGAAAAGTGTTCCTGTGTGATGGGGCACGAGGGTTGTGGAAATATGCTGATACCACTCCTCGGTTCATCGGGTATGAAAAACTGGTGGGTTTTTATCACACCACAGAACATCTGTCTGAAGCTGCCGAACTCCTGTTTGGCAAAAAATCAGCAAAAGCGCAAAGCTGGTATGAAACCTACCACCACAAACTGCTGACCCAAGATGGCGCAGCAGAAACCCTTATTCGCTCCATCGACTATTACAAAAGCCGCCGAAGGCTGGGTCAAAAACGATTGGAAGACCTGGAAACAGAACGAACCTTCTTCTTTCGGAACAAACACCGGATGGCCTATGCTGACTTTCGTCGAAGGGGTCTGCCCATTGGCTCGGGACCCGTCGAAGCGGCCTGCAAGACCCTGGTCAAGACAAGGCTTTGTCGATCGGGTATGCAATGGTCCTGGCAGGGAGGACAACGCATCTTGCAGTTACGCACTTACGTCAAGTCAAAACGATGGGATGCTTTCTGGAATCAGTATAAACAGGTTCGATATGCCAATGATGAACTCCTTGACTATGCCGATGCAGCATAGACAGAAAACATCTACGTAAAACCGAGTCGGCACCCTTTATTAATAATAGGTCTGATGACCTCACGTTCTGAGCTGGCAAAGCCTCCTATTAGCACGTCTACTCTATACTGAGTGATGAGCTCGTGGGTCAAAGCTTCGAAACGCTCAAGACTCGACTGAGGATCCGGTGCCACAAGTCTCAATTCACGCCCAAGGACCCCTTCGTCGTTGGAGGGGATCAGAATAGGACCAACGTCAGTGTTTCCCTGCCCAGCGGGCACTACACCCATACCTGTGGGTCCTGATCGCAACGTGTATCCATCATTTATTTCCTTGATGGCGAGGAGAGTGCCGTGATGTTTCGGGCTGCCGAAGAGGCCAAAGGTTCCAGTTCTATCCTCCAGAAGGCCAATGCGAATGGGTTTAACAGATGCCGCAATCGGAGGGAAATGCGCCCTGGGTGCCTCTTCGGGCTCCGCCGCCGGATTGAGTTCCGCGCTCTCGGTGCTTTTAGCATCTGTCATTGGTTCATCTTGGCTGGGCTTGGCACAGCCAACCATAGCAAGAATTACCGCAAGGAATGTACGGCAAATGAGGTTTGAGCTTCGCTTAATTGACAATCCATTATTCATTGTCGATATCTCCAGAAAGCTTTCTCACACATGTTATCCGACATTCCCCATATCAGAATCACGAGGGCTAACAACTCCGAATAATTTCGCAATCAAGTTCAAGTTATTACGTTCAAACACCTCAGGTAAGATTTTTCCTTTAACCTGGATCTGGCAATCCGGCGGGAGCAATCAAGAAGAAAAGCGACTTAGACCGACATTCCCCATATCAAAATGTAGTAGCCAAGACTCGCTCTGGCCAGAATTGTGTCAGGGCGCCGAAAGACCTCGACCTCATCTTTTGTTCAGGACATATGCAGATTTCGAATTTCCTGGACGATGTCCGAATAAGTCTCGAGTGTGGCTGCCATTCCGTCCATGTCGAACATACCCACCTGCTCGGCCAGCGTCTCTCCCCACTTAGCGACCGGCGGATAGCTGTATCCCTCTCCCAATTCCTTCACCTCCTCTGCCAGGCTCTGTATCCCGCCTATATCCAGCGTACTGCTCAGCTCCTCGCAGGCGCTCTGCTTCTCCTCGAGTTGCTCGATCAGTTCCGGCAGCCTCTCCAGCACCTCTGGCTCGAGGTCCACGGGGCCTTCGTCCTCGTCCTCATCCGCGCTCTCCGCCAGACTCATCGCATCCACGATCGCTGTCACCAATCGCGTCAACTCCTCATCTACGGATCTCAGATGAGACTTGATCTCATCGTCAGGGCTGTTCTCCTTGATCGCGGCCTCCAGAATAGCCCCTCTCGACTGCAGCTCAGCTGCTCCAATTGTACCGGCCACACCCTTTAGCGAATGCGCCGTTCGCTCCGCCCCTTCCCGATCACCGCCAGCCAGCTGTGTACGGATCGTCTCGACCGCTGCCGCCTCCTCGCCTTCGGCAAACTGGCACACCAGCCTCTCGTAGAAGTCCCGTTTCCCCATCACACGCTTCACGCCACCCACCACATCCAGACCTTCAACAGATTCCAGATCCGTAGACTCCGAATCCGCTTCCTTATTCGAAGGTTCAGGTGACTGTTCCGCGTCGTCGCGTAAGCGTTCTCCGTCCTTCGAGATTCGGTCTCCCGGTGGGATCCACTCCAACAGTGTTCGGAACAGATTGTCCGGATCGATGGGCTTGGCCACGTGGTCGTTCATCCCGGCTTCGAGACAACGTTCCCGGTCTCCGGCCATCGCGTTGGCCGTCATCGCTACGATGGGCAGATCGGAAAACCGCTCATTACCACGGATCTCGTGTGTCGCCGTCACCCCGTCCATCACGGGCATCTGCATATCCATCAACACCAGGTCATAGGGATTCTCCACCACCATCTGCACGGCCACCTGACCGTTTTCCGCCAGTTCCACTACGAATCCAGCGTCCTTCAGCAGCTCCATCGCCACCTGCTGGTTCAACTCGTTGTCCTCCACCAGCAGCAGCCGAGCACCCCTGATTGACTCCAGGTTATCCGATTCGCCACTGGTAGCCCGCTCTCGGTCGAGTCTCGCTTTCTCCACCGGAGGCAGTTCGCCACCCAGTACTTGAACCGCAGAATCGAAAAGCAGAGACGGGTTGACTGGCTTGATAAGAGAGATTTCGATTCCTGCCTCTTCCGCAGCCTGGAGTACCTCCGCCCGTCCGTAGGCGGTCACCATCACAGGATGGGGTGGGGCCCGCAGTTCCATCGCCCTCATCTGCCGTACCGTTTCGATTCCGTCCATGCCGGGCATCCGCCAGTCCATGAAGACCACCTCACAGGGATCATCCGAGGAGTCTGCTGCTGAGATCGCAGATAGCGCCTCCTCACCCGATCCGACTTCGTCTACGCGAAACGTCATGCTTTCGAGCATCTCCGACAGAATCTGCCGGGCATGCGCATTGTCGTCCACGACAAGCACCCGTCGATCGCGGAGGTCCGGCTCGGGCAGTAGCTGCCGCTTCCGTACCTTACCTTTACCCAGACGGGCGGTGAACCAGAAGGTACTGCCCTTCCTGTACTCACTCTCGACGCCGACCTCACCCCCCATCAACTCGGCAAGCTGCTTCGAGATCGCCAGGCCGAGGCCGGTGCCACCGTACTCCCTTGTTGTGGAGGTATCCGCCTGTTGAAACGATTGAAAGAGTTTTCCCTTCTGTTCTGGAGTCAGTCCTATCCCCGTGTCCTGCACTTCGAACCGGACCAGGAGGTCGGATTCTTTCTCTTCGATTCTTCGTGCCCCAACCACGATCTCCCCCTCTTCGGTGAATTTGACCGCATTGTTCGCATAGTTGATCAGAATCTGCCCAAGACGGAGCGGGTCTCCACGAAGCCCGCTTGGGAGGTCGGGATCGATGTCGAAAATGAGCTCGAGCCCTTTCGACGTCGCCTTCTCACTGATGAGACCGGCAACATTGTCGAGAACGCTGTCCAGCTCGAAGTCCACACTTTCTACGTCCAGCTTGCCCGCCTCGATCTTGGAAAAGTCCAGAATGTCGTTGATGACGCCCAGCAGATGCTGGCCGGAAGCCTGGATCTTTTCCAGATAGTCCTTCTGCCGGGGATCCAAATCCGTCCGCAGCGCAAGGTGGGTCATACCAATAATGGCGTTCATCGGCGTCCGGATCTCGTGGCTCATGTTCGCTAGGAACGTACTCTTTGACTCATGTGCCGCCTCCGCTTCCTCCTTGGCTTCAATGAACTCAGTCTCCGCCCTCTGTATGTCTGCACGCATCCTGTTGAACGACCGGGTCAAGTCGGCAATCTCATCGTCCCCGTCGACGGGGATATCCTTGGTGAGTTGCCCAGATGTAAAGTCCTTCGTTGCCGTCGACAGCGTATCGATGGGCCTCGTGATGCGTTCCGAGCTTCGCCTTGACAGAACCCACGATGTCACAATCATCAGCGCAATAAGGGCAACCAGCAGCCCAAGGGCCACGTTGCTGACAGAGTTCACCCATCTTGCATCCTCGCGCATCAGGCGATCCTGATCGGTAGTCATCGCGCTCAACAGGTCGATACTCTGACGGGCAAGCGGCACCGCTTTGGTCGTCATGAGATACTGAGAAATGTTCCAGCGGGAAGATTCGCGAATCTCGATGATTTGCTCAGCCATCCGGCGATACACACCGAACTCATTGCGAAGCCACGTCAAGCGATCGAACTGGGAACGGGTGAGCAGATCCCGAAATGAATCGACCTGATCAAGCCGATTGCCCGCATGGCCAACCGACACATCGAAGGCCGCCTTGTACTCGGCCCCAGCATCTGCTACATAGTTCGTCAGCTCGGTTTCGCTGGCTGCGAAGGCTCCACGAAAGTCTGCCAGAACCCCCAGAAGCGCACTACTTTTTCCCAGGGTCTTCTCCTCGTCAACCAATCCCGATACCGTTTGTCGAATCTCCTGTGCCAGCGGCTGCAACTCCTCCATAAGCATCACCCGCGCGGGCTCATTCCCCGGGGTATCCGCTACATCTTCGATCCACCACTGCCACTCCTTCAAATCTCTCAGGGTTTCGACAGTCTCGGTAAGCCGCTTGCGATCCTTGGCATCCCAATCGGAGCTCAGGGACTTTAGCGTAAGCATCGCCGACTCGATCTCATCTACCCACGCGCGATTCCTGTCCTCCCGAAAGTCCGGATCGGCCAGTGCAACCCATCCCCGTAGCGCCGCCAGAGAATGCTGTACACCGCTGAGCGCCATCGTCGAAGCTCGAACGGCCGGCGCTCGCACTTCGGACAGGCCGCGAACATTCGACCGAAGCCAGATCGTCGATGCAAGAGCAACGATGAGCAGAACCACGCCGATCGCAGCCACCTCGAGGTGGGAGCGCAGGAGCCTTGCTCCAATGCCCCGCCTGGCTTCAATGCGTCGGTTCGCAGAATCCATTAAGTCATACTCCGTCAAACAGTTGTCCGGGTGCACGTTCCACCTGCTTCTGCAGCTCCGTCAACTGACGTTCCAGAATGCCCGCTCGCTGGTACACGTGCGAAGGAAACTTCCGTCCCGGATGGTAGATTTCTACAGGCGGGGCTGCGTTGGGCACGTGGCTGTGGATATATGCCAACTCGGAAACGAGCAGGGATGCGATGTCGTAGACATCGCTCGGAACGACTTTGTCGACGGATGACTTTGACACTTTCAACTCCAGCGTCTTCAATCCACAGTGGGCCGCAATCTGCCTTACCCGTTCGAAGCAGCCCACCAGCCGTCGGTAGACGTCGGCCGGACGCTTGCCTCGCTCATATTCCGGGGGATCGGGAATCCGGTTCGCCTCGGGAAATTGCGCAAGCAGACGGGACGCGTAACTCACTGCCAGCGTCACCTGCTGAAACACATCGGCGGGCGAGACCTTCTTATCCAACAGCAGGTTCAACTGTCGGTTGGCCTGGACGATCGACCGAAACACGTCAGTAGGAGTCTTGGTTTCGTCCCGCTCGGGCTCGGTGGTTTCGCCCGAAATTCCGATGGCTCTCTGGATCCGAGCGATTCGATCCAGCGAGGCGCTTACAACAGAGAAGACATGTGACGGCCGAATATCCCCGGAAGGAACCTCGGGCACTGGAGCGTGCTCCCGGGTCTGTTCGAAGCAGAGCCGGTCGGCCTTTCTGAAGAGTGTCAGCGCCTGGAAAAAGACCTCGCGCGGGGCCACATGGGTCACGTCGATCTCCGGCTGCGTGTTCGCCGGCCTGCCCATCTCGAACCGAATCGCCTCCAGGTTCGCACGTAGAAGCTCGACCCGGGCGAAGACATGCGGCGGTGTGATTTCCTGTCCGGCGGTCTGCGATAGGACGGACTCTGGAAGGGTCCATTGAGAAAAAAGCAGGATGAGTGTGGCTCGCCAGACTCGCGAGTGATGGAACATTGTGGGGATTTTCAAGAGCAACCTCAACAGTCTATATAAAAATGAGCGCAACGATCTAAAATCTTACTAGTAGACGACCACTATGATTTTGATGAATCAAAATTGTGGTGTGCCCCTCTTGAACTTTAAAAAAGCTACCTATTCACTCATCACATTCACTGTGGTCATCTACTAGGTCCAATGGTTCGGACACTTTTTATAAGTTGTTGATTTTCAACAGGTTATAAATTTAGCATCAGATTCCATAAACTGTTATTTTTCAATGGCTTATGAAATTTGAACCCCCAGAATTACAAAAACTGTCCGAAGTATTGCTAGGTCGTCACTTACCCAATATAGGATTCCGTCTCTCCGATCAGGCTGGAAAACTCCGCCAGACTCGCGGAGATACCGTCCATATTGAACATCTCGGTCTGGCGCGCAAGCTTCTCGCTCCATTCTTCCAGCGGTGGATACTCATACTGCTCGGCAGTTGCTTTCATCTGATGCGCGAACGCCTCCACCTCGTTCACCGTCTGGGTGGCTGCCAATTCCTCGCAGGTCGCGCGCTGGCTCTTCAGAACGGACACCAGTTCCGGCAATCGTCCCTTCGCCTCCAGACTCATGTCTTCCGGCGACCACGTTGAAACGGCCGTTTCCTCTGCCCCGGCGACAACCTCCGCCTCCATTTGCAGATCTCCCAGAGTTGTGCCGTCGACCACCTTGACGCCAGGGAGGGCCACGTGAAATGTGCTCCCAACGCCCTCTTCGCTGGCGACCATAATCCGGCCCTGCATCATCTCGACAAGCCTCTGGGAGAGTACAAGACCCAGACCCGTGCCTCCATACTCGTTGATACTCTGCCCTCGCCTTTGGGTAAACGCGTTGAAAAGCTCATCGATCTGGTCGTTCGGGATACCGATTCCCGTATCCTCCACATCGAAGCTCAAGTCGATGTACCCGTCCTTCGACTCGGAGGGGACGCTTCGCACAGAGACCTTTACCTGCCCCGACTCAGTGAATTTCACAGCGTTGTCCACGAGGTTTCCCAGAACCTGGCTCACCCGTCTCTCATCCACCTCGATGGACCGGGGAATCCCGGGGTCAACGTTCACGTTGAATGACAGCCCCTTCTCGGAAGCCTTCGTGGAGTACTCAGCCTCGACATCCGAAAAGATCTTCACTGTGTCCGCGGCCGCCGGCTGCAGTTCCAGGGACCCCGATTCGGCTCTGGAGAGATCCAGTATGTCATTGATCAGCGAGAGGAGAGACTTGCCGCTCGACTCGATTGAGGAGAGATACTCCTTGTTTTGAAGCTCCGTCGTCGACCGTTTCACGATTTCAGTAAATCCGAGAATCGCATTCATCGGCGTCCGGATTTCATGGCTGATATTTGCGAGGAAGACGCTCTTCGACCGGTTGGCCGATTCCGCCGCCACCCGTGCCGCTTCCAGATCGACGGTCCGCTCTCGCACTCGTTGTTCAAGCACGTCGTGAGCTTCCCGCAGTGCCTGCTCCGCCCTTCGGTTTTGTTCGACGAATATGGCCAGAACGACCAGCGTCATTGTGATCACGAGGATGAACAACTGAAGCAGAAGAAGAGAGTGGTTGACGGAATCCACGATGAACGGGCTCTGTCTCGTTGCAGTCCCTAGAATCGCGATCACTTCGACAACCAGGATGTATGTCGTAGCTCCTCGAGTTCCCAGTCGCAGGGCCGCCCAGAGAAGAAAAGGAAGCGGAAGGAACTCCAGCGGGTAGCCTTTGGTCGCGGCGCCAAAGGCGGAAGTAAACGCAATGAGGCTGCTTGTAGCGATGGCAGCCAGCAGAACGACGATCTCGACAGAGCGACCGCCTGCAGCTAAGGGCGAGGACCCGGGACGCCATGCCAGAAGCAGGGGCGTAATGACGAAAACGCCGACGGAATCCCCAAGCCACCACGTGAACCAGAGCTCGCGCCACCCTTCCCAGGGCGCGTACCCCCCGACTGTCAGGCTCGTGCTTCCAAAAGAGGCGCTGACAAGACACATAATGGGAATGATTCCGCAGAATTTCAAAAAGCCGGTGACAGATTCGAGTGGTGCCCCGCTCTCTCTGCCGATCCGTCGATGAACCAGAAATCGACCAGCGAAAGGTTGAAGGAACGATCCGACTCCGATCATCGTCCCGGTGGCCAGGGACCTCAGCGCGATGTCCGGGGAGGTGAAATCGAAAAAGCTCGCATTCGCGATGTAAGCGCCGATGAAGGTGCCAAGCCACGCTCGGTTTCCAAAAAGAAGAAAGGCCGTAAGCGCCAGACCCGACGGCGGCCACACGGAAGTAACGTTTCCAGGGGGAATCGCCACCGTCTGTCCGGCTTTGGCCAGAACGAAGTACAGAACGGCGATCCCGACGGTTTCCGAGAGATACCGGCCCTTTGATAGTGTTTCCTTGCCCATCCTGGCAGTTACCTCGATTCGCAGAGGCTCTCAGGACACCTGTGAAGTTCGTAGCTTCTCGATCATCTTCGAATACTCCTGGAGAGTTGCCGACACCCCGTCCATGTCGAACATCCCGGCCTGCTCGGCCAGCGTCTCTCCCCACTTCGCCACGGGCGGATAACCGTATTCCTCTCCCAACTCCTTCACCTCTGCGGCGAGACTCTCGATCCCACCCATATCCAGCGTCGTGGACAGCTCCTCGCACGCCGCCTGCTTCGCTTCCAGCTTCTCCACCAGTTCCGGCAGCTTCTCCCTCACCTCCGGCGAGAGCTCCAAAGTGGACGCCTCCCCTACCTCCTCGTCACCACCCTCCTCCAGACCCATCACTTCGCCAATCGCACTCACCAATCGCGTCAGCTCCTCCTCCACGATCCCAAGCTTCGCCTCGATCGCATCTTCCAACTCACCCTCCTTGATCGCGGCTTCCAATACCGCCGCCCTCGACTGCAGCTCTCCCGCCCCGATCGTCCCCGCAACACCCTTCAGCGAGTGCGCCGTCCGCTCCGCCGCCTCTCTCTCTCCCTCCAACAACTGAGAACGCACCGTCTCCACCGCCTTCGCCTCGTCTCCAGTTGCAAATCCCCGTACCAGCTTCTCGTAGAAGTCCCGCTTCCCCATCACTCGCTTCACACCCTCCCCCACGTCCAGACCATCCACCGACTCAAGATCCATCACACCAGTTTCGATTTCCTCGGAGAACCCTGCGGGCTCCGCAGCCACTTCTCGGTCACCTGGCGCAATCCATTGCGCCAGGGTTCGAAAAAGCCCATCCGGATCAATCGGCTTCGGCACGTGATCGTTCATCCCCGCCTCCAGACACCTTTCCCGGTCTCCCTCCATCGCATTGGCCGTCATTGCCACGATCGGCAGGTCTGCAAACTTCGCCTCCTTCCGGATCTCCCGGGTCGCTGTCTCTCCATCCATCACCGGCATCTGCATATCCATCAACACCAGATCGTAGGGGTTTTCCGTTACCATCTGCACCGCCACCTTCCCGTTCTCCGCTACCTCCACCACGAATCCTGCATCGCTCAAAAGCTCCTGTGCCACCTGCTGGTTTAGCTCGTTGTCTTCCACCACCAGCAGGCGCGCTCCCCGGACCGACGACAGATCCTGTATCCCATCCCTTGGTGTTGGTTCAAGCTTGTCTATCTCCGACTGTGGGAGATCGCCTCCAAGCACCCTTACCGCGGCATCGAAAAGCAGCGACGGGTTCACCGGCTTGATCAGCGAAAATTCGATTCCTGCCTCTTCCGCGGCCTGAAGAACCTCCGCTCGACCGTAGGCGGTTACCATCACAGGGTGTGGCTGGACGTTCAGGGACACCTGCTTGATCTGCCGCACCGTCTCGATCCCGTCCATCCCCGGCGGCATCCGCCAGTCCATGAACACCACCTCGTAGGGATCGCTCCTTTCGTCGGCATGTTTGACCGCGGAGAGCGCTTCCTCTCCGGACCCGACTTCGTCCACGCGAAAGGTCATACTCGACAACATCTCCGACAAAATCTGTCGAGCGTGCGCATTGTCGTCTACGACGAGCACCCGACGATTGCGCAGGTCCGGCTCGGGCAGAAGCTCCCGCTTCCGCACCTCACCTTTGCCCAGACGGGCGGTAAACCAGAAGGTGCTGCCCTTTCTATGCTCACTCTCAACCCCTACCTCTCCGCCCATCAACTCCGCCAGCTGCTTCGAAATGGCCAGACCAAGACCGGTGCCACCATACTTTCGGGTCGTGGACGTATCCGCCTGCTGAAATAACTGGAACAGTTTCTCTTTTTGCTCCGACGTCAAGCCGATGCCAGTGTCCTGCACTTCGAAACGGGCGAGCAGGTCCGTCTCCGTCTCTTCCATCCTTCTAGTGGTCGATTTCGCAAATACGCATGAGGTTGCATAGGTGGCAAAAAAGGGGTATGTTATACGCCTCATTCCAATCGGTAAAGGAGGTGTATAATGTCAGGTCCCCTTCCCCAATACCAACCTCGCTTCACAAAAGCCCAACTGGCAAAAGCCCAGAAAATCATTCGTCAGCGCAACGCGCCTCAATCCCAGGTGCAGCGGGCAAAGATGGTGGTGGCCTTAGCCGAGAATAAAGCCATTGGCAACCAGAGGTTAGCCGACAGGGCAGGTGTCAGTTCACCTACGGCGCAGAAGTGGCGAAAAAGGTGGACTGAAGAAGGCTTCACTTTAGAGGATCTACCGCGCAGTGGGCGACCGCCCACTTTTTCCCCCTGTGCAAGTCAGTGAAGTCAAAGCCATTGCCTGTCAACTGCCCGCACAACGGGGGTTGCCCCTGTCTCGGTTCAGCTTATTTGAGATTCAACAGGAAGTGTTAAGGTGTGCGTTGATCACTTCAATCTCACCCACAACGATTTGGCGCATTCTCAAAGAGGATGCCCTTCGTCCCTGGTATCACCGATCCTGGCTTCATATCAAAGCCCCCAACTTTTTAGAGAAAGCCAGTCGCATTCTGGACCTGTATCAAGGCATATGGGAGGGGATACCGCTTGGCAAGAAAGACTTCGTTATCTGTGCCGATGAAAAATCCCAACTTCAAATCTTAGCCCGAGAGTTTGCCACATTGCCACCTGATTGTGGCAAACCCATTCGTATGGAAAATGACTACAAACGGATGGGCACAGTGGCCTATCTGTCTGCACTGGATGTGTTCTCAGGGCACATCTTTGGGCGTGTGGATGAGAAAACCGGCATCGTGCCCTTTCAAAAGCTGGTGGACCTGGTGATGGGACGGGAGCCTTATGCTTCGGCTGATCGGGTCTTCTGGATTGTGGACAACGGATCTTCTCATTACACCACCACGTTCCCTAAACGGCTCCAGGATGCCTATGAAAATGCCATTGCCGTCCATCTCCCTATCCACGCCAGTTGGCTCAATCAGATTGAGATCTATTTCTCGATCTTGCAAAGAAAGGCGCTCACGCCCAATGACCTGGCAGATCGACAGGCGATGGAAGCCAGGATCTTGGGCTTTGAGGAATACTATAATCTCACTGCCGAACCTTTCAACTGGCGCTTTACAAGGCAGGAATTGGAAGAACGAATGCAGCGAATCCGGCTGGCTGCATAAACTCATGCGAACTTCTGAAATCGACCACTAGCGCGTACAACGATCTCGCCTTCTTCTGTGAATTTGACGGAGTTGTTGGCGTAATTGATCAGTACCTGGCCCAGGCGAAGAGGGTCGCCGCGGAGGGCGCGGGGAAACTCCGGGTCGATATCAAAGATCAGTTCCAGGCCTTTCGACGTCGCCTTCTCGCTGATGAGCCCCGCCACATTATCGAGGACGTTGTCCAGCTCGAAATCGACAGTCTCCACATCCAGCTTGCCAGCCTCGATCTTGGAAAAGTCCAGGATGTCGTTGATGATGCCCAGCAGATGCTGCCCGGATCCCTGAATCTTCTCCAGGTAATCTTTCTGCCGAGGATCCAGGTCCGTTCGGAGTGCGAGGTGTGCCATCCCGATGATGGCATTCATTGGCGTCCGGATCTCGTGGCTCATGTTCGCCAGGAAATCCGCCTTGGCTTGCGTGGCGGCCTCGGCTTCTCGGGCGTAGCGTTCCGCATCGTCTCTGGCAGCGTCGGCCTCCTTGTGCAGGGCTTCGGACGTTTCGAGACTCTCGGCCAATTCCCTGGTACGGTCCTTCACTGTCTGTTCAAGGCCCTCGTTGAGCTTCTGAATTTCCGCTTCGACCCGTTTGCGCACGGCGATGTGCCCGTCTAAAGCGTCGCGCATCGCATCCAGGGCGTCAGAGAGCTGGCCAATTTCGGCGAACCGGGAGGAAACAGAGGCGCCGGGGGCCAGGTTCAGGTCCTTGATGCGGCTGCTCTGCGCCACGAGTTCGTTCAGAGGTCTGGCGAAGGTTTCGGAGAGGCGGACGGCCAGCACAGCGGCCAGGGCCAGGGCGAAGAGGCCGACACCCACGATGATGTAGCGGATGCGCCGGACGCTGGCAAGCAGATCGGACTCCGGGAGGACCACCCCGATCCAGAGGCGGCGTTCGGCGCTGATTCGGAAGGGCCGGAACCCCGCCCACCAGGTCTGTCCGTTGCTTGTAAAATGGAAAGGAGGCAAATCCTCTGATTCTCGGACGCGCCAGCGGGCGATGGAAACGGCCAGTTCTGGAATGCCGATGCCTTCGACCGGCTTGAGAACAGTTTCCGCCTGTACCTGGGCATCCTGGAACGGCTCGTGGCGGGGCAGCCCGACAATCTGGCCGCTTTCGGTGAAAACGAATACTTTTCCGTGGCTGGTAGGCGCCATGTTCATCGTGAAGGTGCTCAGGTCCCGCAGCAGCAGATCGTAGCCGATCACCACCGTCTCCCCTTCCAGGTCTTCGACGGCGACGGAAGCTGTGAGCCCGGGAGTCTTGGACGTGAAAAATATGTCCACATCTGTCCAGTAGATAGTGGTTTCCGGGGGGGTGTTTTGCCCCGATTTTATCCAGGCCCGGTATTTTTCACGGGGTTTTTGGTGCCACTCGCGTTTGCGGGGGTCGTAGACGGAACCGTCGGGAAAGGCAGTCTCTTTCCGCCATTGCCGGACCGGGTTCCGGCCCATTTCATCCCAAAGCGTCCAGAGGGCCTGTTTGTCCCATTCGCCAGGCCGGTGGTCTCGCGTGGTCCATTGCACAGTGCTGGTAGATGCAAGCTGGCCGCCGGATTCGTTGCGGAACATGGTAAACTCGTATCCCGACATGTCTGTGACCATCATAGATACACACAGGGGCAGCCGGTCCATGACGGGGTGGAAGAGGGCCATCAGGGCGCCGGAATCGTAGCGTTTCACCAGGCCTTTCTGCACCCACCTGCGGGAGAGAGCGACGGCCTGGACGAGCGGATCGAACAGCCGATGGAGTTCCATTTCGATCAATCGCTCGGTCTTTTCAATCAGGGGCGTGGAGGCGCTTTTGGCAACCTGTGAAGTCCCCACAAACGATACAACAAGCGTGATCCCGGAGATCATCACTACGAGAAACACAAAGGCCGTCAGCAGGCCCCGGCGGACGGAGATTTGTGATTTCGGTGTATGAGACATTTCTGATTTATCCTTGCGGCTCAACCCTGATCGAGGGCCTGGAGATGGTCGATGAGTTCGGCATAGGATGACAGCGTCTTCGACATCCCATCCATATCGAACATCCCGGCCTGCTCGACCAGCGACGAGCCCCATTTGACGACCGGTGGGTAGCCGTACTCCTCGCCCAACTCCTTGATCTCACCGGCCAAACTCTCGATTCCACCTATATCCAGCGTCGTGGACAGCTCCTCGCACGCCTCCTGCTTCGCTTCCAGCTTCTCCACCAGCTCCGGCAGCTTCTCCTTCACCTCCGGCGAAAGCTCCAGCGGACCATCACCCTCCTCCCCTTCGTCGGCCTCTTCGTCGAGGCCCATCACTTCGCTGATCGCCGAGACCAGCCGTGTCAGCTCCTCATCTACCAGGGTAAGCTTCTCCTCAATCGCATCTCCCGACCCACCCTCCTTGATCGCAGCTTCCAATGCCGCCGCCCTCGACTGCAGCTCTGCGGCCCCAATCGTCCCCGCGACTCCCTTCAGCGAGTGCGCCGTCCGCTCCGCCGCCTCTCTCTCTCCCTCCGACAGCTGGGAACGCACCGTCTCCACTGTCTCCGCCTCCTCACCTGTCACAAACCCCTTCACCAGCTTCTCGTAGAAGTCCCGCTTCCCCATCACTCGCTTCACCCCCCCCGCCACGTCCAGACCATCCACCGACTCAAGATCCATCACAACAGTCTCGATTTCCTCGGAGAACCCTGCGGGCTCCGCAGCCACTTCGCGGTCACCGGGCGCAATCCATTGCGCCAGGGTTCGAAAAAGCCCATCCGGATCAATCGGCTTCGGCACGTGATCGTTCATCCCCGCCTCCAGACACCTTTCCCGGTCTCCCTCCATCGCATTCGCCGTCATCGCCACAATCGGCAGGTCTGCAAACTTCGCCTCCTTCCGGATCTCCCGGGTCGCTGTCTCTCCATCCATCACCGGCATCTGCATATCCATCAACACCAGGTCATAGGGATTCTCCGTCACCATCTGCACGCCCACCTGCCCATTCTCCGCAAGGTCCACAACGAACCCCGCATCCCGCAGAAGCTCCATCGCCACCTGCTGGTTTAGTTCGTTATCTTCCACCACCAGCAGGCGCGCTCCCCGGACCGACGACAGATCCTGTACCCCATCCCTTGGTGTTGGTTCAAGCCTATCTATCTCAGACTGGGAGAGGTGGCCTCCAAGCACCCTTACCGCGGCATCGAAAAGCAGCGACGGGTTCACCGGCTTGATCAGCGAAAATTCGATTCCTGCCTCTTCCGCGGCCTGCAAAACCTCGGCCCGTCCGTAGGCGGTCACCATCACAGGATGGGGTGGAGCCTTCAGTTGCATCGCCCTCATCTGCTGTACCGTTTCAATTCCGTCCAGGCCGGGCATCCGCCAGTCCATAAAGACGATCTCATACGCATCATCCGCGGAGTCGGCGCCTGAAATCGCAGACAGCGCCTCCTGACCTGATCCGACTTCGTCTACGCGAAACGTCATACTGTCCAGCATCTCCGAGATAATCTGCCGGGCGTGCGCGTTGTCGTCCACCACCAGCACGCGGCGGTTCCGGAGATCAGGTGCCGGCAGAAGTTCCCGCTTGCGGACCTCGCCCTTCCCAAGGCGAGCCGTAAACCAGAATGTGCTGCCCTTCCTGTGCTCGCTTTCAACGCCCACCTCGCCCCCCATCAACTCCGCGAGCTGCTTCGAAATAGCCAGCCCCAGACCGGTGCCCCCGTACTTTCGGGTGGTAGAGGTATCCGCCTGCTGAAACGACTGGAAGAGCCTGTCTTTCTGTTCCGGGGTAAGACCGACCCCGGTGTCCTGTACCTCGAAACGGACGAGCAGATCCGCCTCCGTCTCTTCCACCCTTCTTGCGCGCACGACGATCTCGCCTTCCTCCGTGAATTTCACCGCGTTGTTGGCGTAGTTGATCAACACCTGGCCCAGGCGGAGAGGGTCGCCCTTGAGGGCGCGGGGAAACTCCGAATCGACGTCGAAAATCAGCTCCAGACCCTTGGACGTCGCCTTCTCGCAGATGAGTCCGGCGACATTGTCGAGAACGCTGTCCAGCTCGAAATCGACCGTCTCCACATCCAGCTTGCCGGCCTCGATCTTGGAAAAATCCAGGATGTCGTTGATGATGCCCAGCAGATGCTGCCCGGATCCCTGGATTTTTTCCAGATAGTCCTTCTGCCGGGGATCCAGATCCGTCCGGAGCGCGAGGTGAGCCATCCCGATAATGGCGTTCATCGGCGTCCGGATCTCGTGGCTCATGTTCGCGAGAAAGTCCGCTTTGGCCTGCGTGGCGGCTTCCGCTGCCGCGCGGGCTTCTTCAAGCTCTTCCTGGACCCGCTTCAGCTCCGTGACCTCGACCGCCATTCCGCACATACCGTAGACTTTTCCGTCTTCATCAAAAAGCGGCACCTTGGTCGTGATGTATACATGTCGGGTTCCCTCGCGGTGTGGCACTTCCTCTTCGAACGACCGGATCTCTCCCGTTTTCATAACTTCGCGATCCACCGCCTGAATCGACTCGGCCGCCTCAGGAGGGAAGATCTCGTCATCCGTATGCCCGATCACTTCCTCCTTCGAGATGCCCGTAACCTCCTCGTAGTACCGGTTCACGAGAACGTGTCGTCCTTCGAGGTCCTTCATGCACACGACGGCCTGCATATTGTCCACAATATCCTGCAGCAGGGCCTGGTTTCTTCTGAGCCCATCCTCCCCCCGCTTCCGTTCCAGCACCCGCCCGACCTGATCCCCGATGCTTTGAGCTGTCCTCAACAAGCCCTCATCCGGCAGCATCTCTTCTTTTCCAAAAAACTCGAGGATGGCGACCAGTTCGCCCCGGATCTTGATCGGAAAACCGAAGGCGCCCTGGACCTCCAGCTCCCGCATGTATCGGTTTCTGGGGAAATTCGAATCCTTTTTCACATTCGCGATCCACCAGGGCTGCCCTGACTCCCAGATCCGGCCCGGGAGACCTTCGCCCATCGCGAAGGATGTCTGCTCGGTCGCCTCACGAAACGCCGTGAAAGCCTCCGGGTCGTCGAGGTGCCAGATACCGGTCGGATCCAGGACATCGCCCCCGTCTTTCGAGGGAACATACGCGTGTCCAACGGGCCATTCCATGAGTTCGCAAACGGCGTCCACGCAGTATTGAAGTGCCTCCTCAAAGGTTTCCGCCTCCGTGGCGATAGACGTTGCCCGGTGAAGCAGCGAGGACTCGAGGACCTGTTTACGGAGTTGATCCTCTGCCAATTTTCGCTCCGTAATATTCTCAGTCACAGCCACGAAGTGCGTGATCTCACCATCGTCATTCTTGATCGAAGAAATCGACTCGCTGACCCAGAACTCCTCCCCCGACTTCGTTCTGTTAACCAGGTCGCCTCGCCAGACCTCCCCCTTGAGGATCGTTTTCCACAGGTCTGCATAGAGCGTTTTAGGATGCTCTCCCGACTTGAGTATTCGCGGGTTTTGTCCGATTGCTTCTTCCGGCGTGTATCCGGTAACTTCCGTAAACACCCTGTTCACATACTCAATGTTTCCTCGGCAATCCGTGATGAAGACCGGCGCGGGATTCTCCTCGACTGCCCGTGATAGCTTCTGCAGCTCCAGTTCTGCTTCCTTTCTGGTGGAAATGTCCCGCACGGCGGCAACCACGAACTCCTCCCCCTGCTCCTCGATCGGACTCAGGCAGACCTCCACCGGAATCTCGCTACCGTCCTTGCGGCGCCCAAATAGATCCAGCGCGACACCCATCGGACGTACCTCCGTGTCTGAAAAAAATCCTTCCACACGGGCAGGATGTGCTTCACGAAACCTCTCCGGGATCAGCATCTCGATCTTTTGTCCGATCAACTCCTCCCGCCCATAGCCGAACAACCGTTCGGCCTGCGTGTTGACAAGCGTGATGGCACGATCCCGATTCACGATCACCATTCCATCCGGTGCAGACTCCAGAAGACCCCGAAAGCGACTCTCCCGCTCCTGCAGCTCATCCGTGAAGTCATATACCCGTTGTATCAAGGGACCCACCGTTTTCACGTTCAAGATCGTGGCAATAAGGATCGCAAGGACCGCGATCCCCCCGGAGACCATCGCCGCCCTCACAAAGGGTGCGACAATCTCAGACTTGTGAATCTTGGCGACCAAACCCATCTCCAGGAAGGGGAGATACTCGTACGCGGCAAGAACCGTTTCTCCGATATAATCTTTCGACTCCACAAAACCGGACTTTCCCGATAGGGCAAGCCTCATAGGTCCCGCCATGTCCGAATCGGGGAAACTGACCGGAGGTGGAACCTGGAAATCGAGGGCCCGAACCGCACAAAGGAACACGATCTCGTCTCCCTGGCGCTCCGCCAGCACAAGCTCGCCGGTTTCTCCGAATCCGGTATAGCGTCGGTGGCTCTCCTTGATCTGGCTGAGTGTCGCGGAACGCTGTGCGCCCTGGATATCTCCGGTGTAGAAGAAAGCGTCGAACTTCGCCACGGCCTCCATCAGCCTGGCCTGTGAGCGTACGAGCTCCACCAACTGCTCTCTCCGCTTCTCCAGTGTCATGCGGTAAAGCGCCGCGAAGCCAACGGCAGTGACGACGAGAACCACCGCAGCAAGGATGACGATGGACCGGACCTGAATTCGCCGGCGTGAAATCATCTGTTCCATCTCTCAGGTTCCTCCCGAAAGCAGCCGTGTATAAACTTTGTTCCGAATTCGCTGGGTCGTGCCGTCCAGGAGCATACTCTTGAGTTCCTGCTCCAATTTCGGGATCAGGTGTGCATTTTTCTTGTGCAGATAGTGATACAGGAAAAGTGTCTCGAGCACACCGGGCAGCTCCTTTAAAGTCTTTAGATTCGCCTGCCGAATCTCGAACAGTCCGTTGATTCTTGGCATTACGGCCACGTCTATATCCAGACGGTGAAGAAGCTCTATGAGCTCCTTGTAAGATCCTGCTGCGGTCACCCGCATCCCTCTTGTCCCCTGCTCCGCGAAGAGGATGCCCCGGACGATTCCAACCCGATAGGGTCTGAGGCTGAACCATCCTTGAATTGGGAAGTCCTGCCTCTTTGAAAACGCGACCCCTTCAAGGTAATTGACCGGAACGGGTACCTGAACCAGGTGTTCAAACCGTCGATCGAGTCCATCGATCCGCTGTACTTCACCGTCCAGCCGGCCGGAGCTGGAAAGCTCGAGGGCGGTCTTGCCTGCAAGCCATTTGACCTCCACTGGAATGCCCAGACGCCGATAAGCCTCCTTTACGACCGCGACGCCGGCATTCACGTCCTGCGATCCCTCGACTGCGGCGAGGACCAACTTCTCGGATGCCTGAACGTCTGGGTGAGCCTGGAAAAAAAAACCGGCCAATATGCAAACCACCACTCTGAAACCAGCCATCATGCACCTCTTAAGTAAGCCGACTCGGCCTTGCGCTGCTTCAACCCGCAGAAAACTTTAAGTTATTAAAAATTCGTTTGTTGAGCAAGCTGAAACATCCGCAAACCTGGAACCTGCCTTCTTCACTCCGCCTTGTGTTCTTCAATCCAGGACCGAATCTTATCCGTAGAAGGCTGCACCTTCTCCCGCGCCCCTTCAGGCGCATACGGACTCAAATAGGTCGTCAGTCCCCCATCTACGACAATATTCTGTCCCGTGACAAAACGCGACGCATCCGATGCGAGGTACACCGCACAGTGGGCGATATCATCGGGCATACCCACCCTCTCCAGCGGTTGGAAATACCGGTGATCGTCCTTCATCGCCTCCCCGAAAAGCCGCATGAATTCCGCATGATCCTCTTCCCGGATCTGCTTCAACCGCGCCTCCTCATACATCTCCAGCCAGATCGCTCCCGGGCTGATCGCATTCACCCGAATCCCAAACGGCGCCAGCTCCGCTGCAATCGCCCGCGTACACCCGATAATCCCCCCTTTGGTTGCCGCATAAATCGTAGACCGGGGCTGCCCGTTTACGCCGTGAACCGAAGCAACATTAATGATCGACCCCTGCCCGGCCGCTTTCATCATCGGCACACCCAGCCGGCACCCCAGGTACATCCCCCGAAGGTTGGTGTCCATCAGCCGGTCGTACTCCGCCATGTCCACATCGTCCACCGGCGCCCGATGGCCGATGCCGGCATTGTTGACCAGTACGTCCACCCCGCCAAACCGCTCTCGTGTCGCCTCCATCAACCGCATCACATCCTCCTCCCGACCCACATCCGTTGGCACCGCCAGAACCGCTCCGCCTTCCGCTTCAATCTCCTCCCTCACCCGCTCCAACCTGGCCTCGGTCCGTGCCGCAATCACCACTTTCGCCCCTTCCCGCGCAAACATCCGCGCCGTCGCCCGTCCAATCCCCTGCCCTCCCCCGGTCACAATGGCGATCTTATCTTTCAACCTCACAACAACCCCTCCTTAGTAGAACAAACGGGTATCCCGGTCGGCGCCTCTAAAAACAAAAAAACCGCCCAGAGAATCCTCTCTGAGCGCCTCACTCCATCGCCAAGACCCCACCACCCCCCGAGGCGGGGAGAGGAACGACTCCCCACCCCTCCGTGATACGGGGAAGCGGACGGGCGGGGTTCCGTGGCCCTCCATACGGCGGGGAGGCGGGCGGGGCTCCGTGTCATTCCGTGATCCCGCCCCCCCGAAACCATTCCACCGTCCACCTCAGTCCTTCCTCCGGACTCACCTTTGGCTCCCACCCCAGCAGCTTTCGCGCAAGGCTGATGTCCGGCTGGCGTACCTTGGGATCGTCGATCATGGCCTCCTTGAAAACAATCTCGCTCTTACTCTCCGCAATCTGGCGAATTCGGTCTGCTACGTCCAGCATACTCATCTCGGAAGGATTGCCGATATTCACCGGCTCGGCATAATCGCCCTGCATCAACCGGTAGATCCCCTCAATCAGATCGTTCACATAACAGATGCTCCGCGTCTGCTTCCCATTGCCATAAATCGTGATATCTTCCCCGGCCAGCGCCTGGCTGATAAACGTCGGAATCGCGCGGCCATCGTCCTTGCGCATCCGGGGGCCGTAGGTATTGAAAATTCGCACAATCCGCGTATCAATGCCCACGTCCCGGTGATAGGCCATCGTCATCGCCTCGGCAAACCGCTTGGCCTCGTCGTACACCCCCCGTACCCCGATCGGGTTCACATTCCCCCAGTAGGTCTCCGGCTGCGGGTGGACCAGCGGGTCTCCATACGCCTCCGATGTGGACGCCAGCAGGAACTTCGCGTTTTTAACCCGGGCCAGCCCCAGCGAATGGTACGTTCCCAGCGCCCCCACCTTCATCGTGTGGATCGAATACTGGAGGTAGTCCTTTGGACTGGCCGGGCTGGCGAAGTGAAGAATATAATCTAAGGACCCCGTCACGTGGACAAAGTTGGTCACGTCATAGTTCAAAAACGTAAACCCGTCCTGCCCGATCAGATGGGAGATATTCTCCACCCGCCCGGTCAGCAGGTTGTCCATCACCACCACCTCATGCCCCTCTTTCAGCAGGTATTCGCAAAGGTGCGACCCCAGAAACCCGGCGCCGCCCGTAACCAGAACCCGCATGCCCTCTCCTTTTTCCGTGCAGGCTTTTCAATCCAAAATCCGCATTCCGCATTCCGCAATCACTTCACTCCACCGTCACACTCTTGGCCAGGTTTCGGGGCTTGTCCACATCCTGTCCCCGGATTGTCGCCGCATGGTAGGCCAGCAGCTGCAGCGGAATGGTGGTCAAAAGCGGCGACAAAATCGGCAGCGTCGCGGGCACGTAAATCATCTCATCGGCCAGCCGCTCCAGATCCTGGTCGCCTTCGGTGGCCACGCCAATCACCCGACCCTGCCGTCCCCGGACTTCCTCGATATTGGCAATCACCTTGTCGTACGTATGGTCTTTTGGAGCCACCACCACCACCGGCATCCCCTCGTCAATCAGCGCGATCGGGCCATGCTTCATCTCTGCCGCAGGCATCCCCTCGGCATGGATGTAGCTCACCTCTTTCAGCTTCAACGCCCCCTCCAGCGCAACCGGGTAATTCACCCCACGGCCCAGGTAAAGCCAGTTGTTGTGCGCCACAAGCCGGCCGGCCAGGTCTTTGACCTGGTCCTCAACCCGAAGCGCCTCTGCCACCTTGTCCGGAATCCCGGCGAGTTCGTCTAAAATCTCCAGGGTCCGTTCGGGCGAGAGGTGCCTCCGCCGACCCATATCGATGGCGATCATCGCCAGCACCGTCACCTGCGCGGTAAACGCCTTGGTGCTGGCCACCCCAATCTCCGGCCCTACATGCAAATAAACCCCGGCATCCGTCTCCCGGGCAACGGTGGAACCCACCACATTCACCACCCCAAAGGTCAGGGCGCCTTTCATCCGAACCTCGCGCAAGGCGGCCAGCGTATCGGCCGTCTCTCCCGACTGGCTGATCACAATCGCCAGCGTCCCCGCTTCCACAATCGGATTTCGATAGCGCAGCTCGCTCGCATACTCCACCTCGGTGGGAACGCGGGCCAGCTCTTCAAAAAGGTACTCTCCCACAAGGCCGGCATGCCAGGCCGTACCGCACCCGGTAAGCAGCACCCGCCCAAAGCGGGCCAGCTCGCGCTCCAGCCTGGACAGTCCGCCCAGCTTCACCCGACCCTCCCGGAGGTCGATCCGGCCGCTCAGCGCATTGCGCAGGCTCTCGGGCTGCTCGTGGATCTCTTTGAGCATGTGGTGCTCATACCCTGCCAGCTCAATCTCATCAAGCGTCATCTCCAGGGTATCCACCGCTTTCTCTAAGGGCATTGCATCGATAGTACTCGCCCGAAGACCATCGGGCCCCAGGCTCACCACCTCGTTATCGTCTAAGTAAACCACCCGGCTCGTGTGCTCCACAATCGCGCTCCCGTCCGAGGCCACCACATACTCACTGTCTCCAACGCCCACAACCACCGGGCTGCCCCGCCGGGCCGTTATCAGCGTTTGGGGCGCATCCACACACAGCACAATCACGCCAAAAGTCCCACGCACATCCCGCAGGGCCTGGCGCACGCTCTCCAGAAAATCTCCGCTCTGGCCGTAAAAAAATCCGATCAGTTGGGCCAGAGACTCGGTATCGGTCTCGCTTTGAAACGCGATCCCCTGCTTCTCCATAAACTGTCGGATTGCCGCGTGGTTTTCAATAATACCGTTGTGCACCAGCGCAATACGCCCACTGGCATCTGTGTGTGGGTGGGCATTGGCCATGCACGGCCGGCCGTGCGTAGCCCAGCGGGTATGCGCGATGCCGATCTCTCCGCCGGCAGGCTTTTGATGCAGTCGGGCCTCCAGTTCGCCCACCCGCCCCACGGCCCGCCGCACCTCCAGTCGGTTGCCATCCACCATGGCCAGCCCGGCCGAATCGTATCCGCGATACTCAAGCCGCTTCAGCCCGTTCAACAGCACTCCGGCGGCCTGCTTTTTGCCGACATAACCCACAATACCACACACGGGATCATCCCCTTATCCATACGCGCCTGGCATCATACCCCGTCCCCTCACGCCCCCCCATCCCCAAGCAGCCGCATCAGAACGGCCTTCTGAACGTGCAGCCGGTTTTCCGCCTGATCCACGGCAACGCACCTCGGGCTCGCCATCACCTCCGCCGTCACCTCGTAGCCCTTGTGCGCCGGCAGGCAGTGCATCACCATCGCCCGGGTTTTGGCCAACAGATCGGCGTTGATCTGGTAAGGGGTAAAAATCTGAATCCGGCGCTCCTTTTCAGCCGCGTGGTCCGGGTCCAGGAAGAACTCCATATCCACCCAGGTATCGGTGTAGAGAAAATCGGCATCCGCCGCTGCTCCTTCCAGGTCCAGCGTTTCCTCAAACAGGCCGGTCGCGCGTGCTTCGGCTATCAGGTCTGCATCCTCCGAAGGGCGGTTCACCTCCGGGGTAACCGCCGTGATGCGTACGCCTGTCCTGGTACAGCCCGCAATCAGAGAATTACAGACATTGTTCAGGATTCCCACGTAAACCAGATGCACCCCGTCCAATTTTCCGTGCACCTCCCACATCGTCATCAGATCCCCCAGCGCCTGGCAGGGATGATACCGGTCGCAGCACCCGTTGATGATGGGCACCTCCGATCCGGCGGTAAGCTGCCGGAGATCCTCGTGTTTCAGCATCCGGGCCATAAGACCATCCGCGTACCGTGACAGGACCTGCGCCTCATCCTTGAGATCCGCCAGCAGAAAATTGGTGGACCGCCAGTCCAGGTACAGGGCGTGCCCTCCCAGCTGCGTCATCCCCACTTCAAAAGAACACCGGGTTCGCGTGGACGTCTTCTGAAACAGCATCGCCAGCGACTTTCCCTCAAGCGTCTTGCGGTACCGTTCCGGATGCGCCTTCACCTCCAGCCCTTCTTCCAATGTGGCCAGAATCTCCTCCGGCGTCCATGTCTTCAGCGTCAGAAGGTCCATATCACTTTCCCTTTGTTTCCCCGGACCCACCCACCATCCGCTGTTCAATCTCGGCCAGCAACGCCCCCTTTGCATCCGCAAGCGGCATGTCCAACTGGCATCCGGAAGCCCTCTGATGCCCGCCACCGCCGAACACCCTGGCCACCTGGTTGACATCCATCTCCCCCCGCGACCGGAGGCTCACGCGGTAATGCCCCGGCGCCTCTTCCTTGAAAAAGACGGCAATCTCAACCCCCTCAACTGCCATGGCATGGTCGACCACA
This sequence comes from Candidatus Latescibacterota bacterium, assembly GCA_965249305.1. Taxonomy (GTDB): domain Bacteria; phylum Latescibacterota; class UBA2968; order UBA2968. Next base: position 2,074,618 of record OZ252228.1, on the reverse strand, counting down.
AAATCCAGATCCCCACCCAGCAAATAGGTCGCATGGTTGACAAACAGCGTACTCACCCGGCCCTCCATGTGAAGCTCCAGGGAGGACAACGCGGCGCCCAGGGTCTTCACTGTCTCGTAACTTTCCCGGGCAAAGACCGCATCGGCAATCTCCTGCGGGTCGGCTCCTAAGTCCACCAGCTCCGCGCAGACTTTTAAGGCGCGTTCTGGATGCGAGAACTTGAACAATTTGGTATCAAAAGCGATCCCGGCATAGACCTGCATGGCCATCTCTGAACTCACTTCTACACCCGCCGCCTGGATGAGCCTGTAAACCAGTTCACTCGCTGCGCTCGCCTCCGAGTCGATCAGCCGCACGTCGCCCTCTCCGGTCTCGCCGGCGTGGTGATCGATAATCAGCGTCCGGGAGCCTTTCCCCAGCATCCGGACCACATCCCCCACACGTAGGGGATTGAATGTGGGGGTATCTACAAAAACAGCCCGGCCGAAGGGTGGCCCATCTCCCAGTGATCCGCAGCTCTCGATTCGATCAAATCCCGACAGAAAGGCGAACCTCCGGTTCGGTAGCTCATCGCTCAGCACAATCCGGTACTCGCGGCCCATCGCATCGAGCATCTCACCCAGCGCCAGCAGCGCCCCGATGCCGTCTCCATCCGCATTCATGTGGGTCGAAAGCAGATACGCCTCGTCCGAGTCAAAAAAGGCGACGGCCTCGCTATAGTCCATATCCTCTGCCTCCGGTGAAAAACCCACCAACAAAGATCCCCGATTTTGGTTTTTCTCCGCGTGCTCCGCGTCTCTGCGGTAAACGCTTTTTACTTTTTACTCCATCTCCTCAATCTCGTCCACAATCTCCTCCACATCCGCAGCCGTCAACCGGTAGCTGCGAAGTTTGAAGGTCTTCGCCGAATCGTAATCCAGCGAACCGTCCGAGCCAAAGAGCACCCCGTGCGCCAGCGCCGCCTCCCGCCGGGTCAAAATCCCTTCCCGCACATCCCGGGAAACCAGCCGGATCGCCCGTTCGTAGGGATGCCCGTACCCTCCGCCCCCGGCGGTCGCTATCCACACCCGATCTCCCCGCACGAGGCGGATATCCTCCCCCTTGGTCCCGTGAGGCAGATCCTGCCAGTGACCCTCTCGCCAGACCCGAACCTGGGTAGTCGCCCCCCGCGCCCCCCGCTGCAGCCCACCGGGGCCCCTCCGGCTCCGATCACAAAAAAGCGTCAGCAGGACTGGCCCGTCCAGCAGTTCGAATTCAAAAACCGTCCCCAGCCCCCCCGTGTAACGCCCCGGCCCGCCCGACCCCGGGCGAAGCGCGTACCTCAACGCCCGGATCGGATAGAACCGCTCTAAGCGCTCCAGCGCCGGAAACACCGTAAACCGGACCCCGCTGTCGCCGTTGCTCAGTCCATCTCCCCGACCACTCGCACCGCCTCCGCCGCCCAGAGTCAACCGCATCAGATAGGGACGCCCGCCCTTCAACCCCCGAAGCGTGAGGTGATAAGCGCCCCCGCCGCTTCCCGCCTGTCCCCGGCCGTGTACGCCCTTAGACAGCGCCTCCAGCGCGCCGGACAGGACGCGCGGCGCCACCTCCGGCGTGGCCCCGCCCACCGGTTGCGGAAACCGGGCATTCAGAAAAGACCCCTCGGGAACCGTCACATCCACCCACTCGCCCACAGCCCCGTGCCGGGACGCCTCCGGAAAGAGGTGGCGCACCGCCACCAGACAGGCCGCTCGCACCGCATCGGCCGGACAGTTCATCGCCCCCAGCGCCGTGCCGTCGCTGCCGTCGAAGTCGAAACCGATCCTTCCCCCCCGCACCGTCACCCGCGTTCGCAGCCGGATCGGCCCCGGCGAAATCCCGTCTCCGTCCAGACGGTCCCGGGTAATATATTCTCCTTCGGCAATCTCCGCAACCGCCGAAACAAGGGCTTCCCGCGCTCGCTCCTCAACTCCCGCTGCTACCCCCACCACCGCGTCTACGCCATACCGTTCAAACAGCGCCTCCATCCGTCCGGCCCCGGCTCGCAGCCCGTCCACCTGCGCGTGGAGGTCTCCCAAAAGCGCCTCCGGAAATCGGCTGTTGCCCACCACCAGATCCGCCAGCCCCCGCTCCAGCGCCCAGTCTCGAGCAATCACCGTCGGCGTCAGCCGCAGCCCTTCCTGCTGCACATCCGTCGCCCCGGGGCTCACCCCGCCCGCCGTTCGTCCCCCCAAGTCTGCATAATGCCCCGCACACGCCAGCAGCCCCACCCGCCGTCCCTGATAAAAAAAGGGCGACACCATCCTTAAATCGCACAGCGAACTTCCCCCGCAGTAGGGGTCGTTGCTCAGGTAAACCATGCCCTGCTCGCCGGCCTCCTCCCACCCCCGCCACACAGAAACCCACACCGAGAGCAGCGCCGCCTGAAACGGATTGCTCCGGCTCCCCTGTGTCCAGGCCACCCCCTCCGGTCCGCACACCACCGAAGCGCACTCCCCCTCCAGCGCCAGGCCCGAACTGAACGCCTCACGCCGAAAGGTCGCCTCCATCTCGTCGGCAGCCGCCTGCACCCGCGCCCAAACCCGCGTCAGCACCAGCGCATCAACCCCTTCCAAAACCACCCTCCTCCAGATTGCGGATTGTGGAATGCGGATTGCGGATTTAAAGACTTTCAATCCGCAATCCCAAATCCGCATTCCGCAATGCACTTATATGCACCGTCCCCATCCCATCCGCCCACACCACCGCATTCGGCGGTACCACCATCGTCGCCCCCGGCTCTTCAATCACCGCCGGTCCGGCAACCCGCGCCTCCACCTTCAAACCGTCCCGATCGTAAACCGGACAGGCCACATAAGATCCCTCGAACCAGACCTCCCGCCGACCCGATGGGTTTCCGTCTCCCCCTTTCCATCCCGAAGGCAGAAGCGCATCAACGGGCCGGTCCTCCTCCCGCACAACCGAGGTCTGTGCGCTCCAAATACAGAGTGGATACCCTTCCAGCAGGGTACCGAAGGCGCCGTACCGCGCCTCAAACATGCGGCGAATCGTATCCTCATCCGCATCGGACCGCTCCAGCTCCAGCACCACCCCGGCCTCCTGGCCGGAATACCCCACCTCAATCTCGTAATACGCCCGGGTCGCTCCTCGGTCCACACCCAGTCTTCCCTCTGCCTCGCGCATCTGCGCCTTAAAGGCCGCCCGAAGATCCGTCATGCCCTCCTTGTCCAGGGTGATATCAAGCCGGTCCGAACAGATCTCCCGCTGCCGGGCAAGCAGTCCCCCCCACGCCGAGAACAGACCCGCCCGGTACGGAACCAGCACCTCTTCAATCCCCAGGTCCTGCGCAATCCCCGCCGCGTGCAGAGGCCCGGCTCCCCCGTAGGCCACCAGGACCAGCTCGTCCAGCGGCGCCCGTTTCTCCAGCGCCAGCAGCCGGATGCATTCGGCCATCTTCTCCTCCACCGCCTCCACAATTCCCGCCGCCGCCGCTTCGGTCGAAACACCCAGCCCCCGTGCAATCCGCTCGCCAACCGTGCGAAACGCCGCCTCTGGATCCAGCGGGCATTCTCCCCCCGGCAAGCGCAGGTTCTCGCCCACCCGCCCCAGAACCAGGTCCGCATCGATCACCGTGGCATAAAGCGTTTGTTTTCCATAGCAGGCCGGCCCCGGATCTGCCCCCACCCCCTCCGGACCCACCTCAAGCCCCCCCCAGGCATCCACCTTCGCAACACTCCCCCCACCCGCGCCCAGCGTGGCAATATCAATCGTTGGAATCGCAATCGGCAGCCCGAAGTCCAGCTCTCGCTCCCGCGTCAGCGCCGGGGCGCCTCCCGTCACTAAGCATGCGTCAAAACTCGTGCCCCCCATATCGCAGGCCACAAACGCCGGATAGCCCGCTGCCGAACACAGGTGCTGCGCCCCCCACACCCCGGCCGCGGGCCCAGACAGCGCCGTCCGAATCGCCGCCCCGGCCCCGCGGTCGGCCGGCGCCAGTCCCCCGTCCGACGTCACCACCCACAACTGCGCACGACACCCAACCTCTTCCAACCGATTTTCCAGGCCCTTCAGGTACGCCCGCATCAACGGCGTCACATACGCGCTGGCCGCCGCCGTCGCCATCCGCTCGAATTCCGACGGCGCCTCGCACACCTCGCAGGCCGCAATCACCTGCCGGTTGGGCCAGCGTTCCCGCAGCGCCGCCACTGCCGCCAGCTCATTTTCCGGAACCGCCGCCGCGTGCAGGAAACCCACAACCACCACCTCGGCGCCCGCCGCCCAGAGCCGGTCCGCCGCCGCTTCAACCTCCTCCCTCGAAACCGGCGTCACCACCCCCTCAGGCCCGCTCCGCTCCGCCACCTCCACCCGCAACGCCCGGGGAATCAGCGGCTCAAACGCCGTCTCCAACCCGTAAAGCCGGCGGCGGTTACGCCGCCTCAACGCCAGCAGATCCCGGAAGCCCTCCGTGGTAATCAACCCGCACCGCGCGCCCTTCCGCTCTATCAACGCATTGGTAGCCACCGTGGTACCGTGAAAAATCTCATCCACACACCCCGGCTCAACCCCACAGCACAGCAGCGCCTCCACCATCCCCCGGCCAAAGTCCTCCGGCGTCGTCGCCACCTTCACCGTCCGAAACGCCCCTTCAGCGTAACAGACCAGATCCGTAAACGTCCCGCCAATGTCAATTCCAACCAGAACCATAACCCCGCCCGATTGCGGATTTGGGAATGCGGATTGCGGAATGAAAGATTTTAAATCCGCAATCCGAAATCCGCATTCCGCAATTCACTGCTTCTCCACCCACTCCGCCGGGTCCAGCGGCACTTCCCCCTGCATAATCTCAAAATGAAGCTGCGGCTCCCCATCCAGCCTGCCCGTGCTCCCCACCGTGCCCAGGCTCGCACCCTCGGCCATAATTTCCCCGTTGTCCACCAGCACCGACGCTAAGTGGCCATAAAGCGTATAAAATCCACCCGGGTGCCGCAGCAGCACGAACTGCCCGTACCCCGGAAACCAGTCCACCAGCACCACCTCTCCAGGCGCCACCGACCGTACGTTCGTGCCCTCCGGCGCAGCTAAGTTTACCCCCCGGTTGAACGTCCAGGTCTTCAGTTCCGGATCCTGGTGCCGTCCAAAACGGACCACCATCCTGCCCGCCACAGGTCGCCGCAGACGCCCCCGGTGCGCCTCAAAATCGAATGGGGGCAGCGCGGCCAGCCGCTGTCCCCGCCGCTCCTGCTCCTGGATCTCCTGGATCAACTGCCGCACCCGTTCGTCCGACTGCGCAATAGCCTCCCGGTTTTCCCGGATCTCCCGGTCCATGGCCGAGGCATCCGTCTGAAGCTCTTTCAGCCTCCCGGACCGGTCGGCCACCCGCGTCCCCAGCGCCTTTTCCGTCTCCTGCTTGGCCTGCAGCAGCGTCCGCTGATGCCGGTACTGCGTCCGTTGAAGAGCAAGCGCTTCGCCCACCCGCTTCCGGTCCATGCGGATGGCCCCGTAGTCCCGCCGGTCCTGTTCTGCAATACGGGACAGATAGCGCAGCCGCTTCAGAACATCGGCAAATGACGTCGCTGAAAAAAGAACCTGCAGCCGCCCCCGCCGGCCCAGCTTGTACATCTCCCGCAGCCGCTGCGCCTTACCCTGTCGCCGTGCCTGCAAGCGATCCTCAACTCGGCCCAGCTCCTGCTTCGCCGTCCCCACGCGCCCTGCCAGATCCTGTTCCCGCCGCTTTAAATTCCGGAGTTCCCCCCGAATCCGCACATTATCCCGCTCCAGCCGCCCCAGGTCCTCGGCCACCGTCCGTTTTTCCGTCTCGGTCACCTTCAACCGCTTCTGATCGGCCTCCAGCTTCGCTTTCAAACTGTCCAACTCCGCCTGCTCCGCTTCCAGCGCCCGTTTCAAATCCTCCTGTGCGTGCAGTCCTTCCATCCAAAAGAAAGCAATCAGGCAAGCGACCCAGATCGACCATAGGCCCCTCCCCCAATTTGCAATTTGCAATTTACAATTTACAATTTGCATTTCCCTTACTTCCAGGCCACCGCATTCAGCACCCGGTTCAAAGAGACCCAACTCCCCACAATCCCCAGCACCGTGCCCAGACCCACCACGCCCAACACGGAATAAAGGGGCGATACAAACGGCAGCTCCGGTATTGATCCAAACCACCGCACAACACCTGTTGGAGAATCCGCAACCGCTCCCAGATCATCCGCAAACACTCCCAGAAAATCCGCCCCAAACCACAGCGCAAACACTCCCAGAAAATCCGCAAACACTCCCAGAAAATCCGCCCCAAACCACAGCGCAAACACTCCCAGAAGTCCTCCGATGCAACCCTGAACGGCCCCGCCCAGCAGAAAAGTCAGGCGAATAAACCTCCCCGTTGCTCCCACCAGCCGCATAATTTCGATCGCCTCCCGCTGGGCAAGCACCATCAGCTTGGTAGTATTGCTCACCGCAAACGCGCAGGCCAGGCAGAGTACCCCGCCCAGCAGGATGCCAACCAGGGTGGCCATCTCCAGCGCCTGGTCCAGCGAAGCCACCCAGGACTCCCCCATGTCCACGCCCTCCACCTCCCGGCGTCCCTTAACCGCCTCGGCAACCGCCTGCGCCCGGCCCAGCATGTCGCTGTCTTCCTCCAGTCTCACCCGGATGGAGGCCGGTAGAGGGTTTCCAGAGACCGCATCGAGCAACTCCTTGCCGAACATCTCCTTAAACGCCGCCTCCGCCTCCGTCTTATCGATATACCCGGCCTTCACCACCCCCTCCATCTCCTCCAGCTCCCGGGCCAGCGCCAGCGCCTGCCCGCGGCTCAGCCCGTCTTTCAGATAGACCTCCACCTCCACCCGCCCCCGGAAAAACTCGGCAAGCGCATACCCCCCTGCCACCACCTGTGCGAACACCCCCAGCACCAGCAGCGAAGCCCCCGTGGCCACCACCGAAACCGCCCCCACGGTTCCCGTCCGCCACAACCCCCGAAACGCCTCACGCAACGCACGCACAAGACCCATACCTTATCACCGCTTATCTCAACCGCCCTTCCACCAGGGAAAGCGTCCGCCGGCGATAGCGCTCAACAAGCCCCACATCGTGTGTGGCCATAACCACCGCTGTCCCCCGGGCATTAACCTGGGCAAAAATCCGCATCATCAAATCGGTGGTCTCCGGGTCCAGGTTGGCAGTCGGCTCATCGGCCAGCAGAACGAACGGATCGTTCAACAGCGCCCGCGCAATAACCACCCGCTGCTGTTCCCCCCCCGACAGCGCGCTGGGGTACTCCCCCCGCTTGTGAACCAGGTCCACCATCGACAACAACGCCAGCGTACGCCGCTTCACCACCGACCGCCGGGCCCCGATGACCTCCAGCGCAAAAGCCACGTTTTCGAAAATCGTCCGATCCCGCAAAAGCTTGAAATCCTGAAAAACCACCCCCACCCGCCGCCGCAGGTGCGGCAGATCCTTCTCCTGAATCGTCTCCGAGTCGCAGTCCCCCACAAACACCACCCCCCGCGACGGCCGCTCTTCAAACAGCATCAACCTCAAAACCGTACTCTTGCCCGCACCCGTGGGTCCCAACAGGTAAACAAACTCGCCCCGGTCCACCACAAAATCCACATCCGCCAGAATCGGCCGCCCCTCCCGCTCAACCCAGACGTGTCGCAGTTCGATCACATCATGCCCTCAGCACAAAATGCACCCGATCCGACTGATCGCTCGCAGGCGAAAACCCGAACCCGTCATACGCGCCCTCCACCCGAAACGGTGAAGCCTCAAGCACCCCTTCAACGTCCGAGAGAGGGTAAATCCGCTGCCGGTGAACCTCGCAAACCTCCTCCTGCGTGTCCGTAAAATAAATATCGAACCGGTTAAACTGTACTCCGTTATTATAATAACTGCGCCGGGTATAGGAGAACCCGTTCCCCCGATCCTTATCCGTCATATCCCGAAAATAACGAAGAGAATTCGTCTCCGTACACACGTCAAAAATAAAAATCCCCCCTGGCTGGACCACCCCGTGAATCTCCTCAAGCGCCCGCGAAACTTCCTCCAGCGTCATCAGATAGTTGATGCTGTCATACAGGCAGAGCACCCATTCAACCTGGGGCAATCCCTCTAAGTGAAGCAAATCTTGATGGTAAAACGAAACATCGTGCCCCACCATCCGGACCTTCTCCCGCGCCACCGCCAGCATCTCCTCGCACCCGTCCGCCCCCACCACCTTATACCCCCGCTTCCCAAGCTCAACAGCCAGACTGCCCGTACCGCATGCCAGATCCAGCACCCGGACAGGCACCAAACCGTGTCGCCTTAGCAGCGATTCCACATAGTCCGCCCAGTGCACATAATCCACATGCCGCATCACATAATCGTATATCGAGGCCAGCCTGCTATAGGGCAGAGCCTCTCTCCTCTCCAATTTACGCCTCAACATAATAATCACAGAACCCCACACCACCCCCATCCCCCCAAACACAGAAACCCCGCCCCCCAAAAGCGGCATAGCGGCATTCCGTGTCCCCCCCCGGGTGAAGGGTAGCGGGGCTCCGTGCCCCTCCGTGTGGGGGCCGGGCGGTGTGCGGTTCCGTGCCCCTCCGTGATATAAAACAAGCCCAGCCCATGGCAGGCTGGACCCGTTGGAGCCTGTCTCTAAATCCGCTGTTTAACCCTTAAAAATCGGTCGCCTCCCGAGCTTCGTCCCGCACCACACGGTAGCAGGTTTTGGCCGCATCCTTAGAGACGTTGCCACGCGGCAGCCTGGAGATCTCAACCTCCAGGTACCGATCCACAAACGCAATGCCCACCCGCTGCCCCGGCTGCACAATCCGTCCCGCCTTTGCCGGCCGGTCGTCCACAGTAACAATCCCGTTGTCGCACGCCTGTTTGGCCTCCGACCGCCGCCGGGTAAGACAGCATCGCTTCAAAAACAGATCCACCCGCATACCCGGATCCCCCTGACCCCTGCTTTTACGGCTTATCCGTCCGAATATCAACGTAAAGCTTTTCCCGGGTATCATCAATCGCCTCCCGGAAAAGCTGCTGGAGCTGCACCTGCTTCAGAATATCTTCCAGAGACGCCCGATCGTCGTCCAGCTTGACCAGATGCCACCCGAACTCGGTCCGAACCGGGGCGCTTGTCTCCCCCAGCTTTATCGTCTCAGTCACCTCTTTGAAAGCGGCAGGCAGGCTTTCTTTGGGAAAAGCTCCGAGCTGCCCCCCCACTTCTGCGCTTTCTAAGTCTGCCGAATGCTGCTTGGCCAGCTCGGCGAAGTCTTCGCCTGCCTGGATCCGCTCGTAGAGCTCCAGGGTCATCTGGTAGGCAGACTGTGCATCCTCCTCACCGGGCCGCATCGAAATCAGGATGTGACGCGCTTTGATTTCGTCTCCCTGCACAGCGTCCACCCGGATGATATGATATCCAAACTCGGTCTCCACAGGATCGCTGATCTCGCCCGGCTTCAGAGAAAATGCCACCTCCTCGAACGCCGGCACAAACCCGCCCCGTGAAAAGAACCCCAGATCTCCGCCCGCCTCGGCGCTGCCGGGATCGCCCGAATACTGTTGGGCCAGCTCGACGAAATTCTCCCCCTTCCGGATACGCGCCAGCAGATCTTCCGCCCGCTGCAGGGCTTCTGCCTGCTGGTTCTCGGAGGCCTTGATCTCTATCAGAATATGGCTGATGCTCACCAGCGGCGGCAGCGAGTCCTGATACTGAATGCGGAATTTCTCCACATCCTTGTAGGAGACATCGATCTTCTGGGCCAGCCGCCCGTACATCGCCCGCCTTATAAACTCCTTTCGGTACTTCTGCCGGAGCTGGTCCCGAATCTCCCGCTCCGTCAACCCGTCCTTCAGAAGCTGCTGCGCAAACGCCGCCTCTCCATATTGCGCCTTGAGCGCACGAATCTCCGCCCGCAGCGACTCCTCAACCTCCTCGTTGTCCACCTCAATGCTGTCCTCCTCGGCCCTGGCCAGCAGGAGCTTCTCGTCAACCATGCCCTTCAAGATGGTCTGGAACAACGCCTCGACCTCCTCGGATCTCAAATCCTTGATGCCCTGCTGCATGGCCGCCAGCCGCAGGTGCGTCACCACCTCCGAGTACAGCACGATCTCCTCGTCCACCACCGCCAGAATCCGGTCCACCAGTTGAGGCTCCGCCTCTACCGGCATCCCTGCCCATACCAGCACCACACCCACCAGAATCGCCCTTAACAAAAATTGACCCATCCTGAATCATCTCCCTAACGATTCACTCTTCACTTCCCAGGTCCGACGCAATCGTCCAGGAAACCCGGTTCCGCAGCTCCGTCAGCAACTCCACGCGCCGCGTGTGTCTCCGTTCTGTCAGAATGCGCTGTCGAATCTCTCCCCAGACCTCCGACAGATCCTTCACCGATCCTGCCTCACGCCGGTCCAGCACCTCGATCACATGCTGCCCCAACCGGGTGACGGCCGGAACCTGCCGGCCCAGCTTGGCCTTTTGGCAGGCTTCCCAGAAAGAAGGATCAACCATATCCTCGGTAAAATACCCCAGGTCCCCGCCAACCTCTCTGGACACGTCAAGCGACACCTCGCGGGCCACCTGGTCAAACAGTTCGCCGCTCCGAAGACGCTGCCGCACCCGATCCCGGTCACTCCGGCTCTTCACTAAGATGTGCCGCACCCGGACCTCCGGCTCATTCCGGAAAAAGTCCTCCTGCTGGGTATCGTAATACAAGCGGATGTCATCCTCCGAAATATCCGCGTCCCCTCTGAATTCCCGCTCTAAGAGTTCGGCAATCAGCAAATCCCGGGCTGCCCTGGAAATCCGCGCGGCCACGTCCGGATCCTCATCCAACTTCCGGCGCAACGCCTCCTGGTAAAGCAACTCCTCCTCCACCCATCCCTCAACTAAGCGCTTCTTATCCCGGTCCGTCACTTTCCCGGCAAACTGGATCGGAATGCGGGATTCGATCTCCTGCAGCGTCAGCCACGCCTTCCCCACGGTCGCCACCACCCCCTCAGGCTCCCCCCGGCAACCCGGCAGACCGGCCAGCCCCACCGCAGCAACCAAAAGAGCCGCTCCAACACCAGACCTCTGACCCTTCCTCGCCGTAATGGCCGCCCTCCTTTAATCCTGAAATCCCACAAGCCCCTCAAAACCGCCCCACGGGGCCGTGGGAGGGGTGGCTCCGTGCCCTTCATGGGGAAGGGTGGAAGGCTTCCGTGCCCTTCCGTGATACTAACTTGTCAGAGATTAAAAAGTTCCGAATATCCAGGAATATACGCCATCAGATCAGGCTCTGCAACACCTTTTTCGCGCACGAAAGACGCTCCTGTGGACCCTTCCCTTCCAGCTCAACCTCAACCCGCGATTCCTCCCCTAAAAAGAACTGCAAAGGAAGCGGCGACCGGGCCACCATCTCCTCCACCTCCTTTCGGTTCAACATCCGCTCGGCCGGAAAGTGCATCGTCAAACTCACCCCCACCCGCACCGTACTCAACCGGAGCTGCCGGCCCAGAATCTTCACCTGAATCGTGTCCAGCAGCGCCCCCGTCGGCTCCGGCAGCGGCCCGAACCGATCCTCGATCTCCTCTTCCAGGGCCAGAATTTCCACCGTCTGCCGGCACTCACCCAGACGCTGGTAAAACTGCATCTTCATATCTGCATCCGGAATGTAGTCTTCCGGGATATAGGCCGACACCGAAGTCTGCACGTCCGGCTCAACCGCCGGCTCCGTATCTTCCCCTTTAATCTGCTGCACCGCCTCGTCTAACAGCCGGCAATACAGATCGAACCCCACCGCCACAATATGCCCGTGCTGCTGTTCGCCCAGCATGTTGCCTGTCCCCCGGATCTCCATATCCCGCATCGAAATGTGGAAGCCCGACCCCAGGTCCGAGAACTCCTCGATCGCGCGCAGGCGCCGCACCGCGGCCTTCGAAAGCGCCTTCCAGGAGGGAATCAGCAGATACGCATAGGCCTGCTGGGTAGACCGGCCCACCCGGCCGCGGAGTTGGTAGAGCTGGGCCAGCCCCAGGCGGTCGGCCCGGTTCACAATCAGGGTATTTACACTGGGAATGTCCAGCCCCGACTCGATAATCATCGTGGAAATCAGGCAGTCGTACTGCCCCTCTAAGAACGCCATCATCACCCGCTCCAGTTGTCGCTCCGGCATCTGGCCGTGCCCCACCCCGAAGCGCACCTGCGGCAGCAGGCGCTCCAGATACGACACCATCGCCGGCATCGACTGCACCCGGTTGTGCACAAAATAAACCTGCCCCTCCCGGTCCAACTCGCGCAGGATCGCCTCGGCAACCCGGTCCTCGTCAAAAGGAAAGACCTCGGTCGTAATCGGCAGCCGGTCCTTGGGCGGCGTGCGGATCACCGACATATCCCTCGCACCCATCAGTGACATGTGCAGCGTCCTGGGAATCGGCGTCGCCGTAAGGGTTAGCACCTCCACCAGCCGCTTGAGCTGCTTCAACCGCTCCTTGTGCCGCACGCCAAATCGATGCTCTTCATCCACCACCAGCAGCCCCAGGTCGTTGAAGTCCACATCCTTGGAAAGCAGCCGGTGCGTGCCCACCGCAATATCCACCCGCCCCGCCTGCAACCCCTCCACCACCTGCTGCTGCTCTTTGGCCGTGCGAAACCGGCTCAACACCTCCACCGTCACCGGCAGCCCGTCCATTCGCTCCCGGAAGGTCCGGTAGTGCTGCTGCGCCAGAATGGTCGTCGGCGCCAGCACCGCCACCTGTTTCCCGTCGGCCACCGCCTTAAACGCCGCCCGTATCGCCACCTCGGTCTTCCCGTAACCCACATCTCCGCACACCAGCCGGTCCATCGGCGAGGCCTGCTCCATATCCTGCCGGACCTCTTCAATCGTCCGGAGCTGATCCATCGTCTCCTGGTAGGGAAAGGAAGCCTCTAAGGCCCTGTGCAGGGAAGTATCCTCAGAAAACGCCGTGCCCGGCCGGGCCTTCCGCTCTGCGTACAGAGAGACCAGCTCCGCAGCCATCTTGAAAATCTCCTTCCGCGTTTTCTCCTTAACCCGCTCCCACGTCGCCGTGCCCAGCTTGCTCAACACCGGCGCCACCCCCTCCTGGCTGGCGTACTTCTGCACCCGGTCCATCTGGTCCACAGGCACCAGCACCCGATCCCCCGCCCGATAGGAGAGACTCAACAAATCCCGGCTGACCCCGTCCACCCGGAGGTGCTCAATCCCCTCGTACTGCCCGATCCCGTGGTCCACATGCACCACAAAATCCCCCCGATGCAGCGCCGAAACCGCCCGGATCGGCGTCCCCTCCTTGAACCGCCGGTACCGCCGCTTCCGCTGGTACCGGCTGTAAATCTCGTGGTCGTTGATCACCACCACCCGCCCCGGCCCGTACTGGAATCCGCTCTGGAGCGTGCCCACATAAATCGAAACCAGGCCCGCCACATCGCCCAGCAGTTCCTCGAACCGCGCCTGCTGCCCCCGGCTCTCGCACAGCAGCACAACCTCAAACTCCTCCTGCCAGAACCCCTTTATCTCCTCCTGCAGCACCTCTAAGTGCCCCTCGTACCGCCGCCCCCCCGTCCCCTTAAAATCCACCCCTGCCTCCCGTGTTCCCCCAAGCGTCCAGTTCAGCACTCGGCGCATCCCCCCCATCCGCTCCAGAACCGCTTCGGCAGACCGCAGCGCCCCCCCCGCCGGAAGCGGCTCCGGCTCGCCCCGGCGGGCCTTCTGCCGCCCCGCTGTCTGAACGACCTTCTCCCAGACCTCCTCCGCAGCCTCCTCCATCCCCGCCGGGTCATCCACCACCACCACACACCCCTCCGGCACATGATCCAGAAAACAGGTCCTGTCCCGGTAAAGCACTCCCAAATAATGCTCCAGCCCGTCAAACAGCCCCTGGCCCTCCAGCGTCTCCCGAAGCACCGTCAGGTCCATGCCCAGCTCCTCTTCCGCCCGCTCCAGATTCTCATCGTATACCCCCGCCATCGTCCCCGCCAGCACCGCCTCCCTGCAGGGCAGTACCCGCACCGATTCCAGCTCTTCCACCGACCGCTGAGTACCCGCATCGAACGCCCGGATGGATGTAATCTCATCCCCGAAAAACTCCAGCCGCACCGGATGCGCATTCCCAAACGAACAAACATCTAAAATCCCCCCCCGAACACTGAACTGCCCCATCCCCTCCACCAGCGTCACCCGCTCGTACCCCACCTCCACCAGATGATCCGCCAGTCCGCGCGGCGCCACCTCCTGCCCCACTCGCACCTCCTGCACCGAAAGCGCAAACAGATCCGGTGAAAGCGTATGCTCCATCAACGCCCCAACCGGCGCCACCACCACTCCGCCCGAGGCCTGCGCCACCTGGTCCAGCGCCTCCACCCGCAGCCCCATCACATCCAAGTGCGGAGACCGCCCGTCGTAAGGCGATCCCCCCCAGGTCGGAAAAATCCCCACCCCCTCTACCCCCAGCACCCGCTCCAGATCGTCCCGCACCGCCTCGGCCCGCTCCTCCGTCCCACACACCACCACAACCGGCCCGGCCACCACCTCTTCAATATAAGCCAGCACAAACCCCGTCAACGCCCCCGGCGCCCCCCGCACCGAAATCTCCCCTTCCCCCGCCTCCAACCGCCGCCCCAGCGCCTGAAATGGCTCCGTATTCACCATCCGTCTATAAATCCGCTGAATCGACATACAACCACTCTACCCCCATGAGAAGATTATCCACTTCCGTACACACCAATACCCACCCCTTCCAAAACGGAATGGATGGTAACCAATCGAATCACGCAACCCCGCTTTACCCCTCCGCGCTCAAAAAAATACCCGACACCTCACAAATCCAAGCGTCGAGTACCAGCACGAAGACAACCAGGCAACTGAAAACCACCCCTTGGAGTATGGCGACTGTACACCTCCGTAGCCCTTCCGTGCGAATGGGGGGTAGCAGGGCAGGGCTCTGTGGCCCTCCGTGATTAAGTGGCGGGGTAGACGGGACTCGAACCCGCGACCTTCGGCGTGACAGGCCGACACTCTAACCAGAACTGAGCTACTACCCCGCACAGGTGCTGCAATCGGCCGAAGCCGAACTCCAGCAACGGCCTAAAGATAACATAGCGCTCATACGGTGTCAAGGGTTTTCAAACAGATGTCCCTACCGCGATTAACGGTACGTTAAAGCCCGATATCCTCTTTTACATCTTCCCAGAGCACAGTCTCTTAAGCTGGGCTTCACCCCTCCGTACGAGTTCTTCCTCTTCCGGCGTTAGAATATCATCAGGATCAACCAGCTTCTTCGGCCTGATCACGATCCGACCCTGGCTTCGGCTGTGTGTGTATACATTCCGAAAGCCTGTTTAAATATCGCCATTTGAGGGCCTGCCGTCCAGCCCTTTCATCGATCTCCTTCAGAAACAGGCCCGCTTTATCTCCCAGCTCCAATTCATCGCGCTGATGAGCGTACTGATCTTCGGTTTCGTCTGCCGTGCCCAATGTAAAGAACATGACACAAATTCATCCAGCAGCAAAACCGGACCACAGACCACAGACCACAGTCAAACCCCTGAAGCTTTCGTCCGTCGTCCATCGTCTCCCGTCCGCTTTCCCGTTGCGCCCATATTCCCTTTATATTATATTGACTTATCAGTGTTTATGTGTGTTCATCGGTGGTTGCTTTTTTTCAGCGCATTCGGAGAAGCAATGCCAAACGCGGGCACAATAGGCGTCGGCCTCCTCGGCATGGGCGTCGTGGGTGGGGGCGTCGTCCGCCTCCTCCAGGACCGTGCCGCCCACTTCCGCGAGGTCCGGGGCGTGGACCTGGCCCTCCGCCGCGTCGCCGTGCGAGACCTTGCCAAATCCCGATCTGTAGACCTCCCCAAAGACCTCCTCACCGACCGCGCCGAAGACGTGGTGGACGACCCCGAGGTCCAGATTGTCGTTGAGGTCATCGGCGGCACCGAACAGGCCGGCAGCCTCTGCCTTCGCGCCTTAAACGCCGGCAAAGACGTCGTCACTGCCAACAAAGCCCTCCTGGCCGAGCAGGGATCGGCCCTCTTCAAGGCCGCGGCGCAGCACAGCGCCCACCTTGCCTTTGAGGCCAGCGTCTGCGGCGGCATCCCCATCATCCGCTCCCTCACCGACGGCCTGGTCGCCAACCGCATCCAGTCCATCTACGGCATCCTCAACGGCACCACCAACTACATTCTCACCCGCATGACCGACGATGGGGGCGACTTCGATGAGATGCTCGGCCAGGCCCAGGAGAAGGGATACGCCGAAGCCGACCCGACCATGGACATCGACGGCACCGACGCCGCCCAGAAGCTCGCCCTCCTCTGCCGCATCGCCTTCGGGGTCGGCCTTTCCCCCGCGCACATCCTCAAAGAGGGCATCTCCCACATCTCGCCCCTCGACATCGATTTCTCCCGCGAATTGGGCTATACCATCAAACTGCTGGCCATCGCCAAAGCGGTTGAAGACCGGATCGAAGCCCGCGTCCACCCCGCCCTGATCCCCTCCGGCGCCCTCCTGGCCAACATCAAAGACGAATTCAACGCCGTCGAAATCGTCGGCAACGCCGTTGGCCCACAGGTCTTCTACGGCCGTGGCGCCGGCCAGCTGCCCACCGCAAGCGCCGTGGTCTCCGACCTCCTGGACCTGGCCGAACACCGCCTCACCGGCCGCGCCGCCGGCAGTTCCCCTTTAGCCGACCTCGAAGACGCGGCACCCATCCCACCCGGCGAAATCGAAACCAGCTTCTACTGCCGGTTTACCGTCTACGACCGCCCCGGCGTCCTCGCCCAGATCGCCCGCATCTTTTCCGAGGAACGCATCAGCATCGCCACCGTCATCCAGCACGGACGCTCGGAGACCGAAGAGGGCACGGTCCCCCTGATCATGACCACCCACGATGCCCGCGAAGCGGCCATGCGCCGGGCCGTGAAAGAGATCGACCGCCTGCCTACCATCACCGAAAAATCCCAGATCCTTCGCATCGAGGAACTGTAGACCCCCTGAGCGACCGCAGAGGCGCCGGGTCGCGGGAGCCCTGAAAAATGAGTTTTGAACTCGTCCTCGGCATTGTGACGGTCGCCACCATGTTAAGCACCATCCTCACCAAATACATCTCCACCATCCTGCTCGTGCGGCGCCGAGAACGTCTCCACGGGGTTGAGGCTGAACTGCGCGACCTTCAAAGCCGTCTCAAAGTCGTGGACAACGAAAAAGCCGTCGCCGAACGCAACGCCAAAAGCCTCACCACCCAGAAAGAGCGCCTTGAAAAACGCGTGCCCAAACTCCAGAAAGAACTCAAAGCTCTGGAGGGATAATATCCCCCCAGGATCCCAAAACCAAAGAAGGCGCTGGATGTCAAAATCCAGCGCCTTCTTTCTACCCCTCCGGGCGATCAGGAGGGATTCGGCGTCTTTTGCATTGACCGGGTGGCTGTGGGCGGCTTCGTGTCTTTCGTATAGGGTGGATGGCCGTGTGGGCGGCTTCGTGTCTTTCGTGTGGGCCGGGTGGCCGTGGGCGGCTTCGTGCCCTTCGTGATCCAGGCTTCGTCCCCTTCGTGATCCAGGCCCAGCAGCTTCTTCAACTCCGGCTCCAGATGCCGGCGCTCCCGGGGACCCACGTGTTTGCGGTAAATATTCCCCGCCTTGTCGATAATAAACGTCGTGGGCAAATACTGGAAGCTCCCGTTGCCCATCTCCGGTTCCCCGCCCCCCAGTCCCTGAACCGTCGGGATCCCTGTCACTGCGGCCCAGCTCCGTTCGATCTCGGAATAATCGCTCACCACCGCGATCGGGTAGGAAATGCCGTAGCGCTCGGTAAATGCGCGCACGTGTTCCGGCCCCACTTCGTTGACGGCAATCCCGATCATCATCACATCCTTGTCTTTGTACGAACGGTAGAGATCCACAAAGTGAGGGATCTCGAACCGACAGGGTGGACACCAGGTGCCCCAGAAGTTGAGCACCACCACCTTCCCCCGGTAGTCCGACAGCCGAAGCTTCTGCCCGTTCAGACACGTCAGCGCCAGGTCGGGCGCCGCAACCTTGCCCAGAGCCCCATTTCTGCCCTGAACCACCTCCGATCTCGAGTCATCACAGCCCAGCCACAGGGGCAACAAAGCCAGTCCGGCGATCAGGCAGATGCGGGGGAGAAACACACGGTACAGATTCAAGATCTGGCCTCCTTAATCTAACACATTCACGTTCACAGATCGGCCGTCGGTAACCGGCTGTCGGCGCTTGCCCCACACGACGACGGTTCAGAACCGAATGTTTACATAAGATATAGATGCTTGAAAAGCACTGCCGGTGGTAAATAAGCAACCGGTATGCCAGAATACGTTCCGGGATATCAAAATATACATTAAGGCATTTATAAATAGATAGATATACCAAAAAACAAGCAAAAAAATACACCTCCAGCATCCGGTCTGGAGGTGTACCATCATCACTCTAACAAGTCGCCTCTTCCATTTTCATTAAAACAGGCGCATCAGACGGACCGCGTCTATGCCGGCTGCCCGTCCCCGTTTGCCCCCACCTCTGGCGAAATATCCTCCTCTTCAACCTCTCCGTTCTGGTGTGCCACACGCGCCACGCCAATCACCCGGTCTCCCTCTTCTAAGTTGATCAACTTCACCCCCTGCGTGTTGCGTCCAATCGCTTTGATATCCCGAATCGGCAGCCGGATAAGGATCCCCTGCTGGGAAATAATCATCAACTCATCCTCGTCCACCACCTCTTTCACCGCAACCACCTCACCATTCCGTTCGGTCGTCTTGATGTTGATCACGCCCTTGCCGCCCCGCCGCGTGAGCCGGTAATCCGAAACCTGCGTTCGCTTGCCAAATCCGTTGGCGCAAACCGTAAGCAGCGTCCCCTCCCGCCCCATCACCACCATCCCCACCACCGCGTCATCCGCTCCCAGCGTGACCCCTTTCACGCCCTGCGTGCCCCGTCCCGTATCCCGCACGTCCCGCTCCGGGAACCGGACCGCCTGGCCCTGCTTTGTCGCTAAAATCACATCGTGTGATCCATCGGTAATCGCAGCCTCGATGAGCCGGTCGTCCTCTAAGATGTTCATCGCAATAATCCCGCCTCGCCGGGGCCGGCTGTAGGCCGACAGCGCCGTCTTCTTCACCAGCCCGTTCTGGGTCACCTGAATCAGAAAATGGTCGTCGTCAAACTCCCGCACCGGCACGATGGCCGCAACATTGTGCGCCTTGTCGATGTCGATCAGGTTCACCACCGGGCGGCCCCTCGCCGCCCGGCTCCCCTGCGGGATCTCGTGCACCTTCAGCCAGTGGCAATGTCCCCGATCCGTCAGGAAGAGGATATAGTTGTGCGTGGAAGCGACAAACAGGTGCTCGACAAAGTCCTCCTCTTTGGGCTTCACCCCGGTCACCCCTCGCCCGCCCCGGCGCTGGCGACGGTAGGTGCTCACCGGGATCCGCTTGATGTACCCGGTATGGGAGATGGTGATGACCATGTCCTCTTCGGCGATCAGATCCTCGATGTCGAA
Organism: Candidatus Latescibacterota bacterium; assembly: GCA_965249305.1. Lineage (GTDB taxonomy): Bacteria > Latescibacterota > UBA2968 > UBA2968. Next base: position 2,055,122 of record OZ252228.1, on the reverse strand, counting down.
CTCCGCCGCAGAAAGCACCACCTCGCTCCGCCGTTCGTCCACGTACTGTTCCCTGATCTCCTCAAGTTCCGATTTGACCATCGCCATCCGCTTGGGCCGGCTCTCTAAGATCGAACGCAGCCGCTCGATTTCCTGGATCAGCTTGGCGTATTCGTCCTCGATCTTCTGCTGCTCTAAGCCGGTCAACCGCTGCAGCGTCATCGACAGAATCGCCTGCGCCTGGCGCTCCGAAAGCCCAAGCCGATCCATCAACGCCCCTCGTGCGGCCTCCGGGTCCTCCGACCCCCGGATAATACGGACCACAAGGTCGATATCATCCAGCGCCACCTTCAACCCTTCCAAGATATGCGCCCGGCCTTCGGCCACCCCAAGCTCGAACCGCGTGCGCCGCTCCACCACCTCTTGCCGATGGTCGATATAGCATTCGAGCATCTCCTTCAAGTTCAGCTGTTTCGGCCGGCCGCCCACCAGCGCAATCATATTCGCGGCAAACGTGGTTTCAAGCTGGGTGTGTTTGTAAAGCTGGTTCAGGATAACGTCCGAATTGGCGTCCCGCTTCAACTCCACAACAATCCGCATGCCGTCCCGATCCGATTCGTCCCGGATATTCGAGATCCCGTCAACCTTCTTGTCCCGGACCAGATCCGCCATTTTTTCCAGCAGATTCGTCTTCACCACCATATAGGGAATCTCGGTAATGACGATATTCTCCCGCCCGTTTTTCAAACCCTCTATAAACGCCCGCGCCCGAACCTTTATGTGCCCCCTGCCGGTATGGTAGGCCGCTTTCACACCGCTGACGCCATAAATAATGCCCCCCGTGGGAAAATCGGGCGCCTTGATGTACTCCATCAGCGCGTCCACATCTAAGTCCGGATTGTCGATTAGAGCTGCCAGCCCATCCGCCACTTCGCCTAAGTTGTGCGGAGGAATCGCCGTGGACATAGTCACTGCGATACCCACCGCCCCGTTGCACAGCAGGTTCGGAAACCGGGCAGGCAGAACAGCCGGCTCCTCTAAGCGCTCGTCGTAATTCGGCCTGAAATCAACGGTCTCCTTGTCGATATCCGCCATCAGCTCATAGCCCACCCCGGCCATCCGGGCCTCGGTGTAGCGCATAGCAGCGGGTGGAAATCCGTCGATAGAACCGAAGTTGCCCTGCCCGTCCACCAGCGGGTAGCGCATTTTAAAATCCTGGGCCAGATGCACCAGCGTGGGGTACACAATCATCTCCCCGTGGGGATGGTAGTTCCCCGATGTGTGTCCGGCGATGTTGGCGCACTTTCGATGCTGCCGGTTGGGCGCCAATCCCAGGTCGTTCATCGCAACCAGAATGCGCCTCTGAGAGGGTTTCAATCCATCCCGCACATCGGGCAACGCCCGGTTGACGAGCGTACTCATCGAGTAGACCAGCATGGACTTTTTCATCTCATCGCCGATATCCATCGGAACAATCCGCTGTCGCTGCATCATAGCCTGGTCCTTTTCCTATCTCCAATTTTGAGTTTTATTTAGGTTGCACTTTCAGGCACGGTTTGCCCCTTCTTAAGCATTCTCCGCGTCCTCCGCGTCTCCGCGGTGAATAAGGCAAGGCCCAACCAATCACTGCCCCGCAATATCCACCTCCACCTCAAGGGCGTGGGCCTCAACAAACCGCCTTCGGGGTCCCACGTCGTCGCCCATCAGCATCGAAAACGCGTGCTCGGCCTCCACTGCGTCCTCCTGAGTCATCCGGAGAATCGTCCGGAGCTCCGGGTCCATAGTGGTTTTCCAGAGCTGTTCCGGATTCATCTCTCCCAGCCCTTTGAAGCGCTGCACGATCACACCTTTGCCGTCTGCGTCCAGCGATTTGACGACGGTGTCCCGCTCGGTTTCGTCAAACACATACTGTTCGTTCCGGCCCTTTTTCACCAGAAATAAGGGTGGCTGGGCAATGTACACCCGGCCCCCGTTGATCATCGGTCGCATATACCGGAAGAAGAAGGTCAAAAGCAACGACCGGATATGAGAACCGTCAACATCCGCATCGGCCATCACAATCACCTTCCCGTAGCGCAATTTCTCCAGGTCAAAATCTTCTCCCACCCCGGCCCCTAAAGCCATGATCATAGGCTGAAGTTTCTCGTTGTTCAAAACCTTGTCAATCCGCGCCTTCTCCACGTTCAGAGGCTTTCCCCACAGCGGCAGGATGGCCTGAAACCGCCGGTCGCGTCCCTGCGCCGCCGATCCGCCGGCCGAGTCTCCCTCAACTAAGAAAATCTCGGTCTCATCCTTATCGCTCAACGAACAGTCCAGCAGCTTCCCGGGCAACCCTCCGCCTTCCAGAACACTCTTTCTTCGCACCAGTTCCCGGGCCTTACGGGCCGCCTCACGTGCGTGGGCCGCGTCAATCGCCTTCTGCAAAATCTTTTTTATAATAGAGGGGTTCTCTTCGATGTACTCCGAAAGCTTCTCGTTCACTAAGGATTCAACGATCCCCCTCACCTCGCTGTTGCCCAGCTTGGTCTTGGTCTGTCCCTCAAACTGGGGCTCGGGGATCTTTGTGCTGATCACGACGGTCAGCCCTTCCCGGGTGTCCTCTCCGCTCAGGCTGAACTTTTCGTTCTTGAACATGTTATTCCGGGTCGCATAGGCGTTCAGCGTGCGCGTCAGCGCCGTCCGGAACCCGGTCTCGTGGGTACCCCCCTCCATCGTATACACATTATTCACAAAACTGTAAATATTCTCCGAGTACGAATCGTTGTACTCCAGGCCGATCTCCACCCCGACCCCGTCCCGTTCTCCCTCGAAATAGACCGGCTTGTGCAGGGCGGTTCGGCCTTCGTCCAGATATTCGACAAAGGCCCGAAGACCCCCTTCGTAGTAAAAGGTTTCCTCAAAACCCACCCGCTCATCTTTCAAAACAATCGTCAGGTTGCTGTTCAGGAACGCCAGTTCGCGCATCCGAGTGGTCACCGTGTCTAAGTTAAACGTCACCGTCTCAAAAACGGTATCGTCGGGCATAAACGTCGTCCGGGTGCCCGACACCTCGCCGCGTCCGGTCTCCTTCATCTCGCAAACCGGAATCCCCCGCTCGTACCGCTGGAAATAGACGTTGCCCTGCTTGTCCGGCAGCGAAGAGCAGACCTCCACCTCGCACCAGCTCGCAAGCGCGTTGACCACCGAGACACCCACTCCGTGCAGCCCGCCCGAGACCGTGTAGGTCTTCTTGTCAAACTTGCCCCCGGCGTGCAGCACGGTCATCACCACCTCCAGCGCCGGGCGATTCTCTGTGGGATGCATATCCACGGGAATTCCCCGGCCGTTGTCCGTCACCGTCAGGCTCCCGTCGGCGTTGATACACACCTCAATGCGGTCGCAGTAGTCGGCCATGGCCTCGTCCACACTGTTACTCACCACCTCCCAGACCAGGTGGTGGAGACCGTGTGCCCCGGTATCCCCGATGTACATCGCCGGCCGCTTTCGAACCGCCTCCAGCCCCTTCAACACCTGAATATTATCTGCACCGTAAGCCACCTCTGTCATATGCACTCAACTCCTTCAACCTAAGAATTGGAAAACTTGCCCTCCCCCTGACAATTCCACCCAGTGGCTATCTCCCGAATCGAATCGAGCGGACCACCTCCTGGCCAACCGAACGGTTCAGCCGTTCCCGAATCCGTTCCCGTTCAAACAGCAGCCGATGTCGCCAGGCGTCCTGCTTGACCGCAACCAACAGCTCCCCCCGGCGAATCCCCTCCGGCCGCGTCATCTGCGCCCCACCCTCTCCCACCACCTCCGCCACCACCTCGGACCACAACATCACGGCACGCTCTTCCAGGATCTTGGTCTCAATCCCCAACTCGGCAATCACCCGCCGCAGCCCCTCTCCCAGAGAAACCGGCCCCGATCCCCCCCGCCCTCCCCTGATTTCCGAACCATCCATATCGACACCCAGACCTTCCATATATCTACACCGACACGCGGAATCCGCCGGGGGGTGGGAGTGGCTTCGTGTCTTTCGCGGGAGGGGCGGAAATGGGTGGTTTCGTGCCCTTCGTGATCAAAGTTCCACCATCTGAAACCCCTGCGCCTCAAACCCCAGGTCCGGATCCCGTGCCGAAGTGAGCACCACCTGACCGAAAGAGGTCACCAGATCCATCAGTGAAAACGCCCGATTTCGGTCCAGTTCCGAAAAAATATCGTCCATCAGCAGAACCGGCCGGCGCTGCGTCCGGGTCTCCAAAAAGGTCGCCTCGGCCAGTTTCCAGGCCAGCAGTACGCTCTTGAGCTGCCCCTTGGAGGCAAACTGGTGCGCCACCCGTTCGTCCAGCATAAAAACCAGGTTGTCCCGGTGTGGCCCGCTCAGCGTAAACCCCAGATCGACCTCTTCGGCCCGCCGCGCGTCCAGCGCCGAGGCCAGAACCTCCTGGCCCTGCTCCCGTTCGTCGGGCGACACCAGACTGCGATAGTCCGCCTGCAGGTGCTCGGACGTAGAGGCAATCCGTCGGTAAAACTGCTCGATCATCGGCCGGGTTTCGTCCAGCGCGTCCAGCCGCTGCCGAATAATCCGGGCGCCCAATTCTGCAAGCTGCGCATCCCACGGACCCAGTTGCTCAGGATCGGTAAGCAATTGCGTTCGGCGGTCTCTAAGCAGCCGGTTTCGCTGGGACAGCACCCGGTGGTAAAGCTCTAAGTCCGAAAGGTAGGAAGCGTTGGACTGGGAAACGAGAATATCCAGAATGCGCCGGCGCTGCGGGGGGTCGCGCAGCACCAAGTCCACGTCTTCCGGGGAGAAAAGAACAGCGTTGAAGGTGCCAACTAAGCCGGAGAGGCGAGGGAGAGGATGGTTTTCGAGATAGGCCCTTTTTTTTCCAACACGCGAATCGTAGGCGATTCGGATGGAAAGCGACTGGTCTTCGCGTTCCACAACCGCCTCAATACTGAAGTAGCTTGCCCCCCACCGCAGGACGTGCCGATCTTTTGTGCCCCGGCCCGACTTGCCGATAGCCAGAAAATAAAGGGCTTCCAAAAGATTCGATTTGCCCCGCGCATTGTCGCCGCATACAGCCGTCTTGTCTTTGTCGAAGCGGAATTCGGCCTGGTCGAAATTTCTGAAATTTGTCAGCTTGAGAGCCGAAATGTACAAGGGGAATCATCCGTCAGTCATTAAGACGAAGCGGCATAAGCAAACAGAGATAATCTTCACCTTCTAACTGTTCCGCAGGCCGGATAATTCCGGCGGTAACCGGACTGTCCAGTTCAAACATCACCTGGTCCGAGTCGATTCGCCGAAGGATGTCCTGAAGGTAGGCCGAGTTATAACCGATCGACATCTCTTCGTCGCTGTAATCGGCCTCTAAGACCTCTCGTGCCTCTCCACCGATTTCCTGGCTGGTAGCCGAAAGTTCGATCTCGTTCGGGTTCAATCGAAAACGGACCTGGTGGGTCTGAGAACTCGCCAAAATTGAAACCCGCCGCACAGCCGGCGCAAGGAGGTGGTTGGAAACCTTCAGCCGTTTTCCGTTGGTCTGAGGAATAACCTGGTCGTAATCAACATAGGGCCCCTCGATCAAACGTGAGAAAAGGCGAATCTCCTCTCCCCCTCCCGGTTCGTCCTCACCCGACGCCGAGAGGTTGAACATCAGGTGGTTCTGACCGAACTGCACCCGCTCTAACTTGCACCCGCCCGACATCAGTTTGACAAGGTGGTTGAGGGCGCGAGTTGGAACAATCGCTTCGGTAACCCCGTCCTGAGGAGATGGCGACAGGGCTCTGGAATATTTAACCAGGCGGGCGCCGTCTGTGGCCACCATCGTCATGCGCCCCTCCCCCACCTGCCAGAGAACCCCGTTGAGCACCGGCCGCGTCTCGTCCCGTGACACCGCAAAAGCCGTCCTGAAAATCATATCCCCGAGCACGTGTCTGTCTTCCGACGCGCCCTCGGCTTCCGGAAATGTCATTTCAGGTCCCTCGACTTCCCCGGGCAACTCCGGAAAATCTTCCGCAGGCACAGACATAAGAGTGTATGTCCCCTCCGCACCCCCCTGCCGCTGGAGAGTCACCCGCCCCTCCTCCGCGGTCAATACAACCGCCTCATTCGGCAGTTCCCGAACAATCTCGGCAAACTTTCGTGCGGGAACCGTTGTGGCACCGGGAACCTCCACGGAAGCCTGAAGCCCGCAATGAATAGAGATATCCAGATCGGTGGCGCTCAGGCGCACCCCTTCGCTGTCGCCGGCATCCATCAGGATGTTCGAGAGAACCGGCAGGGCCGTTTTGGACGGCACAATGTCGAGAACCGCGTTCACCCCTCTGAGCAATTCGTCCCTATCGATGACAACCTTCATAAAAGCACATCTCCCTCGGCGAGAAAAGAGCCTCTAACAGCACCCCAAACCCCATGCGTAATAAGCACCGCAACCGGTTCAAAAAGGAGGCTTAATACCCCCAAAAAAGGGCCTTATTTTTTCGTCTCTCTATTCTGACGTAATATACTGATTTTTATCGAATTTGTCAATGATTTTTTCCCGGTTTCAGCCCCCGTCTAAGAGGGTGAAAACAGCGGACGGAAAACACCCTCGTAACTCTATATAAATATTCAGTATATCAATGGTTCGGACACTTTTTATAAACCGTTTATTTTCAACGGATTATAAATCAGGGATAGAATTTCATAAGATATTATTTTTCAATGACTTATGAGACCTGGAGAGCCCAGATTTCAAAAACTGTCCGAAGTATTGGTATATAGAAGGCCCAAAAAACCCTCCCTTGCACACCGTCGGTGTGACCCCATACGAACAGCACGAACGAGCGGGCATTGCCGGAAGAAGCCCATCCGCTCCGTTGTTCGGCAAGTGCCTCACACGCCGCATCTCGGGGTAGTGAGTGGCACAACAACCACACAGCACTGTGGTTCGTAACTGGGCACACCGCTTCATACGCTTATCCACATCTTGCCTATGTGGATAAGACGGCTGCTTCACACATCACCCGACTCTGTAGTCCATGAACAACATCTTGTTTTATAAGTATGATATGGTGACTGTGCACAGATCTGTGCACAACCCGCGTGCATGTGAATAATAATCTGGACACACTGTGGATACATCCTGTGGAAAACCGATCCACAACCTGTGGTATGGAAAACCGGCCCTTTTTGCACATATTCTCCACACGAAATGCACACTCCTTTTCCCCGCCGACAGCGCCTATACTCAGCTTCTGCAAAGACCTTTCATGCCCCACAAAGTTACCCCCACTTTCCACAGGGTAGTAGTAGTAGTAGTACTTGATTTTAGACTTAAAACCTATCTTTAAAAACAAAGAGCCTGAACAATATGTGAACATCTAAAAACGAAGGGGGTTTGATACCCTATCTTGTCAGGTATCAAACCCCCACTACAAATCGTGTAGCTTGTAAGGCCCTAATCAAGTCGTGGTTCGTTTTTCGACCCCCGATCCTCGATTCTGGTTTTCTCCGCGTCCTCCGTGTCTCTGCGGTGAACGCTTGCGGTATTTCTAAGCCACCATCCGTCGTTGAATCTGGTTCCGCAATTCGGCTATCAGATCCCCGAATCCCGGATCGGCGGCCACTTTCTGTTCCACGTTCCGGCAGGCGTGGATAACGGTCGTATGATCCCGGTTTCCAAAATGGTTGCCAATTGCTTTGAGAGGGGCGCCTGTCAGAGACTTGCAGAGGTACATGCCGGCATGACGCGCTGCGGCAACCTCCTGTTTTCGGGTGGCTCCCACGAGCAGTTCCACCGAGACATGGAAAAAATCCGCCGTCGCCTGTTGAATCTGCTCGATCCCAATTGAAGGCGATGCAGCCTTGGGACGCCCCAACAGACCCTGCCGGACAAGAGACACGGTGAGCGCCTCGCCCTTATGGGCGGCAAAGGCGACGACGCGGGTAAGTGCCCCTTCCAGTTCGCGAATATTCGAGTCAATCCGTTCTGCCAGAAAACGGGCCACCTCCTGTGACAGAACGACCCCGCGTTCTTCCGCCTTCTGGTTCAAAATGGCGATTCGGGTTTCCAAATCGGGTGTATCGATGTTTGTTACAAGCCCCCACTGGAACCGGGAAATCAGCCTGTCCTCAAATCCCTTCAGAGAGGAAGGGGGCCGGTCTGAACTGATCACAATCTGTTTTTCATTCTGATAGAGTGCATTGAACGTATGGAAGAATTCCCGGTGACACCCTTCCGATTGAACGAAAAATTGGATATCGTCAACTAAGAGTACATCAGCTGTGCGGTAAATCCTCACGAATTCAGAGGTGTCGTTCTTCCGGATTGAAGTAATATAATCCGAAACGAACTTCTCCGCTGTCACATAGACCACACTTTCAGCCGTCCGGTTTTGAACGCAGAAATCGCCGATAGCCTGCAGCAGGTGCGTTTTCCCCAAACCGACCTCGCTGTAGAGAACCAGCGGATTAAACGCCGTTTGCCCCGGAGATTCCGCCACCGCTTGAGCAGCCGTAAAAGAAAATTCGTTGCTTTCTCCAACCACGAAGTGCTCAAAACGGTATCGAGGATTCAGCGGAAACGCCGGCTCCACCGGATCCGGCGTTTCCGCCGGAGAGGCCTGCGCCGGTTGTTTTGATTCGGTCAAGCTGAAGTTCACAGGGCCCTGTGTCTGCCCGGGCGCCTCTTGTACGATGAACTCCAGTCGGGGCTTCCAGGATGTCTCTTCCTCAAGCGTGGCCTGGATCAACCATGAATAGTGCTCTTCCAGCCAGTCCGCAAAGAAGGAGGTGGGCACCTCGATAACCGCCTTCTCCGCACAGAGCTCTCGGGAGGATGTCGGCCCGAACCAGGTCTGGAAACTCTGGGGCTGGATTTTGTGCTGAATGGACTGTAAACACCGGGCCCAGAGGTCGGACGGATTGTTTAGCATAAGGCGAACAAATCCATACCGCGATGAGGCCAATTCCTCATCCGTAAGAAGAAGATTACCTATGAATGGTAGGGTTTGCGAGCTCCTGTTCTCGTCATTCACCACGGATTTGGAGGGAGGTACCCAAGAAGGAGGTGTCCGGGAACAGGTTATCACCCCACAGCGCCGGGGAAAAGAAAGCCCTGCAACCTGGACAGAGAAACATCCTGGATACGGATTCCGTGTGTCTGGGGGAAATTCGACGAGACGGGTAAGCAAAAACCTGAGGGAGACCCCGGTAGGCCAACCAACCGGGGGGTAGGATGACAAGAAGCTAAGGAATACAGGGCCAAATGTCAAGCCCTTTTTGAGTCAGGATGAGACAATGATAACAGGTTGTAAGATAGGTACTTATAAGACTCAAAATACAAGATGATGTGATGGACAATTTTATACTACAAGATATTGTGTAGGTTTGTCTCCATCCCCGGGTGCGAGCCAAAAAACCTTGACAAAGAACACCGGCTCATCTATATTCATAACTTCCTGTGCATCATTCAGATATCTGTACCCCCAGGGCATTACGCCCAACGCTCTCATCTCACCCAGAGGCCTTGTGCTCGATGAAACGGACCTTCCAGCCCAGCAACCGAAAACGGAAAAACAAACACGGATTTCGGCACCGAATGAGCAGCCCCTCCGGGCGTCAGGTGCTGAACCGCCGCCGCCGCAAAGGGCGCAAGCGCCTTTCTGCTTAATCTGTGGGCAGACCGAACCTCAGGCTGCGCGGAGAAATCCGGAAGCTCTTCGAGGGAGGGCGGCTCTACCGGGGTCGATGGATGCACGTGCGCCTGTGCGATTCCCAACTGAACACGACCCTCATCTCTGTGAGAAAGCGCTTCGGCAAAGCGGTTCTGAGAAACCGCGCGCGCCGAAGGCTGCGCAGCCTCTGCCGCCAACTCAGCCCCGACGGACACCCTGGACGGCTGCTGATGGTCTCTCTGAGAGACCATGCGCGGGATGCGGGATACCCGGACCTGCGAACCGACCTCACCTCCGCTTTCCAATTCCTCGGTCTTCTGGACCCGTGAAACAGATCGCCATCTGGCTCATCCGCGGCTACACGGTCGCGGTCTCTCCATTAATCCCTCCCCGTTGTCGATATCTGCCCACCTGTTCCCAATACGCGCTGGAAGCGCTCCAGCGTCACGGGTTCTTCCGCGGTGGGATCCTCGCCTTATGCCGGCTTTTGCGGTGTCACCCCTGGGGAGGGTCAGGCTACGATCCGGTTCCATAACCGAACGCTGAGGACATCACACCAATGGACAGACGGACGGTACTGGCCTTTATCCTGATCGCGGCGATCATCCTCCTCACCCCCTACTACATGAAATTGATCACGGGCGATCGTTTACCTTCGCGCCAGGAACGGCCTGATCGTTCTGTCCAACCGGATGAGGGTGTATCTCCCCCTGCGTCCCCCCCGCCTTCACTTGCAGCTCCTCCCTCTCCAGATTCCCTCCGGACCGTCCCTCAAGAGCCAGTGCCCTCCCCCCCTCCGCAGTCGGGTTCGCAGGTGTTCTCTGCCCGCGAGGTCGTGGTTGAAACCGACCGGTACCTGGCCACCTTCAGCACCCGTGGAGGTCGAGTGGTCAGCGTCAAACTGAAGGATCACAGGGACCTGTACGGAAACTGGTTGGAACTGATCAGGCCCGGCAGCGCCGGCTTGGGTCTTTCGCTTGACGGGACATCGCTGGATGATTACGAATTCGTTCCCGACCGGGATGGCCTTTCCCTCTATGGCGATGAACAGGGCGAAATTGCGTTTCAGGCCCGGATTGACAACGCGTGGATTGAAAAGCGCGTGCGGTTTCAGGGCAACAGGTATCGGATCGACATGCAGCTCTCCGTCTCCGGCGTGCCCAGGGGCGCAAAACTCGGGGTCGGCTGGTCCGGCAGTCTTGCCGACACCGAAGGCAATCAGCAAGAAGATGCGGTTTACGCGATGGTCGTCACCCGCGTGGGCGGTGAGGTCGACAAGTGGGATGTCGCAGACCTGGATCCGGACACGCCGCGTCCCAGCGGCAGGGTATCCTGGGTCGGAGTACGCAACAAATACTTTCTGGCCGCCCTCATCCCTCCGGAGATCTACAACGCAGAGGGAAAACTGGTCGGCCGGTACGATTTGAACCTGGAAGGGCGGATCGATGCGTCCTCGACGGTTGAGCATTATCACGCCGAAGTCGTGGCGGCTGCGGACCTGGCACCCTTTGAATTCGGGGTCTACATCGGTCCTGTCTCCTACGACCTGCTCCGATCTCAGAACACGGATTTGCGTGGCGCCTACAGAGAACTGGACCTGGATGAGTTTATGGATTATGGCTTCGCGTTCATCCGGCCCATCTTGAAACCGATTACCCTGCTGATCCTCAAAGCCTTTCTCACCCTCCACGAGATCATTCCCAATTATGGCCTGGTCATCGTCGTCTTTTCAATTCTGATCAAGGTCGCGCTCTTTCCCTTTACCCACAAGAGCCTCGAAGCCTCTGCCCGGATGCAACAGCTTCAGCCCAAAATTGCCGAGCTCCGCGAGAAATACGGGGACGACCAGCAGAAGGTCGGGCAGGAGACGATGAAGCTCTACAAGTCAGAGGGCGTCAATCCTCTTGGCGGTTGTCTTCCGATGATCCCGCAGATGCCGATCCTTTTCTCCCTCTTCAATGTCTTTCGTGGCGCCATCGAACTCAGGCAGTCCGAGTTCATCCTCTGGATCGACGACCTCTCGCAGCCCGACCGTCTCTTTATCGGCGGCTTCGAAATTCACATTCTCCCCCTGCTGATGGCCGTCTCGACCTTTTACCAGTCCAAGATGACCATGAAGGATCCGAAGCAGGCAGCCATGGTCTACATCATGCCGGTCTTCATGACCTGGATCTTCTGGAGTTTTTCTTCCGGGCTGGTCCTCTATTGGACCATGTACAACATCCTGACGGTACTCCAGCAGCAGGCGATGGAGAGGACCAAGAAGGCATTGCCCAAGCCATGAGGAGGCACCCTCGTGCGACCCTCCGATCGAGACACCATCGTGGCGGTGGCCACGGCCCCGGGTGAAGGCGCGATCGGCATTGTGCGGGTGAGCGGTCCCCGGGCCATTGACATTGCCGGGCGGTGCTATCGCGGCAGGCGGAAGCTGCACCAGATTGAAGACCGGCGGTTGACCCACGGCCGGTTTGTGATTGGAGACCAGGATCTCGACGAGGTTCTGGTCTCTGTCATGAGGGCGCCCCATACCTATACCGGTGAAGACCTGGTCGAAATCAACTGCCACGGCGGTCCCCTTCTGCTTCGCCGGGCCGTGGAGGCTCTCATCGACGCAGGCGCCAGGCAGGCGGAAAGAGGGGAGTTCACCCGGCGGGCCTTTTTGAACGGCCGGATCGACCTGACCCAGGCCGAGGCCGTGGCCGACCTGATCTCCGCCCGCGCAGACCTCGGCCTCGAGTCCGCCTTTTTCCAGCTGCGCGGGGGGGTGAAAACCCGCTTCGAGGCCATGGCCGAAGCGCTGCGACAGGCCCTGACCCTGCTGGAGGCGGGGTTGGACTTCGCCGAAGACGTGGAGATCGATCCCCGGTCTGTTCTCCCTTTCCTGGACCACGCATCCGAAGAGATCGACCGTCTCGTGGCGTCCTACCGGCGGGGCAAGATGGTTCGTGAGGGCGCGCTGGTCACACTCGCCGGCCGTCCCAATGTGGGCAAATCCAGCCTTCTGAACCGGCTGCTGGCAGAAGACCGTGCGATCGTCACACCCATCCCCGGCACCACACGCGACACCATTGAAGAGTCCGTTGATCTGGAGGGGGTCCGGGTCCGGCTGGTGGACACGGCCGGCATCCGGGACGCCGGGGACCCTGTTGAACGGGAAGGCGCCCGGCGGTCCCGGCACGCCATTGACCAGGCCGACCTGGTGCTGCTGGTCGTCGATGGATCGGTCCCCCCTCAGCCGCAAGACCTGGCATTGATGCGCGGCCTGCGGGCGTGCCCCTCGCTTCTGGCAGTCAACAAACAGGACCTGGGACACACCCCGGCCTGGACCGACGCCGGTAGGGGATGGCGGCCTCTTCCGATCTCTGCCCTCACCGGCGAGGGGATCGATGCCCTGCGTGACGCGGTGCGGTCCGCCCTTCTGGGCACATCGCTCCCCCACCGCGATCTGCTCACGCACGAACGGCACCTGGTGGCGCTCAAACGGTCTGGGAAGGCCCTCGCTCGGACCCGAGAGACCCTCCTGTCCCGGGTTCCCGGGGAGGTGATTGCCGTTGAGTTGCGGGAGGCTCTCGACGCCCTCGGCGAGATCGTCGGCGAGACCACGTCCGACGACATTCTCGACCGGATTTTTCAGACTTTCTGCATCGGCAAATAGGGCATGTTTCACGTGGAACATCGGAGATAAGGCAGTAGAAAAATGTTTCACGTGGAACAGCGCAGGTGTTCAGCCATGCGCTCAGGATCCCTTTTAGCCCCAACTCCCGGCTCTCGATGGGGGGAGAGACTGCCTTGGATGATCGAGCGTTCGTAGCCGCAGCCGAATCCCTGGGTGTTTGTCTGTCTCCAACTCAACTGGACCGATTTCGGCTGTATGAAGATCGGCTGGTGGCATGGTCGGAACGGGTGAGGCTGGTCTCCCGGGGGGACCGGGGACGGTTGAAAGAACGGCATTTCTTAGATTGTCTGGCCCTCGTGCCCTGGCTTCCGCCGGAGCCATTCCGCCTCCTGGATCTGGGCAGCGGCGCCGGCCTGCCGGGCATTCCGATCAAAATCTCGCGTCCGGACGTGGGCGTGGACCTGCTCGAATCGGCGCGTATGAAGGCGCTCTTTCTGCGGGCTGTTCGGGACGACCTGGGCGTGAGTGGCCTGGGGGTGATCCACGCAAGGGCAGAGGCGCTTGCGCGTCAAAGTGAGTATCGGGGCCGGTACCGGATGGTTGTCGCCCGGGCCGTAGGGCCGTTGCCCGAGTTGTGGTCCCTGGCTTTCCCTTTCCTCCAGCCCGATGGGGCACTCGTAGCCTTCAAGGGGCCCGGGGCTCTCCGCGAGTTCGGAAAAGCCGCGCCGAAAGGGGTCTCTGTGCATGAACGAATCCTCTGTGCTTCTGTTCCCAAGCGAGAACGCGTTTTGGTCTTCGTGGAAGTAGAGAGAGAAAGCGAATAAAAAAACGCCACGGAAAAGGCACCGGGGCTTTCGGGACAGCAGCCCGTTTCCTCGGTGTCTTTTCCGTGGCGGTCCTGATTTGCAGAGGTCTCAAACGAGTGGGGAGCGTCAGCCGTGCAAGGGACGAGATCGATTCTTACCCATCGCCGCCCATCGCTTTGGCCATGTTAAGGAACGCTTGCCATTGCTGGGGGGGCATCTGCTTGATGATTTGAATCAGGAGCGGGATGTCGCGGTCATCCATGCCGATTGCCTCGATCAGGGCCTCGCGCCAGCTTGGGTCCTTCAAGGCTTTGCGTATCTTCGGCTGTTCCAGGGCCTCCAAAAGTGCTGCATCCAGCAGGCCGCGCTCAGACACAACACGACTGATCACGGGGTCGGCAAGGAGTTTCTCCATCTGTTGAAAAAGGGACCGGGCCTCTCTTTCCTGAGCGCGCTCGCGATAGGCCGCAATGAGTAGCTTGCGGGCGTCCAACCCGAGCGCTTTGGCCAGTTGTAAGCATCGTGCGTCGGAAGGAACACGTTCTCCTTTTTCGATTTGCCCGATGTAGGTGCCCCATACGCCGATCTGTTCTCCAAGGGTCTGTTGGCTGAAACGCCCCTGTCTCGCCTGTTTGATGGTGTCACCAAACCCCATTGCGTTTTCTGCCTCCGGTTGGACTCCGCTCAAATCCTCTACAATATCATATCAAAAGCCGATTCTGGCAAGCTAAAATCCAGGGGGCGGCACAGCCCGGTACAAAATTAGCCTTGACAACACACACTTGAGAGCGTATATTTTTAAAGCATCCTTCTATTACTCCCCACGAAGAAGGGTGTACACACAAGCTTGTGTGTGTATGTATAGGCCGTAAAGGCCTATCAAAACAAGGAGATATAAAATTCAGATTGATTTTATATCTCCTCCTCTGTGGGGAGGGTCAGATCAGCCTTGCTCTTTTCCCCTTTCTCCCCTGATCGTCTTCATTTGCCCTCCCCACATTTTTCTCCCTTTTCTTCCGGATTTTCTCACGTCAATCGGGGTGGTCGGACCGGGCTTGGTGTGTACAGCCGCGCCTTGCGGGGTCACCGGAGACGAAGTATGGCACTTGAGGCCGAAACGCTCGACGTCGTAAAAAAAACGGTTCAGGAAGCCGTGACCTCCGGCCAGGAGCGTTTGGCCCAGATGGTGGCCCGGCAGTTTGTCGAGCTTCGAACGGCGCTTCAGGATATTCAGGAATCCCTCGGCAAACTGGGAAACCGCCAGGTCCAGCTGGAGGCCGACATGGCCGACGTGGGCCGGACGTGTGAGGTCTTGAAGCGACGTCTTCAAGACCTCCATACAGAACTGATGGGCGAAGCGCCTGCAGGACGCAAGTTCTCACACCGGCTGGATCGGCTGGAACAGGAGGTGGCAGAGATCCGGCAGCGTCTTTCTTCTGCGGTCTAACCCGCCTGAGAGAAAGCAGCACCCGGGGTGGTCTAAACTTCCAAGACCACCCTTTTCCGTGTTCAAGAACACACGCATGAAACTGGGAGCCGGCTCTTTGGGCCACAAATCGGCGGACCTCGGCCAGGATTCAGACCACCGGATTTTCAAGCCGGCCGATGCCGTCAATTTCACAGACTACCGTGTCGCCCGGTTTGAGCCAGATCTGAGGCGTGCGGGCCATGCCCACGCCTGGAGGGGTACCGGTAAAGATAAGGTCGCCCGGCGAGAGGGTAAACACATGGGAAAGGTAGGCGACGAGCTGTGCGACGTTGAAGATGAGTTGGTCGGTGCGGGATTCCTGCACCGTCTCGCCGTTTAAGATACATCGGATGGCGAGGGTGTTGGGGTCGGGCGCCTCGTCGGCGGTGACGATGTCGGGCCCGATCGGGGCAAAAGTGTCGAAAGATTTGCCCAGCAGCCACTGGCCCGCCGGTTTTTCCAACTGGTAGTCCCGGGCGCTTACGTCGTGTCCCACCATGTAACCGGCCACGTGGTTCAAAGCGTCTGATTCGGCGATATCCCGGCCGGCCCTGCCGATAACGGCGACCAGTTCCACCTCGTAGTCGACCTTCTGGCTGGTGGCAGGGAGTCGGATGGCCTCGCCGGGGCCTGTGATCGACGTCGCATACTTGGAAAAGACCACCGGTTCCGGGGGGATGGGCATGTTGCTTTCGGCGGCGTGGTCGGCGTAGTTGAGGCCGATGCAGATGATCTTCTCCGGGTTGGAGATGGGAGCGACAACCCGGACCTGGGCCGCATCAAAGGCGGGGTCTCCTTTTTCCAGGGCGCCGTGTGCCGCGTTGAGGGCTGCCGGACCTGCTGCGAGGAAGCCCAACATGTCGGCAGGAATCGAGGGATCGACCCGGCTTAGGTCGACAACCGCGTCACCGGACCGGGCGCCGATGCGGCGGTGCCCCTGGTGTTCGAATGTGAGGAGTCGCATTGCACGTTTTCCTTTCTACATGGTCTCTGCCGGTTTCGGCTCCAGGTTGGACGCAGAAGAGAGGGAAAATTAAGGGTCAGGTGGTGCGGTGTCAAGTAATTTCGGGGCGCGGGAAAAGAAAGGCGTTTTCAGGGTGGGACCGCAGGCAGCCGGTTGACCTGAAATCCTTGCGCCGGGGCGAGAAATAGTGTACCTTAATCGCCTGTTTTTGACACGGAAGACCGGCCGCCCGCAGCGAGTGTGGGGCGCTTGCGAGCGTATCCATATTTCAAGGAAACGGAGATTTTTATGGCAGATTTTGTTCCCAGGGTACCCGAAGACGGCGCCAAGATTACCTTGCAGGACGGGCTCTTGAACGTGCCCGACTGCCCGATTATGCCATTTATCGAAGGGGACGGGACCGGGCCCGATATCTGGAGATCGGCCTCGGCGGTGCTGGATGCTGCGGTGGAGAAGGCCTACGGCGGGAGCAGAAAGATTGCCTGGATGGAGGTGCTGGCAGGAGAGAAGGCCTTCAACCGGCTTGGAACCTGGCTGCCGGACGAAACCGTTTCGGCCTTCAAAGAGTACCTGGTGGGCATCAAAGGGCCGTTGACCACCCCCGTGGGAGGCGGTATCCGCAGCCTGAATGTGGCCCTGCGGCAAACGCTGGACCTGTATGTGTGCCTGCGACCCGTGCGCTGGTTCCAGGGAGTGCCCAGCCCGGTCAAACATCCGGAAGACGTGGACATGGCGATTTTCCGGGAGAATACCGAGGATATTTACGCCGGGATCGAGTGGGAGGCCGGTTCAGAGGAGGCGAAGAAGGCGGTCCGCTGGTTGCAGACCGAGATGGGGGTCAGCAATATCCGGTTTCCAGAGACGTCTGCGATCGGGATCAAACCGATCTCGGAGGAGGGGAGCAAGCGCCTTGTGCGGGCGGCCATCAAGTATGCCCTTAACAACGGCCGAAAGAGCGTCACCCTGGTACACAAAGGCAATATCATGAAGTTCACCGAAGGGGCTTTTGCGGCCTGGGGCTACGAGCTGGCGGCAACCGAGTTTAGGGATGAGACCATCAGTCTGCGCGAGAGCTGGATCCTGGACAACAAAGCGCGCGATTCGGACATCACCGTGGAGGACAATGCGCGTGGGGTGGACCCGGGCTACGACATGATGCCGCCCGAACGGCAGGAAAAGGTCCGGGCCGATGTTGAGGCGGCGCTGAGCCTGTGGGAGACACACGGCCATGGGAAGTGGCAGGACAAGCTCCTGATCAAGGATACGATTGCGGATATCACGCTCCAGCAGGTGATGACGCGCGCAAAGGAATTCGACGTGGTGGCGACGATGAACCTCAACGGCGATTACCTCTCTGACGCGCTGGCGGCGCAGGCCGGGGGCATCGGCATTGCACCGGGGGGGAACATCAATTACGACACCGGGCACGCGATTTTTGAAGCGACCCACGGGACGGCGCCCAAGTACGCCGGACAGGACAAGGTGAATCCGGGGTCGATCATCCTGTCGGGCGAAATGATGCTGCGGTATATGGGCTGGGCCGAAGCGTGCGATCTGATCCTTTCGGGGCTGGAGAAGACGATCGCGTCGAAGGTGGTGACCTACGATTTTGCGCGGCTGATGGATGGCGCTACGGAGGTGAAGTGCTCGGAGTTCGGGCAGGCGGTTATTGAAAATATGGGCAAGTGAGAGTTGAACCTGGCAGAATGCTACCATGGAATGAGATCCCCTCAACCTTACCGGTTGGGGGGATCTGGCGTGTGCGATCAAAAAAGGAGAGCTTGTTATGAGAAGCGTCCGGCTGGTTCTGATTTGTTTCACCCTTTTTCTGTTCGGCTGCGGGGATAAAGAGGCGGTTGAGCGGTTGACCCAACAGAACACTCAGCTGAAGGAGGAGAATCGGGCGTTAAAGCAGGAATTGAAGAAGGGCGCCGGGAAACTGGATTTTCTGGCTTCCAAGCTGGGGGGCGTAAAAGCCCGGATTGTGACGAATTACGGCGATATTGAGGTCAGGTTGTTCCCGGAGAAAGCGACGGTTCACTGTTTTAATTTTGTTGTGCGCGCCGAGAGCGGGTTCTACGACAACACGCAGTTCCACCGGGTGATTCCCGGGTTTATGATTCAGGGGGGCGACCCCAACACGAAGGATGACGACCCGTACAATGACGGCGCCGGGGGGCCGCTGGTTACGATTCCCCATGAGTTTAATGATACCCATCACCGGCGTGGAATTCTGTCCATGGCGCGTGTGTCTGACAAATCTTTCGGCGCGGGCTGTCAGTTTTTTGTGGTCCACAAGGACGCGCACCATCTCAACCGTGAGTATACGGCATTCGGTGAGGTGGCAAAAGGGATGGAGGTGGTGGATCGGATCGCCGCCGTGGAGATCCACAAGGAGGACCCGAGGCTGGCAGACCGTCCTGTCAAGCCGGTGGTGATCCAGACGGTTCAGGTCTACCGTTGAGGGTTTCTATCTTGCGGATAAGAGGGTTATTCACACAGTTTTCCACAATATGGATAACTGTAACTCCCTGTCGTGTGGAAAAAATACCATTGTTTTTACTGGATAAAACGCGATAATTTAATCTATCCACATCCATTGTTAAGATATGGGGATATCGATGTGGAAAAGCCGGGTATTTCCCAGGCGAATCAGAGGATAAGATTTCCCTTGCTACCCCTTCCGAATTATTCTATATTTTGTAAATTCAAGGTATTTAAGCTAAAGAAGCATCACTTCAGCCCGAGGACAAGGGCGCGTGCTCGAAAAGGTCAAAGACGACGTTGCCGAGTTGATTCAGCCGTCGACACAATATCTGGTGGAGAAACGGTTTGGGCCCGATGCATTGACGATGATCGGGTTTGGGCTGAACCTGGTGGCCGCGGCCCTCTTCGGGTTCGATTATTTCCGGTGGGCCGGCCTGATGGTTCTCGTAGCCGGTGTTTTTGATTTTCTGGATGGTCAGGTCGCACGCGCCGGACGAAATGCCACCACGTTCGGGGCGCTTCTGGATTCCACGGTTGATCGGTATTCGGAAATCTTCGTCTGGTTCGGAATTGTGGTCAGCTTTATTCGGGCGGACTCTCTGTGGACCAGTTCTGCGCTGTTCTTTGCGCTGGCCGGCTCTTTAATGGTCAGTTATGTGCGAGCGCGGGCGGAGGGATTGGGTGAAGAATGTAAGGTGGGGTTTATGCAGCGGCCCGAGCGGGTGATCGCGATTGGGGTTGGGGCGCTGGTGGGTGAAATCGGGCTGACGGTGGCGATCTGGGTAATCGCGGTTCTGTCAAACTATACGGCTCTGCACCGGGTGTTGCACGTGCGGAAACGGTCGAAATCTTTATGAAGGCGTGGGGATAAAAAGAACAACGTTGGTGGAGGCACGGCCCGGATATTTACCGGGTCTTTTCGTTTTATGCGTTCAAGAGGTGGGTGGGTGGCCGGATTTTTTTTGACGTTTGAAGGGATTGACAAAAGTGGGAAGACCACCCAGGTGGGGCCGCTGGCCGAGAAGCTTCGGGAGGCGGGGCGGGAGGTGGTTGTTACCGGGGAGCCGGGGGGAACGGAACTGGGGCGGGATATTCGGCGGCTGGTGCTTGAGGGCGGGCATCGGCAGGCTGTAAGCCCGCTTGCGGAGATGCTGCTGTTTGCGGCAGACCGGGCGCAGCACGTAGCGGAGGTGGTCCGGCCCGCACTGGCAGCGGGGAAGGTTGTGATTTCCGATCGCTTTGTCGATTCCACGGTGGCGTATCAGGGGCACGGCAGGGGGATGAATCTGTCGCACCTGCAGGCCATTCAGGAAATTGCCACGGGGGGGCTGCGGCCCGATCTGACCGTGCTGGTGGATGTGGATGTTGCCACTTCGCGAGAGAGACGCGAGAGAGGGGGGACTTCCGACCGGCTGGAGGCGGGGAACGATCCGTTTTTTCAGCGGGTACGGGACGGGTATCTGGCGCTGTGGCGCGCCGAACCGGAGCGGGTCTTCCGGGTTGAGGGCGACCGTCCGGTGGAGGTGCTGACACACCAGATTTATGCTGAAGTGAGCAAGCGGATGGGGTTTGATGGGCCGTAGCGGGAACCGCCGGGTTGGCGGGGGCGTCTAAATTTCGAAGATCCCTATTTCCCTATTTCCGGCAAGAGGGGTGGATTTCTCGTTTTGACTGCCTGCAATGGTACTATATGTGGACGCTCAGACGCTGGGGAGATGACCTCCGAGAAGATGTAAACTGTTTTACGACCGGTGGAGGCGCTGGATGTTTGGACAGTTGCATAGAAGAGTGTGGATCGGTCTGACACTGATCGGGTTGCTGGCCGTTTATGTGACGCTGGACTCGAAGCTGGTCAAGGGCGAGGATGGTTACGCTGCGGTGGAGCGGAGCATAGACGAGTACGCAGAGGTGGTCAAGCTGCTTTCGCAGAGCTATTTCAAGCCTCTGGAAACGGAGGAGCTTACCACATCTGCGATCGAAGGGATGTTGCGCGATCTGGATCCCTACACCCAGTATCTGGGTCCAAAGGAGGTGGAACAGCTCCGGATCGAAACGCGTGGGGTGTTCGGAGGGCTGGGTATCACCATCAGCCTGCGGGGGGGGGATGTGCCGGTGGTGATGAGCGTGATCGAAGGCACACCGGCAGATACCTCCGGGCTGGTGGTTGGCGATAAGATTGTGAAGATCGAAGGGGAGCCAACCGCGGGGAAGACCTTGCAGGAGGTGGTGGATGTTTTGCGGGGCGCGCCGGGCGAGGAGGTGAGTATCACCCTCGATCGGGCCGGGCGGCAGGCGCTCTTTGATCAGTCGGTTGTCCGGGCGCGTATCTCAATTGAGAGTGTAAGGGTGGCGGAGGAGGTTGAACCGGGGATCGGTTACATCTCGATGACGGGGCTTCTCAGCAGCCGGTTTGCGGAGACGACGCCCCGGGAGCTGGATCGAGCGCTGAGGAAACTGAAGGCCCAGAAGATTGGTGGGATCATCTTAGACCTGAGGGGAAATCCCGGGGGATTGTTGAACCAGGCGGTTGCGGTTGCGGACAAATTTCTGGACAAGGGCCAGCTGGTGGTGACCACCAAGGGGCGCATGGCCTCCCAAAATGAAGCGTATCGAACCGAAGAGCCGTCACTGGTTAAAAATATCCCTCTAGTGGTGCTGGTCAACCGCCACAGCGCCAGCGCGTCGGAGATTGTCGCGGGAGCACTTCAGGATTCAGATCGGGGGCTGATCCTGGGGACGACGACTTTTGGAAAGGGATCGGTGCAGACGGTGCGGCAGATCGGCAGAGACAAAGCGCTCAAGTTGACCACGGCCGTTTATTATACCCCCAGCGGGCGAAGCATCCACAAATCTTCTATGCGGGCCCAAAGAGGCAGGGGGATGGCGCTGGCGGTTGAGGATACCCTCCGAATACCGGTGTACCAGGTGGTGGGACTTATCGGGGAGACCGACCGGCGGGAAGATGCGCTGGCGGAGCTTGAAGAACGGTTCGGGCTGAATCACGAGCAGGCCGCCCGGGTACTGGATACCCGTTTGGATCAGCTGGTGAGTCTGGGATTGCGCGAAGAGGTGCAGGGACCCAAGGGCGACGACCCCGAGAAAGTATTTAAAACGGCGGGGGGGCGCACGGTTCACGGCGGCGGGGGGATTACGCCCGATGTGGAAGTAAAACCGGCGGAGCGGCCCAGGCTTGTGCTGGCGCTGCTCAGAGCCGGGCTCTTTTTCGACTTTGCCGTGCATTATGCCGCCAACCGGTCTTTTCCGGACAGGCCGGAGGATTACAGACTCGACGAGGCGATCGTGGCGACGTTTCGAGCATTCCTGGCCGACACCTCGAATACCCAGGGCCTGGGCTTTCGGTACCATCAGTCCCCCGGCGAGATCCGACTCCAGGAGCTGGAGGAGGCGCTGGAAGAGGCGGGCCTGCACGACGAGGTAGAGGAGAGCCTGCTGGAACGGCTTCGTGAGGTGGTGAAGCAGGAGCGGGAGGTGGAGTTCAAAAAGTCCGAACCCTACATCCGTCTGGAGATTGAATGGGAGCTGGCCAACCGGGTGTGGGGAGACAGGGAAAAACTCCTGACGTCGTTGAAGGGGGACAAGCAGTTTCAGGAGGCGGTGCGAATTTTGAAGGATCCGGAGTTGTACAAAAAGAAGATGAACCTGACCCTCGCGTCGAGGAAGTAGAGGCGTGAAGCGTGAAGCGTGAAGCGGGCAACCGGATGATCCGGTTGCCCGCTTTTTGCAATCGGGTTCGTGATCCATCATTTCGATTCAAGATCGTGTACGGCGTTCCAGTCTTCGGGTGGGGGATCCTGTTTGTAGTCTTCGCAGCGTTCGATAAAGATCTTGCAGGGACCGTCGGCCGGATCGACCTTGAGCCCGGCCTCGAAGAAGGCGATAGCCTCGTCCCATTTGCGCCCTTTGTACATGGCCAACCCCCTGGCATAGGTGTCAACCATTTCCTGTTTCTGGGGATCGACCTGCCCTTTTCTGCCGAGAATCTCGTAAACCCGCACGGGCTCGTCCTTGCCTACGACCCGGATGCTGTCGAGTTCGCGGACCTCAATGGCTTCGCGGACGGCCCGATAGGTTGACTCCGAGATCATGGTGGTTACGCCATAGGCCTTTCCGGCGCCTTCCAATCGGGAAGCCAGGTTGACCGCATCGCCCATGATGGTGTAGTCGACACGGGTGCGGGACCCCATGTTGCCCACCACCATGTCGCCGGTATTGACGCCCATACGCACCCGGAAGAACTCCCCGCGGCCCTGGTCGGCCCACAGCTTCCGGAGGTCCACCATCTTCCCTTCCGTCTCCCACTTCTGTCGCAGTTCGACGAGTTTGTTCTGCATGTCGACGGAGGCCAACACGGCGCGGTTGGCGTGGTCTTCCTGGACAACGGGGGCACCCCAGAAGGCCATAATGGCGTCGCCTTCGAACTTGTCGATCGTGCCGTTGTGCTGGGCAATAATGTCGCACATCTCGGTGAGGTACTCATTAAGGAGTTCCACCAGTTCCACGGGGGTGATGTTCTCCGAAATGGTGGAGAAGCTGGCCACGTCGGAGAAGTAGACCGTCATCGTGCGCAGGTCGCCACCGAGCTGGGTGACCAGGTTGGGATTTTCCACGAGCTGGGTGACCACGTTGGGGTCGAGGTAGTGCCCGAAGGCGCCCTGGACGAACTCCTTCTCTTTCTCTTTCTGGACGTAGTTGTAAAGGGTGATGCTCAGGTAGCCGATGACGAGGGTGGCGACGGGGCCGAGGACGTCGACCCAGATACCGGCCTTTGCAAAGAGCAGGAAGGCGCCCACCAGGTAGAGGGCGAGGAGTATCAGGATAATGGCGGCACCCGGCAGAGCCCGGAAGCGGGGGACCAGGAGGCCGATGAGCAGGCCCAGGACCAGCATAATAATGGCATTGCCCCATTTGGGGTCGCCCAACAACCTGGGCGACCGCCTGAGGAAGTTCTGCGTCAGGATGGTGTTGAAAACGTTGACGTGGGCGCCCAGCATCGCCTCGCGTGCTCCGAAGGGGGTGGGGTTCAGGTCGTGCGTGCCGGTGGCGGTGAGGCCGTAGAAGAAGACCGTGTTCTTAAAGTCGTCGGCGGTTACGATGCGGTCGGCGGTTTTGTCGCCGTGCAGCCCGGCGCTTTTTAAACGGTCCAGAAAGAAGAGGGGACGGTCCTCCGGGCCCACCGCACCCTTTTTCCGGATGAGATCCCGAATGACCCCAACCCCGATTTGGATCTTTTCCAGCCGGGAAACGCCCATCCGCTCGCCGATCTGCTCCAGGGAAAGGTCGGGAGTTTCGGTCAGGATGTTCAGGATCCGGAGATTCTGTTTGATCTCGTTGAAGGGGCCGCCCCAGATTTCCGCAAAGCCGGCGCTGTCCTCTTCCGGAACCCCGATGGCCGCGCCGAAGGAAGCAATTGTCATACCCGGACTTTCAGACAGCACCCCTTCGGCGGCCAGGTAGAAAGAGACCCGATCCCAGGTAGCCATCAGGAGTTCAGGGTTGAGATCCGCATCGCCCCCGGCGGTTGCGCGCTGCAAGAAGGCTTCGGGGTCCTCCAGGGTTTCGGGGTGCTGGTGGGCGATTTTCTTGGTCAGCTTCAAGGCACGGTTGCCGGGATCGAACTCTGAGAAGTCAAGGATCAGGTTATAGGGCAGGTGGCGGTAGGTGGTGTGGAAAGGGCCCGCCCAGTTGACCAGCATCTCGCACCGGTCGGTGATCGGGATCCGGATATCGGTCACGGTGCCGTCGGGCAGTCGCGCGCCGGGGAGTTCGGCATATTCGCCCGGAACGAGTTTGACGTTCTGGATCGGGACCTGGAGGTAGTCGCAGGCCATGATAAATGCAAGCGCAAAGTAGATGCGGCCGTCGTAAGTCAGGACGAGCCGGTAGCGCCGCACAATGCCGTCGTGATCGGGCTTGGGCAGGGCGAATCCGGTCCTCTTTGAGGCTTCGATAAAGCTGGGGAGGGGAACTTCGATATCGATGGTGTGGTAGAGGCTGTGAGCGACCTCCTGGGACAGGGGGGTGGAGGAGGAAGCGAGGGCTTTGAGCGCGACCTCTTTATCGGGCGTACGCTCCCGGAGGTTGCGGCCGGCGAATTCCGCTCCCCGTTCGGTGACTTCAAAGGTCTGGGCGAGATAGACGATGCCTGTCTTTTGGGCAGACCGGAGGAAGTCCTGGTCGTAATCTTTGATGAGTTCGATGACTTCGCTTTTGGTAAAGGACTCCTGTTCGAGCATGGCGATTTCACCGGGCGAAAGCAGGGGTTTGCTGGGTTCGTAGAAGAAGATATCAAACCCGATCATTCGGGTCTGGTATTCGTGAAGAATATCGACCAGAACGGCGTGCCGGTCGCGGGTAAAAGGAAAGCCAAAGCTCTGGAGCGCGAAGTCGTCGATGTCGACGGTGGCAATGGCAGAGAGCTGGTCGGGCTCGCCGAAGAGGTCGTTGCGCAGCCGGAACCGGAAGTCGTAGATGGAGGCCTCCTGGTCCTGGTAGAAGTGGGTCCAGGAAAGGGCGGCGATGAGTACACTGGCCACAATACCGATCAAGAGGTACGTGGTGCCGCCTTTTTGGGCCGTTTTTGCAGCGCCTTGCTCGTTCATCGGGTCACCTCACGGGGCGTGGATACGGAGGAGTGCGCGGCGTCTTGCCGGGATCGGGAATCGGTTTTTCCGAACCTGCCGAAGAGTTTTCGGGCGAAGAGTCCGAGCGCCCAGGCAAAGGCCTCGCGGACGTTCTGCCAGGTGAGTTCTTGCGGGTCGGGCGTTTCCAGGCACCACCGGAGCAGGCCGATGTTTTCCTCCAATGCGCGGTGTTTGGCCAGGGCCTCATCGCTGAGTTCCTTGCGGTGGGCGGAGGAGAAGTAATAAGCCTGGGTCAGGGTGCGAAACCGTTCTTCAATCGTTTTCCGGGTTCTCATAAAGTACCCCCGAGGGAGAAAGAGGGGTGATGCTGTTAACATGCAAAAAAATCCGGCATTTGGCAAGTAAAGCAAGTAAAGCAAGTAAAGCAAGTAAAAAGGAAAAAGGAAAAAGGAAAAAGGAAACCCGAGAATGGGTGAAAAAACGAGGCGATAGACAGGGGCAAAACGCCCCCATCCACCGCCTCACATTTTATCGCCGTGTCATTACAAATAAGCCGGAGGGCAAATGGCCGATCGGCCTACTTCTCGGCCATTTTCTTGAGTTCTTCTTTGGCCTGCTTAGCCGAGTCGGTGTCGGCGTGGTTTTTGACGATATCGTTGTAAACCTCTTTCGCCTCTTTGGTTTCACCGAGCTGGGCGTGGCACTGCGCAATAAAGAACTTCTGCTCGGGAACGGTCTCGGCATCCGGGTCGGCTTTGATGGACTCCCAGAGCTGAGTGATGGCGTTCTTCAGGTCAACCCGGCTGGGATATCGGACCCCGCCCTTGTAGTAGAGCTGGTCAAGGACCGCGTCTTCGGCTTCGGAGCCCCGCACGCCGGCCACGGTGCGCGTCTGCTGGGTTTCATAGGCCCGCTTGCCCGTTACCTGCTTGATCTTCTTCCAGCGGTTGAGAAAGGAGCTGGAGACTTTGACCTTTGCCGTGTCGGATTTGGCCTTCGCAACTTCCTTTTTCTCGGACTCTTCAGCCTTTTCGGTCTTCTTCTCTTCGGTCTTCTTCTCTTCGGTCTTCTTCTCTTCGGTCTTCTTCTCTTCGGTCTTCTTCTCTTCGGTCTTCTTCTCTTCGGTCTTCTTCTCTTCGGTCTTCTTCTCTTCGGTCTTCTTCTCTTCGGTCTTCTTCTCTTCGGTCTTCTTCTCTTCGGTCTTCTTCTCTTCGGTCTTCTTCTCTTCGGTCTTCTTCTCTTCGGTCTTCTTCTCTTCGGCCCGGCTGGGGAGCGTGCAAACGCCAATGCCCAGCACCAGGGCGAGCAGGAAGGTGAGGATCCGGGTGTTCATGGGGGCGACCTCCTTATATGATATCTGACTTCTGGCCTGCGGGTTTGTTTTCGGACGCAAAATCGAGGCGACCGGCCTGTGGCCGGAAGGCCGATCTGCGGGTTCTCCGCTCGTTCTGATCATAAATATACGACATTTTCTCTTCAATCGCACGTGATTTAAAACACATTACAGCGATTTTTTTGGTGACCTGGGGCACCGATGTGGCGATTTTTTTGAACGAAAAGCGTCACGGGATCACAATGAAGTGTAAATGGTTGTTTTTACTGTATAAATTGGGAAAGGGCGATACGGTTCGCGCCTGCGATCGCTATTTTTCAAAGATTTCAAGTTGGCCTTCGAAATCCGGGTCGACCTGCACGGCACGCTGGTATTCTTGGAAAGCGTCGTCTTTTTTGCCCTGGAGATGGTAGGTGATGGCCAGGTTGATGTGGTAGCCGGCGTTGCCTGGATCAAGCTGTAAGGCTTTCTGGTAGAGTGGGACGGCCTGGTCGTATTTCCTTTGCCGGGTGAGGACAACGCCTTTTGCATTGTAGGCGTCCGCGTGTTTGGGGTCGAGCGTGGTGGCGCGGTCGAGCGCGCTGAGCGCTTTGTCGAATGCTTTGAGCCGGAGGTAGGCGGCGCCGTCGTCGTAAGCTTTTTGGGCGGCCAGCCGCTGCAGAGGGGTGACAGCGACCGCGGTCGGCGCCGGCGTGGGGGGGGGCAGAGATTCGCCGCCGGTGATGAAGTCGAGCTGGTGCCGCTGTTCGGGGTCGAGCCGGATGGCACGCTGGTATTCTCGTCGGGCGTCGTCTTTTTTGCCCTGGAGATGGTAGGTGATGGCCAGGTTGGTGTGGTAGCCGGCGTCGTTGGGGTCGATCTGAACAGCTTTCCGGTAGAGCGCGACGGCCTGGTCGTATTTTCTCTGCCGGGTGAGGACAACGCCTTTTGCGTTGTGGGCGTCGGCGTTGTTGGGGTCAAGGGTGATGGCGCGGTCGAGGGCGTCGAGCGCTTTGTCGAATGCTTCGAGTCGGAGGTAGGCGGCGCCGTCGTCGTAGGCTTTTTGCGCGGCCATCCGCTGGAGGGGATCGACGGCAGAGGGGGTGCCCGGCCGGGAAGGCGCAGGCCCTTTGCGGGTGAGGAAGTCGAACATGCCCGCAAAGTCCCGGTTGGCCCGGACGGCCTCCTCATAGGCCTGTTCGGCGTCGTCGCCTTTGCCCAGGAGGTGGTAGGTGAGGGCGATGTTGACCCGGAAACCGGCGTCGCCGGGGTTGAGGTCCAGGGCTTTTCGGAAGAGCTGGAGGGCCTCGTCGTACTGTCTGCGGCGGGTGAGGATAACCCCCTTGGCGTTGTGGGCATCGGCCATGTTGGGGTCGCGTTCGATGGCCTGGTTCATCAGGTCGAGGGCGCGGTCGAGCTGGCCGAGGCGGAGGTAGGTGGCTCCGGCGTCGTAGAGGCCTTCGGCGCTTTCGAGTGAAACGCCGGAGGCGAGGGCGATCTGGTCGAGGCGGTTCTCGAAGAAGGCCAGGTCCCGGTTGAAAATCTCCTCGATTGCCCCACTGGACGGAAAGGCGATATCCGCATCGGGGACCACGCCGGGTTTGAAGGTCTGCTGGGCCTGGGAGACCAGGATTTCGTTGATATAACCCCGCCCCTTGCGCAGGTAGTACTCTTCGGCGCCGTTGCGCCAGGCATCGGAAAAGGAGGAGCCGAAGAGGGTGGTTTCCACCGGGATCCAGAGGCGACCATCCCAGAGTACATATTCTTTTTCGCTGGTGAAGAAGTCGCCGGCGTCGTCGATGGCGATGCCGCTGTCGAACATCATGTAGATGTGGCCGTATTCGGGATCGTTGACATCTAAAATGGCGGTGGGGATGTTGAGGTTTTCCAGCATGGAACAGTAGATGGCCGTGCAGTCGTCGCAGTCGCCAATTTTGGTCTGGAGAAACTCGTAGGGGTATTTGACGGTATCGAAGACCGAGTCGTCTTCAAAGATTTCGATGTAGGGGGTGGTCTGGTCCTGCTGGTAGCGGAGGCCGTAGGCGCTTAACGCATCGAAGATGAGTGCAGCTTTTCCCATGTTGTTGTGGGGAAACTTACGCTGCAGGAGGACCACGTAGTTCCCCACGATGCCCCGGGCAAAGCTATCGACCGTCCGGCTCTCCGGGGTGATGAACGCGGCGATTCGTTTGGGATTGGTCCAGCTGAGTTTGCCCTTTGGACTTGACCCGTTTCGGTGGGTACCTTATCTCTTGGGAGAAAGGAGATCCACTATGCCGCCAACACGTCCACCTTATCCACCTGAGTTCAAAAAGCAAATGGTCGAATTGGTTCGAGCCGGTCGTGCGCCAGGAGAGCTGGCCAAAGAGTTCGAGCCCTCAGACCAGACGATCCGGAACTGGGTGGTACAGGCCGACCGAGACGAGGGCCTTCGAGAAGACGGTCTGACCAGTGATGAGCGAGAGGAGTTGCGCCGTCTTCGTCGCGAGATTAAGCAGTTACGCATCGAGCGTGAGATCTTGTCAAAAGCAGCAGCCTGGTTCGCTCAGGAGACCAACACGATCCCCAGAAAGCCTTCCAGTTCGTGAAGGCGCACCAGGCAAAATGGCCAATTACCACGCAATGCCGAGTCCTGGGTGTCTCCCTCAGTGGGTATTATGCGTGGCGAGGACGCCCCCCATCGCCAAGAGCAAAGGTCGATGCGGATCTCAAGGAACAGATTAAGGCTTTTCATGCCCGTTCTGATTCTACCTACGGAGCCCCCAGAATCTGGGAAGATCTGGCAGCATTAGGCATCCGTATAGGCAAAAAGCGTGTCGCCCGTCTGATGGTTGAGATTGGTATCTTCGGGGTGAGCCGTCGAAAGGGTATCAGAACCACCCGTAAGGGAAAAAAGGCTCAAAAAGCCCCTGATCTGGTCAAGAGAGACTTCACTGTTGAAGCCCCAAATAAACTCTGGGTGGCCGATATTACCTACGTACCAACCTGGGCGGGCTTCCTGTATCTTGCTGTGGTTATCGATGTCTTTTCCCGCCGAGTCGTGGGCTGGACGATGGCTTCGACGCTCCAGAGTGAGTTGGTTTTGTCTGCTTTGAATATGGCACTTTGGCAGCGTCATCCTTGTGGGGTGATCCACCACTCCGACCAGGGATCTCAGTATACTTCACTTGCCTTCGGTAAACGCTGCGATGAGGCGGGTATACGTCCCTCAATGGGTTCTGTAGGCGACTGCTATGACAACGCACTGTGTGAAAGCTTTTTCGCCACCCTCGAATGTGAATTGATCGACCGCCGTTGTTTTCGTACCCACAAGGAGGCCAGATTGGCTATTTTTGAGTATATTGAGGGCTGGTATAATCCCCATCGTAGGCATTCATCAATCGCATACCACTCACCGATGACATATGAAAAACAGCATCAAACACGGGCTTGAAGCCCAAGCCCTAAACACTCCACCAAAACGGGGCAACTCCAGCTGGCCAGGTCAAGATCTCCGTCTCCGTCGTAGTCCGCCCAGGTTGCGGCTGCAAAGTCGACCCCGACCAGGACATCGCCTTCCAGGTTGATGGGCACCCGATCAAGAGACCCCGGCTGGTTGCGGTAGATATGGAGGATGCGGCCGGATGCGGCCTCTCCTACGAGAACGAGGTCGAGGTCTCCATCGTTGTCGTAATCGCCCCAGGCCAGGTCGCCGCCGGCGACACCGGGGAGGGTGAACCCCGTGTTGCTGAACACGCCGGCGCCGTTGTTTTCGTAGACCTCTGTGACTCGCCGGGTGGGGAAATCGAAGCCGCAGACGGCCAGATCGAGGTCTCCGTCGTTGTCATAATCTCCCCAGGCGAGGCTGCTGGCCAGGAGGCCGGTGAGAGCGGACCGGGTATCGGCGGTAAGCGTGCCGACAGGGTCGTTCTGGTAGAGGGCCAGGCCGGACTGATTTTGATTGTTGATCTGTCCGACCGTGGCGAGGTCGAGGTCTCCGTCGTTGTCATAATCTCCCCAGGCCATGTCCCCGTTGTCCATCGGCGTGAGGGTCTGCATCGCGTCGGCGGAGAATTGCCCGTTGCTGTTGCGATAAATGCCGGCGATGCGCGACCTGCCCTGGCGAAGGATGATGCCCATGAGGGCCAGGTCGAGGTCTCCATCGTTGTCATAATCTCCCCAGGCGAGACTGCTGCTTTCGAGCTGGGGCAGGGAATCCCGGCTGCTTACGATAAGGGCAAAGTCTTCGCTTTCCAGCCTGTTGAGGAAAAGATGGGTGGTCTGGTTGCCGGCCGCGTCCGCGCCGGTGAGGGCGAGGTCGAGGTCTCCGTCATTGTCGAGGTCGCCCCAACCGATATCCCCGCTCTGGACACCCGACAGGGAAATTTGGGTGTTTTCGTTCAGGAGGCCGATGTCGTCCAGGTTCCGGTAGATGAAGGTCCGGGCAAAGCCGTCGATGTCCCGGCCGGCGAGGGCGAGGTCGGGGTCTCCGTCGTTGTCATAATCTCCCCAGGCCATGGCGCTATTGCGCAGGGGCCGGAGGATCTGCAGGGAGCTGACGAGGTCCTCCACGCGGAAGATTTCTTCCTGGGATTCGTTGGAGGCGAGGAAGCCGCCGTCTACGGCTCGGACGCTCCAGTAGTAGGTGTCCCGGGCCAGGGGGATGGCGAGCTGCACGGTATTGGTGCTGCCGACGTTTCCGGGACCGACCGGGACGGCGCCGGAGAAGACGTCGTGGCCGCTGCGCTCTCGGCCGATGCGGAGGGTGTAGGTAAGCGCCAAGGGCTGGGCGTCGGTGCCGTCGTTCCAGTTGAGGGAGACGCCGCTGCCGGTGACGATTGCGGTGCCCAGACGACTGGGAGGGTTCGGCCTGGTGTTGACCACAGCCACACCGCTGCTGGTATAGAGCCGGGTCTGCCGGACGCCGTCCGCATCTTCTCCTGAGAGGAGCAGGTCGAGGTCTCCGTCTCCCTCCACGTCGGCCCAGGCAAGGTCTCCGCCCCGGAGGCCCTCCAGATTCTGAGCGAAATCACTCCGCAGGGTACCGGTGGGATTGTTGGGCAGCACAAAGGCGAACCGGTCGGAGGTTCTGCTCTGTCCGGTGGCGGCCAGGTCGAGGTCTCCGTCGTTGTCGTAGTCTGCCCAGGCCAGGGCGCCGATAATGCGGGTTGAGCTGAAGGCAACATTTTCGCTCAAGATCCCGGCGGCGTTGGTGTAGAGCTCAAAGGTGGCTTCCCACCCGCTGCTCCAGCCGGAGAGCGCGAGGTCGAGGTCTCCGTCATTGTCCACGTCGGCCCAGGCCAGATCTCCCCCTGAGACTGTGGGGATGCCCCCCTGTTCGATATTTCGCACATCGAGGGACAGTTCGCCGAGGGGGTCGTTCCGGTAGAGCAGGCTCTGTCGGACGCCGCCGGCGCTGAATCCGGAAAGGACCAGGTCGAGGTCGCCATCGCCGTCGTAGTCTCCCCAGGCCAGGGCGCCCTGGTTGAAGTTTGTGAGGCGCTGGGTGTTTTCGTCATCGACTTCCAGCACCGGCTGCCCGCCCAGGGGACTGCCCATCCGGGTTCGGTCGATCCGGCTGTTCCGATAAAGTGTGGTGCGCGGCCTGCCCCCGGCGGTCATTCCGGAGACGACCAGGTCGAGGTCGCCATCGCCGTCGTAGTCTCCCCAGGCCAGCGCGCTGTAGCGGACCGGGACGAGCTGGCTCTGGGTGAGGTCTTCGACAAAGCGCCTATTGTCGTTTTCGTAGATTTTCAGCGTGCCCTGGCCCTGTGCGGTGAGGCCGGAGAGCGCGAGGTCGAGATCTCCGTCGCCATCGTAGTCTCCCCAGGCTGCCGCGCCCAGGTAAATCCCGGTGAGGTCGGCGTTGAGATCGGTAAGGGCTCCGCCGTTGTTTGTGTAGATTCGGGCGATGGGGACACAGTTGTCGGCGGGGCCGGTGAGGCCGGTCAGCAGGGGGTCCGGGTCGCCATCGTTGTCGTAGTCTCCCCAGGCGAGGGAGCCGGACCAGAGGCCGGGCAGGGTCTGAGGGGAGGGGGCAAGGACCTGGGCGGAGGAGGGGGCTGTTAGGGCGAGGAGGAGAGAGAGGGCAAAGGGCAAAGGGCAAAGGGCAAAGGGCAAAGAGACCCCTCACCCGCAGGCGGGCGATTGCCAGAGGGTGTTGGTTTATTTGCCGGATGCTTCGCGATTTGAAGGTGTTCAAGGTGGTTCGATTCCGAGGTGGTATGAATTACAGAGGTTCACGCGAACGAACAGACAGAATCTAAGTTGCCTATCGGGAGAAGTCAAGCGGTTTTAGGGTGATTGGGGCGTGAGCGGCGGTGTAGTAATGTACAGGAAAGGCCGCCATCTGAAGCGGCCTTTCCTGTGATCCTTAGTAGCAGGGGTTCGCCTGGGGCGAGGGGACCTCGCCCCTACTTGAGGAGAACCATCTTGTGGATCTGTTTGAAGTCTCCGGCCTGCATTCGGTAGAGGTAGACGCCGCTGGCTACGGCGCGGCCGAGGTGGTCGCGGCCGTTCCAGCGTGCGGTGTAGAATCCGGCCAGGAGGTCGTCGTCCATCAGGGTGGCCACTTCCTGGCCCAGGATGTTGAAAATCCTGAGGGTGACCCTGCCCGGCTCGGGCACCGCGTACTGGATTGTGGTTTCGGGGTTGAAGGGGTTGGGATAGTTCTGGTCCAGGGCGTAGGTGTCGGGAATCAGGAAGAGACGAGCGCCCAGGTTTTGGGCGGCCTGGATGTTGAGCTTCCCGTCGATGAGGAGGCCCTCGACAATGTTCATCAGCCCGCCCCGGGGGTTCTCCTCCAGGAGCCGGAAGTGCAGGCGGACAAGGGTTCCCTCGCCCTCAACCGGGGCGCCGAAGGTGATGGCGCTGCCGAGGAAGAGTTCTCCCCTGTCGGGATCGTGACTCAAGGCGCCGAAGAGGTCGGCGAGCCGTCCATCCTGCTGGAGGAGGGTTGCGCCGCCGGCCGTGGCTTTCACGAATTCAAGCAGCGCCGGGTCGTAGTCGATGCGCAGCCCGTAGCCTTTCAGGTTGCCGGCGTTGGACAGCACCACGTCTGCGGCGAACTCGGCGCCCTCTTTGGAGGCGGTTGGCAGGCCGACGAGTTGGAACTGGGTGTCGGTGTCGATGCCGTAAGCAAGGACGGCGGAGGTCGGCTTGCTGCTTGAGGGGGCCTGGACGTAGACTGTGTTGAAAAGACCGATGAACTGGACGAAGTCCGCGAAGTTGACTGCCCCGTCCCGGTTAAGATCGGCGCCCTCTTCGAATTTGCCGTCGCCTTTCACCGTGTTGAACAACTGGATGAACGCGACGAAGTCCGCGAAGTTGACCACGAGGTCGCCATTCAGGTCCCCGGGGTATTGTGGCGCGTTCAGGTCTACCGTGAACTCCCCACTCAGGAAAGCGCTGTCGAAGGTGCCGTCGCTGCCTTGGACCCGCCAGTAGTAGGTTACGCCCTCCTCAAGGGTGCGGTCCACGGTCCAGGCGGTCACCCCGCCGGTGCCCGGTTCCAGGCCGGTGGCGAGGGCGATCGCGTCGGAGAAGTCGGACGACGAAGAAATGTGGCTCTTCGCTGTTTCACGTGGGTAATCATAAAAACCCGAACCAGTCTTCTTGCCGAGTGCGAGGTGGTTCCTAACCGTTTGCTCCGGTATCCGCACATGAGATCTCTCCTAAACACACGGCGGGTATTGAATGATCCGGAGATCCAGTTTGCCGTTTAGTCCATCGTAACAATTTATTATCTAACAACTTAAACAACTGTTTTTAAGATAGAATCCTGAGCAACAGACAACGGGTCGGGCAACACCGTTGACAAAGAATACTCGAAGGCTGGTCCACAAAACCTGCAGCTTGGGCGTCTTGTCTACCACAACTGGTCGTTCCTGGGGGAAGGTTACCCACACCAAATAGCGAGGAGCCAGAAATGTGGAAGGAGTAGGCTTTCGCGCCGGAGCTGTTCTTGATCACAAGGGTAGGTGTGAGTGGATCGCCCTGAATCGCGGACAGCGTGGGCGCCGCTGGCCCCTTCCCGGCGTCCGGCGTAACGGCGGCCGTAGTCTCCGACGGGTCTCCGGCGGTTTGCTTTGCCCCCAGGGCACGGATCTGATACCGGTAGGCTGTGCCGTTCTGCGCGGTGGCATCCACGTAGGAGGTCAACACATCGAGGGTGGCGATAGAGGCAAACTCGTCGCTCTCTCCGGCGGCGCGTTCTACGGTATAGCCGGTCACACCGGCCGAGGCGCTGGCCTCCCAGGTGAGGAGGACCGTGCTGTTGCCTTCCTGGGTTTGCAGGTTGGTGGGTGGCAGGGCAACCTGCACCTGGCCTGAATCCAGCGTGGTAAAGCTGAACATGGTGCTCTCGGCGGGGCCGTTGCCCGACCGGTCGGTGGATTCGACGAGGAAGAAGTACTGCGTGGACGCGGTGAGGTTGGTCAGGGTGACACTGTGGTCGGTCACGTCGGTCGCGCTGCCCGCGGTGAAGTCGAGGCTGCCGCCCGAGGTGCCGTACTTAACCGCACTGTCTGAGAGTTCGTTGGTCTTCCAGATAATGGTGGCGGTGTTGTCGGTTGCAGATGAGTCGATGCTGCCGCCGGTGATTTCCGGATTGATGATATCCGCCACGGCATCGGTTGTGAAAGAGTCAACGGCGCTGAGAACCGGACCGTTGTTGCTCTGGTCGGCGGAGGAGACCTGGAAGTAGTAGGTTGTGCTGGATGACAGGTTGGTGAGGGTCATTGAATGATCGGTGTTGAATTCGGGATCGCTGCGTACCTGGATGAGGTCGTCCTGCGAGGTGCCGTAGCTGACCTGGGCGTTGCTGGCCTCGTTGGTCCCCCAGGAGAGGGTGGCCGAGAGGTCGGTCTTGTAGATAATTTCGGCGTCCGAGGTGATCACCGGGGCCGTCAGGTCGATATCCGAAGGCGTGGTGCCAAAAGCCACCTTGCTCAGGGTGATCCCGTTTCCGGAAGCGTCGGTAGAGCCGGCCTGGTAGGCGTAGGTGGTGCCCGGGGCCAGCTTGCTGAGCACCCTGCGGTGGGTGGTGACGTTGGTGCCGTCGTCATCTCTGTTGCTGAGGCTGTCCTCCGAGGTGCCGAAGGTGAGGCTGCTGCTGCTGATTTCGTCCGTATCCCACTCGATGGTGAGGCTGGTTGCGGTGGAGGCGACCACATTGGGGGGGCTGGTGATGACCGGGAACTGGGTGTCGGCCTCGGTACTGGTGGTGAAGCCTCCATCGCCGCCGGGGGGTTGAAGCTTGGGCAGTGCGCTCTGGACGGTCCCGGCATCGTTGGTGGAGGCGGCGCGGTAGAGGTATGCCTGGTTTCCAAGCAGACCGGTAGCGACGAGCGCATGGTGGGTTGTCAGGTTGTTGTTTTCAATGACGAGCTCAGAAGGCTGTCCGAAGACCGGCGTGCCTTCCACACTGGCCATGGCCGAGTTCTCGGGCACGCCGATTCTCAACTGGGAGGAAGCAGACACGTCGGTTTTCCAGATGACGGTAGCGATCTCATTGGTGAAGTCGACGGTGGGACCTTCCAGGATTGTGGGCAGGCCCACAGCGTCGAGGTTGAGGGTGTGGAAGGTATGGTCTGCGCTCACACCTAAAATGTGACCCTCGAAATTGGTGGTGACGACGTTGCCGTTCTGGTCGGCGGAGCCGACGGCGAAGTGGATATCGGTGTTCGATGGCATGCCGGTGAGGGTGACCGAGTGATCTTTGGTGCCGGTGGCCTCCTCTACGAATTCCGTATAGTCCGTGGTGAGACCCCAGCTGACCCGGCTATCCGAGACCCCTCATCCGTGGGCCATTCGATCGTGGCTGAGGTGGCCGTGATATTGGTCGCAATGGGGATCGCAGTGATGGTGGGCGGTATGATGTCATCGATCAACGCGGTGGTGAAGAGCATGTCGTCGGTTCTGCTCTCGCTTATGTTGCCCGAACCATCGGTAGTTACCACCCAGAATCTGTACGTTGTGTTGGACACCAGGTCGGAGATGGTGGCGGCGTGGCGCTGGGAGCTCTTGATCACCTCCACGCTACCGGCGGAGGCGGCCTGCTTGGTGGCGCCTGTCTGGACCACCACCGGTTCATAATTGACCACGGCGGTGTGTTTTTCATCGGCGCCCCAGGTGATGATGGCCGAGTTCTGGGCAACGCCCGTGGAGATGGGCAGGGAGAAGACGTACGGGCCGCGTGTGTCGGCAGTGGGCCTGGTGATAAGGGAGAGCTGCCCGGGGTTGGTCGCGCTGTTGCCGGCGATGTCGGTCACAATGAGCTTGTAATAATAGGTTGTGCCCGATTCCAGGTTGGTCAGGTTGATATCGGGCCGCTTGGAGGGCGTGAATATGGAAACCGTTTCTCCGACCTCGCCGGTGCTGTCGGCATAAACGTCCATGCTGGTGGCGAACTGCGCGGCGGCGACGGCGCTTTCATTGAGTTTGAAGGTGATGGTCGCCTCGGTGTCGGTGAGCCGGGAAGTGATGGGCGCCCGCACGAAGCGGGGGGCCGTATTGTCCTCTTCGCCCGAGCCGGTGGTAAAGTTGAAGAGCCTGGAGAAGACCTTGTTGCCGCCAGCGTCGATCGAGCGGGTGACGTAGTGTACGGTCGTATCAGAGAAGAGGTTCACCAGGGTGACTCCGTGTTCGCGCACCGACTCGTTGATTGTTACCGAATCGAGCGCACCGGCCGCCTGCGCCTGTTTGGCCAGGTTGTCCGACAGGAACTGTTCGGCATCGGCCTGGGAAAGCCCGAAGAAGACGGCGCTGTCGCTGAATTTGTTGGTGACCCAGCCGATGATGGCTCCACTGGAGGTACGGTCGACCGAAGGCCGGCCCAGGATGCGGAGCGGACGGGTATCGGCCTCCGAGCGCACGGTAAAACTGAGCGTCTCGGGCGCTTCGGGAAATTCGACTGTCCTGTCGCTGGCGTCTGTGGCGCGGACCCGGTAGAAAACCGCACCCGCAGCCAGACCGGTGAGGGGGATGCGGTGAAAGCGGGCATTGGGCGTGGGGGAATCGGCGGTATTGTCCAGCGCGTCTGCGGAGGTGCCATAGAGCACCTGGACCGTGGCGCCCTCGTCGAAGCGGACGAGGATATTTGCACTGTTTGTGGTGATGTCGACGGCCGCGGGCCGCTGAACCACGCGGGGCGGGTTCGGGTCTTCTTTTTTGGTGTGGAAGGAGGCGGGTGTAGGAGGAGCGGCGAGGGACGTGCGGTCCTGGTCATCGGTGGAGGTGGCCTGGAAGAAGTAGGGGGTTTCCGGGGTCAGCCCTTCGATTAAAATCTGGTAGTCCTGGACCGAGCCGTCCGAGCTGGCTGTTAGGTCCAGGGCGTCGCGGGCGGTACCGTAGCGGACGGTAACGGTGCCCAGCTTGCTGAAACTCCCCTCGATGATCACCCGGGTATCGGTGATGGTGGCCGGCACCGGAGGCCGGATGACGAGCGGCGCGTCGGTGACGGCGGGGCTGATGGTGAGGATCAGGTTGGGTTGGAGCATGTCGGAGCGCGCACCGGCGGTGAAAACGACCTGTGTAAAGGTGATCTGCGCGTTTTGGAGACCGGAATTACTCGAGAACAGAAACCGGCCCAGAGGGAGATCACCGCTGACGGCCTGAGCCGCCGTGGCGCGGGCGATAACTGTGTTGCCCTGGATTTCGACGCTGGCCGGACCCGCGGAGGGTCTGGAGATGGTCAACCGGACGTTGGGGGTGTAGGTTACAGAGCCCCCAAACTTAAGCTGGGTCAGCGTGATGGTGAGACTCTGGAAGCTGGCAGACAGAATCACGGTCATCTTTCCCATATACTGAGGCGTGGCTGCTGTGACACTTGCCGTGCTGCCAAAGGCAGCCGCCAGGTTGCCGGTTACGGTATTGCCATCTGTGAGTGTGGGAAGGGGGATTGGAAAGAGGGATGGGGTTGCCTCAATCTGGGGTGTTCCCTCAACGCCGGACAGATCATCGAACACAAAGGAGGGTTCGGCGCCCAGCGCATTTTCAAAGTTGGTTGCAAAAAACTCTACAACGACGGTGTCGCCGGGTTCGGCAAGGAGGGTTCTGGTGTCGGTGAGGGCGCCATCGCCCGTGCGAAGCTGAATATCGGCAGATGCCAGGGAGTCATCGACAGCAGGCGCTACCCCTCCTGAATCGGCGGGGGGGGCAGAGACCGAGAAGGAAGGCGTGGGTTCAAAAACGGTGCGATCGACGTCAATGCCCTCGGATTCGATCTGTGCATGGATTTCGAAGGCTGTGAGTTCGTGCAAACTTCCGCCAAAGACCTGGGCGGGGAACGAGACACCGGGGTTGATACGGCGGGTATGCTGATTCTGGTTACCCGCTGCGCGATCGAGGTCTGCGGCGAAGGTTTTGGGAAGGGCCGCGGGACTGGTGATGGTCAGCTGGATATTGGGCGTGTAGGTTACAGAGCCCCCAAACTTAAGCTGGGTCATCGTGATGGTGAGACTCTGGAAGCTGGCAGATAGTATCACGGTCATCTTTCCCATATACTGAGGCGTGGCTGCTGTGACACTTGCCGTGCTGCCAAAGGCAGCCGCCAGGTTGCCGGTTACGGTATTGCCATCTGTGAGTGTGGGAAGGGGGATTGGAAAGAGGGATGGGATTGCCTCAATCTGGGGTGTTCCCTCAACGCCGGACAGATCATCGAACACAAAGGAGGGTTCGGCGCCCAGCGCGTTTTCAAAGTTGAGTCCACTCCGAAAAGTCAGGTTTACTCATTCGGGAAAAAGTACTAAATTCCAGGTGTGAACAGGTTGCAATGTCGCAGATGTATAACTGGCTCAGAAAGCGAGGGACAGATGTTTAGAAGGAGTGCCCCTTCAAGTCAACCGGATCTGTTTTCCAGCTTCGAGTCCCATTTCAAAGGCTCTAAGCAGGACCAGTTGAATGATCCGGCCGCCTGGCATAATCTGTTCTACCAGCATATCACCTCAAAGGTAGATGAGGATGTCTTTTCCGTGTTGTTTGACCCCAACATAGGCCGTCCCAATGCCTCCATCCGGCACCTGGTGTCGATGATGATTTTGAAGGAGGGCTTTGGGTGGAGCGATGCCCAACTTTTCGAGCAATGTCGGTTCAACATCTTGGTGATGCGGGCTTTTGGGTTGATGAACCTTTCTGATGAAGTGCCTGTAGAGTCCACGTATTATCTGTTCAAGCAGTCTTTGTATGCGTATCAACTGAAAACCGGTCGAGATCTGGTTGGAGAGACTTTTTTCACCTTAACTCAGACTCAGGCTAACGTCTTTGGCGTGGTGGGTCAGCAGATCCGAATGGACAGCAAGTTGATCGGTTCCAACATTGCCACCTGTTGCCGGTTGCAGTTGGTGGTTTGTTGCTTACAAGGGTTCTGGACGTCGTTGGACAAGGGCCAGAAGGGACGGTTATCGGCAAAAGATCAGCAGGTTTTGGACGATCTGCTCAAGGTGAAGCCCCATCAGGTTGTCTACCGTCTTTCCAGCGTTGAAAAAGGTGAGAAGTTACAGGAGTTGGGGCTGCTATTGAGCAGGCTCCAGGAGACCTATACCGAGAAAGACAGCGATCAATATGGTCTGATCGTGCGTGTCTTTGGGGACCAATATACCGTTTTATCTTCCCCCCAAGAGGTGCTTCCTAAGCCTCCTA
This sequence comes from Candidatus Latescibacterota bacterium, assembly GCA_965249305.1. Lineage (GTDB taxonomy): Bacteria > Latescibacterota > UBA2968 > UBA2968. The sequence goes on along the minus strand of OZ252228.1, from coordinate 2,014,623 downwards.
AAGAGATTTCCTCATCTTCTTTGCAGTCTGCCCATGATGAAGATGCGGCCTTTCGCAGGAAAGGGGAGGATAAGGTCAAGGGGTATAGTGTCAACCTCACCGAGACCTGTAACGAGGATGGTCTCAATTTGATCACCGACGTTGAAGTTAAACCAGCGACTGCCCCCGACAACGAGTTTGTCCAACCTGCCATTGAGCGGACACAGCAGGTGGTGGGTGAGGTTTTGGAAGTGTCGATGGATGGGGCTTACAATGATGCAGCAAACACCGAGTATGCCCAAGCAGAAGGAAAGCAGTTTCACTACAGTGGCCTTCAGGGCATCAAGGGACTCTTCGTTTATGAACGGACACCAGAAGGGGTTGAAGTCATTGATCGACACACAGGGGAAGTGCAACTTGCCCAAGAATACAAACCGGGGAAATACAAAATCATCATCGATGGCAAGTCCCGATACTTTAAAGAACAGGACATCGACAATTACATCAAACGGAAACAGATTGAAGAACTCCCTGCTCACATCCGAAACCGACGCAATAATGTCGAAGCCAGCATCTTCCAGTTGAGCTATTACACCCAAGATGGCAAGACGCGCTATCGCGGACTGATCCCACACCAACTGTGGGCGTGGTGTCGGGGCTTATGGCTCAATCTGGTTCGGATCAAGAAGTACCTCACACAACCCCTGATGATCTCCGCATAAGGGGGGGTTTTTTATGCAAAACCTTGCTTTGCAACCCGGTGAGCAACCTTGTAAACAGGCTCTGAGTCGATGTGCCGCCGGTAGACGCAAAATTCTGGCTCAACTCTGCATCCCAATACACAAAGCTGGCAACTGACACAAAATCTTCATGCCCCCCCTTTTCGGAGGGGACTCAAAGTTGGTTGCAAAAAACTCTACAACGATGGTGTCGCCGGGTTCGGCAAGGAGGGTTCTGGTGTCGGAGAGGGCGCCATCGCCTGTGCGAAGCTGAATATCGGCTCCAAACGGATCCTGGGCCTTTGCTGGAGAGGAGCAGAAAAGGACCAGCAAGACTGCAACGAGTGCAAAGGACAGCCGGATGCTGCTGTAGCGATACAGATTAATGCCGCGTGGGGAGTTCATCAGGTTGCCTCCATCGTGTATGGCGGTTAGGGGTTAAGAGATCGATATTATTGGATATATGGATATTATTAGCAAGTCGTCTGTAACGAACCGTTCATCCACCCCGTTTCCTTTCGGCCCATATAATAAACACTCCATTACACCATCCTGCAACAGAAAAATACACTCCTGCAACATTAAACATATAACAGCAGGCGATCCGGGTCTGTGGTGCCGGTCACAAATTTGGAAAGGCAGGGGTCAGAAGTCAGTCTCTACCCCCGTTCCGAGGACATTGTGTAGCAGTACGACATGCTTATTTAAATTCCTCCTCTGGGACTGTGGATGAGAGCCTCTGCTGGAAGGTGTTGCTGATTTGCTGAGGTCCCCAGCGTTTGATGGTCTCATACTCCAGGATTTCCACTCCTTTCCGGTCGGTGGGCACCCACCGGATAATATCTCTGGAGGCAAAAATGCCCGTTACCGGAAGGCCCATGGCCACGGCCAGGTGGAAGAGGTCGGTGTTACAGGCGATCAGCTGGTGACAGGCTTCCAGGAGGGCCACGATTTTGGGCAGGTCGTCGGTTTGAAAGAGGAGGACCTTTTGCCCCAGCGCCTCTTTGATCCGATTGGCCGCCTTTCTTTCGGCGTAGTCAAAAAAGACCAGCGCCCGGGTGTTGGAAAGGTTTGCAGCCACTTCTGCGACGTTCTGAAGCTGCTTGAAGGTGGGACGGTTTCCCGTACAGCTGCTGATATCGAGGCCCACGAACTGCTCTCCGGACTGTCTGCCGACGAGGTAGCGTTCCCGGATCTTTGTGGCTCCCTCTTTGGAAACCGACCAGGACACCCGCTCTTTGACCTGGGGGATGCCGAGCGTGCTGAGGAGGAGCGCGAGGCGTTCGAGTTCATAACGGGCCTCCGGGCGGGGCACAATCCGGATGTTGAAAAAGGGAAAATCGTCCCGCTGGAAACCGATCCGGAGGTGTGCGCCGCTTTTGTAGCAGAAGTACGCCGGGCAGAAACTCTCCTCGGTGCTGAAGAAAAAGGCGATATCGAACTTCCGCTCCTGAAGCTGTTGCACGAGATCGCGGAGTTTGCCGCCCAGGGGGAGGAGAAAATCCTCGTACTCGATCACCTCGTCCACGAATGGAATCTCCCGGGCGATATAGGCTTTCTTCGTATGGACCAGCAGGCTGATTCTGGCTTCGGGGTAGCGGTGCCGGATGGCCCAGAACTGGGATGCGCCCAGGAAGAGACCGCCGGCCCGGCCGTCGGGAATCACCAGGATCCGCCCGGGGGCTTTCAGGGCAGCGGCGACAGAAAAAGCCGGCTGGACATCGTTATTTTTTTGGCCCGCGGAGAAGCGAAATGCGATGGGGTTGATCAGCCACCGTCGGAGCCGGCCGTTGGCCTGGGACGTCACGCAACATTACTCCTTCCAGAGCTTCGATTCGATCCGTACCCCTTTGGACATCTTTTTGTAGGATTTTTTATCGTATCTGAGTTGTCTATCCTTGATGCCCATATTAAACAATATGTTATAGATACTCAAAGAGACTTTGGACGTGGGGTGTTCCAACAGAAAGGGGCGCATATTCTCACAGGAGTCGACCACACGTTCGTCGTATTCGATATGTCCCGGGTAATCGATTTCCACGCTGAGGTATTCCCGGACGAGGGAGATAAACCGCTGGGCGTCTTCCAGCTGGCTCTTTTTTCGGACCTTGTTCATAACAATGGTTCGGACACTTTTTATAAACCGTTTATTTTCAACGGATTATAAATCAGGGATAGAATTTCATAAGATATTATTTTTCAATGACTTATGAGACCTGGAGAGCCCAGATTTCAAAAACTGTCCGAAGTATTGTCATAATCAGCTTGGGGCGAAACGTCTCCACCAGGTGTCGGGCTGCTTCTCCATATTCGGCGGCATGTTCCCCAATCAGGCCGACCAGGTCCCGGATTTTGAGGGCGCGATGGCCGTTGTTGCCGAAGTTGAGGATGAGATTTTTCAGGATGGTATTTCGTCCAAACGCCTGTAAAAATCGGCGGTAGACCGCATTTTTGACAAAGGCGTAGGCATCGATTTTGGCCTGGGGTTCGGGGTTGCAGACAATGACGCCTTCGTTGGAGATGGTAAAGAAGTCGAGCGTGTTGTAGGCCGTTCCGGCGCCCAGGTCAACCAGAACAAAGTCGGCGTCGAGCCGGTTGATGTGGCGTTTGAGTTTTGCTTTGCGCTGGTAGGGGAGGTTGGCCAGTCCGATCAATTCGCTGCCCCCGCAGATGATGTTGAGGTTGGCGCTGCGGGTGGGCAGGAGAACGTCGTTGAGGGAGGGTACCCGGCCGCTGAGAAAGTCGTTGAGGTTGCGTTTGGGAACGGGCATCCCAAAAGAGAGGTGAAGGTCGGCGCCGCCCAGGTCTCCATCGATGAGGATCACTTTGTAGCCGAGGATGGCCAGGCCGACCCCGAGGTTGGAGGTGAGCACTGTTTTGCCGGTGCCTCCCTTTCCCCCTGCGACGGCCCAGACCTTTTTGTCCAGCTCAAATTTGTTCAGGAGAATATCAGGTGAATCTTTCGGGCGTTTTCCAAACATCCGAGTCCTCATCCGGTTACATCCTGCCAGGCCATGCCGCGCCTCAAAGCCCGGTAAGCAAATGTTACTTTATTTTCAAGGGGTTGTCAACAGAAATTTGGAGCGGCACAGTCCTCTCACACCGGAGAGAATCCCAAAGTTTTCACTTGCTATTTTATTCGGTGTGCGGTATACTCTAAGTTGAGAAATTTCTAATTTTCCATAAAAGTTGGCCAATGGCCCCAGGAGAAGCGCCATGACCAAATCCAACGGGAGGCAGGGCAATCTTTACGAACAGGTGCTGGACTATGCCCGGCGAGAGATTGACGAGGCCTCGTCAAAAATAGAAGAATTGCGCCGCACATTGCGTTTGTTGGAGGCTCGCGTGGAAGCGGCCAAATCGGTTTATGAAGCCGTGGCCGCGCGTTTGAACTTAGAGGATGAGCTGGAAGAGGAGGCAGAATTTCAGGAGGCCCCTTACCCGGATGTGCCGCCTCTTCTTCAAGAGCCCGAGCCCTTAGAAGACACAGATGTGGAAGAGGCCTCGGACAATGGCGCCCGGAGCGGGTTCAGTATGGACCTGATCCGGCAGCACTTGGAAGAGCGGGTCGAACGTGAGGAGGAGGATGCTTCGGAGGCATCCGAACCGGCGGCAGCCGAGTCGAACATGGACCTGATCCGGCAGCACTTGGAAGAGCGGGTCGAACGTGAGGAGGAGGATGCTTCGGAGGCATCCGAACCGGCGGCAGCCGAGTCGAATATGGACCTGATCCGGCAGCACTTGGAAGAGCGGGTCGAACGTGAGGAAGAGGTTGCTTCGGAGGCGTCCGAACCGGCGGCAGCCGAGTCGGACATGGATTTGATCCGGCGTCATTTTGAGCAGAAGGTCCAAGGTGAGGAAGAGGATGCTTCGGAGGCGTCCGAACCGGCGGCAGCCGAGTCCGGAGGGGAGTCGGAATTTCCCGAGCTTTCGGCGGAGGACAGGCGGCTGATTGGGGAGCACTTGCGGCGCCGGGCAGAGGCAGAGCAGGAGGAATAAGTGAGAACCGTTTTGCTTTGAGTTGAAAAGCGGTCAGGATGGCAAGGAACAGGGAATGAGGGTTTACGAAAAATTCCCTGTTCTTTGTATTTTGGGGAATACACAGTTCACCGCGGAGACGCGGAGGACGCGGAGAAAGGCAAAAAAAGGTCAACATCTGATTCTCTCTGCGATCTCCGCGTCTACACCATCCCGGACGATTCACCGGATCGTCTTCCCTCCCTGGATTGCGAATTTAAAATCGGCTCCTCGCTATTTGGTGTGGGTAACCTTCCCCCAGGAACGACCAGTTGTGGTAGACAAGACGCCCAAGCTGCAGGTTTTGTGGACCAGCCTTCGAGTATTCTTTGTCAACGGTGTTGCCCGACCCGTTGTCTGTTGCTCAGGATTCTATCTTAAAAACAGTTGTTTAAGTTGTTAGATAATAAATTGTTACGATGGACTAAACGGCAAACTGGATCTCCGGATCATTCAATACCCGCCGTGTGTTTAGGAGAGATCTCATGTGCGGATACCGGAGCAAACGGTTAGGAACCACCTCGCACTCGGCAAGAAGACTGGTTCGGGTTTTTATGATTACCCACGTGAAACAGCGAAGAGCCTTAAAATCTTCCCGTCCGCTATCTGTATTCCAAAATTGTGTGTGAGGGTTTATGGGCGTTTGTGTGCAGGAAAAGCCGGTTGAGCAGATGAATCCGCGGGAGCGGAGCCTGCATATCGACCGGATGACCCCCAAAGGGGGGCTTTATACGGATGTGCAGCGGGCGGTGCACCCGAAGTCGAACAGTTCGTGGCGGGTTTCTCCGGAGCCGTGGTGGTTACCCCCTGAGATCGTGCGGCATTTTGAGGCTCTGGGGAAGCACCTTACCCGTTTTTACGGGGCCGCCAACCTGCTTTACTCTCAAAGCGCCAGGGGCATCCAGCCCCGCTGGGTGGCCGCGTACTTAGACCAGGGCAAACCGGACGACGTGGTTGCATACGGGCGGATGAACCGGTTTAAACGGCATCTGCCGCACGTGATTCGACCGGATGTGATTCCGACCCGGGACGGGCTGATTGCCACCGAACTCGATTCGGTCCCGGGCGGCATCGGGTTTACGGCCAGCTTAGGCGCGCGCTATGGCGGGCTGGGGGATGAGATCGTGGGAGGCCCGGATGGGATGGTGACCGGATTTATGCAGATGATTCGGTCGGTTGCGGGGTCGGAGCATCCTGTTCTGGGGGTGGTGATTTCAGAGGAGGCATCGGGCTTCCGGCCGGAGATGGCCTGGCTGGGCGAGGCCCTGAACGGGGTGGGGCTGGAGACCTACGTGGTGGGGCCGGAGGAGGTGCTTTTTACCGAGGCGGGGCTTTTTGTGGAGGGTGAGCAGGGTCGGCGGCAGATCGATGTGCTCTACCGGTTTTTTGAGCTGTTTGACCTGAAGAATATTCCCAAAATAGATCTGATCCTCTATGCGATTCGCAAGGGGCTGGTGAAGGCGACTCCCCCGCTGAAGGGATACCTGGAAGAGAAGATGCTGATGGGGTTGTTTCACCATCCGCTGCTGCAGGGATTCTGGCGCCGTGAGCTGGGGGAAGAGACCGTAGACTGTTTGATGGGAACCTTTCCGAAGACCTGGATTCTGGATCCCCGTCCATTGCCCCCCCATGCCGTGATTCCGGGACTGGAGATCGATGGCGAGGTCTTTTCCGACTGGCGATCTCTGGGGCGGCTGGGGCAAAAACAGCGGCATCTTGTGATCAAACCGTCGGGGTTCTCGGAGCAGGCCTGGGGGAGCCGGGGGGTGTCGGTGGGTCACGATATGTCTGAGGTGGACTGGCAGGGGGTTGTCGAATCGGCGCTGGACGCGTTTTACACCACCCCACATATTCTTCAGGAGTACCACACCGGGGCCGGTTTTTCGGTGGATTATTACGACTTTGAAACAGACCGCATCGAGCGGTTCCGGGGGCGGATGCGGCTTCAACCCTATTACTTCGTGGTGGGGGAAGCGCCGGTTCTGTCGGGCATCCAGGCGACGATTTGTCCGGAGGACAAGAAGGTGTTGCACGGGATGGTGGATGCGGTGGTGGTTCCTTGCGGTATCACGGAGGGGCACGGAACCGCCGCTTCGACCCCGCCCCCACACGGAGGGCCACAGAGCCGCCCGTCCCCGCCGCCGCGGGGGAGGTAGGGGACACGGTAAGGAGTTGGGGTATGGGTATTGTTGCCGAGGGTTTGGGAGAAAAGCTGGGGGGGTTGAATGGGGTTTTGGGGGAGATGGGGAGTGTTGTGGTGGCTTTTTCGGGGGGGGTGGACAGTGCGTTTCTGGCAGCGGCGGCTTATCGGGAGTTGGGGGATGGGGCGCTGGCGGTGACGGCGGTGTCTGCGAGTTATGCGGAGGGGGAGTTAGAGAATGCCCGGGTTCTGGCAGAACAGATTGGTATCCGGCATGAGGTTGTTTATACTCAGGAGCTGGAGGATCCCAATTATGTGCAGAATGCGTCCGACCGGTGTTATTATTGTAAGACGGCCTTAGCGGACAGGCTGGATGAGGTGGTGCTGAGGTACGGGGGTCGGTACCGGTTTCTGGTTTATGGGGCGATTGCAGATGATGTGGGCGATTTTCGGCCGGGGATGAAGGCGGCAGAGGAACGGGGTATTCGGGCGCCGATGATTGAGGTGGGGATGACCAAGGTGGATGTACGGGCGCTGTCGAGGCAGTGGGGTTTGCCCACTTGGGATCGGCCCGCATCGGCCTGTCTTTCGTCTCGAATTCCTTATGGGACGCCGGTGACGTTGGAGGCGCTTTCGATGGTGGATCGGGCGGAGGCTTTTCTCAAGGAACTCGGGTTTCGGGTGGTGCGGGTGCGTCATCACGGAGAGATTGCCCGGATTGAGGTGCCACCGGAGGAGATGGGGCGGTTTTTTGAGGATGGGGTTTACCAGAAGGTGGCGGAGCGGTTGAAGGAGATTGGATACAAGTACGTGACGCTGGATCTGCAGGGGTACCGGAGCGGGAGCTTGAACGAGGTGCTTCAGAAGCCGCTGCTTGGGATTGAGAAGGGGTGAACAATTGCGGAATGCGGATTTCGGATTGCGGATTTGAAAATCCTTTCCGCAATCCGCATTCCCAAATCCGCAATGGGGTAGGGTGCGGTGTACGGGGAGAGAGATGGCTTTGCTTGAGATTAAGATGCTGGGATGTTCGATTTTGAGGAAGCGGGCGCATCCGATTGAGGCGGCGACGGAAGCGGACCGCCGTCTGATCGACGATATGTTCGATACGATGTACGCGGCGGAGGGGATCGGGCTGGCGGCGCCTCAGGTGGGGGTTGGCAAACGCGTGGTGGTACTGGATGTGGGTCCGCAGGATCCTCTGGCCGAACCGATGGCGCTGATCAATCCGGAGGTGGTCTGGTCTTCGGGAGAGGTGGTGGGGGAGGAGGGGTGTCTCAGCCTGCCGGAGATTGTGGGCGAGGTGAAACGCGCGACGCAGGTGAGGGTGGACGCGCTGGACCGGGAGGGGAGGCCGTTTGAGGTGGAGATGGGTGGGATTGCCGCCCGGGCGGTTCAGCACGAGATCGACCACCTGGACGGGATCCTGGTGATCGACCATTTCAGCACCATCAAGCGGAATTTGATGCGGGGGCAGCTGCGGCGGTTGAAGCGTGAGGGAGAACATCAGGCGCCGGGGTTGACCTATGGGGTCGATGAGGCTGTGGAGAGGTAGAAGGGGTATTCCCGGAGTGAATATGGACGAACGTATTGATCTTCACCTGCATTCGACGTGTTCGGATGGGACGTTTTCACCTGAGGAGGTGGTCCGTCGGGCTGGGGCGAAGGGTCTTTCGGCCATCAGTCTTACGGATCACGATTCCACAGAGGGGGTGTTGCCGGCCCAGGAAGAGGGGCGGAAGGTGGGGGTTGAGGTGGTGCCGGGGGTGGAGTTGAGCGCTCAGGGAGAGGGGAAGGATATTCATGTCCTGGGTTATTTTGTTGCGTGCGACCATGCAGACCTGGTGGACTGTCTTGGGGTGTACCGGGAAGCGCGAAAAGACCGTGCGGAACGGATGGTGAAGAAGCTGAACAAGATGGGGATTCGGGTGCGGTTCGAGCAGGTGCTGGCCAGGGCAGGGGATGGGGCGGTGGGGCGGCCCCATCTTGCGGATGTGATGGTGGAGGAGGGGGTCGTGTTCTCTACCAATGAGGCTTTCCATAAGTACCTGGGGTATTCCCGGCCCGCGTACGAACCCAAGTATTCGCTTTCCCCTTTGGAGGCCATCGGGGTGATTCACACAGCCGGGGGGCTGGCCTGTCTGGCGCATCCCGGGCTGTACACCGGCGACGATCTGATTGCCGGGCTGGTTGCCGACGGGCTGGACGGGATTGAGGTGCGGCATACCAGACACGGCCCGGCCGAGGTTGCCCGGTACACAGAGATTGCGGATCGTTACGGTTTGCTGAAGACGGGGGGATCGGACTGTCATGGCGATGGCCGGGGGGAGCCGGTGATCGGGACTGTGGAGGTTCCGTACGCGTTTGTGGATGCTCTAAAGCAAGTAAAAAGTAAAAAGTAAAAAGAAAAAAAGGCTCTTCGCTGTTTCACGTGGGTAATCATAAAAACCCGAACCAGTCTTCTTGCCGAGTGCGAGGTGGTTCCTAACCGTTTGCTCCGGTATCCGCACATGAGATCTCTCCTAAACACACGGCGGGTATTGAATGATCCGGAGATCCAGTTTGCCGTTTAGTCCATCGTAACAATTTATTATCTAACAACTTAAACAACTGTTTTTAAGATAGAATCCTGAGCAACAGACAACGGGTCGGGCAACACCGTTGACAAAGAATACTCGAAGGCTGGTCCACAAAACCTGCAGCTTGGGCGTCTTGTCTACCACAACTGGTCGTTCCTGGGGGAAGGTTACCCACACCAAATAGCGAGGAGCCGAAAAAAGAAAGGTGATCGTCGAGTGTGGGGTGGGTGCTCGGCGTTTTTTTGTCGGGTGTAAATGTATGGGCGATCCAGAATGTGAGGACGGCGGACAGGGGGTTGCGCCCTTTTTTCGGGAAGACCGGGTTGATCTCTATTTTCTGAATACCCGGGAGGTGCTGGGGGCAGAAGGGCTTGATCCGACGGTGACGGTGGAGGTGTTTCCCAACCGGAGCGGTTTGCTGTGCGGTATGGCAGAGGTGCTGGTGCATCTGAACGAAGTGCCGGGGGTGGAGGTGTGGGCATTGTCGGATGGGGAAGCGGTGGCGCCCAAGGAGGTGGTACTGCGCATCCGGGGGCCTTATAGCCGGTTCGGAATTTATGAGACGCCCCTCCTGGGAACGCTGGCCCACGGAAGCGGCTGGGCGACGGGGGCAGGGGCCTGTGTGGCTGCCGCGGCGGGGGCGCCGGTGATCAGTTTTGGGGCGCGGCACGTGCATCCGGCGGTTTCGGATCGGATGGAGTACGCGGCCCTGGTGGGGGGCTGTGCCGGGTGCGCGACCCCCGGTGGGGCCAGGTTGGCCGGGCAGGATGCGACAGGGACGATGCCCCATGCGATGATGTTGATTTTTGGCGATACGGTGGCCGGAGCCCTGGCGTTTGACCGGCATATGCCCGCGTCGGTGCGCCGGACCGTTCTGGTGGATACGTTTCTGGATGAGGCAAAGGAGAGCCTTCGGGTGGCCGAGGCCATGGGGGAGCGTCTCTTTGGGGTGCGGCTGGACACGCCTTCGGAACTGGGGGGGGTGACGCCCGAGTTGGTGCGCCGGGTAAGAGCGGATCTGGATGGGGCCGGGTATGCGCATGTGAAGATTTTTGTGAGCGGAGGCATGGACCCCGACCGGATCCGGAGGTTTGTAGAGGCGGGGTGTCCGGTGGATGGGTTCGGAGTGGGGAGTGCGATCAGCGGGGCGCCCCCGATCGATTTTACGGCGGATATCAAGGCGATCGAAGACCGGCCCGTGGCCAAGCGGGGACGGGTACCGGGGAGTGTGGAGAATCCGCGACTGGTGAAGATTTGATCACGAAGGGCACGAAACTCCGCCCCGCCCCAGAATCCCACCGCACGAAGGACACGAAACCCCGCCCTTCCCCAGAGTCTCACCATGCGAAGGACACGATATGAAGGTTAATGTTTTGTTTTTTGCGTCGTGCCAGGATATTGTGAGGAAGCGGGAGGCGGAGGTGGAGGCGCCGGAGGGGGCAACCGTGGCGGACCTGGTGGCCCAAATCGTTTCTGAGCATCCCCGGTTTGGGGAGATCGAGGCGAGCCTGATGGTGTCGGTCAACCAGGGATATGTGGCGCGGGACGATCGGTTGAATGAGGGGGATGAAGTGGCGTTTATCCCTCCGGTGAGCGGAGGATAGTAGAAAGTAAAAAGTAAAAAGAGGAGATCCATGGACGGGGATGTTTACTGCATTGTGGAAGAGCCGATTGCGCCGGGCGCGCTGCACGAGGGTGTTTTGAGCGATTCGGACGGGGCGGTTGCGGCGTTTGCGGGCGTGGTTCGGGATAACTCCCTGGGCCGGCGGACCCAGTACCTGGTGTACGACGCTTACAGGGAGATGGCGGAGGCGAAGATGCGAGAGATCGGGGGGGAGGTAAAGGCGCGGTGGGAGGTGGACCGGGTGGGGATGCTGCACCGGGTCGGGCGGCTGGAGATCGGCGAGATCAGTGTGCTGATTGCGGTGTCGGCGCCGCACCGGAAGGCGGCGCTTGAGGCCTGCCAGTTTGCGATTGACCGGCTCAAGGAGACGGTGCCGATCTGGAAGAAGGAGGTCTGGACGGACGGGGAGGCGTGGATTGAAGGGGATCCGTCGGCGCAGACGGAGGCATAGGGGACGATGGAATTGGGGGGGTGGGTGCTGCTGCAGTTGACGCTGGCCAAGACGGCGCCCCTGCTCTTAGCCGGCATCGGAGGCCTGGCTTCCGAGCGCACCGGAGTGATCAATATTGCGCTGGAAGGGATGATGCTTGCAGGGGCGTTTGGGGCCGCTGTGGGGGGTATTGTGACCGGATCGCCCTGGGCCGGGCTGGTCTGCGGCGCTCTGGCCGGGGGGGCGCTGGGGGGAATACACGCCCTGGTGTGTGTCCGGCTTGGGGCCGATCAGATTGTGAGCGGGACGGCCGTGAACCTTCTGGCGCTGGGAGGCACGGGATTTTTTTTGTTTCGCAGCTTCGGCACACACGGCAGCAGTCCATCGGCTCCCAAGCTGCCGATGCTGGACCTGCTGCCGCTGCCTGGCTTCCGGGTGCCGCTCACGGTTGTTCTTGCGTTTCTGGCCGCGTTTCTGGCCTGGTTCGTGCTTTACCGGACGCCCTGCGGGCTGTGGGTGCTGGCAACAGGCGAGTCGCCGGAGACGGCGCGGGCAGCGGGCATCCGGACCGACCGGGTGCAGCTTGCGGGTGTGCTGTTGAGCGGGGCGCTGGCGGGGCTGGGAGGCGCGCATCTGGCGCTGGGGGATCTGAGCCAGTTTGTGGAGCGTATGACCGCCGGCCGGGGATTTATCGCCCTGGCGGCCCTGATTTTTGGAAAATGGCATCCTCTGGGTGTGCTGGGGGCATGCCTTTTTTTCGGTTTTGCCGAGGCGGTTGCAGACGGCCTGCAGGGGTGGACAGCGCAGATCCCCCCTCAGGTTTTTCTGGCGCTGCCCTTCGTGTTGACGATGGGGGTGCTGGCGGGGTTCGTGGGACGATCGCGACCCCCGGGCGGTCTTGGAGGGTGAGTACGGATTTCCTGCGAATGTCGAGGGAAGCGTAGATGATTTGTGTGAAGATGCTCCGGCTGGGGCTGGTTGTTTTTGCGGGGGGCGTTTTTGTTTTTGGGTGTGAGACGGTTCCGGAAGTGGCGGATACCACGCCTTCGGGGGAGATTCCGGTTTATGCTTATAGGATCGTGAATACGTATCCTCATGACCCGGATGCGTTCACACAGGGGTTGATTTTTGAGGGTGGCGTTTTGTATGAGGGGACCGGGCTTCGGGGGCGTTCTTCTTTGCGCAGGGTGGTGTTGAATACGGGTGAAGTTTTACAGCGCCGCGAGTTGTCCGACGACTATTTCGGTGAGGGTATCACCCTGTTTGGCGACAGAATTATTCAGTTGACCTGGCAGTCCAGGATCGGGTTTGTGTACGATAAAGCAGACTTTGAACTCCTCCGGTCGTTCACCTACCCGACAGAGGGGTGGGGTGTTACGCACGATGGAGACCGGTTGATTATGAGCGACGGGACGTCCACGCTGTATTTCCGGGATCCTGAAACCTTTGAGGAAGTCGGTCGTGTTAACGTTCGGGACAGTGCGGGTGCTGTGAGCCGGCTCAATGAACTGGAGTACGTTGCAGGGGAAGTTTATGCCAATGTCTGGCAAACGGATCGCATTGCCAGAATCGAGCCCCGAACCGGTCGGGTGATTGGATGGATTGATCTGGAAGGACTTTTGAGCGTTGAAGACCGTCAGGGGGCCGATGTGTTGAATGGGATTGCGTATGATTCAGAGAAAAAGCGATTGTTTGTAACCGGAAAGTTGTGGCCCAAACTTTTCGAGATTGAGCTGGTGGTCCAAAATTAGAGGAGAAGAATCTTGTCTAAGAAGCGTACGCAGGGCGAGGGGTGGGCGTTTGTGCCCGCCGATGTAGCGGACGTTTCCAGCGAGGTTGTTTCCCTGCCTCCCGAAGAGCAGCGGGCGCGGATTTCTCTTGAGAAACGTCGGAAGGGTAAGGTGGTTACCCTGGTGGGCGACCTGGTGCTTTCGGGGCCGGATCTGAAGGATCTGGGAAAGTCTCTGAGGGTGGCGTGCGGCACGGGCGGGACCGTTCGCGAGGGTACGGTTGAGCTGCAGGGCGACCGGCGCGACCGGGTGAGGGCGTGGCTTGTGGAGAATGGGTGGGGGGTGAGGTAGGTGGATTGCGGATTGGGGATTTGGGATTGCGGATTGGGGATTTGGGATTGCGGATTGAAAGTCTTTAAATCCGCAGAGTGTGTAAGAATTCACGGGAGCAAGTTTAAGCAGCTTTTTGGTAAGGAGCGCCGAGTCTCTCGTATACAGTTGGATAGAGTCGGTCACGTTCGGAGTCGATGAAGAAACCGAAGAAGTCATTCCAGTCGCCATTTTTGACAACCGCCCGTTGTGCCAGGACAGCCTGAGCCCCGTTGATGGACCATCGCATGCCAGATTGCTCCATCCGATCTTTGACGAGAGAGCCACACGTCCCTTCGACCACACCGGTTGCAATCGGGTAGCCTTTTTTGAGGTAGACCTCGTAGTGCATCATATGTTTGTGGTTGTCGTAGTAGATGATGGTTTTTTCCAGAGCCTTCTGTTGAGGCTTGGTGAGCTGATCTTGGTTTTTGGTCAGCATCTGCCGAAGCCCCCCGATGATATAGCCAACCTTTCCATCCAGGAGGGCGTAGAGTTTGGCTTCGATCCATCGGATTCGTTTTGACCCTTTCTCGCCATAGAGCGCTGTGCCGACATCCCAGAGATATTCACTGGCGTGGATGACATCCAGGACCAGGGCATCGAGTCGGTGCTCCAGGCTACGTGCTTTTAGGTCTTTGAGCAACCGGTCCTCCAGATAAGGATCCCCATCCAGCAAGGCGATCAACACTTTTTTGCCTTCGGGGTCTCGTTTCTGGACGTGGTCAAGGAGGTGGTCGAAGGCGGCTTTTTTGCCGTCGAGCGTAGCAAAAACGTGCTTGTTGTGCGGTGTCCGAGGTTCTCCGATACCTTCTTCTGTCCGACGTTGGCGCTCTTGTTTGGCTTTTTCTTTCTCTTTTTGGGTGAACTGGTTGAGTAAGCCTTTGACGATTTCTTCAGATTCGCGAGCTTCCGGATCGAATGAAAAGTCTGTGACGACCACCGCGTCTTTTTTGATCCCGGGTTTTTCTCCCTTTCCTCGCCGGGGCTTGGCATCCTCCTGTGCCTTGCCATCCTCTCGCAAGCTTTTCAGAATGCGTACACCTTTACAGTCGGCACTCATAGCGATATGGCTACCTTCTGTTTCAGGTAGTGGTGCTTCAACCTGCTCATAGAAGGACTCGACATACTCGGCAATCGGCAGACCTTGACGCTGAGGTAATTCTGGAAAAAAGGAAAAATCGAAAATCTCATTGAATCGGTCGACCGTGCTGCGAAAATCCTGATCCGCGCTTGAAGCTTGCAGCCACTTCAACAGCAAGTAGGAGTATTTATGGGCTGGCAGATTCAACTGCGCATCGATAGGATACACCCGACCCCCGTCAGGATCGGCATACCCTGCACGGTAGATCCTGATTTCTCCAAAGATAGACATATAGGGCGAACCTTCTGCATCGGTTCCTTTATACACCATTGGCTGTCCCTCTTCCGAAAGCGGGGGATAGCCTGCTTCATAGCCTGTGCCGGATAGCGCAACAAAGGTCTCCATAAAGCCGCGACCTAATCGCTGCAGTCGGCGAAACAAATTCTGTTCGACTTCGTGGAGTTCTTCTTGCCCAATAGTGCCTTCAACATACGCCTTGATCTCAGTAAAAGCATCATCCAGACTTTCAAATAAGGACTCTTTTTCGTACATTGTCATCACGGTAGGGCTCCTTTTTTGGACTAACATGAGATTGCTGTCTCGATGTTTGCCAATATAGAGGAGTCCTATCGTTTATGCAAATCCTACATCCACCGTTTTTACAGCCAGTTATTACTCCCGAACTTTCCTACACACTCAAATCCGCAATCCGCAATCCTAAATCTACAATTGGGTTGCGGGGCGGTCGGGAGGCTAGGTTTTCCAGTCTTCGAGTTCCTGTTCGTGCGGGCAGAGGTTGCCGTTTAAGCGCAGGCCGCCGTGGGAGAGGTTGATGCTGTAGGTGACGTGGTCGGCGGCTTCGACCCAGTGGGGAGTGAGCAGGGCGTTCCAGAGGGTTTCGCCGGGTTTCATTTCGTAGGGGAGGGTGTCGGCTTCGGTGATTGCAGGAGGGCGTTTCATGTTGCCGCCGGGGAGCATGCGTTCCTCAAGGGGCGCCCACCGGTGGGGGTCTTGGAGGCCGACGAAGCGCTTGATGCCGTGACGCTGCCAGGCCACGACGTGCGAGCGGTCCATGTGGTAGTTGGTGGCACAGTGAGGCCCGCTGATGAAGATGATGGGGTAACAGCGGGTCCAGGTGAAGCCGGCTTCTGCCAGGGCCGTGCGCCACGGGTCGAGCACCTGTTCTTCGAAGCCGTGAAACAGCCTGCCCGGGGCATAGAAGTTGGGCAGCTTGAAGTGTGACATCTGGAACGGCGCTTCTAGTGGTCGATTTCAGAAGTTCGCATGAGTTTATGCAGCCAGCCGGATTCGCTGCATTCGTTCTTCCAATTCCTGCCTTGTAAAGCGCCAGTTGAAAGGTTCGGCAGTGAGATTATAGTATTCCTCAAAGCCCAAGATCCTGGCTTCCATCGCCTGTCGATCTGCCAGGTCATTGGGCGTGAGCGCCTTTCTTTGCAAGATCGAGAAATAGATCTCAATCTGATTGAGCCAACTGGCGTGGATAGGGAGATGGACGGCAATGGCATTTTCATAGGCATCCTGGAGCCGTTTAGGGAACGTGGTGGTGTAATGAGAAGATCCGTTGTCCACAATCCAGAAGACCCGATCAGCCGAAGCATAAGGCTCCCGTCCCATCACCAGGTCCACCAGCTTTTGAAAGGGCACGATGCCGGTTTTCTCATCCACACGCCCAAAGATGTGCCCTGAGAACACATCCAGTGCAGACAGATAGGCCACTGTGCCCATCCGTTTGTAGTCATTTTCCATACGAATGGGTTTGCCACAATCAGGTGGCAATGTGGCAAACTCTCGGGCTAAGATTTGGAGTTGGGATTTTTCATCGGCACAGATAACGAAGTCTTTCTTGCCAAGCGGTATCCCCTCCCATATGCCTTGATACAGGTCCAGAATGCGACTGGCTTTCTCTAAAAAGTTGGGGGCTTTGATATGAAGCCAGGATCGGTGATACCAGGGACGAAGGGCATCCTCTTTGAGAATGCGCCAAATCGTTGTGGGTGAGATTGAAGTGATCAACGCACACCTTAACACTTCCTGTTGAATCTCAAATAAGCTGAACCGAGACAGGGGCAACCCCCGTTGTGCGGGCAGTTGACAGGCAATGGCTTTGACTTCACTGACTTGCACAGGGGGAAAAAGTGGGCGGTCGCCCACTGCGCGGTAGATCCTCTAAAGTGAAGCCTTCTTCAGTCCACCTTTTTCGCCACTTCTGCGCCGTAGGTGAACTGACACCTGCCCTGTCGGCTAACCTCTGGTTGCCAATGGCTTTATTCTCGGCTAAGGCCACCACCATCTTTGCCCGCTGCACCTGGGATTGAGGCGCGTTGCGCTGACGAATGATTTTCTGGGCTTTTGCCAGTTGGGCTTTTGTGAAGCGAGGTTGGTATTGGGGAAGGGGACCTGACATTATACACCTCCTTTACCGATTGGAATGAGGCGTATAACATACCCCTTTTTTGCCACCTATGCAACCTCATGCGTATTTGCGAAATCGACCACTAGGGCCCGCTGGATGGGCAGTTTGCGGAACGATTCCGAGATGTCGGTCTGGTCCAGGCTGTCGCCTCTGGCTCCCCGCCAGATCCGGGCGTCGGGGTCGCGCCGGATTTCGTCGATGACCTGCTCGACGGGGGGCATGTCGAATGAGAAGGGTACGCATTCGTCGGCCATCAGGAAGTTGAGCACCCCGTCCCAGACCTGCCGGACTTCCTCCCAGGTGGTGACAGTTCGTTGCACGGTTTTTCCTCCGGTGTTGTTTGAAACCTTTTTGGACGTGTGCTGGGGGATGGGAGAGGGCGACCCGTCGGGTCGCCCCTACGGGTGCTGGGGCTGTACGATGTCCGGGCGGTTGTAGGTGTCCGGCTCGTCGCGGAGGGTGTAGCCCATTTCCTCCAGGCGATATTGGGGGCGGTAGCCCAGGATTTTCTGGGCCTTTGAGAGGTCCCAGCGGCGCTTTGTACTTTCGCCGGCGATGGTGACGAGTTCGAAGCCCACGGTGGGGACTCTCAGGGCCAAAATGTAGGCTTGAATGAGGTCGGGAAAGGCGATCCACTGCGGCAGGATGGGGTCGCTTTTTGTTTTGGGGTCGTCGATGTCGATCGGTTTGGGGATGCGCATGCAGATGACAGAAAGGCCATGTACGGTTGCGTAGTAGTGGGCAATCTGTTCGCTGAGGTGTTTTGTCAACGCATAGGTGCCTATGGGCTTTGCCGGGGCATCGCCTTCGATCCACTCTGGAGACGGGTAGCCCCAGACGACGGTGAGGCTGCTGGTGTGGATGACCCGTTTGACGCCGGCGCGCCGGGCGGCCTCGAAGACGTTGTAGGTGCCTTTTGCGTTAATGTCGAGCCGCTGGGTGTTGAAGGCGTCGTCTTCGTAGTCGCCCTCACGACCGGTTGCAATGGCCAGGTGGATGAGGGCGTCCATGCCCTGCGCGGCCCTTAGGACCGGGTCGATATTCGTGATGTCCACCTGGTGTGCACGCGGGTCATCGGGGAAGGGACGGCGGCTGAGCAGCCGCAGATCGTGGTCGCGTTCGAGGGCGGGGACGAGTTTGCTGCCGATGGCGCCCCGTGCGCCGGTGATGAGGATTTTCATGGGTTAAGGCTGGCCAGGAGGAGGCCGAGCAGGGCGATGATGGCGGTGGACAGCAGGCCCAGGGTAAAGGGTTTTATTCCGCCGGCTTTCATGGCGCGGAATTCCGTCATCAGGCCAACGGCCGCCATTGCGGCGGTGATGATCCATTTTGCGGCCTGGCCCAGCAGTTTTGCCGCGTCGAAGATGAGGTCTCCGCCACCCAGGACAAATCGATCGGTCAGGTGGAGCGTGACTTCCGGGAAGAAGCCCATGGTTCTTAAGAAGGCCAGGGCCAGGAAGAAGATGACGAACGTGGGGACGAGCTTTGCGTAGTTGACGGCGTGCCCCACGAAGGCTTCCTGCTTGCGGCGCTGATAGGCATAAATTGCGCCGATGGCAAAGACGGCCGGGCCGAGGAGGGAGATGCGGGTGAGTTTGACAACCGTGGCCAGCTCGCCGGCGAGCTGGCCGTTTGTGGGATGGGCAAATCCGGCAGCGATGACCTGGGGGGTTGCGTGAATGGAGAGGCCGCACCATATCCCGTACAAATCCGGTTTGAGGTGGAGGACGGTCGCAAGGATGGGAAAGGCCAGCATGGCCAGTACGCCCAGAAGGTTGATGATGGCGATGGAGAGGGCCATGTCTTCCTCTTCTGCTTTTACCACCGGCGCAACGGCCACAATCGCCGAACTGCCGCAGATGGCGGTGCCCACACCGATGAGCAGTCCCAGTTTCTGTTTGACCTGGAGCGTGCGCGTCAGCCAGAGGGTGAGGAGGAGGACAGCGGTGATGAGGATGAGTGCGCCGGCTATTGTGCGCAGGCCGACGGCGATCAGGTCGTAGAAGTCCAGCCGGGCGCCCAGCAGGACGATGCCGACCGGCAGTGCTTTCTTCACAACAAGATCGACCCCCGGTTTCAACTGGCGGGACAGCGGCACGGCGTTGCGCAACGCCATTCCCAGCAGGAGGGCCAGAAAAACGGCGCTGATGGGGTGGTGGCCGCCGGAGAGGGTGAAGGGGGGATAAGGCAGGCTGTGGAGCACGGCTGCAAGCCAGGTCAGCAGAGCGCACGTCAGGATTCCAGGCCAGGGATTTCCCTGGCTCCACAGGGCTAGTTTTTTGCGAAACCGGCTTTCAAAAGCCTGTTCTTTTCGACTCAACTCCAAGAAAGATCCCTTTCCTGCCTCAGAATTTCAACTCCCAGAGATCATCGCTGGTGCCGACTGTGCCGGTGCCGCCAAACATGAGGAGCCGCCCGTTTGTGCTGTCTACCACCGCGTCGTGGCTTTTTCTGGGGGAGGGGGGACCGCCCTCAACGGAGAGCAGCGTCCATTGCTGCGCAACCACGTCGAAGCTCCAGGTGTCGTTTAAGAAGCTCTGGGAGTTCCTGCCGCCAAACAGGATGCCGCGCTTGCCCGTGGGATCGTAGGCCATCGACGGGTCGGTGCGGGCGGAGGGCGTGTCGCCGGGAGGCTGGAGTTCCGTCCAGACGTTTGTCTTCAGATCGAACGCCCACAGGTCGCCCTGCGGGCAGGGCCCGAAGCCGGAGGAGCAGCCCCCGAAGAGGAGCATACGGTCGCCGGATGCGTCGTACACGGCTCTGTGCAGACAGCGTTTGAGGGGTTTTGAACCACTGGTCGGGGTGATGTCCGTCCACGTATTCGTGGCCAGGTCGAAGGCCCAGGTGTCGTCAAAGCGGCCCTGGGAGGTGAAGCCGTGCGAGACGACCATGCGGTTGCGGGGGGCGTCGTAGATGGCCGAGGTGCCGTAGCGGGTCGAGGGCGAGGTGCCCGAGGCGGCGAGTTCCTGCCAGGTCTCGTTCTCCAGGTCGAACGCCCACACGTCGTTGAAGAAGCCGGCATTTTGTCCGCCGAAAATGATGATGCGATCGCGGGGGGCGTCGTAGATGGCCGCGTAGCCGTTGCGTGCGGACGGAGATGGGGATGCTATTACTTCCCGCCAGGACCGGCCGTCGAGGTCGAAGATCCAGGTGTCGGCCAGCGAGGTGGGCCCGCGCCCGCCAAAGACCAGGAGGCGATTGCGTTTGGGGTCGAGCGACAGCGTGTGGTAAAATCGTGCCGGGGGGCCGGTGTTTGTCGCCTCTATCTGCGCCCATTCCGGGGCGTCCGATGACAGGGTCTTTCCGAACTCCTGGGCGAAGAGTACGAAGTCGGGGAAGTTGACGCTTCCGTCGCTGTTGAGGTCGAACGGGTCCTCGGTTCCTCCAAACGCCCTTGCGAAGAGTACAAAGTCGGTGAAATCGACTTTGAGGTCTCCGTTGAAATTCGCACTTTTCGTCTGCGGGTGCGCCGGCACGATTAGCAGCAGAAGGACAAGTACGAAGACACCGACCAATTCTCTGGGTCTCATTGTCTATCTCTCCTGTGCCGAAAGCAGATCCTGAAAGGGCGGATCTGTTCTGGGCGCTTATAACAGGATGCCGCCGCTGTATTCTTTATCCTGTTTGAAGTATTCTTCAACGCTGAAGTAGCGTGTGCCCGTATCGGGTATGACGGTGACCACGTTTTGATCGGGAGAAAGACGTTCGGCCACCTGCCGGGCGGCCAGGACCGCTGCGCCGGAGGATATGCCGGCCATGAGCGATTCTTCCCTGGCCAGGGCCTGGGTCATTTCAAATGCGGCCCGGTCTTCGACCGTGATGACGTCGTCGATGATGTCGCGGTTCAAGACGGCGGGTACAAAGCCCGCGCCGATGCCTTCGATGGCGTGGGAACCCGCGGATTTTCCGCTTAGCACGGCCGAGGAAGCCGGTTCTACGGCTATTATCTGGATGCCGGGCACTGAGGCTTTTAAGACCTCGCCTGCGCCGGTGATGGTGCCGCCGGTGCCTACCCCCACAACAAAGGCGGCGATTTTGCCACCGGTGGCGTGGAGGATTTCCGGGCCGGTGGTCTGCCGGTGTACTTCGGCGTTGGCCGGATTTTCAAACTGGCGCAGTTCGATGCAGCGGGGGTTTTGTTCGACGATTTGCCTGGCCCGCCGTACTGCGCCTCCCATGTCTTCGTCGCCGGGGGTGATCACCACTTCCGCTCCGTAA
Organism: Candidatus Latescibacterota bacterium; assembly: GCA_965249305.1. GTDB lineage: Bacteria > Latescibacterota > UBA2968 > UBA2968. The sequence goes on along the minus strand of OZ252228.1, from coordinate 1,993,300 downwards.
CGGGTGACCAGGGCGCGGCGTTCAAAGCTCATGGTTTCGGGCATGGCGAGGATTAACCGGTAATCGAACTTGGCGCATAGCATGGCAAGGCCGATGCCGGTGTTGCCGCTGGTGGCTTCGACAATGGTCATCCCCGGCTGGAGTTTGCCGGATTGTTCCGCGTCCTGGATCATGCTCAGCGCAATGCGGTCCTTCACGCTTCCCCCGGGATTCAGGTATTCCAGTTTGCCCAGGATGGAAGCGCCCCCCGGGGGGGACAGGTTGTCCAACCGCATGAGCGGCGTGTTGCCGATGAGGTCGGCGATGTGGTTGTTGATTTTTTCGTTCATGGCGACACTCCAGACGTGAATCGTCTATTCAATCTATTTGTAGACTCAGCTTTCCACCCAGTGTCGATACAGAGGTTTTACATTGTCGGGCAGGGACTCGTAGACGTCTTTTTTTACGGGAATGGATTCGTAATTTTTTCCTCCCGTTTCAACGACCATACGGGTGTGCTCCGGAGTGCCCACCATCGTGGGATTCAGGTTCAGCCACCAGGGCGCATAGCGAACGATGAGGGCCACGCGGGGCCTGTCGCTTAGATTGGGCGCCACCGCGTGCCAGAGCCGGCTGTCGTACAACAGCACGCTGCCTGCGGCCCCGGAGACCTGGGTTTCGGTTGGATAGGGCGCGTCGGGGTCGATGCCCTCCACCCCTGCCGCGGAGGGGTTGTTGTTCATCCGGTGGCTGCCGGGCACAACGAAGGTGCCTCCCGTTTCGGGGCTGAAGGGCGAGAACATCCAGATGGTGGACAGGTGTACGATGGTGTCGGGGTAGGGCGCGGGGATGTGCGACGCGTTGGTCTGGTTGTGGGGCCAGTCCGCATGCCAGTAGCCGCGTTCGTTGCCCGGGTGGTTGATGACGCAGTCGGTGCAGGAGATCCGCACATGGGGACCGAATACGGCCTCGGCGATGTCCAAGATTCGCGGGTCTGTCAGGTAGAGGGCAAAGGTCCGGGTGTGGTTGATGACCTGTTTCAGATTTCCGACGCCTTTGACGCCTATGCGGTGACCCCGCGACCGGGTCTTTTCCAGGGCCGCCCGCGATTGTTCGTCGTGCGCCGCCTGCGCCGCCACCACGCTGTCCCGTACCTCGTCAACCCTGTCCTGGGGGATAATTCCACCGACAATGCAAAAGCCATCCATCTTCAACTGGCGCAATTTTTCACTAACAGACATCGTGATTCCCTGTGTTTTCGGGTTCGTATACCGTGTGATGGTCAATATATCAAGGCACGACCGAGAGTCAAGTGTTAATATCCAGCAGCGCTTTAAGTTCTCTGTAGTAGGCGAGTTTTTCTGCCCGGGGTATGGGGAGGGCGCCGCTGGTGGAGGGGGCGAGGTAAAGGGTGGCGCCTTCGAGGGGTTCGGTCTGGAGGCCGTATGCGCAGGCGGGGTTGACGAGTTTGGCGTAGCCGCTTTTGCCGTTGAAGCAGACGACTCGGGGGCGGAAGCGGGCGAGTTTTTGTTGCAGAGCGGGGTAGCCGGCGCGATAGTCCTGAGGGGTCAGGTCGGCAATGCCTGCGGTGGCGCGTTTAACCAGGTCGGTGAGGCCGATGTTGTAGGTGAGGATCAGGGCATCTTCTTCGGGGGCGAGACGGCGGGGGGTGAAGCCGGCTTCGAAGAGGAAGGGCCAGAACTGGTTGCCCCTGCCGGCGTAGTAGTGGCCGATTCGGGCGGAGGGGAGGCTGGGGTTGAAGCCGACGAAAACGAGGTCGAGGCCGGGTTTGAGGTAGTCGGGAAGCATGGCGGTGCAGGAACAGTTGACGGGATGTGTGGTTTCAATTACATTATGACGCTGCCTGGGTGATATACCGGCGTTGAACAGCCCAAAATTCAAGCATTTGATTCTGAAAAATATACTACAAAGGGCCAAATACTGCCCTTAAAATAGTTCAAAAGATGAGTAGGTAGTGCCAAACTTGAAGGAGGCACATCCGGTGAATCGCGCTGAGGAGCGTCCGGATCGAGAGCGCATCCAGCCACCTGGGGTGCAGACGGAAGTACCGCCGGTGGAGGATGAGATTGATCTGTTCGACTACATCGAGGTGATCGTGCGGCGGCGGTGGCTGATCTTCTGGGGCGTAGTCGCTTGCACGCTGGCCTCTATCCTTTATATCGCCATTACCCCAGAACGAAAGATTTACAGAGCCGAGGCGACGGTTTTGCCGGAAGCGCAGCCGAACTTTTCGAATCTACAAGCGGGACTGCTGGGACAACAGCAATCTTTGGTCTTGGATGTCTCACGGCTTCACAGGTTGAACCTGTGGCTGGCTCAGACACTGGCGAATGTTTTAAAAAGCTACTCGTTGAACCGGAAGGTGCTTCAGAAGGTATACCAATATACGCTAGAGGGGGAAGTCTGTACCACGAATCTCGTAGAGTATTTCGGAGTTAAAACCCAGCGGCAGGCCATCGATGCGCTGCTGGGGGCCGCCGAGTTCAACGCTGATGCGGAAACAGGGCTCCTTATAATCGCCATAGAGACGCGATCTTCGGAACTCTCTGCGGCTGTGGCCAACGAGTATATTGCACAGCTCATCCTATACCGGCAGGAGAAGCGCCAGGCGCAGTTTCAGCAGCAACTTACCGTTATGGAGCAGAGGATCTCTGAAATTCAGAAAGAGTCGGAACAGGCTCAAGAGGCATTGATTAATCACGGTAAACCCCCGGCTCTGCCGGGGGACTGTTAGAGTTTGACAATTCCCCAGAAATGTGAGAGCCTTCCCTTTGTGGACCGCTTGAAGCTTGCGGAAAGGAAGGCTCCCGATGGACGTACAAAGTTTAAGCCATACCCGGTGGGAATGCAAGTACCATATTGTGTGGATTCCCAAATGTCGGAAGAAGGCACTGTATGGGGAGTTGCGGAAGTATCTGGGTGAAGTGCTCAGGGATCTGGCTTTGCGTAAGGAGAGCGAGATCGTCGAAGGTCACCTGAGGTTGGATCATGTTCATGTGCTCCTGTCGATACCTCCGAAAAACGCCGTATCAGAGGTGGTGGGGTTCATCAAGGGGAAGAGCGCCATTCACATCGCTCGGACCTTCGCTGGGCGTCGGAGGAACTTTGTGGGTCGGAGCTTCTGGGCAAGAGGCTATTATGTCTCTACCGTTGGCAAGGATGAGGAGTCGGTTCGTAGGTACATCCAGGAGCAAGAAGAAGCAGATCGTAGGCTTGAGCAGATGGAGTTGTTTGATGGGTAGCCACCTTTAGGTGGCCCACGGTTTTCAACCGCTTCGAGCGGTTCCCGGTTTTTCAAGCCTCCGGCTCTGCCGGAGGTATCTGACTGAGTTTCGAAAACAAAATCGGAATCTCGCTTTTGGGCAAGGGGTAACGGTTTTTCTTACGCCGGAGGAGGAGATCAAATACTCCCGGCTCCAACAGAGAACCCAGATCCTCTCGTCCCTGTTTTCGACCGTTATGAACAGGTACGAAGTTGCCCGGCTGGAGGCCAAGAGAGAAATTTCGAGTATCGAGGTGCTCAACTATGCAGAGCCGCCCGAATCCGTCCTCAAACCGAATATCACGAGACCGATGCTTCTGAGTTCTGCCATGGGATTTATGGTGTCGGTGTTCCTGGCATTCTTCCTGGAGTATGTCGAACGCGGCCGGCAGTCAGGACGGATGGACCCGATTCTGAAACACCTGCAAAGAGATGTGGCGCAAATGAAGCGGTTGTTCGGGGCGGGAAGCCAGAGAAAGGCAAATCGTTGAGTGTTGTGATTCGGTATAGACACTGGATTCTGGTGTGGGGGGTCCTATGGTTCGGACTTACAGCCGGGTCGAACGCGATCTTCGCCCAGGGAGCCCCCCGTTTGGTATCCCGTCTGGATACGATCGCCATACAGGACACGATACGTGCGCTTCTGGGGCAGGCCGCCAGGCTGGCCTCTGCGATTACACCACCGGATTCGTTATATTTTGGGCACAACATCTTTCAACTGGCTCCAGAGGCGTTTCAGTTGCCGGCGCTGGGGGCTGTCGATCCCGAGTACCCCCTCGGTCCGGGAGATGAGATTGTCCTTTCGATGTGGGGGCAGGTAGAGTTAAACTACACGCTGACCGTGGATCAAAATGGCGACATCAACATTCCGAGGGTGGGACGGCTCCAGGTGGTCGGTATGCCTCTGGGCGCGCTTCAGCACCGGGTCACACAGTTTTTTGCCCCGGCTTATACCGGGATTAGCGAAGATCCTGCACAAGCCACCACGTTTATCAATGTTGCTCTGGGCAAGTTGCGATCCATCCAGGTATTTGTGGTGGGCGAGGTGCGAACGCCCCGAGCGTATATCGTAAACGCCACTGCTACGGTTCTCAACACGCTTTATCGGGCGGGTGGTCCCACCCCCAAAGGATCGTTAAGAAATATTCGCCTGGTCCGACACGATAAGGTGGCCAGCTATGTGGATCTCTACAGATTTCTGCTGGATGGAGATAAAAGCGAGGATGTCCGCCTGCAAAATGGGGACGTTGTCTACGTGCCGCTGGCCGGCAAGCGGGTGAGGTTAAAGGGGCAGGTGCGCCGTCCGGCCATCTACGAACTCAAAGGCGAGGAGGGATTGAGACGGCTCATTGAGATTGCAGGCGGCTTAGAGCCGGGTGCGTATGCCGAACGCGTGCAGATTGAGCGGATCGTTAGACACCGGGAGCAGAGGGTCATCGATGTCAATCTGGCGGAGCTTTTGCTGTCTGAAGCAGATTTTGGGCTGTCGGATGGCGATGTGGTTTCGGTCTTTAAAATCCGAGATGCATTTACAAACGCGGTCACCCTTCGAGGGTACGTCACGCGTCCGGGACGCTATCAGCTGCTGTCGGATATGAGGGTTCGAGATCTGATACAGGAAAGCGAAGGGATTCTGCCCGAAGCTTACCGGGGACGGGCAGATCTTGTACGAACAAATCCCGACCTGACAAAAACGCTGATCCCGTTTCACCTTGGAAAAGCCCTGGCGGGAGAGGACGCGCACAACCTACCACTAAGCCCCCTGGATGAAATCACTGTTTACTCCATCCATACCTTTGGAGACCGGCAGTTTGTGACCATCGACGGCCTGGTCCGTAAGCCGGGCCGCTACGAGCTTTTTTCGAGTATGGGGCTGCAAGACCTCATTGTGCTGGCCGGTGGGCTCCGGGATGTTGCCTACAAGCTTGAGGCCGAAGTCGCCCGCTCCGACCCCGATGCAGCTACCCCTGACCGTCCGGTGCAGGTATTCAAGACGAAAATCAGCGATATTTACGACATTGATTCAAAACCGACGGACAAACTCCTTCTGCAGAATCGCGATGCGGTATTTATCCGCCCCCATCCAGAATTTGAACCCCAGCAATATGTTAAGCTTCAAGGGGAGGTCCGCTTCCCCGGGACCTATGCTCTGGGGTCTCGCTCGGAGCGTCTGACAGAAATCATCTCGCAGGCCGGAGGGATGAAAGAAGGCGCCTATCCACAGGGCGTCAACTTCCATCGGCCTTCTGTGGGGCGGATCGCAGTGGATTTGCCCGCGGCATTGAAACATCCGGGCGGACCAGAGGATATCGTCCTGCAGGACGGCGATGTGATCGAACTCCCGCCAAGTCCTTCAACGGTGGAAGTCGCCGGGGCCGTTTACAGTCCCAAGCATATCCTGTTTCGTCCGGGCAAAGGCGTGGACTACTATCTGGAGCGGGCCGGCGGGCTGAGGGTGGACGCCCGCAAAGGGGATATCTACGTGGAGCGGGCAAACGGGGAAATCTTGAGATCCGGCGGAAGGCTCTTCTGGCGCGCCTGGCCCAGAATCAATGCAGGCAGCCGCATCGTGGTGCCTGCCAAAACGGGTGCGCCCCCCCCGACAGCTTCTCAAACAGTGAAATGAATGTCCGCTTGTCCGACCTTTCTCCGGAGATGAGGCTGTTGCTGGCCTGCGCCAGGACTTCTGTGAGTGAGGAAGACAAACGGCGTATCCGCATATTGAGCCGTGAGCCGATCGACTGGGAATCTTTCTTACAGATGGTCGACCGGCACCGGCTCATCCCTATGGTGTACCGGACCCTGACAGCCTGTGACGATCACGGTTTCCCTGAGTCCGTCCACCGTATTTTGCACGAATGCTGCCATCAAAACATTCAGCGCGTTCTGGGATACGCAGCCGAGCTGGTCCGTCTGGTTAAGCTGTTCGATAGCAACGGCCTTCCTGTTATGCCTTTGAAGGGGCCTGCGCTGGCATTGCAGGTCTACGGCGACCTGGGGTGGCGCACTATGCGCGATCTGGATCTTCTGGTCTTCCCAGCGCAGGTGGAACGGGCAGAGCGGCTCCTGCTTGAGGCAGGCTATAAACGCCTGTTTCCGGATTTCTCCCTCAGTCGCAGACAGCAAGATGTTTTGCTGCAGTATGCCGGAAGCCACTTCTCATACCGGCATGTTGAGCGTGCGCTTATTGTTGAACTTCACTGGCTGCCCTGGATAGCAATTGATCGTTGGGAAATGGAGCGGATCTGGAGTGGGGCGCAGTCCACCGTTATTTCCGGCATCTCGGTGAAAACCCTGTCTCCTGAGGATACCGTAATCACCCTGTGTATTCATGGTGGACAGCATGCGTGGTTCCGTCTGTTCTGGCTTTGTGATCTGGCTGAATTCCTCCACAAGGATCACGCGGTAAACTGGGGAGATCTGGTGGCGCGTGCCACCAAACTGGGTGTTCAGCGCTCACTGGCACAGGGGCTTGTACTGGCCCATCTGTTGCTTGGCACTGCGCTGCCCGATCCGGTTCGGAGTTGCGCCGAGGGGGACAGGGCGATGCCGGGTCTGGTCGAGGAGGCGATTCGCAGGCAGAAGCTGCCCGAAAACTATTATGTAGCGAATGTAGCGAAGAAATGCTTGCATTTAGTGTACCTTTTGAAACTGGAAAGCGACCTTCGACATAGATTCGGCATCTTGAAAAAATATAGTCTGATATCCGCAACGGATTGGCGTCGTTTTCCGCTGCCGGATGCGCTGTTTCCGCTTTATTATGTACTTCGGCCTTTCTTCTGGTTGGTGCGCCAGATTGTCCGGTGAGGTGAGATAGATGTGCGCATCTCTGGTTCGTCGGGTTAAGGGCCTGCGCATTCTGCTGGGCATATCGACCGCTATGGCCGCAAACGGCGGTTTTGGAGATCCGGCGCTGGACTCCCCGGCCGGCTCGAAAGCTGCTTTCCAGGTTCAACACACCGTCGCTGAGAACCGGCCGGACGCGCCTCAAGTTGCCAGGGAGGTCACGCTGCTGGGCAATCCGTTTCTGCGTGAGACCCTGTGGCCAACTCTGCTGCGCTATGCGCAGAATCCGCGGAAGATGCTCCGCAATCCTCTCGATCCCGTGGCGCTGCGCTATGCCCGCAATGTCTGGGATATGCAGCTCTGGCAGGGCACGCTTTACATGGGCCACGGCAACAGCAGCAACCGGGGGCCGGCGACGAATGCAGGCCCGATTCCTATTGTTGCATACGACCTGGCAACCGGCCGGTTTGAGACCGAATTTACCGTGGATGAAGAGCAGATCGACCGCTTTCGCATCATCGGCAACCGGCTGTATATTCCCGGTCACGATCCGCGCGATTCCTGGGATCTGGGCAATTTCTACCGTCTCAATGAAGGCGGTTGGGAGAAGGTGCGCACCATTCCCCTGGGCATTCACACGTATGATATCCTGGCCTTCCACGATACCCTGTTTGTCGCCGAAGGGTCCAAAAAAGGCGCCATGGTTTCCTATTCGGACGATTTGGGGCGGACCTGGAAGAGCGTTGTGCTGCCGGGAACCCCCCGGGCTTATACGTTGTTCACGCTGGAAAATATACTTTATGTGTCGGCCTACAAAGGGCTTATCTTTCGTTATAACAGCAGGGGGTTCAAACCGGTAGAAACCGATCTGTTTCCCGATGCGCTGTCTGGACGCCATCCCCTGGTGGTGCGTGCTGCGCACCTTGGGCAAACCCTGGTCTACATTGGCGCCGACAGGGTCAACGACCACCAGTGGCGTCCTTTCGCCGCCTACAAAGCCGCCCGAATTGACGCAGCCCAGCGCTTGCCCCTTGCCCCTACCGACCTGCCCTACGATATCCTGGTGCGGGACGGCCGGGCGTATGTGCTCACCAACCGGCCGGAAGATGCGGGCTTTACCGCGATCATTTACCGCTCCGGGGACCTGGCCGTGTGGCGGGAGGTGGTGCGCTTTTCCGCACCGGCGCTGGCCCGCTCATTCGAATACCATGCAGGGGTCTTCTACGTCGGTTTGGGGACGGATACCGCATCTCTGCACGAGGCCAGCGGCAATATCTACCGGGTTGTGCCCCCGTGACAGGGCAGAGGTGGGTGATCTTAATGCTTCAGCGAGTTTCTTGCAAATTCGGCTATTTATGTCGATATTATGTCGACATATTATGTCGAATTTAACCATGAGGGTGAGGCGCTGATTCTGGAGCAGGCCATGAAACAGCAAGCTAAATCGGTTGAAGAAGACGTCCAAGAATGCGCGACCCATCTCCAGGGTCGAACAGAAAACGTGGAGATTCCCGACGAGTGGCTCGAGGCCTTTGAAGCAGCCGCCAGGCGACCGCTTGAAACCCGGATGCGATACGCCTTCATTCAAACGTATAAGCCGGTGTTAGACGATGCGTCCTATCGGGCTTTCGACACCATGGAAGACTACCGTCGCTGGTGCGAGACCCATCTGCCGGAATGGCTGGGCTATGGCCGCGTTTGAGTATCGACAAGCACAGGAGATTCGAGACGCGCTTAAACGCCACAGTGTACGGTACCTGTTCATCGGTAAATCAGGGGCCATTTTGCTCGGATTTCCAGACACGACGCAGGACGCCGACTTGCTGGTGGACCGCTCGCCTGAAAACGGGCGTGCGCTGGTGGACGCACTCCGAGAGCTCGGATTTGCGCTGACCGATGAACACGCACGCGACATCGAGCGCGGCAAAGACTTTATCCAGCTCAAAAACGGGCCCTTCGATCTCTACTTGGTTGATGTGGTCCGGAAAAAATGGACAGTTGATTAAGCCTCTTTCTGGTGCTGCAGCGGCGCTTCGAAATTAGCGGGCGACACATAGTCCAGAGTCGCGTGCAGCCGCTGGTTGTTGTAGAACAGCTCGATATACTCGAAGAGTTCGCGTTGTGCGTGATCGAGATCTTTCAGATTGACATGATACAACCATTCGGTTTTCAACGACCGGAAGAAAGATTCGGTCACGGCATTGTCCCAACAATTTCCTTTTCTGCTCATGCTTTGAACAAACTGATGTCTGTCAATAGCCTGTCGGAAGCCATCGCAGCAATACTGGATTCCCCGATCGGAGTGGATCATCAGGGCCGGTTCCGGTCTGCGTTGCCAAACTGCACGAGACAGGGCCGTGAGCAGTGTTTCGTGTCCCAACGAGGTAGAGACACACCAGCCAACTATGCGACGGGAATACAGGTCGAGAAAGACCACCAGGAACAACCATCCCGCACCAGAGCGCAAATAGGTGATATCGCTGGTCCACACCTTGTTTGGACGATCGACTTTGAACTCCCGGTTCAGCAGGTTCGGGGACGCCTTCAGGTTGTGCTTCGTATCGGTGGTCACCACGAACTTCCGTCGCACTTTCGACCGCAGGCCCTGGCGACCCATCGAATCGGCCACCCGGCTGCGACTGTAGGGATTGCCTTGTGCCGCCAGTTCGCGGCTGATCTTCAGGCTTCCATACCGGCCGTGGCTGGCCTCAAAGGCCGCTTTCACCAGGACATCCAAATAACGCCGTTCCTTTTTTCGCCTGCTCTCAGGACGGGAAAGCCAGGCATAATAACCGCTTTTCGACACCTCGAGCACCTTCGCCATCCTCTCCACCGAAAACGACTTGCGATGCGCCTTCATGAACCTGAATCTGTCTTCGGTCCCTCTGAGAAGATGGCGACCACTTTTTTTAGGATGTCCCGTTCTTCCCGAGCGATTGCAAGCTCTCGCTGTAACCGACGGTTCTCCTCCTCTAAAGGCTTCTGGTGCCCTGTGCCCGGAAACGCGTCCATCGGGTCTCCCTCCAGCTCCTTACGCCAGCGCGCGATCGCTCCCTGGTACAACCCCAGGTCCCGCTCTATCTGCCGGTCCGTCTTACCACTGGTCTCAGCCAAACGAACGGACTCCCTCTTGAATTCAGCATCATATCGCTTCTTCGAATGGGATGATCTTTGCACTTTCATCGACACACCTCCTTATTCTACAAGATAACTGCTTCTTGGTGTGTCCACAATTCCAAAACACGTCAGGTCTTCGCTCCCGACGGCATAGAACGTTTCAGCGATGCCTGGCAAAGATGTGTGGATGTGGAAGGCTTTCCCGTCTGCCATCCAGACGACATCATTGCCAGCAAAGAGGCCGCCAACCGCCAGAAGGACCGTGAGGCACTGCCACGCTTACGGGCTTTTCGTGAGTATTGGATACGGCAACGGTCATAGAGAGGGAAGAATGAGATTTTTATTGGAGATAAATCCATGAATACACGTTGGAAGGTCAGGAAAGAAGTTCCAGAAGATCACAGACTAACCATCGAAATACCTCAATATATACCTGCTGGACCAGCTACACTGGCGGTAGAAATAGAATCAGAAAATACGGGGGAAGTTAAATCCTATATCACTGCGCAGGAGGTGCTGGATTCAGGCATTGTAGGTATGTGGGAGGGTCGTGAAGATATCAGCGACAGCACAGAGTTTGTGCGCCGACTCCGGGAAGAGGAGGAACGGCGTCGTGCCGAACGGTGAAAAATTCTTACTCGATACGACCTATTCTGGCTCTTGCGGAACTTCACTCTGCTGTTGAATGGCTAAGAGCCAATGCTGAACACCAGTTATATATTTCCGATATCGCCGTTCTTGAACTGTACGCAGGATGTCGCAACAATGAGGAACGGGATAAGATTGATCATTTCCGTCATCGTTTTACCTCTGTATATCTGAGTCCTGATGATACGGCTTGGGCTGTGACCACTTTCGGAAATTTCGTTTAAGTCATGGGATAGGGATTCTCGACGTGCTCATTGCTGCGCCAGCGGTTCGACTGAATATACCGCTGCTCTGCAACTTGAAGCACTTCGATTTTATTCCGCATATCGAAGTTCACCGCCCGTACCACAGCGACGCGTCACAATAGTCTTTACTGTGCATACCTTCCCGCCTGGAGGATTCGATTGACTCGATAAAAATTCCCGAAGCCATATCCAGATGGCTTCGGGTTTCTGCAGGCAGGACATTTCTAATTCGCAGTCGTCTCCGACAAATGTACTTCAACCACCCTGGTACCCAGAACATATGCTTTCATAGCAGCTTGTCTTTTGCCCGCTCTTTCAATAGAGCAGTGACAAGATGGCCGGGGCCTGAACCCTTCAATTTGGCCAGGGCCTTTACCCCTTTTTGGCGCAGTTCCTGGTGAGATTTTCTATGTTCAGAGAAAATCGAACTCGCCTACAGGCCGAGACAATACCGAACGACATCTTCCACCTTTTTCAAAGTTGCCCCCGAAGCTCGGCCGGCTGCATTGTCTGGAAAGCGTTTTGAATCCAATGATCGAATCTGAAACCCGAGGAAAACTGTTTCCAAATCCAAGCCCGTTTCTGCTGGCCTCAATCGAATGTTTGTGGGATAATCCCGTGTGATGTTGGCACCTTTGGTACCTACAACAACGGTCACGACAAGAGGCAATCGATTGATCGCATCTATGGACAGAACCAATACTGGACGTTGATCCGCTTGCTCGCGCCCTTTCACTGGGTTGAGGTTCACGAAGTATATTTCACCACGCTCAATGGCCATTAATCATCCAGCCCATCTTGCTCTGTGGCCGAGAACTCATGCTCAATTTCCTGAAGTTCTTTCTGGATTTCAGGATCAGCGGCCATTTCACTCAATTGAGCATCTATATCAGTTTTACCAGAAATATCAGCTCGTATCCGGTGGCTCACTCGCTCAATAAGCAGCAATTGCTCATCTAAAGACAAACGACTGATGTTTTCTTCTAATTCAGTAAGAAGAGATGGCTCAGACATCACTTTCCTCCTTGATAGATTGCTCTCTTTGGGGTAATTGAAAGTACAACAAAAACCTCTTCAAAGTCAAGAAATTCCCCACAGTTGCCATCCCTGGCAACCCCACTGCATCAACGTGTAACAGGTCCATTTACGCTGCGCCGCACAAGGCGGCTTGGCCCTTCGGGCACAGCGGCTCCGTTACACTCCTCTCTGCTCTTTGCCCTCTGTCCTTTGCCTTACTTCAACTTTGCTCCAGCAGCCTCGGAAGGTTTCGAAGTTGCGCGATATTCTGCTCTGCAAGTTTTCCTTGACAATCTGCCTGTCTCTGACTTATATACTATATTTGATTGTGTGGAACCGAGCGAAACAGCCTTACCCAAAGGATTTTCGCCTATGTAATACTCACCCCAATCTCACATGTGTTCCTAAGTTTTAGGGTGTCCTGTCCGGGATATTGTTTTATCCCAGGCAGGCAAACGATGCGAAGGTATGGGACGCAAAGGCGCTGGCCTTGTCTGACCGACCTATTCGGGGGAAGGTACGGAGGCGAAGCAGCCGATTCGGATAAGGCAAGCCGCACTGTCGAGGATGCGATTCTGGCAGTGTGGCTGTTTATTTTCATACCTGTTCGGGCGTATCAGACATGTCAACAACCTGCTTGACATGTCTGTACCTATTTATGACGAAACCATCGCATCGGGCTGCACAAAGCAGATTCTGAGAAGACGTGTAAGTTTCTGTGTGATAAGGAATGATGTTATGGGCAAAGGTATGAAGATAGGATTGGATACCGTCGTGACGCCGTCTGAGGAGCTGGTTTCGAGCGACCTGGACGGCGAGACGGTGATGATGAGCATTGAGAACGGGCAGTACTACGGGCTGGATGAAATCGGCAGCCGCGTTTGGGCGCTGATTGAGGAACCGCGAAGCGTGTCGGAGCTGTGCGATGTGCTGGTGGAAGAATATGAGGTAGCGCGGGAGCAGTGTGAGCAGGACGTGTTGGCGTTTCTGAATGAGCTGGCCGAAGACAACCTGGTGAAGGTGGCGGATACGTCGGTTGCGTAGCGGCAAAGGCGGATGTGAAAACCAAAAACGATCGCACATCTGCATTGGGTGCTATTTTCGTCTATCGGTTGACGCTGTTATTTCGATCCCAGGAAGGACTGGATTTACGTGTTGGGCTCAGATCTTTTCTCAAAGCCGTCTGAGGAATTATGACCAGGCCTCGATTCATTCAATGGATCCAGTTGCCAGTCAGCGAGCGCTGGCTGGTTGTAGAAGCGGCCTTCTGGATGGGCCTTGCCCGACTGGCTATTCTGATTTTTCCATTCCGATGGCTCGCATCGCGACTGGGACACCACATGGCAGAATCTCCCGAAGTGTCCAGCGACACACATCGATATCGAGCCCGCCAGATTTCCCGCTCGGTGAAAAGAGCCGGCCGGCACCTGCCCTGGGACTGCACCTGCCTGGTCAGTGCGATGGCAGCAATGGCGATGCTCAGGCGGCGTGGACAGGGCAGCACCCTTTACCTGGGCGTCAACAGAGAGGATGAGGATCAACTTGCCGCCCATGCCTGGCTGCGAACCGGAGACACCTTTGTAACCGGCGGACGGATTCGGCACGACTATGCTGTGGTGGGCTATTTTATGAAACCGGACATAGAGCAAACACATTCGGACCCCATTTTATGAGCGATCTTTTAGAAGCAGAAATTCCCTATCAATACACCATGTATGGCCTGAAGGTCGCATCCTGCCTGTCTCTCCCCGCCTGCCCTTCCGACGGAGGAGAACCGGATGTGCATATCCGCCCCGGCGAAGTGCCCGAGGCCCTGTCCGATCCCCAGACCGAAGGCGTGCTCTACCAGACTGCCCCCAACCATTTCCTCTTCCACCACGAAGGCGTTGCACGCTACCTGGTCTCCAACGGCACAGAAATTCTCATCGAATCTGTCCCGGAGGCTGATATAACCCGGCTGCGGCTGTTTCTGCTGAGTTCCGTGTTTGGCGCCCTCCTGCATCAGCGCAGTCTACTGCCCCTCCATGGCAGTGCTATTGCTGTGAACGGAGAGGCGGTTGTGTTCCTCGGCATCTCGGGCGCTGGCAAGTCCACGCTGGCGGCGGCCTTCCTGAAGCGGGGCTACCCGGTGTTGTCCGATGACATCAGCGTTATCTCTGCCAACGGCAATGCACAACCCGTGGTGCATCCCGGATACCCCCAGATCAGACTCTGGGCCGATGCGGCGCCCAAAGTGGATCAGGCACCGGAAGACCTGGTGCAAATGTTGCCCGACCTGGAAAAATACCTCCTGTCCATCCCCGACAAATTTTGCCAGACCTCCCTCCCTTTGAAACGAATCTATGTACTGAGTGTCACCACGGCAGGAGGCCTGGACCTGGGTCCTCTGACGGGCATGGGCAAACTGGAAGCTTTGAACGATCATACTTACCGGGCAAACTTCCTGGATGGAATGGGCAATAAAGCCGCCCATTTCAAATCGTGCGCCTCCGTGTCCAAATACATACCCCTGAATTGGGTGACAAGGCCGCGACAGCCCTTTCTGCTAAACGAACTGGTGAAGTTGCTGGAGGAGGATTTCAGCGCATGAGCAAAATCATCTGGCTGGCCTCCTATCCCAAATCCGGCAACACCTGGTTCCGGGCCTTTCTGAGCAACCTGCGCCAGAACTCCGACACGCCGGCATCCATCAATGCCCTGGACGGTGCCACCGCCAACAGCCGTGACCTCTTTGATAATGTGGCAGGAATCGAATCGTCGGACCTCACGCCGTTAGAAACCGAACGTCTCCTCCCGGACGTCTTTGAACGCATCGCCGCTCGATCCGAAGAAACGCTCTTTTTCAAAATTCACGATGCCTACACCCACACCTGCGATGGCCGACCACTCATCCCCGACCGGGCTACACAAGGGGCCATTTATTTCCTGCGCAATCCTCTGGATATCGCCACCTCCTTTGCCCATCACTCCGGCAGGGACATCGACAGTACCATCGACCGGATGGCCAACGAGAAGGAAGCCTTTGCCGACGATCCCGATAGCCTGCACCTACAGTTGCGCCAGTCCCTACTGTCCTGGAGCAGCCACGTACTGAGTTGGATGGAAGGTCCCGGATTCCCGGTACACCTGATGCGATATGAAGATATGGCACAAACCCCCCTGAAGACCTTTGCCGCAGCCGCCCGTTTCGCCGGGCTGCCGGACGACCCGGCGCACATCAAGAAAGCCCTCCAGTTCAGCGCCTTCGAAGAACTGCAGCGCCAGGAACAGACCCACGGCTTCACGGGCAAGGCGTCCAGGGCCCCGTCCTTCTTTCGCAAAGGCCAGGTGGGATCGTGGCGTACATCCTTATCAGAGGCACAGGTCAACCGTATTTTGAGCGACCACGGCAAGGTCATGAATCGTTTTGCTTATCTCAACACAGGTGGGATACCTGTTTTTTGATGGAAGCATATCCCCTCGTTTTCGACACAAGATCTAAGGAGTCATCTTGAGCGCAATTTGTGGCATTGTTCATCTGGACGGCAGGCCAGTCGATCCTGAAACCATCGGCGCGATGATGGCACCCATGGCAGAACTGGGTCCAGATGGAGAAGGTCTCTGGTGCGACGGTCCGGTCGGCTTTGGTCACCGCCTGTTCCGCAATACCCCCGAAGCCCATCACGAAACCCAGCCCCTGAGGTCTGCCGACCATCAGTTCATCCTCACCGCCTCTGCCCGTATCGACAACCGCGACGATCTCTTTGGCGCCCTGAGCATCCCTCATCCCAAACGGGCCACCATGCCCGACGGCACTCTTATCCTCAAAGCCTATGAGAAATGGGGCGAAGACTGTCCTCAACACCTTCTGGGCGACTGGTCCTTTGCCGTGTGGGATGCCCAAAAACAGAAACTCTTTCTGGCCCGCGACCACTTCGGCCAGACCGAACTGGTCTATTATCACACGGAAAAAATCTTCGCTTTTGCCTCCTCCATCAAAGCCCTGCTAACCCTGCCCGAAGTGCCCCAAAAACCGCACGAACTGCGCGTGGGCCAGCTCCTGGCTTGTCTGGGTTGGCCCAGTGAGCAAACCTGTTACGAAGGCATCCGCTTCCTGTGCGTGGCCCATGCCCTGACCGTAACCCCACGGGCCGTTCACCTTCGCCGCTACTGGCATCCCGAAAACACCCCGGACCTGCACCTGAGCTCCGACGAAGAATACATAGAGGCCTTCTTAGATCTCTACTCCGAAGCCGTGCGGTGCCGACTGCGCAGTGCAAAACCGGTGTGTACCACCCTCAGCGGGGGTCTGGATTCGGGCTCGGTGGCCGTCCTGGCCGCCCGCGAACTTCAAAAGCAGGGAAAGCGCCTTCCGGCCTTTACCTCGGTGCCCACCCACGATCCTGGAGACACCGTTGGCCCGGATCACTTTGCCGACGAATTGCCCTATGCAAAGGCCACCGCCAGGCAGGCAGGCAGGCAACGTTGATGTCCACTCGATCGACGCCGAACATATCGGCCCTCTAAAAGGCATGCAGCGTTTGCTGGGCCACTTCGGCGAAGCCAGAGGAAGCGGCAATGGCTCATGGCTCATAACGCTCCTGGACACTGCTACGGAGCAACAGAACGGAACGCTGCTGACTGGCCAGGGCGGTAACAAGACCGTTTCGTGGGACGGTCGGGAAGCCTATCTTGCGCAACTGGCACGAGGACGATGTCTGCACGATTTATGGCACGAGGCCGAAACCTGGGGTGAAATCCACGGAACTTCACTCCTGAAGGCCCTGAAAAGCCAGTTCCTTTCCCCCCTGATACCGGTTTCTATCTGGTCTTTATACCAGAAGTTCAAAGACGACGACTGGCAACATGATTCGGCTGCCATTCATCCGGCCTTTCAGCGCAGGATTGCCCCATATTTAGACCAGATTCACCAGGAACGAGAAGCAGAACGTTGGATTTACCGCGAAGGAAACTCCCGGCAGAACCGGTGGAGCGCCCCCAGACTGTGGCGGAACGGCATGCGGTGGCCGGTGTGCGGAGCCGGAGGTCGTCTGGAGGTGCGCGACCCCACCCTGGACCCGAGACTTCTGACATTCTCCCTTTCCGTTCCTCCCGAACAGTGGGCTCGAAACGGCCAGGACCGACTGTTGATGCGCCGAGCCATGACGGGTATCCTGCCCGACCGAGTGGCGTGGAACCGCAAACGGGGCCACCAGGCAGCCGATCTGGCGTGGCATTTGGTTGACGACCGTGAGGCGCTTCAAGAGACATTCCACAGGCTCGAAGCATCGGCGCTTGCCCGGGAATACATGGACCTTAATAAGATGAAAACCATCCTCGCCACCCTCCACAGGGGCACTCCGGAGTCCATCCCGCCTGCCCACATCAAGGCTCTGTTCCGGGGGATGGTGAGTGGGACCTTTCTGTTGTGGTTCAAAATATAAGTGAGAGATAAACGCCTGGGGCGGTCCTGCCCAGGACAGCAGCATCACGAGCATCGAATGTCGTCCGAACCGGGTATGGTGACAGAACGTAGAGAAATATCACTTGTGTCTCGCGGATGATCGTCGTATCATCACGGAAGATAACACGGGAGGTGTAGAAAGGAAATGACGACCAGCGCGATGGAGGAAGGAGGCCAAGGCAAATGGCGTGGAGCACGGAGTTTTCGGGAGGGGGTATGGCGACGATTGATCTTATGCACGCGACGAAGAAAACGGCGGGGGGGTCAGCCGACCGGGCTCGGGCGGTGTGGAGCACGGCACGTGTGCGTGTGCTTACTTCCAAAAAAACAAACGATGACGGAGAAACATGAAAAAAATTAAACAAAAATCCATAAATTTGAATCGTGGAGATCGCATGTCGCGGGTGGTTTTACGTATAGTATATGTGCTCGGCGCGCGCGGCGGCCCGGGGGGAGTCGAGAGATACTGCATGTGCCTGTGTCACCAGCTACGGACGGAAGTGCAGAGCCCCAAGGCCGTGGGTGTCTGTTGGGGCGCGACATCGATCATCCACAGCACGGCAAAGGTCCACTGCATCCAGTGTCGAACGTATTGCCCAATGCGGATCCGATCCGCACCCTGCTCGTAAAGCCGGGCGATCCGTTCGAAACATTTCCGGATGCTCACTCTCGAAACTTCGATTTTCCCTGGTCCATGGGTGAAACCCAAAAAATCGAATCCCCGGCAAGCTCTGCCGATAAAGGTCTTGTCGGGGTGTTTCTCTATGTTCAGATTGTTCAGCACCTGGTTCACCAGCCACACGGCCTTCCGCAATTTCCACCGGGTTGGCACCACAATCACCCAGTCGTCCATATACCGGGTAAAAAAAAAGCCTGCCTCTGAAACCGCATCGTCCAGGGGCTTCAGATACAGCGCCCCCATCAGCGGCGAGAGCGGGCAGCGAAGAGAAATGCCCCGCTTCACTTCCCGGTAGTTCCCGCCCCAGTAGACTTCGCGTTTCAAATACCCCCACAGCAATCGCAGCACATATCGATCGTCAATGTGGTTTTGCAGAAGGCCAAAGAGTACGGTGTGATCCATGCTGGCATAATAGGCTTTCACATCCGATTTCATCACATACCCTTCTGATCCGATCGCCTTGCGAACGGCCCGCATCGCCGCCCGAGTCCCACCCCGGCCGGCCAGGTGATAACAATGCGGTGAAAGCACCGGCCTTAGATGTTCGCCCAAAACCATTGCCATCGCTTTCAGCACCACCGCATCCTGTGCTTGCCAGAGCTCAATCGTCTCTCCGTCGATCTCCAACTCCTGCAAAGCGCCGAACGTGTAGGCGCCAGTTCGCAGCGTTTTTTGCAACCGGGGTTTCACCTCCGCCCAGTGCCGTCTCAAGTTCCATACATCGCTGTTGTGAGAATAATCTGCCCGCTGACGACACACCCACGCGTAAGCCGCTTCGACGACCGTGTCCGAAGCAATGCGACCGATCAATTCTGTGTGCCATGGATTCAGGAGACCTGAATGTGTTATTTTAAGGGCCACATCCAAAAGCTGGGGACCGTGCCCGAGCATTTCCTGACGCCTCTCGAAAAAAAGCTAACTGAAACCCCGGATGTATGGGCAGAAGAAGATACGGAAAAACCCAATAATTTCGGGGTCTTCGAAAACTCCACCCAGCACATCGTGTTCCAGTTCCCGCAAAACCTGAAGACCCACAAACATTCGTATTATCGCCCGATCTGGGCAGACTGGCAAGACCTGATCGCGCCCCTGATCGAGCATATCACCCCTTATTACGATTACCCTCGGGGCAGAACTACCCGCATTATGCTGGCCAGACTCAAGGCTGGTGCAAAGATCGGGCACCACACCGATGGGGCACCCGCCGCCCGTGTGCCCCACAAAATCCACGTGCCTATTATCACCAACCAAGCCGTGTCCTTTATTGAAGACAACACAACCTATCACCTAAAGCGGGGCTTTACTTACGAAGTCAACAACCGGATTCCCCACAGCGCCGAAAACAACTCAACAATCGACCGGGTACACCTGATCTTCGACTATTTCGACAATCGCAGCTTTTGGGACCGTCTCAGGGGCCCCTTGAGAGGCTTTTCTGAACCGAAGAAGACCATGGAGCACCTGACCTCGCCATGAGACTGGACAGCGAATTTTACCAGCTTCCCCTCTGCTTTGACGCGGCACGTCTGCAAGAAGAAGTGGCCCAGTTTAAAGAAAAGGACTGGCTCGTTCATCCGACCGGATTTGCAGGCAACAGCGCACTGATCCTAATTAATCACGGTAAACCCCCGGCTCTGCCGGGGGACTGTTAGAGTTTGACAATTCCCCAGAAATGTGAGAGCCTTCCCTTTGTGGACCGCTTGAAGCTTGCGGAAAGGAAGGCTCCCGATGGACGTACAAAGTTTAAGCCATACCCGGTGGGAATGCAAGTACCATATTGTGTGGATTCCCAAATGTCGGAAGAAGGCACTGTATGGGGAGTTGCGGAAGTATCTGGGTGAAGTGCTCAGGGATCTGGCTTTGCGTAAGGAGAGCGAGATCGTCGAAGGTCACCTGAGGTTGGATCATGTTCATGTGCTCCTGTCGATACCTCCGAAAAACGCCGTATCAGAGGTGGTGGGGTTCATCAAGGGGAAGAGCGCCATTCACATCGCTCGGACCTTCGCTGGGCGTCGGAGGAACTTTGTGGGTCAGAGCTTCTGGGCAAGAGGCTATTATGTCTCTACCGTTGGCAAGGATGAGGAGTCGGTTCGTAGGTACATCCAGGAGCAAGAAGAAGCAGATCGTAGGCTTGAGCAGATGGAGTTGTTTGATGAGTAGCCACCTTTAGGTGGCCCACGGTTTTCAACCGCTTCGAGCGGTTCCCGGTTTTTCAAGCCTCCGGCTCTGCCGGAGGTATCTGACTTCCGTTCAGGGCGGTATCAATGACGATTTTGCCCTGTCCGGACCCATGCAACCCACCCCTCACCTCCGGCGATGCCCCTACATCCGGCAGGTGCTCTCATCCTTCGATACGCCCCTGTCCCGAGCGCGATTGATGAAAATCGCGGGCGGAGAGCACGTCCCTCTTCACACCGATGCCGAATACCACTGGTTCACACGAATCCGGGTGCATATCCCGGTCGTAACAGACCCTGCCGTGCGCTTCTATTGCGGAAGTCGGTCGGCCCATCTATCAGCAGGCGAAGCGTGGATTTTTGACAACAGCCGTCCGCACCGGGTGGAAAACTCCTCCGCGACAAGCCGGATTCACCTGGTTTTCGACACGCAGGGTTCAAAAGAATTCTGGGATAAGGTGAAGGCGACGAACGATACAACCCCATTTGTGCCTTATCGTCAGCAGATCGATGCCAGAGTACCCCTGGAGCCCTATTGTTTCGAAGTCTTAACCCCTCAGGACATCCATCAACTGACGACCGATATTGCAGCCGAGGCGAAACACCTGACAGCAACCCTTGGGCGATTTCGAGACCGCTGGCAGAAAACCTTTGCCCAATACGGACACACCAGGGCCGGAGAACTGGCCTACTGGCAGTTGATTGAAGACCTGAAGGCAGTGCTTCGGGATGTTTGTCTGGACGAACAGGCCAGGTACGCCGCCAGGATGATCGGTTCGATGCTCAAAACCACCAATCGGTCTGTGATCCCCCGACGTTCCGAGCCATCTGTGAAGCGCCCTGTCTTAAAGATGGATTCAGACGGACGATATCAGATGTCCTCTGAAATCCGCCTAAAAAAACAAAAGGAGGGCTGGAAACTCTACCCTCCAGGTTCTGATGCAAGCCTTGCTCTTCCCCAAAAATTCGTCGAGGTTCTAAAGTGCTTCCAGACCCTGGCCACAGCAGAACAGGCCTTTTCATCAGGGACCAACCTTTTAACAACAGATTATGACGAATTCTCCGAGATTGCCAAC
Source organism: Candidatus Latescibacterota bacterium (assembly GCA_965249305.1). Taxonomy (GTDB): domain Bacteria; phylum Latescibacterota; class UBA2968; order UBA2968. The sequence continues at coordinate 1,971,850 of OZ252228.1, read as the reverse complement.
AAACTTCTGGCCCTTCGATTTCTGGCAGAAGATATTGCACCGCCAGACTTCGAGCAACCGGTGTTCATCGTTTCTGCACCCCGAGCAGGCGCCGCCCTGCTGTTCGAAGCCCTCGCCCGGTGCCAAAATATCTGGATGGTTGACAATAAAGGCATCGATTGGATCGAAATCCGGGCCAAACTTTCACCTGCTTCCGACTGTCTAATAGACGAAGATGCCACCCCCGAAATCGTCAGCAATCTGAAACGATTCATCACCGAACATCTGGTCGACCGGCAATCCAACATGTACGGCCACTTCCCCCTCAAAACACGCCCCAACCGGGTGCGGTTCCTGGACCAGAATCTGAGACACGGCCTCCGTATTCCATTTCTCCAAACGGTGTTTCCACACGCCCGATTTGTATTTGTCTACCGCAACCCTCCCGAAAGCATCAGCAGTATCCTGGCCGGCTGGCGCTCGGGCAAACTTGTGGTTCACAAGAACCTCCCGGGCTGGCCCCTCAGGCGCTGGAGCTTCCCTCTGCCTCCCGGATGGCAAAAAATGAAGCCATCATCCCTGTCCGAAGTGGCCGCCTTTCAGTGGACCGCGATTAACACCCGGATTCTGGACGATCTGGAGGCTCTGCCAGAAAATACCCGTTGTCTGGTACGCTACACAGATCTGGTCGCCAAACCCAAAGACCAGATCGAGCGCGTGTGTGCTTTTGTTCATTTTGAATGGGATGCCGATTCAATTTCAAACCCTCTGCCCTTTTCCGCCGGAACCCTTTCGGAACCCTTTCCGGACAAATGGTTCAAAGACAAAACAGAGATCGATCCCGTCCTGCCGCTGACCGAAAAGGTGGTGACCCGTATCGACAGGTGGACCTGACATGATGTCCATATCCAACCTGAGGCAGCGGTTGCGCGACAAACCTTTCCGGCGACGTTTATTTAAACTATCCGGCCGCTTGCGCGGCAAAACCCTGTGGCAAAATCTCAAAACCTACTGCCTCTTTGTGGGCTACACCCGCAGCGGCCACAGCGCCGTAGGCAGCGCCATCGACGCCCATCCCGAAGCCGTGGTCTCGCACGAATTGAACGCCGTTCAACGCTATGTCCACGGAACCGGTCGCGAGGAACTCTTTTTAGAAATCTTCTGGCTCGCCCGCGAACAGGCCCGGATGGGCCGGCGTTCTCCCCGGGTCGACGGCGGCGCCTACCTGCACCGCATCGGCGGCCAGCTCAAGCACACACCCGGAGGCATTGGTCTCATCGGCGACAAAAAGGGCGCCGGCACCGTACGGGAAGTCCAGAGACACGGCCTGGACCTCATTGAGAATTTTAAGACCACAATCGGCCTGCCCGTGAAAATCGTGTATGTGATGCGCAATCCCTTCGACATGGTCGCGGCCGCCATTGTGAACGATGAGGCCCACATGCCCTATTCTTTTTTACAGCTTGTTTCGACCGTTGCCCAAATCCGGGATCGATACCTAAATGCGAACTGGCTGGACGTCTACCACGAAGACGTGATTGCCGACCCCAAATCCCAGATGACGCGCATCCTCAACTTTCTGGACCTGCCCGTGCTGGACGAACACCTCGAACAGTGCGCCGCTTACTTTTACGACTCACCGCACAAACGCCGCTTTGAAGTGTCCTGGACGCCTCAATTAAAGCTGCAGGTCCAGGAGGCGATTGATCACTACGATTTCCTGAGACAGTATACCTGGGACAGTTAAAATCCTCTCTCGAGTATAGAAATGACACCGATCATCCTGATCGTTCTGGCCCTATTTGCCCTCTGGTTTCTGGCCTCCGCTGCCAATCTGGTCCGCCGTAGAACGGGTCGCCGCATCCCGATGATGAACGTGTTTTTCGGCACCCCCACCCTTATGCTCTTCGAATCGTCCCCCGTAGACTTTCAGCTTTTTTACCGAGATCGGCTCTCAACCGGTCGGGTTGATAGGTGGCAACCGGCCATTCCAATTCCCGAAAGGTCCTGGTTCAGCCTGGTGTGGAACCCGTCTTACTGGTTAACCCTGGACCTCTGGTACGCGGTGCGCAGTTTAAAAAACCTGTCGGAACAACTGGATCCAGAAAAAATCCCGCAAACCGCCCGCTTCAACCTGGTGCAAAACTACATATTAAGCCTGCCCCGATCTCCAGAAAGTCGAGCCCGACAGTTTGCAATCGTTCGAGGCGCCATCCACGAACGCACGGCCCGCGTACACTTCACCTCGCCTTTTTCTGACCTATGAACCCGTTCGTCGATCCCGACATCTGCCTGCGCTGGGTTACAACCATAGCGTCCATCGGCGTCCTAATTTCCACACTGGAGTTCCTGGCGATGAAACGGCAGTTTCAATCCCGGGGGCTGTTCGACTGGGACGTATTGAAGACCCGGCGGGACATCACCACCGGTACGGGCTTTGTCGCGCGTGTGCTGGACGGGTTGCTAATCTACCCCAATATCCTGTATGTCCTGGGCTTCCGGGCCACAGCCGCCGGTCTGCTTGTGATAGGCCCAAACCTGAAATGGGGCTTCTTCGCAGGTATTACAACAATCTATTTCACAAATATCCTGCTATTCGGTATTCGTGATCTCCGGGGAACCGGCGCCGACGACATGGTCAAAGTCGTCTTCGGCGCCCTCTTCTTCGGCCAGGTGGTTGCAACAGGCCCTCTCGCCGCCCAGGCCTGCATCGGATTCATCGCCCTGCAATCCTGCCTGGCCTACGGCGGCAATGGCTACTACAAATTGCGCGACCCGGCCTGGCGACGGGGCGAAGTCGTCTTCGAAGTGGCCAAACACGGCCTGTTCGGTTCCCCCCCTGCGGCCCGGTTTTTACGCCGCCACCCCCTCCCTGGTAAACTGCTCACCTGGGCCACTCTGGCCATGGAATGCCTCTTCCCCCTGGTCTTGGTAGCCGGCTACCCTGCCTGCTGGGTTTTTCTGGCCTGGGGCCTGGTCTTCCACCTGTTCAACGCCTATTTTATGGGACTCAATAATTTCTTCTGGATCTTCACCGCCACCTATCCCGCCATTCTCTATGGCGTGGCCCAGGTGCAGAAATTTGTCTCTGGATCAATGCCATGAAGATAAGCGATTTTGGACCCCTCCCCTAAGCGGGGAGCAGACCGGTTGGCAGGTAAAAATTAATCCGATCACATCACACCGGATTGAAGCATGAGCATACCCGATTCTTCCCATTTACCCCCTGAAACCGAACTATTGCTTCAGTGTGTCCAAATCCTGCCCGATAAGACGCGTATAAGCGCTCTGTTGCACTCTGGACTGGACTGGAATCGCCTGCTGTGGGAGGCCCGTTGGCACCGGCTTACCCCTCTGCTTCACCACCACCTCAAGTCCTTTGCACCCGTGTGTGTGCCTCCAGAAATTGCCAAACAGACAAAGGAGGCCTTCGCAGCCAACGTCCACTTTGGCCTGCAACTGAGCGGCAACCTGCTTCGCATTCTATCTGCACTGGAAAACGCCGACATCCCGGCGGTGCCGGTCAGAGGCCCGGCGATGTCCGACCGGTTGTATCCAACCCCTGGCCTCCGACAGCTCACCAACCTGAACCTGATCGTCAAATCTCAGGATGAAGCCGCCATCGCCCACTTTCTACTTTCGTTCGGTTATACGGCCGCAGAGATGCGAGGTCACTTTAAACACGAAGAACCTCTGTTTCACCTGCGCCTGCTCAGCACCCTTACCTCAGAAGTGTTTTCCGCCCATCCCTCATCTCAAGACTTCTGGCATCGGCTCGAACGCACTGCCTTCCACGCCAGGTCTTGCCTGCAACTGACGCCGGAAGATCTGCTCGTGCTGCTCTGCAACGCCGGCACTGCCCGCCAGTGGCATCGCCTTGACCTGATCGGAGACGTTGCGCGCCTGCTCGACACCCACCCGCACCTGGACTGGAACCAGGTTTTTGATTCGGCCGGGGCACGTGCGTTCCCAATTCTGCTCGGTCTGACCCTCGCTCAGGCCCTGGTACAAACGCCTCTCCCGGATGAGGTCGATCACCCCTTGCAGGCCCACAACACAATCGAGGATCTGAAAACTCAGATCCTCGATCGGCTCCTCAATCCTTCTCGGGACAACCCCGGTTTTTTATCCCGCACCCTGTTTCAATGCCGACTGCACGACAGCTTCTGGCAAAAAGGGCGCTTTGTGCTGAGCCATATTGCCCGGCGATTGCCCCGCATTCCAAACAGAATCAAAGAGGTTATCCAGCGCAGGCGTGATTTTGGCGAATATGCGCCCACCTGCGACGACGTGGTTGGGAAAATGCTGGAACTGGCCGAGATTCAACCCGAAGACGTACTCTACGACCTGGGCTGCGGCGACGGCCGCATTGTCGTCGCCGCGGCACGCGATCACGGCATCCCGGCCGTGGGCGTCGACCTCGACGCTGAACGCATCTCCGAAGCAAACGCCAATGCACATAAAGCCGGTCTCGAAGACCGGGTCCGTTTCATCCAGTCCCATGCCAAAGACGTAGACCTCTCTGAGGCGACCATCGTGATCTCCTATCTGCGGACCTACGGCAACATTAAGCTTCTACCCAAACTTCGCCGGGAGTTGGGACCCGATGCCCGTGTGATCACGCGAGACTTCACCTTCGGAGACCTGCTACCGTCCAAAACGCTGATGGTTTCCGGAGGGATAAGAACAACCTATCTTTATCTGTGGCAAATAGGAGCCCAATAGATGGGAGAATGGCTTGCATTGACTCGATAAAAATTCCCGAAGCCATATCCAGATGGCTTCGGGTTTTTTGCAAGCAGGACATTTTTAATCCGCAGTCGTCTCCGACAAATGTACTTCAACCACCCTCGGTTTTCGTCTTCATAGCAGCTTATCTTTTGCCCGCTCTTTCAATAGAGCAGTGACAAGATGGCCGGGGGAAAAACCGTCCGAAGAGCGCCCGACCAGTTTCAAACAGGCCCTGGTGGGCAGCCTGTCCTTTTATGGGGCACCTCCAAAGGACGGCGCCCCACAAGAGCGTTTGGTCTCTCGGTCTTTCGCCGAAGGGGCCTGCCCATTGGCTCAGGACCCGTCGAAGCGGCCTGCAAAACCCTGGTCAAGACAAGGCTTTGTCGATCCGGTATGCAATGGTCGTGGCAGGGCGGACAACGTATCTTGCAGTTACGCACTTACGTCAAGTCAAAACGATGGGATGCTTTCTGGAATCAGTATAAACAGGTTCGATATGCCAATGATGAACTCCTTGACTATGCCGATGCAGCATAGACAGAAAACATCTACGTAAAACCGAGTCAGCACCCCTTGTTTTTAACCCGGAACCCGTTTGTTCAAGTTATTCTGTTTCCATTCCTTAGTGGTGCGCTCCACAGAACGTCGTCCCAAACGGTGTGTATCCGGGTAACACACGCCGTTGACCACGTTGCTCAATTGTGGTATATTCTTCCCCGGTGAGAACGTATTACGGAGCAAAACAGGGTGCGTTCGACCAGGGTGCGGTGAGCCCGCTCGACGGAGCCGTTGCGCTTGGGAGAACGGCGTGGGATGAGCCGGTGGGTGATGCCCAGACCCACCATACGACTAATACAGAAACCCGAACAGCCACAATGGAATTTTTCGCCGGATGCCAGATTCGATATCGTCAACGGCAAGGTAGGAATCCCGAATTTCTGCGATCTGTTTAAAGCCTTTGTTTTTGCCACCAATCTCAAAGGTATATCGGTTGTCCACAAGAAAGTCTCCGTGTTTCGGCACACAGACACGGTGGGGAACGGAAAGCATGTTGAGAAAAAACGTCTCCCGGATATTGCCTATATTTTTCCGTCCTTTTCTGCTAATGGCATAGATCTGGTTCGGGTTGTTGAGATAGATCTTTTCCGGTTTTTCCAGGGCTTTTAACCCGCTTCCAGCCCGGAGCAAGTTCAAAATGACGCCGCCGTCCTCTAAGTATTGCAGGTAGTTTTTCAAGGTGCGTTCATCGCCGACCTCTACGGTCCTTTTGAGCCGTTTCAAATCCGGCGTGAAAGGTACGGACTCGGCAACCACGGCAAGCAGCTTTTTCAGTTTCTTCACGCTGCTTCCCGTCAGCGTTGGGTAGATCGAAAGCAAATCGCTCTCGATGGTGGTATGAATGCCCTGCTCCAGGGTAATATAGTAGAGGGAAATGTCGTCAAATTCCCGAAAGTAGGGAAAGTATCCGGACCGCAGGTAGGCCCTGAACAGGGCGAGGATCTTTTCGCTTTTCTGTTCTACGGATCCGACAATGGCGCCGGCGAGTCTTTCATGGTCGTTCAGAATGGTTTCAAGGGAGAGCGGTTCTGAGGTTTGGTCCAGGGTCAGATCGACGTACTCTCTGAAAGAGAGGCCGGCCAGGCGATAGACCACGGCCCGCCGGCTCAAATCGTGACTTCCCCGCTGAATCTGCATGGCGGAACTGCCGGATGCCAGAATCTGGAGTTTGGAAAAACTGTCGAAGAGGCTTTTTAACTCGCCCGACCAGTTGGTATATTTGTGGATTTCGTCAAAGTAGATGCATTCCCCCCCAAGGTTGTAAAATGTCTCTGCGATGTCGTACAGGCTGCTCTGGCCTACTGTAAAATGGTCTACCGGGACATAGAGCGCCTTTTGGGTATAGAGATCGGTGTATCTGGATGACAGGTACTGGATCAGGGCTGTGGTTTTGCCGACTCCGCGCGGTCCGATCAGAATGGAAAACCGGTTTTCAAGCGCATATTTGTGGAGAAAGTAGCGCCTGTACGGCCTGTTGAAGCCGGCCAGAAACTGTCTGCTCAGGGTAAAAAGATCGTCCAGCACGGCCTTTTTGCTCCAGGGTTCAGGATCATAATCCGAAAAAATCCGGTTCTAGTCGGATCGTATTCCTATTATAAGTCAAGATTGATAGGAATGCAATACAAAAAAGGGCCTGATTCAATATGTCGAACGGGTTGTGCCCCCCTGACAAGGCAAAGGTGGGTGACCTTAACGCTTCAGCGATTTTCTTGTAAATTCGGCTATTTATGTCGACATTATGTCGACATATTGTGTCGATTTTTACCATTTTGGTGCTGGTGGAAGACCCGGGTGAAAGGGCGCGACTGGTACGATCTGGTCTGGTACGTCGCGCACCATCCCCAATTGCACCTGACGCACCTGGAGCAGCGCTTGCGGCAAAGCGGAGACTGGACGAAGGACGCGGCCGCTGAATCCGGAGGTTTTCAGGCAGCGCTTGCACGAAACGGTTGATGCGCTGGATATCGACCAGGCCAGAAGGGAAGTTGAACCGTTTGTGAGGAACCCGGAAGCGCTGAGCGTCTGGTCGCAGGCGTTTTTCCACGATCTTTCCCGTCGAATCGAACTGTCCTGAACCGCAGACGAAACGCAAACACATCTTTTAAGACACCGGATTTACGCTGGATCTGCGCGAAATCGGACATCGCGCCTGCATCACATTGAGGGTGAGGCGCTGATTCTGGAGCAGGCCATGAAACAGCAAGCTAAATCGGTTGAAGAAGACGTTCAAGAATGCGCGACCCATCTCCAGGGTCGAACAGAAAACGTGGAGATTCCCGGCGAGTGGCTGGCGGCCTTTGAAGCAGCCGCGAGGCGACCGCTTGAAACCCGGATGCGATACGCCTTCATTCAAACCTATAAGCCGGTGTTAGACGATACGCCCTATCGGGCTTTCGACAGCATGGAAGACTACCGTCGCTGGTGCGAAACCTATCTGCCGGAATGGCTGGGTTATGGCCGCGTTTGAGTATCGACAAGCACAGGAGATTCGAGACGCGCTTAAACGCCACAGCGTACGGTACTTGTTCATCGGTAAATCAGGGGCCATCCTGCTCGGGTTCCCAGATACGACGCAGGACGCCGACTTGCTGGTGGACCGTTCGCCTGAAAACGGGCGTGCGCTGGTGGACGCACTCCGAGAGCTCGGATTCGCACTGACCGATGAACACGCACGCGACATCGAGTGCGGCAAAGACTTTATCCAGCTCAAAAACGGGCCCTTCGATCTCGACCTGGTCTTCGCTCCCGATGGCATAGAACGTTTCAGCGATGCCTGGGAAAGGCGTGTGGATGTGGAAGGCTTTCCCGTCTGCCATCCAGACGACATCATCGCCAGCAAAGAGGCCGCCAACCGCCAGAAGGACCGTGAGGCACTGCCACGCTTACGGGCTTTTCGTGAGTATTGGATGCGGCAAAGATCATAAAGTTTGAACGTATTACGGAGCAAAACCGGTTTTTAGAGAAAGGACAGGGTTATGGCATTAAACAAGTACAGTTCCCGGATTACGCAGGTGAAATCCCAGGGGGCGTCCCAGGCGATGCTGTACGGGACGGGGCTGACCGAGGAGGATATGGACAAGGCCCAGGTGGGGATTGCCAGTATGTGGTTTGAGGGCAATACGTGCAATATGCACCTGCTGGATCTGGCCGAGAAGGTGAAGGAGGGGGTGAGCGCGGTGGGGCTGGTGGGGATGCGGTTCAATACGATTGGGGTGAGCGACGGGATTTCGATGGGGACGGAGGGGATGAGCTACTCCCTGCAGTCGCGGGATCTGATTGCGGATTCAATCGAGACGGTGATGGGAGCGCAGTGGTACGATGCCAATATTTCGATTCCGGGGTGCGACAAGAATATGCCGGGGTGTATTCTGGCGATGGGCCGGCTAAATCGCCCGGCGCTGATGATTTACGGGGGGACGATCAAACCCGGGTTTTACGACGATGAAAAGCTGGATATTGTGTCGGCGTTTCAGAGCTATGGGGAGTACATTGCAGGGACGCTGGATGAGGAGGGGCGGAAACGCGTGGTGCAGTATGCCTGCCCCGGCGCAGGGGCCTGCGGGGGGATGTATACGGCCAATACGATGGCGTCGGCGATTGAGGCGATGGGGATGTCGCTGCCGTACAGTTCGTCGACGCCGGCGGTGGATCCCCTGAAGTTAGAGGAGTGTTTCCGGGCGGGAGAGGCGATTCGCAATCTGATGGAGAGGGATCTGAAACCCCGGGACATTATGACGCGCGAGGCGTTTGAGAATGCGATGGTGGTGGTGATGGCACTGGGCGGGTCGACCAATGCGGTGCTGCACCTGATTGCGATTGCGAAGTCGGTGGGCGTGGCGCTGACGATCGACGATTTTATGGGGGTGAGCAACCGGGTGCCTTACCTGGCCGATTTGAAGCCAAGCGGGCAGTATGTGATGGAAGACCTGCACAAGGTGGGAGGGACGGCGGCGGTGATGAAGTATCTGTTAGAGAACGGATTTTTGAACGGCGACTGTGTGACGGTGACAGGGAAGACAGTTGCGGAGAATCTGGCGGATGTGGCCGGACTTGGGGAAGAACAGGATGTGGTTTATACACTCGACCGGCCGATTAAGGCGACGGGCCACATCGAGATTTTGAAGGGGAACCTGGCGCCGGAGGGAGCGGTAGGGAAGATTACGGGCAAGCAGGGGATGCGGTTTGTGGGTCCGGCCAAGGTGTTCGACTCCGAAGAGGAGGCGCTGACGGCGCTGGAGCGGAAGGAGATCGCGGACGGGGATGTGATTGTGATTCGCTACGAAGGGCCCAAGGGCGGGCCGGGGATGCCGGAGATGCTGACGATTACGGCGGCGACGGCGGGCGCGGGGCTGGTGCAGGTGGTGGCGCTGATCACGGACGGACGGTTCTCCGGCGGGTCCCACGGGTTTCTGGTGGGGCACATCACGCCGGAGGCACAGGAGGGGGGGCCTATTGCTCTGCTTCGGGATGGCGACCGGATTACGATTGATGCGGAGACGAATGCGCTGTCGGTGGATTTGAGCGATGAGGAGCTGGAAAACCGGCGTGCGGCATGGACGGCGCCGCCGTATAAAGCGACGCAGGGAACGCTGTATAAGTATATCAAGACGGTGAAGTCGGCTTCGGAGGGGTGCGTGACGGACGAGTAGCGGAGGGATTTGAGGGAGAAGATGCGCATTGCAGAGCCGAGCGAGGGGGCCATACAAACGGTCCCCTCTTTGTGTTTTGCAAAAATCAGGTATATTCGTAAAACGCTTTCCGGGATTCCTTCCATCTTATACGGATTTTTGATTCTATGCGTGCTTTATATGTTGAAGGGCTGACCAAGACGTATTCGAGCGGGAACCATTCGCTGACGGTTCTCCAGGACGTGAACCTCTCGCTCTCCGCAGGAGACACGTGCGCGATTGTGGGGCCTTCGGGCAGCGGGAAGACGACGCTGCTGGGATTGTGCGCCGGGCTGGACCGGCCGAGCGCGGGGTCTGTAACGCTGCAGGGGGTGCGGCTGGACACGCTGGATGAAGATGCGCGGGCCCGGGCGCGGAACCGGTACGTGGGGTTTGTGTTTCAGAATTTTCAGCTGATTCCGACGCTGACGGCGATGGAGAATGTGATGGTGCCATTAGAGCTTCGCGGTGAGACCGGCGCCGGGCCGGCGGCGGCGGGGCTTTTGGAGCGGGTGGGGCTGGGAGACCGGTTGGACCACTACCCGACGCAGCTTTCGGGGGGGGAACAGCAGCGGGTGGCGATCGCCCGGGCGTTTATCAACCGGCCCGGGATTCTGTTTGCGGATGAACCGACCGGCAACTTAGACGCCGAGACGAGCCAGACGGTGGTGGACCTGCTGTTCGATCTGAACCGGGAGGCGGGCACGACGCTGGTGCTGGCAACCCACGATCTGGATCTGGCGGGGCGCACGGCGCGGATTATTCGGTTGACGGGGGGGAGGGTGGTGTCGGATGGGGAGGGGAGAGAAAAGCCCGGGCTTTCTTCGAGAGGGTTGGGCGGATGAGGGCTAAATTTGTGCTTTTCGACCCGTGGGTCTGGAAGATGGCGTGGCGGGACAGCCGGTCGCACCGGCGGCGGATGGTGCTGTTTTCGTCGTGCATTCTGGTGGGGGTTGCGGCGCTGGTGGCGATCCGTTCTCTGGGAGACAACTTAAAGGATGCGGTGGACGAGCAGGCCAAGACGCTGCTGGGGGCGGATCTGGTGATTCGGAGCCAGCGGGCGTTTGGGGCAGAGACGGAGGCGCTGATCGATTCGATCGGGGGAGATCAATCTCGCGAAGTGCGGTTCGCGTCGATGGTCTATTTTCCCGGGAACGGGGGGACGCGGCTGGTTCAGGTTCGGGCCGTGGCGGGCGGTTTTCCGTTTTATGGGAAGCTGGTGACCGAGCCTGCAGAGGCGGCCGAACAGTACCATGCGGAAGGGAAGGCGCTGTTAGACGATGCGCTTTTGCTGCAGTACGACGTGGGGGTGGGAGATTCGGTTCGGGTGGGAGCGCTGTCGTTTCAGATCGGGGGCCGGTTGAAACGGATTCCAGGGGAGGCCACCGCGGTGATGACGGTTGCGCCGCGTGTTTTTATTCCGATGCCGGTTCTGGAACGGACCGGGTTGATTCAACCTGGCAGCCTGGCCACGTATGCGGTCTATTTCAGGTTTAAAGATGGGGATGAGCTCCGGTCGGTTGTGCGGGCGATCCGGCCGCGCCTGCGTGCGGAGGGGCTCCGGCACGAGACGGTTCAGAGCCGCAAACGGCGTCTGGAACGCACGCTGGGCAACCTGTATCGTTTTTTGAGCCTGGTGGGATTTGCGGCGCTGCTTCTGGGATGTGTGGGGGTTGCCAGCGCCATCCATGTGTATGTGCGGCAGAAGCTGAGTACGGTTGCGGTGCTGCGGTGTCTGGGGGCGCAGGACCGCCAGGCGTTTGCGATTTATCTGGTCCAGGCGTTTGCGATGGGGCTGGGCGGTTCGACGGCGGGGGCGCTGGCGGGCCTTCTGATCCAGCGGCTGCTTCCGAGCGTGCTGGGAGAATTTTTGCCGGTGGATCTTTCGGTTACGGTTTCGTGGACGGCGGTTCTGGAGGGGGTGCTGGTCGGCCTGGGGTTGACGCTGATGTTTGCGCTGCTGCCCCTGCTGTCGGTGAGGCGGGTATCTCCGCTGCGGGCGCTGCGGGTGTCTTACGAGGCGGCAAGGGAGCGGGTGGACCCTCTGCGCGTGGGGGTGGTGCTGCTGATCGTGCTGCTGGTGGGCGGCCTGGCAGTGGCCCAGACGGGACGGTGGTGGATGGGGCTGGGGGTGACGGTGGGGTTCCTTGTAGCGTTCGGCCTGCTGGCGGGCGTGGCGCTGCTGTTGATGCGGCTGGTAAAGCGGTATTTTCCCACGTCGTGGCGGTATGTGTGGCGGCAGGGCCTGGCGAACCTGTACCGGCCCAACAACCAGACGCCGATTCTGATGCTGTCGCTGGGGCTGGGGACGTTTTTGATTGCAACGCTGTATCTGTCGCAGCACTCGCTGCTGAAGCAGATTTCTCTGTCGGGGGGCGGACAGCGGCCCAATCTGGTGCTTTTCGACGTTCAGACGGACCAGGTGGAGGGTGTTGTGGAGCTGATCCGGTCGTTCGATCTGCCGATTCTGCACCGGGTGCCGGTGGTGACGATGCGGCTGGCGTCCGTGAAGGGAGAGAGCGTGGAAGCGCTTCGGAAGTCTCGGAAGATTTCCAGGTGGGCGCTGTCCCGGGAGTACCGGTCGACCTATCGGGAGCGTCTGTTCGATACGGAAAAGATCCTGTCGGGAACGTGGACGGAGTCGGCGACGGAGGGGCCGGCGCCGGTGCCGGTGTCCATGGAACAGGGGATTGCGCAGAGGCTGGGGGTAGGACTGGGAGATACGCTGACTTTCGACGTGCAGGGGGTTCCGGTTGCCGCGACGGTGGGCAGCATCCGGGAGGTGGACTGGCAGCGGGTGCAGCCGAACTTTTTCGTGGTGTTTCCAAAAGGCGTGCTGGAGCCGGCGCCGCAGTTTTACGTGTTTACGACACGGGTGGGGTCCACGGCACAGTCGGCGGCGTTTCAGCGGCGGCTGGTCCAGGCGTTTGCCAATGTGTCGGTGGTGGACCTGGGGCTGATTCTGCAGACGGTGGACGATATCCTGTCTCAGGTGACGTTTGTGATCCGCTTCATGGCGCTGTTCAGCATTCTGACGGGGGTGCTGGTGCTGGCGTCTGCGGTGCTGACGAGCCGATATCAGCGGGTTCAGGAGGGGGTGCTTTTGCGGACGCTGGGGGCATCGCGGCGGCAGATTGTTCAGATTCTGTTTCTGGAATACCTGTTTTTGGGCGGGCTGGCCGCGCTGACCGGGTTGATTCTGGCGGTGGGCGGGAGCTGGGCGCTGGCGCGGTTCGTTTTTGAGGTGGCGTTTGCGGTTCCGGGACCGGCGATCGGGGCGGTGTTCGTGCTGGTGACAGGGCTGACGGTGGGGGTGGGGATGTTGAACAGCCGGGGGATTGCGCGGCGGACACCGTTGGAGGTGCTCAGGGCTGAGGGGTAGGGAATTGAATCACGAAGGACACGAAGGATCACGAAAGACACGAAGCCACTCCGCCCACCCTCCGGTTGGGGAGCCGGCCGGGGTATAGGAGTTACTCTTTGGCTGGTTGCATGGATTCGAGGAGGGGTTTGAGGATTTTCCAGACGTTTTCGGCGACGATCTGGTGACCCTCGGCTGTGGGATGTTTCTGGTCGGGGAGGTTGAGTTCGGGGACGCCGCCCACGCCTTCCAAGAGGAAGGGGATGAGGGCGGCGTTGTTTTTTGCGGCCAGGTCGGGGTAGATGGACCGGAATTCTTCGGTGTAGTCGGAGCCCAGGTTAGGGGGGGCGAGCATGCCGGCGATGACGATTTTGACATCCGGATAGGCTTCGCGCGCACGGTCGAGGATGGCCTGGAGGTTGTTGCGGGTGACGACTAAGGGGACGCCCCGGAGGGCGTCGTTGGCGCCCAGTTCGAGGACCAGGATGTCGATTTTCCGCCTGAGCAGCCAGTTGATCCGGCGCAGGCCGCCGGAGGAGGTTTCGCCGCTTAAGCCTGCGTTGACGACGGTGAATGCCCATTCGAGGGCGTTTATTTTTTGCTGGATAAGGGCCGGGAAGGCATGTATTTTATCCAGGCCGTAGCCGGCGGTGAGGCTGTTTCCGAGGAAGAGGATGGTTTGGGGGGACGGTTCGGTTTCCTCTCCGTAGAGACGGCCGACCGGGGCTGCGATGAAGAGGGTCAGGAGCAGGATGGAGATTTGGATTCTTGCGGGTTGCTTCACAATATCTCCTTCAAAGCATGCCAACTCGCGTTTGTTAACGAAATATACCGATTTTAACAAATATACCGACTCTGACTTTTAGAACAAGACGGAGACAGAGGAATGCGATCTGGAAAGTATCGTGAAAAGACGAAGAAATTGCCTTGTGTTTTGGGTGAATATTAGGTATTATATACGTGTCAGGGAATGACTTGCGAAGAGGCCAAGGAGGGAGATGAGGGTTATCTCTTCCTTGGAGGTTCGCCATGCCACAGCGGGTGTCGAATATCGATTTGAGCCCCCGGAAGTTGCTCCAGAATTCCGCCTCGCCGCAGGGCCCGCTGCCGGCTCCCCGAAATGCTCAGGGGAGTTCGGAGTCTTCACGGGTCGCCAGTGTGAGCCTGATTCAGAATACGATTAATCAGGTGAATACAAGCCGGGTGAATGGCGTGGGCGGGAAGGTTGACTTGCTGGGATAGATAAGCGTCGGGCGTGCTGGTCAATCCCCACAGGTTTGATTGCCGGGACAGACAAAATGGTCTGTCCCGGTTTTTTTTATGGGTTCGGGTTTGCGTGGTGCCGTGCAGTCTGGACGGCGCGGCGCCATTGGGTGAGGAGGGATTCGCGGCGGTCCTGTGACATGGCGGGTTCGAAGATGCGTTCGGGGGGGTTGAGGTTGGCCAGGGCGTCGGGGCCGTCCCAGAAGCCGGTGGCGAGGCCGGCGAGCATGCCGGCACCCAGGGCGGTGGTCTCGGTGTGGCGAGGGCGGATGACGGGGACGTTGAGGATATCGGCCTGGAATTGCATGAGGAAGGTGTTGGCCACGGCGCCGCCGTCCACGCGGAGGTTGTGGACGGGGTGTCCGGCGTCGGCGGCCATGGCGTCTACGAGGTCGGCGGTCTGGTAGGCGATGGACTCGAGGGTGGCGCGGGCGAGGTGGGCGCGTGTTGTGCCCCGGGTGATGCCGACGAGGGCGCCCCGGGCGTGGGGGTCCCAGTGGGGCGCGCCCAGGCCGGTGAAGGCGGGGACGAGGACAAGGCCGCCGGTGTCGGGAACCGATTCGGCGAGGGACTCGGTTTCGGGGGCCTGGGAGATGATGCCGAGGCCGTCGCGGAGCCACTGGACGGCGGCGCCGGCGCTGAAGACAGATCCTTCGAGGGCGTAGGCGGGCCGGCCGTGGGGATCGCAGGCGAGGGTGGTGAGGAGGCCGTGGCGGGAGGGCACGGCGTCGCTTCCGGTTTGGAAGAGGGCGAAGCAGCCGGTGCCGTAGGTGTTTTTGAGGTCGCCTTCACAGACGCCGCGCTGGCCGAAGAGGGCGGCCTGCTGGTCTCCGGCGACGCCGCCGATGGGGATGCCGGGTGGGAGCGGACCGCTATTACCGGCGGTGCGGCCGAAGTCGCCGGCGGAGGGGCGGACGTCTGGCAGGATTGCGGGGGGGATGTTGAAGGCGGAGAGGAGGTCGGGGTCCCAATCCCGGGTGTGGATGTTGAAGCACATGGTGCGGGAGGCGTTGGTAAGGTCGGTGGCGTGGAGGGCGCCGGTGGTGAGCCGGTAGAGGAGGTAGGCGTCGATTGTGCCGAAGCAGACGTCGCCTTTTTCGGCGCGTTTTCGGAGGCCGGGCACGTTTTCTAAGAGCCAGACGATTTTGGTGGCCGAGAAGTAGGGGTCGATCACCAGGCCGGTCTTTTCCGCGACGGTCTGCTCCAGGCCCTGCTCCCGGTAGCGGCGGCAGAGGTCGGCGGTGCGGCGGCATTGCCAGACGATGGCATCGTGGACGGGATCGCCGGTTTCGCGGTCCCAGATGAGGGTGGTTTCCCGCTGGTTGGTGATGCCGATGCCGGAGAGGTCGCGGGGGGTGATGCCGGCGTTTTCGATGGCGGCGGCAATGACGGCACAGGTGGTGTCCCAGATTTCGACGGGGTTGTGGGAGACCCAGCCGGGCTGGGGATAGATCTGCCGGAATTCCGAATAGGCTCGGCCGAGGATGTCGCCGGTTTGGGTGAGGACCAGGACTTTGGTGCCGGTGGTGCCCTGGTCGATGGTGAGGATCATAGGGGGCTCCTTGGGAAGATTCACCGCGGAGACGCGGAGGACGCGGAGAAAAACTAAAATCGGGTACCGGGGTTCTCTGTGTTCTCCGCGTCTCCGTGGTTCACTGATTTTCTTTTTGTTGCCATTTTTTGAGTTCGATTGCTCCGTTTTCGAGGACGGCGTAGGTGTCGTTGGAGATCCAGTCGCCCAGGATGATCAGCGCGCCGGTGTCGAGGGGTTGCCGAAGGGGGCGGTGGTAGTGGCCGCAGAGGACGATGTCGATGCCCTGGGCGATTTTTTCTTTTGCGCCGGGAAGAAGGATGTCCCGGCTTGAAACGGGGTGTGTGAACGAGCGGTAGGCAGAGATGCGGGAGGTGGCGCGGGCGAGGAGGGCGCCCAGGTCGGGATGGAGCAGCCGGAAGAGGGCGATGCAGGTCGGGTTTTTCAGGATGGCCCGGCTGATTCGGAATTTCCAGTCGGTCCGGAATTCGTCGCCGTGAGCAATGTAGAAGGTCAGGCCCTGGTGGGTGACGGTGATGGGGCCGTCGGCGAGTTGGAGGCCTACCTGGTCGGCGAGATAGGGGCCGAGCCAGATGTCGTGGTTGCCGGGGAGGCAGATGACCCGCACGCCGGCCTGGGTGAGGGCGTAGAGTTCGAAGAGGATACGCGCGCCCCGGATGGGGACGACGGTGCGGTACTCGAACCAGAATTCGAAGAGGTCTCCGACGATGTAGAGGGTTTCCGCATCGTCTCGAATGGCGCGGAGGAAGGCGATAAATGTTTCCTCCTGTTCGTGTTGAGATCGGCGGATGTTGCGGATGCCGAGGTGAACGTCGGAGGTGAAATAGATTCGTTTTCTGGTCACGCGGTCACCGGGTCAGGGGGTCAGGGATTCTCCTGCAGCCAATTTTTTACAGCGGCGGCCTGTGGGTAATTCGGATTCAGCTGGAGCACTTTTTTAAAATACGCTCTGGTTTTCTCTTTTCGGCCCAGGTCCTGATAGCAATATGGCGGACAGTTTTCTTTGACAAAAAAGTGCCGTTCACGCAGATTAGGTATCATAGACCACCACGTCAACGATACCCTTTATCTGGAGAGACGGCACAATGGAACTGGCAGAAAAGATACTCAAGAGTTTCAAGATTTCCAAGCCTCAAAAAAAGTTTCTGATGGCTGTGTTTACAGCGATCCTAACAGCTCACGGCAAGATCAATTTTCGTAACCTATCGCGTTACTCTCCTTTGTCACAGAAGACGTATTCACGCCAGTTTGCCAAACCCTTTGAATTTGTGGCCTTCAACCGAGCGGTGATCAATGAAAGCCTGGGCAGAGAAAGTGAACGGATCATCGTGTTAGATGCTTCTTTTGTGTCCAAGTCGGGCAAGCAGACCTATGGTCTGGATTATTTCTGGAACGGTTGTCATCGTCGGAGCGAAAAGGGGTTGGAAGTCTCCAGTGTGGCCATCGTGGATGTTTTGAGAAACACAGGCTTTACGCTGTCCGTTCGTCAAACCGATCCTGGAGATGAACGCCAAATGTCTGAGTCTAAGCCTAAACAGGATGTCGTCAAGGTCAATAAAAAGAAAAGGACCGTCAAGAAAAAGGGCACCAAAAAAAAGGGGAAAGCCAAGTCGAAAAAGCAAAGCTCCAAACAGGCAGAAGACGTCGAAACCCTAACAGATCAGTATTTACAGCACCTGAGTGATGTCAAACCCAGCTTGTTAGAGAATGAAAAATATACCGTTGTCGATGGCTATTTTAGCAAGAAGAAATTTGTTGATGGCGTCCGTGATTTGGATCTACACCAGATCGGCAAATTGCGCTGCGACGCCAATATGCGCTATCTCTACACCGGACCAAAACGGGAAAAGGGAAGCGGAAGGCACAAGACCTATGACGGCAAAGTCAACTGGCAGGACCTGTCTCGGTTTTCATATATCCAAACACAAGATGGCATCGCCATTTACAGTCTTGTCTTGAATCACGTCTCCTTAAAACGCAATTTGAAAGCCGTCGTCTTGCTGGATCACACGAACAAGGACAAGAAGAAATATGCGATCTTGTTTTCAACCGACAAAGACCTAAGTGCCAAGACGATTGTCAGATATTACAAAGCGCGTTTCCAAATTGAATTTATTTTCAGAGATGCCAAACAGTTCACCGGATTGTGCGACTGTCAAGCCAGAGATCAAAAACGGCTGGCTTTCCATTTTAATGCCTCTTTGACAACCCTCAATTTAGCCAAAACGGAACACTTACAAGCCCAATCAGATACGAGACCCATACCCTTTTCCATGGCCAGTGTAAAAGCCTGTTATTTCAACACGTATTTTCTCCAGAATATTTTTTTAATGTTAGACCTCGACCTAAATTTGATTAAAAAATCTCCCCAATACCAAAAACTGCGGGATTATGGCAAAATTGCTGCTTAAAAGTGGCCGAACTATTGGATAGGCGACTCCCATATTAAAATAGGCGTGGGCATCGTTGGGGTTCAGGGCAAGGACCTTGCGGTAGTGCTGGAGGGCTTTACCATGCTGTCCCAACTTGCTGTACGCTCCTCCCAGGTTGAGATAGGCATCGGCAAAGTCGGGTTTTGCCGTGATGGCCTTCTGAAAGTGTTCGATGGCGGTTTCATACTTTCTCGTATTGTAATACAGGGCCCCAATGTTATAGTGGGCTTTGGCATGGTCAGGGTTGAAACTGAGCGCTTTCTGGAAGTGTTCGATGGCGGTTTCAATCCGGCCCAGATCATAATAGGTATTGCCCATATTATAATACACATCGGCGAAATTCGGGTTCAGCGCAATGACTTTGCGGTAGTGCTGGAGGGCCGTTTCATGCTGGCCTAAATCGCTATACGCATTGCCCATGTTGGAATAGGCCTTGGCGAGGTCGGGTTTCAGGGCGATGGCCTTTTGGTAGTATTGGATGGCTGTTTCAATCTGTCCTGATTTGTGATACATCATTCCAATGGCACTCCAGTGTCGCGGGTTTTTCGGGCTTGCCGCAAGGGCCTGCTGGTATGCGCCGGCCGCCTGTTTGTTCTGGTTTTGGCTGCGATAGTAGTCGCCAAGGGTCTCCCACCCATAGGATCTGGCCTGCGCAGATAACCGGCACCGGCCGAGAAGGTCGGCAAAGCGCGCCTCGGCAGATGTGGGGCTCGCATTCAGACCGATCCACAGCAGGCTGTGCAGAGCTGAGGCGACGCAGATCAAGAACCCGATGTGCATCAGGCGGATGCGCTCCCGGACACGGCCGATAAGCGCCAGCACCGCCCAGAGGGTCAACGGTAGCGCCGGATAAGCAAAGGCATCCCAGTCGCGGAAGGCGCCGATCCCGGGGTTGGCGAGGAGGGTAAAGAGGATGGGAAAGAGGGCTGCGGCAAGGAGGAAGGTGCGAACCGGGTCTGGGGACGATTCGCCCCTTTTGAGCAAGCACAGCACCATCAGAGCTGAGGGCGCAACCAGCAGGTAGTGGTTGAACAGATCGAGCAGGTGGGAAGGCGAGATGAAGCGGTAAGGGTGCATAAAGCCGGGATCTGTAAAGAGGGGCAGGAGATGGGAGCCTTTGGCGGTTTTGAGATAGACGAACAGGTCGAAGTCGATGAGGGTGAAGAGGATCAGGACCAGGAAAGGACACGCTCCCAGCAGGGCAAAGGTCTTGAGCATTGTTCTCCAGCGAGAGGGTTGGGGATCGGCCTCGCATTTGGTCCTGGTGTGGAGAAAGGCCAGGACAAGGAGAGAGGGGATGAAGCTGACCAGGGTGAGATGGAGCGGGATGAGCAGACCCAGCAGGAGCGCAGGCATCCAGAGGGACAGACGATCTCGGAGGACCTGGACGCTGATGAGCAGATAAAGCAGGATGGCCGGCAAGAGGAAGGCATAGGTTTCAACATATCCGAAAAAGAGCTGGAGAAAGCCGGGGGTGAGCAGGAAGCTTAGGATGAGCGTTCGTTCCAGAGAGGTGCGCCCCAGGCTGCGGGCGGCAGGCAAGCTGAGCAGGAGATAGAGGATGCCCGAGGTGTAGCTGAAGATGCGATAGGTGGCCTCGGGGGTGTTCCAGAGGGGAGGGCCGAATTGGTTGAGCATTGCGATTGCCCAGTAGCTGAGAGGTGCGTTGACCCCCTTCCATGTGTCCTGTGCGAGGAAGAGGGGCAGGTCTCTGAGGAGGAGGTATCCGTCTCCCAGGAAGTGGACAGCCGAGCGCAGGGTGATGAAGGCGAGGCCCCCTGCGATGGCGAGCAGGAACGTAAAGAGATAAAAGGAGCGAGGGGCGTTCCAGGGATTGACGGCGGAGGGAAGTTTTGCGATGCTGTCGATCAGGCGCTGCCGGACCGCCGGGATCAGCAGCAGGACGCCTGCAACGGCGAAAAGGCCCTGCACCCACGCCGGATAGTAGGCCAAAAGGTCTGCGCCCCAAAAGGGAAGGGGACGCCAGTAGGCCAGCAGGACGTGGAGGGCCAGGAAGGCGGCGGCGATAGCCGTGGGCCTTGACAGTCCTGGCCCGTTCTGATCAGGCCGAGAGGTTATGGGTTTTCTTTTAGCCATTTTTTTATATCGGAAACCTGCGGCGCAGCCGGATTCAATTCGAGGACTTTTTTGAAGAAATACTTCGCGCTGTCTGCCCGACCCAATCCGGCATACACACTGCCCATACTGTAATAGAACAGGGTATCGTACGGTTTGATGTCAATCGCCTTTTGAAACTGATCGATGGCGAGTTGGTGCCGGCCTAACTTGCCATAGGCAACGCCAATATTATGGTATGCTCCGGCATAATCAGGTTTGACGTCAACAGCCTTCTGGAAGTGGTCGACAGCCAGTTGATACTGGCCTAAACTGCCGTAGACAATGCCTATATTGTGATAGGCTGTGGCATAATCGGGTTTGATGTCAACGGCCTTCCGGTAATGGTCGATGGCGCGTTGGTACTGGCCTAATTTGTCAGAGATATTGTCAAGAGTTGTGGATGAGATTTGAGCGTATCCCGATGAGTTAGGCTGCTTTTTTGATTTCTCCATCCTCAAATTCAACGCCCTGGACCACCAGTTCAACCAGCTTGTGGCTGTGCAACCGCTGCCAGTTTTTCTCCGCCTCGCTGGCCAGTTTATAGACCATCATCAGCGTGGCATTTCGAGAACCGCATCCCTTGGTCTGGCGGGTGCGATGCCTGACGGTGCCAAAGGTGGATTCAATGGGGTTGGTGGTTCTGATGTGTCGCCAGTGGGCGGCCGGAAAATCATAGAATGTGAAGAGCACATCCTTGTCTTTTTCCAGGCACTCACAGGCCTTGGGATACTTGGCTTGATAAAGGGCGATGAAGTCATCATAGGCTTTGAGGGCGTCCTCCTTGGTGGGTGAAAGATACATCTCGTGGATGCGTGTTTTGGCCTGGGCCTGGACAGATTTGGGCAGGTTGTCCAAAACGTTGGCTGTCTTATGCACCCAGCAGCGCTGATGACGGGTGATGGAGAACTCTTCTTCCAACGCTGCCCAAAACCCCAGGCTTCCATCGCCTATGGCAAGGGCAGGCGCCTCTTTCAGGCCTCTTTTTTTGAGATCTCTGAGCACGCCCTGCCAGGACAGTTTGCTTTCTCGATGCCCATCTTCGATGGCCAGCAATTCCTTACGACCGTCCTTGGTTGCCCCTATAATGACCAGCATACAGGGCCGATCCGGTTCCAGACGGACGTTGAAGTAGATGCCATCTGCCCAGATATATATATTGGACCCCGGAAACTGGACCACTCGCTAAGTTAGATACTAAGTAGTATTAAGGAGTGGGCAATGAAGCGAAACCATCGGAGTGCAGAACTCAAATCCCGTGTCGCAATAGAAGCATTGAAGAGCCTGAAAACCGTGAATGAGCTGGCGGCCGAGTATGAAGTCCACCCCAACCAGATCAGCAAGTGGAAAAAGCAACTCCAGGCTGGGGCTACGGACATCTTCTCCAGCTCCCACGCCAGAGATCATCAAAATGACGAGGCGCTGAAAGCTCGGCTTTACGAAGAGATCGGTCGGCTGAAGGTCGAGTTGGACTTTGTGAAAAAAAAAGCTGCCGGACTCAGTTGAGACCAAGCGCAGGCTGATCGATCCGACCCATCCGAATATCAGCCTGCGCAGACAATGCCAACTGCTTGGCCTTTCCCGCTCCAGTTTCTACTACCAGCCGGCAGGCGAGACCCCGGAGAACCTGTTCCTGATGCGTCTGATCGACGGGCAATACACAAAAAGGCCCTTCTATGGGTCGAGACGGATGACGGCCTGGTTGAGCATCCTGGGATACGAGATCAACCGTAAGCGCGTGCAGAGGTTGATGCGCAAAATGGGGCTGGAAGCCATCTATCCGCGTCCCCACACCAGCGGGTCCCATCCTGCGTGTCGCATCTATCCCTACCTGCTGCGAGGCGTGTCCATCACTCGCCCCAACCAGGTCTGGAGCACCGACATTACCTATGTGCCGATGCCACAAGGCTTCATGTACCTGGTGGCGGTGATGGACTGGTATAGCCGGTATGTGCTCTCCTGGCGGGTGAGCAACACGCTGGACGCGGATTTCTGCATAGACGCCCTGGACGATGCGCTCAAGTTGGGCTGCCCCGACATCTTCAATACCGACCAGGGTGCCCAATTCACCTGCTTGCGATACACACAACGGCTGGAAGTAGAAGGCATCCAAATCAGTATGGACGGCAGAGGTCGAGCCCTGGACAACGTGTTCGTCGAACGCCTCTGGCGCTCCGTCAAATACGAAGACCTCTATCTCAGGTCCTATGACACCGTCCCTCTCCTGATCCAGGGACTGACCGACTACTTCCTCTTCTATAACCAGGAACGCCCTCACCAGGGACTCCACAATCACGTACCCGCTGACCTCTACCTCGCAAAGGAGATGCCTATCGAAAACAAAAACGCAATCAACCTTAAATTCGCCCAAAATTGGTCTTGACAATGGGGTCCACTTTAATACACATAGTGCTTCTCTGAAAGATCCCGATGTTTCCACCCCTGATACTCTTCATCCCAGATCTGTTTGAGCCGCACAATGTTGCCAGGGGATAACCCCGGGGCATTCTCGCCCAGGATGGCAGAAAGTGCCTCGGGGAAAGAGGACGTGGACACCCCCTTGAGATACAGGGCCGGTATCAAGGCATCGATGGAAGGCGCCCGACGCATATATTTGGGCAAAATGGCACTGGTAAACTGCTGTCCAAAACGCCGATCCAGCACCCGAGGCTGACGAATGGGAATCTTGCCCACACCCGTGAGAAGCTCTCGGGGTTTATGGGAACCATTTCTGACCACCTCTCGGCGACCCCCTACGTCTTTCTCGTCCTTAAAGCTTTCGATATAGGTCTCCACTTCAAACTCCAGGGCGGCTTGCAGCATCTTGCGGGCGCCGGCTCGAAGCAGATCCTCCAGGCTCAGGGTCACTTCATTTCTGACTATCTTCTCCACTTGGGAGGTTGTATATTGTTTCATGGAGCGTATCCTTTCTCCCTCGGCTGAGGGATTTGTGGTTATTCGATATTCAAGGATACGCTCATTTTTTATACCCGTCCACAACTTTCTAATATACCTCCGGGTTTGATGTTAACAGCCTTCTGAAGGTGGTCGATGGCGAGTTGATTCTGTCCGAGTCTGACGTAGATCCGGCCTATGTTGAGGTGAGCGTCGGCATCATCGGGTTTGATATCAACAGCCTTCTGAAGGTGGTCGATGGCGAGTTGATTCTGTCCGAGTCTGATATAGACCCGGCCTATGTTGAGGTGAGCGTCGGCATCATCGGGATTTATGCCAATCGCCTTTTGAAAGTGGTCGGTGGCGAAATGGTACTGACCTGAATCGTCATACAGCTTTCCGATGGCATTCCAGTGTCGTAGGTCTTCCGGATTTGCTTCGAGCGCCCGCCGGTGTACTTCAAGCGCCCGTTCGTTCTGGTTTTGGCTGCGATAGTAGCTGCCCAGGGTCTCCCACCCATAGGACCTGGCCTGGGGGGACAATCGACACCGCCTTAGGAGATCGGCAAAGCGCGCGTGAGCAGAAACCTCTCTCGTATTGAGGCCGATCCACAGCAGGCTGTGCAGAGCCGATGCGACGCAGATCAACAACCCGATGTGCTTCAGACGGATGCGCTCCCGAACCAGTCCGATAAGCGCTACAGCAGCCCAGAGGATCAACGGCAGTGCAGGATAGGCAAAGGCATCCCAGCCGCGGAAGGCGCCGATCTCGGGATTGGCGATGAAGGTGAAGAGAGTAGGAAAGAGGGCTGCGACAAGCAGAAAGGTGCGGACGGGATCTGGGGATGATTCGCCTTTTTTGAACAGGCACAGCACCATAAGGGCTGAGGGCGCAACCAGCAGGTAGTGATTGAACAGGTCGAGGAGGTGGGAAAGGGAGATGAGACGATAAGGATGCATAAAGCCGGGGTCTGAAAAAAGCGGCAGGAGATAGGAGCCTTTGGCGGTTCTCAGGTAGACCAACAGGTCGAAGTCGATGAGGGTGAAGAGGAGCAGGACCAGAAGAGGACACGCTCCCAGAGAGGCAAGGGTCTTGAGAATCGTTCTCCAGCGAGAAGGTTGGGAATCACCATCGCGTTTGGTTCTGGTGTGGAGAAAGGCCAGGACAAGGAGAGAGGGGATGAAGCTGACCAGGGTGAGATGAAGCGGGATGAGCAGACCCAGCAAGAGCGCAGGCACCCAGAGGGGCAGGCGATCCCGGAGGACCTGGACACTGATGAGCAGATAAAGCAGGATGGCCGGCAGGAGGAAGGCATAGGTTTCGATGTATCCGAAGAAGAGCTGGAGAAAGCCGGGGGTGAGCAGGAAGCCCAGGATGAGTGTTCGTTCCAGGGGGCTGCGCCCCAGGCTGCGGGCTACGGGCAGGCTGAGGAGGAGATAGAGGATGCCCGAGGTGTAGCTGAAGATGCGATAGGTGGCCTCGGGGGTGTTCCAGAGGGGAGGGCCGAATTGGTTGAGCCTTGCGATTGTCCAGTAGCTGAGGGGAGCATTGACCCCTTTCCATGTGTCCTGTGCGAGGAAGCGTGGGAGGTCTCTGAGGAGGAGGTATCCGTCTCCCAGGAAGTGGACAGCCGAGCGCAGGGTGATGAAGGCGAGGCCCCCTGCGATGGCGAGGAGGAACGCAAACAGGATGGCCGCACGCGGTGTGGTCCAGGGGGCAAGGGGTGAAGGGAATTTTTCCAGAGCCTTTAGGAGGCGCAGCCGGACGGGCGGGATCAGCAGCAGGACGCCTGCAAGGGCGAAGAGGCTCTGCACCCACGCGGGATGGTAGGTGAGAAGGTCTGCGCCCCAAAAGGGAAGGGGACGCCAGTGGGCCAGCAGGACGTGCAGGGCCAGGAAGGCGGCGGCGACGATGGTTGGCCGGGTAAGCTGCGGGCTGCGGGTTGCGGGTTGCGCGTTCAAGGTCGAAGGCTCCCGTTTTTGGGTTTCGGATGTCAGACTTTTCTGCGTCCGGCCAGGTCGAGTTTCAGTTCGTCCCAGAAGCGGGAGGGGTTCAAGTCCCGTCCGGGGCGGCGACGGACGCAGGTGAGGGTGAGCCGGTCCATAGCGCGGGTGATGCCGACGTAGAGGAGACGGCGCTGTTCTTCCAGTTCTGTCCGGTCGCCGCTGTTGACGGCCCGGGCGCTGGGGAGGATGCGGTCTTCGAGGCCGCAGATGTAGACCTCCCGGAATTCGAGGCCTTTGGCGGCGTGGAGGGTGAGGAGGTTGACGGCGTTGCGCGAAAGGGCGTCGTCTTCGGCGCGGTAGAGGTCGGCGAAGTCGAGGAAGTCCCGAATGGCATCCCGGAGGGCGGGGGCTTTTGCGCCGTATTCGGCGGCCCGGTCGCGGAAGCGCTGGATCTGGTCGGGGGCGTGGGCGGAGAGGGCTTCGGGCCGGGGTTCTTCGCGCAACCACATGCGGGTCTGGGCGCGGAGCCGGTCGGCGTCGAGGCGGGGAAAGCGGCCGGTGAGGTCCCGGGTACGGGTGTTGGCCGGGCCGAGGAGGCGCTGCGCGCCGAGTTTGAAGTGGAGGTCGTCTTCGGGTGAGAAGCGGTTCTCCTCGGTGTACGAATCCTGGAAGAGCATGCCGAGGGCCACATGGTCGAGCAGGCGTTCGTGGGCCATACGCCGGTAGCGGGAGGCGCGTTCCCGCTTGAGGCCTTCAAAGGCGAGGTGGAGGTAGCGGGCGTCGTCTAAGGCGCGGTGGCGTTCGCCGTCCAGTTTGATGTTGTAGCGCTCGCAGAGGGCGTCGATGTTGTGGCGCACCTGGGGGGAGTAGCTGCGGGCCATAGGGAGGGTGTCGAGGGTGGGGTTGGGCAGGCGGGGGCAGCCGGCGCGGCGGATCTCGCGGTTGAGGACCTGGAAGTCGAAGGCGTAGCCGTTGTGGGCGATGAGGACGTCGTCGCCGAGAAAGGTCTGGAATTCGGGATAGATTTTCTCGAAGGGGAGCGCCTCGGCAACGTCGGCCGCGGTAATGCCGTGGGTGTTCTGCGCGCCCGGGGAAATAGGACCGCCGGGGCGGACCAGGGTGTGGAAGGAGTCGACCTCCTGTCCGCCCCGCACGCGGATGGCGCCGATTTCGACGATTTCCGCCCCGTCCAGGTCCAGGTCCGTGGTTTCAACGTCGAAGGCGGTGTAGTCGGGCAGGTAGTCGGGCAGGCCGTCGCAGGTGAGGGCCTGGCAGAGTTTGAGGGCGATGAGGGCGGGTCCGACCTTTGCCTGCTTCAGGACGCCGCCGATGTGGATGAAGGGGCCGGACGAGGCGGGGGCTTCCGAGTCGAAGGCGAGGACGAGGGCGTTGGATTTGAAACTGAGCCGGCTTCCGGGGACAGCCTCGACGACGGCGAGTCCGGGGCGTGCGAACACATCCTGGAGGATGTCGGCGAGGATATGGCGGAGGATTTCGTCGCGGCAGGCGACGTAGATCCGGCCGCCGTTTTTGTAGAGGGGGAGGACCTCGTCCAGGAGATCGGTGAACCCGGGCAGGTCGAGGGGGTCTCCGATCCGGTCGAGATCATTTTTGAGAGAGGGCAAGGCCGAGGTGTTGAGCTGGTCGAGGATGTCGTCTACGAGGTCCGGCAGGGAGACGCCGGTCCGTTTTTGCGCGGCGTTGGCCACCACGCCGGCGAGGCCGAGGGCGCGTTCGACTTCGAGGCTTTCTTCTTCGGAGACTTCTTTGAGGTAGCCGAAGGCGGCCTGTTTGAAGCTGCCGAGGTTGTCCCGCTTCTGCAGCGCACGGATGGCGGGGTAGAGGGCCGGGTCGGCCGGGTCGAGTTCCCGGCGGAGGAAGTGTTCGAGGCTGGCGTCGTCGTCGCTGTCTAAGGCGTAGCGGAGGATGGAGAGGGCGCGGCAGAGGGTGGGCTGGTCGAAGAGGCCCCGCTTTTGCGCCATCTGGCAGGGCAGGCCGGTTTCCATGAAGATCTTTTCGAGTTCGGCGCCGAGGGCGTGCTGGGGGTAGAGGACGGCGATCTCGCGGTAGCTCAGGGCGGGGGTTTCGGTGATGCGGGTTTTGATGTCGGCGATGACGAACTGTCCTTCGTCCTGGAAGGTGTCGAAGGCAAAGCCGCGCACGTGGGCGCCGCGTTTTTGGGCGTGGACTTCTCGTTCGTAGAGGATTTCGTTGTTGGCGATGAGGTCGCGGGCGAGGCGGACGATCTCTTCGGAGGAGCGGTAATTTTCTTCCAGGACGATGGGTTTGGCATAGCCGATGAAGTCTTCTCTGAAGCGCCGGATGTTTCCGGGGTCGGCGTTTCGCCAGCCGTAGATGGACTGTTCGTCGTCGGCCACGATGAAGAGGCTGCGGTGGTCCAGGGCGAGCATCCGCACGATTTCGTACTGTTCGCGGTCGGTGTCCTGGAATTCGTCGACCAGGATGTGGCGGAAGCGGTCCTGGTAGGCGCTCAGAATGTCGTCGTGGTCCCGGAAGAGGTCGTGCGCGATGAAGATGAGGTCGTCGAAGTCGACCAGGCGGTTGGCGCGCAGTTCGGCCTCGTAGGCCTGGAGGAGCCTGCGGTCTCCGGAGGAGAGAGGCCGGTCCGGATCGTAGCGGCACTGGCGCTTGAGGCGGGAGAGGTTGTGAAGGGCGTTGGTGAGGTTGGTTTCTTCTATGTTCAGGCCCGGGACGGCGCGGTAGAGGAGGGTGCGCTGGAGGTCGTCGTCGGCGATGCTGAAGTGGGGGGAGAGGCCGGCGGTTTTGTGGTGTTCGCGCAGGACGCCCATACAGAAGCGGTGAAAGGTGCCGGCGGTGAGGTTCGCTGCACGGTCCTTGCCCAGGGAGCGGCGCAGGCGGGCGGTCATTTCGCCGGCGGCTTTGTTGGTGAAGGTGAGGGCGAGGATGTGCTGGGGGGGCACGTTGAGGGCGTCGACGAGGTGGCGAACCCGTTCGGTGAGCACGCGGGTTTTTCCGGTGCCGGGGCCGGCCAGGATGAGGACCGGGCCAAGGGGCACGGCGACGGCTTCCTGCTGGGCCGGGTTGAGGGCGAGGGTGTCGGGGACGGTGTGATTTTGAGTCATAGAAGAGATGAGGTTTCAAAAATTTCTATCGGGCCTTGTGGAAGCCCCTGACGACGGTGCCCCGGGTACACCAGAGGAATTCCCGTTCACGGCGGTGCTCCTGTCCTCCACATTCGGGGGCGCAGCAAGGTGATGTCTCGAAGAAGCGTTGCCGGTCCGCGAAACAGACCCGGGAGGTCGGGCAGGACTGTATAATAATACAATATCTGTTTAAATGCACTTCTATTTGTCTCTTGATAAATAGCCCGAAAGATTGTATTATTACCTTGATTGCAGATTGGAATTATCCAGAACCAAATCAGGCCTTTGAGATCAATATCCATGGGTAAATTCGACAATCTGATGGATCAGATTTTGAAAGGACGCTCTGATGCAAACATTGCATTTCGAGATCTCTGTCAGTTGCTTCGGCACTTAGAATTTGAGGAGCGTATTCGTGGCAGTCATCACACGTTTCGGAAACAAGGTATTGAGGAGAAAATCAATATTCAACGCGATGGAAATAAGGCCAAAGCATATCAAGTGCGTCAGGTTCGCAATGTCATTCTGAAGTATCATCTTGCAGGAGACGAATAATGAAAAAATATGAGGTAATTATCTATTGGAGCAACGAAGATCAAATTTTCATTGCTGAGGCTCCTGAACTGCTTGGTTGTATGGCTCATGGTGCTACTCAGGATGATGCCTTGAAGAATGTCCAAGAAGCTATTCAATTGTGGATCGATACTGCTAAAGAATTTGGAGATACCATTCCGGAACCTAAAGGCAGACGACTCCTACTTGCTTGAGTGTCATAAAGTTCGGTTTTTTTGTGGCGGCCATTAGGCCGCCTTTTCTTTTGGGGGTAAGCGAGCATTTTCCTATAACGGTCTGCGTGCTCCCGAAGTGGCCGTGCCTCGGTAAAGAAATCGGTGGTTTTATCATCACTGAAAGAAGAGCTCACGGCCATCTAACTTACGGTGCTCCTCCTGCTTCTCCGTTAGAGGTCAGAATCGAATTTTCCACGCGCGTGGAAAATTGGGTTGGCCCGACATATCTGATCTGAAATATTCGTATAAGAAATTCGAACCGCGAACACGTACCTGTACCGTTTTCTCAACAACTGTACCGTTTTTTGAACAACTTGTGCCGAGTTCGGTACAAGTTGGCTTTTCCCATATCCTGGCTCTATTTCGAGTGGTCGATTATTTTTTAAGATTAAAGTCTATTTAAATCAATATGTTATGATTTTTTGGGAGCGGGTTGATCGCTGTTGGTACGGGCTTTGCGATTCTTATATTATAGAAATAGGGACAGCCGTGGACCCGAAGCGCAGGAGGGATTGGCTATGAAAGAGGCGAAGATGGATCTGCAAGACGCCAGGATTCTGATTGTGGACGATACCGAGGCCAACTTAGATGTGCTGTGTGAGCTGTTGGAGCCGGAGGGGTACCGGGTTTCGATGGCGCCCAATGGGGAGGTTGCGATTCGGATTGCCAGGCGGGTGCTGCCGGACCTGATTCTGATGGATGTGATGATGCCGGGGATCAATGGGTTTGAGGCGTGCCGGAGGCTGAAGGAGGATGAGAAGACCCGGGAGATTCCGGTGATTTTTATTACGGCGGAGAATGTGACGGAGAGCGTGGTGGCCGGGTTTGAGGTGGGGGGCGTGGACTATATTACGAAGCCGTTTCAGAACGAAGAGGTGCTGGTGCGCGTGCAGACGCACCTCAAGATTGATCACCTCACACGGGAGCTGGCGAAATCCAACCGGGAGATCCAGGAGGCGACGGAACGCAAGTCGCGGTTTCTGGCGAGTATGTCGCACGAGCTGCGCACGCCCCTGACGGCGGTAAAGGGGTATGTGGACAATCTGCTGGACGGTATTGGCGGGGAGTTGAACGAGCGGCAGCAGCACACGCTGAGCCGGGTGACGGAGAACGCCGATCACCTGTTGGATCTGGTCAACGATCTGCTGGACCTGTCCAAGATCGAGGCGGGGCGGATGGAGGTGGAGGTGGCGGCATTCGATGTGGCGGCGCTGATCGGTTCCTGCTGCGAGACGGTGGGTTCGCTGGTCAGGCCGGGGGTGCGGCTGGATAAGGAAATTTCCGACCGGGTCGGTGAAGCCCGTACGGATGAGGCCAAGTTGCGGATGGTTCTGATGAATCTGTTGAGCAACGCGGTCAAGTTTACGGAGAAAGGGGAGATCGCGGTTGGGGCGGTTCAGGGGGACGGGGAGCTGGCCATTTCGGTGTGCGACACGGGTCCGGGGATTCCAGCGAATGCGCTGGGTCTGATCTTCGACGAGTTCGAGCAGGTGAAGGGGACGGACAAACAGCACAAAGGCACGGGGCTGGGGCTGTCGATTACGAAGAAGCTGGGGGAATTATTGGGCGGAACGATTTGGGTGGAGAGCGAAGTTGGAAAGGGATCGACATTTACGGTCCGCATTCCTGCTGCTTACACCGGGACAAAGGAAGGAGAAGCGTAGGGGCGAATTCCGTATTCGCTGTCCCCTCGCTTACCGCTTGACTTCTAAGATGGTACTTATTTATTCTATTAACTCACCGAATAATCAGGTCTCGGGTGAAAGCCCATCCGTAGACCTGTGAAATATAAGGAGGCCCTGACGATGAAGACAGACAAACGATTGTGTATAGTTTTCGTCCTTCTGTTCCTGGCGCTGCCCCCTTCCGCCTTTGCCAGCACCACCGGTAAAATCGCCGGGCGGGTCACCGATGCGCAGGGAGAACCGCTGGCGGGCGCCAACGTGGTCATCGAGGGAACGAATCGGGGCGCGATTGCGAGCGCGGACGGCTTCTACGCCATCCTGCCGGTGGAGCCGGGGGTCTACACCCTCACCGCCTCCCTGATCGGGTATGCCGGTGTGGTGGTGCAAGAGGTGAACGTGGCGGTGGGCTACACGACTCCGGTGGACTTCCAGTTGAAGGAAGAAGATATCCAGCTTGGCAATATCGTGGTGACGGCTGAGCGGCCTGCGGTGGAGCTGGACAAGACCTCGACGAAGTATGTGTTGTCTGCCGAGGAGATCGCACAGGCGCCCATCATCAAGTCGACGGCCGAGTTCATCTCCCTGCTGCCGGGTTCGGACCGTTCGAGTTTTTTTGCCGCAGGAGCGGAGAAATGACAGCGCGTGCGATTCTGCTGGTGGGTATCTTGTCGATTCTTCTGGCTCCAAGCTTATTCCGGGCACAGACGGCTGCGGATGTCGATTTCGACGACAGTGGGGAGGTGGACTTTGCAGACTTCGTTCTTTTCGCTCAAGCCTTCGGGTCTACCCGGGCTGAATACGATCTGAATGGGGACGGGAGGGTCAATTTCGCGGATTTTGTGGCTTTCGCTCAGCTCTTTGGTCAGGAGATAGAGCAAGAAGAAAATGAGGGGAACGGAAAAGGGATTACTGTAGAGCTTCCTGACGGCATGAAGATGGCGTTTATCTGGATCGAGCCGGGGACTGTAAGGATGGGGTCCGGAGCTTCGGAGGGAGGCTTCGACGACGAGAAGCCCCAGCACGGCGTTTCGATTGGGGAAGGCTTTTACCTGGGTAAGTATGAGGTGACGCAGGAGCAGTGGAAGGCGGTGATGGGTACCGCGCCGTGGTCGGGCAAGGAAGGCGTGGTAGCAGACCCCGATCACCCTGCGGTGTATGTGTCATGGGAAGATGCACAGGCATTTATCCAAAAACTGAACGACGCGGCGGGGTCGGATCTGTATCGTCTGCCGACAGCGGCTGAATGGGAATACGCCTGTCGAGCGAAGACAACATCGCCGTGGTCGTTTGGTGAAAATAGCGCCTTGCTAGGGAAGTATGCGTGGAACCAGAAGAACACCTATGGCGTCGGTGAACGTTATGCTCACCAGGTGGGGACAAAACTACCCAATCCGTGGGGGTTGTATGATATGCACGGGAATGTCTCTGAATGGTGCCAGGATTGGTATTCAGAGAGCTATTATCGCATCACTTCCCGGGTAGATCCACAGGGTCCTGAGGAGGGCACCTACCGCGTCGCACGGGGTGGGGATTTCAGTCGCAGTGCCTCCCTGATGCGGTCGGCCTACCGCGGTTTCATGGGCAGTGGAGACAGGGAGCCGTCGGGATCGCACACCACAGGTTTTCGCCTGGTGAAGCTACCTGATGAATCGGACACAGCCTCCGACAGGGAGATAACCGTCACCACCGCCGCCGGAACCACGCATAAGATGATGCTGGTCCCTGCTGGCAGCTTCACGATGGGTTGGGTGGGTAGGGTGTTTCCGGAAGGGTCTTCAATTGGAGAGAGCACGACGGCGCATTTCGTTGATGTGGAGAGGTACTACATCGACATATACGAGGTGACGAACCTGAAGTACGTGGCATTTCTCAACGCGCTGGGCAAGAACAGCAATGCGGCAGGCCGTAAACTGCTGGAGTTAAGTGAAGACAGCGTACAGATTCGGGAGTCAGCAGGGAAGTTCGAGTTGAAATCATCGGACTACGGCAACCATCCCGTCGTGTCTGTGACCTGGTATGGGGGGCAGGCATATTGTGAATGGATAGGCGGTCAGCTGCCCAGCGGGGCGCAGTGGGAGAAGGCAGCACGTGGTACGGAAGGCCGGACCTATCCCTGGGGAAACGAGTGGGATAACCGCCGTGCGAATATTTTCAATAGTGGGGATCCGTTTGACAACGGAACCACGCCGGTGGGGTATTACGATGGGGGGTCGAATCGGGACGGATATCAAACTATGGACGGCCGCAGTCCCTACGGAATACACGACATGTCCGGAAATGTGGAAGAATGGGTGCTCAGTAAAAATTTTAACTATCCCTACATTGCAACGGATGGTAGAGAGTTGGTTGATAATTCTGAAGATCGTCGCATCATACGGGGTACTAGATGGCTCAACTCTCCAGGCGATATATTTTTGCTGCCGAGCTGGGACCGGGGGAGGCAGGTGCCTACCCAGGTAACCGAAAGCCGCGGGTTCCGCTGTGCGAGATAAGGGTCGGAGTCCATCTCTTCATCTTTTTTTCGACCCGGGCGCTTCGGGTTTTGCCCGTCCCCACAGCACACCCGGGGAGTCAGGAGCCAGGAATCAGAATCAAAAGCGGATGGATACCCTCCGAAGCCATCCGTGGCAAGCCCCTTCCCCACCCCGTGCCGCACCTAAAGTTGAACGACATACCCGGGACTTATGTGCCCATTCTGTTGGGGGTCGGATATGAAAGCGCCAGATAGAATGCTTGTGAGAATCGCCGGACTGACCTGCCTTCTTTTGTCCTGTCCACGACCGAGTGCTGGGCCGCAGAGCCGACCCTTGCTCGGTTAGGGTTCCGGTACCTGGAGGAAATAGAGTAGGGGCGAATCCCAGTCTTGGGGGATCGTGATTTCTTCTGCGCTCCCAGGCAGACAAACTTAGGCATCCGTGTGGTCTTCTGATCCCGTCCCCATAGCACACCCGGGGAGTCAGGAGCCAGGAGTCAGAATCAAAAGCGAACGTATTGGAGACTGGCAATGTGCAGATATAGAGTCCCATCCCCTCCCTCCCCAGGGTCACACCGCTTTGGGGGGTGGGGCGGAGTGGTTTGGTGTCTTTCGTGCCTCTTCGTGTTCTTCGTGATCCCGTGCTGGGCCGTGCGTCCCTACCAGCCGGTGCATCCCGATCCGGTGCTGGAATCCTGGCGCTGGCGTTCTTTCCTCGAGCTCAAGGGCCTGGGCCTCAAGTGCATGGCCGAGGCTAAAGACGGCGCCATGTGGTTCGGCGTGGACGACGGTGTTGTGCGTTACGACGGCATTACCTGGACCACCTACACGCCAGAGGACGGCCTGCTGGGCGCTCCCGTGGTTGCGCTTTGCGCCACACGGGACGGGTCTGTGTACGCGGGCACGAATCTGGGCATCAACCGGTTCAGCGAGGGGAAATGGCGCCCTGTTTTTCCGCCCGAAGGCGATCTACCCTGGTTCATCAATGACCTGATGGAGGCGTCGGACGGGAGCGTGTGGGCAGGCACCTGGTGGGGAGCGCTGCGTCTGGACCGGGAGGGCTCAACGCTCTATACGACGGAAGAGATGGGGGCCGCCTTGAAGCTGATCGCGCCTTATGTGCGGCTTTCCATCGTGCCGGATGAGGCGGCTCCTGCCCGTCCCTGGCCCGAGGGGATTGGGGTAATAGCCCTGCGAGCGATCATCTATGGTCTTGCCCCCGGCGGTCCCGGAGAGGCCGCAGGCCTGAAGTTGGGGGACCGCATTCTGACTGTGGATGGGATCGCTCCGGGAGCAGGATCAAGAGCCTTGAGAGCCTTATTCGGACCTGCGGGCGCCCCGTTAAGGTTGACCGTGCAGCGGGAGGGCCGAGACGAACCCTTCGAGTTAACCGTCACACGGGAGCGGGTGGAGGGAGCCTTCCGCACGTTCTGGGTTTTTGATGTCTACGAAGACCGGGAAGGCGTGATGTGGTTTGGGCTGATGGAGAGAGGGTCAGCGGGCGGTGAG
The DNA here is from genome assembly GCA_965249305.1 of Candidatus Latescibacterota bacterium. Lineage (GTDB taxonomy): Bacteria > Latescibacterota > UBA2968 > UBA2968. Next base: position 1,936,771 of record OZ252228.1, on the reverse strand, counting down.
ATCGTCCGCTGCGACATTCGCAGAACCGGGTCGGATGCTGCCGAAGCCTGGCGGCTCTACACGGAGGAGGATGGCCTGGGAATCGCTCGTTACCCCCACATCGCCCAGACCCAGGATGGGACCATATGGACGGTCTCCGGGGGGAGCCGGAAGGGCGTGAACCGGTTTGACGGGAAGACCTGGACGAACTTCCACTTAGGCCGCCTGGGGTTAGTGAATACGAATCCTTCCATCCTGGAAACAGCGGACGGCACGCTCTGGGTTGGCTCGATTGGCAGCGTGCACGCATACCGGAAAAGGGCGGGGAACGTGACCGCGGGGGAGCGTTTGGATGGGGAAGCCTGGACGTTCTACTCGAAGGTGCCGATTCCGGGGAACCACATCATCGGTCTCTTAGAGGCATCCGACGGAGCGCTCTGGCTTGCGGGCCGGGGGCAGGAGGCCGCCCGATTGGACTACAGGTCCTCCCGGTGGACATCCTACGAGGGTCTGATCTTCCAGTGCGAGACTCCCGACGGCACGCAGTGGTTTCTCTCCCAGGACGACGGGGTCGTACGCTACAACAGGAAGGCGTGGACACGCTACGGGGTTGAGGATGGGCTGATGGATGCGCCTGTCGCGCTCATCACAACGCGCCACGGCAGTCTCTGGGCAGCGGGGAGCCACGACACCACGGCCGCGACAGCCCGGTTCGACGGGAAGAGATGGCGCCTTCAGACGCACCCTCAACTCGCTCGTAACATCTGGCCAGTCTACGAGTCTTCTGACGGCGCCCTCTGGTTCGGAGCAGACGATATGGGTGGGGCGGACTACCTCGGAGGCGTGCTCCGGTACGGCCTGTCTGAACAGACAGGGGAAAAGACCTGGACACATTACACCCCTCCGGAGGCTCCCGCGTCTTTCATTTATGGCATTGGACAGACTGCTGATGGCGTCCTCTGGTTCGGAGGGACGTGGGGACTGCGCCGTTTCGATGGGGAGGGGAGACGATCCGGTGGATCGTCCGGGGCGGGAACCTGGACGAGGGTCGCCGAGCCTGAAGAGTTCACAAGCTCCGTCATCAACGGGGTACATACTACGCGGAAGGGAGACCTCTGGGTCGGCACGCGGACCTACGGTGCATTTCATTATGACGGGAAGGCCTGGACTCGTTACGATATGCGAGACGGGCTGGCGGATAACAGCATCTGGAGCATTCTCCAGACGGATGACGGCAGCGTCTGGGTCGTCACGTCTGAAGGCACCAGCCGTTTCGATGGACGGACCTGGACGACACAGGCTCTCCCTGAGCGTATGCGCGGAAGGCTCCGGCAGTCCGGGGACGGGGCGGTCTGGATCAACAGGGTGAGTGTAGGCTGGGCCAACCGTGCCACCGGCAGCACCGGCAGCATCGGCACACTCCGCTACGAGCCTGATGTCGATCCCCCGGAAACGGAGATTACCCTGTCGCTGGACAGAGTCTCCCAGCCGGGCAATACCACCCTGGCCTGGAAAGGGACGGCCCGCTGGGGTTCGACGCCGGACAACGAGCTCAAGTATGCCTATCGCCTGGGAGGGGACGAATGGTCGGTCTTCTCACCAGAGAAGCTCGTCAGTCTGGAGACGCTTCCCAGCGGCAAGCACACCTTCGAGGTGAAGGCGCGGGACCGGAACTTCAACGAGGACCCCACGCCTGCCTCGGTGAGCTTTACCGTGGTCCCGCCCGTCTGGCAGGAGCCGTGGTTCATCGGGATGGTGGTCGTGTTCCTGAGTGCGATTGGCTTCCAGACGGGGCGCGTGATTCGGCGGGACCGGAGGCTGCAGGAGGCCAACCGGGACCTGGAAACCGCCAAAGAAGCTGCCGAAGCCGCCAACCAGGCCAAGAGCCGCTTTTTAGCCAACATGTCCCACGAAATCAGAACCCCCATGAACGCCATCATAGGATACGCCCAGATTCTCCAGCGCGATAGCAGGCTCATTGAGGACCACCGCAAATCCGTCGAAACCATCGACAAAAGCGGCTACCACCTCCTCACCCTCATCAACGACGTGTTAGACATTTCCAAGATCGAGGCCGGACGCCTCGAACTCCACCCCGCAGACTTCGACCTGAAGGCTCTCCTGCAAAACATCAGCCTGATGCACCAGCACCGCTGCGAAGCCAAACGCCTGTCCTGGCAAGCGGAGATCCCCGAGGCAGACCGCCTCCCCGTCCACGGCGACGAAGCCAAGCTCTCCCAGGTGCTCATCAACCTGCTGGGCAATGCCATCAAGTTCACCAATCAGGGAACCGTCAGCTTCACAGTCGCCTCGCTGTCCGAGGACCGCTACCGCTTCGGGGTCACAGACACGGGTCCTGGCATCTCTCCCGAAGACCGGGAGGCCATCTTCGAGGCCTTCACCCAGGCCCAAGCAGGCATCAAAGAAGGCGGCACCGGCCTGGGTCTGCCCATCGCGCAGAAACTTATCGAACTGATGGGCGGACACCTGAGTCTCGACTCCACCCCCGGTGAGGGTTCCCACTTCAGCTTCACGATCCCGCTGCCTCCTGCAAAGGCTAAAGTCCTGCTCGCCACAGAAGACAAATGGTCCAATGTCGTTCGCCTCGCCGAGGGACACATCGTCACTGCCCTGGTTGCCGATGACGTGCTGGAAAACCGCGAGGTTCTCTCTCACCTGCTCACCGACATCGGGGTGGAGGTCAGCTTGGCCGAAGATGGCAAAGAGGCCCTCGAAAAAGTCATCGCTAATGCCCCCGACATCGTCTTCTTAGATATCCATATGCCCCAGATGGACGGTCCCGAAGCTGCAAGGCGCATATGGGAGGCCCTGGGCCGGGATGCCCTCAAGATCGTCGCTGTCTCGGCCTCCACGCTGGAACACGAACAGCAGGAATTCCTGGAACAGGGCTTTGATGATTTTGTGCCCAAGCCGTTCCGTGTGGAGCAGATTTACGGTTGCCTGGCCAAGCATTTAGGTGTGGAGTTCGAGTATGGGGAAGCGGGTGTGGTGTCCGAGGAGGCAGCGCCGGACTTAGAGGGGATCAGATTGCCGGGGGATTTGCACGCCCGATTGCAGGAGGCAGCGGAGCTTTACAGTGTGACGGAGTTGGAGGGGTATTTCAGCGAGATGGAGCAGCTTGGGGAGGGACATCAGCAGCTGGCGGATCATTTGCGTGGGTTGAGGCGGAAGCACGATATTGAAGCGATCATCAGCATTCTTCAAGAGATCTCCCATGAATGACGAGCAAGCGCGTCTGAGAACCCATGAATCATGACGTCATCTCTTTGTGAGGCAACAGTTCCTTTAAAGACACATCAACCGCGTCCATGTCGATGACTTTGGAGGCATCCAGGATTTCTATTTCAAGCGGATCCTGGCTCTCGTCATAGTGTACAATGACGCCTTCGCACAGATCGTTGGAGTCATGGAATTTTCCAATCCGTAACCGGATCACCAGCACGTCCGCATCAGTGATCTGCATAGTTGCCTCTACCCTGGAAATATCGTTTGGCGTATGGGAAATAGAGGGTCACGATCAAAGGATGATCTTCTTCATAATCAGGTGTCCAACTCGATTCAAGCAGACCTTGATTTCAGTCTTTCTGCGATCCAAACCTTGATGATAGACTGTCGGGTTACGCCCAATCGCTTAGCTTCCTTATCCAAAGAATGGATCATCCAGATTGGAAAATCTACATTTACCCTCTTCTGTTCTTGAGCAGGCCTTCTCGCCTGCTCAAGATCCAAGGATTCGGTGATGTTTTCTCCCTCATCAAACTTCCTATCCAGTTCTCTAGCTTTCATAGATTTCGATCTCCTCCTTTCGGGAGCGGCGAACAGAAATAATCCGAATTTTTTCCTCACGGTAGGTGATGATACCGGACCAGTATTTTCCCTGAATCCTTCCGATTACCAGAAACCTGGGTTCATCTTCGGTACGGGCTGGAATCTCAATAAAGTCGAAATCTTCCCAAAGGAGTTGGGCTTCGATGAAATCGATCCCGTGTTTCTTTTTATTTTTCTTACTCTTGAGGTCGTCGAATTCGAATTCTAAAGCCGGCATCGGTTAAATTTTCTCATATTTATATAATAATCAATATATTATAAAAAATACTTCGAAGGAATTCCGATTCAACAAACTTTGCTTATGTATAAAAAATATACTATTTTTGTATATATTTCGCAACGGGATTTCTTCCGCGCTCCCAGGCAGACAAACTTAGGCATGCGTGTGGTCTTCTGATCCCGTGCCCACACCCGGGGAGTCAGGAGCCAGGAATCAGAATCAAAAGCGAACGTATTGGAGACTGGCGATGCTGATCACGAAACCCCACCTCACCCCACCAATACGAAAAGCACGAAACCCATCTCTACCGCCACACCGCTTTGTGGGGTGGTGTGGTGCGGTTTCGTGTCTTTCGTGTTTTTTCGTGCTCTTCGTGATTCAAACCCTCTTTGCCGTGCGTCCCTATCAGCCGGTGCATCCCGATCCGGTGCTGGAATCCTGGCGCTGGCGCTCCTTTCCGGAGCTAAAGGGCCTGGGCCTCAAGTGCATGACCCAAGACCGGGACGGGAATATGTGGTTCGGCACAAACGACGGGGTGCGCCGCTACGACGGGGTACGCTGGACTGCCTATACGCCCGCAGACGGCCTGCCGGGTGCGCCGGTGGATGCGCTTTGCGCCACACGGGACGGGTCTGTGTACGCGGGCGCGGACCTGGGCATCAGCCGGTTCAGCGATGGGAAATGGCGCCCTGTTTTTCCACCCGAAGGCAATCTGCCCTGGCACATCGTGGACCTGATGGAGGCATCGGACGGCAGCCTGTGGGCAGGAACCTTGTGGGGAGCGCTGCGTCTGGACCGGGAGGGCTCAACGCTTTATACGACGGAAGAGCCGGGGGCCGCTTTGAAGCTGATCGCGCCTTATGTGCGGCTTGCCGTCGTGCCGGAAAAGGCGGCTCCTGCCCTCCCCTGGCCCGAGGGGATTGGGGTAATACCCCTGCGAGGGATCATCTATGGTCTTGCCCCCGGCGGTCCCGGAGAGGCCGCAGGCCTGAAGGTGGGGGACCGCATTCTGACTGTGGATGGGAACGCTCCGGAAGCAGGAGTGACAGCCCTGATGGGACCTGCGGGCGCCCCGGTAAGGTTGACCGTGCAGCGGGAGGGCCGTGCCGAACCCTTCGAGCTAAGCGTCACACGGGAGCGGGTGGAGGGAGCCTTCCACACGTTCTTGGTTTGGGATGTCTACGAAGACCGGGAAGGCGTGATGTGGTTTGGGATGGCATTGAGAAAAGCCGGTGGGATCGTCCGCTGCGACATTCGCAGAACCGGGTCGGATGCTGCCGCTGCCTGGCGGCTCTACACGGAGGAGGATGGCCTGGGCATCGCTAGTTTCCCCCACATCGCCCAGACCCGGGATGGGACCATCTGGACGGTCTCCGGGAACGGATTAAAGGGTGTGAACCGGTTTGACGGGAAGAGCTGGACGACTTTCCGGCTGAGTACGCTGGGAGGAAGCGACAACAACGGTAACATCGTGGAGACAGAGGACGGCACACTCTGGATTGGCGGTATTGGACAACTGCACGCATACCGGAAAAGGGCCGGGGACGCGACCGTGGGGGAGCGTTTGGATGAGGGAACCTGGACGGTCTACCGGAAGCCCGATGTGCCGATCCCGGCGAGCTACATCGGTCTCTTAGAGGCATCCGACGGGGCGCTCTGGCTTCTTGCGGGCCGGGAGGCCCGTCGGCTGGACTACGGGACGTCCCGGTGGACATCCTACGAGGGTCTGATCTTCCAGTGCGAGACTCCCGACGGCACGCAGTGGTTTCTCTCCCAGGACGACGGGGTCGTACGCTACAACAGGAAGGCGTGGACACGATACGGGATTGAGGATGGGCTGATGGATACGCCTGTTGCGCTCATCACAACGCGAAACGGCAGTCTCTGGGCAGCGGGGAGCCACGACGCCACGGCCGCGACAGCCCGGTTTGATGGGAGAAGATGGTCCCTGAAGACCCATCCCCGGCTCTCCTGGAACATCGGCTGGAAGGCAGTCTACGAGTCTTCGGACGGCGCCCTCTGGTTCGGAGCAGACTGTCCCGTTGGGGGGGATCACCTCCAAGGCGTGCTCCGGTACGGCATGTCTGAACAGACAGGGGAAAATATTTGGACACATCACACCCCTCCGGAGGCCCCCGGACATTGCATTTATGGCATTGGCCAGACTGCCGATGGCGTCCTCTGGGTCGGGGGGAATTTCGGCCTGCGCCGTTTTGACGGCCAGACCTGGACGAGGGTCACCGAGCCTGAGGAGTTCACAACCTCCACCATCCGCGTAGTATATACTGCGCCGAAGGGAGACCTCTGGGTCGGCACGGGGAGACACGGTGTGTTTCACTATAATGAGAAGGGGTGGACCCGGTACGACGTGCGAGACGGCCTGGCGGATAACAATATCGGAAGCATCCTCCGGACGGACGACGGCAGCGTCTGGGTCGTCACTGCTGAAGGCACCAGCCGTTTCGATGGACGGACCTGGAGGGCACAGGCTCTCCCTGAGGGTGTGGGTGGGCGCGGAAGGCTCCGGCAGTCCGGGGACGGGGCGGTCTGGATCAACAGGATGGGTGGAGACTGGAACACACGTGCCAGGCCCGGCTTATCCATACCGGAGGAGTTCGCCAGCATGGGCACACTCCGCTACAAGCCTGATGCCGATCCCCCGGAAACGGAGATTACCCTGTCGCTGGACAGGGTCTCCCAGCCGGGCAATACAACGCTGGCCTGGAAAGGGACGGCCCGCTGGCGTTCGACGCCGGACAACGAGCTCCAGTATGCTTATCGCCTGGGCGGGGACGAATGGTCGTTCTTCTCACCAGATAAGAGCGTCATTCTGGAGACGCTGCCCAGCGGGAAGCACACCTTCGAGGTGAAGGCGCGGGACCGGGACTTCAACGAGGACCCCACGCCTGCCTCGGTGAGCTTCACCGTGGTGCCTCCGGTGTGGCAGGAGCCGTGGTTCATCGGGATGGTGGTCGTATTGCTTGGTGGGATTGGCTTCCAGACGGGACGCGTGGTCCGGCGGGACCGGCAGTTGCAAGTGTCCAACGCGGCCCTGTCCTCTGCAAACAAGGAACTGTTTGAGACCAACCGGGACCTGGAAACCGCCAAAGAAGGCGCCGAGTCGGCCAACCGTGCGAAGTCGGCGTTTCTGGCGAATATGAGCCACGAGATCCGGACACCGATGAATGCGATCTTAGGCTTCGCGCAGATCCTGCAGCGGGATACCAGGCTGGTTGAGGATCACCGCAGGTCGATTGAGACGATTAACCGGAGCGGGGAGCACCTGCTCACGCTGATCAACGATGTGCTGAATATCTCGAAGATCGAGGCGGGACAGATGGAGCTCCAGCCGTCGGACTTCGATCTGCGGGCTTTGGTGGAGAACCTCAGCGTGATGATCCAGGTGCGGAGCGAGCCGAAGGGGTTGTCCTGGCGGATGGAGGTCCCTGAGGCGGAGCGGATTCCGGTGTGTGGGGACGAGGCGAAGCTGAGCGGGGTGCTGATCAACCTTCTGGGCAATGCGGTGAAGTTCACAGATAAGGGCAGTGTGACGCTGAAGGTTGCGGCCTTACCGGAGGACCGATATGGGTTCGAGGTGATCGATACGGGTCCGGGGGTCTCGCCGGAGGACCGGAAGGGGATCTTCGAGGCGTTCACGCAGACGGATGTGGGCGTCCGTCAGGGAGAGGGCACGGGGCTGGGGCTGCACATCTCGCAGCAGTACCTGAGGCTGATGGGCAGTGACCTGGAGTTGTCGTCCACGCCGGGGGAAGGGTCGCGGTTCTTCTTCACGTTGTCGCTGCCGCCTGCTAAGGCCGAAGTGCTCTCGGCGTCGCAGGGCAAATGGGCAAACGTGTCCCACCTGGCCAAGGGCTATCGCGTCCGTGCGCTGGTGGTGGACGATGTGCTGGAGAATCGGGAGGTGCTGTCCCGTTTGCTTTCTGATATTGGTGTGGAGGTCATCCTGGCTGAGAACGGCACAGAGGCGGTTGAGAAGGTGAAAGCGAATGGGCTGGAGATTGTGTTTATGGACATCCGCATGCCCGAGATGGGTGGTCCTGAAGCTGCGCGGTACATCTGGGAAGAAGTGGGCAGGGATGTGCTGAAGGTGGTGGCGGTGTCTGCCTCGACGCTGGAGCACGAGCGGCAGGAGGTTCTGGAGATGGGGTTCGATGATTTTGTGCCCAAGCCGTTCCGGGCGGAACAGGTTTACGGCTGCCTGGCCAAGCATTTAGGTGTGGCGTTCGAGTATGGGGAAGCGGGTGTGGTGTCCGAGGAGGCAGCGCCGGACTTAGAGGGGATCAGGTTGCCGGAGGCGTTACACGCCCGATTGCAGGAGGCTGCGGAGCTTTACAGTGTGACGGAGTTGGAGGGGTATTTCAGTGAGATGGAGGAGCTTGGTGAGGGACATCAGAAGCTGGCGGATCATTTGCGGGGGTTGAGGCGGAAGCACGATATTGAGAGCATTATCGGGATTCTGAAGAACCTGGCCCTAAGTGGCTGAGAACCTAGTGGTCGATTTCGCAAATACGCATGAGGTTGCATAGGTGGCAAAAAAGGGGTATGTTATACGCCTCATTCCAATCGGTAAAGGAGGTGTATAATGTCAGGTCCCCTTCCCCAATACCAACCTCGCTTCACAAAAGCCCAACTGGCAAAAGCCCAGAAAATCATTCGTCAGCGCAACGCGCCTCAATCCCAGGTGCAGCGGGCAAAGATGGTGGTGGCCTTAGCCGAGAATAAAGCCATTGGCAACCAGAGGTTAGCCGACAGGGCAGGTGTCAGTTCACCTACGGCGCAGAAGTGGCGAAAAAGGTGGACTGAAGAAGGCTTCACTTTAGAGGATCTACCGCGCAGTGGGCGACCGCCCACTTTTTCCTCCTGTGCAAGTCAGTGAAGTCAAAGCCATTGCCTGTCAACTGCCCGCACAACGGGGGTTGCCCCTGTCTCGGTTCAGCTTATTTGAGATTCAACAGGAAGTGTTAAGGTGTGCGTTGATCACTTCAATCTCACCCACAACGATTTGGCGCATTCTCAAAGAGGATGCCCTTCGTCCCTGGTATCACCGATCCTGGCTTCATATCAAAGCCCCCAACTTTTTAGAGAAAGCCAGTCGCATTCTGGACCTGTATCAAGGCATATGGGAGGGGATACCGCTTGGCAAGAAAGACTTCGTTATCTGTGCCGATGAAAAATCCCAACTCCAAATCTTAGCCCGAGAGTTTGCCACATTGCCACCTGATTGTGGCAAACCCATTCGTATGGAAAATGACTACAAACGGATGGGCACAGTGGCCTATCTGTCTGCACTGGATGTGTTCTCAGGGCACATCTTTGGGCGTGTGGATGAGAAAACCGGCATCGTGCCCTTTCAAAAGCTGGTGGACCTGGTGATGGGACGGGAGCCTTATGCTTCGGCTGATCGGGTCTTCTGGATTGTGGACAACGGATCTTCTCATTACACCACCACGTTCCCTAAACGGCTCCAGGATGCCTATGAAAATGCCATTGCCGTCCATCTCCCTATCCACGCCAGTTGGCTCAATCAGATTGAGATCTATTTCTCGATCTTGCAAAGAAAGGCGCTCACGCCCAATGACCTGGCAGATCGACAGGCGATGGAAGCCAGGATCTTGGGCTTTGAGGAATACTATAATCTCACTGCCGAACCTTTCAACTGGCGCTTTACAAGGCAGGAATTGGAAGAACGAATGCAGCGAATCCGGCTGGCTGCATAAACTCATGCGAACTTCTGAAATCGACCACTAGCCTTTCCAATTCTTCTCGGCGCGGTCAAAAATTTCATCAATGGTTTGACCGTCATACAATCGACGAGAAAGTTGTACATAATCAGTTGGCTCGCGATGAAGCAATGTCAGAAATCTGAGCGCGTTAGCGTGCCCAAGTGCCTCGTTGAGAGCGTCAATCCCTTTTACCCTAACGTCAGTATCAGTCATCTTCGCCATCAGAGGTTTCCTTTCGGATATAATCAGTAGGATTCAGGATTACCAGATCTAAATTTAAGCGATTTGCACGATGCGCCAACCTGTCGTCACAGGTTAGAAAATGGCTCGCACGACAGTGAACAGCACAGGCCACATGAATTGCATCCTTGGCAGGCAAGGATGCACGGTTCTGATAAGTAACCGCAAGTTGACGAATCTCTGAATCCGGACCAATTCTTGTTTTACAAAGATCTGCAAGGCGAAGAGCTTCATACTTCCGTTCGGGAAAAGGACAGAGAATCGTTTCGTCTTCGTGCATAAACGACCAAAATAACAGAAGATCGCCCATTTCTGCTTTTGTAAATATTTCTTGGCACGCCAGAGCTTCTAACTGGATTCTAATTTGTAGGGGATCATCAAACCCTCTCTGAAAGCAATTGTAGTCTAGTAGACGACCACTATGATTTTGATGAATCAAAATTGTGGTGTGCCCCTCTTGAACTTTAAAAAAGCTACCTATTCACTCATCACATTCACTGTGGTCATCTACTAGGTAGACCAAATCCATAGGTGTAGAATCCAGTTGTTCCAATTAGACTCCTGCAAAAAATCATAGAATGTGCGTGCTAAAAGTATAGCCATATCTTGATGTTCTTTCAAGAGGAAAAATGTTGTGTCAGTAGAGCGGAAGCTCAGCCGAGGTCCCATCGACGCGGTCTCGGACCTGAGCGTGGAGAAGGTGTTCAATGCGAAGGGCCGTGTGCGTCCGTCGTTCTTCATCGAGGTGCGCAACCTGTTCAACGACAAGATCGATACGCACGGGACCACGGACTACCAGGAGTTGCGTGCCCATTCTGTTGGGAGTCGGATATGAAAGCGCCAGATAGAATGCTGGTGAGAATCGCGGGACTGACCTGCCTTCTTTTCGTCGTGTCCATGCCCGAGTGCCAGGCCGCAGAGCCTGAGGGCGCCCGGCCTGCCGGTTCGACCCTGGCGCGTGTGTCCTTCTGGGTGCCACCGGCACGGATGGCAGAGTTCGAGGCCGCCTATCAGGAGAAGGTCGTGCCCCTTCTGAAAGGACACGGCCTGGTGGCATCTGTCGAGCGGGGGCGGGCGAGTCCAGAGGGTGTTTTCAGCAGGTTGTACGAGGGGGTGAAGCCGGGCGAGGTGACCGAGAAGGGCAGAGCGCTTCAAGGCGATCCGGCGTGGACGGCTCTTATGGTCGATCTCGGAGCGAGTTTTGGGACTTCCCCGAGCAAGGTGCCTTTTGGCGCCACGCCACGCGACCAAATTCTGTATGGCTTGGGGCTCTATAGTGCGCCGGCAGGGCCTGGCAAGTCCGTGTCTGCAAGCCCCGGCACGGTGGTGGTCGCCGGACCCGGTAGGGGTCACTGGCGCACTTTTGACACGTTGGATGGGCTTGCGAGTGGAGCTGTATTCTCAATGATCCAGGATCGAGAGGGGAATCTCTGGTTCGGCACGCTGGGCAAGGGTGTGAGCCGTTACGATGGAAAGAGCTTTGTCAATTTGACCACAAAAGATGGACTGGCGCACAATCGGGTGAGTTCGATGATCCAGGATCGAGAGGGAAATCTCTGGTTCGGCGCCAGCGCGGCTTTGAGTCGTTATGATGGAAAGCGCTTTGTCAGCCTGACTACAAAAGATGGACTGGTGTACAATTGGGTACGTTCGATGTTCCAGGATCGAGATGGGTATCTCTGGTTTGGCACGCAGAAGGGTTTGAGTCGTTATGATGGAAAGCGCTTTGTCAGCCTGACTACAAAAGATGGACTGGTGCACAGAACTGTACGTTCGATTCTTCAGGATCGGAAGGGCAACCTCTGGTTCGGCACCCAGGGCGGTGTGAGTCGTTATGATGGAAAGCGCTTTGTCAGCCTGACCATAAAAGACGGACTGGTGCACAATCATGTACGTTCGATTCTTCAGGATCGGGAGGGTCACCTCTGGTTCGGCACCCAGGGCGGTGGAGTGAGCCGGTATGATGGAAAGACCTGGACCACCTTCACGACCGCAGATGGACTGGCCGGCAATACTGTATGGTCAATTGTCCAGGATCGGGAGGGTCACCTGTGGTTCGGCATCAAGGGCGGTGTGAGCCGGTATGACGGCCAGACCTGGACGACCTTCACGACCGCAGACGGGCTGGCGTCAAATCGGGTGTTGTCGGTTTTACAGGATGGGGAGGGTCACCTGTGGGTCGGAACGGCTGGTGGTGTGAGCCGGTATGATGGGGAGACCTTTACGACCTTCACCACCCAGGATGGACTGGCTGACAGTGGAGTATGGTCGATTTTCCAGGATCGAGAGGGAGTGCTCTGGATTGGCACCGGCAGCATCGGCAGCGGCGGCGGCGGTGTGAGTCGGTATGATGGGGAGACCTTTACGACCTTCACCACCCAGGATGGACTGGCGCACAATGCTGTAATTTCGATTTTCCAGGATCGAGAGGGATCGCTCTGGTTTGGCACCGCGGGCGGCGGTGTGAGCCGGTATGATGGGAAGACCTTTACCACCTTCACCACACAAGATGGACTGGCACACAATCGTGTAAATTCGATTTTCCAGGACCGAGAGGGATTGCTCTGGTTCGGCACCTCTGGCGGTGGTGTGAGCCGGTATGATGGGAAGACCTTTACCACCTTCACCACACAAGATGGACTGGCACACAATCGTGTAAATTCGATTGTCCAGGACCGAGAGGGATCGCTCTGGTTCGGCGCCGGCGACGCCGGCGGCGGTGGTGTGAGCCGGTATGATGGGGAGACCTTTACCACCTTCACCACACAGGATGGACTGGCTAACGATGCTGTAAATTTGATTTTCCAGGATCGAGAGGGATTGCTCTGGTTCGGCACCTGGGATGGTGTGAGCCGGTATGACGGTGAGACCTGGACCACCTTCACGACCGCAGACGGGCTGGCGGGGGATCGGGTTTATCGCATCACTCAGGATCGGAAGGGTCACCTCTGGTTCGGCACCTTAGGGGGTGTGAGCCGGTATGACGGTCAGACCTTTCAGACGCTAACGCGCAGGAACGGCCTACCGAGCAATGACACGCAAGTGGTGTTTGAAGATCGGGACGGGGCCATCTGGATAGGCACCCCCAAAGGCCTGACGCGCTTTCGACCGCCCCCGGCCTGGTCGCCTCCGGTGTTCATCGACGCGGTGGTGGCCGACCGGCGGTATGAACGCACGTCGGAACTGGCTCTGCCGTCCACGGTCGGATTAACGGCCTTTGAGTTCCGCGGGATCAGCTTCAAGACCCCCCCGGATGCGATGGTCTATCGGTATCGGCTGGCAGGCTACGATGCTGGCTGGCAGACCACGCACGACCGTCGGGTGGAGTATCAGGATCTGCCGAGGGGGACCTATACGTTTGAAGTCGAGGCAGTGGACCGGGATCTGGTGTATTCTGAGGCCCCGGCGACTGTTGCCCTGAGGGTGCATCTTCCCTATGAACGGATCGGTTTCCTGTCAGTGCTGGGAATTGCGGTGGCGCTGGTCATCTGGCAGACGGTTCGGGTGATCCGGCGGGACCGGCGGCTGCAGGAGGCCAACCGGGACCTGGACGAATCCAACACGGCCCTGTCCTCTGCAAACAAGGAACTGTTTGAGACCAACCGGGACCTGGAAACCGCCAAAGAAGGCGCCGAAGCCGCCAACCAGGCCAAGAGCCGCTTCTTAGCCAACATGTCCCACGAGATCAGAACTCCTATGAACGCCATCATAGGATACGCCCAGATCCTCCAGCGCAAACCCACCCTGGCGCCGGACGACAGAAACGCCATCGAGACCATCGACAGAAGTGGGAATCACCTCCTCAAGCTCATCAACGATGTCTTAGACATCTCCAAGATCGAGGCCGGTCGCTACGAGCTCCACCCGGCCGACTTTGACCTGCAATCTCTGCTGCAAAACATCAGCCTGATGCACCAACACCGCTGCGAAGCCAAACGCCTCGCCTGGCAAGCTGAGATCCCTGAGGCAGACCGTCTGCCTGTCCACGGCGACGAAGCCAAGCTCTCCCAGGTGCTCATCAACCTCTTAGGCAACGCCATCAAGTTCACCGATGAGGGCGCCGTCAGCTTCACAGTCGCCTCGCTGTCCGAGGACCGCTACTGCTTCGGGGTCACAGACACGGGTCCTGGCATCTCCCCTGAAGACCGGGAGGCCATCTTCGAAGCCTTCACCCAGGCCCAAGCAGGCATCAAAGAGGGGGGCACCGGCCTGGGTCTGCCCATCTCTCAGAAACTTATCGAACTGATGGGCGGACACCTGAGTCTCGACTCCACCCCCGGTGAGGGTTCCCACTTCAGCTTCACGATCCCGCTGCCTCCTGCAAAGGCTAAAGTCCTGCTCGCCACAGAAGACAAATGGTCCAATGTCGTTCGCCTCGCCGAGGGACACATCGTCACTGCCCTGGTTGCCGATGACGTGCTGGAAAACCGCGAGGTTCTCTCTCACCTGCTCACCGACATCGGGGTGGAGGTCAGCCTGGCCGAAGATGGCAAAGAGGCCCTCGAAAAAGTCATCGCTAATGCCCCCGACATCGTCTTCTTAGATATCCATATGCCCCAGATGGACGGTCCCGAAGCTGCAAGGCGCATATGGGAGGCCCTGGGCCGGGATGCCCTCAAGATCGTCGCTGTCTCGGCCTCCACGCTGGAACACGAACAGCAGGAATTCCTGGAACAGGGCTTTGATGATTTTGTGCCCAAGCCGTTCCGTGTGGAGCAGATTTACGGTTGCCTGGCCAAGCATTTAGGTGTGGAGTTCGAGTATGGGGAAGCGGGTGTGGTGTCCGAGGAGGCAGCGCCGGACTTAGAGGGGATCAGATTGCCGGGGGATTTGCACGCCCGATTGCAGGAGGCAGCGGAGCTTTACAGTGTGACGGAGTTGGAGGGGTATTTCAGCGAGATGGAGCAGCTTGGGGAGGGACATCAGCAGCTGGCGGATCATTTGCGTGGGTTGAGGCGGAAGCACGATATTGAGGCGATTATCAGCATTCTTCAGGACGTCCGTCAAGAATCGTGAGAAAACTGTTGCAGTTCGCAAATCCCGGAGTTAGCCAAAAGCGTCCCCACCACCCCGGAAAGGCGGTAGTAGCGCACAAAAACAAAACCGCAACAGCCATACGAATTTGCTATTGCGGTGCGTTTGGATTATTGAGGATGATTCAGTAGTATCAGGGTTCTTTTAGCAACGTTCTAAATCCAGCTTGCAGGAAATGCTCATCTGTTGTTAATGCTTCCGTCAATCCACGTTCCTGCATGACGACGAAAGAAATGCAATCGGTTATTCCCCATTCCTTGTCCTGCCGAGATTGATAAAAGCGAAATCCTCGTTCAAATAATTCTTCCGAAAGTGGAACAGTTTCAACTGTTGGATCTTCTGCAAGGGAAGTCAGTAATTCAATAGCCGCATTACGATACTTCTGTTTTGATAAGGCATTTCCGATTTCAAGAATAACTGCTCTCGTTGTGAGAAGGTGAGTTGCTTCTGTTTCAAGTTTCTCTGAAAGCATCACAGCCCGTTGATGATATTGATCTTTGACTGATGAAAGTGCAATTGCGTAAGATGCATCCAGAAAAACTTCGGTCATTGATCCTTTTCTTCCTCATAAAGATAATCTTCCAATCGAGCGGACCAATCAGAAGGACCCTTAAGTTGGAGTGAGCGAGCAGTTTGAAGAAAAGATTTCCGTTTTGCCTTTGGTTCTTCTTCAGTTTCAATCGTTATCTTTACGCGTGTGTTTGGCTCCAATTCAATCGATCCATCAGGATGTAACACACGGCCATCAAAAGTCGCATACATGGTTTTTTCCATCTTATCCCTCCAGTGACCTGGTAGGTAGGACTGCATAAAATACGTGGTAAATATACGCTGAATGAGGTTGAATATCAAGAGAATCAATCATAGGACAAAGAAAATTATATATTTATGCCGTGTGCTGTATTCCCGCCCCGAATGTATTCTGATGGAGGCGCCCCCCAATACGCCTTCGGCCGGATGCCTTGAACGACATACCTGGGACTTGTGTGCCCATTCTGTTGGGAGTCGAATATGAAAGCGCCAGATAGAATGCTGGTGAGAATCGCGGGACTGACCTGCCTTCTTTTCGTCGTGTCCATGACCGAGTGCCAGGCCGTAGAGCAGACGCTTGCCCGGCTGTCTTTCTGGGTGCCGCCGGAACGGATGGCCGCGTTTGAGGCTGCATATCAAGAAAAAGTGGCGCCCATTCTGAAACAACACGACATGGTGGAATCCTCAGAACGCAGTCGGGCGACCGTAGACAGCGTGTTCAGCCGGTTGTTCGAGTTCAAAACAGTATTCGAGGTTGTCCAGCGGGGGGAGGCACTCGATAAAGATTCGACGTGGGTCGCCGTATTACAGGATTTCGGTGGCGTCTTTGGAACACCCCGGACGGATCATCCGATTCGATACCATTTTGGGATCTATGCGACCTCCGCAGGAAGCGGTAAGACCCTGCCTGCGGGATCTGGAACGGTGGTGTCGGTCGGGCGGGGACAGGGATACTGGCGCACATACGATATGACGGATGGACTGGCAGGTAGCGATACGCGGTCGATCTTCCAGGATCGGGAAGGATATCTCTGGTTCGCCACCGCGGGTGGGGGTTTGAGCCGATATGATGGGCAAACCTTTACGACCTTGACCACAAACGACGGGTTAGGGAGCAATACTGTGACCTCGATGTTCCAGGACCGGGAGGGGTATCTCTGGTTCGGTACCACAAGGGGTGTGAGCCGGTATGATGGGCAGACCTTTGCCACCCTCACCACACAGGATGGACTGGCTCACAATCGGGTGAGTTCGATGATCCAGGATCGGGAGGGAAATCTCTGGTTCGGCACCTGGGGCGGGGGTGTGAGCCGATATGATGGGGAGACCTTTACGACCTTGACCACAAACGACGGGTTAGGGAGCAATACTGTGTTCTCGATCTTCCAGGATCGAGAAGGGAACCTCTGGTTCGGTACCTGGCGGCGCGGTGTGAGTCGGTATGATGGGGAGACCTTTACGACCTTGACCACAAACGACGGGTTAGGGAGCAATACTGTGTTCTCGATCTTCCAGGATCGGGATGGGATCCTCTGGTTCGGCACTGGGCGTGGTGGTGTGAGTCGGTATGATGGGGAGACCTTTACGACCTTGACCACAAACGACGGGTTAGGGAGAAATACTGTGTGGTCGATCTTCCAGGATCGGGATGGAAACCTCTGGTTTGGAACTCGGGAAGGGGGTGTGAGCCGGTATGATGGGCAGACCTTTACCACCTTCACAACAGAAGACGGGCTAACAGACAATAAGGTCTATTCAATACTTCAGGACCATGAGGGACACCTCTGGTTCGGCACGGACGGCGGTGTGAGCCGGTATGGTGGGCAGACCTTTACCTCCTTCAAGAGTGCGGACGGCCGCAAAAATCGCGTACAATTGGTGTACCAGGATCGGGAAGGGTATCTTTGGTTTGGGACCGGGCGTGGTGTGATCCGGTATGATGGGCAGACCTATACCTCCTTTACAACAGAAGACGGGCTGGCGAGAGAAGACGGGCGGGGGAGTAATATAGTGACTTCAATCTTCCAGGATCGGGATGGAAACCTCTGGTTTGGCACCTACAGCGGGGGTGTGAGCCGGTATGATGGGCAGACCTTTACCACCTTCACAACAGAAGACGGGCTGGCACACAGTAGGGTCGGTTCGATCTTGCAGGATCGGGATGGAATCCTCTGGTTTGGGACCGGGGGTGGTGTGAGCCGCTATGATGGACAAGCCTGGACGACCTTCACTCCGGAGGACGGATTAGGAGGCTACGGGGTTGGTGAGATTTTTCAGGATCGGGAAGGGTATCTTTGGTTTGGGACCGGGGGTGCTGTAAGCCGGTATGATGGGCAGACGTTTATCACCTTTACCACACAGGAGGGACTGCCGGGTAGTAGGGTGACTTCAATCGTTCAAGATCGGAAGGGAAATCTGTGGTTTGGCACCTTTGGTGGAGGCGTTAGCCGGTATGATGGGCGTGAGTTTGCCACGTTTACGACAGAAGACGGGCTGGCACACAACTCGGTTATAGGGACGCTTCAAGATCGGCAAGGACACTTCTGGTTTGGAACCGATGGCGGAGTCGTGAGCCGGTACGATGGACAGGTCTTCCAGACCCTCACCCGCCAGGATGGCCTGACAGGCCAGTCGGTGCGGTCGATCATTCAAGACCGGGAAGGATACATCTGGTTCGCCACCTTCGGTGGCGTGGTGCGCTATCGTTCACCGGCGCCCTCACCTCCCCGGGTGTTCATAGACGCGGTGATAGCTGACCGACGGTATGAGAGGATCACGAACATCGCCATTTCTTCAGATGTGGGATTGACAGCCTTTGAGTTTCACGGGATGAGTCTCAAGACCCGTCCCGGGGCGATCGTCTATCGGTATCGGCTCAGCGGTTACGACGAGGTGTGGAAGACCACGCGTGCACGTCAGGTAGAGTATCAAGATCTCCCGAGGGGGACTTACACCTTCCAGGTGCAAGCGGTGGATCGGGATCTGGTGTATTCCGAGGCGCCGGCAACCGTGAATTTGAAGGTGCATCCGCCCTATGAGTTCATCGGACTGTTGTCGGCACTGGGCATCGCTGTCGTCCTCGTGGTCTGGCAGACGGTGCGGGTGATCCGACGGGACAGAAGGCTGCAGGCATCGAACGCGGCCCTATCGAATGCGAACAAGGAGTTATTCGAAACCAACCGGGACCTGGAAACCGCCAAAGAAGGCGCTGAGGCCGCCAACCAGGCCAAGAGCCGCTTTTTAGCCAATATGTCCCACGAGATCAGAACTCCTATGAACGCCATCATAGGATACGCCCAGATCCTCCAGCGCGATAGCAGGCTCATTGAGGACCACCGCAGATCCATCGAAACCATCGACAGAAGCGGCTACCACCTCCTCACCCTCATCAACGACGTCCTGGACATCTCCAAGATCGAGGCCGGTCGCTACGAGCTCCACCCGGCCGACTTTGACCTGCAATCTCTGCTGCAAAACATCAGCCTGATGCACCAACACCGCTGCGAAGCCAAACGCCTGTCCTGGCAAGCTGAGATCCCTGAGGCAGACCGTCTGCCTGTCCACGGCGACGAAGCCAAGCTCTCCCAGGTGCTCATCAACCTCTTAGGCAACGCCATCAAGTTCACCGATGAGGGCGCCGTCAGCTTCAACGTCGCCTCGTTGCCCGAGGACCGCTACTGCTTCGAGGTCACAGACACGGGTCCTGGCATCTCTCCTGAAGACCGGGAGGCGATCTTCGAAGCGTTCACCCAGGCCGAAGCAGGCGTCAAAGAAGGTGGCACCGGCCTGGGTCTGCCCATCGCGCAGAAGCTCATCGAACTGATGGGCGGACACCTGAGTCTCGACTCCACGCCCGGTGAGGGTTTCCACTTCAGCTTCACGATCCCCTTGCCTCCTGCAAAGGCTAAAGTCCTGCTGTCCACAGAAGACCAATGGTCCAATGTCGTTCGCCTGGCCGAGGGACACACCGTCACTGCCCTGGTTGCCGACGATGTGGTGGAAAACCGCGAGGTCCTCTCTCACCTGCTCACCGACATCGGGGTGGAGGTCAGCCTGGCCGAAGATGGCAAAGAGGCCCTCGAAAAAGTCATCGCTAATGCCCCCGACATCGTCTTCTTAGATATCCATATGCCCCAGATGGACGGTCCTGAAGCTGCAAGGCGCATGTGGGAGGCCCTGGGCCGGAATGCCCTCAAGATCGTCGCTGTCTCGGCCTCCACGCTGGAACACGAACAGCAGGAATTCCTGGAACAGGGCTTTGATGACTTTGTGCCCAAGCCGTTCCGTGTGGAGCAGATTTATGGCTGTCTGGCCAAGCATTTAGGGGTGGAGTTCGAGTATGTGGAAGCGGGTGTGGTGGCCGAGGAGGCTGCGCCGGACTTAGCGGGGATCACGCTGCCGGAGGATTTGCACGGTCGGTTGCTGGAGGCTGCGGAGCTTTACAGTGTGACGGAGTTGGAGGGGTATTTCAGCGAGATGGAGCAGCTTGGGGAGGGACAGGGGAGGCTGGCGGATCATTTGCGGGGGTTGAGGCGGAAGCACGATATTGAGGCGATTATCAGCATTCTTCAGGATGTCCGTCAAGAATCGTGAGAAAGCGTAGGTTTTCAGATCAGGCAGTACCTGTAATCTCAACCAATGGCTCACCTTTTTCCAGCGACTCCACGGCTATCGGCAAAGCCTGCATCAGGATTTCTTTCACACGCGTGTTTGAGGTATTTCCGAAAGTCAACCAGATGACTTGTGGGGGTGGACCCAGCCGCTCAACAAGCAACACGAAATCCTCATCCTTTGTCATGACGACGGCGTTTGCATTGCGAGCTGCCTCAAAGATGTCCGGATCCTCTGCTTCCCGAAGTTTCAGGTCCCGCACATGCACCGCCTCCAGATTGAACTGGTCGTGAAACCACGGAACCAGTTTCGGCGATACATGGGCATCCAACCAGAGTGTCATACCGTGATCACTGGATGGTTGAGTCGATTGCTCGCGAACCGCAGGCAGGCTGAAATGTCCTCAGATTCCAGGTCAGGGTGTTCTTCAAGGATCTGCTCCGCTTTCAACCCCTGAGCCAGCAGGTCGAGAACATCCGTCACGCGGATCCTCATCCCCCGGATACAGGGGCGTCCACCACACTGCCGAGGGTTTACTGTGATGCGTTCAAAAAATTCGGCCATACGTTTTTACCTGTTTTGTATAGGGTGCTGCTCTGAATTTACGTAAATGAGTTGCAAAAAAGGCTCCAAATCCCGATCATACAACAGACTGAAAACAATAAGGTTGTATAGATACGGGAAAGGAGCCCAAGATGGACCTCGCAGAGATGATCGAAGCCGCCACCTGGGAATTTAAGCAAAAATTGAGCGCCCATTGCGAAAATTTGGACCTGGAGAGTTTGACGCCTCAATTGGCAGAACAGGTCACAAGTGGGCTTGGTGAAGCCCTCAAGGCTTGTGGGATCGCAGCGCTTCGCACATTTTTGGAAGCCTACGAAGTGGATGAGGCCCCAAAACAGGTCGAGAATGTGCTGTATCGGTTTAAGCAACAAAGTGAGAAGACGTTTTTGACCCCCTTTGGGAAGATGAAGCTTTCTCGAAATCTGTTTCAGGCCGATGAAGGGGGGCCTTCTTATGTGCCGTTGGATGTGATGTGGGGAATGGTCGGTGAGTTTGCCACCGTGGAAGTTCGTGAAGCGGTGTTGTTCACGGTGAGCTTGATCACGCCGGAGGAAACCGTTTCTGTGCTGGAAAAGACGGCTCTGTTTCAGCCTTCTGCCACAGCGGTCAAACACATCACAGAAGAGACGGGAGCGTGGCTGGTCGAGATGGATGAAACACTCAACCGGTCGATCCGTCAGGAGGAGGAGAACCCCAAAGGGACAAAAGTGATGGTGGCCAGCCTGGATGGGACCCACCTCAGGCTGGATGAGCCGGGGAAAAAACGCGGGCGTCCACAAGAGAGGCCGGGGGAAAAACCGTCCGAAGAAAGTCCGACCAGTTTCAAACAGGCCCTGGTGGGCAGCCTGTCCTTTTATGGGGCACCTCCAAAGGACGGCACCCCACCAAAGCGTTTGGTCTCTCGGTATGTGGCACAAATGCCCGAAGAGGGTGGTCAAACGTTGAAGATACGCTTTGAGGAAGAACTCGATCATATCGAAGGACAACTGAAAGATGAGGTCGGAAAAGTGTTCCTGTGTGATGGGGCACGAGGGTTGTGGAAATATGCTGATACCACTCCTCGGTTCATCGGGTATGAAAAACTGGTGGATTTTTATCACACCACAGAACATCTGTCTGAAGCTGCCGAACTCCTGTTTGGCAAAAAATCAGCAAAAGCGCAAAGCTGGTATGAAACCTACCACCACAAACTGCTGACCCAAGATGGCGCAGCAGAAACCCTTATTCGCTCCATCGACTATTACAAAAGCCGCCGAAGGCTGGGTCAAAAACGATTGGAAGACCTGGAAACAGAACGAACCTTCTTCTTTCGGAACAAACACCGGATGGCCTATGCTGACTTTCGTCGAAGGGGTCTGCCCATTGGCTCGGGACCCGTCGAAGCGGCCTGCAAGACCCTGGTCAAGACAAGGCTTTGTCGATCGGGTATGCAATGGTCCTGGCAGGGAGGACAACGCATCTTGCAGTTACGCACTTACGTCAAGTCAAAACGATGGGATGCTTTCTGGAATCAGTATAAACAGGTTCGATATGCCAATGATGAACTCCTTGACTATGCCGATGCAGCATAGACAGAAAACATCTACGTAAAACCGAGTCGGCACCCGTCCAATTGAACTGCGGGAACAGGCGTTGAAAGGTGGCGGTTCCGGGCCACCTGTAGTCCGGATATTTTCCCGACGTGTGGGTCACCTGAATACGGAGGGCCCGATGGATAAAGGGTTCGTAGCTGTAATGTATCCCGTGGTAGCGGCCAGAGGCATAGTAGTACCCGACCTCCAGGTCGCACAGAATAACCGCGCTTTGCGGCAGGGCGTTGTTGAGGTAGGAGAAGGTTTCCCGGAGGCCGTGTTTGACCGTGGGGTTGGTCAGCTGGGTAAACGATCGGGCAGGCGGGTACCCGCCGAAGGCCTGTTTGGCGCCCTGGGATATTTGGATCGCGACGGTCAGGACCAGCACGCCGGAGACCGCCTGTGCGCACGTTGTCCGAAGGACCAGGACAAGGGGGATCAGCAAGGGGATAAGGTGAAGTGCAAACGTGAGCCCATGTCGATTCATGCGTATATCGGGCAGAAACAAATAGTAAAGAATCGTGGCCGGCAAGAGGACTGCCAGCCCTGGAACGGATTGCAGCCGATTCGTCACAAAGGGCGCGACCAGAACGCAGAGCGGAGGCAGCGCAACCGTGAGGTATTTGAGGCCGGCGCGCACCCAGATGGTGTAGGCAAACAGGAGCACCCCCACGAAGATAAGCAGCAGCCTGACCATCGGCTGCGACGGCCGCAGGGAACGCTCGATCGATATGAGCAGTCCAAGGGTCGCCATAAAAGCCACGACCACCCCCAGCATCTCGAAGGATTGAAGGCGCGCCCCTAGTGGTCGATTTCGCAAATACGCATGAGGTTGCATAGGTGGCAAAAAAGGGGTATGTTATACGCCTCATTCCAATCGGTAAAGGAGGTGTATAATGTCAGGTCCCCTTCCCCAATACCAACCTCGCTTCACAAAAGCCCAACTGGCAAAAGCCCAGAAAATCATTCGTCAGCGCAACGCGCCTCAATCCCAGGTGCAGCGGGCAAAGATGGTGGTGGCCTTAGCCGAGAATAAAGCCATTGGCAACCAGAGGTTAGCCGACAGGGCAGGTGTCAGTTCACCTACGGCGCAGAAGTGGCGAAAAAGGTGGACTGAAGAAGGCTTCACTTTAGAGGATCTACCGCGCAGTGGGCGACCGCCCACTTTTTCCCCCTGTGCAAGTCAGTGAAGTCAAAGCCATTGCCTGTCAACTGCCCGCACAACGGGGGTTGCCCCTGTCTCGGTTCAGCTTATTTGAGATTCAACAGGAAGTGTTAAGGTGTGCGTTGATCACTTCAATCTCACCCACAACGATTTGGCGCATTCTCAAAGAGGATGCCCTTCGTCCCTGGTATCACCGATCCTGGCTTCATATCAAAGCCCCCAACTTTTTAGAGAAAGCCAGTCGCATTCTGGACCTGTATCAAGGCATATGGGAGGGGATACCGCTTGGCAAGAAAGACTTCGTTATCTGTGCCGATGAAAAATCCCAACTCCAAATCTTAGCCCGAGAGTTTGCCACATTGCCACCTGATTGTGGCAAACCCATTCGTATGGAAAATGACTACAAACGGATGGGCACAGTGGCCTATCTGTCTGCACTGGATGTGTTCTCAGGGCACATCTTTGGGCGTGTGGATGAGAAAACCGGCATCGTGCCCTTTCAAAAGCTGGTGGACCTGGTGATGGGACGGGAGCCTTATGCTTCGGCTGATCGGGTCTTCTGGATTGTGGACAACGGATCTTCTCATTACACCACCACGTTCCCTAAACGGCTCCAGGATGCCTATGAAAATGCCATTGCCGTCCATCTCCCTATCCACGCCAGTTGGCTCAATCAGATTGAGATCTATTTCTCGATCTTGCAAAGAAAGGCGCTCACGCCCAATGACCTGGCAGATCGACAGGCGATGGAAGCCAGGATCTTGGGCTTTGAGGAATACTATAATCTCACTGCCGAACCTTTCAACTGGCGCTTTACAAGGCAGGAATTGGAAGAACGAATGCAGCGAATCCGGCTGGCTGCATAAACTCATGCGAACTTCTGAAATCGACCACTAGATGCAGGTATTTCGCCTTTTTGCCCAGAAATGTCATCTCTACGGGATAGAGCAGGGGGATCTGGCTTATGTAGCAGTAGACGATCCATGTGACGAGAAAGACCGCTGTTCCCACAAAACCGATGATTACCGTATGCCGAAGGCCGGTTTTCCAGCCGGAACGGCTGCTGAGGCTGAACAGGGCCAGTGAAAGCAGCACAAAGGGCGGCGTGGTCAGTTTGGCCCAGAGGGTGAGGGCGAACAGCAAACTGAGGCCGATGTACCGCCCCACCGACATCGCTTCCCAGAACCGCACCGCTTGATACAGGAATAAGGTGACCAGCAGCATCAAGACGGTGTTGTCAATATCCAGAATGAGGGTGTATTGCGCCATGATCGGATTGACCAGAAACAGACCCGATCCGACGGCAGCGATTGTTGGATCTTTGAAGAGCCGGTGACAGAAACGGTAGATCAACACCGCTGTTGCCAAGAAACAGAGAATGCCGACGGACCGGACCGCAGCCTCCGTTTGTCCCAGGATGCGGATGGCCCCCCCGATGAGATAGACATACAGGGGAGGGTGCCAGAGCCCATAGGCTGACCAGTCCCCTTCGCCATAGGAAAGGAGCGGCAGCCCGGTTTTCGCGATCGCTTTCGCCGTCTGGGCAAAGTCGAGGTCATCGCCTCGAAGCGGAGCAGAGATGTTCAGAGCAACATAGAGTATCCACGGTATCAGGGCTATGGTTAGATATGTGGCAACCTGGTAAGGATTTCCATAATGCCTTGTATGCATCGATCTTTCCTCAGGGTGGAGGTAAAATTTAAATGTTGCGCGAAATTTGGTTCATATCTACGAAAGCCTTAAAAATAAAGGGTTACAGAGCATAGCTGTTCTACAGAACCGAAAAACACAGGGTTTCATCAATTGGATGCTCCGTAACTCACGCTATAATAAGGCGTTGAAACATTTTCGTTCTTCGATAAAACCAACCATATGTCGAGATGTTTGACAATAGGATAAAATCATAATTTATAATATATTAGGATGTTTTTCTTGCTCAATTTCTCCATTTCCCGGCTCTTTTGAGAAATTTTTCGATTAAATGCTTGTTTTATAGACCTTTCTATCTAATCAGGAAGTTTTCGCGCAACATTTAAGTAAAAGCAGTCCGGAGTACACGGCAGGGCGTCCGCACAAAGGCCATCAGCCTCCTAAGAATCGATATCTGAGGATCAGCAGGATCATATCGATGCCCGTTGTTAAGGTGCCTTTTAGCGTCCCTGTGATTTTAGGTGTGCCCTCGCGACTCCGGTAATTTACAGAAATCTCAATAATTCTGATGCCATGATGCAGGGCGAGGATAACCATCTCGGGCAGGAAATGCGAACCGCCGACCGTTAGCTGCCCGATGAACCGATTGAGCGCATTCCGTTTGATCAGGCGCATCGTACAGCCGCAATCACTGAGAGAGGGTCCATCAAATAGAAATTCCAACAGTTTTGCCACCACCAGATTTCCCTGACGCAAAAACCAGCCCATATTCGCATTGTCCCAAATCAGTTCTTTTGTCGTCCGGGTTCCGCAGACCATATCGAAATCGTCGGCGTATGCAAGTAATTTATGAATGTCTTTCCCGATGAATGTGCCGTCCGGCTCCGCCATGACAATCAGGTCACCCGCTGCCTCCCTCAAGCCTCTCTGGAGCGCATTTCCGTACCCCTGTTTGGGCTCGTGTACGACGACCGCGCCTGCGGATTCAGCCAGTTTTGCCGTGTTGTCAACCGAGTTGTTGTCAACAACAACCACCTCGTCAACAACCCCTGTATCTAGAAAATCCCGCACGGCAACCGAAATGTTATCCGCTTCGTTATAGGCTGGAAAAACAACGGATACCCTTTGGTTTTGGAACATAATCGATTTTCCCTTCTCTGATCTATATGAGGCTTCGCCGGCGCAGTTCCCGGGTGGCGCGGTCGAAGTGGTCGTGCGCCTCTGCGCTTTCGGCCCATTCAACCAGTTCGCGCATGCCCTGCTCGAAGCCGATTTGAGGGAAAAAATCCAGCCTGTCTCGGATCAGGCCGATGTCGGCATAACAGTGGCGTATGTCCCCTTTGCGGAACTGCTGCGTGATTTCGGGCTGCACGCTGCTTTCGTAGAGCTGGATCAGGGTTTCGGCCACCTGCTGGATGGAGACCGGTTCCCCTCGGCCTACATTCAATACCTGATAATCCGCACCGCTGCGCTCCATGGCCAGGAGGTTGGCCCGAACGATGTCGTGGACGGAGATGAAGTCGCGCGTCTGGCGGCCGTCTTCGTAGACCACAGGGGGATGGTCGTTTTTGATCCGGCTCATAAAGATGGCGGCCACACCCGTGTAGGGATTGGACAGGCTCTGGCGGGGTCCGTAGATGTTGAAGTAGCGCAGGGCCACAGCCGGCAGGTTGTAGGTGCGGCCGATGTTGAGGACCACTTCTTCCTGATTTTTCTTTGTGATTCCATAGATTGAATTGCACGTCTGGGTGGTCTGTTCGTCGGTGGGTTTGGGGCGCAGGGTGCTGCCGCAGGAGGGACAGTGCGCCTCCCAGTCCCCACCGGCCATCTGCGACTCGGGACGCAGGTCCGGCTTGACGTCTCCACAGGATGCGCACAGATATTTTCCCTCCCCGTAGCTGCTCATCGACGCGGCAACGACGATTTTTTCGATGGACATTTTCTCGTTGACAATTATATCCAGCAGGTTGGCCGTGCCGCCGATGTTGCTGTCCACGTAGCGTTTGATCTGATACTGGGACTGGCCCACCCCCACAACGGCCGCCTGGTGGAAGACCGCCTCCACATCCCGGAGCGCTTTTTTAAGCGCGTCGTAATCGCACATGTCGCCCCGGATGAATTCCGCGTCCCGGTTCAGGTAGGGGGGCGGTCCGTCGGGATGGACCTGGGGGTCGAGTGCGTCGAATATGCGGACCCGATGCCCCTGTTCCACGAGTTTGTCCACCAGAAAAGAGCCCACAAAGCCCGCGCCTCCGGTTACCAGAATCCGTTTTGCCGCCATCGGTTTTGTTCCTTTTCAGAATATTCCTGAAGGGGGTTTAACCCGTAAAATAGTTCGTTTGAAAACGCCGGGTTTTGAGGACTTCAATAAAGGTGCCCGGTTTTTCGCGTCTCTCGATTTTGTAAAAGAGGGAGGTGGCGAGGGTGGGAAACCCGTTTGCCAGGAGCCTGCTGAGCCGGACGGGAAAGGGATAGAAGCCGCTGCCCCGGTATTCCAGAAGGCGGAAAAACCCCTCGCATTCGACAAATGCTCTGAAGCCGGGAAGGGTGATTCCCCGGATGTGGGGACCCAGAACCCTCACGCCTGAAGGCTGCTGTCCCAACAGGAGGAGGAGCCGGTCGTGCCAGGTAGCCAGGTTGGGCAGGCCCACGATGAGGAGCCCCCCTTTTTTGAGGGCTCGGGAGATTTCGCTGAGAATGAAGAAGATTTCTTTGGTATGTTCCAGCACCTGGTTGATGAGAATCAGGTCGAAGAACCCGTCCGGATAGGGCAGGGGCTCCCGTTCGATGTCCAGGCCGATTACATGGATGCCCTTTTCTCGGCAGACGGCGCGGTCGGGTTCGTAATTCTCCACGCCGTAGATGTCGGCACCATCGTTCAGGGCAGCCCGGAGGTTTTCCAGGTCCGTTCCTCTGCCGCAGCCGATGTCGAGGATTTTGGGGTCGGGACGGTTTTTCTCCGATGCGTACTGGACCACCCACTGTTTTATGATGGGCCTGCCGAAAGCTAAGAATTCCGTGCCGCTTTTGAGTTTTAAAGCGTAAGTGTAAACGATCTGGATCAGTCCCATCCCCGCCTCTGTTTTTTGGATATCTTACATACGACCTGCTCGTAGGCCCGTTCCTGCTGAAGCGCGATCCGGTCCCAGGTGAAGCGCCGCGCCCATTCGCGTCCGGCCTGTCCGAAGCGGCGGCGCATCTGCGGATCGCCGAGGAGATGCTGCATCGCACCGGCCAGGGCGTCCACGTTTTCGGGGGGGACCAGGAGGCCGGTTTCGTCTTTTCGGATCGCATCGGCCAGGCCGGAGATGTCGGCGCCGATGACGGCTTTGCCCGCAGCGTTCGCCTCGATGGCCGTGATGCCCCAGCCTTCGTAGCGGGAAGGCAGGCAGGTGAAGAGGGCGCCTCCGAAGAGTTCCCGCTTGCGTTCATCGGAGACCGGGCCTGTGACGTCCACCCGGTCCGTTATGTTGAGGGCAGCGCAGAGGGTTTCCACTTCCCGCCGCCGCTCCGGCGTGCCCCGGCCGGCCAGGACTAGGCGGAGGTCGGGGTGGTCCGTTCGGAGCCGGGCGAATGCTTTGAGGAGGAGGTCGATTCCTTTGTTGTAGATATCGAGGCGGCCGAAGTAGAGAATGTAGTTTTCTTCGTGGGCGTGCGGAACAAAGCAGGAGGCGTCGACGCCGTTGTAAATGGTGGTGATGCCGACGTTGGGATGAACGCGGGCTTTGACCTGGGACGTGGTGCCGGGGGAGACGGTGATGATTTGCGAATAGAGCCTTGTGTTTATCGCTTCGGCAGCCCAGGCCACAAGGCCCACGCCGACGCGTTTTTTGAGGGCGTGTCCGGCCATCAGGTGGTGGAGAATCAGGACCGCCCGCGCCCGGAGGAAGGCGGGCGCGCAGGCGGGGGCAAAGGCGGAGAAATCGTAGACCCAGAGGTCGAAGGGGAACCGGCGCAGGTAGCGAGGCAGCAGCAGGGTGTAGCTGAGCCGGCTGAGGGCGTAGCTGCGGTCTGTGCCGATGCGGTGGATGTGGATGCCCTCCCGGACTTCCTCGGGGCCGGCGCCGGGATACCTGCCGGTGAGCAGGGTGATTTCGTGCCGGCCCGTCAGGCGGCGGTTGATCTCGAAGGCCCGCACAGCTCCACCGCCCCCGCACCAGGGGTTGTCCACGTCATCGTATATGGTATGGAGGATTTTCATATTGCTTAGATGGGGCGGTTCTACAGCACGCCCTTGGTTGAGGGGACGCCCACGACCCGGGGGTCGTGTTCTGCGGCCTGCCGGAGGGCGCGGGCGACGGCTTTGAAGATGGCTTCCACGCCGTGGTGGGCGTTTGCGCCCCGGAGGAGGTCGATGTGGAGGTTGATCCGGGCGTGATCGGCCAGCGCCCGGAAGAATTCGGGGCACAGGGCGGTTGGAAAGGCGCCGATGGTTTCCTCCGAAAAGGCGGCGTTGTAAACGAGGTACGGGCGGCCCGAGAGGTCCACGACCGCACGGGCGAGGGCCTCGTCCATGGGGATGTGGCCGCATCCGAACCGGGCAATGCCGGCCCTGTTGTCAAGGGCCTGCGCGAGGGCCTGGCCCAGGCAGATGCCAACGTCTTCGACGGTGTGGTGGGCATCGACGTCGAGGTCGCCTCTGCAGGTGATTTCCAGATCGAAGAGACCGTGCCGGGCAAGGGCGGCGAGCATGTGGTCGAAAAAGCCGATGCCGGTCTGGGTTTGGCAAGTTCCAGAACCGTCCAGGACCAGGCTGAGGTCGATATCGGTTTCGGAGGTTCTGCGCTGGATGCGGGCGGTGCGGTTGGACATAAAGGGCCTTTCCTGTGCGTATTGCTTGGAGAAATTCACCGCGGTATTCGGTTTTTCAGACGGTCTCGCTTAGCGTTCGCTTTAGAGCCTCCAGGAAGCGATTGTTTTCTTTGGGGGCGCCGATGCTGACCCGGAGGGCTTTTGAAAGCATGGGGTAGCCGGTGACGTTTCGGATGAGGACACCCTGTTCGATCAGGCCTGTGAAGACGGCGTCGGGATCGGCGACCTCAAAGAGGATGAGGTTGGCGTGCGAGGGATAAGGGCGCACGCCATCGATTTCTTGGAGGGCGCTGAAGACCCGTTCGCGTTCGGCGCAGATAGCGTCCACGCGTTTTTGGATGAGGTCCCGATGCTTCAGGATGTGCAACGCGGCGGCGTGGGAGAAGACGTTGATATCGAACGGGATTTTTCCCTTGAGGATTTCCCGAACCAGATCCGGATGGGCGATCAGGTACCCGATGCGGATGCCGGCTGCGCCGAAGGCCTTGGAGAAGGTTTTGAGTATGATCAGATTCGGGTAGCGGGGCAGGAGGTCCAGGGCGGTGGTGCCGCTGAATTCCCCGTAGGCCTCATCGACCATGACCAGGGCGTCGGTTTCCTCCAGCAGGGCTTTCAGGTCCGGATTGGTGATGATGCATCCGGTGGGGTTGTTGGGAGAGCAGAAGATGATTGTGTGCGCCCGTTCCCGGCGGGCCGCCTCGCGGATGGCCGGGACGTTGAAGGTGTAGTCGGGCGTGAGATCCACCGGCACGATCCGGCCGCCGAAGATGCCGGCATAGAGGCCGTAGAGGGAGAAGCTGGGCGACGGGATGACGACCGGTACGCCCGGGCTGGTGCTGACGGCAAGCACGAGTTGGACCAGGGTGTTGGAGCCGTTGCAGACGATGAGGCTCTCCGGATCCCAGCCGGCGTGGCGGGCAAGCGCTTCTATTAGGTCGGCCGGCATCGGCTGGGGGTATCGGGACCAGGGGCGCTGCCGGACGGTTTCGAGAATTTGCGCCTTGAGCTCTTCGGGGACGTCGAAGGGGCTTTCGTTCTGGTTGAGTTTGATCGGACAGTCGTAGGCTTTGAGGTGATAGCCACCGATGGCCCGGACTTCGGGTTTGATTCTTTTGAGGGGCGGTGGTTTCAAACGCATTTTCTCGCGATGACGGGGCACGGCATGCCGTGCCCTTACGGTATAGTACGGACGCGGATGGCGTTGGCGTGGGCGTCGAGGCCCTCGGCTTCGGCCATGCGGATGATGTGACCGGCGGTTTTTCGGAGGCGGCGATCGGTGTAGGAGACGACGCTGATGGTTTTGAGAAAGGTGTCGACGCCGACCGACGAGGCGAAACGGGCCGCGCCGGCTGTGGGCAAGATGTGATTGGTGCCGGCGTAGTAGTCCCCCACCGATTCGGATGAGGCGGGACCCAGGAAGACCGCGCCGGCGTTTCGGATTGCGTGGAGGTGGGCCCAGGGATCGGTTACGATCAGTTCGATGTGTTCGGGAGCGATCCGGTTGGCCAGGTCGATTCCTTCGGAGAGGTCGCCGACCACCACGATCGCTCCGAAGTTGTCCAGGGCTTTTTGGATGGTCTGCCGGTGGGAGAGGCCGGCGGCCTGGCGTTCGACTTCGGCCGCGACCTGCGCTGCCAGGTCGGCCGAGGGGGTGATGCAGACGGCGGCCTCGAAGCCGCTGCCGTGTTCGGCCTGGGAGAGGAGGTCGGCGGCCACGTGGCGGGGGTCTGCGGTTTCGTCGGCCAAGACCACGATTTCGCTGGGGCCGGCGACCATGTCGATATCGACGGCGCCGAAGACCATTTTCTTAGCGATCTGTACCGTGGGGTGCCCGGGACCGACGAGCTTGTCGACCTGGGGCAGGCTTGTGGTGCCAAAGGCAAAGGCGGCCACGGCCTGGGCGCCGAAGACCCGGTAGATTTCTTTTACGCCTACGATGTGGGCCGCGGCGAGGACGGCAGGGTGGACGGAGCCGTCGGGCCGGGCGGGGGTGGCCATGCAGAGCTTGGGCACACCTGCAATCTGGGCAGGGATGGCGGCCATGAGGAGGGTGGAGAAGAGGGGCGCGCTGGCGCCCGGAATCAGCAGGGCCACGCGTTCGATGGGCAGGACGCGCTTTCCCAGAACGACCCCGTCGCCGTCTTCGATGAACCAGGAGGTCCGTTTCTGGGCCTCGTGGAATCGGCGGATGTTGGCGGCTGCGGCCCGGAGGACTTCGATCAGGTTGGGATCGGCGTTGCGGCAGGCCGATTCGATTTCGGCTTCGGGCACCTGGAGTTCATCGGCGGTGAGGTCGATCCGGTCGTATTTTCGGGTGTATTTCAGGAGGGCGCCGTCTCCCTGGCGCCGGACGTCGGCCACGATTTCCCGGACATCGGCCTCAAGCTCGGGTGTGAAGTCGGCGCTGCGGGTGAGGATGGCGTTGAGTTTTTCCGATTGGGTATCGGAAGTATAAGGGATAACCTCGATCATGGATCAGTAGATTACTTTGTTCAGCGGGTATTCGATAATGCCCTCGGCGCCCACTTTTTTGAGACGGGGAATGATATCACGAACGACGCTCTCGTCCACGATGACCTCGATGGCGACCCAGTCTCCATCAAGAAGGTTGGAGATCGTGGGGTTGTTCAGCGCCGGGAGGTGTTCGACGACGGCGTTGAGGTCGGCGCTGCGCACGTTCATTTTGAGGCCGACCTTGTCTTCGGCCTGGAACGCTCCGACGAGGAGGGTGGCGATGTTCTGGGCCTTCTCCTGTTTCCAGGGATCGTTCCAGGCTTCCCTGTTGGCGATAAAACGGGTGGTGGATTCGAACATGGTTTCCAGAATCCGGAGCTTGTTGGCCCGGAGGGAGGAGCCGGTTTCGGTGAGTTCGGCAATGGCGTCTACCAGACCGGGCACGCGGACCTTGGCTTCGGTGGAGCCCCAGGAGAATTCGACCTCGGCCTCTACGCCTTTTTCTTTGAGGTACTGACGGGTGCCGTTGACCAGTTCGGTGGCAATTCGCTTACCCTGGAGATCCTGAAGGGATTGAATGGGAGATTCCTCGGGTACGGCGATGACCCAGCGGACCGGCCGGGCGGTGGTTTTGCTGTAGCTGAGTTCGGCGAGTTCGACGACGTCTGCGTTGTTTTCGAGGATCCAGTCTATGCCGGTGAGGCCTACATCAAGCACCCCCCGTTCCACGTAGTGGGCAATTTCCTGCGCCCGCAGGAAGAGACCTTCCAGTTCGGGATCGTCGATGGAGGGAGTATAAGAACGGGAACTCGCCCGGATGCGGTAGCCGGCTTTGGCAAAGAGGTTGAGGGTGGATTCCTGAAGGCTGCCGGAAGGCAGACCGATTTTCAACAGGGGCATAACAGCATTCTCCGAATGTCATTTGTAACCAGGGATAAACAGAGTTGAATAACCTCGCCAGGAGATAGACGGCGGGCGACTTTTAAAGATACCTTTTTTGCCTGCTTACGTAACCTCTTTTTTGTCGGGAAAGCGAGGCGTCACCGGGGGGCCAGATGGATGCCGTGGGAAGAGGCGAAGGGGAAAGGAGAGGATAGCGCGCTGGGGGATTTCGGATTTCGGATTGGGATGGCGCTTCATCCGCATTCCGCAATCGTTAGCGGTTCTGGCTTTCGAGGAATGCGATCAGTCCGTTTAGGGCATTGTGAATTTCCCGGAAGTCTTTGTTCTCTTTGAAATCGCGGATCAATTCCCATTTGTCATAACTGTACGTATCCCGGGAGTATTCTACTGGATCGTAGTAGAATTTCATCCCGAACCCTGTAATATGGGGCGTCTCTCCTTCTTCTTTCGGGCTGCTCAGTTCGGTCCGTACAATCTTGGCGAGGATTTGAATCCTCATGGGAAGTTCCGGCTGGTAGATTTCGGTTTCACGGTTGAAGCGGAGCTTGGGGTAGAAATTGAGGAGGTAGCAGAGGCTCTCCAGGGTCTCGATCTTGTCCTCGAGTTGCATCGTTTTATGATTGTCGCCAAGGACATAGCTGAGGAAGGCTTCCGTATTTTCGACTTTGATGCCGCCGACGCCGAAGTCTTCCAGTTCGATCATTAACCCCGCTTCTTTTCGGATGTCTCCGTTGGTCCTCACGGTCATATTTTCCGTGCCAACCCGTGTGATCTCGGAGATCAGGTCGTAGTATTCAGTGGGGGCGTCGGCCGTCACGCGGGTATTAAAGCCGAGGACGACAAGATCGCTTTCTGCCAGGCTGTAGGCGTCCTTCCGGTCGGCGTTCATCCTTTGAGGTTTTCGAATGTAGAAGGTGCGGGATTCATCCTTTGAGGTTTCCAGGCCCAGGACGTCCGATTTGTCCATTTCCAGCAGAGAGACTTTGTTGGTTCGATCGTCCATAAAAGGTTTGCCGACAAAGACAACCCGATTTTCTCTGGAATTGACCCGGAGAGAGTTTTTCATAAATTTGACGACCTCTTCCGGGCTCTCACCGGATATTTCGTTTGTGGTGACATAGGGAACCAGGTGGAGATCGTTAATATAGGGCGGCAAGCTCCCCGTTTCCGGAAAGGTGACGTCGGTTTTGGTAATGTAGAGGTCGAAGAGAATCTGGGAGTAGACGCGCATGCCGCCATGTCCCGGCTTGTGGGAATACCGGAGGAATTGGCGTTTGTCGCTTTTGCGAACGTTTCCCACCGGCCTGAGCGCATAGGCCATAGGCACCCGGGGGTCCAGGTCTCCCCGAACCTCGTCCGGAAAGCGGATCCGGCCCATCACCCGGCAGTCGATGGTATGGGGTACGCGGTTGTAGAGGAACCAGAGGTGGAGGATCTCATCTTTCCCGGTGAGGAGGGATTTGTCTTCGGCCTTGATGCCGTCGGGGGTGGTGATGTAGAATGCCTTGTTCTGGACAAAGGTTTGCTCCTGGTGTTTAAAGATGAACGCCCGTCCCAGGTTTTCGTCGGCCTCCTGGCCGTCGCGGGTTTTGACCAGGCTGCAGTTGGCCGAACTGGGCCCCATGTCGGCCAATTTGTCCAGAACGCTTTCGAGAGAGGCTTTTTTCTTGCCCCCTCCCCCTTTTTTGAAAATCGATAACATCCGTTCTATCTCTACTCCCGCGTTGATTGGACGTGTCCGCTTAAGACCCTATTCGATTATCTTACAACAATAAATGGCGTTTGTCAATCACAAACTTTGAGGGTTTCGGTTGACAAAGCAGGGGGAGGCGATTAAGTTTTGAAGACCGGACGGTGAGGCTCCTATCTTATATGTCGGGCGTTCCACAGGAAAATTTACCTAATTTTGTTTCCGTAGTAAACCAAGGGGCTGTACGACGGCTTCGAATATCCATCGGAGACGGTTAGAAAATGTGGTGTAAGTAATTTTAAATAAAAAGTTTAAGCTATAATCACGAAGGCCCGAGCCGGGGTACAGATTGAGGTTGTAGACCTGTAAATCAGGGGTCAGGATTCAGGGGTCAGGGGCTGGACCCTAAAGCGCGGGAGCGATGCTTGTGGGGCTCGCTGGCAGGGTCAGACGCTGGTTTCGGAAGCGGGTGGGCGGACGGCGGCGGGGGGGGCGGGTCCGCGTTCGCCGTTGGTGGGAAGGCAGAGGAGGGGCGGCACGGCTGAGTGCGGCGATTGCCGCCTACCAAAGGGCGGTGAACTGGGGAGAGCGGGTGTCGCGGTTTGCCCAGGAGGCCGTGGAGGTGCCGGCCTATGAAGACCGGGCGCTGCGGGGGGAACGCTCTCCCCACCGGTTCCGGTGGCGCGGGCGGTGGTACCGGGTGGTGGAGGTGGCCGCTTCGTGGCAGGATGGGCGCAGGCCTGAGCCGGGCCGATCGGAGTGGGGGCGGGCCTATTTTAATGTGGTGACCGATCCGAAGGGACTTTTTCAGATCTATTATGAACGGTCGGCCTCCCGGAGAAAGGGGAACGGACGGTGGGTTCTGTATCGAAAAATCGAGATTCGACCCGGGCGCGGATAAGTCGGCGGGAGCCCGGTGAGTATCTTTCGGAGCTGCTCGCTCATCTGCCCAAAGAGCCCGGGGTGTATCTGATGAAGGATGCGGACGGGCAGATTATCTATATCGGGAAGGCCAAGTCGCTGCGGAGCCGGGTGCAGTCTTATTTTCGACCCCACGCGCACGACGGCAGACGGCAGTTCCGGGCGCTTGTGTCCAGCGTTCGGGATCTGGAATATATTGTGGCCGACACGGAGTTAGAGGCGCTGATTTTAGAGGCGAACCTGATTAAGACCCACAAGCCGAAATACAATATCAGTTTAAAAGACGACAAGAAATATCCGTTTATCCGGATTACAAATGAACCGTTTCCCCGCATTATCGTCACGCGGGATGTGGAGAAGGACGGGTCGCGCTACTTAGGGCCGTACACCGATGTGAAGGCGATGCGCCGGACGCTGGAGACGATGCACCGGCTGTTCCGGATTCGAAGCTGCGATTACGCCCTGCCCTGCGACAATGTGCGGGTCTGTTTAGACTACGAGATCAAGCGGTGCGACGGTCCCTGCGAGAGGCTCATTTCGGAGGCGGATTATCGGAAGATTGTGGGCGAGGCGGTGCTGTTTCTGACGGGGCGTCACACGCAGGTGGTGGTGGCGTTGAAGGCGCGGATGCGGCAGGCGGCAGAGGCGCTGTGCTTTGAGGAGGCGGCGGTGTACCGGGACCGGCTGCAGGCGCTGGAGCAGACGACGAACCGTCAGAAGGTGGTTTCGACGGAACAGACGGATTGGGATACGATCGCCGTGGCCCGAGAGGACGACGAGGCGTGCGGGGTGGTCATGGAGGTGCGCGAGGGCCGGCTGATCGGCCGGCAGCACTATTTTATGGGGGGTGTGCTGGATGCGCCGATGGAGGAAATGGTTTCGCCGTTTGTGCAGCTGTTCTATCTGAATGCGTCGTTTGTGCCCAAGGAGATCTGCCTGCCCTGCGATATCGAGGACCGGGAGACGATTTTAGACTGGCTGCGGGAGCGGTCGGAAGGGCTGGTGGAGATCCGGATGCCCCAGCGAGGGGATAAGGCGCGGCTGTTGAAGATGGCGGAGAACAATGCCGCCCTGCTTTTGAGCGAGCGGCGGCTGAAGCGGGAGAACCGGAAGGCGCAGGCGCCGGCGGCGATTGCGGCGCTTCAGCGGGACCTGCACTTGGCGCACCCGCCCCGGCGCATCGAGGCGATGGATATCTCGAATATTCAGGGGCGCGATCCGGTGGCGTCGCTGGTCTGTTTTGTAGACGGTCGCCCCCGAAAGTCGGAGTACCGGCACTTCAAGATTACCGGTATTGAGGGGCCCAATGATTTTGCGATGATGCAGCAAGTGGTGACCCGGCGTTTCAAGCGGTTGATGGAGGAGGGACGGTCTTTCCCCGACCTGCTGCTGGTGGACGGAGGGAAGGGGCAGCTTTCCAGCGCGGTGGCGGCATTGGAGGGGCTGGGGATCAAAGCGCAGCCGGTGATCGGGCTGGCCAAACGCTTAGAGGAGGTGTTCCTGCCCGGGCATTCGGACCCGCAGAATATTCCGAAGACGTCGTCGTCCATCCGGCTTTTACAGGCGCTGCGGGACGAGTCGCACCGGTTTGCGGTAACCTATCATCGGAAGCTGCGCCAGAGGCGGACGCTGGGTTCGGAATTGGATGAGATCGAGGGGGTGGGCCCGGCGCGCCGGAAGGCGCTGCTGCGGCACTTCGGGTCGGTGAAGCGTATCCGGGAGACGGATGCGGCGGCGGTGGCGGGGGTGGAGGGGATTGGGACGAAGCTGGCGGGACAGATTCTGACTGCGCTGGAGAGGGTCGTGGAAAAGCAAAGTAAAAAGTAAAAAGTAAAAAGGTAAAAGGGAGGGCTGTGAGGGCTGCCAGTGAGTGAAACGACTGCGGACGGACAGCGGATTGCGCCTGAACTTCAGGAGACGCTGCGCCGGTTTTTGGATTACCTTGGGCTGGAGCGGGGGTTGGCGGAGAATACGGTGGAGGCCTACAGGCGGGATCTGGACCGGTACCTGACGCTGCTGACGGCCCGGGGCGCTTCGGGGCCGGCCGATGCCTCTCAGGAGGAGGTTTCGGCGCTGCTGCGGCTCTTAGGGGATTTGGGGCTGGAGGCGTCGAGCGTGGCCCGCAACCTGACGGCGGTGCGGATGTACCACCGGTTCCTGCAGGCGGAGGGGCTGGTGGAGCGGGATCCGACCGAGCATTTGAAGCCGCCCAAGCCGGGGCGGAAGCTGCCGTCGGTGCTGAATATTTACGAGGTGGAGCGGCTGATGGCGGAGCCGGACTGGGAGACGCCCTTAGGATTGCGGGACCGGGCGCTTCTGGAGGTGCTCTACGGGGCCGGGCTGCGCGTGTCGGAGCTGATTGGACTGGAGCGATCCCACCTGCTGTTCGACTTAGAGGTGGTGCGGGTGATCGGGAAAGGGAGCCGCGAGCGGGTGGTGCCCATCGGGTCCGAGTCGGAGGTGTGGGTGATGCGCTATTTAGAGCAGGTGCGGCCGGGACTGGCCGGGCCGGGATCGGGGAATACGGTTTTTTTGAACTGGCGGGGGGGAAGGCTGTCCCGCATGGGCGTGTGGAAGCTGCTGCGGCAGTATGTGCAGAAGACGGGGATTGAGAAGGCGGTGAGCCCCCATACCCTGAGGCATTCGTTTGCAACGCACCTGCTGGAAGGGGGCGCGGATCTGCGGGCGGTGCAGGAGATGCTAGGGCACGTGGATATTGCGACGACGCAGATTTACACACATGTGGACCGGGAATATTTGAAGGAGGTGCACCGGACGTTTCATCCAAGGGCGTAGGGGCGGGGTTTCCCCGCCCCCGGGCGAGGCAACTACACCGCCAATTCTTTCGGGTAGGTCGTCAGGTTGTCGCATCCCTTGTCGGTGACGACGACGAGGTCTTCGATGCGCACGGCGCCCCGGCCGGGGTAGTAGAGGCCGGGTTCGACGGTGACGATGTGGCCGATCTGGAGGGTGGTGTCGATTTTGCTGATCCGGGGGGGTTCGTGGATTTCGAGGCCCACGCCGTGGCCGGTGCCGTGGAAGAAACCCTGCATGCGGCCGTCGATCTCGCCGGTTGCGTAGCCCTGATTTTCAAAGAGGTCCATTACTGCCTGGTGGATCTCTTTTCCATTTTCGCCGGCGCGAATGCGGCCCAGGGCGAGCGTCTGGCCTTTTAGGACGGCCTCGTAGAGCCGGCGCTGGTCCCCGGCAGGCTCCCCTTTGACGACGGTGCGGGTGATGTCGGCGAAGTAGCCGGTGTGGTCGGAGCGGGGGAAGATGTCGATGACGATTGTCTGCCCGGCCCTGAGCGGACCCGAACCCTGGTTGTGAGGATCGCAGCCCTGGTCTCCGCAGGCCACGATGGTGTGCCGGGCGGTGCACCCCTGTTCCATCAGGGAGAGGGCAATGAGGTGTTTGATCGCTTCGGCGGTAAGCGGTTCGCCGCTGCGGTATAGTACGCCGTCTTGCACACTGGCCTCGCGGATGGCGGTAAGGGCGACGTCCATGGCGGCTTCGGTGTGGCGCTGAACTTCACGGATGCGGTCGACTTCATCGGGGGTTTTGCATTCCCGCTGCGGGAAGAAAGAGCCGGAGGGAAAGCCGACCCGGTAGCCGGCGTCACGGAGACGGTCGGCGGCTTCTATGGGGAAGGTCCGGGGGACGCTCAGGCTCTGGATTTCCCGCTCCTGGAGAACCTGGTGGAGGGCGTCCAGAGGGTGCGGGTTTTCGACCCCGCTCTGCTGCGCCCGGTCCTGGTAGTGGGAGAGGGAGAGGACGCTGTCGACCTGAGCCTGCGTTCGCGCCCGGTCCAGTTCCAGGTCGGACATGAGCAGGATCTTCTCGTCCGGGGTCTGGAGGAAGATGAAGGCATCGGGAGCCAGAAACTGCGTGGCGTAGTAGAGGTCGGCGTCGACCTCGCTGGCAGCGATGATAAGCCGGGCGTCGGCGGCGTCTGTGTCGGGCATGGCCGTAGAGCGATTTCGGAATGCGGATTGGGGATTGCGGATTGAAAAGCCCAAAATCCGCAATCTGCATTCCCCAATCCGCAATCCAATTGTCGGTTCTATTTGGGAATCTTTATGGTCAGGAAGGTTGAGAAGTCCCTCCGTTTGACCGAGAAGGCGGCGTTGCGGCCCTTTTCGAGGCGTTCGAGGGCGGTTTTGAAGTCTTTGACGGACCGGATGTCCTGATCGATGTTTCTCTGGCGAACATGGAAGATGATGTCTCCGTCCTGGAAGCCCGCATCGCGGGCCGGACCCCGGTGGACGTGGGTGACAATAACGCCCTCCACGTTCTCCTCGATGCCAATGCTTTCGGCGATTTCCGGCGTGATATCCTGGATCGTGAGGCCGAGTTGCTCGGTCTGCCCGGGTTTGGGACGGTCGGCGCTGGCCGTGCGAAGGTCGGTGGGCTTTTCACGCAGTCTGGCGCTGAGGGTGAGCGTTTTGTTTTTGCGCCTGACTTCCATGGAGACGTTGTCGT
This sequence comes from Candidatus Latescibacterota bacterium, assembly GCA_965249305.1. Taxonomy (GTDB): domain Bacteria; phylum Latescibacterota; class UBA2968; order UBA2968. The sequence continues at coordinate 1,896,351 of OZ252228.1, read as the reverse complement.
CGGGATGCTTTCTGGCAATCAGACTGGAGAACTGGTTGGGCTGGTTGACTTCCTGCCCGTCGATTTTGAGAACGATGTCTCCCGCCTGCAAGCCGGCGGCCTCGGCGGCGGTTTCGGCAAAGACCTGGTTGATGAGGACGCCCTGCGGCCGGTCCAGGCCGAAGGCGTCTGCTGCTGCTGCGGTTACCGGTTCCATGCTTACGCCCAGATAGCCCCGCCGGACACGGCCGTGGGTGATGATGTCGTCCATGACCTTCTGGGCGAGGGTGATGGGGATGGCGAACCCATATCCCACAAAACGGCCGGTGTCGGTGGCGATGGCGGTGTTGACGCCGATGACCTCGCCTTTGAGGTTGACCAGGGCGCCGCCGGAGTTGCCCGGATTGATGGCGGCGTCGGTCTGGATAAAGTCTTCCACGCCGTAGGAGTCCCGAATGATGTCCAGGTTTCGGCCGATGGCGCTGACGATGCCGGCCGTGACGGTGGAGCGCAGTCTGAAACCGAGCGGAGCGCCGATGGCCAGCACCCATTCCCCGATTTCAAGCCGGTCGGAATTCCCGATTGTGGCGGCCTTCAGGCCGTTTGTGTTTATCTTGATTACCGCTACGTCGGTGTCGGTATCGGAACCGACCAGTTCGGCTTCAAATTCCCGGTTGTCACTGAGCGTCACGGTGATCTCGTTCGCCTCGCCCGCCACGTGGTGGTTGGTGAGAATATAGCCGTCACCGGTGATGACGATGCCGGAGCCGAGTCCTTGTCTTTCTTCCGGTTCTCCTTCACGTTCCCGGAAACGAGGGTCTCTGAAGAAGGGATTGAAGAAGCGCCTTCGCGCCGTTTGCTCCACTTCCTGTTTGGTGCTGATGGTGACTACGGAAGGTGTCACTTTTTTGGCGATGCTCGTAAAGGCTTTGTTGAGACTCTGAAGCTGGGCAATCGCCTGGCCATCCTCTGCGGCGGCGACCGGACCGATGCCTGCGGTGAGCAGGACAAGGCTCAACAGGAGGGCCAGGCGCAGGGATGGGATACGTACGTAAACTTTGGAGACCATCTTCGTTCAACTCCTTTCGGCAAACAGGAGAATCGATAACAATCGTTCAATTTGACAGCACCCGGGTTTGCCGATTAAACCCGGAACTGCGGGGAAGGTTCCAGAAAATTGCGGATTGCGGATTTGGGAATGCGGATTGAAAAGCCTCAAATCCGCAATCCGCATTCCCAAATCCGCAATCCGCAATTCAAGGTGGTGTGTCGGGGAGGGTATCACAGGTTATACTGCCGGAGCTTGCGGTAGAGGGTGCGTTCGGGCATGTCGAGGAGTTGGGCCGCGCGTTTTCGGTGGCCTCCCGTGGCCTTCAGCGCCCTGATGATGGCTTCTCGCTCCACTTCCCGAAGGGGTTTGATCTCGTCGGGTGCGGGGGAGTGGGCGCCTGACTCGGTGTATTCGACTTCGGTGCCCTGATCGACAATGGGTGTTTTTTCGGTTGGGAAGACGGGCAGGGAACGGACTTCCGGCCTGTTGGCCATCAGGAAGACTTTCAGCTCTTTGATGTCGCGGGCGACTTCGAGGATGGCAAAGTAGAGGAGGTCGCGGTGGGACTCTTCCGGGGTTGTGCCAAGGTGGATGGGAAGGGTGGAGACCTCGGGCTCCAGAGATGCCGGGCCGTTGAGGTCTTCAAGGTGCGTCGCAATATCGCCCGGTCCGATGTTGCGGTTCACGGAAAGGACCATCAATCGTTCGATGAGGTTTTTGAGTTCCCGGACGTTCCCGGGCCAGCCGTAGTTCTGGAGGAGGACCAGAGACTGCGCATCCAGTTGGATGGGAGGGACACGGTGGTCCTGGCTGTAGAGCCGGATAAAATGATCGACGAGGGTCGGGATGTCTTCCGGGCGGGCGCGCAGGGGGGGGGCCGGGATTTCGACGACTCTGAGGCGGTAGTAGAGATCCCGGCGGAATTTGCCGTTTTCCACGGCCTGTCTCAGGTTCCGGTTTGTGGCGGCAATGACCCGCACGTCCACTTTGATGGGCTGGTTGCTGCCCAAGGGGGTGACTTCGCGGTCTTCCAGCACCCGCAGCAGCCGGACCTGGGCCGAGAGCGACATCTCTCCGATTTCGTCTAAGAAGACGGTGCCTCCGTTCGCGGCTTCGAAGATGCCCTTCCGCTGGGTGCGGGCATCGGTGAAGGCCCCTTTCTCGTGGCCAAAGAGTTCGCTCTCCAGCAGGTTTTCGGGGATGGCGCCGCAGTTTACGGTGAGGAAACGCGCGTTGCGCCGGGAACTGCGTTCGTGGATGGCATGGGCCACCAGGTCCTTCCCCGTGCCGCTCTCGCCGGTAATAAGGACGATGACCGGTGTGGAGGCAATCTGATTGATGGTTTCCTGGATTTGTTGGATTGCCTCCGACCGACCCAGAATGCTGGTATTGCCCTTTTCCCGGCGCTTCTCCCGGATGTGCCGCAGCGTGTCTCTGAGCTGGTCCGCGTTTGGCGGGAGGTCGAGAATGGCATCGGGCGCCAGGTTCTGCAGGGAGGTCCGGACCTGTTGGCCGCCCTGTTGGGCGAAGATCAGGAGGGGGATTTCGCCGTCTAAGGAACGGAGCAGTTTTCCCAGCTGGGGAGCGGCTTCCGGGAGGCTCTCTTCGTCCAGGATCAGAAGGCCGACGGTGCCCCGCTTGAGGAGTTTGCGCGCAGGGCCGGCGCTGTTGGTGACAATGGTCTGCCAGCCGTCTGCTTCGAGTTCGGAGCGGAGGGTCTGGCCCAGTTCCTGGTGGGCTGCAACAATGAGGGCCTCGTCTCTGGATGGAGGGGTTTGGGACATGCTTTCCTGGTGGCGATCAGCCGGTATCGGACGTGGGCTGATCGGCGCCGACGATGAGGAGGTCTTTGCCCTGATGGGCGATGTATCCCTGGTTTTCGAGGCGCTTCAGAATACGGGAGACGGTTTCCCGGGTGGTGCCGGACATATTGGCCAGATCCTGATGGGTGGGCCGGTTGCGTACCAGGACGCCCTCCGGGGTGGGCGTGCCCTGTTCCTCGGCCAGCTGCAGCAGGGTCTGGGTGATGCGCCCGGTTACATCGGAGAGGGCCAACCCTTCGATCTTGCGGTCGGTTTTTCGGAGGCGGGTGGCCAGCACGGAGAGGAGTTTGATGGCGATTTGGGGGATGTTTTGAATGAGCCGGAGAAAATCGGCCCGTCTGACCATGAGAAGCTCCGTTTCGTGCATGGTGGTTACGTTGGCCGAACGGGGATGTCCATCCAGCAGGGACATTTCTCCAAAAAAGTTGCCTTCCCCCAAAATGGAGAGGATGACCTCCCGACCGTCTTCGCTAACGATGCTGACTTTGACCTGGCCCCTGGCGATCACGAAGAGGGTGTCGCCCTCGTCTTCGGCCATAATGACGACCCGATCTTTGGGAAAGACGCGGGGCAGGGCGACCTGGGAGAGCGCGCTCAGTTCATCATCGTTGAGGCTCTCGAAAAGGGGAACGCGTTTGAGGAGATCGCTGTGCATGAAGGGGTCTCCTTATTCGGTTGTTTGAAGCGGCCTAAGGGCGGCCGCGGGCGAGGTGACTACTGTCGGCCCGTGTCGAGCCGTTTCTGAAGTTTTTGAATAAGCGTTTCGGCGCCGAGGCCAAACGTACTGGTAGAACCGAATCGGCGCTGAATTTCTTTTAATTCCTCGATGGCCTGTCGATAGCTTCCCTGGGCTTCGTAGCACCTGGCAAGGCCGCCATGTGCGCTTGCCAGCCAGTGTGTGGTGCCCTGAAAATTGTATCGGAGGTTCAGATATGCTCGCTTTGCGCTATCGTATTCGCCCATATTGAAGTAGGATTCTGCGATGGTGTTCTGCACGCTCGACCAGTCGTCTTTCTCCACGGTCTTGAGCAGGGGGCTCAGTTCTTCGATGGCCTGCTGATAGTCTCCCTTGTCGTGCAGCATGTTGCCAATGTCGATCCGGGCATCGGCTGCGAGGCTGTGCCGGGGGAATTCCTGGACGAGCTGACGCGCGTACTGGATGGCCGTGTCGTACCATTTCAGGTTTCTGTGGACGGTCACAAGCTTGGAGAGAATCGAAGGTCTTTTCTCGGGTGAGAGGCCGTTGGACAGGGCGTTTTGATAGGCTTTGGACGCGCTGGCGTATTCCTCGTCTTTATAGTAGAGATCCGCCAGTTCGAGCGTGGCTTCGGACCAGTGCCGGTTGTTGGTATGCTCTTTTACAAAGGCGACCAGGGCGTTGTAGTAATCTTCGGCGAGGCCCGCTTTATACAACGCATGAACACGGTAGTAATTCGCCTCCGCCAGGGCGTCGGTATCGGCATATTTTTTGATGACGTCGTTGAAGGTCTTGAGAGCCTTTTTGTGGTTGCCGGCCCTGAGATAGTAATTCCCCTCTTCCACTTCAAACAGGGCCAGCCAGGAGCGAGCGTTCCGGTAGGCTTTCTTGAATTTTTTGACTTCCTTGTTGGCCTCCTTGATGCGCTTCAGGCGAAACAGGCTCAGAACCTCCCGGCCGGCGACGGTTTTGTTTCGGGCCGAAGGGGGGATGTTGCGATAGACCCTAAGGGCTTTTTCGTAATTGTTCGTTTGAAACAGGAGATCGCCAACCGTCCTGTTGGCACTGTCCCGGAGATGGCTTTTGGGAAAGGTTTTAGTGAATTCCTGAAAGGCGGCGATCGCTTCGGACGTCCGGTTCAGGAAGGAGAGGAGTTCCGCCCGGGTAAAGGCGATGCTGTCGGCGTCGGCTGCATCGGGAAAGGTTCTGAGGAAGGTGGCGTAGGTCCGGACGGCCTTCTCGTGTTGTCCGCTCTCCTGATAGGCCCGGCCCAGCCGCCGGAGGAGGGCAGGATCGGCGCCCCGCTGGAGGAGTCCAATGTCGATCCGGATGGCGCGCTGGTAGTCTCTCAGGCGGAAGTAGCACTCGGCCAGGAGCGCCCGGCTGGACCGTTCCAGTTTTAGAGAGGAAGGCGCGGTGAGCAGCTCCGAGAACTCCTCGGCGGCGCTTGCGTAGTATTCTCTTTCCAGGAGGACGCGTCCCAGTTCAAACTGGGCCTGGTCGGCCAGGTCGCTTTGTGAGAACTCGAAGAGGAAGTCACGGAGCGTTTCTTCGGCGTCGATGTAATTCTTCCGGCGAGCCTGGCAGATGCCGATGCCGTAGGCTGCCTGCTCTTTAAGGGCGCTTTGGGGGAAACGCTTTTGCAGGTTATGGTAGGCTTTAAGCGCGTCTGAGATCCGAGCGGGTTCGGCCCGTCCGAGCAGAAGATAGGCATCGGCGGTGCGCAGCAGGGCGAAGTCGCGCCGGTTGCTGGTGGGATACGTTTTCTCAAACTTGCCGTAGGCTTCAAGCATGCGCACCGCGCGGGCAGAGTCGGGCGCGACCTCTTTCACTTCACCTTCAATCAGCGCCACCGCCGCGTCGTCGGCCCAGTTGCTTTGGGGGTATTGAGAGAGCACGTTTTGATGCGCGGTCAGGCCTTTCTGCTGCCAGGACTTCGCCTCCTCGGGCCGGTTTTCAAGCCGGGTTTTGCGGGCAAGCTTCAGATAGTTTTCGCCCAGAAGGTAGCCGGCCTCGGGCGCATGGGAAAGTGACGAGTCGGCCGCAAGGACGGCCTCGAAACTTTCGGCTGCCCGGCGGTAGTCCCGGTGCTGGTAGAGGAAGCGTCCCAGCCGAAAGCGGGCCTCCGGATCGGCTGCGACAGAGGGAAGATCGGCAAGAAGCGCGATGAAATCGTCGGCCCGGGGCGCATTGCCCGTTGGGGCGAATTCCCGGAGGTACTGGATGCGGGTTTCTGCCTGTGGAGCTTGAACGCCGTCGGAATATTTCTGGAGGTAAGCCCGATATTCCCGGATGGCCAGGTTGGGCTGGCCGGTTTTTTCAAAGGTGCGGGCCAGCCCAAATTGTCCCTGGGAGTTGTAGGGAGGGGGCGCCTCAAGGAGTTTGCGATAACTATCCGAGGCGCGGTCGTACCAGCCGAGGTCTTCCTCGTAGAGACGGGCGATGCGCAGCAGAGCCGAGGCCTTCTCCCCGGAATCTTCGACCCGATCCAGAAAGGTCTGGTACGCATTGAGGGCCTTTCGGGGCGTTCCGCGTTTTCTCCAGATATCGCCCATGTCGCTGTAAGCCAGAATGCTGAGGTCGGCGTCGGGAAATTCTTCCAGGAGGCGTTTGAAGGCTTCCAGCGCAGGCCGGTCATCTTTCAAGTCGGCAAAGGCGCGGCCCAGCCCCAGCCGGGCCTGGACCAGGAAGGGGCTGGTGGGATAGGTTTTGAGAAATTGGCTGTACAGGTTGAGGGCGTCGGCGCTCCTGCCGAGTTTTCGGTAGGCGTGGGCCAGCCCCAGAACGGCCTGCTGGCGGCGTTCGTTTTTGGGGAGGGCGCCGTGGGCCAGCGCGTAGGTTTGGGCCGCGCGTTGCAGATCGCCCCTGCCGGCAAACCAGCGGGCCATCACCAGGTAGGAGGTTTCGGCCGAAGCGCTTTTGGGGAAGCCTTTGCGCAGCTGCGAGAAGACCTGTTCCGCTTTCTGGAGGTCTTCCCGGACCAGGGCCACTTTTCCGATTTCGAGGAGGGCATCCGGTTTTCGTTCGGTGGCGCCGGAATACTCGGCGAGGAGCCTGAACTGGACGAGCGCTTCTTCGGGCCGGTTTGCTTCCAGCAGAGCAAGCCCGAGGTGATAGGTTGCCTCGTGGACCAGATGAGATTTGGGGTACTTGTTGACGAGGGTCCGGAATGCGGCTTCTGCGGCGTTGAGGTCACCCCCCCGGCGAAAGTTTTTTCCGGCGTACAGGAGATCCTGAGGGGCGTACTCTCCGCCGGGAAAGGCATCGTGCACTTCTTGAAAGGCCGTTCCGGCTTTTGTATATTCACCCAGTTGCTGAAGGGCTTTGGCTTTCTGGCGCATCACCGCAGCTACGTTGAAGCGGTTGGGATATTTGTCGATAAAGGCCTGACAGGCGCTGATCGCAGTTTGGTAATTTCCGGAACGAAAGTAGGCTTCTCCCAGACGTTGCATGGCTTCCGGAAGACGATCGCTGGTTGGGAAGTGGGCGATAAAGCGTTTGAATTCCTGCGCCGAATCGGCATACGAGGCGTCTTTAAACAGCCTCTGGGCAAACTCAAACAGGGCTTTTTCATCCTGAGGGCCCTGTGCCATTAAAGGGGCGGAGAGGCCCAGGAAAAGGAGCAGCCTGCCCGCCTTTCGCCATGTTCGGATTGCGTTCATGGCCTTCACCTATACCAGATATCGGAACAGTTCTAATTAATCACGGTAAACCCCCGGCTCTGCCGGGGGACTGTTAGAGTTTGACAATTCCCCAGAAATGTGAGAGCCTTCCCTTTGTGGACCGCTTGAAGCTTGCGGAAAGGAAGGCTCCCGATGGACGTACAAAGTTTAAGCCATACCCGGTGGGAATGCAAGTACCATATTGTGTGGATTCCCAAATGTCGGAAGAAGGCACTGTATGGGGAGTTGCGGAAGTATCTGGGTGAAGTGCTCAGGGATCTGGCTTTGCGTAAGGAGAGCGAGATCGTCGAAGGTCACCTGAGGTTGGATCATGTTCATGTGCTCCTGTCGATACCTCCGAAAAACGCCGTATCAGAGGTGGTGGGGTTCATCAAGGGGAAGAGCGCCATTCACATCGCTCGGACCTTCGCTGGGCGTCGGAGGAACTTTGTGGGTCAGAGCTTCTGGGCAAGAGGCTATTATGTCTCTACCGTTGGCAAGGATGAGGAGTCGGTTCGTAGGTACATCCAGGAGCAAGAAGAAGCAGATCGTAGGCTTGAGCAGATGGAGTTGTTTGATGAGTAGCCACCTTTAGGTGGCCCACGGTTTTCAACCGCTTCGAGCGGTTCCCGGTTTTTCAAGCCTCCGGCTCTGCCGGAGGTATCTGACTTATCAATTTTAGGATGGTTATCTTTTATTTTCAAGGGATCGTTACCCAATGTATCATTTTTTTTTAAGGGCGTCAATCCTTAATTTTATTCCGGGATGGAGATGGCCGCGCCAAATTGGGGCATCCCGCGTGGCGAGAGGATAAGCGGGTTTTGAAAGTGGACTGCAAATTTGGCAGAGTCGTAAACGGAGATGGCGTGTGAATCGGGCGATTGAGAACGCTTATGCCAAGATTAACTTAGGGCTTAAGGTGCTGCGCCGCCGGGCGGATGGATATCACGATATCTTATCGATTTTCCAGACGCTGGATCTGCACGACCGGGTGATTTTTGAGTCGGCGGGAAGGGGCGAGACGGAGATTATATGTGACGATCCGGAGATCCCGACGGGCTCCGGGAATCTGGTTTTTCAGGCCGTGGAAGCTCTGCGGGCGGCCACTGGAACGGACCGGGGAGTTCGGGTGATCCTGGAGAAGCGGATCCCGGTTGGGGCGGGGTTGGGGGGAGGAAGTTCGGATGCGGCGGCCGCACTGCGGGCGCTGGACCGGATGTGGATGTTGAATCTTCCTCCAGAGCGGTTACAGGTTCTGGCCGGCGAACTGGGGTCGGATGTGCCCTTTCTTCTGAAAGTGGGCACCGCCGTGGTCACCGGACGGGGCGAGCGGTATCGGCGCATTTCCTGGCAGGGCGATTTTCATTACGTTCTGGTCCACCCCGGATTCCAGGTCTTGAGTGGATGGGCTTATCAGAACTTGAAAATTGGCTTGACAGAGGGGTCCAAATATATTAGCTTTTTGAATTCTATAGAGGAATATGGAGAATTGCGCCCGGACGTGTTATTCGGCTGTCTGGAAAACGATTTTTTGCCCCTTCTAAAAGCGACTTATCCAGAGGTAGAACCTGCTCTGAGAGCGCTGGAGGCTTCCGGCGCCCTGGCCTGTTCGCTTTCCGGGAGCGGATCGACCCTGTACGGTGTTTACGAGGAGGGCGAGCAGGCGGCGGAGGCGGCCAGGGGGCTGCGGGATCGAGGGTACCGGGTCAGCCTCTGTCGTCCCAAGGGTTAGAATATTTCGGATTTCGGATTTCGGATTTCGGAATGAGAGATTTTAAATCCGCAATCCGCAATCCGCAATTGGATTGCCGGGTCGTCTAATGGCAAGACCGCGGCCTTTGGAGCCGTTAATCAGGGTTCGAATCCCTGCCCGGCAGTTATTTTTGCGTTGATCGGAGGGCTTTGGATTATGGCTGACAATGCGGTTTTACAGGCCGAGGCGCGCGAGCAGGTTGGCAAGCAGGCGGCCAAACACTTTCGGCGGCAGGGGCTGCTTCCGGCGGTGGTTTATGGTGACAAAGGATCGGCGGTGCCCTGTTCGGTGAACCGGAAGCAGTTAGAGGATATCCTCCATACCCAGGGCCGCAATGCCATTGTTTCCCTGGTTTTGGGGAATGGTGAGGGCAACTCTCAGACTACGATCATCAAGGAGATCCAGCACCATCCTTTTCGAGACGGCATCCTGCACGTGGATTTTTACCGTATTTCTTTGACCGAGAAGATCGTGGTGGAGGTGTCTGTGGTGGGGGTGGGAACGCCTGCGGGTGTGCGGACCGAGGGAGGAATCTTAGAGCACATGCTCCACATGGTGGAGGTGGAGTGCCTGCCCACCCAGATTCCCGACCGGATCGAGATGGATGTGTCGGCTATGGAGATTGGGGACACGATTCACGTTTCGGACTTTGTGGTTGGAGACGATGTGCGGATTGTGACCGAAGAGGATCGGTCGGTCTTTGTGGTGGTCCCGCCCTCGGTGATCCAGGAGGCGGAGGAAGAGGAAGAGGAAGGCGTGGAGGTGGAGGAAGAGGAGATGCAGGAGCCCGAAGTTATCGAACGGGGCAAGCGCGACGAGGAAGACGAGGAAGAAGCGGAGTAGCAAGGAGGTACGATTGTGCAGGTCGCTGTGGGCCTGGGCAACCCGGGGGCGCGTTATGCAGGTACCCGCCACAATTTGGGCTTCCGGGTGGTCGATTTGCTGGCCGGCGACCTGGAAGGGGATTGGACGCGGGCGTCACCCTATCTTTTCTCCGAGGTGACCTGTGCAGAAAAGCCCCTGCTGCTGGTGAAACCGACGACCTACATGAACGGCAGCGGGGCTGCGGTTGGGGCGGTTCTCCGGCGGTTTGGCCTTGTTCTGGAAGATGTGCTGGTGGTGGTGGACGATGTGCATCTGGCGCCGGGGGGGATTCGGGTGAGACGCCGGGGAAGCGATGGCGGGCACAATGGACTACGCTCGATTATTGACACGGTGGGGGCGGATTTTCCCAGGCTCCGGATCGGGATTGGAATGCCCCCGGAAGGCACCGATTTAATCGAGTATGTATTAAGTGAGTTCGACCGCAGTGAGCTGGAGGCGGTCGAGGGGTCGGTCCGGACGGCGGCCGATGGCGTGGTCTGCTGGACGACGTCGGGTCTGGATGCGGCTATGAACCGTTACAATGCTCTGTAGAGGGCGATCGAGGGGTATCTGCTGGGGAGGGAGACAGGATGATTTGGGCGCCGATTTTTGGGGTTGTCGGGTTGCTGTTTGCAGGGTTGATCTATCTGAATATTCTCAAGCAGCCGGTCGGCACGGACCGCATGCGGGAAATTTCGGAAGCGATTCACGAAGGCGCGATGGCTTTTTTGAAACGCGAATACGCTGTACTGGCCATCTTTGTTGTTGTGGTGTTTGTCCTGCTTTATTTCGGGATCGCACCCAGGACGGCGGTGGCTTTTCTGGGGGGCGCAATCTGTTCCACCTGTGCAGGATTTTTTGGGATGAAAGCGGCCACGAAGGCCAATGTACGAACCACGTATGCGGCCAACCAGGAGGGACCGGGCAAGGCGCTGAGTGTGGCTTTTTCCGGGGGAGCGGTGATGGGCCTGGCCGTGGCCAGCCTGGGGCTCTTGGGGATGGGTATCTTATTCAATCTTTACGGCAACCCGGACCAGGCCGTGATTATTAACGGGTTTGCAATGGGGGCCAGTTCGATTGCCATGTTTGCCCGCGTGGGAGGCGGTATTTACACCAAGACGGCGGATGTGGGGGCCGACCTGGTGGGCAAGGTGGAGGTGGGTATTCCGGAGGACGACCCGCGCAATCCGGCTGTGATTGCGGACCATGTGGGGGACAACGTGGGCGATGTGGCGGGGATGGGCGCAGATATTTTCGAGTCCTATGTGGGGTCGATTGTAGCAACAATTGCGATCGGGGCAACGGCCGGTTCCGCGCTGTTGAGCCAGCTGTCGGGCGGTGGGTTCTCAAACGAAACAGAACTGAGGCTGACGGTGATGCAACTGCCGTTGATGGTGGTGATGATCGGGCTTGTGGCGTCGTTGATCGGTGTGTTTTCCATGCGGATTCTCCAGCGTCTCAGTCCTGCGGCGGCCCTGCGGTATGCCTCTTTTATCGCAGCCATCCTGATGTTTGTGGGAAGTTATTTTGCGGTACAGAAGATGGGTCTATCGGAGGGGGTGTTCTGGGCGGTTCTGTTTGGGGGACTCACGGGAATTGTGATTGGACTGCTGACCGAATATTACACGGGCGGACCCCCTATTCGCAGGATCGCCCAGGCTGCCGAGACCGGTCCTGCGACCAATATAATTTCCGGTCTGGCGGTGGGCATGGAAAGCGTGGTCCTGCCGATGCTGGGAATCTGCGTGGCCATTGGCCTGGGCTATTATTTCGCAGGGATCTACGGCATCGGCATCGCGGCGGTGGGCATGCTTGCAACCGTGGGCATTACCATGGCCGTAGACGCGTACGGTCCGATTGCGGACAATGCCGGAGGGATCTCAGAAATGTCGGGACTGGGGCCTGAAACCCGGGAGATCACGGACGAGCTGGATGCGCTGGGGAATACGACAGCGGCCATCGGCAAGGGGTTTGCGATCGGTTCGGCGGCGCTCACAGCGTTGGCCCTGTTTTCGGCCTACACCGCGGCGGTAAAGCTGGAGGTCATCAACCTGACAGAGCCGATGGTGGTGATCGGCCTCTTCATCGGCGGGACCATTCCCTTCCTGGTAGCTTCGCAGACCATGAACTCGGTGGGGCGGGCGGCCTTTCGAATGGTGGAGGAGGTGCGGCGCCAGTTCCGGGAGATTCCCGGGTTGATGGAGGGTACGGGCAAACCGGATACCCGGCGCTGTGTGGATATCAGTACGGTTGCGGCGCTGCGGGAGATGGTGGCGCCCGGACTGGTGGCGGTATTAACGCCGGTGGTGGTCGGATTCCTGCTGGGGCCGGAGGCGCTTGGGGGGATGCTGGGGGGGGCGACGTTGAGCGGGGTGTTGATGGCGTTGATGATGGCCAACAGCGGGGGAGCGCTGGACAATGGGAAGAAGTGGATCGAAGAAGGCAATCTGGGAGGCAAGGGGTCCGATGCGCATAAGGCCGCCGTGGTTGGGGATACGGTCGGCGATCCGCTGAAGGATACGTCGGGCCCTTCGATGAACATTCTGATCAAGTTGATGTCGGTGGTGTCCCTGGTGCTGGCGCCGCTGTTTGTTTGAGGGAAAGCGGATAGACCGCCCGGATTTTCGGGCGGATGGAGGTGGGCGCAATGCGTTGTGTTCCTACCAACACCCCGCTCGGGACAATGGTTCCGGGCCTTACGTCCAAGGGGAGATGCGTATGTCGAAGCATTACGAGATGGCGCTGATCATCGATTCCCAGCTTCCGGAAGAAGGTGTGGAGGAGACGATCAAGCGGTATGAAGAATTGATCGCCGGGCAGGGCGCCTCGGTGGTCAACGTGGATCGATGGGGGGTACGCAAGCTGGCGTACGAGGTTAAGAAACACCAGCAGGCCGTTTACACCTTTGTCCAGTTCCAGGCGGAGCCCGGGATTCTTCCCGAGCTGGATCGGGCCTGTAAGTTAGACGAATCGGTGCTCCGCCATATGGTCGTTTTGGTCGAGAGCCGTGTTGATCCTGTACCTTCCGATGCCGAAGAGGAGGATGGCCACACCGAGGTTGACGGCGAGGAAGGGGATGCAGAGGATGCAGAGGATGCAGAGGATGCAGAGGATGCAGAGGATGCAGAGGATGCAGAGGATGCAGAGGATGCAGAGGATGCAGAGGATGCAGAGGATGTAGAGGATGTAGAGGATGTAGAGGATGTAGAGGATGTAGAGGATGTAGAGGATGTAGAGGATGCAGAGGATGCAGAGGATGTAGAGGGAGGAGCTGAAGGCGAGGAGAGGGACGAAGATGAGGATGAGGAGGATGACGAAGATGAGGATGAGGAGGATGACGAAGAGGAGGAAAAGATATGAACCGAACGCGTGTGAAGGTCTGCCGGTTCTGCGAGGATAAGTCTTTGAAGATCGATTATAAGGATGCGCGCCTGCTCCAGCGTTTTATTACCGAACGGGGAAAGATTATCCCCCGGCGGATGTCGGGCACGTGCGCCCGGCATCAGCGCGGACTGACGCGGACCCTCAAGCGGGCGAGGCAGATTGCGCTGCTGCCCTTTGCCGCGGAGACGGTCAGGTAGGGGTTGGCGGGGTGGTGGTAAGCGGTAAAAGCAACCATTGATGAACGCAGATGAACACAGATGAGGACTATCGTTATGAAGGTGATATTGACAGAGGATATGGAACGGTTGGGGGAGGCGGGGAATATTGTTGAAGTTAAAGACGGCTATGCCCGCAACTATCTTCTTCCCCGCAAGCTGGCGCTTGTGGCCAACCGGGGCAACATGGCGGTGTATGAAGAGGCAGGCCGTCAAAAGGTGGCCCAGAATACCCGGGCGCAGCGAGAGGCGGAAGCCCTTTCGAAGACGCTGGAGAAGGCGTCGTGTACGGTGCCCGTGGCGGTTGGCGAAGAGGATCGGATTTTCGGGTCGGTGACGGCGCAGAATGTGGCCGACCTGCTCAATGAGCAGGGGTTTGAGATCGACCGCCGCGCCGTTCAGCTCGATGAGCCGATCCGGGCGCTGGGGGTTTACGATGTACCGATCCGCCTCCATCCAGAGGTTGAGGCCAAGGTCAAGGTCTGGGTTGTGAAGGAATAAGAAGCCTTCCGGGTTCCGGACTGGCTGAAAACAGTGGGGGACGACAGCAGGTTCGTCCCCCGTTTCTTTTGGTTCATATTGTCGATCAGGATCAAGGTACCATGCGAGGCGAGGAAGAGCTGCGGCGCATGCTGCGCCGAATCGACGGGCGGGGATACCCGGCGTACAAGGAGATTGCCGGGCAGTACGATTTCGGATCTTATCGGTTAATTGTGGACCACGTGCAGGGCGATCCTTTTGCGGGGCCGAGCCGTTTGCGGGTCCAGGTTTTGCAGCGGGTTGCGCGTTTTCCCAAGGATACATTTGCAGATCGAAGCCGGCGGGTGGGGCTGTGCGATTTTTTGACCCGGCGGTTCTCCGAGGCAATCCTGCGGGTTGCGCGGGGCCGGAGGGGAAGCGGACGAAGCGGGCAGATTGCGATCGACCGGCCGGGGCAGGAGATCCTGGAGCGGACGTCGGTGGGAGTTACGCAGGAGCGGGTGGAGGCGCGGTTTGTGATGGGGCTGCCCGCTCAGGGCCGGCGTGTGATGGGCCGGCAGGCAGAGGCGATGTTTTTTGATGAATTGCCGGAGATTGTGGCCTGCTCGCTGTGTTTCGACCGTGTGGACCGGGGGGCGCTGTACGCCCATATTGAGGTGAACGAGGACCAGGATGCGCTGCGGGAGGCGTTGGGCGGTTTGGGACTGGTGGCTTTTGTACCGGAAGGCGCGGTGCTGCCCCGGCGCAGCGGCGTGGATGACCGGCCGATGCCGGTGCAGGAGGCCGTCCCGTTTACACCGCCGACTTCACTGCGTGTGAGGGTTGATCTTCCGAACCGGGGAGAGGTGGTAGGAATGGGGATCCCGGAGGGGATCACGCTTATCGTGGGCGGGGGGTATCACGGAAAATCGACGCTGCTGCGGGCTCTGGAGATCGGGGTGTACAACCATATTCCCGGAGACGGCCGAGAACTGGCGGTGACGGTGGGGGATGCGGTCAAGATCCGGGCCGAGGACGGGCGAAGGATTGAACGGGTGGATATCCGGCCGTTTATTACCAACTTGCCCTATGGTAAAGACACATCCGCTTTTTCCACGGAGGACGCCAGTGGGAGTACGTCGCAAGCTGCAAATATTATCGAAGCGCTGGAATCGGGCGCCTCTTTGCTGCTGATCGACGAGGATACGTCGGCAACAAATTTTATGATTCGGGATCACCGGATGCAGGAGCTGGTGGCCAAGGAGAAGGAGCCGATCACCCCATTTATCGACAAGGTGCGACTGCTTTACCAGGATCTGGGCGTTTCGACGGTGCTGGTTATCGGGGGATCCGGCGATTATTTCGATGTGGCCGATCGGGTGGTGATGATGGACGCCTATCGTCCTGGGGATGTCACCGGCGCCGCAGAGGCGATTGCCGGACGCTATCGGGCGGAACGCCGGGCAGAGGGAGGTGAGCGGTTTGGGCGGGTGACACCTCGAGCGCCCCTTTCAGAGAGCATTGATGCCAGCCGGGGCCGCCGGGACGTTAACATTAGCGTTCGGGACGCGCATACGATTTTGTTTGGACAGCAGACGATCGATCTTTCTGCGGTTGAGCAGATTGTTGACAGGAGCCAGACAGAGGCGATTGCGGATGCACTGATCTACGCCCGAAATCGGTATATGGACGGCACGCGCTCGCTGTGGGAAGTGCTTAAGCGGGTGATGGCAGATTTCGAACGGGACGGACTGGATGTTTTGAGTCCGCGCCTTCTGGGACATTACGCGCTTCCACGCCGGTTTGAACTGGCAGCGGCCCTCAACCGGTTGCGCAGCCTGGGCGTGCGCCAGATCACGCCGTAGGGCCCGGGGCGGGCGAGGGGACCTCGCCCCTACTTTTTTCGCTTGAAGATTGAGACGACGATTTCGCCTTTCACGCGGTAGGAGGAGGCGAGTTCCCAGCCTTCACTCCCCATGCTCCGGAACTTTTTGAAATCGCTGCCTCTTTCTTTGAGAATGGGGCTGTGTCTGAGGGTGGTGTACTCCCATTTGGGGCCTTTGGATTTGGTTTGCGCATAGTTGCCTGCGGCGAAGGATCCCAGAATAAGTCCTGCAACGAGTATTGCGGTCAGGCTTTTGAAGCGCACGGTGTTCTCCTTTCTCTGTTTGTATCTGCAGTGGATGTTTGTCAATCGCGCCTAATCGCGCCTATTCGGACCTGCAAAAGCGATGTGAAATCAGGCATCCCGAGCACAGCGAATTCCGAGGTTTCCCGTTGAACTGTCGGGGGTGTTGGCGCTTCGGGCCGCCACACGGTAGCGGTTGCAGTAGGAGTCGTGACAGAGGTAGGAACCGCCCCGCATTATCCTGGACTCTCCGGCAGGGGGGCCTTTGGGATTTTTGCGGGGACCGTTGATGTGAAAGTTGGGGCTAAACCAGTCTGCGCACCACTCCCACACGTTTCCGGATACACCGTATAATCCGTATCCGTTGGGGGACAAGGCGCGGGAAGGAGACGTGCCCACGTATCCGTCTTCACCGGTATTGGCGTCTGGAAAGGTTCCCTGCCATATGTTGCATCGGTGTTCTCCGTTCGGGGTGAGTTCATCTCCCCACGGGTAGGTCTTCCCTTCCAGTCCTCCCCGGGCCGCGAACTCCCATTCGGCCTCTGTGGGCAACCGCATCCCCGCCCATTCGCAATAGGCGGCGGCGTCGTTCCAGGAGATGTGGACCACGGGATGATCCAGACGGTCCCGAACGGTCGTCCCGGGGCCTTCCGGACAGCGCCAGCAGGCGCCCTGTACGGGCCACCACCAGGGCGTATCGGAGACGACCTGGGTCACGCTCTGCGCCACTTGTGGGGAGATAAAGCTGTGGAAGACGAAGGTCCAGCCGAACGCTTCCGCCTCGGTCTTGTAAGCGGTGGCCTGAATGAATCTGGCGAACCGGGCGTTGGTTACGGCGCATTCGTCGATGTAGAACGGGTCCACACACACTTCGCGGACAGGCCCCTCGCCGTCTTCGTGAAAACCGACGTTCTCGTGTGTGCCCATCAGGAACGCTCCTCCGTCCAGCCGAACCATTCCTTTTGTGGATGCGTTTTTCCTCCGGGCGCGGCGGGTTTTCCCTTTTGTTCGCTTCGAAGCGGCGGCCTGTCTGCCGGCTGCACAGCAGGCGGATTTTTGAGAGCCGGACATTGTTTCTTCCTCAAGCTTTTTTCGTTCGCAGGGAAAAAGATCTGGGGAGAGATTGAGAACGAAAGTTTCATTATATTATAGATGACGGACGATCTGATGGGCCGGCCACAAGGTAATAATGATAAGGACTTGGGCGTGCCCTGTCAAGTTGATCGGGAGGGTTTTTTACAATGGGACGGAACCCGGACAGCGGCGGGGGTGAGCCGGGGCTGAGGTGGGGGTCGGTTTTGCTGGTGGTGGGGGTCCTGATCGCTTCGGCATGGCTGGTGCAGCGGGTGGAGCTGGTCTACGGGGGGGCCGGGCTTACAGACGGGGTTTTTCCGGCGATTCCTGCGGGTCTGCTGGCGCTTCTGGCGATTTTGGGCCGGTGGATGGGCCGGGGAGAACGGGCCGTTGTGTACGTTGCCTTGGCCACGGGGCTGCCGCTTGCGGCGTCGGGGTTGATGCACCGATTTCTGCCCGGGCTGGTGACGGGGTTTTACGGCGGGTTTGCCGGCCCTACGGATCGG
This sequence comes from Candidatus Latescibacterota bacterium, assembly GCA_965249305.1. Taxonomy (GTDB): domain Bacteria; phylum Latescibacterota; class UBA2968; order UBA2968. The sequence continues at coordinate 1,878,756 of OZ252228.1, read as the reverse complement.
TACACCCGGTTTCTGAGTCAGATGCCGTCCTGGATGGCGCCCGGGGGGCCGCATTCGGCGGCTGCGGTCGGGGCATTTGAAGGGGGGGGCGCTGTGCCCTGGGAGGCCTGGGCGCTGCCCCTGATGGCCTGGTCGATCTTTTTCCTGGCGCTTTTTCTGACGTCATTCTGTCTGGTGGGCATCCTCCGGAGGCGCTGGCTGGAGACGGAGCGGCTGGGGTTTCCGCTGCTGGTTCTGCCGCTGGGGCTTCTGAGCGCGGATGGGCCGAGCCTCTACCGGAGCCGGGCGTTCTGGTGGGGTGTTGCCGTGCCGGCGGCGCTGTTGGGGGTTAACGGCCTGCACCATTATTTTCCGGCGGTGGGGGAGATTGAGACGCGTCTGAACCTGGGCGATTTTTTGCTGGAGACGCCCTGGCGTTCGATGGCGCCATTCACCTCTCCGTTTCTGTTTGAGTTCTCCCCCGCTCTTTTGGGCATCGCCTACCTGATGCCGGTGGAGGTGTCCTTCAGCACCTGGTTCTTCTTCCTGGTCACGCGCCTCCAGCTCCTGCTGACTTATGTGGTGGGGCTGTCGGAAGCGCGGGGGAGCTTTGTGGGGTTGGGCTCGGAGTGGCTCGACTGGCCCAACCGGTTCCCGTTTTTTATGTCTCAGGCCCGGGGAGGCCTGCTTTTTCTGGCGCTTTTCAGTCTCTGGTCCGCCCGGGGGGCTTTGAAGGCGGCGTTCTCCCGCCGAGGCCGGCTGGTGTACGGGCTGCTCGCCGGATTCGGGATCCTGTGGGCCTGGACCGTTGCTGCGGGGCTCTCCCCCATCCTGGGTTTTCTGGCGCTTCTGATCTTTTTCCTGCTCAGTATCTCGTTTGCGCGGCTTCGGGTAGACGGCGGGCTGCCTGTGACGGGTGTGCCCGTGCTGGTCGGGTATCTCTTTTTTCTTTTTCTGGGCACCGGCCCCGGGGTTTTTGAAGACCGGACCTATGTGGTATTTGCCTTTCTGGGCGTTCTGGCATATACTTCACTGGGCATCTGGCCTGCGGTGCAGTTAGAGGGACTGAAGCTGGCCGAAGTGTGCAGGGTGGACCTGCGCCGGATGGTGGGCGGAATGGGATTGGGGCTGGCCGTGGGACTGGCGGCAGGCTGTTTTTTTTCGCTGGAAACAATTTATGCGCACGGCATATTTGCGCTGGATCAACAGGGCGGCGCTCGAACAGCGGCCCGGATCGGAAGGTATTATCACTATCTCTACGAACATGTGGGCTCGCGGCAAGGGGCTCCGGACTGGGATCGGCTGGGGTTTCATGCGCTGGGGATGGGAGTGACCTGGCTGCTAATTGTGATGCGGCGGCGGTTTCTGAGGTGGCCGCTGCATCCGATTGGGTATATTTACGGTACCGGATTCGGGTGGCCCGTGTGGGGCGCAGCGTTTGTGGGGTGGTTCTGTAAGTGGCTGGTGTCGCACTACGGAGGCGCAACAACCTATCGGAAGGTGCGCCCGCTTTTTCTGGGAATGATTTTTGGAGAAGTCGGCATGCGGTTGCTCTGGGCGGGCGTTTCGGTGTGGCAGGGGGAGATGGGAGCGGGGTTCCGGCCGTGATTTTGCAGAAGGGAGGCGGGTTGTGAAAAGGATATGGGGCGTTGGTCTGGCGGTGATGCTGTGGGTGGGAGGGGGCGTGTTTGCCGCCCAGGAGGTTTTGGAAGTTCCAAGTGTTCAGGGGGGGCTGGATGCGGGGGGAGGGCGAGGGCAGTCCGGGGCGTTTGTGCTGATTGCGGGGTCTTTGGGGCAGCCGTTTCAGACGGGGGAGTTGGCATCGAGCCAGTACCGGCTGGCGGCAGGTTTTCTGCAGCCGGCGCGTGCTCCATCGGCCGGGCTGACGGGAGATTTTAACGGGGATGATGCGGTCGATTTTGCCGATTTCGTGCTTTTCGCAGGGGGGTTCGGGAAGCTTAGGGGAGAGGCGGGTTACGATTCCCGTCTCGATCTGGACGGAGACGGGGCGGTGGGATTTGGGGATTTTGTGCGCTTTGCAAAGGTGTTTGGCACACGAAGGTGAAACTACCGGGTGAATGCCCGGATGATGAGGATGCCCTTCTCCAAAATGCGGGGAGGGTTGCCCTGGATGAGACGTTCGACGAAGACGCGATACGTTCCGGGGGTGACGGTGACAACGGCGCTGTTGCTGACGCCGGCGGCTGCGGCGAGGTCCGTGCCTCCGGTGATGCTGACCCTGGAGATATTCCCTGCGTTTTGAATGGCGGCTCCCGATGGATCCAGGGGCAAGATGACAAGGCGCGTCTGGAAACTGCCGCCGGTGGTCACGGCGCCGCTGAACTGGATGTCCAGGAAACCGGATCCCCTGACTCTGACGAATGTCGTAAAGTCGTCTATTCGCTGCCACCGGCTAGAGGAGAAAAGCAAGAGGGAGTCCTGGACATTTGTGACGATGATGTTTTCGAGGACCATGCCGGAGATTTGCGCCTGGATCGGGGGACCGGTCCACTGGCCGGTGCGGTCGACAATCCCTTTTCCGCCCACGACCAGGCTGTCGGTTGCGATCTGAGGCGCGGTGACGTTGCCGCCCACCCAGTTGCCCTGAGCGTTGACGACCGTGCCCACAGCAGAGAGGTTCAGGCTATCGGCTGTTATCCGGGCCGCCGAGAGGTTGCCGTCTGGATCGATGGAGGCTTTTCCTCCGGAGAGGGAGATGCTCTTAGGCGAGATGTCTCTGCCGGAGACATCGTTGGCCTGGGCTGAACGAAGGGCGTAGGCGACGCTGACGATGCGCTGCCTGGGGAGGAGCTCCTGGTCATCGTCAATTTTGAGGGCAAGGTAGCGTTCGCTTTGGGCAAAAAGGGTCTCCGGGAAAGGGGTGAGGCTGCCGAGCAGGGCATGGAACCGCCCAACCATGACCTCTATTGTATGGGTTTTCGACCAGAGGGGAACGCCGCCGGTCTCGACGTTATAGATGGAAAAGACAATCTGGACCGAGCCGTCCAAAAGGGAGTCCGAGGCAGTTTGCAGGTGGCCCTGATAGTTGAGAAGCGGAGGGGGCTGGGCTTGTACGGGTGCGAGGGGAATGAGGACACAGAGGCCGATGGGCAGAAGGATGTGGCGGATCATAATGAGGCTCCCAGTTGCAGGTGTGTGGGCGCGTGCGGAGGTGCGCGCTTGCATAGGCAGAAAAACAGGCACTCTTTTTCAGGCCCCAAAGTGGACGGTGGGCGATGAATGGTTGGAGGTGTTCAAAATTTAACGCGGAGAGCCGTTTTGTGCAAGCGGATAAACGGACTTTTTATCTCTTTGTTTTTTTGCTTGATTTTTGTGCCCCTTTCGCTCTATATTATTATTAAGTGTATTCTCCTGTTGTCGCTTGCTGGCGTTAGAGAGGCGGTTTCAGGCAACTTCCCCATATGGCGAAGGAAGGATGCGCAGGTATGATTGAGATGGAAGTGGTTGGCGTGGTGCTTGAACCCAGCAGCAACCGCCCCCTGGTTTGTTTGAAGGACAAGGATCAGCGGGTGTTTTTGCCCATCGCCATCGGCAGTTTCGAAGCCACAGCCATTTATATGGAACTTTATGATGAGCCTCCTCCAAGGCCTATTACGTACGATCTGCTGCGGTCTGTGCTGGACGGCCTGGATGCGCGGGTTGTGCAGGTGCTTATCAACTCGCTGCGAGACGATACGTTCTATGCGGAAATTACCCTGTCTTCCGGGGGGCAAACGCTTGAGATCGATTCCCGTCCAAGCGATGCGATCGCCCTGGCGCTGCGGGTTGGGGCGCCTATTTATGTTGAAGAAGAGGTGATTCAGGAGGCCGGGCTTGCGGTGGAGAAACAGATGGAGGCGGGGATTGATGTGGAAGGGGCGGAAGGCGATCTGGAGCGCATAAGTGGAGAGGAGGAGCGGGGGCTGGAGGCATCCCGTGCCTTAGAGGGGTCTGTTGACCGGGTAGAAAAGCAGGTTGTTACCCTCAAGGCGAAGCTGCAGGAGGCTGTTGCGCGGGAGGAATATGAGGAGGCTGCGAAGCTGCGGGATGAGATTGGGCGGCTGGAACACGAGAAAGGATAGGGGCGTACCATTCCGGGGAGGACGCAGGATATAGTGGTGTTTGCCCCACAGACCTCTATTCCTTGTGGTTTTTGGGAATTGAAAATGCACGCGTTTGGGGATGGTGTTGGGGTTGGAGGAAAAAGGGGTTTTAAAAGTAAAAAAAATGCTTGACAGTGGGTTTTGCGTTGCGTATACTTAGGCCATCCCTTTTGGATACTAAGCGGCTGTATAGTGTGAACTTGTTGGTGTTTTAACACAGAAAGACCCTTTCGAGTTTCACAGAGGGTTGTTTAACTCTAATTGGCACTCTCAAAAAAGGTTGGGGTAAACTGTGCCGTTCCCGGCAGGGGACGGTTTATGGTGCCCGTTTGTGTAAGGAGGTGTTGCGGGCTACGATACGAGCCAATTCTATCACTCCTTCAAGCGGATATTTGCGGTTGCTGGTTGTTCCGTATCGAAAATTTAGAAAATGTAAAGACGTTTGAAAACATATACCACATACAGAAGGGAGGGATTATTATTGTGATGAACTTCGGCTCTCCTGATCCAATTTTCGCGCTTTCGCCCCTTGTTCGGCGTGAGGTCGGGCCGTCTGGCACTCAGGAGAGTTTCTCCGTTATCCGTTAGAAGAAACCAAGTTTCAGGTTTTGCTTTGAATTCTCTTTGGATGGATCCTAAGAACTTTTAAGGAGGTCCATAATGGATCTTAAACGCGTATTAAGCTTGTGTGTGGCGCTCTTGCTGATCGCCGGCGCAGCGGGCGATGTATTTGCGACGGAGATTTTTCGGATCCAAGTCGCGAAACCCGCCGCCGGCACGTATGCCGTAATCGGGGGCACGGTGGAGATCAATTTGCTCATCAACAAGAACTTTACCTTCGATTCGTTGAGGGTCGCCCTCAGCAATCGAGATGCGGATGAGGCTGCTGAATTTGGGGAGATCGAAGATAAGAACGATAATGCATTTCAATCCCCGAATCCATTCAACAAGATCTTTGCTACTGTTGCCGCTGTTACTGCTGACAGGATTACCACGGACGCGCGAGTAGATAGTATCAAAATTGTATTTCCGGTTGATCCGGGAGCGATTGAAACGGAGACCGCCACTGAGATTGAGGTCCAACTCGCGTACAGGCTGAATGGTACCTCTGACGTGGTTATTCTTACCAACCAGTCGACGGAGGACGCGAGTCCCACGGGGGTCGTGGGCGATCAGGTCAAATTCGGCATCGACAACAAGCGGCCGCTTGCCGGGATCATTGACGCCCTGACTCTGGAGGGCGGTACGCTTGTTGGCAACTTACCAGAACCTCATACGGATGGGGTGACACGGGCCTATGGTATTGGCGATACCATGAGGGTTGTGCTCGGAGTCTCCAACCCTATCGGGGTCAAGGTCAAGATCTACATCCTCAGTGTGGATGATACGACGACTTCGGATTACGATGACGAGGCGCTCAAGATATTCACGTTCTCGGAAACCGTGCTGCTGAATACCATCGGTGATGTCCGGGACAGCAGCTTTATTCTCGCAGAGGGCGACCTCTTCGATCCTACCGACGACGAGCCCCAGTCTGTAAACGGCGTCCGTGTAAAGGCGATCGGGTTTGTTTCGGACGATGCTGGAAACCTGGGTGGCGCGGCCGTTAATTCGGCATCTGCGATTGGCTTTACCGACGACGAAAGACACGTGGTCGATACCGACGCGCCGGATATTGAGATCGCCGTTCCTGTTACCGGGGGCTTGTTTACGGGTGGTGCAGAAAGCATCGGGGAGGCTTTTGTCGATACGGACGACGACGACAAACGTACGACTACCAGCAGCAAGACGTTCTCGCAGAATCCGGCGGATGTTGCGATAGACGAAATCGTCGTAGAACGCCTCATCATAGCCGATGGTGACACGACGACGGATAGCGACTTTCCTGCCCAAACGGGTTCGGGGATCTCGGTAGGCGACACGCTGGCATACAGCGTCACTGAAAATGACTCCACTGACGCGACCGGCTCCGAGATGGATTTTGAGTTCCAGGCCGTTGACAGCGTCGGGAACCTCGGTAGCCTCACGATAGAAGACGCCATCCTCGACAATGTGGCGATCACGGTAGATCCGCTTTTCCCCAGTTCGGCCACCGAGGATACGATCAGTCCCGAGACTTCGAGTATCGTTATGCGGATCGGCGAGGAGGCCGATTCGATCTCGATCCGTTATATCGAGCTCATTCCCACAGGGGAAGTCCCGATTACCCATATCAAGTCTGTGACGCCGGCTTCCCGGTTGGAGAAGGTGGGAGAGGACATCACGGTCGACTTCAGCAATGACTTCGACGAAGACGATGACGATAGGCAGTATACGCTGCAGGTTTTCGCAAGGGATCTCGCGGGGAATATCTCGTTAACGCCGCTGGATACGCTGTTGTTCGACGACGAATTTGAAAACCCGCAAGGGCATATCTTCAAGGTCGCGAACGCTGCGTCGGTTGATTCGATCATCGTCGGTAGGGATCTGGACCTGGAGATCACGGCCTGGGACACGATCCTTGGTAAGCCATCGGTGACCTATCCGCCCGCCAGTAGCGAGGATGCTCTGGTCTCGATCTGGGTGCCCACCGTGGATGAAGATGGAGAAGCGGGCGTTGCGCTTGCCGATTCCGGCCAGTTCATATTCACGGACGACGAACAAGGCATCACGGTGAACAGCGACGGAACCGGGGCCCTGGATAGAGACGGGTGGAGCCTTGGTGAGCGGACGGTTTCGGTCACTACCCACGGCGTCATCGCCGACGTCGCCGTTATGGTTCAGGAGCTAAGCACCGCTGTGGTGGTTGATCAGACTACCGGTGAAGAGACCGAGGAGACGGCTGTTGAGGTGGCGGGCGAAGCTGACAGCACATTTACCTTCGATGCTGAACAATTTGCTGTCTACGCAGTGACGATCTGGCAGGGCGGCGAGCAGGTCACCTCGGCGCTCTCGGCGGAGGACAACGAGTTCACGATCAATGTGACTCCCGTGGACGTGTTCGGGAACTTGAGTACGAAGATTTCCGCGTTTGGCCAGGTTGGAAATACTGATTTCATCAGTAGCGCCGATAGTTCCTTCCTGTACTCGAGGCTCGATACTGATGCTAAGCGAGCTCATATCCTCGCCAGTATTTTCGTGCAGTTCTCCACGAACATCGCCGACGCCGCGCTCCCGCAAGGGCCGCAGGCGGTTTCGGCAGGTGGAAGCGAATTCATTGGCTTTGCGCCTGTCCGGGAAGGCACGGGATTGGTTGTTACCGTGCGGACCGCCAATATCTCAGGTGATCCGACCGTGTTTGGCCCGACCCAGCAGAGCGCTACGGGCAGCAGTCCTGCGCTGGGCTTTGGCGGCGGCGAAAGCGTAGATCCCGGGGATGGCGACGGCGAGGCTCCGCCGCTGGCCGGACCCGAGAACCTGATTGTGGATGACTACCGGGGTCCGATGGGTGAAGGGGACCAGGGTGGTTACATCCTGGTGAGCTTCCCGCACTCAATTGATCACTCGAACGTGGATTTCTACCAGCTTTACCGGGAAATCTGGGTCAACACCGTGCTGGCGATGCCCGACGACGGCGGTGACGGTGGCAACGGTGACGGTGGCAACGGTGACGGTGGCAACGGTGACGGTGGCAACGGTGACGGTGGCAACGGTGACGGTGGCAACGGTGACGGTGGCAACGGTGATGGCGGCAACGGCGAGGCCGCGGGCAAGGCTGCGGTGGAGCGCGTGGATGATCCGGTTGCCAAATGGGTGCCGTGGGCACAGATCAGTTCGCTTCCGGTGCCTGCGGACCAGCCGGGCTACAGCATCGCCCGCGCGGTGGTTCCGTCGCTGGACAACGAGCCGAGCAACTGGGCCGTTCGGGCCGTAAGCGGCCGCAGGATTTCGGGCGCGACGGCGTCGAGCAAGCGGGTGTTCACCAAGGAGAGCGTGCAGCAGATGATCCAGCTCTTAGGTGTGGACCCGAACCGGGTGATCTCGCACGAGGAGATCGCCGGGCTGTTCTCGCCGTCGAAGGATCTGGTGAGTTCGATCATTGGCGAACAGAAGAACCTTGTGCTCGCGGCCTTAGATGTGGATGTGAGCAGCCTGCTGACTACCAGCACGCTGCCGCAGAGCATCCGGACGGCGAGCAGCGGGGTGAGGATTTCGGCGCCGGCGGTTACCGAAGAGCCGGTGGGGGCGGTTGACAATATTGCGCCTGCCGCTGCTACCGAGCTTAAGGGTGAGTATTCCTCCGACGACGAGAACGTCAGCCTCAGCTGGGAGGGTTCCACAGCAGACCGCGTTGTGGGGTATTCCACCTACCGCGGGTATGTGGTCCCGATTGCGGGCGTGGAGCGCTACGAAGTCTGGCGCGGCGCAGACGGGGCGGACCTGGAGATGTTGATGCCTCTGCTTCCAGGGTCCAGCAGTTTCATAGATGACGACCTGCCGGAAGGCGCTTCGACGCTGGTCTACCGGATTGACGCGCTTGATACGAATCCGGCCAACCGGGCGTTGAGCGAGACGGCCGAGGTGACGCTCGAAGTGGGGTATGTCGATTTCAGAGATGCGGATAATGAGCGGATCTTCGTCGTCGACCTGGACCCCGCTCGAGTCGACTTCACGGTGGGCTTCAGGGACTTCGTCATCTTTGCTCGAGCCTTTGGCAAGAGCGAGGGCGATGAGGGTTATCTCCTTCAGGCCGATACCAACCAGGACAGGACTATTAATTTCGTGGACTTCACCAATTTCGTGTCATCGTTCGGCAAGACACCTGTGACCCGGAACGGCCAGCCACTTGGGGCAACCAAGCCGGTCTTCGCGCCGACACGGCCGGGTGTGAACGAGAACGCGGAGATGCTGCTGAGTCAGAACAGTGACCGCGTGATCGCCGGGCAGCCGATTTCGGTGGATGTCTCGGTGGCCAACGTGAAGGCGATGCAGGGCTTCGGCTTCGTGCTGACCTACGATCCCGAGAAGTTCGAGTTCGTAGGCGCGGCGCCGGCCGATGAGGATCTGTTGAAGTCCGGTGGCGGTGAAACGCCGCTGTTCTTCGAACAGTCCGAGCCGGGTCAGCTAACTGTCGCCAACGTCGTTATCAACGATGAAGTTGTCAGCGGCGAGGGTTCGGTTGTGACGCTGACCTTCAAGGTCCTGCGGGAGTTCGAGGACAACGCCCGGTTCGAGATCGCTGAAGGGGTGGTGTTCGACCACGATCAGCTCTCGAATCCGATGGTGGTCCTGGGCGCGTTGAACGTTGAGACCACGCCCACCGAGTTCGCGCTGTTGCAGAACTTCCCGAACCCGTTCAACCCCGAAACCACTATTAAGTATAACCTGGCGGAAGGCTCCGACGTCCATCTCCGGATCTACAATATCGTGGGTCAGGTGGTCCGGACGCTGGTGGGCGAACGGCAGTCGGCCGGCCGGTACCAGGTGCAGTGGAACGGTACGGACGATCGGGGAATGCCTGTGTCGAGTGGGATCTATTTCTATCAGGTCTCGGCCGGGAAGTTCCAGGACGTCAAGCGATTGATGCTCCTCAAGTAAATCCGCTGGTATGGGAGTTCCACCCGCGTTGGGTGGGACTCCCATACCTGTTTCATACCACATTCGGGCTGATCTGTTCGATGGGTCCGGAGAGGCGAACTTGTAAGGTGAAGAGGAGGGCGTGTTTGATGTCCGAACTCAGGAGGTTTATCGGGTTTATTTCGGCCTTCGCCCTGCTGTTGTTTGTTGCGACGGGGAGTGCGGAGGCTGGGCCTTACGCCAATGTGAAGGTGAAGTTGGATGCGGATGCATCAGCTGGTACGGCCTTCGCAGATAGAACGAACGGCAATACAACGACCCGCGCGCTGGCTTCGGCGGGTGATACGGTTATGATCGAAGCCTACTTAGATGAGGCGGCCGACACCGGTGCAGACTGGTTGGCTCTTACGGTTTTCAGTTTTGACAATACGGGCAGTGTGTTTACGAACAACTTTACACCCGACACGCTGTTACTCGACCCTGATATCCCCGCGGGGACCAAGCTTCTCTCGATGAAGGACGACGGGGTAACCATTTTAGGCTTCGCAACCTTCCCCTTTAAGGCCAATAAACTCATCGGGACCCTGGTCCTGGTCGCCAAGCAGGATATTGCCGAAGGGACGACGATTAAACTGGCTGCGGTCTCCATTGCAACCGGGAATCCTTTTTTGGGGACTGCTGCGGAAGACAGCCTGGATGCCAGCGAGGCTTCGATTACCTTCCAGACGCCTACGGGTCCGAAACTAGAACCAATCGATCCTGACGGCATGATGATCAGCGAGCCGAAAATGATTCCCAGGGGCGGACGGAGTGATACGATTACCGTAACGGCCAGCGAATTTGCGGCTACCGATACGATTTCGTGGGTTGTCTCGTCGTCTGGCAACGCTGACGTGACCGTTCTGGATGCGGATGGGATGATGATGGAAGAGATGATGTTTATGACCCCCGGAATGACTTCTATCAAGCTGTATGCCAGCGGCTCGGGGAGTGCCACAGTAAGCGTTTACGCCTATGTCGGTACGGATACGACCAGCACGCTTATGATCGAGTTCAGCGAAGAGAACCCGGTGGAGCTGGCGTCTTTTGGCGGGGAACTGGCCAAAGACCGGGTCTTGCTGACCTGGACGACCGCGTCACAGACGAACAACGCGGGCTGGCGGATGCTGCGCAGTGTGGATGGCGAGACCTATGAGGTCATCAGCGAATTTATCCCGGGCGCCGGAACATCAGACGCCCTGCTGAATTACAGCTTTTCGGATAAAGAGCCGCCGTCTTCAGAGAAGGTCTTCTATGTGTTGGAGCAGGTGGACTTAGACGGAACCGTCCACCGGTCGAACGCGGTTGAGGTGATTCTGGGCGGCCGGTTCCAGGATGTGCCGACCGAGTTCGCGACCAACGTGTATCCCAATCCCTTCAACCCGAGCACGACGGTCTCTTACGATCTGCCCAGCGACGCCCTGGTCTCTATCGTGATTTACGATGTGATTGGGCAGGAGGTGCGGCGGCTGGTGAGCGAGCAGAAGATTGCGGGCCGCTATCACGTGCAGTGGGATGCCAGGGACAACCTGGGCCGCAGCGTGGGCAGCGGCGTGTATATTGCGAAGGTTGAAGCCGGTTCGTTCTCCGCTTCGCAGAAGATGCTGCTGTTGAAGTAAAGCCCTGTTTAAATGGGGTTCTAAAGGGTCGCCGGACAATCTGGTCCGGCGGCCTTTTTTTGGTTCCGGTTGGTCACACAATCGGGTTGACAAAAGGAGTTGTGGGATGGAGAAAGTACGAATCGGAATGATTGGGTGTGGAGGGAATGCCGGCGGGCACCTGCGGCGGTTGATGGAGATAGGGGATGCGGAGGTGGTGGGGCTGGCCGATGTGAGCGAGGAGAGCTTCGGGAGGCTGTTTGAGCGGCTGCCGGAGGCGAGGGAAATTCAAAGGTTTACGGACTACAAAGAGATGCTGGGTTCGGTGGAGATGGACGCTGTGGAGATTTCCACGCCCCACACCCTCCATTTTGAGCAGATTATGGAGAGCTTAGACCGGGGACTGCACGTGTTGACGGAGAAGCCGATGGTCTGCAGCGTGGACCACGCCCGGCAGGCGATTAAGCGGTCGGAGGAGGCGGGGAAGGTGTTGATGATTTCTTACCAGCGGCATTTGGCGCCGGAATTCCGGTTCATCCGCAACCAGATCCGGGGTGGAGAGATTGGTGAGGTGCAGTTTATTGCGGCTCTCCAGGACCAGAACTGGTATCGAAGCCAGCAGGGGAAGTGGCGGCAGATTCACGCGCTCTCGGGCGGGGGGCAGTTAAACGATTCGGGGAGCCACCTGCTGGACGTCGTTCTGTGGATGACCGACCAGGACCCGGCCGAAGTTTCGGCCTTTATGGAGTATTTCGACGGAGAAGTGGACATCAACTCGGCGCTGTCGGTCCGATTTGCGAGCGGGGCTCTGGCCAATTTCTCTCTGGTGGGCAATTGTGTGGGTCCCGGCATCTGGGAAGACATCAGTATCTGGGGCTCCAAAGGGGTGATCTATTCCCGGAACGGGAAGCTGACCTGCAAATACGGGGGCAGAGACCCTGTTGAAGTCGACGCCCTGCCGTCGCGTTTCAGCAGCCCGGATCGGAATTTTGTGGATGCGATCCTGGGCCGGGATGAGATTCAGGTGCCCCCCATCTGCGGATTGCGGGTGATCCAGCTGACCGAGGCGGCCTGGGCGTCGGCGCAGCAAGGGGGGCGGGTTGTGCGGGTTTTTGCGACACCTTGATTGAAACATCAGACTTTGGGGCCAGCACTGGATTTTTTGGGAATATTCAATATATTTATAATTAATGTGTTATAACGAAAATTCTCATGGGAAAGCAGTCCGGCACGATTTTGGCTTTTCAGGCTTTGGCCGGTCTGTTTTTATACAGAGGGAAGCACGCGTTGTGAAAATTGATTGGAGGTAAGCTTATGATTAGTCGAAGCCTGTTTTTTATTAGTATTTGTGCCGCCTGTCTGGGCCTGGCGTCTGCGGCCTTTGCCGGGGCGTGGACCCAGAAGCAGGGGGGCTATTATTTCAAGGTTGGAGCGGGCTATTCGAACTCGACCAGAGATATCGATGCCAGCGGCAAGCAGATTCAGAAGGCGAATATGGGGGAATTGAGAGACCTCAATTATTCGGTCTACCTGGAATACGGTCTGCTGGACCGGCTGACGTTCGTGGGGTCGGCGCCCTACAAACGGCTCAGAGATATCCGCATTCTGAGGGATCTCAATTCGGTTGTTACGGGAACGGCGCTGGAGCGTCGGTCGGGTTTTGGCGACCTGGAAATGGGTTTGCGGTGGCTTTTGGCCAGCCAGCCCGTGGTTGCCTCGGTTGCCGTGGGGGGCAAAATCCCGCTGTGGTACGATGAAGATCCCGGCACGCGCGTTCCCTTGAGTTCCAGGGAGGTGGATGCAGATGTCCGGGTCCTGCTGGGCCGGTCTTTGTACCCTTTCCCGGGTTATGTGACCGGAGAGATCGGGTACCGGATCCGCGGCGGGGCCTTCAGCAATGAGGCGCTGTATGCTTTGGAGGCCGGGGTTATGGTGAACCGATTCCTGTTCAAGGGGTACATCTCGGGCATTCATACCTTCGGAGAGTGCAACCCGGTTGGAGAGGTGGGGTTGATTGGCGATCAGAATGTTTTAAAGCTCTCTCCCGGGGTGAGTTACCGTTTAACCGATCGGTTGGAACTGAGTGCGGATCTTGTTCATATTGCGGCGGGCTGCAACACCGCCGCAGGGAATACGCTTTTGTTCGGGGTGGCACTCAAACGGTGATCACGAAGGGCACGAAGCCACCCATTCCCGCCCGTCCCACGAAAGACACGAAGCCGCACCCACCCTGCCCAGAAGGCGGTGCTGTTGTGTGGGCTTGACATGGGGGATTGAATCTTCTACATTTGTGTTTGAGCCGGGAGTGAAAAGGAGAACAATATGCCAAAACGAGGCTGGGAAATACCCGAGAGAGAGGCTACGCCGGAAGATGTTTATATGAACCGGCGGAAGTTTATGAAGGCCGCAGGAGTGACGGGTTTGGGCGCGGTGGGGCTGCTGGCGGGCTGCGGGCAGGAGAAGATTTTTACTCCTGCTGAAACGGTACCAGACGAAGGCTTGCAGGGGACTTCTGAGCCAAACACGAATACGCCGACACCGACACCCACACCGACTCCGACCCCGGCGGCGCCGCTTTATCCCGCCAAGCTCAATGAGGAATTTAAGGAGCTGGACCGGCCTTTAACCACGGAGTCGGTTGCCGGATCGTACAATAATTTTTATGAATTCAGCACCGGAAAGACTCGGGTGAAGGCTCTGGCGGAAAAGTTTATGACGGACCCCTGGAAAGTGGTGATCAAGGGAGAGGTCCAGAAGGAGAAGACGTACGACTTTGGCGATCTGGTTCGGACTATGCCGCTGGAGGAACGGCTTTACCGTTTGCGGTGTGTGGAGGCGTGGTCTATGGCGATACCGTGGACCGGTTTTCCGATGAAGGCTCTCTTAGACGAGGTGCAACCGCTTTCTTCGGCGAAATTTGTCAAGATGACAACGTTCCTCGATCCAAATCAGGCCCCCGGACAGTTTGACAACCCCCAGTGGCCCTGGCCTTATGAGGAAGGGCTGACGATTGAGGAGGCGGCGAACGAGCTCGCTTTCCTGGCCACGGGGGTTTACGGCCACGCAATGCCCAACCAGCACGGGCCGACCATCCGGCTGGTGGCGCCCTGGAAGTACGGTTTTAAGAGCATCAAATCGATCGTGAGTATTGAGTTTGTCCGCGAGCAACCCAAGACCTTCTGGAATACGCTGGTTCCAAGGGAATACGGGTTCTTTGCCAATGTCAATCCCAAGGTTTCCCATCCCCGGTGGTCTCAGGCCACGGAACGGTTCATCAGCACCGATGCTGCGAGCACTGAAAGACGGCCGACCCTGTTGTTCAACGGGTATGACAAATATGTGGGGGATTTATATCCACAAGAGCCGAGGTAGTTGCTGGTGGAGGCAATGTCTGGAAGAGGGGGTCTGGGTGATCATTGACGTCAATACTTATGTTGGACACTGGCCCTTCCGCCAGCTCCGGCGCAATACGGCGCAGGCGCTGGTGAAGCAGATGGATGGACATGGTATCGACCGGGCTGTGGTTTCGTCGGTTCACGGGATTTTTTACAAGGATGCCCACGCGGCCAACGAAGAGCTGGCCAAGGAGACCCGCCGTTTTCGGGATCGGCTGATTCCGTTTGCCACACTCAATCCAACTTATGCGGGGTGGGAAGAGGACCTGCGACGGTGCGCACAGGATCTGGGATTGTGTGGGATCCGGCTTTATCCGCAGTACCACGGGTACGGGTTGACCGATACGGCCGGTCTGGAGCTGGTGGATGCGGCATCGGAGCTAGGTTGGACGATTCAGGTCCCGATGCGGGTGGTGGACCGGCGGCAGCGGCATCGCTGGGACCTGGCGGAGGATCTTGCGTCCGGTGTGTTCGAGAATGCCTTTGCGCTGCGTCCCAAGGCCCGATGGATGGTTCTGAACGGTGTGCTGAATGGGAAGCGATTGTCTTCCCAGACCCGGTTTCTGGTGGAAATATCCCGTCATACGGCGGTGCTTCAGCGGACGATTCAGTCGCTGCTGGAAACGGTGGGACCCCGGCACGCGGCGTTTGGGACGGGGATGCCGTTCAAGGTACCCACGCCCCAGTTTTTGAAACTGGAAATCTTAGATGCGCCCAAATGGGTCAAAGAGCGGATTGCGTGGCGGAATGCGGCGGAGATGCTGGGGCTGAAAAAGTAAAAAGGGGAAAGTAAAAAGGAAAAAAGCCGATAGGTGTAGCAGGGGCTTTTCGAGTTGACATTGGGAGGTAGGGTCGGTATTTTTTAGGTAAGCGTTCACCGCAGAGACGCGGAGGACGCGGAGAAAACCAAAATCGAGGATCGAGAAAAGGAACTATGAGGATCTCTGTGGTAAAATGATGTTTGAGGGTCGTTAAAGGATGTGATATGCAGGTTCGGCCGATTGAGTTTCAGGAGAATTTTGCGCGGGTTCCCGTAGAGGGGGCCCGGCAGCAGAGTCTGCTGCAAAGAGAACCCGAACTGGCCCAGCAGCATGCAGCACAGGCATCGGCCAACGAACAGGTTTTGAATCTGACCCGTCCCAGGCCCACGACGGAGACGGAGGGGACGATTGTAGATCCGGACAGCCAGCGCTTTCCCGGGAGGCGTTTTGGGCGCATACCCCGAAACAGGCGTTCCGAAGAAGAATTGCCCGAAGAGGAACGCCGGGACGGGACGGACGGTGTGTCGGGCGCCCGGATTGATCTGGTGGGCTGAAGAGGGTATGTTTCAAGGAAGCAATGATCACAGACTGCCGCCCTCTCCTATGGCAGAGGGCGGCATGTCTTTGCTTGACTTTGATATTGACTTGTGCTAAACTAATGGAACGGTAGAATCGAAACCGATATCATCATTCTACAAATAAAGACGCGTACCCTGTGTACGGTCCTATTTTGAGGGGGTGAGTCCTATTAACCGGCCGCAAGATCCGGATCGTCCGAAGAAGTCTCCGGATGACTTTTTACAGGACTATGTGGACATGCAGCATACCTTTAAGTCGCTGTCCATCATTGATCAGATTTTGATGTCGATGGATGAAAAGGACCGGAGGCGCCCGCTGCTCTACCAGCTTCGGCGGCAGCTTCAGGAGGATGAGATCACCTTTGAGGAGGCCCGACGGACCATCGTGGAGATGGAATCCGCACTGGAGAAGGTGACGGCCCCCGCAAATCGGGTCGGGACGCTCTTAGAGCCGCCGGAGCATGGGGTGGCCTATATCTCGGTGGGGGGTTCGGAATACTATGTCAACTTAGACAGCCGGATAGATGAAGACGATTTGAAGGTGGGCACACGCGTACTGGTGAATGAGGCTTTTGCGGTGGTGGGAGATCTGGGCTATTCCGCTTCGGGGCCGGTGGGTAAGGTGGTGGATGTGCTGGATGACGGACGGCTGCGGGTGGGGCAGGAGCACGGGCTGCAGGCTGCCATCCTGGCGCGTTCGAGCGATCTGGAAGGGGTGTCCCTGAAGTTAGGCGAAGAGGTCCGGATAGATCCCAATTTTCGGGTTGCTTTAGAGCAGATGCCGAGCAAGGAGGTTAAGGACTACTACTTAGAAGAGATCCCGGAGATCCCCTGGGAGAAGATCGGGGGACAAGGCGAGGCCATCGGGGCGATCAAGGATACGATTGAGATGCCGGTGCTTCACCCGGAGCTTTTCACCCGGTTCAAGTACAGCGTGCCCAAAGGGTTTCTGCTTTACGGCCCCCCCGGATGCGGCAAGACGCTGATCGGGAAGGCCACGGCCTACAACCTGGTGCAGCAGGTGCAGCAGGAGGCCGGGCTGAATTTGAAAGAGTGTTTTATACACATCAAAGGGCCCGAGATTCTGAATATGTGGCTGGGCGAATCCGAACGCCAGGTGCGCGAGATTTTTGCCCGGGCGCGGGAGAAGCGGAAGGAGGGTTATCTGCCGGTGGTCTTTATCGACGAGGCCGAGTCGGTACTGGGCACCCGGCGGGCGATCCGGTCGCACAATATTTCAAATACCGTGGTGCCGATGTTCTGTTCGGAGATGGACGGCATCGAGTCGCTGCAGGATGTGGTGATTATCTTAGCTTCCAACCGGCCGGACCTGATCGATCCGGCGCTGCTGAGGCCGGGGCGGATCGACCGAAAAATCAAGGTGGAACGTCCGGACAAGGAGGGGGGCCGGGAGATTCTGAAGATTTACCTGACGCCCGATCTGCCGATTGCCCGGGAAGAGGTTGAAAAGTGCGGGGGGAACGTGGAGGAGGCGGTGGATTCGCTTGTGGACCGGGGGGTGGAGGAGATTTTCGCCCGCAGGGACAACACCCGGTTTTTAGAAGTGACCTTGCGCAGTTCCCGCAAGGAGGTTCTCCACCGAGGAGATCTGTGCAGCGGGGCGGTCTTAGAGTCTATTGTCCGGCGGGCCAAGGAGCGGGCCATCCGGCGGTCGATTGCGTCGGGCGTTGAGGAGGGGATCTCTATAGAAGATCTGCTCCAGGCGATTGAAACCGAGTATGCTGAGAATGAGATCTTCCCGCCCACGGACAATACCGAAGACTGGTTGAAGCTCTTAGACTACGATCCGGAAAATGTGGTCCGTGCCGCGCCTATCCGCCCGATTCGGGAGGCGCGGAAGACGGGGACCGGCGTGATATAGAGAGGGTGCATGGAGCGGATTTTCGGTCTGGAAACGGAGTACGGGATCACGATCAACGGGGTCAAGAAGATCGATGTGGTGGAAGAGTCGATGCAGTTGATCCGCTGTTATTTGCAGGGAGAATTTGTTCCTCTGTGGGATTACCAGTTAGAGAATCCCCGCAAGGATGTGCGGGGGTTTGAGGTGAAGGAACTTTTAAACGATACGGATGAGAAAGTTCACCTGCAGCAGGACCGGAAGCGAAAGATTCCGTTCAAGGAACTCAAGAGCGATCTGATTATTTACAACGGGGCCCGGTTCTACAACGATCACACCCACCCGGAGTACTCCACGGGCGAGTGTCGAAGCCTGTTTGAACTCGTCGCTCAGGACAAGGCGGGAGAGCGAATTGTGGATATTTGCGCCCGGCGGCGGACGGAGATGCTTCCGGAGGGGTCGGTGCAAATGTATAAGAACAACACCGACTTTGAAGGGCACAGTTACGGGTGTCATGAGAATTATTTGATGGGCCGTTCGGTTCCTTTCGAACGGGTTGTGAAAGGGCTTCTGCCCTTTTTTGCGACCCGCCAAATTTATGCCGGGGCCGGGAAGGTGGGCGTGGAACGGGGAGACAGGGCGGCGATTTACCAGCTTTCCCAGCGGTCCGAATTTTTTGAGGTGATTGCCAGCGTTGATACGATGCACAAACGGCCGCTGGTGAACACCCGGGATGAGCCCCATGCCGACCCCGAGCAGTACCGGCGTTTGCACGTGATTGTGGGCGATTCCAATATGTCGGAGCACATGACCGCCCTGAAGGTAGGCGCGACGGCCCTGGTGGTGGACCTGATCGAGCGGGATGCGCTGCCCGATATCGAGTTGAAGGATCCGATTGCGGCGCTGAAGAATGTGGCCCGGGATCAGACCTACGAGTGGCTGGTGGAGGTGGCGGGTTCGCGGCTGGTTCCGGCCGTGGAGGTCCAGCGGGCTTATCTGCATCTGGCGCAGGCCCAGATGGGCGGGCGGGACCGGGAAACGGACTGGGTGCTCAAGGCGTGGGGAGAGGTCTTAGACGGCCTGGAATCGGATCCGATGGGGCTGGTGGGGGTCTGCGACTGGGTGACCAAGAAGTGGCTGCTGGACTGTTTCTGCGAGGCAGAGGGCCTTTCCTGGGAGAAGGCGGAGGATCTATCCTGGATGCAGAGCCAGGATCTGGAGTACCACAATGTGGACCAGGATTCGGGCCTCTACTACCTCTTAGAGGCTCAGGGAAAGATGGTCCGGCTTGTCGGGGACGAGGAGATTGCCGGGGCCATGTCCGTTCCCCCTTCGGACACACGCGCCTACTTCCGGGGGCAGTGTCTGGAAAAATTCGGCGACGCTGTCAAGTCGATCAACTGGGATCGGATCGTTTTTGCGGTGAACGGAAAGAAGCATTCGGTGGACCTGAAAGATCTGATTGACCCGGAGAGGGTCCGGGAGTACAACGCCCTGCTGGATCGGTCGGAGACGCTGGGGGCGTTTTTAGAAGAGATTGAGGGATAGGAAGGAAAGTAAAAAGTAAAAAGTAAAAAGGGAGATCGTTATGGATATGCGGAAGGATTTTGCAGGTTTGGAGAGGCGCACCCGGCCGACCGCACCGCCGGATCGGAAATCGGATGACGAGGGGGGGCCGGCTCGGCCCGATGTGGATCGGCCCGATACGCAGGATTTGCTGAGGCGCATGCGTCGGGTGGACCCGAACCAGGCAAGACGGTATCGGCAGCGGACGGGCGAGTAGCCAATGAATTCAGGCGGCGATTTTTTGGATCTTTTAAAGGCCGGAGGCTATCGGTTTCCGGCAGGGGAACTGCCGGATGGGCTGCGCGATTCCGGGGCTGCGCTCCCTTTCCACCCAACAGAAGGAACGACCATCCTGGCGTTGAGGTACCGGGATGGCGTTCTTATTGCGGGCGACCGCCGGGCCACGGCAGGGAATGCGGTTATCTACGACCGGGCGGACAAGGTGATCGATATCGATGCGTATTCGGTGATGGCCATTTCCGGGTCACCGGCGATTGCGTATGAGATTGCCCGTATTTTGGAGCATTCGTTTCAGTACCACCGCCGCCGGCAGCTCCAGGAGATGAGCTTAGAGGCGAAGTTGCGCCGGCTTTCGCTGTTGATCCGCGACAATCTGCCGATGGCGATCCAGGGAATTGGGGCGGTGATTCCGATTTTTGTCACGTACGACCGGAGGGACGACCGGGGAAAGATCTTTTTCTATGATGCGTTAGGCGCCCAGTTTGAAAGCGTCGATTTTTCCACCACCGGTTCCGGATCGCCGGGGATCCGCGGGGCCATGTACTATTTGAACCAGTGGGGAGGTCGCCCGTTTGCCCAGATGGACCGGGAGGAGGGGGTGGGCCTGGTCCTGCGGCTGCTGTATACGGCTTCTGAGTACGACGCTGCAACCGGCCGGTATGAGCGCACCGCCGATATTTTTCCATCGGTCAAAACCATCACGGCCGACGGGCTGCAGGATGTGTCGACCGATGACCTGCGCCGGCTCCAGGGGCGCTTTATCGAGGGTGGGGAGGGCGTGGGCCGATGATGCTGGACGAACCATATCGATGGGCGGACGCGGTTGCCAACCGGCGGGAATATATCGAAGACCAGCTTCGGGGAGGAAGCCCGGTTGTGGGTCTGGGGTATCGGGACGGCGTGCTGTTGTTGACGCTGGGACAGAGGCAGCGGAAAGTTTTCGAGATCTACGACCGGGTCGGCATGGCCGCTCTGGGCCATCCGACGGATATCGAAAAGTTGCGGCAGGCGGCCGTGGACCTGGCTTCCACGATTGGGTTCAACTACTCGGAGGCCGATGTGACCCTGCAGCAGATCGTGCATTTCGGGCTGGGTCCGGCGGTGAAGACGGCCTTTGACGAAATTTTCCGGTCTCCGTATATTGTGCGGGTGCTCCTGGCGGAACTGGACGGGATGGAGGGGGAGACCACGTTTTATACGGTGGACTACGACGGGGCTTTTCACAAGAGCGAAGGCTTTGCTGTTTTGGGCGGGGTGCCGGAGGGGGACCGGGTGATGCAGCGGCATCTATTGGATCTGAAGGTGAACCGGCTGTCGCTGAGGAAGGCGCTGGATGCGGCGCTGCTGGCCTGGGCCGCCGGGCGCTTTGCCGGACAGTTTGAAGACAAGGAGTCGGAACCGGAAGAGGCTGCTGAGGAGGCTGACATGGCGGGTGTGCTGGGGACCGAACTGAAGACGCTTTCGGTTGAAGCGGCCGTGTTCGAGCGGTCCCGACCGGGCAAGAGCAAGTATCGCGTGCTGGACCAGAAGGAGATCGAACCGGCGCTGAAGGCGTATCGGACCTAACCCGGACCTAACCCCCTGGCCCCCTTCCCTAAAGGGAAGGGGGAACGAAGTCCTGGGCAGAGGAGGTGGGGGAGGGTTCGGTTTATAGGTAGGGGTTTTATGGAGAATCGAATTTTTGGGTTGGAGACGGAGTTCGGGTGTATGGCGCCCGAGCATGAGGGGTTTGTGAGTCCGGATGCGATTTCGGTGAAGGTCAAGGACCACATTTTTCACTCGGATCGGATCGGGATTGTCGATATCCATTACCGGGGACGGGACGAACCGCCGGGCAACGGGGGGTTTCTGTTTAATTCCGGGCGGATTTATATCGACATGGGGCATATCGAGTATACCACCGCGGAGTGCAAGGGGCTCTTCGACCTTGTGGCTTCTGACCGGGCCGGTGAACGGATTCTGCAGGGCGCGCTGAAGGCGCTGGGGCTGGAGAAGGAGGCTTCTTTTTTAAAGAACAATATCGACCATTTTACAGGGGCGACCTTCGGGTGCCACGAGAATTATCTGATCCGGAGGAGCGTGCCGTTTTCGACCGTGGTCATTCCGTCTCTGCTGCCCTTTCTGGTGACGCGGCAGGTTTTCAGCGGCGCCGGACGGGTGGGCAGCTACGATGACAGCTTTTATTATTACGGGCGGGAGGACCGGGACGAGGCGTATCGGGAAGACCCGGTGACCTTTCAGATTTCCCAGCGGGCCGACCATATTGTGACGGAGATCTACCAGTGGATCCAGTTTTCCCGGGCGATTATCAATACGCGGGATGAGCCGCTGGCCGATCACAGCCGGTACCGCCGCCTGCACCTGCTGGTGGGCGATTCGAATATGTCCGAGTACGTCACGGCGCTGAAAGTGGGCACCACGGCGATGGTCTTAAACCTGCTGGAACAAAAGATCTTTCCCCAGGATGTGGGATTAGGCGACCCGGTGTGGGCGCTGAAGGAGATCTCCCGGGACCCCACCTTTACCTGGATTTTAGAGCGGAAGAACGGCCGGACGATTTCCGCGATCGATATCCAGCGGCGCTACTTAGATCTTGCCGAGCGCCATTTGAAGGGGATGGATGAGGAGTCGGACTGGGTGTTGCGGGAGTGGGCCCGTACGCTGGACGACTTAGAGCGGGATCCGATGTCTATGGGAGACCGGCTGGACTGGGTGGCCAAGAAGTGGATGCTGGACATGTTTGTGGAATCGGAGGGGCTTGACTGGAACGATCCCTGGCTTCAGAGTCTGGACTTAGAGTATCACAATATCGATCCGAACCGGGGCTTTTACCACGATCTGGAACGGAAGGGGATGATGGAGCGGGTCTTAACGGAAGAACAGATCGACCGGGCGGGTCGTGAACCGCCCCAGGATACCCGCGCGCGCGCCAGGTCGACGGTTGTGAAGGCGCTGTCGGAGAACCGGGTGCGGTATATTGTGGACTGGGATTCGGTCTATTTGGAGAATGAGCACCATCTGAGTTTCCGGGATCCGTTTGAGACCTACGAGAAGGAGGCGGCCGAATTTATCGAGGAGATCCGTTCGGCTTCAGTCTCCGCCCCGCGTCCGATGAGACGGCGGCTGCGTTAAGTTTCGGGCCGGCTCCGGCTAAAATGACCGGGATACCCTGAGCATGGGGTGTCCCGGTCGTTTTTTTATCACGAAGGGCACGAAACCGCCCCTTACCTCCCATCCCCCACGAAAGACACGAAGCCCTTCCCCGCAGCCCCCCGGGGTGGTGGGGTCCTGGGGGGGTGGTTGGGATGGGATGGTGACGGGTATCAGGCGCCCAGGCGAGCGAGCCAGACGGTTAGCAGGACCATCAGCAGCACGAAGACCCACGCGAAGATAAAGCCCCAGACGGTCTGGCGGCTGGGGCGCCGGAGTTCCAGCCCGGTGCGTTTTAAGAAGCTGTCGGCCATATTTTCCTCCTGTTATTCCAGGACTACCCGAATGCCTGCATCCCTCAGTTTCTGTTCCTGGCCTACGGGGGTGTGGAGCACGGTGTAGAATTTGTTCAGCATGGCTTCGGATTCCGGGCGGGTGGCCAGGCTGACGAGGATCATTGCCGCGAAGCCGATGGAGAGGTACCAGGCGATCTGTTCGGCCAGGGGCAGTGGGGCGCCCAGCGGGATTCCGAAGAGGGTCTGGTTGGAGGTGAAGAGGAGCACGCCACCCGCGCCTACGATGCTGGCCCAGGCGCCGTAGCGGTTGGCCCGGCGCCAGATTACCCCGGCCCAGAATGAGATGCCGACCAGGGCGGTGACCTTCCAGAAGAAGTGGAGGATTTCGGCGACGCTGCCAAAGTCGAAGGCCATAAAAAGCCCGCCGGCCACGATGCCGAGAGAGGCGATCCGGCTGGCGCGCAGGTAGTGGGTTTCGTCCCTGTCTCTGATTAGATAACGAGCGTAGAGGTTGCGCACGAAGAGCGCAGAACCGACGACCATGAAGGTGTCGCAGGAGGACATCACGGCCGCGAGCATCGAGGCCAGCATGATCCCGACCAGGCCGACCGGGAGGAGGTCTTTAGACGCCAGGCCAAGAGCGAGTTCGGGATGTTCCAGGTTGGGGTAGAGCACAATGCACCCCAGCCCGATAAAGGCCCAGGCGAGGGAGCAGAGACGTTTGAGCATAAGCCCGAAACAGCCTCCGATGCGGCCGTCCAGTTCGGTTTTCGCAGCGCCCCCGCCGACCATGGTCTGGGGCTGGGCCACGATGCCGGTGAGGGCGTTGATGACGACCATGAAGATGTAGAAGAAGGTGACCGGCTCGTAGGGCGGGGGCAGGTTCCGGGGGGCCATGAGGTCGAACATATGCTCTGGCACGTGCGCGTGCAGGCCGACGAACCCTCCGACTTTGTCCAGGACGAAGGGGAGCAGCAAAAAGGACATGACAACGATGAAGAACCCCTGGACGAAGTCGGTTACGACCGCCGCCGGTATGCCGCCTGCGACGCCGTAGAGGACGAAGAGGACGGTCATAAGGGCCACGGGAGACCACATGGGAACCGCGCCCGTCGGTGAGCGCTTCGACCGTCCTGCCGGTGCCCTGCAGCATCATTGCCATTGCGATCATCATAAAGAACATGCCGGCGAAGCTGTAGAGAGCGCCCAGCCCCGGTCCGAATCGCTCTTCGAAATAGTCTGCGGTGGTGAGGTAGCGCATGCGGCGGAAGATGACGGGGGTGATCCAGTAGAAGGGGGTGACGAAAAGCCAGATCCACTGGTACCAGATCCCGGGCAGGCCGATTTTGTAGGTGGCGCCGACGGTGGCCACGGTCTGATCGGTGTGGGTGCCGGTGCCGAAGTTGTGCATCAGCATCATCCAGCGCCCGAATTTCCGGCCGCCCATAAAGAAGTCGCCGGTGGTGCGCACTTTTCTGGCCGCCCACAGCCCGAGGGCGGTGATTCCCACCAGGTAGAGGAAGAGGGTTATAAGGTCTACGCTGTTTAGCCCGAACATTATTCGGTCCCTCCAATGGTTTCGTCGGTTGAGAGGACTTCGACGCCGCGGGACTTCCATTCGGTCACGAGTTCCTCACCTCGTTGGGGCACAATCGCCTGGGTGGCGTCCAAGACGAGGTGGATAGGGGCGGTGTACCGCTGGAGGAAGCCGTTGATGGCGTGGGCGTTGCAGACGTCTAAGGCGACGCCGTAGAGGACGATCCGGTCCGGACAGACGGCTTTTAAGACGGGGTCGACGTTGGGGTTGGTGAAGACGTCGAACCACTGTTTGCGGAAGATGACTTCGCCCGCGTGGTTCCGGACCCGGTTGTTGAGGGCGTCCGCATCTTGGGGATCGGAGTCGATCCAGAGCGGGTTCTCCGGGCGAGTCTGTGGGACCTTTTCCTGGCCGGGATCCCCTTTTAAGCAGTGGGGGGGGAAGGTGTCCTGGAAGTCGGGATTGTCGGAGATTTCCGGGTCGTCCGGGTTGTGGAAGTCGACCGAGCCGAAGATGGGGATGCCCCGCTGCCGGGCACAGGCGGTGAGACGCTCCAGGTTGGGGAGGACCTTCTCGGCGTTGGTGATGTAGAGTTTGCCGTTGGGCATGATAAAGTCGTACTGTGTGTCTACATCCCAGAAGATGGGGCCGGGCATTTTATGCTCCTTTTAAGCAAGTTCCGAGTTCCGGGTTCCGGGTTCTAAGTTCCGTTCCGCGACCTCCCGGCACACACAAAATATGAATTTGGGGAGGAGGATGCAACTTGAAAAGAAGAGAACCAGATATCTTAGAGAGGGGGGTGTTTGATGGCCTCAACGCTGGTGTTTGCGCGGGGTAAAGATCTGGAGCGGTCGTGGCCGTTTTTGGCGGACCGGCTGATGGCGAGGCTGAAGGAGCTGGGGGAGGTGGCTGTGGTTCAAGCCGAGCAAGGCGTGCCTTTAGGTGAGACGGCGGACCTGGGACGGGCGGAGGCGATTGCCTTGTTTGGGGGGCGGTTGACCGGGGCCTGCGTGCGGGGGGCGCCGTATTTGAAGGCGGTGGGCGGGGTGCTGGACAACTGGGAGCATGGCCATCTGTCGGTGGATCTGCTGTTTGAGCGGGATATTCCGATTGTGGATGCGACACGGGCCTGGGCGCCGTCGGTGGCGGAGTGTACCTTAGGGCTGGCGCTTTGCGCGCTGCGCCGGATTCCGCAGTGGCATTTGCGGATGGCGAGCGGAGAGCCGCTGTGGGATTTTGAATATGGGCAGTTCTGCGATGCGCCCGATTTTGTGAACGGGACGCTGGGCGCCCGGTGCGCCGGGGTGATCGGGCTGGGGCAGATTGGGGGGCGGGTTGCCCGGTGGTGCGCGATGCTGGGGGCGCGGGTGATAGGCTACGATCCGTTTGTGCCAAAGGCGAGGTTCGAGGCGCTGGGAGCCGTGCCGGTGGAGATGGACCGGCTGGTGGAGGCAGCGGAGGTGGTGTTCGTGACGGTGCCGCCCACGCCGTCGGCAAAGGGGCTGCTGTCGCGGGAGCGGATCGCCCGGCTCCGGAAGGGGGCGCTGGTGGTGGTGACCACGCGGGCGCACGCGGTGGATATGGACGCGCTGAGGGAGCGGATTTTGGCCGATGAGTTGGCGGGCGCGTTCGATGTGTACGATAACGAGCCGGTGCCCGCAGACGATCCGCTGCGGGGGCGGCCGAACGTGGTGCATACGCCCCACATCGCCGGGCGGACGAGGGACGCCAACTGGCTGGCGGCGGATGTGATTGCGGACGATTTCGGACGGATTCTGCGGGGGGAGACGCCTGAGGCGCGGTTGAGCCGGGAGGCGATGGCGGTGCGAGGGGAGCGGACGGATTTGCCAAAGGTGGAGCAAGGATAGGGGTCCCCTGTAGAGGCGCACTGCTGTGCGCCCTGGTGTTAGGGGGATCCGCCCACAAGTTTCTGCATAAAGATGCCGGTGGCGACGGAGACGTTGAGGGAGGGGATTGGGCCGCACGAGGGGATTTTGCAGACGGTGTCACATTTTTCCAGAGTGAGGCGGCGCAGGCCGGTCTCTTCGTTGCCCAGGACCAGGAGCCAGGAGCGGTCCGGTTCGATCTGGCTCAGATCGGTATCGGCGTGTTCGGAGGCGCCCAGGATCCAGAGGCCCTGTTCCTTGGCGAGGTTGAGGGCGCGGCTCAGGTTGGTCTGGATTGAGAAGGGGACGTATTCCATGCCTCCGGAGGCCACGTCGTAGACGGCGTCGCTTAAGGGGGCGGACCGGTCCCGCGTGAGCAGGATGCCCTGCACGCCAAAGAAGGCGGCCGATCGGAAGATGGCGCCGACGTTCCGGGGGTCCTGAACGGTGTCTAAGGCGACCCAGAGACCCCTCCCGCCGGCTTTTTCCGGGACGTTTGAAAAGAGGTCGTCAATCGGGATGCCCTCGCGTTCTTTGACGAGGGCGCCTGCGTCGCTCGTGCGGCCCGGGGTTCCTTTTTGGCGGCGTTTTCCGCCGGTTCTTTCGACTAATTTGACATCGATTTCCCGGGCGGAAGTTCGGACCGCTTCCCAGGGTTCCCCTCTGGTTTCAGCAGGGAGCTGGATTTCGAAGATGTCCTGGGGACGGGTGTCCAGGACGGCCAGGATGCTGTGCGGGTTTTTCAGGAAGAGTGGCATTGGGCCTCTGGGTGATATGTACGATAGGTATTGAAGCGAGCCTGACGGATCATTCCTTTTCTCCGGTCGCAAGTTTTGCCAGACGGAAGATCAGGGTTACGGGCGTTCCCTCCGGTGGAAAGCGGTCCTGCCGGATGCGGAACGCCGTTCTTTTTTTTACGTAGTCGCGGACGGTGTAGGCGGCGTTGCCGATTTTGGCGCCCGGACAGCTGTAGAGGCAGACGACACAGCCCGATTCCCAGACAGGTATATTGGCCTCGTGGCCCCCAAAACGAAAGTCGAAGCCTTTTCCTCCGGGGTCTTTTAGCAGGCCGGTGAGGGGGACCGGCTCACTTCGGTCTTTCCACAGGAGGGCGATCCAAACGGGGCTGCCTTCGATCCGTTTGTCCGGGGCGCTGTTGTCCGGGGCGCTGCGGGCTTCCCAGGTGTCCATCGCGAGGGCGTTTCCCGGGAGGGCACCGATCTGGATCAGGGCGGCATGGACGGCCCGGTCATCGACCGATGTGGTGAAGAGGGCGTTGCCGGCCGCACGGCCCTTTTCCCAGACGAGGAGGTGGTAGCCGGGCATGTCGGTGCCCTGAAAGCGAGATGGGTGGGCGACGGCGGCGATGCGGATCTCCTTCCGATCGGGATCGACCTGGAGGGAATCGACGGCGAGGGCGGGTGTGGTCAGGAGGGGTGGGAGGAGGATGGTCACCGTGGTGAGGAGGAAGACAGCAACGGCAATCCTTCTGATATGCACCCATCGGGTGAGGGCTGGATAGATTGGGGAGCTATTCATTTACTTTCTCATTTTGCATCTGTTCTTGCCGCTTGCGTATACGCCGAACAACGTCCTGGCCGATCTCCAGGATTTCCTGGGCGGTACGTGGCTGCTCGCCTAAAAAGATGCGTAACCCTACCTCCAGCGGCTCTAACGCAGGTCTGGATTCCGAGTCAATGATCAAATTCAGGGCATCTTGAGCGTAACCGGCAGCGGCGGCGGAGATAAGGAGTGTTGTTGATGCCCAGATAGCATCTTCCTCCGATATAGCAGCATTCAGGATAGGGAGCGCTAACTCAAACGCTTCATTCCATTTGCCCTGGGTGCTCAGAATTTTTGCAAGGGTGTATCGAATGTTCCAGTCGTCAGGCTTTTTGTCCAAAGCCTCTCGCGCCCAGATTTCTGCTTTTGGAAGGTATTCGGTCGGACCACTCTCGTAGAAAGTCCAGGCGATGTGGTTAAGAACCTCAGCGTTTCTTCCGGTTTGGTCAAGGTACTGGTGTATTTGTTGAAGCAGTATATCAGAATCATCTCCTCGCGCTAAACGAACGTCAATAAGGTAAGACCAAAAGGGATCAGATCCTTTCAGCTCCATCACCTTTAGACAAGCCTGTTCAGCTTCATCGAGACGTTCAGAGTTTTCGCTTAAAAGTAATCCAAGTAGTGCCCAGGCCAATACATTTTTCGAGTTTAACTTAATAGCTTCTCTGTAAGCTTGCTCAGCTTTGTCTGAATGTTGTAATATATACAGAAGTTTGCCAAGTTGGAGCCAGGCCCACTCATACTTTGGCTCCAACTCGATCGCTTTTCTATAGGCTTGTTCGGCTTCCTCAAATCGATGTAGATTTTTGTGTAAGAGTTGTCCAAGTTGTGCCCACGCCCAATAATACGTGGGATCTAATTCAATAGCTTTTTTGTAAGCATTTTCAGCTTCCTCAAATCGTTGGAGATGTTCGTGCAAAAGTTGTCCGAGATGTGCCCACGCCCATTTGTACTCTGGATCTAGTTCAACAGCTTTTTTGTAGGCTTGTTCGGCTTCCTCAAATCGATGTAGGTTTTCGTGTAAGAGCTGTCCGAGTTGTGTCCAAGGCCAGGTAGGTTCTATATCTAATTCAATGGTTTTTCTATAAGCCTGTTCAGCTTCGTCAAAGCGTTTGAAGTGTTTGTGCAGAAGAAATCCAAGTAGTCCCCACGCTGGTATATGCTCTGGATCTAGTTCAATGGCTCTTCTGCAAGCTTGTTCGGCTTCCTCAAAGCGTTTGAGATGGCTATACAGAAGACTTCCGAGCAGAGACCAAGCCCACGCATACTTTGGGTTTAACTCAATAGCTTTTTTGTAGACTTGCTCGGCTTCCTCAAAACGTTGTCGTTCTTCCAGTAGTTGTCCGAGTTGTGCCCAAGCTTCTACATCATCAGGGTTTAGCTCAATGGCTTCTCGATAAGATTGTTCAGTCTTATCGAGACTTAATCTACGTACCGACTCAGGAATATCCGGAGTATTGAAAAAATCTTCTGGTGTCTCTCGCACAATTTTATGTTTCAGTTCTGGTAGTGCAGTATTTACAATTTCCTGATAGGCCCAGTAATGATCCTCTCGCAGTTCAGGTTCAAGTTTGCAGGCTTCTTCCGCAAGCTTGATGATGGATTGTACCAACTCTTCTCCTTCGTAGAATTGCACCATAAACCTTACCACTGCCTGGATGCGGCTTGTAGCAGTGTTTCGCCGGCGCATCAGATAGTAGATGTTATATAAACGTTCGGCAGCCTGGTACCATTTCTTCCGGCCTGAGGTTTCGATAACCATCACGATTCCGCGATTGACCAATCTATGGAGTAATGCGCTGGCTTTGTTTACCTCCATTCTGGATATCTGAGAGACTTCGCGCGCGTTTATCGGATCCCAGTAATCCAGAAGGGCTGCAAAGACTTTCCGTTCGGCAGGTGCGAGGCTATCAAGCTGGCTTTTGAAATATTCTGTATGGGTATCAATAAGCCGGATGAGTTCGCTCATGAGTTCGCGGAGGGACTTTTTTGCTGAAAAGTCGGCAAAGATGGTTAAGAGGCGAGGATTGCCACCGGTCAGAATTTGGATCGGACGCAGTCGTTCATCGAGTACTTCTTTGCCGGAGAAGGCCACCCACAATACTCGGTGTTCTTCCAGATTCAGCGGTTTCAATTCATGAGTTGAGAATCCTTCAAACCATGCTTTATGAATATTGTCTATTTCATCGAAACGAGTGGTTGCGGTACCAAGTAACATTAGACGGGGTTCACTCTGTAATGTGTGTCGTAAGTCCCAATCCGCGTTATTGTTCAACTGTTGCCCCAGAAGCATGTTCAAATTTTCGACGGTGAGCAGCAGACGTTTATTTTCTTCATCTGCAAAATCCATCAACTGGGCAAGAGCTCGTTCACGCAGTCGAACTTCATCCTGTTCCGCCTTGAGGTCTTCATATGTGCGATGCCATCGTGTATCTTTCGTGTGATCTGCCAGGTGGTACAGGGCTTCCAACCAGAACTCTCCGGCCGTTAAAACCTGATACGTCTCTTCTGGGAAGACGAGCGGGTACCATTGATTCTTGAGGATAGGATCGATGCGAACTTCGGCGGCTACGCGGCGTACCAGCATGGTTTTACCGGCTCCACGTGGACCTATGACAAGGAGGTGCTGGTTGGATGGTCCGGTATTTTCACGGATGGTTTCTAAAATGAGTTCGAGTTCGCGTAAGCGTACGATGAACCAACGGGTCAATTCTTCGTCGGTGTGAAAACCGGGGTTGTATTTGATAGGAATCATGTCCACAGCTTATACTCTTTCCTTCAGAGGTTTATAGCCGAAGTTGAAACGGGCCTTCCACCAATCTTTCTGGAGTTTTGAAACGAACTTATAAACATCCTCTTCGCGGTGAAGGTACCCGTCGTGTTCCAGGACGTTCAGGATTTCTTTTATAATGTCTGTCGAATTTCTGCTTTCGTTCTCGAATGTATATTGCCAGCACAGGATATTTATGGTCTCTGGCGTGAGATGATCGGTAACAGCCGCTTCGGTAAGAAGCTCCAGGGCCATTGGATAAATCTCCGGACCGAGCACCATCTTCAGGCGTTCTTCCAGGTGGCTGAGTTCGGCATGGCCACGCACTCCCAGCATCTTACTGTTGTAGACTTCAACAACGAGGTCTTCTGAAGCGGATTGAAGATCTTGCAGTTTGCAGGTATCATAGACGTGCTTGAAAAACATCTGTACGTGATGAGGGATAAAGCATCCGATCAGGTCCATCATTTTTTTAACGGCTTTGGGTTCGATTGAGATGTTTTTTTCATTCGCCAACGCTTCTACACAGCCTTTAGCGGTCTCGATATTCCAGGGCCCCAGGTCGAAGGACTCAAACGTGTTCAATGTGGCGCTGAGTCCAGCCTGGCGCAGGATTGGCTCAATACCGATGGAACCGGTTACAACAATTGCTACCTGGTCCTTATGGGCGATACTGTTGTTTCGGAGCCAGGACATGAAAGCATCTGCCTGCTGCCGGCCCCCTGAAGTTATCCGGTAGTCGTCTCCTTTGAGCAGGCGGTTGACCAAAATGGGCACTTCATCGTAGAATACAACCACGGGCTTTTCTGATTCGGCAAGTGAAGCAAAAAGGCGATCACCTTTCGCTTGCCAGTCACCTTCCGTGAGGCCGCTTCGCAGCGTGATCGATAAGTCCTCAAACTTCAGTGATTCGACCCGTTCGGCGGCTGTCTCAAAGATGTTTTTGAAGACTCCCCTGGTTTTTGTCCACAGCGAATTGTAGGGTTTTGTCGCAAGGCTTAATTCTACAATCGCGTCTGCGGGTGAATGGGCCTTCTGGAGGTCAACGTGCAGGCATAAGTAATCGCCCTCCATGTGCCGGGCGGCTTCACGCATGAGGCTTGTTTTCCCTATTCGGCGTTGAGCGACCAGGAGGAGGTGCGCTCTTTCTTCAAGAGCTTCGACGAAGAGCCTGAGTTCTCTTTCACGGCCCCAAAAGTGTTCGCCGGATACCCAGTTACCGTGTGCCAATTTGAGTTTTGGTTTGCTCATAGGTTTTCTCCAACGAATTTGTTGCCAACAATTCTGTTGTAAAAGTATATGGAAAAGTCAGATTGATGTCAAGGATTTATCCAACAATTTCGTTGGAGAAATTTGAAATAATCGAAAAATTTAACATAAATTATTGATATACTATAATTTATATTGAAAGAATAGCACGGGTAGGTCCCATCTCCAGGCCGTCTAAGATTCGACGATGCCGGGAACGGGGGGCCACTGCGACCGGTAATGCCGGGCGCCGAAGTGCCGGAGGTCTTCTTTAAGCATGAACATGGCGCCGCTGCGCAGGGGGATGCCGGCAGCGAGGCAGTCGAGGACGGCTCGCTTGAGTGTTGTGTCGCGTGGGGCGGTTTTTATATCCACGTCGTCTCTGTAGAAGATGAAGTAGAGGCCGTCTTTGCCGCTGGAGGGCCTGGGGAAGAGGTAGAGTTCGTGCTGGTAGCGCACCAGGTTCGAGGTGGGTGACAGC
This sequence comes from Candidatus Latescibacterota bacterium, assembly GCA_965249305.1. GTDB lineage: Bacteria > Latescibacterota > UBA2968 > UBA2968. The sequence goes on along the minus strand of OZ252228.1, from coordinate 1,846,212 downwards.
ATCTCTTCCAACTGGGTGTTGAAGATCCACGAGTAACAGGCGAAGGAGACAAAAGGTCGATCCGGCTCATACGCCGGGAAAAATTCGAGGGCCTGCTGCATGGATGTGCGGCAGGCCTCAGGCGTCATGGGCTCGCCTTCGGGGATGTGCATTTCCAGGACGGGGTCGCCCGGGGCGAGGACGCAGGTCCAGTCGCTTAAGGGGAGGGTGACTTCGGACCGTACGGCCATTCCGTAAGGGGAGATGGGGGAGCCGGTGACCGAGGTTTCGGTTTCGAGGAAGCGGGAGGTCCAGCCGTTTTGACCGTCCGGGATCCCCCCGGCTCCGTCCACGTAGCCCTCGCCGTTGAAGCGGATCCCTTCCTCGGAGAGGGCGAGGATCTGGTTCGTTTTCTGGTTGCGGTAGGCCCGGAGTTGTCCCCGGAAAGGGCGGAGGATGTACTGCATTCGGCCCAGGCGGTAGAGGTCGCCGGAGGAGACGAGCCGGTGCCAGAAGAGCAGGCGGCGCTCCATGCCCAGGCGCCCATTGGAGATGCTTTTGTAGCGGTGCGCGCCGATGCGCATGTCCAGGGCGGTGTCCCGGGTGATCTGCTCGGGCACGTCCCGGGATTTGTGGACGGTGCGGAGCCTGGGGATTGCTGCGAGGCCGAGGAGGAGGTAGAAGACGCTGGAAAATTCGGAGAGGGCATGTTCGAGCGCCGGCCAGTCGCGGAAGCCGTTGTAGTCGGGATTTTCGAACAGGAGCCGGTAGCCGTGCCAGGCCAGGCGCAGGAGGGCGGGGTTTGTGGCAATGCGATCGGCCGTCTCTTCAAGGATCGGATCGACTTCGGGGCCGAATCCGCCCCACTCCCGGCTGGCTTTGAATTCGGCCGGGGTGAGGAAGGAGGGGCGTTTGCCGGGAAAGGTGGCTTCGGATTCTTCCCAGTGCGGTCGCAGGGCTTCGATTGCATCCGGCTCGCGCAGTTGGGTGAGGATATCTTTGAGCTCCACCCTTCTATCCCTTTCGAAAGAATATGCGCCAGTAGACGTAGAGGTTTACGCCCAGGACAAACGCGCCCAAGACGATTTGCAGGTTCCGAGTGAGGTCGGCCGGATAAAGCAGGGGGAGGAGATAGTGTTCGATAAAGCTGTTTGTGTAGCCGGTTTCTCCGCCTTTTGTCCGGAGCCAGTTCTCGAGGGGGGTGAGCGGACAGATCCAGCCCATGAATTCAATGCATACCGCCCAGAGAGCAGCCGGGATATGCGCCCAGATGATCCACCGCCGCCGGGCGACCAGAAGGCCTCCCAGTACGGCGAATATGACGAAGGCGGTGTGTACTAAAACGACGAGATCGGCCAGAATGCCATAGAACACGGGTTACCTGTTCAACTGGTTTATCTGTGGCGCAGGGACGTATGCAAGGTAAGGGTATCGCCGGGGCCGACGACCATGACGCGGCAGGTGCGGCGGCCGTCTCTGTTTCGGTCGGGGAAGTTTCGCAGGGTGAGGGTATTTGTGTCCAACTTCGCGCTGCCGCTCTTTATCGATTTGATCCGACCGACCCCCTTGCCGGCTTCGTTGACGACGGTCATGCCCGGTTCGATGAAGTAGACGTATTTCGGGTTGAATTCTATTCGATTTCCAGCGGCCGATGTGATGTGAATGGTACCGGCTGAGAGTTCATCGTCGCCCACGGCAAATGTGGTGGTGTTGACGACTTCTGCGACGGGGATGGCGTTGGCATGTCCGGAGCTTTCCACGACTGCGATTCCTCCGGCGAGAGGTGTGCCGGATAGAATGGGTCTGGTCAGTGTGACCAGCCCCTTCTCGTAATCCACGCTTTTCACCCTGGCCCTGACAGCGGGCGCAGAGGTGATGGCAGGGCCCAGCCCACCGGTCTTTTTATTATCGAGCAGGTAGACCTGCTTGAACTCACCGTGATCCGCCTGTTCGAGGACTGCGGCCCTGGCGTCGAGTGTGATACCGCCGTCCAGCTTCAGCACCGAGGCGCTGCCTTTTACCTTTTCCAGACGGTTGAAGAGGATATGTTTTTTCTCTCCGCAAGCAATTTCGAGTGCAACGGGCAGATCGTTTCCGGCGTCTGTGGGAAGGACCTTTACCGAATTGATGAAGGGTTTGTTTTTGTAGGGCTCGAAGACGGTTACATAGACGCTTTCCAGGTCTTCGCCCGTGCGGCGGCGGAAGAGGAATTTGACCGTTTCCGGCCAGGTCTCACGGCGCTGGGGAATGCCGTCGCAGGCGAAGATGGTTTCGTCCCGGCCGATGAGGTGGGCGCGCAGGACCACGCCTTTGGGGTTGACTTTCGGGTAGAGGTCGGGCGGACGGTTGAGGCGCCAGCTTGCGGTACCCACGCCGTTCAGCTTTGCTTGCTGCACATTGAAGAGCCACTGAAACGCACTGCCCTCATACCGGCTGTAGGATACGTGGGCCGCGTTGTCGTTGTCGTAGCGTTTGTCATCGTAGAAGTAGCCGTAGGGGACGTCCGGACCGGCCAGGGTGCCCTTTTTGCGGGGCCTGGAGAAGGGCAGGTCGCTTTTCAACTTGGCCTGGGGGCCGTGGACGATCCAGTCGTGCTGGGCGCCGCCGCGTACCCGGAAAATGTCGACGATGTAGGCTTTGTCGGGGGCGACGTCTACGAGGAGGAGGGTGCGGCGGTAGAGTTTGACCTGTTTGGGATAGGCCGCTTCGGCAGAGGTTTCCACGAGCTGGGCGAAGGGACCGGGGTCGTAAAGGTGCAGACGCCCGCGCGCTCTTGCCTGGCGTCCGGCGTTGACCATAACGGTGTTGTGAGTGACGGTGTGGGAGAGGAAGGCGTACCGGCGGGGGTCGTAGGCGTCGGCGGTTTCGGGATAGCCAAAGTCGGGGGTGAGCGCGTGTCGCCAGGAATAGATGTCGAGCTGCAAGCGGTCGTTATGAGCGTGCCCCCAGTAGTCGCCGTAAAAAAGGGCGAGGGCGGTACGGTTGGCGTTGCTGCCGGTCTGGAGGCTGGCGAAGCCCACACCGGGCAGCAGTTCGCTTGTGACGCCCAGGCGGTCCGGATGCTTCTTGGCGGCGCCGGCCAGTTCGTTCGCGTCGAGGGGATCGAGGAAGAGATCGCGTTTGGGTTTGGCGTTAATCTGTTTCAAGGCTCTGGCGAAGATGGGGTCTTTGTAGTAGCGATAGGCGGATTCGAAGATTTCACCCATTCGAAGATTTCGCCGGTCCAGGAGGGCGTGGAAGAGGTTGTTGGAGTCGCCGTAGGAGGGAACAAAGCGCTCGGCGCAGGCCATGCGAAAGATCCAGGTGTAGAGTTTTCGGAACCGGGGCAGGGCGACGATTTTTCGTCCTTCCGGGCCGAGGGCTTTGACGATTGCGTCGAGCATGACGATCCAGAGGGTGTTGTACTGGGGCGATTCGAAGGGGTAGCCGTCGCGGTGGAGGAGGTTGTTGACGGCGTCTCTTAGGCCCAACTGGGTGTAGTTTTGAGCATCGGGATTGTTAAGTACCCAGGCGACCATGTCGCGGCTGGTCGGTTTTTTTTGGCTGTTTTTGAGGACGGCGGCGATGCGGAGGAGGGCGAGCTGGTGCATGCCGTAGTTGCCCTGGATACGGCCGGAGCCGTCCATGATATCACCGGCCATTGTGCGCAGGAGGCGGTCTTCGATGTGGGCGCGGATCTGCCGGGCGGTCTGTCCGGTGAGTGCCATGAGGGCCCGGTCTTTCTGGATGGCCGGCCGGACGGCCCCGTAGGCGGGGATCACCGATTGGCAGGTGAAGTGACTTTCCCAGGTGTGGTAGAGCAGGCGGCCCCTGTAATTGGGCATGAATTCCTTGCCGTATCGAGACTGTTTTTCATAGACGTATCGAGGATAATATTCCGCAAGCTGCCACAACAACAGGGCGCAGGCGTGGGCATAATGGGAATCATCGGTGATGAGGTAGGCCCTGCTGAGGTCGTCGAGGGCGGGGAGCAGGAGCCGGTTGACCGACCAGTGGGCGTAGAAGGCGACGAACCAGAAGGGTCTGTCCTCGCCCTTGACGTAACACCCCCAGCCGTCGTCGGGATAGGGTCCGGTGAGGAGGCTGCGGTCTTTGCAACCGCTTTCCCTGAAGGCTTCGAAGTCGTTTGAGGGGTAGGTTTTTCCGTCGGCGGGGTTGGTGACTTTCCAGGGTCTGTCGAAGGAGATCTTCCAGGAAGTGAGACCGATTTTGTTGAGGGCCTCGCCGTTGACCGGAGCGCCCTTTTCGTGAGCATAAATCGCCCGAGGTATCTCGGGGGGAATAACGAGGGACCGCAGACGTTCGTCGTCATGCTTCAGCCATTTATCTGCCCGACGGACGATCTGATCCCGCTGTTTTCGGGCCCAATCGTACTTTCTCAGGTTGCGCTTGAGCGCGTTCATTTGGTTCTGCCTTTTGTCGGGGGATGCGGGTCTAAGGTTCAAGCAATTTCATAACCGGCCCGGTTCCGGCGCCGTAAGTGTAGACCATGTGCCCGCCGGTGTAGCCGCTGGCGGAAATGAGGCCGGCCAGGGCGAGGGCGAGGAGCAGGTAGACGAGGCGGACGGTTCCGGCAAAGCATTTTTTGAAGCTGAGGTGGGTACGCGCCAGGGTGAGGGCTACGGAGAGCCAGGCGGCGGCAGTGGACAGGGTTTCGTGCTGTTCCAGGTCGGCCTGGATGCCGGGGATTTTTTCCGCGATTTCAGCGGCGGACTCTCCGGTGAGGGCGGCGGCAACCGCGCCCCCGGCTCCCAGAATGAGGAGGAGGTAGCCGGTTTTGAGGAAGGGGTCGCGGCGGCCGAGGATGCCCATCGCATCGCAGAGGACGCCCACGGTGAGCAGGGCGACAGGGAAGTGGACGATGAGCGGGTGGAGGTTCATCACCTTCTCTAAGTGGTTCGTTCCTGGGCGTCCAGGACCGCGATGGCGGCCATGTTGACGATGGTGTTGATGTCGCAGCCCCGCTGGAGGACGTGGACCGATTTTTTCATGCCCATGAGGATGGGGCCGATGGCTTCGGCGCCTCCGAGTTCGCGGAGGAGTTTGTAGGCGATGTTGCCCGACTGGAGGTCCGGGAAGATGAGGACGTTGGCGTCGCCCTGGATGGCCGAGAAAGGATAGTTCTCTCCCGCAAGGGTGGGGTTGACGGCGGCGTCGGCCTGTAGCTCCCCATCTACACGGAGGTCGGGGGCGCGCTGTTTGACGATTTCGACGGCTTTGCGAACGCGGTCCGAGAAGGGGTGGTGGGCGCTTCCGAAGTTGGAGAAGGAGAGCAGGGCCACGCGAGGGTCGATGTTGAAGGTGCGGACCAGGCGAGCGCTTTCCAACGCGATTTCGGCCAGGATTTCCGGCGTGGGATCGATGTTGACGGTGGTGTCTGCGAAGCAGTAGACTTTGTTTTTGAGGACCATGAGATAGAGCCCGGAGACGTGGTTGACGTCTTCCCGGGTGCCGATGATCTGGAGGGCGGGGCGGATGGTGTCGGGGTAGTTGTACGTGAGGCCGGAGACGAGGCCGTCGGCATCGCTCAGGTGGACCATCAGGGCTCCGAAGACGTTGGGGTTGTTCACGCGCTCACCGGCCTCTTTCAGGGTGACGCCTTTGCGCTGTCTGAGGCGGAAGAGTTCCTGGATGTAGGCCTCCCGGCGGGGGGACGTCGACGGGTCTTCGACGGCGATGCCCTGGAGGCTGAGGCCGAGGGTCTCGGACAAGCGCCGGATTTCCGCTTCGGGGCCAAGCAGGATGGGTCGGGCGATGTCTTCATCCTGGAGGATCTGACAGGCCCGGAGGATTTTTTCCTGGTCGCCTTCGGGAAAGACGATGCGCCGGGGGTCGGTTTTTGCCTTCTGGACCGTGGTGCGGATGACCTCCCGGGAATGTCCCAGCCGCTGTTCCAGAGATTCCCGGTAGGCGTCCATGTCGAGCCGGATGCGGGCGACGCCGGTTTCGATGGCAGCTCCGGCTACGGCGGGTGCGACCGAGAAGAGGACGCGGTGGTCGAGCGGTTTGGGGATGATGTAGGTGGGCCCGAACGCCATCTTTTCGGCGCCGTAGGCGTTCAGGACCGCCTGGGGGACCTCCTGCCGGGCGAGGTCGGCCAGGGCGTGGACGGCGGCGATCTTCATCTCCTCGTTGATGGCGGTAGCGCGGACGTCGAGGGCGCCTCGAAAGATGAAGGGAAAGCCCAGGACATTGTTGACCTGGTTGGGGTAGTCGGAGCGGCCGGTGGCCATGATGACATCGCTGCGGGTCTTCAGGGCGGTGTTGTAGTCGATTTCGGGATCGGGGTTGGCCAGGGCGAAGACGATGGGGTTCTCCGCCATGGACCCGAGCATGTCGGGGGTGAACGCATCTTTGACGGAGAGGCCGATGAAGACGTCGGCGTCCCGGACGGCGTCGGAGAGGGTGCGGGCGTCGGTGTTTGCGGCGAAGGGCTCCTTGTGGGGGTTCATGCCTTCGGTCCGGCCTTTGTAGATGACGCCCTTGCTGTCGCACATTATGAGGTTTTCGGGACGGATGCCCAGGGTGATGTGGAGTTTGGCGCAGGCGATGGCGGCGGCTCCGGCGCCGTTGTAGACCACGCGGACCTCATCGATTTTTCTGTCCGTGAGTTCCAGGGCGTTGAGGAGGGCCGCGCCGGAGATGATGGCGGTGCCGTGCTGGTCGTCGTGGAAGACGGGGATGTTCATCTCTTCCCGAAGGCGCTCTTCGATGTAGAAGCTCTCGGGCGCTTTGATGTCTTCCAGGTTGATGCCCCCGAAGGTGGGTTCGAGGAGTCTGACGGTGCGGATGATTTCGTCCGGATCTTCCGTGTCGAGTTCGATGTCGAAGACATCGATATCGGCGAAGCGCTTGAAGAGGACGCCTTTGCCTTCCATGACGGGTTTGCCGGCGAGTGCGCCGATGTTTCCCAGGCCGAGTACGGCGCTGCCGTTGGTAACCACGGCCACCAGGTTGCCTTTGGCGGTGTAGGCGTAGGCCTGTTCCGGGTCTTTCTGGATTTCGAGGCAGGGTTCGGCAACGCCGGGGGTGTAGGCCAGGGAGAGGTCGCGCTGGGTGGTGAAGGGTTTGGTGGCGTTGACTTCTATTTTCCCGGGCCGCCCGGATTGGTGATATTCAAGCGCATCTTCTCTATATGAGGACATAAGAGTCACCTGTGAGAAGGAGATGGTGGAAATAGGAACGAGGTATGATGTGAAAGGATGAAGCCGAAGTCAAGCGGAATTCGGTTCACCCGGTCCCAGATCTTTCGCCGTGCTGTTTCAGCAGGAAGATGCAGGGATAAATTCCACAATATAGATGGCGTTCGGGCTTGACTTCCTGCTGTGCAATCCTTATTTTTCGTCGTTTGCCAAATGATACTTAAGGGATTTCTGCCGGAGGCTATGTGATGCTGTCCCAAGATCAGATCGACCAATTTCAGGATGAGGGCTATCTGGTGGTTGAAGGGGCGCTGGCGGAGGCGGATCTGGCGCCTGTGATTGATGAGTATGAGACCTATATCGATAAAAGAGCCCGAGAACTCTATGAAGAGGGCAAGCTCAGCCGGGTTTACGAAGAGGAGCCGTTTGATCGGCGGATCTGGCGGATCAGCAGTGAGTGCTTGGACCTTTACCGTGAATTGGATATTATGCACCTGCGGGGGGAGGCCGCGTTTGCGTTTTTGCGCAATGATCACCTGCTGGACGTGGTGGCGTCGTTGGTGGGCTCGGAGATTACGTGCAGCCCGATCCAGCACATCCGGCCCAAGCTTCCCCAGGGCGTCAGAGACGATCATGTGATCCCCTGGCGCCAGGATGCGGGGGTGACCTGGGAGGAGGCCGATCCGGTGTTCATTCTGACGGTGTGGCTGCCGCTGACGGAGGCGACGGTGGAGAACGGGTGCTTAGAGGTGATTCCCCGCGTGAAAGGACTGAGGACACATTATAAGGGGCCGCAGGGGACATCGATTACGCCGGAAGAGATGCCGGACGCAGAGGGGGTGGCGCTGCCGGTCAGACCGGGGGATCTGATTCTGATGGTCAAGGAGACGCCGCACCGGTCCACGCCAAATGTGACCGAGAGGGTGCGCTGGAGCATGGATCTGAGGTATCAGAAGACCGGAACGCCGACGGGGCGACCGTTCCACCCGAATTTTGTCGTGCGCAGCCGGGCGAATTCGGATTCGGTGCTTGGAGACCATCAGAGATGGTGCGAGATGTGGGTTGAGGCGTTGAAGAAAAGCAAAGGTATTCGTGCCCACCGGGTGAAATAGATTGCGGAATGCGGAATGCAGATTGTGGATTGAAAACCAGGGGCGGATTGCGCCAGTATGAAGCAGGGGTCGCAAGGGGAATTTGTTATGCGTTGAGGGAGGCTATGGTCAAACCGATTGTGATGCCGAAGTACGGTTTGCAGCAGGATGAGGGGACGGTTGTCCGCTGGCTCAAGGAGGAGGGGGAGCGGGTGGAGAAGGGCGAGGCGCTGCTGGAATTAGAGACCGACAAGGCGGTGTTCGAGTACGAGTCGCCCGAGACGGGGGTTCTTCGAAAGATCGTGGTCGGGGAGGGGGAGGTGGTGCCGGTGCTCTCCGTTATTGCGGTGCTGACCGACAGCCCGGACGAACCGTTCGACGAGGACGCGGTTGTCGCAGCAGTGGCAGGGGATGGGGGGACGCCGGATACGACGGTGGCGCCGGCTCCCGCACCGCCACCCGCCGATGTGGGCGGTGGGGAGCGGGTGAAGCGTTCTCCGGCGGCCAGGAAGCTGGCGAGGGAGCTGGGCATTGACCTGGCGACGGTAGAAGGTACGGGGCCGGGTGGGCGGATTACGCGGGAGGATGTGGAACGGGCGGCGAGACAGGACGCTGCGCCGACGGCCCCGGCGGGTCAGGTGGCGCTGTCTCGCATGCGGCAGGCCATTGGACGGGCGATGTCGAAGAGCAAGGGGACGATTCCCCATTTCTACGTTGCCGTCGAGGTGGATATGACCGACGCAGAGGCGTGGCGCAAGGAGGTTGCGGCAGACGGCGGGGTCGAGCTGTCGGTGACGGACCTGCTGGTGAAGGCTGCGGCGGTGACACTGACCCGTTTTCCCGCGCTCAACGCCAGTCTTGAGGGGGAGGATGCGATGGTCGTGCATGAGGGGGTGAACATTGGACTGGCCGTGGGTACGGAAGACGGGCTGCTCGTGCCGGTTATCGCGGGCGCCCACGCCAAATCGCTGACCGACCTGGCGGCGGAGCGGGCGGTGGTTGTGGAGGCGGCTCGGGGCGGAAAGCTGCGGGGGAGCGCACGGGCAACGTTTACGATTTCCAACCTCGGGATGTTCGGGGTTACGTCGTTTATTGCCATCGTCAATCCGCCTGAGGCCGCGTCCCTGGCCGTGGGGGCGATTCTGCCGCAGGCGCGGCCCATCGGGGAGCCGCCGGAGATTGCGGTGCGGCAGGTGATGCAGGTGACGCTGTCGGCCGACCACCGGCTGGCCGACGGGGTGCTGGCCGCGCGGTATCTTCAGGAGCTGAAGGGGAACCTGGAGCGTGTTGAGACGCTGCAGGGCTGGTTGTAAAGGAGGCTGTTATGGGGCTCGACCGTCAATTGCTGCTGGATATGTACCGGGGTATGCTGTGCATTCGCAGGTTTGAGGAGGAGATCTGGAATGTGTACACGGGTGGGCTGATGCACGGGCTGGCGCATCTCTATATCGGCGAAGAGGCTGTGGCGGTAGGGGTCTGTTCGGCGCTGCGGGAGGACGATTATATTACCAGTACGCACCGGGGGCACGGTCACTGTGTGGCCAAGGGGGGCCGGCTGGACCGGATGATGGCGGAGGTGATGGGGAAGGTGACGGGCCACTGCAGGGGCAAGGGGGGGTCGATGCATATCGCCGATATGTCCTCAGGTATTCTGGGCGCCAACGGGATCGTGGGCGGGGGGTTCGGGATCGCTACGGGCGCGGCGCTGTCGGCGAAGCTGCGGAAGACCGACCAGGTGACGGCCTGTTTTTTTGGGGACGGGGCGGCCAATCAGGGCATTTTTTTTGAGGTGATGAACCACGCCGCCATCTGGAAGCTGCCGGTGATTTATGTGTGTGAGAACAACCACTACGGGGAGTTTACGGCGACGGAGACGGTGACGGCCGGAGCGTGCATCGCAGACCGGGCGGCGCCGTTCGGGATACCGGGGAGGGCCGTGGACGGGAGCGATGTGGTCGCGGTGTACGGGGCGGCCGCAGAGGCGGTGGAACGGGCGCGGTCGGGTGAGGGGGCCAGCCTGATCGAGTGCGATACGTATCGGTACCGCGGGCACCATGTGGGAGATCCCGGCGAAACCTACCGGTCGAGGGAGGAGATTGATGCGTGGATGGCGAAAGATCCGATCGAACGGTTGAAGGGGAAGCTGATGGGGGAGGAGCAGGCGACAGAGGCCGAGTTGAATGCTGTTGAGGAGGGGGTTCAGAAGGAGGTCTTAGAGGCGCTGGAGTCGGCCAAGGCGGCTCCGTACCCGGATGTGGAGGAGGTGAGAGAGCATGTCTTCGCATGAGGTGGAGATGAGTTTCGGGGAGGCGGTGAGGGAGGCCATGGCTGAAGAGATGCGGCGCGATCCCACGGTGTTTCTGATGGGGGAGGATGTGGGCGCGGCTGGAGGGGTGTTCAAGATTCTGGTCGGTCTTCACGAGGAGTTCGGGTCGGAGCGGGTGATTGACACGCCGATTGCGGAGGCGGGGTTCGTGGGCATCGGGGTGGGGGCGGCGCTGACCGGGATGCGGCCGATCGTGGAGGTTATGTTCGGGGATTTTATCGCGCTGGCGATGGACCAGATTGTCAACCAGGCGGCGAAGCTCCGTTACATGTCGGGCGGGCAGGCGGCGGTGCCGCTTACGATTCGGGCGACGCTGGGCGCGGGCCGGTCTGCAGCGGCGCAGCACTCGCAGAGCCTGCACGCGTGGACCTCTCATATTCCCGGCCTGAAGGTGGCGGTGCCGTCCACGCCGGCAGATGCCAAGGGGTTGATCAAGACGGCGGTGCGGGACGACAACCCGGTGATTGTGTATGAGGACAAGATGATGTACGGGCTGAAGGGGATGGTGCCCAGGGAGGAGTACACGATTCCCTTCGGGAAGGCGGAGGTGAAGCGGGAGGGGAGCGATGTGAGTTTGATCGCCACGTCGAGCATGGTGCACGTGGCGTTGAGCGCCGCCGGGAGGCTGGCGCAGGAGGGGATCAGCGCAGAGGTTGTGGACCCCCGCACGCTGGCGCCGCTGGATGAGGAGACGCTTATCGCGTCGGTTGCCAAGACGGGTCGGGCGGTGATTATCGACGAGGGACATCGCAGCTTCGGGATTACGGGGGAACTCGCTTCGGTGGTGTACGAGGGGGCGTTCGACTACCTGGATGCGCCGATCGCCCGGCTGGGCGCGATGGACGTGCCCGTTCCTTTCAGCAAACCGCTGGAGGACGCCACGATACCCAACGAGCAGGATGTGATGGACGCGGTTATGGGGATGGTGGAGTAAACAGTTACCGGTATTAATCATACAAAGGGGAGATTATGGGACGCAGACCTAATAGATGGCTGATTGCGGGTATCCTGATGGCTGTTCTGGTGGGGGCCAACTGGCTGATTACCTATTATACCGACTGGCTGTGGTTCCGGAGCCTGGAGTTTTCGTCGGTGTTCTGGCAGATGATTCGGGCGCGGTTCGGGTCCGGGGTGGTATTCGGAGTCCTGGCGGCGGTGCTGGTGGGGATCAACCTGTGGGTGGCGGGGCGTTTTACGCGGCATGCGCTACGGGTGGGCGGCTCTCCCTTTGAAGAGGGTGAGATACCGGGGGAGGCGCTGCTGCGTTCCTGGACGGGTTATCTGGCGGCCGGGGCCGTGCTGGTGTTCGTTCTGGGCAGCATCGGGGCCAGCCGGTGGCCGGTGGTGTGGCGTTATCTGCACGGGGGGCCGTTTGGGGTGAGCGATCCGATTTTTGGGCAGGATGTGGGATTCTACGTGTTTTCGCTGCCTCTGTATCAGTTTGTGGCCAATTTTCTGCTGGGGGTGCTGGTGGTGTCAGCGGTGGTGGTGGGCCTGGTCTATGCGGCCGCCGGGGGGATCCGGTTCCAGGAGCGGCTTGAGGTGATGCCCCGGCCCTTAGCGCATTTTTCGGCGCTGGGGGGCGTGTTTTTGCTGGTTGTGGCGTGGATTTACCGGCTGAAGGTCTACGGTCTGCTCTATTCCCAGGGGCGCATTGCATTCGGCGCGGGGTATGTGGATGTGAATGTGCAGATCTGGGCGTACTGGTTTCTCGTGTTTCTCTTTTTGGGCACTTCGGTGCTGCTGTTTATGAATATTCGATCCCGGGGCACCCGGCTGCCGATTGTGGGCGCGGGCCTGCTGGTGGGCGGGGCGATTGTTGTGGGATCGGTGCCCTCGGTGGTGGTACAGAAGCTGGTGGTAGAGCCGAACGAGCTGGTGAAAGAGAAGCCTTATATTGAGAACAATATCCGGGCGACCCGGCAGGCCTACGGGCTGGATCGGATTGAAGAACAGCCGTTTGAGGCGTCCGAGGATCTGACCCGGGCGGATATTGAGGCCAATCCTTTAACGATCCGGAACGTCCGGATCTGGGATGAACGCCCGATGGTCCAGACCTATCAGCAGGTCCAGGAGATCCGGCCTTATTATGTTTTTTCCGGCGTGGACGTGGACCGCTATAACGTGAACGGGGTCTACCGGCAGGTGATGCTGTCGGGCCGGGAGATGGCCACCGATCGACTGCCGCCTCAGGCGCGTACCTGGCAAAACGAGCGGCTGCAGTTCACTCACGGGTACGGTGTTGCGATGAGCCCGGTGAATCGGGTAACGCCGGAGGGGCTGCCGTCTTTGATGATTAAAGATATTCCGCCGGTGTCGGAGCCGGGGCTGGAGATCGACCGGCCGGAGATTTATTACGGGGAGCGGTCCTACGCTTATGTGGTTGTCAAGACCCGTTTGCAGGAGTTCGACTATCCGCAGGGGGACGAAAATCAGTATTCTACCTACCAGGGTTCGGGCGGTGTGCCGATGGACGGGCTGTTCAAGCGGCTCATGTTTACGGTCCGGTTTATGGATATAAACCTGCTGCTGAGCAATTTTATCACCCAGGAGAGCCGGGTTATGTTCCGGCGCCAGATCAGGGAGCGGGTGAGTAAGCTTGCGCCCTTTCTGTTTTACGATTCTGATCCCTATCTGGTGATCTCCGAAGGAAAGCTCTACTGGATTATGGACGCCTATACGACCACCGATATGTATCCCTATTCCGGCCGATCGGGACGTGCGGGCCTCAATTATATCCGGAACTCGGTGAAGGTGGTGATCGACGCGTACAACGGTTCGGTTCGGTTTTACCGGGTGGACCAGGAGGATCCGATTATCGGGGCCTATGCGGCGATTTTCCCCGGCCTGTTCAGGCCTCTTGCGGAGATGTCGGAGGGGTTGAAGGTCCATCTGCGCTATCCGATCGACCTGTTCCGAATTCAGGCGGCCATGTACCGGAGCTACCACATGCAGGATGTTCAGGTCTTTTACAACCAGGAGGATCTGTGGGAGATCCCGAACGAGATCTACAGCGATCAGCCGCAGATGATGCAGCCTTATTATATCATTGTCAAGCTGCCGGGGAAGGATCGGGAGGAATTTTTGCTGATGGTGCCCTATACGCCGGCCGGGAAGGACAATATGATTGCCTGGCTGGCCGCCCGGTGCGACGGGGAGAACTACGGGCACCTGCTGGTGTACAGGCTGTCGAAGGATAAGCTGATTTTCGGGCCGATGCAGCTGGAAGCCCGCATCGACCAGCAGCCGGAGATTTCCAGCCAGCTCACGCTGTGGGGGCAGCGGGGATCAGAGGTGATCCGGGGCAATTTGCTGGCGATTCCGATCGAGAGTTCCTTCATCTATGTGGAGCCGATTTATTTGCAGGCGAGGCAGGAGCCGGAGGAACAGGCGTTCGCCCAGGGAGAAGAGGGGGAGCCGGCGCAAGGTCCGCGCCGGAGGCCGCAGAGACAGGCTGCCCAGCGGAGTACGGCGATTCCGGAGTTGAAGCAGGTGATTGTGGCGTTCGCGGGACGGGTGGTGATGCGGAAGACGTTTGAAGAGGCGATGACCGAACTGTTCGGGGCGCGTGAGGCGCCGCCGGCGGTGCGGGCAGAGGAGGCGGATCCGATGGCTTCGGTCGGGCAGGCGGTTCGATCCGCCGGAGACCTGGCCGCAGAGGCGGAGGCGCGCTACCAGAACGTGCGGTCCGCGCTGCAGCAGTGGGATTGGGCGCAAGCGGGAGAGGAGATGAAGGCGCTGGAGAGGGCGATTGGGGAGCTTCGGAAGGCGCTGCAAGGGAAGTAAAAAGTAAAAAGTAAAAAGTAAAAACGGGCACTGCGGAACTCCTCAGCGCCCGTTTTCTTTTTAGCTGTAGGTTTTCATCTGGCCGGATTTGAGGCGGTTCCAGTAGTCGTTGAGCGTGGCTTTGATCTGGGGGCTTAAGATGACGCCGCCGATGATGTTGGGTAAGGCCATGCCCAGGATCATCATGTCGGAGAAGTCGATGACGTTGCTTAAGGCGGTGACCGAGCCGAGGAAGACGAAGCAGACGAAGATGATCCGGTAGATCAGCGTGGAGGCCGTTCCAAAGAGGTACTCCCAGGCGCGTTCGCCGTAGTAGGACCAGGAGATCATGGTGGAGTAGGCGAAGAGCATCACGACAATTGAGAGGACATAACTGGCGCCGGGGATGAAGGTTTCAAAGGCCGCGGCGGTCATGGCAACGCCTTTGCCGCTGAACTGCGGATCGGCGTAGACGCCGGTGATCATGCAGACCAGGCCGGTCATCAGACAGATGATGATGGTGTCGATGAAGGGGCCGATCATGGCGACCATTCCTTCCCGGGCCGGTTCGTCGGTTTTGGCGGCCGAATGGGCGAAGGCAGCGGATCCCAGGCCGGCTTCGTTGGAAAAAGCGGCGCGCCGGATGCCGGTGACCAAAACGCCGATGAAGCCGCCGTACAGCGCTTTGGGTGCGAAGGCCTGGCCGAAGATGGTGGCGATCATGGACGGGATATCGCCGATGTGGGTGAGAATGATCAGGATGGCGGCGGTCACGTAGAGCAGGCACATAAAAGGGACGATGCGCGAGGTGACCCGACCGATGCGGCGGATGCCGCCGATGATGACGATGGCGACCAGAAAGGCCAGAAGGATGCCTATTACCCAGTTATAGGTTTTGAATACGGGAGAGACCGTTCCAAGGATCTCCAGGGTCTGGTTGGCCTGGAACAT
This sequence comes from Candidatus Latescibacterota bacterium, assembly GCA_965249305.1. Classification (GTDB taxonomy): domain Bacteria; phylum Latescibacterota; class UBA2968; order UBA2968. Next base: position 1,830,958 of record OZ252228.1, on the reverse strand, counting down.
GTTTCCACCGCCCAGGCTGCCTCCAACGGTGAGAAAGGCGAAGACGACGGCCAGGGTGCGGCCGAATTCCTTCAGCCCTTTGGTTTCCAGGCCGTGCTCCAGGTAGTACATAGGCCCGCCGGATATATGCCCGTCGGGGTGTACCTTCCGGTACATAATGGCCAGTGTACAGGAAGCGAGTTTGGAGGACATGCCGAACAGGGCGGTGGCCATCATCCAGAAGATGGCGCCGGGCCCGCCCACGCCCACGGCGATGGCCACACCGGCGATATTCCCCAGCCCGATGGTGGCCGAAAGAGCGCTGGTGAGGGCCTGGAAGTGGGAGATTTCTCCCGGGTCGTCGGGATTGTCGTAGCGGCCCCGGATGACGTCGATGGCGTGCCGGAACCCCCGGATGGACAACCATCCGAAGTAGAAGGAGTAGTAGATGCCGCCCAGGAGGAGAACAACGACAATGAGGGGAACGCCGGTGCCGAAGTCTGCAAAGAGGACGTTTGCGAGGAGGGCGACCGTGGCTCCGAAGAGGGTGTCGAGCTTGGTGACTTTATCCTGCATCCATCCTGTGAACCCTGCGGCCTGAGGCGCGGTGGCCTCCTGGGCGGAAAGGGTTCCGCAAAGAAGAACGGTGAGTAAGACGAGAGAGAAAAAGATGCGGGTATATCGATGCATAGAGGCCTTCCCTTCAGCTAGACCCGGTCGGGGTTTGCAGGGTGAACGAATGCAGGGACACCCAGATGGGATGGACGGCAACGGAGAGATGAATATACAAAATTTCGCCGTCTAAATCAAACGTTATATGGGGGCACCATCAGGGGTGTGGAGAGGAAAGGTGGGAGAGGAGGCCGGTTATCTGAAAAACATCAGAATTGACGCGATGAGGATGATGCCGATGACCACCAGCTTTAGCTTTGTTTCGGGGAGTTTGACCATCAATTTGCTGCCATAGTAAACGCCCACGAGTGAACCAAGCGACATCAACAGGGCCGTGGGTATATGAATCTGGCCGCCTTTGCCGTAGATGAGCGATGAGATAAGGGTAAGCACAAGGCCGATGAAAATAGAACTTCCAATGCCCTGGCTTGTGTAAATCCCAAAACAGAAGAGGAGAATTGGAATGGCCATGATACCGGTACCAAGCGCTGTTGCGCCTACAGTTGCACCGACGATTGGGCCCATCGCGATTCCAAGCATGGTTCTGGCCGTGTGCTGAGGCGGCGTCCGGATCGGGTTCGGATTGTTGCTCATCTGTTTTCTGGTTATGATCAGGTTCAGGAGTAATATCCCTCCCGAAGCGAGTATGACGGCGGCAATAAAGAGTTTCAGGTTTCCCTGGAACTGGACGTTCAAACCTTCGCCCACAACAGATCCTGCCCGGTGGTTTATGTACCAGGAAGCCGCGATACTACCCGGAACCGCTCCGGCAAGAAAGATCCAGGAGACCCGGTAGTTGATGGTTTTGAGCCTGGCGTGGCGGTACGTGGCGTAGATTTTTGTTAAAAACGTATACAGGTTGGCGGTTCCCACAGAAATAGAGGGCGGCAGTCCAAAACCGAGAGTCAGGGTTGGGACGACAATCGCTCCCCCGCCTATGCCCGTCATCCCAATACAAAATCCAACCATCGCTCCGGTGAGTATGCGAAGCACGATATTGAGTAGATCAATCTCCATGCACGTTGTTCCAAACTTAAGTATATTATACCCCGGCGACTTTCAGCCGACGCCCTGGCGGTCGAGTTCGTTGTGGACCAGGACGATGCACTGGGAGGCGAAGAGGGTTTTGGGGCCCACGCTGATGGGAATTGCCCCGAGGCGGTCGAGGAACCGATCGGTTTTTTTGGGCATGGTCAGGTGGTCGGTGAAGACGAATGTGGCGTGGGAGGGAAAGGCGGTGGAACGAATGTCATTTCCTCTGCGTTTCAGATAGTAGAGCGTGGATGCCTCGCTTTTCTCTCTGAGGAGAGGTTCGACTCCCTTTTTGGCCACAAAGATGCCGCTGTCAACCTGTACCTCTTTGCCCGGGGAGAGGTCGGCCCTGAGGGCGGCCTGGATGGCGCGACAGAGGGTGCGCTCATCGAAGCCCCCGAGAAAGGCGAGGGTTTCGCTTTCGAAGCGGACGGTTTTGGGAGGGTCCGAAGGGCCGTCTAAGACGACGTGGATGGCGGTGTGAGGGCGGATCTGCCCGGCATAGAAGAGGGCGTTGGCCATACAGTGGGCCACGATTTCCAACCTGCCCGCCCGGCTCAGATCCTCGAGCGAGAAGTCGGGCGTGGTGGGGCCTTTGCGCGCCCGCAGGATAAATTCCCTCATTCACCATCCCGCGAAAGGAGTGTGTAATGGGTTTTAGAAGCCTGATTTTTCAGGCGGCGTGGGCGATTGCCGGAGTCGTGGTGTTCGGGGTTCCCTGCAGCGCCGCCGAAAAGGTTACCACCGGCGATGTGAAGACCGATTCGGTGCTTGTGGAGGTACAGAAGCGATTGAGAACGGTCAAGACCTGTCGTGCGCAGGTGGCAACGGTATTTCGACTGATGGGCCAGCAGATTGAGGTCCTGGACACGGCGGCCTACAAAGTGCCCGCGCGGATTCGTCTGGAAAAGGCGCTTCCAGGCGGCATCCGGGAGACGATTGTGTCCGACGGCAGCATTCTGTGGACTTACGACACCGAGGAGCAGATGGCGAGCCGGATCAACCTGTCCCGGGTTTACCGCGCAACCGGCCGGGAAGCCGACGCGTACCAGCCCGATGCCACCCGTCCTTTCCGCGGGCTTGATTGGAAGACCATCCGCTATGTTGGGACCGAACCTCTGGAAGGTGACACGCTTCACGTTTTTGAAGCGGTCCCGCAGGTGAATCTGCTGCAGGCCGAACTCCAGATTACGCTGACGAAAGTTCGGTTCTCTATCCATCCGATTGACGGATTGTTGCGCCTGGTTCGGTTTTACGATGCCTCGGACAGTGAGATCCTTTCTCAGAAGTTCGAAGCGGTAGAGGTGAATCCCCAACTGGACGACCGCCTGTTTGAGTTTGTGATTCCCGCAAGGGCCGGCGTGCTGGATAAAACCGATGATGTGATTAAGCTTTTGAAGCCGGAGAAAAGCGGGAACTAAAAACGCCACGGAAACACACGAAAAGACACGGAAACATCTTTAAAGTCAGTCTCCAGTTCGTGCGTTTCTACTGCAAAATGTACTCTTCGAAGTAGATCGCTTTTATGGGGGGCGGGTCTTCTTCTCCATCTGCTGCTGCGCCTTCGGTCCATCCCATCATGTCGTTCAGGGCCTCTTTGACCTGCTGCCGGGCCTCTTCTTTTACTTTGGGCGTTTTGAGTTCTCCCATGGTATACACGCTGAAGATGTCGTTGATGATATTCTTAATTTCCTGAAGGCGCCAGAGCTTGTCCAGGACCTGTTCGCGTACGAGGGCCGGATCGTTCATGGCGACGTTGATCTTTACAATCAGGAAGTAGCGGCCTTTGCTGTCGGCGGGATTGATGATCATCTTTGGCAGAATACTGGAGATGACCTCTTCCGTAAGGCCTTCGGGAGGTTCCCAGGGCTGTATTTTGACTATGTCCTCTTCCGGCGTTTCTCTCAAAAAGAAAAACCAGACCCCGCCGCCGATCAGGGCCAGGACAACGAGCGCGGCAATGGCAATTGCCACGATATTTAACTCTTCGTCGCCTTCTTCGTCTAGAATTTCATCATCTGCCATCGCATTCCCCTGGAAAGGCAAGGAAAAAGGAAACACCACACCGCCTATCCCCAGGACTGTACCGGGGCTTATGGTTCAAGATACGTTAGTTTGGACCGGACGGCAAGGGCGGATTGAAGGCCCTTTGAGAATGTTGTAAAAGAACAGATATGAGGAAGGTATGGAGACGCCACTTTCTGAATCGTGTGTGGAAAAGATCCGGTCGGCCGTTCAACGGAAGCGTTTGGTGGAGACAGCAGTTGCGCTGGTTGAGGTTCCAAGTCCCACGCGGAGTGCAGGGGCGGTTGCAGACCGTCTGGCCGATCTGCTTCGGGGTGATGGGTTTGATGTGGCGCGGCCGGAGGCGAACTGGCCCGAGGCGCCTGCGGTGGTCGTGCGGTTCGATTCGGGAAGGCCGGGCCGGACGCTCCAGTTCGACGGCCATCTGGATACGGTGCATCTGCCTTTTGTTCCGCCTCGTGTTGAGGACGGGGTGCTTTACGGCTCCGGGGCCTCGGATATGAAGGGCGGAATTGCGGCTTTTGTGGAGGCTCTGCGGGCGTTGCGCGAGACGTCGTCCCTGCCCGGGGGCGGGGTTCTTCTAACGGCTCACGATCATCACGAGGGGCCCTGGGGAGACCGGCGCCAGCTCCGGGCGCTGATCGACGAGGGATATACCGGAGATGCGGTGCTGCTGCCGGAGTACCTGGCCGATCGCCTGCCGCTGGCCGGGCGCGGGATGGCGATTTTCGAGCTTGAGATCAGCCGGGTGGGGGAGCCGACGCACGAGGTACTCAGGCCGTCCGGGACGCCCGATGTCGTTTTAACGGGCGCCGAGATGGTGTGCTGTTTTCGCGATTTAAACCGACGGGTGCAGGAGACGACCGATCCTTACGCCGGACAGGATTCGGTATTTGTCGGACAGATCGCATCGGGGGAGATTTACAATCAGTCTCCGGTTGAATGCCGCGTAAGCGGCACCCGCCGCTGGGTGACTCCGGGGCAGGCGGCGGCCGTGGAGGCCGAGTTCCGTTCGCTGGCGGAAGCGGTGGCGCGGGAGAGGGGCGCCTCGATCACGGCCGATTTTTCGGTTCAGGGAGATGCGTTCCGGATTGCGGAGGACGATCCGATTGTGAGGGCTTTCCAGGCGGCGCATACGGCGGTGACCGGAGGCCCGCTGCCGGCGGGGGGCAAACCCTTTGTGGACGATGGGAATACGTTTGCGTCTCGAGCTGGTATTCCGGCGCTGACCCACGGTCCGGATGCGGTGGGAGCGCACACGCTTCAGGAACGGGTGCGTGTAGACGAGCTGGTTCGTGTGGCGCAGGTTTATGCGCTGACGGCGGTGGGGTACTGCGGGACCTAACCCCTTCAATTGCGGAATGTGGAATGCGGATTTAAAAGCATTCATTCCGCAATCCGCAATCCGCATTCCGCATTCCGCAATTCCCTGGGGGGTCTGTGAAAATCGGAATCGATATCGACGGGGTGACGGCGGACTTTGTGACGCTTTTTCTGCCGGTGCTCCGGGAGGCGCTGGAGCGGGCGGTGCGGTACGAGGAGATTACGACCTATCGGTTTCAGGATGCGTTTGGATACAGCGACGAGGTGGAGGCGCGGCTTCAGGTCGAGATTGATCGCCGGGATTTGCTGCGGCGCCTGCCCGTGGTTCCGGGGGCGCGGGAGGCTGTTCGGCGGTTGGGGCAGGCGCACGAGGTTCATTTTGTTACAGCCCGTCCTGGGGCAAGGTGGGGTGAGGCAACGCGGGACTGGCTTGAAAGCCGGGGATTTTCCTATGCCTCACTCCAATTTCGAGAGGGCCGCAAGGCCGAGGCGTCGGAGGGGTTCGATCTGTTCGTGGAGGACCATCTGGAGACAGCGCTGGATCTGGTGACACAGAAGATTCACGTTTGCCTCTACGACCACCCCTGGAACCAGACCGCGGAGCTTCCCAAAGCATGCACACGCGTGCGGTCGTGGCAGGAGGTTGAGGCGGTGCTTGCGTCGTTTTAAGACGGTTTATGACGCGTCCAGGCCGTACTGGGCCAGGTACTCTTCGATTCGCTTTCGGGTTTCGTCAGTGAGGGCCACCTGCCCGTTGATGCGCCTGCCCGGCAGGTGTTTCAGGATGTCGTGAATGGTGACGATGGAGCGGACTTCCACGCCTGTTGACGCTTCGAGGGCGGTGACGGAATTCCCCCCGCCGGCATTCATCTCCTTCCGGTCCAGGGCGATGACGAGTCCCAGGATCTCTGCCTGTGTGGCCTCTCGCAGGCGGGAAATCATCTCTATTTTGGTGGCGCCGTCCGTGATGACGTCATCTACGAGGACCAGCCGGTCCCCTTCGGCCGGGACTTTGCCCACCAGCCACCCTCCCTCTCCGTGTTCTTTTATTTCCTTCCGATCAAAACTATAGCTGGTATCCACGTCGAAATGCCGCCGCAGAGCGATGGCGGTGGCAATGCAGAGGGTGATGCCCTTGTAGGCCGGGCCGAAGATGAGGGTGGGCGCCGCCTGCAGATCCTGAACGGCGCAGGCGTAGTAGTAGCCGAGGCGTTCGACATCGACGCCCCGGTTAAACTGCCCGGCGTTGAAGAAGTAGGGCGAGGTTCTGCCGCTTTTCAGCGTGAATTCGCCGAAGCGGAGGGCGCCTGTCCGGACAAGGAATTCGATGAATTCACCCTGGTAAGCCTGCATTTTCGGACCTCCTGAAGGCGGCTTTTGATTGTGCTTGACGGTCCTTTATCAATGGGCGATCTTAGGCAGGGGAGAGGGTGACAACAGGTACACATGCAGAGGGGAGGACGGATTGACGCTGCGAGGCTGGCGTATTGCACTTATGGTCTGGATGGGGCTGATCTTTCTGATGGCGGGACGGCAGATGTCCGCAGATGTGACGGAAGAGGTCTTCGGCAGCCTGAATTATATTTTTCGAAAGGCCGCCCACATCGTGGAGTACGCGATTCTGACCTATCTCTGGGTGCGGTCGATCTGGACCGTTCCGGAGCGGTTTCGCTCCTGTCTGGTCTGGAGCGTGGTGCTGTCTGTGTTTTATGCGGTGACGGACGAAGTTCACCAGAGTTTTGTGCCGCAGCGGCTGGGGACCTGGTCCGACGTGGTCTACGATACGATCGGCGCCGTGGCGATGGGGTACACTCTCTGGTGGATTAGGCAGCGGGGGAGCGCGGATCTCAGGAATCGGGTGCTTGGGATGGAGAACGATCCGGTGACCGATCAGGCTATGGTAAAATAAACGATTATTAGAATCATCACAAGCCCATTTCTGGCATGGCTCGATTTTACGATCCGAGGCGACGGGCGTTTTTGAAGGTTTCGGGGGCGGTAGGCCTTGGAATTTCCGCCGGTGTGCTCTTTGGGATACGAAGGAGCCTTTTTATGTCCACCACTTATCGCAACGTGCTGCTGCTAATCGCTGACGACTGGAGCCCGGTCGCAGGGTGTTATGGGAATCCGATGATCCGCACGCCAAACGTGGATGGCCTGGCGGCGCGGGGGACGCGGTTCGCCCATGCATTCTGTACCACGCCTTCCTGTGCGGCCAGCCGGGCGTCGTTGCTGACCGGAAATTACAGCCACACCCACGGGCAGTACGGGCATTCCCATTCGATTCACAATTTTCACACACAGCTTTCAATGCCCTCAATTCCAAAGGCACTGGGGGCCGCAGGGTTCGTGACCGGGATCGTCGGGAAGCTGCACGTGCAGCCCGAGGAGGTCTATCCGTGGGAGTACGATGCGCAGAGGGTGAGCGGCGGAGCCCGAAACGTGCAGGGCATGGCGGAGGAAGTGCAGCGGTTTTTCTCTCAGATCGGAGACCGGCCGTTTTACCTGCACGTGGGGTTCAGCGATCCACATCGGGACTTTGGAAATAAGGGGACGTACCCGGGAGTGGAGGAAATGAGGTATTCGCCGGAGGAAGTGGTTGTGCCGAATTTTCTGCCCGATCACCTGGCCGTGCGGCAGGAGCTGGCCGAGTATTACCAGTCGGTTTCACGGCTGGACCAGGGGATCGGCATGGCAGTGCGGGCGCTGGAGGAGGCGGGCCGGGCAGAGGATACGATGATTGTGGTGATGAGCGACCACGGGATGCCCTTTCCAGGGGGAAAAGGGTCGTCGTTCGATTCGGGACACCACTGCCCGCTGATTGTGGTTCGGCCCGAGCAGCAGGCAGTGGTGTGCGACGCGCTGGTGAACTGGTGTAATATTATGCCGACGGTGCTGGACTGGTGCGGGGTGGACCCGCCGGAGGGGCTGCCGGAGCGGTCGCTGGTGCCGATTTTAGACGAGGCGCGTCCCGAAGGATGGGACGAGACGTTTTTCTCGCATACGTTTCACGAGGTGACGAATTATTATCCCTACCGGGTGCTCCGGGGGCGGAAGTACAAATACGTCCGGAACCTCTATCCGGAGCTGACCACACCCCTGCCCAGCGATCTGTGGCGTTCGCCCACCTGGCAGGCGGTCCGGGAGGAGGGGATCGAGAGGATGGGGCAGCGTCCCACGGAGCGGTTCCTGCACCAGGACGGGGAGGCGCTTTTCGACATGGAAGCCGATCCAGCCGAGTCGACGAACCTGATCGAAGATCCGGATCTGGCCGATGTGGCGGAGACGATGCGGGGTAAGGTGAAGGCGTTTCGGATGGAGACGAAAGATCCGTGGGTGCTGGCGTCAATTCACGCGGGGGAGGAAGGGTTGGAGGGTTGAAAAAAATTTCGAATTTGGTTCTGTAGAAGGCCGAAACGCTGTGCTTGAGGTACAATAGGTGCAGGGCCGTAGCGCCTGGGGGCTTCGAGTTGGCGGTCGTGGAAGGACGGTGTGCGGGGGTATAGCAGGTAAAGTAAAAAGGAAAAAGTATGGGGATTTCGGTCGAGCGGAAGGCGGTTCTGGTGCGGCTCCTGCGAGGAGAGGTGGATGCGGATGCCGCGGCTGGGGAACTGGAGATTTCCAGGCGGGCGCTGATGGGCCTGCGCCGGCGGTATCTGAAAAGCAAGCTGCCGCCGGTTGAGGGGACGGTGGTGGCGCCCGTGGACGGGCCGGGGCAGGTGCGGCGGGACCGGTGGGGGGTGACCCACATCAAAGCGAACTGTCTGGCCGATTGTTACGTGGGGCTGGGATACGCGATGGCGCAGGACCGGCTGTGGCACTTGGATTACCGGCGGCGGCTTGCGCACGGGCGTCTGGCCGAGGTTCTGGGATCGAGGTACCTGGCTTCGGATCGGCTGCACCGGGTGCGGTTCGTCCATCCCATCAGTGAGAACGACACGCTGGCGAAGCTTTTTGACCTGGGACCTTTTGAAACGTCCGGGGGAACCGGGACGGTACGCGCGGCGGGCTACAGCACGGCCAGACCTTTTGTGCTCACAGGACTGGCGTCCTACCGGATGGTGGTGGATCTGGCCGATCCGGCGCGGGCATGGGCCACGACCACGGGCGGGCAGTCGGGACACCCCACAAGCCCTCACTACGGAGATCATGCGCAGTTCTGGTTGGAGGATAGGTACCATCCGCTGTTGATGGACGAGAAAGATATAGATGAACATCTGGAGGGGAGGCTGACGCTGGAACCGGGAGAGTGACAATTGCGGAATGCGGATTGCGGATTGAAAATTTTTTATTCCGAAATCCGAAATACAGGAGCGGGATTATGACCGGCAATGAGGCTGTCGTCGAGATTTTGAAGCGAGAAGGAGTGGAGTACCTTTTCTGTTTTCCGGCCAATACGCTGATTGATGCAGCGGCTGTGGGGGGAATTCGGCCGATTCTGACTCGTACGGAACGCACGCTGTTGAATATGGCGGACGGGTTTTCCAGGGTTTCCAACGGGGAACGCATCGGGGTATGCACGGTGCAGGATGGACCGGGGGTTGAAAACGCGTTTGCCGGAGTGGCTCAAGCATTTGCCGATTCTTCGCCGATTCTTTTTCTGCCGGGGCAGGGGGCGCGGGAGAGATGGGGGATTCGGTCGGAGTTCAACGTGGAGCAGCACTACGGGGGAGTGACGAAGTGGGTGGCGCGGGCAAACGGAGCGGACCGGCTGCCGGAGTTGCTCAGACGCGCGTTTACCCGACTCAAGTCCGGGCGGCCGGGCCCGGTGATGGTGGGCATCCCCCGGGATGTGGCTGCCGAAGAACTGACGGAGGCGCTTGCGTATACGCCTCCCCGGCGCGTGCGTACGGCGGGAGACCCGGGCGATGTGGCCGGAGCGGTGAAGGCGCTGCTGTCGGCGAAGACGCCGGTGATCCACGCGGGGCAGGGAGTGCACTACGCGTGTGCTTGGGAGGAGCTCCGGGCGTTTGCCGAACTTTTGGGCGCGCCGGTGGTGACCACGCTGGCGGGCAAGAGCGCGTTTCCGGAAGATCACCCGCTCTCGGCCGGGACGGCGGCGCATACGATTTCCGGAGCGGCCAGGCACTTTCTGGATAAGGCCGATGTGATTTTCGGCATCGGGTGCAGTTTTTCCAAATCGATTATGTCCACGCCGATCCCTCCGGGGAAGGTGCTGATTCAGGCGACGGTGGATGAATTCGATCTGAACGACGAGTACCGGATCGATCATGCGATTTTAGGAGACGCCAAGCTGGTTTTGCAGCAGGCAATCGAAGAGGTGAAGTCGCAGGCCGGGTCGGAAGGGCCGATTTTTACCGGCTTAGATGCGGAGCTGCGGTCGGTAAAAGAGGCGTGGTTGAAGGAGTGGATGCCGAAGCTGACGTCGGACGAGGTGCCGATCAACCCCTACCGGGTGGTCTGGGATCTGATGCAGACGCTGGACCGGAGTCGGACGATTATGACGCACGATTCGGGCAATCCGCGGGACCAGATTGTTCCGTTTTACGAGGCCCTTTTCCCCAGAGGCTACCTGGGCTGGGGCAAATCGACCCAGCTTGGATACTCCCTCGGCCTTTCGATGGGTGCGAAGCTGGCGGCCCCGGATAAGGTTGTGGCGCACGTGTGGGGCGATGCGGCGATTGGAATGGCGGGGATGGACTTGGAGACGGCGGTTCGGGAGGAGATCCCGATTCTGACGGTGGTTCTGAACAACGGGGCGATGGGCGGTTACGAGAAGCACCTGCCAGTGGCGACGGAGCGGTATGGCAGCAAGTTCCTGACGGGAGATTACACGGCAGTGGCCAGAGGGCTGGGGGCGTATGGCGAACGGGTGGAGCAGCCGGAGGAGATCGTGCCGGCAATCGGGCGGGCGCTGGAGGTGGTAGAAGGCGGGCAGCCGGCGGTGGTGGAGATGATGACGCGGGAGGAAGGGGCGTTTTCTAAGTGACACGGCATGCGGGATTTACCGCGGAGACGCGGAGAACGCAGAGAAAACCAAAAAAATTCCGCGACCTCCGAGCCTACACCACCCCGGACGATTCACTGGATTGTCTCCCCACCCTGGTTCAAAGATCTAAAAAGAATACCCGAAGACCTGTATATCTGAGATTGAGGAGATGTCGATGGCTTTGACGGCGGAACAGATCCGGTTGTTTCGACACAACGGGTTTTTGAAGCATCCGAACCGGTTGCCGGAGGATCTGGTGGACCGGCTCAAGGAGGCGGTGTGGAAGGATATTCGGGGGGAAGTGGAGCCGGTTGTGCGAGACCGGGAGGGACGGGTGGTGCGGATTTCGAGTCTGCTGGATCGGGATCCGATTTTCTTAGAGACGGTGTCCAGCCCGCTGGTTCTGGATCCGCTGGAATCGCTGCTGGGGCCGAATATCGAGTTGATTACGAACCGGCACAACCATGCGATTTTGAACGTGGCGTCCACCTATTCCTCCGGACGGCTACACCGGGACATGCTGCAGTGGTCTCGACCTATTGTGACCATTATTTTTTACCTGGAAGAGACGACGGTAGAGAATGGGTGCACGCTGATGATTCCGGGCACACAGCTTCTCCCGGGGGCCCGGACGCTTCACGGCCTTGAGAAAGAGGCCTGGATTTCGGAGGCGGAGATCCTGGACCAGGCGCTGCCGGTGCCGATGCGCGCGGGGGAGATGCTGGTGATCGACAGTTTGATTTTTCACGGCGTGGGGAAAAACCGGACGGACGGCACCCGGATGAGCATGACAGTGGGGTATCACAGTGTGGACGAGCTGTCGGATATGGAGAACCCGCAGCGGATTCTGGTTCGGGGTGAGCGGGTTTATATGGGGAACAACTATTAAAATTAGTCCTCGGTGGCTTGACGACGGGGGAGGTGTTTGACGATGAAACTGACACTTGAAGTCCCGAGGTCGCGGCCCGGGCATCTGGCGGCGATTCCGGCGCCGGAAGGCTGTGAGGCGCCTCTGCTGGAGCTTCAGGCGGAGGATGGCAGTACGTTGCTGACCGAGCGAGATCCGGCGGCTCCGGTTTATCACACGGTACTCCCCGCGATGGAAGCGGGCCGGGCGGTCGTGTTTAAGGCGGAGTCGCTGGAGGAGGGTGAGGCGGCGGTGGGGATTGCGTGTACGCAGGGAGAGGACCGGGTTGAGATCGAACTGGGGGGATCGCCGTTTATGACGTTCCACCACGGCAGGGCGTATCCAAAGCCGGTGATCAATCCGATTCTGACGCCGGGGGGCGTGAATATGCTGCGGGAGCCGATGCCGGCCTATTCCGAAGGAGAACATCCCTGGCAGCGGGGGCTTACGCTGATGCAGGGGGCGATCAACGGGGTGGACTGCTGGAACGAGCGGGATGAGAAAGGGTTCGGCCGGACGGCGCAGGATCATATGGAGGTTCATCGGGGACCGGTGTCGCTGACGATTGCGTCGGACAATACGTGGTACGAGGGGGACCGGCCGCTGATGGCCGATCACCGGTCCTACCGGCTGTTCGATACGTCTCGGGATAGGGCGGTGCTGGATATCGCGCTGACGTTGAAGGCGGTTCATGGACCGGTGACGATGGGGGATACGAAGGAGGCGGGATTTCTGGGGCTGCGGGTGAATCCATCGATGAATGCGAATGCGGGCGGGCAAATGCGAAATGCGTACGGGGCGATGGATGAGGCGGGTTGCTGGTCAAATCCCTCGCACTGGATGGACTATTACGGACCGGTGGGAGAGGAGACGGCGGGGTTTGCGATTTTCGATCACCCCGAGAATTTTCGCTATCCCACGACGTGGCATGTGCGGGGGTACGGGCTTTTTGCGCCGAACTGCTGGATGTTCAAGCCGGACCATCAACTGCCCGAGAACGGGTCGATGACGTTTCGGTGGCGGGTGGTGATTCACACCGGGGATACGGAAGCGGCGGATATCGCCAACCGGTTTCTGGATTATGTGGACGGGCCGAGGGCGAGCTGGGAATGAGGAGAGGCAGGAAAAATAGGGAAATGGGGGACGGTATGTTGGGGGTATTGAGGGGGCTTTTGGGCGCCCTGATCTGTTTGGGCGCGTATCCGGTTTATGCACAGGGGGAACAGGATACGGTGGGGGCTGAAGCGCTACAGGAGAGCGTGCGCGATACGGTCAGGGTCAAAATTTTACACAGCAATGATGTGTACGGGCAGCTTCGCCGGCAGGCAACGGACGAGGGTTTTCTGGGCGGTATGGCGCCCCGGGTGCGCCTGATCCGGGAGATTCGGGAGGCCGGCGCTGCGCTGGTTTTAGATGCGGGAGATGCGATCGGGCCCTCGACGCTGTCTGCGTGGGATCAGGGGGAGACGATGGTTGCGGCGATGCGGTTGGCGGGGTACACAGCGATGACGCCCGGCAACCACGAGTTCGACTACGGCCCGGAGGCGCTTGTGAGGCGTAGGGAAGAGGCGGGGTTCCCCTTTCTGGCGGCCAATCTGAGGTGGAAGGCGGGGATGGAGCCGCCGGTGCAGGCGTACTTTCTGGTGGAGGTGGAGGGGGTGAAGATCGGGATTCTGGGTGTGATTTCGCCGGAGGTTGCGGCCCAGACCAACCCGACAGCGTTGTTGGCGTTTGAAGATCCGTTAAAGGCGGCGCGTCAGGCGGTTGGGACGCTGCGGGAGCAGGGGGCGGATTATGTGATCGCGCTGGTCCACATGGAGGAGGGGGAGGCGCTGGCGCTGGCCCGGAAGGCGGCCGGGGTGGATCTGGTCGTTGCCGGAGGGTATCGGGGGCTGGAGCAGGCGCTTCAGGTGCGGGCGTTGACCCGGCTGGTGAACGGCGTTCACGCTGTGACGACGCCCCGTTTCGGGTCCTATGTTGGGCAGGTGGAGGTTATGTTCTTGCGGAACGCGGACGGCGGCTACCGGGTGGGGCGAATGGATGCGGCGCTGCTGCCGGTGGGGGGGGATGTGCCCGATGATTCGGAGACGGCCGCTCTGGTGGGGAAGCTGGAGGCGGCTTATGCGGAGGAGACCGGAGAGATGCTGGGCCGGATTGAGGCGGAGACGGTGGAGGCGCAGGCGGAGGTTGTGGCCAATCTGATGCGGTGGCATACCGATATGGAGGTGGGGGTTGTGAGGCGGGGGGCTTTTCGGGAGATCAGGTCCAAGCAGCCCCTGTATTTGCGGGATATCGAGCGGTTTGTCCGGTTTGATGACGCGCTGGTGAAGATGGTTCTGACCGGCCGGCAGCTCCGGACGATTGCAAAACAGAGCCGGCGTGCAAAAGGGGGCAGCGGGGGATTGGTGTTCGCCGGTATGGATCCGAAGAGGATGACGGTGAACGGACGGTCGATTCAGAACAACGAGCCTTATCAGGTGGTGACGGTGGAGGTGCTGGTCGGGGGAGGGGACGGTTACGGCGAGTTCAAGAAGGGGGTATCGGTCATTCGGACGGGGATCTCCCTGCGTTCGCTCTTAGCTGCGTGGCTGAAGGGGGGAACGCTTTCTTCGGCTGCGTTTCGGGAGCTGGAACGGAAAGGGGTGTGGCGGTCGGGGTGGTCGGTGGAGGGGGCGTTCCGGCGCAATTATGTCAACGAAACGACGGAGGACTATCGAGCGCAGAAGGAGCGGGTGTCGTTTTTGAGGGGTGAGACGAGTATTTCATGGAATAGCGCGACCCGGTATTTTCTGGGTTATGAGGGAGGCGCCCACGGGGTGCTGTTTGAGAATACGACGGATTTTGGACAGGTGGGCCGTTCGCTTGGAAATTTAGAGTCTTCATCCGACAGGCTGGATGTGGATGTGACCTACCGCTACCGGCTGGGCGGGCTGAAGGTGGAGCCGATCCTTTCATCGGGGATTAGCACGGCGTTTACGCGCACCAGCGGCACCCGGCCCTTTCTGTGGCGGAACAGCGTGGGTTTCCAGCGGCGTTTTTACCAGCGGCTGGTGATCCGGTTTGCCGCGCGTGGGCAGCGCAATTACGCGGCGGATGAGAGCGATTTTGGCGCAGAGGTGACGCTGACCTACCAGCGACGGCTGCCGCAGGGGGGCCGGTTCCGGTCGAAGGTGAAGAGTTTTTTCGGGCTGACGGACCGGAAGGTGGTTTCGATCGAGAACTACAATACGTTCAGTTTTCCCTTAGTCGGCGAATTGAGCCTGGCCGTGCGGCAGAACAATTTTATCTACCGGGTGGACAAGATCCGTGAAAATCCGGTGTCGGGGGTGGCGTTTCGGACGGATCTGACGGTGGGGTTTGCGTACGGGCTGGATTGGAAATGGTTCTAATCACGGAGGTCCACGGAGCCACTATTGAACCGCGGTGAATATTTTTTCAGAATCATTAGCAGATTCTGAAGTGTTGGACTGGTGAGAATCTCGAGAAAGGAGGGAATCGTGGAATTTTATTCGCGATTTTTCTTTCCCCGCCTTTGTGATTATTGTATGTCCATGTCTCATCTGGACGAATACCGTCAAACGCTTCTGGCCGATGTAGAGGGGGACGTTCTGGAAATTGGTTTTGGTACGGGGCTCAACCTTCCTCACTATCCGTCCAATATTCAAAAACTGACCGCTGTGGATGTGAATCCCGGAATGAATGCTATCGCAAAAGAACGAATCAGAGATGTCGCCATCACCGTAGATCATCGTGTTCTAAGCGGGGAAAGGTTGCCGATGGAGGACCGGGCATTTGATCATGTTGTGAGTACCTGGACCCTGTGCAGCATTAAAGATGTTAAACAGGCACTCAGGGAAATCCGCCGTGTTCTGAAACCGGATGGGCGGTTCTTCTTTATCGAACACGGGCTGAGCGATGATCCAAAGATACAGCGGTGGCAGAATCTGCTGACACCGCTGCAAAAGCGCATCGGCGATGGTTGCTCTCTCAATCGAAACATGAGAACACTTATTGAGGAACAGGATTTTGGCATCATTGAATTGGATGAATTCTATATGGAGAAGGCGCCTAAGACTTATGGGTATACGTATCGCGGGGTTGCGGCAAAGTGACAGAAAAATGAAAGGTTCTGGCCACTCAGGCGTCCGACGCCGCGTGCAGGATATGGGGCGCCCTATTTCTGCCGCCAGATTTCCCAGACGAGGTGGGAGAGTTCCGGGACGATGAGTTTTTCCATGGCCAGGCGGACGGCGCCGGAGGAGCCGGGCATGCAGAAGACCATTATGTCGCGGTAGACGCCTGCGACGGCCCGGGAGAGCATGGCGCCCGATCCGATGTCATCCCAGCTTAAGAATCGGAAGAGTTCGCCGAATCCATCCAGGCGTTTTTCCAGAAGTCCCACCACGGCCTCGTAGGTCGTATCCCGGGCCGCGATGCCCGTTCCCCCGTTTGTGAGCAGGGCCTGGCAGGCTCCCTCCTCTGCGATCTGTTCGATCAGGCGACGGATCTGATCCGCCTCATCGGGCACGATACTGTAAAATCCCACGCTGTGTCCGGCGTCTTCCAGCAGGTCTTTGATGAGTTTTCCGCTTTTGTCGTCTGCTTCGGTGCGGGTGTCGCTGATGGTGAGGACGGCGCAGGTGACGGCGTCTGTGGCCTGTTGTTTGTGGTCTTCGTAGGGCATGAGGGGCTCCTTGATGGAAGTAAAAAGTAAAAAGTAAAAAGTAAAAAAAGTGAGCTGGTTAGTGGGGGTGGTGGGTGTGGTCGTGGGTGTGGGGTTGGCCGAGTTGGGCGACCATGCCGCCGGGGCCCAGGCGGAGCAGGGAGAGGATGAAGAGGAGGGCCAGGAGGAGGGCGCAGAGGTTTTGCCAGATCGGGATGGGGGCGATGGGGAGGTCCGGTACGGTGAGGGGGAGGGGCAGGTGGTTTGTGATGAGACCTGAGAGCAGGGCGCCTGCTGTGACGGTTGCGGTGAAGAGGCGGGAGCGGGTTTTGCCGAGGGCGGTTTTCAGGGTGTGGGACGTGGTTCTGGTGAGGATCGGCGCTGTGATAAGGAAGGCGATGGCCGCTCCGGGGGATATGCCTTTGTGCAGCAGGGCCAGGGCGATGGGCAGGGCGGCTGTTGCGGGGAGGGAGGCGGCGGCGCCTAAGAGGGTAAGCCCGATGAGGTCGGCGCGCTTCGGGAGCGTTGAGATCCACTGGGGGGGGAGGAAGATTTCCAGCAGGGCGGCGGTTAGAAAGCCGATCAGGAGCCAGGGGGCGGTTCGGTCCACGGCCTGTCCGAATCCTGCCTGGAGGACGGACCACGCCGGCCGAGCGGTTCTGGGGGATGCTGAGTGGTCGTGATCGCTGTTGGGCGGCCTGGAAGGGGTTGTTAGGAGGAAACCGACCGCCAGGAGGATGAGTCCGGATGCAAGGATGCGCACAAGCGCGAGGGGCACGCCCAGCAGGGGAATGGAGAGGAGGAGGATGTCGAGGCTGAAGATGGAGGTCACTGCGGGGGACAGGCGGGCTGCGGTGGGAGAGGGTTGAGGCCGATCGGGTTCGGGGAGGGCGCCGGTGAGAAAACGGGCCCGGCCGGAGGCATGGGCGAGTCCCAGGGCAAGAAAGCCCGCGATGAGGAAGGGCGCGCTCAGCATCCAGTAGTTGAGGATGGTTTCGGCTATGCCCAGGCGGGCTTCGACCCGGTGGCCGGAGAGGGGTACAAAGAGGAGGGCGCCAATGCCTGCCAGGGCGCCGATGCCGCTCCAGTTGAGCCGACCGATTCGACCGGCCGGCCGGGGATCGGGCGGGGAGAGGGTTTCCGAGAGGCTCCGGTGGAGGACGACGTGGACCAGGCTGCCGCTGACGAAGGCCTGGAAGAGGGCGATGGAGACGGTGTCGAGGCGTTCGACGACGGCCTCACCGGCCAGAAAGCCGACCAGGGTGCCGGTGCAGATGGCGATCAGGGCCGCGGCTGCGGCTTTCCCGCCGGCCGCTCGTCTTACCAGCCACCAGACGGTGAGGCCCACCGGGAGCCGGTGGAGGACCACGCCAATGCCGAGGGCCGCGGCTGCGGCGTCGTGCGGGGTGTGGTGGGCGCCGGCGAGAGCCGCGCCGTCCATCAGGGTGTGGAGGAAGAGTCCGGCCAGGGCCAGGACGGCTACGGTTCCGTGGATTCGGAGTTCGCTGCCCTCCCTCCAGCCTTCGGCGAGCTGGGGGCCGATGAGGCCCAGGAAGGCGACGGGCAGGCACAGCCAGCCGCCGGCCTCAACGGCTTCGGGCAGGATGTGTCCCAGCACAAGCCCGAGGACGGTTGCGGCCACGAATCCTTCCAGGAGGGCCACGATGGCGGTCTGCCGTCGCACGGTGCGATCCAGGAGGGGGCCCAGGGCGAGGCCGAGGATGCTGAGGAGGAGGAGGGTCATAAGAAGAAAGGAAAAAGGTAAAAGGTAAAAGCAAGAGTCGGAAAACGCATACGGAAAATATACAACCTTTGGGGGATTGTCAATACGGCGGGGAGCGGGTGCTATATTTTGCTTGACTTTTCTTTGTTCTGGATACAATAGTATGGTGTCCTCTGGTTCGTACCAACGCTCCGGTCTATGTGAGTTGAATGTCTAACAGGAGGTGTAGCTATGGCTGGGAGTTCGAAGCACAAATGGTTCCTGGGAGTGATCAACAGGTTGAAGAAGACGGCAAGCGCAACCGATTATCGGAAAATGGCGGATGCTATCATCCGGGGTCTTGGTACACTTCCGTCCAATATCAAACTCAAACACGTCAGCTCTTATGAGATGGTTGTGAAGGTTCCGTCCAAAAAGCCTCTTGAGGATGTGGACTCACCGGAATACGTCCACATTTTTGAATTGAACGGCGGCCAGTTGATGACGGAGAAGCAGGCGAAAGATTACTACCAGCGACTGCGGGGGGTCACAGGGAGTTCGCTTACCCAGCCGCTTCAAGATGTCAAAAGTAAGATGCTTATGCCTCAAAGCCGCTGGGTATTGTTCAAGGGGTATTGAGGCAGAACATGCGCCGGTGGGCGTTTATGGGGACGGTCCAGGTTTTGGGCCGTCCTTTTTTTTGCAGCAACCCTGCAGGGCGGGTTACTTCGCCCCTACGGTAATTATAAATGTATTTAATGCTTTAGATTATTTGATATGTTTAAAAAGCCGAAATCATTCAAGAAACAGAAGTTTCTGCCGATAAAATAAGAATAGGGGCTATCCATTCAGATCAAATCGTAACCGGCAGACGGCTCTTTATGCGTATTGATTCATCCATACTCCCGTCCGACTTCGGCGCCCACGCTCTGCATCCCCATACCTCGCAGGAGGCGGACGGCGAAACTGCGTTTCCGCTCTCCGAGGTCGAGGCTTTAGGCGCTTCGGAAGGCGACGTTCGCCAGCCGGGCGACCGGTTCGAGCCGTCCGAGGCGGGCATGGCCCTGCTGGGGGCCGAAAAGCTGTTGGGGGCCGAAAAGCTGCTGGGAGCGGCGGAATCGCTTCCCGGACAGGGGTCTGCAGAGGACGGCGGGGCAGAGGCCGCGAGGATTGAAGGGGCCGAGATCCCCGATCTGCAAGAAGCGCCTGCCGAGGAGGGCGATTTGAACGGGGCATCAACGTCTGCGGTGTCTGCAGAAGGGTCCGGGGATGAAGAGGCAGAGGGGGCCGAAGAGGAAGGGACAGCTTCTGCTGCCGGTGAGCTGGAGCTGAGCGAAGAAGATCAGCAGGAAGTGAAGCGTTTGCGGGAGCGGGACCGGGAGGTCCGGGCGCACGAGCAGGCGCACGTTGGGGCAGGAGGGCAGTACGTGCGGGGTGGGGCCCAGTACGAGTACGAGACCGGACCCGACAGCCGGCGGTATGCCGTGGGGGGCGAGGTCCAGGTTGATACATCGAAGGTGTCCGGCGATCCGGAGGCGACAATTCGGAAGGCGCAGGCGGTCCGCCGTGCGGCCACGGCGCCTGCAGAGCCGTCGGCGCAGGACTACCGGGCGGCGTCCGCAGCGTCTCAGATGGAGGCGCAGGCCCGGCAGGAGCTTGTGAAGGAGAAATTGGAGGGAGGCGAAGGGGGAGGGGAGGACGGGCAGACCGGCGATACGGGCGTATTGGAGGAGGCCGGAGACGCAGTTGAGGGCGGCGGTCTGGAGGGGAAGCCGGTAGAGGCGCCAGCGCCGGAGTCGGGATTCGAGCCGGATGCCGGGCTTTCGCCGTCTGGGGAGGGTGAAGAGAGGTCCGATGGCGCACTCGATCCTGAAGGCGGCGCATTGGGTGCGGTTGGCGGGGCTCTGAATCCGGAACCGCTCGAGCCTTCCGGCGCGGTTGAGGGTGTGGGCGGCATTGAGCCGGAGGAAGGGACAGAAGGGAGCGGGGAAGTGGATGTGGAAGAGATCAAGTCGGCGGAGGTTTCGCCCCCGGCGCCGGCGGGGCCGAGCATGACCCGGCTGGATTACGGCAGTGTGCCGGAACCAGGGCAGTTGGTGGACGTGTACCGGTAGACGCATCGTTCCCTGTTTGCCCGCTTGTCGTCCTGGAGGATATCCTCCAGGATTTTTTTTGTCCGGATGTGTCCGGTTGGTTTTTTTATTTGACAGGGGAAGATTTCGTCGCTTATTATCACTTGATGCAAAGGTCGATTCCATAACAGATTAAGGAGCGGAGATGGAGCTGACGCGTGAAGAGGAGGGGATGCTGCGGGGAGAGGCGGGAGAGGCGGTCCGGCAGGCGCTGCAGCAGCAGATGCGGGTGGGCGCGTTTTTCGGGGCGGCCGATTTTGTGGGGGTGCGCACGGTGCATGTGATGGCCGATATTGAGGCGGTTGCAGATCCGGGGCTTGCGTTTTTAGAGGAAACGGCGCGTCTGGGAGGACGCTTCCAGGTGCCGGTGACGACGAATCCCCGGAGCGTGGATTTTGCGCTGTGGCGGGAGGTGGGGCAGGATGAGACCGATGTGCTCAAGGAGCGGCGCCTTATGGATGCGCTGACGGCGATGGGGGCGCTGCCGTGCAATACCTGCATCAACTACCAGACGGTGGACCAGCCCCGCTTTGGAGAGCACTTAGGTTGGGGGGATACGGGGGCGGTGATTTTTGCGAATTCGGTGGCGGGCGCCCGGTCCAATTTTGAGGCGGGTCCGGCGGCGGTGTGGGCCGGGCTGACCGGTCGGGCGCCCCGGTACGGCTATCACCTCCCCGAGCATCGCTTAGGGACGGTGCGGGTGGTGGTGGAGGAGCAGCCGGGGTCGATTAGCGACTGGGGCGCGGTGGGCTGTTTTGTGGGCCGGAAGGTGAACGATTACTGGCGGGTGCCGGTTTTTGAGGGGGTGGAGGCGCAGCCCACGATCGACGAGTTGAAGCACTTAGGGGCGTCGCTGGCTAGCTTTGGATCGGTGGCAATGTTTCATATAGTGGGGGTGACACCGGAGGCGCGGACGGTTGAGGAGGCCTACGGGGGGCGGGAGCCGGAGGAGACGATTGTGGTGGCGCAGGGCACGCTGGGGGCGACTTACGATTCGTTTGCGCCGGAGGTGGAGGAGGTGGACCTGGTGGTGTGCGGCACGCCCCAGCTTTCGCTGTTCGAGCTGAGGGAGTTTGCAGACCGACTAAAGGGCATGCAGGTGCATTCGGGGACGAAGCTTTACCTGACGACGAATTACCAGATCAAGGCGCTGGCGGACCGGATGGGGTACACAGAGGCGGTGGAGGCGGCCGGAGGCAGGATTCTGAGCGGGGTCTGTTTTTATATTATGACGGCGCGGGTTTTGCAGGAGCGGTTTAACTACCGGACGCTGGTGACGAATTCGGCGAAGTTAGCGAATATTATTTCGGGGTATGGATATACGCCGGTTTTTCGACCGATTGAGGCGTGTATTGAGGCGGCGGTTACTGGGAAAGTAAAAAGTAAAAAGTAAAAAGGTAAAAGTAGAATCATCTGAATTCCGCTTTTGTTTTCCTTTTCCCTTTTTCCTTGAAAGCGACAGGGTTATGGGAGAGAAGATTGTGTTAACGGGACACCCTGGGGTGGGGCCGCCGGCCGAAGGGGAGGCGGTGGTGTCGCAGGAGGGGTTCAGCGCGCGGTACGATTACGACCGGTACCGGGGGGTGATCAGCCGGGAGACGCACGAATTGTTCGGGCAGTCGATTGTGGGGA
Organism: Candidatus Latescibacterota bacterium; assembly: GCA_965249305.1. Classification (GTDB taxonomy): domain Bacteria; phylum Latescibacterota; class UBA2968; order UBA2968. The sequence goes on along the minus strand of OZ252228.1, from coordinate 1,808,941 downwards.
AGGTGGCGGTGTTTCGGACGTCGAAGGGGGGGGTGGCGACGTCGTGGATGATGCTGGATATGGTGGTGCGGGGGACGTGTCCGGCGGGGTTTATTTTCGGGCGGACGAATCCGGTGATGGTGCAGGGGGCGGTGCTGGCGAATGTGGCGCTGATGGACGAGTTGGAGCCTGATCCGCTGGCGGTGATCCGGACGGGGGACTACGTGCGGATGGAGCCGGAGGCAGGGGTTGTTGAAGTTATTCGGAGAGAGGAGAGGTGAGCGATGGCTACCAAGATGGTGTTTCGACGCGCGCTGGATGAGGCATGGATGCAGAAGGTCCGGGACTTAGGAGTGGAGGCGCGGGTGGCGCCTTCCGAGGAGGAGGCGCTGGAGCAGATTGGGGATGCGGATGCGTACTACGGGCAGTTGACGCCGGTGCTGCTGGGGGCGGCAAAGCAGCTTCGGTGGGTGCAGGCGACGAGTGCGGGGCTGGACAATTTCTTTTTTCCGGAGCTGCGCGAGCATTCGGCGGTGGTGACGAACCAGCGGGGGATTTACAGCGATGTGATTGCAGATCACGTGTTCGCGTTTGTGCTTTCGTTTGCCCGGGGAATGCACCATTACGCCCGGCAGCAGGCCGAGGGGCGGTGGGACAAGCGGGGCGCGGAGGTGATCCACCTGGCGGGGACGACGCTGGGGATTATCGGGCTGGGGGGGATCGGGCTGGCGGTGGCCGAGCGGGGTCACACGTTTGGGATGCGCGTGCTGGGAGTGGACCCGGCGCCGAAGGGGACGCCCGACTATGTGGAGACGATCTACAGACCGGAACAGCTTCACGAGATGCTGGCGCAGGTCGATTTCTTAGCGATCTGTGTGCCGCATACGGGCGAGACGGAGTATATGATGGACGCGGCAGCGCTGGGGGCGATGAAACAGACGGCGATTCTGGTCAATATCGGCCGGGGGAAGGTGGTGGACTTAGAGGCGCTGACAAAGGCTTTAGAAGCGGGAGAACTCGGCGGGGCCGGGCTGGATGTGTTCGAGGTGGAGCCGCTGCCGGAGGGGCACGCGCTCTGGGAGATGGAGAACGTGATCATTACGCCGCACGTGGCCGGGGTGTCGCCCGAGATCGAGGCGCGGCGGATGGATTTGATTGTGGAGAACGTGCGGCGGTTTTGCACTGGGGAGCCGCTGCTGAATGTGGTGGATAAGCAGGTGGGATACGTGGTGGCGCCGAATGCGTGATTCGTGATTTATTCTATTCAGCCGGAAGAAACCGGGCTTCTCGACCGTTTTCAACTTGAACTTGAGGGATTATCCCGGTCAGCCCGCCTGGATAATCCTGGTCCTGGACACGCAGCCTGACGTGTATAACCACATAAAAATGGAGCGTTTGATATTTCGTTTGCTTCAAAAATAGAACGGGTTTATGCTACCAGCAACCGCTATGTTTGTCATTTCAATTGGGCAGTATAATTTATGTTATGTACCATCAATGTTGATCGCCGCCAGGACCCTATGCTCAATCTGACACTTCCGGACATCCGATCCCACTGGGCTGAGAACTCGAGGCGGTTCTCGGCGTATCACGGCTCGTGGGAGTCCGTCTACGGTGACGTCCTGAAAGTCACGGGTGAAATTCTGGAAGCAATTACTGGGCGTCGACGGCTCGCAGAGAACTGCGCATACCTATTGCTATCGAAAAGCGTGAATCACTCCCTGAGCAGTCTTATCTTAGTCCAACGTGGACTGGTGATTGATGCAGGGCTTAGTGCTAGGGTAACTGCTCAGGTCAAAAAGCCAGCAAAATGGGATCAAGCAGGTGTTGTGGACTTGACCCGTTTCGGTGGGTACCTTATCTCTTGGGAGAAAGGAGATCCACTATGCCGCCAACACGTCCACCTTATCCACCTGAGTTCAAAAAGCAAATGGTCGAATTGGTTCGAGCCGGTCGTACGCCAGGAGAGCTGGCCAAAGAGTTCGAGCCCTCAGACCAGACGATCCGGAACTGGGTGGTACAGGCCGACCGAGACGAGGGCCTTCGAGAAGACGGTCTGACCAGTGATGAGCGAGAGGAGTTGCGCCGTCTTCGTCGCGAGATTAAGCAGTTACGCATCGAGCGTGAGATCTTGTCAAAAGCAGCAGCCTGGTTCGCTCAGGAGACCAACACGATCCCCAGAAAGCCTTCCAGTTCGTGAAGGCGCACCAGGCAAAATGGCCAATTACCACGCAATGCCGAGTCCTGGGTGTCTCCCTCAGTGGGTATTATGCGTGGCGAGGACGCCCCCCATCGCCAAGAGCAAAGGTCGATGCGGATCTCAAGGAACAGATTAAGGCTTTTCATGCCCGTTCTGATTCTACCTACGGAGCCCCCAGAATCTGGGAAAATCTGGCAGCATTAGGCATCCGTATAGGCAAAAAGCGTGTCGCCCGTCTGATGGTTGAGATTGGTATCTTCGGGGTGAGCCGTCGAAAGGGTATCAGAACCACCCGTAAGGGAAAAAAGGCTCAAAAAGCCCCTGATCTGGTCAAGAGAGACTTCACTGTTGAAGCCCCAAATAAACTCTGGGTGGCCGATATTACCTACGTACCAACCTGGGCGGGCTTCCTGTATCTTGCTGTGGTTATCGATGTCTTTTCCCGCCGAGTCGTGGGCTGGACGATGGCTTCGACGCTCCAGAGTGAGTTGGTTTTGTCTGCTTTGAATATGGCACTTTGGCAGCGTCATCCTTGTGGGGTGATCCACCACTCCGACCAGGGATCTCAGTATACTTCACTTGCCTTCGGTAAACGCTGCGATGAGGCGGGTATACGTCCCTCAATGGGTTCTGTAGGCGACTGCTATGACAACGCACTGTGTGAAAGCTTTTTCGCCACCCTCGAATGTGAATTGATCGACCGCCGTTGTTTTCGTACCCACAAGGAGGCCAGATTGGCTATTTTTGAGTATATTGAGGGCTGGTATAATCCCCATCGTAGGCATTCATCAATCGCATACCACTCACCGATGACATATGAAAAACAGCATCAAACACGGGCTTGAAGCCCAAGCCCTAAACACTCCACCAAAACGGGGCAACTCCATTGGGAGCTAGGGGTAGGGATGGACGAAGCGGTCGGGATGGGGATAAAAGGGATATTGTTGAAGGCATCTTGAATGGCATCAATCACCCGTTGAGAGTTTTTCTTTGCCGTCGAGGTATAGGCACGAATGCGGCAGAAAATGGCCGCACCTGTTTCGGTTCGGAAGCACCCAGAGACTTTCTGTTTGACTTTCACCATTCGGATATCTCGTTCGGCCTGATTATTGTCAAAGGGCACGCGGAAGTCATACATAAAGGCCAGCACTTCCCCTTTGTATTGCCCTAATCGATCCAGCAGATTCTTCGGTGGGGATTGTTTGGGTCTTCCTCTTTTCTTTTGGATGCCATCATCCTGTTTTTGTGGTGGATTGGCCTTCAACCCCTGCTTTAAGATTTGGTCGTATCGTTTTTCAAAGGCGTTTATTTTTCGGGCAGACAGATGATCGGTGTGCGCTTTGTCCTGGTCGACGGCCTCTTTGATGTCCATCAACAAAGCCGCCATGCCCTCTGCCCACCCTTGCTGGTATTGCTCTTTCACAAACTTGAGTTCGCGTAAATGATGCGTGTTACAAAGGGCGTGTTGGCACGCGGTGTATCCAAAGTAGGGTTTCCAATGGTCATGCATGGCCCGGCCTTCAAAGTCGGGCAAAATCCCAATCGCATCGGTGGCCTTTTGGCCGCGCTTGGGATGGAGACCATAATGCGTCAACCGCTCTGTGCTGGCCACATGAACCCAATTTCGCCTGCCTGCCACAGATAAACTGGTTTCGTCCAGATGGAGCACATCGGAGTCGATCAGGCCTTGCTTGATGATCAAATCGACGGGGTGTAGGCGATCGGCCAAGACCGCATTGGCTTGCAAGACCGTCGCTTGTGAGAGCCGATGGTCAAACAGATCCTCGAAAATCTCACACGTGCGTTCTAAGGGAACGAAGTGATACTGGTTGAAGTAGGAAGCAAGCGCCTTGATCCGATTCCCATATTGTGCCTTTTGGGTGACATCTAAAGGGTGCTGCTCTGAATTTACGTAAATGAGTTGCAAAAAAGGCTCCAAATCCCGATCATACAACAGACTGAAAACAATAAGGTTGTATAGATACGGGAAAGGAGCCCAAGATGGACCTCGCAGAGATGATCGAAGCCGCCACCTGGGAATTTAAGCAAAAATTGAGCGCCCATTGCGAAAATTTGGACCTGGAGAGTTTGACGCCTCAATTGGCAGAACAGGTCACAAGTGGGCTTGGTGAAGCCTTCAAGGCTTGTGGGATCGCAGCGCTTCGCACATTTTTGGAAGCCTACGAAGTGGATGAGGCCCCAAAACAGGTCGAGAATGTGCTGTATCGGTTTAAGCAACAAAGTGAGAAGACGTTTTTGACCCCCTTTGGGAAGATGAAGCTTTCTCGAAATCTGTTTCAGGCCGATGAAGGGGGGCCTTCTTATGTGCCGTTGGATGTGATGTGGGGAATGGTCGGTGAGTTTGCCACCGTGGAAGTTCGTGAAGCGGTGTTGTTCACGGTGAGCTTGATCACGCCGGAGGAAACCGTTTCTGTGCTGGAAAAGACGGCTCTGTTTCAGCCTTCTGCCACAGCGGTCAAACACATCACAGAAGAGACGGGAGCGTGGCTGGTCGAGATGGATGAAACACTCAACCGGTCGATCCGTCAGGAGGAGGAGAACCCCAAAGGGACAAAAGTGATGGTGGCCAGCCTGGATGGGACCCACCTCAGGCTGGATGAGCCGGGGAAAAAACGCGGGCGTCCACAAGAGAGGCCGGGGGAAAAACCGTCCGAAGAAAGTCCGACCAGTTTCAAACAGGCCCTGGTGGGCAGCCTGTCCTTTTATGGGGCACCTCCAAAGGACGGCACCCCACCAAAGCGTTTGGTCTCTCGGTATGTGGCACAAATGCCCGAAGAGGGTGGTCAAACGTTGAAGATACGCTTTGAGGAAGAACTCGATCATATCGAAGGACAACTGAAAGATGAGGTCGGAAAAGTGTTCCTGTGTGATGGGGCACGAGGGTTGTGGAAATATGCTGATACCACTCCTCGGTTCATCGGGTATGAAAAACTGGTGGATTTTTATCACACCACAGAACATCTGTCTGAAGCTGCCGAACTCCTGTTTGGCAAAAAATCAGCAAAAGCGCAAAGCTGGTATGAAACCTACCACCACAAACTGCTGACCCAAGATGGCGCAGCAGAAACCCTTATTCGCTCCATCGACTATTACAAAAGCCGCCGAAGGCTGGGTCAAAAACGATTGGAAGACCTGGAAACAGAACGAACCTTCTTCTTTCGGAACAAACACCGGATGGCCTATGCTGACTTTCGTCGAAGGGGTCTGCCCATTGGCTCGGGACCCGTCGAAGCGGCCTGCAAGACCCTGGTCAAGACAAGGCTTTGTCGATCGGGTATGCAATGGTCCTGGCAGGGAGGACAACGCATCTTGCAGTTACGCACTTACGTCAAGTCAAAACGATGGGATGCTTTCTGGAATCAGTATAAACAGGTTCGATATGCCAATGATGAACTCCTTGACTATGCCGATGCAGCATAGACAGAAAACATCTACGTAAAACCGAGTCGGCACCCTATAATAAAAACGGCAAACAGATCGGGCAGGGAACCTACAAACGTGGAAAAATGTGGGACGGTGTCTTTGTGCGGTATGTCTTTGGAACCACGAAAATAATGTCCTTTAAAAACGGCAAAGAGGCGAAAAAATAGATACCGATCACGCAAGAGCCCCGGCACTGATCGCTCAAGACGATGTGGACCACGAGGGAGACTCTGATCAGGCCCGACAGCGGGGACTGACGGGCCGCGCCGTTATCCTGGGCGGGGTCGTCGTGGCGGTCGTGAGTGTATGGGCTACTTATTCCGAATTCATCGTTCGCTCCTCCCGCCTCAACATGAGCAACTTTCCCCTCGCGCTCTTTGTCACCTTTGTGCTGCTTGCGCTGGCGCTCAATCCCCTGCTGAGGGTCCTCGGGACCCGGTCTGCGCTCACCCGGTCGGAGCTTCTCCTGGTCCTCATCATGGGCCTGTCCAGCGCGGTCATCCCGGCCGCCGACGGACTGCCGGGATACCTGCTCGGGATTATTGCGGCGCCCTACTATTTCGCCACACCCGAAAACGGATGGGCGCAGTATCTGCACAATCATATCCCTCCCTGGCTGGCGCCGTCCAACAGCGAACGGGCCATGGACTGGTTCTTCGAAGGACTGCCGGGGGGTCAGCAGATTCCCTGGGACGTCTGGACCGTGCCGCTCTTCTGGTGGCTCAGCTTCATCGGCGCAGTCGCATTCGTATCGATCTGCATCGCGGTCATCCTGCGGCGGCAGTGGGCTCAGAACGAGCGGCTCATCTATCCCCTGGCCACAGCCGCCTTAGACATCGCCTCGGCCCCGGAGACCCGGCGGTCCGGCACGGTGTGGGGGGCGCTCTTCTGGGCCGGATTCGCCATCGGCTTTGTGATGATCGCCTGGAATATCCTGTCATACTTCTCCCCCGGCATCCCCACTTTCCCAACGGGAAAGTACCGGTCCGGAACCTGGCTGCGGCTGGGCAGTTCCTTCCCCGGGATCCGGATCAAGTTCAACCTCTACACCATCGGATTTGTTTATTTTGCCAATCTCGAAGTCCTCTTCAGTGTCTGGTTCTTCTACCTGTTGAACGTGCTGCAGATCGGCCTCCTCAACCGGCTGGGATACGCCCTCAAGATCTCCGATCAGTGGGGATCGTCCTATGAGATTGCCGGCTGGGAGGGATTCGGCGCGCTCTTCGTTTTTGTGGCCTGGGGGCTCTGGATGGCCCGCGACCACCTCCGGAAGGTGCTCCATACCGTGTTCAATCGAGCAGACCGGGTAGACGATGCCGGCGAGATCATGCGCTACAAAACGGCCGTTTGGGGAACGCTCCTGGGGCTGGTCTATCTCCTGCTCTGGTTACGTGCGTCGGGAATGGAGTACCGCGCGGCCGCCCTCTGTATCCTGGGCACCTTGATCACCTACATTGGTATATCGAAAATCGTGGCGGAAACCGGGTTGATCTATGTGCGCACGCCCCTCAGCGGACAGACCTTCGCGGTCTACACCCTCGGCAGCCGTACGTTGTCGGGATCCTCGCTCACGGCGATGGCATTTTCCTATGCGCTTATCTCCTATCGCGGGCTGTTCATGCCCCCCCTAGTCCACGCGGTCAGGTTGGCCGACTTTGTCCGGGGAAACCGGAGGGCGATCCTCGCGGCCGTTATCTTCAGCCTGGTCCTGAGCGCCCTCGTCTCGATCCTCCTCACCCTCTATCTGGCCTATGGACACGGCGCTTACAATTTTGACGTGTGGCCGTACAACAGCGGAAACAAGGCCGCCTTCAATTCCGCGGTGAACAAGATCAAAAACGCATCCGGCGCCGATTGGGACCGCATCACCTTCTTCGGCGTCGGCGCTGGCCTGATGGCGATCCTCAGCGCCCTGCGGTACCGCTTCCCCTGGTGGCCGCTGCACCCCATCGGCCTGACGATCACCGGCACGAATTTCACGCGGGAGCTGGTCTTCTCGGCCTTTCTGGTCTGGGCGATCAAAGGCATCCTCCTGAAGGTCGGCGGGGCAATGCTTTATCGCAGATGGCAGCCCTTCTTCCTGGGCATCCTGATCGGATACGCCCTTGCAGTCACGCTTTCTTTTGTGGTGGATGTAATCTGGTTCCCGGGGAATGGGCACGTGGTTCATGTGTTCTGATTTCATGACACAGGATTCAATGTTCACCGCAGAGACGCGGAGGACGCGGAGAACTGAAAACTGGGAGGAGCACGGACTTTGAGGACCAGGGTCGCCCACATCGTCCCCACCGACCGCATCGCCTACCTGATGCTGCGGGCCAGGCTGGAGCGGCTGCTGGAGGCCGGCTACGACATCAGCGTCATCTGCGGCAAGGGGGCCTACGGCGAGAAATTAGCGGCGTGTGGCATCCGCGTGATCCACATTCCCTTCGCCCGCGAGATCGAGCCGCTGACCGACCTGCGCTGTATCGAGGCTCTTTACCGGACATTGCGTCGGGAGCGCTTCGACATCGTCCACTCCCACAACCCCAAGGGCACGCTCTTAGGTCCTTTTGTCGCCCGGCTGGCGAGTGCGCGGATGATAGTCCACACGGTACACGGCTATCTCTTCAACGAGAACTCGCGCGGGCTGCACCAGGCCCTTGGGGTGGGGGCGGAGCGCTGGTGCGCCGCCTGGTGCCACCACCTGCTCTTTCAGAGCCGTGAAGACTACGAGCATGCCGTGACGCAGCGCTTCAAAGAGCCCGGGCGGCTGCACCTGATCGGCAACGGCATCGACGAGCGCCGCTTCGCCCCGGAGCGCTACCCGGACGCGCGGCGGCAGAAACGGCGGGAGCTGGGTCTGGAGGAGGACCACCTCGTGGTGGGCATGGTGGCGCGGCTGGTGCGCGAGAAGGGCTTCGCCGAATTCTTCGCCATGGCCGGCCGGCTGGCCCTCAAAATACCCCGCGCCCGTTTCCTGGTGGTCGGCATTCCCGAGCCGGAGGAGCAGTCCGACGCCATCGATCCGCACCGATTGGTCGCCGAGCACGGCCTGGAGGGGCGCTGCCTGGTGCTGGAGATGCGCACCGACATGCCCGAACTCTACGCCTGCATGGACGCAGCCGTGCTTCCCTCCTACCGGGAGGGCATCCCCCGCGCCCTCATGGAAGCGGCGGCCATGGGAGTGCCCATCGCCGCCAGCGATATCCGGGGCTGCCGCGAGGTGATCGACGCCGGCCGCACCGGCCTCCTCTTTCCGCTTAAAGATGTAGACGGCTTCACGGTGGCGGTCGAGCGCCTGCTAAAAAGCGAAGACGAGCGCCGCCGGCTGGGGCAGGCCGGACGGCGGCGGGTGCTGGAGAACTACACCGAAGCGCTGACGGCGCGTAGACTGACCGCCTGCTACGAGGATTTCCTCAAGGAGCGACGGAAATAACGATCTCCACGCGAACATCTTAACGGAGGATAAAATGCCGAACGAAACCCTGGACCTGACCGCCGAAACCCCGCTCAACCCGAACACCTTCCAAACCTTCCTAACCCGCATCAAACCCGGTCCCGACGAACGCAAGTGGACCGGCATCCCCTGGGAAACCGACCTCTGGGAGGCCCGGTTGAAAGCGGCCGTCGTCAACCGCCCCATGTTCATCTGGGCGATGAACGGCAATCCGCTCGGCTGCGTCTGAAACAACGGCATTGCGGGCCGTGCGTCCGCATTCTCCCACCCGGGAATTATCCAGCTTCTCAGCGAGTCCTTTGTCCCGGTCGCCGACAACTGCGGGTACACGCAGACCCAGAAAGACGCCAAAGGCGAATTCTTTCGCCTGGTTGCCGAACAGGGCCACTACGGCGGCAGGACCAAACCCACTGCCACGCGGCAGGGACTCTACGCCTGCACCGTGGAAGGCGAACTGCTGGCCTCCATCAACACCCGGGATGCCGACAAAGTCCTGGACATGCTCAAACAGGGCCTGGAAAAGTGGGACCCGGCGCCGTATCCTCCATCCGACATCTCGGAGACCTACGAGCCCGACCCCCGGCTCGATTGGTCCTACCCCGAAGACGGCCTTATCCTGAAAATCACCGTCCGTGACCTTCCCAGGGAATCCGACGAAATCGACCCCCGGCACAACATCGACTTCGCCTGGTTCACAAAAGCGGAGGCGCGCTCCCTGATTCCCGCCGACCCGCAGTCCGGTCAGTCCTATTCCGCGCCCGCCTTCTTCGCAAAACGCATCGCAAGGTGTCACCTCATCGACACCGTTCGCGGCCAGTCTTCCCGGTGGCGCAATGAAAATATCCAGAACGCCGACATAACCCTCACCGTCGAAAATATAACCCCCGACCATATCCATCTCTGCCTTGAAGGCGCAATCAAAAATGAGGCTGAACCCACCTTCGACGTCAACCCGTTCAGCGAACAGGTCGTGGACAAATCCAGAGGAGTAGATCTGAAACTGCTGGGGTACCTGCGCTTCAACACACATCAGGGAAGCTTTGAAACCTTCGACCTGGTCGCCGCCGGTTCCCGGTGGGGCGCAACCACCTACAATGTCCGTTTCGACGATGTAGGCCCCGCGCCCATCGGCTTCGCCTTCGAAATTGCCTCCCGCGCCCCGATCGACCGCATCCCGCCCGCCGCAATCGGGTCCGGCTATTTCTCGTAATCCCTTCTGTCACGCTCAAAACCAAAAGCCGACCCCTTGGGGCCGGCTTTTGGTTGTTTTCTTATTCATCTCGCAAAGCATCCACGGGATGGGCTATTGCGGCCTTCATCGCCATCCGGGAAAAGGTGCGCAAGGGCCAGGGCTCGGAGCTGGCAGTGAAAAACACAGAGTAGCCCTGCCTACCGGTTGGTATACGAACCATCCTCCCGGCGCAGGTGCGCGGGTTCGACAAACTCGAACGCCTCATCCAGCGACGCCTCGTCTACCTCCACGCCCAGTCCCGGCCGGTCGCCCTGCGGTTATGCAAAAAAATCCTTCGGCTCTTGCCCGACATCCCGTTCCGGCCCCGGTCGAAAATCGGGCACCGTCTTAACCATCCCCCCGTCTTCTGCCGAAGCGGCGGCCAAAATTACCGGGGCCGCGGTCTCCACCGCGTCGTACACGTCGATGTCCGGCTTTTTGTCGTTCAGAATACATTGCACAAAGTCTGAAACCGGAAAATAATCCATCCCGCCGTGGCCGGTTGCAGACGCGATCTCCCGAATACGATCCGGTTCGAACTCCCATTTCGCATCCGTCCGCTCAATAGAAAACTCGTTCCCTCGAATAACCGGCGCACCGCAAAAATACGTCTTTCCGGACTCGTTCTTCCCCCTGCCGGTCTCAACATCCCCTCTGGTGCCCATCAGATGATACCAGTGCGCTCCGCTGCTTGGCGCGTTGAACCCGGCTGCGAAACGCATAATCGTGTCTTTCTCCGTATGCATCATTGCCACTTCCAGATCGGGCGACGTAAACGGTTCCATCATGCCGGGGAACGGAACCTCCTCAAAACGATAACTCTCCGTCCGGGTCGAAAAACAGGAAACCCTGACAACCCGGTCGTCCAGGATCTTGAGCAAAGGACTCAGCTCATGCGGTCCGTAGAGAATGGGATGCTGCATGCTCCACAGGCGGGACTTAACCGCGTTGGGATTGCCGGCTTTCTCTTCCCATGTGATCCCCTTACCCGTTTGAGTATCCACCCAGAACCGGTCTTCTCCCATCGCATGCAGATAGTGGCCTTCCACGAATAATATCTTCCCCAATTTTCCTTCTCTGACCATCTTCTGCCAGGAAAGCGTCATCGGACTGTGCCGCTGCTGTTCGGCCAGATAATACACCCTTCCCGTGCGCTCGACCGTCAAAACCAGGTCCCAGCAGTCCTTCATACGGTAGCCCACAGGCACCTCACTAATCACATCTTTTCCGGCCTCCATCGCCTCCACCGAAAGAGATGCCTGGTATTCCGGCTCGGTAACCACGGCCACGGCCTCACAATCCACCTCCTCCAGCATCTTCCGATGATCACCGTACAGCGCGACCCCATCTTTGTCGAGCAATCCTGCCCGATCTTCTACCCGCGCCGGAATCTTATCACACAAAGCTACAATCTCCAGCTTCGGAACGGCCTGTATTGTCCTGAACCACGAAGCCGCACGCCTCCCACACCCGATCACTGCAATTCGGATCGAAGCCATTCTTATCTCCCTCTTTCCATAGCTCTTCAGATAATGGTTCTGACCCTTTCTCAGGTTTTCTCTGCGTCCTCCGCGTCTCCGCGGTGAGATCTTCAATCCCCCACCTTTCTCAAAAACCGCCCGGGATTGCCCACCCACACCTCGCCCGGAGGCACATCGTGCCGGATCAGCGTGCCCGCCCCCACCATGCTGCCCTCGCCGATCGCAGCCCCGATAATCGTCGAATTCGTTCCCAGAAAACAGTTCCGTCCCACCCGCACGCTCCCCGAGAAACTCACCCCCACCGCAAGGCAAGAGTAATCGCTAATCACATCATCGTGGGACAGGCCCACGTTTTGCAGAATTATCACGTGATCGCCGATGGTCACAAACGCCCCCACCGTCGTACCCGCCAGAACAACCGACCCCCGTCCCACGGTGCTCTCGCCGGAAACGTACGCCCGGGGATGGACAATCGTGGCAAATCGCTCCCGTGGCAGACCCAACTCCGCCACCGTATCGGGCCAGGTCCGATAGCTCCCCGGACCGAAGGTGAAACCGGTAATCTGCACATCCTCCGGCAGGGAGCGCACCGCCTCAAAATCGCCCAGAAACTCCAGGTCGCCTTTTTCTCTGGGCTTTCCGTCCCGGGTCACGTACCCTAGCACCTCATAGGTCGGTTTCACCGCGTTAATTTCCAGGACGGCATCCAGAATATCCGAGTTGTTGGATCCAATGCCCAGGAAAACCAGTTTCTGCATGTAGAATCTCCTCTCAGCCGAACCTCTCCACTCTGTACGGTTCAAGAATATCAATTCTTGCGCCGTCGATAATCTCTACCGCTGCAAACGCTCCCACAAGCGCGGCAAGGCTCACACCGCTGTGCATCGCAGCAAAGTAGAGATTCGGCACAGACGCTGCGAATCCCAGTACGGGATGTCCGTCTTCGGGTATCGGCCGGCGTCCCCTCCGTACCTCCTTGATTTTGGTCCCTTTCAGAGAAGGCACAAAACCTGCTGCGGCCTCAAAGACTTGCTCGGCTTCTTCATCCGTTTTTCCCATCGATCCATCTTGTGATACACCGCCCGATCCACCGTGAATCATCAGTGAGCCGTCGAGTAACTGTCGAAAATTCGTTCGAAGCTTGAGGTCGCGCGGCGTATGCACCACCGCCACCTTCTGGAACACCGGCGGAATAGGCTCGGTTAGAATTGTCGCCCCAAATGTGAAATGCAACGGCAATTCGATTCCGGCATGCGAAGCCAGCTCAGGCGTATCAGCGCCGCCCGAAAGAACGACGGCATCGCACGGAATCTCACCCCCTTCAATACCTACCGCTTCCACCCTGGGCGGTGCGGAAGCCGGCCGCGCAAGGTGAAGGTCGGTCACCTTCGTATGCGAGCGCACCTCTGCGCCCCGCTCCGATGCCCCTCTGATGCACGCCCGAATCACCCTGCCTGTGTCCACATGGCCGTCGATCTCTGTATAGGAAGCCGCCGTTACCGTGCCGGCTGACAGACCGGGCTCCATCCGCACCATCTCGGACGCGCCGATCAGCCTGATGGGATACCCCCACGACTGAAGCTCCCTGACACGCGTCGTAAGCTCGTTCGCCCCTTCCGCAGTCGCCGCCCACCGCATCTCTCCGCCCCATATAAGGCCGATGTCCCCGCCCAGCCGTCGGGCGAACCGGTCCCACATATCCAGCGAACGCCGATTGAGGTCGTGATAGTGGCGAGGATTTTTGTCACGCCCGTTGATCCAGGCGAATGACACCGCCGAAGCGCCCTGACCGGGTTCGTCAGCGTCGAGCAGGCTAACCTGTGCCTCCCGCAAAGCGAGATGAAATGCGATTGACGATCCGACGATCCCGGCTCCGACAACCACAATATGAGGCCTGTTGCTGTTGCGCTCTGATTGTGCCATAAGGGGGTCCAGTTTGATTCATCCTATTCGAGGCGTTTGCAGAAAAAAACCTCACCAATACCATCGTTGATTCCAGAGATGATCCCGCATTCCTCGAAACCCACATGACGGTGCCATGCCTGAGGTTCCGGCTCATCGGCTTGCGACGAGCTGTAGAGCGCCTTGTGCCCCTTGTCCCGGAGAAACGCTTCGATGAACCGAAGCAGTGCCTTGCCAATACCCTGCCGGCGATATTCTTCCAGCACACGGATCAGGGCAATATACGGAGTGTCCGACCATAAGTACTCAAGCCGTACATACCCGGCCCGCTTGCCGTTCCATTCGGCTACCACAACTTCCTGAAGCTCAATTTTCCGTTTCACAACTTCAACGGGAATGTATCGGTCCTGATGGGCGAATTTCAGATCCTCAAGTCGTGCAAAACGTATTGCGATTTCACCGGACATTTTTGTCATTCCTCGCGATCAGGACTGTGAGAAGAACGGGTTGGGCGCTCCCGATTCGTCGAGCGTTCTCATGAGGCTTGCGTATTTCAGGAACTCCGTGAATCGTACGCGCCAGTGACCAGCGTAGAAATCGACGAATTCCTGAAAGAACGCCACAGCCGAGGGGATGACTCCTCGCAGGTAATCGGGCAGGAGAAACCAGGGCTGATCGCTATACTGGTCGAGGCCGCGTTTGTGGAGGGTATGCTCGGCCACCCCCTTTTTCTTGACCGAGATCATCAACGTTCGACGAAGTTTGTCCGTGTGATACCGTCCACGGTGGATACAGATCTGGCTGAACAACGCTGCGTCGCCGGGTTCGAGTGACAGACGCAATGCTCCGGGCATGTCGTTCGATCGGTTGTGGACGCCGCCGTCCTCGGCGCAGATCGCGCGCTCCTCGGGTGTGTAGTCCCGAAGGTGTGACCCCGGCACGACCTCCAGGTCGTCGGTTGGCGCCAGCGCTATCTGCATCTGCAGTCCAGCGCCGGTCTCGCGGATGCTGGAGACCTGGGCTTCGTCGCCTATCTTGTCCTTGTGCCAGAACCCGTCCTGGCTTTCGCCGGTCGGATTGAAGTAAAGGCTGGCAATGTGGAAGAGAAACGCCTCGCCCAGAGCCTGCTGAATGGTCTCCCTGACCTGGGGCGCTCCGATCGCGTTCAGGAGAAAGGCGAGATCATCTGGATGGTCGCGATGGTAATCCGGGTGGTTGAGGTGTCGCATGTAGTTCGCCTGCGGTCCGACAGGCGGGTTATCGCCGAGGGGGGCGCGCCGCCACTGTGCCAGCACGCGTTCGCAGATCTCGCGGAGGCGATCCGTTGTCTCCCGGTCGTATATTCCACGAATCACAGCGTAACTGTTTCGACGAAATGTCTCGGCGCCCTGGTCGGTTGTGGTCGACATTGTCGTAATCCTCATTCTATCTTACAGATTGCAGGACATTTCGCTTGACAGCGACACGAGTTTCAGATATTATTTGTCCCAGTGCTTCAAAGGAAGCCCCCTGTCCGCGGCAAGGGATTGACTCCCACCTTCCTATCCAACCCAATATACTACCTTCTTTTGGCCTGTCATAAGCGGACAACGGGCGCCTCACGAAAGGAGGTAGACATGCATCCCCTTCCCGTCCGTCCCAGTTTCTCCCAACTTAAGTCGCAGGCCAGGAGACTTCGTCAGGATTGGCAGTCTGGTGCGTCCGAAGCTATCGAGCGCATTCAGGCCCATCACCCGGAGTATTCAAAGCTGCCCGCAGCGCAGATTCCAAACATCGATCTGTCGCTTCGTGATGCCCAATTGGTCATTGCTCGAGAGTATGGCTTCCCCAATTGGGCGGAGATGAAGAAAAAGGTTGAGGAAGAAGTGGGCAAATCCACCCGCGAGGAGCGTGTCGCAGAGCGTATTAAAAAGCAGACAAGCGCTGAGGAAGAGATTGAGCGCGTGGTGCTGGCAGCTTCTGGCAGCGGGGTCTTGCGCAAAGAAAGGATCACCAGAGGGTTCTCCTGCGAAGTGTGGTGGGTCACCACTGTGGATGGCCAGGAGCTCATGTATCGTGCCAACTGGTACGCGTACTGGGACAAACGGAATGAGATGCACTTCGAGAACGAGAGGTGGGCCCTGCATCAGTGCGAAGTCCACGGCATACCCGCTCCTCGTTTCCTGCACATTGAACACAAACTACCGGGATACCCATACCGATCTGTAATCGTCAATACCAGGCTCGACGGAGAACCGTTGAAACGATTGATGGAGCGCGATCGTCTCTCGGATGGCGTCCTTGAATCACTTCTGACCGAGGCCGGCAGGTTGCTGGGAAAGCTCCACCAGCTGCCGACCAACGGATTCAGGCAACTTGACGGGAACGGCAAGGGCTCAGCCCGGGACTGGCGTGACGCATACTTGGGCCAGCTTGATTTAAACCGTCTCCGTCAGTCGGCCGATAATGCCGGCTTACCCTGGTCACTCGTCCAGGAGGGAATCAGGCTTCTTGAAGACAATGCCAGCCTCGGCAGTGGCATCCGTCCCTGTCTTCTTCATGGTCAGTTTGATTTGGAACATATTATTGTCCATAACGGACATGTCTCGGGGTTAATCGATTTCGAGTATTGTGAAGGTGGAGATCCGGCCTTCGAGATGAACTGGTCAGAAAATCACTCCGGCGAAAGCTGGTGGGATCCCTTCACGGGAGAGACGTCACCGACGTTTCCAACCTGGCCTCTTCTGGACGGTTATCGACAGGTGGCAACTGTCGACAGTCGGTTTCAAGAGCGATCATGCTGGCTCACCTTCTTCGGTCAGCTGGGTGGTCTCTGCTGCCACGGTGTCAATGATGTCAATACGGCCGGCATGATGGACTTCCTCAACTGGCGCTACCGCCAGGATCTGGACAACGCTCGGAAGAACTTGAGCTGATTCGCAGACAGGAACTACAGGGCCAGCACAGTCTCGTTGTGCTGGCCTTCCATATTGGCAAGGTTGGCAAAGTGACTTTATGCTCTTATCTCGCCATCGCTCGCTTAAACGCCTCAACGCCTTCATTGACCGCGCGTGTCGAGATATCTGATGGCGTCAGGAAGTCAAAAGCGTGAACCGTGCCCGGGTAGTTGTGTAATTCGACCGGAACGCCGGCCGCCATCAGCCGCATGGCGTAGACGATTGCTTCGTCACGCAGTGGGTCGTGTTCGCAGGTCATCACATAAGCCGGCGGCAATCCAGACAGATCATCGGCCCGCGCGGGTGCCGCATAAGGACATACGTTGCTGCGCTCTTTGCCGATATATTGATCCCACATGTCAAGAGTATTCTGATAATCCCAAATATACAGGCCGGCGCCATTTTTCATCGATGGGGTCTCACACCGGTCATCAATGACGGGATAATTTAGCATTTGGAATGCCACATCGGGCCCGCCGCGATCCCGTGCCATCAACGCAACCGCTGCGGTCAGATTGCCACCCGCGCTACCGCCGCCAATCGTGATCCTGGCGGGATCGATTTTGAGTTCTTCGGCGTGCCCGGCCACCCACTGCAAGGCCGCGTAGCAGTCTTCAACGCCTGCTGGGAATGGGTTTTCAGGAGCAAGTCGATAATCAATACCTACAGAAACTGCCCCACCCTCTGCCGCCATAATCAGACAGCGTGGATGCTCCATCTCCAGATCGCCTACAATAAACCCGCCCCCATGGAAATTAACAAAGCCAGGCCCTGCTTCTGTTCGGTCTTTAGGCATATAAATGCGAATGGGCACTTCGGGCGCACCGTCCGGCCCCGGTATCGTCCGCTCAATTTCCTCGATGCGCTCGTCGGTCGTTCGTTCGACACCTTCCGCTGCCAAAGCCTCCAAAAATTCATTAAGTGTGTCTCTTGCTCAATGGTTCGGACACTTTTTATAAGTTGTTGATTTTCAACAGGTTATAAATTTAGCACCAGATTCCATAAACTGTTATTTTTCAATGGCTTATGAAATTTGAACCCCCAGAATTACAAAAACTGTCCGAAGTATTGTTGCTCCGACTGCATCGGAAACATCCAAACGCGGAATCATTGATGCCTGTTCTTCAACCGTGGGATCATATATACGATTAATATTCATAAGATTCTCCTTGCGCTCCGGTTCACAGATGCCTTCCTGCCGGTTTTACAACCATGCTTAGCGAAAGGTAGCCTCTATCTCACAGACCTCCTTGCCTTCCGACAACGCCACCAGCGCCACCGGCTTGCCGTAACGAGTGACCGGTTCACACGGGACCGGCTCGCCGTCTACCGTCACCTCCGCCAGCTTCTGGTCCCCGAACGTACCGGGAATCAGCCAGCGAAGATTTCCGTCGTCCGGTGCGCCCCCGGCTGTGAACCTCAGCGTATGGTCTTGCCAGGACAGATTCTCCAGACACCACCGATCCCGCAGGAGCCAGAAATCGCACCACTGGTCATACGACCAGATCGGAATATTTCGAGCGGCGGCCTGCTGAAGCAGAACCCGTCCCTGCGGCGCTGAGTAACGCACCCAGTTGCCCGGGTGCAAAATCACTCCGTAGGGCATGTGGAACCGCGTGGCGCTGTCGTCTAAGATACGGCCCGCTAAGACCTCGTACTGTGCTGGGGAATACCGAAACGATTTGGGAGCGGTGGGATGGAACCACACATCGTCGGACAGGTGGGTGTGCTGCTGGATAACATCCACCAGACGCCCGTCCGGGTGGCAGAACCGCATCGGCATGGCCGCGCCCCTCAGGTGGTACGGGCCGCTGCAGCGGTCCCGCATGTACGCAGAGCACAGATAGTTCGCATCCATCCGGATGCCCAGCCGGGCCTCTACCTCCACCAGATCGAGGTACCCCGCCCATGCCAGGCAATGGTTGCGGACGCTTGTGGGCTTGAATCCGTACATCTCTTCAAAAAGCAGGAGCTGCCGTTCGAATTCCGCCACACGCTCCGGAATCGGCCGCCCGTCGAACGGTCGGAGGTTGGGATGTGGGCCCACGTCATGGTTCTGGAGATAACGCTGCACATCCTCGGACGTCGAGTGCGTCTGGATAGGGATAATGTAGAGACTCATCCGCGCACCGGCCGCCGTTACCTCTCCGAACTCCTGTTCGACCGACGAGATTTCCGCCCCGTCCTCGTCGCCGGAGTAGAGCACGATGGCGGAGGCGTCTCCGGGCAGGTGCCAGAGCAGGGGCACGGGTGCGGGCACAAAGCGGCGTACCAGGTCCACCAGCCACCGCGCCAGCAGGTCGGCAAAGGGCAGCATCCCGCTGTCCGCCGGGCCCAGGTCGATGCCTATGGAATCCGCCCGGGTATTGCCGCCCACAGCCCGCTCGATCTGGTTTGGATCGCCCTGGCGGAGGGTGAACACGCAGCGGGGCAGGTCGAAGGCGAAGGCCACGATGCGCCCCTTTCCCGCCGGGGTCTCGATAACCCCCACGGACTCGCCCTCGAACCTTTCGGGGTCGTACAGGTAGGCCAGGCCCAATCCCGCCTCGGTCTGCACATCATAAGCCCCCGCTTCTCCCACAACCGGAAAGTCCTCGCCGGAAAGGCCCGCTGCGGGATAGGTTGCCAGACGCAGGCGCAGGGGCATGGATTTCGGCCCCTCATGGACCAGTCCCGCTGCATCCGCCAGCGCACCGGTGGGCAGGAACGTGATCACCGTGCCGCCCCGCCGGGCAAAGTCGATCAGCGATTTGTGCGCCTCCGCATTCTGTTCCGATGCCGGACAGACCAGTACGGGAGTCGATGCCGGATCCAGCGTTTCCACCTGGTTCGGTGGGACCCGGTCAAAGCCGGCAAGCCCCCATGTCTTGAAAATCTCGGCCACATAGTCGGAGAGATCGGGCGGATGTGTCAGAATGCCGATTTTCATAGGTGAAGACCTCCATGTACATCCGGGTTGGTGTTACAGAGAAACTTTAAAGAAATTCCCGCCAAATGAGCCATTCAGTCGGCGTCTTAAGGCAGAGGATCCAATCCCACAAGCGCGCGTCTCCTCGTATCGGTCTGCCGGTCGATGTACGCCTGTGAAAGACGGAGCGTTTCGTTGGCGGTTACGGGCTGGTGGGCGTGTTTGTAAACCTGCCAGATGATCCGGCGAGGACGATCGGAATTGTTCGGAGTTCGGGTGTGCCACAGCCTGGTGTAGTTGATCATACAACTGCCGGCCGGAGCGGCGAGACATGTCATTCCGGGGATGTTGTATGGCTGCCTGGTGGGGCTATTAAACCACTCCGGTACTTTTCCCTCCGCTCGATGACTCCCGGGAATAAGCCCGGTTCCGCCGCCGTCTTCCTTTAAATCATCCAGGATGTATGTAAAGCGCAGATAGTTGCCATCCAAATGCCATGCCATGTTGGACGGCGTGCGGGGAGGCAGATATTGCCCGATCGAGCCTCCCAACAGAGTGATATCCCCCTCCATTGCCGCCTCCGCTATCGGGAAGACGGTGGGCAGGTCCATCAGATCTTCGAAAATCGGGTCCAGCTCATACAGCCGGTTTAGATCCACGATTCCGGTGGCCTTATCACAGACAGCGGTAGGCACTTCAGCATGGTTTTCCACAAGCTCGTCGAACCTGATTCGAAGGTTCTTTAGCAATTCCGGAGCGATTGCATCCTGGACAATCGTGAAGCCCTGCTGCTCCAGCTTCATGAGATGAGCGGCCATCTCATTTTCAACGGGAAACGGTTGCATGGCCACCTCGTTGAAACGGTCCGGCCTGAAACGGCTTGAAGGCGCTAACTTCCAATTGAGCCGCCGGCAGCCCACCTTAATTTACCCCTGCATATTGCGATCATCAAGAAAATACGCACAGCCTGGCCGACCTCATCAATCAGGCTGTATCGAAAGTGCTTGATCTACCATGTGCATCGATTACTTTAGACGCGATCGATTCCAGCAGCCAATTGAATACGAAAAGGAACACACGAACATGAACCCATTCCCTAAAGACGACGGCTATCGAGGCATCTGGTTTACGCTTGGCCAGATGTGCGACTATGGAGACAAGTATTCCGGCGGTCTGGGAACGTACACGGCCAAGCATGTTCCCCTGGCCGTGTACGCGCCCCAGGCCAACAAAACCTTCTTCGTCTACGGCGGCGCCAGAGGGGGACAGCGCCACCTGCTGGCCATGGCCTCCTGTTTTGACCACGACCGCCACGTTGTGCCCCGTCCCACCATCGTCCACGACAAGGGGGGCGTGGACGACCCTCACGACAACCCCAGCATTGCTTTGGACGAGTACGGCCACGTCTGGATCTTCGTCAGCGGCAGGGGCCGAAAACGTCCCGGCTTCAAATACCGCAGCCTGGAACCCTACAGCATCGATGCTTTCGAACAGGTCTCCGAAGAGGAGATGACCTACCCCCAGCCGTGGTGGATCGAAGGAAAGGGATTTCTGCACCTCTTCACCAAGTACACCGGTGTGCGCGAACTTTACTGGAACACCAGCCCCGATGGCAGAACCTGGTCCACCCACCGGAAGCTTGCGGGCATAGAGGGACACTACCAGACCAGCCGGCGGCAGGGCGCACGTGTCATCGCCGCCTTCAACATGCATCCTGAGGGCAAGCCGGATAAACGAACGAATCTCTATTTCGTCCAGACCGACGACATGGGCCGGACCTGGCGCACGGCCGGCGGCTCGCCCGTTGACACGCCCCTGATCGACATCGACTGCCCCGCGCTGGTGCACGACTTCAGGTCCGAAGGCCGGCTCGTATACATGAAAGACATCACCTTTGACCCGGAAGGCCGGCCCATGATCCTGGTTGTGGTCAGCCGGGACTATGCGCCGGGGCCGGGGGGAGATCCCCGCGTCTGGACCCTCTGCCAGTGGACGGGTGAGGACTGGCGGTTCGATGAGGTAACCACGTCCACCCACAACTACGACGTGGGGTCGCTCTACATTGAAGACGATGGACAGTATCGAATTATCGCCCCTACCGAACCCGGGCCTCAGCATCACGGGACCGGAGGTGAGATGGCGCTCTGGATGAGTGACGATCGGAGCAGAACGTGGCGGAAAGAACGCGACATTACCCGCAACAGCCCCTTAAACCACGCCTACGCCCGGCGTCCCGTCAATGCGCACCCCGGCTTCTATGCCTTCTGGGCGGACGGCAACCCGGATGAGATGTCAGAATCGCGGCTCTATTTCACGAATCGGGCGGGCGATCAGGTGTGGGTGCTGCCCGGTGACATGGCGGGGGATTTTGCTGAGCCTGAACGGCTTTAGGCCCTCACCCCCCGGCCCCCGCGGGCGGGAGAGGGGGAGTCTTCTGCCTTAGTTCCGAAAACTGCCAACCCTCGGTGGTGTGTCCAAACATCAGGTAGTCCCGGTCGCCGTCCGGGCGTGCCACAATAAGCCGCGATCCGTCCCACTCGCAATTCGGGATCTCTGCTTTCCCTTGCGCCGGCCAGAGAACCGTTACCAGCTCGATCCGCCGGTCCGGATCGGTCGTCGCGTGGAGCGCTCGCTGGGTAAGCTGCTCCATTACGCACAAGGGCGGGTCGATGCAGGTCTGCTCGACCGCCGGTGATACGAATGAAAGTGACAGGGCCGTCCGTGTGCCTGTGATCTCGCAGTGTCCCTGGAACAGATCGAGCTGGCCGGCGGTATGCGCCATAAAGGTCAGGCGAACCGGCCTGGATGCTTCGACCTCATCTACAATAACGAGATATCTGCCGTCCACCATCACCACATGCCGCCGTACCCTGTTGACCTCGGGCCCGAACGACCGGTCTGCCTCGGCCGCGATGGCCCGGTATCGGTCCGTCTCCTGCCAGTAGATAAAAGTGCCGGTCGCGGGCTGCTGGGGCTGGCCGTCGATCAACACCGTACTGTAGCCTTCCGGCGGGGTGCGGTAGCTGTGGCTTCGGCGGATCAGCGGCTCTCCTCCTGCAACCACCTGGATGGCGTTCAGATCCGGGCTTGTGTGCCCGAAGCCCTGAACTGCATAGCCGCTCTTGAACGACACGTACAGCTTGGGATGGGGCCAGCCCGATGCCAGAGCGGCCCAGCGGATTTCCTCGTACACCTGAAGGGTCTTGAGCTTCAGACGGGAAGCCAGGGCGGGCGGTGCGGGCAGGTCGCCCACCTCCGTTTGATCAACTGATTCGAGATACTCAATATCCGGCGAACGCCACATCACCGTATACCAGTCTGAACGCCGGCTGTCCCCATCGCTCACACCCCCCATGTACGCGTCCGCGTAGAGCGAAAACAGCGGCTCGTTGTACTTCCGTGCCAGCAGGTGGAGAAACGGACACGCCGCCGCATTCATACCGTCATTGAACCCCGCCCGAACGCCACGCGGGGTGAAGTAGATGGGAAAGTATCCGGTCTGCCGCATCCCGGGAAGCGAAAAGACACCGTCGTCCGTTCCCATCCCCGACTCCATTATTGCGCCGTAGAAAACGACCCCGTGCAGAAAGACCCCCCAGTAGTTCACCGACTCGGGCCAGGACCCCTCCGGGGGGAACGCCCGGATCGGTGTCTGGACGTCCTCCCGGGCCATGGCCAGCACTGCTTCCGCATCCAGCGCCTCATCGCGCAGGACAAGCGCCAGGGCGGCGGCGCCACCGTCGGATATCGGCGTCAGGTTCGCAATGCTTCCCTTCCATGGCGCCGCGTCGTTCTCCATCGCCCACTGGTAGACAATCAGGCCGTTTTCGACGATGCGGTCCCGGAGGCTCCGGCGCTCGTCCGGGTCGAGCACCTCCCCCAACCAGTCCAGCACGAGTGCGCAGAACATCGCCTTCCACATCAGATCGGGGTCCGCCCCGTACACGCGCGGGTCTCCCCACAGCACGTGGTCGACCAGCACCCGCACCATGTCTTTGGCCATCTGCCCATACCGCTCGTCACCCTCAATCAGGTAGACCAGGGCCGAGGCCATTAACAGGTGCGGGTCTCGCTGGAAAATCGTGTCTTCCCCGAATCCCTGCAGCAGCAACTCATCGCCGGACAGGATCTCCTCAATCCCAAACTCCCGCTTCTCGTCCCCGGTCGGTGTCCAGCGCCGTTCGAAAATGCTGCCGCGCTCGAGCGCCTCGTCCACGTCCTGCTTCATCCGCTCGTAGTGCGGCTTCAGCCCGCCCCGCCCTACATCCTCCCGCAGCCGCGTCACGTCCCGGGTCGTGAGCAGTACGGAAGGATGGCGTCGCCTCCCCATCACGTTGCAGGGGCATTCCACGCAGCACGCCGGGTCCACTCCCGGCGGCGTCAGCCTCAGCCGGTACCGACCCCGGGGCACCTCCCCGATCTCCACCTCGAAAAGCGCCTCGTCAGATCCCGCAACAACCCGTCCCCGATCCAGCGCCGTCCCCGCATCGTTCACCAGCGCCACACCCCACTCCGATCCGGCCAGATTCGGTCCGGCCAGCCGAAACCGGCCGGCGCCCCGCTGTTCGTGCCCCAGTTCGAGGGGATCGAGGCGTACCCGCCCGCCGGGCAGGAACCGGCACGTGCGTGCGGCAAGCGGAGTGCCGGCATCCGGATCGGAGAGCCGGACTTCGATCCGGTAGGGATACAGAAACCCCCGATAAGACCCGAAGAGGTAGGGCAGCTCAACGGCCGACCCGCCCTCGCTCGGAATCCGCTTCACAAACGGAACCCGTCGGCCAGAGGGATCAACCATGGTGACCAGCGCATCAATCTGCTCGGGAATCCCGCCAACAGGCCTGAGACTCAGGCGGAGCTCCTTGCGGGTTAGTCCCCGATCCGACAGTCCCACCTCCTCGATGACCAGAGGAGGACTCAGCACCAGGCTGCCCAGCCGATCGGCCTCCAACGGGTCGTTGACAAGTGGGTACCGAATGGCCCGGCTCAGCGTGCTCACCTCCAGGCCGGGCGTCACCCGGCTGAGCCCGTTCACCAGGTATCCATCGGGCAGCATATCGGGTGGGTCAACATCCGTCCAGTCTACGGTCCGAACCACATTGAACGGCAGGTCCAGCCCGGGCCGCGGATGCACCCCCAGCATGGACCACGGCACGGTCAACACAACCGACCATCCGTCGTCTCGCTCCGTCACCTCACAGGATGCCGGTTCGCCTGGACCGTCTCCACCCTCACATGACAGGCGTAGCGTGCCGTCGGGCGAGCAATCGAACCTCCAGGGCGTTTTCCCATGCGGCAGCAGCGCCGCGATCACCCGGTCGTCTCCCTCGCTTCGTCCCTCGCAATCGACTGCGACCTCCAGGGCATCGCGCGTCCACCGCGCCGAAACACGGGTCCGTCCCCTGGGCGCTTCGAGTGCTGGGCGCACCGGATTCATCATGTTCCGCGTGCCGCGTTTCCTGGCATATTCAAACCCCGTAATCTTCGAACTGTGTCGGCTGTCCCAGATGTGCCTGGCGATTTCCATACCGGCGAGTTCACCCAGAGCCGTCATCTCCTGTGTGGCCACCCACACGTCATTGCCGGTGAGTTCGATATCAGTTTTCATATTTCGATCCTGACATTACTGAAAGACCCCTTGACATTTGGACGAAAAATTCCCAAATTGGGAACATGCAATAAATTTCCCAAGGATCTTCTGTGCACGTAATCACCCGTAAGAGACTTCAGGAATTCTGGCAGCGTCATCCCGACGCCGAACGTCCGTTGAGGGCCTGGTTGGCTGTCGTACGACTGAAGCGTTACACCGGCCCTCACGAAGTCCGACGGGATTTCCCCTCTGCCAGTTTTCTCGGAAACTGGCGAACTGTCTTCAATATCGGCGGCCATGGTACACGACAAAAAAGGAAAAGACCTGCGCTGAGTGGTGAAATGAGTTAAGTTTGGGTTGTCAAGATCCAACAACTCATCCATCATCAAACACAGGTCTATGTCTCCTCAAGTTAATGAATTACACGACGTGATGCAATGGTATTTACCCTGTCATAAGGCCCGGGTAAAATTCATCGCCGCCTTCATTGTGTCTCTCATCAAGCTCACAACCGTCAACTTCACCAAACTGGCCAACGCCCTCAACGGCAAAGCCAAGCAGAAGTCCAACTATCGCAGAATCCAACGTTTCTTCAGTGAGTTTAATCTGTCCTATGACCTGGTGGCCGACTTGATCCTGCATCTCTTGCCGATCAAGTCGGACTTTACCATCTCGATAGATCGGACGACCTGGAGCTTCGGCAAACTGACCATCAATATTCTCACCGCCGGGAGTGTCTATCAAGGCGTTGCATTTCCCATCTGCTGGATACTGCTGCCCAAAAAGGGCAACTCCAACACCGATGAGCGTATCCAGTTGATGGAACGGGTCTTGAAGTTGGTGGATAAAAACCTGATTCAGGTCATCGTTGCAGACCGGGAATTCATTGGGCAAGAATGGTTTGCGTGGTTAGATGCGCAAGCCTTAGGCTTTGCCATCCGCGTCAAGGAAAACGCCAAAACCCTAAATGGCAAAGGGGACATCGCGCTTCGATGCTTGTTTGCCGACCTGCACATTCACCAAGAGCGCATCCTGCGTAAACCCCGTCTGATCTATGGTCATCATCTGTATTTGTCTGTCATCCGATTACCTGACGAATTTCTCATCGTTGCCAGCAAGTGTAAAGGTCGAAAACCGCTGGAGGATTACAAAAAACGGTGGGGAATTGAAGTCCTGTTCGCCGCGTTGAAAAGCCGAGGCTTCGATCTGGAACAGACCCATCTGATCCATCTGGAACGAATCGAAAAACTCATCGCGCTTTTAGCCATTGCCCTCACCTGGGCTCATCTGGTAGGAGAATGGATCGCAAAGACAAAACCGTTGAAGATCAAAAAACACGGATGCAAAGAGAAAAGCCTGTTTCGATATGGATTGGACCATTTGCAGTATGTTCTGCTCAATATACAGGATCACATCCAGGAGTTCTTTCACTGTCTTTGGATACTGATTGATCCTCCATATTTTAGGTCAGATTAAGTTTTGTCGTGTATTATGATCGGCGGCAATAAATACCGGCTGGTCGTCGATATGCGCTATGACTTAGGCAGGATATACATCCGTCATGTGCTTACACACGAAGAATACAACAGACGAATGAAAGACGAAAACCTGTAAAGCTCTGAGGAGTACAAAATGGCTGAACTTCTTGACTTCACCAAGCCCCACGTCCTGAGAGATGAAGGCGAATATAACACAGCGATCGCAGAAATCGATCATCTCCTGGATATCGATCCGTCTCCCGGCTCTGAAGACTACGAACGTCTGGAGTTCCTCTCAGTCTTAATACAGGCCTATGAAGATACTCACTTTCCAATCGAAGAACAGACAACACCCCAGGAAGTCGTTGACTTTATGCTGGAACAGAAAGGACTAACACGGGCTAATCTGGCGAAATGGATGGGCGGCAGAAGTCGCACTTCCGAATTCTTTAAGGGTATCCGCAGTCTCTCCATAGGCCAGATTGAAGCGTTAAGAGAACACCTGGGAATCCCGGCGGATTTACTTATTACCCGTTCTGACCGAGCCTCAACTACCTGATCCACCGGAACAAGAACGTCCCTCTCAATCGTCCACCCGTAGCCGTGCCCAGCGGAGGTGGGTCAAACTGTTGTAGGTACACCACCAGCTCGCATACAGATCCCCTTCCAGTGTGGTCATTAAAGTCGGTGCGCCAAAGCCGATCGTATCGTGGCTGCGCGGATACTTATCCGGGATGGGAATCCCGATGTGCGTCCAGCCCGTTGCGTCCCACAGCCTTACCTGGCCCTCTAAGTCCCACGTTTGCCCGCCGTCTTCCGAAAGCACGGCTATAAACCCCGGCTGCTCGGCTTCACGCAGGGTATAGATTGCGCACAGCCGTCCTCCCGGCAGTTCCGCCGGCCAGTGGGTCTGCCCGGGAATCGCCGTCGGCTCGGGCCGGGACCAGTCCTGTCCTGTACGATCCGCAAACGCGTAATGAATCGGCAAATTCACCGGTCCCTTCTCCGGCTGCGTCATGTCCGCAGACCAGAACATTGCGTAAAGCCGGTCGTTCGAAAGCCGGATCACCTTGCCGTGCCAGAACCCCTTGCCTTCCGCCGCTCCGTCGGCCACCACGGCCATGTCTCCCCAGGTGCGCCCTCTGTCCCGCGAGGTAAACGCCACCATGCGAGGTTGGTACGGCCCGGAGTCGTCGTACGCGTTCCACCGGTCGAACACCGCCAGCCACGACCCGTCCGCCAGTTCGATCACAGGATCGGTAGGCGTAGCCACCAGCCCCTCCGGCAGGCCGAAGGGGTGCGGCCCGGTCCACGTACGTCCATCGTCTTCCGAGAAAAACAGCACCGGCTCGTTCTGGATCAACCCTCCGGCGGGGCTGAACATCGGCTTCTCAGAATCCGAGCGATCCGCCCGAAACGCCAGCACCACTAAGGTCCCGTCCCCCATCCGCGAAAGAAACCCATCGTGATACGAGAACGCCCGATTCTCCCCGGACCGGTCGTACAGAAACCCCTCCTGTGTCCACGACACCCCCCCGTCGAGCGACCGAATCAGTGCGATATTCGTATCCACCGCGTACAGGCCCGCGCCTCGCTGGTAAGTACAGATGAACTCCCGCTCGGACAACTGGAGCGGGTGCGAATGAGAGACGAACACGTGCGTGTAGGCCGGATTGGGATTGATGTAGAGAATCCCACTGTCAACCCGTTTCAATAGCGCCATGGTCTCCTCCCGATTTTTTAAGACGTGCTGGCAACCTCATCCTCATCGGACCGGACATAGCTGAAATACCGCGTAACTTCGACAAAGCCCATCCGGCGATACAGAGGCTCCCCCACCCTTGACGCCTGAAGCGAGGCCATCCGAGCCCCCAGGTCGAACCCGGCGTTGGTCGCTGCTCGTGTAACCGCCTCTCCCAGACCCCTTCCCCTTACCGCTTCTTTTGTCACCACCCAGCCCAGCCACGCAACGCCGTGACTCACAAGGGTCATCGCGGCCGAAACAGGAGTGTCTTCGAGGTAGGCCACAAAGCCTGCGATGTGGGGCGCAACCAGGCTCCGGACATCGGCAAAGAGGGTATGGACAAACCCTTTCATCCCTGCATCGTTGCCTTCGAAGACCTCGGCGTTCACCCCTGAGAAATCCCGCACGCCCGACTCGTCGCTCACCCGCCGAATCTCAACACCGGGCGGCGCTTCACGGTCCTCAAAACGGTGCTCTAAAATCATACCCGCGTTATCATACATACGGGTGAAACCGGCTTCAACCAGCCCCTCCTCAAGGTCGGAATCGGCGTGAGCGCGGACCATAACCGTATAGTCGTGTCCCCGGGCGTCAAAAAACGCATCGGCCCGCGCAAGCACCTCCGCCGCCGGCATGGACACATCGGTCCGTTTGGCCCCGTTGACAAACGCCCGGGTCGAATGAGCCCCGGCATGGAGCAGAAGTCCGTCCCCTTCCTGGATCACGCCCCCTGGGGATCGGCGGATATGTTCGCGGTAGGACTCCCACAAATTGATGTCCGACAATTGCACCCGTTCATCCCGTTCCACGGTTCCTCTTGCGCTCATGGTACACGACAAAAAAGGAAAAGACCTGCGCTGAGTGGTGAAATGAGTTAAGTTTGGGTTGTCAAGATCCAACAACTCATCCATCATCAAACACAGGTCTATGTCTCCTCAAGTTAATGAATTACACGACGTGATGCAATGGTATTTACCCTGTCATAAGGCCCGGGTAAAATTCATCGCCGCCTTCATTGTGTCTCTCATCAAGCTCACAACCGTCAACTTCACCAAACTGGCCAACGCCCTCAACGGCAAAGCCAAGCAGAAGTCCAACTATCGCAGAATCCAACGTTTCTTCAGTGAGTTTAATCTGTCCTATGACCTGGTGGCCGACTTGATCCTGCATCTCTTGCCGATCAAGTCGGACTTTACCATCTCGATAGATCGGACGACCTGGAGCTTCGGCAAACTGACCATCAATATTCTCACCGCCGGGAGTGTCTATCAAGGCGTTGCATTTCCCATCTGCTGGATACTGCTGCCCAAAAAGGGCAACTCCAACACCGATGAGCGTATCCAGTTGATGGAACGGGTCTTGAAGTTGGTGGATAAAAACCTGATTCAGGTCATCGTTGCAGACCGGGAATTCATTGGGCAAGAATGGTTTGCGTGGTTAGATGCGCAAGCCTTAGGCTTTGCCATCCGCGTCAAGGAAAACGCCAAAACCCTAAATGGCAAAGGGGACATCGCGCTTCGATGCTTGTTTGCCGACCTGCACATTCACCAAGAGCGCATCCTGCGTAAACCCCGTCTGATCTATGGTCATCATCTGTATTTGTCTGTCATCCGATTACCTGACGAATTTCTCATCGTTGCCAGCAAGTGTAAAGGTCGAAAACCGCTGGAGGATTACAAAAAACGGTGGGGAATTGAAGTCCTGTTCGCCGCGTTGAAAAGCCGAGGCTTCGATCTGGAACAGACCCATCTGATCCATCTGGAACGAATCGAAAAACTCATCGCGCTTTTAGCCATTGCCCTCACCTGGGCTCATCTGGTAGGAGAATGGATCGCAAAGACAAAACCGTTGAAGATCAAAAAACACGGATGCAAAGAGAAAAGCCTGTTTCGATATGGATTGGACCATTTGCAGTATGTTCTGCTCAATATACAGGATCACATCCAGGAGTTCTTTCACTGTCTTTGGATACTGATTGATCCTCCATATTTTAGGTCAGATTAAGTTTTGTCGTGTATTATGCCTGCGCTATAAAAACGGATATCTCTGATCCGGATCGTATCCGGGCATCAGATTCCTGTGCTCCTGTCCCACAATCAGCTTCTCCCCGTCGGTAAACCCTTCGGGCCGGTCTTTGAGAAAGCCGATCAGCTTTTCCCGCCAGGGTCCGAGCCTGGTCTCGGCGCCGGCTTCCAGCGCCAGATCGTGCATCTCGTTCGGATCTTCATCTAAGTTGAACAGGTGCTCCGTCCCCGTCTGCGTATACCAGATATACTTGTGGTGGCCGTCGGTGATATACTGGTTGCCCAGCTCGTACGCGTAACACCCCGCGTGCTCTCCGTGCAGCAGGTCCCGCACCCGCTCCGTCTCTCCCCGCATCACCGGCAGCAGGCTCTTGCCCGTGCAGGTCTCCGGAATCTCCAGACCGGCCGCATCCAGCACCGTCGGCATAATATCCTGAAGCCCCACGGGGCTGTTGCAGACGGCCTCCTCCGGGTACCCCCAGTTCCTGGGCGCGCGGATGATGAACGGGATGCGGGCAGACGCCTCGTACGGCCAGGACTTGCGAAACAGGTTGTGGTCGCCCAGCATCTCCCCGTGGTCGGAAGTGAAAATAATCAGACAATCCTCAAGAACGCCCCGGGCGTGCTGGTACAACCGGCCGATCTGCTCGTC
Source organism: Candidatus Latescibacterota bacterium (assembly GCA_965249305.1). GTDB lineage: Bacteria > Latescibacterota > UBA2968 > UBA2968. Next base: position 1,777,936 of record OZ252228.1, on the reverse strand, counting down.
GATAAAATTCACCATTCCGTAATAGGCCGCGCGAGAACACCGCATATCGTGTTCACTCAGGCAGATCCGGAATGCGTTCGGGTCCAGCCCTTTTTGCGGCCCGTCGAACGCGGGCGCCCAGTCTCCCACCATCGGCTCGGGCAGATCCCGGTTGATGTAGCGATCGTAATAAAATCTCGGCGGTGTAAACGGCGGGTGGGGATCGATCATAGAAATCTTCAAAAAGAACGGCGCTGTGGGGTCGCGCACCTTCAGAAACCTCATCGCCTGATCGATACACCAGAATGTGTGCATCTGTTCCTCGGGCAGATGGTGGGGCCGCCCCACCCACCCGTTGGACGAAAGCCCGTGCGCCATCCCCGGATCGATTTCCGTTCGTCCGTGCTGATCCCGCAGCCAGTCCACATAGTCGTTCTCCCGGCCTCGGGTCGCATCCGCCAGAAGCATGTGGTCGAACCCGTACCGTTTTCTCAGCGGGTGCAGGTGGAGCTTGCCGATCAGCTGCGTCTGGTACCCGGCCTTAGACAGCTCCCCCGGAAGCGTGTGCGCCGTATTCCATTCCACACCCTGAAACCCCACCACCCCATTGGCCGCCGGCGCCGTGCCCGTCATCAGGCTTCGCCGGGCAGGAATACAACTGGGACACTCGGAGTACCCCCGCTGAAAATGAGACCCGGTTCTACCGATCCAGTCCAGATTGGGTGTCTGAAGCACTCCCGGCGCGCATGGATCGATTCCCACACAGTCCCCCCGCTGCTGGTCGGTGATAAACAGGATAATATTCGGACGTGATTCGGGCATGGTCGGACTCCTTCAAGTGAAAAATTGGAAATCTTATCAAATAACGGTTGTGTTTTTCATTCCGATTGTGCAATATACGGCGAATAATTCATAAATCACTTACCAGGGGTTGAGCGGGATGGCTCCGCGGCCCTTTGCGATGAGAGGAGCAAATATCATGATCACAAACAAAATCCTCGAAAGAATCCGGAACGGAGAAAAGGCCCTGGGGGTGAGCATGAGCCAGCCCTCCACCGAGATTGTGGAACTGGCCGGCCGCATGGGCCTCGATTTTGTCGGCCTGGACGCCCAGCACTCGCCGGTCTCGCCGGAGGTGGTCGAGGAAATTTGTCGCATCGCCGACGGCTTTGGCGTTACCGTCACCATGCGCGTCCCGGACGACCGGGAAAGCACGATCCTCAGCTATCTGGACCGGGGCGTCAGGGAGATCCAGATTCCCAACCTTCAAACCAAAGAACAGGCCGAAGCCCTGGTCAAATACGCCTACTTTGCGCCTGAAGGGCTGAGAAGCGCCACCAGCGTTCGCACCGCCTTCAACCAGAAAACCGGGGACTACACGCAACTTTATGCCGAAATCAACGCGAATACCGTCCTGGTTCCCCAGCTTGAGAGCATTACCTCTCTGGAGAACTTAGACGATATCCTTACCGTTGACGGCCTTGACTATTTCGCCCGCGGACCGGAGGACATGGCCCAGTCCCTGGGGCTGACGGGGCAGGCTACGCACCCCAAAGTCCAGGAAGCGTATGCCAGAATCGACGAAAAACTCCACGCAGCCGGAAAACACTGGATCGGCGAATTCACCGAAAGCGTTTCCGTCTTATTCCTGGTGAATGAGGCGGCCGAAGCCCTGCTGAAAAAACACGGCCGCGAATCTCAACTGAAGTGGTAACACACCAGGTCCGGCTGGAGGGACATTCATGAAGATTGTTGCTAAGATAATCAATTTTTCTGCACATTGGGTAGGATATCTTATGGTCTATTCTTGATCACAGCCTCAATGGGCAATACTCCTGAACGAGCTGTGCGACTTCGTCTGTCTCACAGCTCATTTATTTTCTGTCGAGAAAAAAGGCACGAATTTCTGTCTTGATTACTGTTCATTTGTTCAGTATATTCAAACAACAGTCTGAATATCTATTCCTGGAGCAGATATGGCACGGGTACAAATTGAAGAGGCCAATGTCAGGTCCGTCCTTTTTCCGCAGCCCGAACCGCCGGGAGAACCTGTACGGGAATTCACACTGAATCCCTACGTGGGCTGCGGAATCGGGTGTTCTTATTGCTATGTCATGAAATTCCCTTTTGCCTCGGAACATCCTCTGGCCTGGGGAGACTGGGTCAGGCCCAAAATGAATGCGCCCTTTCTGCTGGGAAAGGCACGGGCAAAGATCTGGGGCAAGAAGATCTTCATGTCCTCAGCCACAGACCCGTACCAGTACATCGAACGCCGGTACCGGTTGAGCCGGAAATGCCTGAAGGTGCTGGTGGAGTGCAACCTGAGCCGGCTGACCGTGCATACCCGCAGCCACCTGGTGCTGGACGATCTGGAATTGCTGCTCCAATTTGGCGACCGGTTGAAGGTGGGGTTTTCCATTCCCACGGATGACGACCGCGTCCGAAAACGGCTGGAACCCCATGCGCCCAAGATCGGCGTGCGTTTGAAGACCATGCGAAAACTGCGTGAGGCGGGCATCCACGTCTATGCTTCCGTAGCGCCGGTTACCTACTGCCATCCGAAACGGTTCGCAGGTCTTCTCCAGGAATGTGCAGATGGGGTCTACTTCAACAAGATGGAATACGATGACAAAACGGGACTGAAAGACATGCCAAAGGCCAGAGCGTATTTGCGAAGCCCGGCCTACAGGGAGATGGTGGCGGAACTGGAGAGATGTTTAAAAGAGGTCGGGTTGATGGAGTAGGTGGGGGAAGGGGATGTTCAGTGGGCACGTCCGTCGCGTTAATGTACTGTTGGGGCTTCAAGTGGAATGCAAATCACATAGTTCGGTAACGGCCGGAATTGGCTATTTTTGCAGTTGGAACTTCAAGCATGTGGTTAAAGTCAATACACGGCGAGAAGTCAATCTGATCAATGCGTTAAAGCAATGGTTCGGACACTTTTTATAAACCGTTTATTTTCAACGGATTATAAATCAGGGATAGAATTTCATAAGATATTATTTTTCAATGACTTATGAGACCTGGAGAGCCCAGATTTCAAAAACTGTCCGAAGTATTGTTAAAGGGATATGGACCCATTGAAATGATCGCCCCACCCGAATTGTAGGAGGTTGCCATGGGGGAGTTGACAGAAGCGGAGAAGAAGAAGATTTGGGAGGATGTTCGGAAGGAGTTTCCGGACGATGAAGTAATGCAACAGGTTCATTATGTGCGCCAGGTGCATCATTTTCAGACGAAAGATTTACCACTGGAAGAACGGATTCGTTTTTTTGGTGGCTCAACTCAAAAAACAATTAATGGGACGTGAATAATTGTGAATACTTACCAAGAATTGATGGAAAGCATACGAGAAAGCCGAAGGCAGATGTCAGCGGAATGCTATCACGACCCAGGTAAATACATAGCGTATTTGAAATCATTCAATGCCAAGTATTCAAAGCAAGTTGAATCATTTCAGAAGTTACTCGAATCTGTTCCCAATGTGACTGCGGAAGATCAGATATCTTCAATGGAGCAATAAATACAATGACCAGCCCAGAATCCGAAGACGTTGCGCAACGGGCGGAATTGATTTACGAGCAACAGCTAAGAGACCCATTGGAGAAATCCCATCAGGATGAGTTCATTGCGATTGAACCGATTTCCGGCGATTATTTCCTGGGCCGAACTTTGAGTGAAGCAATTGGAGCGGCCCGAACGGCACATCCAAACCGCCTTAGAGAAATTGGATGATTCGGAGTAAGCGCCGCCTTCCCCAGCTTCAAGACCTGTTCAGTACCGATAGGCCTCAAGCGTCAACCCTGCAATCAGTTCCCAGGACAGAGACTCCGCCCGCCGATATGCCGCCTGCCCACAGGCCGCCAGATCGCGCTCCTGAGCGGTCACCATCGCCTCCTTCAGCGCATCCGGTCGATTCGGATCGTAGAGGACCCCCATGCTGTCATCCACCAGCTCCGGCAGGCAGCCGATGCCGGGCACGATCACCGGCCGGCCGAACGACATCGCCGTAATGGCCGATCCGGATGTCAGAATATCCAGGAACGGCAGAACCACAACATCGGCGGCGTTGAGGTAGAGCTGAAAATCCTCGCTGGGAAAAAACCGTGACGTGCGGACAACGATGCGCGGATCGTCCTTTTGTGCTCGCTCGACCAGCTTCTCGCCGTAGTCGTTGTAAACCTTGGCCGCCATAAGCAGGGCCAGGTCATCGCCCGGCAGACCGGAAAAAATCTCCAGAAGCTGTTCCAGTCCTTTGTACGGGCGTACATTGCCAAAGAAAAGGTAAACGAACTGCCCCTCGGACAGGCCCAGTTCCCGGCGGGCCTCTTCACGGGATATCGTATTCGGATACGCGTCGATGAAATGGCCGTGCGGGATCGTAAACACCCCTTCGCTGCGGTAGAAATGCTCTTGCACGCGTTCGCGGGCGTACTCGCAGTGCACGATGAGCGCCGTGGCCAGTTGGGTGATCGCGAGACGGGCCAGGCGGTGCAGCTCAAAATGGACGCTCTCGTGGGGGTAGAGATTGTGCACCGTCCAGACCACCTTATATCCCAACGAACGCGCCCGGACCAGGCGCCCGATCAGCTCCGTACACCGGGAAACGCAGTCGCCCAGGTCGGGCGCGTCGTACATGTAATGCGGCCAGTTGAGATGGAGCACATCTACCTTGCCCTGATGCTCCAGAAGCCAGGCCTCATTGAGGTCTTTGTCATAACCGGCAATCAGTTCGGCGCCCAGTCCGGCCATCCCGCGGGCGAGCAGCCCTCCGTAAGGATTGGACCGCACCAGCGAAAGGCCCTCAGACCCCCAGTAGAAAACAGATCGCATCTGTATGCTCTCCCCGTAGAGGAAATTCAGTTCCAAGTTGAAAGTTCCATGTTCCAAGTCAAAAAAACCAAGAAAGGAACTTGGAACGCCTCTGCCGTCTGCTATCTGTTGTCTTATGAATCAGCAACGTCATATTTCTTGAACACGAACGCGCCCAGCTCATAGCTGAGCACACGGCCGTCCTCGCCGAAGGTGAAAATGGCCCGTTCGCCGGAAGCCCGCCCCCCGCGAACCAGCCACTCATCCTCCCTGTCCGTAGGCTCCAGTTCCGCCGGGGCGTGCAGAGAATATGCCGATTTTCCATGCCCTGCAAGCCGCAGCGTGCCGTCGCGATACTCGATGTCCACATCGATCCCCGGTTCGGCGCAGTAGTGGCCCAGGAACCGCACGAGCGCCTCCGGCGTGGGCTCAAGTTTCGGCTGCTCGGACTGAGGCGCTGCTGCTTCGTCTTCTTCCAGAATCATCTCCAGCACCTCCTGCACAAGTTCAAGCCCTCCGTGTGGCGGCCACATATTGATCAGTAGAACCGCCCCGGTCCTGCTGGGCGCGTTGAACCACACTCCCGTGCCAAACCCGTGAATCCCACCCCCGTGATTGTGGTACACATGATCCTCAACCCGCGTCGCCCGCCAGCCCAAGCACTGCCCCGCCGACCAGTCCGGCTCAACGTACTGCGGCCGTTGGATCTCCGCAAGCGTGGACCCGCTCAGCACCTGCACGCCTTCCCGATCCCCGCCGTCGGTGCGAAACTGGAACGATACCCACTTTGCCAGGTCGCTCACCGTCGAGTGCAGCTGTCCCGCCGCCGCGATTCCGTCCAGATGCGCGTAAGGCGCACGCTTGGGCCGGTCCTGGTAGGGCGTTGGATTGTAACCCACAAAAAAGTGAGGTCGCAGTTCATCGGTCAGGTCGAAAACCGTAGACGTCAAACCGAGCGGCTCGATAATACGTTCGTGGACATACTCGGTATACGGCTGCCCGGAAAGCCGGTACACCACCTCCCCCAGCAGTCCGAACCCCAGATTCGAATACTTCCACCCCGAATCCTGCGGAATCACGACCTCCGTCTCCGGCAGCTTCTCCAGGACCTCTTCCCGGCTCGGAAAGCGCAGCGCCCCCCAGCCATGCGTCGGTGACTCCGTGACCAGGCCGGACCGGTGGGTCAGCAGCCGCCGAATCGTCACCCCTTCAACCGTGCCACACCTCGCCCGGACCTCCGCGAACTCGGGCACGTGCTGCACCAGCGGATCGTCCAGCCCGAGCTTCCCCTCGTCTCGCAGCTGCATAATCGCCGCCGTCGTAAACGTCTTCGTCACCGAAGCCACCCGCGCAATCGTATGCTCATCCGGCTTCCGGTCCGAATCCAAGTCCGCAGACCCGAACCCCCCGAACCAGGCCAGTTCCTGGTCGCGAACAATCCCCAGCGCCAGGCCGGGAATGCGGTACTGCGCGATCTTCGCTTCGGCCAGATCTTCAATCTCCGGAATCAGCTCCCTTAGAACACTATCTGCCACCGGCAACCTCCTCGCATCAGTTGTGAGTTCTACCCTTCACCACTCACCCCAGCTGTAAGTTCCGCCTCAGACAGAACGCTCAACAGAGTTGTCTCTTTTGAACGGAGGCTTGCTGCGTCGCAGCGGACCAATCGTGAGGCTCCACATCGTCCCAGCGGTGGCGTGGCCACACGATAAAGTCGCCCTCTGTAAAATACCCCGTTGCGGCCTGGCCCACGGCATTCCCCAGGCGCTCGCGCACAGACTCGAAATGCGTGTACGTGAACGGGCCCTCGTCCAATTCCCGGTCAAGCGTGCGAAATACCGGCCGAATCGTGTCGCCCAGCGTCTATCCTCAAGGTGCGCTCGCGTCTCACGGACCAGCTCCCGCAGGGTCTTGCGCTCTCCGGCAATATCTGCCGGCAGATCGTCAACAGGTTCTGGCGTTATCGGGTGGAGACACGGCAGCCGTCCTGGACGAACTCGCCGGCCTGGAACGGCTCAGTCTCAGCAGAGCCGTCAGCAATGAAGTGGATTACACGAAGGGATTGCCCTTCACCGCCCTCGACCGCAAAGTCTGCGCTGCAATGGGCGCGTATTTCCACAGCCGTGAGAACGATGCCGTCGCCCTCTGGCAGCCGATTCCCTCTATCTGGTCGCACAAAACCAACCCCTTTGCGCGCCCGACAACGCCTGTGGCACCCAACCTGCACGCGGACATGATGATCGGCGAGTACGAACCGGTCGCATGTGTGTACACAGACGCCTTCCTCCACAGCGACAGCCCCCGCATCCGGCGCCTGAGCTCAACGTGGGTGGAACTGGGGTTAAAGTAGAACTCGGAAAAGCGTTCACCGCAGAGACGCAGAGGACGCGGAGAAAAACAAAAACTGCCTGTCTGTGGTCAGGCTGGCCCAAGGTAGCGGGCGTTGGGCGGAGTTGGACAGAGTGGACCAGCAGAAACGTTTACAAGCCCTGCTGCTTATGAGACCGAAATCCAATGCCCATTCTGGTGAGATTCAGCGGCCGCGTCGATGACTTTCTGAACCTTGAGGCCGTCGTAGAAATTGGGGGATAGAGGACGGTCTTTCAGGATGGCGTCGATAAACAGACGATCGCCTACGGGCCGGGTCGTAAAGATCTGCTGAATTTGCGACATAAAGGGTTGGGTGCGGTCTACATCTCCGAAGATGTGGTCGGGAATGGAGAGCGGTTTAAACTCGTTTCCGTCTGCGCGCGCTCCGCGAATCTCGGTGCCCGTGCCCAGGGCGAAGTCGCCTTCAAGCGCGCCCGAATCGCCGTGCAGGGCGAGGTAGTGCGCCTGCCTTTTGTCTCCTATGAGAGCGACGTTGCTGGCGTGGAGAGATCCCTGTGCGCCGTTTTGGAAGGTCACATTTAACATCGCGGAATCGGTCGCCGGATCGAGGGTCTGGCCTTCAGGCCCCGGCAGCTCGGAGAAAACGGCAAGGTGGGCGTTGACCTTCACGATGTCGCCCACGCACCACTGGACCATGTCGATGATATGGGACCCCAGGTCGCCCAGAACGCCGTTTGCACGCCCACGGTCATACCTCCATTTGTACCGGTTCGCGTTCCGGTTGCTTCCGGCCAGGTAGTGGAAGTGAACGTGAAAACAGCGCCCGATGTACCCCTCATCGATGAGTTCCTTCAGATACCGGTAATGCGGCATCCAGCGATACGTGAATAAGACCATGTGTTTGACGCCCGCCGATTCTGCCTTTTCGTACATCTCTCCGGCCTGTCCTGCATTCAGGGCCAGCGGCTTTTCGCACAGGACGTGCAGGCCGGCATCCAGAGCTTCTATTGTGACGGGATGGTGCAGGTCGTCGGGCACGGAGACGACAAGCGCCTGAAGGTCGGCTTTTTCGATCATTTCCCGATAGTCGGTGAAGACGCCGGGGATGTCATACTTTTTTGCCATTTCCTCTGCGCGTTCCCGATTGCGACCACAGATGGCCCCAAGCTCGGCGCGGGGATGGCTTTTCAGACCGGGTAGATGCATCGAATCCGCCCACCAGCTTGTGCCGATTATGCCGACACGCACCCGTTCAGGCATCTTCAGACTCCTTTCCTGGCACAATAGCCCTGTTCCCAAGTGTTCCCAATTTCAGTATGGACGATCTCCGTTGATCGTCACTCTGTACATATAACGCCGATGCCCGTAGTAGTCGTTGACCGCATAGTGCTGCGTACAGCGGTTGTCCCAGAAGGCGACCGCACTGGGCGCCCAGCGGTAACGGCAGGTGAATTCCGGCCTGGCGGTGTGCCGGTAGAGGAACTCCAGCAGGGGACGGCTTTCCTCCGGGGTCATGCTTTTGAAGTGCGAGGTGAAGAAGGAGAGGACTTCCGGATGGTCTTTTAGATTGGGCAGGAAGGGGTGAACGTTCAGATTCCCGAACCGGCGTCCGAAGGTTTTGAGCGCGTCGGGCGTGAGGTTCTGCTGCGGGAAGAAGAGGACCAGGTGCTCTATGTGCGCACTGTGGATTTCGGAGAAGGTTTCGTCGTCAAGCGGATTGGACAGGTCGACGCTGGTGACCTCCGCGCCGAGCGCGCCGGCGACGGGGTGGACCTGGATGTGCTTGTATTTCATCTCTTTCTTTTCCTGTATGTATCGTGTATCGAGAAAACGAACAACGAATCACGAGTCCCCAACCGCCTCCTGCATCAGGATCAAGGGTAGATCAACACCGTTTTTATTTACTGCAACGGGCTTTATCTTGATAAAGCCGGATTTTTGATAGAAGGATACGGCGTTCAGGGTTGCTTCCAGTTTTACAGGACCAGAATGCTCCTGCCTGGCCATCTCAATTCCTCTCCGAAGAAGATCCTTACCGATTCCTCTGTTCGTAAAATCGGGATCTACGAAGATCGCGCGAATCTCTCCCGACAAGGCATGGCCGAATCCGGCAATGACGCCCTTCGACTCGGCAATGTACATCTCATCCCGGTTAATGCCGTCGTGGTAGCTTTCAGGACCCCGATCTTTCAGCCACGCATCAATCTGTTCCTGAGAATAGTGACCCCTGCACAGGGTTCGAACCGATCGGATATGCAGCCTGTGAATGGACGGTGCATCGCGGGGGAGGGCTTTTCGCAGGCGCAGATTCGCACGCTTGGAACTTGTGGTTTCTGCGTCCATGAGTTTGTCTTTTGTCAGAGGCATGATGGGATCAGGCAGTGTGTATGATCAGAGCTTGACGACTTCGCCGGTTTGGGCAGAGCGGTTGAAGCCGAGGCAGAGGGCGAGGTTGGTGCGGCCGGTATGGCCATCGGTTTTGGGACGTGCGCCGGTTCGGATGCAGTCGAAGAAGTGGCGCTGTTTGTCCTGCCGGGGCGGGTCGAGGACGATTTCAGAGACGGTTTCCGAATCGGCACGGCGGAGAAGGAGGGTGTCGCTCCCGTCGGTTTCTACGGATGCGCGGGCGCCCATGATGCCGCTCTTATGGCGCGGGATTCCGTGGGGAGACATGCAGAGTTCGAGCTGGGCGTAGCCTCCGTTTTTGAAGGTGATGAGGGCGAGGTCGGTGTCGTCCATGTCGGATTTCCGGAGGGTGGGCGAGACGGAGGCGGCGCGGCCGTAGATGGATTCCGGTTCGCCGCCGACTGCGACCATCCAGTCCAGTTTGTGGGAGCAGAATTCAAAGATGCGGCCGCCGCTGCTTTGCCGGGAGAGACGCCAGGCGTCGCGGGCTTCGGACTTGGCGGCCCAGGACGCATCCGGGCGGAAGATGACCTGGTGGTCCCAGCAGTAGACCAGGTCGCCCAGGTCGCCGGCCTGAGCGAGTTCTACCATTTTTCGCGTACGGGGGTCGTAGCGGGGGTTGAGGCCGATCTGAAGAACGATTCCCGCCCGTTCGGCGGCTCCGATCATGGCGTCGGCGTCTTCTGTGGTGAGGGCCATCGGCTTTTCGCAGTAGACATGTACGCCCGCTTCAGCTGCGGCCACAATGGGTTCCCTGCGGAAGGTGGGCGGCGTGACGAGGAAGACGGCGTCGACGAGGCCGAGGAGTTCCCGGTGATCGGCGCAGGGCGTCAGATTGTATTCGGCGCAGCGGGCTTTCAGGAGTTCGGCGCTTAGGTCGGCCATGGCTACGGCTTGGACGCCTTCGATCTGCGCGAGGGCTTTCAGGTGGCCGACGGCGACGCCCCCTCCTCCGATAAACCCCACTTTAACGGCCATTCATTATTCCTCTCCTTTATGCCATGACTGTTCGAGCCGGTCCTTCGGGGTAAATCCGAGGATGCGCCTGGCCTTTGCGTTGGAGAAGCGCTGGTGCGGGAGGTCCGCGAAGTCGATCATCCCTCATCCCATCTCTTTACCACCCGAAACGCTGATGGAGAGGCCGGTGAGGTAGTCGGATTCGGAGGATGCGAGGAAGGCAGCGGTCCGGGCAATGTCCGATCCCTGTGCAACGCGTCCCAGGGGCGTTCTTGTAGCCGCTTCCTCGACTAGTGGTCGATTTCGCAAATACGCATGAGGTTGCATAGGTGGCAAAAAAGGGGTATGTTATACGCCTCATTCCAATCGGTAAAGGAGGTGTATAATGTCAGGTCCCCTTCCCCAATACCAACCTCGCTTCACAAAAGCCCAACTGGCAAAAGCCCAGAAAATCATTCGTCAGCGCAACGCGCCTCAATCCCAGGTGCAGCGGGCAAAGATGGTGGTGGCCTTAGCCGAGAATAAAGCCATTGGCAACCAGAGGTTAGCCGACAGGGCAGGTGTCAGTTCACCTACGGCGCAGAAGTGGCGAAAAAGGTGGACTGAAGAAGGCTTCACTTTAGAGGATCTACCGCGCAGTGGGCGACCGCCCACTTTTTCCCCCTGTGCAAGTCAGTGAAGTCAAAGCCATTGCCTGTCAACTGCCCGCACAACGGGGGTTGCCCCTGTCTCGGTTCAGCTTATTTGAGATTCAACAGGAAGTGTTAAGGTGTGCGTTGATCACTTCAATCTCACCCACAACGATTTGGCGCATTCTCAAAGAGGATGCCCTTCGTCCCTGGTATCACCGATCCTGGCTTCATATCAAAGCCCCCAACTTTTTAGAGAAAGCCAGTCGCATTCTGGACCTGTATCAAGGCATATGGGAGGGGATACCGCTTGGCAAGAAAGACTTCGTTATCTGTGCCGATGAAAAATCCCAACTCCAAATCTTAGCCCGAGAGTTTGCCACATTGCCACCTGATTGTGGCAAACCCATTCGTATGGAAAATGACTACAAACGGATGGGCACAGTGGCCTATCTGTCTGCACTGGATGTGTTCTCAGGGCACATCTTTGGGCGTGTGGATGAGAAAACCGGCATCGTGCCCTTTCAAAAGCTGGTGGACCTGGTGATGGGACGGGAGCCTTATGCTTCGGCTGATCGGGTCTTCTGGATTGTGGACAACGGATCTTCTCATTACACCACCACGTTCCCTAAACGGCTCCAGGATGCCTATGAAAATGCCATTGCCGTCCATCTCCCTATCCACGCCAGTTGGCTCAATCAGATTGAGATCTATTTCTCGATCTTGCAAAGAAAGGCGCTCACGCCCAATGACCTGGCAGATCGACAGGCGATGGAAGCCAGGATCTTGGGCTTTGAGGAATACTATAATCTCACTGCCGAACCTTTCAACTGGCGCTTTACAAGGCAGGAATTGGAAGAACGAATGCAGCGAATCCGGCTGGCTGCATAAACTCATGCGAACTTCTGAAATCGACCACTAGGCGGGCGCGGTGGGCTTCGGTGGATTCGCCCTCGGGCGCGAGGGCGGCGGCGATGTGGTCTATGCGCTCTGTATCGACCGGCCCCGGGCAGATGGCATTGGCGTTGATGCCATAGGGCGCCAGTTCCAGGGCCAGGGACTGGGTGAAGCCGATGAGCGCGAACTTGGAGGCGCAGTAGGCGGCATAACGGGCATAGCCGTGTTTTCCCGCCGTTGAAGAGATAACGATGATTTTCCCACCCTGACCCCGGTCGATCATTTCCCGGGCGACGGCTTTACAACAGAGAAAGGTGCCTTTGACGTTTGTCCTCTGCACCTCGTCCCAGGCCGCTTCGTCTAAGTCCACCACGGGCCTGCGGTCCTTTCCCGGCCGCGAACCGGCGTTGGCCACCAGGATGTCGATGTGACCGAATCGCTCCAGGCCCTGCTGTACCATTGCGTCCACCTGGGCCGCATCGGAGACATCGGCCACGGCGCCGGCTGCCTGCCTGTCCAGGGCTTCGATTTCGGCGACAACGGCCGGAAGGCCGCCCCAGTCCGACGGCCGGTCGGCATAGGGTCGGTCCGAGATGTCGTTCACGATCAGATCGGCGCCCTCTCGAGCGAGGCGGACGGCAATTGCGCGTCCGATGCCGTGTTCTCCACCGGCGCCTGTTACAAGAGCGACCTTTTCGTTGAGGTTGTAGATGACCTAACCCCCCCGGCCCCCCTTCCCTGAGAGGAAAGGGGGGAGTAAGTTATTCTTCGAGAGTAAGTTACAGGCATTTCCCACCCCTCATTTCAGCCTGTGGGGCAGCCGGTCCAGCAGCAGTGGATGGCACTTCAATATATGATCGAAATTTTCGTTGTCAAGCGGATTGGTTCTGCATATCGGGATGTTGGCGATTGGCAGGATAAGGCCACACTTTCACACACAAAGCCCCGAAGGTTTATCCTTCGGGGCTTTGTGTATCAAACATGGTACTATCGTTAGAAGTGCACATTGAGGGCGAGGCCTGCGCGGTCTGGGCCGGCTTGAAGGCCCAGGTTGACTTTCCGCTGAGCGAGCTGTCGGTTGTGGTTGTTGGCCTGTTTGCGTGCGTCGAGGATGTTCCAGATGTAGAAGCCAACCCCTGCTACCACACCGGTGATGGCACCCACTTTGCGTGTGGTACTCAGTCTGTCAAACGCGTCGCCTTCGGATTTTTTGTCTTGCCAGTTTTGGGCTTCGGTTATGCTGAGTATGCCGTCACCATTGCCGCCGAAGTCGGTTTTGTCGTAATCAGCAATTGTGAGTTCAGCGGGTTTGTAGAATGCATAAGCCGAGCCAAATGCACGACTGGACTTGACCCGTTTCGGTGGGTACCTTATCTCTTGGGAGAAAGGAGATCCACTATGCCGCCAACACGTCCACCTTATCCACCTGAGTTCAAAAAGCAAATGGTCGAATTGGTTCGAGCCGGTCGTACGCCAGGAGAGCTGGCCAAAGAGTTCGAGCCCTCAGACCAGACGATCCGGAACTGGGTGGTACAGGCCGACCGAGACGAGGGCCTTCGAGAAGACGGTCTGACCAGTGATGAGCGAGAGGAGTTGCGCCGTCTTCGTCGCGAGATTAAGCAGTTACGCATCGAGCGTGAGATCTTGTCAAAAGCAGCAGCCTGGTTCGCTCAGGAGACCAACACGATCCCCAGAAAGCCTTCCAGTTCGTGAAGGCGCACCAGGCAAAATGGCCAATTACCACGCAATGCCGAGTCCTGGGTGTCTCCCTCAGTGGGTATTATGCGTGGCGAGGACGCCCCCCATCGCCAAGAGCAAAGGTCGATGCGGATCTCAAGGAACAGATTAAGGCTTTTCATGCCCGTTCTGATTCTACCTACGGAGCCCCCAGAATCTGGGAAGATCTGGCAGCATTAGGCATCCGTATAGGCAAAAAGCGTGTCGCCCGTCTGATGGTTGAGATTGGTATCTTCGGGGTGAGCCGTCGAAAGGGTATCAGAACCACCCGTAAGGGAAAAAAGGCTCAAAAAGCCCCTGATCTGGTCAAGAGAGACTTCACTGTTGAAGCCCCAAATAAACTCTGGGTGGCCGATATTACCTACGTACCAACCTGGGCGGGCTTCCTGTATCTTGCTGTGGTTATCGATGTCTTTTCCCGCCGAGTCGTGGGCTGGACGATGGCTTCGACGCTCCAGAGTGAGTTGGTTTTGTCTGCTTTGAATATGGCACTTTGGCAGCGTCATCCTTGTGGGGTGATCCACCACTCCGACCAGGGATCTCAGTATACTTCACTTGCCTTCGGTAAACGCTGCGATGAGGCGGGTATACGTCCCTCAATGGGTTCTGTAGGCGACTGCTATGACAACGCACTGTGTGAAAGCTTTTTCGCCACCCTCGAATGTGAATTGATCGACCGCCGTTGTTTTCGTACCCACAAGGAGGCCAGATTGGCTATTTTTGAGTATATTGAGGGCTGGTATAATCCCCATCGTAGGCATTCATCAATCGCATACCACTCACCGATGACATATGAAAAACAGCATCAAACACGGGCTTGAAGCCCAAGCCCTAAACACTCCACCAAAACGGGGCAACTCCAGTATCCTCCCTGCCTGTGAAGGAACTCGGTCCCGCGATCGGCTATTACACTCAGGTGCTTGGGTTCTCGATGGTGTCTAAAGTGGAGAAGGCTGCAGTGCTGAGACGCGATGATGCAGAGATCGGGCTGGCTGTAAACGGGAAGGGCCCTGAGCAGGCAAGCTGCTATTTCAGCGTGAGCGATGTAGAGGGGCTCCGACAAGAACTGGACAAGGAGGGGATCGAGCCGTCAGAGATCCGCGTAGATGCGATCGAAGGGAAACAGCACCGCGTTTTTTTCGCTAAGGAGCCCTATGGGGTGTGTTTCTGTTTCGGGCAGCGGATCAGTGAAGAATGACCCTATGGAAATGCATTAAGTCTTGTCTATTTCAGCTTATGACTACCTGACCGGAGAAACTTCCGCCCTGGTTACTGCCGACAAAAGCTCACGGAGCCGATGATTTGATGCCTTTCCTGCCCTGAGATCCCTCAGATGCTCTGTCATCAGCGTCCTCACCTTTGCAGATGGATGTGACTCCAATCTATGGCTCAGATGCAGGCTCTTACCCACGTAGAATTCGTCACCCTCGTGTGTACCTGGAAAGTTCCAACTCAACATCTCATCGCTTGGTTCAACCTCTATGTCCCGCACTCGCGACCGTTCCGCGTGGCGTACCACTGCTGCAATCCTACCGCCAGCTGCGAAGCTTATACGATCATATACCACTTCCGTGTCCTGAAGCGTCTCACTCCACTGCAAGGTAGCACTTGCCACGTGCCTCATCACCACCTCTTTCCTCTGCTCGTAGAAACGGCCAGCAATAGTCGAGAGTGCCGGAAGCACAATAATGCGTTTCCTGACAATCTCACTCTTCATATCCGCCCATGTGCTGAAACCGTGCTCCCGTGCGAGCATTTGAAGCATGCCCTTGAGACTGAGCCGCGCTGCAAGTGTACCCTTTTCTGTCAGATTTCCCAATTCGGGAAGGGACGCAAGTAATCGTTGGGAAACCCTTGCATCACCATTTCGATAATCCTTGAGTAGCTGCTTTGCCTGCTTATGGTAGAATTCAATACTGGGATGACGAGGCAACTTTTTTGGCATGACGAACCCCTTTCATCGGTCCTCTGTGGTTCAAGAATTTTCAATGCGCATCCAGCCAGTTATCTCCCGTCCCCATCTCCACCACAATCGGCACCACCATCGGAATGGCATTTTTCATCGCTTCTTCCACCAGGGGCGGCACAATATCCATCTCGTCCTTGTGGAGGTCGAAGACGAGTTCGTCATGCACCTGGAGGAGCATTCTGGATTTGAGATCGCGCTTTTGAAACTCACGGTGGATGGCGCTCATCGCGATCTTGATCATATCCGCCGCCGTTCCCTGGATGCGGGAATTGATGGCATTGCGTTCGGACCCCTTGCGGGCCGTGGCATTGCGGGAATTGATGTCCCGCAGGTAGCGGCGGCGGCCGGTGATGGTTTCGACGTACCCGTGTTCCCGTGCAAAGGCGACGGTCTCGTCCATGTAGCCTCGGGCGCCGGGATACTGTGCAAAATACTGTTCGATGAGGTCGCCCGCCTGCGACCGGGGAATATCCAAGCGCTCCGCCAGGCCGAAGGGGGAGATGCCGTAGATGATCCCGAAGTTCACGGTCTTGGCCTTTCGCCGCATGTCGGTGGAAGCGCTCTTCTCGTCCACACCGTAGATCTTCATCGCGGTTGCCGTGTGGATGTCTCCCCCACTTTGAAAAACCTCAAGCATGCCCGCATCTCCGCTTAGCTCCGCCACAACGCGCAGCTCGATCTGAGAGTAGTCGGCCGAGAGCAAGACATACGCATCGTCTCGCGGAATGAAGGCTCTGCGGATCTTGCGGCCCATGTCGGTGCGGATGGGGATGGTCTGCAGGTTCGGGCCGTGGGACTGGAGGCGGCCCGTGGCGGTAACGGCCTGCTCGTAGTGGGTGTGGACGCGGCCGGTTCTTTTGAAAACCGAGCCGGGCAGCATGTCCACGTAAGTCGATTTGAGCTTGGTACACATGCGGTAGTGAAGCACCTTTTCCACAATTTCGTGTTTGGGCGCCAGACGCCTCAGGATCTGCTCGCTGGTCTGAAATTGGCCCGTTTTCTGCGTGCGGCGGGCATTGGGATCGAGCTGGAGCTTTTCAAATAGAATCGTGCCCAGCTGCTGCGGCGAGTTCAGGTTGAAACGCTCGCCAGCCAGTTCGAAAATGCCCTCGGCCGTGCTTTTGATCTCGTCCTTCAAGTCTTCCGAGAGACTCTGCAAGACCTCCACGTCCATACGGATGCCTTCATACTCCATATCCACCAGGACCGGGATCAGGGGACACTCCACTTCGTTGAAGACCCGTTCCTGATTCACCTCGGCCACTAAGGGCCTGAGGGCCTCCCATAGCTGAAGCGTGATATCCGCGTCTTCGGCGGCGTATTCGGCAACTTTGTCCGGGGGAACATCGCGCAGGCTGAGCTGATTCTCTCCTCGCTCTCCGATCAGTTCCGAGATAGGAATCGGCCGGTACCCGAGCAGAGCCTGGGCGAGATAGTCCATGGTGCGGCGCAGGTCGGGGATCGTTAGATGAGCCGCCAGCATGGTATCGAAGAAACGACCCTGTACCGCCACGCCGTGCCAGTGCAGCACACTGAGATCGAATTTGAGATTGTGTCCGATCTTTTCGATAGTCGGACTTTCAAGAACCCCCCGGAATTCCTCAAGCACCTCCTGCGCACGGTCCCGGTCTTCTGGAAAGAGTACGTAAAAACCGGTGTGGGCTTCAAACGAGAAAGCCAGGCCGATCAGGCCGCAGGTTCCGGGATTCAGACCGGTGGTTTCAATATCGAAGCAGAAGGCCGGCTGCGCGCCCAGTTTTTCAATCAGGTCTTTCCGAGCGTCCAGAGTGTCCACAAGGCGGTAGTCGTGCGGCACGTCGTGAATGGTTCGAAGGTCCTGCGCCGAGTCGGTCTGCTCTCCACCATCTGATTCCGATGCCACGGCCCGCGTAGGCTCCGCCCGGAATTCTTCACCGAAGAGGCGTTTGCCCAGCGTGTTGAATTCGAGTTCGGCGAAGAGGGTCTTGAGTCCCTCTCCGTCCCAGTCTTTCCGCTCCAGGTCCGACAGGCTCACCTCTAAGGGGACGTTCCGGTCGATGGTGACCAGTTCTTTGGAGAGCAGAGCCTGCTCGCGGTAGGTTTCCAGGTTTTCCCGCTGCTTGCCCTTTCGTTCGTCAAGACGGTCCAGGAGGGTTTCAACGCTGCCGTATTCCGCGATTAATTTCTGGGCGGTCTTTTCGCCAATCCCCGGCACGCCGGGCACGTTGTCGCTGCTGTCCCCCATCAGGCCGAGAATATCGATAACCTGCTCCACACGCTCAATCTGCCACCGCTCAAGAATTTCTGCAACGCCCTGGACCTCGGCGTCGCTGCCCGTGCGACCAGGCTTACAGACAAAGGTCTTCTCGGAGACAAGCTGACCGAAATCTTTGTCCGGAGTAACCATGTAGGTCGTGAAGCCCTGCGCTTCCGCCTGTGTGGCCAGGGTGCCGATAACGTCGTCTGCCTCCCAGCCGGGAATGCGAAGGACGGGAAGGTTAAACGCTTCGCACAGCCTGAAAACATAGGGCAATGCCTGGCTCAAGTCCTCGGGCATGGCTTCCCGCTGGGCCTTGTATTCGGGAAAGCGTTCGTGACGATGGGTAGGCTCGGGCGTGTCGAGGACCGCCGCAATATGCGTGGGCCGGGCGTTGTTGAAGATGTCCAGGAGGGTATTAGTGAGCACAAAAAGGGTTGAGGTATTCATGCCCGTGGACGACATACGCGGATTGCGAATAAGAGCAAAATGCGCACGGTAAACCAGAGCCATACCGTCCAAAAGGTACAGCGTATTCATGGGGGCCTCTCCTAAAAGACGTTGCATCTCTCAATGCACGATAGCTATCTTTACCCGTCTTTCGCCACATTGGGACCCACAAGCGCAAAGCGCATCGGCGAATAGTGGGTTCCCAAAAGCGCGCGGTCGTCGGTGTCGTGGACAATACGCCAGATTTCCGCCATCATAGCCTGCATGCGATTCCGGTGCGCAGGGTCGTTGCCCAGATTGTGCAGTTCGTGGGGATCGTCATCCAGATTGTAGAGTTCGTCATAGTCGAAGCCGTTGAAGACGAACTTCCAGGAGCCCTGCCACAGGATGCGCTGGGTCATCAGAAAACGCGTGCCATAGAATTCCGCGTAGCCGGTGTTGAAGTTGGGCGCTTCGGCAACCGGGTCGGCAAGCAGAGGCGCGAAGGATCTGGAGTCGGGCGTATCGATGGGATCCGCGCCCGCCAGTTCCAGCAGCGTGGGGCAGAGGTCGTGGAAGGAAACGAGCGCGCCGCTGTCCACTCCTTCGGCAATGCCCGGCCCGGCGACGATAAGGGGGATATTGTAAATCTCTTCGAACGCGCCGTAGTTGTGAGCGTCAAAGCCGTGCGCGCCCATGTATCGCCCGTGGTCGCTCAGGGCGATTACAACGGTATTGTCGAGCTGTCCGGCCGCTTCGAGCTGGTCGAGGAGTTTCCCGAACTGCGCGTCCAGTTCGGAGATGAGCGCGTAATAAACCGCCCGGGACTCGCGCCACTGCTGCTCGGAGATCGTTTCGAAGATTTGCTTCTGACGGCGGTAAAAGGCGGGGCTGTTGGCGAAGTCGTCGTGAAAATTTTCCGGTAGTCTAATGGCGTCAACATCGTACTGTTCGAATGCTTCACGGCCTGCGATAACGGGCACATTCGGTTCCGGAAAGCTGACACAACAGGCCCAGGGCGCGTCCTGTTCAAAGGATTCGGCCAGGAAGTCCTGCGCAAGCCGGGTCGTAACGCCGAAGCTGCGCTGGTCGGACGGCATGTCGGTCACCCCGTAGTGCAAAACCGGGTTGTAGCCTTCAGGCCCGGTCTTGTAGCTGGCCAGGCTGTCGTCGTCCAAGAGCTTCTCTGTGCTGGCAACCCCCTCTCCAAGCGCCCGAAAGGCCGCGGTCGCGTCACAGCCGTTCACCTGCCAGCCGAAGTCTTCAAGCCGGTTGGTGCGCTCAATATGCCACTTCCCGAAGTACCCTGTGCGGTAACCGGCTTCGCTCAAACGCTGCGCCCAGTGAGGGTGTTGGGTGCGTAGCACGCACTGGTCGTCGTCCACGCAGTGTTCAACCTGGAGCACGCCGTGGTTGTGGGGCAGCAGCCCGGTCATCAAGCTCGCCCGCGCGGGCGAGCAGGTGGGCAGCGGCGTGTGCGCCCGGCTGAACCGTATGCCGCGGTCGGCTAAGCGATCGAAATTGGGAGTTTTGCAGTCGTGATCGGGTCTGAAGACCTGCGCCTGCATGCCGTCGGGCAAAAACATCAGGATGTTGGGTCGGTTTGCCATGGAGGACCTCTTTGAAAAATTTTCGAATTTGGCCTTGTAGAAGATCGGAACGCGGTGCTCCGGGTACAACCGGTGCAGGGCCCCAACGCCTGCGGGCATTGAGAGGACGTTCGTGGAAGGGAGAACGCAGGTTGCCTGCCACAGATATCTGTTACAAGGTTCCCCCTTCCCGTGTCGGGAGGGGGACAGGGGGTTAGGTCCAATATACGAAAGAAGGATGCGATGTCAAAAACTTCCCGGGTCGCTGCGCCTGTCTGCCATTTCAAAGGAGCCACAGGATGAAAATCACACAGATCGAACCCATTGCCCTGCGCGTGCCCTACGAAGAACGTATCCGCAAACGGTTTTACCATTTTAATATGACGGAAGAGGTGACGGTCTATAAATTTCATACCGACATCGGCCTGATCGGGCTGGGAGAAAACGTCGGCCCTCCTTACGGACAGGAGGTGCTGGATGCGTACCTGGGCACCGATCCATTCGACCACGTGATGGGATGCGGGCCGTTCAACCTGGACATGGCCTGCTACGATTTGATGGGCAAACATCTGGGTCTGCCGGCCTGGAAGCTGATGGGGCAGCAGGCGCGACAGTGGGTGGCAATGGGTTGGTGGATGCCTTCCATGTCTCCCGAGGATACGGCTGCGGAAGTCGAGGTCGCTGCAGACCGAGGCTACCGGGGACTTAAGTGCAAAGCGCGGGCGTTTTACGACGTGGCGGAATGTGCGCAGGCAATCCAGGAGTCCGCGCCCCCCGACTTCCGGGTGGAGTTCGATTTTAACGGCGCGTTGATCTGTGTGGAAAAGGCCCTGCCCGTGCTGCGGCAGCTGGAACGGTTTCCGGTGGTAAAGGGCGTGGAGGAGCCAATTTTTGCCTACGATATTGAGGGGTGGCGCCGGCTGCACGCCGAGGTCCGGATTCCCTTTTACCTGCACGGGGTAGGCGTGCTGTGCGAGCCGGCCTCGCGTCAGCCTTCGGGACCCTGGACCGGGCTGCGGGCGGGAGATTTTGAGGGCGCCCTGTGCAGCCACGAACAGATCGGAAATGCACTGGCCGCCGGCTGGGTATTTGCAGCGGCGAACACGCCGATTCTGCTGCAGTACGTGGGTACGGGCATTACCACGGCCCTCGCCTGCCACATGGGAGCGGTAATGCCCACGGCAACGCTTCCGGGCGTGACGGCCTCCCACACGTACGAAGACGATCTGATTGTGGAGCCGCACCCGGTACAGCGAGGGTTTATGAAGGTGCCGGAGGGGCCGGGGCTGGGGGTGGAACTGGATGAGGATGCGGTAGCACGGTATGCGCAAAAGCCTGCCGTAGACTGGCCCCGGCATGTCTCCGTGGTGAGCCTGCCGGGCGGGATCAAGCACTATTACCGGAGTTTGCAGCAGGCCGAGCGGTTGATGAAGCAGGGAGTGGACGAGTCGTTCGCCCCGGGTGTGCGGCTGGACGAGCGGGAAGACGACGGAAGCGAGGAATTCGACAGGATCTGGAACAGGTTGCAGGAAGAAGATTGGCCGGTATGGGAATAGATCGTATTTAAGACACAAAGGAAGGCAGGTGTCGATGAAAGCAGCTCAATTGGTTGCCCCGCGAAAGTGGGAAATCATTGAGGTAGACAAACCCGGAGCCACGGACAATCTGATGCTTGTGCGGATGGAACGGGTGGCGATTTGCGGCACTGACAAACCGGCGTTTGTCGGGATTAGCGAACCTTATCCGCTTCCCCCCGGGCGCACGGGACACGAAGGCCTCGGAATTGTGGAAGCCTGTTCTTCAGGGCCCTTCCAGGAAGGGGACCGGGTGCTTTTGTGGGGGTTCGACCGGGGGCTTTACCAGGAGTACGTGCTGGCCGATCCCGGAGGGTGCGTCAAACTGCCCGGGGATTTCGAGCCCGAAGTGGTGCTGATGAGCCAGTTGCTGGGCACGGTGATTCACTGTTTCTACAAGCTGGGCAATGTCATCAACCAGAAGGTGGTGGTGCTCGGGCAGGGACCCGTGGGACAGCTTTTCAACGCGACCCTGCGCAACCTGGGGGCCAAGCTGATTATCGGTGTGGATCCGCTGGGCCACCGACTGGAGGTCTCACCTGAGATGGGGGCCACACATACGATCAATCCCGGTGAGCGCGATGTTGTGGAAACCGTGTCAAAGATCACGGGGGGGCAGATGGCGGATATTGTGGTGGAGGCCGTGGGCAAGGAGGAGACATTCAACCTGTGCATCGACCTGGCGCATCGAAACGGAACCATTGTTTATTTCGGAGTTCCCAACAAGGAAAACCGCGAAGGCATAATGACCCTCCGCTTCGGGGAGATGTTCGGCAAGGAGCTGCGCCTTGTGACCTCGGTGGGACCCAATCCGAACGAAGACTACACCATTGCCCTGGACTGGATTACCCAGGGACGGCTGGACGTCCGGCCCATCCTGACCCACGTGCGGCCTTTTGAGGAGATCCAGAAGGCATTTGAACTGGCGTTTGATCACCCTGAAAAGGAGCGTGCGGTTAAGATTGTTCTGAAGTTCTAAGGATGAATTGCGCAATGTGGTACATCTGAACGGATCGGGCCTATACCGACCAGGGGAGCTATGAACAGACCTGGTCCTTTGTGAGGCTGAACGAGGAGATGTTGAAGGAGGCGATTGCGGAGAGATACTTTCGGGTGTGTCGGGGTAGTTATCCGTCCTGCGCTATGACGGGATCACTCTCAGGTCTTCTGGATGTTATGATTATTGCCCGACGCACACCCATTCCGTTTATCACTATATTGGGCTCTTCGCTGTTTCACGTGGGTAATCATAAAAACCCGAACCAGTCTTCTTGCCGAGTGCGAGGTGGTTCCTAACCGTTTGCTCCGGTATCCGCACATGAGATCTCTCCTAAACACACGGCGGGTATTGAATGATCCGGAGATCCAGTTTGCCGTTTAGTCCATCGTAACAATTTATTATCTAACAACTTAAACAACTGTTTTTAAGATAGAATCCTGAGCAACAGACAACGGGTCGGGCAACACCGTTGACAAAGAATACTCGAAGGCTGGTCCACAAAACCTGCAGCTTGGGCGTCTTGTCTACCACAACTGGTCGTTCCTGGGGGAAGGTTACCCACACCAAATAGCGAGGAGCCCTATATTGTTAAGATATGATCGGGCGTATTCCTGTTTAAATGCCGATGTGAGATATTGGACGATAGGACTCGTTGGATTAAGAACGATAATTCTCGATAGTTCGATCAGTTCCTGTTGGTCCAGGGCGGCACTCACCTCCTCAGTGACCGTATCGAGATCCTTTCGAGATTGCTCCTGAAGCCAGGGGGCTGAAACAAGCAGATCCCACCTGTCGGGAGACTCGTCTCTTTCCAGGAGCGCAAAAAGCCAGAAGCTGCCCTTAGTTTCAGCGATTTTGCGCTCAACTTGAGCTAATTTGTCAACGAGAGAGTTCATAGAACCTGTTAAAGTACGATGTAGGACATTTAATGTCAAGCTTTCTTGAGCAATACTTCGGACAGTTTTTGTAATTCTGGGGGTTCAAATTTCATAAGCCATTGAAAAATAACAGTTTATGGAATCTGGTGCTAAATTTATAACCTGTTGAAAATCAACAACTTATAAAAAGTGTCCGAACCATTGTTGAGAAGAATTTTTCCGCGTTATCGAAGTCAACATTCTCTTATAACCTGGAGGATAGCGATGGCCAAGATCCAAACAACCCGGCGCAGCCGCAGGCAGGACCCCACCGCCCTCGGGCGCAATTTCAAACGGCGTCTGAAATCTGGAGACGTGGTTTTAGGGGCACTGACATCCGAGTATCTGAGGCCTTCGCTGGTTAAAATTTACTGTGACACGGGTTTCGACTTTATCTTCGTGGATAAAGAGCATATCTTCTGCGACGGCAGCGAGATGTCGGACTTCGTGCTGTGCGCCCGGGACAACCGGATGCCGGTGATTTCGAAGGTAGGCGAACTGAACCGGCCCGAGGTGGCGCGGCTTTTGGAGGCGGGCGCGGTGGGAATCCAGCTTCCGCGCACCGAGTCGCGCGAGGATGTGCTGACGCTGGCCGATTATATGAAATTTCCCCCGGTAGGCACCCGGGCGGGGGCGCCCTGTTACGGAAACGTGGACTATATCTGGCCCGAGGACGACCGGGCGTGGCTGCGGAAGGCCGACCAGTCCACGGTGATTGTGGCCCATATCGAAACGGGATTGGGGTATGAGAACGCGGAGGAGATTATTACGACGCCGCACCTGGATATGGTATACGTGGGGCCGTACGATTTTTCAATCGCGATGGGACACCCCGGGGAGTACGACCACCCCCGCGTGCGGAAGGCGATGGAGGAGATTCTGAAGCTGTGTCTAAAGCATGGCGTACCCTTCGGCACAACGCCCTCGGGGCCGAAGGCAGGGGCGAGGTGGGTTGCCAAAGGGTGCCGGTTTTTTGAGCTGGTGGACGAGCTGTCTTTGATCCGGGAGGGGGCGGTGCAGGCGGTGGCGGCCTACCGGTAGGGTTTTCTTGAGGTATCTACTTCAACCCCAGTTCCACCCACGGTGAAACCAGGCGCCGGATGCGGGGGCTGTCGCTGTTGAGGAAGGTGTCTGTGAACACGCGGCCGGGCTGACTGTACTGAGCCTGCTCCATCAGCCTGAAGAGGCCCTGATGGTTCTTCCTCAGCATGGCAATGTGCGCCTCTTCCGTGGGCTCGGGAGAAAAATTCAGCGCCATGTGCCGCCGTCCGGGACCGCCGCCGAAGGAGGCATGCCAGATATTCATGTTCATGAAAAAGACATCTCCGGGCCGCGATTCGAGAGGGAAGCAGGGCATGTCAGGGCCGGAGACGCCGATCTTGGTGATAGGCTTGAGATCATCGTGGAAGGGCAGGCGGTGGGAGCCGGGGAGCAAGCGCAAGCAGCCCGTGTCCCGGGTGAGCAGATCCAGATACAACGAAACTTTCATAAATGCATGGTCCGGAGTGCTGCCGCCGTCCGGGTGCCACTCGGTATCGCCAACGTAGAGATTGCCCTCGGAGCACAGCCAGATAAAGCCGGGACCCATCAGGCATTCGACCGTTTCATAAATACGGTCGTCCTCGACGAGGCCCGTCAGCAGGGGGTGCTTTTCGGCGATTCCGTAAAGCCCCTGCCGCTTCTCACCCGGAAACGGCTGCCCCTGCCGGTCTTGCTCGATCAGCTCGTCATACGTCCGGCTGATCTCGGCGATTTCATCGGGACCAAACGCCTGCCGCAGGGCCAGAAAGCCAAAGTTATGATAGTGAGCGATCTGTTCTTGGGTGATCATAATCGTACTCCTAATTCATGTCAATGTGATCAGCAAAATCTGGTCGGACGAATTTTCCAGCCAGAGAATTTCTCACTTTATCCCCAATGCTTCCAGGAGATAGTTGATTCTCTCGTAGGCGTCCCGGCGCAGGCGTTCTCTTTCTTCACCGTCCGTCACTTCCTGAAAATTAGCTACGTGAGTAGGACCTACATTCTCTATCGAAGCAAAATGCTTTGCAATCTTCTCCAAACCTTCCCGGACCAGAGCGGACCGAATGTACGTCCTGAATTCTTCGACCAGCCGATCAAGGCCATCGGGATAGTTCAAGACGCAATAGTAGATGTCCCAGGAATCCTTTTCCTTCAGCCGGTCTTCAAGGGCCATACCCTTCATAATGAGGAATGGTACGATTGACGCTACGCTAAGCGTTACAGAATCTTCTCCACCTTCCGGCAACTCCCCCTTAACAGTGATCTCGATCGGATCATTGAAAGCCAGATCGGCTCCACGGGCTTTACGGACGCGGAGGTCCTGCTGGACTCTTTGGGTCCGGTGTGTCTTTCCGGTCCCGCCATATTCGCCTCCAAGCAGGTCAACCTCTACCCTGATCTCTGTACCACTGGTCTTGACTGTCCGATAAAAAATAAAGGGTTGATTCCCCTGTTGATATCCTTGCTGCAACAGGAGCCGCTGTATGGTCCGGTATCCGGCATCCGTTAAATGTCTGTGGTCCAAAGCCAGATCCACATCTAAGCTGCCGACATGGAGTTCCTCAGGTTCAGGACAAAGAAATACCGGCACCCAGCCGCCTACAAGCACGATATGCTCCCGGTATGCTCCGAGCACATGCATCAGTTCGAGGAGAACGGAGTGCGCTGCTTCAACCCCCTCGGCGTTGTAATCCCTTCGCGTTACCATTGAGGTTTGATGACCTCCTCAAAAACCGATTTCGCAGCCTCTTCACCCCTGCCTCGAAAGCCCAGCAGATCAAGATACGTCTGAACAGATGAAACCGTCCGGATGCCTTCAAATTCACGGACGCCATAGAAAACCCCATCATCATAGGGCAAAAGGAGACTCACGTTGGCGCCACCGGACACCGCTTTGAGTTTCAGTTGTGAGGCGATCTCTTTTAGGTCTCCGTCAACATAGGCAAAGGCCCGCTGGTAGCGCACGGCCGGGGCCATCCGCGCTGCCCCGGAAAAGCCGGTCAGGGCGTACCGGGTGCCCTCCCCTGCACAAAATTCAGCCAGGTCAGCCTCAATCTCAGAAGGTTTTTTGAGGGAATAGCAATCCAGAATTTCATTCTTCCGAAAAGAGTAATTCTCGGCCCATTCCGACAGGAGCGCTGCCGGTTGCGCCAGCACAAAGCCCTTAACCTCATCACGGATCCACTCGCGGTCTGCCAGCAGCTTTTTGACGTTCGAGGTCAAGCCCAGGCTGACATCCGCCTCTCTTGCCAGATCGATGACTTTCCACACCCCCTTCGGGTTGGCCAGGAGTACCCGAAGAATCCGGCTTGCTCTGGGGGAATAGAGTGAGCGCAAATCCCGCTTTTGCGCGAATCGATTTGGCCGTCCTTCTCGCTCGATGTAAACCTGTCCAAAACACAGCCGACAATTCCCGGATAAGTCTACATACCCGATGCCGTCTTCCCTGCAGATCTCGGCAGCCCTTGGAGATATATAGGGCGCAAGAAAGACGCCGTATGCGTCTGGAAAGGTTTGGCGATAACGAAGAATCTGGTTTGCCGCCTGGCGGGCAAGACGAGGCTGGCCGTTGGACTTGGCTTCGACAATCAGACGCTGGTTTCCCCCGGATGACGTAAGCTCAACGGTGAGATCAAGCCGGACACCGTCCTGTTTCGCATCCTTTTCGATCTTGTGAATCTCAAGGAATGGAATCCCATCCAAACACCTGCGCAGGGCATCTTCCATCCGGGTTTCAAGCTCTTTTTTAGAAATTTTCACTAAAAATGTACCTTTCAACGAATGTTGAAAGATAATATATTAATAAAATTAACATACGTCAAGTGTCATTTTACTTTGGAGACAAAAGAAAATATGTTTGCAAGCGTCTGCTTACCATGTTATAATCTTCAGAGAATAGCCATGAAAAACTTGGCGTTAACAATCTCAGCATACCTCAAGCTCAAAACGACGAGCTTCTTCAAAACGCCTGCGCTGATCCGGGTGATCCCCCCGTCCTCCGGGTCCAGGCGGAACAGGTGAGAAACGGTCTTCTGATCCGCCTGAAAATAGATGCCGTCCGGCCCCCAGCGGAGAAATCAGCCAGATCTGGGTCTCCGCAACCTTCCCGGACCGTTTCCCCTTATCCCCCGGTTCGTCCTGCGGGTCTTTGCGAGACCTCAGAAAAGCCAGCCACTTCCCATCCGGCGACCACTGCGATCCCCACGCCCCCCGCTCTCTCCGCGTCAGTTGAAACCGTCTGCGCGTCTTTACATCCACAATCCAGGTCTGGCTCATAAACCGGTCCTCGTTCAGCCCCCTCCGTCCAGGCGCACCCGTGCGTAACGCAGGGTCTGCGGCGCCCCGGCGACCATCCCGACCATATCAATAATAGAGCCGGGCCGCGACCCTCCGCGCACCGTATTGGTGAGAAACGTGCCGACAATCGGATGCTCGAACGGCACATCCACCCAGTCCGACAGGCTCCCGTCAGAGGACATGGAAGCCAGTCGATAAACGTGCGAAGCCGCACCCGATGGAACCTCACGCACAAACGACGCCAGCAGGACCGGCGTACCGTCTTCCATAAGGTGAAACCGCGCCAGGTTCGGGCGGTCGCCCGGCGCGGCCTCGGTAACCCTGGCAAGGGTCCGTCGCGCCTGGATTTCTCCGTTGCGAATCGAGAGGTACTCAAGCGAATGCTCGATGGTTTCACCGGCAAAAAATCGGTCCCGAAGTCGTTCGTCCACGGTGGTCTCACACCAGACCAGGTGCGCGGTCCCGTCCGAGGCCAGCCAGATATCGCTGTTGCGCATCGCCCCCGCCGTCGCATCCCGGTTGGCCACTTCGATCCATTCGCAGAAAGGCTCGCGGGCCACATCCGGCGTATACGCGTAGAACAACCGGCGGAAAACGTAGTCCCACTGGCGCCCCGTAATCTCAAACTTGGTCTGCTTCCAGGCCTCAACAGGTTCTACGATATCACCTACCCCAAAGAAGTGCGCCTCCCGGTCTCGCATCACCACATTGGGATAGCACAGGCGAAGCGGCTGGGGTGTGGGATACTCGCCTCCCCACGGCCAGGCGAGCGTGCCCACCCCGGTCCAGGCCCCGTCGCGTTTCAGCAGCGACATGTGCGCCACATCCATGCCCACATTCTGCATGTAGAGCACCTCATTCTCCTCCCCATCCGCCGCCACCGTGCGATAAGAGTGCTCGGTAAACGCCGGCGTCCCTTGCCAGACCGGCAGCTCCCGGGTGCATCCGGCCCGGATATCGTTCGTATTGAAGCGGAACACCGCCGGCTCTGCAGGCCCCCTCTCCTGTCCGGATTCCGTAAGCGTCGGATTGTCGGTAACCAACAGGTCGCCGTTGTACAGCGCGGCAATCGGACAGGGTTCGCGCGTACGGCCGGTCTCGTCACGGTGTACGACCCGCCAGCCGTCGGCCCCTTGGGTATACAGCACCCAGCGGCAGTTGCTCAACGGCGCTTCCTCCTGCAGCGTCTCCAGCGCCGTCACGTACACATCGCCGCCAAAGCGGGCCACAATCGTCGACCCGTGGCACCACAGCGGACCGGCACCGTTGTTCGCCGGCTCAAACGAATAAATCTCCTCTTCAACTTCCACAACAGGGATAATTGCCATCGGATTCTCACCTCGCGTCATACCGTAAAACTGCCACATACGTCCCGGCGAATGCGAACGGCGCCAGTACTATTGTGCGCACAAACTCGCAAACGCATCGCCGGTCCCCTCACACCAGGCCAGGAGCCGCCTGCGGTGATCGTTTAGAACCTCGCGATACCCGGCGTCCACCGCCAGGTTCACCATCTCTCCGGGGTCCGCTTCCAGATCCACCAGCTGTTCGCGGTGCCTGCCCATCGCGTAGACGCTGTACTTGTAGCGCTCCGTCCGCAGCGCCCGGCCCATGGACTGCGCCCCCTGCGGCCCGCTGCCGAGATCCAGATAGGTCTCAATCACCAGCTCATCTCGCCAGCCGGACGGCTGCTCCTCCTCTGCCAGTGGACGCACACTCCGGCCCGGCAGCCCGGCGGGCGTCTCAATCCCGGCGTAATCACACAGCGTGGGAACCAAATCCAGCCCCATTGAAACCAGGTGCGTCTCATCCGCAGCGCCCGCCTTGGTCATCCCCTTGAAACTCACAATAAACGGCACCCGCACGCACTCTTCATAAAGCGCCGTCTTCTGGTTCCACCGGTGCGCCCCGTGCCCGTCCCCGTGATCGCTGGTAAAAACAACCACCGTCTCCTCCTCCAGCCCCGACGCCCTCAGCCCGTCTAACAGAACCCCGATCTCCGCGTCCACCTTCTCCACCAGCCGGTAATACGCCTGCCGGTAATGCCGCCAGTGCGTGTCCGGATAACTTAGGATCGGATAGATCCTCGGACTGGAAGCCTGTTCAAAACGAAGCATCTCCGCGTCGAACGGCGGAATCGCGAAATTGACGGGCAAACTCGGGCATTCCTCCTCCGGCGCGTCCTCCACAGGTCCCTGAGGCAGCGGCTGGCTCCTGGCCCACTGGCAGATATCGTGCGGATTGA
The DNA here is from genome assembly GCA_965249305.1 of Candidatus Latescibacterota bacterium. GTDB lineage: Bacteria > Latescibacterota > UBA2968 > UBA2968. The sequence goes on along the minus strand of OZ252228.1, from coordinate 1,747,909 downwards.
TAAACGACGCCACCAGCAGAAACGGCGCCTCGTGGTCCTGGTTCAGAAACTCGACACACCGACGCGGCACCTCCGCATCCCCCCTCCCGCTCAGCTCCGTGAACCCCAATTCCTCCGGCGTCGTACCTGGAATATGCCACTTGCCCGCATACACGCACGTATATCCTCCCGCCCCAAGCAGATTGCCCATCGCCCGGTCCCGCACCTCCGGGGAAAGGTCTTGCCCGTTGGAAATCACCCCCACCTGGTGGGGCATCAACCCGGTAATAAAACTCGCCCGAGACGGACAGCACAGCGGCTGAGTGCAATAAGCCTTCTCGAACCGCACCCCCTGCTCGGCCAGGCTGTCCATTGCCGGCGTATTCAGATCCCCGTTCCCCGCACAGCTCATGGCTCCCGCGTACTGCTGGTCGGTGCAGATAAAAAGGATATTCGGCCGGTCGCTCATAGACTCCTCCTTGAGTAGCGTTCTGACTCTTTCTTGAACATTCTATGCGGTGAATAGCGTTTTTGACATCAGACAATAAGTGCCGCCAGAAGTCCATTCTGACGGCACTTATCATAACACCGGAACGCTGCAAAATCAATAAAAATAAAATGGGCAAACAGATCAACCCAGAATAATATTAAATGCTCCCATCAACTCCTCAATTTTAGAATCCGGCGCCGGCTTGAACGGTACAATCAAAGAATTCCGAGCGCGCGGGTCCGGAATCGAATTCAGGATGGTGTCCCACCTGTTTTCAGACGCGCCTGCAACGTACATCTGCGTGGTGAGATGTTTATGCTCCCTGGCGGTAACCGCAAAATGGATGTGCGGCGCCCGCCATCCATAGCTTACCGGCTTGATGGTCCGGAAATAATATTCCCCCTTGCGGCCCGTCTCAAACCGCCCGTATCCCTGAAAGTTTGGATCGGCCTTCCCCCGCCCGGCATCGGCCGTATGGACATATTGTCCAAAAGCATTGCACTGCCAGATCTCAACCAGCGCATTCTTGATCGGCGCCCCCCGAATATCCAGGACCTGCCCGCTGATATGTGTAACCTGGCCCACAGCCCGGTCGATCCGGTCCTGAACAATCAGCAGATCGTTGTCCGTATCCAGCGGCAATTTATCCGGATAGAAAGGGCCTTCCGTCTGTCGGGGTGTTTTCATAAACAGCTCTTCCGCCCAGAGCGCTCCCGGCAGCAAAGAGAGTCCCAGAAGTGCAGTGGAAGCGCCGAAGAAATCCCGTCGCGATAGGGTCTTCAAATCCCTCATATCAATTCTCGTTCCGATAGCGTACTGTGGCCACTGGCCATGCCTGACATCAAAAAAATACGGCACTCGATTCGGAAACGCAAGCTGGAAATCGGCTCTGAGCCCTCACTCCACGTCACGTCGCTCGGCCAGGTCATCCCCGAGCGGCAGGGCACGATATCGGTGTTCGATCGCACGATCGAGCACAGGATCGTGCAGCCGCATGATAAACGTCTCCCCGACCCCCTTGACCGTCTCCTTCGGCAGGCCGTGCGCCTTGACCGTCTCGGTAGCGGAACTTAGAAACGGTGAGGCCCCGCAGAACAGAACCATGGAATCGGCCAGTGTCTTCACTGCATCCATCCCCAGCAGGAACTCAAGATCGACCAGCTCAGACAGCGAACTGTCCTGCAACGGTACCGTGTGCCCCCCGGCCACCACCTGGCTGTCAATCCGCAGGTCGTCCCAGTGATCCCGGACCTCGCTATAAGGCCACGCCGTCGAAGCAATCGGATGCGGACACATCTGCTTGGGCTTATCCGGGAACAGCGGGTCCAGTTCGCGGTCACACTGATCGCTGCCCACCGAAATGAACACCTCGTCCCCCTCCCGAATCGCCACAACCTCCGCTTCCCCTCCGGTTAGCGGCCCCTGGACTTCGAACGTCGACGCTTGCGTAAGCAAATAGCGCCCGATGTGGTAAATGGACGGGTTGGTCCGCGTCCCACTCGTAAAATGCCCGTCCCGTTCCAGCATCTCGTCCAGCTGCTTGCGCATCCCCTCCACGTCGCGGGAGGAATACCTGGTTCCGCACACAGAACCGATGGGAAACGACCGCCTTCCGGTTCCCTGCTTGCTCTGAATCGTCATCTCAACCGGATCGATTCGCATGGTTTATACCCCCCTGCAAAATTCCGCATTCCGCCTTTCCCGCCCTGGCGCAGAAATAGGCCGCCGAAAGCCCCATCGCGCCCCCGCCTACGACGATTATGTCGAATGTGGTGGACATAATACAAACATCTCCCGGAGTCGGGTCGATGCCTCAGAGTTCGAGCGGTTCGGGCGTACGGAGGGTAAATGTCTTCTTGACGTATTTCGACACATGCCACTTCGTTTTCAACCCCAACGGAAAATGAACAAAATCACCCGCCCGGACGGTGTACTGTTCACCTCCCTCTTCTTCGATGGTCGCTTCTCCATCCAGAATCATCACAAACTCATCCCAGGTGTAGTCCCAGTTGAACGTGCCCGCCGTACAATCCCAAACACCCTGTGTGACCTTGAGATCGGACGATTGCGCTCCGATCCAGATTCTGGCAACGGGTTCACCTTCCAGAATCTGTTCCTCGGGGATTGGAAATTCAGTGAGCTGGACTGAGGACCCCTCGTCTATCTTGACTGTGTCCATCATCGACTCCTTTCTTGAACAGGTTTCTCTCCGAAGTACAGATAACGAAACTTACGAACTTTTTCGCATTATGAGTTCCAACTCGCAATAAAATCCTCGACCTCAAAATCGACGGGCATATTGTTGAGATCGTAATGCGTCCGGATGTCCTGGGAAGCGTGCCAGACCTGCTCCTCCTCCAGCTTGAGCTTCTCATCCAGCTTCTCGAAACCCTCACAGAGGCCGTTCACTTCCTCCCGCGAGAACCGGCCGGCCAGCTCGTTGAAATCGCTTGCATTGTAGTGTGCGCTCCCTCTCCTGGCCCGCTCCTCCGCCGACAGGGTCTTGGTATCGAGCTGCATGGTACACGACAAAAAAGGAAAAGACCTGCGCTGAGTGGTGAAATGAGTTAAGTTTGGGTTGTCAAGATCCAACAACTCATCCATCATCAAACACAGGTCTATGTCTCCTCAAGTTAATGAATTACACGACGTGATGCAATGGTATTTACCCTGTCATAAGGCCCGGGTAAAATTCATCGCCGCCTTCATTGTGTCTCTCATCAAGCTCACAACCGTCAACTTCACCAAACTGGCCAACGCCCTCAACGGCAAAGCCAAGCAGAAGTCCAACTATCGCAGAATCCAACGTTTCTTCAGTGAGTTTAATCTGTCCTATGACCTGGTGGCCGACTTGATCCTGCATCTCTTGCCGATCAAGTCGGACTTTACCATCTCGATAGATCGGACGACCTGGAGCTTCGGCAAACTGACCATCAATATTCTCACCGCCGGGAGTGTCTATCAAGGCGTTGCATTTCCCATCTGCTGGATACTGCTGCCCAAAAAGGGCAACTCCAACACCGATGAGCGTATCCAGTTGATGGAACGGGTCTTGAAGTTGGTGGATAAAAACCTGATTCAGGTCATCGTTGCAGACCGGGAATTCATTGGGCAAGAATGGTTTGCGTGGTTAGATGCGCAAGCCTTAGGCTTTGCCATCCGCGTCAAGGAAAACGCCAAAACCCTAAATGGCAAAGGGGACATCGCGCTTCGATGCTTGTTTGCCGACCTGCACATTCACCAAGAGCGCATCCTGCGTAAACCCCGTCTGATCTATGGTCATCATCTGTATTTGTCTGTCATCCGATTACCTGACGAATTTCTCATCGTTGCCAGCAAGTGTAAAGGTCGAAAACCGCTGGAGGATTACAAAAAACGGTGGGGAATTGAAGTCCTGTTCGCCGCGTTGAAAAGCCGAGGCTTCGATCTGGAACAGACCCATCTGATCCATCTGGAACGAATCGAAAAACTCATCGCGCTTTTAGCCATTGCCCTCACCTGGGCTCATCTGGTAGGAGAATGGATCGCAAAGACAAAACCGTTGAAGATCAAAAAACACGGATGCAAAGAGAAAAGCCTGTTTCGATATGGATTGGACCATTTGCAGTATGTTCTGCTCAATATACAGGATCACATCCAGGAGTTCTTTCACTGTCTTTGGATACTGATTGATCCTCCATATTTTAGGTCAGATTAAGTTTTGTCGTGTATTATGATCGAGCTGTTTAAACCTCTGGAGTTGGAAGGCCAGCTTCGACAGCAGCACAACGCTCACCATCCGGCCTGTTTCCCCGGGATGCAGTCGGGCCAGCGCATTTTCAAACGCCGCCGCATCCCTGTGAACCACCGCCCTGAACACCGCCTCAAAATCGTCGATCTCCCCGCGAAACAGTCGATCGAAGCCCTCAAACGTCGCCCGCGTGGACCCCGGCAGGCCCTGGATAATCTCCGGCTTCCAATTGCGCCAGTGTACCACCGGGAAAGCCCCGCCCCCAAAGCCGCGGTACCCCAGATGGACGGTGCGCCGCAACTTTCGGCTGTAGTTGCTGCCCCAGTGGAGCATCATGTGGATGTAGACCACACCGTCCCCGGCTTGAAGGTCCACCGGCACGCTCCCCGGCAGCGGCACGCTCGAGTCCTCCGCCAGTTGCCGGGTCTCCGCCTCGGTATTGATCCGGCGGTGGCTGCCCGGTACCACCCAGAACACGCTATCGTTGTAGAGCGGGACGTTCCACTGAAGGTAACCCGGCCCGTAATCCCGCGTGTTCATCGTTAGCCCGCCCAGGGGCGCTGCCTTAGGGGGAGAAGTGTCGCGATGCCACCTCGCCGGTCCGTGGTCGTACTCCGGATTGCAGATACACGCCATGTAGGTCACTGCCGCCGGCCGATCCATCAGGTACTGGATGACCCCCAGAGTATTCTCCTGCACGCAGAACCCGATCGAGTCAACCGTTGCCCCGTCAAAATTCTCGTCGAACTTCAGCCTCGGCTGCGGGCTTGTCGCCCACGCGCCCCCCGGCGGTTCGTCAGGCGTGCGGCTTTCAGCCGAAGCCGCCTTCCGCCGGTCCACCATCTTCTCGACACTGCTGCGCAGCTGTTCCAGTTGCGCCGGCTCAACCAGACCTCTGAGAATGAGATAACCGTCCTCTAACAGCTTCTCCCGGTCCACTTGCAGTCGAACATCCGGGGGTAAAGTCGACAGGTCTTCCACGCTCACTCCTCTCTGCTACCGCTCAAGAACCATTCCCTCCCGCTCGATCCTCGCGAACATCTTCCTGTACTCCGCCGTCCCATCGTCGTCCCAGTACTCCGTTGTTATAGGCGAATCGTAGCGCATCGGAATCAGCCGGCGCACATTTGGCCGCACCAGAAAAATGGACTCTTCCGGATCGCCGATATTGTACATTCGCGTCCCGTTCTTGAACTGCGATTTGATAATCCACTTCTCCTGCGCGGGCAACTGCAAATTCTCCTGCCGCTCCAGCGCCTCCCGGTCCAGCGTCACCCCTAGCCCCGGCTTCTCCGGCGCCCGCAAAAACCCGTTCACCGGCTCCTGCCGATCCGCCACCACATCCTGCTTCAACGTCTCCGAAGCATCCACAAAGTGGAAAGTTGCCGAGGGAAACGCCGCCATCATGTGGGTCGTCATCGCCCGGGTAATCGTCCCTCCCACATTCTGGAGCATAAACGGGCTGTCGTCCGCCGCAAAAAGCCCTGCGCGCCGGACCGCCTCCCCAATTTTGTAGTGACCCAGCATGTAAGCGTCCGCCGGTCTTGGAAACACCTCGTACGTCGCCCGCATCGGAAAATGGTGCAGCACAATGGGAAGCCGCGACCGCTTGCGCAGCTCCACGTACCCCTCGATATCCTCCCCCGGAAGTGGATCTTCGAAACACCCGGCAATGCGGTATCGGGACAGCCCGTCGAGGAGTTCGACCATATGGTCGTCCGTGCCGTGCATCGTAAAATCGTAGTGAATCCTGAACCCCTCCGGCGCCGCCTTCTCCATCGCCTCGGCCTGGTCGAACACATTCTCGAACGGCGACAGATGGAACTTCATCCACGTATACCCCCGGCTCGCATACTGTTCCACCGCCTCGGCCATCCGGTCGGGATGCGTGGAAACCGTCCAGCTGCCCACCGGCACCCACGACCGGTACTTCTGACCGAACAGCCTGTAAACCGGTACCCCGGCGGCCTGCCCCATCAAATCGTACATCGCCGTTCCCAGCCCCAGAGAGGTCTCGTCCCCCATCCACTCAAAAGGATTGGTCCCGATGTATTGATCGATCACCTCCTGCGCCTCTGTCCCGCCTCCTTCTCCCAGACCTGTCAATCCCTCGTCCGTATGCACTACGTACACCGTCCGCCGCGTGGGACCGTAGTAGTGATTGAGCTGGTAAGCGATCCAGTCCTCATATTCCAGGGTAATCTCATGTACCTCAATCTCGGTAACCTTCATATTGCCCCCTTCCTTGCCAGCAGCGGCCGTAAATGCCGGCAGCCAATTGCAAACCCCTCCAGCCCCGGTGCGCTCCGGTCCTCGTTCTCGATGCACAGAACGTAGTCGTAATCCGACTCCACCAGCGCTCCGATCAGGGTGCCCCAGTTCAACTGTCCCCGGCCCGGCACCCGGTACTGCCACCACCAGTTGCCGATAATCCCCTGCCGGAACAGCATCCGGGGGCTGATCTCGCAGTCCTTGATATCCGCATAGTACCACTTCCCCGCGAACATCCGGACCACATCCTCGGCCGGCATCATCATCATCCACACCCAGTGCGAAGGATCGCACGAAAGCCCCAGGTGGTCCGAAGGCACCGCGTCTAAGATCCGCTCCCACATCTCGGGATTGCAGGCAATATTCCCCATCCGCACCGCACAGTCCAGCGCAATCTTCACCCCCGTCTCCTCGGCCAGCCTGACAACAGGCGTATACATCTCCCTGAACCGCTCCACCAGCTCAAGCGACCGGTCTCCGGGATTCCCCGGCGGATGCGAATACATCCCGTAGAAGTGATAACCCACCGGACTGCCCGCATGCGTCACCACAACCGGCGTGCCCAACGCCCCGGCCGCCTCGACCGCCTGGGACAGCCGCCCGGCTGCCGCCGCCCGCTCGTCCGGGTCGTCGTCCAGCAAATTGTTGTGCGCCGTCAACGCCGCCAGATAAAGACCGTGCCCTTTGAGCGTATCGTTGACCTCACCCGGCCCCTCCTTGTGCACCCGGTCGGGATCGGCCGCGCCCCGGGTTCGAAGCCGCACCGCATCAAAGTCGTTCTCGCGCGCCCACTGCGCGCACGCGCTTAGATCCCACTCCCCTTCGCCGGCACCGGTGGAGAAACTGATATCCATCTTTTCTCCTTATGCCACCCGATATTTTTCAACCACTTTCATATCCAGTTTGACGCCCAGCCCGGGACCCTCCGGCACCAGAAAGTGCCCCTTCTCAAGCACCAGGCTTCCATCCAGCACATCGGCCGTCCTCACAAAGGGCAATTCATCACACGGTAGCGTCGCATTCGGAATAGTACACTGGACGTGCGTTGAATAAGCGGCCAGCACACCCAGGCAGACCCCGCCCATCTGCACCCAGCACGGCACATCCCCCGCCTCCGCCACGGCCGCAGCTTGTTTGATCTCCAGCGCCGATCCGCCCAGCGTCACACAATCAGTTTTCAGCTTCTCGAAGATCGGCTCAATCCCACGGCAGCGGCACCCTTAGTCGCTCGCTCGCCGCCCGCGCCCCCTCCTGTTCCATCTCCCCGTAGCGAATTCCCTCACGCCGGTGCTGTTTCATGCGCTCCTCCTCGATCCCTTCCGGAAGCCGCGCCGCATCCGTACCCGGCATCGGCTCGTACGTCTCCCGTACATCCCGCACCATCCGGTCCGCCTCAGCTCGAAAAACCGCCTCCGGCACGACCGCCTCCACGTGAATCGCCAGCACCATACCTCCGTTCCTCGCTCCCGGCCACCGCCTGTTCACCTCATCGGCCGCCGGCAGCGTAAACCCCGCCAGCCCACCCCCCAGCAAACTGGCCACCGCCGTATACCCCATACTCTTGAAAAACGCCGCCGGAATCTGCGTCAACAGCGCATTGTATTCCGGCCCCCGCTGATAATCCGCCAGGATGCAGGTCGCCGCATCCAGCACCACCGGCGGCTCCTCTCCCGAAGGCAATGCAAAACAAATCGGCGGATTCCCAAAATACCCCACCTGGGGCCGTGTCTCATCCCCCGCCCTGTTCCCCTGCCCCCGATACCCCTGCACCGAAAACCCGACACATCCGGCCTCCATACACATCCGCGCATAGTGTCCCGCCGATCCATAATGCCCGATGTGCCGCACCAGCCCCATCCCCATTCCCACCTCCTTCGCCCTGGCAATCGCCCCCTCCGTCGCCCGCGCCATCGGCAAATATCCCAGCGTCCCATCTCCATCTACTATCACTGCCGTCGGCGTCTGGTGGATGACCTTAACCTCCGGATGCGGATTCACCTGCCTCTCCTCAAATCCCCTGCAATACCCGTTCACGGCCCGCGTCCCGTGGCTGCGCACTCCCCGCAAATCCGAATTCACCAGCAACCGGCTGATCAACGCCGCATGCTCTGCTTCCAGCCCTGCCTTCTCAAAACATGCCGAAGAAAACCCCAGCAACCGCTCCTCCCGGACCCTCACAAACGCCTCCGGCGGACGATTCATAACATGCCTTTCTCTCTGAAAAATCCCGCCAGCCCCTCCATCTCCTCGTCGTTCAGCGAATAATACGGCTTCCGCCGCCATCGCTTCGCAACCCCGAACACCTCCATCGCCCCGTGTACCCCCGCATTCCACCCGCCCGTCAGCTTCATAATCGTGTCGAAAAACGGCATATCGTAGTCCTGGATAATCCTCTGTATAGTCTCCAGGTTCTTTGCCTGGACCGCGCCCCAGTAGTCGTGGGCAATCTCCGGCTTGAGGGCAATGTAGGTGGACATGTACCCGTCACATCCATAGGGCCACATATTCATGTGGTTCACCTTCTGCCCTCCTGCAAAAACCGCAACCCGCTCGTGGGCCAGCAGGCACAGCCGCCGCGCGAAATCTCCGCACATATCGTCCTTGATCGCCACCACATTCTCATACCGGTCCAGCGTCCGTTCAATCGCCTCCAGCCCGAAATCCGCCCCCTGGGGAACGAACACCCCGGTCACGATCATCACCGGCATGTGCTGCGACACCGCCCCGTAGTGTTCGGCAAGCGTCTCGGGCGTGCAGGATGGCCCCCAGTTCGGCGGAAGCACCATCAGTACATCTGCGCCCAGTCCTCTGGCGAACCCGGCAAATTCAATCGACCGCGCCGTACTGTGCCAGCGGTCAGCGGCCACAACCATTCCCCGTCCGGCCGTGTGCTCGCAGGTCACCCGCGTCACCTCGGCGATCTCCTCCTCGGAAAGACAGATGTAGTGGCTGTCCCCAACCGTCAGCAGCACCGTCTTGCTCCCGGCGGCCAGCACAAAATCGATCTCGTTTCGCAGGCCGTCGTAGTCCACGCTGCCGTCCTGGTTGAACGGTGTCGCAATTGAAGAAATGGGGCCTGTCAGATGTTCCCGAACCTCATCGCGGTTCATGCTCAATCCCTCGCTCGCATGGTGTCTATTCCTCCCTGTTGAGACTCCAGCTACATCGGATCCTTCTTTACCTCAACAGATTCCTTTCCGGCAAGCACTTCTGCTGCCTTCTCCCTGACTTCCCGTACAAAAAAGTGATAGTATGCCGCCAGACTGCTGCGGTCCGAATCGTCGCGTACCTGTGAGGCCATTGCCCGGATCGCTTTCTCACCGGCTTCAACGGCGAGCTGGTAGAATTGCTCGACCTCGGCCAGATACCCGGCTTTCGCCTCTGGACTTCCCGCCTCATGCGCCGCGTGTATTCGTATGCCTGCCTCGTGAACCCTATCCTTCTCAATCAACGCCTGGACGGCAAACTCCAGGCGGGCTTGCCAGTATGCCAGTTCGGCCCTGCCGGCTTCGGATCGGACCTTTTCTTCGACCCGCGCCAGCATCCGCTGGGCCTCTTCGTACATCGCACGCACGTGAAAAAGCCCTTCCGGCATGGGCGCCGTCGCCCTGAACGAACGGCACATGATCCCCAGCACCGGGAAGAACAGGCTCAGAAAGTCCAGGTCCAGGATCACCGTGGCATCCTCTAAAATCCGCATCACATCGCATAGCTCTCCGGCGGCATCGCCCCCGTACACGTGCGTAAAATGATCCAGGTATGCCGTCTTCGGCGTCACCGACGCATCCCAGGATGCCCGGGCCATGCAGGCCGCCGGTGGGTCCAGATCCCCGATTGGCCAGTACCGCGTCAGAAAGCCTCGCCAGCCCAGCCGCTGCATATTCTGCATCAGGAGGTGGATATTCTCCGTTGCCATCTGGGGCAGCCAGCCGATGTTGTCGTCCTGCAGGGTGATGATTAACGCCGCCGGCACCCTGCTGGTATCCAGCCCCTCCATACAGTGCATGGAGCGTACGGCGCGCGAAGACGTATACCCCATGCTCGTACTGATCCCCCCACCCTCCCAGAGCACCCGCCCCAACAGCGGGAAAAGCGCCTCCGTATTCCCGCCTAAGTTCAGGTGGATCGCCACATTCTGCGCTGCTGCCCGCTCCAGCAGGTCGTTGTCTGCAAAAAACCGGTCGAAGAAGTGGAGCATAGAGATCGCAGACTTGAACTCGCGGTCCGCCCTTTCCAGACCGCCCGGAACCAGATAGTTTCGTTTCGCCCGGTTCAGGGTCTCCGCCAGCGGAAAGTCCTTTTCAAGGCCGTACCTCTCATCCAGCCCCTGCCAGCACTGCTCAAATTGTGAGTCTGCATGCGGGTGTTCGGGCATCCCCAGGTGGATCTCATCCACCTGTCCCCACCGCTCCAAGCAGGCGGAAATAATGGCACCGATCAACCCTACGTGGTCGGGATTCATCAGATCCCCTCGTTCCGCGCACGTCAGACTCCCAAGCTGAATGCCCTCCTCTGTGGGCGTCTGCAAAAGCGGCCGGAACTCGGTCGGGAACTCCAGGGGCTGGATGTGGATGGACGTGTGCATCTCGAAGCATTTCGCCTGCCTGAGAACCCCGTCAGCCAACCGCTGTCCCGCCTCTAACTTCTCGTTGAATGTAACGGCTCCGAGCATATCCGGATTGTTGAGAAAAGGCGCGTCCGGAAGGTGTTCGCGCCCGATAGTGTCGTCATCGATCGGGATATTCTGCCCGAACAGCAGGCAGCCGCTTTGCCGTCGGATGCCCTTCACCTTGTAGTCCACAAACGGATGCTGGGGCCACATGCAAAGGTAGATCGAGTTGAACTTCAATTTGAAGATCTGTCGGATAAACGCCTCCTGCTGCGCGAGGCTCCACATCGCCGGCCCCGTGGGCAGGTCGTTGAACTGCCGCCAGGAGCGCAGCTTCAGGGTCGGTTCCAGCACCAGGTCCAGGTCCGGCAGGTGAAAGGGTCCGGCCTGTTCTGGAAACATGTCCCCGTGAAGCAAGTAACGCACCCCGAACTGTTCCCCCAGCTCGTACACCGCCCAGGCCACCGCAGCGCTGTTGCCCCCGGCCAGGATCATGGTATTCTCATCCAGCCGCCGCAGGAGGTGTCCCTGGTCTGATAGATGGGGAAGGGACGGGCTTGCATCCTGGATATGGGATGCGGACACCAGACCGAGATAAAAACATGTGTCCGATCCATCCGGTCCTGTACCGCCGATCTCGGCAAAAATGCCGAACAGCCGCTGCAAATAGTATCGGAGTTCTTCAGCGGCAAAACGCTGGAGTTCATCCGCGTCTTCAGCGGTTACAATGCTGATCTTTTTCATACCCTGAATCGATCTTCTGCGATTTAGTTATAGAACCATTCCAATGGATAGATGCGCACCACCATCTCGCCGGGCTTCTTCGCCTGCCCCTTCCGTTCCCCCAGTGTAACCGCTTCCCGGGCGTCCTCGTCGGCTTCGATCCAGCTCCGGTGGTAGGTCAGGTACACCTTGTCACCCGCAAACCACACATTGGGGTAATCGAAAGTGGCGAATCCCTCCGGCAGCGCGCCCACTTCGGACAGCCCGATCACCGGCGAGATCGGCTCCTGCGGTACCACCCGCTCCACGTCCTCCATACCGTCGCTCACCTCGATCGTCTTGAACCGCTCCCAGCTCGCCCCGCTGTCCTTCGAAATAGCCGCTGACAGCCGCCCTCGCCGGTACCCCCGCTTGATCTCGTCCCGCGACACCTGGTTCCACACGCAGAGCAAATCGTCCGTGCCTGGAATCCGTCTCAGCCGGGGTGGCGAATACGAACTGGCCAGATCGTTGGGCAAAATCGGCGTCCAGGTCTCCCCGCCGTCTTCGCTGTAGCTCTGCACCAGCCGACCCACCGTAGACCGCGCCAGTAACATCACCCGCCCGTCCGCGCACTCCGCCGCGTTTGGCTCATCTACTGCCGTGATGCCCCCGCGCCCGTTGGGAATCCCCTCCGCGTCGAACCAGCCCATCAACTGTCCCTGGCACTGCTGCCACGTCTGTCCCTCATCGTCCGAATAACTCACCGCGGCGATATCAACCTCCGGGTAGTGATAATGTCCGCTCACCTGCAACCGCAGCCCCTTCCAGTACCCATAACTGCTCACCCGCTCGTATTCCAGGCCCAGGTGCCGGTTGTTGCTATGGCAGATCCGGCTCGGCATCAGCAGCCGCCCACTCGACAGTTGAATCATCACATCGTGGTATGGCCCGCCCAGCAGCTTCATCGGCCACGCGCCCGCCCAGCTCTCGCCGCCGTCTTCAGACACCGACAGGTAAAAGGGGTTCCAGTTGAACATCTCCGTGCCCCGTCCCGCTTCCTCCTTGCCCCGGTGCGCTAAGGCCAGCTTGCCCGACCGGAGTTTTATGCACGACATACTGGACGGACTTCCCATCGCCTCGCAGTTCAGCGGCCGTGGCTCGCTCCAGGTCTGTCCGCCGTCGGTCGAGGTATGGCAGCGGCTCCCCGCAATCAGCATCAGGGAGCCGTCGTCTAACGCCACCATCCCATTGCTTGAACCGGTACCGATGCCGACCTGCTCCACAACACCTTCCGGCGCCGGCTTTCGAAAACTCGGTTTACCCGCCATCTGTCTGATCCTCCCTCAAAAAACAATCGACCCAAATCATGGAGTACCTTCCAGGGGTCAAGATAGGAGGTGGACATGTCAGAGTCAAGCGCAATTGGACGGAGCAGCTCTCGATGAAAGGAGGGCAGGCGCATCTCTGCTTAAGTCAACCCGGTAGGACAGGCAATAGTATTTGTCTGGGTAATAAGGTTGTATTATATTACAGACTTCGGCAATTCAGGATGTCTGTCTTCGATCGCGGATTGGAAAGGGGCTATGGAAAAGATCAAAGTCATTGTCGCATCGGGAAGTCCGATGTTCGGCAGATCCCTGTCTCGGGCCATAGAGCAGGCCGATCACGACGTTGTGCGGGTCAGGGACGGACAGGGCGTAATAGAAGCGCTGGAGAAGCACAAGATCGACGTCTGTTTTGTGCAGGACGCTTTGAGCGACTGTTCCGGTCTTGAAATTTGTGAACAGATTTCGCGCAGTACCGACGGCGTTCAAATACCTATTATCGTGTTTTCCAGAGATGCTATGGTTGAAAATCTTGCGCTTGAAAAGGGCGCTTCGGGTTTTCTGAAAGTTCCAAGCCTGCCAAAAGCCATAACGGAACTGGTGAATAAATGGAGCCACATGGCGCTGCGCAAAACACAGGATCCGGCGATTGCAGATGATGGAGAGCACGGGGATGTTTCTGATGAAATCATCGCCGAATCTCAGGAAGCCCGTAGTCCTGCGGATTCCGACACATTCAGGGAACCGGTTGCAGAAAATGAAGACCAGGCGCCGCTCATCTTACTGGTAGACGACAGTAAAGTTATTCACCGATATGTTGGAGATATTCTGAAAGAGTATCACTACCGACTTATTCAGGCATACGATGGGGTGGAAGGGTTTGAAAAAGCGATGCAATCGCATCCGGATCTGATTATCAGCGATCTGGATATGCCCAATATGAATGGGTTCGAAATGTGTCGCCGCATCAAAGAGGTCGAAGAAACTCAAAATATCCCAATCTTGATCCTCTCTGCGCGGGGTGCGGGGGTAGACATCGATAAGGGCTTCGATGTTGGCGCCAATGATTTCTTGACCAAACCGGTGGTTGAGAACGAACTGATCAGCCGAATAGAGATCATTCTGGGAGGCGAAAATGCAGCGGAAAAGCGTGAGAAGATCCTGGTTGTCGAAGACAGCGCGTTACAGCGTAACGTGATTATTCAGGGGCTTGCGCAGCAGGGATTCGATGTCGTATCTGGAAACGATGGCGAAGAAGGATTGAAGCTGGCAATCGAGCACGAGCCGGACCTTGTCATCACAGATTCTGAGATGCCCGTGATGAACGGGCGTGATTTAACGCGGGCTTTGAGAAAACACGATGGTTTGAAAGATGTTCCTATATTGATGTTGACGGCTGCAGATTCTCCACTCAACCGGGCAAAAGGAAAGCATGCCGGTGTTTCGTCTTATTTGACCAAGCCTTTCGTGCCTGATAAAGTGGTTGTGATTGCAGAAAAGCTCATTGGCGAACGAAGGATGGTTAGAGAACGGCAGGCGCTCCAACATTATGTGTCTGACTCGGCAATGAAGGCTGCGTCCGCTGCCGCAGAGACCCGGGGAGATGTGCAGGATGTTATGCGTGCAGAAGAGAAATTCATGACCATTTATTTTTCGGATATCGTCGGTTTTACCCCGCTGACAGAACGGATGGATCCGAGAGACCTGGTTCATTTGCTCAACGATTATTTCGATGCGGTGGCCCCCCTGTTTAAAAATAACGGTGGTATAATCGACAAATTTGTCGGGGACGCGATAATGGCCCTGTTTGTAGGGGAAGACGAAGCCTCTCGCCAGTCAAGCGCGTACAATGCCGTCAAGACCGGTATGGAGATGCTCGATGCGTTGAAAACACTCAATGCAGGGCGGGAAGACACGATCAACGTACGGGTTGGTATCAATTCGGGCAGTGTTATTATGGGTGATATCGGCAGCAAGATTTACCGCAGAGACTTTACCGTTATTGGCGATAATGTCAATGTGGCGGCCCGTCTGGAGAGCGCTGCGGAGCACGGGTCGGTTTTAATCAGCGACTCGACCTATCAATTTGTACGTGATCGCGTGGAAGTCACATCGACCGGACCGATTGAAGTGAAGGGTAAGAGTGAACCCATCGTGGTTTACCAGGTTGATCGGCTGGTGTAAACAGGTTGACCAGAGTTGGACAAGCCGGAGGTTTTAGGGAGATCGGTTGATGAATGAGACGCCTGAATTAGACGACCTGCTGAAAGATTTTCTGATCGAAAGCCACGAAAATCTGGATCAAGCGGATCAGGATTTCATCGCCCTGGAGCAGAACCCCAGGGACACGGACATCTTAGATAATATTTTCCGCACGATCCGCACCATTAAAGGAAGCTGCGGGTTTCTGGGGTTTGACCGGATGGAAGCGCTCAGCCATACCGGAGAAACGCTGTTAGAGGACCTGCGGTCCGGCACGCTGGTGGTGACGGCGGAAATGACCACAGCACTGCTGGATATGGTCGACCGGGTGAGGGAAGCGCTTGGAACCATCGAGGCTACGGGGGCAGAAGGAGATCCAGACTATTCTGATCTGGTCGCAACGTTAAAGCGCCTTCAAGGCGGGGCGGAGCCTCCCGTGGAAACAGGATCGGAAACCGAATCCGCCGGGATTGATGGCGACATACCGGAGGAGGAAGCGGCCGAACCGACGGCTTCTGAAGCAGACTCGGACGACTTTGTGAAGGAGTTTCTGACCAGCGGATTCCAGAGCCTGGATGAGATGGATCAGAAGTTTCTGGCTCTGGAGAACAACCCGGCCGACACAGACAGCCTGTCCGGCGTCCTGCGGGCGGTTCAGGGCATAAAAGAAGGGTGCGGTTTTATGGGGCTGGCACAGCTGGAAGCGCTGGCCCTGGCCGGGGAAACCCTTCTGGAGAATCTGTTGAGCGGTACGGTCCAGATGACGGATGAGATACTCGCTGCGCTCGTCGATACGGCGAGCATGGCCGGCGAGGCGTTTGCCACAATCGAAGCCACCGGAAAAGAACCGGACCAGGACTACGGGTCTTTGATTGCCACATTGGAACGGTTTTCTGTCGAACCTCCTTTTGATGTACCGGAGAAGAAGCCCGCCGACCCGCCTGCTCCGGTCTCGCGTCCTGAGGCGAGAGAGCCTTCTAATGGACAGAGCGCCAGACAAACGCGATCGTCGAGCATTGCGGACGATATTGTTCGGGTGGATGTCCATCTGTTGGATACGCTGATGAATCAGGTAGGCGAACTGGTCCTTTCTCGAAACCAGATCCTGCAGTATATGGACGGTGTGGAAGATAAAACGCTTGCGGGAATGGCCCAGCGGCTGAACCTGATTACGTCTGAACTCCAGGAGAGTATGATGCTGACCCGGCTGCAGCCCATTGATACGATCTGGAGCAAGCTGCCGCGTGTGGTTCGCGATCTCTCTTTGGAGCTGGGGAAGAAGGTCAATTTCAAAATGGAAGGGGCCGATACCGAGCTTGATAAGACGTTGATCGACGCGATTCGAGATCCAATGACCCACCTGGTGCGCAACGCCGTGGATCACGGTATTGAAATGCCGGAAGTGCGGGAGGCCGCTGGAAAACTCCCCGAAGGTACAATTCTGCTGAGGGCATACCACGAGGGCGGACAGGTAAATATTGAAATTTCCGAAGACGGAAAAGGGCTCGATGTGGAGGAGCTCCAGGAAAGAGCACTGGAGCGAAACCTGATCCCGCCCGAGCAACTCAGGAATATGAGCGACCGGGAGAAGCTGGAGCTCATCTGTCTGCCGGGGTTTTCAACGGCCGAAAAAGTGACCAATATTTCCGGGCGAGGGGTTGGGATGGATGTGGTGAAAAGCAATATCGAAAGGATTAATGGGCTTATTGAAATTCAGAGCGAGCCGGGGAAGTGGACCCGGATTAAGGTGAAAATCCCGCTGACGCTTGCGATTATGCCGGCGCTTATGGTGTCGTGTGAAGGGGATCGCTATGCGATCCCCCAGGTGAGCCTGATTGCGGTTGTGCGCCTGGAAGGGGAATCCGTCCGCACGGGAATTGAGACCCTGCACAATGCGCCCGTGTACCGCTGGCGCGGCCGGCTGCTGCCCCTGGTCTACCTCAGACGGGAGCTGGAGCTGGAAGAACCCGGGATTTCCGATGCGTCTGAGGCCATCAATATTGTTGTTTTGCAGGCGGAAGGCCGTCTGTTCGGTCTTATTGTGGATGGGGTTCACGACAGTGGGGAGATTGTGGTGAAACCGCTTGGCAGGCATCTGGGCAGGATTTCTGCGTATGCCGGGGCCACCATTATGGGGGACGGAAAGACCGCTTTGATTCTGGATGTGCTGGGTCTGGCGCAGAATGCAGAGGTTGTTTCGGGGGCCGGCGGCAAGCAGCTTGTGGAGGAAGATATACCGGACCTGGAGGAGGCGGTGGAAAAACAACTGATTCTGCTGGTACAGAACCAGGAGGAACGCATGGCCATCCCCATCCAGAAGGTGCCGAGGCTGGAGAAATTCCCTGTTTCAGATGTAGAGCGGAGTGGAGACCACCTGGTTGTGCAGTATCGCGATTCGATTATGCCGCTTCGATTTATGGGACAATCCGAACCCCGGTGGCGTCGCGATTCATCCGATGGGGACGGGAAGGAAGTCCTCAACGTTGTCGTCCATGTTGAAGATGGCCATTCCGTGGGCCTGGTGGTGGACAGGATTCTGGATATTGTGGAAGAGCACCTGGTGATCCAGGACGAGGGCACCCGCCAACCCGGCGTTCTGGGAACAGCGGTTGTCCAGAACCGGGTGGCTCAGGTGGTGGATATCGAGTATTTTACGGCGCTTTGACGGGATTCAGAGCGGTAGGGAGAAACCGGATTATGGACCAGAAACAGCAGTTGTGCACCTTTTATCTGGACGCCTGGTTTTTTGGCATGGACGTTCAGACGGTACGGGAAGTCCTGCTCCACCAGGAACTGACGCCGGTGCCTCTTGCGCCCGACGAAGTCCGGGGGGTGATCAATCTGAGGGGGCAGATCGTGACTGCGATTGACCTGCGCCGGCGTCTGGATATGAAGGAGCGTGAAGCCGATGCCAGTCCGGTGAACGTGGTGGTTGAGACAGGAGATGAGCTGATCAGCTTTCTGGTGGATAAAATCGGGGAAGTGATCGAGGTGGATGTGGAGCAGTTTGAGCATCCGCCCGATACGCTGAAAGGGATTGCCCGCGACCTGATCCTGGGCGCGTACAAACTTCCAGAACAGCTGCTTCTGGTTCTGGATCTCGAAAAAACGGCGGATCTGGATTTCCCAGAACTCAGACCTGTAAACGAGACAGGATGAATCGACAAAGCCAAAACCGTGAATCGGAAGTGCTGTTTGTCGGCAACCAGAAGGGGGGGGTTGGAAAGACCACCAACTGTGTGCATATTGCCGCTGCGCTGGCTTCACTGGGCCGGAAATGCCTCGTATGGGACCTGGACGCCAATCAGGGGGCGACCCTGCACCTGGGCGTTGATGGAGACGCCTACGTGGGGTCTCTGGAGGTGTTGATGGGTGAGGAAGATCCTTCTGATGTAATTATCACAGGCGAAGAAGACGGTGTGGATCTCCCTCGAAACCTCCACCTCATCCCGGCCGGGGGCAATCTGGAAAAGATCACTACCGCCCGTCCGGGGCTTCGGACGCGGGATTTGCTCCTGGACCCCCTTTCTGCTCTCAGGGGGCACTACGACTATATTTTTCTGGACACGGCGCCCAATCTGACGGTTCCGACGGTTGCGGCCTACAAGTCCGCGACCTGGTTCATCCTGTCGGCCGTTCCCGATCCTTTTGCGATTGTGGGCTTGAAAAATGCGCTGGCCCATATCCGGTCGGCGGTGAAACAGGGGAATCGAAGGGCCCGTCTGCTGGGCGTTCTGTTTTCGTGTGTCGAATCCCGCATCCTGTCCAGAGACCGGGTGCGAATGGACCGGTCTCTGCTCAAATATGTGGACGAAAAGTTGACCACCCGAAAGGGGCAGTCCCTGAAATTTGAGACCACCATTTCCAGTACGGTGGCCATTCCGGAGTGCCAGATGCAGGGCAAGACCCTGTTTCAGACGCAGCCGAAGCACAAGGTCGTCTCGCAGTATCGGCAGCTGGCCCGGGAAATTGAAACCAGGCTCGAAGCATTTTCCACGACCGCACCTTAAACGCAGCAGGAGGCAGGCATGGCCAAAAAAAGGACGGATGAAACGGCATTCAACCCCCTTGCAGATTCTCCCATCGATCCGGTGGTTGAGGCAGAAAGTCAGGATGGTTCTTCGGGAGGCGACGGGGCAGCGGGTCCATTTGAGACGGTCGAAGGGCTCATTGCCGTGCTGGAACACGTCCAGACCAATATCATGGTCGCCGATCCCGATCTGAAATTTATCTATCGAAATCGGAGAGCCAGAGAGACTTTTAAACGGCTCGAGGGGGATATTCAGAAGGCCTTTTCGCTTTCCACCGATGAGATGGTCGGCGGGACGATTCACCGGTTTCATTCGGACCCGAAACGGGTGGAAGGCATCCTGCGGAACCCGGACGCCCTGCCCCATAAAACGACGTTTAATTTTGGAGATATCACCCTGGAGACCAACATCAACCGGATCAACGGCCCCGCTGACGAACTGCTGGGATATGTGGTGTGCTGGGAAGATGCCACTGAGCGAAACCGGATGGAACACGATCGTGCCCGGATTCAATCGATGGTGGAAAACGCCCCCACGAGCATCATTATGACGGATCGGGACCTGAACATCACCTACATCAACCCCGCCATGAAAAAGACCCTTGAAAAGATCGAGGACTATCTGCCGATTTCCGTAGATCAGGTTGTGGGCAGCAGCATCGACGTGTTTCACAAGGACCCCAGCCATCAGCGCGGAATTCTTGCAGATCCGAACAATCTGCCCTATCTCGCCCGGATCGAGATCGGTCCGGAGATTGCGAACCTCCTGATTAGTCCAATATACGACCAGCACGGGGACTACATTGGTCCGATGGTGACCTGGGAGTTTATTACCGAGGCCGAGCAACTGGAAAAAGAAAATCAGGAAGCGGCAGAGCGGGAGCGCAGGCAAGCCGAAGAATTGCAGGAGAAGGTGAACAGTATGCTGCAGGTGGTTCGAGCCGCCGAGGAAGGCGACCTGAGGCAGAAGATCACCGTTAGAGGGGAGGATACCATCGGCCAGATGGGCGAAGGGCTCCAGCAGTTTTTCGATGACTTGCGCGACAACGTGGGTGTGATTGCCCAGAATGCGGCAGCCATGGCCGAGGCGTCCGGCACCCTGATGAATGTGAGCCAGCAGATGGGCTCCAATGCCGAAGAGACCTCCACCCAGGCCAGCGTGGTGGCTTCCAGCGCCAAAACCGTGAGCGACAGCCTCCAGACGATTGCAACGGCGGTGGAGGAGATGACGGCCAGTATCGGGGAGATCTCTTCAAACGCGACCCAGGCGTCTGAAATGGCCGGGGATGCGGTGCAGGTGACCGATTCGACCAATACCATCATCGCCAAGCTGGGCGAGAGCACCCTGGAAATCGGGGATGTGATCAAACTGATTACCTCGATTGCCGAACAGACCAATTTGCTTGCGCTGAACGCCACCATCGAAGCGGCCCGGGCGGGCGAGGCCGGCAAAGGCTTTGCCGTTGTGGCCAATGAAGTCAAGGAACTGGCCAGAGAGACGGCCGAGGCCACGGAAGATATCAGCGCGAAAATCGAGGCGATCCAGTCGGATACTGAAAATGCCGTGGAGGCGATGAGCAAGGTGAGCACGATTATCCAGCAGATCAACGATATTCAGGCTGTGATTGCCACGGCCGTGGAAGAACAGACGGCCACCTCCAGCGAGATGGCTCAGAATATTACACGGGCAGCAGAAGGTGGTATGAATATCAGCAACAATATTGAAGGGGTCGCCGATGCGGCCCAGAACACGGCCCTGGGGGTCAATGACACGCAGCAGGCTGCCACTCGCCTGACCGACATGGCCTCTGAGCTGCAGGCGCTTGTTTCGAGGTTTAAGGTGGAGGAAGAGCGCGGGGAACTGGACAGCTCCGAGGCGATGGCCAGGCTGCTTGGGGCCATTCAGCAGGGGGCTGCTTCGGGCGAGAACCCGCAGGCTGCGGACCTGCTTGGCAAAATGATGGATCTGCTGGGTAAGAACAAGTGATTCACCGTCTTGTGCGCCGACCTGTGCAGAGGCTGTCTGATCAATGATTATGGCCGGGTAGAAAGGTGAAACGTCAGGTTATGGGAACACGACTGCTGGTTGTGGATGACTCTGTTATGGTGCGAAAATTTCTCTCCGACCTTCTGGCCGAAGAGCCGACGTTTGAGGTTATCGGGACGGCGGCGAACGGTCGGATTGCCCTGAGCAGGGTGCAGCAGCTTCGCCCCGAGGTTGTGATTCTGGACGTGGAAATGCCGGTGATGGACGGCCTGGAAGCCCTGAAAGAAATCAAGCGGGTGGACCCGAAAATTAAGGTGATTATGTTTTCGGCCTTTACCCGGGCGGGGGCGTCGGTGACGGTGGATGCGCTGACTCTGGGGGCAGAAGATTATGTCACGAAACCGTCGAATATGGCAGACCTGGCTGAGGCGCGGGAGGCTGTTGGCGGCCAGTTGATTCCCAAAATCAAGGCTATTACCGTCGGGAATGGATGGGTGGGCGAGGCGCCTGCGATCGCACCCGTCCAGCCTGTTTTGGCCCGGCCCACCGTTCCATCCCTTCAGAAGGTGGACATTCTGGCCATCGGCACCTCTACCGGGGGACCGAACGCCCTGGCGGAGCTCTTTTCCCAGCTGCCGGAGAATCTGCCGGTCCCCATTGTCATTGTGCAACATATGCCTCCGGAATTTACAGAGCTTTTGGCCGAACGCCTCACCAGAGAATCGAAGATTCCTGTTGCGGAAGGGGCCGATGGGACTGTCTTGCGTGAGGGACGGGCCTGGATCGCACCAGGTGATTATCATATGGTTCTTGCCCGCAGGCTGGGAACCGTGCAGATTCAGCTGAATCAGGACCCGCCGGAAAATTCCTGCCGACCGGCGGTGGACGTGCTTTTTCGGTCGGTCGAGTGGGTCTACAAGAATCGGGCCCTGGGGGTGGTTCTGACGGGGATGGGAGAAGACGGACTGAGGGGCGCACAGGCTATGCATCGATCCGGGGCGCCGATCATCGCTCAGGATGAAAGCAGCAGCGTGGTCTGGGGCATGGCGGGGGCTGTTGCCCGGGCAGGCATTGTGGACGGCGTGTTCCCCCTGCATGCCATCGCCGGTGAAATCGTTCGACGGGTTCAGGTGGGAAGAACATCAGCCTATCGGCCCGATACGGAAGTGGGATAATAGATTCAGACTGGAGGCAGTGGGCATGAATTCTGAAAAAATGCTGAATACCCGGAAAGGCGATCCATCCGGTTCGGGATTGCTGTCGTTGATCAACAAGCACATCGTCCTGGTTCTGGGCTTGATCTTCTGCGCCGGGTTTGCGGTTGTCCTGTGGCATTCCTCCCGTTTGACCTCCGGCATTATCGAATCCTACGCCTTGCTCAACGCCGCCCGGTATTCCAGAATCCTCACCGAACTCCGGACCCTTTACACTTCCGAAGTGGTTTCCCGGGTGCGATCCCACGGCATCGACATTCGCCACGATTATGAAGACCGGGAAGGCGCCATTCCGCTTCCGGTCACATTGAGCATGATACTGGGTAAAAAAATTGGCTCGGATGCCGGGACGGCCGCCACGCTGTACAGCGCTTATCCGTTCCCCTGGCGAAAGGCAGAAGGCGGGCTGAAGGATAGTTTTAGAAAGGCGGCGTGGGAACACCTCACGGAAAACGCCGATGCGACCTTTTACCGTTTTGGAACCTATCAGGGGCGCCCATCTTTACGCTATGCGACGGCCGATGTCATGAGAGCCGCGTGTATTTCATGTCATAACACGCACCCCGATACTCCCAAAACCGACTGGAAGGAAGGGGATGTAAGAGGGATTCTGGAAGTCATCCTTCCCCTGGACCAGATCCGTGAGGAGACCGAATCCGGCCTGCAGCAAACCTTTGTCCTGATTGCAGCCATGTCTGTGTTGAGTCTTGCGAGCCTGGCGGTGGCGCTTGGCCGTATGAGGCGCGAATCCAGCACCCTGGAAGCGCAGGTCCACACACGCACAGGCGATTTGCAAGAAAAAAATGAGGAGCTCCAGAGCCAGATTGCGGAACGGGAACAGGCGGAAGAGGCGCTGAAGGCGGCCAAAGAAGAAGCCGAGCAGGCCGCCTATCAGGTAGAGGCCGCCAGCCGGTCCATGAGCGATCTCCTGGCCAATCTGCCGACCCATATCATGATGGCTGACAGGGACCTGAACATTACCTACGTGAATCCGGCGATGCTGCGGATTTTTGAGAAGATGAAAGACCACCTGCCCGTTGCACCCGGTGAAGTCGTCGGAAACAACATCGCCATATTTCATCAAGATTCGAGCCACCTGATCGAGGTTTTGTCCGACCCCGAAAACCTGCCGCATAGAGCTCGGACCCAGATCGGTCCGGAGGTTGTGAGTCTGTTGATCACGGCCATCTACGACCAGGATGGGGAATACAGCGGACCGATGGTCACCTGGGAGATCATCACGGAGGAGGTCCGGCTTGAGAAAGAGAACCGGGCAGCGGCCGAGCGGGAGCGGCAGCAGGCCGAGCGGGAGCGGCAGCAGGCCGAAGAGGAGCGGCGGCGTTCACAGGAATTGCAGGAAAAGGTGGACAGCATGCTGGAGGTGGTTCGGGCAGCAGCGCAGGGGGATCTCACCCATAAAATCACCGTAGGTGGCGAAGATACCATCGGACAGATGGGGGCGGGTCTCAAGCAGTTCCTGGGCGAACTGCGTGACGATATTGGTGTGATCAGTGAGAACGTTCGAAGGATGACCGAGGCGTCCAATACGATGATGGACGTGAGCCAACAGATGGGGGCCAATGCCGAAGAGGCGTCATCCGAGACGAACGAGGTGTCTGCCAGCGCCAGGACGGTCAGGAACAGCCTTCAGTCGGTGGCTTCGGCGGTGGAGGAGTTAACAGCGAGTATCGGTGAGATCTCTTCCAATGCCAACGAAGCCTCAAAGATGGCAACCGGCGCGGTTGATATGACCGAATCGACGCATGCGGTGATCACTCAGCTGGGTGAGAGCAGTTCGAAGATCTCGGACATCATCAAGTTGATTACGTCGATTGCGGAGCAGACCAATCTGCTTGCCCTGAATGCGTCGATAGAGGCTGGTCGGGCGGGTGAGGCGGGGAAGAGCTTTGCGGTGGTGGCCAGCGAGGTGAAACAGCTGTCGCAGGAGATCGCCGAGTCGGCCGGGAATGTCAGGGCGCAGATTGAGGCGATTCAGTCGGACACTCGAAACGCCGTGGAGGCGATTCGAGAGGTCAGCACGACCATCCAGCAGATCAACGACATCCAGGCGGCGATTGCAGGGGCGGTGAATCAGCAGGCGATGACGGCCAACGAGATTTCCCAGAATATCAACCGGGCGGCAGAAGGCAGCGTGAATATTTCCGATCACGTTGACAGTGTGGCCGAAACGGCTCGGCATACGGCCTCCGGCGCAGGGGATACCCAGGCGGCCGCGAGCCAACTGGCGGAGATGGCGTCTGAGTTGCAGACGTTTGTTTCCAAGTTCAGGGTGGGGGAGGCGGGTCTGGAGGGTGGGAAGGAGGTGACTAACCTCATTCGGGCCTTGAAGGAGGAGGCGGATCGTTCCGGAGATGGTCAGATGGCGCAGATGGCGTCTGAAGTGATGAAGCTGCTTTCGGAGTCTGAGGCATAGTACCCTCAGAATGATTGTATCGTTGATCGGAATGAGGGGCCGGGAGGAGTTTTACGATCTTTCGATTGTGATGGTTGGTGTCGGTGGTAGTAAGAACAAGGGTATGGGGGCGCGATAGGCGAGGAACTTCGGTTATGAAAGCGAGCATACGGACAAAAGTGACGGTTGGTCTGCTTGTTGCCGGTGTCAGCTGTGCCGTGGTGACGGGGTGGCAGGGGTACACCAAGGGCAGAGAAGCGCTTCTCGAGGCTGCCTTCGAGCGGTTGTCCGTCGTACGTGAAGTCAAGAAGCGACAGATCGAGTCGTACTTCGAGGCGATCCGTGGCCACGCTGCTTCTGTGGCCAGATCCTCGATCGGTGCAGAGGCAGTGGGCGCCTTCCGAAGGGCATTCGAATTGTTACAGGCATCAGGAAGCCCGGCGGAATACGCCGAGAAGGTGCGCCGGCACTACGAAGACACCTACTTGTCGCAGATTCCCGAGGCCGCCAGAAGTGAGCTGACAGAGCTGGAACAGTTGCTGCCAACAGGTAACGGTGCATTGGCGCTGCAATACCACTATATTGCACAGGATTCGCCGGCGGGAGACGAGTCGCTCGTCGTTCACGGTCCCGAGGATAGTGAGTATGGGCGTGTGCATGCCCGCTACCACGACGAGTTTGCACACCTGGTGGAGGAGCTTGGTTATTACGATCTCTTTCTGATCGACGCTGATTCAGGGGTTATCCTCTACACTGTCGCCAAGGAGGTCGATCTGGGAATGAGCCTCCTATCGGAGCCTTATGCCGATACCAACCTTGGACGTGTGTTCAAGCGCGCCCGGTCGGGTAGCCAGGGAGTCGTTACGTTCGTGGACTTCGAAGAATATGCACCATCCTACATGGCTCCAGCCGCCTTCGTCGCAGCGCCAATTTACCAGAATGGAAAGCAGACGGGGGTGCTGGCCATGCAGCTATCTATTGATCGGATAGGCGAGATTATGACTGGCGACCGTCAATGGCGGCAGGAGGGGCTGGGGGAGACTGGAGAATCGTACATTGTCGGCGGTGACTTCACCATGCGAAGCAACTCTCGCTTCGTCATTGAAGCACCTGAAGCTTACCTTGTCCAATTGCAAGAGATAGGTACGGATCCCGAAACGATTGCCCGAATTCGTGCATATCGTACGTCCATACGTCTGCAGGAAGTGCGTACGGAAGCGTCGTCGGAGGCTTTGTCCGGGCGGGTGGATACGCGTATTCTCACCGGCTACCGGGGGGTATCCGTTTTGAGTGCCTACGGTCCTCTGAACATCCCTGGAATGAACTGGGCCATCGTCGCTGAGATTGACATGGCGGAGATCACCGCACCGGTCGCCGAGCTGAAACAGCAGCTTCAGTTGGCGGTTGGCCTGATTGCAGCCCTGGCTATTGTCTTCGGAGCATTGGTCGCAAGGATGGTCACGGGTCCGCTGCTGACGCTGACACAGAGCGTACATGCATTTCGCCAGGGGCGCCGGGATCACCGGGTGGTGATCCGATCCGACGACGAGATCGGTGGGCTGGGTGAAGCCTTCAACGAGATGGCAGCCAAAATCGAAGAGGAAATTACCGAGGCTGAGCAGCGACTCACAGAGAGGAAGACAGCGGAGAAGGCACTGAGGGCCGCCAAAGAAGAAGCCGAGCAGGCCGCCGTTCAGGTAGAGGCTGCCCGCCGGTCCATGAGCGATCTTCTGGCCAATCTGCCGACCCATATCATGATGGCTGACAGGGATCTGAACATTACTTATGCCAACCCGGCGATGACGAGGGTTCTGGAGAGCCTGAAAGACGCTTTGCCCGTTGCTCCAGATCGGGTCGTCGGAAGCACCCTTGGCATCCTTCATCAAGATTCGAGCCACCTGATCGAGGTTTTGTCCGACCCACAAAACCTGCCGCATAGAGCTCGGATTCAGATCGGTCCGGAGGTTGTCAATCTGTTGATCACAGCCATCTACGATCAGGATGGGGAATACAGCGGACCGATGGTCACCTGGGAGATCATCACGGAGGAGGTTCGGCTGGAACAAGAGAACCGGGCAGCGGCCGAACGGGAGCGGCAACAGGCCGAGCGGGAGCGGCAGCAGGCCGAAGAGGAGCGGCGGCGTTCACAGGAATTGCAGGAAAAGGTGGACAGCATGCTGGAGGTGGTCCGGGCAGCGGAGAAGGGCGATCTCACCCATAAAATCACCGTAGGTGGCGAGGATACCATCGGACAGATGGGGGCGGGTCTCAAGCAGTTCCTGGGCGAGTTGCGTGAGGATATTGGTGTGATCAGTGAGAACGTTCGAAGGATGACCGAGGCGTCCAATACGATGATGGACGTGAGCCAACAGATGGGGGCCAATGCCGAAGAGGCGTCATCCCAGACGAACGAGGTGTCTGCCAGTGCCAGGACGGTCAGGAACAGCCTTCAGAGTGTGGCTTCAGCGGTGGAGGAGCTGACAGCGAGTATCAGTGAGATCTCTTCCAATGCCGGCGAAGCCTCAAAGATGGCAACCGGCGCCGTTGATATGACCGAATCGACGCATGCGGTGATCACGAAGCTGGGAGAGAGCAGTTCGAAGATCTCGGACATCATCAAGTTGATTACGTCGATTGCGGAGCAGACCAATCTGCTTGCCCTGAATGCGTCGATAGAGGCTGGTCGGGCGGGTGAGGCGGGGAAGAGCTTTGCGGTGGTGGCCAGCGAGGTGAAACAGCTGTCGCAGGAGATCGCCGAGTCGGCCGGGAATGTCAGGGCGCAGATTGAGGCGATTCAGTCGGACACTCGAAACGCCGTGGAGGCGATTCGAGAGGTCAGCACGACCATCGAGCAGATTAACCGCATCCAGGCGGCGATTGCAGGGGCGGTGAATGAGCAGGCGATGACGGCCAATGAGATTTCCCAGAATATCATCCGGGCGGCAGAAGGCAGCGTGAATATTTCCGATCACGTTGACAGTGTGGCCGAAACGGCTCGGCATACGGCCTCCGGCGCAGGGGATACCCAGGCGGCCGCGAGCCAACTGGCGGAGATGGCGTCTGAGTTGCAGGCGTTTGTTTCCAAGTTCAGAGTGGGGGAGGCGGATCTGGAGGGCAGAGAGGATATGGTTCATCTCATTGAGGCGGTGAAGGCGGCGGCGGATCGTTCCGGCGATGGTCAGATGGCGGAGATGGCGTCTGAAGTGATGAAGCTGCTTTCGGAGTTACAACCCTATGGGTGACCTGAAAATTCTCCTCGTATACGATTCCAAGCCACAGGCGAACCGACCAAAGCGTATGTGAGCCCGCTTTGCACTGGCTAGCAGCAATCCAACCCTGCAGCAGGGGGACGATTACCGCCCGCCACGATGTTTTGAAATGACTGGCCCATAAGCATGCCGATCTGACGATGCAGATTTAAATGGACCTCACTTCATGTCTGCTAATATTAACCGATGTGATTTTGAATACCTCCGAAACCTGATCCAGAAAACCTCGGGAATCGCCCTGGAGGACTCCAAGGAATACCTGGTCGAGTCCCGATTGAAGCCGGTCCTCCTCGAAGCAGGTTGTGGTTCGATCCAGGACCTGGTGAACAAGCTGAAAACCCGGTCCTCCGAACGCCTTGGTTACCGCGTGGTGGAAGCGATGGTGACCGGAGAAACCTTTTTTTTTCGAAACGGGCACCCCTTTGACGCGCTGCAAAAGGCCATCCTGCCCGACCTGATCGGAAATGGGACCAACCGGCTGAATATCTGGTGCGCGGCCGCCTCCAGCGGGCAGGAACCCTATAGCCTTGCGATGCTGCTCACGGATCGGTTTCCACAGCTCGACAGCCGGCGGTTTCGGCTCATTGCCAGCGATCTTTCGGAAGCCCTGCTGGAACGCGCCCGGGCAGGCTGTTATAACCAGGTTGAAATTGAACGGGGGCTGCCGCCTTCCCTGTTGGAAAAATACTTCAGGAAGCAGGGGGAAATATGGCAGCTTTCAGAACAGATTCGCAGAAAGGTGGAATTTCTCGGAATGAATCTGATTCAAGGCTGGCCCGACCTTCCAGCGATGGACCTGGTGCTTTTGCGCAATGTGCTGATCTATTTTGACGAGGCGACAAGAGGCCGAATTATTGGCAAAATGCGGGCGCTGATTCGGCCGGGAGGCTATCTTTTGCTGGGAACTTCCGAGTCGCTGAGTGTATCAGAACCGGGCTTTGAGCAACTCCAGTTCGGCAGGACAGTCTGTTATCGGCGGTGTGCCGGTGCGGAGACCAACCAGGCAGGTTGAGGAGGGCCGCCCGACAGGTGGCCAGAAGCACGAAATGGGCGGATTCCAGTTCAAAAAGGGGTGGCGCCGGGCGGCGGTTGGTATCTGCGTACTGGTATTTTTACCACCGTTTGAATCCATGAGCGCACAGGATGGCGCCGGGACCATTGAGCCCCCGGATGTGTTCGCACGCGTTGCCCTGGCGCGGAAGGAGCTCGAGCGCATCCGTGTCAAAATGGGCAAGCCGGCGAATACCCAGTTGGAAATCGGGGTGAACGATGTGGCCCTTCGGGAGGTTTTCTTTCAGGCGCTTACGCTCTTCCGAAAGGCCGACAGGCTCTGCTTCGAGCAAACGCGGAAACGCGCAGCTCTGCCCAAGACACCGGAAGGCAAGATCCGTCCCGGCCATGTGTTTGAGGTTGCAAGCGCTGCCCTGGGGCGAATCGATCGCGTAAAGGCCAAAATCGGGATCACCGAGCCCGGGCTTGAGCCGGCGCGGGAGGCGGATCGTTCCGGAGATGGTCAGATGGCGCAGATGGCGTCTGAAGTGATGAAGCTGCTTTCGGAGTCTGAGGCATAACAGGATGCTATTGTTGGTGCGAAGTGTACAACGGTGGATCGCATCTGTGCAAAATATCTCAACCGGGCGCCTGCAAGGCTTTTGGACACGCCGGACCAGTAAGGGGTGTTTTTGAACGAGCAAGGGCATAAGGTGTATGGTTGAACGTTCTCAAAACAGGTCGGGTCGGCGCCGGTTTGTCAGCATCGGCAGACGGTTTAGCAAGACGCTGATCGTCGTGGTTATGCCCACGTTCCTTGGTTTCGCTTCGGTGGCGATTTACCTGAATGTTTCCCGGACCTACGAGGAACTCGATCATCACCTGAACAAGATCCTGAGTCTTGCCCAGGTTAGCCTGGTCCAGCCCATCTGGAACCTGGACCAGGGCACGATTGACAATTTCGTGGCTGCGCTGTTTCTGGATGAGTCGGTTGCCTACGTTGAAATTCTGGATGATACTGGCAAGCAGATGGCCTTACAGGATCGGGAGGACTGGGAAGGGCATCCGTTTTCGTATTTTTCGGAGTCGAATCGATTTTCGGTGGGCACCCGTATCGTACGCCATGAGGACACGGCGATTGCGACCTTGCAGATTGCGCTTTCTCGCGAGCGAATTGTCGAAACGCTGATCGCCAATGTCATTGGCATTGTCCTGGTAACGGCGCTTTTAATTCTTGTAGTTTTCCTGGTGTCGATCACGGTCACCCGGCGCTATGTTTCACAGCCGTTGCAGCGGCTGCAGGATTCGGCCACACGGATTGCAAAAGGCGATCTTGACACGCCGATTGATATTGTTTCGGAAGACGAGATTGGAGATCTTTCGCGGCAATTTGGGACTATGCGTGATTCTGTAAAAGAGGGTGCTGCTCTGAATTTACGTAAATGAGTTGCAAAAAAGGCTCCAAATCCCGATCATACAACAGACTGAAAACAATAAGGTTGTATAGATACGGGAAAGGAGCCCAAGATGGACCTCGCAGAGATGATCGAAGCCGCCACCTGGGAATTTAAGCAAAAATTGAGCGCCCATTGCGAAAATTTGGACCTGGAGAGTTTGACGCCTCAATTGGCAGAACAGGTCACAAGTGGGCTTGGTGAAGCCCTCAAGGCTTGTGGGATCGCAGCGCTTCGCACATTTTTGGAAGCCTACGAAGTGGATGAGGCCCCAAAACAGGTCGAGAATGTGCTGTATCGGTTTAAGCAACAAAGTGAGAAGACGTTTTTGACCCCCTTTGGGAAGATGAAGCTTTCTCGAAATCTGTTTCAGGCCGATGAAGGGGGGCCTTCTTATGTGCCGTTGGATGTGATGTGGGGAATGGTCGGTGAGTTTGCCACCGTGGAAGTTCGTGAAGCGGTGTTGTTCACGGTGAGCTTGATCACGCCGGAGGAAACCGTTTCTGTGCTGGAAAAGACGGCTCTGTTTCAGCCTTCTGCCACAGCGGTCAAACACATCACAGAAGAGACGGGAGCGTGGCTGGTCGAGATGGATGAAACACTCAACCGGTCGATCCGTCAGGAGGAGGAGAACCCCAAAGGGACAAAAGTGATGGTGGCCAGCCTGGATGGGACCCACCTCAGGCTGGATGAGCCGGGGAAAAAACGCGGGCGTCCACAAGAGAGGCCGGGGGAAAAACCGTCCGAAGAAAGTCCGACCAGTTTCAAACAGGCCCTGGTGGGCAGCCTGTCCTTTTATGGGGCACCTCCAAAGGACGGCACCCCACCAAAGCGTTTGGTCTCTCGGTATGTGGCACAAATGCCCGAAGAGGGTGGTCAAACGTTGAAGATACGCTTTGAGGAAGAACTCGATCATATCGAAGGACAACTGAAAGATGAGGTCGGAAAAGTGTTCCTGTGTGATGGGGCACGAGGGTTGTGGAAATATGCTGATACCACTCCTCGGTTCATCGGGTATGAAAAACTGGTGGATTTTTATCACACCACAGAACATCTGTCTGAAGCTGCCGAACTCCTGTTTGGCAAAAAATCAGCAAAAGCGCAAAGCTGGTATGAAACCTACCACCACAAACTGCTGACCCAAGATGGCGCAGCAGAAACCCTTATTCGCTCCATCGACTATTACAAAAGCCGCCGAAGGCTGGGTCAAAAACGATTGGAAGACCTGGAAACAGAACGAACCTTCTTCTTTCGGAACAAACACCGGATGGCCTATGCTGACTTTCGTCGAAGGGGTCTGCCCATTGGCTCGGGACCCGTCGAAGCGGCCTGCAAGACCCTGGTCAAGACAAGGCTTTGTCGATCGGGTATGCAATGGTCCTGGCAGGGAGGACAACGCATCTTGCAGTTACGCACTTACGTCAAGTCAAAACGATGGGATGCTTTCTGGAATCAGTATAAACAGGTTCGATATGCCAATGATGAACTCCTTGACTATGCCGATGCAGCATAGACAGAAAACATCTACGTAAAACCGAGTCGGCACCCGTAAAAGACCTGTTTGACGCACTTCAGGATAGCAATCGGAAGATTGAGGGGGCCAATAGCAGGCTCGAGACCGAAGTGGCCGAGCGTACGGCCGAGTTGAGTCTCGCCAGGGATCGGGCAGAGGAGGCGATCCAGTCGATGAGCGATCTTCTGGCCAATATGCCCACCCTGATCATGATGGCCGATAGAAACCAGGACATCACCTATGTCAACCCCGCGATGATGCGGGTTCTGGAAAGTCTGAAAGACCACCTGCCCGTTTCGCCCGATCAGATCGTGGGCAGCAATATGGGCATCTTGCACACAGATTTGAAACACCAGATCAAGAATTTTGAGGATCCTGCACATCTGCCGCGCAAAGTCCAGATCCAGGTGGGTCCGGAAATGGCCAGCCTTTTTGTTACGGCTATTTACGATCAGCAAGGCGAATACAGCGGTCCGATGATCATATGGGAGATCATCACGGAGGAAGTCCGGCTGGAACAAGAGAACCGGGAAGCGGCCGAGCGGGAGCGGCAGCAGGCCGAAGATGATCGGCGGCGTTCACAGGAGCTGCAGGAGAAGGTGGACAGCATGCTGGAGGTGGTCCGGGCAGCGGAGAAGGGCGATCTCACCCATAAAATCGCCGTAGGAGGTGAGGACGCAATCGGACAGATGGGAGCAGGTCTCAAACAGTTCCTGGGTGAATTGCGCGACGATATCGGTGTGATCAGTGAGAACGTCCGAAGGATGACCGAGGCGTCCAATACGATGATGGAAGTGAGCCAGCAGATGGGGGCCAATGCCGAAGAGGCGTCATCCGAGACGAACGAGGTGTCTGCCAGCGCCAGGACGGTCAGGAACAGCCTTCAGTCGGTGGCTTCGGCAGTGGAGGAGTTAACCGCGAGTATCGGTGAGATTTCTTCCAATGCCAACGAAGCCTCAAAGATGGCAACCGGCGCCGTTGATATGACCGAATCGACGCATGCGGTGATCACGAAGCTGGGTGAGAGCAGTTCGAAGATCTCGGATATCATCAAGTTGATTACGTCGATTGCGGAGCAGACCAATCTGCTTGCCCTGAATGCGTCCATAGAGGCTGGTCGGGCGGGTGAGGCGGGGAAGAGCTTTGCGGTGGTGGCCAACGAGGTGAAACAGTTGTCGCAGGAAATCGCCGAGTCGGCCGGAAATGTCAGGACACAGATTGAAGGGATTCAGGCCGATACTCAAAACGCTGTGGAGGCGATTCAGGACGTCAGTACCACCATCCAGCAGATTAACGACATCCAGGCAACCATCGCCGGGGCAGTGAATCAGCAGGAGGCGACGGCCAACGAGATTTCCCAGAATATCAACCGGGCAGCTGAAGGCAGTGTGAACATTTCAGATCATATTGAGGGTGTAGCCGAGACAGCAAAGCACACGGCTTCCAATGCCAGTGAGACGCAGTCGGCGGCTGCCCAGTTGACGGAGATGGCGTCTGAGTTGCAGGCGTTTGTTTCCAAGTTCAGGGTGGAGGAGGCGGGTCTGGAGGGTGGGGAGGAGATGGTTCACCTCATTGAGGCGGTGAAGGCGGCGGCGGATCGTTCCGGTGATGGTCAGATGTCACAGATGGCGTCTGAAGTGATGAAATTACTTTCGGAGTCTGAGGCATAACAGGATGCTATCGTTGGTGAGAGGTGTATATAGTTGAAGGAATGAGGCGAAACCCATGGATGATCTGAAGATTTTGCTGGTGGACGATTCCAAGACGATGCGGGGGCTGATTACCCGGCAGCTCCATCTGGCGGGCTTTAAGCAGGTCGATGAAGCCGAAGACGCGATGGCGGCGATAAAAAAGCTGGAATCGGGTGGGTACGACCTGGTGCTGTCCGACTGGAACATGCCCTCCATCAGCGGCCTGGACATGGTCAAAATGATTCGGGCCCGGGAGGAGTTTCAGGACCTGCCGATTATGATGGTAACAACACGGAAAGAGAAAGAGGATGTGCTGGCCGCTATGGAAGCCAGAATAAACGGCTATCTGTCCAAGCCGTTTGGCCCCCACGATCTACGGCAGAAAATTGGAGAAGCCATGGGGTGGAAAGAAGCCAGGGCAGAGAAAGGCTCTGGAGAGGCTCCAACCGCCATGGATGTGCGTGCTCAGTTGAAAGATATGTCGGATGTGCCCGCGCTGTCTGCGACGGTTCATCGTATTATGGATATGATTTCTCAGGAGGACGCCAAGGTCAACCTGGACAAACTGGCCGAGGCTCTGCAGGCCGATCCGGGGCTTTCGATGCGGGTGATGCGGATTGCCCAATCGGCTTTTTTCGGGTTTACGGGGGATTATGTGAAAACAGCGCTGACGTATCTGGGCGTTTCCGAAGTGCGCAAGATCGTTCAGAGTGCGACGATTCTGGAAGCTTTCGGAGAGAAAGAGGACAGGAGTAAGGGATTGGACCTGAAGGCATTCTGGACACATTCTCTGGCATGTGGGATTGTGATGCAGATGATTTCCAAAGACAGCCGCCAACCCCGGCTTTTTATGACGGGCCTGCTGCACGATGTGGGAAAGCTGGTGCTGGACCTGAAATTCCCGGATGCGTATGAGGAGATTCTGGAAAAGGCGTCTGGGGAGGAACGGCCGCTCCACGCGATTGAATATGAAACGCTGGGCATAACACACGCGGAAGTGGGTCGGGAGTTGGTCTTGAACTGGCAGCTGCCCAGCGAATTGGCAGAAATTATCGTGAGCCACCACGCCCCATCGCAAGGAGTCCGAAACAAGCATGTGTCTTCTATGGCTTACCTGGCCGATATAGCCGTGCGGATCATGGGTATCGGAGACAGCGGGAATCCGGCCGATCCCGTGATTGTTGATCCGTACGCCCGAAAAATCGGGGTGTCCGTGGCCGGGGTTTTAGAAAAGAAAGACGAGGTTCTCAAGCAGGTGAAAGCGTTGCGTGGATAGGGATGACCCCTCCCATCGCCCGAACCAGAGAAAAGTGGAGAAATCGGACACGGTCCTGGAGATATGATTCCGGGACCTTTTTTTTTCAGGGCATTTCATGCAGCTCTCGGTGAAAGGAGGGGCAGGCGCATCTCTGCTTGCAGGAAAGCCCCTCAAACATGTACATTTGACAATGTGACGGGTTACGATAAATGCACACTTCTGGGGAGAGGAGTTGGTTATGAAGTGGAATTGTGTCACCGAAAACGCCGCATTTGCCGGCCGCGACGGCGCCGGTGCGCTGGTGTTCAAGAACAAAATGTGGCTGCTGGGAGGGTGGAACCCCAACGACAAAGTCTATTTCCCCCACATCTGCAACAGCGAAGTATGGTCTTCCAGTGATGGGGCTTCATGGACGCTGGAAACCGCTCAGGCCCCCTGGGAAGGCAGGCACACCGCCGGATATGCCGTACACAACGACAGAATGTGGATCGTGGGGGGCGATGCCAACCAGGGCCACTACCAGAATGACGTGTGGAGCAGTCCGGACGGTATCCACTGGGACCTCGTCAACGACAACGTACCCTGGGGCCCTCGCGTCCTTCATTACACTGTCGTCTTCGATAACAAAATATGGGTCATGGGAGGGCAGACCATATTGCAATTCGCAGAGGCTCCCGAGGTGTTCTACAGCGATGTCTGGAACTCTTCCGACGGCATCACCTGGACTCAGGTAACCGAAAAAGCCTCCTGGCCGCCCCGGGGCATGATTGGAGGCAGCGTTGTGTTTGAAGACAGAATGTGGATCCTGGGCGGCGGCACCTACGATACGCCCACCACGCCCGACAGACTCTACTACAACGATGTGTGGAGCTCGGCGGACGGCGTCAACTGGCAGCAGCACTTAGAGTCCGCCCCCTGGGCCCCGCGCCAGTACCACGAGGTAGCCGTCTTTGACGACAAAATGTGGGTCATGGAAGGATGCGATCGAATAAGCGGCAATCGCGCCGATGTGTGGTACTCCTCAGACGGTGTCGACTGGCGCGAATTGTCCAACACCCCCTGGGCGCCCCGACACGCCGCCAGCGTGTTTGTCTATGACGACGGCCTGTGGATGGTCGCCGGCAACAATATGTTTCCCGACGCCTGGAAGCTCGTCCGGGAGAAGTAGCAGTCTCCTCACGCCTGAGACTGAGAGACCGAGGAGGGCAAGTAGAAAAGGCCAGGATTCTCCTACTTCAAAAGGAGGGTTTCCAATGTCTGCAGATAATTGTGCTGCAAGAGGATGGACCTGCCCTGTTGCAGACCTGTGATGGGCCTCACCCCGGCAAACCCGTCGAACTGATGCGGGAACAGCAGGAGAAGGACTCAAGCCGCACGGATTTGTGGGGGTTTGGTCGGTCTACCGTACGGCCGTAGATGCCAGGGGCAATATTCTGGGTTTCGAGCTGGAATCGGAGAATATTGCATTCCGCGAACCGGAAGAGGGGATAGTGCTGGAGGTCAACCACTGGCAGCATCCGGATCTGGCGGGTCCGGCCAGGGCTGCAAGACCGGACTTCTGGCGGGGTTCCTACCACTACAACGGTTTTGCTATACGATCTGTCACAGACGAACACTAATCGTTGAGACGGACAGCAGGCTTGCGAGGCTGAATCGTTTCCAGTGTCTGTGCCTCTTTTTGCTGGACATGGTAGAGATCCCAGCGCAGCTGCAGGTTGAGCCAGAATGCGGCGGAGACTTCGAAGTATCTGGCAAGCCGAAGGGCGGTGCTTGGCGTAATACCTCGTCGACCGTTGACCAGGTCATTGATCCGCTGGTAGGGCACATGGATCGCTTGGGCCACCTCGCGCTGGGTCAATGCGAGCGGGATGAGGAATTCTTCCAATAGCATTTCGCCAGGGTGCGTAGGTGTTCGGTGAGTAGGGATGCGTACCATTTTTTTATCTCCCAGAGCTAAGTGCGGCAGGTCAGTGATAGTCTATAATTTCAACATCCCGATTTTTCCGGAGCGTCATCCGAGAAGATCCTCAAGGGAGACTTCCGTCTTCAGCAGGCGCAGCTCGTTATTGCGAGAGAATACGGATTTTCGAGCTGGCCGAAGCTCCGAAGGCACGTGGAGGAGTCCGCCTCGGTGGAAAGAGACGTCCGCGAGCTTCAAAGGGCCTTCACAGAGGGAGACGCGGCGTCCAGGAAGAGACTCATCGAGGGCTACCACAGTCTCCAACGCTTCGAGAATCTGGACCCGGAGGCGGACGAGCTGTCTGAGCACGACGCGCAGGTTCTTCTGGCGAATAAGCGAGGTTTCGCCCACTGGGTGAAATACTACGATTTCCTGAATCTGGATATCGGTGTCCGCGACGCCATCAGGGCCACTCAAGCGAACGATCCGGAGCGCCTGAAGGTGATTCTGAGTCACGAACCTGAGGCAGCGAACCCGCACTACAGACACGGCTACGAGCCACTGGACCCCAACTTCCGGAACTATAGCAACGACTCCATTCCTTTGTTCGAAGTCTCCGAGAATATTTTTCGCGGCACCATTCCTGTTGGAACGAACGAGTACGCGATGACCGAGGCCCTGATCGAGGCCGGGGCCGATCCCGAGATCGATCACGGCCATCCGATGACGGCCGCGGTCAGCTTCAACGCCATCAACGTCGCGCGCGCACTGCTCGACCACGGGGCGGCTGTGGACGGACCCTACGGTCACGGCTGTCCGATGGCCTTTGTGATGCACTTCGGATTCACTGACATGGCCGAGCTGCTCGTCGAGCGGGGCGCAAGGCTCGACCTCCGGTTCGCGGCCGGGGTCGGCGATCTGGCGACCCTGAAGTCATTCATCAATGGCGACGGCAGTCTCAAGGATGGCGCAGGCGTACAGGCCGATCCCTATACCCGGAGCAACTCTCCGGACGATCAGAGCCGCTACCAGATGCCCCGGACCAGAGAGAATATCCTCCACCAGGCATTCTATTTCGCCTGCCGGGCAGCACGTTTTGAGGCGGCCGAATTCCTTTTTGATCAGGGGATTGACATCAACGCGGTCGTGCCCGGGCTTGATGTCAACGCGACGACGCTTCACTGGTGCTGCTGGTGGGGAAGTTCGGAGGGGCAGACGCTGGACCGGGAAGCGACCGAGGTGCGGTGTCTGGCCGCGACCCGCTTTCTCCTGGCGCATGGCGCGGACCCGAACAGCACGAATGCCAGGAATGACTCGTCCCCGATGAATTGGGCAGCCACCGAGGCGATCAAAAAACTGCTATGAGGAGGTAAGCGTTCACCGCAGAGACGCGGAGGACGCGGAGAAAACCCAAAATAGGGGATCGGGGATTGAGAAAATGAACCACGAACCACGACGATCTCTGCGATCTCTGCGTCTCTGTCGCACAAATCCACGTAGCAGAGGCCGCAGCCCGGCCTGAGTATGTGCGGTAGAAAACGCCTATATCAACGACATCAACGGTCCCGACTCCCTCGGGTGGGAAACGGTCTGAATGAATAGGGAGTGGGTAATCTATAGATTTTCAGATAGTGTTTCTGAAAACCACAGTTCACCGCGGAGACGCAGAGGACGCGGAGAAAGGCAAAAAGGGGCTGCAAGCGAATTTCCCGCTCATCTATTCCTGCATTCCTGTACTTCACCCTTCCACCAGCATTACCACGACGGTCATATCGTCCCCCTGCGGCGTATCCCCGGCAAACGCCTGCACGGCTCCGAGCAGCCGGTCGAGTAGCGCGTTGGCACCCAAACCCTCCACACAACCCTTACGAATGGTTTCAGCCGTCCGCTCAAAGCCGAAGAGATCACCGGAAAAATTACTCGCCTCGATGATCCCGTCCGAACAGAAGACTACCCGGTCGCCTGGCAGAAGCTGCACCTCTCCCAGCGGATACGACGTCTCTTCTCGCACGCCCAGTGGATAAGCAGCCAACGGCAGTTCCTCCACCTCGCCGTAGGCGGCACGAAAATAAAAGGGAAAAGGGCATCCCCCATTCAACAGACGCAACCGGCGCGTAGCCGGGTCCAGTTCACCCATAGTCATGCAGACGAAGGTGCGGCCCGGTAGCGAACGATGGAGGGACCGGTTCAAACGGGCGAAGAGTTCCTCGATGCTGCCGCCCCGTTCCAACTGGGTCTCGAGGATACCGCTGAAGATTAGCAGGGGGATGGCCGCTTCCATCGCGTGCCCGGTTACGTCGGCCAGCACACCACCCAAGCGGTTTTGGGGGAGAGGGTAATATTTGAAGAAGTCGCCGCCGACATGGTTGGCGGGGATGCAGCGACCGGCAAAGTCGAAGCCTGGGATGTGAGGCACTTCGGTGGGCATCAGTCCCATCTGCAGGTCGTGAGCGGTCTGGAGTTGTTCTTCCATTTCATCGATGAGTTGCCGCTGGGCTTCGTCTACCTCCTGGAAATCGAGGAAACGGAGGTAGCCCAGGGAGAGGGCTTCGGTGAGTTCCTGCACGATGATAGTGTGTTCCTTCAAGTATTTCT
The DNA here is from genome assembly GCA_965249305.1 of Candidatus Latescibacterota bacterium. Classification (GTDB taxonomy): domain Bacteria; phylum Latescibacterota; class UBA2968; order UBA2968. The sequence goes on along the minus strand of OZ252228.1, from coordinate 1,708,284 downwards.
TTTCCGTATACCCCACTCTGCCATGTTGGAAAAATACGCCGGTGCCTATCCAGCCGGATTCAAACCAGGACGGGGGTCGGTCGAAACCGAGAAACGCCGTAAAATCCCGGTACATTTTCTCGTCTATTTTCCGACGCCGTACGACCTTTCCACGCCAATTCTCTTCGACAAATTCGTCCCCGGCTAAAGTGTTGGCGATAGTGGAGTCTCGTACAAAAACAACTATGTCTTCGTTGACCTCCACCAGGTCAGGACAAGTCCATGAGATACCTTCCTTGCGCGGATTTTCCAGGGCCACATAGTCTATAGCACGGTTGGCCTTCTTATCGACGAACGTGATGTCGCATCCTGGTGTTTTAATGCCCAGGTTCACCATCTCCTGCCACATCACCGCCACTACCTTCAGCAGATCATCGCTGGACCGCATAGCCATAGCTTCCGCTCTAACCCGCTCCACGGCCAACCGGCGCTCCACGGCAGATGTATCGCTTCCCTTTACCTGTTGGCGCAGTTCGGCCACTTCGCCACGGAACTCTTCCAGTTCGGCGATGAGTTGCTTTTTAGTTTTGGCTTCATCCTTCATGGTGCCGTTCTCCGATGTACACGCAGGATATGCGATATCTTACACTTCTGAAAGGTCAAATAGTGGCAAGTAGAAGGAGACAGAGAATTACTCTATACCACACCATCTTGTGGCCACCCACAGTAAACCCGGAAGCGCCTAATAAATGTAAACACATGTTGCCTCCCCTGGTACTGATTTGGCACGGTCACATAACGTAGAGCGATTCTGCGGTTTTGCCAAGAATCCACGCCTTGTCCTCTTCACAGAGAAAATCCAGCGCCTCCTCAATCACGCGGAATCCCACGGCCTCTCCGCGCTGCGGGTTCTCTGGAAATCCCGTGCATCCCAGCATCCTTTCCGCCCCGAAGGATTCGTAGACGGCTTTTATGAATGGGTGAACATCACCGTGCGGCCAGGGCTGGTTGGAAATGCCATCGATGCGCGTGGCCTTGATATAAACATTGGCGTACCTGGCCAAACCCAACAGGATCTGGAAGCTGCTGTCCAATCCCTCGGACAGGACAGGCTCACCAAGGTGATCGATGATGATATTGACCTCGGGAAAGCGCTGCAGCATCGGCTCCAGCAAAGGAATCTGATCGCAGCGGCCGAACCAGATGAATGGAACGCTAAGTTTCCGGGCCGTTTCCCAGAGCGCGTTTTGTTCATCGCTTGACTGCCATGACGCATCCGCATCTTTGATCGGATACAACCGCATTCCCTGCACACCGTGATCCTGATGCAGACGCTCCAGCTTTTCAGCGGCCCCGGGTTTCAGGGGATCGATCAGCGCCACGCCATGCAGGCGGTCGGGAAAGCGCTCCAGGCAGTGACACATGTAGCTGTTGTCATACCCGTGATACATACACTGGATGAGAACCGTTCGGTCGATGCCGTTCAGGTCCATGAACGCAATGAGATCTTCAACAAGCCCGGGATAATCGGGTCGGCTTGTCGACATCCCATCATTGTGCGCAAAAGGCGGCGCGCCGTCGGTCCATACATGTACATGAGAATCGATTCGCACGAGATCCTCCCTTTTCCCAATTCGTATTTTCACAGCATTGAATTCTGTCCGACCCTCAAAGATAGGCAAGCACATCCTTCAGAGCAACTTAAACACTCCTGCCAAAAGCAGAGGCGACCCCATTCCTGGAGTCGCCTCAGATTTAATGCATTTCCACAAGGTCATTCGTCACTGACCCGCTGTCCTAAACAGAAACACACCCCATAGGGCTCTTTAGCAAAAAAGATGCGGTACTGTTCCCCTTCGATCATATCCACGCGGATCTCTGACGGCTCGATCCAGCTATCACACCTTTACGAAGATTTTTCAGCGCTTTCAATGTTCTTTCCGGGGGCATGTCCAATGCCAAGTAAACCATCAATAGACATGTCCTCGTCCAGCAAAGGCCAGTGGATACCATAGCCCGAAGGCGAAATCTTATACGCGTTTCTCTCCTTCTCAGAAGCTTTTTTCAGAGCAGATGATATTTCATTCAATTTGAACGTTCTCTCTTGACCCTCAATGATCAGAATCATCTCATCACCTTCAAAACGAAAATATTCGCACCCATTTCAGTTCCTCAATTCGTCCGTATTTTCCCGCACCTTGCGTATCGCCTCAAGGATTAAATCCATATCTTCTCTATCACCCAGAAAGCATCGATGACTGATACTCAAGGCTTCCGTTTGATAGATGCGCTCTGCTTCAGGACAATAGACTTTCGTATAGTCTATCGGTTTATCGTACGATGGGCACTTTATGGGCCATGTCTGCCCACCAGCCATCGATTGGAATAGTGGATTCTGATAAATGGGCCTGCCGTGAGCACCAACGCTGACTGGCGCGCCTTCTGCATTGACCGCTTCGATGAATTTATTTCGTGGGATGTCATCAAACGCTTCCTGTTTATATCTGAAATTCCAGTAGTAAATGCTCCAGCGCGTTACCCGTGGGTCGCGTTCAAAGGGCTCGACCCCGTCAATCTCCTCCAGTCCCTGGGCGAGATACGTGAAGTTCCGCTCGCGCGTTTCAATCTGTTCGTCTATTCGCGTGAGTTGGGCAAGCAGAATTGCCGCCGTCCATTCCGGCATACGAAAGTTGGTCGTGGTCCCAAGACGCACCGATTTCTCCGCTCGCTCGATCCAACGGCCCATGTCCATATAGGCGTACAGTTTCTCTCGAAGTTCAGCGTGATTGCTTAATATGATGCCACCTTCGCCGCCCGCCAGCGTTTTACCGCCCATGAGGCTAAACGTGCCCAAATGTCCAATCGCACCGACGCGAGTGCCCTTCCATTCCGAGCCTTGTGCATGGGCGCAATCTTCGATGATCGGCAGGTCATGTCTTCGTGAGACCGCCATAATCGCGTCCATATCAGCGGGATAACCGCCATTGTGGACAACCACCGCTGCGCGTGTTCTGCCGGTGATCGCGGCTTCTAGTGGTCGATTTCAGAAGTTCGCATGAGTTTATGCAGCCAGCCGGATTCGCTGCATTCGTTCTTCCAATTCCTGCCTTGTAAAGCGCCAGTTGAAAGGTTCGGCAGTGAGATTATAGTATTCCTCAAAGCCCAAGATCCTGGCTTCCATCGCCTGTCGATCTGCCAGGTCATTGGGCGTGAGCGCCTTTCTTTGCAAGATCGAGAAATAGATCTCAATCTGATTGAGCCAACTGGCGTGGATAGGGAGATGGACGGCAATGGCATTTTCATAGGCATCCTGGAGCCGTTTAGGGAACGTGGTGGTGTAATGAGAAGATCCGTTGTCCACAATCCAGAAGACCCGATCAGCCGAAGCATAAGGCTCCCGTCCCATCACCAGGTCCACCAGCTTTTGAAAGGGCACGATGCCGGTTTTCTCATCCACACGCCCAAAGATGTGCCCTGAGAACACATCCAGTGCAGACAGATAGGCCACTGTGCCCATCCGTTTGTAGTCATTTTCCATACGAATGGGTTTGCCACAATCAGGTGGCAATGTGGCAAACTCTCGGGCTAAGATTTGGAGTTGGGATTTTTCATCGGCACAGATAACGAAGTCTTTCTTGCCAAGCGGTATCCCCTCCCATATGCCTTGATACAGGTCCAGAATGCGACTGGCTTTCTCTAAAAAGTTGGGGGCTTTGATATGAAGCCAGGATCGGTGATACCAGGGACGAAGGGCATCCTCTTTGAGAATGCGCCAAATCGTTGTGGGTGAGATTGAAGTGATCAACGCACACCTTAACACTTCCTGTTGAATCTCAAATAAGCTGAACCGAGACAGGGGCAACCCCCGTTGTGCGGGCAGTTGACAGGCAATGGCTTTGACTTCACTGACTTGCACAGGGGGAAAAAGTGGGCGGTCGCCCACTGCGCGGTAGATCCTCTAAAGTGAAGCCTTCTTCAGTCCACCTTTTTCGCCACTTCTGCGCCGTAGGTGAACTGACACCTGCCCTGTCGGCTAACCTCTGGTTGCCAATGGCTTTATTCTCGGCTAAGGCCACCACCATCTTTGCCCGCTGCACCTGGGATTGAGGCGCGTTGCGCTGACGAATGATTTTCTGGGCTTTTGCCAGTTGGGCTTTTGTGAAGCGAGGTTGGTATTGGGGAAGGGGACCTGACATTATACACCTCCTTTACCGATTGGAATGAGGCGTATAACATACCCCTTTTTTGCCACCTATGCAACCTCATGCGTATTTGCGAAATCGACCACTAGATGGCGGGCCTGCAACGGACGCAATACTGGTCGATCCTGTCGGGGTTACGGTCGATGGGTCGGGGAACATCTACATCGTAGATGAGGACAACCACCGCGTCCGGAAGATTGACACATCGGGAAACATATCAACGTTCGCCGGGACAGGACTTCAGGGTTTCTCCGGCAATAATGGACCTGCCACAGACGCCCAGCTGCAGTTTCCCCGGGACATTGTCATTGATTCGGCCGGTAACATCTACATTGCCGACAAGAGCAATAGTGTTGTACGAAAGATCGACACATCCGGGACCATCACGACGTTTGCGGGCGGTGGTTCATTCGGGAATGTGGGAGATGGGGGCGCCGCTACAGAAGCGTTCCTAAACAATCCTTCTGCACTGGCCGTTGATGGGTCGGATAATATCTACTTCGCCGAGCAATTTGGTTACCGAATCCGGAAGGTCGACACATCGGGCATTATCACCACGGTTGCGGGAACGGGGACTTCCGGGTTCTCGGGCGATGGCGCGGCTGCCACCCTGGCCAATATTAACAGTCCCGAAGGTCTGGCGGTTGTCGGGACGGACATCTACATCTCGGATACCGGGAACCAAAGGATCCGGAAGGTGGATGGCGCGTCGGGGAATATAGAAACGGTTGCGGGTGACGGCAGCTTCAACTCGACCGGCGATGGGGGGCCTGCGACCGATGCGGCGATCAGCCAGCCAAAGGGTTTGGCGGTGGACGGATCCGGCAATCTGTTCATCGCGACGGGATCCAGCCGAATCCGGAAGATCGATACCTCAGGGAACATTAGCACTGTGGCCGGGACCGGCAGCGGTAGCTTTGGCGGGGATGGGGGTCAAGCGACCGACGCCGTCCTGAATCAGCCGTTGGGTGTGGCTATCGATTCGGGTGGGAACCTGCTCATTGCCGATTCGGGAAATGCCAGGGTTCGTCAGGTCAACACCTCGGGGGTGATATCGACCATCGCGGGCGGGAATCTGGGCGATGGGGGACCTGCCACGGATGCGTCACTGGATCTTTCCGGGGGGACGGCTCACGTGGCTGCGGATGCGGCTGGCAACATCTACATTGCCGACTCGAACAATCAGCGGGTCCGTAAGGTCGATACCTCCGGCAACATCAGCACCTTTGCCGGCAATGGGACCACGTCGCCTGCAAACGATGGCGGCCCGGCCACTGATGCAGCGGTTCGCGATCCCCAGGGTCTGGCTTTTGACGCCAGCGGCAATCTCTTCATCGGGGAGCGGAACGGCTTCCGGGTCCGCAAGGTGGATGCGGCGACGGGAAACATCAGCACGGTTGCAGGAACAGGCTCGTTCGGAAATGGAGGCGACGGCGTCCCGGCAACGGATACGGCCATTGGCAACGTGGCGGGTGTTTTTGTGGATGCCAGTAATAATTTGTACATCGCGGATACGGGTAATCACAAAGTCCACAAAGTCGACCTGACCACCGGGACCCTAACGCCGGTGGCCGGAACCGGTTCTTCCGGTTTCGCGGGCGATGGGGGGCCGGCCACGGATGCGCAGCTGAGCTCACCAAGCGGTGTCTTTGTTGACGCGTCGGGAAACCTGCTCATCGCAGACGCAAATAATAACCGCATCCGTAAGGTCGACACATCGGGCAACATCACCACATTTGCTGGGAACGGGAATACCTCCCCGTTTGTAGATGGCGGTCTGGCAACAGATGCCTCGCTGAGCTCGCCCAAAGCCATTCACGGTGACAGCAACGGCAACCTGTTCATCGCCGCAAGCAGCGACGCTCGGATCCGAAAGATCGACACAGCGGGCATCATCACGACCGTTGCGGGCGGTGGGGGTTTTGGGTTCGGCGGCGACGGAGGGCCGGCCACGGATGCGAAGCTGAACTTCCCGAGCGGCGTGTTTGTCACCTCATCGGGCGAAGTCCTTATCGCGGATCTGAACAACAATCGCGTCCGCAAACGATCCGCTCCAGCATCCGTGATCTCCCTTTCGGCCAACCCGGCGACCGTAACCGCCGGGGGCCTGGGCTCGGTCATCAGTGCTGAGCTCTGAGATCAGAGCGGCGCCCTCCAGTCCGGGGACAACACCACGGTGGTGGACTTCAGTGTGGTTGTGGGTACGGGTGAGTTGTCAGCGATCAGCGCCGTTGCCTCCAGCGGCATCGCAACGGCCACTGTCTCGATTCCAGCTGTGGGGTCGGTCACCGTTCATGCAAGTGGGGACAACGTAGAGAGCGCGTCCATCGCCGTGAGTGCGACAGCCGCGACGCAGCAGGTGATGGTTACGGCGACGCCCACGGCCATCCTCTCTGATGGCTCGAATTCTTCGGCGATCGAAGCGCGGCTGGAGGACCTGAGCGGCAACCTTCAATCGGGGGATAACTCGACGGTCATATCGTTCCGGATCATGGAGAACCTGTTGACGGGCGGCTCGGGGTCTCTGTCGGCGACAGATGTGACGGTGAGCGGTGGGATCGCCACGACGACACTGACCGGGAGTGCGTCCGGGCTCGTGGAGGTGGAAGCAGGAGCGCCGGGTGCGGAGAGCGGGATGGTGTTCGTGACGGTGATTCCGCCTGGTCCTGGAGGAGGCGGAGGTCCGCCGCTTCCGCCGGCCGTGGACCCGGGTGACATCGCGACGGTCGCCGGCGGCGGGACCGGAGACGGCAATCTTGCCACCAACGCGTTCTTCGGCAGGCCCACCCGTATCGTGCTAGATGCCGCAGGTAACATCTACGTCTCTGACGAGTTTACCCACCGCGTTCGCAGGGTGGATGCATCGACAGGAATCATCTCCACGGCTGCGGGGACCGGGGTCTCTGGATTCTCCGGGGACGGTGGGCCGGCGACGGACGCCAAATTTGCAAACGCGGAGGGTGTGTTTGTTGACTCGGGCGGCAACTTATTTATTGTCGATCGGAACAATCGACGGGTGCGTAAGGTCACGCCCGGGGGTACCGTTTCCACCGTTGCAGGCAATGGAAATTTCGACTCCGCCGGAGACGGAGGTCCTGCCACAAGTGCAAGTTTGAACAATCCTGTAGCTGTAACCGGAAACGCATCCGGTGATCTTTTTATCGTGGAGCGTTTCGGTCGTCGAATCCGGAAAGTGGACAGCGCAGGAACAATCACGACGGTCGCAGGCAATGGTTCACAGGGGTCGGGAGGCCAGGGTGACGGGGGCGCCGCCACCGATGCGGCCCTCAACAGTCCGACCGATGTGGTTGTCGATGGCAGCGGGAATCTTTTCATTGCGGATTTTAGCGATAACCGGGTTAGGAAGGTCGATGCTTCGGGGACGATCACGACGTTCGCCGGCACCGGCTCGTCAGGTTCATCGGGAGACGGCGGCCCGGCAACCGACGCCGCGCTATCCAGCCTTGTGGCATTGTTCCTGGACGGGAGCGGAAATCTCTTCATTACAGGCGGTTCAAAAGTCAGGAAGGTGGACGCTTCCGGAATCATCACGACGGTTGCCGGGGGAGGGTCCTCTTCCCCAACTATGGGAGACGGCGGACCTGCGACCGATGCGACTCTGAGTTTCGTTGAGGGCATTACGGGGACTCGGCCGGCAATCTGTTCCTCGTCGACGAAAACACCGGACGTGTCCGAAAGATCGATACAGCCGGAATCATCACATCCGTCGCCGGTGGGTCGGTCCTCGACGGTGGCCCAGCCACGGACGCGGGGCTTGCGGGGCCGGAGGATGTCACCCAGGACGCCGCCGGCAATCTGTTCATCGCCGACATCGACCACAACAGGATTCGGAGAGTCAACACGACCGACGGCACGATCACCACGGTCGTGGGTGACGGTGCTGCCGACTTCTCGGGCGATGGAGGCAGCGCAAGCGATGCCAGGCTCAGTTCACCGAGCAGCGTCTTTGTGGATGCCGTGGGGAATCTCTTCATCGCCGATCGGAACAATCGCCGGGTTCGCAAGGTGAGTTCTTCCGGACTGATCACGACCGTTGCGGGCGATGGGGGTTTTGGCTTTGCCGGCGATGGGGGTCCTGCCACAGACGCGGACTTCAGGTCTGTTCGGGCCATTTTTGTGACTGCCTCCGGCGACATTTTTATCGCCGATGACTCGGACCAGCGGATTCGGAAGGTCGATGGCTCGACGGGCATCATCACCACTGTGGCCGGGAATGGCGCTTCCGGCTTTACGGGCGACGGGGGTCCAGCCACTGATGCCAGTTTGAACTTCCCATCCGACATTTATGTCAACGCATCGGGTGAGCTCTTTATCGTTCAGGGGTCAAACAATCGGATTCGCAAAGTGGACACCTCTGGAACCATTACCACCTTCGCAGGAAACGGCGAAAGCTTCCCGTTTGTGGACGGGGGTGCGGCGACGGATGCAACGCTGAGCAGTCCTCGGGGGATTTTCGGAGACGCCGGCGGCAACATCTATATTGTAGAGAGCGGACGGGTTCGCAGGGTGGACAGTGCCGGCATTATCACGACGATCGCCGGGACCGGCTCGTCCGGTTTTGGGGGAGATGGGTTGCCCGCAACCGATGCCCAATTCGATTTTGCCAATGGCGTTTTTGTCAACCCCCAGGGCGATGTGTTCGTCGCAGATGAAAACAACCACCGTATCCGGCAGATCCTCGCGCTGCCCAACGTTATTGCGCTGTCGGCCACGCCTGCGAGCGTGACGGCGGGTGGTCTGGGCTCGGTCATTCAGGCTGAGATCCGGGATCGAAGCGGAAACCTCCAGACCGGGGACAACACCACCGTGGTGAACTTCAGGGTGGCCGATGGTCAGGGCGAGCTGTCTGTGATTCAGGCAACGGTCTCCGGTGGCGTCGCGACGACGACGGTGCGGACGGAGGAGGTCGGCACGGTCATCGTCCAGGCGAAGTCGAGCACGGCGGAAGGCACGTCGATTGCCGTTAGCGCCACGGATGCGACACAGCGCGTGACGCTGACGACAACGCCCACGTCGATACCCGACGACGGATCGGTGACCGCGGCGCTGGAGGCACGCCTCGAGGACCTCAACGGCAACCTCCAGTCGGGCGATAACTCTACGGTCATCAGCTTCAGAATCATGGGCAGCCAGGTTTCGGACGGGGAAGGGACGCTTGGCGCGACGGAGGTGACGGTGAGCGGTGGGATTGCCACGACGACCCTGACAGGGATGCTGCCAGGGGGCCTTGACGTGGACGCGGGTGCTCCAGGAGCCCTGAGCGATATGGTGACCGTGACCGTTGTGTCGGCAACGACGGGAGGGGGCGGACCGCCCTTGCCGACAGAGGTTGGGCCAGGGGATATCGGGACGATCGCCGGTGGCGGGACCGGAGACGGCAATCTTGCCACCAACGCGTTCCTGAGTACACCCGAACGTATTACGCTGGATGCCGCAGGCAACATCTACATCGTGGATCAGCACAACTTCCGGGTTCGCAGGGTGGATGTATCGACAGGAATCATCACCACAGTTGCGGGGTCCGGGGGCCGAGGGGTCTCCGGGGACGGTGGGCCGGCGACGGACGCCGAACTCGATTTCCCGAGGGGGGTGTTTGTTGACTCGGGTGGCAACCTGTTTATTGCCGATCATAACAATGGCCGGATCCGTAAGGTCACGCCCGGCGGTACCATTTCTACCGTTGCGGGGGAGGGCAGCGATGAAGGAGACGGGGGTCCTGCTACGAGCGCACGTTTGAACGGTTCTGCGGCTGTGACCGGAGACGCATCGGGCAACCTGTTTATTCTCGAGACGTCCAGTCCGCGTATTCGCAAGGTGGACAGCGCAGGGATCATCACGACGGTTGCGGGCGATGGTTCGTTTGGGTCGGGAGGCCAGGGAGACGGGGGCGCAGCCACCGATGCTGCTTTCAACTTCCCGTCTGATGTGGTTGTCGATGGCAGCGGCAATCTCTTCATTGCGGATTCGAACGATCGACGTGTTCGAAAGGTCGATGGATCGACCGGTATCATCACGACCTTCGCCGGCACCGGCTCCTCGAGTTCATCGGGAGACGGCGGTCAGGCGACCGACGCCGGGCTGAATCCTGCGCGATTGTTCCTGGATGGCAGCGGCAATCTCTTCATTGGGGGCGGTTCAAGAGTCAGGAGGGTGGACGCTTCGGGAATCATCACGACCGTGGCCGGGACAGGGTCCTCCTCCCCACCCCTGGGAGACGGCGGTCCGGCAACCTCCGCCTCTCTAAGTAGCATTACTGGCATTACAGGGGACTCTGCCGGCAATCTGTTCATAACCGATCAAACCAGAAACCGCATCCGGAAAATCGACACGTCCGGGATCATCACAACGGTTGCCGGTGGGTCGGTGCTCGACGGTGGCCCGGCCACTGACGCCGGGCTCGGAGAACCGCAGGATATCACCCAGGACGGCGCCGGCAACCTGTTTATCGCCGATACTTTCAACCACAGGATTCGTAAGGTCGACAACGATGGTACCATCACCACGGTCGTGGGTGACGGTTTTGCTGACTTCTCGGGTGACGGGGGCATCGCAAGCGAAGCCACGCTTAACCATCCGAGCAGCGTCTTTGTGGATGCCGTGGGAAATCTCTTCATCGCCGATCAGAACAATCGCAGAATCCGCAAGGTGAGTCCTTCCGGACTGATCACGACCGTTGCGGGCAATGGCAATTCTAACTTCGCCGGCGATGGTGTGCCTGCCACGGAAACAGGCTTTAACTTTCCTCACGCCGTTTTTGTGGACAACCAGCTGCCCTTTACTCAGGCACAGGTTCAGGCTCAGGGCGACGTTGGGGCCGAGGCAGTGGTTCCTCCCGGCAACATCTATATCGCCGATCAATTCGGCTACCGCGTTCACAAGGTCGATGGATCGACGGGTATTATCACCACGGTCGCCGGAAACGGGACCAGCGGCTTCTCGGGCGACGGGGGTCCGGCTACCGACGCCAATCTGGGCAGGCCACACGACATTTTTGGGCTCTTCGCTGTTTCACGTGGGTAGTTTCATGTCAAGTTTGCCTGCGATGAGATAGACGACAGTAATAAGGTTTCTGGTGGAGCGAAATCCTCTGGCCTTGGCTTTGGCGGCCTGAACGAGGCTGTTGATCCCTTCCAGTATCCCATTCGAGATTCCGGAGTCAAACCAGCGCAAGACGCCGTGCCAGTGATTTTTGATTGTATATGCCGCATCGATAATAGGCTGTAACCGGCTGTGTGTAGCCCAGAAGTACCATTTTTTGAGGAACGTTTCTACAAGGGCTTTGGGTTGATTGTATAGTTCCTGAAAGTTGAGTCTAATCTGGTAAGCCCGGGCCGTTTTCAGGTTGAGCTTCCTCACATTCAGACTCTCAAAAAGCGTCTGCTGTTTGAGGGTGAGATTCTCCGGATTCTTCAGCCAGACATAGCGACTTTTCTTGAGTTCAGGACGATCCTTTTGCTCCTCTCTCCGGACTTGATCGACCGCGTCGTTGATGATTTTCATCACGTGGAATTTGTCAAACGTAATCTGGGCATCTTGAAAGGTATCCTCGATCCCAGAAATGAATGCGGGGGACATATCACAACACGCCTCTTTGATCTGCTCTGGGCTTCCCCCATGCGCCTTCAGGTCTTCTTTGAAGGCGGTCAATGTTCCCGCGTCCTTCCCCGGCGTGGCAAAAAGCACCTTCGATTGTGCCATATCGACAAAGGTCGTGATGTAGTTGTGACCCCGTTTACTGGAGGTTTCGTCCACCCCAACCTTTTCTACGTCTTTATAGTCCTGTTCACTTCGGGCCTGTTCCACATAATGATGGAGGATGCGCCATAATCTGGTATCGTGTTCGCTCACCAACCGCCCAATCGCATTGACGGTCATCTCTTTTGCCAGGGCCATGATGAACGCTTCGAACAAGAGGGTGAATCCACTATCGGTTCTACCCCAGGGAACCGATACCCGCTTAACGCCACACAAAGGACACTCGATGCGCGGTGTCCGGGCGTGCAAATAGGTCTCGTGCTGGAAAAAGTTCAGGTGTCGCCACGTCTTCTCCTCGCTGTCATAGGCAGCACAGTCGTCTCGGCCACATTCTGGACACGTAAACCGACCACCTCTGGAAAAATCAAGGTAGACATCCAGTCGCTTCTCGTCTGCATCAAACTCACTCCGATCCACAAACCAGGGGGGTATCAGGCCCAATGCCATCTGAAACAGATCGATATCTCTCACGTAACACTCCTCTCGCCGGCTTCGTTGTAGATAGCATCCTGTCTCCAAACGGTTGCCATGATACAACACCAGCTTGAGAATACGAAGAGATTCCTGACACTTTTACTGAGGCCTTCTGCCTCTTACCCACACCAAATAGCGAGGAGCCCATTTTTGTGAATGCGGCAGGTGAACTCTTCATCGCCGAGCTGGACAACCATCGCGTTCGCAAAGTGGACACCTCCGGAATCATCACCACCTTCGCAGGCAGCGGCAACACCTTCCCGTTTGTGGACGGAGGTGCGGCGACAGATGCAACGCTGAGCTTTCCCCAGGGGATCTCTGGAGACGCCGACGGTAACATCTTTATCGTAGAGGGCAACCGGGTTCGAAAGGTGGACAGTGCCGGCATTATCACGACGATCGGCGGGACCGGTTCGTTCGGTTTTGCGGGAGATGGGAATCCTGCAACCGATGCCTTACTCAATGCCCCCCAGGGTGTTTTTGTCAACACTCTGGGCGATGTGTTCATTGCGGATGAATTAAACAACCGCATCCGAAAAATCCTGCCAGGGGAGGTGGCGCCCCCCCCGCCCCCCCCCGGTAACGTACTCTCAGGCAACATCACTGAGAATAGGACGCTCACGGCGGATCAGGTTTATCTGCTGAGCGGCGATGTTATCTTCGGGGACGCCACTCCCGACACGCTCACCATCGAACCGGGAACAAAGATTATCGGCGAGGGGGCGACCAACGGCACCCTGATTATTTCGCAAGGCGCCTACCTCCTCGCTGCTGGGACGGTAGACAGCCCGATCGTCTTTACGAGCGATCAGGGCCCAAGCGCCGTGGACCGCGGGCAATGGGGTGGGATCGTGATCAATGGCCGGGCGCCGGTCAATGAGTCCTTTCCCGATTTTGGAGGCACAGATCCCGACGACGACAGCGGCATCCTGCGCTACGTGCGCGTGGAGTTCGCCGGGAGCAGATCGAGCAGCGCACTTTCACTCCGGGGTGTGGGCGCCGGGACAACCGTCGACTTCGTACAGGTCCACTTTTCGGGCGGGGACGGCATCGAGATCATTGGTGGGACCGTGGACGTCAAGCACGTGCTGGCCACGGGCAACCTGGACGACAGCATGGACTGGGACCTTGGATGGACCGGCCGGGGACAGTTCATTGTTGCTCAGCAGCGGGGAGATTTTGCAGGCGATGGGTTCGAGGCGGACAACAATCCGGTCGACAATGACATATTGCCCCGGTCGGCGCCACAGATCTACAACGCCACACTGGTGGGCGACCCTAACGGTCCGGAGAGTGCGGTTGGCGTGTTGTTGGGTGGTGGAACTGCGGGCACGCTTCGGAATTTCATTGTGACCGGGTTCAATCAAAGCGGTCTGGACATTAACGATCAGGCGACCATCTCACAGACGATATCGGGCGATCTGTCCGTTCAGAGCAGCATCTTTTTCAACAACGCGACCGATATCCAGCTGGATCCATCGGGGGCGGTGATCTCCCGCGATCTCGGAAATTTCAGCATCGATGTCGACGGCATCGAAGAGACCTCCTGGGCACTGACCGCGGGCTTCAACAACGCCGAAACCGATCCCCTGTTGGGGGATCCCAACAACCTTACGGCCCCGGATTTCCAGCCTGGGTCCGGTTCGCCAGCGACGGACGGCACGGTGCCTGTTGCGGCGCCGCCGGCCGACGGATTCTTCGATCCGGTCACCTTCATCGGCGGCGTCGGTTCAACGGACAACTGGGTTGCAGGCTGGACGACGAACGTTGTTCCGGTGCTGGCTGTGCCTCCACCGCCCCCGTTTGCGTTAACCACTTCGGCCAGCGGTCTCTTGGATGAGACGCTCGTGAGCCTCGACGCTGAAGTCCAGGTTCTGAGCCTCGGGGTGACCGGCAACGGGTCTGCAGGGATCAATTTCGTGCGCCTGATCATTTCCGATCTGTCGGGGGATCCGACGGGGCTCGCACCGACCGATCTTCGCCAGCTCCGGCTCTACAGAAGCTTGGATGCGACGCTGGACGGTGGCGACACACAGATTGGAACGCGGTCGGCAATCGTGAACATCGGCGGCACGCCGACCGAGGTGGTCCCCGTCATCGGGACTCCAATCAACATACTGCCGACATCGACCGAGATTCCGCCTGCCGGCAGCGAGACCTTTTATATCGTCTCGGTCGTGATCAGTTCGGACCCTAAGCCGGACCGGTCGTTTAGGGTCGGTTTCCCGGCGGGTGGGCTTTCGACGACGGTCGGAAATCTCGGGGCGCCCGTCACGGCCCTGGATGCCAACCGCGTGACAATCGAGCGGGTTGGGCTGGAGCTGACCAGCCAGGTCGTGGCGGGGAAGACCGTCACCGTGTGGGGCCAATCGCAGAACGCCGAGAGGATCACGTGGGATTGGGACGACGGCACTGCTGTAGAGGAAACTTTCTTCCCGGCCGTTCACACCTATGCCGCTCCCGGTGTGTACACCGTCACGGCGACCGCGATCAACGACACAAAGGGCCTTCAAACAGCAAAGACGATTACCGTGACGACCCAATCCCTCGCCCTTCTGGATCTTGACGACACCACGGACGACACGGCGGACGGGAACCGCAAGGGCATCGTGACCGGTCTCGGGACAGAATTCACGGTCCAGGTCTTTGCGAAGGACCTCTCGGGTGCGATCACAGCCGCCGACGTTGTTTTTGGTTTCGAAATCAATATCATTAACCTCAAGCCAGCGGGTATCACGACGCCAGCCGGAGTGCCGGCCGCCACTCAGACAGGCACAGGGTTTACCCTTTCCGGCGCCGCTTTCACGCCGCCTGGCGATGGGCATCTTGCGGATGTTGTGTTCGTGACTCAGCAGGACGTATCGACCTTAAAGTTCAAGGTCAAGATCGAATCGATGTCCGTCACCGATGCAGCTACGGCGATGGTGGAATCGCTGCCTGTGAAGAAGGCTCGCGTGGCGTTCAACACCGATGCGGTGACGCCAACGGGCACCGATGTGTCCGTCAACCTCACGGACGAGAATTCACTCGAGAGCCCGATGGACCTGTCGTTTGGAGACGTCACGAGCGGCGGTGAGACCACCATGGAGACGGTCGATCCCACGGAAGGGCCGCCGCCGCCCTCGGGCTTCCAGTTCAATGAACAGGGCGGCGGAGGCGGTGATGGCATTGGTGCGAGCGATCAGACGCCGATCTTCAGTGTGGAAACCACGGCCACGTTCGCCGGTCCGGTCGAGATGTGTATCAACTACAGCAACTTCGGCGTGGTGAACGAGGTGAACCTGAGGCTCTTCCACTTTGTGGGCAGCCCCAGCGTCTGGACCGATATCACTACGTCGGTGGATTTCGCCAACAACATCATCTGCGGCGAGGCGACGTCGTTCTCCTTCTTTACCCTGCTGTCGCCGACCCCGCCGGAGGTCCCGATACCGTCGTTCTTCGCTGGCGCGTCGCTCACAAACACCACGCCGACACTCGACTGGAACGATGTGCAGGACGCCACCAGCTACACAATCGAAGTCGCGGCGAACTTGAGCTTCACCGGGGCCACGACGACCCCCGGGATCACTCAGAGTGACTTCACGCTCTCGACGCCGCTTTCTCCTGACACCTATTTCTGGCATGTCAAGTTGGTCGGCGACGGTGGCGAGAGTGTCTTTTCCTCGTCGGACAACTTCGTGATCGAGGCGCTCACTCCGGACACGCCCGTGCTAACCACGTTCGGTGGCGGGACCACCCCGTCGACAACGCCTGTTCTGGACTGGAGCGACGTTACCGGCGCAACGAGCTACACGCTCGAACACGCTGAGAACGCCGACTTCACGAGCTCGACTGTAATCACCGGCATCGCAGAGAGCCAGTTCCTCTTCACCGAGGCGCTGGAAGGCAAGACGGTCTTCTGGCACGTGAAGGCGGTCGGATCTGGCGGCGAGAGCAGCTTCTCGGCGGCGGACAGTTTCGTCCTGATCGAGGTATATTAGAAAGTTGTGGACGGGTATAAAAAATGAGCGTATCCTTGAATATCGAATAACCACAAATCCCTCAGCCGAGGGAGAAAGGATACGCTCCATGAAACAATATACAACCTCCCAAGTGGAGAAGATAGTCAGAAATGAAGTGACCCTGAGCCTGGAGGATCTGCTTCGAGCCGGCGCCCGCAAGATGCTGCAAGCCGCCCTGGAGTTTGAAGTGGAGACCTATATCGAAAGCTTTAAGGACGAGAAAGACGTAGGGGGTCGCCGAGAGGTGGTCAGAAATGGTTCCCATAAACCCCGAGAGCTTCTCACGGGTGTGGGCAAGATTCCCATTCGTCAGCCTCGGGTGCTGGATCGGCGTTTTGGACAGCAGTTTACCAGTGCCATTTTGCCCAAATATATGCGTCGGGCGCCTTCCATCGATGCCTTGATACCGGCCCTGTATCTCAAGGGGGTGTCCACGTCCTCTTTCCCCGAGGCACTTTCTGCCATCCTGGGCGAGAATGCCCCGGGGTTATCCCCTGGCAACATTGTGCGGCTCAAACAGATCTGGGATGAAGAGTATCAGGGGTGGAAACATCGGGATCTTTCAGAGAAGCACTATGTGTATATCTGGGCAGATGGCATCTACTTCAACGTCCGTCTGGAACCGGATCGGCCCTGTATGCTGGTCATTATAGGGGCAACCAAGGACGGTCGTAAGGAATTGCTGGCCATCGAAGATGGGCATCGAGAAAGCAAACTGTCCTGGCAGGGCGTGCTCAGAGATCTCAAAAAAAGAGGCCTGAAAGAGGCGCCTGCCCTTGCCATCGGCGATGGAAGCCTGGGGTTTTGGGCAGCGTTGGAAGAAGAGTTCTCCATCACCCGTCATCAGCGCTGCTGGGTGCATAAGACAGCCAACGTTTTGGACAACCTGCCCAAATCTGTCCAGGCCCAGGCCAAAACACGCATCCACGAGATGTATCTTTCACCCACCAAGGAGGACGCCCTCAAAGCCTATGATGACTTCATCGCCCTTTATCAAGCCAAGTATCCCAAGGCCTGTGAGTGCCTGGAAAAAGACAAGGATGTGCTCTTCACATTCTATGATTTTCCGGCCGCCCACTGGCGACACATCAGAACCACCAACCCCATTGAATCCACCTTTGGCACCGTCAGGCATCGCACCCGCCAGACCAAGGGATGCGGTTCTCGAAATGCCACGCTGATGATGGTCTATAAACTGGCCAGCGAGGCGGAGAAAAACTGGCAGCGGTTGCACAGCCACAAGCTGGTTGAACTGGTGGTCCAGGGCGTTGAATTTGAGGATGGAGAAATCAAAAAAGCAGCCTAACTCATCGGGATACGCTCAAATCTCATCCACAACTCTTGACAATATCTCGTCCTGATCCCGACGTTCACCGAATGGATGCTACTTGCCCTTGCCATGGGCATGATGGCTTATGGGATATGGCGAAGGCGGAGGGTCCGTGTCTGAGGCAGCGATCAACACGCGGTCCAACGTGAGGATCGTCGTTGCGTTCTTCTTGATGCTCGGCGTGTTCAACGGGCTTTACCAGGTCGAGAAGCGATATTCGGGTCGCATCGTAGACGGGCCCTACACGACGCTGGTGACATCGGCTGCAGGCGTTCTGGGTGACTGGATCCTGCCTTTTCAGGTGAAGCGTGTCAGCCAGATCGCGCTGGGGGGCGAGAGGGCATCGATTGTGGTTGGGAGGGGGTGCAACGGCCTCGAGGCGATCTTCCTGATGGTGGCTGCCGTCCTTGCCTACCCGGCCAGTTGGAATCGTCGCCTTCGGGCGTTGGCACTGTACCTTCCCATCCTGTTTGGGCTCAACTTGCTCCGCATCATGATGCTGCTCTTTGTGATGGTCCGCCACCCATCCTACATGGATGCGTTCCACTTCCTGGTTGCTCAGGGAATTTTGATCGTTTTCATTTTTGGGTTCTGGATGCACTATGTTCAGCAAGCAGAGAGCTAGCGCTCGGTTTGTTGTCCGGCTGCTGGTCTGTTTCCTCTTGCTCTGCGCCATCTCCAGACCGCTGCTTCGTCTTTATGCGGGCGCTGTGGTTCCGGCTGCGTCCCGAGTTCTGAATGGCCTGCGGCCTCACGATGCGGCGATTCGGTTCGGTAGGACGTTCCCGCACGTGGAGTGGGAGGCCATTTCTGGATCTAAGGAGATGAGGGGGTCGGAGTCCTTCTACCTGCTTTCCTACAATCTCCTACTCTACATCGCACTGGTTTTGTCCATTCAAAGATGGAAGACCTCGAGGAGGGGTGTTATTTTCCTTACGGGGCTTCCCTTCCTTTATGTGTTTCATACAGCGGACCTCATTCTGAGTGTTGAGAGCAAGCTGTTAACCGCTCTCGAGCCGGAGCACTATGCATTCTGGCAGCACTTCAGCCTCTGGTTTGTTGTCGTCAAATTCAGTCATTCCTTCAGTGTGATGGCGCTCAAGCAAGTCCTGCCCATCCTCTTGCTCTTCCTCCAATGTTGGATATTCGAACGACCAAGACCAGGCCGGGTGGGGGCGATGCCGACCGCGGAAGATCACCCCTCGTGTTCTTCCTCCTCGCCCTGACCGTCTGTGTTCCCCTCGTGGGTCCTTTCAATCTGGACAGCTACCGTACGCCGAAACTGGCTCTGATTGAGACGGGTGCAGTCGTGCTGGCAGCGTTAAAGCTACGCCGATGGCGCCCGGGATGCCCGTGTGTGCCCCTGATGGTATCCGCTCCTGCCGCGGTCTTCCTGTTTGCGGCCTGCGTTTCTCTGCTGGCCGCACCGAACCCGCACCGGGGGCTGGAGACTGTTTTTGCGTATGCGTGCTACTTTGTGATCATGCTGCTGGTAGCACACGAGGTTCGGACGACGCGGGATCGATTTCTTGTAGCTGCCGGAATTGCCTTGTCGGGCGGAATCGTCGCGTTGGGTGGGGTTCTCCAGTACATCGGCGTCTGGCGTTTGTATGATCCGTGGAGCCGTCCGGTCTCGACAATTGGCAACGTCACGTTTGTCGCTGAGTACTATGACGTCGCGTTGCCGGTCGCGTTGGGGTACGTTATCGCAGCGAAAAATTGGCGCAAAAGGGTCGGGATATTCGCCGCTGTCATCCTCATGCTCTCCCATTCCCTGGTTCTGGGGAGCCGGGGCGGTTGGATGGGATTGCTTGCTGCGACGCTGGTCTTCGTTTGTGTGGGACTATTCCCGGAGTGGAGGGCCAGGGGACGACGCTACTGGGGTTATCCGGCCGTCCTGCTGATCGGAGGACTGATGCTGACGATTGCACTTCTGACCGTGAAGCGGCCTCACTTGCCGAGGCCGCTTCGGCATATAACAGACCGGCTCACCCTGAACGATCCGTCCACAAAGCAACGGATTTATCTGTGGAGAGACACAGCGCGCATGGCGTTCGACCACCCTTTCGTCGGAGTCGGCGCAGGGAATTTTGAATATGTGTTTCCGGAGTACGCCAGCCAGAAGTCGTTTAACATCAAGCGATGGATGCAAGATCGGCACGAAGGTGACCTGATGCACTTCCGGGTCCACAATGAGTACCTGGAGATCCTTGTCGAGACCGGTGTCGTTGGGCTGGCCGCCTTCTCGGTGCTTGTGGGATCGATCCTCTGGCGGGGTATGCAATCTGTCCGGAACGGAGAAGGTGGGTCCATCGCGGTAGGACTGTTTGCAGGGGCAATCGCCACGGTCCTGCACGCGCTCGTTTCGAGCAACTTCCAGGATCCCGCCTCTGCGCTTGGATTCTGGCTCGCCGGAGGGCTCATCATCGGCCAAGGCTTCAAAAAAGGAGAAGCGCGCATCCAGAGTTCAGGCCGGCCTGGCTGGTACAGAACTGCGCTGGGAATCGGCGCGACGGTGGCGGTTGTGGTGATCTGGTCGGAAAGGGTGTTGGGGGCCTATCACTACCAGCAGGGGCTTGCTGCAATTAAGCGGAAACGCGACTCAGAGGCTCGTCAGCATCTCGATCGGGCCGTGCACTTTGCTACACTTGAGCGATTCAAGACGTACCAATTGCTGGGTTCCGTGCTCTACCGGCAAGGCGATTGGGGCGCGGCAGTCAAAGCATTCGAGAAAAGCCTGCAGTATCACCCCAATAGCCCGACTGTCCTCCACTACCTGGGTTTGTCCCTGGGGCATCTTGGACGCCTCGACGAGGCGATCCGTCCGCTGCGCAGAGCTGTTGGGTTGAATCCGCGGTTTTCCGAATACCGGCTCTCTTTGGGGGAAGCGCTTGGGGTATCCGGAAACCCAGACGAGGCCGTGGAGCAGCTAAACCAAGGTTTGCTGTTCGACCCATCCTCACCCGTCGCGTTCTACAAAGCCCTTGGGGTCAATCACAGGAGGGCTGGCAACTATCGAGCCGCTGAACGAGCTTTGGGGCGCGCCCTTGGAGCCAAACCGGATGATCCCATCCTGCTGAATAGCTTGGCGGTGGCCCTAATCGAGCAAGCTAAATTCCAGGCAGCTCAAGATATTCTGCGGGGTCTGGTCGAACGCCATCCGGTAGATCTGAACTACCGCATGAATCTTGCTGTCGTCCTTCTGAACCTGGGTAAGCTGGAGGCGGCCAGGACTCAGTGTCGGAAGATTCTTGAGATTGCGCCGGATGAGAGGAAGGCGCGAGAGCTTCTGGATTTGGTTTCCTCTATGTGAATTTCCAGTGAACGCCGAAAAGCGAATCATAAATTGCCCAAACGTGCACGACCATCAACCGGGCAACAGTGGCCCTCTATGGTTCGCCTGAATTTTGTGATTTTTCCTTTCAGGAGATACCCTATGAACATCCTCTGGCTCGGCCAGCCGGCCTGTCACTATATACCCACCGTAGGCGGAAAGGTGGCCAACCTCAGCCGTTTGGCCGCCGAGCACCGGGTGCCGCCCGGCTTTTGTCTGACCACAGAAGCATTCAAACAGTGGGCGTCCGATACCGACGAAACCGCCGCCTTGCCGCCTGCATTCTACGACGAACTTGCCGCCGCTTACGGGGAACTGGCTGAACACTGCGGTGAAGGTCAGCCCTGCGTTGCCGTGCGTTCTTCGGCCATCGACGAAGACGGCAAGGTCGCCTCCTTCGCCGGCCAGTACGAAACCTATCTCAACATAGTGGGTGTGGATGCTATTGCCGATGCAATAACACGCTGCTGGGCGTCTATGAGATCCGAGCGTGTAATGGAATACCGCCGCCGTTACGGTCTCTCTCTTGACGAAGCCCAGGTAGCCGTTCTGGTGCAGCAACTGGTACCCGCCGACGTCTCGGCCGTTGTCTTCAGCGCCAACCCCGTGGACGGCAACCGGGAGGAAGCCGTCATCAACGCAAGCTGGGGTCTGGGTGAAAGCATTGTGGGCGGCACCGTCACCCCGGACACCTACATCGTGCGCAAAACCGACCTGACTGTTATCGACCGCCAGATTGCCGAAAAACTACAGATGACCGTCTCGGTGTCCGGCGGCACAAATGAGGTCAGTGTCCCACGTTTCATGCGCAGCCAACCCGCACTCAACGACGAGCAAGCCGTGGAAATGGCCGACCTGGCATCGGGTCTGGAAAAAAAGCTGGGCTGGCCGGTCGATATTGAGTGTGCCATCCATAATGGGCAGCTCTACCTGCTGCAGTGCCGACCCATTACGACCCTCAATCAGCTGGAATGAAAAATACATACAAGGAGGAGTGACTATGTCAGATGGAGATCACGCAGGCCCGCCCGCACCGACCCCTATAGAAGCGCCGGCAGACTTCCCGGTCACCTGGGAAAATCCGGAAGATGCGCAGTTGCCCTGGCAATACGATCCGCTGCATTTTCCCCATCCCCTTCCGATCCTCGAAGGGGGAATGTGGTGTGATTTTATCATAAACGGGTTCAATCATGCCTTTGAGGCCTACGAAATCCCCAACCGTGGAGACGCCCGGTTAATCAACACCTATTTCTATATGGCAATGTTTCCGGCCGTTCCGCTCGAAGAAATGGAAGCCCACGGGAAACGCGCTGAGGCGGCGATGCAAAAGGCGATGAGCAACCTGGCCGAGCGGTGGGACACGGAGTGGCTGCCCGAAATTAAAGCCTTTTTAGATCACTGGGACACCTACGATCTCGGCAGTGCCTCAATGCCGGATTTGCTCGCCCACCTGAAGGATACCCTGGAAAAAAAGAAACGCCTGGCGGAAATCCACTTCCTCACCGTCCTCCCGGTCTATGTGGCCATGGGACTGTTCGACGACCTCTACCATGACCTTTTCGAAGATGAGGGCGCCTTCGACGCCTACCGGTTGCTCCAGGGCTTTGACAATAAAACCCTGGAAGTCGACCGCTCCCTTTGGGAACTCAGTCGAAAAGCTCTGGATGCGTCCGAAGTCTGCAAGGTCCTCGAAACACACGCAATTCCCGAGGTCGTACCCGCCCTGGAGGCAACCTCTGCCGGCCAGGCCTTCCTCGGCGACCTGAACACCTTTCTAAATGCCTACGGCCAGCGCAGCCTTAACTGGGACCTCTCTTTGCCCAGTTGGATCGAAGATCCCGCCCCGGTCATAAAAAACCTGAAGGACTACATCGCCCAGGCCGAACGTGATCGGAGCGGCGAACTGGAGACATTGGTGGCCGAGCGCGAACAGGCCGTGGCCAATGCACGGGAACGCCTGAAAGGGTACCCGCAACAGGTAACCGAACAGTTTGAGTTCCTTTTGAAAGCGGCCCAGGTGGGCGTTGTACTCACTGAAGACCACGGATTCTGGATCGATTTTCAAGCCCCTTACAGGATACGGCGGGTCATCCTGGAGTTCGGCAGGCGCCTCGCCGATGCCGGAGCGCTCGAAACAGTGGATGACATCTTCCACCTGAACCTGGACGAAGTGCGGGAAACCGCCGCTGCCTCGCCCATGCCCGACCGCCGCTCGCTGGTAGCCGACCGCCGGGCCGAAATAGAACATTTTTCGACCATCACCCCGCCGCCGGCATTGGGCACGGACTATGGCCCGCCGCCTGCGGACAACCCCATTGCCCGGTCTATGGGAAAATTCTTTGGCGGCCCACCCCCACCCCAGGAAGAAACGGGCACTTTAAAAGGCAACGCCGGTTCACCTGGCAAAGTCACCGGCCCTGCCAGAGTTTTGCGCTCCCTGTCCGAGGCAGACAAATTGCAGCGAGGCGACATCCTGGTCGCTCAGACTACCGCCCCGCCCTGGACACCGCTATTTGCCACCGCGGGCGGCATTGTCACAGACACCGGCGGCGTGCTCAGCCACTGCGCGGTGGTTGCCCGTGAGTATCGCATTCCCGCTGTTGTGGGCACGGGGTGGGCGACCGAGGTTATTCAGGACGGGCAGACTTTAGAGGTGGATGGCGATGCAGGAGTCGTCCGAATTGTCTCCTCAGATTGAGAAAGCCGTCCCGACCGCTTCCAAAATCTCGATGGAGCGTCGGCTGCTCATCACCGTGGTCCTGGCCGGGATACTGGCGCCCCTGAATTCGACCATGATTGCGGTGGCACTGCCGCGCCTGATGGAGGCGTTTGGCGTCCCACTGACCTCGGCCGGTTGGCTGGTCACCGCCTACTTGATTGCGATGGCCTCCCTGCAGCCCATCGCCGGCAAGCTGGGCGACCGATTGGGCCGCCGGCGTCTGATCCTGGGGGGGCTGGTCTACTTTGGACTCGTTTCCATCGGTGCGGCAACTGCATTCAGTTTTTGGAGTCTTTTATTTTTCCGGGTGCAGCAGGCAATATCCGTAGCCATCGTGCTGCCAAACGGGATTGCGCTGGTGCGCGAAGTGGTGCCAGCTGACCGTCGTGCCGGTCGTTTTGGCCTGATCGGCTCTGCTATGGCCCTGGCTGCAACGGCCGGACTGCCGCTGGGTGGATTTCTGGTTGAGGTCGCCGATTGGCACGCCATCTTTTACGTCAACCTGGCGTTTGTCCTGCCGGCCCTGCTGCTTGGGCGGCGAGTGCTTCCGGCCGGTCGGGCACAGCAGGCAGGCCCTCCTTTTGACCTGATCGGAGCCGTCCTGTTGTCAATCCTGCTGGTGGGTGCAGCCGGGCTGCTGATCCAGAGCCATAGGAGCAGCGTGGTTCTTATTCCTTCGATAGGGGGCGTCCTCCTGGTCGCCATCGCTGCCTTTTTCCTATGGTACGAGTGGCGCCACCCGGACCCTGTTCTCCAACTGCGATTCTTTAGCAGCCGGACGTTTGCCGCAGCCAACGGCGCCGTCGCCCTCAGCAATCTGGCGATGTATTCGATGGTGCTGGCGGTTCCGATTCTGCTGTCGAGGCAGAACGGCTGGACCAGCGCTCAGACCGGCATGGTGTTGACGGCGATGATGGCGACCTCGGTGGTCTTTTCGCCCCTCGGTGGACACCTGGCCGATCGCTGGGGTCGGCGCTGGCCAGCTGTGGGGGGGCTGTTGCTTCTAACGCTTGGCCTCTTACCGCTGGCCCTTGCCGGCGGCGGAGTTGCGCTCCCGACGCTGGTGGGTAGTCTGAGCATTGCAGGCATTGGACTGGGACTGGCGTGGGCGGGGATTCAGACGTCCGCCGTGGAAGCGGTTGAACCCCAGCAAGCGGGGGTGGCCTCCGGGATTTACGCAACAAGCCGCTACCTGGGTAGTATTGTGGGCTCCAGCGTGCTGATCAGTCTGCTCAAGGGCGATGGGGATGGGTTTGCTGCCGTCTTTTTTATGGTTACCGCGGCGGCGTTTCTCTCTGCCCTGGTGAGCTTCGGCCTGAAGGATCGCCCGGGGCAATACCAAGGGGTTCGCGGAACTGCCGGGTGAGACGATTGGCGTAGAGCGTGAAATGGGGAAAGGGTCCACGTAGGAAATGTCAGCCTTAAAAGAGGGTGATTCTCTTTGAAAGACGAAACTAAGACCCAAAAGCAACTCATCACCGAATTGGAAGCGTTGCGCCGAGACAACGCTGCATTGCGCCAGCAGATAATGGTAGACGAGGTGCCTTGGGTGAAACGCAGACTGGCTGTAGAGCGGATGCGGGCAGAGGCTATGGCCATGCGTTCCAGTGAGGATCTCTTCAAGGTCATAGGAATGATGTGGGAGGAAATGGCGAATCTGGGGATCGAGACCTTGGGACCCGGTATTCGATTCGTGGAAGAGGAAGAGGATGGTGTTCACATTACAGGACGCTACTACGCCCTCCACAACCCGAGAAAGTTCGGCATCTCATGGACTTCGCCTCACTTATTTGAGTTCAATGAAGAGATAGCGGTAGGGGAAATAAACTTGACCAGTCCGAGGGAACAAATAACCATCGATTCCTGGGGCCGAGGAGAAGTGATAACTGTTGCGGTCAGCGGAGAGGACTATGCGTCGAGATTTAAGGCACTGACCGAGTCCTGGGGCCTGGACCGGCCTATTCCGATACCCGAAAGAGCCGAATGGGTCTTTAACTATGTGCCGTTCGAGCATGGCGTCGTCGCCTTTATAGAACCCACGCGAGTGGAAGAGCACCTGACCATCGTTCAGGAACTGACCGATGCCCTGTCGTTGGGCTATGTGCGCTATCTCGATTTTCAGCAGTTGGAGGAGCAGAACGTCCAACTTGCCCAGGCCAAAGAAGAAGCCGAACAGGCCAACCAGGCAAAGAGCGTTTTCCTGGCCAACATGAGCCACGAGATCCGCACGCCGATGAATGCCATTCTGGGCTATGCTCAGATTTTGGACCGCGATCCAGGACTGGACGATCGTTTTCGTAAAGCCATCGAGACCATTGGCCACAGCGGGGAGCACCTGCTGGGGTTGATCAATGACATCTTAGACATTTCCAAGATCGAAGCCGGTCGCGAACAGCTCAACCCAACCGATTTCGATTTGCAGGGTATGTTAGGCGGCCTGGGCGGCATGTTTGAGATGCGCTGCCAACAGAAGGATTTGAGCTGGCGGCTGGAAGTGGACGTGCCCGCAGGACAGGTGCACGGGGATGAAGGCAAACTGCGTCAAGTGCTGATCAATATGCTGGGCAATGCGGTGAAGTTCACCCATCAAGGGGACGTAACTCTGCGGGTGAAGTCAGGCGAGAACGACCAATACGAATTCGAGGTCTCCGACACCGGGCCGGGGATTCCACAGGACAAACAGGCGGCGATTTTCCAGCCGTTTCAGCAGGAAGACGAGGGCATCCGCCAGGGAGGCACCGGGTTGGGGCTGGCGATTTCCCTGCGGCATGTGGAGATGATGGGTGGAGAAATCGGACTGGAGTCAACACCGGGAGCGGGCTCCAGATTCACCTTTACGCTGCCCCTGCCACCCGGTCAGGGGCCGGCCAAAGAAGAGCCCGTGATGGATTGGTCTCGCGTCGTGCATCTGGCCGAGGGCTGTTCTGTGCGGGCACTGGTCGTGGATGATGTGGCGGCCAATCGGGATGTTCTGGAACAGATGCTGACCAGAATCGGCGTGGAGGTAGAGACGGCCGAGGATGGCGCACAGGCGCTGGATCTGATTCGCCGGCAGATGCCCGACATCGTGTTTTTAGACATTCGCATGCCGGTGATGGACGGCCCCGAAACGCTTGAGCGCCTGTTTGAGGAACACGGTCGGGATGCGACCGTGGTGGTTGCGGTAACGGCTTCCGTGTTTGATCATCAGCGTGAGCACTATCTCGCAATGGGTTTCGGCGAGTTTATAGACAAGCCCCTGCGTGCCGAGCAGATCTATGCCTGTCTTTTCGATCTTCTGGACGTCGATTATGAATTCGCCGAGGATGCGACCGGTGTGACGGAGGTGGATCAGGCGCCGGATTGGCAGGAGATTTTGTTGCCGTCGGATTTATATGATGGGCTGATTTCTGCCCTTGAGGCGCACAGCATCACGCAGGTGCGCGAGCGTATCGATGCGGTAGAGGCGTTGGGTGGAGAAGGGAAGCTTTTGGCTGCACGTCTGCGCGAGTTGGCCGGGCAGTATGACCTGGAGGCGATCAGAGATTTTCTGGAAGAAATCAACAGGCAGGGATGAAACCGACCCTGGCCTATCGGGCGGTGTCGGCTCACCCTCAACATCTTAATGCCCTATGGATATGAACAGAACGGATTTAGAGCGTACGCGAGTGCTGCTGGTGGACGACAATCCCGTCAACCTGGATGTGCTGGTCGAAACCCTGGGACACGAAGGATACGACATCCTGGTTGCGACGAATGGGATGCAGGCATTGAGCATTGCCCAACAGCGTTTGCCCGATCTGATTTTGCTGGATATCAATATGCCGGAAATGGACGGGTATGAAGTCTGCCGGCGGTTGAAAGAGGCCGATCAGACGCAGGCTATCCCGATCCTGTTTATCAGCGCTTTGGGCGAGGTGGTGGACAAGGTCCGGGCCTTTGGGAGCGGGGGGGTCGATTATATTACCAAGCCGTTTCAGACTGAAGAGGTGCTGGCTCGCATTCGGACGCACCTGACGCTTCGACGGCTGCAAGAGGAACTCCAGGCGGCAAATCTTGAATTAAAAGAAAAAAACGAGACGTTGGAAAATACCTTGAACCAGATTAAAGAGATGCAAAATCATCTCGTCATGCAGGAGAAGATGGCCTCTTTAGGCGATCTGGTGGCCGGCGTGGCACACGAGATGAACACACCGCTGGGGGCTATCAGCAGCATGCACGACACCCTGATCCGGGCAATAGATAAACGGCTCTTCGCTGTTTCACGTGGGTAATCATAAAAACCCGAACCAGTCTTCTTGCCGAGTGCGAGGTGGTTCCTAACCGTTTGCTCCGGTATCCGCACATGAGATCTCTCCTAAACACACGGCGGGTATTGAATGATCCGGAGATCCAGTTTGCCGTTTAGTCCATCGTAACAATTTATTATCTAACAACTTAAACAACTGTTTTTAAGATAGAATCCTGAGCAACAGACAACGGGTCGGGCAACACCGTTGACAAAGAATACTCGAAGGCTGGTCCACAAAACCTGCAGCTTGGGCGTCTTGTCTACCACAACTGGTCGTTCCTGGGGGAAGGTTACCCACACCAAATAGCGAGGAGCCAGATAAACTGAAACAGACGCTGGAGATGACCTTTCCCGGAGAATATAAAGATAATCGGACTATTCAATCGGTGTTCAAGGTCATAGCCGATGCCAGCCGGGTGATGGCCAGCGGCGTCGAACGGGTGAGCAGCATTGTCGACAGCCTACGGAATTTCGCCCGGCTGGACGAAGCCGAGTTCCAGGTGGCCGATATCCACGAGGGGATCGACAGCGCTCTGGCGCTGCTGCAAAACCGGATAGGTGAAAACATCACCTTGGTCAAGAATTACGGAGATATCAAGCCGATCTACTGTTCTCCCGGACAGTTGAACCAGGTCTTCATGCACCTACTCAGAAACGCGATCCAGGCCATCAAGGAGACAGGGGAGATAAGCGTCAGCACCTTTGAGGAGGACGACAAGGTCTGTGTCCGGATCAGCGACACAGGCGTGGGTATTCCGCCGGAGCAGTTGGAACGCATCTTCGATGTTGATTTTCGTGCCACCGATGTTCGGGTGAGAATGGGTTTAGGATTGTCCACGGATTTCAGAATTATCCAAGATCACAAGGGGGAGATCCAGATCGAGAGCGAGGTGGGAAAGGGTACGGAGGTGACGATCAGCCTGCCGAAGAGAGAGAGCGATCAACTGTAGGAAAGAGGTCATCTAACGGGAGAAAAATCACGCTCAAGTTCACCGATTCGGGAGAGGTGGTCGTGCGTGTGTCGAAGGACGGGGTATCCGATGGCGAGACTCTGGTGATCGCGGTCTCGGATACCGGCACGGGCATCCCTGCTGATGCCCTGGAGAGCATTTTTGAGGAGTTCCAGCAGGTGAAGGGATCGGACCCCCAGCACAAGGGTACGGGGTTGGGACTGCCGATCACAAAGGGGTTCGCTGAGCTTTTGGGAGGGTCGATCAGCGTGCAGAGCGAGGTGGGGAAAGGGAGCACGTTTACGGTGCGGGTTCCCCTTGTTTACAATCGGAGTTGACCTGTTTCAGTGGTTGCTGGAACGGGTTGAGCTTCCGGGTAGACCAGCTCAGAAACGCTCAGAGTCAAAGCCGAAAACCGATTTGCTCCAGGCACTTGCTTGAGCCGATGGCCGAAACGAAGATCATCCCCCGCATTCCTATTGCATTGTGGTCGCCTTAAGAACCATAATTTGCGGATCGGATTTGAACTCCAATCAACAGAACCTATCGCGAGGAAATGCATTTCATGTCCATACGATTCTTTCTTTTCCGCCGCAGTAGCGCTTTGTCAAATCGATCAGGTGTTCGGCTGCATTCATAGTGTAGTCATCCGGCGTGTTCTCATTGCCCTGGACAATGTAGAAACACGTGTCGCTGCTCAACATCACTTTGGTCTTGTCCGCCTGCCGATACTCTAATCTGCAAAGCACATCTCCGCTGTCATCCACATAACAATAATCCCCCGCAGCGATAGGCTCCGGCTCGTCTTTGCCCAGGGGCACGAACCGCTCCCCTCCATCGGTGAGACGGAGGGTGACATTTCCGTCGATCTTCTTGACGTCATGGGCGCCCAGAGACAATCTCGTCTCTAGTGGTCGATTTCGCAAATACGCATGAGGTTGCATAGGTGGCAAAAAAGGGGTATGTTATACGCCTCATTCCAATCGGTAAAGGAGGTGTATAATGTCAGGTCCCCTTCCCCAATACCAACCTCGCTTCACAAAAGCCCAACTGGCAAAAGCCCAGAAAATCATTCGTCAGCGCAACGCGCCTCAATCCCAGGTGCAGCGGGCAAAGATGGTGGTGGCCTTAGCCGAGAATAAAGCCATTGGCAACCAGAGGTTAGCCGACAGGGCAGGTGTCAGTTCACCTACGGCGCAGAAGTGGCGAAAAAGGTGGACTGAAGAAGGCTTCACTTTAGAGGATCTACCGCGCAGTGGGCGACCGCCCACTTTTTCCCCCTGTGCAAGTCAGTGAAGTCAAAGCCATTGCCTGTCAACTGCCCGCACAACGGGGGTTGCCCCTGTCTCGGTTCAGCTTATTTGAGATTCAACAGGAAGTGTTAAGGTGTGCGTTGATCACTTCAATCTCACCCACAACGATTTGGCGCATTCTCAAAGAGGATGCCCTTCGTCCCTGGTATCACCGATCCTGGCTTCATATCAAAGCCCCCAACTTTTTAGAGAAAGCCAGTCGCATTCTGGACCTGTATCAAGGCATATGGGAGGGGATACCGCTTGGCAAGAAAGACTTCGTTATCTGTGCCGATGAAAAATCCCAACTCCAAATCTTAGCCCGAGAGTTTGCCACATTGCCACCTGATTGTGGCAAACCCATTCGTATGGAAAATGACTACAAACGGATGGGCACAGTGGCCTATCTGTCTGCACTGGATGTGTTCTCAGGGCACATCTTTGGGCGTGTGGATGAGAAAACCGGCATCGTGCCCTTTCAAAAGCTGGTGGACCTGGTGATGGGACGGGAGCCTTATGCTTCGGCTGATCGGGTCTTCTGGATTGTGGACAACGGATCTTCTCATTACACCACCACGTTCCCTAAACGGCTCCAGGATGCCTATGAAAATGCCATTGCCGTCCATCTCCCTATCCACGCCAGTTGGCTCAATCAGATTGAGATCTATTTCTCGATCTTGCAAAGAAAGGCGCTCACGCCCAATGACCTGGCAGATCGACAGGCGATGGAAGCCAGGATCTTGGGCTTTGAGGAATACTATAATCTCACTGCCGAACCTTTCAACTGGCGCTTTACAAGGCAGGAATTGGAAGAACGAATGCAGCGAATCCGGCTGGCTGCATAAACTCATGCGAACTTCTGAAATCGACCACTAGAGAGACACAGTTGTAAATATCCACCGTTAGGTTGATGGGTGGTATTGCGCCGTTTCTGAGAAACATTTTGATCAGACTCTCGGGCGATGCCGGAAACTTGCGATTCGAGCGACCCACTTTGCTGTGGAGGCTTCTGAAGCCGGCAAGCACAGGATCATCTGAAACGGTCTCGGTCGTGTATTGCGCCTTCAGTCGGGTAAAAAGGTCCGACTTATACCGCTCGAATTCGGCGTCTTCCGGCTTGTTTGCAAGCCCCTCAATAACAAAGCACACACACTTCACGCCCAGGGCCGCCACTTCTGGCGCTAACCTGAATGACAGATTCACTTTCTGGACATCCCCTTTGTGTAAACCTTCCCCTGGATAATCTTGTGGGCAGGGCGGCCTCCAATCGTCGTAAATCTGGCGAAATCCTGTTTGCACCGGGGGCATGTTAACTCCCCTCCGGTGTGATCCTCAACAATTCGCTCCACGAAACACTTGACCAGACCGCCCCGGCCGCCTTTGTGGTATTTGTAAAGAAGCGTTTTACATTTCGCGCAGTAAATCGAAATCGTCCGGCGGTCTACCTTCCCTTTTTTCGCCATCGCCGTTCTCTGGGGTGTAACCGGGTTTCATCACAACACTCCACTCCATACAGATCTGCAGGCCCATAATACTACTGCCGGATCAGCGTCAAGTCAACCCCTTCGCCAAACGGGCTACAAAGAAGGCTTGATATCACACCCTTCCTCCCTATATTTGGTAAGGCCTGCCTTTCCCTGTCTTCCGCAAGCAAAATAGCCTTCGGACCCTAAAAAAGGCGAATACCATGTCCTACGATCTGGTCTTGAAGGGCGCCACGGTCATCGACCCGGCGCAAAATATCCATGGCGTTTGCGATGTGGCGATCCGGGCGGGAAAAATCGCAGCCGTGGCCGAAAAGATCACCGAGCCTTCAAGAGAATCCATCGCCCTCGAGGGTAAAATCCTCACCCCCGGCTGGATCGACATCCACGCCCACGTGTACGCCGGGTCTACCACCTGGGGCATCCGGGCGGACGCCCTCTGCCTGGCCACGGGCGTGACCACCATCGTAGACGCCGGCAGTCCGGGATGGGCGAATTTCCTGGGCTTCAGAGACCACATTGCCGCCCCGGCGCGCACCCGCATCCTCACCTTTGTACACATCAGCGGAATCGGCCTTACCTACGGCCCCCTGGGCGAGATGGAGGATCTGCGCTACGCCGATCCCGAACGCACGGCATTTGTCATCCACAACTGGTCTGACTGGTGTGTGGGCGTGAAGGTGCGCCAAGGAGAAAGTCAGGTCGGAGAAAACGGGGTCGAGCCGCTGCGCCTCGCAGTCAAAGCCGCAGAGCTTTCCGGCACCCGGGTTATGGTCCACATCGGCGTGGGCGTGCCGCTGCCGGATGTGCTGGCCGAGATGCGGCAGGGGGATATCGCAACCCACTGCTATCACGGCGGCGGCGATACGATTCTGGGCGAGCGCGACACGGTGATTCCCGAGGTTTGGAAGGCCCGGGAGCGGGGCATTTTGTTCGACCTGGGACACGGAGGGGGCAGCTTTCTCTTCGAGGTGGCCAAAAAGGCCCTGGCGCAGGGATTCCCCTCGGACGTCATCAGCACCGACCTGCACATCCACTGTCTCAACGACCCGGTCTACAGCCTGCCCGAGACTGCGTCCAAACTGTTGAACCTGGGAATCGAACTTCCCGAAATCGTGCGCCAGACCACGAGCGCGCCCGCCGCTGCCATCGGCCGCAGCGAGGAACTGGGCACGTTAAAACCGGGAACGGGCGCCGACCTGGCCGCCTTTGACATCCAGGAGGGCGCGTTCGATTTCGTAGATGTGCGCGACAATCATGAAACCGGCCGGCAAAATATCCAGCCCTTCCTCACCGTGCGCGCAGGCCGGGTCTACCGCCCGGCGGATCTCGCGGAAGAATTGGAAGAAACCCTGCGGAGAGCCCGCGAAATGAAGGCCCTCATGGGCCGGAACTTCGCCGCCCTGGGCTGGTCCCCTCCCGCACAGAGCCGGTGAACTTGGGTCACCTTGCAGATCCTCACTCCGGACGCATCTCGCCCAGGGAAGTCTCGCCGCAGGAAGTCAGAAAAATCCCAGGATATCATGATGAGCCACTTCTGCAAGTTCTGCTGCACGGCCAATCGATACAAGCCCTCGCTTATAGAACAACAGTGCTTCCTGAATCGGATCCGCTCCTCTGCCGTGCGCGAGACGAATGGTTCCACCGCGTGCCGGGCCGTGCCGGCGCGTCGAGAGTTCATCCGCCCTGCATCTCGACCTCCTGCGCCTTCCCCAGCACCCTGAGCATGTTCTCGCCGAGAACCCGCCGAATCTCGGACTCGCCGTGGCCGCGCCGCAGTAGCTCAGCCGTAAGTAGAGGGATCTTGCTGACGTCCTCCAGATGGCGCGGGTGATGCCCGCCGGTTCCCTCCCAGTCCGTACCGATTCCCACGTGGTCCCAGCCGCCCACTTTGGCGATGTACTCGATGTGGTCGGCCACGTCCTCGAGGGTAGCCAGCGTGATGCCATGCGCCCTGATGAAGCGGGCCTTTTCCTCCCGCTGCCCTTCCACATCGTCCGGATGGGAGGCGCGGAAGGTCTCCATGTGCGCGTTGAGTTCGGGTCTTAGCTCTTTGAGCTTCGGGTAGCCGTCCGAAAAGGCCTGGCTCACCAGAGCCGGCGCGAAGTTCACGCACGCCACGCCTCCCTTGTTCGCCAGGCGCCGGATCAGGTCGTCCGACAGGTTTCTCTCGGCGAGGGACTCCGCCCCCAGCGTGCGCGCCATCTCCGGCAACGGACAGCACAGGGCGCGCGCGTTCGAATGCGTGGCGATCACCGGCCCCCGGCTGAGCTCCAGCACCTGGAGCGCCGCCCTATCCGTGGCGTGCGTGATATCCGGGATCACCCCGAGGATCCCCATCTCGCGTACCACTTCGCGACCCACCTCGCTCAGCCCGCTCCACCGGATGGCGCCGCTGGAAGAGTCGCACAGCAGGTTGGTCCAGGCATGCGTCAGGGTCATGTACCGGACCCCCAGGCGACGGTAAACGCGCAGGGCTCGCACGCTGCCCCCCAGGAACTGGCCGGCCTGCATCCCCAGGAGCACGGCGATCTTCCCCTGTTCCCGAATCCGGCGCACGTCGCTGACGGTCAGAGCCAGCTCGAAGTCATCGGGATACCGGTCGAGGATGTCGGTCAGGAGCGTGTCGACCAGCTCCAGACCCTGCAGCGGGATCTTCGTCTCGTCCTCGCCGGTGCTGCCGCATACCGCCTGCCACAGCACGTTTACCTCGCCGTCGCGCAGCCGAGGCAGGTCCAGGTCGCCCGTTCCGGGGGCCAGGCCCTGCCAGCGTTTGCCGATATCGCGCCCCGGGCGGATGAGGGCCTGCGAGCTCATCACGGCGGCGTTCATTACGATGGCGGTCCGATGGATGGACAGCGCCCGGTCCAGGAGTGCCTCTTCCTTCGACGTCGCCGAATCCTCTCGCTTCTCTTCCACAGGTATGCCCTCCTTGAGGAACGCGCGGCTCCTTCCTGGCTCAGCACAAAACAAGAACACCCTGGTTCAGACTTACACCTTAACATGGGGTGCCGACTCGGTTTTACGTAGATGTTTTCTGTCTATGCTGCATCGGCATAGTCAAGGAGTTCATCATTGGCATATCGAACCTGTTTATACTGATTCCAGAAAGCATCCCATCGTTTTGACTTGACGTAAGTGCGTAACTGCAAGATGCGTTGTCCTCCCTGCCAGGACCATTGCATACCCGATCGACAAAGCCTTGTCTTGACCAGGGTCTTGCAGGCCGCTTCGACGGGTCCCGAGCCAATGGGCAGACCCCTTCGACGAAAGTCAGCATAGGCCATCCGGTGTTTGTTCCGAAAGAAGAAGGTTCGTTCTGTTTCCAGGTCTTCCAATCGTTTTTGACCCAGCCTTCGGCGGCTTTTGTAATAGTCGATGGAGCGAATAAGGGTTTCTGCTGCGCCATCTTGGGTCAGCAGTTTGTGGTGGTAGGTTTCATACCAGCTTTGCGCTTTTGCTGATTTTTTGCCAAACAGGAGTTCGGCAGCTTCAGACAGATGTTCTGTGGTGTGATAAAAATCCACCAGTTTTTCATACCCGATGAACCGAGGAGTGGTATCAGCATATTTCCACAACCCTCGTGCCCCATCACACAGGAACACTTTTCCGACCTCATCTTTCAGTTGTCCTTCGATATGATCGAGTTCTTCCTCAAAGCGTATCTTCAACGTTTGACCACCCTCTTCGGGCATTTGTGCCACATACCGAGAGACCAAACGCTTTGGTGGGGTGCCGTCCTTTGGAGGTGCCCCATAAAAGGACAGGCTGCCCACCAGGGCCTGTTTGAAACTGGTCGGACTTTCTTCGGACGGTTTTTCCCCCGGCCTCTCTTGTGGACGCCCGCGTTTTTTCCCCGGCTCATCCAGCCTGAGGTGGGTCCCATCCAGGCTGGCCACCATCACTTTTGTCCCTTTGGGGTTCTCCTCCTCCTGACGGATCGACCGGTTGAGTGTTTCATCCATCTCGACCAGCCACGCTCCCGTCTCTTCTGTGATGTGTTTGACCGCTGTGGCAGAAGGCTGAAACAGAGCCGTCTTTTCCAGCACAGAAACGGTTTCCTCCGGCGTGATCAAGCTCACCGTGAACAACACCGCTTCACGAACTTCCACGGTGGCAAACTCACCGACCATTCCCCACATCACATCCAACGGCACATAAGAAGGCCCCCCTTCATCGGCCTGAAACAGATTTCGAGAAAGCTTCATCTTCCCAAAGGGGGTCAAAAACGTCTTCTCACTTTGTTGCTTAAACCGATACAGCACATTCTCGACCTGTTTTGGGGCCTCATCCACTTCGTAGGCTTCCAAAAATGTGCGAAGCGCTGCGATCCCACAAGCCTTGAGGGCTTCACCAAGCCCACTTGTGACCTGTTCTGCCAATTGAGGCGTCAAACTCTCCAGGTCCAAATTTTCGCAATGGGCGCTCAATTTTTGCTTAAATTCCCAGGTGGCGGCTTCGATCATCTCTGCGAGGTCCATCTTGGGCTCCTTTCCCGTATCTATACAACCTTATTGTTTTCAGTCTGTTGTATGATCGGGATTTGGAGCCTTTTTTGCAACTCATTTACGTAAATTCAGAGCAGCACCCTTAACATGCTACTGAGTCAGCCCCTGCAAGTCAACACCTTCTCCCGGTGGGTCACAGCGATCGGCCGACATCTGAAAGAAAACTTGATATCATGCCCTTGTTTTCTATATTGGGAGAGGAACTCGAAGCGTGATGCCCTCTGTATCTCCACCTGTCCCGTCCTCGACATGTGCCGGCAGGTGGGTGTGGCGAAACGCCGCTGAGAATGGAAAAAAGTGGGAACCATCAAACAACAGGAGGAATTGAAATGGGATCGACCGAACAGAGTCAAAAACCGACAATCGAGTGCGCTCCAGACGGCCCTTACCTCGTCAAAGGCCTTGAAAATCTCAAAAACTCAAAGGGGGAACGCATCCCAACAAAATCCGTCATTGCCCTCTGTCGCTGCGGCGGATCTGCGAATAAACCCTTTTGCGACGGCACCCATGCCAGCATCGGCTTCTCTGGAGAGAAGGAGACCGACGGAAGCGATGACAAAAGGGACAATTATGCCGGCAAGAAGATCACCATCCACGACAACAGGGGAATATGCTCGCATGCCGGCCTTTGCACGGACGGCCTGGCCTCCGTATTCCGTTACAAGCAGGAACCCTGGGTTGACCCGGAGGGCGCAGAGATAGAAGCCATCATCGAGATCGTAAGAAAATGTCCCTCCGGCGCCCTCAGCTATTCGATTGAAGACGTCGAGCACCCGGATCAGGATCAAGAACCTGCAATTACGGTCTCAAAAGATGGGCCCTATTATTTAGGAAGCATCGAACTAAAAGAAGTGCCTCAAGGAGAGGGCGCATCGGCAGAGCGCTACACCCTCTGCCGATGTGGCGGATCAAAAAACAAACCTTTTTGTGATGGAATGCATTGGCACGTTGAGTTCAAGGACGAAGAAGATTAGACGCAGGTTCGTATGGTGTTCCCTTAGAATCCTTCTGTGCGATTCCGTGTGGTTGTGGCGTTTGGTAGACTGCCGGAAATGTAAAGGAGTTCGTTATGTCCAGGCGTCGTCTCACGCCTGAAGACGTCCTGTCGTTCAAGAATGTCGGTGACGCGCAGATCTCGCCCGACGGGTCGCAGGTGGTCTTCGTGGTGGGCGACGCGTTCAAGTCTGACAGCAAATGGGCCAGATCCACAATCCGGGTGGTGGAAACCGCCGGGGGCGAAAGCCGGCAGCTCACCACCGGGCCGCGAACCGACTCTCTGCCCCGCTGGTCGCCCGACGGCCGATCCCTGGCCTTTCTCTCCGACCGGCTCCAGGAGGGCCAGCGGCAGGTCTTCTTGTTGCCACTCGACGGCGGTGAAGCCGTCGCCCTCACAGACGTCAAAGGTGAGATCCCCTCTCCCCGGGGCCTGAACGCGCTTCAGTGGTCGCCCGACGGCCGCTCCCTCGCCTTTCTGATGGAAGACCCGGAAGCCGACGAGGAATGCCTCAAACGCGAAGATAGAGACGACGCCATCGAATTTGAGCAGAATCCGAAGTACGCTCGGCTGCGGGTCGTGGACTTGGAAACCCAGGACCTCACATGCGTCTCCCCGGACGGCCTGCAGATCTGGGAATTCGCCTGGCGCCCGGACAAACCCGAAATCGCCGCTGTCGTCTCCGACGCGCCCTACGAATGGTCCTGGTACACCAACCGGCTGGTCCGCTTTGAGCTGGAAGGCCCGGCGCAGACTCTCTGGCAGTCAAAACGACAGGTCGCCTTGCCCATTTGGTCGCCCGACGGCACGCAGATCGCATTTGTCTCCTCCACCTGGAGCGACCGGGGGTGCGTGGCCGGGGACGTGTGGACCATCGACGCGGCGGGCGGTGAAGCGCAAAATATCACAGAGGGAATCGTCGCGAGCATCGGCTGGATGGCCTGGGCGCCCGACGGCCGCGAACTGCTGACCATCGCGCACGAACGGGGCGGCATCGGCATCCACCGCATTGACGCCACCGGCGGCGGGCAGAAAAGCCTTTGGTGGCGGCAGGCCGCCGTGGCGGAAGTCTTCTGGCCGCGCTTCTCGCGCTCCGAGAACGGCGCTCTGGCCATCGTGCTGGAAGACCCGGACCACCCGCGCGACGTCTGGGTGGGCCGCGAAGAGTCCGGCGCACTCCAGTGGACCCAGCTCACCCACCTGAACCCCCAGGCCGCCGAACTCGACATCGGTGAAACCACCGTCCACCACTGGAAAGGCGCTGACGGCTGGGACATGCAGGGCCTGCTCATCAAACCGGTCGGCTACGAGCCGGACAAACGCTATCCCCTGGTTATGAGCGTACACGGCGGACCCACCGGCGTGAGCAGTTCGCGCTACTATGCCCAGTTTGGCTGGACCCAGCTCCTGGCCAACCTGGGCTACGCCGTCTTTCTGCCCAACTACCGGGGCTCGGTAGGCTGGGGCCTGGCCTTTGCCGAAAGCAACTTAGGCGACATGGGAGGCAAGGACTTTGAGGACATGATGCTGGGCATCGACACCCTCATCGAAGCGGGCATCGCCGACCCCGACCGGCTGGCCGTATCCGGCTGGTCCTACGGAGGGTTCATCACCGCCTGGGCCGTGGCCCAGACCAGCCGCTTCCGGGCCGCCGTCATGGGCGCCGGCATCTCGCACTGGCTCAGCTTTCACGGCAAAAGCTGCCTGTCGGTCTGGGACGAGACTTATTACCGGACCAGTCCGTACGAGCCCGACGGCCTGTTCCAGAAATTTTCCCCTCTCTCCTACTACGAAAACCTGCAGATCCCCACGCTCATTCTCCACGGCGAGAAAGACCAGGACGTGCCGGTGGAACAGTCCCACCTCTTCTTCCGGGCCCTCAAAGACAAAGGCGTGCCCACGGAACTCATCGTATACCCTCGGGAAGCGCACGCCGTCACCGAAAAGGCGCACGTGCTGGACATGGCGCGGCGGGTGATCGAATGGCTCCAGCGCTACCTCCCCGCAGAGTGAGAAGTGAAGGAGTTGAACCCTCATGAAAAACAGCTTTGAAAAGGGACCCGAGGGATGGTGTTCGTACGACTACCACGCCAGCGTTGTTGGGGGCCGCAACATATTTATCCTCACAACCTGGGAGGAAGAAGGCGGGGTCGACAACTCCGGGTACGTCTGGGCGAACGAATCGTGCTGGAGCGCCGACACGCCTGAAAAACCGCTCTCGATTCTCCCGCTCATCTTTTACAGAAATTGGGTTGGTGAAGACCCCATCGACCTCCGGGAAGCGGAAGTTTCGGTCTACCTGCGGGGCGATGACCTGCGGCTGGACGGCGCGCAAACCTTCTTCTGGGTACACAGCAGCGGCACCCGGTGGCACTACACCGGCAACCCGATCGAGATCCCGGAAAGCGCCTGGGCTTCAGAGCCGACAAAATTCACGCTTAAAAACGACGACTCCCTCTGGCATCGAAGCTGGGCCAAGGATCCCAACAGCGCCGCAAGTCTGGACGCATTGCTCAAGAATGCCCACAGCTACGGCTTCTCCTTCGTCGGATTTTCCAGCGAAGTCACCGGCAAACTCTCAATGGGCGAGTTCGAAATTAGAGCCAAAACTTGAGGTGCAAAATGGCAGACCGCAACATACAGGCATCGCTGGACGGCCTCATCGCGGAATATATGGACAACAACCCGCGTTCTCGGCAGATGTTCGAACGGGCCAGAGTATCCCTGCCGGGCGGCAACACCCGCACCGGTGTCTACTTCGAGCCCTTCCCCATCTATGCCGACCGGGGCGAAGGCGTCTACTTAATCGACCTGGACGATCATCGTCTGCTCGACTTCGTCAACAACAACACCGCGCTCATCCTGGGCCATGCCCACCCCGACGTCGTCGTTGCGCTTCAGGACCGGGTGGCCAAAGGCACCGGCTTCTCCCGCCCCCTGGCTCTTGAAGTCGAAATGGCCGAGCTCCTGCGCGAGCGCATGCCCTCCTTAGAGCGGGTCCGCTTCTGCAGCTCCGGCACCGAGGCCGTCACGAACGCCATCAGGGCCTCCAGGGCTTTCACCGGCAAATCCAAAATCGCCAAATTCGAGGGCGCCTACCACGGCATGGATGAGTACGCCATGGTCAGCTACCTCCCCCCCATAGGCCCGGACCTGGGCCCCCCCCGCCGTCCCGCCTCCGTCCCCACCTCGGCCGGCCTCACGCCGTCCGCCCTGAAAGAGGTCCTTGTCCTGCCCTTTAACGACGCCGAAGCCTGTGAACAGATCATCACCGAAAACGCCGCCGACCTGGCCGCCGTCATCGTGGACCCCCTCTCCACGGCCGCCGGAATGACCCTTCCCGCCGACGGCTTCCTCGCCCGTCTCAGGGAAATCACACAGCGTGCGGACGTACTCCTCATCTTCGATGAAATCATCAGCTTCAGGGTCTCCTCCGGCGGCGCTCAGGAGCTGTACAACGTCCGGCCGGACCTCACCTGCATGGGCAAAGTCGTGGCCGGCGGCACCCCCGGCAGCGTCTTCGGAGGCCGCGCCGACGTCCTGGCCCTGTACGATCCCACCTCGGGTGCTCCTCAGATCCCCCATTCCGGCACGTACAACGCCAACCCCATCGCTATGGTCGCCGGCCTCACCACCCTCCGCCTCCTCACGCCGGAGGCCTACGACAAGCTGAGCGCATCCACGAAGCGGCTGAGCGCGGAACTGGACGCCGTCTTCAAAGAGGCCGGAATCCAGACGCAGATCACCACTGTCGGTTCCCTCTTCCGGATCCACTTCCTGTCCGAAAAACCGCGTACCTACCGTGAAGCCGCCCAGGACGATGCGACCATGCACAAGTGGCTCTTCTTTTCGCTACTCAACCGGGGAATCTACTCGAAACTGGGCGGAAACGTCTCGCTCCCCATGGAAAATACGCACATTGATCAACTCGTATCCACCGTGAGTACGGCGCTAAAACAGCTCTAAAGAAAAGAGATCAAAGCAGGCGGAAGCCGCCGCGGTAAGCGTTCACCAGGGATGGGAGACGATCCTGTGAGCCGGAGGCGGGCACCAGTTTTAAACCCAAAACGAAGAACCAAAATGCCGGATCAGAATGTCGTTCGTGGTGAGGACGTGTTGCGTGGATTCAGGGAGATCGGAGTCCGCGGGGGTGACGCCCTGTTCTTTCACAGCTCCCTGAAGAGCTTTGGCTGGGTGGACGGGGGAGCCGACACCATCATCGACAGCGCCCTTGCTGCGGTCGGCGTCGGTGGAACGGTTGTGGTCCCTACATTCGTTC
Organism: Candidatus Latescibacterota bacterium; assembly: GCA_965249305.1. Classification (GTDB taxonomy): domain Bacteria; phylum Latescibacterota; class UBA2968; order UBA2968. The sequence continues at coordinate 1,666,692 of OZ252228.1, read as the reverse complement.
AAAAGGTCAATGGAGAATCCGCCACCTATCAACGCCGGCGCCGGGCCTGGAACATTGAAACCTCGCCCTCGGGTGTGGGCTATATAACCGAGGTCTTCCGAAAAAGGCCCGGTGCCGTGCGAAGTGACCACTGCTGTGACTCACTGGCCGCAATCGGTGCCGAAGCCGAAACAGCGATGGCCGGCCACAAACACGCTGATCCGCGTCCGAGCCCCTGGGACGAGAAAGCCTTTGGACACGGCTCTCCCTGGGACTGGCTGGTCGACCGGAACGCCGTCTATCTGCTGATGGGCGTTGGGTTTAAAGTTTGTAGCCTGTTCCACTACACCCAGGCCCTGTGGGTCGGATCAACATATAACACACAGCGCGAGGATCTGATGTGGCCGAAGTTCAACTTTGCAGTCATGGGTAGACGCGTGAGGACTGCGGGCCTCGTCCGGCAGACATCCGTCGGCCCTTCCACCTGGCAGGCCTTCCGCGTTGCACCGTGTGTAGAGGCGGTATTGCGGATACTCGAGGCCGAACCCTCGCTGATTCAGACCAACCCCCTGAGACTGTATGGCGATTGACTTCCGCACCTGGCAGGCTGCTGGTACTCGGAATCCGGCGGACGCAACAATTTCGTCCATTTAGATGCGGCCATCCTGCTGGCCCTCTGCGCCCTCCTCTTCGCCTGCGCCTACTTCTCCTTTCTGCGCTACGATCCCCGCTGAAATCCTCCCAATATCAATTCTCAACCAAGACGCTCCCGATCTTCTTGACAGGGCATGTCCGTTTCATTAACTTGCTTTTGTCGGACCTTTCAAAATAAGGAGAAAGATATGGCTGAATCATCCGTAGAAAAAGACATTCTCGAGGAAGTCCATAAACTGGGCGAGACAGAGCAGAAGCGCGTGCTGGAATTCGCCCGTTCCTTAGTAAACTCCGGACCCCGGGGTGTGCCCGGAAAACATCTGCTGCGATTTGCCGGTACATATAGATAAAGACGATCTCAAGGAGATAGCGCGATCGATCGACGAAGGCTGTGACACGATATCTCTGGAGAGTTGGTAACATAGCGAAATCTACGAGAAAGGACCTTCCCTATGGACCTCGCAAAACAACCTCCCCGCCGGCCGTCCAACACCTGTCTTGCCGGTACCGTCAATCTCGCCCGTATGGCCGACAAGGCGCGAGCCTACAACGAGGAAACCTTAGATGAGTTCGTCTATGGCGAAGACTCCGGCCTGGACAAGCTTCTCTTAGACTTCTTGGGAATCTCCGCCGATGACTTCGCCGATGCGGCCGACCGGTACGACGACGATACCTTGGTCAGGTGGGTGCGGGAAGTTTCGGACAGAACGGACGAGGAGATCGAGGCTTTTAACGGCCATCACCTTAGTCGGGAGCCCGACGACGAGGCCGGAAAGCAGCGCCTTCGGGACCGGCTTGAGAAATACGCCCCCGGGCGCACCGATATCAAAACCGTCTTCCAGTCCATCGAATTAGACGACTGGGCCGGCTTCCGCGATGTGGACCTCACACAGCGGGCGCCCCGAACGCCCTATTGCCGGGACATAGCCGGCGTCTACGGGCTTGCACGCATGGCCGACAAGGCACGGGCGGACAGGGCCGACCGGCTGGGAGAATACATCTACAACTGCCCTATCGACCAGGCTATAACCGAGTTTCTCGGCATCTCTGCCGACGATTATCAGGAGGCCGCCTACACCAACCCCAACGACCTGGAATTGACTGCCTGGGTCCGGGAAAACACCTCCCGCACTTCCGGCGAGATCGCCGCTTTCAACGTCCGGATCTCCGGCAAAGGTCCGGAAAATGAAGACCAGCGCGCCATCTTCGAAAAAGCGCTCAATACCGTTGCCCCGGGCCGCACCGACGTCACCACCTGGTTCGACCTGCTCGACTTAGACGACGAAAACAGTTTCAACACCGTCGACCTCACGCGCCATCCGCCCCGCAGCCCTTACGACACCTCGGTGGGCGGCGTTGCTGGCCTGGGTCGCATGATCGACAAAGGCCGCGCCTCCCTGAGCGACACTCTGGGGGACTACTGGTACGGTGAAGACTCCGGCATCGACCGCGCCATCCTCAAATTTCTCGGCCTCTCCGTCGATGCGTTCACCTCTGCCCTTCGGGAATGTCCCACGGACGCGGAAGTTCTCGCCTGGCTCGAAAAGCAGGGCAAAAAATCCGAATCCGAAATCGCCGACTTCACCGACGCCATCTCCAACCGGGGGCCCGGAAGCGAGGAAAACTGGACCTGGTATCGAAACCTCGTAAACCAGTACGACACCTCCCGGACCGATCTGGCCACCTACTTCGCCGTCATGCAATTGAGCGACCACGTCACCTTCTCTCGCCTCAAGGCAGGCGTTTAACACGAAGGACACGAAAGCTGAACACGAAGGGCACGAAGCCCCACCCATCACAGCCCCACCACACGAAAAACACGAAGCCCAACCCCACCACCCCGGGGGGCTTCTCCGGCTTTGCGCCGGTTTTTCGAGACACATCCCTGCTACGGCTGTGAACGTGGCGGGTAGGGGCGCCAATGCCAACTCGAAGTCCTCTGGTGTACCTGGAGTACGTCGTTGGGGGATTCCACAAGGCCTGATTTTGAAAATTTTCAAAGGAGACAGTCTATGCCCGATGAAGTCATGCTGTCTAAACTGACGCGGCGGGAGTTTCGGAAGGATTTGGAGGCGGGGAAATTTCGGAACGCGATTGTTCCCACCGGGAGCAATGAGCAGCACCTGGAACACCTGGCGATGGAATACGATATCGCCGCAGCGACCTATGTCGCCTGTGAGGCTGCCAGGCGCCTCTATCCCCAGGTTATTGTGAACGTGCCGATGGCCGTGGGGATCTCAGAGCACCACATGATTCACAAGGGCACCATCACGGCCAAGCCGGGATCGTGGCTGGCGGTGCTCTTTGATGGGGTGGAGAGTCTGGTGCGGCACGGCATCCAGAACGTCTTGATTCTGAACGGCCACGGTGGGAACGAAGCGCCGATGTACGGCATCCTCCGGCAGTGGCAGCTCTACTTTCAATCGACCGATCCGGACATCAACGTGCAGTTTCATTCTTACTGGAACCTGAGTCGGGAAATTGCCCAGCAGCACTGCAAGGGAAGGATTCCCGGTCATGCGCAGGAGTATGAGACCGCCATGGCCCTGGCCCTGTTTCCGGACATGGTTCGGCACGATGCGATGCAGGAACAGGAAGACAAACAGCCGCTGGAAGGGACCGCCGAGCAGGGACAGGTACTCACCGAGGCGGCCGTGAGCAAAACCGTCGACTACATGCAGGGCATGATTGAAGGGCGAAACCGCGAGATCCAGCGCCACATCTTCTCCTCCGAGATGCAGGGACAAAAAAAAGAATAAGCGTTCACCGCAGAGACGCGGAAGACGCGGAAAAAAACCAAAATCGGGGATCAAGAAAATGAACCACGAACCACGACGATCTCTGCGATCTCTGCGTTTCTGGGGTAAAATACCATATCACCTGAACGGTTAGTAAAATAATAAGCGATGGAAAACAACGAACCGGTCGAACTTCCTATTGACGGCACCCTGGACCTGCACACTTTTCATCCTCGCGACGTCAAAGAACTGGTGCCCGACTATTTAGACGCCTGCCGGGAGCGGGGCATCTTAGACGTGCGCATCGTCCACGGCAAGGGTACGGGCGCCCTGCGGGAAACCGTGCACGCGGTTCTCCGCCGAACTCCGGGTGTTGCCGCATTCAGACTCGCCGGAGGGGATGCGGGAAGCTGGGGGGCTACGCTGGTCAGGCTTGAGCCCGAAGCTGAGAATATTGAGGATTGAATATTGCCAGGATTGAAACTCAATAGTCAATTTAAACAATGACCGAGCCCTCCGATCTTGACCTGATGGACACCCTTCGGGACGCCGGTAGAATGCTCATCTTTACCGGGGCCGGCATCTCTACCGCCAGCGGCATTCCCGACTTTCGGGGTCCCCAGGGCGTGTGGAAAACGCGGCGGCCTGTCTACTACCAGGACTTTATGGCCTCGGAGGAGGCCCGCATCGAGTCCTGGGATCAGAAGCTGGAGGCCTGGGAGGCCTTTCGAGACGCACAGCCCAACGCCGTCCACACGGCGGTTGCGGACCTCGAAGATGCCGGCAAGATCCGGATGATTGTTACTCAGAACATCGACGGTTTGCATGCAAAAGCCGGGACCTCGGCCGAATGCCTGGTGGAACTTCACGGCACCAATGCCGAAGTCGAATGCCAGACCTGCGGCAGGCGCAGCGATCCCGAGGCTCACTTCGAATTCTTCAGAGAACACCGCCGGTCTCCCCGCTGCGCCTGCGGCGGCTACCTGAAAGCCGCCACCATCAGCTTCGGGCAGAATTTGCGTGAAGAGGACCTCGACCGGGCGGCGGGTGCGGCCGGAGAGGCCGACCTGGTCGTCGCCCTCGGTTCGACCCTTTCCGTCTACCCTGCGGCTTCCATCCCCATGCTGGCCGCACAGCGGGGCGTCCCTTACGTCATCATCAACCGGGGCCCCACCGAACACGACGACAACCCGGCTGTGAGCCTTCGCCTGGAGGGAGACGTCACCCGTCTTTTTCCACCTGCCGTCGCTGAGGTCCTTCACCGTCAGTAGGAGCCGACCATCGTGGATCACATCCTGAACGATATCGAGGTCCGTATCCTCGGGTCCCTCATTGAAAAAGAGCACACAACGCCTGAATACTACCCTCTCACCCTCAACGCGCTCACGCGGGCGTGCAATCAGAAATCCAACCGGCATCCGGTCGTTTCCTACGACGAGAAAACCGTGGTCCGGGTCTTAGACGACCTGGCCTTCAACAAGCAACTGGTCCGGCGGGTCATCAGTGACGACAGCCGGGTGCCCAAATACCGGCACACGGTCCTGGAAGCCCTTGATCTCAATCAACAGGAGTTGGCCGCTCTGTGTGTGCTCGTGCTTCGGGGTCCGCAAACCGTTGGTGAAATCCGGGGCCGCACGGAGCGTCTCTACGCCTTTGAAAACCTCGAAGAGGTCGAAACGGCCCTGCAGGGTCTGACGGAACGGGAACCCCGGCCCCTGGTCATGCGGCTTCCCCGCCAGCCCGGCAGGAAAGAAGCCCGCTATGCCCACCTCCTCTCGGGGGACGTTGAGCAGGAGGAGGCGGAACTTCTGGAACCCGCCGCTGTAGAGGTTCGGGCGGACAACGAACGCATCGACAAACTCGAAACCGATCTGGAAGTCCTGCGCGATGAATTCCAGGATCTGAAACAGCAATTCGCCGAATTCAGGAAGCAATTTGAATAGACGTCTGTAATCAGGACGCCGGGCGAGGCAGCGCCTCGCCCCTACGGTAAATGTTCACATTTTTTTGGTTTTAAGGAATTCATCCATGCCCGATTCCAAACAGCTTCCGCACCTCTTAAACCTGCTCGACGACGAATCGGAAACCGTTCAAAAGGCCGTTTCGGAGGCCCTGGCCGCCTTCGGTCCGTCGCTGAGGGAGGAACTGGCCCGGCTCTCTGAACCGCCCGATGAAGCGCAGATGCAGAGGATTCGGGATCTGCTCAAAGGGCGCCGGTCCGGCGGAACGTCCTCCCGGGAACCTGTGGACGCCCGGCCTCGCTTTGAGCCGGGCCAGCTTGTGCGCCACAGACGGTACAACTACCGGGGGGTCGTGGTCGGTTTCGATCCAACCTGCCGGGCGGACCATGCCTGGTACCTGTCCAACCCGACCCAACCCGACCGGAACCAGCCCTGGTACCATGTGCTGGCCGACGGCACCGATCAGGTCTTCTACGCCGCCCAGACCAGCCTGGTGCAGGACGATTCCGGAGAAGAGATTTCGCACCCGCTCGTATCGCGATTTTTCACCGAATTCGTAGACGGCCGCTACGTCAGGAATAACCGCCCCTGGCCGGGAGGGTCCGACGGCCTGGAGAGCGCCTGAAGATTGAATTGCAGCGTGTGGATTGGGGAATGAAAGAAAGGAAAACCGCATGGCTACCAGAATCGAACGTGCAAAGTACGGCGCAGAAGCATCCGAAGGGTTCAAGGGCAGCCTGCCCCAGCCCTTCCCGCGCACCATGGGCCCCAATTGCCTGAAATACCTTCAGGAAGTCGCGGAATCCGGCCTGACCTCCAGCATGGTCCGGCGCTTTGAAGAGGCATTCGCCGGTGAGATGGGGGTCACACACTGCATTGCTACGCCCGGGTGCACCCCGGCCCTGGCCGTACTCGCAGCGGCCTTCGACTTCGAGCCCGGCGATGAAATCATCGTCAGTCCGGTCACCGACTACGGCACCGTGCAGGGCCTGATCAGCCAGGACTACATCCCGGTCTTTGCAGATACCGAGCCCGGAACCCTTACCGTCAGCGCAGAAACGATCGCGCCCTGCATCACCGACCGCACCCGCGCCGTCCTGGTCGTCCACATGACCGGTACCATCTGCGACATGGACCCGATCAACGCTCTGGCCGAAAAACACGGCCTTATCGTCTACGAAGACGCCTGCCAGGTCGTCTTCGGCGAGTACAGGGGCCGCCTCGCCGGTTCCCTCGCCACCGCGGGCGCCTTCTCCTTTGACGCGGAAAAGACCATGGGCTCGGACGTGGGCGGCTGTGTGGTTACCAACAGCGATGACCTGGACGAACACATCCGCTTTATCGGCCAGAGCCGCGGCGGCCAGATGCGGGAAGGGTTCGGCCGCGTGCATGCGGTCCTCGGCTACGCCCACCGCATGACCCAGTCCACCGCCGCCATTTCCCTGGCCCAGCTTGAAATCATCCGGCCCAATGTGGCGCAGCGCGACCGGATGATCCGCCTCCTGTTGGAAAACCTCGCCGAAATCCCGGGCATCACCCCCCTGCCCATCCCGGACCACCTGAACGTCTACTCCTGCTGGATGGCCGGCTTCAGCATTGACCCGGAAGCCTTCCGCTGCGATGTGGACACCTTTGCAGAACAGGTTGCCGAAGGAGGCATTCCCGGCGCGGGCACCGGCAGGTACTACCTCATGCCCGCCGCCCTTCCCTTCCTGTCGGAAAAAGCGGAAAACAGACTCTATCCCTATTCACAGCCCCCGGCCTCTCGCGAATATCACTACAGCGCCGAAAGCTGTCCCACTGCCAGGGACTTCCTGGAGACCTTTATTCGCTGGTCCTCGTTCTGTGAGAAGTACGAACCGGAGCACTGCGACCTGGCCGCAGAGATTGTGCGGGAGGTGGCGGATCGGAATCGGGTTTAGGCCCTCACTCCAGGAGATACAAATGTCAGATACCCGCTACCGCGAAATCGAAGTCAGTGGCGATCCGTACGAGATGGGGCGCCAGATCGGTGAAGCCGCCCGCGAGGAGGTTCGGGGGTTTGCGGAAATCGCCCTTGAACGTGTCAACAAAACCCTCACCGTCTCCCGTGAGAACGCCCTGGCCGTCGCCCGGAACAGCCTGTCCTACGCCGAGTCCTACGCTCCGCACATGCTTGATGAACTGCGCGGCATGTCTGAGAGTTCTGACGTCTCCCTGGAAGAGCTGATGCTGCTCCAGGTGCGCAACCAGCTCCGGCCCGACGCTGATGCCGGCTGCACCTCTTTCTCCATCGCTTCCCCTGCAGGCCAGCGGGCGGTCGTGGGGCAGAACTGGGACAACGATCCGGGCCTGGATCCGTTTACCGTGGTGCTCACCCGGCGGCCTGTGGGCAAACCCGCGCTTATGAACGTGACCCAGGCCGGCCTTATCGCCTACATCGGCCTCAACAGCGCCGGTATCGGCATCTGCCTGAACACCTTGCCCGCTCCCAGCCGCCCTCTGGGTGTTCCGCACTACTTTACGGTGCGCGCCATTTACGAAACTGCCTCGCTCACCGATGCCGTGCAGGCTGTGCGCCGGGCGGACCGCGCCATCCCCGCCAACATCATCCTGGTCACTCCTCAGGGGCCTGCCGACCTGGAAGTGACCGTAGACGACGTCCACGTCCTCCAGGATGGGGGCGCCGGCCTGGTCACCCACGCCAACCACTGCGAACACCCGGATCTGCTGCCCATCAACGACGACTTCCCCGAGCTTATCCAGTCCGGCCCTCGCAAAATCAGAATCGAAAACCTCTTTGGGGAAATGGACCGGCCCCTGGCCCTGGAAAGCCTCAAAGCCGCCCTGCGCGACCACGAGAACTATCCCACGTCCATCTGCCGGCACCCCAACGACCACCCCGCTACCGGCTACTGGGCCACCACCTTCTCGGTCATTATCGAACCGGAGGACGGCCTCATGCACATCAGCCGGGGCAACCCTTGCGAACGCCCCTACGAAACCTACAACCTGAATTGAGAGAAATCTTTATGGCGCCTACACCCAACCAGATCGCCCGCGCCCTTTCGCGCAAGCTTCTCGGCAAGCGACACACCCGCATCATGATGGACTACTACACGGAGAAACTGCCCCGGCTTAAAACCCCTCGGTCGCCTGCGGAATGGCAGAAGCGCACGGCGAAAATCCGCAAAGACCTTCTCAGCGAAGTCTATCTCAAAGGCCACCGCCCGGGTATCAACAACGCCCCGCCCAGAGTCCAGTGGCGCGGTGTCATCGAAACCGGCAAAGGCTACCGTATCCGCAGGCTCCGCTACGAGGGCTACCCGGGTATGTGGATCCCGGCGCTTCTGTACGAGCCTGAAAACCTCAGGAGCAAAGTTCCCGCCGTCCTGAACCCGAACGGGCACCATCGGGGCGGCAAAGCCATGGACTACAAGCAGGTCCGCTGTATCAACCTCGCCAAACGGGGCATGCTCGCCCTCAACACCGAATTCATCGGCATGGGCGAACTGCAGGGCTCGGCCTTCCACATGCAACAGGCGCACATCGATCTGTGCGGCGTTGCAGGCGTGGGGCCCATGTACCTGGCCATGAAACGCGGCTTAGACGTCCTCCTGGCCCACAAACATGCAGACCCCGAACGCGTGGCCATGACCGGCCTCTCCGGCGGCGGCTGGCAGACCGCTGTGCTCTCTGCCATAGACGAACGCATCGGGGCGATTGTCCCGGTATCCGGGCATTCGCCCATCTGGCACCGGACCACCAAACGGTGGCAGGACCACGGCGACCTGGAGCAGACTCCGGTCGACCTCTGCACCGTGGCCGACTTCGATACTCTCACCGCCATGTTCGCGCCCCGGCCCTCGCTGCTCATTCACAGCGTCAACGACAGCATTTTCCGCCCGGAACTCATGCGCCCCTGCCTCTACATCCCCGCCCGGAAGGTATACAAACGTCTCGGTGTGGAAGACCGCATCGGCTTTTACGCCAACGAAGATCCCGGCACGCACAACTACGATAAGGACAACCGGGAGCAGCTCTACAAATTCCTCAAAAACGCCTGGGATCTGGACATCTCCGTTGAAGACATCCCCTGCGACGACGAACTCCTCTCCGAGTGGGAACTCAACGTTGGCCTCCCGGCCGACAACCCCACCTTCCTCTCCATCGCCCATGATCTTGCAAACAACCTGCCCGTCAAACGGTCCTCGCCCAAAACAAAAACGCAGGACCGAAAACGCCTGGCAGAGGTCCTGCGACTCCCATCGAGATATTCCACAAAATCAAAAACCGTCCGCAAACCGCAACGGACGGGCGGCGTACAGATCAAACACCACGTCCTGGAAATGGGCCGCTGGAATGTCCCCGTCACCGAGTTTCGGGCAGGCAGATCGAGATCACTCCTGCTCATTCTCTCAGACGGAGGACGTGCAAACACCACCGCAGCAGTACAGAACGCCCTGAATGCGGGCAATCGGGTATTTGTGGCCGACCTCTTCGCGTTCGGCGAGCAGATCATCGCCGGGGGCGCCTACCACTACCTCTTCATGGAATGCGTCGCTTCCGCAGGCGACCGTCCCCTGGGCATCTGCACGGCCCAGCTCCTCGCTCTCCTGAACTGGATCGGTTCATACGCCGGAACAGGTGGGGTCGATATCGTCGCCCAGGGCCTGTCCACAAGCCTCATCACCCTGTGTGCTGCGGCCCTTCGTCCGAAAGGTCTTGGTACCCTGCGTGTGCACGCGCCCGACACCCTCCGCAGGCTCATCGAATGGCCGGTAGAATACGGCCAGAACCCCGTCATCTTCTGCTTCGGGCTCCTCAAACAGTTCGACATCGAAGACCTCATCGTCCTCTCGGACCCGGTTGAAATCGTGATGGACGGCCGGGGACCCATGCGTTAAGCGGGCGTAAAGATTCATCACTCAAGAGGTCACCGTGACCGCCTCACCCACTCCAGATCCCCGAATAAACCCCTTCCTCGCTGCCTTGAAATCCGGCAAGGTGCAGCTTTTGATTGGGATAACAACGCCAAGTCCCCATCTTGTCCAGATGTTCGCCCAATCCGGCTTTGACGCCATCATGGTTGACATGGAACACGGATCGATCGGCATCGAGTCGTGCCACACCCTGATCACCGCCATGAGAGGGACCGGCGCGACGCCCCTGGTCCGCGTGCCGGAGAACGAACCGTGGATCGTAAAAAGGGCCCTCGACGCCGGAGCGAAAGGCATCTTCTTCCCCATGATCAAAAACCGCGAGGAAGCGGAACGGGCGGTCCGTTCCGTCAAGTACCCTCCGCTTGGTGAACGGGGGTGGGGGCCGTTTCAAACACAGTACCAGTGGGGCGTGGGCATGTTCGAGTATTCGAAAATCGCCGATGACAATATCGCCGTCATCATCCTGATAGAGCATCCCCTGGCCATAGAAAATCTTGACGATATCCTGAGTGTCCCCGGCATCGACTGCGCCGCCGTGGTCCCCTTCGACCTTGCTGTGAACATGGGCTATCGGGACGGCCCCGGCCATCCGGATGTTCAGGATGCGATCGCTGCGGCATCGGAGAAGGTCCAGGCCGGCGGCATCCCCCTGGCCGGACTGGCCACGACACCCGAGCAGGCCAACCGGATGATCGACGGCGGATATCGACTCATCGCTCTTGGGTTCGACGCGACCTTCATCCCTCAGGCGATCGCAGGCGTCCTCGGCCAGATCAAGCGGCCCTAATCCACCGGGAGAGGATCATGGCCTCGCTGATTACCGGAGGCGCCGGCTTTTTAGGCGCAGAAGTAGCGCGTCTTCTGTTGGAAAAAGGAGAAAAAACCCCGGTCGTCTTCGACATCAACCCTTCCCCCAAACGGCTGGACGATGTTGCAGATCGGGTGGAAATGGTGCAGGGAGACCTGGGGAACTTCAGCCACATCTTGAACGCCGTCAAACACGCCCGACCCCGCGTTATCTATCACCTGGGCGGCATGCTTTCGGTTCCTTCAGAAGCCGATCCGCCGGCTGCATTTCGGGCCAATGCCCTTGGCACCTTTCACGTGCTGGAGGCTGCAAGGCTTTTTGGCATCGAACAGGTCATTTTCTCCAGCAGCATCGGAACCTACGGCCCCGGCATTCAAGAAGACGTCATCGGCGATCACACGCTCCAGCGGCCCCAGCTCTTTTACGGCGCCACCAAGGTATTCGGCGAACACATGGGCCTTTTTTATAAAAGAAAATATGGCCTCGACTTTCGGGGCATACGCTTTCCCTCCATCGTCGGGCCGGGCGTGAAAACTCAGGGCGTCGTGCAGTACACCTGCTGGGCGATTGAGGAATGCGCCAGGGGAAATCCATTCACCATCTGGGTAAAGCCCGAAACCAGGGTGCCTGTGCTGTACATCAAAGATGCGGCCCGGGCCGCGGTGGACCTGGCCCAGGCTCCTCTGGAGAATATCAAAACGGTCAATTATCTGCTCGCCGGCGTAACGCCCGTTGCCAGCGCCGGAGAACTGGCCGATATGGTGAAAGTTAGGCTTCCGGATGCCCGCATCGATTTCAAGCCCGATCCGGAGCTGCAGAACCTCCTGGACGAACTGCTCCTTCCCCTGGACGACACCCATGCGCAGCGGGAATGGAACTGGAAGCCGGAGTACGATCAGGAGCAAATCGTAGACGATTTCCTGCGAGAGCTTGAGCGGAATCCGCAGCGTTACACATAGGAGTGTTGGCACCATGTCCGACTCCCCAGCCCTAAAATTGAACGCTCGGTACTATCGTGCGCGTCCTATCGACAACCCCGGCTTTGAACCGGTCACCTTTGACCTGCCCGTGGCCCATACTGCGCTTATCGGCATGCACTGCTGGAACATCGGCTGTCCGGATGGTCCCCCGCTGGACATGGACTACTGCGTGGACATGGGCTGGCCCCAGGCCACGGCCGAAGCCTGTCGCCTCATGGGCGACGTTATTCGTCCCGCTATGGATGCTGCCAGGAAAATCGGCATGCCTGTCTGCCACGTGGAAACCGACTGGATGGACGCGCAGTACCCGCACATCTCCTCCCGGCGTGACAAAACCGGGACCCGAAAGCCGGCCGGCATCCAGAAAGAGATGCTGGACCGCGCCCACGGGCCGGACTACCTGGCCCGCTCCCCGCTGGCAAAGATGAAACGCGCCGAAATCGTCTCCCCCATCGGCGACGAACCCCTGGTCTTCTACACCGACACCTTAGACGAATACCTCAAGACCCACCGCGTCGAAACCCTCATCTACACCGGATTCGCCGCCGACATGTGCGTGCTCAACTCCGAAGGCGGCGCCAGCGCCATGCTCGGCCGGGGCTACCGCTGTATCCTCATACGCGACGGAACCGTAGGCGTGGAACGGCCCGACACCTTCGACGAACGCCTGGCCACCCGGTACGGCATTCATATTTTCGAATGGAAACTGGGCTATAGTACGAGCTTCGACGATTTTATGATGGCCGTGGGGGACCTAACCCCCTGTCCCCCTTCCCGTTCCGGGAAGGGGGAACCACAGATAAGTCCGGGCAGGTAAATCGGTACCGGGTTCTCCTTCTCGGTTCGGGGAGGGGGCAGGGGAGGGGTCTCGGAAAGGAACCTACAATGTCTCTTACCATCTGCAACTGGAAACACGGTAAACGCTGGGTCTACTCCATCACCTATGACGAAGCCCTTATTGAGCTGCATGAATTCGCGGTTCCCATCCACGAGGAGTACGGCGTCCCCGGCCACGTGGAGGCCGTTGCCGGGCACATTGGGGAGGTCCGCGACATCGGCAATTCGAGCTACAACGGGTTTCGGCACATGAACGGCGAGGAAATGGTGGACCTCATCGGCCGGGGCTGGGGCGTGGGCAATCACTCCTGGAGCCACGAGAATATCACGCCGGACACGGCCGATCTTGAACTGCGCCAGGCCAAAGAGGTTTTAGAGGAAGCCATCGACGGCCCCGTGGACCTCTACTGCTCCCCCGGCAACAATACCAATATGGCCGACCACGTCCTGGCCGCCTGCCGGGAGTATGGCTACCTGGGCGCCATGAGCCTCACAGATGCGCTCAACCGCCCCGGCGACGACCTCTTTTGGCTCAACCGAACCGCTCTGCACGACCAGTACTACGAACCTTTTTACAGCGAATACGATCCCTTCCGGAACATCCGCCATGCAAAAGAGGACGGCGGCTGGATCATCGACTACTGCCACTGTCCCCTGACAGAACCGGTCCACCGCAACAAAGACTGCTCCGAGGCTCAGTTGCGCCGACGCTTTGAGACCGTCCTCTCCGAGGGAGGCGCCGACGTCTGGTGCGCCGTTCCCGAAGAGGCGATCTTCTACCACCTGACCCGCCGACACACCCGGATTGAAACCCTCGCCGACACCCCGGAAGAAAACCGCTACCGTCTGACACTCAACGGCCTGTCCGACCGCGTCACCTGCCGGGTTCTCACCATGGACGCGGAGGTTCCCGCCCCCTGGTGCCGGAACCCGGTGGTCCGGGTAAACGGAGAACCGCGTCCGGCAGCCCTGTTGCGGCCCGGGGTATTGCGCGTTACCGTGGATGTTGAGGACGGGATGGAACTGGCGTTTTCGGCGTGAGGTTATTGATGATCGCAGTAAAACGCAGCGTGTACATCGAGTGGCCGCATAGCGAGGGCCAGGCCAGCGTGGGGGGCGTGTGCTACGCCTCGTTGGAGAGAGAGTCGTTCTTCCAGTGCGTGTACCTGTCGGGGGATGCTTTCATGCGTCGTTCGGACGACAACGGGCAGACCTGGGAACGGTGCGACGAGTGGGCGGTCCTCAGCGAAGAGCTGGGTGGAAACCGGGTGCGCAGCCGCACCCTGCCCGACTTTTACCTGGATCCGGCCACCGGATGGCTGCTGGCCGTCTGGATGGAAGAGGAGGAAGTCGGTGGCATGCTCGGCTGGGATCTCGGCTCAACAGCCAGGTTCACCCGAAGGTGGTACTGCCAGTGCTCTACCGACGAGGGCCGCACCTGGACGCAGCCGGAGCAGCTTGTCGTTTCCGGTGACGACTTCGACGCCGTTCACTGGGCCCCGGAAATCTGGCACGGGGAAAATTCCGCCGTCCTCCAGATCGACACCGCGCTCACACGATCCGACGGCACGGTTGTCCTGCCCTTTTACGCCCTGCGCATTCCCGATGAGGGCGAACAGCGCTACAAAGGCAGGTTCCTTCACCTGGTCACCCACACCGAAGAAAACGGCGCCCAGGAGTGGCAGAGCGGCTGCTTCCTGGGCCACTGGCGCGGTGATGGCAGCGGGATCGACTGGGACGTGGGCGACTACGTGCGCATCCCGCAGAGCCATTCTATCGACGGCGCCGATGAACCGGGCGTATGCGAACTGCCCGACGGCCGCCTCTTTATGATTATCCGCACCCGCACCTTTCCCGACAGCGACGTCCGCATGCCGGGCGCCAAACACTACGCCGTATCCGAGGACGGCGGGCAGACCTGGCCGGAAGTGGACGTTCTTCGCTACGATGACCGGGGCGCCGTCTATTCCCCGGCCAGCTTCCCCAGATCGTTCGTCTCAACCAAAAACGGTCGGCTCTACATTATCACCAACATCGCCGACCTGCCCTGTTACGGCTGCGACCCCCGCACCAGCCTTCAGATCGCCGAGGTGGACATCGACACCCTGCGCGTCATCCGCGACAGTGTCACCGTTATCGAACAGCGCGAAGAGGGCCAGCAGGAAAGCATCCGGTTCTCCAACTTCGCCTGGCACGAAGACCGCCACACCAAAAACATGATCCTCTTCATGACTCCTTCGCCCGGCCCGACCGGCACCTGGTCCGCAGGCGACATTCAGGACACTCCGCGCACCCCCGGCATCAACGTACCCCCGCATGCCTACCGTTACGAAATCGAACTTCCGAAAGGAATGCCATGACATTTGAAGACTCAGAAATCGGCATCGACAGCGACTTCGCCTGCAGCAGCGCCGGACCGGTTCGCAAACTGGATGGGGGCGTGTACGAAGTGGACTACCAGCGTGAGGAGTTGCCGCAGTGGTTCCAGGACGTGCTGGACGAACTTTTTGACGGGGCCGGCGTTCCCAAAGAGTACATGGCTCACGTCCGCGTCCAGAACACGGGGGGTGAGACAAGGCGAATCACCCTCCGATTCCTGACCAGCAAGAAAGGCGCAAACTACATGTATCCCCCCTGGTGGGTCCGGAGGGACGGAGGCTGGTCCTGGATACCGCCGGAAGACACCCGTCACGACCACGACAATCTGTACATCGACACAACTGTAGAGATCACCCCCGGCGAATCGGTCCGCATCGCCTCCGCGCCCTACGAGGAGCCGGACGCGGTCTGCGAAAAAGCGCGGCGGCTCGCACAACGGTCTCCCCTCTGGACCTACCGGGAGATTGGACCCACCGCGCAGGGCCGTCCACTTCCCGTGCTGGAGACCGAACCGCGTCCCCTCAAGCTGATGGTTGAGGCCACCATGCAGTCCTGTGAGCCGGTCTCCTGGGGGATTATGCACGTCGCACACTGGCTCACAATCCCCACAACACGCGTCCGCCGTCTGCTGGATCAAATCCAGTTCTGCCTGCTGCCCATGACCAATCCGGACGGGGTATTCGTGGGACACAGCGTGACCAATGCGGCAGGTGAGGTGCCGAAGTTCGGCATCAACGACCTGGTCGAAGGAACGCGCCCGGCCCCTCGCGAGACCGAAGCGGTCTGGAACTATTTGCTGGAACTCAGACCCGACGCAGAGATCGAAGTCCACGCGCATTTTACCCGCGAAGGGTTTACGCGCAGCATCGGCATGCAGGACAGAGACTCCATGCCCGAAGCGTTGCGACCCAAAGCTCAGGTAATCGAGGACGCCATCTTTGCAAACTTCCACGCCGATCCCCTGGACAACCGCAAGGTTCTGATTGATCCCAGAAAGCCGAAACATAACGTGTATGGCGACCGCCACGTCAGCGGGAAGGCCGGTGTCATCCGAACCTTTCTCCAGGCGGTCCCGGACAGCCCGGAGTCCCACGCTGCGGACGTGCGGGAAATGGTCGAAACCATAGCCGAAGCCTTAATTCAATGGCAGTCGAACGAGGGCTAGCGCGGCTGAGGGCTTTTCCTCCGGTACTGCTTGCAGGTGTATTGACTCATCTCAAGAGGTTCTATATGAAACCTGTACTGGCGCTCCTTGCAGGAGTGATCATCACAGTCGGCTGCGGCCCATCAGACGGCCCCCACACGGCGTATCACGAGAACGAAAACAAGAAAGAAGAAGGATTCTATAAAAACGGCGAAAAGACGGGCAAATGGACGTACTACTGGAAACACGGCTCCAGGCAGGTTGAAGGAACCTATAGAAACGGCAAACAGGAAGGGATCTGGATATTCTATAATAAGGGTGCTGCTCTGAATTTACGTAAACGAGTTGCAAAAAAGGCTCCAAATCCCGATCATACAACAGACTGAAAACAATAAGGTTGTATAGATACGGGAAAGGAGCCCAAGATGGACCTCGCAGAGATGATCGAAGCCGCCACCTGGGAATTTAAGCAAAAATTGAGCGCCCATTGCGAAAATTTGGACCTGGAGAGTTTGACGCCTCAATTGGCAGAACAGGTCACAAGTGGGCTTGGTGAAGCCCTCAAGGCTTGTGGGATCGCAGCGCTTCGCACATTTTTGGAAGCCTACGAAGTGGATGAGGCCCCAAAACAGGTCGAGAATGTGCTGTATCGGTTTAAGCAACAAAGTGAGAAGACGTTTTTGACCCCCTTTGGGAAGATGAAGCTTTCTCGAAATCTGTTTCAGGCCGATGAAGGGGGGCCTTCTTATGTGCCGTTGGATGTGATGTGGGGAATGGTCGGTGAGTTTGCCACCGTGGAAGTTCGTGAAGCGGTGTTGTTCACGGTGAGTTTGATCACGCCGGAGGAAACCGTTTCTGTGCTGGAAAAGACGGCTCTGTTTCAGCCTTCTGCCACAGCGGTCAAACACATCACAGAAGAGACGGGAGCGTGGCTGGTCGAGATGGATGAAACACTCAACCGGTCGATCCGTCAGGAGGAGGAGAACCCCAAAGGGACAAAAGTGATGGTGGCCAGCCTGGATGGGACCCACCTCAGGCTGGATGAGCCGGGGAAAAAACGCGGGCGTCCACAAGAGAGGCCGGGGGAAAAACCGTCCGAAGAAAGTCCGACCAGTTTCAAACAGGCCCTGGTGGGCAGCCTGTCCTTTTATGGGGCACCTCCAAAGGACGGCACCCCACCAAAGCGTTTGGTCTCTCGGTATGTGGCACAAATGCCCGAAGAGGGTGGTCAAACGTTGAAGATACGCTTTGAGGAAGAACTCGATCATATCGAAGGACAACTGAAAGATGAGGTCGGAAAAGTGTTCCTGTGTGATGGGGCACGAGGGTTGTGGAAATATGCTGATACCACTCCTCGGTTCATCGGGTATGAAAAACTGGTGGGTTTTTATCACACCACAGAACATCTGTCTGAAGCTGCCGAACTCCTGTTTGGCAAAAAATCAGCAAAAGCGCAAAGCTGGTATGAAACCTACCACCACAAACTGCTGACCCAAGATGGCGC
Organism: Candidatus Latescibacterota bacterium; assembly: GCA_965249305.1. GTDB lineage: Bacteria > Latescibacterota > UBA2968 > UBA2968. The sequence continues at coordinate 1,648,786 of OZ252228.1, read as the reverse complement.
AGCAGAAACCCTTATTCGCTCCATCGACTATTACAAAAGCCGCCGAAGGCTGGGTCAAAAACGATTGGAAGACCTGGAAACAGAACGAACCTTCTTCTTTCGGAACAAACACCGGATGGCCTATGCTGACTTTCGTCGAAGGGGTCTGCCCATTGGCTCGGGACCCGTCGAAGCGGCCTGCAAGACCCTGGTCAAGACAAGGCTTTGTCGATCGGGTATGCAATGGTCCTGGCAGGGAGGACAACGCATCTTGCAGTTACGCACTTACGTCAAGTCAAAACGATGGGATGCTTTCTGGAATCAGTATAAACAGGTTCGATATGCCAATGATGAACTCCTTGACTATGCCGATGCAGCATAGACAGAAAACATCTACGTAAAACCGAGTCGGCACCCCATCTAAAGGAAACGCCCCCTTGGTGCACCCGCCACAATCGGGACAGATTTTGACCTGAGCCTGGTGTTGGGTCACTGTGATGTGTAAGGGCGGGATATCAAACACCTGGCGCTTTTCAACATCAACCACGGCCACCTCCTCGAGACGAACAGCGCAGTGGGCACACGCTTCAACCCGATGCAAAACCGTATGGTCTGGATGGTCTACCAAGGTGAGGGTGTGACCGGGATGACCTTTTTGGCCCCCATTCTTTTTGGCCCCTTTTTTTCGCAAAGCTGCTGGAGTTGCCCCGTTTTGGTGGAGTGTTTAGGGCTTGGGCTTCAAGCCCGTGTTTGATGCTGTTTTTCATATGTCATCGGTGAGTGGTATGCGATTGATGAATGCCTACGATGGGGATTATACCAGCCCTCAATATACTCAAAAATAGCCAATCTGGCCTCCTTGTGGGTACGAAAACAACGGCGGTCGATCAATTCACATTCGAGGGTGGCGAAAAAGCTTTCACACAGTGCGTTGTCATAGCAGTCGCCTACAGAACCCATTGAGGGACGTATACCCGCCTCATCGCAGCGTTTACCGAAGGCAAGTGAAGTATACTGAGATTCCTGGTCGGAGTGGTGGATCACCCCACAAGGATGACGCTGCCAAAGTGCCATATTCAAAGCAGACAAAACCAACTCACTCTGGAGCGTCGAAGCCATCGTCCAGCCCACGACTCGGCGGGAAAAGACATCGATAACCACAGCAAGATACAGGAAGCCCGCCCAGGTTGGTACGTAGGTAATATCGGCCACCCAGAGTTTATTTGGGGCTTCAACAGTGAAGTCTCTTGACCAGATCAGGGGCTTTTTGAGCCTTTTTTCCCTTACGGGTGGTTCTGATACCCTTTCGACGGCTCACCCCGAAGATACCAATCTCAACCATCAGACGGGCGACACGCTTTTTGCCTATACGGATGCCTAATGCTGCCAGATCTTCCCAGATTCTGGGGGCTCCGTAGGTAGAATCAGAACGGGCATGAAAAGCCTTAATCTGTTCCTTGAGATCCGCATCGACCTTTGCTCTTGGCGATGGGGGGCGTCCTCGCCACGCATAATACCCACTGAGGGAGACACCCAGGACTCGGCATTGCGTGGTAATTGGCCATTTTGCCTGGTGCGCCTTCACGAACTGGAAGGCTTTCTGGGGATCGTGTTGGTCTCCTGAGCGAACCAGGCTGCTGCTTTTGACAAGATCTCACGCTCGATGCGTAACTGCTTAATCTCGCGACGAAGACGGCGCAACTCCTCTCGCTCATCACTGGTCAGACCGTCTTCTCGAAGGCCCTCGTCTCGGTCGGCCTGTACCACCCAGTTCCGGATCGTCTGGTCTGAGGGCTCGAACTCTTTGGCCAGCTCTCCTGGCGTACGACCGGCTCGAACCAATTCGACCATTTGCTTTTTGAACTCAGGTGGATAAGGTGGACGTGTTGGCGGCATAGTGGATCTCCTTTCTCCCAAGAGATAAGGTACCCACCGAAACGGGTCAAGTCCAAGTCTTGTGCGAGGTTTTTGCAGACCATCGCTGGAAGGCGGTTTGCTGCTCTTGCGGCTGTCTTTGGCCACTTGATCTCGAAGCGATTGAACCTCAGCTCTTAACGCTTCGATCTGGGCAACTAAGCCCTGGATCAATCCGACAACAGCTTCCTCGCCTTGATGGTAGATGGCGCGTATCTCTTGTTCTTGTAAGCCTGACATTGGGGTTTGTCTTCTCAATTGCTTACATCGGGAAATTTACGGTCGATTTGGCCCTGGTGCGCCTGGTGTAATTCTTATGAGATATTGTCAAGAGTTGTGGATGAGATTTGAGCGTATCCCGATGAGTTAGGCTGCTTTTTTGATTTCTCCATCCTCAAATTCAACGCCCTGGACCACCAGTTCAACCAGCTTGTGGCTGTGCAACCGCTGCCAGTTTTTCTCCGCCTCGCTGGCCAGTTTATAGACCATCATCAGCGTGGCATTTCGAGAACCGCATCCCTTGGTCTGGCGGGTGCGATGCCTGACGGTGCCAAAGGTGGATTCAATGGGGTTGGTGGTTCTGATGTGTCGCCAGTGGGCGGCCGGAAAATCATAGAATGTGAAGAGCACATCCTTGTCTTTTTCCAGGCACTCACAGGCCTTGGGATACTTGGCTTGATAAAGGGCGATGAAGTCATCATAGGCTTTGAGGGCGTCCTCCTTGGTGGGTGAAAGATACATCTCGTGGATGCGTGTTTTGGCCTGGGCCTGGACAGATTTGGGCAGGTTGTCCAAAACGTTGGCTGTCTTATGCACCCAGCAGCGCTGATGACGGGTGATGGAGAACTCTTCTTCCAACGCTGCCCAAAACCCCAGGCTTCCATCGCCTATGGCAAGGGCAGGCGCCTCTTTCAGGCCTCTTTTTTTGAGATCTCTGAGCACGCCCTGCCAGGACAGTTTGCTTTCTCGATGCCCATCTTCGATGGCCAGCAATTCCTTACGACCGTCCTTGGTTGCCCCTATAATGACCAGCATACAGGGCCGATCCGGTTCCAGACGGACGTTGAAGTAGATGCCATCTGCCCAGATATACACATAGTGCTTCTCTGAAAGATCCCGATGTTTCCACCCCTGATACTCTTCATCCCAGATCTGTTTGAGCCGCACAATGTTGCCAGGGGATAACCCCGGGGCATTCTCGCCCAGGATGGCAGAAAGTGCCTCGGGGAAAGAGGACGTGGACACCCCCTTGAGATACAGGGCCGGTATCAAGGCATCGATGGAAGGCGCCCGACGCATATATTTGGGCAAAATGGCACTGGTAAACTGCTGTCCAAAACGCCGATCCAGCACCCGAGGCTGACGAATGGGAATCTTGCCCACACCCGTGAGAAGCTCTCGGGGTTTATGGGAACCATTTCTGACCACCTCTCGGCGACCCCCTACGTCTTTCTCGTCCTTAAAGCTTTCGATATAGGTCTCCACTTCAAACTCCAGGGCGGCTTGCAGCATCTTGCGGGCGCCGGCTCGAAGCAGATCCTCCAGGCTCAGGGTCACTTCATTTCTGACTATCTTCTCCACTTGGGAGGTTGTATATTGTTTCATGGAGCGTATCCTTTCTCCCTCGGCTGAGGGATTTGTGGTTATTCGATATTCAAGGATACGCTCATTTTTTATACCCGTCCACAACTTTCTAATATACCTCAATTCTTATCGACTATTTTCACAAAAACCTGAATGGCTGGATACCTGGGTAGTTACCGTTACGAGAAGATCGTTGGGCGGAATGTTATTTTAGCGGCGCCCCAGGATGTGAACCTCGGCGACCTTGTTCGAGAATCTCTTGAAGGGACACCCGGTGCCGGTGTTGTACGTCCGTCAGATGCACGGTATGTTGTGCATTCAACGGTTACTGAATCGGGAAAGAAAATCCTCCAGGATGGTGAATTACGGTCTTATGTGTTCTTGAAATCGGAAGGTTTTATGAAAGAGCCCCGTCTTGGTCACAAGGGTCTCGAAGAGCCTGAGGATTTCCTGGATTTAATCAACTTTGCGGTCTGGACAAGCCCCTGGCCGGAAGCCGTGATCAGTTCAAACCAGAAAAACCGATTTGTAACACTTGATGAAGCATATATGCCCGGATATCGGTTCTATTTTGATGCCCATAAAATTATCGAATCTGGACGGGCGGTCAGGACCGGGAGTGCAATATTTGCTGTTCAGCGTCATTTGCCGCTATCAGATTTTTTGATAACCTGCCTGACGGCAAAGGACGTACATAATGTTTCAGATGAGCCGTGGACCCCGCGTCGGTTTTCAGAAGAAGCGAACGCCCTATTCGAAGATCGACTCCAGCTGTCCGAATCTGTAGAATGACAGAAGATTATCGAGTGCGAGTGCGAGTGCGTCCTCTTGACCCGTAGCGATCGATACACCAACCCCACGCTCAAGGCTGAAGCAGCAGGTGTTTTTTGAGTTCCTTTTGGCAACTAAACTGCTGTTGAAGCAGGACAACCGGTCTGGCCTGACCGGACACAACAAGGCCCCGGAAGATTACGCCGGGGCCTTGTTATTCTACCTGGTGAGCAGTCACTCGAGAAGGTTTTAACGAGAGGCCGTCTCACAACAGAGGCAGCCGATTTGTACCGATTGGCTACCTCTGTTTTTAATAAACGTAATTGAGGGAAAGTTATGCGTCTGAAGAATCCTGAGCTGGCCGCAAGAAAGCGTCCAACTCGGTTTCTAACCTCCGTAACGTGTCCTCGCATTCCAGCACGAGGGAAGACATCTTCTCCCATTTCAACTGGAATGAATAAGCCTGTCGAAAGACGTGACGAAATCCGAGATATTCCCTGAGCCGGTCACGCAATGTCTCAGAGATAACGGCTTCACGGGCTTCGGAAGGGCGTGTCATCATATCCAACAATTCGCGGTGCCAGAATTCGCTACGAGGCAGGGTATCGCCGAGTTCTGCGACAATTCTTTTGAAGATATTTTCATTCCCGGTGTAGAAAGAATGCAGCATCGTCGCCAGGGCGGAAAGCTCGATGTCACTGGGAGGCGTTTCGGAACAGGTAACCAACAGGGGGCGATGGATCTCAAGCAATCTGTTGAGCTGTTCGCGTTCGACCCCGATCTGCTTTTGCAGCCTATCCCACACGGTGTAATTCCCCTTCTTCTTTCAGATACCGTGTGAAAGGTGTCGCTTCATCCAGGTCGATCAGGTCTACCGGTCGTCCCAGGACATCTTCGACCTGGCCCATTGCTCGGAAAAAAATTCGGGGCGGAAGGCCGGAAACAGCCAGGTCCACATCGGAAGCCTCGTGCAGCGTTCCTCTGGCGACCGAACCGAAGATATACACCTCACGGGCTCCGGCCGTTTTCAGCACCATCGCCGCCTTCTCGATCAACTCTCGCATTTGACCGTCCATCTGATGGTCCCCTCGAAAGGCTTCGGATTTCAGTTTTCTCGCTTATCTCACGACCGCGAATCGTGGACCCTAACGACAAGATATACAAGAAGGTATTTGATGTCAACTGCAAGAAGAGGGGAGGAAGGCAGCTTTTTAGAGGGGATCTGTGAAGGTCCGGCGGGCGGTTCCACCGGGCTTTTTTCTTCTCTTTTGCCGGAATTTTCTTGACCTTCAATAAGTATGATTACTATATTTGAACAGTTACCATATTTTTTCTACTGCGTCCGAGTCGGGAGGGCGCCGATGGACGCCCGAATCGCCAGTGGTGGAAAGCCGCACCTGCAGGGGCGCGGTTTTTTTTATTGCGCAAGAGAAAGGAGGTCAACGTACGGTTTGGGTGAACGACTCCCCCGCTCGCAACGTGACGATACGAGGTTTAAGAGGAGGGATTGATCCATGAATGCCAAAAAGTTCATCGGGGCGTGGATTGCCGGGTTCTTCGTGATGTTCCTGCTGTCCGGGCTGTGGTACATGGCGATTATGGGCGATTTTTACAGGTCGAACGGCCCGCCGGGTCTGCGGGAACAGTATCAGATGCAGTTTATCGCTCTGGGGTATCTGGTGCTGGGCCTGTTGATGGCTTATATTTATCCCAAGGGCTACAGCGGAGGGACACCCGTAACAGAGGGTGTAAAGTTCGGGGTCCTGATGGGGCTGCTGTGGATTTTGCCCAACGGTCTGGTGATGTACGGGGTTGTGACCGGCTCAGGGAAGGTGCTGGTTGTAGACGCTGTCTGGCACCTGGTGGAAGGGGGGATCGGAGGGATCGTGATCGGCCTGATTTACGGACAGACCGGGGCGGCGTCTGCGGCTGAGCCGGCACCTGCGGCCGAATCGGCGCCGGAGGGTGAGTCGACGTCCGGCTGAGATGTTGGCCTGTATAGAGATAAAAACAGAGGCCCCCGGAAGCGGTTCCGGGGGTCCTTTTTGGGTCTCGGGAACAGGCGGGCCGTCCCTGTGAGAACCCTCAGGGCTACCCAAGCAGCGACAGCACTCGCTGCGGGAGCACATTGGCCTGGGCCAGCACGGCGGTAGCGGCCCGGTTCAGGATGCGGGCGCGGGCGAGAGCTGTGGCCTCCTCGGCGATGTCGGCGTCCCGGATGGAGGATTCGGAGGCCTGGATGTTTACGAGGGCGTTTTCGCCGGACCGGATAGAGGATGCCAGCCGGTTTTGCAGGGCGCCGATGTCCGCGCGCTGAGCGGTGACCCTGGAGATGGCCTGGTCCAACCCGGACAGGGCGGTCCGCCCGCTTTGGGCCGTTGCGACCGAAGCGTTGCCCAGGTTGAGCTCCGGTCCGCTGGCGGACAGGGCATCCAGGCTGATTTCGACCCGGTCCGCGTCTGTCGCGTTGGGGCCGATCTGGAAGGTTTGGGTGGTTCCGGCCGAGCCGGTCGATTGGGTGAGACGGTCGACCTCGGCGGAGAGCTGGGCGAATTCCGCCTGCAGACCGGCGCGGTTGTTGTCGGTTAAGGTGGAGGAGGATGCCTGGACGGCCAGTTCCCGCATTCGGACGAGGATGCTGTTGACCTCATTGAGCGTGCCTTCGGTGACCTGGGTCAGGTTGACCGCCTGTTCCGCATTGCGCACCCCCTGGACCAGCCCCCCGATATTCGCCCGCACCGTTTCGCTGATCGCGAGGTTCGCCGCGTCATCGGCCGCCCGGTTGACGCGCAGGCTGGAAGCCAACCGTTCAATTCGGGCGGCCAGTTCCCGGTTGCTCGACCGCAGCGCCCGTTGCGCGGCAAGCGCCGGGGTGTTGGTGTTTATGCGAAGCGGCATGGCATTCCTCCTGGAACCAAAAATAAGGAATATTGCAGTTTTTCGCAAGATGTTGCTTCGAGGGTCTACTTTTTATATGTTCTTGACTTCCCGGCCCTGATGATGCATCATATTCTCGATGCCGGAAGCAGAGGTAAAGGCGCTGGCCGCTGGAGGCCTGAAGGGTTGAAGCAGTCCCTTTCTTGGATGACCGGGAATAACGCTATGTCATGCACACGACGTATGGGTCTGGTATTCGTGCTGCCGGTTCTATTTACGGCCTGTATGCAGGATGTTGATACAGACCTGATGGATGCGGTAAAAGGGGCCGATACGACCGCTGTGAAGGATCTGCTGACGGCCGGTGCGAACGCGAATGCGGAGAAGCAGGGGATCACAGCCCTGATGAAGGCCGCGGAAAAGGGCAATTTTACCATTGTACGGGCGTTGCTGGCGGCCGGTGCGGATGTGAATGCGGATACGTATGGTATGACGGCGCTGATGAAGGCGGCGGTTAAGGGCGATACAACGGTTATCAAGGCGCTGCTGGCGGCCGGTGCGGATGTGGATGCGGATATGTATGGCGTGACGGCCCTGATGAAGGCCGCGGAAAAGGGGCACACAGGCGCCGTGCGCGTTCTGCTGGATGGAGGCGCAGAGGTGGATGCGAAGGTTGAGACGGGGTGGACGGCCCTGATCTTTGCGGCATATGGGGGGCACACAGAGGTTGTGCGCGTTCTGCTGGATGGAGGCGCAGATGTGAATGCAGCGGCCAAGAACGACTGGACAGCCGTGAAGTATGCGAAAAACAAAGGCAAAGCCGAAACCGTTGAGGCGCTTGAGGAGGCCCATACGAAGAGATAGCTTGCTTTAAGGGGGAAGAGGGATGCTGCGCGCATGGGTTATGGGTTTGCTGCTTGTCTCACTGATTCTGTTCACAGCCTGTACAGGGGATGTTGATAAGCAGTTGATTGAGGCGGCAAAGAAGGGCGATGCAGACCTTGTGCGGGAGCTGTTAGATGCGGGCGCAAATGTGAACGCGCACGATGAGACAGGTATGACGGCCTTGATGGTGACAAAGAAGGGCGATACAACGGTTGTGCAGGTACTTTTAGATGCGGGTGCGGATGTGCATGCAGACAGGTACAGCATTACGACTTTGATGGAGATTGGAGCCAAGGGGGATACAACGGTTGTGCGTATGCTTTTGGATGCGGGTGCGGATGTGCATGCGAAAGATAGAGATAACAGGACGGCTTTGGTTTTTGCAGCGGATAAGGGCTTTAAGGATGTGGCGCGTATGTTGCTGGACGAAGGCGCAGATGTGCATGTGAGCGCGACGTCTGGGTGGACGGTCCTGATGCATGCGGCCTACGGGGGGGACACAAGCTTTGTGCGGATGCTTTTAGATGCGGGGGCAGATGTCAACGTGAAGGCCAGGAATCGGAGGACGGCTTTGATGATTGCGCCGAGAGGGGTAAGACGGATGTTGTTGGGATGCTCAAGCAGGTGGGGGCTGAGGAGTAGTACGCAAGGAGATTGCGCAGGTTTTCTTGAAAGGTGGTTGAGGGGTTGGATATGATTTTTCGTGTGATTTTGTTCCTGGGTATGGTGCTCCTTGTTCTGGTTCCAGGGCCGTTGTGGGGGCGGGGAGCGGATTTCGATGGGGACGGTGTTGTGACCTTCGGGGACTTCGCGTTATTCGCCGGGGCGTTTGGTACGGATAGCCCGGTCTATGACCTGGACGGCGACGGCAGGGTTGCGTTTGGCGATTTTGTGATGTTTGTGAGGGTGTTGGGGCAGCGGGACGGCTTCGCCGTTGGGGAGCCGGGCCTGCGCGGACTTCGGAAGGCGCCGGGAAAGCAGGGTGTTGCGGACCTGTTTATCCGCCGGCGGGGGACGGGGAGTACCGGCCCGCTGGTGCAGGTGGGAGATGTGCTGGAGGTGGAGGCTTTTGTGGAGAGCAATGGGGCGGCTGTTACGCAGGTGACGCTCTTTGTGAGCTTTGACGATACGTACCTGGAGATCATTCCTGCCATCCAGCAGGGAGAGGTGGTTCGCCCCTTCAGCCAGGGAGAATGGCTGGCCGGACAGATGTTTTTCAACGATACGCTGGACGATGTTATCGGGAACAGCGATATCAATGAGATTCCGGGCTTTCAGCTCCGCTACTCGGAACTTATTCCGAGGTTTTTCGGCACGCCGCAGCGGGTTGCGGTGGGGAACGGCGTGGTGGCCCGGTTTCAACTTCGGGTGATCCGAAGGCCTCCGGGTGGAACAACATCGGTTCGGGTGGACGTGGTATCGCCGACGGGAAGCGAAACGGGCTATTTTATTGATGGGGATCCGGGCAGCGTTTACAATTTTAGAACGATCACGCCGATGACGGTTACGGTAGGAGAAGAACCCCCTACTGCGATTTCCAAGCACCAGGCAGTTGTGCTTGCAACTGTGACACAAGACGGCGTACCGGCAGCGGGACTGGAGGTGGCCTTTTCGCGGTCGATTTCAGGCCGTCCGTCCGATTATCGGTGGAAGGGGGTGACCGACCCCAACGGTCGGGTGAAGGTCGAAATCGTGGCCGACGTCAAGGTACGGAGGGCCGGCGTCGGGCCGGACGGGGAAGGTGAGTCGGAAAGACACAGCGTGGTTCCACAGTTCTGGCGTGTTGGCGCGTCGGGCTACTATCTCGTCCGAGCGGTCGATCCTGTATCGGGAGAGGTTGTGGGAAGATGGGGAAGTGTTCCGATTACGGGCGGGAAGGAGGTGGATCTGTTACTGCCGATTGGAGGACGTGTTCAATCGATGGATTAAGGCCGGCAGGGGTTGACCGGTATCGAAATCGTAAGCGTTCACCGCAGAGACGCGGAGGACGCGGAGAAAAGCAAAAATCGGGGATCGAGTACTGAGAAAACGGACCTCGAATCGCGAACCATGACTATATGAAAGGGCCTGCTGTTTTACAACAGCAGGCCCTTTGGGTTTTTGAACACCGCCGGTCCACATCCGATCGGGTGCGGTCAATTATTGAGAACGCTGGGTATGACGGTTGCTGGACTCGTGATTGCCGAATCGACCTGATCTTCGGTGAGGTGCTTTGTATTGGTCAGGTCCGCCCCTCGAAGGTTGGCCTCAAAAAGGTTCGTGCCCCAGAGATTCGCGCCGGTGAGGTTGGTGCAGGTGAGATCGGCGCTGAACAGGTCCGCCCCAAAGAGGCTGGCGCTGCTGAGGTTCGCCCCCCGGAGGTTCGCATTGCGAAGGTCCACCCCGCTGAGGTCTACCCCGCTGAGGTCCGGTCCGCTGAGGTCCGGCTGCACATCGGGGTTCTCCTTCCTCCAACTGTTCCAGATCGCCGCCCCTTGCATGACCAGCGTGAGGTGTTCGTGGTTTGCCATAGACTCCCCTCCTGTCAGGAAATATTGCTGACTCTTAGATAGAGAAGATAAGTGGGGGAGATCGATTGTATCCACAGAAACGGCGACTTCCGGAAGGCCTCCTTTCCAGCAGCTTTACACTGCGGAGAAATTTATGCCAGAACAGGTCCTGAAATATAGTCCATTAAATAGGTGACCTGGGTTTTTGCCTGGTGCAGCTGCGCCTTAACCACGTCCCCGATGGAGACAATACCGACCAGTTCGTTGTTTTTGAGCACCGGCATGTGCCGGAAACGTCCTTCGGTCATGGCGTTCATAACATACTCGATGTCGTCCTCCGGCGTTCCGGTGGTGATATCACGGGTCATGACCTCTTCCACCCGTTTTTCACTTAGAGAACTGCTGTCATAAACTTCTTTCATGAGATCGCGTTCGGTAATGATGCCCATGAGGGTGTTGGAGTCGTATTTGACCAGTAAGGCGCCGACCTTGTTTTCGATCAGCGTGCAGAGCGCTTCATGGAGTGTCTGCTGCGGACCAACCGTCACGAGCTTCGAACTTTTGTTGTCCAGAATATCCTTGATTTTCATGGATTCACCTCCTGGCCTGGCTTCCCCTTGTCCGGATTAAATCGGCTCCCAAAAAACCGGATCTGTTTGGAGGGCTTCCGCATCAGAACCGTTGTTCTTAGACCCTCTATAAAATATAATCCGCCCGAAAGAATGTCAATACATTTTATGTGATTCATCATAAATTCTAATGTTTATAGCTTCAAATAGTAGGCGCGTGAAAAGCTGTGTTTACCCTGTAATGCTGTAAGTTAATGGGTGTAAAAACTTTAGGAATTCATGCTGTCAGGAATCCGATTAGACCACCGGAATTTGTATCGTGACCGTGGATCCTTTGCCTATCTCGCTTTCCACGTCGATTTTTCCTCCGTGCTTCTGCACGATATTGTAGCTGATGGACAATCCCAGGCCGGTGCCTACGCCGACGCCCGAGGTGGTGAAGCCGGGGTCGAAGATTTTGTTCAGGTTCTCGGGGGGGATGCCCCTGCCCGTATCTGAAATTTTCACGTAGACGTTGTCCTGGTCCGCAGATGTTTTAAGGGCGATCATGCCCCGATTTTCTATGGCCTGGACGGCGTTGAGCAGCAGGTTCATGAAGACCTGGTTGAGTTCGGCTGGATAGCAGTAGATCTGTGGAATCTCGCCGTATTCTTTGGCGATGGAGACCGGTTTTTTGGATTCGTGGTACAACAGGGCCAGGGTGCTGTCCAGGCCTTCGTGCAGGTCGGCCTTCTGGTATTCAGCTTCATCTAAGCGGGCGAAGTTCCTCAGGTTTTTGACGATCTGGGCGATTCGATCGCCTGCCATCATGGTGGTCTGGTTGTTTTGTTTGAGCAGGTTCAGGATCTTCTGGAGCTGGGTCGTTTCTTTAATGGACTTCGCGATTTCGCTGTTTTCCAGGATGTGTACGATTCTGTCGATACCCCGGCTCAAGACGTCGGTGGCGCTGTTGATCGCTCCGATGGGGTTGTTGACTTCGTGGGCGATTCCCGCCACGAGGTTTCCCAGGGCGGCCATTTTTTCGGACTGTACGAGCTGGGCCTGTTTTTCCTGAAGCTCCCGGGTGCGCTCCTGCACACGCTGCTCCAGTTCGTCGATTTGTTTGTCCCGCGTGTCCCGGACGACGGATAAGCGCACGCTTGCAGGCTTTTCCGAGTAGACCAGGTCCCGGTCTACGGCCACGACTTCGAAGGTGTAGTCGCCGATAGAAAGGTCCTGGTATTCCACGCGGTGTTCGTGGGTGTGCACCCAGTCCTGATCGTATCCTTTCAAACGATATCGGTAGATGATGGCTTCCGGACGGGTTTTGAAGTTCATCCCGTGAAACTCAAAAGCCACCAGGCCCGGGCTGGTCGAAATTTCCAGTTCGGAGGTCCCTTGATAGCGCCGGTCGGCCACAACCGCATCGGTGTACACCGGTGGCGGGACATGCTTTGGCGGACGATAGCGCGTGATGCCGTTGTTGGTGCCGAACCAGAAGGTTCCCTCCCGGTCCTGGAAGATGGATTGTATCACGTTGCCCGCCAGGCCGTCCCGTTGGGTCATCGTCTGGAAGACCCGTCCGTCGTACTGGCTTACCCCGCCTCCACTGGTTCCGAACCAGAGGTTGCCACTTCGATCCTGGAGGATGTCCCAGACGCTGTCGGAGGCGAGTCCGTCTTTTGTGGTGAATGTGGTGAAGGACTGCCCATCGTACCGGTTTACGCCACTGCCCATCGTGCCGAACCAGAGGTTGCCACTTCGATCCTGGAGGATGTCCCAGACGCTGTCGGAGGCGAGTCCGTCTTTTGTGGTGAATGTGGTGAAGGACTGCCCATCGTATCGGCTTACCCCACCAAACGTGCCGAACCAGAGGTTGCCATCCCGGTCCTCCATGAAACACCGCACCCGGTCGTGCGCGAGTCCGTCTTTTGTGGTGAATGTGGTGAAGGATTGCCCGTCGTAACGGCTCACACCGTCGAAGGTTGCGAACCAGAGATTGCCACTTCGATCCTGGAGGATCGACCAGACCCGGTTGTTCACGAGTCCGTCTTTTGTGGTGAAGTTGGTAAAGGATTGCCCGTCGTATCGGCTCACGCCACCGTCCCAGGTGCCAAACCAGAAGTGCCCATCCCGGTCCTGAAAGATCGAGAATACGGCGTTTTCCGCCAGCCCGTCTTTTGTAGTGAATGTGGTGAAGGATTGTCCGTCGTATCGGCTCACGCCGCCGCCAAAGGGGCTGAACCAGAGATTGTCCTCCCGGTCCTGGAAGATGGACAGTACGTCATTTTGCGTCGCTCCAATTTCTGTTGTTCTGAACGAGGTGAACGTGGACTCGTCATACCGGTTCACGCCGCTAAAGGTGCCAAACCAGAGGTGTCCCTCCCGGTCCTGGAGAATGGACCAGACCCGGTTGTTCGCCAGTCCGTCCGCTTCGGTGAAGTTGGTAAAGGTCTGCCCGTCGTATCGGCTCACGCCGGTGAAGGTGCCAAACCAGAAGTGTCCGTCTTTATCCTGGAAGGTTGACAGCACACTGGTTCCCGCCAGTCCGTCCGCTTCGGTGAAGGTGACGAGGTCCCGTCCATCGTACCGGCTCACACCCCCGTCGTTGGTTCCGAACCAGAGGTTTCCGTCCCGATCCCGAAAGATGGACCGCACCCAGTTGTCTCCCAGCCCTTCCCGGGTGGTGAATGTCGTAAAAATCCGGCCGTTATACCGGCTTACGCCAGCTTCGGTGCCGAACCAGAAGTGTCCGTCTTCATCCTGAAAGACCGACGATACCTGGTTGTTCGCGAGCCCGTCTTCTGTGGTCAGGGTGGTGAAGGTCTGCCCGTTGTATCGGCTTACGCCGGCTTCGGTGCCAAACCAGAGGTTTCCGTCTTTATCCTGGAAGACGGATGAGACTTCGTTGTGCGGGAGTCCGTCCTGTGTGGTCAGGGTGGTGAAGGTTTGCCCGTCGTATCGGCTCGCGCCGGCTTCGGTGCCGAACCAGAGGTTTCCATCCCGATCCTGGAAGACGGATGAGACTTCGTTGTGTGCGAGTCCGTCTTCTGTAGTGAAGTTGGTAAAGGTCTGCCCGTCGTATCGGCTCACGCCGCCGCCATAGGCAGCGAACCAGAGGTTTCCGTCCCGATCCTGCAGCATTGACATGACAAAACCGCTGACCAGGCCGTCCGTTGCATCGTAGGTGCGCCAGAGGCCTGTTTTATGGGCGTTGTCCAGGATTTTTCCGGGGCCTGCGGGTGCGGTGTAGAGGTCAAAGCCGTTCTGGATGAGGCCGTCTGGGCTAGCGTTTCCGAAGGCCAATGCAAAATCTCTCAATATCTCCTGCCACTTCGGGTCCTTTTGAAGCGCGTCATACTTTTCCGACACTTCGGCAGGCGTTTGGACTTCGAATAACCGGCTGAAAACATCCTGGACGGTGGCACGGCCGCGCCGGGAAGATTCCGCCAGGCCCTGCGCTTTCAGGATGGGCACGACCTCCTGCTCGTAGCGCGCTTCAAACTCGGCCATCCGGTCCGGCGGCACCTGGAAGGAGAGACGGGCGAGGGTGGAGGAGGTATCAGATGTGTTCATGGGCGGTTGCTCTTGAGAAGGTCTTGGGAGGTTGGACCCCTCCCCCGGCCCCTCCCCTAAAGGGAAGGGGAGAAAGGCAATCTCCGTAACGTTCACTGAGACAATGGTTTGCTCCCCCTTCCCTTTAGGGGAGGGGGCCGGGGGGTTAGGTGGGTTATAGCGTAATAAAGGTCTGTTGACGGGGGAAGTCAAGCGGGAAGATCACACGAATCCAGTGGATCCGGTTGAGGCCACGCAGCGTGCGGTGAAGGCCGATGCGTTCAGTGCGGGATCCGCGGGCGGAGATCCTGTCTGTGGCGGCGGAACGGCATTGGGTATCAGCTTCGAGGCGTGGACCTGCCCCGCTTCCAGGCGGACGACGGGGAGGTTGATGTTCGCCTGTTTATGAATGAGGCGGATCAGCAGACGCTGGCGCAACTGAAGAGTTTTGCGTTCCGGTCGGGGTCGGGGGAGCAGATCCCACTGGCTGCGTTTGCGACGTTTAAGGTGACCCGGGGAAGTGGGACCATCCGGCGGGAGAATGGGAAGATGCGGCTCTGGGTAAAGGCATATACCACGGAGGAGGATCTGAAGGGGCTTTACGAGGAGGTGGACCGGGCGATGGAGGGGTTCTCCATGCCCCGGGGCTATTCCTGGAACAAGGGGGAGGCCTATTCCAAGTTTCGGGAGGTGGACAATACGATGAGTTTTGCCGTGGCGATGGCCATCACCTGCGTGTTCCTGCTGATGGGGGTGCTGTTCGAGTCGTTCATCCTGCCTTTTTCCGTGCTGCTTTCCATTCCGTTTGCGTTCCTGGGGGTCTACTGGACGCTTTATCTGACGGATACGGTGATGGGTTCGATGGCCCGGATGGGGGTGATCCTGCTGATCGGAGTGGTGGTGAACAACGCGATTGTGCTGGTGGATATGATCAACCGGCTGCGTGCCGGGGGTATGGAACGGGACGAGGCGATCTTAGAAGCCGGATACAACCGCTTCCGGCCGATTCTGATGACCACGTTTACGACGGTGTTCGGGTTGTTTCCGATGGCGGTTGGGACCAGTACGATGATGGGTACGCCATACGCGCCCCTGGGTCTGACGATGGTGAGGGGGCTGGTTTCTTCCGCCCTGCTGACGCTTTTCGTGGTGCCGCTTTTTTATACGTTTCTGGACGATCTGCGGATTCTTCTGCGGCGGATCGCAGCGGGCGCTTTCTCACAATCCGAGACGGTTGCCTACTATGACGCTCAGCCGGCTGACGACTGAGCAGGCTGGGATAGGGGATGATCTTCGTTTGGGCCAGGGGCTCAAGCAGAGCAAACAGGTTTTCGGCTTTGACTTTGAGCGTTTCGGTCTACCCGGAAGCTCAACCCGTTCCAGCTCTTTTTTTCTTGATTTCATTCGCAAATTTGATAATATTTACTTAAATTTGTGAATGCTTGGGAAGGAATGCCTGAGATCAGGGTCATTTTTTATCAAGATGATGAAGGCGCTGTACCCGTCCTGGACTGGATTATGGAATTGATCCCAAAAGCTCAGGCCAAATGTCTGGCTAGAATTAAGCGACTCGAGCAACGCGGTCATGAACTCAGGCGACCAGAAGCCGACTACCTGAGAGACAACATCTATGAACTTCGAGTAGGCCATCAAAGGGTCAACTATCGAATTCTATATTTCTTTCACGGACGGACAGCTGCTGTGCTGGCTCATGGGATCGTGAAGGAACGCCGAGTACCACCCAGAGAGATTGATAGAGCCATAGAGAGGCAGGAAAAGTTCGAGCGAAATCCCCAGCGCCACACGTATAAAGGAGAGGGCGAGAGCTATGGCGAGTGAACTGAAGAAAAGGAAAAAGACAACTTCGAATGCTGTAGAAATCCTCTATAAGCGCCTGATCGAGGGCAATCCTGAAATGGAGGCTTTACTGGCCGAAGTCGAGAGTGAGATGGATGTGGCGGAACAGATTTACAATCTCAGGATCGAAGCAGGTTTGAGCCAGAGGGAACTTGCCGAAAAGATAGGAACAACTGCATCGGTGATTTGCCGTCTTGAGAGTGCAGACTATGAAGGGCATTCACTTTCGATGCTTCGTCGTATCGCGGGTGCTCTCAATCGGCGGGTTAAAGTTTCCTTCGTGCCCTTGGAAGACGCCTCACCTGTCCGATAGTTTAGATGTAGAAGATTTCAGGAGGCGGTCGGCTTCACAGCCGGCCGTTTTTTCATGCTGGTGCGCTTCAGGATTATCCGGTGGATCTGCCTGCTTGCGTTTGCAGGCAGTGCATATTATCTTGCCGGTCCAGTATGACGATCTTTTTGCCATAAGGAGAAGCGCAATGTCTCTTCCTCTGTGTGTGGTTGTCGATTCCGAGGGCCAGACGCGGCCCGATGGGTCGAAGTGTTACGCCGGTTTTTATATTCGCGAGATTCTCGCCCATGCCGGGATTCCTTTCGACGAGGTCGAACGTCCGATCGCCGCTGCTGATGTGGCGGGCCGTCGCATTCTTTTGCTGCCCTGGCACATGACGCTGTCGGAGGAGGAGCAGGCGCTGCTGGACCGGTTTGTTCGGGAGGGGGGCGCGCTGATCGGTCTGGGAGGCGCATCGGGGCTGGAGGAGTTGTTCGGGGTGGTCGACCGGGGGGAGATGGTGGATGGGTATTTGCAGATTGTGGAGGACGACCATCCGGTGACGGGGGATTTGAAGAGCAGCCTTCACTGTTTTGGGGGGCGGCGGGTGAAGGCGACCGGAGGGAAGGCGCTGGCCCGTGTGATGGGGGCCAGCGACGGGGTGGTTGAACACCGAGTTGGGACAGGGTTGGCGCTGGTGGTGGGGCCCGATCTGGTTTTCTCAGTTGTGCAGATTCAACAGGGGCATCCGATCCCGCCTGCGGTGGGTCCCACACGGATCGATACGATCAGGGGACTGGCGCTGGACTTAGACAGGGACCGGTCTGCGGCGCCTGGGGAGAAGGGAACCCTGGCCTTCCTGGAGCCGATCGGCGACGAACTCCGGGAGCTGATCGTCAAGGCCGTGCTTTACGCCTGTCGGGAATGTGGGGTGGCCCTTCCGATGCTCTGGTACTGGCCGGATAATCTGCTTGCGATTGCCCATATGTCTCACGATTCCGACGGGGGGGACCAGGAGCTGGGCTGGTCGCTGCTGCGCCTAACGCAAGAGGTAGGCATCCGGACGACCTGGTGTATTATGGCGGGGCACTATGCCCCGGAGTTCTACCGGGCAATAGATGAGTACGGTTCGGAGGTCGCGCTGCATTACGATGCGCAGACGTATCAGACGGCGTCCGACGATCAGAAGTCCGAGGTGGCACATTTGAAGTGGGGGTTTGAGGAGCTGGCCGCACAGCATGCGACGGTGACCGGGGCCGCAGGGCGCCCGGTGACGTCCAACAAGAACCATACGCTGCGCTGGGAGGGCAGGCTGGAATTTTTCCGGTGGTGCGAGCGGGCGGGTATTACGCTGGAGGAGAGCAAGGGGCCGAATACGCCCTATACCAACGGTTTTCCCTTTGGGGGCTGCCATCCCTGGTTCCCGATTGACGATGAAGCGCCCGGCGGGCCGATGATTGGGGTGCTGGAGGTGAACCTGACGGTCCAGGATCTGAACCGCCGGTGTTCGGTGAATCTGGCCCGCCTGTTCGCGGATCGGGCGCTGCGCCACTACGGTGTGGGTCATTACCTTTTTCATCCGGGCCATATTTGGGCCGGGGAGGTTCGGGGAGGTCTGCGGGAGATCGTAGGCTACGTCCATGATCTGGGTATGGAGTGGTGGACGGCCGCCCGGATTGACGCGTGGGAACGTGCACGGCGCACGGTCCGGTTTCAGCAGCGTGAAGAGGGGGTGTACCGGTTTTCGGCAGGGGCCTCTCTTCGGGGGGCTACGCTGCTGGTGCTGGACCCGGATGGGGAGACTTCGGTGCGGGTGCAGGACGGGCCAGAAGCTGAACGAATTGAACGGTACGGGTTCCGGTTCCAGATGGTACCGGTCGATCTGGACGCGGGGGCTGAACTTGAGTTGAGGATTCTGTGAAATACGGTTTTGAGGAGGTTTCCTTTTGACGAGGTCTTCTGTTACGCAAGCGGATGTTGTCGGCGGTCTGGGTTCGCTGGGGTTGAGATCGGGAGATGTTGTTTTTGTACACAGTTCCCTGAGTTCCTTCGGGCATGTGGAGGGGGGCGCAGAGACCGTGGTGCGGGCGTTTCTGGAGGTGCTGGGACCGGAGGGGACGCTGGCGGTTCCGAGCTTTGGGAAATACTTTATGGAGGGACCCGGTCAGGTCTGGGACCGGGAACGGTCGCCTTCTCTGATGGGCCGGATCTCGGAGACGGTTCGCACCTGGCCGGGGGCACGGCGGAGTCCCCATGCGGTGCATCCGGTTTCGGCTGTTGGAGGGTTGGCCGAGGATCTGACCGAGCGGCCTCACGTGACCGATTTTGCGTTCGACAGCCCGTTTGCCCGGTTGTTAGAGCTGGATGCGTGGATTGTGCTGCTGGGGGTGACTTACAATTCCTGCACGATGATCCATGTAATTGAAGAGCGGACGGAGATTCCGTGGCGGGGATGGGTGGCGCGTTCGGGGAGTGTGGTGGATCAGGGGGTTTCCGGCGAGATGACGTTTCCATTTTTGCAGCGGTATCCCGGAGTGGGGAACGATTTTTTGCCCCTGGGAGAGCGGCTGGAACAGGAGGGGCTGGTGAGGATCGGGACGGTCGGGGAGAGTACCATTCGCTGTTTTCGGGCACGGGATCTGTACGAGGTGGGGCTTGGGGCCACGCGCAGGGATCCGCTGTTTCTGGTGAGCAAGAAGACCCGGGAAAAGGCGGCGCAGTTTCTTCCTGGGTATGGGGAGATTCTGGATGCCTGGGCGATACGGGATCACAACCGGGTGGCGCCCGAACAGGAGACGGCCCGGCGTCTGGCAGAGGCGCTGTGTGTGCCGCGCGTTTTGGAGGCGCCTACGGTGGAGGTGCGCAACCGGTGGGATACGGCCGACGGGTTGATCCTGGAGGAGGTGCGTCTGAAGGGAGGGCCGAACGAGGTCGTGCCGGGGATGATCGCGATGCCCCGGAAGCGGCCGGGGTCGCTTCCGGCTGTGATCTGCCTGCACGGTACGGGGGGGACGTGGGAGCGGATGATGGAGCAGCCGTTCCGGCCCCTGGGGAGTACGATGGCGGGCTGGGCACGGGAGCTGGCCCGCAGGGGATTTGCGGTGTTGGCGATTACGCAGTTCTGCCACCCGCCCAGGCCGGAACCCTGGGACTGGTCGTGGTCCAATCTGCTGCCGGCGTACGGCTGGACGGCGATGGGGCGGCTGGTGGCGGATGTTGTTCTGGGTGTGGACTATCTGGGCACGCGGCCCGAGGTGGACGCCGAACGGATCGGGGTAAGCGGGTTTTCCCTGGGGGGGATTGCCGCATTTTACGGGTTTGCGGTGGATGAACGGATCGCGGCGGCGTCTGTGTTTTGCGGGGGCGTGGGGTCGGTGCGCCGGCTGGTCCGTGAGGGGAGGACGGGATTTCACAGCGTGTATTTTTACGTTCCGAAACTTGTGGAACAGGGGCTGGATCACCCGGAACTGGTTTCGGCGCTGGCGCCCCGGCCGCTGCTGGTGTGCGGCACGACGGAGGATGCGGGGATGCCCCTGGCGGGATTGCGCGAGTTTGAGGCGGCTGCGAAGGAAGCCTACGCGGCGGGCGGGGTCGAAGAGAGGTTCCGGGTGCTGGTGGAGAAGGGGCCGCACGCGTTGACGCCCACGGCCTTTGAGACGGCGGCGGAGTGGTTGGGAGAGGGGCTGGGGCTCACACGGGGATGATCTTCGTTTCGGCCATTGGTCAATCAACTCTGGCTGTAAACAAGGGGAACCCGCACCGTAAACGTGGACCCTTTCCCTATCTCGCTCTGCACGCCAATCGACCCGCCCAACAGTTCTGCAAACCCCTTCGTGATCGGCAAGCCCAGCCCAGTTCCCTTGTGCTGAGGGTCCGATCCCTTTACCTGCTGGAACTCCTCAAAGATCGTCTCCAGTGCGTCGGCGGGGATTCCTGTTCCGGTACCCGACACCGCGATGATCAGGTGTCCGTTCGCTTTTGAAGTCCGGACGGATACTTCACCTTGTTCGGTGAACTTGAGGGCGTTGGAAAGCAGGTTGATCAGGATCTGACGCAGCCGCCCCTGGTCTGTGTTGGCCTCCCCGATCGTGTCAGGCGCGTCCTGTTTCAGTTCTACGCCTGGTTTGACCAGCGGGTTCACCGTGGCACAGCAGGAGACGATCAGGTTCTTCACATCGAACCGCTCCGGCTCCACATCCACTCGTCCCGCCTCGATTTTGGACAGGTCCAGGATACTGTTGATCAGGTTCAGCAGGTGGTCGGCGCTTGCCTGGACCTTGTGCAGATTGTCCTTCTGGCGTTCGGGAAGCACATCCCCCGACCGTCTGAGCACCATCCGGGTGAAGCCGATAATCGCGTTCATCGGGGTGCGAATCTCGTGGGACATCGACGCCATAAAGGCAGACTTGCGCTCGGTCTGCTCCTGGATCTCCCGGATGTCCAGGTACCGGGCATAGCCTAAAGCGATGGCCGATGCGAAGTCCCGGAGGGCATCCGTATCCTCCTCGGTGAAGTCCTGTCGCTCCGAGGACGTGATGCGAAGGCGTCCATAATTCGAGGCAGGAACTTCCAGGATGGCATTTGTTCCGCCGATCAACGCCTGCCACGGTTCTCCGGCGATGAAACGCTCAATGGTCTCTCTATTCACGGGAGGGAAAGGCGCAGATACCTGATAGGACTCGCGTGTTACGATGCCCTCCGGGTCGATGGTATACGTGGTATAGAGGAATCCGTGTTCTTCGAAATATTCCATCGCCGGCTTATCCACCGGCTCATCCAGCACATCAATCCCGCATGTATCAAACGAGAGGCCCACGGCCTTCAAATCCTCAGAAAGTAAAGACAGCACTTTTTCAAAGTCAGACGCCTGCTCCATGGCCTGAACCTCGCCCCGAATGCGCTCTACAGCATGATCTCGCTGGAGGGCCTGGTTGGCCTGGAAGAGTTCCTTGTTGGCCGAAGACAACGCCTGGTTGGAATCATCCAGTTCCCGGTTCGCCTCCTGCAGCCGCCGGTCCCGACGGACCACGCGTCCTGTCTGGAATCCAATTCCGCCCAGCAGCACGACCGTCACCCCGATCACCCAGGGGTTCTTCCACCAGGGCGGCTCCACCACAAAAGCGTGGACCGCCGGTGTGGGATCGGTGTTCATATCCCGGTCCACCGCCCGGGCCTCAAAGCTATGCCTGCCGGAAGACAGCGAGGCCAACGTGAAATCCGTTCGCTCCGATGGGGGCGACCACTTCCCCCCATCCACCCGCCACTGGTAGCGCAGGTCCCGGGACGGCGTGCCGTCCCAGAGGTCGCGGCCCGACCACCTCAGCAGGATATTTCCTGCGGAGGAGATCTCTGTGAGCGCAGGTTCGATGGTCGTTTCCGGTGCCTGCATGTCCGGGGTGAACGTGCCCGCCTTTCCACCGGCGGTCCTGAACCATAGCGTCCCATCCGAAGACTGCCAGATCCGACGGATATGATCGTCCGGCAATCCGTCGTCAGCCGTATAGCTTGCCCAGCTTGTCCCGTCGAACCGGCTGATGCCGCCCATCGTGCCGAACCAGAGCGTTCCATCCATTGCCCGATAGATGCTCTCCACCCGGTTGTCCACCAGGCCGTCCTGAACCGTGTAGGTTCTCCACGTTTTCCCATTGTAGCGT
Organism: Candidatus Latescibacterota bacterium; assembly: GCA_965249305.1. Taxonomy (GTDB): domain Bacteria; phylum Latescibacterota; class UBA2968; order UBA2968. The sequence continues at coordinate 1,626,402 of OZ252228.1, read as the reverse complement.
GTGACGCCCGCACCGTAATCCGCCTGGTAGCAGAACCACAGGTCTCCATTGCTGACGACAAAGCCACGGGGTTTCTGAGCAGGAAGACCGTTCTCGAGGGTGTAACTGTGCCATCCGGCGCTGTCGAACCAGCTCAACCCGGCGCGGGTGCCCACCCAGATCGTACCGTCCGGTGTCTGAAACAGGCCATAGATCCGATTGTGAGCCAGGCCATCTTCTGTCGTGTAAGAGGTCCAGGCCTTTCCATCGTATTGGAGCACACCGTCGTCGTCGTCTTCATCAATACGTCTTCCCCGTTTAAATCGCCGTCCGACGCTGAACCAGAGATCGCCGTTTGCCGCCTGCAACATCAAGTTCAGTTGCCAGCCCACCAGCCCATCTCTGTCCGTGTAAACGCGCCAGGTCCGCCCATCGTACCGACTGGCCGCACTCCTCCCATTCTTTGCTCCTGCAAACCAGAATGAGCCGTCTTTTGCCCGGATAATGTCAGCTACATCGTCAAGTCCGACCTCCTGCGCTGGATATCGCCTCCAGGATCCATTGTGGTATCGATTGACTCCTTCAAACTTTTCTCGCTCACCGGCAAAGAACCAGAGGGAGCCGTCGTCCGTCTGATTCATTCCATAGATCGGTGCATCAAGCAGCCCATTTTTCGAGGTATACCGCACCCAGTTCTCCCCGTCGTAGCGCACCGCTCCGCTTCGAGTCCCAAACCAGACCGATCCGTCGGGAGGCGAATAGCCCCAAGAAAGGCGCTCCTCGTGGGTGAAAGTCATCCGTTTTGTACTTGTGTAGTCGAAACGGAACGCCTTATCCGCGCCAAAGTCGTAGATCCAGACGGCGCCGTCGCGCATGGGCACACCTCTGACATTCCCGCTTACCTGCGGGATCTCTTCGGAGGCATACGGCTTCCAGCGCTCCCCGTCGAACCGGCTGAGCACGCCACTGCCCCAACTGCCGCCGGCCCACACCGTCCCGTCCTCGGTCTGCCAGAGGGTGTTGAAGCGGACCCCCTCCGGCAACCCGTCCCGGGCCGTGTAGGTCCTCCACTCCCTCCCGTCAAACCGGCTGATGCCCTCCGCATCAGCGAACCCGACCCAGAGCGAACCGTCGCGGGATTCCAGGATCTCTGCCGTGAAATTCCCAGCAAGACCATCCTCTGCCGTATACCTCGTCCAGCCTGTGCCATCGAATCGAAGGACACCGTGTCTGAAGGTCGTGAACCAGAGCGCCCCGTCGGAAGCCTGGTGAATATCCAAAATACCCGGCCGGGGCGCCCCGACCGGCACTTCGACCAGGGTCCATGTCTCCCCGTCGAACCGGCTGATCCCTGCCTGCGTTCCGGTCGTATCTGCAAAGCTGCTCCAGAACCCGGCCCAGAGCGTACCGTCTCGCGCCTGGAGCAACCCTTTCGCCAGGATGTTGTTGGTCGCCAGGCCGTCCGCCGTCGTGTAGGTCGTCCATGTCTCCCCATCGAACCGGCTGATGCCCCTACCTCCTGCCCTTCCTGCCCTTGTTGCCCCTGTCCCAAACCACATCGCCCCGTCCCGGGTCTGGGTGATTACCCGGACCTGGTTGTGGGCCAGTCCGTCCTCGGTCGTATAGGTGGTCCAGTTGATGCCGTCGTAGCGCTGCGCCCCCCGGTCCGTGGCGAACCAGACGTTCCCGTCCCGGTCCTCGAAAATGTTCCACACTCTACCGGCCAGGCCGCTGCTGCGGTCGAAGGTGGTCCAGCGCCATCCCTCCAGCACCGGATCGGGCGAGGAGACCTGGAGCGTATCCACCCCCGGCGCAGGAGAGACAAAAGCCGCCACGAGCAACACAAGAATGATGCTATGTCTGAACATCGCCAGTCTCCAACGCAAAGGGGACATATCTCACCTGTTGTCCGAGGTATGCCCCACAACCCAGGTCCTGCAAAGGACGACCCGTCCCCATCTCGGCCCCTTACATATCATTTTTTGTGACGGGAATGTACGGCAGGCAGAGGGGAAATGCAATAGAAAACAGGCGGGAAGGTGAGGAGGAGAGAACAGGCGCTGACGCCCACGGCCTTTGAGACGGCGGCGGAGCGGTTGGGAGCGGGGCTGGGGCTTACGCGAGGGTGATTTGAGGGAACGTGGGTCGGGTTTCAGGTTTTCATAGCTTCCTGACGGATCACCTTGCATAGCACTTCCTTGCCATCCATGTATGCCTGCCTGTCGTTTTCAAATTTCAGGGCAAGTTCCCACTTAAGGTTGCTGAGACGCCGGACATATTCCGGACTTCGTCGGAGAAAATCTCGGAAGGCAAGATGCCGTTTCAGTTCGGGGCTTGTCTCGGGACAGACGTAGGGGTGATGTTGCGGGAGGCTTTTCTTCAGATCCACATCAGTCGGGCCGAAGGCATCACGCTGCGGGATACCCAGGTCGCCCTGGTGGAAGTATCCAAGAGTGCCAAGCAGTGATTTTACGGTTTCAAACTGACCTTCCTCAATCACGATGTCTATGTCGATGATCGGTTTGGCCGTCATCCCGGGAACCGAGGTACTTCCCACGTGCTCAATGGCCACGATGTGCCCACGGAGTTTGGTTTCGAACCGGTTTTTTAGTGTGGTAAACCGGTTTGGCCAATCTGGACTGTAGCGTTCGACCAGTGTAACAGGCATACGCCCCTTTTAACTCGGAATCCATTTGTTCAAAGTTATTCTGTTTCCATTCCTTACGGACTGAATGTGGGTGCGCCGATGCTTTCGATGGCGATGTTGATACATGCGGGCAACCCGGAGGCGATTGCGCGTTCAAGCGCAGGGATGAAGTCATCGGGATGCTGAACGAACTCGCCGTGCCCGCCCAGGGCTTCGGCCACCCTGTCGTAGCGAGAGGGCAGCAGGTCACAGCCGATTGTGCGGTCTTCGCCGTAGTTCCTGATTTGCAGCTGGTGCTCGGCGTTCCAGCGGGCGTCGTTTCCCACAATAGCAATGACGGGCAGGTTGTAGCGGAGGGCGGTGTCGAGTTCCAGGGCGTGGTAGCCGAAGGTGCCATCGCCTAAGAGGACGAAGACCTGGTGCTGGGGGTGCGCGAGTTTGGCGGCAAGGGCCATTGGGAGGGCGCTGCCGATGGCGCCTGAGGGGCCGTTGATGAGACGGCATCGGGCTTCCAGACCGGCCTGCGCCCACTGGCCGAACTCGCCTCCGTCGCTGATGAATACGGCGTCGTTACTCAGGAAGGGCTGGAGCGCATCGCACACGCGCAGGGGGTGGAGAGGCTGCTGAGGTGCGCGGCGCAGGTGTTCCCATTGGGAGGGCGTGGTGTTTCGAGCTTCTGCGACCTTTTCGCGCCAGGCGCTGTGCTGCCAGGTTTGGGCCTGTGCCGCTGTTGACAGGTGCCGGACGACCGGGGTGGGATCGGTGTGCAAACTGAGTACGACGCGTTCGTCTTTGCGCAGTTGTTCACGATCGGCGTCGATCTGGATGAAGCGGCAGGCTTCGGAGAAGGCGGGGGGCCGGCCGAAACGGAGCGAGAAGTCCAGCTTTTTTCCTACAAGCAGCACGAGGTCTGCATCGGCGAGACAGGTTGCGGCCATGTGAAGCCAGGGATCGTTGACCCCGCGCGGGCTTTCCATGGGCAGGGCGGGGATGCCTGTTGTATCCGAGAGCTGTTGGACGTCCGCCCACCGCAGGGGGCGGCCCATAGCCGGCCCTGCCAGGATCAGGGGGCGCTTTGCTTCGGCGAGGAGATTGAGGATCTCGCCGGTTTTTGTATTGTCCTCGGGCGTTGTGTTTTGATCGGCGGGAGGAGGTTCGAGCGCGGAAGATAAGGGGGCTTCGAGGACGTCGGCGGGCAGGCTGAGGTGGACGGGACCGGGGCGCCCCGATTGTGCGAGAGAAAGCGCCCGGGCGATGTCTGCGCCCAGTCGGTGGGGGTCTTCGACGAGCCAGGCGGCTTTTGTGACCGGTCCGGCGGCGGTGACCTGGTCGATTTCCTGAAAGGCGCCGCTGCCGATTTGTGCGTGGGGACAGTGCCCGCTGAGGAGGACGACCGGGGACTCCGCCATCTGTGCGACATAGAGAGCGGAGAGACCGTTGAAGTGTCCCGGTCCGGCGGTGAGCAGGGCGACGCCCGGCTGTTCGGTGAGGCGGCCCCAGCCATCGGCCATGTGTACGGCGGCGGCCTCGTGGCGCGTGTGGATGAGCTGGATGTCGCGGCCGATGGCGGCGTCGTAGAGGGAGAGGATCTGGTTGCCGGAGAGGGTGAACAGGTGTTTGACGCCTGCATTGATCAGGGCTTCGACGACCCACCCGGCGCCGGTTGTAGGCATGGGGCCTCCTCTATTCGTCTACTTTTGTGTAGGGCATGTTCAGAAGGTCGATGATGCTGTTTGGATGTTCGTCGCGGGTGCTGTATGGCGGTCTGTCGCCACTGTGGCGTACCCGGGTGGTGCGGACGTACGGCGGCGCGATGTTCGGGTATCCGAAGGCTTCGGGGTTTTGCTTCAACTTGCGGATGGCTGTGAGGGCGGCTTCCCGGATCATCGCTCTGACCCGTTTGGGCGAGCGGTGGACGGCGCTCAGTTTGGCTTTGCTGTACGCTTCTCTGTCCAGGTCGTCCAGGCCGTCGGGGAGCAGGCCGCGTTTGCCGGCCACGGTGATGATGCCGGGCGTGAGGGCTTCGGCTTCGTCTGCAAAGGCCTGTTCGCCGCAGGCCAGGATGGTGGGAATGCCGAGTTCCATCGCGCACAGGGCCAGCTGGCCGTATTCCCCCACGGATACGCCGTTGACGGAGATGTCGATCATTCCGAAGTTCCCGGTATGGGTCAGGTGGGAGTAAGGGGCGCCGGCTTTGGCGTGCTGGCCCACGTAGGCCAGGGCGTTGACAGAGCGGTCCAGCCCCCAGGGGTGTACTTTTTTATCCCGTCCGCGCATCAGGAAAACGCGTTCGTCCAGGCGTTCGGGGTCAATGGCGCCGTGGCCGTGGCCGTCGATGACGGTGATTTCTTCGGCGCCGCCTTGAAAAAAGCCGTGTACGGCGGCGTTGACTTCTTCGGTGAGCAGGCGCTGCGCTTTTTCGTAGAACAGAGCTCCGGGCACGCACCAGTCTTTAAAGTTGAGAACGCCGGCAACGCCTTCCACGTCGGTCATAATGGTGAGTTTCATGCGCGTGATTTCTCCGTTTACCCGGTGTTTATTTTCGAGACGGTTATGTTGTTGAGACCGAGTTCCGCGACTTTTTTCCGCAGGTCGGTTTCCTGTTCGGGCGACAGCGGGAGCTGGGGCGGGCGCGGGTGTCCACAGTCGATTTCCAGCCGTTCGCTGAGTGCCGCTTTGATGGCGGCGTGGAATCCGAATCCCAGGAAGAGGGCGCTTACTTCCGAGGCCCGGTCCTGGGCGGCTTCGGCGCGTTTCAGGTCTCCTTCCCGGTAGGCGTTCCAGATTTCCAGCCATAGTTCGGGCGCCATGTTCAGCGGGCCGTCGACACAGCCTGCCGCGCCAATTGTGAGGGCGGGGAGCAGGAGTTTGCAGTTGCCGATGAAGCAGGAGAGACCCATTTGGGTGAAGTCCCGCACGTTGGCGAAGGTTGGGGCGGAGTGCTTCAGCCCGGTTAGTTGAGGGACGCGCTCCTGGATTTTCGCCATGAGGCCGGGGGTAATTTCGATGCCGGTGCACTGGGGCAGGTTGTAGATGAAGAGAGGCAGGTCGGCGGCTGCGGCCACGGTTCGGTAGTGCTCGACGATGGCTTCGTCGTCGGCCCTGTAGAAGAAGGGCGGCACGCAGCAGATGGCTTCAACGCCTGCTCCGGCGGCGTGTTCGGCCATTTGGGCGGCGCGTGCGGTTGTGGGGGCGCCCACGTGCATGATGTTTATGGCCCTGCCCCGGGACTGGTCGGCGGCGATTTCGGCGATTCGGTGGTTTTCGTCATCGTCCAGCAAGACGCTTTCGCCGGTGCCGCCGGCGATCCAGAATCCGTGCACACCGGCCTGGATGTTGAACTCCATGACCTGCCGAAAGGCGTCTTCGTTGAGCCGGCTCTCCGGTGTAAGGGGTGTGATGATGGCAGGGAATACGCCTTGGAATTCGGGCATTATGGATCTCCTCTTTCAGATGTATTTATTGACAAACACCCACAGATGAAATCAGGTGAACTGCGTTTTATTGGATTTCCGTCACAGTCACTACCAGAGATTTCTCGCCAAGCTGGGCCAGGGTCGCCGATGGTCCAATGGGAACAATGGCGCTCCCCCGGGCAGAGACATGTGCTGCATTTCCGTCCTGCTCAAACTCGAGGGTGGTGTGAAAGGTGATGCCGACCTTTTCTTGCTTTTCACCTACAAGTGTCAGTTTGCCTTCGACCCCGAACTTGAACGACGAGTTCTTAGAAGCCACCTGGGCGTGGATTCCGTATTCCGTCGTTGCAACGGACACGGACAGGGGCTTATCCTTATCCTCGACCGGCACGAGCTTGAAGTTGAGTTGGAGCGTCTTGCCCAGCGGCTTTACAGGCTGTGGCCGAGCGGTTTGCTTGATCATCTCGTGTACCCTGCCCAGCACTTCTTCCTTTAATTCCCGGAACCAATGCTCGAGCTGTTCGGGCTTGTGTTCCTGATCGGCAAATACCGGAACGGCCAACAGCACGACAAGCATGTTCGCCAGGGCGATATGACGGTGGCGCATCCTCCTCCTCCTTTCAAGGCGCTTTGCGTTATGCTCAGTAGACTTCCGGCACGAAGGTCTGGTCGGTTAAAGGGGGTCGCACGTAGCCGGTGTCCTCTTCGCGTGGAGGCAATTCGATCGGTTCAGGCGTTAAATCCTCGTAGGGGATCAGGCTCAGGAGGTGGTGGATGCAGTTCAGACGCGCGCGTCGTTTGCAGTCGGCATTCACCACGTACCAGGGGGCCTGTTTGATGTCCGTGTGGGGGAACATCTCATCCTTGGCTATGGAGTACTCCACCCACCGGGCGCGGGACTCCAGATCCATCGGGCTGAGTTTCCAGCGCTTTGTGGGGTCGTGGATGCGGGCCTGGAAGCGGTGTTCCTGTTCTTCGTCGCTTACGGAGAACCAGTATTTGATCAGTGTGATTCCCGAACGGACCAGCATTCGTTCGAATTCGGGACAGGAACGGAAAAATTCCTCGTACTCCTCATCCGTACTGAAGCCCATGACGCGCTCGACACCGGCGCGGTTGTACCAGCTCCGGTCGAAGAGGACCATCTCTCCCGCAGCCGGGAGATGCGGGACATAGCGCTGGAAATACCACTGGGTCATCTCACGCTCGGTCGGGGTGCCCAGGGCTACAACCCGGCAGACGCGCGGGTTCAGGCTCTGGGTGATTCGCTTGATGGTCCCTCCCTTTCCGGCGGCGTCCCGGCCTTCGAAGATGACAACGACTTTCAGTCCTTTGTGTTTGATCCATTCCTGTAATTTAACCAGTTCGCCCTGGAGTTTGGCCAGTTCTTTTTCGTAGGCTTTTCTTTTAAGTTTCTCTGGTTTTTCTGCCGTTTGTTCGGCCTGCTGGTCTTCGGGCGCTCTGGCTTTTTTGGGGGGATGCTTTTTGGACATGGTTTTTTCTTCCCTGGATCACGGAAGGGACCGGAAAGGACACGGAAGGACACGGAAGGACACGGAAGGGTGCTTATACGGCCTTAAGAGGTTGAGATGGGGAGTTGCGTTAATCAAAGGTAATGAATAAATTGGATGTACATCAAATGTTTTTTGAGTGGACGAGGTTCGTGGGCGTTGGAGGAGCGTTGAGCAGGATGGTTGATACCTGGTGGGGGGTAGCTATGCGTTGCTTTTGTGTCTGGATGATGGGTGTGTTCTGTGTTCTGATGGAGATGCCGGTTTCTGCCGGAGAGATTCGGGGGGCTGTGGCCGACCGCGAAGAGGGAGGGCCGCTGCCGGGCGTCAATCTGCATCTGATCGGCACCCGGTGGGGCGCTGTGTCGGATACGGCGGGGAATTATGTGATTTCGAAGGTTCCGGGCGGGACGTACCGTTTGGAGGCAAGTATGATCGGTTATCGGACGGCGGTGCTGGAGGATCTGGTGGTACACTCCGGGGCGGTAGTCAGGCAGGATATCGTGCTTCAGGTGGATTTGCTTACCTTAGATGAGATTGTGGTGACGCCGGGGCGATTTTCGGTTCTGAAGCGCGATCCGGCGGTGCCTCAGACGCTTTCCCGGGAGGAGATCCGGACGATGCCGCAGATCGGGGAGGATATCTACCGGGCGATTGTGCGGCTGCCGGGGGTCTCGGGGAGCGATTTTTCGGCGCGGTTCAACGTCCGGGGCGGGGAGTACGATCAGGTGCTTGTGACGCTGGACGGGCTGGAGTTGTATGAGCCGTTTCACCTGAAGGATATCGCGGGCGGGGCCATCAGTATTGTGGATGTGGAGGCGATTGGCGGGATCGATATTATGACGGGAGGATTCCCGGCGGACTATGGCGACCGGGAGAGTGCGGTGCTGGAGATGAAAAGCCGGACGCCCCGGCCGGGCCGGCGGACCTCGGCGGGGATCGGGCTGATGAACGTCCGGTTTCTTTCCGAGGGCGCCACGGAAGATGTGGGGTGGCTCTTTTCCGCACGGCGGGGGTACATCGACCTGGTGTTGAAGATGATGAACGAAGAGGATGCGCCTTCGCCGGATTACTACGATCTGTTCGGCAGGCTGACGTTCGGGTCGGGATCGAAGCACCGGTTCGGGCTGAACATGCTCTGGGCAGCCGACAAGATGAAGCTTGTGGACTCGGACGACGGTGATACGTTCAACAGTTCGTACAGCAATGGCTACGCCTGGCTCACGTGGGAGGTTACCTATGGGTCCGGGCTGTATGTGCGGAGCCTGCCCTACGTGGGTCGTATCAGCCAAAGGCGGGACGGGGAGACCTTTGATAATGACGGGGAGGTTGATGAAATTGTGGATGATGAGCGCAGCACCACAGTGTACGGACTCAAGTCTGATTGGAAGGTGGAGGCGGGTCGTAGACATCTTCTCAGGTTCGGGTTCGATGTGAAGGGGTTGAAGGCCGACTACGACTATTTTAACCGGGACTTTGGAAGGGTTGTTTTCAGTCCCCGCATCCAGGTGATCTACGATACCACGCGGGCGGTGTTCGAGCGTACCGGTTCGGAGGTGGGGCTCTATCTTGCGGATAAGTGGCGGATTTTCGAGCCGCTGACGGCAGACCTGGGGGTGCGCTACGACCGGCACTCCTATACCGGCGAGGGGCGGACGAGTCCGCGGGCGGCGGTTGCGCTGGCGCTGGGGTCGGAGACGGTTGTTCGGGCCGCGTGGGGGCGGTATTATCAGGCGCAGGGTATCGGGGAGCTGGACGTTCAGGACGGGGTAACGCAATTCCGCAGGGCCGAGCTGGCCACGCATACGGTGGTCGGGATCGAGCGGCGTCTGGGAGACGGGCTACAGGCGCGGGTGGAGGGCTATCACAAGGCGTTCCGGCATATTCACGACCGGTTCGACAATCTGAACGACGATATCGAAGTGGTACCCGAGATTGTGGGCGACCGGATCCACCTCTTTCCAGAGGTCGGGACGGCCCGGGGGATTGAGTTCTATCTAAAGCGGGATACGGGGGGGCGCCTGAGCTGGTGGACGGCATACGCGTATGCGAAGACGGAGGAGACGCACGATCCGGTGCGCAGCCACCCGAACCTGCAGGGCCGGAAGGTTCCAAGAGCGTTCGATCAGCGCCACACGTTTTCCATTGATCTGAACTACCGGCCGTCTCCGGCGTGGAGCCTGAGCATGGCCTGGCAGATCCGGTCGGGATGGCTCTATACGGGCAGAGAGCTTGTGCCGGTGTCCAGACCCGACGGGTCTGAGGGTTACAGGGTGAGATACACGGATTTCTACGGGGACCGGTATTCGCCGTTTCACCGCCTGGACGTGAAGGTGAGCCGCCGGTTTACGTTTCAGAAGTGGCGGCTTTTTACCTCGCTGGAGCTGATCAACACCTACAACAAGCGAAACATCCGCCGGTATTATTACAATTTTGACGGGCGGACCCTGACGCGAGAAGCGGAGAAGTGGTTTCCGCTGCTGCCCTCGTTAACGGTGAGCGGAGAGTTTTGACAAAAGCCCCGGAGGGTTGCTTCCGGGGCTTTTTCGATGTGTTTTGATGGCGCCGGTTAGCAGGTCACATCTTTTCCTTCGCTGCCGAAGACGGCGAGGCGCTCTTCGGGGGTGGTTCGCTCCACGTCTGCCGGGATGTAGTGGAGCTGGATTGCGCGGCGGCGTTTCGGGGAGGTGTTGGCGGGGGTGCCGTGGTGTATCAGCCCGTGCCAGAAGAGGCAGTCGCCGGGGTTGAGGGGGACGGCTGTGACGTGGGTGTTGGGGACGTGGGTGTCGCAGATCTGCCAGTCGCGGCGTTTGAAGTGGACCACGGGGCCCTGCCGGTGGGTGCCGGGGATGACGTGCATGCAGCCGTTTTCGGTGGTGGCTTCGTCTAAGGAGACCCATACGCTGACGATGGGGGTGCCCATGGGCAGGTTGAAGTAGGCGTGGTCCTGGTGCCAGGGTTTCTCGCGGCCGATTTTGGGCGGTTTGAGGATGGCCTGGTGGCTGAAGAGGCCGGGGGTTTCGCCGATGATGCGGGCCAGGACGCTTAGCATCTTGGGGTGCTTCGAGAGGGCGGTGAGGCGGTCGTCGTAGTCGATGAAGTAGTTGAGTTTTCGCACGACATCCCACCGTTTTTCTCCGGAGAGGGTGTGCAGGATGTCGCGGGCGCTTTTTTCAAACTGGACGCCTTTGAAGTCGGGATTTTTGCCGCTGATGAGGTCCGTCAGACCGGCAAGCAGGTTCTGGATTTCGGCATCGGTAAAGGCGTTGTGGACCGGCAGGTAGCCCTGCTCGTGAAAGCGTTCGACGTGTTCATCGGTCACACCGTCGAATCCTCCACCGACGCCTTGGGCGATTTCGTGGTGGGGATACAGGTCCGGCGTGTAGCCGCCATCGTCGACGTAGCTGTCGAAGCTGAACCGTTCGGTGGTTTGGCTCATTTCAATCTCCCTCCAAAGGGGGCTCAGGCGGGTTGCAGGGACCGGTCGTGGGATTCTACCCAGCCGATGTTTTCGTCCACTTCGCGGCGACTTAGCATGCCGACGGTGATGGCGTCTATGGAGGGGAGGTCGAGGACGAAGTGGATGGCGTTTCGGGCGTCCCGGCCCAGGTCGCCGCAGCCGACGACTTTCATGCCGTAGACGCCGATGCCGGCTTCGTCCATCTGCTCCAGGACGGGGATGATTTTTTCGGGGGGGCCGTCCATGTGTTTGCCGGCGTAGTTGATGCGGGCCAGGACGACGTCTACCCAGGGGATTTCGGCGGCGCGTTCGAAGGCGCCGAAGTCGTGGCAGGAGACGCCGTGCGACCGGATGATACCGGCCTGTTTTTTCTTTTCTAAGACGTCCATCACACCGGCGAAGCTGTCGGGCCAGTTGGCGCTGGTGAGGCAGTGCATGAGGACGATGTCGATGTAGTCGGTGTTGAGCTCCCGGAGGTAGCGGTCGATGTCTTTTTCGGCTTCTGCGGCGGTTTTGGCGCAGGTTTTGGTGGTGATGACGACGTCTTCCCGGTTGAGGCCGGACAGGGCGCGGGCCACGTGGGGGTGGCTGCCGTACTGGTCGGCCGAGTCCCAGAAGGTGATGCCCCGGTCGTGGGCGTAGCGGAGGAGGTCGGCCAGTTCCTGAAGGCCCAGGTCGGTCTGGTTGGAGCGCCCTCTCCAGCCGTTGGTGCCGGTGCCGAAACAGAGGCGGGAGACACGGATGCCGGTTCTGCCGAGTTCTGCGGTGTCCATGGCGATCTCACCTTTATGTGTGTTTGTGTGACGAAATTTTGTCGATGATCTAATATATTGGACCCCGGAAACTGGACCACTCGCTAAGTTAGATACTAAGTAGTATTAAGGAGTGGGCAATGAAGCGAAACCATCGGAGTGCAGAACTCAAATCCCGTGTCGCAATAGAAGCATTGAAGAGCCTGAAAACCGTGAATGAGCTGGCGGCCGAGTATGAAGTCCACCCCAACCAGATCAGCAAGTGGAAAAAGCAACTCCAGGCTGGGGCTACGGACATCTTCTCCAGCTCCCACGCCAGAGATCATCAAAATGACGAGGCGCTGAAAGCTCGGCTTTACGAAGAGATCGGTCGGCTGAAGGTCGAGTTGGACTTTGTGAAAAAAAAAGCTGCCGGACTCAGTTGAGACCAAGCGCAGGCTGATCGATCCGACCCATCCGAATATCAGCCTGCGCAGACAATGCCAACTGCTTGGCCTTTCCCGCTCCAGTTTCTACTACCAGCCGGCAGGCGAGACCCCGGAGAACCTGTTCCTGATGCGTCTGATCGACGGGCAATACACAAAAAGGCCCTTCTATGGGTCGAGACGGATGACGGCCTGGTTGAGCATCCTGGGATACGAGATCAACCGTAAGCGCGTGCAGAGGTTGATGCGCAAAATGGGGCTGGAAGCCATCTATCCGCGTCCCCACACCAGCGGGTCCCATCCTGCGTGTCGCATCTATCCCTACCTGCTGCGAGGCGTGTCCATCACTCGCCCCAACCAGGTCTGGAGCACCGACATTACCTATGTGCCGATGCCACAAGGCTTCATGTACCTGGTGGCGGTGATGGACTGGTATAGCCGGTATGTGCTCTCCTGGCGGGTGAGCAACACGCTGGACGCGGATTTCTGCATAGACGCCCTGGACGATGCGCTCAAGTTGGGCTGCCCCGACATCTTCAATACCGACCAGGGTGCCCAATTCACCTGCTTGCGATACACACAACGGCTGGAAGTAGAAGGCATCCAAATCAGTATGGACGGCAGAGGTCGAGCCCTGGACAACGTGTTCGTCGAACGCCTCTGGCGCTCCGTCAAATACGAAGACCTCTATCTCAGGTCCTATGACACCGTCCCTCTCCTGATCCAGGGACTGACCGACTACTTCCTCTTCTATAACCAGGAACGCCCTCACCAGGGACTCCACAATCACGTACCCGCTGACCTCTACCTCGCAAAGGAGATGCCTATCGAAAACAAAAACGCAATCAACCTTAAATTCGCCCAAAATTGGTCTTGACAATGGGGTCCACTTTATAATAAGCAATTGATTATATTCAAAGTAATGCAGGATGGCCCTTCTGTCAAGGGTTTCAAGAAGAAGTGAATTAATACTTGACATACTGGAGGGGTTCGATTATGTATGGTGATAAGCAACTCTTCAGCCGGCAGAAACCCAGGCTTCTCGACCGTTTTCCACTTGACCTTGAGGGATTATCCCGCTCAGATCGCCTGGATATTCCTGGTCCTGAACACGCAGGTTGACATGTATAACCCACATAGAAATGGAGAGTTTAACATTTTGTGTGCTTCAAATATAGAACGGGTTTATGCTACCAATAACCGCTATGTTTGTCATTTCAATTGGGAAGCATAATTCATGTTAGACGGTGTAGGCAATTCTTTAGCGAGTGCGAGACATGATTGGGGAGTAGCGAATGGGAACTCTCATCAGAACCACGCTGATTGTATTTTGCAGCACATCCGCAATCAGAATAAACAGTTATCTATATAAGCAGGGTCTAGACCCCCTTCTTTCAATTGCCATCGCGTCGATTACAGCGGCAGTTTTCTACCGAGTGTTGCTGTACCTGCTGTGCGAGCTACCACTGATGTTTGAACCTCTGAGACCATTTTTCGACCCGCGAGCAACTGCGGAGGGAATCTGGTTACAAACACTTGAGGGTGACATTGATCATCAGTACAGCATTGTGTTCATAACGTATAACAAACACTCCAAGACGTTTTCATTGAAAGGGAATAACTTCAATGCTGAGGGTGACCAAAAGGGCAACTGGAGCAGTTTGCTAGTTGAGATCGACGTTCAGCGGGATAATCTATCCCTACACTGGCACACATCAGAAGTTTGAGAGTCAAGTGGTATTCGGATTTGGAATAGCGGATCTATACAAGGATGCGCGACTTAGATATACGAGGGCGAAAGGACATTTCGTTGATGCGGAGAAGAATACTAGCGCGTTTACATTCTCAATGGAGCGACTCACCAATGAAGCTGTGAAGAGGTATTCCAATGTGGTGAGACCAACGCGTGATGAACACTTTTCCCAGCTAGTCGTTTCCTACCACAAGGAGCTCATCGCCGCGTCTCAACAACACGAATCTGGCATTCCACCACAAACCACCTAACTACTAGACGGCGGGGAGCGGTGTTCGGCATCGGCAATGGCGAGGTGTTGGCTGGTAGCTTGCCGTCTGGAAAAGTTTGATTGGTGCAAGCGTGGATTGAAATACATCGCGAGGAGTTGATAGCGGATTGGCAACTTGCTGTGAATGGAGAAGAGGTTTTCAAGATTGAGCCGTTGAGATAGGAGGTGCTTATGAATCCCTATGTCAAGCATGTGCGCCCGCTGGAGGATTACCAGTTGGAGGTGATATTCGAGAACGGTGAGCATCGAATATTCGACATGACGCTGTATCTCCAGCGTGGTGTCTTTGTCCGTCTCCAGAACCGCGCTGCCTTTCAAGCGGCACGTGTAGTAGCGGGTTCAGTGGAATGGCCCGGCGAGGTAGATTTGAGCTATGACACACTCTACCTGGAAAGCCGACCGATTGCCGTTTCGGGCGCCGTTGCCGAAGAATAATGAGGCTGAAAAACTCGCGATTTTACCTAGCAAGTGGTTGCAGCCGACCACTTCCAGTCGCTCGTAGAGCGCAAATGGAACCTTTCAGACCACACCCAGATAAGGAGGTAGACCCATGAGCAGCGTACCGACCAACCTGAGCGAGTATGATGTGATTGCCAAGACGGTCCAGCATTATATCGATGGCGCCAAGTCTGGCCGAGGTGCCGACATGAAGCCCGCCTTCCACCAGGACGCGACAATCTTCGGCTATGTTGGTGCCGACCTGTTCGCTGGCCCCATCCAGCAGCTCTTTGACTGGAATGACCAGAACGGTCCAGCGACGGGACTCCAGGCCCGGATTGCTAGCATCGACATCATCGACACGATTGCCACGGTGCGGCTGGAACTTGACAACTGGACCGGGCATCGGTTTACCGACCTGTTCACACTGCTCAAAGTCGACGGGGAATGGAAGATCATGAACAAGGTCTTCCATCTGCACCCCTGAGGGAACGGCAGGCGACGCGGCCCACAGCCCAGACGGGTAACCGTGAGCGCGTGATATCCAAGGAAAGCGCGGAGCTCGAGGGCAATGGTCGGTTTTCGCGACAGGGGAGATATGCGCTGGTCAAATTCAGGGGTAGCGGAGTGCGTGCACCAGATGGCTGGGAGGGAAGTTCTGTGTCCCTGCCCAAACCTGCGCCGAACAAAGGCGTAGCTGACTGCCTCCAGCGTCCGCTCCTCCGTCGCTCCCGCTTCCGGCAGCAGCTGACGCCCGGTGTTGGGCAGAAAGAAGGATATAGCAGTGGCCCGGAACAAAGGACCGATTCAGCCCGAGGAAGCACTTCGGAGGGTAAAGGGAGGAACTCTGGACCTGGCAGTCGAAGGCGAGAGTACCGTCTACACCGGTATGTGTCCTCGTAACGGCTCCTCGCCAATGTGGTGCTACGGCAATACCTGCATCGTCCGGATCGGCGAGGATGTATTTGTCAGCGGCCAGGAAAAACTCGATCAGTTCGAACCCTTGAACGACTGTCGGTGGACACTTTTCAAGAAGACGGCCAGCGGCTGGGAGCTCCAGCAGGCGGGCGAGCAGAGCCGAACCCGTGAGCCCTGTCCTCTGGCGGTTCTTCCGGGGAAACGTCTGTTTCTTTCAAATAATCCCACACAGCTGGGACCGGAGGCCTCCGGGGGAGGCCCGGCCCGTCCGGAGATCCTGGCCTTTGACGTGGATGATCCCTATGCTGCATACTGCACCCTACTTCCAAAGTGGAAAGGCCGTCCCGGCTTCAATGAGCATTCATACCGGTCGTTCGCAGCTGACGCTGAGGGCGACGCGTTGATCCTGTTCCAGAATGTGGGCTACACGCATGCTGAATGGGCCTTACTGGGCAAGGACGCCAAGTGGCACAGCGGAAGATTGTGGTGGCCGCCGTATGAAGACAAGGGCATGGCCCCCTACGGAGCCAGCCACGCGCGCGTAAACTATCCAGTGGTAGTCTTGAAAAACCGTGCCGTGCATTTCTGCGGGGCTGCCGCCTTTGACATATGGAGCCGGGTCCATACACCGGAGTTGGCCGGCCGCCAGTTTGGGAATCGGTTTCGAAGACTCTATTACACGTGGACCGAGGACATCACGAAGGCCGAATTCCGGGGTTGGATCGAGATTGACAACACCTTCGATGACGGAGGCTGGGTCTTCGCGGGCGATCTTCATCTTGACGCCGAAGGCATGCTACATCTGCTTTGGTACGGGGCGCCGATCAATCGGCGTTTTCGCGACGAACACTTTCCCGACATCAAGCGCAGGTATGCAATCTGTTACGCCAGCCTTCTCAACGGAAAGGTGATACACCGCAAGACCTTGGTTGAAGCCGGAGAAGGTTTTTCCGGCGAAATCCCGACCGAAATTGAAAACGAAGGCCGCGTCGAGGGGCAGAATGTCGTAACAGACCCAATCAGCACGCCGCGCTTCCAGGTGACGCCGGATGGCCGGCTCTTTGTAATCTACTATATGAGCGGAATCGGACCAGACAGCACACCGGTTTCCGAGAACCGCATCCTCGAGATCTACGCTGACGGTAGAGCATCCAATCCCGTCAGGATTCCCATGAAGCACGCCCTTACGGAATTCTTTACGGCCACGCCGAGAGCCGGCTGCGAACCTTCATTTACCATTGACCTTCTGGGGTACCGCAAGGGCGACTTTGGACTGTTTACGGACACACCGACCACCCTCAGCTATGCACGCGTCCACGTGGGCGAGTCCTCGCGTTCGCACGACGATTGTGAGCTGATGAATGCCCAACCATCGGGTTGAGGGGACGTGGTAGACTGCGCGCCTCACCCGTAAAGTTAGCCGTCTTCAATTCGGCGACTTACGCATTTGGGTAGTAGACGAGTTGATTTCAACATGATTCATCACCGTGATATTGCAGCTGCGCTTGGAAAGAAGCTATGGACCACGGATTTGTTCATGCCTGGATACCGTAGCGGAGAAATTGGGCCTTGGAAAATCAATCCTGGCGGTCAACTAATCCACGACTGGGGTTACTACACGGGGCCATGTCTTGTGGAAATGCGACCGTCGTTGGCTCGCAAAGTGAAGTCAAGCGAGAACGTGGACGGCGATCGCTGGGAGATCTGGATGTCCCTGACGCCTCACGAGATTGAAAGCCAGGAACTTGGATGCCGCCATGCATTTAAGCACGCGGTAATCATGGGACTGGGCATGGGCTGGATGGCCGCCAACGTTGCCATGAACCCGCTTGTGACGAAGGTGACCGTTGTAGAACTTGATTCCGACGTGATCGAGCTATTTGAGCAGTCAGGGGCGCTTGAGTCGTTGCCGGAATCAGCTCAGCGGAAAATAACGATCATCAATGCCAATGCTATGGACTGGCGTCCTGCAGCCACAGAAGTAGTCAACTTCCTCTATGCTGATATTTGGCTTAAACTCGCGGAACCAGCAGTATTGAGTCAAGTCAGGCAAATGCAAGCCAACATCCAGGCTGAGAAGATTTATTACTGGGGACAAGAAATCGCTGTCCATTGTGCGGCCAAGCGATACATTGCAAACAGCTCAACAATCACGGCGGAGGCGGTGCAACTCGCGTTGAATGAAGTCATAAAACTTCCCCTGCTGGTTCCCAATGACTGTGACTATCCCCGGATGATTGAACAGGTAATTCAAAACAGGATTGACCGGCGACTCACAATAGAAGTTGATTTTTCGTGATCATAACACTTCGTCGGCTAACAAGGCCTTGCAACGGTGATTGGGCAGTTCGAGGCATGGAATCAATCTCATAACGTCAGGAGGATCCTAATGAGACTCAGCGCGTTCGTGCCAGCACTGCTTTTCGTCCCTTTGCTCTCTGTCGGCTGCTCGCAGTCGGAGTCCCCTCAGCCCGCGCAGGCGGGAGGCGGCCTTCCTTCGCTCACGGCCATAATGGGTACGGGCAAACTCGCACCTTCCAAGACGAGTCACTTCACCTTCGCCGTCTTCGGTGATAGCCAGGGAGATCACAAATCACGCGCGATCATCAGCGGGATCTTCGAAGCGATTCATGATTATCAACCCAAAAGGCCGGCGTTTGCCTTTTGCCTGGGAGACATCGTCAAAGGAAAGGATCCTCAGGATCCTACGAAATACATCAAGCAGAAGTTCGCCGACTACCTTGAACTCGCAAGAACGGCCGGGGTTCCTGTCTTTAATGCGCCAGGCAATCATGAGATGGACGACGCGGATGATATTCCCAGCGAAAGGATGCACAAAATCTATCGAGAGAGCGTCGGTCCTACCTACGGCGCTTTCGACTACGGGAACTCGCGTTTCATCGCCCTGAACACGGAGGACGTCCCTCCGGCAGGCACACCCCCTCCTGCGAAAGGCTTGGAATTCAGCTATATCGGCGATACGCAGCTCGAACAACTCGATAAAGACCTTGGGGCGAACAAGGACAAAACGCATATCTTTATCATGATGCATTATCCCATGAAACCGCAGCGTCCGCAGGACAGTCTGAATCCGGACAGCCTCAAAAAGCTGACTGACATTTTTGCGAAATACGACAACATTTCGTACGTCTTTGCGTCGCACGAACACCTGTACTACAACCCGCAAGATCCAGGCAATGTGAAGAATGTGGTCCCCTTTCGGGCGGGGGATCCCACCTGCTACCTGGTCTCAGGAGGTGCGGGCGCACGTATTTACGTACAGGAAGAAAACGGGGGCTTTCACCACTACCTGGTCATTGAGGTGGACGGGGACAGTGTTTCCGTCACAATAAATAGAATCGATGGTTAGTCACCCGGCATAACCAGTATAGGGAGAGTTGAGAAACAAAGCGCGTGAATCAGGCAACTTTGAGGAGGCGACACACAGGATTGACGTAAATGTCAGGATTGATTAAATTTAGAAGAGGTCGTAATGAAAGATTTGGCGGTTGTAGATTTCGTGGATTAGAATTTGTCAGATGGGCTTGTTGGCCCTTATGTTGGAGATATGGCTATGTCAGACCGAGTTGTCGTCGTAGATGGCGTCTGTGGTGGTCAACCGGTTATTCGAGGGACAAGAATTTCTGTGCTGAGTGTTGTGAACTACATGGAGATCTATGGAGATACGAAGCGTGTTCTGGAAGCGCTTCCGCACCTGGAAACGGATGATATCGAAGCCGCAATGGACTACCATAGAAGCCACACCGACGAAATTGAGAGATATCGTCGTGAAGAAGAGGAATCGGAGTCCTGGAAACTCCCTAACACGTACAAACGAGGGACGGGATGAATTTTATCTCGACGAGGATGTCGATATCAACCCAGAGCTGCGCTGATTCCTCTGGAGGCCGGGATATGAATCTTTCCACTATCGCTATGCCACAAGAACGGATCGCCGGTTTCTGCGAGCGCTGGAAGATCCGTGAGCTTTCCCTGTTCGGATCCGCGCTACGGGACGACTTTGGGCCTGACAGCGATGTGGATCTGCTGGTGACTTTCGATCCAGATGCCGAGTGGAGCCTGTTGGACCACGTCCAGATGGAGGAGGAATTCAGTTCTATTCTGAATCGAAAAGTGGATCTGGTCAGCAGACGGGCCATCGAACGGAGTGAGAACTGGATACGCCGTCAGGCGATCCTTGGAACCGCGCAGATGTTGTATGTCACGTGATGACGCAACCCTGTTTGATAGGGAGACCCATGTCTAAACAGACCCATACCGATGCGCCGCCGTCCTGTCTCACATTTGACCGGCTGCCAAAGAAGGTTCAAAAGGCTCTGCTGGACATCTTTAACAGGGCTGTTGAGACGGCCAAAATATCCGGCCTGCCCGAGGAGGAGATCTTCCAGCTTCTTGAGGACGTTATCGACGGTCGGGACGCCCGCGAGGCGATTGAAGAGATGGAACGGACGGGGGAAAAACCGATTCCCTGGGTGAAGGTCAAAAAGGATCTGGGGCTTTAGTCGGTGGCCTACACGGTGGAATTTGAGCGGCGGGCGCTCAGGCAGTTTGAGGCTCTGCCACGTCAGGTTCAGATTCGGCTGAGGCCACGGATCGAGGCACTGGCCGAAGATCCCCGTCCGCGTGGGGCGCTGAAAATCGTTGGAGAGGAGAGTACCTACCGCCTTCGGGTGGGTGATTATCGGGTGATTTACGAGGTCCGAGATGAGGTTCTCGTGGTGCTGGTGGTAAAAGTGGGACACCGTCGTGATGTGTATCGACGGTGATAGGCGATGGGTCTGGATTGGAGGCTGTTGGTTCCGACCTGTTATCGTCCGGCTTGTCCGGACGTTTTGCTTTTGCGAAGTTCATTTCCACTTAACCGAGGAGAGATTTTGGGAGGTTGCGATATGGAGAAACGAACGCTGGGCAAGACCGACCTGCAGGTCACCCGCCTGGGATTTGGAGGCGCGAGGATCGGGCATGAAGACAAGCCCCTCGATCAAATCGAAGATGTCCTCAATACGCTGCTGGATATCGGGGTCACTTTCATCGACACTGCGGCCTGCTACGACAATAGCGAGGAACTGATCGGGCGGTTCATCGGCGGGCGGCGGGAGGAGTACGTGCTGGCGAGCAAGTGCGGGCACGTGACCGGAGAGGCGACCGGGGAGCCCTGGTCGCGGGAGACCATTGTAGAAAGCATCGACCGGTCGCTTGTGCGGCTGGGGACGGACCGTATCGATTTAATGCAGCTTCACACATGCTCGGCAGAGGTGCTCCGGGACGGGGAGGCGGTTGAGGCAGTGATGCAGGCAAAAGAGGCCGGGAAGGTCCGCTATGTGGGATACAGTGGGGACGGGGAGGACGCGCTGGAGGCGATTCGGATGGGCGTTTTCAGTACGCTTCAGACGTCGTTCAACTTAGTGGATCAGAAGGCACGGGCGGAGGTTCTGCCCGCGGCACGAGAGGCGGGAATGGGGGTGATCGCCAAGCGTCCGATCGCCAATGGGGCTTTCGGGCAGGGGGCGTCTCCTTATAACTACGCGGATGTGTACTGGGAGCGGAGTCAGCAGCTTCAGGTTCCCAAAGGGGCGCCCGGGGACCCGATGGAGTTATCGCTGCGGTTTACGCTGTCTCAGGAGGCGATTGATACGGCGATTGTGGGGACGACGAATTCGGATCACGCGCGGAAGAACCTGGAGCTGATTGGGAAAGGACCGCTTTCGCAGGCGGTTCTGGATTCGTTTTACGAGCAGTTCGAGAAGCTGGGGGAAGCGTGGGACCCGAGGACATGAGGAATGCGGATTGCGGAATGCGGATTTAAAATCTTCTATTCCCCAATCCGCAATCCGCATTCCGCAATTCATACTCTTTCCCAGCGGCTGGGGTTGATGCCGGGGGCTTCGCTGGTCATGTTGGGGGGTTTGTTGCCGCCGTGGTAGTCCCAGTGGCGGGTGTTGCGGTCGCCGTAGAGGGGGCGCACGGTATCGGGGAGTTTGGACAGGTCGGCTTCGTCCCAGGCGGGTACCTCATCGATCGGGCCCGCCCAGGCGGGGCGGTAGGCGATGGCGAGCATTTCGCGGGCATAGGCGCCGGTGTTGGGGTAGTTGCCGTGGAAGATTTTGTGGTTGATGAGTACGGCCGATCCGGCTTTTGTTGGGACCATGAGTTCTTCGGGGTGGGACTCGTAGCGTTTGTAGGGGTTGGCGTCGGCGTGCATGGACAGGTGAGACCGGGGGACGACCCGGAAGGGGGAGACTTCGGGCGTGAGGTCCTGTAGATAGTACAGTACCCGCACGATAAAAGGGGCGCTGCCTTCGTAGCCGAAGATCTGAGAACCGTAAGGTTGTCCGTCGGTGTGCAGGCTGATGCCGGGATGGCCGGGCTCGGAGCGGGCGTAGCCATAGTGCATGATGATGATCTCGTCGCCGCAGAGTTCCCGCAGGAAGGCCAGGGCGGGGGGATGGGCGACCAGTTCGGTGATGGCCCCGCCTCTGAACTGGATGTTGGGGCACCCCCGCTGGTGGACGCTGTAGTCCACGGCACGGGTTTCGAGCTGTGCGGTTTCGGCCTTTAGCCGTTCGATGTGGTCGGGCGTTAGGAGGTCGGGCAGGACGAGGTAGCCTTCCATCTCGATCTGGCGGATGCGTTCGCCCAGGGTGAGGGCGGACCAGTCGCGGTCGTCGATGCGGTGAGGGGGCATGGAATCTCCTTTCTTTTTTTACCAGTTCGACCGCCCCACGTAGAGCGCCCGGTTTTCCATGGGCAGGGAGACGCGGGCGCCGTTCAGGCGGTGGGACTCGATGATGCCCATGAGCATTTCCTGGCTGCGGCGGGCGAGGTGGACCGGGCCCTGTGTTTCCCGGCCGGTGTCTAAGGCTTCGGCGATGTCTCGAATGCCCATGAGCGTGCCGGTTTCGCGGGAGACCTCCGGGAAGGGGACTTCTTTCAGGACGCGGGAGGCATCGGTTGTACGGCGGAACTGGCAGGTTGCGCCGTTGTTGAGGGTGCGCAGCTTGCCTTTTGTGCCGCAGACCTCGAATTCGGGTCCGGTTCCCGCGGTGTTGTAGCCGTGTACACCATTGGCAAACCGGATGTAGCCGCTGGCGATGCCGGGATCGATATTCAGCCGGTTGCCCTCCCAGTCTTCATCTTCGCACACGATTGTTCCCTGGACGAAATCGACGTCGGGATCGCCGGCCATGTCCAGCAGCATGTCGGATGCGTGCGTTAATCCCCACAATGCAGCGCTTACCCCATACTGGGCGATGACGCACTGGACATCGCCGATCTCTCCCGTATCGATCAACTCGCGCATCTTCCGGTAGAAGGGCATATACCGCCGCTGCGTGCCGTAGTTGAATTTCACGCCGTGTTTTTCGATTGCGGCCACCATTGTGTCGGCTTCTTCCATTGAGCTGCACAGGGGTTTTTCGCAGTAGATGCCCCCGATGCCGTTTTCGGCCGCGAAGACGGTCATTTCGGCGTGGGTTGCCGGGCGCGTGGCGATGCAGACGATGTCGGGCCGTTCCTGTAGGAGCATTTCGCGATAGTCGGTGTACGCGCGAGGTGCGTTGTAGCGTTCCCGGATGGCTTCCGCTTTTTCCGCTACGACGTCCGATACCGCCACCAGGTCGGTCCGGTCGCAGGCCACGACCGCTGCGGCGTGGGAGTAGGGGAGCCAGAGGAAGCTGTCCGGACGGTCCTGCACTTCGTCGTCGATGGTCGCCCCCATCCGCCCGCAGCCGATGAGGCAGGCGCGATATGTTTTCGCCATTTTGTTCTCCTTCATCGTATCGGAAGAACCCAAAACCGGATCTCTTTTCCCGCCCTGGTCCGCATCGGCCTGTCGAAATCGCACTGCCCGAACTTCCGAAGGACAAAAGCGGATAGCGTTAGCTCTCCATACAGAACTGACAGCTTCACACGCATCCCCTTCTCCGCTTTCTTCAGAGAACACGTTCCCCACGCGTACCCGTTCGACCAGAAAAATGTGCCTTCCTGCGCGGCAAAGGTCATCCGCTTTTCCACGCCGGAGTAATGGAACCCGGTCAGCGCCAGGTGCGCGGCCCAGGAGACCATCGCGCGGGCGTAGTGGTGCCCGCACTCCGCCTCGTCGAACGGACTGCGCTTGCGCCCGTCGTATCGGTCGCGTATGTTCTGGATGCACCGGAGTCCGTTCTGGATCTGCTTCTCGTAAAGCATTCCGATCGCGGCCGTGTATTCATACCCCGTCATAACTGTTGTGTAGTAGGGGAACGGGGCTGCCGGCCGGCCCTTCGGATAGCTGGCCATCAACAACGCGGACTCGTCGCCCAGCGCGAATGAAAGCAGGCAATTGAAGTGCCCGTGCAGGCCGTTTCGCAGGTTGTACTTGAGGATGCTGCGCAGGGTTTTGCGCACGTGTGCCGGATTCACGAGGTATCCCAGGCCCAGGACGTGCGCCAACAACTGTCCGATCAGTTGATCTACCAGGCATCCCGGCCCAAGCTGGAAATCGGGGTCCGACAGGTTTTTCGAGCCCAGGCCTATGTCCCGGAGGCGGCTCAGGCCCTCCGCCACCTTGTAGGCCCTTCCCGGAGGCCGGATCTCCTGTTCGTAGTACTCGCCGTTAAACAGATGCGCATCGGTCCACGCCTTCCCCCGCTTGAACAGATCGCGGCAGGTGTCCGCAAAATCGCCGTCTCCGAGGTAACGGGCCATCTCTTCGGCCGCCCGGAGCGCCCCCAGGTACCAGATCTCTATCTGCGGGTTGGGGCCGAAGTACTCCACGTCCATCGTATTGTGCTGGCACCCCTCCATCACCCCGTCCCGGTCCGCGTCCCATCCGCCCGGGATCCAACAGAATTCCAGGGCCTGCTTCACTTTCGGCCACAGGGACCTCAGCATCTCGTCGTCCCCCGAAAGCTGCCAGTCGCGGTACATCTTCATCACGCATCCCATCTGTCCGTCCGCAGCGGCCCACAGGTAGTCCTGTGCCTGAGCGATGGGCAGATGCACGCGGAAGCTCATCATCCCATCGTCCCGCATTGCGTGAGCGAACTCCACCTCCCGCATCGCCTTTGCCAGATCTCCGAACAGGAAGGCCAGGGCCTGCTCATAGTTCCACACGTGCGTGCAGGAACCGAGGCAGCATCCTCTCTCGTCGAAGCATCCTTCAAACCCGTAGAACCGCCCGTCCGGCGTGCGGAAACACGTCTGCGAGCGCAGCGTACTCAGGTTGAACAGCGCCGCCTCCTTTACTACCTCGGGCAAGTCAGTTTCGCAGAATGCCCGCACAAACCGCACCGTCTCCTGCTCCAGCTTCCCCAACCTGGGCACGGTCTGCTCCAGCACATCCCACGCGTCCCGGTAGGGTTTGGTGTAGTAATTGCCGATCCAGCCTGTCTCACAGCAGTCGTCTTCCCCGGCGGGCGACCCGTCGTTCCGGGTGCCGGGATTCCAGAACCCCGGACCAGGGGACATCGTGATATTCCAGTCCTTAGAGGATTTGGGCAGGGTCCAGGTTATCCGGTTGGGAAAGTGCCAGGTAATGAAGAAGGTTACCGTCTTTGTCGCCCGGGGCGGCAGCGTCATCCTGACGGCCAGCGACGCAACCGGTTTGAGATCGCCCCTGGCGCCGGGTTTGTCCAGAACCCCGTCTCCGCTGAAGTCATCCCAGAAATCCAGCATAGACAGCCCCTTCCAGGCGTCTAACCAGACCGTGCGGTAGCTCACGCCAGTCCTCGCGGTCGTACCCAGCGCCATCGTGCCCCACTGCGCGGCCTCCGGGGGCACACCTTTTGAATCCATGGCGATTCCCCGAACCTGTTTCCCTTGCCGGAACCGGTTGCGGTTGCCCTTGCACTCTCCCTCCGTTCCGTCCCAGCCAATGAAATTCTGCATTGAGCCGCAGACCGATGCCGTTACCGATCTCCCCGTCCGGTTCCGCAACACGAAACGGAGCACGGCAATCGGGATCCCGCTTGCGTCCGCGTCGCCCGGAACGAGAGGGTTGAACGCCTCCAGGCGCACGTCGACCGGCACATCCGGGTCCCGCAGGCTCACCTGCCCGAGCGGATATGCCGCGGCGAACGAACATTTTCGGAACCTGGGCAGGCCGTGATTGGGCACCTCGCTGCCCTTTGCCCCTTCGTAGTCGGACAACTCCACAGGGCCCTCCAGGATGCGCGTCACCGCCTCTTTCCCAGCGGGCTTTGCGTAGAGCGCAAAAAAGGGCGCACCGCTGAACTGGTCGCCCGGCACGAACCCCTTGGCCGGCCGATTCATCACCTCCCAGTCCCGCAGGTCCCCCCTGCCGCCTAAGGAGACCGTGCCCGTGCCGATTCCCCCCAGGGGGAGCGCGATCCGCGCCAAATGGTCCTGATCGTATCGCTTCAGAACAGGCCAACTTTCTCCACCGGTTCGCTTTGCCATGCAGTCCTCCTCACAGGTTCTATGCCCGATACTTTTCGATTTTTGACTCGTCGACTTCAACGCCCAGGCCCGGGCCGAGGGGGACACTGATCCGGCCGTTTTCGAATTTCAGGGGTTCGGCCAGGATGTCGTCGGTGAGGCCGTGGTAGCAGGTGTCGTTGGGGCCGGAGAAATTGGGGGTGGATGCGGCGATGTGGGTGATGGCCGCGGTTTTGAGGCCGAGGTCGTGAGCGCAGTGCATCAGGCAGGGCACGTTCCAGACGTCGGCGATGGCAGCGATTTTTTTGATGCGGATGAGGGCGCCCGAGGACGGGGTGTCCGGCATGAGCATGTCAGCTGCGCCGGATTCGAGCAGGGGACGGACGCTTTCGGGCACACCCACGCCGCCGTTGACGAGGATGCCCATGCCGACCTCTTTGCGGACGCGGACCAGAGTGTCGGCGTGTTCGGCGTGGCAGGGGTCTTCGAAGAAGCGGATGCCGAGGTCCGCCATTTTTTGCATGAGGGTGACGGTTTCTTCCGGGGGGTACCCGCCGTTTGCATCGGGGCGGAAGACGGCGACGTCGCCGACCTCTTTCTGGACGGCTTCGGCGATGCGGAGGTCCTGCTGGGGGTCGACCCCGGCCTTTGTTTTTAAGAAGCGGAAGCCCCAGCGGTCCACGTATTCCCGGGCTGTGGCGGCGGATTCGGAGGGTTCTTTGAGGCCCATGCAGGCGCAGAAGTCGGCTTCGGTGCGTACGATGCCGCCCATGAGCCGGCAGACGGGCAGCCCGGCCTTTTTGCCCAGCAGGTCCCAGAGCGCCATTTCGATGCCGGACATGGGTCCTCTGCCGATGCCCGCCTCTTCCAGGGCGGTGACCGCGCTTTCGATGTCGGCTGCGTGGCGGCCGGCGAGGACCGTGTTGGGGTCGGTTTCGAAGGCGCCGGTTCCCTCGCCCCAGCCGATCAGTCCGGAATCGGTTTCGATCTTGACGATCAGCCCCTGAGCGCCCAGGGTGCCCGGGAGACCGCCGCGTCCGATGTACGGGCCGACGGGTGCGTCGTAGGGGATGGCGACCGGGGTGGCGGTGATGGTTTTGATGGTCATGAGTAATCCTCCAGATAAGAAAGTAAAAAGTAAAAAGTAAAAAGTAAAAAGGAAATCGGAGCGGGGGTTTTATGGCGGGAAGTCATCGAAGTCCTGGGATGGGTTTTCGCTGACGATGTTTGGTTGGTAGAGGGGGGCGTCGGCTTCTACGAGGCGGCCGTTGCCCAGGAGGATCTGGTTGGGCGTCCGGGGATTGACGCGTTTGGGGTACTTTTGCGGGAGGTCGGTGGTGTCGCGTTTGCGGGTCTCTTCGGCGTGGTCGAAGTCGAAGCCCTCCAGGAGGTGAGCGCGGAGGTTCTCCAGTTGGGCGGCGGTGTCTCCGGTTGCGCGGCCGACCAGGTTGTGCTGTTCGTCGGGGTCTGTCTGGAGATCGAAGGCGAGGTCGTCGCAGCCGCGGAAGGCGATGTATTTGTGGCGTTGGGAGCGGAGCATGCGGAATTCGGCGCCGGCGCCCCAGCGGGGGATGAGGCATTCGGTGATGACGCCGGGGCGTTCTGCAAGCGCGGGACAGGCATCGCCCTGGACGGCGGGGGTGAGGTCGATGCCGTCGAGTCCATCGGGCAGGGGGGCGCCGGTGAGGCCGCAGAGGGTGGGGAAGAGGTCGGCGAGGCTGACGGGGGCCGTGATTTCGGCGGCGGGGAGGCTGCCGCTGCGGTGTTCGGGGAGGGAGATGATGAGGGGGACGCGGGTGGAGGCTTCGAACCAGGTGTTTTTCCACCAGAGGCCGTGTTCGCCGACCATCTCGCCGTGGTCGGAGGTGTAGATGATGACGGTGTTGTCTAAGAGGCCGTCGCGCTCTAAGAGGGCGAGGAAGTCGCCGAGGATTTCATCGAGGAAGTCGACGCAGGCGAAGTAGGCGGCACGGGCTTTTTGCGCTTCGGCTTCGCCGATTTCGTCGGTGCGGAAGCCTTTGATTGCGCCAAGGGTCATGGGGTGGTCTGCGGCGTCTCCGGTGCGGCCGACGCGTGGCGGTGTTCGCGCAGGTGGGCGATGGATTCGCGGACGACCATGTGTTCCTGGAGCATGGATTCGGGGATGTCGCTGATGCCGGCGTCCAGGGTGCGGGAGCGCAGGTTCTCGCCGGTTGAAGGGCCGCCGAGGGGATCGGACTGGTGCCCGCAGGGACCGCCGAAGTCGCCGTAGGGCCGGGCGCCGAAGCCGGCGTGCTGGAGGGCGCCGCCCAGGTGCATTTTGCCGACGGTGGCGGTGGCGTAGCCGTGCGACTGGAGGTGGGAGGCGAAGGTGGGGATGTGGGGACTGAGGATGGATGCATTGCTCCAGGCGCCGCAGCGGTGGGAGTGCCTGCCGGTGAGCATGGCGATGCGGCTGGGGGTGCAAAGCGGCATCTGGCAGCAGGCGGCGTCGAAGTGGACGCCCCGGGCGATGAGGCCGTCGAGGGTGGGGGTGCGGCAGGGTTCGCCGCCCCGGTCCCGGCTGCGGGCGGAGAGGAAGCGGAAGCTGTGTTCGTCGCTGTGTAGGAAAAGGATGTTCGGACGGCTGGGCATGGAGACCTCCAGGAAAGGCATTGCGGAGTGCAGATTTCGGATTGAAATGCCTCTGTTCCGTATTTTGCGACAGAGGGGTGGAACGGATTGCTTGATTTGGGGTTTTAAATCTATTATTTTATTATATGTGGTCAGTAATTTCCGGTTAGAAAATTGCTTGCCAGAGGAACGTTTAATAAGACAATTAAAAACAAAGATTTAACTTGAAATCTCTTCTCCCATACTATCCCAGCTTAAAAATTCCGAACGAAAAATCGGATCCGAATGAGGCTTTTCCAACGGCCTTTTGGACGATTCGGGCCTTTCGGCGCAGTCCTTTTGCTCAAAGAGTCGTCGAGTCGAGCGATCTGGATGCGATCCCGAAGGCGATGGACTCCAGAGAGAGCCGTTGGGTAGGGCTATTTCAGGTAGTTCTCGGTCGTGTCGAACAGATTTTTCTATTTAACATTTTGTTTAGAAACGTCTTACGAAGGTTTCGATAGCTTTTTTACTCCAGCAAAATCCTAACCGGAAATTACTGATATGTGGTTGGAGACTTTACGCAAGCAAAGATGCATCTGAGGATGGACATATACAAATAGAAAATGAAGTCCTCAACCAGAGGAGGGTGGAGGAGAAGGGTCACGGTTCTGATGGTGTGAAAATTCCAACCGGCTGTGTCGGGGCCGGTACGGTCACGCGTTGTTTTTACCTGTTCTTTGGGACAGGGAAAATAGGGTCTTTGGTACGATGCGGAAGCCTGGATTTGTGTGTATAATTACTGTTAACGCGCATCTTTTACTTGAGACCATTATCCTGTGGAGGTATGGTTATGGCTATTGCTACCCAGAATTTCCAGGATAGACTCCTGGACGGGGATAAGACCCTGGATGTTTCTCCGGAGGTGGAGCCGGGCAATCTGGTGTATCATCAATTATGCCCTGCCGATGATTTTGAAGAAGGCGAAGGGAAGCCGTTTACGGTGGAGGGCACCCACATTGCCGTTTTCCGCTACGAGGGGGCGTTCAACGCGGTGGACAACCGCTGTCCGCACATGGGATATCCAATGTCCAAGGGCAGCGTTCGGGACGGGGTCCTGATCTGTCACTGGCACCACTGGGAGTTCGACCTCAAGACGGGGGGCTGCTTTATAACCTCCGGAGCCGGGAACGATCTGAAGAGCTTTCCTGTGGAGGTCCGGGATGACGGGTATCTCTACGTGGGTCTTGCGCCGGGCGAGAAAGAGGCGGCGAGGCGCCGGCTGATCGACCGGGGGAAGTATATTCTTGAGCAGGGCCTGAAAGACCGGAGTTCGCTCCTGGTTGCCAAGGCGATTGCCGCGCTGAGACACGCGGGCGCCACGCCGCAGGAGATCATCCAGCAGGGGCTTTTTTACGGGGCGTATAAATCGAGTGAGGGCTGGTCATCGGGAGTGGCCATTCTGGCGCTGGCTGGGAATATGTGGGAGGATGTGGATGAGAAGGACCACAATCTCTTCTTAGTCCACGGGCTGACGCAGATTTCCCGCCGGACGTCGGGGAGTTCGCGGCGGCAGGGTTTCCCTCTGCCCAAAACATCGGACGAACCGGACCTGGCGACCCTCAAACGCTGGTTCCGGCGGCTGGTGGACCAGCGCAGCAGCAGCGCTGCACAGCGTGTGCTGATGACTATGCACGACCGCGGATATCCACCAGAAGTGATTGCGGATGTCGTCTTTACCACGGCGACGGATTTCTATTTTACCGGGGACGGCCACGCGCTCGATTTTGCGAATAAGATGTTCGAGGCCTTAGATTATGTGAACTGGGAAGGGGCGAATGAGATTTTGCGGCCGATCGTGGTGGACCTGGTGAGCAGGGTACGGCACGAGGAGACCGGCCGGTGGGAAGACAGCGTGCCGGTCTTGGAAGATACTTTCACCCGTCTGGACGAAATCTGGGAAGCGAATCAGGCGAACGAGGCGCCGCTGGATATTTCGGCCTTTACGCAGACGCTGCTGGGAGAGGAGTTCGAGCCTATTGTCGCCGAGGTCGAGGCGAAGTTGAGAGAGGGAGTGAAGCCCACGGATATCTGCCGGGCGATGACCTACGCCGGGGCTATCCGCACGGCGCGGTTCCACCTCAAGAACGAGGGGGACTGGCACGATGTGGCGAATATTTACTCTTACGCCCATGCCCTCTATCGCGCTTTCCACCTGGCGCCAAGCAAAGAGCTTTTGCGCGGCATCTTCCACGGTGCGGTGTTTATGACCTATTTGCGCTGGCTCAACATGCCGGCTGCCCGGCTGCCCAGGCCGGGACAGCGGCTGGATGAGACGTTCGCGTCCGAGGACGAGATGCTGGACCGGCTGCAGGAGTTTGCGGATTTCCAGAAGGTCTTCGAGGCCGAGGTGCTG
Source organism: Candidatus Latescibacterota bacterium (assembly GCA_965249305.1). Taxonomy (GTDB): domain Bacteria; phylum Latescibacterota; class UBA2968; order UBA2968. The sequence continues at coordinate 1,595,447 of OZ252228.1, read as the reverse complement.
GTGAGCCAGTACCTGGAGGAAGAGTACGATATCACGAAGCTCAGACAGACGCTGGGCCATATTATGCTGCGCGAAGATGCGGAGCTGCACATGTTCCAGGTGCTGGAGGTGGCTTTCCGGCACTACGACCTGACGGACAATCCGGAGGAGAAGCGTATGCACCTGCTGGCGGCGACCCGGTATATTACCGCCCAGAAGGTGATGAAGGGGATTCTCTGGTCCACGGAGAATGCAGAGCGGCTGCAGCGCGGGGAGCTGCTGAGTGAGCGGGATGATGACAACTAAGGCCGAGGTTGGTTGTTAGTGGAAGGCAGGGGGGAGAGAAAGTGCGGCGTGTGAGACAGCCGCAGTCGCAGTGGTAGGGTGTTGCCTGCTGCTGCCACTGCTTACTGCTACTGTTTTTTTGGCTCCTCGCTATTTGGTGTGGGTAACCTTCCCCCAGGAACGACCAGTTGTGGTAGACAAGACGCCCAAGCTGCAGGTTTTGTGGACCAGCCTTCGAGTATTCTTTGTCAACGGTGTTGCCCGACCCGTTGTCTGTTGCTCAGGATTCTATCTTAAAAACAGTTGTTTAAGTTGTTAGATAATAAATTGTTACGATGGACTAAACGGCAAACTGGATCTCCGGATCATTCAATACCCGCCGTGTGTTTAGGAGAGATCTCATGTGCGGATACCGGAGCAAACGGTTAGGAACCACCTCGCACTCGGCAAGAAGACTGGTTCGGGTTTTTATGATTACCCACGTGAAACAGCGAAGAGCCGTTTTTTTAGCAGTTTCTGGCACAGGGTACATAGATTCAGAAAGCGCAGATCAGGGCGCCAGAAATTTGATGCGAGGCCCTCAGAAATCTGAGAGAGGTAAGGATTTCTGAGGGTTTTTTGTTTTCCGGTAGGAGATGCAGGACTATGAGGATTGAGACATAAGATATTATTTTTATTAAATATAGAAACGAAATCCTGAGTGTTTTGTAAACGAATTCAACAGTTGGCACGACGATTGCGATGCACCGGTGTTGAATTCCGTTTCGAAGAACTAAGAGAACGAAGACGTTACCCAGAGGATGATTAGACTGTTCAATCGAGGAGGCATAAGATGAAAACTTTTCTGTATCCACTCGTCGGCATGCTGTTGTTCCTGGCAGGTTGCGGCAACGGCATAACCCATTCTTCGCCGACAGGCGATAACGCGTCTGACCTGACGCAGAATGGACCCCGCACGTCCGAGTTCAAAGACCTGGACCAGGGGGACGCCTATACGGCCAGGCTGGAGACGCCGACCCTGTTCGTGGCCGGTAGCGTGGATGAGACGGCTGCCTTCATCGGGTGGTTGAACGACGCCGGGGCAGTGCGACGGATTCAAGGTGTCGATTTCAATACGACCTGGGTCATCGCCGTTTTCCGCGGTATGGTGGGAAGCGCCGGCTACGGCATCGAGGTCAAGGACGTCCAGTTTATAGGAGAGACCGTACAGCTTAAAGTGAACCTGACAGATCCGGACCCCGATCAGATGGTTGCACAGGTCATCTCCTATCCGTACCATATTATCACGGCGCCGAAAGAATTTCTTCCCATAGCGGAGGGGACGACCTGGTCGGTGTCTACTTCAGAAGGTAGAATGCTCACGCGCACCCGGTATCCCATCTCGCCGCGGACGGACACTCCGGACGGATTGAGGGTGGATTATTTCCCGCTTGAGGTGGGGAAGGTGTGGACGTACGGGGACCAGGCCGGGGCATTTCGGGTGACGACGCCGATCAGGACTATTTACGGACCGGCCTACGGCACGGAGGGGCTGCTGCAGAATCGCGTGCTGAGAAAGACGGAGGACGGGAAGGTTCTGGAGCTGCGGGGCGACGAATGGCGTTTGCTGTTCGATTTTGCAGCCGAAGAGAAGACGTCGTGGACGATTGAGGCGCCGGCGGAAGGGAGCGATTTGCTGGGATGGGACGACGGTGACGGTGGTGAGCCGGTCGGAGCCGGTGACGGTGCCGTACGGGACGTTTGAGAGCATCCATCTTCACATGCGCCCCCAGAGCCGGGGCTGGCCGACGCCGGGGTAACCGATATGTGGTTTGCGCCGAGGGTGGGGTTAGTGAAGTGGTCGGAGATCTGGATCGGCGGGGTTCGGGATTTCGAGTTGACAGGGATTGAGAAAGGAGACCCGATCCTGCCCGGCGATTCGAAAGGACAGCCGGATACGAAAATGGATATCCGGGGCAAGATCACCACGCGCTCCGAGGTAGGTGAGCAGGCCAGAAAGCGGGGGATTGTGGCGTCTGTTCTCGTCGAGGGCGTGCTGGAGAAGGATACCGGTTTTGACAGGGCCCATGTAAAGATAACGGAGCGGACCCGCATTCTCAAATCGGACGGAGAGGCGCTGCACCCGGTGACGTTCGAAGCGCTCAAGACAGGGCAGCGGGTGGAGGCCCGGTTCATCGGCCCTGTGGCCGAGTCCTATCCGGTGCAGGCCATGGCGGGCGAAATTGTGATTCTGGAGGATTAGGACGATGGGTATCGAAGGTGAAATTCGAGACGATGTGGCTGTGCTGACGGTGAATGGAGCTCTGAGGAGCAGGCAGGATACCGCCCCCTTCCACACCTATATCAAGCGACTTGCGGGCGGGGGAATCACGCAGGTGGTGGTCGATTTTTCGGAGGTGAAATGGTTCGGGGCGGCGATGCTGGGCGTGTTGATTGCCAGCATGGAGACGCTGCGGCAGGCCGGAGGCGATATCCGGCTGACAGGTGTTACGGCGAAGATCGAGAGTATTCTGATGGTGACCCTGCTGGGCGGGATCTTTCGGACGGTGGATACGGTGGATGAAGCCGTGGAGAGTTTCCGAAGGAAGGTGGTGGAGGCTCAGGTGGCTTGAGACCTAACCCCCCGGCCCCCTTCCCTACGAGGGAAGGGGGAGCAAGACATTGTTTTATTGGATGTTACGAATATTGCCTTTCTCCCCTCTCCTTTAGGGGAGGGGCCGGGGGAGGGGTTGTTTTTAACTTTACGAAAGGAGAATATATGATGCCCGCGCGTTTTTTTCGGACGATTCCTTTGCTGGCCACACTTTTTCTCCTCAGCCCAAACGCTGCCCGGGCCTGTGGAGGATTCTTCTGTACTACCTTTCCGATGAACCAGGTGAGCGAACAGATTCTGTTTGTGGCGGACCAGGGGACGGTGACCACGCACGTGCAGATCCAGTATACCGGCAGCGCCGCGGATTTTGCCTGGGTGCTGCCCGTGCCCTCACTGCCGGAGCTGAAGGTGAGCCACAACGAGGTTTTCCGGCAGCTCCAGTTCGCCACCCAGCCGAGGTTTGTGCTCAACTGGCCGGAGGAGGGACAGGATTGCGGCGTTTTCTGGCCGGTATACTTCAGGGACGGAGTGGCTGAAGCTGCCGATGACGGTGAGGTCGAGGTGGTGTCCGAAGAGCGGGTGGGTCCTTACGATACGGCGGTGATTACGGCCGACGATCCGGGGGCGATCGCGGCCTGGTTGACGGACAATGGGTACAGGCTTGACGACCTGGGCAGCGAACTTTTGAAACCCTATGTGGAGGGGGGATTTTATTTTGTGGCCCTGAAGCTGGCGCCGGGGCGCGATCTGGGTGACCTCCAGCCCTTAGCGCTTACCTATGCGGCGGACCAGCCAGGGATTCCCATCCGGCTTACCGCTGTGGCCACACAGCCCGACCTGGGGGTGCTGGTCTGGGTACTGGGATCTCATCGGGCGATTCCCACCAACTATCTGCACGTGCAGATCAACGAGGCCAGGATAGACTGGTTCAACGGGGGGTTCAACTACAATGAGGTGGTGACCGAGGCGGCCAACGAGGCCGGCGGACAGGCATTTGCGACCGATTATGCCGGGGTCAGTGAGATTATGGTGGACCGGTTCTTCCAGGAGGGACGGTACGATCTGGACAAGCTGAGGCTTCTGAAAGCTCCGGAGGATTTCCTCGCCGAGATGCTCCAGCAGGGCTTTCCCAGAGATAACCAGACCCAGGCGCTGATCCGGCGGCACATTCCCCTGCCCCAGACTGTGCTGGACGAAGGGGTGCTGGAGGTGTACTTCCGGGGGGATGAGGCGGCCTACCAGAAAGCGAAGGAAGACGGAACGCTGCAGGGGCTGGCCGAGCAGTCTTTTTACAACAATATGAAGGCTTATGAGAAGTATACGGCCAATGTGGCGTTCGATCCGGGGGCGTTTGCGGATGATCTGAACACGGTTGTTGTGGAGCCGCTGCGGGTTACGCAGGCGCTGTTTGGAGACTTTCCTTATCTGACGAGGCTCTACACGACGCTGTCGGCAGAGGAGATGACGTTAGACCCGATGTTTTCGTTCAACCCGGACCTGCCGAAGGTGTCCAATATGCATACGGCGGATGCCCGATTTGAGTGTCCTGAAGGGGATCCGAACGAGGTCAAGCCGGAGGATGTGGTGCTGGTGATCACGCTGGCGGACGGTCGCACGATTCGGACCCGTCCGTTTACGTCTCAGGAGCCCGGGGGGTCGCGCCCCGGGGGGCCGCTCCCGCTTCCCGGGCAGCCGCGCCCAGAGGGTCCCCAGGCTTTGCAGTCAGCGGTTGCGGTTGTGGAGCGGATGGATACGTCCGGCTCGCCGGTTCCTGTTCGCGGGATGACGATCGCGTCGGATTTCGATGGGGACGGGTCGGTGAGCTTTGAGGATTTCAGGCTGTTTGCCGGGGCGTTCGGCAAGGCGGATGCCCGGTTCGATCTGACGGGAGATGGGTGGGTGAATTTTGAGGATTTCGTGCTGTTTGTACAGAGTTTCGGGCAGTCTGTGTCCAAGCCGGTTGCGCTGGCGGGGACATCCCCGTAACGGGTTTTTACAGATGTTTTGTGAGAGCGATTCGGCGGAAGGAGCCGGGTCGCTCTGTTTTTTTATATCGGGTCTGGTGACAGGTGCGTTTTGAGAGTACTTGATCTATCCATTTTCTTCGCATATCTTCCGAGGTGTGAAGAGGGGATACGGAGTCCGGGTTTTGTACGACAGGCGGGAGGATGAGCGAGATGATTGAGTGCGGAGAAACGGGGCTGGTGTATCGCAATCCCAGGCCTCATTTGTACGCGCGGCATACCTGGCATCCGTCGCTGGTGAGGCTGGCGAGTGGGGAGTTGCTGGCTGCGTTCGATATCGGCCAGGCGGTGGAGAGCCTGGATTACCGGACCTACCTGTCGCGCTCGAGCGATGAGGGCAGGACGTGGTCGGCGCCGGAGCGGCTGTTCGAGGATCCGGTAGAGCGGCGGTCCACGCATTCGGTGCGGATCAACTGTGTGCGCGACGGTACGCTGGTCGGGTTCGGGGGGCGGTACTATCGGGACGATCCGGAGGAGGGACTGACGAACCGGGAGAACCTGGGGTTTGTGCCGATGGCCCTGATCCTGCTGCGCAGCGAGGACGACGGGCGCACGTGGGAGGGGCCTCGGACGATTGAGCCGCCGCTGGTGGGGCCGGCGTTCGAGATCTGCCATTCCGTGATTGAGCTGGAGGACGGGCGGTGGCTGGCGCCGACGGCGACGTGGAAGGGCTGGAACGGGGAAGCGCCGAACGGGATGAAGGCGGTTGCCCTGGTGTCGCACGACCGGGGCGAGACCTGGCCGGCGTATATGGATGTGATGGACCAGTACGATCGGGGGATCATCAGCTGGGAGCAGTCGGTGGTGCAACTGCCGGACGGGCGTCTGCTGGCGGTGGCCTGGGCGTTTAACGAGCGGACGGGACGCAGCGAGCCGACGCCTTTTGCAGTGGCCGAAAAAGGGGGGACGTTCTCTGCGCCCCGGATGACCGGGCTGAAGGGCCAGACCGCGAAGCTGGTGGCGCTGCCGGACGGGCAGGTGCTGTGTCTGTACCGCCGGGATGACCGGCCGGGGCTGTGGGTGAATCTGTCGCGGCTCGAGGGCGAAGAATGGGTGAACTTGGAGGAGGCGCCGGTGTGGCAGGGCGCAGCGTCCGGGATGGTGGGTGAGGGGACCAGCAGCGACGAGTTGAGCGGGCTCAAGTTCGGCTATCCAAACCTGATCCGAATGCCGGAGGGAGACGTGATGGCGGTTTTCTGGTGCGAGGAAGGGGGGATCAACAATATTCGATGGGTGCGGGTGAGGGTGTGATAAGCTCTTGGCATCAGCTTAGCCTGGTTTTATTGCATTCAGCCTATGTAAAGAGACATTCTTGTAGCCGCAGGCTTCAGCCTGCGCCCTATGCCTGCAACGCACCCTAAAGGGTGCGGCTACATAAACTGTCTCATTAAGAAAGTTGAGCTCAATAATACGCCAGTACTACCTGAATACACTGTTCCGGGTGGTCGTTCACCCGTTCATAGGCGTCCTGCGCTTCTCTGAACGGGACGGTGTGGGTTATGAGAGATTCAAGAGGCATCTCCGGCAGCAGCTTCAGGGTACTCCGGACTCTTCTTTCATAGGTCCATCGGGATGAAAGGTAGAGGGGGACACTGCCTCCCTGGGCAACCTGGATGTTTACCCTTTTCAGATGAAAGTCTCCGGTCAAATCGAGTCCGGCAGCGTCAGAAGAGTACCAGCTGAGGGGAACGATGGTAGACTGATTTTGAATGACTTTTAAAGCGTCGTTCAAAGCCGGTATGGCGCCGCTGGTTTCGATGACGACGTCCGCCAGCCGGCCTTCATTCAGGGCTCTGGTCTGTTCTGCAATATTCCCTTCGCCCGGCGTTAGAACGGCATCGGCTCCCATCCGCTGGGCGGCCTCCCTTCTGATGGGGATCGGGTCGACGGAGATGACCTTGAACGCTCCTGCCCGCCGTATCAGGAAAGATGCACAAAGCCCTACAACCCCCAGACCGAAGACTACGGCTGTTTCGCCCAGAGCGATTCTGGATTCCAGTACGCCGTTGTAGGCCACGCCCGCAAGCGCCGTGAAAATTCCGCACTTCGGCTCCAGCCCTTCCGGCAATGGGTATACAGGCTGATCCTGAGAGATGATGAATTCTGTTGCATGGGAAGCGTAGTGAAAGATCCGGTCGCCTGTGGAAGCACTGGTGAATTCAGAGCCGACTTCGACGATTTCGCCCACCGCGGAATAGCCGCTGCGTCGGGGGAAGGCTGTCGGATTTCGGCCGCTGTAGACGTTCATTTCGGTGCCGTGACTAATGCCCGAATACAGCATTTTTACCCGAGCCTGGTTGGGCTTGAGCGTCTGTGCCGGCTCATCGCGGATCTGGATTTTTCCGGGCTCGACCATGTAGAGGACTTCAGGCATTCTGGTTTCTCCTTAGTATTACTTTGTCAAATACGCATCGGTCGCATTAATTCAGTCAGTTTACGCTGCACCAGTTGTTCAATCACCATATTCGATAAGGCTTTGACCACCTGGCGGTGGATGGCCTCATAGGAACGTCGCCTTCGATCCCTTCGAGGGGGAAAAAGGATCACGAGGTTTTCCCCGTGATCGCGGCATTTCTTGGCGCTGGTTCCACTCCTTCCAACACAGGAAGCTGTAGGTCAACATCACAATGGTGGCATGGCGATGAAATCCCCTCCAGAGTCGGCCTTGATACTCATCCCACCCCAGAAGCGATTTGGCCACCTCGTGGAACTGTTCAATCAGCCAGCGGCGATGCGCATATTCCACCATCCGTTCCAGGGGTGTGGCTTTAGGAAAGTTGGAGAAGTAATATTTCCAGTCTCCTTCTTGGCCTCTTCCGGGTCGTTCGCCAATTAACCAGCCCAACTGGATCGACTCACCAGAAAGGGTGCGATAGGCTCTTTGGGCAATGAATTTTTTACGCAACCATCCCTTGGTGCCTTCTCGCCAACGGATGGTCCGCCACGCGGAACGGGGAAGCGCTTTTAAAACCTCATCGACACGACCGCTGCCCTTTTTGCGTTGCCCTTTCACGGCAACCCGAAAATCACATGGGACAGCCACGACATAATGTTCCTTTCGGCTCTCTAACCCCTTTAAAAAGGTAGGATCATTGCCATAGTCGGCATCGGCGACCACCACGTTATGAGGGACTTTCAACCCACGTGCTTCATCCAACAAGGTCAGAGCAATCTCTGGCTTGGTCTGAAAGGAGATCTCCTCCGGCACACCGGCCTTAGCACACCGATCCGGGTCATTGGTCCACGCTTTGGGTAGATACAACCTCGCATTTAATGGCCAACTCACCCCCGCATCGGCATACACACCCGTCACAGCAACCTGGCAATTGCCGACTTTACCCAGACTGCCTGAGTATTGCCTGGAAACACCCACTGAGCTCTTGCCTTGTTTGGCAAAGCCCGTATCGTCGAAGATGAAAGCCCCATCGCCCAAAACCGCTTCATCCCGCATTTGCTCAACCCTCTGGGCGTTGAAGGCGGCTTCATCCCATTGAATCCCGGTCAGGAGATTGTGGAGCCTCTGCTCATTGGTCTGGGGGATCGCTCCTGCGAGGGTCTCGCCGTTCTTCCGAGGCAGATCTGAGAGCAAGCCCGTGCTATACCGCTCCAGGTTTTCTCGCCCTTCAGAACGCACAAAGTGATGGATGAAGGGAGAAAGAAACGCCTCTAACTCGGGCAAAGGGTCTGTCGATGCTTTGATGTCCATTGGTATCCTCCTGTTTGCCAGAAAGATACCAACCTATCCATCAATTGACAAAGTAATATTAGGATCAATTGTTTTAAGAACCTTCCCGTTTCTGATGGTGATCTCAAGATGAAGATCTGTTTCCGGCCTTCGTAGGCTCGCAAAGTATCAAGAAGCTTCGGCGTTCTCTTCCTGGGATAACTCCATATCCAACCGAGGAATTCCCTGTCGGGAAGCTGTTCCGGACATCCGGGGTTGAGATCAGGCCGTGTTTTACCCCGGTAGATTACTGCTCGTCTCAGGACATTATACAGACAAAGGAGCCTCGGGAATGCCAGGAATACAACCGTATCGCACGCCTTCAATCGGATGTCCAGTGTGCTACCATAGTTGCCGTCCATGATCCAGCAATCCCGCCGCACAAGCTCGTCAACAGTTTCCCTCCAGGTTTCTTCATGGGGCCTTTCCCAACCTGGTCTCCAGTAGAGTGCATCCAGATGGATAACCGGCAGTCCGAGCAATTCACCAAGCCTGGTTGCCAGAAATGTTTTTCCGGCGCCACCAGATCCAACGATAAGCACCTTACGCATATTTGAAACTCGTAAACGGAGTAGGACACGGATCAGAAAAGCCTGCAAAAAGGTCGGCTTTTCAGTGAATGTCTTAAAATATCCAATCAACCAGCAAGAGAAAAGGAAAAAGAAGAAGGGCTACGCCGAGAGATCGTAGCCCTTTCTGTGTATGCGGAGAATTTTGCCTTCAGTTCACATTATTTCTACTCTTTTGTCCTAAATGAAGAGTATAATTTGCTTGTTTTACACAAAACGGGATACACGGGAGAAACATGATAGAAATTTGCTTGGTCTAAGTTACAAAGAAACCCTGGTTTGTTCAGGACGAATAAGGAGAGATCTGAACGAATCCGGTTTGGGTATCCAAAAGAGTTCATTCGCATTCCAGAAGCAGACATGTATAAGGCAAGATGGAATGTTGGAGTTCGGTAAGGATAAAGGACCCGTGCGAGGAAATTTATATGCTTTTCCGGAGATCTATGATATTGCTTTCTTCTGGGATATCTCTCAGGAGATAGCGTTTTTCATTACCCTATTTAAAAAGCATGTTCCCTTTAAAGTGAAGCACATTGTGGAACCTGCCTGTGGCACCGGCCGTTTCCTCAGAAGCTTTCCTCAATATGGATACTGTATAACAGGATATGACAGCAATTTAACAATGGCTGCTTATGCCAGGAAGAAAATTGCTGAGGCAGAACTGCAAGATATGGCGATGGTCCTCGTCTCAGATATGAAGTCAGCAAGATTTCAGAGACCGTTTGACGCAGCTTTCAACTCGATAAACAGCATAGGCTATCTTCTATCAGACAAAGATGTTATATCACACTTCGCCAATACAGGTGACTCACTCAAGAAAAATGGGATTTATATCGTGCATCTCAACTGTGCTCATGATACAGACTCTTATGATAGAAACGAATGGGGTATGGAAAGAGATGGAATTCGGGTAAAGACAACATGGCGTATTAAAAAAGAAGATAGGCAACAGAAGCTCTGTCATCAGATCGGCAGCATGCAAATCAACGATCACGACAAAGAGATTCTTCTGGAGGATCACCACACATTACGTCTCTGGTTCTTTGAAGATTTGAAGAACCTCACTCGCAGATCCGGCAGGTTCAAGCTGGAAGCGATATATGATGAGAACCACACACAAATATCAAGTGATTCTCATATAAGTGGAGAATTGGGAAATCTGTACTTCGTTCTAAAAGTCTTATAATGGTGGATTCCTAGAAGAGGAAAATTATGCTTTCTCACCTTATCCGCAAAGAGCTTCTAAATCACATCCTCAGCATTCGCTTCCTTATTCTATCAGCGATGGGGATTATAGTCATCTGGCTCAGCCTCTATGACGGCTATGCCTATTATCAGGATCGGCTGAGAGATTTCCGTCTGGGCCAAGAACTGACAGAGGAGCGAGTTCGCCAGCTGGCGAAATCCGACTGGCTGGAGTTGGGAAATTTTGGGTTTCAAAAACACAAGCATCCTTCTCTGCTGGGTATATTTGTTCGTGGATTGACACCTGTTCAAGGTCGTTCTATTTCCAATGCGTATTCAACTGAAAAGCGGCTGCGGAAAAGTCCCACAGAGGCAGAACCTGCCCTGGGAATCTTTCCAGGCCTTGATCTTGGATTTGTTGTGGAGGCAGTTTTAAGTCTTCTGGCGTTACTGCTGAGCTACGATGTCGTTTGCGGAGAAAAAGAAGGTGGCACGCTGCGGTTATTAGGTTCATTCTCTCTTCCTCGATATCAACTGCTCCTGGCGAAATACATAGGTATCCTGCTTCCCTCGCTGCTGGCCTTTGGCTTACCCCTCCTGCTGGGCATTGCCGTGTTGCTATTGATGCCCGAGATTCAGTTCATGGAATCAGACTGGACACGATTGATTGGTATTCTAATAACCTTTGCCGTCTACCTGTCGACTCTCGTCTGTGCCGGGCTTCTGGCTTCGTCTCTTACACATCGTTCGGCAACCTCTTTTGTGCTTCTGCTAACATTCTGGATAGCATCCGTAGTAGTTATCCCTCGAGTGAGCTTGATTATGGCTGATCAAATACGACCTGCTCCTTCCATCCATGCATACCATGCAAAGAGGAAAGCCCTTTCGTCGAAATATCTTGCGGAGTGGCAGGAAATAAGAGCGAAGTGGGTGGAGGAATTTGAAAGATCAACCGGAAGGAGACCCTGGGACACACCAGAAGGAGGAGAAACGTATCGGTTCATGCACATCCAGACCCGAGAAGAAATGCACGAGAAATTGGATCCTGCCCAAGAACGGCTGGAAGAGGAGTTTCAAAACCAATATAACGCTCGGCTAAGTCTGGCTACGACACTGGGTAGATTTTCTCCAAGCTTCGCGTTCAAACATGCAGCGATTCGTCTGGCAGAGACCGATATTGAAAGCCACCAGCGTTTTGAAAACGCTTTTACCCAGGACTATATGGATAAGTATGTCCATTGGGTATGGAAGACCGTCGATCTCAACCAGTTCAGGAAGGCAAATCCGGCAAAATACGGAGAATTCAGGTGGGATATCTCAGATATTCCTCGGTTCATATACACGAAACAGAGTCCAGAGGCGGCGCTCCAATCTGCTATGGTCGATGTTGGCGTACTGCTCCTGTGGGGATTGGTCTTTTTTGCCGGAGCCTATGTCATAATACTCAGATACGATATTCGCTGACAGGGTTTGTCTCTTGAGGCTACTCAAAGGAGTTCTCGATGCTGGGCCAACTCATCCAAAAGGAACTGCGACACCACCTGTTAGACTTTAGATTTATCTCCATACTCGCATTGACAATACTTCGGACAGTTTTTGTAATTCTGGGGGTTCAAATTTCATAAGCCATTGAAAAATAACAGTTTATGGAATCTGGTGCTAAATTTATAACCTGTTGAAAATCAACAACTTATAAAAAGTGTCCGAACCATTGATTGAGTGTCCTTCTTTCTATGTTGAGCATTTATGTAGGCACACAGAATTACGTCTCACGACTTGAGCAATACAGCACAGTTTCAGAGACAAACCGGAATACACTCAGACAATCACTTGAAAAAGTTGGCTGGCGAGCGCTTAGGGAATTAAGATCAAGAGGATTTGACTGGACCAAACGTCCAGAGGCGCTCAGCACATTCGTGTCTGGATTATCAGGAAAACTTGGGCAGGAAGTTCATGTTCAGCATCTACGCCTCCTCCAGTTCAGTGATAGCCTTTTCGCTGTTGACTCAATCTACGCGCTCTTCGGCATGTTGGATTTTTCATTCGTTGTGAAGATTATCTTCAGCCTTTGCACGCTCCTGCTCACTTATGATGTGATCTGTGGTGAGAAGGAAACCGGCACGTTGAGGCTTTGCGCGTCATTTCCAGTATCTAAATCAACCATAGCTCTGGCCAAGCTTATCGGTTCAACACTGGCTGTGCTGATCCCTTTTGTCTTTGGATTTCTGCTATCTCTAGCAATCTTGTCGCTCTCCCCAAATTTGAGTTTGGCAGCGGCAGATTGGCAGCGGCTGGCTGCTCTGATCGTCGTGTTTGCCCTTTATATTGTCGTTTTTGCCGCCTTTGGTATATGGGTATCTGCCCTAACTGAAGGGCGTCTTACAGCCTTTTTGGGGCTTCTGGGCCTTTGGATTCTATGGATCCTGGTTGTACCGAATCTCGCGGTACGCGCTGCCCAGCGGCTGGCGCCTGTCCAGAGCATTTATGAACTGGAAAAACGCGGTAATGCGCTGCGATGGGAAGTCATAAAATCCCGGGATGCTGCTCAAGAAGACTATCTTCGAGGGATACCCGGAGATAGTTTTGACAGCTTGCCCAAGGAGCAGCAGATAGCAATCCGGCAGGTGCGCGAGAAAATTGATGAAAAGTGGGACCGGGAGTTCTATTCCCGGCTAAAGGACCTTCAAGAGCAGCGACGTAACCAGATAAAGAGTCAGCACCGTCTTGTGATGATCTTTTCTTCGATCTCACCTCTGGGAGCTGTCAGCTTTCTCTCAATGGATCTTGCTCGTACCGGCTTTGTGCAGCAGAAGCAGATTGAGAATGCGCTAAGCACCTATCTTTCTTATGTAGCTGAGTTCATTCGAGCGAATCGATTCTTGTCCGACGAGGAAAAATCTTTGACGGACTTTGCCTTATTCTCCTATCGTGATGATGAAAGCTTAGCAGCATCTATCTGCCGAAATTTACCGTTGGTCTTAAACCTGGTACTTCTCTCATTGCTTGGGTTTGCTGGAGCATATGTTGCATTCCTCCGATATGACGTGAGGTGATCTTTTGAGGCAGCATATTTTGTCTTGTAGCTTCGATGGATTTTGCCCGTACAGGTATGGTTCAGCAAGAACGGGAGGAGGCGTTCCATGATAACACGGCAGAAGCGCGTCCAGGAGCCTGGACAGATCGCCATAAAAACCATGCTGACCGGATACTTCGATATCCATAGCGACCCCGACGGTTTCTACGGCGAACTGACTCAATTCTTCCTCGGCCATCCCGACCTGACGCCCGCCTGCGTTGAAGCGCTCGCCAATTACATCTACAACCAGAAGTGCGTTATTCAGGAAATCGTCCATCCAAGCGGCGAAGTCGAGCGCCGGGGCCCCCTGCAGCCCGATTTTTCCCTGGCCGACTGCGATATGTCCCGTTTTCTCTACCAGGTGAAGGCCTGGTACGACCAGAAGATCCAGCAGCTTCAGCGTATCCACGGCGATTGGGAGAGCTGGATGGCCGATGTTTTCAGTTGTGTGGAACGGGATGAACGAACCGGGGAAACGACCTATTGGACCGTTCAAGATATGACGGAAAAAGCACTGTCGACTTGGTCGTTGCAGATCGAACAGGACGGCGGCGAACAAAAGGAGTGTACGACCTTCGCTGTTGCCCATGAAACGATCGCCGGATCGAAAGATACCCCCCATAACGACAGAGGCCAGCGTCTTCTTCTCAAAGCCTACCAGACCTATTGCCAGCGCGTAAACCGCATTCTGTACCTGTTGCAGCATCTCCACGATCTGGGGATGCGTTCGGTCCAGGAGTACAGGAATCGGTGCGAAAAGTGCGGCCTTTCTCCCGAACTTCTCAAGACCGTCCAACAGCGCCGTCTGGAACTGACCCTGCTTTGCACCGAAGGCTCGAAGGGCGTAAAGAGCGATTCGGACTGGTTCAAGGAGAGCGTCACTCGTATTTACGAAAACGAAGCTACCGAAGCGGATCTGCGCACGGACTACCTCAAGATCATCTCCCACGCTTTTGCCGGCGGTCTGGCAGGTGGCGCCCGTCAGGCTTATCTGAATCTCCTCCTCCACGCCGAACAATACGCCAATCTCTTCGTTCTACAGCCGGCCATTCCCAGTCTGGGTCCCCAGGAGGGCAACACCTTTGTTGAGGGACTGGCAGAACTGGCGCGTTGTTACCGCCACTGGCTTCGGCCTCTGTTGGACTGGCAACCGGACACTTACAATCCGCGGGCGCAGTTCACTTCTCTGGCGCGGCATCTGGTTGGCCGATACGACGTACCCGCTTTCATGGACGCGGCGTGGTTTCGGGGCCGCTCTGCCCTGGCGCAGCGACAACAGGGCTGGTTTTTGCACATTGCCGGCGGGCAGAACATTCGTACGGCCGACATCCCGGTGAAATTCTCCAAGAAGATGGCGCATCACTTTTTGCAGGCGCCTGCGCACTACACCATTGAAGAGGCGCTGCGCTGGGGCCAGATTGTAGGACAGGACGGCAGTCCGGAATTGGTGGAAGCGGTGCAGGCTACCCTGATGGGGGAGTCTTTCGAAAACGAGGATTTCTGGTCCACGGTGATCCGCTTTCTGGTGGCCAACCCTATGCTGGACCCCGATTACGTGGGTCCGATTGTGGACTTCATCCACTACCGCAAATACGTCCGGCAGGAAGTCGTCAATCCCGGCGGCGAGGTGGTGATTGTCAATCCGCCCGAACCCAACTTTTCCATGAAGAGCCGCAGCGTGACCAAACTGCTTGACCAGGTCGAAGCCTGGCACGCCCTCTTGTCGCGAGAGGAACGGGCTCCCCGGGTGCAGTGGAAAAAATCGCCCGTATCCGATTTCAGCTACAGGGAGGAGGACGTCCAGAACGGCGGCGTGCTGCACTGGACCATCCGTGAGTTGCTCAACCAGAAGGAGTTGAAAACCGAGGGGCGGGAGCTGCGCCATTGCGTAGCCTCCTACACTCACAATTGCAGAAATGGCAAGACCTCGGTGTGGTCCCTGCAAGTGACCAACGGCCATAATAAAACCTTCCGGCTGGCAACCATCGCCATAGACCTCAAGACGGGGAGGATTACCCAGTTGCGCGGCAAGTACAATTTCACGCCGGCCATGTCCTCCCGCGGCCTGACCTTCAAATCGGGTCTGGAGGAACAGTACGCCATGTATCTGCACCGAGCACGCGACATTTTGCGCCTCTGGGTGCGCCAGGAACAGCTTGGCAAGAAAGGCAGCGACCTGAGCGCCTGGATCGCCTAGCTCCGTCTAAAGGATCCACCCAGTGCCTCCAGGTCAGTACGCGAAGTGAGGTCAAGGCTCAATGGGGTAATAGACACCACCCGGTCAACCATCACTGCACGGACATCGGAATCTTCCTCAGAAGAAGACAAATCATTCCTGACCCTTGTCTTGACGTCACTGATCTTGCTGGCGGAAGTGGGACGTTCCACAAAGGACGTGCGATATGGCTGCCTGGAAAGCCGGGTGATTCTCCAGGGCGTGTCTTTTGTGGCGCAATCTGGAATATCGACTTTTAACAGGTCTACATCAAAAGGTAGTGTTTGCGAAAGCACTAATTGGGAAAAACAATCGGGTAAAATGACGCGCAGCGGTCCAGTCTACTTCCCCGTACTTGAAGTAAAATTCTTCATCTGTTTCCAGCGAAACAGCCACCGCTGCGATCCCCAGACTTGCACCCTGTAAGGCGACTCCTACTGTTCCCGAAAGTGTAACATCCAGTCCGAGATTTTCTCCATAGTTTATGCCGGATAGGATCAAATCAGGTTGGCGTTGCGAATACAAGACGTGGAGCGCATGGTTTACTATTTGCGCTGGTGAACAGTCACAATGGTACGCTGACAACCGACTTCCATTGACTTTGTAGTCTATTTGTCTGAGGGCCTGATTTCTGTTTCCCGAAAATCCACGGCCGGCAGCTGATTGTTGCCTGGTTGGCGCAACAACAATTACCTCTCCCAGGGCTTGCACGGCCTCTACCGCTGCATATAGGCCAGGAGATTCTATTCCGTCGTCATTGGAAACGAGAATAAGGGGCTTTGCCATTATCACCTCGCTCAGCGGCACCACACTTTGATGGTTATCTTCCCCACTTCAATTCTTCTGCAAGGATTCTGTAGAACTCGTCTTTCGCCTGTCGCTCGATCCAGGGCTTGTGCCCGCAGGTCTTGAGCAGGATGAATCGAAAGCTCTCCAGAGTAATGGATAGGGGCTTTTGGACTCCCTCGGCCGGATGGGGGTCATAGTCACCATGGATCGCAACTACCGGACATTTGATCTGTTTTCCAAGATCTAGAAGCGCTCCACTCCTTCTCAATTCAACGGCATCCTTCCACACGCTTTGAAAGAGATCACCCTGGCTGCCGACCGAATCAGGTTCGCCGGATCTGTTTATGATTGGATCATACGCATCGGTTTTTGAAGTCAATGCTCCAAGCTGTGTAAATAAACCATCTTTGTCTGTAGTTGCAGGACCATGTAGAGTCTTGATGATGGATTCAAACTCTGTTCTTTCTTCCTCACTGAGACGGTTTAATCTGGTCTCTCGAAGTCTTGCAACATATTTCTCTTCATAGGGGGCACTTCCAATGAGGATCAAATTTCTGACAATCGCGGGATAATGAGCCGCAACGATGAAACTGAGCCAGGCTCCCCAGGAAAAACCAATTAAGGCGACGGGGGTCTCTCCGTGGTTTTCCAGAATCGTTCTTAACTCCTCGACCTGTTTTTCGAGTGATGTCGCTGTTTGAATCGGTTCCAATATACCCCAGCCGGCTGCGAGTTCATTTGCTACAGGAGCCATCTCTCCACCCGCACCTGGACCGCCGTGAATGACGGCTACCTCAAAGGGCGCTTTTCCATATTTTCTCAGGTTCTTCATAGTCGCTTCTCCCGGCGCTGCCCTCAATTCGGCAACAACCTCGGTGGTGCAGAGGCTGTTTTCTCGATTCTATAAAGCGACCCTCAAGTTTTTCGATATGTTCTCTGCTTCGTTCAAAAAGTATTGCATGTATCTGACTACAGCCTCACATTTCGGAATTTCAACCTCACACTTTGGCTCGAATCCACTTGATGGCGCCGGCCATAATGCAGCGCAGACTAAAGGTATGAGCTGGATTTCTTCCTCCGATAAGAGCGGCGCCGTACGACTATACTCACTAAACCAGTTCATAAGCTCCTGATGGTTGGGCAATACCGAATTCCGCCAGAGGAAATCCTCATAGTAGTTGATCGAACCACTCCATCCCAGTCCGATATTCACAGCGTGTGCGATATCCAGGAGCCTGGGACCAAGATGTGCATTATCCCAATCCACAACACCAACCACCTGGCCTTCGTCAAAACGGCAGTTAAAATGACAGTAATCTCCGTGGATCGGTGACTGAGGTAAATCTAACCAGCCGAGGTCCAATAACCGCTGCTTCACTTCCTCCAGAAGGTCGCACAACTCGTTGAGTAAATCTGCAACCCGTTTCTTGCTCGTAGCAGAAAGTTGATGCTGAGGCACTCTTTCCTTTGCAAGTTGGATGAAATGCATTGCGTAAAAAAAAGGGTCGTCTCGCCAGGACTTATCCCCAATCTGAGCATTTTCCATTACTCGATGAAACCTCCCCAACGTATGAGCGCACGACAGAATCTGTGTGGATCTTAGCCTGGGTTCATATGACGTGCCCACAAACGTCTGAAGGCTAAACCTACGATCGTGCCAATTCAGGATATGATTGCCATTCACTGTCTTGAGTATATTCGGAATCGGAACACCTCTGCCTCGTGCATACTCTTGTATGGTCAGAACAAAACCCGCTTCCTGTTCTGACTCAATATGGCGGGGCCACTGCTTGAGAAAGTAACGCTGACCATTGACAGAGAAGGCAATGACAATACGATCTTCCCAAACAACGAAGCTGTCGATCTGCCCAAACGTGCCACAGAGGCGGTATATTTTCTTTACATCTGCGAGAAGGTTCTGCTCAGTACGACTCAAATGTGTCTTATATTGTTGCGGCATAGGATTACCACGAAGATATAGTCTAAAAAAAAGCAGTAAATCAATAGGCGGCCAGGACGGCACGCATTGGGGGGATTTTTCTGTTTTTCATTGGAAGCACGCTGTCGAGGAGCATCATTACGTCTTCAATTGTATGTATGGATTCTCTACGAATATCTGGTATAGGTGTTCTCCTATCAATCAATCGTGCAGAGTTGTTACGGCCGGAGACGCGCCATAAGCTCATGATTTTTTCATCGGTTTGCTCGTATACTCAGTAATTGCTTCCAATTCATCCGATATGTCCTGGTGATTTCTCAAATTTTCTTCCGCTTGGTGGAATATGTCGGGACAATCCTTTGGTAGAATCTCCCGTACACCATTTGCCCCCTTTATTCTGAACGCTCGTAAAGTCAATAAATCCGAACGGATCTTCTCCAGGCATATCAATAGCTCAAGATCCGCTTGCATTGGCAGCAAATGATCAAGGCGAATCTTTAGATTTTCTGCAAATGATAGGCTTGTTTTCCAATATGCCTCAGAACTGGTTGGCTCCAATATGCTCTTGAAATATTCACCTCTTTCTCTCGTGTCAAAGTATCCCGCCTCTTTCGGACAGTAAACCATATCTGAAAATCGAGCACAAGCTACCCAAGTTCGTTCAGTAATATGGTCTTCTGCTGAAATACCGATGGTTACTCCGTTAACTTTCCCTTCTGCAATTCCGTCAAATCCTCCTTGCCTGGTTCTGTTCATATATCCGAAGGTACACTTTCTCGGATCAACCCAATCTGGTATGAAATCAGGGCGATGTCTGTAATGAGCATCGTAAATGGTCTCATGCTTTTCGGTTGGATCTACTTTGAACCTGGGGATTATACCCGTCTGAAAGATACTCAACAGATTTCCAGGCTGACTCCCGTGATAGATCAATCCCGTTTCTTCAAAGTCTGGGAGTAGCCAGTTCATCTCTTCCCAAGACATTACTCCAGGCATTTTTGGTTTCCTCTTTATACTTTCACTCCGTCTTTACGGTTTTTGCTTTTCCGGCGGCCAGAACGGCAAGACCGCTTCGTTCTTTACAAGCTAAAGTTTCCGTCTTTTCACAGAAGATGCTCCAGACCGTACTTCAATTCATACTCGCCTTGTATATCTTGACTTCTCAGCCATATCCAAGAATTGCTATCGATCCTTCTGACCGATGGGGTGCCTGCGCCAACGCTGAATCTACTGCCTCGATGACCGGATAATTGAAGTATAACACTTAAAGAAATCCCGCCAGAAAAATCTTCTAGCGGGGGCCGAAAGAATCTGATATATCACTCCAGACAGTGGTTGGAAGGATCGCGTCTACGGTGGCTACAGCCTTAGATTCGCCAACGCCTTCACTTCGTGATCGAGAACGGTTTCTATCTGCCATCGTTCTACGCCGGGGAACCATTCCAGAAACTGCTCAATTGAGGCGCCATCTTTGAGATTCTCGAAAAGCGCGGATACAGGAACCCGAGTGCCACGAAATACCTAGGCCCCGCTGACCTTTTTGGGATGGCGCTCAACCGCATCGCAAGTTTCCCAATTTGTCCATGGTACACGACAAAAAAGGAAAAGACCTGCGCTGAGTGGTGAAATGAGTTAAGTTTGGGTTGTCAAGATCCAACAACTCATCCATCACCAAACACAGGTCTATGTCTCCTCAAGTTAATGAATTACACGACGTGATGCAATGGTATTTACCCTGTCATAAGGCCCGGGTAAAATTCATCGCCGCCTTCATTGTGTCTCTCATCAAGCTCACAACCGTCAACTTCACCAAACTGGCCAACGCCCTCAACGGCAAAGCCAAGCAGAAGTCCAACTATCGCAGAATCCAACGTTTGGACTTGACCCGTTTCGGTGGGTACCTTATCTCTTGGGAGAAAGGAGATCCACTATGCCGCCAACACGTCCACCTTATCCACCTGAGTTCAAAAAGCAAATGGTCGAATTGGTTCGAGCCGGTCGTACGCCAGGAGAGCTGGCCAAAGAGTTCGAGCCCTCAGACCAGACGATCCGGAACTGGGTGGTACAGGCCGACCGAGACGAGGGCCTTCGAGAAGACGGTCTGACCAGTGATGAGCGAGAGGAGTTGCGCCGTCTTCGTCGCGAGATTAAGCAGTTACGCATCGAGCGTGAGATCTTGTCAAAAGCAGCAGCCTGGTTCGCTCAGGAGACCAACACGATCCCCAGAAAGCCTTCCAGTTCGTGAAGGCGCACCAGGCAAAATGGCCAATTACCACGCAATGCCGAGTCCTGGGTGTCTCCCTCAGTGGGTATTATGCGTGGCGAGGACGCCCCCCATCGCCAAGAGCAAAGGTCGATGCGGATCTCAAGGAACAGATTAAGGCTTTTCATGCCCGTTCTGATTCTACCTACGGAGCCCCCAGAATCTGGGAAGATCTGGCAGCATTAGGCATCCGTATAGGCAAAAAGCGTGTCGCCCGTCTGATGGTTGAGATTGGTATCTTCGGGGTGAGCCGTCGAAAGGGTATCAGAACCACCCGTAAGGGAAAAAAGGCTCAAAAAGCCCCTGATCTGGTCAAGAGAGACTTCACTGTTGAAGCCCCAAATAAACTCTGGGTGGCCGATATTACCTACGTACCAACCTGGGCGGGCTTCCTGTATCTTGCTGTGGTTATCGATGTCTTTTCCCGCCGAGTCGTGGGCTGGACGATGGCTTCGACGCTCCAGAGTGAGTTGGTTTTGTCTGCTTTGAATATGGCACTTTGGCAGCGTCATCCTTGTGGGGTGATCCACCACTCCGACCAGGGATCTCAGTATACTTCACTTGCCTTCGGTAAACGCTGCGATGAGGCGGGTATACGTCCCTCAATGGGTTCTGTAGGCGACTGCTATGACAACGCACTGTGTGAAAGCTTTTTCGCCACCCTCGAATGTGAATTGATCGACCGCCGTTGTTTTCGTACCCACAAGGAGGCCAGATTGGCTATTTTTGAGTATATTGAGGGCTGGTATAATCCCCATCGTAGGCATTCATCAATCGCATACCACTCACCGATGACATATGAAAAACAGCATCAAACACGGGCTTGAAGCCCAAGCCCTAAACACTCCACCAAAACGGGGCAACTCCAGATTAAGTTTTGTCGTGTATTATGCAATTTGTCATAAAATTACTCCACTTTCAACCTGCCTGGTATAACCTCAGTCATTCAAGGATGTTATGAAAAAGTAACGCTATTCGTTGGAATAAACAAGAGGATTATGGGCGGCGCCAGGACAGCGCCGCTTCTGCTTTTGGGGGGTAAGGCTGGCAGGGCGCAGAACGTTACCTTGAGTTCTTGTCTCGAATATCACCTCAGAAGCTCTACGCACTCCAAATCCTGGTAGGCAAGCATAATCTGTTCCAGATTGTTCAACCAGAGATTGGGTTCCAGACCCCACGCCCATCTTTGCACGGGGATAAGGATGCTTCGTACAACTGACAACCTGTATGTAGTCGAAAAAACCGGGCAGCGTCTTCAAGGCCCAGTCATGGGTAAATTGAACAGACTCCTGGGAGGGGAGTGGGCCAGGTTCTCTCGACAGTAGACATAGAAATCTCGACTTATCTGAGACGCTGGGTGATTTGAGATCTGCTCTTCCCCTTTACTAACGGTCTCACAATCATCGGGCGCGTAGCGATCCGATGCATTGTGTGGTTCTAACGATTCTGTATCGAGATATTGTCAAGAGTTGTGGATGAGATTTGAGCGTATCCCGATGAGTTAGGCTGCTTTTTTGATTTCTCCATCCTCAAATTCAACGCCCTGGACCACCAGTTCAACCAGCTTGTGGCTGTGCAACCGCTGCCAGTTTTTCTCCGCCTCGCTGGCCAGTTTATAGACCATCATCAGCGTGGCATTTCGAGAACCGCATCCCTTGGTCTGGCGGGTGCGATGCCTGACGGTGCCAAAGGTGGATTCAATGGGGTTGGTGGTTCTGATGTGTCGCCAGTGGGCGGCCGGAAAATCATAGAATGTGAAGAGCACATCCTTGTCTTTTTCCAGGCACTCACAGGCCTTGGGATACTTGGCTTGATAAAGGGCGATGAAGTCATCATAGGCTTTGAGGGCGTCCTCCTTGGTGGGTGAAAGATACATCTCGTGGATGCGTGTTTTGGCCTGGGCCTGGACAGATTTGGGCAGGTTGTCCAAAACGTTGGCTGTCTTATGCACCCAGCAGCGCTGATGACGGGTGATGGAGAACTCTTCTTCCAACGCTGCCCAAAACCCCAGGCTTCCATCGCCGATGGCAAGGGCAGGCGCCTCTTTCAGGCCTCTTTTTTTGAGATCTCTGAGCACGCCCTGCCAGGACAGTTTGCTTTCTCGATGCCCATCTTCGATGGCCAGCAATTCCTTACGACCGTCCTTGGTTGCCCCTATAATGACCAGCATACAGGGCCGATCCGGTTCCAGACGGACGTTGAAGTAGATGCCATCTGCCCAGATATACACATAGTGCTTCTCTGAAAGATCCCGATGTTTCCACCCCTGATACTCTTCATCCCAGATCTGTTTGAGCCGCACAATGTTGCCAGGGGATAACCCCGGGGCATTCTCGCCCAGGATGGCAGAAAGTGCCTCGGGGAAAGAGGACGTGGACACCCCCTTGAGATACAGGGCCGGTATCAAGGCATCGATGGAAGGCGCCCGACGCATATATTTGGGCAAAATGGCACTGGTAAACTGCTGTCCAAAACGCCGATCCAGCACCCGAGGCTGACGAATGGGAATCTTGCCCACACCCGTGAGAAGCTCTCGGGGTTTATGGGAACCATTTCTGACCACCTCTCGGCGACCCCCTACGTCTTTCTCGTCCTTAAAGCTTTCGATATAGGTCTCCACTTCAAACTCCAGGGCGGCTTGCAGCATCTTGCGGGCGCCGGCTCGAAGCAGATCCTCCAGGCTCAGGGTCACTTCATTTCTGACTATCTTCTCCACTTGGGAGGTTGTATATTGTTTCATGGAGCGTATCCTTTCTCCCTCGGCTGAGGGATTTGTGGTTATTCGATATTCAAGGATACGCTCATTTTTTATACCCGTCCACAACTTTCTAATATACCTCTTCTGTATCACGGTTCGGATTACTCACTGCTGGCCTGCGAACTCTCAGAGCCATCTTGCACCAGCGATTTTTTGGTCCGAGGTCGTACATTCGGTCGCCGACGTGGCTTGATAGGCTGCACAATGGCAAGACGTTCCGGCGTCAAATGCGCAACCAGTTCTGCAGACGGTTCATAGCCAAAACGATGGGCGTGCATAGCCGGCACATAGCGGATAGCGATCATCCGACGTTGACCAGGGTTAACGCGTTGGGCAGAACCGTGACAGAGCGCATCGTTAAAGAGCAACGCATCACCCGCTTTAAGGTGGATTTCGACCGCACCTTCGAGTTTTTCACCCGAACCGCCCCTGCTATCTTGCTTGGGATGCGGAAAATCGGACTTGTGACTGCCGGGAATAACTATAGTAGCACCATCGCCTGGTCCTACATCGGTCAAGGGCACCAATAGCGAGAGCATAGGGCAAACCCACTGACCATTTCGTCGTCCGCTGCGGGGGTAATGATCCACATTGTGCCCGCCAGAATGCACCCCAATATAGCCACCTGACTCGCGTACATTGATAAAGATCTCGTAGATGTACGGTTTTGTACTCGGCCCAAGATAATGACGCACTTGGTCGATCCAGGCGGGATGATCGATCAGACGTTCAAAGATTTCACCCGCCTCAATGACATCTTGCAGATTGATGCCGTCAATACCGCCATATGAATGGACATACACATTGCCGAACCACTGGTCGGTTTTCAACGGTGGCAGGGCATCTATCCAGGTATTGATAGACACAACATGGTCACGATCCAGCGCCTGGGGGATGACCGTATAACCGTACAAGTCGAAGAAATACTCATCTCTTGGTGTAATCATGCCATAGACTCCATTGCTTAAAGTCAGTGCTGATTACTGATCAACTATAGCCAGAAGTTAGGTAAGCGCAGCTGCCTTGCTCATGGGTCGAGGTGGTTCGTCTAAAAGACCAAGGTTGATGGGATAGACGAGTCTGGTTAGGCTGTTTTCGGCTGGGTTTCACATTCCCCAGCCATTTACCTCCAAGATAATTCCACCCACCGGGTTCATCAAGGCAAAAGGACTCAGGCGCGACCATGATGGGATTCGGCCGGGGCGCGGTATTCTACGTTCAGGTGAGGGGTTTCCAGGCGCAGGTGGTTCTGGAGGCGGGAGGTGAGGCAGCTTTCTAAGGCGCCACAGACAAGGAGGGTGCGCTCCGCGGGATAAGGGGCTTTGCCGGTGATGAGCATCTCTTCGATTTTGGCCACCAGGCAGGCGGAGTAGGTGACGTTGGGGATCGGGGACATGAAGAACTGGGTGGATAAGGGGGCCGGTTCGCCTTTGAGGCGGGCGGCAAAGCAGTAGCCCTGGATGGCGCCTTTGAGGATGAGGAGGGTGGCGTTCACGCCGTCGTTGTACTCGAGGAAGTAGGCGGCCGGATTCTCGGCCAGTCTGTGGAGTTCACCGCTGCCCAGGAGGTCCTGCGTGCGACCGTCTTCCACGGTGAGGCCCTGAGGTGAGTCGCACCGGGAGAGGGCGGCTTTTAGGAGTTCATTCGACCACCGGCCCTCTTCACCGGCCTTCCAGACCGCATCGCCTTCGACGATTTGCACAGCTTTGACGCCGGTTTCGCCGTGCTTTCGGCGTTCGACCATACACTGCATGGCTTCGAGGCAGTGATAGTCCATAGCATCCGGGCCGCCTATGCCGATCATCAGGGCGCTTTCGATTTCGCAGTCGAGGGGGAG
Source organism: Candidatus Latescibacterota bacterium (assembly GCA_965249305.1). Taxonomy (GTDB): domain Bacteria; phylum Latescibacterota; class UBA2968; order UBA2968. The sequence goes on along the minus strand of OZ252228.1, from coordinate 1,570,211 downwards.
TTCCAGGTCGGGCAGGCGCCAGGAGACCGGGACGGACGAACCGGCCAGGAGGGGGAACCTTAGGCGGTGGGCGTCGTCAACCATTTCTCGGGCTTTTTTAAAGCTGTAGGAGAGGTGTTTGTCGTTGTACACGGGCACTGCCCGTCCGTCCGCTTCAAAGACCTGGACACATTGTTTGAAGAATTCGTAGCGGGGATAGAGTTTCTGGCTCTTTTCGTTGGTGGGGTATTCGCCGTGTTCGCCTATGATGAGTACAGCGTCAACGGCGAGTTCTGTCCCGCCGCAGCGGAGGGTTTCGGCGATGGTGGGATAGACCTCAAAGCCGAATTCCCGGGCGCGGTCAACGCTCTGGTCGCCCTCGGGACGCTGGTCCACGTAGAGGGAGACGATCTTTGTATTGGGACGGCGCCAGCGGCCCTCATAGGGGTAGCCGACCAGAAAGCGGTCGACGAAGTGCTGGGCGTGGGAGAGGTAGCGGTAGATGGTGGCGACGACGGCGATGCGTTTGGGAAGGGTATGAGATGCCATCAGGTTCTCCAGAAAGTCGAATCTTCAGTCGGTTGATACACAATGTTCAGATGGGACGTCTCTACTTTTTTTTGGTCCTGGTGAAAGCTCTCCACCCCCGCGGCGACCAGGCCGGTGGTCAACAGGGTGCGTTCGACGGGGTAGGCGGGTTTGCCGGTGAGGACCATCTGTTCGATGTGGTTGACCTGGGGGGAAAAGAAATTGGCTAAGGTGGTGTAGGCGGGGGGCATGGGGAGGTACATCTGGGTGGAGAGAGGGGTGTCCCGGCCCTCGAGGCGGGCGGCGAAGTTGAAGTCCCGCACCAGGCCGTTCATCAGGATCATGGTGGATTTGAGGCCGTCTGTGTGTTCGTAGCGATAGGCGATGGGGTCTTCGACCAGGCGTTTGAGGTCGTCTAGGGTCGGGAAGGGGTTGTTGAAGCCCGGGCGCGAGGGGGTGAGGGTGTGGCTGCGGCAGAGGGCGGATTCGAAGAGGTCGCGCGGCCATTCTTCCCGGTGGTGGGCCTCCCAGAAGCGCTCGCCCCGGTAGGCCTGCAGCCATTTGACGCCGGTTTCGCCGCCCTCGCGGCGTTCGACCATGCACTGGAGCGTTTCCAAGGCGTGGAAGTCGTAGCTGTCCGGGCCGCCGTAACCGATGCACAGGGCTTCTCGAACGCGGGCGCCTGCGGGCATGTCGATGGAGGGGATGCGCCAGGTGACGGGCAGGGAGGAACCGGCCATGAAGGCGAAGTCCATCTCCCGGGAGATGTCGACCATTTCTTTCGCCCAGTCCCAGTTCCAGGAGAGGTGCTTGTCGTTGAAGAGGGGCGCGGTGCGGCCGCTGGTCCTGTAGACCGCGACGATCTGCTTGAAGAGTTCGTAGCGCGGGTAGAGGTGCTGGCCCTTTTCATTGGTGGGATAATCGCCGTGCTCGCCGATGAGCAGGACGCCGTCCACGGCCAGGTCGCTGCCGCCCAGGGTTAACGCGTCGGCAACGGTGGGATAGATGACCATAGAGGGGAAGCGCTCGGCGCGGTCCCGGCTGAGGTCGTTGTCTTTGACCTGGTCCACGTAGAGGGCGACCAGGTCCATGGGCGGGCGGTGGTGCCGGCCGTTCCAGCCGTAGCCCTCAAGGAAGCGGTCGATAAAGTGCTGGGCGTGGGCGTATTTGTGGACGATGGTGGCGATGACGGCGATTCTGGGGCGTTGTGACATACGCTCAAGTCCCTGGTTTGAACGGTGGTGAGCAACCACCGATGAATGGCGAGAATCGGATGATTCCTGCGGGTCGGGTTTGATAAAGATAGCAGAAATCGGCAGTTAGGCAAAAGAAAACGATATTGGGAATTCAATGGCGCCACTGACAACTTCAAGCAGAATTCCGGGATTCCAAAAGACCTTGAAATCTGTGGTTTCCCTTCGTATCTTAGAACCGGATTCACACTTATTCGGGCTTCAAGGGGAGATGTCCGGCTGCCCCTGCGGTTGGATGTTTTCGATTCCTGCGGATTTTTGTTCTGGAGGGCTTGAGATGGATCAACCGGCTCAGCACCTGACGTCTGACGCGATTATAGACTATCTTTCATCAACCGAGCTGTTCGGCACCCTGGACAAGGAGGTTCTCCGCAATGTAGAGTCTGAGCTTGAGAGGGTGTATATCCACGGAGGTGAAATCCTCATCCGGCAAGGAGAACCCGGCGAGTCGGTTTATCTGGTTGTGAACGGCCGCCTGCGCGCCTCCATCGAGCAGGAAGGTGGAGAGCAAATCGTTGTAGGCGAGATAGGGCGCGGTGAGAGCGTGGGCGAGATGGCAATTCTGACGGAGGAGAGGCGATCCGCAACCGTGTATGTCGTTCGCGATACCGAGCTTGTGAGATTTTCCAAGAACGGGTTTAACCATCTTCTGGAAAAGTATCCGCTGGCCATTATGCAAATTGCGCGGATCATCATTGCGCGTTTGCGGCGAACGATGAGTACGTCGGGCGTGGCGAATACGGTGTCTACGATTGCGGTTGTGCCCGCAGGCAAAAATGTACCGCTGTCCGATTTTGTCGCCCGTCTGGAGGATGCGCTTTCGGAGTATGGTTCAACGCTTCATCTGAGCGCCGGTCGGCTTGACGGGTATCTGGGAAAAGGCGCTTCTCAAACGTCACAGAACGACGCCGAAAACGGAAGAATCGTTGCCTGGCTTAACGATCAGGAGGTGGACTACGGATTCGTCATCTACGAATCCGACACCGTGCCGTCCCCCTGGACCAACCGGTGCATCCGGCAGGCAGACCGCGTGCTCATTGTAGGGCAGGCAGACCAGGAGCCCGCGCCGGGGGAGATTGAGAGACAGGACGATGGCAGTACCACCGTCCGGAAAGAACTGGTGCTGTTGCATCAGAGTAACGCGCAGCAGCCCGCCGGCACCCAACAGTGGCTTGCGCAGCGGGATGTGAGCGCGCATCACCACATTCGGCTTCAAGAACAGGCCAATTTTGAGCGCCTTGCACGATTTCTTACCGGCCGCGCGGTTGGCCTGGCGCTCAGCGGGGGCGCCGCGCGAGGATTTGCCCACATCGGCGTGATTCGCGCCTTTAAGGAAAACGGAATTCCGATCGATGCGATCGGAGGTACCAGCATGGGGGCTGTGGTTGGAGCACAGCATGCAATGGGCATGGACTATAATGACATGCTGGAAGCGAATCGAAAGGGGTGGTTCGAGTTCAAACCCTTCGCCGATTATACGTTTCCGATGGTGGCGTTAACTACGGGCAGAAAGTTCAATAAGATGCTGAACATGATCTATGGGGATACGCAGATTGAGGATCTCTGGTTGAAATACTTCTGCGTGTCCAGCAATCTCACCCGGGCCAGCACAATGGTACACCAGGAGGGGACGCTCTGGAAAGGAATCAGGCAGAGCGTGTCGGTTCCAGGCGCTGTGCCGCCCGTATTTTACAAGGGAGATCTGTACGTGGACGGCTGTGTGCTGAATAACCTGCCTACCGACGTGATGAAACAGGTCTGTGAAGGTTTTGTGATTGCATCCGACACAAGTGTAAATGTCGAAATGGAAACCGATTCCCCGGACCGTGAAGATCTGTCGAGCTGGCCGCTTCTGATCAGGCGGATGAATCCGTTTGCCGAAGCAGAATCCATTCCCTCCATCCTGAATATTATGATGCGATCCGCAGAGGTCGGCAACGTGCTGCATACCCAAACCCTCAGGCAGCAGGCGAATCTGTTTCTGCGGCCGCCCATCGAGCAGTTCGAAAGGTTTGACTGGGACGCGGTTGATAAAATTGCCGGGGCCGGTTACGAGTATACAATAGGACAGATTGAAGCGTGGAGGAAGGCCGGAGCGCTTTCAGCCCTGGTTTGATATCGCGTCAAACCCGGAAGGCTGCTGTTGGGAAACCGGGCGTTCCCGCTTCTGGAAAGACGTTGGGGTAGAGCGCATGGCGCAGCGCCTCTCCCTTATTTTTTCTCACCCAGCCTCGCTGCGCTGGTTTCGCGGCGTTCCCGGACCACACGGTCAAAGTTCGGGCGCAGTTCAGGCATTTCGTCGAGGAGATCCTCGAACTGGGGACGCGTTAGCGTGATGAGCAGAGATTCCTCCAGCGTGCGTATGGTCGCCGTGCGCGGTTCCTCTTCAAGCAGGGCAATTTCCCCGAAATAATCCCCGTCTTCCAGCACCCCCAGCAGAATCTCACCGCCCTGCGGGGCGTTGGTCAACACTTCTACCTTTCCCCGTGCGATGATATAGAATTTATCCCCCGCCTCCCCTTCCTGAATAACGGTCGTCCCTTCGTCGAAGCGTTCGCTGACAAAACGACCGGCCAGAGCTTCGAGCAGCGTTTCCTCCGCTTTCTCAAACAGTGGAATCGCTCTGAGGCGCTTCGCTTCAACTCTGGCATGCACGCCTCCTTTTTCACTGATGGTGAAGCCGCCCTGTTTCTGCCACAGATGGTAGTATACGCCCTTTAAGTTGAGCAGATCTTCATGGGGCCCCTGTTCGACCAGTTTGCCTTTGTCCAGCACAAAGATGCGGTCCATGTTCGCAATGGGGGCCAGGCGGTGGGTTACCGAAGCGACCGTGCAGTTTCCTGCCAGCTTTTCCACGGTTGTGTTAACCGCAGCCTCGGTGCCCGGGTCCAGTGAGGAAGTCGCTTCGTCCAGGATCAGAATTGTGGGATCGCGGAGGATCGCTCGCGCCAGGGCAATGCGTTGACGCTGCCCGCCCGAGAGACGTCCGCCCCCTTCGCCGACCTGTGTGTCATATCCCTGGGGGAAGCCCGTGATCAGATCGTGCATCTCGGCCGCTTTCGCAGCTTCTTCCACTTCACCGTCTGTTGCGTCAAGTCTGCCCTGGCGGATGTTTTCACGTATGGTGGTGTTGAAGAGAAAGGTATCCTGAAAAACGGAACCGATTTGGGAACGCAGGGAGTCCCGGGAGAGTTGCTTGATGTCCTCGCCATCGATGGTAATCTCTCCCTGAGAGGAATCGTAATTTCTGGTGATCAGGGTGAGGACGGTGCTCTTACCCGAACCGCTGGGGCCTACAAAGGCGACGGACTGTCCTGCAGGGATTGTAAAGCTTATGCTGTCCAGGTTGAGTTCTTTACCCGTATAGCTAAAACTTACGTTTTCAAAGCGAATTTCCTTTGAGAAACGAGGCATCGGCAAGGCGTCTTCCGCATCGGTAATTTCGGGCTGTTCGTCCAGCAGCTCTCGAATGCGCTGCAGGCCGCTCGCGCCCTGTATCAGCTCCGGCACAACTGCGGTGAGGGCTTTTGCCGAATTGCCCACGTTGATCAAAAGCCCGATAAATCCTACCAGCGCGCCGCTTGTGAGATCGCCCTGGATGGACAGATAAGACCCCGCCCCGATCACCATGAGCTGAACCAGGATAACCCCCAGGTTGGATACTTTTCCCACAAAAGAGCTGAAAACATGCATCCGCACACTGATACCGCGCAATTGGGCCAGCAGGGTTTGGAATTTGTCCAGGAACGTGGTGTGAAGCCCGAATGCCTGGATCACTTTCTGGGCGCTGATATTCTCCTGCACGAAGCTTGAAACCCTGGCCTCTTCCTGCTTTCGCCCATGCCCGGCTTCGGTGGCCTGGGAACCGAAGAGTTTGGGACCCAGGGCGCCCAGGGGCAGGGCCAGCACGGTGAGGAGGGCAAGGCGCCACTCGATGAAGAAGAGCAGGGCAACGCTCAGGAAAGACAGGATTGTGTAGAAGCACAGGTAATACAGGGAGGTGGTTACGGCATGTTCGACGGCATTGAGGTCGTTGGTGAAACGCGAGAGCAGGTCTCCCCCCTGGGCGCGGGTATAAAATCCAGAGGACAGGCGCTGCAAATGGTTGAACATTTTCAGGCGAATATCGTTTATTGCATCGGTCCCCAAACCGGCGGAAAAGTAGCTCTGTGTAAGTTCAGCCAGGGTTACCAGAACAAAGCCGATGAGCATGCCGCTGAGTATGAGTACCAGAAACTCGCCGTCTTTTTCTCCGATTACGCGGTCGAATATGAGCTTGTAACAGATGGGAAGCACGATATAATAGGCGCTTTGCATAAGAATCAGGAAAAATATCAGAATGCACCGCGCCCAGTAGGGATACAAAAAAACAGCAATATGCTTCAGAAATCCGGCTGGTCCAAGAGGAGAGGACGGCGCCTCTTCAGGTGGATGTTCAGACGCAGCATCGGCCATAGGTATTCTCCCTCAGGTCAGGCAGATTTGGGGGTGAACGTGTAGTATAAAACCGGGACCACGAGAAGGATTAGAAATGTTGAGGTGAACAAACCGCCGATGATGGCCCAGCCCATCGGCGCCCACATGGTGCCTCCCTGGAGCGTTAAGGGGAGCAGCCCTCCAATTGTGGTTGCCGAGGTGAGGATGACTGGTACAAAGCGGGTGGTGCCCGCTTCCCGGATGGCTGTGAGCAGGTCCGACCCTTCCTCGCGCTGGAGGTTTGTATAATCGACCAGAAGGATGGAGTCGTTTATGACAATACCGATGAGGCTTATGACTCCGAGAAAGGCGGTAAATGAAAATGAATACCCGGTAATCAGGAGTGCAAAGATCGTTCCGATGATGGCCAGGGGGATTGCCGAGAAGATAATAAAAGGCTGCGAAAAGGACCGGAATTGCAGCACCAGCACCCCAAGAATGGAGATCAGGGCAATTAAGATGGCCTGCCCCAGGCCGCCGAAGGATTCCTCGCGGCGCTTCAGTTCTCCACCTATGGAGTACCGGTAATTGGGCGGCCAATCGTACTGTTCCATTTTGTGGATGATCTCCCGGGTTACCTCATCAACCGAACGGCCGGTAACATCCGCCTTAATCGTAGCCGTGCGTTCCAGGGTGTGGTGGTTGATGACCGTCTGCCCGGCTTTAAATTCGATGTTCGCAACCTGTTTGAGGGGAATATGGGCGCCTGAGTAGGAATTGAGGTAAATTTTGTCAAAGTCTTTCACCGAGGGCTGGTTGGCAACCGGCAGCCGGACGACCACGTCGTATTGTTTGCCGTTATCGTCACGGTATGTTGAGGCGGTCACACCGGCTATGGCCGCACGAACGGTGCGGTCGATATCCACCGACCTCAGCCCCAGCATGTGAGCTTTGTCCCGGTTGATATGGACGAACAGATCCATGCCCGAGACTTTCAACGGGTTCTGGATATAAATCGTTCCCGGAGTTGACAGGATCAGATTTTCCACATCCTCTGCGATCCGGGACAGGGTCTGGAGATTATCGCCAAGGATTTGAATGACCACGGGCGCATCCGAATAAGGGCCCTGTTCAAATTCCATGACTCTGATTCTGCCGGTGGGAAAATCGGCGAAATGGGCGCGCAAGTCCTGAACGATTCGTTCGGCTTTTCTACCTCTGCGTTCGTCGACCTGCACAAATATCTGGCCGAAGTTGGACGTGTTCTTTCCTAGGGCCATATTGTAATAAACCTGAGGATTTTCTTTTCCAATATTTGCCATGAGGGTTGTGGTTTCAGGTTGATCCTGGAGCACAGCTTCCACATACCGCGATACGCTGTCGGTCGTACTTAAACTGGTTCCTCTGGGCAGTTCAATGTTGACCAGAAACTGCGGTTTCTCCGCTTTGGGAAAAAAACTGACTCCGACCAGAGGAAACAGACTGAGGCTGAAAACAAAAATAACAAAGGCAACGGCCAGCGTGGTTTTATGATGCGCCAGACTCCAGTTCAGAAGCGGGCGATAGCGCGCTTCGATGAGCCTGTGCAGTTTTTCCTGCACTCTGCTTTCTTTTTTACGGGGGGATAAGAGTTTGCTCGACAGGAGAGGGGTAAGCGCCAGTGCGACGAGCAACGAGGCCGCCAGGGTATAGATCACCGTAACCGGCATGCTTCGAATAAAATCGCCGCTGACGTCTTTCATCAAAATGATGGGTATAAAAGCCAGAACCGTCGTGAGGGTGGAGCTTGCCGTTGGCCAGGCGACCTGTGATGCGCCCCGGATTGCGGCTTCCTTTTTTTCCACTCCCATTTTTTGAAAGCGGTCGACATTTTCAATCACCACAATCGCGTTGTCAACCAGCAGGCCAAGCGCGATGATCAGGCCCATTATGGTCACCTGGTGGATGCCGTAGCCGCTGAGATAGACAAATCCGATCCCGATGACAAATGATGTGGGAATTGCGACCATCACGATGAGGGCCGAACGGAAGCCGACGGCCAGGAAGATGGCAAAGCTGACCAGGAGAATGCCCTGGACCAGGTTTGAGGAGAATCCCCGGAGGCCTCTGGATACGCTGAGGGATTGGTCGAAGCCGATTTCGAGGTCCATGCCGCCGGGCAGCCGGTTTTTGACGCCGGATAGGATGCTTTTAATATCGTCTGTGATTCCGAATATGTCCGAGCCGACTTTCTGCTGCACGGAAAGGAACACACAGCGCTTGCCGTTGTAGCGTGTTTTGTTCTCGTGGTCTTCGTACCCAAAATCCACCCGGGCGATATTTTCTAAGTAAACAACCCGGCCGTTTTGGGCGTGGACCACCGTGCGGCGGATGTCCTGCAGGCTGGCGTAGGCGCCCGAGGTCTGGATGTTAAACCTTCTCTGTCCAATGTTGATGCTTCCCCCCGGTATGCTGGTGTTGTGGGATTGGATCGCTCCGATTATCCGGTTGAGCGAGACGGGGTAGGGCGCCAGCTTTTCCAGATCGAGGTCTACGTTGACAACCTCGGCCGGATATCCATCTATTTCGACTTTTTTGACCCCTTTTATCCTTTCAAGCGCGCGTTTGATGCGCCTTGCTTCACCGTACAGATCCCGGTAGGCATACGTCTCCGAGATCAGGGCAAGCTGCACAATGCTGATGTTGCTGATTGACCATTTGATCACGTCAAGGTACGCCAGGTCCTGCGGCAGCTCGTTTCGAACTTTATTGACCTTTTCCTGGACCTGGGCGTATTTCTCATCGTTGTCGACCCCCGACTCAAATTCGATCACGAATTTGGCCGACCCGTCATGGTACACGACAAAAAAGGAAAAGACCTGCGCTGAGTGGTGAAATGAGTTAAGTTTGGGTTGTCAAGATCCAACAACTCATCCATCACCAAACACAGGTCTATGTCTCCTCAAGTTAATGAATTACACGACGTGATGCAATGGTATTTACCCTGTCATAAGGCCCGGGTAAAATTCATCGCCGCCTTCATTGTGTCTCTCATCAAGCTCACAACCGTCAACTTCACCAAACTGGCCAACGCCCTCAACGGCAAAGCCAAGCAGAAGTCCAACTATCGCAGAATCCAACGTTTCTTCAGTGAGTTTAATCTGTCCTATGACCTGGTGGCCGACTTGATCCTGCATCTCTTGCCGATCAAGTCGGACTTTACCATCTCGATAGATCGGACGACCTGGAGCTTCGGCAAACTGACCATCAATATTCTCACCGCCGGGAGTGTCTATCAAGGCGTTGCATTTCCCATCTGCTGGATACTGCTGCCCAAAAAGGGCAACTCCAACACCGATGAGCGTATCCAGTTGATGGAACGGGTCTTGAAGTTGGTGGATAAAAACCTGATTCAGGTCATCGTTGCAGACCGGGAATTCATTGGGCAAGAATGGTTTGCGTGGTTAGATGCGCAAGCCTTAGGCTTTGCCATCCGCGTCAAGGAAAACGCCAAAACCCTAAATGGCAAAGGGGACATCGCGCTTCGATGCTTGTTTGCCGACCTGCACATTCACCAAGAGCGCATCCTGCGTAAACCCCGTCTGATCTATGGTCATCATCTGTATTTGTCTGTCATCCGATTACCTGACGAATTTCTCATCGTTGCCAGCAAGTGTAAAGGTCGAAAACCGCTGGAGGATTACAAAAAACGGTGGGGAGTTGAAGTCCTGTTCGCCGCGTTGAAAAGCCGAGGCTTCGATCTGGAACAGACCCATCTGATCCATCTGGAACGAATCGAAAAACTCATCGCGCTTTTAGCCATTGCCCTCACCTGGGCTCATCTGGTAGGAGAATGGATCGCAAAGACAAAACCGTTGAAGATCAAAAAACACGGATGCAAAGAGAAAAGCCTGTTTCGATATGGATTGGACCATTTGCAGTATGTTCTGCTCAATATACAGGATCACATCCAGGAGTTCTTTCACTGTCTTTGGATACTGATTGATCCTCCATATTTTAGGTCAGATTAAGTTTTGTCGTGTATTATGCCGACCCGTTTTCAATTTTGGTTTTGAATTCTTTTATATCTTCGATTTCGTTGATTTCACTTTCAAGAGGTTCAACAATCAGGTTTTCCATGTTGATCGGCGATGTTCCGGGATAGAATACCACAATGGTGACTCCCGGAGGGTTGATCGGCGGGTCTTCGGAAGTCGGCATGTTCATAATCGCACCGACCCCCAGGATCAGGAAGGCCAGAAAGGCGACGGTGGTGAACTGGTGGTTTTCTATAGCCAGTCTGGAAAGCTGCATTTCGAATTTTCCTGCTTATGGCTTCAGGTTGCGCGCTCAATCTGAAAGCGCATGTTCCGTGGACGGGATTATCTTCACCCTCATTTTATCTCGTAGATAGGACGCGCCTTCTGTGATGACGATTTGGCCGGGGGAGAGCCCCTTTGTAACCAGAATGCCATTCCGAATATCGGGGCTGAGAGAAATGGGCCGCTTGGAGGCGACATTCCCGTCTAAAACATATACATACCCCCGGTCGGCATTGGCGTCGATGAGGGCTTCGATCGGGATAACAGAAAGGCGTTGGGTCTGTTGGGTGGTGATTTCCACGCTGCCCAGCATGCCCGGGAGCAGGGGAAGCCCGTTGTCGGAGAGGGTTAACTCGACCTCGTAGAGGCCGGTTTGGGAATTGGAACCGGCCGGAAGCTCGCCGACGGTTGCGGAAAAGGGCCGGTTGGGATATGCGTCGAATGAGACGGCGGCGGAATCTCCCAGGGACAAACGGATGACGTCCCGGTCGATGACTCCCGCACGAAGCACAAAATTTCTGGTTAAGCCGGAGAAAACGAACAGCGGGCGGCCGGCTTCGGTTATTTCGTTCACTTCTCCCAGTTTTCTCAGGATACGGCCCCGGGTGGGGGCAGAGATGGAGGCGAATTTCAGGTTGTGCCGGGCGATTTTCAGGTTTGCACTGGCATTTATCCAGGCGCTTTTTGCATCCAGGAACCGCTCCTGCGTCATTACGCTGTCCGCATACAGTTTTTCGGCATTTTTCAGGTTCCGTTCGGCTTTGTCGAATTCCACTCCGGCCTGATCAACCCTGGCGCGAATCTCGGTTTGATTCAAGGTGGCCAGCAGGGTTCCTTTTTCTACAAGATCTCCTTCTTCGGCCTTGATGCTTTCTATGATGCCCCCGATCTTGAAACTGAGGTTCATCTGTTCTTTGCTTGCGATAATACCGCTGGTATGGACGGTGATGCGGGTGTTTCTGGCAACGACTTTAGCCGTGCGAACGGGGACGGGCTTTTGTTCCTGCTGGGCCCCGGTGTTTTGGGGGCAAAACACAAAGGTGAATCCCGAGAGGGTTAGAAGGGCGGCTGTGATGGCCGTTTTCACAGATTCCATTGGGTTCTCCAGAGGGTTCGTTTTGACCGGGTGTATATCCGGAATATGCATTCTTTGGTGGCTGTATTTAGTTCGGCTCGTGAATCTGCATATAAAGATTCTTTCTCAGGTTTGTCAAGTTATTTGTTTATGCCGGCAGACGGAGGAACGCCGGATGCCCACCCCGTTGTCAGGCTTGATGTTTTATGCCCTGGCGCCTTATATTGTTCCGGTTTTCGGGCGTTTCCAATACGGTTAAATTTCAACCCCGTTTCACAGAAAGAGGTCAGCGATGAAAAAGGTCCTTTTGCTTGGCGGGTTCCAGCCGGGGCAATCCCTGTGGAGCATTCAACAGGGGTTTGAGGAGGAGGGGTACGAGGTGCTGTTTATGCCCACGCGGGGGTGTATTGAGGCGCACAAAGAGGAGGATATCGCGCTTGCGCAGGAGGAGGCGGACCTGATTCCCGCACCGGAGGACTGGGATGTCAGGTATAAAGACGATGCAGCGTTCCAGGACGGGCTGTTTGAAATTGTTGAAACACACAAGCCCGGGATGCTGTTGTGGTGGTTCAGCAAAGACGACCGGCCGCCCGGCCTGATCAAGCAGCTCAGAGAGGCTTTTCCCTGGTGCAAAACGGTGACGCATACACAGGACGATCCCTGGGATATTTTGAGGAGTCCCCATTTTTCAGATGAGTTCGAGTATGCGGTGACGTGTTGTAAAGAAAGCGTTCAGGAGTACGACAAAAAGGGTATGAAGGCGATTGTGCTGTACCCGCCTCCCTCGATGGGTCTGCATCGGGTGGCTTCGCCGGTACAGGACGAGGCCTGTGATTTTTCGGTTACGATTATGTCTATCTATTCCAGAGCGGGTGGCGATGAAGAGGAATACCTGAAGTCGGCAGACCCCATTGTCCGAATTACACATCCCATCCCGTTTCCGGAGCAGCGGGTGCTGCGCCAGGAGGTTGTGGCCGCGCTGAAGGATCTGGGCCGGATCCACATTTACGGCGGCCTGGGCTATGGTACGTTCGAGGGTGTGCCCAGATCGTCGTATCGAGGGTTCAGACGCTATCACGAGTTGCCCGGAATTTATGCGGCATCAAAGATCAATATCAACCACCACAATTCTCCCATGTCCTACGGGTACCTGAACCAGCGGGATACGGCCATTACCGGAAGCGGGGGGTTTATGCTGACGGATTATGTACAGGGGATTGAAGAGATCTTTGAGATCGGTACCGAGATCGACACATGGCAAACGCTGGAAGAATTACAGGATAAGGCAACGTGGTGGCTGGCGCACGACCGGGAACGCGAGCAGGCGGCCAGACGAGCGCAGGAACGAATCCTGCAAGAGTACGGGAATGTGACTTACGCAAGAAAGCTGGTTGAGTTCGTAGAGGGCGGGTGATAAACAGGGGGCTAATCCCATTCAAAGACCACGCCGAGCGCTTCTTGAGGCGCGTCGGCAAGCATGGTATAAATCTCCTGACACTGCTCCGGTTTGGCTACATGGGTGATGAGGTCTTCTACGGGCAGCTTACCGCTGCTCATCAGACGCATGACCAGGTTGCGCTCCCGGTTCTTGGTCCAGCGGTAGTAGATGTGGTCCGCTTCCGGGGTTCTGGGCTGGATGGCGCCGAGGATGCTGACTTCGCGGAGGTGCACGTCGGCGAGGAAGTCCATTTCAACGGTGCCGCGCGGAGAGCCGAGGGCGACGACGCGACCGGCGGTGCAGGCGAGTTTGACGGCTGTGGGGTAGACGACCGGTTTGCCGGTGGATTCGAGGATGACGTTGGCGCCGTCTTCGATGCAGTGTTCGCGCACGGCGGCCGGAAGGTCGTCCACGGTGTTGGGGTTGAGACAGACGTCAACGCCTCTGTCCTGTGCTTTCTGGATTCGGAAGTCGTCCAGGTCAATGGCAATGACAGGCGTACCGCCGGAGAGATGGGCGAGCGTAGCGGCGAGCTGGCCGACGATGCCGAGGCCGAAGACGAGGACCGATTCGCCCAGTTCAATGCGGGCGACCCGGACCCCGTGGAGGGCGATGGCGCTCATGATCATAAAGGCCGCGGCTTTGGAGGAAACGTCTTGCGGAACTTTCTGGAGGAACCGTCTGGCGCCCGAGAGGACCGCGTGACTGGCGTGGTTGCCCTGGCCGGTAATGCGGTCGTCGGGTTTCAGGTCCGAGACGTTTTTGCCGACATCCAGGACGGTGCCGGTGTTGCAGTAACCGGTTGCGCGCGGAAAGGATCGCTCTCTGCCGGGTTCGTTTCCGTGCGTCCAACTGTAGATTTCGGTGCCGACGCTGACGGCGGTGTAGTCGTTCTGTATCAGGATACCGTCGTCGGGCAAGGGGCCGGGATCGAATTCTTCAACTTCGATGCGGCGGATGTCGGGACAGATAAGGCGGCGTGCTTTCATGGTACGGATTCCTTATTGCCGTTTCATTGCTTACGGTCGATGGTTTCTCGGAGGAGCCTGAGGAAGTTGCCGCCCCAGACTTTCTGAACCTCCTCTTCGGACAGACCGTGGGCGAGCATGCTCCGGGTGAGGAGGACGAGCTGGGATACGTCCGGGACGATCGGGGTGGTCCGGCCCATGCCGTCGTAGTCGGAGCCGATGGCCACGTGGTCGATGCCGACGAGGTCGGCTATGTAGCAGATGTGTTCGACCAGGCGGTCGACGGTAGCGTGTTCGGGGTGGATGAACGAGGGGAGGAAGGCGATGCCCATGACGCCGCCGGCATCGGCGAGGGCTTTGATCTGGTCGTCGGTTAAGCAGCGCCAGTGATGGCAGAGCGAGAAGACGGCGGTGTGGGTCATGGTCGGCGGAAGCGAGGAGCGCTCCAGGACTTCGTAGAAGGCTCTGTCGTTGATGTGGGCGAGGTCGGTGACCAGGCCCAGAGCATTGCTTTCCTCCAGGATTTCCTGCCCGAACGCAGTGAGGCCGCCGGCATTTCTGCGCTCGTTCTCGCGGTCACCAGGCGTGCAAGGGCCAAAGGGGCTTTTGGTGCCCTGCAGGTGGGCCGGGTCCTCTCCGCCTTCGCCATGGGTAATGCCCACACAGCGGACGCCGAGGCGGTAGTAGAGTCGAAGGATGTCGACCTCCCCCTCCAGCCAGCGCCCGGCCCCTTCGATGGTCATCAGGATGCCGATTTTTCCGGTTTCTTTGGCACGTTCGACGTCTTTTGAAGAGTGTACGAGCAGGAGGTCGCCCGGGTATTTCTCGATGGAGGCCAGGGTCTGCTCGAGGGTGACGCGGACGTTGGCGGTGGGGCCGTTGCCGACGACGAAGAACCCGGCGTTGAATCCGCCTTCACCCATTCTGGGGATGTCCATGTGGTAGGTCGGGTCCCGCTGCTCCCACCGGATCGGCTTTTCACCCCGGTGGATGCGCTCGACCGGGGTGTCGTTGTGGCCGTCGAGGATGAGGAGCTTGTCGTGAACTTCCTGAGCCTGTTCGAGGGTGACTTCGGGCATGGGGACGCTCCTTTGGAAATTGCGGAATGCGGATTGCGGAATGCGGATTTAAAAGCATTCATTCTGCAATCCCCAATCCGAAATCCGCAATTCTATGGGGGATCAACAGGTACTTTTTGCTTTTTTGGGACGAGGGGATCGTAGGTGAATCCTTTCGTGCCCTTTCTGAATTCGGCGCGGGCTTTGCGTATGAGGTCGGGTTTCTGGCAGAGGTCGAGGGCGCTGCCGGCAAAGACTTTGGTGGTCTGGAGCATGGCGCGCTGGGCAAAGGGCATGGCCGCCTGGGCGGCGAGGTCCCGGTGATGGCCCGGGGTGCCATTGGCGTAGCAGACGATCTGGAAGCGGCCCAGGGGGGCCAGCCAGGAGACGTTGTCTTCGTCTGTGGAGCCCCGCCCCTGGGAGCCGCTGCCTTTGGCGATGGCCGTGTCGAATTCGCCTTTGAGGCCCAGGCTTTTCGTCCGTTTTCTGTCGTCCTGCGTGGGCCGGGGCGGGCCGAAGAGTTCCAGGTTGGCGCGCACGGCGTCGCACATGGTGTCGTTGGGCAGGCGCGGGTACACGGCGGTGATGCGGTGCCATTTCATTTCCGTGCCGGTGGCCTGGGCCGCGGCCCTCGCACAGGCGGTGAGGCGCTCGCGGACGTCGTCTACCTGTTTCCTGTCTTTGCCGCGAACGAAGTACCAGACTTTGGCGTAGGCGGGGACGACGTTGGGGGCGTCTCCGCCGTTTCGGATGACGCAGTGGATCCGGACGTTTTCGGGCACGTGTTCACGGAGGTAGTTGGCGGCGACGTCGGTGAGCATGACGCCGTCTAAGGCGCTGCGGCCGGTGTGGGCGCTGGCGCCGTGGGCGGTGCGGCCGAAGAATTCGTAAACAAGGGAGTCGAGGGAGGATCCGCCGAAGTTGCTGACGCCCGATGAGGTGCCCGGATGCCAGGCGAGACAGGCGTCCAAGTCGCGGAAAGCCCCGTCCCGGGCCATGTAGACCTTTCCGGCCAGGGTCTCTTCGGCGGGACAGCCGTAGTAGATGATTTTGCCTTTTGTACCGGTTTCGTCCAGGATCTTCTTTGCAGCGACCGCACCCACGGCCGGGGCAACGCCCAGGAGGTTGTGCCCTCAGCCGTGTCCCCAGGCGCCTTCGTCGGCGCCGCAGTTGGGCAGGGCGTCGTACTCGCCCAGCATGCCAATGGCGGGTTTGCCGCTGCCCCAGGTGGCCCGGAAGGCGGTGGGGATTTTTTTGAAGGGGAATTCAACGTCGAATCCGTGTCCGGCCAGGTAGTCGGCCAGGGTTCTGGAAGATTCGACTTCTCGAAACGGGCGTTCGGCCCAGGCGTGAATCTGTGCGGAAAGCGCCCGGGCTTTTCTGGCTTCGGCGCTGACGGCTTTGGTGACGCGGGCTTTCTTGGTTTTGTTTGTCATGGTGCGGATTCCTCCTTGAAAAATTCGAAAATTTGACTTTATTCTTTCTCGATAGCTTCGACAACCGCGTCTCCGACAGCGGCGGTGGCGGCTGTTCCGCCCAGGTCGGCGGTGTGGCTGGCGGGGTCGGAGAGGGCCCGGGAGACGGCGCTGTCGATGGTATTCGCAGCGGCGAGGGCGTCGGCATCGCTGTGGCGCTCGCCCAGCCAGGTGAGCATCATGCCGGCGGAGAGGATCTGGGCGGCGGGATTGGCAATGCCCTTTCCGGCGATGTCGGGGCCGGTGCCGTGGGAGGGCTGGAAGACGCCGTAGCGGTCGCCCACGTCGGCCGAAGGGGCCATGCCCATGCCGCCGACCGTGGCTGCGGCGAGGTCGGAGATGATGTCGCCGAACATGTTTTCGGCGACGACGACGTCGTACGTGTCGGGGTTTCGGAGCTGGTAGACGGTGAAGGCGTCCACGTAGGCGTAGTCGCGTTCGGTGTCGGGATAGGTTTCGGCAATCCGGTCGTAGACCTGACGGAAGAAGGCCATGCTTTTGAGCACGTTGGCCTTGTCCACGCAGGTGACGCGGCGTTTGCCGTCTTTGGGTGCGCCCTGCCGCTGTTGGGCGATTTCGAAGGCGTAGCGGACGATGCGTTCTGTGCCTGTCCGGGTGATGACCATGTTGTCCACGGCAACGTCGTCACCCACGCGCACGCCGGCGCCCCGGGAGGCGTAGAGACCTTCGGTGTTTTCCCGCATGATGACGTAGTCGATGGGGGGATCGCCGGAGAGGAGGGGGGAAACGCCGGGATATTTCTTGATGGGGCGAATGCCGGCGTAGAGGTCGAGCACGAAGCGCAGGGTGAGTTGGGGCGCGATTTCGGTGCCGTCGGGGAAGCGGATGTCGGGATCTCCGGCAGAGCCGAAGAGGACCGCGTCGGCCTGCCGGCAGGCGTCCAGGGTGGACTCGGGAAGATCCGTGCCGGTTTCCGTGTAACAGCGTGCGCCCACAGGGTGTTCGGAGAAGATGAGCCGGAGCTTGGGAAAGGGTTTTTCAAGGGCGAGGAGAACTTTGAGCGCTTCGGCCACGACTTCGGGACCGACACCGTCTCCGGGAAGGACGGCGATGGTATAGGCTGGCATAGATATCCTTTCTTGATGAATCGGCGAATCAACGAATCATTCGGTTTTTCATTTACTCAAAATCACCCCTCACAACCGGTTCACCACCCTCAACCATCAGCCGCTACTTGCTGGGCATGGAAACATACGGTATCCGTCGGGCATTCTTCTCCCATTTTCAGGGTATGAGCGGCGTTCTTCAGATCGTTCTCTGCCTTCTCGATCCACTCGCGGACGACCCGGATGATCTCATCAATGTTCTGGCATACAGGACTTTACCTTCCCGTGAGGCGGGTCTTTCTATGGTCCCGACAACCTCCTTGCGCCATGCGAATTCCTCGGGTGTGGTCACGATGATGTCCTTTGGAATGCGAATATCGTGTAGAGCTACCCGAATCTCAACCGCTTTTTCACGTTTCAATCCCTGTACAGGGACCACCACAAGCAGGTCCACGTCGCTGTCCGGCCCGCCTTCGTCTCTGGCCTGGGAACCGAACAGGATGATCCTTTCAGGCTGGAATTGCCTGACAATCCGGTCCACCATTTCCCGGATCTCTTTTCTGACCGTTTTCCGCGCTCTTCGCATGTTTTGTTTTCCCTATCCTGGCACTGCCAGGAGCATCGCATCCGGCAGTTCCGCGGCCTGGAGCGGTTTTATCCGTGTTGATCTGTGGTCATCCGTGGTTGCTTATACCAATAGTTCGGCCACTTTTAAGCAGCAATTTTGCCATAATCCCGCAGTTTTTGGTATTGGGGAGATTTTTTAATCAAATTTAGGTCGAGGTCTAACATTAAAAAAATATTCTGGAGAAAATACGTGTTGAAATAACAGGCTTTTACACTGGCCATGGAAAAGGGTATGGGTCTCGTATCTGATTGGGCTTGTAAGTGTTCCGTTTTGGCTAAATTGAGGGTTGTCAAAGAGGCATTAAAATGGAAAGCCAGCCGTTTTTGATCTCTGGCTTGACAGTCGCACAATCCGGTGAACTGTTTGGCATCTCTGAAAATAAATTCAATTTGGAAACGCGCTTTGTAATATCTGACAATCGTCTTGGCACTTAGGTCTTTGTCGGTTGAAAACAAGATCGCATATTTCTTCTTGTCCTTGTTCGTGTGATCCAGCAAGACGACGGCTTTCAAATTGCGTTTTAAGGAGACGTGATTCAAGACAAGACTGTAAATGGCGATGCCATCTTGTGTTTGGATATATGAAAACCGAGACAGGTCCTGCCAGTTGACTTTGCCGTCATAGGTCTTGTGCCTTCCGCTTCCCTTTTCCCGTTTTGGTCCGGTGTAGAGATAGCGCATATTGGCGTCGCAGCGCAATTTGCCGATCTGGTGTAGATCCAAATCACGGACGCCATCAACAAATTTCTTCTTGCTAAAATAGCCATCGACAACGGTATATTTTTCATTCTCTAACAAGCTGGGTTTGACATCACTCAGGTGCTGTAAATACTGATCTGTTAGGGTTTCGACGTCTTCTGCCTGTTTGGAGCTTTGCTTTTTCGACTTGGCTTTCCCCTTTTTTTTGGTGCCCTTTTTCTTGACGGTCCTTTTCTTTTTATTGACCTTGACGACATCCTGTTTAGGCTTAGACTCAGACATTTGGCGTTCATCTCCAGGATCGGTTTGACGAACGGACAGCGTAAAGCCTGTGTTTCTCAAAACATCCACGATGGCCACACTGGAGACTTCCAACCCCTTTTCGCTCCGACGATGACAACCGTTCCAGAAATAATCCAGACCATAGGTCTGCTTGCCCGACTTGGACACAAAAGAAGCATCTAACACGATGATCCGTTCACTTTCTCTGCCCAGGCTTTCATTGATCACCGCTCGGTTGAAGGCCACAAATTCAAAGGGTTTGGCAAACTGGCGTGAATACGTCTTCTGTGACAAAGGAGAGTAACGCGATAGGTTACGAAAATTGATCTTGCCGTGAGCTGTTAGGATCGCTGTAAACACAGCCATCAGAAACTTTTTTTGAGGCTTGGAAATCTTGAAACTCTTGAGTATCTTTTCTGCCAGTTCCATTGTGCCGTCTCTCCAGATAAAGGGTATCGTTGACGTGGTGGTCTATGATACCTAATCTGCGTGAACGGCACTTTTTTGTCAAAGAAAACTGTCCGCCATATTGACAGGGGGAGGTCGACTGGAAGGCCCGCACTTAGCGATCCGCCGGGAAGTTCGAAGAGGTCGCCGATGCGTTTGCCCAGGAGTTCCTCCGCCTGCGGTTGCTGAATCCGGGACCAGCCGATGCCGATGGCGCCGCCCCCGGAGGATGACTTTGTCGATTCGGACGATCCGTTCTGAGAAGGCAGGGGACATGGGAGGGGTCTCCTTGGTTGGGTTGGCAAACGGGTACAAGGTAGAGCAGGGGCTTCGGATTGTCAATGACTTCGGAAAGGGGAGGGGTGAAAATTTCGGATTTCGGAATGAAAACCCCAGAATCCGCAATCCGCAATGGGTGTGCCGGGCAGGGAAAAATTTCTTGACTGTTTCTACAAGATGTAGTATTATACAAAGGATCCTATAAGATTTTTACGCAACCTGTTGCGTTTTAAAGGCTTCCCCTGGTTTTTCCCTCTCCTCTTCCCCCGATTTTCTCAACCGGCGGTGTCTGCGGGCAGGCATCTGCGGCTGACGGTCCGTTTTTGTCTTTTCCGGTCCCTGACCTCCGGTCTCTCTCCGAACGTTTCAGGAGGAAATTCCTTGTATCTTTCTCGCCTTACGGCCTTCGGGTTCAAGTCGTTCGCACAGAAGCTGGATATTTCGTTGCAGATGGGGATCACCTGCGTGGTGGGCCCCAATGGGTGCGGGAAGTCGAATGTGGTGGATGCGCTGCGCTGGGCGCTGGGGGAGCAGCGGGTGCGGTCGCTTCGCAGCCACCAGATGGAAGATGTGATCTTTTCCGGGTCCAGGACGCGCAAGCCGCTGGGGATGGCCGAGGTGTCGGTGACGATCGACAATACGGCGAACATCCTGCCCGTGGATTTTTCCGAGGTGACGGTGACCCGCCGGCTGTTCCGGTCGGGGGAGAGCGATTATCTGTTGAACAAGGTTCCCTGCCGGTTGAAGGATATCCAGAATCTGTTTATGGACACGGGTCTGGGCGCTTCGCATGCGTACGTGATTGAGCAGGGGATGGTGGATGAGATTATCAGCGACAAGCCGGAGGAGCGGCGCCGGCTTTTTGAAGAGGCCGCGGGGGTGACCCGGTACAAGGTCCGCCGGCGATCGGCCTGGAACAAGCTGCAGTCGATTCAACAGGATTTGCAGCAGATCAATCTGTTGACCGGCGAGGTGGAGCGGCAGGTGGCGTCGCTGAAGCGGCAGGAGCGAAAGGCCCGGCTTTACAAGCAGTTGTCCGACCAGCTTCGAGAGATGGAGATTCAGCTGGCGCAGTATCGATATTTCGAGATGTCGGACCGCGCCCGGCCGATGTTGGAGGAGATGACGTTTTTCAAGGAGGACGTTGAGGTCGGGGGCACGACGATTGCCCGGTTAGAGGCCCGGTTAGAAGAGGTCCGAACGGAGCTTACGGCCCAGGACCAGGCGGTGGCCGCGGCCAATGCGGAGGTGTCCCGCCAGGTGGAGGCCGTTCACCGGAAAGACCGGGAGATTCTTGTGGCCCGGCAGGAAGGGCGGAGCATTGAGAATTTTCTGGGTCGAGCCGCACAGCAGCAGGAGGTTTTGAAGGAGCGAGGGGAGGCGGCCCGGGGGGGACAGGAGGCGGCCGAGCAGGGGGGCCGGGAGGCGGGTGAGGCGCTTGCGCGGGCGGAGGCGGCGCTTGAGGAAGAGACGGGTGCGCTGGAGGCGCTTGTGGAGGACTTAGAGGCCCGTCGTGGCAGGGCCGATGAGCAGAAGGCGCACCTGATCGGGGTGCTTCAGGAGATCAATGAGAAGGGCGGGCGGCTGGAACGAGTGCGGGCGGAAGTGGAGGGGGTGTCTCAGCGGCAGGTCCGCCTGAGAGAGGATGGGGCCCGCATTCGGGCGCGGCAGGAGGAGGCCGGAGGGGCGGCTGAGGCTGCGGTGAGGCAGATCGCGGATCTGGAGCGGGGGCTGGAGGAGCGGACCGTGTTGAGGCGGGCGCACGTTGAGGCGCGGGACCGACTGTGGGAGGAGCGGGATGGGCTGGTGGAGGACCGCAACAGCGTTCGTGCCAATCAGGAGGCGGACAGCGCCCGCCTGGCGCTTTTAGAGAAGCTGCGCGAGGGATTTGAGGGGTATTCTCAGGGGGTGCGCGCGCTGGCCGTGGACTCGCCCTTTTCGGACCGGATCAAGGGGATTGTGGCGGATCTGATCGACGTGGACCCGACCTATACCGCGGTGATCGAGGCGGCCCTGGGGCGAACGCTGGAGTGCCTGCTGGTGGACATGACCGCGGATGCGGCGGAGGCGATGGCCTACTTACGATCCGGTGCGCACGGAGCAGCGGCTTTTCTGCCCCTCGAGCGGGTGGCGCAGGGAAGCGGCGCGCCCTGGACGCCTCCGGCGGGGGAGGGGGTTCTGGGCCGGGCGTCGGATCTGATCCGGGGGCATGGGAACGGCGCGGTGGCTTCTCTGCTGCGCCATACGCTGGTGGTGGCGGATATGGAGACCGCGCTGCCCCTGGTGGCACAGATGCGGGCGATCGGGGTGGATATTGCGACTTTGAACGGAGAGGTGCTGGCCGCCGACGGTACGGTGTACGGCGGGGCGGCCGCAGGCGAGGAGACGGGGCTGATCGGCCGGGCGGGGCAGATCGAGACGCTCAGGGCTGGTGTGGAGGCATCCCGGGAACGTCTGGAGGCGCTGGAGGTGGACATCCGCCGGGTTACGGAGGCCATAACCGAGCAGGCGGCGCAGATCGAGGTGGACGACGGGGCGCTGGCCGATTTGCACAACCGGCTGGCCGGGCTGCAGCGCGACCGGCAGAACGCAAGCGACGAGGCGGAGCGGCAGGCGGCCTCGGCCGAGGAATTGCGTGAGGAGGCGGACCGGCTGAAGGAGCGGGAGGCAGAGATGCGCCGTGCGATTGCAGAGGGGGAAGCGGCGCTGGAGGCGCTGGAGGCCAGGCGCAGCCGGCTGGAGGCGGAGGCCCGGGAGGCGGACGAGGCGCTGCGGGCGCAGGAGGTCCGGCGCCTTGAGCAGCAGGATGTGGTTTCGGCGCGGCGGGTGGAGATCGCTTCGTTGAAAGAGCGCGTGGAGAACCTGCGTCAGGAGACGCAGCGGCTGGCGCAGGCGGGGGCCGACCTGGAGCGGGAGATGGAGCGGCTGGTATTGGAGTGCGCCGAGAATGAGAAACGAAAGGCCGATTTAGAGGATGTGGCGCAGTCGGCCTCGGCGGAGTTAGAGGCGCTCTACAGGGTGCAGACCGAGCTGGAGCGGAAGCGGGATACGCAGGCGACACGCCAGCAGGGGCTGATGGTGGTGTCGCGCGAGGTGGAGGAGGAGCTCCGGGAGAAAGGCCGGCGGGTGACCCAGAACCGGGAGCGCCTGCACGAGTTAGAGGTGGAACTGGCGCAGTTGAAGACCCGCGCCGAGGAGCTGCAGGCGCGGATGTCGCGCGATTACGAGGTGGATATCAAGGCGCTGGGACGGCTTGAGGATGCGGAGTTCAACGCCGATATTACCGATAAACGAGTTGTGGAGATTCAGGACCGACTTCGCCGGATGGGCGCGGTAAACCTGGCGGCGCTGGAGGAGTACGATGTTCAGCGGGAGCGGTTCGAGTTCCTGTCCACACAGCGGGACGACCTGCTGGACGCGGAGGAGACGCTCAAACGGACGATTTCCAAAATTGACCGGGAGGCGCGCGGCCGTTTTACGGAGACCTTTTCCAGTATCCGGGAGAATTTCCAGCGGACCTTTGTGGCGTTCTTTGAAGGGGGTGAGGCCGACATTTTTATGCCGCCGGACGAGGACCCGCTGGAGGCGCCGATGCATATTATTGCGCGGCCCCGGGGCAAGCGCCTGCAGAATATCAACCTGCTTTCGGGCGGCGAGCGAGCGCTGACGGCGATTGCGCTGCTGTTTGCCATCTACCTGGTCAAACCGAGCCCCTTCTGTATCTTAGACGAGGTGGATGCGCCCTTAGACGATGCAAACGTGGACCGCTTCGTGCGTGTACTCCAGAAGTTTGCGGAGCATACGCAGTTTGTGGTGGTGACCCACAACAAGGGGACGATGGAGGCCGCCGATTCTCTGCACGGAATTACGATGGAGGAGCCGGGGGTGTCCAAGCTGGTGTCGGTGCGGCTGACGGGCGGCGACGTGGAAGACAACGGACGGGCCGAGGCCGAGGCGATGGTTGAAGCGGCGCCTGCGGACGACGATTAAAGGCAGGGAAAAGCAACCACCGATGAATACGGATGTAGGGGCGACCGGGCCGGTCGCCCCTTGTTTTGTGCCACCAATCAGAATCGAGGGATGCGCATGAATATCTACGAGAGAATCGGGGTGCGGTCGTTTATCAACTGCTGCGGAACGCGGACGATCCACGGGGGGACGCTGATGCTTCCTCAGGTGAAGCGGGCGATGGGGGCGGCTTCGGAGGCGTTTGTGAATATTGATGAGTTGATGGAGGGGGTCGGACGGAGGCTGGCGGCGTTGACGGGCGCGGAGTGGGGGATAGTGACGTCCGGGGCTGCGGCGGCATTGTGCCACGCAGCTGCGGCCTGTGTGGCGGGGGCGGACCCGGAGGTGATGCTTCGGCTACCGAATACGGAGGGGTTGAAGAACCGGGTGGTGATGTTGAAGGACGGGCGGTTTACGTACGACCACGCGATCCGGATGCCGGGGGTGGAGATTGTGGAGGTGGAGACGCAGGAGGCGCTGGTGGGGGCGCTGGATGAGGGGGTGGCGATGGTTGCGATGCTGGGCGCCCGGGAGGCGCAGGCGGAGGGCCGCCTGGAGGCGGTTGCGGCGGCGGCCCGGCCGCGGGGAATTCCGATTCTGGTGGATGCGGCGTCGGAGCATCTGAAGCGGCCGAATCCGTACCTTTCCCGGGGTGCGACGATGGTGGCGTACAGCGGGGGGAAATACCTGCGGGGACCGCAGCCGACCGGGCTGCTTTTAGGCGAGAAGGCCTGGGTACAGGCTGCGTGGATCAATTCGGCGCCCCACCACGCGTTCGGGCGGACGATGAAGCTGGGGAAGGAGGAGATTATGGGGGTGCTGGCCGCGGTGGAGTACTGGGCTGCGGAGCGGGACCACGAGGCCGAGGCGAGACAGTGGGAGGCCGATTTGAAGCTGATCGCTGAGGAGGTGACACAGGTTGCGACGGTGCGTGCGGATCTTCAGGAGTCCCGGCGGCCGACCTCGCCCGTTCCCCGGATGGAGATCCGCTGGGACGGTGAGGAGATCGGGCTAACCGGGCTTGCGCTGCGGGAACAGTTGATGGCGGGAGAACCCCGGATTATGCTGGACGACCGGGGTGCGACGGATTGCTCGGTGTTTATCCTGCCGTTTTCGCTTCACCCCGGAGAGGCCGAGGTTGTAGGGGCCAGGATTCGTGAAGCGCTGGCGGCTACGCCCGGGCGCGAACCCCAGGCTGAGAGGCCGCCGGTTCGGGTTTCGGGGGAGTGGGAACTGGAGATTCAGTTTGTGAGAGGGACATCGGCGCACGGTCTGATGTTCGAGCAAGAGGGACACGAACTGACCGGATACCACCGCACGCGCTTCCACGAGAATTCCCTTTCCGGGCGGGTTGAGGGAAACGCGGTCACGTTTTCCAGCCTGCACCGGTTTGAGGGGACGCACCTTTCCTACCGGTTTACGGGCGCTGTGGATGGGGATATGATGGAGGGAACGGTGGAACTGGGGAGTTCCGGACAGTCGGCGCCCGGACCGGTGAACCAGCGGGAGTACGGGGAAGGGCAATGGAAGGCGAGACGGCGATGAGTCGGAAGGGCCAGATAGACTTCGGGCCTTCGAAGCCGCTGTGAGAGCAGAGGAGATGTCTTCGAAGGCCCTTTTTGCGCTCAGTCCTGATGGTTTTTCTGCTGTTCTTTGACCCGGTTGATCTCTTGTTTGATGCTGCCCGCCTCTTCGTAGCGTTCGCTTTTTACAGCTTCCACCATCCGTTTTCGCAGGCTGTCCAGGTGGATTCTGGGATCTTCGGTTTCATCCTGTGGCTCGCCGGGGTCCTCCATCTGCACCTCTTCCAACAGGTCTTCGATGGCTTCCTTCACCGTCTCCTTCGAGGCCATAGCCTTCTGCGATGGGTCCGGTGGTCCTGCGGGGGACACCTCGTCTTCTGTCTGGTCGACCACATATCCGGCGCGCGTCAGCACCTCTTCCGACAGGTAGATCGGAGCGTCGTACTTGAGGGCCAGGGCGATGCTGTCGCTGGGCCGGGCGTCCAGGCGCAGCTGCTCATCGCCGATGCCGAGAACGAGTTCGGCGTAAAAGATGTTGTCCTTCAGATCGACGATATGCACCTCCTGGACCTGCGCATTAAAGTGGTCCAGGATGGTGCTGACCAGGTCGTGGGTCAGCGGACGCGGGGCCTGTTCATTGGTCAGACCCGTGTAGATTGACACCGCCTCGGTGCCGCCGATGACGAGGGGGAGCGACACGTTGCCCTCCAGGCTCTGCAGCAGCAGGATCTGCTGGTGTGTCGTGGGATCGGTGGCCAGTTTACCAACTCTCATTTCGATCATCGCACTCCCCTCCTTCGGGTCAGGTTCTATTTTCACGCACAAAATCCGTATTCGTTCTGCTTTTTTTTACCGCAATCGCTGTGCCAGGGTTTCAGGGTTTGCGCAAATTTGAGTCTAACTGTTTTATATTTAGCCACATAGATATTGAAATTTTTTTATATAAAAAGATCAGGTTGGTCCTCCTGCCACATAGATGTCACGTTTCAGCCAGATTGGTGCAAGTTTTGGCGTGATGTGGCGCACATGCCGATGTCCGGAGCGTGGTAATTCCGGCACATTTTACCTGCCGGCTCCCCCGCAAGCCACCGGACAGACGGTTTTGTCGTCGGCTTTCCTGCCTTGCCTTTTCAGGTTAAGGGCGTTATTTTAGATCACGAAAGTACGAAGCCGCCCCCTTCTTCCCCAATAGAGGTCTGCCATGATGACTTTATCCAACCCTGTTTTGATCTCCGGCTGCAGGTCCCGCCGCCATAGGAGGTGGGGCAGGGTGGTTTCGTGCTTTTCGTGCCTTTTCGTGTCCTTCGTGATCCAGATTCCCCCGCTTTGGGCTGCAAGTCCGTACCAACCCGTTTATCCCGACCCGGCCCTGGAGTCCTGGCGTTGGCGCTCGTTCCCGGAATTGAAAGGTGTGGGACTCCAGTGTATGGCCCAAGATAGAGAGGGGAACATGTGGTTCGGCACGGACGAGGGGGTGCGGCGCTACGATGGGGTGCGCTGGACGGTCTTCACGCCGGAGGATGGGGTGTACGGCACGCCGGTAACGGCGCTTTGTGCGACACGGGACGGCAGGGTGTATGCGGGCACGAGTCTGGGGATCAGCCGGTTCAGTGAGGGGGGATGGGGCCGGGTGTTTCCCGGGGAAGGTGACCGGGACTTTTCCATCTCTGATCTGATGGAGGCGTCAGACGGGAGTGTGTGGGCAGGCACAGATCGAGGTGCGCTGCGGCTGAACGGAGGTGAATCGACGCTTTACACGACAAAGGAGATGGGAGCTGCTCGTGACCTCTCGGTTCACGACGTTTATGAAGACCGGGAGGGGGTCATGTGGTTCGGACTGTTCTCCGGTGAGATTGTTCGTTGCGATTTACGCGAGACGCGAGATGCCCGCGCATGGCGGATTTATACGGCGGAGGACGGGCTGGACATCGGGTCCAGCCCGCGCATCGTCCAGACCCGGGATGGGACCATCTGGACGGTTTCGGGTCACGGCTTAAGAGGTGTGAACTGGTTCGACGGGAAAATTTGGGCACATGTCCACTTGAGCGAGTTGGGAGGGGACGACCACAACCCTTCCATCCTGGAGACAGAGGACGGGACGCTCTGGGTCGGCGGTTATCAGGGTCACCTGCATGCATTCCGGGACAGGGTGGGGAATGCGACTACGGGGAAGCGTTTGGGTGGGGGGACCTGGACGGTCTATAAGGCGGCCGATGTGCCGATTCCGACGGTGAGGATTATTGGGCTTTTAGAGGCATCTAACGGGGCGCTCTGGATGATCGGAAGGGGACAAGAGGCCGTCCGGCTGGACTACGGCACGTTCCGGCGGATGACTTACGAGGGCCTGAACTTCCAGTGCGAGACTCCCGGCGGGGTGCAATGGTTTCTCTCCGAGGAAGGGGGCGTGGTGCGCTACGATGGAAAGACGTGGTTGCGCTACGGTGTCGAGGACGGGCTGATGGATGCCCCTGTCAGGCTTATCGCAACCCGGGAGGGTACTCTCTGGGCCGCAGGGAGTCACGATACCACTGCGGCCACGGCTCGTTTTGAAGGCAGGAGATGGTCGCTGCAGACGCACCCCCAACTCTCCTGGGGTATCAATCCGAATTCGGTCTACGAGTCCTCAGACGGAAGTCTCTGGTTCGGGGCGGCAGTAACTCAGGTCGCGGGGGGTGTGCTCCGATTCGACAGGGCTGGTAAACCGGAAACAGGCGTCAGCCAGTCGCCCGGAGCGGGAACCTGGACACACTACCCTCCTTCAGATGCGCCGCGCTACGTCTACGGCATCGGCCAGACCTCCGATGGCGTCCTGTGGTTCGGAGCCGCATCAGTCGGTGCCACCCAGCGCCGCTTCGATGGAGAAGCCTGGACGCCGATCACAGGGCCCGAGGAGTTAACAACAACACCTGTTGATGCGATACATAACACCGGGGAGGGAGATCTCTGGGTGGGCACCCGGCACTACGGGGTGTTTCAGTTCGACGGCAAGACGTGGACCCGGTATGATGTGCAAGACGGGTTGGCGGATAACCGTATCGGAGGTATCCTCCAGACGGATGACGGCAGCGTCTGGGTGAGCACAAAAAAAGGAACCAGCCGCTTCGACGGGCGAACCTGGACGACGCACGCGCTTCCTCTGGAGTTGCGTGGATTGCTCCGTCAGTCCCGGGACGGCGCGCTCTGGATCAACACCATCTCTGAAGCGTGGACAAGACGTGTCATGCCCGGTACCTTCTTACAGGAGGAGGAATCCTACGATCTACGGACGATCCGCTACAAGGCCGATACCAACCCGCCCGAAACGGAGATCACCCTCTCGCTGGAGAAGGTCTCCCAGCCGGGCAATACGACCCTGGCCTGGACGGGCGCCGATCCCTGGCATGTGACGCCGGATGAGGCGCTCCAGTATGCCTGGCGTCTGGACGGGGGGCAGTGGTCCAGGTTCTCTCACGAGAGGAACCATATTTTTGAATTGCTGCCCAGTGGGAGACACAGGTTTGAGGTGAAGGCCCGGGACCGGGATTTCAACGAAGATCCGACCCCGGCCGTGGTGCGGTTCACGGTGGTGCCGCCGGTCTGGCGGGAACCCTGGTTTGTCGGGTTGATGGTTGTTGTGGTGGGGGTGATCGGGTTTCAGGGTTTCCGCATCGTGGTGCGGGACCGTCAACTCAGGATCTCGAACGCGGCTCTGTCGAATGCGAACCAGGAACTGTTCGCGCTCAACCGGGATCTCCGGGAGAAGACCGGGGACCTGGAGGCGGCCAACGAGCAGATCCAGGCGCAGAGCCGGTGGAAGTCGCAGTTTCTGAC
Source organism: Candidatus Latescibacterota bacterium (assembly GCA_965249305.1). Lineage (GTDB taxonomy): Bacteria > Latescibacterota > UBA2968 > UBA2968. Next base: position 1,540,978 of record OZ252228.1, on the reverse strand, counting down.
GAGTATGTCACACGAGCTGCGTACGCCGATGAACGCGATTCTGGGGTTTACGAACTTAGTGCTGCGCCGGGGGGCCGAGGCGCTGCCGGAGCGCCAGAAGGACAATCTGAATAAGGTGAAGCTGGGCGGGGAATATCTGTTGAGCCTGATCGGCGATATTCTGGATCTCACGGATATCGAGGCGGGGCGGCTGGAGGTCCAGGCCGGGTCTGTTGACGTCAAACGCCTGATCGATACCTGCTGTGCGACGGTCAGCCCGCTGGTCCGATCGGGTGTGGCGCTGAATTATGAGGTCGCCGACGATGTGGGGGAGACGCAGACGGACAGGGCGCGGCTGCGGCAGATCGTGATTAATCTGCTGGGCAACGCGATCAAGTTTACAGAGGCGGGAGAGGTATCGGTTCGGGTGACGGTGGAAGGGGAGCAGCTTGTGATCGCGGTGTCCGATACGGGGGTGGGTATACCGGCCGATGCGCTGGATACGATTTTCGACGCGTTCCGGCAGGTGGAAGGGGCGGGCATCCGGCACAAAGATACAGGGCTGGGGCTGTCGATTACGAAGCGGTTGACGGAGCTGTTAGGCGGGACGGTGGCGGTGGAGAGCGAGGTCGGGAAGGGGTCGGTGTTTACGGTGCGGGTGCCGGTGGTTTACGAGGAGGAGGGTTGAACGTTTGAGGGCATTGTAGGTTGGGGGGTGGTGGGACAGGCTGAGAAGGTGAAGAGGGAAGAGAGCTTACGATCGTCTATCGTATACTCTCTTTTTTAGCGTTCATAATAAACTGGCAGTAAAGCTCCAAGGTCAACATGCTTTGAAGCATCTAGAATTTCGATCCCAACTATTCTGTCTTCGTCTCCAACATCAAGAACGATCTCGTCTGTGACTCTTTTGTTCACAATTTGCTGTTTTCCTTCACTGAACCTGATATAGAGTAAATCCGTTTTATCATCGTAATAAATCTTCATCGTTCTTCCTCCCATCTGCCGTAAAATACGTAAGCAGTGACAGTTATAATCGTGTCTTCCTCAATTGTATAGATCACCTCAACGCGTTTCTGTTCGTAAAATTTCCCGCTTCGTGTTTGGTTGAAGGAATATACCTTTGCCTTCCCAAATCTACCCTGTTTTGCTTCTATTGAAAAGCCGGTGTCAACAACATCCTTTATCTCTTCCTCATGAGTCCCTCTTTCTTCTGCACGCTCCAACGTATGAGGATCAATCTGAAGCTTCACGCGCTATATTTCCTTTTGGTGGATGTTTCAGCCTGGGTATCCTGAATATCAAAAGTGGCTCCTCGCTATTTGGTGTGGGTAACCTTCCCCCAGGAACGACCAGTTGTGGTAGACAAGACGCCCAAGCTGCAGGTTTTGTGGACCAGCCTTCGAGTATTCTTTGTCAACGGTGTTGCCCGACCCGTTGTCTGTTGCTCAGGATTCTATCTTAAAAACAGTTGTTTAAGTTGTTAGATAATAAATTGTTACGATGGACTAAACGGCAAACTGGATCTCCGGATCATTCAATACCCGCCGTGTGTTTAGGAGAGATCTCATGTGCGGATACCGGAGCAAACGGTTAGGAACCACCTCGCACTCGGCAAGAAGACTGGTTCGGGTTTTTATGATTACCCACGTGAAACAGCGAAGAGCCTCAAAAGTTATCCATTTTGTAAGTCTATGTCAATCTTGCTACACCCGTAGATCCACGCCGACCGTTGGCGGGGGTTCTGAGGGGTCGTCCGGTTTTTCCTGACGGGCCACGCGGCAGGCGATGTCTGCGACGGTATAGCCGCATTTTTCCAGGGCGCCTTTGAGTTCGTTGTCGGCGCTTTGGAGGAAGGCGGCTTTTTGTTCGTCGGCGGTGTGGATGCGGCAAGAGGCGCGTTTGTGGACGACGGACAGGTCGATGCGGATTGGGCCGAGGCTGCTGAGGTCGACGGAGAGGGAGAGGTGGAGGTTGTCGGGGTCGATCCACCGGCGGCCCTCGCTTTCGCGGCAGGAGACGCGCAGGTCGGCGGTGGTGGGCTGGCCGTTGAGGAGGAAGGGGATCTGGAGGTGGAGGGCCTCGCGGTTGGGCGCGGGGAGGTTGGCGGCCTGGAGGGTGTCCAGAAACTGGAGGGTTTCGCGGATTCGGGCCTGGAGAGCGTCGAGGGCGCCTCGATCGGCGTTTTCGGGATTGAGGCCCGTTAGGTGGTGCTGCAGGCGGAGGAGGGCGAGTTTGAGGGCGTCTTCGACCCCTTCGGGGGGGCCCTCACCGCCGGAGGCGATCCAGGCGGCGAGACGACCTTCGAGGTCGAGGCCGAGGCGGTTGAGGAGCGCTTTGAGGGTATCGCCGGAGAGCGTGCCGGCGTCCTGGAGGACGTTCTGGATGCGGTTGGCAAGCGCTGAGAGGTCGGACTTTGGAAGGCCGGGGAGGCGGAGGGCGCGGAGGAGGTCGACGAGGCCCTCCAGGAGGCCGCCCAGGGCGCCGGCGGGCAGGTGGGAGAGGTAGGCGCTTAAGGTGTCGGGGGTGATGGGGAGGCCCTGGCTGCGCAGGAAGAGGGCACGGGAGACGGCCGCGTCGAGCGCTCCGGCATTCTCCAGGTCGATCGCGCCGCCCAGGCCAAGGAGCAGGTCGCGGAGGGTTTGCACCTCCCGGCGGTCCACAAGAAGGCCCCGGGCCATGAGGCCCTTGATGAGCGTGCGGTTCAGGGTATCGTCGGCGAGGCCCAGGTCTTTGAGGGCCTGGCTGAGGGCGGCATCCTGGGAGCGCGACTGTCTGGAGAGGGAGAGGACCAGGGGCGGGCCCAGGGCGTCTACGTGCGCTTCGACGAGTTGGCCGGGGAGGAGCGAAAGGCGGGATTCCGCAACCAGGGTGTGGCCCATAAAACGGATGGCCCAGCGGCCCTCGGACAATTGATCGAGCACCCGGGCCTCTAAGGTCTGGCCCTGGGTCAGGCGCCCCATCAGGGCTTTGCGCTGAGACTCCGAGGCGAAGTCGAACCGGAGGGTCTGGGGGGAGGTGGTACCCTGGATTTGCATGGTCAGACGGTGCTCCCGCCGGGCGACTTTTTCGGGCAGTCTCTGGAGGGACGACCGCGTCTGAACGCGGGGTTCGGGAGGGCGCCTGCGTAGCGGTTGGTGTCGATGCGGAGGGCCGCTCGGGTTTTGAGGAGCAGGATGTCGCTGCCGGTGGAGGTTTTCATGGAGAGTTCGCCGCCGGAGATGGCAATGAAGAGGGTGTCGGTGGTTCCGATGTCGTTTTCGATGGGAAAGGAGGTGCGGAGGGTGAGGGCGAGTCTGCCGCCGGCGAATTCCCAGTCGCCGGAAATCCGCTGGGTCTGGTTGGGAGGGGGGTCGAAGAAGCGAATTTCAAAGGTCTTGTTGCTGAACTGCCAGTCGATCTCTCCGGAGAGCGTGCGTCCCATGAGGGTCACCTGGTTGAAAGCGCCGCTCCAGACGCCTTCCAGGTCCGCCCGGGTGACGCCCGCAGGGGCTTCGGACCCGCATCCGGCGGTGAGAACCAACAGAAGGATGCAGGCGCCGCTTCTGAAGAGCGGATGGCCAGTCAGGGAACGGATCGAGATTCTGGCGTTATGCGTCTTTTTTGCCTTCGGTCTTTTCAGGGATCGTTTCGTGTTCATTTTCCATGTCCACCATCCGGGCGATCATCCGGATTTCGGCGGTTCCAAGGTCGAGGTCTCGCGCAACGTCCAGCGGCGACCGGCCTTTCTGGAGCAGCGCCCGGGCCTTTGTATAGCGGTCGGCTTCCGACCCTTCCTGCGTGCTGCCCGGTGTGTCCTGTGGGGGAGAGGGAATTGCCGGTTGGGGGGGCTGTGTTTCACGGGGACCGGGTTTTACCGAGGGGGAGGGAACCCGGACCCGCTGGATGTTCTTCCTCAGGGTTTCAATGTCCCGGGCGAGCTGTTCATCGGCCGTTTGAAGGGAGGCCGAGGTGTGTTCGAGCATGTCCACGGCGCCGGTGAGCCGGTCGATCTCCTTAGAGAGGGCCTGTATCTGACGCGCGATCTCTGCGCGTTCATCCCTGCGCCAGCTTCGGCACCAGAGGAGGATAGCGAAGACCATGGCGAGACAGAAGAGGATGGAGAGGGCCCAGTAGAGGATGACAATGCCCTGCATGGCGTCTCCGGGGGTCAGGGGGCAGGAGGTTCGGCAGGAAACTGAAGGGTGAAGGTGGTTCCTTCGCCACTCCGGCTTTCCACGCCGATGGTGCCGTGGTGGTTTTCGATGATGCCGTAGATGATGGAGAGCCCCAGACCGGTGCCTCCCTCCCCTTCGCGCGTGGTAAAGAAAGGGTCAAAAACGCGGGACAGATTCTCCTGCGGAATGCCCTCTCCCGTATCCCGAATGCGGGCCGTAGTAGTCTGTCCATCGAATGCCAGTTCGATGTCGATGCGCCCCCCCTCCGGCATGGCCTGCTGGGCGTTGATGAGGAGGTTCAAGAAGACCTGTTCGATTTCGCCGACGTTTCCGTAGATGAAGGGCAAGTTGCCTTCCGGAAAAGAGATATGCACCTCGATCCCGGCCTTTTCCATCAGGTGCTGCATCAGATTGGAGGTCTGGGTGACCAGGTAGACCAGGTCGACGCTTTTCCACTCTTCCTCCCCGCTGTTGTGACGGGCGAAGTCGAGGAGGCTGCGGATGATCCGTGAGATCCGCTTGACGTTGGACTCGATGAGCTGGAGGTCTTTGGCCAGGCGTTCCTCTTCGCGGTGCCGCATCATCAGGAGCTGCACGCGGCTGAGAATGATTTGAAGCGGATTGTTGACCTCGTGGGCCACGCCTGCGGCCAGCTGTCCCACGGCCGCCATCTTTCCGGACTGCACCAACTGGGTCTGAGAGGCTTTAAGTTTTTGATGCGTCTCGATCAGGTTCTGATAGAGACGGGCGTTTTCCAGGGCAATCGCGGCCTGCCTGGAGAGGGCGCCGATCAGGTCGAGTTCCCCGGCGGTGTAGTCGCTCTGAGACCGGTCGCAGCAGAGGACGAAGGCCCCCAGAGCCCGCTTCTGCGCCACCATTGGCGCGATGACAAAGGTCCGTTCGGGCGCCCGCTCTGCCGCATCGGCATTTGGAACCACCACCGGTTTGCCGGCCGTGAAAGCCGCTTCAATCAGGCCCCGTTTGTAGAGTTCGTAGACCCTGTGTTCAAAAAAAGGAGGGGTGTTTCGGACGGTCAGCAGTTCCGGACGGGCACCCCCCTCTCCTATCTGGAAGATGCCACAGGCGCTGGAGTCCATCACCTTTTTGGACAGGTCGGTAAGGGCGTTGAGCGCATCTTCCACCTCCAGACTGGTGCTGATCGCGTCCGGCAGATCCACCGTCTGGAGGGGAAGAGGATCTTCGTGGGGCTGTTTTGACATAGGCGTTGTGGACTATTCGTCGTTCAGGTCGCTGAAGATCCGGGCCTTTTCGAGTTCGACTTCGATGCCATCACTCAGGCGACCGAGCAGGTCATCGTCGGAGATGTCTTCTCCGCGCTTGAACACCTGCGCAACCTCGGGGTCCAGGCGGGGGCCCTGATCATCTCCGCTGCCTCCGATCCGGCAATGCCGGGCCAGGGCGTTGCCCATGTGAACGAGCAGGACGAGTTCTTCCGGCTTTTCCGAATTTTCCAGCTCGCGGGGACGGTGATGGTAGGTAATGGCCTCCACGAGGGCGGGCGGGAGGTTCCACTTTTCCGCCAGCCAGCCTCCCACATCCGCGTGGGTGACCCCCAGGACCTGTTCTTCGGCTTCTGCAATGGTCAGCGCCTCTGCTTCGGCCAGGTCGAGGGCTTCCGAGAATTCGTCGGGGAAGTATTCGATCAGGATCAGCTTGCCGATGTCGTGCAGGACGCCGGCCACAAATGCCTCGCCTTCGATCCGGTACCGGAGTTTGCGCGCCAGCATCCGCCCGGCAACGCCGCAGCCAATGGCGTGGTCCCAGAACCGCTGCCGGTCAAAGAGCCGGTGTTCCGATCCGCTGGAGAAGCGCTTGAGTACCGCTACGCTGAGCGCCAGGTTCTTGACCGCTTCAAACCCAAGGACGACGATGCCCAGCTGTACGGTGGCAATTTTGCGAGGGAACCCGTAGAACGCCGAGTTGGCCACTCTCAGGATTTTGGCGGTGAGGGCCTGGTCGGTTGAAATGAGCTGCGCCACCTCACGCGCGGACGACCTGGGATTTCCCACCAGGGTGATGAGCTGTGTGACAATGGTGGGCAACGTGGGCAATCCGATGATTTTTTCGGTGACCTGACGTAGCTTCTGAACGCGGTTCTGGTTCATGCTGATGCTCTGCTGGAATTTTTGGGATGTTTGGACCACTTTCACCACTCCTCTACACTCGCCAATTTTCAGATTTTACTGCATCAGCCGCATCCGGAGTTTGGCGCGAAGGCTGAGGACGGACTTGGTGTGGATCTGGGAGACGCGGGATTCGGAGAGTTCCATGACCTGTCCGATTTCTTTGAGTGTCAATTCTTCGTAGTAATAAAGCGCGATCACCAGCCGTTCCTGGTCGGTGAGGAGGCCGATGGATTCCACCAAGAGGTTTCGCATCTCCTCTCGTTCGAGGTCGCTGAGGGCGTCTGACCGTTCGGGCGATTGGAGGGTGTCGACGAGGGGGACCTGCTTGTCGTCTTCCGAGCCGTAGGTAAACTCGTCTAAGGAGAGCAGGGTGGTGGAACTGACGTCGTCCAAGAGTTTGTAGAGTTCGTCGAGGGAGATGTCGAGATTTTCGGCGATCTCTTCCTCGGTGGGGGAACGCCCCAGCCGGTTTTCGAGGGAGGAGATGGCTTTTTCGACCTCCCGGGACTTGGCGCGCGTGGACCGGGGCGCCCAGTCGATGGCCCGGAGTTCGTCTAAGATGGCTCCCCGGATACGCATGGAGGCGTAGCTTTCGAACTTTACGCCCTTGCTCGAGTCGAAGTTGTTGTAGGCTTCGATCAGCCCCACAACACCGGCGTTGATCAGGTCGTCTAATTCCACCGACTTGGGAAGGCTAATGGCGATCCGCCCTGCGATAAATTTGACCAGCGGCAGGTACGCCACCAGCTGCGCTTCGCGTTTGGCCTCATCCGATTGTGCTTTGTAAGCCTGCATCGGCTGTGCTTTCTGTTTTTCGCGTCCCTTTGCCATACCGGGTCTCGAAAGGTAGAGGTAGATAACAGGTCGGGATCACCTGCGGGCGACCGGTCGGTCGTCCCTACGATGTCCCGATTTCGGTTGTTGCGCGGTCCATCAGGCGATCGAACAGGCCCGGACCCTTGACCTTCAATGCGGCGGTTTCAGGGACCAGGTCCCGGGCCAACTTTGCGATGCAGTGGGCGGCCGCCGAATCGGGTTGAGAGAGCAAGACCGGCCGCTGGTTGCGCGCGGCCTGTTCAACCGAGAGGTCTTCTAAGACATATCCCGCGTTGAAGACCGACATGCCCAGGAAGCGATCGACGATCTGGTTGAATTTCTGATAGAGTTCAAAGGCCTCGCGGGGCGACCGGGCACGGTTGACCAGCAGTCCGATCTCCAGGTCCTGTCGCTGGGCCCAGCAGACTTTGACCATGGCATAGGCGTCGGCGATTGAGGTGGGTTCCGGGATGGCCACCACCAGCATCCGGTCGGCCGAGAGCAGAAAGTCGGTGACTTTGGAAGAGATTCCGGCGCCGGTGTCGATCAGGATCAGGTCGAATCCCCGTTCCAGCCGGCCCAGCTCTTCCGCCAGGCGCCGCCGGTCTGCGGACTGCCAGGCTTCGGCCTCGGCAATCCCCGAAGCGGCCGGGAGAACCGAGAGGCCCTCGGGACCTTCCACGATCACATCGAAGGGTGTGGCGCGCCCCTGGATCAGATCTTCCAGTGTCCCTTCGGGAGAGATCCCAAGCAGGATATCGACGTTGGCCAGCCCCATATCGGCGTCGATGAGGAGCACCTGCCGGTCCTGCCGGGAAAGGGCGATGCCCAGGTTGAGGCTTAATGTGGTCTTTCCAACCCCTCCTTTCCCGCTGGTGACCGCCCACACGGCCGCCCTGGATCCTCCGGCGTCATTTTGATGCGCCATGCGGCCTCCTGGTGAAGAACGCACAGGCGAGGGCTCCGGGGTCGGCCGGATTCAGATCGCCCGGTACGGACCGGCCATGGGTGGTGTAGGAGAGGGGAAGGCCGGATTCTGCGGCCAGGGTGCAGGCCGCGCCCAGCCGTCCGGTCTCGTCGAGCTTTGTCAGGAAGAGGCGGTCCACCCCTACATCGGCATAGGCGTTTGCGGTGTCGCGCATCTGCTGGAGGCCCGTGGAGGCGCCCAGAACCAGGTGGATCTCGCTGGGGCCTGCCTCCCGCAGCAGAGCGCCCAGAGACGCGATCTGATCGGAGGCGATGGGACTGGTGCCTGCGGTGTCGATGAGGACCAGGTCGATATCCCGACGGGTTCGGATGACGTCCCCCATCTCTTCGGGCGTCTGGACGACGTCTACCGGTATGCCGAGAATCCCGGCATAAGCGCGCAGTTGTTCCAGGCCGCCCACCCGATCGGTATCGGCGGCGACAAACGCGGCCCGGGCATTTTGCGCTGAGGCGAAGTGGGCCGCAATTCTGGCCGCTGCGGTGGTTTTGCCCGATCCGGCAGGACCCACCAGGGCGACCACGGCCCGCACGCCCTTGGCCAGGCGGGTGTGCAGGGGCGGGCAAAACCGCCCGGCCAGCATCTGGATTGCCCGGTCCTGGAGCGGTTTTAGGTCCTTCAGGCCGTTTTCTCCGGGATCCAGGAGGATGGCCTTGAGGAGATCCTGAGCAAGCGCAGAATCCAGGCCGGCCTCCTGCATCTGCAGGGAAAGGGGCTCCAGGGCGCCCGGCAGGACCAGGTTCCCCTCCTGGGGTCGGGCGTTTGAGGTTGACTGGAGGGCGGCATGCAATGCCTCGATCTGCCGGGAGATACGATCTGCCCATCCCGAGCCATCGGACGGGAGGGTTTGTTCTGTTGTCTCCTGGGCGCCGGATGCTCTGGGGGCGGGCGGGGGCTTCCGGGCAGCAGGGGCTTTGCGGGCCTGGGGCCGGGTGGGTTTTCCGGATGGCTGTTTCCTGCCCGACCTGTCCTTATCCACGGCCGCCGTCACTTCCACCTGCCCCTTTCCCCGAAGCCCGAGGGCGCCGCTTTTCCGGACGGTGCGGGTGTTGAGTATCACCGCCTGGGGCCCCAGCTCGGCTTTGACCAGTTTGAGGGCCTCCGGCATGGTGTCGGCCACGTATTTCTTAATTCTCATCGCCATCGTCTAAAGAGAGCATCCCGACCGAAAAGACCTCTACGCCAGGCACAATCTCGTTGAAGGAGAGGACGGTCAGGCTGGGAAAGGTGGCTTCGGTCAGGCGCCGAAAGGCAAGCCGGACGGTGGGAGAGGCGAGCACCACCGGCTGCTGCCCGTTGGAGACCATTGTATCGATTCTTTCGGCCAGCCGTTCAAAGATTGGATTCGTGATATCGGGGGGAAGAACGACCTTAATGCCGCCGGCCGTGCTCTGTATGGCGTCCGAGATCTGACCTTCCAGCTCGGGAGCAATCGTCAGTACCGGAATGTTTCCTTCGTCGTTCTGATAAAGCTGGCAGATGGTCCGGCCCAGGGCCGTCCGGACATATTCGGCGAGGATGTCCGGGTCCGTTGTTACGGCGATGTTGTCGGCCAGGCTTTCGAGGATGGTCTGCAGGTCCCTGATGGGAACCCGTTCCTTCAGAAGGTTCTGCAGGACCTTCTGCACGCCGCCCACCTTCATCTGGTCCGAGCCGAGGAGTTCATCAACCACCGTGGGACTGTGTTCTTTGATCTGGTCGATAAGCGCCTGGGTATCCTGACGGGTGAGGATTTCGTGGGCGTGGGATCTGATGATCTCGGTGAGGACGGTGACCAGAACCACCGGGGGCTCCACCACGCTATAACCGAGGAGTTCGGCCTGCTCGCGCTGGTTTTCCGCAATCCACTTGGCCGGCAGCCCAAAAGCCGGTTCAATTGTGTCTTCCCCTTCGATCTCTCCTTCCACATACCCGGGATCTATGATAAGCAGTCCGCGCGGCTGGATATCGCCGCCGACGACCCTCACGCCCCTGATGTTGAGGGTATACTCGTTGGGACGGTAGGTAATGTCATCCCGGATGCGAACCGGCGGGACCACTATGCCCAGCTCAATCGCCGTCTGCTTCCGGATCATGGTGACCCTGTCCAGGAAGTCGCCGCCCTGCGCCGGATCGACCAGGGGGATCAATCCGTATCCGAGCCTGACCTCCAGGGGATCGACGTGGAGATAATCCTCCGGCTTCTCTTCGGGGACGGCCTGTTCATCCTCTTCGGCCTGTTCTTCGGCCAATTCCTGCTGCTGGGTGCGCTGGGCGGTATAAGCCACGGCACCAGAGACAGCGGCCATGATGAGGAAGGGGACCGAAGGCAGCCCCGGTACCAGCGCAAAGCCGAGCAGCACCGCGGTTGCAACCATAATGGCGCGGGGCTTTGAGGTGAGTTCCCGACCCAGGTCGGTGCCCAGGTTGTCCTGCGAAGTAGACCGGGTGACGATGATGCCGGCGGAGATGGAGGTGATCAGGGCCGGAACCTGCGAGACCAGCCCGTCGCCGATGGTCAGAATGGTGTAGGTCTGAGCGGCCGCCGAAACGTCCATGCCCTTCTGAAGGACGCCTATGGCGAGCCCACCCAAGATATTGACCAGCGTAATCAAGATGCCGGCGATCGCATCGCCCCGCACGAACTTACTGGCGCCGTCCATCGCCCCGTAGAAGTCGGCCTCGCGGGATATGTTCTGTCGCCTGCTGCGGGCTTCGTCTTCGGTAACAAGACCGGCGTTGAGATCGGCATCGATGCTCATCTGCTTGCCGGGCATGGCGTCTAAGGTAAACCTGGCGGCAACCTCCGCGACCCGACCGGAGCCTTTGGTGATGACTACAAACTGGATGATGACGATGATCAGGAAGACCACCATTCCCAGGATGTAGTTGCCTTTCACCACGAACTGTCCGAAGGCGTTGATGACTTCCCCCGCGTAGGCCTCGCCTAAGATGAGCCGGGTGGTGGCCACATTGAGGGCGAGCCGGAACAGGGTGAGCACCAGCAGCAGGCCGGGAAAGACCGAGAGCTCGAGGGGGTCGGTAACGTAGATGGTCATCAACAAGACCACCAGGCTGAACGCGATATTAAAGGTCAGCAGGACATCCATCAGCCCCGGCGGCATGGGGATGATCATCACCGAAATCATGCCGATGACCGATATGGCAAAGAGGACATCGGTATACCCGGCTATTTTTTCAAAGAACTCGTTCACGGCTAACCTCCAAATTCGCCGTTAGATAGCATAATATACTCCTATTTTGTCACTTAAGTCAAGGAAAAGGTCGATGTTGCGAATGGGCGAACCGGCGAATCAAGAAACGTCGATTCATTGATTTGCTGATTCGTCGATCTTTCGGTTTTTCAGCCTGAAGACGTAGGCGAGGATCTCGGCGACCGCCCGGTAGAGATCCTCCGGGATGCCCTGGCCGATTTCCACGGCTTTAAAGAGGGCCTGGGCCAGGGGCTTATTTTCCACCACCGGCACACCGGCTTCCCGAGCGATCTGCTTGATCTTTTGGGCAATCAGGTTCTGTCCTTTGGCAATAACCTTTGGGGCGACCATGGTTTCGATATCGTACTGAAGCGCCACTGCGTAGTGGGTGGGGTTGGTGATGACCACATCGGCCTCGGGCACCTCCTCCATCATCCGCCTGCGGGCGGCTTCTCGCTGCAGGGATCGAATGCGCATTTTGACCTGGGGATCCCCTTCGGTCTGTTTCTGCTCTTCTTTGACTTCCTGTTTGGTCATCCGGATGCTCTGGTTGAATTCCCAGCGCTGGTAGGCGTAATCCAGAATGGCCAGGACCAGGAGCACCAGGGCGGTGTGCAGCCCCACCCTGAAGACCATGTATCCGACATACTGGAATGTGGCCCCCACGCCTGCATCCGCCAGCAGGGCGATGCGGGATATTTCCGGGGCGATGGTGATGTAGCTGATATAGCCGACGATGAGTATCTTGAAAATCCCTTTGACCAGCTCGACCAGGGAGCGTTTGGAAAGGATGCGCTTGGCGCCGGCAATTGGGTCGAGGCGATTGAATTTGGGGTTAAGCGCCTCCTCGTTGACCGTAAAACCGACCTGGGCCAGGCTGATGGCCAGGGCGGCGACGCCAACGACCAGGGTGATGGGACCCACGATGCCGAAAAAGACCTTTCCCCAACCGAGTATATGAACGCGAAAGCTGGACGGGGTGAGGTTAAAGGTATGGCATTGTTCCAGGGTCTGGACGGTAAAACTGGCCAGATCCCGGTAGAGGATGCCGCCGAGCAGGTAGAGACCCGTGAGTCCCACAAGGAGCACGAAGGCTGAGTTCAGCTCCTGGCTGCGCGCCACCTGGCCCTTCCGCCGGGCCTCTTCGCGGCGTTTTGGTGTTGCCGGTTCGGTCTTTTCTTGAGAGGATTCTTCAGCCATGTCCAGTGTGGATTTCGGATTTCGGATTTCGGATTTTCAATCCGCATTCCAAAATCGTTAGGGTTTATACATGTGCTGGAGCAGGATGCTCAAGCTGGGGCCCAGCCCTCCGAAGAATTTGACCAGTACCACCTGGAAGAGGGGCAGGGACAACATCAACATGCCCATGCCCACGGCGATTTTGAGGGGAAAGCCGACGATAAAGACGTTCATCTGGGGCACGGTTCGGGCGATAATGCCAAGGGCCAGGGAGGTCAGGAAGAGGGCTGCGATGACCGGGGCAGACAGTTTTATTGCCATTACGAAAACTTCCGAGGTCATGGCGATCAGGCTGCGGCCCAGCATTTCGGTGAGCTGGATGCCGCCCAGGGGCACCATTTCGAAGCTGGCGGCCAGGCCCTGAAGCACGATGTGGTGCCCGTCGATCATGAGAAAGATGACCAGGGCGATCAGGTTTTTGAAGGTTCCGATGATCGAGATCTGTTCGGCGGAAAGGGGGTCGATGATGTTGACCACACCAAAGCCGATGTCGATGCCGATGACTTCACCTGCAAACTGCACGGCGATGAATACGAGCCGTGCGACAAAGCCGAACATCATCCCCATTACCAGCTCTTTGACGGCCACGATGAAGTAAGGGAGGAGGTCGGTTGTTGCCGCAAGGGTTACCGGAACCGCCGGAAAGAGGACCATAGCCAGAACCAGGGCCAGCCCGGCTTTGGCCTGGGAGACGATAATCCGGTGTCCAAAGACGGGTGAGACCGCCACGATTCCGATCGTTCGGATAAAGAGGAGCAGGAAGACCTGGAACTGGGCGACCGAGATATCTAAGAAGGTGGTGTTCATAGCAGCAGAGGTCAGGGGTCACGATTTGTGACTACAAAGCGATGGAAGGGATCTGGGTCAACAGCATGTGCATAAAGTCGAGCATTTTCTGCAGCATCCAGGGCAGGGCGATCATCAGCGCCAGGGAGACCGCCAGGATCTTGGGAATAAAGGTGAGGGTCACTTCGTGGATCTGGGTGACGGCCTGCAGGATGCTGACCCCCAGACCGATCATCAGGCCGGCCAGCAGCATGGGGGCCGAGATCAGCAGCATCAGGTAGATGGCTTGCTGGCCCAGATGGATGACGAATTGAGGGGTCATGGGGTCCTCCTGTGAGGCAGATCGATTGCGGATTGCGGAATGCGGATTGCGGATTGAAAACCATCGTATTCCGCAATATTCCTATGCATACCTTTCACATCCCTTTTCATTTGAAACTCATTACCAAAGACTCTACGATTAAGTGCCAGCCGTCGACCAGGACGAAGAGGAGGATCTTGAAGGGCAGAGAGACGGTCACGGGAGGCAGCATCATCATTCCCATCGAGAGGAGGGTGCTGGAGACCACCATGTCGATGATGATAAAGGGGATGAAGAGGATGAAGCTGATCTGAAACGCGGTTTTGAGTTCACTGATGACAAAACTGGGGATCAGCACTCGGCTGGAGAGGTCTTCAGGGCTGTCGGGCCGGGGCGATCGGGAGAGTTTGACAAAGAGGGCCAGGTCTTTTTCGCGGGTGTTGTTCATCATAAACTCCCTCATCGGGTCCATGGCCCGTTTCAGCGCCACTTTGTGGTCGATCTGTTCCTCCAGGTAGGGGAGGAGGGCATCATCGTAGACTCTGTCGAAGGTGGGTCCCATCACGAAGAGGGTGAGGAAGAGGGAGAGGCCGACGATGAGCTGGGTGGGCGGGATCTGCTGGGTGCCGATGGCCATGCGCAAGAAGGAGAGGACCACCACGATCCGGGTAAAGGAGGTGAGCATGATCAGCAGCGCTGGAGCGAGGGTCAGGACGGTGAGGAGGAAGATGATTTCAAGCGTGACCACCGCGTCCTGGGGTTTGGACGCTTCGTCTACCTCGATGCTGATTCGGGGCAGGCCCTGGGCGTTTGCCTCCAAAATGTTCAGGCCGAGCAGGCAGGCGAAAACCAGCAAACTAAGGATGCCGGTTCGCAGCATTTTGGGGAGAAGGGTCTGCATCAGGGCATCTCTCCGGGGGTTTCACGGCCCAGGAAGCGGGTGCGCATGTCTTTCAGGAGATGGGCGAAGGGAGGGCTGCCCTTCTGGAAAGCGGGATAGGCCGCCAGGGTCTCTTCAGGATCGAGTTCGGCCAGGGTGGTCATCTGGGCGTCGGTGACGCCCACCGCCAGGGTCCGGTTGCCGACCTGGATGACGTAAACCGCCTTTTTGGGCGCGATGTAGGACCGTTCCAGTACCTTGATAAACGATTTCGCCGCGCCGGACACTCGTTTGCCCGAGATTCGCCGCAGCAGCAGTACAACCCCCCAGATGAGGCCGATGACGATGATCAGCGAAAAGGCCATACGGGCTATCAGGCCGTAGGTATGGGGCATGTCGGGAGCCGGCATATTCTGCAGGAGCGATCCGGCGGGATTCCGGGTGGAATCGGCTTCAACCTCCCCGGCATTGCAGGGGGAGGCAAGCCCTATGAGGGCAACAATGAGAAGGATACGAAACGCCATAGGATCGGGCTCTTTCTGTGAACGGCCGGGGATGCCTTTCCAGAGAGCAACCGATGTGCCAGATCAAAGAGGGGACGATTCCGTTCGGAATCGTCCCCTCTTAAGCGACGCAAAGCAGGATCGGTTCGGGATGTGAATGGCGAAAAATTACGATAATAGATTGGAATATATAAATTTAAGGCAAAAGAAACGCAAAAAGGGGAAACGGCCGGACACCATCGTATCCCCTTATCAAGCAGGTATGGATCTCCGCTGATGAGCAGTTATTTCACCCTGCCCGGAGAAATTTTCCTCTACCGGCAGACAGAGAGGTGCGCAGAGCGGAAAGCCAGGAGACGGTTGACTGCTTTTCGCGTTTTTCTTGCCGCCGGGTTGCTACCCTCTGGGAATGGTGGGGAGGAGCTGGGTGATCCGGACGCCAAAGTTTTCGGCGATTGTTACCACTTCGCCTCTGGCAATCGGTTTGCCGTTGATCATGACGTCCACGGCCTCTCCCGAGACTTTGGCCAGTTCGATAAGAGATCCTTCCGTCCATTCGAGTACGGTTTGAATGGGTACCTGGGCACTGCCCAGTTCGATGGCGACGGAGAGCTTGATGTCGAGCAGCCCCCCGCCGGGGGCTGGGGATACGTCTGCCGAGGGGAGTACGGCCTGCTGCAGGGCTGTGGCGTCCACACCTTCAGAGGCCCCTGTCTCTTCCACCATCGCGCTGAGCATCTGGGCCTCCAAATCGGCGTCTGCATCTTGACCCTCTTCGCCTCCTCCCACAGCGCCCATCTCCTCCTGCATGGCGTTCAGCATTTCGGATTCTGGGTCGGCATCGGCGCCGGCGCCCTCACCCGCGCCATCCGGGGCTTCGCCTTCGGCCTCTTCCTGCATCATCCGCAGCATTTCTTCTTCGATCTGGTCGTCTTGATTCTCTTCAGGCATCGGTTTTTACCTACTGTAAATGGTGAAATGTGAAACGTGAAAGGCCCTTTGCCCTCTGCCCTTTCACAGCTTCTATTCTTCTTCTCTGCCTTCTACCTGGAGTCCACCTTCCTCAACCGACTGGTAGATACGGCTCGGGGTGCCGCCGGATTCGCTTGTGTATAAGATGTGGAGTTCCACGCGCCGGTTCCGCTTTCTGCGGTCTTCGGAATTGTTGGGCACCAGGGGCCGGTACTCGCTGTAGCCGGTGATCCAGACTCGGTCTGGAGAGACACCCGATTGCTGGATGAAGTAGCGGGCCACCTGCATGGCGCGCATGCCGGAAAGCTCCCAGTTGGAGGCAAACACATCGGTGTTGATCGTCACGTTGTCGGTGTGCCCCTGGACGTTGACCTGGTTGGGCAGGGACTTCAGGATATTTCCCAACTTTGCCAGCACAGGCATGGCTCCCGACTTCAGGTCGGACTTTCCCTGGTCGAAGAAGAGCTTGTCCGCGATGCGTATGACGATGCCGGTGGAGGCCTCTTCGAGCATTACATCTCCCTGAAGGCCGGCTTCTTCGACTGCTTTTTCCATTTCCTGGGCGGCTTTGGCGATCACTTCGGCCTGCGAGAGGTTGCCTTCGGTTCGGGGCAGAGACTGCCTGATGGGGAGGCTCAGTTGCGGCTGTCCGCTGAGCACGCCCAGCGCACCCTGCAGGGCGCCCATGGCGCTGTTGAATTGGATGACGTTGACGGTTGAGAAAGAGAGCAGCAGCACAAAAAAGGTGAGCAGCAGGGACATCAGATCACCGAAGGTGGCCAGCCAGCCGGGCAGGCCCTTCGGGCATTCGTCTTCTTTGATCATTTTGCCCATGGGAAAACCTCTCGTAGGGGCGCACCCCTGTGTGCGCCCTTATCATCAGGGCAGGCACGGGGGCCTGCCCCTACAATTACCGGCGTCTTCTTTTGGGTTTCACGATTTCGCCGCCGTCTTCTCGGGTGCCTTTAAGGCCGTACTGGCTGAATGCGTCGGAGATGATGTTCAGGTTTCCGTCCGTTTCTCCGGCGTAGAGGATATGAATCTCGATCCGGCGGTTCCGCTGCCGATTCGCTTCGGTGGTGTTGGGAGCGAGGGGCCGGTACTTGCCAAAGCCCTCGGCGGCCATTCGGGCCGGGAAAATCAGGCTTTCTGTGATGAAGAACCGCACCACGTGAACCGCTCGCTGGTAGGAGAGTTCCCAGTTGGAGGGGTAGAGGGTGCGAATGGGGACGTTGTCGGTGTGGCCCTGTACGACGACCTCATTGGGCAGGAGCTTGAGGAGGTCTCCGACCTGGAGGAGGATCGGCTCTATGCTTTCCTGGATCTCGGCGCTGCCCAGGCCGTAGAGGACGGGCGCCCGGATGCGGATGACCAGTCCGGACGCGGTGCCCTCTAAGGAGACATCCCCTTCCATGCCTTCGTCCGAGAGGGATTTTTCGAGGGCTTCAGCGGCTTTTCGGATGTTATTGGACTGGCTGACGCTGCCCCGAACCAGGGGCATGGCGACCCGGATGGGCTGGCTCATTTCGGGATCCGACTCAAAGACGCCGAGCGCCCCTTTCAGAGATCCCATCGCGTTCTTGAACTTGATTTCTTCGGTTGAGGAGAAAGAGAGCATCAGTACGAAGAAGGTGAGCAGCAAAGACATCAGGTCGCCAAAGGTGGCCAGCCAGCCGGGCAGACCTTCTGGACAGTCGTCCTCATCGATCATCTTGGCCATCTATTCCTCTCCCTCTTCTGACATGCTCCGCAGGCCGGGGGCTATGAAGACGTTGAGTTTCTGTTCCACGATCCGGGGATTGTCGCCCGACTGAATGGACATAATCCCTTCCATGATCATCCGTTTTTGCAGGCTCTCTTCGGCAGACCGGATTTTGAGTTTGCCTGCCATGGGGATATAGATCAGGTTGGCGGTTACGGCGCCGTAAAAGGTGGTGATGAGCGCGGTTGCCATCCCCGGACCAATGGCCGAGGGATCGTCTAAGGCCCGGAGCATGTTGACCAGTCCCACCAGGGTGCCGATCATGCCGAAGGCGGGACCCGATGTGCCCATAAAATCGAAGATGCCGGCGCCGGATTTGTGCCGCTCGTCCACAAAGGAGAGTTCGGTTTCTAAGATGGTCTGAATGAGTTCCGGTTCGGTGCCATCCACTGCCAGCCGTATGCCCGAGGCCATAAAGGCGTCGTCGACCTCCTGCACGGCCTGCTCCAGCGCCAGAATCCCTTCCCGCCGTGCGGTTTCGGCGAATCCCACGATTTTTTCGATCAGTTCGGTGGGCGGGATGCTCTTGAAGAGGAACGATTTTTTCGCGATGCCCACGATGCCGACGACCTGCTGCAGGGGGTGGCAGACCAGGGTCGCGGCAATAGTCCCGCCAATGGTGATGAGAAGCGACGGAACATCGTAAAAGTTGATGAGTTCGCCGCCGTTGAAGATCCCCATAATAATCAGCGTAAAGCCCGCGACCAGGCCTACGATTGTGGTAATGTCCATACGATTTCCCCCTCATTGAATCAAAATACGTGTAACGCCCGACGGATCAGCCCTGTCGGGAACGGACCTCCGGGGTGAGCTGGAGGCACCGCCTTTTGTACTCCACGGCTTTCTCGATGATCTCTTCTACGGATTCTCTGGCCACGACCTTCCGGCCGGTGGTGAGCGTGATAATGGTGTCGGGGGTGGATTCCAGGAATTCGATCATGTCGGCGTTGATGACCAGTACAGTGTTGTTCAGCCGGGTTACCGGGACCATTGGATTGCCCTCCGGGTTGGCGCCACCCCCACCGGGTGTTGGAGAGGTGGTGGGGGGCGTCCGTGCCCACTCCCACCTCTTCAGGTTGACTGTATGTTGGCGAGGTGGTGGTGGGCATCCCTGCCCACCTCCACCTCTTCAGCCTCAGCCCCTACGAGAGGGGGTTAAGGGATTACTGTTTCAGGTTGACGGTTTCGGCCAGGATCTGGTCCGTGGTGGTTACCACCCGGGCGTTGGCCTGGAAACCCCGCTGGGAAACGATCAGGTCGGTAAACTCCTGAGCCAGGTCCACATTGGAGAGTTCCAGCGTATCGGGCGCAATTTGCGACTCGATGGTTTGCGTGGCGATCTCGACCAGCGGCGGCCCGGTGTTCTCCGTTTCGCCAAAGAGGTTGCCGCCTACACGCTGCAGACCTCCCGGGTTGTCGAAGTTGGCCAGGTTGACGCGCGCTAGGTTGAGGGTTTCGCCGTTGGTGAACCGGCCCTCGACCACACCGTCCCTGCCGATAAAGATGGTATCCAGACGGCCCGCAGCGCGGCCGTTCTGGTCCACCACGTCGGCCGTGGCGGGAGCGGCGAACTGGGTCAGACCGTTGATTCCCCGATCGGGGACGGTGATGCCGGTAAAGTTGATCTTGAGGGGCAGCACCGATCCGTCGGGGGTGAATTCGAGCAGCGTACCCTCGCCCTCGGTGGGCACAAAGGACCGGATGGTCCCGTCTTCGTCGAAGTTCACTGCACCGGTCCCCCCCGCGGAGGGTATCTGGTTGTCAATCTTCGCGTTATAGGACCACTTGTTGGCAACCGGGGTCGCGGTGAGGGTGATGTTCATCGTGTGGTTGCGGCCCTGGGAGTCGAAGATCGTGGTGCTGATCTTGTGGTCCGCCAGGCCGGACTCTCCAATCAGCCCGCTGCCGGTGGTGCCCGAATCGTCTAAGGTGACGTTGACGGTGAACCCGGTGACCGCGCTGCCCGAAGAGTCCGTCAACTCGATTTTCCCGGTCAGGTCCAGGCCCCCCGATACGTTGTCACCGAAAGCGGAGGCAACCGTATCTAAGAAGTCCTGGATGGTATCCGTGGTGGGAGCGGCGACCGTAAAGGTGCCGTTGTAGGAGGTGCCGTCCGCCCGGGTGCCGCTGAATCGGAGCACATCGCTCGTATCCAGGGCCGTGCCCACCTCGGCCAGGTCGTTGAGCAGGGTTGTGCCCGTAGCAACGGCGCTGGAGGTTCCGGTTGCTCCAAACGAAAGCGCGGTCAGCGCGGTGCCGGTGCCCACGTTGGCCAGTTCGAGCAGCACCCCGGAGCCACCAACCGTGGTCCTGAGCTGTATAGTCCCGGGCGTGGCCGGATTCTGCTGAGCAACGACCTTTCCGGAGAGCCGCTCATTGCCGGCGATGGCTGCATTGAGGCCGTCAATGTAGTCTGCGAGGGTCAGGTAGTTCGCGTCGTGCACGGTGATGATTCCGCTGGTGAGGCCCTCCACGGTGGTCACCTTGACCTCCAGCTGCTGCTCACCCGTCAGATTAAAAGGAAATCCCGGCGTTCCCTGAATGGTGGAGGCCGTGGCGAACTCCGTGCCCGTGGTGAGCGTCGGGACGTTCCCCGGGTCGATGTTGCCCGACAGGTTGATCCGGGAGGTGGCGTCACCGGCGATCTCCCGGTTGAGGTCCAGCTGGATGTTCTCCAGCCCCGTGGTGGCCCCGAACTCTCCGTCCGCGTCGGCCAGGTTGCCCTGTACCACCATTCCGTTGCTGGGGTTGACCATCCGGCCCAGAGCGTCGAAGGCAAAGGCCCCGCCGCGGGTGTAGAAATTGTTCACGCCGTTGCTCAGGATAAAGAACCCGTCGCCTTCAATCGCCAGGTCGGTCTCGCGGCCGGTGGTCTGAAGACTGCCCTGGATAAAGGAAGTGTCGATGCTTTTGAGGCGCACCCCAATGCCCGACTGGACCGGGTTGGTTCCCGAGCGGTTGCCCTCCGGCCCGGTGGCCTCCTGGAGAGTCTGCGCCAGCAGTTCCTCGAAGTTGGCCCGGCGTGCTTTAAAGCCGGTGGTGTTGATATTGGCGATGTTGTCGGCCACCACATTGGTTTTGATCTGGTGCGCCTGGATGCCCGACAACCCTGTAAACAATGAATTAAGCGCCATCTCTGAATGACCTCCATAGAGACAGGTGTTCCGCTGCGTCAATCGGTCGGCAGCGGAGGGGCCTCCTCAAAAGAGGTCCGGCCCCGGGGTGGTATGGATTGCGGAATGTGGATTGGGGATTGCGGATTGTTCAATCCGAAATCCGAAATCCACATTCCGCAATCATCTGGGATGGGTCGTCCTGTGCGCTGTTTTCCTCCTCTCTTTAGGGGACGACCAGGGCACTGTCGATGTTGGTGAAGACGCTTTCTTTGATGTGTTCGCCGTCCATGGCGGTTACGACAGTGCGGTTGGTAACGCTGACGACGAGGGCCAGGTCCTCCGTCCTTGAAGCACCCGGCATAAGCACCAGGGCGTCTCGTGCGCCTTTGGCTGCGGCCCGATCTACCGCTTCGGTGAGCCTGTCCATGGCTTCCGGGGTCAACTGGATGTCCCGGGATGTGAGCCTATCCCTGGCATGGGCGGAGAAGCGAAGGCCCTGTCCCTGGCGGATTTCCTTCTGGAAGATTTCCCGGAAGGGAGCGCCGCCTGTTTTGCGGACCGGGTGCTGCTTCTGCGGGGTCTTAGCGACCGGGTCCCCCCGTCCGATCCTGGGATCGAGCGGGAGACCCCCCGGATTGTCAATCCGGTTCATCGGGCACCTCTCCTTTAAAAAACTCGTGCTACGCCGGAAAGCGGCGCTTCGCCGCCGTCTAAGACCAGGATGGGGTTTCCGTCCTGGTAGCGGACCCCGGTGACCTCGCCCGTTAGTGCGGCCGAGACGATTACGGGGTTGCCCTGTCCGTTGACGGCGACAGGAACGATGGTGTAGGTTCCGGCCTCGAGCTGCCGGCCGTCGGCATCCTTGCCGTCCCACGTGAGCACTCCGTTGCCCACCTCGGGGGTGGTCTCGGTCAAGGTGCGAACGAGATTCCCTTCCGCATCGAAAACCTGGAGGTCTATTCGGTTGGCAGGACCCGCCAGGTTGTATCCCATATCGACCGACCCGTCTCCGGTGTAGGCGACGGTGTCGGTGGGAATTTCCACACCCTTGCCGATGAGGGCGACGGCCGTGTTGCCATCTATGGCCTGCCGGAGGCCTTCCGTGGCCTCTGCATCCTGATCTCCTGAGACGGCCTTGTTGATGCTCTGGAGCTGTTCAAGAGAGCTGAACTGGGCCAGCTGGGCCACGAAATCCTGGTTTTTCACCGGATCCATCGGATCCTGGTTCTTGAGCTGCACGAGCAGCAGGTTTAAGAAGGCATCCTGGCCCAGCGACTGATCCTTAATCAGGGTTTCGCTGATGGTGGCTGTCGTTTCGGGCGTGATTCCTACTGGATCGATCACTCTTTCACCTCCTTTCAAAGTTGGGAAATTCAAGGTTCAGAGTCAAGCCCCTCTTTTTTTGAGGGGTCCGAACTACGCTGTGAAATCGACATGCCCCTCATCGGGAGTCTCCCCTCCTGCGGACCGGTCATCCCGGGGGGATGATCGACGCTCCTGGTCCGGATTGTTGTCCGGATCAGACTTGCTCGAGCGGTCCTGAGATGAAGACTGAGAGGAATCCCGGTTGGCGCCCGATGTCCCCCGATTATCTACGGAGACGTCGAGTTGATCGACCTGGATGCCCTGTTCTGCAAGGGCCTGGCGCAGGTCGTTGAGGTGGGTTTGCACCACCTCGTGAACCTGACGGTTTTCCACGGCGATTTCGCCGGAGATGGTCTGATTTGCGCTTACCAGACGGATGGTGACCTGGCCCAGTTCGGGAGGATCGAGGCGGATGGTGACCTGGCTCGTTCCGTCCCGGGAGAGGAATCGAACGCCCCGGACCAGTTGATCGCTTACCCGGTAGGTTTCCTGAAGCGTCTCTGCAGCAGGCAGAGCAGCCGCCTGCTGGATACCGGCGGGTTTGGATGCGGTTACCGGCGCAGGACGCGAGGCGGCGGGCAGCGCAGTATCGGGCTGGGCCGTTTTGACCGGCGCCGGTTCCCGGGCCTCTTCGGGCCGGGAAGGAGCGTTTTCGGTAGTCTGATGGATGTTCGGTTCAGCCTGCGGTCCTCCAGCGTCCTCTGCCGGGGGCGTTTGGACACCGGGGGAGGGCTCAGGCGCGGATTGGCGGACCTGTACTTCAACGCCCTCCGGATGCTCCAGGGGTATGGATGGGCCCCGGTAGTTGCCGACTGCCGAAATCGGGGTATCCATGCTCCTTTTGGGGGCGTTCAGAATCCTTTCCCCGTCCGGCAGAAAGGGCTCGGTCCGCACCGCAGAGGGTGTTTGCGACGCTGCGGGAGCGGGAGCCGAGGGCTTCCCATTTTCTACAGGCAGCCGGGGAGAACCCTTCGGAGGTTCCGGGGTTTGGACAGCCGGAGGTGTTTCAGTCAGGCGTTCCGGCGTTCTCCCGGTTTCCGGAGGTGTTTTGTGTGGTTGGTCATCGTTCTGCGCGATCTGAGGCCGGGGGGCCTCAGGCACAGGGGTCTGCACAGCCGGAGGCGCATCAGGGGATTGAGCGATCGGCTGTGGCTGGATGTCGGGACTGCCGGCAGCGGGCCGGTGCGTTACCAGGGGTGTTTTCTGTGCCCCGTCATCGTTCTGCGCGATCTGAGGCCGGGGAGCCTCAGGCACAGGGGTCTGCACAGCCGGAGGGGTTTGAGATGCCTGTATCGGCTGAGGAGATACCCGCTGCGGTTCCGGTGTTCCCTCGATCACCGGAGGTGTTTTGCGTGGTTGGCTATCGTCTTGAGCGATCTGAGGCCGAGGGGTCTCAGGCACAGGGGTCTGCACAGCCGGAGGGGTTTGAGATGCCTGTATCGGCTGAGGAGATACCCGCTGCGGTTCCGGTGTTTGTACAGGCGGAGGCGTTTCAGCTACCCGAGCCTGCTGCGGTTCCGGTGTTTGTACAGGCTGAGGTGTAGCTACCCGAGCCTGCTGACGCTCTG
Source organism: Candidatus Latescibacterota bacterium (assembly GCA_965249305.1). Classification (GTDB taxonomy): domain Bacteria; phylum Latescibacterota; class UBA2968; order UBA2968. Next base: position 1,517,211 of record OZ252228.1, on the reverse strand, counting down.
GCGTTTGTACAGGCTGAGATGTAGCTATCGGAGCCTGCTGACGCTCTGGCGTTTGTACAGGCTGAGGCGTAGCTACCCGAGCCTGCTGCGGTTCCGGTGTTCCCTTGATCACCGGAGGTGTTTTGTGTGGTTGGCTATCGTCTTGAGCGATCTGAGGCCGAGGGGTCTCAGGCACAGGGGTCTGCACAGCCGGAGGGGTTTGGGATGCCTGTACCGGCTGAGGAGATACCCGCTGCGGTTCCGGTGTTTCATCAGCAGGCTGAGGCGTTTCAGCCACAGGAGCCTGCTGACGCTCTGGCGTTTGTACAGGCTGAGATGTAGCTATCGGAGCCTGCTGACGCTCTGGCGTTTGTACAGGCTGAGGTGTAGCTACCCGAGCCTGCTGCGGTTCCGGTGTTCCCTTGATCACCGGAGGTGTTTTGTGTGGTTGGTCATCGTCCTGCGCGATCTGAGGCCGAGGGGCCTCAGGCACAGGGGTCTGCACAGCCGGAGGGGTTTGGGATGCCTGTACCGGCTGAGGAGATACCCGCTGCGGTTCCGGTGTTTGAACAGGCTGAGATGTAGCTATCGGAGCCTGCTGACGCTCTGGCGTTTGTACAGGCAGAGGTGTGTCAGCTACCGGAGCCTGCTGACGCTCTGGCGTTTGTACAGGCAGAGGTGTGTCAGCTACCGGAGCCTGCCGATACTCTGGCGTTTGTACAGGCTGAAGTGTGTCAGCTACCGGAGCCTGCTGCGGTTCCGGTGTTCCCTCGACCACCGGAGGTGTTTCGTGTGGTTGGTTATCGTCCTGCGCGATCTGAGGCCGAGAGGCCTCAGGCACAGGGGTCTGCACAGCCGGAGGGGTTTGGGATGCCTGTACCGGCTGAGGAGATACCCGCTGCGGTTCCGGTGCCTCGCCAGAAGTTTCTTCACCATTCGGAGGTGTGTCTTGCGCCCGATTGCCAGAGGGTCTCTGAAGATTCGGACGCTCGATTCCGCCCTGCTGGACCGTCGGGGGCGTTTCCGATGCCCGGCGCCAATTGGATGGCATCCAGTGGTCCGGTTCGTCTCCGACAGCCTGTTCAAACGCCGAGATGGCGCTATGTTCGGGTCTGTCGGGGAAGACCGTTTTCGGAGCTTTCGGTAAGACTGGGTCCGGAGAAACGGGGGGGCCGGCACCTGCCCGGTCCGTTCCGACATCCGACCCGGCCTGCGGGGATGCGCTCCTGCGATTTTCGAATGCCTGATCCATCAGCGGAATGCTCCCCTCCGCGTTGGATGGAAGCTCAGGGTCAAGGGGGGCGACCGGAACGCTGATGGTGGACGGCTCTGCCGTTTCGGACGCTGTGAAATCGGCGCCGTTCTTTTCAGACTGGGTTTCGTCCCGGTTCGAATGCCCAAACGAGGGAGGCTCTAAATGGGGTGCATCTGTTATGGGCAGGAGAGCCGACGGTTCTCCCTCCAGAGGGAGGAAGGGCTCTTTTAACAGGTCACCGGACAGGGGCGTCTGGCGAAGGACTGGCTCGGGCGTAAGACCGGCAAAGCGGTTTTCGCTGTTGTTTTGAGCTGCCTTCTCCGGCACGATCCCATCCTGGGGACGCACATCGCCTTCCACAGCGGAGGCGAAAGGTTTTTCCAGTGTAGCAACCCCGTTTTCCCCACCCCATGAGGGGCCGGGTTCCGGGGACGTTTGAGGCGTCCTGCCGGTGAGAATTTCGGCAATGAGGGACGCCAGGGAGGGATAGACCTCCCGGGCCGTTGAGGAATGAGACCCGTGGGGTGGCGCACTTTCTCCCGGATGACCTTCTATGCCCTGTTGCACGCTGTGAAGCACATCCTGGAAGAGAGGGCCGTCGCTGCTGAATATCGAGGTTGAAGAGCCTGACGAGGGCTCTGTGCCAACCTCTTGAAACTGGAGTGGGTTAAGCAGCATGGGATGGATCTCCAATTGGGAATTGGAATTTCGATAGAACCACGTACGAGCATGAAAAGTTGACGTCTGAGTGTGGCTGTCTGATCGCTTATGAGTTAAAGTCCATAGGGTTCCTCCTTTGCTGTTTGGAGCCATCACGGAACGGCTTTGCCTTCCATAAGCTGTTCGGAGAGCCTGGCCTTTCGCTGGGGGTCCGCCAGGGCGTTGAGAATTCTTGCGGCCTGGCGCTCTTTGAGTTGGGGCAGGATATCCAGGACCTTGTCGTCGGGCATCTGGTCCATGATGGCGGCGGCCTGTTCGGGACGCAGGGCGCTGTAAAGGGCGAGTGTTTGTTTCAGTCCTTCCGCCTGCTTTTTGGCATCTGCCTTACTTTGTTTCTGGCTCGTTTGCATGAGGCCGCCCACCTGGGTGGCGAGGGAGTCTTTTGCCTGTTGGAGGACGTTCTGCTGTGTTTTCAATGTCAGGAGGTCCTGCTCGAGTTCCTGCTTTTGCTGCTGCAACAACAGGAGGGCGTCCTGGACCTGTATGGATTCACCGGCCTTTAAAAAGGCGGGGTCTGTGCCTTCCATTTGTCCCATCAGAAGCGCGCGTGCGTCGTCCATACTCTCTACCACACCGGTTGCAAATAGCATCACGAGCCCGATCGCTGAAAAGGAGAGGAGCATTCCCACGATGAGCAGCAGGATCAATGCGAGTTTTTTCACGGGTTAATCGGTGTCCTTTCTTTCTAAAACAACCACAGAGGAACACGGATGAACACGAATCACACCAAGAATTTCATGTATTCAGGTCAGTGCAAATTTTCTTACAGGCCCCTGTTAGACGCACGGCGGTTGGCGGTTTCGTCCATCGCCGCCTGGTCCTTTCGGCGTTCTGTTTTCCGGAATTTTCTGCGGTCGCGCTCTTTCAGGTTTTCCAGAACTTTCTTTTCCTGCATGGTTTTAAGCAGGGCTTCCTGTTTCGCTTCCGCAGACGACTTAGCACCTTCGATCCGACCGGTCTGTGCCTGGATCTGACGGTCGAGGTCTTTCAAATAGGCATGGGTCAGAGCGAGGTCGGCCGTATTGAGGCGGCCTGCCTGCTTTTCGTGCAGCTGCCGGACGCAGGCCTCCCGCTTCTCGCGCAATTGGGCGAGTTTTGTCTCTTCGGTCTGAAGCGCGCGCCTGGCCTCCGCCAGTTCCGCCTGGCCGCGTTCCTCATCCCGCTCTTTGGCCTTTTTGACCGGTTCCAGACGCCATTTGAAGCGTTTGGCCATGTCGATTTCGGATTTCGGATTTCGGATTTCGGATTGATTATTCCGCGATCCGCAATTCAATTGGGATCAGTCCCTACAGCCTCCGGCCTCTATCAGAGTAGATCCATCATCTGGGTCCGGCTTTCGTCGAAATCGGACTGTTCGGTCATATCCTGTCGGAGGAAGGTGTTGATCCGGTCGATATGGTCGAGTGCAAAATCGATCTGGTCGCTGTTGCCCCGCTGGTAGGCCCCCACGTTGATGAGGTCTTCGGCTTCGCGGTAGGTCACCATGGTCTCTTTGATCTGGTTGGCCTGGGCGAGATGCTCGGGTGTGACCACCTCGTTTATCACGCGGCTGACGCTTTCCAAGACGTCGATGGCCGGATAGTGCCCCTGAGACGCGAGCCGCCGGGAAAGCACGATGTGGCCGTCTAAGATGGCCCGCACCGCATCGGCCACGGGTTCGTCCATGTCGTCGCCTTCAACCAGAACGGTGTAGAGGCCCGTGATGCTTCCTTCCGGCCCCATGCCGGCGCGCTCCAGCAGACGGGGGAGCAGCGCAAAGGTGGGGGGGGTGTACCCCCGCGTTGTGGGGGGTTCGCCGATGGCCAGGCCGACCTCTCGCTGGGCGGTGGCCACCCGGGTGACGGAGTCCATCAGCAGCATCACGTCTTTGCCCTGGTCCCGGAAGTGCTCGGCAATGGCCGTGGCTACCTGGGCGCCTTTGATGCGGACGAGCGCCGGCTGGTCGGAGGTAGCCACTATTACGACCGACCGGGCCAATCCTTCGGGTCCCAGATCCCGTTCTAAGAAGTCCCGAACCTCCCGGCCCCGTTCGCCGATGAGGGCGATGACGTTGACGTCGGCCTGGGCGTGCCGGGCAAGCATCCCCAGAAGGACGCTTTTGCCGATGCCGCTGCCCGCAAAAATGCCAACCCGCTGGCCCTTGCCGCAGGTGATGAGGGTGTCGATGGCCCGGATGCCGGTGCCGAGGGGCTCCCGGATGCGCCGGCGTTTCAGGGGATCGGGCGGCGCGCCGGAAACCGGACGCGTCTGGCTGCTCCAGACGGCGCCTTTTTCGTCGATCGGTTCTCCCAGGCCGTTGAGTACGCGGCCCAGGAGGTCTTCCCCTACCCGGACGGCAAGGGGTTCGTCCGTGGCCGTGACCCGGCTGCCGGGCGCGATGCCCACCATTTCTCCAAGGGGCATCATCAGCACCCTGTTTTCCCTGAATCCCACGACTTCCGCATAAACCGGATGAACGCCGTCCGCACCGTCTATGCGGCAGAGTTCCCCTATGGAAATTGGAGGACCGTTGGTTTCAATAACGAGCCCGACCACCTGATTGACCTTGCCACGGATGCGGATGGGCTCGGCATCTTCTACTGCCCGGATCAGCCCCTGCACGTTCATTCGGCTTCGCCCTCGCTACGGATCTCGTCTATCAACACCGCCCGGAGCCGTTCCAGGCGTTCTTCGATCTGAGCGTCTACATCACCCTTTGGGGTTTCCACAACACATCCGCCCCGGGAGATTCCGGAATCGCCTTCGATAAGCAGTTGTTCGATTCCTTCCAGAGACTCCAGCCAGTCGTTTCGATGCCGGCGTACGGTTTCCAGGTCGTCGGGGTGGACTTTCACCACCACCCGCAATTTGTCCTGCAGGTAGCCCAGGCACTCCTGAACCGCCAGGAGCACCGGTTCCTGACGGACCTCTGCTGCGCTTCCGATAATCTTGCGGGCCACGGCCAGCACCAGTTCGACCAGCTCCATGTCGGCATTTTTATACAGGTCTTTCCACTGGGTGGTGAGATCTTCCACGATGGATTGAAAGCGGTCGATTTCGTCCCGGCTCTGTTCCTGTCCACCCTTCAGCCCGTCCGTTCGTCCGTCTTCAAACCCGGCGCGGTAGGCCTCCTCTTTTTCGGCCTGAAAGCGTTCTTCAAATTCTTTAAGCCGTTCCTCCACCAGGGTTTCCACTGCGAGTGCGGAAAAGGTGGGTTCCTCCTGGGCGTCGTCTTGGGGCGGGGGCTCCTCACCTTCCGGTTCTTCCCCACCGTCGCCGACGAGCATTTCCTCGCCGTCTTCCGCCTCCCCCTCCTCCTCGCCCTCGGGTGCGCCGGAAGGCTCGACAACGTCGGCCTGTTCGTCCAGTCCGACGACATCCGCTTGCGCAGACTCTATTTCCTCGTCCTCGCTCACGCCAAGGCGCACCGGGTGATCCGATATTCTGGCGGTTCGGATAACTTTGTTCATAGGTTACGTTGCCTGCCGCTGCCGCTGCTGTGCGTCTTCGATGAGCATGGTCCGGATGAGTTTGGCGGCGTCTTCGGGACGCTCGGTGATCAACTGGGCGATCCGGCCCAGGAGAAGCTCGTGCGGGGTTTCGGGCAGTTCTTCTCCAAAATCTTCTTCTTCCAGTTCTTTTTGGGCCTCCAGGGCAATCTCTTCTTCCCGGGCAACGCCCCGGCCGATGGCGCCGATGATGGCGCGCAGGACGAGCAGGGCGATGACAATGGCGACTCCCTTGGCCACGTTGAGCACAATGGTGGTGATGAGGTCGTCCCGCTCCTCTTTCTCGCGCTTGATTTCGGCCTGGGCCCGGATATCGGTGATCGCAAATGCGAAGTTGCTTGTGGTGAGCTGGTCTCCCCGGCCCGCCGGCGGGGGGGTCTCGTCCAGCCCGATGGCGCCGCGTACGATGCTGGCCACCTGGGCGGCTTCTTCGGGGGTGCGCTGCCGGTACTGCAAAACGTCGTCCACGATGCCGGTCGGCACATTTTCGTTGACCGTCAGGGCGACCGAGATGCGTTTGATGGAGCCGACCGCACCGGTAATTCGCCGGATGGTTTTGTTGACTTCCCAGTTGGAGACGGTGCTTTCCTTGGTACCGGCTTCGGCCGAAGACTCCTCGTTCCGTTCTTCACTGCGCAGAACCGGGTTGGCCGGGTCGTATACTTCCGTGGTCATTTCGGTCTGATCGAAGTCGAGTTCCGCCGAAACCCGGACCACCGCCTGGTCCGGCCCCAGCACGTGGTCGAGCATATCCTGGGCGCGGTGTTCCAGGTATGCTTCCACATTGCGCTGGACTTCCATCTGTTTCGAGGTGAGCCTGGCCAAGGGGTCCACCTCTCTGGAGAGCAGGTTGCCCTCGTTATCGGTGACGGTGATATTCCGGGTCTCCAGCCCTTCAACACTGCCGGCCACCAGGCGCTGAATGCCCTCGATCTGGGCCAGTGTTGGCTTCATCCGGGGCCGCAGTTTGAGCAAAATGGAGGCGGTGGTCGGTTTCTGCTGATCGGTAAAGAGGCTGGGCTCGGGCATGACCACATGCAGCCGAACGTCTTCCACCTGTTCGAGCTGGAGGATGGTTTTCTTCAGCTCTCCCTCCAGGGCCTCGCGCAGCTTTACTTTCTGGAGGAAGTCGGTCATCCCGAGAGGGGTTTCGTCGAAGACCTCATAGCCGATCAGCCCGGTTTTGGGAAAGCCTTCCGCTGCAAGGGAGGCGCGGAGCTGGAGGCGGGCTTCTTCCGGGACCATCACAATCGTACCGTCGCCGCCCAGCTGAAAGTCCTGGTTCAATTCTCGAAGGCGCTGGGTGAGTTCCCCGGCCTCTTTCAGGTCGAGGTCGGTGTAGAGCGGGAGGTAGTGCACCTCCTGTTCCGCCCCTCCAAAGGAGAGAAACATCAGCACCACCACGACGAGGCCGGCACCGCCGCCAACGCCAATTTTCTTGTTGCGGTCAAGTTCCGACCACATTTCTTGGGCGCGTTCCAGGTAGGCTTTAAGCGCTTCCATTATGTTTTGAACTCCTTAAAGGCGGCAAACGGCAAACGGCAAACGTCCCCACCTCTCATCACAGACAAAAGCCCACGTTTTACGTTTCACGTTTCACAATGTTTTTACACCTGCATTCGCATAATTTCCTGGAAAGCTTCCTGGGTCCGGTTCCGGATTTCGAGCAGCAGGTCGAGCGCGAGGCCGGCTTCCTGGGTTGCAACCATGACCTGGTGCACATCGGTGATTTCACCGGCTGCGAAGGCGTTGATGGTCTTCCCCGAGTGGAGAGAGAGATTGTTGACATCGGCGACGAACCCCTTGACCAGGTCGAAGAACTCCGGTTTCCGGGCCGGTGAAAGCCCTTCGGGAATCTCTGTGCCTTCGGGACTGCGTACCTCAAGGGTACGCGACTCTCCGCTTTCGAGGCGGCGGAAGGACTGCTGGCCCGCCGGTCCCTGCGATTCGGAGGATATGATGCTGGTTATCGGCATGTTCAAGATCCTCTCCGGTCCAGCATCGATTTGATCCGGAGCACTTCCGGAATAAAACGTTTGGTTTCCAGCGGCAGTCGTTTTCGCACCACGGCTCCGGGACCGGCGTTATAGGCCCAAAGCGCGAGGTCGAGGCGATCGAACCGGTTGAGGAGGGTGCTTATGTATCGGGTGCCTCCAAAGATATTCTGCGCCGGATCGAAGGGATTGCTGACTCCCATATCCGAGGCGGTAGCAGGCATCAGCTGCATCAGGCCCTGGGCCCCTTTGTGGGAACGCGCATCCGGATCGCCCGAGGATTCCATGTAGATCAGGGCGCGGATCAGGTTGGGGTCGACTCCGTTCATCCGGCTGTAGCGCTCAATATGTTTGTCGTACGGTTCCAGGCGTTTGAGCACCCGGGAGTGGAATTTTGAAGGGGCGGGGGAAGGGGGCGTGGGTTCGCGTTCGGGCAACGGGGACAGAGGCCTTAAAACCGGCTGTTGGGCAGGCGGGTGGGAAGGTGGTTCGCGGTGCATCTGCCTGCTTGCCAGGGACACAGCAGCGGTGCTTCGGAGCAGGATACGATAAGCCAGCTCCGGCTGGTAGCTTCTTCCCAGAAGCGTCCGGGTGTCCATCGGTTTCAAGATTTTTTCCTCTGACCATGCAGGGGGCGTTTTAACGCTTAAAAAGATAAGGAAAAGTCCTAAAAGGGTCAATTTATTCATTGGGCAAACTTCTCCCTTGCAGGTTTGCTTGGGTCGCGTTCTACTGCTTCTGTGTTTCAGCCGTGTTTGTCTGCCTTATGCCTGGAGGTCCAGGTGCAGGCCCGGAATGGCCTGCTGCTGGTTTGCGCCGTTGGGGGCATACACATTTTTCGCAGAGCCGAAGAGGGCAGCGATGGCCCGGTTCTCTTCGGAGGTGAGCACGCCCTGAATGCTGCCAACCTGGGGGGCTGCCTGCGATGGACGGGAAGCGCCGCCGGGCATGGCCGACTCTTTAAGGGTCACATCAAGGCGGTTCCGGGCCGGCCCTACGGCCGGTGAAACAGGCGAGGACGGAATACGATCAAGATTCATGTCGGTTTTCCTCTCGTGAGAGAGCGGCAGCCGGACGGAATCCGGTCCGCCATCCAGGCGCTGTTTTCTCCCCTATATCCAGGCTGTTTTACGCTCTGGAATCGCCGGTGATGCTCTTCCGGATGCCCTGAAACTGCCCTGCGATCAGGCGAGCGCCGATGTTGTAGAGGAGGTGATTCTCGGCCAGGTCGGCCATTTCCATATCGACGTCCACATTGTTGATGCCCGTCACATTGGGCCCCGGGTCGGGCTCGTAGATTCGCGGCGTGGCCAGCGGATTGAGCCCGCCAACGGGGAGATGCCGGAGGTCGGTGCGCTGTCCGACGACTTTGGGTTTGACGACCTGCGCACGCAGGTAGGTGGCAAAGTCGACGTTTTTCCGGCGGTAGTTCACGGTGTTGACGTTGGCGATGTTGTTGGAGATGGCCCGGTGCCTGAGCGATGCAACGTTGAGTACTTTGTTGAGCAGAGGCACACGGGTTTTGTCAAAGATGAGATTGCGTACCAGCATCTGTTTTCTCCTGAGGATGCATGTTCTGTGGATGTATTGTTCGGCTTTCTGGGAAGCAAGATGTGTACCGAAAGTATGATGCAGCACACCTTTGCAAATCGATAGCACGTTAACTATTTAATAACAGTATGTTGAGATATTTTTTCATGGTTTTTTGTTTCTCTTTGAGAGGCGCTCTTGAGAAAAAGCTTCCGGCTGGCGAGGGAAAAGGCGGGACAATCGGGTGGGATCGAGAAGGGAGGCGAACCTGGAACAGGCTTGACGGGACACCGCCCTTGTTTTATTTTTGCGCCGGGAACCCCCGACCCCGGTCGGCGGTTTATGTGAACGAACGTTGAGACAGGAGGAGATCACCCGCTGTGTTGAATGCAGAAGAGTGGGCGGTTCTGACGCTTTCCCTGAAGGTGGGAATTTTCTGTGTGCTGATTAGCCTGCCCCCTGCGGTGCTGCTGGGCTGGGCGCTGGCCCGGGCCGCGTTTCGGGGCAAGGTGATCTTAGACGGGCTCTGCCATCTGCCTCTGGTTCTGCCGCCGGTGGTAACGGGCTATCTGCTGCTGGTGCTGTTTGGCCGGAGGGGAATGCTGGGCGGGTTCTTAGAAGGGACGCTGGGATTCCAGCTGGCCTTTGCGTGGAAGGGGGCGGTGCTGGCCTCTGCGGTGGTGGGATTTCCGCTGATGCTGCGGGCGGTGCGCCTGGCGATTGAGGGCGTGGACCCGCGCTTAGAGCGGGCCGCCCGAACGCTGGGAGCGGGTCCTTTGCGGGCGTTCTGGACGGTAACGCTACGCCTGGCCTCTCCCGGATTGCTGGCGGGATCGCTGCTGACTTTTGCGCGGAGCCTGGGGGAGTTCGGGGCCACGATTACGTTTGTTTCGAATATTGCAGGGGAGACGCGGACCCTGCCCTTAGCGATTTTTACCTATCTGAACCAGCCGGAGGGGGAGGCGGCGGCAGCGCGCCTGGCGGCGATTTCGGTGGTTCTGTCGTTTGCGGCGCTGATGGCCAGCGAAGGGGTGGCCCGGCGGATGCGGAGGGGGTAAAGTGGTTTCCATCCGGCTGGTGAGGCGTCTGTCCGATTTTACACTGGATGTGGCGGTGGACTGCCCGTATCCGGTCACAGCGATCTTCGGCCCTTCAGGATCGGGCAAAACCACGCTTTTAAACTTAGTGGCCGGCCTGCTGCGGCCGGATAGGGGGGAAATTTCCATCGACGGCGAGGCGCTTTTCTCCTCTGAGGGGGGGGTTGATCTGCCGCCGGAGCGGCGCCGCGTGGGCTACGTGTTTCAGGACGAACTGCTCTTTCCCCACCTGACCGTGTGGGAGAACCTCCGGTACGGGCACGATCTGCTGCGGCCGGAAGACCGCCGGTTCGAGGTGGACCGGATTGTAGACCTGCTGGCCCTGGGGCCGCTTCTAGAACGGCGCCCGGACCGGCTTTCAGGGGGAGAGCAGCAGCGGGTTGCGCTGGGTCGGGCGATTCTGACCTCGCCCCGGCTGCTTTTAATGGATGAGCCTCTAGCCTCGCTGGATCGGGGATTGAAAGACCGGATTATTCCCTATTTGCGTCATATCCGGTCCGATCTGGGCATTCCGATGCTTTATGTGAGCCATTCGGTGGCCGAGATCCTGGAACTGACCGGACAGGTGATCGTTTTAAAGGAGGGCCGGGTGGTGGCGCACGGGGATTTTTTCGAGGTGGCTCACAAGCCGGAGGTGCTGCCTTTGGTGGAGGCGCACGGGTTTGAGAATGTGCTGCCGGTGGACGTGATTTCGAACACCTGGGTGCGCTACGCAGGTCAGGAGCTGCGGGTGCCCCCCTGCGGCCGGACCGGGGGAGGCCGGATCTTTATCGGTATTCGGGCCAACGATATTATCCTCTGCCGGGAGCGCCCGACAGGGCTGAGTGTGCGCAACGCGCTTACCGGGCGGATTCTGGAGGTGTCGGAGGTGGAGGGGAAGCAGCTGGTGTACGTGGATGTGGGAAAACGCCTGGCGGTGGAAGTGACCCCGGAGGCCGTGGCGGAGCTTTCGCTGAAGGCCGGTGAGTCGGTGGTCTGCTTAGTAAAAACGCATTCGATCCGGATCGGTCCGGACGTGGAGTGAGAATTGTCGAGAATAAATGCTATGCTGGTTTTTCTGGGCGTCCTGTTGTGGGGCGGGGGGGAGGGTTTTGCGCTTGAGGCGGTGGAGGACAACTCCGGGCACCATTTTGCTTTTGGTTTTTGGCGGGACAACGCGTTTATCGGGCTGGATTTCGGGCACAATCCCTACGGCCGATCGGTCAGCTTTGCAACGGCGGGCGGGCGGCGGCGGCTTGCACGGGCGCTGGAAGCGGCGGTAGAGGCGTATGAGACGCGTATGAGTTTTGACTTCGGGTTTGACTTCCGCAGCGTTCTTGTGCGCGGGGCCGACGGCGGGCTTCGGCTGGGCGGTGAGGCGATGGCAAGCGTTGAGGTCTTTCTGGAAGAGGTTGCGTCTGCCGATACGCTGGCGCAAAGCGAGGGCCGGCGCTTTGCGGCCGATGTGGTGCTGACCGACTTCCGAATGGCCGACGATATTTTTTTTGAAGGCGCCAACCGGGTTGGCGAACATCCGGACTACATCACCAATGGTGAAACGCGGCGCCAGTTTATGGCGGCGTTAAAGCCGGTGTTCCGCCGGCTGGGCAACCACGAGCGGGTCACTTTAAATTTGATGAACGAGCCGGAGGGAGCGGCAATTTCGGGCGCGAAGGCGGTTGCACGCATCGAAGCGGGGCAGTGGTCGGAGGTCCGGATGAGCGCAGATCTGAGGGCCGGGCTGGCCAAGGCGGGCATTTCAGACGTGCAGGACCCGGCCGCGGCGATCCGCGCGATGGGGGCCCATGTTCGGGCGCAGCGCGACCGCGCAACAGGCGAGGTGACGCTGGCTCTGGCCAAGGTGACGCTGGAGCAACTGGATACTTTTCTTTTAGAGATGTACGACGCGATTCTGGCCGAAGCGCCGGCCGCACGTGTAACCATCGGCTGGATGGACGATCAAAGCGCGCTTGCCGGCACCCGGCGGTTGGAGGATCGGGCGGGCGGCGTGGTGACCGATGTGGTGAGTTTTCACGTGTACGACGTGCGGGAGAATCCGTACCATCCTCTGACAACGAGGCGCGAGCATTTTAAGGGTGATGGGCCGGACGATCGCACGATCCGCATTACCGAGTGGGGGTTGGGCGGTGTGCAGAACGACGCGATTCGAGACGCGATTCAGGACGCGCTGTTAGCCGTACAGCAGGCAGGCTTCGAGGGGGTGCTTTTCTGGTGGGATGGGGATCATCGGTTTGACCGGGAGGTCTACCGGGAGGCGGTACAGACGTTTGCGGCTTCCCAGGAGACGCCGAGCATTTTGCCCAAGACGCCGGACTTTGACGGGAACGGATTCGTGGATTTTGCGGATTTCCTCGCGTTTGCCCAGCGGTTTGGGACCCGGGCGGGCGACGCGGCGTACGACGCCCGGTTCGATCTGGATGAGGATGAAGAGGTCGGGTTTGGAGATTTCGTTGAATTTGCCAGGCATTTCGGGGAGAAAGTAGGCGGTTGACGAGGAAAAACGGTTCGGAATCACAGAACAGAAAACGGACAGCAAAGTCTCTGGGTAAAGATCGATGTCCAGAGGCTTTTTACAAGAAGACCGCAGGAAGTTACACCTCGACCTCCTCTTTTGCACTGACGCCCTTTCGGTAGATGCCGGCCATGCCGTATTCGTGGAGTTTGTTGCGCAGGGTTCGAGAGCTGATGCCGAGCATGTCGGCGGCGACGGTGCGGTTGCCGTCGCAGGCTTCGAGGGTTTTGAGGATGAGTCTCTGTTCTATTTCCCGGACGGTCCAGCCCACCTGCAGGCCGTCTTCGGTCCGTCGGGATGTGGATTCGCCGGTGAGGACGTCTAAAGGAAGGTGTTCTTCCCCGATCTGGTCCTCCTGGCAGATGACGACGCCCCGTTCGATGTAGTTCTCCAGCTCCCGGACGTTGCCGGGCCAGTCGTAGGCCATCAGCAGTTCCATAGCCTTTTCCGAGACGCCGGAGAGGGTCTTGTCGTTTTCCCTGTTGTATTTTTCCAGAAAGTGGGTGATGAGGTGGGGGATGTCTTCTTTGCGTTCCCGCATGGAGGACAACTGCATGGGGATCACGTTGAGGCGGTAGTAGAGGTCTTCTCGAAACGCGCCCTTTTCGATCTGCTCCTGGAGGTTGCGGTTGGTGGTGGCCACAATACGCACATCCACTTTGATGGGGGTGCCGCTGCCCACCCGTTCAAATTCCCTCTCCTGGAGCACCCGCAGCAGTTTGGCCTGCAGAGGGGGCTGGATTTCGCTGATTTCATCTAAGAGCAGGGTGCCGCCGTCGGCCAGCTCGAACCGGCCCTTGGTCTGCTTGATGGCTCCGGTAAAGGCTCCCTTTTCGTGTCCGAAGAGTTCGCTTTCGATGAGTTCCTGGGGCAGGGCCGCACAGTTGAGTTTGATAAAGGGGTTGTTCTTCCGGGGGCTGTTGTAGTGGATGGCCCGGGCGACCAGTTCTTTGCCGGTGCCGCTCTCGCCGGTGATGAGGATGGTGGAGCGGCTCTTGGCCACGGTCTGGATGAGTTCGAAGACTTCCTCCATCTTCCGGCTTTTGCCCACCATACTGCCGAAGCTGTAGCGTTCCTGGAGTTCGGATCGGAGGCGCTGGTTCTCCTGTCTGAGTTCCTGGTTCTCTAAGGCGCGGGCAACGCGCACTTCGATCTCGTCTAAGGAACAGCCCTTCTCAATGTAGTCATAGGCCCCTTTGTGCATGGCCTCTACGGCATTGGCCACTGTGGCGTGGGCGGTGATGAGCACGACCCTGGCTTCCGGCTGGAGTTGGAGGGCCTTTTCCATGACCTGCATCCCGTCCATTTCCGGCATCCGGATGTCCGACAGGACCAAGTCGTAGTCCGCCTCCTGCATCTGCTGCACGGCCTGCGGACCGCCTACGGCCACATCTACACCGTAGTCTTTTCGGTCCAGGGCCTCTTTGAGAAAATCTCGAAACAGGGGATCGTCGTCGACCACCAGTATGCGTTTTGCCGCCATGTCGGGCCACCTTATGAAGTAAAAAGTAAAAAGTAAAAAAATGAAGAGTTGATGATCTATTTTGGGATGAGGATGGTGAAGGCGGATCCGCGGTTGGGTTCGCTTTCGACTAGTGGTCGATTTCGCAAATACGCATGAGGTTGCATAGGTGGCAAAAAAGGGGTATGTTATACGCCTCATTCCAATCGGTAAAGGAGGTGTATAATGTCAGGTCCCCTTCCCCAATACCAACCTCGCTTCACAAAAGCCCAACTGGCAAAAGCCCAGAAAATCATTCGTCAGCGCAACGCGCCTCAATCCCAGGTGCAGCGGGCAAAGATGGTGGTGGCCTTAGCCGAGAATAAAGCCATTGGCAACCAGAGGTTAGCCGACAGGGCAGGTGTCAGTTCACCTACGGCGCAGAAGTGGCGAAAAAGGTGGACTGAAGAAGGCTTCACTTTAGAGGATCTACCGCGCAGTGGGCGACCGCCCACTTTTTCCCCCTGTGCAAGTCAGTGAAGTCAAAGCCATTGCCTGTCAACTGCCCGCACAACGGGGGTTGCCCCTGTCTCGGTTCAGCTTATTTGAGATTCAACAGGAAGTGTTAAGGTGTGCGTTGATCACTTCAATCTCACCCACAACGATTTGGCGCATTCTCAAAGAGGATGCCCTTCGTCCCTGGTATCACCGATCCTGGCTTCATATCAAAGCCCCCAACTTTTTAGAGAAAGCCAGTCGCATTCTGGACCTGTATCAAGGCATATGGGAGGGGATACCGCTTGGCAAGAAAGACTTCGTTATCTGTGCCGATGAAAAATCCCAACTTCAAATCTTAGCCCGAGAGTTTGCCACATTGCCACCTGATTGTGGCAAACCCATTCGTATGGAAAATGACTACAAACGGATGGGCACAGTGGCCTATCTGTCTGCACTGGATGTGTTCTCAGGGCACATCTTTGGGCGTGTGGATGAGAAAACCGGCATCGTGCCCTTTCAAAAGCTGGTGGACCTGGTGATGGGACGGGAGCCTTATGCTTCGGCTGATCGGGTCTTCTGGATTGTGGACAACGGATCTTCTCATTACACCACCACGTTCCCTAAACGGCTCCAGGATGCCTATGAAAATGCCATTGCCGTCCATCTCCCTATCCACGCCAGTTGGCTCAATCAGATTGAGATCTATTTCTCGATCTTGCAAAGAAAGGCGCTCACGCCCAATGACCTGGCAGATCGACAGGCGATGGAAGCCAGGATCTTGGGCTTTGAGGAATACTATAATCTCACTGCCGAACCTTTCAACTGGCGCTTTACAAGGCAGGAATTGGAAGAACGAATGCAGCGAATCCGGCTGGCTGCATAAACTCATGCGAACTTCTGAAATCGACCACTAGAATATCGCCTCCGAGGGCTTCAATTACCTTTTTGGGCTCTTCGCTGTTTCACGTGGGTAATCATAAAAACCCGAACCAGTCTTCTTGCCGAGTGCGAGGTGGTTCCTAACCGTTTGCTCCGGTATCCGCACATGAGATCTCTCCTAAACACACGGCGGGTATTGAATGATCCGGAGATCCAGTTTGCCGTTTAGTCCATCGTAACAATTTATTATCTAACAACTTAAACAACTGTTTTTAAGATAGAATCCTGAGCAACAGACAACGGGTCGGGCAACACCGTTGACAAAGAATACTCGAAGGCTGGTCCACAAAACCTGCAGCTTGGGCGTCTTGTCTACCACAACTGGTCGTTCCTGGGGGAAGGTTACCCACACCAAATAGCGAGGAGCCCCTTTTTGGCCGTGGCCAGGCCCAGGCCGTTGCCGTCTTCCTTGGTGGTGAAGAAGGGCATAAAGAGGTTTGCTTTGACCTCTTCGGACATGCCAATGCCGGTGTCGCCCACGCTGAAGGCGACGCAGGCGTCTGAGAGGTCGGTGCGGGGATCCCCAGCGGCATCCGGCTTCGAAGATGTCGATGTGGAGTTGGCCGCCTTCTGGCATGGCCTGCACGGCGTTGTGGAGCAGGTTGAGCACGATCTGCTGAATCTGTTCGGGATCGATCCGGCAGGGGAGTTCCTGGAGGACGTAGTCCCTCTGGAGGTCGATATCTTCCAGCCGGGTGCCGGCGTCGATTTCGAAGAAGCCGATGGAGTCTTCGACGACTTCGACAAAGTTGGCCGGGCGCAGGTTGAGCTGGAGCGGGCGGGTGTAGTTGAGGAGGTTGGTCACCATCCGGTTGAGGCCGGCGACGCCCTGGATGATTTTTTTGACCAGCCGCCGGCGGGGGTCGTCAACCGGCAGGTCTCGCTCCAGGAGCCCGGCAAAACCGCCGATGCCGCCCAGGGGGTTGCGGATTTCGTGCGCAACGGTGGCGGCCATTTCTCCCAGGGCGGTGAGGGTGTTGACCCGGCTGGCCTGCCGGGAGAGGTCCTGAAGCTGGGTGATGTCTTCAAAGGTTTCTACGGCGCCGATGACCTCACCTTTCGCGTTGTGGAGGCGCGAGGTGTTAAAGCAGACGGGTACGCAGCGTCCGTCCGGCCTGGGGAGGGTCTTCTCCTGGCTGTAGACGCGGTTGCCCGTGGCAAGGGTGTAGGACAGTTCGGCCGCCCCTTCTTTCAGCACGTCATCGCAGGGGCGTCCCAGAGCTTCCGAAGCGGACCAGCCCAGGATGGTGGACGCGGCCCGGTTGAAGAGGGTGATGCTGCCCTCTGTGTCCACGGCGAGCACCCCGCTGCCGAGGCTTTCCAAGATGTCGTTGAGGTAGCTGCTGAGGCGCTCTTTTTCGGAGAGGCTCTGCTGGAGTTGGCGATTGGCCGATTCGAGCTCCCGGTTGAGGGTGTCGAACCGCTGCTCGAGGGTGTGGTACGATGATTCGAGTCTGGAGAGGGTCTGGGTAAAGAGGGCGTAGGATTCGGTGAATGCGCCGACTTCTGCTTCGGTGATTTCTTTGGCCGGGGGCTTTGCCATAAGTCCGGGTTCCCTATGTTCGTGGTTCGTGGTTCGTGGTTCGTTGCTTCGATCCCCGATTCCCGACCCCCGATGCCCGAAAGGGTTTGCCGCCGATTCCGGTGAGCCGGACGCCTTTTTGGGCGGCCAACCGGTGGTTTTCTCCGGTGGTTTTCACCAGGTGTTTGAAGTCGGCCTTCAGGCGGTCAACATCCTGTCGGATCCGGGCCCGAGATGCTGGCGGCCCCTCCGGTGTAAAGTCCATCAGGCGGTTCTGAAGCCGGGCGATGACGCCGGCCTGTTCCTGCAGGAGCGGGATGAGCTGCGTGGGCGGCAGGCCGGCTTTTAACCGGGTTCCCACGTGTTGGGACAGCCGGGTCGCCTGTTCCTGCAGGGCACGCATTTCGATGAGTTGTTCAGCCGCTTTCATGCTGGGGGCTCTCCATCTTGCGATTCCG
This sequence comes from Candidatus Latescibacterota bacterium, assembly GCA_965249305.1. GTDB lineage: Bacteria > Latescibacterota > UBA2968 > UBA2968. The sequence goes on along the minus strand of OZ252228.1, from coordinate 1,499,778 downwards.
GTTCCGGTGGACGGGGGGGGGCCAGGGCGCCGTAGGCGCCCGGCAGGGCAGTGGGACGGGAAGCCTGCGGCCGGGGCCGGTTCTGGCCCACGGCTGCTCCTGCTCCTGCTCCTGTGCGCAACCGATGCACTTCCTGTTCCAGGTCCCGTACCCGCCTTCGCAGGTCTCTCACTTCCACCTGCAGCTTCTGATTTTTGAGCGCACGGTTGACCGCAGCGTGAACTTCGGGCAATTTAAAGGGTTTGACGATGTAGTCCTGCGCACTCTCACGGAGGGCTTCGATGGCCGATTCGAGGCTGGGGTATCCGGTCATGATAATGATCTGCGCTTCGGGCGATCCGTTTGAGACCGCCTCGATCAGTTCCATGCCGTCCATGTCGGGCAGGCTCAGATCGAGGAGGGCAACCTGAAATTCGTTCAGGTTGAGCGCGTGCTGGGCCTGCTTGCCGTCCTCCGCCGCAGTTACCTGATACCCTTCCTGGGAGAGGGACTCCACAAGGAGTTCGCGCATGAATGGGTCGTCGTCGACGATGAGGAGGGTTTCATCGGCCATAGAACAAAGTCGCGGGTTGCGGGTCTACAGGCGAAAGATGATGATTAAGAGAGGTGGAAGGATGCGGAAGAGGGGTGACATCTGGACCCGGGATCCGCGACTCCTTCTGGGTGGATTCGGAGAGAAAATACAGCAAATGGAACACCACACCGCTGGGGATGCGGCTAAGTCGGTGTCTGTTACGAAGTTAAATATAGGTCACGGCTTTCAAGAAATCAAGCCGTTTTTGGGACAGAATTTCCGGGTACGGGAAAAAAATTCCATTACAGCGTTTTGCCGCCGTCCACTACCAGGGTCTGTCCGGTGATGAAGTCGTTGATGACCAGGCCGAAGAAGGCTTTTGCCACGTCTTCGGGGGTAGCGATGCGCTTGAGGGGGGTTGCTTCCCGGTTTTTCTGGAGAAATTCATCCTGCCCCACGACCCAGCGGGTGTCTACCACGCCGGGAGCGATGGCGTTGACACAGATGTCGGGCGCCTGGCTGACGGCCAGGGACCGGGTCAGGTTGATCACGGCGGATTTGGAGGCGCAGTAGGCCATGGAGCTGCCCTGGCCGATGATGCCGGCGATGGAGGCGGTGTTGACGATGTGTCCGCCGCCGGTCGCTCTGATTTTGGGAATCGCCGCCCGGGAGCAGTAGAAGGTCCCTCTGGCGTTGACGTCGAAGATGGCGTCCCAGGCTTCGTCGGTGAGGCCTTCGAGGTCGTCTAAGGGGACGAATCGGGTGGTGCCGGCGTTGTTGACCAGGATGTCGAGCCGGCCCAGTTCCGCAAATACCCGGTCGACCATGTTCTGCACAGCCGCGTCGTCCGATACGTCGGCGCAAACCGCCAGGGCCCTGCGGCCGAGGGCCTGGATGTCGGCAGCGGTGGCTTCGGCTTCGGCCTGAGATTTGGAATAGTTGACGGCCACGTCTGCGCCTTCCCCGGCAAAGAGGAGCGCGGTTGCCCGGCCGATGCCGGTGCCGCCGCCGGTAATCAGAGCGGCTTTTCCATCGAGATAACCCATTTTGTTCTCCTTTTTTTACAGCTCCGGAAACGGAAAGGCGATGACCTCGCCTATGGTTTTCGCGCCGGTGAGGAGCATGACGAGCCGGTCGACGCCCAGGGCGATGCCGCCGGCGGGGGGAAGGCCGGCTTCCAGTGCGGCGAGGAATTGCTCGTCTACAGGGTAGACCGGATGGCCCTGAGCGCGCCGCAGGGCGGCTTCGGCCTCCAGGCGGGCGCGCTGTTCGTGCGGATCGTTGAGTTCGGTGAAGGCGTTGGCAAGCTCCACGCCAGCGATGTAGATTTCGAAGCGCTCGGCCAGGCCGGGGCAGTCGGGTTTTCGTTTGGCCAGGGCGGCCATGGCGGCGGGGTAGTCAACGAGGAAGGTGGGGCGGGTTCGGCCCAGGTGGCCTTCCACGGCGTCTAAGAAGACTTTGAAGAAGGCGACGTCGTGGGAATCGTCGGGGTGGACCGAGGTATGTCCTCCCTCGCGGGCCCTGCGGGGGAAGGCCGCCGGATCTTCCGCAGGGTCGAAGTCGATGCCGGCATACCGGTGCATTGCCTCCCGGACGCTGATGCGTTCCCAGGGAGGCGTCACGTCGACGGTCCGGTTCCGGTAGTGGAGGAAGGGGCCTCCGGTGATGTCGCGGACCAGGCGATGGATGAGGGTTTCCGCGTCGGCCATAATGGCCTCGTAGTCGGCATAGGCCCGGTACCATTCCAGGATGGTGAATTCCGGGTTGTGCATGGACCCCGCCTCGCCGTTCCGAAAGGCTTTGCAGATCTGAAAGATGCGTTCAAATCCGGCGCTCAACAGGCGTTTCATGGCGTATTCGGGGGAGGTTGGAAGGAAGAGCCGGTGTTTTTCACTTCCCTCTGTACAGGTGGTTTCAAAGGCGCTCAGGTGGGGTTCCATGCCGGGGCGCCGGACGAGGAGGGGGGTTTCGACTTCCAGGAAACCGGCGGATTCGAAGGTGCGCCGGATGCCGGAAAGGACGCGGGCACGAATTCTGAGGTTTTCCCGGACCCGTGCATCGGGCAATGGGGGAGGCCGGCGCAGGGCGGGGGCCAGCACACGCAGGGCCGATGCACGGAAGGTGGGGGGCGTCCAGGTGCCGTCCAGTTCGACGATGTCTCCGGGGTTTACCTCTGCTGGGGGCGCGACAAAACAGACCTCACCAGTCTCATCGGCAAGGCGGTCCCGTTCTGCCGGAGCGAGAATCAGGCGCCCCGCAAGGGTGGCCCGCTGGCCGGGTTGGAGGTCGGCAACACGGTGGGTGCGGGCACACCGGGCGGGGTAGAGGGGGGAGGGGTTGGGTGTATGCATAAGAGTGTGAAACGTGAAACGTGGGCTCTGGCTCATGGTGTGGGTAGGGGCCGTTTGCCGTTTGCCTGCTGCCTATTCGGGCATCTCCGAGAGGTGTGCGGTGTCGTTGAGGCGAACGACGGTTTTCTCAGCTTTGCCGTCTATTCTGAGGTGGTGGATGGAGATCGCATCGCAGAGGAACCGGGGCTTGTTCCGGGTCTCATAGGTATATCCCATCACGGTTCTGAGATAGGCCACGATGGGGCCGCCGTGGGTGATAACCGCCACCTGGCGGTCCGGGTTCTGCTCCACAATCCGGTTGAGCGCGCGTTCGACCCGGCGGTGGAGGTCGGCGTAGGATTCCCCTCCCGGGAGGCGCCCGTCTGCAGATGTTTTGCCGTGGAGGATGAGGTCCGGGTAGCGCGTTTTCGCCTCCTCATAGGAGAGGGCGGCCAGGTCTCCGCTGTCCAGTTCTCTCAGGTCGGGCTCTACAACCGGCACCACTTTGACCATGCGCCCCACCTTATCCGCCGTCTCCCTGGCCCGACGCAGGGGACTGGTGTAGAGGGAGGTGATGTCGAACTCGCTGCGGAGCCGTTCGCCCAGCAAAAGCGCCTGCCGGGAGCCCCTGGGAGAGAGGGACACATCAGCCCACCAGCCCAGGAGTTTTCCCTCCCGCTTTTGCGCGGACTGCCCGTGACAGGCCAGGATCAGGTCCGTTGCCATAGGTGTTTCCTCCGGCCCGTTAATATAGGGCATCCGGCCGTTGCAATCAACAAATGTGTTGTTCTTGGGGTGGGAATTGGTTATCATAATATGGCATAAACGTCCCCCTAACCTCGTGCGGTTCAGGTGTATGGCGTCCGGTGCGGAGCCCGAGGTTAGGGCCGGAGGTGTTTTTTCAGGGGTGTGAGAATTTTTGGAATGCGTGATATTCTGGAAATTTTTGTCTTTTTTATCTTTTTTTTTCGGCTCCTCGCTATTTGGTGTGGGTAACCTTCCCCCAGGAACGACCAGTTGTGGTAGACAAGACGCCCAAGCTGCAGGTTTTGTGGACCAGCCTTCGAGTATTCTTTGTCAACGGTGTTGCCCGACCCGTTGTCTGTTGCTCAGGATTCTATCTTAAAAACAGTTGTTTAAGTTGTTAGATAATAAATTGTTACGATGGACTAAACGGCAAACTGGATCTCCGGATCATTCAATACCCGCCGTGTGTTTAGGAGAGATCTCATGTGCGGATACCGGAGCAAACGGTTAGGAACCACCTCGCACTCGGCAAGAAGACTGGTTCGGGTTTTTATGATTACCCACGTGAAACAGCGAAGAGCCTTTTTTTCTTATATTATTGTTTGCGTGCATTAGAGTTATCCCCAATTTGCTACGAATCAAAACAGGTGTTTTATCCTCGCACTGTGATATAAGGAATTAGATTTAGAGATCTTCAACACGCTATCCATTGAGAAAGGGGGGGAGACCGTCCGAAATCCATTTTCCGCGTGCCGGCGTGTCTGGATAACCATTCAAGATGCATCTTTTCTGGTTGTCACAACATGTTGGATCTGTTGACCTGATTTCAGGTCGTTTGGGGAGGTTGAGTCATGATGAAAAAATTTTTCATTACTGCTGTTGTTATGTTGACTTTGGGTGCCTTTTCCAGTGTTTATGGCGCCAATGGGACCATTCATATAGGTGGTGGGATCAATAGCAACTCGGCTCCTAGAGACACCGAAACCTCTGCTGGTGTCCACGCTTCGGCAGATTTTATGCTGGGTGAAAGGCCGATCGCTATTGGGGTATTTGGAGAAGGGTACTTCAAGGAGGAAGCTGGCAAACCCTATCTGTTTGGCCTCAACTTGTACTATAAGAGAGGAGTAGGCGAAGGCAATGCCACGATCTCTTTGGGTCCCAATGTCGGTCTGGCATCGATCGAACTAGCGGGATCACGAGAATCCGTCTTGCACGTGGGCGGCGGCGTTGTCCTAAATTTTCCGATCGGAGAAAGAATCGGTATTTTCGGCACGGGTAAGTATGCCTGGGCTGCCAAGAAGGATAGCGTCAAAACGATGAGCGGAATTTCGGTTCATGTCGGTATTGCATTTAATGTTGGCGAGTAATTTCGTGGTATGCTGCGATAGGGCGTCGGTCATCTTCGAGTGACCGACGCTTTTTTTATTGATTTTTTGTGTCTTTTTATTGATTTTTTATCGATGTGGCTGCCAGCAGGGGCCGGGTCCTGCCTGATGAGAGAACGCAATTTCCACCAGCTTCAAAGACAAGGAGGAAAAAGTGAGACGACCGATCTGGATTGTGCCTGTATGTCTTTTTCTGGCGGCGGTTCCGGCTTCTGCCAGAGAGGTGGGGATCAAGGCGGGCGGAGGACTGATCGTGGATCCGAGCCGCTGGGGGGGACACGTTTCGGTTGAGATTCCGATAAGCGATGAGTATCCGATTTCTGTGGCGCCCTTTTTTGAACTCTACGAGAAAGACGGGGAGAAGGGGATGCCGACCGGAGTGGCTATGCTCTACAAAGCCCCTCTCAGCGAGCAGGTCGGGACCGTTCACTTTGGCGTGGGGCTCGGGTTTCTGCTTCGCCGGGGGTCGGCGCTGGGCCAGGTGGGGGTGTCCCAGTCGCGCAACGACTTCATGATGACGGCGGCAGGGGGCATCTCCTTCGGGGTGAGCGAGCAGGTGGGGATGTTCGTGCAGGGTCGGTGGTTTGTGTCGCTGGTCGACGAAGCCGTGGACCCGCTCGACCTTGCGTTCGGGCAGGCGAGTTCCAAAAACGAGTTTACGTTAATTGTGGGCGTGGATTTCCAGTTGGGGAGGTAACGGGTCGCATAGGACGAGTGCGGGCCAGATTTTGTGGCTGTTCCACGGGCCGGAACGCGGCAGGGCGTTCCGGCCCGTGGTGTTTATGCGCGGTTTCGCAGGAGGCCGACCAGGAGGCGGACGCCTACGCCGGTGCCGCACTTCATTGACCCGACTGTGGTTGTTGCGTTTCCGGACCTTCCGTGAGAGCCTTCAGGTCGATCCTTAGGTCCGGGAAGACGCCGGGCTGAAACGGCTGTCCGGCCTTTACCGTTGCGGTTCGGAGATAGCCTTCAGGCGTGGCGTGATATTCCTCAATGCCGGGAACATCCGGGTGGCAGGCGTTGCGAGTGAGGCCATATCGGATCACCTCCTTTATTAGCGCTTATCCGAAATTTACAGTACACTTGGACCTCCCGTAAGAAACGGATTTGTCCTCCGCTCGGCGCCGATGGTCGTGAAGGGACCGTGGCCGGGGTAGATGTGGGTGTCGCCGCCCAGGGGGAGGAGTTTTTCCCGGATGGATTGCATCAGCACCCCCGAGTCTCCGCCGGGCAGGTCGGTGCGTCCGATTGAGCCGGCAAAGAGGGTGTCGCCCACAATTGCGTGCCCCGGCCGGACGAGGGTGATGTTTCCGGGGGCGTGCCCGGGGGTGTGGAGGATGTTGAGGGTTTCCTCGCCGAAGCGGACCGTGTCGCCCTCGTCAATGAAGCGGTCGATCTCGGGTGGAGGGTCTGTCTTCAGGCCGAGGGTGGCGGCGGTTTCAGACAGGTTTTCAACCAGGACGAGGTCATCCCGGTGGATGGCAAAAGGGGCGCCGGTTGCGCGGATGACGGAAGAGGCTCCGCCGATGTGGTCGAAGTGCCCGTGGGTGGCCACGACCTCCACGATCCGGATGTTGTCTTCGCGGACAAGGTCGAGGATGGCGGGGGCGTCTCCGCCCGGGTCGATGACAATCCCTTCCCGGGTTTTTTCGCACGCCAGAATGAAACAGTTGACTTCGAGCTGGCCGACGATGAGAGATTTGAAGATCAAAGACGGGTTCTCCTTTCAAAAAAATTCGTAAAATCTGGCCCTGTGGAGAACCCTGACACCGGTGCTCCGGGTACTCCAGAGGGTTTCCCGATCACGATGGTGCCCCTATCTTCGGTGTTCACGGGCGTAGCAGGCTCTGGTCTCGGAAAAGCGGTGCCAGTTCGAGAAAAGCAACCCCCGCGATCAGGACCTGCGCTTCCACCCCAGCCGTGAGATCCCTCCCTGTACGCCCACGGCGAGGATGGCCACGGCCTGGATGATGATCACCAGGTCGCGGGGCATACCGGCGGAGAGCTGCAGCCACCGGTCTGCGGTGCGGAGAGCGCCGAAGAGGAGGGCTGCGGGGATGACGCCGAGGGGGTGGTTGCGGGCCAGGAGGGCCACGGCGATGCCGTCGAAGCCGTAGCCGGGCGAGAACTGGGCGTATAAGGTGCGGTGGACGCCGCAGATTTCCAGGCCCCCGGCCAGCCCGGCCAGCCCGCCGGCCAGCCCCATGCTCCAGACCAGCACCCGGCCTGTGGGAATGCCGGCGGCGCCAGCTGCATCCGGGCCCCTGGCCCACGGCCCGGATTTCGTAGCCGGAGGCGGTGCGAAAGAGGAGCCAGGCGGAGGCCGCGCAGGCGAGGAGGGCCAGCACGATGCCCCAGCTCACGTCGATGGGGGGGACGCGCCAGAGTATGGGGAGCGCCGACTGGGGCGCAATCTCACGCGTGCGTGCGGCATACTCCCCGGCCTTGAGCGGGCCGGTGACCAGGTAGTCGGTGGCCTGGATGGCGATGTGGTTCATCATGATGGTGTTGATGACTTCGTGTACGCCCCGCCTGGCCCTGAGCCAGCCGGGCAGGGCGCCCCAAAGGGCGCCGGCAAGGGCGGCCCCTGAAAGGGACAGGAAGAGGTAAAGGGCCGGGGGCAGGTTCAGGTGGAGGCCACCGAGCCAGGCTGCGCCAAGGGCGCCAACATAGAGCTGGCCCTCCCCGCCGATGTTGAAGAGCCCGGCCCGGAAGGCGAGGGCCACGGAGAGGCCGGTAAGCAGCAGGGGGACGGTTTTGACCAGTGTGCCGGCCAGATTGGACCGCGTGCCAAAGGCGCCGTAGGCGAGCGCATGGAGAACAGCGAGGGGACTGCCCCCGGAGAGGAGCGCGATGGCGAGGCCCACCCCCAGGGCGATGAGGAGGGCGTAAAAGGAATTGAGAAAGGGTTTCATTTTGAATTTAATACGTAAAATATTAATTATAATACGTAAAATATTAATTTTTTATAAAAAGCCTATTCTGCGCCGGTCATCATCTTTCCCAGAGTCTCCATGTCGAAGGGGCGCCCGGGCAGGTTGCCGACGATCCGGCCCCGGTAGATGACGGCGATGCGGTCCGAGAGGGCCAGGAGTTCCTCCAGGTCGGCCGAGATGAGGAGGACGCCGCCTTTTCGCGCCCGAACGGCATCAAGCTGTGCGTGGACAAAGGCGGCTGCGTTGAGGTCGAGGCCCCGGGTGGGCTGGACCGCCAGGACGAGGTCGGGATTTCGGGCGAGTTCGCGGGCCACCACAGCCTTCTGCTGGTTGCCGCCGGAGAGGCCGGCGGCGAGCTGCCGGGGGCTCGAGGCGCGGATGTCGAACCGGTCGATCAGAGCACGGGCATGGGCGGACATGGCCGGGAAGTTCAGGCCCCGCAGGCGGCTGTAGCGCCGCTGGTCTCCCAGGATCAGGTTGTCCCGGAGGGAGAAGGCGGGGATGAGGCCCTCTTTTTGCCGGTCTTCCGGGATGGTGGCAAGGCCCGCTGCGCGCCGGGCGGCAGGTGGCAGCCGGGTGATGTTTCTGCTGTTGAGGACAACCGTCCCGTCCCGGACCGGGAGCTGACCGGTGATGGCGCCGACGAGTTCTTTCTGGCCGTTGCCGACCACGCCGGCGATGCCGAGGATTTCGCCCCGGCAGAGGGTGAGGGAAAGGCCGTTGACCGGGGTGTGTGTTGATACGTGGAGGCTTTCGATTTTCAGGAGCGGCTCGGCCGAAGGGGGCGGGCTGCCGGGCAGGGGGACGGGGGCGTTTTTCGACCCGCCGACGATTGCCCGGACGAGGGCTTCGGCAGCGATTTCGTTTCGGTCGAAGGTGCGCACGCGACGCCCCCGGCGCAGGACGGTGGCCCGCGTGGCGTGGTCCTGAACCTCCCGGATCCGGTGGGTCACCAGGAGAACCGTGGTTCCCTCACCCCGGAGACGCTCGATGAGAACAAAGAGCCGGTCGGCCTCAGGGGGAGAGAGGGTGGAGGTCGGTTCGTCTAAGACGAGAATCCGGGCTTTCCGGTAGAGGACTTTGATGATTTCGACGATCTGGCGGTTTCCGAGGGGAAGGGCCTCAACGGGGACATCCAGGGGGAAGACGACGCCCAGCCGGTCGGCCAGGGCAGCGGTCTGTTCACAGGCACGGCGCCGGTCCAGGCGGCCCCAGCGGGCGGGTTCACAGCCCAGGACGACATTTTCCCAGGCGGTGAGGGTGGGCACCAATGAGAAGTGCTGGGCAACCAGCCCCATCCCATCTCTCAGGGTGGCGTCGCCCGGCGGGAGGCACCGGTCTTCCACGATGACCTCTCCGGCGTCTGGAGGAACCAGGCCGCAGAGGATGTGCATGAGGGTGGTTTTTCCCGCGCCGTTTTCGCCGACGATGGCGTGGAGCTCTCCCCTCTCCACGGTGAGGTCGATGCCGTCGTTGGCCAGGAGGCCGCCGTAGCGTTTGGTGATGGCGCGCATTTCAACGATTGGAGACATACGGGATATGTTACACCGGCTGGATGCAGGTTGTCAAGCGATGTTTCGGGCGGGGGTTGATTCCGGGGGGGCTTTCGGTATATTTGCGGGGGTGGATGGAGATTTTCTGATCGCTGATTCAGGGGGTACAAATTGGATACACCAACACATGGTCTGGTCGGGCGTCTGGTTGCCCGGTCGATCTGGCCCGATGAGAAAGGGCGGGGGCTGGTGAATCTGGTGACGGTGACCAGCATGCTGCCCGATATCGATGTGTTTCTGTCTTCAGATGCGCTGGAGGGCCTGCAGACACACCGAGGGGTGACACACTCGCTGCTGGGCGCGGCCATAGGAGCCGTTGCGGTCGCCTGGATCGCCCGCCGCGTGGGGTTGAAGCACGTGCCTTTTCATAGAGTGTACGGGGTGAGTCTCTTCGGGTTGCTGCTGCACATTCTGTTCGATCTGGTGACGTCTTACGGGACGATGATTTTTGCGCCGTTTTCGAATTATCGGGCCTGTTTTGATGTGCTGTTTATTATCGATCCGTATTTGGATCTGATTTTGATCGGGGGACTGTTGCTGGGCTGGCGCGGGCTTGCCAATCGTGCGAGAGGATATCGCCTGGGCGCTGTTGCGCTGGCGGTTTATATGGGACTGAATATAGCGATTACCGGCGTGTCTTTGCTGCACCTGGAAAGGTGGGCGAGTTCAAAAGGGCTGAGGGTAGAAGAGAAGGCGGCCGTGCCCCTGCCTTTCTCTCCACTTCACAGGCGAGGGGTTGTCCTGAGCGGGGGACGGTGGTACGATGTGCCGGTTTCCCTTTTTGCAGGTGCAGAGGGCGAGGCCGAAGATTATCCCTCCGCGCTTTCGGACCCCCGGCTGGCAGGCCTCTGGGAGCGGCGGGATGGACGGATCTACGGGTGGTTTGCGCGGTTCCCGGTGGTGCCCCAACCGCTGGAGGGAGGTGCGGAGGACTTGCTGGTGCAGGACCTCCGGTTTATGATCCGGCCCGACGGTCTGGGCTGGTTGGGCTCGGTGGCTTTAGAGGCGGCGGTGGATCACAATCCGGAATTTCTTAAACGGCGTATGTTTTCGCTGCTGGTGAAACGGGATGCGGAGGGACGCCTCGTGCGCGTGGTGTACACGGGGGGAAGCATCGACCGGACCGGGCAGTAGGGGCGAGGTAACCTCGCCCGGGCGCAGCCGTGCGCCCTGTTTAATACCCGTGGACATAGTGCCCTCCACCCGGGAACCAGATGAGGTCGACCAGGAAGGAACAGCCCACGGCAAAAACGTAGCCGACGATCAGACCGTAGGCGGCGGGTTTGACGCGGCGGTAGAGGGAGATGCCGCCGAATTTGAGGACGACCAGCTTGATGAGCCAGACCAGGAAGATGTTTAAGAAGTAGATGTTCACAAACCACTCGAACATCACCATCAGGCCTAAGGGGTGAAACGGCCACCAGGGGAACCGGGCCTGCAGCGCGGTGATGAGGGCCGCTGCGAGTCCACCCAGGATCCAGACGGTGATTTTTGCGGGGTCGGTGATGGAGGGGTCTGTTTTGGCGACTTCGGTGGCCATGCCGTTGTAGAGGCCTCTGGGCGCGCCGACAAGCGACCAGGTGCGGAAGGAGCTTCCGCCTTCTATGTAGCAGAGCCAGATGGTGTAGAGGGTGGCCGACAGCACGCCCACCAGCACACTGCCTAAGATCAGCCAGCCGGTGCGCCCTTTGGATCCGATCAATTTGGCCACGTGGGGCAGCGCGACGGGGAGGCGCCAGCCGGAGAGCACACGCCAGCTGATGAGCCTGACCGAGACCCGCGTGGCGTCCGACATCCGGCTTGCCCCCACCCAGATTTCCGGGATTTCCCTGGACCAGTGCGGCCAGAGGTAGGCGAACCCGCTGGCCGCTAAGTATTTCATGGCCGTAAAGATGCTGGCCCAGAACAGCCCCAGCCAGACGGCCGCCATGCCAAGGCTGTACCCCGAGGCGTGCAGCCAGAAGACCATGTAGAACACGCCCGCAAGAAGCACCGCGACCGATCCTCGGGCGGACAGGATGGCAGTGACGGAGGCTTTCCTGTCTACGGGTTGACGGATCTGTTCGACAACCTGTTTCAGGTGTCCCCTGGCCACCCAGACGGCCCAGACCACCAGCCCGATCATCACCCCGTGCTCGAAAATCCCCACGATTTCCATCGGCTTTGCTTCCTGCCCGGTCAACCCCAGCGAGAATCCCACGCGGTTCATCGCGTAGAGCGCGGTCTGTCCCACCAGGTGGAGGGACCAGAGGCTGAAGAGGATGTTCAGGTCGCACAGGAAAGTAAAGCCCATCACGGTGGGCAGCAGCCGGTAGGAGAGCCCCCAGGGCAGGTAACGGGGCACCGGTGTTCTCCGCCTGCCCAGGGTGTCGAAGATGGCCAGCCGGGGAAATCCGGGCACCCAGTACTCAATCAGATTCCAGAGGATGGGGACGGCCGCAATTGCGAATCCGATCCAGAAGAGCCGGTTGCGCACAAAGGGCGCCCATCCCGAGCGGCGGTCGAACCCATCGGTGAGCTCCAGGGAGACTTCGGCCAGGGGAAAGGTGAGCCGCTCGTGTTCGGTCCACTGCTTCTGGAAGGTCGCAGTCAACCCCAGAGCGATGGCCGTCATGGCCACCGCCCCCGATCCGGCCCAGAAGATCGGACCGATCCACGCACCCCAGGGCAGGGCCTCTCCTTCACCCAGACCGAGGTGGAACCCTTCCACCACACCCGGGAAATTGGACGGGTACATCCACCAGGGCAGGTGATCGAAGATGAGTTCTTTCCACCGGTTTTCGGGCGAGGCGAAGTAGCGGGGCGCGGCCATGGACCCCACCCACTGGGTGACCCAGTTGTACCCGGCAAACGAGGCGCCCACCCAGAGCGCACAAAGCATCACGCGCAGTTCGGTTGTGGAGAGGGAGAGGCGGGGAAAGGTGCGCTTGAGCAGGGTGTTGCAGAGCAGCCAGATGACGAAGGGGAGCAGCACGGCCAGGGGCAGGTTGGACATGGCCATGTGCGCCGACCGGGATTTGAACTCCAGATAGGTGGGCGCGGTACAGGTGAAGATCAGGATTGCAGCCACCCACAAGAGGGCCGGTTTTCGCAACCTGGTTTCGGGAGATTCCTCTACGGGGTGGGGTTCACCAGAGGGTTGGAGTGACTCAGCAGCCTGGCTCATGAGGGCCTCGGGGGTGGGGAAAGGCGATTGCGGATTTCGGAATGCGGATTTCGGATTGAAAAACCTCTGTTCCGCAATCCGCAATCCGCATTCCGAAATTCATCAGGGTCGCTCCGGGTAGCGCCGGACCAGGTCGGGGGGGCGCTGGACCGGCTCCTCACCGAGGAAGGGGCGCTTCAGGTAGCGCCGGGCCTCGGCGCGGGTGCCCCAGACATCTTCCTGCTTGAGGGCGCGTTTGTAGTGGGCGATCGCGTTTGTCCGATTGCCGTTCAGGTCGGCCAGCTTGCCCAGGATCAGTTCCGCCGGGCCGAGCAACCAGCTTTTTTTTTCGGCCTGTTGAATGTAGGTCTCCATATCTTCCCTCGCCCTTTCGGTTTTCCCCGTCAGGTAGTACCCGAGTCCTCCTATGAAGATCAGTTTGGTGTGCGTCCAGCGGTCCAGCTTCCAGTCCCGCTGCACTGCCATTTTTCGGATGGACCGGACGGAGTCGATCAGGGCCCCCCGGTACGCCTTTTCCCCTTTTACGGTGAGGGCGAAGAGGGCGTCGAGGTAGCGCACCCGGTAGTCGATGCTGTTGGGATAGCGCCGGAGCAGGTCCGCAAACCGGCGGCGCGCCTCTTCCGAAGTTTTCTCGTAGTAGAGTGCGATGAAGGCCCGGCTGGACAGGGCGTGCCTCTGGCAGTAGACGCCTTCCCGGGCCACCAGGTCGAGCTGCGCCAGACCCCCCTCCCGGTCTCCGGCGGGGAGCGAGAAGAGCCGGCTGACCATGCGCAGGAGCCTCGGTTTGCGAGCGATGATGTAGTCGGAGAGGGCCAGACCGAAACGGGCGTCGATCAGGTTGGGATCCAAGTCAAGGGCTTCCTGGAGAAATTCCCGGCTTCTGAGGCCGTTTATTACCGCTTCGAGGGTACTGCCGCGCACCATCTCAAGGGTGGCGCTGAGTCCGTAGACGCTGCCGAGCCAGAAGAACATCTCGGCCGATTCTCCGTGGGTTTTGATGTGGCGCTCTGAAACCCGGGTGGCCTGTTTGATCAGACGGCGGATCTCCCGGTCGTGCTGCGTGTCGTCTTCCAGGATGAGGCTGGCGTCCCAGTAGGCAAATGCTCTGCCCAGGTAGCCTTCGGGCCGCTCCGGCTCGGCATGTATGAGGGAGTCGAAGATGGCGTGCGCCCGGGCATAGTCTTCGTTTAACATCCGGTCGAGACCTTCCTGGGCAGCTACCTGTCTGTTTGCCTGTACGGACAGGGATGGGAGGAGGAGGCAGAAAATGGCGCAGATTCGATACAAAGCGTGCCCCTGCGGGTTTATGTACTGCGGTCCTCCGGCGCCTGGTTCCACCCAAGTCGGGCTTCGCACCAGGCGGCCCCGGCCAGGAGGTCGGATTCGGCGAAAGGGCGGCCGGTCAGCTGGACGCCAACGGGCATGCCTTCCGGCGAAAGCCCGGCGGGCAGGACGACGGTGGGGAGTCCGGCGTAGCTCCAGGGGGCGTTGAACGCCGGGTCGCCGGTGGTGGCGAGGTCTTTCGGAGCGGGGGTGAGCGTGGCGGGGGTGAGGAGCAGGTCAATGTCGGCGAAGAGGGTCTGGATCTCGGAGCGGAATACGAGCTGGTGGCGCCGGGCGTCGGCGTAGTCGACGGCGGGGAGGGACAGGCCCTCTTCAATGAGAGAGCGGATGCCCGGGCTGTAGTCTGCTTTGTGGGTTTTAAACTGAGCGGCGTGGCAGGCGGCGGCCTCTGCGAGCATGATTGTGCGGTGCATCCGGTGGAGATCGGAGAAGCTCTCGGGAAGGTCGACGTCGGTCACGCCGGCGCCGTTTGGTCGGAAGGCGTCGGCTGCATTTTCAACTGCGGCCCCCATGGCATCATCCGCGGTTTCCTGAAAGTAGGACCGAATAAGTCCGATGCGGGGGGGGCGGGTTAAGGGTTTGGCCAGGTTGGCGGGATAGTCGGGGACGGGAGCGTCCGAGGAGAGGGGGTCGTGCGGATCGGCGCCGGCGATGGCCCGGAGCAGCAGGGCGGCGTCGGCGACGCTGCGCGTGAAGGGGCCGGGGTGGTCGAGGCTGAAGCTGACGGGGTGAACGCCGTATACGCTGACGCGGCCCCAGGTGGGTTTGCAGCCCACGATTCCACAGTAGGCCGCGGGCCGGCTGATGGAGCCGCCGGTCTGGGAGCCGAGGGCGGCCGGGCACATGCGGCTGGCCACGGCCGCGGCCGATCCGCTGCTGGAGCCGCCCGGGGTGTGGGCGAGGTTCCAGGGGTTGCGGGTTTTCGGGGGGTCGAAGCAGGCGAATTCGGTTGTGACGGTTTTGCCCAGGATGACCGCGCCCGCATCCCGCAGCTTAGAGACGACGGTGGCATCGTAATCGGGCACGAAGTCGCGGTGGATTTTTGATCCGGCCGTTGTGCGCAGGCCCCGGGTGTAGATGATGTCTTTGATGCCCACGGGGATGCCGTGGAGGGGTCCCCGGCTGCGCCCGTGGACGAGTTCCTCCTGGAGGGTCTGCGCCTGCGCCTGTGCGCCTTCACGGTCCAGGGTGACCCAGGCGTGTACGCTGTCTTCGAGGGCGTCGATGCGTGAAAGGCAGGCATGGAGGAGGTCGAGGGGCGAGAGGTGGCCGGCCTGGATTTGGCGGGAGGCTTCGGTGACTGTGAAGGTATTGGGCATGGGAAATGAAGAGTGAAGAGTGAAGAATGAAGAATGAAGAATGGTTAGCTCTTTTCGGCTTCTATTTTTTGTTTGACTTCCTTTGCAAAGGCTCTGGCCATCTGGCGGGATTTGAGTTTGACGGCCATGCCGCCGCCTAAGGCCGCGAGCTTGCCGGTGAGTTTGGCCTCGATGCGGAAGGCGACTTCGGTCTGGCTGTTCTCTTTGGCTCTTAGGGTCACGGTGTTGCGGGTTTCGAGCAGAGTTTGGGTTTTTTCGTCTTTTCCGGACATCTCGGCAACCAGACAGGACGGGGGCTGCTCCTTTGCGATGCACACGTGCATGTCGAATCGGGCTTTCAGGATGGAGATGGCTACTTCCACCGTCGCCCGGAAGGCGCCGTCTTCCAGGGCGGTTACATCGGATACGCCCGGGATGCAGGTGCTTAAAGAGGCCGGGTCCCGGAGGAAGGCCCACGCCCGGTCCTGCGGGACGTTGACGGTAAACGTCCGTTCCACGGTTACCGGCTGGGTGACCATTATGCGCCCTCCGCAAATCGTTCGGGGGTGAATGGGGCGATCAGGGGATCGACCCGTCCGTCTGTCACCAGCGTTTTGACCGTTCGGGCGGTGATGGCGCTGCCGATGATGCCGAGTTTGAAGTGCCCGCTGGCCAGGATGACGCCCTCGCAGCCGGGGAGCCGCCCGATGGCCGGGACGCCGTCTTCGCACCAGGGCCGCAGCCCGGACCAGATGCGCTCGACCGGGGCGGAATTGAGCGCCGGGAGCAGCCTGGGGACGATGGACAGGATGGAGGCAATGCCTTCGGCGGTGGCGCGGGTGTCGAAGCCGACGAGTTCGACGGTGGATCCCACGTGAACGGTTCCATCTAAGTTGGGATGGATGGCCCCGTTGTACGAGAGGAGCGAGTGCCTCAAAGCGCGGGATGGGGGTCTCAGGGCGACCATCTGCCCCCGGGCCGGGCCGATGGGAACGTGGACGCCGAACCAGGCGCAGGGGACGCGGCTCCAGGCGCCGGCGGCAATGACAAGTTCTCCGGCGGCGATTTCACCGTCGATGGTCTGGACGGCCTCGAACCGGCCGCCTCGCCGGCGTACGCCGAGGGCCGGACAGCCGGTGCGGATATCCACGCCGCGTTGCGCCGCTCCCTGGGCAAGGGCATGGGTGAACCGCCCGGGATGGAGCCTGGCCTCGTCTTTTGAGAAGACGCCGCAGCGGATGTCCGGAGACAGGCCCGGCTCCATTTCGCGCAGAGCGCTGCTGTCCACCCATTCCACGGAGAGTTCATCCATCTGCTCCCAGCCTTCGAAGGATTCCCGGAGCAGGTCCTCCTCGTCTTCGGTGGCCGCCACCCGGAGGGGTCCCGAACGGTCGAAGTCGACGCGGAGACCGGTGGTCTCTTCCAGTTCGGCGACCAGGTCGGGGAAGCACTTGGAGGACGCCAGGTAGAAGTCGAAGGTCGGGGAGGGCTCGCCTTCCTCGGCCGCGTGTAAGGGCACGATCAGGCCCGCCGCGGCCGAAGACGATCCGCTGCCGATGGTCCCCTGCTCCAGCAGGGTCACGTTCAGCCCCGCTCCGGCGAGTTCGTAGGCGGCCGCGCATCCGATGACGCCCCCGCCGATGACGACGACGTCTGCTGTATCTGCCATCGGGTCGTTCCTTTTTTGACTCTGGCCTGGAGCCTGGAACTCAGGATTTGATTTTGACCTCGCGTCCGGCCGTCTGGCTGCGGTAGATGCCGTCTAAGATGGCCATCACCTGCAGCGACTGTTCGGCCGGCACGGGGGATGGCGCGCCTTCTGCGACCGCCCGGGCGAATTCGACGCATTCCTGAGCGTGGGCCTCCAGGCGGTCTCGGGTGTTTTTCAGGGTCCGGTTGTAATGCTGCCGGGTTTTGTTGTTGGTTTCGTAGATTTCGCACTTTGGCCAGTGGCTGCCGCCTGCCGTTCCGTAGAGCCACATCTGCATGTCTTCACCCGTGGTGTCGTGGTGGAGCAGCCAGCTGACTTCGAGGATGAGCGTGGCGCCGTTTTCGAAGCGGACGAAGGCGGCGGCGAAGTCTTCGACGTCGAATTTCTTAGGGATGGGGCCGCCCCAGTTGCTGAAGGCGCCCCTCTGGTGGGCCAGTTCCGCCCGGGCGACGCCGCTGACGGCAACCGGGTTGGGGTTGCCCATAAACCACAGGGTGAGGTCCAGGATGTGGACGCCGATGTCGATGCAGGGCCCTCCGCCGCTGTGCTGTTTGATGACAAATCCGGGGCTGGTGGGTGCCGCGGATCGGCGCAGCATCCAGCTTCTGGCGTGGTAGACCTCGCCCAGGGCGCCGGTGTCGATTTCGGCCTTCATGGCTTTGGCCGAGCCCGAAAAGCGGAAGTGCTGGGCGGTCATCAGCAGTTTACCCGATCTGTCCCGTGCGGCGATCATTTTTTTGACGAGGGCCGGGGTGGGCGCCAGCGGTTTTTCACAGATGACGTGTTTGCCGGCCTTCAACGCAGCGATGGCTAAGGGGGCATGATGGGCGTTGGGGGTGGAGATGTCGATGATATCGATGTCGGGGTCGTTGAAGAGGTCCGCAGAGTCGGTCGTGAGCTTCAAGACTTCGTGCTTCTGGCCCCATCTTTTGAGGACGGTTTTGTCAATGTCGCAGCCGGCGACCAGTTCGGCATGTTCCGAGGCGTTCCAGCCGGGGATGTGGCTCCCGGCAATGCCGCCAACGCCGATGATGCCGACTTTCAGGGTGCCTGCCATGGGATCTCCTCACTTCGCTTGTTTTATTAAGATCGGTCGGAAAATTCGGTGCATCGGGTGTGTCCAGGAGTTCCGAAGATAATATAGAATCGCGTTTCTGTCCAGAGATATGTAGGAGACACAGGGAGATGCGTGTTCGAAGGGTATTGGGAAGCCGTTCAAAGGGCGCCAAGGGAGGTTTTTCGAGCGGCTGGTGGCCCGTTTTCAGGGAGGCTGTAACCTGTTGATTTTCAGGTACTTATTGGCCTTGGACACTTTTGTAGATGTTTGATTTATAAACACTTACGATTTTTCCGATAAAACGAAATTTTGCTTAAAAAAAATGCCAAATTTTTCTTGACAAATATACGAATGTTCACTATATTTCCGTAGCAGGATAAGACCCCTAAAAAAAACAGGCTGCAGGCAGACAGCACCAACACCCAACACGAAAGGATACAGGATGGAGACTCCCCCTGCGCTGGATCGAAATTTGGTAGAAGAATTTGTGCGGGTAGCTCACGGTGATTTTGATCGGGTGAAAGAGTTGCTCCAGCAGGAACCGGCGCTGGTCAATGCGTGCTGGGACTGGGGCGGAGGGGACTGGGAGACTGCGCTTGGCGCTGCTGCGCACACCAATAGCAAGGCGATTGCTGAGCATCTCCTGTCCAGAGGGGCCAGGATGGATGTTTTCTGTGCGGCGATGCTGGGGAAGGTTGAAATCGTCAAAGCATTCCTCGCTGACGATCCTCAAGTGGCACACCAGAAGGGTCCGCACGGTATCCCGCTGATGGATCACGCCAGGATCGGCGGGCAGGATGCGGTTGTTGAACTGTTAGAAGCGCACGGAACAGGGTAGGGTGATATTGAAAGGAGGTGAGTTGGATGCGGAGGCGCGGGGAGGACCGTTCTCTGGCCCGGCTCTGCCAGGAGGTGAGCGGGGTGCTCAACCGGGTGCGCACAGCATTTGGGTACACCCCGATGAAGGGGGTTGCCGGGCGGCCGGAGATTGTGGCCGCAGAACGGGCGATCGAACGGGCGGCCCGGCAGGTTCAGCAGGGGCAGGCGGATGCAGGGGTGTGGCGCCGGGCGCTGGCGGCTTACGAGGCGGCCTGGATGGCGGCGCTGAAAGAGGTGCGGCGCGCCGAAAAGCGAGCGGCATAGGTAAATGGTGAATGGTCAGGGGTGTGGTTCGGTTGAATTGTGTTTGAAACCGGATAAGGATGTACAGCATCTTTTCAGGGTAAACCCATTAGATAATCCGAAGAATAAAAAGTTATACAGTCTTTGCCTGAGATTCAGTTTTTCTTATCGTTTATCCGAGAATTCGGCCCAGTTGCACCAGGCCGACAACGGCTCCTGCAATCATCGGAAATAGCCCCACCCCCAGGCGATAATCTTCTCGAAGGATTCGCCACCCCTTGATGCGACGGATGCCGTGTTCCACATAGATGCGTTGCTGGGCGATCTGCCGGTTTTCTTGACGTTGCTCGCTTGTGAGTTCACCCCCCTTTGGTTTTTTGTGAGGTGAGATGATCTCGGGGTGTGCTTGACTCTGATAGCCCTTATCTCCCAGTTTATCGGCATTGGGGAACTGCTGGTGCACCCCACTTTCTTCATAAAGCCGGATGTCCGCCTTTGGCCCACGATGGCCTGCATCGATGCTGAGAATCTCTCCCTTTTTATCTGTGGCCACCTGGGTCTTGATCGTGTGGCGTTTGCGTTTACCCGAGTAGACCTGCCTTTGCCTCTCGTCGATAGAAGGCCGTCGGATGGGCGTTTCAAAGCTATCGACCAGCACTCGATCCACCTCATCAGGATGCCAGGAAGGTTCGCCCTTCTTCCATGTCTTCTCTGCATCAAAACGCTGGGAGGGACAGACCTCCCTCAAAACCGGAATCACCTCATGAAACGTGTTTTCCGAAGTATCCGCACTCACCCCAAACATCTCCCCCACCACGGCGTGGGCAACGTTGTGACGCAAATAAAGCAAGCTCATCAACACCTCTTGATACGGTTTTAACCGCCGCTTGCGCCCACCCCCCACGACCCGTCTGCGATTGGGCCGAAAAGCCTGGGCCTGACGACGACGGTCCACCAACACCGGCAGCACAGCCTCCAAAAGCTCTGCCAAAGCAGCTGGAGAAAGGCCAAACAAGGCGCGAATCTTTCCCGGATGGGCTGTGTCAAGGCTGCGTAGATCGATCATGGCAGGGCTCCTCGCGGAAGCAGTTAAAGGAGAGCGAACGACCTCCTTTCGGAGTCTGGATGCGATATTACGCAAATGGCTTGCCAAAGTCCAGAATTATTCCTCGGACCATCTATTAACAAGGAGGCGTGGCGATGCCAAGAATCGTACACTTCGAAATTCCCGCAGACGATCCGGAGCGGGCGATTGGCTTTTACGAAGCTGTATTCGGCTGGAAGTTCAATAAGTGGGACGGTCCCCAGGATTACTGGCTGATTACGACCGGTGAGGATAACGAGCCCGGTATTAATGGAGGGTTAATGAACCGGATGCAACCCGAACACAGGGTTTGCAATACGGTTGATGTGCCTTCTGTCGATGAATTCTCTCAGAGGATTGAGGGGGCAGGGGGAAAGGTTGTGGTGCCCAGGATGGCTATTCCCGGCGTGGGGTACCTGGCGTATTGCCAGGATACGGAAAGCACTGTGTTCGGGATTACAATACTTCGGACAGTTTTTGTAATTCTGGGGGTTCAAATTTCATAAGCCATTGAAAAATAACAGTTTATGGAATCTGGTGCTAAATTTATAACCTGTTGAAAATCAACAACTTATAAAAAATGTCCGAACCATTGGATTATGGAGATGGATGAATCGGCGCAGGCGGAATAGCGGGCCGGGCGCATAAGCTGGAGATAGAAGAGGCCGACGCCTTAAACGGGGTCGGCCTCTTGGCTTGGTAGTCTGGGACCTTTCCAGGTGAATCGTTCCGTCTAAAACAGGTTTGATCTCCAAATTAAGGTATATTATTTGGGACCGACCCCAACATATTGTGATGGGAAAAACTTCCTCTTGACTTAGGAAAAACAAAGGCTTATCTTATGTGACGTTCCCACAGTTTTTAGGAGACATCTCCGTTTCCTACAGCGGGGGAGCCGATGCCCCATCGGTTGACCCCTGCGGTTTGAGGGCGTACATGCCCGACGATTTCCCCTGTTCCCCATTCCATATTTAAACCTGCACTTCTGGATGCCGATCCCGCTGTTTGGCGTTTTGATCGGTTGATCTTCCCTTTTCTGATTTTCTGAATCCCGATTCTGTTGTCGGCCCGGGGCCGATCCGCTCTATCAAAAACAAAGCCCGGGGGCAGGACGCAATCGAGGCAGCCGGATTCCTGGCGAGGGAATCAACTCTCCCCGGCTGTTCGATATCCTGTTCCCCGGGCTTTTTGTAAATCGGATCGTTGAACCAGGAAGCATCTGAGCGGGGTCGTTCACTTATGATACCGTTCCCCTCTCAGAATGGTGAACGCCCGGTAGATCTGCTCCAGCAGGATCAACCGGGCCAATTCGTGGGGGAAGGTCATCGGGGAGAGCGAGAGCCGCCAGTCTGCCCGCTGAATCACCTCCGACGCCAGTCCGAATGCGCCTCCGATCACAAAGGCAATCCGGCTTTTGCCCTGCAGGCCGAGTTGGGAGATTCGCTCCGCCAGGTCCTCCGAACAGCAGGTCGGGCCTGCGGGATCGAGGGCCACGACGAAGGCGTTCTGTGGGATCGCCTGGAGGAGGCGCTCACCCTCCCTGCGGACGATCTCTGCGGCGGGCATCCCCCCGGCCGCCCGTTCCTCTTTGGCTTCTATATGGTTTAATGTGGCGTATCGACCGATGCGGCGTGCGTAATCCATCCCCCCTTCCTGAAGGTAGGGTGTCCGGCATCTGCCGATGGTCAGCAGGCTGATCTGCATACCTTCAGTATACGCAGATTCAGAGGTTTTCACAAGGGGCTTGTTCGCTGCAACCAAAACAGGTATAATAAGGTATAATAAAGCAGGAACGTGAGCAGATTTGGGACGGTGCAGGCCAGAGCGGTACCATACACTTGACTTTTGCTTTGGCTGAGGGTAGATTTTGTTTCTCCTAAGACACAATTCTGTGTGAGGTGTTTTGCGTGGTCCGTATATTTTTCACGATTCTCTGTCTTGTTATGACCCTTCTCCCGGCGATTGTTGCGAGGGATTGCGGGGCGACCGAAGCGGTTGCCTATATGTCCGTTGACGAGGTGCAACGGGGCATGGTGGGCATCGGCCGGACGGTTTTTCAGGGGACGCGCATCGATACGTTTCAGGTGGAGACTTTGGGGGTTCTGCGCAATGTCTTCGGGCCGCGCAGCGATATTATTCTGGCCCGGCTTTCGGGAGGACCGTTGGAAGAGACGGGGGTTATTTCGGGAATGAGCGGCAGCCCTGTCTATATCGACGGCAAGCTGATCGGAGCCGTGGCCTACAGCTTCGGCGCTTTCGCCAAGGAACCGATCGCCGGCATTACCCCGATTGCCGAGATGATCGGTGTGCTCAATCGTCCCTCCGCACCGCCGGACGCCGCTTCCAGTCTGGGGTTCTGGCTGGGAGAGGAGAGCGTATCCTTGGACTCGCCGGGACTGGAGATGGGTGAATTGAAGCCGGTGGCGACGCCTCTGGTGATGTCGGGCTTTGTTCCCCGGGTGGTGGCCGAACTCCGGGAGGAGCTTCTGCCTCTGGGGCTGCTGCCCGTTCAGGGAGGCGGGGGCGCCGATCCGTCCCTTCCTTCCGCCCCATTTGAACCCGGCGCCGCTCTGGGAGTACAGCTTATCCGGGGCGATTTCAGCGTTACGGGCATCGGCACCCTTACCTATCGGGAGGGGGATCGCGTGGTCGGGTTCGGGCATCCGATGCTTTTTGGGGGCAGCACGGCCATGCCGATGACGGCGGCCTACATCCACCAGGTTTTGCCCAGTCAGTACCTTTCTTTTAAGCTGGGTACGGCGTCGCGTCCGATGGGACTGATCGTCCAGGATCGGGCGCCGGGGATTGCGGGGATTGTCGGCCGCGAGGCGGAGATGATCCCCACGCAGATCGAGATCCGTTCTTCGGGGAACCAGGAGACGTTCCGGATGGAGGTGCTGCGCAACCGGGATTTCGGTCCGCTGCTGCTGCGGATGGCGGTTACCAGCGCCTTGATTTCGGCTGAGAAATTGATGGGTGAAACCACGGTGCGGACACGCACCCGGATTGCGCTGGCAGGGCACCCTGCTCTGGAAGTGGAGAATGTTTACGCCGGCGCTCAGGTGGGACAGGCCGTGCTGGGGGCAACGACTCCTCTGGCCCGGTTGATGCAAAACCCTTTTGAACGGGTGCAGGTAGAGGAGGTTGCGTTCGATCTGGAGTTGGAAGAGCGGGCCCGTGCTGCCCGTATTGAGGCGGTGCGCCTTCAGAAGGCCCGCTTTCAGCCGGGAGATACCGTCCGGGTGTCGGTTACGCTGCGGCCCTACTTAGGGGACCCCCAGAAGGTGGATACGCTGCTGGTGATCCCCGCGCAGGCCCGGCGGGGGCGGTTGATCCTGCGGGTATCCAGCGCCAGCGCCCACCGTACGCTGGAGGTCAAGCGGGCGCCCGACGAGTACAGGCCCCGGGACCTGGAGCACCTGATCCGCCTGTTGAGCCGTGTGGAGCGGAACGACGATCTTATTCTTGTGCTCCTCTCCGCCAAAAGGGGGGTCACGGTGGAGGGGCGGGCAATGTCTGCGCTGCCTCCGTCGGTGCTCTCCGCGCTTCGGCTGTCCCGGGAATCGGGGACTGTCAAGCCGGTGAGGCAGACGGTTCTGGAGCGGATGCGCGTCCGAACAGAACACGTGCTTTTCGGCAGCCAGGCGGTTTCTATTTATGTGGATCGGGAGAGGAACGGTGCGATCTTCAACGGGAAGGCAGGTCGTGGTGGGAAGAAAAAATAGAAGCAAGGGCCGGAGAGATAGGAAATTGCGGATTGCGGAATGCGGATTGCGGATTTGGGAGGGTTTATTCCGCAATCCGCATTCCGCAATCCGCATTGGTGTGCTGGTGGGGTTGGTGGGGCTGGTGGGTGGGGTCGGGGCTGTTGAGCCGATTATCTGGCGGGAAGATACGCAGAAGGCGTTTTTGCGGGGTGAGTTGGAGGGGGTTTCTCTGACCCGGGATGGGGTGGCCGTTCTTGCGCCGGTTCTGGAAGAGGCGGCGGATACGGGCGAGCAGTTTGTCTGGGCGCTTGCAGAGGATGGGAAGGGGCGGCTTTATATTGCTACGGGCAACAGCGGTAAGATTTACGCACTGGATGGAACGGGAGAGCCCGAGCTCCTGTTCGATTCGCCGGAGGTGGCGATTTTCAGCCTGGCCGTGGGCGCAGACGGGGCGCTCTACGCGGGGTCCTCGCCGGACGGGCTGATTTATCGGATTGCCCCGGGCAAAAATCCGGCGACGTTCTGCCGCACCGGTGATGACCACGTCTGGGCGCTGGTGCCCGAGGCCGGCGGGGGATTGTATGCGGCTACCGGCGGGAAACAGGGACGGATTGTGAAGGTTTCTGCCAAAGGGGAAGCCAGGCAGGTCTACCAGAGTTCCGACCACAACGTGGTCTCTCTTATCCGGGGGGCGGACGGGCGCCTGTACGCCGGGACGGATGAAAACGGGCTGGTCTACAGGGTGGACACCAAAGAGAAGGTGGAGGTGCTCTACGATGCGGCGGAAAAGGAGATCCACGCCCTGGCTCTGGGGCCCAACGGGGTGCTGTATGCCGGCGCAATGTCGGGCAGTTCGCGGCCGGACGGGGGCAAGGGGGGGGCGCCGCAGCCGCCGCAGGAGCCTCGCCCTGCGCCGGCACAGGAGTCGTCCGCACTTTACGCGATTCGGCCTTCGGGCGCAACCTTCCGGCTCTGGAAGGTTTCCGAGCCGATGCTGCTGGCCCTGGCGGTTGACCCGCAGGGTGAAGTGACCGTGGTTACCGGAGACAAGGGAAGTGTGTACCGGGTTGGCAGTGACGGCTCGGCTACGCTGCTGACCCGGATGGCGGATGTCCAGCCCTGGGCCTTCTGCCCTTCTCAAAAGGGGGGTCTGTGGATCGGTACCGCGGGGGCCGGGAAGATCTACCGGCTGGGGGAAGGGTACGCCAAAGAGGGCAGTTTGACCTCCAAGCCCCGGGATTTCGCCCTGGTTTCCCGGTGGGGCAGGCTGGCCTGGAAGGCCGATTTGCGCAAAGGAACGTCGGTTCTGTTTCAGACGCGGTCGGGCAACAGCGAGGTTCCCGACGATACCTGGAGCCCCTGGTCCGACTCCCTCGAAGCGGCCGGGCAGATTTCCAGCCCGCCGGCGCGGTTCTTGCAGTATCGGGCACGTCTGAGGTCGGAGACAGGTACGGTTACGCCCCGGCTGCGGGAGGTGACCTTGGCGGGTCTTCAAGAGAACGTGCGGCCACAGATTCTCACGATCGAGGTTTCACCGCTTCAGGGGAAGAACACTCCCTCCGGGGGCGGGGGGCGCTCCGGGCCGGGGAAGAACGGGGGCAAGGGCCGCCAGGCCGCTGAGCCCAGACGGGGGGTCTGGAAGATCGCCTGGTCGGCGGAGGACGCCAACGACGACCGGTTGATCTACGACCTCTATTTTCGGGGGAGAGAGGAGAAGACGTGGAAGCTCCTGGAAGAGGAGCTTACGTCGGCCTCCTACCTCTGGAATATCGAGTCGGCGCCGGAGGGCACTATGCAGGTCCGCGTAGTGGCGTCCGACCGGTTGAGCAATCCCGAGCCGCTGGCCCTTTCGGCCGAAAAGGCGAGCGAGCCTTTCGACTTAGACCACACGCCTCCTTCCGTGCGTTTGAGCACGGTCCAGCAGACCGGCCCGGGCACAGTGCTGGTGGAAGGCTCGGTTTCGGATGCAACCAGCGCGATCCAGGAGGCGGCCTATGCGGTCAACTCCGGCTCGTGGAAGGTGGTTTTTCCTGCGGACCAGATCTTCGATTCCCGAAGTGAGGCGCTGCGCTTTCGTGTTGAAAAGCTCACGCCGGGTGAGTATACGGTGGTGGTTCGGGCGGTGGATGCGCTGGGGAATGTGGGGGTGGGAAAGGCAGTGATTGAGGTCAAATAAGATTTCGGAATGCGGATTTCGGATTTGTTATTCCGCAATCCGCAATCCAAAATCCGCAATGGACGTGTGGGGATGGGAGCGGCAATGACCGACGCGGATTACATGCGGCTGGCCTTAGAGCTGGCCGAGCGGGGGCGAGAGACCGCCCGGCCCAATCCGATGGTGGGGGCGGTGGCGGTGCAGGGGGAGCGGGTTGTGGGGCAGGGGTACCATCCCGAGCCGGGGCAGCCGCACGCGGAGGTTTTTGCGCTGGAGCGGGTGGTGGCGGGCACGGGGGATGTGACGCTGTATGTGACGCTTGAGCCCTGTTCTTTTGCCGGCCGCACGCCGCCCTGTGCCGAGCTGATTATCCAGAAGCAGGTTGCGCGGGTGCTCTGCGCGATGGGGGACCCCGATGCGCGGGTTTCGGGGCAGGGTATTCAACGGCTCCGGGAGGCGGGGGTGTGTGTGGAGGTGGGGCTGCTGGAGGCGGAGGCCCGGCGGCTCAACGAGGTCTACATCAAGCACCGCACGTCCGGACTTCCGTTTGTGACGCTTAAGCTGGCACAGACACTGGATGGGCGTATTGCCACGCTGTCGGGCGATTCGAAGTGGATCAGCTCAAAGGCGTCCCGGGTTCGGGCGCACTGCTTGCGCGCAGGAGCCGATGCGGTCTTGGTGGGCAGCCGGACCGTGCGGATTGACGATCCCGAGCTTTCGGTGCGGCACGTGGAAGGGCGCGATCCGGTGAAGATTGTGCTGGACAGCGGGCTGGGGATTTCCACACAGGCGCGGGTATTCAAGGGCGCGCCCCTGGTTGTGACGGCGGCCGAAGGGGTTTCGGGAGAGAAGGTCGAGGCGGTGGAAGCGGCAGGGGGCCGGGTCTGGCAGGTGCCCTTGGCGAACGGACGGCCCCGGCTTCGGGATGTGCTGGTTCGGGCCGCAGCGGAAGACCTGATCCACGTTTTGATTGAGGGGGGTGGAGAGGTGGCGGCTTCGGCGCTGCGGGAGGGGCTGGTGGACCGGGTGGCGGTTTTTATCGCTCCCAAGATTCTGGGGGGGGGTATCTCTTCGGTGGGCGAGTTGGGGATCGACCTTGTGGCGGATGCGGTTCGGCTGGAGGAGGTTGAGGTTGAACGGTTGGGGGAGGATCTTTTTTATACGGCGAGGGTGAGGAAGTAAAAAGTAAAAAGTAAAAAGTAAAAAGTAAAAAGGCAAAAGAAGGATATGTATGTTTACCGGGATCGTCGAAGAGGTTGGGGTGGTGCGGTCTGTTCAGCGGCGGGCGGGGTATCAGCGGACCGCGCTGGATGCGCAGCGGGTTCTGGAAGATGTCCGGATTGGTGACAGTATCGATCTGGATGGGGCGTGCCATACGGTGGTGGGGTTTGACGAGCGGGGGTTCTGGGTGGAATCGGTGGAAGAGACGCTCCGGCGGACCACACTTTCGCGGCTGCGGGTGGGCAGTCGGGTGAACTTAGAGCGGTCGGTGAAGGCCGGAGAGCGGCTGGGCGGGCACTTTGTGGCCGGGCATGTGGATGGGGTGGGGAAGGTGTTGGAGCGGCGGGAGTCGTCGGATAATGTTGTTTTTCAGGTTGGCCTGGGCGCCGATCTGGCACCCTATGTGGCCGAGAAGGGGTCGGTTGCAGTTGACGGGATCAGCCTGACGGTGGTTTCGGCTTCGGCTCGGGATTTTACGGTTGCGGTGATTCCGCATACGCTTGAGGTGACCACGATTTCCGAGCGCCGTGCGGGCGATTCGGTGAACTTAGAGGTGGATATGGTGGCGCGGTATATCGAGCGCCTCCTCACATTTGAAAAGCAGGAGTCAGCCGGTTATGGCACATGACGGAACTTCATTCCCGGTTCAGATTGCAAGTATCGAGGACGCGCTGGAGGACATCCAGGTCGGGAAGATGGTGATTGTGGTGGACGACGAGGACCGGGAGAACGAGGGCGATTTTATTATGGCCGCCGAGAAGGTGACGCCGGAGACGGTCAACTTTATGGCCACCCACGGGCGCGGTCTGATCTGCCTGCCGGCGACCCCGGAGCGTTTGAAGGAACTGGAACTGGATATGATGGTGGATCGAAACACCGCGCTCCACGAGACGCCTTTTACCGTGAGTATCGATGCGGTGGAGGGGACCGCCACCGGAATCTCGGCGCAGGATCGGGCGTTAACCGTGCAGCGGTTTGTAGACCCGAACGCCCGGCCGGTTGATTTTGGCCGTCCCGGGCATATTTTCCCTTTGCGGGCGCGGCCCGGAGGGGTGCTGCGCCGGGCCGGGCATACGGAGGCGGCGGTGGACCTGGCGCGGCTTGCCGGCCTTTTCCCGGCCGGGGTACTCTGCGAGATTTTGAACGCCGACGGGACGATGGCCCGGCTGCCGCAGCTGGCGGAGATGGCTGCACGGTTTGAGCTGAAGGTGATTACGATTCGGGATCTGATCGCCTACCGACACCGTTCCGAGAAGCTGGTGCACTGTATTGAAACGGTGCATATGCCCACCCGGTTCGGGGAATTTACGCTGAGCCTTTATGAAAGCGATGTGGACGAGCGGCCTCACGTCGCTTTAGTCAAAGGCGATGTTTCCCGCCGGGAACCGGTGCTGCTGCGGATGCATTCGGAGTGCTTAACAGGAGATGTGTTCGGTTCTTTTCGGTGCGACTGCGATACCAATCTGCACTCGGCGTTTGAGATGATTGAGAAGGAGGGGCGGGGAGCTGTTGTGTATATGCGACAGGAGGGGCGCGGCATTGGCCTGCGAGAAAAGATTCGGGCGTACAAGCTGCAGGAGGAAGGGTACGATACGGTGGAGGCCAATTTGAAACTCGGGTTTAAGATGGACGACCGGGACTACGGGATCGGCGCTCAGATTCTGCTGGATCTGGGGATTCGCCAGGCGCGTCTGATCACAAACAATCCTGCCAAGCGGGTGGGGCTGGAGGCCTACGGGATTGAGATTGTGGAGCGGGTTCCGATGAAGATCGAAGCCACCCCGTGGAATATCCGGTACCTCCGCACCAAACAGGAGAAGATGGGGCATCTCTTTGTGGAGGGCGATTTGACGCTGGACGACGGAAAGTCGGAGGGGACCCATGCCCAGGGTATATGAAGGGAAGCTGTCGGCGGAGGGGAAGCGGTTCGGCATTGTGGTGAGCCGGTTTAATGCGTTTATCGGGAAAGCGCTGCTGGAGGGGGCTCAGGACTGCCTGGGGCGTCATGGAGCCGACCCGGACACGGTTGATGTGGTGTGGGTGCCGGGGGCTTTTGAGATTCCCCTGATGGCCCGGAAGATGGCGGACAGCGGCCGGTACGACGCCCTGATCTGTCTGGGCGCTGTGATTCGGGGCAGTACCCCCCATTTCGACTATGTGGCCGGCGAGGCCGCCAAGGGGATCGCAGCGGTGGGGATGGAGACGGGCGTGCCGACCCTGTTTGGCGTGTTGACCACCGATACGGTTGAGCAGGCGATTGAACGGGCCGGCACCAAGGCGGGGAACAAGGGATGGGATGCTGCGCAGGGCGCGATTGAAATGGTCAACCTGTTAGAGGCCTGGGGCGATAACGGGACATGACACATTCTCGCCGAAAGGCCCGAGAGGCCGTGTTGCAGGCCCTGTACTGGGCCGAGAGTTCTGAAGATCCGGTCGGGCAGACGCTGCATACCATGTCACTGCGCATCGGCCTGTCTCCGGATGCGGCGCAGTTTGCCAGGGCGCTTGGAAAAGCGACCTGGTCGCGCTTGGAGGAACTGGACCGGCTGATCGGGAGCGCTTCGGAGAACTGGGCGCTGGAGCGGATTTCCCGGATCGATCGGATTCTGCTGCGTATGGCCCTTACCGAAATCCTGGTATTTGACGATATTCCGGTGAAGGTTTCCATTGATGAGGCGATTGAGCTGGCCAAGCGCTACAGTGTGGAGAAGTCTCCGGCCTTTATCAACGGCATCCTGGATGCGCTTGTCAAGCGAGAAGGGATGGTGGCGGAAGTCAGCGAGAGGTGAACGGCCAAGATGCGACTCGCCATCTTTTCCGACATTCACGGCAATCTGGAGGCGCTTCAGGCGGTGCTGGAGCGGTGCGCCGATGTCGGGGTAGACCGAACCCTGTGTTTGGGCGACCTGGTGGGCTACGGGGCGGACCCGAACCGATGCATCGAGCAGGTGTGCGAGGCGGCCGATGTCGTCCTTGCGGGCAATCACGACTGGGTGGCGGCGGGTCTGGAAGAGCCCCGGTACTTTAACCCGATGGCTCTGGCCGCCATCCGGTGGACGGCGGCCGAGTTGACCGGGGCGCACATTGCTTATTTGCAGGCACGACCGCTGACGGCCGAAGAAGGCGATGTGCTCTACGTCCACGCTTCTCCCTACCGGCCGGAGACCTGGCCTTATATCCACTATCCGGAAGAGGGTCGGGAGGGGCTGGCGCATACGGGTGCGCGGGTCTGTTTTGTGGGCCATTCCCACCAGGCGTTCATTTGTTCGGAGAGGGGCGACGTGGAGGTTCTTGGAGAGGGTGTTGCGCCGGTTACGCTTTCGGAACGGTATCTGGTGAACGTGGGCAGTGTGGGGCAGCCCCGCGATGGCGACCCCCGGGCGGCCTTCGTGATCTGGGACCAGGCGGCGGACGAGCTCCAGCTCTGCCGAGTGCCCTACGATGTGGCCGGGGCGCAGGCCAAGATTCGAGAGGCCCAGCTGCCCGAGTTGCTGGCAGAGCGGCTGGAGATGGGGAGGTAATAAAGACGTGAAACGGCAAAGGCAAACGGCCCTCATCTCCACCCGGTAGATGAACGCACACGTTTCATATTTTCGAACTGGATCGGGATTATGTTAGGGACGCTTACCAAGATTTTTGGGACCAAACACGAACGGGATATTAAGAAGATTCGCCCGATCGTGGAGGAGATCAACCGCATCTGTGACACCTATGCGGACCTTTCAGAGGATGAGCTGAAGGGTAAAACGGCCGAGTTCCGAGACCGGCTCCAGGAGGCTACCCGGGAAGCGCGGGAGGGCCTGGCGGAGTTGCGGGCCGAACTGGACGGGGAAACGGATGTGGCCGCTCGACAGGATCTGTTGGACGAGATTAACGAGGTGGAGTCGGAGATCAAAGAGATTGAGACGGAGGTGCTGGACGAGATCCTGCCGGAGGCTTACGCGGCCTTTAAAGAGACCTGCCGGCGGACGGTGGGCAAGAGCTGGGACCGGGCGGGAGACCAGATCACCTGGGTGGAGGTGCCCTACGATGTGCAGCTGATTGGCGGTATTGTGCTGCACAAGGGCAAGATTGCCGAAATGGCCACCGGGGAAGGGAAGACGCTGGTGGCGGGTATGCCGCTTTACCTCAACGGAATTCTGGGCCGGGGCGTGAATCTGGTGACGGTGAATTCCTACCTGGCCAAACGGGACGCGATGTGGTTGGGGCCCATTTACCTCTTTCTGGGGCTGAGTGTGGGAATTATCCAGGACCGGGCGCTGGGCGTGGAGGCCTATCTGATTGAAGAGGATGAACAGGGAGGCTACCAGCTGAGGGAGTGCGACCACGGGGACGCGTATCTGGCCGATATCGTTTACGGGACCAAGGACCAGTTCGGGTTCGACTATCTCTACGATAACATGGCGATCCGCCCGGAAGATTTGATGCAGCGGGAGCACCATTTTGCGATTATCGACGAGGCCGACAGCATTTTAATTGACGAGGCCCGGACCCCCCTGATCATTTCCGGCGCGGTGCCCGAAGCGGACACCCAGCGTTACGACGAGATGCGCCCCTTAGTGGAGCGGCTGGACCGGGCGCAGACGCGTGTGGTGAACGGGATTTTGAGCGAGGCGGAGAAGCTTTTAGAAGAGGACGATTACGAAGCCGGCATCAGGCTGCTGCAGGTGCAGCGGGGCACGCCGAAAAACAAGCGGTTTATGAAACTCCTGCTGGAGGAGGGCATCAAGCAACTGGTTGGCCGGGTAGAGGCCGACTACATGCGCGATAAGCGCCTGGGCGAGTTGGACGAGGATCTCTATTTCAGCATTGATGAGAAAAGCCACATCATCGATCTTACCGACAAGGGACGGTCGGAGATTAGCAAGGCGCCCGACGATTTTGTGCTGCCCGACTTAGATGAGATCCTGCAGGGTATTGAGGCCGATGCGTTGCTTACAGCGGAAGAGCAGGCGAAGGCGCAGGACGAAGCCTACCAGAAGTACGCCCGCAGGAGCGAAGCGATTCACAGCGTGCAGCAGCTTCTGAAGGCGTATACGCTGTATGAGAAGGATGTGCAGTACATGGTGGTCGACGGGCAGGTTATTATTGTGGATGAGTTCACGGGCCGGCCGCAGCCGGGGCGGCGGTTTTCCGACGGGCTGCACCAGGCCTTAGAGGCCAAGGAACGCGTTAAGGTTGAGCGGGATACCCAGACGGTTGCGACGATTACGCTGCAGAACTATTTCCGGCTTTATTACAAGCTGGCCGGGATGACGGGTACGGCCGAGACCGAGAGCGCGGAGCTCCTTCAGATTTACAAGTTGGATGTGGTGGTTATTCCCACCAACGAACCGGTGCGCCGGGTTGACGCCAACGATTTGATTTACCGGACCAAGCGAGAGAAGTACAATGCGATTATCGACGAGATTGTCCGGCTGAACGAGATGAAGCTGCCGGTGCTGGTGGGGACGATTACCGTAGAGGTGTCGGAACTGCTCTCCCGGATGCTCAACCGGAGGCGTATCAAACACGCGGTGCTCAACGCCCGCCACCACGAGCAGGAGGCGCCGATTGTGGCTCAGGCGGGACAGCCGGGGGCGGTTACGATTGCCACGAATATGGCCGGGCGGGGTACGGACATCAAACTGGGGCCCGGCATTGTGAAGGCGCCCGAGGGCCACCAGTGCGCGTTGATTGCCAATTCGGACGATTCGCGACCGCTGTGCCCTCACTTAGAGGAGTACGACTGCTGGGCGGACGTTCCCTGCGGACTCCACATTGTGGGTACCGAGCGCCATGAGGCCCGACGGATCGACCGGCAGTTGAGGGGACGGTCCGGCCGCCAGGGCGACCCGGGAAATTCCCGGTCCTTCATTTCGCTGGAAGACGACCTGATGCGGCTCTTCGGATCGGAGCGGATCGCCCGGATTATGGATAGGCTGGGAGCCGAAGAGGGCGAGGTGATCGAGCACAGGATGGTGACCCGTTCGATTGAGCGGGCGCAGAAGCGCGTGGAGGCGAGGAATTTCGAGGTGCGCAAGCACGTGCTGGAGTACGACGATGTGATGAACCAGCAGCGGGACGTGATCTACGACCGGCGCCGATACGCCTTAGAGCAGAAGAATATTTCCGATCAGATCCACGAGGTTATGGAAGAGAGCATCGATGCGCTTTTAGAGATCCACGCGCCCGAGGAAGCCCACCCGGAAGACTGGGAATTAGAGGGGCTCTCGGTGGACCTGCGGAATACATTCCTGCAAGCGCCGGCGGTTCCGGCCGAAGACCTGCCCGAGCTGAAGCGAGAGGACCTGCGCGAACGGATTTTGAGGGGGGTGAGGGAGACCTATGCCCGACGCGAGCAGTTGATTGGGACCGAGCGGCTCCGGGAGATCGAGCGCATGGTCTACCTGGGCATTATCGACGAGAGGTGGAAGGACCACCTCCGCGAGATGGACGACCTCAAGGAGGGGATCGGCCTGCGGGGCTACGGCCAGAAGGACCCGCTGGTGGAGTACAAACGGGAGGGGTTCCAGATGTTTGAAGGTCTGCTGGACGAGATCAACCGGGAGACCCTCAAGACCCTCTTCCGCATTCCGATTGAAGAGGTTCCGATTCAACGCCGGAGCCGGGAGCCCGAACGGCTGGCTTTGGTGCATGAGGATGCGACGGGCATGGGATTCGCCTCGATGCCGGATGCGGCGGCGGCGACGGTGACCAATACATCCGACTCGGAGGGGGGACGGCCCAAGCAGCGTCCTGTCCGGGTGCAGAAGGTGGGGCGAAACGATCCCTGCCCGTGCGGTAGCGGGAAGAAGTACAAGAAGTGCCACGGACGGAGCGAGAGGTGATGGGAAGATCAAAAGCGCCACGGAACCACAGGGAATAACACGGAAGGCAGGTTGTAGGGGCGCACTGCGGTGCGTCCTGAAGGCAGGTGAATGACAAAATAAAGGAGTAGAAACGATATGAAGTCCCGTGCAGATTTGTTGAACGAGGCCCGTCGAGAGATTCCGGAGATGACGATTCAGGAGGTCCACGATTACCTGAAAAAGGGAGAGACCCCGGTTCTGCTGGATGTGCGGGGGCTGGATGAGTGGGAGCGGGGGCACTTGGAGGGGGCGATTCATGTTCCCCGGGGGCGTCTGGAGAGCGACGTGGAGGCCAAAGTTCCGGACAAATCCCGGGAGGTTGTGGTTTACTGCGCCGGCGGCGTGCGATCGCTGCTGGCCGGAGAGTCTTTGAAAGCGCTGGGGTATGAGCGGGTGATTTCGATGGACGGCGGATTTGAAGATTGGGCGGACGCCGGATTGCCCGCGGCGTATCCTCCTCCACCCGAGGAGGATGGGGGGCAGGAGAATCCCGAGCTGTTAGAGGCCGAAATCGAACACTTAGAACAGGTGCTGGACCAGAGGAAACGCCGGCTGGAAGAGGCAAAACAGGACCGATAAGGGGCGGCTTTATCAGAGGCTGTGGTTCTGGACAATTTCTCCTTGCGCAATTTTGATAAAGGTTGTATATTTATGCCTGTTAGCACTCGACCCGTGAGAGTGCTAACAGGCATAAATATGTATTAAATCAACATGTTAACCGAATTTCTAAGGAGGAAGCTCCATGAAAGTGCATCCTATGGCCGACCGCGTTCTGCTCAGGCGGATCGAAGAAGACGAGCAGGTAAGAGGGGGCATTATTATCCCCGATACGGCCAAGGAGAAACCCCTTGAGGCCGAAGTGATCGCCGTGGGACCGGGCAAGGTGAGCGACAAGGGAAAACGGACCCCGATAGGTGTGGCGGTGGGCAACCGCGTGCTGATTGGCCAGTATGCCGGCACGGAAGTGGAGGTTGACGGCGAGGAGTATGTGATCGTTCAGGAGGACGACGTTCTGGGCATCGTAGAAAAGTAAAAAGTAAAAAGTAAAAAGGAGGAACAGGCAATGGCAGCCAAGCAGTTGAGTTTTGGGATCGACGCACGGAAGAAGATACTGGACGGCGTAACGATTCTGAGCAAGGCCGTAAAGGCCACCTTAGGTCCGAGGGGCCGGAACGTGGTTCTGGGCAAGAAGTGGGGATCGCCCACGGTGACCAAAGACGGCGTTACGGTGGCCAAGGAGATCGAGCTGGTAGAGCCCTACGAGAACATGGGCGCCCAGATGGTCAAAGAGGTCGCTTCCAAGACTTCCGATGTGGCCGGAGATGGGACCACCACGGCTACGGTGCTGGCCGAGGCGATTTTCAAAGAGGGGTTGAGGAATGTGACGGCCGGCGCGAATCCGATGGATATCAAGCGGGGCATCGACCAGGCCGTGGGGGCGGTGGTGGCCGAGCTGAAAGCGCAGAGCCAGGAGGTCAAGGGCCGGAAGGAGATTTCGCAGGTGGCCACGATTTCGGCCAATGACGACAGCAGTATCGGAGATATTATCGCCGATGCAATGGAGAAAGTGGGCAAGGATGGGACGATCACGGTGGAGGAGGCCAAGAGCATTGAGACCACGCTGGACGTGGTGGAGGGGATGCAGTTCGACCGGGGGTATCTCTCGCCCTACTTTGTGACCGATCCCGATGATATGGAAGCGGTCTTAGAAGACGCCTATCTTTTGATCCACGAGAAGAAGCTCTCCAACATGAAGGATATGCTGCCGCTTTTAGAGAAGGTGGCGCAGACCGGCAAACCCCTGCTGGTGATTGCAGAGGATGTGGAGGGTGAGGCGCTGGCGACGTTTGTGGTGAACAAGGTGCGGGGAACGATGCGGGTGTGTGTGGTGAAGGCGCCCGGATACGGGGACCGGCGCAAGGAGATGTTAGAGGATATTGCGATTTTGACCGGCGGGCGCGTGATCACCGAAGACCTGGGCATCAAGTTAGAGAACGTGACGCTGGAGGACCTGGGACAGACCAAGCGGGTGGTTGTTGACAAGGACAATACCACGATTGTGGAAGGGGCCGGTTCGGCCGCAGATATCCAGGGCCGGGTGAACCAGATCCGGAACCAGATCGAGGAGACGACTTCGGATTACGACGGGGAGAAGCTGCAGGAGCGGCTGGCCAAGATGGCCGGCGGGGTGGCGGTGGTTGACGTGGGCGCGGCGACCGAGACGGAGATGAAGGAGAAGAAGGCGCGGGTGGAGGATGGGCTGCACGCCACGCGGGCGGCCGTGGAGGAGGGGATTGTGCCCGGTGGGGGTGTGGCCCTGGTACGTTGTATCGGCGAACTGGGGAAGACCCGCAGCCAGGTTCGGGGGGACCAGAAGACGGGTGTGGACATTGTCAAGCGTGCTCTGGAAGAACCACTGCGACAGATTGCCAACAACGCTGGGGTGGAGGGCAGCTTAGTGCTGCAGGAGGTGCGGGAGAAGGAGGGCGCTTTCGGGTTCAACGCGCAGACGGAGACGTATGAGGATCTGGTGAAGGCGGGGGTGATCGATCCGACCAAGGTGGTTCGCGTGGCCATTGAGAACGCCGCCAGCATTGCCGGGCTGCTGCTGACAACCGAGGCTCTTGTTACCGAGATTCCCGAAGAGGAAAAGGCGGAACAAGGCCATGACCACGGCCACCACGGCCACAGTCACTTTTAACAGGTATTTTGATTTGGCTGCAGAGGGGTCGGCCCGGAGAGGTCGACCCCCTTTTTTTGAATTGTTGGATTTCTGAGATATTTTTTCTATATTATGCTGGGTCGGGTGGATGGCCTATGACGGTATTTCTCAAAGTCAATTGAAGGGTCCTTTATGTGGACGCCGATGTGTATACCATCCGTTCAGAAGTGAAGGGGTCATACGGAAGGGAGGGTCATGGAAGTTTTGTCAGGTTCGGAATCGGAATCCCGGAAGGAAGATGGGGCGAATGTGGAAAGCCAGACAGAGGTAGAGGCCGGGGAGAAGGCGGAGGTTCGGAGAAGAAGGTGGTGTCGCGTCGTCCGGCGAAGCGGACCCGTCGCACGCCGGCGAAGCGATCGGCGCGCACCCGGAAGGCAGCCGGGGAGGCCGAAGCGGAGGCAAAAGCACCCGAAGCGGCCGGGGAGAAGGAAGCGGAGGTTTCAGAGAAGAAGGTGGTGTCGCGTCGTCCGGCGAAGCGGACCCGTCGTACGCCGGCGAAGCGGACGGCGCGCACCCGGAAGGCGGCCGGGGAGGCCGAAGCGGAGGCGAAAGCGCCCGAAGCGGCCGAAGCGGTGGTCCCGGAAGCAGAGCCGCAACCCGAGGCCGGAACCGAGGCAGAACCCTCACAGGTCGAAGCGGCTGAAGAAGCGGCCCAGACGTCCCGGTGGGGACGCCGGCGCAGATCGGCCACAGAGACGGCCGGGGCAGAACAGGAGGCGCCCTCTAAGGCAGAGCCCGAGAGCGAAGCGCCAGAGCCGGAGAAGGCGCCGGCGCCGGAACCTTCCGGCGGGGAGCCCTCGCAGGACGCGCGCCGGTCCCGGAGGCGCCGGACGCGTCGCCGCCGCTCCAATGTCCGGGACAGCGCCGAAGGGGATGCCCGGCAGGAGAGCCGGGGCCGTACTCCGCCTCCGGCGAGTTCCCAGACCGTAGCAGAAATCCTTGCCGAGCCCTGGACCGAGGACAAGGCCCGGAAGTTTCTCAGTGAGGGTTTTTTGACGGCACTCGCCGCGCCCCTCGTCTCCGACAGGCCTGTGGACTCAATCGACGCCGAGGCCCTGGCGGAGCGGCTACGGGTGATCCGAAAGGTACTGGCCGACGAATGTATGGTGGAGGACGACGCCACGGATGTGATGCTGCTGGACATGGTGATGAATGCCCTGGCCGACCGGATCGAGGTCTACAGGTTGGAGGCGCAAAATGGAGACCTGGAAAATGTCGAACAGGTTCTGGAGGTCCGATATAAGGCGGACCGCCGGCTGATCGAGACGGTTGCGGCATTGAAGAACGCGTAGGGGATCACGAAGGGTGGATCACGAAGGTCACGAAACCGCCCACCGCCGCCCTCTTCCGCGAAAGACACGAAGCCACACCGCACACCTCCGGGGAGGTATGGCGCTGGGCAGGGTGGTGGGTAAGGGGTAAGTTGGAAGATGGAAGAGGCCCGCTAAAAGCGGGCCTCTTCTGTTGTTACTGGTGGGTGTTGCGGTTCTACGTGGGGGGCCAATGGATTTCGGTTTGGTAGGGCAGTGGGTCCCGGGCGTGGTTTGCGTGGAAGGCGGCGATTCGCTCGGCGCAGGCGTCGCAGCGGCCGCAGGCGGGACGTTCGCCCTCGTAACAGGTGTGGGTCTGGCCGTAGGGGACATTCAGTTGGAGGCCGATTCGGACCACTTCGGTTTTCCATTTTTCCACAAAGGGGGTGTGGATGCGGAAGTCGGTTTCCCGGGTGGCGCCCAGACGGAGCGCTCCTTCCAGGGTGTCGTAGAATTCCCGCCGGCAGTCGCGGTAGGCGTCGTGGTCGTCCCGAACCGGGGAGATGTAGATGTCGTGGATGCTCTGGGTTTCGGCCCAGGCGGTGGCCAGGGTTACGAAGAGCATATTGCGGTAGGGGACCACGGTGCGAATCTGCTGGCCCCGGACGGCTTCGGGCACGGAGAGGCCGGCGTCGGTGAGGGGATTTCCGCCGATCTGCCGCAGGTCGAGTTTGAGGCAGCGGTGGGACCGGGCGCCGGCCGTGCGGGAGAGCGCTGCGCTGCATGTGAGTTCGACGGCGTGTCGCTGGCCGTAGTCGATGGAGACCGTATGGATTTCGGGAACGCCGCGGGCGCGCATCCACCAGAGGAGCGTGGTGGAATCCATGCCGCCTGAGAGGAGCAGAAGGGCTTTTTGGGGGTCAGACACAGGCTTAACCTGTTTCAAAAATACGACGGGGCGACCCGGTGGGCCGCCCCTGGGATGGTTATACGATTGTTTTGCCTATTTGTTCTCCAGGAGTTGGTCCACGACGGCCGGGTCGGCCAGGGTGGAGGTATCTCCCAGGTCATCCATGTTGCCCTCGGCAATCTTGCGCAGAATCCGGCGCATAATCTTGCCAGACCTCGTTTTGGGCAGACCCGGCGCCCAGTGAATCATGTCGGGCGTGGCAATCGGACCGATCTCTTTGCGCACCCACTGCTTGAGTTCCTCCCGAAGGTTGTCGGTATATTCCTCATCCGCATTGAGCGTCACGTAGGCGTAGATGCCCTGACCCTTGATCTCGTGCGGAAAGCCCACCACGGCAGACTCGGCTACTTTCGCGTGCGACACCAGGGCGCTTTCGACCTCTGCCGTGCCCATCCGGTGACCCGAAATATTGAGCACGTCGTCCACGCGGCCGGTGATCCAGTAGTAACCGTCCGCATCCCGTCGAACACCATCCCCGGTGAAGTAGTACCCCTTGTAGGTCTCAAAATAGGTCTGCTCGAACCGGCTGTGGTCTCCGTAAACCGTGCGCATCTGCCCCGGCCAGGGCTCGGCAATCGCCAGCACCCCGCTCACGTCGTTCTCCTCCAGCACCTTCCCGCTCTCCGGGTCGATCACCACAGGTTTGATCCCGAAGAAGGGCAGTGTGGCCGACCCGGGCTTGGTGGGGGTTGCCCCCGGTAGCGGGGTGATGAGGATGCCGCCCGTCTCGGTCTGCCACCAGGTGTCCACGATCGGGCAGCGGCCCCGTCCCACATTCCGGTGATACCACAGCCAGGCCTCCGGGTTGATCGGTTCGCCCACCGTGCCTAAGAGACGAAGCGAGGACAGATCGCATCCGGCCGGCCACTTCTCTCCTTCCCTGGTAAGCGCCCGGATGGCGGTGGGAGCGGTGTAGAACTGGTTCACACCGTATTTGTCGATCACCTTCCAGTATCGGTCCGGCTGGGGATACAGGGGGGTGCTCTCGAACATCACCGAGGTCGCCCCATTGGCCAGAGGACCGTAGATGATGTAGGAGTGCCCTGTGACCCAGCCGATGTCGGCAGCGCAGAAGTAGATGTCGCCGTCGTGGTAGTCGAAGATGGTCTTGTGCGTGAAGGCGGTGTAGACCATGTAGCCGCCCACGGTGTGCTGCACCCCCTTGGGCTTGCCTGTGGAACCTGAGGTGTAGAGGATGTAGAGCGGGTCTTCGGCATCCATCTCCTCGCAGGGGCAGTCCGGGCTGGCGGTTTCCATGGCTTCGTGCCACCAGATGTCCCTGCCTTCCTGCATGTTGCATTGGATGCCCTTGCCTTCGCCCACGCGGCGGACCACGATGCAGGTCTCCACTTTTTTCCCATCCATCTGCTGGTCGGCCAGCGCCATTGCCTCGTCGGCGGGTTCTTTGCGCGGCATGGGCCTGTCTCCTCGAAACATGCCATCCGTGGTGAGGAGTACCTGGCAGGTCGAGTCCACAATCCGGTCGGCCAGCGAGTCTGCCGAGAAGCCCCCGAAGACGATGCTGTGGACCGCCCCGATGCGGGCACAGGCCAGCATCGCAACCGCCAGTTCGGGGACCATGGGCATGTAGATGGAGACCCGGTCGCCCTTTTTTACGCCCCGGGATTTGAGCAGGTTGGCGCATTTGCAGACCTGCTCGTGCAGCTGTCGGTAGGTGAGCCTGGCATCCTCTCCCGGTTCGTTGCCTTCCCAGATGATGGCCACCTGGTCTCCCCGCGTGTCCAGGTGCCGATCCAGGCAGTTGTAAGTGATATTGGTCTTCGCGCCTTCAAACCATTTGAGCGAGATAGGCCCATTGTTCAGATCATAATTGAAGGACCACACCCTGTCCCATTTCTTGTACCAGTGGAAATCTTCGGCCACCCCTGCCCAGAACCCTTCCGGGTCTTCGATCGATTCCTTGTAGCGTTTCTGGTATTCTTCCAGGTTTTTTATGTGAGCCCGATTGCTGTAGTCTGCGGGCGGATTAAAAACCCCATCCTGTTCCACCACCAGCGATGCGTCCGATTGTGCCGCCATTAGAACGTCCCTCACTTTCTGTTTTGAACAGTCCGGAGAAGACCCAAAGGCTGTTTGAAGAATAGGGAAACAGGTTAGCAACAAGCATAGTAATATAGGCTCTTCGCTGTTTCACGTGGGTAATCATAAAAACCCGAACCAGTCTTCTTGCCGAGTGCGAGGTGGTTCCTAACCGTTTGCTCCGGTATCCGCACATGAGATCTCTCCTAAACACACGGCGGGTATTGAATGATCCGGAGATCCAGTTTGCCGTTTAGTCCATCGTAACAATTTATTATCTAACAACTTAAACAACTGTTTTTAAGATAGAATCCTGAGCAACAGACAACGGGTCGGGCAACACCGTTGACAAAGAATACTCGAAGGCTGGTCCACAAAACCTGCAGCTTGGGCGTCTTGTCTACCACAACTGGTCGTTCCTGGGGGAAGGTTACCCACACCAAATAGCGAGGAGCCGTAATATAGAGAGAAACAGGATGATGTCAAGTAGAGAAAGAAGGCGTTGTGGAGGACGGAATCGTGGGGTCATTTTCTTCTGTTCTGATCTTCTGGATCCTGTTATATTAGGCTAATGGCCTTGCTTTTTTTTGGGTTTCCGGGAACTTTCTATGGTTCAAAAGGTTTAAAAATCGTCCGTTATTTTGTGCTGGATTTTTTAATTTGCCGGTTTCTGCCGTGAAAATACCATATTTTGATGTCAGAGGCGCAGCAGGCCCCAGGATACAGGGGGGCAACCATTCGACGTCGTTTACTCATCAGGGCCTATCCGAAGGCTTAAACAGGGGGGGTATAGGCTTAAAGGGAAGGAGAATATATGCTTATGGTTAGCTCCAGAACCGGGCCCGAAGATCTGTCGGATGTGGATATTCTGGCGGATGTTGCCAGCGGCGATATTGAAGCGTATGGAAAAATCGTAAATCGTTATAGAGTAAGACTTTACAATTTTGTCTTCCGGTTTGTGGGAGACCGGGAAACGGCCGAAGATATTGTCCAGGATACCTTTCTCCGGGCATTTCGAAAGCGAAGAGAGTACCGGGCCATTGCCAACTTTTCCACCTGGCTTTTTACGATTGCCGGCAATCTGGCCAAGAGTGAACTGCGGCGGCGCAAGCGGTGGCGGCTTTTTTCTTTGCACAAGGACGAGGAGTCCGATGTCGGGCTGGACCTGCCGGACGAGTCGTACCGCCCCGACAAGGTGACCGAATCTTCCATCGCAGATGTACAGATCCAGCAGGCCATCCTGTCGCTGCCTGAGAATTACCGCCAGGTGATCCTGCTGCGGGACGTGGAGGGTCTCTCCTACCAGGAGATTTCTGAGATTGTGAGATGTCCTGTCGGGACGGTCAAATCGCGCGTGAACCGGGCCCGGCTGAAGCTTCAGCAGAAGCTCAAGAACGAGGGGCGGGATGTGGGGCTGGAGGTTTGAATTGCGGATTGTGGATTGCGGATTGCGGAATAGAGGCACTTCAATCCG
Organism: Candidatus Latescibacterota bacterium; assembly: GCA_965249305.1. Lineage (GTDB taxonomy): Bacteria > Latescibacterota > UBA2968 > UBA2968. The sequence goes on along the minus strand of OZ252228.1, from coordinate 1,457,141 downwards.
AAATCCACAGTCCGAAATCTGAAATATGAACGGGGTGGTTTTGAAGCAGGGAAGGATATTTCTATGACCTGTGGTGAGTTTTCAAGACGGGTTTCGGACTATATAGAAGAGGACCTGGGAGGGGATAAGCGGGCGGCGATGGACCGCCACGCTGCTGACTGTCCAGTGTGCGCCCAAACGCTGAAGGATGCGCAGCCCCTGAGGGATCGGCTGGCCCGGTTGTCTCGCGTGCCTCCCTCCGTGGGGTTCGATTTTGCGCTTCGAAGCCGTCTCCTGATGGAAGTTGCCGAGTCGAAACGGTGGCGGCGGAAGCTGCAGGAAATTCTTTTCCCCTCCATTCCACGGGTGCTTGTGTCCGGGATGGCCGCGGCCCTTCTGGCACTGGGTGTGACGACGGTTTTAAACGAGGCGCCCAACGAGAGACCGGTGGCCTGGAAGATTCCGGAGTCCGGGAATGTACAGAGAGATGCAAAGATCTATTCCAACGTGAACGGCCGGGGTGCGCTCAAGCAGCTTTCCCAGGAAGACTCGTATCCGGTTTCGCGCTCTTCCCTGCAGGTCTATCGCACCCAATCCGACAGCCTGCGGCCTGAGGCTCGCAAGCCTGACCGGCAGCGCAAGCACACCTCAGTACGGCGGGTGTCCGTCCGATTTTAACTGTTAAGCGCTGTCTTCCGGCAGTGGAATAAGGCCGGGAGATGGGCGTTTTTGGGGAGGAGAAGGGATAACGCGTTTTATGAACGTGGGGTGGCAAAGAACGATATGGGTCTTCTGGATGCTGGTGGCGCTGGCGCTCTGGCCGGGAGCAGCGTGGTCCGGGGAACACCGGAGTTTGCTGAACACGATTGAGGAAGAGATCGCCACCATTTTGGAGGACAACCGGTCCAGCGTGGTTCGCATTCATACCCTTTACTCCCATCCCGAGAATGAGGCGGGGTTGGGAACGGGGTTTATGCATGGAACCGGTTTCGTCTTCGATCCCAGAGGCTATATTCTGACCGTTGAGGAAGCGGTGCGGGAGGCAGAGGAGATTCGGGTCACGCTGGCTTCGGGGCTGCAGGTGCGCGCTGTGTTCATCGCCTCAGACCCCGCTTCGGAGGTGGCGGTGATCCAGGCGGCAGTGGACAGCCTTCCTGCTGCTACTCTGGGGAATTCCGACCGGGTGCGGATCGGTCATTATGCGTTTATCCTGGGCAACACGTTTGGCAATCTGACGCCTTCCTTCGGGTCGGTCCACGAGATCAACCAGGGTCAGGATCTGATTCACATTACGGCGCCGGTGCATCCCAGCTACGGAGGCGCGCCTGTATTTTGCAGCACCGGAGAGGTTGTTGGAATGGTGTGGGCGCGCGTGGATCCGTGGGCTGCGCTTCGGCAAAGCGGGTTACAAGAGGGAGGCGTGGGAGCCGCTTTGGAACTTCCCACCACGGTCTTCGTGGTTCCCATCAGCCGGGCCATCCGGATTGCCCGGCGGCTGATCGCCGAGCAGGAGGTCGCCTACGGATGGCTGGGGGTTGAGGGAGAGTTCGATCCGAAACAGGGGTTCCAGGTTACCAGCGTATCGCCCCAGGGACCGGCGGCAGCAAGCGGCATACGTCCCGGAGATCTGATCCTTTCCTACCAGGGAATGCAGATCTTAAACGCCGAACATCTCAGGAATCTGGTTCTATCGACTCTGCCTGGAACCCCGGTGCAGATGAAGCTCAAACGGGGCAGTACGCCGATTACTCCTCGGGTTGAGGTGGGGCGGGTTTCTGCCGGGGGTCTTACAGGCGCCGACCTATCCGGCGCTTTTCCCGCCGGTGTGTCTTTTCCGCCTCTTGGAATGGGTCAGCGTCGGGAGGTTCTGTTCGAGGAGATCGACAGACTGCAGCAGGAGCAGAACAGACTGGAACAGGAGTTGTGGCGGTTGCGGCAGCAGCTCCTCCAGAAGCGATAGGCGGGGGGAAAAGGGCGTCTCCAGAAGACTGACAATATAACGGAAAGGGGGAGGCAGAAAGTTGCCTCCCCCTTTTTTTGTCTTTGATTGTAATTACAACAGCACCTCTTCCTGGACCATCCGCTGGCGGAGCCGGCTGAGGGCGCGGTCCTTGATCTGCCGGACGCGCTCCCGGCTGATCTGGAACCGCTTTCCAACCCGTTCTAAAGATTCGGGTTCATCGGTGTCGAGCCCGAAATAGAGGTTGAGGATCTGCGCCTCCCGTTCGGGCAGTTCGTCCAGGCTCTGCTGGAGGAGCTGTCGCAGCCGGGTGTCGTCCACCCGATCGTCGGGCCCCGGGTCTGCGGTGGGAAAGGTGTCGGCATATAGAATATTGCCATCGTCGTAGATAGGGCTGTCCAGGGAAAGGGGCGGCTGGTTCGCCGCCAGCGCCCGGCGCACCCGCCTGGGGCTCATCTCGGTGGTTTCGGCCAGTTCGTGCAGGTCGGGAGGACGTCCCAGCGTTTGGGAGAGCGCACTGGAGGCCCGGTTGACGGTTTCGAGGTCGTCGATCTGGTTTACCGGGAAGGCTATGGGATGGGTCTGCCGGTTGAGCGCCGAGAGCATGGCCTGCCGGATCCACCAGACCGCATAGGTGATAAATTTGTATCCCCGGTCCGGTTCAAAGGTTTGCGTGGCGCGAATCAGGCCCAAGTTGCCCTCTGCAATCAGGTCGGAGAGGGGCAGGCCCCGGCCCGAGTATTCGCCGGCGACCCGGACCACAAAGCGGAGGTTGGCGGTAATGAGGCGGTTCAGCGCTTTGCGATCGCCTCTGCGGGCATCGGCGAGCAACCGGCCCTCTTCCTCACGGGGGAGGGGAATATATTTTCGAATATCCCTCAGATAGAGGTCTGTGGCTTCGCCCGGAGCCCTGTCCGAGGCCAATAGGGTTTTCCGTTTCATCTCTCTCCGTTGCAAGGCGGTCCGGTTGACAATTCGGGGACCGTCCTTTATATTTGGCTCCTCGCTATTTGGTGTGGGTAACCTTCCCCCAGGAACGACCAGTTGTGGTAGACAAGACGCCCAAGCTGCAGGTTTTGTGGACCAGCCTTCGAGTATTCTTTGTCAACGGTGTTGCCCGACCCGTTGTCTGTTGCTCAGGATTCTATCTTAAAAACAGTTGTTTAAGTTGTTAGATAATAAATTGTTACGATGGACTAAACGGCAAACTGGATCTCCGGATCATTCAATACCCGCCGTGTGTTTAGGAGAGATCTCATGTGCGGATACCGGAGCAAACGGTTAGGAACCACCTCGCACTCGGCAAGAAGACTGGTTCGGGTTTTTATGATTACCCACGTGAAACAGCGAAGAGCCTTATATTTTATTAATAGTGAAACAGGAGGTTGTATCCTCTTTAAAGGATGCATCCTCTCGCAAGCCGCCGGTTTTCGACTGTAGGAGGTCCGGGAACCGGCGGTTAATTTTTTTGTTTTTGCGCCTTTTCATCAGTTGGACGGGATCGCATGGAAGAAGGGAAGAGGTTCTTTATCTTCCATGCGCAGCACATCGCAGCTGGCGCAGAGCCGCTCCTCCAGCCTGAGGTCACAGGGGAGACAACTGCAGAGGCTGCTGACACTGCGCCTCAGTTTGTCGCGAAGCCGGAGGTAGTGTTCGATCTGGCCGTCCACCTCTTCGAGGCGGCTTTGGAGGTCTGTTAGAATAGCAGCGGCCAGTTCCCCTCCGGTGTTGTTTTCGTGTCGTTTGTCCAGAATGAGCTTGATGTGTTCGAGGTCGAACTCCATTTCCTTGAGGCTTAGAATCATCCGCAACCGGAAGAGCTGCTCTTCGGAATAGCAGCGAAAGCCGCCGGGACTTCGACCTTCGGGCTGGATCAGTCCCATCTCTTCGTAGTAGCGTACGGTTCGGGTGGTGGTGCCCGCTTGTTGAGCCAGCCTTCCAATGTGCATCATGCGCTTTTCCTTAAGGCGGAGACGAGATGTGGACCGTTTTCCGGCGTTTTCAATAAATATACTTTGACGTAACGTTAAAGTCAACCGAAATTTAACGTTACGTTAAGTTTTAGATTAAAGTAGCGACATGGTGGGGAGGCTTTAGTGGTGGAAGAGGCGGACGCCGGAGAGTATCATGACCATGCCATATTCGTCGGCGGCGGCAATGACGTTGTCGTCCTCTACGGAGCCTCCGGTCTGGACCACGTATTTCACGCCGGTTCGAGCGGCCCGATCGATGTTGTCCCGGAAAGGGATGAGGGCGTCCGAACTGAGGGAGATGGCGTCCAGGTGTGCGAGCCATTCCTGTTTGGCGCCATCGCTTAGGGGGTCCGGAACCTCCTTGAAGGCGGCTTCCCAGACGTTTCGTTCTTCCGGGGTCATTTCGCCCTTCAGATAGAGTTCGATGGCATTGATTTTTTCAGGCCGTTTCAGCCCTTTCTGGAACTTCAGATCGAGCACGGCCGGGTGCTGGCGCAGGCGCCAGGCTTCGGCCTTGGTGGCGGCCAGATGGGTACAGGCGAGTCGATTCTGCTGCCCCGCGCCCACGCCGATGGCCTGCCCGCCGGCGGCAAGACAGATCGAGTTGGACTGGGTATATTTCAGGGTGATGGTGGCGACCAGAAGATCCCGGGCGTTGTCGGGAGGGAGTTCTTTATTTTGGGTAACGATGTTTTCGAGGATCTCCGGGCCGGTGACCCGGTTGTTTCGTTTCTGCTCCAGGGTAATGCCGAAGACGTCGCGCGTTTCCATCTCTTCCGGTTCGTAGTCGGGGTCGATCTGGAGGACCGGGTAGCTGCCCTGTTTTTTCTTTTTCAGGATGTCCAGGGCATCTGGATCGTAGCCGGGGGCGATCACCCCATCGGTGACCTCCCGACGCAGCAGCCGGGCGGTGGGGACATCAACCGGATCGCTGAGCGCCGCCCAGTCTCCATAGGAGGAGAGCCGGTCTACCCCTCGGGCGCGGGCATAGGCAACGCCCAGGGGGGAGAGGTCCATGTCGTCTACGAAGTAGGCTTTTTTGAGGGTGTCGCTTAAGGGAATGGATACGGCCGCGCCGGCGGGGCTGACGTGTTTGAACGAGGCTGCAGCGGGCAGATCGAGTACCCCTTTGAGTTCGCGCACGAGCTGCCAGGAGTTGAGGGCGTCTAAGAGGTTGATGTAGCCAGGGGCGCCGTTGCGCACGGTAAAGGGCAGGGGGCCCGCTTTACGGTAGGCCCTGGCCGGGGCCTGGTGGGGGTTAAATCCGTACTTGAGCGTGAGTTCGTTCTCTGTCATGGGTGGCCTTCCTTACTGGCCTGGTACGGTTATCCCAGCACGCTTTCTGCGAACAGAACGCCAAGATTTGTGTCTCCACGCCAGTCGCGCAGGGCGGGATTTTTGGTACTCAGGACGATATCGGTCGCCCCTTCTTCCGTTTTGGAGAAGCAGAGGATCCGGGACGCTTCTGCGATGCTGACGATAATGGGCGAATGGGTGGTCAGGAGAATCTGGGCGCCCCGTACAGATGAGAGGGACTGGAATGCGTTTTCTACAGCACGGGGGTGAATGCCGTTTTCCGGTTCTTCGATGAGGTAGATGCCCTCGAAATCGGGAAGGTAGGCGGGCAGGGTGAGGGCCAGAAGGCGCAGGGTGCCGTCCGAGACCATCCAGGAGGGGACTTCAAGGCCGTTTTTGTACCGGGTGACCAGGTAACGGTGCCGGTCTTCCGGGCGTTCGACGGTTCGGATAGCTTCCAGGTCGGGCAGAACCGTCTGGAGGTTTGTTATCCACTCCAGGAGGCGGTCGGGAGCTTTTTCTTCCAGAGCCGAAACAACCCAGGGGAGGTTGGCGCCGTTGGGGAGAAAGCGGCGGGGCTGGCCCGGTGGGCTGGGACGGCGCATGCGCATGCTGTTGAGGACAAAGTGCCGGACGCCCTCCATCAGCAGGGCTTTGAGCCAGGTGGTGATCGGGAATCGGGTTTCGTCTTCGGGCAGGTTGGCCAGAGCGGATTTTCTGGGGCCCAGCTTGAAGGAGTGATCCCATCCTGTTCCGGTTTCGTCGTAGAATTTGTCGTTTCCGCCCGGGACTTTGTGGACAATGGTTTTGGCGCCCCGGATGCGGGGTATGGCAAGGGTTTCCGGGGCGGACCGGTCTGCGGGAAAGAGGGATTGCTGCACGGCTTCCGGGTCACTTTTGTGGCCGTCTGAGAGGAGCAGGACGCGTTCGGATAGGATGGCGGTTTCTCCGGTTTCCGGCGCAGGGCCGATGGCGACCTCGTACCGGCACCGGCTGTATTCGTGGTCCGCGAACAGGTCGGCTTTCTGGTCGGGTATCTGCAACTCGATTGCGAGTTCAAACCGGTCGGTTTTTCGCTGCCAGACGAGGTCCCGAAGGTCGCCCGTGCGGTTTTCAATTGCGCTTTCAAGTCCAAGGGAGACGAGGTCGCCCAGGAATGCGATGGTATCCAGGAAGGTTGTCTTTCCGCTGGCGTTGGGACCGACCAGGATGTGGAAGGGGTCCAGTTGCTGGTTGATATAACGAAGGCATCGGAAGTGGAGCGCCTCAATTTTCTGGATCATAGTCCATCCTCCGGGATCAAGGTGATGGGTATTCCTCAGGTATTGATAGCATGTTGAAGGCCCTTTCGTCAAGCTTTTTATTTATCTTATTGAGACCCTTCTACAGGGGATCGGGAATCGCGGAGAAACCGCCGATCACGGTCCTCGGGATCGACGGAGCGAATGCGTGGTATGAGCCCTTTTCCTGCAACAGAGATACCCTCGGGCCGGACGGCGCTGATTACGGGAGCGACGGATGGGATCGGCCTGGCGCTGGCCCGGATTTACCGGGCGAGGGGGGCGCGGCTGGCGCTGGTGGGACGGCGTTTTATCGGCGATCTGGACCGGGGTCTTTTTATGCCCGAGACGTATTGCCGGGCCGATCTTTCGAGGCCGGATTGCGCTGCGGAGGTTGAACGGTTTCTCCAGATGCGGGGGATCGAGCGGATCGATTTGCTGATCCAGAATGCGGGCACGGGATATTACGGACCGGTGGAGGACCAGACACCCGCGGGCATTCGTAACCTGCTGGCCGTGAATCTGATGACTCCGATCCGGCTTTTGCACAGGCTGTACCCTTACCTGGAACGGTCCGGAGGGAAGGTCGTGCTGATCGGGTCGGTTGTGTCGGCGATTGCCTGTCCGGATTATGCGGTTTACGCTGCGACCAAGGCGGCGATAGAGGCGTTTGGCCTGAGTTTGCGGGCCGAGCTGAAGGGTCGGGTTTCCGTGCAGGTGATCCATCCGGGAGCGACGCGGACGGGGCTGCATGCCAAGATCGGATTGTCGCGGGATGAGGTAGACTGGGAACGGTTTCCGTCGGCGGAGCGGGTTGCGGCAAAGATCGCGCGCGCGATTGAGGGGCGACGGCCGGTGGTGACCATCGGGGTGGGAAACCGTCTGGTGAGATGGGCGGGCCGATTTTTGGGCAGCGCTCTGGACGGGGCCATGAGGGGGGCGCGGCGATGAATTGTGTGATTACCGGGGCGGCCGACGGGATCGGGCGGGCGCTGGCGGCTCGGTTCGCCGGAGCGGGGGCATCGGTTGTGGGCATCGATGTGGATGCAGATCGGGCGGCGCAGACGCGGAAGGATTTGGAGCGGGAGGGCGGGACGGTCTCTTTCGTGATTGCCGATCTGGCCTCGCAAGAGGGGATCGATCGGGCGCTGGCGGCCCTGTGCGCCGGCCCGGCGATCGATGTGTTGGTTCACAATGTGGGGATCAGCGCGGTGGGCCGGTTTCCGGAGGTGGCAGTGGATCGGCAGCAGGTGGTGATCGATCTGAATCTGACGGCGCCGATGGTGTTGACGGCAGGGCTGCTGAAGGCGGAGGCGCTGGCAGGGACGCTGGTGTTTATCTCGTCACTGTCCTATTTTACCGGCTACCCCGGGGCCGCAGCGTATGCGGCCAGCAAGAGCGGACTGGCGTCGTACGCCCGAAGCCTTTCGGTGGCGCTGGCGGGCCTGCACGTGTTGACGGTTTTTCCAGGGCCGACCCGGACGGCGCACGCCAGGCGCTACAGCCCGGACAATAGCCGCGAACACCTCCGGATGCCGCCGGAAGCGCTCGCAGACCACATTTACCGGGCGGTGAAAGCGCGCAAGCGAGTGCTGATTCCAGGGGTTGGGAACCGGGTATTTGCAGCGCTGGGTCTGTGGGCGCCCCGGCTGACGGAGTGGGTGATGCGGCGGGCCATCCTGGATAAGCTGAACGAATTAGAGGATTAGGATCTCTTGCTTCCCTTCTCCCGCATGCGGGCTATGTTTTCATCGGGCTCTGCCAGACGGCTTTGCCCACAAAGAAGGGGCCCAGAGATTGGATGTATTTCGCCGTCTGCTGGGTTTTTCGCATTTCCTGGACAATGCGGGAGAGGGGATAGAGTTCGGCGCCTACCAGCCCGACGACAAAGTCGTTGTCGTTCCGGTCCAGGCCGTGACAGGCCAGACGGATGTCATACGCATAGCCGTCCCGCGCGTAGGTTCTGCCGATGCGGGCGTGTTCTCCCAGTATTTTTCCGGTTTCTTCCCCGGAGAGAAGCCCGAATTCGGGTTTGCGTCTCAAGGGGTACCAGACGGCCCAGGGCCATTCGGGGTTGAGTGAGTTCCGCCTGGGTTTGACCAGGAGCATGTCTTTTAGGTCGGGCTCGTATCCGGTGGAGTAGGTCCGTCCGATCATGGTCAGTTCCGGCTTGCGCTGCAGGGACGCAAACGGTTCGTTGTTCAAAAGCGACCGGGCGCCTCCCACGAGGGTGTCGGGGGATTCGGCGATGGTTAATATGCCGCCGCCGCAGGGGTCGTTCAGGTCGGAGTAGAGGACGCATTCCAGGCCGCTGCTCTGTACGGGATCGATGAGGGTTTCAGGGTCGGGACAGGCGCCAAACACATGGAGCTGCATGTAGAGCCGGCGGTCGCTGATCTGGGGTACGCCGTCTACAGGTTTGCCTTTTTCCCGAATGTCCAGAGATTCCACTGTTGGTGTGGGATTCATTATATTCCACCTTTTGGGTTTTTAATTGTTTTAGAGACCGGCGGTTGCACCGATTTGACCTGTTGGTTTTTAGCCTGTGAAAATATACCTTAGATTGTTTTTGATACAAGCAAAAATTGACATCGTTTCGTCTGATGCTTGTTTCTCCCTGTGTGAGGGATTATATTAAATCAGGGGAGTTGGAGAAGCGCATCTGCCCATACTTTGAAAGGACGCTTGATGAACAGGCCAGACTGGGACCACTATTTTATGAATATCGCCTACAATGTGGCGGAGCGGTCCAATTGCATCCGCCGGCGGATCGGGGCGGTGATTGTGAAGGATCGGAATATCATCAGTACCGGCTACAACGGGACGCCGATGGGGGTGAAGAACTGTTTTGAGGGGGGCTGCCCGCGCTGTGCGTCCGACATTCCTTCGGGGCAGGGGTCGGATACCTGCCTGTGCGTGCATGCGGAGCAGAACGCGATTGCCTTTGCCGCGCGGCACGGGGCGCGCACGGAGGGGGCTGTGCTTTATTCGACCACGCGGCCCTGTTTTGGGTGCCTCAAGGAGTCGATCCAGGCGGGGATCATCAGGATATTATATGTGGAACCCTACGATTACGGGCCTGAACTGGAGAAGGTCTACCAGCAGCTTCTCAAGGAGTCCGGGCTGGACCTGGTGTGGCTGGAGCAGGAAGGGGATTAGCTGGCGCAAAACCTTTTCGTTAGCCGTCGCGGTGACGCTTTTCCCGGCGCAACCGGGCCGTCTCCTCCCGGTCAATGCTGTCGGACCGAATGGCCACGCCGTAATCTCTGGCTGCAGAGGCCAGGGAGATCTTCTCTTCCAGGACGTCTTCGAGAACGGCCTCCGGCGCACGTTGGAAGGGATCGCCCCACCCGCCGCCGCCGGGAGCACCGGCCGAACAGGTCTCGCCGTTGCCCAGCCAGCGGTGATCTTTTCCTTTTAACCCTGCCTCTTCCCGGGTGCCGAGGTTCGCGACCCAGCGCCCCGGCGCTCCGGGCTTTCCCCCCTGCAACCCGTACGGGCGGCCGATGGTTCGCTCTGAAGAAGAGACGCACAGGACTCTGGCGTCGGGACCGCCATCAACGCGCATGATACGCTGCAGGCCGCAGCCGCCCCGATACTTCCCCGGTCCACCGCTGTCGGTGATAAATTCGTACTTTTCGGTTATCAGCGAGAATTCGACTTCGGCAAGCTCGACGGGGATATTCGTTGCATTGCCTATCCCGGTGCGGATGCCATCGATGCCGTCTTTGTCCGGGCGTCCCCCGAAACCGCCGGCGACACAGTCGAAGAACATGAAGAACTCGGGGGGATCGAGGCGGGTGTCGTCGCCGGACATGATCAGGATCGAGCTGGTGCCGTGCATCGCAGCGGGCACCCGGTCCGGGACTGCCCTGGCCAGCGCCCCCAGTGTGCAATCGATCACCCGGTGGCCCGTTTCATGGGTGCTGTGCTGCCGGGGCGCGGGGTGTTTGGCGTTTAACCAACAGCCTTCGGGAACGATTACTTCCAATGGCCGGTATACGCCCTCGTTGATCGGAATCAGCGCGTCGGTTACGCCCCGAACGGCAAAATTGACCCCTGCCCAGACGACCGAGGGGGTGGCGTTGATCGGCCCCTGCACCTGCGGGTCCGAGCCGGTGAAGTCGAAGTTCATGCTGTCGTCGTGGACCGTTATTTTGACTTTTATGCCGACGGGCAGGTCGCTAATGCCATCGTTGTCCATGCTGTCCTGGAATTCGTAAACGCCGTTTCTGATCCCGCGGATTTCGTGCCGTACGCGCGTCTCTGTGTAGTCGAGGTAGGCCTTGAAGAAGGTCTGAACCGTCTCCAGCCCGTAGGTTTCGATCAGTTCTGTAAGGCGGGTCTTCCCCCGACGAATCGCCGCTGCCTGGGCGTGGATGTCACCCAGCCTCTCGTCGGGGGCGCGTACATTGTTCAGGACGAAGTCGACGGTTTCCCGGTTCAACCGGTCGCGTTTGAAAAACCTGACGGGCGGGATGAGAAAGCCTTCCTGAAAGATGTCCGTGGCGCAGACATAGCCCCCGGCAAAGGCGCCGCCCACGTCGGGCCAGTGGGCGCAGTTGGCCACCCATGCCACGATTTCGTCCTGGTAAAACAGGGGGGCGATTGCCTTCACGTCGCTTAAGTGGGATCCCCCGATCTTCAGGTGATTGGTGTAGTAGATGTCACCCGGCTCCGCCTCGTTGGGAATGTCAACAAATTTGCCCAGGCTGAGGACGGCGCTGCGGGCCAGGCTCGCGAGGGCCGGAAGGGTGTTGGTCTGGGCAACCAGCTGGCCGCTGCCGCTGTGGAGGGTACAGGAAAAATCACCGGATTCGCGCAGCAGGGGCGAACGGGCCGTGCCTGAAAGGACGATGCTCATTTCTTCACAGATGGAGAGGACCGCGTTGCCCAGAACTTCCATTGTTATGGGATCGATTGTTGTCATGGGTTGCTCCTGAAATCCTCTTATGAATCTGCTGAGATAAACAGGTTGCCCGAGGGGTGTACTGTAAGCGTCTGGCCCGGACGGACCACGGTGTTCGTTTCGTCCTGTTCGACGATTGCGGGGCCCTGCACGCTGAAATCCCGGCCCAAATTGCTACGCGCATATACCGGGCAGTCCACAAAGCCGTCGAGCTCTTCGAAATAGGCCCGGCGGCTGCCTTTTTTGAGGTCTGTCCCGCCGCCTGTTGCTTTGCCCCAATCGACCGCTTCTGTGGGTGGATGGATACACGCAACGCGGATGTCCACGACCTCTATGGGCTCGTCGGTGGCGTAGCCGTAAAGCCTTTCGTGCTCTTCGCAGAACTGCCTGCGAATGCGGGCGTGATCTGTCCATTGGCTGCCGAGATCGACGGTTACCTGCCGGACCTGCTTGCGATACCGCAGGTTCGCCGCACGTTTGAACTGAAGGGCCTCACCAGGGATGCCCGCCTGGCGCATTTCCTCCCGGCCGCGTGTCTCCAGTTCGGCGTAGAACCCCCGCAGGGTGGACGCATCGATGTCGTCCAGCCGCTTCAGGATTGACTGCACGTGCTGGTATTCCAGGTTCGCCTCCACAAGGCCACAGGCGGAGAGGACGCCGGGATAGATGGGTACGATGAGCCGCCGCATGCCCAATTCCCCTATGAGCTGGCCCGCATGGAGTCCGCCGGCCCCGCCGAAGGGGATGAGGCTGAAATCCCGCACGTCGTGCCCGCGTTCGATGGATACGCGTTTGATCGCGCGGATCATGTTGGCATTGGCGATCCGGACGATACCGGCTGCGGCCTGCTCCACGCTCAGGCCAAGGGGCACTGCCACTTTCTGATGAATCGATTTGTGCGCCCGTTGTGCATTGAGGCGCATTTCCCCGCCGAGGAAGAAGGCCGGGTCAATGTAACCCAGGACGACATGGGCGTCGGTTACCGTTGCATCCTCCCCAACACCGTAACAGGCCGGTCCCGGTTCGGCGCCGGCGCTGTTGGGACCTACCTTCAAGATGCCGCCCGTGTCGATCCAGGCGATGCTGCCGCCTCCGGCGCCGATGGTGGTGATGTCCATCATCGGTATCCGGAGGTGATAGCCCACTTCCTTTGTTTCTTCGACGATGCGGAACTGCCCGTTTTTTACCAGGGAAACGTCCGTACTCGTCCCGCCCATGTCGAAGGAGACAAAGTTGGGCTCGTCGACGGCCTCGCCGACTTTCAGGGCTCCGAGAACGCCGGCTGCGGGGCCGGAAAGGACCGTACGAACGGCACGGTCTGCTACGGCGTCGACGGTCATTGCGCCGCCGCTTGCCTGCATGATGTGCAGCGGGGATTTGACGCCGAGTTCGGCCAGCGCGGTTTTCATGCCTTCCATGTAACGGCTGACACGCGGGCCCACGTAGCCGCTCAAGACCGTTGTGCTGGTGCGCTCAAACTCTTTGAACTGGGGGTTCACTTCCGAGGAGATGGCCACGTAGAGGTCGGGTCGGAGAGATCGGGCAATTTCTCTGGCCCGGCGTTCGTGGACGGGATTGGCGTAGGCGTTGAGAAAGGAGATGGCCAGGGCCTCGATTTCCATCGACAGCATCCGGTCAATGGCCTCGCGGGCGGCTTCAGTGTCGAGGGGTTCTACTACCTCGCCCCTGTGGTTGACACGTTCGGGGACTCCCAAACGAAGCCGGCGAGGAACCAGGGGCTTCGGGCGCTCCATGGCGAGGTTGTAAAGGTCGAGGGGGGGACGTTCGGTGCGTCCTACTTCAAGCACGTCGCGAAAACCGGCGGTGGTCAAAAGACCCGTTTTTGCGCCTTTCTTCTCGATGACCGTGTTGGTGGCCACCGTGGTGCCGTGGAAGCACAACGCCACATCATCGGGGCGCCATTCGTGCTCTGAAAACAGGCGCTCCAGGCCGGTTTTGATTCCAAGCACATAGTTGGTGGGCGTTGATGGGATTTTGAGGATGCTGTGTTTTCCCATCGTCCCATCGACGGCTACGATGTCGGTGAACGTGCCGCCGATATCAACGCCGATACGAACGCGGCCGGCCATGATACACACCCTCACAGGATCTCAATTAGACTGCCCAATTTAAGCAGCAAAGATAACGGGTTTGAAGTTGACGAGTCGGAGTCGGAGGCGGTTTCCCTTTTTGTAAAACCTTCTCCCCGGGACTCAGCTTTCAAGCCGCGAGAGCGATTCGACAACCGTGGGTTTGAGGCCTGCCTCTACATCTTCCCGACGCAGCCTGTGGAACTCGCCCAGGACGTTGTTGGCCCTGGCCAGGGCGGCGATCCGCTCGGCGTAGCGTTCGACTTTTTGCCCGGGAAGGGCCCAGAGTGCGATGTTGTCCGAGAGCGCATCGAGGTAGGCACGTGCGCCGCAGCAGCCCAGGCTCAGGGCGGCCTGCCCGGTGTTGACGGCCTGGGGGATCACGGCGCAGGCGGGACGGCCCAGGGCAGGGGGAACGTCCGGTTCTACCTGCTGCACGGCTTCGGTGATGATCAGTCCCTGCTGTGAATGGACGAACAGTATGACCACGTCGGGCGGCAGGGGCGTTTCGGCCAGGGGGGCGTAGACCACGTGCTTTGTCTCCTGTTCGAGTACGGGGATGTTGGGGACGTCCTCTTCACGCACGTATTCCATATCGGCCATTACTTTGAGCACCTGGCCGAGTTCGGGCTCGTACGAGGATGAGGGCTCTGCCATGTGGTGGGTGTGAACGCCGATGGCGCACAGTTCGTGGTCCGGGGTTGAGGTGGCGAAGGGGCCTCTGGCGGCTTCCTGCCAGAACAGGCAGCCCGCCGGGACCTGCCCCTGGAAGGTCGGGACGCCCTCGGGCACGCTGCTGGTGATGCATACGGCGATGGGGGGAAGCGAGAGGTTCAGGGATTCCTGGAGGGTTCTGGAGACGGCAGCATAGGGGCTCATTCTTTCGGTCCTTTCTTTTTTTAGATGATGGCAACAGGGTGGAAGACAGAGGTCTGAGGGGTTACCGGATGGTTTCGGAATAGAAGTCTATCATTCTCTTGTCGGATGTGACAAGGGGGCTTGCAAGGAGGCTGGCGGTTGCCACGATTGTTCTATCGGCCGGGTCTTTGTGTTCCCAGTCCAGTTCAAGGTTTTTGAGCCAGGTGCGCTCATCCACCGGTAAGATCTCGAATCCTTCAACGGTTTTCAGTTTTTCAACATATTCGGTTATCGAAATGGGAAGATCAAGTTTTTCTTTCTTTGTTTTGATTCCGGTTTCCCAGATGGATATGGAGCTTATGGCAATGCTTTCCGCCTCTGCGATCGCCTTTTCGGCTTTTGGGGACAGCGCCTCCCTGTTGAGCGTCCAGAATATGAGCGCACTGGTGTCTAGAATAATCATTTAGACTTCACTCCACTCGTCCGTGGTCGGCGTGTTGATGTCTTCCCGGTATACGACCTTCCCCTGAAGGGGACCGAATAGTTCCTCTACGGTTTTTTTGCGGGTGATGGGTTGGATTCTCAAGACGGGCCTGTTGTTATCGGTAACGATAAGCTCCTCGCCGCTTTGCTCTATTTCCCTGAAAATTCTGAGCATATGCGCTTTTAGCTTGCTTTTAGAAATGGTGTTCACGATTTCCTCCTCTGTTTTTATGACTATGGTCATAATACACGACAAAACTTAATCTGACCTAAAATATGGAGGATCAATCAGTATCCAAAGACAGTGAAAGAACTCCTGGATGTGATCCTGTATATTGAGCAGAACATACTGCAAATGGTCCAATCCATATCGAAACAGGCTTTTCTCTTTGCATCCGTGTTTTTTGATCTTCAACGGTTTTGTCTTTGCGATCCATTCTCCTACCAGATGAGCCCAGGTGAGGGCAATGGCTAAAAGCGCGATGAGTTTTTCGATTCGTTCCAGATGGATCAGATGGGTCTGTTCCAGATCGAAGCCTCGGCTTTTCAACGCGGCGAACAGGACTTCAATTCCCCACCGTTTTTTGTAATCCTCCAGCGGTTTTCGACCTTTACACTTGCTGGCAACGATGAGAAATTCGTCAGGTAATCGGATGACAGACAAATACAGATGATGACCATAGATCAGACGGGGTTTACGCAGGATGCGCTCTTGGTGAATGTGCAGGTCGGCAAACAAGCATCGAAGCGCGATGTCCCCTTTGCCATTTAGGGTTTTGGCGTTTTCCTTGACGCGGATGGCAAAGCCTAAGGCTTGCGCATCTAACCACGCAAACCATTCTTGCCCAATGAATTCCCGGTCTGCAACGATGACCTGAATCAGGTTTTTATCCACCAACTTCAAGACCCGTTCCATCAACTGGATACGCTCATCGGTGTTGGAGTTGCCCTTTTTGGGCAGCAGTATCCAGCAGATGGGAAATGCAACGCCTTGATAGACACTCCCGGCGGTGAGAATATTGATGGTCAGTTTGCCGAAGCTCCAGGTCGTCCGATCTATCGAGATGGTAAAGTCCGACTTGATCGGCAAGAGATGCAGGATCAAGTCGGCCACCAGGTCATAGGACAGATTAAACTCACTGAAGAAACGTTGGATTCTGCGATAGTTGGACTTCTGCTTGGCTTTGCCGTTGAGGGCGTTGGCCAGTTTGGTGAAGTTGACGGTTGTGAGCTTGATGAGAGACACAATGAAGGCGGCGATGAATTTTACCCGGGCCTTATGACAGGGTAAATACCATTGCATCACGTCGTGTAATTCATTAACTTGAGGAGACATAGACCTGTGTTTGATGATGGATGAGTTGTTGGATCTTGACAACCCAAACTTAACTCATTTCACCACTCAGCGCAGGTCTTTTCCTTTTTTGTCGTGTACCATGGACTATGGTTATAACTATGGCTATAATAGATGGTCCGAGGAATAATTCTGGACTTTGGCAAGCCATTTGCGTAATATCGCATCCAGACTCCGAAAGGAGGTCGTTCGCTCTCCTTTAACTGCTTCCGCGAGGAGCCCTGCCATGATCGATCTACGCAGCCTTGACACAGCCCATCCGGGAAAGATTCGCGCCTTGTTTGGCCTTTCTCCAGCTGCTTTGGCAGAGCTTTTGGAGGCTGTGCTGCCGGTGTTGGTGGACCGTCGTCGTCAGGCCCAGGCTTTTCGGCCCAATCGCAGACGGGTCGTGGGGGGTGGGCGCAAGCGGCGGTTAAAACCGTATCAAGAGGTGTTGATGAGCTTGCTTTATTTGCGTCACAACGTTGCCCACGCCGTGGTGGGGGAGATGTTTGGGGTGAGTGCGGATACTTCGGAAAACACGTTTCATGAGGTGATTCCGGTTTTGAGGGAGGTCTGTCCCTCCCAGCGTTTTGATGCAGAGAAGACATGGAAGAAGGGCGAACCTTCCTGGCATCCTGATGAGGTGGATCGAGTGCTGGTCGATAGCTTTGAAACGCCCATCCGACGGCCTTCTATCGACGAGAGGCAAAGGCAGGTCTACTCGGGTAAACGCAAACGCCACACGATCAAGACCCAGGTGGCCACAGATAAAAAGGGAGAGATTCTCAGCATCGATGCAGGCCATCGTGGGCCAAAGGCGGACATCCGGCTTTATGAAGAAAGTGGGGTGCACCAGCAGTTCCCCAATGCCGATAAACTGGGAGATAAGGGCTATCAGAGTCAAGCACACCCCGAGATCATCTCACCTCACAAAAAACCAAAGGGGGGTGAACTCACAAGCGAGCAACGTCAAGAAAACCGGCAGATCGCCCAGCAACGCATCTATGTGGAACACGGCATCCGTCGCATCAAGGGGTGGCGAATCCTTCGAGAAGATTATCGCCTGGGGGTGGGGCTATTTCCGATGATTGCAGGAGCCGTTGTCGGCCTGGTGCAACTGGGCCGAATTCTCGGATAAACGATAAGAAAAACTGAATCTCAGGCAAAGACTGTATAACTTTTTATTCTTCGGATTATCTAATATACAAAAAATCGTTTATGATGTCAATCGCTGTTTGTATGTTACCGGGTTCGTTTCTGATCTATCGGGTTCGATTTGCTTCCTCTCACCGCCCGGATGAGCAATATGGCTCCAAGGGCGACCATCGGGATGCTGAGCCACTGGCCCACACTGAGCGCGAGGCCGTGTCCGTAGGCGGCCTGGCGGACTTTGACGTATTCGATGAAGAAACGGAAGGTGAATACGCTTACCATGAAGAGGCCCAGCACCAGACCTTGAGGGGTCCGGGCGTATCGTTTTCGGTAGACGGCGAGGAGCAGGATGAAGATCAGGCTGTAGGCGATGGATTCGTAGAGTTGTGTGGGGTGCCTGGGCAGGGCGTCGACGCGGGCGAAGACGAAGGCCCAGGGGAGGTCGGTGGGGGTGCCGATGATTTCGGAGTTGAAGAGGTTGCCGAGGCGGATGAAGAACCCGCCCAGGGCCGTGACAATCGCAATCCGGTCCAGGATCCAGAGGTAGGGCTGGTCCGGGCGGGTGCGTGTGTAGAGGTAGAGCGCGACAAAGATGCCAATGGCGCCGCCGTGGCTGGACAGCCCGCCTTTCCAGACTTTGATGATTTCGAGGGGGTGGCCGAGGTAGTAGGCGGGATCGTAGAAGAGGCAGTGGCCCAGACGGGCGCCGATGATGGTGCCGGCGACCATGAAGTTGACCAGGGCGTTCAGATCGTGCTCAGGCCGGTTTTCACTCCGGAAGATCCACCGGATGATAAAGAAGCCAATCGAGAAGGTGAGAACAAAAAACAGGCCGTACCAGCGCACGGTCAACGGACCGAGGCTGAACAGTTCGGGGGTGACGTCCCAGTAGATGTGAGCGGTGGTATTCATTGTCTGTTGATCCATTTATCTTTTGCGCCGGGAACACCCCAATGCGGTGCGTTTGTCAGTACTGGAGGTCCAGGTCCACGACGTTGAGGAGGGGTTCTCCGGCTGCGAAGCGGCGGACGTTTTCGCAGAGGAGGTCGAACATTCGGGTTCCGGAGTAAGGGGAGTGGCCGGAGGCGTGGGGGGTGATGATGGCGTTTTCCCTGGTCCAGAGGGGATGGTCTGGAGGCAGAGGCTCGGGGTCGGTGACGTCCAGGCCGGCGCCGGCGATTTTGCCCGCGTCCAGGGCGCGCAAGACCGCTTCGGTATTGATGATACCGCCACGGGTGACACAGACGATGTAGGCGGTTTCTCTCATGAGGTCGAATTCGGCGTCGTGGAAGGTATCGCGGGTGTCTCTGGTGAGGGGCAGGCAGACAGCGACCCAGTCGGTTTCGGGCAGGAGGTCGTGGAGGGCTTCCGGAGGGTGGACGGCCTCGACGAAGTCAGGTTTGGGGAGATCGGTGCGGCGGCGGGTGGCCAGGGTGCGGAGACCGAAGCCTGCGGCGCGTCGAGCGGTTTCCAGGCCGGTGCCGCCCAGGCCGACGACGAGGAGGGTCTGGCCGGCGAGTTCGCCGGGGGGATAGTTTTTTCGGTTTTCCCAGAGCCGTTGCTGCTGCGCCCGAAAGAGGAAGGGGAGCTGGCGGCTGAAGGCGAGGATGAGGGCCAGGGTGTGGTCGGCGAGCTGGATGCCGTAGATTTCCTTAGCATTGGTGAAGATGATGCCCCTGGCCTTCATCTCCTCAAACGGGTAGCGCTCGACGCCGGCGCTGCCGACCTGAATCCAGCGAAGGTTGGGGGCCGCTTCGATGAGGGCGGGAGTGCAGTAGCGGTAGGCGGCGTTGGCGTGGGGGGCGAGAGCGAGGGCCTGCTCATCGTTTTCGGCGATGAGGAATTCAATACTGGGGGCGCACTCGCGGAGGCGCTGCAGGGAGGCGTCGTTCATTTTGGGGATGAGCATTTTTACGGGCACAGGTTCGTCTTTCGTGAATAAAGTGAGCATGAAGGGTTGTCATAAATTCAGTATAATCGGGTAGATGTCAAGATAAAAATCAGGAGGGGGAAAAAGACTGGCGGACGATATCCATCACCTGCTGTTTGTAGCGACGTGCGCCGGCCGGGTCATGGTTTCGGCCCTGGCGGATGACAATGTATTTCTGGAGTTCGTAGAGGAGGTAGAAGACCTGCCGGACGCGGGCCTCCGGGGAGAGGTCGCGCGTTTTTCCATAGCCCTCCCAGAAGGCGGGTTCGGAGATGCCGCAGTAGTCGAGGACGGCGAATTCGATTTCGGGGTCGCCCCAGAGGCCGCGGTCCCAGTCGATCAGGCCGGTGACGGTTCCGTCGGGATCGACCAGGATATTTTGATGCCAGATGTCCATGTGGAGGAGGCTGGATGGGATGGGGCGGTCGAAGAGGGGCAGGTGACGGTCGAGCAGGGTGCGGAAGGTGCGGCTTTCACCATCGCTATAGTGGCCGACGGAGACGATGTCGTCGATGAGGCGGTTCCACATGGTTTCGAAGGCTTCGACCCAGGTGGTCCGGGGATCCATCGGGTGGTGGGCTCCGAGGTAGCCGTAGGTTTCAGCGGTGAGGCCGTGGGTTTGTGCGAGGTATTGGCCGATCTGGCGGAGGACGGCGTTGAAATCGGCGCCGGGCATGTCGGTGAGGGGGGCGCCGGGCAGACGTTCCATGAGCATGTAGTCCCGGTCGATGAGGCTGAGGGTGTCGTCGAAGGCGAAGATTTGGGCGACGGGGACGGAGGTTTTCTCGCGGAGGAGGGTGTGGATCTGAGGCTCCTGTCGCATCATGTCCCGTTCGTAGAAGAGAAAGACCGCGTTTCTCGGGGGAGCGATGCGGAGGACGAGGTCTTCGGTTTCGGCGCTCACGAAGAAAGAGGTGTTGAACTTGCCGGTGGTAATGGGTTCGGCAGAGATGGGGCCGTCCAGGTCGGGACGGTGGTGGTGGACAATCGCTTTTAGAATGTCGAGAGAGAGGGCGGTCATGGGGATTCCAGGGGGGTGTCTCCGATCCACTGGATGCAATTCTGGGTCCGGTCCACGACTCAATAGATGAGGCATGGGGTTAGAGGTCCTCGTATCGGGGTAATTGGTCCAGAAAACGGTACGTTCGCTTCTCGCGGTCGATGACGTAGCAGTAGTGGGTGAGGCCGTTTGTAACCACAAGGTAATTCGCCTGTACCGACGTGTTGTACCGGGCGATCTGGTCAAATACATCCTGTTTGATTTTTACATCGGGCGCTTTGCATTCCGCCACAAGAACCGGTTTTCCCTGGCGGTCGTAGACGATGACATCGGCGCGGTGCTGGATGCCCTGGTGTGTGAAGCCGGTCTCGATGGCGGTGCGCCCCACGGGGAATCCCAGGTCTTGAATAAGGTACTGCACCAGGTTCTGACGCACCCATTCCTCCGGCGTCAACCGTACATGTTTTCGGCGGAGGGGATCGAAGATCGTGGATTTTTCGCCGGAGGTTCGGATGTCGAACGCGTACTGGCGGGGAAAGTTTAGAGGTTGCATGGGAATGGAGTCCATAGCGGGCAGACCACGGACAAACCCCTTCAGCCATCTGTTGCCGTCCATCGTCTGCCGTCTGTCGTCTATTTTAGCTGTCCGCGGTCTTTGTAGAGCTTCCAGGTCCGTCCGGGCTGGTCGACGCGGAAGGTTTCAACGTTGCCACGGTCCTGGAGGGTGACGTAACAGATGCGGCCGTCGGGGCCGCCAAAGGCGATGTTGCTGCATTTTTCGCCGGTAAGCTGAATTTCGGTGAGCACATCGCCCTGAGGCGATACTTTGGCGATGGTGTCCTTGCCGTGGCGGGTGACGTAGAGGTTGCCTTCAACGTCGCAGCGCATGCCGTCAAAGCCGAAATCCGGGAACTGAATCAGGAGGCGCTTGTTGCTGATCTGGCCGTCGGGTGAGAGATCGTAGGCCCAGATGTTGCGCTGAACCGTTTCGTTGACGTAGAGCGTGTTTTCATCGGGGGTTACTTCGATGCCGTTTGTGGTGCCCATGCCGGTTTCCAGCAGTGCGAAGGTCCCATCGGCGCCCACGCGAAAGATCTGGCCTGTGGAATCCTGCCAGTTCGGGTCGCTGGCGTAGACAATGTCGTTGGCGCCGATTGCGATGTCGTTGGGTTGGTTCAGATTGGGGTCGTGGGCATACACGGAGATTTCCCGGGTTTGCATGTCGACTTTCAGGATGTTGTGACCGGTGTAGTCGGCAATGAGCATGTCGCCGGCGCTGTTGAAGCGGATGCCGTTGCCGGTGCTGCCTTCGGGAAGCTCCACAAAGATGCTGCACTCCCCTTCCGGGGTGACCTTGCCGATGGTGCCCTCACGCTGATAGTTGACGACGTAGAGGTTGCCGCTCGCATCACAGCCGGGACCCTCGATGCCCGCTGTAAAGCCGCCGGGTTCGGTGAATTCTTTGCTGACGAACAATTCTTCGCTCATAGCTGTCTCCTTTTTATAAGCGTAAGCGCCACGGAAAAACACGGAAGGTCAGGTATGAAGAGCAGGGGCCGTGGCCGAAATTTTGTTATTGTGCCAGGATGATTTCTGTTTCCGATAGACGACGGCGAAGCCAGGTGAGGCCGGTTTTCATCGCACGGTCTTCCAGGCTGACGAGGCGCTGGGGGTCGCGCGCCGCCAGTTCTTCAGGGTCTAACAAACAGACGGCTTCTTGGAAAGGAGGGTGTGCGAATGCGAAGGCGCCGGTGTCCTGCTGGCTGTTGTTGCAGCTTTTGCGCGATTCGTCGATTGGCGCCCGGTAGGCCCAGACGTTTTCGAAGGCGATGCGGTCCAGGCCGGCGGCAATCAGGCGCCGGGTGATTTCTACGATGGGCAGGTTGCCCTGTCCGATGGGAACGCCGAGGACCGAGAGCCGTCCGTCCGGCGAATCCCGGCATGAGAGCATGACGTGGTCCTTCAGGTGCGCCGAGCGGGCGTAGGGCGCCATTGCACCAAGCGCGGTCAGGGGATCTTCCATAACTACCATCGAGTTGCCGTAGTCGTAGAGCGCGGCGATCCACAAGTTGTTGACCCGCTCGAGAACTTGCGCGATTTCGGGGCCTGTGAATTTCTCGTGGTTCTCGAGCATGACCCGGATGCCGGCCCTTTCTGCAAGGGGGGCGACGGCAAGCAGATCACGGGTGGTCAGATCAACCATTTCTCGGGGTGTTCCCTGGTGACGGGTGTAAGTGCGAAGCTGTTGAGCGCCGACCGCCTCTGCGACGTCGAGCAAGGTTTTGAGGTGGTCCGGCGAAGTGCCGCTGGTGTCGATGTCGCATAAGAGTCGATCCGCCTGAATGCGGTCGCGAACACTGGCGAACCACTCTGGTGTTGTACCGCTCAGGTGGCGGTAACCGGGGCCGTTTGCGCTGATGCTGACACCGGTGAAGCCGTCAGCGACGGCGCGGTCGATAAAGGTGAAGACGTCGTAGCCGGGCGCGTGTTGGAAGTGGAAGCGCAGGCTGTAGGTGTGCAAAAACAGGTGCAGGGGGGGCATAACACAGTCCCTTATTGCTGCGAGAGCGTTGCGACCTGGGCGACTGCCCCGCGCCGGTAATGATCGCTGAGGGTGGCGTTATGCGCTGCGAGTTCGTGCGTGCGCAGGCAGCAGTAGGCGGCCATGCGATATGCAAAATACGGGGCGAGATATTCCAGCCGCGCCCGGGTTTTCTTTTCGTCGTAGGCCATCAAGAATGTCTCACGCTCCTGCAGTGTCAGAGGCGCGTGGTTGAACAGGATCTGAAACGCGGGAGAGAGAAAGGCCCACAGGTCTTCGGCCGGATCGCCGATGCCCGGACACTGCCAGTCGATGAGGCGTATTCCCCCCGGGCCTGCGATGAGATTGCCGGCGCCCACGTCGGTGTGTACGAGCGAGAGACGCTCCAGGGCCGGGCCGTTGACAGGCGCGGGCCGGACGGACCGGAGTCTGGTTGCAAGTTCGTTCTGCGGGACCGGAGTTAGGAGATGATCGCCCTGTTCGAGTATGCCTTCGGGGTCCACCGGCAGGGCGCGGAATCCGTCAAGGCGGTCTGCGGGGACCCTATGGAGGCGGTGCAGCAGGCGGGCGACAGGGACCACATCTTCACGCCACGGGCCGCCGGGCCAGTACTTGTAGACCAGGATCGGGGCGCCGTCGTCGGAGGGAGAGAAGGCCACGGGTTCGGGCGCGACGCCGGCGAAGCGCAGTGTCTCAAGCGCCCGTGCCTCGGAGTCGGGCAGATTGGGGAACAGGCTCTCGCGTTGTTCTTTCCGGTAGTGTTTGACCACCCAGTCCACGCCTGCGCCTGTGACCCGGAAGTTGTCGTTCCAGAAGCCGCCGGTGAGGGGGGTTACGGTGATGTCGGTTGTGCTGGATAACAACCCCCGGCGGCAGAGGAAATTGAGGACATTAAAGACCATCACCATGGTACACGACAAAAAAGGAAAAGACCTGCGCTGAGTGGTGAAATGAGTTAAGTTTGGGTTGTCAAGATCCAACAACTCATCCATCATCAAACACAGGTCTATGTCTCCTCAAGTTAATGAATTACACGACGTGATGCAATGGTATTTACCCTGTCATAAGGCCCGGGTAAAATTCATCGCCGCCTTCATTGTGTCTCTCATCAAGCTCACAACCGTCAACTTCACCAAACTGGCCAACGCCCTCAACGGCAAAGCCAAGCAGAAGTCCAACTATCGCAGAATCCAACGTTTCTTCAGTGAGTTTAATCTGTCCTATGACCTGGTGGCCGACTTGATCCTGCATCTCTTGCCGATCAAGTCGGACTTTACCATCTCGATAGATCGGACGACCTGGAGCTTCGGCAAACTGACCATCAATATTCTCACCGCCGGGAGTGTCTATCAAGGCGTTGCATTTCCCATCTGCTGGATACTGCTGCCCAAAAAGGGCAACTCCAACACCGATGAGCGTATCCAGTTGATGGAACGGGTCTTGAAGTTGGTGGATAAAAACCTGATTCAGGTCATCGTTGCAGACCGGGAATTCATTGGGCAAGAATGGTTTGCGTGGTTAGATGCGCAAGCCTTAGGCTTTGCCATCCGCGTCAAGGAAAACGCCAAAACCCTAAATGGCAAAGGGGACATCGCGCTTCGATGCTTGTTTGCCGACCTGCACATTCACCAAGAGCGCATCCTGCGTAAACCCCGTCTGATCTATGGTCATCATCTGTATTTGTCTGTCATCCGATTACCTGACGAATTTCTCATCGTTGCCAGCAAGTGTAAAGGTCGAAAACCGCTGGAGGATTACAAAAAACGGTGGGGAATTGAAGTCCTGTTCGCCGCGTTGAAAAGCCGAGGCTTCGATCTGGAACAGACCCATCTGATCCATCTGGAACGAATCGAAAAACTCATCGCGCTTTTAGCCATTGCCCTCACCTGGGCTCATCTGGTAGGAGAATGGATCGCAAAGACAAAACCGTTGAAGATCAAAAAACACGGATGCAAAGAGAAAAGCCTGTTTCGATATGGATTGGACCATTTGCAGTATGTTCTGCTCAATATACAGGATCACATCCAGGAGTTCTTTCACTGTCTTTGGATACTGATTGATCCTCCATATTTTAGGTCAGATTAAGTTTTGTCGTGTATTATGGACCATCACACAGGTTCTGGATTTTCATGGTCACCTTTCAGGACTTCCAACCCCTTTTCCAGAACTTCGTCCCTGCCGGCAATCATGCCCTGGATGGTTGGTTTGACTTCCACTTGTTCGAGCTCAGGGGTAAAATACGTATGGTCTTGGAATTACCATATAAAGCTCCAGCTCTTTTAACACTTTTTTCTCCTCACGTAAAGATTTGAGTAGTATCGCCACATTAATCTGGCAGCTTTGCACCAACCTTTTGAACCTCTTCGTATGGCTGAAGCCAGGCAGTTGATTCATCGTGCATATCTACCACTTGAATCCGGTTTCCCCAAGGGTCTCGGAAATCACACCGAAAGGGCCCAATCGTCTCCAGTCCATATTTCTTGGTGATTTTCTCACGAACTTCGACAACTTGCTCATTATCTCGTACAATGAGGCCAAAGTGTCTGTGATCGTCAACGTGAGGTTCATCAGACTGAAACAGGGCTAAGAATTGGTGATTGCCGAGTTGGAAAAAGGCATCCCCTTCCCCTTCATTTTTTGGCTCAAGATTAAAGACATCGGTGTAAAACTCGATTGCCTTGTCAAGATCGCCGACTTCAAGAACGATATGGTTACAGCCAAACACACGTACAGCCATTGGTATTCCTCCATATATTGATGTGATGGATCGACAGTTCGAATGGCTCTCCCAGAACGGCAAATCTGCGTAGCTTATTCTGCAAGGTATTCGACCCTGTACTTTTTTATAACTCCGTCGCACAAGAAACAACATTGCGCTTAAAGCAGCATTTCTAAACCTTGAGTCCCCTCCGAAAAGGGGGGGGCATGAAGATTTTGTGTCAGTTGCCAGCTTTGTGTATTGGGATGCAGAGTTGAGCCAGAATTTTGCGTCTACCGGCGGCACATCGACTCAGAGCCTGTTTACAAGGTTGCTCACCGGGTTGCAAAGCAAGGTTTTGCATAAAAAACCCCCCCTTATGCGGAGATCATCAGGGGTTGTGTGAGGTACTTCTTGATCCGAACCAGATTGAGCCATAAGCCCCGACACCACGCCCACAGTTGGTGTGGGATCAGTCCGCGATAGCGCGTCTTGCCATCTTGGGTGTAATAGCTCAACTGGAAGATGCTGGCTTCGACATTATTGCGTCGGTTTCGGATGTGAGCAGGGAGTTCTTCAATCTGTTTCCGTTTGATGTAATTGTCGATGTCCTGTTCTTTAAAGTATCGGGACTTGCCATCGATGATGATTTTGTATTTCCCCGGTTTGTATTCTTGGGCAAGTTGCACTTCCCCTGTGTGTCGATCAATGACTTCAACCCCTTCTGGTGTCCGTTCATAAACGAAGAGTCCCTTGATGCCCTGAAGGCCACTGTAGTGAAACTGCTTTCCTTCTGCTTGGGCATACTCGGTGTTTGCTGCATCATTGTAAGCCCCATCCATCGACACTTCCAAAACCTCACCCACCACCTGCTGTGTCCGCTCAATGGCAGGTTGGACAAACTCGTTGTCGGGGGCAGTCGCTGGTTTAACTTCAACGTCGGTGATCAAATTGAGACCATCCTCGTTACAGGTCTCGGTGAGGTTGACACTATACCCCTTGACCTTATCCTCCCCTTTCCTGCGAAAGGCCGCATCTTCATCATGGGCAGACTGCAAAGAAGATGAGGAAATCTCTTTAGGAGGCTTAGGAAGCACCTCTTGGGGGGAAGATAAAACGGTATATTGGTCCCCAAAGACACGCACGATCAGACCATATTGATCGCTGTCTTTCTCGGTATAGGTCTCCTGGAGCCTGCTCAATAGCAGCCCCAACTCCTGTAACTTCTCACCTTTTTCAACGCTGGAAAGACGGTAGACAACCTGATGGGGCTTCACCTTGAGCAGATCGTCCAAAACCTGCTGATCTTTTGCCGATAACCGTCCCTTCTGGCCCTTGTCCAACGACGTCCAGAACCCTTGTAAGCAACAAACCACCAACTGCAACCGGCAACAGGTGGCAATGTTGGAACCGATCAACTTGCTGTCCATTCGGATCTGCTGACCCACCACGCCAAAGACGTTAGCCTGAGTCTGAGTTAAGGTGAAAAAAGTCTCTCCAACCAGATCTCGACCGGTTTTCAGTTGATACGCATACAAAGACTGCTTGAACAGATAATACGTGGACTCTACAGGCACTTCATCAGAAAGGTTCATCAACCCAAAAGCCCGCATCACCAAGATGTTGAACCGACATTGCTCGAAAAGTTGGGCATCGCTCCACCCAAAGCCCTCCTTCAAAATCATCATCGACACCAGGTGCCGGATGGAGGCATTGGGACGGCCTATGTTGGGGTCAAACAACACGGAAAAGACATCCTCATCTACCTTTGAGGTGATATGCTGGTAGAACAGATTATGCCAGGCGGCCGGATCATTCAACTGGTCCTGCTTAGAGCCTTTGAAATGGGACTCGAAGCTGGAAAACAGATCCGGTTGACTTGAAGGGGCACTCCTTCTAAACATCTGTCCCTCGCTTTCTGAGCCAGTTATACATCTGCGACATTGCAACCTGTTCACACCTGGAATTTAGTACTTTTTCCCGAATGAGTAAACCTGACTTTTCGGAGTGGACTCAACCTTCGTTCGTCAACTCCTCTCAGCATCGAGAATGACCCGCTCCGCATCTCCCAATCGCTCCCAGACCTCGGGCAATAGAATCTGATTCAGGACGGGGTCCTGCGGGTAGTCGCGGCGGCAGAACGCATCTTGCATAGCCCAGCGAATCCGACTGCCGCAGTTTCGGGCGCCCCCATGCCAGGTGTGTCCGGTGAAGACCACTACGGTTCCCGCCGGAGCGGTGATCCGGATTTCGTCGGGATGAACCTGCTTCGGGTCGGCCATTACGCCTCTGGGGTGTTTGCCGATTCGATGCGATCCGGGCACGAGACGCGTGGCGCCGTTTTCCTCGGTGAAGTCTTCCAGCAGCCACACCGAGTTGCAGCCGACCCAGGATCCCGACCCCAGGTTTGCGCCGAAGTCCGTGTGAAGCCCCTGCAGGCCGTGTCCCAGCGTGGCGGAACGGCTTCCCAGAGAATGCAGTTTGACGTCACCGTCCAGCATATGCGCCATGGCGGCAAGCACTCTGGGATGGGTATAGCAGAGGTCGAAGATGGCGCCCTTGTTGACCAGGTCGAAGAGTTTGACCATGCCTTCTTCCGGAACCGACTCGCGTTCGAGTTGAGGGCCTTCCAACTCCGAGAGCTCCCGCAGACGGGTGATAAACGCCTCGATTTGTGAGGGAGTTATGATGTTGTTCAGAACGAGGTAGCCGTTCCGGTCCAGAAAGTCCACCTCATCTTGCGTTAACGTATTATCCTGAACCCCCAGTGCACGGAGCGCATCTTTTGCGGTCATCGGCATCGTTTCTCCGATCTCAGAGTAATCGGATTGAATGACGGTGATGTTTTCGAGGATCGAATCGCATGGATTCCCTGTAGGGGCGGGGTCTCCCCGCCCTCGCCTCATTCCAGGCCCAGAATTTTGAGGCTGTCGCGGTAGATGACGGCTTCGATCTGTTCGCTGTCCAGGCGGGGCAGGGCGGTGCCTTCGAGCATTTTGTTCAGGTTCCGGAGGCCGTGGAGGGATGCGTCGACCGTGGTGAAGGGGTAGTCGGTGCCGAAGAGGAGTTTGTCCCATACGCCGTATTCCTGGACGAGCATCAGGCTGTGGTAGAGCTGGAAGGGACGGTAGTGAATGGCGCTGATGTCGGCGTAGACGTTGGGATGTTTGCGGATGACGACGACGCATTCGCCCTCATAGGGGTGGCCCAGGTGGGCCATGACGATTTTGACGTCGGGGAAGCGGATGGCCACGGGGTCGATGTGGCGGGGGAGGGTGCATTCCAGGGGGGCCTGGGAAACGAAGGTGGTGCCGGTGTGCAGCAGGACCGGCAGGCTGTGCTCGCGGGCATATTCCCAGAGGGGGTCGAGCGACGGGTCGGAGGGATTGAAGCCGGCGTACATGGGCAGGAGTTTGATGCCCCGGAGGCCGAGTTCAGCGTGTCCCTCGCGCAGTTCCCGCTCCCAGCCGTCCTGGGTGGGGTCCACAGAGAGGAAGCCGATGAGAGTGTCGGGGTGTCTGGCCACGCAGTCGGCCACGTAGCGGTCGTCTACCCACAGCCCGCTGAGGCGAGCTTTGCCGCCGAAGACGACCGTGCGGACCTCTTCCCGGGATTGGGCCAGGTAGTCCTCGTAGCAGACGGTGAAGTCGATTTCCACGTCTCCCCTCGCCCGGTGCGCCTGATCGAGGAAGTCGTCGCCGAAGTGTTTCGGGTATTCCCAGACATGGGAGTGTACGTCGATGATCATCGGAAAATCCTTTGTTTGGAGATGATGCAATGTCCCTCAAAAAAAAATCGTAAAATCTGGCCTTGTGGAGAACCTCAACGCCGGTGCTCCGGGTACAAACGGTGCAGGGCCGCAACGCCTGGCGCCGTTGAGCAGGCGAAGGCGGCATGAGATGCGCTTACAGGGGGTCGACCCGGACGGTGGTGTCCGCCTCCGGGCTGATCCGGACCGGGTTTCTCAAGGGTCTGCCGAAGCCGTCCCAGGAGACGACCATGGTGTCCCCGTCTTCGAGGGCGATGCCTTCGCCAAAGCTGAAGGCGTCGGCGCCGAAGAAGTAGATGTGGATGTCGCCGGGACGGCGGTGGGCGTCGTATTTGAAGTGGTGGTGTTCCAGGTTGGCCAGGGCGTGGGACATATTTGCTTCGCCGGTGGCGATGGATCTGGACCAGAGGACCTTTCCGTTCCGTTCGAGGGCGACGGTTCCGGTTACTTCCTCGAAGGGGGCGCCCAGGATGAGTTCCGGGCCGACCGAACAGGTGCGCAGCTTGGAGGGGGCCAGGTAGAGGTAGTTCTTTTTTTCCATGATATGGTCCGAGAATTCGTTGCCGGTCATCAGGCCGATGCGCCTGGGGCGGCCCTGCGGGTCGATGATGTAGGCCCCGGCGATTTCGGGCTCTTCGCCGCCGTCGTCGGCAAAGGGGGGCACTTCGAGCGCCTCTCCATGCGCTCTGAGGATGGTGCCGCTGCCTTTGTAAAACCATTCGGGCTGGACGCCGACCGCGCCCGGTTCGGGCTTCCCGCCTTCCAGCCCCCACTGGTAGATGCGCATGCTGTCGGTAGGCGCCTCCTCTGCCCCATCCCCGGCGTGCATGGCCTGTCGGTTGTCCACGCTGGCTTTGTGGGTGAGGCCGGTTCCGGCCACGAGGCAGCGAGAAGGCTCCCCCGGATGGTCGAAGGCAGGCAGCAGCTTCCAGTTGGAATCGCCGTTGTAGATGGCGTCGTAGTCCAGGAAGTCGCCGCTAAGATTTTTTTCGATTTCTGTAACCAGTCCGTTGCCATAGTCGAGGATTGCGTTCGAAAGTCCGTATATGGAGGTGTAGGTTCTTTTGACCAGCAGGCACCGGTCGCCGTCGATTTTCGCGATCTGCCTGCCCTGTTCCGGGTGGATGATCTGAATGAGTCTCAGCATGTCGATCGCCCTTGTCTTTGTTTTATTCGGGCTGCGTTCGGTTCAAGAAGGCTTCGACGGCTTTTCGGCCCCCTTCGAGAATGGGGGCGCCGTCGCTGGCGAGGACGGAGTCGAATTCGTAGTTGAGGAGGACTCTGATGCCCTCCCTGGCCCGGGCGACGTCGGCGTATTTGTCCGGGGGCAGGAGGTTGAACTGCCCGGGCGGGTGGGCGATGAGGGCGTCGCCCAGGATGAGCCGGTTGGGAGCGCCGTGAAGAAGGAGAGCGGATTCTCCGGGCGATTTGTTGTCGGGGATGTGGATGACTTCCAGGCCGCCGGGAAGGGTGTCGCCGTGTTGGAAGGTGTGGTCGGTCCGGACCTCGACCAGCGGGGCGTCCAGTTCGTGCATCCAGGTTTCGGCGCCATAGTCTTCCCGGTATTGTGCGACTTCACGTTCGTGGTCGCGGTTGGTGACCACAATGTGCCGGGGAGGGCCGAGCTGTTCGATCTGGGCGCTGTCTTCAGGTGTGAGAGGAGGCGGATCGACCATGACGTTTCCACCCTGGGAGAGGATCAACCAGCCGTTGAAGTTGAAGCCTTTTTCTTCCGAAAACCAGGACCAGGTGTAGATGCCGCTCAGGATTTCTTTCACGGGGGACTCCCTTTTGTTCTCAGGTAAAGGCGATTTTCAGCCGGCTCATCGGCGAAGAATGAGGGGCTCGACGAATCATCCCTTCCTATTTAATGATAATTGTGTTCGATTTCAATTAAAACTTTTGGGGGAGTTCCATCGTCTTTAACTTTAGTTCAAGCCCATAATACACGACAAAACTTAATCTGACCTAAAATATGGAGGATCAATCAGTATCCAAAGACAGTGAAAGAACTCCTGGATGTGATCCTGTATATTGAGCAGAACATACTGCAAATGGTCCAATCCATATCGAAACAGGCTTTTCTCTTTGCATCCGTGTTTTTTGATCTTCAACGGTTTTGTCTTTGCGATCCATTCTCCTACCAGATGAGCCCAGGTGAGGGCAATGGCTAAAAGCGCGATGAGTTTTTCGATTCGTTCCAGATGGATCAGATGGGTCTGTTCCAGATCGAAGCCTCGGCTTTTCAACGCGGCGAACAGGACTTCAACTCCCCACCGTTTTTTGTAATCCTCCAGCGGTTTTCGACCTTTACACTTGCTGGCAACGATGAGAAATTCGTCAGGTAATCGGATGACAGACAAATACAGATGATGACCATAGATCAGACGGGGTTTACGCAGGATGCGCTCTTGGTGAATGTGCAGGTCGGCAAACAAGCATCGAAGCGCGATGTCCCCTTTGCCATTTAGGGTTTTGGCGTTTTCCTTGACGCGGATGGCAAAGCCTAAGGCTTGCGCATCTAACCACGCAAACCATTCTTGCCCAATGAATTCCCGGTCTGCAACGATGACCTGAATCAGGTTTTTATCCACCAACTTCAAGACCCGTTCCATCAACTGGATACGCTCATCGGTGTTGGAGTTGCCCTTTTTGGGCAGCAGTATCCAGCAGATGGGAAATGCAACGCCTTGATAGACACTCCCGGCGGTGAGAATATTGATGGTCAGTTTGCCGAAGCTCCAGGTCGTCCGATCTATCGAGATGGTAAAGTCCGACTTGATCGGCAAGAGATGCAGGATCAAGTCGGCCACCAGGTCATAGGACAGATTAAACTCACTGAAGAAACGTTGGATTCTGCGATAGTTGGACTTCTGCTTGGCTTTGCCGTTGAGGGCGTTGGCCAGTTTGGTGAAGTTGACGGTTGTGAGCTTGATGAGAGACACAATGAAGGCGGCGATGAATTTTACCCGGGCCTTATGACAGGGTAAATACCATTGCATCACGTCGTGTAATTCATTAACTTGAGGAGACATAGACCTGTGTTTGATGATGGATGAGTTGTTGGATCTTGACAACCCAAACTTAACTCATTTCACCACTCAGCGCAGGTCTTTTCCTTTTTTGTCGTGTACCATGGGTCAAGCCATAAGAAATCCACCTGCTACCAACTGTGTACGGTGTGGCCCTGGCCGGGGAACCAGATGACGTCAACAAAGAAAGAGAGGGTGACGGCCAGGGCGTAGCCGGCCAGGATGCCCAGGAAGAAGGGCTGCCACCTGCGGTAGAGGAGTTCGCCGCCGACCTTGAGAAGGACCGCTTTGATGCCCCAGACAATGAGGATGGAGGTGACGGTTTCGATGGTGGTGAAGCAAAAGGCGATGGGGAACCCGATGGGGTGGAGGGGCCACCAGGGGAAGCGGTAGTGCAGGAAGGTGAGGAAGGCCATGGTTCCTCCGCCGATGCCGAAGACGGCCATGCGTTCCCAACTGGTGTCGAAGGCGGCGCGTATCTGGGAGGCGGTTGCACTGTAAGCCAGCAGGCCGGCCCTGGAGAAGGGCCAGACGTTGAAGTTGAAGGCGCCGGTTTTGTAGCCCAGGTGAATGGTGAAGAGGACATCGGCGACGATGCCGACGAGAATGACGAGCGCCAGGGCGGGAACGAGCCGGCGGCGATGCCCCCGGATGAGGTCGGCAAGCCGGGCAACGTGGACGAAAGGGGTCATAAAAAGGCCTTTGCCCTGGGAGACCAGGGTGTAGGTGAGGCTGAGGCCGGTCAGGCTGGTGGGGGAGAGGTTCCGGGTGCCCAGGGTGTAGATGGCGGCGTACTGTTCGGCCAGGGAGGTGCGCATGTAGGCCAGGCCGGTTTCGGAGACGATTCGGGCGATGACGAGGTAGTTTATGAAGAGGGCCGGGACGAAGAGGGCGATGAGTTTGCCCTGCATGCCCAGCCGGAAGAAGAAGGCGCAGATGTAGATGAGACTCCCGATGAACCCGAAGACGGCGGCGCGGTAGGAGAGGAGTTCTTCGCTGTCGTCGGCGCCGGCCCTGCCGAAGGCGGTGGCGAAGACGGTTCGGATGTGGGCGCGGGCAGTCCAGAGGTTCCAGCAGACGAGAGCGGTGAGGGCGCCAAAGCCCTGCCAGGCGGCGACTTCGGTGTCGGAAGAGTTGATGTTGGGCGGCTGGGGGGTGATGGCGTAGCCGATGCGGTTGAGGATGCCGTTTTCAACCCAGTAGACGAGGAAGAAGAACCAGATGGAGAAAAGGATGTTGAGGTTGGCAAAATAGGCCAGGCCGGCGGTGAGAAAGTTGAGCCGGACGTTTATGCGCGGGAAGTTTCTGAGAAAGACGAACCACCGGCCCCTCACCGGAATTTTGGGCACGATGGGCCAGAAGAAGCTGAGGATGTTCCAGGTGATGGTGCCGAAGCTGATGCCGAACCCCGCCCGGAAGAGACCGCCGCGCAAGGCATCGGGAAGTACCCGGCCGGACGACCCCTGGGCAAGGGCTGCGCCGACGGAGGCGAGGGGATAGAGGAGGCGTTCGTTTTGCACCCACTGTCGGCGGAGGATAACGGCGGTGCAGAAGAGAAACGCGCTCAGGGCGAGGAGAAAGGCGAGCCACCAGGCGAGGGGGAAGGCCCAGGTTCCGTAAGGAACCTGCTGACCGGCGGGAAGGCCCTCGTAGAACCAGGTCATGGCGTGGTGCTCGTTGGAGGGCACCGCCCAGGAAGGCAGGTAAGGGTGGAGGTAGGCCGCCCACTGGTTTTCGGGGGTGGCGAAGTAGTAGACGCTGGCGAGAACCCCCATCAGGAAGCCGGTGATGCCCGAGGTGGGGATGGCTGCGCCGACGAAGCCCATGGCCAGAACGGTGAGGAGTTCGGCTTCTTTGAGCGCATGGTCCGGTGTGAGACGCCTGACCACGCCGTTGGTGAGGGCGATGAGGAGGAAGGCGGCGAACAGGGCAAGGGGGAGGTGGGCAAGCTGCATCCGGGAGGCGTGGATGACGTATTCGGAGGTGGTGATCCAGAAGTTGACACCCAGGACCATGGTCAGGCCAAGGGTGACGGCACGGAGGGTGACGGCGCCGGTTTCGGGGCGGCGTTGTGTGTCTGTGCGGGGTGTAAGGGGCTTTGACACGGGCGTATTTATCGAGGTTTATCGGGGGGGAGTGACCGCGTCTTCGCTGCTGTGCAGGACCATGTCGGGCCCGAGGCAGTGTGCAGCGGTCACGCGTCGCGTTCTTCTGTCTGGCGGTGCTGTGTGTCGATGCTTTTGAAGAGGGCTTTGATGTCGAAGAAGCCGCCGATGGCGACCCGGACGCTCAGGATTGCGAAGATGATCAGGCTGATGAGGAGCACCAGGCCCCAGAAGGCGGTCCAGAATGCCATGGGTTACACCTCCTGTGTATCGGTGGCAGCGCGTTTGTCGGGAAAGAGCGAGGATGCGCACGCCCCGGCTGAATCGCTTTTCGTAGAATTCGGGGATGGTCATGACGCCCAGTTCCCGAAGGGGGACGACGATGAAGCCGGTGAGGCCCACGATGAGGGTGACCACGCCTGCGACGAGGCCGATGTGGAAGGCGGCGAATCCGCCGGTAAAGCCCTTCTGCGCGGAGTACATGACGGTGACCAGCCCCAGTTCGCTGCCGATCATGGTGGCCACGGCCAGGTGGGATTTGAGCGACCGCCCGGCGACGATGTAATCGCTCATGTTCCGGATGTACCGGTTGGCGTAGAGGCCGATGATGACGGTGCCGATGAGATAGAGGCCGACGATTGTCCAGTCGATTGCGCCGAAATTGGACGGTATGGCACTCAGGGAATTGGCGGACATCGTGATACCCGACGGTTTGACATGATGTACATGGTCCAAAGAGGCCTGGGTGAGCGTGCATGATGCACCGGAACAGGTCAAAAGTCAAGAAGATGTCAAACGAACGTCGATAAGGTCTCAAAATCAGATTGTGTTTTGGTCTCGAACAACCTAATATAAGCTAAGTCCGATGCATTGTGTGTACACGGGTTCTCCGAATGGACCCACTTGAAAGGAGACGGTTTTGTTATGCGTATGATCGGATTGATCCGGCAGAGGCGTGCCCGGACGATTTGTCTCGTTCTGGTGGGGATGCTTGCCGGATGTGAAAAAGTGAAGCCGACCGATTCTCCAAAAGTTGATTTTCCAGTGCCTGATTCTCCCCCGCTTACTCCTCCTCGTGTTCCTTTATCCCTCACCGTGCCTCTACCGTCGGGCAGAAATACGGAGATGGTGTGGGTGCCGGAAGGGGAATTCTGGATGGGATCGGATGGCGACGAAGACGAAGACCGGCCTTTGCACAGGGTGTTTTTGGATGAATATGATATTGATAAATTTGAAGTTACGGTTGAAGAGTATCGGGACTGCGTGGCTACGGGAGCATGCGCTGAACCGGCCGTGGGGGAGGACTGCAACTGGGGAATAGGGGATCGGGACGACCATCCGGTGAACTGTATCAGCTGGTATGATGCGGATCGGTATTGCCGGTGGGCGGGCAAACGGCTGCCCACGGAAGCGGAGTGGGAGAAGGCGGCGCGTGGGACCGACGGACGCCGATTTCCGTGGGGGCATGAACCGACCCATTGCGAGTGGGCGGTGCTCGGGTTCCTTTCCTTAGGCTGCGGGCGTCAGGCGACCTGGCCGGTGGGATCGAAACCGGCAGGGACCAGCCCGTACGGAGCCGTGGATATGATCGGCAATGTGTGGGAGTGGGCCGCCGACGGATTCGAGATGGACTATTATGAAAGGCATTCACCCCGGAATCCTGTGAACACGGCGGTGACAGAATACAAGGTTTTACGGGGGAATTCCTGGTATTATTCCGAGTTCCAGAATGATTCGCGGGCTTCCAACCGGTTCCGATTCCGGCCGCTCCGGTGGTATCCCTACATCGGCGTTCGATGCGTGAGGTCCGCTGCCCAGCTTCCGAATCTGTCCGTGGATCCAACGGTCCCGGCCGTGGAAGCTGCCGCGAGACCTTTTGACAACTGGATCGAGAAGAATCTGGCCGCGCGGTCGGCCGAAGGGGAGGTTCCGTTTGATACTGCGCCCCGGGAGGCAGAGATGGTCCGGATTCCCGAGGGATCGTTTATCATGGGATCGGAAGGGGTAGAGGGGGACGAGGTGCCGATGCGGACCGTGTTTATGAATGCGTTTTATATCGACAAGTACGAAGTGACCGTTGCGCAGTACCGTGCCTGTGTTGAGTCCGGGGGGTGTCCCGAACTTCGTCTTGGTTCCGGCGCTTATCTCCATTCTTATGAGTTTCCGTACTGCAACTGGGGACACTCGGGCCGGGACAACTATCCGGTGAATTGTATCAACTGGTTCGAGGCGGACCGGTACTGCCGGTGGGCGGGCAAACGGCTGCCCACGGAGGCGGAGTGGGAGAAAGCGGCGCGTGGGACCGACGGGCGCCGGTTTCCATGGGGAGATGAACAGGCGACCTGCGAACATATTGTGATGGACGAAGGGGGAGACGGATGCGGCCGGGAGAGGACCTGGCCGGTGGGGTCGAAGCCCGCGGGGGCGAGTCCTTACGGGGTGATGGATATGTCCGGTAATGTGTGGGAGTGGACCGCAGATTGGTACGCGTTTGACTTTTACGGACGGGGTGTGGATGTTGATCCTTATAATAATGTGGAAGAAAAAGGACCGATCGGAGCCCGCCTGAAGGTTCTGCGAGGCGGTTCCTGGGCGGATCAGTCATCGCTTCTTCACCGGACCGCCAACCGGCTGGGGTACCAGGCGGATACACATCCGGATTATACGGTGGGGTTTCGGTGCGCGCGGGATGGGGAATAGGGAGAGCACAAGCCAGATCGCGATATTTTGGAAGGGGTAGACGATGGCTACCAAGGCGAAAGAATTGAATTTTGTTGCAACCGGGGAGAAGGGCAAGGTGTCCGCCCTGCTGATACGTCCGCGAGGCGCTCAGGCGCTCCTGGTGCTGGGCCACGGGGCCTCGACGAACATGCGGCACGCATTTCTGGAAGGGCTGAGCGAACACTTGGCAGAGGTGGGCGTTGCGACATTTCGTTACCAGTTCCCGTACATGGAAGCAGGCGGAGGGGGGCGGAACTCGAATGCGGTTTTGATGGAGACGGTGCGTTCGGCGGTGGCTGCCGCGGCGAAGGCAGCGCCCGGTCTGCCGCTGTTTGCCGGGGGCCATTCGATGAGCGGGCGGATGACGTCGATGGCGGCGGCCGAAGCGCCTGTTGACGGGCTTCGCGGGATTGTGTTTGTCGCTTTTCCCTTACATCCGTCCGGGAAGCGGGGGACGGAACGGGCAGAGCATCTGGCGGATGTGACGGCGCCAATGCTGTTTCTGTCGGGGACGCGCGACAAGCTGGCCGAACTGGATCTGCTGAAACCTGTTTGCAAGAAGCTGGGCAAACGGGCGACGCTGTATCTGGTGGATACGGCGGACCACGGGTTCAGGGTGCTCAAGCGCTCACGCAAATCCGAGGAGCCGGTGCTGGAGGAACTGGCGCGGAAAACTGCTGAATGGATGTCTGAGGTGGGCTGAATGGGCCTGCGGCGTTTTCATTTTATTACGCGGAGGAGCACCTCCCGTTGGGCCTTCCGGCCTGTTTGGGTGTCTTCGACGATGACCATTAATTTGTGGACGCCGGAAGGCACGCGGGTGATGTCGATCTGGAGATAGGTGAGGTCGTTTTTCCGCTCACCCTAGACGCTTGAGGTAGATGCGTCCTCACCGTGCCTCCTGGATTACCCGGAAGAGCACATCCCGTTCGACCTTCTGGCCTGTCCGGACGTCTTCGACGATGACCGTCAATTTGTGGACTCCAGAGGGCACCCGGGCGACGTCGAGCTGGAGGTAGGTGAGGTCGTTTTTCCGGTCTCCCTGGTATTCGGCGGTGATGGTCGTTGAAGGCCCTTTTCCCGTCTGGTCGACTTTGGTGATCTGGCTGGCGAGCTGATCGGCTTCGGGGAGGATGTAGTTCACTTCATAGTCCGATGTGCTCTCTGCGCCGATCAGGCCCCTCAGGCGCCTCTGCTTCCGGGCGACGAGTTCGATTTCCAGGATTGCATGGGCCTCGGGGAAATCGAGGGGTGCGAAGAGGGCGGGGTCGATCTCCTTTTTCCGGGGCCTTCCAAGCCGGTAGGCGATCCGGTATTGGGTGCTGCCAAAGGCATCCCGCGTGAGGTTGTAGACCTCCAGGTAGATGAAGACGGGTTCCGAGCGGCGGTAGGTGCGCAGCGGGTTGGAGGTGATTTCCAGGTCCGCTCGTTTCTCGGGAAGGGGATGGTGCGTCTCGATCTGCCCGGCCAGCATGAGGTCGCTCATCGCCAGGGCGCTGTCCGGAAAGGAGAATGTGCGCTGTTCCTGAAAGGTTCCAACGGAGCCGGTGTTCCGGTCTCTGGCTTCGACCACGAGCCGGTACGGACCGGGAGCGACGTAGTAGCTGTTCTGGGACAGGAGGTAGTTCTCCCGGAGGCTGTCTGCATTTGCAGGGGGCGCGTCTGCCCGGACCTGCCAGGCCAAACGCACCTTATTGAAGGGGTTTCGGTAGATCTCCCTACCGTATTCGTCAAACAGGAAGACCCCGTCTTCCAGGGATACGGAGCCGCTCGACTCCAACCTGTTTTTGGGAAGGACGTAGGAGAGTTCCAACCGGACGCTGTCCCCTTCCTGGAAGGCGGCGACCTGGTGGGGGAGGCTGTATTTTTCGTGGAGGTAGGGGTCTACATAACGCGGCGGGGTGCGGTTGAACACCTCCCGGGGGGAAGGGCCGACCGGGGAATAGGTCGTGTCGAACCGCCATCCGTCCAGGCCGTCCCTATTTCGGAAGGTGATGGTGAAGCCCTCGTAGAACCAGGTTTCGCGGTAGGGCTGCGCGAGTCTTCCCGACGGTGAGATTTCAGGCCGTCTCGTGATCCGGTGCCTGAATTGGCCGAATTTGATGTAGGACTTTCCCGCATCCGTCTCCCACCCGGGTTTTCCCTCCCAGGGCCGGCCGTAGCGCAGATTGGCATAGGCCACCCTCCGGTAGTGCTCCATCCGGTACTCGTTATATTCTGTGAGGTAGAGCGGGTCCTGCCAATGCCAGAACCGCGCCCGTTCCGGGCCGTCTATCCACTTTGAGGATTCTCCATCCACCATAAGGGGGGGGTGGACGATCCGTTCCCGCTCCTCTTCTGAGGCGATCAGCTCAACGGATTCCAATACCGCCCGCTCCCGGGGCTCCATGCGGCGGAAGGCATCCTGATAGAATTGGTGCGCCTCGCGGAATTTGCCCAGGGTGTGACTGGCGAGGCCGCGGAACAAAAGCGCGTTCTTGTCTTCGGCGTCCTGTCTTAGCAGCTGTTCCGAAATCTCCACCAACGCCCTGCCATAGGCCGGGGGGATCGGGCGTTCGCTTTCCAGGTAAAGCAGGCCCAGCCGGTAGTAGGCCTTTCTGAGCCCCGGGTCCAGTTCGATGCTCTGCTGCAGGTAGTGCATGGCTTTATCACGATATCCATCGGCATAATGCGCCCAATTCATACCGACACTTCTGTCTTGGCCTTCTATGTTGATCATGTTCTGATATTTTATGACTTCTTTGAGATAGTAGCGCCCGAATTCATAGGCGGCGTTCGCATTTGCAGGATAGTGTTGCAGCACTTTCTCATGCTGTTTTCTGGCGTTGTAGCGGAATCCCTGGTTCCACAACAGGTCCCCCAGGGCAAGCTGGTAGGTGGCGTTCTCAGGGTCGATCCGGATGGCTCTGTCAAGCGCCAGGCGCGCTTTTTGGTTGTTGCGGGGGGTTTTTAGGGACATGTACAGCCTGGCGATCTCGTAGTGCGCAGGCGCATAGGACCGGTCTGCTTTGAGTACGCGACGAAATGCCTTAAGACATTGCTTCAGCGGCACACGCCCGACCTGCTCCAACGCCGCCAGGTGGAGGGAGTCTGGGATCTCAGGCGAGGAGTGCGCTTCAAGTGGCGCGCACAGAAGGCACAGGAGCGCGAAGGTGAGGATCATGAGAATTGAAGATTGAAGATTGAAGATTGGCCCAGCCACGTCCTTCCAGGGTTAAAGGAAGGACGGGCAGGTGTAAGATAATAGAAAATATCGATAATCGAAGGCTAAATGTCGAGGGAAAAGAGAGATGCTACCTTTTCGCCCCTGAACCCTCCGGGTCGAGGGTTAAAAATACTGGCCCATGCCTACGGAGATCTGCCAGGCTCTGTCCTGGAGTGCGTAGGAGAGGTCGGCGCGGAGGATCGGGTTGTTGTAGACCCGCGTGAGGCCCAGACGGGCGCCGATTCCCGACGCGAGGTTTAGTGAAGAGGGGGTGCGGCCGGGCGTCCAGGCTGTGCCGCCGTCTACGAAGAAGGCGCCGCCGAGCACGAAGGCCGGATGGCGGTAGAGGGTGGGCCGGGCTTCCAGGTTGAGGAGAAAGCGGCGGGCTCCGTCGAAGCGGCGGGGGGCATAGCCGCGCAACCCCCGGTCTACACCCAGGAGCAGCTGGGAGGCGTCTTCGGGCCGGCTGAGGGCATCCCAGCGCAGGCGCAGGGCCAGGGTGTGGATCTCTTTGAGATGCGCGTACACCAGCAGTTCGGCCAGGGCGAAGAGGTTGAAGTAGCCGCTGTGGCGGTGCCGGGCGCTGAGGAAGAGGGTGAGGAAGGCGTACCCATCGTCGTAGGGTTTGAAGCGGGGGGAGAGCTGCGCCTGGAGGGTGCGAAAGTTCTGGTCGGAGCCGAGGCCCCGGTGGGAAAGTCCCAGGCGCAGAGAGAGCCAGCTTCCGGTTTGCAGGTCTTCGGTACGGCCCAGGGCGTGGATAAAGCGCGTTTTTTCATAGCGGGGCCGCCAGACAGTGAAGCCCAGGCTGGGCAGGACGCGCCGGCGGTTCTGCGGGGCGTAGGTGTAGCCGGGGTCCGGGGCGAACCGGCGGTCGGTGAGGCTGAGGTGGACGTTGGGCCGGTATTTGATGAGGTTCCCGAAAGAGCGGGTGAGCCACAGGGCGCCGCCGTCCACCTGTTGGGTATACCGGTCGGAGAGGACCTGGTCTGTGTAGAGGCGGTGGACCTGCTTTTGAGTGAAGGTAGAGGCTCCATACGCCCAGCGGGCGGACAGCGCGTAGAAGGGACGGGAAAAGGCAAGCCGCACGTCGTGCCCCTCCTGGCCGACGTCCAGTCTGCCGGTGAGGTCGTGCCGTGAGTCCAGCAGCCTGGGCATCCGGTAGTAGGCAGAGGCGCTGTTGCCGGAGATGGCGTCGTGTTCCACGGTAAGCTGGACCTCCTGGCCACGGCCCAGAAAGTTGTAGTCCAGCGCGACGAGGCCGTAGCTGAGTTCCCCGGCTTCGCCGGAGAGCAGGGGGGAGAGGGCCCGGGAATAGAGGTCCTCCACTTCGATGAGGATATCGGCGTTCCCGCCGTTCTCCCGGACCTGGATGTCCACCCTGCCCAGGAAGAAGAGTCTGCGCAGGTTGCGGGCCGTTTCCGAAACCAGGATAGAGTCGAGGTGATCGCCCGAGGCAAAGAGGAGTTCGCGGCGGATGACTCCGGTATGGGTTCGGGTATTGCCCCGGACGGTAATGTGGCGAATGACGGGCGTGGGGTCCGGGGGCGGTTCCGCACGGGTGACCGAGGCGCAGGGGACGAGGAGGCAGAGAGAGATCAGAAAGAGGAGGTATAAATTTCGCGGAATCGGGTCCTGTAGAAGGCCCTGGCGACAATGCCTCGGGTACACCAGAGGGCTTCGAGTAGGCGTCAGTGGCCCTGTCCTCCACGTTCACAGCCGTAGCCGAGTAAGGGTTTCGGAAAAACGAAGCAAGACCGGAAAAAGAAAACGTGATCCATCAAAAGATAGCTTTGTTGTTCCTGTTTATCAAGCGTCTTGTGGCTTTGGCCATTGGGTTGCTGTTTTCAGAGTTCTTGACATTGCACACCTGGTTCGTATTTTGGAACCCGGCGGGGCGTTCGGGCTTCGCCGGGTGTGAAGGCACAAACCGTTTTTCAATGGAGGAGGCAAGATGGCAGAATTACACAGTTCCTGGACGCGCGATTTTGATGTGTACGACCGGATCCAGGCGCTCGGAATCGATCTGGGGAAGAAGGAGGAGGCGATTCAGGACCCCAGGGGTCGGCGAATCAGTATGTTGACGTTTACGCCATCCGGGCTGGTTTTTACGTCGGGCACAGGCGGCGGAACGGGGTCGATGACGAATGACGATCAGGATGTGGAGACCGGCAATCAGGCGGGCCGGGAGGCCGGGTTCAATCATATCCGCTCGCTGCACTGGGGACTCGATCCGTTTGGCAGTTTGAACGATGTGTGGTATTGCGTCAAGTGCATCGGGATGGTGAATTCGCATGGGGGGGGATCGTTCTCCAAGTCTCCTGCGGTGGTGGACGGATATTCGAAGGTTTTTCACGATGTGTTCGGGGGACCGATGTCGGAATCGGCCGAGGACGGGATGGATACGTCGCTGTCCGGCTGGCATGCGCGCAGCGCAGTGGCGGGCTTCGATCTGCCGGGCCATTGCAGTATCGAGCCGGAGATGATTGTGCAGATTGATCCGGAACTGGCAATAAAAATCATCCGGGAACGCGGCCCTCACGCGTAAATAAAAACCGCCGCATGAACCGAATGCGGCGGTTTTATTTTTCAGGTTGCGGAAAGGTCAGTGGCTGGGTTCGTACTGTTCGACCAGGAGCGGATCGCCCACTTTGATCGGGCCGCCTTCGATCACGCGGCAGCTGACCCCTCCACGCCAGGATGGCGTCAGGGCATCCTGGAGGCCGGGGTGGGTTTCCTCCATCCGGGGGCAGGGTGTGGTTTCCCCGGCGACTTCGAGGATGACGCTGCCAATTTGCAGGCGGCTCCCGGTGCTTTCGTGGGGGTCGAACCCTTCTACGAGCAGGTTCGCCCGCCGTGTGATCCAGGGCACGTCGGTTCCCAGTTGCGCACAGGCTGCTTCCCAGCTTTCCCGAACCAGCACGGTAACCTGCCGGCCGCCGGGATGGCCCCGGTAGTCTCCCTGCACACCCGCTTCGGGCGTTATAACGGTTTCCTGAAGGATTTGCATGGGCGCCCGGGACGCATCCCGAACCGCGATTCCCAGTAGTGTTCCCATCGATTGCTCCTTAGAATGAGGCCCGGGATCTGAGGCCTATCCCCACATTTCTTTCCCGAGTTGGCCCCAATAATATAGTCATCTTGCCTGTGAATATCTATTTTTTTGGCTCTTCGCTGTTTCACGTGGGTAATCATAAAAACCCGAACCAGTCTTCTTGCCGAGTGCGAGGTGGTTCCTAACCGTTTGCTCCGGTATCCGCACATGAGATCTCTCCTAAACACACGGCGGGTATTGAATGATCCGGAGATCCAGTTTGCCGTTTAGTCCATCGTAACAATTTATTATCTAACAACTTAAACAACTGTTTTTAAGATAGAATCCTGAGCAACAGACAACGGGTCGGGCAACACCGTTGACAAAGAATACTCGAAGGCTGGTCCACAAAACCTGCAGCTTGGGCGTCTTGTCTACCACAACTGGTCGTTCCTGGGGGAAGGTTACCCACACCAAATAGCGAGGAGCCATTTTTTTGATGGGTGCTCCTCCAGCGCCAGACCCATTTCATTCCATGCTCTGAAACCGGCGGATTCGTACAGGGGTCTG
The DNA here is from genome assembly GCA_965249305.1 of Candidatus Latescibacterota bacterium. Lineage (GTDB taxonomy): Bacteria > Latescibacterota > UBA2968 > UBA2968. The sequence continues at coordinate 1,413,222 of OZ252228.1, read as the reverse complement.
CCGTCGTCCGATGCGCGGAGTCTGATGTCGGTTACGCCAATTTCTCTGGCATAACTTAGGGTTGTTTGCAGGAGCCGCCTTGCCAGGCCTCTTCTCCGGTGCGCACCTTCGGTGTACATGCTTGAGATATACCCGTATTTCCCTTCGAGGTTGGTCGGTTTTGGCGTCAGATAGTAGAACGAGAGCGCGGAGCAGGCCACGACCTCTGCCGAGTCGGTTTCCGCAAACCAGGCCACGAATTCACCGCTGTCTATCTTTTCTTTGAAATATGGCTCGCTGAACCTGTTCATTTGTTCGATGTTGCTGGTGTCTTCCCACACCAGATGAAACATTTTGCTTCTCAATTCGATCAATTTGGGAATGTCGGCGCGTTCCGCTCTTCTGATTTTATACACCTTGCGCTCCTTTCATACGCGGGAGGAATCGGGTTATGCAGCATGCCACAATTTATCGGGAGGAGGGCCGGTATGCCGGGTGGCCCGCCAACTACGGGATCTGGTCGTGGGGCGACGAGATCGTGGTGGGCTTTACGGTGGGCTATCACAAGACGGTGAGCGGTATATCGGGGCGACACTGTGGGAGCCGTAGGGTGGTACGCGCTGTGAAAAACCGGCCGACAGTTATTGCGACATGATTCTACTGGGCTTCATTCGAATTGACCCAGAGGAGCAGGTCGTCCAGGATCGGTCTGCTCCTGCGGCCCGGCTTGAGCGTGAACGCGAACTGGTTCAGCCCTCTTCTGAAGCATGTCGGCGTTGGATGGAACTCCAGCCACTCGCCCGTCTTTTTGCCATTGCGTAGCTGTCTGCCGTTGATTGTCACCGCGAGGTCATCAGCGTGGGCGAGCCCCAGTGCGTGCAGCTTCAGCAACAGGCTCGGCGCACCTCGTCGCGTTCGCTTGCTGAGTTCCTCACCGACGTGAAGCTCGACCTGCTCCATCCGTCCGGGGCGCAGTTCCCGCGGACACTCTTGCGTGAGCGGCGAAAGGGTTGCGAAGCGCTCGCCGCCCAGTACGCAGTACGAAGTGCTGATGCTCCGTGCGTGGGTGGTGTAAACCCTTTCGATGGCCTTGAGCGTGGCCGGGTCGCCAAGCTCGCGCAGGAGTGAGCTGTGCGATCCGTGGTATTTGAAGTAGTTGAATAGATGGTCCGAGGAATAATTCTGGACTTTGGCAAGCCATTTGCGTAATATCGCATCCAGACTCCGAAAGGAGGTCGTTCGCTCTCCTTTAACTGCTTCCGCGAGGAGCCCTGCCATGATCGATCTACGCAGCCTTGACACAGCCCATCCGGGAAAGATTCGCGCCTTGTTTGGCCTTTCTCCAGCTGCTTTGGCAGAGCTTTTGGAGGCTGTGCTGCCGGTGTTGGTGGACCGTCGTCGTCAGGCCCAGGCTTTTCGGCCCAATCGCAGACGGGTCGTGGGGGGTGGGCGCAAGCGGCGGTTAAAACCGTATCAAGAGGTGTTGATGAGCTTGCTTTATTTGCGTCACAACGTTGCCCACGCCGTGGTGGGGGAGATGTTTGGGGTGAGTGCGGATACTTCGGAAAACACGTTTCATGAGGTGATTCCGGTTTTGAGGGAGGTCTGTCCCTCCCAGCGTTTTGATGCAGAGAAGACATGGAAGAAGGGCGAACCTTCCTGGCATCCTGATGAGGTGGATCGAGTGCTGGTCGATAGCTTTGAAACGCCCATCCGACGGCCTTCTATCGACGAGAGGCAAAGGCAGGTCTACTCGGGTAAACGCAAACGCCACACGATCAAGACCCAGGTGGCCACAGATAAAAAGGGAGAGATTCTCAGCATCGATGCAGGCCATCGTGGGCCAAAGGCGGACATCCGGCTTTATGAAGAAAGTGGGGTGCACCAGCAGTTCCCCAATGCCGATAAACTGGGAGATAAGGGCTATCAGAGTCAAGCACACCCCGAGATCATCTCACCTCACAAAAAACCAAAGGGGGGTGAACTCACAAGCGAGCAACGTCAAGAAAACCGGCAGATCGCCCAGCAACGCATCTATGTGGAACACGGCATCCGTCGCATCAAGGGGTGGCGAATCCTTCGAGAAGATTATCGCCTGGGGGTGGGGCTATTTCCGATGATTGCAGGAGCCGTTGTCGGCCTGGTGCAACTGGGCCGAATTCTCGGATAAACGATAAGAAAAACTGAATCTCAGGCAAAGACTGTATAACTTTTTATTCTTCGGATTATCTATTGCAAAGGTTGCTTCGGGACGGAGGATTGAGAAGCGTACGCCGGCGCCTCGGCGCCGGGGAGGGTGCCGTTGTTCATCTCGGTTATGGTGGGCTGCACCTTGTGGTACATCCCCATCACTTCCCCGTCGCGCCCGACCAGTACTGCCGCGTTAAAGGTCCGGTCTCCCACCCGCTCCTGCATGCCGATGATGACGTGGGTGGCGTATTTGCGGGCCACGGCTCCAATCGCATCGGTGGTGGGCCCCGGAATCGGCTCGCCTCGCCACGCCTCGGCCTCCTTTGGCTCCCCCAGTTCTCGGGCTACTTCGGTAAAGCAGACGAAATCGGGTCTGTACGATCCTGCCCGCTTCAGGTGCGCTACCATCTGATCTCGATTGGTCTCTACATTCCCGTACCCTCCTCCGGGAAACGAAACGCTCAACAGCCGTGCTTTTTTCATATTATCCTCCCATTCTATTTCGGATTTCAGATTCTGCGTTCGGGCGCGGGAACCGCGCCCCTACGGGTTTGGTGACAGGTGCGCGCCGGGGGTCCGGGTTCTTTCGTATTCTACGTTTGGGTCGGCATTTCGGATTGCGTCGGAGATTTCACCTTTCCACCAGGTCGGCGAATTGGGGAAGGGGAAGACCGAATGCCATTGCAGCAGGAGGGTCCGACGTTGGGCCGTGGTGTTGGGCCAGGCGGCGTGGAGCATGCGGGCGTCTGCAATGACCAGGTCTTCGGATTGAACCGGGATGTCCACGGCATCGGGATGATCCTGGAAAACGGAGTGCGAGAGATCCTCAATGGCCTGGATGTCCTCGCCGTGCGCCGGGGGCAGGAAATCGTGCAGATCGATCCGTTTGTGATGCGTACCCGGGATGACCCGAAGGCAGCCGTTTTCCCGCGTTGTGTCGGTTAGATAGTACGACAGGAAGATTCGTGTGGGCCACGGTGATGCCGCCTCGGGATGGTTCCAGTTCATAAAGTCCTGGTGCCAGTACAGGGGCGGGCCGTGAGGAGGTTTGGATAACAGGATGATTTTCTCGTCGGATCGCTGGCCTTCCAGCCCGAGCAGCCGGCATGCTTCCCACTGTTCTGGAAGATCGATAATGCGTTCTACAATCGGATCGGAGAACTGGCGTTCATCCGGCTTCTGGCCTTTAAGGGTGCGCCGTTTCCGGTCGGTGGACACGTGGACGTCGCTTCCCTGGTAGCGGTACTTTGGATTGACGGGCACGCGGTCGAAGATGTCCTCAGACCAGCGGCGTAATTCGTTGAGCAACGGGTTCTGCAAAACTCCCGGAACCATGGTATATCCCAGTTCCACCAGCTCATGCCGCTTTTGCAGCGCGTCTTGGGGTGTAAGAATTGACATCACGAAGTCTCCATTCGCCAGCCACAAGGGGCTTCCTTATTCTCTGCCTTTGACCTCAATAAGCCTGATCGCCTCTTTTCCATAGGGGTCCCGGACCGTATGGACCTCGCGCCAATCGTATCCTTTTTTTTCAAGCTCCGTCATCTCATCGGGTCTGATCATCAAGAGGCAGACGCCTTTTTTTAGAACGAGATCCGAGATGTTCAGGGTATAATATCTGCCGAGGGGCGTTTTCGTATACATCCAGAGTTCCCGTTTTGGAAGCGGGGGTAACCGGTGGTATTCCAGTGGCGCGTATCGCGTGTAAAAAAGAACAAAGATATAAGCAGGGTAGAAAAAGGCCCGGTCACTCACAATAATGCACCGATAGGGGCTTTCTTCTGCGGTGGTGATCGCTTCTTTCATCCCGTACTGCCACCCGCGTGCGCCGTGTTCCGGGTAGTCCAGGAAATAGATCATAGCATACACTGTAAGACCAGCAGCCGCGATTAATGCGCCGGCAGTTAGAAATGCGGCCTTTGCCTTTGGACGCTTGAAAAAAGCCGCCAGAATAAGAAAGCCGTATCCGGACAGGCTTGCAAAGAGGGGGGCGCCCGCGAGCGACCGGAGGGCATGTTCGGGCGCTGTAAGGGCTGCAGGGATGGGATACAGAAGCAGCCAGAGCCACAGAATGCGGGCCTTTTTTCGCTTTTCACGGACCAGGCCCCAGATGCCGACCGGGACCGTAACCAACTCGAAGTAATGAAGCTGTCCGACGTTCAGGGGGCTGTGCCTGGGGTTGGGATCTCCGCCGAAGAAGAGAAACCAGGGATTAAAATAGGAGACGTAGTTCAAAACGATTGAGGATGGGTCGGTTATGAGAGAAATACCGGCCCTTGCCATCCCTTCCGGCGAGATCCAGAAACGAAACAGGGGGACAAAGATACATAAAAACAGGATGGCCGAAAGCAGGGCCTGTTTCCGGATTTTCCACAGTTCGCGCCAAAACATAAAGAGAAGGCCCACCATAAAGAGGGGGACAAAAACCCTCGCGAAACTGTAGGTATAAAGACAGACGGCAAACGCAATTGCGCTGGGGAAGATGTAAACCGGCTTCCTCAGGCTTTTGAGAAAAAGAAGGAGGGCCAGGCAAAAGAAGAGTGGGAGCAAGATGGCCCTGAAACCGCATCGGCTGAACTGGATATGCCAGGGGCTGATGGCCAGAAGAAGCGCGGCGAGCCGCGCCGTTTGTGCGTTAAAAAGCGCCTTTACCAGACTGTATAAGATCCAAACCGTTGAGATTCCAATCAGCGCTGCGGGGAGTCGAACCGAAAATTCGTTAAGCCCGAGAACGCCTACAGAAGGGACGACAAGAAATCTGTATAAGGCTTCGACGTAATCCCCGAAGGATCTGGCAAACAGGGGGAGGAATTCACCGTACTGATCCCGGTACGTGTTCAGGATGGAATACGCATCGTATCCCGTGGAGGCTTCGTCGGCGTAGAGCCCGTTGGGAATCGTGGATAAAAAGGGCACTCTGAGCAGAGCAGCGAGCAGGAGGATGACGGGGAGAAAAAAACGGCTGCGGTCTGCTTCAGTAGCAGACTTTTGATACGGTGACTTCACATTCTGTTCGCCTTTGTCTGGGACCGTCCGTTATTCGTCACGATAGTAGTTCTTCAGACATTCATCCATCACCCACGCGGTGCGCGCCCCGCTTTCCCCGGTGGACTCACAGGCGCCCTTTCCCAGGATGTGGTCTACCGCCGTCTGGATCAACGGCTGGTGCACATGGGGCGGGTTTTGAAATTCCAGGACTTCCTCTTTGCCGTCTGCTTTGAAACTGATTTCGGTGTCGGAAAAGACGGGGCACTGAAGCTCACCTTTCGATCCGGTAAAGGTGATCCGGTCTTCCGTATGGTCCGCGTTGAAATTCCAGACTCCCGTTCCCACGCTCCCCGATTCGAACTCGAAAGCGGCGGCTGTTATATCTTCGGCGCGATACGCTCCCCCTGTGTTTACCGAAAAGCCGCCCACCGCTTTGATCGGACTCACCAGAAAATCGAGCAGGTCCAGACCGTGGGATCCCAGGTCCAGGAAGAGCCCGCCGCCCGAAATCGCGGGATCGTAGCGCCAGCCCAGGGCGGTTTCGTCCGTATCGAGAGGGCCGTACTGAACGATGTGTACAGAGCTTAACGTGCCCAGCACCCCTTCCTGCAGCAGCTCCCGGACTTTTAAAAACCGGGGAAGCCCGCGCCGGTAGTAGGCTACAAGAAGGGGCACTCTTTTTGCCCTGAACGCCTCTACCATCCAGCGGCACTCCGCATGGTTCATGGCCATTGGCTTCTCAACTAGGCAGGGTTTGCCGGCTTCCGCAACCTTCAGGGCCAGCTCGCAATGTGAAGACGGGGGTGATGCGATGTAGACCGCATCCACTTCGGCATCGTCAATCAGATCCTCCGCCCGTCCGTAGGACCGGGGTACTCCGTGCCGTTGGGCATAATCGGCCGCCTTCTTCTCATCCCGCCGCATGACCGCCGCAAGCGCCGAGTGCTCCGCTTTCTGAAATCCCGGACCGCTTTTGGCCTCCGTCACATCTCCGCATCCGATAATACCCCATCGCACGGTTTCCATTTTATTTCCCTTTCACTACAGGTATTGACCACTGCAACGGTCCTGCTTCTTCCAATCCCCGATCAATCGGCTTTCAAGATAATGCTTTTGGACCGGATTTCCAAGCGTTCCACAATCCTGGGACGAAGAATTTTGCCCCCACAGGCAGGAGGAGAAAACAGACTGGATTTGAGGGTCCCAAAATAGTACCTTATGCCGGAGCATTGGGCGGAACCCTTGTGTTCCCTCGATGGGGGTATTCAGACCCTGCGGGTAAATCTGGCGATTTTAAAATCAGTGGAGCGGTTATCGAAGTTTGAAACGCTTTGAATGTCAAACGTCAAATGAAAAATTTCCCAACCATTCTGCAGAAAGGAAATGAGATGGAGGCATCCGAACCGACCGTCCAGGAGTTGTTTGATCTTGCCGGAAAAGTCGTGCTCATTACCGGCGGCACGGGTTATCTCGGCTCGACGATGGCCCGGGCGCTGGCCGAGGTTGGCGCTTCGGTCGTCATCAGCAGCCGGGATCGGGCACGCGCTCAAACCGCTGTGGAAGATTTGCCCAGAGTCGGGGACGCCGAGCACACCGGCGTGCTGCTGGATCAGATGGAGCCGTCGTCCGTGGAATCCGGGTTTGCCGAAGCGGTGGAATCCGTCGGTCGCGTCGATGTGCTGGTCAACAATGGGAACGAAGCGCAGCCCGAAGACTGGACCAGCGTCACGCACGAGCAGTTCACCCGCCAGCTGGCCAACGCGTCGGGCTATTTCACGCTTGCCCGCCTGGTGCGAGATCACGCCGTTGAACGCAAGGTTCCGGCAAGTATTATTATGCTCGGTTCCATGTACGGCCAGGTCGCCTCCTATCCCGACGCGTACGAAGGCATTTGCAACGCCAGTCCGGCCGGGTACCACGCGCTGAAAGGGGGCATCATCCATCTGACGCGCCACCTGGCCATCTACTGGGCACGCGATAACGTGCGCGTCAACTGCCTCAGCCCGGGGCCGTTTCCCAACGAATCGAAGGCTTCGGCGGAGATGGTGACACGCCTGTGTGAAAAGAGTCCGATGAAGCGGATGGGCCGGCCCTATGAACTCAAGGGTGCCATTGTGTTTCTGGCCAGCGACGCCAGCAGCTACATGACCGGACAGAACCTGACCATTGACGGCGGGTGGACCGCCTGGTAAGAAAGGAGCGTTTGTTATGGGTGAACAGACCGTTGCGTCGGCAAAACACTCGGTGACGCGTTCGATGGAAGTCTTAGAAAGGGCCCGGCGATTGATCCCCGGCACAACCCAGTTGATCAGCCGTCGTCCGACCCGGGCGGCTTTGGGGTTCAGCCCGATCTATGCCGAACGCGCCAAGGGGTGCCGCATCTGGGATATTGACGGCAACGAGTATGTGGATTGGATGAGCGCCGTTGGGCCTATTATTCTGGGCTATGCGGACGATGTTGTGGACAACGCCGTAAAGGAACAGATTGCCAGGGGATCGATTTACAGTATTGTACACGAAACGGCGGTGGAACTGGCCGAGGAGCTGGTGCGGCTGGTTCCCTCCGCCGAGATGGTGCGCTATGCCAAGGGAGGCGGGGAAGCCTGTACGGTGGCGGTGCGGATCGCCCGAGGTGTGACCGACAGGGATAAGGTGCTTTTCTCCGGGTACCACGGCTGGCACGACTGGTACCTGGCGGCGAACCTGGGTGAGGAAAGGCTGGACGGCCACCTGCTGCCCGGCATCGAACCGATTGGCGTACCCAGCGTCCTGGAAGGCACGACGATTCCATTTCAATACGGCGATCTGGATATGCTGGAAGACCTTTTGAAGCGGCACGACGGCGACGTCGCCTGTATTATCATGGAGCCGATGCGCACGGAGCTTCCCCCGGAAGGCTACCTGGAGGGGGTGCGCGAGCTGGCCACGCGTTACGGGGTTGTCCTTATCTTCGACGAAGTCTCCAGCGGCTTCCGGATCGCCCTGGGCGGGGTGCAGGAGTATACCGGTGTGACGCCCGATATGTCGGTTTTCGCGAAGGCCATTTCCAACGGGTATCCGATGGCGGCTGTTGTGGGCAAGCGGGAGGTGATGGAGCCGGTGTCGCGCATGTTTATCTCGAGCGCTTACTGGGACGACAATATCGGGATTGTGGCGGCGCTGACCACGCTCAAGGAGCTCCAGCGCCGCGATGCCGTGGCCCATTTTGAAAAGATCGGATCGTCGTTCAAGGAACGGATCAAACGGGTTGCCGGGGAGGTTGGACTGGATGCGGCGTGTGTGGGCATTGCCGCGCATCCGGGCATCCGGTTCAATGTGGAGGATGCGGAGACGGCCAAAAAGGTCACCACCCTTTTCATCCAGGAGAATGCCCGCAGGGGACTGATCCTGTCCACGGGGTTTTTCTTCAACTGCGCCCACGACGAGGCGGCTCTGGATAAGACGGAGGAAGTGGTGAGGGAGAGTTTTACGGTTGTTAAAGACGGGCTGGAAAACGACCGGCTGGACGAGCTTCTGGAATGCGAGATGCAGGAGGATCTGTTCAGACGGATGGTTCGTTGAAGCGTTCTGTTAAAAGGCGGGGAACCTATGGGAGAAATCGATTACCGGGACTTTGACCGGAACATCTGGGAAAAAGAACTGGAGGACTTTGTTCCGGCCCTGATTTACGATATGCACACCCATATCTGGTCCGAAGCGCACAAGGGGGATCTTGAGGGGCCCCCGACCGGTCTGCGCTGGGAGATCGATTACCAGGATCATCTGGACTGGGCCGCAAAGCTGTATCCGGGCCGGGAGGTGCACTACCTGATTCTGGGGACGCCGATACCGGGCATGGACGTGGAAGGTCACAACGCCTGGATGGCGGAGCAGGTTGCCGCCGATTCCAGATCCGAAGCGAACCTTCTGGTTACGCCTGATATGTCTGCCGAATACGTTGCAGCGCAGGTGGCGAAATACAATTTTTTCGGCCTGAAGCCCTACCGGCTTTTCGCCCCGGACCCGGCCAATGCGCGGATCAAAGACTTCCTGCCGGAAGCTTTTATCGAAATCGCCCACGATCTGGGCCTGGCGATTACCATGCACCTCTCCAAGAAGACCGGTCCGGCCGATCCCGAGAACTTAGAGGATCTCCAGTACTATACCAGACAGTACCCGAACGCTCAGTGGATCCTGGCACACTGCGCCCGGGCGTTTAACGCTTTTATGCTGGAGGAGTCGATTCACCGGCTCAAGGACATGCCGAATATCTGGTATGATACCTCGGCGGTGAACGATCTCTACTCACACTACCTGCTTATGAAACACGAAGACCTCAAACGAGTGATGTTCGGTTCGGACAACATCGTGGCCGGGTGTATGCGCGGCAAGTATATCACTTACGGCAGGGCCTGGCAGGGGTACGAGGGCAAACCGGATCTGCCGCACTGTGATCCTACGCCTACGTTTGTGATTTACGAGCAACTGCGACAGGAGCGGCAGGTAGCGGATATGCTGGGGTTGACCGGGCAGGAGATTGAGGATCATTTTTCGGGGAATGCAATACGGTTTATGGAGATGGTGCATGCGGGGCGAGAGTGATCAGTGCTTTGACACAAAAAAAACAGGGACGAGATCACCCCGCCCCTGCGTTATATCAGAATCATGTTTATACAGGTTGCTGTTACCGACCGCTGACAATTGACCCCTGCTTTTCAGGTTTTTTCCATCCGCCTCCGCAGAAACGTCGGGTATTCCAGATCGTCTAAGGACACCTCTTCCGTTATCTTATCCTCCTTCTGCGGCTCCGGCTGTATCTCTCCGTTCCCGCCCTGCCGCATAAATGCAGGGATATCCCGGACCATTTTCCGGTTGGTGTTCTGGAACGCTTTGGTTCCCACGCTCCGGCGATCTTCCTCAATAGCGAATCCGGTGGCGATCACCGTTACCCGGAGTTCGTCTCCCAGGGTGTCGTCCAGCACTGTGCCCCAGATAATGTTGGCTTCGTTCCCGACCGCTTCGGTGATCACGGAAACCGCTTCGTTGACCTCGAAGAGCTTCAGGTCGCTGCCGGCCGAGATGTTGACGAGTACGCCCCTGGCGCCGTCGATGGATACGTCTTCCAGCAGGGGGCTTTTGATGGCCTTCTGCGAGGCGTCCACGGACCGGGTTTCGCCCACCGCCGCCCCGGTGCCCATCAGCGCATCGCCCCCTTCCAGCATGACGGTTCGCACGTCGTTGAAGTCGAGGTTCACTTCTCCGGGGATGGTAATCAGGTCTGAGATTCCCCGGGTGGCCTGCAGCAGCACGTCGTCGGCCATGCGAAACGCCTCGCGCAGCGTGGTGTCGGCCGAACTTACGGCCAAGAGGCGCTGGTTGGGGATCACGATCAGGGTGTCCACCGACTCCTTCAGCTCTGCGATCCCCTCCTCGGCATTGCGCATCCGGGGGGCGCCCTCCATTGTGAAGGGTTTGGTTATAATTCCTACGGTGAGGGCGCCCGCCTCCCGGGCGATCTGGGCGACCACCGGGGATGCGCCCGTGCCGGTGCCGCCCCCCATGCCGGCCGTCACAAAGACCATGTCGGAGCCGGCCAGAAGCTCGGCTATCTGTTCCCGGTCTTCTTCAATTGCCTGGCGACCCACCTCCGGGTTGGCCCCTGCGCCCAGACCCTTGGTCACCGTCTGTCCGATCTGTATCCGGCGGGGCGCTTCCGACAGCTCCAGATCCTGTACATCTGAGTTGAGCGCGATGAACTCGACCCCCTGAAGGCCCGCTTCAATCATCCGGTTGACGGCGTTGCCGCCCGCGCCGCCGACGCCGACCACACGCATCCTGGCCTGACTCTCGTTATCTACAATCGAAAAAGTAACCACGTTGTGACCTCCTCTTTGCCGACGACGTGAGAAAAATTAGAAACCCATTTTAGGTTCCAGGTTTCAAGTTTCCAGTTTTTAGAAAAAGTCTTTTACCCAGTTTTTCATACGGCTCAAGATCGCCTCGAAAGAATCGTCGCTGCCTACCCGTATGAGGTCTTTTCGGTTTTGATGGTGCATTCCGAAGAGTACGAGGCCCACGCCGGTGGCGTAGATCGGCTGGGTTACCGCGTCTACAAGGCCGACGACCCCCCTGGGGATGCCCAGGCTGACCGGCATTCCGAAGACCTCTTCGGCGAGTTCCACGCACCCTTCCAGCATGGCGCCTCCCCCGGTAATTACCACACCGGCTGCGAGCAGGTCGGCATAGTCGGTGCGACGGATTTCCCGGTGGACCAGGGTGAAGATCTCCTCCATCCGCGCCTCGATAATGGCGGCCAATTCTCCACGGGGAACGTGATACGAGGGACGCCCGGCCAGGCCGGGGACTTCGATTGCTTCCTCTTTGCTCACCAGCGCGCAGAGCGCACAGCCGTGGTTCCGTTTGATCTCTTCGGCCTGTTTCCAGGGGGTGCGCAGGCCAATGGATATATCGTGGGTTACGTTTTCTCCCCCCAGGCCGACCACCGCCGTGTGCCGGATGCTTCCGTCGTAAAAGACCGCCAGATCGGTTGTGCCGCCGCCCACGTCGAGCAGCGCCACGCCCATCTCTTCTTCTTCCGGAGAAAGCACTGCGTAGCTGGAGGCAAGCGGCTCTAAGACCAGGTCCACCACTTCCAAGCCGGCGCGACGGATGCTCTTGCAGATGTTCTGGGCGGAGGTTACTGCGCCGGTCACAATATGCACATCGGCCTCCAGGCGCACGCCCGACATGCCGATGGGGTCTTTCACGCCGGGCTGATCGTCCACCACGAAGGACTGCGGCAGCACGTGGATAATTTCGCGGTCCATGGGGATGGAGACGGCTTTGGCGGTTTCGATCACCCGGGCTTCGTCGTTGCCCGTGATTTCGTTGTCCGGGCCCGATACGGCAATCACGCCCCGGCAGTTGAGGCTGCGGATATGATCGCCGGCGATGCCCGCATACACCGCTGCAATCCGGGCGTCGGACATGCGCTCGGCCTCCTCGATTGCGCGCTGGATGGACCGGACGGTCTTCTCCACATTTACAACCACGCCCCGTTTTAACCCATCCGAGGGGCTGCTTCCCACACCGGTGATTTTGAGCTGACCGCTCTGGTCCGCCTCGGCCACAATGGCACAGATTTTGGTGGTCCCGATGTCGAGTCCCACGATTCGATCGCCTTTGACCATTGCCTCGTCCTTTCAAAGGGTTATCCGAAGAACCTGTGTCCCCGGCGCAATTGCAGGAGACCCCTATTGCTTTCCGACCACCACCTGGCCCGAAAACCGGAGGTCCACGTAGGCGGGCGCCTGGCTTTGACACGCCCCTGCCGTTAGATAGGCCTGAAATTTTTGAGCCTGAAGGTCTGCATCCTTAAACCGCATCCGAAGCTCCAGTCCATCTCCCACCATGTAGACCCGCGCCTCATCCGGTGATTGGATGTGAACTTCGGAAATATCGTTCAGAAACGCGGGCGCCCGGGCGTCGAGGGGCTTCAAAAAATGAACCAGGCGAGAGAACAGCTCCGGCTGCCGGAGTCCTGCGGAATCCATAACGGCCGCCTCAACGCCGGTTATCACCGGCAGGTCGAGCGAGATCCGGGGCAGGGGAACGAGCGTGCCTTCCCGGTCCAGCCCATACAGCCCCTCAGATGTAGAGACAAGCGCAATGGGCCGGCGCTCCACCACCGAAACCACCAGGGCTTCCGGGGGCCGGCGCAGGAGGAGGGTTTCTCGAATGAGGGGGTGGGAGCTGAGTTTTTTTGTGGCTGCGCTCAGGTCAACCTCAAACAGGTTATCCCCGATCTCCAGCCCCGATTGAGCCGTTACTTCACCCGGGGTCAGCAGCCGGTTTCCAACCACCGAAATCTGCTCCAACCGGAAGAGATCCGATCCGGTAAGGGCCGGGTACGCATTCTGGATGCCAAAGAAAAGCAGCCCCAGCAGGACCAGGAGCAGGATCCACCGCAGGACCCGCCCCGGCTTACGAAGCGTAGAACCGTTGGCTGTCTCTCCTATAGGTTGTCCCTTCTCGTCCAGTTGAGAATAGATAGGTGTATGCCTGGGCATGGAACCTCCAATTGCGGATTGCGGATTGGGGAATGCGGATTGAAGATCTAAAATCCGTGATTTCCCTGTTACGCGTTGTTACGTTATTTATAAATTCTCGACCCCATGCTTCCCCACGATCCGGACTTCGGTTTCCAGTTCAACGCCGTGCGCCTGATGTACTCGCTGTCTTACCTGCTTGATGAGGGCCAGGGCGTCTTCTGAGGATCCTCCGCCGAGGTTCACCATAAAATTGGCGTGCAAATCCGATATTTCCACAGCGCCTGCCGACAGGCCTTTGCAGCCGGCCCGGTCGATGAGCAGACCGGCAGAGGTTCCCGGGGGGTTCTTGAAAATGCAGCCTGCATTGCGCTTCCAGAGCGGCTGGGAGGCTCTGCGCTGGGCCAGCATTTCGTCCATTCGCCGCTTCACAACCTCCGGGTCTTCCTCTTCGAGTTGGAACGCCGCATCGATGATCAGCAGCCCGGCCGGTAGATCGGTATGCCGGTACCCGAAAGGGATCTGGGCCTGCTGCAAGCGCACCTCCTCGCCGGACTTCAGGTCGATCGCCCGCAGCCAGATCAACGGTTTCAGGGTCTCTCCGCCCCAGGCTCCGGCATTGCCCCGGATGGCTCCGCCCACCGTGCCCGGAATGCCGCATCCGAACTCCATCCCCGTGCGTCCGGCGCGTTGACAGCGCCGGGAAAAGACCTGCAGGCTGGCGCCTGCCTGGGCCTGCCCCCGGTCGGCTTTCACCCGGGTCAGCCCGTCGGTGAGGCAGAGCACCAGGCCCCGGAAGCCGGTCTCGCGCACCAGCATGTTGGTGCCCCCACCCAGGGGCAGTACCGGCAGCCCGGAATCGCGTACCAGGGGAACGACACTGGCCAGGTCGTCCAGGTCTGTAGGGAGAAAGAAGAGGTCCGCAGGACCGCCCATGCCAAAAGTGGTATGCGCCGAGAGCGGCTCGTTGATCCGCAATTCGCCCCGGCAGCGCGCCCGAATCTCGCGGGCGAGCAGATCCCTGTTTGGACGTTTCATTCTGCATTCTTTTTCAACTGACTCAAAACTTCGTGCGCTACCCGCTCCACGTCTCCGGCGCCCATCACAACCACCAGGTCTCCCGCCTTTATATCTGCGACCAGGGCCGAACTCAGGTCGTCCAGATCGGGCACGTACCGTGTTTCGAGCCCATCCCGCACGTGGTCCGCAATCAGGGCGCCGGTTACGCCCGGAAGCGGGTCTTCGCGGGCGGCGTACACATCGGTTACAAAGACCCGGTCGGCCGCGCTGAGGGCTTCGCCGAAGTCCGCTGCAAAATCCCGGGTGCGCGAATAGAGGTGGGGTTGGAAGACCGCCACAATCCGTCCTTCCCAGCCCTGCCGGGCCGCTCTTAGCGTGGCCCGAATTTCTGTGGGGTGGTGGGCATAGTCGTTCACCAGACTCACTCCGTCCGCCTCGCCCAGGATCTCGAAGCGCCGATGCACCCCCCGAAAGGCTTCCAGTCCGGTTTTGAGCGCCTCCCAGGAGAGCCCCAGCGCCACGCCCACTCCCACGGCCGCAAGCGCATTGGAGATGTTGTGCAATCCCGGAACCTGGAGCCGGAGGGTGCCCAGGGACTGCTGCCGGTCGAAGACCTGGAACCGGCTGCTAAATCCCTCCTGCACCACCCGTTCCGCACGGATGCGAACATCGGGTCCAAGCCCGTAGAAGATCGGTTCGAGACTGCCTTTTACCGCGAGATTTCGCACCTGGTCCACGTCTCCGCACAGGATGGCGTGCCCCTCCGAGGGCACCGATTTTAGAAATTGCTCGAAGGCGTGGCAGATCGCCTTCAGGTTGCCGTAGTAGTCGAGGTGGTCGGCTTCTAAGGAGGTGACCACGGCCACGGCCGGTGTCAGTTCGAGAAAGGAGCGGTCAAACTCATCGGCTTCCACGGCCCAGAAGGTACCCTCACCTACCCGTAAATTGCGCTCCGGCCCCCGAACCACGCCTCCCACCAGCACGGTTGGATCCAGCCCGGCGGCCTCTAGCACGGCGCCGATCATCGCCGTGGTGGTGGTTTTGCCGTGGGTGCCGGTAATGCCGATCACCCGATGTCCCTGCGCCAGGCGCGCGAGGAGTTCGGCGCGTTTTAGAAGCGGTATGCCCCGCTGCCGGGCCGCCTGAAGTTCGGGATTGTCAAGTGGAGCGGCGGAGGTGTAGACCACGGCATCGGCATCGCCCACCGCTCCGGCCGAATGTCCGATTTGAACCGGGATGCCCAGTTCGGCCAGACGGTCGGTCTGTTCGGAGGTCTGACGGTCGGACCCCGTTACCCAGCATCCTTTCTGTTGAAGGAATTCAGCCAGGGCGCTCATGCTGATGCCTCCGATGCCAACAAAGTGTATCCGGACTCCCGTCCTCAGTTCGATCATGGGGTATCATCTTTTCAATAGTCCCGCCCGCTCCATCGCCGCTACCATCCGGTCCGCTGCATCTGGCACTGCCAGCTTTCGGCTTCGGGCGCCCATCGCCGCCAGGGCCTGCTCGTTTTCCATCAATTCGATAACGGTTGATGTCAGGGTTTTTCCGTCCAGGTCGGATTGCAGTATCATGCGCGCGGCTCCCTCCCGCACCCGCGCCCGGGCATTGTATTCCTGGTGTTTCTCTGTTGCTGTTGGTAGCGGTACCAGGACGGCGGCCACGCCCAGGAGCGCCTGTTCGGCCAGGGTCATCGCTCCCGCCCGGGTCAGAGCCAGATCGGCGGCGCTGCAGGCCGCCTGCATGTCGTCGATAAATTCCTTCACGATGACACGCCCCTTCCAGGCTTCGGCGGTGGAGAGGGCGGTTTCATAGCCCAGCTTTCCCGTTTGCCAGAACACCTGGTATGCCCGTTCCATCAGCGACGGTAATGCCTCTGCCACGGCCCGGTTGATTCCGGCGGCTCCCTGGCTTCCCCCAACCACCAGCAGTGTCGGTCGATCGGGGTCCAGTTCACAGCACCTGCGGGCTTCGGCCCGGTCCATCCGCTGCCATCCGGCGCGGACGGGGTTTCCGACCACCAGCCGTTGGCGCCCTCCGATCCGGTGTGCCGCACCTTTGAAGGCGAGAAAGGTCTGGGCGGCCATCCGGGAGAGCAGCCGCACGGCGATGCCCGGAAAGCTGTTCTGTTCGTGCAATATTAGGGGAACGCCCAGCAGGCGAGCCGCAATACCGACCGGGCCGCTGACGTAGCCGCCGGTGCAGATCACAATGTGGGGACGATACGAGGAGATCAGTCTCAGGGATCGAGCCATCCCTTTCACGAGCATCCAGGGGAACCGGAGCAGGTCGGGATGGAGCTGCCGCTTCAGGCCGATCACCGGGATGGTTTCCAGGCGATAGCCCGAACGTGGGACCAGCCGGGCTTCCACACCTTTCGCGAGTCCGGCAAACCGGATCTGCGCATCGGGGTACCGCCGGCGCACCGCCCCGGCCATTGCCAGCGCGGGGACCGTGTGGCCGCCCGTGAGCGTAACGGCAAACAGGAGGCGCAGCGCCATTACAACCGGGGGCCGCCCGTCCGGTACGACCGCAGCGATACGGCCTCGGTCCGCCGGGGAAGCGTTCCGGGGTCGGCTGTGCCGGCCCGGCCGATGCTGATGAGGATGCCGGTAGCGATGAGGGTGAGAAGCAGTGAGGATCCGCCGTAGCTGATAAAGGGCAGGGGAAGCCCTGTGGTAGGCAGCAGCCCGGTACAGACCCCCATGTTGATAAATGCGTGAACCAGTACCATGCAGGTGATGCCCGATGCGAGCAAAAAGCCGTTCAGATCGGGCGCGAGGCGGGCAGCGCGAAGCCCGAGCCGCCCGAAGATCAGAAAGAGGAATAGCAGGCCCGCTGTGCCCACCAATCCCAGTTCTTCTCCCAAAATGCTGAAGACAAAATCGGTGTGAGGTTCGGGCAGAAACAGATATTTCTGCAGGCTCTGCCCCAGCCCCACGCCCGTTAATCCGCCGCTGCCGAGGGCCAGCAGCGACTGCGCCATGTGGTATCCGGCGCCCTGAAGGTCATCGGTTGGATTCAGAAAGGCGAGAATGCGTTCCTTCCGGTAGCCGATCACAAAGACTACCAGGTAGAGAAGGGGCGCAAAGGCTGCTCCTGTGCCGAGAAGGTGGGAGAGCCGAACCCCGCTGAGATAAAATATGAGCGTGCAGGTTAACCCGATGGCCAGGGCCGTGCCCAGATCGGGCTGCAGTACGATGAGGACCATGGCCGTACCCACAACCACCAGGTGGGGCAGATACCCCCGCCAAAGGTCTCGAACCAGGCCCTGGCGCCGGCTGAGCGAATCGGCCAGATAGATGACCAGGGCCAGGCGCATCAGGTCCGAGGGCTGAAAGGTCAGGCCGTAAATGTGGATCCACCGGTACGCGCCCCTGACTTTGCCGATGCCCAGGAGCTTGAACCCCAGCACCACCACCAGCCCCAGGAAGCCGATGGTCAGGAGGATCCGGGAGATATGCGCCCAGATGCGGTAGTCCACCCGCATGACCAGGGTCATGGCCGCCAGGCTGATGAGCATACGAAAGGCCCATCGCTTCAGAAAAAAGTGGCCGCTTTCGAACCTGACATGAGCCAGGGCCGCGCTGGCGCTGTAGACCATGACCGTGCCGAATCCCACCAGGCCGACCACCAGGAGCAGGAGGAGATAAGGCTGTGGATCTTCCCGTTCGATCTGAGATGCCATTGAAACGGTTGTCCGGAATAATCGATCCCGGGACAGGATCTGGAGAAGGGGAGAAAGGTGGGAAAAGGGGGTCCGTCCGTTGATAAAATTCACCGCGGAGACGCGGAGGACGCGGAGAAAGGCAAAAAGGGGTCAACATCTGATTCTCTCTGCGATCTCCGCGTCTTTGCGGTTTATTGGTTTGTCTCAAATCCCAGAGCCGAAGCGACCTTCTCCATTGCCAGCCCCCGGGATCCTTTTAGCAGCAGCAGATCTCCGGGTAGAAGAAAGTCTTCAAGTGCATGGACAAGGGAGTCCCGGTTGCTGAAGGCGCGGGATCGTTCCGACGGGAGCCCTGCCTCGATCCCTCCTTCGACTACCTCGCGGGCCAGGTCGCCCAGGGCAAAGAGAGCGTCTACATCGTGGGCTGCTGCGAAGGCGCCTATCTCCCGGTGAGCTGTTTTGGAAATCGGTCCCAACTCCAGCATATCGCCCAGCACAGCCACTCGCCGTCCCCCCTTTTGGGGAAGGGAAATCCGGGCCAGGGCTTCCAGCGCGGAACGCATAGAGGCCGGATTGGCATTGTACGCGTCGTTCAAGAGGCGAATCCCACGGGATTCCAGGATCTGGCTGCGCAGTTTGGAAGGGCGAAAAGCGGCCAGGGCAGTGGCCGCCTCGGGAATGGGGACGTTCAGGGCCGCTCCGATTGCGGCAGCGGCCAGGGCATTGTACACATTGTGGCGGCCCGGGATACTGAGGTGAAAAGAATGGCTCTGTAGAGAGAAATGACCGCGGCCCTCCTGATCCAAGATGAGTCCCTCCCCACGAAACTGACATATCTTCTCGATGCCGAAGCCCAGGAGTCTCCCCTTTCGTATTGCTCTCTCCTTAGGCATTAGCAGGTCATCGAGGTTTAAGATAGCCATTGAAGACTCATCTAAATAATCCAGGAGTTCCCCTTTGGCTTTGGCCACCTCCTCTACAGAGCCTAAAAACTCCAGATGTGTGGGTCCGATGTTGGTAATTACGCCGATTGTAGGATCGGCAATTTCGCACAGGTAACGCAGGCCGCCGTGTTCACTGATGCCCATCTCGATTACGGCAACCTGGTGTTGGCTTGAAAGTCTCAACAGGGTCAGCGGCACCCCCAGCCAGTTGTTCAGATTTCCCTCGGTGGAAAGCACCCGGTAGCGGCTTTCAAGCACCGCAGCGGCCATATCTTTGGTTGTGGTCTTCCCGTTGCTCCCCGTGATTGCCACCAGCGGGATTTCAAATCGGCGCCGGTAAATCCGGGCCAGGTCTCCCATCGCCAGGCCGGGATCGTCGGTGAGTACCAGTGGTTCGCAGGGTCGATCTTCAGTTTCACCGTACCAGGACCGGGAGACCACCGCGGCCGCTGCGCCCTTTTCAAACGCAGCCTTCACAAAGCGGTGTCCGTCGGTATGTTCGCCCACAAGCGCGAAGAAGATCTCCCCCGGTTTCAGCGCCCGCGTGTCGTTACAGCCGCCGGTTGGATAGACCTTTGACGCATCCCCTCCGGCTACCAACTCTCCGCCGATCGCCTCCGCCGCCTCCGTCAGCGTCATCCCTTCCATATGCGTGAATCCTGCGCTTGATGAGATCGTAACGCTTTACCTCTGCCGCCCTAACCCATCCAGCACCTCCCCGGCCACTTCGCGGTCGTCAAAGTGTATTTTCTTCCGGCCGATGTCCTGGTAATCTTCGTGGCCCTTGCCCGCAATGACCACCAGGTCGCCGGGGGTTGCGCTTTGGATGGCCGCCAAAATCGCGCGTCTGCGATCCGGTTCCACCTGGTGGGGCGCCGATCCCAGACCGGGCAGAATTTCTCGAATAATCGCTTCCGGGTCTTCGGTTCTGGGGTTGTCCGACGTTACGACCGTCCAATCGGCCCGTTCGGCCGACACGCGGCCCATTTCCGGCCGTTTCCCCCGGTCCCGGTCTCCGCCGCATCCAAAAATACAGATCAACCGCCCTTCGGTGAGCGCCCGGGCCGCCTTAAGCAGATTCTCCAGGCCGTCAGGCGTGTGCGCATAGTCCACAATGACTCCAAATGCCTGCCCCCGGTTGACCTCTTCAAAGCGTCCCGGCACACGAACCTCGCGGATCGCTTCCGCAATCCGATCGGGCGCGATTCCCATCGCCAGCCCCACAGCCACCGCGGCCGCTGCGTTCCAGAGGTTGAACCTGCCTTTGAGGGCCAGGTTGAGGTCCAGATTCCCGGCCGGTGTTTCAAGACGCAACGCCGTGCCTTGCCAGGTTGTTTGGCCCTTTAGAATGCGCACCGAAGCTCTATCGGAGGCTCCGTATCCTGTCACCTGCGCAGGGCACCGGGCCAGCAGCGTCTCGGTGGCCGGGTCGTCGGTGTTGACAACCGCCTGTGCGTCTGAATCCAAATTATCAAAGAGCAGGGCCTTCGCGGCCAGATACGCTTCTGCGGACTTGTGGAAATCCAGGTGGTCCCGGCTCAAATTGGTGAAGACGGCCGTTTCAAACCGAATGCCGTAGACCCGGTCGAGCGCGAGCCCGTGGGAAGAGACTTCCATTACCACCGAGCGACATCCCGCCCGGACCATCTCCCGAAACATTCGCTGGAGGTCGTGAGCCTCGGGCGTTGAATTTGACGAGGGCAGGGGTTGTGCGCCCAGATGATGTTCAACGGTGCTGATCAGCCCCGGCTGCCAGCCGGCCGCACTTAGAATCGCCCGGATGAGATAAACCGTTGTGGTCTTTCCGTTGGTGCCGGTTACGCCTACCATCCGAAGCGCGTTACAGGGCGCGCCGTAAAATTGTTCGGCAAGAATCGCCGTTGCACGCTGCGTGGAAGGCACCCGCACCACTGCGGCCGAACCGGCTTCAACCGCCTCTTCCACCACCACTGCTACAGCTCCCGCGGCCACGGCCTGCGGCACGTAAGCGTGCCGATCGAACAACAGATCCCTGCCGGCTACGAACAGGTCTCCGGGTTTCACTTTCCGGGAATCCGTGACCAGACCCGTTATTTCCGGGTTGCCACCCTGCAACAGGCGGGCATCGGGGAGTCCGGAAATCAGATCCTGCAGCCGCATATCCCCTCCTCGCATACCCCACCCCGGTTTCAAGTTCCCCCACAGATCACCTCACAGACCGTCCCCCGCCCGACCACCGTGCCCGACCGGGGCGCCTGGCCTGTCACACGTCCGCTGCCGGTGGTTTTCACCCGCAGGCCTGCGGACGTGAGCCGGTAGATTGCCTGGCGCAGAGAGATGCCGACTACATCGGGCGTGTGAACCGGGCCCTCCGTTCCCGCAGAATCGTTTGGGGCGAGATAGAGGAGGACTTCCTGCTGATGATCCGCCTGGTTCACTACACGGTTGCCCCGACCTATTATACGCGTCTGGAATCCGTGCCGTGCCAGCGCACGCATGGCAGAATTCCGAGAAAGGCCCTTCAGAATCGGGACCTGTTGTGCAGAGGCCCCGCCTTTTGCCTCCTGGACCGCGGCAACCCGATGCCGCAGCCGCGTATTTCTCAGGCTCAGAATCCGCTGCATGATCCGGCTGAAGACCGGCGCCGCCACCTGACTTCCCCAGGAGATACCCTGCGGGCTGTCCACAATCACCAGACAGAGGAGTTCGGGATGCTCCGCAGGCAGATATCCGATAAAAGAGGAGTTGTACCAATCGGGGTCATACCCCACGGTGCCTTTCCGTACTTTCTGCGCCGTGCCGGTTTTGCCCGCCACCCGGTAGCCCGGCACCCGGGCGTTGCCGCCGGTGCCACGTTCGACCACGCCTCTTAGAATTTCCGTGACGGTTTTTGCGGTTTCGGGAGAGATGACCTGCCGCAGAACTTCCGGGCGCCCGGTGGAAAGGAGGCTGTCTCCCCGCAGCGTTTTGAGGAAAATTCGCGGGGCTATCAACCGACCCCCGTTGGCGATTGCGCCATAGGCGGCCGCCATTTGCAGCGCGGTCACCCCTACCTCCTGCCCGATCGACAGGGTCTCCAGGGTTCGCTCCGACCACTGCGAGGGGTGTTTGACCTCTCCGGGCACTTCCCCCGGCAAGTCCCCTCCTGTCAGATTGCCGAATCCGAATAGACGCATATACCGGAAAAGTTTGGCCTTCCCCAGGGTTTGCGCAATTTTGATTGTGCCGATGTTGCTCGACTCTTCGACAATCTCTCGCACGGTCAGCCACCCATTGGGGTGGGTGTCGCGGATCACGTCTCCCGCCACCTGCATTTCCCCGTTTTCGCAGAAGATCCGGTCTTGGGGCCGGTAGTGCTTTTCCTCCAGCGCGGCCGCAAGCGCAACTGCTTTGAAGGTCGAACCCGGTTCGTAGAGGTCGGTTACTGCCCGGTTGCGGCGAATCTCCGGATCGAAGCGGCCGAAGGTATTGGGATCGTAAAGGGGGACATTGGCCATCGCCAGGATTTCTCCGGTGGTGGGCTCCATTACCATCACAATGCCGCTTTGGGCCTGAAAGCGCGCAACGGCTGCCACCAGTTCTTCCTCTGCAATGGACTGGTAGTCGGCGTCGATTGTGAGCGCCAGGCCAGCCCCATCCTCGGGCAGCCGGCGAACCGCCCCCAGGGTGCCCATCGCCTTCCCACGCGCGTCTACCCGAGAGACCATCTCTCCAGGCTTTCCTTTGAGGAGGGCGTCGAAACGGTGCTCAATTCCCTCGATACCCACATTGTCGATGTCGGTATATCCCAGCACCTGTCCCGCCAGGGCGCCCATCGGGTAGGTGCGGCGCATTTCTACCATGCGTCCCACGCCCTCCGGCACCCGATCTTTCAGAAGACCGGGCATCACCTTTCGGGCCAGCCACACAAAAGACCGCTTTTCTCGAAGCCGCTTCAGCATTGCTGCGCCATCTTCCCCATCGCGCGGGGAAAATGGCACGGCGATTGCCCGCAGGTTGTCGCGTTTGGATATGTTGTTGAGAAAGAACGATTGGGCTTCTAAGTTCGTCGCCAGCACCCGTTCGCGCCGGTCCAGGATGCGCCCCCGGTTGGCCTGCAGCACGGTCCGTTTCTCGTGCTGGTTTTTCGCTCGAATGGTGTACGCCTCACCCGCCCAGAGTTGCAGGGAGGCCAGCCTGAAGGTCAACGTTAGGGCAACCCCCACGCCCAGGAGGGAGACCAGCTTGAGCCGGCGGGTATGTTGCGCCTCAATCCGCATCCGTATTTTCGGGCTTCAGATAGAGGTTGCGAGGCGGCTCCGAAGGAAAGATCATTCCGAGCTCTTTGGAAGCGATCGTGCGGATGCGGCTGCTCTGCTTGAGTCCGGCAACCTGGGCTCTAAAGCGATCCTGCTGGCGGGTCAACGCCTGCCGCTCGGCTCTTTGCCGCGTCAGTTCCTCTCCCTGGCGCATCGTTTTCACCCGGCCCCAGAGGTAGATTAGCGACCCAAGCACCAGCAGTACAACGGCGAAAAGATAGGAACGGTAGGCGATCGGCGCCGCCTTTCTGAGTCCCCCGTTGTGCAAACCCTGTTCCTCCGACCAGCGCTAATCCCCGACCCCTTCACCTTCGAGCCGTTTTGCCACCCGCAATGTGGCGGAACGCGCACGTGGATTTTGTTGCTTCTCGGCATCTCCCGCCCGGATGCCTCTGGAGGTTAACAGCTTCAACGTTTTCATCCGGCCGCATCCGCAGGCCGGCAGATTCGGGGGACAGATGCACCCCCGGACCGCATCCCGGAAGACCTGTTTGACGGTCCGGTCCTCCAGCGAATGATACGAAAGTACGGCGATGCGCCCGGCCGGCCGGAGGGTCTCGATGGCTCCTTCCAGAGCCTCCTGAAGGTGAACCAGTTCCTCGTTCACCTCGATTCGAACCGCCTGAAAGATTCGGGCCAGGGTTTTCTGGAGATGGGGCCCCCGGACCACATCGGCGATCAGGTCGGCCAGCTCCGAGGTTTGTTCGAAGCGTTTTTGATTTCGGCGCTGACAGATGGCCCGGGCGATTCGGGCCGAGGCCCGCTCCTCCCCGTAGAGTTTGAAGATCCGCGCAAGCGCACCCTGCGAATAGGTGTTGATGATTTCCCGGGCAGATCGAGGGGCGTCGGGGCTCATCCGCATATCCAGAGGGCCGTCCTGCCGGTAGCTGAATCCCCGTTCGGGCCGGTCGATCTGATAAGAGGAGAGGCCCAGGTCGAACAGCACCCCGGCAATCCGAGAGATTCTTAGATCATTCAGGATCAGGCGCAGGTTCCAGAAGGGGGCCTGCACCACCTCCGCCCGATTGCCGAACCGGCGGAGGCGCACTGTGGCGGCTCGAACAGCCTCCGGGTCCCGGTCGATTCCAATCAGCCTGCCCGCATCGCCCATCCGCTCCAGCAGGTGTTCTGCATGGCCCCCACCCCCAACCGTTGCATCCACATAGATTCCCTGAGGATCCCAAACCACCCGCGCTGCTGTTTCCGGCCCCAGAACCGGAGTGTGAAACGCCGGGGCCTCTTGTTTCATTTTCTTGTTTTTATTGAGGTTTTGTTAGGGGCGAATAAATATTCCATAATCAGAATATTCCAAACCCGGTGTCCGGAACGTGAGATGTTTACAGGAGGTCGATCTCTTCTACAATCTCTTCCAGCTTCTGGTCGGCCTCATCCATATAGCTGGTATACCGGTCCGGATTCCAGATTTCGACCCGGTCCACGGCTCCGATAATCGTGGCCCGGTCCGTAATACCAGCCCTGTCGAGCAGCTTGCGTGGAATCAGCACCCGTCCCTGCCGGTCAATTCTGGCCTCCACGGCCCGACCGGCCACCGAACGCCTCAACTGCCGGTGCTGTTTCTGCCCTCCATCCAGCGTGAGAAACTGCCGCAGCACCTGCTTCCAGCCGTTGGGATCGAAACCGGCCAGGCATCCGTCGAACCAGCGGGCGATCACAAAGGTGTTTACAGCCATAGGCAGCGCTTTGCGAAAGGCAGCAGGGACGATCAGACGGCCCTTGGGATCTACCGGAACGTCCTCGTATTCGCCTATGAATTGGGGAGTTTCATCGGGCATTCGAACGTCCCAACGAGGTTTTAGTATATATCTTGTTGTTTTTATTTCATTTGTGCTGGCCTGCCCCAATCCACCACTTTCCCCCACTTTGCACCACCAAAGTTAGGGCTTAGGAAGGGAAAAGTCAAGCATTTTCTAAGCCTCCTTTTTTGCTTTATCTCTAAAAAAAACAACATGGTGCCCAAAAGAGCACCGATTGATTTTTCTCCCATAACACCGCTTGACCCGGGGCCGTCGGCACCGTATCTTGTAGTGAGATTCTCCCACCCCCCAACCCCTTTGGTTGCGCCGGTAAAAATACACACAATAGAGAGATTCGACCGATGAAAGGGATGCCCGCTTTTCGGTTCTTCCTGAGCAGCCTCTTGCTGTGGAGTATCTCCGGTTGCAGCCGACCGCCGGTTGCAGACCCCGGCCTTTCCGAACAGCAGTTTGTCCGCCTCGCCGTGGAGGTTATCCGCCTGCATCGGCGTTATGCCGACCAGCCCGACAGCCTGATGTACCAGAGGACGGCGCTTTTCCAGCGCCATGACATCACCCCGGAACAACTCGAACGCTTTATTGCAAAGCGGGAGCAAGACTTAGAATCCTGGGAGCCGGTTCTTGAGTATATGAAGGAGAAATTTGAGGAGGGGGGGGACACGCTGGAGGTGGGAAGGTGGGGGATGCGAGGTGGGAGATACCGAAAAGGGGGAAGGGATACGGTTCAGACGATTCACCGCAGAGACGCGGAGGACGCGGAGAAAAGCTTAAATCGGGTACCGGGTAACGAAAAAACCACGATCCCTATTAGCGACTGATGTCGTTGAAGGTTACGTAGATCATCAAGAAGAGGAGAAAGACGAATCCGATCTGCTGGAGGACTTCCTTCTGGCGTATGGAGAGCGGGCGTCGAATGACGGCTTCGATGCTTAGAATCATCAGGTGGCCGCCGTCCAGCACCGGGATTGGAAGGAGGTTGAGTACCGCCAGGTTGACGCTGAGCAGCGCCATAAAAGAGAGGAACGACTCCCAGCCCCGCTGGGCACTCTGGCCTGCCATCTTGGCAATTCCCAGCGGGCCGGCCAGGGTGTTTAACGATTCCTGCCCGAACACCAGGCGCTTGATAAAGGAAAAGAGGATCGTGGTATACTGTACCAACTGATACCCGCTCCTCTCTATCGCCGCTGCAACCCCCACCGGTACGCGCGCCATGGACGTCATGGGCAGTTGGATTCCGATTGTGCCCTCTGCCCGGGGCACAATCTGGGTCGACATCTCCATGCCCTCCCGCACCCACCTTATTTCGATCTCCTGCCCCGGTCTGGCGGAGACCTCCTCCTTCAACTCCCACCACAGGGTCACCGGTTCTCCGGCCACGGCTACAATCCGGTCGCCGGGCCGGAAGCCCGCCCCTTCGGCCGGATATCCGGGCATTACCGATCCCACCTCGGCCAGAACGAAGGGTTCGATGCGCTCTACCTGGATCGACGGATCGAGCGTGAGGCGCAGGGAAAGGGGCGCGCCTTCTCGGAGGATATCGAGCGAAATCGCCGATTCTTGAGCCTCCGCAAGACCATCGGTTACCGCCTTCCAGTGCGCCACCGGCTCTCCCTCGACGGCGGTCACCCGGTCGCCCGGCTGCAGCCCGGCCTCCAGGAGCGGGGAGCCGGCCTCCAGCCGTCCGATCCGGGTGGTGTTGAAAACGGAGTCGCCCACGCCTATCCGGAGCCCCACAATCAGCAGAAATCCGAGCAGGAAGTTCATGGCCGGTCCGCCGGCCATCACCGCCATCTGGATCCACCTGGGTTTGGACTGAAACTCCCACGGTTCTCCCTTGACCTCTTCAGGGCCGAAGTCGGCCATGCCCGCCACCTTCACATACCCCCCAAGAGGGAGCCAGGAGATGCAGTACTCGGTTTCGCCGACCGTGACCCCAAATGCCTTGGGCGGAAAGCCCAGAGAAAATCGCTCGACCCGGATTCCCGCTTTTTTGGCCACCAGAAAGTGTCCCAGTTCGTGTACAAACACAAGCGGGCCCAGAAGAAGCAAAAAGTAAAATGCTTTATACAGGAAATTGTACAGTGTATTGTTTAGAAAATAATCCATAGGTGATTCCACTCCGGTTCCAGTTTTGGTTTATGTGAACACAGGACGACGGTGTTACTTCTCCATCTTCCGAATGATCTCCTTCGCCTTTTCCCGAGTCCACCGGTCGGCTTCAAAAACCGCCTCCAGGTCCGAGCCGAAACCGTTGTCGTGGGCGTCCAGCGCCCGGCGGACTACCCCGGGGATATCCAGGAAGCCGATTTGGTCCTCCAGGAAGGCGTACACCCCGATTTCGTTGGCCGCGCTGAGTACGGCGGGCGCCGTGCCGCCCTCCACGATTGCCTCATAAGACAGGGCCAGGCAGGGGAAGCGCTCAAGGTCGGGCGCGTGGAAGCTGAGTTCTCCCATCCGGACCAGATCCAGGGGCGTCACCGGCGTGGGCAGCTTTTCGGGATGGGTGAGCGCCTGCTGGATCGGGAGGCGCATGTCGGGGGTGCTCAGGTGCGCCACCAGGCCTCCGTCCACGAACTCGATCAGACAGTGGACAATGGACTGCCGGTGGATTACCACATCGATTCGGGAGACGGGCAGGTCCAAAAACCAGTGGGCCTCGATGACCTCGAAGCCTTTGTTCATCAGGGTTGCCGAGTCCACCGTGATTTTGGGACCCATTTTCCACGTGGGATGGTTCAGCGCCTCTCGGGGGGTTACCCGCGCCATCTGGTCCAGAGAAAAATCAAAAAAAGGGCCGCCGGATGCCGGCAGGAGAATCCGTTTTACATCCTGTTTCGGGATTTGCTGCAAACTCTGCCACAGGGGCGTCAGTTCGCTGTCTAAGGGCAGAAGTTTCGCCCCATGCCGGGCCGCCAGGTCGGTGAGGATGCGGCCGGCGACGACGAGGGTCTCTTTGTTGGCGATCGCAATATCTTTGCCCGCGCGCACGGCCGCGAGGGTGGGCCTCAACCCCACACCGGCGACCAGACCGTTCACCACCAGATCGACCTGTGGGTCCGCGGCCAGGTCGAGCAGGCCCTCGGGTCCGCTGAGGACTTCGATGTCAAGGGATTTTAATCGGGACGCCACCTCCCGGGCGTCCTGACTTACACACACTCGCCGGGGACGAAATCGGGCCGCTTGTTCGCAGAGCAGATCGATGTTGCGTCCCGCGCTCAGGCTGACCACTTCAAAGCGGTCGGGCAGGCGCTGGAAAATGTCCAGGGTGCTGGTGCCAATAGAGCCGGTAGACCCGAGGAGTGCAACCTGTCTCATCGCGTATCCGTGTACCGGTGGTCAGATCGCCTGCAGGAGTGAAAGGTAGAGATAGGCCAGAGGATAAACACAGAGGAAGCTGTCGAAACGGTCCAGAATACCGCCGTGACCGGGAATGATTTTTGAGGCGTCTTTGACCCCTGCATCCCGTTTTACCATTGATCCGATCAGGTCGCCCACAAGCGCGCCGACTCCCACCACCAGGCCCAACCCCAGGCCCTCCCAGAAGGAGAGCAGCCCAAAAGCCCGGCCCCCGGCCGGGATCGCGATCAGGGCGCCCGCCAGCCCTCCGATAAACCCGGCTGTGGTCTTGCCGGGGCTGATGTGAGGAAAGGGGCGCCGCCGGCCGAAAAAGCGCCCGGCAAAATAGGCCGCGATATCGGTTGCCCAGATGCCCAGCAGGACCAGGACGGCGAAGGCTGCGGCTCCATCTTCAGACATCCCAGCGCCCGAAAAGTTCCGTACGAGCAGTGCAAAGCTGCCCAGGAATCCGACGTAGAGAACGCCCATCAGGGTCGCTGCGGCGTCGTCCAGCCGGAATTTTTCCTCTCGCCTGCCCAGGGATAGGACGAGCAGAACGAGCAGAAGCCCGACGAGGGGAAAAAGCAGGGACCCGTTCCCATGCCAATGGACCCAGAGACACCAAGCCAAAGAGGCCGCAATCCCGAACCGCGTCCAGGGTTGCAGCCCCTTCTGCTTCTGCATCCGATAGTATTCCCAGGTTCCCGTTCCTACCACTACCCAAAGGCCCACCAGCAGGGGACGCCCTCCCACCCAGAACAGGAACAGGAGGAGAGGGCCGAAAACGGCTGCTGTTAGGACCCGTCGGGTCAGGTTGGATCGCGCCTCCAAAGCTCCTCCTGCCCGCCAACGATAAAGACGGGTTGCCGGAGGCCTTCAACATGAAGGGCTGGGACCCGCCCCCGGCCTCTCTTTATGCGGTGGACAGGTCCACCTTTCTCAATTTCCCGTTTCCTTTGGCCGGTACCTCAGTATCAACCGCCCCTTCCGAATGGAGTTGGGAGCTGGTCCGGCCAAACCGGCGTTCCCGGCGCTGGTAGCTGTGGAGGGCTTCGTAGAGGTGGTTTCGCCGAAAATCGGGCCAGAGAACCGGTGTGACACACAGTTCGGTGTACGCACATTGCCAGAGGAGAAAATTGCTCACCCGCATTTCTCCGCTGGTCCGGATCATTAGATCGGGATCGGGCAGGTCTGCGGTGTAGAGATAGCGATCGAAGAGCGCTTCGGTGACCGCCCCGCTTTTCAACTGTCCGGCTTCAACCTCTTGGGCAATGCGACGGGCGGCTTCCACAATCTCGGCGCGACCCCCATAGCTTAACGCCAGGTTGAGCATGAGGCCGGTATTTTTGGACAGCCGTTCAATGGCTCTGCGGAGGGCAATCCGGCAGACGCGCGGCAGCTTCCGGGTTTCTCCGATGGCCATCAGCCGGACGTTGTTTTCGTCCAGTTCGGGCACCTCTTCCACGAGACACTCCCGCAGCAGGCCCATCAGCGCCGCCACTTCCCGTCCGGGTCGCTGCCAGTTTTCCTCGGAAAAGGCGTAGAGCGTGAGCACCTCGATGCCCAGCTCGCCGGCTGCCCCGACCACATCCCGAACGGCTTCCCGGGCGGCCCGGTGCCCCTCAATCCGGGCTTCTCCCTGCTGGTTGGCCCACCGGCCGTTTCCATCCATGATGATGGCAATATGCCGGGGCAGATTGCCCTGCGCTTTCAACTCTTTCTGGATTTGCGCGTCCTGGCGGTCCAAGTTTCTCCTCCACGCAGAGTTATTGCTTTCGGGTTCATAGCTTAAAAATTTGGGCATGGTTCAAAATGGATAGGCGAATGGGTCACACCTCAAACCTTGCGAAAAAACCCTAACCGTAGGGGCAGGCCCCCGTGCCTGCCCGGATTCGGGCAGGCACGGGGGGGTGCCCCTACAAACATGGTGTTACCCTGTTTTGAACCATGCCCAAATTTGTAACTGTTTAATTTAGGATTCGGAATAGGCAAAGTCAAGCGAACTTTTCCGGCAGCCAATCCGTCCGATTCGCTTGACATCCCGCCGCGGAGAGACTATTATGGTTTCAGCAGTTCGGGTCTGGAAAAGGAGCTGGGGCTATGCACCCGAAAAAGGAGGATATCCGGCAACGCATCCACCAGCAGCGCCTCGCGCTTTCGGCCGCAGATGTAAGACGGAGGGGAGATACCGTGAGGGGCCGTCTTGTGGGCATGGATCTCTATGGACGCGCCGGGTGTTTGGGCTGTTATGCATCGGTCAAGAATGAGGTGGATACCCACCGGCTTATTCAGGCGGCTCTGGACGAGGGAAAGCGTGTGGGAGTGCCCGCAACGCAGGAAAAGGGTGTGATGACCCACTTAGAGATCCACACCTTCTCCAGCCTGAGGCCCGGCCCCTTTGGCCTGCTGGAGCCGGGAGGCACGGGACGGGTGGAGATTCCGCCCGGCGAACTGGATCTGGTCGTGGTTCCCGGGATCGCGTTCGACCGACGGGGCAACCGGATCGGGTTTGGCGGGGGGTACTACGACCGCTTCCTCGTACGCACAGCCGCGCCCAAGATCGGGCTGGCGTACGATTTCCAGGTTCTGGACCGTTTGCCCACGGACCCCCACGATATCCGCCTGGATTTTCTGGTTACGGAAGAAGCGGTTTATACCTGCGGAGATATCGAACTGTAAGCAACCGGCTTTCAGCCTTTTTTATCAGGTTCACCATGAGCGCACCTTCCGACAAATCCCAGGATCAACCCTCCTCCCGGGTTCTTTCTCCCGCCCAGGTGCGGGAGATTCTGGGGGCGCATCGACTGTGGGTGGAATCGGCAGGGGCCGAGGGACGGCGGGCCGAACTTGCGGGCGTCAACCTGAGCCGGGCCGACCTTCAGGGCGCTGTGCTGCGAGATGCGGATCTGCATGAGGCTACCTTGAGCGGCGCGAGGCTGCAGGAGGCCGATCTTTCCGGGGCGAACCTCCAGAGGTCCAAGCTCTACCAGGCCAATTTCCGGAATGCGAATTTAGAAAACGCCGATCTCAACGGCGCCAGCCTTCAGAATGCGGTCCTTCAGGGCGCCAGATTGCACAATGCCGATCTCGCTCCGGCCGACCTGGAACTGGCCGATCTTTCCGGAGCCGATCTTTCCGGGGCGCAGCTGAGGGAAGCCAACCTTCAGGGCGCCAACCTGCGCGAGGCCACCTTTCGGGAGGCCGACCTGCGCAAGGCCCGGCTGCAGGGGGCGAACCTTCTGAAAACCGACTTTCAGGGGGCCAATTTGCAGGGGGCCGACCTGCGCGGCGCCAACCTCCAGAATACCAATCTGGAGAACGCGGTGCTCCAGAGCGCCAAGTTGCAGAACGCCGATCTGGTCCAGGCCAATTTGCAGGGGGCCAACCTGCGCAAGGCCCGGCTTCAGAATGCCGATCTGTACAAGGCCAATTTTCAGGACGTTGATCTGCGCGGCGCCGACTTGAGGAACGCGGTCGGCTTCAGCAGAAAACATATCGATATGGCGCGGACGGATGATAAGACCAAGCTTCGGGATTAAAACCTTTGAACCGCAGAGACGCGGAGGACGCGGAGAAAGAATCAGGGGAGAGTACGCTTTACCCCTTACTTAAACATTCTCCGCGTCCTCCGCGTCTACACCACCCCGGACGATTCACTGGATCCCCTCTCTGGTGGATTTTTTGAAATTTCAGGCATGGTTCAAAACAGGGTAACACCATGTTTGTAGGGGCACCCCCCTGTGGGTGCCCGAATCCGGGCAGGCACGGGGGCCTGCCCCTACGGTTAGGGTTTTTTCGCAAGGTTTGAGGTGTGACCCATTCGCCTATCCATTTTGAACCATGCCAAATTTCACTTCCCTCCCTCTCCCCCTCCCCCTTCCAGGGCGGATCGCGATTCGCCCCACCACCTGCATCCATTGCCTCTTTGCTGATTGCTGGATTTTCTTATGCTTCCCTACCACCTTTCCCAACTCGCCGCGTTCTGTAAAATCGATCCGATCCGGCCAAAGGTCGTTTTCGTGCCGATCCCGCAGGTCGGTCACAACCTGACCACTGCGCTGGCGGCGACCGGACAGGCCTGGGCGAATCTGTACGTTACCACGCCTGTGGACTGGGCTGAACGGATGGTTGGCCCGCGGGAAGGATGGGCGCGGCTTGTACAGGATGCCGACCTCTTTTTTCTGGAGGATCTGATCGCGCGCATTTTGCGGGACGATCCGGACAATGCTTTTGCCGCTCAGTCCATGAGTTCGGGCCTTTCGCGCTCCTTTCTGCGTACTTTGCACGCGTTGCGCATTGCCGGTGTGGATCCGGACGATCTTGAACAGGTTGAGCCGTCCAAAGGCGGTTTGCTGGCCGCGCTGTACCGGGAATACCGCAGCCTGCTGGAGGCCGGTCGCACGTACGACAGCGCCGCCCTTTTCGAACGGGCAATCGGGTGTGTGGGAGAAGACCCACGAGAGAAAGACGACACCCTCTATGCGGTTCTGGATGAAACCCCTCTGCCCGGCCTGGCATTTGAATTCGTTCGCACGCTTGCCGGAAGGGCTCTTTATCGCATCGGTCGTCCGGGCTACGGGGTTGCTCCGCCGGCCCACAGCGCTGCGGCCCGGTTTCCGGATGCGCCCTTTCCGAAGGCGGCGCCCGTTTATGTGGGCGTGGGTGGAAAGCTTCTTTCCAAGGGCCTGTCTGCATCCGACGGCGAAACGGTCCGCCTGAGGGAGGCGCTGGGATCGGAAACCGAGGTCCGGGGCGCGCTTCGGGACATCCACCACCGCCGCATCCCCTTAGATACTGTCGAGATCGCCTATACCGTTGAATCGCCCTATTCGACGCTGCTGTATGACGCTGCCGAACGCTTTGATCTTCCCACGGCCTTTGCATCGGGCATCCCGGTGGGTCTCACCCGGCCCGGGCAGGCGCTGTCGGGCTTCTACCGATGGATCGGCTCCGGGTTCGACGCGGCCGAGTGGATCGGTCTGTGCCGTGCGGGGCTGCTCAGTTTTAACCGGGCGCTGGAGCCCGGCGAGCGTCTGGAGCCGGATCGGGTGGCGGCTATTTTGTCCCGGGCGCGCATTGGGCAGGGCCGCGAGCGGTATGCCACAGCGTTTGACCGGCTGGAGAGGGAGATGGGGGATGCCCTCGACATGGGGGACGATGATCGGTCTGCGGACCGGGCCTGCCTGCGGCTGGTGCGGCGCGTGATGGAGGTGCTGTTTAACCTGGCGCCGGAGGGGCCAAAAATTCGGATACAGAGCTTCACCGAAGCCAGCGTACAGTTTCTGCTCCGGTTTGCGCCCATCCGGGGCGAGCGCGACGCCAAGGCGCAGGAGTCCTTAGTGGACCGGCTGAACGAAATTGGTGCAACGGTGGAACGGGAAGATACGGTTGTTCGACTGGCGCAGCGGCTGGCCGACCTGATCACGCAGCACAAGGTGGAAGCGTCCGTGGCGAGGCCGGGACACCTCTACGCCGTGCCGATCGAACGGGCCGGATACAGCAACCGGAGGCAGGTGTACGTGGTGGGCATGGACGGCGCGTCATTTCCCGGCGGGGCAGGCGAGGACCCGATTCTGCTGGACGACGAGCGCGCCGGGCTGTCGGGGGAACTGGCCCTTCACCGAACCCGGCCGGCCGAGCAGGTGTGGCACCTGGTTCGCCTGCTGGGTATGGCAGGGGGCGCGGTCACGCTCTTTTCGAACCGCCGCAGCCTTTCCGACGGACGCGAGACCTATCCCTCGGCCTTGTTTCAGCAGGCAGCCGTGCAGCTTGAGGCCGGGGCGCCGGTCGTTGTGCCGCCGATACCGGCTCTGCCTGAACTGGCGCTGGAGGATGGGGAGGCCATGCTTTCGGTGTATGGCGCTTCGGGGTACGAGAATGCGGTGCGGGCATGTTTTCCGTGGCTTGTGGATGGAGAGAACGCCGCGCAGTCACGCGCGGGCCGGGCGCTTACCCGGTTTGATGGGTGGCTGGTGCAGGATACGCCGGACCTGGACCCCACCCATATTGTTCTGTCGGCCTCCAGGCTGGAGACCCTGGCGAAATGCCCTTACCGCTATTTCCTGAGATATGTGCTGGGTGTGGAGCCTGTGGACGAGCCTGTTGAAGATCCCGCACGCTGGCTGAGTCCGACGCAGTTCGGTTCTCTGCTCCACGACCTTTTCTGTACCTTTATGAGGACGCTTCACACACAGGACGAGGCCCCGAACGAGGCCAAACACACCGAATTGTTAAACACTATGCTCCGGGAGCAGATTGCAAAACACCGGGAGCATACACCGGTGCGACATGAAGCTGCGTACCGGGCCGATATCCGGCGCTTAGAGAGGGCCGCACAGGTCTTCTTAGCGGTCGAATCCCGGCACCAACAGGGCGATCCGGTCGGTTTTGAGGTCAGTTTCGGTTTCGGCGAAACCGGAGGGTTGAATCGTCGTGCTCCCGTGCCGATAGACCTCTCGGAGCGCGTGAAATTCCGGCTCCAGGGCCGGATTGATCGGATTGACCGGGTGGGGGACGCCTACGAAATCTGGGACTACAAGACCGGCTCTATGGCCCGGTACGATGAGCGGGACCTGCTCAAGCGGGGCACGAACCTGCAATGGGCGCTTTACGCCTATGCGCTGGAGCAGATTTTGCGCAGTCGGGAGCATCCTGTTCGCGTCCAACAGTCCGGATACCTCTTTGTTGGCGATCGGGAGCACGGCCGACGCATTGGCTCTATGCTCCCGCAGCCCGATGCCCTGGCCGAGATGCTGGCCCCGCTCTTCGACCTTGCCGCGCAGGGCTGCTTTTTCCACGCGCAGAAAAAGGATCAGTGTACTTACTGTGACTATAACCGGCTCTGCGCCCCGGAGCGGATTCTGCCGAAAGATATGGGGGAGATCAACGCGGCTATGGCCGATCGGCCCGATATTCTGGACGCGCTCAACCGGTGGATGGAGGTGTGAGGAGGCGTGAAAGGGCAAAGGGTCCGGCCCTGCCACCCGGGGGCACGCGGGTCCGCCCCTACATTTGACCGCTTATGACAACCGAAAATATTCTGCAGGATCAGGGCGCTCGTGATGCCATTGTGGAGGCGCTGGACAGGAATCTGATGGTTCTGGCCGGTGCCGGGGCAGGCAAGACGCACGCGCTTATCGAGCGGATGGTCCGGTCTGTGGGTGACGGGCAGGCGGAGGTGGACCGAATTGCGGCCATTACCTTTACGCGGAAGGCCGCCGGGGAGATGCGCGGGCGGTTCTTTCTGCGTCTGCGGGAAGAGGCAGGCAGGGTGACGGGTGCGGAGGCGGAGCGTATCGGGCGGGCGCTGGAGAAGGTGGATCAGTGTTTTATCGGCACCATTCACGCTTTTTGCGGGCAACTGCTGCGCGAGCGGCCTGTGGAGGCGGGGCTTGCGCCGGATTTTACCGAGATCGAGGATCGCGACGAAGCCGTGCTGCGCCGGGAGGCGTGGGACCGGTTCGTCCAGCGCTGTTTTGTTGATAGCGATTCGCGCCTTGAACACCTGGAGGGGCTGGGGCTGCGCACGGAAGACCTGTATGCTTTTTTCGAACGCCGCTGTCTGTTCAGCGATGTGGTTCTCAAACAGACGACAGACAAGGTTCCCGACCTGAAGCCGGCGGTGGAAGAGGCGGTCGCTTTCATCCAGCAGGTTAAGACAGAGATTCCGGACCCGCTGCCGGACAGGCGGGATGCGTTTATGGAGGCACTCACACGGGCGGAGCATCTTCTGGCCCACCGGGGTCTCGACACAGACGGGGATCGGGTGGCGCTGCTCAATCTGCTGCTTTCCAAATCCGGAAAAGGCGCGGTTACCCTCAAATGCTGGCGTCCGAACCAGGATTTTGCAAAAACGCTGCGAGATGAACGGCTGCCGCATTTCCAGGAGGAGGTGATCGGCCCTGCGCTTATCCGGTGGCGACATTATGTTTACGCTCACGTTGCCGGTTTTGTGGACGAGGCGATGCGGTACTACGAGGGCCAGCGCCGGGCCGCGGGGCGCCTCACTTTCCAGGATTTGCTTTCAAACACAGCGGCGCTCTTGCGCGATCATTCGAGCGTGCGAACCTATTTCCAGACGCGCTACCGGCACCTTTTCGTGGACGAGTTTCAGGATACCGATCCGATCCAGGCCGAGATGCTGCTCTACCTGACCGGCACGGACACCGAGGAGACCGACTGGCGCAGGCTGGAGCCCCGTCCGGGGAGCCTTTTCTTAGTGGGCGACGAGAAGCAGTCCATCTACCGGTTTCGCCGCGCCGACGTCGAGACCTTTCGCCTCGTGCGAGACCGCATCGCAGCTACGGGTGGACACGTGGTGGAGCTCAACACCAGCTTTCGTTCGCTCGGTCGCTTCTGCGACTGGATCAATACCGCCTTTTCTCCGCTCTTTTCGGCGCAGGGTGTACACTACCAGGCCGAGTTCAGTCCCCTTTTCAAGCACCGGCCCGACGGTTTGGACCCGCACGGGGTGTGCAGGCTCACGGTTGAAAAGATCTCCCGCAACCCGCGCGATGGAATCGTGGCCCAGGAGGCCGAACGCATCGCCGACTTTATTGCGGCGGCCGTGGCCGGGCAGACCGGGTTCAAAGGGACCGAAGAGGACGCCATTCTGGATGCGCAGGCTTCGCCGGGCGATTTTATGGTGCTTACACGCACGACCCGCTATATGGACCGCTACGCCCGGGCGCTGGAGGCGCGGGGCATTCCCTACGATATTGCAGGGGGCGGCAGGCTGGGCGACGCTGTTGAATTCCAGGCGCTTGTGGAGATGCTGGAGGCCGTACACACCCCGGACAACCCCCTTCCTCTGCTGGGCTACACGCGCGGCCCTCTTGTTGGCCTGGGCGACGACGAACTCTATGCTTTTCACCGGTGTGGGGGACGCTTCGACTACCGGGCGCCCCTGCCGGACGGGCTGCCCGAAACGCTGGAAGCGCGCCTGAAGGGGGCCTTCGAGCGGCTGGATCGGGCGGTCCGGTGGATGGGGGCAAACACGCCGGCAACCGGCTTTGAGCGGGTGCTGGAAGATCTGGGCCTTGTCGCGTTTGCCGCAGCCAAGCCGATGGGTTCGTCACGGGCGGGCAATCTGCTGCGGGTGCTGGCGCTGGTGCGAACCTGGGAAAACCAGGGGATGCACTGGGGTCAGATTCTGGCCGAACTGCGGGCCCTCATCGAGGATGCGGATTACAAGGTGGAAGAGATGACGCTGGAGTCCGGACGGGAGGATGTGGTGCGGCTGATGAACCTGCACCAGGCAAAAGGCCTGCAGGCCCGGGTGGTTTTCCTGGCCGATTCCTACGATACCAGCGCCGACCGGCACGGCGCGGACTTTCACGTTTCCCGAACGGGGGTGACCCCCTTCCTCTCGATGCCGGTGAGCAGACCGAGAGGGGCCTATGCGACGGAGGTGATCGCAGAACCCCGGGGCTGGGAGGAAGACGCCGAGGAAGAAGCCCGGTTCTTGCAGGCCGAAGACCTGCGCCTGCTCTACGTGGCCGCCACCCGGGCGGAAAATCTGCTCGTGGTCTGTCGCTACGCGGGCAACCGCGAGAGAGGCCCCTGGGCGGCGCTTTATCCCTTCTTAGACGATGTGCCCGAACTGCCCGAGGTTGCCGCCCCGGCCCCACCCGAACCGGAGGCTCTGTCGCTGGACTGGGAGCAGCAGCGGACCGACCGTGAAAAGCGGTGGCGCGCGATCAAACGGTGGACTTACGCGGTTCACAGCCTCACCGGCGAGGATTCCGATACCGAACTGTCCGGACTGTCTGAGGGCCGTGAGTACGAGGCCTTCATTCACCGCCTCTTTGGGGCTGCCGTCCGGGGCCGCCTGTCGGGCAAGAGGGAGACCGATATCCGCCGCCTTATAGCCGAGGCCGACCTGGACCCGGACATCGCCCGGGACGCCCGAGCTGCTCTCGACACCTTCCGCGCTTCCGACTTGTGGCGCGAGATCGGGAAGTCGGAGACCGTGTACACCGAAGTGCCTTTTGCCGCATCGAATAAAGAGAAGGGCAGGTCGAATATCCTGCGGGGCGTTATCCCTCTCGTCTATCGCATCTCCGGAGGCTGGAAAATCGTCGATTACAGAACCGACCCGGCCTCAACCGACGCGGAGGCGCAGGCGCTCCTCGACCGAGCAGCGCCCCAGGTGAAGGCTTACGCCGAGCACTGGCAGGCGATTACGGGTGAGCCGGTGGCGGAGGTGGGAATATGGATAGCGGAAAGTAGCTTATGGCAAAATGTGTGATCCCTGAGACTAACATTTCGGGTGATTTAATCATTTACTATAACAGAGATAATTCCTTGCCACCAACTTCCAGATGGGCTATATTCAGATCGAAAAGCACCGGGTATTCGGTTCCAAGAGCAATACTTCGGACAGTTTTTGTAATTCTGGGGGTTCAAATTTCATAAGTCATTGAAAAATAACAGTTTATGGAATTTGATGCTAAATTTATAACCTGTTGAAAATCAACAACTTATAAAAAGTGTCCGAACCATTGAAGAGGGCACCTTCATGAAAAAACAGGAGGTTTCTTAATGAAATATAAGGTCAAACTTGAAAAAACGGATGAAG
The DNA here is from genome assembly GCA_965249305.1 of Candidatus Latescibacterota bacterium. GTDB lineage: Bacteria > Latescibacterota > UBA2968 > UBA2968. Next base: position 1,374,437 of record OZ252228.1, on the reverse strand, counting down.
GCTACGCGGTCTGGTGCCCTGGACTACCGGGATGCTGGTCTCAGGGCAAGACTGAGGAAGAAGCCCTCGAAAATATAAAGGATGCTATCGAGATGTACCTGGATACGGTTGAGGAGCTGACGAAGGACAAAACGACGCGTCTGGTCGAAGTACCGTCCTGACCATGCCAAAACTTCCAGGAGTCTCCCACCGCCGTGCAGTTCGGGCTTTGGAAAAAGCAGGCTTCAGAGTGGTTCGGGAAGGGAAACATATCTCAATGACGGATGGCGAACGAATCGTGATTATTCCCCGTGCCAATCCGATCAATGCGTTTACGATGGGCGGAATCATCAAAGGTGCAGGATTGACGGTCGAAGAATTCAAGAAATTGCTCTAAAATCGGGTTCCAGAGGTCATCTACACATCTGAAAACGATCTTTTCTCCAGCCTGGCTTTGTTCCAGGCATTTTTTATTCTGGACCGAGCAGGGAAGGAAAACAAAACCTCTTGACTCACCGGACAGATACCGATATGTTTAAAACTTCATTTATCAACCTTTTATCTGAATAATCGGACAATGTGCTGATGCCCGACGAAATCTACGACCTCATCATCGTAGGCGGAGGGCCTGCCGGGGCTACCGCAGCGCTTTATGCCAAACGGTATGGCTTAAAAACCCTCCTGGTGGACAAAGCCAGATTTCCCCGCGATAAGATCTGCGGCGACGCCCTCTCCGGCAAGGCGGTTGCCGTCCTTCGGGATCTGGGGCTTGCGGACAAAGTCAGCGACCTGCCCGGCGCCGAGGTCCACACCATTACCTTTGGAAGTCCGGATCATACCGAAGTGGACGTGGACCTCACCCGGTCCAGCCGCCAGGAATTTCTCACCGGCTTTGTGATCCGCCGCCAGATTTTTGACACCTTTCTCTTCAGAGAGGCCCGGAGCGCCGCCGATACGTGTATCGAAGAATTTACCGTGCGCGATCTGATCGTGGAAGACGGGCAGGTCTGTGGGATTCGGGGAAAGCAGGCGGGCTGTTCGGAAACTGTGGACTACAGGGGACGTATCGTGCTGGGCGCCGATGGATTTAACTCGATTGTGGCCAGAAAGGCCGGGCTTTACAAACACGAACCGCGCCACTCGATTGTGGCCCTGCGCTGCTACTATCAGAATGTCAAGGGCCTGACCGACCAGATTGAACTGCAGTACGTCGATGCAGTCAGCCCCGGGTATTTCTGGATCTTTCCCCTGGAAAACGGCTATGCCAATGTCGGGATCGGCATGGTCCACAAATACCTCAAAGAGCAGCAGATGGATTTGAAAATCGCCCTGGAACAGACTATCCACAGTTCCCACTTCAAGGCGCGTTTTGCCGATGCAGTTCCGCTGGAAGAACCTGTTGGCTGGAACCTGCCGGTGGGCAGCAAACACCGCAAACCCTACGGCAACGGCTTTATGCTTATCGGAGACTCGGCCGGTCTCATTGATCCCTTCACCGGCGAAGGCATCGGCAATGCCATGTACGCCGCCCGGCACGCTGTGGAATGCGCAAGAGAAGCCTGTGGCGCGGGAGACTTCAGGGATAAATTTCTTGCCCGCTACGACAAACGCCTCTGGGACGAGATCGGCGATGAGTTGAAAGTCAGCACGCGCCTGCAGCAGGTCGGCCGCCTCCGTTTTCTGGTCAATTTTGTCATCCAAAAAGCCGCAAAAAGCCAGGGAGTCCGCGACATCCTCTGCGGCATGATCGCCAACGAAGTTCCCAAGAAACAGCTCGCCAACCCTCTCTTTTACCTCAAGCTCCTGCTCATGTGATTACGGAGCAGCCCGGAATTCGCCTGCGAACTGTTGAAGCTCTACGAAGCCTTGTTGGACTTGTGGGGCGGTTTGTGTATCTTTCTCTTAAATAATGGCTCTTCGCTGTTTCACGTGGGTAATCATAAAAACCCGAACCAGTCTTCTTGCCGAGTGCGAGGTGGTTCCTAACCGTTTGCTCCGGTATCCGCACATGAGATCTCTCCTAAACACACGGCGGGTATTGAATGATCCGGAGATCCAGTTTGCCGTTTAGTCCATCGTAACAATTTATTATCTAACAACTTAAACAACTGTTTTTAAGATAGAATCCTGAGCAACAGACAACGGGTCGGGCAACACCGTTGACAAAGAATACTCGAAGGCTGGTCCACAAAACCTGCAGCTTGGGCGTCTTGTCTACCACAACTGGTCGTTCCTGGGGGAAGGTTACCCACACCAAATAGCGAGGAGCCTAAATAATTGATCAGAAACAGAGCAGAGAAAGGATAGAACTGTGTCTCTAACGGAGCAACTGGCAGGCTTCCGGGAGCAGTCACGGAAGGAAACCCCTCAAGATACGCTCGCTTTTATGGACCGGAGTTTTCAGGATCTTTCCCGGTCCGGCATTGTGGACCGCAGCCTCAAGGTGGGTAACAGGGCGCCCGATTTCGTTTTGCCCAACCAGGTGGACAAATCCGTGCGCCTGAGTGACCTGCTCGCCGGCGGTCCGGCGGTTGTCAGCTTTTACCGGGGCAGCTGGTGCCCCTTCTGTACGTTTGAGATGCAGGCGCTCCAGCGGGCGCTGCCCAGCATTATCGAGCTTGGCGCGACTCTGGTCGCCATTTCGCCACAGACGCCCGACCATTCCCTGTCTACCGCAGAGAAAAATCGTTTGACCTACGAAGTGCTCAGTGATGTGGGCAATGTTGTGGCGAGGGAATTCGGTATTGTTTTTCACCTTCAGGATGAGATGCAATCCGTCTTTCGGGAGTTTGGCCTCGATCTGCCCGAATACAACGGCGACGACACGTTCGACCTGCCGGTTCCCGCAACCTATGTAATCGACACGGCAGGAATTATCCGTCTCGCCTTCGTCGATCCCGACTACACCCGCCGGCTGGATCCCGCCGAAATCCTCTCGGCCCTGCGCGAACTGAAGTCCGCCACGTACGCGTAGGTGATCTCAGAACTGTTTCTGCAAAAATCAAGAGCCCCTCACAGGTTTTCGCGGGGCTCTTATTTTATATATCCGGGGGAGCGTGATCTATCTAGAAATACCGCACCAGGTCCAACTGAAGATAGCTGTCCTTTATCGAAGTCGCCCAGGGTGTGCGACCAGCGCACGGCCCAGTCGATGTGACGCCTTCGACAAGCCGCTTCATCAATGAGTTCTCCATTCCTTCATCCTTTTTCATTTCTTTTCTACCGAATGGTACTCCGGCAACCCCTGCGGATAACGTTCACCGGAAGTCGTGCAGTACGCATCTCCATGAATGAAAGCAATGCTGAAGGCGCGGCGGGGGCGGTCCGTGGTATTCACAAGGGAAGAATGCAGCAGTTTTGTTTTGAAGAGGATGACTTCGCCCTTGTCCATTTCCATGTGAACCCGCTTTTCTTTCGGGGCGTACTTTTGAATGTCTTCTTCTTTGTCGACCGTGTGGATCGGACATTCTTTGTGTGAATAAGGGATCACTGTCAGGCAGCCGTTTTCTCGTGTCTGCGGGTCCAATGCGGTATAGATCGTAATCTCTTCGGGGATATTCAGGTTCCAATTTCGCCCATCCTGATGCCAAACAAGAGGCACGCCGCCACCGGCCGGTTTGTTAAAAAACATGGATCTGAACACGCCGACTTTCTCGCCAATCTTCTTTCGTGTGATGTGCCTGAAAAGCGGATGCTGGATATATTTCAGGAACAAAGGATCCATCTCCAGCTCCTGAATCTTCCGATACTTCAGAGAACTGCCCTTATGCTTTGCAGAAAAACCGGTCATTTGCTCCGCCCCCAACGCGGAAGGACAAAGCTGCATGCGCATCCCTTCGTAGCGAATTTTGCCAAGCATGATCTCATCGATGCGTTCGCAAAGTCGGTCGATTTCCTCTTTTGGCAGCACCACACCCAGCCGAACATACCCCACCTTCTCCAGTTCCTGCCATTCGGCGTCGGTCATTTTATTTTTCTGTCTCAGGTTTGTAATAGCTGTGGTCATGAAGGTAAGATAATATCATATCCTTACTCCAAGCAACCCCTTTTAGTGGGTATAGTATCCGAATCATGTTTTCAATATGCCTCCCTTCAAGGGGCGGTCGAATAGACCACCTTAAGAATCCTTGATGCCTGCGCTTTTATTTTGTACTTTCGGAGACCGGCACTCCTTCTGTTTGACGATTCATACAAGCCCGAGCCGATGTCCCAAAATATATTGCCTTCTATCCATTTAATTCGAAAACAATCAGGTACAGAATGCGCAAGGTACTCGGTAAGCTTCTGCTTGGAGTCGTCGTCCTGCTGGCTGTGATCTGCGGGGTTCTGGCCATTCTGGCGAAGCCGATTCCCGAGCATCCCTTTTTCGACCACGATGGCGTGCTCGTGATGGCCCACCGGGGCGGCCGGGGCCTGCGGCCCGAGCATACGATATACGCTTTCGAGCGTTCTGTGGAACTGGGTGTGGACGTTCTGGAACTGGATCTGCGCAGCACAAAAGACAGCGTTCTGGTGATTTTTCATGACAGGACTGTGGACCGCACGACGGACGGCGCCGGACCGGTTCAAGATTTCACGCTGGCCGAACTCAGGGAACTGGACGCGGGGTACAGATGGACCCATGACAATGGTCGGAGCTTTCCGTTTCGGGGACTGGGCATTACCGTTCCCACGCTGAGCGAAGTCTTTGCCGCATTTCCGGATGTGCGCGTGAATATTGAGATCAAACGGTCTCAGATGCCCGCCGTCGAATCTCTTTGCCGGATGATTCGCGATTATGGAAGGACAGAGCGCGTTCTGGTGGCTTCGTTCAGTGGAAGTACCATCGGAGAATTTCGCCACGTGTGTCCCGAAGTTGCCACTTCGGCCAGCTTTGGAGAAGTGCTGACTCTATACGGCCTGAACCGGATCTACCTGGGATCGCTTTATCCCCCACCTGCTCAGGCCCTGCAGGTGCCTGAGCACGGCATTGGCCTGCACGTGGTCAGGAAGCGCTTTGTCGATACCGCCCATGAGCGCAACATGCAGGTACATGTATGGCTGGTCAACGAAGTGGAGGACATGCAGCGTATGCTGGCCCTGGGCGTGGACGGCCTGATTACGGACTATCCCGACCGGCTGCTGACACTTTTGGGACGATGAAAGACCGGCAGCGGTCAAAGCGTCCGGAATGGTTTAAACGAGGAGGTAAAGGGTGTCCTGGAGACTCAGACACGTAACACACACGTCTTCCGAGAAAGGGCAAGAGGAGGTGCTCCGGTTTAGCCAGGGCGACTACGTCTGGGCCACGCGATCCCGCCTGGACGCGCCCTGGGGAGACGAGGTCTACGGGTTTGTGGGCGCGTTTTCAGGCGATCGGTGTGTGGGCACCACATCGTACACGATTTCCCCACGCAGGCAGGGTATCCTGTCGCAGGTTTTTACCGATTCCGATTTTAGAGGGCAGGGGGTTGGAACGGCAACGGTGCGTGAAGCGATAAACGCATTTCAGAGATACGGCGCCCGGGCGGTCTACTTAGCGTCGGCAAAAGAATGGGTTCGAGAGATGTACCGGAAGGTGGGGTTCGTGTTTGTGGGGGCTATGGCACAGCGGCACGCGTTTAAGCTGACGCTGGATCCTTCGGGAGAGGATAGGGTGCTGTTTCGCTCGGGGCAGCAGACCGGGATCCGGCCTATGCAGGCGGATGACCAGGCGGATCTCTCGGCCCTGTTTAATACCCAACATCCCTGCGTTGTCAAACACTACGGGCTGGGATGTTTCCTGGGGTCCCATTTCGAGGGCGAGTTCTATACCCTCCGGCGGCAGACCGAGATGAAGGGCTTCCGGGCATTTGTGCTGGACGGCGAGGAGACGGTTCTGGGGCTGGGGACGATTATGCCTTCTTCACGTCGGCACGAAGGCCATCGGGGCATCTTAGACCTTCTGGTTCACTCGAACTACGCGAGCCTGACAGGTGAGGCGCTTGCCGCCCTTGAAGCGGACTGCGGCCTCGAATTTCTGTCGGTTTACGTGGAGGATTCAGAGGAGGAAAAACGCCGGATTTTTGAAGGCGCCGGATATCGGAAAGTCGCCCGGCTGGAGAGACAGATTGTCGTGGAAAACGTTGCCTGCAATTTGACGATGTATGAAAAGCAAATACGCGGGAATGAAGCGTGATATCTTTTTATCCTGTTACACCCACACGAAAGGAATCCAAGTGATGAAACATATTCACCACCTGCCGGCCTATTTCATTCTTACGGGTGCTGCTCTGAATTTACGTAAATGAGTTGCAAAAAAGGCTCCAAATCCCGATCATACAACAGACTGAAAACAATAAGGTTGTATAGATACGGGAAAGGAGCCCAAGATGGACCTCGCAGAGATGATCGAAGCCGCCACCTGGGAATTTAAGCAAAAATTGAGCGCCCATTGCGAAAATTTGGACCTGGAGAGTTTGACGCCTCAATTGGCAGAACAGGTCACAAGTGGGCTTGGTGAAGCCCTCAAGGCTTGTGGGATCGCAGCGCTTCGCACATTTTTGGAAGCCTACGAAGTGGATGAGGCCCCAAAACAGGTCGAGAATGTGCTGTATCGGTTTAAGCAACAAAGTGAGAAGACGTTTTTGACCCCCTTTGGGAAGATGAAGCTTTCTCGAAATCTGTTTCAGGCCGATGAAGGGGGGCCTTCTTATGTGCCGTTGGATGTGATGTGGGGAATGGTCGGTGAGTTTGCCACCGTGGAAGTTCGTGAAGCGGTGTTGTTCACGGTGAGCTTGATCACGCCGGAGGAAACCGTTTCTGTGCTGGAAAAGACGGCTCTGTTTCAGCCTTCTGCCACAGCGGTCAAACACATCACAGAAGAGACGGGAGCGTGGCTGGTCGAGATGGATGAAACACTCAACCGGTCGATCCGTCAGGAGGAGGAGAACCCCAAAGGGACAAAAGTGATGGTGGCCAGCCTGGATGGGACCCACCTCAGGCTGGATGAGCCGGGGAAAAAACGCGGGCGTCCACAAGAGAGGCCGGGGGAAAAACCGTCCGAAGAAAGTCCGACCAGTTTCAAACAGGCCCTGGTGGGCAGCCTGTCCTTTTATGGGGCACCTCCAAAGGACGGCACCCCACCAAAGCGTTTGGTCTCTCGGTATGTGGCACAAATGCCCGAAGGGGGTGGTCAAACGTTGAAGATACGCTTTGAGGAAGAACTCGATCATATCGAAGGACAACTGAAAGATGAGGTCGGAAAAGTGTTCCTGTGTGATGGGGCACGAGGGTTGTGGAAATATGCTGATACCACTCCTCGGTTCATCGGGTATGAAAAACTGGTGGATTTTTATCACACCACAGAACATCTGTCTGAAGCTGCCGAACTCCTGTTTGGCAAAAAATCAGCAAAAGCGCAAAGCTGGTATGAAACCTACCACCACAAACTGCTGACCCAAGATGGCGCAGCAGAAACCCTTATTCGCTCCATCGACTATTACAAAAGCCGCCGAAGGCTGGGTCAAAAACGATTGGAAGACCTGGAAACAGAACGAACCTTCTTCTTTCGGAACAAACACCGGATGGCCTATGCTGACTTTCGTCGAAGGGGTCTGCCCATTGGCTCGGGACCCGTCGAAGCGGCCTGCAAGACCCTGGTCAAGACAAGGCTTTGTCGATCGGGTATGCAATGGTCCTGGCAGGGAGGACAACGCATCTTGCAGTTACGCACTTACGTCAAGTCAAAACGATGGGATGCTTTCTGGAATCAGTATAAACAGGTTCGATATGCCAATGATGAACTCCTTGACTATGCCGATGCAGCATAGACAGAAAACATCTACGTAAAACCGAGTCGGCACCCATTCTTACCCTGACGTTCGTTGCCTGCGAGGTTAAGAAATCCCCTTTTAGAGGAGCGTTTCATGGTCCATGTCGTTAGATCCGATCAGAGAGATTTGAAGCTGTTTGACGCCCCCGGCGCGACCGTACAGGTATCCGACCCGATTGTCGGGAAAGACGATTGTCTGTCGGCCGGCTTTACCGAGTACATTAAACCAAGCAGGCTGGAGTGGACTTTTGATTACAACGAGGTCTTCTTTATGCTGGAGGGCGCCCTCGAGGTCCACGCCGCCGGCCAGGATCCCGTGGCATTCGAGGCCGGAGATTTGGGGTACATTGAAAAGGGGACGCAGACCACTATCGTTGTGCCGAAACGCGCCTACCTTCTGCACGTCACCCAGCCCGCCTGGCGGGAGCAGACCGAATCATGAGTCTGGTTTGAACTCCGGCATTACGTGTTGGGAAAACATTTTTAGCGACTTGCAGACGCGTTCAGGCTTCAGATCGCCGATCCGCGTCCAGCCCATGAAGTGCTCCAGGCCCGTGTTCTCCTGGACCCATTTGAGCCGGTCCGTTACGTAGTCGGGATCGCCGACAATCGCGTGTTCCGCCAGTATCTCATCGAAAGAGATCAAGGGGTCTATGGACATCTACCAGTTTTTCGCCGACCACAGTATCGAATACGAACGCCACGATCACCCTGCGGTGTTCACGGTAGAAGAGGCGAAACGGCTTGTCCCTCCCCTGCAGGGAGTGAAGACCAAAAATCTCTTTTTGCGCGACAAGAAGGGAAGGCGGCACGTTCTCGTTGTTGTGGGGCAGGATAAGAGCGTGGATCTCAAGGCTCTGTCCACGCTTCTGGGCAGCCCCAGATTGAGCCTGGCGTCTCTGGAGCGGCTGAAGAAATATCTGGGCATAACGCCCGGCGCCGTCTCGATCCTGGCCGTTGTGAACGACGCGAACAATGAGGTTGAGGTGGTTGGGGACCGTGATCTGTGGAAGGCAAACGCCTTTCAGTGCCATCCGCTCGTCAATACGAGTACTCTGGTTATCTCAAAGGATCATCTGGAACGATTTCTGGAGATTACAGGGCACCAGGTCCGGCTGCTCAATGTTCCCGCCAGGGACTGATGGGCCTCTCCCGAAAAAGTGGGGGCCAATATGTTCCCTGGACATGAGCCTATGTCGCCCCCGACCGCTGCACTCTCCGCGTCTGAGGTGTGTTGGGACGGGCTATTGGGGGCCGGGAAAGAAATCGGCCCCCTGCATGATCATATCCCGCTGTTTTACGACCAGTCCCCTGACTCTGGGGAGATAGTCATTGGTCCACCGGGGATCGCTGCGCACGGCCTGTCGGGCGCTGTCGAAATGGGTGTAATCCTCGTAGGCCCAGATGTGGACCACCCGGTTGAGGGGGCCGATGTCCGTATAGTACCATCCGGCCAGTTTGACGCCGTGATCCTGCCGGATTTGCAGCGCTACCTCTTGAACCGCGGCCATGTACTCGGGTACCGAGCCCGGTTTCAGATCGTAAATTCGCATATCGTATATCATCACATACCTCCTGAGTTATACCGGTGATGCCAAAAGATAGAGCGTAAAAGCCTCGTCGGACTCTTACGCTCTTTGCTTTTGAAGTTTCGCACTCCTTACGCTCGCACTTACCTCTCCTCTACCGGCACATAATTCCGCTCGTCGGATCCAATGTAGACCTGTCGCGGGCGGGTGATCTTTTGCTCCTTGTCCTGCAGCATCTCGCGCCACTGCGCAAGCCATCCCGATGTCCGGCCAATGGCAAACATCACCGTCATCATATCCGTTGGCAGCCCCATTGCCTGATAGATGATTCCCGAATAGAAATCAACGTTCGGATAGAGCTTGCGGGAGACAAAAAACTCGTCTTCCAGCGCAATCCTTTCCAGCTCCAGCGCAATATCGATAAGCGGATTCTTTCCGGTCGCCTCGAACACATCGTAGGCGGTCTTCTTAATAATCTGGGCCCTCGGATCGTAATTCTTATAGACCCGGTGTCCGAAACCCTGAAGCAGGACTTCCCTTTTTTTCACCCGCTCGATATAGGCCGACACGTTCTCCTTGGATTCGATCTCGGCCAGCATCTTCAGCACCGCCTCGTTCGCTCCACCGTGTAAAGGTCCATAGAGCGAACTCGCCGCACCCGACGTCGTCGAATACGGGTCGGCATGGCCGCTGCCAATACCGCGCATTGTACTCGCACTGCAGTTCTGTTCATGGTCGGCATGCAGAATAAACAGCACCTCCAGCGCCTGCTCCATAACCGGATTGGCCGTATAGACCTCCTGTGGTGAACCAAATAACATATTCAGAAAGTTGGCGCAATAACCCTGGCTGCTGTCCGAAGCGATGTAAGGGAGTCCCCGGCTGTGCCGGTACGTCAGGGCCCCAACCGTTGCCACATTCCCGACCAACCGGTGAATATGCACATCCCAGGTTTTCTCATCGGAAATGTCCCGTGCATTGGCGTAAAATGTAGACAGACCACCCAGGATTCCGACCAGCATCCCCATTGTATGGGAGCCTTCTTGAAACCCGGCCACGAGCTTCAGGATGTTCTCGTCAAGTACCGTGTGTTCCATGACCGCCCTTGTCCACTCATCAAGCTGCTGCGCGTTGGGCAATTCTCCGTACAAAAGCAAATAGGCCGTCTCTAAGTAGCTGCCCTGCTCCGCGAGCTGCTCGATCGGGTACCCACGATACCGGAGAATTCCCTTCTCCCCGTCAATAAAGGTGACCGCACTTTGACACGAGCCCGTGTTGAGATACGCCGGGTCGTAACCCAGAAGCCCGAAGTCATCGTCCGAGAGCTTGATCTGTCTCAGATCTGCGGTTCGAATCGCGGAACCGTATTCGGGGTAGGTGCCGTGAAAGATGGGGATTTCGTAGGTTTTTCCCGTCCGGTTGTCGGTAATCGTGAGCGAATCTTTGCTCATGAACCGCTCCTTTCTGTGTAATCTCTGGATATGTATCGATTTATTTTTTCAGGCGCATATCAGCCGTCAGCCTCGAGCCGTGTAGATCACACTCTTCAGGGGTTTGCCGGACGGGTCGTAATCACACGCTTCCTGTTGGCCAACTTCTCCAAAGACCTGCCGGAGCGCCTTCTCGTAAGGGTTGTTGGAGGCATGCGCCCAAACCGCCAGCACACTCCCGGCCCGCAACCGGCTTCTGAACACCCCCAGCATCGACAGGCTGTAGGTACGCCGGTTTTCGCTCCGCACAATCCAGTCCGGACCGTTGTCTATGTCTATGGCGATGCCGTGATAGCTCCGGGGGTCGCCCTGTACGTAGTCGCAGAAGTCTCCTACCACAACACGGGTGCGCGGGTCGTCCAGCATCTCGCCGTTGCCCAGATAGGTCCGGTTCCACGCCACAATCCGGGGTTCCAGTTCCACCACACAGACGGTGCGGACGCCCGGATAGGCCAGCGAGTGGCGCAGGGCAAACCCCATCCCGAGCCCCCCGATCAGGAGGTCCAGATTCCGGCGGGAGGCCATCCTCTCCAGCACCGAATCCATCAATACCCGGCAGGACGGGGCGTTATAGGTGGCCATCAGGAACACCCCGTTGAAGATCAGCTCATAGTGGGTCTCCCGGTCCGTCTCAAACGCCGCAAGCTGAAGCTCCCCGGTAGGGGTGGTCAGCCGTTCCACAACCCGCCGTTCGTCCCGTTCCATGAGGTATTCCTGAACCATGTCGCGTGCGTCAGCCCCTTCGGACCTCAAAAAGAGTCCCTTGAGAATACAGTATAAAATACATTAGAATAGAAAATTTCCAAGCAGTTTCGGAAACCTCCTGGAACCGTCAAGGCCGATCTTTGTTAAACGGTTAATTTTCTTGACTTTTGGTTTGGCTCTTTTAGATTAGGGAGTGTTCGTAAGGCCAAACACCGGTTGCCAGGGATTGAATAAGGATTGCAGATTTCCCGCTGCAATTCTCTGCCCGTCATTGCCCTATGACCTTCGAAGACCTCCAGGTTCTCCTCAACAAATTCGCCGATCTCTCCATCCTGGTTGTTGGCGACTACTTTCTCGACCGCTATCTTATCATCGATCCCGAGCTGGCCGAGGTCTCTCTCGAGACCGGCCTGGAAGCCCGTCAGATTACCGAGATTCGGAACAGCCCCGGCGCTGCGGGCACTGTTACGTCCAACCTGCGCGCCCTGGGTGTGGGCCGGGTCCGGGCGCTGGGGGTGATGGGCGCCGATGCCGAGGGATCTCGAAAGTCGCATTGTTGATGCCCTCCGGGAATCGGTTCCCCATGTGCAGGGTATTATCGCCCTGGACCAGGTGCAGGAACACAACTGCGGCGTTATTACCGACCGCGTACGTGAGGAACTCGCCCGCCTGGGCCGGAGCTGTCCTGAGCGTATCTTCTTTGCGGACTCTCGCACCCGCATCGGCGAATTTCGAGACGTGATCGTCAAATGCAACCGCGAGGAAGCTGTTCGTGAGGCTCTTCCCGATCCCACCGGACCGGTGGACCGACGCCACCTTGAAACCTGCGCTCGCGCCTTCTCGAAGCGCACCGGCCGGCCTGTGTGTATCACTCTTGGCCCCGAGGGAATATGCTGTGCCGAAGGCGAGGCCCTCCACTATATCCCCGGCATCCCTGTGTCCGATCCGATCGATATTGTGGGCGCCGGAGACGGCGTTTCCGCCGGTTTTGTCTCCGCCCTCTGTGCCGGCGCGGGTTGGGCCGAAGCCGCTCTCTTGGGCGTGCTTGTTTCGTCCATTACCATCCAGCAGTTGGGTGCTACCGGCACTGCCTCGCCTGATCAGGTTCTCCAGCGTTTTGCCCAGACCTTTCCTCACGGCTGGTCCGCTCCTGCGCACGCGACCGGCGGGTAAAGCCAGTGGTGTCTCAATGCGTATGATTGTCTTACCCCTTGACCAATCGACCCTATGACGCTATACTTTTCTTAGTGGGACGGTTATCAATAGTTCGGCCACTTTTAAGCAGCAATTTTGCCATAATCCCGCAGTTTTTGGTATTGGGGAGATTTTTTAATCAAATTTAGGTCGAGGTCTAACATTAAAAAAATATTCTGGAGAAAATACGTGTTGAAATAACAGGCTTTTACACTGGCCATGGAAAAGGGTATGGGTCTCGTATCTGATTGGGCTTGTAAGTGTTCCGTTTTGGCTAAATTGAGGGTTGTCAAAGAGGCATTAAAATGGAAAGCCAGCCGTTTTTGATCTCTGGCTTGACAGTCGCACAATCCGGTGAACTGTTTGGCATCTCTGAAAATAAATTCAATTTGGAAACGCGCTTTGTAATATCTGACAATCGTCTTGGCACTTAGGTCTTTGTCGGTTGAAAACAAGATCGCATATTTCTTCTTGTCCTTGTTCGTGTGATCCAGCAAGACGACGGCTTTCAAATTGCGTTTTAAGGAGACGTGATTCAAGACAAGACTGTAAATGGCGATGCCATCTTGTGTTTGGATATATGAAAACCGAGACAGGTCCTGCCAGTTGACTTTGCCGTCATAGGTCTTGTGCCTTCCGCTTCCCTTTTCCCGTTTTGGTCCGGTGTAGAGATAGCGCATATTGGCGTCGCAGCGCAATTTGCCGATCTGGTGTAGATCCAAATCACGGACGCCATCAACAAATTTCTTCTTGCTAAAATAGCCATCGACAACGGTATATTTTTCATTCTCTAACAAGCTGGGTTTGACATCACTCAGGTGCTGTAAATACTGATCTGTTAGGGTTTCGACGTCTTCTGCCTGTTTGGAGCTTTGCTTTTTCGACTTGGCTTTCCCCTTTTTTTTGGTGCCCTTTTTCTTGACGGTCCTTTTCTTTTTATTGACCTTGACGACATCCTGTTTAGGCTTAGACTCAGACATTTGGCGTTCATCTCCAGGATCGGTTTGACGAACGGACAGCGTAAAGCCTGTGTTTCTCAAAACATCCACGATGGCCACACTGGAGACTTCCAACCCCTTTTCGCTCCGACGATGACAACCGTTCCAGAAATAATCCAGACCATAGGTCTGCTTGCCCGACTTGGACACAAAAGAAGCATCTAACACGATGATCCGTTCACTTTCTCTGCCCAGGCTTTCATTGATCACCGCTCGGTTGAAGGCCACAAATTCAAAGGGTTTGGCAAACTGGCGTGAATACGTCTTCTGTGACAAAGGAGAGTAACGCGATAGGTTACGAAAATTGATCTTGCCGTGAGCTGTTAGGATCGCTGTAAACACAGCCATCAGAAACTTTTTTTGAGGCTTGGAAATCTTGAAACTCTTGAGTATCTTTTCTGCCAGTTCCATTGTGCCGTCTCTCCAGATAAAGGGTATCGTTGACGTGGTGGTCTATGATACCTAATCTGCGTGAACGGCACTTTTTTGTCAAAGAAAACTGTCCGCCATATTGGTTATAAAAGATGCAAAGAAGCCTTCCCGGAGAATTTGCATGCACAGGATTTTGGTCATAGACGACGATCCCGCCCTGCTTACCTTTGTGCGAAGTGCGCTGGGAGACGGGGATTATGAAGTGGACACGGCCACCAACGCCGAGAGCGCCTTTGCCTACCTGGCCGTTACGCTGCCCGACCTCCTGATTCTGGATCTGAACCTGCCCGGAAGGGACGGCTACGAAGTCCTCAGAGCCATCCGCGCCGAGCAGCGCTACGACCTGATGCTGGTCGTTCTTCTCTCTGTACGGGACGACCTGGAGGCCAAGATCAAAGGGCTGGATTTGGGCGCGGTTGAGTATCTGGTCAAACCGGTCCACCCGGAAGAGCTATCCGCACGGGTGCGCGCCCTGATACGGCTGAAGCAGCGGCAGGACCACATTCTTGCCGAGTACAGGCGCCTCTCCGAACTGTCTCTCACCGATCCTCTTACCAATGCGTACAACCGCCGGGCCTTAGACAGGCTGCTCAAGGCCAGGCTCGCAGAATCGGACCGGTACAGCATCCCGATTTCCTGCGTGCTGTTCGACATCGACCATTTCAAGCTGGTCAACGATACGTACGGTCACAGTACCGGCGATCTGGTGCTTCAGGAGATTTCAACTCTGACCCTTTCCCAGTGCCGGCAGGAAGACGCGCTTGTCCGCTATGGCGGAGAGGAGTTCCTGATCATCCTGTTCCACACGTTCAGAGAAGGCGCGTATGTTTTTGCCGAGCGCCTTCGAGAACGGGTCGCCTCCCACCTCTTCGTCCAGGAGCAGCAGTCCCTCCAGATTACCCTCAGCGCCGGCATCGCCACCTACCCCACAGACAGCAGCGCCAGGGGGGTGGAGGGCATGATTACCCTGGCCGATCGGAGGCTCTACGCCGCCAAAGGCGCCGGTCGCAACAGGGTTGTGTCCGAAGATTGACATGTCCGCCTTCACCGGATTTACCGCCAACGATTTCCACGCGTGCAACGGCACCCGTATGGGCGCCGAGCACCTGCAGCGGCGAATGGAATGCCTGAAAGACCGGCTCGCGCCTGCTATTGCGCAATACGATCCGGACCTGGCGCCGGTGGTTTCGCCTATCTATACCGCCAGCCGCTTCCGCCCCAACCGGGACCGTCCCCGGGACCACGCCTGCCTCTATTTTGTGGACCGCCGCCTGAAAAAAAGCCCTTTTCCCCGCCTTCCGCAGCTTGGCCTCTACCTCCATGAGACCTCTCTCTCCATCGGCTTCTATGCCGGCTGGTGGTCCCGTCCCGCGCTTCGCCGCATCCTCGCCGATACCGGCAGATTTCGCAGGCTCGTGCCTCGTAAGGGGTACCGCATCCTCGCCGGCGACATCATCGTGGCCTCCCCGGACCGCTCCCTGCCCTGGTCTCCGGCACGGTTGAAGGGGGTTGATCGCCCTATTTTCGTGGGTCATATTTTCTCCCCTGACAGTCCGGAAATCGCTGCTCCTAACATCCCTGACCGTATCCTCGAGATCTTCCAGGACCTCCACCCCCTCTACGGGGTTTTCACCGAGGCCCGCGCCAGCCGGCCGCCCCCCGCTCCGGTGGTCTACCGGCCCGAACCGCCCGATGCCGACCTGGTGCGCGAATCGCTCGCTCCCCAAGAGGCCGACCTCCTCCTCGATCTCCACCGCTACATGGAGATCCGACGGTTCCGGATCGGGCAGGATATGCTCTTCAACCTCTACCTGTGTCTCAAGGCCAAACCTTTTCTCATCCTTGCCGGGATCTCGGGCACCGGAAAAAGCTCCGTTATCCGCCTTCTGGCCGAGGCTGTCAACGGCACCGAGCAAGGACGCGCCAGAGGCTACCGGCTTATTCCGGTCCGCCCCGACTGGCACGAGATCCGGGATCTGCTGGGCTTTGAAAACCTGCTCACGGGGACCTACCGGACGGGCACGCTGCTTCGGGCCATGCAGGAGGCTCTGGCCGAACCCGACCGCCCTTATTTCGTCTGCCTGGATGAAATGAACCTCGCCCGGGTGGAACACTATTTTTCGGATTTTCTCAGCGTGATGGAAACCGACCGCCGCACCCCCCAGGGAGACCGGACGACCGACCCGATCGAACTCGCTCAAGGGCGGGACGAAATCGAGACTGAAGATCTCGGCACGCTCCCCGCCCGCCTTCCGATTCCTCCCAACCTTTTCGTTACGGGCACGGTCAATATGGACGAAACCACCTACGGCTTCAGCCCCAAGGTTCTGGACCGGGCCAACACCATTGCTTTCGACCGGGTGGACCTGGACCTGCATACCGAGGGCGCCGAACCGAAAATCGACTCCGGCGCCCTTCAGGCCCTGGGTTCGGCCCTCTGTGACCGGCCCTATCGCCGCCTGGAAGACGTCCAGGCCAGGACCGACGTGGCGGCCTGGAATCAACGGATCGCCGAGGTCAATGCTCTTCTCGCTCCCGAAGACCTGCACTTCGGCTACCGCATCCGCGACGAAATTCTTATTTATATGGCTTATGCGCTCGACCTCATCGAAGCCCTTTCCGAGCGCGCACATCCCTTTACCCCTAACGACGCTTTCGACTACCAGATCCTGCAGAAGATCCTCCCCCTCCTCACCGGCGCCGGAGAGGAGGCTGTAGAGGTTCTCGATGCCCTCATCGACACCTGCGGTGATGCCTACCCCCGCTCGGCGAATAAGCTCCGACGCATGCGCCGCCGGTTAGAACGGACCGGATTTACGAGTTTCTGGTAATTAAAAGCGCCACGGAACCACACGGAAAGACGCGGAAGAAATCCGAAGAAATCCGATGTGACTCCGTGGCGCTTTTCTACCAGTCCGCCACGCTGCCGTCCGACTCGTAGTAGAATTCTCCGCCCAGTTCTTCACCGTAGATTCCGCAGTCCTGCTCGGCCTCTTTTTCATCGATCTCGAAGCCCAGCCCGGGTTTTGCCGGCAGGCCGATGTGGCCGTCCCTCACCTGCCAGTCTTCTTTGAACAGCCCGGCGCCCAGGCCCTGGTCGACCTGTTCCTGGGCCAGGAAGTTGGGGACTGCGGCGTCCACCTGGAGCGAGGCCGAAAACGCCACCGGGCCGATGGCGCAGTGGGGCAGGATGTGCATGTAGTAGACCTCGGCCATGTTGGCCACTTTTTTGAGTTCCGAAATCCCACCGACGTGTGAGGTGTCGGGCTGGAGGTAGGCTGCGGCCTGCTTCTCGAAGATCTCGCGGAAGTCCCAACGGGTGAGCAGGCGCTCTCCGGTGGCGATGGGAAAGGGCACTCCGTCCGAGACCAGCTTCAGGGCGTCCACGTTCTCCTGCGGTACCGGTTCCTCTACGAACATCGGCCGCATGCCTTTGATCTCGTGGCAGATCTCGATGGCGAGCGCGGGGGTCATTTTGCCGTGGAAGTCGAACGCGAGTTCCACGTCCGGTCCGACCCACTCCCGCATCAGGTAGGCACGCTCGACGAACTCGTCGATGACGGCGGGCGGCTCGTGCCCGCGCCACTTGCCCCCCGGACCGGATTTGAATGCTTTGTACCCACCCCGGCTCTGAAGCCGGTCGAGGCGCTTCCTTGCGGCGGCTTTTCCCTCGTCCGTCAGACTTCCAATCCCCCAGTGGGCGTAGACCCGGATCCGGTCTCGAACCGCTCCGCCCAGCAGTTCATGCACCGGAACGCCGTGGTACTTGCCCGCAATATCCCACAGGGCCTGGTCGATGCCGGACAGGGCGGTCATCAGCACTGGGCCGCCCCGGAAGAAGGCCGAGCGATAGATGTGCTGCCAGTGGTGTTCGATGCGCAGCGGGTCCTTTCCGATGAGGTAGTCGGCGAGTTCCTCCACCGCGGCAGCGGTGCTCCTGGGCTTGCCTTCCAGCGTGGTCTCCCCCCAGCCGACCAGACCGTTGTTGGTTGTGATTTTCACAAGCCGCACCCGCCTGCGGGGAAAAAACTGGTCGATTCTGGCAATTTTCAATGCCCATCCCTCCTTTTAAGCGACCTCAAAATCGAAGGTGTCCAGCGTCCTTTTCAGTTCATCACGGCCTTCCGGCGAAAGGCGTGGTGTGGGCGGTCGGGGTTCACCTACCGGCATGCCCCGCCATCCCAGGATCTCCTTGATACCGGCCAGAACGCCCACCCGGATTAAAAGGGAGATTACCCGGTTGAGGTTCACCTGAGCCGCCATCGCATTCTGGATGTTCCCGCTGTGAAACGCGTTATGCATCCCCACCACAAGTCGGGGCATGATATTGTAGGTGCTGCCGACCGCGCCGTCGCTGCCCATCGCCATGCCCGCTGCGCACATCTCGTCCGGACCGGTCAGCGCGTTGAGCTTTCCTCCGGAGCAATCCACAAGCCGCTGGAAGAGATAGAAATCCTTATCGGTAAACTTGAATCCAGCGAAGTTGGGGACCGGCACCATTGCATCCAGGAATCGCTCGGCGGTCGCCGAGGGGTCCGCTGCGTCGGCCAGCCAGTACACGTAGAAGGGCAGGTCCGTGGCCGCGCCGATCGCCGCGTAGTGTTCGGCCGCAGCGGACAGGTTGTTGGGGGCGTCGATGGGCGCTACGGAAGACGTCGCATCCGCGCCGATCGACGCAGCATGTCTGGCCAGCTCGACCGCGTTTTCCGTGCTTGTCCCGCCCACGTGCAGAATCACCGGAACCGCTCCGCTCACCTTTCGAACGGCCGTCTCTCCCATCTGCTTCCGCTCCGGGACGGTCATCGCTTTTCCTTCTCCGGTTGAGCCGCAGACAAACAATCCCGCCACATGCACATCCAGCAGGGCGCGGATAAGCGCGGGCACCCGGTCCACCGCAAGTTCGCCGTTTTCGTCAAACGGCGTGCACAGGGCGGGTACAATACCGCGAATGAGTTTATTCATTTTTTCAGAACTCCAGCATCATAAGGTTTACGTCAGAATACCCGCACAACCGCTCCCCGCTCCGCCTCCAGACGTGCTTGAACCTGCGCGGGCGTCACGGGGTTCTCGGGCCATTCCTCCGGCGGCACGTGGGAGAGCCGGAGCAAGATTCGGGCGAGCTGGCCCACGTACTCTTTGAGTTCTCTTACGTTCAGCTTGTCCGCGGTGTCGCCCCCTTCGTGGTGGAAGTCGGCGTCCGGGTGCCGGCTGTGGAACCGCCAGCGCCACAGAAAGGCCGCGTCCAGTCCCGCCCGCAGGAAAGGGAAATGATCGGAGGAGGGGTCGATCTGGGCCATCACATGGCACTTGAGCCCGTCGCGCATCGTATCGAGCTGTTCCTGCACCAGATCCCTGAGGTGAGGAAAGCCGAGTACGATTCCCTTTATCGGGCCGGTGGACAGTTCGTCCAGGTTAATCGCCAGCCTCGGTGGGGTTTCCGGACCGTGGTGGCGTTCCACATAAGCCGACGCCCCCTGCAGCTTCTGTTCTTCGGCGCTGAAGGTTACGAACCGGATGGTTCTACCGGGCGCACAGCCGGTTTCTGCGCGGAGCTGCGAGAGCACCCGCGCTGTTTCTATGACGGCGATCGTACCCGAGGCATTGTCGTTCCCGCCCGGTGCCCCGTAGACCGTATCGTGGTGCCCGCCCAGGACCAGGTGCTCCTGGGGCCAGCGTGAGCCTGAAAGCTCACCCGCTACATTCGCCGAAGGCGCCGTGTAGAACGTGCTTTCAACCCCAACCTGCAGTTCCCGGCCTTCCAGCGCAAACCGCTGCAGCAGCGCTCCGTGTTCTCGAGAGGTTACCACCGTTGGCAGCGGGTGCTCCTGCAGGCCCGGATCCCGCCAGTCGCTGGCGCTGTGGTACTCCATGCGACGGCCATCTTTTTTTTCGATCACGACCGCCGTCAGGACCCCCGCCTCCGCCAGTAACCGGAGACGGGAGGCGTGGTGAATCGGCGTGGTGAACGGCTCAAATGCCAGGAACATCACTGCAACCGAGCCCGCCAGCAGATCGCGGACAAGCTCGATTTCCCTGGGTGTCCCGTATCCCACATCCACAATTGGCCCCTGGGCGTCGAACGGCGGACAGCGGTTGAAGGGCAGCACATCAACCGAGAAATCGCCGGGGGTAACCCGGGCCTCGGCCCGGCTCCAGGACCAGGTGTCCAGCTGGTACTCCTCCAGGGCAACCTGGTCCAGCTCCTCAGCCTCCAGCTGGCCCCGGATATAGGTTGTCGCCTCTTTCTCCGCCTCGGAAGACGACCAGCGAGGACCGATATTTTCGCATAATTCGGACACGTGTGACTCAATATGAGACCCGGTTATTGCCTCGCCCATCATCCACCGGTCAAGCATTCGCCAGTCCAGATTCATATTCATCTCCCGGTTGAAGAAGAAGTGAAACGTCATATGTCAAACGTGAGACAGAAGCGAATTCAGGTTTCAGCGATTCTAAATCACCTCAATCGTATCGTTGGCTCGAATCACCCCCGACTTCACCACGCGGGCGCAAATCCCGCCGCGCGTTCGTCCTAAGGCTCTGGTCATCCCTCTCTGGGTAATCGACTGAATGTAACCGCAGGGGGGACGCGGCCGATCGTACTCCAGAACTGCCTCGCCGATCGTGAATTGTTTGCCCATTAACTCACCCAACGAGATGCCGACCGTAATAATGTTCCGGCGATGCTCACCGTTAGAAACCCGGATGTCACTCTCCGCCTCGATCTCGTCCAGCCCTTCCCGTTCGATCAAGGTTACCTGGCACTCGTCGGTGTTCGTCCAGTACCCGATGCGCATCATGTATCGATCTCCCTGTAATCCGCCGCCCACAACCGCTTCAACCTGGCCCAACCGCTCCATGGGAGCGCCGCCCAGGGGAGCGATATAGATTTCTTCCACAATACCCTGCATACCTTTTATCTCCTTTATAACAATAGTTCGGCCACTTTTAAGCAGCAATTTTGCCATAATCCCGCAGTTTTTGGTATTGGGGAGATTTTTTAATCAAATTTAGGTCGAGGTCTAACATTAAAAAAATATTCTGGAGAAAATACGTGTTGAAATAACAGGCTTTTACACTGGCCATGGAAAAGGGTATGGGTCTCGTATCTGATTGGGCTTGTAAGTGTTCCGTTTTGGCTAAATTGAGGGTTGTCAAAGAGGCATTAAAATGGAAAGCCAGCCGTTTTTGATCTCTGGCTTGACAGTCGCACAATCCGGTGAACTGTTTGGCATCTCTGAAAATAAATTCAATTTGGAAACGCGCTTTGTAATATCTGACAATCGTCTTGGCACTTAGGTCTTTGTCGGTTGAAAACAAGATCGCATATTTCTTCTTGTCCTTGTTCGTGTGATCCAGCAAGACGACGGCTTTCAAATTGCGTTTTAAGGAGACGTGATTCAAGACAAGACTGTAAATGGCGATGCCATCTTGTGTTTGGATATATGAAAACCGAGACAGGTCCTGCCAGTTGACTTTGCCGTCATAGGTCTTGTGCCTTCCGCTTCCCTTTTCCCGTTTTGGTCCGGTGTAGAGATAGCGCATATTGGCGTCGCAGCGCAATTTGCCGATCTGGTGTAGATCCAAATCACGGACGCCATCAACAAATTTCTTCTTGCTAAAATAGCCATCGACAACGGTATATTTTTCATTCTCTAACAAGCTGGGTTTGACATCACTCAGGTGCTGTAAATACTGATCTGTTAGGGTTTCGACGTCTTCTGCCTGTTTGGAGCTTTGCTTTTTCGACTTGGCTTTCCCCTTTTTTTTGGTGCCCTTTTTCTTGACGGTCCTTTTCTTTTTATTGACCTTGACGACATCCTGTTTAGGCTTAGACTCAGACATTTGGCGTTCATCTCCAGGATCGGTTTGACGAACGGACAGCGTAAAGCCTGTGTTTCTCAAAACATCCACGATGGCCACACTGGAGACTTCCAACCCCTTTTCGCTCCGACGATGACAACCGTTCCAGAAATAATCCAGACCATAGGTCTGCTTGCCCGACTTGGACACAAAAGAAGCATCTAACACGATGATCCGTTCACTTTCTCTGCCCAGGCTTTCATTGATCACCGCTCGGTTGAAGGCCACAAATTCAAAGGGTTTGGCAAACTGGCGTGAATACGTCTTCTGTGACAAAGGAGAGTAACGCGATAGGTTACGAAAATTGATCTTGCCGTGAGCTGTTAGGATCGCTGTAAACACAGCCATCAGAAACTTTTTTTGAGGCTTGGAAATCTTGAAACTCTTGAGTATCTTTTCTGCCAGTTCCATTGTGCCGTCTCTCCAGATAAAGGGTATCGTTGACGTGGTGGTCTATGATACCTAATCTGCGTGAACGGCACTTTTTTGTCAAAGAAAACTGTCCGCCATATTGTTATAAAGCATTCACCTTGTAATGTAGCCAAGGGTTGTTTCGGAAGCCAGACAAAAATGGAATACGAAACGACACATCGCTGTTTATCTCCTCAGAACCTGGTAGATATAACGCTTGCCGTTTAACGTATTCCGTTATATAATCAACGACGCATCTGCTTTAAATGTGGAAATCGTGGACTACCATTGAAGGAGAATATCAACATGCCTGGAAAAAAACTGGATCCCATCCATCCGGGAGAGGTTTTGCTGGAAGAGTTCCTAAAGCCTATGGGCTTGAGCCAGAATCGCCTGGCGCTGAGCATTGGCGTGGCGCCCCGGCGGATCAATGAAATCGTTCTGGGAAAGCGGGGTATTACAGCCGACACCGCGCTTCGATTGGCGCGTTTCTTCACCATGTCTCCTCAATTCTGGCTCGGCTTACAAATGGACTACGAACTCGATGTCGCTCTGGATACCCTGTCAGATCGCCTGGACCGCGAAGTGAGCGAGTACACTGCAATCGATTCATGAAATCAATCCACAGGGAGACTCCAGGTGAAAATTACATCCCGACAGAAACAGGAGTACGATGAAAACGGCTTTTTCATCGCCCGCAACTTTATTCCACCCGATCAGCTAAATGCCATATCCGAGAGGCTCAACATGGCCGCTCTCGGGAAACTCGATGCCCGTATCGCCATCCAGGTCGAACCCGAGGTCCAGAAAGATAACCTCCAGGCAGGCGATCCGCTCGACCGCATCCGAAAAGTTTCGGGTGTGGCCAGACACGACCCTTTCTTCAAAGCGCTGGCGGCGGATGAAAATATGGTCGAACTCATGCAGGGCGTCCTGGGCGACAATATCCGCTTTTTCGGCGACGAATGCCAGTTGAAACCCGCCCATTACGGCTCCGCCCACGCCTGGCACCAGGATGCGCCTTATTTCCACCACGACCTGATGCCGATTGCTACCCTCTGGATCGCCATCGACGACGCTACCCGGGAAAACGGCTGTATCGAGGTGGTTCCCGGATCGCACAAGCAGGGCATCATCGAACGACGCAACAGGGATCAGGCCTGGTTTGAAGAGGGGGAATTCGACACCGGCAACGCCGTACACGCCACCTTAAAAGCCGGAGACGCCCTCGTCTTCGACATCCTGCTCCCCCACGGCTCCGGCCCCAACAAAACGCCCAGCAGGCGGCGCTCCGTGATCTATCGGTACACAAACGTGGACGACCTCACGCCCGAAATGGAGGAAATCGTAAAACGTCGGGGCAACCTCACCGACGACAAAAACGCTCCTTCCGTCTTTGGCAGAATCCCCGTCGGTCATCGCAAATGATCCCAATATCGTTTAAAAAGACCCCCGCGGGACTCGTGGCCGCCACCCGCGCCGTCCGCCTCGTACTCTCTCCGGTTGGGGACCGTGCCCTGTTGGAGGGTGATCCCATCCTGGAAGAGACCGAATACAACCTCCTGGTCCGGCAGTTGAAGGGGCGCGGCGACCTCCGGCTTGAAATTGAGGGACAGAACGCCGAAGACCTCGGTTTTCTCCGCGAAGAGAATACGCTCTGGGGCCGCCTCAACACGGGCGACCGCCCCGGCCGGATCCGGCTGCGCGTTTGCCTCGACGGTCGGGAGGCTCTGTGTGCGGAGATCGACGTCCGCCCTGCCAAGCTGGATTACGAGACCCATTTTCAGGCTATGCGGGACGACCTTGAAACCCTTTGCCGGAGTCTCGCGTACGGTCCTCCTCAGACTGCCCGGATTGATACCAAAGCGGGCAGAGGCGAGGGCACGCCGCTGGATTTTCTCCAGGCCGCGCAGGCCCGCTTAGACCGTCTCTGTCACACCCTTCGGGCCATCCTCAGACAGCCCGACCGCCGGCTGAGCTCCCACCGCGCCGTGCGGCCTGTCTCCCTTGCCCGGGGGCAGGATCCCGACTCGGCGGTTTATTTGCTGCGCACCCCCGCTGTGTGGACGCCCCTTCCGGACGGGCCCACACGCCTGATTCCGCTCCGTTCAGAAGATCGCCGGATCGGCTATACCGCCCTGGCGGAAACCCTCCGGTATCCCGACGCCCGTACCCCGGCCAATCGCCACCTTGTCGCCGCCCTGGACCGTCTGTTCCGCCGCGCCCGGACGGTGGGCCAAAGCCTCGGGCGGGACACCGGTCAGAATCTCTACCAGGACCTCTGTCGCCGGGTTCAAATGCGGCTTGGACGCGTCCTGCGCTCGGCGCCCCTTCTCAACGTGCCACCGGCTGCACCTTTCGACCCTTTTCCCACCCACCTCGACGTGCGCTACACGGCCGCCTTCGCGCTGTGCCGGGAACTGATGCAGGCACTCATTCCCTGTACCGGGGCCCCTTTCGAGCTCTCGTACCGTGATACGCCCACCCTCTACGAATACTGGACCTGGTTTACGCTTACCCGGGCTTTTCTCCGCCTCGGCTTCCGGCCGGCTCCTGGCAGCGGGGATCGACTCTTCCGGCTTTCGGACCGTGGCCTGGTCGTCTCTCCGCTGCGGGGTGATGCCTCCACCATCGACCTGCTCGGCGGAGATTGCAAGGTCCGTATTCTTTACAATCCGACCTATACCGCCCGTGAGGGCCGCTCCATTACCCACGACCTCCGGCCCGATATGGTTGTTGAAGCCCGCGGTTCGGACGGCCGCTGTCAGGTCTATGCTTTCGACGCCAAATATCGCAGGGAATGGCAGACAGAAGGCGATGGGGGCTTCTGGACGCCCGCCCGCGAGGATATCGATAAGATGCACGCCTACCGGGACGCTATCGGGGAGGTATCCCCGAGAGGGTTCGAACGTACTCTTCAGGGGGCCGTTGTGCTCTTCCCCTCACCCCCGGACGCCCGGTACCACGCCCACCGCTTCTACAAGAGCCTCGCCCACGGCATCGGCGGCCTGCCCCTTTTGCCCGGTGACTCTCAGACCCTGGCCTATCTTCAGTCATATCTGGCACGATTCATAACAAAAACGTAGAGGCATGGCGCTCTGTCGCGCTTCTCCTGTATGCGAACCGCTCAAAGCCAGAGCAGGTGTCCAATGACCGACGAACAGCTTCTGCAGGAGTTTGAAGCCCTTGCCGAGCGTCTCGATATCCGCGTTTCCTACGAGGATCTGGAAGGCAGCCCCGGCGGTCTGTGTACCTTCCGAGGAGAACGGCGCTTTATCCTGGACCGCAGCCTCGACGTTCGCACCCGGGTCGATATTTTCGCCCGCGAATTCGCGCGGCTTCCCTTAGACGATTTTTACATCGTGCCCCGGGTCCGGGATCGCATCGACGCGTATCGAGAAGCGCAGGTGTAGGCCCTCACTCCGCCCCGGTTCCGAGTTCCGAATTCCGAGTTAGAGTCGAAGAAACTGTTGAGGGGTGGGGCGGAACTCGAAACGCGATTTATACGTACCGGATATTCTTCCCCACCGTGCCCACGCTCTCCCCACTGGCCACCATCGGACGGAGGGTGCGCGACCAGAAGATGGATTCCTGCGGGGTATAGATCGTTTCCAGAACATGCCCGAAGGGGTCCGTGATGTCGGCCACGGGATCCCCCTTTTGCAGGTGATCGCACAGCCGGGCGCGGTACTCTACAAACCCTCCCCGATTCGACAGCAGCGTCAAAAAACCGTCTACCACCACCTGGCGTTCCGGAATCTGCGGGCGGCCCGAAACAAACCCGTAGTGCTTCAATACATTTTCCACCCCGGTGACCCCCTTGCCGATGCTCGACTCGTCCCATCCGTGGCATCCCCCCAGTTCCGGATCGATGGCGGGAATCCCTTCATCCGGAGCGGCTCGCGCCAGTTGCCCGTCCGGGCCCTGGGAGTCGAGGATATAGCCGATGCCAAAAACGCGTGCGAGTTCCATGCACACCCGGTGAATTCGCTTCCTGCGATCCACCCGCACCCGCACCTCGTCGATCATCGGCCGCACCCCGCCCTGGTGGAGATCGATACAGTAATCGGCCTGTTTCACCGCGCTCTGGAAAAGCCGGTATGCAATGCGCTCGCTGGACGTCCCATCCTTCCGCCCCGGAAAACAGCGGTTCATTTTCTTGCCGTCCACCGGATTTAACGCCTGCCAGGCGTGAAACGCGTGGAAATTGACGACCAGAACCGCGATCAGCCGCCCTTTGAGACGGGCCGGATCGAGCCGCTTGAGTACGCGCCGGATGACTGCAATGCCGTTGAGCTCATCCCCGTCGCTGATTGCCTGCATATACAGGGTGGGCCCCGGTTCTGCGCCGTTTATCAGAACCACCGGCAGGCGCACCGGCGTGCCGTCCTGCATCTCACCCGCGGTCAGGTACCCGTCGCAGCGGCTTCCCGACTCCGCCTGGAGGTGTTCCACCTGAAGCATATCCCCCATAGAGAACCTCAAAACCAGAATCCAGAAGTCAGAATCGAAAAAATAAGCGGTGTTCCAAAACAGCCCCGGAGAGGTGTTCCTCCGGGGCATTGAAAAAGCATTCCGTATTCCAACGTGCGCGATTGTATTTACTTCCCCCGGCCCCCGACTTTCACCACCGGCGTTCCATCCATCTCGACCCACACCCCGCACGGCCCCCCATCTTCGCCCTCCTGTAGCGCAACCACCGATCCATCCATCCGTAAGACCGGATGATAGAACCGGGCCACCTGTTCTGCCTCGCCTGAAATGTAGTGCCCGATCAGCGCCCGCCTGAAGCGGTCCCGGCTGCGGTTGGGATGGCTGCCGTGGATGGCCGACCCGTTAAAAAAGAGCACGTCTCCGGGGTCCATCACCACCGGCACGGCCGCTATTTTCTCCGGAAGTGGAACCGTTACGCCGGTAAAGCTCTGCTGGATGTCCGCTTCCTCTGTACAGAGCACCGGCAAATCGTGAGAGCCCGGCACGAGCTGCATGCAGCCGTTCTCCTCGTCGCAAGGATCCAGCGCCATCCAGGCCGCCATACAGGTTCCCGGCTTTGTTTTCAGATAGTACTGGTCCTGGTGAAGCGCCTGACCCCTTGCGCCCGCCGGCTTGAAATAGAGCATCGTTTGCACCGCATAGGCGTCGCACCCCAGCAGCGCCCGAAGGTGGGCGCGAAGACGCGGATCCAGCAGCCAGTGGAGGCTCACTTCGTCCCAGCGGTGCATGTGGATCATGCGGGGGTACTGTTTCAGGGGATCGCCCTCTTTCGGATCCACCCCCGCAGAGTCGCCCGGATAGGAACCGGCGGCCCTCAGCGCCATATAGTGATCGCACAGCGCCGACGCCTCCTGGGTTGAAAAAAGGCCGCGGGCAAGCGCATGGCCATTGCGCCTGTAGGCCTCAATCTGATGCGCATCAAACATTTCGTGCTCCGCTGGTCAGGTCTGTAATCTCCGGTTCTTAAACATGCAGGGGATCGCCCACCCTGTCAATAAAAAAAGGCCGGCGCCTGCCGGCACCGGCCTGAATCCGACCCCTCGGTCTCCTGTCAGCCTTCTTTTTCGTTTAAATTCTCGAAGGCCGCAGGATTCATCAGCAGGGCATCGGCCACATCCTGAAGCACGTCGTTGCGGGAATAAAACCCTTTGTTCACTTGCGCCTGGATCCGGCGAAGCTTCTCCTTCCGGGTCTCAGCGGGCTGCCCGTTTGGGTCGGGCGGCAGGGGTTTGGTACGAACGCTTGAGTTCATTATAGATTGATTTCGGGCCTGTTTCTGGGTTGGGGGGGAGGTCCTGGGGATGATTCGGGTTACAGCACCTTCTGCCGGTTTGCTTCCGGTATATACATCGGCATAATAGGGAGATGCTTCAGCGGAAATGTCTGAAAAAATAAGACGTTATCGCGTATTTAGTAATACTATTTTATGCTATATAAAATAATCTGGTATTATATATTCCTCCGTCGGTTTCCGTTCAATACCGGAGCCGGGTCACCGACTTGGAAATCAGGGCAATCGCCACCGCAGACATCCCGATCAGCCCCATCCCACAGGCGAATCCGGCAAAGAGCACCGGCGCGTAGCGCCGCCAGCGGGTCACGCCGAACCGCCGTTCGAGGGTGTAGCGGCCCAGCAGTGCGCCCGCCATTTCCGGAATCAGCAGGTGGGGCAGGCCCTGAATGCCCCGCACGAACCCGTAGATCAGGGAGGTGGGCAGCCGCAACCAGGACAGCAGCAGGAACGCTCCCCCGGCGAATGCGAAGCCTCCTGCAATCCACTCGAGTTTGACGGCCTCCTGGAAGAGGCTCTCGCCGCCCAGCGTGGACGAGTACCAGAGGGACTGCCGCAGGGCGATGAGGTGCCAGTAGGTTTGTGCGTACTGGAAGGCGGGCGAGGGGATGGGCGCCATCTGCCAGATGAGCGACCAGTAGATGAAGCCGCAGATCAGGCTTAGCGGCAGGAGCAGCATCTCGGCTTTGAGGATGCTGCGAAAGCGGGTGCCGGTCAGTTCGACTTCGCGGAAGAGCTGCGCCCGGCGTCCGTGGTCCGCATAGGGGATGGGCACAAACCAGATGTCCACGCCCCGATAGCCGCTGAGGATGAACATGCCCTCACGTATCATCGGGAATCCCACCGTCTGTCCCGTCAGTCCGGTCATCCGGGCGTTGACGTAGGAGAGCGCCGGGGTGAGCAAAAATCCGAAGCCGAGCAGAAAAAGGAGGGGGAATTCATCGTCTTTTAGCAGATACAGGCACAGCAGCACCGTTGCTAGCGTTGCCAGGAGGTAGACCCCCACCGCCCCCCAGAACGGCAAATCTCCCCGCCCCGCAGGCGTGTCCCGCAAACGCTTTTGAACCTGGAGCCCGGAGCCCGGGCCCTGGAACTCCCTGGCCGACCTGACCGCATGCACGGCCCCGATGACCCCCACCGCGACCCCGGCGCCGATGTAGACGCTCAGCCAGACATCCAGGTCGTTGGAAAAATTGGTCATGATCGTGTCCATTCCCGGCCGCCAGTGGACCAGTACCCCCGCATGATAAAGCAGCGGGCTCCCCAGCGCGTGCAGCATGGCCGCGGCGAAACTGCCCACAACCACCCAGAAGGGCAGGACCGTGCCCAGCAGGACGAGTCCCAGGTCGGTGCCGATGCCGAGGGGCGCGGCCGGCAGGATCGATTCGGTGGTCCGGGTCAGGTCGATCCAGGGAATGGGCAGCAGCGAGATCGGATTGCTGGCCACCAGCCCGGTCAGGGCCGGAAGGCCGATGTAGACGGCGCCGAACATCAGTCCCAGGCCCATTCCGATGGAAAAAACCCGCCAGCGCCAGCCTTCCTCACCGCCGCTTTCGGCCAGGGCAGTCGCGCCCTGCGCGGCCACGGGTGCCAGGGGAAAGGGCAGTTTTTCGATGTCCGAGGTGATTCGGAAGAGAACGTACCCCAGGCTGAACCATTCGGTCCGAGAGAGGATCTGTGAGATTACAAGCACCGACACGGCAGGCACCCACGCCCGGTGGAGGAAGGTGCGTCCGAGCAGGGCCTCAGATCCCGCCGGGGGAGAGGCCCACGCCGGGATGTGTTGGGCGATGCCGAACCCCTCGGCCGCCTGGGAGTGCACGAGGTACTGGTTCCAGACCAACTGCCCGAACGGACCCCCGGCCAGCATGGTTCCGCCGATGATGCCGGAAAGCCCGCCGGCGATGTAGTAGATGGCGTAGATTTCCTGGCGGGTGAGGGGCGAAAAGGAGCGCCTCGCCAGCTCCGAGAAGAGGATGATGGTCACCCACTCGGCCGCCGATCCCAGGCTCACTCCGGCGATCAGGCCCATGTAGATGGCCCCGGGCATCATGATGAATCCGACAAAAAATGCCCCGATCACGGTTCGAACCGTGAACCCTTCTCCAAAGCTCTCGGGACGTTCCATTAAGGCCCGATAGGCTTCGAGTTCCGCATCCGGATTTCGCGTTTTTGCCACGTCTTATATCTCCAGCGATGGGCTCAGGCGACCCGTCGGGTCGCCCCTACGGGGGGCTGCCTGCTGTTTCCCACCGGGCG
This sequence comes from Candidatus Latescibacterota bacterium, assembly GCA_965249305.1. Lineage (GTDB taxonomy): Bacteria > Latescibacterota > UBA2968 > UBA2968. Next base: position 1,344,000 of record OZ252228.1, on the reverse strand, counting down.
AGTTCTGACACATAAAATTCTCTGTCCTGTGCCGTTAATGTGCGCCATATCAGGAACTGCTTGCGCAGGTCGTCCAGAAAGGTCCGGCTAACCCGGCGCCAGGTCTCATAATCGCCGGAGACACGCTCCAGGGCGGCCTCGACTTCAAAATAGGTTGTTGCGTGTTTTGAAGACATCACCAGGCTGACCTGCTGTGTCACGCCCTGGTCAAAGGGGGCCAGCCAGACCCGGGCGCCCAGTTCGAGCCGGTCCTGCTTTCGGTGGATTGCCAGGGATTCCAGATAGAAGCCCGCGCCGATGGATTGCTCCCGGTGGGCTTCCCAGAATTCCGCCAGGAAGGCTACCATGCCAAGCGCGTCCTGGCGGACCAGGGTGAAGGGCAGCGCCATGCGAAGTCGGTCGCCCTCCGGCTGGGGAGGCTTCCACCGCCGCTCGATGCCCGGCGTGCAGATCCGGCCCGCCATCCAGGCCGGGTAGAGCGCCGAGAGCATGACCACGACCATGACCAGCCCCAGTGTGAGGATGGATGCCAGCGACGAATAGTTCAGTTCCAGCCCGGCCAGCAGTCCAAAGCGGCCGATGGCCTGCGCGGCGGCCTGCCCCAGCAGGTAGCCCGAAACGCCGCCCACAATCGCAAAGGCGCACGCTTCGGCCATAAACAGACCGCTTACGTGTTTGGGCGCGAGTCCCACGGCGTTGAAGGTGCCGATTTCACGGGTGCGCTCGTAGACCGCGCCCAGCATGGTATTGAGCACGATTAGGGCTGCGATGCTCACCGGTACGGCCAAGTCGCTCAGTCCGGAGACCGACGCCACACCCACGGTGTTGACCAGGTACCGGCGCCCGCCGATACCGACGAACAGGTTCGGGTCCAGGGTCTCGGCCAGATCGTTAGCTTCCGCCTGCACGTCTTCAAGCAGAATGCCCACAGAGGCCAGCCGGGCCTTCTCGAAGCGCATGACCGCCCGGTAAGGCAGCACGGCGACCTGCGAACCGGGCATGTGGGTAAAGATCGCCCCCTGTCCTTCAGGACCTGCGCCCACGTCGGCCTCAACCGGCTGCTGGGCTTCCGGGTCCAGTGGGGTCAGCGGTTCTCCGTTCAGGTCGATCTCATTTAGAGCACCGGGGGCCAGCAGTCCGACCACGCGGTAGACTTCCCCGAAAACCCGAATCCGGGCGCGGTCCAGGTCCTCGGGGCCGATCGCCAGGGTGCGGGCGACGGGGGAGGGCAACAGGCAGGCGTCCTCTTCCCCCGGTTTCAGCCACCGTCCCGAAGTCAGTTGCGGCCCCATCAGCCGGGCCTCCTGTGCGGAGAGTCCGGCGATGCCCGGAACCCCGGCGGCCCACCCCTTCAGGTCGGCCCGTTCGATCCGGAAGGTTGAGGCGAGGGAGGAGACCGACAGCCACGCCCGAGGGGCGGTCCGGTCCGGGCCAAAGCGGTCCAGCAGGGATCGGTACGCGGCGATCTCCATCGTTTTCCAGTTCTGCATCCGCACCAGGGCGCCCTCATACCGCGCCCCCTGGCCCAGATCGACGCGGTTGGTTCGCAGGGACGAACGGATGGAGGTAAAGGAGAGTACCGAAAAGGTCAGGAGTACCAGTGTGGTACAGGTCAGCCCGGTGCGCAGCGGCCGGCGCCTGAGGTGGGCCAGCCCCACCGAGAGGGAGGTCATCAGGGCTCCGGCCCGCTGGAGATCGCTCCGCCCCCGGCGCGGGCCGGCCAGGGCCCGGAGTTCCCGGTTCAGCCGGGAGATGCCGATGCTTGTGACCAGGATGCCGAGCGCCAGAATGACGAATCCCAGCAGGGTAATCGCCGGCGAGATGGACAGCTCGAATGCCGGGTGCAGGTGGCGCAGGGCGATAAATCCGGCGATGAAGAAGGCGAAATACCCGATGACCTGCCGCCGCAGGTCGGGAAACCCGAAGATCAGGCGTTCGGCAAAGTGCGCAAAGGGGACCAGGGCCGCCAGGAGAAAGAGCGCCCCGCGGATCACGCCTGCCTGTGTGCCCGCCACGTCTCGATAGGCTGCCGCCGCATAGGCCCACGCCCGGCGTGACCGGTCCAGGAAGGCCCGGTGGCGGCGCTGTTGGCGCGCCTCTTCCGCCGCTTTTAGATGCATCCCGGCCTTCCGGTGGAATGCCTCCAGCCGGCTGCTGCGTACTCCGTGGCGGTCCAGGTTCTCGATGCGCATCTGGTTGAGCAGCGTCATATCCCTGGCGATTCGGTAGGTTGTTTGGGTCAACCGCGTTTCGGCCTTTACCGAATATCCGACACCCTGGGGGGAATCGGGCCGGCCGTTCAAGAGCAGCAGCCGGCGGCCCAGTCCGTGAGCACCCGTGGCCATAACCGCTTTCACGCGGGATTCCGGCCGGACGAAGAGCACTGCCGTGGGTTCGATCCAGGATCCGATGCGGTTCTGATAGCTGAACAGCGCCACCTCCGGAGGTGTCAGCGGCAGGCAGGCCCCAAACGCGGGCGGCTCGGCCTCCAGGGTCGCGTCGATGACTTCTACCTGTTCCGGGGTGAGCAGGTTTCGGGGATCGAATGTCTCGAACAGGGTTAAGCCGGCGACCGCTGTGGTTACGATCTGCACTTCCTCTTCCAGGTCGTCCATCAGTACTTTCAGCGCCCGTCCCGGCAGCCGCCGCTCACCGTTTATGCCTCAGTCCGGGGCATCCGTCACCATCCCGGTCGCGGCATCCACCCGGTAGGCTTCCAGCCGGACCGGCTGGGTGTAGATGATTTTCGCCTCAACGCCGGGGATCTGGAACCGCCCCGAATCGTCGGCAGCCGCCCAGAAGTCCGCCCGCACCCCGGAAAGCGTGGGGTTGCGCAGCCGGACGCGCACCAGCGCCCCTCCCGTGGGCCGGTCCGGAAGATAGCTGCGGAGCCCGTAGTGTACCACCTGTCCCCGAACCGTTCCGAACGCATCTTTGCCCCATTCCCACGCCTCCAGGTCCGGGTCGTTGATCAGTCTGGGGATCAGGTAAGTTAGAAAAGCCACCTGGCGTGCCAGGCGCCGGATGCTCACATTCGCGGGTCGATCCACCGGCGAATCGATTCCGGCGCGGCTGTCGTTGACGGTGCAGAAAACCAGCGAGGGGCATCCGGCCAGGGACGCGACCGACGCGTCGAACGGAATCGTCTGCGGGATTCCCCCCAGCGCCTGCCGGCTCACGTCCTGTTTCAGTCCGTTGGCCAGCATCGGCCGACCGTCCAGGACAGCGTCCTCATAGGCTGCGGCGAAGCCGATCAGCCTCGCGGTTATCGGGGGCGCAAGCAGGCGCACCCGGTAGGGGGCAACCGGTTTGTGTACCCCAATAAGGTCGCTTCCCGAGGAGAGGTCCAGGCCCACGAACATGCGCACCTTGTAGAGGCTCAACCTGTCGATGAGGGCCGCGCCGTCGGGCGTCCATTCCCGGCCGGGATGCCTGCGGCCGGCCGCGGCCTGAAGCAAGGGTACAAAGTGGCGCATCCCGGCCAGATTTTCAAAGTGCCCGGCTGTGAGTACCAGAACGACCGTTCGGCGGGGCGGGCGGATCGAAAATTCCCGCACCAGCTCCAGAAGCCCTGCCACCCCGCAGGCCTGCTCCGCGCCGGGGGCAAGCGCGGGTACGGGTGAGATCGCATCGTAGGATGCGCCCAGCAGCACAGCTTCTTTGCCAAGCGTTGGATCGCTTCCCTCGATCACGCCCACCAGGGTCTGTCCCACGGCCGAGCGCCAGGGCATTTGTCCGCTGAGACGCACCCGCGCGCCAGACCGGGCCAGGCCGATTAGCCGGGCGGTATCGGCCGCCGGCGCATAGAACCGGGGCAGGTCCGCCGGCACGTCCAGAAACTTCTGCTCCGCCTCCTTTCGGTGGGCTCCTTCCTTTTCCAGGAAGATCACTGCCTGCGCGCCCAGGTGAAAGAGATCGACCCACCTTCTGCCGCTGGCATAGTGAATCAGCACAATTTGCCCGGCAATCTTCCGGCCCTCCAGCGCCTTTAGGTCCCCGCCGGCCGCGTAGACCAGAGATCCCTCAATTCCCTCCGGCGGAAGCGTTGAGGTGCGCACCAGATTGGGCCAGACGCCGTAGAGCCGCACCGACTGCCCTCCGGCCTCCAGACGGAAGCCTTGGTCCAGGGGAATCGGGACCGGAAACCGGTGGGCATACACTTCTGTTACGCCCAGCGCTCGCAATGTGTCTTTTAGAATCTCGGCCGCCGCGTCGCACCCCGGGTACCCCGTTACCCGGGAGCCGACTCCCGCCAGGGTTTCCACCGTCTGCCGAAGGCGCAATTCAAGATCCGGATCCGACGCATAAAGCTCCGCCCGCTCCACAAACCATGCGGCGAGCGTGCACAGGAGGATCGAAGGTATATGGAAAAGTTTTGACATTATCCACGCAGATGAAGAAGGGTTGCAGATTCATAAGGTAATCAAAAGAGATTTCCGCCGCAATCGAGGTTCGCCCGGTGTGAGTGGGGCGGGGTTTTCTGTACCTGGATTACAGAACCGTTACGCGTTATATTGAGCGTGTGCGTTGGCCTGCTGGTGGATGACCTCTCAGAAAGGAGCAGATTATGTCGGAGTTCAAGGATCGCGTGGTGATCGTTACCGGCGGGGCCAAGGGCATCGGCCGGGGGATCTGCACGGCGTTTGCCCGCGAAGGCGCCCGGGTGCTGTGCGCGGATGTGGATGGCGCGGCCGGGGAGCGGCTGGCCGATGAGGCCGGGGAACTTGACGGCGCCATTCGCTTTCAACACGCCGATGTGGCCCAGGACAGCGCGTGCCGGGCGCTGGTTGAGGCCGCAGTGTTGGCGTGGGGAGGGGTGGATGTGGTGTGCAATAACGTGGGTATCCAGCCCACGAACAGTTATCTGCCGGCCCACGAACTCCCGGAGGATCTGTGGGACCGCATTCTTGACGTGAACCTCAAGAGCTGTTTTCTGATGACCCGGTACTGCGTGCCGGAGATGATGAAACGCGGCGGAGGGGTGATTATCAACACGGCCAGCGTACAGGGGCTGCAGTCGATGAAGGGGGTGTCGGCTTACGCGGCCAGCAAAGGAGGGATTCTTTCCCTGACCCGACAGCTGGCCTTGGATTACGCAGAAGACAATATTCGGGTGCTGGCGGTCAATCCGGGTACGATCGATACGCCGCTGGTTGACGAGGCGCTGGCTGCCATGGGTGGAGACGAGCAGGAGATCCGAAAGGGTATGGCCGAGGCTCACCCGATGGGCCGCATCGGCCAGCCCGACGAGATCGCACAGGTGGTGCTCTTTCTGGCCAGCGATAAGGCATCGTTTATGACCGGCGAATCTGTGTGTGTGGATGGCGGGATTATGGCCAAGGGTGGCTGGGCATAAGGGCCCGTTGAGGGTCGGTTTATTTTTTGAACCGGATCGCTTTGAAGGCTTTGATCTGGTCGGTGATGGCGGTTTCGACCGGCAATCGCTCCATGCTGGAGGCGCCGTAGAAGCCGTGGACGCCGGTGGTTTTTTGCAGTACGCAGGCGGCGTCTTCGGGCATGGAGATGGGGCCTCCGTGGCAGAGAAAGATGATGTCGGGGTTTACCGATCGGGCGGCGTCACAGATTTCCTGCACCCGCTCTGCGGCTTGTTCCAGCGTAAGCGCGTTGGCAGCGCCGATGGCGCCCTTGGTGGTGAGGCCCATGTGGGCGACGATGATGTCGGCGCCCGCACCGGCCATCTGCTGCGCATCTTCGGTGTTGAAGGCGTAGGGGGTGGTGAGCAGGTCCATGTCCCAGGCTTTGCGGACCATGTCGACTTCCAGGCCATAGCCCATGCCGGTGGCTTCCAGGTCGGCGCGGAACTGCCCGTCGATGAGGCCCACGGTGGGGAAGTTCTGGATGCCGGAGAAGCCGATATCGGCAACCTGTTTGAGGAAGACGTCCATTCGACGGAAGGGGTCGGTGCCGCAGACCCCGGCCAGGACCGGGGTGTTTTTGACGACGGTGAGTACCTCTCCGGCCATTTCCATGACAATGGCGTTGGCGTCGCCATAGGGCATGAGGCCCGCAAGAGAGCCGCGACCGGCCATTCGAAACCGGCCGGAGTTGTAGATGATGATGAGGTCGACGCCGCCGGCTTCCTCGAATTTGGCGCTGATGCCGGTGCCCGCGCCGGCCCCGATAATGGGGATGTTGGCGTCGATGTTCTGCCGCAGTCGGGTTAATACTTCCTGGCGTGTGAAGGGCATGGGACGCTCTCTGGGGTAAGAGTTTTACAGATTTGTAAAAGGGTTATGACTTCCTGCCCTTTGCGATCAGATCCAGCATCATGTCGACCGCTCTGGAGGAAAACTCGGGATCGTTGATGTTGTGGTCCAGTTCCACAACCGGAATCTCCCGGTTGAGGTTGGCTTTGATGGCGTCGAACATGGCCGCATCCGCTTCCCGGTCGCAGAAGCGCTGGCCGTCGCCGTCGAGGATGGAGACGCCTTTGAGGGGGATGAGAAAGGCGACCGGACCTGTGGCGGCGTTGGCTTTTTCGGCGAAGCGTTCGCCCATCTGCCGGTTTTCACCGATGTTTGTGCGCATGAGGGTGACGGAGGGGTTCCATTCGTAGAAGGTGCGGTTGGCGTCTCTGTACTTTTGCGGGACGGTGTCCACAGGGCCGAAGTTGGCCATGTCGACGCAGCCTGGCACGATCAGGTGGGGGATGCCGGCCCGGCCGGGGGCGCTGAGGCGTTCGGGGCCGGCGTCGAAGACGCCGCCGCAGACGGTGTCGGCCCATTCGGTAGTGGTGATGTCCAGGACGGCGTCCACCAGGCCTTCTAAGACCAGGGATTCCAGGGTTTCGCCGCCGGTTCCGGTGGCGTGGAAGACCAGGACTTCGTAGCCTTTTTCGGTGAGGGCCTCCCGTGCGGCGTCCACGCATTCGGTGGTGTTGCCGAACATGGAGGCGGCGATGATGGGTTTGTCATTGGTTGCGGCGGGGGGATCGGTTTCGACCATGCCGGAGATGGCCCCGGCTGCGCGGGAGAAGATGAGGCGGGAGATGCGGTTGATGCCCGCTACGTCCACAATGGAGGGGATCATGGTGATGTCTTTGCTGCCAACGTAGGGGGAAGTGTCGCCCGAAGCTGCGGTTGAAACGCAGACCTTGGGCACGCCTACGGGTAAGGCGCGCATTCCGGCTGCGATCACGGTTGTTCCTCCCGTGCCTCCCATGCCGATGATTCCGTCGAACCGGCCTTCGTCGTACAGGGATTTGACCACGACCGGGACACCGGCGGCCATGACCGCCATGGCCTCGCCCCGGTCCTGCTTGGTCCGGAGCGCTGTCAGGTCGCCATTGCCCGCCCCGGCGACCTCATCCGCTGAAATGTCGACCGGGAAGCGCTCTGTTGAGCCGAGTACGCCGGTGTTGAGGGTGAGGACGGTGTGGCCGCGGGCGAGGATCTGCTCGCGAAGGAAGGCATACTCTTCTCCTTTTTTATCGAACGCGCCGACGACCAAGATCGTTTTGCTCATGTTGCCTCCTATGTGCATAAGACGCTGGAAAAACTATTTCACAAAGGTAATATAAAATGGGCTCTTCGCTGTTTCACGTGGGTAATCATAAAAACCCGAACCAGTCTTCTTGCCGAGTGCGAGGTGGTTCCTAACCGTTTGCTCCGGTATCCGCACATCAATATGGCGGACAGTTTTCTTTGACAAAAAAGTGCCGTTCACGCAGATTAGGTATCATAGACCACCACGTCAACGATACCCTTTATCTGGAGAGACGGCACAATGGAACTGGCAGAAAAGATACTCAAGAGTTTCAAGATTTCCAAGCCTCAAAAAAAGTTTCTGATGGCTGTGTTTACAGCGATCCTAACAGCTCACGGCAAGATCAATTTTCGTAACCTATCGCGTTACTCTCCTTTGTCACAGAAGACGTATTCACGCCAGTTTGCCAAACCCTTTGAATTTGTGGCCTTCAACCGAGCGGTGATCAATGAAAGCCTGGGCAGAGAAAGTGAACGGATCATCGTGTTAGATGCTTCTTTTGTGTCCAAGTCGGGCAAGCAGACCTATGGTCTGGATTATTTCTGGAACGGTTGTCATCGTCGGAGCGAAAAGGGGTTGGAAGTCTCCAGTGTGGCCATCGTGGATGTTTTGAGAAACACAGGCTTTACGCTGTCCGTTCGTCAAACCGATCCTGGAGATGAACGCCAAATGTCTGAGTCTAAGCCTAAACAGGATGTCGTCAAGGTCAATAAAAAGAAAAGGACCGTCAAGAAAAAGGGCACCAAAAAAAAGGGGAAAGCCAAGTCGAAAAAGCAAAGCTCCAAACAGGCAGAAGACGTCGAAACCCTAACAGATCAGTATTTACAGCACCTGAGTGATGTCAAACCCAGCTTGTTAGAGAATGAAAAATATACCGTTGTCGATGGCTATTTTAGCAAGAAGAAATTTGTTGATGGCGTCCGTGATTTGGATCTACACCAGATCGGCAAATTGCGCTGCGACGCCAATATGCGCTATCTCTACACCGGACCAAAACGGGAAAAGGGAAGCGGAAGGCACAAGACCTATGACGGCAAAGTCAACTGGCAGGACCTGTCTCGGTTTTCATATATCCAAACACAAGATGGCATCGCCATTTACAGTCTTGTCTTGAATCACGTCTCCTTAAAACGCAATTTGAAAGCCGTCGTCTTGCTGGATCACACGAACAAGGACAAGAAGAAATATGCGATCTTGTTTTCAACCGACAAAGACCTAAGTGCCAAGACGATTGTCAGATATTACAAAGCGCGTTTCCAAATTGAATTTATTTTCAGAGATGCCAAACAGTTCACCGGATTGTGCGACTGTCAAGCCAGAGATCAAAAACGGCTGGCTTTCCATTTTAATGCCTCTTTGACAACCCTCAATTTAGCCAAAACGGAACACTTACAAGCCCAATCAGATACGAGACCCATACCCTTTTCCATGGCCAGTGTAAAAGCCTGTTATTTCAACACGTATTTTCTCCAGAATATTTTTTTAATGTTAGACCTCGACCTAAATTTGATTAAAAAATCTCCCCAATACCAAAAACTGCGGGATTATGGCAAAATTGCTGCTTAAAAGTGGCCGAACTATTGCACATGAGATCTCTCCTAAACACACGGCGGGTATTGAATGATCCGGAGATCCAGTTTGCCGTTTAGTCCATCGTAACAATTTATTATCTAACAACTTAAACAACTGTTTTTAAAATAGAATCCTGAGCAACAGACAACGGGTCGGGCAACACCGTTGACAAAGAATACTCGAAGGCTGGTCCACAAAACCTGCAGCTTGGGCGTCTTGTCTACCACAACTGGTCGTTCCTGGGGGAAGGTTACCCACACCAAATAGCGAGGAGCCATAAAATGTTTGACTTTTGAAAAAAAAACGAGTATCTTTTTTTCCGAATGGAAGGATGTCGTTTCTGTTTCCTTTGCAGTCGAACTCAAAAATGACGATGCGGCAAGGATCAGAAGTTCCGGTCCTTGCTTTTTTTATTTGGGCGACCGGTACTCGGGTCTCAACCAGAAAGGTGGTGAAGACAGTTGGCGGTAGGCAGAGTGAAGTGGTTTAACGACGCGAAGGGCTTCGGCTTTATCGAGCAGGAGGGCGGCGAAGATGTGTTCGTGCATTTTTCCGCGATCTCGGGCGAGGGATTCAAGTCGTTGTCCGAAGGCGAAGAGGTCGAGTTTGACATCGCTCAGGGTCCCAAGGGGCTCCAGGCGGCCAACGTGATCAAACAGGCACAGGCATAATCCCTCATTTGCGAGGATTTTCGCCGGTGGTTGCAGGCGCCGATCTCCAGAAAAGGTCGGCGCCCGTTTTCTTGTTTGCTGGATATGAAGCCCTACCGTTTCGCTGCACTATTATCCACTCGCTGGCGACTGAGGAGGATGCCGTGACTTCAAAGGACTTTGTCGTCAAAAGTGTCGAGCAGATTGTGTTGAACGTGCCGTTTCACCCCCGGTGCGTACGGACCAAGGAGGTCCGGGTGCCGGGCTGGTCGGTTGTGGAGCTCTGTATGGTGACCACGGCGTCGGGGGTGGTGGGGATTGGGGAGACGATTGCGAATTATACCTGGGGCCGGTCCGGAAATGAGGCGTTCCGCCGGGTGGTGGACCGGAATCTGTTCGAGTTGCTCTGGGACGACAGCCTGGGGGCCGGGCTGCAAATGGCGCTGTTCGACGCGGCCGGCAAACTGTTAGATGTGCCCTGCCACCGCCTTTTCGGCGCCCAGTACCGGGAAACCTGTCCGGTGTCGTGGTGGGCGCAAGATATGAAGCCGGAGGTGTGGGCGGCGGAGGCGAGGGCGGCGGAGGCGCACGGGTTTACGACGATGAAGGTGAAGGCGCGGCCCTGGTTCGATCCGGATGAACAGATGGCGGCGGTTTGTGCGGATGTTTCGCCGCATTTTAAGATGGATATGGATTTTAACGGGCTGCTCTTAGGGGTGGACTTAGCTGCGCCCCTGATCGGCCGGCTGGAGCAGAAGTACAGCAATCTGGCGATTGTGGAGTCTCCGATTCCCCAGAACGATGTGGCGGGCAACGCGCTGCTGCGCCAGAAGATTCGCAGTCCGATTGCGATGCACATCGGCAACCCGCCGGTGATGACGGCGATCCGGGAAGGGGTGTGCGACGGGTTTGTGATTGGGGGCGGTGTGAGCCGGGTGCTGAAAGACGGCATTCTGGCGGAGAAGGCCGGGATGCCGTTCTGGCTCCAGATGGTGGGCACGGGTCTGACCACGATCTTTGCGGTACACTTAGGGGCGGTGCTGGAGCAGGCGCGGTGGCCCGCGATTCCCTGCATCAATATCTACTCGAATACGCTGGTGGAGAATTTCACCGTGGAAGGCGGGCATGTGCGGGTGCCGCAGGAGCCGGGCCTGGGGGTGGAACTGGACCGGGACGCTATCGAGCGGTTCCGGGTGGCGCCGGATTTTGAAAAGCCGGTCAAACGACAGATTCACACGATTCTGTGGCCGGACGAACGGAGGACGCATTACCCGGACGGCCGCTATCGCCAGCTTTTTTTGGACGGCAAACTTCCCGGCTTCCTGCCGGGGGTTTCATTAGATTGCCGCTTGGACGACGGGTCAGAGGAATTCGATCGGGAGTACCGAGAGCTGTTTCCTTAAAGGTGAAGTACGCAAGACATGGGAGTTGATGAGGGTATCCATCTATGGAACACGATTATGATGTGATTGTACTCGGAAGTGGACCCGGCGGGGAAGGGGCCGGGATGAAAGCGACCAAGGAGGGGAAACGGGTTGCGGTTGTGGATGAGCTTCCCGGTGTTGGGGGCAACTGCACGCATCGGGCGACTATTCCCAGCAAGGCGCTGCGGCACGCGATTCAGCAGCTTTCGGATTCGGGCAGGTTTCGGGACGCCGACTATCAGGATCTGCTGCGATCGGCCGAATCGGTTATTCGCGGACAGGTGGATTTGCGCCGGGGCTTTTACGAACGAAATCTGGTGGACGTGATCCACGGGCGTGCGGTTTTTGTGGATGAGCATACGGTTGAAGTCATACTGGCCGGGGGCGCGGTAGAGCAATACCGTGCGGATGGGTTTGTGATTGCAACCGGTTCCAAGCCGTATCAGCCCCCGGATGTGGATTTTTCGCATCCGCGTATTCTGGACAGCGATTCGGTTCTGGACCTTGTGGGCAACCCGCGGTCGATTACAGTTTACGGCGCCGGGGTTGTGGGCTGCGAGTATGCCTCCATTTTTCGGGGGCTGCGTATCAAGGTCAATCTGATTAACAGCCGCGATCGATTGCTGGCTTTTTTAGACGATGAAATTATCGATGCCTTGAGTTATCACTTGCGCGAACAGGGCGTTTTGATCCGGCACGATGAGACGTATGAGAAGGTGGAGGCGGACGATCGCGGGGTTCGGGTTTACCTCAAATCCAACAAACAGATTCTCAGTGATGTGCTGCTGTGGGCTCAGGGCAGGACGGGCAATTCAGATCGCATGGGGCTGGAGAAGATCGGGATAGAGACCGATGTGCGAGGGTCTATTGTGATCAATGAGGACTATCAGACGACTCAAAGCCATATTTATGCTGTCGGAGACGTTGTGGGGTATCCCAACCTGGCCAGCGCGGCCTACGATCAGGGTCGTTTTGCGGCCACGCACCTGATTTTTGGGGAATGCGAGTACCATCTTGTCGAGAATATTCCGACCGGTATTTATACGATTCCGGAGATCAGCTCGATCGGGCTGACCGAACATGAGCTTACGGCGAAGAAGATTCCGTACGAGGTTGGCCATGCGTTCTTTCGGCATCTGGCGCGGGCGCAGATTACGGGGCGCACGACCGGGATGCTGAAGATTCTTTTCCACCGTGAAACGCTGGAACTCCTCGGCATCCACTGCTTCGGCTCCGAGGCGTCGGAGATTATTCACATCGGTCAGGCGATTATGTCGCAAAAGGGCGAGGCCAACTCGCTCATGTATTTTATCAATACGACGTTCAATTATCCCACGATGGCGGAGGCGTACCGGGTTGCGGCCTTGAACGGGCTTAACCGTCTCAGGTAAAACGGTAGAGTGAGCATTTGCATTGGGAGGGGGAGATAGGTAAGTTTATTGACCGCAGAGACGCGGAGGAAGACACGCACTTATAATAAGGAGGCGAAAGGTGAATCTTTCCGATCAGCAGCCCTTAGATAGTATCCAGGTGGATCAGAACAACCTGTACCGTGAAGAGACGTTTACAGACCTCAAGGTCGCTTCTATCCGGCGGCTTACGCCTTTGAAGGCGAACGGTTCTCCGGACGAGAGCCGCGAGGTCATTTTTATGGGGCAGACGCAGCTGATGTCGCAGGCGGGACTTCTGCCGGTTCAATGTGAGATTGAGGCAAGGACGCTTGAGGAGGCGATACAGAAATTTCCCGAAGCCGTGAAGCTGGCTGTTGAGAGAATGATCGACGAGGCCAAAGAGATCCAGCGGCGGGAATCTTCCCGCATTGTCGTGCCCGGCTCGTCGCAGCTTGGAGGGAATATCCAGCTGGGTTAATACTATGGAGGGCAAAGGATGAAGTATATATTCGGTCTGCGTTTGGTTGCCGGGGTTATTCTCGCTTTTGTGTTCGCTGCCTGTGGGGAGGACTCGCCACAGGGGCCCGATTACTCTGCTTTGCCTGATGAAGTGAACGATCCAGGTTTTGTGACGACGAGCAGCGGCTTGAGGTTCCGTGATATCACGGTGGGGGATGGCGCTGCGCCCAGCGCCGGACAAACGGTTGTGGTCCACTACACCGGTTGGCTGGTGGATGGCACGAGGTTCGACAGTTCGATAGGGGGACAGCCTTTCAGTTTTGTGCTTGGCGTGCAGCAGGTGATTGACGGTTGGGACGAGGGCGTTGCGTCGATGAAGGTAGGCGGCAAGAGGCGGATGGTGATCCCTTCCAAACTGGCGTATGGCTCCCAGGGAGCGGGAGGGGTGGTTCCGCCGAATGCGACGTTGATTTTTGAGGTGGAATTGCTGGAGGTGCGCTAAGGCTTCTATCACAGAGGATGCGCGACATGGATGCCGGGTTTTCAAAGGTTTGTATGACGCCGCCTCCGGGTACGCGGATGATGGGTTTCGGGAGCCGGGACCGGGGCCCGGGGTGTGAATCGGTGCGCGACGATATTTTCGTGCGTGCGCTGTATCTGTCGCACGGAGACGAGCAGGCCGTGATCGTGAGCTTCGATATGTGTTTTATCGGCCGGGAGGATTCGGACCGGTACAAAGGGGTGATCGGCCGGTTGCTGGATCTGACGCCCCGGCAGATGATGCTTGCCGCATCACACAGCCATGTCGGCCCTGCGTCGGGGTACTGGGCGTACGGGGATTATCTGCCGCCCGAGTATCTCTATCTGAGGGAGCTGGAGGCGGCCGTGGTGTCTGCGGTGAGGTCGGCAAAGGAGAAGGCCCGCAAGGTGAGTCTGTGGGCCGGTATGGGGCACTCGAAGGTGCCGATGAACCGGCGGCGGCTGATGGAGAACGGGGAAATTGAGAACCGGCCCAACCCGGAGGGGATCGCGTGCGATGCGCTGCCGGTCTGTCTGCTGGAAGACGAAGACGATCAGCCAGTTGCGTGTCTGTTTTCGATTGCGGCCCACCCTTCGATTGTGAGCGGCACCGCGATTTCGGCCGAGTATCCGGGCGTGGCGACCGACCGGATGGATGCGCATCTGGGGGCGGAGTGCAGCATGTTTCTCCAGGGATGCGGTGGAGATGGAAAGACCAGCGTGGCCGGTGAGGGCCGCGATACCTGGTTGAGCAATGACTGGGAGGTGGTGGCCCGGGCGGGCGCGATGCTGGGGGACGAGGTGATTCAATTGCTCGATGCCGGGATGCAATCGTTTGAACCGAGCCTTTGTACCGCGTTGGCCGAGACGGACTGGCCGCTGCTGCCCCCGGACCGGAGCGAGTTTGAAGCGCTGGCCGCGCGCCTGACGCCGGGAGCACCGCCTTCCGAACAGGGGGTGTACGAGCTGTGGGGCGCCCGGCAACTGGAGCTGCTTGAGCGGGGACAGACGCTGCGCACGGCCGCATCGGTGATTATGCAGGGGATTCAACTGGGCGAGGGGCTGCGTATGGTGGCGATCGAGGGCGAACCGGTTGCCGAACACGGGCTGAATATCCTGGATTTCTACGACCAAGGAGTGACATTCCCGCTGGGGTATGCCAACGGCGAAGCGATGTATCTGCCCGTTACCCGCCAGCTTCCGGAAGGGGGGTACGAGGTGAGGGCCTATCCGGAATACGGCTCCCCTTCCCGTTTGGCGCCGGGGATGGAAGAGGTTGTAACACGGACGCTTGAGGGATTTAGAGCCAGCGGGATTCGCTGAAAAACTGCAACGCACACACTCAAGGAGGGTATAAGATGGGCATTCTCAGGTACGGTCTGTGTGTTCTGATTCTGGTCTGTGTGGCCGACCTGTCAATGGCGGGGTCGGGATCGGAAGAGGGCGTGAAGTCCTTCGAGGAAGAAGGGATTGTGGTTGATGTTCACGCCTTTTTTGAGGTTGCACAAAAAACCGAGGATTTTCAAGAGCCAGAGGACGTAACATCCGGGCGCGCTCTGGTTAGCTCAACAGGGGTGTACGCTTTCTTAGAGACACCGGAGAACGCGGCGCACCTGAAAGAGGTTGCACCGGGCAGTGCGGTCAAGTTGACGGGCAAGCTTCTGGTTTCCGGGGCGCTGCTTCATATCGAAAAGCTGGAGCAATTGAAGGAAGCGCCCGATGTGAAGCTGGAAGCCTATCAGAAGGAGAAGGGCCGGCCCGTGAGCCTGACGGGCAAGAACAAGTGCCAGTGCGGGTTAAAGGTGGCCTCTCTGCCGCACAGCTGCAAACTGGGGCACCTGCATCATCTTGAAGCGTCCGACGGTAAGATTTACCATTATCTTCAATTCGGAGACGCTAAGAATGTATTTCTGGGCAAGGGATTTCATTCTAAAGATGTGACGGTGAAGGCCAGGGCGCTGCCCGGGCAATATCTGCTGGTTGAGTCCGTGGATGTCAAGGAATTGAAGAAAAAGAAGTAGGGGGATGATTATGGCTGAAAAGATAAAAAAGACCGATGAGGAGTGGCGGGAGCAGTTGACGCCGGAGCAGTATGAGGTGACCCGGAGTGGCGGGACCGAACGGGCGTTCACGGGCCAGTACTACAATTTTAAAGGGAAGGGCGTTTACCTGTGCGTGTGTTGCAGCAATGAATTGTTCGGTTCGGATACAAAGTTCGATTCGGGCACCGGGTGGCCGAGTTTCTGGGAGCCGGTTTCAGAGGAAAGTGTTGAGACGGACACCGATACGAGCTACGGCATGGTGAGGAACGAGGTCAAGTGCAGCCGGTGTGATGCGCACCTGGGCCACGTGTTCGACGACGGTCCAGAGCCGACGGGGCTGCGGTACTGTATGAATTCGGCTGCGCTGGATTTCGACGATGGGAAGGACAGGTAGGCGTTACGAACAGGAGGGGCCGGGGTATATGTTTGAGACGGATCAGGAGATGTTCGATTACGTTAAAACGCAGCTGTACACGGCTGTGGTTTGCGATGCGTTAGATGCGGCGGGCTATCCGGACCAGGCGATGCACAGCCGGCTGCGGCCGCTGCTGCCGGATCCTCAGAACTGCGGCTTTGTGGGGAGGGCGCGCACGGTGTGCTGGATGGAGACGCATTATGTGGTGGAGGAGGATCCCTACGGGCTGGAGATCGAGTTCATGGATTCGCTGGGTCCGGGAGATGTGGTGGTGCATTCGACCGATCACGCGGGCAGCAGCGCGCCCTGGGGCGAGTTGATGACCAACGTGGCGCGGCTGCGCGGGGCGGTCGGCTGCGTGTGCGACAGCAATGTTCGGGATACGTTAAGAATTATCGAGCAGGGGTTCCCCGTTTTCTACACGGGGATTCGACCGGTGGATTCCAAGGGCCGCGCCCGGGTGGAGACCTGCGACCGGCCGGTTGCATGCGGCGGCGTACGGGTGGAACCGGGCGACCTGGTTGTGGCCGATTACGACGGCGTGGTGGTTGTTCCCAGGCAGGTTGAAGAGAAGGTGCTGGAGGCGGCGCAAGAGAAGGTGGAAGGGGAATCGCAGACCCGGAAGGAGCTGCTGGAGGGGAAGTCCCTGCGGGAGGTGTATAATAAGTACGGGATTCTCTGATTGAATACCTGTCACAGAGGGTGAGATGTCGAGCCGGACCTATGTGGAGACGTTCGATGAAGGCCCCGGCGGCTGGTATGGATATTTTGACAACGCGAGGGGGCCCAGGCCGCTGGAACGCCGTCCGGGCAGGGTGATTGCCCGCAGTCCGTGGTGGGTGGATTATAACCACGCGCCGCCCGGAGCAGGCTACCTGCACATGCTGTTCTGCCTGGCTACGCTCGGGCCGATTCCCGAACATTATGCCGAGGTGGGGGGGCCGAACCGGCTGGTGGCAGAGGGGTTTCCGACGGATTTCAGAAATGCCAGGATGACGCTGCGGCTCAAGGGAGAACTGGAGGCGCGGGGCGCCGAGATTGTGCTGCTGGTCCAGGCGACGGCGGACCGCCTGACTTCCGGGTGGGCGCTGACAGGGCAGCCGTTCCGGGTGACGGAGGACTGGTCGGAGCAGACGGCGACGGCAGCGCTGGATCCCGGCCGGTGGACCTGCCTGGGAGGGCGGCACGGCCGGCAGGACTACTATGGACGTCTGGACTTAGAGCAGGTGCTGGGGAATGTGAATCTGAATCTGATGCTGATTCTGTTTCCGCTGACGATTGAACCGATGGGGCCGATTGACGGGGACCCGCACCACCTCCGGGCGGGGAAAGACTACCCGGTGTGGCGCTCCCGCTTGCCGGAAGGATATGTGATGCTGGATACCATCCGGATTGAATTTGCTTAGGAAGACGCTGGGAGAGGGTGGATACGCCTGGGGACACGATGTTTGTCGTGTCCCCTTTGTTTTGAGCTGGAAGGACATCTCTACTCCTGGCTTTGAACCGTGCCAATAATCCTCTTTGCGCACAGGTTCTATATTTTCCCCGCGCGGGGAAAATTGTCTTATCTAAGATAGAGATTTTAACATACTTAAAAACAATAGTTTAATGATATAAATTTGGATATTTTTAAAATTTATTAATATATATTATTTGGCTCCTCGCTATTTGGTGTGGGTAACCTTCCCCCAGGAACGACCAGTTGTGGTAGACAAGACGCCCAAGCTGCAGGTTTTGTGGACCAGCCTTCGAGTATTCTTTGTCAACGGTGTTGCCCGACCCGTTGTCTGTTGCTCAGGATTCTATCTTAAAAACAGTTGTTTAAGTTGTTAGATAATAAATTGTTACGATGGACTAAACGGCAAACTGGATCTCCGGATCATTCAATACCCGCCGTGTGTTTAGGAGAGATCTCATGTGCGGATACCGGAGCAAACGGTTAGGAACCACCTCGCACTCGGCAAGAAGACTGGTTCGGGTTTTTATGATTACCCACGTGAAACAGCGAAGAGTCTATTATTTAATACTATTTAATATTATTTTCGGCTCGAATCTTTTCAGGGCATTTCTGAATGCTCCTCTTTGGAAGATCGCCCCGGTTTCCCACGCTTCGTTATAACTCAAGTCATTTCCGTGCGGAGCCGGCGATCTGCTACCTGGCTTTGAACCGTGCCCTGATTTCTCTTGCTATTAGAACTCAGGAGAAAAGTGAAGAGAATGAAGATGCTTGTTGGTTTAACTTTTCAAGAGCTTAGACTCCTGAGTATTCTTCTGAAACACTCACCATTTCAGTGCCTCGGACTTACCGAGCAACTCGACGACTCGACGTTCAATAATGAGCTTCTTATTCTTCTGCCGCTCGGTCAATGTGGTTCGTAACTCCTCCAACTTCAACTTCATCTTCTTAACTTCCTCCTGCCGCCGAACCTCTCGCAGATCGAAAAGCTGAGCCGTCATCGCAATGAGCTTCGATCGAATCCCTTCTCGCTCTTTTCCTCCGGTCGCATTCGTGTATTGCTTAACCAGTTTTTGGCTATCTCTCTTCAGGTCGCGCATTTTAATTTCCAGCTCGTAACCGGCTGGATTCTTAACCTTTAGTTTCTTCAGGCGCTGCATTTCTCGCCAGTGATTATGCAGATCGATCTCATACCGTCCCGGTCCCTTTCTCAACTTTTTGACATCTTGACTATCTGGTTTCAATGCCTGGATCCGCTCTAACTCTTCAGGATTAACCTCTTTGAGATATTCAAAGACTTTCTGTTTCTGTTCAGGTGTAAGCATCCCTTTGTAGGAGCGCATTGCCTTCGCTTCCGCTAACATTTTCTCCCGGGCTTCCTTCGCTTGCGCTAGCTTTTTCTCCCGGGCTTCCTTCGCTTGCGCTAGCTTTTTCTCTAGGGCTTCCTTCGCTTGCGCTAGCGCTTTCTCTCGAGCTTCCCGCGCTTCCTCCTGAGCCTTTTTCAGCGCCTTCTGCAGTTCCTCTTGCGTTTCAGTGGAAGATTCTGTGGCCAGGACAGACTGGAACGCTCCAATTCCAAAAGCAACGACAATCAAAACAGTAAGGCATCTTGTTTTCATCTCACAGCCTCCATTTCTTACCGGGTGATCCTACAATCCGTTCTCTTTAATTTTATTCATCAATGCAGCAATGCGCTCCTGCAATTCTGCTGCCTCCATATCCCAACGGCTCGGTGTGTCATTTGGCAATGAATCGAACACTATTTTCGCTCGCTGGGACGCCAGCGCACTATCCAATCGAGTAATGGCTACCTCTATTCCGGACGGTTCCCAGGTTAAATCAAGCTCCTCTCGGTGGGACAGGTTGAAGAACAGCAGGACCACCGCACCAACCCCTGCTGTGGCAAGAGCAGGCCTCCACAATCGTCGGATTCCAAAATGGCTTTGGAGGGCAGACCAGAAACGCCGCCAGGCCAATAGTGGGGCTGCCTGGGTCTCCGCAATGGCCGCCTGAATCACCGCTTCAGGCGTATTGCGCTCAGGCAACGTTCGATACGCCTTCAAAACGGATTGAACTTTCTCCAGCTCCTGCCGACAGGCAGAGCAGCTTTCCAAGTGGCTTTGCCATTGTTTCCGAGCTTCATCTGGAAGATCGTTGTCCAGCAAGAGCCAGACGATTTGAGAAAAATTCTCACACGAAGTATGATCTTTATGTGTCATCTCGAATGGCTCCTTCTACATCAACCCAAATCGTCTGCTGACCCTGGATTATTTTCCAACATCCTTCGTAATTTGGTCACCGCATAGTGCATATGGCTGAGTACTGTATTTAGGGGCTCCCCCATCAATCTGGCAATTTCCTTAAAGGACAGTTCTCCGTGCTGTCGAAGCAGGAAAACACGTCGCTGCTTCTCCGGGAGGGCGGTCAGGGTAGATTCGACCTTTTCTACCAGTTCGGAACGTTCAACGGCTTCATCTAACAGGCAGCGAGGATCTGCGGCTGTATCCACCGCTTTCTCATCTTTAATGACCTGTTCCCGCCAGGCGCGGTCTTGTCTTTCAAAATCCACGGCAACACGATGTGCAATCCCAAACAGCCAGTTCCCAAACTTTCCCCGTTCCTCGTAGCTTGGGAGTGCCCGCAGCACTTTGATAAACGTCTCCTGGAAAAGGTCTTCCGCTGTTTCTTGATTCCCCGCCAGCCGTATTAGAAAAGTAAAAAGTGGCCGCTGATACCGCTTCACAAGGACCTCAAATGCCGCTACGTCTCCTTGCCGAAATCGGTCGATAAGTGTAGAGTCTTCCGTATCCATAGGATTTCCATCCATCAGGTCTATTTAAATAAACGCAGGAAATCTGAGTTTATTGTGGTATACCGGAAAAAATGACCTCTGATGTGGATTTTTCCTGGAGCTTTTTGCCCCCCAAAGAACTGATTCTGGAGAATGGCTTTAAGACCGGAAACGGCATTGCTATCTTTTCTCTTGTCTACAGCACGATAAAGTGGATATCTTTCTGATGTGGTCCGGAAAAAATGGACAGTTGATTAAGCCTCTTTCTGGTGCTGCAGCGGCGCTTCGAAATTAGCGGGCGACACATAGTCCAGAGTCGCGTGCAGCCGCTGGTTGTTGTAGAACAGCTCGATATACTCGAAGAGTTCGCGTTGTGCGTGATCGAGATCTTTCAGATTGACATGATACAACCATTCGGTTTTCAACGACCGGAAGAAAGATTCGGTCACGGCATTGTCCCAACAATTTCCTTTTCTGCTCATGCTTTGAACAAACTGATGTCTGTCAATAGCCTGTCGGAAGCCATCGCAGCAATACTGGATTCCCCGATCGGAGTGGATCATCAGGGCCGGTTCCGGTCTGCGTTGCCAAACTGCACGAGACAGGGCCGTGAGCAGTGTTTCGTGTCCCAACGAGGTAGAGACACACCAGCCAACTATGCGACGGGAATACAGGTCGAGAAAGACCACCAGGAACAACCATCCCGCACCAGAGCGCAAATAGGTGATATCGCTGGTCCACACCTTGTTTGGACGATCGACTTTGAACTCCCGGTTCAGCAGGTTCGGGGACGCCTTCAGGTTGTGCTTCGTATCGGTGGTCACCACGAACTTCCGTCGCACTTTCGACCGCAGGCCCTGGCGACCCATCGAATCGGCCACCCGGCTGCGACTGTAGGGATTGCCTTGTGCCGCCAGTTCGCGGCTGATCTTCAGGCTTCCATACCGGCCGTGGCTGGCCTCAAAGGCCGCTTTCACCAGGACATCCAAATAACGCCGTTCCTTTTTTCGCCTGCTCTCAGGACGGGAAAGCCAGGCATAATAACCGCTTTTCGACACCTCGAGCACCTTCGCCATCCTCTCCACCGAAAACGACTTGCGATGCGCCTTCATGAACCTGAATCTGTCTTCGGTCCCTCTGAGAAGATGGCGACCACTTTTTTTAGGATGTCCCGTTCTTCCCGAGCGATTGCAAGCTCTCGCTGTAACCGACGGTTCTCCTCCTCTAAAGGCTTCTGGTGCCCTGTGCCCGGAAACGCGTCCATCGGGTCTCCCTCCAGCTCCTTACGCCAGCGCGCGATCGCTCCCTGGTACAACCCCAGGTCCCGCTCTATCTGCCGGTCCGTCTTACCACTGGTCTCAGCCAAACGAACGGACTCCCTCTTGAATTCAGCATCATATCGCTTCTTCGAATGGGATGATCTTTGCACTTTCATCGACACACCTCCTTATTCTACAAGATAACTGCTTCTTGGTGTGTCCACAATTCCAAAACACGTCATTCAAGGGCTTCAGGTTCTGAGCAATTTCTTCTACTCTTTGATGCTGGTCTAGTGGTCGATTTCAGAAGTTTGCATGAGTTTATGCAGCCAGCCGGATTCGCTGCATTCGTTCTTCCAATTCCTGCCTTGTAAAGCGCCAGTTGAAAGGTTCGGCAGTGAGATTATAGTATTCCTCAAAGCCCAAGATCCTGGCTTCCATCGCCTGTCGATCTGCCAGGTCATTGGGCGTGAGCGCCTTTCTTTGCAAGATCGAGAAATAGATCTCAATCTGATTGAGCCAACTGGCGTGGATAGGGAGATGGACGGCAATGGCATTTTCATAGGCATCCTGGAGCCGTTTAGGGAACGTGGTGGTGTAATGAGAAGATCCGTTGTCCACAATCCAGAAGACCCGATCAGCCGAAGCATAAGGCTCCCGTCCCATCACCAGGTCCACCAGCTTTTGAAAGGGCACGATGCCGGTTTTCTCATCCACACGCCCAAAGATGTGCCCTGAGAACACATCCAGTGCAGACAGATAGGCCACTGTGCCCATCCGTTTGTAGTCATTTTCCATACGAATGGGTTTGCCACAATCAGGTGGCAATGTGGCAAACTCTCGGGCTAAGATTTGGAGTTGGGATTTTTCATCGGCACAGATAACGAAGTCTTTCTTGCCAAGCGGTATCCCCTCCCATATGCCTTGATACAGGTCCAGAATGCGACTGGCTTTCTCTAAAAAGTTGGGGGCTTTGATATGAAGCCAGGATCGGTGATACCAGGGACGAAGGGCATCCTCTTTGAGAATGCGCCAAATCGTTGTGGGTGAGATTGAAGTGATCAACGCACACCTTAACACTTCCTGTTGAATCTCAAATAAGCTGAACCGAGACAGGGGCAACCCCCGTTGTGCGGGCAGTTGACAGGCAATGGCTTTGACTTCACTGACTTGCACAGGGGGAAAAAGTGGGCGGTCGCCCACTGCGCGGTAGATCCTCTAAAGTGAAGCCTTCTTCAGTCCACCTTTTTCGCCACTTCTGCGCCGTAGGTGAACTGACACCTGCCCTGTCGGCTAACCTCTGGTTGCCAATGGCTTTATTCTCGGCTAAGGCCACCACCATCTTTGCCCGCTGCACCTGGGATTGAGGCGCGTTGCGCTGACGAATGATTTTCTGGGCTTTTGCCAGTTGGGCTTTTGTGAAGCGAGGTTGGTATTGGGGAAGGGGACCTGACATTATACACCTCCTTTACCGATTGGAATGAGGCGTATAACATACCCCTTTTTTGCCACCTATGCAACCTCATGCGTATTTGTGAAATCGACCACTAGCCACCAGGGAAGACGAGATATTCAGATGCCCTGAACTGTGACCTGGCTGTGACCAAAATGGTCCCAAGAAGCCGTGAACAGATATATATAGACCTCCAAATCTCCAAAAGGAGAAACAGAAACTGGAGAGAAATGAATATGAAAAATTATCAGGATGCTTATGGCCAAGTATTACTCAGCGTCTACAACGGAGATGATAATTTTGAAATCATAGAAAGAGAGGATGGGTATATTGACGCCGGACACGCAGCAAGATATTTCACGCCATATAAAGATTGGCACTCTCACCAAAGGAAGGCAATGAGATATGTGAAAGGCAGAGTTCTTGATATTGGCTGTGGAGTTGGCAGACATTCCCTGTATCTCCAAGAGAGAGGATATGATGTTTTGGGTATAGATGTTTCACCGCTGGCTATCAAAGTATGTACAGAAAGAGGCTTAAAAAATACCCGGATAATGTCTATTACTCAAGTCAGTTCAAAACTTGGAACCTTTGACACCATCCTGATGCTGGGAAATAACTTCGGACTATTTGGAAGCTGGAAACGTGCAAGATGGCTGCTCAGAAAATTCCATAAGATGACCTCGGAAAGTGGAAGGATCATTGCTGAAACCTTAGACCCGTATAGGACTACAGAACCTTCTCATTTTGAATACCACAAGCGCAACAAGAATAAAGGCAGGATGCCCGGCCAGGTCAGAATCCGCATTCGGTTCAAGAAATACATAGGCAATTGGATGGACTACCTTTTCGTGTCAAAGGAAGAAATGGAAGAGATCCTGACTGATACGGACTGGAAAGTTAGGAAGTATCTTGATTCAAAAGGCGCTGCCTATATCGCTATTATAGAAAAAGTCATGGTACACGACAAAAAAGGAAAAGACCTGCGCTGAGTGGTGAAATGAGTTAAGTTTGGGTTGTCAAGATCCAACAACTCATCCATCATCAAACACAGGTCTATGTCTCCTCAAGTTAATGAATTACACGACGTGATGCAATGGTATTTACCCTGTCATAAGGCCCGGGTAAAATTCATCGCCGCCTTCATTGTGTCTCTCATCAAGCTCACAACCGTCAACTTCACCAAACTGGCCAACGCCCTCAACGGCAAAGCCAAGCAGAAGTCCAACTATCGCAGAATCCAACGTTTCTTCAGTGAGTTTAATCTGTCCTATGACCTGGTGGCCGACTTGATCCTGCATCTCTTGCCGATCAAGTCGGACTTTACCATCTCGATAGATCGGACGACCTGGAGCTTCGGCAAACTGACCATCAATATTCTCACCGCCGGGAGTGTCTATCAAGGCGTTGCATTTCCCATCTGCTGGATACTGCTGCCCAAAAAGGGCAACTCCAACACCGATGAGCGTATCCAGTTGATGGAACGGGTCTTGAAGTTGGTGGATAAAAACCTGATTCAGGTCATCGTTGCAGACCGGGAATTCATTGGGCAAGAATGGTTTGCGTGGTTAGATGCGCAAGCCTTAGGCTTTGCCATCCGCGTCAAGGAAAACGCCAAAACCCTAAATGGCAAAGGGGACATCGCGCTTCGATGCTTGTTTGCCGACCTGCACATTCACCAAGAGCGCATCCTGCGTAAACCCCGTCTGATCTATGGTCATCATCTGTATTTGTCTGTCATCCGATTACCTGACGAATTTCTCATCGTTGCCAGCAAGTGTAAAGGTCGAAAACCGCTGGAGGATTACAAAAAACGGTGGGGAATTGAAGTCCTGTTCGCCGCGTTGAAAAGCCGAGGCTTCGATCTGGAACAGACCCATCTGATCCATCTGGAACGAATCGAAAAACTCATCGCGCTTTTAGCCATTGCCCTCACCTGGGCTCATCTGGTAGGAGAATGGATCGCAAAGACAAAACCGTTGAAGATCAAAAAACACGGATGCAAAGAGAAAAGCCTGTTTCGATATGGATTGGACCATTTGCAGTATGTTCTGCTCAATATACAGGATCACATCCAGGAGTTCTTTCACTGTCTTTGGATACTGATTGATCCTCCATATTTTAGGTCAGATTAAGTTTTGTCGTGTATTATGAGAAAAAGTATAAGCGCACCTGTGGTAATCGTGATCAAAAATGTTTCCGGCAGCTACCCTCTTCAGGCCACAATAACCCGATTATTGTGGCTTTCTTGTTTCTGTATAAAAGCGGTTGAGACAGCGCTTGACACGGGTAGCGGAATGCCCAATATTGGCACGGAATGGACGCTTTGTACGGGCATGAGAGAAGTCCAAACAGAGGGAAAGTGCGATGGCAGAGACACAGGATGTTCAAATTCGAGAGGTCGGGATTCCGGTGCGGGCGGTGAACCGGGCGAGTCTTTATGCGGGGCGCAACAGGGCGGGTGAGCCGTGTTTGTATGCGACGATGTCACAGCAGGCGGACAATTTTTTCGTTTTGCAGATCGATCCGCAGACCGGGGAATGCCGCCAGTTTATGGCCGATGTGCCGGAGTCCAATTACACGACGGCGGTGTATCAAGCCCGAAACGGGCGGCTCTATATCGGGGCGGCCGATTCGGGACAGCTGTACTGTTTTGATCCGGAGGCGGACGATCTGGTGAATTTCGGAACGATCAACTCCGGGGCCGCGATTTTTCCCTGCCGGATTGACGAGGACTCGAAAGGGCTGATCTGGATCAGCAGTTTCGGGACGGCGGATCTGATCCGTTTCAATCCGGAGACGGGGGAATTTACACGCTACGGGCGGCTGGACGAAGTGGATATGTATGCCTACTGTTATGTGAATACGGACGATACGATTGCTTCTATGATTATGCAGACCCGGCCGCACGTGGTGGTGCTGGATCCTGAGACAGGGGAAAAACAGACGGTGGGGCCGGTGGTGACCCGGGGCGAAGAGACGCTGAGTTTGCACCGGGGACGGGACGGCAAGCTGTATATCGATTCGAGCGAGGGGAATTTTCTTATCGAGGGGACCGAGGCGGTTCCGGTGGATGAGACGGCGCCTGCGGACGATACGACGCCGACACTTGCCGATGGGAGTACGTTTGCTTTTGCCGATGCTAAAGAGCACATTTGCCGTATCCTTGAAATGACCCGGCCGGACGGAACGGTTCAGACGTTCGATCTGGACTACGAAGCGGCCGGAACGGATATTTTTTGTCTGCACGGGGGGCCGGATGGGTGTGTGTACGGTTCGAGCGTGCTGCCCGAACGCCTGTTTCGGTACAATCCGAACGATGGCGAACTGATCGATCTGGGGATCTGTTCCACGTCTACGGGCGAGGCCTATTCGATGGGCAACTTAGACGGGAAGCTTTATATCTGTTCGTATCCCGGCGCCAAGATTTCCATTTACGATCCGTCCCAGGCTTACCACTTTGGCGAGGAGCCCGGTTCGAATCCGCGCGATATCGGGCGGGTGGACGATATTTCCTACCGGCCCCGGTCCACGCTGGCCGGTCCCGGGAGAAAGGTCTGGCTGGCGTCGATTCCGGATTACGGGATGTGGGGAGGGCCGCTTTCTTATTACGATCCTCAGACGGAGGAGAAGAAGGCGTATTACCGGATTTTCGGGGATGGGAGCTGCTATACGCTGGCGCACTTAGAAGACGAAGGGCTGATTGCGGTGGGGACGAATGTCGTGGGGGGCAGCGGGACTCAGCCGAAGGTGGAGCAGGCGGTGCTGTTTTTATTCGATTACGAGGCCGAGGAGAAGGTGTGGGAGGGGACGCTGGACCGGCCGGTGTTGGTGTTCAACGCGCTTTTGACCGGTCCGGACGGGCGGCTTTTCGCGACGATTCGGGGAGGAGAGGAGCCGGCCGAGATTGTTGTGTTCGATCCGAAGTCCCGGACGTTTACAGATCGGATAGCCGTGCCCGAAGGCGGGCCGGCGGATCTGGGGCTTCAGAACGGTCCGGACGGGAAGATTTACGGGCTTACGTCTGCGTGCATCTACCGGCTCGATCCGGATTCGCTGTCGGTGGAGGAGGTCGTTCGCTTCACCGAGCGGCTGAAAGGGCACGCTGCGCCAGGTCCGATTCTGGGGGATGAGATTTTCTTTTCTTCCGGGCACCGGTTGATGGCGGCGACGATTTTCTGAGTGCCGGGTCCGAGCTGTATGGCACAGGCATTGAGCACGGGATTTTAAGGAACAGAGGTGGGCCGTTTGGTTAAGAAATTTCTCCTGATTTCGATCGATACCTGGCGGTACGATGCGCTGAGCCGAACCCATCCGCGATTCGATACGCCGAAGTTTGATGTGTTGACGCAGGGTTTCTCGTTTGCGGAACGCTTTTTTGTCACGGCGCCCGCCACGCGCCCGTCTCACACGTCGCTCTTTACCGGCCTTTATCCGTTTGAGCACGGTTTGTACGGGCAGACGTATCTCAAGATGTTTGGGGGGATTCCCAACCTGTTTCAGCTTTTTTCCGAGGCGGGCCATCGCATTACCGGCAGATCGGAGCGGCCGGATGTGTTTCGGTTTCTGGATTATGAGCCTTTTATCGGTCCGATCGATCCGGACGCCGGAGATCAACACCTGGGGTCGCTGGAGAATCTGGTCGAGACGCTGTTTCAATCCGAAGATACGCCTCAGTTCTGCTTCCTGCACTTCTGGTATCCGCACGGCAGCCACGGTATGCGCGGGATTTCGTCCAGGCCCAATCTGAAAGCGATGGTGGACGAGGGGCGCGTTGAGGAGGCGCTGCGTTTTTATTACGCTGCTGTTGTGCATGTACAGGAGTTTCTGCTGGTGGAAGTTTTGAAGCGTGTTCAGTTAGATGAATGGGCGGTTTTTATTTTTGGCGACCACGGGGAGGGGTTTTGTGATGAGGGTATGGCACACGGGGACAATCTTCACCAGAATGTGCTCCACGTTCCACTCCTGGCCCACATTCCCGGGCGAGAAGGATGGCAGTTTCCCGAGGGTCCGGTTTCGATGATCGATCTTTTTCCGACAATTACAACTCTCGCCGGGCTCGATGTGGATTACAGGGGATACGGGCTGGATTTGCTGGGGAGCGCGGAGGCGTTTGGAGACCGTTGGGTGCTTTCTGAGCTGGACAGCCTGTACGGAATCGGCTTTCTCAAGCAGAGCAATCTTCAGCTTGAGCACAATCGTGTAACTTCCAGGGTATCGATCGATGATGCGGAGATAGAAAAGTATTCCAAAGGGACCCGGATGTGGGCGATTATGGATGGACAGAGAATGTACCGGGAAGATGAAAATACCGGAGATTTCGTGCTGCGCGATGTGATGAGCGGAGAAGATCTGCGATGCGAGGACGCCCAAACCTTCAGAGCTGTTTACCACGATATTGTTAATCGCTCCAATTATTTGGACCTTCAGGCACAGGAGTCCACTGCCGAGGAGAAAGCGATTCTGGAGGACCGACTGAGGAGCCTGGGGTATATTGAATAATTCCGGGTTCAAAAGAGGGTACATGGTGACGCGTGTTTCCATGCAAACGCTGGTGGACTTCGGCGTGAGATTTTTGACGAAATGGGGGGCGCCGGAAGACCGGGCGCTGTATCTTTCACAGAGTGTTGTGGAGGCAGAGGCTTTCAGACAGTCGACCCACGGGCTGGCTCAGTTCGAGCAGATGAATGAGAGGCTGGGTCGGGATATCGATCCACAGGCCGAACCGAAGGTTGTTCGAGATTCGGGTGCGACGGTCCTGCTGGACGGAGAGGGCTGTTTCGGGAATCTCACCATGAAGCTGGCGAAAGAGCTGGCGGTGAGGAAGGCTGGCGAATACGGGATCGGGTTTTCGGCGGTGGGACGGACGGAGTGGGTTGGCGCGCTGGGGACACACCTCGTTTCGATTGTTCGGGAGGGGTTGCTGGCGATGATCTGGGCGCAGACGAATCACTACCAGGACTGTGCGCCCTACGGCGGGATTGATGCGCGGCTGGGCACAAATCCGATTGCGATCGCATTTCCAACCGAGGGTTATCCGGTGATTGCGGATTTTTCTACCGCGACGATGTCGGTGGGCGCTGCGGAGGCTCTGGCCGATAAGGGGGCCAGGACGCCCGCACCCCGGTTCCTGGATACATCCGGTTGTCCAAGCGATGACCCGGCCGTTGTGATGGAGGGCGGGGCGATGATGCTTAGCGGCGGGGATTTGGAAGGATATAAGTTCTATGCGCTGTCCCTTTTCAACGAGGCGCTGACGGTGATGGCCGGCGGAAACGCCAACAATCCCGAGACGCCGCCGCGCCAATCTTTTTCGCTGGCGGTGCTGGATCCGTCTGCGTTTGCAGGTTCGGGATATTATCTTGAGGAGATGAAACGGTTCGTCGGGCATCTGAAAAGTTCACGCGCCCGTCCGGATTTGGGCGGCGTACGGTTGCCGGGCGAGCGGGGGTTCAAAGCGCTGGAAGACGCTCGAAAGAATGGGGTTCCGTTAGATGAGGGCAAGTTTCGCATGCTGGAGAAGATTGCTGAGGACAATGGGATTGAACCGATAAGAAATGGGCCGTGAGGAGGGCTGTATGGCAGATGAAGGCGCCGGCGAAGTTCCGGCTTTGCGGGTTGACAATGACCGTCAGCTTTTTGTAGACGATACGGTTATCGAGCGGCTCGAGGGGGGTCAGATCAGGATGCATGAGCCGGTTGCCCGAGAGGTCGTCATGTATTTTGACAGGCCGTGGGAAGGCCAGGCGAGCTGGTGCCCTGTTGTTTTGAAGGATGGAGATCTTTACCGGATGTGGTACCGTTCTGAAAACCTGAGAGATCCGGACCGGGGCGTCGAGGGGCATTTTTTTACCGGTTACGCGGAGAGCGGGGACGGGATTCACTGGGAGCGGCCGTCGCTGGGGATTTTTGAATTCGACGGGTCTAAGGACAATAATATCTGTATTGACAATTCCGATCTGAAGAATGTGGCGGTTTTCAGGGATGAACGCCCCGGTGTGAGCGACGCCGAGCGGTACAAGGCCGTGGGGCGGTGGAGCAGCGGCCGGCCTTCACGGATTTTCGGGATGGTTTCACCGGACGGCATCCACTGGCAGATGGCGCAGGATGAGGCGTTGATTATCGCCCCCGAAGAGGATCCTCAGTTCGACAGTCCGCTCAGTTCGTTCTGGGATGCGCGGCAGGAACGCTATGCGATTTACGTGCGCGGCTGGCGTCCGGATGGACCGGAGCGCCGGATCCGGGCGATCCGGATGACGACGTCCGAAGATTTCATCCACTGGACGCCGTGGCGCTACATCCAAATTGCCGGGGAGGCGCAGTGGCGGTACCACCTGTATACCAATGCGTGTCACCCGTATTACCGGGCGCCGTTTTACCTGATGTTTCCGAAGCGGTTTCTCCCGGAACGCAAATTCCTGGAGAAGTGGCCCCACGACGGGCTTTCGGATGTGATCTTTCTGGCCGGTCGGGACGGACTCAATTTTTCCCGGTCGGGACGAGACGCGTTTTTGAGGCCGGGGCTGGACAGGGAGAACTGGCACGAGCGGTCGATTTTTGTCGGGCCGCGTGCGGTGAAGACGGGCGAAGGAGAGATGTCGCTGTATTCGGTGCAGCATTTCCGTTCGGATTCTATTCACATCCGGCGATTCACGCTTCGGGAGGACGGTTTTGTTTCGGTTCGTGCGCCGTCCGAAGGCGGCAGTCTGGTGACCAGACCGCTGGTGTTTGAGGGTAAGGGGCTGGAGATCAATTATTCGACGAGTGCGGCGGGGTCGATCCGAGTAGCACTGCTGGGGGATGCGGGTGAGGCGATACCTGAGTTTTCGGCGGAGGCGTGTGAGGAGATTTACGGGGATGAGATTGAGCGGACGGTGCGGTGGAACCAGAGGTCGGACGTGAGCGCAATGGCCGGCCGACCAGTCCGTGTGCAGTTTGAGATGAAGGAAGCGGATCTGTTCAGTTTTCGGTTCACAGAAGGCTGAGCGGCGCAGGACCTGGAGAGTCACCGCATTGAGCGGCGGAGAGTTGTATCGTAAGGGGGAAGAGATGGAGATCAGGACCTTCAGAAGAGAGGATGCCGGGGACGTTGTGAACCTGTGGAACACAACCCTGAGAGAAGAGAAGACGGACAGCCAGTGGTATGTTGAAGAAAGCCGTTTAAGTGAAGAGAAGCTGGAAACGATTATTTCTCACCCGAATTTTGAAACTGAAGGGGTGTTTGTTGCCTGTGAAGGGCGAGCGGTGGTTGGTTTTGGCAGGGGCGTGGTCAAACGTGTTCAATCGCACAGTGATGAGGATCTGAAAGCGACGCCGGGATATCTGGAAGGTCTTGTTGTGAATCCGTCCTGTCGGAGACAGGGGATCGGGACACAGATTTTTGAACGTATTGAGTCCTATGTAAAAGCGTCCGGAAAAGAGGAGCTGCACATTGTTCGCAACCGTTCCGCCATTGCCGGGATCTCCGTTATACCGGACACGCCGGAGTACACGTTTCTGGTCAGCCGGGGATTTGAGCCCAAATCCCGGGAGATGCGGTTGAGATTACCTATTATGAGGATCGATACAGGGATTCTTTTGAGGGGTTGATGGAACAGCACTTCCAGTCGTGGTGGTATGGCAGTTATCGACCGAATCTGGAGCGGGACAAACCCTGGCCGGTTATTCTTGCGGTAGATGTTGCGCAGGATCGGGTCGTGGGGTTTATCGGCTATATTACGGTGGCGCAGAATGGAAGGGCCGGTTTCAGCCCGGGCGTTGATCCGGCGTACCGGAAGAGAGGGATCGGAAAGGTTCTGGTTCACCTGTGGGCAAAGGATGTCAGGGAGATGGGCGCGGTTGAGAGCCTGATTTCAACGGGGCTTGGGAATATTCCCGCCCGGTCTATTTATTTTGATATGGGATATCAGAATATCGGTGAGTTTTGTTCGAGGCTTGTCAAGCAATTTGAAGATTAATCACAGAGAAAGTCGTCATTCAACGAGGTGATTCCATGCGCGTTGGCATTATTTCGCTGATTCACGAATCCAATACGTTTATCAGCACCAAAACGGTCCTGGATATGTTCCGGGAAGACCGCCTGCTGATCGGGCAGGAGGTCTATGAGACTTTTGCGGGGGGGCACCACGAGGTGAGCGGTTTTTTTGAGGGGCTGGACGAGGCCGGCATCGAGGCGGCGCCGATCTTCTACGCTTGCACCGCGCCGTCGGGCACGATTACGGGTGCGACCTGCGATGAATTGATGCGTATGATGTTTGAAAATCTGGAGCGGGCCGGGAAGCTCGACGGGGTGCTGGTGGCCCCGCACGGGGCGAATGTGGGGGAAGGGGACGAGTATCACGATCTGGATGGGTACTGGCTGACACGGCTGCGCCGGACGGTTGGATTCGACCTTCCGATTATCTGCACGATCGACCCGCATGCCAACCTGTCGCCCCGCATGATCGAGGCGTGCGACGCGACGATTGCGTATCGAAGCAATCCGCACCTGGATCAAAAGGAGCGCGGGCTTGAGGCCGCCCGGGTGATGGCCGGGACGCTTCGGGGCGAAATCGGACCGGTGCAGGCGGCCGCGTTTCCCCGTATTGCGATTAATATCGAACGGCAGTTGACTTCGGCGCCTCCATGTTTGCCGATGTACGAACTGGCCGACGAATGGCTTTCCAGGCCGGGCGTTCTGTCCAACAGTGTTGTGTTGGGGTTTCCGTATTCCGATGTTGAAGAGATGGGGTCGGCGCTGATCGGGGTGACGGACGGTGATCCGGATCTGGCCAGGCTGGTGGTTGATGAGCTGTCCGAGTACCTGTGCGATCACCGCGAGGATTTTGTGGGGCAGTTCACGAGTGTTGCAGAGGCGGTTGACCGGGCGCTGGAGATGGAGGGGCCGATTTGTCTGCTGGATATGGGGGACAATGTGGGCGGGGGATCGGCTGCAGATGGTACGCTGATTGCCCACGAACTACACGGGCGCGGTGGGGTCCAAAGTTTTGTGTGTCTGTTCGATCCGGAATCGGTTCAGCAGGCGATCGCCGCAGGTGTGGGGGCCCGGATCGCGCTTCGGATGGGGGGAAAGATAGACGATTTGCACGGCTCGCCCCTTGAAGCCACGGTTGGGGTGCGCAGTTTGCACGAGGGGAAATTCCGGGAGCCGGAGGTGCGGCACGGGGGAATGACGGAATTTGATATGGGGCCGACCGCTGTTGTGGAGACGGATTCCGGTTTGACCCTCAGCCTGACGTCGCGCCGGGTTGTGCCGGTGAGCCTGGGGATGATGATCAGTTGCGATCTGGATCCGGCGGCGTTCCACATCTTAGTGGCCAAGGGCGTTCATGCGCCGGTTGCGGCGTTTGAGCCTGTGTGCCGTGCGATGATACGCGTGAATACGCCGGGTTCTACCACGGCGGATATGCGGAATTTTGACTATCGGCATCGGCGGCGACCGTTGTATCCGTTTGAAGAGATTTGAAAAATTTAAAAACACTATGGAGATACACGAAAAACAGATTATAGAGTTTTGAGGAGCAGCACGATGGCGGTTACCCGGCAGGATATTGTCGATGGGCTCAGGGCTATGGGACTGGGGGAGGGGGATCGGGTGATGGTGCACAGTTCGCTTTCCAGTATGGGGTATGTGGAGGGTGGGGCGCCGACCGTGGTTGAGGCGTTTCTGGAGGTGCTGGGGGCCGGGGGGACGCTTGTGGTGCCCACCTTTACGCACAGCAATACGGAGTATTTTGACCCGCTGGAATCGCCCTCCAAAAATGGGGCGATTACCGAGGCGGCGCGGGGGTTTCCCGGGGCGGTTCGGAGCCTGCATCCCACGCATGCGGTGACGGTGATCGGGCCGGATGCCGAGGAACTGGTGTGCGACGATCTGGAGCGGGGCGCCCTGGGGCGGGACTGTGCGGTGGACCGGCTGGCCAGGAAAGGAGGGTGGATTTTTCTGCTGGGTGTGGATCATCAGGCGAATTCCACTATTCATGTGGGTGAGGATTATGCGGGAGATCCGGATCGGCATAAACGCTGGAATCCGGAAAATCCCAAGCGGGTGATTCTGAAGCATCCCGAGCGCGGAGAGATGGAGGTGCTGCTTACGTCGATGATGGGGAGTACCGTAGCGTTTGATCGGATGGATGAAGCACTGCGAGCGCGGGGGCAGGTTATCGACGGACGAATTGGGGAAGCGGTGTGCCAGATGATGAAGGGACAGGATGTGATTGACGCGACGGTAGAGATTTTAGAACCGATATTTTCCCGCGGGCGGACCGGTTAATTTGTGGTCCATTCAGATAATTCAAAAAGGAGAAGGAGATCGATATGAAACACCGTTTTGCCGAGATGATCTGGTACGAGATCAAGGAGGCCGCCGAACAGGACCGGGTTGCCGTGCTTCCGGTTGCAACCTACGAGGATCACGGTCCCCATCTACCCGTGGATACGGATGTCGTGCTCTGCACGGGGGTCTGCGAACAGGCGGTGGCGCGGATTCCGTCCGAGGCGGTGCTGGCGCCGCCGGTGCCGCACGGGTACAGTCCGCACCACATGGATTTTCACGGGACGCTGACGATTACGTGGGATACGTTTATTAAATATGTCAAAGATGTTTGCTGCAGTCTGGCTTATCACGGGTTCAAGCGGATTTTGATCGTGAACGGCCACGGGAGCAATACGTCGCCCCTGGACCTGGCGGCACGGTTATCGATTATCGGATATGAGGGGAAGATCCTCTGTGCGTCGGTCAACCACTGGGGGCTTCGCAGGGTGAAGGAGGCCGGTAAGGAGTTGCGGGAGTCGGATTACGGCGGGACGTCGCACGGCGGGGAGTATGAGACGTCCCTCTATCTGGCTTTGAAGCCGGATCTGGTGGATATGAGTAAGGCGGTGGACGAACGGTCGCCCCTGTCGAACAGCTTTCAGTCCGATCTGCTCGCAGGAGGACATCCGGAGGGGTCGAGCGCGAGTTTGATTCCGTACTGGAGCACGAAGACGGCAAGCGGGGTGATGGGGGATGCGACGAAGGCCAGCCGAGAGAAGGGAGAGAAGTTCCTGGAGGCGGCGACCGAGGGACTGATTGAGTTGATCCGCGAATTGCGGGCGACGGAGATTATGGACCGGCGGGACCAGCATTAAGAACGCCAGGGAAGGACACGGAATCACACGGGAAAAAACGGTTCTCAATGGATTGAGGTGATCCTATAGATAATCCGAAGAATAAAAAGTTATACAGTCTTTGCCTGAGATTCAGTTTTTCTTATCGTTTATCCGAGAATTCGGCCCAGTTGCACCAGGCCGACAACGGCTCCTGCAATCATCGGAAATAGCCCCACCCCCAGGCGATAATCTTCTCGAAGGATTCGCCACCCCTTGATGCGACGGATGCCGTGTTCCACATAGATGCGTTGCTGGGCGATCTGCCGGTTTTCTTGACGTTGCTCGCTTGTGAGTTCACCCCCCTTTGGTTTTTTGTGAGGTGAGATGATCTCGGGGTGTGCTTGACTCTGATAGCCCTTATCTCCCAGTTTATCGGCATTGGGGAACTGCTGGTGCACCCCACTTTCTTCATAAAGCCGGATGTCCGCCTTTGGCCCACGATGGCCTGCATCGATGCTGAGAATCTCTCCCTTTTTATCTGTGGCCACCTGGGTCTTGATCGTGTGGCGTTTGCGTTTACCCGAGTAGACCTGCCTTTGCCTCTCGTCGATAGAAGGCCGTCGGATGGGCGTTTCAAAGCTATCGACCAGCACTCGATCCACCTCATCAGGATGCCAGGAAGGTTCGCCCTTCTTCCATGTCTTCTCTGCATCAAAACGCTGGGAGGGACAGACCTCCCTCAAAACCGGAATCACCTCATGAAACGTGTTTTCCGAAGTATCCGCACTCACCCCAAACATCTCCCCCACCACGGCGTGGGCAACGTTGTGACGCAAATAAAGCAAGCTCATCAACACCTCTTGATACGGTTTTAACCGCCGCTTGCGCCCACCCCCCACGACCCGTCTGCGATTGGGCCGAAAAGCCTGGGCCTGACGACGACGGTCCACCAACACCGGCAGCACAGCCTCCAAAAGCTCTGCCAAAGCAGCTGGAGAAAGGCCAAACAAGGCGCGAATCTTTCCCGGATGGGCTGTGTCAAGGCTGCGTAGATCGATCATGGCAGGGCTCCTCGCGGAAGCAGTTAAAGGAGAGCGAACGACCTCCTTTCGGAGTCTGGATGCGATATTACGCAAATGGCTTGCCAAAGTCCAGAATTATTCCTCGGACCATCTTATGGAAAAGGCGGCAGGATCTGAGGTTTCGCTGGAGGACCGGTATCGGGCGGGAAGCCCGCGGTCTCAGGCGGCGTTCGAGCGAGCGCGACAGGTGATGCCGGGGGGGGTGAAGGGGGCCTATTTTTACGGGCCGTATCCGCTGACGATGGTGAGGGGGGAGGAGTGTTATCTGTACGACGCGGACGGGCGGCGGTTTGTGGATTTCAACACCCACCACACGGCGCAGGTTCTGGGGCATCAACACCCGGCGGTGATGGGGGCCATCCAGGAGCAGATGGAACGGGGGATTGCGTTGAGCGCACCGGCAGGCAACGAGGCGGCGCTGGCCGAGGAGATGTGCCGCCGGGTGGGGTCGCTGGAGCGGATCCGGTTTTGCAACTCGGGCACGGAGGCCACGCTGCACGCCATCCGGCTGGCGCGGGGGTTCAGTGGACGGCCCAGGATCGCAAAGTTCGAAGGCGGCTATCACGGCAGCCACGATGTGGTGGAGGTGAGCGTGGCGCCGCCCGTAGAGAAGGCGGGGCCGGAGACCGAGCCGCATTCGGTGCCCACGGCGGGGGGAATGTCTCCGTACGCGGCCGAGGAAGTGATTGTTCTGCCGTATAACGATGAGGATTCTGTGGCCCGTCTTGTGACCCGGCATCGGGATGAGCTGGCCTGCGTGATTTTCGATCCCAAGGCGGGGGTTATGCCGCTGCAGGAGACGTTTGTTCGGGCCGTCCGGGAGATTACCCGGAGGAGCGATGTGCTGCTGGTTTTTGACGAGATCGTGGGCTTTCGGGTGGGGACGGGTGGGCTGCAGGAGTATTACGGAATTACGCCCGATCTGACGACGTACGGCAAGGTGGTCGGCGGGGGGTTCCCGGTGGGGGCGTTCGGGGGACGGGCGGATATTATGGATTTGCTGGATACGTCGCAGGGGAGTACGGGGTTCTTCCAGAGCGGCACGTTTAGCGGACATCCGGTGGTGATGGCTGCGGGGATGGCGACGCTGGAGCAGTTGACGCCGGAGGCGTTCGCGCATTTGAACGGGCTGGGGGAGCGGCTGCGCGACGGGTTGAACGATCTTTTTGCGCGAAAAGGAATCGCCGCACAGGCGGTGGGTACAGGGTCGCTGTTCAGCGTTTATTTTACCGGCGAGGAGATCATAAACTACCGCAGCCTTGCCGGCGCGGATAAGGAGATGGCGCACCGGGTGTTCCTGGGGCTGCTGGAAGAGGGGTATTTTCCGAGCAGTGGGCTGTCTATGAGTGCGCTGTCGCTGCCGATGGAGGACCGTCATGTGGACGGTCTGGTCGAGGCGATGGAGAAGGCCCTGGAACGAGCAGGGATTGACGGATAGGAGGGCGAACGTTATGCGCTATATCGATACCCATGCGCACCTGGGACCGTGGTTTGAGGAGCGGGATACGTTTACAGCCGAAGGGTTCGTTGCACTGCAGGAGCGGGCGGGGATTGAGCGGACGGTGGTGACGTCTGCGGCGGCTCTGTTTACCGAGCTGGTTTACGGCAACGAGTGGACGATCCAGCAGGCCGAGAGGCTGGATCACCTGCTGGTGTGGCTGGTGCTGAATCCGTTGAAGCCGAGGGAGTCGTTCGAGCTGCTGGACCGGTTCAAGGACCATCCGAAGGTGGTCGGGTTCAAGATTCATCCGGTGCAGCACAAGTATCCTGCCGATATCAAGGCGTCGTTCCGGCTGCTGGAACGGCTCGAACCCTTAGGACTGCCGGTTCTGTCTCACGGGGAGAATGAGTCGTACGCGGCGCCCGGCCGTCTGCGGCGGCTGGCCGAAGGGTTTCCGTCGCTGACGATTATTACGGCTCACTTCGGGGCGGGGCAGCCGGGGCAGACGGAGGAGGCGATTGACGCTCTGCAGGACTGCGAGACCGGGAATCTGTATACGGATATGGGCACGGCCCGGGCGATTCGGACCGGCACGATTGCACAGGTGGTGCGGGCAGTGGGGGCGGACCGGGTTCTGTTTGGCACGGATTCTCCCCTGTACGAGCCGATGGCGTTTCCGGCGCTGCTGGCAGCGGCGGATATTACGGACGAGGAGCGGGAGCAGATCGCGTATAAGAATGCCGAGCGGCTGGTGCTGGCGCCCAGTGGGCTGGCCTGATATCAGCACCTTTACAATTGATAGCGGATGCGGTCTGAACCGGCGAGGTTGAATGGGGGAGATTTTTGGGGCTTGGTTACGATCCTGACGTAGCGGTTGGCGTGCTTTCCAAAGCGGATAAACGCCTGGGGCGGCTTATTGCGCGTGTGGGGCCGTTTACGCTTAAGGCGAGGGCAGGGGGGAGCCCGTTTCAGGCGCTGGTGCGGGCGATTGTTTACCAGCAGCTTTCCGGGAAGGCGGCAGGGACGATTTACAGTCGGGTGCTGGTGCTGTTTCCGGGGGAGCGATTTCCCCGGCCCGAACAGGTTCTGGAGACGCCGGACGATGCGCTTCGCGGGGCGGGGATGTCGCGGGCCAAGGTGGCGGCGGTCAAGGATCTGGCTTTAAAGACGCTTGAGGGCGTGGTGCCGTCCCGGCGGAAGCTGAACGGGATGGACGACGATGAGATTGTTTCACAACTGGTCCAGGTGCGGGGCATCGGCGAGTGGACCGTACAGATGATGCTCATCTTTCAGCTTGGCCGCCCCGATGTGCTGCCGGTGAACGATCTGGGGGTCCGGAAGGGATTTATGCTGACGTACGATAGGGTGGACATGCCCCACCCGGCTGAACTCCAGGAGTACGGCCAGCGATGGCGCCCCTACCGCTCCGTGGCGAGCTGGTATCTGTGGCGGGCGCTTGATGTGAAGGACTGACCGTTCGCCACTGCGAGAAGGTACCTAATCTGCAATCTGAAATATGAAGGTGAAAAGGGGGTCCTACATGCCGGACAATACCTATCCCATCGTTCTTGCCCACGGCATCGCACGGTTCGATCATTTTACGGATTCGTTTATAAGACGGTTTATCAACCCGATTACGAGGATGCTGTCGTTTGATCTGGGGCGGATTTTCGACAGGATTCATTATTTCAAAGGGGTTCGTACGTATTTGCAGAGACACGGATTTGACGTTCATCATTCCAATGTCGGATTTGCAGAAGGTGTGGAAGACCGGGCGAGGGATCTGCGTGGTGAGGTTGAGGGGATTCTCCATAAGACCAACCGTGACAGAGTGCATATTATCGCACACAGCATGGGAGGACTGGATTCCCGTTACATGATTGTGAACGGTGATATGGCGGACCATGTTGTGAGTTTGACAACCATTGGGACGCCTCATCTGGGATCCGGTTTTGCGGATTGGGGGCTGGAGCAGGGATTTGACAAGGCTGTTGATCTTCTGGAAGGGATTATTGATTTAAATGGGTTTGAAGACCTGACTTCAGCGGCCTGCCAGCAATTTAACGAGTCTGCCAGGGAGAAGGAGGCGACGAATTCCGTTGTTTACCAGACTTATGCGAGCCAACAGGAACGCGAGGCGGTGTTCCGGCTTCTTCAAAAGTCGTTCGATATTATTTTTGAGAAGGAAGGCGAGAACGACGGGCTGGTGTCGGTCAGGTCTCAGCGCTGGGAAAAGGAGCTGGTTGCGGAAGATGGAAGAAAGAAGGTTATCACGCAGCATCCCTTTCCGGTACCGGCGGACCACCTGAACGAGCTGGGATGGTGGGATTTGAATGAGTTGAAGCGGGCGAGATGGTGGAGGAGAGGCCTGGTAAGAGAGAAGAGAGCGTATGAAACGCGCATCAAAGATGTTTACTTGAAAATCGCGAGAGAGGTTTCCAGTATCAATTTACTTGATCAATGAACAAATGTATAGTATATTGTCAAATAGTTGGTCGATCTGCTTACATACTTGAAAGCGGAATGTTTTTCGGCATTGTCTGAGAATTGCCTCTCCTTGAGATCTTGAAAAACCTTCTTTTCTTGTATTTTCAATCGTTTAAGGCTAGACAGAATGAGTTTAACAATTGAGGAAAGCAGGAGATCAAGAGGGCTTGTTGAGCAAGTCGACTTCTACCGGCTGGATGCCAACCGGAAGTTGAATCCCAAGACTCGATCTTTAATGGGCCAGTTTATGACTCCTGCCCCAATATCTCGCTTTATGGCATCCTTATTCAGGGCGCCTGAAAATGAAAAAATTCGATTGCTGGATGCCGGCGCCGGGGTGGGTTCTCTGACGGCTGCTTTCATCGAAGAGATTTGTCAGCATAGGACACTCACCAATGAGGTTGTAGCCACTGTTTATGAACTGGAATCCGTTCTGATTGAGTATCTGAGTTCTACATTGGAGGAATGTCGTCAGAGATGTGAAGAGTCTGAAGTAGTGTTTTCTAGCGAAGTTCTACAGGAAGATTTTATTCAGGCTGGCACCGAGATTCTGAAAGGTAGCTTGTTTTCTAAGCTACTTAAGGAACCTGAGTTTACCCATGCGATCTTGAATCCTCCCTATAAAAAGATACGGAGTGATTCGGTCCACCGGAAATTACTGCGCTCCATTGGAGTGGAGACCAGCAATCTGTACTCGGGTTTTCTTTCTCTGGCTGTTATGATGTTAGAGAAGGGAGGAGAACTGGTGGCCATCGTGCCCCGAAGTTTTTGCAATGGTCCCTACTTCAAATCTTTTCGGAAGCTGCTTTTGGCGAATATGTCGCTTCAGTGTCTCCATGTCTTTGAGAGTCGAAACCAGGCTTTCAAGGACGATGAGGTGCTTCAAGAGAATATTATCTTTCACGCGGTGAAAGGTGAAGGTCGAGGAAAAGTGGTCGTCTCTTCCAGCAGTGGTATGGACTTTGAGGGTATGACCGTTCAGGAAGTGGACGATGCACAAATTATAAGGCCGGGAGATCCGGACCTGATAATCCATATTTCTACGAGTAAGATGGAGCAATATGTGGTAGACCGAATGAGCGTGTTCGAATACACGCTTAAAGACATCGGCGTCGATGTCTCCACGGGACCTGTGGTGGATTTCCGGCTCAAGGATTACTTAAGAAATGAACAGAGTCACGATACGGTGCCCCTAATTTATCCCAATCATTTCCAGAAGAATTACATTGATTGGCCAAATCCTGATGGCCGAAAGCCTAATGCTATTGTGGATGCAGATGAAAGCGAGAAGTGGCTGTTACCTAATGGATACTATACGGTGGTACGTCGGTTTTCGGCCAAGGAGGAACGGCGGCGTATCGTGGCTGCTGTCCATGACCCTACACGAGTTATCTCAGAAAGGGTAGGTTTTGAAAACCATCTGAATATTTTCCATGCCAGGCGTGTTGGACTGACACCCAACCTCGCAAAGGGCCTTGCAGTGTATCTGAATTCCACCCTGGTTGATATTTACTTTCGGCAGTTCAACGGGCATACGCAGGTCAACGCCAGTGACTTAAGAATGCTTCGATATCCGAGTTGCGAGGTTTTGGAAGGTTTGGGTGCCAGCGTGGGTGGAGAGTTTCCTGCCCAAAACGAGATTGATGAACTGCTCGAAAGGGAGATTCATCGAATGGCAGATATAGGGACACCTGATCCTGTGCAGGCCAAACAGAAAATTGATGAGGCTCAAGAGGTACTGAGGCTTTTGGATCTTCCCAAAGAGCAGCAAAATGAGCGTTCCGCATTGACTTTATTGGCAGTTTTGGATCTATGTCCAGAAACTCCGTGGTCCAAGGTCAAGGCGCCCTCAATTGGGATTACCCCTATTATGGAATTCTGCCGGGACCATTATGGCAAAAGTTACGCTCCTAATACCCGAGAGACCTTTCGACGTCGGACGATGCATCAATTCGTAGAAGCGGGGCTGTGTGTCCCGAATCCGGATAAGCCAGCCAGGCCGGTGAACAGTCCGAAGTGGTGCTACCAGATTGCTCCTGATGCTTTCGAACTGCTTCAAACCTATGGGACCCCAGCATGGGACGCCGAGTTACGAGCTTATCTCCGTAACCGTGAAACTTTGAGTGAAAGGTACGCGCAAGAACGGAAGATGCAGATGATTCCTGTGACTTTCGAAGATGGAC
This sequence comes from Candidatus Latescibacterota bacterium, assembly GCA_965249305.1. Classification (GTDB taxonomy): domain Bacteria; phylum Latescibacterota; class UBA2968; order UBA2968. The sequence continues at coordinate 1,301,780 of OZ252228.1, read as the reverse complement.
AGGGAATTCAACTCACTCCTGGCAAGCACAGTGAACTCATCAAAGCTATTATCGAAGAGTTCGCGCCCCGCTACACACCCGGAGGCCGAATCATATATGTGGGAGATACGGGTGACAAATGGGGGTACTTCGATAAGGAAGGGTTGAATGAACTTGGAGTTTCGGTTGACAGCCACGGCAAGATGCCAGATATAGTGATTTACTACTCCAAGAGGAACTGGCTTCTTCTGGTGGAAGCTGTGACGAGTCATGGCCCCGTAGATGCGAAACGTCGTGGCGAACTCGCAAGGTTATTTGATAATTGTTCAGCGGGATTGGTTTACGTAACAGCGTTTCCCACCCGTGCTGAGTTGAGTCGCTATCTGCGTGAAATCTCATGGGAAACTGAGGTATGGGTTGCCGAGACACCTACCCATCTTATTCACTTCAATGGCGCTCGGTTCCTCGGGCCTTATGATAGTTAATTCATAATTGATTCTCTCTACACCGCAATACAAAGTTATTGCGGTTTTTTTTATGGCATCCAGAACGGCGTCTTGGTTTCAGCTCGAACAAATGATTGATATAGATACTTTAATTGTGTATTTTGGCGTGTCAGAATTGAAGTTGAATTCTTGAGTTATCGTCTGTCCAGGAACCCTTAGGACATGTGACAAGGAGGAGAGCATGGCTAAGTACCGCATCGCTTTGATCGGCACCGGGCGCGTGGGCTACCAGTTCAGCTTCGGCGATTTGCCGGACAACCACTCGGATACGATCCGGCAGAACGTGGATTGCGAGCTTGCGGCGGGTGTGAATCGCGGGCGTGAGAAGTTAGAGGCGTTTGGAGAGCGCTACGGGGTGGATGCGCTGTATCACGATTACCAGCAAATGCTGGAGGAGGTTAAGCCGGATATCTGTATTGTGGCCACCCACCCGGAGCTTCACTGTGAGATGGTGGAGGGGTGCGCAGGGGCGCCCTCTACGAAGGCGATTATCTGCGAAAAGCCGATGGCGCTGTCTTTGGAGGAGTGCGACCGGATGATCGCGGCTTGCGACCAGGCCGGCATTCCGCTGCAGATTAATCACAACCGCCGGTGGTACCCGGAGTGGAACCTGGGCCTTCAGCTTCTGCGGGAAGGCGCGATTGGAGACCTCAATCATATTTATTGTTATATGGACGGGGGGAAGCCCGCGCCCTGGTGGCGCAGCGAGAACGAAGGGCCGCTGCTTCACGATTTTACCCACTACTTTGATCTGATGGATCTGTACGGCGGCGAGGTGGACTGGCTGTGCGGGATGGCCGAACAGCGGATGCGGCCCTGGGCGGTGGAGGATTTCAGCGCTGCGTTTATGAAGTTCAAGAATGGAGCTACCGGTGTGATTCACGGGGCGGAGTTGACCGAGTATACGGATAATGCGTTTGAGCTGCGGGGGACGAAAGGGATGATTCGGTTCGACCAGGAGCGCGTTCACCTCTTTCAGGCCGAAGAGGACGATTACGAGCCGGAGAGCGGGTTCCAGTGGAGCTCTCTGCAGCTCAAGGAGGTGGCGCATCCGCCGCAGGCTTCCAGCTACGTTTTGGCCTTAGAGGAGCTGATTTCGGCCCTGGAAGGCAAAGGAGAGCTGCGCAGCGACGGGGGGGTGGGGCGCCGCTCGCTGGAGATGGTGATGGCGATTTACCAGTCTCAGCTTGCGGGCAACCGGCCGGTGCATTTCCCGCTGGCCGAGAGGGGGTCTGGGGTTGAGGCATTGCGACAGGCGGGCCAGTTTGTGGAGAAGTCGGACGGTTGATATACGATTGGAGGGGTGCAAGATGCAGGGGTCCTGGATGGAGTACGACGTGGTGGTGGAAAAAAATGTGCCGGTGCCGATACGGGATGGGGTGAAGCTGGCGGCGGATCTCTATCTGCCCGCCCGGGACGGGAAAGCGGTGGAGGGACGGTTTCCGGCGGTGATGGAGCGGACGCCGTACGACAAGGAGGGGCGGGTGAACGAGGGGCGGTATTTCGCGCGGCGGGGGTATGTGACGGTGATGCAGGATGTGCGGGGACGGTTCCAGTCGGAGGGGGAGTGGTATGCGTTTGCGAAGGAGGCGCCGGACGGATACGACAGCGTGGAGTGGGCCGCTTCCCAGCCCTGGTGCGACGGAAAGGTGGGCACGATGGGCGGGTCGTATTGCGGCAGCGATCAGAGCGCCCTGGCGACGCTGAACCCGCCGCATCTGGAGGCGATGGTGGTGGCGGTGGGGACGTCGAACTACCACAAGAGTTCGATGCGGCAGAACGGAGCGCTGGAGCTGCGGTTTATGGTGTATGCGTTTCGCATGGCAACCACGAGCCGGGAGGCGCTGGCGGACCCGATGCTGAAGGCGGCGCTTGTGGGGGATTTCGAACGGGTGGGCGAGTGGTTGACCCGGACGCCGTATAAGAAGGGGTCGTCGGCGCTGCGGTTTCTGCCGTCTTACGAGCAGTGGGTGCTGGATATTCTGGGTGAGGGGGATTACAACGAGTACTGGAAGCAGCGGGGGTACGCGATTGAACAGTATTATGAGGAGCATGCCGATGTGCCGACAATTTACTTAGGGGGATGGTACGATTCGTACGCCAGGGGCACGACGGATAATTATGTGGCGCTTTCGAAGATGAAGGAGACGCCCCAGCACCTGCTGATGGGGCCGTGGACCCATGGGGGATGGGGAAGTTCGTTTTCGGGGGAGGTGGATTTTGGTCCGGATGCGGTGTTGGACGACTACAACGGGTACCGGATGGGGTGGTTCGATCGATGGCTGAAGGGGATCGACAATGGCGTGGACCGGGAACAGCCGGTGCGGATTTTTGTGATGGGGGGTGGGAGCAGCGAGAAGGACCGCAACGGCCGGCTCTCACACATGGGGGTGTGGCGGGAGGCGGAGGACTGGCCGCTGCCCGGTACAGAGTATACACCTTACTATCTGCACGCGAACGGCACGCTGGGTCTGGAGGCGCCGGAGGCTTCGGAGCCGAGCCGGTATACGTTCGATCCGAGAGACCCGGCGCCTACGATCGGAGGCGGAATTTCGGCGGCGAACGAGGTGATGGTTGCCGGCGCGTTTGACCAGCGGGGACACAGGCGATTTTACGGGTGCAGGGATACGCTGCCCCTGTCCGCGCGGAGCGATGTGCTGGTGTTTCAGACGCCGGAGCTGGAGGTGGATGTGGAGGTAACGGGGCCACTGGTGGTGAAGCTGTGGTCGTCGTCGTCGGCTCTGGATACGGATTTTACGGTGAAGCTGATCGATGTTCATCCGCCCAATGTGGACTATCCCGACGGGTTTGCGCAGAATATTTCGGATAGTATTATTCGAGGGCGGTACCGGAATTCGCGGGAGAGGGCGGAGTTGATGGCGCCCGGAGAGGTTTATGCGTTTAAGATTGTGATGTATCCGACATCGAATGTGTTCACCAAGGGACACCGCATTCGCTTAGATGTGTCCAGCAGCAATTTTCCTCGGTTCGACATCAATCCGAACACGGGTGGTCCGCTGGGACGGGATCGCCGTATTGTGCTGGCGGAGAATACGGTTTATCATGACCCGGACCGGCCGTCGCATATTGTGCTGCCGGTTATTCCGGGGTGAGATGAGCGGACGATGGACGACGGCTTCAGGAGTTTGAATGTGGTCCGTGGTCTGTGGTCTGTGATCTTTTCAGCAATGGAGGATGTCGGTGATGAGTACGGGATTGCGGGCGGGAGCCGCTACGGCCAATATTACGCCCTGGCTGGGGATTGCGATTCCAGGGAGCTTCAGGCCCCGGTATGCCGAAGATGTGGATGACGAGCTGCTGGCCAAGGCACTGGTGATCGATAACGGCGAGATACGCGTTGCAATGGTGACGTGCGATCTGATTGCGGTGCCGCAAAAGGTGGTGGATACCGCAAAGGCGCGGATTGCAGAGCGGTGTGAGATCGCACCCGAGCATGTGATGGTGAATGCCACGCACACACATACGGCGGCGGGGATTGCCGATTTGCTGGGGGTGGATGAGGATAGGGAGTATACCGAGTGGCTGCCGTTGAAAATTGCGGATGCTGTGGAACTGGCGGTTCGACGGCTGCGTCCGGCGCGGGTGGGGTTTGCCAGCGTGGATGAGGATCGGATTGCGTTCCACCGGCGATGGCATATGGTGGACGGTACGGTCCGGATGAACCCGGGGAGGAATAACCCGGACCTGGTTGAGCCGGTGGGACCGACAGATCCGGAGCTTGCGATGATGTACGTGGAAGGGGTGGATGGGACGCCGATTTCCGCTGCGGCCAGTTTTTCACTCCACTACGTGGGCACGGACAACGGCCAGGCGATTTCGCCGGATTATTTCGGACATTTCTTTCGGTTGATGCGGCATTACCTTGGGGGCGACTGTGTGCCGATGCTGTGGAATGCGGCATCGGGGCAGATCAACAATAACGATGTCAGCGGACGTACGGTGTGGAAAGACCGAGGGCACCGCCAGGCGATAAGGATGGCGAATGTGTTGGCGGGGCATATGATTACGGAGATCCAGTTGATGGAGATGCATGAGACGCTGGAACTGGCGGGGACGGTGGACACGTTTGAGTTTCCGCGCAAGGCGATTACAGCCGAAGACTTAGAGGTGGCGGAGAAGGTGCTGGCGGTTCCTGCGGGGAGCTACGAGGATTACGAGAGCGGCCCGTTCAGCTGGGTGGTGGGCCAACCGATCCCGAAGGACCGGGTGGATACTTACGCGAGAGAGTGCGTGCGGCTGGCGAAGCTGCCGGAGAAGATGACGGCGCCGGTGCAGGCGCTGAAGCTGGGTGAGGCCGCCATTATCGCACTGCCAGGGGAGATTTTTGTGGAGATCGGGCTGAATATCAAGTCGCGCTCGTCGGCTACGCCCCTGGTTCTGGTGAGCTTGGCAAACGGGTATATCGGGTATGTTTGTACAGACGAGGCGCTGATAGAACACGGGGGATACGAGACCTGGGCGGGAATGTCGTCGCTGGGGGGGGTGGGAACGGCGCCGGCGATGGAAGAGCTGGCGGTTTCTCTTCTGGAAAAACTCTGATTATTTCCGTTCTTATTTTGAGGAGCGATGCACGTTATTATGGATCAAAAATTCGAGGTGAATTACCGGGATCGTCAAACCGGGGAGATGGTTACCGAAGTCCTCCTTTACGAACCTTTCCAGAGCTGGGTTTACAGGTATTCGGTCCTTTTCAAGATCTTCAACCGGGTGCTGAATACGTCGGTGTTCTGCCGGCTGTACGGCAAGTTTCAGAGTTTGTCCTGGAGCCGCAGGAAGGTTTACGATTTTGTTGCCAGACATGGGATCGACTTTGAGGAAATTGAGTTCCCTCTGCACCATTACCGGAGTTTTAATGCTTTTTTCACGCGTCGGCTGAAGTCCGAAGCCCGCCCTTTTGCCTCCGAGCCGGATGTATTCTGCGCCCCTGCCGAGGGCAAGGTTCTGGTCTATCCCCACCTGGACGAAGGGTTGCGGATTCCCGTAAAAGGGGATTCGATGACTCTGGCGTCCCTCCTGGCCTGTGAGTCTACCGCCGATTTCTACCGCGGCGGATCGGCGCTGATTGTTCGGCTTGCTCCCTACGACTACCACCGGTTTCATTTTTCGGATGCCGGGGAAGCCGGTCCTGCACGCAGCATCTCCGGCCGGTATTATGTGGTTAACCCGGCTGCTCTGGCCAGGATGCCGGATGTGCTCAACCGGAACAAGCGTTCGGTTACCGAGTTTGTCTCAGCCCGTTTCGGGCAGATTGCGTACATAGAAATCGGCGGCTTTGCGGTTGCCAGCATTGTCCAGACATGTACCCCCGGCCGGGTAGGCAGGGGACAGGAGAAGGGCTACTTTCAATATGGAGGGTCCACGCTGGTGCTGCTGTTCGAGCCGGGCGCAATCACGTTTGATGAGGATCTTATCCAGGGCTCTGCAGAGGGCGTTGAGGTCCACGTCCGAGTCGGCAGCGGGATCGGCAGACGCACCTGAGTCAGACTGCCTGACCCCCTTCCGGCCACTGCCAGCACCGAAGCCGCCACTGTGCGCCTTCCACTGCAAGGGCGGCTGCATAGCCGGGATCGGGGTTCAGGGCTTGAAGCGACCAGCGGGCGGCTTCCTTCGGATCCCAATTCGTGTGCAACAACTCGGCAGGCTCTTGCGGATGCACCGAGACGTCAAACTGGCTCAGGGGAATCGACAGGCCCTTGCCTTTTGCCTTGATATACGCCTCCTTACGGGTCCAGCAGGCGAAGAATGCGCCATCCCTCATGGATTCGGGGAGCGCCTGAAATGCGAGGACTTCCCGGGCAGAAAAAAACCGCCTGGCGATCCGCATTCGTTTACCATCCGGATCGGATCGGATGTGTTCGAGGTCGATGCCGACCTCCCGGTCGCACGTTACGGCACAGAGGGCCAGGGTGTGGGAGTGAGACAGGTTGAAACGAAGTGGATGCGCCCCGGCCAGAGCCGGCTTTCCATAAGGATTGTAGGAGAATTGTAATTCGCTCGGTGTGGTGTTCAGATAGCGGCCAAGAATCGTCCGGAGCACCCCGCGGGCGACCGTAAAACGGTCGCGGTGCTTTGGAAAGTGGAACCGGTCGGCCCTGGCCCGTTCGTCTACTGTGAGGATTTGCCGGAGCGTCTGTACGTGGGACGCCGCCTGGTTCAGAGATATACGCCAGACGTGGACCTCATCTTTCAATAAGGTCGGATTTGCCGGCGGATGGGTCCACAGGCGGTCAAAGGCCGTATGGTTGTGGAAATGGTTTGATGAAGCCATCAGCTGCCCGGTTCGAGCTGGCCTTCGGAGAGATTCCGAACGGTTTGACAGAAATCGATGAGTCCCGACCAGAGGGCGCCCCCTCTTCCTGGGCTCATCTTTTTTTGTGGATGGCGGTGTTTACGCCTGTTCTTCCGGTCCCACACGGACGAATCCGAGGGGGTCGTTCAGGTTTTGGGCGGTGGTTTGAACCCAGTCTGCGGACCTGGCCGTGTCCGAGACCCGGACGTGGGCGATGCTGCCTTTGAACTGCGCTCCGCCCCCTGCGATACGGCCAATGGCGACCTCGGCCCGGCCGGTCTGGATGGACCCCGCGCCCTCGACTTCGTTGACGGGACTGCCGTCTATGTAGAGGGTGAGCCGGGCGCCGTCGTAGACGCCTGCGACGTGGCGCCAGCCTGGTTCGAGGGTCCGGTTCGCCCGTACGTTTAGAACCCCTCCTCCGGTGTTGACCGAAAAGGTCGGTCCCGGAAGAGAGGCGCAGAGGCCTCCGTTGTGGCCGCATTCGGCGTACTTGAGAATGAAGGAGGCGTCCTCATCCGCCGTGTCGTAGCGGAGCACCTTGCCGTGAGGCGTGTAATCGCGGGCGTCGTTTTCGTCGGGGTCTTCGCGCCAGGGGGAAAAGTAGACGTAGCGCCCGTCGAAGGCGCCGCCGTTGAAGCCGCCGGGATTGGGGGGATAGGTAAAAACACCCCCGTCGGCTGCCTCCCAGGCCGATGGGTCCTGGAAGGTTTTCAGGGTGTCGTAACGCAACACACGACAGTGGAATCCTTCCTTGGATTCGTTCCCTTCGTAGAAGGGGATGTAGTAGATGTAGCGTCCATCGAAGGCGGCGCCGTCGTATCCATTTGTATTCAGCCCGGAGGTGTTTGCGGCATCATAAGCTTCCCAGCTTCTCAGGTCTTCGAAATCCTCCCGGGTGTCGTATCTTACAGCTACGCTGTGGGCGTAAGGAACGTAGTAGACGTAGCGCCCGTCGAAAATGGCGCCGACGCACATGTCCAGCCCCAGTCCGCTGACGTCTAAGGCCGTCCAGTTTTCGGGGGCGGTGAAGTCTCCCCCGGTATCGTGCCTGAGGACGAACCCCCTGTCGTTGAGCGGGGCGTAGTAGACGTAACGCCCGTCAAAGCAGGCGCCGTCGTAGCTTCTACAGTCCAGGCCGGCCGTGTTTCCGGCGTCGTAGGTGAGGTAGCTTGCGGGGTCTGTGAATTCTCCCTGCGTGTCGTATTTCACCGCTTTGCCGCTTTCTCCGCCCTCCTCTTCAGAGCCGGGGACCAGGTAGATGTAGCGTCCGTCATAGACAGCGCTTTGATGGGAGACAGGGATGCCGATGTCGAATGCAGACCAGCTTTCGGGATCTTTGAAACCTCCCCGGGTGTCGTAGCGCATGATCCTGCTGTGGAGGGTTTCGCCGTCGGTGCGTGGGACATAGTAGATGTAGGGCGCGGCGTGGACGACGCCGTAGTATCCCTTTGTCCTCAGGCCGTCTGTGTTCCCGGCGCTGTAGGCTTCCCAGCTTTCGCTTTTGCTGAAGTCGCCATGGGTGTCGTACCTCAGGACCTCCCCGTGTCGTTCATCGCCGTTAAACTGGGGGGCGAAGTAGACGTAGCGCCCGTCGCAGACGGCACCGAAGTATCCTTTGGTGTTCAGACCGTCCGTGTCTCCGGCATCGTAAGATTCAAAGGCGTCCATGGTGGAACGCAGGGACCATTTAGAGACGAGGGCCTGAAAGGCGTCGGATCTGGCTTCGTCACTGTGGAACCAGGCTTCTACGGTGATGGCGCCGGTGATGTTCAAGTCATCGCTGTGGGGGACACGTTCATGCTCGCCTGCGGCTGTATTTGGGTGGCGGACCAGTTTGTGATGCGCGTCCCAGACCGATCTGGAACTCTGAGCGGCGCCGTTCTCTTGACCGTAACAGAGGGAGAGTTCGGTGTCGGCGGTGTGTGAGAGGGTCGGGATTCTAACCCAGGCTTTCAGGGATCCTGTGGACGGATCGTAGCTTTCGATCTCGTGGTCCAGGGGAGCGCCGTCAGAGGAGGTAAAGTGGATGTCGTCGCCTTTCTCCCGGGCGACGTGGCCGCCCCGGGACGTTGATTTCAGTGCGGCATCCCTTAGGGCGATAAGGAGGGGAAAGTCGGTCAGGTTCTGATTTGAGACTTTTGTGTGGTCCACGGTGATTTTCTTGCGATAGGCCATGCCGGTACCCTTTCAGAAGAGGCTTAACTTTGAAGCTTGCAGATCAATTATCCCAGTTCTGCGATTTTCGCGAGTTCCCCACGTGTGAGTAGCGGACGTTTGCAGGCTTTCAGGTTCTTGTTGAGTTCCGCCCGCTTCATCATCCCGGTGACCACGGCGGAGACCGCGTTGTGGGCCAGGACGTATTTGATGGCGGCCGAGGGGAGGGTCCGGTCCTTTTGGGCGAGAAAGCGGTACGGCCGAGAGGGTGAGCCGCTGCCTTTCTGGAAGAGGCGGCCGCTGGCAAAGGGAGACCTGGCCAGGATGCCCACGCCCTCCGTTTTTGCCAGGGGGAAGAGTTCGTCGGTGGGCTGACGGGAGAAGAGGTTGAAGGGGACCTCGATGACCTCGGCGCCGCCTCGAATGGCGGCCAGGCCCCCGACCGCATTTGTGGAGGCCCCAAAAAACCGGATCTTGCCCTGCTGTTTGAGCCGGTGGAGGGCGTTCCAGACGTTTTTTCGTTTCAGGACCCGGGCCGGGGGGTCGTGGAGGAGGAAGACGTCGATGTAGTCGGTTTCGAGCCGGCGAAGGCTCATTTCGCAGCACGCGTTCAGGTATTTCGGATCGTGGCACTGGACTTGAGGGTTGTAGAGCTGCTGGGCGCCGTCCACACCGGGGAGATAGCCGGCTTTGGTGACCAGGATTACCCGGTCCCGGCGGTCTCGGAAGGTGCGGCCCACGATGCATTCGCTGCGGCCGTTGCCGTATACGTCTGCGAGGTCGTAGGCGGTGATGCCGGCGTCGTACGCGGCGTTGAGGAGTTTCTGTGAAACGTGAGCGTCGATGGGGCCCCAGTAGAGGCCGCCGATCTCCCAGGCGCCGAAGCAGAGTTCGGAAACGCGCAGGCCAGTTCGGCCGAGGGGTCGGGTGCGCATGGCGGTTTTCCCTTTCTCATTTCTACGGGGTGAGGGTGACTTTGATGGAGCGGTCTCCGGCGGCGACGAGGTCGATGCCGGCCTGGAAGTCGGCAAGGGGGAGGCGGTGGGTGAGGATGCGGTCCATGGGGAGCAGCCCTTTTTGGAGCATGTCGATGGCGATGGGGTAGCAGTGAGGGCCCAGGTGGGCGCCGTGGATGTCCAGTTCTTTGGTGTCGCCGATGATGGTCCAGTCTACGGTGACGGGTTCGCGCATGACGCTGAATTCGACGAAGGTGCCGAGTTTGCAGATCATGTGGAGGCCCTGTTCGACGGCGCCGGGGTGGCCGGTGGCTTCGATGTAGACGTCACAGCCGTAGCCGCCGGTGAGTTTTCGGACTTCGTCCACAGCGTCGATTTTGTCGGGGTTGAGGCCGATGTCCGCGCCGCAGGCTTTTGCGACTTCGAGGCGGTTGTCGTTGAGGTCGAGGGAGATGAGGCGCCGGGGGTTTTTGAGGCGAGCGGCGGCGACCATGCCCAGGCCCAGGGGTCCCGCGCCGGCGATGACGACGGTGTGGTCGAGGTCGATGTTGCCGCGCTGGACGGCGTGGATCGCGCAGGCTAAGGGTTCGATGTAGACGGCGTGTTCGACCGGGACGGATTGGGGGACTTTGTAGTTGCGAGCGTTGGCCGGGAAGCGGATGTATTCGGCCATGGCGCCGAAGGTGTTCTGGCGGAAGCCGTAGATGTCGTGTTGCATACACATCCAGTAGTGGCCGCGCCGGCAGTAACGGCAGGTTTCGCAGGGGACGATTTGTTCGGAGACGGCCAGGTCACCGATGTTCAGGCCGTATTTTTCGGAGGCGCCGGGGCCGAGGGCCATCACATCGCCCACGAATTCGTGGCCGGGGATAACCGGGGCCTGGCAGTAGCCCTCCCGGCGTTCGTCGCCCCAGAAGAGGGGAGCGCCCAGGTAGCATTTGAGGTCGCTGGCGCAGATGCCTACGGACTGGACGCGGACGACGACCTCTTCCGGGCCAGGCTGAGGCACGGGGTGCTCTTCGAGGCGGTAGTCCTGGGGACCGTGGCAGATGACGGCCTGCATGGTTTTGGGAAGCGCGTCGCTGGTGGTCATGGGGCGATCTTTGGTAAGAAAGTAAAAAGGTTGGTTAGAAGATAGGATGAAATAAAAAGGATTGCAACCGACTTCGGATGCGCTTACATTGAGTATGCATACTCTGTGCTTTACTTTGAAAGGGAGGAATCGATGGATCGCCGCGAGGTTTTGTGGATTGTGCTGCTTCTGGCTCTGGGAGCGGTCGGGCTGTGGGTTTTTCTGCATTTTTACACCGAGGCGTTTCCGGCTGCGTCGCTGGATTTTAAACTGAGTCGGGAAGAGGTGTTTCAAAAGGCTGAGGACTATCTGGGCACTCTGGGATACGACATGGAGGGATACGAAAGCGCCCAGGTGTTTTCCCGGAATCAGATGCAGCAGATTTTTCTGGAAAAGACGCTGGGGCTGGAGGAGACGAACCGGCTGGCGCAGGAGTGGATCTCGATCTGGACCTGGAACGTGCGGTGGTTCAAACCCCTGCAGAAGGAGGAATTTCGGGTCCGGCTCGATCCCGGGGGCCGGATTGTGAGCTTTTCACATCGGGTCCTGGAGTCGGACGAAGGCGCGAGCCTGGCAGAGGAGGCTGCGCTGCCGATTGCCGAGCGGTTTGTGCAGGAGGTCCAGGGGTTCGATCTGAACGATTATACGCTGATCGACCGGTCGAGTACGGAGCGGAAAGCGCGGACTGACCATACGTTTACGTACCGAAAGGCCGGGTTTACGGTTGGGGAAGACGGGCACTATCGGCTGGAGGTTGTTGTGCAGGGGGACCGGGTCGGGTGGTTCGGGGAGTATCTGAAAGTCCCCGAGACCTTCACCCGGAATTACAGTGAGGTTCGCTCCCGGGCAGGTCTGTTGAGCCGGGCATTTGAAATATTCTGGCTCGCTCTGGCCGTAGCGATGCTGGTGGTGCTGGTAAAGGCTTACCGAAAAGGGACGCTCCGGTGGCAGGCCGGCCTGGTTGTGGGCGTGCTGGTTGCAGTGGCGGCGGTGGCCGCACAGATGAACGCCCTGCCTCTGATTTCTTATGGTTATAATACGACGCAGTCGTACAGCGCCTTTCTGATGATTCTTTTGCTTGCAGCGATCGTCGGCTCGGTTTTGTCGGGCGGGATTATTTGTATGACCGGTACGGCCGGGGGCGCGCTGGGGCGAGAGGTGCTCTTTGGGGGCAGGCGGGATCCACTCGGACGCTTTTCGCCGGGCGGGATTCTTTCAAAAGGGTTTTTGCGATCGACGTTCGTGGGCTACGGGATTGCGGGGGTTATGGTGGGATATGTGACCCTTTTCTATCTGGTGGGATCGCGCTATTTCGGGGTCTGGTCCCCGGCGGATGTGAGCGACTACGACAATGCGTTCAGCACGCTGATCCCCTGGATTTACCCGCTGCTGGTGGGGCTGGTGGCCTCCACGATGGAGGAGTTTTTCTTCCGGCTGCTGGCCATTCCGCTGCTGATCCGGTGGTTGAAACGGCGGTGGCTTGCGGTGCTGCTGCCGGCTGTGGTCTGGGCGTTTCTGCATTCCAACTATCCGGTGGAGCCGATCTATACGCGCGGGATTGAGCTTACTGTGGTGGGCGTGATGTTCGGCGTGGCTTTCCTCCGTTTCGGGATCTGGGCGCCGATTATCGCCCATTATGCTTACAATGCTTTTCTGACCGCGCTGCCGATGATGAAGTCCACGAGCCTGTATTTCCAGGTTTCGGGGATCGCCGTGACCGGGATTCTGCTTCTGCCTGCAATCCCGGCCCTGATTGCCGTCCTGGCCGGCCGTTCGCGTGAGGTTGAAGAGCCGGTTGAGGAGGAGGTTCCCGAACCGGCTGTTGAGACGCCCCCTCCCGAACCGGAGGCGGCGCCTCAAGAGGACGCGGCGCCTCAGAAGGGGCCGGAGGCCTATTTACTTGATAGACGGAGACGGGTGATCGCAGGCGTATTTGCGGTTGTGGGCATTGCTCTGGCAGCGGGCCTGGGAGTGGAACGGTTCGGCGCGAGGACACTTTCGCTTTCGGTGAGCCGGGCAGAAGCAGTCAGGAAGGCGGAGGCGTTTTGTGATGAGGTTGGACTGGATATCGAGGGCTATCGCAGGAGTGCACAGTTTGGAAGCAGCGTGGGGTCGGATCATTTTGTACACCTTGTTCGACATGCAGGGGTGGCGCGGGCGGATACGCTGTTCTCCGAGGAGACGGCCCCCTGGACGTGGCGGGTGCGCTGGTTCAAGCCGCTGGAGAAGGAGGAGGTGCAGGTTAGGGTGGATGGCGCCGGACAGGTGGTGTTTTTCGACCACATTATTCCGGAGGCCCGGGCCGGGGCCGAACTGGATGCGGATTCCGCCCGGACTATTGCCCGGCCGTTTGTTGAAAAACATTTCGGCCGGTCGGTTGCGGATACGGTGCGATACAAACTTCTGGAGGCCCGGTCGGAGAAAGAGGAGGCCCGGATGGACCACACCTTCGTCTGGGAGCGGATTGACCGGAAGGTGGAGGACGGGGAGTTCCGGGTAAGCACACGCGTTCAGGGGGATCGAGTCGGACGCTTCAGCCTGCACTACAAAGCGCCGGAGGGGTTTCTGCGGGAGTTGCGCGAGCAGAAGGCGAAGGATGTGATTCCGCCGGTGGTGGTTGTCGTGCTGGTCCTTGCGACGGTGGTCCTGGCCGGACGCTATTTCCTGCGGGCCTTCCGGGAAAGGCAGGTGAGATGGCGTTTCGCGGTATGGATCGGCGTCTTAGCAGCGGCGCTGATGCTGGTTAACATGCTCAATGGTCTGCCGACGTTCTTTCAGAAGTACGATACGAGCCAGGCCCTGGGGACCTTTCTCGGGGGAAAGGCAATCGGCTTCCTGCTGACTCCCGCTTTTTTGGGCCTGGTGATGGTTCTGGCCGTGGCTTTAGCCGTGGCGCTGTTCCGGGCGCTCCATCCCCACGAGATGGCGCCTGTCAAATGGTTCGGGCTGCTGCGGCTGCGCGAGGGCGGGGTTCGCTTCTGGCTGGATGCGCTCCTGCTGGGGGGCTCGCTAGTGCTAATCAGAAGAGGAATAGGACAGGTCGGGAGCTTTGTAAACTACCACTGGCTGACGGATTACCTCAAGCCGGGCGGGTTTTCGCCCCCGGGGCTGAACACCTATCTGCCGTTTCTGGATCGATTGGTCAGCGCTGTGGGGGGCAGCCTGCTGGTTCTCTTCGCGGCACTGGCAGCTGTCCTGATCTGGCAGCGGGCGCTGAAGCGAATCTGGGTTCTGGCGGTGATCTTTGGCCTAACGGCTGTGCTGATGGGCACGGTGGGCCCGGCCAGAGACCTGTATCATTTTGCTGTGCTGGTCGGGTTGAATCTGATTTCATGGGGGACCCTGATTCTCCTGGTGGGATGGGTCGTGCGCTTTAACCTGCTGGCCTATATGATCGCATTCTGGGCCTCTGCGCTGATCGGACCGGGGCTGTCTCTGCTGGAGACGGCGGTTCCTTTCTACCAGGCCAACGGGGCCGCGATGCTTCTTCTGGGGCTCGTGCCTCTGGCGCTGCCTCTGATCGTTCATTTACGCGGAGGACAAGACCCCGGACCGGAATAGAGACTCCAGAACATACACATAAAAGGAGGGTCCGACTTCGGGTCGGCCCTCCTTTTATGTGCCGAAAATGGCGATGATCAGACGACGTCCCCTTACCTGCCGTTCGCACGATCCGGGCGTCCACGGCGCCCCGGACCGCCGGGTCCTCTGCGGTCCCCGAACCGCTGAGAAAGCTCTTCCAGCTCGTCTTTATCGATAAAGCCGTCGCCATCCTGGTCCATGAAGTCGAAGCGTTCCTTTAGGCGTTCCGGGGCTTCGTCTTTGCTGATCTTTCCGTCGCCGTCCTGATCGTTTTCCATCAGCCGGGCCATGAAGTTGCCCCGACCGCCTCGAAAGCCACCCCGACTGCCGGGTCCTCCCCGGCCTCTGACCTGTTGCAGTTCATTCTCGTCGATGAAGCCATCGCCGTTTTGGTCCATGAAGTCGAAGCGTTCTTTGAGGCGTTCCGGGGCTTCGTCTTTGCTGATTTTGCCGTCGCCGTCCTGATCGTTTTCCAGGAGCCGGGCCATAAAGCGACCTCCGGCAAAGCCACCTCCGCGCTCCCGACCGAAGACCCTGCCTCCATCCCGGTCTCGTTCGAGGTAGATCGCGTATTGTTGAGTGACGGGTATACACCAGCCCTCGGCGTCATTGCACGCGAAGTAATGGACGGCCAGTTCAATCGGACCGGAGGAATCTCCGGTTTCGATATCGACCAGAAACTCGCGTGGATCGATATCGGACGCCTCTTCGACTTTGGGCCCTTTACCAGATGCCGGCGACACGGTGGCGCCATCCGGCGATTTTAATTCATAATGAATCGGCTCGACCAGGTTATTCCAATGGACACGATGGATGGGGTCCATGTGGAATCCGAGATACATCTTCCCTTTCCCCGTCTGAAAGACCTCACGGGAGACCTCGGCACGGAGCTTGGCGTAAAAGGGCGTTTCCCCCGTTTTGGGTTCAATTCTGACCGGCTGCATTCCGCCGGGCACATCGAGCCTCGGGACCACGCCCCGGGGCGCTACCTGGGGTACTTCCACGGTTTTGAGATCCAGATCGGAAACCCGGGTTGGATTGGGTACGGGACCGACGAGTTCCTCCAGATCCTCCCGAAGCTGCTGCGGGTTGCTCCAGGTCCGCATCCGAACAATTTTGCCGTCCGGTCCGATCACGAATTCGGAGTTGCTGGCATCGCCCAGGGCGTGTTTCGCATCGTTGCCCATCGCGTCACAGAGCCAGGTGATTTTTGAACCAAGCGTTCGCTGCGCTTCTTTTACATGCATCAGCCGTTCTTGGAGGGTGAACGGCTGGACGTACCCATCCAGTTCCGGGTGGGCGAGTGACTTATAGAGGTAGTAGAACGCCACGCCTTTGGGTGCATAATCTTCATACACGGTCTCCAAACTGGAGACATTCCGAAGAAAAGGCGGTCAGGTGAGGCAGCCGAAGACAAGGACCGAGTAGTGTTCTTTCATCCGGCTCAGGTTGAAGGGGCTGCCTGACGCATCGTACACGGTGATATCGGGCAGGGGCGTGCCAACTTCGAGTCCCGCTCTGGCCAACCGGTCGCCTCTTTGCGCCTGAGTACCGGATATCATTCCAACCGCACCGAGCGCAGCCATGAAAAAGGCCAGACGTTTTCTGATTTTCATCTTATCTTCTCTCCGTTTTGGGCGTTGAAAAGGGTTGGAAACTTCTTACACCTTTTTAGGCTTACCATCTTTTAGACTGCCTTCAGACGTCAGTCGTTCCCACACAATATGAAAAAATGCTGAAATCGGAGATGGGACAACTCGCCGGACTTTCCAGGTTAACGGCGCGGTCCTGCGGCTATTCCCTGTCCAGCGCTTTGTCGATTTCGCCGCCGACCTGCTGAAAGAGTTCCAGGCTGATGTTGTCGGGGTCCAGAGCGTAGATGCCCCGGGCCACCAGCCTGCCCTCGCGGACAACGTCCACGACCCCATCGCTGATAAAGCGGTAGCCGCCGTCGCGCAGGCGCCGGTAGATGTCGTCGATGTCATCGACTTCGAATGCCAGGTGCGATGCGCCGACAAAATGGTTCTGTACCTGCCGTTCCTGGGAAGGGGGATTGAGGTACTGGATCAACTCGATCAGGACGGATTCGTTTGCATCTTTGAGAATGACCACCCGCAGTTTGACGTCCTCATAGCCGAGCATTTGGTCGTAGGAGGGGATGTTTTCGCGCAGGGCGTCCTGGATGATTTCCAGGCCCAGGAGGTCGCAATAGAAGCGGATCGACCGGTCCATGTCGGATACGGTAAAGCCGTGGTGATGGCAGCTTTTGAGGGACATCGCATCGTTCTCCCGGTGTGGACGTGAAAATGTTACGGAGCTTCCGTGGTGGAGTTACAGGTTCAGGACCTGCTGCCAGTAGTCGGGGTCCACGGGGATGCCGTGGGCGAGGCTTTCCCGGCGTGTTTTGAGCATGCGCTCGCCGGGGTAGGTGACCTGTTCGTGTCCCTCTAAAGGAGGGGCGTCGTGCAGGTCACGGATGATTTCTTCAACGGTCTGGTGGAGGATTTCTTCGCCGGCGACGGTTGTGACGTCTATGGCGATGAAGATCTGGGAGACGCCGTATTCGTCTTTTTCTTTTGCGAGTTGGTAGGTGGACCGGCCGCCGGAGAGGAGGGTGACAACGAGGTCGAGGGCGAGGGCGAGGCCCGATCCTTTCCAACAGCCGATGGGCAGGGGACGGCCCGATTCGTGGATGGCTATGGCATCGCGGGTGAGGTTGCCGTGGGTGTCGTAGCCGCCTTCGACGGGGAGCGGTTCTTTGCTGCGGCGGTAGATGTCCATTTTTCCGCCGGAGAACTGGCTGATGGCCATGTCCAGGAGGATGTGGCCGTCGGGGCGGGGAACGGCGATGACGAGAGGGTTGTTGCCGATTTTGCGTTCGGCAGAGCCCCAGGGGGGCATGAGCTTGGTGGTGTTGGTCCAGCAGATGCCGATGCAGCCGGCGTCTGCGGCCTGCAGCCCGTAGGCGCCCGCCCGCATCCAGTGGCTGGTGTTTTTGAGGGCGGCGCATCCGATGCCGTTTTCCCGGGCCAGGGAGATTGCGCGGTCCATGCAGAAGGTGGCGTTGAGCATGCCGGGGCCCAGGCGGCCGTCCCACCGTTCCAAAAGGCCGAAGCCGCCCGCTTTTTCGGGGGTGGCATGGATGTCGATGTGGCGGCCTTTTTTTGCTCTTTCAATGAATTGGGGAAAGCGGTTCAGGCCGTGGGAGTGGACGCCGTCGCGCGTGTTTTCGGCAAAGATCCGGGCGCACAGTTCCGCACGGTCCGGGGTGAAACCGGTTTTGATGAGACAGCGGTAGAATTCGTCGTATAGCTTTTGAAAGGGAACGCGTTGCATGCCAGCTCCTTATGAACTCTTTTTGGTGTAGCCGAGCGTGACGAGGAGACAGGGGCCGCTGGCGATGACGTTGATCCCGAGCGATTCGGCGCGTTCGACGGCTGTGGGGCTTTCCGCGCCGGGCTGCATCCAGATGTGCTGCACACCCGCCTGTGCAGCCTGTTCCACGACGCCTTCGGTGATTTCAGGGGGGCGTGATGATGGAGATGCGGCGCACGGGTTCAGGGAGGGCGGCCAGGTTGGGATAAGTTTTCTGGCCTTCGATTTCCGATTCCCGGAGGTTGATCGGGTAGGCTTTGAGATTGTGCTGAAGATAACAGCGCAGGATCTTGTTGCCGTATTTGTCGCGGTTCTTGGAAGCGCCGACAACGGCGTAGGGGCCGGCGGCGAGAAAGGCGTCGATTTTTTCGTCCAGGGTCATGGGTAAGCTCACTTTCTGATCCAGCAGGGTTGAAATGTTGCTGTCTCTGGCTTTCTTCTGGGATTCAGAAGCCGGGGATGGTTTTCCTTCAGCCAGGAGATGTCGCCGCTTCCGATCAGAGGGTCTGTGGTGAGCGCAGCCAGGGTCTTATCGAAACTGCCTTTTAGGGCGGCTTCCATTACGAGGCCGGTTGCGCCTGTTCAACCAGCAGTTTGTCGATGGCTTCTTTCAACTCCGCCGGCTTGAATCCGCCCGGCCCTCGCCCCCCGGCATAAACCACGCGTCCGTCCTCTCCGATGAGGTAGAGCCGCTCGGGCCAGGCCGCATAGGCTATCATCACCGCATCGTCCATTTCGTCCACATAGGTCCGGATGCCGTACTGCATCTGGTCTTCACACATTCCCGCCACTCCCCTGCGTTCGTCTATCGTCTTCGGGTCGTTGATGCCTTTGGGTTTGAAGCTCCATCCGTCGTCCGGATGGGCCTCCCGGATGTAGATCACCAGAAATTGCACACGGTCGTTGTACGCTGCGTACAGATCGCGGAGGCTGACAGCCTCCCGGACGAACGGCGGTCAGGTGAAGCTGCCGAAGACCAGGGCGACCGGTTTTTGACCTCGAAAGGTTGAGAGCCGCACCGGATGCTCACCGGTGATGTTCCGAAGCTCAAAATCGGGGGCCGCATCCCCCGCCTTCGGCGCGAGCGGGTCGTGGTGATCCAGCCAGGCGTGAGCTTCATCGCGATTTTTGAACGTTTTGGCCATGGCTATCCTCCTTATCAGGCATTTTAAAGCAATTCCCGCCAAACGAGCCAGCCATCCAGCGGGAGTCTATGACGTTTGATGTCGTGGAAAGCGTGCTTTGTATTACTCAAGCTGTTCCACGATGTTTTTATCATCCACAAATTCCACTGGCTCTGCGTCCCTACCATGCTCCCACATGAGAGAGAAGAACCAGATTCCACTCTCACCTATACAGAAATCAGCCGGTGTAAAGGTCATCTTAGAATCAAGGGGGGGGGTTGGTCGTTCCGGATTGTACTCTGCCTGCCAACCAAAAGCTTCTCCTTTCCACGCCTTCTCCTTCGCGTGCAGTTTGGCGGCAAGCGCTCTAACTTCATCGAGATCCGGAACGACGACCGGCACGATAGATACTTCATCGTTGTTATGCGTTTTAACTCTAACTTTAACGGTTATCACGTTTTTGTTGCTCCTTTTGCCATACTTCCAGGATATCGTCTTTGTATGCTGTCAAGATCCTTTGAATTTCGTTGAGTTCGTGCTCTCGAAATCTGCCTGAGCGGGCGAGAGCGATCGGATCTAACCAATATTTGGCTTCGTTGCCTTCTTTGCCAACATGGACGTGTGGTGGCTCGTCGAGGTCTGCTTCGTAAAACCAGAATCTATATCCTTTGACGCGCAATATGACCGGCATTCTTTTCCTTACTTAAAATATACCTTCAGCTACCGCATTTATCAATTTGATTTTTCCAGGCGTACCTCGTCGGTGTCCTTCTGCACGTGAAGCCTGAACCACCTGTTGGGCTCAATTGCGTCTATTTTCCTGTGTTTGCACCACGCTTTCCAATTGTTCATGGCGATTACCGAATCTTCTCTTTGGATGTTACCGATCCAGACCGGTGCTGTTTGGGACCACGTATTCGGCGCCCGGGTTGACCAGGTAGGCGTAGCCCGAATTGAAATTTTCCGGATCTTTGAATCCGGCCACAACGCTTATGTCTCCGGCATGGTACACGACAAAAAAGGAAAAGACCTGCGCTGAGTGGTGAAATGAGTTAAGTTTGGGTTGTCAAGATCCAACAACTCATCCATCATCAAACACAGGTCTATGTCTCCTCAAGTTAATGAATTACACGACGTGATGCAATGGTATTTACCCTGTCATAAGGCCCGGGTAAAATTCATCGCCGCCTTCATTGTGTCTCTCATCAAGCTCACAACCGTCAACTTCACCAAACTGGCCAACGCCCTCAACGGCAAAGCCAAGCAGAAGTCCAACTATCGCAGAATCCAACGTTTCTTCAGTGAGTTTAATCTGTCCTATGACCTGGTGGCCGACTTGATCCTGCATCTCTTGCCGATCAAGTCGGACTTTACCATCTCGATAGATCGGACGACCTGGAGCTTCGGCAAACTGACCATCAATATTCTCACCGCCGGGAGTGTCTATCAAGGCGTTGCATTTCCCATCTGCTGGATACTGCTGCCCAAAAAGGGCAACTCCAACACCGATGAGCGTATCCAGTTGATGGAACGGGTCTTGAAGTTGGTGGATAAAAACCTGATTCAGGTCATCGTTGCAGACCGGGAATTCATTGGGCAAGAATGGTTTGCGTGGTTAGATGCGCAAGCCTTAGGCTTTGCCATCCGCGTCAAGGAAAACGCCAAAACCCTAAATGGCAAAGGGGACATCGCGCTTCGATGCTTGTTTGCCGACCTGCACATTCACCAAGAGCGCATCCTGCGTAAACCCCGTCTGATCTATGGTCATCATCTGTATTTGTCTGTCATCCGATTACCTGACGAATTTCTCATCGTTGCCAGCAAGTGTAAAGGTCGAAAACCGCTGGAGGATTACAAAAAACGGTGGGGAATTGAAGTCCTGTTCGCCGCGTTGAAAAGCCGAGGCTTCGATCTGGAACAGACCCATCTGATCCATCTGGAACGAATCGAAAAACTCATCGCGCTTTTAGCCATTGCCCTCACCTGGGCTCATCTGGTAGGAGAATGGATCGCAAAGACAAAACCGTTGAAGATCAAAAAACACGGATGCAAAGAGAAAAGCCTGTTTCGATATGGATTGGACCATTTGCAGTATGTTCTGCTCAATATACAGGATCACATCCAGGAGTTCTTTCACTGTCTTTGGATACTGATTGATCCTCCATATTTTAGGTCAGATTAAGTTTTGTCGTGTATTATGGTCTCCGGTGGAGATCCAGCCGTCTCCGATAGATTCGATGTCGTAACTCGTGTCCCAGGGAACATCGCTTTGGAAGTGGACCGTCCGTTCTACCAGTGCGGCGTCTGAGGGCAGAGGCGGATCGAGGAATACCCGATTGTTCATGGGATCGCTCGCATCTACCCGCGTTACCCTGCCCCTGTATGCAGGGATCTCACAAGTGAGTTCAAGCTGTTGGAGTTTCAACAGCCGGGCATGGGTCATCCGCATGTACTTCACTTCGCCGTCTACAAGCCGGACCATGCCAAACTGTCCGTCGAATTCAATGTTGTCCTCTACCCTGACCGGGGTCGGCTCTTCACAGCTTATCAGGATGTCGGTCGTGCCGTTCTGCAATGCGCGCTTTGCCGGTGTTTACTCCGGATGGCCACGGCTGCGTTGGTGCGGGCAGGGGCCATGGCAATGACCGCATCGGCGCCGGCCTGCCGGGTGGACCTGGCCGGCTTATGCGTTTTCGACCCATACCGGCGAAGACCAGGCCATATGGCCATTGCGCTGCGTGACGCGAATGCGGTAGTGGTTGACCCCCTCGGGTGGATCGTTGTCGTCGAACACCAGGGATGCGTTCAATCCATTATCGGGTGTGGCGCGGTGTACTTTGGATTTATGGCCCAGGAAGTAGAGACGGTCGCGCCGGGGCAGCGTAGTCGGATCGAGTTCGAACTTTTCTTTTACAAATACCTCGGCCTCATCGATGAAGTCGATGAGGCGCGACCGGGACGTGGCTTCTTGCAGCGTCATTTTAGTCGTCTTGCCTTCGAGTGAGAGGGTGATGGGATCGGAGGGCTTTCCTTCGATCTCGAAGATGTTGGCCTGCCAGTTGGTCCCGCGCGGGCCTACCGGCTGCGTGGTGAACTGGAATGCACAGGTGGAATTGCCGGGCGTGTCCACGCTCTGTCCGGGGCGTGTCCAGCATTTTTCAACCGAGACGATCCGGCCCCCGGGGACTTCAATTCGGCCTTCCCAGCGACGAGGTTCGGTGGGGCCAATGCCCTGGTAGGCTACGCCCCAGCCGACTTCAACTCGCAGCTTGCAGCGGATCGTCCTGTCGCCTTCAGGGATATCCCATGTACCGTTGTGACAGTGGGTGGCGATGACCCGATTGTTTCGGATCAGTTCCATGCGGTCGATGGCGTCGCCTCCGCGGACCCGGGCTTCGCGACCCCGGGCCTGAATTTCAGAGCCCATCATGGCGTCGTTGACGGTGAATTCCAGCGCTATTCTGTCTCCACTAACGCCGTAGACGCGCCGTGCGGCAAAAGCCTCCCAGAGCGATTCGCGCGTGAGCGCCCCGGCATAGCACCCCATAATGCCCCAGCCGTAGACGCCGGCAAAGCCGTGGTGGCCGTCGTTGGAGCAGATGATGCCGATTCTGTGGCCGGCAGCCAGACCGTCCTCGATCGTGCCGCCCGAAATACCGGGGCCCATGCTCACGTTGGTCCGGAGGCCGATCCACTCCTCGTCCGATTCGGAGCAGCCGTGCTGGGAGAAGATTTCGGCGAAAGGGGAAAGCGTTTCATCGTGCACGGACCAGTCCTTGCCTCGGATGCCGACGTTGTAGGCCGTGTGATGGGGGATGACGAAGGCCACGATCTTCTGCCGGTGAATTTCGGCGTACAGCTCGGACAGGGTGTTGCAGCGAATAATCGGCTGGTGGTCTTTCAGGTGGAAGACGTTGTGGTCGCCCGAAGTCGCATCGCCCTGCCACTCGTACCCGCTGAATATGACGAATTCACCCGGGATGTTGTGGGCTTCGGCGAGGTCGCAGATCGCCTCCCACTCCCTATCGAGCTGCTCCTGAGGGTGCCAGTCTTCAACGGGAAGGCCGTTGAAATACCCGGGTTCCACGCGCGTCTCCTGGGCATAGTAGGCAATGGGCCAGAAGTCCAGCATCTCTCTGGCATAATGGACCGTCTCTTTCAGGTTGTCCAGCTGGTCACCACGGAGATTGGTGTGGGAATCTCCCCAGTAGAGGTTGTAGTCGGGCATGGAGGCTCTCCTTTTGCCGTCATCGGGTTGCTGTGGTTGAAGAACCAGGCGTGGGGCAGAGCGACTGGCTTCAGCACAGCCCTCCGCCGTTGAGCGCCAGTTCCGCAATCCGTGTGGCCCGCAGGCCGTCATCGCCCGTTACCTGCGGTTCGGACTCGTTTTGAACCCAGTCGGCGAAATGCTGCATTTCTTCCCGGAGCATGTTCTTTTTCTCGAAGGTGATCACCTCGCTCTGCTCATCGGCCAGTTCCAAAAGGTATGCGCCCTGGGTTGAAGGATCGTGTTTACCCTCGGCCTTTGCGGAGTCGTAGCCTCCGGGGAAAAAGAGGACGCCGTTGGGACCGAGGATTTCCGTGCAGCCGTTTGAGCGAACTCCCGCCGGGAGCCCCCAGGACCAGGAACACATGATGGCGTCTCCACGCTCGAACCGCACCAGGACGGTACCGGTGTCCAGCGCGGTGGTGGTATGCTGGATTTTCATCGGCATCGATTTTACCTCCACCGGCTCGCCGAAACAGTGGAAGGCAAAGTCGTAGTTGTGGACCATTCCGTCTATCAACGGCCCGCCTCCTTCGAATTTGTTCATAAAAAACGGACTTCCCGGAGGAGGTCCTCCTGAGATCGTGCGCCACAGAACCGGATGCCCCAGCACACCGGAATCGATCACCTTTTTCACCGTTCCCCAGTCGTTGTCGAACCGCCGAACGAACCCGATCTGAAGCCCGACGCCGCAGGTGCGACAGGCTTTTATCATTTTGTAGCAGTCGTGTGAGTTCATCGCCATGGGTTTCTGGCAGAAGACCTGCTTTCCCGCTTGTGCTGCGGCAATGACGATTTCGGCATGGAGATAGGTGGGCGTACATACCAGGACCGCCTCGACATCCGCCTCGGCCAGCAGCACGCGGTAGTCCTCGTAGCCGTAGGTCAGGCCGAACTTTTCTCGGAACATGTCAAGCTGTTCGGGACGGACATCCGCGCCCGCTACGAGCTCGAACAGGTTGTCCTTCCATACAGCGTTCAGTTGATGCGTTGCAATGCCAGCGCATCCGATTACACCGAGTTTGATCATTTGTTTTACTCCTTGTTTTTTCTTAGGGCTGGAGCCATTTTTTGAGGAATTCGAGGCTTTTTTCCATCCGGATTTCGTGGCCGCCCTCGTGGAGGTCGATTTCGATGCGGTCATCGAGGCCGAGTTTTCTGTAGTGTTCGCAGGTTTGCTCGTATTCTTCCAGCATCATGGGCCACCAGGCGATGCCGTCGGCCTTGCCCTGTTCAACCAGCAGGGGGCGGGGGCAGATGAGGGAGGCGAGGTCGCTGTCGGTGAATTCGCGCAGCCAGCCGGGAATCCAGATGTGTTCTTCGTTGACGGAGAGGAAGCAAGAGTAGCGGGGGTCGTCCACGGCCATTTTGTTGCGGCGGTGGTTGAACCAGGCGCAGACGACGGCGGCCCGGATTCGGGGCTCGACGGGGGTGGTGGACATGGTGTAGGCGCCCCCCAGGCTGATGCCGTACATGGCGGTGCGGCCGATGTCGATTTCGGAGCGGGTTTCCAGGTAGTCGAGCAGGCGCCGGGTGCGGTGGATTTCCAGGCCCCAGAGGGTTTTGCCCAGGAGTTTGCAGAGGCGCTCCTGGCGGGCGCGGAGGGGCCTCCGGAGATGTTCATGGGGCGATGATGGCAAAACCCTCACCGGCCAGGCGGCGGCCGTAGCTTTTGTAGATGTCGGAGGGATCGTCCAGGCCGAAGACTTTTTCGGGAGAGGAGCCGATGCCGTGCTGGGCGATGACGAGGGGAGACGGCCCCGAACGCCCTTTGGGGAGGGCAAGGATGCCACGCCCTCTGAGGCCGCCGAGGAGGTTGAAACTGACCCACCAGGCGGAGAGTTGATCGTCGTCGTACCAGGGGTCGAGCACGGGGTTGAGATCTGTGCCGTCGGACTCGAATACGCCGACGGCCTCGCTCCAGCGCCGGCGGTTGGGTTCGACGGATTTCTCGAAGGCGTCGAGAGAGGAATAGTCGCGGTCCCAGTAAGACGCACGGCGGGGTTCATAGTTGAGGATGACGCTGCGGAGGTAGTCCTCGGTCTCGTTCCGGAGGAGGCGCTGGCGGTCGCTGATCCAGCGGGAGACGATGTCGGGGTGCTGCTGGTAGGGGTTGGGGGTGTCGGCCATGGGAATCTCCTGATGTTTTGTATTTTATGCTGAGCCTCGCCACTTGAGGTGCCAGTGGAGGAAGTCGAAGGTTCCGACGCCGTGTATGGTGTGTGGGCCGTCGAAGAATTCGATTTCGGTCCGGTCGCCCACGCCCAGACGGACGTAGTGGTTTCGTGTTCTGGCGAATTCGTAAGCGACCCATTCGTCGGGGGCGACGCCGTCGTGGTGGCCGCGTTCCACCATGAAGGGGCGGGGGCAGATGAGCCAGCTCATTTCGGCGTAGTTGAAGGTGTTGCCCAGGTTGAATTCGGGCATTTCGTATTCGCCGGAGGTGAGGTAGCTGTAGGGGTGACGGGCGGAGGCGTTTTTCCAGATCCATTCGTTGAAGTCGGCCGAGCAGATGGAGAGGCAGTAGCCCTCTAAGAGGGCGGGCACACGCATGGCGGTTTTGCCCCCGTAGCTGAGGCCGTAGAAGGCGATGTGGTCGGGGTCCACAAAGGGGAGGGAGGCGAGCCAGTTGAGGGTCTGTTCGTGCTGGCGGACGATAAAGGAGAAGAGGGACTTTTTGAGGGGGTTGGCTTTGCGCTGGAGCACGCGGAAATCGTCGCCGCCGATGTAGGGGTTCTGGGGCGCGTAGACCACGAGGCCCCGCCCGGCCAGCCTGCAGGCGTAGCGGTGGTAGGCCGGATGGTCCTCGTCCGGATCCGCCAGGGATTGGGGACGCCCCTCCAGGCCGTGCTGGCAGACGACAACGGGACGGCGTTCGCCTTCTGTGATCCCGTTGGGAAGAAGCGAGGGGGGCGGGAGGGGGCCGATGACGTCGTTCCAGAGGCGGTCGCGGTAGGGGCGGCTGGTCTGCTGCCAGGTGTCGAGGGTTGTGGGGTCGGCATCGGACCAGTAGTCGGCGCGGCGGAATTCGGCCTCCCGCAGGCAGTGCTGGGTGTGGCCCAGAAGCTGCTCGAACTGGCGTTTGAGGCGTTCGTCGGGGTCGGAAGGTTCCCGGGTTGGAGATGGGGGATCGGACAGGGGGGCGGGCGCATCCGCAGCGCCGAGGTCTTTTAGAAAGCGGGCGAGCGCCTCCTCACATCCGGGGGGGCCGCTTCCGCCATCGCTGGAGATGAAGCTGAGTGGGGCCGGAGGCTGCAGACCGTGGGTGAAGCTGCGGGCGCGTTCGTATTCGGCGCGGACCGATCTGAGGGGCGGAGTGGTCAGCCGGCCGGGGGCGGCGCCCTGTCGCGTTTCCGCCGGGGGCGGCGGGCCGGGGATTTCGGGATGTTGGGCGGCTTCGACGAGGAGGGGACGGGGTGCGATGAGGCCGGCAATTTCGGCGTCACCGAACTCCCGGAGGAGGCCGAAGAGGTTGCGGTAGATCGGTTCGGACCACAGGCCCTCCCGGGGTTGCAAATAGCCGGAGACGGCTGTGGCCTGGATGCGGGTGTCGAGGGCGGCGGCGTAAAAGGCGACGAGGCCGCCTTCTCCGTAGCCGATGACGCCGGTGGGGTGTGGAGGCGATGAGAGGGCATCGAGGGCGGCAAGGACTTTCTGGACTTCGTAGCCGATGATGTGCCGGCCCAGTTCGTACGCGGCGCGGTAGATGAATTCCCGGTGGGGCTGGTTGGTCAGGCGCACCCCGGGGATGCCGGAATGGGTCTGCCGGCGGTTGATGAGCAGGGGCACCAGTACGCGGCAGCCGGTTTCGGCCAGCCGCCGGGCAAATTGCGCCTGCTCCGGGATGCCGGGCGAGAGGCCCACGAGCATTTCGGGGGGGGGTGTCGCAGTCGGGGAGGGCGATGATGCTGGCGATGGGCTCGGCATCGGGCAGGAGGAGGAGGCCCTCGCCGGTGACGCCTTTGAGGACGTTCCAGCAGACGTCGAAGACTTTGTACCCGGGGCCTTGTGCGATTTCGGAGGATGAGGCGAGCGCAGGGACGACCCGCCGGAGTTCGGCCGTTTCCCGGGAATCGGCCAGGCCGATGATTTCCCGGAGACGCCGGCGGTTGGGTTCAACCGATTTTTCGTAGTTCCGGTGCGATGAGAGATCGCGATTCCAGTATTCACCGCGGCTCCCGGGGGAGGCATCCAGTTCGCGCATGAGGTACCGGTCGATGCCGGCGACCATGTCTGCGGCAAGGTCTCCCTCCAGGGTGAGCGGTCCGGTGCCGGGAAGCGGCCGGATGTCAGGGTCTGTTTGAGGGGGCATGAGGTTCTCCTTGAAGGGGTTGGATCCTCTTACAGATAGCCAATATTTGGCCTGTTGTCAAAACAAAAGGGCGCAGGGGGGGTGACTCTTGACATTGGGGGGAAGATGGTGTATCCTGTAATATGGCATACCGGAGGGTGACAGATGAGGTCTGAATGGGAGGTTCCCGTGCAGCTGTTCGTATATGCGGTTTTTCTGGTGTTGATGGGCTGTGCGCTTCCGGTCGAGGCCCGGAAGCCCGATCCCGCGAGGGTGGATTCGCTGCTAACTGCAGCA
Organism: Candidatus Latescibacterota bacterium; assembly: GCA_965249305.1. Classification (GTDB taxonomy): domain Bacteria; phylum Latescibacterota; class UBA2968; order UBA2968. The sequence goes on along the minus strand of OZ252228.1, from coordinate 1,273,864 downwards.
TCGGATCGGGCGCTGTCCTATAAAGAGCGCGCCAAGATCATCAAGAAGGCGATGGGCTACGACCGGTCGGGCCGGGCCATGTACGCCCTGGCGGAGCTTTATATTGGCAAGGGAACGCTGTCTTCGCGGTACGACGCTTCCATGTGGTTGAAGCGAGCGCTCCGCAAGGAACCGGACAATGCCGATTACCGGATCACGCTTGCGGGTCTTTTCTGGTCGTGGGGGCGCCGGGGGTCTGCGTATACGCACACCAAGCGGGCGATTGAAAAGAACCCCAACCACGTGGGCGCGCTTTACCTGGCGGGGCGGTATGCGGCGTGGCAGATGACACGTTATTTGCACGGCGAGCGGGTTGATTATACGTACGGCGACCTGGATAGGTACGGCCAGCCGAACATCAGACAGGCGAGCTTCAGCATGGAGGCGTTCGGGGAGAAGGACCGGGACGAGGCGGTCGGGTATCTGACCCGGGCGCTGGCGGTGGATCCGGAGCACCGGCCCTCCCGCGTGCTCTTAGGGCTGGTGTACTACGAGGCCGGGATGCCCGACCTGTTGAGAGATTTGTTCCGGGATTATCTGGCGCGACACCCGAAGGATTCGGACGCGTATTTTTTCGTAGGGCTGAGCTACCAGGCGCAGGAAGATCTGAAGCGGGCCTATCGGGCCTATGTGAACGGGCTGGCCCGGATGTCCTATCGGGAACAGCAGTTTATGAAATCGGTCTTTATGCTTGCAGACAAGAAGACGCTGGAGAAGACCGGGAGCCTGCCCGACGAGGAGGCGCTACGGCGGTTCTGGACGGGCCGGGATCCGCTGTTCTTAACGCCGCTGAACGAGCGGTTGATGGAGCACTGCGGCCGGGTGGCCTACGCCAACCTCCGGTTCGGCGAACCGGACAGGAAGATTCCGGGCTGGACGACCGACAAGGGTCAGGCCTATATCCGGTACGGGCGCCCTTTGAGTAGAAGCGTTCAGCCGGGAGAGATCCACACGGGGGTGGACCAGCCCGGCTGGTACCAGAATTACCTGTACTGGCAGTCCCAGTCTAGAGCCGTTCCCTACACCAGCCATCCCCGGGCAGAGGTCTGGAACTACGAGGGATTCAAGCTGGTGTTCGAGAATACGGATACCCGGGATCACTGGAAGTTCGGGATCGCCTGGCTGGGCCGTACGCCGCTGGGGTTCAAAAATCTGATCGATCGGGTTCCGGAGATTTACAAGGATCCTTATGGATGGGAGCGGTACGATGCGCCCTACCAGATTGCGCAGTTCCGGGAGGAGGAGGACAGGGTGAGGGTGGAGGTGTATTATGCGCTGCCGGGCGAGGAGGTGACCCACAAGGAGGTGAGTAAAGGGGTGCAGGCGGTGGATATCACACAGGGCCTGTTTCTGTTTGACGCGGCCTGGGATACGGTGCGGAAAGCGGTGGGGCGGGTACAGATGATGCCCTGGGTGGTCTACGACGGGACGCGAGAGGGGTATCTCTTCGCAGCGGAGCGGTTGATGCTAAGACCGGGAAGCTATCACCTGGCAGCGGAGGCGGAAGACCGGTCGACGAAGACGGTGGGCACCTTTCGGAACGCCCTGCAGGTGCGGCGTTTCGGCCGCGATTCCTTAGAGGTGAGCAGCCTGCTTCTGGCCCGGCATATTGTGGAGCGGGAGGAGCGGCCGTTTGGACGGGAGCGGTTTATGGTGCTGCCCAATCCTGTGGGAAAGTGCGACCGGGATGGGCAGGCGTTTTTTTATTTTGAGGTTTATAATGTGTCGCGGGACGAGTTCGGGGAGACCCACTACCAGGTGACCTACCAGGTGCGGGTTCTGCCGGAAGGAGAAGAGGAAGAAGCGGACTGGACCACGGCGGTGTCCTATAAGCGCCGGGGCACACGGGACTGGGAGCCGCATTACCTGGCGCTGAATCTGGACGAGGCGATGCCGGGGCGGAGGGATTTTCGGGTGGTGGTGACGGACCTTCAGAGCCTGCAGCGGGCGGTGGCGTCTACGGAGTTTCGGGTGATGTGGTGAGGGGGTGGGGGATAAAAAAAATTTCGAATGCGGCCCTGTGGAAGGCTCTGGCGGCGGTGCATCGGGTACACCAGAGGGATTCCCGATCACGATGTTGCCCCTATCCGCCATGTTCATGGGCATAGCAGAGTGATGTCTCTGAAAAGCATTGCAAGACCGAAAAGATAAAGGCCCCGAGGAGCGATCCTCCGGGGCGATTTTTTATCCGTAGGTGCCGTGTTCGAGGAAGCCGAGGAGGCGGTGGAGCCTGGGGGTGGCGTTTTTGTAGATGTGTTCGGGCATGGTGTAGTTCATGAAGGGGTAGTACTTGTGGCCGATAATGCGCCGGGCATAGGTGATCTGGGTGATGTAGCGCGTTCGGGAGCTTTTGTTGGGGCCGCCCCGGTGCCAGACCTGGTTGTTGAACATGGTGACGCTGCCCGCATGGCCCAGGTTGTGGTGGATCCGGCTCTCCCATTCGGTTCCTTCCAGTTCACCCGGGGGACCTGCGCCAAAGAGGTGGGATCCGGGAAGGGTTTCGGTGCCGCCGTGTTCTATTTCGGTGACGTCCGTGAGGTAGTAGTTTGCGGTGAAGAAGAGGACGGGCAGGCGGATGTTTGTGGGGGGAGGGCCGTGGGTGACGGTGTAGTGGGGAGGATCGTCCTGGTGCCAGCCGGTGAGGCCGCCGCCGGATGGGGTGCGGAACGAGTTGTTGTGGATGACGTGACAGTTTGGGGCGATGAGGGCTTCGGCAAAGCTGACGATGGGCTCCAAGTCGAAGAGTTTCAAATTGGCCGGGCTGTGTTCGAACATCCGATGGGATATGTGGATGCGTTCGTTGAGGCGGGCAAGGCCGTTGGGATTGTCCCGCAATGCCCGATCCAGGTCGTCACGGAGTTCGGCGCAGAGTTCCGGAGGGAGGACGTTTTGAAGGAACAGAAAGCCCTGGCGGTGGAAGGTTTCCATCCATTCCTGAATCTGTTCATCGCCGACGGTTCTGCCGGCCAGGTGGGTCCGGGACTTTGAGGCTACGCCCATGGTCTTGCCCTCTTGTGGGTGGAGGCGCGAGATTCAGGCTTTCAGCTTTGCGGCCAGGTCGGCGATGCGGTCGAGGGCTTTCCGGATGTTTTCGACCGAGTTGGCGTAGGAGAAGCGGAGGTAGCCCTCGCCGTATTCGCCAAAGTCGGGGCCGGCCAGAGCGGCCACGTTGCCCTCGTTGAGGAGGAGGTCGGCGATCTCTTTGGAGGAACGGCCCAGGCCGGTGATGTTGGGAAAGAGGTAGAAGGCGCCTTTAGGCAGGGCGCAGCGGATGCCGGGGATGGCGTTGAGGCCGTCCACGAAGATGTCCCGCCTGCGTTTGAATTCGGCGACCATTTCGACCACCGCATCGTGGGGGCCCTGCAGTGCGGCCAGGGCGGCTCGCTGGGTGAAGGAGGCGGTGCAGGAGTTGCTGTTGGTCATCAATCGGGTGATGTGCGCGGCCATGTCCGGAGGCATCACGCCGTAGCCGATGCGCCAGCCGGTCATCGCGTAGGTTTTGGAGAAGCCGTCCAGGATGATGACGAGGTCTTCCATGCCGTCGTAGACGGAGATGCTGTGGAATTCGCCGCCGTAGAGCATGCGGGAGTAGATCTCGTCGGCAAGGACCGGGACCTGGCGGGCGACGGCGATTTCGGCGATGGCTCTCAGGTCTTCCGGAGGGAGGACACCGCCGGTGGGGTTCTGGGGGGAGTTGATGATGATCAATCGCGTGCGGTCGGTGACGAGGTCTTTCAGTTCGTTCACGTCCAGGCTGAAGTCCCTTTCTTCTTTGAGGGGGATGGGGACCGGTCTGGCGCCTGCGAATTTGATGACGGATTCGTAAATGGGAAATCCCGGGTTGGAGTAGATGACCTCATCCCCACTCTGGGCGAGGGCCAGGATGGTGAAGAACATGATGGGTTTGGCGCCGGGGGTGACGACGACCTGGTCGGCGGTGACAGAGATGTCCCGCAACCCGGAAACATCTTCGGCAATGGCCTCCCGGAGTTCGGGCAGGCCGGCGGAGGGGCCGTAGTGGGTGTAGCCCTCATCCAGCGCTTTCTGACCCGCACCGACGATGTGGCGCGGGGTGTCGAAGTCGGGTTCGCCGATTTCCAGATGCACCACGTCCCGGCCCTGTGCCTCCAGCGCCCGGGCTTTGACCAGGACTTCGAAGGCGGATTCGGTTCCAAGGAGCGACATCCGGTCTGCAAATTTCATAGGTCCGTCCTCTTTTTTCTTACTTTGCCTTCTACGGTTTCGCCCTGTTTGTAGGAGCCGAGGACTTTCAGGAAGGTTGCGAGTTGCTCGAGGTGTTCAACGGCCTGAAGGCATCGATCCTGCTCCAGGTGCCCTTCAAAGTCGAGGTAGAAGGTGTACTCCCAGGGTTTCCCGTCGAGGGGACGGGACTCGATTTTGAGCAGGTCGATGTCCCGGAGGGCAAAGACGCCGAGGCTTTTGAAGAGGGCGCCCGGCACGTTTTCCATGGCAAAGACGATGGATGTTTTGGCCGAATGTTCGGGTTCCACTTCAACGGCTTTCCGGGCGACCACCAGGAACCGGGTGAAGTTCTGGTGGTTGTTTTCGATGCCTTCCCGGAGGATCTCCAGGCCGTAGTCGATGGCCGCCTGAGCGCCGGCGATGGCTGCGGCGTCTTTCGCCCCGGTTTCTTTGAGGCGTTTGACGGCGCCGGCCGTGTCGTAGTCGACCACGGCTTCCGCATGCGCTAAGGATCGGATGAATTCGCTGCACTGGGCCAGGGCGGGCGGTTGGGAGAAGATGTGGCGGATGTCCTCCAGGCAGACGCCGGGGTTGACAATCAGGTTGTGGACGATCCGGAGCTTGAGTTCGCCCACAATCTGGAGGTTGTGTTTTAAGAGCAGGTCGTAGTTTTCGTGGATGCTCCCCATCAGGGAGTTTTCGATGGGGACCATGCCGTGGGTGCAGGCTCTGCTTTCTACGGCTTCGAAGAGTTCTGAAAAAGTTGGGAGAGGCGCCACGGGTACCGACTCGTGGAAGTAGGTCCGGGCGGCCGTTTCGCTGAAGGCGCCCAGTTCTCCCTGGAATGCGACGGTGGGCTTGGATGGGCTCACAGGTTCTCCATTACACGATTGCGGATTGGGGAATGCGGATTGCGGATTTAAAGTCTTTCAATCCACATTCCCCAATCCGCATTCCCCAATTGAAAGGGGTCGGGGGAGGGATCAGCCCTCCATTAGGGTGCGAAGGTGGGCCTCTACGCTGCAGGAGAGGCCGTTCAGGTCGTAGCCGCCTTCCAGGACGGAGATGAGGCGGCCCCCGGCGTGGGTGTGTGCGATGGCCAGGGCGCGCCGGGTCATTTCAACAAAGCCGGCTTCGGTGACCCGGGTTGCGGAGAGGGGGTCGTCTTCGTGCGCATCGAATCCGGCCGAGATGATGACAAATTCCGGCTTGAACCGTTCCATGGCCGGCATAAAGCGTTCGTCAAAGGCTTCGAGGTAGTTGTCGTCTCCCGCGCCCGCTTCCATGGGGGCGTTGAGGGTTGTGCCCATGCCCGGGGCGAGGCCGATTTCGTGGATGCTTCCGGTGCCGGGGTAGTGGGGGTACTGGTGCGTGCTGAAGTAGAAGACGTTGGGATCTTCTTCCAGGATATGCTGGGTGCCGTTTCCGTGGTGTACGTCCCAGTCGATGATGACCACCCGTTTTAGATTGCAGGTTTCCTGGATGTAACGCGCGGCAACGACTACGTTGTTGAAGAGACAGAACCCCATTGCACGGTCGTGTTCGGCGTGGTGACCCGGCGGTCTAACGGCGCAAAACACCGCGTCGGACCGCCCGTCCATCACGGCGTCTACCGCACCGAAGGCGGCCCCCACGGCCAGGCGGGCGATCTCGAAAGAGGCGGGACAGATCATGGTCTCCCCGTCGCCCATGTGGGGGCGGTTCTGTTCGCACCGCGTTCTTACATTGGCCACGTGTTCTTTCGTGTGGATTTTTTCCAGCCAGGCGGCTTCGGCGGCCCGGGGCGGTATGGCCAGGAGGTCCTTCTGAAGGCCGGTTTCTTCCAGCCTCTGAAGGATTGCCCGCAGCCTGTCGGGACGCTCCGGATGCCACAAACCGGTGTCGTGGTTCAGGTAGTCGGGATGGCTGATAAACCCCACCGTGGCCATAGGCTTCCCGATTGAGATTGGCATAAAATATCGCGAATTCTTTTGATCGAGTCAATATACCAAATTTCGTGGTGTGAGGCCAGCGTGTAAAATTAAGATTTCGTCGAGGCCACGACCCGTTTGGCATACTGTCCCAGGTCGTCCATGAGGGCGTAGACGGTGGGCAGGAGGATGAGGGTGAGGAGGGTGGAGGCCATCAGGCCGGAGATGACGACGAGCCCCATGGGGCCCCAGAGGCGGGCGGTGCCTTCGGCCGTGCCGTAGACCATGGGGACGACCAGGGGGGTGAGGCCGAGGATCGTGGTGATGGCGGTCATGAGGATGGGGCGGAGGCGGTCCTGGCCGCCCCGTACGATGGCCTCCAGACGGGAGACGCCTTGTTTGCGGTAGCGGTTGATGTGGTCGACCAGGACGATGCCGTTGTTGACCACGATGCCGAAGAGGATGAGCAGCCCGTAGGAGGTGTTGTTGTCCAGGGAGATGTTGAAGGTGTAGAGGCCGACGGCCACGCCGGTGAAGGCGAAGCAGATGGAGAACATGATGGTGAAGGGGTGGATGAAGGATTCGAAGAGGGCGGCCATGATCATGTAGATGAGGACGGCGGCAAAGAGCATGGTGAAGTCGGTCTCTTTCTGTTCCTGTGAGAGCCGGCGGAAGCTCCGGTCCATCTGCCAGGTGTAGCCGGCGGGCAGAGGGATGTTCTGCATGCGCTTGCGCATCTGGGCGCCTACGGTGTAGATGGCGGAGCGTTCGGTGTTGGCGAAGATTTTCACAGCTGTCATCCGGTCTTCGCGTTCGATGGCGCGGGGGCCTTTCTGGAGCCGAAAGTCGGCCAGGCTGGCAAAGGAGACCAGGCCGCCGCCGTCGCTTTCGAAGACGGTGTTCTTGAGCTGTTCCAGCGTGGTCCGGTCCTCTTCTTTGAGCTGCAGCCGGATGTCGATTTCCCCGTTGTCGGTCTTGAATTTGTTGTTTCCCCGGCTGCCCAGAGCGGTGGAGAGGGTGGTGGCAATGCGCATGGGCGAGAGGCCGTAGCGCCGGGCACGCTGTCGGTTGACGGTGACCTGGATTTCTTCGAGGCCACTTTCCAGGCTGGTTTCGATTTCGTGTACGCCGTCGATGTCGAGCATCCGGCGTTTGATGTCTTCGGCCAGAATCGACAGCACCTGCGGGTCCCAACCCCTGATTTCTACGCTCACGCCCGTGGTACTGCTGCCCCAGGACCGGCCCGATTTGAAGCGCACGCCGGGCATGTCTGAGGGCAGGAGGGCTTTGACCATCCGTTTGACCTGATCGACGCTCAGTTCGCCTTCTTCTGCGGAGACGAGGTAGAGGACAATACGTTTGGTGCCGGTGGTGCTGAATCGACTGGAGATGGCGTCGATGTTGAGTTCCTCCTTGTGGGGGAGGAGGAGCTTTTCCATGCGCTGGTAGAGGGCCAGGCCGTCTTCCAGGGTGTAGCTCCTGGGGACTTCCACGTTGAAAGCGACCTGGCGGGCCGGCTGCCACCGGAAGGGGCGTTTGCCCACCTGGGTGTAGAGATAATAGCCGAATCCGAGCACGATGCAGGCCAGGGCGACGGTGGTCCAGCGGTAACGGAGGGTGGTGTTGATGGTTCGCGCATAGAGGATTTTGATGCCGATTTTTCGGCAGCGGACGTAGAGAAGGACGATGAGGGCGATCAGGAGGCCGAGGAGGATCCAGGCGACGGTGGGCACGGTTGAGAGGCCGTCTGAGAACCAGCTGAGGGTTTCCCGGCCCCACCGGAGGGTTGCGTGGATTCCTGCGTTGTGGATCAGATAGGCGATGGCGCCTATAAGGAGAGCCAGCAGGCCGGTTTTGATTCCCCGGTCGAGGCGGGATTCCTGCTTCCGGAAGGCCCGGGAGACGGCCAGGGGGACGAGGGTGAGGGCCACGCAGAGGGAGGCGATGACGGAGATGCACACGGTGATGGCGAAGTCTTTCATCCAGAGGGCGTAGCCCGAGTCGGTGACGAAGATGATGGGGATGAAGACGCAGACGGTGGTGAGGGCGGCCGTGAGGACGGGGATGCCGATTTTCCGGCTGCCTTCCAGGGCGGCCGTCCGGGCGTCTATGCCCTGTTCAAAGCGTTTGCGGTAGATGTTTTCCAGGGCGACAACGGCGGGGTCCACGAGCATGCCCACCGCGACCATCAGGCCCATCATGGAGACCAGGTTGAGGGTGATGCTGGCGCCGAAGATTTCACGGAGGATGTACATCATCATAAATACGCAGAAGGCGGAGATGGGGATGGCCGAGCCGATGATGAGGGTGCTGCGGAAGCTGCGCAGGAAGACAAAGATGACCAGGATGGCGAGCGCCCCGCCGATGGCCGCCGACTGGACGAGCGTTGAGATGCCCCGGATGACGTCGCCGGAACGGTCCCGGATGAGTTTGGCATTGAGCTTGTCGCGGCCCACGTCGTCTAAGATGGCCTGCATCTCCTTTTTGACCTGGTTTGCCATGGCCACCAGGTTGCCGGTGGAGGTTTTGCGGATGCTGAGGGTGACCGCATTCTGGCCGTCTAAGTGCTGGAAAGATTTCTTCTCGGGATAGTCGTAGGTGACATCGGCCACATCGCCGAGTACAAAGCCGTTGCGGAGCGGGAGGTTCCGGATCTCCGAGACGTCTTGAAATTCACCGACTGTCCGTACGGCCAGGCGCTTGTCCGCTTCCCGAACGTGCCCGGCGGAGATGTTGAGGTTGTTGGAGCGGATGGCCCAGTTGAGGGCGCGGATGTCCATGTTGTGGGTATTGAGGAGGTTCTGATCCGCCTCTACCAGGAGGGCCTTCTCGTCCAGGCCCGACACTTCGACGTTTCCCACACCCGGCACCCGCTGCAGGCGGGGAAGAATGGTGTGTTTGTAGACGAGGTTGAGCTCCGCCGGATCACCGCCCAGCCAGCTGAGGGTGTAGGTGAGGACGGGCCAGTCCTCGCTGTTCCAGCGGCGTACCTCGATGCGTTCGACGTCGTCCGGGAGGTCTTTCCGGACCTGGTCGAGGCGGTCCCGGATGTGGACGGACATGAGGTCCATGTCGGTGTCGTAGCCGAATTCGAGATTGACCCGGCTCCTGCTGCCGGAGGACTGGGAACTGATGCTCTTGAGGTGGGACAGGGTGCCCATGGTCTCTTCAAGGGGCCGGGTGATCAGCCGTTCGACCTCTTCGGGAGAGGAGGAAGGATATCTGACGTAGAGCCGTACCCTGGGAAAGGTGATGTCGGGGGCCCAGGCGAGGGGCAGGCGGAAGAGGGAGATGGCTCCCAGCACCAGGATGCTGAGGGTGATCATGACGGTGGTGATGGGTTTTTGGATGGCGTGTTCGGAGATTTTCACGAAATGAGCCTTCCGGAGCGTGAGATGTGAGGGTGGCGGGAGAGGATGAAATATAACGATTGTGGATGTGAGATGCAAAATTGGGACATTCACCGCGGAGACGCGGAGGACGCGGAGAAAGGCAAAAAAGGGATTAAAATCTGGTTCTCTCTGCGATCTCCGCGTCTCCGCTCGCAGCGATCCGGTCGATGGTGGGCGAGGTGTTCCGGTGGTAGCCGTAGCATCCCAGGTGATCGGGACGTAAGGAGTCGATGTCGATGTAGAGAATACGCATCCGCTCCCCCTTGTGCTGTTTGATTGTATTTCTGTATTTTTCCTTGTCTCAGGAGAGGACTCTCCGTATTCTTTGCATATTGAAGATATAATAACTCGTGCAAACAGGAGGTCCTATGATAATTGATCTGGATAAGCTTATTGTGCCCTATTTTGAGAAGTACCCCGAGGAATGGCTGCTCTTTGAAGTGACGGAGACGGACGAGCACGACTGGCCCACGCAGGTCCGGTTTGTGGCGCACGACCCAAGTCGTGAAATTATTGCAGATATTGTCATTGAGAAAGACCTTGATGACACGCTGGTCCGTTTTGCAGGCGATATTTTGCCGGAAGGTTTCGAGGCTGCTCTCTGATTCTCCTTAGCATTTATCCTTTCTCTACACCCTTGTATACCACCGGCACCCTCACCGTAAACACCGACCCTTTCCCTACCTCGCTCTCCACTTCAATCGTCCCGCCCAACAGCTCGGTCCACCCTCTGGTGATCGACAGCCCCAATCCTGTGCCCTTCTGCTTTTTGTTGGCGCCATCAACCTGACGGAACTCCTCGAAGATGGTGTCCAGCGCGTCGGAAGGGATACCGATGCCGGTGTCGGAGACCGCGATTTCCAGGGCGGGATTGGGCTGGCCGTTCTGGGAGACCCGGACTGCGACCTCTCCGAAGTCCGTGAACTTGAGGGCGTTGCTGAGCAGGTTGATGACGATCTGACGCAGCCGGCCCTGGTCCGTGTTGGCCTCGCCGATGCCGTCGGAGATGTCGTAGGTGAGTCTGACGCCGGATTTGACCAGGGGGCTGACGGCGCCGCAGCAGGAGGCGATGAGGTCTTTCACCTCGAAGGGTTCCGGGTTGACTTCCATGCGCCCGGCTTCGATCTTGGAGAGGTCTAAGATGTCGTTGATTAACGCCAGGAGGTGGTCTGCGCTTCCCCTCACCTTGTGCAGGTTTTCCTGGTTGCGGTCGGACAGTTCGCTTTTTCCCCGGCGCAGGACCAGGCGGGTGAAGCCGATGATGGCGTTCATGGGGGTGCGCAGTTCGTGGGACATGCTGGCCAGGAAGCGGGACTTGCGTTCGGTCTGTTCCTGGATCTGTTTGTTCTGTTTCTCCAGTTGCTCGAAATCGAGGTAGCGGACGTAGCCCAGCGCGATGGCCGAGGCGAAGTCCTGCAGGGCGTCGATGTCTTCCTCGTTGAAGGCTTCCCGGTCCGGGGCGGTCATGCGCAGGCGGCCGTAGTGGGCGATGGGGATTTCGACCATTGCGCCCAGGTCCACGTCCCGGCCCTGCCAGACTTTGCCCGCGACAAAGCGCTGGATGGGGGCGCGCATCATGTCCGGGAAGGGGGCGGCAAGGTGATAGGATTCCTGGGTGACGATGCCTTCCGGGTCGAGCTTGTAGGTGGTGTAGCGGAGGCCGTGTTCCTCTAAGGAGGCCATTGTGAGGTCTTCGACCGGTTCGACCAGGACGTCGATGCTGCACGTGTCGAAGTGGAGGCCGACGGTTTTGAGGTCTTCGGTTAAGAGGGAGAGGACGGATTCGAAGTCGGATGCGCGTTTCATCGACTGGACCTGCCCTCGCACCCGTTCGATGGAGCGCTCCCGCTGGAGTTCCCGGTTGGCCTCTTCGAGGTCTTCGGTTTTCTGCTGGAGTTCCTGGTTGACGGTGAAGAGTTCCTTGTTGGCCTGCGAGAGCGCGGCGTTCGATCCCTGAAGCCGACGCTCTCTGCGCACGACGCGGCTCGTTTGCACACCCACCAGCCCGAGCAGGACGAGTCCCAGGCCGAGGACATAGGGGTTCTTCCACCAGGGCGGCTCGACGACAAACGCGTGGACCGCAGGGGTGGGATCGGGGTTTCCGTCCCGGTCGAGCGCCCGGACCTCGAATTCGTGCCCGCCGTCGGAGAGGGAGGTGAAGGTGAAGTCCGTCAGATCGGAGGCCCGCGACCAGGGTCCGCCGTCCATCCGCCACTGGTACCGGATCTTGTCGGGCGGGGTGTCGTCCCAGAGGTCGCGGCCCGACCACCTCATGAGGATGTTGCCTGCCGAGGAGATCCGGTCTGCGCCCGGCTCCAGGGCGGTTTCGGGGGCGGTTTGGTCCGGCATAAAGCGTACGAGTCCGGAGGCGCCTTCCAGCCAGAGGGCGCCGTCCGGCGATTCGGCTATCCGGTTAGAAATATAGTAACCGAACGAAATCGGAATGTCATCCCTGGAATAGGTCTGCCAGGTTTCTCCATTGAACCGGGTCAGCCCCGCATCCGTGCCGAACCAGAGCGTGCCGTCCCGGCTCTGGTAGATCTTCCAGACGCTGTCGCCTCCCAGTCCGTCCTCGGTTGTAAACCGCTGCCAGGTCTTCCCATCGTACCGTACAACGCCTCTGCTATTGTTGCCATGAGCGACCCAGAGACGACCGTCGTCAGTCACGCAGAGCCTGGAAGGTCTCTGGTTTGGCCTCTCCTGATCTCCGGGATCAAACTGGGTCCAGTGTTCGCCGTCGAATCGGCTGAGTCCGTTACTTAGCGCAAACCAGATCGCCCCATCGGGTGTCTGGGCGATATCGTAGACCCTGTTGTGGGCGAGGCCATTTTCGGTCGTATAGACCGTCCACTCCGTTCCATCAAACCGCATCGCGCCCGAACTCTGGTCCTCTTGCCGCGTTCCCCATTGCGTTCCGAACCAGATATCGCCGTTGTCGGCGACGAAGCCTGTGAAAATATTGTTCCCCACCAGTCCATCCGTTTCAGAGAACACGCGCCACCTCGTGCCATCGAAGCGGGCGGCGCCGCTTTTATCCCGGTGCCGTCCGGCCACCCAGAGGCTGCCGTCCTTACCTCGCAGGACCGTCTCGACCGGGCCATCGATCAGACCATCGGCGGCGGTATAGCGGACCCAGGTTCTTCGATCGTAGCGTACTGCCCCTTCGTCCATCCCGAACCACATCTCGTCGCCGATCGAGTAGATGCCATTCGCCTGGATGTCGGGATACACCGTCCAGCGTGTCGGCGTGGGGTCGAATCGGAATACCCTGGGCTGCCCCCATCCCCAGAACCAGATCACACCGTCTCGCGCCGGTTGAGCAAACACGTACCCGCTCAATTGGGAGACCTCTTCAGAGGTGTAGGTCTTCCACTGTTCCCCATCAAAGCGACAGAGCGTCCCACCGGCATTCCCCCCACCACTGGCCCAAATCGTTCCATCCGCCGTCTGCCAGAGAGATAAGAAGAGCGGACCCTCCGGCAGACCGTCCCGGGCCGTGTAGGTCCGCCACTGCTTTCCATCGAACCGGCTGATCCCATCCCTCGTGCAGGCGAACCAGAGCGCCCTGTCGCGGGATTCCAGGATCTCTACTCCATCATTCCCGGCCAGGCCGTCCTCGGTCGTATACCTCATCCAGTCCGCACCGTTGAACCGGAGGACGCCCTGGTTGTTGGTCGTGAACCAGAGCGAACCGTCGGCGGCTTCGTGGATGTCTCTGATGCCCGGTCGAGGGGATCCCTCCGGAACATCGATCGTCGTCCATGTCTGTCCGTCGAAGCGGCTGATCCCCGATGCCGTTCCGGTTGTATCTTGCGGGCTTTGAAATCCGGCCCAGATGGCGCCGTCTCGCGTCTGAAGCAGCCCCCTCCACCAGATGTGATTGCTCGCAAGTCCGTCCTCGCTCGTATAGGTCGTCCATGTCTGTCCGTCGAAGCGGCTGATGCCTCCACCGAACGTTCCAAACCACATCGCCCCGTCGCGGGTCTGGGTGATTGCCCGGACCTGGTTGTGTGCCAGGCTGTCCTCGGTTGTGTAGGTGGTCCAGTTGATGCCGTCGTAGCGCTGCACGCCCCGATCGGTGGCGAACCAGATGGCGCCGTCCCGGTCCTCGAAGATGTTCCGCACCCTTCCGGCCAGGCCGCTGCTGCGGTCGAAGGTGGTCCAGCGCCAGGGCTCCAGGAGGGGGTCGGGAGAGGCAACGTGGAGAGTGTCCACGGCAGAGGCGGGGAGATGGAAAGTGAAGAATGAAAAGTGAAGAATGAAAAGTGGCAGGAGCCGCTGGGAGAATGTCCGGGGCCGAGGTTTGGTGGATGCTGTCATGGCGAACCCCTTTGAGGATGGATTGCGGGGTGGAGCACGAAGGACGGTGAGGGCCATCTGACTTACTTGATATATATCTTCCGATTTCGTATGTTTAAATACTGCCAGGATCTTGTGAAAGAAATTCTGTGGAGTCAAGGAGGTCTATCATGTTGAAAGCTATCGAAGGGATCTATCGTGATGGCAAGATTGAACTTGTAGAGACACCCGAGAATGTGCCCGATAAGACCCCGGTGGTTGTAACGTTTCTTGAGTCTAATTCCATTGATCTACAATCATGCGGTATTGACAGAGAACGCGCTGCTGATCTACGTGCCCGGCTGAGGACCTTCGCTGAGGAGTGGGACGCCCCGGAAATGGATATTTACGATGACTATGATGCCGCCAAAGCCCAAACGCGGTGACGTTGAAGCAGATCGATATAGCACTGCGGCATAAGGCTCGCCTGTTCAGGCAGGGCCTTTTTATTTTGGGCCATCTCAGACGATCGCTATATATGAGGGGGCCGTGTGTTTCCAAATATAATATCTATCGCAATCGATGTACCAACGGGTCAGTTGGTCGTAAGGTACGGTGAAAAGCTTCTTAAAACAAGTAGAAACAAGCTTTAATAGAATATATACAGCCAGTGCTACACCGGTCGTTTTTTGTATTCAACAGACAACAATCTTGACATCTGTTTCAAAAAATTTGTGTAAAGTATTGTAGGAAAAGTTCTTATGTGCGGCGACAACAAATTTGGCATTAACCGACAAGGCTGTTGTCGCCTTGCTCATAACAAAAGGGGCATACCCCGGTTCTCCGAGGTATGCCCCAAATTTCATTTGTTTTCCCCCAACTATTTTTTGCGACCTCCGATGGGGGTTTTGTGGGTGCGCTCGGGGGTGGCGGGCACCCTGTCGATGAGTTGGTTGGGGGCGCCTTCCCGTTTGACCAGGTCGAAGGCGTCGTAGAGGTCTCCGGTTGCGGAGATCGCGCGGTAATGGAGGGTGTCGGGCGTGACCGAGATGATCTGGTAAAGTCGGCAGGGGAATTAAGAGGGGTGTGTTATGGGAAAGCCGACCCGGCTGTTGGGGTCGGCTTTTTTCTGGTGCTGTGGGTAGGCTGGGTTTGTCAGGAGCGCGTCAGTTGTTCTATGATCGACCGATGTTCCGGATACTGTTCGATCAACGTTTTTCGGTCTGCCATCTCGAAGTCGTCAAAATCGAAGCCGGGAGCCACGGTGCCACCTACCAGGGCGTAGGACCGGGGCTCGTTCAGGGTGGCGCCATACCACCACCCGGCTCTGATTAATGCCTGGAATGCCTCGCCGTTTTCAAAGTCGCCGCCGAGTTTGATTTGACCGTATTTCCCGTCCCCGTCGATGGTGTGCAGGGTGAGCGGCGCGCCTGTGTAGAAGTGCCAGATTTCATCCGATTTGATGCGGTGGAAGGCGGAGAATTCGCCGTCCTTTAACAGGAAGTAGATGGCGGTTGAAAAGATGCGGGGACCGGTGAAACGATCTGGAAGGGCATGGGCCTGGATTGTTTCATCGGATCGATACATTTCCCGATTTTAGCCGCCTTCGGGATGCTTTTTGAGGTCGAGTTTTTCGATCCAGTATGCAGCGTCTTTTGTCATGGCAGGTCTATTGTTTCATAAGCTGGTAAGCTTCCTGAATGTTCTCCTCCAATTCTTCGAGCGTTTCTCCCTGGCTGAATACCCCCGGAACTTCCTTGAGCTTTCCAATATACCAGCCGTCGTCCATCCAGTACTCCAGCGTGAAATGTCTTGTCATAACAGCAATATCTCCTGATATGGGATTCAGATTAGATTTGGGTTTCGGGCTATCTCTGTAAAAAATACGATAAACAAGCTATTCTTTCAATCTTGTTTCGACAACAATCTCAGAGTGCAGGGTCCGGTGAACCGGGCATTTGTCGGCGATTTCCATGAGTCTATTTCGCTGGTCGCCATCGAGGGGGCCGATGAATTCGAGTTCGCGTTCGATGCGGTCGATTTTTCCAATTTTGGTTTCGCAGTTCTCGCAGTCTGTGGCGTGGATTTTGTCGTGTTTCAACCGGACAACGATGCCCTCTAAGGGCCATTTTTTTCGATCGGCGTACATCCGGAGGGTGATGGAGGTGCAGGCGCCCAGTGCGGCAACCAGGTAGTCGTAGGGCGAAGGGCCCGTGTCGGCGCCGCCGAGGTCCACGGGTTCGTCGGCGAGGAGGGTGTGGCCGCCGGCCTGAATTTCGGTGCGATAGCCGGTTTTGCCGGTGCGGACGACGACCCGGCCGTCGGATGGGGGGGGCTGTGGAGCGTCCTGTACCGGGGCGTCGATGTATTTCCGGGCCCAGGCGGAGACGACCGAGCCGACGTAGCGGGAGTCGGTTTCTTCAGAGAGGAGGTGGTCTGCGCGATCCAGGGAGACGAAGCTCTTGGGATGCAGGGCGGTTTTGAAGATTCGGGTGGCGTTTTCGATTCCGACGGTGTTGTCGAAGGGCGAGTGGAAAATGAGGAGCGCGCGTTTCAGGTTCCGGATCGATTCCTGCATGCGGCTGTCTTCGAGGTCATCTAAGAACTGTTTTTTGATTTTGAACGGTCTCCCGGCCAGGGTGACTTCGGCTTCGCCTTCGGATTCGATGGTGTCTCTTTTCTCGCTTAAGAGATGGACGACGTGGGTCGGGTCGGCAGGGGCTGCGATGGTGGCGACGGCCCGGCAGGAGGAAACCTGGACAGCGGCCTGCAGCACGGCGGCGCCCCCCAGGGAATGGCCGATCAGGATTTTGGGGGCTTCGAACTCCGCCTTGAGGAAGTCGGCGGCTGCGACGAGGTCGGCGACGTTCGAGGAAAAGTTCGTGTCTGCGAAATCGCCCTCGCTTTCACCGAGTCCGGTGAAGTCGAACCGGAGAACGGCGATGCCTTCATCGGTGAGGGCGCGGTTGATGTTGGCGACGGCTTTCAGGTTTTTGGAGCAGGTGAAGCAGTGGGCGAAGAGGGCGTAGGCGGCCGGCTGTCCACGGTCTGGGAGGTCGAGCCGCGCGCCGAGTTTTTCGCCTGAGGCGTTTGTAAAGAAGAGCCTTTGAGAGTTCATTTGGTCCTCGCTTTAGATATGGATTTGAGGGACATCGCCGCTTTTCCGTTTTGCTCCCCTTCTCCCGCGTGCGGGAGAAGGGGCCGGGGGATGAGGGCCTCATTCAATAACGCCCCCTCCCAGGCAGATCCGGTCGTCATAAAATACGGCGTGCTGGCCCGGGGCGATTCCGGGGTCTTTTTCGGACATTCTGACAGATAGACGGTTCCGGCCGAGGGTTTCGATCCGGCAGGAATTCAGGTCGGGGCCGTGGCGGAGTTTGACCTGGAGCGCGCTTTTTTCGGGGGCTCCGGAGATCCAGTTGATATCGACGACGGTGAACCGGTCTCTGGCCTGCCGGTCCTGGTGGATTTTGTGCGTGACGTAGACGATGTTCTGCTGTATGTCTTTTTCGACCACATACCAGGGGCCGCCGCTCAATCCGAGGCCACCGCGCTGTCCAATGGTGTAGAACCAGAAGCCCCGGTGCTGGCCGAGCACACAGCCCGAGTCATGTTCAACGATGTTGCCCGGTTGTTCACTCAGGTGGAATTTGATGAAGTCGGGGTATTTGATTTTTCCCAGGAAGCAGATTCCCTGGCTGTCTTTGCGGTTTTTGTTGGGGAGGTCGAATTTTCGGGCGAGGGCGCGGACGTCTGTTTTATTCAGATGCCCGATGGGGAAGAGCGCCCGCTGCAACTGGGTCTGGTTTAAACCCGATAAAAAATAGGTCTGATCTTTCACCGGGTCGGGAGACCTTTCCAGGAGATGTATTCCGTTCCTTTCTTCAGTTTGAGCGTAATGGCCCGAGGCAATTTTGTGGTAACTTTCATCTATATGGGTGACGAATTCGCCGAATTTTATCTGACGGTTGCAGAGGATATCGGGGCTGGGTGTGTGTCCTATTTTAAGTTCGTCCAGGGCATGGGTGACGACCTTCTCGAGGTATTCGGCCTGGAGGGAGACAATTTTCAGAGGGACGCCTGCCTGCTTACAAACGGCACGGGCGTACTGGAGGTCCGTCTCCCAGGGGCAGTCGCCGAGGAAGGCGAGTTCGTCTTCCAGCCATACTTTGAGGTAAAAAGCGGTAATGTCGTGGCGGCCTTCGTTTACAAGCAGGGTGAGGGCAACGGAGCTGTCGACGCCGCCGGAGAGGAGTACGGCGATTTTCATGGGGTTGTTCCCCTTGCCAGGCATTGGGCCAGAGGTTCGACGCCTGGCATGTCGGCGCAGGTGAGGACACAGTTGATCAACTGAGTGGTGTGAGGTTCACCGATAAGACTCCGGGACTTCTGCGCCAGATCGTCGAAGGTGACGCCGCTGTTGGCATCGCCGGGCGCGGGCAGCGGGCCGGTACACAGCTCCCGGCCGTCGGTGGTTTGAACGGTGACCCGCGCAAGGGCTTCGGCGGGAAAGCGGGTTTCGATTTGGGGGTCTACTTCTATTTCGATGCGGTCGGACAGGGCCAGAACGCAGGGGTCGGTCAGGTCGGTTACTTCTGTGACGCCGACTTCGCCGCGTGCGAAGGCACACGCTACCGGGTAGGGCAGACTGTACTGCGCCTGTTCGGTGGTGACGGGGCGCCGCGTTGAGAGGTGGGTTGCGGCCTCAAAGGTGTGGATGCGGACCGAGGTAATATTTTCGGGCGTGAGGCCGTGCTGTTTGCGCAGGGCGAGCGCGCCTGCGACTGCGGGCTGCGTCCAGCGGCAGCAGGGGTAGAATTTGTAGTAGACGCGTCCGATCCACCAGTCTTTTCCCAGGCTTTGCATGCGGTCGGTCTGTTCGGGCGATTCCAGGATGGTGGGGATGCCAGTGAAGTCCCGGGCCGCCAGTTGGGCTGCGGTGATGCCGACGAATGCGCCCCAGTGGATGCCGTCTTTGACCATGGCGGGGTGTTCGACGCAGGTCATGATCGGGGCGATGGGGGCGTGGTACTCGGCAATGCCTAAGGCCATGGCGGTTCGGGTCGGGTCGAGGCGCAGGAGGTGGGCGCAGGCTGCGGCAGCGCCCAGGCTGCCCCACGAGCCGGAGCCGTGGTAGCTGGGGCCTCTGTGGGGATGGGTGTGCCAGGCGAGGCTGGCGCGCATGCCGATTTCGTAGCCGACGGCGACGGCGGTGAGGAAGTCGCTGCCGCTGGCGCCAGTGGCCTGGGCCTGCGCCAGGGCGGCCGGGACGATGACGGCGCCGGGGTGTCCTTTGGCCGGACGGAAGCCGTCGTCGATGTCTAAGGCGTTGGCCGCGCATGCGTTTGCGAGAGCCGCACCGGCGGGGTTGCAGACGTTTCCTCTGCCGACGACGGTGGCCTCTTTTCCCGGGAGGATTTCGGCGGCGTAGTGGGCCATGAGGTGTGTGGTCGGCACGGCCGATCCCGCAATGATGGCTGCAAAGGTATCCAGAACGGTTTTGGACAGGTGCTCCCGCACAGGCGCAGGCAGATCCCGGTAACGGGTGCCGATGATAAAGTCGGTCAGTTGCATGGGAGAGGCTCGAAGGGCGTCTACGCAGATCGTCAAACATTCGTACAGCGCGTCATAAAAATGTAAACGAACTTGCGCGAATGTCAATATTAGCCGGTAGAGGAGGGCAGCGGCTCGAGGGAGGCGCCTGCCGGGTGCCTGCCGGTGGGCTGCCAGGGGACCGTGTCGGGGGCGCGGTAGGTGACGTCGAGGTGCGGGGTTTCAAGGCGGATGTGGCCGCGGTAGCGGGAGTCCAGGGCGGCTTCGAGGATGCCCGAGGTGAGCAGGGTGCGTTCGACCGGATAGGTCGGTTTGCCGGTGAGGAACATTTCTTCGATGTTGAGGCTGAGGTAGCTGAAGTGGGCATGGGGCGGTTCGTTTTGTACGTAGAATTCGGTGGCGCAGATTTCGCCTCCGATTCGGGCGGCGTAGGCCAGGTCGGTGACGTAGCCGTTGAGCATGAGGACCGCGCCCCGGAGTCCGTCGCGGTATTCCACGAGGAAGAGGGCGGGATTTTCGCAGTGTTCTTCCATGGATCCGGAGGGCTTGTTTTCGATGGCGCCGCAGGCGGCCTCGGCCAGGTCGCGGGACCAGAGGCCGGTTTTCGCGGACTCCCACACTGCGTCGCCCTCCAGGCAGGTGACGGCGGCGACTCCGGTTTCGCCGCCGGCGCGGCGTTCGGTCATGCACTGGAGCACTTCCAGGGTGTGGAAGCCGTAGATGTCCAGGCCCGAATAGCCGATGGCGACCGCACCTTCGAGGGGGGTTTCCAGTTCGTGTTCCAGCCAGGGGTTGCGCCATCTGACCGGGAGGGAAGAGCCGGCCATGAAGGGGGCGCCGAGCTGAGCTGTGCGGTCGACCATCCACCTGGCGTCGTGCCAGTTGTAGGAGAGGTGCTTGTCGTTGAAGACGGGGGCGGACCGGCCGCTGGTGGAGAAGACGCCGCAGATCTGTTCCATAAAGTACTTGCGTGGGAAGAGGTGCTGTTCCTTCTCGTTCCAGGCGTAGTCTCCGTGTTCTCCGATGAGGAGCACGCCGTCTACGGCCAGGTCTTTGCCGCCGAGGGTGAGGGCTTTGGCGATGCTTTGATAGATGGGCACGTTGTGCTGGGCAGCGATGGCGCGGCCGATGTCGTTTTCGGGAAACTGGTCGATGTACATTGAGGCGATGTCGACGCGTGGTGAGAGAAATCCGCCGTCTGTAGGGAAGCCTTTGAGGAATTTGGTGACGATTACGTCCGCATGCGAGCGCGGACGGTATTCGGTGATGACTGCGGCGATTTTTTTGCGTTCGGACATTGGGGAAAGCCTCCAGGCCGTTAGTGTGAGCCGCCGAGCTGTTCGCGGACGATCTGCTTCTGGATTTTTCCTACGGAGGTGCGAGGCAGGGCGTCGGTGAATTCTATTCTGTCGGGCACCTTAAAGGGGGCCAAGTGTTGCGCGCAGTGGGCCTGAACGGCTTCGGCGGTGAGGTCGTCGTCCGGCTTTCGAATGACGACGGCCACGACGGCTTCGTCGCGGATTTCGTCGGGCATGCCCACGACGCAGACATCGAGTACGCCGGCGCAGTCCAGGATCGCGGCTTCGACTTCGATGCTGGAGATGTTCTCGCCGGCGCGTTTGATGAGGTCTTTGCCCCGGTCGAGAAAGTAGAGGAAGCCGTCTTCGTCGGCGGTGACGGTGTCGCCGGTATACAGCCAGGTTCCATCGGCGTGCGTGCGAAGGGTTTCGGACGTTGCACCGGGGTTGTTGAGGTAGCCGAGCATCAGGGTGCGGCCCGGGGTGCCGCGCACGATGATCTGGCCCTGTTCGCCGGTGGTGACATCCTGCCCCATCTCGTCTACGACTTTGATTTTATAGCCCAGGACGGGCCGGCCCATCGCCGGGAGGTTGCGCTCGCCGGTGAGGGGACTCATGACGGGCAGGCCGCAGGTTTCGGTCATGCCCCACAATTGCTGGAGAGAGACGCGGAACCGGCGGCGCCACCGGTCGTACTGGGCGGGTGTGAGGCTCTGGGCGAAGGTGATGTTTCGCAGCGGATGGGCGCTGTCCGAGGGGCGGTCCGGCTGGTTGAGGAGCATGCGCAAAGGCGCGCCGAAGAGGGCGGCCATGGTACAGTCGTATTCGATGGCCTGATCGAAGAATCGACCGGCGCTGAAGCGCGACAGTATCGCAACGCTGGCGCCGGAGATGACCGAGGGCCAGAGCGCGTGACACTGGGCGCCGGCGTGAAAGAGAGGCAGAGCGATCAGGTGGCGGTCATCCTGTCGCAGGCCGCTGGAAGCACGAAATACTTCCGCCGCGTAGATGAAGTTGGCGTTGGTGAACATGACGCCTTTGGGGCGGGCGGTGGTGCCGGATGTGTAGAGGAGCTGCACTACGCGTTCTGACGCGCCTTCTCCCGGCGGGGGTTCGGTGGGTTGATTGGGCAGTTCGGTTTCGTAGACGGGATGTTCGGGGGGTACGGCGGGGTCCGTCTGGCACAGCAGGATCCGGTGTACGGGCAATTCGGCGGCGATTTTGCTCACGACGTCCAGACAGTTGGCCTGGGTAAAGATGACTTTGCTGTTGGAATGTTGGACGAGATAGCCCAGTTCGTCAGCGGTGCTGACCGGGTTGGACGGCATGGCGGTTGCGCCGAGGTATGACGCGGCGAGGATGAGCTGGGGGTAGGCGGGGTGGTTGGACAGGTGGAGGTTGAAGACGTCGCCCGGACCGATATCCAGGGTGCGCAGCAGGTTTGCCGCCCGGTGGACGCTGTCTAAGAATTCCGCGTGGGTCCAGCGGAAAATCTGACCATCTGAGCGTTCGTAGATGAGCCACTCGCGCTGGGGCTGCTGCGCGGTATAGGCGGCGAATATGGAATAGAGCGTGCGGTTTCCGGCGATGTCCATCGTCCTGTCTTTCAGCGTTTGCGCCGGGAGAGGAATGCGGCGACGTTGGCACGCGCCTCGTCGGTGGCGTAGCAGGTTTCAAACGCTTCAGAGGCGGCCGCTTCCCATTCGTCACTGCGCAGGGGCGACATCCGATTGAGCAGTGCTTTGGTGTGGCTCAGACCGGCGGGTGGGAACCCCGCCAGCTTGCGCGCGAGTTCACCGACGCGTTGGTTCAACTGTTCGTCGGGGACGGCTTCGTTGACCAGGCCGAGTTCTTTTGCTTGCGTACCGGATACCCGCTCACAGGTCAGCGCCAGCCAGCGGGCGGTTGCCCCGCCGACGGCGTCCACCAGCCGGCCCATGCCCCACGGGGGCGTCCATCCCAGTTCGACTTCGGGCATTCCAAGCTGGGCCGAGGCCGAGGCGATGCGGAAATCGTGGTAGAGCGCAAGAAAGATCCCACCGCCGAGCACATAGCCGTGCAGCATGGCGATGGTGGGCTGGGGCAGGGCGTCGAGCAGGGCGCAGGCGTCGGCGTGCTCCCGCTCGAGCGCGGCGGCTTCCGCCGGTGAGAGGGGCGCGAGGTCCTTCAGGTCGCTTCCGGCGCAAAAGGCGCGGCCCTCGCCTTTTGTGACCACAACGCGGACATCGGTCCGGTCGCGAAGGCCGGTGAGATGAGCTGCAAGCCGGCGGACGCTCGTCAGGTCGAGGACGTTTAGTACGTTCGGACGGTTGAGTGTGAGCCAGGCGATTCCGTTTTTAACGGTGAGGTCGACCATTTTGACTCCGGGAGAAGGAATGCGGAATGCGGATTGGGGAATGCGGATTGATATGCATTTATTCCCCAATCCGCATTCCCCAATCCGCAATTTAGAGGCTGAGGATGCGTTTTGTGGTGCCGCCCAGGATCAGGGCCAGGTCTTCGGGGCCGAGGAAGGCGCAGTATTTTTCGATCCATTGGCGGGACTGGCGGTAGGTGCAGAAGCGGTTCTGGAAGGGCATGTCCGTGCCCCAGTTGAGGTGGTCGGGGCCGACGTGTTCGGCCATTTCTTCGAGGGTCGGCCAGACTTCGCGGTAGGGGAAGTCGAAGAGGTCGCCGATTCGGACGGGGAAGCAGACTTCCAGGTTGGTGTTGGGGTTCTGGAAGGGGGCCCAAACGTCTGCGGGCAGTGTGATGCCGTCTCCGTCT
Organism: Candidatus Latescibacterota bacterium; assembly: GCA_965249305.1. Lineage (GTDB taxonomy): Bacteria > Latescibacterota > UBA2968 > UBA2968. Next base: position 1,250,425 of record OZ252228.1, on the reverse strand, counting down.
AAGAACGCGCGCCAGGGGAAGCCGTGGGTCAGGTTGACGACGGTGTCCGGGTAACGCTCCATCCAGTGGATGAGGATTTTCTGTTCTTCGATGTAGCCCCGTTGTTGATCGGCGGCAGGTCTGTCTTTTCCATACAGGTCGTCCGGTCCGGAGCCGAGGGTGAAGAAGATGGGGACGTTGAGGGATGTGGCGGCGTCCCAGAAGGGTCGATACGCCTCGCCGTCCCAGGGGTCGGCACAGCCCAGGTAGGCGGAGTAGGCATTGAATTTGATGGCGTGCAGCCCGTGGGTGTTGATGGCGGTGTTGAGTTCGTCGATTACGGCGTCGGTTTCGGTTGTGATGCGCCATTCGTCCACGGGGGCCATTGACCGCAGGCGATCGGGGTACTGCCGTACGCAGTCGGCCAGGAAGGCGCTGTCTCGACTCAGCATAGGATTCGTATGGATGAGGGCCATGTCCACTTCTGCGTAGTCCATCTCGGCGATGATGCTGTGGGGAGTGAATTCGAGATGCCGCAGGTTGGGGGGGTAGAATTGCTTGGTGTGATCCTCTCCGTCGACCGTCCAGACCACACGGCCCTTTTCATGGTCGATGCGAAAGTTCACGTCGGGGAGGCGAGAGAGGTCGAGGCGGCCTTCGGGAATGAGGCCCTTTGCGGAGGCGGGCGCACGGTCGGGGATTCGCCAGGCGGGCTGGTGGTGCCTGGCCTGCGCGGACTGGACCCACCGGAGGTGTTCCTCAGCGCTGGCAAATCCGGCGGGGGCGTCGCCGGGTTCGAAGCAGTAGACGTGGGAGTCGATGATCATGGAGGCGCTCCGGGGGAGGAAAATGAGTGAAGCGTGAAGCGTGAAAAGCGTCAGAAATCATCCGCTGAGGACTTCGATGTCGCGGTCGGTTCCGGTGAGGGGCAGGTCGGTCCAGGCGGCGCTGCGGGCGTGTGAGGCGTGGAAGGCGACGATGGCCTCAAAGGTGCGGAGGGCCTCCACGCCGGGACACGGAAAGGGAGCGCCGGTGTCGAACCAGGCTACGATTTCCTCTACTGCCAGGTCCATGGATGACATGTCGGTGTCCAGTTGGGGCCAGTGGTCCTGTCTGCCGTCCCAGTATTCGAGTGTGACGTTGGGTTCGACGATCGCGCGGCCTTCGGCGCCGTTGACCACGATATGCCCGGGCACAGCGGCGTAGTCTGCCGCGTCCACCGTGACGATGAGGCCGCCGTCCAGGCGCATCATGCCCCAGCCGCCGGGGTCACGAAATTGGGATCCACGGCAATCGGGCTTGCCGGCAAGGTCGAGCATGCCGGAGACGGCGCGGACTTCCCGGCCGGTGATCATACGCACGTTGTCGATAAAGTGGGTGCCAACATTGCCCAGCCGGCCGGATCCCCATTGCAGGGATGCGGAGGTTAACTCGCCCAATTCGCCCGAGGTGATGAGGTCCCGCAGTCGGCGCATATCGGATTGGAACCGGCGGTTGTGATTGATGACCAGGATGGCGCCGGCATCGTCGCAGGCCTCAACCATCTGCTCCGCATCCGGGAGCCGCGTGGCGATGGGTTTTTCGCAGAAGATGGCGCGAACCCCCTGCCGGGCGCAGGCGATTGTGATTTCGGCATGGACCGGGGCGTAGGTGGCCACGCTGACGATGTCGAGTTTTTCACGGGCGAGCATGTCTTTCCAGTCGGCATAGGTCTGCACGCCCGTGCGCTGTGTGAAGCGTTCCCGCCGTCCGGGGTCGCGGCTGCTGCCGGCTATCAGATCGACGCGGGGGTGGTTGGACAGGGCGCCTACGTGGGTGCCGTCCAAATCGCTGACCTGCTGTCCCAGGGCGTCGCCGGAGACCTGATCGGCGGCGCCGATAAAACCGAGCCCGATGATACCGGCACGATAGGTTGTATCGCTCATAGAGTTGGGATCCTTTTTGGGGTGTGGATGAAAGGGAGCGTTTGGTGCCGATGCATTCACTTCAAGAGCCGGCGCTGGCTTTTGAGCGCAAACGATCGATGGTCGATCGCTCTCTGTACAGTTAGGATGCCGTCGAGGTGGTCGACCTCGTGCTGTAAGAGTTCCGAGAGGTCGCCTTCGAGGTCCAGATGCTGTTCCGTCCAGGTTTCGTCCCGGTAGGTTATTCTACACTTTTTGTGCCTGGAGACTTTTACGAGGAGGTTGGGAAAGCTCATACAGTCGTCCCAGAGTTCCATCATTTCCGCGCTTTTGAGGTCCAGCACGGGGTTTATAAAAACGACCGGTCTGTCGATGTGCATGTAGACCACCCGTTTTGTGACGCCAATCTGGGGGGCGGCGATTGCCCGGCCGCAGCGGTATTTTTCCCTGAAGTCCATCATGGTGTCGTGCAGATCCTGGACGACGGGTTTGATGCGGTCGCGTTCGGCTTCCCGGACAGGCTCACATGTTCCATAGAGTACGGGGTTTCCAAGCAGGAGGATTTGTTTGACAGCCATCTCTCGGCGCCTTTCTCAACGCATGAAGCGGAGATAGACGGGATAAAATTCAGAGCGAATTTATAGTGCAAAGCCTCTGCGATGTCAAGGTAAAACCTGCCGGCCCGTCTGCCGGACGGCCGGGCGATAGCTCCAGGACTGCTGGCGCCCCTGCATGTGGATCTGCGTTGGCTCGTAGCCGGGGGGCGCGCTGATGGAGGCTGCGGTCGCACGGGCGAAGCAGGGCATGGCGGCGCATTCGGGAACCCCCGCCGTGGGTTGGACGGTTACCCTGTCGGGCAGGGATTTGGCAGCGACGGCCTGCGCCAGGCCCAGCAGGAGTTCGCCCGGGCCGCAGTCGATATTGTGCGCTCTTATCGCAGGCGGAAGACGGCCGTGCGCGTTGACGTAGTGGACCAGCTGGCGGGCGCTGATGAGGAGATTTGCGCGGCTGAAGGTGACGGGCGCGTTGGAGATGAAGACTTCCTCGACAGGCCCCAGGGTGCGGCGAATCTGGATGTGCGCGGGGCGACGGTGTTGTTGAAGCATGAATTCGATGTACTGGGCGAGGACAAACAAGGCGTCGGCAGCGGAGAGGGTTGTGCCGGCGGTTTTTGTATGGTCGAAGCGGTTCAGGATCTGCTTTGCAATCGAGCGCACGCGTGCGCCGCTGAGCCACAGGCCGGGCGGGTCGGCGTGTTCTGTCAGGATGTCTGCAAATGTGGTGACGCGAATGTCACTGCGCTTTGCCAGCCACCGGGCCGCGGCGGCCGTCCAGGCCAGGTGGGCATCGCGGTCTGTTGGAGAGCGCGTTACGCTCCGTTCCCACCGCCGGCCGTGGGGATAGGTGCCGGCAACGCTTGCTTTCCCGGCGTGCCGGAACGGGAGTGACCAGTCGTACCAGCCCCACCATTCGGCCATGGCCCAGCAGGTTGGATGGCCGATGATGATGATGTGGCTGTGCCCCTGTTCCAGTTGCGCGTCGAAGCGTTGCTGAAACTGTTTTAATTCCACTTTGGGGTCCATTGCGAGTGGGCGGCGGCGGGGGCGATCCGGATCGAACTGGAAGCTGCTCCAGCTTCCCTGGCTGGACACCCGGCGCGCGTGGCGGGGGACCATGAACATGCCCAGGCACCAGCCGAGGCCGTCCATGTCCGCTCCCAGGCCGCCGTTCCAGACCTTTACGCCGGTCTGGCACATGGCGTGGGTGGTGGCCGGGCTGTGGTTGTTCTGGTGCTGGCAGGTGGCCACGGGGAACTGTCCGGTGATTTCGGCGACGTCACACAGGCCGGGAGTTTCGTAGACGAGCGCTTTCTGCACCGCCTGGTCCCAGGGGTCGCGATTGCCGTAGACGAGGGCCGGTTCGGGGAATTCGAATCCGTAGTTTCCGTGGTATTCGATTTCGTGGCCGCGCAGCGCGTCCAGCACGTCCTTTCGGCCGCGTTCCCTCAGCACGCGGGCTTTTTCTCCGATCATGAAGAAGCAGGCGGGCAGGCCGGCGCGGTGATAGAGTTTGGCCAGCTTCAGCAGCGCGTCGTCCGCTTCGGGGTTGATGGGGTCTTCGGTGTCGAAGCAGATGAAGACGCAGGGTTTGTCCATGCGATGACCTCCTGGTGAAAGGCTGGTTTTACCATGCATGGTGTAAAGTCTGCGGGATGTCAAGGTAAAAGCTGCAGGGGCTGGTTTAAAATATGTCCTGTATAGAATAGGCTTGACATTTGGTTCACTTCGTACATTATTTTCTTCTATATTTAACCGCTGTACTTCCTTGTCGGGAGGAAACATCGCCTATGTGATATATGGATCCCGGATATGTCCTGAATTTCAGGAGGTTTTTCCGGGATTTTTTCTTTCGCCTTGTAAAGGCCACCGGTAATTGACGAATATCCTGAACCGTAGCTTACATCCTGAGGAGGGCTGGTTATGACACGAGAAGAGAAGCTGGAGCTGGTAAAGAAACACGCGCCGATTTTCTGGCTGCACGAGAGAGAGTCTTTCCTTCCGGAAGACTGCAAAATCGTGGTCGAGGTGTCCGATCTTTACCGGAAGGGAAAGCGGGTTGATGATGACAAACAGCCTCAGAACCTGGATGATCTTGGGGATATTCGGAATTCGGAGGAGTGTTATTTAAAATTCAGAGATCTGGATATGCAGGAGTTCACGATTCCGGTGGCGTACGAGCAGACGATTCCGGAGGTAGGCCCCGATGCGGTCGGCCATCTTGCCCGCATCAAATATGGATACGATTTTGCATCCAACGGGATTCCGACAGACAACCCCAGCCTTCCCATGTATTATGCCAGGGTTTCGAATGTTGTGATTTCCGATCACGACCGGAGAGACCCCTTTACCCGATGGGCGCTCAACAATGCCCGGGGTGTTTTTGGATCGTATACACGCATCGAGTACTTTTTTTACTTTGTGTTTAACGATGCCTGGAACAAACACCAGACCGACTGGGACAGTACGGTGCATCTCTATATCAAGGATGACGGCAGAAGGACCTATATGCTCACCCATATGCATGGCGCGAAATGGCTGTCTCAGTGGCCGTCCTCAAGCCCCGACCTGAGGAGCTGGCTGGAGAAGTGGAATACGCTTAAGAAGAATGAACTGGGCAGGGCCTACGTGCTCAACGGCCATCCGTACATTTTTGTGTCTGAGGGCGCCCACGGAAGTTATCCAACGCCGGGATTTACGATGCACGGGCTTAATCTGCCCGGTATCATCGCCGGAGAGGATGTGATTGTTACCACAGACCAGCGGCAGATCGGGCGTCTGTGCATTCTTCCCAACGGCGTAAACGAAGACCTCATCCGGACAAATCTGCGGGTGGCGAATATCGACGCAAACAAGATCCGGTTCGGGCGGTGGAAGGAGCCGGAACTGGTTGACAAACAACCCTGGCGCGCCTACAAAGGCGCATGGGGAGAGGATACCAAATATATCGGATGGGATGGACCTACAAGACCGCCGGTGACCAAAAGGCCAGATCCGAAGGCCCTGAAAGAGGCGCTTCAATTTCACGAAGGGTATGAAAGCAGAACGGTTTTGAAGAGCCGGCACGTTGTGAGATAAGGATCTGCGCAGGAGGGGGATGCGGCGCTGATGGTCAAGCTCGGCTGTAACGCGATGCTGCGGGATAGGGATAACCCGGGGCAGTTTATCGATATCGAAACCTTAATCGATTTGATCCATGAGTTGCAGCTGGACGTTATCGATTTTCACCTCTACAGGGGGTTTCGATCCAGGGATCCGGAATACCTTCGCCGCATCAAGATCCGGTGCCATCACTACGGGCTGCCGATTGGGTACGTGGGAATCGGGAGCGGGTTTGTGGGCGCGTCCAGCAGGCCGGGCGAGGGGACGGTTGGCGCTCCCCTGCCGGAGGAGGAGCTGCAAAGGCGGGTGGATGAAGCCCGGGAAGCGGTGGATGCGGCGGCGCTTATAGGGGCGCCGCTGCTGCGCCTGTTCGGGGGCGCTGTGCCGGAGGGTACGGAGAATCGTGACGCGCTGTGGGCGACGATGATCGGTGGTTTTCAGGGTGTTGCGGACTACGCTGCCGAGAAGGGGATTATTCTGGGCATTCACAATCACCCGCCCGCCGTGGCGCCCACGGGGGATGATATTCTGCGCATCTTGCACGATATCGACCGGGAGAACGTGACGTTTATTCTGGATACGGGCCAGTGGTGGGGCTCGCCCGGAACGAATCGGGCCGGATGGTTCGATCCCGAGGTGGATTATTACGCGTTTATGGAGCAGACCGCGCCGTACGCCTCGTACGTGCGGGCGAAGGTTTACAAGATTGACAGCGGGCGGGAAGAATGGCTGGATTATGGGCGGATTATGGGGATTCTGAAGGGGGTGAAGTTCAACGGCAATATGTCCATCGTTTTTGAAGACCGGGACAACTGCTGCGGTTACGCCGAGTCCATCGGCCTGGCGGTGAGGTATTTGCGGGGGCTGCTTGCGGAGGATTAAATAGACAGCGCCGGGCGTAAGCGGGGCTCGAGAACGTCAAAAATCAGCGAAGCCGATCCAGTAGCCTGGATCGGCTTTTGCCATTTTATGCTGGGGTTGTCACTTCGAAGCGGGCGGTTTCAGCGCGAACGCATCTTCCGGCAGGTCAACATTTGTGTCGATTTTCTCAAGCTGGATGAGCATCTTTCCGCTGTGCTGATTCTTGCTTTCGATCCGAAACGGGAGACGAAGGCCGCCGACTTTACGGTAGTCATCATAGCGAATGGTTACCGGAATCGGCCCGATCTCTCTGGAGAATTCAGATGTATCTGCCTTTAAAACCAGCCCGTTTTCAATACCCACGTAGGCTATCTGGGTGGATATTTTTTTTTTGGCGAGCTTGACGACATATACTTCCTTAGGGTGCTGCTCTGAATTTACGTAAATGAGTTGCAAAAAAGGCTCCAAATCCCGATCATACAACAGACTGAAAACAATAAGGTTGTATAGATACGGGAAAGGAGCCCAAGATGGACCTCGCAGAGATGATCGAAGCCGCCACCTGGGAATTTAAGCAAAAATTGAGCGCCCATTGCGAAAATTTGGACCTGGAGAGTTTGACGCCTCAATTGGCAGAACAGGTCACAAGTGGGCTTGGTGAAGCCTTCAAGGCTTGTGGGATCGCAGCGCTTCGCACATTTTTGGAAGCCTACGAAGTGGATGAGGCCCCAAAACAGGTCGAGAATGTGCTGTATCGGTTTAAGCAACAAAGTGAGAAGACGTTTTTGACCCCCTTTGGGAAGATGAAGCTTTCTCGAAATCTGTTTCAGGCCGATGAAGGGGGGCCTTCTTATGTGCCGTTGGATGTGATGTGGGGAATGGTCGGTGAGTTTGCCACCGTGGAAGTTCGTGAAGCGGTGTTGTTCACGGTGAGCTTGATCACGCCGGAGGAAACCGTTTCTGTGCTGGAAAAGACGGCTCTGTTTCAGCCTTCTGCCACAGCGGTCAAACACATCACAGAAGAGACGGGAGCGTGGCTGGTCGAGATGGATGAAACACTCAACCGGTCGATCCGTCAGGAGGAGGAGAACCCCAAAGGGACAAAAGTGATGGTGGCCAGCCTGGATGGGACCCACCTCAGGCTGGATGAGCCGGGGAAAAAACGCGGGCGTCCACAAGAGAGGCCGGGGGAAAAACCGTCCGAAGAAAGTCCGACCAGTTTCAAACAGGCCCTGGTGGGCAGCCTGTCCTTTTATGGGGCACCTCCAAAGGACGGCACCCCACCAAAGCGTTTGGTCTCTCGGTATGTGGCACAAATGCCCGAAGAGGGTGGTCAAACGTTGAAGATACGCTTTGAGGAAGAACTCGATCATATCGAAGGACAACTGAAAGATGAGGTCGGAAAAGTGTTCCTGTGTGATGGGGCACGAGGGTTGTGGAAATATGCTGATACCACTCCTCGGTTCATCGGGTATGAAAAACTGGTGGATTTTTATCACACCACAGAACATCTGTCTGAAGCTGCCGAACTCCTGTTTGGCAAAAAATCAGCAAAAGCGCAAAGCTGGTATGAAACCTACCACCACAAACTGCTGACCCAAGATGGCGCAGCAGAAACCCTTATTCGCTCCATCGACTATTACAAAAGCCGCCGAAGGCTGGGTCAAAAACGATTGGAAGACCTGGAAACAGAACGAACCTTCTTCTTTCGGAACAAACACCGGATGGCCTATGCTGACTTTCGTCGAAGGGGTCTGCCCATTGGCTCGGGACCCGTCGAAGCGGCCTGCAAGACCCTGGTCAAGACAAGGCTTTGTCGATCGGGTATGCAATGGTCCTGGCAGGGAGGACAACGCATCTTGCAGTTACGCACTTACGTCAAGTCAAAACGATGGGATGCTTTCTGGAATCAGTATAAACAGGTTCGATATGCCAATGATGAACTCCTTGACTATGCCGATGCAGCATAGACAGAAAACATCTACGTAAAACCGAGTCGGCACCCCTTCCTTATCATCGATCGTGCTGCTGCGCAAAATCTTCACGCTGTCAAAGTCATCGCGCCAGCCGCCGAGTACCCACAGGGGGTGTTGCAACCTGGCATGCGCGAGATGGCGACCGGTTAGCTCCCTGAAGGGGTGGAAGGTGGACTCGGTCCAGCCCCTGTGGCCGTCAATCGCGGTTTCGATGTGGCCGAATTCTGCAAGGTCCATGTGTATGCTGTACCGATCGGTTCCCGCCGTGAGGATTGTGACGGCGCCGCGGACGCCCTGGTGGATAAAATGTACCGTGCCGGACATACGAAGGGTGCGGATCGATTTGAGGTTATCCGCTCCGTGTCCTTGATGCACCAGTGCGAGCAGGTTTTCGAGGGAGGGGAGGTCGCGCTCCGGTTTGTCGGAGACGGGATACAGATCGTAAGTTTTTTCGTCCTGAAACAGGGTCATCGATTGGATGGAGCCGTCTTCGGCTTCGGTGAATTTGACCTGGATTTTATCCTTCTTGATCCGCATCGCCCAGCGGCCTTCTCCATCGGGAGGGGAGAGTTCGTAAACCGGTTGTCCGGGCACGTCGACCGCCAGCCGGTTGTTCTGGATGAGGATTTTGAGGGTTTTGTTCTTTTCGTCCGAATGGTAGGCGCCGAGGTATTTTTGAAGCTGATCGAGGGGGACTTCCGCGGGCAACTCCAGGCCCACTCTCGGTAGTTCGAATTCGTAACCGGCCTGGTACACGGTCATGGATAGGACGGCGCCGCTCTCGTTGTGCTTGAAGCTTACTGCGATTCCGTCGGTAAGGACAAAGCGCCACTTGCCGTGCGCATCCGGCGGCTTCAGCTCATAAACCGTCTGCCCGGGCACGTCGAGGGTGAGCTTTCCATTTTTTATTCGAACGGTGAATTCGGCGTCTCTGAACGGACCGAAGTTTGCGTTGTATTCGCCGATGTAAGGTTCGAGGTCGCTCTTCTCGAGCGCCGATTCCCCGTCGTCCCACGCACCAAGCAGGGCGTTGAAGACAAGGTGGATGGACGTGGCTTGCAGCGGTGTGTGGGTGACGTTTGTCAAGAGCACAAAGCCGACGTTCGCTTCGGGCAGCAGGGCCACTTCTGCGGAGAAGCCGTCGATAGCTCCGCCGTGCTCGACGACTCTTTTGCCGTTCCACTCGCGCTGCATCCACCCCAGGCCGTAGCCTATGCTGGATCCGATGTCGACCTGTTTGGTCCACGTCTGGATAAGCTGACGGGGGCCGATGAGCCGTTTGCCACCGAATGCGCCCCGGCCAAGCTGGAAACGGACCCACCTGGCCATGTCCCGGACGTTTGAGTTGATCGCACCGGCCGGGCCGATGGCGTCCAGTACGCGCATCTGCTGGCGCTCATAGGCCTGCTTTTCCCTGTCCCAGATGTACCCTGTGGCCAGGCGGGGATCTTTTTGGGATTCTCTGACGGATGTGTTCGAGCTTTCCATGCCGAGCGGTTTGAAGATGCGCCCGGCCAGGAGGGTATCCCAGTCTGTGTCTGCGGCCTTCGCCGCTGCAACGCCGGCTGCGAGGTACATGACATTGCTGTAGAGGAATTTTTCCCGGAATCCGGCCAGGGGTTCGGCGTTGGCCGCCGCCCGCAGCACGTCTCGACGCGAAAATCGGTTGGCGCTCCAGAGCAGGCCCATGCGCCCAAAGCCGGTGCGGTGGGAGAGCAGATCGCGAATGGTGACCTGCTCTTCGCCTGTGTCGATGTTGAGTTCCAAGTCCGGTAGATAGGTGGCGAGCGGATCGTCCCAGTCCATTTTGCCCTCGTCGACCAGCATGCCGACGAGGGTGGCGGTAAACGCCTTGGTGGTAGAGCCGACGGCGAAGAGGGTTTCGACGGTTACCGGCTCCTGCGTTTGGACGTTTTTCACGCCGAAGCCGCGAGCGAAGACGACGCTGTCGTGTTTTACCACTGCGATGGCAAGGCCCGGAATATGCAGGTCCCGGCGCTGCTGCTCGAGCTGTTCGGCCAGGCGTTCGAGGCGCTGTTCGAGCGCCGGTTCGACCGGGGTCGATTGGGCGTACCCGGTCTGAGACGCCAGCGCGAGCAGGCAGGCCGCGATCCATCGGATGGTGTTGTGCTTTTGGAGGATGCGCATTTTCCTCAGGAACTGCGGAATATGGTTCCCTCACGCTCAAACCATCGGGAACAGCCGTAGAGGCTCAGGGCCGCCAGGAGAAGCAGGGAGGCATATACTTCGGCCAGAAGCCCGGGTGTGATGGTTCCGGAGATGATTTCTTTGGTGGCGAGGGAGACGTTTAAGACCGGGATGAGCGCGGTGGTCGTGTTCAGGGTCATGCCGGGAAGCATGCCGATGAAAACAGGCACGATCACGACGATCGACAGGGGGCTGAGCAGGCTCTGGGCTTCTTTGAACGATTTTGCAAATATGGACAGGGAGAGGAGACCCGCTGCGAAAAATACGGTTAGGAGAAGCAGCAGGGAGAGGACGAGTAAGATGGATGATACCTCAAAAATACCGTAGATGGCATTCAGAAGTTCCGAAGGGATTTTTTTGGTCTGCTGTGCGGCGACAAACTGTACGGCGACGAACAGTCCGAGGACGGAAATAGCGGCAGACAGGATTCCGGCCAGCATAACCACACCGAATTTTCCCAGCAGGATCTGGAGTCGGCTGGCGGGTGAGACCAGCAGCGTTTCCAACGTGCCCCGTTCTTTTTCTCCGGCGCCCAGGTCGATGGCGGGGTACATGCTGCCCATAAAACAGAAGAGGACGAATATGTAGGGTAAAAACCCTCCAATAGTCTTTCCGAGTTTTTCTTTTGTAGAGGCGACGTCGTTCATTTCGATGTCGATCGCCTCGACGACGTTTTCGTCCAGGTACAATTTCTTGAATCGATCGGAGAGCAATTCCTTCTCAAAATCTTCCAACAGGTCTCTTAGACGCCTCCTGGCGATGTTCAGGTCTTCGGAAGATTTGAAATAGAGTTCGATCGTTCCTGGCTGAAGGTCTGCGACTTTTCGGTCAAAGTCTTTGGCGAAGAGGATCGTCGCATCCAGGCTGTCGGCCTGAATCAGGTCCTGTATCTGTATACGATCGGGCGGAATATCTTCTCTGATCTGCAAATCTTCCCGATCCATGAGGGTTGTCCGGAAGGCTTCTGCATTGCCGTAGGTTCGGAGGCCGACCTTCAGGACTTTCTTCTGGGCTTTTTTGATCTGAGAGGAGGCGACTTTGGTTACGATTGTCATGAGAACCGGGAAGAGCAGCATCGGAATGACCACCATCATAAGCAAGGTGCGGCGGTCCCGAAGGGTGTCGATCAGCTCTTTTTTGAAGATGGTGAAGACCGTGTTCATGACGCGTCCTCCTCTACGATTCGGATAAATTCGTCTTCCAGAGAGGGCGTTTGCATCTGGCTCTGGAACTCGCTGTACGTGCGGTTGAAGCGCAGTTCCCCTTTGTGGATGATGGCGAGGTCGTCGCTGAGGAGACTCACCTCGCCCATCCGGTGCGTTGAGAGGATGACCGTTTTGCCGGCTTCTTTGCAGTCCCGGATTAGCTGGACGATATTTCGTGAGGTCACAACATCCAGGCCGACGGTGGGCTCGTCGAAGACGATGACCTCCGGATCGTGGATGACCGTGCGGACAATGGAGACTTTCTGCTTCATGCCGGAAGAGAGTTTGCCGATTCGGCGATCGGCGAATTCATGCATGTCCAGGGTTGTGAACAGCTCGTCGCGGCGGTGTTCGAACGCGCTTTTGTCCACTCCGTTCAGGTCGGCGAAATATTTGACCATCTCGTTGGGGGTTAAGCGGTCGTACAGGCCGGTGTTTCCGGTGAGGAATCCCATGCGAGAACGGACTTCGCGGGGCTGTTGAACCACGTCGTATCCGGAGACGGTGATTGTGCCGGACGTGGGTTTTAGCATGGTGGCGGCCATGCGCAGCGCGGTGGTTTTTCCGGCGCCGTTGGGACCGAGCAGCGCAAAGACCTTTCCGGGTTTGCAGGTGAAGCTGATGCTCTTTACCGCATCGATGGTTGAGCCCGTAAACCCGTCGCCCATCTCTCGCTTCTGCTGGCGGGATAGTTTGAAGGTTTTGGTTAATTCGTTTACAACGATCATAGCGGTTCACCTCCTTTTGATTGATCCCCGTTTGCCGTAGAGGGGTCTATGTCGGGGATTTCGAAGCGGTAGCCGATGTCCCGAACCGTTTGAATGAAGGTTGGATCGTGAGGGTCGCGTTCGATTTTATTTCGCAGCGTGCTGATGCAGCGGTCGATGCTTCGCGAGGTGACCAGGGCGTTGCTGTCCCACACGACGTTCATGATTATATCGCGTGTGAGCGCCCGGCCGGTCCGGCTGGCGAGAAATTCAAGGAGACCGAATTCTTTAGGCGTGAGCGGGACCTCGGCTCCTCTGCGAAAGAGTTTGTGCGAGGCGATGTTCAGTTCGCAGTCGCCGAAGCGATGGATTTCGGGTTTTGCCTCACGCCGACGGCGCATAAACGCGTTTGCGCGGGCCAATAACGCCTTGATGCTGAAGGGCTTGGTTACATAATCGTCGGCGCCGAGGTTGAGGCCCCTGACGATGTCACTTTCCTGGCCCTTGGCCGTAAGCATGATGATGGGCATGTCCAGTTCGGCTTCACGGATCTGCACACAGACCTCGAAGCCGTTGATTTTGGGCAGCATGATGTCCAGGATAATCAGATCGGGTCTGGTTTCGAGCGCCGTATTGAGGCCGGCTTCGCCATCGACGGCCGTGCGCACGTCATAGCCTTTGAACTCGAAGTTGTCCTTCAATCCCCGAAGCATGGTCGTGTCGTCTTCGATGATTAGAACGGTTTCGCCTGTCATTACGCGTGGCTCCTCTGCAGCTTTCCGGACGCTTCCGAACTGGCAGCCGGCAGCCGCACGGTAAAGGTGCTGCCTTTGCCAGGCTGGCTGTTCACCGTGATTGTTCCTCCGTGCGCCTTTATGATGAAGTCTACGATGTTCAACCCCAGCCCACACCCTTCTGTTGCCCGCGCCAGACTCTGATCGACCTGATAGAATCGGTCGAAGATTTTTCTACTGTCGCGGCTGGACAGGCCGATGCCCTGGTCTTCCACTTCCAGGCAGACCAGATTATCCTGCTCGTAAGCCCGCAGGATGACGTGTTTGTTCTCTCCGGAATATTTGTACGCGTTGTCGAGGAGGTTGAGCACAACTGTGATGAGGGCATCCGAGTCGACGGTTATTGCGGGCAGGTCGGGCGCGATGTCGGCTTCCAGCCGGAATCTGGCAGATTCGAATTTTTCATGGATGGCTTCAATAGCTGAGGTGGCAATATTGGCGGGGTTTGCCCGGGTGAATGTGAAGGAGTGTTTGTTGCGCTCCATGCGTGAAAAGGTCAAAAAGTTGTCGATTAAATGACTCAGGCGGGTGTTCTCTTTGGAGATGAGCTGCAGGTATTCGCGGGTTCTACGCTCGTCCTGATAATGCCCGTCCAGGAGCGTATCCACCAGCACACGCATCGAGGACAGCGGGGTTTTCAGTTCGTGTGAGACGGTTGCGATGAGGTCGTTTTTAAGCCGGGTAAGCCTTATTTGCCGGGCCACATAACGGGCGATGATCGCAGCGAAGATCAGGATTGTCGCTACAAAGAGGATGCCGGTCCACAGGTAGGCTGCAATTTGTTCGTCGGCAGCAGAATCGAACAGGGATTGATCCTTGAGGCGCAATCCCAGTTCCCATCCGGGCAGATACTCGCCGACGGAGACGGAAGCAAACGGGGCCGATTGAAGGGCGTCGGTTTCAGGGGGCAGCAGGATGACGCTCACGTCCGCCGGCAACGGCAGATCCTGGATCAGTGCCTGAACTTCCGACAGGATACGCCGGGGTGTGAACAGCGCAATCACAACTCCGTCCGGCGAGGGCAGCTGCCACACATCAGGCAGCCGGGTTTTGCGGAGGCGATGAGCTCCATCGCCGGACGACGGCAGAGGGTTGGATTTGAGATAAGCCAGGGCCAGGTCCTCTGCCGCCAGCGTTGGAAAGGGTAGACCGTCAGGCATAAGTTCTTGCAGCTGACGCATCAGAAATCGGCGTTGGCTGGCGAGCAGAGTGGGATCGCTGTAATCCGTTAGCCGGCGTGCAAGACGCTCGGCGGTTTTGCCATAGTTGCTGTGTTCGAGAGCGCCCATCAGCTGGAGCGCCCGCAGTTGGGCGCCGGGCTGGATTAAGCGACCCTGCGGATCTGTGATGTGACGGTATTTATCATCGGCCAGTGTGTGAGCCAGTACTTCAATGGCTGTTTCTGTTTGTCCTGCTTTGGACAGGCAGCGGGCCCGAGCCTGCAGGGCGCGGCCGGCCAGGGTGGCGTTCGGGGTTTGTTCGGCGATTTTCGCATAGATGCCGGCAGCAGCGGCAGGATCACCCTGCCGGTGTTCCAATTGCTGCGCTTCGGTCCATTCGGGTGTGACTGCTTCGCTCAGGCGAGGGTGAGCGTTCGTGGGATATATAACCTGACCGCCGGCGTCGTCGTAGAGAATGGCGCTGTTCGCCAGGCCGGTGTTGACGATGTGGGCGAAGATCTCAGGACCGGACCGGCTGCGGTCGATCTCATTCAGCGCGTTGACCCTGTTCTGCCAGTGCGATTGTATCTGTTTCCGGATGGCGAGGAGTTGTCCGCGGTAGAGGTCTGCGAGTTTCTGGCGGACCGCCAGGCGTTCGTTTTTCATGGCTTCGCTCATGAACCACAGCACGCATGCCGTGGGCACCACAACGACCAGCGCCAGCATTAGCAGTACAGGCCAGGCGTTATGGCCTGTGTGTATCCTGGATCTCCAGAAGCTCATCTACTCAACCTTGTAGCTCTCAGCGATGACGTCGAAAGTACCGCGATAATCCTCAAACTGGCCTGCCGGGGCGCTGAAGATAAATTCGGTCCCCATTTTCTTACCGGCAACGAGGATCCGATACTGGATCATAGACTGGTCGCCCTGTTTGTAATCGGCGGTGAAACTCACGGCCTGCTGGCCGGAGACCTTTCGGTCGGACCAGCTGTCTTCGTGATGCGCATACTCTTTGAAGACTTTTTTGGCCTTTGAAATCCTCTCTTCGGCTTTTGAGCGAGGCGACCACATTTCTTCTCCCTGCGGCGGTTTCTTAACCTCCATCCTTCCTATCACCGCCATCTCCGGATCCAACAGTTGCACGACCCTCACATTCGTCATGTCCTGAGTGTCGTGGTTGTGGAAGAACCATCCAGCCGGTGCTGTTAAGGAGAAACCGAACGCTTTGTCTTCGTAAAAGATGGGTTCGTTCGACTTGCGCACTGCGATCTCCGACAGCTCACCAACGACGCCCCCGCCCTCGAACTTGACCACGTAGCGATTGGAATCGGTCGAAAACCAGAGTGTCTGATGGATAGACAGTTCGGCTTTATAGCATTCAAAGGTGCCTGCTGGAACCGTGACCATCTCTTTTGCTGTGACCTCGAGTCCGACGTCGATTAGCTGACCTCCGAAAATCGCAATCACCGGAATCGAGGTTTTGTAGCCCACTTCGAGGGGCAGCCGCCTCATCAGGTGTATGCTCTGGTCGTTGTCGTAAGTCGTCTGATCAAGTTCTATCTCTCGAACCGTGTTTTTGTCTGTTCCTTTTGGTGTTACTTGAACTCTGTTCGGCTCGAAAACAGCTTCAAAATGACCCAGCATTGAATGCTTGATCATACTTCTGAGCGGCGTCAGATCGTCTTTGCCGGCATGGATACGGCTGATTCCCTGGTTGTTGCCACCCGAAGCGACGTATCGGAGAAATTGAAAACGCCAAGCATCCTTTCCCCCAACGGTAGTCGAGTCAACGGTCAGGATAAATTTACCGATTCGCAGGCCGGCGGGAAGTTTCAACGTTAGTTGCAGGACTTCACCATCTACCCACGGTACCGGTTCCAGGACGATCTCTTGAGGCGCACCCGGCAGATTCGCACGGGCTTTCGCGACGAGATCCGTTTGATCTGGAAACTCTTTGATGAGCTTTTCGAAAGCCTCCTTTGCTTTTTCTTCCCGACCGCTCTTTACATAGCACATGCCCAAACGGTACAATGCCTGGGCAATGCTGGGGCGGTCAGCCTCGGCGTTGCTTACGATTTGATCGTAAATCTTGATTGCGGCTTCCAGGTCGCCGACCGTTTCTTCGGTGTAGATGCCCTTTTCCAGGAGTTCTGCTGCCGACTGGGCCCAGGCCGCACCATCGATTCCGAGCGATGCCACGACCAGCAGGATTATACAGATTGTGTGCTTCATGTTCAGATCCTCCTCTTTAAAGGTAATAAATCGGTCGTTGTTCTGAAATAAAATATACCCCGCGCAGGTTACCATTTTGTTACCATGATGTCCTTTCTTTGTCCTTTTTGCCATGGTACACGACAAAAAAGGAAAAGACCTGCGCTGAGTGGTGAAATGAGTTAAGTTTGGGTTGTCAAGATCCAACAACTCATCCATCATCAAACACAGGTCTATGTCTCCTCAAGTTAATGAATTACACGACGTGATGCAATGGTATTTACCCTGTCATAAGGCCCGGGTAAAATTCATCGCCGCCTTCATTGTGTCTCTCATCAAGCTCACAACCGTCAACTTCACCAAACTGGCCAACGCCCTCAACGGCAAAGCCAAGCAGAAGTCCAACTATCGCAGAATCCAACGTTTCTTCAGTGAGTTTAATCTGTCCTATGACCTGGTGGCCGACTTGATCCTGCATCTCTTGCCGATCAAGTCGGACTTTACCATCTCGATAGATCGGACGACCTGGAGCTTCGGCAAACTGACCATCAATATTCTCACCGCCGGGAGTGTCTATCAAGGCGTTGCATTTCCCATCTGCTGGATACTGCTGCCCAAAAAGGGCAACTCCAACACCGATGAGCGTATCCAGTTGATGGAACGGGTCTTGAAGTTGGTGGATAAAAACCTGATTCAGGTCATCGTTGCAGACCGGGAATTCATTGGGCAAGAATGGTTTGCGTGGTTAGATGCGCAAGCCTTAGGCTTTGCCATCCGCGTCAAGGAAAACGCCAAAACCCTAAATGGCAAAGGGGACATCGCGCTTCGATGCTTGTTTGCCGACCTGCACATTCACCAAGAGCGCATCCTGCGTAAACCCCGTCTGATCTATGGTCATCATCTGTATTTGTCTGTCATCCGATTACCTGACGAATTTCTCATCGTTGCCAGCAAGTGTAAAGGTCGAAAACCGCTGGAGGATTACAAAAAACGGTGGGGAATTGAAGTCCTGTTCGCCGCGTTGAAAAGCCGAGGCTTCGATCTGGAACAGACCCATCTGATCCATCTGGAACGAATCGAAAAACTCATCGCGCTTTTAGCCATTGCCCTCACCTGGGCTCATCTGGTAGGAGAATGGATCGCAAAGACAAAACCGTTGAAGATCAAAAAACACGGATGCAAAGAGAAAAGCCTGTTTCGATATGGATTGGACCATTTGCAGTATGTTCTGCTCAATATACAGGATCACATCCAGGAGTTCTTTCACTGTCTTTGGATACTGATTGATCCTCCATATTTTAGGTCAGATTAAGTTTTGTCGTGTATTATGGTCGTTCGATAGAGAATCCCATATCAATCAGCCCGTTGAAGATGTCGCTGAGATTGTGACGAAACTCGATACCGCCATCTTCGCGCTGGTTCCTTTTCTCACAATAGGGTCTGGTTATACAGTATGCCGTGCCATTCCACTCGACGCTGGATACAGCCGGTTGCTGGAAGTCAACCCGGTAGCATCCACACGACCTCAGCACCCTGGCCACTTCTGAGAATACCTGTCCGGCATCAGGGACATATCCCATCGAATTGCCTTGATACACCAGGTCGAATGCGTTCGACTGGAGCGAAGAAAGATTTCTCATATCCCCCTTTATCAATATGGCGGACAGTTTTCTTTGACAAAAAAGTGCCGTTCACGCAGATTAGGTATCATAGACCACCACGTCAACGATACCCTTTATCTGGAGAGACGGCACAATGGAACTGGCAGAAAAGATACTCAAGAGTTTCAAGATTTCCAAGCCTCAAAAAAAGTTTCTGATGGCTGTGTTTACAGCGATCCTAACAGCTCACGGCAAGATCAATTTTCGTAACCTATCGCGTTACTCTCCTTTGTCACAGAAGACGTATTCACGCCAGTTTGCCAAACCCTTTGAATTTGTGGCCTTCAACCGAGCGGTGATCAATGAAAGCCTGGGCAGAGAAAGTGAACGGATCATCGTGTTAGATGCTTCTTTTGTGTCCAAGTCGGGCAAGCAGACCTATGGTCTGGATTATTTCTGGAACGGTTGTCATCGTCGGAGCGAAAAGGGGTTGGAAGTCTCCAGTGTGGCCATCGTGGATGTTTTGAGAAACACAGGCTTTACGCTGTCCGTTCGTCAAACCGATCCTGGAGATGAACGCCAAATGTCTGAGTCTAAGCCTAAACAGGATGTCGTCAAGGTCAATAAAAAGAAAAGGACCGTCAAGAAAAAGGGCACCAAAAAAAAGGGGAAAGCCAAGTCGAAAAAGCAAAGCTCCAAACAGGCAGAAGACGTCGAAACCCTAACAGATCAGTATTTACAGCACCTGAGTGATGTCAAACCCAGCTTGTTAGAGAATGAAAAATATACCGTTGTCGATGGCTATTTTAGCAAGAAGAAATTTGTTGATGGCGTCCGTGATTTGGATCTACACCAGATCGGCAAATTGCGCTGCGACGCCAATATGCGCTATCTCTACACCGGACCAAAACGGGAAAAGGGAAGCGGAAGGCACAAGACCTATGACGGCAAAGTCAACTGGCAGGACCTGTCTCGGTTTTCATATATCCAAACACAAGATGGCATCGCCATTTACAGTCTTGTCTTGAATCACGTCTCCTTAAAACGCAATTTGAAAGCCGTCGTCTTGCTGGATCACACGAACAAGGACAAGAAGAAATATGCGATCTTGTTTTCAACCGACAAAGACCTAAGTGCCAAGACGATTGTCAGATATTACAAAGCGCGTTTCCAAATTGAATTTATTTTCAGAGATGCCAAACAGTTCACCGGATTGTGCGACTGTCAAGCCAGAGATCAAAAACGGCTGGCTTTCCATTTTAATGCCTCTTTGCATGGTACACGACAAAAAAGGAAAAGACCTGCGCTGAGTGGTGAAATGAGTTAAGTTTGGGTTGTCAAGATCCAACAACTCATCCATCATCAAACACAGGTCTATGTCTCCTCAAGTTAATGAATTACACGACGTGATGCAATGGTATTTACCCTGTCATAAGGCCCGGGTAAAATTCATCGCCGCCTTCATTGTGTCTCTCATCAAGCTCACAACCGTCAACTTCACCAAACTGGCCAACGCCCTCAACGGCAAAGCCAAGCAGAAGTCCAACTATCGCAGAATCCAACGTTTCTTCAGTGAGTTTAATCTGTCCTATGACCTGGTGGCCGACTTGATCCTGCATCTCTTGCCGATCAAGTCGGACTTTACCATCTCGATAGATCGGACGACCTGGAGCTTCGGCAAACTGACCATCAATATTCTCACCGCCGGGAGTGTCTATCAAGGCGTTGCATTTCCCATCTGCTGGATACTGCTGCCCAAAAAGGGCAACTCCAACACCGATGAGCGTATCCAGTTGATGGAACGGGTCTTGAAGTTGGTGGATAAAAACCTGATTCAGGTCATCGTTGCAGACCGGGAATTCATTGGGCAAGAATGGTTTGCGTGGTTAGATGCGCAAGCCTTAGGCTTTGCCATCCGCGTCAAGGAAAACGCCAAAACCCTAAATGGCAAAGGGGACATCGCGCTTCGATGCTTGTTTGCCGACCTGCACATTCACCAAGAGCGCATCCTGCGTAAACCCCGTCTGATCTATGGTCATCATCTGTATTTGTCTGTCATCCGATTACCTGACGAATTTCTCATCGTTGCCAGCAAGTGTAAAGGTCGAAAACCGCTGGAGGATTACAAAAAACGGTGGGGAATTGAAGTCCTGTTCGCCGCGTTGAAAAGCCGAGGCTTCGATCTGGAACAGACCCATCTGATCCATCTGGAACGAATCGAAAAACTCATCGCGCTTTTAGCCATTGCCCTCACCTGGGCTCATCTGGTAGGAGAATGGATCGCAAAGACAAAACCGTTGAAGATCAAAAAACACGGATGCAAAGAGAAAAGCCTGTTTCGATATGGATTGGACCATTTGCAGTATGTTCTGCTCAATATACAGGATCACATCCAGGAGTTCTTTCACTGTCTTTGGATACTGATTGATCCTCCATATTTTAGGTCAGATTAAGTTTTGTCGTGTATTATGCCTTTTTGCAGAGTATCAGCGGCTCAGGCCGGATCCAGTGGATATAAGAAATCCCCGCCAGACGGGCTGTCCGGCAGGGATTGGTCCAGGTCGCTTCCGGTGACTGTTCGGCAACGGCTTAATCGGATGCTTCGGAAGAGAAGAAGACGAGAGTGCGAAGATCTTCCGTTATGTTTTTAAACCTGTGGTCGCCGGCCCGCACGTAGATCACGGCGCCCGGAAGTTCCAGCCTTCAGCCCGACCTTGCCAGCGCGCCCATGGGGTCCCAGGGGGGAAGCGGGATGGGCTCCGTGTCCAGGACTTTGAGGAGTTCGTCGGGGAGGTATTTTTTGTGGATGGTGATTTCGTAGAGGTATTCGTCGAACCATTCGTCGGTCATGAGCATGTAGCCCTTGTCGCCGTTCTGGGTGCCGCCGCTGTTCTCCACCCGCCACTTGATCGGTGTGCCCCCATCGTCCAGGTCCACGCCGGTGAAGACCATGGCGTGGGTCATCCGGCTGTATCCGTAGTCTAAGCGGCCGGCCTTGTCCAGTTTGAAGGTTGTGCCATAGACCAGGTCGTAGTCGTACACCTCGGTGTCCAGGATGCCCAGTTTTCCTTCCCGCATTTTGCCCACGTCACAGCCGAACCAGACGGCCTGGCCATCCGCGACCATGGCGACGGCAGCCTTTTTCAGGGTTTCTATGTCCACGTTGAGGTAGCGGACGATATGGCCGCCCACGACGTTGCCGAGGTATTGGACGGTGTACATTTTGTTGTAGGGTTTGTCCTGGGTGGGGGCGTTGATCAGGCAGACCAGGTCGTCCAAATCGACCCCCACATAGTGTTCATAAAACTCCTGGGGCGTAATCTTGCCGTGTCTGTGGAACCCGTTGTCTTTATCCCGCCACTCCCAGAAGAAGCGAGAGGGGGGCTTTCCGAGGTGGATGCAGAGCATTTTGTGGAATTCCTGCACCATGTCGCCCTTTGCCCCGCGCATGTCGTCGGCCGAAGCGCCCTGCCCGTGCATTCCCCTGAGGGTCCAGGCGTACTCTTTGAGTTTGTAGACCAGCATGGCATTCATCGCCCACGAGTTGCTGCTGCTGTGGGTTTCGGGCATGATGGACTTGGGCACGACGCCGTATCTTTCGAGGAGGTTGACGAACATGTCCCACTGTCCGGCGTCGGGGAGAGGGTCCGAGAGGAGCCACATGACCAGCCTGCTGTTTAAGGGCTCGTCCCGCGTTTCGATGATGTTTTCGAGGAAATAGTTGGCCTTTTCCAATTTGTCCCAGAACATGGTGTAGGCCTGGGAGAATTCGAACTGGTTCAGGTCCAGCTTTTTCATGGCGACCAGGCGGAGGGTGTTGAGCCCGGCAAACATCCAGCACCGGCCGGTGCTCTTCTGGTTGGTGGCTTCGGGCGTTTTGATCAGGTGGGAGTAGGTGTGGTCGATCCGGTTGACCACCTCTCTGCTGAGGGCAACGGAACTGAGGTCGTTCTGGGTGATGGCGTTGAGGGCCAGCAGGTTCTTGGGGTCCGCGTCGAAGGCAGATGAAAAGTGCGCTGCATCTGTAGGTGTGATCTGTTTTTTCATGGGATGCCTCCAGTCGAGATTGGCATATAAAAGAAGCTCAGACTGCCCACTTTTCCATTTTCGCTTCGTCCAGTTCGACACCCAGGCCGGGTTTTTCGAAGGGGCGAAGCGAGCCGTTTTCGAATCTGAAAGGTGTGACGCAGATGTCGTCGACGAGGAGTTCGGGACTGATGAGGTCGGAGGGCACGGTTACGTTCTTAGACGCCACGGCGAGGTGTACGAAGGCTGCGGTGCCGGGGCCCATTTCGATGGTGCTGCCGAGGAGGACGGGGATGCCGGCCGCCTCGGCGAGGTGAATGAGGCGCTGGCCGCGCATCACGCCTCCGGCCTGCGAGGGGATGGCGTTGATCACGTCCACGGCGCGGTGACGGACGAGGGCCGCCGAGAACTGGTCGTCGAGGTCGGCCACGTGTTCGATGATGTCGATGGGGGAGGCTGCCCGGACGCGGGCGAGGGACATGGCCGCCCCGTCGGCGTTCTGGTTGATCTGTTCCGGATTGTCGTTGGCAACGGCCCGGCTCACGGCGACGACCGGCGTTTCGCACGCGTTTGCGCCCGCCTCGGCCATGTCTTTGACCTTCTGGATCGCCTCGTCCTCTTTCCACGCACCGCTGGCGTCCACTTTGAGGTAGAGGTCGGGACCGACGATCTCACGGAATAGTTTGATGCGTGCCAGGTCCCTGGGGTGGTCCTCGCCCACTTTGAGCTTGAATGCCCTCAGGCCCTTTTCAGCCTTTTCTCTGATTTCGTCTCCGAAGGCCGCAAGTTCCTCTTCCAGAGGAATATCCCCCCGGAGGTAGGCGACCCAGCAGATATCTACGCCGTCGTGGTATCGGCCGCCCAGGAGTTCGTAGAGCGGCGCGCCGCAGGTTTTGCCGACCAGGTCGAGCAGGGCGATTTCAACACCGAAGAGGGTCAGGCTTTTCAACTCGGGGTGGAAAGCAGGCGGCAGGGCTCCGGCCACACGTTCGTAGAGCGCCCTCCAGCGTCTCACATCTTGCCCGAGCAGGACATCCGCCAGAAGGTCGCGCAGTCCGGCGGCGGACAGGGGGTGCATGCGGTCGGCGATGTCGGACACCTCACCCAGGCCGACCCGGCCGTCGTCGGTGAAGATTTCGATGATCTGATAGCTGGAGCGGCTGTGATCGGTATCGGCCTGGAGCCGTCCGGGGTCTGCCGCATGGGTTCCGTAGATACGCGGAACCGAGACTTCTCGGACGCGCAGGTCGGTGATATTCATAGGGATCTCGATATGTATAGGGATTTATAGATTGAAGGTTGAGGATTGAAGCTTGTCCCGGTCCACTCCCAACCATACATAGTGCAAAGCTTCTACAATGTCAAGATAAAAGAAGCGTGGAATTCATGTCGAATGCGCACGGATGACGTCCAAGAAGGGTTCGCCATAGCGATCCAGCTTGACGTCTCCGACACCGGAGATCTGACCGAATGCGTCCAGGTTCCGGGGGCGGTGCTGGACGATGGCGAGCAGGGTGCGGTCATGGAAGATGATGTAAGGAGGGACGCCCTGCTCCCGCGCCAGCTTGAGGCGCAGGCTGCGGAGGGCTGAGAAGAGGGTGCGGTCGGCGGGGACCTCGGGAAGCGCACCTTTTGCGGCGGCGGGCGCCTTCTTTTTCTGCGGTTTGGGATCTTGCCGGAGCAGCACCCGGTGTTCGCCCTTCAGCACCGAACCGCAGGCTGTTGTGAGCCGCAGCCCGCCGTAGCCGTCCACGTCCACGCGCAGAAGGTCGGCGGCCACGAGCTGGCGGATAACGGAGTGCCACTCGGTTGTGCTCAATTCCGATCCGATCCCGTAGGTGCTCAGATGGGTGTGGTGAAAGCGGTGCACTTTGTCGGTTTGTTTGCCGAGCAGTACGTCAACGATGTGGCCGGCGCCGAAGCGCTGCCCGGTCCTCTGGACGCAGGAGAGCACTTTTTGCGCGGCGCTCGTTCCGTCCCAGGTCTGGACGGGGTCGAGGCAGGTGTCGCAGTTGCCGCAATCCGCATCCGGCTTCTCTCCGAAGTAGGTTAAGAGCACTTCGCGGCGGCAGGAGACGGTTTCGCAATAGCCGATCATGGCGTTGAGCTTGTGCCGCTCGATCCATTTGTGCTGGCGCTCGGCCTCCGAGTTTTCCAGAATTCTCTGTATCATCACCACGTCGGCAAGGTTGTAGGCCATCCAGGCGTTTGCGGGCAGTCCGTCGCGCCCGGCGCGGCCGGTTTCCTGGTAATAGGCTTCCGGGCTTCTGGGCACGTTCAGGTGCGCGACAAAGCGAACGTCGGGCTTGTCGATGCCCATTCCAAAGGCGACCGTCGCGACCACGATCAGGCCCTCTTCGCGCAGGAACCGGTCCTGGTTGACCTGACGTCGATCGGAGGAAAGTCCCGCGTGGTAAGGGACCGCCTCGTGGCCCTGCTCGGTGAGCCAGACCGCCACTTCCTCCACGTTCTTCCGCGACAGGCAGTAGACGATTCCGGCGTCGCCCGGATGCTCGCGTTCGATGAAACGGAGCAGCTGCTGCTTCGGGTTGCGCTTGGGGACAACGGTATAGCGGATGTTGGGACGGTCGAACCCGGTGACGAAGAGGTCCTCCTGCGTCAGGCAGAGGCGCTGCAGGATCTCCCGCCGGGTGGGCGCATCGGCGGTGGCGGTTACCGCGATGCACGGCGGCCTGGAGAACCGCTCTCTGATTTCGGCCAACTGAAGGTATTCCGGGCGAAAGTCGTGCCCCCACTGCGAGATGCAGTGGGCTTCATCGACGGCAAAAAGCGCGATCTGCACCTGTTCAAGCAATTCCAGAAAGGCCGGTGTGAACAGCCGCTCCGGCGCAACGTAGAGCAGATCGAGATCTCCTGCTGTGAACTGCTGCTCAATCTGATGCTGCTGTCCTCGGTCCAGGCTTGAGTTCAGAAAGGCGGCCTTCACGCCCAGCTGCTTCAGTGCGTCCACCTGGTCTTTCATGAGCGAGATTAGAGGAGAGACCACGATGCCAGTGCCGGATCGGATGATCGCCGGGATCTGGTAGCAGATCGATTTTCCGCCGCCGGTTGGCATGACGACGAGCGCGTTGTCGCCCTCCAGAATGCGCTGGATGATCTCCTCCTGCCTCGGACGGAAGTGGTCGTAGCCGAAGATAGAACGGAGGAGCTGTTGTGGCCGAGCAGGGGGAATATCAATTGTTGTTTGCATTTGTGCCTCACTGTTTTCAATGTCGAAATCTTACATCCAGAGATTGCGGTCCAGGCTTCGGTATTGGATGGCCTCTCCTACATGTTGAGGTTTGATATCAGTTTCTCCTTCAAGGTCTGCTATTGTGCGGCTGACTTTCAGGATCCGGTCGTACGCTCGAGCAGAGAGGCCGAGTTTGGTGATGGCCATTTTTAAGAGTTCCTCGCCTTTGCTGTCGATGCGGCAGTAGTCCCGGATTTCGCGGGAGCCCATGTGGGCGTTGCAGTAGAGGTGTTTTCTGTTGCGAAAGCGGTGGTGTTGAAGCTGGCGGGCGGTGTTGACGCGCTTCCGGATGGTTTCGGAGGGTTCACCCCCGGGTTCGCTGGAGAGTTCGGCGTAGTCCACGGCGGGGACCTCGATGTGGATGTCGATGCGGTCCAGGAGCGGACCGGAGATGCGGGACATGTAGCGCTGGATGAAGGGGGGCGAGCAGGTGCATTCGTTTTTGGGATCGCCGAAGTAGCCGCAGGGGCAGGGGTTCATGGCGCAGGCGAGCATGAACTGGGCAGGGTAGGTGAGGGAGATGGCAGCCCTGGCGATGGTGACGAAGCCGTCTTCGAGGGGCTGGCGGAGGACCTCGAGGACGTTTTTTTTGAATTCGGGGAGTTCGTCCAGGAAGAGGACGCCGTGGTGGGCCAACGAGACTTCGCCGGGACGGGGGTGCGGGCCTCCCCCGATGAGGCCGGCGTCGGAGATGGTGTGGTGGGGGGAGCGGAAGGGGCGGACGGCGATGAGGGCGGTGTCGGGAGGCAGAAGGCCGGCGACGGAGTGGATTTTGGTGGCTTCGAGGGATTCGTCGAGGGTGAGGTCGGGAAGGACGGTGGGGATGCGGCGGGCGAGCATGGTTTTGCCCGAGCCGGGGGGACCGATCATGATGATGTTGTGCCCGCCTGCGGCGGCGACCTCGAGGGCGCGTTTGGCGTGTTCCTGGCCCCGGACGTCTCTGAAATCGACGCGATAGTCCAGGGCCTGCTGAAAGACCCGGTCGATGTCGATTTTTAAGGGGGCGATGGTGCGATAGCATTCGAGGAACTCGAGGGCTTCCATCAGGTCGGTCACAGGATGGATGTCCAGGCCACCGACGATGGCGGCTTCGCCGGCATTCTCCTTTGGGAGGATCATGCCTTTGAGGCCCGCGCGGCGGGCTTCGACGGCCATGGGGAGGACACCGCGGACGGGACGGACGCCGCCGTCGAGGGAGAGTTCTCCGAGGATGGCGTAGCGGGAGAGGGTTTCGGGTGAGATGGCGCCGGCAGCGGCGAGGATGCCCACGGCGATGGGCAGGTCGAAGGCGGAGCCTTCTTTTCGGATGTCTGCGGGGGCGAGGTTGACGGTGACGCGGCGGTTGGGGAAGATTCTGCCGGAGTTTCGGATGGCGGCGATGACGCGGTCCCTGCTTTCTTTGACGGCGTTGTCGGGCAGGCCGACGACGGAGAAGGCAGGGACCTGGCGGTCCAGGTCGGTTTCGATGCGGACGATGTAGGCGTCGATGCCGAGGGTGGCGCAGCTGAGGACACAGGACATCATGAGGGGCCTCCTTGAATCGGCGAAATAACGAATCAGCGAATCAGCGAAACGGGTGATGTGATTTGCCAATGGGTATCGATTCGAGAAGGCAAAGGGTGTGCCAAAGAGGGATGGTTTTATATAAGTGGTTGTGCTGGAGGGAAATGCTGCTGTGGAAGCGTGAGAGGTGGGGTGCGCAAGGTGTAAGGGGTTTTCAGAATGGAGGAGTAAGAGTGAACAAGGTGTTCAGGAGGGAGGGGGTGAAGCGGCAATTGGACTCATTCATTATTCGATCTCAATTCTGAGATCTGTTCGCAGCAGTACCCAATTATAGACAAAGTTTGGCTCTTCGCTGTTTCACGTGGGTAATCATAAAAACCCGAACCAGTCTTCTTGCCGAGTGCGAGGTGGTTCCTAACCGTTTGCTCCGGTATCCGCACATGAGATCTCTCCTAAACACACGGCGGGTATTGAATGATCCGGAGATCCAGTTTGCCGTTTAGTCCATCGTAACAATTTATTATCTAACAACTTAAACAACTGTTTTTAAGATAGAATCCTGAGCAACAGACAACGGGTCGGGCAACACCGTTGACAAAGAATACTCGAAGGCTGGTCCACAAAACCTGCAGCTTGGGCGTCTTGTCTACCACAACTGGTCGTTCCTGGGGGAAGGTTACCCACACCAAATAGCGAGGAGCCCAAAGTTTCCCCTTTCTCGTCACGGTAGTGCAGAATGTACTGAAGACAATCTGCAAGTTCCTCTGGGATGTCTTTTGTGAGGAATGACCTGAAGGTCCATAGAGCAAGGTCTGCATTGATGTAGTGCAAACTGGCTTCAAGTTGAACACCTTCCTCAATGTAAACGGGTCTGATTTTGGCCACCCACTTTGCGAGAAAACCTGCATATTTGTGATTATCGGGGTTGCTTCCAGGGAAGTGAAGATGGGCCATTCTTCTTAAATCTACGCTGGCATGCTTCACTGCTTCAACCATCAGCCGCGAGTTGATATGGATTGATTCTCGGAGCTTCACTGGCACCAACAAAGGATTCTGAATATAACGAATTTTGAAGTCTTGCCAGACTGCCTCCATGTGACGGACTAATTCTTCTTCGGGTGCGATTCCTCGGGCAGGTCCAAAAGTCTGTATGCAAGTTGGAACTCCTCATGAATTAAATCGACTTCGTATGGTCCTCTTGGCATTGGTTATTCCTAAGACATGTAAAAACCACTATCCAGGGATAGATAGTGGTTTTCAGAAACGAAGACATCAGAACACAAGGTCAGAGGTTTTGAATCCCCTCAAAGGGATGAAGATCTTCATCGTGAATAGGCCCTAATCGTTTTAACCTCAAGTTTTCCAGACTGACGACTAATGTCCGATCACGTTGGGCTGATTCCAAGCCCTCGGCGGTAAACTCGGAAAACTCCTTTCCATCATTAGGTATGCCTCTCTCCGCAACAATTCCTTGAGAAGGTTCCCGAAGTAATTCAACCCAGTTAAGTTCCCCGGACGACACGGACATAATGACCCCCTGTGTTGGTGTTTCTTTCTTCTTTCCAAAACTCTTAATCAGCATTCCTCCATTCTTATCGTCACCGTGAAGTGACTCTTTAATGTATAAGACATTTCTAAGGATTGTAAGGTTCCAAGAGAAATGTCGGAAAGACAATGCTCTGTACACACATTATAAGATGCGGAAAGGCTTCTGTCAAGCTCGGAATGCACCTGTACTGAGCCGTACAAAATCACCAAAGTCTCACTGCGAGATGCAGTGGGCTTCATCGATGGCAAAAAGCGCGGCTTTGGAGGACTGCATAAGATATCGCCGTTCCCTCAGTTGTCAACCAAAATTGCCAGGGCTGACATGAAGAAGCGTTTTGGAAAGAAGTTCACACCCTGCCCAGCCTGTCTACGAAGGCCAGGACATCCTGGAAAGGCGCTTCGGACAGGCAGCCAAAAAACGGATGGCGGTTGAGGCGGGCGCGGGTGGCGGCGGGACTGGTGAGGCCGCACAGGAAGCGGGTCATCTGCCGGGGATGGGCGAGGGCTGCATGCGCTTCGGCCTGAAGTTGGCGCACGACTTCGGCCTCTGCCGCGCCGAGGGTTGCCGGCGAGGTGCGGGGGAGGGTGCGCGGGTGGTTCTCCAGGCAGCTCGTGCAGTGGCCGCAGTTCCGGTCCAGGTCCTCGCCGAAATAGCTCAGGAGGTAGCGGGCCAGGCAGCTGTCGTGCCGAGCAAAGTTTAGCACCTGCTCCAGGCGTTTGATATCCTGCGTCTCACGGCGGCTGAAGGTCTGCTCCAGTCCCGCGATGAGGGCCTGAGGGTCCCGGGGCAATTGTTCCAGCCGGTACCCGTAGCGCAGGCCTGTGGTCTGGACCTGAAGGTGACCGCGCTCCTCCAGGTAGCCGATGGCGGCCACCACGCGTTCGCGCGGCTCGTTCAGGGTGTCGGCGGTTTCAGCAGGGGTCAGTTGACGCCAGATCCGTCCCACTCTGGCGGTGTCGAACACGGCGCGCAGGAAGTTCGCACGTTGTGTGTCGAAGTCGGCGAGGATCTCTTCTACGGGACGGTTGAACTGGAATTTGTAGCTTTCGTAGAACGGGCCGGTGGCGCACAGGACGCCGTCCAGTTCCAGGTAGGTAAGGACGGTGGCCACCACCAGGGGACGGATGTCGTAACGCGCGGATAGCTCGTATCGTGAGATGTCGAAGGTCTGGCTCTGGCCCAGAAGGTGCTCGACCAGGCTGCGCAGACTCTCGGGGGTCGGGGTGTCACCGAAGGTGAAGTTGCTCAACACGGTGCAGTCGTCGGCATTGGCCAGCAGTTCGCAGGTCGCGTTCTTGCCATCGCGACCGGCGCGGCCGATTTCCTGTACGTAGTTCTCGAGGGTTTTGGGCAGGTTGAAATGGTAGATGGCGCGGATGTCCTCTTTATCGATGCCCATGCCAAAGGCGATGGTGGCCACCACGATGCGGATGGTATTGTTCATAAAGGCGTCCTGCACGGCTTTGCGCTGCTCGTTTTTGAGGCCGGCGTGGTAGGCCCGGGCAGCAAGACCGTGTTCCGCGAGAAAGTCGGCAATTTCACCGGCCGTGCGTTGCAGGGTGACGTAGACAATGGTGGAATTCGGTGTGCGCCCGCGCAGCCTTTCCAGCAAGATGCGCCGGCGTTCGGCCTGCGCACAGGGTGTGATGCGGATGGTCAGATTGGGACGATGAAAGCCGGTCTGAATGTGGTCGCTTTCGGCGATGCCGAAGGCACGTCGGATGTCGGCTGAGACGGTCGGGGTGGCCGTGGCGGTCAGAGCCAGGACGCATCCAACCCGCAGGTCCTGAGTTAGGTGGGCGATCTTGAGGTAGTCGGGGCGGAAATTATGCCCCCACTCTGAGATACAATGCGCCTCATCGATGGCCAGCAGGGCGATGCGCAGACGGCGCAGCCGGTTCAGAAAACGTTCGTTGGCCAGGCGTTCCGGGGCTACGTAAAGGATCTTAAGAGTGCCGTCCGCCAACCGGTCGTGGATGGCGTGTACTTCCTCATAGGTGAGGCTTGAGTCGAGTCGTGCCGCAGGGATGCCGCGCTGCTGTAAGGCATCGACCTGGTCTTTCATGAGGGCGATGAGCGGCGAGATGACCAGGGTTAGACCATCGAACACCAGGGCCGGCAACTGGTAACACAAGCTCTTGCCGCCCCCGGTGGGAAACACCGCCAGGGACGGGCGCCCCGCCAACAGACAATTGATGACGGCCTCCTGTCCGGGACGGAAGGCCGAGAAGCCAAAGGCTTCCTCGAGGAGATCTGAAGTGGACTGTTTGAGGGGCATGGTCTCTCGCATGATGGGGCTTCCTTGAGTTTGTATTCTGGCAAATTCTGTTAAGATGTCAACAAAAAATAAGGGCTCCTCGCTATTTGGTGTGGGTAACCTTCCCCCAGGAACGACCAGTTGTGGTAGACAAGACGCCCAAGCTGCAGGTTTTGTGGACCAGCCTTCGAGTATTCTTTGTCAACGGTGTTGCCCGACCCGTTGTCTGTTGCTCAGGATTCTATCTTAAAAACAGTTGTTTAAGTTGTTAGATAATAAATTGTTACGATGGACTAAACGGCAAACTGGATCTCCGGATCATTCAATACCCGCCGTGTGTTTAGGAGAGATCTCATGTGCGGATACCGGAGCAAACGGTTAGGAACCACCTCGCACTCGGCAAGAAGACTGGTTCGGGTTTTTATGATTACCCACGTGAAACAGCGAAGAGCCAAAATAAGAGAGGTCGGTTTCGATGCGGACGATGCAGGCGTCGATGCCGATGGGTATCGATTCGAGGAGGCAAAGGGTGTGCCAAAGAGGGATGGTTCTATCTAAGTGGTTGTACTGGAGGGGAATGCTGCTGTCGAAGGATGAGAGATGGGGTGCGAAAGGTGCAAGAAGTTTTCAGAATGGGGGGTAAGAGTGAACAGGGTGTTCAGGAGGGAGAGGGGGTACGGCGAGGAGAAAGGGTCGATTGATTTGGCGTTAACCGGCGCTCTCGATTTGTAGAATCTTCTCTATTTCTCGTTGAAGTTCCGGCACTTTATCTACCGCATGGGAGGTGGGCATATTCGATCTTTTTAATAATATGCGGACCGATATAGGGACTGAGCGCTTCTGTGGTGACCAGTTCAACACGGCGCTGCAGAAGTTCCTCTAAAAAAAAAGAAAGCCGCATGAAATTATCGAATGTCTTCTCGTCGGGCTCAAACTCAACCAGAAAGTCGATATCGCTTTCAGCGCTCTGTTCCTCTCGCACGAAAGAGCCGAACAGTCCTACTTTCTTCACACCAAAAGCCCTGATCCGGAGCCGATTCTCTTCAATTACGGATAGGACATTGTCTTTTGTCTGCACGATTGGATCCATTTCAATACTTAAATTGATGATGTGTTTCCACTGCCTGAATGACCATTTGTTAATATTCAGAAAACCTTCTGATATGTCAAGTCTTATTCATCATCTTCATCATTATTGTAGGGAGAGACATAGGACCTCTGGTACATGGTAGCGAAGCCGCCTTCGAGGGGCTGACGGAGGACTACGAGGACACGACTACTTACGAAGGTTTTAAGCTTGGAAGTTTCTCTCTCCAAGGCTTTTTTTCTGTACCAATCAAATCTAATGGAATTATGTGACTTAAAGTTTGATGTGGTCTTGGGCGACAGAAGCTAATATCCAACCGTTACTTTCTCTGATACATTGATGTCCGTCTGGCATATGAAAAGCTGACAATTTAAAAGGAAGATTACGATGAAAAAGGTTATCACTTCTGAAGTAATAGTAGCGTATTCTCAATGCCCTCTAAAGGCATTCCGTCTTCTTTTTGATAAGGGAGAGAAGAAGCCTCACGAATACGCGGAGATTATTGAACAAAGAAAGTGTGCTACTGAGCGCAAATACATCAATGCTTTTAGGGAAAAAAACTCTGATGTTCAGCCCTATAACACACACAACCTCAGGAAGAGAAGCGATTTTCTCATCAATGCAACGCTCCAGGCTGAAGGGCTTGAGGCTGATTGCAGTATCTTGACAAAGATGCAAGGTAGCTCATCATTGGGAAGATACAGTTACGAACCGACAATCTTTGTAGGGACACACAGCATCAGCAATGAACAGAAAATTGAGTTGGCGTTTGTCGGTCACGTTCTCAGCCAGGTGCAGGGCAAAACTCCTGTGGCTGGGAAAATCATAGGGGTGGATCAAAAATCCCACAGAGTAAAGCTGGAAGACAGTAGTAAAACTCTGGTCCCATTGCTTGAGCCTTTGAGAGAATGGATGAGGGCATCG
Source organism: Candidatus Latescibacterota bacterium (assembly GCA_965249305.1). Taxonomy (GTDB): domain Bacteria; phylum Latescibacterota; class UBA2968; order UBA2968. Next base: position 1,217,561 of record OZ252228.1, on the reverse strand, counting down.
TCCCCAGAGCCACCGCCCGTCATTTTGAATAAACATTGTTCCTATTGCCAATTTCAGCACGGATGTAGGGAGAAGGCAGAGCAGGAGGATAATCTGAGCCTCTTAGATAGGATGACTCCAAAGCTTATGCAGCGATACCAGAAAAAGGGAATTTTCACAGTCAAACAGCTCTCCTATCTCTTTAAGCCTAGAAGAGGCCGGAAAGGAAAAGAGAGACGGGCTCACTTTAAACCAGAGCTCCAGGCTCTAGCGATAAGGACAGGTAAGATATATATTCAGGAACTCCCGGAGCTGTATAGGCACCAAGTCGAACTGTTTCTGGACATTGAGGGCATCCCTGACCAGCAAGTTTACTACCTGATTGGGCTGTTGGTTTGTGAGGAGGATGTGTGTACATACCATTCCTTTTGGGCTGATACAACGCAAGACGAAGCACAGATCTGGCGGCAATTTCTGGAGAAGGTCAACCAATATCCCGATGCCCCTATCTATCATTACGGCAGTTATGAGCCAAAAGCAATCGATAAGCTGGCGAGGCGATACGAGACTGACAACGAGAACATCAAGAATCGCTTGGTCAACATCAATAGCTACATTTACGGCAAAGTCTACTTCCCTGTGCGCTCAAACAGTTTGAAGGAAATCGGCAAGTTCATTGGCGCATCGTGGACATCTCCTGATGCATCTGGCCTGCAAAGTCTTGTGTGGAGAGATCGTTGGGAGGAAACCCAGAATGGTGATTACAAGCAGATGTTGATTACATACAACGAAGAAGATTACCGGGCCTTACAATTATTAACTGATGAACTCTCTAGAATAAAGCGTTCTGCCGATACTCTGCAGGAAGTTGACTTTGCTAATCAGCCAAAGAAACAAGCCACAGAAGTTGGTGAACAGATTCATAGTCAGTTTGGGGAAATTCTCAAATTCGCTCATTCAAGGTATGATAAAAGCAAAATAAGCTTTCAGGGTATTGGACAGAAGAAGAGCGAAGAAGATAGTGAAAAAAAGAAGAACGGCACAAAAAAAGGATATCAAGGACAGAGAAGGATAAGACCGAGACCCACAAAAGTGGTAGAAGTAGAACAAGGGAAATTCTGTCCCAAGCATAAAGAAGAAAGGGTTCGACCGGCTGGCACAATAGCTAAAAGGACAATCATCGATTTTGTCCTAACTATAAGCGGAATTAGAAAGACAATAACAGAATACATCGGAATTCAAGGATATTGTGCCAAATGTGCCAGAGTTTATAGCCCTCCAGACATCAGAAAATATGGACCAAATCAACTATATGGTCACGGGCTGAAATCCTGGTTTGTCTATCAACGAGTTGCTTTGCGTCTACCATATGAAAAAGCTGCCGAAATGATGCTGGAGCAGTTTAATGAGCAGGTATCCTGGGGATATACCGCCGCCTTTGTGAAGGATCTTAGCCAATACTATGTTGAGACTGAGCAAATCATCATAAAGAATCTGTTAGAAAGTCCTTTTATTCACGCCGATGAAACACCAATCAGCATACGAGGAGTTACACAATATGTATGGGTATTCACAGACGGAAAATATGTCGTCTTCAAGCTAAATAAGACCAGAGAAGCGACGATTGTCCACGAGTTCCTAGCCAACTATAATGGCACTCTAGTTTCAGATTTTTATGCTGGCTACGATTCTTTAAAGTGTAAGCAGCAAAAGTGCTGGGTTCACCTGATTCGAGATCTCAACAATGGGTTATGGGAAGTAAAGTGGACCCCATTGTCAAGACCAATTTTGGGCGAATTTAAGGTTGATTGCGTTTTTGTTTTCGATAGGCATCTCCTTTGCGAGGTAGAGGTCAGCGGGTACGTGATTGTGGAGTCCCTGGTGAGGGCGTTCCTGGTTATAGAAGAGGAAGTAGTCGGTCAGTCCCTGGATCAGGAGAGGGACGGTGTCATAGGACCTGAGATAGAGGTCTTCGTATTTGACGGAGCGCCAGAGGCGTTCGACGAACACGTTGTCCAGGGCTCGACCTCTGCCGTCCATACTGATTTGGATGCCTTCTACTTCCAGCCGTTGTGTGTATCGCAAGCAGGTGAATTGGGCACCCTGGTCGGTATTGAAGATGTCGGGGCAGCCCAACTTGAGCGCATCGTCCAGGGCGTCTATGCAGAAATCCGCGTCCAGCGTGTTGCTCACCCGCCAGGAGAGCACATACCGGCTATACCAGTCCATCACCGCCACCAGGTACATGAAGCCTTGTGGCATCGGCACATAGGTAATGTCGGTGCTCCAGACCTGGTTGGGGCGAGTGATGGACACGCCTCGCAGCAGGTAGGGATAGATGCGACACGCAGGATGGGACCCGCTGGTGTGGGGACGCGGATAGATGGCTTCCAGCCCCATTTTGCGCATCAACCTCTGCACGCGCTTACGGTTGATCTCGTATCCCAGGATGCTCAACCAGGCCGTCATCCGTCTCGACCCATAGAAGGGCCTTTTTGTGTATTGCCCGTCGATCAGACGCATCAGGAACAGGTTCTCCGGGGTCTCGCCTGCCGGCTGGTAGTAGAAACTGGAGCGGGAAAGGCCAAGCAGTTGGCATTGTCTGCGCAGGCTGATATTCGGATGGGTCGGATCGATCAGCCTGCGCTTGGTCTCAACTGAGTCCGGCAGCTTTTTTTTTCACAAAGTCCAACTCGACCTTCAGCCGACCGATCTCTTCGTAAAGCCGAGCTTTCAGCGCCTCGTCATTTTGATGATCTCTGGCGTGGGAGCTGGAGAAGATGTCCGTAGCCCCAGGCTGGAGGAGGTATATTAGAAAGTTGTGGACGGGTATAAAAAATGAGCGTATCCTTGAATATCGAATAACCACAAATCCCTCAGCCGAGGGAGAAAGGATACGCTCCATGAAACAATATACAACCTCCCAAGTGGAGAAGATAGTCAGAAATGAAGTGACCCTGAGCCTGGAGGATCTGCTTCGAGCCGGCGCCCGCAAGATGCTGCAAGCCGCCCTGGAGTTTGAAGTGGAGACCTATATCGAAAGCTTTAAGGACGAGAAAGACGTAGGGGGTCGCCGAGAGGTGGTCAGAAATGGTTCCCATAAACCCCGAGAGCTTCTCACGGGTGTGGGCAAGATTCCCATTCGTCAGCCTCGGGTGCTGGATCGGCGTTTTGGACAGCAGTTTACCAGTGCCATTTTGCCCAAATATATGCGTCGGGCGCCTTCCATCGATGCCTTGATACCGGCCCTGTATCTCAAGGGGGTGTCCACGTCCTCTTTCCCCGAGGCACTTTCTGCCATCCTGGGCGAGAATGCCCCGGGGTTATCCCCTGGCAACATTGTGCGGCTCAAACAGATCTGGGATGAAGAGTATCAGGGGTGGAAACATCGGGATCTTTCAGAGAAGCACTATGTGTATATCTGGGCAGATGGCATCTACTTCAACGTCCGTCTGGAACCGGATCGGCCCTGTATGCTGGTCATTATAGGGGCAACCAAGGACGGTCGTAAGGAATTGCTGGCCATCGAAGATGGGCATCGAGAAAGCAAACTGTCCTGGCAGGGCGTGCTCAGAGATCTCAAAAAAAGAGGCCTGAAAGAGGCGCCTGCCCTTGCCATCGGCGATGGAAGCCTGGGGTTTTGGGCAGCGTTGGAAGAAGAGTTCTCCATCACCCGTCATCAGCGCTGCTGGGTGCATAAGACAGCCAACGTTTTGGACAACCTGCCCAAATCTGTCCAGGCCCAGGCCAAAACACGCATCCACGAGATGTATCTTTCACCCACCAAGGAGGACGCCCTCAAAGCCTATGATGACTTCATCGCCCTTTATCAAGCCAAGTATCCCAAGGCCTGTGAGTGCCTGGAAAAAGACAAGGATGTGCTCTTCACATTCTATGATTTTCCGGCCGCCCACTGGCGACACATCAGAACCACCAACCCCATTGAATCCACCTTTGGCACCGTCAGGCATCGCACCCGCCAGACCAAGGGATGCGGTTCTCGAAATGCCACGCTGATGATGGTCTATAAACTGGCCAGCGAGGCGGAGAAAAACTGGCAGCGGTTGCACAGCCACAAGCTGGTTGAACTGGTGGTCCAGGGCGTTGAATTTGAGGATGGAGAAATCAAAAAAGCAGCCTAACTCATCGGGATACGCTCAAATCTCATCCACAACTCTTGACAATATCTCTCATTTCTGGGATCGAGGATACCTTTCAAGATGCCCAGATTACGTTTGACAAATTCCACGTGATGAAAATCATCAACGACGCGGTCGATCAAGTCCGGAGAGAGGAGCAAAAGGATCGTCCTGAACTCAAGAAAAGTCGCTATGTCTGGCTGAAGAATCCGGAGAATCTCACCCTCAAACAGCAGACGCTTTTTGAGAGTCTGAATGTGAGGAAGCTCAACCTGAAAACGGCCCGGGCTTACCAGATTAGACTCAACTTTCAGGAACTATACAATCAACCCAAAGCCCTTGTAGAAACGTTCCTCAAAAAATGGTACTTCTGGGCTACACACAGCCGGTTACAGCCTATTATCGATGCGGCATATACAATCAAAAATCACTGGCACGGCGTCTTGCGCTGGTTTGACTCCGGAATCTCGAATGGGATACTGGAAGGGATCAACAGCCTCGTTCAGGCCGCCAAAGCCAAGGCCAGAGGATTTCGCTCCACCAGAAACCTTATTACTGTCGTCTATCTCATCGCAGGCAAACTTGACATGAAACTACCCACGTGAAACAGCGAAGAGCCGATATACTTTAGGACTAATAAGAAAGTAAAAAAGGCCATAATACACGACAAAACTTAATCTGACCTAAAATATGGAGGATCAATCAGTATCCAAAGACAGTGAAAGAACTCCTGGATGTGATCCTGTATATTGAGCAGAACATACTGCAAATGGTCCAATCCATATCGAAACAGGCTTTTCTCTTTGCATCCGTGTTTTTTGATCTTCAACGGTTTTGTCTTTGCGATCCATTCTCCTACCAGATGAGCCCAGGTGAGGGCAATGGCTAAAAGCGCGATGAGTTTTTCGATTCGTTCCAGATGGATCAGATGGGTCTGTTCCAGATCGAAGCCTCGGCTTTTCAACGCGGCGAACAGGACTTCAACTCCCCACCGTTTTTTGTAATCCTCCAGCGGTTTTCGACCTTTACACTTGCTGGCAACGATGAGAAATTCGTCAGGTAATCGGATGACAGACAAATACAGATGATGACCATAGATCAGACGGGGTTTACGCAGGATGCGCTCTTGGTGAATGTGCAGGTCGGCAAACAAGCATCGAAGCGCGATGTCCCCTTTGCCATTTAGGGTTTTGGCGTTTTCCTTGACGCGGATGGCAAAGCCTAAGGCTTGCGCATCTAACCACGCAAACCATTCTTGCCCAATGAATTCCCGGTCTGCAACGATGACCTGAATCAGGTTTTTATCCACCAACTTCAAGACCCGTTCCATCAACTGGATACGCTCATCGGTGTTGGAGTTGCCCTTTTTGGGCAGCAGTATCCAGCAGATGGGAAATGCAACGCCTTGATAGACACTCCCGGCGGTGAGAATATTGATGGTCAGTTTGCCGAAGCTCCAGGTCGTCCGATCTATCGAGATGGTAAAGTCCGACTTGATCGGCAAGAGATGCAGGATCAAGTCGGCCACCAGGTCATAGGACAGATTAAACTCACTGAAGAAACGTTGGATTCTGCGATAGTTGGACTTCTGCTTGGCTTTGCCGTTGAGGGCGTTGGCCAGTTTGGTGAAGTTGACGGTTGTGAGCTTGATGAGAGACACAATGAAGGCGGCGATGAATTTTACCCGGGCCTTATGACAGGGTAAATACCATTGCATCACGTCGTGTAATTCATTAACTTGAGGAGACATAGACCTGTGTTTGATGATGGATGAGTTGTTGGATCTTGACAACCCAAACTTAACTCATTTCACCACTCAGCGCAGGTCTTTTCCTTTTTTGTCGTGTACCATGACAATATGGCGGACAGTTTTCTTTGACAAAAAAGTGCCGTTCACGCAGATTAGGTATCATAGACCACCACGTCAACGATACCCTTTATCTGGAGAGACGGCACAATGGAACTGGCAGAAAAGATACTCAAGAGTTTCAAGATTTCCAAGCCTCAAAAAAAGTTTCTGATGGCTGTGTTTACAGCGATCCTAACAGCTCACGGCAAGATCAATTTTCGTAACCTATCGCGTTACTCTCCTTTGTCACAGAAGACGTATTCACGCCAGTTTGCCAAACCCTTTGAATTTGTGGCCTTCAACCGAGCGGTGATCAATGAAAGCCTGGGCAGAGAAAGTGAACGGATCATCGTGTTAGATGCTTCTTTTGTGTCCAAGTCGGGCAAGCAGACCTATGGTCTGGATTATTTCTGGAACGGTTGTCATCGTCGGAGCGAAAAGGGGTTGGAAGTCTCCAGTGTGGCCATCGTGGATGTTTTGAGAAACACAGGCTTTACGCTGTCCGTTCGTCAAACCGATCCTGGAGATGAACGCCAAATGTCTGAGTCTAAGCCTAAACAGGATGTCGTCAAGGTCAATAAAAAGGGCTCCTCGCTATTTGGTGTGGGTAACCTTCCCCCAGGAACGACCAGTTGTGGTAGACAAGACGCCCAAGCTGCAGGTTTTGTGGACCAGCCTTCGAGTATTCTTTGTCAACGGTGTTGCCCGACCCGTTGTCTGTTGCTCAGGATTCTATCTTAAAAACAGTTGTTTAAGTTGTTAGATAATAAATTGTTACGATGGACTAAACGGCAAACTGGATCTCCGGATCATTCAATACCCGCCGTGTGTTTAGGAGAGATCTCATGTGCGGATACCGGAGCAAACGGTTAGGAACCACCTCGCACTCGGCAAGAAGACTGGTTCGGGTTTTTATGATTACCCACGTGAAACAGCGAAGAGCCATAAAAAGAAAAGGACCGTCAAGAAAAAGGGCACCAAAAAAAAGGGGAAAGCCAAGTCGAAAAAGCAAAGCTCCAAACAGGCAGAAGACGTCGAAACCCTAACAGATCAGTATTTACAGCACCTGAGGTGTGGACTTGACCCGTTTCGGTGGGTACCTTATCTCTTGGGAGAAAGGAGATCCACTATGCCGCCAACACGTCCACCTTATCCACCTGAGTTCAAAAAGCAAATGGTCGAATTGGTTCGAGCCGGTCGTACGCCAGGAGAGCTGGCCAAAGAGTTCGAGCCCTCAGACCAGACGATCCGGAACTGGGTGGTACAGGCCGACCGAGACGAGGGCCTTCGAGAAGACGGTCTGACCAGTGATGAGCGAGAGGAGTTGCGCCGTCTTCGTCGCGAGATTAAGCAGTTACGCATCGAGCGTGAGATCTTGTCAAAAGCAGCAGCCTGGTTCGCTCAGGAGACCAACACGATCCCCAGAAAGCCTTCCAGTTCGTGAAGGCGCACCAGGCAAAATGGCCAATTACCACGCAATGCCGAGTCCTGGGTGTCTCCCTCAGTGGGTATTATGCGTGGCGAGGACGCCCCCCATCGCCAAGAGCAAAGGTCGATGCGGATCTCAAGGAACAGATTAAGGCTTTTCATGCCCGTTCTGATTCTACCTACGGAGCCCCCAGAATCTGGGAAGATCTGGCAGCATTAGGCATCCGTATAGGCAAAAAGCGTGTCGCCCGTCTGATGGTTGAGATTGGTATCTTCGGGGTGAGCCGTCGAAAGGGTATCAGAACCACCCGTAAGGGAAAAAAGGCTCAAAAAGCCCCTGATCTGGTCAAGAGAGACTTCACTGTTGAAGCCCCAAATAAACTCTGGGTGGCCGATATTACCTACGTACCAACCTGGGCGGGCTTCCTGTATCTTGCTGTGGTTATCGATGTCTTTTCCCGCCGAGTCGTGGGCTGGACGATGGCTTCGACGCTCCAGAGTGAGTTGGTTTTGTCTGCTTTGAATATGGCACTTTGGCAGCGTCATCCTTGTGGGGTGATCCACCACTCCGACCAGGGATCTCAGTATACTTCACTTGCCTTCGGTAAACGCTGCGATGAGGCGGGTATACGTCCCTCAATGGGTTCTGTAGGCGACTGCTATGACAACGCACTGTGTGAAAGCTTTTTCGCCACCCTCGAATGTGAATTGATCGACCGCCGTTGTTTTCGTACCCACAAGGAGGCCAGATTGGCTATTTTTGAGTATATTGAGGGCTGGTATAATCCCCATCGTAGGCATTCATCAATCGCATACCACTCACCGATGACATATGAAAAACAGCATCAAACACGGGCTTGAAGCCCAAGCCCTAAACACTCCACCAAAACGGGGCAACTCCAGTGGTCAAACCCAGCTTGTTAGAGAATGAAAAATATACCGTTATCGATGGCTATTTTAGCAAGAAGAAATTTGTTGATGGCGTCCGTGATTTGGATCTACACCAGATCGGCAAATTGCGCTGCGACGCCAATATGCGCTATCTCTACACCGGACCAAAACGGGAAAAGGGAAGCGGAAGGCACAAGACCTATGACGGCAAAGTCAACTGGCAGGACCTGTCTCGGTTTTCATATATCCAAACACAAGATGGCATCGCCATTTACAGTCTTGTCTTGAATCACGTCTCCTTAAAACGCAATTTGAAAGCCGTCGTCTTGCTGGATCACACGAACAAGGACAAGAAGAAATATGCGATCTTGTTTTCAACCGACAAAGACCTAAGTGCCAAGACGATTGTCAGATATTACAAAGCGCGTTTCCAAATTGAATTTATTTTCAGAGATGCCAAACAGTTCACCGGATTGTGCGACTGTCAAGCCAGAGATCAAAAACGGCTGGCTTTCCATTTTAATGCCTCTTTGACAACCCTCAATTTAGCCAAAACGGAACACTTACAAGCCCAATCAGATACGAGACCCATACCCTTTTCCATGGCCAGTGTAAAAGCCTGTTATTTCAACACGTATTTTCTCCAGAATATTTTTTTAATGTTAGACCTCGACCTAAATTTGATTAAAAAATCTCCCCAATACCAAAAACTGCGGGATTATGGCAAAATTGCTGCTTAAAAGTGGCCGAACTATTGATGAAAAAAGGCATTAAAGAACGAAGCAAAAAAAGGGAAGCTCGTAAACAGCAATACTTCGGACAGTTTTTGTAATTCTGGGGGTTCAAATTTCATAAGCCATTGAAAAATAACAGTTTATGGAATCTGATGCTAAATTTATAACCTGTTGAAAATCAACAACTTATAAAAAGTGTCCGAACCATTGAAACAGAGCTGATAAGAGAATTGAGGTATTACCCGAAAAGTGCCCAGAATGTGACTATGATAAGTTCCGTAGAATAAGGAATAGTAAAAAAACAACCATTGATTTGAAATTTATGAAAAATGGTGTTAAGAAATGGGTAGTTGAATATCGTGGAGGTGCCTTGCAATGCCTCAAATGCAAAGACAGATTTACACCAAGAGATTTGAGAGAAATTCCTTATTGCGGAGAGAATTTGATGACGTGGTCCATAAATCAGCATATTCAGCACGGGGTTAGTTTTTCACATATAACCGAGATACTTCTGGATTCCTTTAATATCCAATTATCCAGCGATGAAATATGTACCTTCAAGAGGAAGTTGGCCAAAAAATATACGGAAACTTACGAAGAAATTAAGCGATGCGTTATAAATGGGAACTTAATTCACGCGGATGAAACTGAATCTAAGCTTAAAGGAGCCTCCAAAGGTTATGTCTGGGTATTCACTAATATGGATTCTGTTTTCTACTTATTCAAACATACGAGAGAAGCTGAGTTTCTAAAAGATCTACTGAAAGGATATAAGGGAGTGCTTGTTTCTGACTTTTATCCAGGTTATGACTCTTTGCCTTGTCCTCAACAGAAATGTCTAGTGGTCGATTTCGCAAATACGCATGAGGTTGCATAGGTGGCCAAAAAGGGGTATGTTATACGCCTCATTCCAATCGGAAAAGGAGGTGTATGATGTCAGGTCCCCTTCCCCAATACCAACCTCGCTTCACAAAAGTTCAACTCGCAAAAGCCCAGACAATCATTCGTCAGCGCAACGCGCCTCAATCCCAGGTGCAGCGGGCAAAGATGGTGGTGGCCTTAGCCGAGAATAAAGCCATTGGCAACCAGAGGTTAGCCGACAGGGCAGGTGTCAGTTCACCCACGGCGCAGAAGTGGCGAAAAAGGTGGGTTGAAGAAAGCTTCACTTTAGAGGATCTTCCCCGCAGTGGGCGACCGCCCACTTTTTCCCCCTGTGCAAGTCAGTGAAGTCAAAGCCATCGCCTGTCAACTGCCTGCACAACGGGGTCTGCCTCTGTCTCGGTTCAGCTTATTTGAGATTCAACAGGAAGTGTTAAGGTGTGCGTTGATCACTTCAATCTCACCCACAACGATTTGGCGTATTCTCAAAGAGGATGCCCTTCGTCCCTGGTATCATCGCTCCTGGCTTCATATCAAAGCCCCCAACTTTTTAGAGAAAGCCAGTCGCATTCTGGACCTGTATCAAGGCATATGGGAGGGTGTCCCCCTCGGCAAGAAAGACTTCGTCATCTGTGCCGATGAAAAATCCCAACTCCAAATCTTAGCCCGAGAGTTTGCCACATTGCCACCTGATTGTGGCAAACCCATTCGTATGGAAAATGACTACAAACGGATGGGCACAGTGGCCTACTTGTCAGCACTGGATGTTTTTTCCGGGCACATCTTTGGGCGTGTGGATGAGAAAACCGGCATCGTGCCCTTTCAAAAGCTGGTGGACCTGGTGATGGGACGGGAGCCTTATGCTTCGGCTGATCGGGTCTTCTGGATTGTGGACAACGGATCTTCTCATTACACCACCACGTTCCCTAAGCGGCTCCAGGATGCCTATGAAAATGCCATTGCCGTCCATCTCCCTATCCACGCCAGTTGGCTCAATCAGATTGAGATCTATTTCTCGATCTTGCAAAGAAAGGCACTCACGCCTAATGACCTGGCAGATCGACAGGCGATGGAAGCCAGGATCTTGGGCTTTGAGGAATACTACAATCTCACTGCTGAACCTTTCAACTGGCGTTTTACAAGGCAGGACTTGGAAGAACGAATGCAGCGAATCCGACTGGCTGCATAAACTCATGCAAACTTCTGAAATCGACCACTAGTGGTCGATTTCGCAAATACGCATGAGGTTGCATAGGTGGCAAAAAAGGGGTATGTTATACGCCTCATTCCAATCGGTAAAGGAGGTGTATAATGTCAGGTCCCCTTCCCCAATACCAACCTCGCTTCACAAAAGCCCAACTGGCAAAAGCCCAGAAAATCATTCGTCAGCGCAACGCGCCTCAATCCCAGGTGCAGCGGGCAAAGATGGTGGTGGCCTTAGCCGAGAATAAAGCCATTGGCAACCAGAGGTTAGCCGACAGGGCAGGTGTCAGTTCACCTACGGCGCAGAAGTGGCGAAAAAGGTGGACTGAAGAAGGCTTCACTTTAGAGGATCTACCGCGCAGTGGGCGACCGCCCACTTTTTCCCCCTGTGCAAGTCAGTGAAGTCAAAGCCATTGCCTGTCAACTGCCCGCACAACGGGGGTTGCCCCTGTCTCGGTTCAGCTTATTTGAGATTCAACAGGAAGTGTTAAGGTGTGCGTTGATCACTTCAATCTCACCCACAACGATTTGGCGCATTCTCAAAGAGGATGCCCTTCGTCCCTGGTATCACCGATCCTGGCTTCATATCAAAGCCCCCAACTTTTTAGAGAAAGCCAGTCGCATTCTGGACCTGTATCAAGGCATATGGGAGGGGATACCGCTTGGCAAGAAAGACTTCGTTATCTGTGCCGATGAAAAATCCCAACTCCAAATCTTAGCCCGAGAGTTTGCCACATTGCCACCTGATTGTGGCAAACCCATTCGTATGGAAAATGACTACAAACGGATGGGCACAGTGGCCTATCTGTCTGCACTGGATGTGTTCTCAGGGCACATCTTTGGGCGTGTGGATGAGAAAACCGGCATCGTGCCCTTTCAAAAGCTGGTGGACCTGGTGATGGGACGGGAGCCTTATGCTTCGGCTGATCGGGTCTTCTGGATTGTGGACAACGGATCTTCTCATTACACCACCACGTTCCCTAAACGGCTCCAGGATGCCTATGAAAATGCCATTGCCGTCCATCTCCCTATCCACGCCAGTTGGCTCAATCAGATTGAGATCTATTTCTCGATCTTGCAAAGAAAGGCGCTCACGCCCAATGACCTGGCAGATCGACAGGCGATGGAAGCCAGGATCTTGGGCTTTGAGGAATACTATAATCTCACTGCCGAACCTTTCAACTGGCGCTTTACAAGGCAGGAATTGGAAGAACGAATGCAGCGAATCCGGCTGGCTGCATAAACTCATGCGAACTTCTGAAATCGACCACTAGCTCATTTAATCAGAGATATGAACCAGGACTTGCTACACAATCAACTGAATACAGAATTCAAAAATGTTGTGATTGAATTTGGAAGACTCCTCAGAACCATTATTGAGACCATAGATAAGTACGGATTAAAGAAGAGACATCTCAATAGGCATAAAAAGGATGTAGAGAAATTTTATAAATGGATATTGAACCAAGAGTATGAAACAGAACTTGTAGTAAAGTATCAGAAAAGATTCAAGAAAAATCAGGAGAAGCTATTTACGTTTTTGGACTATGACAGTGTTCCTTGGAACAATAACAATGCAGAACACGCTATTAAGCCCTTTGCCAAGTATAGAAAAAAAGTAAACAATCTATTTACAGAGAGAAGCCTCAGTGAATATCTTGTTCTATTAAGCATCCAGCAAACCTGCAAATACAGAGGGATAAGTTTCCTGGAATTTCTGAAGTCGGGGGAAATGAGCATTGAAGCATTTGCAAGAAGAAAGTAATCGTTCTTTATGTGAAGGAATAGGACAGAAGAAATGAGTATCGAGGAATACTCAAAGAGATTGTGATAGATTCTTGCCTGTTTACACGATATAATCTGCTTAAATGGCACCGCAGCATTTTTTGTATTTTTTCCCGCTTCCACAAGGGCAGGGAGCATTTCGACCAATCTTCTTCTCTTTTGCTACATAAGGGACACTTCCACTTACCGTCTTCTTTTTGCTCACCGCCTGACGTTCTTTTTCTGACTTGAAACAAGCCCACCATTCCATCTCACGAATTGTATCTTCAATGAGCTTATATCTTCTACCTCTTCGGAGATCGTCGAGCACCTTCTCTTTCCCAGAAGACTTGATTTTATCTACATCTTCAAGACCAATAAAAAAGGGATCAACCAAATCTTCTTTATAGGCGCGGTTGATATCCGCATAAACCTCTTCGGGGTACAAACGGGTACTGCAAGAAATCAAACTGTCCCAAACGTGGGAATACTTTCTTTCGAGCTTTTCCCGGAACAGGCTTTTATAGTAAGCCATAATTTCGTCACGAGATTTCTCTCCACAAGCCACCAACGTCAAGAGTCCTTCCAGCGCAGCGCTCCGAACATATTCATTCGCATTCTCATTTTCTACCAATGTGGTTATCAGACTGATATCTCCATACGAGACAGAAGCAAGAATGCGTCCAAGATCCTCTGTGACAACATTTCCAGTTAAATCGAGCGAAATTCTACCTGGAATTGAAAAGAAATCAACAATCAATGGATAAGCACGTTTTTCCCGAAACTGCGCAAGCAGAAATATGGCGTAAATATGAGCCATATAATTTTCCTGCTCCATTAACTCTTCAGCTTTATGAGCTGCTTGTTCAATGATTTCTAAGAGCTTGGGAATAATGCTGTCCTGGTGGACAATGGCATCCTCTAAAGCTTTGCGTGGAAACGTGCTATCATTAAATTCTAATCTATTTAATATTTCCTGAGTGTCCATCGGGTTCACCTATCCATTTGAAAGGCCTAAATCTCACCTTCGGCAATAGCCGTGAAAACTTCCTCAAGATTTTCCTCCACGTCCTCTATCCATTCAGACACTTCATCAGGAACTTTCGACTGAACGGCGATATTTCGAATCAGCAACAGCGTCTTACGCATATTGTCCAGATTCCGTACATTTTCCCAGCTCATCCCTTCGTCTATGTGAAATAACAGTCTCTCAGACTCTGGAAAAGGATGTGCCTTAACCACCTCCTTACGCAGGTTTCCCCAGGCACCTTGAAGGTCGGATAATGCAGTCTTCCTATAATGTGGTGGCTCTGTGTAGAAGGTCATTTGGCACGATCTCCTTTATCGTTCTCAAGTGAAAGAGATCATCACGGCATAAAATGGGGCTCATCCCGAATCGCCTTCAGACACTCAGTTAAGGGTGCTGCTCTGAATTTACGTAAATGAGTTGCAAAAAAGGCTCCAAATCCCGATCATACAACAGACTGAAAACAATAAGGTTGTATAGATACGGGAAAGGAGCCCAAGATGGACCTCGCAGAGATGATCGAAGCCGCCACCTGGGAATTTAAGCAAAAATTGAGCGCCCATTGCGAAAATTTGGACCTGGAGAGTTTGACGCCTCAATTGGCAGAACAGGTCACAAGTGGGCTTGGTGAAGCCCTCAAGGCTTGTGGGATCGCAGCGCTTCGCACATTTTTGGAAGCCTACGAAGTGGATGAGGCCCCAAAACAGGTCGAGAATGTGCTGTATCGGTTTAAGCAACAAAGTGAGAAGACGTTTTTGACCCCCTTTGGGAAGATGAAGCTTTCTCGAAATCTGTTTCAGGCCGATGAAGGGGGGCCTTCTTATGTGCCGTTGGATGTGATGTGGGGAATGGTCGGTGAGTTTGCCACCGTGGAAGTTCGTGAAGCGGTGTTGTTCACGGTGAGCTTGATCACGCCGGAGGAAACCGTTTCTGTGCTGGAAAAGACGGCTCTGTTTCAGCCTTCTGCCACAGCGGTCAAACACATCACAGAAGAGACGGGAGCGTGGCTGGTCGAGATGGATGAAACACTCAACCGGTCGATCCGTCAGGAGGAGGAGAACCCCAAAGGGACAAAAGTGATGGTGGCCAGCCTGGATGGGACCCACCTCAGGCTGGATGAGCCGGGGAAAAAACGCGGGCGTCCACAAGAGAGGCCGGGGGAAAAACCGTCCGAAGAAAGTCCGACCAGTTTCAAACAGGCCCTGGTGGGCAGCCTGTCCTTTTATGGGGCACCTCCAAAGGACGGCACCCCACCAAAGCGTTTGGTCTCTCGGTATGTGGCACAAATGCCCGAAGAGGGTGGTCAAACGTTGAAGATACGCTTTGAGGAAGAACTCGATCATATCGAAGGACAACTGAAAGATGAGGTCGGAAAAGTGTTCCTGTGTGATGGGGCACGAGGGTTGTGGAAATATGCTGATACCACTCCTCGGTTCATCGGGTATGAAAAACTGGTGGATTTTTATCACACCACAGAACATCTGTCTGAAGCTGCCGAACTCCTGTTTGGCAAAAAATCAGCAAAAGCGCAAAGCTGGTATGAAACCTACCACCACAAACTGCTGACCCAAGATGGCGCAGCAGAAACCCTTATTCGCTCCATCGACTATTACAAAAGCCGCCGAAGGCTGGGTCAAAAACGATTGGAAGACCTGGAAACAGAACGAACCTTCTTCTTTCGGAACAAACACCGGATGGCCTATGCTGACTTTCGTCGAAGGGGTCTGCCCATTGGCTCGGGACCCGTCGAAGCGGCCTGCAAGACCCTGGTCAAGACAAGGCTTTGTCGATCGGGTATGCAATGGTCCTGGCAGGGAGGACAACGCATCTTGCAGTTACGCACTTACGTCAAGTCAAAACGATGGGATGCTTTCTGGAATCAGTATAAACAGGTTCGATATGCCAATGATGAACTCCTTGACTATGCCGATGCAGCATAGACAGAAAACATCTACGTAAAACCGAGTCGGCACCCTCAGTTAAGGACAATCCTTCATAGATTTCCCACCACTTTCCTGTGTGCCTCATATAGGACAAATTAAACCGATTACCTCCAACATATTCCATTCGGGCGAACCTCATTTCAAAATAAGGCGAGAGCGCATTGGGTCCCGGACTGCAATATTTGCTGCAGAAGTAGAAATAGTTACGGTGCCACTTCGTGTAGATATCCACCAGGTAGTTGAAACGCTGATCCTTAGAAGGAGGTTCAATCTTGGGCTTCAAAGTGGATTCAACCAGTTCATTACCCTTTCTTTTTACCTCTTCTTTTATTGATTCTGGGACTTTGGGTTTTGGCGGTTTGGGTGGACTAAATACCCACATCTTTTGGCGTTTTGCCATTTGGACATTACTCCTTGATAAACTGTTCAGATTTCAAAGAAGTGTAGCAGTATCCGCGATAATTTATAGTTTAGCGTTTCCGAAATGTCAAGATATATTTGGCCCGCCTGTATCCCTTGTGCGAACTCGGATCTGATCAGAAAAAAGCGTGAAGTATCTGACTTATATAGAAACGTGCGCACGACTACGAGGACGTTTTTTTTGAATTCAGGGAGTTCGGAGGGATTTGGGTGGCTTTGAGGGCTTCGGCGAGGGCGGGTCCGGTTTTTCAACCTACTGATAGGCGGCGATTCCAAGCCACTTATGCGTTACCTCCAGAAATTCTGTGATGGGGATGGGTTTTTGCAGGACATCGTGGGCGCCCGTAGCAAGGAGAGTGCATGCGGTTTTATTTGGCATATATCCTGCGATGACGATCACCGGCACCTGGATGTCCTTTGCCGCCATCGCCGCGACAATTTCTTCTCCACCGGTGGGCATGACGAGGTCTGCGATGACAAGATCGATCTTTTCGAAATCGACGGTCTCCAGAAACGGCGCGCCGTCGGCAAAGCGCAGGACGTCGTGTCCGGCTATCTGTAATATTTCACCCAGGACATCCTGCACAAATTGCTCGTCATCGATTATTGCGATCGTAGCCATAGATGTAACCACCTGAGTTTGAGATTATTGTGTCTGATGAGGCAATCGGGCATCTTCGGTTTAATGCAGCGCCGTGCTGACCAGGAATGCAATGTAGACGAATGCAAAACCCAGAAAAATGCCCCAGGGACTGAGCGTGGAAAGAAGGAAGAGTCCCAGACTTACAATCGCTACGACGATGAGCGATCTGAATACCGGCAGGGTACGGATGTGTGTGTCCATTTTTACCTCCAGCATACTTTCGGGTTGAACTGCGGTTCTTAGTTTGATGACAATGCAAGGAACGTGCCAAATGAAAGCGTATAAAGCTTTTTTGGTATATGTACCAGTAGTAGCAGATGCTTATGTCACTTGAACGGTATGAACGCTCTTGGCACATAAGCCGGTTGGAGCCAGAATGGAACGAAATGTCTTAATTTTCGGCCCCGGCGGTGAATCGTTTTGGTGTGACCTGTGTCACAAAGCTATGGAGACAAAAAAAGCCACTGGATGTATGTCCAGTGGCGTAGCAGGTCGACCGGTCGAAAAGGCCCGGTTCCGCTGCTTTTTCGACCGGTTTTTGTCTGGCTTCCCTACCGGAGCAGTTCCTCCAGCTTTTCGTTCAGCCGTTTGGGAGAAACGGGGTAAGCCGTGCCCAGTTCCTGTGCATATATCGATACTCGGAATTCTTCAATCATCCAGCGGAGGTCTTCGATCTGCGCCCGCTGAGGAGAAGCGGGCGGCAGGTCTTCCCGAAGCAGTTCGTCCAGCGCGTCCTGGAAGGGCTGGACCTGCTCGGCCTTCTGGAGATCTTTGGCGGGATTCAGCCGGGCGCGTTCCGCCCGCAGACATACCGCTTTGAGGTAGCGGCACAGGTCGGGCAGCCTGGCAAAGGGCGCCCGCTGCAGAAAGTCGGCGGGCATCAGGCGCGCAAGGTCGTCTTCTATGCCCGGGTACGTGTGTGGCATCAGGCGGATTTCTCCGCAGGTTTTCAGCAGTGTCTGCAACAGGTCGATAAACTTCGGGAGGAGACCGTGGAGCCGGTCCCGGGCTTCTTCCGCCCCCGCTTCGAACCGTTCCCGGGTTAGCGGATGGAGATCCTCCCGGGCAAAGAGGTAGTCTGTCAGGTGCGTATAGGCGGCTTCCTGCAGCGCCTGACTGCCCCCTTCAAACCAGCAGAGTTCCTTCAACTGCTTCAGGTCCTGCAATTCCCGCTTCAATCCCTTGAGTTCAGGTTTGAGTTCCCGTTCGTAGAGCCGGACAAGCCCGCTGCGAGTCTCCCGCTCGGCTTCATCGGAACGCTTGAACAAGCGCAGGCAGATCGTTTCCCCTTCCACTTTCAGTCCCGGATAGCCGTAGATGGGCGCCCCGCCCATCCGGGTGACTTCGACGCGCTCGGGGATGTCTCCGCAGGTCCAGCCTTTCAGATCGTTCTGCTCAAAGGTTTTAGCCGCCCGTTTCCAGGCCGCCGACTCTGCCGGTGTATCGTGTAGTTCCAGGCGGTCAACCAGGTCCTGGAAATCGCGTCCCGACACAATCGGCTCATGCTCCATTCCCTGCACCTCAATGCGCATGCGCAGATGGTCCGGTAGCGGCTCATCGGGCCAGTCTGAGCGCTGGATCTGGACGCCGTAACGATCCTGGATAAACGCTTCCAGAGAGGCCAGAAACGAGCCGTGGGTCGGTCGAAATATGATGGCAATCTCACGGGCGGTTTCCGGTACGGGTACGAACTGCTTCCGAATCGCTTTGGGCAGGCCGCGAAGCAGTTGGGTGATTTTTTCGTGCAAGAGTCCGGGCACCAGCCATTCCAGAACCTCCGGTGAGACGAAGTGTAGCAGTTTGTACGGCAGTTTGACCGTCACACCGTCATCTTCCAGGCCGGGCCGGTACGCATAGGAAAGCGGGAGTTCCTCACCTTCCACGACCAGGTGATCCGGGAAGGCATGTGGGTCGAACGCCACGTCCTGTTCTCCCACAAGATCGGCTTCCCGCATCAGGAGGAAGTCGGGGTTTTTCCGCCGCTTTTTTCGCACCAGGCGGTTCAGGTCGTGTATGGAAGAGACGTCTTCCAACTGCCGGGCATAGAAGCTGTAGACGGCCTCGTCGAGGTCGATGCCACGGTCGTGCCGCATTCGCATCTGCCAGGTTTCGATTTTCTGGCGCAGGCGTTGGTTGTGCTCCAGGTGGGGAGACCGGATGTCGTCGTTGACCAGGGCTTCACGAATAAAGATTTCGGTTGCTTCCCGGGGGTTGACGCGGCGGTGGGCGATGAGGCGTCGGCGGACTTGAAGGCCGTAGAGGGTGAGGGTTTCGGTGACGAGCACACGCCCGGCGTCCTCCTTCCAGTGGGGATCTGTGTAAGCGGCGTGGCAGAGGTGTTCGCCCAGTTCGATAAGCCATTGGGGCTGGATGCGGGCGGCGGTCCGCGCAAAGATGCGGGAGGTTTCCACGATTTCGGCGGCAACGAGCCAGCCGGGGGTGCGTCCACTGGCGGGCGCCTCGGCAGGTTCTGGTTTTGCGTCTGTCCCGTTTGAGGCTTTGCGCCGGAAGAGGCCGGAGCCCGGGAAGAGCATCACGTCTCGCCCCCGGGCGCCCCGGTAGTAATTCTGTTCTTTTTTCTGGGCGATATTGCTGAGCAGGCCGCAGAGAATGGACCGGTGGATGCCGTCGTAGTCGGCGGCCTCACTGTTCCAGCGAAACTCGCCGATCTCACGCAGGGTCTGCCTGAGCTGGGTGTGGATGTCGCGCCATTCGCGCATGCGGTTGTAGGAGAGGTAGTGGCGCCTGCAGAATCTGCGCATCCGGCTCTGCGTTTTCATACTTTCCAGCGTGTTGTGAAAGGCGTTCCAGATGTTGAGGAGGGTGAGGAAGTCGGATTCAGGATGGACGAATTTTCGGTGTTCCCGGTCGGCTTCCGCCTGGTGGTCCAGAGGGCGTACCCGCGGGTCCTGGATGCTGATGGCGGCGGCGATAATCAGGACCTCCCGGAGCGCGCCTTCGGTGCGGGCATGAAGTACCATGCGCGCCACGGTGGGCGCAATCGGCAATCGGGCCATGTCCCGGCCCAGAGAGGTCAGGCGCCCATCGGCGTCCAGCGCATCCAGTTCTTTGAGGAGCTGGAAGCCCCCCCGAATCGCCTGGGGCGCGGGCGGGTCGATGAAGGGGAAGGTTTCCACGTCGCCCAGGCGGAGGGCGAGCATGCGCAGGATGACGTCGGCCAGGTTCGCCCGCTGGATTTCAGGCTGGGTGTATAGCGGCCGGGAGCGGTCGTCCGCTTCGCTGTAGAGGCGTATGCACACGCCTCCGGACACGCGCCCGCAGCGGCCCGAGCGCTGCCGGGCGCTGCTTTGCGAGATGGGTTCGATGGGCAGGCGGTGCGTTTGGGTGCGCGCGTTGTAGCGGCTGACCCGGGCCAGGCCGGTGTCGATGACGTAGCGGATGCCGGGGATGGTGAGCGAGGTTTCGGCGATGTTGGTGGCCACCACAATACGCCGGTAGCTCTGGGGGAAGAAGACCCGCTGCTGGTCGGCCGCGGTGAGCCGCCCGAAGAGCGGCAGTACTTCGGTGCGCCTGAACGATCGGCCATCCAGACGCCTTCGGGTTTCGTGGATGTCCTTTTCGGTGGGCATAAAGAGGAGGATGTCGCCGCTTTGAGTCTCTGCCATGGCCTCATCAACCGCGCTGACGGCCGCGTCGATATAGGTGTAGTCGTCGCTGCTTTCCAGGATCTCTTCCAGGGGCCGGTAGCGCACCTCCACGGGGTACATCCGCCCGGAGACTTCAATGACGGGCGCATGGTCAAAGGCCCGGGAGAAGGCTTCGGTGTCGATGGTGGCGGAGGTGATGATGAGTTTCAGGTCCGGTCGTTTCTGCCGCAGAAGCCGCAGGTAGCCCAGGAGGAAGTCGATGTTGAGGCTTCGTTCGTGGGCTTCGTCGATGATGATGGTGTCGTATTCGAACAGGTCCGGGTCGCTCTGGGTTTCGGCCAAGAGCATGCCGTCGGTCATCATTTTGATGCAGGTTTCAGGCGCGGTCTGGTCTTTAAAGCGAATCCGGCATCCCACTTCCCGCCCCCACGTCACGCCCAGTTCTTCGGCGATGCGCCTGGAAACGGACAGGGCAGCCACCCGCCGGGGCTGGGTGCAGGCGATTTTGGCCGCAAGCCCGCGCCCGGCCTCCAGACAGATTTTGGGCAGCTGGGTGGTTTTGCCCGAGCCGGTCTCACCGGCCACGATCACGACCGGGTGGTTTTTGATGGCCTGAAGGATTTCGTCTTTTTTCGCGGTGAGCGGCAGCGCTTGGGGGTAGGTGATGTTGGGCCGGCTGCGACGGCGCTTTTCCAGCAGGCCGGGCGGATCTGAGGGCTCGGCTTTTGAGGCGTTTGAGGGGCTCTGGATCGGGCCGGCGGGCCTTCAGCAGTTTCCCGAGCCGCTCTTCAAGCGCCATGCGATCCTGCAACATGCACTTGGGCAGCAGCGCTTTAAGTTCGGCAATCAGATGAGGAGCTTTGCGCTCGGGTTGTGTCGAATTTTTCACAGGCAGGGCTTTATTTAAAAAATTTCGAAAATTCGGCCTTGTGGAAGGTCTTGGCGAGGGTGGTCCGGATGCTCCAGAGGGCTTCGAGTTGGCGGCAGTGCCCCTGTCCTCCACGTTCATGGGCGTAGCAGGGTTATGTCTCGGTGTGGCCTATGAGGCGCAGGAATTGTGTGACGAAGCGATGGGTGAGACCCCATAACACGGGCCGGCCGGGGCCGAGAAGGTCGATGGCGGGAAAACAGCGTTTTACGCCCCGGTGTTGAAAGCTGCATTCCGTGTGGCGTTTGGGATCGACAAGGTCGTGTACGGGGATCCAGAACGCGCCCTTGACCTCGTCATTCGGTTTCAGAGGGCCGGGGTTTTCGATCCCGTAGACAAAGCCCGAGACCAGGACCGATACTGTGGAGGTCGTCACATCATCTAAGCGGCCGAGGTATTCGGCCGGGCGCAGATCGAGGCCGATCTCTTCGAGGGTCTCGCGTTCCGCCGAAGCGCGGGGCTCCCGATCGCACGCCTCCACTCTTCCTCCGGGAAATGCGATGTGGCCCGACCAGGGATCCCCTTCCCGTTCCGCCCGTTCGATAAAGAGCAGCCGAAGTCCCGCTGCGTGTTCGTGGAAGACGAGCGCAACAGCGGCATGGGTCTTGTCGGTCTGCGATATCAACCGGGGATGATGCGCGGCTATGGTTCGGCGGATGTCCGAGATGGCGGTCATCGGTTAGAGAAAGGGAGGGTGCTGGGAATGCCTGTAGAAAACATAAGTCACGGGCGATTTTTTCACTTCAACAAGATCCTTTCGACGAATTTTTGAACGAGCACATTCGACTCCGGGGTCTCCGATACGGAGGCCAGTATCTGTTCGAGATGACCGTCATTTTTGGTGTATTGTTCCCTGTACACGGTCAGGCGTTCGACAAGCCTCTGTCTGTCAACTTCAGGGTGAAATTGAAATCCCCAGAATGGTTTTTCTTTTATTTTGAAAGCGTGACAACAGGTCTTTGTGTACGCAAGGGTTTCACATCCTTCTGGAGAGGACAGGGTTCTTTCACGGTGAACGGAAACGGCCAGGAAGTTGTCCGATGTATCCTGAAAGAGGGGATCGGCTTTTGCCGCATCGGCAAGACGAATAGGAATGGTTCCCATTTCAAAGTCGTTTTCGTCCCGTATAATTGTTCCACCAAGCGCAACAACCGCGAGCTGAAACCCGAAGCAGGAAGCAAAAACAGGTATTTCCTGTTCGATACAATAGAGCAACAGGCTTTCAGCAGAGCCCAGGAAGGGATATGTTGCCGGCTCCAGGACACTGGCTTCACTGGCGCCGCCCACAAATAGCGCATCGTATCCGTCAATACTGTTCGACGAAAAGGCCGGGGTGTCGAACGTATTTAGAATATCGATTTGTGTGTTTGATAGACCACTGTGATCGGCAAAGCTTTCGTGCTCTTCCCGGCGGACATGGGGTTCGTCACGAATTTGTAATAACAAAATGCGAAGGTCTGATTTTTGTTTGGGCATGTCAATAGGCAATTATAACGAAGAGACTTTCTCCCGGGATGGGGGTAAAGCGTTCAGCGAGCTTCTTCCTTCCTGGTTTCCTCGTCCCACGCACGGTCGTATTCATAGTCGGACCGGCGAGCGATCAAGGCCCGCAGATCGTGCCGCAGTTCCTCCACTGTGGGCCGGCCCACATACCACCAGCCGTTGTAGATTTTGTAGATTTCGCGGTTGCCGTCGAGAACGAAGGTATAGGGAATGGGAACCGGAGAATGCACAGGGTCGGTGTTGTCGGTGATGTCCAGTTCATTGATCAGTTCACGATCGTCGTCGATGAGGAAGGGCCACTCCGCGCCGATCTCCGTCCGGCACGCGCGCGTGATTTCCTGGTTGTCCACAGAGACGGCGACGAGCCTGCAGTAGTTGACTTTCAATTCGGGCTGCAAGCAGGTGGCATAATTCTCCAACTGGAGAACGTCTTTCGGTCAGTACCGCCCGCGCCAGAAGACAACAACCGTGGGCCACCCCTGCATCAGGTCGCCCAGTTTTCGCCGCACGCCGTCCTGATCGGGGCGTTCGATGTCGGGGAAGAGGTTGCCGGGTTTTAAATCCTCACGAATTTTCATAGTGTTCTCCTGTTCAGTCGTCCACCATCCGGTCGGT
Source organism: Candidatus Latescibacterota bacterium (assembly GCA_965249305.1). Classification (GTDB taxonomy): domain Bacteria; phylum Latescibacterota; class UBA2968; order UBA2968. Next base: position 1,194,008 of record OZ252228.1, on the reverse strand, counting down.
CTGGCTGTAGATTCCGACGATGCGGGCAATCAAGACGGCCACATAAAGTACGCCGATGACGCCCTCGATGATGGCAAGCGATTGCGCCTGGGACGTGGCGGGGATGATGTCTCCATATCCTACGGTTGTGAGGGTCATAAAGCTGAAGAAAATCAGCGTGCGCCACCCGATCCTTTCTCCTCCGCCTGTGGACGCATTCAGGTGAAAAGAGCCCGGCTGGAGGCTTTCGATCAGGTCGTACAGCGTGCCGAATGTGACACCGATCAGAAGATAAACACACACGATTCCGAGTATGGTGTCTGCGCTGATCCGCCGGGTTTTGATGACTTCAAGAAAGATCGCGATTGTCATGTATGCATAGAACAGGGAAAAAGCGCCTTCTACCAGTGGGTTACCCCGGCCTCCTCGGGCCAGGGCCACGGCGCTTGTGGAGGCTGCTGCAAGCGCAAGTACGAGGGCGCCTGTAAAGATTCCCCTACGCGTTCGAACGACATAAACACTGGAGATGAGGAGCACCAGGGAGATGAGGCCCCCGAGGAAGGCGCCGAATTCGTTGTCCTGCAAATACGGGTACCCCACGAGGAGAACCGATAGCGCGATGAGCAATGGGACACACCGGTTCGCAGAGCATGTCGTATCGTTTTTCAAATCGGTCGTCATGTCGAGGCTAACCGATCAAGGGAAAACGCGCTCCCGTCCACCCGGGGAAGAGCGTCTGGTCGTTGTCGATGCGGAGGTGTTTGCCCGCCGCTTCGGCGAATACCGCACGAAAGTCGGTTGTGACGGGCAGGTCGCGTTCGTCTTCGAGGGCTTCCGGGGCCAGGGACGGCACGGTTCCGTGGACCTTGCCGCCATCGACCTGATTTCCGAGTACAAAGAGGCAGGAGCCGCGTCCGTGATCAGTTCCGCCAGAGCCGTTTTCGCGGACCGTGCGGCCGAACTCGGTCATGGTCATTAAGACGATGTCGTCCTGGTGGGGCTCCAGGTCCGCCCAGAAGGCCGCGATCGACCGGGCAAGGTCGGCCGCGCGCCTGGAAAACGAGCCGTTTGTGGTGCCCTGCTGGACGTGTGTGTCCCATCCGCCGGATTCCGCAAAGGCGACTTCCAGGCCTACGTTGGCCTTGATGAGTTGAGCAATCTGCCGCAGGTGATTGCCCAGGGGCGAGCGCGGGTATTCCACGCCCTGCGCGGGACGGTGGCGCGAGCCGTCGATTTTTGAGAGTATGTTGATGGCTTCGAAACTTTCCCGGCCCACGCGTTGAAGCAGCGTCTGTGCGCTTTGCGCATAGAGCCGTTCGAAGCCTTCTTTTGCCTTTTGAGCCGACTCCGTGTCCCCGAGCCGGAGGCCGAAGTCCTTCAGGTCCGCAACCGCCAGCGCGGGCGCATCGCCGTAGAGGGACCGGGGCAGCGCCGGGGTCATGGAGACGGCGCGAAACGGGGTGCCTTCGTGGCCGAGCAGCCCGACGGCCCGATTGAGCCAGCCGGACCGGGTGCCTTTTCGGCCGGGCGTGCCGGTTTCCATGTAATCCTGGGCGTCGAAGTGAGACCGCGTTGCGTCGGGTGATCCTACGCCGTGTACGACGGCGAGACGGTTCTCCCGAAAGAGGGGCGCCAACGGCGCAAAAGCGGGGTGTAAGCCAAATCTTCCGTCCAGGTCGATGGGCGCCGCATCCGGGGCCGATCCGTCCGGGGTCATCCCAAGGCGCGGGCGCAGGTTGGGCAGCAGGGGGTCGGTGAAGGGGGTGACCGCCATCAGGCCGTCCATGGCGCCCCGTTGAAAGATGGTGACGAGCACTTTGCGGCGCCGGTGAGGGCCGGAATCGAGGGCCGCGTTCGCGGCCCGGCTGAGGAAGAGCGGGGTGCCGCCAAGCGAGACCGAATAGAGGGCGAGGCCGCCCGTTTTCAGAAAGGCTCTGCGTGTCCACATGTCCGCGCTCCTTTAGTGGTATTGAAATTCCGGTGAGCCGAGGATGAGGCCGACCGCTTTGGCCGCCTGTTTGTCCGGTTTGACCGGGATTGTGGGGGCCAGCTCTCGAAGGGTTTCGGGGAGGTCTTGTCCGGGAAGAAGCAGGGCGGCGTAGGTTTCGAGAAGGGCAGCGTCCGATGGGTCGTCTCTATCCGGTGGGCGCAGGTCGATGCGGATGCCTCGAATGCGGCCCAGCGCGAGATCCAGGCCGAAGTTCATCCGGGTGACCAGGGTGCCTGCATTCATCCAGGCTTCGGCGCGGTCCGGGTAGCCGGTGGGCTGCTGGTAGGCGTACAGCGGCTGCCCCATGCGGGCGATCCACCTGAGCGCCGGGCGGGGGTTTTTTACGTCGGCTTCAAGCGCGCGCAGGGCGCCTGCGGCCAGTTCAAAGGGCGATTTTATTTTGGTGCGCTGCACGGCTTCGTGCCAGAATTCGGGCGAGGCGGCAAGGGCGCGCATCAGGGCAGGAATGTCGCCGTCGGTTTTGAGGAAGGTTCGGGCGAGGCGGTTGACGAGTGTGTCGGGCGGGTTGTCCGAGACAAAACGGGTTGCGAGTTTATGAGACAGGTGACGGGCTGTTGCGGGATGCCGGGCGAGGATGTCCAGAACGCGCTCTCCCTCTTCTATGCCTCCACCGGCGGGGAATGTCTGTTCGAGGATGATTTTTTCCCCAGCATCGTGGGCGTTTTTCAAGAAGAGAAAGTCACCTTGCCGGACAAAGGCGTGGGGCCTGCGTTTGATTTGTTTGCGAATGCGTTCTTCACGCGGGCCGAATGGATAAAGCGTCCAGCCTGTGAATGCCCGCGCCACTTCAACAATGTCCTGCTGTGTATATCCGCCATCGACGCCCAGGGTGTGCAGTTCCATCAGTTCCCGCGCGTAGTTTTCGTTGATGCCGCGTCTTCGTCGAGGCCGGTCCGGCGTACGCCCGCCCATGTTCATCCCTCCCATTCCCATTTGCAGAGGTCTGTCCGGGGCGGTCGATTGGGCGTTGTCCAGATAAAAGAGCATGGCCGGGTGTTTTGCCGTGGCGCCGAGCAGGTCACGGAACCGGCCCAGCACATGGGGGCGGATGGCATCGCGTTCGTAGGATAAGATCCAGGTGCGCGCCTGGTTGTCCTGGACGGACACGTTGAAGTGGTTGAACCAGAAGTTGGTGAGGGCTTCGATGAGTTGGTTTTCGCTGTGCAGGGCGCGCAGGAGTTTTTGCGCTTTGAGTTCGTTGAGGAGTTCGCGGTGGGGGCGGTAGCCTCTTTCCTGAGCAAACGCTTTCATTTTGTCGCGGATTTCCGCGCGGTCCATCGCGGGGTTGTTGAGATCGATGATGCCTTCACGGCCGGCCTGTGAGCGCACCATGTTGTCTCGCGGATAGGTCTGGATGATTTCGCGGGCGGACATGGCAAGGGCCTGGAACGACGAGAGCCGGGCTTCAAGCTTCGGGTCGGGCAGGCTCCCGGAGAGCTGCGCGTCCAGCCATTTGTCCAGACCGATTTCGACCATCCGGTTGATGTCGCCGGGACGGGCGCCGAAGGCAAAGCGCTCGAGGAGGTGAGCGGCGGCCTGTTGTTTTGTCAGGCCCGCCTCGGCGTAAGGCAGGTCGATCCGGGTTTCGGCGCGGGCCGTGATGGGCAGCATGGTGAAGAAGACCGCGATTAGAACGGGTGCGGCAGGTCTGAGTGGCATGGCTTTCCTCCGGCAGGCGGAATACGTTGTTATTATAAGACGCCGTCAGGAGGCGGTCGGTTCCCCGCCCAGGGCGCAAGCGCTTCGAAGGCGGCGGAGGCGCGGAGGACGGTGATGTCGTCGCGCCAGCGCCCGACAATTTGCAGCCCAACCGGCAGCCCGCTGGCCGCAAAGCCGCACGGCACGCTGGCCGCCGGCTGCCCGGTGATGTTGAACGGGTAGGTAAATGCGGTCCACCCGAGGTAGGAGGTGGGCAGGCCGTTGATCTGTTCCGGGTGGTTGTGGCCGGCCGTGAAGGCCGTTACCGGAAGCGTGGGGGTCAACAGCAGGTCATAATTTTGCATGAATGTGCGCCAGCCATGGTAGTAGTCGTTACGCCGTGTGTTCGTCTCGGCCAGTTCGGGCGCGGAGAACCGCCCGCCCTGTTCGATTACGGCCAGCAGGCCGGGGTCGATGAGGTCGCGGACGTCGTCGAGGTCGTGGAGGTGGATGCCGGCAAAAGCGGACGCCCAGATTATGTTTACCATATCCCACGGGTCCGGCAGTCCGGGATGGGCTTCTTCGACTTCACACCCCAGCTCGCCGAAGCGTGCGGCAGCCGAGGCTGTGATCTCCCGTACTTCCGGGTCGACGGGCGCATAGCCCAGATCGGGAGACCAGGCTACGCGCAGGCCGGGAAGAGGCCCCTCCATCGCTTGTAGGAAATCGGTTTCGGCAGGGAGCGAGAGGCGGTCGAGCGGGTCGGCGCCGGCCATTGCGGTGAGCATGAGGGCCGCATCTCTCACGGTCCGCGTGATGGGGCCGGTGTGCGAGAAGAGTTCGACGACGCTGGCCGGGTACTGCGGGATACGCCCCCACGAGGGCTTGAGGCCGTAAAGCCCGCAAAAGGAGGACGGGATGCGGATGGAGCCGGCGCCGTCGCCTCCCTGGGCCAGCGGACCCAGTCCCGAGGCGACGGCCGCTGCTGCGCCGCCGCTTGATCCGCCGGCCGTCTGGCCGTGCTTCCACGGGTTGTGCGTGGGGCCGATGATGCGGTTGCCCGAGTCGCCCTTCCAGCCCAGTTCGGGCGTGTTTGTTTTGCCCAGCATCACCATTCCCGCCGCGTAGAGGCGCTCGACAATGGGCGCATCAAAGTCCGGCACCCAGTCTTTGTACAGGAGGGAACCGCGCGTGGTGCGGATGCCTTTTGTGGCGGTGAGGTCTTTGAGCGAAGCGGGGATGCCGGCCAGCACCGGCGGCGGGTCGGTTCCGGCATAGGCTTGCTCGGCGGCGCGCGCCTGTTCGAGGGCGAGGTCCGGCGTTGGCGTGATGAAGGCGTTCAGGGTCGGGTTGAGCCGGTCGATGCGGCTCAGTATCGCTTCGGTGACCTCAACCGGCGAGATCTCGCGTTTCTGATACAGCGCACGCAACTTTAGGGCCGACAGATAACACAGATCGGTTGTATCCATTTCGCCACTCCGTTTTCAAACAACCGACAGACGGGAACTTCTGAACAATGTGGCTAAAATAGGGGTTTAGAATAGGATGTCAAAGGAATTCTTACGGTTCTGTTAAATCGAAAAAGTACAGGAGGTTGACAGAGTGAGGTGGGAAGGATATACTTGAGGTAGGGTACCCAATCCAGGGAGCATGCACAGGTGCGTCCCGATATGCAACCGATGCGGCGCCGGAAGAGGGGGAGCGATGCGAGAGGTTTTGATCGACGGATACAACCTGATCCGGCAGTCCGATCAGCTGGCTGCACAGGAACGGCGGGGCGGTCTGGAGGTGGGGCGGTCGGCGCTGATACGAATGCTGGCGGCGTATCGTGCCGCAACGGGTGACCGGGTGGCCGTGATCTTTGACGGAGACGATGGGGTGGGATTTGTTTCCGGGGCGGGCCGGCAGCAGGGGATCGAGGTGGTTTTTTCCAGGCCGCCGGAGTCGGCGGACGACGTTATGATCGGGCGGATCGGGCGGGTGCACGGGAAGAAGGCGATGCTGGTGGTGTCGTCGGATCGGGAGATTCAGCGGGCGGCAAGGCGGAACCGGGTTGCGGTGATGAAGTCGGAGGCGTTTGAGGAGGAGATGGCGAGGCGAGTCTTGGAGGGGCCGCAGAAGTCCGTGCAGGAGCAGACGGTTGATGTGGGCGACGTGGCCTACTGGGAACGGATGTTCCGGACGGAAAAGGGGATGTTTGAGGAGGAGCAGTAGCAGCGGCAGTTGGCAGAACATCGGCTGCCGCTGCTACTGCTCCTTTTTTATTTGGCGTTCAGGTTGAGCGATGGACCGGCGGACTGCCTCGAATTCCGGTTGGAAGGGTCGGCGTTGTGCGTTGAATGGAGGTTGTTCGCGCTGCGGCGGCAAGACCGGCGGCGCTCAAGACGGCATCGTAACGCGGAACGTCCAGCGCGGCGGTCTCTCCCGATTTTTTCTGCCTGGCTTTCCGCCTGGCCTGCTCGCCCCGGTCGCGAGCGAGTTTGTCCAGGAGGCTGGAGAGAACGCCCTCAATCTGGCCGGCGTTTTTGATTTCGCGCGCGGAGAGGAGTTCAAAGGTTTCCCGGGCGCTGAGGTCTTCGGCGCTTTTTCCCCGCAGGTCGAATCCGACGCTGGCCAGGTAGTCGAGCGTGGACTGGCTCCGAAGCCCGGCTTCTACAGTTGATTGGTTGGCATCGAAGGCCTCAAGAACATCGGAGGTTCGACGGCTGTTTACCAGCCCATCCACAGACCCGCCGACGCTGCGGAGCACCCGCCAGGGAGACCACCAGGCGCCGCCGTTTTCAGCGAGGGATTGAATGGTTTGCCGGATGCGTATTTTGGAGTTTGCGGCCTGCCGCTGAAAGGTATCCGGACGCTGGCTCCGCTGCCGGGCCATTTCATAGTCTCTTTGAGCGACGGGAGGAGGTTTCAGCACGGGTAAGGGCCTGGGCGCGGGGGGAGTACGCGCGGCTGCGAGTTCCTGCTGTTTCATGTCCAGGAATAATTTCGTGGCATACCCGGTTACGGCTATCAACGCCGCCACCAAAAAGGTAATTCCCATAAAGAGAGGTAACCTGCTGCGTCTTTGTTGCGGCTGGAGGGCCTTATGCTCTCTTTCCTTGAGCATCCGCTTCTGGTCGCTTACCGGAACCACGCGCTTGCGTCGCTGCTGCTGGACGGCGCTTGCGGTTGCTGTTGTCGCTCCCGACGATCCGGCGGTCTCAATACCCGCCAGAAGATCCTCCGGACGCGGCGCATCCCCTTCTTCTCCGATGATCAGGTCGTCATCATCCGCCAACAGATCGTCCAGGTCGCTCATTTCCTCCTCTCCCACCATTTCGTCGAGATCGGAGGTCTGAGAGGACGGAAGTTCAGGTCCGGCGCCGGCAAGCAATTGTTCGGCTTTCCGGAGTTTGAGGAGGTTGTCCACGGTTTTGGGAACCTGAAATTCAAGGTCGATCACGCTGAGGGGGCGAGAAAAGTGGTCCGAGGCGCCCATCTGGAGGGCCTTTTCGATCCGGTCGTCCTGGACGCTGGTGACGATGACGGGGATGGTTGGCAGGTCGGGACTACTCGTTGCCTGTTCAAGTAATTCAAAGGGATCGCCGGATTCCATGTCCAGGTTGAGAATGACCAGGTCTACGTCCAGAGAATGAAGGGCTTCCAGGCCCTTGCGGTCTTCCTCGGCCTCCACAAAGTCGTAGTTTCCACCCTCTCCACTGATCAGAGCTTCTTTAAAGAGGTCTCTGTTGTCCGGATCGTCGTCCACAAAGAGAAGGGTTGCCGTTTCCAGTTCGCTCTCATCGTCGGACATGAGGGTTTCCTGAACCGACGCAAAGTCGTCCAGGATGTCCTCATCTACCAGCTCATCTTCGGGAGGCGCTGCTTCGCCGGTGGCGAGTATATGCGCGACGTCCTCTTCTACGCCTACGTTCAGGTCACCTTCGAGGAGGGCGTCGAGATCTTCCATCTCTTCCACATCTTCCGCACCTTCCTCTTCGGAGGTTTCCTCCAGAGTGGGCTCTGTATCCAGGTCATCGAGTAGCGCATCCAGATCTTCGGTGTCCGTCTCCGCCTCTGGTTCTTCTGCTTCTTCGGTCTGTTCTTCTTCGGTGTCGAGGTCCTCCAGCAGAGCGTCGAGGTCTTCAGTTTCTGCCTCTTCTTCCACCGTTTCCTCGGCATCGAGGTCTTCGAGCAGGACATCGAGGTCTTCTGTTACCGCCTCTTCTTCAGCCTCTACGCCTTCCTCCTCTTCAGCCTCTTCGGTTTGTTCTTCTTCGGTGTCGAGGTCTTCGAGCAGAGCATCGAGGTCTTCAGTTTCTGCCTCTTCTTCAGTTCCTTCGGTTTGCTCCATCTCTGCTGTTGGTTCTTGAGCCTCTTCCTCTTCGGTTTGTTCTTCTTCGGTGTCGAGGTCTTCGAGCAGAGCACCGAGGTCTTCAGTTTCTGCCTCTTCTTCAGTTCCTTCGGTTTGCTCCATCTCTGCTACTGGTTCTTGAGCCTCTTCCCCTTCGGTTCGTTCTTCTTCGGTGTCGAGGTCTTCGAGCAGAGCGTCGAGGTCTTCAGTTTCTTCAGTTAGTTCCACCTCTGCTGTTGGTTCTTCGGCCTCTTCGGCCTGTTCTTCTTCGGTGTCGGCGTTGAGGTCTTCGAGAAGAGCGTCGAGGTCTTCAGTTTCTTCAGTTAGTTCCACCTCTGCTGTTGGTTCTTCGGTCTCTTCGGTTTGTTCTTCTTCGGTGTCGGTGTCGAGGTTTTCCAGCAGAGCATCGAGGTCTTCAGTTTCTTCAGTTAGTTCCACCTCTGCTGTTGGTTCTTCGGCCTCTTCGGCCTGTTCTTCTTCGGTGTCGGTGTCGAGGTCTTCAGTTTCTTCAGTTAGTTCCACCTCTGCTGTTGGTTCTTCGGCCTCTTCGGCCTGTTCTTCTTCGGTGTCGAGGTCTTCGAGCAGAGCGTCGAGGTCTTCTGTTTCTACCTCTTCTTCAGCCTCTACGCCTTCCTCCTCTTGAGCCTCTTCGGTTTGTTCTTCTTCGGTGTCGGTGTCGAGGTCTTCAGTTTCTTCAGTTAGTTCCACCTCTGCTGTTAGTTCTTCAGCCTCTTCGGCCTGTTCTTCTTCGGTGTCGGTGTCGAGGTCTTCAGTTTCTTCAGTTAGTTCCACCTCTGCTGTTGGTTCTTCAGCCTCTTCGGCCTGTTCTTCTTCGGTGTCGAGGTCTTCGAGCAGAGCGTCGAGGTCTTCTGTTTCTACCTCTTCTTCAGTTTCTTCGGTTTGTTCTTCTTCAGTGTCGAGGTCTTCAAGCAGAGCATCGAGGTCTTCGGTTTCTTTTTTAGCCTCTACGCCTTCCTCCTCTTGAGCCTCTTCGGTTTGTTCTTCTTCGGTGTCGGTGTCGAGGTTTTCCAGCAGAGCGTCGAGGTCTTCAGTTTCTTCAGTTAGTTCCACCTCTCTTGTTGGTTCTTCAGTTTCTTCGGTTTGTTCTTCTTCGGTGTCGGTGTCGAGGTTTTCCAGCAGAGCATCGAGGTCTTCAGTTTCTTCAGTTTGTTCCACCTCTGCTGTTAGTTCTTCGGTCTGTTCTTCTTCGGACTCCGGCGCCTCGGGTTCACCCTGGGCCTGCTCTACATCGGCAAGCGTGGCCTGGTAAAGGAGCGCGTTCAGGTCTTCAGACTCGGAAGTATCCTCTTCAACAGAGGACTCGGAAGATTCGTCGGACTCAAATTGATCCAGCATGGCCTCCATATTGTCGGCCAGGGCATCGACGTCTTCCGCTTCGTCTTGCGCTTCGTCCTGTTCATCACCAGAAGATTCGTCCAAATCGGTCAGCATAGTTTCAAGCTGGTCTGCATCGTCCTGACCCGTTTGTGAGTCGGCCACCAGTTCGTCCAGGGTCTCCTGGTCCAGAGACGCTTCGTTCTCCTGAGCATCCGTTTCAGTGTCTGGACTTGACCCGTTTCGGTGGGTACCTTATCTCTTGGGAGAAAGGAGATCCACTATGCCGCCAACACGTCCACCTTATCCACCTGAGTTCAAAAAGCAAATGGTCGAATTGGTTCGAGCCGGTCGTACGCCAGGAGAGCTGGCCAAAGAGTTCGAGCCCTCAGACCAGACGATCCGGAACTGGGTGGTACAGGCCGACCGAGACGAGGGCCTTCGAGAAGACGGTCTGACCAGTGATGAGCGAGAGGAGTTGCGCCGTCTTCGTCGCGAGATTAAGCAGTTACGCATCGAGCGTGAGATCTTGTCAAAAGCAGCAGCCTGGTTCGCTCAGGAGACCAACACGATCCCCAGAAAGCCTTCCAGTTCGTGAAGGCGCACCAGGCAAAATGGCCAATTACCACGCAATGCCGAGTCCTGGGTGTCTCCCTCAGTGGGTATTATGCGTGGCGAGGACGCCCCCCATCGCCAAGAGCAAAGGTCGATGCGGATCTCAAGGAACAGATTAAGGCTTTTCATGCCCGTTCTGATTCTACCTACGGAGCCCCCAGAATCTGGGAAGATCTGGCAGCATTAGGCATCCGTATAGGCAAAAAGCGTGTCGCCCGTCTGATGGTTGAGATTGGTATCTTCGGGGTGAGCCGTCGAAAGGGTATCAGAACCACCCGTAAGGGAAAAAAGGCTCAAAAAGCCCCTGATCTGGTCAAGAGAGACTTCACTGTTGAAGCCCCAAATAAACTCTGGGTGGCCGATATTACCTACGTACCAACCTGGGCGGGCTTCCTGTATCTTGCTGTGGTTATCGATGTCTTTTCCCGCCGAGTCGTGGGCTGGACGATGGCTTCGACGCTCCAGAGTGAGTTGGTTTTGTCTGCTTTGAATATGGCACTTTGGCAGCGTCATCCTTGTGGGGTGATCCACCACTCCGACCAGGGATCTCAGTATACTTCACTTGCCTTCGGTAAACGCTGCGATGAGGCGGGTATACGTCCCTCAATGGGTTCTGTAGGCGACTGCTATGACAACGCACTGTGTGAAAGCTTTTTCGCCACCCTCGAATGTGAATTGATCGACCGCCGTTGTTTTCGTACCCACAAGGAGGCCAGATTGGCTATTTTTGAGTATATTGAGGGCTGGTATAATCCCCATCGTAGGCATTCATCAATCGCATACCACTCACCGATGACATATGAAAAACAGCATCAAACACGGGCTTGAAGCCCAAGCCCTAAACACTCCACCAAAACGGGGCAACTCCAAGGGGGCCTTAACAAGCCTCCAGTCTTCAGCCTCAGCTTTTCGTAAGTTTACTATTTATATTGCCATAGGAGCATTATTTATATCGACTGTTTTGGGATAGGCTTTAACCTTATATGATAAAAAATCGAGATAACTCACAGTGGCCCATAAGGTTGGAGCTATCGGGAAAAAACAGAAAAGGGGACTCGGGCGAGCCCCCTCCCATGCCGCTATCGCTTCAGCCGCTTACTGGCCGTCCTCTTCGCCGTCAGCCATTGGGTTGAGAATTCGGTCGATTTTGTCCTCGCAATATTTTTTATATCGACGGTCTTTAAGGCCTTTTTTGTAGTGTTGAATGGCCTTTTCTTTCCAGCCCGGTTTCTTCAGCGCTTCGTACGAGTCGCCGATAATGACGTGGGCGGGAACCGCATATCTTTTGCTTCTCGTGGCCTTGTTCGCACTGGTAATTGTCCTCTGAAACTGTTTGGTTGCAAAATAGGCATCGGCAAGGCGGTAATGGGCCAGGGGATTCTTACCGTTGAGCTGGATCGCGCGTTGATAAGAATTGATGGCGTCTTTGTATCGTTTTCGCTGCGCCTGGGCGTAGCCGAGGTCCACAAGAACCTTGGTGTTTTTGGGCTCAACTTTAAGCGCATTTCTCAGGGTGGTTACCGCCTTTGAGGGCTGTTTGATTCTCAGGTAAACCTGTGCCAGGCTGCGATGGACGTTGATACTTTTGTTGTTGATCGCCAGCGACTTACGATAGGCTTTAATCGCCTGGCTGTTTCTTTTGGTGTCTTTATAGAGGTTGCCCAGGGCGCTGAAGGCCTTGGCATGTTGAGGATCGAGGTCGGCTGCCGTCCCCAGAGCCTCCTGGGCCTTTTTATAGTTCCGAGCGCCTTTATAGGCCAGCCCCAGGTTATAAAATGCGGTAGCATCGGTGGGATCTAACTGCACGGCATTTTCGTACTGCGCGATGGATTTCTTGTAGCTGCGCCGCCTGAGAAGGCGGCTGCCCTGTTGCATATAGGCGAGTTTCAGGTATTCCTTGGATTTTCCATCCGCAAGGGTGGGATCGATTTCCAGGACCTTCTGGAAGCTGCTCTGGGCATTTTCGTATTTTTTGGTCCTGAGTTGAAGCTGTCCCATATCGAAGTAGGACGCGGCATAATCGGGTTTTACGGTGACGGCCATCCGGTAGGATTCCACGGCTTTGGCAACATTTTTGAGTTTCTCATAGGTTTTGCCCATCGCCCGGTAGGACTGGGCGTTTTTACCGTCGAGCTGGACGGCCTCTTCGAAGGCCGCAAGGGCTTCCTGATACCGGCGTTTTTTGAACAGACCCTGGCCTGCGTTGTATTTTTCCGCAGATTCGGGCGAAACCTGGGCAAAAGCCGGCGTGACCATGAACAGGACTGGAAGGAGAATCGTTAAAAAGATGCGACCTTTCATGAACTTCATCCTCATTGCGCTACTCCGTCGGGTATATTAAGGTTGGCACTTGAATTTGACCGGGGACACATAATATTGCCAATTTTGGGGGCGCTTGTCAAGCGTTTTGACATGCCGAAAGGCCACCGTGCAAATACGCGGTGGCCCTGATCGGTTATACGGCAGACCGGCGGAGTCAGTTGTTCAGGTTGAATTTGAGACGCTGAGTCATCCAAACACCAACCGGCTTGTCGTTCTGCATGGCCGGTTTGAAGACGAATTGGGCTACCGCGTCTATGGCGGACTGCCTGAAGATTTCCTGGCCTTTGAGGATCTGGATTTTGCTGACGCGGCCGTTTTTTCCTACCTGGAACCTGAGGAAGACATTGCCCTCAAGGCCGGCTTTGCGGGCGATTTCAGGATATTTGGGCTTGGCCGATTTTACCAATTTGGGTTTCTCTTCTACCTTCCAGAACTCAAGGATTTCTTCCTCCTCCGGGGCCGCCGTGGCGCCCGGGGGCGGGGGCGGTGGGAGGTCTACCGGGGCCTGATCGAAATCGAGGTCGGTGCTTTCAATGGTGACATCATCGGGCACATCTTCGCTTTCGGTCTCGATTGGAACCGCCGGACGCGGGGGCGGGGGCGGACGCTGAATCTGGCGGGTTTCCGGAATATCATCCAATATGATGATGATCTGGTCTTTTCTGCCTGCCGTGGCCGAGATATCAAATGTGGGGAAGATAACGGCCATCATGGCATGGAGAAAAACGGAGATGCCTGTACAGGTCCAGAAGACTTTGGGAAACTTCTTTTTGAGGTCTACGGCCGGATTTTTTCCTCGAACCATTGCCATAATGGGTTACCCCTCTTTTTCGGTTGCAAAATTGATCCGGAGGGCGTCTGCCTTGCGCAATTCTTCCAGGACCCTGGAAACCAATCCGTAAGGCGCCCTGCGGTCGCATTTGAGCGAGACAATCAGGCGGGGATTTTTTACGCGGCGATCGTAAAAGATCCCCGCTACCTGTTCAATCTTGGCAAGTTTGTCATCGATATAAACTTTTCGGTCGGCAGAAACCCAGATGTAGGAGATGTGCCGGCGCAATTTGATCTCCTCGATCTTTTCAGCCTTGGGCAGGACGATACCGGTTACCCGGTAGCGCACAAAGACCGTTGTGACCATAAAGAAGATGAGGAGGAGGAATGCGATATCGGCCATCGAACTGGTGGGAATGGAGGTTCCTATTGTTGATTTTTTGCTAAAATCAGGCACGTACGTGTCTCCTGGTTCGGACAGGCCTGTTATTCGGGCGAGGCGAGAGAGATTCGAGTTGCGCCGGTAAGCTTAACTTCGTCCAGAACGTCGATAAAATTGGTGTACGGCGTCTGCTCGTCGGCTTTGAGTGAAATGATCAGCTTGTCGTTCTCCTGTAGGCGGCGTTCGATGTCGGCGCGGAGCCCGTTGAGCGGAATCTCCTCCAGGTTGATGAGAATCTGGCCGGCCGCATTGACCCAGATGTTGCAGATGTTCTTTTTCTGAATCTTCTTCTGTTCTCCGGCCGGTGGGAGCTGCATTCCGATCCCCTTGTCCTGGTTCATCGTGGTGGTTACCAGGAAGAAGACGATCAGGAGGAAGGCGATGTCCGCCATTGAGGAGGTAGGGATCTCGGGGTCGGACTTGTTCCGCCGCGACAGGCCGCGCTTCTTTGCCATGGTCTACTCTCCCTTCTCCTCCCCGCCGTAGCCGGACTGGACAAGCTCATCGACAAATTGGTTGGAGCTTTCCTGCATGTCGATGATCAGCTTGTCGATTCTGGAAACAAAGAAGTTGTGCAGGGCCTGGATGGGGATCGCAATCATCAGCCCGGAGGCCGTTGTAATCAGCGCTTCGGAGATTCCCTTGGCCACAATGCTGGGCTCTACGTCACCGGCCTGGGCAATGGCTTCGAAGGCGTTGATCATCCCGCTTACGGTACCGAGGAATCCCAGCAAGGGGGCGATGTTGGCGACCGTAGACAGCCAGACCATGTTTTTCTCTAAGAAAGCCATCTCAATAGCGCCGGACTCCTCGATGGCTTTTTCCACGTGATCCAGGCCGCGGTCCAGACGGAGGAGGCCGGCGTGGAGTATGGATGCAACCGGTCCCGGGGTATTGGAACAGACCTCGGCCGCGCCCTCCGGTCCCCGCTGTTTGAGGGCCTCCTGCACTTCGGCGAAAAAATGCCTCGTATTGATCGATGCCTTGAACAACGACCAGATGCGCTCCATACTGATAGCAATACCGAAGATCAGCATAAGCAACAACGGGTACATAAACGGTCCGCCTTTTACGAAAAGTTCGACCATACCACATCCCCCAGATATTGGATCGTCAGTGGCGCCTTTTGCGCTTCACGAACCCTTTCCCTCCCTTGGGTGCCGGGATCGATCCTCAGGATTCAGGGTTGTACACTCAGGCCACTCACTATCAATGGTTAAAAGGTTTTCAGAGACATTACACCGGTCGCTGAAACGGGTTGTCAGGGAAAAAAATCGTGATCGCTATTTCTTCCCCTTGATGTCTACCTCTTCTTCCTTCTTCTTTTTCTTATTGAAGAACTCCTGCAGTTTTTTCTGTTCTTCCGTCAGCGGCGGGTTGATCTCGTCGATCATCCGCTGTGCATTTCCGCGCCACTGCGGGTCTCGCCTGGCTTTTCCATACCAGTTCAGAGCTCGCGTAGAGTCCTGTTTAGACCCGTCTTTTTTCCACCTGTCGTAATAGAAATTGGCCTTCATGTAGTTGAGCTTCCCATTCCCCGGATCCAGTTTGAGGCCCCGGTTAACGTAGGTGAGGGAACCGGTCTCATCGGCCAGTTGTTCAATTACCATCAGGTTATCGGGCTGAAGTCCGAGCATCTTTTTACAAATCCCGATCTGAAATCTTTTGGACTTGTTC
This sequence comes from Candidatus Latescibacterota bacterium, assembly GCA_965249305.1. Lineage (GTDB taxonomy): Bacteria > Latescibacterota > UBA2968 > UBA2968. The sequence goes on along the minus strand of OZ252228.1, from coordinate 1,178,885 downwards.
AGTTTTCTTCCAAGGTCGAGGAGGAGTTCGAGGTAAAGATAATTCTGCGGGTCGTAAGCGAGGAGTTTTTCAAAAGCGCCGAATGCCTTCCGATCCATGTCCCGCTGCCGGTACATATTGGCCACTGTCTCAAGGGTCGCATAGTCCTCCGGGCTCATCTCGAGGACTTTCTCCATCTGCTCCAGGGCTTCGTCCTCTTCTCCCGTATGCAGGGCCAGTTTCGCAATTGTGTCCTGTATTTCGGGGTTGTCCGGTTCCAGTTTACCCCAGATGCGGGCATACTTTAGGGCCGAGTCGTAGTCCTCTTCTTCGACGTAGAGGCTTACCAGGGAGTGGAGGTAATGGATGTTCTGCTCTGGTGTGGGAGATAAACCCAGGAGGGTTTCGTATGTTTGAATGGCTTCCTTCGGGTTGTCCTGCATAAGATAAAGTTGCGCGAGAAAACGATAGGCATTTTTGGTGTTTTTACTCTGAGGCGCCAGTTCCGCCGCCTTATTGAACCAGGAAATTGCTTCATCAAATTTCTCCAGCTCATTATGAAGCTTGCCCATATAGTAGGCGGTCTTCGCATTTTTCTGGTTATAATTCCACGACTTGGTCAACTGGATTTCCGCGTCTTCGTATTGCTTGCTGTTCAAATACCTGGCGCCGAAGGAGAGGTGCCTGTTCGATCGATTGATCGAATCGGCGGCCGTCATTTTGGGCTCGGCATTCTCTTCATCTTTCTTTTCTTTTTTCCTTGCCGATGCCGAGGAGACGCTCCCCAGAATCAGGAGCCCGCACCAAAGACCCATCAGCGCGAATGAGAGCTTCGATTTCATGGTTTTTCACTCCCCAATGGTCGATCCATCGAGAATACGACGCCGGTTTGAGAGAAGATTTGTTAAGCCTGCAAGGCTATCAGCATTAGCAGGTCTGAAATCTCAGTGAAGTTAAAACTCAACGGAGTTGAAATGGGTGCCGACTCGGTTTTACGTAGATGTTTTCTGTCTATGCTGCATCGGCATAGTCAAGGAGTTCATCATTGGCATATCGAACCTGTTTATACTGATTCCAGAAAGCATCCCATCGTTTTGACTTGACGTAAGTGCGTAACTGCAAGATGCGTTGTCCTCCCTGCCAGGACCATTGCATACCCGATCGACAAAGCCTTGTCTTGACCAGGGTCTTGCAGGCCGCTTCGACGGGTCCCGAGCCAATGGGCAGACCCCTTCGACGAAAGTCAGCATAGGCCATCCGGTGTTTGTTCCGAAAGAAGAAGGTTCGTTCTGTTTCCAGGTCTTCCAATCGTTTTTGACCCAGCCTTCGGCGGCTTTTGTAATAGATAATCCGAAGAATAAAAAGTTATACAGTCTTTGCCTGAGATTCAGTTTTTCTTATCGTTTATCCGAGAATTCGGCCCAGTTGCACCAGGCCGACAACGGCTCCTGCAATCATCGGAAATAGCCCCACCCCCAGGCGATAATCTTCTCGAAGGATTCGCCACCCCTTGATGCGACGGATGCCGTGTTCCACATAGATGCGTTGCTGGGCGATCTGCCGGTTTTCTTGACGTTGCTCGCTTGTGAGTTCACCCCCCTTTGGTTTTTTGTGAGGTGAGATGATCTCGGGGTGTGCTTGACTCTGATAGCCCTTATCTCCCAGTTTATCGGCATTGGGGAACTGCTGGTGCACCCCACTTTCTTCATAAAGCCGGATGTCCGCCTTTGGCCCACGATGGCCTGCATCGATGCTGAGAATCTCTCCCTTTTTATCTGTGGCCACCTGGGTCTTGATCGTGTGGCGTTTGCGTTTACCCGAGTAGACCTGCCTTTGCCTCTCGTCGATAGAAGGCCGTCGGATGGGCGTTTCAAAGCTATCGACCAGCACTCGATCCACCTCATCAGGATGCCAGGAAGGTTCGCCCTTCTTCCATGTCTTCTCTGCATCAAAACGCTGGGAGGGACAGACCTCCCTCAAAACCGGAATCACCTCATGAAACGTGTTTTCCGAAGTATCCGCACTCACCCCAAACATCTCCCCCACCACGGCGTGGGCAACGTTGTGACGCAAATAAAGCAAGCTCATCAACACCTCTTGATACGGTTTTAACCGCCGCTTGCGCCCACCCCCCACGACCCGTCTGCGATTGGGCCGAAAAACCTGGGCCTGACGACGACGGTCCACCAACACCGGCAGCACAGCCTCCAAAAGCTCTGCCAAAGCAGCTGGAGAAAGGCCAAACAAGGCGCGAATCTTTCCCGGATGGGCTGTGTCAAGGCTGCGTAGATCGATCATGGCAGGGCTCCTCGCGGAAGCAGTTAAAGGAGAGCGAACGACCTCCTTTCGGAGTCTGGATGCGATATTACGCAAATGGCTTGCCAAAGTCCAGAATTATTCCTCGGACCATCTAATAGTCGATGGAGCGAATAAGGGTTTCTGCTGCGCCATCTTGGGTCAGCAGTTTGTGGTGGTAGGTTTCATACCAGCTTTGCGCTTTTGCTGATTTTTTGCCAAACAGGAGTTCGGCAGCTTCAGACAGATGTTCTGTGGTGTGATAAAAATCCACCAGTTTTTCATACCCGATGAACCGAGGAGTGGTATCAGCATATTTCCACAACCCTCGTGCCCCATCACACAGGAACACTTTTCCGACCTCATCTTTCAGTTGTCCTTCGATATGATCGAGTTCTTCCTCAAAGCGTATCTTCAACGTTTGACCACCCTCTTCGGGCATTTGTGCCACATACCGAGAGACCAAACGCTTTGGTGGGGTGCCGTCCTTTGGAGGTGCCCCATAAAAGGACAGGCTGCCCACCAGGGCCTGTTTGAAACTGGTCGGACTTTCTTCGGACGGTTTTTCCCCCGGCCTCTCTTGTGGACGCCCGCGTTTTTTCCCCGGCTCATCCAGCCTGAGGTGGGTCCCATCCAGGCTGGCCACCATCACTTTTGTCCCTTTGGGGTTCTCCTCCTCCTGACGGATCGACCGGTTGAGTGTTTCATCCATCTCGACCAGCCACGCTCCCGTCTCTTCTGTGATGTGTTTGACCGCTGTGGCAGAAGGCTGAAACAGAGCCGTCTTTTCCAGCACAGAAACGGTTTCCTCCGGCGTGATCAAGCTCACCGTGAACAACACCGCTTCACGAACTTCCACGGTGGCAAACTCACCGACCATTCCCCACATCACATCCAACGGCACATAAGAAGGCCCCCCTTCATCGGCCTGAAACAGATTTCGAGAAAGCTTCATCTTCCCAAAGGGGGTCAAAAACGTCTTCTCACTTTGTTGCTTAAACCGATACAGCACATTCTCGACCTGTTTTGGGGCCTCATCCACTTCGTAGGCTTCCAAAAATGTGCGAAGCGCTGCGATCCCACAAGCCTTGAGGGCTTCACCAAGCCCACTTGTGACCTGTTCTGCCAATTGAGGCGTCAAACTCTCCAGGTCCAAATTTTCGCAATGGGCGCTCAATTTTTGCTTAAATTCCCAGGTGGCGGCTTCGATCATCTCTGCGAGGTCCATCTTGGGCTCCTTTCCCGTATCTATACAACCTTATTGTTTTCAGTCTGTTGTATGATCGGGATTTGGAGCCTTTTTTGCAACTCATTTACGTAAATTCAGAGCAGCACCCGTTGAAATCTAATGAATAGAAATATATATGTCAAGGTAAAATGAAATATCACCCTTACGGTAACATCACCTTCGTTGCGTCCCTTTATTTTGAACGATGGAGGGGTAAAGAAAGTTCCTGCTGCCCGACCTCAAAAATCGGAATCAATGTTACTAATTTCAACAGGTTATTTGTATTTTTGCAGTCCAGATAGAGGCGGGAGCAATCGGGTATAGCCTCCCTTTGGCTGCGTATGAATGCGATTGAGCGCTATTTTACGGTGGCCTCAAAATGTGAACCGGGGCCGGCCTTGGGGTTGGGAGATCCAATGCGGTCGAGCCTCCGGTCCACCTCTGCACGCCTGTTTGTCGCCCGGTTCAGATTCTGGATGAGGCGCTCCGCAGCCGGAGATTGGGCTTCATTTTCTGGAAAATTCGAGGGTATTCCCGCCATTTCTCGGAGGAGTTCCACCTCCTGAACCAGGAGTTCAATGGTCTCGCTCTGGAGCCAGGCAACGTCGAGATAGGTGTTGAAGCGAGATTCCCGGGTGAGAAGGATGCTTTCCACTTCACTCAGCGCGGCCGTTGAATTTTGCGGAGGCATAGAGGCTTCCGAGAGCCGCTGAAAGGCGGCCAGCGCCTCTCCGATTCGACCGTCGGCCCGGTCTCGCTGTTTTTCCGCTCCAAGGAGCGCCTGGAGGACCTCGTCCCTTACAGGCAGTGCGCGTGTGGATCTTCGCCGCCGCTGCTGCCGCCGCCGCTGCCGGTAGGCGATGAAGGCGTTGAGGATCTGGTTGCCCTTCAACCAGGCCAGCAAAATAGGGCCCACGATTAGAAGAAGAAAAAAAACAGGATAAAGGAGGTGCATTGCGTTCAGTGTCCGTTCGTTTATGAGACTGGAAGGTTTAAAAAAGTATAACCTGTGAAAAGGGGCGTGTCAACAGGATTCTCAGTACCCAGTATATGGGAAGGCCGGGTCTGGTGAGAGAAAGATTGGGCGATTGGCGAAAAGGCTGTTGACAGAAGTCGGTTGAGTTTGTATATTTTTTTTTAACATATTATCCATATCCGGTTTGTAAACCGCTTTTAAGAGGCCTGGATGGGCACAGTGTTTCCCTTGTGTGTTCATGCCTCCAAGGTGAGGAGGCCGGCCCCGCCGATTATGGGGCCCGGGGAGGCGTGTGTGGCCGTAGGGCTGCCGGTTTTATGACCCCTTGATGCGTGTGCGTCAAGGGGATTTTTTGTATCCAATCGCCAACAAAATGGTTTCCAGACCATCACATAACATCTATTGAGAGTGACTTGTCAAGCAAAAAAGGGCTCCCTATGGTCTTTTTTAAGTTTTTTTCCATAATACACGACAAAACTTAATCTGACCTAAAATATGGAGGATCAATCAGTATCCAAAGACAGTGAAAGAACTCCTGGATGTGATCCTGTATATTGAGCAGAACATACTGCAAATGGTCCAATCCATATCGAAACAGGCTTTTCTCTTTGCATCCGTGTTTTTTGATCTTCAACGGTTTTGTCTTTGCGATCCATTCTCCTACCAGATGAGCCCAGGTGAGGGCAATGGCTAAAAGCGCGATGAGTTTTTCGATTCGTTCCAGATGGATCAGATGGGTCTGTTCCAGATCGAAGCCTCGGCTTTTCAACGCGGCGAACAGGACTTCAATTCCCCACCGTTTTTTGTAATCCTCCAGCGGTTTTCGACCTTTACACTTGCTGGCAACGATGAGAAATTCGTCAGGTAATCGGATGACAGACAAATACAGATGATGACCATAGATCAGACGGGGTTTACGCAGGATGCGCTCTTGGTGAATGTGCAGGTCGGCAAACAAGCATCGAAGCGCGATGTCCCCTTTGCCATTTAGGGTTTTGGCGTTTTCCTTGACGCGGATGGCAAAGCCTAAGGCTTGCGCATCTAACCACGCAAACCATTCTTGCCCAATGAATTCCCGGTCTGCAACGATGACCTGAATCAGGTTTTTATCCACCAACTTCAAGACCCGTTCCATCAACTGGATACGCTCATCGGTGTTGGAGTTGCCCTTTTTGGGCAGCAGTATCCAGCAGATGGGAAATGCAACGCCTTGATAGACACTCCCGGCGGTGAGAATATTGATGGTCAGTTTGCCGAAGCTCCAGGTCGTCCGATCTATCGAGATGGTAAAGTCCGACTTGATCGGCAAGAGATGCAGGATCAAGTCGGCCACCAGGTCATAGGACAGATTAAACTCACTGAAGAAACGTTGGATTCTGCGATAGTTGGACTTCTGCTTGGCTTTGCCGTTGAGGGCGTTGGCCAGTTTGGTGAAGTTGACGGTTGTGAGCTTGATGAGAGACACAATGAAGGCGGCGATGAATTTTACCCGGGCCTTATGACAGGGTAAATACCATTGCATCACGTCGTGTAATTCATTAACTTGAGGAGACATAGACCTGTGTTTGATGATGGATGAGTTGTTGGATCTTGACAACCCAAACTTAACTCATTTCACCACTCAGCGCAGGTCTTTTCCTTTTTTGTCGTGTACCATGGTTTTTTTCAAGACCTTGATTCCGTGCAGGTCCTTTGAGCTGAAATCTGACTCGTCTTTCACGATGCGGTGAGAAGCAATCTGCACCAAACATCTATACGGGCTCGACGTAGGTGGGTAAGACCTCCGCATACAGGTGTTACCCTGTAAGGCACCAGAAAGTTATCGGTACCTGACTGGCCTCATTCAGCGTATGCAGGTAGAGGTCCACAGATGTGGCCGTCAGTTATTTTGGAGCTACCAGTCAGGGCAGATTGCATCAACAATACTTCGGACAGTTTTTGTAATTCTGGGGGTTCAAATTTCATAAGCCATTGAAAAATAACAGTTTATGGAATTTGATGCTAAATTTATAACCTGTTGAAAATCAACAACTTATAAAAAGTGTCCGAACCATTGATCAAAGGACCTTGAATTTTTACCAGGTGAGAGGTACCAATCAGCACAAGAGGGGATATACCCAGTTAGTGCGCAGGGTGTTCCTCTCACCTGGTTTTATCCGAATAGCTTAGACATATTAAATGGCACGCCTTCTTTGAGGATATGAAAGGTTGCCGTGGACAGTTTGTGAGCCAGGATGCAGTTGGCGACCATATCTTTGGCTCTGATGTTTCTACGACGGGCGTGTTTGTCACGGAATTTTTGGCATTTTGGATAGTATCGCACAGCGATGCTGGCAGCCTGTGTGAAGGCCCACTTCAGATAGGGGTTGCCCTGCTTGCCTCCCTTTCCCTTTTTGGTAGACTGGTCAGATCGAGATAGAGCTGGCACGAGGCGAGAATAGGATGCAAAGTTCTTGGCGGTTTCAAACCTGGCTATATCGCCGGTTTCATAATAGATCGTCATCCCCAGTGTGTATGCCACCCCTGGCAGATCCAGCAGCAGGCGAAAGTTTGGGTTCTCCACCGTGTGCGTTTTTAAGTGGGTCTCCAGCCGGTCGATTTGATCTGAGAGCAGATCGATCCTCTCCAGGAGCATCCTGCAATACATATTCAGTTCATCGGGGATGGGCAATTGGCAAAGATCCTCGTCGTCGAGATGCTTGAGTTCATTGAGGGTGAATGTGTTGAGGTTATATCGCATCAGTTGAATTCGAAGCCCCCCATAGCAGGTGGCTCTGTTTTGGACCAGCCCCGCTCTTCTGCGGAGCAGATCGCGCAGGGGTCTTTTTTCACGAGGATAGATATAGGCTTCTGGGAATTCATCCAGCCTCAAATACTTGGCCAGCTTAAAGGCATCCCTCCGATCGGTCTTGACTTTAGCGCCTGTGATCATAAACAATCCCAGAGTGTGACCCAGCTTGACGTCATAGCCAGCATCCTGTAAGCCATCCACGAGCCAATACGAGATATTGTCAAGAGTTGTGGATGAGATTTGAGCGTATCCCGATGAGTTAGGCTGCTTTTTTGATTTCTCCATCCTCAAATTCAACGCCCTGGACCACCAGTTCAACCAGCTTGTGGCTGTGCAACCGCTGCCAGTTTTTCTCCGCCTCGCTGGCCAGTTTATAGACCATCATCAGCGTGGCATTTCGAGAACCGCATCCCTTGGTCTGGCGGGTGCGATGCCTGACGGTGCCAAAGGTGGATTCAATGGGGTTGGTGGTTCTGATGTGTCGCCAGTGGGCGGCCGGAAAATCATAGAATGTGAAGAGCACATCCTTGTCTTTTTCCAGGCACTCACAGGCCTTGGGATACTTGGCTTGATAAAGGGCGATGAAGTCATCATAGGCTTTGAGGGCGTCCTCCTTGGTGGGTGAAAGATACATCTCGTGGATGCGTGTTTTGGCCTGGGCCTGGACAGATTTGGGCAGGTTGTCCAAAACGTTGGCTGTCTTATGCACCCAGCAGCGCTGATGACGGGTGATGGAGAACTCTTCTTCCAACGCTGCCCAAAACCCCAGGCTTCCATCGCCGATGGCAAGGGCAGGCGCCTCTTTCAGGCCTCTTTTTTTGAGATCTCTGAGCACGCCCTGCCAGGACAGTTTGCTTTCTCGATGCCCATCTTCGATGGCCAGCAATTCCTTACGACCGTCCTTGGTTGCCCCTATAATGACCAGCATACAGGGCCGATCCGGTTCCAGACGGACGTTGAAGTAGATGCCATCTGCCCAGATATACACATAGTGCTTCTCTGAAAGATCCCGATGTTTCCACCCCTGATACTCTTCATCCCAGATCTGTTTGAGCCGCACAATGTTGCCAGGGGATAACCCCGGGGCATTCTCGCCCAGGATGGCAGAAAGTGCCTCGGGGAAAGAGGACGTGGACACCCCCTTGAGATACAGGGCCGGTATCAAGGCATCGATGGAAGGCGCCCGACGCATATATTTGGGCAAAATGGCACTGGTAAACTGCTGTCCAAAACGCCGATCCAGCACCCGAGGCTGACGAATGGGAATCTTGCCCACACCCGTGAGAAGCTCTCGGGGTTTATGGGAACCATTTCTGACCACCTCTCGGCGACCCCCTACGTCTTTCTCGTCCTTAAAGCTTTCGATATAGGTCTCCACTTCAAACTCCAGGGCGGCTTGCAGCATCTTGCGGGCGCCGGCTCGAAGCAGATCCTCCAGGCTCAGGGTCACTTCATTTCTGACTATCTTCTCCACTTGGGAGGTTGTATATTGTTTCATGGAGCGTATCCTTTCTCCCTCGGCTGAGGGATTTGTGGTTATTCGATATTCAAGGATACGCTCATTTTTTATACCCGTCCACAACTTTCTAATATACCTCAGCCAATACCAGTTGATGGTAGACTCGATGGCGACTTGAACATCCTGGCCAAAGGGACTGAGAAACTCCAAAATCCGGAACAGTTCGTTGGGCAATTTCGTTTCCTTGACCTTTTGCCCACCATCATCGATGACACACAGTTGAGAAGTTCTTGTGTGCAGATCGATTCCGCAGTAATATTGAGACATGGTGACCTCCTTGTGATGTAGTGTGGATTTTAAGGGACACCACTAAATTACGTCATCGGGGGGTCGCTCTCAATAAATATCAGGGGGTGAACAGGATGGATAAATCGGCCGACAAAATTGTACGGGAGGGGCTGACGTTCAACGACGTTTTGCTGGTGCCGGGCAAGTCCGAAGTGCTCCCAAGAGAGGTGGACCTGGGCACCCGGCTGACCAACCGAATTCGGCTCAATATTCCCCTGATCAGCGCGGCAATGGATACGGTCACGGAGGCCCGCCTGGCCATTGCGATGGCCCAGGAGGGCGGGATTGGCGTCATCCACAGAAATCTCTCGATTGAGGAGCAGGCCGGAGAGGTGGAAAAGGTGAAGCGGTCCGAAAGCGGGATGATTGTGGATCCGGTGACGCTTTCTCCTGAAAATTACATCCATCAGGCTCTGGAGCTGATGAGGAAATACCGGATCTCCGGGGTGCCGATTGTGGGTGAAGGGGGCAAACTGGTGGGCATCCTCACCAACCGGGACCTCCGGTTTGAGAAAAATGTGAATCGAAAGGTGAGCGAGGTGATGACCCAGAAGGGGCTGGTTACGGCCCGGCTGGGCATTTCGCTGGAGGAGGCGCAGGAGATTCTTCAGGCACACCGGATTGAGAAGCTGCCGGTTGTAGACGCACAGGGGAAATTGAAAGGTCTGATTACGGTCAAGGATATCGAAAAGAAGATCCAGTACCCCGACGCCTGTAAAGACGACAGGGGCCGGCTGCGCGTTGGGGCGGCTGTGGGCGTAAGCGGAGATGTTAGAGAGCGGATCGCGGCTCTGGTTGAACAGGAAGTGGATGTGATTGTGATTGATACGGCCCACGGCCATTCCCGGAGCGTGCTGGCGGCCGTTGAGTGGTTCAAGTCGGCGTTTCCGAGGGTAGATGTGATTGCGGGCAATATTGCCACGGGAGAGGCGGCGAAAGATTTGATTTCGGCAGGCGCCGATGCGATCAAGGTGGGGATGGGACCGTCGGCGATATGCACCACCCGGGTGATCGCCGGGGTGGGCATCCCCCAGATTACGGCGATTGTGGACTGTTCGGAGGCTGCGGAGAAGGCGGGCATTCCGGTGATTGCAGACGGCGGAGTGACGCAGTCCGGCGATATTGCCAAGGCGATTGCGGCCGGGGCAAACTCGGTTATGATAGGCTACCTGTTTGCAGGTACGGATGAGAGTCCCGGAGAGACGGTTATCTATCAGGGGCGGACGTTCAAGGTTTACCGGGGCATGGGCTCACTGGGCGCAATGCAGCGGGGCAGCAAGGACCGGTATTTTCAAAGTGACGTGGAGCATAATAAACTGGTGCCGGAAGGGATTGAGGGACAGGTGCCCTACAAGGGGTCGATTTCGGGCTTTATCTACCAGCTTGTGGGCGGCCTGCGCGCCGGTATGGGGTACTGCGGAACGCGCACGGTGGAAGAGCTCCGTCAGAACGGCCGATTTGTGAAGGTCACTTCGGCAGGGGTTCAGGAGAGCCACGCGCACGATATTACGATTACCAAGGAGGCGCCGAATTACCGGTTGGAGTAAGGAGTGACATGTCGATCGAGATTGATCGGGTTCGGGCGGAGTTTCCGGTTACCCGGAAGTGGATTTACATGAACCATGCCGGTATTGCGCCGATTTCGCAGCCGGTTTACCGGGCGATGAACGGGTACCTGCGAGATGTGGCGAACAACGGGATGACGGGAATAGAGGCGTGGCGGGAGGTGGACGCCCGGACCCGGAAACTGGCTGCTCGTCTGATTGGTGCACGGCCTTCGGAGATTGCTTTTGTGAAGAATACGACCGAAGGTATCCTGATGGTGGCCAACGGGCTGCGCTGGCGGTCCGGAGACAATGTGGTGATTTCCGATCGGGGGTTTCCGGCCAATGTGTATCCCTGGCTGAACCTGGTCTCCAAGGGGGTGGAGACGCGGATGGTTCCGGAGGTCGACGGTCGCATTCCAATGGAGGATCTTTTAGACGCTGCCGACGAACGCACGCGCGTTATCTCCGTCAGTTCGGTGGAGTTCGCCAGCGGGTTTCGCCACGATCTGAACGCGATCGGCGACTTCTGCAGAGACCGCAATATTCTTTTTTTTGTGGATGCGATACAGAGCCTGGGGGCGCTTCGATTCGATGTGTCCGAAGTGGGCATCGACTTCGCCTCGGCCGATGCGCACAAGTGGTTGCTGGGGCCGGAGGGAGCGGGCATCTTTTATTGCTCTCGCCGGGCGATGAAACGGCTTAAGGTGGTCAATCTGGGCTGGTCGAGTGTAGCGAATCCGAGAGCGTTTCTTTCGTACGATACCACCTTGCTGCCCGATGCGCACCGGTTTGAGTGCGGCACGCTGAATACGGTGGGTGTTTACGGTCTGAAGGCCTGTTTCGATCTGATTTTGAGTGTGGGCATCGAAGCGATTGAGGCGCGGGTGTTGATGCTTACAGACCAGCTTTGCGCCGGACTCAAAGAGAAGGGATACGACGTGGTCAGTTCCCGGCGGCCGGGAGAGAGATCGGGCATTGTGGTGTTCCGACATGCCGACATCACACCCGAAGCCCTCTATGAGAAGCTGTACGAGGCGGATATTGTGGGCGCCGTTCGCGGAGAGGGGCTCAGGTTATCGCCCCATTTTTATAATACCGAAGAGGAGGTCGATCGCATTTTGGATGTGTTGCCGTAGGACGAAGCGCGATTTGGGACCGAGCAGGGGCGCGGCATGCTGCGCCCTTATTTATTTGCTCAGATCTTCGGCTTCGTTTAGCATGTCGCGCAGGATCTGGAGACCTCCCCGGTAGAAATCGGGATTGGTGATGTCCACACCGAGCCTGGAGAGAAGGACGGTGGGCGCTTCGGATCCGCCGGCCGAAAGGAGATCGAAGTAACGGGGGATAAAGTCGCGTCCCTGTTCGCGGTACTGCTGGTAGAGGGCCAGGACGAGGAGTTCGCCGAAGGCGTAGGCATAGCAGTAGAAGGGGGAATGGATGAAGTGAGGGATGTACATCCACCAGTGGGCGTAGTTCTCTGTGAGTTCTACGGCGTCTCCGTGCATCGGGCGGTTGGCTTCCATCCAGAGGTCGGCGATGCGTTCGGGGGTGAGTTCGCCGGTTTCGCGTCTTGCATCGTGGAGTTTTTGTTCGAAGCGGGTGAGGACGACCTGGCGGAAGGTGGTGGCAAAGGCGTCTTCCAGTTTGCTGCAGAGGAGGCCGAGACGGACTTGTGGATTTGTTTCTATTTCCATCAGACGGTGGAAGACGAGCATCTCGCCGAAGACGCTTGCGGTTTCGGCGAGGGTGAGAGGGGCGTGGCACTGGAGGTAGCCCACCTGCCCGGAGAGGTACTGGTGGATGCCGTGTCCCAGTTCGTGGGCTACGGTCATCACGTCTCGCAGGCGATCGGTGTAGTTCACCAGGATGTAGGGGTGAACGGAAGGAACGGTGCTTGAGCAAAACGCACCCCCTCGCTTGCCCAGGCGGGGTTCGGCGTCGATCCAGGATTTGTCGAAGAATTCCCGGACGATATCTCCGGCTTTTCGATCGAACTGTGTGTACGCACTGCTGACAATTTTCCGGCAGTGGGCCCAGTCGCAGGCGGGCTGATCCTGAAAGATGGGCGCATAGCGGTCGTATTCGTAAAGTGTCTCCAGGCCAAGGCGGCGGGCTTTGAACCTGTAATATTGCTGGACGATGTCGTGTCCGGACTCGGTGGCCGACAGCAGGGTGTCGACCACGTCCTGATCGATTTCATTGGCCAGGTTTCGGGAGGCCATCGGGGTGGGGTATGTCCGGAGGCCGTCGTTTATCTTGTGGTCGTATACGAGGATGTTAAAGATGTAGGTGAGCAACCGGGTGTGGGATTTCAGGCCCCGGGTGAATCCCTCGGCAGCCGCACGGCGCTGGTGTCTGTCTGGATGATGGAGGAGCGCAAGCGCCTGCTGCTCGTTCATTTCCTGTACTTCACCGTCCACTTCGATTTGAAATCGCGCATCGGAGAGGGTTTCGTCGAAGAGGCGCGAGAATGCGCGGGAGCCTGTAATGGCTTTTTCGTCCAGAATTTTCTCTTCGGGCTCGGAAAGCCGATGCGAACGGTAGCGGCGCTCGCTTTTTAGATGGTGCCGATAGCGCTTGACCTCCGGGTCTTCGGCGATGCGCTCGGCGTCGTCGTCGGACAGTTGGAGCCATTCGAGTTCAAAGAAGATGAGGTGTTTTCTGATGGCGGTGGCGCGTTCCTGTACCGATTGAAGCAGCGCGCCGTGCGCAGGGTCGTCGGTTTTTGCTGCGTGAAGGAGTTGTGCATAAGCCAGCGCTCGTCCGAACTGTTCGTAGATGCTTTCAAATTCGGTGAGAGCCCCATAAAGGTCGGCAGGTGTGATGCCCCCTTCAACGGCAATGGTTCCCCGGTAACACTTTTCAAAAGCTTGCGCTCTTTCCAGTGCGGTGTTCAGATCTGTGTCGATGGCGGGATCGTCAGGACCGGTATAGAGGTCGTTGAGGTTCCAGGCAATGCCTTCGGCGCTGCCTGCGGACTTGTGAGCTTTGGACATCTGTATCTCCACGGGTTGAAGATAGAAAAACAAAATCGACAACAAAGGATAAGAGGCAGATCGTGTAGTGGATAAAGTTACAAGGAACGTTTTGTCCATGCAAGCTGGATTGACACAAATACAATTGATGGATGCAAGAGGATTGCATGTTCATTATGTATTGAACAGAATGTATTGAACAGAAAAAAATTAAAAAAATAAAGATTAGTCTTGATTCTTTGCCTGTAACGGTCTTATATTCTGGCTTAGATATTAAGATTCTATTCTGGTGTGTAGAGATGCTCCCCCGAAACTTACAGAAGGAGGTGAACGCGATGCCGGCTAAGAGGGCCAAGAAAGCCAAGAAGGCTGCCAAGAAGGCTGCCAAGAAGGCTGTCAAGAAGGCTGTCAAGAAGGCTGCCAAGAAGGCTGTCAAGAAGCCTGCTAAGAAGGCTGCTAAGAAGGCTGCTAAGAAGGCCAAGAAGGCTGTCAAGAAGCCTGCTAAGAAGGCTGCTAAGAAGGCCAAGAAGGCCAAGAAGGCCAAGAAGGCCAAGAAGGCCAAGAAGGCCAAGAAGGCCAAGAAGGCCAAGAAGTAGGATCTCTTTCTCGCCTGTGCTGTTTGCCTCCGCTGCGTGGGAGCGATCTCCCCTGTTTTTAAGATCGGTAGCTGGCGAGAAGAGCCCTTCTGTCGTACGATGCTATGGATGTGACATCTTTTGTTTTCTGCCGGATGCTTCTGGCAAACAGATGTCATTTTGCCATCTGCCGATCTGTTCGGCGTTAGGAACGACAGAGTTGAAGGAGATTTAAAATTTCAAAAAAGCCTCCGTGTCGTGCGGAGGCTTTTTTTATGTATGGACTTGCCCCGTTTCGGTGGGTACCTTATCTCTTGGGAGAAAGGAGATCCACTATGCCGCCAACACGTCCACCTTATCCACCTGAGTTCAAAAAGCAAATGGTCGAATTGGTTCGAGCCGGTCGTACGCCAGGAGAGCTGGCCAAAGAGTTCGAGCCCTCAGACCAGACGATCCGGAACTGGGTGGTACAGGCCGACCGAGACGAGGGCCTTCGAGAAGACGGTCTGACCAGTGATGAGCGAGAGGAGTTGCGCCGTCTTCGTCGCGAGATTAAGCAGTTACGCATCGAGCGTGAGATCTTGTCAAAAGCAGCAGCCTGGTTCGCTCAGGAGACCAACACGATCCCCAGAAAGCCTTCCAGTTCGTGAAGGCGCACCAGGCAAAATGGCCAATTACCACGCAATGCCGAGTCCTGGGTGTCTCCCTCAGTGGGTATTATGCGTGGCGAGGACGCCCCCCATCGCCAAGAGCAAAGGTCGATGCGGATCTCAAGGAACAGATTAAGGCTTTTCATGCCCGTTCTGATTCTACCTACGGAGCCCCCAGAATCTGGGAAGATCTGGCAGCATTAGGCATCCGTATAGGCAAAAAGCGTGTCGCCCGTCTGATGGTTGAGATTGGTATCTTCGGGGTGAGCCGTCGAAAGGGTATCAGAACCACCCGTAAGGGAAAAAAGGCTCAAAAAGCCCCTGATCTGGTCAAGAGAGACTTCACTGTTGAAGCCCCAAATAAACTCTGGGTGGCCGATATTACCTACGTACCAACCTGGGCGGGCTTCCTGTATCTTGCTGTGGTTATCGATGTCTTTTCCCGCCGAGTCGTGGGCTGGACGATGGCTTCGACGCTCCAGAGTGAGTTGGTTTTGTCTGCTTTGAATATGGCACTTTGGCAGCGTCATCCTTGTGGGGTGATCCACCACTCCGACCAGGGATCTCAGTATACTTCACTTGCCTTCGGTAAACGCTGCGATGAGGCGGGTATACGTCCCTCAATGGGTTCTGTAGGCGACTGCTATGACAACGCACTGTGTGAAAGCTTTTTCGCCAGAGGTATATTAGAAAGTTGTGGACGGGTATAAAAAATGAGCGTATCCTTGAATATCGAATAACCACAAATCCCTCAGCCGAGGGAGAAAGGATACGCTCCATGAAACAATATACAACCTCCCAAGTGGAGAAGATAGTCAGAAATGAAGTGACCCTGAGCCTGGAGGATCTGCTTCGAGCCGGCGCCCGCAAGATGCTGCAAGCCGCCCTGGAGTTTGAAGTGGAGACCTATATCGAAAGCTTTAAGGACGAGAAAGACGTAGGGGGTCGCCGAGAGGTGGTCAGAAATGGTTCCCATAAACCCCGAGAGCTTCTCACGGGTGTGGGCAAGATTCCCATTCGTCAGCCTCGGGTGCTGGATCGGCGTTTTGGACAGCAGTTTACCAGTGCCATTTTGCCCAAATATATGCGTCGGGCGCCTTCCATCGATGCCTTGATACCGGCCCTGTATCTCAAGGGGGTGTCCACGTCCTCTTTCCCCGAGGCACTTTCTGCCATCCTGGGCGAGAATGCCCCGGGGTTATCCCCTGGCAACATTGTGCGGCTCAAACAGATCTGGGATGAAGAGTATCAGGGGTGGAAACATCGGGATCTTTCAGAGAAGCACTATGTGTATATCTGGGCAGATGGCATCTACTTCAACGTCCGTCTGGAACCGGATCGGCCCTGTATGCTGGTCATTATAGGGGCAACCAAGGACGGTCGTAAGGAATTGCTGGCCATCGAAGATGGGCATCGAGAAAGCAAACTGTCCTGGCAGGGCGTGCTCAGAGATCTCAAAAAAAGAGGCCTGAAAGAGGCGCCTGCCCTTGCCATAGGCGATGGAAGCCTGGGGTTTTGGGCAGCGTTGGAAGAAGAGTTCTCCATCACCCGTCATCAGCGCTGCTGGGTGCATAAGACAGCCAACGTTTTGGACAACCTGCCCAAATCTGTCCAGGCCCAGGCCAAAACACGCATCCACGAGATGTATCTTTCACCCACCAAGGAGGACGCCCTCAAAGCCTATGATGACTTCATCGCCCTTTATCAAGCCAAGTATCCCAAGGCCTGTGAGTGCCTGGAAAAAGACAAGGATGTGCTCTTCACATTCTATGATTTTCCGGCCGCCCACTGGCGACACATCAGAACCACCAACCCCATTGAATCCACCTTTGGCACCGTCAGGCATCGCACCCGCCAGACCAAGGGATGCGGTTCTCGAAATGCCACGCTGATGATGGTCTATAAACTGGCCAGCGAGGCGGAGAAAAACTGGCAGCGGTTGCACAGCCACAAGCTGGTTGAACTGGTGGTCCAGGGCGTTGAATTTGAGGATGGAGAAATCAAAAAAGCAGCCTAACTCATCGGGATACGCTCAAATCTCATCCACAACTCTTGACAATATCTCCGCATACCACTCACCGATGACATATGAAAAACAGCATCAAACACGGGCTTGAAGCCCAAGCCCTAAACACTCCACCAAAACGGGGCAACTCCAGACAGACGAGTGGGGCAAGTGGGCGGAGGAGTGGTTGTCACCAACGGGAGTCTTGATGCTGGCCGCGTTTGTTTTTGTGGGGCTTTGCGGTGTGCTCTTCCACGGGCTTCTGGAACGGGCGTTGAGACCCATTATGACGCTGACCGATATTTTTTTTGAAATGAGCACAGATGCGTTGAATCCCCGGCTGCCGGTGGAGGGACCGGAGGAGATGCAGCAGATGGCTCGCGCCTTCAACGAGATGATGGCGAATCTGGAAATTCAGACCCGAGACGTTACCGAAGAGAAGCACGAGGCCGAGCGGAATCGTCAGTACCTTGTAGAACAGCTTGGCGCTTCTGAGCGGTTTATGGCGCTGGCCGATTCCGCCCCGATCGGAATTGTGCTGGCCGATTCGGACCTGAACGTCGTCTACCAGAACGCTGTCTCAGAGTCGGGGTTCTTACAGTTGTCGAGTTTTCTTTCCTGGAACGCCGAGGTGGTGGTGGGGCGGTCGCTTGCGTTGCTCTATCCCGATGAAGATGCGGTCGGTGAAATCCTGTCCGATCCAGACCGGCTGCCTTACGAAACAGAGGTGCCCCGGTGGGGCCTTATCACCTCCGATTTTTGGCCGGACCGGTCTACAATTTCGAAGGGGATTATGTGGGTCCCGTGCTGATGTGGGAGGTTTCGGATGAACGCGGCGAAGCTGTGGAGGAGGCCGTAAGGGAGGTTCTGGAAGCAGAGGAAGGGGCTGCGGAACCGGAAGTCCAGCAGGCCAACGGGACGGCTCTTGCGGTTGCAGGCCGGCTGAAGCGAGGCGCAACGCTGGTGGGGCGGAGCGTTCGGTTGCTGTCCGATCAGTTGTCCACCATTACCTCTATGGTGGAGGCGCTGTGCAATGAAGGAGACAGCCTGCGTCGCAGTTTGGAAGAGACCCGACAGAGAACCCAGAATGCTGCACACCTGACGGCCGAGCGGTCTGAAGCGCTCTGGGAGCTGGTCAATGAGATGAACGGCATGGGGGAACGGACGCGGGCTTCGGCGACGCTTGTCAAACGGCTGCGCAAGAGTCTGAAAGATGCGGGAACCATTCCGTCCGCTGTTGCTCGTATGGCCGATTCGATTGAGCACATGGTTGTGGAAGCGCGTCTTGAGGTGGGCCGTGCGGGGGAGGCAGGCGCAGGCATGAAGGTGGTGGTAGACGAGATCCGGAAGTTGGGCCGGGAATCGGCTCGCTTGAATAAGGATGTGGGAACGAAGCTTGAGCGTATCCGGACCGAAGTGGACGATATGGTTGCTCTGCTGGAGGAAGATCGGCGGGAGGCGCGTGCGGGAGGTCGTCTGGCACGGCGCGCCGAAAATGCTCTGGGACGGGTTGAGCGGGATCTGAACGATGTGGACGAACGGACCGACCTGCTTGCCGAGATGGCTGTGGGGCAGTCCGAGATCGGGACACATGTTGCAGATCAGCTGGTGAAATTAGCCGAGGTGGTGGATGTGACCGTTCGGGTAGCGAAGGAGCAGGTGCGCCTTGTGCAGGAGTCTCTGGGAGGAGAAGGGATGGGGGTGGCTGTTGAGGAGGAGGCGTGAGTGAAGAGTGAAGCGTGAAAATGTGATTGATGAGCAAGAGGACAGGGTTCAAACCCTGTCCTCTTTTTTATCTGGCAGCCATAGCATGTCTCGAACAGAGGGTGTGGCGCTTGACAATCGGGCTTAAATTCTGTATGGTTTCGGTTAACAGGAATATGACGTTTCCTTTATCGGGTTCTCAGGAGATCGTACTATCTGCCGGATGCAAAATAGGAAGACAGATTGTACTTCCGGGGAGGATGTTCGGGAGATTGATAGGCTTCTTCAGGCTCTGGAAGAGGCGGTTGTGCGGGCCGATCTGGAGGTTCTGGGCGCCCTGTTGTGCAGAGAGGTGAGCGCTGTTTTTTCCGGAACGTCCGAACCGGTTCGGGGCCGCAAGGCCGTTCTTGCGACCTGGAAGCGGCACCTGGCCCAATGGTCGGAGGTTCAGATCAGGCGGCGAGATACGGTTGTGCGCATCCACGGCGATGTGGCCTGGGGGAGCTTTCTGTGGGATGGCGAGGGCCGGGCGGATGGGAAGCGTTACCGGCTGGAGGGCGAGCGGTGGACGGTTGTGATGCTGTGGGAAGATGAGGAGTGGCGATTGGCGCAGATGCACACGTCCATGCCCTACCGCGACTGGGAGTCGCACCGGGTAGAAAGAAAAAACAGTTCCGAGTTCCGAGTTCCGAGTTAAAGGCGGAAGCATTGGGACGACAGGGAGGAATTCGGAACTGGGGTTGTGGTGGGAAGAGGAAGTGGAACTTGGAACTGGGGTGGTGTTGGGAGGGCGGTTGTAGAAAGGAGCAGGAGGATGCCCGGACGATTATCGCTTTCGACACCGATGCCGAGAATTGCACAGTCCCGGCCGAATATGCCTCCGCTGACGAGCGTGCGGGCGATTACGTCTGATAATAACGGGGTGTCCAATTCGGGTCGGGCAGCGGGTTCGGATTTGATTACGCGCTCATTGGCCAATACGAGCCAGATCAACGGCATGGGCGGGCAGGTGGATTTGATGGCGTAGGGTTATTATGGAAGGTGGGGCTGTATGGCTCTATAGGGGTTCCTTCTATCAGTAGAAGGGGCCTTTTTCTATTTATGTAAGGATACCCCTGTGCGCCGCCCTTGCCTTTGGGCGCGGTGTCTGTTATTTTGCATCGTTTGGAATACCGACCTCCGATCCAGGGCGGTTGACATGATATCAGGATTCGTATGACCCTTTTGCCAGAGACGATTCTGCAGTTCGGTGGGGGAAATTTTCTCCGCGCGTTTGCCGATCTGTTTGTGCACGAGGCGAACCTGGCCGGTCAGACGGCGGGACGGGTGGTGGTGGTGCAGTCTACAAAGAGCAATCGAGCGGAGTTGCTGAATGCCCAGGGGGGACGATACCACGTGGCGATCCGGGGGCTGGAGGGCGGAGAGGAGGTGGAGAGGGTGGAGAGGGTGGAGAGCATCAGCCGTGCGCTGGTGGCAAAGGCCGGGTGGGAGGCGGTGCTGGGTGTGGGCAGATCCGCGGATTTGCGTTTGATTATTTCCAATACGACCGAAGCGGGTTATGCGCTGGATCCGGACGACCGTGCGGAGGATGGAACACCCCGGTCGTTTCCGGCCAAGCTGCTGTCGGTTCTGCACGCACGGTTCGAGGCGGGAGGGGCGGGGGTGACGGTTTTGCCGTGCGAGCTGGTTGAACAGAACGGGGACCGGCTGCTGGGCCTGGTCCTGGAGCAGGCGCAGGTCTGGGGGATGGAAGAGACGCTGACCGAGTGGTTGCAGCACGAGGTGTTCTGGCTGAATACGCTGGTGGACCGGATTGTGAGCGGGCGGCCGGAGGCGCATCCGCTTCTGGCCGAGGATGCGCTTCTTACAGCGGCCGAGCCGTTCGCGCTCTGGGTGATCGAGGAGAAGGGGGGAGCGGCGTCCCTGTTCGACCATCCCGCGCTTCAGCGGGTTCGGGATGTGCGGCCGTTTTCGCTTCGAAAGGTGCGGATTCTCAACGGGGCGCATACGGCGCTGGTGTGTAAGGCATTGCCGCTGGGGATCGAGACGGTCCGGGAGGCGGTGCTGCATCCGGAAATCGGGCCGTGGCTGCGGGCGCTGGTTTTTGAGGAGATTGTGCCCACGCTTGAGGGACAGGTGGAAGGCCCCGAACGGTTTGGAGAGCAGGTTCTGGAACGGTTCGCGAATCCTTTTCTGGACCACCGGCTGGCCGATATTGCGCTCCATCACGATGCCAAGGTGCAGGTGCGTTTGATGCCTACGTACGAGGCGTTTGTGGAGATGTTCGGACAGCGTCCCGGGCTGCTGGGTGAGCTTTTGAGCGATTCTCCGAGCTGAATCTGAACTATGGAAACCGACCAGCGATATCCCATTCCCGCCGGGGTGTACCGGGTTGAAGAGGAGATTAAACGGAGCCGGTTTATTACGACGCTGGAGTATACCTCGACGGTTGAAGAGGCCCGGGGGTTTGTCGACCGGATTCGGGCGGAGTTTTCCGATGCGAGCCACACCTGCTGGGCCTACCTGGTAGGGCCGCCGGGGAGTTCGGGAACGGTGGGGATGAGCGACGATGGGGAGCCGCACGGTACGGCGGGCCGTCCGATGCTGGGTGTGCTGCACCACAGCGGGGTGGGGGATGTTGCGGCGGTTGTGACGCGTTATTTTGGGGGCACGAAGCTGGGCAAAGGAGGGCTGGTCCGGGCCTACTCGGGTGGGGTGCAGGCGGCTCTGAAGAAGCTGCCGCTGGCCGAGCGTATCGTTTATGAACGGCTTGCCGTTGTGATCGGCTATGCCAGTGTCGAACCGTTTCAACGGCTGCTGCCCGAGTTTGAGGCGGAGGTTGAGAACGAGGTCTACGGCGCAGACGTGGATTTCCGTTTGAAACTTCCCCGGGAACGTGTGAGCGCGTTCAAGGCGGCGCTTGTCGATCTTACCCATGGGCAGATTATTATTGAGGAGACGGAGTAGCGATTGGAGCGGTTTGAAAGGAGATCAGCTATGGAGAAATCGGCACTCCTGGGTGGGACGCCGGTGAGGATGCGGCCCTTTCCGTCCTGGCCGCAGTCGGACGGGCGGGATCTGGACTACGTGCGCGAGGTGCTGGAGACCAGCCAGTGGGGCGGGACGATTCACGGGCCGAAGGTGACGGCGTTTTGCGAGGCCTTCGCGCATTATAGCGACGCCGCATACGGGGTGGGGATGACGAGCTGCACCGCGGGGCTGGAGCTGGCGCTGAGGGCGTTTGAGGTGGGACCGGGCGATGAGGTGATCGTTCCGGCCTATACGTTTATCGCCACGGCGCTTGCGCCTCTGGCAACGGGCGCGGATATTGTTTTTGTGGATATGGACCCCCGGACGTTCTGCATTACGCCTGAGGCGGTGGAAGCGGCCGTGACGCCCCGTACGAAGGCGGTGATTCCGGTGCATTTTGCGGGGCATCCCGCCGATGTGGAGGGCCTGCAGAGGGTGGCGCAAAAGCACGGTCTGAAGCTGGTGTGGGATACGGCCCACGCCCATACGACCGAGTGGCGGGGGAAGAAGGTGGGGGGGCTGGATCCGGTGTCGTCCTACAGCTTTAACCACGCGAAGAATCTGACGTGCGGAGAGGGGGGGATGGTTACGACGAACGATGAGGAGCTTGCAGATCTCCTCCGCTATACGCTTTCGACTTTTGGGCGCAAGAAAGACCATCCCTGGTACGAGCATCACCGTCTTGGTTTCGCCCATCCATTGATCGAGTTCCAGGCCGCGATTCTGATGGGGCAGTTTGAACGATTAGAGGAACAGAGTTTGAGGCGGGAGGAGAACGCCCGGCTGCTGATCCGAGGGCTTTCCGAGATCGAGGGGATCGGTCCTCCGTACCTCAGTTCGGATGCGACAAGGCACGGCTGGCACGTTTTTGTGATGACCTGCGAGCCGGAGGCGTTTGGCGGGCTTCCCAAGGCGACCTTTTCCAGTGCCCTGACCGCCGAAGGTATCCCCTGTGGGGGGTATACGTATCCGCTTTATGACAATCCGATGTTCGACCGGGAAACAGGCCGGGTAGAGGGGGCGCAGGGCGGGTTTCGATGCCTGCCCTGTCCGGTGTCTGAATGGGCGTGCGAGGAAGGCGTTTTTAATTTTTCGCAGTCCATGCTTTTAGACGAGCCAGATGGGATGAACGATATTGTGGATGCGATTGCGAAGGTGAAAGAAAACGTCGGGGAACTGCTGGACTGGCAAGAGGACTGAGGATGTCCTGAAGAGGTGCGAGGATGATGACCAATCTGATGGAACGTCTGTTTTGGATCGAAGATAGCTGCAGCGTGTACGGGATTCGTACGGGTGATCGGGCGCTTCTGGTTGATTGCGGTACGGGGATTTTACCGGGGGCGCTGGAGGAAGTGGGTGTTCGGCGGGTGGAGCAGGTTGTGCTCACGCATTTTCACCGGGATCAGTGCGCCTCGGCCGTGCGGTGGCAGGCGCAAGGGGCGAAGGTGGCCATCCCGTTTGCAGAACGGCGCTTTTTTGAAGAGGCGGACCTTCTCAAGGCGGCTTATGATATTTACGACAACTATTCTTCTTATTATCCGACCTCTGGGCCGCTGGAGGATGTTGCTTCCGATCTGTACGCGTACGATTATGAGTCTTTTTTCTGGAGAGATATTCGCTTCGAGGTTGTGCCTCTGCCCGGGCATACGTTCGGGTCTGCGGGATATCTGTTTGAGGTTGACGGGAGACGCGTGCTGGCCTGCGGAGATTTGATGAGCGGGCCGGGGAAGATTCGAGAGTATTATTCAAGCCAGTGGAATTATATGGACTTTCAGGGGCATGTGCAGCACCTGGAAAGTTTGAGGCGAGCCGAAGCCCTGAATGCGGATTTGATTCTTCCCGGACACGGGGCGCCGTTTGAGGCGACGCCGGAGGCGTTTGCGGATCTTCGGGACACCCTGGAGGAGCTTTACGCCCTTTTTTACGGCCGCGCCTATGCGTATTTTCGGCCGGAGTTCCGCCGGCTCACACCGCACGTGATTGAAGTGGTCAACGCTGTGGCCAAGACGTATATCGTGCGCGACGACGAGGGGCATGCGCTTTTTATCGACTGCGGCTATACGGGGAACGAGAATATTTCGGCCAATCCCCACCGGTTTATCGACGCGCTTACGCCCTATCTCGAGCGGGAACTGGGGATTCGTACGGTCGAATGGTTTTTGCCCACCCATTATCACGACGATCACCTGGCGGGCCTTCCGGCCCTCAAGGCGCGATACGGCACGCAGGTGGTTTCTTCGCCCGAGCTGAAAGATATTATCGAACATCCCGAACGCTACGATATGCCCTGTCTGGTGCCTCAAGGGGTCCGGGTGGACCACGTGGTGGAGCGGAGATCGGCTTTCGAGTGGCGGGGGATTCGGTTTTTTGTGAAACAGTATCCGGGACAGACGCTTTACCACCATCTGATCTGGTTTGAGGTGGACGGTCGCAAGTTTCTGAGTATCGGAGACAATATTTCCGGCATGAGTTTCCGGGAAAAACGGGATTATATTCATTCTTTTATCCCGAAGAATCGGACGCCGGTTTCCAGCTACGGGGATATGCCCCGGCAGATTCTGAATCATAAACCCGATATTGTTCTGACCGGACACGGAGGCGCAGTGGTGTTCGAGCAGGAACGGATGGTCCGCTGGCGGGACTGGATGGACCGCTGGCAGGCGCTTTTTACACAGGTTCTGGACCAGCCCCATCCCAATATGGGCATGGACCCGCACTGGGTTGAGTTCTATCCCTACAAGGTCCGGATTCGTCCGGGGGATACGGTCAGGTTTAAGGTGACGGTGACCAATCACGAGCCGAAAGCCAGGGTGTGCATTCTGCGGTTCCGGTCGGTAGAGGGCGTGGTTCTGGATCCGCAGGAGATCAAGTTCCGGGCGTGGGCGCTTACAAAAAAGGAATACGAGGTGCAGGCGACGTTTCCGGACGCTTTTACGACCCATTCGCTGCCGATTGTGGCGGATGTGACCTGGAACGGCAGGCCGCTGGGGGAGATTGCAGAGGCTGTTGCGTACTGGTAAAAGAGGAGACACGCGATGGGATCGGTTAAGGCGGTCTATATGATGACGGATATGGAGGGGGTGGCAGGGGTGGACGACTGGGACCCCCGGCATTTTGAATACGCCAATCAGGCCAAGAGGGTGTACGACCGGTCGGAGGTGCAGCGGCTGCTGACGGGGGAGGTGAACGCTGCGGCGGAGGGGCTGTTTGAGGCGGGGGTGGAGGAGATTCTGATCAACGACGGGCACGGGGCGGGACGGACGATTCTGCCCGAGGAGTTGATTTCGGGGGTCAAGATCGTGCGGGGGAAGAACCGGCCGCGCGGGCTGACGGGGTGCTCGTCGAAGTTTGATGCCATGGTGCAGGTGGGGATGCACGCGATGGCCAATACCGCGAACGCCTGCTTAGCGCACACGATGAGCTGGAGCGTTGTCTACAGGGTGAACGGGCGGGAGGTGGGGGAGATGCAGATTGCGGCCTACTTAGCAGCCCAGCTCGACATTCCCTGGATCTTCACGTCGGGAGATTTGCACGCGTGCCGGGAGTCGGAAGACTGGGTGGAGGGGATTGTGACGGCGCCGGTGAAGGAAGGGCTGTCGGATCTGTGTGCGATCCACTTAGCGCCGGTGGATGCCCGGAAGCTGATTCGGGAGCGGATACAGGAAGCGGTGAAGGTGGCGGGAGAGATCGAACCGCTGAGGGCGGAGGGCCCGGTGGTGATGGAGATCGAACGGGAGGAGCCGTGGCCGGCGAAGCTGAAGGAAGGGGCGGAGCGGGTGGATGCGTTTACGATCCGGTATTCCGGGGACCACTTCTGGCAGGTGTACCACCATTACTATCAGGGGAGACCGGATTTGCCGCTGCCGGAGTGAAAGGGCGATGGGGCGTGAGCGGTATAAAGAGAGGGACACTGGAGTCAACCACTACCGGCTAATGATGTTTGAGAAATTAATCGGGTCACTATCGCACGGGAATAAATGATACTGTTGGTAAATTCAAATCGATGACTTAGGATCATCCTGAAAAATAGCCTAACGCATTGATTTTATTGTCGTTTTGGATTTTCGGCAATTCCTTGGTTTTGACGGTATTACCGCTTTTACCAACAGTATCATAAATTCCCGCGCTACGTTTAGGAAGTCCGCCTGCGGCGGACTAACAGATTGTTTTTATTTGAGTCCGGCTTGTCCGGACTTTGTAATCGTAGCGAGGAAATTTATTTCCTCGCGATGGCCGAGTTACCCTATTATTTCGAAAAACATCATAAGCCGGTGGTTTCAGACCGGGAGAGGGAAATGAGCGAATGGCAGATCGTTCCCTGGGAAGAGCGGAAACTGGGAGCCGTGCTCGACCTCTGGGGGAAGGTGTTCGGGGATCGGCAATACGATTTCCAGATTGATGAGGCGAGCTTTCGCAGCAGGGTTCTGGAGCATCCGAGTTTCGATCCGGAAGGGGCGCTTCTGGCCAGGGCGGGCGAGGAGGTGGTCGGATTCGTTCTGGTTGTTGCTCCGGAAGAGGGAGACACGGGGTATTTGAGCGTGGTGATGGTCGATCCTTCCGCGCAGGGGCAGGGCATCGGATGCGCGCTCTTAGAGCGGGCTGAGGCCTTTTTGATCGATCGGGGTAAGGAGGAGGTGCGGGTGGGGTACCGGGGGAACCCGATTTCGTTTGCGACCGGCGCGGATGTGCGCACACCGGCGTATTATTTTTTGCTGAACCGGGGGTTCCGAAACGACGGGTCCCTGAGCCTGGTGATGAAGCTGGATCTGGCGGATTTTGAATGGCGCGACGAGATCGACGGGTTTATCGAGGAGAACAGGGCGAGGGGAATTCACTTCGGGTTGTGCGGGGCCGAGCACCGGGAAGCGCTGTGTGAGTTTATGGAGGAGGTTTTTCCCGGCGGCTGGGAGGCTTCCGTGAAGAGGGGGCTTGAAGGAGATCCGCCCTATCCCGTGCTGATTGCGACGGATGGCGCCCGGGTGGTGGGGTTTACGGGGCCGGTGAGGGTTGGGGAGGGTGGACGGGGCGGGTTTACGGGTATCGGGACGCATCCGGAGTGTCGACGGGGAAAGATCGGAACGGTGCTGTTCCACCTCCTGTGCGCGGAGTTCAAAAAACGCGGCGCTGTCTACGATATTCTGCACACAGGGGTCCGCAATCCGGCCCAGAATATCTATTTTGGCGCGGGGTTTAAGATGATGCATCTGGTGGACTATTGCCTGGTGAAGCGGTTGACCTGAATCTCATAACCTTGTTGAAGGAGTATACTATGCAGCAACGACAGCTTGGGAAAGAGGGGCCGGAGGTGACGGTTATCGGGCTGGGGGCCTGGCCGATTGGCGGGGGGATGGGGCATGTGGACGAACAGCAGGGGATTGCGATTGTGCGTACTGCCATCGACAGCGGGATTACGCTGCTGGATACGGCGCAGGCTTACCGCACCAGCGAGGAAACTCTGGGCAAGGCGCTGAGAGACGGGTACCGGGAGCGCTGCTTTCTGGCCACCAAGGTTAGCGGGAAGTATTCCCGTGAGGGTATTAGATGGTCCGAGGAATAATTCTGGACTTTGGCAAGCCATTTGCGTAATATCGCATCCAGACTCCGAAAGGAGGTCGTTCGCTCTCCTTTAACTGCTTCCGCGAGGAGCCCTGCCATGATCGATCTACGCAGCCTTGACACAGCCCATCCGGGAAAGATTCGCGCCTTGTTTGGCCTTTCTCCAGCTGCTTTGGCAGAGCTTTTGGAGGCTGTGCTGCCGGTGTTGGTGGACCGTCGTCGTCAGGCCCAGGTTTTTCGGCCCAATCGCAGACGGGTCGTGGGGGGTGGGCGCAAGCGGCGGTTAAAACCGTATCAAGAGGTGTTGATGAGCTTGCTTTATTTGCGTCACAACGTTGCCCACGCCGTGGTGGGGGAGATGTTTGGGGTGAGTGCGGATACTTCGGAAAACACGTTTCATGAGGTGATTCCGGTTTTGAGGGAGGTCTGTCCCTCCCAGCGTTTTGATGCAGAGAAGACATGGAAGAAGGGCGAACCTTCCTGGCATCCTGATGAGGTGGATCGAGTGCTGGTCGATAGCTTTGAAACGCCCATCCGACGGCCTTCTATCGACGAGAGGCAAAGGCAGGTCTACTCGGGTAAACGCAAACGCCACACGATCAAGACCCAGGTGGCCACAGATAAAAAGGGAGAGATTCTCAGCATCGATGCAGGCCATCGTGGGCCAAAGGCGGACATCCGGCTTTATGAAGAAAGTGGGGTGCACCAGCAGTTCCCCAATGCCGATAAACTGGGAGATAAGGGCTATCAGAGTCAAGCACACCCCGAGATCATCTCACCTCACAAAAAACCAAAGGGGGGTGAACTCACAAGCGAGCAACGTCAAGAGAACCGGCAGATCGCCCAGCAACGCATCTATGTGGAACACGGCATCCGTCGCATCAAGGGGTGGCGAATCCTTCGAGAAGATTATCGCCTGGGGGTGGGGCTATTTCCGATGATTGCAGGAGCCGTTGTCGGCCTGGTGCAACTGGGCCGAATTCTCGGATAAACGATAAGAAAAACTGAATCTCAGGCAAAGACTGTATAACTTTTTATTCTTCGGATTATCTATTGAGGCGGCGATTGAGAACAGCCTGCGCATGCTGGGGGTGGAGTACGTGGATCTTTACCAGATTCATGGATGAGTCCCCTCCGAAAAGGGGGGGCATGAAGATTTTGTGTCAGTTGCCAGCTTTGTGTATTGGGATGCAGAGTTGAGCCAGAATTTTGCGTCTACCGGCGGCACATCGACTCAGAGCCTGTTTACAAGGTTGCTCACCGGGTTGCAAAGCAAGGTTTTGCATAAAAAACCCCCCCCTTATGCGGAGATCATCAGGGGTTGTGTGAGGTACTTCTTGATCCGAACCAGATTGAGCCATAAGCCCCGACACCACGCCCACAGTTGGTGTGGGATCAGTCCGCGATAGCGCGTCTTGCCATCTTGGGTGTAATAGCTCAACTGGAAGATGCTGGCTTCGACATTATTGCGTCGGTTTCGGATGTGAGCAGGGAGTTCTTCAATCTGTTTCCGTTTGATGTAATTGTCGATGTCCTGTTCTTTAAAGTATCGGGACTTGCCATCGATGATGATTTTGTATTTCCCCGGTTTGTATTCTTGGGCAAGTTGCACTTCCCCTGTGTGTCGATCAATGACTTCAACCCCTTCTGGTGTCCGTTCATAAACGAAGAGTCCCTTGATGCCCTGAAGGCCACTGTAGTGAAACTGCTTTCCTTCTGCTTGGGCATACTCGGTGTTTGCTGCATCATTGTAAGCCCCATCCATCGACACTTCCAAAACCTCACCCACCACCTGCTGTGTCCGCTCAATGGCAGGTTGGACAAACTCGTTGTCGGGGGCAGTCGCTGGTTTAACTTCAACGTCGGTGATCAAATTGAGACCATCCTCGTTACAGGTCTCGGTGAGGTTGACACTATACCCCTTGACCTTATCCTCCCCTTTCCTGCGAAAGGCCGCATCTTCATCATGGGCAGACTGCAAAGAAGATGAGGAAATCTCTTTAGGAGGCTTAGGAAGCACCTCTTGGGGGGAAGATAAAACGGTATATTGGTCCCCAAAGACACGCACGATCAGACCATATTGATCGCTGTCTTTCTCGGTATAGGTCTCCTGGAGCCTGCTCAATAGCAGCCCCAACTCCTGTAACTTCTCACCTTTTTCAACGCTGGAAAGACGGTAGACAACCTGATGGGGCTTCACCTTGAGCAGATCGTCCAAAACCTGCTGATCTTTTGCCGATAACCGTCCCTTCTGGCCCTTGTCCAACGACGTCCAGAACCCTTGTAAGCAACAAACCACCAACTGCAACCGGCAACAGGTGGCAATGTTGGAACCGATCAACTTGCTGTCCATTCGGATCTGCTGACCCACCACGCCAAAGACGTTAGCCTGAGTCTGAGTTAAGGTGAAAAAAGTCTCTCCAACCAGATCTCGACCGGTTTTCAGTTGATACGCATACAAAGACTGCTTGAACAGATAATACGTGGACTCTACAGGCACTTCATCAGAAAGGTTCATCAACCCAAAAGCCCGCATCACCAAGATGTTGAACCGACATTGCTCGAAAAGTTGGGCATCGCTCCACCCAAAGCCCTCCTTCAAAATCATCATCGACACCAGGTGCCGGATGGAGGCATTGGGACGGCCTATGTTGGGGTCAAACAACACGGAAAAGACATCCTCATCTACCTTTGAGGTGATATGCTGGTAGAACAGATTATGCCAGGCGGCCGGATCATTCAACTGGTCCTGCTTAGAGCCTTTGAAATGGGACTCGAAGCTGGAAAACAGATCCGGTTGACTTGAAGGGGCACTCCTTCTAAACATCTGTCCCTCGCTTTCTGAGCCAGTTATACATCTGCGACATTGCAACCTGTTCACACCTGGAATTTAGTACTTTTTCCCGAATGAGTAAACCTGACTTTTCGGAGTGGACTCATGGATGGAACCCGGAGTACCCTATTGAAGAGAGTATGGAGACGATGGCCCGGCTCCAGGAACAGGGGAAGACCCGGTTCATCGGTGTTTCCAATTTTAATGCGGGACAGATGCAGCAGGCGTTCCAGGTCGCTCCGTTTCATTCCAATCAGCCCCGCTACAATATGTTCGACAGGCAGATTGAGGCTGAAGATATTCCCTTTTGCGAACGGACGGGGATCGGGATCTTAGCCCACAGTCCTCTGGGAAAAGGGCTGCTGACGGGGCGCTACGGACCCGGTCAGCAGTT
Organism: Candidatus Latescibacterota bacterium; assembly: GCA_965249305.1. Classification (GTDB taxonomy): domain Bacteria; phylum Latescibacterota; class UBA2968; order UBA2968. The sequence goes on along the minus strand of OZ252228.1, from coordinate 1,148,540 downwards.
CCCCGAGGATGACGAGCGGTCGCGTTCCCCGCGTTTTCAGGGCGATCTTTTTGCACAGTACTGTACTGTTGCGGAACAATTGAAAGGGGTTGCCAGAGATAAGAACATCAGCCTTGTCCAGCTGGCCATTGCCTGGATTTTGCGGCTGCCGGCGAGCACCTGTGTGCTGGTGGGCGCCAGGAACCCGGAGCAGGTTAAAGAGCACGTTGAGGCGGCGGAGGTGAGGTTCAACCAGGAGGAGTTGGAGCGGATTGATGCGATTTTAGAGGAGACGCCGGAAGGGTGAAAGTCAAGTAAAAAGTAAAAAGTAAAAAGTAAAAAGTGAGGACGAGTTATGATGGAAAAAGAGTTGATTCAGATGCGGGTAAATGGGTGGTGTGTTCTGGAGGGGGTTGTGCCCGAAGATCGGGTGGGGGCGGTGCGGCAGAGCGTTTTGGAGAGCGTGGAGCAGCATGGGAAGGCCGAAGCCCGTGAGAGAGGCATCGGGCATGTGTCGGGATTTATTGCCTGCAACCAGTCATTTGCCCCCTATCTGGCGGATTCACGCCTGATGGGCATTGCCGAGGCGCTGCTGGGCAAGCATGTGCGGATTTCTATGGTGTCGGCAACGATAAATTTGCCGGGGAATAAACGCGGGGTATGGCACGCGGACTGGCCTTTCAACCAGAATAACGCGGGGCACATCCCGGCGCCCTATCCGGATGTGGTTGCGCATTTGACAACGCTGTGGATGCTTTCGCCTTTTAGCCCGGAGAATGGAGGGACGCTCATTCTGCCCGGCAGCCATCGGGCGGACAACAATCCTACGGGGAACAATGGGATCGATCCGGAGGATTCCCTGCCGGGTGAACTCCAGGCTGTCGGAAAGGCCGGCAGTGTGCTGGTGGTAGACAGCCGGCTGTGGCATGCGTTGGCCCCCAATACCACTGATGAGCCGCGTGTGTCGGTTGTGATCCGCTACGCTCCCTGGTGGCTCAACACGGGTGTGCTGATGCCCGGTTCGGCCGAGCGGGCACTGATGGTGGACGAGACGGGCGCAGCGGAAAATGAGCAGCCGCCGGTGCCGCAGGAGGTTTACGACCGCCTGCCCGAGGATGCGAAACCCCTTTTCCGGCACTGGGTGAGGTAACGCGATGACGGGCCGGCCGGTGCGGCTGCGGTTTATGCTGAAAGATACGGATCTGTTTGCATTTCGGTTTTGGGTGGGGGTTGCTTGACACGTTGGCCCTATCTCTCTATACTTAACGATAGGTAGACTATTTTAACTCCATGTCTACGTCATGTGTGACTTTTTTTAAAACTTATATTTTCAACAGGTTATTCACAATGCCCTATTTGGGGCAGAAATCGGTGCTGTTGAAAATCAAGGAGTTACGAAAAGAAGTCACACATCGCGTTCCATGTCTGAAGATGTCACTGCCCTCCACCTGGCGAATGCCGCATGAAGCGCTTGACGCTGATTCTTTCTGTTGCTCTGCTCGTTCCTCTCACTTCGGTCGAAGGGGATACAGAAGCGGGTCCCACCTTTTTTATCAACGGGCTTGTCGATCTGGCCACGGCCTTCAACAAGGACGGTCTGCCCCAGGTCAACCGGATGCGGCGGGGAGACAGCCCGTTCGATAACCTCAGGCTGACGCTTTTTGGCGATGTGGCATTCAACTCCCGGATTGCCCTCTTCAACCAGGTTATTTTTGATCCCACCAGCCGGTCTTCTACGAGCTCTTTTCTTCGATCCTACGTCCGGTTTACCGCTTTGGAAACGGCCGAGGGCGACCTGCACCTGGAAGCCGGGAAGATTCCAACGGCTTTTGGAACCTTTGGGCCACGGGCCTATTCGAACCGGAATCCCCTGATCAGTCCCCCGTTGATGTACCACTATTTTACGTCGCTGCGGTCCAACCAGCTTCCCGCAGACAACGCCGATCTTCTGGCCCACCGGGGAGAAGGGCCGTCGAGCGCTTTTGGAGGGTTCAGCGGCGGAGGTTCAAGCCTGCGTTTCAACGGGCTGCCCATTATTTACGATATCTGCTGGGATTTCGGGATACAGGCTGTGGGCGCGCTCTGGCGGCTGGAGTACTTAGCGGCGCTGACGCAGGGCACGCTTTCCGATCCCCGGACCGGAGGCGGGGACAACAACGACGGAAAGCAGGTGGTGCTGCACTTAGGGCTTGTGCCTGCGCCCGGGCTGGTGATTGGGGCTTCGTACGCGCGGGGGCCCTATCTGGACTCGTCCGTGGGCAATGCCCTCCAGGGCGCGGAGGTGGAGGATTTTCACCAGGAGGTGATCGGCTTCGACCTGGAGTTCGGCATCCGGCATTTCAGGCTGATCGCCGAGCTGGCGGCCAACCGCTGGGAGTCGCCCAATATTACCGATGGGCAGGGGAACCGGGTTGACCTGAAAAATGTGGGATGGTATGTGGAGGGCAAGTATACGCTTTCGGCCGGGTTTTACGCGTCCGTCCGTTATGGCCGGATCACTTTTGGCGAGATCGACGATGGGAGCGGAAATCGGGTGGCGTGGGACGAGCCTGTGGAGCGCTGGGAGTCGGGGCTGGGTTTTTATTTTTGGGACGGGGTGGTGGGCAAGGTGATTCGGCAGGATGTTCGGAAGGAGCGCTTAGGTACTCCCGGGCGCTCACATGAGTCCTTCTGGGCAACGCAGCTTTCTCTTTCGTTTTGAGGATTTCATGCGATTTCTGCACATTGGATTTTCTGTTCTCCTCCTCTGCTCGGGTCTCTTCATTAGAGAGGCCCGGGCAGGGACGATTACAGGGAAGGTGACGGTTAAACAGGAGCGGAAATCGAAACGCCCTCGCCGGTACCACCTGGGCCCTTACCGGTCGGGGCGGGGGACAGAGGTCCGGAGAAAAACCGGGCCGGAAGACGTGGTGGTCTACCTGGAGGGGGTACAGGGGGATTCGGCGCTTTCACCCTCTGCGCCTCCACCGGTTATGAACCAGAAGAATGAGACGTTTATCCCTTATGTGCTGCCTGTACGAACCGGGACGACGGTGGAATTCCCGAACGCGGACGACTTTTACCACAATGTCTTTTCCGTGATGGCGGGGGACCGGTTCGACCTGGGGCGCTACGCCAAAGGGGGGACGGCCCGGCAGACTTTTACCAGGCCGGGCGTGGTGGTGGTCCGGTGCGAGATCCACGCCGGGATGAAGGCTTTTGTTCTGGTGCTGGGAACGTCCTGTTTCACGGTTCCCGACCGCGAGGGGAGCTTTGCCCTTCCCGAGCTTCCGGCCGGTACCTATACGCTTAAGGCGTGGCACCCCACACAAGGGGAACAGTCCCGCCCGGTTCGGGTGCCGGCATCGGGGACGGTGGCGGTGGATATTTCTTTTTAAAAGAGAATATCGAAAATTTCCTGTTTTTTTGAGGGTTGGCCCATGAACAAGCTCCTGAGCCTGCGGGGGAAAATGCTGATTTTTACGTTCGGCATTGTGGTGGTTCTGATGGGGCTCTCTCTGGGTGTGATTCACCATTTTGTGGCCGGGCGGGTGGAGCAGCAGGTCCGTGAAGACTTAGAGAAGACGCGGTTGGTTTTTGAGACGTTTATGAAAGAGCGGGCGCGCTGGCTGCGTTCGCAGTGTGAGGTTGTGGCCGAAGACCCTCGTTTTACCGCAACGCTCGATATTCGAGCCCCCGACTTAGAATACCAGTCTCGCACGGTCCTCCGGGAGGCCCGGCAGTTTCAGAGTATCATCGGCAGCGATCTGTTTCTTGTTACCAACCAGGAGGCTCGGGTGCTCACCCGGCTTGAGATTTCGGCCTTTGCAGGGGGAGACCTGAGCGGCCTGCCCACGCTGGGTCCGGCGCTTGAGGGGAAACGCGCGACCGGGAGGTGGCGTTTGGAGGGGAGAGAGTACCGGGTGGCGACGGCGCCGATCCGGGAAGGGGAGGAGATCCTGGGCAGTTTGAGCGTTGGGTTTACAGAGGAGGCGGATGCCGGGGAGCTGTTAGAGGATCTTGCGGCTGCTTCGGAAGACGAGCAGATTCGGCGGCCGCTTGCCGCAGACCGGAGAACTGTGCCTTTTTTGATGCGGGAGGTTCTGGACGCACTGGGGGGCGACCTGGTCAGCCTGGTGGCCATCACAGATGGTGAGGGCAGGCCGGTGGGGGTGGCGCAGCGGAGGGAGAGCTACGGAGACGTTCTTTCTCAAACGCCTAAAATCCAGGAGGCGCTCAAGGGACGACAGACCATGGGGATGCAGGCCGACCGGGGCCGGATTGTTCAGATGGTGTGCGTGCCGGTCTGGTCTCAGGGGGAAGTGATCGGCGTCCTGGGCGCCGGGCATGGTACACGACAAAAAAGGAAAAGACCTGCGCTGAGTGGTGAAATGAGTTAAGTTTGGGTTGTCAAGATCCAACAACTCATCCATCATCAAACACAGGTCTATGTCTCCTCAAGTTAATGAATTACACGACGTGATGCAATGGTATTTACCCTGTCATAAGGCCCGGGTAAAATTCATCGCCGCCTTCATTGTGTCTCTCATCAAGCTCACAACCGTCAACTTCACCAAACTGGCCAACGCCCTCAACGGCAAAGCCAAGCAGAAGTCCAACTATCGCAGAATCCAACGTTTCTTCAGTGAGTTTAATCTGTCCTATGACCTGGTGGCCGACTTGATCCTGCATCTCTTGCCGATCAAGTCGGACTTTACCATCTCGATAGATCGGACGACCTGGAGCTTCGGCAAACTGACCATCAATATTCTCACCGCCGGGAGTGTCTATCAAGGCGTTGCATTTCCCATCTGCTGGATACTGCTGCCCAAAAAGGGCAACTCCAACACCGATGAGCGTATCCAGTTGATGGAACGGGTCTTGAAGTTGGTGGATAAAAACCTGATTCAGGTCATCGTTGCAGACCGGGAATTCATTGGGCAAGAATGGTTTGCGTGGTTAGATGCGCAAGCCTTAGGCTTTGCCATCCGCGTCAAGGAAAACGCCAAAACCCTAAATGGCAAAGGGGACATCGCGCTTCGATGCTTGTTTGCCGACCTGCACATTCACCAAGAGCGCATCCTGCGTAAACCCCGTCTGATCTATGGTCATCATCTGTATTTGTCTGTCATCCGATTACCTGACGAATTTCTCATCGTTGCCAGCAAGTGTAAAGGTCGAAAACCGCTGGAGGATTACAAAAAACGGTGGGGAGTTGAAGTCCTGTTCGCCGCGTTGAAAAGCCGAGGCTTCGATCTGGAACAGACCCATCTGATCCATCTGGAACGAATCGAAAAACTCATCGCGCTTTTAGCCATTGCCCTCACCTGGGCTCATCTGGTAGGAGAATGGATCGCAAAGACAAAACCGTTGAAGATCAAAAAACACGGATGCAAAGAGAAAAGCCTGTTTCGATATGGATTGGACCATTTGCAGTATGTTCTGCTCAATATACAGGATCACATCCAGGAGTTCTTTCACTGTCTTTGGATACTGATTGATCCTCCATATTTTAGGTCAGATTAAGTTTTGTCGTGTATTATGGGCGCCGGGTTTGATATCGACGACCGGCTGGCGCGCAATCTGCAACGCATGATGCACAGCGAAATTTCCTTTGCACTCAACGGCCGGATGGTGGCCTCCACCTGGCCGGAAGCCGTTCGCCAGGAGCTGGCGGGGCGGCTCTTTGCGGCCGACGGGCCCGATATGGACCAGACCGGGTCCTTTGATGTGGCGGTGGACGGAGAAACCTACCTGTCGCTTCTGGGCGGGCTTGAAGACCTGGGGGGGGAGACGCGCGGGTTTTACCTGATCCAGTTCTCCCTGGACCAGGCCATGGGCTTTCTGGGCAGGATCGAGCAGGTGCTGCTGATGATCGGCGCGGGCGTCCTGCTGGCGGCGGCGCTGATCAGTTTTACGGGGGTCGGCCGGATTACGCGGCCTGTAGAAGCGCTGGTGGACGGCACGCGCCGCCTTGCCTCGGGCGAGCTGGCGCACCGGATTCCGTCGGTTTCTCGTGATGAGATCGGCGAGCTGGCCGAATCGTTCAACGATATGGCCGAGGCGCTGACCCGGTCCCGGGACGCTCTGACCGAATCGGAGCGGCGCTATCGCGATCTTTTCGACAATGCGCAGGATATTGTTTACACGACCGACTTAGAGATGCGGCTGACCTCTTTGAACAAAGCGGCGCTGGAGCTGTCGGGCTATACGGCTGAAGAATTGCTGGGTAAACGCTTTTACGATTTTCTTCCATTAGAAGACGCCGAGCGCCTCCGGGAGGCGGATGCGCGCTATTTACCCGGCGCGCCCCGGCCTGCGGCGGAGGTGGAGATCCTGCGCAAGGACGGCAAGCGGTCCGCTTTAGAAATCGTGTCGCGGTGGATTACGGAGGGCGGGGAGCCGGTTGGGGTGCACGGGATCGGGCGGGATATTACGGAGCGAAAGGAGCGGGAAGAGGCGACCCACCGGTTTCGGGAGCAACTCCACCAGGCCGAAAAGCTGCGGGCGTTGGGGGAGATGGCGGCCGGGGTGGCTCACAATTTCAACAATCTGCTCACCGGTGTCATGGGGTATGCGGAGTTGATGAAGATGAGAGACGACGTGCCCGCTCCTGTGTTGGAAAATGCCGGAAAGATCGTGGAGTCGGCCCGGCGGTGTTCGGTCATTGTCCGGCGCATCCAGACGTTCGGGCGGCCGATTGATCCCACACAGACCGAACCTGTGGATCTCAACAGGGTGATTCGAGACACGGTGGATGTCACCCATCCCAAGTGGAAAACGGCGCCCCAACGGGAGGGGAGGGTCGTACAGGTGAACCTCGACCTTGCCGACACCCTCACCATCCAGAGCGCCGGCTCGGTTTGGGAGGAGATCCTTTCCAACCTTATCTTTAACGCTGTTGACGCCATGCCGGAGGGCGGCGCCATTACGCTGGCCACCCGGGAGGAAGGGGGGCAGGCGGTGGTTTCTGTTTCCGATACGGGCACCGGCATGGACGAAGAGACCCGACTGCGGGTTTTTGAGCCTTTCTTTACCACCAAGTCGCCTGACCGGGGAACCGGCCTGGGTCTGAGCACGGTCTGGGGGCTGGTGCAGGGCCAGGGGGGCCGGATTACGATTGAGAGTACGCCGGGGCAGGGGACCACCTTTCATATCCGGGTGCCGACGGCGCCCGAGCCCGCTGCTGTGGAAGAAGAAGAGGAGGCGCTCCAGGCCATTGCCGGGCTGCGTATTCTGGTAATCGACGATGAGGCGTCCGTGCGGGACTTTATGCCCAGGCTGTTGCGGGGGCACGAGGTTGATGTGGCGGCCAGCGGTGGGGAGGGGCTGGAGGTGTTTCTCCAGAAGCGCCACGAGCTGGTGATCAGCGACTGGGTGATGACGGGCATGTCGGGGCTGGACGTGGCCGAACGGATCAAGCAGCAGTCTCCCCAGACGGTTGTGGTGCTGATGACCGGCTGGGAGTTTAAAGGTACGGCCGTTGATGAGAGCCGCGCCATTGATCTGGTTTTCTCCAAGCCGTTTGACAGCGAAAAGCTCCACCGGGCCCTCCAGCAGGCCGTTAGGATCACGGAATTACACGGAAAAAAGCCGAGTGAAGCGTGAAGCGTGGGGTGGCCGAATGGAGGTTTGTGATTATTCCAGATCGTTTGTGACCTTCGTTACCCCGGGGCGGGGGAATAATGCCAGGCTGCAGGTGGAGTCGGTCTGTACGCTTACGGATGAGGAGAGCGGGGTGAGGGGTGAGTACTTCTTTTTTGCCTCGTGCAAGTCGGAGGATACGTTTGCGGAGCGGGGCCTTTTTTATGAGGACAATTACGATTTTTGCGGGATTTTTTCCGAGGAGGAGTATGCGATTTTTCGGACCCGTTCGACGCATACCGACGGATTTCGTGAGCAGGGGCTGTGGCGGGATCGGTTTGAGGATTTGCTGTGGCATCTTGTGAGGGTAGAAGGGAGGGAGCTGGGAGGGGGTGCGGAGGTTGTGCAGGCGTCTTTGGACAATGTGCCGCTGGTGGGGCAGGTGGAGATTTTGAGTGCGGACGGGACGCTTCGGGCGCTGCTGGAGTTTCCGGTTAAGACGATGAATGCGAACGATATCCGGGATGTGTACCAGGTGGATACCGGGCCGGTGGCTTTTCCGGATTTTGAGGCGGAGGTGGTACGGCATATCGAGCGGCTGTCTCCGGCGTACGTGGCCTACAATGCGCCCGGTTTTGCAGATTTTGTGGTGCAGCAGGCGCTGCCCGTTGTGGTGAACGGGCAGGAGGTGAGCCGGGTGACGCACTATTCGCAGCCGGTGAGCCTGCCTGCGGTGACCCGGGTGATTGCGGTGGGGTGAGGTCGGGGGGGTAGATAAACAGGCTTGACTAAAGATGTTTTTAGTGTAAATTTCTCGATGGAGTGATTTTAACAATCCGTGCAGTTGAACCGATACCAGGCCGGGGGTATCGTTCAGTTTGTGGGAGAAGTAATCCGTTGATGGGAGAAGCGAGATGACAGAAAATCGAGATATCAGCGCCACTGCTCGGCCGGCTTACCTGTTGGTCTGGATTCTGGTTCTGGCCTTTGCTTCTGCCGCCCCGGGCGCAAAGGAAGCGGCTGAGGAAGGGAAGGTTGTGTATTCTCAGGCAGAGCGGGATTCGATGGTTTCCCGGGCCGAGCGAGAGATGGATGCGGGGGAGGCCGAGGCGGCCGTAGATCTGTTCGCCCGTCTTGTTGAGGCCGATCCCGAGGATGCCCACCTGCGGACCCGGCTGGGCTACGCTTATCTGAAAAAGGAAGATTTCAAAGCGGCCAAGAAGGCGTTTGAGGCGGCCAAAAAACTTGATAGATCGCTTCCCGAGGCCTACGTGGGCCTCGGGATGGCTCATATGAAGACGCCTGCCAGAGGGCTGCCGGCCTATTATAACTTCCGGCGTTCGGTGGGCGAGGCCAAACGGGCGATCAAGATCGATTCCACGTATGCGCCGGCCTACTGGCTCTTAGGAGAGGGCTACGAAGAGTTCGAAGAAGATCACGAAAAGGCGGTTGAGTATTTTATGAAGTATATCGAGCTGGAGTCGGAAAACCCGGAGGGGCTTTACGCCTTCGGGGTTGCCTGTATCCAGGCCAAGGAATATGAAAAGGTGGACCAGTACCTTGTGGCCTATATGGAGAAAAATCCCCAGGAGACCCGGCTCCTTGCGATAGTGGCGCAGGCGCATTTCTTTCTGGAGCGGTTTGATCTGGCCTTAGAATACTTCGAACGCTATTTGCAGACGCTGGACGAGACGGAGCATCAGCTTTATACCGATATTTCCTTGGTTGCTTCCAAAAAGGAAGTCCAGGATCTCGAGGAGACGCCCGAGGCGGAGCGTGTGGCCTATCTGGAGCAGTTCTGGCTGAGGCGGGATTCGGATATTCTGACCAAGATCAACGAGCGCATTATCGAGCACTACCGCAGGGTGTGGTATGTCAGGACCACTTTTGCCGACAGGGTCCATCCCTGGGACAAGCGGGGGGAGGTTTATATCCGCTATGGAGAGCCCGACTACCGCTCCCGGTCCACGCAGAGGGAGTTTATCCAGAGTCCCGAAGTGGAGGCCATACGCGACCGGATGGCCGTGATTATGTACGGCGCCGAGGCCGCTTTTCTGACCTTTACCGGTCCGGTGTTTCCGGTCCGCTCGACCCGCAATCCACTTGCTGCCTCCCTCCACGACATGCTCGAGTCCCGCATGCCCGAAGAGGCGGCGGATCCCTTTGATGAGGAGGACTCTCTTACAGATCCAGAGGACGCATCGGGGCCTCAGGGGTCGGTTGGAGTCGATCCGGTTGACATAGATCCATTAGATAATCCGGATGGCCGCTTCGACGAATTCGGGAATTTCAGGACCAAGCTCAATTTCGGGGGGTTCGCCCCCATCACGATGGGGAACGAGTTCGGGACCGTGCCCTGGGAGACATGGACCTACACGAAGGTCGGGGGCGGCTTCGAGATTACGTTTACAGACGAGCGTGGCAACGGGCAGTTCGATTTTGCGCCCATCCCGCCGCCCGACTTCGACACGGATGTTGGGAAAATGGCGCGTATCAATGAATTCGCTCCCGGCACCATCTTTGCAAATTCCGTGGCACGGGTGCCAGACTATTACCGCCCGGGCTTTCAGCATCCGCCGCTCGATTTCTATTATGATCTGGCCGATTTCCGGGCTACCGAAGGCCAGAGCGCCCTGGAAATCTACTACGGGATTCCACCCGAACAGATCGAGGTTGTCGAGAACGCGGATTCGGGCCTTGTGCACGTGCAATGCGCCGTGGCTCTGGCGAATTCGGACTATACGTCCATCTACCGAACCGCAGCAAAGCACGCCTACCGGGTTGCTAACCATTCTGAGGCCCGGGAGAAGGAGGCGTTCTTCCCGGAGATGCTTGAGGTCCAGGTGCCTCCCGGAAAATACGAACTGCAGGTTCAAATCAAGGATCTGGTCTCCGGGCGCACCGGCATTTACAGGCAGTCCGTAGAGGTTAAGGACTATCCCGACGATGACCTCCGGATGAGCGACGTCCAGCTTGCGGCGGCAATTGAAGACACGGGAGGGGACGACAAGTTTCAGAAGGGAGAGGTGTGGGTGATTCCGATGCCGACCCGGAACTACCGGGAGTCCCAGAAAGTGTACGCCTACTACGAGATTTACAACCTCAGGAAGGATACCTTCGGCCAGACGCGTTTCAGCGTGCGGTACCTGGTCCGGTCGATTTCAACGCCGATCAGAGGGGCGCTGGGATCGCTTGCAGGGGGGGTCCGTTCCCTCTTCAAGAGCAAAAAACCCCAGGTGGCGATTACCCACGAACAGGTCGGAGAAAATCCGACCGAGCAGGGGTACGTTGAGATCGATCTGAGCAAGGTCAAACGCGGGATTAACGTGCTGGAGATCAAGATCAAGGACCTGGTTACCGGTAAAAATACAACGCGGGAGATTCGGTTTCAGTACGGGGGGTGAAGGTTCGGAGCGGTTTTATACCCATTCACCAGGGAGAGAAGACGCGGAGGTAGGGGACAATTTTGTTTTTTCGGTTGCAAAACAGGTGAAACCTCCTTATATTTTCCTCAAGTAGCACCTACGATTGCCGGGCACGACCAAGAAGGGATACGGTCGTGCTCTTTGTTTTGGTCTATAAGTCTTTGTTTTTTTTTAATAATGTTTGCTTTATGTTTTTTTGCCTGAGAAGAAATAATGCTTGACAGGGTTATTATAGAGCCTTAAATTGTTGCCATGATGTTAACGAGTACCGGGTAATATTCACCCGGTTTATACGATGGATGAAGGAGATGATTGGTCGCTTATAGATGGTTTTTCACAGCGGACGGGTTGTCTTTCCGGAAGGAGGATGTGTTATGAGATGCAGTAAAATACTCAGTGTTATCGTGGTGGCGCTTCTGCTGAGTTCGACTTCGGTTGTCTACGGCCAGGGCGCGAGTGGAAGCTGGGGGGTGGGCACGTTTCTGGACTATAACCGGTCGATGTTCAAACTGAAAGACTGGTATGAGGACGGACGAGGCACGGTGGGCGTGGTGTTCACCTACGTGGTGGGTCCCAAAGTGAGCGTGGAGGTGGAGTATCACCGCTCCAAGTTCGACAACGGGAGCCTGGAAGATCGTATGTTCACCTGGGGACCAGACGGGAAGGATTATGCGTCTCCCGATGCGGTGAGCAAGATGCAGATGAACGGTTTCTTAGTGAACGGGATCATTCGTGGGAAAGGTGCGGAGGTGCTTCGGAAGGGGAGTTATGAGCCTTATCTGACGGTGGGTGCAGGGTTTTACGATTATTCGACGGATGTTAGTGGATTGATTTATCCGGGTCAGAAGACGGCTCCGATAGATCCGACGCTTAAGCTGGATGCGTTCAGCGACACGCGCACGGCGTTGGGAGTGAATGCGGGTTTTGGTGTAGAGGGGTTTATCTTCGACAATATATCGGTGGATCTTCGTGCGCGTTACAATGTGTTTTTGGGAGAGTTGCGTCCTATGGAGGCGTGGGGAATAGAGGGTCAGACATTTCCGATGCAGTATTGGAATGTTCGTGGGGGGATGCGGTTTTATTTTTCGCGGTAGGGAAAGGCAGTAGGCAGTAGATAGAAGGCAGTAGGGCTGGGGGAAAGGAGGCATTTCGAATATAGGGTCTTAGATTTTGGGGATGTTAGTATGGGTAGTGAAGCATTGTTGTATCGTTCCGAAGGTCCTGATTTTTTCCCTGAGGGGTAAGGATGGAGGGCGGGGCGCTTCGGGAATCTGCCGGGGAAATCAAGGAGGTAAAGATGAGAAAGGTAACGATTTTGACAGGGGTTGCGCTTGCGCTGTGCGCCGTTCTGGCGATAGGCAGCGCGGCAACCGCCGGGACGGTGGGGAAGTTGACGGGTCTTGTGACGGATGAGAAGGGGGAGCCGCTGCCGGGGGCCAGCGTGGTGCTTGAGGGCACCCGGCGAGGCGCGGTTACCGATTCGGAAGGGTTATATCTCATCCTTTCGGTCGATCCGGGGTTCTATAGAGCCACGGCTTCGATGGTGGGTTACCACACGGTGACCCAGGAGCAGATCAGCATGCGGGCGGAATCCACCACGACGGTGAATTTCACGCTTCGGGAAGAGGAACTGGAGTTGGAGGAGATGGTGGTGGTGGCGGAGCGCCCGCCGGTAGAGCCGGACAAGACGGAGAGCCGGTATGTGGTGACGGCCGAGGATATCGAGAATGTGCCGATTATCCGGAACGTCGCGGAGCTTGTGGCCTTAGAGGCGGGTGTGTCGGTAGACGGCAGCGGGGCCATCCGCTCCGGCGATATTCCGGACAACGGGTACTTTGTGGACGGGGTCCGGATGCAGAACCAGGATGGGAAGGCCCATTACAGCGGTTACGGGTGGAACCAGTGGTCGGGTGTCAACCTCAAGGCGGTGCAGGAGGTTTCCGTGATTACTGGCGGGTTGAACGCCGAGTACGGAAACGCGCAGGCCGGGGTGGTGAATATTGTGACCAAGGATGGGGGTAGGGAGTACCACGGCGAGGTGGAGTACCGGCTGACGCCTGCGGGGCAGAAGCACTGGGGGGCGGATGTGTACGAGGCGCCCGAGCACCGGGGGAATGCGAAGTGGAACGATCCGGACTGGGTGTCCGAGGTGGATCCTCAGACGGGCAATCTGGTACACCAGCGGACGAACTACACGGACTGGCGGGGGCACTACTTCGACGGTCATTTAGGCGGTCCGCTGCTTTCCAATGCGTCTTTCTTCGTCACCGCCCGGCACACGCGGTCGGCCCCTGCGCTGCCCGGTCCGGCGGGAGAGAAGGATCCGCCCAATATCCGGACCACGGCGAAACTGACCGTTCCGGCCGGTCAGAATTTGAAGCTTCGGCTCGGCTGGATTTTCGACTACGGGGAAGGCTTCCAGAATGGCGCCACGGGCGGCACCACCGCCAACACCCCGAACGTGCTGAGGGGTACCGGGCGGAATCTCTTCCTGCCGGTGGGGTCGCCTGCGGCGATTATCGAACAGCGGGAGAACATGCTCTACGCCGTTGTGACCCACACCATCAATCCCAGAACGTTTTACGAGTTGAGGGTCTCGCGGTATCAGAGCAAGCAGGATACCAGCAAGCCGGGGACCACAACGTCGCATGTTCGGACCGACGAGGCCGGGTATTTCTACATCGGCCGGGATGAAGTTTTAGACTATCGGATCGGCGAGCAGAATCGGCTCGGGTTCAAGCTGGACCTGTCCAGCCAGGTGACGAAGGGGCACTTCGTCAAGACCGGGATCGACTATACCGGGTACGAAAACTGGTACACGTGGGAGGCGAATACGCCCGGCGATACGAAGCAGCAGATTGTCTACATCGCCGACGGACAGCCGGGCACGCCGATCAAGCCGAAGCAGTTTGCTTTTTACATTCAGGACAAGATGGAGTTCGAGGGCTTTATCGTGAATGCGGGGGTCCGCTACGACCGGTTCTGGGATGTAAACGTGCCGCTGTCGGGCGCGATGCGGCGCTTCGTTTACGACAGGATGAACCGCTACCTCCAGGTGCCCCGGTTCCCGATGCGGCCGATCTCCAACTGGAGCCCCAGGATCGGGATTTCGCATCCGATCACGGACAGGTCGGCCCTGCATTTTTACTACGGGCACCTGATCCAGCTTCCCAGTTTCTTCCCGATGTTCCACGAGGAGTTCTCGGGCACGGGGGGGCGGATTGCGAACATCCCGTACAGCAATTACAACAACACGTACCGGCCTTCCGGAACGGGCGCGATTCGGCCGATCTGGGACAGCACGCAGCAGACGATTAGCTTCGAGGTGGGCGCCGACTGGAACTTTGTGAAGGACTATACGGTTGCGCTGGCCACCTTCTACAAGACCGGGATGTTCCAGGATACGGGCGGGTCGAACGCTATGCGCGATCCGGGTACGAACAGAGACGCCTTTATCTCCTCTTACTCCAATATGTGGACGGAGGACATCAGAGGATTCGAGTTCAGCATCCGAAAGGACTTCAGCAACTACTTCTCGTTCCGTTCGGCTCTGAATATCGAGTGGGCGGAGGAGGGTTTTGGCGGAGGCGGCAACGTTACCGGCTACGAAATTGCCTACCCGGATTCCAACTGGATTGCCACCAGCGGGTATTACTTTACCGACTGGGTGGTGAGCGGCAACCAGGAAACTCCGGTGCCGCTTACGGATGACCAGAGACGGGAGATCGGCGCGAAAGCCAATCAAATTATTCGGGACATGCTGGCGAATCCCTCGGATTTCAAATCGGGTGCATCCTATCTGGGCAATGTCTTCCCAGCGTGGGAGCAGGACTGGATGTCGGGCGATACCAAGAAGGCGTCCGAGGGCATCTATCTGCTCTACAACCAGTCTCCCGGCGACAGGCGTCCCAGGGGACGGTCGGGGCAGGGCAGCATGCAGATGTTCTTCTCGTCTCCGATGGATTTCGGACCGGGTCCGAGGATCGGAGGGGGCAGGCTCTTAGGCGGCGTTCGGGCGAACCTGCTCTACCGGATTTTCACCGGAGGAAAATTCGAGTACGTCAGTTTACAGGGGGTTAACACGAAGACGAGGGGCCCTATCCACACACGGTTCGATCTGAACTTGCAGAAGCGCTTCCGCTTAGGCGCTGTGGACGCCGATCTGTTTTTAGAGGTGTTCAATCTGTTCGACCAGAGGGACGCGAGTTCCAGCGTTGAGGACTACATGTGGTGGGGGCTTTTGGGACCCAAGCCGGACGACAACAACTACCTGACGTACGGAGATCTCTCGGATCGGTCGCGCTTCTTAGACCGTCCGCGGGAGTCGCACGTGGGGGTAAGGCTTAGATTCTAATTTCAGGGGCGAGGCATGCCTCGCCCCTACGGTTGGTTATTTCAGGAGGTTAAAGTAATGAAAAAGGTTTATACTGTCGGAATTGTTACCGTGCTTCTGGGGCTGCTGCTGTGGGCGCCGGCCCCGGCGCAGGAGCACCGGTTCCAGACCCGTGCGAAGGTGTGGGATATCCACTGGAACGTTGGCACCCAGGGGGTGCGGGAGAACACGCTGCTGACTTACTACAGGCCCATCGGAATGATGTACCCCGGCACGTTTATGGTACAGTTCTCGACGGAGTTCATCGAGTACTGGGGGGTGCGGCGCTGGGCCGGGGCCGTGCAGTGGCTCTCCTGGATGTATGAGATGGGGGCCGTTATGCCGGGCCTTGACACGTTTGTCCTGACGGACGTGGGGGGAGAGTTGTATGTCAGTGAGTCAAAGCCAACCCACGAGTCTGAAGATATCGTCGGGCTGTCCTACGATCCATCGACCGGGCCTGAGGCGAACATCGGGTATCCGAATATCGGCCCGAAAGGCGTGGCCATGGCCAACTGGTGGCCCGGGCAGCCGGCTCCAGGCGATATTCATATGACCGAAATTCACAACTACCGGAGAAACCAGTACATGGATGCCGACAAGGACATGTTCCCCGAGAGCATGTTGATCGGCAAGTACGCCACAAAGAACGGGATTACCGTAACCAAGCGCGTGCTGACCTGGGGCTACCCGGACTACGACGACTTCGAGATCTTAGACTATACGTTCGAGAACACCGGGAACAACCAGCTCGATAACACCTACTTCGCCTTCTCGATCCGCTTCATGGTCTCGCACGCCGGGCACATGTGGCATGGGTACAATGCCTGGTATCGAGGAACGAACGCGACCAAGGATTCGGACGACTTTTACAAGTATACGGAGTCGGCCAATTACGACGGTCCGGCGTCGGGGCAGGGGTTGAAGATGTGGTATGCGTTCGACGCGGACAACCCACTGGTGCCGGGGGACGACTTAGCTCAGCCTTACAGAGTACCCCAGGCCAGATATCACAACCGGGTAGGCTCCATGCGGGTTGAGGGTGAGATTACGGCCTTCCAGTACGCGGGGCTTGCGCCGCTCGCCTATATGCCGGGCGCTGCCAACGATGCGAGCACGTGGACGTACGATCCGGCGACGTGGGACCCCGCAGCTGCTGCGGACTACGTGGGCCCCACTGTAGTCGATCAGCCCTTCCAGGTGAGCTGGACGGATTACCGGAACCGGGGCGACTACGATCAGCCGGATTCAAAGACCCACAGCTACGACACCATGTTTAACCTGTTTACCGGCGCCCCCGGAATCAAGGACCCCCCTGAAGAGCCGACGGCGGCCCACGGGACGACGACCTACGGTCCCTACAATCTGGCGCCGGGGCAGAAGGCGCGGATCGTGCTGGTCGGGGCTGCGGCCGCACCGGTAGAGGAGAACATCTGGGGATGGGCGAAGCAGGGAGACCAGGATATTATGCGCACGGACAAGACGTTCGACAACCTGGTCAAGCACGTCAATGCTGCTAAAGACGCGCTGACGTGGGGCTACGACGTTCCCGATGTTCCGCCGGATGTGGGGGTAGATGTGGGCGTTACGGATACCGGGTTCAACAAGCTGACGTGGAGCGCTTCGTATGACGACGCATCCGATCCGGATTATTCGGACGGTACACAGAATGACATCGCAGGCTACCGGGTGTACCGGTCGGAGTTCAAGGTAGGCGATTGGGCACTCATGGGCGATTTCCCGGTGAAGGATTCGCAGTATCTTAAGGGGGGCAACTACGAGTTCCCCGACGATAAATCTGTGGCCGGATTCACCTATTTCTACAGCGTCCGCGGTTATGACACCGGGCATGATAACTGGAATGGGACCGGGATGGCCATCCGCTCCTTAGAGGGTGGAAACAGCTCGCCCGAGACGTGGGCGGCCGGGGTGCAGCCTCAGATCCCCTTTGTGCCCGCCACCGCTACGGCGGATCAGATGCAGGCTAATATCATGGTGGTGCCGAACCCGTACAAGGTGGACGGCGCCCACGCCTACCCGGCGAGAGGCCGGATCCGGTTTACCGGTATTCCGCACCAGTGCATCATCCGGGTCTTCACGGTGGCCGGGGAGCTTGCGGCCCAGATCGACCACAACGATGCGTCGAAGGGCGAGGCGAACTGGGACCAGCACGACATCGACTTTACCGGAGAGATTTCTCCCGGCACGTATTATTACGTGGTCGAATCGCTGGTGCCGGCCAGCTTTGGGCAGACTTTCAGCGGCGCGTTTATGGTGATCAAGTGAGGTGGACGAGTAGGCGAATCGAAAATCGCAGATTCGCAGATTCGCTCAATAACCGGATTGGAAAAGGAGATAGAATCATGAAACGAGTTTTCTGGACCGCAATGATTGCGGTGGTGATCGGCGCGCTGGTTTTGCCACATGCTGCAGAGGCCGGCCAGAAGCGGCTGGGGCGGGCGGTGCTGCACGTTTTGAAGGTGGGACATGGCGCGCGTATGGCCGGGATGGGTGGGTCGTATGTGGCCATTGCGGATGACATCAACACCATTTTTGTGAATCCGGCCGGGTTGACCCACATTGAGAAGGGGGAGTATACGTTTTCCTACACTCGCTGGCTGGTCGATTCCAAGTTTTTCTCGGGCGCTTTGGCCTACAACGTGGATCGGGGCGTCATAGGACTGAGTGTGTTCGCGCATTCGCCGCCTACGATGCAGGAGACAACGATCTTCCAGCCTTTAGGCACGGGTCGAACGCTGGATGCGGGGGACATCAGCATCGGGCTGACCTACGCCCGGAAGCTGACGGACAGGCTTTCCTTTGGTATCCAGGCGCGCTGGACGCAGGAGACCTTAGACGTGGACCGGATCAGTTCGGTGGACTTGAACTTAGGGACGATGTTCTACACCGGCTTCCGGAGCCTGCGCCTGGGGATGGTGTTTTCGAACCTGGGCAAAGACCAGAGGCCCTTAGAGATCGACTACCACCTGCCGGTGGCGTTCAACTTTGCCTTTGCGGTGGAGATCTTCGGGCAGGTGGGCGATGAGGCGTATCTGACCGTTACCGGGGAGAACTACTACGCCACGGACTTTGCAGATCCGCAGTATCACATGGGCGGGGAACTCTGGCTGCAGAACAGCATCGCGCTGCGGGCAGGCCGCAAGGTCAACTACGACGCGGAGACGTTCAGCGCCGGGGTGGGGCTGAAATTCACGCCGTTTGAGGGGAAAGAGATGCGTGCGGATTTTGCGTATAGCAAATTCGGCCCGTACTTCGACGCGCCTCTTCGGTTTACGTTGAGCGGCTCGTTTTAGATCACGAAGGGCACGAAAACACCTACAGCCCCCCATCCCACACGAAAGACACGAAACCACACCCCGCAACCCTCTGGGGTGGGAGGGACACTGAGGATTATGGAGGGTCACGGAATTCTTCTTCGTGACCCTCCTTATCCCCGTATAGAGGGGTATGGGATTGTGATTTGATTTTTTTGAAGGGCAGCCTTTTTGGAGGCTGCCTTTGTTTTGGTGGGTTTGAACAGATGGCAAATAGGGGGGGTATGGCGATGGCGAAATTGCGGGTTTTGAAGGTTGGGGTTAATCAGGTGGTGTTGGGGGTGGATTTGGGAGGACAGAGGGGGGCGCGGATTTATCGGGCGGGGCGGGTATCCGGGCCGTATGAAGAGGTGGGGGTGGCGTTTGAGGAGAGGTATGTGGATGCGGTAGACTTAGAGCCGGGGAAGACGTATTATTATCGTTCGGTGGACTGGCGGGCGCCCAGCCTGTATCCGGGGGCGGGGGATCTGGGCGGGAGGGGGGTTTCGGCGACGGTTCCACGGGCGCCGAAGGAGAGGCGGGCGGTGGTGACGCGGAAGCGGCAGGAGTTTACGGTGAATGTGGGCGGGTTCTTAGATGAGTCGAATACGGTGACGAAGGGGCCGGAGGTTTATTGCCCGGGTCCGAATTCGAGTATGCCGCCTTATGAGCAGGCGTTTGAGCCGAATCTGTATGTGGCGATTGAGAACTTAGGGGAGACGGATGTGGAGAATCCGTGGGTGGTGGTTAACGGGCAGCGGGACTGGTGGTCGGCCGAGACGATGGCGCGGGAGATTGCCGGCGGTGGAAAGCTGACAGAGATCGAAAAGGCGATGGCGATCTGGCAGTTTGTGGTGGATGAGCTTTACGACAGCAGGATCGGTCTGTCGTGGTACGACGGGATGGCCGATCCGGTGAAGCTGTTCAATGTGTACGGGTTTGAAGGCTGTGTGGCGAACGCGATTGTGAGCCGCCGCCTGGCCGAGGCGATGGGGCTGAAGGCGCGGGAGATCTGGCTGGGAGGCACAATTGATGGCCACGGCCGGGGAAGGAGCTGTGGTCACGATATTTTTGAGGCGTATGTGGATGATGCCTGGCATTTTTTGGATACGGACCTGATGGTGTTTTTCCTGAACCGGGACAACAGGACGGTGGCGGGGTCGGAAGCGCTTTCCCGGGATATCGACCTTTTGCGCCGGTCGCACCGGAACTTAGGGCTGTGCGGGCGGGATTTGCCGGAGAAGGATTTCTACTATACCCAGTTCAGGGAGAAGCAGTTTGTGTATCCGCCGAACAAGGGGGGCGCCTGGGCGGACAACGGGGGAGGGATGAGGCAGGATGCGGAGAAGTATCCACGGCCCCATACGATGGGGTTCCGGCTGCGTCCGGAAGAGAAGCTGGTGCGCTACTGGGGCGAGGTGGGGAAGCAGGTGATCCGGGGGCGGCGGCTGCACCCGGAGGTGCGGTATTCCAACGGGAAGCTGGTCTACACGCCGGACCTGCGCAGTCCGCTTTCTTTAAAGGGAACGGAGCGTGTGAAGGGCGTGGCGCAGGAGACGTCCGGAAGGCGCACGGCGCTGCATCCTGCTCGCACGAAGCAGATTTCGGAGGTGGTGTGGAAGGTGGAATCGCCCTATGCGGTTGCCGGGGCGCGAGTGGGGATCACCTGCCGGCGGGAGACGCGGGAGGACGGCTTAGAGGTGCTGTTTTCGAAGGACGGCAAGAGCTGGCGTTCGATCTGGGTCGCCATCGGGCAGGGGCTGAACGCCTGTGTGAACCTGGACTGGTATGTCAACCCGGCGCTGAACGACTGGCGGGAGGAGAATGATCTGGGATGGCGGATGGGGCCCTGCTATGCCTACTATATCAAGGTGGCGATGTGGGCAGGCTCCAGACCCGATGCGGTGGGGCTGGACGCGATCCGGTTCGATACGGATATCCAGTGCGCCACACGATCCCTGCCCTCGCTGTTTTGCGGGAAGAATACGATTGCCTACCGGGATGACAGCCGGGGACGGCGGAAGGTGCGGGTGACGTATGGATGGCAGGAGGAACACACGATCCGGCCTCCCGGAGCTCCCGAGTTAGTGTATCCGAAGGACGGGGTGGATGTGAACCGGCTGGACTTCGAGTTTCGGTGGCGGAATCCGAAGGGGCGGGGGTCGAAGGTGGACGATTATCATATCCAGGTGAGCCGGTATGCGGACTTCAGGTGGTGCGTGTGCCCCACGTTTAACCGGTATGTGGGCAGGACGGGGTATGCGGGCAAGAGGCAGTGGCAGGCGGAGTTCCCCAATCTGCTGAATCCGGACGAGGTGTATTACTGGCGGGTGCGGGCGCGGAATGCGAAGGAGGTGTGGGGAGACTGGAGCGAGGTGCGGTCGTTTGTGCCCCACGGTCCTCGTCTTCCGGTGGGTCTTGAGGTGAAGGGGCGTGGAAAAGGGAGGGCGCTGGTGTGGTCGGCGAATGGTGGGGGGAACCCGCCGGTGAAATACCGGGTTCACGGTTCGATGGAGCCTGGTGGGTTTTCGGCGAGTGAAGAGAATTTGCTGGGTGTTGTGGAGGAGGCGTGCTGGCCGTTGAATGGGGCGAAGAAAGGGATGTCTTATCGGGCGGTGGCGGTAGATGCAAGGGCGGTGCCGAGTACGCCGTCAGATTATCTTACGTTGTGAGACTCTTACAGGGGGGGAATTATGTCTAAAGGCGAATATCGCGGAGTTATTGTCGGGCTGACGGGGATCGGGGCGCGGCGGCCTTCGGAGGAGGAGAACCTTCCGATATACGGGGCGATGCCCACGTCGCATGCGTCGGCCTATTACCGGGGTCCGCAGACGGAGCTGGTGGGGGTGTGCGATCTGCGGGAGGAGGCGCTGGCGGATTTTAAGGCGAACTGGGGGGATGTGTGGCCGGAGATGAACTATTATACTGACTATCGGGAGATGCTGGAGACCGAGAAGCCGGATCTGGTGAGTGTGGCGACTTCGGACCACCTTCACGCGGATATTGTGGTGACGGCGGCAGAGGGCGGGGTGCCCGCGATTCTGTGTGAAAAACCGCTTGCGACGACGCTGGCGGATGCGGACCGGATGATTGCAGCGGCGGATGCGAACGGGACGCTGCTTTCGGTGGATCATTCCCGGCGGTGGTATCCGCAATACCTGAAGGCGCGGGAAATTGTTCGCAGCGGGGAGATCGGGCCGCTGCACACGGTGGGGTGCGAGATGTTCGGCCTCCGGTCGATGCTGTTTCGCAACGGGACCCATGCGCTGGATACGGTCTGTTTTTTTGCCGAGGGGGATCCCCGGTGGCTGGTGGCCGAACTGGAGGAGGGGTTTGAACATTTTACCGAGTATAAGGGCGGGGGAGGGAAGGATCCTTCGGAGGATCCGTACGCGTCGGCCTATATCCGGTTTGGGAACGGGGTGAGGGCTTTTTACAATTCGTTCAAGACGGTGTTTTCCGGCTGGCGGTTTGTGCTGTCGTGCGAGGAGGGGCGGGTGGAGGTGACGGATACGTCCGCGCGGCTGATTCGGGGTTCGACTTCAGAGACGTCCGAGATCGCGCCGGGGAACTATATGATTCAGGAGAAGGGGGCGATGGTGGCGGAGCTGGCCTATGTGCTGGAGAACGGCGGGGAGCTGGTTTCTCCGGCGCGGGAGGCGCGGAAGACGCTGGAGGTGATTCTGGGGATTTTGAAGTCGCATCGCGAGGGGAACTGCCGGGTCGATTTCCCGCTGTCGTGAAGGGGCGCAGAAGAAGGAGGGACAGATATGTCGTCACGCCAGGTGTATATTTCCGGGCAGGTGGTTGCGGAAGAGGACGCGAAGATTTCGATCTTCGACACTGCGGTCACCTTAGGCGATACGGTTACCGAATCGACGCGCACGTTCGGGCACCGGCCGTTTAAGCTGGACCGGCACATCGAACGGCTGTATGAGTCGCTGAAGGTGACGCGGATCGATCCGGGGTGCGGGCCGGAGGAGATGGCGCGGGTTACGCTGGATCTGCTGGAGACGAATCTGTCGCTGATCGGTCCGGAGGAGGATTACTGGATTGTACACAATATCTCGCGCGGGGTTTCTATGCCGGGGCCCGATCCTACGGTGCAGCGGGGCGCAGCGACCGTGATGATTCACAATGGGCCGATGGATCTGCGCGGCTGGGCGGCATTTTACGGTGCGGGCTGCCACGCGGTTACCGCGATGAGCCGGATGATTCCCTCGCAGTCGCTGGATGCGCGGGTGAAGAACCGCAGCCGGATGGCTTATACGCTTGCGGAGATGGAGGTGAAGCTGGTCGATACGGAGGCGCAGGGGGTTATTCTGGATATCTACGGGAATGTAGGGGAGAACAAGGGAGGGAATATCTTTGTGGTGAGCAAGGGGGAATTGCGAACGCCGACGACGCAGAACTGCCTGGCCGGGATCAGCCGGGAGACGGTTCTGGAGCTGGCGGAAGATCTGGGGATTCCCGCGCGGGAGATGGAGCTGCAGCCGTACGATCTGTACACGGCCGACGAGCTTTTTTTTACGAGTACACCGTATTGTATTATGCCGGCCACCCGGTTCAACGGTCTGCCGGCGGGAGACGGCACGGTGGGGGCGGTGGCCAGGCGGCTGCTGGGCGCGTGGAGCGAGCTGGTGGGGATTGATATTGTGGGGCAGGCAGAGGGACAAATGAAAAGTGAAGCGTGAGGCCCCCCACGAGGCGATGATGGAGTTTCGAAGAATAACCCGGCAACAGGTCTCAGGCAGATACCGCCTGCGTATCCATTTTTCGTAGGGGCAGCCCCCCGTGGCTGCCCGAGGCAGGGCGCACACAGGGGTGCGCCCCTACAGAGGCTCGGGGCGGTAGACGAGTTGGAGGAGGTTGCCTTCGAGGTCGGGGAAGAAGTCGAAGCGGGTTCCGGTGGGGGATGCGTGGGAGGGGCCGACGAAGGTGACGCCTCGGTCCTCCAGGACCTGATAGGCGGCGGGGAAGTCTTCTACGGTGAGAGCGATGTGGCGGATGCCGGCGTCGTCCCCGGCGTGGTCGACCGGAGCGCGGTCGTTGGAGGGTAAGATTTCCAGGATGCCGCCTTCCGGAAGGCGGAGAAAATAGGTCCGGTTTTCCTCGCTGGCGTTGGCGATTTCGAAGCCGAGGGTGTCGCAGTACCAGCGGGCGAGGGGCGCCGGATCGGCGGCGACGATGGCTATGTGTTCGATCGCTTTGATCATGGATCTATCTCCTGAGAAAGTGTGATGTCGCGGCCCTCTTTCAGGGCGCGGTCGATGGCGGCGATTACACCCACATTCGTAATGTAATGTCCAGAATGTCCCGGAACAAGCCCTTTGTGCGAAGGTGAGGACACAGATAGGTTTGAGCCAATAACATCTGAGGAGATCGACGATGAGGGAGACGAACCGGAAGCTCCGGCGGGCGGCGCTGCTGTCTTTGCCGGGGCATTCGCTGAAGGAGTCGGTGCTGGACGAGATCGCCGCCGGGGGGTTCACCGACGTGGGCGCCACGGTGTCGGATATCCCGCTGGTAGAGAACCAGCAGGGCTATACGCTCGAGCAGGGAAGGCAGCTGGCCGAGATGTGCGGGCGGCGAGGTCTGGGCTTTATCGCGGCCACAGGGTACCAGGCCCATCCGGATCCTCTGGTCGAGCAGGAGCCTCAGCGGATGATGCTGACGAGCGACGGAAAGCGGGTGCATGGGCCGGATGAGGTGCCCGATCTCTCGCTTTGCCCTTTTCGGCCAGAGAACAAAGCCTGGTACCTGGATCAGCTGATGGAGATCTGCACGTGGCCGGCAGTGGTTGAGGTGCACATCAACGACGAGGCGAGTCTGGGCTGGTTTGGAAACTGGGTAATGGGCTGTTACTGCGATTACTGCCAGACACAGTTCAGGGCGATCACGGGGACGGACCCACCCGTGAAACGGGACTGGGACGATCCGCTGTGGTATACCTGGCTGGAGCACCGGTTTGACAACTGGATGGCGGTGCACGCGGAGTTTCGGGATGCGATCAAGAAGGTGCGACCGGAGGTTCAGGTGGGCCAGCAGCACAGTCCGGCGATCCCGGAGCGGATGTACAACGCCTGGGTGTACGGGGTTTCCTTAGCGCGGGAGACTCAGAGCCTGGACGTGGGGTGCACTGACCCGTATCATTTCAATCACGCCGAAGAGATCGGGCACCGGCCGCACCGGAGGATTCTGACGGAGGGGACGCGGAGTCTGATGGGGGCGAGTTTCGACCGACAGGTGGATATCTATCCGCAGGGATTTATGCCTCCGAAGCGGGCGACGCCGATGGGACGGCAGGATGGGCTGCTTGCGGGTGTGGTGCCGTTTGCCCTGGGCGCGGATCTGATTGTGCCCTATACCTATGAACAGATGAAGATCATTCCGGGGTTTTTCGAGGCGTTCCAGGAGGCTCGCAGGCTGGTCCCGGTTTTCGAGACGCACCGTCCGTATGCGTTTGCCACGATGCTGATGCCGCACCAGTCGGAGGTGACCGGCCACTACGACAGCCACTGGGGATCCGAGCATCTGTGGAAGGTGGTGGATCTGTTTTACCGAACGGGAATCCCCTGGCGGTGGTTCTGGGACGGGCGGCTGGAGGATGCGTCCGGGCACCTGAGAGGTCCACTGGTCCTGCCGGAGGTGCACTGTCTGACCGAAGGGCAGCTGGAGCTGGTCCGCGAGGTGGGACGACGCGGTGAGGGCCTGCTGTGGATCGGGAACGTGCCGCGCGAACCCTGGGAGGGGCGCGGAGCGTGCAAGCTGCCCACGCCGATCGAGTACGGTGCGTTTGAGGTGACGCTGGAGGGCGATCACCCGATTGTGTCGGGTTTGACCGATCCGGTGATTCTCAACAGCCGCGTGGACTGGTCCGGACCGGAGGGAGAGGTGATTGGCACGATTGAGGGCCGGGCCGCGCTGACGCTGGTTGAGGAGGAGGACCGGCGTGAGGTCTGGATCGCCGGTACGCCGGCCACAGAGCACAGGCACGGGAAGCACAGCTGGGCCAATGTGCCGACGTCGAATGTGGAGCTGCTGCGCCGGCTGGTGACGTGGACGGCCGACGCCCAACCGCTGGTGCGGTTAGACCCGTTCCCGCCGATCGACGATTACCGGACGCTGCGGCCTGCCGACCGGCGGGCCGTGCCCACGATCGAGCTGCTGCCGATGGTGAAGGATGGACCGGAGGGGTCGATTCTGGCGGTGGTGTTTCCCTATACGCCGGTGGGGTGCGAGACGCGTCGCTGGTCGTCGAGCTGCCGGAGGAGGCAAGGCTGCGCAGCGTGATCGATCTGTGGTCGGGGAGGGACTGGACGGACCGGGTGGCGTCCTGTGAGGATGGGACGCTTCGGGCGCCGCTGAAGATATCGGGGGACTGCGATCTGCTGGCGCTGTTGATCGGGTACGATAGGCCGGCCCGCTGAGGAGGAAGGTCGGCCTTATATTTAGAATCCATAGAAAAACCGCTTGACAGCGAAGGATTGGGATCTTATCTTCCTTACAAATTGATTAATCAGTTAATCAAAAATACGGCCAGCGGGTGCATTTGTGCAGGCTGGTGTTCAGGGCATAAGGTAGTGTTTCAGGAGGATGTTAGTGGTAAGACAGCGTTTCGACGGTCAGGCGTCCCACGCGTACAAGACGCTGCGGCACTGGATCTTGGGCGGCAAGCTCGCTCCAGGCGCAAGGATTAACGTGCGAGATGGTCGACGAGGGTATGGTCGTGCGGGAAGCGCTGGAGGCGCAGAGCGCGCGATACTGCGCGGTGTCGGCGACGCTGGCGGATATCCAGAGGCTGATGAAGCTTGCGGAGGAGGTCGACGCCCGAATTGAAGCGGGGCCGTTTGACGAACATACGACCGAACTGGACCAGCGTTTCCATCTGGCGGTTGCCGAGGCGGCCGGGTTTGCCAGGCTTGGTGAGGAGATTGAACGCTGGGTGGTCGTTATGAACTGGGCCGAACTGTTTATAGGCAGAACCAGAAGAGGGGAGGGTGAGCGTCACGTGGAGGTTGTCCGGGCGATCGCGACCGGGGACCCCGATGCAGCCGACAGGCAGATGCGGCAGCATGTCCTCCATCCGTGGCAGGAAATGAAGTGGGAAGTGCACGAAACGGCCGCAGCGAAGTTGGCTGTAGGTTGAGCGCAAAATCTGAAAACTCACCGCGGAGACGCAGAGGACGCGGAGAAAGGCAAATTGGTTCTGAGCTGGGAGAAAGGAGAGTAGAAGCGGCGTAAAGACTTTGGTTTTGGGATTGGGATTCTGTGAGAGATGGTGGTTTGCTTTCACCCGAAAGAAGCGAGGAGATAGGATGAGCAAGTTGAAGATAGGTTTAGGCGTTGTGCTCGCGCTGTGCGCTGTTCTGGCGCTGGGCAGTGCGGCCACGGCTGGGACGACCGGGAAGGTGATGGGAGTGGTGACGGACGAGCAGGGGAATCCGCTGCCGGGGGCCAGCGTGGTGCTTGATGGGACGCAGCGGGGGTCGACGACGGATGCGGATGGGTTCTACGTGATTGTCTCGATGGATCCCGACGTGTATAAGGCCACGGCGTCGATGGTGGGGTACCATTCGTCGACCAAGAAGCAGGTGATCGTGCGGGCGGATTTCACCACGACGGTGGATTTCACGCTTCGGGAGCAGGCGCTGGAGTTAGAGGAGATGGTGGTGGTGGCGGAGCGCCCGCTGGTGGAGCCGGACAAGACGGAGAGCCGGTATGTGGTGAGCTCGGAAGAGATCCGGCGGACGCCGATCATTCGGGACGTTAAACAGTTCGTAGAACTGGAGGCGGGGGTAGCGGTGGACGGCAGCCAATTCCTCCGGGGCGCCCCGCCCGACGAAACCTCCTTTGTCGTGGATGGTATCCGGATGCAGCAGTCGGACAAGCGGATCTATAGTGGATTGGATGCAGGTAGCTACCTGGACTGGAACGCCCCGGGCACAGCCTGGTGGAAGGGCGTCAACACCGATGCAGTGCAGGAGATCGCCGTCATCACCGGCGGAATGAACGCCGAATACGGAAATGCGATGTCCGGCGTAGTGCAAGTGGTCACCCGGGACGGGCAAGGGAGCTACCACGGCGAGGCGGAGTACCGGCTCACTCCTGCGGGCAAGAAGCACTGGGGGGAGAACGTCTATGACGCGCCCGAGCACAAGGGCAACGCCAAGTGGGACGACCCGGAGTGGGTGGCCGAGGTGGACCCGGAGACGGGAAGGCTGGTGCACCAGCGTGTGAACTACACCGGTTGGCGCAGTCATTACTACGACGGGTTTCTAAGCGGTCCTCTGCTTCCAAATTCGTCCTTCTTCGTCAGCGCCCGGCACGTGGATCAGGCTTCACCAATTCCAGGGCGTGCGAACCGGACGCCCAAGAACATCCGGACCACGGCGAAGCTGACGCTTGCGCCAGGACCGAATGTCAAGTTCCGGTTGGGGTGGGTCTACGACTATTCAGAGTACTGGCGGGGCGGCCGGACGCCCAATTGGGCCAGCGTCGACAACGTGACGAGGACAACCGGACGGCACCTGTTCGTCCCGGAGGGATCCCCAGGGGGGAAGGTTCCCAGCCCCGAGAACATGCTCTATGCCACCTGGACCCACACCGTCAGTCCGAAGACGTTTTACGAAATCAGGGTGTCGCACTACGTGAGCAAGGAGGACAGCAGCGAGACGACGGGGATGACAACCTCGGATCTGAAGGCCGACCAGTCGGGCCACTTCTATCTCGGGCGGGAAAGGATGTGGAATTATACCATCGCCGAGCAGAAGAGGACCACCCTCAAGGTCGACCTTTCCAGCCAGTTCAGGAAAGGGCACTTCATCAAGACGGGAGTCGAGTTCGTAAAGTACAGCAACTGGTTTACCTGGGAGGTCATGTTTCCCGACGGGCAAAAGGTCATCGAATTCATCGGGAATGGTGCCGTGCCAGGGGAGGCGATAACACCCGGTGAGCTGGGGTTTTACGTCCAGGATAAGATGGAATTTGAAGGGCTGATCGTGAACGCGGGCCTCCGCTTCGACATGCTCTTTGGCATAGATGCGCCGTTTTACGGCGGGTTCAGGAGCTTGATGTACGATTCGGTGTCAAAATGGCAGCACATCCCCCGCTACCGCCTGAAGCCGTGGACAAGCTGGTCCCCCCGCCTGGGGATCTCCCATCCGATCACGGCCAGATCGGCCCTGCACTTCTCCTACGGCCACTTTGGGCAGACTCCCGGCTTCCGGCGCATGTTTCAGGAGATGTGGCTGACCGCCGGCAAAACCGGGGTACCTGGCGTTCCTTTCAGCGAGTACCAGCAGCCAAAGTGGCCTTCCGGGACGGCTGCGCTCTGGCCGTCGTTTGACCTGCCGCAAAAGAAGATCAACACCGAGGTGGGCGTGGACTGGAACTTTGTGAGCAACTATGTGGTCACGCTGGCTACCTTCTACAACAGCGGCACAAACCAGGAAGCCGGACAATGGCAGAATATCCGGAATCCGTTTACCAAAGGGCGGCTGTATGTCAGCGGCACAGGGGCGACCTGGTGGGAAGACTCCCGGGGCTTCGAGTTCAGCCTGAGGAAGTCGTTCAGCCACAACTTTGCGTTCCGGGCCGCGTTCAACCTTGAGTGGACGGGCGAGTATTACGGCGGAAAGGGCATAAGCTCGATCGGGGTGGGCGTTGCGATGGACTCCAGCTTTATCATGAACAGCCCGATCATGGTGGAGTGGGAAGAGGGGGACGGGTTTCAGCGGCCGGTGTCCATGTCGGAGGCGAAGCGGAGAGAGGCCCTCGGTGGCGCGATGAATGCGCGGGATGTATCCGCCAATGGTACGTCGCTTGTCTTTTACTCGGGCGACACCGTGCCCAAGACATTCGACGACCGTCCGAACCTGACCGATGAGACCCGGGAGGCCGCTAAGGGACTGTATTACCTGGAGGATCACCTGGGGGGCAACAGAGACGACATCACGGCGGGGAAGCGGAGCCAGGGCAGCCTGCAGATGTTCTTCTCGTCTCCCGCAGACCTCGGCGCTGGACCCAGGATTGCCGGAAGCACCCTTCTGGGCAACCTGCGGGCGAACCTGATCTACCGGATCTATACCGGTTCGAAATTCAAGTACCCGACCCTGGACGGGAAGTCAACCTACTCGAGGGCTCCTCTGCACACCAACGTCGACCTGAGCGTGCAGAAGGGCCTCAACCTCGGAAGCGTGGATGCCGACATATTCGTAGAGGTGCTGAACCTGTTCAATCAGAAGGACGCGAGCGCCTCCGGCACCAGTTACATGTACTATGGACTCCAGATACCCCCCCCTGACGATGCGACGTATCTGGAATTCGGGGACACCCGGGACCGGTCGCGCTACCTTGGCAGTCCCCGGGAGTCGCACGTGGGGATCAGGTTGCGTTTCTAACGAGAGGTTTTCTAGGTCCGATAATCGTTATCTCCTGTAGGGGTGGGTTAGAGATTCACCCCTACAGGGGATGAAAAAATCGCTCTCGGGCCTCAAAGACGATCGATTAAGGAGGTTTAGAATCATGAAAAAGATCACAATCTGCGGGGCGGTGTACCTGCTTCTGGGCCTGCTGCTGTGGGGCCCGTCCCCGGTGGACGCACAGCGGTCGAAGCACCGCTTCCAGACCCGCGCCAAGCTGTGGAATACATACTGGAACGTGGGCAGCATGGGAATATGGAGCGCGGACCTTGTCAGTCTTTACCGCGCGCAAAGCATGAACTATCCCGGCAATTACGTTACCGACTTTCAGTACGAAGGCCCGGATTACTACGGAGGCCCGAGAACCTGGCCCGGCCTCGATAATTATCAGACCGCAAACGTAGAGATGAACATACTCTCCGCGGGCCTTGAGACCTTTGTCGCCACGGTGGCGAACGGGGAGTATTACGCGTCGGAGACCAAAGTCGACAAGGATCCCCCGGAGATCACTATGTTGGCCTACGACCCTTCGGCTGGGCCGGAGGCGAACATCGGCTACGAGAGCCTCGCCCCCAATGGCATAGCGATGGCCAACTGGTGGCCGGGGCAGCCGCCTCCGGGGGCAGATACGGCGGTGGAGATCCTCAACTACCGGTATGGCCAGTACATGGACCCGGACAAGGACACGTTTCCGGAGAGCATCATCATCTCTCACTACTCCACAAAGCACGGGGTTACGGTCACCCGAAAGGCCTACGCGTGGGGCTACCCGGACTACGACGACTTCGAGATCTTGGAGTTTACGTTCGAGAACACCGGGAGTAATCAGCTCAACGACACCTTCATTGCATTCTCGATGAGGTGGATCATTTCACAGCGCGGCTGGCGATGGCAGGCCGGCACGGATGATTTCCGGGGTGAGAATGAGCTGATGCACGACGACTGGAACAAATACACGGAGGCGGGCAACTACGACGGCCCGGCTTCGGGGATGGGGCTGAAGTTGTGGTACGGCTACGACGGAGACTCCCCGATTACGGTGGCGGACGACTTAGGCGACCCATTCGACTCGAGCCGGATGAACGGCTATGGATCGGCCAACTTCAAGAAGACCATTGTTGAGGGCGAGCTGATGGCCTACCAGCACGCAGGGTTTGCGCCTATCGCCTACACCCCCGGCGCCGACAACGATGCGGGCACGTGGACCTACGACACCGGCGGGGATGCGCGCTTTGTGGCGCCCAGAGTGGCCGACCAGCCGTATGCCTTCAGGTGGTGGCAATTCCGAACAAGGACTGACTTCGACAACCCCGATTCCGGGACCTCGGCCTACGAGAAGATGTACAACGACCTGTCCGGGGCGCCCGAGATTATGGACAACCCGCCCGCGACCGATGGCGTCCACGGGACCTTCACCTACGGCCCCTACGACCTGGCGCCCGGCGACAAGGCGAGGATCGTGGTGGCCCTGGTGGCGGCCGCCCCGGTGGAAGAGAACATGTGGGGATGGGCCGTGCAGGGCAAGCAGGCCGAACTGCGCGGGGACAAGGGGTTCAACAACCTGGTCAAACACCTCAACAAGGCCAGAGATGCCTTCGATTGGGACTACGACCTGCCCGATCCCCCGCCGGATGTGAAGGTGACGTCGGGTGTCACCCCCGAGGCGCAGAACCAGCTGACGTGGGATACCACGGGGGACGGCGCGACCGATCCGGACTATTCGGGCGGTGAAGCCCAGGATGTGGTCGGCTACCGGGTCTACCGGTCGGAAAACAAGGTAGACAACTGGGTGCTCTTCGCCGACATGCCGAAAACCGGGGGCTCCTACACATTCGTAGACGAGAAGTCTGCCGCGGGGTTCGCGTATGACTACGCCGTCCGCGCTTACGATAAGGGGCATGCCGACTGGAACGGGACCGGAATGGCCATTCCCTCCTTGGAGGGCGGAAGCAGTTCCCCCGAGCAGTGGGTGAAGGGCGGCGTCAAATGGTCGATCCCCTTCGTGCCCCCCACCGCCGAGGCCGACCAGTTGCAAAGGAAGGTCCGAGTGGTGCCCAACCCGTATTTCGATGACGGGGCGCACGCCTACCCGACCAAGGACAGGGTCCGCTTTCTCAATCTCCCGCAAAAGTGCAAGGTGAAGATCTACACAGCGGCCGGGGATCTCTTAACGGAGTTCACGCACGACGATCCCACCCGAGGCGAAGGAAATTACGATATGGTAACGAGGGATGTCATCGGAAAGGCAGCCGCAGGCATCTATTACTTCGTGGTCGAATCGCAGGTAGCGGGAAGCGTTGGCAAGATGCAGGCCGGCACGTTTGTGGTCATCAGGTGAGGCCTACCAGAGGGCTTGCTGAGACACTGAAAGAAGGAGATAGAACCATGAGACGAGTGTTCTGGACCGTCGTGACAGCGATGGCCGTTTGCACCCTGGTCTTTCCAGATGCCGTGCCTGCGGGGCAGAAGAAGGTGGGCGGTGTGACGATGCCTCTGTTGAAGATAGACCAGGGGGCGCGCATGAGCGGTATGGGGGGCAGTTATGCGGCCATCGGTGACGACATCGGCATGATCCACGTCAATCCCGCGGGATTGACCCACGTTGAGCAAGGTGAATATTCGTTTTCCTACACACGCTGGCTGGTGAATTCCAAGTTTTACTCCGGCGCGGCCGCCTTCAAAACCGATTTCGGTGTTGTTGGGGTGAGCGTGGTGTCCTATACGCCCGAGGAGATGGAGGAATCCACAATCTTTCAGCCGCTGGGCACGGGCAGGATGCTGGACATAGGCACGGTCAGCATTGGCGTAGCCTTTGCCAAGAAGTTGACGGACAGGCTGTCGGTCGGGTTTGTGGGCCGCTGGACGTCACAGAACCTGGACCTGGAAACGATTACCGTTTACGACCTCAGCCTGGGGACGCAGTTCGCAACGGGTTTCAAGAGCCTGCGGTTTGGGATGGCGTTTATGAACCTGGGAAAGGACATCAAGGTGTCCGGGGGTGAAACGCAGTTAATGCCGGTGGTCTTCAGTGTTGCGGGAGCGATGGAGGCGTATGGGAAGGTGGGCGGTCCGGCCTATCTGACCGTGACGGCAGAGAACTACTATGCCACGGACTATTCGGAGCCGCAGTACCGGCTGGGTGGTGAGGCCTGGTTTCAGAACACCGTGGCGCTGCGCGCGGGGTATAAGTTCAACTACGATATCGAGACCTACAGCGTGGGTGCGGGCCTGAAGTTCCAGCCAGTGCAGGGCAAGGATATCCGCGTGGACTTCTCCTACACCAAGTTCGATTTCTTCGATGCCCCGGTGCGGTTCACGGTGAGCGGGTCGTTTTAGATAACGGAGGGTACCAGGGCCGCGGAAAGACGCTGAAACAACAGTTGAATCGTATTGTAAGAGGGGCTGGGGCTTGAGACTGGGGGCCTGTTTTGCCATCTCGCTCTGATGGTTGGTTTTACAGGTCTCCAGTCTCCGGTCTCCAGTCCCTGTTTATTTTGTAGTCACATTATATTCAGGCAATTATATTGCTATGGCGTACGGTTTCGTAAATTCTGGGCATAGTTAGACGACGGCGGTGCCGAACAGGGGGGTGTCTTATGGGTGAGAGAAAGGAAGTTGACTACCGGCCAATTCAGACCCGGCACGGGAAGGAAGCGGAGGATGCGATTCTGCGTGTGTTGAGGGATAGCGCCTCGTATACGATGGGGGACGAGGTGAAGGGGTTTGAAGAGGAGTTCGCGGGGTTCCTGGGGGCGGGAGTAGCGGTGGGGGTTACGCACTGTACGGCGGCGCTTGAGCTGAGCGCGGTGCTTTGCAGGGTGTCGCCGGGGGATGAAGTGATCATTCCGGCACATACGTTTGTGTCCAGCGCGGTGGCGTTCGCGCGGCGCGGCGCAAGAATCGTGTGGGCGGATATCGATCCGGATGCAAGGGTGATGAGCATCGATACGGTTGCGCCGCTGCTGACGGAGCGGACCAAGGTTATTGTGGCGGTGCATCTGATGGGGCTCACGGTGGATATGGACCCGATTCTGGAGCTTGCCCGGGAGCGAAATATCCGCGTGGTGGAAGACTGCGCCCAGGCGCCCGGGGCGCGGTATAAGGGACGCCGCGTGGGAGCGCTGGGGGACTTCGGCTGTTTCAGTTTTCACACGCAGAAGAACATGACGACCCTGGGCGAGGGAGGGATGCTGGTGGTGCGCGACGAGGAGACGGCAACGGTCGTTAAGAAGTTGCGGTGGATGGGGAACTGGCAATTTGAGGGGGAAAGGGAGCGGTACTGGGAGCCGGCGATGGGGAATCTGGTCTGCGGGGTGGAAGGGGAATGGCCCTACAATTTCTGTCTGTCGGAGTTCAACGCGGCGGTGGGGCGCGTGGAGCTCAAGCGGCTGGACGAGGTGAACGCGAACCGGCAGCAGCAGGCGAAGGTGTTTATGGAAGGGCTGGCGGATGTGGAGGAGCTGAGCTTTCAGAAGGTGGGGCCCGGGTGCGAGCATGTCTACCACATGATGCCTGTGAAGTACGACGGGTCGAGGTCGGGAAAAACGCGGAGCGACCTGGTTGAGCTGATGTACAATGAGTTCGGGATTAAGTGCTACGTCCATTATATGCCGCTGTACCGGTTCGATCTGTTCAGGGCCATGGGCTGCGACGGGGGGGACTGCCCGGTTACGGACGCGTATTGCGACAGTATGTACGGATATCCGTGGTGGTCGGACATGCCGGACGAGCTGCTGGATCGGTTTATCGAGTCTACGCGGGAGGCGTGCTCAAGGCTGAGAGGGTGAAGACCATGAGCGAACCAATGGATAAAGAGAACTTCGAGGTCACGGAGGGGCTGGCCCTGCTGTGGGAGCTGACGTCGCAGCCGGACAATATCGTGTTCCACAGCCCGGACGCCGAACTGGAGGGGATGCAATATTTTGAATCGGAGTACCGCTGGCTGGCCGTGATCGGGTCCAGCGGGACGATCACGGTTACCGTACCGCGCGCAGGAGCTTTCTATCCGGCGGTTGTGGTCTACGACAGGCAGGCCAACCAGAAAGTAGTACGGAAACCCGGCTTCGACAAGAAAACCGAACGGATCAGCTTCGGGCGCAGGCCGGGTCAGGGCGAACTGTCCGCTGTGCGGCCGTCTTATGAGATGAGCATCGATGGAAAGGTCATCGGGCGATTTACTTTGACGGAGGGAGACAACCGACAGCGACTCTTCTTTCTGGACCACCCCGTTGACTTCAAAGGCGGAGAGCGGATCGAGATCCGGATCGGCCCGGAGGAAGGCACGCATATTACCGAGGATATCCTGCTTCTGCGCACTCGGCCGCCTGTGCGCGGCCGCAATTTTGCCATCGACAACGTGGAAGAGGGGTTTGCCCTGCCAGATGGACAGGAGGCGATGCGGCTCACGTGGACCACTACCTGGCCTGCGCGCTGCACCGTTAAGTACGGGAGCGCTTCCGGGCGGATGAAGCGCGTGACGGAGGGCGAGGCGCTGGCCAACCACCGGGTGTACCTGACGGGTTTGGAGCCGGGGGCGGCCTATCGTTTTAGGATTCACGCACCCAGGCCGGATGGGAGCGAAGTGACGAGCGAGGAGAAGGGGTTCACATTCTTGGCGCCCGGTCCGGTTCAGGGAACGGCAGGGGGTGCGAGGGTTCCCCTGCGTGTGGAGAACCCGTACGGTTTTTCCGTTAAGGGATGCCCCGTGACTTCAGGGATTCCGTTTGCGAAGGGCGAACTTGGGGATGTGCGGCGCATGCGGCTGCTGGGCCCGGGGGGCAGGGCGGCGCCGATGCAGGCGGTGGTGTCGGGGCGGTGGGACGACGGGAGCGTGAAGTGGGCGCTGGTGAGCTTTAAGGCCGATGCGCGCGCCGGGCAGGCTGGAAGGTACACACTGGAGTACGGGAAGAAGGTGTCCGGCCGGGCGAGGGCGACACCCCTCGGTGTGAGGGAAGAGGGCGGCAGGCTGAGGGTTAGGACGGGGCCGCTGGAGGCCGTATTTGACCGGAGGAAGTCCGGCTTTCCCGTGGGCATTACCCTGAACGGCCGCAAGGTGTTGGGAGGGGTGATGGAAGCCTGCATACAGGACGGCGAGGGAAGGGCCTACACATCAAACAGCCCTGCGGAGATTCTTGAGGTAGAAGAGGCCGGGCCGGTGCGTGTGGTCGTGCGTAGCGCCGGACACCACCGTTCGGGATCCCGGAAGCCCTTCTTTTCGTACGAGGCGCGCTTCGTGTTTTATGCGGGTTCGCCCATGGTCCGGGTCTACTACAGCTGGGGAAACGACCGGGAACCGCTGTTCAGCCACTTCGGGCGCGCGTGCGTGCGGGTGCCGCTGGCGGGCGGCGGAGCCTCGCGATGGTCGGTGGGGCTGGGCGAAGGGAGGCGGGCGGGCGGCGATGGAGACCTGGAACTCAGGCAGCTCAGGCACGACGCGTTCGAGCTCGATCCGGTCCGGGAAGGCGGCACGCGGCGGGCGGACGGGTGGCTGGACGTGACACGCGGGAATGCGGGGCTGACGCTGGCGGTGCGGGACTTCTGGCAGCTGTATCCCCGGTCGCTGGGCGTGCGTGAGGGATGCGTGGAGGCCGGTGTAAGCGCGGGCTTTCCGGAAGGCTTTTACGATGGCGCGGATATGAAGGAGGCGGTGAACTACTACTTCTACCTCGCGGGAGGGGCGTACAAGATTAAGCGAGGGATCAAGAAGTGGCATGAACTGGGGCTGTACTTTCACGACGGGGGCCCGGACGAGACCGATCGGCTGCGGGCGGTGGCTGTGTTCAACGAGCCGATGATCGCCACCTGCCCTCCCGAGCGATACTGCGGCACGCGTGTATTCGGGCCCCTTCTGCCTTCAACCGATGGTCGCGCGGCCTGGTACGACGAGGCCTGTGAGAAGGGTGTGGCCGCGGTCTACGAAGCGCGGTGCGAGGCGGAGGGGTGGTACGGTATGCTCAATTTCGGAGACGCGCTGGGCGATGAAAACGTGACCTGGCTCAACGGGGAGTACGACCACCACCACGCCTTTCTGCTGCAGTACGCCCGCACCGGCCAGCGGAGGTGGTATTATCTGGCGGAGAAGGCGGCCCGGCACGCCATTGACGTGGACACGTGCCACTACGGCCCCGACAAAGGGGTGGAGTGGGGCCATGCCCTGGGGCATACGGGTGACTACCTCGACCACGATCCTCTGGACTCGAACAACATCCCGGGGGGGCTGGTTACCCCGAGCCATTCGTGGATCGAAGGCTTTTCGGACTGGTACTTTCTGAGCGGAGATCCAACGGCCCTTGAAAACGCCAGGCTGGTTGGGGACTACTATGCCGGAGCCTATCTGAACAACTACGATTTCGACAACCTCCGGGATATTGGATGGCACCTGATCCTGATCATGGGTGCGTACGACCTCACGGGGGACCCATTCTATCTCAACACAGCGCGGATCATTGTGGAACGTGCGCTGGAGCGGCAGACCCCCGGTCCGAGGGGATGGCATCGGCAGATGATTCCGGCCCACTGCTACTGCACGCCTCGCCATCGGGGCGCCTGCGTCTACTTCTTGGCGGTGCTGTGCAGGGGCCTGGAGACCTACCTGGATGCTACGGGCGACCCCCGCCTGGTAGATGCGATCGTAGGGGGCGCCGAACAGTGTTTGGACGAGATGTGGGTGGAGAGAACGAACTCCTTCATGGGGACGTCCTGCCCGGCAGGGCGCGAGCACGGTAGGGACCTGCCCCTGGGTGTTGCCGAGAAGAGAGATCCCGAACGCGTGGAATACCATCCGCTGTTTATGGGCATTCCGTGTCAGACTCTCCTGTTCGCCCACCTACATGCCGGTCGACCCGAATTTGTTGATATCGTCAGGAGGAACATGGCAGCCTGCTTCGGTTACGGCTATCCCAGTGTCGCCAACTTTCCCTGGTGGTCGAAGGTGCTCTACTACCTGAACGAGATCGATCCGGGGAGCCTGGACAAGCCAAAACCTGAGGAATTACTTGCCGGCAAGGAGGAGCGATGATTGTTGATACCCTGGAGAATGCTCACCTGTATGCAACGAGCGGCACGCGCCTGGCAGCGGCCCTGGAGTACCTGCGATTGACGGATTTCAGCAAGCTTGAGCCCGGCCAGTACGAGCTGGACGGCGATAATATCTACGCTATGGTACAGCATTACGACTCCCGCCCTGAGGAAGGCGCACAGTTCGAGGCCCACCGCGTATACGCAGACGTTCACTACGTCTGCGAAGGCACAGAGCGTCTGGGATACAGGCACATCCGACGGCTGACATCGATCGAGCCGTTTGACGAGGCGAAAGACTGCGAGATGTTGCAGGGCGAGGGTGATTTCGTCACCCTCTTCGCGGGGATGTTTGCCGTTGTGTATCCAGAAGACGCCCACATGCCGTCTCTGGCGGTCGACGATCCGGAACCAGTTAAGAAGGTTGTGGTGAAGTTCCGTATGGATTAGGCCTGGGAAGGTCGCCGAGGCAGGCGGATGTGTGTGGATCAAAGAATGCTTTGCACGGCGGGCGATTGCTGGCGTGGGATGGCCAGCAGAGAAAGGAGAAAATGATGCCGGGAATCGCGGTTGACATGCAGTGGCAGCGTCCGAATGAGCCTGCCCTATCTTCCACTACGACGCGTCTGGACTGGTGCAGGACATATATCATCAGCCCCCATGTGATCCGGACTGGAGACGAGTACCGCATGTACTACATCGGGAGGACGGGCGAATCGCTGCACGTCAGAGGCCAGATGGACTATGTGATTGGAATGGCCACCTCTGAAGATGGTCTGGAATGGGAGCCGTACGGAGATACGCCGGTACTCACCGTTGATGAGGTACACTGGGGGGCCTTCTCCCTTCAGACGCCCTGCGTGCTCTGGGACGAAGAGGAACAGCGCTTCAAGCTGTGGTTCACCGGCTATACGGAATGGATCGTAACCCCCAGCGGGATGAGGGAGTATACGGAGAGACTGGGCTACGCAACGAGCGATGACGGCATCGGTTGGGATGTACATCCAGACCCGGTATTCGAGTCCGGCCGTCGGCCGTGTGTCCACAAGGAAGGGCCCGGCCGGTACCGCATGTGGATGAATTTCCGGCCCTCTCGGGAAGCACCGTGGGACACCCTATACCAGAACGTGTAAGAGTTCTGGTCCAAGGACGGGATCGAATGGGTCCGGAGCGACGAGCCCGTCCTTCGGGCCAGCCCGAAGCACCGTGCGGGTTGCATCTATCCGTTTGTCTGCCGTGATGGCGATCGGTACTTCCTGTGGTACTGTGCGTATCCCGAGCGGGAGAGCGGTGGATTCCAGATCTACCTCGCGGAATCCGAGGATGGCACGAGCTGGCTGAACCACGACTCGCAGTCGGCCTTCCCGAGTTCAGAGGATCGAGGTCGGTTCGACTCGAACTACGTATCCACTCCGTACGTGCTCGTCGAGCCGGATCGGTATCTGCTATACTATTCGGCGGCATCCTGGGCTCACCGGGAGAAGGGGAGCTACTACCAGCATATCGGGGTGGCCGTGTGCCCAAGGGGCGGATGAGAACATGCGGATGGCGTTAGATGAACAACCGCGTTGAGCGACCCCTGTAAACCGCTGATTTCCTGAATTACCGATTTTTCCCAAATCGTATTGAAAGGAGTGTGGACGATGGTCTCACGCCACCTGCTTGAATCGCTGCTGGATTTCGATTCGCCGCTGCTTGCCAATACGCTGGACTGTATCGATGACACACCCACACACGAGATATACATGAGCGGCGATATCAGTTCGGTGACACGCAATCTCGGGCCGACGGCAGGTGTGGCGGCGACGTGCAAGCTTGATAGCAGCACGCCGGAGGGCGAGGGCGAGGATGAGCTTTTCTGGGAGCAGATCGAGGCGATCGAGGCGATGGACGTCCCGGCCGTCTGGGTTGTTGAGACCGTGGGCAGCCGTCCGGACCACGAATGCGTTCTGGGGGATGGTACTGCAAAGCTGCTTTATTCTGCGGGCTGTACAGGGTCTGTCACAAACGGCCGGGTCCGAGATGTGGCCGGTCTGCTCACCGTTCCCTTTCCCGTTTACTGCCGAGGGACCGTGGTTCACCACTGCGCGCTTCGGATAAAAGAGGTGAATGTCCCGGTTTCGGTCGGGGGGATCACGGTGCATCCAGGCGACATCATCCATGCGAGCGACGAGGGGGTGATCCGGATTCCGCCCGGATCCGTGGAAACGCTCTTTGAGAAGGCTCCGGAGATGCGGGCGGCCGAGCACGAGGTGGCTGCCGTGTGGCGGCGCAGGGGCCTGTCCGTTGCCGAGAAACGGCGGCATGTCTACGAGGTGTATGGGAGGAAGGGGTTTATTTGAGTTCTGGACCCCTCCCCGACACGGGGAGGGGAGAGAAACGGCCCGACTTGAGGGGGTAGTGAAGAGGTGGTTTTCTCCCCCCTTCCCGTTCCGGGAAGGGGGGCCGGGGTTAGGTCCTGATCGCGGTCAAAGACCCTTATCTTCATAAGATTTCGCTCAACGCACAAAATCACCTCGTCCATACAAGACCGAGGAGGTCCGACCATGAAACGGAGTTCGGAAGAACATCGTCAAGAGTTCCAGGAACTCGGCTATACGGTGTTTGAGGGGGTTTTGACCCAGGAAGAGATCGAGTACGCTTTGCCTTTATTCGACGAGGTCATCACACTCGACACCAGCCCCCCGGTGGTTGTGCACGACAGCTCCAGCCGCCGCCAGTTGAGTGTGGAATATTGCGAACCCCGGTTGTCGCAATTCGGCGGAAATCCGGGGGTACTCGAAGCGGTGGGTATGATGATGGACGGACCTTTCCGGCTGCTTTCATCTCCAATTCCAACAATCACGTTTCCCGGGAGGGCCGGCGGTGTGCGGGGCCGGGACTGGAAGGGGCATGTGGACTGGCATAGAGTGGCCCCCAGAGAATTCTGGGAATCCTACTTCAACTGCTTCCTGCACTTCACGACGGTTAAGCCGGGCGGCGGCACACTCACGGTGGTTCCAGGCAGCCATCACCTGGTCCGGGATAACCTGTCCGACCCCGATGTGTCCGAGCGAATGTTCCGCCAGGAGTTTCAGGACTTTCCGGGCCTGGGATCTGAAATTGAGGTTCCGGTCCAGGCGGGCGGTATGATCGTCTGGCATCCCTATCTGGTACACGGCCCCACGGACAACCAGCACTCAAAGGCGCGAAAGGTTCTCAACATATACTTTATGCCGATTCTGGATGGAGAGGCAGAACAGAGGGCAAGGGAGGGTATCCCTACGAATTTCCACCCGGACCATCTGGCTGGTATGGACCAGGACTTCAAGCGGCTCTGCGGACTGGCCTGAATAGAACAGAAAAGCGCCACAGAATCACACCGAAAAATGAGGTTGTGCCATGATACAGTGGGTAGTTATCGGATGTTTGCTCATATTCGTGCTGGTGGTCGCCCTGCCGTTGAAGGCACACGGCCAGGCAATTCCGAAGAAGCTGGTCAAGCTGGGCTGGGATTTGAGGCCGCCGAGCTACGTGGCGGAACATATTCGGGAGATGGAGAAGCGGCCTTTCGACGGGATTATGATCCGTCCGACCTTCGGCCATACGTTCTACATGGTGGACCTCACCGAAGAGGCCGCGGACGCAGAGATCGAGGCGATGCGCACGGTGAAATGGGAGAAGTTCACGGACAATTTCATCTATTTCCACTGCGACGACAATGTGGACTGGTTCGACGATGAGCTCTGGGGCGAGGACAGCCCCTTTCTGCGCAATATCGGCTGGTGCGCGAAGGCCGCGCGTGTCGGGGGCTGCGTGGGTCTCGCCTTCGATCCGGAGTTCGTGTACTGGGGGCGGCCGTATTGCGCCTGGAA
The DNA here is from genome assembly GCA_965249305.1 of Candidatus Latescibacterota bacterium. Lineage (GTDB taxonomy): Bacteria > Latescibacterota > UBA2968 > UBA2968. The sequence continues at coordinate 1,106,594 of OZ252228.1, read as the reverse complement.
GTATGAGTGGCAAAAGCACAGGGAGGAGAAGAGCTTCGCCGAGTACGAGCGGATCGTTCGGAAGCGGGGCGCGCAGTATATGGACCGCATCGAGGAGGAGTTTCCCGATCCGGTGATTCTCACCCTCTTCTGGACTTCGATGCCTCGCTTCCAGGAAGCCGCGAAGGAGACCGACCCGGCCAAACGGGAGGCGATTCTCAAGGCGGATTACTACGGCCTGCTGCCCGCTTTTATGAACGGCATGCTCGAGGCCGCCGATCCGGGGACCGTGATCGTAGACGGGGATGAGCACTCCTACTACTACAACCAGGAGCTGCACTATTTCCAGACCTATCACAGCATCCACCAGACCGGGCAGGCGCTGATTCCGCAGGAGCTGCGAGGCAAGTACCGCCGGCAGGTGCAGTGCGGGCACGCCGTTTTCCTGGACTACCTGTGCGGCACCATGGCCACGCATACCGAAGCGACGTACATCACGCCGGAGGAGCGGGCCAGGTGGGTGGAGCACAATGCCTACTGGGCGCTGATGAGCAGCGACCGGTACGTCTGGGTCTATGGCGAGCGCATGAACTGGTGGAACGGCTGGAACCTCCCCGACTATCTGGAAGGCGCGCTCCGGTCTGCAAAAGAGAAGGTCGCGCAGGGCAGACCGCTGGGTTTCGACGTGGAGGAGATCGCCAGGAAGGGACAGCGCGGTAAGGCGGAGGCCGAGAGCCGGCCGATTGAATCGAAGACGGTGAAGGTTCCACGCCTGCGCGGTGCTCCGCCCAAGATCGACGGGAGCCTGGATGATGAGGCGTGGATACAGACCGGGGCTTCGGAGACGTTCGTCAACTACGTTGCGGCACGGGTGAAGGAGCTGGAGACGGTTACGGAGGCGCACATGATGTACGATGATAGGGCGCTCTATATTGCCTTCCGCTGTGAGGAATCCGAGATGGATAAGACCCACCCCGCGAAGTTCACCGACCTGGGTGGGAGGGCTGATCAGGTGGAGGTCGCCATCGCCGCCGATGAGGAAGCAACGGCCTACTACCATATCCGGCTGGATATTGCGAATGCGCGCTGGGACTCGCGGACCGAGACCGGACAGAAGGAGCATGGCAGCGATATCGCCACCGGGAGGGAGATCTACGGGAAGGACTCCACGTGGAAAGGGGAGTATCAAACCGCTACGCAGAAGGGCGAGGATCACTGGTCGGCCGAGTTCGCCATTCCCTGGACGGCGCTGGAGATGTCTGCGCCAAAACCGGGCGTCCGGCTCAAAGGCAACCTGCACCGCTGGACCCACCGACGCCCCACAACCGGTGTGGTCGAGTTCAGCGTGTGGACGGAGACGCGCTACAACCGGGGCGTGGAGTTCGAGAACTTCGGGACTTGGGTGTTTGAATAAGGGCACAACCTAAAGGAAAGTAAACCACAGAGGGTCCTATGTAGCCGCACCCTTCAGGGTGCGTTGCAGACCTGGCGCAGGCTAAAGCCTGCGGCTACAATTCTCAGTAGATGTAGATATGGCCATATCGAAAATCCAAATGTTGGACACGACCTCGCAGACTCACATCCTGTTCTTAGACATGCTCGAGGTTGAGAGCACACACAATGTGGAGCTTATTGTGAACCCGGCGGAAAAGTGTCCCGCCAACCCCGTGCTTCCATTAGGTGACGTGGGCGAGTGGGATTTCCGTCGTGTTTCGAACTGGGGCGGGACTACGATTTTCGATGAAGACGAGAAGATCTTCAAGATGTGGTATATCGGACAGGGGATCGAGAACGACGACTTCGCCGGCATCGGGTACGCCGTGAGCCAGGATGGAATCTACTGGCAGAAGCCCAGGCTGGGGCTTTACGAGTACAGGGGGAGCAAAGAGAACAATATCGCGTTTCAGTCGCCCACCGGCGTGAAGATCTACGGTGTTGTCATGGACGGTATGTGCGACCATTTTACCCTCGCTAAGGATGAGAATGAGAAGGATCCTGCAAAGCGATACAAGGGCTGGACGCGGATCTATTATGAGCAGGAAGACACAAACGTCTTTTTTTCGATGTACTCTGCAGACGGCATTCACTGGGAGGTGGGATCGGCCCCTGTGGCCTATCCTACCATCGACCCTACGAATGTTATCGTTGACGACGAAGACCCCGATCCCGGCAAGAGGATCAAGTTCTACGGGAATCTGCACGATCCGGACCGGCGTATCGGGCATCGGGATATGGGATATGGCCCGGATTTCGAGCAGTGCGCTCCCAGCCCGCACAACCCGGTACTGGAGCCTGTTGAAGGGATGGAGCATACGATTCACCTGTTCACCGCGATCCGGTACAGGGATTACTATGTTATGCTCTACAATTACAATCTCTGGCTGGATTACTATGGGCAAAGAGGCGATTATGAAGTGAGGAAGGAGGATCCGCGGGTGCCCGAGCCCAAGACGGGCGCCTTTGTCGGGGACATTCGGCTGGGCGTAAACCGCGACGGGGTGGGAAAGTTCCAGAGGGTGAACATGCACCAGCCGGTTGTGGCGCGTGGGGAGAAGGGGGAGTGGGACAGCGCGTCGCTGGTGACGTTCGCCCCTATCGTGCATGGGGATACGATCTACATTTTCTACAGCGCTGTGGACGAGTCGGGAGGCGCCTCCCCGAACGCCTGGCTGGAAAACATCCCCTGCCCGATCCGTACGGGCCTGGCCACGCTGAGGCTGGATGGATTTACCTGCTTGCAAAGCCGGGACCGGCTCACCCCTGCGACGGTGACCACGGTTCCGATTAGCGTAAAGGGTCCGAAAGAGGCGAAGCTTATTCTCAACGCCTCGGACCTCATTCCCTACCGTGACTGGATCGAAGTCGAGGTCCTGGACGCCGGGACCGGCAGCCCGGTGGCAGGATACCGGAGGGAGGATTGCACGGATGTTATTCAGGAAGGTATCCGCACCCCGGTGGAATGGGGTGAGAGGGATGCTCTTGAGGGAGTCACTTCAGTGGAGATCCAGCTCCGGTTCACCCTGTACGGGAGGGCCAGACTGTATTCCTTCACTTTCACTCCATAACGGAGGACCTGGGGATGGCGAAAGATATTCTGCAGATGCTGGAGGAGGGCGTGGTCTTAGGCGACGGCGGGATGATTATCGAGGCGAGACGGCGCGGCTACGACACCCCGCAGATCGTTGCGGAGCAACCGGATGCGCTGCGGCAGATCCATGCGGATTTCTTCCAGGCCGGGTCGCAGGTGATGCAGGCGCTCACCTGGTGGACCAGCGGCTTTCAGCTGGAGTTTGGGTTTGGCTGGGGGGACCGGCTGGAGGAGATCAACCGGACGGCTGTGGAATGCGCCAGAGAGGCGTCGGGAGGTGAGGCGCCGGTGGCCGGGTGTTTGATGTCTACGGTAGCGCGAGTGCCGACCAGCGCTGGAGAGCTGGTCAGTACGCCGATTTTCATTCCTGATGATCCTTCCTCCCACGACAGGACGAAGGCGGTGTTCGACGAGCACATCGCCGAGCTGGTGGGTGCGGGGGTGGACCTGCTGATTCCGGAGACTTTTTGCTCGCTGGAGGAGACCCGGCTGTGTCTGGCGTGCTGCAAGAAGACGGATGTTCCCACCATGGTGCTCCTGGGCACCGGCAGCATGGATGGGACAGATGACGGCATTTCCCATCCTGAGGCCGCCCGCGTGTTGGTGGACGACGGGGCCGACATCGTGGGTCTGGTGTGCAACGCCGATCCTCCTACGATGTGGCCGAAGGTCCTGGAGATGCGGGAAGCCGTGGATGTGCCGATCGCCTTCCAGCCGCACGGTTACCGCACCGATCTCAACTGGAGCGCGGTCGAAGAAGGCGCGGAGGTGCCCGGGTCGGAGATGGCCGAATACGCGCTGAAGGCGAAGGCGGAAGGGATCAATTTCGTCGGGGCGTGCTGCGGGGCCGGGCCGTCGCACATCCGGGCAATGGCGAGGGGGCTTCGAGGAGAAGTGGTCGCACCATGGTCGAAAAAGGAGGAGTAGGATTAGGATGGCGTCTAAATCGTCGAAAGGAGGCCCAGAATACGAGTGGATCAAGGTGACTGAGAAAGCCGCCTTCGCCCCGAGGGACGGCGCGGGCGCGCTCGTGTTCGATGGGAGGATGTGGCTGCTGGGGGGGTGGAATCGGGTCGACAAGACGAATTTTCCGTGCGTCTGCAACAACGAGGTGTGGCGTTCGCAAGACGGCGCGGACTGGACGCTTGAGAAGCCAGGCGTGTTCGTCCACGCCAACGCCCTGTGGATGGTTGCCGGGAACAACATGGACAGTGATGTCTGGAAATTGGTCCGTACCCGGCACGACGAGGACTCCACGCGCCAGGGCCCCCCCAGCGCCTCAGTTAGTACATTGCGGTGAAGGATGGGAGCGGTGGAGCGGACTGTAACGTCGGATCTCACGGAGGCCGGGACGAAGACCGGGGAGGCGCAGGGGGTGACGCCCCGGGCAGTTGTCCTCGGGATATGCGTCGCCGTGGTCGTGGGCTTTTTGGCAAGCACGCTTCGCTACGTCCAAAAGGGCTCGGTCATGACCATCAGCTTTATGCCGATGGGAAACCTTCTCCTCTTCCTGCTCTTGCTTCTGACATTCGGCGTGCTGGCCCGGGGGTTCGGGCGTCGGTTCGTACTTTCCGCATCGGAATGGATCACGATTTTCTCCATGGGGCTCGTCAGCTGCCTGGGTCCCAATTATGGGATTGCCGGCTACCTCCTGGGCTCGATCGTGACGCCCTACTACCTGGCGACGCCGGAGAACCGGTGGGCCGAGTTTCTCCACCCTCACCTTCCCGGCTGGTTGATACCCAGCAACGAGGGCGGGGCGATCAACCTGTTCTTTGAGGGGCTGCCGAATGGGGCTTCGATCCCGTGGGAGGTCTGGGCGCTGCCCCTGTTCTGGTGGTTCCTCTTTATTGCTGTGCTCGCGTTTGCCTGTTTCTGCGCGGCGGTGATTTTCCGCAGGCAGTGGGCAGATCACGAGAAGCTGGTCTATCCGGCGCTGAAGCCGATTTTGACGATGGTGACCCAGGCAGGGGTGGGACAGGGCGTTCTTCCGCATTTTATGCGCGGCAGGGTTTTCTGGGCGGGATTCGGGTTTGTATCGGTCGTTTTCTGGTGGAATATGATCTCCTGGTTCTATCCGGGCGTGCCGAAATTCCCGATTATGACGGATCTCGTCGACTACTGGGACCTGCTTCCGAAATACTACCCGCCGATCTTTTTCCATGTGAGCACGATTGTCGTCTGTTTCTCCTATTTCGCCAGCCTCGACGTACTTTTCAGCATGTGGTTTTTCGACCTCCTGTACATCGTCGAAGCAGGCCCCCTGAACCGTGTCGGAATCGTTTCGAACTCCCCCCACTACGGGGCAGGACCCTATGTGACGACGAGCTACAAGTGGCAGACGGCCGGGGCCTTTCTGGCGTGGGTTCTCTGGTGGCTGTGGACTTCGCGGGGTCACCTGCGGGAGGTTTTCCAAAAGGTGCTGCGCCCCGACCGCTCTGCCCTGGACGATAGCCGTGAATTGATCTCCTACCGGGGAGCTGCGATCGGTCTGGTCGTATGCTGCTTTTACATCGCGGCCTGGCTGTTGCAAATGGGGATAGAAGCCAAGGCGGTCGTCCTGCTCGTTCCTTCCATGTTTATTGCCTACCTGGGCCTGGCAAAAGTGGTGGCCGATTCCGGGCTGATCTATCTCGAGCCCGCGGCTATCGCCTGGAGCTACTCCCTCTTCGCCCTGGGGGGAGAGCGCGCCCTGAATGCCACCACGCACGTGTCCAACAGCCTGCTGACGTTTACCGTGAATCACTCCCGGAGCTTTGCGATGCCGACGCTGGCGCACATCAGCCGCCTCGGCGACTCAGTCACCGGAAACAGACGGCGGCTTTTCTGGTGGGTTCTTGCGGCATTTGTCGTGGGAATGACCGTTTCTACACTCTATACGATCTGGCTGGCGTACACCCTGGGCGCCCACAATTTCCGGCACAAATTTCTGATCTTTGGATCCGGCGCAAATAAACACCAGCTCAGTCTGAATGCGATCACGAATCCCGGGTCCATTCTGACGGCAGAATACTGGCTTTTCCTGGCCGGGGCGGCGGCGATGGTTACCATGAACCTGATGCGCTACCGGTTCTCCTGGTGGCGGCTTCATCCGCTGGGGTTCGCCCTGTCCGGGACCATCTGGGCGCGGCTGGAGAGCGGGACGTTCTTCGTCGCGTGGCTGATCAAGCTTCTGATCTTGAAAATCGGAGGGATCTCCTTCTACCGGCGGTCGATGCCTTTCATCATGGGAATGCTGACCGGATATGTCCTGGCGGTGCTTGCCGGGATGGTCGTGGACGGGATCTGGTTTCCAGATCAGGGGCACAGGGTGCATCACTGGTACTGAAAGGGACCCCGATGAAAGTTCATATCGGCCTGATCGGCTGTGGTGGTATAAGCAACATGAGGGAGGATTGCACGGACGTGATACGGGAGGGCATCCGCACCCCGGTGGAATGGGGTGAAAGGCATACCCTCGAGGGAGTTACTTCAGAGGAGATTCAGCTCCGGTTTACCCTGTACGGGAGGGCCAGGCTGTATTCCTTCACCTTCACTTCATGACGGAGGACCTGGGGATGGCGAAAGATATTCTGCAGATGCTGGAGGAGGGCGTTGTCTTAGGCGACGGCGGGATGATCATCGAGGCGAGACGGCGCGGCTACGACACCCCGCAGATCGTTGCGGAGCAACCGGATGCGCTGCGGCAGATTCATGCGGATTTCTTCCAGGCCGGGTCGCAGGTGATGCAGGCGCTCACCTGGTGGACCAGCGGCTTTCAGCTGGAGTTTGGGTTCGGCTGGGGGGACCGGCTGGAGGAGATCAACCGGACGGCTGTGGAATGCGCCAGAGAGGCGTCGGGAGGTGAGGCGCCGGTGGCCGGGTGTTTGATGTCTACGGTAGCGCGAGTGCCGACCAGCGCTGGAGAGCGGGTCAGTACGCCGATTTTCATTCCTGATGATCCTTCCTCCCACGACAGGACGAAGGCGGTGTTCGACGAGCACATCGCCGAGCTGGTGGGTGCGGGGGTGGACCTGCTGATTCCGGAGACTTTTTGCTCGCTGGAGGAGACCCGGCTGTGTCTGGCGTGCTGCAAGAAGACGGATGTTCCCACCATGGTGCTCCTGGGCACCGGCAGCATGGATGGGACAGATGACGGCATTTCCCATCCTGAGGCCGCCCGCGTGTTGGTGGACGACGGGGCCGACATCGTGGGTCTGGTGTGCAACGCCGATCCTCCTACGATGTGGCCGAAGGTCCTGGAGATGCGGGAAGCCGTGGATGTGCCGATCGCCTTCCAGCCGCACGGTTACCGCACCGATCTCAACTGGAGCGCGGTCGAAGAAGGCGCGGAGGTGCCCGGGTCGGAGATGGCCGAATACGCGCTGAAGGCGAAGGCGGAAGGGATCAATTTCGTCGGGGCGTGCTGCGGGGCCGGGCCGTCGCACATCCGGGCGATGGCACGAGCGCTTCGGGGAGAAGAAGCCGCGCCATGGACGAAGGAAGAGGAGTAGGATGGCGTCTAAATCGTCGAAAGGAGGCCCAGAATACGAGTGGATCAAGGTGACTGAGAAAGCCGCCTTCGCCCCGAGGGACGGCGCGGGTGCGCTCGTGTTCGATGGGAGGATGTGGCTGCTGGGGGGGGTGGAACCGGGTCGACAAGACGAATTTCCCCCGCGTCTGCAACAACGAGGTGTGGCGTTCGCAAGACGGCGCCGACTGGACTCTTGAGAAGCCAGGCACGTTCGGGAAAGCGTCTTTTGATCCCGTCGCTGATTGGGAAGGCAGGCATTATGCCGGATATGCTGTCTTCCAGGACAGGATGTGGATCGTGGGAGGCGACACGAATCAGGGCCACTATCACTACGATGTGTGGAACTCCGTGGATGGAGAGACCTGGGATCATGTGAACAAGGGCCATCAGGTCCCCTGGGGGCCAAGAGCCTTATATTATACCTGTGTCTTCAGGGATAGAATCTGGATCTTTGGAGGACAGACCATGCCGCGCCTTGCGCCTGCGGGGGACCGTTTCTACGACGATATATGGAGTACTCAGGATGGGATAGACTGGGAACGGGTCGTGCCGAGGAAACCACACTGGCCCCAGCGCGGCCTGATCGGGGGGGAGCGTTGTTTTCCAGGACAGGATGTGGATCCTGGGCGGTGGAACGTATGACACTCCCGGGCGGCCTGAACGAAAGTACTACAACGATGTGTGGAGTTCGGCCGACGGCGTGAACTGGGAATGCCACCTTGAGCACGCGCCCTGGTCACCACGCCAGTTCCACGAAACAGCCGTATTTGACGGCAAGATGTGGGTGATGGAAGGCGTCCTCTCGCCGGACTCGAAGGATATCCCGGACGCTTCGGATATCGTGTCAAGGCACCCTGATCAGGCCGGGTGGATCAGCCTGCATAACGCGAATGATGTCTGGTACTCGGCCGATGGCGTCAACTGGTTTGAACTTCCCAACACCCCGTGGGTGCCTCGCCACGCCGCCAGCGTGTTCGTCCACGACAACGCCTTGTGGATGGTTGCCGGGAACAACATGGACAGTGATGTCTGGAAATTGGTCCGTACCCGGCAGGACTGAAAGGGAACACGATGAAGTATCAAATCGGCCTGGTCGGCTGCGGGGGCATAAGCAGCATCTGGAAAGATACCATCTCGAGGAATCCGGACTGTCGGGTTAGGTACACCTATGACGCGGTTCCTGAAGCCGCAGCCAAAAGGGCAGCCGAAGTCGGCGCCGAGCCTGCCGCCAGCATTGAGCAGTTGTTGGATGCAGAAGAGATCGATCTGGTCATTGTCGGCACCCCCACCTTCACCCATGCCGACCTGGTTGTGCAGGCCGCCCGGGCGAGTAAACATATTCTCTGCGAAAAACCGATGGCGCTGACGCTGGATCAGTGCCGGCGGATGATCGATGCATGCGATACGGCCGGCGTCAAGCTGGCGATTGGCCATACCATTCGATTCCTGGGCCCTTTTCGCACCATTCTGCGGCTGGTCTCGGAAGGCGTGATCGGAACGCCCTGCTTCGGTCAAGTTCACCTTATGGGCAGCGCCGAAATCAACCGTGTTCAACCTGAGGGAGAGCCGGAACAGACGCCTCCTAGCAGGCTGCCCTCGTGGTACGCGGATACGCGTTATTCGGGCGGTCATATGGTGGAAAACCTGATCCATGAACTGGATTTTGCCCGGGCCGTCTTCGGCGAAGTGGCCTCGGTCTACTGCGAAGTAACAGGAAAGCAGGAGTACCACGGCCTTCTCAGCCCCCTGGTTATCCAGGCCATGGTGAGCTTTGAGGGCGGAGGCATGGCTACCGTGCGCCAGGGAGGCATCGTGGGCTTTCCGTGCAAAGGCTCCTATGTCGCGGGTACGGAGGGGACCCTCTCATTTGACGATTGGGACGGGCCTGTATCGCACTACCGCCCGGACGTCACCGAACCCGAAAGCGCGGGTTCGGAGGATACCAGCGCCTACGATCTGGAGCTGCTCGATCTGCTTCAGGCAATTGAAAACGACACCGACCCGGACAACAGCGGTCCGAACGGCATGAAGAACCTGGCTCTGGGGCTGGCGATGTACAAGTCTCTGGAAACCGGCCGCCGCCTGGGTTTCAAGGACGGGCTGCCCGTAGACGTTTCGATGGATTACCAGTACCGGGGGCCGTTCTACGTCCGGTAGTCGGATGCCAGGAGGAAGAGATGGCTCTCAAGCCCGAGAGAATCATAGAGGACACACCGGAGTCTGCGCGGGACGGCCTGACGCTGAGGGCGTTTCTGATCGGCGTTGCGCTGTGCGCGTTTCTGGGGGTGGCGCTGCCCTACAATCTGATGGTGATCCAGGGGTCCCTGCTCAATTTCTATTTTATTGACCGGGGGGCGCTGTTTCTCTTCTTCTGCCTGGTTTTGGTGGTCAATCCGCTGCTGGGCTGGCTGAAACGCCGCTGGGTTCTGAAGCGTGGGGAACTGCTGGCCATCTACGTGATGTTCCTGTTCCTGCTGCCGGCTTCGGGGATGGCCAGGCCGGTGATTGCCTATCTCACGGGTGTGACCTATTATGCGTCTCCCGAGAGGCGGGACTTAGAGGCGGTGCTGCCCCATATTCTGCCCTGGACGGCCCCTCAGGACGCGGAGGTGGTGCGAGGGCTCTACGAGGGGCTGCCGGAGGGAGTTTCTCCGCCGTGGGAGGCGTGGATCGTACCCCTGGTGAGCTGGGGGGCGTTCCTGATGGTGCTGTGGGGGGTGCTGATCTGCCTGGCGGTGATCCTTCGCAGGCAGTGGGTGGAGCACGAGCGTTTCGCCTTCCCGATTATGCAGGTGCCCTTAGAGATGGGGGAGACCGGAGAGGGGAAGGTGGGGCCGCTGTTCAAGAGCTGGACGATGTGGGCGGGATTTGCCATCCCGTTCGTGATCGGCTCCATCAAGGGGTTGCATACCTATTACCATACGATCCCCGACATCAGCCTGTACACACAGATCTGGATTTTCCGGCAAACAACGGTTGTACCGATTGGGATCCACTTTGCGATTATCGGATATGCCTATTTTGTGAACACGGACGTGAGCCTGAGCGTCTGGCTGTTCAACGTGATCTCGAAGGTCATCCGGGGAGTGCTGGCCGTTCTGGGCGTGGAGCAGGCCGATGTGTCCGGCACGGTGGGGCGGTTCAGTTCCCGGGGCTCGGCGTTTCTGGCGCTGACGGGGATGGGGTATATGCTGGCCTTAGCGGGCTACAGCCTGTGGGTGGCGCGGGAGCACCTGCGTGAGGTGTGGGCCAGGGCGATGGGGAGGCCGTCGGGAGCGGACGATTCGGGGGAGGCGATCCCCTACCGGACGGCGCTGATCGGAATCGGAGTCGGAACGCTGTACCTGGGGTGCTGGCTCTACCAGGCAGGGATGTCGCCGCCGCTGATTCTGTTTCTGTTTTTCTCCACCTTTGTGGTGTTCTTAGTGATGGCCCGGATTGCCAGCGAGACGGGTTTTGCAGCTCCGTATTCTCCGCTGAATCCGGCGGAGTTTGTGGTGTGCGCAACCGGGTCCTCGGCGTTCAGCCCGGCCGGGCTGGTGACGCTCGGGTTCAATTACACGTGGACGATCACGCGGATCAATAACGTGATGGCCCGCGGGCTGGGGGCACTGTGGCTGTCTAAGGAGATCGGGCAGAAGCGGCGGCTGGTCTGGGCAATGGGAGCGGCGCTGGCCGCGGGGTTGGCCGCTACGGGCTATATGACATTGAAGCTGGGCTACACGTACGGGGGACTGAATCTGGACCGGTTTTTCCTCGACTACGCCATTGTTCCTTTCGACGTGTTTGTGGGGCGACGGATGCTGGAGCCCAGTCCGGTCTTCACCAGGGGGTTTCTCTACACGGCGATGGGGGTGGGGATCGCGAGCCTGCTGATGGTGCTGCGGGCGCGATTTACCCGGTGGCCCCTGCATCCTGTGGCGCTCCCGATCAGTACGATCTGGTTTACGGATGTCTTCTTCTTCAGCGTATTTCTCGCCTGGGCGATCAAGGCGGTGGTGCTGAAGTTCGGAGGCGCGGCGTTCTACAGGAGGACCCGGCCGTTTTTCATAGGGATCGTCCTGGGGGAAACGGTGTGTGCGGGCGGGTGGAGCGTTGTGGATTATTTCACCGGCATGATCGGAAATGCGATTTATCCTGAATAGGGACGATGGACCAGGGACGACGGACAATAAATACGGCTCTTCGCTGTTTCACGTGGGTAATCATAAAAACCCGAACCAGTCTTCTTGCCGAGTGCGAGGTGGTTCCTAACCGTTTGCTCCGGTATCCGCACATGAGATCTCTCCTAAACACACGGCGGGTATTGAATGATCCGGAGATCCAGTTTGCCGTTTAGTCCATCGTAACAATTTATTATCTAACAACTTAAACAACTGTTTTTAAGATAGAATCCTGAGCAACAGACAACGGGTCGGGCAACACCGTTGACAAAGAATACTCGAAGGCTGGTCCACAAAACCTGCAGCTTGGGCGTCTTGTCTACCACAACTGGTCGTTCCTGGGGGAAGGTTACCCACACCAAATAGCGAGGAGCCATAAATACTCTGCGAAAGGAACGTTCAAGATGCCCCCCAGACGCATCCCCAGCACAGACCTGCAGGTTTCCCCTATCTGCCTGGGCACCATGACCTTCGGCACGCCGGTTGGGGAGGCAGAGGCCGTTCCCATTGTCCACCGGGCGCTGGAGATCGGCGTTAACTTTATCGATACGGCGCCCCTATGACGCAATTGTCCGGGAAAAGCGGCTGAAGAAATTTAATTGCACCAGAATCGTCTCGGTATTTCAGGGGCAGGAGCAAGTTCTGTCACTGCAGAATTCCGAAGGCGAATCGAGGGAGAAGTTACGATGCTGAGAGTGAAGGTCAAAGAGGCTGCGGTCAACTACGTTACGCTGGACATCGATCTGAAGGGGAATGAGGGGGCGCGGATTTACCGGTCGCGACGGGCATCCGGTCCATACGAGGAGGTGGGTCTGGCGCGTGAGCGGACCTACATTGACTCGGCGGATCTTGAGCCAGGGAGGACGTATTTTTACCGTGCGGTCGCCTGGTCCAGCCAATGGCTCCATCCCGAACCGGAAGAGCTGATGGGAGGCAGACCGGTTGATGTGGAAGTCCCACGCGCGCCGAAAGAGAGGCGGGTGACGCTGACCCGCAAGCGGCAGAAGTTCACGGTGAACATGGGCGGCTATCTGGACGAGTCTAATACGGTCACCAAGGGGCCGGAGGAATACTGTCCCGGACAGGGCCATATGAATCCGCCGTATGATCAGGTTTTTGAGCCGAACATGTATGTGGCGATTGAAAACGAGGGTGAGACGGATGTGGTGAACCCCTGGCTGGTGGCGAACGACCAGGGGGACTGGTGGTCGGTGGAGACGACGGCCGGAGAGATTCTCAGAACTGCAGGTGGGAGGCGGGCGACGGCGACTGAGAAGGCGATGGCCATCTGGCAATTTGTGGTGGACGAAGTCTACGACAGCCGAGCAGGCCTGTCCTGGCATGACAGCGTTGGCGACCCGGTGAAACTGGTCAACAGCTACGGGTTCGAAGGCTGCATTGCGAATGCGATTGGGAGCCGCCGCTTGGCCGAAGCAATGGGAGTTGAGGCACGGGAGGTCTGGCTGGGGGGTCTGGCCTTTGTGGACGGCCACGGACGGGGCAGGTGCTGCAACCACGACATTTTTGAGGCCTCCACGGACGGGTCATGGCATTTCTTGGATACGGACTGGATGGTGTTTTTCCTCAACCGGGACAACAGGACGGTTGCGGGATCTGAGGATCTTTCCCGGGATATCGATCTGCTCCGCCGTTCGCACCGCAACCTGGGGCTGTGCGGCCGGGATATGCCTGAAAAGGTGTTTTATTACTCAAATTTCCAGGAGCGGATGATCGTGTATCCGCCGAATAAGGGCAATTCTCTGTCGGGTCCGATCACGCACAACGGCAAGCGGTTTCCCCGGCCGCATACAATGGCCCTTCGCCTTCGTCCGGGTGAGAAGCTGATGCGCTACTGGGGCAATGTTGGAAAGACCGTCGTCCCCGGACCCAACCTGCACCCGGACGTTCGATTTTCGAATGGAAAGCTCGTGTACCGTCCGAAATTGCGTGAGCCTCTGGCCCTGAAGGGCATGGAAGTGACGAGGAATGTGAAGCAGGAAGCATTGCGCCGGCATCCAGCCCTGCATCCGGAGCGAACAGGGAAGGTTTCGGAAGTGGTTTGGAAGATCGAGTCGCCCTATCCGATTCCCGGAGCACGGGTGGGCATTTCCTGCCGCCGGGAGACCCGTGAGGACGGCCTGGAGCTACTAATTTCAAAGGGTGGTCGAACCTGGCGATCCCTCTGGGTTCCCGGAGGATTCAGGAGTGGTGAAAAGACACGCATCGGGAACCGGGTGGACGACTGCGTGGATCTGGACCCGTATTTTAGACCCGGGGCAAGAGTCAACCAGGACTGGGGGGAGGGGCCATGCTATACGTACTATATCAAGGTGGCCATGTGGGCAGTATCACGTCCTGAAGCCGTAGGGCTGGACGAGATACGTTTCGATACGGATATCCAGTGTTCCACACGGTCGCTTCCATCGCTGTTCTGCGGGAAGAATAAGATCGCCTACCGGGACGACAATCGGGGGCGCCGGAAAGTGCGGGTGACCTACGGCTGGCAGGAGGAGCACACGATACGACCGCCAGGGGCGCCGGCGTTGACGTATCCCGGAGATGGTGCGGATTTGAACCGGCTGGACTTCGAGTTTCGGTGGAAACGGCCCAAGGGGGGCAGTGCGAAGGTGGACGATTACCACGTTCAGGTGAGCCGGTACGCGGATTTCCGGTGGTGCGTCTGTCCCACCTTCAATCGGTATGTGGGGAGGACAAAGTATGCGGGAAAGACGCGGTGGCAACCGGAGTTTCCCAACCTGCTGAATCCGGACGAGGTGTACTACTGGCGCGTGCAGGCGCGGAATGCAAAGGGCGTGTGGGGAGAGTGGAGCGAGGTGCGGTCGTTCGTGCCGCACGGTCCGAGGCTGCCTCTGGAGCTTGAGGTGAGGCGCACGGGCAGGGGTAGCGTATTGGCCTGGAAAGCGAATTCGGAGGGAAACCCGGCGGTGAGATATCGGGTGTATGGCTCGAAGGAGTCCGGAGGGTTCTCTGCTGGACCGGAGAATCTTCTGGGAGAGGTTGAGGGACCGATCTGGCCGCTGAAGAAGGCAAAGAAGGGGATGTCGTATCGTGTGGTGGGGGTGGACGCGAGAGGTGTGCCGAGTACGCCGTCGGAGCATGTGGATGGCGCGCGGGTTCGCCCTTATGGTTGAGCGGGGGAGGCTTGCGTCCAGTCCGGCGATCGAGTGCGTGCAGCCGGAGGTTCAACATTCCTGCGGAGGGAGGTCCTTAATGGCTGAGGCTGTGGTTCTGGTAGAGGATGGTCGGGCGCGGTGCGCGGTTGAGGTTGCGGCAGAGGCGTCGGTGACGGAGTTGAGGGCGGGGGAAGAGCTGGTGCGATACTTAGAGAGGCTGGGAGGGGCTTCCGTCGATCTGCACCGGGGGAGCGGGAGTGGAGCGCCGGTGAGGATTCTTGTAGGGGGGCGTGCACGGGACGAGGTGCGGGATCTGCCGGTGGGCGATCTGCGGGATGATGGGTTCTTGCTGCATGTGTCTCCGGAGGCGATTGCGCTGGTGGGTGCAAACGACAGGGGGACGCTGTATGCGGCGTATGAGCTGATCGAGCGGCTGGGTGTGCGGTGGTACTGGCCGGGGCCGGAGAACGAGTATCTGCCCGAGGTCGGCGATCTGACGCTTCGGGCCGGGACCGAGGTGATCAATCCGTCGTTCAGGTTCCGGCTTGCCCGGGGGATGTTTGCGGCTATGGTGGGCGTGGGTGGGTATCCGCGTTCTCTCTGGCAGGCTTTACCATCGCCCTGGAAGGAGCAGGTGCTGGACTGGGGCGTGAAGAACCGGCTCAATACGATCATCGAATATCCCGGTCTGACAGAGGATAGTCTGGGAGAGGATGACATATCCGCTTATTTTGTCGACCGTGGGGGCGTGGCGGGGGTGGATTCCGTTCATGCGTCCCTGCATATGGTGGATCCGGATGTTTACTTCGATTCGCATCCGGAATACTTCGCTATGAACGAGAAGGGTGAACGTGTCAAGAGCAAGTATGCACACAACTGCCACCTCTGTCTGTCGAACCCTGATGTGATCGATCTGGTGGTCCGGGAGGCGTTGAAGTCGATGGAGCGGAACCCGGAAGCGGGGCTGGTGAGCATCACGCAGGCGGACGGCATCGACTGCTGCCAGTGTCCGGCGTGTCTGGCGAATTGCGATCAGGGGAATATGAGGTTTATGGACGAGGAATACCTTATTCGGACCAACGATGTGATCCGATACGCCAACCGCGTTGCGGAGCGTTTCTGTGAAACGTGGCCGGATCGGTACGTCTATGTGCTGGCCTATTTTCTGACGATGCCGCCTCCCACGATCCCGGTGCATCCGAATGTGCTGGTTCAGGTGACACACTCCCTGGGCGACCACTGCGTATTCAACCGGCCGCTGTCCGATCCGGTGGGAAATCATCGGTTGCTGCACGACGATATCAAGGGGTGGGAGGATTCCGGCGCCAAGCTGTGGTTTTACGATTACAATCCCGTCAGTTCGATGGCCCAGGCTCCCTATCCTGTGGGTCGAAAGTTCCACGAGGACGTGAAGTGGCTGCACGCGCACAATTTTATCGGATACCACTCGCAGAGCGAGGGGACGATGTGGGGGTTGTACGGGTTGAACCATGTGTCGCTGGCGAGGACGTTGTGGGATGTGGGGGTTGATTTCGATGCCCTGCAGAGGGATTATTTTCGATGTTTGTACGGCAGTGCAGCAGAGCCGGTGCAGGCGCTGCACGAGGCGCTGGAGCGGGCGCTTGTGGAGTACGAGCCGCTGACGGTGGGGCTGGGGGCCTATTTGTCGCCGGAGGTGGTGGGGCAGGCGAGAGGCCTGCTGCGGGAGGCCCGGGAGGCGGAAGCGTCGGATGCGGTTCAGACGCGGCTGGGTATGCTTGATGCACAGGTTGAATACGGCGCCAGGCTGGCGGGGGCAAGCCGGATGGCGGCAGCGTACAGGCGAACCAGAGACGCGGATATGTTGAAGCAGTTGAAGGAGGAACGAGACGCTATTTTGAGCTATATCGAAGCACATCCGGTGGACGGGGCCTACCATCTGGGGGGGATCGATAATGGGATCGATATCTACCTTATCGAAGACCATCGTCTGCTGAGCGAATTGGCCCGGGAGGAGGAGGGGTAGAGATTGCGGAATGCGGATTGCGGAATGCGGATTGAAAACCCTCAAGGACATAGCGATTCACCGATGCGCGTTCTGCGGCCGGCATCGAGGAGTGCATCATGGTTCGCATGCGAGATGGCGTGACTATCGAAACATACGTTAAGACGCCTCCCGGCAACGGGCCGTGGCCTGCCGTTTTGAAGAAAGGCTACAGGATCGGGACGGGTGGCGAAGATACTTTCACACAGGCCGGATATGCCTTCGTGTCCCAGGGCACTCGAGACGGACCGGATCCTCATGGCATCTCCGGGCATCCCAGGTTTTTTTCCGACGATGTGGACGGGTACGACACGATAGAGTGGATCGCGAAGCAGCCGTGGTGTGATGGCAACGTGGCGATGTTCGGTGGGTCGTACTGTGGTGCGACGCAGTGGCTGGCAGCGGCCAACGAGGATCCTGGACCCCCTCCCCACCTGAAAGCTATCATCCCCAGCGTGATCAATCCCGATTTCTGGGAGTGTTGCTACCGATCCCATGGTGCCCTGAACCTGTCAATGACGGCGAATAAACGGGCCTTCCAGCGCGGCAGTGATGATGCGACCTATGAGAAATATATGCACCTCCCGCTGATCGACATGGGGGATGGGGACAGTGCAGAGGAGAACGTCCTTTGGAAAGAGTATGTATCCCATTGGCAGTACGATGACTATTGGGCGTACATCGGAATGTGCGACAAGTACCAACGGATCAAGATCCCGGTCTATATTTTCGCCGGTTGGTGGGACTACTATACGGGCGCTTCGCTGAAGTACTACAACCTGGTACGGCAGTTGGGTTACACGCCTGAGGTCCGGGTGTGGATCGGCAACACGGGGCACCGCGAGATGTGGTTGGATGAGTCCATCCGCTGGCTTGACCGGGTGCTGAAGGGCAGGGACAACGGCATGGTGGAGCAGCCCCCCGTTCGCCTCTTCGTGCAGGGAGTCGACGAGGAGCGCACCTACCATCAATGGCCGCCGCCCGACGTGCAGTACACCAGGTACTACCTGCACAGCGTGGATGGTTCCCGGTTTGGCACGCTGGACGCTCAAGCGCCAGACGGCGAGGCGCCGACGCGGTACCGTTACGATCCCAACAACCCCGTTCCCAGCATTGGTGGCAATGCCAACCATGGAAAGGTGAACAGGACGCTGAGTTCCGGCGCCGTTCTGTGGGAGGGTTCCTTCGACCAGCGTGCTGTGGAAGGCAGAGACGATGTGTTGGTGTTCACCACGCCCGTTCTCCAGGGGGACGTGGAGGTTATCGGGCCCGTGTCGCTCAAGCTATACGCAGCCACCGATGCCCCGGACACGGATTTCACTGCGGTTCTCATCGATGTGATGCCCGACGGAAGCGCCATGAACGTGACAGAGGGCATCGTGCGGGCGCGGTTCCGCGAATCAATATGGGAGCCGCCGAAGTTACTCAAGGCAGATGAGATATACGAGTACACACTGGAACTTCTGGCCACAGCCCGCGTGTTCCGCAGAGGTCACAAGATCCGCCTCCACCTGTCCAGCAGTCGCTTTCCGTTGTGGGACCGCAATACGAACACCGGCAATGACCCGGCCACGGATACTCAAATCCAGGTTGCGCACCAGATCGTTTATCACGATGCCGGGCACCCCTCGCACATTGTGCTACCGATCACCAATGGCGCGGGAAATTGACAGTGCAAATTTCTCTTGATGATTGAGCTTCGTGATGGTACATTTTGACAGGGTTCTGCAGATTCGTTGGAATGTGGCGAATCTGACGAGGAAGAGTAGCTTTGCTTCTCCATCCGAGTGAGGATATGAACAGGTTCCCGCTGGATAGTCCATTTAGCGGGTTTTCTGTTACTGCCCTTGGTTTACTGAGGCAGCGGCCTTGGGCAAAATGGCCGTGACTGATGGTTTGACTGATTCCAAAAGCACTGATTCCTTTCCCAATGCACGGCCACTTCGAGAACACGCGGACCGATAGACGATAGACGATAGACGATAGACGATAGACGATAGACGATAGACGATAGACGACGGACGATGGACCACGAGCTAAAGACTCTCTGCGAAAGGAACGCTCAAGATGACCCCCAGACGCATCCCCAGGACAGACCTGCAGGTTTCCCCCCTCTGCTTGGGCACCATGACCTTCGGCACACCGGTTGGGGAAGAAGAGGCCATTCCGATTGTCCACCGGGCGCTGGAGATGGGCGTTAACTTTATTGATACGGCGAATATGTACGAAGGTTACACCCGGCAGGTCGGCTCACGCGGCGAGGTGTCCGAGGCGATTCTGGGTGAGGCGCTGAAGGACCGGCGTGAGCGGGCCGTTCTCGCGACCAAGGTGGGAATGGTAATCGGACCGAACCCGGACGATGGCGGCCTGAGCCGCGCGCATGTCCTGCGCGAGTGCGACCGAAGCCTGGACCGGCTGCAGACCGGCTGGATCGATCTCTACTATATGCACACGACCGATCCGGATACGCCGCTGGAGGAGTCCATCGGCGCCCTTATGGACCTCATCGAGGTGGGCAAGGTGCGTCACTGGGGGATATCAAACCACGATGCCGATCAGACTCGGGAGGTTCTGGAGACCTGCGATGTTAACGGCTGGCAGCGTCCCGTGGCGCATCAACCTCCGTACAGTCTGCTCAAGCGCGACATCGAGAAGGATCTGCTTCCCCTCTGCAGAGAGGAAGAGATCGCCGTGGTGCCCTACCAGGTCCTGCAGGGCGGTCTGCTGACGGGCAAGTACCGGGATCCGACCTCTCCGCCCGAAGGGTCGCGCGGCCGGGAGCAGCCAGGCTGGATTCCCCTGCTGAAGGATTCTGCCACACAGATGGAGGTCGCGCTCCTGACCGAACAGGCGGACAAAGAGGGCCTGTCTCTGTTCGACTACACGATCCGAACCACGGTTGAGACGCCGGGGATCACGAGCATTATTCTGGGAGTGAAAGATGCCGGACAGATTGAAGCGGCCGTGCGCGCACTTGATTGAAATGGGAAGTAGGAGTGGTATGAACAGACACGACGTCAAAGGAGATTAGACATGAGCGAAACAAAGCGCCGACTGCGCAGGACCGCGCTGCTTCTCTTTCCGAGATTTTCAATGAGCGAGTCTGCCATTGATGAGATCTCGGCTGGAGGCTTCACTGATGTGGGCGTTGGGGTGTTTCTCGAAAGAATGGCGACGGACCAGGGTTTCACGCTGGAGGAAGCAGAACGCGTCGCCGGTCTGTGCGAGCAGCGTGGGCTGGGACTGGTGGTCTTCACGTGCTATGAGACCTATTTTCCCGAAAAGCTGGTGCTGGACGATCCGAAGCGCCTGATGGTTACCAGCGACGGAGATCGGCTCTTCAAGCCGTACCAGGAGCTGCCGGACCGGGTCACGTTCGAGGAGATCGGTGATCTCGGGCTTTGTCCATTCCGACCGGAAAACAAAGCGTTCTACAAGGAGTTGCTGCTGGCGGTCTGCGAATGGCCGGCCACGTGCGAGATTCACGTGAACGACGAGGCGAGCTTGGGCTGGTTCGGGAACTGGTTGATGGCCTGCTACTGCGACTATTGCCAGGCGCAGTTCAAGGAGGAGACGGGGTCGGACCCGCCCGTGAAACGGGATTGGGAGGATCCGCTGTGGTGGGCCTGGCTGGCGCACCGGTTCGAGAACTGGATTGCGGTTCACGCCGAGTTTCGGGAGGCGATCAAGGAGGTGCGGCCGGATATTGTGGTGGGGCAGCAGCACAGCCCGTCGATTCCGGAGCGGATGTACAATGCATGGCTCTACGGGATCAACCTGGCGCGGCAGTCGATCACCCTGGACGTGATCTGTACGGACCCGTACCACTACAACCACGCCAAGGAGTTTTTCCACCGGCCGCACCGGCGGATTCTCACCGAAGGGACGCGCAGCCTGATGGGAGCCGCTTACGACCGGCAGGTGGATATCTACACCCAGGGGTTCATGCCCCCCACCCAGGCCGTGCCGATGGGGCGGCAGGACGGGCTGCTGGAGGCAATCGTGCCGTTTGCGCTGGGCGCGGATATGGTTGTCCCGTTTACGTATGAGTTGATGAAGATCATTCCGGGGTTTTTCGAGGGGTTCCAGGAGGCGAGGAAGCTGATCGACGCTTTTGAATCCCACCGGCCGTATGCCTATGCGACCACCGTGATGCCCCACCAGTCGGAGGTGACGGGCCACTACGACAGCCACTGGGGATCCGAGCACCTGTTGAAGGTGGTGAACCTCATGTATCAGACGGGCGTTCCGTGGCGGTGGTTCTGGGACGGCCGGCTGGAGGATGCGGCCGGACACCTGAGCGGCCCCCTGGTGCTGCCGGAGGTGCACTGCCTGACGGAGGGTCAGCTCGAAAAGGTCCGCGAGGTGGGCCGCCGTGGCGAGGGACTGGTCTGGATCGGCAACGTGCCGCAGGAGCCCTGGGCCGGCAGCGGTCCGTGCAGGCTGCCGGCGCCGATCGAGTACGGGGCCTTCGAGGTGGCGCTGGAGGGGGACCATCCGCTTACGTCGGGTCTGACAGATCCGTTCGTGCTCTGCAGCCGGGTGGACGATTCGGGACCCGAGGGAGAGGTGATCGGCACCATCGAGGGCCGCCCTGCGCTGGTCCTGGTGGAAGAGGACGGGCAGCGCGAGGCCTGGATCGCCGGGACGCCGGTCCGGGACTATTCCGGGAGCGGGGTCTTCCGGTTCAACCGACCCACGTGCAGCATCGAACTCTTCCGGCGCTTGATGCTGTGGGCGGGCCAGGCGCAACCCGTGGCGCGTATGGACCCCTATCCCCCTGCTGACGATTACTCGACACTCAGGCCGAGCGATCGTCGTACGAATCCTACCGTGGAGCTCCTGCCGATGGTGGGTGAGGACTCCCTCCTGGCAATCGTATTTCCGTATACACCGGTGAGGTGCGAGACGGGCCTGGTGATCAATCTGCCCGAAGGAACGGCCCTGCGCAGTGTCGTGGATATCTGGTCGGGAAGGGACTGGACCGACCGCGTGGAGAAGGGTGAGGAGGGCACGCTCCGGATCCCTCTGGAGCTCCCCGGCGATCTGGAGGTGCTGGCGCTGTTGATTGGTTACGACCAAGTGTGAACAAAAGGAGAGATCGTGATGCTGAGAGTGAAGGTCAAAGAGGCTGCGGTCAACTACGTTACGCTGGACATCGATCTGAAGGGGAATGAGGGGGCGCGGATTTACCGGTCGCGACGGGCATCCGGTCCATACGAGGAGGTGGGTCTGGCGCGTGAGCGGACCTACATTGACTCGGCGGATCTTGAGCCAGGGAGGACGTATTTTTACCGTGCGGTCGCCTGGTCCAGCCAATGGCTCCATCCCGAACCGGAAGAGCTGATGGGAGGCAGACCGGTTGATGTGGAAGTCCCACGCGCGCCGAAAGAGAGGCGGGTGACGCTGACCCGCAAGCGGCAGAAGTTCACGGTGAACATGGGCGGCTATCTGGACGAGTCTAATACGGTCACCAAGGGGCCGGAGGAATACTGTCCCGGACAGGGCCATATGAATCCGCCGTATGATCAGGTTTTTGAGCCGAACATGTATGTGGCGATTGAAAACGAGGGTGAGACGGATGTGGTGAACCCCTGGCTGGTGGCGAACGACCAGGGGGACTGGTGGTCGGTGGAGACGACGGCCGGAGAGATTCTCAGAACTGCAGGTGGGAGGCGGGCGACGGCGACTGAGAAGGCGATGGCCATCTGGCAATTTGTGGTGGACGAAGTCTACGACAGCCGAGCAGGCCTGTCCTGGCATGACAGCGTTGGCGACCCGGTGAAACTGGTCAACAGCTACGGGTTCGAAGGCTGCATTGCGAATGCGATTGGGAGCCGCCGCTTGGCCGAAGCAATGGGAGTTGAGGCACGGGAGGTCTGGCTGGGGGGTCTGGCCTTTGTGGACGGCCACGGACGGGGCAGGTGCTGTGACCACGACATTTTTGAGGCCTCCACGGACGGGTCCTGGCATTTCTTAGATACGGACCTGATGGTGTTTTTCCTCAACCGGGACAACAGGACGGTTGCGGGATCTGAGGATCTTTCCCGGGATATCGATCTGCTCCGCCGTTCGCACCGCAACCTGGGGCTGTGCGGCCGGGATATGCCTGAAAAGGTGTTTTATTACTCAAATTTCCAGGAGCGGATGATCGTGTATCCGCCGAATAAGGGCAATTCTCTGTCGGGTCCGATCACGCACAACGGCAAGCGGTTTCCCCGGCCGCATACAATGGCCCTTCGCCTTCGTCCGGGTGAGAAGCTGATGCGCTACTGGGGCAATGTTGGAAAGACCGTCGTCCCCGGACCCAACCTGCACCCGGACGTTCGATTTTCGAATGGAAAGCTCGTGTACCGTCCGAAATTGCGTGAGCCTCTGGCCCTGAAGGGCATGGAAGTGACGAGGAATGTGAAGCAGGAAGCATTGCGCCGGCATCCAGCCCTGCATCCGGAGCGAACAGGGAAGGTTTCGGAAGTGGTTTGGAAGATCGAGTCGCCCTATCCGATTCCCGGAGCACGGGTGGGCATTTCCTGCCGCCGGGAGACCCGTGAGGACGGCCTGGAGCTACTAATTTCAAAGGGTGGTCGAACCTGGCGATCCCTCTGGATTCCCGGAGGATTCAGGAGTGGTGAAAAGACACGCATCGGGAACCGGGTGGACGACTGCGTGGATCTGGACCCGTATTTTAGACCCGGGGCAAGAGTCAACCAGGACTGGGGGGAGGGGCCATGCTATACGTACTATATCAAGGTGGCCATGTGGGCAGTATCACGTCCTGAAGCCGTAGGGCTGGACGAGATACGTTTCGATACGGATATCCAGTGTTCCACACGGTCGCTTCCATCGCTGTTCTGCGGGAAGAATAAGATCGCCTACCGGGACGACAATCGGGGACGCCGGAAAGTGCGGGTGACCTACGGCTGGCAGGAGGAGCACACGATACGACCGCCAGGGGCGCCGGCGTTGACGTATCCCGGAGATGGTGCGGATTTGAACCGGCTGGACTTCGAGTTTCGGTGGAAACGGCCCAAGGGGGGCAGTGCGAAGGTGGACGATTACCACGTTCAGGTGAGCCGGTACGCGGATTTCCGGTGGTGCGTCTGTCCCACCTTCAATCGGTATGTGGGGAGGACAAAGTATGCGGGAAAGACGCGGTGGCAACCGGAGTTTCCCAACCTGCTGAATCCGGACGAGGTGTACTACTGGCGCGTGCAGGCGCGGAATGCGAAGGGCGTGTGGGGAGAGTGGAGCGAGGTGCGGTCGTTCGTGCCGCACGGTCCGAGGCTGCCTCTGGAGCTTGAGGTGAGGCGCACGGGCAGGGGTAGCGTATTGGCCTGGAAAGCGAATTCGGAGGGAAACCCGGCGGTGAGATATCGGGTGTATGGCTCGAAGGAGTCCGGAGGGTTCTCTGCTGGACCGGAGAATCTTCTGGGAGAGGTTGAGGGACCGATCTGGCCGCTGAAGAAGGCAAAGAAGGGGATGTCGTATCGTGTGGTGGGGGTGGACGCGAGGGGTGTGCCGAGTACGCCGTCGGAGTATGTTCGGTTCTGAAAATCGGTACTTCACGAAGCGCCCCTTCGCGCGGGAATAAATTCCCGCGCTACGAATGCATAAAGTCCTCCTTCGTCGGACTACGTATTTGTTTTTTATAGTCCGGCTTGTCCGGACTTCCTGCTTTTGTAGCGAGGAAATTCATGATACTGTTGGTAAAAGGTATCATGCTGCTGGAGCCAAAGCAGCGAATGGCCCAACCCGGGTTTGCGCCAGAGGAACCTGTTTCACCCAGGCCACATAACGTGCCAGATTAATCGCAGCGGCAGTCAAGAGGTGCTGAAGGTGCGTTTTGACCTGTCCAATGTAGCGTGAACGTCGCATACCACAAACCCGTGTGGCCTGTGACAGTGTTCCTTCCACCCCTGCTCTGGTCGCGTAATCCTGTTGAAACTCTACCCTGGTCTGCCGACGCCTTGCCTGTTGAAGGGCTTCATATTGGGGTTGAGGCAGCAGTTGTAAGGAACGTGCCCCCTTTCCGTGTGTGCATTGCTCACGACGGGGGCAAGCTCGACAGTCAGCTTTCGCAAACCGGATGTGAATGACAGGAGCGCCATAGATATTGTGACTTCCTGACCAGGTTCGATTCTTCTTGCCGTTTGGACAGGTGACCTGATGCTGTTGCCAGTCAATGGTAAAACAGGTGGCATCAAATCCTTGTTTTTGCCGGGCTTGCCAACTGGGATCTTCAGGCACAGGACCGATCAAATCTGTGTCATAGTCCTTTTGGACACGCACTAAATTTTCAGCATTTATGTAGCCTTTATCTACAAGATGCTCATCAGGCAGCAGCGCTTTTTGATCTAATTGCTTGTGAATGGCCTGTGTGGTTTGACCATCTGGTAGAGTGGCCTGTGTGGTCTCCACATGAGTGATCAAATGCGGCTGATCGGTTCCACAGGTCTCGGTGAGGTGGACTTTATAACCGACCCAGTCTGTCTGACGTTTCACACTCATTCGCGCTTCGGGATCATAGGGAGAGACGATCAATTTTTCGCCAGGAGGCAGGTTGTCCTTATCCCGAAAGCTCACCCCCTTTAAAGACAGGCTATACTGCTGGATCCAGACTTGGCGCAAGACCTCTATAGAGGGATGCGTGCGCACTTCAGTTGGGGTATCCGGGGCATAGGCCCAGGCCAATACTTGATGACCATCCCTGCCAATGGTGAGGGCCAAAGCCGCTCGTGCTGTCTCTGATTTAGGCAGACGATACTGTTGAAAACGCGGACCATATCTCTCATACCAGTCTGTGGGCACCTGGGATTGCACCCATTTTGGGGCAACGCTTGAAAGGGCATTGAGTGTGGATCGGAGGGTCTCGCCGACAAACTCCAGTCGATTGAGCACCCGGATGGCGGCCAAGACATGGGTGGAATCGGTTCGCTGACGTCCTCGGGCCTTCAATACCCCAACCTGTTTGAACCGCTCCAACAGGAGATCCAAAATCTCCTGTTCAACACCGCCCTCGATCAGGCGAGCACGAAAATCGCAAAGCAGCGAATAATCAAACCCAGCGTCGGTTAACTCTAAGCCCAGCAAATACTTCCAGTCAATCCGGCCCCGTACTGCCTCGGCAGCCTGACGATCCGAGAGCCCTTCAGCAAACTGTAAGACTGTGACCAGAGCCAACTGACCAGGGGACTCAGCAGGTGGGCCTTTGGAGGCAAAAAGCCGGGCAAAATGGCTATCGGTATACAAAAGGCCCAATTCATCACGCAAAGTCAGATAAGGGTTACCCTTGGGAAAGGCTGCACGGGCAACGCGAACGGTTTCTTCTGGAATCGTTCGACCTTTGGCTTCTGGATTCAGTGACATGACGGACTTGCCTCCAAAATTACAATGTGATCACCACCTTAGAGTGCTTTGGGTAACCATAATATAGCTCTGACGAGAAATTACCAACAGTATCATTCATTTCCTCGCGATCCGGGGCGCTTATCCGGAGCAGTCTTCATGAGTATCTGGCGCTGGGCAGACTGGATCGAGCACGTGCCCGAAGAGGCTCGCATCACGCTGGGCGAGGGCGATACGCCGTTGATTCGTTCGAAGAGGATCGGGCCTGAGGCCGGGCTGCGGGATCTCTTTTTCAAGCTGGAGGCCGCCAACCCGACGGGATCGTTCAAGGACCGGTTCGGCGCCGCCGCCATTTCCCATATGGTTGCCGGGGGTCAACATACATGTGTGGCGACATCGAGCGGGAACGCGGGGTCTTCTCTGGCGGCGTATTGCGCAGCAGCGGATGTGTCGTGCCGGATCGCCATTGTGGAGACCGCCCCCGATTCGAAACTCCGGCAGATGATGGCCTATGGCGCCGACATTTTTCGGGTTCGAGGATTCGGACTGGACCCCGAGGTTACGCTCCGGACGTTTCAGGCTCTGGAGCGGATCGGCAGCCGGCCCGACGCAGCGGTGCAGGTGAGCGCCTATGTGTACAGTCCTCTGGGGATGAGCGGCGTGGAGACGCTGGGGCTGGAGCTGGCCGAGGAGTCGGAGGAGCCCATCGATCACGTGTTCTGTCCGGCGGGAGGCTGCGGTCTGGTGGTTGCCGTGGCGCGCGGGTTCGCGCTTATGGTCGAGCGGGGGAGGCTGGCGTCCAGTCCGGCGATTGAGTGCGTGCAGCCGGAGGGAAATAACACGGCTGCAGGGCCGCTGCGTGATGGGGCCGAACGCGCCCGTCCGGTGGAATCCACGACCCAGATCAGCGGGCTTCAGGTGCCGACGGTGAATGACGGGGATCTGCTGATCCAGGCCTGTCGTCCGACCGGAGGGACGGGGCACCTGGTGACGGATGAGGAGGTGTGGGAACTGCAAGGACGCCTGGCGCGGGAGGAGGGAGTTTTTTGCGAACCGGCAGCAGCCGTGGCGGTGGCCGGTGCGCTCAATGCGGTGAGGGAAGGGATCGTGAGCCCGGACGCGAGGGTCGTCTGTCTGGTGACAGGTACTGGATTTAAAGATGCGTCGTCGGTTGATCGGATGCTGAGTAATGTCTCATGTGAGACCATGGATTTATCAGTGCTGGAGGAGGAGGCGTTGGAGTGAGGTTTCGGGTTTGATGGTTAGCGGTTGCGCTGTTCTAACACTAAGAGAAGGAGATCCTTATGTCCGAGCTTGTGGTTCTGGCAGCGGACGGCCGGGCGCGGTGCGCGGTTGAGGTTGGGGCAGAGGCGTCGGCGACGGAGTTGAAGGCGGGGGAAGAGGTGGTGCGATACTTAGAGAGGCTGGGAGGGGCTTCCATCGATCTGCACCGGGGGGGCAGGAGTGGAGCGCCGGTGAGGATTCTTGTAGGGGGGCGTGCACGGGACGAAGTGCGGGATCTGCCGGTGGGCGATCTGCGGGATGATGGGTTCTTGCTGCAGGTGTCTCCGGAGGCGGTTGCGCTGGTGGGGGCGAACGACAGGGGGACGCTTTATGCGGCGTATGAGCTGATCGAGCGGCTGGGGGTGCGGTGGTACTGGCCGGGGCCGGAGAACGAGTATTTGCCCGAGGGCGGGGATCTGACCCTGCGGGCCGGGACCGAGGTGATTAACCCGTCGTTCAAATTCCGGCTTGCCCGGGGGATGTTTGCGGCTATGATGGGCCTTGGTGGGTATCCGCGTTCGCTCTGGCAAGCGTTTTCATCACCCAGGAAGGAGCAACTGCTGGATTGGGGCGTGAAAAATCGGTTGAACACGATCATCGAATATCCCGGTCTGACGGAAGATACTCTGGAAGACAACGACATTTCAGCCTATTTTGTCGACCGCGGGGGCGTGGCGGGGGTGGATTCCGTTCATGCGTCGCTGCATATGGTGGATCCGGATGTTCATTTTGATTCGCATCCGGAATACTTCGCTATGAACGAGAAGGGTGAACGTGAAAAGAACAAGCGTGCCCACAACTGCCACCTCTGTCTCTCGAACCCCGATGTGATCGATCTGGTTGTGCGCGAGGCGGTGAAGTCGATGGAGAGGAACCCGGAAGCGGGGTTGGTGAGCATCACGCAAGCGGACGGCATCGACTACTGCCAGTGTCCGGAGTGTCTGGAGAATTGCGATCAGGGAAATATGACGTTTATGGGCGAGGAATACCTGATTCGGACCAACGATGTGATCCGATACGCCAATCGCGTGGCCGAACGGTTCTGTGAAACGTGGCCGGACCGGTACGTCTACGTGCTGGCCTATTATCTGACGATGCCGCCTCCCACGATTCCGGTGCATTCGAATGTACTGGTTCAGGTGACACACTCTCTGGGCGATCGCTGTGTATTCAACCGGCCGCTGTCGGATCCGGTGGGAAACCACCGGCTGCTGCATGAGGATCTCAAGGGGTGGGAGGATTCCGGTGCGAAGCTGTGGTTTTACGATTACAATCCCGTCAGTTCGATGGCCCAGGCCCCCTATCCGGTAGGTCGAAAGTACCACGAGGACGTGAAGTGGCTGCACGAACACAATTTTATTGGTTACCATTCGCAGAGTGAGGGGACGCTGTGGGGATTGTACGGGTTGAACCACGTGTCGCTGGCACGGACGTTGTGGGATGTGGGAGTTGATTTCGACGCGCTGCAGAAGGATTATTTTCGATCTCTGTACGGCAGCGCAGCAGAGCCGGTGCAGGCGCTGCACGAGGCGCTGGAGCGGGCGCTGGTGGAGTACGAACCGCTGACGGTGGGACTGGGGGCGTATTTGTCGCCGGAGGTGGTGGGGCAGGCGAGAGGCCTCCTGCAGGAGGCCCGGGAATCGGATGGGTCGGATGCAGTTCGGACGCGGCTGGGTATGCTCGATGCGCAGGTTGAATACGGCGCAAGGCTGGCGGGGGCAAGCAGGACGGCTGCAGATTACAGGCGGACCAGTGACGCGGGTACTCTGAAGCAGTTGAAGGAGGAACGAGACGCAATTTTGAGCTATGTGGAAGCACATCCGGTGGACGGGGCGTACCATCTGGCAGGGATCGATCATGGAATCGAATTCAGTCTGGTAGAAGACCACCGGCTCCTGCCAGATTTGGAGAGGAAGAGCGGTGGGAAGAGCGTCTGAGGAGGTGTTACAGAAATTCACCGCGGAGGACGCGGAGAAAGGCAAAAAAGGGGTCATTATCAGAGGAGCGTGAGATGGCATACGACGTGGCAGATGTCGCAGCCCGGTTCCGGGAGGACGGGTTCGTTCTGGTGGAAGGGTTTTTGAGTGCGGATGAAGTTGACAGGCTGGATCAGGAGTTGGAGAGATATATGAAAGAGGTGCTTCACACGGTGGATAAGAGGGATGTGTTCTATGAGTCGGGTTCGAGTGAAGTCATTACCCACACCGGCGGCCTGAACCAGTACGATGACTATTTCAAGGATTTTGTGAATCGGCCGGACCTGGTGGGGCTGATGGAGGCGTGTGTCGGGTCTCAGATTGAGCTGCTTGGGTCGGAGGTTTTCTTTAAGGCGCCACGGAAAGGGACGGCCACACCCTACCACCAGGACAATGCCTATATGCATTTCGATCCTGCCGAGGGGGCCGCGTTCTGGCTCGCCATAGACGATACGACAGTAGAAAATGGGGCGATGCATTATGCCCGGGGCGCTTTCAAGCTGGGCGATCTGGACCACTTCGAGACCAACGAATTTCCTTTCAGCAAACAGCAGTCCGAGGCGCTGGATCCGGCCAAGTATCCGGAGGCGCCCGCGGTTCTTGGACGAGGGGCTGCGGCGATCCACCACGTTTTGACGCCCCACCGAACCGGTCCTAACAATACCGACGAGATGCGGCGCGGACTGGTGTGCAGCTTCAAGGGGGTGAACGCGCAGGTGAACGAAGCATGGAGGGCCTCACACGCGGCCTACACCGGCCGACTGCACAAGGAACTGGGGAATGTGTAGTGAACTGACCTAACCCCCCGGCCCCCTTCCCTAAAGGGAAGGGGGAGCAAATCATTGTCTCAGTGGACGTTACGAGGATGTGCCTTTCTCCCCTCCCTTTAGGGGAGGGGCCGGGGGAGGGGTCCTAAACCGCTTAACTTGATGCTAGAATCTCAGACAAGAAGGATCTCTGGACATGGCGACTGATGTTGTTGTAATCGGGGCGGGGCACAATGGGCTGGTCTGCGCGGGGTATCTGGCGAAGGCCGGGTTGGATGTGGTGGT
The DNA here is from genome assembly GCA_965249305.1 of Candidatus Latescibacterota bacterium. Lineage (GTDB taxonomy): Bacteria > Latescibacterota > UBA2968 > UBA2968. The sequence continues at coordinate 1,076,037 of OZ252228.1, read as the reverse complement.
TGTGGAGCGGAGCGGACGCATTGGGGGGGCGTGTGTGACCGAGGAGCTGGTTCCCGGTTTCCGGTTTTCTACCTTCGCATACGGGGCGCACGGGCCGGGACCCGGGATCTGCCGCGATCTGGAAGTTCCCGCCGATGCCTTCGTTGTTGAGGCGTTGGATCCGACGATGCTGGCTCCTTATCCGGACGGGGATGGGATCATGCTCTGGTCGGATGTCGAGCGGACGGCGGCGGGGCTGGAACGGTTCGGGACGGGCGAAGCCGAGGGGTACCTGTCTCATACGCGGTTTATGAATGAAGCCATCGGTCTTGCGGAAGAGTGGTTTCTGAGTCCGCCGATGACGCATAGCGAGCTGTACGAGCGCTACCGGGGTACGTCACGGGCTGCTGTTCTGGAAGCGATGTTGACCCGCAGCCACTGGGATGTGTTGAGCGATTACTTTGAGGATGAGAAAGTCAAGAGCGCTCTGAGCCGGTCCGATGATTACGGGTATCCAACCGCCGTCGGATCGCTGCTGGCCGACGCCGTGGAGTCGGCCAGCAGAGGCGCCGGGCTGGAGGGGAAGTGCGGGATTGTGCGTGGAGGAATGGGCGAGATTACGGGGGCGCTGGCTTCAGCGGCGCGGCGGTTTGGGGCCGAGATCCGTGTGGATTGCCCGGTGGAGGAGATTGAGGTGGAGCAGAATCGGGCCGTGGGTGTTCGGCTAGCGAACGGGGAGTCGCTGCGGGCCAGATTGGTTGTTTCCAACGCGGATCCGAAACGGACGTTTCTCAAGCTTGTGGACGCTTCGCACCTGGATTCAGGATTCCGGCGGCAGGTGGAGAGGATCAAGACCCGGGCCGGGTATATGAAGTATCACGCGGCGCTTTCAGGCGTACCGCGTTTCTCTGCGGTTCCCCGGGAGCTGGCCGACGATGCCCGGGCCGTCGCGCACGTCCGGATCTCGCCCAGCCTGGAGTACGTCGAACGGGCCTGGCTGGATGCGCAGTCGGGCATCCCCGCCCGCGATCCGGTGATGAGTCTGCAGTTGCCTACCGTGTACGATCCACAGATGGCTCCTTCGGGCAAGCACGTTTTTGGGGCCTGGGTACGGTTCGCCCCGGCCCGCCCCCGGGAGGGCAGCTGGGACGAGCTGCGGGAGCCGACGATGGAGAATATCGTTCGGGTTATCGAGGATTATGCTCCCGGTTTCAGGGATTTGATCGAGTGGCAGAGGCTCTATACGCCGGCGGATATCGAGCGGGAGACCGGGATTACGGACGCGAGCATCCGGCACGTGGATATGACGCTGGATCAGATGCTGCACCGGCGGCCGCTGCCGGCCTGGTCTGCGTATAAGTCGCCCTTAGAGGGCCTTTATCTGTGCGGCTCCGGGACGCATCCGTGCGGTTCGGTTACGGGCGGACCGGGGCACAATGCGGCACACGCCATACTGAGCGAGTCAGGGGCATTCTAATTCCCACCTTTATGAATTGATTCGATGGAGGCTTGACGATGGGAAAATTAGGCGTTGGTATTGTGGGAATCGGACACGCAGGGAGGGAGCACTTCAAGGCATTCGAGGAGAATGAGGATGCCGAGGTGCGGGCGGTCTGGGCTCCAAGCAGGAACAGGCTGGACCTTTTTCCGGGTTCCGGCGATTTGTTTGCGTCGAGCTATGAGGCGATGCTGGAGCGGGAAGATATTGATATTATCTCTCTGTGCAGTCCCAACTACGCACATGCGGATCAGGCGGTGGCGGCGGTGGAGGCAGGTAAGCATGTGATCTGTGAGAAGCCGCTGGCGACGACGCTTGAAGACTGCGAGCGGATCGTGCAGGCTGCCGATAAGCGGAGCGAGCTCAAGTTTATGGTGGGACAGAGCGCGCGGTTCAATCCGATATGCAAGACGATTAAGCGGTTGTACGATGAGGGGGAGCTGGGGGAGGCTTTTTACGCTGAGGCGGATTATCTTCACAATATCGAGAAGCGGATCAAGGACTGGTGGGCGGATAGTAAGAACCCTTATTTTGGACTGATGGGCGGCGGCGTGCACCCCATCGACCTCCTGCGCTGGATTGTGGGGGATATCGACGAGGTGTACGCGATTTCCAACCACAAGGTGATTGCCGATTTTCCACACGACGACGCCTTTTTGATGAATTTCAAATTTAAGAACGGGTGTCTGGGCAAGATAGCGGCGTTTCTGGGGTGCCAGCGTCCCTACGAGATGAACCTGGCTATTTACGGCACGAAAGGAACGGCGATCAACGACCGGCTGTATCTGAGCAAGATCGAGGAGTTAGAGGATTTTATGCCGCTGCCGATTACGATTCTTGCCGAGCACCCGACATTCGGCGAGGAGATGGCGCATTTTGTGGATTGTATTCTGAACGATAAGACGCCGATGATCGATCTGCGCGATGGGGCGAAATCGGCGGCGACGTGTATTGCCGGGGGGGAGTCGGTTGGGACGGGCAGGCCGGTGGTGGTGAAGAATGATTTTTGACCTAACCCCCTTCGATTGCGGAATGGGGATTGCGGAATGCGGATTTAAAAGATTTTCAATCCGCAATCCCCATTCCGCAATCCGAAATTTCCTGGGGGGTCCATAAGGGAGCAGATCATGCAGGGTGAACGTGTTGTGTTCAGAGCGCCGGGCGAAGTCGAGGTTGAGGCGTTTGAGGTGGGGGCGCCGGGGGCGGGAGAGGTGTTGATCCGGACGGAGGTGACGCTGATCAGTCCGGGTACGGAGGGCGCGGTTTTGATGGGGCTGCCGAATACGCCGGGGCGGTTTCCGACGGGAGTGGGGTATTCCAATGTGGGCGAGGTGCTGGCGGTGGGTGAGGGGGTGGAAGGGGTGGAGGTGGGGGATCGGGTGGCGTCACACGGGGCGCACGCCAGCCATGTGGTTGTGCGAACAGGTCATGTTGCGCGGGCGCCGGATGGGCTTTCTTCGGAGGCTGCGGCTTTTTTCTCTTTGATGGCCGTTTCGATGCAGGGGGTGCGGAAGGCGCGGTTGGAGCTGGGGGAGTCGGTGCTTGTTTTGGGGCTGGGGATTGTGGGTAACCTGGCGCTGCAGATTGCTCGGATGCAGGGGGGCTATCCGGTGATCGGGGCGGATCTGGACGAGAGCCGGCTGGAGATCGCCCGGGAGGTGGGGGCGGACCATACGGTCCGGGTTGGGGCTGAGGATCTGGTGGAGGCTACGCGGGGGCTGACGGATGGGGATGGGGCGCGGGTGGTGATTGAGGCGACGGGGAGTCCCGAGCCGGTGGTGACGGCGTTTCAGGCGGCGGGCTGGCGCGGGCGGGTGGTGCTGCTGGCCGGCAGCCGGGGGGAGACGGAGAAGGTGAATTTTTACCGGGATGTGACCAAGCGGGCGCTGACGATTATCGGGGCGACGAATGCGGGGCGGCCGGGCGTGGACCGGTCGCCGGGGTACTGGACGCTGGAGGAGGATGAGCGGCTCTGTTTGGAGCTGATGGCGGCGGGGCGGATTCGGGTGGCGCCTTTGATTACCGGGCGGTATTCTTATGGGCAGGCTTCGGAAGCGTACCGGTTGGTTGTGGAACGGCGGCGGGAGGCGGTTGGGCTGGTGATTGAGTGGGGCGGGAGTTGAAAAAATCTCACCGCAGAGGCGCGGAGGACGCGGAGAAAGGCAAAATAAGGGCGTCTGTGCGGTTTAAACAAGGAGGGTGTGATGAAGCTTTCGCTGTCTGGGCGATTGATTGAAATGACAAAGCAGTCCTACGCGCTCGGAGTGGACGAATTTCTGGAACTGGCCAGGAAAGGGGGCTATGAAGGGGTGCATTTGAGGGATGGGCAGATCGATCACCTTTTTAAGGAGGAGCGGTACGACGAACTGGAGGCGCTCTATACGGAGTACGGGCTGGGATGCAGTATGATCTGGGGGAGGCTGGATTCCAGTGCTTTTGATGGGGATTTGATCCAGAAGAAGATGGCGTTCCTGCAGCGGGTGGAGCTGGACCACCTGGTTATTGGATATCCCACCGATATGGATCTGATTCGCGAATGGTGCGATCTGGCGGCTCGGCAAGATGTCGGGCTTGTGATTGCTTGCCATGTGAACAGCCTTTTTGAGGATATCAGCCGGGCCGGGGACTTCGTGAAAGAGGTTGACCGGCCGAATCTCGGGCTGAATGTGGATCCGCTGAATATTTACATGGCGGAACAGGATTACGGTTTAAGCACGCTCGAGAAGATCAAAGACCTGCTCCGGATTGTCAATGTACAGGGCGGTGTTCTGGGCCAGGGGGATCAGGTTGCCCGTCGGTACTACAAGGAGACCACGCCCAATTTCCGCAGGGTTTATCTGTGCGATGAGGATCATCTGGGTATTCCTCAGTTTATTTCGGACTTGAAAACCATTGGTTATGAGGGGTATATTAATGTTTTAGAGCCATATTCCGAAGGCCGCGATCTTTTGCAGGTCGCTTCGGATACGGCGCGACTTCTGGAAGGATATATCGAAGGTTGATTTAGGAGTATACGATGACCTGGCAGAATCGTTCGCAGCAACTCAAAGAGGCTTTTGAACAGGATGGGTATCTGGTCGTTGCGGGGTTTTTCAGTCCTGCGGAGGCAGAAGACCTGAATGCACGGATCGACCGGTACATTGCTGAGATTCTCCCGAAACTGCCGTCCGATGCCGCCTTTTACGAGGTTCAGGGCCGGGATGAGACGATTATGCGGCTGCAGAGCCTGGAGGATTACGAGGGGTATTTCAGGGAGTTGTTTTTCAGCGACCGTTTTGTGAAATTGGCGGAATTGCTGCTGGACGACAAGGCTGTGCCGAAGAACCTGCAGTGGTTCAATAAGCCGCCACGGGTGGGCAAGGTGACGCCGCCGCATCAGGACGGGTTTTACTTTATGCTGGAACCCAACGAGGCGCTGACGATGTGGCTGGCCCTGGATCGGGTGGATGAAGAGAACGGCTGCTTGCGCTACGTTCCGGGATCACACCGGCAGGATATCCGGCCGCACCGGGCGTCGAACGTGCTGGGGTTTTCGCAGGGGATTACGGATTTTGGGGAGGCGGATGAGGCGGCCGAGGGTTCGGTTTGTGCAGAGCCGGGGGATCTGATCGTGCATCACAGCATGACGATCCACCGGGCCGACCCGAATTCGAGCGAGCGGCCGCGCCGGGCGCTGGGGTTTGTGTACTATGCCGGGCGAGCCAGGGAGGATGCCGAACGGAGGGAGGCGTACCAGAAACAGCTGATGGAAAAATGGACCCGAGAAGGGAAGGTTTGAGCCACCAAGGAGGCAGAGATGTTCGAAGGCGCGGTTGGACTGAAGAAGCGGATCCGTGACGGGGAGCAGGTTGTGGGGGTGTCGGCGCCCGCGAATGTGGAACGAGAGCGGTTCGAGGCGATTCTGGCGGCGGGCGACTATGATTTCGTTTCGGTTGACAGCCAGCATTCGCCGCTTAACGAAGAACGGCTGGTTGCGTTCTGCGGGATGGCGGAGGAGATGGGTGTGTTCGTCCAGTTTCGGATCAAGCATACGCGGAATGCGTACCTGATTGGGAATTACCTGGACCTGGGGCCGTGCGGGGTGGAGGTGCCGCAGACGGAGCTGGATTCGGCGGTGGAGGAGGCGCAGCACGCTTTTTACTATCCGCCGGAGGGGGGGCGAAGTTTTGGCGGGGGGGCGCGGCGGGGCACAGAGGGGAAGAGTCCGGAGGAGTACGGGGCGTGGTGGAACAGCTTTGGGGTGCTCTGGATGCAGATCGAGTCGGTGGAGGCGACGACGCGGGCGCACCTGTGGGCGGAGAGATATCCGGGGGTGGACTGCGTATCGATCGGGCCGACGGATATGACGTTCAATATCAAGTCGCATCCGAATCACGCGCTCCAGTCGGTGGACGCTTGCATCGGATATATGGGCAAGTCGCTGGAGGGTACGGGCGTGAGGATCTGCCACCGGAACCGGACACCGGAGACACGGGAGCAGTACGCCGATATGGGGGTGACGGTTTTTCTGGAGAGTCCGCAGGTCTGAATCCGTGCGGGTTTTTTGCGTCTTTGCTGTTGCGGAATAGGTGAAATGTTCTTATATTTTCACAGTACCTACAATTGCCGGGCACGACCAAGAAGGGATACGGTCGTGCCCTTTGATTTTCAGTGCATAAATGCTTGTTTTTATCCCGCAATAGTAGCTTCTGGCATTGTGTTGGGGGGGGATAATATAAGCCTTTGTTTAATAAATGTATAACTGTAGTCTGCGCCTGTGGTTTCTTTTTGAAAAATGCTTGACAAAGGCTTTTTTTATATTTAAATTAAGCTTTTGAATTAAATCTATTTACCATAATACACGACAAAACTTAATCTGACCTAAAATATGGAGGATCAATCAGTATCCAAAGACAGTGAAAGAACTCCTGGATGTGATCCTGTATATTGAGCAGAACATACTGCAAATGGTCCAATCCATATCGAAACAGGCTTTTCTCTTTGCATCCGTGTTTTTTGATCTTCAACGGTTTTGTCTTTGCGATCCATTCTCCTACCAGATGAGCCCAGGTGAGGGCAATGGCTAAAAGCGCGATGAGTTTTTCGATTCGTTCCAGATGGATCAGATGGGTCTGTTCCAGATCGAAGCCTCGGCTTTTCAACGCGGCGAACAGGACTTCAATTCCCCACCGTTTTTTGTAATCCTCCAGCGGTTTTCGACCTTTACACTTGCTGGCAACGATGAGAAATTCGTCAGGTAATCGGATGACAGACAAATACAGATGATGACCATAGATCAGACGGGGTTTACGCAGGATGCGCTCTTGGTGAATGTGCAGGTCGGCAAACAAGCATCGAAGCGCGATGTCCCCTTTGCCATTTAGGGTTTTGGCGTTTTCCTTGACGCGGATGGCAAAGCCTAAGGCTTGCGCATCTAACCACGCAAACCATTCTTGCCCAATGAATTCCCGGTCTGCAACGATGACCTGAATCAGGTTTTTATCCACCAACTTCAAGACCCGTTCCATCAACTGGATACGCTCATCGGTGTTGGAGTTGCCCTTTTTGGGCAGCAGTATCCAGCAGATGGGAAATGCAACGCCTTGATAGACACTCCCGGCGGTGAGAATATTGATGGTCAGTTTGCCGAAGCTCCAGGTCGTCCGATCTATCGAGATGGTAAAGTCCGACTTGATCGGCAAGAGATGCAGGATCAAGTCGGCCACCAGGTCATAGGACAGATTAAACTCACTGAAGAAACGTTGGATTCTGCGATAGTTGGACTTCTGCTTGGCTTTGCCGTTGAGGGCGTTGGCCAGTTTGGTGAAGTTGACGGTTGTGAGCTTGATGAGAGACACAATGAAGGCGGCGATGAATTTTACCCGGGCCTTATGACAGGGTAAATACCATTGCATCACGTCGTGTAATTCATTAACTTGAGGAGACATAGACCTGTGTTTGATGATGGATGAGTTGTTGGATCTTGACAACCCAAACTTAACTCATTTCACCACTCAGCGCAGGTCTTTTCCTTTTTTGTCGTGTACCATGTCTATTTACAATAGTCAGCCGGATCGTCTGGCTGTGGATGTTTTAAGCGTAAGGGCCGGATAAGGAGAGCGAGTATGCGAAAGGGCGTTTTAGGATGTCTAACAGTGGCGCTTCTGCTGGTTTCTGTCGGTGGGGTCTACGGCCAGAGCGCGAGCGGAAGCTGGGGGGTGGGCACGTTTCTGGACTATAACCGGTCGATGTTCAAACTTAAAGACTGGTATGAGGACGGCCGGGGCACAGTAGGGGTGGTGTTCACCTACGTGGTGGGACCCAAAGTGAGCGTGGAGGTGGAGTATCACCGCTCCAAGTTCGACAACGGGAGCCTGGAAGATCGTATGTTCACCTGGGGCCCAGACGGGAAGGATTATGCGTCTCCCGATGCGGTGAGCAAGATGCAGATGAACGGTTTCTTAGTGAACGGGATCATTCGTGGGAAAGGTGCGGAGGTGCTTCGGAAGGGGAGTTATGAGCCTTATCTGACGGTGGGTGCAGGGTTTTACGATTATTCGACGGATGTTAGTGGATTGATTTATCCGGGTCAGAAGACGGCTCCGATAGATCCGACGCTTAAGCTGGATGCGTTCAGCGACACGCGCACGGCGTTGGGAGTGAATGCGGGTTTTGGTGTAGAGGGGTTTATTTTCGACAATATATCGGTGGATCTTCGGGCGCGTTACAATGTGTTTTTGGGAGAGTTGCGTCCTATGGAGGCGTGGGGAATAGAGGGTCAGACATTTCCGATGCAGTATTGGAATGTTCGTGGGGGGATGCGGTTTTATTTTTCGCGGTAGGGAAAGGCAGGAGGCAGTAGAGCTGGGAGAAAGGAGGGGAGAAACGGTCTGAAGACTTTTTCTTCGGTTTTGGGGTTGGGGTTTTGGGAGAGATGGTGGTTTGGTTTCATCCGCAAGGAAGGAGGAGGTAGGATGAGAAGATTAAATATAGGTTTAGGTATTGCCCTTGCGCTGTGCGCTGTTCTGGCGCTGGGCAGTTTGGCTACGGCCGGAACTACCGGGAAGGTGATGGGCGTTGTGACGGACGAGCAGGGGAATCCGCTGCCGGGCGCCAACGTGGTGCTTGAAGGGACGCAGAGGGGGGGGACCACGGACGCGGAGGGGGTCTACCTGATCCTTTCAATCGACCCCGGCACCTACAAGGCGACGGCTTCGATGGTGGGGTTCCATCCGATCACACAGGATAAGATGGCCGTTCGTGCGGATTTCACCACCACGTTGAATTTCCGGCTCCGGGAAGAGGCGCTGGAGATGGGCGAGATGGTGGTGACAGCAGAGCGTCCGGCGGTGGAGCCGGACAAGACGGAGAGCCGGTACCATGTGACCGCCCAGGATATCCAGCAGACTCCGATTTTGCGGAATGTGACGGAGTTCATCACGCTGGAGGCCGGAATGGCCGCGGACGGTACGATGGCCAGCCGGGGCTGGCTGGAGACCCACAACACGGTTTACGTGGACGGCATCCAGGTTCAAGCCAGGGACGGGAGGGGGATCGGCGGTGGCTGGGCAACCGGCGGAGAGAGCCAGTGGTGGGGGGTCAACGTAAAGGCGGTCCAGGAGATCTCGGTGATTACGGGCGGGGCGAACGCCGAGTACGGGAACTCGAATGCGGCGGTGATCCAAGTGGTGACCCGGGATGGCGGGGCCGCCTACCACGGGGAGGCGGAGTACCGGCTGACGCCTGCGGGAACGAAGCACTGGGGTGTGGATGTCTACGAGGCGCCCGAGCTGCGCGGGAACGCGAAATGGAACGATCCGGACTGGGTGTCCGAGGTGGACCCCGTGACGGGCAGACTGGTGCACCAGCGGAGCAACTACACGGACGTGCGGGGTCATTACTTCGACGGTCTTTTGAGCGGTCCGCTGCTTAAAGATGCGTCCTTCTTCCTCAGCGCCCGGCACCTTCGGGACGCCGCAATACTCCCTGGACCCTGGGAGACGCGGCCGGCGAACATCCGGACGACGGCCAAGTTGACCGTATCGGCCTCGTCAAATGTGAAGCTGCGGTTGGGGTGGATCTACGACTGGTCGGAGGATTTCAACAACGGAAGAATGTCCAGGTACAGCTTTGGACAGATCAACAGGGGCACCGGGCGGGACCTCTTTATTCCGACAGGGTCGATTGCGGGAAAGGAAACCCGGCTGGACAACATGGTTTACGGCGTCTTCACCCATACCGTCAATCCGAGGACGTTTTACGAGGTGAGGTTGGGGTATTACCAGAGCAAGCTCGACACCAGCAACGTGGGGACCGTTTCCACAGCCGTCAGGCCCGACAAGGAGGGATATTTCTACATCGGCCGGGAGGACGTGTGGGCCTACAAGATCGGTGAACAGAAGCGGTTCACTATGAAGGCCGACCTCTCCAGCCAGGTGACCAAGGGGCACTTTGCCAAGGTCGGGGTGGAATTTATTAGGTTCGAAAACTGGTGGACTTGGACCGGGATGACGCCCGGGGACGCGAAGCGGGATATCCGGTACATCGGCCAGCCCGAACCGGGCACCCCGGTGAAGCCCAAGCAGATCGCCTTCTACGTCCAGGACAAGATGGAGTTCGAGGGGTTGATCGTGAATGCCGGGATCCGCTACGACCGGATGTGGGGACAGGATATGCAACTCCTCCCCACGTTCACGTCGGGCTGGTACAATCAGCTGAACCGGTTCATCCAGGCGCCCACGGCTCCGATGCGGGTGATCTCCGGATGGGGCCCCAAGCTGGGGATCTCGCACCCGATCACGGAAAATTCCAGCCTGCATTTCTCTTACGGCAGGTACCGGATGCTTCCGTCGTTCCGGGCGTTGTTCACCAGCCATTGGGAGACGGCCTCGGGTCCTGCGGGCATTCCTGGCGTGCAATGGAGCCATTTTAATGCCAAGGACGAAAGCTACTCGATGAACGCCGTCAGCAAGGTCTATGACAAAGGGCACGAGGAAAACAGTTTTGAAGTGGGCGCCGACTGGAACTTTGTGGCCGACTATGTGATTTCTCTGGCTGCCTTCTACAACAGCGGCAATTTCCAGCCTGGAACGGGGTGGCACGATGCCGTCGATCCGGTGACCGGGAGGACCGGCGGGATAGGCGGCACGTACGCGGCCAATCGGGTCGAGGACACCAGGGGCTTCGAGTTCAGCATGAGGAAGGGCTTCAGCAACTACTTCTCGTTCCGCGCAGCATTGAACCTCGAGTGGCTGGACGCCGCCCACTGGCTGGGTGATTTCGAGTCCCAGTCGTTCCTTCTTGTCTATCCCGATTCCAACTTCATCGCCAGCGGAAAGTACCACTATCAGTGGGAGGTGGTAGGCAACCAGGAGGTGCCTGTGCCCCTGACGGACGCGGAGATCCGGGAGATCGGCGCCAAGGCCAACGATAACCTGCGGAGGGTCAGGGCCAACCCGAATGTCTTCAACACCAGAGGCGGCGACCCAGATATCCGGCCGGCGTGGGAGGCCCCGGGGTTGCCGAATGGGGCGGCGCAGTATCTGCAGGACATCTGGTATCAGAATATTTGGATCGGCACCAGCCCCTTCACGCGGGGGCGGAGCGGCCAGGGCAGTATGCAGGCGTTCGTTTCCACGCCGCTGGACTTCGGGCCGGGCAAAAAGTGGCTGGGGGGCACCAAGCTCCTTGGCGGCATCAACCTCAACATGATTTACCGGATTTACACCGGGTCTAAATGGAACTACCTCAACGTTGAGGGAAAGTCGAAACCGGGGCGAGGGCCCCTGCACACGCAAACCGATCTGAACGTGCAGAAGCAGATCCGCTTCGGGGGCCTGAACGCCGACGTCTTCCTGGAGGTGTTCAACCTGTTTGACCAGGGGGACACGACGGCCCGGGGTTCGGACTACATGTGGTGGGGGCTCGAGAGGCCCAGGCCCGACGACCCGACCTTCCTGGAGTATGGGGACACCAGCGACCGCTCGCGCTTCATCGGCAGTCCCCGGATTACGCACATGGGGATCAGGTTGAGCTTCTGACTTCGGGCCTTAATCATCATTTTCGAGGAGGTTGCAGGATCATGAAAAGGATCACGATATGCGGGACGATATTCCTGCTCGTTGGGCTGGTGTTATGGAGCTCGGCGCCCGCGCAGGAACTTCGGATTCAGTCCCGCGCGAAGGTGTGGGATGTCTACTGGAACCAGGGTGCTCAGGGTGTTCGGCAGGCCACGCCCATGAGTTGGTATCGCCCTACGGGCATGCAGTATCCCGGCAAGTTCTGGGTGCAGTATCCAAAGGAATTCATTGACTACTGGGGGACGAGGGACTGGGGGGTCACCGGGTGGCGGGTGTGGTACAACGAGCTGAACGGCACGATGCCGGGGTTCAACCAGTTTGTCGCAACTCTGGAGGGTGGAGAGTATCACGTCTCCGAGTCGAAGGCGAACTTAGAGTCGGAGGACGTGGTCGGCCTTGGCTACGATCCGTCCCAGGGGCCGGAGGCGAACATCGGATATAGCAAGGTTTCTGCTCTGGGCCCCCCGATGACCAACTGGTACCCTGGACAGGCTCCACCGGGGCCCAATACCCCTGTGGAGATCCACAACTACCGGTACGGCGAGTACATGGAGGCCGACAAGGACAATTTCCCTGAGAGCATCATCATCAGCAACTGGGCAACCAAGAAAGGGATCACCGTCACCAAGAAGGCCTACGCCTGGAGCTATCAGGACTACGACGACTTTGAGCTCCTTGAGTATACCTTCGAGAACACCGGGGACCTGCAGCTCAACGACACGTTCCTGATCTTTTCGGTGCGCTTCTATATCGCCCAGGCCGGGCAGGCGCACTATGTTTCAGACTCTTACTATCGTTCCACCCTACCGCTGGCCCTGGACGATTGGTACAAGTACACAGATGCCGCCAACTTCGACGGACCCGCGGCGGCGCAGGGCTTGAAGATGTGGTACGCCTTTGACGGGGACAACCCGGACATTGTCGGGAACGACATTGGCAAGCCCTACAGCAAGGACCGGGCCTACTCTTCCTGGCACAACTGCTGCCTCAAGTTCACGAAGGTGGAGGGGGAGCTCGGGTCCTTCCAGCACGTCGCCGTCGCACCGCTTGCATATATGCCGGGCGCGGTGGACGATCCGTCGACCTTTACCTACGACACCGGTGGGGATGGGAGCTTTGTGGCGCCCAGGGTGGCGGACCAGCCCTCAACCGTGAAGTGGTGGGACTATCGGGACCGGACCGACTACAGCGAGCCGGGTTCGGAGAACAGTAGCTCTCAGCAGATTTACGAGGCGATGACGAGTCCTCCGGGCTCCATTCAGGACAATCCCACGGAGGTAGACGGGCTCAACGCCTCGTTTTCCTACGGGCCCTACGACCTGGCGCCCGGAGACAAGGTAAGGATCGTCTACGCGCTGGTGGCGGCCGCGCCGGTGGAAGAGAACATCCAGGGCTGGGCAAACGCGGGAAACCAGGCGGATATGATGAGCGACAAGGGTATAAACAACCTGCTCAAGCACCACACGGCGGCCAGCAACGCCTGGAAATGGGGCTTCGACCTGCCTGATCCCCCACCGGACGTGAAGACGAGCACGGGCGCCTCGGTCGACGGGTTCAACCAGATCACCTGGACGAACGACGCGGATGACGCCAGCGATCCGGACTATTTGGGTGGAGAGGCTCAGGACGTTGCCGGCTACCGGGTCTTCCGGTCTGAGTTCAAAGTTGGCGACTGGAAGCTCGTGGCCGATGTCCCCAAGGGGGGCAGCTACTCCTACGAGGATGTCCAGTCCGTGGCCGGGTTCGAGTATTTCTACCGCGTGGCGGCCTACGACACGGGGCACAATGACTGGAACGGAACCGGCACCGTCATCCCCTCCCTGGAGGGAGGGCACAGCTCTCCGGAGCAGTGGGCGAACGGCGTGCTGACCGACATTCCTTTCGTGCCCGCCAACTCCCAGGCGGACCAGATGAGCCGGCAGATCAGGGTGGTACCCAACCCGTACAAGGTGGACGGCGCCCACAACTACCCCACGGCGGGGCTGATGCGGTTTCTGAACGTTCCGCACAAGTCCACGATCCGGATCTACTCGGTGGCGGGGGAACTGATTTCCGTGATTGAGCACAACGACCCGAGCAAAGGCGAGGCCACGTGGAACCAGACACCGCTGACGGGGTTGATGAGGATGCCCGCAGGCGTCTATTACTGGGTAGTGGAATCGCAGGTGGCCGGCAGCCTGGGGCAGACCCAGCGGGGCACCGTTATGCTGATCAAGTGATTTGGGCGGCGACGTTCTAAGCCTTCGCAAAAAAGGAGATATCACGATGATACGAAAGTTGTGGATCGGATTGATGGTGGCGGGGATCTGCGTCTTGCTCTACCCGCAATTCGCAGGTGCCCAGAGCCAAAGCCGGGACGCACGGGTGGTCCTGTCCTTTCTGAAGATCGACCACGGGGCGCGGATGGTTGGGATGGGTGGGTCGTTCGTGGCCATCGCCGACGATATGGATGCCATCTTTTCCAACGTGGCCGGCTTGACACATATCGAGCGGGCCGGGTTCTCGCTTGGCTACACGAAATGGTTGTTCGGCGATGGGATGTATTCGGGCGGATTTGCCTACAACACACCGCGCGGGGTCCTGGGGCTCAGTGTGGTGGGGTTCAAACCCGAGTCGTTCGAAGAGACGACCATTTTCCAGCCCCAGGGCACAGGCCGGAAGCCCGATATGGGCGACGTCTCCATCGGTATGGCCTACGCGGTTAAACTGACCGACAAGCTATCGGTAGGGACGTTGCTCCGCTGGACGCAGGAGACCCTGGATACCGACAACCTGAGTGTGTTGGACTTTTCGGTGTCGACGCTGTTCTACACCGGTTTTAGGAGCCTGCGCCTGGGGATGGCCTTCGAGAACCTGGGGAAGGACCTGACGCTTGTGGAGGACCGCGCGAGCATGCCGGTCTCTTTCACCATCGGCGGAGCGATGGAGATTATGGGCGAAAAGGGCGACCAGACGTATCTGACGGTGACGGGCGAGAACTACTACGCCACAGATGCCGCCAAGGTGCAATATCGGCTGGGTGGAGAGCTGTGGTTCCAGAGGACGGTCGCCCTGCGCGGTGGATACAAGGTCAACTTCGATGAAGAGACCTTCTCTGTCGGGGCAGGGGTGAAGTTCAACCCCACAGAGGGACGAGAGATTCGCGTGGATGTCTCGTATACCGATTTCGGCACGTACCTGGACGCTCCGATCCGGGTTTCGGTGGGCGGGTCGTTTTAGATCACGAAGGACACGAATCCACCCACAGCCCCCCATCCCACACGAAAGACACGAAACCACAACCCTATGGGGTGGGAGGGAGACTGAGGATTGTGGAGGGTCACGGAATCTTTTTCCGTGGCTCTCCTGATCCCCATATAGAGAGTTATGGTATTGTGATTTGATTTTTTGACAGGCAGCCTGTAAAAAGGCTGCCTTTCTTTTGCCCACCTCCGCAGATTGGAATGGTGCTGCCGTGCCCGATGGAAGGAGCGTGCCGATTCCAATGACCTCAAATCCGATCCTGCCCAACCGCTGGAAACGCCATCCGGAAAACCCGCTTCTCTCGCTGCGTCCCGGAAAATTCGATGCCAATCACATCCACGCCCCCATGGTGATCCTGGAAGGTGGGCTTTACCGAATGTGGTATTCCGGCAGCGACAGGGAAAAGCGAAAGAGCGAGTACCACCGTATCGGATATGCTGAGAGCCGGGACGGCGTTCACTGGGAGCTTCTGGACGAACCGATCCTGGTCCCTACCGATCCGCTGGCAAACTATACTACCCCGGCTATCTTGCGGGAAGCCGGCGGGGAGGTGCGTCTGGAAAACGGCGTGTACAAAATGTGGTTTACCGGAAATAACCTCACGTGCGACCTCCACCTGGCCACAAGCAGTGACGGCATCGACTGGAACATCTGCCAGCCCGATCCGCTTTGTGAAGAAGTCTACTGTCCCACCGTCATCTTTGAAGACGGCCTCTATAAAATGTGGTATACGTACCTGACCGGCGAAGGGGTTATGGCTATTTTCTATGGGACGAGCACAGACGGCCTGTCCTGGGACCTGCATCAGGATAAACCTGTCCTGGAGTCTACCGAACCGTGGGAGTATCCGAGGGTGCTCTATCCCTTTGTGCTCAAACGCTCTGGCGTTTATGAAATGTACTATACTTCTTACGGAAGTTTCAACGAGCGCGATGACAGCAGGTGCGACCTGGCCCTGGCACACAGCGAGGATGGTATCCACTGGCAGAAGGGGGATGCCCCGATTCTTTCGCCCGATCCGGCCAGCACCTATGACAGTGTCTACTGCTTCAATGCAAGTGTGATCGTCGAACCCGATGGAAGGGATAAAATGTACTATGCTTCGCGGGTGGACAAGAACCACAAGTACTATGCCATCGGCCTGGCCGTTCGAGAGCTGTGATCCCGATTGAGTATATTTTGATCCCGATTGAAGATGGGCTATTTTAAACCTGAGGAAAGGAGACAGAGACCTGACATCTGCTATCGAGAGTCGCGACACCGTACACGAGCCGGCCCGCGATGTGCCCGTGTTGCTGGATGTTGACGTGATTGTTGCCGGCGCCGGGATCGCGGGTGTTTTTGCTGCCCTGTCCGCGGCCCGGCACGGGGCGCACGCGGTGCTGATCGATCGCTTCGGCAGCGTGGGCGGCAACTATGGCCCCGGGCTGGGCGCACGGCATGACCTCTGGCAGCATCCTTCGCTGCACGCACACGGCCTGGGGGGCGTGGTAGGCGAGTTCCTCGCGCGCCTGGAGGGCGCAGGCGGTCTGGAAGGTTTCGAGTTCACCGGGGGTGGGGATTACAAAGACTGGAGCTGGAAGGGGATGCGCAAACTGCCGGTTATCAACAACGATGCGTTTGGGTACCTTGCGCTCCGGTCGCTGGAAGAGGCCGGCGTAGACCTGCTCCTCTCGACCGATGTGGCGGGGGCGATTATGGACGGCACGCGCGTAGCGGGTGTCTTCGTCGAAACAAAGTCCGGACGGAGGGCGGTGCGGGGACGTGCGGTGGTGGACTCCACCGGCGATGCCGATGTCGCTGCCAGCGCGGGCGCGCCGACCGTGGATACCTTCGCCCGGCGCTCGGCCAGCATCGGCCTTTTCTTCCGGGTGGGCGGGGTTGATTGGGAGCGGTATGAGCAGTTTCGCAGGGAGGCGAAGGAGAAGCCGCTGCCCCCGGACCTGGAGCAGTGGCGCACCACTGTGTTTGAGGGGGCGCTGGGCCGGCCGTGGCCGAACTGTCCGCACGATCTGATGCCCGCGATTCGTCAGGCCTGGGAGAGCGGCGAATACCGGTACGTACAGCCGGTGGGCGATCTCACCCATACGTATCTGATCCCGTTCGGCACCCACAACCAGGCCGTTACGACGGTAGAGATGACGCCTACTCCCCAGGTAGACCCAACCAATCCCCTGCACCGTTCGCTGCTGGAGTCCAAATTCCGCCAGTACATCTACGAGTCGGTCCAGTTCCTCAAGAAATACGCCCCGGGCTTCGAGCAGGTCACCATCGAGCAGATTGCGCCTTTCATGGGGACGCGGTATAGCCGCACGATTGAGCCGGAGTACGGGTTGACTCCCGACGACATCTGGGGCAGCCGGACCTTCGACGACGTGGTACATCGCCTGACGCACTACGCGAGCCGAGAGAAGGTGCTGGTGGACTTCAAGAGCGAGGAAGAGGGCGTGGTGTACGAGTTGCCCTACCGCATGTTGCTGCCCAAGCGCGTGGATGGCCTGCTGGCAGCCGGCCGGGCTGCAAACGTCGAAGTCGCATCCCGCCTGCGGGCGCGGTGGATGGTTATGCTCACGGGCGCCATTGCCGGGGCGGCGGCCGCACTGGCGGCTGCGAACGGTGTCAGCCCCCGGGCGCTGGACCCACGCACGCTGCAGCAGGCGCTCCTGGACGACGGGTTCTATCTGGGCGATGCCGACCGGCTGGGAGAGTTAGGGCTGTCACCTGGAACTTATTGAATTCAGCCCATCTAAAGAGACCTTCTTGTAGCCGCAGGCTTCAGCCTGCGCTCCATGCCTGCAACGCACCCTGAAGGGTGCGGCTACATAAACTGGCTCATTAGATCAGCCTATGTCCCAGAAAAGGGCGATAGGCACAGGGAGCGTACGGCGTAGACAGGGAGGTCTCCGATGACCAGGAGAAACGAAAGCGGAAGTACCGAACAGGTCGAATATGAAGGGTTTCCACCCGCTACCGGGGGGATCAGTGAGCTGGACGAGAACCGGCTTCTGATCACGGGTGAGGGGCCTTCCGGGTACATCTCTGAAGACGCGGGCCGGACCTGGGACGCCCCGTTTCCGTACCTGCAGGGGGGAAAGCCCCTTGAAGGTGGGCCGATGAAGCGAGGGATTATCCGGCTCGACACCGGCGATCTGGGGATGGTGTATGTCAAGAAGGAGGAAGTCGCAAAGTCAGCCGACTATGATACGCGGGGTTTCTACTTCGCCACTTCGGGGGACGACGGGAAGAACTGGAGCGACGGGGTTCCGCTGGATATGCCCAGGGAGCATGACCTGGAGAAGGGGATATTCCATGTCATGTGGGGCAATCTGACACAGCTTTCCACGGGACGGCTCATCGCTCCGGCATACTGGGGCTTTGGCGGCAGGTATCCCGAAGTTGTGCCGGCGACCGAGAAGCCGGTCACGGGCACCATTGGAGGCCGGCTGGTGAAACGGGTGGCCGACGGGCATACGTATGAAGCGGCGATGGGCGGCTGTTTCGTGTACTACTCAGACGACCCGGGACGGTCCTGGAGCCGGTGTACGGGGTCGGTGATGGTCTGGCCACTGCCGGGGGAGGACAACCAGGGCGGGTTTGGCGCGAGTTTCGAGCCGGTGGTGATCGAACTGAAGGACGGCCGGGTGATGATGTTCGTCCGCACGACCGTGGGACGGATTTTTCAGAGTTTCTCGGAGGATGGGGGAGCGCACTGGCACCTTCCCGAGCCGACAGAGCTGGCTTCCGGCGATGTGCCGTGCTTTCTGGGACGGCTCCGAACCACCGGTGACCTGCTGGTGATCTGGAACCAGGGGTCTGTCGAGGAGATCGAAAAGGGGTACTCCCGTGGGCGGCTCTCCACGGCTGTCTCGCGGGATGAAGGCAAAAGCTGGGGGAACTTCCGGACGGTGGAGCTGAGCGGGGGGATGGAGGATGTGGACCGGGTTGCGCTTCCACCGGTGAAGCACGTGCGCGCACAGCCGGACCTGGGGGTGCTGCCCGATGACTACAGCCGGTATGACTATCCCCAGTTGGCCTTTGTGCAGGGGAAGGTTGTGATGAAGTACGGCTGGTCAAGATATGTGGACGGCGAGCGTGAGAGGCAGCACAAATTGAAGGTTGTGCCGGAGGAGTGGTTCTACGGGTGAGGATCGCAAAGGTCGCCTGCGTATCCATTTCTCGTAGGGGCAGCCCCCCGTGGCTGCCCAGCGCAGGCAGGGCGCACACAGGGGTGCGCCCCTACAAAAACACGTAGGGAATTCCATTCCCTCGCTTAGAAGGCAACCTCCATGGCCGAAAGAGAGCCGCTCCACATTCTCGTGGTTATGGCGCATCCGCACGACTTTACGCACTGCGCCGGCACCTGCGGCATCCACGTCTCGCGGGGGGACGCGGTCACAGTGGTGAGTATGACTAATGGGATCCACGCTCACAACGTGCGGCTCCACGACGAGCTGCTCAAGCCGGAGACAGAGCGCGACCCGGAAGTTTTCGACCAGTCGGAAGAGGAGTACGCCGAAGAGAAGGCCGGGGAATTCCGACAGGTCTGCGCTCTTTTTGGGGTGGAGGATGTGCGGATTCTCTCCTTCCCGGAATATCCCTTTTTTCGCAAGACGCCCGAGGCCGTGGAGGCTCTGACGCAGATCATCTACGAGGTCCGGCCCCACGTGTTGATCACGCAGAGTCCGTATCTGACGGGGCCGCACGGTATGGCTTATGGAGGGCAGGACAGTCACAAGGAGACCGCTTTCGCTGTTATCGAGGCGCAGATCCTGGCCGCGACTCCCAACTACGAGACCCGGCAGCAGCCCCACAGCATTGCGGCTGCGTTCTATCCGGGGGTCTATTTTCAACGTGACGAAATCGATTTTTATGTGGATATTACTGACTGGAAAGAGCAGCGCATCCAGGCGGAAATCCTGTTCGGCACGCAGGGCCATACCGAGGCCTATGCTCGCAAGCGGGTTGAAATCGGACCGGGACATATGGGCTGGTACAGCGGCGCCGGGTACGCAGAGGGGTTTGTGCGCGCCCGTCCGGAGCTTCTGACGGAGATCAGGGTGTCGGAGGCGGATCTGCGGCGAGCCTCGGAGCCTCACAGAAGGCAGATCGAGCGTGTCTCCGGCGAAGTCAGGGACCGGATTGAATAGACCGGAATCCCCATAGAAGGAGGGAGAGGGAGATGGCAAAGGCAAAGAAAAGAGTAGAACGTCCGAAGATCCGGCACCTGTGTACGCTGGGGACCCTGATCGGGTACGGGGGCAAGAAGGGGGAGTGGAGCGTTGAGGAGAAGCTGAGGCGCATCAAGAAGGCCGGGTTTGACGGGTTTGTGGGGCGGTTGACTATGGTGGACCGTGAGCAGGTGGCGAACTCCGGGTTGATTTTTGCCGCGACCACCGATATGGGCGGCACGCGGGAAGTGATGCCCAAGCTGTCGGCGATCAAGGATGCGGGTGCGCGGTGCGTGAATGTGCAGATGCTGGACCACGATACTCCGACGCGGCAGGCCGTGGCACTGGCCCGGCGGGTGATGGCCGTGGCGGATAAGCTGGAGATGGACGTGGCGATTGAGGTGCACCGCGATACCTGCACGGAGACGCCGGAGAAGGCATACGCTCTGGCCGAGGGGTTTGAGAAGGCGGAGAAGCGTCCCCTCAAGATGACGTGGGATTTCTCGCATCCGGCTGTGATCAAGCATCTGGCGCCGCCTTACTGGGAGCGGCTGGCGGAGCGGCCGGACCTGATCCGGTACGCGCAGCAGTTCCATTTCAGACCGTTCAACGGGCACCACGCCCAGGTTCCGGCGCTGGGGCCGGGCGGGAAGTTCACGCCAGAGTTCTTAGACTGGCTGGAATTTGCCGAGCAGGTGATCGCGTGCTGGCTGGAGGCGGCCACGCCGGGGCGGGAGATGTTTGTCTGTCCGGAGCAGATCGCGGGGGGGTACTATTTGTCGGTATTCGGGGACCGGTGGAAGGACGTGCTGGCGATTCGGGAGCAGGTGGACCGGGCATGGAAGCGGCAGCTTCGCAAGTGGAAGGCTTGAAGAGTGGAAAGTTCAGCACAGAGAGACAGAGAAGAGAGCCGGACACCAGAGGCGGAGGCTGCCGGGAGAGACGGTCTGACCCTTCGGGCGTTCCTGATCGGGCTTGCCCTGTGCGCATTTTTGGGTGTTGGGCTGACGTACAACCGGATGGTGGTCCAGGGGCCCTTTATGGGCAACTATTATATGGACCGGGGCGTGCTGTTTGTCTTTTTTATCCTGGTGATGGTGGTCAATCCCCTGCTAGCTTCTCTGAAGGGACGCTACGCGCTGGGGCGGGGCGAGCTTCTGGCCATCTATGTGATGCTTCTGTTTTTGATGCCCTCCTGGAAGATGACCAAGGCCCTGCTGGGGTTCATGACCGGGGTGACCTACTACGCCTCGCCGGAGATGCGCCACCTTGAGGCGGTGCTGCCCAACGCCCTTCCCTGGCTGTCGGTTCTGGATGTGGAGGCGGTGCGGGGGCTGTACGACGGGCTGCCGGCGGGCGCCTCCGTGCCCTGGTGGGCTTGGGTCTTTCAGCTCTGGAGCTGGGGGTCTTTTCTGGTTGTGCTGTACCTGGTGCTGGTCTGTCTGGCGGTTGTGATGCGGAAGCAGTGGGAGGAGCACGAGCGGTTTGCGTTTCCGATTATGCAGGTGCCGCTGGAGATGAGCGCGGCGGGAGCGGGGAAAGTAGGGCCGCTGTTCAGGAACCGGATGATGTGGGCAGGGTTCGCGATCCCCTTTACGATCGGTTTGTTGAATGGGCTTCACCGGTATTACTACTCACTGCCCAAGATCACTCTGAGGACGAGGATCTTGATCTTTCGCCGTGCGATTCCCCTGCATATCGGTCTGCACTTTGCAATTCTGGGATACTCCTATTTTGTGAATACCGATGTGAGTCTGAGCATCTGGGTGTTTAACGTGATTGCCAAATGCGTCAGTGGAACAATGGCGATCTTTGGGTTGGAGACCTATGGCGTATCCGGGGTGGTGGGACGTCACAGTTCTCAGGGGTCGGAATTGCTGGCGATGATGGGGATGGGGTATATGCTTGCTCTGGCGGGGTACAGTCTGTGGATTGCGCGGGGGCACCTTCGGGAAGTGTGGGCCAGGGCACTGGGACGCCCGTCGCGGCTGGACGATTCGGAGGAGGCGATCCCATACCGCGCGGCGGTGATGGGCATCGTTGCGGGGACGCTGTATCTGGGGTGCTGGCTCTATCAGGCGGGTATTTCTCCCCATCTGGTTCTGCTGCTGGGCTTTATCAGTTTTGTCGTGTTCCTGGTCCTGGCCCGGATCGTGAGTGAGACGGGGTATACGGTGACCTATTCCCCGCTGAACCCGTCGGAGTTTGTGGTGTGTGCGGTGGGGTCTGCGGCGTTCAGTCCGACGGGGCTGACGACGCTGGGCTTCAGTTTTGCGTGGACGATGACACGGATGAATACGCTGATGCCCCGAGCGTCGGGAGCGTTGCGACTGGCGCGGGAAATTGGACAGAAGCGGGGGTTGATCCTGGCGATGGGCGCTGCCCTGGCGGTGGGTTTGATCGCCGCGAGTTATGTGACGCTCAAGCTGGGATATGCGCACGGCGGCCGGAATCTGGACTACTGGTTCCGAGACGTGAACGATTGCGCTCTGCCCTTCGACGAGTATTTCGGTCGCCGACTTCTGTCGCCGAGTCCGATCTTTTACAAGGGATTTCTGTATACCGGGCTGGGAATAGGCGTCGCGGCGGTCCTGATGGCGCTTCGGATGCGGCTCCCCTGGTGGCCGCTGCACCCGGTGGCGCTGCCGGTGAGTACGCTCGCGTACACGCACAACTACTTTTTCAGCGTGTTTCTGGCCTGGGGGATCAAGTCACTGGTGCTGCGGTTTGGGGGGGCGAATCTGTACCGGACGACGAGACCGTTCTTTATGGGCATCATTCTGGGAGAGGCGGTCTGTCTGGGGATGTGGATCCTGATCGATAGTATGACCGGGATGGTCGGAGGTATTTGGATCCTGCAACCTTGACCGGGCGTGGAGCGGGCATGGAAACGATCGAGATGATGTACGATGTGATGATTCCCATGCGGGATGGGATCCGACTTCTGGCCGATGTTTATCTGCCCAAAGGCGGAGGACGGTTTCCTGTTGTTCTGATGCGCACCCCCTACGGCTGGGGGAAGGAGAACGAGAAATGAGCATTGCTTTAGATACGACCCACCGACAGCGGGTGCTGTTCGTGGACTTACAAGAGGTGGAGTCGCTGGACGGTGTCGAGCAGGTGGTCAACACGGCCACCAAATGCCCGCACAACCCGATCCTCGCTCTGGGCCAGCTCGATGAATGGGACGCGATGCAGGCGCGGCCGTGGCCCGGCGGGGTGATGTACGATCCGGCGGACAAGCTGTTCAAGATGATCTACTCGGGTATCGGCCACATCCACCGGCGGGACTGGCAGGAGGGCTACGCGGAGAGCGCCGACGGCGTCAACTGGATCAAGCCGCGGATTGGACGCTACGAATGGCTCGGGAGCACGGACAACAACATTATTCTTCCCAACACGAGGGAGGATGGACAGGGCCATTCCACCAAGATGCGGCCGATGCTGGATTTAGCCGAACCTGACCCGGACAGGCGGTTCAAGGCTGCGACCAAAGGCGCACCACCGAGGCAGTACAAGGTGATGTACTCTCCGGATGCGAAGTGGTGGAGCGAGCCGGTGGACGTGGACCCCGATCACGGGCTGTACGGCGGTCACGGTATTGATCCCTGCCAGCCGCTGCGGGACGACCAGGACCCGGACCCGAATCGCCGCTATAAGTGGTACGGCCAGTTGATTATGCCCACGAAAGATGGCAGGCCGCATGTCCGGAAGATCGGCGTGGCCTGCGGTCCCTCGCTCGAAGAACTGACTCCGAGCCGGTTTAATCCGGTGCTCGATCCCGATGATGGAGACGAAGACGAGCTTCATTTCTGCTCGGTTCTGCCCTACGAAGGGCACTACATTATGCTTTACGAGTTCGGCCGCTACGAGGACTGGTTCCATGCCCTCGTTGGCGAGCTGCGCCTGGCGGTTAGCCGCGACGGCGAGCAGTTCCGCCGGCTGCAGCCGCACCGGCCGATAGTGGCGCAAGGCGAGGCCAGCGAGTGGGACGCGGGCTGGATTGCCTCCAGCAGCCAGACGATCGTACACGACGACAAGATCTGGATTTTCTACTCCGGCAACGGCAGCGAGTGGAAGGGTTGGCCTGGCCAGAACACGCCGCGCAAGTTCATCGAAGATCTGGGTGTGCCCAGCAGCGGCATCGTTTACACGTCCCGGGCAGGGCTGGCGATGCTGCGGCTGGACGGCTTTGTTGACGTGCGATCGGTGGACCGACTGGTGCCCGGCACGGTAACCACCACTCCGATTGAAGTACGCGATGGGGAGCGACAGGCCCTTGTCGTCAACGTTGCCGATCCGGAGCCGTATCGCAGCTGGGTGGCAGTGGAGATCGTGGACGCAGCCACGGGGAAAGCGCTGCCCGGGTACGCGGAGGCCGACTGCAAACGCATCCTCACCGATGCCGTGCGTATCCCGGTTGAGTGGCAGGAGCACCGAACACTCGCCGGAGTGGCGGCTGAACGGATACAACTGCGATTCCGGCTGTATGGCCGAGCAAAGCTTTACAGCTTCGGGTTTGCGTCGCACGTCGAGGCGGGGTGAGGGTGATCGGCACTGGTGAAGACTGTGTGTGGAGGTACGGGTCTGAGATTTTAAACAGAGTAGGGGGACCGAATGCAAAAAGAACTGATTCAGATGCGGATCAACGGCTGGTGTGTGATCAAGGACGTTATTCCTGAGGACCGGGTTTCGGCGGTCAGGCAGACTGTTATGGATACGGTCAAGCGTCAGGCCAATCCCGAAGCCCTTGAAAGAGGCATCGGCCATGTGGCCGGATTTGTAGCGCACGACCAGTCCTTCGCGTCCTATGTGGCGGATTCACGCCTTATGAATGTTGTGGAGGGGCTTTTGGGCGAATACGTGCGGATCTCTTTCACAACTGCGACGGTCAATCTTCCCGGAAATCCGCGTGACGTATGGCACGCCGACTGGCCATTCAACCAGAAGAAGGCCGGGCACATACCCGCTCCCTATCCGGATGCGGTTATGCATCTAACCACCCTGTGGATGCTTTCTCCATTCAGTTCGGAGAACGGCGGCACCCTGATTCTGCCCGGCAGTCAC
Source organism: Candidatus Latescibacterota bacterium (assembly GCA_965249305.1). Taxonomy (GTDB): domain Bacteria; phylum Latescibacterota; class UBA2968; order UBA2968. The sequence continues at coordinate 1,051,024 of OZ252228.1, read as the reverse complement.
CGTTCGGACAACAATCCGAGCGGGGAAAATGGAATTGATCCGTTGGATTCCATCCCGGGGGAGCTCCAGGCGGAGGGTGAGGCGGGAAGTGTTCTTGTGCTGGATAGCAGGCTCTGGCACGCCTCGGCTCCCAACAACTCGGATGAGCCTCGTGTGGCCGTTGTTATCCGGTACGCTCCCTGGTGGCTCAACACCGATATTTTGATGCCAGGCTCGGAGGACCGAGCACGCATGGTGGACGAGCCAGGCGGCACAGAGGCTGAAGTCCCACTTGTCCCGCAGGCTGTTTACAATGCCATGCCGGAAGATGTGAAGCCCCTTTTTCGTCACTGGGTGAAAAATCAGAATTGAAAGACGAGGCGCAGATCTTTCAATCCGACCCAACAAAGGGCATGTTTTCACAACCGGACCCAAAAAGATTTTCTTTGGAGGGCACCAAAATGTCGGAAGATCGCACAAAGACCGAATACACGCCCCGAATTTTCGGATTCGCATTCTCAGATGTTCCCGAACCTGAACCGGACTATCCTTTTCCGGCGCTGACCCTGGAAGAGAGGATGCGGTTCGAGTTAAACGGCTACACGATTGTGGAGGATCTGTTTACCGAGCAGGAACTCCAGTCGATTGAAGCCGCGGCGAACAGAGCGAAAGGCGAGATCCTTGAGGCCGCCGGCGACAGGACCTTCGAGCCTGGAAATTTCGGGCATCAATGGAAATCCGAAGATAAGATTCTCGATGGCGTCGGCGAGAAGGAATTCGATGCTTTCAAAAGGAAATACGATGATTTTAAAGAGGGTGCAATCTGGCGCGGGAATCGAACAAAGACAGATTCGGGCGATTTTCATCTCGAGCGTCTGGAGATTGAGAACGTTCTGGCACTTGATCCCATTTACCTGTCGGTGCTGACCAAGCCGCGCGTCCTGGGGATTGCAACGGAACTGCTGGGCGGGACTTTCCGATTCTTCTCGGTTGGCGTTCGGTTCAACCGGCATTCCGAACGTCCCGTCTTAGGATGGCACGGCGGGGTGAGCCGGCACCGGGACCGGGCGGTATGCAAAAACGGCTGGTTCCATACGCAGCTTCTCGGAATGATCCTCTATCTCACGGATGTGGGTCCCGGCGACGGAGGGACCGGAATCTTTGCCGGAAGCCACAGACTTGACCTGTCCTATGATGACCTGAAACAGTACATCACGGATCATCCGGATTCCGAATTCTTCCATCAGACGACCGCCAAACGGGGGTCCGCACTGCTGTTTGCCGACGGGCCGCTCATGCACCGGACCATCAACATTGAAACAGATAAAGAACGTCTTATCATGATCTCTCGCCTGGTCCATTCAGACTATGAACCCGGCAATACCCAGAGTCTTGGACGGACCGATCACGTACCGCATGATATTATGCCGCTGTTTTACGGCCGTGCCTTCACACCGAAGTATCGACCGCTGGGGGAATAGTACTGAGGACGTGGTCCGCCGTCCGCGTGGAACTCTGTTATGGAAGGCTCTGGATTGAGTAGCCTCAGGACACCTGTTGTCTTTGGCGAAGAGGGGACAAACGAGGAATCGGCCTTCAGAAATGGGCTTACCCTCCGAGCATTCGCACTGGGGCTTGTCCTTTGCGCGCTTATGTGCATGGGGCTGACGTATAACCGGATGGTGATTCAGGGATCCTTTATGGGAGGGGGCGGAGGGGCGGGTGGGGGTGGGGGCATGTACATGGACCGGGGGGCGCTGTTTGTTTTTTTTATTCTCCTGGTGCTGATCAATCCGGTGTTGTCCATTGTGAAGAAGCGGTTTGCTTTGAGGCGGGGCGAGCTGCTGGCAGTTTATATTATGCTTATGGTTGTGCTCCCTGTCTGGGTGATGACCAAGCCGGTGATTCTCTACACGACCGGCGTGTTCTACCACGGCACGCCGGAGCTTCGCCACATCGAGGTCGTCCGTCCTTATATGCTGGACTGGTTTACCCCGCTGGGCGCCCACACGGTGAGAGATCTCTACCTGGGGCTGCCGAAAGGGGGATCCATTCCATGGTCGGCGTGGATTGTGCCGCTCTGGAGCTGGGGATCTTTCCTGGTGGTTCTGTTTATTGTGCTGATCGGCCTGGGGGTTATTCTGAGGAAGCAGTGGGAGGAACACGAGCGGTTTGCGTTTCCAATCCTGCAGGTGCCCCTGGCGATGACCGAGACAGGCAGGGGGAGGATCGGTCCGCTGTTCAAGAGTCGACTGATGTGGGGAGGGTTTTGTTTTCCGGTTCTGGTGGGTACACTTGGAGGGCTACGGTACTATTTCCCGAAGGTGCCCAGAGTCAGGCTTGGGACGGTTATCTGGTTGTTTCGCCGGACGACGCTTCAATCCTTCAAGATTCATTTTCTGATTCTTGGATATTCCTTTTTCGTCAATCTGGATGTAAGTCTCAGCCTCTGGGTATTCAACCTGATCAGCCGGGGTGTAAGGGGGGCGCTGGCGGTTGTGGGCGGCGACCTGAGCTGGCGGGGCTCCGGGGTGGTGGCGCGGTTCAGCTCTCAGGGGTGGGAGGTCCTGGCATTTGTGGGTATGGGGTACATTCTGGCTCTGACGGCCCACAGTCTGTGGATCGCCCGGGAGCATTTTGGACAGGTGTGGGCCAAGACGCTTGGCAGGCCGTCGAAACTGGATGATTCGGAGGAGGTGGTCCCGTACCGTACGGCGGTGCTCGGTGTTGTCCTTGGGCTGGTCTATCTGGGATTCTGGCTCTACCAGGCGGGGATCTCGCCTCCACTGGTCATCTTTCTTCTGTTCTCCTGTTTTGTGGTGTTTATTTTGATGGCCCGGATTGTTTGCGAGACGGGATTCGTGGGAACGTATTCGCCGCTGAATCCGTCGGAGTTCGTGGTTTGCTCGGTGGGCTCTGCGGCGTTCAGTCCGCAGGGCCTGGTCACGCTTGGCGTCAGTTATGTTTGGACGATGACGCGCAGGAATACGCTGATGGGACACGCGCTGGGCGGGCTCCGGCTGTCCCGGGAGATCCAGCAGAAGCGCGGATTGATCTGGGCAATGGGGGCGGCGCTGGCCCTCGGGCTGGTTGCCACGGGATATATGACCTTGAAGCTGGGGTACACCCACGGCGGCGTGAACATCGACTATCCGTGGTTCCTGAAGGTCAATGACGCAGCTTCACCCTTTGACGAATACATCGGCCGCCGCCTGCTGGAACCGAGCCCGATTTTCCACACGGGATTTTGGTGTACGGGCCTGGGGATGTTGATTGCAGCCATTCTGATGGTGCTGCGGGCAAGGCTGCCCTGGTGGCCGCTGAACCCCATTGCACTCCCTCTGAGCACGGTCTGGTATATGGACTGGTTCGGGTTCAATGTTTTTCTGGCATGGGGAGTGAAGTCCCTGGTGTTGAAGTTCGGCGGGGCTGAGCTCTACAGGAAGACACGTCCGCTTTTTATTGGGATTATTCTGGGTGAGGTGATGTGCTCTGGCGTGTGGGGTGTGGTGGACTATTTCACCGGGATGATGAGAAACTGGCCGTATATCACTATCTATTGGAATGTGTGAGAAAGAAAACTTCCACCACAGAGTTCACAGAGAAAGGAGAAAAAGTGGCTGAGCGCGTGCCGGGGGTTGAGACATGGTTTGTGCCCCACATCTGTGCGGTTGATCCGACCGGGCCGACGGTTTCCGTGAAGGCCGGGGAGGGTGTGACGCTGCGTCTTGAGGTGGAGCCCTATCAGTGTCTGCCGAAGAAGCAGGACTGGCAGCGCCTGTCCGAGCCGATTCTGTCGGCCGCCGGGACGCAGCAGGACTGGTGCCGGGTGATCCTGTACATGCCCTGCGTGCTGAGGGCGGACGGGATCTACAAGATGTGGTATGTGGGGAGTTCCGATCACGCGCGAACGCCTTCCTACATCCACCTGGGGTATGCCGTGTCCACGGATGGGTTGAACTGGGAGGCCTATTCGGACAACCCGATTGCGACCGACGATGCGATTCCCTGGGGACGCAAGTTCCAGACGCCGTACGTCCTTTACGATCCGCAGGAGAAGATCTACAAGATGTGGTTTACGGCTGTGGATGAGGGGGATGCGGAGGGCAGTCCCTGGTTGAACCAGCGGGTGGGCTACGGCGAGAGTCCGGACGGGATTTCGTGGACGTTCCGTGCGGAGCCCGTGTTCCACGTGGGGAGACGTCCGTGCGTGTTGAAACTGGACGATGGGACCTACCGGATGTGGGTGAACGCGCCGTCAAGAGGGGCTCCGGATTTGAAGATGACCGAAAGCATCGTTTCGGTCCGGTCTGAAGACGGTCTGCATTGGGAGGAGGAAGGGGACGCGGTCCGGTACGGGGGAATCTATCGCTCTTGCGTGTATCCTTTTGTCATGCTTGATCGGGACGAGCTGGTGATGTGGTTCGGGGGTCACCGGTCGGGTGGGTTCTTCGATATTACGTTCGGGCGCACTCGCGACGGCAGCACCTGGTACTACCAGAACGACATTCCGATTTTTCCGGCGAATCCGGGCAGGGAAACGTTTGACGCTCGGTACACGTCTACCCCCCACGTGCTGGAGCTGCCGGGAAAGTATGTGATGTACTATTCCGCCCGGGATCTTGACGATGGATGGGTCGCTCCGGACGGCTCGCAGCAGACGGACAGCGAAGGGGTCTATCGCCACATCGGGTGCGCGGAGTTGCCTGTTGCTGAGGCCGAAGATCCGACCCTGCGGTTTTCGTGGTCGGTGGACGGGAATGTGACATCTGAGGAGGGCAGGTCGCTGCGGTTTGAGGGAGAGCCCCCCGGCCGGCACACGGTGACCTGTCGGGTGGAGAATGCCAACGGGTCTGCAGCTTACACGTGGGATGTGGAGGTCGAGAATGAATAGACCCGTGATTTTGGCTGCGGGCAGTCGGGCGCGATGCGCGGTGGAGATCTCGGCGGAGCCGTCGGCGGCGGAAGAGACGGCCGGTGACGAGCTGGTGCACTACCTGGGGAGGCTGGGCGGTGTGTCCATCGGGCTGCACAGGGGGGAGAAGAGCGGTGCGCCCGTGCGGATTCTGGTGGGTGCCCGCGCCCGGGAGGAGGCGGGCGACCTGCCGGTGGATGAGGTGCGGGATGACGGGTTTGTGCTGCGCGTATCAGCGGACAGGATTGCGCTGGCAGGCGCGAACGATCGGGGGACGCTGTATGCGGCGTATGAGCTGATCGAGCGGCTGGGGGTGCGGTGGTACTGGCCGGGTCCGGAGAATGAGTATTTGCCGGAGGTCGGGGATCTGGCGGTTCCGGAGGGGCTGGAAGTGGTCAACCCGTCGTTCCGATTCCGATTCCAGCGGGCGATTTTTACCGCGATGGTTGGGCTGGAGAAGACGGGAATGTGGCAGCCATTTTCGTCGCCCCGGAAGGAGCAGTTGCTGGACTGGGGTGTGAAGAACCGACTGAATGCGGGTTTTTTGCCCTTTGACGATCCGGACATCGCCACGTTCTTCGCCAGGCGGGGCGGTGTGGGGTGTTTGGACCACGTGCACGCCCTGCCTGACCTGGTGCCGCGGGATGAGTATTACGAGTCGCACCCGGAGTACTTCGCGATGAACGAACACGGTGAGCTCTTCGAGAGGTGGCCGAATGCTTACGGTACTCATCTCTGTACCTCCAATTCAGAGGTCCTCGACCTGGTCGTCCAGAAGGCATTCGAGGCGATGGAACGCGACCCGGATTCGGGCTTCGTGAGCATCACCCACGCAGACGGTCCCTACCACTGCCGGTGCCCGGCCTGTCTGTCGAAGTGTGATCAGGGCTCGCTGGTGTTTCTGGGCGAGGAACAAACAATCCGAACCAACTGTACGGTGGAATTTGCCAACCGGGTGGCAGAACGGTTTTGCGCCAGGTGGCCGGATCGGTTCCTTCAGATTGTAGGGCATCATCAGACGATTCCGCCACCGACGATTCCGGTACATCCAAATGTGATGATTAAGCTATGCACCTCGCCGCACGGGTTTGTTTCCTTTAACCGGCCGCTGTCGGACCCTTCGGGGAATCACTGGATTGTCCAGAGGGCGATAGAGGGGTGGGCAGCGACAGGGACGCAGCTGACCTATTATGGGTACAACCCGCACAGTTCGTTCGCCCATGCCCCCTTTTCGGGGGGGGCGGAGGTTTCACCAGGACATCAGGTGGTTGCACGAGCAGGGCTTCGTCGGCGCCGAGTTTCAAAGTGAAGGCACACAGTGGGGGTTCTACGGGCTGAACCATGTCGTGCAGTCCCGGACGATGTGGGATGTAGATGTGGATTTCGACGCCCTACAGGGGGACTATTTCCGCTGTCTGTACGGGGCCGCGGCTGAACCCGTTGCGGCGCTGCACGAGGCTTTCGAGCAAGCGGTTGTGGAACAGGAGCCTATGATGGCGGGCTTTGGGTTGTTTCTATCGCCGGAGGTGATCGCCCGGGGGAAGGCCCTGATTCGAGAGGGCCGTGAAGCGGAGACGTCGGATAAAGTTCAGGTCCGTCTGGACATCCTGGCCGCGCAGGTGGAGTACGGGGCGCAGCTGATGAGCGCCAGGCGAGCGGCGGAGACATACAATCGGACGCGGGACCCGGAGCATGGCAAGCAACTGGTCCGCGAACGGGACGCCATTTTGAGCTATATCGAGGCAAACCCCGTGGATGGGGCCTATCATCTGGGCGGTATCGGAGGGCAGCGCGGGAATATTAATAACTACCTTAAGGGGCACCTTTGGGGAATAGAGGACATTTTGAAAGCATGATTTCAAACTTGGCAGACTCTCGTAGTCTGAGAGCAGGTTGTGGCGATGCAGGAATGAACGACGGCATGCTGACTTGGGAAGGGGGTATCCCTGTCAATGGTGCTGCGGGCGAGGCTGCCACATCGGGTGCGCGGAGCAGCCGGTTATCGAGGCCGAAGATCCGACCCTGCGGTTTTCGTGGTCGGTGGACGGGAATGTGACATCTGAGGAGGGCAGGTCGCTGCGATTTGAGGGAGAGACTCCCGGGCGGCACACGGTGACCTGTCGCGTGGAGAATGCCAACGGGTCTGCAGCATACACGTGGGATGTGGAGGTACAAGATGGATAGACCAGTGGTTTTGGTTGCGGGCAGCCGGGCGCGATGCGCGGTGGAGGTGTCGGCGGAGCCGTCGGCGGCGGAAGAGACGGCCGGTGAAGAGCTGGTGCGCTACCTGGGGAAGTTGGGCGGTGTGTCCATCGGGCTGCACCGGGGAGAGAAGAGCGGCGCGCCCGTGCGGATTCTGGTGGGGTCCCGCGCCCGGGAGGAGGCGGGCGATCTGCCGGTGGATGAGGTGCGGGATGACGGGTTTGTGCTGCGCGTATCACCGGATGTGATTGCGCTTACAGGTGCGAACGACCGGGGGACGCTGTATGCGGCGTATGAGCTGATCGAGCGGCTGGGGGTGCGGTGGTACTGGCCGGGTCCGGAGAATGAGTATTTGCCGGAGGTCGGGGATCTGGCGGTTCCGGAGGGGCTGGAAGTGGTCAACCCGTCGTTCCGGTTCCGATTCCAGCGGGGGATTTTTCAGGCGATGGTCGGGCTGCAGAAGTCGGGAATGTGGCAGCCATTTTCGTCGCCCCGGAAGGAGCAGTTGCTGGACTGGGGCGTGAAGAACCGACTGAATGCGGGTTTTTTGCCCTTTGACGATCCGGACATCGCCACGTTCTTCGCCAGGCGGGGCGGTGTGGGGTGTTTGGACCACGTGCACGCCCTGCCTTACCTGGTACCGCGGGATGAGTATTACGATTCGCACCCGGAGTACTTCGCGATGAACGAACACGGCGAGCTCTTCGAGAGGTGGCCGAATGCTTACGGTACTCATCTCTGTACCTCCAATTCAGAGGTCCTCGACCTGGTCGTCCAGAAGGCATTCGAGGCGATGGAACGCGACCCGGATTCGGGCTTCGTGAGCATCACCGGCGCAGACGGACCCTTCCACTGCCGGTGCCCGGTCTGTCTGTCGAAGTGTGATCAAGGCTCGCTGGTGTTTCTGGGCGAGGAACAAACAATCCGAACCAACTGTACGGTGGATTTTGCCAACCGGGTGGCAGAACGGTTTTGCGAGCGGTGGCCGGACCGGTTCCTTCAGATTTTAGGGCACCATCAGACGATTCCGCCACTTTCGATTCCGGTACATCCGAATTTGATGATTAAGCTGTGCACCTCGCCGCACGGGTTTGTTTCCTTTAACCGGCCGCTGTCGGACCCTTCGGGGAATCACTGGATTTTCCAGAGGGCGATAGAGGGGTGGGCAGCGACGGGGACGCCGCTGACCTATTATGGATTCAACCCGCACAGTTCGTTTGCCCATGCCCCCTTTTCGGGTGGGCGGAGGTTTCACGAAGACATCAGATGGCTGCACCAAAACGGCTTTGTCGGTGCCGAGTTTCAAAGTGAAGGCACACTGTGGGGGTTCTACGGGCTGAACCATGTGGTGCAGTCCCGGACGATGTGGGATGTGGGTGTGGATTTCGACGCGCTTCAGGGGGACTATTTCCGCTGTCTGTACGGGGCCGCGGCTGAACCCGTTGCGGCGCTGCACGAGGCTTTCGAGCGAGCGGTAGTGGAACAGGAGCCTATGATGGCGGGCTTTGGGGTGTTTCTATCGCCGGAGGTGATCGCTCGGGGGAAGGCACTGATTGGAGAGGGCCGCGAAGCGGAGGCGTCGGATGAGGTCCAGGTCCGTCTGGACATCCTGGCCGCGCAGGTGGAGTACGGGGCGCAGCTGATGAGCGCCAGGCGAGCGGCGGAGACATACAATCGGACGCGGGACCCGGAGCATGGCAAGCAACTGGTGCGTGAACGGGATGCCATTTTGAGCTATATCGAGGCAAACCCCGTGGATGGGGCTTATCATCTGGGCGGCATCGGAGGGCAGCGAGGGAATATTAATGGCTACCTTAAGGGGCACCTGTGGGGGATAATTGGGTGGCATTGAACAGCGCGATGAGTGTGCTGCACGCCGCGGTGGCAGCGGTCGGCGTCGGACCCGGCGTGGAGGTGGTCTGCGACTCGGTCTGCCACTTCGGGGGCGCGGCCGTGATGTACCACAATGGGGTGCCGGTGTTCTGCGACATCGACCAGGATAGTTGGAATATGGACCCCGACTCCCTGGAGACGTGTATCACGGAGCACACCGGGGCGATTATCTGCACGCCGATGTTGGGGAATCCGCCCGACTACGAGGGCATTCTCAGCATTGCAGAGGAACACGAACTGCCGGTGATCGAAGATGTGGCACACGGGGTGGGGGGATCATACCGGGGGAAGGCGCTGGGGACCCTGGGGACGATCGGATCGTTCAGTTTTCAGGAGGCCAAGCATCTGACCAGCGGCGATGGGGGGATGGCGGTGACCAACCGGAGCGAGTTGGCCGGCAGAATGCGGGAGATGCGTATTATCAAGACGACCCTGGGCTGGAATTTTCGGATGACCGAGCTTCAGGCGGGCGTGATGCTTGCGCAGTTAGACAAGGCAGAGGAGATTATTGCGGCGCACCACAAGGCCGGGGCACTTTATTGCGAGGCGACAAAAGAATCCCCCTGGCTTGTTCCGCAGCGGGTGGAGGAAGGGTGCGTCCATGCCTACCACTTTGTGATGTTCCGCTTCGAGGGAGACAGCGAGGGGATTTCAGCAGAGCGCTTTCGGGAGACAATGGCTGAGCACGGGTGTCCGGTCCACATGAGCTACGAGGCACGCTCGGCAGCGGAAGACCAGATTTTCACAGAGGTTTTGGCCTACGGCAAGGGGTGCCCCATCCGGCGTCCCCATTACCATTATTTAGGACTGGATTACCAGACGAATCTGGTGATGCGGTTGCCGGAAGGCTCTCAAATCACGTCTCTGGTTGACGTTTACTCGGGAACGGGTTGTCTGTCCTCTGCAAAGGTGGACGGTCGGGAGGTCGTTTTGCCATTCGAGATGTCGAATCAAACGGAGTTCCTGGCGGTGGAGATGCAGTGGGGATAGATGCGCCGGGGAGCGACCCAGGTAAAGTGAAGGAGAGGGGGTCGATGTTGGATATCGTTGACAGAGGGATTCTTTCCCAACAGCGTGGGCGGGGGGCTTTTATGCCGGTAATCACTCCTCTCCCGGATGGGAGTTTGATCGCTTGCCAGCACGTGGGGGAGGGCCTCGGAACGCCGGACAACCATGTCGAGGTGCTGCGCTCTACAGATGGGGGTGCGACGTGGGTGAACGAGGGCAGCATCCACGGCGGGAAGCCGCCTGACGACGGGTGGAACTACCGGGGGCCCAAAATCAGCGTGGTACCGGACGGACGGCTTGTGATGACGGCGACTCGGTTCGAAACGAAGGGCGAGAAGCTGTTCGATCCCGGATCGGAGGTGCTGCAGCGGCCGGAGCTGCTGCTGTTCTGGTCGGAGGACAGGGGTCACACCTGGTCGGCGCCTCAGGTGGTGCCGGTGGACCTGCCGCCGGAGAAGTACACCTGTAATGGGGCCGGTGTGCTGCTGCAGCTCGCCGCGGACCGGTGGATGTACCCGCTGGAGACGTGGAAGCCGGAAGGATATGAAGGCCCGCCCGATCAGAAGGCGGCGGCGGTTTTTTCTGCGGACCAGGGGCGGACGTGGGGAGAGTTTACGGTGGTAGCAGACGATACGTCCGGGGCGCTGCTCTGGTGGGACCAGATGTGTACGCTGCTGCCGGACGGGAGGATCTATACGATGCTGTGGACGCACCGGTACGGGACCTCCGAAGATCTGCCGGATCACTGGACCGTGTCGGAGGACGGGGGACGCACCTGGTCCAAGCCCCGGCCCACGAACCTGCGCGGACAGGTCTGCACGCCGATTGCGCTGGCCGACGGGCGGGTGGCGGCGATATACAATTTCCGGCACGAGCCGCAGGGCATTCGTGTGGCCCTGAGCGAAGACCTGGAACAGTTTGATGTGGCGCATGAGGTTGTGGTGTTCGACGCCGGGGCGGAGGCGACCCTGGGGGAGCCTGAGACCGACAATTTTCTGGCGGAACACTTGCAGATCGGTTTTGGGAAGCCCGGGGGCGTGCGCCTGCCGGATGGGGATTTGATGACGTATTTCTGGTGTACTGTTGGAGGAATCACGCATACGCGCTGGGCGAGATTGAGCCAGAATCCTTAAAGGGGGTTGTCACATGATTAGCAACACTTTTCGCGGAAGTCCGGCGGAAATTGGCAGGGCTCAGGGTCTCGTAAATCCGGACGCTGCGCTGGCCCATTTGAATGAACTTCTGGATCAACCGCACAACTTTGAGAGTCGGTATTTCCGGGAGAATCTGGCGTTCACGCAGAGAGAGTTTCCCGACCTGATGGAACAAATCCAGGCCTTCGGTGAAGCCGCCGGGATGGAGAGCCTGGAACAGGCGTTCTACAGCCACATCTATCATACCGGCGACGAGACGGGGGACTGTTCGGCATTTGGCCTGCTGCTGGAGGATGACGGTCCGGCGATGTTGACCACCAACGATACCGCGTTCGTCCGGGCGACCTCGAAGACGGAATCAACGACGGTCTCTATTTTTCCGGATGCGAAGCCGCACGGTTTTATGGGCGTGAGCAATCTCATTGGTGTCGCTGTAGACCGGTCGGTGAACGACGCAGGGCTGGTTATCGGCGCCGCCTCCGGGCATCGAAGGTTCAATCCGGTGAACAATCCCGAGTGCCTGAACCTCTATTTTATCCTCCACCTGCTCGCTCAGCACTGCGCAGACTGCCAGGATGTCCGTAAGTTTGTGGAGCAATACCGGCTGTCCGGAATCAAGGGGTTCAACCTGGTTGCGGTTGATGCGGATGGGAATATTCTCGGGGTTGAACTCGAGTCTGAAAACATCGCCATTTCGGAGGCCCAGGACGGGATGCTCCTGGAGGTCAACCACTATCAGCATCCCAAGCTTCAGGCGCCCTCCCGGCAGGCACGGCCTGAATACTGGGACTCCGCCTCGTACTACAACTCCCAGGCGCGGGTGCAGTATATCGAGCAATACCGGCAGGTGTTCGCGCGGATGCGGACGATTGATGACCTGATCGATTTCTCCTTCGATTTCCACGCGCCCGGGCGTCTGATTCAATTGCCGGACCGGAACGTGAGCAACATGGTCTCCTGCCAGGTGGTCTTTCTCACGGCCGCGAATCGAACGATGCGAATACACCTCCATCCGGTGGATAAGGCCGATTACGAGGTGTTTCAGCTTCCCCAGTGAGGCAGCGGTCAATCTCCGGACTATTCTCTTGACGGAGATAGGGTTGTCGCGATGCAGGAATGCAGGGCGGTATTAGAAAGCATTTATCGAGGAGGACCGGATGAGAAAATACCCTTGGGACCCCGCGAATCGAGAAGTACTTCAAAAGATCGGCGCCATTGCATTCTCAGACACTCCTCCCGAACAAACAGATCCGGACTATTCCTTTCCAGTCCTGACGCTGGAAGAGAGAATGCGGTTTGAATTGTTGGGCTACACAATTGTGGAGGACCTGTTTGACGAGCAGGAGCTTCAATCGATTGAGGCCGCAGCAAACAGGGCGAGAGAGGAGATCCTCTCGACAGTGGGGGCTCGACCCTTTCAACGCCCGAAACCGCCCCAAAAATACAACGATTTCAAAGAAGGCGCGATCTGGTGGGGCCATCGAACCGAGACAGAATCGGGCGAACTCTTTCTCCACCGCCTGCTGATCGAGGCAGTGCTTGGACTGGACCCCATCTTTTTGTCTGTATTAACCAAGCCGCGTGTGCTGGGGGTTGCAACGGAATTGCTGGGAGGGACTTTCCGGTTTGCCTCGGTCGCCGTTCGCTTCAACCGGCGGTCCGACCATCCCGATCTGGGATGGCACGGGGGTGTGGGCCGGTTTAAAGACAGGGTAGCTCACAAAAACGGCTGGTTCCATACGCCGATTCTCGGAATGATTCTCTATCTCACTGACGTAGGTCCCGACGACGGCGGTACTGGAATCTTTGCAGGAAGCCACAGGCTTGATCTGTCCTATGGTGACCTTAAGCAGTACATCACGGATCATCCCGATTCCGAATTCTTCCACCAAGTCGTCGCCAAACGCGGGTCAGTACTGCTTTTTGCCGATGGACCCCTTATGCACCGGACTGTGCCTATCCAGAGCGACAAAGAACGGCTCATCATGCTCTCGCGTCTGGTTCATTCCGACTATGAAATCGGTCAAACAGGACAGCTTGGCAAGGTTGACCACGTTCCTCCCGACCTCATGCCGTTCTTTTATGGCCGTCCCTTCACGCCGAGATACCGGGCGCGGGGGGAATAGGGCGAGGGGTGAGGGATGAGGGACGGCAGAGGCGTTCCAAGTTCCAGGTTCCAGGTTCCAGGTTCCAGGTTCCAGATTCACTCTGACAATACGCAACTCATTGGGAGAATGAATGAGACGGACGATTCGCAGGACTGCCCTCTTGAATTTGGAAAAGGTGAGTTTTTCGCGAGACCACGTCGCCTGGATCGAGAAGGAGGGGTTTACAGATATCGGCGTGTCGCTGAAACCGGCCGACAGGGTGTTCAAAGGACAGGGATTTGTCTGGGAACAGGTCTGTCAATTTGGAGCGTGGGCGGATGAATTCGGTCTGGGGATGACCATTTTCACAGGGTACATGAAGTACAGGGAGGTATTTCTGCGGAAGCATCCGGAACGGGCTATGGTGTGCGTGGGCGGCTCGGGGACGGCGGTGGATAGCGACAACCTGGTGCGAACCAAGTGGCTGTGTCCGTTTCAGCCGGAGAATAAGGCGGAGTACCTCGATCTGTTGAAGAAGGTGATCTCACTGTCAGCGCTTCGAGAGGTCCATCTGAACGATGAGGCTGCGATCGGGTTTAGAAACGGTGAGATCGGGTGCTACTGCGACTATTGCGTTTCGGAATACGAACGAAAATTCGGGACACCGCCGCCGGGCGATTTCGATTGGGAGTCGGAGGCGTGGTGGACCTGGGTACAGTACCGGATGAAGCACTGGGCGGAGGTACACGCCTATTTTCGGGCTGAGATCAAGAAGGAGCGTCCGGAGGTGATGGTCGGCATTCAATATTCGCCGGTCGTCGTGTCGTTCAGTGACAACGTCTGGAGGTCGGGGATCGATCTGTCGCAGGACGCGCTGGCGCTGGACGTGCTTTGCACCGATCCCTACCATCACATCCATTATCCGCAGTTCACCTACCGACCGATGCGCCGGATTCTGGCGGAGGCGACCCGCACGCTTGCGGGGGCCACGGTCAAGCGTTCGATGAATATCTACCCGCAGGCATTCATGCCGCCCATGGGAAGTATGGAGTTGACGCATCGGGACGGTTTTATGGCCGGCTCGGTTCCGTATGCGCTGGGCGCAGACAATATTACGCCGTATTCGCACGATCTGGCTGGTATTCTTCCCGGTTTCCTCGACGGGATGCACGAGGCCGGGACGCTCATTCCTTATTTTGAAAAGACGAGGCCCTATGCGTTCACGACGGTGATCAACCCGACGCAAACCGAAATATACGGGTATCCTGAAAGGCGCTGGGGACGAGAGGTGCTGGCCATTTGGCCCGACGTGATGAATCAGGTGGGGCTGCCCTGGCGGTGGGTCTTCGACGGTCGCCTGTCTGATGCCAGCGAGTGCCTGGAGGGCCCGGTGATTCTGCCGGAGACCCACTGTTTAACCGGAGAGCAGAGAAAGGTTCTGGAGGCACACGCCGACGCAGGCAACGGTTTGCTCTGGGTAGGCAAGACTCCCGACGGAGATTGGCCAGGGAAAGGGGCGTGCCCGCCACCGGGGGGAGCAACGGCCGAGACCTCGGAGATGAGGCCGGTGCGTCCGGACCATCCTCTGCTGGAGGGCGTTGAACAACCTATAATGCTGGGATCGGCCTTTTCCAATCCGGGACTGGAGGGGGAAACTATTGGAGAAGTGGACGGGAATCCGGGGCTGGTCGTGCGTGAGGAGGGCGGTCGCCGTCAGGTCTGGCTGGCAGGGGTTCCGGTGTTCAACTACGTGACTCCGGGGGACCACGGCTCATTCCGGACCCCCACGGGTGGCATGTCGCTCCTGCAAAACGTCCTGAGATGGCTGGCGAAGGAGGAGCCGGTTGCCCGGCTCTGGCCCTACCCGCCGGAGAATGCCTATGGAGATCTGCGTCCATGGGACCGGAGAGATGTACCCACGATGGAGCTGTTTCCGATGATCGGCGAAGGCTGTCTGGTCTGTCTGATATTCAACTATTTGGGACTGGATTACAAGACGAATCTGGTCATGCAGGCGCCGGAAGGCACTCAGATCACTTCTCTGGTCGACATATACTCGGGAACGGATTCTCTCTCCACTGCAAAGGTGGACGGCCGGGAGATTGTTTTGCCATTCGAGATGTCGAATCAAACGGAGTTCCTGGCAGTGGAGATGCAGTGGAAATAGCCTGAGACCGATCATTTCCTTGCCGAACATTGACAAATCGCAGGAGGATGGAGGCTATGGCAGGAGACGACAAAATCGAGACCCGCATTGCCGCCGACCGGTTGGAGAGGTTCGTATACGACCTGTTCCTGGCTGCCGGCGTTCCCGAGGAGGACGCGGAAACGATTGCCCGCACGATTGTCGGCCAGGAGGTTCGGGGCAACACGACTCACGGGCTGCGGCTTGTCGATTTCAATCTCCTGGGAATGGCCGAGGGCCGGATAAAGTCGAGGCCCGACCAGCCGGTCCTGAGCGACCGGGGCATGACCGCGGTGATCGAAGGGGACCACGGCGTGGGCATGGTCGGCTGTATGAAGGCGATGCGCCTGGCGATCCAAAAGGCCAGGGAGGGCGGAATCGGGATGGCGATTGTGGTCCGGAACAACCATTTTCTGGCGGCGGTTCCCTACTGTCTGGAAGCGGCGGAGGCCGGCATGATTGGAATTTCCTTCACCAACACAAAGGCTGCCATGGGCTATCCCGGGGTGCGGGGTCGAGCGATCGGCAACACGCCCATGGGATTCGGCATTCCGACAGCGGCCGGGTACCCGATCCTTTTCGATGCCTGTATGACGACTTCGGGAGGGAAGCTGAGACAATGGATTCGTGAGGGCAAGCGTATCCCCTCCTATCTGCAGGGCACAGACCCTGATGGCCGGCCCACCGACGATCCGGAGGCGGTGCTTGTTGGGGGCACGCCGATGCCGATCGGCGGACACAAAGGCGCCGGGTTGGCCATTCTGGTGGAGGCGCTTACCGGGGTGCTGGGCGGTGCGGCGTTTCTGAGTGGAATAACGCCGCCCGGCCAGAAAGACAAGACGGACAAGACCCACGCATTGAGCCATTGCTGCATTGCGATCGACATCGAGGCTTTTATGCCTGTTGCAGAGTTCGAGTCGCGCATGGGGGACTTTATTGCGGACCTAAAGGACAACCCGTTGGCCGAGGGGACAGAAGAGATCCGACTGCCAGGGGAAAGGATGGCGCGATGCAAACGGGAATGCGAGGACCGTGGGATTCCACTGGAGTCTGATGTGCAGGACACCCTGGCGGGCTGGGCGCAGAAGCTGGGCGTGCGTTTCCCGGATACTGTATAGCGCACCATCGTCAGCGGCTTGTATGACGAGGAGGGAGGAAGTATGGACGACAAATACCGGTTTCGGGGCGCGACCGAAGGTGATCTGGACCGGATAGGCGAGATTATCCGTCAGGGGTGGGAGCCGATTTTCGCGCTTCAGGAAGAGAACTGGGGCGAGGAGCTGTTCAGAGCCCTGTATCCGAACTGGGCGGATACCATAAAGGCCAGTGTAGGGCGCCACCTGGCCGAAAATCCCGACTGGATTTTTGTGGTGGAGTCGAGCGAGACCGGCGAGGTAATCTCCTTTATCCAATTTCTGCTCGACAGGGAAAAGGGCGTGGGAATTGTCGGCCTCAACGCCGTTGCAGCCGAGGTCCAGGGGCAGGGAATCGGGACGATGATGTACACCTTCGTCCTGGATCGGTTCCGGGAAGAGGGGCTCAAGTACGCTCAGGTGAGAACCGGGTTGAACGAGGCCCAGGCCGGCGCCCGCCGGGCCTACGAAAAGGCGGGATTCAATATCGCTCGAAAGGAAGTTATCTACTACACCTATCTGTAGTTCTTCGGCGGATGGATGTTGGTGTGAAACTGATGCACATATGTGTTGTCGACGCGGCGAGTGAGAAGGCCAGGAAAGCCTATGCCTACAATCTGGTTGACCTTGGCAAGGTGACCGGCCGGGAGGTCAGGCTTCCGGTGGATATGCCGGTGGATCAGACGTTTCTGGCCGTCGAGTTGACTTGGGAATGAATTGGGACTGGGTAGAATCTTCTGTTCAAAAGGAGGCAGGCGTGGACCAGTTCACGTTTCGGGGCGGACCTGCTGAGGTGGGGAGGGCGCAGGGTTCAGTGGATCCTGAATTCGTCCGGGGGAAGCTGGAGGCGCGGATGGAACAGCCGCACAACTTCGAACATTCCTACTTTCGGAAGAATATGGCCTTCATGCGGCGGGAATTCCCGGATTTGATGGAGCAGATGGAGGCTTATGGGGCAGCGGCGGGGATCGAAGACTTCGATCAAACCTACTATTTGCATATCTACCATACCGGTGGTGAAGCGGAGGGGTGTTCGTCGTTTGGGCTTCTTCTGGACGACGATGGGCCGGCGATGTTGAGAACCTACGATACGAGTTCGCTCGCCAGGGCGAAAGATTTCGTGGATGAAAAGATTCTGGTCGGGCTTCCCGACACCAGGCCGCACGGGTTCGTGGGAGTCGGGGAAAGGTTGGGTATTACGGTTTCCACATCGGTTAACGACGCCGGATTGCTCCTGGGAACAGCCTCGGGCCACCGGAGGTTCAACTGGACCACTCATCCGGAGCACGTCAATCTTTATTTTACGATTCACCTGCTTGCCCAGTATTGCGCGGACTGCGATGACGTGCGCCACTTTCTCGAGCAGTACCGGATCTCAGGAGTAAAGGGGCTCACCGGAGCGGCGGTGGATGCGGAGGGGAATATGGTGGGGTTTGAACTGGAGTCGGAGAACATCGCCTTTCTAGAACCCGAAGAGGAGATGGTGATCGAGACCAATCACTGGCAGCACCCGGACCTCCAGGGACCTTCCAGGGAGGCGACTCCGGAGTGGTGGGAGGGTTCCTCCTACTACAATTCCCAGAACCGCGTGCAGTATGTGGCGTATCACCGGGAGACGTTCAAGAGGATGCGGACGATGGATGAACTGATCGATTTTTCGTTCGACGTGCACGCGCCGGGGCGGATTCTGCAGGTGCCGGAATACAACATCGCAGACTGGGTGACGACTCACGCGATTTTCATGACTTCCAAAGATCGGAAGATGCGGGTGCATAGGTATCCATTGGAGAAAGATCAATACACTGAAATAACGTATGCTGAATAACGGAAAGGTATTTTCATGAATGAGAAGCAGTCCCATAGGAGCGATCATAAAGACATCGACATCACATTCGATACAGCCGCATTATCCCAGGACTCAAGTACATCCTCTACGGATGTGACTGTGGTTAGGAATGTGATGGTTCCGATGCGAGATGGAGTGCGTCTGGCGACTGATCTTTACCTGCCGGGGAAGGATACGCGCCAACCGGAGGGGCCTTTTCCTGCCGTTTTGAACAGGACGCCGTACAACAAATCTGGTAGAGAAGCGATTGCGAGTTTTTTTGCCCAACACGGGTACCTGTCAGTCACACAGGATTGCCGGGGACGGCACAATTCCGAGGGCACGTTTTTTCCATTCAGAGACGATCCGAAGGACGGTTTCGACACGATCGAGTGGATTGCCAATCACGCGTCGTGCAATGGGAAGGTGGGCATGTATGGATGTTCTCACGATGCGTGGGTGCAATTTCACGCAGCCACCCAGAATCCCCCGGGACTGGCGACCATGATTCCGTTTGAGGGACCGATCAATGGCTATCATTACAGCATGCGCGAGGGCGGCGCTCTGCATATGGGACTTTTGAACTGGGCGGTTCGGCAGGCCATCACCAGCCATGAAGCTCAAGCGGATCCTGCGATTGCCGAGGCGGTGCGGCCTATGTCGACCGATGGAGCGCACTTTCTGGATTGGGCTTCCCGCATCCCCTGGAGGCGCGGTCAGACGCCTCTGGCGATGGTACCCCAGTACGAAGACGTGGTTTTCCAGCTTTATTTCGAGAACAACGACTATACGGAATTCTGGCGCCAGCCCGGATTTGCGATGGATGAGTATTTCGATTCCTTTCCGGACATGCCCATCCTCTGGATGGTGGGCTGGTTCGACTGGTATCCGCGGACGATCCTGGACGGGTTCCAGAAGATGGTGAAGATGAAGCGAAAGAACCAGCATGTGCTGATCGGTCCCTGGACGCACGGCAACTGTGAGCCGTCCTGCGGGGATGTGCATTTCGGCCCGGAGGGAGGTCTCCATTTCCACGATGATTTTCCCGACCTCTATCTGACGTGGTTCAATCGCTGGCTGAAAGATGATCCCAAGGCGGATGTGGGCAGTGCGGTGCGGATGTTCCTGATGGGCGGCGGGGATGGCAGTAGGGACCGGGAGGGACTTCTGAAGCACGGAGGGAAGTGGTGCTGCGGTGAGGTCTGGCCGCCCGAAGGCTCGCAGGCGAGACCGTTCTACTTGCACGAAAATGGGTTTCTGTCGCCCGAAGAACCCTCCGAGGAAAGCTCATCGACGACCTATACGTACGATCCGCGCAATACGGTTTCCAGCAACGGCCGCTGCATTATCCCCTATGGTCCGATGAAGGAGGGATGGCTCAAAGGGATGGGGCCCCGGGATCAGATCGAAATCGAGACTCTGCCCGGACACGGCATTCCGGGAATGCCGATTGCCTCCCGGCCGGATGTGCTGGTCTTTCAGACGGCACCCCTGAGTGAAGATGTCTCAATCGCAGGGAACATCAAGGGGGTTCTGTGGATCTCGTCGGACGCGCCGGATACGGATTTTTTCATGAAGCTGATCGATGTGTATCCGTCCAGTCTCGATTATCCGACGGGCTATGCCTTTCCGGCATCCGAGGGCATCCTGCGGGTACGGTATCGGGATAGCTGGGAGCGTCCGAGTCTGATGGAATCTGGAACCGTGTATCGGATCGAGATTGACATGCAGCCGTCCGCGAACCTATTTAAGGCAGGCCATCGCATCCGTCTGGATATCTGCAGCAGCAATTTTCCCAATTACGATATCAACCGGAATACCGGTGATCCAGATGACAGGGCGTGGCGGATCGCGCAGAATACGGTCTACCACGAGGCCGGACACGCCTCCTATATCGAACTACCCATATGGATGGAGTGAATTAGACGAAAGGAGATGGTGAATGAACACGGACAAAGGAAGTGGCGACGGGTTCCTGCTTATGGACGGCGTCGAGTCCACCCACCACGTGGCTCAGGCCGTGTGCGAGGCGGAGAAGCATCCGCTCAATCCCGTGCTTCCGCTTGGAGATTCCCATGAGTGGGACTCGACACACTGTGCGCCGTGGTCGTCGCCCTCAGTGATCTACGACGATGAAGACAAGCTCTTCAAGGCCTGGTACGCAGGCTCGGACATCGCGCCCACAAGCTGGTGGAGGACCGGCTATGCGGTAAGCGAGGACGGGGTTAACTGGCACAAACCCGTGCTGGGGCTGCACGAGTATAACGGAAGCACCGAGAATAACATCGTCCTCAACGGCCGGGGTCCGATCATCAAGGATGACACGGAGCCGGACCCGAACAAGCGATTCAAAGGGCTCAAGCGTTACTTCTCCGGGCCGGATTATATCAAGCGAGGCGCTCGCGCCCACTACTCGCCGGATGGCATCCACTGGACCGAAGGCCCCAACATTGATCTGGAGGAGTGGTTCCGCGGCCCTCCGGACATCGGGGTGCTCGTCCGCGACGATCAGGACCCCGATCCCTCACGGCGATACAAGACCGTCTTCCAGGAGATGGTGCCGTTCGACAAGCCGGATATAAAGCGCTTTGCAGAACGCTACCGAGGAATGGGCCGCGCCAAGATCCTGGCATACGGCCCGGACATTGAGCACTTTCGAAGGGCGGAGGAGAACCCGCTGATCTCGCCCAGCGACGGTTTCGAGTACGAGGTCCATCACGTCATGATGTCGCCGTATGGAGGCGCGTGGATCATCTGCTACGAGTACGGCTGGTACGTGCCGAGCCGCTACGGCTGCTACGGCATGTATGGGGCCGACATCCGCCTGGCCGTGAGCGGCGACGGCCTCAATTTCGATCGTGTGAATCCGCACCAGAAGGTCATCCGTCGTGGCGCGCACACGGAGTGGGACGGGGGGCTGCTCATCATCACGGATAAGCCGGTCGTGAAGGACGGGACCATCTACCTGTTCTATGGCGGGTCGGGCGAAGACTTCACGAGTTGGCCCCCGGAGAACGAGGTCCCGGAGTTCAAGCTTGAGATGGGGAGTGGGAGCGCACGCCTCGCACGGATGGGTCTGGCGACGCTTCGGGAGGATGGGTTCACGTGCCTTGAGACTCCCGACCGCGAGACGCCAGGCCATGCGACCACAACACCGCTGGAGCTGAGCGATCAATCGACCACGCTCACGGTGAACGTGGGAGACGTTCGGCAAAACCGTAATTGGGTCGAGGTTGAAGTCCTCGACGCGGATTCCGGCGAGCCGATCCCGGGCTTCGAATGCACGGACTGCAACGATATCTTTGTCGACGGACTGCGTCGCCCGGTCGAATGGGGCGAGAAGCGTCTGGCCGATATCGATCGGGACCGGTTCAAGCTGCGGTTCTGGCTGTACGGCGCTGCCCGGCTCTACGGATACAGATTCGTCTGATGGGGGAGGCCGGACACGCCTCCAATATCGAACTGCCTATATGGATGGAGTGAATTCTTATGGGTCACGAAGACTGAGATTGCCCATACGAAAGGGGAGGGTGAATGAACACGAATCAGGGGAGTGGCGACGGGTTCCTGCTTATGGACGGCGTCGAGTCCACCCACCACGTGGCTCAGGCCGTATGCGAGGCGGAGAAGCATCCGCTCAATCCCGTGCTTCCTCTTGGAGATTCCCATGAGTGGGACTCGACACACTGTGCGCCGTGGTCGTCGCCCTCAGTGATCTACGACGATGAAGACAAGCTCTTCAAGGCCTGGTACGCAGGTTCGGACATCGCGCCCAGTAGATGGTGGAGGACCGGCTATGCGGTAAGCGAGGACGGATTTAACTGGCACAAACCCGTGCTGGGGCTGCACGAGTATAACGGGAGCACCGAGAACAACATCGTCCTCAACGGCCGGGGTCCGATCATCAAGGATGACACGGAGCCGGACCCGAACAAGCGATTCAAAGGGATCAAGCGTTACTTCTCGGGGCAGGGAGGAAGAGATACAGGTAATCCCCAAAATGTTAAACGAGGCGCTCTTGCCAACTACTCGCCGGATGGCATCCACTGGACCGAAGGACCCAACATCGATCTGCCTGAGTGGGTCGACGGCCCTCCGGACATCGGGGTGCTCGTCCGCGACGATCAGGACCCCGACCCCTCACGGCGATACAAGACCGTCTTCCAGGAGATGGTGCCGTTCGACAAGCCGGATATAAAGCGCTTTGCAGAACGCTACCGAGGAATGGGCCGCGCCAAGATCCTGGCATACGGCCCGGACATTGAGCACTTTCGAAGGGCGGAGGAGAACCCGCTGATCTCGCCCAGCGACGGTTTCGAGTACGAGGTCCATCACGTCATGATGTCGCCGTATGGAGGCGCGTGGATCATCTGCTACGAGTACGGCTGGTACGTGCCGAGCCGCTACGGCTGCTACGGCATGTATGGGGCCGACATCCGCCTGGCCGTGAGCGGCGACGGCCTCAATTTCGATCGTGTGAATCCGCACCAGAAGGTCATCCGTCGTGGCGCGCACACGGAGTGGGACGGGGGGCTGCTCATCATCACGGATAAGCCGGTCGTGAAGGACGGGACCATCTACCTGTTCTATGGCGGGTCGGGCGAAGACTTCACGAGTTGGCCCCCGGAGAACGAGGTCCCGGAGTTCAAGCTTGAGATGGGGAGTGGGAGCGCACGCCTCGCACGGATGGGTCTGGCGACGCTTCGGGAGGATGGCTTCACATGCCTTGAGACTCCCGACCGCGAGACGCCAGGCCACGCAACCACAACACCGCTGGAGCTGAGCGATGGATCGACCAGGCTCACGGTGAACGTGGGAGACGTTCGGCAAAACCGTAATTGGGTCGAGGTTGAAGTCCTCGACGCGGATTCGGGTGAGCCGATCCCGGGCTTCGAATGCACGGACTGCAACGATATTTTTGTCGACGGCCTGCGTCGCCCCGTGGAATGGGGCGAGAAGCGTCTGGCCGATATCGATCGGAACCGGTTCAAGCTGCGCTTCTGGCTGTATGGCGCTGCCCGGCTCTACGGATACAGATTCGTCTGACCGGAGCCGTGGCGAAGCTGGCGAGACCATTCACCACCTGTTTGTGGCACGACTCACAGAGTACATCAGAACGGCTGGTTGATAGGATGGATTTGGACCGTGTGGTTACTGAGCTGGGGATCGGTGACAGCCGGGAACTGCTGAGGCTGGAGTGGGGACCTTCCCAGCAGGCGATGCCCGGCGGGAGTTTGACGTTCCTCTCTACGGGTTTTGTGAGGGAGGCGTGCGAGGGGCTCTATTTTCCCGATGAGCTTGCGGAGGACGCAGTTGCTGCGGCCCGGCGGGTGGCGGCAAATCCTACGTTGTCTGCGCTGGCCTGGCACTGCCACTGGTGCCTCTATCACTGTGAGGACTACCCCAACCGAGTTGCCGACCGCTGGCCGTCTCTGGAGGGCGTACTCCAGGATATGGCCGGGATGTTCTACCTGCTTGTGCTGCTGTCCTGGTTTCCGGAGATGCGGGCGATTCACCGGGCGCATTCGGTTCCAGAACGCGTTGTCCGGGACAGCATGAACCAGATCTATCAGCGGGGTTTGACGTGCAGCGAGATGTTTGGCAGATGGGGACTGGACGGGGTCGCCGCTCGCTGGTTGTCCACCTACCTCCGAGGCGAGATCTACGCTCTGGGCAGGCTGGTGCACCATTTTAGGGTGCTCGACGACCCCCTGTGCCGTTTCCGGGTCTACCGCCGCACCGACTCGTCGATGGTGATCGCGCTGAGCGAGGATGGCGTTTCCTACCGGGTGGACGGACAGATCTGGAGAGAGGAAGATGCGGGGACTGAAGCGGCGTGGACGTCCCGGCTTGAAGTGACTGAGAAGGAAATTACAGGGAACCCGATCCTGCCGACCGGCTGTGCTGTCGAACGGGAGGTGTGCCTCCCCGCAGCAGAGTGGTCTCAGGTGCTCGCCCAAGGAGATCCGGTCCTGTACTTTCACATTCCAGGCGGAATCCCTCTGGACCACGCGCAGTGCGGGGCGTCTTTCCAGGAGGCGATGGAATTCTTCCCGCGGTACTTTCCCGAGCGGCCGTTCAAGGCCTTCTACTGCGGGACGTGGCTGCTGGATACGCAGCTGGAGGCGTGGCTGCCTCCGACGGCGAATCTGGTGCGTTTTCTGCAGGAGTTCTATCTCTGTCCGGGCGGAAACCCCCCGGAGAGTATGCTGAGGACCGTGTTGGGCGATGTGCCGGAGGATTTGAGCCTGGCGCCCCGGAAGACAACGCTGCAGCGGGCGATCCTGGATCACCTGTCGGGCGGAAACCGGATGGTGGCCTGTGCCGGCAGGGGTACTCTGTTTCCGGAGGATTTCGAGTGGGGAATGCAGGTTTACAGGAGGGCCAGGTTTCCCTGGTACCTCATGGACTGAGACGGAGGGGAAGAGGTACAAGGTGAGGCCGCTGGACCTGTGCTGGAAGCCCCCTGACATCTGACAGATGTTTAACTTGTGCAGCATGAAACTTCAAGGCTTCCGAGGAAGGGATCGATTACGAGAAAATTTCAAATTAGGAGATCCGTTATGAGTGTCCAAGTTGCATCAATCGCTCAGGCCTATGAAGCCAGGACGCCGAGGTCCCGGGAGCTGTATCAGCGGGCCCGGAATACGTTTCCAAGCGGCGTGACCCACGACAGTCGGTATATGGAGCCGTATCCGATATCGGTCACCCGGGCGGAAGGCTCCCGGAAGTGGGATGTGGACGGCAATGAATATGTGGATTATTTTGGCGGCCATGGCGCACTCATTTTGGGTCACAACCACCCTGCAATCGTAGAGGCAGTAGCGGATCAGCTTTCGAAGGGCACCCATTATGGCGCTTCCCAAGAATTGGAGTTGGAATGGGGGGAACAGATTCGGGATATGATTCCGAGCGCAGAGAAGGTGCGCTTTACGGGGTCGGGAACCGAGGCCAGTGTGCTGGCGCTTCGGGTTGTCCGGGCTTTTACCGGAAAGCCAAAGATCCTGAGGTTTGTGAGCCATTTTCACGGTTGGCACGACCAGGTCGCTTTTGGCAGTGGGGATTCGCTGCCTGCGGGAATTCCGCCGGGTCTGGCGGAAAATATGATTCTGTGCGAGCCCAACAATTTGGATCAGGTTCGGGAAACTCTGGAAAGTCGAGAGGATGTCGCAGCCGTGATCCTTGAGCCTACCGGATCGAGTTTTGGGCGGGTGCCCACTTCGGGCGCCTTCTTGAAGCAGTTGCGGGAGCTGACCCGGGAACAGGACGTTTTGCTCATTTTTGATGAGGTTATTACCGGGTTTCGTTGTTCACCAGGGGGGGCTCAGGGTTTTTATGGGGTCACCCCGGATCTGACCCTGATGGCCAAAATTATGGCAGGCGGCTTTCCAGGAGGCGCTCTGGCTGGACGGGCGGATGTTATGGATGTGATGACTTTCCAGGATGACGCCACCTGGAACCGGGAGGGGCGGGTGGCCCACCAGGGCACGTATAATGCCAATCCGATCTCCGCCCGGGCGGGGCTGACTGCGTTAAAGATTGTCGCTGACACGGGTGTAACCGAAGCCGCCAATCGTTTCGGGGAAGCGCTCAGAAATGCTATGAACGAGGTTATCCGCAGCCAGCAGGTCAACTGGGTGATCTATGGCGAGTTTTCAGGATTTCATGTTCTGGTTAATCCCGGAGATGAAGCGATTTCTCTGGAAGATATTTATTCCGGCAAGGTGCCTCATACCGTTTTAAAGGGCGGCATGCCGCCTGCACTGATGTATCAAGTCCGGCAGGGATTTTTGACAGAAGGTGTGGATCTGATTTCCTGGCCGGGGGCCGTGATTTCCGGTGTTCATTCGGATGAGGATCTCAACTATACGGTTGAGGCATTTGGCAGGTTATTGAGGCATGTGAAAGAGGCCGGTAATCTGGAATAGAATGATCGACCTGGGATCTGGTCCTGGACGAACCCTTAGTAAAAGGAGATCGACATGCGGTTTCGAGAGACGCGATTCAGCGATGTGTGTGGGACGACGGACGAGTTCACGGGGCTACTCCAGTCCGACTACGAGGCGGTCGCCTCCGACCCCGAGGGAAAACTGAATCCGCTCTTAGAGGATTCGCTGTATATGGTTGCACGCATGCACGAGAGGATGGCGGCATACCGGGAACTCCTGGACCGGGTCCGTGAGATCGTCGCTTCGATGGAGGCGGTCGAAGGCGTGGACGGGGATAAGTCCGAAGAGGCCGGCCGATTCATCCGAACGTGTATGGCGTCGCCCGAGGCATTTCGAGGGAGACGGGTCGAGGAGATAGAGGAGGCTATGAAGGAGATCCGATCGGTGGCGAGTCAGCAGGAAAACAGGCTGCGGCAGTACAAGGATCTCGTATTGAGCCTGCACGATGAATTTGTGCGGATCAAAGGTGGTCGGCCGTGGCTGGTGGAGGAAGCGGATCAAGCCTCCTATATTGAGACGCTGCAAAGGCGCTACCAGGCGTGGCTGCCCTCCGAGCCTCACCGTGAGCACCTTCTGGACTGGCTCGCGAGAGCGAGGGCGGCGATATCGGAAGTCCTTCTGGATGACGGTCAGCCGGTGGTGCAGTTCGAGGACGGCGGATCCATTCCCATGAGCCAGGTGCGGTACGATCCCGATGTGCGGAACTTCCATCCAGCGTCATTCAAGCCGGGTCCGGTCGGGCGCGAATAGGGTTCATCACCGATTGGGTCCTCGAAAATCGGTGGTAAACCTTTTTTTTATGGGTATCTTGGATAGATTCAAAAAGGAAGGCTTCCCGTGGCAACACGTGTCCCCTCTCAAGAGGCTGTCAGGACCGGGCAGGACGAACGGCTCCTGGAGGTTCAGGACCGCGTGTTGTGGCTGGCCATGCAGATGGTTCACCACGCCAACCACGTGCGGACCCGTCCGGACGGCTCCAAGGTGGGGGGGCACCAGGCGTCCAGCGCGTCGGTAGTGACCATCCTGACGTCGCTGTTTTTCGATTTTATGCGTTCAGGCGACCGGGTATCGGTGAAGCCACATGCTTCGCCGGTCTACCATGCCATTCAATATTTGTTGGGCAACCTGGATGGGGACTACCTCACGCAATTACGGGCCTTTCACGGCCTGCAGGCCTATCCCAGCCGGACCAAGGATCCCGACGGGGTGGATTTTTCGACCGGTTCGGTGGGCCTCGGGGCCGTTGCCCCCAACTTTGCCGCGTTGGTGGACCGGTACAATCAGACCCATTTTGGAGCATCCGGCGAACCTCGGCGCCGGTATATTAGCCTGGTGGGGGACGCCGAGCTGGACGAGGGTTCGGTGTGGGAGGCCATTGCCGAGCCTGAAATTAGCCAGATCGACCAGACGCTCTGGGTCGTCGACCTGAACCGACAGAGTCTGGATCGGATCATCCCGGGCATCCGGGTGCGGGTCTGGCGTGAGATGTTTGCCGCAAACGGCTGGACCGTGATCGACGCAAAATACGGCAAGCACCTCCAGGCCGCTTTCGAGGAGCCCAATGGGGATCTGCTGAGGATGGCCGTTGACGAGATGTCCAACGAGGCCTACCAGCGGCTGCTGCGATTGCCCCCCGAACAGCTTCAGGAATGGCTGCCACGCACGTCGCGGCATCCCAGGGACCTGGCGCGGTTCATCGGGCGGTGGGACGATGGCGCGCTGCAGGATTTGTTTCGCAACCTGGGCGGGCACGATTTCCCGACCTTGCGGGAGGCGTTTGAGCAGGTAGACCGAAGCGACGCGCCGGGCGTGGTGTTCGCCTATACGCTGAAGGGCTGGATGCTTCCTTCGGTTGGGGACCCACTCAACCATTCCGTAATGCTGTCGGAAGCGCAGATGGAACAGCTCCGGATGGACCTGGGTATCCCGGAGGATGCGGTGTGGGCGCGGCTGGATCCGGGCAGCCCTGCCGGCCGGTTGTGCTGCGAGACTCGGGAACGGCTTGCGGGCAAAGCGCCGGAAGGCTCGGGACCTGTAGATCCCATTCCCACGGCGTTCGGCCGCGAATATGTCGGCACCATGTCCACCCAGCAGATCTTCGGGATGGTGCTGACGGCTCTTTCGCGGCACGGGGGAGATTTTTTGGACCGGGTGGTGACGGTGAGCCCGGATGTGGCCAGTTCGACAAATCTGGGCGGCTGGATCAACAAGATGGGTGTGTGGACGGAAACGGAAGTGGAACCCTTACCCGGGGAGGGGATCGTGAGGCCACTGAAGTGGGAGGTTTCGCCCCGGGGCCAGCACATCGAACTGGGTATTTCCGAGAACAATTTGTTTATGATGCTGGGTCAGCTGGGCCTGTCGCACGAGATGAACGGCGAGATGTTGCTTCCGATCGGTACGCTCTACGATCCCTTTGTGCGCCGGGGCCTCGACGCGTTCGTGTACAGCGTGTATTCGGGCGCGAAGTTCATGGTTGTGGGCACGCCGTCGGGCATCACGCTTGCCCCGGAGGGGGGCGCACACCAGTCGATGATGACACCTTCTATCGGGATCGAATTTCCGGACCTGGCATTTTACGAACCCTGCTTCGGCCAGGAACTGGAGTGGATTATGCTGTCCGGGCTGGAGGAGATCCGGCAGCGCAAACGGTCTATTTACCTGAGACTGACTACCAAGCGTGTGGACCAGGGACTGTTTGTCCTGCCGGACGACGAGGAAGCCCGCGAACGGATGCGCGAGAAGGTACTTTCAGGCGCCTACCGGTTGATCGACCGCAGCGGGGAGCCGGAATACCGTGCGGGGGCCAATGCGGTGCACGTTGTGGCATGCGGGGCCATGGTGCCTGAAGCCATCGAGGCCAGTTCCAGGCTGCTGGAGGAGAAGGTCTATGCCAATGTGCATAATACACGACAAAACTTAATCTGACCTAAAATATGGAGGATCAATCAGTATCCAAAGACAGTGAAAGAACTCCTGGATGTGATCCTGTATATTGAGCAGAACATACTGCAAATGGTCCAATCCATATCGAAACAGGCTTTTCTCTTTGCATCCGTGTTTTTTGATCTTCAACGGTTTTGTCTTTGCGATCCATTCTCCTACCAGATGAGCCCAGGTGAGGGCAATGGCTAAAAGCGCGATGAGTTTTTCGATTCGTTCCAGATGGATCAGATGGGTCTGTTCCAGATCGAAGCCTCGGCTTTTCAACGCGGCGAACAGGACTTCAATTCCCCACCGTTTTTTGTAATCCTCCAGCGGTTTTCGACCTTTACACTTGCTGGCAACGATGAGAAATTCGTCAGGTAATCGGATGACAGACAAATACAGATGATGACCATAGATCAGACGGGGTTTACGCAGGATGCGCTCTTGGTGAATGTGCAGGTCGGCAAACAAGCATCGAAGCGCGATGTCCCCTTTGCCATTTAGGGTTTTGGCGTTTTCCTTGACGCGGATGGCAAAGCCTAAGGCTTGCGCATCTAACCACGCAAACCATTCTTGCCCAATGAATTCCCGGTCTGCAACGATGACCTGAATCAGGTTTTTATCCACCAACTTCAAGACCCGTTCCATCAACTGGATACGCTCATCGGTGTTGGAGTTGCCCTTTTTGGGCAGCAGTATCCAGCAGATGGGAAATGCAACGCCTTGATAGACACTCCCGGCGGTGAGAATATTGATGGTCAGTTTGCCGAAGCTCCAGGTCGTCCGATCTATCGAGATGGTAAAGTCCGACTTGATCGGCAAGAGATGCAGGATCAAGTCGGCCACCAGGTCATAGGACAGATTAAACTCACTGAAGAAACGTTGGATTCTGCGATAGTTGGACTTCTGCTTGGCTTTGCCGTTGAGGGCGTTGGCCAGTTTGGTGAAGTTGACGGTTGTGAGCTTGATGAGAGACACAATGAAGGCGGCGATGAATTTTACCCGGGCCTTATGACAGGGTAAATACCATTGCATCACGTCGTGTAATTCGTTAACTTGAGGAGACATAGACCTGTGTTTGATGATGGATGAGTTGTTGGATCTTGACAACCCAAACTTAACTCATTTCACCACTCAGCGCAGGTCTTTTCCTTTTTTGTCGTGTACCATGGCCAATGTGATTAATGTGACGGGTCCCGGACCTCTGTACAGGCGGTTTCAGAGTTCGGTGCGTTCAACGATAGCAGGGAAAGGTGAGATGTCAGGCTTTCTGGCTGATGTGGTTCCCGGCCCAGACCGCAAGGCGCCGGTTGTCACGGTGGTCGACGGCCATCCCCACTGTCTGGCCTGGATCGGCAGCGCCCTTAATGCTCCGACACTGCCCCTGGGTGTGACCGGGTTCGGACAGTCCGGAAACCAGGCGGAATTATACAGCGCGTACGGCGTGGATGTGGACAGCATTGTGGCCGCCTGCCACGGGGCTCTGGATCTGTGAGGGTCGGAAGAAGGACGCTCGATAGAAATTCCGAGGGCACATTATATCGAGGTGCCCATATGGATGGCGTGAGCGGAGCAATTCATCATCCAGCCCACGGAGGAAAAATTGAGCGAATTGAAGTCCGTTAAGACAAAGTACACTTCCGAAACCGGGGAAATCGCCGGCAGGAAGCTTCTCTGTCTGGACATGATGGAAGAACCTTTCGGAGTGTCGGGCTTTGCCTGGCTGGATCGGGAGCGAAGGTTCTGCCGGCTGCCGGCGGACGCTCTGCCGGAGATGAGCGAGGGCATCCAGAAGCTGGCCTGGCATACCGCGGGCGGTATGGGTCGTTTCAGGACAGACTCCGGCACGATCGCCATCAAGGTGGAACTGCCGGCAGTCGTTGATATGTCACACATGCCGAGGACCGGAAATTCCGGATTCGACATCTATCTGGGTGGTGGGAAAGAGAAGAGGTTTTTGAATAACGCCAGACCGCAGGCAAATCGGACCGAATACGAGGCGCTGCTGGTCGATGGCCCGGACAGGGGCATGCGGGAGTGGACGCTGAATTTTCCGCTCTACAACGGCGTCAACCGGGTTCTGGTGGGGGTGAATCCCGACGCGGAGGTCGAACCGCCTTCGCCGTTCACCGTGGAGAAGCCGCTTCTCTTTTACGGATCGTCGATCACACAGGGGGGATGCGCGTCCCGGCCGGGGAACGCGTACACCCACATCCTGGCGAGGTGGCTGGATGCGAACCTGATCAACCTGGGTTTCAGCGGGGGCGCGAAGGGGGAGCCGGGCATGGCCCGTCTGATTGCGAAGATGGACATGAGCGTCTTTATTATGGATTACGATTACAATGCGCCGTCGGCGGAGCATTTGGAGCAGACCCACGAGGCGTTCTTCCGGATTGTGAGAGAGGCCCGGCCGGAGCTTCCTGCTGTAATCGTTTCTAGTGGTCGATTTCGCAAATACGCATGAGGTTGCATAGGTGGCAAAAAAGGGGTATGTTATACGCCTCATTCCAATCGGTAAAGGAGGTGTATAATGTCAGGTCCCCTTCCCCAATACCAACCTCGCTTCACAAAAGCCCAACTGGCAAAAGCCCAGAAAATCATTCGTCAGCGCAACGCGCCTCAATCCCAGGTGCAGCGGGCAAAGATGGTGGTGGCCTTAGCCGAGAATAAAGCCATTGGCAACCAGAGGTTAGCCGACAGGGCAGGTGTCAGTTCACCTACGGCGCAGAAGTGGCGAAAAAGGTGGACTGAAGAAGGCTTCACTTTAGAGGATCTACCGCGCAGTGGG
The DNA here is from genome assembly GCA_965249305.1 of Candidatus Latescibacterota bacterium. Taxonomy (GTDB): domain Bacteria; phylum Latescibacterota; class UBA2968; order UBA2968. The sequence goes on along the minus strand of OZ252228.1, from coordinate 1,018,978 downwards.
CGACCGCCCACTTTTTCCCCCTGTGCAAGTCAGTGAAGTCAAAGCCATTGCCTGTCAACTGCCCGCACAACGGGGGTTGCCCCTGTCTCGGTTCAGCTTATTTGAGATTCAACAGGAAGTGTTAAGGTGTGCGTTGATCACTTCAATCTCACCCACAACGATTTGGCGCATTCTCAAAGAGGATGCCCTTCGTCCCTGGTATCACCGATCCTGGCTTCATATCAAAGCCCCCAACTTTTTAGAGAAAGCCAGTCGCATTCTGGACCTGTATCAAGGCATATGGGAGGGGATACCGCTTGGCAAGAAAGACTTCGTTATCTGTGCCGATGAAAAATCCCAACTCCAAATCTTAGCCCGAGAGTTTGCCACATTGCCACCTGATTGTGGCAAACCCATTCGTATGGAAAATGACTACAAACGGATGGGCACAGTGGCCTATCTGTCTGCACTGGATGTGTTCTCAGGGCACATCTTTGGGCGTGTGGATGAGAAAACCGGCATCGTGCCCTTTCAAAAGCTGGTGGACCTGGTGATGGGACGGGAGCCTTATGCTTCGGCTGATCGGGTCTTCTGGATTGTGGACAACGGATCTTCTCATTACACCACCACGTTCCCTAAACGGCTCCAGGATGCCTATGAAAATGCCATTGCCGTCCATCTCCCTATCCACGCCAGTTGGCTCAATCAGATTGAGATCTATTTCTCGATCTTGCAAAGAAAGGCGCTCACGCCCAATGACCTGGCAGATCGACAGGCGATGGAAGCCAGGATCTTGGGCTTTGAGGAATACTATAATCTCACTGCCGAACCTTTCAACTGGCGCTTTACAAGGCAGGAATTGGAAGAACGAATGCAGCGAATCCGGCTGGCTGCATAAACTCATGCAAACTTCTGAAATCGACCACTAGTCCGTCTGTAGATGCCGATCCATCACGCTGGGTGGAGAGACGAGAAATCGTTCGCAGGACGTACGAGAATGCCCTGAGACGCGGAGACAGCAAGGTCTGGTTTGTGGACGGGCAGACGCTGTTCGGCACAAGTGACCGGGATGCCTGTACGGTTGATGGGTGCCACCCGAACGACCTGGGGTTTATGCGCATGGCTGAAGCGATTCGTCCGTCGGTTGAGGCCGCACTGGAAGATTGACGGCCTCCGAGAACCGGGGCTCTTTGGAGGTGGACGTGCTGTGGACGCGAACGTAAGCGGTATCCGTCCCATCGTCTCGCAGGATTTCAACTGGCATGACGCAGGAGAGGGTGGGGCCTACATTTTCGGGGAGGACGGCCACCTGACGATGGATGGGTCTAAAGGCAGGGTCGTCTGTTCCCGACACATGACGAACCCAATCCGGAGCACGGAAGGGGCGGTTGAGCTGAAGTTGCGGGTGGTCCTTGGAAAACGGTATCACATCCGCTTTTATGACGCTAAAGACCGCATGGCCGTGGATTGCCAGATCGACGAGGACGGTCGGGTACGTTTCGCCAGGCAAGGTACCTACCCGGATTCCGGGAGATTCCTGACGTTTCACTACGGGAAGCCTTATAACGATTCGGGGAACCGCGCACCCTACGTCGTGCCGTCGGACGAGCACTGCCTGCGGTTCGAGGGATTGGATTTCGCGGAAGGAGGCGTAGAATTCGTCCTGGACGGGGCAGAGCCCGTCGCGATGGCCGGGTGTTTGAACGGGCTCTCGAAGGAGTTGTCGAAGATCGAGTTGGTCACGGGAGATGTGGAAGTTGGGAGCATGATCCGATTGCGGGAGTACGTGGAGTACGCCGGGGACGTTCAGGTTGATCGGGAGGACTTTCCGCTGCACTGGAAGCCCGTTTCTCCTCCGCCTGACGGGATGCCGGACGACAATGTCTGCGAGACGCTGATGCGCCCGGTGGACTACCGGTGGCTTGAAACGGCGACACGGTACGGCTACGTCAAAGCTCATATCCCCTGCCTGCCAAAGGGCGCCGTCGAGTTCGAGATGAAGACCGCGGATGCCGCACTGGAATCCTGTCTGATTCTGGAGGAATACCAGGGGATTATCAAGTACGGCAATATCCAGCTCGGGCTGCTCAGGGGAAAGATGATCGTCTGCACACGGGATGGGATTCTGGAATTCGACCAGCCCGTCGAGGCAGCCAGCGACCGGGTCTACAAGGTTCGCGTTGAGTGGGACAGAGACGCCCGGACGTTCCGTACCGGGATCGATGGCACGCCCATGAGCTGCGACGGAGTCCGTGAATTTCCCTTTTCCAACGTTCCAGAAAGAGGGATTGACACGATCACGCTTCACCCTGGCGACTCGCGGGCGCGGCTGTCGTTGATGCAGAAGCGCCAGGGAGTGAAGGCTTGTGAAGTTGAACCTCTTCTGACTTATTGGGGGAGGTTCAGGGTTTACGATCTTGAAGGGCTTTGAATCTCAGGTAAGCGTTTACCACAGAGGACACAGAGGACACAAAGAAAACCAAACTATGTCTGTGCGTTGCAGAAGACGGTCACAGGCAGGCCGAGTCAGGAGTACATGGGTTACCTGATCCCTGACGTCTGACCCCTTAAAAGGAGGCGTTTATGAAAGAGCACACTTTTCGCGGCAGCCCCGCCGAGGTTGGTAGGGCACAGGGCTCGATGAGCCCGGAGGCGGCCCGGGCCTATCTGAAGGATTGGCAGGCTCGACCACACGATTTCAAAAATCCGTACTTTCGGAAGAACCTGGCGTTTATGCAGCGGGAGTTCCCGGATTTGATCGAGCAGATCGGGGCGTTCGGCGAGGCAGCGGGGATGGAGAGTTTTGAGCATGCGTACTACAGCCATTTGCACTGGACAGGACCCACCGAGGCCTGTTCGACACTGGGGATCCTGCTTGAAGAGGACGGGCCGGCAATGTTATCGACCAACGATGGGGGTACTGATACGGTGCCGGGGACCGTTGGAAATACCAGTGTCTCGTTTTTTCCAGACGCCAAACCGCGCGGCTTTATGGGAGTTGGAACCGATAGGCACGTTACCGTGGGAGCGGCGCTGAACGATTCTGGGTTGGCCGTCGGGGCCAACTCGGGCCACCGAAAGTTCAATTTCGTATCCAATCCCGAGTACCTGAACCTCTACTTCACCGTTCACCTGCTGGCCCAGCATTGCAGCGATTGCGATGACGTCCGCCATTTTGTTGAACAGTACCGCATTTCGGGGCAGAAGGGGATGAATCTTGTCACGGTCGATGCAGCAGGAAACATCCTGGGTTTGGAACTGGAGTCGGAGAATGTCGCCATTTCTGAGGCGCAGGATGGAATGCTTCTGGAGGTCAATCACTGGCAGCATCCCAAGCTTCAGAATCCATCCAGGGCGGCGAGTCCCGATTTCTGGGATGGATCATCCTACTACTACAATTCCCAGGCGCGCGTCATGTATTTTGCGCACTACCGAAATGTGTTCGCCCGAATGAAGACAATGCAGGAGCTTGTTGATTTCTCGTTTGACGTCCACGCACCGGGGCGTATCTTGCAGATGCCGGACCTGAATGTGGGAAATCTGATCTCGTGTCAGGTGATGTTCGCAACCGTGAGGGACCGGAGGATGAGGCTGTACCTGCATCCAATAGAGAAAGGGGATTACAAGGAGTTCCAGTATCCGCAGTAGGAGGCAGAGACCCTTCCCCCGGCCCCTCCCCTAAAGGGGAGGGGAGACAATCAACCTTCATAACTTTCGATGAAACAATGATTTGCTCCCCCTTCCCTTTAGGGAAGGGGGCCGGGGGGTTAGGTCCAAAGACCCTTATCTTCATAGGATTGATTTATGGCATTAAACATCCAGGGAAGCGTTAGGGAAGTTCCCTCAGAACGTGGACTGGAAAATATCTGCGTCTCCAATGGGGAACACATCGTGCAGACGGATGCGGATGGCCAGTACGCCCTGGAGATAGAGCCGGGTGACCATCGGTTCATTTTCGTGACGGTTCCGGATGGTTTCCAGCCCCGGGGAAATTTCTACCAGTCCGCACTCGGCTGGACGGACCCGCAACAGGGGGTCGATTTCAAGCTGGCGCCCGCGCCAGGGGGGGACAGGCGAACATTTTTGCTGGCCCATATTACGGATACCCATGTTGTGGTGGAAGGGAACCGACCGCTGGGGAAGATTCTGGCGCAGGACCTGCAACAGCTTATTCAGGAAGCGGCGCCGGACCTGATTGTTGTGAGTGGGGATCTGACAGATTGGGGCAATCTACCGGAGTTGAAGAGCTTTCACGAGGCCATCGAGGCGGTTTCGACGCCTGTATTGCCTATGTTCGGGGGGCACGACGGGAATAAGGAGCGCTTCGGAGACCTGACGATTGAAGAGCTTGTAGAGTTGAAGCACAGGAGGGAGCTGGCGAAGATTCAGGAGATTCTGAAAGAGCGAGAAGGCACGACGTTTACGCGGAACTACGAACAGGTACTCGGTCCTGCGTATTACAGCTTTGATCGGGGGGGACGCCATTTTGTGCTCTATCCAAATGAAGAGAATTTCTTTTCTCCGGCCGACCGGAAGCGGAAGGATTCCTGGTTCCGGGCGGATCTGGACCTGCAGCCCGGGGATCGAGAGGTCGTCGTTCTGGTACACAAACCCCCCTCGGTTTCTTTTTTGGAAACGTTGAGTCGATACAATACGAGGCTTGTACTGCACGGGCACTGTCACTCCAGCAAGGTGTTCGCCCACGGCAGGATTGTTGTTGCTGCAACGCCGGCGCTCTGTTTTGGGGGAATCGATACCAGTCCCCGGGGGTATCGCCTCGTGGACTTCAGGGAGGAGGATCTGCAGTTCGAGTTCAGGCCCCTTCGAAGGACAGGGGGCTCGTCCCTGACCGGGGGTAAGGATGCGCCACCGTCGATTTCGCTGGGTGACAGGGGCAGGAGTTTGGGCCTTCTCTGGGAACATCAACTGCCGGTGCGATTGCATCGGGCGGCGCCTGTCTGTTCAGGAGAACAGGTCTTTGTGAGTCTGGCAGACGAAGGACATCCCGGGGGCAGCGGCGTAACCTGTGTTGATAGCCGAAGCGGTGGGCTCCTGTGGCGGATGTTTACCGAGACATCGGTCAAGAACAGCGTGGCCCCCGCATCCCCTGGAGGATCAGCGAAAGAGGATAGGGAATTGTGTGCGGTTGTGTCGGTTGCAGGCCGGGTGTATGTCCTGGAGACGGAGTCGGGACAGATTCGCTGGCAGGCCGACCTGCCCGGCTTTCCCAAACGCTGGGTCTATGCCTCTCCGGTGATCTCCGACAGGACGGTGTACGCAGGGGGAAGGGCCGGATACGGTGCCTACGATTTGGAGACAGGCGAACAACGGTGGTATACCGAGATCGAAGGCGGCGATGGCTGGGCATGCTACGCGAGTCCCCAGGTGTGGGAGGATCTTCTCATTGTGCTCCTCCAGGGCCGGGGACTGATGGCCATGGACAGGGGTACCGGGTCAGTGGTATGGGAACGGGAGCTGGGAGTTGCAAATCCCTATGCCCGGCCGGCTGTGGCCGGTGATCTGCTGGTCAGCGGCGGCGATGCCCCAAGTCTGCATTGGTATGACGGCGATCCCGCACATCTGGCCGTGCTTGAAGTTCGTTCGGGCGAGGTGGTCTGGAACCGTCCCGTCCTGCCGTCGAGGTACCCGACCGGACTGGTGGTCCGGGAAGACCGGATGTATGCGACGACGCCGGATGGTGAGGCGTTGTGTTTCGATCTGCATTCGGGTGAGCTGCTGTGGCGGTTCCAGGCGGGCGATGACCTGCTGGACATGATACCGGCGCGTCGCGAGGTTCAATCGATCCTGGCCGCGCCGGTTCTTTTTGGGGAGCATCTCCTGATCTGCGGCTGCGACGGGTGTCTGTACGTTCTGGACGCACAGACCGGAGCGTGCAAGAGCCGTACGCCGTTTGGCTCTCCGATCACGGCTTCTCCGTGCTTAACCGAAGATGGGTTCTGCGTGGGGACATACGATGGGCGGCTCTATTCCTATTCGAGAGGAGATGTTTGAATGCCTCGATCGAAATCCTCAGAGATTGCCAGGGGCCGGGTTATGTCCGAGGGATTCGTTCCAGAGTTGAGTGTCGAGGGAACGGCCTATGAGGCAGGTAGACAACTCGGCGCGGCGTGGCGCGAGGCCCTGAGGTTGAAGGCATCGCTGGCAGCGAACGATTCAGGTCCCTGGTGGAAACAAAGATCCTATGCGAAGCTGATCTCCCGGCGGGCGAGTTACCTGCCGGACCTCTACCGCGGCATGGCAGATGGGGCCGGAATAAAAGAAGAGCGGGTTGGAATGTGCATTCTCAACGACACGAGCGGCTGTACCTCCTTCGCCTTCGCCCCCCGCGCAACCCTGGATGGACGCCCCGTTTCAGGTCAAACCAAGGACGTTTCGAAATTCCGGGCAATGCAACTGGCTGTGCTGCGGCTCAGGTTGACCGATGGGGCGCCATCGGCACTGACGATGACCTATCAAGGCGAGTTGTTCGGCCATGGTTTTGTCACCGGTGGTTGCGCTATTTTTCGCAATTCGCTCTTTACAGGCGCAGCCGGTGGGGCTACGCCGTATGAGGTTTGGGGTTTGCTGGCGCTTCACTGCAGGAGTGTTGAAGAGGTGATGAAGCTGACTCGTGACTACCCGGTTGACCAGAGTTTCCATACCACTGTTTCGGATGAGCAAGGGAATATTATCGGTATCGAATATGGGCCGACAGGTTCCGCTTTTCTTAAACCGAAGCGTGGCATTTATGTCCATGCGAATGCCGTGGTTTCCGGAAAAAGATTGATGAAGTATGAAACGGATCAGACCTATTTCCGTCGGGCGGAGTCGCTCAACCGGGAGAACTGTCTGCGCCAACGGCTGGTGTCGAATTACGGCCGATTGACTGCGCAGTTGGCCTTTTCCGGTCTGGCTGACCACGGAGGCTATCCGGTGAGCGTATGCAGACACCAGGCCACAGAGGCGATGACAGGCGCTGCGGTTATCGCCGAACCTACCAAGGGCTTGCTTCATGTGGTGCGAGGCCCGGTCTGTCAGAATTGGCCGCGTACGTACCGGCTGTAGAATTCATCTATTGAACTCAGCCCATCTAAAGAGACGTTCTTGTAGCCGCAGGCTTCAGCCTGCGTTCCATGCCTGCAACGCACCCTAAAGGGTGCGGCTACATAAACTGTCTCATTAAAAATGCTGAGCTTAATAACAATGGTTCGGACACTTTTTATAAGTTGTTGATTTTCAACAGGTTGTAAATTTAGCATCAGATTCCATAAACTGTTATTTTTCAATGGCTTATGAAATTTGAACCCCCAGAATTACAAAAACTGTCCGAAGTATTGTAATAAGGGAGAACCCTATAATTATGCCCCTTCATCAACTACACTGGCAGCGTCGGGATGAGCCGATTCTGTCTACTATGACCACCAGGCAGGACTGGTGCCGGGTGCAGCTCTACGATCCGACGGTGATTCGCCTCGAAGACAGGTATATGATGTGGTACCTGGGCAACAGCACGGCCACGCGTACGAACGATATGGACGTGGGTTTTGCCGAGTCAACCGACGGTGTCCACTGGGTCGAGCATCCGGGCAATCCGATTCTCACCCGCGCCGACCTTCCCGCCTGCGACTACTGGACTACGCCCCACGTGATGTTCGACGCCGATGAGGGCCTGTTCAGGATGTGGTTCGTCATGACGTCCTATGTCCGGGACGGGCAGGGCGGGCTTCTCAGCTACAGCCAGCAGCTGGGTTACGCGGCCAGCCGTGATGGCTTGCAGTGGGATGTTCATCCTGAACCGATTTACCCCAGCGGGCAGCGGCCGTGTGTGATCAAGGACGGTCCGGGCGCGTACCGGATGTGGATGAACTCATCATCAAGCCCGGATGGAAGCTTCGAGGACCTGGTCCGGCATATCTATCGATTCGAGTCCACCGATGGCCTCCACTGGACGCGGGATCCTGAGCCTGCCGTTAGCTTCAACGACAAGCTCAGGGGCACCATCTACCCGTTTGTGATGCGGGACGGCGATGGGTATATCATGTGGTACGGCGGCTGGCATGTAGACCGCAATGTTGTGATCGATACGGGTTCTGATACACCGCTGGTTCGACCTCTGTTTGAGATCTTTTGTTCGAGCTCGACCGACGGGTTAACCTGGACGCACTACCAGGACAAGCCCGTGTTGCCGGCAACACGTGATCCTACCGACTACGACGGGCGGTATACATCCACGCCGTGCGTATTGGACGACGGGGATCGGTATCTGATGTATTACTCTGCCCGGGACTGGGGTACACTTTATCGGACGGGAGCGGGCACGCTGGGCGTGGATAAGGCTGGAATCTACCGCCATATCGGTGTGGCCGTCTGCCCGAAGACCACGAGTTAAACATCGAAGGATCAAGGAGATAACGTCTATGGAATCCCAATCCTGGATTCGGTCCGACAAGCCCATTTTCAGCAACGCTCCGCCGCCTCAGGCGTGGATGCGATGCAACATTTACTGTCCGCGTGTGATCTACGCCGAGGGCAAGTATCGCATGTGGCTTTCGGGATCTGAAGTGCGACCCACGCTGTACCAGTCGTACATTGGATACGCCGAATCGGATGACGGGCTGGAGTGGACGCTTCACCCGGACAATCCGATTCTTACCGCCGACGGGCTGTCGTGGGGCCAGAGTCTGCATACGCCCCGGGTTCTGTTTGATGAGGACGAGAAGCTCTACAAGATGTGGTTCTGCAGCACGACCCATGTGGAGTACCAGGAAGATGGCATTCTGGCGAAGGATATCAAGAACGCCCTGGGGTATGCGACCAGCCGGGACGGAATCGAGTGGGAGTTCTATCCCGAGCCGCTGATCGAAGAGTGCCGCGCTCCGTGCGTTCACAAAGAGGATGGCCGCTATCGCATGTGGCTGAATGCCAGTCCCAGCCCTGAGGATTCATGGGAAACCGTCTACGGGTACGTGTACGAGTACTGGTCGGACGATGGGATCGACTGGACGCGGCACGACCGGCCTGCGGTGCAGGCCACGGGGAATACGAAGTCGTGCGTGTATCCGGACGTGCACAAGATCGGTGATACGTATTATATGTGGCACATTGGCCATCTGAAGGTGAAGGATGGTCCGATGAATCTGGTCTATCACGAGATTTTCTGCGATACATCGGAAGATGGATCCACCTGGACATTGAATCACGATACGCCCGCGTTTGCCGCTTCGCGGGATCTCAGCCGGTTCGACTGGAAGACGGTGTCGACGCCGAGCGTGGTAGATACCGGCGACACCCTGCGGCTGTATTATGCGGGGTGCAACCTGAAGACGAATTTCAATCGATTTGAGGGTGGCGATAACGGAGAGGGGATGCACATCGCTGTGGCCACGATGACCAAAGAACAGTTGTGACGCTCCCGGGTACGAGGGGGGTGGCACACCTGGTGGTGGAACGTGGCCAGTTTGCGGGAGGAGAGGGACAATGACCGGCGAGGAACTTGCAGAAAAGGCGACTCGGATACAGGCTGTGGTGGAGGAAGAGGTGCTGCAGACCCACGGCATGGTGCCCATGCTCGTGCGCGCCAGCGATTATCGGCTGCCGACTGCCGAGGACTACGAGGGCGCCTATCGCCACCGCCATCTCCTCGGCAAGACGGAGGAGGAGGTCGGGATCGCGCCGATGCACGTCTGGCGGGCGTGGGAGAACACGGCAACGGATACCGCGTATTATCTGGTGGCCGCGGCCTACAAGTACCGGTGCACGGGCGCTCCCGCAGACCTGGCGATTTGCCGGCGAACCTTTGGGGCCTTGAAATACATCTATGGCCTCACCGACGAAAGGGGCGAAAAGGGACGGCTCTGCAAGCCTTACGGGGGAGTCTGGAGCAACCAGTCCGCCGGTGACCAGACGCAGTGCGTAACCTGGGGGTTGGCCGCCTATCGCTCGATGGCGCCGCCGGAAGACCTGGCCGACCTCAATACGATGGTCAAGGATGCTGCCGAGTATCATATCCGGACGGAGTACATCGAGCCGCACGGCTATTTTGCCTGGACGCCGGAGATGCTGCGGGAAGGGATTTTCGGCGACGAGAAGTGGAGCAAAGCGACCTGGTCGTATGCTGTCATTTTTGCCCCGCAGCTTAACCTGGCGTGGCAGGCAACCGGCGATCCCAAGTTTCTGAGGGAGATCCAGCGCTGGTATGACGCCTGCGGCCTGGATAAGAGACCCGCAGGACGTCCGCACCGGGACCTCTACTTGCCGGCTCTGATGATGGAAATGGATCCTGTCCATCACGAGCTGTGGCGAAGCTTGATGCTCACGGCTTTTTCGCATAACACCTCAAATATCCTGCCTGATGGGACACAGGCGAGTACCGTCGGCCGGTCGGCCATCGTGGCTATGGGGTGCGCCACCGCCCAGCGATGGTTCCCGGACGTGGATATGACTTCCGTTGCCCGCCACATCCTGGAGAAGCTGGATGTTGACACGATGCGTTTCGTAAGACCCACCACCAGGGACCAGCCGTTCTCGCCTCCCCCGTGGGCGCCGAAGGATGCAAAAGCCTCGGAATGGGAGATCGAGTCGAGGCTGATCGACGGCGACAGCCTGACCGCCTGGCTCGCGGCTTACTGGAAAGGGCGATGGCGGGGCTACTGGTAGAAGGCCGGAAGAGGTGGCGGTTGACATTTCTCGATGGAGGTGAACAGATGAAGCCACGAAAGATTCAGCGGATCGCGTTCCTGCAGGATTATCGCAACCGGCCGGAGTCGCTTGTAGAGGAGATCCCGGAGGTGGCCGAGCTGGGGTACCACGAAGTGACGGTATCGGCGATAATCGGGAATGAAGAGGCCGTAACCGAGGTTGCAGGGAAGGCCGGTGAGTACGGTCTGGAGGTTTCGACTTTTACAGGTTTCATGAAATACGCGTATGAGCACCTGGCGGAGCATCCGGAGCAGAAGGCGGTGTTCAGCAAAGATGCCGATCATGAAGAGCTGGGGAACCTTCCAGCGGTGTGGGGGTGTCCGTATAATGAGGTGTTTCAGAAGCGCTATCTGGATTTCTTAGAAAGGCTCGGTCGCATTCCGAATCTTACCGAAGTCTGGGTGAACGATGAGGCGTACTTTGGCAGGGACCTGGATCTGCTGGCCTGCTACTGCCGGACCTGCCAGGCAGACTGGGACCGGGAATTCGGCGGCAGGATGCCGATGCCGCCGTTCGAGGATCTGGAGGAGAAGGCGCGGCTGGTCGTCTGGCGGTTCCGGCGGTGGAATGAAGTACACGGTAAGATGAAGGAGGTGTTGAATCGGGATCACAGGGTCCGGGCGGTGTTTCAGAGCGGTCCGCAGCCTTTCTGGGACATCAATCCGTGGGTGTGCGGCATAGACCTCGACGGGATGGTTGAGGCTATTGACGGTCTGGCCGTGGATGCTTATTATACGTGTGTGGTGCCTGCGGTGGGGAGCGGGTTGTTTACGCCCCCTGAGATTTTTCTGAGCGAGTGCTGCCGCTTTATTCAGGGGATGACGCTGGGCGAGGACAAGGTGAGCGTGATGCTGGCGCAGGGCATGTCGCACCCGGAATTTCACAGGCCGATGGACGAGCGGGACGGATGGTGGGCGGCCGTGGTCCCACCGGCCCTGGGGGTGGATCGGGTGACGACGTATACCTACCGGCTGCAGCGGGCGTCGCCGATGCACCGGACGTTCCAGGAGGCGTTTCGGCTGGACTCGTACTTCGAGCGGACCGAGCCCGTGGTATTCGCCGGGGTGGTTGACAGCCTGGAAACGCAGTGCTACGACGAAGGGCTGCCCGCCAGGGGGCGCGAGAATTGGCGCCTGAGCCGAATGTTTTCGGTGGGTCAGATGGCCGCGCATTACGGTTTGCCCCACGGATATCTGCCTTCGTCAAAGCTCTCTCCCGAACTGCTCGAACAGTATCCGGTGGTGATCCTGCCCAATGTTTCGTGTCTGCCTTCCGAATCGGGTGATGCGCTCCTGGAGTATGTTCGAAACGGCGGGACGCTGGTGGCGGCAGGGGAGACGGCCACGCGCGACGAGAGGGGGCGTCCGTCTAACGGATCGTTCCTGGCGGAGGCGTTTGGGATTACGTCCTGTGTGCCGGAAGGGGGTACCCACGCGTTTTCGGCGACGGGAGAGCACGAAGCGTTTGAGGGCCTGCCGTGGCCGGATGAGAGGACGGCATGGGATCCCTGGAAGGGCAAGAACCTCCCGGTCCTGGGGCTGGACCTCGCGGTCCGGGCGGAGGCGAGCGGCGAGGAGGAGGTGCTGGCGGTTTTCGAGGAGGGAGAGGGAGCGCTGGCCGGTCACCCGGCGATCACCGTGAAGCGGATCGGGGAGGGCTGCGGGGTTTTCGTGGCGGGTATCCCGTCCCGCTGGTTTATCCGAAAGCCGGTTGGTACGAATGTTCTGAGCTTCTCGCGCCAGGTGGTGGCACAGCTGATCCTGTCGCTGGCAGGGGATAAGCTGCCGGTGAGGGTGAAGGGGTTTCCACCGAGGGTGCCCCTGCAGGAGGTGAGGCCGATGGATATTCGGTGGAAGCCTACGGTGGAGTTCATGCCTTCGGTGGGGGAGGACCTCTATATGGCGGTGGTTCCGTCCTACTTCAGGGAGCCGGGCGAGTTTCAGATTGAGGCCAGGCTGCCGGATGGAAAGCGGTGCCGCGAGGTACGGGAGCTGGTGTCCGATCAGTCCGTTGCAGAGATGAGGACGGGCGGGCAGACGGTGGAGATCGATGCCAGCTTTACCACGGAGGACTTTTTGAAGGTGTATGCCTTCTTTCTGGAGTAGACGCGAGGGAGAGATTGGAGGAGGAAAGATATGAAAATAACCGATGTGAAGGTGCTGCCGATCGACCGGTATCTGTTTGTCCAGGTTTACACGGACGAGGGAATTGTTGGGCTGGGGGAATCGGGTACGTGGGGATATTTAGAGGCGTCCGCGCAGGTCGTGGAGAGTTTTAAGGGATATCTGGTTGGGAAGGATCCCCTGCTGATCGAGCATCACTGGCAGTACCTGTACCGGTGTACCCACTTTCGGGGGGCGGCGATTATGGGGGCGTTGAGCGCGGTGGATATTGCGCTGTGGGATATTGCGGGCAAGTTTTTCGGGGTGCCGGTCTACCAGCTCTTAGGGGGGAAGTGTCGGGACAAGGCACGGGTGTACGGGCATGTGATCGGGCGCACCAAAGAGGAGCTTGTAAAAGGCTGTGTGCAGGCCAAGGAAAAGGGCTTTACGGCGGTGGGGCACCTGACGCCGTTCTTAGACGAGTCGCGCAACGTGCCCTATTTTAAGACCCACGCGGACAAGATGCACGATGCGATTGAGACGGTTGCGGCCTACCGGGAGGCGGTGGGCGACGAAGTGGACCTGTGTATTGAGGTCCACCGGCGGCTGGATCCGGCCGAGGCGATTGTGCTGGGCCGGGGGATTGAGCCTTATCGCCCGTTTTTCTTTGAGGATCCGATCCGTCCGGACAATTTTGATGCGATGGCGGAGGTGGCGCAGAAAATTAACATTCCGATTGCGACGGGGGAACGAATTCACACGATCTACGAGTTTGAGATGCTTTTGGCTCGCAATGCGGTTCAGTACGTGCGGCCGGATGTGTGTATGGCAGGGGGCATCAGCCACTGCAAGAAGATCGCAGCCTTGGCCGAGGCGCACCACGTGGGGGTGGTGCCGCACAATCCGCTGAGCCCGGTGAGTACGGCGGCCTGCGTTCAGCTGGCGGCCTGTATTCCCAATTTTGCATTGCAGGAGTACCCAAGGGGCGAAGGGGAACCGCCGAAGAGTGAGATCGTATCGGGGACTCTCACTTTGGAGGACGGTTTTCTGATTATTCCCGACACGCCGGGCATCGGAGTGGAACTCAAGGAAGGGGCGATGGAGAAATATCCCTTTGTCTCGCACACGCCGCTGCTCGGAGAGGGAATGATGCTCACGCGGCTGCACGTAGACGGGTCGGTGGTGGACCAGTAGGGGTGGAAGCTGAACCGCATATGGTTGCCGGCGTAGATTTCCATGTTACCATTTTCATCCTTAAACCCAGGAGGACTCACGGATGGCTCAGCAGATCACCGATGATCAGTGGGCACAGTTCGAGGAGGAAGGCTATCTTCGCCTCGGGAAGATGATGGACGATGACGAACTGGCGGGCTTGCAGCAGCGCATCGACGACATTATGCTGGGCAAGGTCAAGGTCCACGAGAAGATGTACATGCAATTGGACAGCGAGTCGGGGGATTACTCGGAGAAGCGGAAGACGACGAGAGGTCACGAGGTTGCGACGTTGAACTATCGAAAAATCCAGGATCTGGAGTTCGATCCGCTGTTCTTATCGTACATGCAGAAACCCCTTTTTCGGGAGATCTGCGCGAGGGCCTACGGTCCCGATACTCCGATTTCCTGTTATCGGGCCATGTTTTTAAACAAGCCCGCCGGAAAGGGCACGTACCTCCCCTGGCATCAAGATCGGTTTGGCATTCTCGATCTCGATCCGATTGCCACCGTCTGGACGGCGTTGGATCGGGCAACCGTTGAGAACGGCTGTGTCGGAATCGTGCCCGGGTCTCATCGCAGTTCCATTGAGCAGGACGATTCGGTCAGCTTCGCCTTTCTCACGGACGAACAGGCCGCGACCGTTCTGGTCGAAGCAGAGCGCGAATATCTTGAATTAGAAGCGGGCGAAGCGGCCCTGCTGCACAACTGGCTGCTCCACGGATCCGGCGTGAATAAGACCGAAACCCCCCGCCGCGGCTTCAGCGTTTGTTACATGGATGCGGCCACAAAATCCGACACGGGGACGACATTTTCTACCGTTTTCGGTGAGGGCGCTCTGAGTCCGGAGAGCTTGTAAGCTGCGACCCGTGTTTGGACGATGAAGAGGAGGATTTGAGAGGTGGAAGGCTCAGCGCTGAGAGACCAGGTGGGCATGGCGCCGAAAGAGGAGGCTGCCGGGAGGGACGGTCTGACGCCCCGTGCGTTTGGGGTCGGGCTGGTCCTGTGCGGTCTCATGTGCCTGGGGCTTACCTACAACCGGATGATCGCCCAGGGCTCCTTTATGGGGAGCGGGTATTACATGGACCGGGGGGCGCTGTTTGTGTTATTTCTCCTGGTGCTGGCCGTCAATCCGGCGCTGGGCCTCCTGAAGAGCCGGTTTGTGTTGAAGCGGGGCGAATTGCTGGCCATCTATACCATGTTTCTCATCCTCTTGCCGGCCTGGGTGATGACCAAGCCGGTGATTCTCTACACGACCGGTGCGATCTACCACGCAACGCCGGAGCTGCGTCATATCGAGGCGGTCCCCCCGAATTTACTCCCCTGGCTGACCCCACAGGGTGGTCAGACTGTGAAGGACCTCTATGAAGGGCTGCCGAAAGGTGGGTCGATTCCGTGGGCAGCATGGATTTTGCCTCTGTGGAGCTGGGGGTCTTTCCTGGTTGTGATGTTTGTCGTGCTGATCTGCATGGGGGTGCTGATGCGGAAACAGTGGGAAGAACACGAACGGTTTATGTTCCCGCTGATGCAGGTGCCGCTGGCGATGGTGGAGACGGGAAAGGGGAGGGTCGGTCCGATCTTCAGGAGCTGGTTGATGGCTGCGGGGTTCGGCATTCCGCTTCTGGTCGGCTTGCTGAGGGGGCTGCGGTATTACTATCCCTATGTGCCTATTATACGTCTGGGGACCTACGTCCGGATCTTTCGGCGGACGATGGTTCTTCCTTTCAAGATCCATTTCCTCGTGGTTGGATACTCCTTTTTTATTAATTTAGACGTGAGTTTCAGTCTGTGGGTGATTAACCTGATTACCAAGATCATCCGGGGGTCGCTGGCGATGCTCGGGGCCGGGCAGAGCTGGGGGGTGTCCGGGGTGGTGGGACGTTACAGTTCTCAGGGGTCGGAGTTCCTGGCGATGATGGGGATGGGGTATATCCTGTCTCTGGCCGCGTACAGTCTGTATGTGGCCAGGGGGCACCTGCGGCAGGTGTGGGCAAAGGCGAGGGGGAGGCCGTCGCAGCTGGAGGATTCGGAAGAGATTATGCCGTACCGGACGGCGGTGCTGGGCGTTGTTCTGGGTGTCGTCTACCTGGGGTTGTGGCTGTACCAGTCGGGGATTTCGCCTCCGCTGGTGGTGTTTCTGCTTTTTTCCAGCTTCGTGGTGTTTTTCGTGATGGCCCGGATTGTGAGCGAGACGGGATTTGTGGCGACGTATTCGCCCCTCAATCCGTCGGAGTTCGTGGTGTGCGCGGTGGGATCCTCGGCGTTCAGTCCGGCAGGTCTGGTGACGCTGGGGATCAGCTACGTGTGGACGATGACGCGTCGGAATACGCTGATGCCGCATGCCTTAGGGGCGCTGCGGCTGGCGCGGGAGTTTGGACAGAGGCGGGGACTGGTCTGGGCGATGGGGGCGGCGCTGGCCGTGGGGTTGGCCGCTACGGGGTATATGACGTTGAAGCTGGGGTATACGCACGGGGGCGTGAACATCGATTATCCGTGGTTCAGCAATGTGAACGATGCGGCCTCTCCATTTGACGAGTTTATCGGACGCCGGCTGTTAGAGCCAAGCCCGATGTTCACGATGGGGTTTCTCTATACGGCTCTGGGCTCGGCCGTTGCAGCGATCTTTATCCTGCTGCGGATGCGGCTGCCCTGGTGGCCGCTTCACCCGGTTGCGCTTCCGCTGAGCACGGTCTGGTATATGGACTGGTTCGGGTTCAGTGTGTTCTTAGCGTGGGGGATTAAGGCGGTGGTATTGCGGATTGGGGGGGCGGACCTTTACAGGAGGGCACGTCCGTTTTTCATTGGGATGATTCTGGGGGAGGTGATGTGCTCGGGGGGGTGGTCCGTGGTGAGCGCCTTTACAGGGAGGCTCAGGATTTGGCCGTTTATGGGCTATTGGGCCTCGTGAGCGGTTTCAGGATTCAGTATGCCTGACACCGGACATGTTATTCAGAAAAGGAGGAGTTCGATGTCTACGTCCCTTCACCGTCTCGACTGGAAGTCGGTTTCGACGCCGTGCGTGGTGGAGGTGGGTGACATGTTACGGCTGTACTACGCCGGCTGCAACCTCGGTTCCATCAATTTCAACCTGTTCGAGGGAGGCGACAACAGAGAGGGTATGCACATTGTCCTGGCTACCGTGGGAAAGGATCGGTTGTGACACCCGTGGCATCGGGATAACTTTCTGCGACGAGGCGGAGGAGGTCGCTTGTGCTGGATGGATCTCAGAGGGGAGGCCTGCGAGATCGGACCGTTCTTGAGGAACGCAGCCTGCCGGACCTGGAGGAGGCTGCGCGGGACGGCCTGACGCTCCGGGCATTTTTGATCGGCCTGGTGCTGTGCGCCTTCCTGGCGGTTGCGCTGGTCTACAACCGGATGGTGATCCAGGGCTCCTGGATGAATCTCTATTTTATAGATCGAGGCGCCCTGTTCGTTTTTTTCTGTCTGGTGCTTTTCGCCAACCCCCTGCTGGCCGTTCTGAGACGCCGCTATGCGCTCACGCGGGGCGAGCTGCTGTCCATCTACGCGATGTTTCTGGTCCTTATACCGACATCGGGAGTGATCAGGCTGCTCCTCTCGTATCTGACCGGCGTGACCTATTACGCCTCTCCGGAAAGACGCGACTTCGAAGCGGTGCTGCTCCATATTTTGCCCTGGACAGCGCCTCGGGGCGCCAGGACCGTGCGGGGGCTCTATGAAGGGTGGACAGAGGGGGGGCCTCCGCCCTGGGAGGCGTGGGTTGCGCCCCTGGCGAGCTGGGGGGCGTTTTTGATGGTGCTGTTTGTCGTGCTGATCTGCCTGACGGTGATCCTGCGCAAGCAGTGGGAGGAGCACGAGCGATTCGTGTTTCCAATTATGCAGGTGCCCCTGGCGATGGGTGAGACAGGGCCGGGAAAGGTGGGACCGCTGTTCAAGAACCGGCTGATGTGGGTGGGGTTTGCGATTCCGTTTCTGATCGGTACAGTTAACGCGCTGCACACGTATTACCATTTGCTGCCTTCTGTGGATTTGAGGACGCAGTTCTGGATTTTCCGGCGGACGACGCCGGTGCCGGTGCGGTTGAGTTTTGCGCTTCTGGGATATACCTATCTCGTGAACCTGGATGTGAGCCTGAGCATCTGGCTGCTCAATGTGGTCTCCAAGGTTATCCGGGGTATCCTGGCCGTTTTCGGAGTGGATTATTTCAATGTGTCCGGGACGGTGTCGCGGTTCAGCTCGCGGGGGTCGTCGGTACTGGCCTTTATGGGGATGGGGTACATGCTGGTCCTGGCCGCGTACAGCCTCTGGGTGGCCCGGGAGCACCTCCAGAAGGTCGCTGCAAAGGTTCTGGGCAGGCCATCGCCGGTAGACGATTCGAGGGAGGTGATGCCCTACCGGACGGCGGCGCTGGGCATCCTGGTGGGAACGCTCTACCTGGGCTGCTGGCTCACCCAGGCGGGAATTTCGCCGCCCCTGGTCCTGCTGCTGTTATCGGGCTGCTTTGTGGTGTTTTTTGTGATGAACCGGATTGTGAGCGAGACGGGGTATGTGGTTGCCTATTCTCCGCTCAATCCGGCGGAGTTTGCCGTGGGCGTTGCGGGGGCCCAGGCGTTCAGTCCGTCCGGCCTGGTGACGCTGGGTTTCAGTTTCGCCTGGACGATGACGCGGTATAGCAATTTGATGCCCCACGCGCAGGGGGCGCTGCGGCTGGTGAGAGAGATCGGGCGGAAACGGGGGCTGGTCTGGGCGATGGGGGTTGCGCTGGCTGTGGGGCTGGTTGCTACAAGCTATACGACCCTGGATCTGGGCTATACCTATGGGGGACTCAACCTGGACCGGCTCTTCCAGGATTATTCCTATCTTCCGTTCAACGAGTTTGTGGGACGCCGGCTGTTGAACCCCAGCCCCGTTTTCTACGATGGGTTCTTCTACATGGGCCTGGGGATCGGCATTGCAGGGCTTTTAACGGTGATGCGGTCGCGTCTGTCCTGGTGGCCGCTGCATCCGGTGGCGCTGCCCATCAGTACGATTACGTATACGGATAATTATTTCTTCACCGTGTTCATAGCCTGGGGAATCAAGGCGCTGGTGTTGAGGTTCGGGGGCGCAACGCTTTACCGGAGGACGGTGCCGTTTTTTATCGGGATCATTCTGGGGGAGGTGGTCTGTGCGGGGACGTGGGGGGTGGTGGACTTTTTTACAGGGATGGTGGGGAATATGGTCTATATTGATTAAGGCGGTGGTATTGCGGATTGGGGGGGCGGACCTTTACAGGAGGGCACGTCCGTTTTTCATTGGGATGATTCTGGGGGAGGTGATGTGCTCGGGGGGGTGGTCCGTGGTGAGCGCCTTTACAGGGAGGCTCAGGATTTGGCCGTTTATGGGCTATTGGGCCTCGTGAGCGGTTTCAGGATTCAGTATGCCTGACACCGGACATGTTATTCAGAAAAGGAGGAGTTCGATGTCTACGTCCCTTCACCGTCTCGACTGGCAGCGGCAGGACCAGCCGATTCTGTCCGCGATGACGACGGATCAGGACTGGTGCCGGGTGCAGCTTTATAACCCGACGGTGATCCGCGCAGGAGATACGTACAGGATGTGGTACATAGGCAACAGCACGGCCACGCGGACGGGCGATATGAACCTGGGATATGCCGAGTCCGCAGACGGATTGAGCTGGACCGAATATCCGGAGAATCCGATTCTCACCGAGAGCGATCTGCCGTTCGGAAGCGCCTGGCAGACGCCCCACGTGATGTTCGATGCGGATGAAGACCTCTACAAGATGTGGTTTATTATGCTCGCCGGACGCCGGAACGAGGAGGGCCGTCTGGTGGATATCGATCAGAAACTCGGCTATGCGACCAGTCCGGATGGTCTGAGCTGGGACGTTCACCCCGAGCCGATTTTCCGTGACGGACGGCGGCCGTTCGTGATGAAGGATGGGCCGAACGCGTACCGGATGTGGATGTGCTCATCTCCGGAACCGGAGGGAGAGTTCGGGGATCTGGTGAGTCACATCTATCGGTTTGAGTCGAGCGATGGTCTGAACTGGACGCGGGACCCGGAACCGATGCTGTCGGCCACAGAGACGCACCGCAGTGTGATCTATCCGTGCATTCTGCGGGATGAGAGCGGGTATACGATGTGGTACGGCTGTCACGTGGAGGGCGCCTTCGAGATTTACTGCTCGACTTCGGAGGATGGATTAAGGTGGACGCACCACCTGGACGAATCCGTTCTGCCAGCAACACGGGATCCCAATGATTTCGACGGGCGATTTACTTCCACGCCGTGCGTGCTGGACGATGGAGACCGCTATCTGATGTACTACTGTACCCGGGACCGCGGCAATCTCTATCGAGCCGGCAACGGGACGATTATGTTCGATCGGGCCGGAATTTATCGGCACATCGGCGTGGCGGTGTGTCCGAAGGAATGAAGCCTTCTTACAGAGGAGAAATTCGTGCAGTCCTCAGCCATTTTGGATCGGGTTTGTCGTGCGATTGAAATTTTAATAGAGGCCGGTGATCGGTACGATGGGCTTTTCCCGTCGATGCTGGACCTCAAGACACACGAGATGCTGATGGAGATGCCCCCGGCCATCGCAGGGCAGCGCAATACAGACCGGGCGCCCCGGGGGTCGAATCTGATTCACGACGAGGCGGTGCTGAAGACGATGTATGCGCTGGGCCGGCCGGGGTACTTGGACGCGGCCGACCGCTACTTGCGCCGGTTTGCCACGCACTGTACCGACACGGTGAGCGGCCTGTTTCCCTGGGGAGAGCATGCGTTCTGGGATCTGGTTGAGGACCGACCGGGCAACAGCTATACGGTCAACAATCCCGATTCACCCCAGGGTCTGACCCACGATCACCTCCGCGCGGCTCCGCTCTGGCTGTGGGAGAAGCTCTACGCGTTCAACCCGGGCTGTGTGGAACGGTTCGGCGAGGGGCTGGACAACCACTGGTCTTCCCGCGATCCACTGGAATATATCCGGCACGGGTACATTGACCGCATCGAGCCGTGGCTCAGCAAGAGTTCGTCGTGCGATTTTCCCCGTCACGGCGGGTTCTTCATTTTCGACTGGGCTTTCGGTTTCACCAAAACCGGGCGGGAGGACTTTCTGGGCCAGATCGCGAAGATGCTGGATTACTGGTGGGAGAAGCGGCGGGAGGACGGTCTCCTCTGGTCGGAGAGCCGTACAACTCCCGGCGTCCATCTGGATGGGGTGGTCGCCGTGGGACAGACGTTTTTTCTGGCCGCAAGCCTCCTGGAGTCTGCTGCCCTGCTGGAGGGTTCCCGGCCGGAGCTGGCGGCCACGATGCGCCAGCGGGCCTCGGTCTATATCGAGGGATTTCTGAACGCACCGCACGATCCGGACAGGGGGATATTTCTGTACGGGTACAAGCCGGGGACAGACCTGAATGAGAGGGCCTCCGTTATCTGGGGGAGCGTGTACGGGAGTTCTCCGGTGAGCTATGTGGCGCTCACCTGTCTGTGTGTGTACCGGATCACGTCGGATGCGCGGCTGCTCGACTGGGCGGCTGCGGTGGGGACGCATTATGTGGACGAGCCGTTTCCCGGGGATGTAGCGGTCCCTGCGATGGACTCAGGGATGGGTCTGGGGCTCCTGGCGGATCTCTACGATATCACGGGAGAAGAGCGCTGGCTCGACGGCGGGCTGTCCCGGGCGGAAGAGCTGGTCTCGATTTACTTTGGCGACTACGACCTGCCGTGCGGGGCGGCCGGGATTTCCTGGTACGAATCGCAGATGGGCCCCTCTTTCCTGCTTCATGGGCTGGCTCGACTTGCCCTGCTTGCCGATGGCCGGGAGAGGTGCCCGCTGGATGCAGACTACACGGGGCGATGAACTCAGGAGGAAAGTAATGCCAGAACAGAACAGATCGCTTCGCCGGTCGGCGCTGCTGCTGTTTCCGAATGTGGTGCTGAACGAGGCAACGCTGGACCAGATTGTCCAGGAAGGATTCACAGACGTGGGCGCAGGGGTGGCGGTTACGCCCGGGATGAAGGACCAGGGCTTTACGGTAGAGCAGTCGGAAATGCTCGCCCGGATGTGCGAGGAACGGGGTCTGGGGTTTATTGCCTTTACGGGGTATATGAAGTATCACGAACATCTCGTGGCCGAGGAACCCCACCGGATTATGCATCTGGTAGGTAGGGGAGAGGTACTGGACTTAGACGGGCTGCGGGTTCGGTGGATGTGTCCTTTCCGACCGGAGAATAAGGCGTTCTACCTGTCTCTGCTGATGGAGATCTGCAATTGGCCGGCGGTGCGGGAGATTCATCTCAACGATGAGGCGTGTCTGGGATTCGGGGACGGGACGATCGGGTGCTACTGCGAGTTCTGCCAGTCGGAATTTCGGAAACGCACGGGCTCCAACCCGCCCACCACTCCGGACTGGGACGATCCCCTGTGGTACACATGGCTGGAAGCCCGGTTTGACAATTGGGACGAAGTGCACGCGGAATTTCGCAGGTCCATCAAGGATGTCCGGTCGGATATCGCCGTGGGGATCCAGCACAGCCCCGCCGTGCCTGAGCGGAACTACAATGCCTGGCAGACGGGGATCTGCCTGGCCCGTGATGCTTGCACACAGGATGTCATCGCCACGGACCCGTATCATTTTAATCACGATAAGCTCATCCTGCACCGCCCGCACCGGCGGATTCTCTCGGAGACCACGAGAAGCCTGATGGGCGTGTGCATGGACCGGCAGGTGGATATCTATCCGCAGGGCTTCATGCCGCCTTCGCAGGCGGTGCCGATGGGCAGACAGGACGGGCTGCTGGCAGGGGTGGTGCCGTTTGCGTTGGGCGCAGACCTGGTGATGCCGTTTACCTACGAGCAGATGAAGATCATCCCGGGATTTTTCGAGGCGTTCGATGAGACCCGGCGACTGGATCCGATGTTCGCGTCCCACCGGCCTTACAGTTTTGCCACGATGATTATGCCCCAGCAGTCCGAGATCTACGGGTACTATGATTCGAATTGGGGACATGCCGGGCTACTCAACATGGTGGATATGGTCTACCGGACGGGTCTGCCGTGGCGGTGGTTCTGGGATCAGCGCTTAGACGACGTGGGGGGCCAGTTGAGGGGTCCGGTGATTCTGCCCGAGGTGCACTGCCTTACGCAGAGCCAGCTCGATTGCATCAACTCGGTTGCCGAACGCGGAGAGGGTCTGCTGTGGATCGGCAACCGGCCGGCCGGTCCGTGGGCGGGCAGCGGCCCCTGCAAGCTGCCGAATGCGATTGAATACGGCGTGTTTGAACTCGAACTTCAGGGCGATCATCCGCTGACGGAGGGCCTGGAATTCCCCGTTATCCTCAGCAGCCGGGTGGAGGGGTCGGGTCCGGACGGGCAGGTGCTGGGTACGGTGGAAGGCAGGCCGGCGCTGGTGCTGGTGGAGGAGGGAGATCGCCGAGAGGCGTGGCTGGCCGGCATGCCGGCTGTGAACTATACCGGTCCGATACCCGGACAGTCCTCGCTCGAGGAGACCTCCAATGTGGAGCTGCTGCGGAGGCTGATCTTCTGGACGTCGGGCCGCAGGCCGCTGGCGCGGTTGGATCCGTTCCCACCGGTGGACGATTATCGCACGCTGCGACCAGCCGACCGCCGGGCCGTGCCCACGATTGAGCTGCTGCCTATGGTGAAGGGCGACGATTCTCTGCTGGCGATCGTGTTTCCGTATACGCCGGTGAGGTACCAGACGTCCCTGGTGATGACGCTGCCGGAAGGTAAGACGCTCCAGAGCGTCCAGGAGGTTTGGTCGGGTGAGGACTGGGGCGACCGGGTGGAATTTGCTGAAGATGGCACGGTGCGCATTCCGCTGGATATTCCAGGCGATTGTGATTTCCTTGCGATCCACGTGCAGATGTAGAAAGTGGCCGAAATAGCCGGCGTCCAGGAGGGAATGCACGATGGCTTCAACGGTTCAGTGGCAGCTCTGCCACCCCGATACAGAACCCGCGACGGAGCGGCTGCCCTGCGCCCGGGTTGCTTACGGCGGCATCCTGCCGTATCGCAATCAGCTCTATATGTTCGGCGGGGGAACGTTCAAGTACGGCCAATCGGCCGGACAGGGCAACAAACGTATGCTGGGACCGCTCAACGACCTGTGGCGGTACAACCCGGCTACGAACCAGTGGGAGACGCTCGAGCCGGACGACGGGTCACAGGGCTTCGACCCTTCAGCCGAGCGTCCCTGTGAACGGATGCTGTCCACCTGGGTGGAGGTGGACGACACGTTTTACCTGTTCGGCGGGCACGCAATCCTCGGCGAAGGATGGAATTTCACCCTGCTCAACGACCTGTGGGCCTACGATCCCGCTGCGGGCCGGTGGGAACTGCTCGAACCCGATGACGGCGCGCTCTTAGAACACCCCGACTTCAGCGGCGACGGCCGGCCGGCCATCATGTATGGAACCGGCTGCGCGGTTCTGGGCAGAAAGGTCTACCTCTTTGGCGGGTGGGGCTACCGGCCTCCCCTGCCGCCAAGTAATGAAACAGCGGTCATCAGCCGTCAGCTCTGGTGCTATGACACCGAAAGCCGCATGTGGCAGCATTTCACACCTACCGAAGCCTGGCCGCCCAAGCGATATGTCCATGCCATGACCGCCTGGGGGGACAAGCTCTACGTCTGGGGCGGCCGCGACACCCAGGACCGCGATCCCCAGTTCTACAATGACCTGTGGGAATACGATCCCGTCGCCGGCCGCTGGACCTGCCTGCAGCCAAACCATCCCGGCGCTCCCGATCAACCCTCGGCTCGCTATAGCGCGGGATCGACCCGGATCGGCGATCGCTGGTACATCTTCGGCGGCTTTGGACCCGAAGGCGATTTTCTGCCGGAGGAAGTCAATGGTCCGCAGCTCAACGACCTGTGGTGCTTCGACCTCACCCGGCGCGAGTGGCAGTGCATCCAGGCGCACGACGGTTCGAAAGACTACACCGACAGGGCCGGTCGCCCCGGTGTGCGCCGCATACCCGGCATGGTCGCCCAGGGAGACGCAATCTATCTCTTCGGCGGATTCGACCTGGCCAGCGGGCCAAACGACGACGGTCCCGTGGTTGCGTTCAATGACCTGTGGCGCGGACCTATCTCATCCGCCAGCAGTTAAGAGGAGAGTTTGAGACATGGAGGGTTCAGCACAGAGAGACCAGGGTGTCGGAGCAGCGCCTCAAGAGAGCCTGATACAGAAGGCGGAGGACGGCCTGACGCCCCGGGCATTCCTGATCGGGCTTGCGCTGTGCGCCACCTTAGGCGTCTGGCTGACGTACAACCGGATGGTGGTCCAGGGGTCTTTTATGGGCTGGTATTTCCTGGACCGGGGGGTGGTGTTTGTCTTTTTCTGCCTGGTGCTGGTGGTTAACCCTCTGCTGGCTTCGCTGAAGCGCCGCTACGCGCTGGGCCGGGGCGAGCTGCTGGCCATCTTTGCGATGTTTATGTTCCTGATGCCGGCCTGGGGGATGACCAAGGCCCTGCTGGGGTTTATGACCGGTGTGACCTACTACGCTTCACCGGAGATGCGGCACATTGAGGCGGTGCTGCCCTATTCTCTGCCCTGGCTGGCGGTGCTGGATGCTGAGCCGGTGAGAGGGCTTTATGAGGGATTGCCGAAGGGCGCATCCGTGCCCTGGTGGGCGTGGGTGGTTCCGCTGTGGAGCTGGGGGGCGTTTCTGGTGGCGCTGTTTGTGGTGTTGATCTGTATGGCGGTGATTCTGCGGAAGCAGTGGGAGGAACACGAGCGGTTCGCGTTTCCGATTATGCAGGTGCCCTTGGCGATGGGAGAGCAGGATGAGGGGCGGGTGGGACCGCTGTTCAGGAGCCGGATGATGTGGGGGGGATTCGCAATCCCGTTTGCCATTGGTTCGATGAATGCGCTGCACAGCTATTTCTATTCGCTGCCTCAGATCAGGCTGAGGACGGTGATCTGGATTTTCCGGAGGACGATTCCTCTGTCGATCAGGGTTCACTTTGCCCTTATCGGATATATGTATTTTGTGAATTTAGATGTGAGCCTGAGCATCTGGCTGTTCAACGTGATCGCCAAATGTATTAACGGGACACTGGCGATGCTGGGGGTGGAGCGCTACGGCGCATCCGGGGTGGTGGGACGGCATAGTTCTCAGGGGTCGGAATTTCTGGCGTTTATGGGGATGGGGTATATGCTGGCCCTGGCAGGGTACAGTCTGTGGATTGCGCGGGGACACCTGCGGGAGGTGTGGGCAAAGGCTGTGGGGAGACCGTCGGGGCTGGAGGATTCGGATGAGGTGATTCCTTACCGGACGGCAGTGATGGGTGTGACGCTGGGAGCGCTGTATCTGGGGCTCTGGCTGTATCAGGGAGGGATGTCGCCGCCGGTGATCTTGCTGCTGCTTTTTTCCTGCTTTGTGGTGTTTCTGGTTCTGGCGCGGATTGTGAGCGAGACGGGGTATGCGGTGACGTATTCGCCGCTGAATCCATCGGAGTTTGCAGTGTGTGCGGTGGGTTCTTCAGCGTTTGGTCCGACGGGTCTGGTGACGCTGGGCCTCAGCTATGTGTGGACGATGACGCGGCTGAATACGCTGATGCCCCGGGCTTCGGGGGCGCTTAGGCTGGCGCGGGAGATGGGACGGAAGCGGGGGTTGATCTGGGCGATGGGCACTGCGCTGGCCGTGGGGTTGGTGGTTGCGAGCTATACGACCTTGGATCTGGGGTATGCGCACGGGGGGAGAAATCTGGATTACTGGTTCCGGGACGTGAGCGATTGCGCTCTGCCGTTCGACGAGTATGTGGGCCGGCGGCTGTTAGAGCCGAGTCCGATTTTCTACAGGGGATTTCTGTATACGGGCCTGGGGGTGGGCCTTGCAGCGATTTTGATGGTGCTCCGGATGCGGCTGCCATGGTGGCCGCTGCACCCGGTGGCGCTGCCGGTGAGTACGATCTGGATGACGGAGCACTATTACATCAACGTCTTTCTGGCGTGGGGGATCAAGGCGCTGGTGTTGAAGTTCGGCGGGGCGAATCTTTACAGGAGGACGAGGCCGTTTTTCATCGGGATTATTTTAGGGGAGGCGGTCTGTTTGGGGATGTGGAGTCTGATCGACTTTTTTACAGGAAAAGTTGGGAATATGTCTCTTCTGTAGCCTTTAAGGGGTTACCCGTGGATCATCCGGTCCCTTCTTTCAAAAGGAGAGTTGGCGATGCTTACTCAGGAACAGATCGATTTCTACCGTACCAACGGCTATCTCGGCCTCGAAGACGTTCTTTCACAGCAGGAGGTCGAAGACCTCCGCCGGGTCACCGATGAATTCGTTGAAAGGTCGCGGCAGGTCACCGAAACCGATGACGTGTTCGACTTAGAACCAAGCCATACGCCCGAAACCCCCCGTGTGCGCCGTCTCCTGACGCCTTCCAAACAGCACGACGTGTACGCCCGAGCCCTGCGCCACGACAAGATTCTCGACATCACCGCCCAGCTCATCGGTCCCGGCATTCGCACCAATGGGGATAAACTCAATATGAAATCTGCGGAGGTGGGTAGCCCAGTGGAATGGCATCAGGACTGGGCGTTCTACCCCCACACCAACGACGACCTGCTAGCGGTTGGTGTTCCCGTAGACGACATGACCAGAGAAAATGGGTGCCTGATGGTCATTCCAGGATCTCATAAAGATCGCATCTACGACCACCATCTGAACGGGGCCTTTGCGGGCGCGGTCACCGAACCGGATTTCACCGGTGAAGGGGCCGTCCCAATTGAAATCAAAGCCGGAGGCATCTCCATCCACCACGTCCGCACGCTGCACAGCTCTACCCCCAATACCTCCGGCAATCCCCGTCGCCTCCTCCTGTTTATGTACTGCGCCATAGACGCCTGGCCGCTGGTTCAGCCTGTAAAAAGCTGGGAGGAATTCAACAGCAAGATCCTACGCGGGGAGCCGACCTGGGAACCGCGCCTGGCCGACGTTCCCGTCCAGATTCCCCTTCCCCCTGCCGAGCGCCCGGGGTCCATTTATGAAATTCAAACCGTCCTCAAGTCGAGTAAAGTAACTCCCGGTGATGTGAGTACTGCAAGCGATATTCCATCGATTCCTTCAGGGGAGGACAAAGTTGCCACTGAATGACTTTCCGTCGAAAGATGAATTAACCATCTGTTTCGCCGTCACCTATCAGATGGCCGCCAGGTTTGAGAAGCGTGAGTCCGGTATCAGCTACTTCCAGGCGTGGACACCGGATGAGGTGACCGAGCGCATCGATGAGGTTGCTGTGTTCGTCGGTTATGGATTCTGGCGCAATGATCTGCTCGACCTCGCGCCCCGGCTCAGGTTGATCCAGTCGATCGGCGCGGGGTACGACGTGTTCCCAGTGGACGAGTTGAGGGCACGGGGCATCCGGCTTACCAGCTCTCAGGGGGTGAACAGGAATGCCGTGAGCGAGCACGCGATGGCGCTTATCCTGGCGTTTGCCCGCCATATCCACACCGGACGGGACAACCAGCGTGGGCACCACTGGCGCGGAATGATCTCGGACCTCTCGCAGCGAGAGGAGGAACTGGGCGGGAAGACGATGCTGATCGTGGGGATGGGAGGCATCGGGTCCAGGCTGGCGAAGCTGGCGAAGGCGTTCGATATGCGCGTTGTTGCTACGAAGCGCAATCCGGCGACGGCCGAAGGCCCGGCGGACGAGGTGCAGACGCCGGACCGGCTGCGGGATCTGCTGCCGGAGGCCGACTACGTCGTGTTGACCTGCCCGCTGACGCCGGAGACGGAGAAGGTTATCGATGCAGAGGCCCTGTCTTCGATGAAAAGCTCTGCCTGTCTGATCAATGTGGCGCGGGGCAGGTGTGTGGATGAGCCGGCGCTGCTGGAGGCGGTGCGCAGCGGGTCGATTGGGGGCGCCGGGATCGACTCATTCTGGGACGAGCCGCTGCCGGAGGACTCGCCGTTCTGGGATTTAGAGAATGTGCTGATCACACCTCACACCGCCGGCCAGACCCGGATGTACGAGGAGAACACGATCGACATTCTCTTAGAGAACTTAGAACGGCTGTGGCGCGGCGAGGTGGAGCTGCGTAACCAGGTCTTGTAGGCGACTGTTCGGGGCCAGGAGATTTTTGGTGGAGATCGGCACGACTTTAACCCGATTCATCACTGAAGAACAGCGCAGGTATCCCGATGCTACGGGTGAATTCAGCCAGCTGCTGACGGAGCTGGCAAAAGCGGGTAAGATTATCGCCCGGGAGGTAAATAAGGCCGGCCTGGCAGAGACGATGGGGCTTACCGGCCGGATCAACGTGCACGGCGAAGTCGTACAGAAGCTGGACGAGTTTGCCAATGCTACAATTATCAGGACCGCAGATCACACGGGGCATCTAAAAGCTGCGGCTTATCTATGAAGCGGCTCCCCTGGCCTTTGTGGTCCAGCAGGCGGGCGGCAGGGCATCCACAGGCCGTCAGGCAATTTTCGATACCCAGCCGGAGACCCTGCACTAGCGGGTTCCACTGGTTATCGGCAGCGCAGAAGACGTGGAGGAAGCGGAGGCATTTATGAAGGGAGAAAGGAGTTAGTCCGATGAGAGACCGAAAACTGGAGTCCTATTCCAGGGATTGGAAAAAGCGAGAAGAGGTCGCCGAGTTGATGATTCCTCTTATCGGGAAGCTGTATCGGGATTACGGCGTGGTGACGATGATGTACGGCCGCTCGCTGGTTCACCAATCTGCGATTGAGATTTTAAAAGCGCACCGCTTTACGCGGCATGTTCTCAAGGAGGAGATCGCCGTTTCTGCAAGTTTCCCGGTTCTTCAAGCTTTCAGCAGGCTCCACCTGGGGCCTGCCCGGATCGATTTGGGAAAACTGGTTGCGGGGTATCAGGAACAGAAAGGGGAGGTGGATGTTGAGGTTTTCCTCAGGCAGGCGCTGTGCGAAACGGGGAGAAAACGCCTGCGGGACCGGCCTCAGGATGTGGTGCTCTACGGTTTTGGCCGAATCGGACGGATGCTGGCGCGGATTTTGATTGAGCGGAGCGGGGGCCACGGGTGGCGCCTGCGGGCGGTTGTGACGCGCACAAGACGGGGAGACGATCTGATGAAACGGGCCAGCCTCCTGAGGCGCGATTCGGTGCACGGCCGTTTCAACGGGACGATTGTGACGGACAGGGAGGAGAATGCGCTTGTGGTGAACGGGAATATGATCCGTATTCTTTACGCGGATGCTCCGGAAGACGTGGATTATACCCGGTACGGGATTCAGGATGCGGTTGTTGTGGACAATGCCGGGATCTGGCGGGATCGGGAGGGGCTTGGAAGGCATCTCAAAGCCCGGGGCGTTTCCAGGGTTGTCCTGACGGCGCCCGGAGAAGGGGATGTGCCCAATATTGTTTACGGTGTGAACACCGAGGATATAAAGGAGGAGGAACGAGCGTTCTCGGCCGCCAGTTGTACGACGAATGCGATTGTGCCGGTGCTCAAGGTCATGCACGACCGCTTCGATATTGAACACGGGCATATCGAGACGTGTCATTCGTACACCAACGACCAGAACCTGATTGACAATTACCACAAAAAGAGCCGGCGAGGCCGGGGCGCTCCGCTGAATATGGTGATTACCGAGACCGCGGCCGCCAGCGCGGTGGCCAAGGTTCTGCCCGAGTTAGACGGGAAACTCACGGCCAATGCAATTCGGGTTCCGACCCCCAATGTGTCCTTAGCGATTCTGAATCTGACCCTGAGCCGGGAGAGCAGCGTTGAGGAAGTGAATACCTATCTGAGGGGTATCTCTCTCGACTCGCCCCTGCAGGGCCAGATCGATTATACCAGTTCACCCGAGGTTGTTTCCAGCGATTTTGTGGGTACTCTAAAGACCGCGATTGTGGACTCGTTTGCGACGATTGTTCAGGGGAAGCGGTGTGTGCTGTACGTGTGGTATGACAACGAGTATGGCTACGCCGTTCAGGTGGTTCGAATTGTGCAGCATGTTGCAGGGCTGGAACTGCCTACGGTTCCTTGAGGGCGGGAGAGGGGCTGGTGGTTGGGGTGGGTAAGCGGCGGGTTTTGTGAGGGGAGAATATGGCGATGTTGAGATTGAAGGTGGTGAAGGCTGCGGTTAATTGTGTGACGCTGGGGGTGGATCTTCAGGGGTGCAGGGGGGCGCGGATTTACCGGGCGCGGCGGGTGTCCGGGCCTTACGAAGAGGTGGGGGTGGTGCATGGGGAGCGGTATGTGGACGCGGCGGATTTGGAGCCGGGGAAGCGGTATTTCTATGGTGCTGTGCTCTGGAACAGTCCTTATCTGTATCCGGAGCCGGGGTGGTGGAAGGAGGGGGAGCCGGTTTGTGTGGTTGTTCCACGGGCGCCGAAGGAGAGGCGGGTGGTGCTGACGCGGAAGGGGCAGGGGTTTACGGTGAATATGGGCGGGTACCTGGACGAGTCGAATACGGTGACGAAGCAGCCGGAGACTTATTCTTCCGGACCGGGCGGGAGTATGCCGCCCTACGATCAGGTCTTTGAGCCGAATATGTATGTGGCGATTGAGAACCTGGGGGAGACGGAGGTGGTGAATCCGTGGGTGGTGGCCAATGGGGAGCGGGACTGGTGGTCGGTCGAGGGCATGGCGCGGGAGATTCTGGGGGGTGTCGGTTCGGGGGCGTCGGATGGTGAGAAGGCGATGGGTGTGTGGCGGTTTGTTGCCGAGGAGCTTTACGACCAGAGGGCGGGGCTGTCCTGGTCGGACGATATTGGCGATCCGGTGAAGCTGTTCAATGTGTACGGGTTCGACGGTTGTATTGCAAATGCGGTCGTGAGTTGCCGCTTGGCCGAGGTAGTGAGACTGAAGGCGCGTGAAATCTGGCTGGGGGGGCTGTCCTCTGTAGACGGGTACGGACGGGGGCGCGTTTGCGGGCACGATATTTTCGAGGCGTATGCGGATGGAGACTGGTGTTTCTTAGATACGGATCAGATGGTGTATTTCCTGAAGCGGGACAACAAGACGGTGGCGGGGTCGGAGGATCTGGCGCGGGATACCGATCTGATACACCGGTCGCACCGAAACCTGGGTCTGGCCGGAAGGGATATGCCGGAGAACGAATATTATTCCACGTCGTTCCGGGGGCGGCAATTTGTGTATCCGCCGAACAAGGGGGGGACCTGGACGGACAATGCGGGCGTTTTTACCCACGCGCCGGGGAAATATCCGCCGCCGCATACGATGGGGCTGCGGCTGCGTCCGGGAGAGAAGCTGGTGCGATACTGGGACAATGTGGGGAAGCAGGTGGTGCGGGGGCGGCGGATGCATCCGGAGGTGCGGTATTCCAACGGGAAGCTGGTGTACCGGCCGGACCTGCGCAGCCCGCTCTGTCTGAAGGGGATTGAGGGGATGAAGAATGTGGCGCAGGAAAAATC
This sequence comes from Candidatus Latescibacterota bacterium, assembly GCA_965249305.1. GTDB lineage: Bacteria > Latescibacterota > UBA2968 > UBA2968. The sequence goes on along the minus strand of OZ252228.1, from coordinate 986,603 downwards.
GGGACGGGGGGGCGCGCTGCGCCCGGGAAAGGCGGGGCGGGTGTCGGAGGTGGTGTGGAAGGTGGAGTCGCCTTATGCGATTCCAGGAGCACGGGTGGGGCTGAGGGTCAGGCGGGAGAGCCGGGAGGACGGTTTAGAGGTGTTGTTTTCAAAGGACGGGAAGAATTGGCGCTCGGTCTGGATCGCGGGCGGACACGCGCGGGAGGGCGGGCAGGATTTTGCAAGCAGACAGGATGCGTGCATAGAGCTGGACTGGCTCCTCAATCCAGCGCTGAACGACTGGCGGGAGGAGAATGATCTGGTGTGGCGGATGGGACCCTGCTATTCTTACTACATCAAGGTGGCGATGTGGGCAGGCTCCAGACCCGATGCGGTGGGGTTAGACGCGATCCGGTTCGATACGGATATCCAGTGCGCCACACGGTCCCTGCCGTCGCTGTTTTGCGGGAAGAATACGATCGCCTACCGGGACGACAACCGGGGACGGCGGAAGGTGCGGGTGACGTATGGGTGGCAGGAGGAGCATTCGATAAGGCCTCCCGGAGCGCCCGAGTTAGTGTATCCAAAGGATGGGGCGGATGTGAACCGGCTGGACTTTGAGTTTCGGTGGAAGCGTCCGAAGGGGGGCAGTGCGAAGGTGGATGAGTATCATATTCAGGTGAGCCGGTATGCGGACTTCAGGTGGTGCGTGTGTCCCACGTTCGACCGGTATGTGGGGAGGACGTCTTATGCGGGCGGGACAAGGTGGCAGGCGGAGTTCCCCAATCTGTTGAATCCGGATGAGCGGTATTACTGGCGTGTGCGGGCGCGGAACGCGAAGGGGGTGTGGGGAGATTGGAGCGAGGTGGGGTCGTTTGTGCCCCACGGTCCTCGTCTTCCGTTGGGTCTTGAGGTGAAGGGGCGTGGAAAAGGGAGGGCGCTGGTGTGGTCGTCGAATGGGGAGGGGAACCGGGCGGTGGCGTACCGGGTTTACGGTTCGATGGAGGCGGGTGGGTTTTCGGCGAGTGAAGAGAATTTGCTAAGTGTTGTGGAGGAGTCGCACTGGCCGTTGAATGGAGCGAAGAAGGGGATGTCGTATCGGGTGGTGGCGGTGGATGCGAGGGGGGTGCTGAGTACGCCTTCGGATTACGTCGAGATCTAAGATTAGTACTTCACGAAACGCCCCTTCGCACGGGAATAAATTCCCGCGCTACGAACGCATAAAGTCCTCCTTCGTCGGACTACGTATTTGTTTTTTTATAGTCCGGCTTGTCCGGACTTCCTGCTTTTGTAGCGAGGAAATTTATTTCCTCGCAATAGGGTCTGCTGATTTCGTGAAGTACTGAAGATGAACTATAGAAAGAGGACGTGAGAGATGGCCGACGCTCAGGCGGAAGGCTTCCGAGATCGGACCCCTGACGAACGCAGGACGTCAGAGGAGGCTGTGCGGGACGGCCTGACGGGTCGGGCATTCTTGATCGGGCTTGCGCTGTGCCTCTTTCTGGGGGTGGCGATCCCATACAACCGGATGATGGTCCAGGGTACCGCCCTGCAATTTTATCTGGTGGATCGAGGCGCCCTGTTCGCTTTTCTGTGCCTGATCCTGCTGGTGAACCCCCTCCTGAAGCGCCGGTACACCCTGAAGCGGGGTGAGCTTCTGTCCATCTATGCGATGCTCCTGGTGTCGATGCCCGCCCTGTGGATGGTTAAGTGGCTGATCGCTTTCCTGACCGGTGCGACCTACTACGCTTCTCCGGAGCGGCGGGACTTAGAGGCGGTGCTGCCCCATATTCTGCCCTGGACGGCCCCTGAGGACGCCGAGGCCGTGCGGGGGTTCTACGAAGGGCTGCCGGGGGACGTTCCCCTGCCCTGGCTGGCGTGGCTGGCGCCGCTGGCGAGCTGGGGGGCGTTTCTTATGGTGCTGTTCGGGGTGCTTATTTGCCTGTCCGTGATTTTTCGCAGGCAGTGGGAGGAGCACGAGCGGTTCGCGTTTCCGATTATGCAGGTGCCGCTGGAGATGACGGAGACGGGGGCGGGGCGGATCGGTCCGCTGTTCAGGAACCGGTTGATGTGGGCGGGATTTGCGATTCCGCTTTTTATTGGTACGATCAACGGGTTGAACCACTATTTCTATACGCTGCCCAGAATCCAGATGGGGATGCAGCTCCGGATCTTTCAGGGGACAACGCCATTGCCCCTGAGGCTGCACTTTGCGATTCTGGGGTATTCGTATTTTGTGAACTTAGATGTGAGCCTGAGCATCTGGCTGTTCAACGTGATTTCGAAGGTTATCCGGGGGATGCTGGCTGTGCTGGGAGCGGAGTATACGGATGTGTCGGGGATGGTGGGTCGGTTCAGTTCCCGGGGTTCGGCGTTTCTGGCGTTGACGGGGATGGGGTATATGCTGGTGCTGGCTGCGTACAGCGCCTGGACCGCCCGGGGGCACCTGCGGAGGGTGTTCGCCAGGGCGCTGGGGAGGCCGTCGAATGCCGACGATTCCGGGGAGGTGATCTCTTACCGGGCGGCTGTTTTTGGGGCTTTGGGCGGGCTGGTGTATCTGGGATGCTGGCTCTACCAGGCGGGGACCTCGCCGTTGTTGATCCTGTTTCTGTTCTTTTCCTGTTTGGTGGTGTTTCTGGTTCTGGCCCGGATTGTGAGCGAGACGGGGTTTGTGGCCACGTATTCGCCAATCAACCCGGCGGAGTTTGTGGTGTGCGCAACGGGCTCGGCGGCGTTCAGCCCGGCCGGTCTGGTGACGCTCGGGTTTGGGTACGGGTGGACGATGACGCGGGTCAGCAATGTGATGCCCCGCGCTCTGGGGGCGCTGTGGCTGTCGAGAGAGGTGAGATACAAGCGGGGGTTCATTTGGGCGATGGGGGCGGCGATGGCCGCCGGACTGATCGCTGCAAGCGCGATTACACTGGACCTGGGCTACGCACATGGTGGGCTGAACTTAGACCGGCACTTCCGCGATTATTCGCGCATTCCCTTCGACGCCTTTGTGGGAAAGCGGATGCTGGAGCCGAGTCCGATCTTCACCAGGGGGCTGCTTTATACCGGACTGGGGGTGGGGATTGCGAGTCTTTTGACGCTTCTGAGGATGCGTTTTACCTGGTGGCCGCTGCACCCGGTGGCGCTGCCGCTGAGTACGATCTGGTACACGGATACGTATTTTATCAGCGTTTTTTTGGCCTGGGGGATCAAGGCGATCGTGTTGAAGTTCGGGGGGGCGAATCTTTATCGGACGACCCGGCCGTTTTTTATCGGGATTATTCTGGGGGAGGCGACCTGCGCGGGCGCATGGACCCTGGTGGATTATTTTAATGGAACGATCGGAAACAGGATCTTCTGGTAAAAGGCGATCATTGTAAAGGGGGCTGGATGGATATTTTTGATATGAACTGCATGCTGGGGCCGACGAGGACGGACCGGGAGCCGGCCTTTCGGACGCCCGAGGCGCTGCTGAGTGAGATGGACCGGCTGGGGATCGCGGAGGCCTTAGTGTACGCGAGCCACGGGGTGATGGGACATCCGGCGGAGGGGAACGCGTGGGTGGTGGAGGCCACGGCCGACCACCCGCGCTTGCACCCTTGCTGGGCGGTGCTGCCGCCGGGGACGGGGGAGCTGCCGGAGCCGGAGGAGCTGGTGGCGCAGATGCGCGCCCAGGGGGTGCGGGCGGCCAGGATGTTTCCAGTCGCGCACAGTTTTCCGCCGCTGGAGCGAATTCTCCGGCCGCTGCTAAGGGCGCTGGCCGGGGCGCGGATTCCGCTGATTTTAGATATTGGGCGCACGAGCTGGAGCAATCTCACGGACTGGCGGGAGGTGTTCGCAATTGCAGAAGCGCACCCCGGGCTTCCGCTGGTGCTGGCGCGGGAGGGGGGCACGACCGGGAGGGCCCTGTTCGGGGTGTGGGACGCGTTTCCGAACATCTACATTGAGGCGTCTTACATCCAGGAGTCACGGATTGTGGAGGAGGTTTCCGAGCGGTTCGGCCACGGGCGACTGCTGTTCGGGACAGGGATGCCATTCTACGACCCCGGAGGGCCGCTGGCGCTGCTGCAGGGGGCGCAAATTTCTCAGGATCAGCGGGCGGATATCGGGGGCAACAGTGTGAGGCGGCTGCTGGGGCTGCCGGAGCGGGAGGCGGGCGAGGCGCCGGTATGGCCCTGTGGTGCGGGCGGATTCCGGGTGTTCGACGTACACGGGCACCTGGGCCGGTTTCACTCGAAGTACCACCGGGACTGGTCGGCCGAGCAGATGGTGGAGCGGATGGACCAGGTGGGGGTGGAGCGGTTTGTGGTGAGCGATTTTCTGGCGATCGGGCCGGACTACCGGAAGGGGAACGATCGGATCGGGGCGGGCGTGGCGGCGTTTCCGGACCGGCTGGTGGGATACGTGGTCTACAATCCGAATTACGAATCGGAGATGGGCGACGAGATGGCGCGGGGGTTTGATGAGCTGGGCTGCCGGGGGATCAAGCTCCACTGCGGGCTTCACGATATTTCCACGGAGGACCCGCGCTATCGCCTGGCGTTTCAGACGGCGCAGGAACGGGGCTGCCCGATGCTGTGCCACGTCAACGATGGGCCGTCTCCGGAGTTCTTGATGGAGACGCTGGCGGAGTTCCCCGATGCGAAGTTTATCTATGCCCACATCGGCGGGGCGGACCGGGAGAGTCTGAAGCCGTTCGTCGAGGTGGCCCATGCGCGGGAGAACCTGTTTTTCGATCTGGGGTACTCGAAAATGGCCCGGGGCACGCTGGCCTGGCTGGTCGAGCAGGCGCCGCCGACGCAGATCCTCTACGGGTCGGACCATCCGGTGAACGGGTTCACCTTTCAGCTCGGGCGGGTGCTGCATGCGGATATTTCGGATGAGTTGAAGCGGATTATCCTGTGGGATAACGCGGCGAGGATATTCGGGGTGTAATGGTGGATGTTTTGAGGAACGCAGGACAATTGGACTTGAAAGAGAGGTTGAGAATGGCTGAGCAGCTTGCGATTCTGGGGGGGGCAAAGGCGATTACGGTGGACGCCTCCGAGCAGTGGAAGCGGCCGGTGGAGGAGGAGAAGGCGGCGGTGTGCGAGTTGATCGACGAGGGGTTCCTTTCCGGTTCAGGCAGCGGGGCGCCGAAGGAGTTTGAGGACCGGTTCCGGGAGTACATCGGGTGCAAGTATGTGCTTACGACCAGCCACGGGCACACGGCGCTGGCAAGCGGGTTCTTCGCTGCCGGGCTGGGTCCGGGAGATGAGTTCATCGGGCCTACGATCGGGTACATCGGGAGCTACGCGGGCGCGCTCCACATGGGCGCGGTGCCGGTGTTTTGCGAGATCGATCCGGAGACGCTGCTGATGGACCCGGCGGACGCAGAGAAGCGGATTACGCCCAGGACCCGTGTCCTGGCGCCGATTCATACCGGCGGGCGGGTGTGCGATATGGATGCTCTGCTGGGGCTGGCCGAAAAGCACGATCTGGTTGTTGTGGAAGATGCGGCGCATGCGCACGGCAGCGAATGGGATGGGGTCAAGATCGGCAACGTGGGGCATATTGCGTGTTTCAGTATGCAGGGGACCACGCCCGGCGGAAAACCGGTGGCCGGTGGCGAGGCGGGTATTGTGGCTACGAACGACCGGGAGCTGTACGAACGGGCGTTGATCTACTGCCACCTGCACCGTCCCGGCGCGCTGGACGAACTGACAAACCCGGTTTACAGGCAACTGGACCGGCAGCTGCTCGGCTTGAAGCTTCGGGCACACCCGCTGGCGATGGCCCTGGGCCTGGTGTCGCTGGATTCCCTTCCCTACCGCCTTGAGTCTTTTGCGGCGAACCGGGATGCGCTGCTTGGGAAGATTGAGGGGCTGCCGGGTGTTAAGCCTGCGCGCAACTATCCAAAGGCTACGGGAGTAGAAGTGTACGGCGGGATCCGGTTTCTGTACGATTCGGAGGCGCTGGGCGGACTGCCCGCAGCGAAGTTCGCCGAAGCGATGCAGGCGGAGGGCGCGCCGATCGGGGGCCCCGGTCTGAGCCATGTGGAGCACCTGCGGGCGATCTATACGAAGGATCTGCCCGGCCTGTGGGGGAAGGGACATTCCGGTCCGGCAGACATTCCGCTCCCGCGCTACGCGGAGGGGGATTTCCCGGTTTCCGAAGGGCTGCGCGACAGGGTGCTGTCCTACCCGGGGCGTATCGAGGCGGCGGAGGGCTTTATCGACCAGCTGGCCGCGGCTTTTAAGAAGGTTGTGATTCAGCACGAGGAGCTGCTTTAGGGTGCAACCACGGGAGGGGAGTTTCTGCTTGACAGTGGACAGAGGGGGATATATACTGACTGGAAAAGTATATCTCAGATCCGGAAGGCGGGGCAGGCCTGTGCCCTGCCTTTCCTGTATTGCAGGGATGGGAGGTTGTTGTCAATATAAGGGTGGGGCGTTATGAAACGAATGGCTGCGATGTTGCTGTTTCCCCGTGAGAGCCTTTCTGAACAGGTGTTCGATCAAATTAAACGGGAAGGCTACACAGACGTCCTCGTTTTTATGGGGGGAGAACTGGGATATCACGCGATACAGCCGCAGTGTTTTTCGATTGAGGAAGGGGCAGAAGTCGATCGGCTGGCCGGCGAACGGGAGCTGGGTCTGATTCTCTCGACCGATTACTTGAAGGACAAGACACGGACTACCGATTTGAAGGGGCCTTCACCCGGGAGCGAGCCGGAGCACCCGTTCGTACTGGATCCGCCGGAGACACCGCTGCGGTTTATCTGTCCGTTTCATCCGGCAAATCTGGACGTTTTTTTTGGCTATGTTGAGATGTTTTGCCGGTGGAAGACCGTCAGAGATATTCTTGTGAACGACGAAGCCAGACTGTCGCTGGGCCTCGACAGAGGGATCGGGTGTTTTTGCGCGTTTTGCAGGAACGACTTCAAGCAGAAGTATGGCGCAGAGCCGCCGGTGGAGAGAGACGCAGAGTCGCAGTTGTGGTGGGACTGGACGCAGTACCGGATGGCCCGGTGGACCGAGGTCCATGCCCGGATCCGGGAGAAGATTAAGGCGATTCGTCCGGATGTACGGGTGGGCAGGAATCACAATGCCTACGATTTTGTGTTTGCCGAGCATCCTGTGAGGACGGGCGTTGACCTGGTCCAGGAGGCCAGGACGATGGATGTTGTGTCATCCAACGCCTATCCGGGTATCCACTGCTGGCAGTTTGCAGGCGATTACATGCCGGCCCGGCGCTACACAACCGAAGCCATCCGGCTTCTCTGCGGGGTTGCACTGGATAAACCGGCGAATATTCGGACGCAGGGGTTTATGCCGGGGAGCTCCAGCGTGATGGAGATGACCCGCCGGGACGGGGTGATGGCCGGTAGCATTCCGTATTGCCTGGGCGCAGAGACGGCGACGGTTTTCACGTATGAGCTGATGCAGGCTATTCCCGGTTTTGTGGATGGGTTTTCGGAAGCGATAAGGCTGCGCCCCTGTTTTGAACAGGCGGAGCCGTATGCGTTTGCGACGATGTTGTGTCCGTTACAGACGGAGGTCTACGGCTATCCGCTACAGGAGTGGGGCAAGACCTACCTCAGGGCCTGGGTCAATACGATGTATTACCTGGGGTTGCCGTGGCAGTGGTTGGCCGACGGGCGCATGGAGGAGGGGTGGCTGGATCGTTCGCGGGTTTTGATCGTGCCGGATGCGCACTGTTTGACTGCGGAGCAGCTCCAGGCCGTGAGGGAGTTTGTCGAGCGGGGGGGCGCGGTTTTGTGGGTGGGCGAGACGCCCGACGGCAATTGGGATGGAGAGGGGTATTGTCCGCCTAAGAGAGAGACCCTGGAGCGGGAGTGTGCGATATCCCTGTGCGGTGACGGGCATCCGGTGCTGTCAGGCATCGCGTCTCCGGTGGTGTTGAGCAGAGCGATCAGCGGACCCGGCCTGGAGGGAGAGGTTCTGGCGACGTTTGACGGCCATCCGGTCCTGGTCGTTAAGGAATACGATAAAGGCAGAGAGGCATGGCTGTCCGGGATGCCCCTGTACGATACCGGTGATCCACGATTTTTTTCACAGGTACGACTCCAAACCGACGGTTTGAGGCTGCTCAGAAATCTCCTGTGCTGGCTGTCGTCCGCACTTCCGACTGTAGAACTGGATCCGTATCCGCCGCTGAATCCGTACGGCAGGCTGCGCCCGTGGGATCGCCGGGACAGGCCGACAATGGAGATGTTTCCCCTGGTGGGAGAGCGGCTGATTGTGGTGGTCCTGTTTACGTACATCGGGTGCGCCTGTGAGACGAATCTGGTTGTGCGGGTTCCTGAGGCGGACCACTGCGATGTAACCGTTGAAGAGGTTGTTGGCGAGAGGAACATTACCGCAGAGGTCGAGCAGAGCAGCGGTGAGGTTCGGATTCCGATTCGGATAGCAGGCGAGGAGATCTGGCGGGTCTACACGGTGGCGTGGTAGGTGGGAATGCGTGAATTATTCAGGTGAGGATTGAAAGCGATGAATGCAAACTCGGCGGCTCCGATCCTGGTGCTGTGGGACAGCAAGACGTCGCACCGGTTTTCCGGTTATATTACCGAGATTTTGCAGATCGAGGGCTACAACTGGTTCACGGTCCATGACCTGTCCAGCCAGGCGATTACGGCCGAACAGCTTGGGGCACACTCGATCGTTATCCTGACCCATGTGGAGCCTTCTGAGGAGGTGCAGGAGCAGGTGCTGGCCTACGTTCGGCAAGGAGGCAACCTCATTGCCCTGCGTCCTCCGGAGGCGCTGGCGGGCGCCCTGGGGTTCACGCCGCGCAGGCATGATATGATGGACCGCTATGTTGTTTTCAACAAGGGCTGTGCTCTGAATGCGGGGGTTGAACCGTATACGCTTCAGTTTCACGGCCGGACGGAGCTTTACCGATGGGAAGGGTACGAGGCGCAGGTGCTGGCCAGCTTTGCCGCTTTTCCAGATGTGGTGACGAAATACCCGGCCATTGCCGTGGGCAATCTCGGCCAGGGTCACTGGGCGGTGTTTGCCTACGACCTGGCGGAGAGCACCGTGCTTTTTCACCAGGGGCGGCGCGAGCAGGCCAGCACCGGACCGTGTCCGGACCCCGACGGCGACCGGGGGTTCAAGCCGAACGATCTGTTTGTGGGCTATCTGGACTCGGCGCTCTGCCACCTTCCCCAGGCCGACCTCCATCAGGACGCCCTGGTGCGCATCCTGGAGTGGATGACCAGCCTGCGCCAGCCCCTGCCCCGGCTGTGGTACTTTCCCGGTGGGGCCGGAGCGGTGGCTTTTATTAATGGTGATGGGGACAATATGAAGCGGGAGGATCTTGAAAATGTTGTCGCCACTGCCGAGCGGTTCGGGGCGCCGTATACCGTCTATCTGATGATGGAGAACTACGCGGTGGTGCCGCCAGGGTGGGAGGCGGACCTGTGTGAGCGGGGACATGACTTTGGACAGCACGCTTTTGCGGGACGGCTGCCCACACTGGAGCAGATGCGCGAGCGGCTGCGGGAGGAGATGGACGCGTTCCGGTCTCGGTACGGCCACGAGTCCGTTACGTACCGGGGTCACAACGTGATCTGGGCGGGGTGGATGGAGATGGCGAAGTACCTGCGCGAGAACGGGGTGCGGCTGGATACGAATTTCGCAGCAGGGCCGTATTTCCGTCAGGGGTACCTGAACGGGAGCGGGCTGCCGGTGAAATTCATGGACGAGGAGGGCACGCTGCTGGACATCTACGAGCAGTGCACGATGTCCACGGACGACGGGTGGCTTTCGGATAAGATGTTTGTTCCCGCTCTGAGTGTTGAGGAGTGCATCGTCCTGTCCGGGCAACAGGCCGACGCTGCTATCGATCGGTTCCACACGGTGTACCATCCCTATTTTCATCCGACCCGCACGAGGCCCGGCCCATTGTCATCCCAGCGGTGGCTGGAGGGGGCTCTGGCGCACTGCCGGGACAGGGGGTTCACCTTTGTAAGCGGGGTGGACTGGGTGACGTTCAACGACGGCCGGCGCGGGCTGCGGCTTGTTGAGTACGGGTTTGATCCCGAGGCTGTGGTGCTGGAGTTTGCGCTGGAGGCAGAGGTCGCCGTGCGGGGCGCCACCCTCTCGCTGCCGTATACGTTTCAGGGGCGCGCTGCAGGGAGAGCCGAGGTGGATGGAGAGGCAGTGGATGTGACTGCCGAGGAGCTGGAGGGCCGGATGCAGGTGCTGATGCCGGCCGATTATGCGGCGGGACAGGTGCGGCGGTGGCGGGTGTGGTGGGGAAGTGAGGAGTGAAGAGTGAAAACAGGTGACAGGAGGGGGTATGGAACAGCCTATCTGGATTGTTCAGGCGGGGAGCGATCCCTCGGAGGGCCTGTGCGCCGAGGTGCTCCGGTGTGAGGGATTTCCCTGGTTCGATGAGCATTCGGCAGGGGCGTTCGATGGGGTTCCGCCGGGTGTGAGGCTGGTGGTTGTGGCCGGCACAGGCATTGACAGCGGGACCGCCGAGCGTCTGGCGAAGGCGGTGTCCGGGGGTGTGTCGCTGATCGCAGTTGCGCCGGACCCGACGCTTGCGGCGGCGCTGGGGGTGACGGTGGGGGAGGCGGTGGAGGACGCGCAGCTGTCGGTGACGGGACTGCCGGGGTGGGAGCACGGGGAGGTGGGGCTGCTGTGTCCGGATGATGTGGGATGTCCCCTGGAGGGAGGGCGCGAGGTGGCGGCGCTGCGGGATTCTAAGGGCAACAGGTGCGGCCCGGGGATTGTTTCGGTGAGGCTGGGCGAGGGGACGGCCTGGATTTACGGGTACGATCTGTGCCGGACGGTTGCCACGCTGCGCCACGGTACGGGGGATGTGCATGAGCGGCCGGCGAAGGATATGGGGCCGCTGACGGGTCCGCGGCATATTTACGGGTTTTTCGAGCTTTCCGACAAGCTGTCCCGCGATGTGCCGGTGTGCGACCTTCACCAGGATATTTTGCGGACGCTTGTGGGAGAGGCGCTTTCCGGTACCTGCCTGCCGAGGCTGTGGCACTTTCCGGATGCGGCCCCGGCGCTGTGGTTTGTGAAAGGGGACGGCTGTGGAGAGGCCGGCGCCGATGTGGAGGTGGAGGTTGTGGAGCAGTACGGGGCTTATCTGACGTTCTATCGGCCGCCCGTGAGCCGGTATGGCGGGGACCTGATGCGGGACTGGCACGCGCGGGGGCACGGGATTACCATCGAAGCAAACTTGGACGATGTCACACGGCCGATTGTTGAGGTTTCGGGGAAGAAGGAGCGAAAGGCGCGGACGGTGGAGGATCTGAATGAGAACGGGCTGCCGGATATTCGGGCCAACCTGGAGCAGCACCGCGACAGCTTTATGCGCGAAACGGGGTTGGAGATGGATACGATCTGCATCCACGGATGCCAGTGGTCCGGACAGCCGATGGCGGAGATGGTGGTTGACCTCGGCTGGTACACGCCCACCCATTTTATTTCGCACGATCCGCGCATGCGGCACGACGAGCGCTACGGGCCGTATATGATTTCGACGGCGCTGCCGCTGCGTTATTTTCAGCACGGCGTGGGGGTGCTGGAACTGTGGCACATGCCGGCGCAGTGGGACGAGAGCCAGACGCTTGGGGAGCGCACTTCGACAGATGCTAAATCCATGGGCAGGGTGGGTCTTTCGGCGGAGGCGTACGGGGCGGAGCTGACCCGATTCGCCGAGGATGCGGCAAAACGCTGGCACGGGGTGCAGATCGCCAATTTTCACCCCAGTTACGTAGCGATATCGCAGGACGACCCAAGGGCGTCCCGGCGGGCGCTGGAGATAGGCCTGGACGGAGCCCGGGCGGCGGGCTGCCGGTTCGAGAACCAGGAACGGTGGTCGCTATTCTCCCGCGCCCGGGCGGATGTGCGGCTTACAGAGCGGCGGGAGGAGGGGGACGCCGAATTTCTGACGGTGGAATCGCCGGGGGACTTAGAGGCGCTTACGCTGCTGCTGCCCGAGGGTGTGACCGAGGTGCGGGCGGGGGAGACGGGCGAGACGCTGGCGGTGCGCGAGGTGGCGCTGGAGGGACGGAAACAACGGTGTGTGGTGGTGGACCTGCATGCGGGGGCGCCACGGACGCTGCGGGTGGTGCAAGGGGGAAGTGAAAGGTAAAGAGAATTGCGGAATGCGGATTGCGGAATGGAGGTTTTTCAATCCGAAATCCGCATTCCGAAATCCGAAATTAAAGGAGGTTGGTATGGAGCGGTTTGGACAGCTGGAATTGGATTATCTGGCGAAGGTGATCGCCAGTGGGACGCTGAATAGCAAGACGGGGAAGTTTACGCCGGAGCTGGAGGAGCGGTTCGCAAAATGGGTTGGGGCCGAGCACGGGGTGGCGATGAACAGCGCGATGAGTGTGCTGCACGCATGCATGGCGGCGGTGGGTGTGGGGCCGGGGGTGGAGGTGATTTGCGATCCGGTGGTTCACTTCGGGGGCGCGGCCGTGATGTATCACAATGGGGTGCCGGTGTTTTGCGATATTGACCAGGATAGCTGGAATATGGATCCGGAGTCGCTGGAGGCGTGCATCACGGAGTACACGGGCGCGATTATCTGTACGCCGATGTGGGGAAATCCTCCCGATTATGAGGGGATTCTGAGCGTGGCGGAGAAGCACGGGCTGCCGGTGATCGAAGATGTGGCGCACGGGGTTGGAGGCTCTTACCGGGGCAAGGCGCTGGGGACCTTAGGGGCCATCGGGTCGTTCAGTTTTCAGGAGGCCAAGCACCTGAGTAGCGGGGACGGGGGGATGGCGGTGACCAATAGGCCCGAGCTGGCCGATAAGATGCAGCAGATGCGTATTCTGAAGACGACGCTGGGCTGGAATTTTCGGATGACGGAGCTGCAGGCGGGGGTGATGCTGGCGCAGATGGATAAGGCCGAGGAGATTATTGCGGCGCACCACAAGGCCGGGGCGCTTTACTGCGAGGCCGCGAAAGAATCTCCCTGGCTGGTGCCGCAGCGGGTGGAGGAGGGATGCGTACACGCCTACCACGGCGTTTCGTTCCGGTTTGAGGGGGACAGTGAGGGGATTTCGGTGGAGCGTTTTCAGGAGTCGATGACCGAGCACGGATGTCCGGTCTCCATCGGTTACAAAAGACGCTCGGCGGCGGAAGATCCGATTTTCACGGAGGTCCTGGCCTACGGCAAGGGGTGCCCCATCCGGTGCCCCCATTACAAGGGCGAGGCGCGTTACGGCAAAGGGGTGTCGCCTGTGGCCGACCGCGCGGTGCCCCGGATGGTGGTGATGCCGTCGGACGTCTATACTCCGAATAAAACGGAGGAATATGCGGAGAAGATCCAGGCGGGGCTGAAAGCGCTTCAGTAAGAAAAGAGATTGTCAACGGGAGAGGAGATGTTTTGTGAGCAGTCCGGTAGTTCTGGTTGAGGGCAAACGAGCCCGGTGCGCGGTAGAGCTGGGAGCAGAGCCGTCGGCAGCAGAGCAGACGGCGGGTGAGGAGCTGGCGCGGTACCTGGAGAGACTGGGCGGCGCCTCTGTCGATTTGCGCCGGGGAGGCAGGAGTGAGGCGCCTGTGAGGATTCTGGTGGGGAGCCGCGCCCGGGAGGAGGCGGGCGATCTGCCGGTGGGCGAGTTGAGGGACGATGGATTCGTGCTGCACGCGGCTCCGGATAGGATCGCGCTGGTGGGGGCGAACGACCGGGGGACGTTGATGCGGCGTATGAGTTGATTGAGCGGCTGGGGGTGCGGTGGTACTGGCCGGGGCCGGAGAACGAGTTCGTGCCGGAGGTGGGGGATGTGACGCTTCCGGTGGGGACGGAGGTGATCAATCCGTCGTTCCGGTTCCGGTTGATCCGGGGGATTTTCAAGGGGATGATGGGGTTGGAGGATTATCGCAAGAATCCTCGAACGCTCTGGCAGTCGTTTCCGTCGCCCCGGAAGGAGCAGCTGCTGGACTGGGGGATGAAGAACCGGTTGAATACGGCGCTGAGCGAGTCCATGAAGGATGCGGATATGGCGGCGTTCTTCGCGCGTCGAGGCGGTGTGGCGGGCCTGGACGACGGGCACGCGTGGGGCCGTATGGTGTCGTCGGATGTGTATTACGACGCGCATCCGGAGTATTTCGCCCTGGACGAGAAGGGGGAGCGCATCCGGACCGATCCGGTGCACAACCAGGTGTGTACGTCGAATCCTGAGGTGATCGATCTGGTGGTGCAGGCGGCGTTCGAGGCGATGGAGCGGAATCCGGAGTCGGCGTTTGTGAGCATTACCCAGTCGGATGGACTCCGGTACTGCCGGTGTCCGGACTGTCTGGTGAAATGCGATCAGGGGACGGCGGTGCTTACGGGCGGGGAACACTTGGTCCGGACCAACTATATTATCGATTACGCCAACCGGGTGGCGGAACGGTTCTGTGAAAAGTGGCCGGACCGCCAGGTTTACGTGCTGGCGTATCACACGACGATGTCGGCTCCGACAGTGCCGGTACATCCGAACGTGATGGTCCAGATGGTCCACTCCCGGCACACGCACTGCGCGTTCAACCGGCCGCTGGCCGATCCGGCAGGTAACCACCAGGCACTGCACGAGACGGTGGCGGAGTGGTCTGTGATGGGGACGCCGCTGTCGTTTTACGATTACAATCCGCACAGTACGTTTGCGCAGTCGCCCTTTTCGGCGGGGCGGAAGTGCCACGAGGATGTGAAGTGGCTGCATGGGCACGGGTTTGTGGGGTACCACTCGCAGAGCGAGGGGACGCTGTGGGGGTTTTACGGGTTGAACCACCTGTCGCTGGCCCGGACGCTGTGGGATGTGGAGCTGGATTTCGAAGTGCTGCAGGGGGACTATTTCCGGTGTTTGTACGGAGATGCGGCGGAGCCGGTGCAGGCGCTGCACGAGGCGCTCGAGCGGGCGCTTGTGGAGTACAGGCCGGTGACGACCGGGCTGGATGCATACCTGTCGCCAGAGGTGGTGGCGCAGGCGAGAGGTATGCTAAGGGAGGCGCGGGAGGCGGAGGCGTCGGACGCGGTGCAGAGGCGGCTGGATATTCTTGCCGCGCAGGTGGAGCTGGGCGACCGGCTGGCAGGGGCGAAGCGGACGGCGCAGGAGTACGAACGTACCGAGGATCGAGTGGTGTTGAAGCGGTTGGGACAGGAACGGGACGACCTTTTGGCGTATGTGGAGGCGCACCCGGTGGACGGGGCGTATCATCTGGCGGGGGTGCAGTGCAAGATTGATGAGAATCTAATTGGAAGCCGGTTGCTGATGGAACAGGCCGAGCAGGAAGAAATCGGATAAGGAGGGAGATATGGAATGCTATACGCTTAGTGGAAGTCCATCGGAGGTCGGCAGGGCGCAGGGGGCGCTGGATCCGGCTTATGTGCAGGAACAGCTCAGGGAGAGGCTAAAAAGGTCCCACAATTTCGACCATCCCTACTTTCGGGAGAATATGGCGTTTATGCGGCGGGAGTTTCCCGAGTTCACCGAGGAGATGGAGGCGTTCGGCGAAGCGGCGGGGCTGGAGGGTTTCGAGCAGACGTTTTTTCTGCATCTCTACCATACCGGGCGCGAGGAGGATGGATGTTCGGCGCTGGGTCTCCTGCTAAGGGAGGACGGGCCGGCGTTGCTGGCGACCAATGATGTGTGCCATCCGGGCCGAGAGACGCAGAAGGTGGCGGGGAGTGCGCTGAAGGTGTTTTCTGACGTGAAGCCGCACGGGTTTCTGGGGTTGGGCGACCGGTGCAGCATCACAGTCTGGCGATCGGTGAACGATTCGGGGTTGATGCTGGGCAGCGCTTCGGGGCACCCGAAGTTCCACTGGCCGGACAACCCGGAGCATATCAATCTGCATTTCCAGATGCGTCTGCTGACCCAGTACTGCGGGGACTGTGACGATGTGCGGCATTTTCTGAAGCAGTACCGGATTTCCGGGGTGAAGGGGATTAACGGGACGGCGGTGGACGCCAAAGGGAATATCCTGGGGATTGAACTGGAGTCGGAGAATATTGCGTTTCGGGAGCCGGAGGACGGGATGGTGCTGGAGGTGAACCACTGGCAGCATCCGGACCTGCAGGAACCGTCCCGGGAGCCGAGAGCGGATTTCTGGCAGGGAGGGTATTATTACAACTCGCAAAACCGGGTGCAGTACCTGGCGTATCACAAGGAGCGGTTCAGGCAGATGAAGACGCTGGACGAGTTGATCGATTTTTCGTTCGATGTGCATGCGCCGGGGCGGCTTCTGCAGATGGGGGAATACAATATTGAACACTGGGTGACGTCCCACGCGGTTTTTATGAGGTGTAAAGATCGGAAGATGCGGGTTTATACGTGCCCGCTGGATAAAGAAGAGTATACGGAGGCCCAGCTTCCGGAAGCATTGTGGGTTCGTGAGGCGGAGAAGGATCTGGTGGGGTAGGCCCCCGCAGGCGGGAGAGGGGGAGATGATGGTTCAGTAACTCCTACAGGAGAGAGTTGGTATGAGGCCGGTGCGGATTGGGGTTGCAGGGCTGGGGAAGTTTGGCGAGGTGCATATTCAGGCGATAAGCCGGATGGCGGAGTTTGAGCTGGCCTCGGTGTGCTCGCGTTCGGAAGAGCGGGCCAGGGAGATCGCCGAGACGTATGGGGTCAGCTGCTGGTATACCGACTTACAGTCGTTTGCAGCCGATCCGGAGATTGAGGCAGTTGACGTGGTGAACGAGGTGGGGCGGCACGCGGAGGTGGCGCAGGTTGCTCTGGCCGAGGGGAAGGATGTGCTGGTGGAGAAGCCGCTGAGTGCGCGGATGGACGAGATCGAGGCGGTGCTGCGCCTGGCCGAGGAGAAGGGGCGGATTGTGATGGTGGGGTACATTGAGCGGTACGATCCGAGGCGGGCGGCGATGCGGGAGCAGGTTGCGTCGGGCGAGCTGGGGGAGATTGTGTCGCTGTACGGGCGGCGAAATTGCGGGCGGCATTTTTTAAACTTGCCCCGGTTTCGGGTCTGGCCACTCATCATCGAGCCGGGTATTCACACGGTGGATATGCTGATCTGGCTGGCTGGATCGCGTGTGGAGCGGGTCCACGCGGTGGGGCGGAGTCACAACGAGTGGGATCTGGTTGATACGTGGTGGGCGACGCTGGAGTTTGCCGGTGGGGCGGTGGGTGTGATCGAGCAGGTCTGGCACATCCCTAAGGGGGCGCCGGCCTCCTGGCTGCACGACAATTGCCTCGAAGTGATCGGGACGGAAGGGTCGGCCCAGATGCGCGATCCGCACGATGCTTTCTGGTCGTGGACCTCTGATAGAACGTGCAGTCAGGATTATTACCTGAATGTCGAGGTAGCCGGGCAGGCCGCCGGGGCGCTGGCGAACGAACTTCGCTGTTTTGCGCGCTGTGTATCGAGTGGGGAACAGCCGGAATTGGGCACGCCGGACGAGATCCGGCACGCGACGGAGGTCGCACTGGCGATCGTGGAGTCGGCCGAGCAGGGACGTTCGGTTGAACTGGATCGAGCCGAGGGGTGAGTATGGATCTGGACCGCGTGGTTTCCGAGCTGGGGATTGAGGAGAGCCGGGAGCTTCTGGAACTGGAGTGGGACGCTTCCCAGGGCGCGATGCCTGACGGGGAGGTGAGCTTTCTTTCCCGAGCGTTTGTGAAGGAGGCGTGCAGAGGGATCTATCTGCCGGAGGAGATTACCGGGGCTGCGGTTGATGCGGCGAGGCAGGTGGCGGAGAATCCCGCGCTGTGTGCGCTGGTCTGGCATTGTCACTGGTGCCTGTATCACTTTGAAGGTTATCCCAGTCGCGCTGCGGATAGTTGGCCTTCTATGGAAAGGGTGCTCGGGGACGCGGACGGGCTTTTCTACTTGCTGGTGCTGCTGTCGTGGTTTCCGCACATGGAGGCGGTCCATCGAACGCATTCGCTTCCGGAACCGGTGGTCCGGGAGAGCATGGACCAGATCTACCGGCGGGGCGTGTCGTGCAGCGAGATGTTCGGCAGGTGGGGGCTGGACGGGCATGCGGCCCGCTGGCTGTCCAACTACCTCTGGGGAGAGATTTACGCCCTGGGCAGACTGGTACACCAGTTCAGGGTGATCGACGACCCGATTCGGGTTTACCGCCACAGGGAGTCGTCGATGGTGATCGCGTTGAGCGAGGACGGGGTTTCCTACCGGGAGGACGGGCAGCGCTTCAGGAAAGGGGGTACCGGGAGGGTGTGGACGTCCCGGCTTGTGGTGACCGGGGAGGAGATTGTGGGGCATCCGATTCTGCCGACCGGCTGTGCCGTTGAAGAGGAGGTCGCCCTGCCCGCAGGGGAGTGGGATGCGGTGTTCGGCCGAGGGGATCCGGTCCTGTCTTTTCACATTCCGGGCGGGATTCCACTGGCTCACGGGCCGTGTGGAGAATCCTTCCAGGCGGCGATGGAATTTTTTCCGCGCTACTTTCCCGAGCGGCCCTACAAGGCGTTCTACTGTTCGTCGTGGCTGCTGGATACGCAGCTGGAGGACTGGCTGCCGCCGACGTCAAATCTGGTGCGTTTCCTGCAGGAGTTTTACCTCTTCCCGGCCGGGATTTCCGAGATGTCGATTTTGCAGACGGTTTTCGGGGGTGTCTTAGAGGATTTGAGCCGGGCGCCCAGGGAGACGACGCTGCAGCGGGCGATCCTGGATCACCTGTCGGAGGGCAAGCGGATAGACCCCGGCGCCGGCAGGTGTTTTCTGTTTCCGGAGGATCTGGCATGGGGCGATCAGGTCTACCGCAACAGGAAGTTTGCGTGGCATCTTGTGGGCCGCTGAGTTCATTCAGAAGGGGGTGCTGTGCCAACGGTTTCGGCGAATGAACTCCGGCGGATCGGACAGGAGATTTTTGAGGCGGTCGGAGCCGGTCAGGGGGAGGCCGGGGTTGTGGCGGATCTGCTGGTGGGGGCCAATCTGGCCGGGCACGACTCCCACGGGGTGCTGAATATTCCGCAGTACGTGGCCAAGGTCGAATCGGGGGAGATCGTTCCGGGCGCGTCGATTGCGTTCGAGGAGGAGACGGCGGCCACGGCGGTGCTGAACGGGAACTGGGGGTTCGGGCACGCGATTGCCGCAGAGGCGATGCGGACGGCGGTGCAGAAGGCCCGGGAGGCTTCGGTGGGAATTGTGACGGTTCATCGCTGCAATCACGTGGGCCGGCTGGGGGGGTATCCGCCGATTGGGGTTGCGGAGGGGATGGTGGGGCTGGTTTGTCTGAACGGGCATGGGGGGGCGCATCTGATGGCTCCCTGGGGGAGCGCCGAGCCGGTTATGGCCAACAATACGTTTGCGATTGGCTTTCCGTCGGACCGGGCGTTTCCGGTGGTGTTCGACATGACCACTTCGGCTGCGGCGGGTGGAAAGATTGCTCTGGCCCACGCGCGGAAGGAGCCGGTTCCGGAGGGGTGGTTGATCGACGCAGGGGGAAATCCGACGACAGATCCGGCAGATTTTGTCGCTGCAACAGATCCCGGAGATTTCGTTGGCAAGAGCCGGGGGGCCCTGCTGCCTTTTGGGGGGCCGGTGGGGCACAAGGGGTCGGGGCTGGCGTTTGCGTTTGACATTCTGGCAGGGGCGCTTTCGCCGGCGGGATGCACGCGAGAGAATCCGGGACATTCGGGCAACGCGCTGTTCGTGCAGGCGATTCGGGTGGAGGCGTTCCGGCCGCTGGAGACGTTCAAGACGGAGGTGGGGCGGTTTATCGATTATGTGAAGTCGGCGAGGACTGCGCCGGGGGTCGACGAGGTGCTGGCGCCGGGGGAGCGGTCGCACCGGGTGCGGCAGAGGCGGCTGGAGGAGGGCGTCCCGGTCGAGGATTCCACGTGGGAACGGATTGGGGAGGTGGCGCAGCGGGTTGGGGTGGGAATGTGAGAACGGAAGCGGTTTGTTTGTAGATAGGGAGTAACTTCCGGCAGTGATTGGGTATACCAGATGGAAAATTCAGCGACTGATGCCGAACTGGAGGGACCGCGGCCGGCGCGGGTCGATGAACGGGAGGCGATTCTCGAGACCATCGACCTGGTGCATCGCTACTGCCCACCACATCCCACAAAACAGCAAGTTGACCTTGCGCTCTTTCCCTGCTATATTTCCACCATACCAGGAATGGATCTAAAGCTATGGCTATTCGTTTCAAACAACGGCATAAACAGGAGGGCCTTATGGAGACCATCGATGTTCGTGGCTTGCCGAAGGAAAAAGTAGATTACCTCCAGCAGCTTGTCCGGAAATGGAAGCAAGAACAGGAACCAGCGCCGGCGCAGGACGACGGCGACGTCAAGCCGTCTGATTTCACGGTGCAGAAGTCTCACATTATCGGCGGCAAGTTGACGCGCGCTATGGCGTATGAAGATGATGTCTAACCCTGACGAACGTCTCGTCCTGCTCGACAGCAATATCCTCATTTACGCCGAGCAGGCAGAAGAGGCCCACCACGCAACAGCCAAATCGCTGAGAGACCGGGCGTTGACAGGCGAATTCAAGGCCTGCATCAGCCCCCAGGTCCTCAGCGAATTTTTTGCCATCGTTACCAACCCCCGCCGCGTCAATGCCCCACTTACTGCCGAGAGGGCGCTTGAGAACTGCAGAACACTCCTATAGAAAAAACTGATTGGGTTATACCAAAATGGCAGATTCAGCGGCTGATGCCGAATTGGAGGGGCCGCGTTCGGCGCAGGTCGATGAACGGGAGGCGATTCTCGAGACCATCGACCTGGTGCACCGCACCTCGGTGGGCAGGCCGCCCTCTATGGCGAGGGATTATCCGCACGTGTATGCGCCCGATAATCTGGAGAATGTCTTCGTGGTCAAGGCGGGCGAGAAGGTGGTCTGCTCCACGGGCGTCTGGGTGAACGAGGTTCAACTGGGTGGAGCGCGTCTGCGCACGGGCGGGATCAACTCCGTAGCTACGCTGCCGGAGTTTCGGAAACGGGGCCTGGGGATGGCGGTTATGCGGATGGCGACCGGGCACATGCGCGAGTTGGGCTGTCACGTGGGCCTGCTGGGTACGGATATTTCCAACTGGTATCGACGGCTGGGCTGGGAATATGGGGGCATCGAACGGTCGTACCGCCTGGATAGGGGCAACATCGGGCTGCTGCCGACGCTGCCGCAGGATATCATGTGCGAGGCGTTTAAAGAGGAGATGGCCGAGCAGGTGCTGGCGGTACACCACGCCGATCGGCTGGGGGGGATTCGAACGCCGGGACTGTTCGATCAGCTCCTGTCCGCCAAGAAGGTCTCGAATGCGGTGGTGGCCAGGAGGGATTCGGAGGTGATTGCCTATCTGTTGATCAGGGGACAGACGGCGGTTGAGTGGGGCGGTCCGGTGGAGGTGGTCGCGGGCCTTGTGCGGGCGTGGTTTGAAGACTTAGACGACCCGGAGTCCAGCACGTCTACGCGCGATGCCGACTTCAGACCGGTTGGGCTGGTCGGCTTGACGGTTACCACTCCCGGAGGGGGCCATCCGTTGGTGACGGTGCTTGAGGATCTGGGGATTCCTTATAGCATGAGGTATGCCGGGATGATTCTGCTGATGGATTCGCAGGGCGTTCTGGAGGCGTTCGGACACAGGGATATCGTCGTTTCCGAGGAAGAAGAGAAGGTGGGCCTGAGGCGAGGGACCGAGTCCGAGACACTGACGCGCAATGCAATGGTGAAGCTCTTTTTTGGACCGGAACGGGTGAGCAATTTTGCCAGCGATGTGTTTCCGCTTCCCTTCTACCAGTGGGTGCTGGAACACGTGTAGCGGATTGTACAGGGAGACAAATAAGATGGAAATCATCTGTGGACCCTACCTGCAAAATGTGACGAAACACGCGATTACGATTATGTGGCATACCGATGAACCGGGGACTTCGCTTGTGGAGTACGGGGCGAGCGAGAGGCTGGGGTGGAACGCCTACGTGGGAAAGCCCAAAGCCACATTTGACATTCGGCAGGAGGACGAGAAACCAAAGACAATTCACGCGGTCAGGTTGGAGGGACTCGAAGAGGAGTGGGTGTACAATTATCTCGTGCGGTCCCAGGGCAAGGATGGCTCCGAGGCAGTGTCTGATCCGGCGAGTTTCCGGACGGCCGTCAAAGATGGATCTCCCTTCAGCTTTGTCACGTACGGTGACAGCCACGGGATCAACTACGTGCACAGGCAGAATGCAGAGTTGGCCCGGGCGTACCGGGCCGATATCTGCGTTGGAGCCGGAGATACCGTGCACGATGTGCTCTCGAGATTCAAAGGACAGTTTTTCGGCAGTACACACGAATTACTCAAATTTACCCCCTGGTTCGCGTCGATGGGAAATCACGACTCCCCCAACGAAGGATATTTTCAGTTCTTTTCCTATCCGGAGCCGCGTTACTGGTTTTCATTCAATTACGGCTGCGCACATTTTACGGTTATGAACAGCAACATGGATTACCGGTCCGGATCGGAGCAATGGACGTGGTTGGAGGAGGATTTGAGGCGGTTTCGGGATGCCCCATGGAAATTTGTGGTTTTCCACCATCCACCCTTCTGTTCCAACCACTGCGAGATCGTCGAGACGCGGGTGCTCTGCACCCTGTTTGAGGCCTACGGGGTGGACATTGTGTACAATGCGCACGCGACGATTTACGAGCGTTTCCACCCGCTCACCGGAGGTCAGTACGATGCAGAGCGAGGCGTGGTGTACTTCGTGTCCGGCGGCGGGGGGTACGACATGGGGCGATCTCCAAGTGAACTGTGGGATCACCTGCATCCGTTCTCGGCCGTCGCCAGGCCTGTGAATCACATTTTACTGACGACCGTGGCAGCGAACGAGTGCCGCGTTCGGGCGATCGACAACGAGGGCCGAATGTTCGATTCTCTGGTTCTAAACAAACCATCGGCCAGGCTTGTCTCCCTGCCTCCGGCGAGCGCTCAGCTTCCATATCCAGATCTCCCTGATGCGGGTACCTTAGTGGCGGGATTCGAGGAGGCCCCTGTGCGGTGGGTGCTGCCCCGGCCACAGTATGCTGTGGATGCGGAGGTGACGCATTCCGGAGGGAACAGTATCCGCTGGACGAACGACGGAAGCGAACCCGTTTTTCCCGCTCTGCGGAGGGTTTTAAAAGCGGATGACAGGGCCTTGGATGCCGTGGCGGGCAAGTCCTATCGGGTATCCGCCTGGATGAAGACGCAGGATGTGTCCGGCGGAACGACGGTGTCTCTCTCGTGGAACGGAGATATGGGGTTCATCGGACGCGTGGAATCCGATCCGCTGGACGGCACACGGGATTGGACCCGGGTCGAGATTGAGATCCCGCCTATGTATCCAAAGGTGTATTTCTGCCGGGTGCTGCTTTCCGCCACACCCGGCTCTACGGGGACCGCCTGGTTTGATGATGTGGAGGTCGTGGAGATTTGACTCCATGATGTTTAAAAAATACTCCCCGAGATGGAGGTGAATCAGATGGAGATAACCTGTGGTCCCTACCTGCAAAACGTAACCAAACACTCGATTACGATTATGTGGCATACGGATGAACCGGGGACTTCGCTTGTGGAGTACGGACAGAGCGAAAGGGTGTGGTGGAGCCCCTACAGGGAAGTGCCCGAAGTGAACTACGAGTCGCGCCAGGAGGACGATCGCCTCAAGACGGTCCACGCCGTCAGGCTGGAGGGACTCGAGGCGGGGCAGATCTACGATTATCGCGTAACATCCTGCACCGCAGACGGTTCCGAAGCGGTTTCCGAACCCGCGAGTTTCCGTACGGCTGTCAGCGACGGGTCTCCGTTCAGCTTTGTTACCTACGGCGACAGCCACGGGCTCGACGAGGCGCACCGTCGAAACGCCGCGCTGGCAAGGGCGTATCGCCCGGACATATGCGTGGGGGCGGGCGACACCGTCCAGGATGTAATCGCGAGGTATGAAGATCAGTTCTTCCCGATTACCCACGAATTGCTCAAGTACACACCCTGGTTCGCCTCGATGGGGAACCACGATTCGCCGAATGAGGGCTACTTCCAGTACTTCAACTACCCGGAGCCGAGATACTGGTTTTCTTTCAACTACGGATGCGCGCACTTTACGGTGCTGAACAGCAACATGGACTACCGACTCGGATCGGAACAGTGCGCGTGGCTGGAGTGGGATCTGAAGCGGTTCCGGGACGCGCAGTGGAAGTTCGTGGTTTTCCATCATCCGCCGTTTTGTTCGAACAACTGCGAGATCGCAGAGACCCGCGTGCTCTGCCCGATTCTGGAGGAATACGGAGTCGACATCGTCTACAATGCGCACGCAACAATCTACGAACGATTCCACCCGGTGACGGCGGGTCAGTACGATTCCGATCGGGGAATCGTGTACTTCGTTTCGGGCGGAGGCGGGTACGACATGGCTTTTTCTTCGAGCGAGTTCCGAGACCACGTCCACCCGTTCTCGGCGTTTGGCAGGTCGGTGAATCACTTTCTGCTGACGACCGTCGCCCCGAACGAGTGTCGCGTTCGGGCGATCGATAACGACGACCGGGAATTCGATTCCCTCGTCCTGCGCAAACCTGCGGCCGGGATCGTCCCTCTGCCTCCGGCGAGCACACAACTCCCTTACCCCGATCAGCCCGAGGCAGGCACCGTGGTGGCCGGACTCGAGGAGTCGCCACTCCGATGGGTGTTGCCCCGACCTCAGTATTCCCTGGACACGGACGTGACGCATTCCGGAAAGTGCAGCGTCCGCTGGACCAACGACGGAAGCGAACCTGTCTTCCCCGCTCTTCGCCGAGTGCTGAAGACGGACGGCAAGGCGAGGGATGTGGCGGGAGGTAAGTCCTACAGGGTTTCCGCGTGGGTAAAGACGCAGGAGGTGTCCGGCGGCGTGACAGTCTCTTTGTCGTGGAACGGCGATATGGGGTTCGTCGGGCGTGCGGAATCCGATCCGCTGGACGGCACGCGGGATTGGAACCGCGTCGAAGTCGAAACCCCGCCACTCTATCCGTACGTCTATTTCTGTCGGGTGCTGCTCTCCGCCAAACCCGGCTCTACGGGCACCGCCTGGTTTGATGATGTGGAGGTGGTAGAGATTTGAGCCCCGGAGCACTTCATAAATGAACGATCAAAATTCATCAAAGTTGGCTCTCAAAGTTCTGGTTCCGGGTTCCGAGTTCCGAGTTCACTCGGGTCAAGGCTGTCGACCTTAACTCAGATATCAGATGGTAAGGAAAGAGGATTGCCGTGTCACTGACCGACACCCAACTCGAACAGTATCGCGCAGAAGGTTATGCCGTGGGCGGCCGTATTCTGGACGACGACGAGCTGGCCCGACTCCGCGCCGAACTGGATGCGATTATCGAGGGCCTGCCTCCGGACCGGCGGCCTGAGAACCTGGCCTCTCTGCACTATGAGAACGAGTATCTCCGGGATCTGTTCCTGTGTGACCGGCTCGTGGATGTGGCGGAGCAGATCGTAGGGCCGGATGTTGCGTTGTTTACCTCCTATGTTGTTAGCAAACGCCCCGGCGACGGGCTGGCGGTGGAGTGGCATCAGGACGCGGCATTTTTTCCGATTGCGCCGATGGATACGTTCACCCTGTGGCTGGCGGTGGACGATTCCGACGTGGAAAACGGCTGCCTGCGCGTCGTCTGCGGCTCGCACCGGGAGCAGGCCGTCCTTCTCCACAAAGTTGACCTGAACTCCGGCACTACGCTGCCGATGTCGTTGGAGGATCTGGACCTTTCGCAGGCCCGGGATGTGGAACTTCGGGCGGGCGAGTATTCGGTGCACGATCCTTTTATTTTCCACGGGTCCAATCCCAACCGGTCCTCCCGGCGGCGGTGCGGCCTCACGCTCAAATATATTTCCACCCACGCCGGAATCGACCGCACGTACCAGTCTCCCTCCGGGTTCGCCTGGGACGGTCTCCGGCTCTACCTGGCGCGGGGGAATCCGGGCGTTCATACTTATGCAAGTTGATCCTGGCGGAGGAGACTGCGCGTGACCGTTGTAGACGATTTCACGGGGATGATCGGAAATGCGGTCTGGTCTGAATAGACGGGGTGTGTTCCTGTTGCTGAGTATGCCGGCGATCGTTCTGGCTCTGGGGTTGTTTCAGGCATGGTCGACCGGGGGCTTTGCGGCCTCAGCGAAGAATGCCGATTTCGACGGGGACGGGGATGTGGATTTCGCGGATTTTGTGGCGTTCGCTCGGGCTTTCGGCGCCGTGCCGGGGGCGGCCAACTGGGATGGGGTGTTCGATCTGGAGGAGAACGGCCGGATCGATTTCAGGGATTTTGTTCTGTTTGCGGCTGAGTTCGGCAAGCGTTACGCGACGGATGCCGGTACGATCGATCTGGGCGGGGTGGAGATCGTGGCGCCGAGCGGCGCCCTCTCGGGCTCGATGGATGTTTCGGCGCAGGCGCTGTCGGACGCTTCAGAGGCAGGCGCGGAGGCTCCGGAATTCGAGGTGGTGGGCCGTTTCTACCGGGTTGAAGCGGAGGGGGGCCGTTTGCGAAAGCGGGTGGAGGTGGCCCTTTCTTACGACGCGTCCCAGATACCTGAGTCGAAAGGCGCCGAGGATCTGACGGCGGCGTTCTGGGACGGCGCGAAGTGGCAGGAGATCCCGGGACTCGTGGATACGCTGAGCCGGACGGTTTCGGTGGAGACGTTTGATCTGACGGGGGTGTGGACGCTTCGGTTTCGGTCCGAGAGGCTGGCCGGTCTGGCGGATTTGAAGATCGCGTTTGCATCGACCCGTGACGGCCCCACGGAGATCTATGTGATGAACGGAGATGGGACGGGTGTGACGCGGTTAACCCACGATGGGGGGTTTAATACGAATCCTACCTGGTCGCCGGACGGGAAGAAGATCGCCTTTGAGACGCTTCGAGATGGGAACCGGGAGATCTTGGTGATGGACGCAGATGGGACCAACCCGGTCAACGTGACCAATCATTCGGCATCTGACGGCGATCCCTGCTGGTCCCTGGATGGAGAGAAGATCGCTTTCTGGTCGGATCGGGACGGGGACCCGGAGATCTTCGCGATGTACTCCGATGGAGCAAACGTGGTACAGTTGACCAAAAATCCGGCCAGAGATACCCATCCGACCTGGTCTGCGAAAGGGACCAGCATTGCGTTTGTGTCGGACCGGGATGCGAATTCTGAGATCTACAGGGTGGAAGTCAATCTGACGGATCCCGACGTGCCCGAGGCGGTCAACCTGAGCAAAGATCAAGGGCTGGACACCGAACCCTGCTGGTCTCCGGGAGGGACGCATATTGCGTTTGTGTCGGACCGCGACGAGAACGGGGAGATCTATACGATGAGGGCCGACGGGACAAACTTCAGACGGCGGACCGAGAACGACGCAACGGACATCGAACCTTCTGTATCCTTTGATGTGACGAAAATTGCATTTATGTCTGACCGTACTATCGATGCAGAGATCTATGTGATGGATTTCGACGGGGCCAACGTGATCAACCTGACCCGCCACAGGGCAGACGACACAGCGCCTGCCTGGTTGCCCCGGTAAGCGCTCATGCAAACTCAGTTAAGAGGGTCGGACAAAATTAAAAGTCCTGTAAGATAATCAGATCGATCATCTGATTTCGCCATATCCAGCCACGACGCCTTTCCTGTAGTCGCAGGCTTTAGCCTGCGTTTGAGGGGCTGGGCGCACCCTAAAGGGTGCGGCTACAGAAAATCAACAGGCCATAAGCTTCGTATTTTCACAGTATTGAGTTTTGTCCGACCCTCCAGTTAAAGCATCTATTTTGGTAACTACCCAGGTATCCAGCCATTCAGGTTTTTGTGAAAATAGTCGATAAGAATTACACCAGGCGCACCAGGGCCAAATCGACCGTAAATTTCCCGATGTAAGCAATTGAGAAGACAAACCCCAATGTCAGGCTTACAAGAACAAGAGATACGCGCCATCTACCATCAAGGCGAGGAAGCTGTTGTCGGATTGATCCAGGGCTTAGTTGCCCAGATCGAAGCGTTAAGAGCTGAGGTTCAATCGCTTCGAGATCAAGTGGCCAAAGACAGCCGCAACAGCAGCAAACCGCCTTCCAGCGATGGTCTGCAAAAACCTCGCACAAGTAGCTTGCGAAAAAAAGGGGCCAAAAAGAATGGGGGCCAAAAAGGTCATCCCGGTCACACCCTCACCTTGGTAGACCATCCAGACCATACGGTTTTGCATCGGGTTGAAGCGTGTGCCCACTGCGCTGTTCGTCTCGAGGAGGTGGCCGTGGTTGATGTTGAAAAGCGCCAGGTGTTTGATATCCCGCCCTTACACATCACAGTGACCCAACACCAGGCTCAGGTCAAAATCTGTCCCGATTGTGGCGGGTGCACCAAGGGGGCGTTTCCTTTAGATGTCACCCAAAAGGCACAATATGGGAATCGGATCAAGGCGCTTGCTTCCTACTTCAACCAGTATCACTTCGTTCCCTTAGAACGCACGTGTGAGATTTTCGAGGATCTGTTTGACCATCGGCTCTCACAAGCGACGGTCTTGCAAGCCAATGCGGTCTTGGCCGATCGCCTACACCCCGTCGATTTGATCATCAAGCAAGGCCTGATCGACTCCGATGTGCTCCATCTGGACGAAACCAGTTTATCTGTGGCAGGCAGGCGAAATTGGGTTCATGTGGCCAGCACAGAGCGGTTGACGCATTATGGTCTCCATCCCAAGCGCGGCCAAAAGGCCACCGATGCGATTGGGATTTTGCCCGACTTTGAAGGCCGGGCCATGCATGACCATTGGAAACCCTACTTTGGATACACCGCGTGCCAACACGCCCTTTGTAACACGCATCATTTACGCGAACTCAAGTTTGTGAAAGAGCAATACCAGCAAGGGTGGGCAGAGGGCATGGCGGCTTTGTTGATGGACATCAAAGAGGCCGTCGACCAGGACAAAGCGCACACCGATCATCTGTCTGCCCGAAAAATAAACGCCTTTGAAAAACGATACGACCAAATCTTAAAGCAGGGGTTGAAGGCCAATCCACCACAAAAACAGGATGATGGCATCCAAAAGAAAAGAGGAAGACCCAAACAATCCCCACCGAAGAATCTGCTGGATCGATTAGGGCAATACAAAGGGGAAGTGCTGGCCTTTATGTATGACTTCCGCGTGCCCTTTGACAATAATCAGGCCGAACGAGATATCCGAATGGTGAAAGTCAAACAGAAAGTCTCTGGGTGCTTCCGAACCGAAACAGGTGCGGCCATTTTCTGCCGCATTCGTGCCTATATCTCGACGGCAAAGAAAAACTCTCAACGGGTGATTGATGCCATTCAAGATGCCTTCAACAATATCCCTTTTATCCCCATCCCGACCGCTTCGTCCATCCCTACCCCTA
This sequence comes from Candidatus Latescibacterota bacterium, assembly GCA_965249305.1. Classification (GTDB taxonomy): domain Bacteria; phylum Latescibacterota; class UBA2968; order UBA2968. The sequence goes on along the minus strand of OZ252228.1, from coordinate 957,348 downwards.
GCTCACAACATCCTGCTTGATCCCATTTTGCTGGCTTTTTGACCTGAGCAGTTACCTATTTTGCAGGTTATGGCAGCCGTCACGGGCTGTCATTTCTTTTGTTGATTTTGGGTGTGATTTGTTGCATATAATACCCGTTTCAGCAGGGTTCAGATTGGGGTTCCCCCCTGTTTATATCGCTCCCGAAGGGATTTGAGATGAATGGCTCTCAACTGCGAGATCGGACGGCCCCGGCCTCGGAGATAGAACAGGCGTCTGCGCGGGATGGCCTGACGCTACGGGCGTTTCTGATCGGGCTTGTGCTGTGCGTCTTCTTAGGTCTGGCGCTCACCTATAACCGAATGGTGATCCAGGGCTCCTTTATGGCAGCCTATTTTATGGACCGGGGGGCGCTGTTCATCTTTTTCTGCCTGGTGTTGATGGTCAATCCGGTTTTGACCTCTCTGAAGCGCCGCTACGCTCTGAGACGGGGCGAGCTGCTGGCGATTTATGTGATGTTCTTAGTGCTCCTGCCTGCCTGGATGATGACCAAGCCGTTGATTTCCTACCAGACCGGTATGACCTATTACGCTTCTCCGGAGAGGCGCGACTTAGAGGCGGTGCTGCCCCACAGCCTTCCCTGGCTGGCTCCTGAGAATGCCGAGGTGGTGCGGGGGCTGTATGAGGGGCTGCCGGAGGGGATCGCTCCGCCCTGGGAGGCGTGGATTGCGCCGCTGGTAAGCTGGGGCGTCTTCCTGATGGTGCTGTTCGGGGTGCTGATCTGCCTGGCGGTAATCATGCGTAAGCAGTGGGAGGAGCACGAGCGGTTTGCGTTTCCGATTATGCAGGTGCCTCTGGAGATGAGCGAGACAGGAGAGGGGAAGGTCGGGCGGTTGTTCAAGAGCCGGTTGATGTGGGTGGGGTTCGCCATTCCGTTCTTGATCGGCTCGCTCAACGGGCTGCACAATTATTACCATTCACTGCCGTCCATCGATCTGGGGACACAGCTCCGGATCTTTCGGGGGACGACGCCCCTGCCTTTCAGGCTGCACTTTGCCATTATCGGGTATACCTATTTTGTGGACTTAGACGTGAGTTTGAGTATCTGGCTGTTCAACGTGATTTCGAGGGTGATTCGGGGGGTGCTGGCCATTTTCGGGGCGGAGTATACCGATGTGTCCGGGATGGTGGGACGGTTCAGCTCCCGGGGGTCGGCGGTTCTGGCACTGATGGGGATGGGGTATATGCTGGCGCTGGCGGGATACAGCCTCTGGGTGGCCAGGGGGCACCTGAGGGGGGTGTTTGCGAAGGCGCTGGGGAGGCCGTCGCAGGCCGACGATTCAGGGGAGGTGATGTCCTATCGGACGGCGGTGATCGGGATTGGAGGGGGCGTGCTGTACCTGGGGTGCTGGCTGTATCAGGCGGGGATGTCGCCGCCGCTGATCCTGCTGCTGTTTGCTTCCTGTTTTGTGGTATTTTTGGTGATGGCGCGGATTGTGAGCGAGACGGGGTTTGTGACCACGTATTCGCCGATCAATCCGGCGGATTTTGTGGTGTGTGTAACGGGCTCCTCGGCGTTTAACCCGGTGGGGCTGGTGACGCTGGGGTTCAGCTACGCGTGGACGATGACGCGGGTGAACAATTTGATGCCGCACGCGCAGGGGGCGCTGCGGCTGACGCGGGAGATCAAGCAGAAGCGGGGGCTGGTCTGGGCGATGGGCGCGGCCATGGCCGTGGGGCTGGTCACGGCAGGTTATATGACGCTGGACCTGGGCTATACGCATGGCGGGCTCAACCTGGACCGGCACTTCCGGGACTATGCGATTATCCCGTTCGACGTGTTTGTGGGACGGAGGCTGTTGGAACCAAGCCCGATTTATACCAGGGGATTTCTGTATACCGGGCTGGGGATGGGGATTGCAGCGCTTCTGATGGTGCTGCGGACCCGGTTCGTGTGGTGGCCGCTGCATCCGGTGGCACTGCCGTTGAGCACGATCTGGTTTACGGATACGTTTTTTTTCAGTGTGTTGTTAGCATGGGGGATCAAGGCGGTGGTGTTGAAGTTTGGTGGGGCGACCCTCTACAGGGCGACCCGGCCCTTTTTTATGGGAATTATTATCGGAGAGGTGGTCTGCTCGGGCGTGTGGATTATTGTGGACTACTTCATCGGGATGTTCGGGACGCTTCGGATGCCGCTTGGGTGTTGTTGATGTTTTTTACCGCGGAGAAAACGGAGGATTTAAAATGAAAATGGTTGAGCCGGTTGCCGTTTGGGATGTTCGGCCCTGGGGGTGTCCGGCTTTCAGGGTTGACGACTTCAACGGGGATGGCAGGAACGAGGTGCTGTTTGTTCAGACGGCGGGGGCGCACGCCAACGAGGCGTTTGATCCGCGCTTTCCGGAGGTTCAGGGGTACAAGACGGGGATTGAGGACCAGGAGCTGTTTTGTTTGACGCTGACGGATGGGGAGGGGAAGATTCTGTGGCAGGTGGGAGAGCCGTGGGCGCTGGAGCGGCCCTTTTCGTGGAATGGGAGCAATTTTTGCGAGGTTGTGGACCTGGACGGGGACGGACAGGCCGAGGTTATGTTTATCCACAAGGCCGAGTTGATGATTTACAAGGGGGCGACGGGTGAGCTTTGCCGGCGCCATAAGCTGCCTCATTCGGGTTTTTATTTTGCCCGGGCGGTTAAGACCGATCACTCCGGGCGGTATCACATTTTTACAAAGAGCGTGACGACGTCGGCCACGCACAGCTACGGGAATCCCAGCCTGCTGCTGGATCCCGATTTCAACGTGGTGTGGGAGCAGGAGGTGGCGGGGGCCGGACATAAGGGCGACACGGTTGATGTGGATGGAGACGGGCTGGACGAGCTGCTGATCGGGTTCAGTTTGTTCGACCACGACGGCACGCTGCTGTGGTCCCATTCGCCGATGTCGGAGAACGATCATTTAGACGATTCCGTGATTGCGGATATCGACGGGGACGGGCGCTTCGAGTTTGCCCTGGCGCACGACGGGCACGATGCGGTTGTGCATAATGCGGACGGCAGCGAGCGGTTCCGCGTTGCGATGCACCACTGTCAGAATATTTGGCAGGGGAGGTTTTTTGAGGCCGAACCGGGGCTGCAGCTGGCGTTTGTGGACAAGGCGATCGGGAAAGCGGAGGATCGAGAGGCGGCGGTGGTGAGTTCTGATGGGCGGGAGTTGTCTCGGCACCGGACGATGGGATATTATTCGGTGATCGGGTGGCCGACCGATCTGGGGGCGCAGAGCCTGATTCGCTTAGAGTGGCCGATTGAACCGGACGCGGATCATCGGGTGCTGTGGGTGGACCCGGCCGGCCGAGAACTGGCGCAGTTCAGGGTGCGGGAGAATTTTTACGACCGGATCCAGAAGTACGGGTTAGATACGTTCCCCGGCGGGGGCCGCTACTTCGGGACGAGCCACGCGGCCACGACGGGGGACCTGGACGGGGATGGGCGCGATGAGCTCTTAGTGAGCGATCGGGATACGGTGTGGATTTTTCAGAAACCATGAGGAGGCGTAGATGGGGCAGGAGGAAGTCCTGTTTCATGACCCTTTCGTAAATCTGGACCACTGGCACTTAGAGGGAGGGACGACCGGTGAAGGGTGAGGCGATTCTGGAGAAGGTCTGCGCTTCGATCGATATTCTGGTGGAGGCGGGAAAGGCACACGGGGGGCTGTTTCCCTCGCTGCTGGACCTGGAGACGCACGAGATGCCGGTGGCGCTTCCGCCGGCGATTGAAGGGCAGCGGATGCACGACCGGGCGCACCCGGGGTGCAATTTGATGCACGACCATCCTACGTTGAAGGCGATGTACGGGTTGAGCCGGGCGCTGGGCCGGGGGGATTATGCGAAGGCGGCGGACCGGTACCTGCAGCGGTTTGCGACCCACTGTACGGATACGGCGACGGGGCTTTTTCCCTGGGGGGAACACGCGTTCTGGGATTTTGAGAAGGACGGCATTGGAGACAGTCACTGCTTCGGCGATCCTGAGGTGATGCCGAATCAGCACTGGGACGGCACCGCGCTGCACGACCACCTGCGACAGGCGCCGGTTTGGTTGTGGGAGAAGCTGTACGCGTTCAATCCCGACTGTGTGACCGGGTTTGCCGAGGGACTGGATTATCACTACAAGGATGGGGAGCCGCGCCGGTATATGCGCCATGCCTACATCGAGGTGAAGGCGCGGCACAGGCCCTGGCCCAGGTCCCAGGATTATCCACGGCACGGGGGGTTCTACATCTTGGACTGGGCTTGCGCGTATGTTAAGACCGGGCGTGAGGACTTTTTGAGGCAGATCGATGAGATGGTGGATTATGCGTGGCCCCGGCGCGATGAGAAGGGGGTGCTGCTGCAGCACATCGTGCCCGAGGATGCGCACGATTACAATTCGAACGGGGTGGCGCAGACGCTGTCGCTGGCCGCGAGCCTGCTGGAGGCTGCGGTTCTGCTGGAGGACCGGGAGCCTGAGCTCGCACAGCGGATGCGGGAGCGGGCCGGGGTTTATATCGGAGGATTTCTGGGGGCGCCGCACGATCTTGAGAACGGGGTTGTTGTGAGTACCGCCAGGCGGGGGACCGGCGAGCCGCTGGGGAATTCGCCGATCTGGGGCAGCGTGTACGGGCTGTGGCCTGCGTCTTACGTGGCGCTGATGTGCCTGTGTGCCTACCGGCTGACGGAGGACGAACGGCTGCGGTCCTGGGCGGAAGGCGTGGGGCGTTGCTATACGAAAACGCCGTTTCCCGAAGGGGTCGCCATGCCGGCGATGGACCCCGGTCTGGGGATCGAGCTGCTGGGGGATCTCTACGATCTGACCGGCGACGCCTCCTGGCTGGAAGGGGGATTGAGGCTGGCAGAGCAGGTGATGGGGATCTATATGGATGGAGATCTGGTACGTGGTGCGGCCGGGATCGATTGGTATGAGTCGCAGATGGTGCCAGGGGATCTGATGCACGGGCTGGCCAGGCTGGCGCTGCTGGATGCTGACCGGAAAAATTGTCCTCTGGAGGCGAATTATTCGGGGAGGTAAACGCCTTGATAAAAGAAAGGGGAATGGATGACGCCTGAAGCGATTCTGGAGAAGGTCTGTTGTTCGATCGATGTGCTGGTTGAGGCGGGCGCAAAATACGAGGGGCTGTTTCCCTCGCTGCTGGACCTGAAGACGCACGAGATGTTGAAGGAACTTCCGCCGCCAATTGAGGGGCAGCGGATGGGGGACCGTGCTTTTCTGGGGAGCAATCTGATGCACGACCAGCACGTACTCAAGACGATGTACGCACTGAGCCAGGCGTTGGACCGGGGGGAATATGCCGAGGCCGCAGACCGGTATCTGGAGCGGTTTGCGAGCCACTGTACGGATACGGTTACGGGCTTGTTCCCGTGGGGTGAGCACGCGTACTGGCACTTAGAAGAGGACAGGGTGGGCGACAGCCACCGCCTGGGCAGGCCCGAGAAGGAGGCGGGTACCACGCTGCATGACCATCTGCGGCAGGCGCCGGTGTGGCTGTGGGAGAAGCTGTACTCAACCAATCCCCGGTGCGTCGAGCGGTTTGCCGAAGGGCTGGACTACCATTTCAAAGAGGGAGAGCCGAGGGAGTATATCCGGCATGCCCACATCGAGCGGAAGGCGCGGCTTGAGCGGGGTCCGAAGTCGGCCGACTTCCCGCGTCACGGGGGATTTTATATTCTGGACTGGTCATTCGCCTATGTGAAGACCGGGCGTGCGGACTTTCTGAAGCAGGTCGAGGAGATGGTGGATTACTGGTGGCCGCACCGGGACGAGAAGGGGCTGCTGCTGGTTCACACGAAGTGTCCTGAAGAGGAGGCGCACCAGCACAATGTGAATATCACCTCGCAGACGATTTCACTGGCGGCCAGCCTGCTGGAGTCGGCGGCTCTGCTGGATGGACGGGAGCCGGAACTGGTTGATCGGATGCGGGAGCGAGCCGGGGTCTATACCGACGGTTTTCTGGGGGCGCCTCACGATCTGGAGGCGGGTGTTTTTGTCTATACGTGCAGGCGGCAGACAGATGAGATTGTGAGTACGATGTCCATCTGGGGCAGTGAGTACGGCCAGTGGCCGGTGGCTTATTCGGCTTTGATCGGTCTGTGTATCTATCGGTTGACGAAGGATGAACGGCTGCTGAGGTGGGCAGAGACGGCGGGACACGGGTACATGAAGGAACCGTTTCCCGAAGGTGTGGCTGTGCCGGGGATGGACGCCGGACTGGGGGTTGAACTGCTGGCGGATCTCTATGAGCTGACGGGCGAGACCGCCTGGCTGGAGGGGGGATTTGAGCTGGCGGAGAAGCTGATGGGGATTTATATGGACGGGGACCTGGTGCGCGGGGCAGCGGGCATCGACTGGTACGAGTCCCAGATGGTGCCGGGGGATCTTCTGCACGGTCTGACCCGACTGGCTCTTCTGGCCGGGGACAGGGGCAACTGCCCCCTGGCGCCGAATTATACGGCAAAGTAGGGGGTCGGTGATGACATTTGAAATTGAAGGGCGGGACAAACAGGGGCCGATCCGGCTGCGGATTGAGGTTGACAATCCGTTTGAGGGAGGGGGACGCTGGGTTCGGGGCGGGCTCCACAGTCATGTGGCGCAGATGGGGGAGCCTGAAGCGGTTTGCAAGCACTACCGGGAGCTGGGGTTGGATTTTCTGGCGACTACGGATTATCTGAGTATCACGCCGCTGCCCGAGACTACGGAGGCGTTTGTGACGCTTCCGGGGGCGGAGGTTTTCTGTCCGGAGCAGGACGATCTGACGCATATTATTTGCCTGGGGCTGAAGGAGCTGCCCCGGGCGCTGGAGGACACGCTGGAGGATGTTCCCCGGCTGGTGCGGGAGACGGAAGCGCAGGGGGGGCTGGCAGTTCTGGCGCATCCGGCGTGGAGCGATTATTCGTGGGAGAAGGCGTACGTGCTGGCACGGTCCGGGGTGGTGGGGTTTGAGGTGAGCAACCGGCTGACGTGGCAGATTAATGGGAAGGAGCGGTCCGAGGAACTCTGGCAGATGCTGCTGAATGCGGGGGTCCGGCTGGCTGCGATCGGCGTGGACGATGCAATTGTGCTGGACGACGGGGCGGTGACGGGGCGGACCTGGACGGGGGTGCTGGTGCGCCGCCCCGGTGTGGAGGGGATCTTAGAGGGGATTCGTGCGCACCGCACGTATGCGAGCGAGGGGCCGGAGATTCACGATATTCGCATCGAGACACGGGGCGCGATTGTGGTGGAATGCAGTCCATGTGTCGCCTGTCATGTGCGGTCGCGGGGGTTTGGAGTGCGCAGCGTGCAGGCGGAGTCGTCGTCGCAGCAGTTTGAGGTGGATCTTAAGGTGGACGGCTACCGCATGCGGGACTGGATTTTTGTGTGCGTGGAGGATGGGAACGGGCGCCGGGCGTGGTCCAGTTCCATTTCCGTTCGTGTGGATATAACACCCTTATAGGCAGGGAGGCAGCAGGATGGAGCGGACGATTCGCAGGACGGCGTTGCTGCATTTTGAGAAGGTGAGCTATGCGCGGGATTACGTGAAATGGGTCAGGGATGAGGGGTTTACCGATATCGGAGTGGGGCTGAAACCGGATGACAGGAAATTTACCGGGCAGGGGTATGTATGGGAGCAGGTCTGCCAGTTGGGGGAGTGGGGCGCGGAGTTCGATCTGGGGCTGGTCCTGTTCACGGGATATATGAAGTACCAGGAGGAGTTCCTGCGGACCCATCCGGAACGGAGCATGGCGTGCATCGGGGGGTCGGGCACGGCTCTGGACAGTGACAATATTGTGAGAACGAAGTGGCTCTGCCCGTTTCAGCCCGAGAATAAGGCGGAATACCTGGATCTGCTGAACAAAGTGGTACAGCTGCCGGCATTGCGGGAGATCCATCTGAACGATGAGGCAGCGATCGGATTTTCCAACGGTGACGTCGGCTGTTATTGTGACCACTGCGTGTCGGAATATGAACACGAATTCGGAGTTCCGCCGCCCCGGGAGGTCGACTGGGCGTCGGATGAATGGTGGGGGTGGGTGCAGCACCGGATGGTGGCCTGGACGGAAGTGCATGCCTATTTTCGAGCGGAGATCAATAAGGCGCGTCCGGACGTTGCTGTGGGGATTCAGCATTCGCCCAAGGTGGTGTCGTTTGACGACAATCCCTGGCTGTCGGGGATCGACCTGTCCCGGGATGCGGTCGCCTTAGATGTGCTGTGTACCGATCCATACCACCACATCCACTATCCGCACTTTACCTATCGTCCGATGCGGCGGATTCTTGGGGAGGCGACTCGCACGATGGCGGGGGCGACCATCGGGCGTTCGTTGAATATCTATCCCCAGGCTTTTATGCCGCCGTCTGGGAGCCTGGAGTTGACGCACCGAGATGGGGTTATGGCGGGGACGGTTCCTTTTGCGCTGGGTGCGGAGAACATCACGCCCTATACGTTCGATTTGTGCCAGATTATTCCCGGTTTCTACGAGGGGCTGAAGGAAGCGGGAAAGCTGGTTCCCTATTTTAAGAAGACCCGGCCTTACAGCGCTGTTACGGTGGTCAATCCTTCGCAGACGGAAATCTACGGGTACCCGGAAAAGCGCTGGGGACGGGAGGTAATTGCCGGCTGGCCGGATGTGATGAACCAGGTGGGGCTGCCCTGGCGGTGGGTGTTCGACCGGCGGCTTCCGGATGCGGATGAGGCGATGAGCGGTCCGGTGATTCTGCCGGAGACCCACTGTTTGACCCGGGAGCAGCGGGCGGTCCTGGACGCACACGCCGGGACCGGGAATGGGCTGCTGTGGATGGGGCGGACGCCGGTGGGAGACTGGTCCGGAGAAGGCGCGTGTCCCCCGCCGGAGGGAGAGACCACCGGGACTTCGGAGCTGAAGCCGGTCCATTCCGACCATCCTTTGTTGGAAGGTGTTGAGCTTCCGATTATGCTGGAGTCGGCGTTTTCGATGTCGGGCATTGAAGGGGAGACGATTGCCGAAATGGAGGGACGTCCGGGACTGGTGGTGAGTGAGTCCAAAGAGCGACGGGAAGTCTGGCTTGCGGGAAGGCCGGTGTTCAATTACGTGGAACCCGGAGATCACGGAGCTATCCGTACTCCGACCGGTGGGATGGCGCTGCTGCGTAATGCCCTGGGCTGGTTGTCGAAAGAGGCTCCCACGGCGCGGCTGTGGCCGTACCCACCGCACAACGATTATAGGGATCTGCGTCCCTGGGACCGGAGGGATGTGCCGACGATGGAGCTGTTTCCGATGGTGGGAGATGGCTGTCTGGTCTGTGTGATTTTCAACTATCTGGGGCTGGTTTACGAGACGAATCTGGTGATGCGTGTACCCGAGGGCGCGGAAGCCTCGGCTCTGGTGGATATTTATACCGGAGAAGATCTGTTGACTTCCGCACAGGTCGAGGGGCAGGAAGTCAGGCTGCCGGTGGAGATGCCGGGGGACAAGGAGTTCTTAGCTGTTGAATTGCTGTGGGAGTAACCGCTCAGGAGTTTATCAAAAAAGAGCATCACACGGAGGGATAGTCCTATGTCGGAACGAGCCGATGCGCATATTCACCTGTTCGAGGGAGGCTATCAGGATTCCTTTGTGAAACGGCTGGGCCGGCCGATTGATGAGGCGGTATGCTATGCCTCGCTGGCGGAGGATCACGGAGTGAAAGCCGCGCTTGTGGTCGCATACGCGGACGTCCCGTGGGCCGCAGAGAATAACCGCTTCCTGACCCGGATGGTGGCCCAGTACGATTGGGTTCACCCCGTGGCCTATTTCGGCGCTGGAGAGCCTCCTACGACGGATGACCTGGAGCGATTGAAGACCGAGGGGTTTGTCGGGTTGAGCTTTTACATTTTCGGGCAGGAGCGGGTGGATGCGCTTCTGAACATTTCGGACGAGGTCTGGGCGTGGCTGACGTCCAGGCGGTGGCTGGTGAGTGTGAACTCGAAGGGCGAGGACTGGACGGCCTGGCAGGAGGTTCTAAAGCGGCATGGCGAATTGCGTCTGGTTGTGTCCCACCTGGGTCTGCCGCCGAAGGTGAGTGAACCGCCTGTCGAAGCCGAGGCGAAAGAGGCGATGGCCAGCGTGCTGGGGCTTGCCGGGTTTCCACAGTCGCGGGTGAAGTTGAGCGGGTTCTATGCGCTGACCGATCCAGGCTACGATTACCCGAATCGGGCGGCGTGGCCTTATGTGGAAGCCCTGCTGGAGGCGTATGGCGTTGAGCGGTTGCTGTGGGCGTCGGATTACTCGCCATGTCTGGACTGGCTGACGTTTCCGCAGACTTTCGGGCTGTTTTCCATGATGCCGTTTTTGAGCGAGGGGGATCGGGAACGGATCGAGGGGGCCAACCTTCTGGCGCTGCTGGATGAGGTTGTGAGATGATCGCCTGGGAAGAAGAGGCGGAAGTTAAGGAGAATTTGAGATGAGCAGCGACTTGCGGCAGGCGCGGCTGTTGTGGGAAGTGGACGTGGAGGGATTCGGCGGGGATGAGCTTTTCGTGACGGATCTGAACGGCGACGGAGAGCCTGAACTCCTCATTCGGCAATCTGCGGGAGGGGGACGAGCAGAATTTGTGTTTGAACGGTTCGGGCCGAGAGGCATGTATACCGAAGAAGAGAGACATTTGAATTGTATCTCGGCCGTTGACCTGAAGGGAAACCTGCTCTGGCAGATGGGAGAAGCCCATCCGGGAGACCCTCCCTACTTCTTCCACGGGAGCGCCGGTTTTGCATTTGCCTGCCTGGAGGGGAGCCCGCTGCCCGACGTTCTGGCCGTGGTGTGGGATGTGCTGACCGTTCTGGATGGGCGCTCCGGAGAGGTGAAGGCCGAGTTGAAGGTGCCTGCGGACAATTTCAACAATATCGTGTCTGTGAATCTTAAGGGGGATCCGACCCGCCAGCAATTGCTGGTGAAAGCCGGAGGACGTGCGTACCCACCCTACAGACCGGGAAATCCGACCTTCGTGCTGGACAGCGATCTGTCGGAGTTGTGGGTGGAGACGGACTACCCGTGCGTGGGCTGCCGTCCGATTGTTCTGGATCTGGACAATGACGGCTGTGAGGAGATTCTCGTCGGGAGCTGCCTGGTGGACCACGACGGCCGGCGCCTCTGGGCGCTTCCGGGGGTGGATCCCGAGAAGGAGCACGTGGACCATATCAATCCCGTCGATTTGAAGGGAGACGGACAGATTCAGCTTGCCTATGCCGTTGACGGCGGCGATTTCTTGCTGGTGGATACACAGGGGGAAGAGATCTGGAGACGGGAACACCAACACTCCCAGAGTTCGATCGCCGGCCGGTTCCGAAGCGATGTGGAAGGACGGACGATTGTTCTGACCGAGAAGTGGATCGGGATGACCTGCTATACGCCGGAGGGACACAGGCTGTGGAGCAAGGAGGGCGTGGGATATGGCCGGCGAACGGTATCGGGTTGGGGCGAGGACGGGCTGGACCTGATTCTGTACGAGCCGCACTTGCTCAAAGGGAGGGATGAGCCCGCCTACCACAGCGTGCCGGAGGAGACGCGCAATTTCTGGCCTTACCTGATTGACGGGGAAGGGAACCGGGCTATGGAACTGCCCTGGAAGGAAGACTACGTCCAGCCCGGACAGTTCATCCGGGGCTTTCGGGCATACGATTATGGTATTGTATTCCATAATCAGGTGGTGGACCTGGACGGGGACGGCCGGGACGAGGTGATTGTGTGGGACCGCCGGCGGGTGATGGCGTTCGGGGCGCCTGATTGAACGGAAGGGGTCTGTCTATGTCACCGTTCCACTCCGGTCGGATCGCTCAGAAAACCGGATTCGCGAAAAAAGGGAAAGACAATGAGTGAAGCACTGAAAGCGGCGCGTTTGCTCTGGGAGTTGGATATCGTAGGGATCGGCGGGCAGATGGCGCTTGCGGATGTGAACGGCGATGGGAAGCCGGAGATTTTGTTGCGACAGAGTCCGGGGCAGTTGAAGTCGGAGCTCTACCGCGAGCGTGGGTGGAACACGGACGAGGAGCGCCGTTTGTGCTGTATTACCGCGATCGATCTGGAAGGCAACAGGCTGTGGCAGGTGGGAGAACCGCACCGGGGCGAAGACCCTTATTGCAGCCACGGGGGGAACGATTTTATTACGGCGGACCTGGACGGCGACGGGCGGCCGGAGGTGATTTCGATTGTGTGGGATGTGCTGAGAGTTTTCGATGGGGAAACAGGCGAGGTGCGGGGCGAAAAGAAACTGCCGGCGGACAATTTTGCGCAGGTGAAGGCAGGAAATTTGAAGGGCGACCCGACACGACAGCAGCTGGTGGTGAAAGTAAACGATGGTTCATACCCTCCTTATGAATACGGCAATCCGACTTTTGTGCTGGACAGCGATCTGTCGGAACTGTGGAAGGAGTCGCATTACCATGGATCGGGCCACGCTCCCGTGCTGATAGATGTAGACGGCGACGGGTGCGACGAGATGTTGATCGGGTACAATCTGGTGGACAGTGACGGCGCCCTTTTGTGGTCGATTCCGGTGGAAAACGCGACTCGGGAGCATGCCGACAATATCCATCCGGTGGATCTGGACGGGGATGGGGAGGTCGAGATTGCGTATTCGGGAAGCAAGGATTTTTTCGTGGCAAATACGCGGGGTGAGGTGATCTGGCGCCGGCCGCACGAGCATTCGCAAAATACCACGGCGGGGCGGTTGCGGCATGACGTGGACGGGCTGACGATGATTTTGAACGAGAAGTGGATCGGGATGACGTGCTATACGCCCGAGGGAGAGGCGCTGTGGCAAAAACCGGGGGTGGGCTATGCGCGGCAGCCGGTTCGAGGATGGGGAGAAGACGGACTGGATCTGGTGATCTACACGCCGAACCTGAAGAGGCAGCACGACGAGGTGCCCTATTATAACGATCCCGAGGAGACGCACCTGTACTGGCCGTTTTTGATGGATGGTGAGGGAGACCGGGCGATGGCGTTTCCCTTCAAGGAAGCATACGAGCAGCCAGAGCAGCGCATCCGGGGATTCCGGGCGTACGACTACGGGATTGGATATTCTCCGCTGGTGGTGGATCTGGACGGCGATGGTAAGGATGAGGTGTTGATTTACGATCGGCGGAAGGTGCTGGCGTTCGGCGCGCCCGAAGACTGAAGTTCCGAGGAGACCCCATGAACGTTCTCGTCCTCATGTGCGATCAACTCCGGTATGATGCCATCGGGTTTCACGGCAACCCGCACGTCCATACGCCCAATATTGACCGGCTTGCGGAGAGGTCCGTGCGGTTTACCCGGGCCTATTGTACCTCGCCTCTGTGCGGTCCCACGCGGCATTCCCTGGCGACGGGGATGTACCCCTATCGGCACGGGGTGATCAACAATGTGCTGCTGCCGGTGGAAGGTATGTACACAATTGCGCATCATCTCAAAGGCGCAGGCTACCGAACCGCCTGTTTTGGGCACATGCACTGGCAGCGAATCGAGACGCACGACGGCCGGGAGGATGTGTTCCCGGATCACGGGTACGAGGAATACCACGCGATCCATCACGATTTTTCGGCGCTGAGCGACCGGGAGCGAACCCGGGGGATGTGGGAGGGAATGGGGCTCACCCAGCAGTGTACGGCCGGGGCTTCGATCGTGCCCGAGGAACATTGCTATTCGAGGCAGATTGCAGATGCGTCGATCAGGAAGCTTCGGGAGTGGACGCAGAAGGGAGAACAATTCCTGAGCTGGACGAGTTTCAACGATCCGCATCCGCCGTTTTTTCCTCCGGCCGAATACTACGCGAAATACGCGGCTCTGGAACTTCCCGGCCCGCGGGTCAGGCCGGAGGACGCTTCGCCTTCGCAGCAGGATGTATCCGGGCACCCGATCTGGATGCAGATGACGCCGGTGGATCACCGGGTGATGAAGGCCGGGTATTACGGCCTTGTGGAGCTGGTGGACCACCATATCGGGCGGGTGCTGGATACGCTGGATGGGCTGGCATTGTGGGATGACACGATGGTTGTTTTCACGGCCGACCATGGGGAGATGCTGGGGGATTTCGGGCGGTATTCGAAGGGCGTGATGTGGGAACAGGCCGTGCACATGCCGTTCTACGTGTACCATCCAAATCTCGAAGCAGGGGAGCGGGAGGGGTTCGCCGAGCACGTGGATGTTTTTCCGACGGTGTGCGATTACCTGGGCGTTCCGATCCCCTCCGGGGTTCAGGGACGGTCCTTACGACCGCTGCTCGACGGTGGCCAGACGCCCAGAGACTGGCGAGAGTATGCGTTTTCCCAGTTGAATGACGATTGTATGATTCAGACGCTGCGCTGGAAGCTCGTGTACGAGAACGGGCGGCCCGTGTATCTGTTCGATCTTCAGGCCGACCCGGAGGAGTATTATAATGTGATGGACGATTATCCGGATGTTGTCACGGAGTTGTCGGGTTTTCTCCGGTGCGACCATCCGGATCTGTTCGAGGCGAATGAGAAGATCCGCCAGTCCAATCGGTGCCGGAAGAAAAAGCGCAAGCCAGGCATCGCCCTTTTGGAAACACCGTGATGGAGCGACAGAAAGAGAGGATAACTTATGGTCAAACTCGTCTGCCTGACGCTGCCCTATGTGAGGGAAAAGCTTCCGCTGGAGCGGGCGGTGAAGGGAATCGCCGGAGCGGGTTACCGGTACATCGGCGTCGGCTGGGAGCGTCGGACTGAAGATGTCCTGGGGCACGATCCCGAAGCGACCGTGGTGATCCGCTGGCTTGAGCTGTGCGGGACCGCCGGACTCACGCCCCTGGTGGTCTCGGGCACCGGGGTTGGACCGTCCGACCGGGTGGAGAAGCTGAAGGGTCGGATCGACATTGCAAGAATTCTCGGCGCCGAAGTTATCCAGATGGCGGGCGTGGGGTCCTACAAGAGGTTTCCCGACGAACTCCTGGAACCCTCGGAATTCCAGGAGGCCCACCGGGCCTATGTCGCCGATCTGAAAGCGGCCGGGTCCTATGCCGAGCAGGCGGGCGTTGTCCTGGCCCTCAAACCCCACACCGGGAATACGGCTACGGCGAAACACCTCGCACAACTCCTGCCTGAAATCGATTCCCCGGCTGTCCGGGCGTGCTACGATCCGGGAAATGTTCGCTTCTACGAGGGCATCTCGCCCGAGGAGGATTTTCCCCTGATTGCAGATCAAACTTACGAGATTGTTGCCAAAGACCACAGGGGCCTCCAGGCGGAAAGCGACTTTCCAATACCCGGAGAGGGAGACGTGGATTTCAACCGGATTTTCACCACGGCCCGCCAGGCGGGTTTCAGCGGCCCCGTCATTGTCGAGCGAGCCGACGGGACCGGTGGGGCCTTCAGCCCTGAAGAGGTAGACGCCCGTATCTTACAGGCCCGACGCAACCTGGAGAACCTGCTCAGAGAATCCGGTCTGGACGTGGAGGCATGATGGGGAAAACCTGGAAATGGGAGCTGCTGCATCCAGACCAGGAGCAGGTCGAGGATGTACCCTGTCGGCGGGCAGCCTTCGGTGGGATGCTGAACTACGATGGCTGCGTCTATCTGTTCGGTGGGATAAAGGTGATGTACGGCCGGCCAAAAGGGCCTGGAGATCTTTCCGTCCAGGGCTCATTGAACGACCTGTGGCGTTACGATCCGGATCGAGGCCGGTGGGAGCGGTTGGAAGACCATGATGGGCGCATCGGGTTCAGACCGTCCGATGCCAGGCCGTGTACCCGGAAGCTGACGGCCTGGCTGCCCGTGAACGGCAGGCTTTATCTTTTTGGCGGGACTTCAGTGCAGGGGCCCGGCAAGAGGGCGATCAAGCTAAACGATCTCTGGGCCTACGATCCGAAGACTGCCGCGTGGGAGCTGATCGAGCCCGACGACGGACGTGCATCCGCGATAGCGGCGGATGGGCATCGTCCCGCCGGGTCGGGTGGGATGGGCGCGGTCGTTCTGGGCGATTGCCTGTATCTGATGGGGGGACATGGGGCGATGACGCACGCACAGTTGTGGACTTACAAGGTGACGGCCGGGAAATGGGAGCACCTGGGGTCGGCACCGGATGGGCGCACCGGTTGGCCGCCGAAACGATACTGTCCCGTGCTGGCCGGCTGGAACGGCAGGCTCTACCTGTGGGGCGGTCGGGACAGTCAGGGTCGAGCGCCGGAGTTCTACAACGATCTGTGGGAATACGATCCCGACGGCGGCGCCTGGACCTGCATTCAGGAGAACCGGACGGATGATGCTGCACGGCCTTCCCCTCGTTACGGACTGGGACACGCTGTGATCGGAGATCACCTGTACCTGTTTGGAGGGTTCGCAGGTGGGAAGGGGGAGCACCCTCAGCTGAACGATCTGTGGCGGTACGATCTTCGCGCCGGTGAGTGGGACTGTCTCTATCCCCACAACGGTGCGAAAGATTACTCTGCCGGCGCCGAGCGTCCCGGTGTCAAGCGAATCCCCGTGATGACGCCGGTGGGCGGGTCCGTCTATCTTTTCGGGGGGCTGGACCTGGCTACCGGGCCGCACGGGGACGGGCCGCTGGCGGCGTACAACGATTTTTGGCGCGGAACACCGGCCTGACAGGACATTTTTTTAAGGAGATTCCGTATATGCAGGCGAAGACCGAAGTCGATCCGATCCAGTTCGAGGTGATTCGCAACGCGCTACTGGAGGCGACGGAGGAGATGGCGATTGCGCTCCGCCGGAGCGCCTACTCGACCAATATTAAGACAAGGGCCGACTTTTCCTGTGCCTTTTTCGACCGGCAACTGCAGACCGTGGCCCAGTCCTTTGCGCAGCCAGCTCACCTGGGCTCGCTCGTGCAGCTCGTTCCGAAGGTGGTCAGACACTATGGCGCTGAAAACCTTGAGCCGGGCGATGCCATCCTGGCCAACGATCCCTACCTGGGCGGGGTACACCTCAACGACATTACGCTGATCTCACCCGTGTACTGGAACGATGAGCCTTTCGGGTACGTGGCCAGCCTGGCGCACCACGTGGATGTGGGTGGCGGGGCTCCGGCCAGTGTGGGCGCCTTTCGGGAGGTCTATCAGGAGGGGGTGATCATCCCTCCCGTGAAACTCGTGCGTCATGGAGAGATCGTATCGGATATTTTCCGTCTGGTGCTGGCCCAGATTCGATCCAAGCGCGAGACGGCGGGCGACTTTCGGGCGCAGATCGCATCGAACAATACGGGTGTGCGCCGGGTAAAGAATCTGGTGGAACGGATGGGGCCGGAGGTTGTGGATTTTTACATGAAGGAATTGATTGCTTATACCGAGCGCCGCACACTGGCAGAGGTGTCGAAGCTCCCGAGGGGTGTATTCACGGCGGAGGGGTACGTCGATAACGACGGCTTCACGGATGACCCGGTGCGCCTTGCGGCAAAGGTGACCATCGACGACGAGGGCGTCCTCTTTGATCTGACAGGATCTGATGCTCAGCGCAGGGCGCCGGTGAATTCCACTTACGCGCAGACCTTCGCCGGATGTGCGTATGTTTACAAATGTCTGATCGATCCCGACGTGCCGGTGAACTCCGGTTTTTACCGGTCTCTGCGCATGGTTGCTCCCGAAGGCACGGTGGTCCACTGCAAACCTCCGGCTCCGGTTGTGGGTGGCTGGGAGACCAGTATGCGGCTGGTCGAGGTGATGCTGAAAGCGCTGGCTCCGGGACTTCCGGATCGAATCCCGGCCGGTACCAAAGGAATGATCTGTCACGTCGGCTTCGGCGGGAACGATCCCGAAAGGAACGAGTACTACTGTTTTCTGGAGACGGTGGCCGGCGGATATGGGGGGAGAGCTTCAAGAGATGGTCCCGATGCGGTTCAACCCCACTTTCAGAACACCGAGAACGCGCCGATCGAGGAGACGGAGATCAACTATCCGGTTCGCATTCTTCGGTACGAGCTGGTGGAGGATTCGGAGGGAGGGGGCAGGTATCGAGGCGGGCTTGGGCTGCGACGGGACTACCTGTTTTCAGACCACGAGGCTTCCTTTACGATTCTGGCGGATCGGGATCGCTGGGGACCGGGGGGCCTGTTCGGAGGGCTTTCAGGGCGAAAAGCGACCTACCTTCTGGAATCTGAGGGTGAGACGGTTGAGCTGGGTTCCAAGGTGACGGTTGAGCTCAAGCCGGGGGATGTGGTGAGTTATCGGACGTGCGGCGGTGGGGGCTACGGACCACCGGAGGAGCGAGATCCGGAGCTGGTACTGCAAGATGTGCGGGAGGGGAAGGTGAGCCCTGACAGGGCGCGTGAGATCTACTGTGTGGCGATCGATACAGAGGTCTGGGCGGTGGACCAGGAGGAGACCAAAAAGCTGCGATCGGATGAGGAGCCCGGGTAGATGCAACCCCAGTCCAGGATCGATCCTGTTAAGTTCGAGGTTATTCGCAACGCGCTGGTGGAGGCGACGGAGGAGATGGCGATTGCGCTGCGCCGGAGCGCGTACTCGACCAATATCAAGACCCGGGCCGATTTTTCCTGCGCTTTCTTCGACCGCGAGTTGCAGCTTGTCGCCCAGGCATTCACTCAGCCGGTCCATCTGGGGTCGCTGTCCGTGCTTGTGCCTCGAGCCATCGAGGAGTACGGACGGGAGAATCTGGGGCCAGGCGACGGCGTCTTGACCAATGATCCCTACCGGGGCGGCAGCCACCTCAACGACATCACACTGATCTCACCCGTATACTGCGAAGAAGAGCTTTTCGGATATGTGGCGAACCTGGCGCATCACGTGGATGTGGGGGGAGGCGCGCCGGCCAGCATCGGCGCTTTTCAGGAGGTCTTTCAGGAAGGGATCATCATTCCTCCTGTGAAGCTGGTCCAGGGAGGTGAGATTGTCTCCGACGTCTTTTCCCTGGTACTCGCACAGATTCGTTCCAAGCGCGAGACGGCAGGCGACTTTCGCGCCCAGGTGGCGGCCAACAACACGGGTGTGCGCAGGCTGGGGGCGCTGGCCAATCGGGTAGGCGCGGCGACGATGGCTTCTTATATCGACGAACTGATCGTTTATACGGAACGTCGCACCCGAGCCGAAGTGGACAGACTGCCAAAGGGGATTTTTACGGCAGAGGGCTGTGTGGATAACGATGGCTTCACCGAGGAGCCCGTCCATCTTGCGGCCAGGGTGACGATCGACGACGAGGGCGTTCTGTTCGATCTGACCGGCTCCGATCCTCAGCGCAGGGCGCCGGTGAACTCCACGTACGCGCAGACCTTTGCCGCCTGCGCTTACGTGCTCAAGTGTCTGATCGATCCGGATGTACCGGTGAACGGCGGTTTCTACCGCCTGGTGCGCATCATTGCCCCCGAAGGTACGGTGGTAAACTGCACCCCTCCGGCGCCGGTTGTGGGAGGGTGGGAGACACAGGTGCGGCTGAACGAGGTGATCCTGAAAGCGCTGTCGGCAGCCATTCCCGATCGCGTTCCGGCGGGGACGAAGGGGATGATGAGCCAGGTGGGATTTGGTGGGATAGATCCCCAAACCGGAGAGCTTTACGCATTTTATGAGACGGTGGCCGGGGGGTACGGAGGGAGGGTCGCCAGCGACGGTCCCGATGCCGTGCAGAATCACGGTCAGAATACCGAGAACGCGCCGATCGAGGAGACGGAGATCAACTATCCGGTTCGTATCCTTCGGTACGAGCTGGTAGAGGATTCGGAGGGAGGGGGCAAGTATCGAGGCGGGTTGGGCTTGCGGCGGGATTACCTGTTTCCGGATCACGAGACTTCCTTTACCATCCTGGCCGACCGGGATCGCTGGGGGCCGTGGGGTCTGTTCGGGGGACTTTCGGGCCTCAAGGCGAGCTACCTTGTGGAATCTCAGGGGGAGACGGTTGCGCTAGGTTCGAAAGTGACGGTTGAGCTCAAGCCGGGGGATGTGGTGAGCTTTCGGACGTGCGGCGGCGGAGGTTACGGAGCGCCGGTGGAGCGAGATCCGGAGCTGGTTCTGCGAGATGTGCGGGAGGGGAAGGTGAGCCCGGAGCGAGGGCGGAAGGTTTACGGTGTGGTCATTGATACGGAGAATTGGAAGGTGGACGAGGTGGAAACCGAAAAGCTGCGATCCGGTCGTAGGGATTCGAATGGCGTGATCGGAGGCCGGTTAGAACAGGAGGTGTGACACGTGGCATTTACGTATCGTCTGGGTGTGGACATTGGGGGGACTTTTACGGATGCGACTCTGATCAACGAGGAGACGGGTGAGATCCGGGTCGGGAAAGTTTCAAGTACGCCAAAAGATCCCTCTCTCGGATTCTTAGAGGCCGTCCATCGCATGCTGCGGGAAGGGGAGGTGAAGCCTGAGGAGGTGGAATATATCGTTCACGGCACCACGGTGGCAACGAATTCCATCATTGAAGGGAAGATTGCCCGCACCGGTTTTATAACGAGCGACGGTTTCCGGGATATGCTGGAGATTGCCCGGCAGGTGCGGCCGACGCTTTACGACATGCAATTCGAGAAGCCCAAGCCGCTGGTTCCCCGCTACCTCTGTTTTGGGGTTCCGGAACGGCTGGACGCCAGAGGGGAGACGCTTACCCCGTTGGATGATGAGGCGGTGAGGCGGGCGGCCGAGCGCTTCCGCGAGGAGGGGGTGGAGTCGATTGCGGTCTGCTTCCTTCATTCCTACGCCAACCCGGCGCACGAAAAGCGGGCCGGAGAGATCCTGCAAGAGGTTTTCCCGGAAGCGCTTGTCTCGCTTTCGGCAGAGGTCGCGCCGGAGTTTCGAGAGTATTTCCGGGCCAGCACGACTGTGATCAACGCTTGTATCCGTCCCGTTGTCGCCCGGTATTTACAGAATATTGAGGACCGGCTGCGGGAGGAGGGGCTGGAGGCGGAGCTCTTAGTGATGCAGAGCAGCGGCGGGGTGTTGACTTTTTCCGCAGCCAGCGAGAGGCCGGTTTTTATGGTGGAGTCCGGTCCTGCGGCCGGCGTTATTTCATCTACCTACCTTGGGGGTGTGCTGGGTTATGGAGATGTGATTTCCTTTGATATGGGCGGAACAACGGCCAAGGTGGGTCTTGTTCAGGATGGGACGCCGCAGGTGACGAAGGATTACGAAGTCGGCGCGACCGCCCAGGCAGGCGTGGCAGGCTCCCGTGGCGCGGGGTATCCCATCCGCACGCCGGTGATCGACCTGGTGGAGATCGGGGCGGGCGGGGGATCCATCGCCTGGGTGGACTCCGGAGGGGTTCTGCGTGTGGGACCGCAAAGCGCGGGGGCCGACCCGGGTCCGGTCTGCTATGGCAAGGGGGGCACGGAGCCGACGATTACGGACGCCAACCTGGTGCTGGGACGGCTCAACCCCGGGTATTTTCTGGGGGGTGAAATCGAGCTGGACGCGGATGCCGCGCACAAGGCGATCCAGGAACGGTGCGCCGATGCTCTGAAATTGGACGTAGTAGAGGCGGCCAATGGCATCGTGGAAATTGCCAATTCGGCAATGGTGAACGCGCTGCGCCTGGTGTCGGTACAGCGAGGGTACGATCCGAGGGATTTTGTGCTGATGGGCTTCGGAGGCGCCGGTCCGGTTCACGCCAACCGGCTGGCGGCGGAAACCGAAATTCCAACCACTGTGATCCCCATGAGCCCGGGCACTACTTCGGCGATGGGCCTGCTGGTTACCGATCTGAAACACGACTATTCCACGACTATGATCGAGCAGGTGGACAAAGTGAATCTGGAAACTCTGGACAAGGTTTTCCTGGATCTGGAAGCTCAGGGGCGGTCGATCCTGGAGCGGGAGGGGGTTCTGGAAGAACAGATGGGCTTTGTGCGTCAGGCAGACGTGCGCTACGTAGGGCAGAGCTATGAGTTGACGGTGCCGCTTCAAGACGGCAAGCTGGGTGGCGATGAACTCGGGCAGGTGCTGGAACAGTTTCACTCCGAACACGACCGGGCATACGGGTACAGCGCTCCGGAAGAGCCGGTCGAGTTTGTGAATCTCAGGCTGTCCGCTATCGGCAAAATCGTTAAGCCCCGTCTGCGCGACCTAAAAGGTGGGGGTGGAGACGTGGATGCAGCACAGAAAGCGACCCGGCCGGTGTACTTTGCCGAGAGCGGCGGGTACGTGGATTGTCCCATCTACGACCGCTACCGGCTGGGTCCGGGACACACGGTGGAGGGTCCGGCTGTGGTGGAAGAGGTGGACTCCACCACGGTGATCCATCCAGGGTATCGGGCCCTTGTTGACAGGTTCGGTAATTTGCTGCTTTCCGGCAATGATCGCAGCGATGAAAATTAAGGAGGATGGCGATGAAAGTTGTCGAGGTTCAGGGCAGTCCAAAGGAGATTGGCCGCAGCACAGGCGAGGCGCTGCGGGAGGAGATTCGGGAGCATATGGCACTTTTTCCGGAGCAGGAGGAGATCTGGGGGCCGCGGCTGCCGGCGTTTCTGGATACGCTGCGGCGTGAGGTGCCGGAGATTCTGGAGGAAATGGAAGCGATGGCAGAAGGCGCCGATGTGCCGTTTGAGCAAATCGCAGCGCTGAACTTTCCCAGGCCCGCGTCTTTGAGAATGGAGGAAGGCTGTACGAATGTGGCGTTTGCATCCGGTCCCGATGGGCCTGTGTGGGGGAAGAACAACGACGGGGGCCGGCCCGACATGCAGCGGCCGATCTGCTGCCGGATCGTCCGGCCGGCGCACGGGATTCCCCAGGTGGTGTTCCCTTTTTGCGGGTTTGTTGCGGTTAACGATGGGATGAATGCGGAGGGGGTTGCGGTAGGCCACTCGTCGGTGGGCAGCGTATTTGAACAAAGTGAGCATCACGTACCGATCCGGCTGTGGTACTATCACTGCATGATGCATGCCCGTACCACCGGCGATTTTGTGCGGCTTATGGACAGCAGGCCTTTGCAGGGCAAAGGCTACAGCATGGTTTGTGTGGATCGCCACGGCACAGCGTGTTCTATAGAAGCAGCCTGTCCTGTGATCCAGGTGGGCCGTCCGAACAACAAGCATGGACACGTGAACTGCACGAACTATTATCAGTTGCCCCAGTTGGCCAATGCCGACCGGCGCGCGCCCGAGGGCAAATGCAACGCGATCGCGCGGCGCGAGCTGCTCGACCAGATGCTGGACGAGGGTACCGATACCAGTTTGGAAGGCATGAAGGCGATTCTGCGGCATCATCGTACGGACACCAGTCCGGCCATCTGCCGCCACATGGGACCGGATGATGGTACGACTCATTATTCGATGATCGGCCTGCCCGAGAGCGGCCGCGTGCTCTTTTATCACGGCCGTCCGTGCGAAGGCGATTTCGAAACGGTTTGCCTTTGAGGACCGGGACGCTGGCAGCTACCCTCTGACCCAATTTCAGTACATCACTAAACCCAGAACCATCAGGAAATTGCCTCTCGTCCAGACTGATCTCGTGAAGTACTGAATTTATTATATGAATGTGAGGAACCCATGGCGAATGACAAAACCCTGCGGGCAGGTCTGGTCGGCTGTGGCGGGCTGGGCAGGCGCCACGCGAGAAACGCCGACGGTATGGAAGGCGTGCAGGTTGCCGCAGTCTGCGACTTTTACCAGGCATCTGCCGAGGAGCTGGCTGCCGGGCTGACTTCGAAGCCGGCTGCGTACTCCGATCACCGAAAGATGCTGGCGGAGCAGGGCCTCGATGCGGTTCTTGTGGTGACGCCCAACTACACCCACAGCGAAATTACCATCGACGCTGCGAACGCCGGCGTCCACGTTTTCTGCGAAAAGCCGATGGCCCTCACCGTTGAAGACTGCGATGCCATGATCGACGCGGCCGAACGGGCCGGGGTTTTCCTGATGATCGGGTACGTGCTGCGCTTCGGAGCGGCCAACAAAGAGATGAAACGGCAGATCGACTCAGGAGCGATCGGTGAGGTCCGCATGGCGCAGGCCCTCCGCCTGGGCATGGGACCTCCCGGCGGTGTCCAGGGCTGGCAGAAAAAGCGGGACCAGTATGGGGGCCTTTTCTCACTGTACAGCCACCAGCTTGACCTGCTCGCCTGGATGGCAGGGGAGATCGCATCCGTCAGCGCCGTGATGCGCTATGGCGATGACCCGGAAAACGAAATTGAAGAGAGCATCTTTATCGGTCTCGAGTTCGCGAATGGAGCGGTGGGGACCCTGGGGTGCAGCCGGATCTGTCCCGTGGGCAGCGGGGACTTCAGCGTGGCCGGTACGAAAGGCGCCATCAAGAACGCGGGCCCCGGGGGACCGGTTATTTCAACGAAAAAGGGCGAGTCGGTTGCGATTGAGGTGCCCCAGAACGACGGCCTTCTGGACGAACTGGTCTGTTTCTTCGGCTGTATCCGCGAGGGCAGAAAACCCGAGTCGGACGGCATCGCCGGCCGCCGCGTGATCGCCGTGGCCCTGGCTGCACACGCGTCCGCCAGAACGGGCAGGCGGGTCGAGGTCCCGCATCCGAGATCGTGAGGTCCGGTATCCGGTGTTCTGCTGCATGTGGCCAAAGGCGGCTCAACGGGCTGAAACGGCGGACAAGGAGAGTCAGATGAAGATCACTCGAGTGGAAACGATGCGCGTTTTTGTGCCGTGGCAGGCGTCCTACAAAGAGGCTATGGTGACATGGCGCGGTATGAGCGGTACCACCCCTGAGGAAGAGGACGCGTATGTGATTGTCCAGGTGCACACGGACGAGGGGATCGTGGGGATTGGTGAAGGGGGCCGCTCCCTGGCGGAGGCCGAACGGCAGGCGCAGGATTTTATCGGGAAGAATCCGCTGGAGATGACGCCTTTCGATCTGGGGCGGCCCTGGGCGCACGCGCTGGTGGATATCGTGGGGAAGGCGCTGGGGGTGCCGGCCTACCGGTTGATCGGCAATGGGAAGCATAGAGACCGGGTGCCGGTGGATTTCTGGTCGCCCTATCTGCCGCCGGAGGAGACGGCGAAGCACGCCGAGGAGGGGGCGCGGCGGGGGTTCAAGCTGCACAAGATCAAGGCGCGGCCGTGGGATGCGGTGGAGCAGGTGAAGGCGATGACGGCGGCCGGCGGGCCGGATTACGGGATTCGGATAGATCCCAACGAACAGTTTGATACCCCGGCCGCCACGGTGCGCATCGATGACGCGCTGCAGGACTATCCCAACGTGGAATGCTTCGAGGATCCAGTGCCCAAGCGGCACCCGGAATGGTACGGTCTTCTGCGCCAGAAGTGCCGTGCGCCGCTGGCGATTCACACGTCGGACACGAAGATGATTTTAGACCATTTGCGACACAACGGGATCGATATCGTGAACGTGGGGGGCACGATCAACAGGGCGATACGGGCGGCTGCGATGGCCGAGGCGGGGGGCTGTCCGATCTGGCTGCAGATGGAGGGGCACTGTTACGATATTCAGGCGGCCTTCAAAGCCCACTTAGGCGCGGCTATTCCCAACGCTACGCTGCCTTACGGGATGCGGCCTTTTTTGCGCGAGGCCCCGATTACCACGGAGGGCTACGGCTTTGCGGTTGAGGAGGGACACATGCCTGTTCCTGAGGCGCCGGGGCTGGGGATTACCCTTGATCTGGCCGCGTGCGAGAAGTACCGCGTTGAGTAGGTCAGGGATGCGCAGACCTGTCATCCATTGTTGAGGCGAGGAGGGAATGTTGCGTCGGTTTAAGGTCGGCCTGCTTCAGGGGGTGTTCCGAAGTGCGTTTAAGGAGACGATTCCGGAGGTCGCACGGGTTGCGCGCCCGCAGGCAGAGATGGGTCCGGAGGATTTTCGGTACAACCACGGGCTGTTGATTTCGCTGGCCCGAGAGGCAGCCGGTAAGGGGGCGGATCTGATCCTGGGGCCGGAGAGTTACTTAGACGGCTGGTCCGCGCGTCCCGATCTCTTACAGGAGGTTGCCACGACGATTCCGGGACCGGAGGTGGATGAGCTTTGCGCGACGGCCGCGGAGCTGGGCGTCTGGATGTGCGCAGGGCTGTTCGAGAGGAAGGGGCGGGATATTTATAATTCGGCGGTGCTGCTGTCGTCCGGGGGAACGATCGAAGGGATTTACCGCAAGACGCATGAGACGGCGGGCGTTCTGGAGGACATGCCCTACACACTGGGCGATGCGCTGCCGGTATTCGAGACACCCTGGGGGACGCTGGGCATCCTGGTGTGCCACGACCGATGGTACCCCGAAGCGGTGCGTACGCTTCGGGGTAAGGGGGCCGAGGCGGTTCTCAACCCGGTTGCCGGTGCTGCGTTTTCGCCCTATCATCCCTACTCCGATATCCACCGGTGCGTCCTGCGGGCACACGCCTACCAGAACGCGCTTTTCTGGATCAGCTGCAATGGTGCGAACCACGGCGGGCACAGCCTGGTTGTGGCGCCGGACGGACGCCTTGTAGCGGAGGCTTCGGGCGAACAGGAGGTTCCGGTTGTGGATCTGGATCCCGACGCCTGTGGGGGGTACGATTTCGTGTCGAATCTGAGGGTGGATCTCTATACTTTCCCACAGAGACAGGGGTGCTGAGCCACTGGAGGTAGGCGTATGGACCTGTATACGTTTGGAGGGAGTCCCGCAGAGGTCGGGAGGGCGCAGGGGGTGATCGATCCGGCTTATGCGCGGGAACAGCTTGGGGAGCGGATGGAAAAGCGCCACAATCTGGACCATCCCTATTTTCGGAAGAATATGGCGTTTATGCGACAGGAGTTTCCCGAGTTTGTCGAGGAGATGGAGGCATTCGGGGCGGCGGCTGGGATCGAGAGGTTTGATCATACGTATTTTTTGCATACCAAAGATACGGGGCGCGAAGCGGACGGGTGTTCCGCGTTCGGCATTTTGCTAAAGGAGGATGGGCCGGCGTTGCTGGCGACTCTAGATGTGTGCCACCCCGGGCGGGAGGGCGAAAGGGTGGACGAGACGGTTGTGAAGGTGTTTCCCGATTTGAAGCCGCACGGGCTGGTCGGGATCGGGAGCACGTGCAGTGTGACGGTCTGGCGCTCCGTAAACGATGCGGGGTTGATGCTGGGCAGCGCTTCGGGACACCCGAAGTTCCACTGGCCGGATAATCCGGAGCATCTTCACCTGCAGTTCCAGATGCGGTTGCTGGGCCAGTACTGCGGGGACTGCGACGATGTGCGCCACTTTCTGAAGCAGTACCGGATTTCCGGGGGGAAGGGGACCAATGGGACGGCCGTGGACGCGGGAGGGAATATGCTGGGGTTTGAGCTGGAGTCGGAGAATATCGCGTTCCGGGAACCGGAGGAGGGGATGGTGCTGGAGGTGAACCACTGGCAGCATCCGGACCTGCAGGCGCCGTCCAGGGTTCCGAGAGCGGATTTCTGGCAGAGTCCGTATTATTACAACTCGCAGAATCGGATTCAGTATCTGGCGTATTACCGGGAGCGGTTCAAGGGGATGGCGACACTGGATGAGCTAATCGATTTTTCGTTCGATGTGCATGCGCCGGGACGGATTTTGCAGGTGGGGGGACACAATGTTGCGGATTGGGTGACGTCCCACGCGCTGTTTATGACGGCCAGAGACCGGAAGATGCGGGTTTACGCCTGGCCGCTGGACAAAGAACGGTATGACGAGGTCCGGTATCCGGTCTGTGAGGTGGCGTAAGAGAGTTCGGATATAAGTAGTTACCTGCAATTGCGGCCTGACCCCACCCCAAAGGCAGCGGCCCCGTCCTGGGGCCGCCTATAATCTCCTTGTTTATGGCAACGGGCAATGTTATTTTTCTCTCCAAGATCCTGGTTGTCTAACATTTCACAAGAGATATAAGGAGAATTACATGTATAGGATCCTGTCATACATTTTTGCTGTCGCCCTTATCGCGGTTGTTGTAGCTTTTGCTTTTTATGCCCCGAAGCAGTCTGATTCAGCCGAAGAGAAATCGACATTGCCTCCCGAACCTGTTGTGACTTATTCCTCGTCGGAGGCTGGAGAAGGACAGAGAATCGAGCACGGTGAACTAATCAGCAAAGTCGATGAAGCGAGGAAACTGCTGCATGCTCAGCACCACCCTCACGGGGTTATGGAGACCCGCAGGGTGCCTGGGAGCTTCCAGCCCCCATCCATGAAGTCGATCCGCGATTTTGCTCTCCGGAAGGAGGACCTGGTCGTGATCAATCCTGGTCCGGGCGAATACGTGCACGTTATGGAGGGGCAGAGGCATGGATACCAAAATCTGACCATCGGCATCACCTATACGGCCCCAGGTGGAGCACCACCGATGCACACGCACTTGGGTGAAGAAGCTCACGTCCTTCTGGAGGGAACCATCCTGTACGCGCTGGGTGACTCGATCTTCACCCTGGAAGCGCCCTATATCGTTAATATTCCCCCCATGGTGCCGCACTCGTTCAAGAATCTGGGGGAGAACTTGGCGGAGTTGGTTGTTATCTTCCCCACCAATGTGTGGGAATATGATGTACTGGATTATTTTCCTTTCGCGGACCAGGACACTAAGGGAGCTATAAAGCAAGGCGACACGAAGTAGGTTTGACTCACGGATGCGCCCCAGTTAGAACGGCTTTGCTATTGTCAAACATTGCGCTCAAAGGAACACCCGCTGGATGGCTCATTTGGTGGGTATTTCTTTAATCGTGCTCCCATTGTTTTACTGAAGCAGCGGCCTGTCCATCCTGGCCAGGCCGCACCCCACCCCGGCCGCAACAACAGGTAACATGTGGCTCCCGGCTCGCTTCGCTCGACCCAAATGGCCGTGACTGATTCGTTCACTGATTGTAAAACCACTGATTCCTTTTCCGATGCACGGCCACTTCGGGAGCCACCGAACGTTAGCCGCCATTGACCCAGGATGCCTTATGGCGCACGAAGACACCCAGTCCCTTGTTGCCGCTACCTTTCAAAGAGAGGACACCCAGGGAGAATCGAATGTCGAGTTCCAGAGAATGGGAAATATTCGCCACGTGGCCTGTCCTAATCGTCTCAGACATCAGTCGCGCTGTTGAGTTTTACACCAGCATTGGATTTGAAGAGATCTTTAGGAACGGGAAAGTCTACTCCGTTCTCAGACTGGGGGGGCATCATACCATCCACGTTGGAAGACTAGAAGCCGCGGCAGTAGGCCAATCTCAGGCTGTGATCGAGATGAGAGATGTTGATGACTATCACGCTTTCTGCGCAAGACAGAAGGCAAAGATCCTCCGGGAACCCGTGGATCAATTTTATGGTTTGAGAGATTTCCAAGTGGCGGACCCGGATGGGAATGTTATCACTTTTGGTGAACGCCTCGAAAGCGGTGCCACCGCGCCGAACGAGGATTGAACGACAATATCAGGCTCCTCGCTATTTGGTGTGGGTAACCTTCCCCCAGGAACGACCAGTTGTGGTAGACAAGACGCCCAAGCTGCAGGTTTTGTGGACCAGCCTTCGAGTATTCTTTGTCAACGGTGTTGCCCGACCCGTTGTCTGTTGCTCAGGATTCTATCTTAAAAACAGTTGTTTAAGTTGTTAGATAATAAATTGTTACGATGGACTAAACGGCAAACTGGATCTCCGGATCATTCAATACCCGCCGTGTGTTTAGGAGAGATCTCATGTGCGGATACCGGAGCAAACGGTTAGGAACCACCTCGCACTCGGCAAGAAGACTGGTTCGGGTTTTTATGATTACCCACGTGAAACAGCGAAGAGCCCAATATCATTAACCAGCGTTGTGCGCACCATTGTGGGAGATTTGCCGGGGCAACCTCGTAGGTGCTTTGAGATTCGACTCAGGACCCAAAGGAGAATCCGTGCCACAAAAACATAGCACGATACGAAATGGTAAGCGGCTCGTGTGGTACACCGAAAAGCTCTGGGCTCAGTCCGACGGTCTTTCTCCATTTGAAATTGAGGTATCATCGGTCAAAGAGTTAGACGAAGACTGTTGGTTCGGCCCAGAAAAAAAGCCTACGCTCAGAGAAATCGCGCAACATTGTCAGAGAATTAACAACGCTTCCCTGGAAAAGCCCATCATTCTAAATGTTGATGGCTCACTCATGGATGGCGGTCACCGCCTGTGCAAAGCTCTACTTGAGGGACAGAAGACCATAAAAGCAGTTCAATTCAGGTCCATGCCTGAGCCGGACGAGATCCGTGGGTTGGAACCCTAACACCTCGTTGTACCATTCTGTATTGCCCGAGACGGGAGAGCCCAGGACGCGTGACGCGCCCCCTTCGCACGTCGGCGTTCGCTGATTTCTCCAGGGGAGATGTGAAGGTGGACGCCGTAGGGGACCTCAAGCTTACCAGGAAGGGAGTAGGAGAGCAGTGTTATGACGGATGACGAAAAGTATCTGTTCGACCTGACGGGCTATCTCGTGCTTCGGCAGGTGCTCACGCCGGAAGAGGTAGCACGGTGCAATGAAGCGATCGATCGTCACCCAGATCAGATAGTGGAGCACGAGAGATCCCTCGCTGGTGGATCGGAGGCGCTGGAGGGCACTTCTCACCGAAAGGATCTGGGTGGGATGCTGGGGTGGGAGCGCCCGTGGTGTGAGCCGTTCAGGGAGCTGCTTGTGCATCCGACGGTGACGCCTTATCTGGAGACCATTCTGGGAAAGGCATTCCGTCTGGACCACGGGCCCGGTCTGATTGCGATGGAGGCCGGATGCGAAGGCGGCAGACTGCACGGCGGTGGGGTCGAGCGGCCGGACTTCTGCGAAGCCTACTTTTTCAAGGACGGGCGGATCTATACCGGTCTGACCGTGGTGGAGTACCTCCTGGCCGACGAGGGACCAGGGGATGGCGGAGTGGCGGTGGTTCCCGGAAGTCACAAGGCGAACCTGGCCTGCCCCAGAGAGATGAAGCTGGGGCGCGCATATCAGGAGCACGTCGTTGAGGTGAACGGCAAGGCGGGAGATGTCGTGATCTTTACGGAAACGCTGACCCACGGCACCCTGCCGTGGAAGGGCGATCATCAGCGGAGGGCGCTGCTCTACAAGTTCAGTCCGGGATTTCAGTCCTACGGGCGCGGGGGGTTCACGGTGACTTATCCGGATTATGTCCTGGATATGACGGAGGAGCAGCAGCTGGTAATGGAACATCCCCACCGGCGCAAGGACCGGAATTGACAGATGTCGCGCGAGACTCAGGGAAATGTGGCTCAATGGAAGTACCAGACATTGTGCCACCATCGAAGATCTTGCAGGACCCCAGCGCAGGTTGCCAGCCGAGACTGCGACGGAGGATTCGAACGCGGCACCCGCCTTTACAGAAACGTCGAGTCGAGGAAATCTGAGTGATCGAGCACACTCCCCAAAAGACGCTGGTAGCACACAAAAACACATAAACCAGGGAATCGGTTATGGATCATTTTGAAGGTAAGGTAGCCGTCGTGACAGGCGCGACTCGGGGCATTGGGCGGAGTTTGGCTGAACGCTGTATCGCCGAGGGTATGAAGGTCGTATTGGTCGGGACGGATCAGGATGCCCTGGCACAGTTCCAGGACGAGGTGGAGACACAGGGAGGAGAGGCTCTGGCTG
This sequence comes from Candidatus Latescibacterota bacterium, assembly GCA_965249305.1. GTDB lineage: Bacteria > Latescibacterota > UBA2968 > UBA2968. The sequence continues at coordinate 925,960 of OZ252228.1, read as the reverse complement.
TACCGACCGATGTGTCGCAGTACGAGGAAATAGAGGTTCTGGCTCAGAAAACGCTCGATAGGTTCGGCGCGGTCCATCTACTGATTAACAATGGGTGCCGACTCGGTTTTACGTAGATGTTTTCTGTCTATGCTGCATCGGCATAGTCAAGGAGTTCATCATTGGCATATCGAACCTGTTTATACTGATTCCAGAAAGCATCCCATCGTTTTGACTTGACGTAAGTGCGTAACTGCAAGATGCGTTGTCCTCCCTGCCAGGACCATTGCATACCCGATCGACAAAGCCTTGTCTTGACCAGGGTCTTGCAGGCCGCTTCGACGGGTCCCGAGCCAATGGGCAGACCCCTTCGACGAAAGTCAGCATAGGCCATCCGGTGTTTGTTCCGAAAGAAGAAGGTTCGTTCTGTTTCCAGGTCTTCCAATCGTTTTTGACCCAGCCTTCGGCGGCTTTTGTAATAGTCGATGGAGCGAATAAGGGTTTCTGCTGCGCCATCTTGGGTCAGCAGTTTGTGGTGGTAGGTTTCATACCAGCTTTGCGCTTTTGCTGATTTTTTGCCAAACAGGAGTTCGGCAGCTTCAGACAGATGTTCTGTGGTGTGATAAAAATCCACCAGTTTTTCATACCCGATGAACCGAGGAGTGGTATCAGCATATTTCCACAACCCTCGTGCCCCATCACACAGGAACACTTTTCCGACCTCATCTTTCAGTTGTCCTTCGATATGATCGAGTTCTTCCTCAAAGCGTATCTTCAACGTTTGACCACCCTCTTCGGGCATTTGTGCCACATACCGAGAGACCAAACGCTTTGGTGGGGTGCCGTCCTTTGGAGGTGCCCCATAAAAGGACAGGCTGCCCACCAGGGCCTGTTTGAAACTGGTCGGACTTTCTTCGGACGGTTTTTCCCCCGGCCTCTCTTGTGGACGCCCGCGTTTTTTCCCCGGCTCATCCAGCCTGAGGTGGGTCCCATCCAGGCTGGCCACCATCACTTTTGTCCCTTTGGGGTTCTCCTCCTCCTGACGGATCGACCGGTTGAGTGTTTCATCCATCTCGACCAGCCACGCTCCCGTCTCTTCTGTGATGTGTTTGACCGCTGTGGCAGAAGGCTGAAACAGAGCCGTCTTTTCCAGCACAGAAACGGTTTCCTCCGGCGTGATCAAGCTCACCGTGAACAACACCGCTTCACGAACTTCCACGGTGGCAAACTCACCGACCATTCCCCACATCACATCCAACGGCACATAAGAAGGCCCCCCTTCATCGGCCTGAAACAGATTTCGAGAAAGCTTCATCTTCCCAAAGGGGGTCAAAAACGTCTTCTCACTTTGTTGCTTAAACCGATACAGCACATTCTCGACCTGTTTTGGGGCCTCATCCACTTCGTAGGCTTCCAAAAATGTGCGAAGCGCTGCGATCCCACAAGCCTTGAGGGCTTCACCAAGCCCACTTGTGACCTGTTCTGCCAATTGAGGCGTCAAACTCTCCAGGTCCAAATTTTCGCAATGGGCGCTCAATTTTTGCTTAAATTCCCAGGTGGCGGCTTCGATCATCTCTGCGAGGTCCATCTTGGGCTCCTTTCCCGTATCTATACAACCTTATTGTTTTCAGTCTGTTGTATGATCGGAATTTGGAGCCTTTTTTGCAACTCATTTACGTAAATTCAGAGCAGCACCCTTAACAATGCAGGCCTGGGTGCAATGGATGATGCGATAAAACCGGCCTGGGACTGTTCGCTGGTAGACTGGGAGCAGACCCTGGCCGTCAATCTTTGGGGGGTGATCTACGGGATACGCGTTTTCGTGCCTCTTATGCTTGAGCAGGATGAGGAATGCTATGTTGTGAACGTGGCATCCGTTGCGGGTCTGGTCTCTGCGCCTAAACAAACAGCTTATATCGTAAGCAAGCATGGCGTGGTTGTTCTGTCCGAATGTCTGTATAAGGGGCTGGCGGAGCAGGAAGCCAATGTAAAAGTGGCTCTGATTTGTCCAGGCGCAGTCGGCACCCATTTTGTCGAGCGAGCTATAGACCGTTGGGGTCGTTCGTCAGGCCAATCTCTGGACGATCTAAGCTCAAAAGACAGGCAGTACCTGCTTGATTTTGACGAGCGGATCAAGAGTGGAATACCTCCTGCCGAGGTTGCCGAGCAACTTTTCAAGGCGATGAGGGAAGACCGGTTTTACGTTCTGACCCATCCTGATATCAGGGAAAAGGTCAGAATCCGGATGGAAGGCATCATGGATGAGCGAAGACCAATGTGACAGCAATTCGAGGAAACTCTCGCAAGGGTTATTCGGCGAGGAAATAGAAAGGGTTGTCGGATGGCTCGGCGTATTGAGATAAAGTTTGAGAAGCGGGGTGTGAGCTGCGTTGTCGAATTGCTTGATGATCTTGCGCCGAGGACGTGCGAAGCGATTTGGCAGTCCATGCCGCTGGGCGCGGACGCCTTTCATGCCCGGTATGCGAACCACGAGGTTTACACGCTTGTCCCACCGTTTGCGGACCCGGAGCTCGGGCTTGAAAATCCGACCATTCTGCCGATCCCGGGCGATGTGGTCTACATGTTTTTTCCGCCCGGTGTGCTTCCCAATCCGGACGTGCCCGAGGCCTCTTACAGCAAGGGAGTGGTGGACCTCGCCCTTTTCTACGATCGGGACAATTTTCTTTTCTCGCCTATGACCGGTCCGGTGCCCGCGAATCGCTTCGCAACGATTACCGAGAATTTTGAGGAGATGGCGCAAGCCTGCGATAATGTCTGGCGCGAGGGATCGGTGGGTGAGAGGCTGGTTTTCCGGCGGCTGGAATAAGAAAGTCGGATATGGAGGCCAGGGAAATAGTGGAAAGTTCGCCGTGAACGAGAGGAGGAAAAAAGATGGCTCGATGTATTGAAATAAGGTTTGAGAAGCGGGGTGTGAGCTGCGTTGCGGAATTGTTAGATGATCTCGCACCCAGGACGTGCGAAGCGATATGGCAGGCCCTGCCGCAGGGAGACCAGGCATATCACGCCAGGTTTGCACAACACGAGGTCTACACCCTGGTACGTCCCTTTGCGGAGGAAGAGCTTGGCCTTGAGAACCCGTGTATTATTCCGATCCCGGGCGATGTGCTGTATTTCTTTTTTCCACCCGGCGTGGTTTATGTACAGGAGGCCACCTACAGCACCGGGGTGGTGGACCTTGCGGTTTTCTACGGGCGGGACAACTTTCTTTTTTCGCCTATCACCGGTCCCTGCCCCGGCAACCGCTTTGCGACGATCATTGAGAATTTTGAGGAGATGGCAAAGGCCTGCGATAATGTCTGGCGCGAGGGGTTCGCAGGTGAGAAGCTGGTTTTCAGCCGTGTGGAATAGGAAAACCGGACACTGGATTGCTCTCGCCGGATTTGGCAATCCGGGCCGAGGTGGGTCAGTCCGGTAACGGCAGTTGCATCAACTGTCCCATGCCGGGGATGTCGTCTGAAATCCCCGACAGGCGGAGCGCATGCCACATGGTCGCCTGGTTCGCGGCTATGACGGGAGCGCCCAGGTCTTTTTCGAGGAGCTCGATCAGGTCCAGGTCGAAAAAGTCCGTGCAGGGGACGACGATTCCCTGTGCATCGGGAGACCACGCGCGTTTCACCAGGGAGTACTGAGTTTCTCGATCCACTCGAGCCACCAGGGGAAACATGTCGGCTTCTGAAAACTCCAGAGCTTCAAGACGGAGTACTTCAGCTTTGTGCGCGGTCAGGAATTCGACCAGAGGATCGTTGACATCGGCCCTGTAGGGACTGGCCACTACCACACGGGTGAGGCGCAATGCGGTCAGTGCGGCCAGGAGGGCGGTAGAGGTGGTGGAGGCGGGCACGCCGGCGGCTTTTGACATGGCGGATACCTGGGCCTGATCGCCGCCGGAGCCGAACAGAAAGCTGCCGGAGGTGTCGGCCCAGGTGACACACGAGGGCCCCACGCCGGCCAGCAGGCGCGCAGCATGCTCCAGGTTGGACGTTTCGCTCATGCTTTTTATATCGTTTGCCGTGCCGGTACCGACCCACACGACCCGATATATGTGAACGGATACGCCCGGGGGAGCCATCCGGTAAAAATCGTGATCCTTCAGGCCGGTACTGGGGTAAATCACACCGATTCGGGCTCTCCAGCCATACATTTTATTTATCCTTATCCTGTAAGGTTGTCATTTCGGGTGGACCGCCCTAATTTACCACCGCGTGGTGCGGTGATCAAGGAAAATCACATACAGAAGGGAGAATGGTCATGACAGTGCGTGAACTCTACGAGACGGCCATCCAGCTGGGTATGGCCCTGGATTTTCGCGGCGAAGAGGCGCTCAAACAGGAGCTGGAGCGCCGGCGAGGGGAATATGAGGCTTTGCCGGACTGGCAGAAGCCCTACTTTGACCAGGAGCGGCTGAGAAATCCGTACGGCGACTGCCGCATTGTCAACGGTCCGGAGGATGTGGAGCTGAATACAGTCCTGCTGGGGATCAATATCCAGATGCCCGAGTTCCTGCTTGCAGACCATTTACGCACCAAAGGGACCCAGATCGATGCGCTGGTGGCCCATCACACCACCGGCACGGGTGTGGGGCGTTCGCACGTTTACGACATTATGTCGGCGAATATCGATATTTTTGAGCGGGAAGGGGTTCCCCGGGCAGATGCGTTGCGAATTTATCAGCCGCTCATGGACCAGGCCTGGAGGGCCTACGATGATATTCCGAATCGAATGGCTCCCGATATGGCAAGGTTTTTCAAATTTCCAATGGTACAGATCCACGCCCCCACCGACATCTATCACGGGAAAGCGATCGACGACCTTCTTGCGGATGCTCGTCCAGAAACACTTGGAGATATTCCGCCCCTTCTTCTTACAATCCCAGAGATGGAGAGCGCAGCGCGGATCGGGGCGCTGCCCCGAATTGTTGAGGGAGATAGCGACAAACCCGCCGGACGGATTTTGCACCAGGATCTGGGAGGGTGGGGGTGGCCGGCGGAGGCTTATCCACTGCTGGCAGATGCGGGCGTGGACACGGTCGTTTGTATTGCCACGGGTACGGGAGTCCTGAAGGCCGTTCGGGATGTGGGGATGGGCGTCGTGAAGATCCCACACGCTGCAATAGATAACCTGGGGATTAATCTGTTCTTCGACGAGGTGGAAAGGCGGTTCGGGCCCCTGGATATCATCCCGTGCAATTACTTCGAGCGAGTCAAACGTGACTGAGTTATCCAGCAATTCTGCAAAAGGCAGGGTTGAGCTGTCGGTTCACGCGGTTTCAGATATTTCGGTCCGTGTGTGTCCGGTTACAGGGGGGATCCCGTTTTCCAGGGAGGGATTGTCCCGTATCGATGGGGTCCGGCTCTACGATGCGTCCGGGGTGGAATCGCCCCTCCAGACCGAGGTGCTGGCCACATGGGACCCGGCAGGCGAGCAGGTGCGGTGGCTGTTGGTGGATTTTCAGGTGAGCCAGTTGAGGGCTGGGCGGACGCCTTTTACGCTGGTTTATGGGCCCGAAGTGAGCTCAGGTGAGCGGGGCGAGCCTGTCGATCCGGAGGCATCCTCCTGGCCGCCTGAGAAGATCGCAGCGTCTCTGTATATGGTCGATCAGGAGGGCACGCGCTATGAGGCGAGGTTTGATCTGGAGGGGCCGGTTGTGGAGACCGAGACGGCAGGGCCATTGAGGACGGTGGTGCGCGTGCATGTCTGGCATGCAGATCCTCAGGGGAAGCGGCTCTGCCGGGCGATTCTGCGGCTCCACTACTACGCGGGTGTAGATCGGGTACGGGTGTTTCACAGTTTTGTGATGGATGCGGACCCGGAAGAGGTGAAGATCCGGGGCGTTGGACTGGACCTTCCGGTTGTGTCCGGCGCGGCGGGAGAGGTGCGCGTTTCGGGTGAACAGGACAGGGGCGATGTGGTGAGATCCGATGGGCCCGTGGCGCTATTTCAGGATCGAGATGATCACTTTTCGATTTCGGGCGGTGCGGCCGGAGAGGGCCGGCGGAGCGGTACCTGGGTTTGTGTGAGCGGGGATGAGGATTCGACAGGGGTTTTCGTGCGTAACGGGTGGGAGGAGTTTCCCAAACGCCTGGGGTGGGACGGGCAGCGCATTGATGTGCAGCTCTGGCCGACGGAGGGATGTCCGATGCTGGACCTGGGCGCGGTGCCCGGCCCGATTCTGAATGCTACGACCGAGGAAGAGTTGCGAGAGGGTCTGGCGGAGCACCCCGGGGCGTCGGTTTCGCTGTACCGGTTTGTGACGAAGGGACAGACGGACTGGACGGCGGACAGCGTGGTTTCGCTTATGGAACGGGCGAAGGAGCTGGAGGCGGAACTGCTGCCGGACCGGTTTGCGTATTATTACCGCGTTTTCGGGCACAACGGGCAGGGGTCTATGGTGACCCACGAGATTGTTCTGGAAAAGCTGGATTCGGATGTGGGCGATGGGGCGTTGACAGAGCTGGCGGCGCAGGTGCGCTTTCCGCCGGTGGTGTTCGCGTCGCCGGAGTGGAATTGCAGTACCGGGGCTTTCGGCCCGCAGGCGCCCTATGGCGCCGGGCCGTTTGCAGAGGTGGACCGGGCGATGACTTACGACGAGCTGGAAGATACCGGGAAAGTGGTTGAAGACCACCACCTGTACGGGGCGCGGGATTTCGGGGATTATATCAATGGGAATCCGGCTACGGCAGGGCCGATCTACAGGGTCTACGGCGCCGATTCGAAGGTGCGGATTACGGACCGGATCGGCTGGATGAATAACGAGTCCCAGGATTCGACGATCGGGGCGTGGCTCCAGTTTCTGCGGACGGGCGATCCACAGATTTTTTATTGCGCGGAGAGCGCCTGTGAACACATGGCTTCGGTGGATCAGCGCCATGTGTTTCCGGCGCCGGATCGACACCTGGCCGTTACACTTTATCACACGGTTCACCACTACGACGGGGGGGATTGCCCATCGCACACGCTGAGCGGGGGGTACCTGCTGGGGTACTATATCACGGGGGACCGGGCGTGGCGTGAGACGGCGATTGCGAATGCGGATTTCTTCTTAGATGCGCAGGAACGCGACGGTACGGGGTGGTACGCGGGGACGAGTCCGTCGCGGCAGAATATCGCGCCGATGACGTGTGTGTTGAATGCGTACACGCTGACGTGGGACCGGAAGTACATGGAGAGTCTGGACCGGTTCCTGGGGGTGTGGGCGCCGGTGTACGATGTGACGGACCACGGGCACTACCTGGGGGGCACGCTGCCGTATCCGGGGGCGGAGTTCGCCCGGCTGGTGGACCATCAAGCGTTTAAAGAGGCGTTTCAGGGGATGATGGAGGATATCCGGACGAAGATGCCGATTAACAATCAGAGTCCCTATTATGTGCCGGGGCTGGTCTACATGTGGGAGGTCACCGGGGATGCCAGTTACCTGGCTTACTGCCGGTTCGTTTTCGAGTGGTACGCGCACAATCTCAGGACCAGAGGGTATGCGGATTCCGTGCGCCGGCTGGCGTTAGGGCTGCCGGAATTTCCTTACGGGATGGTGTCCGGTTATCTGGCGGCGGGCCTGGCGGCTCTGGAAGGGGCGCAGTCGGAGGGGATCGACTTAGAGGCTGCGACCGAAAAGCTGCGGGCGGATCGGGCAGCGGCGATGGAGGTTGCGTCTGAAGAGGGGTTGTATTATTCCATCTACGGTGCTGTTGAAGGAGCGGCGGGGAAGTGGTATCCGGCCGAATTGTCCGGGGACGGCGCTGAGTAGCGAGTTCAGGAAAGGGACAGGATATGGCGATTGAGGTTCGAGGGAGGGTATTGGAAGCTTCGTCTGGACGCGGGCTAGGTGGCCTTTCTGTTTCCAATGGGGAGCGGATTGTGCAGACGGACGACGAGGGCCGGTATGCGCTTGAGGTGGAACCGGAGGCGCACCGGTTTGTGTTTGTGACGGTTCCGGACGGTTTTCAGGCTCTATCGGGGTTCTACCGGTCTACGCTCGATTGGACGGACGCGCAGGAGGGGGTGGATTTCGGGCTTGAGCCGGCGCCCGAACGGGGCGGACGGCGGTTTACGCTTGCGCAGATTACCGATACGCACGTTGTGACGGAAGGGGAGATGCTGACCTCCGGAGAGGTGCTTGCAGAGGCGCTGCAGCAGCTTGTCCGGGAGGCCGAACCGGATTTGATTGTGGCGAGCGGGGATCTGACCGACTGGGGGAGGCTGTCCCAGTTGACGCTTTTTCGTGAGGCGGTTGAGACGATTTCGACGCCGGTTTTTCCGCTGTTCGGCGGGCACGATGGGAACGAAGAGCGTACCGGAGGTGTTTCGGTCGAGGAATTTATGAAGCTGAAAGCGACTCCGAACAACCCGAAGCTGCAGGAGATCGTGGAGAAGAACGCGGACAATACGTCTACCCGGCACTTCGAAGCGGTGCTTGGACCCTCGTATTACAGCTTCGATTGGGGGGGACGCCACTTTGCGTTTTATCCGAATGAACAGTCGTTCTTTTCGCCGGCGGATCGGGAGCGAAAGGAGACGTGGTTCTGGGCGGACCTGGGGGTGCAGTCGGCGGACCGGGAGATCGTGGTGGTGGTTCATACGCCGCCGCCCGTTTCTTTTCTGGATGCGTTGAGCCGATACAACGTCCGGCTGGTACTGCATGGACACTGGCATTCCAGCAAGGTGTTTTCCTACGGGAAGATGGTTGTGGCCGCAGCCCCGCCGATCTGTTTCGGGGGGATCGATACCTCGCCGAGGGGCTACCGCCTGGTGCGGTTTGGAGAGGAGGATGCGGCGGTTGAGATCAGGGAGCTTCAACCCGCAGGCGCCTCACCCCCATCGGGGGATGCGCCGCCGGAGATTTCGCTCGACCGGGGAGCGCTGCGTCTTCGCTGGGAGCAGCGCCTGCCGGGAGGACTCCACCGGGCAGCGCCCGTGCCGGTGGGGGATCGGCTGCTGCTGAGCCTGCGGGATGAAGGCGATCCCGGGCGCGGCGGGGTCTGTTGTGTTGAGGCCGGGAGTGGAGATCTGGTATGGCACACACACACGGATGCGGCGGTTAAGAACAGCGCGGCTGTGGAGGGCAGCGTGTGCGTAGCGGTGTCGGTTACCGGGCGGGTGTACGCGCTGGAGGTGGCGTCGGGAGGCGTGTTGTGGCAGGCCGACCTGCCCAGGTATCCCGAGCGCTGGGTTTACACGTCTCCGGTTATCGCAGACGGAACAGTGTACGCGGGGGCGAAGGCCGGTTACGCGGCTTACGATCTGGAGACAGGAGAGCAGCAGTGGTATACGTCCAATGAGGGCAGCGATAACTGGGCGTGCTACGCAAGCCCTCAGGTCTATGAGAACCTGCTTCTCCTGCTCGTGCAGCGGCGGGGGCTGATGGCGCTGGACCGGCAGAGCGGGGACGTGGCGTGGGAACAGCAGGTGGGGGTCGAGTACCCGTATGCGGCGCCGGTAGTAGCCGGGGACCTGCTGGTGAGCGGGGGTGGTTCGTCGAATCTTCACCATTTTACGGGGGAGGCATCGCCTCTAACGGCGCTGCAGACGGGTTCCGGCGAGGTGGTCTGGAGCCGCCCCGTGCTGCCAGCCAGTTATCCGACCGGACTGCTCGCGAAGGACGGCCGGATCTACGCGACCACACCGGAGGGAGAGGCGCTGTGTTTTGACTTCGATTCCGGGGCGCTGGTGTGGCGGTTTCAGACGGGTGACGATCTGCTGGATATGGTTCCCTATCGTCGAGGCGTCCGGTCCATCTTAGCCGCTCCGGTGGCTTTCGAGGATTGCCTTCTAATTTGCGGATGCGACGGGTGTTTGTACGTCCTGGATGCCGCTTCGGGCGAATGCCGGGGGCGCACGGCGCTCGGGTCGCCGATTACGGCGTCTCCATGTGCGGTGGAAGGCGGCTTGTTTGTGGGGACATACGATGGGCGAATTTTTTGTTTTGAAAGATCGGAGGATCCGGCATGAGGACAGCCGACCCCGTTGCGGTCTGGGATGTGCGGCCGTGGGGATGCGGTACGTTCTGCGTTGACGATTTTAACGGCGACGGTAAGAACGAGGTGCTGTTTCTGCAGACGTCGGGATGCCATGCCGACAAGCGGCACGATCCGAGGTTCCCGGAGTTCAAGGGCTACAAGACCGGCATCGAGGAGCAGGAGCTGTTCTGTATGACGCTGACGGATGGGGAGGGGGAAGTGATCTGGCAGGTGGGAGAGCCGTGGGCGCCGGAGCGGCCCTTTTCGTGGAACGGGCACTGGAACGAGTTCTGCCATGTAGTGGATTTCGACGGCGATGGGCAGGTGGAGATTCTGTTCGTGCACAAGGACGACGTGCGGGTCTACGACGGTGCGACCGGGGCGCTGCGCTATCAGAGGGAGATGCCCTACCCGGGGGCGTATTACACCCGCGCGGTGAGGACTGATCATTCGGGACAGTACCATATTTTCGCGCATGTGGATCCATGCTTTTTGCTGGATTCAAATTTCGATGTGGTCTGGGAAAAGGATGCACCCGGGGCGATGCCCGGGCATTTCGGGAATTTTGCGGATGTGGACGGGGATGGGCTGGACGAGATGCTGGCAGGGTTCAGTCTGTTCGACCACGACGGCACGCTGCTGTGGTCGCATCCGCCGGCATCGGAGGGGGACCACTTAGACGATGCTCGTATTGCGGATATCGACGGGGACGGACGGCTCGAGATCGCTCTGGCGCACGACGGGCACGACGCGGTGGTTCACAACGACGATGGCGTCGAACGGTTCCGCGTGAAGATGCACCACTGTCAGAATATTCTGATCGGGAAGTTTTTTGCCGATGAGCCCGGGCTGCAACTGGTTTTGATGGATAAAACGATTGGTCCGGCCGGGGATCGGGAAGGGGTGGCGGTGGATGCCGAGGGAAGAGAGTTGTCCCGGCATCGCAACCTGGGGTATTATTCGACGATTAACTGGGCGACCGATGTGGGGCCTTTGAGTTTGATCCGCGTGGAGCGGCCGGTGGAACTGGATGGGGAGCACCGGGTGATGTGGGTGGCGCCCACTGGTGAGGAGCTGGCCAGGTTTAAGGTGCGTTCGAGTTTTTACGACCGGATCCAACAGCACGGGTTGGACAGGCTTCCCGGAAGGGGCCGATACTATGGGACGACCCACAGCCCGGCAATAGGCGATGTGGACGGGGACGGGCGCGATGAATTGCTGGTGACGGACCGGGAGAGGGTGTGGGTTTTTGAGAGACCGTGAGGTCTCTCAACTCTCGCTATCATCGACTTCGAAGATACTTTCAATCGGCATTTGAAATACCGTAGAGATCTTGAACGCCAGAGCCAGGCTTGGATCATATTTACCGGTCTCGATAGCATTTACTGTCTGCCTGGAAACACCTAACTGTTCCGCTAAATCCGCCTGGGTCCAATCTCGTTCTGCACGCAGCACCTTAAGTCGGCTTTTCACACGTATCTCCTGTAGGATAAGACCGACCTGAAAGGCCGGAGATAGATTATACTTACTGGTCTCAATAGTATTCACTATCTGTCTGGAGACCCCAAGCCGTTCTGCCAAATCTGCCTGAGTCCAATTCCGTTCTTCGCGTAACACCTTGAGCTGGCTTTTCATGAATACCTCCTGTGGGAAAACATCAACCCCATTCCCCACAGTGCAATCATGCCAAAGCCGCTTCACAGGCATTTGGAATACTTTGGAGATCTTGAATGCCAGAGACAAACTTGGTTCATACATACTGGTCTCAATAGCATTCACTGTTTGTCGGGTAACACTTAGCTGTTCCGCTAAATCTATCTGGATCCAATCTCGTTCTGCACGTAACATCTTAAGCCGACTTTTCATGAATACCTCCTACGGGAAAAAATCAACCCTATTCCCCACAGTGCGATCATGCCAGCACCGATCCATATCCAGTTGATAGGTGGAAAGCCAACGTTCTCAAGGAATCCGTAGCTGATACTCCCAAGGATCGCTGCACAAAAAGCAAAGGCCACTGCCTCAAACTGGATACGTCTCTGCATTTCATCCATTCGGCGGATGCCACGTATGACGGCTATCAGCGCAAACACCAGGGGAATCACCGGTACCAGCGCCATTGGGATACGCCAGGAAGAATCGGGGTATGCCTTTAGAAATAAAATGGATACGTAAAGAATGACCACGTACGCCAGCATCGTACCGCCGAATTCCAAGAGATACTTTCGTTGGGTCATCATAATTGCCTCCTGAAGTAAATGATACGTTACATTTAGACAAGTTAGCTTTGCATATCCCAATGTAAGGCATTAGCGTCTAAATGTCAAGTATATTTTACATAAAAAACCAAAAAAAACAGGAAAAGCAAAAAAACGAGGAAATTGCTGTATGAAACTGCTTCGCTGGATCGGGCTGATCCTCACCATGGTGGTTGTCGTCTTTCCGCTCTTTGTGGGTCTGTCCGGTTTTGACCGGGTTCAGGAATTCTTGAATGCTTTGAAGGGTGTTGAGCCGGCCCTCCCGCTGTCTCCGGTCCCCGGGGTTCAGACGGTTGTTGAGCGGGTGATCCATACGGTTTCCGAGGCGGACGTGCGGCGACACATGGCCCGCTTTACGCAGAACGGTTCCCGCGTGTGCGGCTATCCCGGGCACGAAGCAGCGGCCCGGTTTATTCGGGATGAATTTGAACGCGCCGGCCTTCAGAACGTTGCACTTGAGCCTTTTGAAGTTACTTCCCCTGTGGATAAAGGGGGCCGCCTGACCCTTTTGAACAGCGGGGCTTCCTTCCCTATTTATGGGGTCTGGCCCAATCTAGTGAAGACCTCCACGCTGCCCCGTTCGGGGGTGCGCACCCGGCTCATCTACGGTGGGGACGGCGAGTTCCGGGATTTCGACGGCCACGATATCGAGAATACCGCGGTGCTGATGGAATTCAACAGCGGGAACAACTGGCTCAAGGCGGCGATGCTGGGGGCTTCGCAGATTATTTTTATCGAGCCGGACTCCACTTTTACCATCCAGGCCGAACAGAAGTTTCTCCAGGTGCCCAACAGCGTGGAGCGGTTCTGGATCGATCAGGCGTCCGGACGGGCATTGCAGCGGATGCTGGCTGTGGAGGGCGAGCTGGAGGTGGAGCTCCGGGCGCGAATGGACTGGGAGAAGCAGACGGCGCACAATATCCTGGGAACGATACCGGGGACCGATCCGGAGTTGAAAGACCAGATTGTGGTGATCAACGCTTATTACGACGCTATGTCGGTGGCGCCGGCCTTAGCGCCGGGTGCAGAGATGGCCTGTGGTATTGTGGCGCTGATGGAACTGGTGGATTATTTTTCGGATTATCCGCCTGCGCGTACGGTTCTCTTTCTGGCCAGTTCGGCGCACCACTCAGGGTTTCGGGGGATCTGCGATTTTTTGAGGCGTCACGCCCGGAAAGAAGAACATTTTGCGGCGCTGATGACCGATCCGATCGATGTGCGCCTGTTTATCGGGCTGGATCTGACCAGCCAGACCGACGAGATCGGCGTCTGGCACAACAGCCGGTCTCTTTTTCACAACCGATTCTTCACACCTTTCGGGGGGAAGTTCGTCCGGCTCTTCGATATGCTCACCGAAAGCTTCGGGCCCCATTCAGCCGCGACGGTGGTGAATGGTATTACCCCTGCCAGCGGCAGGACCTGGGATATGTATATTCCCGGGAAAAATCTGAAGACGGACGGGGAGGTCGTTCTGGAGACAGGCACCCCCGCACTTTCTTTTGTGACGGTGAACGATGCGCGGTTCCGGGTGGATACACCTCTGGACCGGCCCGAGTACGTGAACTACGAAAACCTGACCGGACAGATCCGAATGCTGGCCGGGTTGCTTGCGCTGGCTTTAGATGATTCCGACCTTATTCCTGATTTCCGGCAGATTAAACTCGACGACCGGATGCGGGGACTGAAGGGGTTCGTGCGGACCTTTCCCAGACGAAGTATCGCGCCCGACCGGCCAAAGCCGGGAGCGGTGGCTGCGCTGCGGATGGGTGTCGAGAAGTCGGTTAAGGGGGTGCGCCGGATCTATTACGACGTGGCCGACGAGAAGGGGGAGTTCTACATGCCCGGCATTGCCGAGCGCCGGGTGGCTGTGTCGGTCTACTATCTTGATCCCGAGACCGGGGAAATTACGTATGCGCCCAACTTCGGGCCGCAAGCGAAGATCTACCGGAACGAGTTCAATATGGACTGGTGGATCTCCAAGCGCACGCTGATTCTCTTTCCATGTATTGCCACGGATTTCTACGATACGGTAGATCCGCGGTATCTGACCAAGTTGTCTCAGATCAGCATCTACGGGGAAGGGCACACGGCGCCTCAGGAGTATGGGTATGCAATCGGGTTTGGGCCGACCGAGCCGGTGGGGACGGTTTTCACCCGTCCGGGGGAGAAGGTGAAGATCGCTATGCGCTCGGGCGCCATCGGGGTTCGCTTTCTGCTGCTCAATTCGCTGGGGGTGGAGAGCAAGGAGGCTGCGCTGGGGGCGGGATTCAAGACATTAACACACGGATCGTTTGTGCGTACGTCCTTCCAGGCGGCGAAAGATATGTGGATGCTCAACGAGGCGCGCATACAGGAGCTGCAGCGGTATGCAATTGAGAATCAGCGGTTGAATGTGCTCCATGCCGATGCGGCATTCCACCTCAAGCGGGCCGAGGAGGCGATGGCGGAGAAGCGGTGGGATGGGTTTATGAAGCACACACGGGCAGCGCTGGGGATCGAGTCTCGGGCGTATCCGGATGTGAAGGCGACACAGAACGGTGTGGTGCGGGGGATTATTTTTTTTATGGCGCTGGTGATTCCCTGCGCTTTTTTTGCGGAGCGGTTGATTTTTACCGCGGCCGATATTCGCTGGCAGATCGCCGGGTTCGCGGGGATTTTCGCAGTGATCTGGTTTTTTCTTTCTGCGGTTCATCCGGCGTTTGAACTCTCCAATCCGGTTGTTATCCTCCTGGCGTTTGTGATTCTGGCGCTTGCGGTTTTTGTGATCTGGCTTGTGTTTTCGCGGTTCAATGAGAATATGCGCCGGCTGCGGGTCGACGAGGTGCTGCTTCACGAGACCGATGTAGGCCGCATCAGCGCTTCCTTAGCCGCTTTCCACTTAGGCATTGCGAATATGAAGCGGCGCAAGCTGCGCACCTGGCTGACCTTTATTACCCTGACGCTTCTGATGTTCACGGTGCTCTCATTCACGTCGATCAAGTCGATTCTCCAGTTCCACCGGCTTCCCCGGGAGACGGCGGGCGCCTATCCGGGCATGTTGATCCGCAGCAAGTTCTGGGGCGCCTTAGAGGAGTCGGCCTACGACTACGCGAAGGTCAACTTTGAGGGGATCGGTACGGTTATTCCCCGGAGCTGGTACTATACCCGGGACAAGAAACAGATTCCGATCGCGTCCGACCACGGGACGACTCGGGCTCTGGGTGTGCTCGGGGTTACCCCACAGGAGCCCGGGGTGACCGGCCTGGACCACTGCCTGAAAGCGGGACGCTGGTTCCGGCCCGGTGAGCTGGCCTGTATACTGCCCGAGAAGATGGCGGGCCGGCTCGGGATTATGCCGGGTGACCTCGGCCGCAAACGTGTCCGACTTTTCGGAGAGCAGTTGACGGTGGTCGGGCTGATCGATTCAAAGAAATTCAGAGAGGTTGAGGATTTAGACGGGGAAATTCTGAGTCCGGCTGATTTTAAAGTGACGGACGATGATATCGTCGATCAGATGGCCTCCCGGGGGCAGCTGGAGAAACAGGGTCTTGAGTTGCCCCAGGCTCAGGTTCTTCCTTTCACGCATATCGATCCTGAAGATATCCTCATCATTCCTTATCGTCTGCTGCGGGAGGTGGGCAGTCCGCTGCAATCGGTGGCCGTTCGGTTCTTGCCGGGGGTGGATGTTAAGGCGCAGGTGGAGGCTTTTCTTTCCCGGCTTTCTATGGTTCTCTTCGCCGGCATTCCCGACGGTGAGGGACGGATTCAGGTCTCGGTCTACAGCTCCCTGGGCAATGTCTCATTCCGGGGGCTGGGCAATCTTTTTATTCCGATTCTGATTGCTGCGCTAATTGTGCTGAATACGATGATGGGGTCGGTGTACGAACGCTTCCGGGAGATCGGGATCTATTCTGCGGTGGGGCTGGCGCCGGTTCACATCTCCTTTCTGTTTATCGCGGAGGCTTGCGTTTATGCGGTGCTGGGCACGGTGAGCGGGTACCTGTTGGGGCAGGGGGTGGCCAAGGCGCTGCTGTGGCAGGGCTGGCTTTCGGGGCTCACGCTTAATTACTCTGCGCTTTCGACGGTTTACGCCGCTGCCCTGGTGATGGCGGTGGTGATCCTTTCGGCCCTTTATCCGGCCCGGAAAGCCTCGCTTATGGCGGTGCCGGACGTGACCCGCCGCTGGAAACTGCCCAATCCTGAAGGGGACCGCTGGCGCTTCGAGTTTCCGTTTACGGTGGGCAGCGGCGAGGCCCCGGGGCTGTTTGTTTTTCTGGCCGATTTCTTCGCGTCTCACAACGACGAGTCGATGGGCGGTTTTTATACCGACGGTGCGAAGCTGGGGGCGGTTCAGACCGAGACGGGCGAGGGGTATACTATCGACACGACCGTCTGGCTGGCTCCTTACGATGTGGGGGTGAGCGAGCGGATCCACTTTGAGGCGGCGCCTGCCGGGGAACACGATATTTACGGTCTGTCGCTTCGCATCGATCGGGTCTCCGGCGACAACGCCTCGTGGCGCCGTGTTAATCGGAGGTTTATGAATGTTCTGCGCAAGCAGTTTCTCATCTGGCGCACGGTGGACCCTTCCGTAAAGGCCGCTTACAGGGAGAGAGGTTTCACAGGCGTTTTTGAAGTGCAGGAAGGCCGTTGAGGGAAACGCCCACATGAAAGAGATGGCGTTGGGATGGAAGACCGGCAGGATGGGATGGTTTCTCAGGGAGCTGAAAGATCGACGATGGGAGAGGGTGTGCGGACCGGCCTGACGTTCCGCGCTTTCGCAGTCGGGCTGGTTCTGTGCGTTTTCCTGGGGCTGGCGCTTACGTACAATCGTATGGTGATCCAGGGCTCGTTCATGAATTCATATTTCATGGATCGGGGCGCGATTTTTCTCTTTTTCTGTCTGGTCCTGGTGGCCAATCCTCTGCTGGCTTTTTGGAAACGCCGTTACGCCCTGGGACGGGGGGAGTTGCTGGCCGTCTACGTGATGCTTCTGTTCCTCCTGTCCGCTTCGGGAATGATGAAGCCGCTGATCTCCTATCTGACGGGTGTGACCTACTACGCCTCCCCGGAAAACAGAAAGCTCGAAGCGGCGCTGCCCCACATCCTGCCCTGGGTCGCCCCCCAGGACGCCGATGTGGTGCGGGGGCTCTACGAGGGGGTCGCGGAAGGAGCCTCTATGCCCTGGGAGGCGTGGGTTATTCCGCTGTGGGGCTGGGGGGCCTTCCTGATGGTCCTTTACGGGGTGCTGGTCTGCACGGCGGTGGTGATGCGCAGGCAGTGGGAGGAACACGAGCGGTTCGCCTTCCCAATTATGCAGATTCCGCTGGAGATGAGCGCCGAAGGGGAGGGAAAGATCGGTCCCCTGTTCGGGAAGCGGGCGATGTGGGCCGGGTTTGCCATTCCGTTTCTGGCCGGTTCGCTCAATGGGTTGAATAGCTATTTCTATTTTGTGCCCAGGATCAGCCTGAGCATGCGGCTGTGGATCTTCCGGCGGACCACCTCGTTGCCCCTGGCGATTAGCTTCGCGATTCTGGGATATTCCTATTTTGTGAACTTAGATGTGAGTCTGAGCATCTGGGTGTTTAACGTGATTTCGAAGATTGTGCGGGGGAGCCTGGCGGTTATCGGCGTGGAACACACCGATGTGTCCGGGGTGGTGGGGCGGTTCAGTTCGCGGGGGTCGGCGGTGCTGGCGCTGATGGGGATGGGGTACATGCTGGTCCTGGCGATTTACAGCCTCTGGGTGGCCCGGGAGCATTTGCGGGAGGTGGTGTCAAAGGCTCTGGGGCGGCCGTCGCAGGGTGATGATTCCGGGGAGTTGGTCTCTTACCGGACGGCGCTGATGGGGATTGGGGGAGGGCTGATTTACATGGCCGTGTGGCTGGGGCTGGGGGGGATTTCGCCTCTGCTGATTCTTTTTTTTCTTTTTGCCTGCTTTGTGGTGTTTTTTGTGATGGCCCGGATTGTGAGCGAGACAGGTTTCGTGGCCACCTATTCGCCGATCAATCCGTCGGAGTTTGTGGTTTGCGCAGCGGGGTCTTCGGCATTCGGTCCGGCGGGCCTGGTGACACTCGGTTTCAGCTACGCCTGGACGATGACGCGGATCAGCAATGTGATGCCCCACGCTTCCGGAGCGCTGCGGCTGGCCGGAGAGATCAGGCGGAAACGGGGACTGGCTCTTGCGATGGGGGCGGCCCTGGCCGTGGGGCTGGTGACGGCAGGGTATATGACGTTGAAGCTGGGTTACACGTACGGAGGGCTGAATTTAGATCGACATTTTCGCGATTACGCTTATCTTCCCTTCGATGCGTTTGTGGGACCCCGGCTGGTGAAGCCGAGTCCGATCTTTTACAGGGGATTTCTTTATACAGGCCTGGGAGCGGGTATTGCGGCGCTTCTCACCGTGCTGCGGACACGCCTGACGTGGTGGCCGCT
The DNA here is from genome assembly GCA_965249305.1 of Candidatus Latescibacterota bacterium. Classification (GTDB taxonomy): domain Bacteria; phylum Latescibacterota; class UBA2968; order UBA2968. The sequence continues at coordinate 907,335 of OZ252228.1, read as the reverse complement.
GCACCCGGTGGCGCTGCCGCTGAGCACGATCTGGTACACGGATACCTATTTCTTTAGCGTGTTCCTGGCCTGGGGCATCAAGGCGATGGTGTTGAAGTTGGGGGGGGCGAAGCTTTACCAGCGGACACGGCCTTTTTTTATCGGGATTATTCTGGGCGAGGTGGTCTGCGCGGGCGGCTGGGTTGTTGTGGACTATGTTACAGCAATAGTTCGGCCACTTTTAAGCAGCAATTTTGCCATAATCCCGCAGTTTTTGGTATTGGGGAGATTTTTGGCTCCTCGCTATTTGGTGTGGGTAACCTTCCCCCAGGAACGACCAGTTGTGGTAGACAAGACGCCCAAGCTGCAGGTTTTGTGGACCAGCCTTCGAGTATTCTTTGTCAACGGTGTTGCCCGACCCGTTGTCTGTTGCTCAGGATTCTATCTTAAAAACAGTTGTTTAAGTTGTTAGATAATAAATTGTTACGATGGACTAAACGGCAAACTGGATCTCCGGATCATTCAATACCCGCCGTGTGTTTAGGAGAGATCTCATGTGCGGATACCGGAGCAAACGGTTAGGAACCACCTCGCACTCGGCAAGAAGACTGGTTCGGGTTTTTATGATTACCCACGTGAAACAGCGAAGAGCCAGATTTTTTAATCAAATTTAGGTCGAGGTCTAACATTAAAAAAATATTCTGGAGAAAATACGTGTTGAAATAACAGGCTTTTACACTGGCCATGGAAAAGGGTATGGGTCTCGTATCTGATTGGGCTTGTAAGTGTTCCGTTTTGGCTAAATTGAGGGTTGTCAAAGAGGCATTAAAATGGAAAGCCAGCCGTTTTTGATCTCTGGCTTGACAGTCGCACAATCCGGTGAACTGTTTGGCATCTCTGAAAATAAATTCAATTTGGAAACGCGCTTTGTAATATCTGACAATCGTCTTGGCACTTAGGTCTTTGTCGGTTGAAAACAAGATCGCATATTTCTTCTTGTCCTTGTTCGTGTGATCCAGCAAGACGACGGCTTTCAAATTGCGTTTTAAGGAGACGTGATTCAAGACAAGACTGTAAATGGCGATGCCATCTTGTGTTTGGATATATGAAAACCGAGACAGGTCCTGCCAGTTGACTTTGCCGTCATAGGTCTTGTGCCTTCCGCTTCCCTTTTCCCGTTTTGGTCCGGTGTAGAGATAGCGCATATTGGCGTCGCAGCGCAATTTGCCGATCTGGTGTAGATCCAAATCACGGACGCCATCAACAAATTTCTTCTTGCTAAAATAGCCATCGACAACGGTATATTTTTCATTCTCTAACAAGCTGGGTTTGACATCACTCAGGTGCTGTAAATACTGATCTGTTAGGGTTTCGACGTCTTCTGCCTGTTTGGAGCTTTGCTTTTTCGACTTGGCTTTCCCCTTTTTTTTGGTGCCCTTTTTCTTGACGGTCCTTTTCTTTTTATTGACCTTGACGACATCCTGTTTAGGCTTAGACTCAGACATTTGGCGTTCATCTCCAGGATCGGTTTGACGAACGGACAGCGTAAAGCCTGTGTTTCTCAAAACATCCACGATGGCCACACTGGAGACTTCCAACCCCTTTTCGCTCCGACGATGACAACCGTTCCAGAAATAATCCAGACCATAGGTCTGCTTGCCCGACTTGGACACAAAAGAAGCATCTAACACGATGATCCGTTCACTTTCTCTGCCCAGGCTTTCATTGATCACCGCTCGGTTGAAGGCCACAAATTCAAAGGGTTTGGCAAACTGGCGTGAATACGTCTTCTGTGACAAAGGAGAGTAACGCGATAGGTTACGAAAATTGATCTTGCCGTGAGCTGTTAGGATCGCTGTAAACACAGCCATCAGAAACTTTTTTTGAGGCTTGGAAATCTTGAAACTCTTGAGTATCTTTTCTGCCAGTTCCATTGTGCCGTCTCTCCAGATAAAGGGTATCGTTGACGTGGTGGTCTATGATACCTAATCTGCGTGAACGGCACTTTTTTGTCAAAGAAAACTGTCCGCCATATTGTTACAGGGATGACGGGGAATATTGTTTTTTGATCGTTTGGAAATTATCCGGCAGAGGGAGCGCTGTGTGAGGGATAAGTTTTGGGAGCCGGAACACCTGTTGTTTTAAAGGGGCAATGCGATGCAACCGTTCTTTTCTTTTTCTCGTATCGATCGACTTCTGGAAACGGCCGACATGGAGGCGATGCTTTTCTGCCGCCCGCCTTCTTTCTTGTATTTTACGACACTGCCCTGGTATGAGAGGGTTCACTTTTCCGAGATGCCGGAGCAGTACGTGTTGCCCATATCCGGCTATGTGCGCGGGCGCCCGGAGCAGGCTTTTGCCACGGCATCGGGCCAGATGGATTTTCCGGATTTTAAGGCGCAGAATACCTGGATTTCCGATATTCGCCCGATGATGTCGGCGGTTTCATACGAGAGACAGGCCGAGCTTATCGTTCAGATACTTCATGAGAAAGGGATTCAGTCGGGACAGGTGGGGATAGAACGGGGCATGCTTCCCCACGATTTGATCGCAGCACTTGAAGGTCTTGCTCCTGATATCCACTGGGTCGAGAGCCGGGATGTGCTTTTCAAACTCCAGGAGTTTAAGTCCGAAGAGGAGCTGGACAGGCTGAGGACAGCCTGCCGGATAACCGAAAAGGGGATGATGCAGGTTTTTGACAGGCTGGCGGCCGATGTGACACCCGAGGACTTGATGGATGTTTTTATAAAGTCTACGGCAGGGCTCTATGTAGAGCGGTTCGGGCATTTTTTTTCGGTTCACTTCAAGGATTTCCATTTTACAGGCCAGGAGTTGAAGAGCCCACCCCTGGAACCGGAGACGCTGATTCATATCGATGTGTCTTCAGTCTATAAGGGGCTGATTTCGGACATCGGCAGAAATTTCTATTTCGGCTCTCCGGTTCCTCCCGAAGTGGAGAAGTGCAGTCTGGCCTGTATAAAAACGATGCAGGTGGTTTTCGATCATCTGAAGCCTGGAATCTCCTGTGCCGAAGTGGACAGCTTATCGAAGGAGGTTCTTTTTAATACGCTGGGCGATTCGACAGATCTTAATGTGGGATTTCATTCGCACGGGATCGGATGGATTCTGTACAGCTATCCCTGCATTTCTCCCGAACCGGAAGGGGAAATTCTCCCGGGCCATGCGTTCACGCTGGAGTACAAGGTGAAATACCCGGGAATTGGACATTTCAAGTGCGAGGACACATTCGCCATGCACGAAGATGGACCGGAGTGCCTCTGCGAGCTTGAGCGGAAGCTTTTTGTGAAGGCGGGTTAATACTCAGGAGGGATGGATGATGGAGAAAAACGATATGAACGTTGAAGCGGATGGCATTCCGGCGGGTGCATGGAATCTGGATCTGTCGCAGATGCCGGTGAGGGTCCACGGCTGTTTTGCCGTTTCGGACGGGAGGTCGATCTCCGTTGTGGGGGGGACGTCTGAGACGGGTCATACGGATGTCGTCCAGGTATTCGATATCAGAAACGGGTCGTGGCAAACGGCTTCGGTTCTCCCCTGGCAGGGACGGCTTATGGCCGGCGGGCTTGTGGACGCAGGGATTGTGGTGGTGTTCGGAGGGGCGTTTTGTGTCTACCATCCCGATACAGGATCGGTTGATGGTCCGATTCCTTTGCAGACTTTGAGGCCGTATCGAAATGCGGGGAAAGCGGTTGTTTTTGAGGATCGCCTGATCGTTGTTGGGGGAACTTGGGAAGGGTGCGACGCAGGTCGTTACAGCGGTCAGACAGTTGAGCTGAACCCGGCTAAGGGTACGGAGCGGCCGCTTTCTCCGATGCACATCGGCCGGGCGTTGTTCGAGGCGGTGGGGTACGGGGGTGCGGTCTACGTTTTTGGTGGGAAGGTTGACGATTCCGGCGAGAGGCTGACGCGGAGCGTGACCGATACGATCGAACGCTACGATGTTGCGTCGGATACGTGGACGCTGCTGGATGTGCGGATGCCGCTTCCACGGATGGTGTTGGCGGCGGTTCGCCTCGGTCGGTGGGCACTGATATTTGACGGCCAGCCGAGAAACGATGCGCTTCAAATGTCTTCGGTGTGGGTTTTTGACCTGGAGACAGAAGTGTTTGTACAGAACAACTGGATCTCTCCCTACGCAGCCTGGTCCGGGGGCGCGGTTCTTGTGGGAGATACGGTCTATCTTGCGGGGGGTAATCAGCTCGTGTACCGGAAAGACCGCCCCCGTTCGTTTACCATGCACCATACGATCGTCAACCGGTTTTTCTCTTTTCATCCCTCTCTTCCGCCCCGGGATGGACGCTGGAGAGGATGTTCCACGGACGGTTTATTAATGGATCAACAGGTTTTGTACGCAGGTGCGGCCCGGCGGGTGATCACACCGCCGGTGGGGGTGTCCATGTCCGGGTGGAACCCCCGGGCGGCGGGGGATATTCAGGCGCGCTATGTGCACGATGATCTTTACACCAAGGCGCTCGTTTTGCAGCGGGGGGACCGGGCATGGGCCCTGGTTGCGGTCGATCTGACGGGTGTGGACGCGGTTACCACGGCGCAGATCCGGCAGGGCACGGCGGAACGGACCGGGCTGGCTCCCGAGGCGATCATGGTCTGCGCGACCCACACGCATTCGGGGCCGGCGTTCTGCCCTGTAGCGACGACTTATAGCCCGGAAGATATGGCGCGTCACACGATAAAGAGCGATGGGTCTGCGCCTGCGTCTATGGGCGAGGTGACAACCGTCTCGTCCTCGGCGAGCTGGGTAGGCGAGACGGACATGGAATGGAAGGCGTGGTTTGTGACCCAGGCAATTGAAGCGGTGGTGGAGGCCCGGGGGACGCTGAGGCCGGCGGCGGTGGGGTTCGGGCAGGCAGAGGTCGCGGGGGTGGCGAGTTCGAGGCGGGTGCTGATGTCGGACGGGAGCTGGGGAGATCCGAGGCGGGAGCCGGTTCCGGGGGTTGGGGTGGTTTCGCGCACGGAGATCGATCCTCTGGTGCGGGTGTTCACAGTGCGGGAGCAGGAGACGGAGGTTCCGCTGGCGGCGGTGATCAACTACGGCTCGCACCCGTGGATTTTTTGTGGGTCGGGCATTTCGGCGGAGATTGCAGGCGCAACGGCCGATCGGGTGGCGGCAGAGTGGGCGCCTGAGGGGACCGAACCGCCGGTTGTTCTGTATACTTCCGGACCCGAGGGGGATGTGAGTTTGATCTGGAATATCGATATCGAGCAGGTGTGGAAGACCCGGCCGGGGGAGGACCCACAGGAGAGCCTGGCCAGACGGGAGCAGGGGTTTGAGCGGGAGCTGGCGCGTCTGAGCGGGCGGCTGGCGGACGGGGTGATGGCGGCGATTGCCGGGGTGGAACGCTGGGATGCAGCGCCCGAGGTGTGGGCCCGCCGGCAGGAGGTGGCGCTGCCTTTGAAGGAGGGGTACCGTCCGGTGGACGAGGTGCTGCTGGCCGAGTGGCAGATGGCAGCGCCGGAATCCCACCACCTGACGGAGGTGCAGGCGCTGGGGGTGGGCGAAGGCGTCTTCCTCGGGCTTCCGGGAGAGCCGTTCGCTTCGCTGGGGAGGGCGATCCAGGACCGGTCGCGGTTCCGGCACCTGCTGATTACCGCGCTGACGAATGAGTTCGGCGCGATTAGCTATATCGGCGATCGGGAGGCGTATGATCTGGGGGGGTACGAGACTGCGTTTACGCCGGTCGGCCCGGGCGCGGGAGAGGTGCTGGTGGACCGGGCGGTGGCTCTGTTGAGCGTTGGTGAATGAAGCAGGGGCCAGGGCTGGTTAAGGGCGTCTGTAGATATCGTGCGTTCCCACCCGCCTCAGCCGACAGGTGTCTCCGACAATCTTAAAGGTAAATCGGTAATCTTCGGAAACACGGCCTTCCCAGATCTCTCGCTGCCCCTTCATTTTCTGGATCCGCAGCGAGGGGTGTCGTGGATTTGTAAGAAGAAGAGCGAGCTGCTTATCAACCCGGTCCTGGATTTGTTGAGGCAGCCGCGCGTAGTCCCGGTCGAATGACTTATCGGTGCGGATGTTCATACGCGCTGTTTGTGCAAATGAGCGATGAGATCCTCCGCCGTCTCGAACGGTCCGGACATGCTGCCTTCCCGTTCATCGCGCTCTGCCTCACGTTCTTTCTTCTGCCAGCTTTCCAGCCACCACCACTTCTGTTCCGGATCAATGAGCCCGACCTTCGCTGTCACGTTTGCCTCTGCTTCCGTCAATCCCTTTGAGTTGAGGATGTCACCCTGGATGGCCTCTATTTTCTTCTCGGATGACACCAGAAGCTGCTGCTCCTTTTTTGACAGCTTTGGCGCCGGCGCCGGCGAGACCATCCGCCTGGGAATGATTGTTGCCTTACCCTTCTCTGCTACAACCTCTACGATATCGCCGGGCTTGAGATTCAGTTCATTGAATACGGTCTTAGGGATGGTAATCTGGTGCCTCTCGCTAACCTTTGAGAACGGCATCGACACACTCCTCCTGGTAAATTTCTTCTTGGTTTTGAATAGAGATGTAAATATTTTCAGAAAATATGAATTTCAGTATTCAAGTATAGCGTAATTTGGGATAAAGATCAAGCTGCGTGCAGGAGTGAAAGGTGAATGATGATGAAGCGGAAGAAGCTTTTCATGACCGGGGCCGGAGGTATTGTGGGGACGGCGCTGCGGAAACAGTTGCGGGACCGGTACGATTTGCGGCTGCTGTTCTATCCCGAGGTCGAGGGGGAGGTGGAGGCGGGCGCCGAGGTGGTTGTGGCCAATATGGCCGACTCTGAAGCGATGCGGGAGGCGTGCATCGGGGTGGATGCGGTTGTGCACTTGGCCGTTTCCGGGGGACAGGTGCCGTGGTTGACCCAGGAACAAAGTGCGCAGAGGACGCTTACAGAGGATCTGCCCGGTGTTTACAATATCTACGAGGGGGCGCGGATCAACGGCGTGCCGACGGTGGTCTTTGCGAGTTCAAATCACGTGACAAGGCTTTACGAAGAGGAGGGGCTGCCGGCGCGTCCGGATTCGTCGCCCCGTCCGGATTCGATCTATGGGGCGGGAAAGGCTTTTGGCGAAGCGCTGGGACGGTTTTACGCCGACCGGCACGGGCTGCGGGTGTTCTGCCTGCGGATTGCGAATGTGAATCCGGAGGATGAACCGGAAGCGGATTATGAACCCGGAATGTCTCGGTGGTTGAGTCACCGGGATCTGGCGCAACTGGTGTGCCGGTGTATTGAGACAGAAGGGGTGAAGTTCGGGATTTTTTACGGGGTGTCCGGGGGAAGCAAAAAGAAGTGGGATCTGTCGAGTGCGAGGGAATTGCTGGGGTACGAGCCGGAGGACGACGGGTCGCTGGAGGTGTACCGGTCCCGGTTCAAAGAGGAGGGTGGATAGGAAGACTCGGCGAGCGGCAGTTACCGCTATAATGGATACTCCCAGAGGTCGTTGAGCGGAAGTGGTCCACCGGTATCGCGATCGCCGTGGAAAAAGTCGCAGCCACCGAAAAGGAACAGGGAACGTCCATCGGACACCAGCGCCGGTGCACGGCGCACGGACGGGACGCCTTTGCCGGAGCCGGTGTGGATACAGGTCCAGGCGCCGGAGCTGAGGTCGCAACACCAGAAGTCGTTCAGTTCGTTGTCGCCGCTGTTGTTGTGGCCTCCGTACAGGTAAAACGTCCCGTCGTGCGCCACGTGGCCGGCTGCGTATCGGCCCGGGGGCCGGTCCGCTTGCGGTGTCCCGTCGAGCCCATCATCAGGCTGCAGCAATTCCCAGCGATTGTCCGCAACACGAAAGCGCCACAGGTCGTTGAAGTAACGCGGCAGTGTCCCCCGTCTGTTGGAGTCATCGCGCCCACCGGAGACAAAGACGTCTCCATCGTATGCGAAGACGTGCGGGCAAAACCGCCGGCCTGGATGCGTTGCGTCCGGACCGTATCCGGATGCCGAGTCCGGTTGCCAGCGTGAACAGCAATCCCATGATCCGGTCACAGTATCAAAGCGCCAGAGGTCGTTGGCATAGATAAGCGGCACGGTCCCGCTCCAGCCTCCGAATATGTAGATTGACGAGCCGATTACAGTACTGCCCAGACCGACGCGGATCTGCGGCTGTTTGCCCGGGCCGCCCGGAAACTGACACCAGCCGTTAGCAGGATGGACCTGCTCCCACTGTCCGTCCGGAAGACGCCGCCGCCACAGGTCGTTGACCGCCCGCCCGACCCAGTCCGGCCCGAATATGGTCGCGCCGCCGAAGATATAAAGGCAATCGTCCACAACTTGCGTGGCGGCGAGAAAACGGGTGCCGGGGCGGTGCGCGGCCGGTGAAAACTCCCGGGTGTCGTCGTCTTCCTCGAGCCGGGTCCAGCCTTCGGCGTTATGGCGCCAGAGGTCGTTCGCCACGCCCAATCGGGTCAGGTCAGACCACCCTCGGGGCTTACCGTAGCGCCGGAACATCCCGCCGAATACGTACAGTGCGCCGTTGTGGCAGGCGACGTTTCCCCACGGCTCGCGGCCGTGCGGCACAGCGTCGGAGCCAGCGCTGTCGTTGTGCGCTGCGATTAGCCGCCACCCCATCTGAGTGTTCATTTTGGTCATTCGCAACCAGCCTTTCCTATATCATTAGATTACGTCCGCTTCAGCACCACATGGGAGGTAACAGATGATAAGTGACAGTTCTCTGGACGAATCAAAAGCAGATGATGCTAACCTCGAGGAACTGCACCATAAGCTCGCAGGAGAGATCCATGCATCTGTTGTAGAGTCCAGGACCGTGTTACATGATCCCATTTTTCTGAGCAAAAAGCGAACGGAAATCAGAGCCTACTTTGGTATCAAGGCGTTCGATCCTGTAGACGTAAAATCTGTGAGAAAGAAAGCCATTACAGTTGACAGCGTGGCGCTGGAATATGTGGAGCTCCCATACGATGAAAAGATCACTGTGCGATCACTTAGAATTGTCCCAGGTGGACAAAGCAAAGGAGTCGTGGTTCTTCTGCATGGTTGGCCATCTGACATTTACAGTTACTACAGGAAAGATGGTTATGGTTTGGTACTGGCAAACGCCGGCTGGACGGTCTACAGCCCGTTTATGTATCACTCAAAGGACCCCAATCTATACTACGAGGGTCTTAAACACCAGCACAATTTTGTTCAGTTATCCAGGAAGGCTGAGATCATCGGTCAAGATATCCTGGGTATCGAGTTACAGAAGGCTGACTTCCTTGTAAATTCTGTGAATTATTTCGAAAAGCCAAAGACATTGGCGGTTGCCGGCGTATCCATGGGGGGTCACTACTCAGTTATTCTCGGTGCAATCAATACTTCCATAGACGTGACTGTGGTAAGCAGCTGGTTCGACGACTATTTAAAGAAATATTGGCTCCTCGCTATTTGGTGTGGGTAACCTTCCCCCAGGAACGACCAGTTGTGGTAGACAAGACGCCCAAGCTGCAGGTTTTGTGGACCAGCCTTCGAGTATTTTTTGTCAACGGTGTTGCCCGACCCGTTGTCTGTTGCTCAGGATTCTATCTTAAAAACAGTTGTTTAAGTTGTTAGATAATAAATTGTTACGATGGACTAAACGGCAAACTGGATCTCCGGATCATTCAATACCCGCCGTGTGTTTAGGAGAGATCTCATGTGCGGATACCGGAGCAAACGGTTAGGAACCACCTCGCACTCGGCAAGAAGACTGGTTCGGGTTTTTATGATTACCCACGTGAAACAGCGAAGAGCCGAAATATTTAGACCAGTCGCACACCTATCAGATGCAGTATCATTGGCACGAACCTATATTCGCCTTTAATTTATTCAACGTGCTGTCAGAAAGGCTGCTACTTGCTCTGCATCATCCAAGAGTTTGCATCCTCGAAAGGGACCCCCGGGACCTTGGACCAAATGGCGACGAGGAAGCTGAAGCTGATGTAGAACATGCCTTCAATGGACATGACTTTATTCATACCATAAAGCATTCAGCAGGCCACACCTTCAATTTTTTGCAAGAACTGGAGAAGTATCAAGTTAAGTAGAGGACCAGCGAGTTCGCTGCCAGTTGTACAATTTTTGCAAAAAAACTTAAAACTTGGAACCTGGAATCTGAAACTATCCGAACATCTCCCGAACCCGACGAACTGCCTCCTCCGACAGCGGCTTCCCGGACGCCTTTACATTCTTCGCTAACTGTGCGGGCGTCTTGGCGCCCGGAATCACCGTTGACACCGCGGGCTGCGCCAGCACGAACCTCAGCGCCGCTTCGGCCAGCGAATCCGCCTCTTCTAAGAGAAAATCGAGGGGCGCGACCTTTTCGGCCGCCTCCTTCACTTTTTCCGGTGGAAACCGCAGGCTCCGGAGGTCGTTCTTGGGGAACACCGTCTCCGCATTATACTTCCCTGTCAGCCAGCCGGAAGCAAGCGGCACCCGGACAATGATCCCCACCCCTTTCTCCTGGGCGGCGGGAAAAAGAGCGTCCCCTTCCTTCTGTTGAAGAATATTGTAGACCAGTTGAATCGACTCCGCCCCGCCTTCCATCGCCCGCATCCCCTCCTCAACCACCCGATCCGACGACTCCACCGGGTTGATCGACACCCCCCAGGTGCGGATCTTCCGCGAAGCTTTCAGGTCTTCCATCAACCCGAATAGCTCATCGGTCATCAACTCTAAGTCCGGCCCGTGAAGCTGGTAGTGATCCACGTAGTCCCGCTCCAGCCGGGTCAGGCTTGCATCCAGCGCCCCCTGGATGTAAGGCTCCGAAAAATCCTGCCCCGGCGCGGCCAGACTGTTCCCGACCTTGGTATTGACAATCGCATCATTCTTGTGCTCGTACAGCCCCATCCCCACCAGCACCTCGCTTTTTCCCCGCCCGTAAGCGTCTGCCGTATCGTAAAAGGTCACCCCCAGGTCCCACGCCTGCCGTACCGTCTCAACCGACGTCATAATATCCGCCCCGGCCCAGCCGGTCGGGCTCCCGCCCCGAAACGACGCGCCACCAATGGGCCAGCACCCCAGTCCGATCTCCGAAACCTCGATCCCCGTTTTCCCGAGCGTCCGATACTCCATCCCACGCCTCCTTTTTCTGAAACGTCTACACATTGAGCAGCCGAATTCCGGAGATCCAGGAAACCGCCGCCTGGCGAAGATTCAGCCGCCGGTTTCCCTTTCCGGCGATCGCGTAGAATATAGGTCACGCGACGCTGGCGGTCAAGGTGAAGCGGATGCGTTTCCCGTTGCGCTCCGGGTCGCTCCGTTGTATTTTGCGACTGTGTTGACATGAGCTCCATAGCGATACCCATTATACTCACAGCTTTTGCCGATTATGAGAAGGAGGAGTTCGATGGGTGGTCTGAATTCCGAGGAACTCTCGTTTTACCTGGAGAACGGATACTTGCTGTTGGAGGATGTGATACGGTCGGCGGACTTCCAGCCGTTGATCGATGAGATCGACGAGGTGATCGACCGTGAGGCCCGTGAGGCTTATAAAGAGGGACGTCTGAGCGACCTGTTCGAGGGCGAGCCCTTTGATCACCGTCTGGCCAGCATACGCAAGGTGATGGGCGGTTCCAAGGACATCGGGCGGGGGGTGATGGGAAAGAGGCACAAGGCGGCGGGGATGTTTAAAGTGGTCACATATCCGGCGATTCTGGACATCGTGGAGTCGGTGATCGGTCCGGAGATCCTGGCCCATCCCCAGTTCAACATACAGGCAAAGATGCCACACGAGGAGAGGTCAGAGATACCGTGGCATCAGGATCTGGGCTTTCTGGAACCCGAGGCGGAACAGACGTTTATGGTGAACTTCTGGATTCCGCTGGTGGATGTCACGGTCGAGAATGGGTGTCTTGAAGTGATCCCTGGAAGCCACAAAGCCGGGCTGCGCCCGTACGGAGAGGTTCCCGGTTACCCGAATGTCGGCATCAAGTTGGGGCATGTTCCGGAGGGCGAAAGGCTGCCCTGTCCCCTTCGGAAGGGCGGGGTGGCGGTGTTCCAGCATAAGACAGCGCATCGCTCATTCCCGAACCGCACCGATCGCATTCGCTGGAGCCTGGATCTGCGCTACAGCGATCCGGCGCTGCCCACGGGGCGGGTTGGGGTTCCGGGATTTATTGCCCGGAGCCGGGCACATCCGGAGTCGGTAGCCAGGAGTCACCTGGACTGGTTGAAATTGATGGAGGGGATTGATCCTGATATGTAGCTTCTTTCGGCGTGATCCCGCCTCCTAAAGCCCGGCCAGCGGTACGCTGGGGGAGGTGTTCCCGTGTATGCCGGACCGGTATCCGGTTTCTCTATTGGGCGGACAGGGCCGGGTTGCTGAAGGATTTGTCGGATTAAAATAGAGGCTCCTCGCTATTTGGTGTGGGTAACCTTCCCCCAGGAACGACCAGTTGTGGTAGACAAGACGCCCAAGCTGCAGGTTTTGTGGACCAGCCTTCGAGTATTCTTTGTCAACGGTGTTGCCCGACCCGTTGTCTGTTGCTCAGGATTCTATCTTAAAAACAGTTGTTTAAGTTGTTAGATAATAAATTGTTACGATGGACTAAACGGCAAACTGGATCTCCGGATCATTCAATACCCGCCGTGTGTTTAGGAGAGATCTCATGTGCGGATACCGGAGCAAACGGTTAGGAACCACCTCGCACTCGGCAAGAAGACTGGTTCGGGTTTTTATGATTACCCACGTGAAACAGCGAAGAGCCAAAATAGATTCCGGCGAAAAGCGATAACCTTATTGAGTGAGGTGAGACCTATGAGCGAGCAGATTCTTGCAGGTTTCGGAAAGGTCGATATTACCCCCGAACTGGACGACCCACCGACTTTCGAAATCTTCGATCCGATTTTCTTTCGCGCCCTCCATGTGCGCCAGGCCGACCGGCAGGTTACGTTTCTGGCAGCCGACCTGTTCCTGCTGGACGACGACCTCCACGAACGGGTCAGCCGAAAACTGGAAGGCACCGACATCGACCCCGAATGGATTTTGCGCGGCGCCTGCCACCTGGGAACCGGGCCGACGCTGTTTCAGTACTACGTCAATCAGCCGACCGAGGCGCTCAAGGAGTTCGGCAACGATGAGCGCTACGCAGAAGCCGCCGCAGAAGCGGTCCGTCTTGCCCGGGCGGATGCCGCGCCTGCCCGGGTGGCAGTTGGCACTGCAGACGCAGAACCCGGATTGCAATACAACCGGCGTGCCCACGACGATCAGGACAATTTGAGGATGGTCTCTTTGACAGAATTTTCCCAGCTTCCGGAGGACCTCCGCTACGATGCCGCCGATCCGCAGGTGGGGGTGGTCCGCTTCGACCGGCAGGGGAAGCGTCCGGTTGTCCTGACTAATTTCGGCTGCCACGCCCTGTCGCTGTGGGATGTGCGGGGCAATATTTCGGGGGATTACCCGGGCCGGATGGCGGCGGTTCTGGCCGACGAAGGCATCGATGCGCTGTTTTTCCAGGGGGCGCTGGGCAACGTGCATCCGGTCCGGGAGAGTGACGATCCTTGCGGGCGGATCGGGGAGTCCCTGGCCGACACGGTGCTGAAGGTCTACGGTTCTCTCGAGCCTTCGGCAGACGTGGACCTGAAGTTCACCACGAAGACGATTGATCTGGCGCCCCAACCCGTGCTGGAGGTCGAAGCGGCCAGGCAGCAGTGGGAGGCCCAGTCGCCTTCCAGCGAAGGACTTGCGCGCTACAAATACTGGCTCGCCCAGTACTACCAGGATCGTCCCGCCTATCCGTTTGCGTTCCACGCGATCACAATCGGCGACGCAGCGCTGCTGCATATGCCGGGTGAGCCGTTTGCCGAGACCGCTCAGGCGATCCGTGAAGCGGCGCCGTTCGATCGGGTGTTGACCCTCTGCAACGCCTGTCCGGAGGCGGGCTACCTGCCCACGCCGGAGGCGCACAAAGAGGGAGGGGACGAGCCGCTGTTCGCCGCGTTGCACGACGAGGCAGAGGCCGAGATCCGACGTGCGGCGATCGAGCTGTTGAACGATGCCGCTGCGTCAGGTATGTGATTTCACGAAATCGTTCTTTTAACAAAGGGGAGGAACAGGTCGATGGCCAGAGAGGGACTTCTGGAGAGGCTGAAGGAGGGGTTTGTGCTGGGGGACGGGGGCTATCTGATGGGGCTTCGGCTGCGGGGGTTCATCAAGGCAGGGTCGATGACGCCCGAGGTGGTGGCCACGCACCCTGAGGAAGTCCGCAAGCTGACTCAAGAGTTCAAGGATGCCGGGGCGGAGGTGCTGCAGACGCTGACGTTTTTCGGCACGTCCAACATGCTCGAGCAGGCCGGGTTGGGGGACCGTGCGGAGGAGATCAACCGGACGGCGTGCCGCATTGCGCGGGAGGTGGCCGGTGAGGATGCGCTGGTGGCGGGAAATCTGAACAGTCCGAGCATTATGTATGAGGATTATGATCCTTCGGATTCGGCCAAACGCGACCGCACGCGCGCCTGGCTGGATGAGCAGCTCCCCTGGATTTTGGATGAGGATGTGGATTTTTTGATTCTGGAGACGTTTTCGTGGCTGGACGAGGCGCTGGTGGCCCTGAATGTGGTGAAGGATACGGGGGTGACGCTGGTGACGACGGTGAGCATGGAGGGGGAAGGCGGAACGACGCTGGACGGGTTCTCGGGCGCGGAGTGCGCCAGGCGCCTGGTGGATGCCGGGGCCGATGTGGTGGGGGTGAACTGTCTGCAGCGGCCAGTGGAGATGCTCCCCTGTGCGGTGGATATGCGCCGGGCAGTGGATGTGCCGGTGTGCTGCCAGCCGTCGGCGTGGCATTCCTGGTGGTCGGATTCGACGCCGGTGCCGCCGGAGGGGTTTGCCGAGTTTGCAAAGGAGGGGATGGCGGCCGACGTCCGGTATTTGGGGTGCTGCTGCGGGGCAGGTCCCGAGCACGTGCGTGCGATGGCAGAGGCGATGGCGAAGCATCTGCAATTCTAATTGAATCATCGCAGGCTACACCGTCGCTACCTTCCTCGGCCACCTGGCCGATTCTGTCTGGTTTCCCGGCCAGGGGCATTTCCTTCACGGATGGTGAGAACTGTAAAAGGGAATTGTACTTGTTTTTAATACAGTTATCTCTGTTGAGGGGGGGGGTAATAGAGACCTCTTGTCGAGATCTAAAAAAACCTTGACAGAACGCATAGATTCGTTATAAATTATAGTCCTACATAGGACTTCATGACTTCCAAATAAGCTTTAGCTTCTGAGAAGGATAAACCGGTCGAAAGGCCGAGAGGAATAGTTATGGGTCTTCGTCTGTCACAAGAGAGCCGCACTGCCGGGGGAATGGATGGTAGTACGGTTTTTTGTATGCGTAAAAAGAGCCGTTAGTCGCCGACTTTGGCGAGCAGGGGCTAACGGCGCACAGGTTGTGTGAGGGGTGTGTGCGGGGTGCGGGGAGGCAGTTGAGCCGGGAGAATGGAGGGGAGAACCGATGTAAAGACTTCACTTCAGATTTGGGATTCCGGGAGGTAATGAGGTTCTGTTTTTACCCGAAGGAAGGAGGAAGGCAGATGAACAGGTTGAAGATAGGTTTGGGCATTGCCCTCGCGCTGTGCGCCGTTTTGGCGATGGTCAGCGCGGCGACGGCCGGGACTACCGGGAAGATGATGGGAGTGGTGACGGACGAGAAGGGGGAGCCGCTGCCGGGGGCCAGCGTGGTGCTTGAGGGGACGCAGCGGGGGTCAACGACGGATGCGGACGGGGCCTACCTGATCATTTCAGTCGATCCCGGCGTGTACTCGGCGACGGCCTCGATGGTGGGCTACCATTCGGTGACCCAGGAGCAGGTGATCGTGCGGGCGGATTTCACCACGACCGTGAATTTCACGCTTCGAGAGCAGGAGCTGGAGTTAGAGGAGATGGTGGTGGTGGCGGAACGCCCGCCGGTGGAGCCGGACAAGACGGAGAGCCGGTATGTGGTGACCGCCGAGGATATCCAGCGGACGCCGATCATACGGCGGGTTCAAGACATCCTGGGGCTGGAGCCGGGAACGTCGGTAGACGGGCAGGGTTTCGTCCGGGGGGGGATGGCTGACGAGTCCGCGCTTTTTGTGGACGGAGTCCGAATCCAGCAGACCGACAGACGCGTTTGGGGTGGATATAACTCGGACAACCAGCAGTGGTGGGCGGTCAACACGGATGCGGTGCAGGAGATCTCCCTGATTACGGGCGGGATGAACGCCGAGTACGGGAACGCACAGTCCGGGGTGGTTCAGATCGTGACACGGGATGGGAGGGCTAAATACCACGGCGAGGTGGAGTACCGGATGACGCCGGCGGGGCAGAAGCACTGGGGGGCGAACGTGTACGAGGCGCCCGAGCACCGGGGGCACATGCAGTGGGACGATCCGGAGTGGGTGGCCGAGGTGGATCCTCAGACGGGTAACCTGGTGCACCAGCGGACGAATTATACGGACTGGCGGGGCCACTACTTCGACGGTTTTGTGGGCGGTCCACTGGTTTCGAATGCGTCTTTCTTTGTCAGCGCCCGCCACGAGCGGGATGCCGCCCGCATTCCCGGGCCGTGGGAGACGCGGCCGGCCAACATCCGGACGTCGGCGAAATTGACTGTGCCGGCGGGTCAGAATGTGAAGTTCCGAGTCGGCTGGCTCTACGACTACTGGGAGGGTGTTGAGGGCGCCTACGACGCATTTTGGGGGGCATATAATTTGCCGGATTTCGGGCAACTCCACCAGGTGCTGAGAGCTCCCGGACGAGATGTTTTTCTGCCGGAGGGGTCGCCTGCGGGGAAGACGATCAACAAGGAGAACGTGTTCTACGCCGTTTTGACCCACACCATAAGTCCGAAGACGTTCTACGAGGTGCGAGTGTCGAATTACCAGAGCACGCAGGACAGCAGCGATACAAAGGGTAGTGTGACTTCGGGCGTGAGGACCGACCAGGAGGGCTGGTTCTACCTCGGGCGGGATGCGGTGTCTCTCTATCACATCGGCGAACAGAAACGGGTGGGTCTCAAGTTCGATCTGTCAAGTCAAATAAGTAAGGGGCACTTCACCAAAGTTGGGGTAGATTTCACGAGTTACGACAACTGGTTTACGTTTGAGGGCGCTACAGAAGGCAACAAGGTGAAGAGTATCGAATACATCGGCGACCCCGATCCGGGCACCGGGCTCACGCCCAAGCAGATCGGGATCTACTTCCAGGACAAGATGGAGTTCGAGGGGCTGGTGGTGAACGCGGGCATCCGCTACGACCGGTTCTGGGGCGTGGACGTGCCGCTGGTGGCCGCGATGAGGTCCATGATTTACAATTCGATGTCGAAGTACATCAACCACGCGCCCCGTTTTCCCTTCAAGGCGATCGTGAACTGGAGCCCGAGGCTGGGGATTTCACACCCGATCTCGGACAGGTCGGCCCTGCACTTTTCCTACGGCCACTTCACCCAGATCCCGGGTTTTCGGCGAATGTTCAAAGAAGAGTGGAAGACGGTGGGTACCCCGGCAGTTGAAGGCGTCCCGTACAGCGAGTACACCCAGACGGGCCGGCCTACCGGCATGTCTGCGATTCGGCCCATCTGGAACGATACGCAGCAGAAGATCAGCTTCGAGCTGGGCGTGGACTGGAACTTCGTGAGCGACTACACGGCGACGCTGGCTACCTTCTATAAGAACGGCTCGTCCCAGGAGATCTCGGGCTGGAATATGCTACAGAATCCGACCAACCGTGCGCGGCACTACATGAACTCCACCTCGATCGACTGGTGGGAGGATGCACGGGGCTTCGAGTTCAGCATGAGGAAGGGCTTCAGTAACCACTTCTCATTCCGGGCCGCGTTCAACTTAGAGTGGACGGCCCAAGGCCGGGGCGGTGGCGGAGACAACGCGGGCGCCCTAGCCGCGACGTTCGACTCCACCTGGGTCGCCACGAGCCCGTACTACTTTGAGAAGTGGGAGGAGGGGCCCGGGTTTCAGCGGCCGGTGGCGCCTACGGCCGAGGAGCGGCGGGCGGCTGCGAGCGGCGCAGCCGGGTTGATGGAAACCATTCGTTCCGATCCCGGGTTTTTCGTGTACTGCTTCTTCAGTCCCGGTTTGCATGCGGCCGACAATTCGAGGGTGAGCAGCGAGGCCAGGGAGGCGGCGGAGGGCATCTGGTACGTTTACGACTATTGCCCGAGCGACACAAGAAGCAATTCTCCGGGGCGCCGTGGGCAGGGCAGCCTGCAGTTTTTCTTCGGGTCCCCCTCGGACTTCGGGTCGGGTCCGAAGTTCGCCGGGAGCACCCTGCTGGGCGACCTGCGGGCAAACCTGATCTACCGGATCTACACGGGATCGAAATTCAGGTACTCCGAGCTGGCTACCGGGAAGACGGTGTGGTCGAGAGCGCCCTTACACACCAACATGGATTTGAGCGTGCAGAAGCGCCTCAATTTCGGGGGGGTGAACGCCGACCTGTTCCTTGAGGTGTTCAACCTGTTCGACCAGAAGGACGCGGGGTCCGTCGGCAGCACCGACTATATGTGGTGGGGGATCATCGGGCCCAAGCCGGACGATGGGAACTACCTGAATTACGGGGATTTCCAGGAAAGGTCGCGGTTTATCGGCAGTCCCCGGGAGACGCACGTGGGCTTGAGGTTGAGTTTCTGATGTCCTCAAATTCTTCTCGGTCCCCGATACCAATGGGGGAAGAATCTGGTCTCCCCCATTGGTATCGGGGGCGATTTCCAGATTTCTTGGCCGTAAGGACAATCGATTCAGGAGGTTCAGGATAATGAAAAAAGCCATCATCAACGGAGCGCTGCTCCTGGTGATCGGGCTCGTGTTGTGGGACGGGTCCCCGGTATGGGCGCAGGCATTCAAACATCGGTTAGCGACACGCGGCAGGGTGTGGGACGTGTTCTGGAATACCGGAAACCAGGGCGTCTGGGAGCAGTTCTTGACCACCGAGTATCGAGCCATGAGCTTTTCCTATCCGGGCCAGTTTGTGCCCGACTATCGGTGGGACGGTCCGGAGTACTACGGGGGTCAGCGCTCCTTCGCCGGGCTGCAGCCGTATCAGTCCTCGAACATGGAGATGACGGCCCTCAGCGCGGGCTTAGATATGTTTATCGCGACGGTGGTGGGCGGCGACTATTTTGTGACCGAGACAAAGCCGGCGATCCTGTCGGAAGATGTCTTCCCGATCGCCTACGATCCGTCCAAGGGACCGGAGGCAAACATCGGGTATCCGAACATTTCCCCGGGGGGGGCTCCGATGGCCAACTGGTGGCCGGGTCAACCTTTGCCCGGCCCGGAGTTCCCGGTGGAGATCCACAACTACCGCTACTTCCAGTATATGGACCCGGACAAGGATATGTTTGCGGAGAACACCATCATATCCAACTACGCCACAAAGCGGGGGATCACCGTCACGAAGAAGGCCTATTCCTGGAGCTATCCGGGCTACAGCGACTTCATCATCCTGGATTTGACTTTTGAGAATACCGGGGACTCCGACGGGGACGGTGTGGCGGACCTGAACGGAGGGGCCGGTCTCCAGCTGGACGATACCTTCTTCATTTTTTCGGAGCGGTTCTATATTTCGCTTGCCGGGCACACGTGGCACGGCAGCACTGCCCTATATGGCTATGCCCAGACCGAGCTGGTCAAAGACGACTGGAGCAAGTACACCGAGGCCCCGAACTACGACGGGCCGGCGTCCGGGCAGGGACTGAAGATGTATTACGGCTACGACGGGGACAACCCGTTCGTTCCGTGGGACGACACGGGCCAGCCTTTCAAGTCGGATGTGAGCACATACGCATCGATTTCTGTCGGGAAGATCCGATTCGAGGGTGAACTGACGGCCTACCAGTACGCGGGCATGGCCCCGATCGCCTACATGCCCGGGGCCGCCAACGATCCGAGCACATGGACGTACGACACGGGGGGCGACGCGAGCTTTGTAGCGCCCAAGGTGGCAGACCAGCCCTATACGTACAAGTGGGGGGAGTTCCGTCAGAAGGATGATTTTGACCAGCCTGATGCCCGGACCCTTACGTATCCAGCAATGTACAACGCGCTAACCGGGCCCGCATCGACGATTATGGATAACTCCACGGAAATGGGCCAGATCCACGGAACGTTCGCCTACGGTCCCTATGACCTGGCCGTCGGCGACAAGGTCAGGATCGTCCTTGTGACGGCGGCGGCCGCCCCGGTAGAGGAGAATTTCTGGGGCTGGGCGCTGACGGCGAAGGTGGACGAAATGCACACGGACAGGACGTTCAACAACCTGGTCAAGCACGTCAATGCCGCCAAAGATGCCTTCAAGTGGGGCTACGACCTGCCCGATCCACCGCCGGACGTGGAGGTGAAGGTGGGTGTCACGCCTGAGGCGAACAACAGATTGACGTGGGACGCGGGGGTGGCCGATGCGACGGATCCGGACTATTCGGGCGCGGAGGCCCGGGACGTGGCGGGCCTGCGTGTATACCATTCGGAGATCAAGGTCGACAACTGGAAGCTCCTGGCCGACCTTCCACCCACAGCCACCGAGTATGTGGACGAGAAATCGGTGGCCGGATTCGTATATGTCTACACCGTTCGTGCATACGACACAGGTCACGACGACTGGAATGGCACAGGGATGGCCATCCCGTCGCTCGAGGGCGGCAACAGTTCGCCCGAGCAGAAGGCGGCGGGGGGTAGGCCCTTCGTTCCCTTTGTGCCTGCCAATTCCGCGGCGGACCAGATGCAGAAGCAGGTGGTTGTGGTACCGAACCCGTACAGGGACGACGGCGCGCACGCCTACCCGGCGAAAGAGCGGGTGCGGTTTCTGAATCTCCCGCACAAGTGCAAGGTCCGGATCTTTACGGCGTCCGGGGATCTATTTGGCGAGTTCACCCACGACGATCCGTCCAAGGGCGAGGCGAACTGGGCGCAGGTCCCCATCGATTTTATCGGGAGGGCTTCTCCCTCCATCTATTTCTTCGTGGTCGAATCGCAGGTGCAGGCGAGCCTGGGACAAGTTCAGACGGGCACGTTTATGATCGTCAAGTAGGGAAACCGGATTGAAAAAGGAGAAACAGCGATGAAACGGATATTCTGGATCGGACTGGCGGCGATGACGATCGTTGCGCTGCTCTTCTCGCAGGCTGCGGATGCGGGCCAGAGGCGGCTGGGGCGTATGGTGCTCCACGTATTGAAGACGGACCACGGGGCGCGCATGAGCGGCATGGGGGGGAGTTTTGTGGCCATTGCCGATGACATTGATGCGATCCACGTGAACCCTGCGGGGTTGACCCACATCGAGCGGATGGAGTATACGTTTTCCTACACGCGCTGGCTGGCGAATTCCAATTTTTTCTCGGGCGCGGTCGCTTATAAAACCGATTTGGGGATTTTGGGAGTGAGCGTGGTGGCGTTTTCGCCGGAGCAGATGGAGGAGAGGACGATCTTCCAGCCGCAGGGCACGGGTCGGATGCTGGATGCCGGGGCTGTCAGCATCGGTGTGGCCTACGCCAAGAAGATTACAGACAGGCTTTCCTTCGGATTGGTGGGCCGCTGGACGCAGGATACGCTGGACCAGGACCGGATCAGCGGCGTCGACATCAGCATGGGGACGTTTTTCTACACAGGGTTCAGGAACCTGCGGATCGCGATGGCGTTCAAGGACCTGGGCAAGGATGTTGAGGTGTTCGAGGAGGTGAATTACTCACTGCCGACGACGTTCAGTTTTGCGGTTGCAATGGACGCGTTTGGGCAGAAGGGCGATCCGGCGGTTCTGACGGCGACAGCGGAGAACTATTTCGCGACGGATTTTGCGGAGCCGCAGGCTCGGATCGGCGGGGAGTTGTGGCTACAGAACACGGTGGCGGTGCGGGCAGGGTATCGGTTCAAACAGCCTGCGCAGTCCTACACCATGGGGGCGGGGTTAAAGCTCCAGCCTGTGAAGGGGAAGGAGATCCGTGTGGATTTCTCCTATACCCAGTTTGATTATTTCGATGCTCCTCTGCGGTTCTCGTTGAGCGGGTCGTTTTAGATCACGAAGGACACGAAACCAGATCACGAAAGGCACGAAACCACCCCGCCCATCCCACACGAAGGACACGAAGCCACACCCCGCAACCCGGTGGGGTGGGGGGCTACGGCACGGAGGGCTACAGAAAAACTCGGAAAGACACGGAAAAGGCAGTCCCATCCACGAAAACAGGGGCTGGAGCTTGAGACTGGGGGCTTGTTTATACGATCCATCTCAGGAGGATGAGATTGGTTTTGCAGGCCTCCAGCCTTTTGTCTCCAGCCTCTGTTTTTTTCGTTCTTGAGTTGGAGGATTGTATGGCAACGCAGATGGAGCAGTACAGGACCGAGGGATATTTCATTGCGGACAACGCAGTGGATCCCGACATGCTCGACCCGCTGCTGGAGGCCGCCAGGCGGATAAAGGAGCGGTCCCGGTCGGGCGAGGTGGACATCGCCGTGCAGTGGGCCGCGCCCGGGGAGCCCTGGGTCATCCGGGGGCTGTTCTCGCTCGCGTTCGGAGAGTCTATTTTTGCGGAGTACTTAGTGTCCCGGCCTGTGATGGACTATGTCGAGTCGTTTCTGGACAGCGATCTGCAGATGGGGGACGTGGTCCTGTTTACCAATCCACGAAACGAGGGCTTCAGCACCGGGTGGCATCGGGATATGGGAGGCCATGAGCGGTACGGCAGCGAGGAGGTGGAACTGGAGTTCTTGAACCGGCCGATGACGAGCATCAAATGGCATTTGGCGCTGGTGGACGACGCCTGTCTCCTGCTCGTGCCCGGGAGCAACAGGCGGTTCCGGACGGCGCACGAGGAGGCGTGTATGCGGTTGTCCGACGATTACCGGCAGTACCTCTCTCAGGACCGTCCTCCGGGGCAGATCCCGGCGCCGGAGCATCCGGACATTCCGGGGCAGAAAGTGATCGAGCTGAAGGCGGGGCAGACTGTTTTCTGGACCGGGAACACGATTCATCGAGGGGCCACCAAGAAGGATGTGGAGCGCCTGACGCTGGCAGGGAACTGGCAGAAGCACAGCGAGGACGATTCCCCCAGTGAGCCCGGGCCAAAGGAACAGTGGAAGCTGGCAGAGGGTCTGCGGGAGGCCCTGCCGGAGGCGATGCGCCCCTACTACGACCGGTGGCGGGCGCTTCAGAAGGGTTGAATATCTTACAGGAGGCGAGGATGGAGGTCCATACGTTTCGGGGCAGCCCCGCAGAGGTCGGCCGGGCGCAGGGATTGCAAGCCGCACGGATTTGTGGGGGTGTGCTGGCTGCCCGGTATTGCGATGCACACGTCGCTGAACGATGCAGGGCTGATGGTGGGCTGGGCCTCCGGGCTGCCGAAATTTTACTGGCTTGACAATCCGGAGTATCTTAACTTGCATTTTGTTTCCATAGTATCTACTGGAGAAGGACCGGTACACGGAAGTCGTGTGTCCGGATTGATGCTGGAAGGATGACGTGCGAGTGGCATCCGGCTGATGCTTAATCGGGAGGTCGGAAGAGATGAAGCTGAATGAGATGTGGGACATGGGCGAGTTGATCGATCTGAGCGCGGATATTTACGAAGGGATGCCCCAGCTTCCGCCGCCGGCGTTTCCCGCGGTGGAGGTCCGGGAGCTGGATCTGGGCGAACGGGCGAAGGGACGGGAATATGTGAGCTATTCCCAGGCGATTCACATGCCCGTCCAGGTTGCAACCTACCTTGAGACGGGGGCGCACCTGTACCCCGAGATGGAGAAGGTGAACGAGGTGGGGCTGGAGCGGCTGTTCGTTTCGGCGGTGGTGCTCCAGATTCCGCGCGGTGCAGGCGAGAAGGTGACGGGCCCGGATATCGAGTCGAAACTAAGAGAGGCGGGGGAAACGGTGAATCCGGGGGAGGCGCTGTTGATTGCTACGGGGTACAATTTCCTCGAGGATCCGGGGTTCAAAAAGACGCCCCACTTCCGGTACGATGCCGTAGAGTGGGCTGTGCAGCACCGGTGTGCTATCCTGGGGTCCGACATCGGCTCGTGGCAGGATCCTGACGAGAAACCGTCGTTTTTCCCTATGTTTCTGAAGTCGGGGACCCTGCTGCTGGCCCCAATGGTGAACGTAGATAAGATTCCGGTGGCGCGGATCAAGCTTATTGTGATGCCGCTGAAGGTCCACGGGGTCTGTGCTTTTCCCAGCCGGGTGATCGGGATCGTGCCGGCAAAGAGATGACCAAAGTAGAGGAGGGTTGCGATGAAGATTGAACGGATTTCCGCCCATCGGCTCAGGGAGTGCGAGATTAGCATGGAGAAATGGACGGAGTTTACGAAGTGGAAGGCGAGCGAGGACTGGATTGAGGACGAGATTTTCGGTAAGAAGTGGATCTCTCCGACCTGTGTGGTCTACAATCCGAACGACGGGCTTGTCTATGTGGGGCTGACCGCGCTTGACAGGGATATCTTTTATACTTTCGATCCCAGGACTCATACGTGGGAATCGCTGAATTATCCCGGGGAACGGGACCGGTACGGCAGCAAGATCCACCAGGGGCTGGAGGTGGACGGGGAGGGGCGCGTCTACGCCGGGGTTGCCACGCTGGGAGATGCAGACGTCTGGCCGAGGGCGACGGGCGGTCCGATCTTTCGCTATGATCCGAAGACGAGCGAGTACGAGTTTTTGTGCATT
This sequence comes from Candidatus Latescibacterota bacterium, assembly GCA_965249305.1. Classification (GTDB taxonomy): domain Bacteria; phylum Latescibacterota; class UBA2968; order UBA2968. Next base: position 882,735 of record OZ252228.1, on the reverse strand, counting down.
CCGTTTGAGCACGACTATGTGCAGGGATTCGTCATGGACGAAAAGCGGGGGATTATCTACGGAGATACGTTTCCGGGAAGGAAGATGTTCCGGTACGATATTGAAAGCGGGGAGGCGCGGGAGCTGACGATGCTGGGCGACGTGTCCACCGAGCACCTGGCGCTGGATGCGGACGGGGGAGCGTGGCACACGTACGAGTTGATGCAGTGGGCGGGACGGTATCCGCTTCTGCGCTATGATCCTGACCGGGATGAGATCGACTTTACCAATGTGGACCTGCCCAACGTGATGCCCGAAAAGAAGGGCTCCAACCAGATCGATACGGCGCTGCTGACGAAGGATGGCGCCCTGTATATCGGGACGGCCGCCGGGGCGCTGGCACAGGTGGACCACCGGGGTTCGGAGGTGACCGTGACCTACCTGGGCAAGCCCTACGTTGCGCCCCGCATGAAGGGGCTGATCGAGGGTCCGGACGGGCTGATTTACGGGGCGTGCGGGGGCGACTATGATACGCACTTTTTCACGTATGACCGTTCATCGGGCATGTTCAACGACCTGGGGCCGATACAGGACACTCAGGATGGGACACGGTGCTGGCTGGCGCACCACCTGTGCATGGTGGATTCCAAGACGTTTATCGTGGCCGAGTCCGACAACCATTTTCGGGCGAGTTTTCTGTTTAAGGTGGAGCTGGCGTAGCCGTCCGACCAATCCGCAATGTGAAGGGCCAGCTCTTGCTGGCGAAAATTTCACCGGAGTTTGCAAAATGGCGGGGCAGCACACAGAGGCGTACCGGCGGATTCAGCGGCTGATTGCAGAAGATCGGTGCGTGATTTTAGATGGAGGGGTGGCCACGGAGCTGGAGCGGGTGGGGCTGAAGGACCACCGCATCAGCGACAAGGGGCTGTGGGGGACCTGGGCGCTGTACCATACCCCCCACGCGGTGCAGGAGGTCCACCGCCGGTTTTCGCAGGTCGGGTGCGATGTGATTTCGACCAATACCTGGGCGATTATGAACGCTCCGGAGATGGAGACACGCAGTTTGATGGGGCATGCAGGGCCGGGGCACTGGATGGATGTGGCCAGGCTGGGGGTGAAGGCCGCGCGCCAGGCCGTTGATGAAGAGGGAAAGACTGGCCGGTGTGCGGTGGCGTTCAGTATCAACGGGGATATCGACACTCCGCGCATGCTGGACAGACTCCAGTTGCTGGCCCGGGTGTTCGAGGAAGATCCGCCCGACCTGGTCCTGATGGAGACGATGGCTTTGATCCGTGAAGAGCAGACGTTTCCGGCCGTGACGACCATGCTCCAGACGGGTCTTCCGGTCTGGCTGAGTTTCCGGCGCTGCCGGCACGGGGTCTGCGGGGTGTTCGGGCAGCACTGGGGCGGGCCGGAGGGCGATTTGTTCGGGCGGACCACCCGCGAGTTTGAAACTATGGGGGTGGGCGCGTTGTTGATCAACTGTCTGCCGGCAGACCACGTGCCGGGGATGATCCCCTGGCTGCGGGACTTTACGGATATGCCCCTGGGCGTCTATCCGAACCTGGGACGCTACTTAGACCCGGGGTGGAAGTTTGACGATCAGGTGGGGCCTGAAGAGTACGCGCAGCTTACCAGGGGGTGGCGAGAGGAGGGGGCTCAGATTGTGGGGGGGTGCTGCGGGGTTACGCCGGAGCATCTTGTTGCCGTGCGGGAGGAGCTGGCAGAGACAAAGCCGGGCCGCCGGCGCGGGAGCGCGGTTCAACCCCCGGTGTCGTCCACGGCGGTTCCGTCCGCACCGGGCCGGACGGGTCGTGTGCCCCAACCGTGGGTTGACGAGAAGGACCGGAGCCTTTTTCCGCTTTCGTTTCCCGATATTGTCTGCGATCCGGAGGTGTTCCGGCCTACTCAGGGCAGCTTCCTGCTGTGGAAACACCTGTTCCGGTCGGGGCTGGGGAAGGGGAAGCGGTGTCTGGATGTGGGGTGCGGGACCGGGGTGTTGACCGCCCAACTGGCCTTGAGCGGGGCCGAACATGTCCAGGCGATCGACATCCAGCGCGAAGCGGTTGCCAACACGCTGACGAATGCATTCCGGAACGGAGTTGCCGACCGGGTGAGTGGAGCGGTGGTGGACCTGTATACCTATTTGCCGGAGGAGAGGTACGAGCTGATCGTGGCGAGCCTGTATCAGATGCCGGTGGATCCGATGGGGGAGCCGACGGGGCACCGGCCTGCGGATTTCTGGGGCCGGAACCTGCTGGACCATCTGATTTCCCTGCTGCCGGACCTGCTGGAGGAGGACGGAGCGGCCTACCTGATGCAGATTTCCGCGCTGGGCCAGCTCCGGACCGCAGAGCTTTTGGAGGAGACCGGATTCGACGCCAGGGTGATCGATTTCAGCTTTTTTCACTTCAGTCCGGTGTTTTATGAGAATATCGACCAGATCCGCCGCGCGGAGGAATTGTCCGACGCGTACCATTTGACGTTTGGCGACGAGGATGTGATGGTGATGTATTTGCTGGAGATCACACATCGGGCTGCGCAGGATGCTGCATCCGGATAGAAGTTCTGGAAGACTTGCGTAAACGTCAATAAGACTTAAAAGGATGACCGGTGGGATTCTCACCCCGCACAATGGTGCAACGCCCCCGCTCCGAGAGTGAGGGGAATATGGCCCTGCTGGTGCTGGTGGACAGTCGGGGCAGTTATACGGATACGAGCATCGTGGATCAGACCGTGCTGGTGGCTTTGCAGCACTTCGGGTTTCCATTTCGCATTCACGATTTAGCAGCCGGTCCGCTGACCCGTGACCTGCTGGAGAACTGCGCCGCAGCGGTTATCGCCCAGGCCCGCCTGGGGGATGTCCTCTCCTTAGAGGAGACGGAGCTGCTGGCCTCGGGGGTGGAAGAGGCCGGGCTGGGGCTGGTCAACTTCGACGGTGAGCTGCGGCTTTACAAACCGCCGTTGCTGCGGCTCTTGGGTCTGGAGGTGGACCGGATTCCGATGGCCTCGGACCTGCTGCGCATCGGCGGGAACGAGCACTTTATTACCTGGACGCAGCAGGGGGGCAGCCTGGTCCGGCTGAAGCGACCGGTGACCACTGCGCAGATCAAGCGGATGGGCCGGCACGTTGTTGAACTGGCGCAGGTTGCGATGGGGAAAGACCAGCTCATTTTTTCTCGCCACAACGTTCCGGGTACGGCCTACGAGCCGGACCAGTTTCCGGCCGTGCTGGCCGGGGTCTGCGGCAATGGCCGGGCCGTGCAGTTTGCCTGTTCCCCCCGCATCTGGCACCCGGAGTTTCTGGGCCATGCGATGGGGCTGGACGCCTTTTTCTGGCGCGCCATCGTCTGGGCGGCGCGCAAGCCGTTTGCGGCACAGATGATGCCGCCCTATGTGACTATCCGCGTGGACGACGGCAGGGGGCGCCACAATTTTCGCTATACCGAGGTGATGAACCGGCACGGCCACCGTCCGCTGATCTCCTGCTTTTTAGATCTTGTTCCGGACGAAGTGGTGCCGTTTATGCGGGCTCAGTACGAGGCCGGGCAGGTGGCCTGGGACGCGCATGCCTTCGATTACTACAAGCTGATTCCTTTCGAATTTGGCATCGGGGAGTACAGCGATGCGGAGCTGAAGGAGATCTTCGAACGGGTGGACCGGTGGTACGAGGAACGGGGGTTCAGGCCGCCGCGCCGGGCGGTTTTTCACTGGGGGGAGGTGGGGGTGCGCGTCCTGCCTTATCTGAAGGCCCGGGGGCGGACTTTTATCTATTCGACCTACCACTTAGGGCAGGTGAAGTGGGAGCGGCTGTTTCCCAACTGGTGGCCCTACGGCCTCAACAGCCTGTTTTACGACTATATTCCCGAAGATCCGGAGATGTACAATATCGGGGCTATGCTGCCCCGCCATCTGGTGGAACCCGACGTGTTGACCGGCTGCACGACCTGGGCCGGGGACAATCCGACCAACGATATGGGTAAGGCCGCAGAGCGGGCCTCCGGCTCGGTCCGGCTGGCGCTGGACAGCGGGTTCTTTTCGGAGATTACCACCCACGAGCAGAAGTTCGGGGTGCTTACCCTGGAGGAGATCGACCGGTGGTTGACGCTGCTGGCGCAGCAGACGGACCGATACGACGTCCGGGGGGTGAGCCACGATGAGGCCGCAGAGTATACCCGGGCACGGGATGAGTCGTGGATTGCGGCCGCGTCCACGCCCGACGGCAGGGCGGCCAGCCTCAGGATGGGTGGAAAGGCGGGCGTGCCCCTGGAACTGGCCCTGTTCGAGAACGAGGGGGACGGCGTGGTCCAGCGGTGGGAATCGGTCCCGGCCTTTGAGGAGGGGGTCCAGGTCGATCTCTGAGATCTGCAAGGCTGTGAGTGGAGAGACATGGCCGAAAGGCGGGACATGGCGGTCGCGAGGCGAGAGGGTGTGGCGGAGGACCTCCGGGAGGTCGAGGGGGAGGTGGGGCAGGAGCGAGGGGTGACGCTCCGGGCGATCGTCTTTGGCATTTGCGTGGCCGTGGGGGTGAGCCTGCTGGCCAATACGGTCGTCTACGTCCTGCATGGGTCGTATATGACCATCAGCATGATGCCGATGGTGAACCTCATGCTCTTCCTCCTGTCGATCCTGGCCTGCGCTCCGCTGGCACGGCTGTTCGGGCGCCGGTTCGTCTTCTCTCAGACAGAATGGATCACGATCTTCTGCATGGGGTTCAGCAGCGCGATTTGCCCTACCTACAGGACCTCCGGCTACCTCCTCAGCATCCTGGCGTCTCCGTATTATTTTGCGACGCCGGAGAACCGGTGGGCGGAGTACATCCATCCCTACCTGCCCGGGTAGTTGATTCCCTCAAATGAGAATGGGGCGATTACGCAGTTTTTCGAGGGGCTGCCAAAGGGGGCGTCGATTCCCTGGGAGGTCTGGGTGGTTCCGCTGTTGTGGAGTTTTCTCTTAGTTGCGGCGTTCGTGTTTGCCTGTTTCTGCGTGTCGGTGATCCTGCACCGGCAGTGGTCGGAGCACGAGAAGCTGGTGTATCCGGCGCTGACGCCGATTCTGGAGATGACGGCGCGGGCGGGTACAGGGCGGCGGGCGCTGCCGGAGTTTATGAAAGGGAAGGCGTTCTGGGCAGGGTTCGCATTGACCTCGTTCGTGTTCTGCTGGAACATGATCGGCTGGTTCTATCCCCATTTTCCGCAGTTTCCAACGGGAGGCGGGTGGAGCGGGTCCTTCCATTACCTCTTGCCGAGGTACTACCCCCCCTTTTTTATTTTTCCAAGCACGGTGGTTATCTGTTTTTCCTATTTCGCCAGCCTCGAGGTGTTGTTCAGCATCTGGTTTTTTGACCTTGTGTACGTGTTCGAAGCGGGTCTGCTGAACCGGTTCGGGATCGTGGCTACGTCCAGCTCCTATGTAGGGGCCGGCCCCTACGCGGTGACCAGCTACAAGTGGCAGACGGCAGGGGCGTTTCTCGCGCTGGTGCTCTGGTGGCTCTGGATTTCCCGGGGGCACCTCCGCAACGTGCTGAATAAGGCGATTCGGCCGGACCGCACTTCTGTGGACGACAGCCGGGAGATGCTGTCTTACCGGACGGCGGTGGTGGGTCTGATTGTCTGCAGCCTCTACATCGCGGCCTGGCTCGGGCAGGTGGGGATCGAGGCGAAGATGGTCGTACTGCTGGTTCCCACCGCGTTTCTGGTGTTCATAGGCCTGGCCAAGATGATGGCGGATTCGGGTATGATCTACCTGGAGGCCTCGGCGCTGTGCTGGGACTACTCTCTTTTTGCCCTTGGCGGCGCAAGCGAGATGAAGCCGTCCACGCACGCGGCCAGCGGCCTGCTGGCGTTTACGCTCAACCATCCCTGGAGTTCGGTGATGCCGATGATGTCCCACGCCTGCCGCCTGGGGGACTTTGTGTGGAAGGACAAGCGGAGACTCTTCTGGAGCATCTGGTGGGCGTTCGTTGTGGGGGTAGCGGTGTCTACGGTGTTCATCATCTGGCTTGCTTACAGGGAGGGGGCCTACAGTTTCCAGAACTGGTCGATTCTGAGGGAGGGGGTATGGCAGTACGGGTTGTCCATAAATGCGATGAGCAATCCCCGGCCGATTTTGACGGCCGAGTACTGGCTTTTCCTGGGCGGGATCGTGAGTATGCTTTTCCTGACTTTTATGCGTTACCGGTTTGCCTGGTGGCCGTTTCATCCGGTGGGGTTTGCCTTCTCGGGCACGATTTTTACACGGCTGGAGAGTTTCACAATCCTGATCGCATGGCTGCTCAAGTTTCTGATGCTCAAGATCGGCGGAGTGGCGTTTTACCGGCGGTCGAGGCCGTTTTTCATCGGCATGCTGGTCGGGTACATCACAGCAGTGGTCGCAGGGCTCGTGGTGGACACGGTCTGGTTTCCGGGGCAGGGGCACAGGGTGCATCAGTGGTATTGAGGAAGGCGGTTCGCAACTCAGAACTCTCTCATTTACGATGATGGCCCTCATCGAACCAAGCAGGTCGATCCAGATTTACTCAGTTTTATCGACAGGCGATCCGAGGGTGAAAATGGGTTGAGTATTCTGGACCTTGGATGTGGGAGACGGAATTTCAGAGATCATTAAGTCTGAATCCGGCTAAAGCCGCCAACTCAACTGAGGGGGGTAGATGATGCGTATCGGTATCCTTGGAGCGGGCCGCATGGGGACATGCCACGCGCAAGCGTACCAGAAGCTCGAAGAGGTTGAGATCGTAGGAATTGTAGGGAGAACTCCTGACAAGGTGAAAAAGGTCTCGACGGAGCTGGGTATCCCTGGATTCACGGATCCAGAGCAGGTGCTGAATGACGGATCTGTTGATGCCGTCGACATTGCCTTGCCATCTGCTGTTCACAGGGAATTCGCGGTAAGAGCCCTTGAAGCGGGCAAGCACGTTTTCTGTGAAACGCCGATGGTGCTCACACTTGAAGACGCCGATGCAATCATTCTGGCTCAGCAGGCCAGTAAGAGAATCTTTGGGGTGGCGCTTCTGATGCGGTTTGTGGCCGATTATGACTTCATATTCGACGCATTGAACTCAGGCAGGGCAGGGGCGCCGATTGCCGCAGTGGGCTGCAGACTATCGCCTCCCTACTCGACGGGCGCAGAAGGGGAGCACTACGGGGATCCAATTATCGAGCTGATGCTATTCGAGCTCGACGTGCTTGTTCGTCTATTCGGTACACCGAAGTCAGTCACCGCTAGCTCGACGGGACACCCAAGCCTGGGTCACGTCCTCGCTACGTTCGCCTGGGATGGATTCCACGCCAATCTTGAGGCAACGAATCAAATGCCGACCAGCTACCCATTCACCACCGGCTTCAGGCTGACATGCGAACGCGAAACAATCGTGTCGGAGTTTACCATGAGAAACGGAGAATTCGGGGGAGGACTGTTTCGATACCCTCCGTCCGGGGAGCCAGAAAAAGTCCAAATTGGCCACGATCCATATCTGAAAGAATGTGAGTACTTCGTAAAGTGTGTAAACGGGAAAGTGGATCCGGAATTCATCAGCGCCAGGGAAGCCCGCCGATCTCTGGATCTCTCATTCCGTGTTCAGGAATCGCTGGCTAATAGCGGTCAACCCGTAATCATTGCAGAGAATGAGGAGTGAACGCGTGGGAGCGACGTTATGCGGCTCCCAGAGCCCGGAAGATGCGGGTGCACTGGTATCCGCTGGAGAAGGACCGGTATACCGAGGTGGTGTATCCGAGTTGATTCTAGAATAAGCGGACAAGGAGGAAGAGATGAATCCCGGATATCTGGAGGTCAAGGAGATCGAGGGAAGTCCCTTCGATATCGGCGTGAGATATGGCGAATTCATAAAGTCCGAGTTCAGCCAAATTGTGGCGCAATATGCAGAGAGCTATTTGCAGAAACACGATCCGGCACGGGTTGAGGTCATCAAGGAGGGTATGGAGGGCTATCTGAGGGATCACGCCCCGGAGCTGATCGAAGAGATGGCCGGGATTGCCGAGGGTTCCGGCGTTCCTTTTGACGATGTGTGCAAGCACAATCTGTGCAGTTGTATCGGGACGACGCTTTCCGCGGAAGAGCCCGAGCGTGAAGCTGCGAACTGTACGAGCATCGGGTTTCCGAGCAGCGACCGGGGGCCTCTGCTGGGGAAAAATACGGATTGCGGGGACCCCGAGGAGTCTCTCATCCGGTTTGTGCCCATGCTCCTCTGGCGCCTTTCAAACGGGCTGGCTTCGCTCGGGTCTACGCATATGGGGACGGTGTGGAGACACGTGGGGGTCAACGAGAAAGGGCTGGCCCTGGGCGGGTCTTCGGTGAGCGGCCGGGTCGTGGACTTTGAGCCGGGGCTGACGGATGGATTCTTGGGGAGGCTGTTTCTGGACCGGTGCGCGACCGTGCAAGAGGCCGTCGATCTGGTGGAGGCGCATCCTTTTGTGGGAGCGGGGGTGGTTTTTATCGTGGTGGATGAAGGTGGGGATGCTGCGGTGTTCGAGCTGTCGGCAGAGGGGAAGGTGGTGACGCGGCTGAACGGGCACAGCCATCTGTTTACGACGAATTTTTTCGCTTCCGGGAAGCTGGAGCACGGGCCCAACAGCCAGGAGTGGGCGCTGGACAATTCGAGGGCACGACATGCGTTTCTGACGCGGATCGAGCCGGATCAGGACGGCAGGTTCCGCTTTGAGCAGATGGAGGAGGTTCTCTGCCACCGGGCTGAAGAGGGGGCGATCTGTCAGTACAAGGATGTTAACAGGATGAGTACGACGATTTCCACGATCGCGATTTGCAGAGAGCGTGCGCTGCTTACGGCGTGGGGTAAGCCGTGTGATACGGCGTATCAGGTTTATCGTTTGTGATAGGAGGTTGAGATGGCTACACCAGGGCAGGTGCGGATCGGTATTGTGGGACTGGGACCGCGCGGGAGACGGTCGTGGATGAAAAATCTGCTGCGGATCAAGACGTGCAGGGTGACGGCCCTCTGTGATAAGGTCGAGGCCCTTGTGCAGCAGGCTTATGAGGAGGCGGGGGATCCGGATATTGCGTGCTATACCGATTATGAGAAGATGCTGAAGGAGGCGAAGATCGACGCGGTGGCGATTGTGACGGCCCCGCACGATCAGCCGGATCTGATCTGCCGGGCGATGGAGGCGGGCAAGCATGCGGCCTGCGAGGTGTCGCTGACGTACGATATGGACGATTTGTGGCGGGTGGTGGTTGCGGTGGAGCGGAGCGGGCTGAAGTTTCAGATGGCGGAACAGGTGATGTACCATGCGTTTGTGAATGCATGGCGGCAGATGGTTCTGGAGGGGAAACTCGGTCATGTCATTTTTGCCGAGGGGCAGTACCTTCACGGGATGACGCCGGATCGCTTCTGGGTGGATTCCGAGACCGGGGAGCGGATCACCCTGGAGGAAGCTAAGGATCATCCGAGGGCGGTAAAGAGCAGGATGTGGAACTGGTATCCACATCCGATCCTTTATATGGCCACCGACCTGGGGCCGATTTTGACGGTTCTGGAGGACCGGGTGGAGCGGGTGACATGCATGGCCACGCGGCCGGAGAGCTACTATTATGAGGGGATTCCGGCGTCCGATATGGAGGTGGCGTTGATGCACACGGAGAAGGATACGATTATCCGGATGGCGACCGGGTTTACGTATGCGACCACTCCACGCAGCCACCACTGGTTTCACCTGGAAGGGACGAAGGGGAAGGTGGAGACTGCCCGTTCCGCAGAGATCTATGGTGGGGCTTCGGGAGTGGACACTCCGAAGATGTGGCTGGAGAGTTCCGGAAAGGAAGGCATGGAGTCGGTGGAGTGGCAGTATTCGCTCGATGAGCTTCCGGAGGAGGCGGTGGGGAGCGGGCATGGGAATATGGACTATTTTGCGCTGTCTTCTTTTTTGGATGCGATTCTGAACGATTCGGATCCGCCGCTGGATGTGTACAAGTCTGCGGATTTGACGGCCCCGGCGATTGTGGCCGTTCAGTCGGTTGAGCAGGGGAGCGCGTGCCTGGAGGTGCCGGATTTCAGGCCTTCTGAGAAGCGGAAGGCGGGGGAGCTGCCGGAATGAAGAGTCTGCAAAAGGTCGTTCTGCTGGGGATCGGGGCCTGCAATACCGACATTGCCGATGCAATCGGTGAGATCAACCGTATCGAGCCGACCTACGAGCTGCTGGGGTATTTGACCAGGGACGGTTCGCCGAAGCAGCTGCGGTTGCCCGGTTTAGAATGCCTGGGCGACCACTCGTGCGCACGTGAGATGCCGGGAGACGTGAAGTTCATCGGGATCTGGGGGGGCACGGGTTCTTTCTGGCGGATTCCGGATTTTTTCTCCTCGTTGGGTCTGAGTCTGGACCGGTACGAGACTATCGTTCATCCCCTGGCCTTTGTTTCGCCCCATAGTTCCGTAGGCCTCGGGACGTCGATCCTGGGCGGGACGATGGTGGGACCGGATGTGCGCATTGGAAACTGGGTGACGCTGCTGCAGAATGTGACGCTGTCCCACGACGATGTGGTTGAGGATTGTTGTATTGTCACCTGCGGCGCTACGTTTTCCGGAAGGGTGCAGGTGGGAGAAAACTGCTTTATCGGTACGAATGCGACGATTGTGGATGGCGCCAGGGTGGGTCGGCAGTGTCTGATCGGGGCGGGAGCGCTGATTCGGCACGATGTGCCGGACGGGGAGATCTGGGTGGGAAATCCCGGCCGGCGGCATTGTTCCCTGGACGAATGGCGACGGCGAAAGGGATATGATTGAGCGCTGCGGCTACGCAGCCAGGTATTAAAACATGACGGCTTTTTAAATCGAGGAGAAGGGGTTGGCTTCACCAGAGGAGGTACGCATAGGCCTTGTCGGGCTGGGACCGCGTGGAATTGGTGCATGGCTTTCGAACTGTCAGCGAGTGAGAGGGGGCAGGCTTACGGCGATATGCGACCAGAACGAGGCCTTCTTAAAGCAGGCATACGAGGGGGCAGGGGATCCGGACATCGCGTGTTACAGCTGATTGCCGGCGATGCCCGGTCGGAGTGGAAGAAGAGCTTTATTCCGGATCCGAGGGTGGTTCATTTCTGGGATGAGCAGCGGGTTGTGGGGCGATGGTTCGCCGAGCAGGGGAGATATGCCGGGGATGTTGAGGTGGTGTGGGATATCTATTTCCTGTTTGGCCCTGAGGCCCGGTGGGAAGAGCTGCCAGACCCTCTGCTGAGCTGGGGGAACACGGTTGTGGGGACCCGGGAAAAGCTCCAGAGGGATTTTCTGGCCCTTATAGGAGGATCGCCTTGAGGACTGAGACCCTTTACAATTACTCAAATGGGAGGTGACACGATGGCATCCGGATTTCTGGAACGTCTGAACGAGGGGCCGGTGCTCGGCGACGGGGGTTACTACCTGGAGTTGGAACGGCGGTGTCTGGGGAGTTTCGACAAGGGCGTGCCCTGGGCTGTGCTGGATCATCCAGAGGGTCTGCTGGAGCTGCACAGAGAGTTCGCGCTGGCAGGCGCGGAGGTGCTGCAGGCAATGGCGTGGGGCGTGGGGAAGCTGGACCGGGACGAGGAGCTGCACCGCACGGCGGTTGAGCTTGCCCGGGAGGCGGCCGGGCCGGACCGGTTCGTGGCGGGCACCCTCAGCCCGGCGGGGATCGGGCAGTACCAAAGGCGTTCGCCCATTACCGAAAAGGAAAAGGGCGAGGCGCAGGCGTTTTTCGAGCGGCGGGTGGGACAGCAGGTCGCTGCCGGGGTGGACCTGTTTATCGTGGAGACGTTTTACTCTGTAGAGGAGGCATCGCTGGGGTTGCCGTATATCAAGGAAGCGGGGGTACCGGCGGTGGTGACGCTGGAGTACAAGTCGGGGGACTACACGTCCGACCGGTACCTTCCGGATGAGGCCGCAAAGCGGCTGGTGGATCTTGGGGCCGATGTGGTGGGGATAAACTGCGGCCGACCCTGGTACATGTACCGCGATATTATACGCAAGATGATGTCGGCGGTGTCGGTGCCGATCTGCGCCCAGCCTTTAGCTTATGTCCTGGAGAATGGCGCGGAGTATACACGGGAAATTGCCTCAGGCTCAAGCGTGCATTTCGAACTCCGACACCAGCCCCGGCGGGAGATGGCGGATTATGCGAGGGACGCGTGGGATATGGGGGTCAAGTTCATCGGGGCCTGCTGCGGCGCGCTGCCCTACCACATCCGTGCGATGGCCGAGGCGATCGGGAAGCCGACGGAGATCCCGGACCGGGCCGGGCCTTATCAGCTTCAGTGAGGGGCTGGAGTATTGCGGATTGGGGATTGGGGATTGCGGAATGAATGCTCTTTAATCCGCAATCCGCATTCCGAAATCCGCAATTGACAGGGGGTTGCTGTATGGGCCAAGAATGTCCCGGTGAGTTCAGGGTGGTCAGGTATGAGGTCCAGGACTTTGTCGGGGATTTTACGTGCTGCGATTACGGGGATCCACGCGCTCCGAGAATCGCGCGGCTCAGGGAGGAGTACGGGCTTGAGGAGGTGGTGGCGGGGTGCGAGACGGAGTTTGAAGGGTTCCTGGCCTTAAAGCGCTGGGTGCGCAGCCGGTGGGACCACGGGTTGTGGTACAATCCCCCGGAGATCGACGACGGGCTGGGTATTCTGGAGGCGGTGGGCAGGGGGGAGCGGTTTTTCTGCGGATCCTTCGCCAGGGTTTTCGTCGATGCGGCGACTGCGCTGGGGTGGCCTGCGCGGCGGGTGGGGATCAGCGTCCAGGATTGTGAGGCGCCCCGGGACTACAATATCTGGAACGTGGGGCACGCGGTTGCCGAGGTCTGGTCCAACGAACACCGGAAGTGGGTGATTATGGACGCAGACGTCAACGTCCACTACGAGCGGGACGGGGCGCCGCTGAATGCACTGGAGATCCGGGAGGCGTGGCTGAACGGCTGCGCCGACGAGGTGGAGATGGTGCAGGACCAGCCGGAGTTTGTGGTTCCCGATGCCGAGCATGTCCGGCTCGCGCTCCGTAATTCGACGTGCCGAAAGGACTATGACGAAGAGGTCAATCGCCAGCTCTTCGCGAGGTTTGCAAGGAACCGGGTGATGGACTATTATGCCAGGGTGAGGATACCGACGGACCGTGTGACATGGGCATGGGTGGATCGCAGGTGCCTGCCGACATTCGTACATAATTTCAGACCCGGTCCCCAGGTTCAGTGGACGTCAAATCTGTCGGATGTGTACTGGACCGTGAATATGGTCCGGATGTCCGCAAAGCCGGATTGGGACGCGAGCGGCTCAAGGCTGGTCCTGACCCTGTCACACTGTATGCCGTTTTTTGACCGTTATGAGATTCGCATCGATGAGGGAGCGTGGGAACGGTGCGAGGAGAGTTTCGAGTGGCCGATGCAGGAGGGGGTGCATTCGGTGACGTGCCGGGGAGTAAATACGATGAACCGTTCGGGTATTCCAAGCCGGATCGAGGTGGCGTACGCCCGTCCTCCGTTGGGGACCGGGTATTATTGACAAGGTAAAAACCAGTACGAGGAGGGTCGAGAGATGGCGAATAATCTTATGGATATGGTGAAAGAGGGCATTGTGCTGGGGGACGGTGGCATGTACCTGGAGGCAAACTGGCGCGGGTACGACGTGCCCGAGATCATCGGGTCGTACCCGGAGGCACTGCGGCAGATCCACCAGGATTTTTACAACGCCGGTTCGCAGGTGCTTCAGGCGCTGACCTGGTTTACCTCGGGTGCGCAGCTGGAGGCGAAGTACGGCTGGGGAGACCGGGTGGACGAGATCAATCGGACGGCGATTCAGGCGGCGAAGGATGCGTCCAATGGGGAGGCGCCGGTGGGGGGGTGTCTGGTGTCTACGAGCACGGGGTCGAGGCTGGGAGATCCGGTTTTCGATCCGGATAATCCGTCGTCGCGCGCCCGGGCGCAGGCGGAGTGGGAGGAGCAGATAGCGATCCTGGTGGATGCGGGCGCGGATTTTCTGATTCCCGAGACGTTTGCCCGGCTGGACGAGGTGCGGGTGTGTCTGGAGAGCTGTAAGAAGACGGACGTGCCGACGATGGTGCTGATGGGGATCGGGAGCGAGAAGACGACAGAGGATGGGGCGACTGCTGCGGAGTGCGCCCGGGTGCTGGCGGACGAAGGGGCGGATATTGTGGGCACGGTCTGCATCGGGGATCCCGAACAGATGCTGCCGACCGCGCTGGAGATGCGGGAGGCGGTGGATGTGCCGATCGCCTGCCAGCCGAAAGGGTTTGAGCAGAAACAGGATACCGAAGAGGTTGGCTACACTGCCTCCCGTTTTATGAGGAGTGTTCCTCCGGAGGGGATGGCGGAGTTTGCGGTGAAGGCGAAGGCGGGAGGGATTAATTACATCGGGTGCTGCTGCGGAACGGGTCCTTTGCACATTCGGGCGATGGCGGAGGGGCTGGGGATAGAAGTAAAAAGTAAAAAGTAAAAAGGGAGAGCGCTGGTCTGGGGCTCGAATAGGGACCGGTCGGGTACAGACGAGGAGAATATTCGGTGGAGGAGATACGGATTGGCATTGCAGGGCTTGGTGGCCGCGCACTGGCCTGGATTCGGCTGCTGCAGAGGATCCCTGGTTACCGCATTACGGCGATCTGTGACTGGATTGAGCCGCTGTACGAGCGGGCGCTGGCGGAGATCGACTATCGCGACGATGTGAAGGTGTTCAGGGATTACGAGGATTTCCTCGGTTATGACGGGATCGACGCGGTCGGCCTGGTGGTACGGCAGAAAGAGGTGGGGGCGATGGCGGCGCAGGCCCTGGAGGTGGGAAAACACGTGAACAGCGAGGTTCCGGCGGGCTACACCGTGGAGGATTGCTGGCGGATCGTGACGGCGGTGGAACGGACAGGACTGGTGTACAGTTTGGCAGAGCAGACGCGGTACTGGGGATTTGTGGAGGGGTGGCGGAAGCTGGTCTCAGAGGGACGGCTGGGGAAGATCACTTACGCCGAGGGACAGTATATCCATTATATTGGCACCGGGTGGTGGTTTCGGGATTACAGGACGGGGAGGTTTTGTTCGATCGAGGAGCGGGCCGATTACCCGGAAGCGGAGCCGGTCGAATACAGGCCGCCGATCATTGCCGCCTCCTATGACCTGAGTATCCTTTTGAAGATCCTGGACGACCGTGTGGTCGAGGTGACTGCGATGGGTACGAAGTCACCCAGCTATGCGCATCCGGAGATCAGACGACCCGATTTTCAAGTTGCTTTGATGAAGACGGAAAAGGATACGCTGATCCGTATGCTGGACGGCCACACCCAACCGCGTCCACAGGGCGATTATCACTGGTGGCAGTTGATTGGGACGAAGGGCAGCGCCGAGTGGCGGCGGTCGCCTGGAGACAAGCCGAAGGTGTGGTTTGCCGACACTCAGATGAATGACTGGGCAGAGGTGGACTGGCGGTACGAGCGCACGGATACGCCCCCTGAAGCGCGGGGCAGCGGCCACAGCGATGCGGATTATTATGTGCATGCGAATTTCCGGGATGCGGTGCTGGCGGGCAAGCCGCTGGCGTTTGACGTTTACAGGGCGATGGACACGATGGCGCCGGCTGTTCTGGCGGTCGATTCGATCGAGGAGGGGAGCAGGCTGATGCGCGTGCCGGATTTTCGTCCGAATGCGGATCGGCCTGCCGGGGAGATGCCGCGAACAGGTTGAAGACCCTGGAATCACACAGATGGAAGGAACGCGGGATGCCGAGAAATTTACTGGAGATGCTGAAGGAGGATGTGGTCCTGGGCGACGGGGGGATGATCTTAGAGGCGAGGTGGCGCGGGTATGATACGCCCGGGGCGATTGTGGAACATCCGGACGCGATCCGGCAGATTCACAAAGACTTCTACAATGCAGGTTCTCAGGTGCTTGAGTCGGTGACGTGGTTTTGCTCCAGGTCCCAGCTGGAGCGCCGTTTCGGGTGGGGAGACCGGCTGGACGAGGTGAACCGGATGGGTGTACAATTGGCAATGGAAGCGTCGGACGGCGAGGCGCCGGTGGGCGGGTGCCTGGTGTCGACCCGGACCGGGTCCTGGGAGGGAGATCCGATTTTCGATCCGGACGATGCGTCGTCCCGCGACCGGGCGCAGGCGGAGTGGGAGGAGCAGATTGCGATTTTAGTGGATGCGGGCGCGGATTTTCTGGTTCCGGAGACCTTCAGCCGGCTGGATGAGGTGCGGGTGTGTCTGGAGAGCTGCAAGAAGGCGGATGTTCCGACGATGGTGTTGATGGGCCTTGGGAACAAGACGCCGGACGGCGCATCTCCGGCGGAGTGCGCTCGCATTCTGGTTGACGAGGGCGCGGATGTTGTGGGCACGGTTTGCAGCGGCCGCCCGAGCAGAATGTGGCCTGTGGTACTGGAGATGCGGGAGGCGGTGGATGTGCCGATCGGCTATCAGCCGAGCGGTCACGCCGGACCCAACGCGATGGTTCCCGTGGAGGAGATGGCCGAGTATGCCCTGAAGGCGAAGGCAGAGGGTGTCAACTTCGTCGGCGCATGCTGCTATGCCGGTCCCAAGCACATTCGGGCGATGGCCGAGGCGCTGGGCCGCAAGGGGTGAAACTGAAATGGGTGAGGTTCGCAGCGTTTGGGATACGGAGCGAGCGGTTGTTTTTTCGGGGGACGGAGAGCCGAAGTCACCCCAGGAGATGCTGCGCCGTCTTGCCGAGTTTGATAGCGAGGTTGGTATCGAGTCGGATCGGTTTTCCCGGTTCGGAACGGTTGAGAAGCTGGAACGGAGGTTCGCGGAGATGCTGGGCAAGGATGCGGCCATGTTCGTGCCCACCGGGACCCTTGCGAATCATCTGGCCATTCGGGGACACTGCGGCCCAAATCCGCGTGCGGTGGTTCAGGAACAGTGCCATCTCTACAACGATACGGGCGACTGTGTCTCCCGCCTGAGCGGGATCAACCTGATCCCGCTGGCCAGGAACCGTCCCTATTTCACTCTGGATGAGCTGAAGGAGGCGTTCGATCAGACGGAGAGCAGCCGGGTTTCGAATCCCATCGGCGCGGTGATGATCGAGAGCCCCGTTCTTCGGCAGAGGGGGCGAATTGTGCCGTTCGATGTGATTCGGGAAATTACCGATTTCTGCAGGGAGCGCGGGGTACCTGCCCATATGGACGCGGCTCGCATGTATATGATGTCGTCGGCGACGGGTGTCCCTCCAGAGGATTATGCGGCCTGTTTCGACACGGTCTACGTTTCCCTCCACAAGTATTTCGGCGCCCCCTTCGGTGCGATTCTGGCCGGGTCAGCCGAGTTCACGGCGGAGCTTTATCATGAACGCCGGATGTTCGGAGGCGGGCTGTCTTCGGTATGGCTGGCGGCGGCGCTTGCGCTGAAGGGAGCGGATGGGTTTGAGGAACGCTTTTCCGCTGCTATGGCGCAGGCTGCAGAACTGTTCGAGCGGTTGAATACGATTCCGGGGATCAGGATTGGGCGATTCGAGCATGGTTCCAATGTGTTTCCCGTTGATCTCGCACCGGATGTGGATGTCGACAGGTTCGTTTCGGACCTCCGTGATCGCGGGGTTTTCATTTCTCCCGGTGAGGAAGGGGCGTCTCAGTTCCATGTCTGGATCAATACCACGATTCTCAGGCAGACCAATGACGAGCTGTTCGAAGGCTTCAAGCTCTCTCTGGAGGAGAGCTTTGTCGGGGTTCAAGAGCAGAGGGAAGCGTGAGGAATCAGGATGCACACACAGAGGGAGGGTTGAAAGATGGCGAAGGATTTGATGGAGATGCTGGGGGAGGGCATTGTGCTGGGGGACGGCGGCATGTATCTGGAGGCACTCTGGCGAGGGTACGGCGTGCCTGAGATCATCGGGTCGCATCCGGAGGCACTGCGGCAGATCCACCAGGACTTTTACAGCGCCGGCTCCCAGGTGCTGCAGGCGCTGACGTGGTTCACGTCGGGCGCGCAACTGGAGGCGAAGTATGGCTGGGGAGATCGGGTGGAGGAGATCAATCGGACGGGGATTCGGGCGGCGAAGGAGGCGTCCAACGGGGAGGCGCCGGTGGGAGGGTGTCTGGTGTCTACGAGCACGGGGTCGCGGCTGGGAGATCCGGTTTTCGATCCGGACGATGCGTCGTCTTGCGCCCGAGCGCAGGCGGAGTGGGAGGAGCAGATAGCGATCCTGGTGGATGCGGGCGCGGATTTTCTGATTCCCGAGACGTTTGCCCGGCTGGACGAGGTGCGGGTGTGTCTGGAGAGCTGTAAGAAGACGGACGTGCCGACGATGGTGCTGCTGGGGATCGGGAGTCGGAAGGAGACGCAGGATGGAGTAGAGGCAGCGGAGTGCGCGCGGATCTTAGCCGGAGACGGGGCGGACATTGTGGGAACGGTCTGCATCGGGGATCCCGAACAGATGCTGCCGACCGCGCTGGAGATGCGTGAGGCGGTGGATGTGCCGATCGCCTGCCAGCCAAAGGGGCACAGACAGAAATACGATACCATTCCGCCGGAAGAGATGCGGGAGTTCGCGGTGAAGGCGAAGGCGGAGGGGATCAACTACATCGGCTTATGCTGCGGGGCGGGTCCCAACCACATCCGGGTGATGGCAGAGGCGCTGGGGCTCAGGGAGGAACTGAGCGTATAAAGAAGCTGCGGAATCGCACAGGTCATAGGAAATAAATCGTATGAACCGAAATCAGTCCCTCCTCTCGTCCGCCGTTGAGGCGATCGGCAACACGCCGCTTGTGGCGTTGAGCAGGATCACCGCAGGGCTGGATGGCAGGATCCTGGCCAAACTGGACAATTTGAATCCGGGATATTCCAAGAAGGACCGGATCGCCCGCCAGATGATCGAAGACGGGGAATCCGAGGGCCTGCTGAAGCCGGGTCAAACGATTGTGGAGCTGACCAGCGGAAATACAGGGACCGGGCTGGCTATTGTGTGCGGGATCAAAGGGTATCCGTTTGTAGCGGTGATGTCGAAGGGCAATTCTGCCGAGAGGGCGCGTATGATGTCGGCGTTGGGGGCGGAGGTCGTCCTGGTCGATCAGGCCCCCGGCTCCAAACCGGGACAGGTTTCCGGCGAGGATCTGGAGCAGGTGGAACGGAAAACAGAGCGGATCGTAGAGGCGCGCGGTGCGTTTCGGGCCGATCAGTTCCGACTGGAGGGGAACTTCCGCGCCCACTATTTGCACACGGGTCCGGAGATTCTGAAGCAATCGGGGGGGGAGATCGATGCGTTCTGCGATTTTGTCGGTACGGGAGGGACGTTTGGAGGCTGTGCCGAAGCGTTCAAGGCGTATGATCCGTCCATTCGCTGCTTCGTGGTGGAGCCCGCAGGGGCCGCGGTCCTCGCCGGCATGAGTATCACGGATCAAAATCACCGCATCCAGGGCGGGGGGTATTCGATGACTGACCTGCGTTTTGTCCGTCCCGAGCTTGTGGACGGCTACCTGGCGGTGACGGATGAGGAGGCGATGTCGATGTCGCGGCGGCTGGCGCGGGAAGAGGGGATCTTCGCGGGGTTTTCGTCGGGCGCGAATGTTGTGGCTGCGCTGCAGTTGCTCGGGCAGTCCTGCAGGTCGGTAGCGGTTATGGTGTGCGATTCGGGACTCAAATACCTGAGCACCGACCTGTGGCCTTGATCGTCGAAGCGGACTGAGATGCCCGAGGATCTGGGAGGAATTGGGGTAAGGTAATTAGAGATCAGGATGGTCATGAGGATGAAACCCATGGATTTGGGCGAGGCAGTCGATAGAATACGCGAGAAAATCTCACCCTGGTTTGAGGGGAACGAAGCGTTAGAACGAGCCTGGAAACTCTTAGTGGCGAATCTTCCGAGCCGTTCTGAAAGTTCTGCGAAGGAAAGAACGGAGGCGATGAGCATAGATGATCGCTGGTTGCCTCCATCGCCCCACAAGGAGAAGGTGCTTGCGGTCATCCGCGAAGGATTGGGCCACATCGTGGAACGCGGGCACAATGTCTCCCCTCTGTTCGTGTCCAAATGGGGCGGGGTTATGGAACTTTCCAGCGTGCGATGGAACGGGAAAGGACTTGCAGCCTTTCGTGATTCTTCGACAACCGGTCAGACCAGGCATCCGGACCCATGCGCTGCGCTGGATGAGCTAAAAGGGCTTCTCAGGGATGAGCCTGAATCGGTTAAGACGGGCAAAGACCGTTTAGATCAACTCATAGACGACCTGGATTTGATGTACTCCAATATGCAAAGGCGCTGCGAGGAATACGAAAGATTTGCAGCCGACATCGTTCATTTACACCAACAGATGGAGAAAGTGAGCAGGCCCGATACAGCGCAGGCCCGTCGGAAGTTGAGCGAGATCCGTAGTGCGCTGCAAGCGTCTAAACCGGAACAGGTGGACAAACTTGCCGAGGTCGTACGGCGCATAGGGGGGGAGTTGGAGAGATGCCTCTCAAAGCATAAAGACCTGGCAGTTAAAGTCGGCAGATTATATGAGAATATCAAGGGTGGCAGAGAATGGAGAGAAGGGCAGGCCCTGTACCTGGACGGCTGGATGAGGTTTACGGACGGGCGGTATGAAAAATCAGTGAGTCCATTGGGTGTCGAGACAACCGTAAGCGGGATGGAAAAGTCAGGGTAAGCGTTCACCACAGAGGACGCAGAGGACACAGAGAAAAACCAACTCGGGGATTGTGTAACGAAATAGCGAACCTCGAATCACGAACCGCGATTGAAGAAAAAGGGATTAAAGTAGATGATCTCAATTACCGGCGACTTCGAGTGCGGCAACGCGAAGAATATCAAACAGGTCGGGGACGACCGTTTTCGGCTGGAGTTTGTAGGGGACAAAGATACCTACAGTTACTACTTTTGCTTCGACGTGCAGAATGATGGGGCCCGCGCGGATGTGACGGTCGAAGTGTGGGCCGATCCCGAATTCGGTCCGACGGGCCTTGTCGTCTGTTTGCCCACGACCATCTGGATCAGGTCCGGAGGCCGGGACCGTTTCAAGCCTCTCGACCGCTCCAATGTCGAGAACAATGAGGAACCCCTGCTGATCCACCTGAGTCTGGAGGAGAACGAATCCGTTCGGGTGACCAACGCCTGGCCGGCGCTCTACAGCGATACCTGCGAATTCCTCCGGAAGCTGGCCGATGAACGCGGGGACCGCTGCGAGCTGTTCACCCTGGGCAAGTCGGTCCAGGGCCGGGACATCCCGGGCATCCGTGCCGGCGCGTCCGGCAAACCGAAACTCCTCTGCGGGGCCGGTCAACACGCCGTCGAATTTACCGGCACGTGGGGGATGCGGGGCATTGCCGACTTCATCACCTCCCTCCTGCCCGATGCTGCGGCCCTGCGAGAGCAAATCCAGATCGAGGTCATACCGGCCGTCAATCCGGATGGAAATGTGATGGCCCGAAACGCCTTCAACGCGGAAGGGTTCGACATGTATCGGGCTTTTGGGGACGATCCGGACTCGGAGGAGCCCGAAGCCCACGAGAGCCGGCTGCTGTGGTATAAACTTATTGAGGAACAGCCCGCTCTCTGGATGAATATTCACGCCTTTGTGGGGTGGCGAAATAACAGCGAATATCCCTATGACGGCTGGTATGAGGTGGTCGATCCGGTCTTCCAGGATCCCGACCGGGCGCGGCTCTACCAGGCCCTGTGCGATACCATGCGTCTGGAGACCGATGGACTTTCCACGCACGGGAAAGCGAACGTCCATCGCGAGAATACAATGTGTTATCACAATGGTTCGGACACTTTTTATAAGTTGTTGATTTTCAACAGGTTATAAATTTAGCACCAGATTCCATAAACTGTTATTTTTCAATGGCTTATGAAATTTGAACCCCCAGAATTACAAAAACTGTCCGAAGTATTGTTATCAGATGGCTAAAAGGTTTGGCATCCCCAGCGTCTTCTATGAGACCAATGTAGCTACTGCGGGCCCGCACGGGTCCGCCAAACGCGCGATCCACGTTTTCAAGCGGGCGGTCAATACCCTGCTCAACAGCCGCTGAGGCGGTCGAGAACCGGTCGTGGCGGGTTGGCAGAACAGAATGTATACAGGGGAGAGGAGCCCAGGATGAACGAGAGCAGGCGGGACCTTCTGGAGCGGTTTCTGTCCAGAGATTGGTATTCGGAAAAGGCGAGACAGGTCAAGATGGAGCGGTACCTGGCGTGGATGGAGGCGCAGGAGAGGCCGCCCCTCAAGGTAACCGGACCTGATAAGGACGCTGAGGTTTTGAATGTGGGGGTGGTCGGACTCGGGCGCGGCCGGCATATGGCGAAATTCTGCGACCTCCTGGACCAGAGCCGGACGGTTGCGGTGTGCGATGAGGTGGAGGACCTGGCAGAGTTTGTGGCGGAGGAGCTGAAGATCCCGAAGTGGTACCGGGACTACGAGGAGATGCTCAGGGACGAGGAGGTCCGGGTGATTGTCGTGGAGACGGGCACGGACCGGCACGGGGAGCATACGATCCAGGCGCTGCAGGCGGGGAAGCACGTTTTTGTAGAGATGCCGGCTGCGGTTACGCTGGAGGAGTGCCGGGCGATTGTGGATTTGAGCGAGGAGACCGGTCTGAAGGTGCAGATGGGGAACCAGTTGAGGTGGTACAACCGGTACGAGGCGGTCAAGAAGCTCTGTATGGAGGAGGAGTTCGGGAAGATCCAGTATATGGAGGCGGAGTACAATTGCGATTACCGGTGGCGGAAGCGGTTCTGGGGGGACCGGGAGCGGGAGGTGGGCATGCCGGCGGATCGCGGGTGCGAAGGGGGGATCGAACCTCCGCTGAACGCAGCGGTGCATACCACGTTTGACACGTCGCGCTGGCTGCTGGGGGACGAGCAGATCGTGGAGGTGGAGGCGTTCGGGATGCGGGGCACGAGTTTTGTGGAGGGCAGGACGGAGGAGGGCTTTGGCGCGAAAACCGGGGACGGCTGCGACAGTGTGGTGGCGCTGATGAAGAGCGAGAGCGGCGTGGTCATCAAGGCGCTGCAGTGTTACGGGTTCCGGCGCCCCCACCTGAACTATCTCGCCCTGTACGGGACGATTGGGTGTTACGAGGGGGAGCGGCGCAACGAGGTGGGGTCCGGATATATACACCTGCCTCACAAGTTTCTGAATACGGTGGAATCGGGAGGGGGGTGGATGGATCTGCCCCTTATTGTAGGTACTGGACCGGGGCACCAGGGGGCGGAGTTCGATATGATGCTGGATTTCTTCGATGCTATTATTCGGGACCGGCGCCCGCTGATCGATGCAATCCAGGCTGCGCGTTCGTGCGCTCCGGCGATCTGCGGAGAGCTTGCAGCGGTGAGTGGGGAGCGGATGTCGGTTCCTCAATTTCCATGAGAATCGTCGTTCTGGACATAAACGGGAGGTAAAATATGGCATCAGGATTTCTCGAACGTCTAAATGAGGGTCCGCTGTTGTGCGACGGGGGCTATTATCTGGAGCTGGAGCGCCGGTGTCTGGGGAGCCTGGAGCGGGGCGTGCCGATGGCGGTCCTGGATTATCCGGAGGGCGTGCTGGAACTGCACCGGGAGTTTGCGCGGGCGGGCGCAGAAGTCCTGCAGGCGATGAGCTGGGGCGTTCGGGAGCTGGACTGCGATGAGGAGTTGCACCGGACGGCGGTTGAGCTGGCGCGGGAGGCGGCAGGCCCGGACCGGTTCGTGGCGGGCACGCTCAGCCCGGGGGGAAAGGTGAGTTACCGGAGGCGATCGCCTCTGACCGGAGAGGAGAAGCGGGAGCTGCAGGCGTTCTACGAGCGGCGGGTGGAGCAGCAGGCCGCGGCCGGTGTGGACCTGTTTATTGTGGAGACGTTCTATTCTGTGGAAGACGCGGCCCTGTCCATCCCGTTTATCCAGCAGGCGGGGGTTCCGGCGGTGGTGACGCTGGCGTTCAAGTCGGGCGAGTACACGGCCGACCGGTACCTGCCGGATGAGGCGGCAAAGCGGCTTGTGGACTGCGGCGCCGATCTGGTAGGGGCAAACTGCCACCGGCCGTGGCACGGGTACCGGGATATCGTGCAGAAGATGATGGGGGCGGTGTCGGCGCCGATCTGTGCCCAGCCGGTGGCCTACGTGCTGGAGAACGGCGCGGAGTACACGCGGGAGATCGCCTCGGGTGCGAGCATGCATTTTGAACTCCGGTACCATCCCCGCCGGGAGATGGCCGATTATGCCCGGGATGCCTGGGATATGGGCGTGAAATTGATCGGGTCGTGCTGCGGTTCGCTGCCGTATCACATTCGGGCGATGGCCGAGGCAATCGGCAAGCCGGCCGGGTTGCCGGACCGGGCCGGTCCATACCAGCTTAAATGAGTGCGGATTCCGGACCTGTGCCCGAACGGGGAGCGGGCTGTGGAACGCATGGTTGAGCGGAAACTTCTGGAAAGTTAAAAGGCCAGGAGAAATACCTCCTGGCCTTTTGGATGAGGTTCGTTTGATCATCAGTACTTCACGAGATCAGTCTGGACGAGAGGCAATTGCAAATTGCAAATTGACCATTGCAAATTGCAAATCGACCCTTCCCCTCCCCAAAAAGCAGTCTGGAAGCCGATTTCGGGGTTGGGGGAGGCCAATTTGAAATTTATAATTTGCAATTTGCAATTTGAAATTTCCTGATGGTTCTGGGTTTCGTGATGTACTGATCATGGATTATTTGATCAACATCATCTTATTCGTGATGATCTGGTTGTTTGCTTGAATTTGATAGAAGTAGAAGCCGCTGGCTAAGTGCGTGGCATCAAAACGCACGGCGTGACGTCCTGCATTTTGTGTCTGGTTTACCAACTGTGCAATCTGTTGGCCGAGCATGTTGTAGATCACAACTTTAACGTGGGTTGCGTTAGGCAGGACGTAGCGAATGGTGGTTTCCGGATTGAAAGGATTGGGATCGTTGCCTTCAACAGAGAGTGCCTGTCCTTGGGGCACTACGGTGAATGTGGCGTCGCTGAAGTCTTTGATGCTGGTATTGTCCACACTGCGTACACGCACGGTATAGTCGCTTCCTGCTGCTACGGAGGAGGACACGGTCCAGATATATTCACCGTCGTTCTGTGTGCTTGTAGCAATGGTTTTATAGTAGCTGCCATTCAATGGACTTGACCCGTTTCGGTGGGTACCTTATCTCTTGGGAGAAAGGAGATCCACTATGCCGCCAACACGTCCACCTTATCCACCTGAGTTCAAAAAGCAAATGGTCGAATTGGTTCGAGCCGGTCGTACGCCAGGAGAGCTGGCCAAAGAGTTCGAGCCCTCAGACCAGACGATCCGGAACTGGGTGGTACAGGCCGACCGAGACGAGGGCCTTCGAGAAGACGGTCTGACCAGTGATGAGCGAGAGGAGTTGCGCCGTCTTCGTCGCGAGATTAAGCAGTTACGCATCGAGCGTGAGATCTTGTCAAAAGCAGCAGCCTGGTTCGCTCAGGAGACCAACACGATCCCCAGAAAGCCTTCCAGTTCGTGAAGGCGCACCAGGCAAAATGGCCAATTACCACGCAATGCCGAGTCCTGGGTGTCTCCCTCAGTGGGTATTATGCGTGGCGAGGACGCCCCCCATCGCCAAGAGCAAAGGTCGATGCGGATCTCAAGGAACAGATTAAGGCTTTTCATGCCCGTTCTGATTCTACCTACGGAGCCCCCAGAATCTGGGAAGATCTGGCAGCATTAGGCATCCGTATAGGCAAAAAGCGTGTCGCCCGTCTGATGGTTGAGATTGGTATCTTCGGGGTGAGCCGTCGAAAGGGTATCAGAACCACCCGTAAGGGAAAAAAGGCTCAAAAAGCCCCTGATCTGGTCAAGAGAGACTTCACTGTTGAAGCCCCAAATAAACTCTGGGTGGCCGATATTACCTACGTACCAACCTGGGCGGGCTTCCTGTATCTTGCTGTGGTTATCGATGTCTTTTCCCGCCGAGTCGTGGGCTGGACGATGGCTTCGACGCTCCAGAGTGAGTTGGTTTTGTCTGCTTTGAATATGGCACTTTGGCAGCGTCATCCTTGTGGGGTGATCCACCACTCCGACCAGGGATCTCAGTATACTTCACTTGCCTTCGGTAAACGCTGCGATGAGGCGGGTATACGTCCCTCAATGGGTTCTGTAGGCGACTGCTATGACAACGCACTGTGTGAAAGCTTTTTCGCCACCCTCGAATGTGAATTGATCGACCGCCGTTGTTTTCGTACCCACAAGGAGGCCAGATTGGCTATTTTTGAGTATATTGAGGGCTGGTATAATCCCCATCGTAGGCATTCATCAATCGCATACCACTCACCGATGACATATGAAAAACAGCATCAAACACGGGCTTGAAGCCCAAGCCCTAAACACTCCACCAAAACGGGGCAACTCCATCCGGACGGATCTGGGTTCTTTTATGGGACTCAGCGAAGACATCCGGCGCGACCTGCAAGCCGCGGTGATCGAGGAACTGGATCTGGCCGTGGCGGCTCCGGGTGAAGCTGAGCCGGGTGTGGAGGGAAATCTCGCTGCGGCGCCCCGGGAGCTTATAGACCTGGAAGAATCCCCCCTTGAGGCGGGCATCGGCCTGGATCCTGAGTTTGCCATCGGGCTGAGCGGGTGGAAGCCGGTGACCATGGGGCACAGCTGGGCGTCCGTGTCCTGGGAGGTGTGGGTGTATGCCGATGTGGGGAAGGGTCTGGAGGTCGCTTTTACGGATGAACGTAATTCCGGCGTCTATGACTATGCCCCGGTCCCGGGTGTGAACAGTGACGATCTGGAGCGTCTGGACGCAGATCCGCACGTGGGAGATCTGGCCTATCTGCGCATGTTTCAGCGGCTCACGGAGCTTGCCCCTGCAACCCGGGTGGCGACGGTGTCGCGGGAGCAGCCGGAACGCTACAGCCTGGCCGGTTTCGATCCGCTGGACTTCTCCTACGATGTGGTCTCTTTTCGGGGGCAGGACGGCGGGACGGAAATACAGGTGAACGTGGGCATCCCGATTGAGCAGGTGATGATGCCCGGGGATGCCGATACCAGCGTGATGGTCAACCGCCGGGTCGCGCTGATCGCCAACCGGCAGACCCAGGTGCTGCCCGCGCAGCAGGATCTGGAAGTGCCGATTTCCGGACGGAAGCGGGATCGGGCGCTGCTGGACCGGGTGGACCTGGTGAATGTTGCGCCGGGGGACTACGAGCTGGCCGTGCAGGTGCAGCGCCACAACACAAACCGGCTGCAGGCCTACGTGCAGGAGCTGCCGGTGGAGGATTACTCGGGCGAGGAGCTGAAGCTGAGCGATTTGTTTGTGGCCCAGGAGGTGACCGCGGCCGGGCTCGCGCCGGATCCCAAGTTTGTTCGGGGGGAGTGGCGGATTAAGCCCCTGCCGTCGCACGTGTTCAGGGCCGGGCAGCACGTGTTTGTCTTTTTTGAAATTTACAATCTGAACCGGGATACGTTCGGGGCCACGCGTTACGAGGTGTCCTACGAGGTTCACAGTACCGATGAAAGCGGAATCCGCGTCTCATCTCTGTTGACGCGGATTATGGGGCGGGCGGAATCGGCGGTGACGGTCCGTTATGAGCAGACGGGTACGGAGGAATCCGTTTCGAATTATGTGGAGTTAGACATTGGAGAGGCTTCGGCGGGACGCCACAAGGTCCGGATGACGGTAAAGGATATGAACACCGGGCAGGAGGTGACCAAGGTGGGGCTGTTCTGGGTCAAGGAGCCATCCGGATGAGCGGGTCCACCCTTTAAAGGCGCCGGATGTCAACTCGAGGGGCTTGCAGCCTCATCGGCCCGACCGCAGACGCCATCCTCTAAAAGGGTGGCGTTCCACTTTCGGGAAGGGATTGCAGAAGGAGGACTTGAGGATGGCGAAGGACCTCTTAGAGATGCTGAAAGAGGACGTGGTTTTGAGCGATGGGGGGATGATCTTAGAGGCGAGGTGGCGCGGGTATGACACGCCGGGGGCGATTGTGGAGCATCCCGATGCGATCCGGCAGATCCACAGGGATTTTTTCAATGCCGGCTCTCAGGCGCTTGAGGCGGTGGCGTGGTTTACCTCTCGCTCCCAACTGGACCGGAATTTTAGCTGGAGCGACCGGCTGGACGAGGTGAACCGGATGGGGGTCCAACTGGCGGTGGAGGCGTGCGGGGGCGAGGCGCCGGTGGGTGGGTGTCTGGTGTCCACCCGAACCGGGTCGTGGGAGGGCGATCCGATTTTCGATCCGGACGATGCGTCGTCCCGCGACCGGGCTAAGGCGGAGTGGGACGAACAGATTGCGACCCTGGCCGATGCGGGCGCGGATTTTCTGATTCCCGAGACCTTCCACCGCTTAGACGAGGTGCAACTGTGCCTGGAATGCTGCAAGAAGACGGATATTCCGACGATGGTGCTGATGGGCATGACGAGCAGTACGCAGGATGGGGCCTCTGCGGCGGAGTGCGCCCGCGTTCTGGCCGGAGAGGGCGCGGATGTTGTGGGGCTGGTTTGCAACGGAACGCCCGAGGGGATGTTGAAGCTGGCCGTGGAGATGCGGGAGGCGGTGGATGTGCCGGTGGGGTGCCAGCCCAACGGGTTCGGGCCGGGCGGGAAGGATACCCGACTTTCCACAGAGGAGATGGCCGAGTTCGCGGTGAAGGCGGCGGCGGCGGGGATCAATTTTATCGGCGCCTGCTGCGGGGCGGGTCCCAACCACATCCGGGCGATGGCGCGGGCGCTGGGCCGCACGCAGGATCCGGCCTGATCCCTTTACGCGGCGGGCATAGGCCACAGAGGAACGATGGAACTCACAGATGTCCGTACAGAGATATCCGAGAGGAGCCGGGCGCTTCGACGTCCGCCTCCCGGGCCCTGGATTACCCGAAGGGTGGTTCGCGTCAAAAGTCCGAAGGCGGACCTGAAGGCGCAGTACCCGAAGGTTTTCTCCATCTCTATCGCGATTTCGCTTGTTCTTAACATCGCCGTTGCGGTGGCTTTTCCGACCCTCCAGTTCTGGGCGCCGACCCTTAGAACGAATCGGGTTATTATCCTGATGGAGGATATTCCGGAAACCCGTCAGATCAAACGACCGCCCCTTCCCCGACCGGCGGTGCCGATTGAGGTTGAGAATAAGGATGTGCCCGAAGACGTGACGATCGGGTCCACCGAACTGGGGTTGGGCCAGATTGCGATCCACCTCTCGCCCCCGCCCTCCGTCGCCCTTACCGCAGCTCCGTTGGAGGAGGAGGCCAGGGAAGAGATCTACAATATCCGATTTGTAGAGAAGAAGCCCGAGCTGCTCAAACAAGTGAAGCCGGAGTACCCGAGAGCAGCCCGTGAGGCCGGGCTGGAGGGTGTGGTGCTTGTGGAGTTTACCGTGGGAAGGGACGGCAGGGTTCAAGACGCCGTGGTGATGGAAGGGCACGAGTTGTTCCGGAAGCCGTCGCTGGAGGCGCTCTCCGGGTTCCGGTTCAATCCGGGGCGCCAGAACGAGAGGATTGTTGAGGTGCGGATGTTTATCTTTCTGAGGTTTCAACTGAACAGCAGATTTTGAGGCAGGATCGGGAGGGATAAAGATGGACGAGATACGCATCGGGATTGCGGGTCTGGGCAATCGCGGGCTGCACTGGATCCGGCTGCTGCAGAAAGTGCCGGGCTATCGCATCACTGCGGTTTACGACTGGGTCGAGCCGCTGCAGGAGCGGGCGCTGGCGGAGATCGCCTACCGCGATGAGGTGAAAGCATTTGGCGACTACGAAGAGTTTGTGGGCTTTGACGGAATGGACGCGGTGGGGCTGGTGGTGCGGCAGCGGGAGGTGGGGGCGATGGCGGCACAGGCGCTGGAGGCGGGCAAGCACGTGAACAGCGAGGTGCCAGGGGCGTATACGATGGCGGAGTGCTGGCGGATTGTGACGGATGTGGAGCGGACGGGTCTGGTGTACAGCCTGGCGGAGCAGACGCGGTTCTGGGGGTTCGTGGACGGGTGGAAGAAGCTGGTGGACGACGGGCGGCTGGGCAAGATTACTTACGCCGAAGGGCAGTATGTGGGCTATTACGGCACCCACCAGTTTTTCCAGGATTACAAGACGGGCAAGCAGTATTCGGTTGAGGAACTGGCCGACCACCCGGAGGCCGAGCCGACCTTTCCTCACGATACCCCGCCGATTATTGCTTCTTCGTACGATCTGAGCATTCTGTTGAAGGTCTTAGACGACCGGGTGGCGGAGGTGACGGCGATGAGTACGAAGAGGCCCAGCTACGCGCATCCGGAGATTAGAAAGCCGGATGTGCAGGTGGCGCTGATGAAGACGGAGAAGGATACGCTGATTCGCATGCTGGACGGCCACACCCAGCCGCGCCCGCACGGGGACCACCACTGGTGGCAGATGATTGGCACGAAGGGCAGCCTGGAGTGGCGGCGGTCACGCAACGAGATGCCGAAAGCCTGGTTTGCGGATACGCAGATGAACGACTGGGCGGAGGTGGACTGGCGGTATGAGCGCGCGGACGCACCCCCGGAGGCGCAGGGCAGCGGTCACAGCGATGCGGACTATTATGTCCACATGCATTTCCGGGATGCGGTGCTGAAGGGCGAGCCGCTGGTGTTCGACGTTTACCGGGCGATGGATACGGTGGCAGCGGCGGTCCGGGCGATCGATTCGATCCAGGAGGGGAGCCAGTTGATGCGGGTTCCGGATTTTCGCCCGAATGGAGAGCGGGCTGCGGGGCAGATGCCGGCGGATCTGGGCGGGGTGGGGCTGCGATGAGCGCGGTGAGAATCCGGCGCTGAGCAGGGAAAAGGAGAACAGGCGGGGGACCTATGGCCGAAGGAGGGGGGGCCGCAGCCGAGAGCGTACGCCGGGGGGTCGGGACGGAGGCGGGACCGGCGCGGGGGGTGACGATCCGCGCGCTTATCTGTGGGCTGGGTCTGGCCGTGGCCGTGAACCTGCTGGCCAACACGATGCGTTATGTGCAGCGGGGGTCGTACATGGCCATCAGCCTGATCCCGATGGGCGACCTCCTTCTCTTTTTGCTGTTGGTCCTGATCTGCGCGGTGCTGGCCCGGTGGTTCGGGCGCCGGTTCGTGCTTGCTCCGGCGGAGTGGATCACGATCTTCAGCATGGGGCTTATCAGCGCCATGGGCCCCACGTATGGCATCAGCGGTTATCTCGTTAGCCAGATGGTGGCTCCGTATTATTTTGCAACTCCGGAGAACCGGTGGGCGGAGTACCTCCACCCCCACCTGCCCGGGTGGTTGATTTCCACGGACGAGAGCAGGGCGCTTACCCTGTTTTTCGAAGGGCTGCCAAAGGGGGCGTCGATTCCCTGGGAGGCTTGGGGGGGGCCGCTGCTGTGGTGGTTCAGCTTTGTTGCGGCGCTGGGGTTCGCCTGTTTCTGCGTGTCGGTGATCCTCCACCGGCAGTGGGCGGACCACGAGAAGCTGGTGTATCCGGCGCTGACACCGGTCTTAGAGATGACGAACCGGGCCGGGACGGGGGTGCGGGCGCTGCCGGAGTTTATGAAGGGCAAGGTGTTCTGGGCGGGGTTTGCGTTGACCTCGGCGGTGTTCTGGCTGAATATGGTTCACTGGTTCTATCCGGCGTTTCCCAAGGTGATGAATACCCACATGATCTATGTGTGGGATCTCCTGTCGAAACAGTACCCTCCCTTCTGCGTTTATCTGAGCATTTTTCTCATCTGCTTCTCCTATTTCGCCAGCCTGGACGTGCTTTTCAGCATCTGGTTCTTCGATATCCTGTATATGATCGAGGCGGGCCTCCTGAACCGGGTGGGAATCGTGGCCACTTCTCCCCACTACGGGGCCGGTCCTTATAATGTGACGAGCTACAAGTTTCAGACGGCCGGGGCGTTTGCCGCGCTGGTGCTCTGGTGGATCTGGATTTCCCGGGGGCATCTGCGGGAGGTGTTCCGGAAGGCGCGCCACCCGGACCGTTCGCCCTTAGACGACAGCCGGGAGTTGATTTCTTACCGGGCGGCCGTCATCGGCCTGGTGGTTTGCTGTGTGTACATCGCGGCCTGGCTGGGACAGGTGGGGATAGAAGCCGGGATGATCGCGGTGCTGATGCCGGCCATGTTTATCGCTTACGTGGGGGTGGCGAAGGTGATGGCCGACTCGGGGCTGGTTTACATTGACCCGCCGGCCGTGGCCTGGGACTACTCTCTGTTTGTCCTGGGAGGAGAACGTGCGCTGAACGCCTCCACGAACGCGGCTTTCAGCCTGCTGTCGTTCACGGTCAACCATCCGAGGAGTTTTGCCCTGCCCATGATCGCCCAGGTCAACCGCCTGGGCGATTTTGTTCCGGAGGGCAAACGGCGGTTTTTCTGGGGGATTTTTGGGGCGTTTGTTGTGGGGATGGTGGTTTCCACGCTTCACACAATCTGGCTGGCCTACACGATGGGGGGATACAATTTTCAGCCCAACTGGTTGATTCTCCATGAGGGCGAATGGCAGTACGGGATGGCGGTGAATGCGCTGCGGAATCCCAGGCCGATTCTGACGGTGGAGTACTGGCTTTTCCTGGCCGGAATCGGGGTGATGACGGTTTTGAACCTGATGCGGTACCGGTTCTCCTGGTGGCGGCTGCACCCGGTGGGGTTCGCCCTTTCCGGGACGATTTTCACGCGGCTGGAGAGCATGACGCTCTTAGTTGCATGGTTGATCAAGTTTCTGATGATCAAGATCGGCGGGGTGGCGTTTTACCGGCGGTCGATGCCGTTTTTTATCGGGATTCTGACGGGGTACATCGTGGCCGTGATTGCGGGCACGGTGGTGGACGCCATCTGGTTTCCGTATGCGGGGCACAGGGTGCATAGCTGGCATTAGGCAGGCGAGAGGTTCTCAAGACCTGGAGAGGAGGAGGTATATGGCAGAGGGTATTCTGAAGGCTCTGGAGCAGGGGTTCGTGCTGAGCGACGGCGGGAATGTGGAGGAAATAAGGCTGCGGGGCTACCGCACGCCGGGGGTTCTGGTGGAATTTCCGGACGCGGTGCGACTGGTCCACCAGGATTTCTTCCGGGCGGGCGCGGGGGTGCTTCGGGCCCTGACGGGACTGTGTACACGGACCGGGCTGGAAGAGCAGGGGGAGGTGGGATGGGGCGACCGGGTTGAGGCATTGAACCGGACGGCGGTGGAAATGGCGAAAAAGACGGCCGGTGACGAGGCGCTGGTGGCCGGGACCGTGGGACCGACGGGGGCTTTTCAGGCCGACGACGGGGGAGCGGCAGACCGGGCGCGGGCGGAGTGGGAGGAGCAGGTGGAGGTACTGGCCGATGCGGGCGTGGACCTGCTGGTGTGCGAGTCGTTCGAGCGGCTGGACGAGGCGCGGCTTGCGCTGGCCTGCTGCAAAAAGACACCGCTGCCGGTGGTGGTTACGGTGGATCTTACCCTGCCCGAGGGCCGATTAAACAAGCCGGCGCTCCGGGAGGACGAGGTGACGCCGGACGGGGCGGCGCCGGCCGAGTGCGCCCGTGCGCTGGCGGGCGACGGGGCCGATGTGGTGGGGGCGAGCGGCAAACGGGAACCGGAGGATCTGTGGCCTGTTGTGCTGGAGATGCGGGAGGCGGTGGACACGCAGATCGCCTTTCTGCCGAACGGGTACCGGACGAACCGGCCCAACTGGGAGCGGATGCGGGAGGCGATGCACGTTTACGGGATGGAGCTCGGCCAGTATGCGCTGAAGGCGAGGGCGCACGGGATGCATTTCATCGGCGGGTCCGACGGGGTCGTGATTCGGCTGCTTCGCTCGATGGCGCAGGCGCTGGACTGCGAGCGGATGAATGTTGAGTTGCGGCCGAGGTGAGGAGTGAAGAGTGAAGAGTGAAGAGGGCTGGGCTTAGGGGATATTTTTGTATAGGAGGACTGAGGATGGGGATGGATATTTTGAAGATGCTGGAGGAGGATGTTGTTTTGTGCGATGGGGGGATGATTATTGAGGCGAGGTGGCGGGGGTACCATACGCCCGATATGATTGTGGAAGATCCGGATGCGCTGCGGCAGATCCATCAGGATTTTTTTCGGGCCGGCTCGCAGGTGCTTCAGGCCCAGACCTGGTGGACCAGCCGCACACAGCTGGACCGTAAACACGACTGGGGCAACCGGCTGGAGGAGATTACCCACACGGCCATCCGACTGGCGAAGGAGGCGTCGGACGGGGAGGCGCTGGTGGCCGGGTGCGTGAACCAGACGGCCGCGGGGTCGTGGGAGGGACCCTTTATTTATAGCCCTGACAATGCCGAGGCGCGCGACCGGGCGTGTGCGGAGTGGGACGAGCATATTGCTGAGATGGTGGACGCAGGGGCGGACCTGCTGGTGCCGGAGACGTTTGCGAGGTTGGACGAGGCGCGGCTGTGTCTGTCGCGCTGCAAGAAGACGGATGTGCCGGCGATGGTGCTGATGGGAGCGAGCAGCAGGACACAGGACGGGGCG
Organism: Candidatus Latescibacterota bacterium; assembly: GCA_965249305.1. Taxonomy (GTDB): domain Bacteria; phylum Latescibacterota; class UBA2968; order UBA2968. The sequence continues at coordinate 848,414 of OZ252228.1, read as the reverse complement.
ACGCTGGGGGAGTGCGCGAAGGTTCTGGCGGACGAAGGCGCGGATATCGTGGGTCTGGTCTGCGGCGGCGATTCCAGGAACATGTGGCCGGGGGTTCTGGCGATGCGGGAGGCGGTGGATATCCCGATCGCGTACCAGCCGCAGGGCTACCGGAATGCGGGTCCGAACCAGTCGGTGATTCGGGAGTCGATGATTGTTTCCGGCAGCGAGATGGCCGAGTATGCGTTGAAGGCGAAGGCGGAAGGAATCAACTTTATCGGCGCCTGCTGTGGGGCGGGTCCTTCTCACATTCGCGCGATGGCGCAGGCGCTGGGCTGCGAGCGGTATCCGGTTTGATGCAGGAGCGACGATGGCCACTCGGGATGAAGTGCGCATTGGAATCGCCGGCCTGGGCAAACGCGGGCTGCACTGGATCCGGCTGCTGCAAAGGGTGCCGGGCTACCGGATCACGGCGATCTACGATTGGATTGAGCCGCTGCACGGTGATGCGCTGTCGGAGATTGCGTACCGGGAGGATGTAAAGAGGTTTTGCAGGTACGAGGACTTGCTGGCTTACGATGGGATTGACGCGGTTGGTTTGTGCGTGCGGCAGCGGGAGGTGGGGGCGATGGCCGCGCAGGCGCTGGAGGCGGGCAAGCACGTGAACTCGGAGGTGCCGGCGGCGTATACGATGGCGGAGTGCTGGCGTATTGTGCTGGCGGTGGAACGGACGGGGCTGGTGTACAGCCTGGCGGAGCAGACGCGGTTCTGGGGGTTTGTGGACGGGTGGCGAAAGCTGGTGGCGGAGGGACGGCTGGGGAAGATTACTTATGCCGAGGGCCAGTATGTGGGCTGGTACGGCACCGGCCAGTATTTCCAGGACTTCAAGACGGGCAGGCAGGTTTCGGTCGAGGAGCTGCCCGATTACCCCGAGGTCAGGCCGACGACGGTGCAAGATACGCCTCGGGCGCTTTCTTTTTCGTTCGATCTGAGCATTCTGTTGAAGATCTTAGATGACCGGGTGGTTGAGGTGACGGGGATGAGTACGGTGAAACCCAGCTACCTGCATCCGGAGATCGATCTGGCGGATTTTCAGGTGGCGCTGATGAAGACGGAGAAGGATACGCTGATCCGGATGCTGGGGGGCAGAAACCTGCCGCGTCCCCACGGCGACCATCACTGGTGGCAGATGATCGGGACGAAGGGCAGCGTGGAATGGCGGCGGTCGCTCAAGGATAAGCCGAAGGTGTGGTTTGCCGACACGCAGATGAACGATTGGGCGGAGGCGGACTGGCGATACGAACGAACCGATGCGCCGGCGGAGTCCCGGGGGAGCGGGCACAGCGATGCGGATTATTACGTGCACGCGCATTTCCGGGATGCAGTTTTAGAGAACCGACCGCCGGCGTTTGACGTGTACAGCGTGATGGATACGATGGCGCCGGCCATTCTGGCGGTGGATTCGATTGAGGAGGGGAGCACGCTGAAGCGGGCGCCGGATTTCCGTCCGAATGCGGATCGGGCTGCCGGGCAGAAGCCTGAAAGTAGAAGGGAAAGGTAGATGTGGACCTGGGAGATGCTTCATCCCCACCGGGAGAATGAGGCGGAGACCGTTCCCTGTGCCCGCGATATCTGGGGCGGGATGCTGGCCTATGACGCGTGTCTGTATGTTTTTGGCGGTTTGCATACGAAGTACGGTCCTGCACAGGCTTCGGGAGACCTGTCCACCTTGGGGACGTTGAACGATCTCTGGCGCTACGATATAAAAAGAAGCGCCTGGGACATGCTGGAGGCGGACGACGGTTGCAGCGGCTTTTCGGATTCGGCAGACCGGCCGTGCGGGCGGGTGCTGCCCGCGTGGGTTCCTGTGCTGGATAAGTTTTACCTGTTCGGCGGGCTTTGCAATCTGTCCGCCGGATTCCGGAACTGCCTTCTGAACGATTTGTGGTCCTACGATCCGGCGACGGGCCGCTGGGAGCTGTTAGAGCCGGACGACGGACGCGTTCTGGAGACACCGACCTCTGTGGACGGTTCCCGGCCCACGGCGCTTGGCACGATGGGTACGGTATGTCTGGGGACGCGTATCTATCTCCTGGCAGGCTGGGGGCAGACACCCTATGTTGTCAACAGTCCCCAGTTGTGGAGCTACGATGTCGGCTCCAGGAGCTGGGAATATCTGGGTCCCGATTCAGGGGGTGCGGACTGGCCGTCCAAGCGGATGTGTCACGCGAGTACCGGTTGGAACGGGAAGCTCTATCTGTGGGGGGGACGGGACGATGCCCCGGGCACTGAGTCGAAGTTTTACAACGATTTGTGGGAGTACGACCCTGAGGCAGGCGCCTGGACCTGCATCCAGGAACTCCGGCCGGAGGATTCCACCCGTCCCTCGCCGCGATACGGGACAGGCCACGCCCGCATCGGGCATGACTGGTACGTTTTTGGCGGGTTCGGGAGCGTAGGCACGCACGGCCCGCAGTTGAACGATTTGTGGCGGTGCGATCTGCGGACAGGGACGTGGACGTGCCTGGAGCCTCACGATGGGGCGAAGGATTATACGGCCGGCGCAACGCGGCCCGGTGTCAGGCGGGTTCCGGGGATGGCAGCGCTGGGTAAATCTGTCTACCTTTTTGCCGGGCTGGACCTTGCCAGCGGGGCCGGCGAGGACGGACCGACGGTGGGGTTTAACGATCTGTGGCGCGGTTCCGCGTCTGACGAGGGATAGTAGGTTACCGCGAAGGGAGGAATCGATGGACGAGATAAAGATCGGGGTTGCCGGATTGGGCCACCGCGGGCTGCACTGGATTCGGCTGCTGCAGAAAGTGCCGGGTTATCGGATCACGGCGATCTATGACTGGGTCGAGCCGCTGCAGGAGCGGGCACTGGCGGAGATTTCTTACCGGGACGATGTGAAGGTGTTTGACAATTACTACGATTTTCTGGCGTACGAGGGGATCGATGCGGTGGGGCTGGTGGTGCGGCAACTGGAGCAGGGGACGATGGCGGCGGAGGCGCTGGAGGCAGGCAAGCACGTGAATTCCGAGGTGCCAGGGGCGTATACGATGGAGGAGTGCTGGCGGATTGTGACGGGTGTGGAGCGGACGGGTCTGGTGTACAGCCTTGCGGAGCAGACGCGGTTCTGGGGATTCGTGGACGGGTGGAAGAAGCTGGTGGACGACGGGCTGCTGGGCAAGATTACCTACGCCGAAGGACAGTACCTGGGGTATTACGGCACCAGCCAGTGGTTCCAGGATTTTAAGACGGGGAAGCAGTATCCGGTCGAGGCGCTGCCCGACCACCCGGAGGCGGAACCGGCGAACCCTCAATTTTTGCCCTACATTATTTCCGCTTCGTTCGATTTGAGCATTCTGTTGAAGATTTTAGACGACCGGGTGACCGAGGTGACGGCGATGAGCACGAAGCCCCCGAGTTATACGACACCGCAGATGCTCAACGCCGATATCCAGGTGGCGCTGATGAAGACGGAGAAGGACACGCTGATCCGGATGCTGAACGGGTTCAACCAGCCCAGGCCGAAGGGGGACCACCACTGGTGGCAGATGATCGGCACAAAGGGCAGCGTTGAATGGCGGCGGTCGGGAAAAGAGAAGCCGAAGCTGTGGTTTGCGGACACACAAATGAATGACTGGACGGAGGCGGACTGGCAGTACCGGCGGACCGACGCGCCTCCGGAAGCACGGGGGAGCGGTCACGGCGATGCAGACTATTATGTACACATGTATTTCCGGGATGCGATTCTGAAGGGCGAGCCGCTGGCGTTCGACGTGTACAGGGTTATGGAGTCGATGGCGCCCGCGGTGCTGGCGCTGGATTCGATTGAGGAGGGGAGCAGGCTTGTGCAGGTTCCGGAATTTCGACCGGGTGCGGATCGGCCGGCCGGAGAGATGCCGAAAGACCCGGGCGGAATCGGGGGACGCGTTCACCAGTCGAAGATGCCGGGGAGGAGTTAGGCTCGGCGATGTGATAGGGAGGACTGAGATGGAGGAGATTCGTATTGGAATCGCCGGACTCGGGGGCCGTGCGCTGGGCTGGATCCGGCTGCTGCAACAGATTCCCGGGTACCGCATTGCTGCAATTTACGACTGGATCGAGCCGCTTCAGGAACGGGCGCTGGCGACGATTCCTTATGAGGTGGAAGTTTTCAGCGACTACGAGGAGTTTCTGGGCTTTGATGGGATGGACGCGGTGGGTTTGCTGGTGCGCCGGAGGGATAAGGGCGTGATGGCGGCGCAGGCGCTGGAGGCGGGAAAGCACGTGAATTCGGAGGTGCCGGGGGCGTACACGCTGGAGGAGTGCTGGCGGATCGTTACGCTGGTGGAGCAGACGGAGCTGGTGTACAGCTTGGCGGAGCAGACGCGGTTCTGGGGGGTTGTGGAGGGGTGGAAGAAGCTGGTGGACGACGGCCGGATGGGGAAGATTACGTATGCCGAGGGGCAGTACCTGGGATACTACGGGACGCAGCACTTTTTCCAGGACTACAAGACCGGCCAGCACTATTCGATTGAAGAGCTGCCCGATCACCCGGAGGCCGAGCCGTCGGTGCACCATGAGCTGCCCTATGTTATCACGTCTTCATACGATTTGAGCATTCTGTTGAAAATCTTAGACGACCGGGTGACCGAGGTGACGGCGATGAGTACGAAATCGCCCAGCTATGCGTCACCGTTGATTACTGCGCCCGATATCCAGGTGGCGCTGATGAAGACGGAGAAGGATACGCTGATCCGGATGCTGAGCGGGTTCAACTACCCCCGTCCTCACGGCGACCACCACTGGTGGCAGATGATTGGAACCAAGGGCAGCCTGGAATGGCGGCGGTCGGCAAAAGAGAAGCCGAAGCTGTGGCTTGCGGATACACAGATGAACGATTGGGCGGAGGTGGACTGGCAGTTTGAACGCACGGATGCACCGGCGGAGGCCAGGGGCACCGGGCACCGCGATTCCGATTATTATGTGCACGCAAATTTTCGGGATGCGGTGCTGGAGGGAAAACCGCTGGAGTTCGACGTTTACAGGGCGATGGATACGTTGGCGCCGGCGGCTCAGGGGATCCGGTCGATTGAGGAGGGGAGCCGGTTGATGCACGTTCCGGATTTTCACCCGAATGCGGACCGGCCTTCCGGAAAGATGCCGGTGGAAGCCGGGTCGTCATCCGGCGAGTGAGAATTGCACGGGAGAAGACAGACATGAAGCGAGTAGACATAGCAATTGTACCCCTGGCGTTGTGCCTGGGGATGCTTGCCGCAATCGCATGCACTTTTGCCAATGCCGCCCGGGCCCAGGTTCCTTCGGAGATCTCAGGACTGAGTCCCAATATCAAAGGATTGGGCGCGGATGCCGCTGCGAGATGGCAGGTGATCGACCTGAGCAAGGCCGAAGGCGGACCGCTTGCCGGCACCAGGTCCTACGGCATCCATGCGGCCGACTTTGACAACGACGACGACCTTGTGGTTGCCTTCCAGACGGGAGGGGAGAAGGTCCCGGATGAGGACAGGGAGTATGGCATGGTCTACTGGCTGGAAAACCTGATTTCTCGGCCAGGTGCGGAACCCGTTTTTCGTGTCCATCTGCTGGATGACCGCCAGGTCACGCCGAAGGACGTTGTTGTTCTCGAGCCCACGACCAATGGGGGGAGGGCCGTTGTCATTCCCTGTTATCTGTCGGGTGAGACGGTTCTTTACGAGACCTCCGACGGCAGGGAATGGCAGAAGATCAGGCTCAGGTCGAAGGGGCTGGAGCTTCCGGTAAGGGCCGTGGTTGCGGACATGGATGGAGATAAGAGGGACGATATTGTGATCACTTCCATTTCGGAATCCGGCGACAAAGTGGGATGGTTTCGTCAAAGGACGGACGGATCACCTTCGTGGGAAGAGGTGCCGATTCGTCTGGAGCTACCGCCCTTAATCGGCGTGGACGCAGGGGACGTGGACCGGGACGGGGATCTGGATCTTGTCTGCGCTTCGGAGCATTCACCCAGGCCCTTTTTGCTGATCAATGCCGATGGAAAAGGAATTGAATGGAAGCTGGAATCCATTCGCGTGGAATCGCCGGATTCGGTGCGCACATGGGTCGCCCGCTTTTCCGACAAACCTGTTTCCCAGGTCCATGTGCGATTTGTGGACCTGGACAAGGACGGCGACCTCGATTGTGTTGAGACCAGTCTGAGAAACGGGTATCTGGCCTGGAGAGAGAATATTGCGTCCTCGGAGCAGTGGAAGTTTCATACGATTGCGGGTGGGGTTGGGCATGCCTACTCCTTTGATGTTGGGGATGTTGACCGGGATGGCCGAGTGGATCTTGTGGTGCCGTCCGACGGTGGGGACGGGGTCTACGTGTTCCGGAATGTCCGGGGGGATGGGTCTGTGTGGGAAGCCACTCGCCTGGGCGATGGCGCAGACCTGAACTGGCCGAATATCGTTCGTCTGGCAGATTTCAACGGGGACGGTTACGGCGATATTATGTCCACGGACTGGGGGACCCGGGCGGTTGTCTGGATCAATCCGTTCGCACCCCCGTCCGGCGACTGATGCGACTCTGGCCCGTTCAATTTCACCATCTACATAGAGGAGCCATTGATGGAGAAAGGTATTCTGGACCTGCTGAAACAGGATGTGGTTCTGTGTGACGGTGGGATGATTATCGAGGCGAGGTGGCGGGGGTACCAAACACCGGATGTGATTGTGGAAAACCCGGAGGCTCTGAGGCAGATCCACACGGATTTTTTCCGGGCGGGGTCTCAGGTTCTCCAGGCGCTGACGTGGTGGACCAGCCGCACCCCTCTGGAACGGCGGCTGGGTTGGGAGGACCGGCTGGAGAGCATTACCCACACAGCGATCCGGCTGGCGAAGGAGGGATCGGACGGCGAAGCGTTCGTGGCCGGCTGCTTGAACCAGACGGCCGCAGGGTCCTGGCCGGGGGAGTACATTTTTGATCCCGAAAACGCCGAGGCGCGGGACCGGGCGTGTGCGGAGTGGGACGAGCACATCGCGGCGATGGTGGAGGCGGGAGCGGATCTGCTGGTGCCGGAGACGTTTGCCCGGTTGGACGAGGCCCGGCTCTGCCTCTCCCGGTGCAAGAAGACGAATCTTCCGGCGATGGTGTTGATGGGTCTGGGCAGTGCGGAGGGCAGGACACAGGACGGCGCGACCCCCGCAGCGTGTGCGGAGGTACTGGCGGGAGAAGGGGCCGATATCGTCGGGTCGGTCTGCACGGGCGATCCGGCCGGGATGCTGGAGGCGGTGGTGGAAATGCGGAAGGTGGTGGATATCCCGATTGCCTGGCAGCCGGGGGGCTACCAGAGGGCCGGTCCCAATACGCGTACCAATCGGGAGTCGCTGATCACACCGTGCCGGGTTTTTGCGGACTATGCCCTGAAGGCGAAGTCTGAGGGGATCAACCTGTTCGGCGCCTGCTGCGGGGCCGGTCCGGAGCACATCCGGGCGATGGCGCAGGCGCTGGGATGTGAACGGTTTCCGATTTCTTAAAGGAGGGGAAGCGATGGAGACGGGTTTGCTGGAGGCGCTGGGGCAGGGTGTCGTCCTGGGGGATGGGGGATATGTGGACGAGCTGATGTTTCGGGGCTACGGCACCCCGAAGGTCATCGAGGTATTTCCTGACGCTCTCAGGTTGCTCCATCAGGATTTTTTTCGGGCAGGGGCACAGGTGCTCCAGGCACAGACCGGGTGGGCGACGCGTTCGCACCTGGAAAAACGCTGCGGACCGGGCTACGGAAAGCGAATGGAGGAATTCAACCAGTCCGCCATCCGGCTGGCGAAAGGTGTGGCCGGAGACGACGCGTTCGTGGCAGGATGCCTCTGGCCGAGCGGGTCGTTTGATCCGGCCGATAAGAGGTCTGCGGACCGGGCGTGTGCGGAGTGGGAGGAGCAGGTCGCGATCCTGCTCGAGGCGGGTGTGGACCTGCTGATCTGCGAATGCTTTGACCGGCTGGACGAGGCGCGTCTGGCCCTGAGGTGCTGCAAAAAGATTGCGACGCCCACCATGGTTACCGTGGGTATGGAATGGGAGGAGGAGCAGACGGCGGACGGTGTATCACCGCGGGAATGTGCGCGTATTCTGGTGGACGATGGGGCCGATATCGTTGGATCGGACAGCGCGCGGGAACCGGAGGATATGCTGCCGCTGGTGCTGGAGATGCAGGAGGCTGTGGACGTTCCCGTCGCTTTCCAGCCGAGCGGGTTCCACGTGAGTGCGCCCGGCTGGGAGAATCAGCCCGAGTCGATGCGGGTCGCCTGTTTTGAGATGTGCGCCTATGCGCTGCAGGCCAGGATGAAGGGGATCGACTATATCGGTGGGGGGCGAGGTGCCGGGCCGGAACATATCCGGGCAATCGCTCAGCCGCTGGGATACGAACGGGTTCCGATGAATCAGCACCCCCGGGACATGAAGATCAAGACACCCCAGCAGGGGGCTGGATGAACGAGATACGCATGGGCATTGCAGGGCAGGGCCGTCGCGAGAGTGACGCTTCGGGCGGCCTGAAGGAACCGTTGTGAGTGGCGAGTTAAAGCCGAAAACGGGGGTGACGCTCCGGGCGATTGTGTTCGGGCTCTGCATTGCGGTGGCTATGAGCCTGCTGGCCAATACGGCCCGTTATATCCAGAAGGGGTCGTATATGATGATCGCCCAGGTGCCGATGGGGGTGCTTCTTCTGTGCCTGCTGTCGATCCTGGTCTGTGCTGCTCTGGCCCGGGGGTTCGGGCGCCGGTTTGTGCTGTCCCGGTCGGAGTGGATTACGGTCTTCTGCATGGGGATCATCAGTGCGATCGGTCCCAATTACGGGGTCAGCGGCTACCTGGTGGGTATGATGGTGTCGCCGTATTATTTCGCGACGCCGGAGAACCGGTGGGCCGAGTACCTCCACCCGTATTTGCCCGAGTGGCTGATTCCCACGAACGACAGCAGGGCGATGACCTGGTTCTACGAGGGGCTTCCGAGGGGTGAGTCGATTCCGTGGGATGTCTGGGGACTGCCGCTGGTCTGGTGGTTCTCTTTTGTTTTTGTGCTGGGATTCGCCTGTGTCTGCCTCTCGGTCCTCCTGCACCGGCAGTGGGCGGACCATGAGAAGCTTGTTTATCCGGCGCTGACACCGGTTCTGGAGATGACGGCGCGGGCGGGGTCGGGGAAGAGATGGCTGCCTGAGTTCATGCAGGGGAAGACGTTCTGGGCGGGGTTTGCGGTGACGTCGATTGTCTTCTGGTGGAATATGATCGCCTGGTTCTATCCGATGGTTCCGACTTTTCCGACGGCGACCGGGCGCTTTATCTGGGATCTTTTGCCGAAGCACTATCCTCCCTTTTTTATTTTTTTGAGCACGCCGGTTATCTGTTTCTCCTATTTTGCCAGCCTGGATGTTCTTTTCAGTATCTGGTTTTTCGACTTCGTGTATATGATCGAAGCGGGCGCGCTGAACCGGATCGGGATCGTGGCCACTTCTCCCCATTACGGAGCCGGACCCTACACGGAGACGACCTACAAGTGGCAGACGGCCGGGGCTTTCGTCGCCCTGGTCCTCTGGTGGCTCTGGATTTCCCGAGGGCACCTCCGCGAGGTCTTGCGGAAGGCGCTTCAGCCGGACCGCTCTTCCGTGGACGACAGCCGGGAGTTGCTCTCTTACCGGGCGGCGGTGATCGGCCTGATCGCCAGTTGTGTGTACATTGCGGCCTGGCTCGGGCAGGTGGGGGTGGAAGTTAAGATGGTCGTGCTGTTGATTCCGACCATGTTTATTGCCTATCTATTCGTGGCGAAGGTTGTGGCCGATTCGGGGATTATCTACATCCAGCCGCCGGCCTCGGCGTGGGAGCTTTCCCAGATCCTGCTCGGGGGGACGGACCGTCTGACCGTTTCTACGCGCGCGACTTTCGGTCTGCTGTCGTTCACGATTAGCCATCCGAGAAGTTTTATTATGCCGTTGATCGCCCAGATCAATCGTCTGGGCGATTTTGTTGGGAAGGACAAGCGCCGGCTTTTCTGGGGGGTCTTTGCGGCGTTTGTTGTGGGGGTGGTGACCTCCACGTTTTATACGATCTGGCTGGGCTACAGGATGGGGGCCTACAATTTTCAGCCCAACTGGTTGATTATCTATGAAGGCGAATGGCAGTACGGGATGACCTTGAATGAAATTCTGAACCCGGCCCGAATGGAGGCGATCGACTACTGGTTTTTGCTGATCGGGGCCGGGGCGATGGTGGTTGTGAACCTGATGCGCTACCGGTTCGCCTGGTGGCCGTTTCATCCGATCGGGTTCGCCCTGTCCGGCCTGCCGGCAGCACGGCGGATGGGTTCTACCATTCTGGTGGCATGGCTGGTCAAGCTGATTATGCTCAAGGTGGGCGGGGTGGCGTTCTACCGGCGGTCGATGCCGTTTGTCATCGGCATGCTGGTCGGCTACACCCTGGCCGTGGTCGCAGGGATGGCGGTAGATGCGATCTGGTTTCCAGAACGGGGACACGTGGTGCATAAGTGGTATTGATGCGTGACGGGGAATACCTGGCCGTGGAATTGTATAGAATAAACGGGGTCCTTATTCAGTCGGGTTGCTTTCTGCTTGACATCCGATGGCTGGTTATTAACTTGAGAAATTCAGATCAGAAAAGCGCCACCCAAACACACGGAAGGTCAAGTTAGGGAGCAATTGAAAGGGGAAGCGACGATGGAGATTCGAGAGGTGCCTTTTATCTCGATGGGAGGGGTCTACGAGCAGGACGATGTTGAGGCGGTCAACCGGATGATGGCTGCGGTTGCGGAGGAAGGGGGAACGTTTTTTCCGCTGCCGGAAGAGAACGATTTTCAAAATGCTTTTGCCGAGCACGAGGGGGCAAAAAAGGCGATTGCGGTCAACTCCTGCGGCACGGGGCTGGATTGCTGTATGATGGCGCTGGGCATCGGGGAGGAGGACGAGGTGATTACGACGCCCCTGACCTTTGTCTGCACGGCCGGGACCGCTATTGCCCAGGGCGCCAGGGTCGTTCTTGCCGATATCGATCCGGTGAGTCTGAACCTGGATCCGGCTAAGGTGAGAGAAAAGATCACGCCTCGGACCCGGGCGATTATTCCGGTACACTTTGCCGGTCTGGCGTGCGATGTGGACGCGTTCGACCGGCTTACGGAAGAGACCGGGGTGCCGGTGATTTACGATGCGGCGCATGCGGTGGGAACCAAACACCAGGGCCGGCCGGTCGGCGGGCGGGGAAAGGCGTCGTGTTACAGCTTTCAGAGCAATAAGAATATGACGTGTTTGGGCGAAGGGGGAGCGGTGACGACGGATGACGAGGAGTTTGCCGAGCAGGTCCGGCAGCTCAAGACGTTCGGGTACGTTTACGGGGGGCAGGGGACACGGGTGATGCGGGTGGGCTTCAACTACCGGATGACCAAGGCGCAGTACGCGGTGGGTCTTACGCAACTGGCCAAGATTGACCGCGTGATTCAGGTCCGGCAGGAACGGATGGTCCGGCTCAACGAGTTGCTGGCTGATGTGGAGGGGATTATTCTGCCCGTCGGGCACGGTCCGGACCACGGGAGCCATCTGCATGTGATCCGGCTGGATACCGACAGGGTGGGATTTTCGACGGAGGCGTTCGTCGCTCATTTAAATAATAAATACAAGGTGGGCACGGCGAAGCATTACCCGCCGGTGTGGTCCTGGGATGCGCTTGCGGAGCTGGGGTATAACGGCGAGGGCTGCCCGCTTGCGGCGAAGGTGTGTGAGCAGGTGGTGAGCACCCCGGTGTTTCCGGGGACGACGGAGGAGGATCTGGGATATATCGCATGGGCGATTAAACAGACGGTTTCGGAGCTGGGATAGAGGGAGGAGAGATGGACAACGTGAGATGGCTGCTGGTCGGCGCAGGAGATATTGCGCGCAAGCGGGTGGCTGCGGCTCTGGCGGGAGCGGCGAATTCGGAGATTGTGGCGGTTTGTGATATGGTTGAGGAGAATGCCGGGGCGCTGGCGTCTGAATACGGGCTGTCGGAGGTTTTCGGGGATCTGGATGAGGCGCTGGAGAAGACGTCGGCGGATGCGGTGTACGTGGCAACGCCGGTGTGGCTGCACGTTCAACATGCCGTCCAGGCCCTGGAAGCGGACAAGCATGTGCTGGTGGAAAAGCCCTTAGGGGTGACCGGCGAGGAATGTGCGCGGGCCGTCGCTGCGGCCGAGCGAAGCAAGAGGCTGGCCGGATGCTCCTACTTTCGGCGGTTCTTTCCCGCCTACCACCAGGCGCAGGAGATGATTGAGAAGGGCGAGTTCGGACAGATCGTCCTGGTGCGCATGGTTTATTTTTCCTGGTTCAGTCCAACAGAGGACGATCCCAAACGCTGGCGTGTTTTTCGGGAGAGGTCAGGGGGTGGACCGATCAGCGATATGGGCACGCATATGTTCGATGTGATGATCGGGCTGATGGGTTTGCCGGTGTCGGTGTACGCCAGGTGTGAGAATCTGGTACAGAAGTGGGATGTGGAGGACTGTGCGAGCATTATTATGACGCTGCAGAATGGGGCGCAGGCGACGGCGTCGTTTAGCTGGAGTTCCAAGACGTGGCGGCACGAGTTCGAGATTGTGGGGACCGAGGCCAAGGTGTACTGGCATCCTTATGATTCGGGCGAGGTGGTCAAGACGGTGGGCCGGCAGGTCGATACGCTTGATCTGACGCCTGACGAGAATGTGCACCAGCCGATTGTTGAGGATTTTGTGCAGGCGGTTCGGGAGGGCCGGCAGCCGGTCTGCCCGCTTGCCGAAGCGGCCAAGACCAATGCGCTGCTGGATGCGATCTACCGGTCGGCGGCGGAGAACCGGGAGGTTGAGGTGACCTAAACCCCCGGCTCCCTTCCCTTCAACGAATGCGGATTGCGGATTGCGGATTGCGGATTGGAAGCTTTTGAATCCGATTTGGATCACGGTGAGGTTCTATGAAGTCGATTCTGGTTATTAAGCCCGACGCGGACCTTGAGCATGATTTTGCTTCGGAGATTCTTAAGGCCGAGGGGTTGTTTCATTTTGAGGTTCTGTCACAGGATGAGGTGGAGCCGTTGCGGTTGGGCGACGCGCCTGTGGTGGTGACGCTTCGGGGGTCGTTTGGGGGGCGTGCGGCCGGTCTGCTGATGGACTACGTGCGTGAGGGCGGGAGCCTGCTGGCGGTGATGCCTGGCGGGGAGCTGGCGGCCGGGCTGGGGGTTGAGCGGCGGGTTGTGGTTTCGACTCAGAAAAAGGACCCGAATAAAGAGACGGCGGCTTCGGCAGAGCGGGCGGAGACGGCCGAGCCTGAGGTTGTGAAGGATGGCAGGATGGTTGTTCATCCGGCCTCCGGGCTTACGGCGCCGCCCGAGCCGCTGTACTGTCCGCAGGAGACGGGGCAGAGTATTACGTGTGAGGGTGAGGAGCTCGCTGCGCTGATCGACGATCTGGGCAAGAGCAGCGGTCCGGCGATCGTGCGGAAGCGGATTGGGCGAGGACGAGCGTGTGTGTTGGCCTACGATGTGGTCGGGGCGGTGCTGAGGCTTCGGCACGGTACGTGGGAGCTGGAACAGGATCCGCAGATGCTGCCGCTGCGAGGGCCGAGACATATTTTTGGCCTGATCGGGATCGCCGAGCGGCATTCGCGGCAGCACCCGCTGGGCGATATTCACCAGGATCTGTTTCGAGAGCTGCTGCTGGATTTGCACGACGGCGGGATTGTGCCCCGCGTCTGGCACATGCCGGATGCGCAGCGCGTGGCGGTGTTTTTCAAGTCGGATGGGTGCGGGGAGGAGGGCGCTCCGGTGGGGATCGAGCTGGCGGAACAGTACGGGCACAAGCACAATTTTTTTCGGGCGCCGGTGAGCCGGTACGACGGGAAGATCTATGAGTGGCAGGAGCGGGGCCACTTTATGTCGATCGAGGTGGATATTTTTCCGCTTACGTACGACCGCCTGCTGGAAGAGCTGGACGACGGGGTCCACGATGAGATTTGCGAGGAGATGGAGGCGCAGGCGCGGCGGTTTACGGATGAAGTGGGGCTTGAGGTGACGGATATCGTTATCCACGGGTGCCAGTGGACCGGTTTTCGGACCGCTTCGATTCTGATGGACCACGGCTGGCGGATGCCGTTTCACTTCTGCGGGCACGATCCGAGGATGAACCGGTACGATTTCGGGCCGTTCTCGCTGGCGTCGGCGATGCCGATGCGGTATTTCGACCGGGAAGCGGGGGTGCTGGACCTGTTTCTGCAGCCGTGTACGTTCGACGATTCGCAGAGTATTACGGAGCCGAGTGTGGGTACGCTGGGGCTCGATCAGGTGGAGTATGCGGAGGCCGCAGTGCGGTGGGTGGTGGAGTCGCGCGACCGCTGGCACGTGCCCCACATCGGTACGTTCCACCCGTGTTATCTGGTTCGACCGAAGGGCGATTCTCGCCGGACGTTCGAGGCGGCCAATATTGTGTACGCTTCCTTAGCTGCGATGGGCATCGAGACGGGCAGCCTGCAGGACTGGTCCCGGTTCGTGCAGGCGCGGGATGCGCTGCGCGTTGAGCTGCTGCAGTCCGACCGGGAGCGGACGGTTGCGAGGTTGACGGCCGCGGAGCCGATTGAGGGATTGACGATTATCGCCGAGGGGCCCCGGGCCGTCTCCGGGGTGCTCCTTGACGGCCGGGAGCAGCGGCTTGTTAGGCTTGAGGTGGAGGGGCGCCGGTGTTCGGCCGTTGTGATTTCTCTGGACCGGAACCAGGAGGCGGAACTGGCGATTGTGGCGTGAAAGGCGGGGGCGACCGGCCGGTCGCCCCTACAATGGGAATCGGCCTGCGAGGGGGTTCGATGGGATTTGTTGCGTTTGAACATCACCGGCTGATCAAGGCGGCGGCGGATTTTCTGGTTGCGCACCAGGCGGAGCGGGGGGATTTTCGGCCGCCGAGTTCGCGGGCCGGGTACAACGAGATTTACGATGCGAAGGGGATGTTTACGGTTCTTCAGGCCGCGTTTATGGCCAGGGAAAATCCGGTGCTGCTTGACCGATACCTTGCGTGTCTGGATCGACGGCTTGCACTTTTCGGGAGGTGCCAACTGCCGGACGGGTCGCTGCCGCTTGATTGTATGGGGGACCGGAGGTTTGTTTTTGCGACCGGTGTGGTGGCTGCGGTCGTCAAGATCTTTGGGGAGCTGGCGGATGAGCGGGCGCACCGGGCGATGGCCGGGCGGTGCCTGGACTACATGGTTGGGGTGTTTACCCCGGAAAGCGGGTTTCGCGATGAGACGAATGCCACCAAGCTGAGCGGGCACGATCCGTTTCCGCTTTACGCGCTTCACCTCTGGCGGGAGGAGCGGGCCGATGCGGAGGCGCTGGTCGGACCGGCGACGGAGTACATCGTCAGCGGGACGATCTGGAATGCGGAGGGAGGGTTCTGGAAGGCGGGCTTTGAGGTGAGCAAGGGGGTGGATTTGCAGACGGTTCCCCATCCCACGCTGGATCTGGATTTGATGTGGGTGCTGTTCGAGATCTATGGGGACCGGTACGCGGATCAGATGCGATCTTCGATTGAGGGAAACCAGGCGTATTTTGAAGCGATCGAGGCTTATTATACCGAGAACGGGAATCGGTACGCAGATGTTCGGGCGCGAACTTCCCTGGCGGGGATTATGGCCCAGTATGATCATTACACGGGTTCCCGGACGTTTACGGGTTCGTCTCAGTTTCAGGCGCAGGTGGACTGGACGGTGGGCCAGTTTGACGAGGAGGTGGGCGGGTTCAGAGAACGGGAGAATTTGAGTACCGGCGAGAAGGCGTATTTCGGAGTTCCCGCGCAGTATTTGAGCCAGTATCTGTTTTCGTGCGGGGTGCTCAATCGGAATGTGCCCGAAGCGGTTGTGGAGCAGTATAAAGGCAAGTAAAAAGTAAAAAGGTAAAAGTAAAAAGGGGGAGCGGATGGAGCGCTGGTCGTTTGTGAATGCCAACGACCTGCACGTGGGGTCGCCGAGGTCCTTCCGGTTCGATCCATCACGGAAGGAGAACTGGCAGACCGCGCGGCGGCAGATTCTGGCGATTGATCCCGATCTGCTACTGGTGGGGGGCGATCTGACGATGGATGGGTGTTTCCACGCGTATGAATTTCAGGCGATGGTGGAGGATTTCGACAGGCTGCCGTTTCCGGCTTATGTTGTGCCGGGCAATCACGATGTGGGCAATAAGTTTACGCCGGTACAGGGGGCCTGGGGGTACGACGATGTGGAGTGGAACGTGAAGTCTGAATGGTTGGAGCAGTTCGCCTCTTTTTTCGGTTCGATCCCGTGGACGTTCGTTCACAAGAATGTGCGGTTCACGGGATTTTACGCGGCGGTTGCCGGTTCGGGTCTGCCCGAAGAGGACCGGCTCTGGGAGTTTCTGGAAGCATTGCCGTCGCTGTCCGTTGCGACTCACCACGTTGTGATGATACACTATCCCCTGTTTTATGACGATATCGAGGAGCCGACGTACGATCCGACGGACCGCGATCAGTTTATTCGGTGGTTTTTCAATATCGACCGGGAGCCGCGACTTCGGATTTTCGAGGCGTTGAAGGCCGCCGGGGTCGATCTTGTGATTAGCGCGCATCTGCACGTTCGGCGGCCGGTGCAGATGGTGGACGGCATCGGGTTTCTGAAGGCGCCGGCTGCCGGGGGCAAGCCTCAGTATGGAGATGTCTGGGATGACGGAGATAATACGCTCGGTTTTTTTCGCTTTGATGTGACGGATGAGAAGATCGATATGACGTTCGTGCCTCTGGAGGTAGTCTCGACGGCGGAGGGCTACGGGCCCCGGGGACATCCACACAAAGATCTGCGTGACTATTCGATCGCGTGGGAGAGGGAAGGCGAGTAAAAAGATAAAAGAAAAAAGGGGGAACGATGAAATTCGCACCCAGGCCGGAGAACGATTTTGCGGATTATATCCGTACGTACTATGAAGCGTGCCGTTACCACTGCGACAAGATCGAGGCGATTGCGGGCAAGTGGATGTTCCGGGATTTGATGCCGGGCATGAGCGATTTTGACACGCGGTTTATTGTGAACGACAGTATGACGGTGGACGACTGGTGCCAATTGTCTACAGTGATGGGGGAGACGCACCTGAGGCTGTGCGAGAAGTACCCCTGCTGGGCGCGGAATTTTGAACATTTGCCGGGTGTGAATCTGACCTGGTCGGAGTTGACTTCGGAGCGGAACTATTATCCGGAATACCAGCAGTGGACGTACTATTTTACCGAGAACCAAAAGAATCTCAGCGCCGCCTTAGACGGGTTTACCAGACGGCCTTGGGATGAGAAGGACGAGTACTTTCATTTGAAGAAGTTCTGCTTGTATTACGGGCGTTACAACCGGACGATTGATCCGGCGATTAACTTAGGCATTCACGAAAATAAGTATCCGCTGCACAGCCGGATTATGCATTATTTTAATCCGCCGGTCCATTCGGCTGTGTGCGTTCTGGAGAAGCGGGCTATCTGTGGGAAATTAGATGGGTACGAGATTGCCGAGCGGCATTTTCCCGAGCTGCGCTGCTGGGATTTGATCAGAGAAATTTTGCACGCCCATTACGAAATTCCGAAGTGGTACGAAGAGCCGCACGTAACAGAGCTGGAGGATGCGCTGGAAGAGGCTCTGGGTGTGATTCTGGGGCGATTGCGTGAAGTGGTTACGCTGATTCCCGAGGATGCCGGCACCGATATCGGGGCGTGGAAAGCGGCGCTGCAGGAGGTGCGTGTGGACCCGGCGCTGGTAATTTTTGACAATGCCAAGTTTTCCCGTCTGATGAAGGGACGGCTCCACTTTTACGGCCACGCGCCCGCCCATTTTGATACGACCTGGCTGATCCAGAACGAGTTGGGGCGGATCGGCAACAGTTTCTTCCGGGCGACGTTCCGGACGTTCTGGAAGATTAAGACGGGGGAGACGGTTGAGGATCCGGTGACGATTCTGGATCAGTTGAAAGGGGATGTGTTGACCGAGGCGGAGGTAGAAGGGACAAAGGCGTTTGCACGGCTGACGCCGGATGAGTGGGAAGAGGGCAAGGAGCACGAGATTGCGGCGGCGATTGTGGAGGTGTTCGACGATTTCTTCCGGGCGTTGAATAAGATCAGTGAGGCGGTGTAGGGGCAGTGAAGAGTGAAAAAAGTGTTTTACCGCTTCACGTTTCACGTTTTCACATTTCACATTTTTGAAAGGGGCATACAATGGAAGTCAGGGCACTCAGATTGCAGGATGTCAGTTACGGCAACCAGTGGTTCGACGATATCGAAGATCGCTGGGAATACGACGATTTCAGGGCCGATTCCGGCTGGCGCAAGGGCTGGATCAGTATGGACAGTGTGTATTATAATGCGGGTGACGACCGCATCTACCTGGGGATTACTTCCTTTAATGCCGACATTTTCCGCGCATACGATCGGAAGAGCGGTGAGTTTGTGGATCTGGGGTACGGCAAGATCGCCGATCCTTTTGACGCCAAGTTTCACCGGTCGCTGATGAAGTGGGAGAAGGACGGATGCCTTTATGGCGCGATTGCGCTTTTGCACGATATTGACCGGTACTGGGAGGCGCCCGGCGGGGCGATTGTGAAGTACGATCCGAACAGCGGGGCGCTTGAGAAGATTGGTGTTCCGATGCCGCATATGTACATCCAGTCGATTTGTCTGGATCAGGAACGGGGGGTGATTTACGGGATGACGTTTACGCCGGAGCGTATGTTCCGGTTCAACCTTGCGGACGGGCGTTCGGACGATCTGGGGCCGATCAGCAGCGGGATGGAGATGGCACAGGGAGAGAATGTGGAGTTAGACGACGCGGGGTGCGTCTGGTGCGGCTGGAGCGTGACGCGGGCATGGCAGAATTTTGCGGGGGTTGACCGCAACCGGCTGTGCAAGTTTGATCCGGAGACTGACAGGATCGAGTATTTCGACGCAGGGCTTCCAAAGCCGGACGGCAGCTACGGGTATGAGAAGGTGGAGGGGATTTTTAACCTGGGTGAAGGCCGTATTTTCGCCAGCGGCGCCAACGGGTCGATTTACCGGATTGATACGGAGACGGGGATGGGCACGTACCTGGGAACGCCGGTTCCGGACCGGCGCAGCCGGCTGACGACGCTGCGCCCGGGGCCGGATGGGGCCGCGTACGGTGTGACGGGGCGGGATGGGAAGTGCGAGGTGATCCGGTTTGATCCCGATGCGGAAAAGTACGAACTGCTGGGGCCGGTGTCGGACGGGGATGCCGATTGCTGGCAGATCCACGATGTGGCCGTGACTCCGGATGGGACGATTTACGCGGGGGAAAACGACAGTCCCTATCGCAGCGGGTACCTGTGGGAGATTACGATTTAAGCGAATGAGGCGGAAATACGGACTGCAACCTCGGTGAGGAGGAGCTGGCTTGAGCGCTGCTGAAGGCTCCCACGTGACAGCCGTTCAGGGTGGGGTCCTCAGGGACCACGGCCCCGTGTGCCGCAACTTCCGGTTCTACTGGCCCACAGCCCAGCTTTGTACGGACAGAAACCTGGGGCGAGAGATCCTGCTTGTGGTGGACAATGCCGGACGGCTGATGGCCATCGACTTCGAGACGGGCGAAACGACGCCGTATCCTTTGCCGGTTTCGGGAAGTGCATGGCACGCAAAGCGTGCCCGCGACGGCAGTTTGTGGATTGGCCTCGGGTTCGGCCAATCAGAATTGGTCCGGTTCGACGCCACGCGGCGGGAGTACCTGCCGGTGGCGGCCCGGCCCGGGGATGCAGCCAGGATCATCTGTGACGTGACGGAGGGTGAGGACGGGCGCATCTACTACGCGACGGGGACCAACGCGCAGTTGTGGCGGTACGATCCAGAGACCGGTGAGCATGAGCTTCTGGTTGAGCGGATCGATCCGGACAACGAGTTTCCCTATTGTCTGACGACGGGATACGGTGGACGGCTTTTCATCGCTATGGCATGCGACCGGGACCGATTGTGGTGCTACAGTCCCGGAGATGGCAGCCTGGTGAACATGACACCGGAGCAGTATCAGACGCCGGGGCTGTGGAACCGGCCGGTGGCGTGTGGAAAGTGGGTTCTGCTCTCCTGGTTCGACCACGAGAAGGAGGAAGTCCAGGTGCATCTGTACGACGGGGAGCACCGGGCGTTTGTGCGAGCGCTTGCGCTGCCCGAGTACACCAACTATACGAACGATAACAGCAATATTGTAGAGATACCGGACGGCCGCGTGTTTGTGAAGGTCGCAAAAGGACAGTTTCGAGAAGTGCGTCTTCCATCAATGGCGCTTTCGGACGGTGTTCATCTCCAGGCCGCTCATGATCAAATGCTGATCCGGGCGACAGGCGATGGCGATAAACTGGTTTTGGGATGGGGCCAGGAGTATGGTGTGGTCGCAGCGGGCGGTGGGAGCATCGGGTGGCGTTTGCCTGCGACGGAGCCGCTGCCGCACAGGATCTTTGCGCTACACGGAGGCGAGGACGGTCGCGTTTACGGCAGCGCAGAGGTGGGCAATACCATTTTCTGGTACGACCCCCGGACCGGGGAAAGCACAAATACTGGGCAGGTCACTGACACGAGCGGTGAGGTGTATGGCATCTGCGGCTATGAGGACAAGCTTTATACGGTGAGCTACACGTGGGCGGTTGTGACCGTGTTTGATCCCGCAAAGCCGTGGCGCCCGGGAGACGAAGTGGACAGCAACCCGAGGACGATTGGGCGCATCGGTCACGGCCAGTACCGGCCCGTGGGGGGAATCCACCCCGGGCCACGAGGGCTGCTGGTTGTGGGCACGGCGCCAAACTACGGCATGTCAGGCGGGGCGTTCACTCTGATTGACCCGGAGACCGAACAGATGCGCGTGTACCGTAACCGGGTGCCTGGAGGGACGGTGAACGAGTTTGCCACCGACGGCGATGTGCTGTTTGGGTACGGGGGCGGAGAGTTTTTCGTGTTTGATCCGGATGTCGAGGATATTGTGTTTCGTGAGCGCATGTCCGGCGGGCCGATGGCATTCGCCGGAGGCAAGCTCTATATGGCCGGCGGGGACGATTTGCTAAGGTTCGATGCGGGCACACGGGCCTTTGACACGGCGCCGGGCGTGAGGCTCCACGGTGTGCCGAAGCACAGTCTTCGGGCCGACAGAGACGGTGGCCTGTGGGCGATATCCGACTCCACGCTCGTGCGGATCGACCCGGCGGCCGGAAACATTGTTGCGTTTGACGCCACCCGCGGGGGGGCGAAAGCGTATCTGACCCAGACGCCCGATGGGGTGTGGTGGTTCACGGTGGCCGGCGGCCTGGGATCCTTTCAACCGGCGGAGTACGCCTGAGATGCGCTGGTAAGGAGGCAGATACGGCGCCGCCGATCACGATCTCACGGGTCAGTTATCTTCTTGATAATTTAAGATATGGAGGGTATATTTTTACAGCCAGTCACAGAGAATATCGTAGATCCTGGTAGGAGGTCAAAAATCATGACAACCGTCGAGAAACTTGAGCAGGAAGTTCAGAGGCTAAGTCATTCTGAGCTTGCAGTTTTTCGTAAGTGGTTTCAGGAGTACGACGCTGAGAAATGGGATCAGCAAATTGAAGAGGATATCCGAACGGGTCGGCTCGACAGACTTGCAGAAGAAGCTCTTGCAGCTCACAAAGCAGGAAGGACAAAAGAGCTTTGAGGCATTTCACTTCGCCTGATTTTTGGGCTTGCTATCAGCGACTTCCGGCGGCCGTCCAGAAACTTGCAGACAAAAACTTCGAACTGTTGAAAGCAGACCCTTATCATCCCTCGTTACATTTCAAGCAAATCAACAACTATCGAACCGTTCGAGTTGGTCTACACTATCGAGCCCTTGCGGTCGAGGCTCCAGAAGGATTGCTGTGGTTTTGGATTGGAAGTCATTCCGAGTATGACAGACGATTGGGGTGACTTTTCAAGGTAGAGAACGAATTGAATCTACAAGTAGAAAGTGAAGGTTTAAAGGTTGAAGAAGATTCCCGCCGGTAAGTTCAATTTGGCGGGAATTTCTTTAGAGGATTTTGTGAGATAGCAGTTTTGCCGCTCTGGCAAGTTCGTACCCACCCCGGTTGAAGAATGGACAATTGCCGCACATATATGAAAAAGGACGAACAACATGGCCTCTACCTGGACATCTGAACGCAAACAGGCATTTCATACGGTGGACGAAACCAGCTTTACCGAAATCGAACCGGGGCTGCGCGCTTCGCGGCCGGTGGTGCAGCTGACGCCGCCGGACCGGCGCTGCGTGCATGGGTATTATACCATGTCTCCGCTGTCGGTAGACGGCCGGATGATCACCTATTACGAATCCGACGACCCGCGCCCTGACCGCACGTCCGGACGGCCCAATTCCGGCCGCGTGATTGTTGCCGAGGCCGACGGCTCCTCTGCGCGGGCTGTTGCGGAGATAGACAACGGGTCGGTGTGTCAGGGCGTGATGCAGCAATGGGTGGGGACCACCCGCCGGGTAGGCTTCGTGCACTATGGGCGTTTTGGGGCGTCTTCCGGCCAGCGGTGGACGGTGATCGATCTGGATACGGACGAGCGCTGGGAAGGCGAAGGCATGGCGCGCGAGTTCGCGCCCGAGGGCCGGGACCTGTTCATTCAAACGCCCGAACAAATCCACCTGTGGGCCGAAGAGGAAGGGCGCTCTCTTGCGCCTCATGAAGTGGTGATCCGCATTATTGATTATACCACGGGCGAGGAGAAAGTGCGCATCAGTGCGGCCGACGTGCTCGAGGTGCACCCCGAAGCCGATCTGGTGCGAGAGCAG
Organism: Candidatus Latescibacterota bacterium; assembly: GCA_965249305.1. Taxonomy (GTDB): domain Bacteria; phylum Latescibacterota; class UBA2968; order UBA2968. The sequence continues at coordinate 825,649 of OZ252228.1, read as the reverse complement.
CACATGTGTTTCAAACAGACCCTCTTCAGCCTGAACGGCCAGCGCATCGCGTTCAACTTTTCCAACGCAAAATACAATCAAGACCGGCCCGAAGAACCGAGGCGTCACGAGAAATTCGTGGCCAGACGCGACGGCACAGAGATCCGGTACCTGGGAGATGGCGCGGGCCATCCGTGCTGGCATCCGGACAGCGATCACTATTTTGCGCTGGCCCCCGATGAGGAAGGACTGAGGCGCTTTATGCTCTACCCGCTCGACGGCTCTCCTCCTCGCGCCCTGGGCCCGGACTGGCTGGGCGCCGGGCATCCCAGCTTCCAGCCCGGAGAGGGCCGGTACATGGCGGTGGATATTCCGGTGCGGGATCGGGGGCACGTGTTTCTGCGGCTTTACGACCTGCAGGAAGAGACCTACGAAGACGTGCTGGTGGCCGAATATACCGACTACTCCAACGATAGCGGCACCCACTTCCACCCCGCCTGGACACCGGACGGCAGCAGCCTGTATATTTCCAGCGCGCACGGCGAATGCGCAGGCGTGTACCGTGTTGACCTGTTTTAAAGTGTAGAGAGATATGCCCAGATCTTCAAAAGCGCCGCTTGCTGTGGTGACGGGCGCCGCGAGTGGCATCGGCAAAGCGACCGCGTTGCGTTTCGTTGGTGAGGGGTTCCGCGTGGCGGCCCTGGACCGATCCAGGCGAGGGCTTGGCTATATGAAGCGCTCCAAAGCCGGCTCGCACATTTATCCCTACCTGTGTGACCTGGGGGAAGTCAAGACACTTACGCCGCTGGCCCGGCAGATTGTTTCCGAACTTGGCCCGCCGCGTGTGCTGGTCAACAATGCGGGGATCTGCCTTTATGCGGATATCACGAAGACGACGGACGAGATGTGGGACACGTCCCTGAATGTCAATCTCGTGGGCGCTTCGGCCCTGGTTCGCGGCTTTGTGCCGGGTATGAAGCGGGTGAAGGGAGCGGCGATTGTCAACGTGTCTTCGCGCAATGCCCTGTCCAGCAGTCCGAGGGCCGCGACCTACGATGCCGCCAAAGCCGCATTGCTGGCGCTGACACGGACGCTGGGCGTGGAGTTGGGCAGGTTCGATATCCGGGTGAATGCGGTGCTGCCGGGCTTTATCGATACCCCCATTCACGGCGATCTGCTCGAGGACCGGGTCTTTACCCGGAACTACCTGAAGTTGATTCCACTCAACCGCATCGGGAAGCCGGAGGATATCGCCAATATTATCTTTTTCTTAGCTTCGGACCAGGCCGCTTTTATTACCGGCCAGGCGATTGTGGCCGACGGCGGACAGATGTCGGGACAGAATTATGCGAAGGTGTTCGGAGCGAGCAAGGCATTTGGTGTTCGCCAGAAGAAAGATGATTAGACGGACGACGGTGTTGGCCGGATGTCACGGGAGAGCGGCAGATGGGGTTTACCAGGGTTCACCACGTGAAGTACACGATCAGCGATCTGGACCGGTCGATTTCGTTCTACCGGGATATGCTGGGGTTTGAGTTGACCTATGAGGCAGAACGGGAGAATCTGGCGTCTTACGATACGATTATGGATATGAAAGATGTGAAGGTCCGCGTGGGGATGATGGAGCATCCGCCCACCGGATTTGTGGTGGGCCTGGTTCAGTTCCAAAATCCTGCTCCTGTTGCGCGGGAACTGCGCAACACCTATATTGGGGCTTCGAGCCTGGCTTTACAGGTGGAAAGCGCAGAGGCGGAGTACAGGCGGCTGACTGACGCCGGTGTAGTCTCGATGAGTCCGCCGACGGAGATCGTGCGTGAGGGCAGGACGGCAGCAATCGCGTTTTACATTCTGGACCCGGACGCCATTCCGATTGAGCTCTGGCAGCCGGTGGAGACGTAAACGCAGCCCTTTCGGCCAGTGCCTGATGGTCCGGTCGGCTTTTGCTTGATCGTGGTGACGGGTGAAGGTAAATTATCTCTGGCGGCCAGATCATAACAGCAGGAGGTCGGATATGGACGGTATTCACGATATGGGCGGGATGCACGGCTTCGGCCCGGTTGAGCGGGAGGAGGACGAGCCCGCTTTTCACCATGTCTGGGAAGGACGGGTGCTTGGCATTGTGGTGGCGACCCCGGTTCCGGTTCCGGGCGGCATGCGCAATAGTATCGAGAATATGGAGCCGGCGCATTACCTGTCGTCGAGTTATTACGAAAAGTGGCTCTATGCACGGGTGAAGGGGCTGGTGGACGCCGGGGTGCTGACCGAGGAGGAACTGGACGCTCGCACGGCGTTCTTCTGCGATCATCCGGATGCTACCCCGCCCCGGCGTGAAGAACCGGAGCGGGTACAGCGCATTCTTGAACGGCTTCGCACGTCCCATTCTTCTCGTAAGGATATAGACGCGCAGCCCGTATTTGATATCGGGGACGCGGTGCGCGCCCGCAACATCCACCCGAGCGGACATACGCGGTTGCCACGGTACGTGCGCGGCAAACGGGGTGTTGTGGCTCGATTTTACGGTGTGTATAACTTTCAGGATACGACGCCTCCCGGCGCGGAAGTCCCGCCTCAGCCGGTATACGCCGTGCGTTTCGATGCCGGGGAGCTCTGGGGCGAATCTGCGGAAGCAAACGGCGCGGTATACCTGGATATGTGGGAGAATTATCTTGAACCAGCATGATGGATTGCGGAATGCGGATTGGGGATTGCGGATTTAGGGTCTACCATTGCGCACTTTCCATTCCGAAATCTGCAATCCGAAATCCGCAATTAAGAGAGGGGAGCAACTATGAGCACTGAGCATCATCCTGACCCCGAGGCAGAGTCCTCTGCAGCGGTGCGCACCAGGGCGCTTGAATCGCTGCTGGTTGAGAAGGGCCTGATCACGACGGATGAAATCGATGCGGTTGTGAATATGTACGAGGAGGATATCGGGCCGCTCAAAGGCGCCAGCGTTGTGGCCCGCGCCTGGGTTGATCCGGCATACAGGCAGCGGCTGCTGGAGAACGGGACCGCGGCGATTGCGGAATTGGGTTTCACCGGCCGCCAGGGCGCCGAGATCGTTGTCTTAGAGAACACGCCGGCGGTACACAATGTTGTGGTGTGTACCCTGTGTTCGTGCTATCCGTGGCCGGTGCTGGGTCTCCCGCCCAGCTGGTACAAATCGTACGCCTATCGTTCGCGGGTCGTCAGAGAGCCTCGAACGGTGCTGCGCGAGTTCGGCCTGGAGCTGCCGGAGTCGATGGAGGTTCGCGTGTGGGACAGCAATTCCGATTTGCGGTACATGGTCCTGCCCGAGCGGCCTGCCGGTACCGAAGGGATGAGCGAGAAGGAGCTCGGCTCGCTGGTGACGCGGGATACCATGATCGGGGTGACCAGAGTTCAGGTACCATCAACGGTGTAGAGGAGCCGAAGGATGAACAGATCGTTGGATCGCCGTATTTCGAATATGGAGGAGCCGATCGCGCTGCCCCGCAAGAACGGTGAACTGGTTTTCGAGACGCCGTGGGAAGCCCGCGCGTTTGGTATTGCAGTGGCCCTCAACGAAGGCGGGGTGTACGACTGGCGTGATTTTAGCGCAGGGCTGGCGGCGGCGATTTCCGCGGACGAACAGGAGGGCGCTTCGTCAGGCTACTATGAGCAATGGCTCGCCGCGCTGGAGAAGCTCGCTGTTGCCAGAGGGCTTGTGTCGCAAGAAGAGGTGGACGCCCGGGCTACGGAATACACATCCGGCGTTCGAGATGATCACCATGATCACCATGATCACCATGATCACGACCACTCTTTTTCACCGTGGGAGAAGATTCGATGAGAGGAGCGCGAGGAGAGATGGCTCTGGATGACGGGTTGGTGCAGCGGAAGCGGCATTCCGCGTCCGGCAACGGGGCGCTGCTGGTGGTTGTTCACAGCGGAGGACCGTACTGGGAGCGGATGATTGTGGATGAGACGGTTCTGGTGGCATTGGAGCATTTCGGCATGCCGTACCGTCTGCTGGACCTGGCGGAGGAGCGACCCGAACCGGAGGTGTTGAACCGGTGTGCGGGGATCCTTCTGGCGCAGAACGGTCTGGGCGAGTGCTTGAGCGATGCGGAGACCGGGGCGATTGCGGATGCGGTTCGGAACGGTGTCGGGCTGGTCAATCTGGATTACGATCTGAGGCTTTATAAGGGACCGCTGTTGGAAATCTTTGGATTTGAGCGGATCAATCCGCATCCCTATGCGACCAACACGATGCGGATTCGGGAGAGTGACCATTATATCGTGGAGCTGCAATCGGCGGGAGAATACCACGAGTTCGACCGGATGGTGACGGCGATTAGCGTGGAGAAATGGGGCGAGGGCGTTGTGCCGCTGGCCGACGGGATTCTGGGCAAAGATCAGTTGATTTATATCCGGCATCTGGCGCCGTGGAGCGCTTTTGAACCGCGCAATTTTCCCCTGGTGTTCGCCACGCGATGGGGAGAGGGGCGGGCGGTGCAGTTTACGCTGAATCAGCGCGTCTGGCGGAACGCGTTTTTCGGCCACGCGCGGGGGATGGACGATTTGTTCTGGCGGTCGATCCTGTGGACGGTGCGCAAGCCGTTCGCGGCGAACATGATTCCGCCGCTTGTGACCATGTCGTGGGACGATTGTGAGGGCCGGCACGATTTCGCGTATGCGGATATTGCCGTTGAGCACGGGTATGTTCCAATGCCTTCCCTGTTTGTAAAGAATGTGCCGGAACGGCTGTTTCCAAAGATCAAAGCGGGTTTAAAGAGCGGCAAGATCCAGTACAATACGCATGCGCTGGATTATTATCATCTGCTGGTTTACAATTTCGGTAAGGGGGAGTGCTCTGAAACTGAATTGGAAGAAAATTTCGCTTTTCAGGATGCTTTCTGGAAGCAGGTGGGGGTTTATCCGGGGGCGACGCTGCGGTTCCACTGGGGGGAATACGGGGTGAAGGCGTTGCCTTTTTTGAAGGCGCGCGGCCACCAGTTTTTCTGTCCGACGCTGCAGACCGGGCTGCACAAGACGGATATGTGCATGCTGGACGGGTTCTGGCCCTACGGGGTGCAGACGTGCTATTATGATTATCTGCCGGACGATCATGACTTTTTCGTGTTTGCGGCGTTCCTGGCCCGGCATCAGGAGGATTTTCTGACCGGCTGCACGGCCTATTTGCGGGAGAGCGAAAGGAACGATGTTGAGAAGGCGGCGGGCAATGCCGCGCTGCAGATCCGGCACGGCCATCGCGCCGGGTTTTACGCGGAGGTTGTGACGCACGAGCAAAAGTTCGACGCCCTTTCGATAGCGGAATGGGACCGAATTCTGAGCCGCACCGATGAATTGACTGCGGGGTTTGAGAAGATTTACGCGAGCCACGATGAGATCGGACATTACCTGAAGGGAAAAGACGGGGTCTGGATTGCGGAGGCCGAGGTGGAGGGGGACAGTGTGCGCTGTACGCTGGCGGGCAAGACCGATACGCCGCTGCGTCTGTCCGTGTTTCGGGATGAGGAGGATTCGGTGGCGCGTGAGTACAGGGCGGTTGATGCGTTTGAGGGAGAGGCGGAAGTGGGGTGAGGGCCGAGAACGCCGGAAGGTGAGGATAGGTTTGTGGAGAAGATTCTGTTTAATATTCAGGTCGATTGTGAGTCCACGCAGCGGAGTATCCATGATGCCGCGCTGGGGGAACGGTCCATTCGCGGGTTGGGCGAGATTTTTGCCGAGACCGGGATGAAGGGGACGTTTGTGGTGATTCCTTCGGATATCCAGGTCCACGCGGATATTTACAGGGAGCTGGAGGCTGAGGGGCACGAGATTGGTTTGCATCTGCATCCGGCAGAGCAGGGGTACGATGAGTTTTTCGGGGTGTATGGGTTTGAGGAGCAGGTGAAGATTCTACAGGAAGGAGTGGATGTGTTTGCCGAGTGTATGGGGAAGGCGCCCGAGGCGTTTACGCCGGGCTACTTTTCGGCGAATGACCATACCTATCCGGCGCTGGAAGCGCTGGGGTTCAGGCACGGTACGGTGTCGGTGCCGACGCGGAACCTGCCGCAGTGCGCGTGCGTGTGGGGCAGTTCGCCGCTGGATATACACTATCCGCACCGGTATAATCGATCTCTTGCCGGGGATGTGGATTTTGTGGATGTGCCGCCGACGGTGGATATTGAGTCGCGGATGTGGGGGGGGGCGCACCCTCAGGATCTGCGCATTGAGCTGGTGGACGCCAAGAACCACTGGTATACGATTCAGAAGAATGTGGCGCGGCAGGTGGCGGCGGGGGAGGAGGTTCCGGTGAAGTATTTGAAGGCGTTGACGCACAATATTTTCGATTATAGCAACCCGCAGGATTTCCGGCGGGAGACGATGATAGGGGTGATTTCGGCCGTGCGGGAGATTTGCGAACAGCAGGGTTGTGAACCGGCGCCGGCAACGGTGGCGGAGATCGCGACCGAATACCGCCGTAAGGTCCCTCTGCCCGAAGGCGGCGTTGCGTTGGAGCTCGATACCAGAGGGCGGGCGGCGTGGACATCAAAGGAATCATGACGGGGGAGGTACAGAACAGTGACAATTGATGGATACTGTACGCTGGGGGTGGATCGAGAGTACGACCTGACCGAAGCCGAGTTGCTGCATGCGATGGACGAGGCGGAGGTTGATCGGGCGGTGATCGCAGCGGTTGACCGCTGTCTGGCGGCGCACAACCGGGAGGGGAACGATTTTCTGCTGAAGGCGGCTTCGGACCATGCCGACCGGCTGATTCCATCGTGTTCGGCAAATCCCTGGTATGGGGATGCGGCTGTGACGGAGCTGAGACGGGCGATGGATGGGGGAGCGCGGATGCTGGTGCTGTACCCGTTCGTTCAGGGGTATCAGGCGAACGATGAGCTGGTCTGGCCTCTGCTGGAGGTGGCGAGCGAGGAGAAGGTTCCGGTTTACGTTCATACCGGGACGCCCGGGAATGCAACGCCGTGGCAGGTGGTAGATCTGGCCGACCGGCATCCTTCGGTGGACTTTATTATCGGGCACTGCGGGGCTACGGATTTCTGGAACGATATGGTGGCGGCCGGGAACGCATCCGACCATGTCTACCTGGAGTCTTCCCTGGCCAGGCCCTTTCTTTTTTCCGGATATCTGGAGCAGGTGGGCGGGCACAAGGGGATTATGGGGTCGTTTGCGCCGATTAATGCGTTGACTTTTGAGTGGGAGCAGATGTACAGCGTGCTACCGGAGGTGATGTGGCCGGACGTTTGCGGCGGCAACCTGTGCCGCCTGCTGGAGAAGCGAGGTGCCCTATGATTATCGATTGCCATACGCACTGGGGGATGGTCTGGGAAGACCGGGACCGGGGTGATCCCACCCGCTGGCTTGAAGTGCTGGACAAACACGATGTGGACAGGGCTTTCCTGCTGGGGCACTACAATTTGCACCGCTGCGATATGGCCCGGGAGGATAACGATCGGCTGGCGCGCATCACGGCGCAGGAGCCGGACCGGTTTATCCCCTTCGGTACGGTCTGGCCGCAGATGGGCCAGGACGCCGTGGCGGAGGCCCGGCGTTGTATTGAGGACCTGGGCCTGAAGGGTTTGAAATTTCATCCCTGGCTGCAGGGGTTCAGCACGGGCGATCCGGTCTTCGGCGAGATCTGCGGATTGGCCGGTGAACTGGGTGTGCCGGTTTTTTTCCACGATGGAACGCCCTGTTACAGCCTTTCGGAACAGATCGGCGGGCTGGCGCGGCGGTTTCCCGGGACCCGGCTTGTGCTGGGCCATTCGGGATTGCTGTGGAACTGGCGAAGCGCGCTTGAAACCATGGGGCGTCCGAACGTGTGGGCCTGTTTGTGCGGACCGCACATGCGGGCGGTTGAGATTTTATGCCGGCAGGCGGATCCGGATCGGCTTGTGTGGGGGACGGATTTCGGGTTCGGCTTTGCGGATCCGATTGATTACCGGCTGAATCTGATCCTGCAGGCGAAGGTCGACGATTCGGTGCGGGAACGGATCCTGGGGGTGAATCCGCTGCGGTTGCTGGAGGTTGATTGAAAAGCACCACGGAAAAAGAGGTGCGGTGTGTATTATCTCCAGTCTCAGGGTAGTCCCGGGGAACGGGGGGTGGCGCAGGGGCGGCAGGCGTCGGATAAGATTGCATGGTTGATCGAGTACTATCGGGAGGGGTTTCGAGATACGGACGGTGGGTGGCGCGAGGGGCTTGATCCGGATGCGCGCAGGCGGTGGGTGGATCTTAAGGTGAAGGAGATCGGTAAGCTTTATCCGGAAGGGTGCGAAGAGATTGAGGGGATCGCGGAGGGGGCCGGGCTGCCGTTTGAGGATGTGTTCGAGCTTAATGTTATTTTTGAGATCGGCCCAGCTTTGCATTCCGCCGCCTGCTCGGTTTACGGGTTCGCGGATGGGGGGGGACGGGTGTGGCTGGGTAAGTCGGACGACCTTGAGAAGGCTGAGCTGGGATGCAATGCGGTTCACCACACGGCGCCTTCGAGGGCGTTGCAGTCGGTGCAGATGCATTTTGTGGGGACGATCTGGACGACGTCGGCGGTGAATGAGGCCGGCTTCTGCCTGGGGATGACCGGGCTTTCCGGGCGTTTTGAGAACGAGGGGGGTATTCCCACGCTGTTTCTCCTCCACGCGCTTGCGGAGCGGTGCCGGAGTGTGGCCGAGGCCGAGGCGATGTGCGCCGAATTCGAGGTGGGGCGCAACGGGATGAGCGTTTTGATGGGCGATGCGACGGGAGATCTTGCGATTCTTGAGAAGCACGTGGCAGGCCAGGCGATCCGGCGGCCGTCCGGGGCCGGGGAGGCGATCTGGCAGACGAACCACTGCTGCGATTCGTCGCTTGCAGGGGCGGACGATCCGGATTCCGGTTTGCTTGAGAACAGCCGGCACCGGATGGCCTGTTTTGAGCGTTTGGATGGGACAATCGAGCGGCGCTTTGATGGGCTGGTCGGACTGTATCAGGCACACGGCGATCCGGCGGGGATCTGCCAGCACGGGGAGGGCGGACTGCACACGGACAGCGCGATTATCCTGTGTCCGCACGAGCGGGCGATGTGGGTGACGGAGGGGTATCCGTGTGCGCAGCCGTTTGTGCGGCAGGGTGTGGAAGGATGAAAAAGGCTGAGGCCCGGGATTCTGGAACAAAGAAGCGCTCAAATGGTCCTGCAAAAGGATCTTTGAGCATTTTTTCTTTTCGTTAGGCTTGCCCGGACTTTCTATTCGCCTGTTCTGTGTCGGTCCAAAAACGATCTCAACAGGGTTGGACTCACACGAAAGTTCGTCATCTGCAATTTCTCGATTGCCTCCGGTACGTCAACCAATTGACGAGTCGCCGCTTCATCCAATATCCCCAGCAAACCGGTCAATTGTAGGCCTCGGGCCGATGCAATCCGTCTCGCATCTTGCTCGTCCAGTAGAATCAGATCCGCCTCGATCTGCTCCGCCAGAAGAATGGCCTCTCTCTCGCCTGCGTGTAAGCTGCTTAAACCCTCATCCGGAACGGAAGGCTCTGCTGCTTGAATCCTCAGCCAGTCGAGAGGATGGTGAAACCGCTGCTGGACAGATGCAGGCGCTCCGGCAGCCCTCAATTCTTCAAGCACTGCAGGTGGGATGACAACCTCGTTGAAGAGAGCCCTCAGTAGATCCAGTTGCTCGATCCACGTCAGGTAGCACAGCGGAGATGTATCAGACACGACAGTCATCGGGCCTTACGGATTGCAGCAAGATCTCTGGCCAGGTCTTCCTCAGTGTAGTTCAGATAACAACGGTGCGCCTTCAGAAAGGCATCGGTATCCCACCTGGACTTGAGGCCCAGCATCTGCTGAACTTGACCTGCCGTAATCAGACCGGCTCGATACCCCTCCGCAGCCAAAGCCTCCAGAGCGCGTCTGGGCAGATCGTCCCACCCTTTCCTGAGATGCTCGGAAATGTGATCGGGGATCTTGAGTTCAATCTCCATCGTGTTCTCCCTCTTCGAGTCCGCCAATACCTTCTCCGGATCGGCGATGTATCGACCGCCCTGGCTTCGGCTGTTTGTGTATACCTTCCCGAAAGCCTGTTCAAATATCGCCATTTAAGCGCCCCCAGTCCAGCCCTTTTATAACAGAAACGGCTCCTTCCCGGGAGCCGTCATAAGTTGCTTATGGTTGATTGGTAGCGGCGGAGGGACTTGAACCCCCGACCCATGGATTATGATTCCACTGCTCTACCAACTGAGCTACGCCGCCACCCTGTTTTTGCGAGGGAAAAATACAAGGAATGCCGGGGGTTGTCAAGGGTGAATCCGTGGAAAGCCTTTTGACATGGAAAACCATTGACAATAGTCCCGGGATATGGTACACTGGAAGAAGAATGGGAGGGGTGTTTTCCCAATGCTTTTTGAGAAGGATGTCCTATGGCTCGCAGGTTTTGTTTTGCCCTGGTTGCGGGACTGACACTGGTTCTGAGCGTTTCCCCTTCAGCGGGCGAATCGGTTTTTGTGGTGCCCATTCAGGGAACCATTGAGAAGGGGCTGGCCGCCTTCGTCTCCCGGGTGATGCGCGAGGCCGAAGAAGCGGGTGCGGCCGCGGTTATTTTTCAGATCGACACCCCCGGCGGGGCGCTGGACGCTGCGCTGACGGTCCGGGACGCCATTCTCTATAGCGATGTGAAGACGATTGCGTTTATCAATCCCCGGGCGATTTCGGCGGGCGCGCTGATTTCGCTGGCGACCAAACATATTGTGATGGTGGAAGGGGGCACGATCGGCGCGGCCACGGCGGTGAATATGCAGGGCGAGAAGGCCAGTGAGAAGATTATTTCTTATTTTCGAAACGAGATGAAGGCCACGGCCGAGAAGACGGGCCGGCCGCCCGGACTGGCCGAGGCGATGGTGGACGAGGATGTGGACCTGCCCGAGCTGGCCCCGAAAGGGAAACTGCTGACGCTGACGACCGAGGAGGCGGTTGCGCAGAAGATCGCCGAATATAAGGTTGTCTCGACGGACGAAGGGGAAAAACTCGGGGAGGTGCTCAAGTTCTACGGGCTGGAAGGGGTCGCCGTGCTCCACCAGTCGGTAAACTGGGCGGAGCAGCTCGTGCGCTGGCTCACGTACCCTTATGTCGCATCGCTTTTGCTCTCGCTGGGGTTCCTGGGGCTGATCTTCGAGATTCAGAGTCCGGGCTGGGGCGTGGGCGGTACGGTCGGCCTGCTCTGCCTGGGCCTCTTTTTCGGCAGCCATCTGCTGGTTCAGCTGGCCGACTGGAGCGAGGTGCTGCTTTTCCTGCTGGGTGTGCTGCTTGTGGTGGCCGACCTTTTCTTTATTACCGGCTTCGGCGTGCTGGGTATTCCCGGGGTTGCGCTGATGTTCGCCAGTATTTTTCTGAGCCTGATGGGGCGATACGAACTCTGGACCTGGGGGTCTGCGAGCGACGCTGCGCGGCCCCTGCTGCTGGCGTTTGTGGTTACGATCGTTCTGGCCATTCTGGTGTTGAGAAGCCTGCCCCGCACGTCCGCCTGGAACCGGCTTGTGCTTCAGACCGAGGAGAAGGCTGAAGCCGGGTACCGGGCGACTTCTGGATACGAAGATCTGGTGGGGGCAAAAGGGGTCGCGTTTACCCCCCTTCGTCCGGGGGGCACCGGTGTTTTTGACGGGCGCCGGCTCAGTGTGGCTACCGAGGGCGACTTTCTCGAAAAGGATACACCGATTACCGTCGTGGAAGTTGAAGGCAATCGGATCGTGGTCCGAAAGGCCGATCAGGGTTAAAAGCGCATACTTTGGGGACAGGGTGTAAACCGACGCAGGTGAAGGTCAATAATAAGGAGTTTATCTATGGAAGGCTTTGCTCTTCTGCTGGCAGTGGTCGGCGTGATCGTGGTGGTGTCCGTGTTTTTCTATTTTATCCCGGTGGCGCTCTGGGTCTCCGCACTGGCGGCGCGTGTGCGGATCGGTATCGGAGAGTTGATCGGGATGCGCCTGCGGCGGGTGCCTCCCCGCATTATCCTGGGGTCTCAGATTAATGCCACCAAAGCGGGGCTGGAAATTTCGACCTCTTTTCTGGAGGCGCACTTTCTGTCCGGCGGCCATGTGGAAAACGTGATCAAGGCCCTGATTGCCGCGGACAAGGCGGGCATCAACCTCAGTTTTGAGCGGGCCGCAGCGATCGACCTGGCCGGCCGGGACGTGCTGGAGGCGGTGCAGGTTAGCGTGAACCCGAAGGTGATTTCCACGCCGATGGTCACGGCGGTGGCCAAAGACGGCATCCAGGTGAAAGCCACGTCGCGGGTTACGGTGCGGGCGAATATCGAACGGCTGGTGGGGGGCGCGGGGGAGGAGACGATTGTTGCGCGGGTGGGGGAGGGGATTGTGACGACTATCGGTTCTGCCGAGACGCATAAGGATGTGCTCGAAAATCCCGACCGGATCTCCAAGACGGTGCTGGACAAGGGGCTGGATTCGGGGACGGCTTACGAGATTCTCTCCATCGATATCGCCGATGTGGATGTGGGGGATAATATTGGAGCCAAGCTGCAGACCGACCAGGCCGAGGCCGATTTGAAAATTGCCCGGGCAAGGGCGGAAGAGCGGCGGGCGATGGCGGTGGCGCAGGAGCAGGAGATGCGCGCCCGGGTGGTGGAAGCGGAGGCGGAGGTGCCCCGGGCGATGGCCGAGGCTTTCCGGGGCGGCAACTTAGGGGTGATGGATTACTACCGGATGCGCAATATTCAGGCCGATACTTCGATGCGCGAGGGTATTGCCGGGGACCAGGAGGAAGACCAGGGGCAGGAGGACCAGTAACCTATGAGCTATGAAATTCTGATCATCCTTTTTATTTTGCTCAGCGTGATTTCTTCTATTTTTAACAAGCTGAAGGAATCCCGGCGCAAGCAGGTTGAGGATGAAGAACGCCCGAGCCGGAGGACGCCCCCCTACAGGCGCCCGCCCGTCTATCGCTCCGACGAAGAGGAGGAGATCGATCTGTCCGAGTGGGAGGTGTTGCCCGACTTCGAACGCCGCCAGGTAGAGCCGGTGGAACGGGAGTTTCGGGAGGTTCGAGGCACCCGTCGCGTGGAGGAGACCGATACGGGCAGGGAATTTCAGGAGGTCCAGGTCACCCGTCCGGTTACCGAGACCGCTCCTGTTGCGCCCTCCAGCCCGCCACCATCGGAGCCGGACCTGCCCGCCGAGGAGCCGCAGCGTTTTCCACGTCCGGGACGGAAACGGCGGAAGATCCGTCTGGATTTCAAGCAGGATACGGTGCGGAAGGCGATTCTCTACAATGAGATTCTCGGCCCGCCCCGGGGAGAGCAAATGCCCTTTTAAAAGCGTCGTGGAAGCACACGGAAGGGAGAGGGAGGTTTTCGCTTGACATCGGGGAGGGTGATGGGGATATTATTCTTTCCGGATTTTAGGGTGCCGAAGTGGCGGAATTGGTAGACGCGCCGGACTCAAAATCCGGTGGCCGCAAGGCCGTGTGGGTTCGAGTCCCACCTTCGGCACCAGGATAAGTCCTATTGAATTGGGCGCTTACGCCATTCTTTGAGAATCACGTAAGTGCCCTCTTTTTATTCGTGCTTGCACGGGTAATCGCACTACCGATACCACAATTAACGAACTGTCGGCACGCGAGGGTCGTGTCGTGATCACAAAAGACACGGATTTTGTCGATTCCTTCCTCGGAAACCATACAAGCTCCAGCGTGCAGAGTGAGGTGAGGTAGCCGCTGCCTATAAAACATTGAGTACCAATAAGCGCCCAGACTGGATAAGGAGATAACCATGAAAGCATTAAAGATGACCGTCACCATTGGGCGGGATCGCAAACTCGTCATCAATGTCCCTGAGAGTTTCCGGGAAGGACGTGCCGAACTGATCCTCCTTTCGCCGGAGGAGCCCGATGGGAATGCTGCAACGGCGTTCGAATCTCACATCCAGCACCTGCTTGAGCATTCCAGGAACCGCACTCGGGCCGAACTTGATCGGGAGATTGAGGCACAGCGGAAAAGCTGGAAGTAGACATGGCCCGGATCTATCTGGACAGCTGCATCGTTATCTATCTGCACGAAGCTGAGACCGAAATCCAGGCTGCGATCCGCGAAAGTGGAGGCGGGTATTATTTTTGAAGTCCTTCCATAACACAAGCAACACGATTCCAGCATAAAGTTGACGGAGCAGTAACCAGACCCGGTGGGAAATCCATCGGGTTTTTTTATTTCTACTTCCACAAGGTTAGGACTGTCGATCACGAAGGGGTTTGCGGAATTGTTGGGCGGGTCGATCAGCGTGCACGAGTGAGGTGGGCAAAGGAGCGACGTTTACGGTGCGGATTCCTGCTGTTTATACAGAGGAAGGACAGACGTAGAGACAGGCGGATAAAGAAGAGAGCAGACGTGGGACAGGAAGACCGTGCGAGCAGGTACGTTGCGGGGGGAGGTCTTATATGGCAACGCGTCTGTCGTAAGCAGGTTCTTGACGCATTCGTATGCGGCTATCTATCCGCCGCACCTCGCGTCGGATCTGCTCCGATCGTTTTCTGTCGCCCTGAATTGCCAGATACAACGCGAGGTAACTCAGGCGATTGCGCTTTTCGCTTTCGATTCTGGTAACCATTGGGGGCCTCAATGGGTGATACTACCTGGTTGGAAAGGGGGGTATATTAATAATCGGCATAAATTCGGAATACTTATGCCCAAAATCAAAAGAATATCTTTGATCTGGCGTATCGTGTTATTTTTCTCATACTTGTCGGCATAGAAAAAGGCCCCGGTGTGATACCGGAGCCCTGTGACGCTGATTTTAGACCCTGTTATTTCATAGATTCATACAAACGCGTCGCTGGTATCACCCCGCACGATGGTGACCTGACCCGCCTCCTCAAGCTGGCGCACCGTCTGCACTACCCGCAACTGCACCTCCTCCACATCGCTCATTCGAACCGGTCCCGAAAACTCCATCTCCTCCTTGATCATCGTGCCCACACGCTCCGACACATTCCCAAAGATCCGGTCCTGAAGCTCCTCGCTGCCCCCTTTCAGCGCAACCGCCAGATCCTTCGTATCCACCTCCCGCAGGATCATCTGGATCTCCCGGTCGGTCAGCTTGGCGATATCGTCGAACACGAACATCTGGTTTCTCACTTCCTCGGCCAGTTCCGGGTCCTGCGAGTCCAGCCGCTCCAGCACTGCCTTCTCGGTGGACCTCCCCGTCCGGTTGAGGATCTCGGCCACGGCCTTGGGACCTCCAATCTCGGTCACCTGACCCGCTAAGATCGCCTGCAGGTCTTGCGCCAGGGTGTCCTCCAGCTCGCGCAGCACCTGGGGAGAGATGTTGTCCATCTGCGCGATGCGGAAGGACACATCGGCCTGAAGCTCTTCGGACAGCCCGTTGAGCACCCCCGCCGCCTGGTTCGCGTCCAGCTGCGAGAGAATCAATGCAACCGTCTGCGGATGCTCTTTGGAGACAAAGGGAATGAGCTGGTTGGGGTCCACGTTGCGCATCATGTAAAACCCGCTGGAGGTGGTGCTGGTCACCCGGTCTAAGAGCGCCTGCGCCTTGCGGGGTCCCAGCGCCTTCTCCAGCGCTCCCCTGGCGAAGTCCATGCCCCCCGTGGAGACGTATTTGCCCGCAACGAGGAGCTGTTCGAACTCTTCTAAGACCTCGTCTTCCTGCTCGGTGGTGACTACGTCTAATTCGGCGATGGCCTGGGCGATCTGCTCGACCTCCAGATCGTTGAGGTATTTCATCACCTCGGCGGTGGTCTCCTGCCCTAAGGCGATCATAAGGATGGCTACCTTTGTTCGCGCTGATTGCTCTTCAACATCCTCTTCAGGCAAGGCCTCTACCCCCTTCGATATTTCTGTATATCCTACGCATCAAACAGAGCAGGTGAACTATGAAAAATTTATGGTCCTGGGCGGCATTTGTCAACCTAAAAAAACCCCCGATCTAAACTCCGGGGTGGTGAGGGACTGACAGGCCGCCCGGTGTTCTGCTTGTGTGGTTTTACGCTTCCTTCGGGTGGTAGAAGTCGCTTCGGATGTCAAACCATCCGGTCTGCTCGACCCTCTTTTGCGCTTCCTGTTCGGGGAGGCAACCGTAGGCTCGCCGCACGTCGGAGTGCTTCAGATCCTCGGCCTGCTCATCGTCGAACCGGATGAGGGATGTAAGCGATTTGCCCTGGCGCTCGGCCCGGTTCATCGCGTACCCGTAGTCGACATCCATGTTGTCATAGCTCTGCATCCATCTGGCCTCCTTTTGCGATTTCAGTCTGTTTACGCTACCATCTGCTTGAGGATCTTCCGGCGCTCCCGCCTTACCAGATCAAAGT
Source organism: Candidatus Latescibacterota bacterium (assembly GCA_965249305.1). GTDB lineage: Bacteria > Latescibacterota > UBA2968 > UBA2968. Next base: position 809,371 of record OZ252228.1, on the reverse strand, counting down.
CCCGGGTGTTCCCGCAGGTGGGGCATTCAAACCGCTTCAGGATTTTGCCGAAGCAGGTTTGAAACGCGCCAAGCGCCATGACGCCGCCGCATGTTTTGCAGGGGCTCAACTGGCTGACCCAGATCTCATGTTTGCAGTGGCCGCTATAGGACCCTCCCCGGCACATTTTGTCCGGACAGTCGCACTCGAATCCGTGAATGTAGTAGGCACTGCCTATCGGTTTTATAACGCAGCAGGAGCCGTCATCTTCCAGCCTGAATCTGTATCCTCTGTTTGCCGCGTGGGCGAAACTCAGTCTGTCGCTGGCATCGCCAATCCGGAATGTTACCATTGTGAAACTTTCCATTTTGAGCGGTGGTTTTTTCTCTCCTGCGATAATATACTCCGAATGGCGCTTAAAATACACCTTGAAAGATGCACAAATGTTTAGTATATTCTGTTTAAAGCTTATGTTGTCAGGCCATCTGTCAGGAGGTGGGGCTGCCCCCTCCACCCCATAAAAAAAGGACGCTGGCTCACGCAGAGCCAACGTCTTTTGCCCATCGGGACAGCGTCCTTGCTGTTGGGTTTTTATTTGCAGGCGTCCTTGCCGGTCTGTTTCTTACTATCGGCTTTAAAGTACCGAATCTTGACCGGGTACGCTTGCTCCAAGATAGAAGGGGCCGGTTTTGAGGTTGGCCGGCCCTTTCCGCTTTCTTATTCCATCCGTTTCCACTCTCCCATCGCCCAAGTTATTCGCCCAGCGTCTCTTTCACGGCCCTTAAGAGTTCCCGTGTGAGGAAAGGCTTTTCGAGGGCATGGTTGGCGCCTATGGTTAGGGACTTTTTGAGGTCTTTCACGCCGCTGCCGGACAGGGCGATGATTTTGGCGTCCGGGTAATCTCGCCGGAGTTCCTCGATGACCTCCAGCCCGTGTTTTCCCGGCATCACGATATCGGTTATTACGGGTGCTGCTCTGAATTTACGTAAATGAGTTGCAAAAAAGGCTCCAAATCCCGATCATACAACAGACTGAAAACAATAAGGTTGTATAGATACGGGAAAGGAGCCCAAGATGGACCTCGCAGAGATGATCGAAGCCGCCACCTGGGAATTTAAGCAAAAATTGAGCGCCCATTGCGAAAATTTGGACCTGGAGAGTTTGACGCCTCAATTGGCAGAACAGGTCACAAGTGGGCTTGGTGAAGCCCTCAAGGCTTGTGGGATCGCAGCGCTTCGCACATTTTTGGAAGCCTACGAAGTGGATGAGGCCCCAAAACAGGTCGAGAATGTGCTGTATCGGTTTAAGCAACAAAGTGAGAAGACGTTTTTGACCCCCTTTGGGAAGATGAAGCTTTCTCGAAATCTGTTTCAGGCCGATGAAGGGGGGCCTTCTTATGTGCCGTTGGATGTGATGTGGGGAATGGTCGGTGAGTTTGCCACCGTGGAAGTTCGTGAAGCGGTGTTGTTCACGGTGAGCTTGATCACGCCGGAGGAAACCGTTTCTGTGCTGGAAAAGACGGCTCTGTTTCAGCCTTCTGCCACAGCGGTCAAACACATCACAGAAGAGACGGGAGCGTGGCTGGTCGAGATGGATGAAACACTCAACCGGTCGATCCGTCAGGAGGAGGAGAACCCCAAAGGGACAAAAGTGATGGTGGCCAGCCTGGATGGGACCCACCTCAGGCTGGATGAGCCGGGGAAAAAACGCGGGCGTCCACAAGAGAGGCCGGGGGAAAAACCGTCCGAAGAAAGTCCGACCAGTTTCAAACAGGCCCTGGTGGGCAGCCTGTCCTTTTATGGGGCACCTCCAAAGGACGGCACCCCACCAAAGCGTTTGGTCTCTCGGTATGTGGCACAAATGCCCGAAGAGGGTGGTCAAACGTTGAAGATACGCTTTGAGGAAGAACTCGATCATATCGAAGGACAACTGAAAGATGAGGTCGGAAAAGTGTTCCTGTGTGATGGGGCACGAGGGTTGTGGAAATATGCTGATACCACTCCTCGGTTCATCGGGTATGAAAAACTGGTGGATTTTTATCACACCACAGAACATCTGTCTGAAGCTGCCGAACTCCTGTTTGGCAAAAAATCAGCAAAAGCGCAAAGCTGGTATGAAACCTACCACCACAAACTGCTGACCCAAGATGGCGCAGCAGAAACCCTTATTCGCTCCATCGACTATTACAAAAGCCGCCGAAGGCTGGGTCAAAAACGATTGGAAGACCTGGAAACAGAACGAACCTTCTTCTTTCGGAACAAACACCGGATGGCCTATGCTGACTTTCGTCGAAGGGGTCTGCCCATTGGCTCGGGACCCGTCGAAGCGGCCTGCAAGACCCTGGTCAAGACAAGGCTTTGTCGATCGGGTATGCAATGGTCCTGGCAGGGAGGACAACGCATCTTGCAGTTACGCACTTACGTCAAGTCAAAACGATGGGATGCTTTCTGGAATCAGTATAAACAGGTTCGATATGCCAATGATGAACTCCTTGACTATGCCGATGCAGCATAGACAGAAAACATCTACGTAAAACCGAGTCGGCACCCGTTATTACCAGGTCGGGCGGATCTTTGCGATAAAGTTCAATGCCGGACTGCCCGTCGATGGCCTCCTCAATCTCGTGTCCGTCCATCTGAAGCGTGTTACGAATCGCGGTCCGTACCGACGGGTCGTCGTCGATGACAAGAATACGCGCCATTTCACACCTCTGTTTTGGAAGATCAACGCTTTTGGTGGCATGCGGTTCAAAGCCCGGAGCAGAGGACCGGACGTTGAAGGCGGGTTTCTGCTCAACAGGTCACACGGTGAATATTGCCCCGGATGCCGTGGATGTCAAGCCAATTTCCAGGCACCAAAGAAAAAAAGTCTTCGAAGGCTCCCTCCCGAGGCCTTCGAAGACCGAGCAGTGTATCCTTCACAGGGTACGATGAACAAAATAGAGACGGATGAAGGTCTTGTCAACAGAAAAGCGGACCGCCGGTGACTGTGTTTTCAGCATCGATCCGTCCGGGGCCCCCGGCGTTCTGTTGCGTACCCCCACGCTTGGACGTATATATTAATGAAATAGGTTGCTTTTCCCCGGCAATCGGGTACCTTAAGACGGAAATTCGATATTTCAGGCTCAAGGAAACACAAAAGCAGGGGTGAGAGGAGAGGGGATTATGCTGATTATTATTAAACTTCTGGATATTTATATGTTGATTCTGTTCGTCCGCGTGCTGCTTTCCTGGGTGAACCCGAATCCTCACAATCCGATTGTGCAGATTCTTTACCGGCTTACCGAACCGGTGCTGGCGCCGATCCGGCGTGTGCTTCCTTCCATGGGCGGGTTGGATCTCTCGCCGCTCGTTGTTTTTGCCGCGATTATTTTTCTCAAGCGGCTCCTGTTCTGATGGAAGTATCACCCGGCGTTCGGCCGTTCTGCTTGTTTGAAAGAGGAGGTTTTTATGGCGAATCTCATTGCCTGCAATCTTAACAGCTATCGCCAGTACCGGGATACGGGGTACGCGCATCTTGCCCGCATCGGGCTTACCCATGTCGAGATTCCCTGTCCGGAGCCCGGGGAGGTGGACGCTGTCCGGCAGGAACTCGACCGGTACGGGCTGACGCCCTCCAGCCTGGTTGTGGGCTGCCAGATGGACGCCGACGATGTGGTGCTGCGGTTTGCTCAATCCTTAGATACGGTTGCGGAGATGGGCGTCCAGCTTGTGTTTACCAGCGCCAAAACGGGAGAGATCGACAGGGATTTTGTGTACGGCCGGCTCCAGAATATCGGAGACGCGGCGGCCGAACGGGGGATTGTTGTGGCGCTGGAGACCCACCCCGATCTGGTGACGAACGCGGAGGTGGCTCTGGCGACGATGCAGGGGGTGAGCCATCCGAATATTCGCATCAATTTCGACACAGCCAACGTTTATTATTACAATCAGAACGTAACCGCTACCGGCGAGCTTGAAAAGATTGTGGACTATGTTGGAGCCGTTCATCTCAAAGAGACCAACGGAGGCTATCAGACCTGGCATTTCCCCGCGCTTGGCGAAGGGGTGGTTGATTTTTTGGCTGTGTTTCAGAGCCTCGCCGGGAGGGGGTTTAACGGTCCTTATACGCTGGAGTTGGAGGGCATTCGGGGAGAAGAGATCGGCCAGGAGGGGGTGGAGAAGCGGATTGAGAAGTCGCTGGACTATTTGCGGGACCACGGGTTGATGGGGTAAAAGGCAAGTAAAAAGTAAAAAGTAAAAAGTAAAAAGTAAAAAACGGATGATTCTTGCGATTGATATCGGGGGCACCAGGTATAGCCTGGGGCTGGTGACCGTTGAGGGCAAGCTGCTGAAGCGGGTTGTGCGCACGACAGACCGTTCCGGGGGCGCGGCGTGGATGGTGGAGCGGGTTCTGGAAGAGGGGCGCAAGCTGCTGGCCGCTTCGCCCGAACCGGTGTCGGCCTGTGGGATCGGTTTTGGCGGGCCGGTGGATTTTTCGGCCCAGCGTATTGTGAACTCGACGCATGTTGCCGGCTGGGACGATATGCCCCTGGCCGATATCGTGCAGAGGAAGCTGGGGATTCCTGCGGTTGTGGACAACGATGCCAATGTGGGCGGGCTGGGGGAGTTCAGGTTCGGCGCCGGCCGGGGCAGCCGGTACCTGGTTTACTATACGATCAGTACCGGTATTGGCGGGGGGGTTATTCTCGACGGGGAGATTTACCGGGGGGCCAACGGAAATGCCGGCGAGCTGGGGCACGTTCCCATTTTGCCGGACGGCCCCCTTTGCGCATGCGGAAACCGGGGCTGCCTGGAGGCGCTCTGCTCCGGCACTGCCATTGGGCGGCGGGCGACCGAAGCGGTTCGCAAACAGCGGGGGCGAGGAATCCGGCAGGCAGGTGGAGAGGGGCCGGTTAGCGCAAAGGCGGTTTTTGATGCGGCCCGACAGGGAGATGGGCTTGCGCTGGAGATTGTGAATGAGACCTGCTGCTATCTGGGGATGGGGCTGGCCACAACGATGAATGCGTTTGCGCCCGATGTCATCGTGGTCGGCGGGGGCGTGTCCAAGGCAGGCCGCGTGCTGTTTGACCCCCTCCGGAAACAGACCGCCCGGTTCCTGATGCCGGTACACCGCCCCACCCTCAAGATTCTTCCTGCACAGCGTAAAGACCGCTCTGTGCTTCTGGGGGCGGTTTGTATCACAGAGGGCCACGGAACCCACCCCCGCCGCCGCCCAACTACACGGAGGGCTCGATGAAGATGCTCAGGATAGCGCTGGCACAGGTCCGGCAGGGGGGTGACTTTGAGGCCAATGGGGATAGGGTCTTGCGCTTTTTAGAGGAGGCGGGCAGGCAGGGGGTGCAGATTGTGTGTTTTCCGGAGGCGCAGACGGTGGGGTATCGGGTGGATATTTCTGGGACCGATGCGCCGGTTCCGGTGGACGCGCTTGAGGCGCTGCATGCAGAGGTGGCGAAGTGCTGTAAGGCGCTGGGGATGGCCTGTATTCTGGGGACGGAGACGCCGCTGGAGGCAGATCCGTTGCGCGGCAAGCCCTACAATTCCGCGCTGGTGATCAGCGAAGGGGGGCAGGTTCTGGGGGTGCATCACAAGGCCAGGTTGACGCCGCTGGATGCAACGGCTTACACGTCCGGAGAGACGTTTGAGACGTTTGATCTGTTCGGGGTTAAGGTGGGGGTGGTGATCTGTTTTGAGGGTCTCCGGTTTGCCGAGACGACGGCAGCGTGCGTGCGGAAGGGGGCGCAGCTCGTTTTTCATCCGCAGAATAATACAACGCGGCCGAATGACTGGAAGGTTCCGATTCACCATGCGATGATTGTGACGCGGGCGGCGGAGAATACGATCTGGTTCGCGTCCTGTAATGCGTGTCTGGTTCCCCATCAGAACAGCCGGTCGATGGTAGTGGCGCCGGACGGACGCATTGAGGCGCAGACCGAGTTGAAGCGGGAAGAGCTGCTGGTTGCGGATATTGATATCGACCGGGCGACGCAGGCGATGTTCAAATATGATATGGAGGCTTCGGCGGAGGTTTTGTTCGCCGATACGGTGCAGCGCGAGGAGTTTGCGTCGGTTTTGCCGCGTGAGGGAAAAATGAGGTGATGATATGACGGGCCATACGTTTCCCCTCGTGGAGGTCTCGGGCAGCGCTTACGACATGGGCTGCCAGCACGGGGCGCAGGCGGGCGATCTGGTTGGTCGCTATCTGGTGTGGATCGAGAAGCTCACGGGGACGTCCAGGGATGTTCTCTGCCGGAATGCGCTGGCTTTTCTGCCTTTGATTGAAAAGCTGAGCCCACCGCTGGTGGAGGAGATTCGGGGGCTGGCCGAGGGGGCGGGTATCAGCTTTGAGGAGGCCCTGGTCTGTCAGGCTCGCGCAGAGGCCGCTCGCGAGGGGAACGAGGAGGGGTGTACGGCGTTTGCGCTTACCGGATCGGCCACGGCCGACGGGCAGCCTCTGGCGGGACAGAACCAGGATCTGGCGCCCGAGTATGCAGATGTGGGCATTGTGCTGCATGTCCGGCCCGACGACGGGCGCCCGCGGGCGCTGATGTTCACTTTTGCCGGCCAGCTGGGATACGCGGGGATGAACCAGTGCGGGATTGCGCACTTTGCCAATGGCCTTTATGACTGTCCCTGGCGATTCGGGCTTCCCCATTATCCCCTCAAACGGGTGCTGCTTGAACAGCAGGGTCTGGATGCATGCGTTGATATTCTGGAGCGGCACCCTGCCTGCTCGGCCGGGAATATGGTTTTTTGCAGCGGCCGGGGGGAGATCGCCGATGTGGAGATCCGATCCGATGGGATCGCTCGATTCCGGGGAGACCATCCAGATGCGCTCCTGCACACCAACCACTATCTTACCTCCGAGTTCGCACCTTATGAAACCCACAGTCTGGCCGATTCCTGTTCCCGGCTGGTAAAGTGGACCCCATTGTCAAGACCAATTTTGGGCGAATTTAAGGTTGATTGCGTTTTTGTTTTCGATAGGCATCTCCTTTGCGAGGTAGAGGTCAGCGGGTACGTGATTGTGGAGTCCCTGGTGAGGGCGTTCCTGGTTATAGAAGAGGAAGTAGTCGGTCAGTCCCTGGATCAGGAGAGGGACGGTGTCATAGGACCTGAGATAGAGGTCTTCGTATTTGACGGAGCGCCAGAGGCGTTCGACGAACACGTTGTCCAGGGCTCGACCTCTGCCGTCCATACTGATTTGGATGCCTTCTACTTCCAGCCGTTGTGTGTATCGCAAGCAGGTGAATTGGGCACCCTGGTCGGTATTGAAGATGTCGGGGCAGCCCAACTTGAGCGCATCGTCCAGGGCGTCTATGCAGAAATCCGCGTCCAGCGTGTTGCTCACCCGCCAGGAGAGCACATACCGGCTATACCAGTCCATCACCGCCACCAGGTACATGAAGCCTTGTGGCATCGGCACATAGGTAATGTCGGTGCTCCAGACCTGGTTGGGGCGAGTGATGGACACGCCTCGCAGCAGGTAGGGATAGATGCGACACGCAGGATGGGACCCGCTGGTGTGGGGACGCGGATAGATGGCTTCCAGCCCCATTTTGCGCATCAACCTCTGCACGCGCTTACGGTTGATCTCGTATCCCAGGATGCTCAACCAGGCCGTCATCCGTCTCGACCCATAGAAGGGCCTTTTTGTGTATTGCCCGTCGATCAGACGCATCAGGAACAGGTTCTCCGGGGTCTCGCCTGCCGGCTGGTAGTAGAAACTGGAGCGGGAAAGGCCAAGCAGTTGGCATTGTCTGCGCAGGCTGATATTCGGATGGGTCGGATCGATCAGCCTGCGCTTGGTCTCAACTGAGTCCGGCAGCTTTTTTTTTCACAAAGTCCAACTCGACCTTCAGCCGACCGATCTCTTCGTAAAGCCGAGCTTTCAGCGCCTCGTCATTTTGATGATCTCTGGCGTGGGAGCTGGAGAAGATGTCCGTAGCCCCAGCCTGGAGTTGCTTTTTCCACTTGCTGATCTGGTTGGGGTGGACTTCATACTCGGCCGCCAGCTCATTCACGGTTTTCAGGCTCTTCAATGCTTCTATTGCGACACGGGATTTGAGTTCTGCACTCCGATGGTTTCGCTTCATTGCCCACTCCTTAATACTACTTAGTATCTAACTTAGCGAGTGGTCCAGTTTCCGGGGTCCAATATATGGAGAGGATGCGTGAGCTTGTGCAGGAGGCCTGGGGAGAGATTACGGTGGATACGATGAAGGCGGTTCTTGCGGATCACCAGGGAGATCCGGCAGGGATCTGCAGGCACGGCGAAAAGGGCATGCACTCTGTCTCGGGATACATCGCCGAACCGGCCAGAGGGCTTCTCCACGTGCGCCGGGGACACGGCTGCCTGGGGACGTGGCAGGCGTATGAGGTGTGATTTTAAAAACGTCCCTTCCCGCTGTAGAGGGGGCGTTTTAAGGTGCTCTGGGTTTCGTAGATGGACCCCCGGCGCTTTGCAGGAGGGAGGGGCAGGCGGACGGGGACGCTGGTCAGGCGGGGTTCGCAGGAGGGCTTGCCGCGCAGGATAGAGGCTTTGAAGGTTTCCCAATCGGCTCCCAGCAGCGGCCAGGCGTCGGCGGCGGCGTATTCGAGAAGGAGGAGACGGCGGGGGCGGCTGGAGGTGTTGGGGGCGGAGCCGTGCAGCAGGCGGAAGTGGTGGATGGAGATGTCTCCGGCCCTGAGTTCGATGGGAACGGCGCCTTCGGGCGTGAAGTCGGGTTCGGTGACCGCGCCGACGAAGGCGCCGTCCTGATGGTGGTCGTAGATTCGGCCCTTGTGGGAACCGGGAATGACCAGGAGGCAGCCGTTTTCCAGGGTCATGTCGTCGAGTGCGATGCCCACGGTGAGCAGGTCGTCGTTGGTCTGGGGGACGAAGGCCCAGTCCTGGTGCCATTCCACCGGGCTGCCGATTTCGGGGGATTTCATGTTGAGTTTCTGGCCGGTGGTGCGGATGCCGGGGCCGATGAGCTGGGCGACGATGTCCAGGAGGGCACTGTGGCGCAGCATGCGTTCGTAGACGGGGTGCTTGTTTGGGGGGCGCTTTGAGGCGGCGCAGGCGGGGCGTTTGGGGGCTATGGCCCGGTTCCAGATCGAAGACGTCGTCGTTTTGGGTGACGCGGCGGGATTTTTCGACAAAGGCTTGGGTGACACGGCAAAGTTCGTCGATCTCCCGTTTTGAGATGACGCCTTCGACGCTGAGATAGCCCCGGGTATGGTAAAGTGCAACCTGTTGTGGGGTAAGCATGGACGCCTCCTGTTTTTCACGGATCTCATTGCCTGAGGTGGGATGCCGTTTTGTTCAATATAATGTCAATATGCTTCGCGGACACTTAAAAAATGCGGTCCACCGGAGATTTTTTTTGGCCAAAAAACCCAGTAAAGAGGCGGGTTTTGGAAAAAATCCAAAAAAAATCGCCCATTTCGCTAAAGTTTGTTAAGTATTCTGCCGATACTAAGAGAAGGGGGTGTCTACACGCGCTTCCCGACCAGGTATGAGAAGGGGTTTTCAGGGGTTGCCGGGGGTGAGTCGCCGGCAACCTACAGAAGATATAATTTGCTGTTTTTCAAAAGGTTGGGATATATGTCTCTGGCGTTCTCGTTGTTTATCATGGTCCAAATCGCCTACTTTCTGCGCCTGAGGGTGGAAAAGAAAAGGGCGTGCGTGGACATCGTTGTCAAAAAATAGAGTGTTATGTTTGTTCCGATAGAATCCTATCGCTCATCCGAACGTGCGATTCGGCGAATAGGTTACTCCCCCAACGGAAGAGGCTGAACCATGAACCCGAGACGATTACATCTTGGGATCGTTGTGGCTCTTATATTCCTGGGGGCGCCGCAGGCGGTCCGGGCGCAGACGATTAGCCTGTTTCCGGACGAGGTGCCCAACGGCATTGCGCCCACTTCGGGAAAGCAGTACCACCAGCGGTTCAATATTACGCTGACCGGGAGCCCTGTACAGGCGAGCCGGGCGTTTACGATTACGGTGCCGGCGGAGTTGACGGTGGTGTCGAATTCGGTGACCGCCACAACCAACAATACGGGTGTGATTGCGTTTTTTTCCGGAGCGCCCAGCGCCAGCCGGCTGGCCTTTGGGCTGACGGGTGCGACTCTAAGCGGCGCGACGGTTACGGTCGAGTTCGATCTGACGACGCAGACGAGTTTTACGGGTATTACCAACGGGTCGAAGGTGGACACGTCCTATGCCTTCGATTTTTCCGGCCAGTCCAACCTGACGGATACGAATGTGCCGGTGGCCAAACACCAGAACCGGCCGGTTCGAACGATTTCGTTTACCGCGCCCGATTCGACCCAGGGGGACACAACAATCGCAGGCGGTCGTTTTTACAAGCTGGCATTCCCGAGCGCTCTGTCCGATCCGAGCCATACAGGGATATCGGGCCTGTCGGCCTCCGCCGGATTTACGGACAACCGCACCGATGTGCTCTACAGTTTTTATATATCTACGGACTCGTCTCTGGTCGAGCGGCCGCTGGACCTGTCTCCGATGAGCTTTTTCACCCACAGGCCCGACGGGGACGGGCCCCTCTCAGGCACGCGGCAAAATCCCAGGTTTGTTCCAGGCACCTTTATCCGGGAGGACTTTACCACCCAGTTCTCCTCGGCTACCGCCGACAGTCTCAATGGGGTGATCTCTCTGGCGGCGGGCACGGCGGACAATACGGTCTATTTCGTTTATGTGCTGGCAGACCCGGCGCCGGGCCGCGATCCTCTCGCCGTTTATGGGGCGAACACCCCCGGCAGCGCCAAGAAGGGCTTCGATGGGTTCACGCTTGGCGCCTTTTCGGGCGGCGTGTTCTTAGGCAGGAGCGGACCGCTGCTGGTTCAGCACCCGCCCGAGTTTGTGGTGGTGGGGTGGGACTACGACGACGACAACGGGGACGAATTCGACAATACGGGTATCATCCAGGTTCCCAGCGATATGATTGGTATGGCGTCTGTTGACGCGAACCGGAAGGACAACCGAAACATCACCTTAGATACGGGGTCGTTTATTCCCAAGGGGCTGGCGTTCAGCAGCCTCAACAACGGGGTTGCGCCCGACCCGATCGCCGCAATGGACTTCCTGTTCCTGGCCCAGGATGTCGATAACCCTGCCGCCTTTGAGATGAATATCTTCCTCTCCACGCAGAGTGGACTGGACGTGGATGACCTGGTGGGGACGGGGGTCGACTCGCTTTCGGGCGCTCTTAAGGTTGCCGGCAGCGATACGATAAACATTAACAGCAGGACATTTAAGTTTATTGCGCTTGAGGTCGATTCGGTGACGAGTCTGGTCAACAACTTCACGCCCAAGGGGGTTTATTTTGTCTACTTTGCGGCCTGGGACGGGGATGATGACCACCGGACGGTTATCCAGGCTTTCAACGATCCGTTTATTTCCAGTCCCACGGCTGCGACGCTGACGGTGGAACACTCTCCCAATCTCACTGCAGACGTCTTTGCGCTGAACAGCTTTGACGGCAGCGGAGACGGCGACTTAGATGTGGTAACAGGCATCGATGTCTCACAGATGTTTTCGGATGTGGACGGGAAGGACCTGATCCAGGGTCCGGCACAGCGGTTTGTCTCAATTTCGTGGGGGGAGCAGGGGTTAAGCGGCGACCTGGATGTGGATGATAATGCCACGATCGAACTCTACTACAGCACCCGGTCGGACTTTAGAGACGTGCGGGGCAGCGTGGCGTTTACCAGCGGCAACTCGGACGGGACGGACCTGCTGAATGCGGTTGAACAGGGCAACAACGATACCCACAAGATCGGAGAGGTCAAAGAGGACCCGGACGGGAGGTTCGACAACCAGTTCGTCTGGGACATCTGGACGTACGTTTCGCCGGAGGAAGGTACGGGGGGAACGATCCCAATGACCGGGGTGCGCTACTATATCTATGCCCTGCTGAGGGAGGGCGGAGATATCGACCGGCTGGTCTCCCTGACGCAGGACAATCCCAGTCCGGGTTCGTCCTCGGCAGTCTCCATGGCCCTCAACTTCCTGCATCCGCCCTACATCCGTCCTATCGAGCCGTCGCGGGATATTACGGTGACGTTGAACGAGCCGGTGCTGGTCTCCTGGGAGGCGGTCGACGTGGACAACGAGGAGGCGGGCGGTCTGACGGCCAACCCAAGCGGGTTCGGGCGGATCGCGTCCAACAGCCGGACGGCGTCTCCCAACATCCGGATCCTGCTGACGTCGGCCGACTTCGGGGAGGTGACGACCTGGGGAACGGTCACTTCATTTACGACAACCGACCGTTTCTGGGTGGGAAATTCCGGGGACGGATCGCTGGTAGAGGAGATCGAGTTGAATGAGGGGGTGGATACCTCGTTTGTGATTGTGGGCAACCGGATACGGAACAACCTTTCTAATACGTCCAGCCTGGGCGGCTCGTCGGGCACGCTGGAACTTCAGACCAACAACGGGCTGGGTGAAACCTATTTTGTTTACTTAGCCATGGACGACGGCCGGGATGGAACGGTGGCCGACGCGGTGACCAGCGCCGGGGCGCAACAGGCGAATTTCGGCGGCTTCTCGTCGGTGGTCCGGGCGCCGGGTCGGATCACGTTTACCGGGACGGTGCCGGCGAGCCCACCCACGAGCAACCGGTTTATCATTCCAACCCGGATGGAGACGGCGGTGGGCGAGGTAATCAAGTATCCGATTATTCTCGAGGTGGGTGTGTCGGGCGATACGATGAAGGTTGTGGATATTTTCATCACGGTTGACGCGGACAAGTTCGAAGCGATCGACACGAATGCGAGTACGGCCGGCATTCAGCCCTTCTCGCTGGGGCTCAACTCGGAGATCAGCGCGGCCAACGTCCAGCAGAACGCATCCGTACAGGGCGATAAGCTGCGCCTCGACTTCGTATACACGGACCTGCCCGGCGGCCTGACCTTCTTCGACGGTGAAGAGGTGCTGACCTTTGCCAACTTGCGGGCAAAACAGCTGGCGGACACTGCGACGGTGCGCACCACCATCAGCCTGGACAACAGCGCTGATCGGGCGAGCAAGTTGCTGGATGCGAACACGATCAACGTGAACGCCTTTGTGCCCCAGCCGACGGAGGTGACAATCAACCGGCGGACGCAGGTGTCGGGCAAGGTGCCCCTGCAGGGACGGACGAGTTCGGCGGATACGGTGACCTTCATGCTGCGTGAGGTGGGCAGTTTCACGACGTTTTCGGATACGCTGTTCGAGCAGAACGATGTCGATGCGAGCACGTTCGGGGTGCAGGTGGCGACCACCGACATCGACGGGAAGTTCACGCTGAGGAACGTTCCCTCCGGGCGCTTTGTGCTTACCGCGTCCATTTTCAGGCACCTGACCGGACACGATACGATCGATGTCCAGCCGGGTCTGGACCTGACCAATATTGAGCCGACGGTGGACGGGGGCGGCGTGGACCGCACATTCCTGCTGGCGGGCGATGCGGCGGGCTTTGCCGACAGCACAGGCACCAGCCTGCCGGATAACGCCATCAACGACGCCGACATCAATTCCATCAACGATGCGATTTTCTCACAGCCGGGAGATGCGGATTTTAATACCTTCGCCGACATCAACCGGGACAATATCGTCAACGCCACAGACAAGGATTTTGCGTCGGCCAACCAGACCGACAATACCGGGAGTCTGGCGAACGATATCCGCCCGGTGTTCCCGGTTTTCAAGCAGGCATTGCCCGAGGGCGACAATGCCGAGGCGCTTGTCAGTTTGACCGACCTGCCCGAAGGCGAGATCAAAGCCGGCGAGAGCTTCGACGTTACGGTCAAGATCAGCGGCGCGAGGGCGGTGCGCACCTACGAGGTACATCTTGCCTACGACTCGACCAAGCTGGCTATGGAGGGGTTGATGTCGAGCGGGTCGCTGCTGAAGGACTATCTGACCGATGTAACCGGCAAGGTGTCGGAAGAGGGGGTGGGGCTGGTGAATTCGGTTCTGGGCCATACGCCCTTAGGCGCCTCGGGTGAGGGCAGTTTGGCCACCGTGCGCTTCCGCGCCATCGGCCGAGCCGCCGAGACCAAGCTGATCCTCAGCGACGCCCTGCTTATTGACGTAAACCATGTGAGCGCCAAACCGAAGTTAGACGGCGAGGTTACGATCGTGCTGTCCAAAGACCCGATCGTCTACCACGACACAGAGGGCAACGAGATCAAGAGCCTCATCCTGGCGGACGTTGACAGCAAGGTGGACTTTAACGACTTCCTGGTCCTGGCCAGGGTTTTCGGCACCAGCGTCGGTTCCCCCACCTTCGATTTGAGGGCGGACCTGAACGGGGACGACACGGTCAACTTTGCGGACTTTATGATCTTCGCCGCCGATTTCGGCAAGGTGGCGGTGGACGCGCCTTCCTCCGGAGGGGCGGGCAAGCCCGCACCGGCTGTGGGAATCAATGGGAAGGCGAAAATGTCGTTGAAGGTGGAGGGAACCGCGACTATGGGTGAGGACCTGATCCTGAAGGCCGACCTGTCGCAGGCCGAGGCCGTGCAGGGCTGGGGGCTGACGGTGCGCTTCGATTCCAGGCGGTATGCGTTTGTCGAGGCGATCCCGCCGCCGGCCAATCTGTTGACGGCTTCGGGAGCTACGGCGCCTCTGTTCCTGGTGCACCGGGAGGGTTCGGATCGGATTAGCCTGGCCAGCGCCATCAGCGAAGGAGAGGCCGCTTCGGGGGCCGGCGCTCTGGCGGTGCTGGTCTTCCGCCCCAGAACGCAGGTTGGCGATGCACAGTTTGAGATTTCCGAAGGGGTTCTGTTCGATCCCGACTATCTGGTGAATGCCGCTCGGTTTGCCGAAACACTGGAGGTTCCACAGGCGTCGTGGGGATCTGTGTTGTTCAAAGGGTTGCCCGGTCTGTTTCATACCCGGACCGAAAGCCCCCCTTCCCCCTGACAGGCTTTGCAGTGTGAAGCAGAAAAGCCCCTGGAGTTTCACTCCAGGGGCTTTTTATGTATTGTGAAGCAGGACGTAGCCGTTGCGGTGGAAGTCTTCAACCTTTTCCCTGTCGAGCCCCTCGCTCAGCCGGTCACCTTGCCCAGGAGCGGGCGTTCGAGGACGGTCTGGGTTTCGTAGATGGACCCCGTGAGTTCGGAGGGGGGGAGGGGAACGCGGACGGGAACATCGGCCAGGCGCGGTTCGTGGGTGGGTTCCCCCCTTAAGATGGTGCTGTTGAATTCCTCCCAGCTTTTTACAGGCTGAACCAGGGGCCAGGCGTCGACGGCGCAGTACATGAAGAGGAGGAGACGGCGGGGGTTGCTGGAGGTGTTGGGGACGGAGCCGTGGAGCATGCGGACGTGATGGATGGAGATGCCGCCCGCTTTGACCTGGACGGGGACGGCGTTTTTGTCGTCGAAGTCGGGTTCGGTAACGGCGGCGGCAAATGCGCCGTTCTGGTGGTGGTCGTAGATGCGGCCCCTGTGAGAGCCCGGGATGACCAGGAGGCAGCCGTTTTCCATGTTCATATCGTCGATGGCAACACCCACGGCGAGCAGATCGTCGTTGGTGTGGGGGTAAAACGCCCAGTCCTGGTGCCATTCCACGGGGCTGCCGAATTCCGGCAGTTTCATGTTGAGTTTGTCGCCGTTGGTGCGGATGCCGGGGCCGATAAGCTGAGCAACGATGTCGAGGATGGCGTCGTGGCGCAGCATTCGGTCGTAGACGGGGTGTTGTTTGGTGGGGTTTTTGAGGCGGCGCAGACAGGGGGTTTCAGGGGTATGGCCCGGTTCCAGGTCGAATACGCTGGTGTGTTCGGTGATCTCGCGGGATTTTTCGACAAATTCATCGGTGACCCGGCTGAGTTCCTCAACCTCCTGCTTTGACAGGACGTTTTCTACACCGAGATAGCCGTTGGTATGATAAAATTCTATCTGTTCCCGGGTGAGCATTGCGGACTCCTTTCTTTGCACAAAGATTCAGGGATTTCATCAACACCCAAATAGATAATCCGAAGAATAAAAAGTTATACAGTCTTTGCCTGAGATTCAGTTTTTCTTATCGTTTATCCGAGAATTCGGCCCAGTTGCACCAGGCCGACAACGGCTCCTGCAATCATCGGAAATAGCCCCACCCCCAGGCGATAATCTTCTCGAAGGATTCGCCACCCCTTGATGCGACGGATGCCGTGTTCCACATAGATGCGTTGCTGGGCGATCTGCCGGTTTTCTTGACGTTGCTCGCTTGTGAGTTCACCCCCCTTTGGTTTTTTGTGAGGTGAGATGATCTCGGGGTGTGCTTGACTCTGATAGCCCTTATCTCCCAGTTTATCGGCATTGGGGAACTGCTGGTGCACCCCACTTTCTTCATAAAGCCGGATGTCCGCCTTTGGCCCACGATGGCCTGCATCGATGCTGAGAATCTCTCCCTTTTTATCTGTGGCCACCTGGGTCTTGATCGTGTGGCGTTTGCGTTTACCCGAGTAGACCTGCCTTTGCCTCTCGTCGATAGAAGGCCGTCGGATGGGCGTTTCAAAGCTATCGACCAGCACTCGATCCACCTCATCAGGATGCCAGGAAGGTTCGCCCTTCTTCCATGTCTTCTCTGCATCAAAACGCTGGGAGGGACAGACCTCCCTCAAAACCGGAATCACCTCATGAAACGTGTTTTCCGAAGTATCCGCACTCACCCCAAACATCTCCCCCACCACGGCGTGGGCAACGTTGTGACGCAAATAAAGCAAGCTCATCAACACCTCTTGATACGGTTTTAACCGCCGCTTGCGCCCACCCCCCACGACCCGTCTGCGATTGGGCCGAAAAGCCTGGGCCTGACGACGACGGTCCACCAACACCGGCAGCACAGCCTCCAAAAGCTCTGCCAAAGCAGCTGGAGAAAGGCCAAACAAGGCGCGAATCTTTCCCGGATGGGCTGTGTCAAGGCTGCGTAGATCGATCATGGCAGGGCTCCTCGCGGAAGCAGTTAAAGGAGAGCGAACGACCTCCTTTCGGAGTCTGGATGCGATATTACGCAAATGGCTTGCCAAAGTCCAGAATTATTCCTCGGACCATCTAATATAAGGAGAAATTTTCTTCTTAGCAGCAGGACTTACAGAGCCTGAGGGAGAAAGCCCGGTTTCGATGTGAAAATCTGAAAGCAGGGCCCTCAAAAATCTGAGAGAAGACGGGATTTCCGAGGACTTTTCTCTGTTTTTATGAAAACAGGGATATAAGATAAGACATTGTATATAAATAAAATAAGAAATTTTCTTCATGTCGGTCGATCTGCTGGTACACCAATTGCGATAGCGTTTGGGTGGTGGAATCGGCTATTTTTTTAAAAGGCCGGGAGTTGAGAAGGAAGGGATGGACCATGGGAAAGAAAATCAGGATATTGATCGGTCTGGTGGCCGCATCTATGATCGGACCGAGCGGGTTCGCTGAAGGGGAGGAACTCCTGCACAGGGCCGATAACAGCAGGCTGGCGCGCCGGATCCTGCTGCTTCAACGCGAGTACAGGCTGAGGAACCGGGCGATGGCGCTGCTGTCGGAGGTCTCTCTGTTTGATGACGATGCGACCCGGGGGCGGTCGGTTCAGGTCCGGGAGGTCGATCAAGTCTTCGTGGAGATTACGGGTTCCAGGGCGTATGTGGCGGACGTCCGGTATGAGACGGCGGGAGTTGGAGACCGGGGTGGGGATTCACCAGCGCTTGTTACGGATCTCGAAGCGTTGAGGCTTAAAATAAGGGCGCTGGAAGAGCAATTGACACTCCCACGAATAAATCCGCGGGATTCTCGGAGGTGAATAGCGAGTAATTCGAGCGATGAATCAACCCCTCCGAGTTACATCCAGGGTTTCCCCTGAAAGGCGGGTGCCATATCCGCGACTACAGGGCCGCAGCACTGATACTTGTGTCGGCTATCCGACGAGCTCTGCACGATCCTGACCCTTTCGGGCGTCGTGGAGAGAATACCCACAAGGTTTTACCCATCACGGGATTGTGGACGGAACCCCATACCTTGTCAAAGAACGAAACTCCTCTGGTTGATATACTCACAAAACGTGGGTATGTCAACCCAAAATATAGCAGTTTCGATGTCGATTGCAGGCCAGGGGGAGACCCCGGGAGCGGGCGTTCCGGACTCGACGGTGACCGATCCGATTGATCCGCGCCCCGGACCGCTGCCGGGGATTCCCGAGCGGCTGATTGCGGATCTGAGGACGGACCGGCGGGTGTACGCGCCCAAGGATTCGGTGGTTGTGGAATATCGCGTAGCACAGTTCCGGATGATCCTCCGGGGCTTTTTTATGTTGACGCCTGCTGGTCCCATGCATTACTTTCATTTGCAATCCACATTTGCTATTTGGGCTTCTTGGCCGGGGGAAGCCGATGGACACCCGAATGAATACATCGACAGGTGGAGGCGGGTGACGAGCCGTATCGGGAGAATTAGGTGCGGCTTTTTGTTTGTACGCGGGAGGGCTGAGAGATGATTACGAAAGCAAACCTGAAGTAAGGTTCGAATAATTCCTCGTAGGAAGTTTGTGGGCGAGGTGTTCTCAGGAAAATGATTCATGAAGGTCTTGGAGCGAGGTATAACTTTGTCTGGAAAGGAGAGAATCATGCGATCGATCCGAAGAATAGCTGTCCTGTTGGCGATTTTAGCATTCAGTTGGACGAGTTCGAGGGCACAACCACCGCCGGAGATCACGGTTGTGGGTCGGGTGACAGATGAGGCCGGGGGGCCGGTTGCAGGTGCAGAGGTACGCGGGTCCCCGTGGTCTCCTGGGGTGCATACGCGACGTGAGTTGAGAGCACAGACCGATGGGCAGGGAACCTATGCATTGCGTGGGATTCCGGCGGACGCGGAACAGTTGAGTTTCCAGGTTGAGCACCCGGACTTCCCTTCGATCCAGCATCGGGTCAGATTGGACACCCTGACGACATCGGAGCTACGGCAAGATTTTGTGCTGCGCGTGGGCGGAACGGTGACCGGTCAGGTGACCACGCCGGACGGCCCGTCCCCCGGCGTGCGGATTCAGAGTCGGAGTCTGGGCCCACCTCACACCTGGCAGTCTACGACGACAGATTCGGAAGGACGGTATACGCTGCACCTGGCGGAGGGTGAGCATGCGGTGATGGCAGACTACCCCGACTATGCGCCGGCGCCGGCTCAGGTGTCGGTTCGGATGGGGGAGCGCATCGTTGCGGACCTGGCGCTTACGGCCGGGAAGACGATCTCCGGGCAGGTGGTCAATGAAGCCAGCAATCCGGTGGCGGGCGCATCCGTGTCTGCGTTCAGCCGCAGCGGGGTCGGAGGGTCAAGTCGGAGGGCGCGTACAGACAGGGAGGGACGATTTGAGATCCGGGGGTTGGTCGAGGGGGAGGTCATGGTTTCCGTCAGTCATCGCTCTTATGCCCAATTGAGGGAGGTCCAGGCGACGGCAGGTGCGACCGACCTGCATCTGGTTTTGCAGCGTGCAAAGATCCTGTCCGGGCGCGTCGTAGATGCCGAAAGCGGGCAGCCGGTTGAGGGCTTCGAGGTTTACATGGCCTCTGCGGGTCACTTTTACGAGTTGGCAAGGCCCCATCGGGTAACCATGCTTTCGGATGGACGGTTTCTGACGGAGGAGGGCCTCGATCCAGGCGCGAAGTACAATGTAGTTGTGTCTGCGCCGAGGTATGCGTGGTCGCTCATTGAAGGCGTGACGGTCGATTCCGTCACGGCGACAGAGGGACTTGAGATTGCGCTGTCCCGGGGCGCGACGCTGCGAGGACGCGTAGTGTCTGACGACGGCCGGCCGGTGGTGGGCGCGAGGGTGCAGGAGATGATGCCCGGAGCACAGCCATGGTCGCCGATGCGAGGGCCGTATCTGAAGGCGGCGCGTACGGATGAGACGGGGACATTCATCTTTGAAGATGCATCGCCCGATGGGATCGACGTCTGGGTTTCGCATCCGGACTTCGTCGATGTAAGGCAGAAGGCCGTACCGACGGAGCTGGACGCCCTGGTGGAGTTCCGGATGGACCGGGGGTTGGCCATTGTAGGCCGGGTGTTCCGGGCCGGCAGGCCAGCAGAGGGGCTGCAGGTGACAGCCGGTCCGAGGGAGCGGACGGATACACCGGTGCGACCAGCGCAGACCACGTCCGATGCGGACGGCCGATACCGTCTGGAGCATCTGCGGCCGGGGCTGTATGGCGTCTTGCTGATAGAAGGGGAAGGGATGGAGCAGATGCCGATCCGGTCGATGGACGTGGAGCTCGTCGATCAGGATGTGACGCTCGACTTCAGGCCTCTGGGTGAGGGGAAGATCCACGGGACGGTGGTTCTGGACGGCCAGCCGACGGAGGGGGCACGGGTTATGGCCTCCATCGGCGGAGGCGATCCGAAGGATCGCACGCTGGTCGGCAGTGCCGTGACGGGTGCAGAGGGCCGGTACGAGTTGTCGGAGCTGCCTGCGGATCGAGTCTCCCTGGATGTCTACAAACGGGATCCGATGCAGATGGGAATTCCGGACAAGCGGCTGTCTGCGAAGGACGAGGTGGATCTCCGCACCATCGGCGAGGTGGAGCACCGGATCGATCTGAAGGTGGAGCACCGGAAGGCCTTGAAGGTGGGCGACCCGGCGCCTGAACTTGTGTCTACCCTGCTGGACGGATCGCCGATCCGTTTGAGCGACTACCGGGGCAGGGTGGTGCTGCTGGACTTCTGGGCGACGTGGTGCGGGCCGTGCATCGCGGAGCTGCCGAACGTGAAGAGGGTCTACCAGAAGTATCACGACCGGGGGTTGGAGATCCTGGGGATCAGTCTGGATTCGGATCGGAAGGCGCTGGCGGACTTTGTGAAGAAGGAGGGCTTGACGTATCCGCAGGTGTTCGACGGCAAGGCGTGGCAGACGGAGATCGCGAAGGCCTACGGCGTCTGGTCTATCCCATCGGTCTTCCTGATCGATCGAGAGGGAATCCTTCGTGCGACCGGTCTGCGCGGACAGGCGCTGGACCATGCGGTGGCACAGGTACTGAGTGCAAGCCGGTGATGGAGCCGCCGGGAAGACCACAGAGCAAAAAGCCCCGAAAGCGTACCCTTCGGGGCTTTTTTCATGGTGTTCGGGCAGTCCGATCGCGAATGGACAGGGCTACTTCCAAGGAACTACCGTGAAGCTGAACGCAGCAGGCGTTGGATCGACATTGAAATCCCGGTCCCGTGCCCGCACTTCGAAGGTGTGGGAACCGGCGGGCAAGGACAGGAAGATGCGATACCGATCGAGGGAGAAAGGGGACCAATCGCCCCCGTCGAGGCGATAGGAGTACTGGATCTCTTCCTCAGGGGTATCCCTCCAGGGATCGGCTCCCTTCCAGGCAAATACCGTATTGCCCGGCTGGGAGACCCGGTCCACAGATACCGTGATCTCCGTCTCCGGGGGATCGGTATCGGGCTCGTAGCGGACTGTCTGGAGCCCGGGGGTTGTCTTCGGGTATACAGATCCCGGCGCGTCGTGCCAGAACCAGGATCCGAAGGAGCTGTTGATCCAGAGCGCCCCGTCCCGGGACTGCCGGAGCTGTCCTCCGGCAATGTTGGTTCCCCGCAGGTCCGACGGGAGGGCATAGGTTGTCCAGGTGCGCCCATCGAAGCGGCTGAACCCTTTGTTTGTACCGACCCAGACGCTGCCGTCGTCCGTTCTCAGGATGCTTAAGATGCGGTTGTCCGTCAGCCCGTCCCGTACGTCGTACCGGGTCCATGCCTTTCCGTCGTAGTATAACACGCCGTAGTTCCGGGAGCCGACCCAGAGGTCTCCTTGCGGGGTGTTGTGAAGCACATCGATGCTCTTCCCTGGACCCAGCTCCTCCGGCTCTGTGACGGTCGTCCAGGTTTCCCCATCGAAACGACGAAGGCCACTTCCCCCGAGCCAGAGGACGCCATCCGCGGTCTGACCGATGCCGTAGGCGCCGTTCGGCGCCTCCGGTGGTGTGTAGTGTTCCCACGTCCTTCCCTCGAACCGGAGCACGCCTCCGAGCTGACCCCGCTCACGGATTCCTCCCGCCCCGAACCAGAGCGCGCCATCCAAGGACTCGTAGACCGCGTTCGGAAAGATGACCCGGGAGAGTCGAGGATGCGTCTGAAGGGACCACCGCCTCCCATCGAATCGGGCCGTGGCCGCTGTGCCCTCGTGGCTCCCCGCTGCCCAGACACCCCCGTCCCGGCTCGCCAAGAGCGCATACGGACTGTCCATCAGCCCGTCTTCGACCCCGTAGCGTGTCCAGGCCCTTCTGTCCTGTGCTGAACTTGCCGAAGGATCATAGCGTACCACTCCCTTGTCCTGGGAAAGAAACCACTGCGCTCCATCGGGCGTCTCGCACTGGAGGTTCAGGCCTTCGTAAGTCGTCCACCGGGACGTCTTGTAGTCCAACCGGACGGCCTCCTGCCCCCGGCCAGCCACCCAGAGCGCCCCGTCGGATGCCTCCAGAAGCCCGATGACCCTGCCGATCGGGATCGGTACGCCGGGCGTCCGATAGACCGTCCAGACGCCGTTTCGGTAGGCGTGCAGATTAATCCCCTTGCCCCCAACCCAGAGCGTTCCGTCCTGTGTCTCCAGGATGGAGGGGTTGGCGTTCCCTCCTCCCAGATCGCTCAGGCGGAAATGCGTCCAGGCCTTTCCGTCAAACCGGTTCACGCCATGGCGGGCGTCCCAGGAGACCGTCCAGATGGTCCCATCCCGGGTCTGAAAAATACGCGGCCTGCCCCCGCTGTCCAGCTCATCCTCTTCCGTGTAGAGTTGCCACGCTGTGGCGTCACCCGCTGCCGAAGGGTCGTAGCGGACAATCTCACCGGACCATAGCCCGAACCACATCGCCCCCTCCCGGTCTTCAAAGACGTCGAAAACGGAGAAGGGCAGGAACACCGCATCGGGCACAAAGGAGAGCTGCACATCGGGCAGAATCATCCGCAGGGCGGCTTCCCTCTCCACCATCGTATAGAGCATCGCTCCCTCCTTGCCCAGACGCAGCGCACCCCATGCTGTCCCTGCCCATACGCTTCCATCCGACGCCTCCATCAGGTCCCGGATAGGCAAGGGAAACTCACCCTCAGGAGGGAAGACACGGCTCCAGGCCCCATCCTTGAACCGGCTAATTCCTATCTCTGTGCCCGCATACACGCTCCCGTCCTGCGTCGCGCAGAGCGTGGTCACCGGTGCTCCCAACACGCCGTCCTCCGGAGTGTAGACCGTCCAGCGCACTCCGTCGTAGCGCCGCACCCCTTCGTCCGTGCCGAACCACATGTTTCCGTCCCGGTCTTCGGCCATACACCGAAGGCCCAGACCCTTCAGTTCCGGGAAGGACTGCCAGCGCCAGGATTCCAGGACCGGATCGGGATGCGTCGGCTGGTAAGGCTGCACGGACCAGCACTCAGCGATGGCCAACACCAGGACGAGGCCCGCAAAGGCGAGTGTTCGGGTCAAGGTCGTGAACGGGATAATCGTATATCTGGACATCGCCAGTCTCCAATGTAAACGGCGCACACCTCTGCTGTCTGAAGGATGCCCCGCAAACCCAGGTCCTTCAAAGGACTTCCCCGTCCCATTTCGGACCTGCACATAATACGCTATATACTGTTTTCAACAATAATAAAGTTTTGAGCTGATTTCAGGCTTCATACGCCACCTATACGGCATCCCACCGGAAATCCAGAAACCGCCGCCTGGCGAAGATTCAGCCGCAGGATTTCCTTTCCAGCGACCGAGTAGAATATAGGTCAGGCGACGCTGGCGGTCAAGGATGCCGACCAGACTTATGCTGTCCTCGGTCTTGACGGCGGCAGTTCCAGGACGGCGACGTGATAGAGGTTTTGTGATACTGTTGACAACCAATGGTTCGGACACTTTTTATAAGTTGTTGATTTTCAACAGGTTATAAATTTAGCACCAGATTCCATAAACTGTTATTTTTCAATGGCTTATGAAATTTGAACCCCCAGAATTACAAAAACTGTCCGAAGTATTGGACAACGGGAGGGCCGGGCGTTAACTTTAGAGCCATGATTCTATCCAGATTTTGAGATGCCCCCGGCAGCCGCTTATTCGCGCCGGATCTCACCCTCTTTATTTTTATGGTCGATTCAAAATTCGCAGGAGGCAGCGCTGTTCTCTCTCCAGACGAGCCCGTTCGGGTGGGGAGCCCCGGCTGCTGGACCCTTGTGTTTAAGGTGGGCGGCGATACACTTCCACCGGGTGCGGCCATCCGAATCTCTGTTCCCCACGGGTTTACCCCCCCTCAAATCGACGATCCCGAGGCGCCGGGATACGTGAGCGTCAGGACCAGCAACCCGGCGGTTGCCCTTGTGCTTAGTGTGGAGACCGCCTGGGGAGAGGGGGTGGATGCTCACACGGGACAGGATCGCAACTTTGGCGTTTTGCTTCTGGTGGAGCGGGCGCCGCTTAAACCGGAAGAGACCGTAACGCTCATTTACGGCGCTGGACCGGGACAGGTGTATGCGTCTCCCTTTGCGGGGCAGGCGTCTTTTCGGGTTTCCCTCTGCCCCGACGGCAGAGCCTATCCGGAGCGCTTCTTTCCCATCCGGACCTTCCCGGCCTTTGACGTGATCAGCGAGGATCCGCACTGTCTGGAGGTTATCGCGCCCTCGCAGGGCGAGGCGGGGGCGCCGCTGGATTTGAGGGTGATGATTCGAGACAGGATGGGCAACCGGTGCTCAGGGTGGAGTGGATGGTTCAAGGTTGACGCCGATGCGGAGGGGGTGCAGGCTCCGGTCTCCCAGAGACAGGAAGATGCCAATGGGGACGGGATTCTGCTTCGGGTTGGGCTTCCGGAGGAGCTGAAGGGTCCGGTCCGGTTCCGGGTGCAGGAGTCCGAGACGGGGCTTGAGGGCGTGAGCAATCCGGTTTTTGTGGGAGATACGGCCCCTTTCTGGGGAGACCTTCACGTTTGCGCTCCCGAAGGGAGCGGCGCCCATCCTGCACTGGATTTTGAACTGAGCGTGGGGTCTGTGCCGACCATTGAGAAGACCTCATTTCATTTTCATGCCGATGGTCTGCCCGATGGCGCTGCTGCGGCTGTTACCGGGACGGGTCCCCTGCGTTTTGCCCTGCCCGACGCCCAGCGCAGCGATGAGATGCTTCCCTCCCACCTTTTAGAGATCTATTCCTGTTGGGGCAACCGGGAATACTGGGGGGGGGCGCCGGCCGGACGTTCATCTAAGCCGGCATCCCGACCGAACGGTGCACGCTGTTCTTTCGCAGGGGATTATTGCGGGGTTTGCCGCGGGCAGCAACAGCCGGTTCGGTGTGGCCGGCGATGCCCGCCGGGCAGAGGCCGGACGGGGATATCCCGGCGGGCTTACGGCGGTTTACGCCCCTTCCCTGACCCGGGAGGCGCTTTTTACCGCTATGAGGGAGCGCCGGTGCTACGCGACCACAGGGGCCCGTATTCTTCTCCAGTTCCAGGTCAACGGGTATGAGATGGGGCGTCTTGTGGAAGTGGGTCCTGAACACCGCGATATTCTCCAGGAGCGGAATGTTGGCGTTAAGATCTACGGTACGGCCCCAATCGACCGTATTGAGATTGTGCGCAACAATATCGAGGTTTGCACCTACCGGGGTGAGGGTGAAGATGTGGCTTTTCAATGGAGCGATCAGCAGGACCTCTCCCGCATTGCGCTTCCCCGTCCCATGCGTGGGGGGGCGCTTACCTGCTATTATTTTTTGCGCGTGATCCAGATCGACGGTGAGATCGCCTGGTCCAGTCCGGTGTGGTTTATGCTGAGGCCGTGAATTGGATTTCGGATTTCGGAATGCGGATTTCGGATTGAAAGACGTTAAATCCGCATTCCGCAATCCGCATTCCGCAATTGAACCGGGGGAGATCCTGTCTTGACACGCGCTTCTCGATTTTTTATCTTTATAACATAGGGAAAAAACATAAGATGCCGTCATACAGGCTATGGGCCCGCGCAAGCGGTGGTCTGTGTGCTGGCAAGGACAGATTGCGATGCCGATTTTTGTTTCCAGGTTTTCGGCCGAACGGGTTGCCGGAGCGAGCCTGCAGCGCGTGCGTTCCCGTGGGGAGGAGGGGGAAGACCGCCTCCGGACGGAGCGCACCCGGCAGGAGCGCCGGACGGAGCGTACCCGGGAGGAAGAAGAGGACCGCCAGGGGCGGGCTGCCCCGGTGCGTACGCGGGAGGCTCTGCTTGTTCGTAACCAGCGAGCCGACCTGCTTCTGGCCAGGCTTCAGGAGCGGAGGAATGCTCGAGCCGAAGCGGACGGTGGTGACGAGCAGGCCGCACCGGAGGCCGCGCAGGAGGATCGTGCAACCGGGCGCCGGGGTGCTGCTGAGGACACACGCAGGGTCCGGACGGAGGTCCCCCAGGAGGACGCCTCCAGGGGTGGGCTCCGTGCGATCTCGTGCCGACCGGGAGGTTGACCGGCCCGGGCGGCTGGGCCAGGAACCGGCCAACCGCGTGACGCAGCAGGCGCTGGACCGGTTTGCGCAACTGCGTGCGGTTGCCCGGGGGGAGAGGGGGCAGGCTGCCGGGGCGGGAAATGCTCGACGCGCCCTGTCCGAGCTTCCCGATGTTGGGACGCTGCAGACGCCTCCGCTGAACCGGGAGATCGACGCGCGCATCCGCCTGGTTGCGAACCGGAACCGGGCACGCCCGGAGGTGGAACCCGAGCCTCAGGCAGCCGTTCCCCGGGAGGCCGCAACTGCTGCCGAACCGGCTGTTGCTCAGGCTGCCGATCAAGCGCCGACCGCTGTGGAGATCAGCCGGGCGAATACGACAGAGGAGATTCGTGAGAACCTCCAGGAGAATACCCGGGAGGTGGAACGGGGCCTGAGACGGGATGCCGACCAGCAGGCGCGGGTGAATACCCGCCAGACCGCCCGGGCCGCGGCTCAGGCCGGAGAGGCCCGCCGCGAGCGGGAGATTGGCTCCAATGAGGCCGCGACGAGGGAGCTTCGGACCGAGGAAAGACGGCTGGAGCAGGAACTGGTGCAGACCCAGCGGGAGATTCGGAACTTAGGGAACAGGACCAACCGGATCCAGGGACCGGCCAACCGGAGCACCTCCGCAACCGCTGCCGCCATCGGCACTCAGGTCGACCTTCTGGTGGGTTGAGAAACCGGGCGCCTGGAAAACCCGTTTTCTGCTTTTACGAAATCAAAGAAAAAGGGGGCGATGCAATGCATCGCCCCCTTTTTTGAGATATCGGGATTGTTATTTCAGCAGCAGCATCTTGCGCACGCCCGAGAAGCCGTCGGCGGTCATCTGGACGAAGTAGACCCCGCTGGCCAGGGAGCGGCCAAACAGGTCTTTCCCGTTCCACACCACGCGGTGGAAACCGGCCTCCCGGTGGCCCTGGATCAGCAGGGTTACCTCCTGACCCAGGATGTTGTACACCGCGACCCGGACCTCGCCGGCCTGCGGCAAAGCAAAGGGCACGATGGTTTCGGGGTTGAACGGGTTGGGATAGTTCTGGTTCAGAGCATACTCGCCCGGAAGCGCCCGAACCTCGGTCATGTGCGCCCCCACAAGCTCGTTGATCCGACCCAGCCCGTCCGAGACCAGCGCTTCTACAATCTCCACCTGTCCGGCAATGGTCTCATCCAGCACCCGGAAGCGCAGCCGGACCAGCTCTGCCTCGCCCTGGACGACCGCATCCGAACGCAGCACATCGGCCAGGACCCCTTCCCCGGGTACTGCAGACGCCGAAAGCGCCGGCTGCGCCTGCCCGTTCGAAGCAAAGCGTGAGGCGGCCGCGGTTTGGCTGCCCACCCATTCTAAGGCCGAGGCATCGTAAGAGAAGCGGAGGTTGTATCCGCCTACCTCTACCGCGTCGGTGAGGCGCACCACAACTTCTACCTCATCGGACGTCTCGCCCGCCCGGGGCAGCAGGGTCAGGCCGGCCTTGTGGTTTGCGCCCGGGCCGAGCTGTCCGGTCGGCTTGGTCAGCACCGCCGGCTTCACGCTTTGTCCGAACTTCTGCGCGAACAGGACGAAGTCGCCAAATTCGATGTCACCGCTCCCGTCCAGGTCGCAGTTGGAATCGAAGTTTGGCTGGCCCTGGACGGACCCGAACTTCTGCGCAAAGATGACGAAATCAGTGAAGTCCACAATCCCGTTTCCGTCAAAGTCCGGGTTCGGTTCGGAAGACACCGGGGCCGTGCCGCCGATGACCATGGTTGCGCCACCAGAACCGATATCCAGGGTCTTCAACCCTTCCGAGGTGGTAAAGGATGTGGATACCAGATTCACTTTCGTTTCGGTTGTTAGCTCCCCCAATGTCGTAAAGGTGGCTCGCCCCAGACTGCCCGCATCCCTTGGGGCCGAGGCTCCTCCCAGAAGCGCAATATTGAGGGTGATCCTGTTGCCCCTTGGCAAGGGGACGATGAGCGCTCCTGAAAGTAGATCCGCTGGAACAAATTGACTGAACTTCACCAGCGTGCTGTCGAATTCCAGAACGACCTCCGCGGCCGTTATCCCCAGGGCGCCCTCGGTGACCGCCACGTCGATGGTAATCAGGGAGTCTCCGCCCGACGGTATGGGCGTCACGCGTTGTCCCTGATCTCCCGTGGTGAGTTCCGCGTCGAGCGCCACCGGGCCGACCGGACCGGCCGGGGCTGCTCCAGGGGCCCCCTGTACGTACACGGTTACGGTTTCAGAGGCTCCACCCGCGTTGGCCTGAACCGTTACATTGCCGGCCGTCTGGCCCGAGAACTGGACTTCGGCTAAACCGGTTGATGTCGTCACTTCGGTTTCACTGAGTGTACCGGTGCCAAAGGTGGTTTCAAAGCGCACCGTTGTCTCCTCCGTGACCGTTTCGCCGGCGGCGTCGCGCAGTTCTGCCCGGATGGTGGCGGCCGTTCCATTCTCCGCCTGGATCGTATCGGGATCGGCGGAGAGGGTCATCAGGATGCGGGTTGTAGATGGGATCAGGGTTGCGCGGGCCAATGCCCGGATCGTGTCGGTTGAGGTGCTGCTTTGCAGCAGTACTCTGGGGATCAGAAATTCGGTCCGTTTGGATAATCCCCGTTTCGTGCGAAGCACGAACACACCCAGAGGCCCGTCTCCGGACGCCCGCTGCTCTTCCGAAGCTCCCAGGACGGCGCCGGCGTATTTCACATTGCTCACGGTTATTTTGGGCGGCAGCGTGACCGCCAGCCCCCCGTTGATCCTGAGCAGGTTGATCTCGGTGCCGACGTTTTCCTCCACGTTCTGGAACGAGACCGTCGTGGTGTCGTAGTTGAAGGAGATGTCGAACCCGACCAGGTCTTCCACCCCAACCGCGTAGACGACCATCCGCACTTCCGAGTCGGGCAGCACCTTGAGGCTGTCGAGTTCCTGGTTGTCGACGCGGGTGTCCAGGTCGATGAAAATGGTCGCGTCCCGGTTGACGCCGCCGCTCTCTCCGGTCTGCACCGGCTCCGGGAGTCTCAGGGCGACGCTCAGACCAGTCCTGTCCTGTCCGGGGTCGAGGATTAAGTCATCCACGATGCCGTCGTTGTTGTCGTCCACAAAGCCGCTTGCCACGCGCCCGTCTGCGGCTTCTACCTCGGCGTAGATCTGATAGGTTCCTTCGAATATCGAACCGATCGTGAATCCGCCCTGTGGATCGAGCGGGGTCTCGCCGATTTGTTTGCCCTCGCTGTCGAACAATCGCACCCTGCCGACAAACTGTACGTCTCCCGCCACGGTGACCGACCCGCCCAGGCTGCCCACCTGCGCCAGGCTCTGCCCGGTGGTGAACTGCAGGGTGAACGGCTGCAGGTTGTTGCCAAGATTGCTGGTCGCCGAGGTGATCGATAGGGTATAATCGGTGCCTTCGGCCAGTTTCACGCCTTCAAATACCACGGTTTTTCCCTCGTTTTGAAGCATTATAAGCTGCCGCAGGTCCTGTCCTTCAACCGCCGGGTTGAGCGATCCGGCAATCGAGACAAAGCCTCCGGACTGCTGCAGGGCTTCGTTAAAGGTAATGGCGATATCCGTGGTTTGGGCCACGCCAGTGGCGTTGGCCGCCGGGCTGGTTTCTACCACTTTGAAGGCCGTTCCCAGGGCGCTGATGAAGACCCTCGACTGGCCGAAGAGGTCCGGCAGGGAGGGGATCTCTGCGCTGATGATGTAGGGACCGGGCTGGAGGTTGTGGAAGACGTGTCCGCTGCGGGTTTCCACCGTCAGCTCGAAGCCGAGGGAGAGCCGGACCGGCAGGGAGATGGTGACGCCGTCCTGGGTCACGACATCGACCTGCACGTCGTTGTCCACGCCTTCCTCGTCAAAGTCGCCGGTCTGGATGATCACTTCTATGGCGTCGATTCGGGGGATGAGGGTGATGGCCGTGATCAGGGTTTCATCCCCGATCTTCTCGCCTCTTACAAAGGCTTTCTGGCCCGGTTCGAGCTGCTCCAGGGTGAGGGTTTCGCCTTCTTCACCGGTGATTGTCGCGTTGTCGGCCACCCGCGCGGGAGGCTCGGGTTTGAACAGGAGGCGGGAGCCGTCCACGTCCACCTCAACCCGCTCGGCTTCCACGAAGAATTCGTTGAACCCCGGCGGGCGCGGGGACTCCGGATCGACCAGGTTGATGGCGAAGATGCTGCCGCTGAAAGGATCGAATTCGACCGCCACGATGAGCTCGGGCCGGCGCGACAGAAAATCGGCCAGGACGCTCAGGTTGATGCGGCCTCCGTTCGGATCTCCGATAGAGGCGCGGAGGTCGATGTGCATGGGCGGCTCCGCTTCGGGCGAGATCAGCCGGTTCGCCACATCAATGCTGCCGATGGTGGCCTGGCCGGTGAAGATCCGGCCGCCGACAATCTGGATCTGGGTGACGACAAGGCGGCCGTCGGACTCCTGGCCCACAACGCGCGCACCCGGCTGCCCTCCGAGATGCCCGACAGGTCGGTCGGCGAGCCGTCCGGGTTCAGGATAACGGCGTCGGGAGCGACTTCGACTGGGGGGAACGGTGAGGGTTCGATACGCCGGTCCCGCACGCCGATGCGGAAGCCGGGATCGTCTATGGGAACGATAAATTGATTGTCATCAAGGCTCAGCGATGTCGATTCGGACGGCACCATCTCCACGACCACTGCGATGGGGGCGTCGGAGGGGCTGTCGGGCGACTGGGTGATGATCAGGATCGGCTGGTCTTGGTTAAAGAGCCGATTGCGCAGTTCGGCCAGGTCGATCGGATTTCCGTCTTCGTCGAAGATCTGCGCGGTTTCGGCGACGGTGACAAAGGGAGGGGTCTCCAGGTAGATTTCACGGAAGAAGGGGTCGACGAATCCGACCGGGGCCGTCAATTCGAAAGACTGGGGCACCGATTCCACCCGGATCTCCACGGCCACCAGCGCGCCGCCCCGCTCTTCGGCCAGGACTTCGATCCGGGCGCCGAGGGCCAGGATTTCCCGTGTGAGATTGTCCTCTCCCCTGCCGCTGATTGCGGTATCGTTGGTCAGTTCGATGGCGGGGATGGGAGGGATACGCAGGGATCGCGTTTCCACGTCGGCCTCGGTGAAGACCGCGATGATTTCATCGGGACCTATGTGGGAAGGTGTCGGCTCGTTGCGCTGCATTATCCGGGCCCACCAGACCTCCGGGGCGCCCGGAGAACGGAAATCGGCGCCGAGCCAGATCCGCAGCCCACCCTCGGTGTTGATGCGGTTGGCCAGGGTGACAAAGTCGATGTTGAAGTTGGTTTCGTCCCGCAGGTCGGTATGGCGGGTTATAACCACCGGCTCGGGATCGCGGAAGGTGAGAATGTCGCCCTGGATTTCGGCCAGGATACCTCGGTACCGTGTGGCCACGCCGCCCAAGACCTCGATGCGTTGGGCCAGGTAGCGGCGCTTGGGGGCAAAGGGGTCTCCAAATGTGGGCGTTGCAACCGACTGCCCGGTGATGCGGACCCGGACCCGATCCTGCAGGTCCCTCGCATCGATGAGATTGCCCGAAACGTCGAACACTTCGGTCTCGTCTGCGTATTGAACTTCATTGACGCTTTCCGGGAAGATCAGCGGCGGGAAGGAGAAGGGGTCGATACGGCCGCCGTCGATCAGGGTCTGGTTTGAGCCCACCTGCACCTCCTCGCCGGGCCGGAATGCCTCTACTCGGGAGACGCCCGGCGACCCGTCGGGGGCCTGGCCGCCGAGGGTGAGGAGGAGCTGCAAGTCCCCCTGGTCCAGCAGGTCGGAGAGAAAGCCCAGGCTGGCCGCATCGCCAAAGTGGTCGATGACCTCGACGCGGTCGGGATCTACCTGGAAGGGCTCCGGCTCCTCGAACTGGATCCAGTGTCCATCGAAGTCGATGTACTGGATGCGGGCCGTGATGTCGAAAAGCTCGAACGCGCTCTGGATGATGACTTCGCGCATGAAGATCTGCCCCGACACGACCGCTCCGACCACCTCCACTTCCACCCCCTGGTTCAGCAGCGCAAGGGGAACATCCTGACCGTCCTGGCTTTGTACGACCGTGTCGAAGAGGAATTCGCCGTCGAGGCCGTGGGTTCCTATTTCGTTAAATTCGGTGTTGACCCAGAACCCCCTGTGGATGCCTGCGATCTCACCGGCCACCACCTGGTCGGGGCCGGGCGTGGCGCCGAATTCGACCAGCCGCGCCTCCACGCCCCGCCCGGAGACCGGGTCGAGGGTGATGAGAGCGACCAGGTCGCCCAGCCCCTGATACTGGAACTCTTCGAAGGTCCGGGCGCCGATCGGGTTCCCGCTCAGGTCGAAGTAGCGCACCCGGGAGTCCAGCTGAATGGGCGGTCCGGAATCGAAGCCGATCCGGTTGTTAAAGGTGTCGAACCATCCCACCTGGAGGGTGATGCGGATGTCCCGAGGGTGCTGGTTGATGTTGACGTTGGCGCTGATCACTTCACCGCCCGCCACCTCCAGGTTGATCCAGACGTCCATAAATTCGGTCAGGTCGGCAAAGGTGACATCGAAGCCGCCCTGGGTGTGATCGAAAAAGGTGGTGTTCTCGTCCACGGGCAAGAACGGTTGTGCCGGAAGGAGTACGTGGTCCTCTCCGTCGTTCTCAATTCGTACGGCCCTATCCGGATCGGCGAGGAGTTGAAAGGTGACCCCATCGTCGGGCAGCCACTGTTTTCCAAACACGGTTTTTCCCACCTCAACCTCCACCCGCCCCCACTTTTCGTTGAAGTCAAAGAAGTTCCGCTGGGAAAGGGTCACTGCCACGGGTTCGTCCGTGCCGTTGAGGATGTCCACAATCGACTGGAGCCCAGGCCCCAGATCCTCTCCACTTAGAAAAACGGGGGCGCGGGGATCGACCCACTCTCCTTGATCGCGCCTGAAGATGATCTTTCCGTGGGTGTCGCTTTTCCGTTCGATCCTCACCACCACGCCGCCGAAGTCGAGGGACTGGAGGGTTTCGAGGACTCTGACTTCCTCAGCCACAAATCGGGGGCCTTCAAAGGCGCCCACGACCTCGACCAGGCTGCCATGCGGGAGATCGTTGAGGGAGATCTTGAGCCCGTCTTCTCCAAAAATCTGCGTGCCCCGGCTCTCCAGCGTTGTGGGGATCACCTCTATAAAGGGGAGCGGCGTGGATGTGAGCGTTCCCCTTGCCGGATCCACGTCGAAGAGGGTAAAGGATTGCTCCTCCGGCCTCAGATTGGCAGGGGGGGCGACGTTTACGCCCACCACGGCCAGGCTGTCGATCTCTCCATCGTCGTTGAAGGCCACGCGCACCAGGACCTGGTCCCGGTTGTCAAAGACCCGGTCGTCCAGGCTGTTCAACGAGAGAGACCTGCCCTCTTCGTCCAGGAGGGTGGCGTTGTCGGTAAGTGGAATCGGATCGGGATCGTCGAGTGTAAACCCACGGGGGTCGTCGAAGAACCGAACCTCGGTCACTCTGCCCTTAACGGTCAGGGTCTGCGCATGGATTTGCACAGCCTGAAGAAGGGGCAAAACGACCACGGCGAGCAGAAAAGGGAGGAGGCGCTTCATGGCAGTCTCTCCTTAAACATACGTGGTGATATCGCGATCTGGGTCGGGGCAAATCACGAAGGGCTTCGGGAGAATTTTCTTGTGTGGAAAAAATATTCCTGTGGCACTGACAATTTCTTCCGGCTTGAATGGCTAAATAATCGGACAATAAATAAGATAACCCCGCTCAAGGGCCGTGTCTGTGATTTGGGTATCACAACCTTTGTGACGTGGATTACAAAATGGACGGCAACCGACAGGACTGTTTTGAGAACGGCCGCCGGGCCTGTAGAACCAACGCAAAAGCTATGCCAGATGGGATGTCTTTGACGGTGCTCGCCCAGAGATATAACAGTATAACACTTTGTATCTATCAATATGGCGGACAGTTTTCTTTGACAAAAAAGTGCCGTTCACGCAGATTAGGTATCATAGACCACCACGTCAACGATACCCTTTATCTGGAGAGACGGCACAATGGAACTGGCAGAAAAGATACTCAAGAGTTTCAAGATTTCCAAGCCTCAAAAAAAGTTTCTGATGGCTGTGTTTACAGCGATCCTAACAGCTCACGGCAAGATCAATTTTCGTAACCTATCGCGTTACTCTCCTTTGTCACAGAAGACGTATTCACGCCAGTTTGCCAAACCCTTTGAATTTGTGGCCTTCAACCGAGCGGTGATCAATGAAAGCCTGGGCAGAGAAAGTGAACGGATCATCGTGTTAGATGCTTCTTTTGTGTCCAAGTCGGGCAAGCAGACCTATGGTCTGGATTATTTCTGGAACGGTTGTCATCGTCGGAGCGAAAAGGGGTTGGAAGTCTCCAGTGTGGCCATCGTGGATGTTTTGAGAAACACAGGCTTTACGCTGTCCGTTCGTCAAACCGATCCTGGAGATGAACGCCAAATGTCTGAGTCTAAGCCTAAACAGGATGTCGTCAAGGTCAATAAAAAGAAAAGGACCGTCAAGAAAAAGGGCACCAAAAAAAAGGGGAAAGCCAAGTCGAAAAAGCAAAGCTCCAAACAGGCAGAAGACGTCGAAACCCTAACAGATCAGTATTTACAGCACCTGAGTGATGTCAAACCCAGCTTGTTAGAGAATGAAAAATATACCGTTGTCGATGGCTATTTTAGCAAGAAGAAATTTGTTGATGGCGTCCGTGATTTGGATCTACACCAGATCGGCAAATTGCGCTGCGACGCCAATATGCGCTATCTCTACACCGGACCAAAACGGGAAAAGGGAAGCGGAAGGCACAAGACCTATGACGGCAAAGTCAACTGGCAGGACCTGTCTCGGTTTTCATATATCCAAACACAAGATGGCATCGCCATTTACAGTCTTGTCTTGAATCACGTCTCCTTAAAACGCAATTTGAAAGCCGTCGTCTTGCTGGATCACACGAACAAGGACAAGAAGAAATATGCGATCTTGTTTTCAACCGACAAAGACCTAAGTGCCAAGACGATTGTCAGATATTACAAAGCGCGTTTCCAAATTGAATTTATTTTCAGAGATGCCAAACAGTTCACCGGATTGTGCGACTGTCAAGCCAGAGATCAAAAACGGCTGGCTTTCCATTTTAATGCCTCTTTGACAACCCTCAATTTAGCCAAAACGGAACACTTACAAGCCCAATCAGATACGAGACCCATACCCTTTTCCATGGCCAGTGTAAAAGCCTGTTATTTCAACACGTATTTTCTCCAGAATATTTTTTTAATGTTAGACCTCGACCTAAATTTGATTAAAAAATCTCCCCAATACCAAAAACTGCGGGATTATGGCAAAATTGCTGCTTAAAAGTGGCCGAACTATTGATCTACGAGATATAACAAAAAGGAGGATGCGGCTGAGAAATGGCGTTGGAGGTGAGGAAGATGAATGGCGGAAAAGAAACAGTTGGGGTTGTTTTGCGCCAGAAAGGAAGGCAGGGGTCAGGGGTCACATCAGGCGGAGCAGGGTTTCCTCGACTTCGTTTGAATTTGTGGATTCGATGATTGCCACGCCCTGTTTGATACAGAAGTTCCGGATCTGATCGGGCGCCGATTTCAAAAAGAGGAGGGCCAGGGGGGGGCATCCTTTTCTTTGAGCAGCATCTGGAGGAAGGCGAACCGTTCCTTGGCATCCTCTTTCGCGCCCAGGTGGATGAGGACCACGTTGTGTTTTTTGGCCTCTGCCATCCCGCCGGCAGTGGTTGCCATGGATTTGAGGTTGACGTTCTCACTCAGACGGTTTCTGAGGGTGTTCCCCACGTTCCGGTCACCCACAAAGAGGACGTCCAGCGCCTGTTCCTCCTGCGAGATCTCGCGCGAGGCGTCCGGTTTGCGCAGCCGTTCGAGCATGGACAGAAAGCGCTGGTGGCGGACCAGGATCTCCTCCGGGGCGGATTTGGGCGTGTAGGAGATGTCGCCCGTTGTGAGGGCCTCCACCCGCAGTTCGGGCGTGGGCGCCATCTGGATGTGGATGTAGCCGGGGTAATCGCCCTGGAGCAGCCGGGCGTAGGAGAGCCGCCGGTAGTGGCTGTAGATAATACCGGTTCCCTCCAGGTCGTTTTCGTCCTTGAGGAGTTCCCACTCGATTTCGGCATTGTTCAGGATTTCGGCGAGGGATTTGAGGTTGGCCTCTTCCCCTTCGGTCTCTCCGTCCAGCAGCACCCGGGTGTGGATCGGTTCGGGCACTTCTTCCACGATTCTCAAGGTCATGTTCTGCATGCATTCCACCCGGCGGATGATCTCCTGGTCCGGCATGTCGGGGGAGACGAATTCATCGGTAAGGTCCAGCTGTTTGCTTCCAAGCGTTTCGGTACTGGTGACCAGAATGTGGGGAAGCTGCGGCACAGAGGCGGCCACCTTGCGCACGTTATCTTCGCCCGCCATCAGGTCGATCAATACACAGCCGTTTTCGGGCTGCTGGTTGCCGAGTTCTTCGGAGTCGATGCCTTCTCCGGTAAGCAGCCGGGAGATTCTTCCCAGGGGCGCTTCCCCGCTCGTGTTCCCAACTCGATAGACCTGCATGAACCCCATAAAACGCCTCCTGCTTCGATCAGAGTGGAATCGATATAAAGAAAGGGATCGTTATATTTAAGAAAATACAGAGGGCCGGAAGCAGGCGCAAGAGGAAAATGGGGTCGGCAGCGGATGGATGGGGACGACAGACGGCGGAGGACTGTTGCCCGGGCATCCTTCCTGGCGCCGGTCAGAGTGGGAAATTACCCGGGTTCGCAAATATCGGGGGCGAGGTGACCTCGCCCCTACGAGGGTCGATTCGTCGATCTTGCTTGACTTTTTCGGGGCTGTCCCGCATGTTTTTCGACCCGGATGTCCGCTTTCACCGATTCGCTATGGAGAACCTTTCTGTGGACCGAAATGCCTTTCTTTTTTTACTTTTCTTTCTCGCGGTCGGCTGTGGCGCCGATGAAGAATCGTCCAAGACGCGCGATTCCAGCGCTCCCTTCCGGGTGGTGATGGTGATGGATATGGCCGGGTTGGGGGACAAGGGGTTCAACGATGCGGGCTGGGCCGGCGTGCAGCGGGCTGTGGCCGAATTGGGGATTGAGGCCAATACCCTCCAGTCCAACGAACAGGCCGACTACGTGCCCAACCTGGGCCTGGCCGCACAGCAGGCCGATGCGGTGGTGGCGATGGGGTTTCTGATGATCGATGCCGTCAAACGGGTTGCGCCTCTCTACCCGGAGACGGTCTTTATTTTTGTAGATGGCGAGATCCCCGGGGAGAATATCGCCAGTTTCGATTTTAAAGCCCAGGAAGGGGCCTATCTGGCGGGCATCTTAGCGGCGATGACCAGCCGGGCCGGGAAGGTGGGCTGCGTGCTGGGGATGGATATCCCACCGGTGAGGGCCTACGAGGCCGGGTACCGGGCCGGGGTTCTTACGGTTAACCGCTTAGAGGGCCGGCAGGTGGATTATGTGTCGGCCACGGTGGGCGATTTTAACAATCCCTCCCGGGGGAAGGCCCTGACACAGGGCTTGCTTGCGCAGGGGGCGGACGTGGTGCTGCAGCTGGCGGGCAATACCGGGCTAGTGGTCGATTTCACAAATACGCATGAGGTTGCATAGGTGGCAAAAAAGGGGTATGTTATACGCCTCATTCCAATCGGTAAAGGAGGTGTATAATGTCAGGTCCCCTTCCCCAATACCAACCTCGCTTCACAAAAGCCCAACTGGCAAAAGCCCAGAAAATCATTCGTCAGCGCAACGCGCCTCAATCCCAGGTGCAGCGGGCAAAGATGGTGGTGGCCTTAGCCGAGAATAAAGCCATTGGCAACCAGAGGTTAGCCGACAGGGCAGGTGTCAGTTCACCTACGGCGCAGAAGTGGCGAAAAAGGTGGACTGAAGAAGGCTTCACTTTAGAGGATCTACCGCGCAGTGGGCGACCGCCCACTTTTTCCCCCTGTGCAAGTCAGTGAAGTCAAAGCCATTGCCTGTCAACTGCCCGCACAACGGGGGTTGCCCCTGTCTCGGTTCAGCTTATTTGAGATTCAACAGGAAGTGTTAAGGTGTGCGTTGATCACTTCAATCTCACCCACAACGATTTGGCGCATTCTCAAAGAGGATGCCCTTCGTCCCTGGTATCACCGATCCTGGCTTCATATCAAAGCCCCCAACTTTTTAGAGAAAGCCAGTCGCATTCTGGACCTGTATCAAGGCATATGGGAGGGGATACCGCTTGGCAAGAAAGACTTCGTTATCTGTGCCGATGAAAAATCCCAACTCCAAATCTTAGCCCGAGAGTTTGCCACATTGCCACCTGATTGTGGCAAACCCATTCGTATGGAAAATGACTACAAACGGATGGGCACAGTGGCCTATCTGTCTGCACTGGATGTGTTCTCAGGGCACATCTTTGGGCGTGTGGATGAGAAAACCGGCATCGTGCCCTTTCAAAAGCTGGTGGACCTGGTGATGGGACGGGAGCCTTATGCTTCGGCTGATCGGGTCTTCTGGATTGTGGACAACGGATCTTCTCATTACACCACCACGTTCCCTAAACGGCTCCAGGATGCCTATGAAAATGCCATTGCCGTCCATCTCCCTATCCACGCCAGTTGGCTCAATCAGATTGAGATCTATTTCTCGATCTTGCAAAGAAAGGCGCTCACGCCCAATGACCTGGCAGATCGACAGGCGATGGAAGCCAGGATCTTGGGCTTTGAGGAATACTATAATCTCACTGCCGAACCTTTCAACTGGCGCTTTACAAGGCAGGAATTGGAAGAACGAATGCAGCGAATCCGGCTGGCTGCATAAACTCATGCAAACTTCTGAAATCGACCACTAGGCGTGATCGAGGCGGTGCGGGAGTCGAACCGGGGCGATCGGGGCGGATCTGGACCAGGACGATCTGGCCCCGAGGCGGGTGCTGGTAAGCATTCTCAAGCGGATCGATGTGGCGGTGTTTGACGCCATTCGGGATGCCAGGGCAGGGCGGTTTCGGGCCGGACACCGCTGGATCGGGGTCGCCGAGCGGGCAACGGGGCTGACCGAGATGCGGCATACCCGCGCCGATGTGTCCGCCCGGGCGCTTGAGATGGCCGAACGAGCCGAGGGGCTCATACGGGAGGGGAAGCTGACCGTGCCCTGGCGGATTGAGGATTTGGAGACCTTTCAGGTACCGGAGCTGTGAAAAAAATTTCGAATTGGACCTTGTGAAAGGTCCTGGCGAAGGCGTCCCGGGTACAACCGGTGCAGGATCCTGACGCCTGCTGCCATTGAGATGGCGCTGATGGTGGACCGGCGTGTGGGGGCATGTAGCGGGATTTTGCTTGACTGGGAGAGTGAAGAAGCCTACTTCTTCGGAAGGGATTGAGTGGTTGAGGATGTTCTACCGCATAGAGGATAAGCTGGAGAACAGCAGGGAACAGGCGTACGAAAGGGAGTTACAAGTGGGGTTCTGGAGACGCGTTTGGACACGCTGGTTGAAGATTGCCGGCGTTATCGGAGATTTTCAAGCACGGGTGATCCTGTCGCTGTTCTATGTTGTAATCGTGTTGCCCTTCGGGCTGGGGGTCCGGGTGTTCGGCGATCCCCTCAAGATTCGGCGAAGGCGGGAGACGGGCTGGACGGATTTTGCTGCACGGGCAGAGACGGTGGAGGAGGGGAAGCGGCAATTTTGAAGTAGAGAAGGGAGATTATGAATATCCTCGGGATTTCCTGTTATTACCACGATGCCGCCGCCGCCCTGTTGCGCGACGGGGAGCTGGTTGCGGCTGCGGAGGAGGAGCGGTTTTCCCGGAAGAAGCACGATTTCGGGTTTCCCGCAGGCGCGATTCGGTTCTGTCTGGCGCAGGGGGAGATCTCGGCGCAGGAGCTGGATTATGTGGTGTTCTACGAGAAGCCGTTCGAGAAGTTCGAGCGGATTCTGATGACGACCCTGCAGACCTATCCCAAATCGTGGAAGGTGTTCCGGGAGTCGATGATTACCTGGCTGGTGGACAAGCTCTGGATCCGGCACCATATCGAACACGAACTGGGGGTGTCCAAAGAGAAGGTGCTGTTTACCCAGCACCACCTGGCGCACGCGGCCAGCGCGTTTTTGGCCTCGCCGTTTGAGGAGGCGGCGATTCTGACGGTGGACGGGGTGGGGGAGTGGGCAACGGCGACGTACGGTGTGGGGAAGGATACGCAGATCCGGCTGCTCAAGGAGATCCGGTTTCCGCACTCGCTGGGGCTGCTCTACAGCGCGTTTACGGCGTTCTTAGGGTTCGAGGTGAACGAGGGGGAGTACAAGGTGATGGGGATGGCGCCGTACGGGGAGCCCAGGTATGTAGATAAGGTGTGGAAGCTGATCCGGCAGTTCGAGGACGGATCGTTCTGCTTAGATATGGACTATTTTTGTTTTCACCACTCCACAACGCGGACCTACAACCGGAAGTTCGAGGCGCTGTTCGGAGAACCGAGGCCGCCGGAAGTGTACTTTTTTACGGCTTCGACGGGATATCCGAGCTATTTCGGAGAAAAACCGGGGAATTACAACGCGCTGTGTGGGTTGAACCAGCACTATGCGGATATCGCGGCCAGCATCCAGCGAGTGACCGAGGAGGTGCTGCTGAAGATGGCCCGGTCTATTCGGCAGGAGACCGGGATGAAAGCGCTGTGCATCGCCGGGGGCGTGGGGCTGAACAGCGTGGCCAACGGGCGCATTCTGCAGGAGTCGGGGTTTGAGCAGCTTTATGTGCAGCCGGCGGCGGGAGACGGCGGCGGGGCCCTGGGCGCGGCATTGCATGTTTACCACAGTATGCTGGGACATCCACGGAAGCTGGTGATGCGACATGCGTACTGGGGACAGGCTTATGGAAACGGCGACGTGGAGGGGTTTTTGAAACGAGAGGGGATCGCCTATGAGGCCGTACCGGACGAGGACGAGCTGCTGGACCGGACGGTGGGAGCCCTGGTTGAGGGCAAGGTGATCGGCTGGTACCAGGGCCGGTTTGAATGGGGGCCCCGGGCGCTGGGCAACCGGAGCATCTTAGCCGACCCCCGGCGGGCGGAGATGAAGGATGTGGTGAATACGAAGATCAAGTTCCGAGAGCCGTACCGGCCGTTTGCGCCTTCGGTGCTGGCAGAGGAAGCGGAGACGTTTTTCGAGCTTCCCGACGCAGCAGTGCAGGACCCCGCGCGGTTCATGCTGCTGGTAGCGCCGGTGCGGTCCGAGAAGCAGGGAGTGATCCCTGCGATTACTCACGTGGACGGGACGGGGCGTTTGCAGACTGTGTTCGAGGAGACGAATCCGCTGTATTACGACCTGATCCGGCGGTTTGGCGAGGCGACAGGCGTGCCGGTGGTGCTGAATACATCGTTCAACCTGCGCGGCGAGCCGATTGTGACGACGCCGGAGAACGCGTACAGCACGTTTAAGCGCAGTGAGATGGATCTGCTGGTGATGGGGAATTGTGTGATAAAAAAGTAAAAAGGTAAAAGGTAAAAGGTAAAAGGTAAAAGGGAAGCCATCTTTTTTACTTTTACCTTTTACCTTTTACCTTTTTACTTGCTTTTTAAACAGGAGGGATGATGGCCTACTTCAAACGGGTGTTTGCGAAGCTGGGAATTATGGGGGAACTGCTGGCGTTTTTCTGGGAGCGGAAGCTGTGGTGGATGATCCCGATGGTTTTGATGCTGCTGCTTTTCGGGCTTTTGATTGTGT
This sequence comes from Candidatus Latescibacterota bacterium, assembly GCA_965249305.1. GTDB lineage: Bacteria > Latescibacterota > UBA2968 > UBA2968. The sequence continues at coordinate 767,329 of OZ252228.1, read as the reverse complement.
TCACTCAAGGGACGGCGGTGGCGCCGTTTATCTATACGCTGTTTTAGAAGGAGCAGAAGGTAGCAAACAGGGATGGACGACAGGTCCGGGTTTTGTTACGGTCTGTCGTCCATTTTTTTGTTTCCTTAAGCAACTTTTTCTTGACTCTCACGATTCTGAATGTTATCTTAGGAAACAATAGATTGTTATCTTAGGAAACAATAGGAGTTCTTGAGGGTCTAAATGACTTAATTTTAATAGTTTGGGGGACGTGTGAAGGTTCTTGTAACCGGCGGGGCCGGGTTTATCGCTTCGCATATCGTGGATGCTTATGTGCAGGCGGGGCATGAGGTTGCGGTGGTGGACGACCTCTCCTCGGGGAAGGAAGCGCATCTGAATCCCGGGGCGAAGTTCTACCGGCTGGACATCTGCGATGCCGGGCTGGAGGAGGTCTTCCGGGATTTCCGTCCGGAGGCTGTGAACCACCATGCGGCCCAGATGAGCGTGGCGGTTTCGGTCCGCGATCCGGAGTTAGACGCCCGCATCAATGTACTGGGCACGGTCAAGGTGATGGAATGCGCTGTCCGGTGTGGTGTTCGGAAGATGGTCTTCGCCTCATCCGGGGGGACGGTCTACGGAGAGGCAGAGCGGTTTCCGGTTGACGAGACAGCGCCCCTGGAAGCGGTTTCGCCCTACGGGGTGACCAAGATCGCGGGGGAATATTATCTCAGGTATTATGCTTCCCAGTACGGTATTCACTATACCATTCTTCGCTACAGCAATGTGTACGGTCCTCGGCAAAATCCCCACGGGGAGGCGGGGGCGGTAGCCATTTTTTGCCAGAAGATCCTGGCCGGAGAACCATCCGTGGTTTTTGGGGCGCAACAGGCCGGAGATGAGGGATGTGTCCGGGATTATGTTTTTGTAGAAGATGTGGTCCGGGCGAATCTTCTGGCCCTGGCGGGAGGCGATGGGGAGGTTTTAAACATCGGAACGGGCGTCGGGACTGCGACGGAGAAGCTGTTCGATCTGATTGCCGGGGCGCTGGGGTTTGAGGGGGCGCCTGAGGCGGGCCCTCCCCGGGAAGGGGACCTGCTGAAGAGTGTGCTGGATGCGAGCCGGGCCGGGCGGGTGCTGGGCTGGCGGGCCGAGGTGCTTTTGCGGGAGGGGATTGCCCGGACGGTGGCCTTCTTCAAGAGAGAGGTGGAAGCGCGGGAAGAGGAACCGGTTGCGTAGAGGAGGATCGACCGAAGGGGGTTTGGCCGCGGTCTGCCGTCCCTGGTCTGTCGTCGGGTTTTTTGGGGCGGCGGACAGAGGAACCACGCGAGGAGGTGCCGGACGATATTCTGGTGCGGTTGGTTTTGTGATGGCGAGATCCAACCGATGTGTTGTGAGGATCTTAGCTTATGGGCGTGACATACATCGAAGGCGTGGTAACAGGTCAGGATGACAAACAGGCAACGGTCCGTTTTCTGGTGGACAGCGGGGCGACTTATTCCCTGTTATCCCACGGAGACTGGCAGGCGATCGGGCTGGAGCCAAAGCGGTCTGCGGCCTTCACTCTGGCTGATGGCACGTTGGTGGAGCGCGAGGTTTCCGAATGTCATATTGCGCTTCCTCAGGGAGAGGGGCATACGCCTGTTATTCTTGGAGAACCGGGGGACGAACCCCTGCTGGGCGTGGTCACGCTGGAGATCCTTGGACTGGTTCTGAATCCTTTCAATCGCACGCTGCAGCCGATGCGCATGCTGCTTGCCTAAAAAGAGCGTATGGAACGTTCAGAGATTCAAGAGATTCCGTTGAGGACCCCTCCAGAGCCACCGGTCTCTTTTGAGGCGTTTATAGACTGGTGCGATGAGGATGTCCACGCCGAGTGGGTAGATGGAAAGGTGGTCATTTTGTCTCCGGCGTCTCGAATACATCAGGAAATAGTGGCTTTTTTAACGGCAGTTGTCAAGATTCTTACCGAGGCTGATGACCTGGGGAGGGTGCTGAGTGCTCCGTTTGTTATGAGGCTGGGACAGGAGACGTCGGGCCGGGAGCCGGATCTGTTGTTTGTGAGTACGGCTCACCTGGACCGGCTGCGGGAGACCTATTTGGACGGTCCGGCAGATCTGGTTGTAGAGATTGTTTCTGAGGAGAGTATCGGCCGGGATCGGGGTGAGAAATTCGTGGAATACGAACGAGCTGGGATTCCAGAGTACTGGCTGATCGATCCCGAGCGGCAGCAGGCAGAGTTTTACCGGGTCGGCGAGGATGGCCACTACCATGCCGCGGGTTTGGAGGAGGGGATTTATCGTTCGGAGGCATTGACGGGTTTCTGGCTGCAGGTCGGGTGGTTATGGCAAGATCCGTTGCCGAAGGTGCTGGACGTGATGCGTGAATTAGGTATCGTAGGCGAATAGGACAGGGGGTAGGAATGGAGATTTTTCGGCAAAGCTCTCCCACTCGTGAAAACCTGGGGCTCCTGGCGGTGATGGAGGCCTTAGAGGAGCGGGAACGCATCACGCAGCGGGAACTGGCCCAGGTAACGGGTCTGAACCTGAAGAAGGTGAATTACTGCCTTCACAAGCTGCTGAAAAAGGGGTATGTGAAGTTTCAGCGGGCCAGGCGCAATCCGGATAAGCGGGCCTATCTCTACATTTTGACGCCGGCCGGGCTACGGGCCAAGTCGCAGCTGACCTATCGTTTTTTGAAGTTTACGTTCGATTTTTACAACAAGATAGAGGAGAAACTGCGGCGGTGTCTGGATGAGATGACGGAGGTAGGGACGAAGGGGGTGGTGCTGTACGGAGCCAGCGACGCGGCGCGTATCCTGCTGGGGATGGCGGATGGCGCAGGTCCCGAGGTGGTTGGTGTGGTGGACGATGCGCACGACGGCCGGGAGTTTCACGGGGTACCGGTGGTCAAGAGCAGTCAGTTGAAGGATCTGGAGTGGGACGGGGTGTTGATTACTGCGCTGGAAGATTTTGAGGGGGCGGAGGAGCGGCTGCGGGGAGTAGGCGTGGCCCAGGAGGCGATCTGGAAATTGTCCTAAGGTTTTAGGAAATTTGGCCTTGTGGAAGGCCAGAGCGATGGTGTCCCGGGTACGCCAGAGGACTTCGCGATGGCTTCGGCGCCCCTATCCTCCACGTTCACAGCCGTCGCAGGCTCTGGTCTCAGAAAGGCGAAGCCAGTCCGGAAGAACCTTGTCCCCGGACCCTAACCGGACGCTTCATTGCTTGTTGCTCTCGACACTCGACACTCGACTCTTGACCGTTTTCCTGCTCTCGACTCTCGACTGCCTTTCGCTCTCGACTTTTCTTCTACTCTTGACTCTCGACTCTTGACTCTCGACTGCCTTATGAACTGCCTCATCACCGGCGGCGCCGGCTTTATCGGACATAATCTCGTCAAGGCCCTCCTTGACAGCGGTGATACCGTCCGCGTGCTGGACAATTTCTCTACCGGCAAACGTGAAAATTTGGGCCCCTTCCTGAATCGCATCGAGGTCATCGAGGGCGACCTGAGGAGCTATCATATCGTCCACGAGGCTGTCCGGGACATTGAGGTCGTTTTCCACCAGGGTGCGCTTCCTTCGGTACCCCGTTCTGTGAACGATCCGATCACGACCAACCAGGTCAACGTAGAAGGCACGCTCAATCTGCTTGATGCCGCTCGGGACGTCGGTGTTCGGCGGGTGATTTACGCGTCTTCCTCTTCGATTTACGGTGAAGATGCTGGACTGCCCAAGCGGGAGGATATGACTCCGCGTCCTATTTCGCCCTATGCTGTGGCCAAGCTGGCAGGAGAGAAATACTGCCAGGTTTTCACGCGAACCTATGGGATGGAGACGGTCTGCCTCCGGTATTTCAACGTTTTTGGGCGGGGACAGGATCCCAGGTCGCAGTACGCGGCGGTTATTCCCCTTTTCATTACGGCGTTTCTGGACGGAGGTAGGATTACCGTGTATGGAGACGGAGCGCAGTCCCGGGATTTTACCTATGTGGATAACGTGGTTCAGGCCAATCTGCTGGCCGCAGAGGCAGAGGGAGCGGCGGGTGAAGTGCTCAATGTCGCCTGTGGCGTGCAGACGAGCCTGAATCAGATGCTGGACCATCTTCGGAAGATCACAAAAGTGGATGTGGAGGTTGTTTATGAGCCTCCCCGCCCGGGAGATGTAAAGCATTCCCTGGCCGATATCGATAAAGCCCGCAGAATACTGGCCTACGATCCTGTGGTGTCGGCTGCGGAGGGACTGCGTCGAAGTGTCGAGTGGTATCGGGAAGCTCGCAAATAGTGACGGGAGACGGGAGACAGGGGACGGGCATCCCGGTCCTCCGTCCCCGGTCCTCGGTCATCCAGCCCTGGCCTATGACTCTCGACTTTTGACTCTCGACTTTTGGCTCTCGACTCTCGACTGCCTCACAGTAGGAGGGAAAGGGTTGACAAAAAAAGCACTCATCACAGGTATCACCGGCCAAGATGGATCCTATCTGGCCGAGTTACTGCTGGATAAGGGCTACGAGGTCCACGGGATTATCCGGCGCGCGAGTACCTTCAATACGTCTCGAATCGACCATCTTTACCAGGATCCCCACATCAATGGCGTGCGTCTGTTTCTCCATTATGGGGATATGTCCGATTCGACCAATTTGGTCCGGTTGCTTTACCGGCTGCAGCCGGATGAGATCTATCACCTGGCGGCGCAGAGCCATGTGAGGGTCAGCTTTGACATCCCGGAGTATACGGCGGATGTGACGGGGGTGGGCACCGTGAGAATTTTGGAGGCGATTCGGGAGACGGGGATTCCGGCGAAGTTTTACCAGGCCGGCAGCAGTGAGATGTTCGGGAAGGTGCAGGAGGTGCCGCAGCGGGAGACAACACCGTTTTACCCGCGCAGTCCGTATGCGTGTGCAAAGGTGTATGCGTACTGGATTACGGTGAACTACCGGGAGAGCTACAACATTTTTGCGTGCAACGGGATCCTGTTTAATCACGAATCGCCACGGCGGGGAGAGACGTTTTCGACGCGGAAGATAACGCGAGCGGCAGCGCATATCAAGGCGGGGCTTCAGGAGAAGCTCTACATGGGGACCTTGGATACCAAGCGAGACTGGGGGTACGCCCCGGAGTATGTGGAGGCGATGTGGCTGATGCTGCAGCAGGAGCGGCCGGATGATTATGTGGTTGCCACCGGCGAGACGCATTTGGTGCGGGAGTTTCTGGATGAAGCATTCGGATATGTGGGACTGGACTGGCAGGATTTTGTGGAGTTCGATCCGAAATACTCACGGCCGGCGGAGGTGGATCTGCTTCTGGGGGATGCGAGCAAAGCGAAGCAGGTTTTGGGATGGGAGCCGAAGACCAGGTTCAAGGACCTGGTCCGGTTGATGGTGGACGCGGATATTGGGGAGGTAAGTCGAGCATACGGAGTGAATGTTGAGGCAGGGCGAAGGGAAGAGGTGGTGGAGGAGTGATTTGGAGAAACGGAGTAACGGAGTAACGGGGAAACGGAGAAAAGGTAAACCGGCAATTCTTTCCCCGATACTCCGATACTCCGATACTCCGATTCGGGGGTTGTGGTGGCGCCGGGCACTCCGATACTTCGATTCGGGGGTTGCGGCGGAGCGGAGCTCCCCGATTCTCGCTTGTTTTTGCTCTCGACTTTCGACTCTGAACTCTCGACTTTTGACTTTCGACCGCCTTTAAAGGAGTGAATTCCTTTGGCAGAAGCTACAGATATAGATGCCCATTCCCTGATTGAGAAAGGTCGGGGGATTTACGCACGGATTGCTGCGGACCTGGAGCGGGATCACAGAGGAGAAGCGGTTGCGATCGAGGTCGATACAGAGGACTATTTCCTGGGAAAGACGGGCCTCGAAGCAACTGAGAAGGCCAGGATAAAATATCCGGATAAGCTGTTTTTTGTAGCGCGAGTAGGACGCGGCCCATATTTTTCATTTGGCAGTCGGAGACGGCACTCGTGATCGAGGGATGGATCGATCCGGTGGAAGGACCTCGTATTCGACTTCAGGTATCTGGACGCCGGGACCGCGTAGCTGTTGATGCCCTTCTGGATACCGGGTTTGATGGCGATCTGTGCTTGCCAATTGCTGTGGCTGTTCCTCTGGGACTGGAGCTGCGTTACGTGGCACAGTCGGAATTGGCGGATGGATCAGTGGTGGAAGATGAGCTTGTTTTTGCGGGGGATGTGGACTGGGATGGTGAAGAGGTTCCGGCAGAGATTATTCTGACACGGTCGCGGAACGCACTGGTCGGTACAGGATTGCTCCAGGGCTGTGAGGTTCGTTTGAACTTCCTAACCGGGCAGATCGCCATTGAGGTGATCTCTCGAAGGCATCGAGGTTCTGGCTGATCCCAAATTCCCAGGTTTTAAGCTCTCGGCTCTCGACTCTTGACTCTCGACTTTCTATGAACTTCTGGTCCGACAAACGCGTGGTGGTCACCGGAGGCGCCGGTTTCCTGGGTTCTTTCGTCGTGGAGAAGCTCCGCCAACGCGGCTGTACCGAGATCTTCGTGCCCCGCAGCCGGGCGTACGATCTTCGAGAAAAGGACGCGGTAGAGCGGCTCTACGAGGAGGCGCGGCCCGACTTGGTGATTCACTTAGCGGCAGTGGTGGGGGGGATTGGAGCCAACCGCGCGCATCCGGGGTCGTTTTTCTACGACAATCTGATGATGGGTGTACAGTTGATGGAGTACGCGCGTCGGTTTGGGGCGCCTAAGTTTGTGGCAATCGGAACGATTTGCGCCTATCCAAAGTTTACACCCGTGCCGTTTAAAGAGGACGATCTGTGGAGCGGGTATCCCGAAGAGACGAATGCGCCTTACGGACTGGCGAAGAAGATGCTGCTGGTACAGGCGGAGGCGTATCGAGAGGAGTACGGATACAATGCGATCTACCTGCTGCCGGTGAACCTGTATGGTCCGGGGGACAATTTCGATCCGGTGACCTCGCATGTGATTCCAGCGTTGATTCGGAGATGCGTGACCGCGAAAGAACAGGGAGAGGACCATGTGACGGTGTGGGGAGATGGAACGCCGACGCGGGAGTTTTTGTACGTAGAGGACGCTGCAGAGGGGATTTTGCTGGCATCCGAGCATTATGATGATTCCGATTCGGTGAATCTGGGATCGGGAAAGGAGATTTCAATTGGGGATCTGGTGGAGATGATCCGGAAGTTGACGGGGTTCACGGGGGAGATCCAGTGGGATACCTCCAAGCCGAACGGACAGCCCCGGCGATGCCTGGATGTGACTCGGGCAAAGGAGCGGTTTGGGTTTGAGGCGAAGGTATCTCTGGTGTCAGGGCTGCGGCGAACAATAGAATGGTACAGGGGGAAGTTTAAGGAATAAACGCGTAACTTACGCGTTACGAACCTGTTAACCTTCTGCTAACTTTCAAAATTTGCTAACCTTCGACCGACTTTGGCTCAAAGTAGAGGGAGATTTGGAAGCTCGAAATAAGGAGATCGTTCAGGAGACCGTAACTGATTCGTATATCGCGTTTTCTGGAGAAGATGATGTTTCCAAAACGGTGCCAGCGCTTATCATCGAGCCGTCACAGGGGTGGACCTTCCCGAACTTTCGGGATCTATGGCACTACCGCGAGTTGCTATACTTTCTGGTACTGCGAGATATCAAAATTCTCTATAAGCAGACCGTACTGGGGTTCGCCTGGGCCATTATCCGGCCGCTGTTTTCGATGGTTGTGTTTTCCGTTGTATTCGGTAGCCTGGCGAAGGTGCCCAGTGACGGAATTCCCTATCCCCTCTTCTCCTATGTGGCGCTGGTGCCGTGGATTTATTTTTCCTCCGCTCTGACAGGCTCTACAGACAGCCTGGTCAGCACTGTCGGCATTTTTACCAAGGCTTATTTTCCCCGGATGATTATCCCTCTGACACCAGTCTTATCCAAGCTGGTAGATTTTGGAATTGCGTTTGTCATTGTTTTTGGGCTTATGGCCTGGTTCGGGATCGCTCCCACGGTTCATATCGTCTGGATTCCTGTGCTGGTGATGCTGATGATTTTGACGTCGTCCGGAATCGGCATGTGGCTTTCAGCCCTCGCGATCCAGTACCGGGACGTCAAGTACATGACCCAGTTTATCGCCCAGATCCTTATGTACGCCGCGCCGGTGATCTGGCCCATGTCGCTGATCCCGGAACAGTACCGACTGGTATACGGTTTATATCCTATGGTCGGTGTTATCGAGGGCTTCCGCTCGGCCCTTCTGGGGCACAATCCCATGCCCTGGGGGCTGATCGGGATGGGCATGGGTACGGCAGCTATTCTCTTTGTTACCGGGGCGCTGTATTTCAGGGGTAAGGAGAGGATTTTTGCCGATGTTGCGTAGGTGTAGATTAGCAGGTTACAGGTATGAGTGACGTCGCCATCCGCGTTGAAAAGCTGGGTAAGCGCTACCGCATTGGCCTGAAGGAAGAACTTCACGATACCCTGGGTGGAGCGCTGGTTTCCTGGCTGAAATCTCCTGTGGAAAATTCCCGCCGGCTGCGGAAGTTGAGCACCTTCAGCGACAACGGCGAAGCTAAGGATATCATCTGGGCGCTCAAAGACGTTTCTTTCGAGGTGAAGCACGGCGAAGTTTTGGGCATTATCGGGCGCAATGGCGCCGGCAAAAGTACGCTGCTGAAGATCCTCTCTCGCATCACGGAACCGACCTCGGGCCGGGCTGTTGCGAACGGGCGGGTTGCGAGTCTGCTGGAGGTTGGCACCGGCTTTCACCCGGAATTGACCGGTCGAGAAAACGTGTACCTTAACGGCGCTATTTTAGGCATGACGAAGTCGGAAATCGACCAGAAGTTCGACGAGATCGTGGCATTTTCGGAAGTGGAGAAGTTCATCGATACACCGGTCAAACGTTACTCTTCCGGCATGCGGGTGCGCCTGGCCTTTGCCGTAGCCGCGCATCTGGAACCCGAGATTCTGCTGGTGGATGAGGTTTTGGCAGTAGGCGATGTGGCTTTTCAGAAAAAATGTCTGGGAAAGATGGGTGATGTCTCCAAGGAAGGACGAACAGTTCTTTATGTAAGCCACAATATGTTTAGCCTTAAGAATCTTTGCGTACGGGGGATTTTGTTGGAATCGGGAGAAATGTTGTTGGACAGTGATATTCATCCTGTCATAGATAAATACCTGGGATCGGGAAGAGAGCAAACGGGAGAGATTTGCTGGGATTCGCCAGATGCTGCACCAGGCGATGAAAGGGTACGCCTAAAAGCAGTGCGTATTGTTTCCGAAGGTGCTGTTACAGGAACTGTGGATATCGCAAAGGAGTTTCGGGTTGAGATAGATTATTGGAATTTGGAAGCCAACGGTCGGCGATCTATCTCTATGCATCTTATGAATTCTATGAGCATTTGCGTGTTTTCCTCGGGCAACATTCCTTCCATGTCTCTTACTCCAGATCCATGGAATTCTAGTTCTTATCCTACTGGCTTATTTCGTACTTCATGTATTATCCCTGCTTGTTTTTTGAATGATGGTTTACACAGTGTATCTGTGTTTATTCGCAATTCAATACTAAAACAAAAAGAGGTTTTTATTCGTGCTGTGGATATTATTTCGTTTACTGCCCAAGATACGGGAACAATACGATCAGAGTACACGGGGAACTGGATAGGTGTAGTTCGCCCTCGCTTAGATTGGCAGACCATGAAGTTGAAATGACGCTTCTCCCGTGCGGTTTAAGAACATAAGTAATAACGAAAGTACGGCATGGCCACGTTAAAAAATATGGCTCTTCGCTGTTTCACGTGGGTAATCATAAAAACCCGAACCAGTCTTCTTGCCGAGTGCGAGGTGGTTCCTAACCGTTTGCTCCGGTATCCGCACATGAGATCTCTCCTAAACACACGGCGGGTATTGAATGATCCGGAGATCCAGTTTGCCGTTTAGTCCATCGTAACAATTTATTATCTAACAACTTAAACAACTGTTTTTAAGATAGAATCCTGAGCAACAGACAACGGGTCGGGCAACACCGTTGACAAAGAATACTCGAAGGCTGGTCCACAAAACCTGCAGCTTGGGCGTCTTGTCTACCACAACTGGTCGTTCCTGGGGGAAGGTTACCCACACCAAATAGCGAGGAGCCAAAAATATAATAAACCGAAATCCCAGGTTGACCCCTCACGTTGTTGCCTCACGTTACCTGGAACGAGACCCTTTTGCTGTTGTAGACGTTGGAGCGCGAGGAGGCTTTGAAGGACACTGGTCTTTTTATGGCGATCAAATTAAGTTAATCGGTTTCGAGCCCGATATAGAAGAGTGCGAGAGACTCAACCAGCGAACGTCTCTTACTGAGAACCGATATTTTCCTATAGCGCTACACCAAAATAGAGGTAAACGACCTTTTTATGTTACTGCATATCTACCAGCTTCTGGATTTTATCAACCTGATATGAAGTTCTGGAGACGGTTTCCAGATGAGAAAAACTTAACACTTAATAAGATCGTAGAAGTTGATACTATCGACCTTGATACAGTTGCCATTGAAAATCGTCTTGGCTCCATAGACTTCATTAAGCTTGACGTCGAAGGAGCAGAATTAGACGTTCTCAAAGGTGCTGAAAAGACTCTAAAGAAATCTGTTTTTGGTTTGAGTATAGAAGTTGCGTTTTTACCAGTACATGAGGGTCGGCCGCTTTTTAGTGATATTGATTCATATCTGAGGCCTTTAGGATTTTTTCTATACGATTTAATGCTAAATCGTAATGTTCGTAAGGTATTGTCTCCCTGCTTGTTTACACATACGCCGAGGTCGATCGAAAAAGGTCAACTTATTTGGGGACAAGCCGTATTTTTGCGAGATGCTGTCTATGAGATTGAGTCTTCAAGTGGGCTTGGAGATGGTTGGAACGATACAAAAGTCCTCAAGCTGGCCAGTTTCATGGAACGTATTTTTGGCAGTTGCGTAACTCTCTGAGTAACAGTGTGTTATAGCACAGACAGATGTGATTTCGACACGAGGTATCGGCTCTGGAGTTCGAATAAGACCACGGACGAAAAACTACAGTTAAGAAAATATAAATCAATTACTTATTCACATATCAGTCTTGGCTGGTAAATCAGGTGAAAAAAGGATGACCGCTTTACAGCACCCGACCCGGCCCGTTCCAGCCGAATAATTCCAAGGAGTTACGGCTTCCCTTTCGCCAAACGCGCTTGAGTGGGCTGAAAGATGGCGGCAGAAGGCACAAACCTTTCGAAAATGGGCCAAATACTTCACTAAGAATTTGTAAATAATAGGCTTATATAACTGCCAAAAATACGATGGAATTAATTCTTCTGAACGACTGTGCGATTGAACTGATTCAAGTTGCACACCAACACGGATTTCTTCATGACAGGGATGTGGATCATTTTATAGATCTGTTGACCCCAAGCGTAGGCGGGAAGAGACTCTCTTATCATGATTATTTAGAGAGCCCAAAAATACTAAAACCAGACGATAACTTGAACAGAATTAAGCACAGGTTGCAACTGTCTAGTGGTCGATTTCGCAAATACGCATGAGGTTGCATAGGTGGCAAAAAAGGGGTATGTTATACGCCTCATTCCAATCGGTAAAGGAGGTGTATAATGTCAGGTCCCCTTCCCCAACACCAACCTCGCTTCACAAAAGCCCAACTGGCAAAAGCCCAGAAAATCATTCGTCAGCGCAACGCGCCTCAATCCCAGGTGCAGCGGGCAAAGATGGTGGTGGCCTTAGCCGAGAATAAAGCCATTGGCAACCAGAGGTTAGCCGACAGGGCAGGTGTCAGTTCACCTACGGCGCAGAAGTGGCGAAAAAGGTGGACTGAAGAAGGCTTCACTTTAGAGGATCTACCGCGCAGTGGGCGACCGCCCACTTTTTCCCCCTGTGCAAGTCAGTGAAGTCAAAGCCATTGCCTGTCAACTGCCCGCACAACGGGGGTTGCCCCTGTCTCGGTTCAGCTTATTTGAGATTCAACAGGAAGTGTTAAGGTGTGCGTTGATCACTTCAATCTCACCCACAACGATTTGGCGCATTCTCAAAGAGGATGCCCTTCGTCCCTGGTATCACCGATCCTGGCTTCATATCAAAGCCCCCAACTTTTTAGAGAAAGCCAGTCGCATTCTGGACCTGTATCAAGGCATATGGGAGGGGATACCGCTTGGCAAGAAAGACTTCGTTATCTGTGCCGATGAAAAATCCCAACTCCAAATCTTAGCCCGAGAGTTTGCCACATTGCCACCTGATTGTGGCAAACCCATTCGTATGGAAAATGACTACAAACGGATGGGCACAGTGGCCTATCTGTCTGCACTGGATGTGTTCTCAGGGCACATCTTTGGGCGTGTGGATGAGAAAACCGGCATCGTGCCCTTTCAAAAGCTGGTGGACCTGGTGATGGGACGGGAGCCTTATGCTTCGGCTGATCGGGTCTTCTGGATTGTGGACAACGGATCTTCTCATTACACCACCACGTTCCCTAAACGGCTCCAGGATGCCTATGAAAATGCCATTGCCGTCCATCTCCCTATCCACGCCAGTTGGCTCAATCAGATTGAGATCTATTTCTCGATCTTGCAAAGAAAGGCGCTCACGCCCAATGACCTGGCAGATCGACAGGCGATGGAAGCCAGGATCTTGGGCTTTGAGGAATACTATAATCTCACTGCCGAACCTTTCAACTGGCGCTTTACAAGGCAGGAATTGGAAGAACGAATGCAGCGAATCCGGCTGGCTGCATAAACTCATGCGAACTTCTGAAATCGACCACTAGGAAATTTATACCTCCACCAGTACGTCATATAATCCGTGGCTGTTTGGTGAAATCTAGAGACTTAATAGAAGTGGTTCTTAAAGCTTAGTTAGAGCCCACAGGAATCTGATTATGGCATTGTGCGTGCTTTTAACCGGTGGCGCAGGATACTTGGGTTGTGTTCTGGTTCGGCATCTGTTCAGCTTGGGCTACCGGGTGACCATTCTGGACAATTTAATGTATCATCAAAACCAAACAGGTTTATTTCAGTACTGTTATCATGACAGGTTTAAATTTGTGTATGGTGACGTTCGAGACGAAGCGTTGATTCAACAATTGGTATCAGAAAATGACATCATTATTCCTCTGGCTGCAATCGTAGGAGTACCCATATGCGACCGGGATCCCTGGTTAGCTGAAGCGATCAATTTTGGTTCTATTAAATTGCTCAACCGGTTGCGAAGTCCTGGCCAATCCATTATTTATCCGAGCACTAACAGTGGTTATGGAATTAAAACGGGTGATACTCCCTGTACTGAGAAATCGCCATTAGGGCCTATCTCGCTTTACGGCAGGACGAAAGTTCAGGCTGAAAAACTATTGCTTGACAGCCAGAACGTCATTTCTCTTCGGTTTGCAACGGTTTTTGGGGTTTCCCAACGCATGCGTCTTGATCTTTTAGTCAATGAGTTTACTTATCGCGCGGTGAGAGACCGTTTTATATCACTTTATGAAGCACATTTCAAACGTAGTTATGTGCATATAGAAGACGTTGCCCGGGCTTTTTGCCACTGTATTGAACATTTTGAGGATATGAAAGGGGAGCCCTATAATGTTGGATTGCCTGATGCCAATTTGACCAAACTTGAACTTGCTCAAAAAATCAAGGAGCACATTCCAGAGCTGTCCATTCATTGTTCAGATGCAGGTAGCGATCCTGACAAACGTAACTATGTGACATCGACTGACAAAATCAGGGCGAAGGGCTTTGAGACCTGCCACTCTCTAGACGTAGGTATCAAACAGTTGCTCAAAGCATTTCGAATGATACAACTTACCGGCTGGGGCAATGCCCGGGTTTGAGCATTATGAGAGCAGAATATAATTTAAATGCGATGATTCTGGCCGGTGGCAAAGGAACACGTTTGCAGAGTGTTGTGAATCATCGTCCGAAGGCCATGGCAGAAGTATCGGGCCGGCCTTTTGTAGAATGGTTATTGCTGGAGCTACGTGCTCAGGGAATACGACGCGTTGTTTTTTGTACTGGCTATCTCAGTGAGGTGATCGAGGGATATTTTGGAGATGGCCGAGATTGGGATCTGGAATTGCTATACTCCTGTGAACCCGTCCCCCTTGGAACTGCGGGTGCTGTACACTATGCGCTAAACCAGGTAAACGGTGATCGGTTTTTGGTGATGAATGGAGACTCGTATTGTCATGTAGATGTTATTCTTATGAAAGAGATGCATACGATCCGTAAGGCTCGTGCGACGCTCTGGCTTGTACCCATGAATGACTGTAGGCGCTATGGTTCAGTAATTGTTGAAGATGACGGAGCTATACAGGCTTTCCAGGAAAAGTCACCGGAAAAGCGCGGCGGGCTAATCAATGCTGGTGTGTATCTGCTGGAGCGTGAGCTGGTGGAAAAAATCCCTGATTCTTATCCAGTTTCCATTGAGACGGAAGTTTTCCCCAAATTGATTGGCCATGAATTGTATGGTGTCGTAGGAAACGGTCCCTTTATTGATATCGGCACGCCTAAAGCATATGCCAGGGCAGGTATGTTTTGGGCCAGGAAGAAGACAAGATGATAGAACTACTGAAACAGGTAGGCGGGATCTAAGATGAATCAAAGAAATTTAGGTTTCGAGAAAGACCAGACGGTCATTTTTTTACATATCGCCAAGACAGCAGGTACCACATTCATGGATCGTATAATTAAACCGCAATTTCACCCTGATGCCATCTATGAAAGCAGAACATACAGGCCCATATCTGAACTCAAAAAATTTCCTGAGAAACAAAAAGCAAAGATTAAGGTTTTAATGGGCCATTTTGGGTATGGATGGCATAGGTTTTTGTCTCAGCCCTCTACTTATGTTACAATATTTCGTGACCCGGTTGACCGGGTAATCTCTTACTACTACTTCGTCCGTCAATACTCTGATGATCCACTTCGTAAAGAGGCGCAAAAAATGGGCCTAAAGGATTTCGTTTCAAGCGGGATTTCGATACAATTAGATAACGGCCAAACCAGGCTCATATCAGGTATAGACAATGGACCAGATGAGACAGATGTTGGTTTCGGGCATTGTTCTGCAGATCATTTAGAGTTGGCTAAGAAAAATATGCGAGAGCATTTTTCATTTGTGGGTTTTACAGAAAGGTTTAACGAATCTATGATTCTGTCGAAAAGACTTTTGGGATGGGATGCGCCTTTTTACATAAAAAAGAAAGTAAACCGAGACAGACTGTCTAAGAAGGATATTCCTAATAGCACCTTGAAATGTATAGAGAAATATAACGAGTTGGATATTAAACTCTATAAAGCTGCAAAAGAGATGTATGAAGAGCAAGTTATTCAACAAGGACAGACATTTAAAAAAGATTTGATATTATATAATACATTTAATAAGTGTTATAATTTCTATCTGCCCGTCAATTCCCGAATAAGGAAGTTGCGCTACAAGATTGATCTTATTTTGACTACGCCAGTAAGAAGCTTTATCAAGAAAATCTTAAATAGATCAAGTTGAAATAGAATCTTACGGTTCGCTCATTTTGAAAGCAGTTCGTGGAATTTACCCCCTGAAAGGAGGAGTTACAGGCTTCTAAGAGAGCCTCTTATTGCTATTAAGTAGCTCTTGAGAGTGAGACATGGTTCGTAAACTGGGGATAGGAGTCTATTGATAGTGCTCACATGAGTATTAGGTGGTGGATCATCCCAAAAATTGGTTCTCAAGTCCCAAAATTTTGCCTGTAAGTGGTGGATAAAATTCTGTATACCCTTCAAAAAATGAGCGAACCATGAGAGAATTTAATTCAAAACAGGGATACTAAAATTATGGATTTCCCTAACCTTTATGAAGAATTATTCTATAAAGCGTTGAGAATTCGACTGGTCGAAGAGCGTATTATTGAGTTATATCCCAGTGACAAAATTCAGAGTCCCGTTCATCTGTCTATTGGACAGGAGGCTGTGGCTGTGGGAGTTTGTCAGCCTCTTATGTTAACAGATTTGTTGTTCGGCTCGTATCGAAGCCACGCTTTTTATCTCGCAAAGGGAGGCAACCTTTGCGAGATGTTTGCCGAGCTTTATGGTAAGACAACGGGCTGTGGGGGCGGCAAGGCCGGTTCTATGCATCTTGCTGCACCTGAAGTTAATTTCATGGGGTCATCAGCAGTGGTTGCCAGTACGATTTCGCATGCAGTTGGTGCAGCTTTAGCAGCAAGACGACTGGAAAAAGACCAGGTGATTGTGGCAGTTTTCGGCGATGGTGGAACAGAGGAAGGTGTTTACCACGAGTCACTTAATTTTGCAGCCTTACACAGGCTTCCTGTCATCTTCTGTTGTGAAAATAACGGCCTGGCGGTTCATTCTAAACTAAGTGCTCGACAATCTTATCGGATTACTGAACATGTCGGGTCGTATGGAGTCCCAGCTATATACTGTGCGGATGGACACGACTTTCTGAAGGTATATAAGATTTTCTCAAAAATTGTTGATGAGGTACATCGAAGTCGACAGCCGCGGTTTATAGAAATTCAGACCTATCGATATAAGGAACATGTGGGACCAGGTGAGGATTATGAAGCGGGCTACCGATCTATTGATGAGCTTGAGAGTTGGCAAGCGAAAGATCCTCTCATTCTTAATCAGCAGTTAGTGGCTAAATATCGTCCTGCTATAATCAGAGAGATTGACTTGGCCGTTGAATTTGCCGAAATGAGCCCTTGCCCTGGAAGCGAACAACTCCTTTCAGATGTCTTTTAAAGAAAGCGTTTATCGCTTCTCATATGATAGGTAGTCCAGGAGGACAGTAACGGGGCTGAACGGCCTATTTCCCGGCCAATGCTGCCCGGAAAAGCGAGAATCTTCCCTTCAAACCCCTGTTCCAAAGGGAGAAACAGCCCTCGACATCCCTTCAAAAAGGAAAATCAAGGCTCATTCCCGTGAGTAGGTGAATCTCATATTTATTTAAAAATCATATACTTAAAACAAAATAGGGTCCGTTATTATTCTCCTGGACTACCCGTTGATGGTTTTCTGATTTTTCAGGGCTTCGAGAGCCACCTGTGATTTGAACTGAGGGCTACGTGGTTTTCGGTTCATGGTCTACTCCTTGATGCTACTTAGTTTCTATTTTGTTCAGTGGTCCAGTTTATGGGGTCCATTATAATACAACTGCCAAAAATACGTTATAGGATAAGCTATGTTTTGTAGAAAAAATACAAATCAAGAAAGCACGTTGATTTTTTTTCATATTGGCAAAACGGGGGGAAGTACGTTGGATATGTTGATGAAACGTAATTTCTCTCAAGATTCTATTATTCACGCAAATATAGGGAAAAACCCTCAATTTCTGGATGAATTCAAATGCCTTCCCAAAAAAAGAAGAGCGGAGATTAAATATATAGGCGGCCATATTCCGCTTGGATTACACGAGTATTTGCCGCAACCGTCTTCTTATATTACTCTGCTTCGTGATCCAGTGGATAGAGTTATTTCCGAGTACTATTATGTGCTTCGAAGACCTGATCATCCGTTTTATAGTAAAGTTACCTCTAGGAAGATGAGTTTGAAGGATTACGTCAGATGTGAGGTCTCACCAGGTGTAGTAAGTGGTCAGACTCGTGCTATAAGTGGAGTACAAGGGGTAGATTCGATGACGGGATCTGGCCCTATCTCTAGAGATATCTTAGACATTGCTAAGAAGAATCTCATAGAGTATTTTATGCTTGTTGGGCTTACCGAGAGGTTCGACGAATCATTGATTCTGCTAAAGAGAGCTTTAGGATGGAGAATGTATGATATTTTTTATACAAAGAAAAATGGGCTCCTCGCTATTTGGTGTGGGTAACCTTCCCCCAGGAACGACCAGTTGTGGTAGACAAGACGCCCAAGCTGCAGGTTTTGTGGACCAGCCTTCGAGTATTCTTTGTCAACGGTGTTGCCCGACCCGTTGTCTGTTGCTCAGGATTCTATCTTAAAAACAGTTGTTTAAGTTGTTAGATAATAAATTGTTACGATGGACTAAACGGCAAACTGGATCTCCGGATCATTCAATACCCGCCGTGTGTTTAGGAGAGATCTCATGTGCGGATACCGGAGCAAACGGTTAGGAACCACCTCGCACTCGGCAAGAAGACTGGTTCGGGTTTTTATGATTACCCACGTGAAACAGCGAAGAGCCGAAAAATGTTACATCCGGTCGCCCGCGAAAAGAAGATATTCCTACTGATACACTTAAGGTCATAGAAAAATACAATGAATTAGATTTAGACCTTTATGAATTTGCTGCTCAGAATTTCGATAAATTGGTTTGCAATCAGGGATTTTCCTTCAGAAGGGAGTTGGGAAATTTTCAGAGAGGTATATATTGGACCCCGGAAACTGGACCACTCGCTAAGTTAGATACTAAGTAGTATTAAGGAGTGGGCAATGAAGCGAAACCATCGGAGTGCAGAACTCAAATCCCGTGTCGCAATAGAAGCATTGAAGAGCCTGAAAACCGTGAATGAGCTGGCGGCCGAGTATGAAGTCCACCCCAACCAGATCAGCAAGTGGAAAAAGCAACTCCAGGCTGGGGCTACGGACATCTTCTCCAGCTCCCACGCCAGAGATCATCAAAATGACGAGGCGCTGAAAGCTCGGCTTTACGAAGAGATCGGTCGGCTGAAGGTCGAGTTGGACTTTGTGAAAAAAAAAGCTGCCGGACTCAGTTGAGACCAAGCGCAGGCTGATCGATCCGACCCATCCGAATATCAGCCTGCGCAGACAATGCCAACTGCTTGGCCTTTCCCGCTCCAGTTTCTACTACCAGCCGGCAGGCGAGACCCCGGAGAACCTGTTCCTGATGCGTCTGATCGACGGGCAATACACAAAAAGGCCCTTCTATGGGTCGAGACGGATGACGGCCTGGTTGAGCATCCTGGGATACGAGATCAACCGTAAGCGCGTGCAGAGGTTGATGCGCAAAATGGGGCTGGAAGCCATCTATCCGCGTCCCCACACCAGCGGGTCCCATCCTGCGTGTCGCATCTATCCCTACCTGCTGCGAGGCGTGTCCATCACTCGCCCCAACCAGGTCTGGAGCACCGACATTACCTATGTGCCGATGCCACAAGGCTTCATGTACCTGGTGGCGGTGATGGACTGGTATAGCCGGTATGTGCTCTCCTGGCGGGTGAGCAACACGCTGGACGCGGATTTCTGCATAGACGCCCTGGACGATGCGCTCAAGTTGGGCTGCCCCGACATCTTCAATACCGACCAGGGTGCCCAATTCACCTGCTTGCGATACACACAACGGCTGGAAGTAGAAGGCATCCAAATCAGTATGGACGGCAGAGGTCGAGCCCTGGACAACGTGTTCGTCGAACGCCTCTGGCGCTCCGTCAAATACGAAGACCTCTATCTCAGGTCCTATGACACCGTCCCTCTCCTGATCCAGGGACTGACCGACTACTTCCTCTTCTATAACCAGGAACGCCCTCACCAGGGACTCCACAATCACGTACCCGCTGACCTCTACCTCGCAAAGGAGATGCCTATCGAAAACAAAAACGCAATCAACCTTAAATTCGCCCAAAATTGGTCTTGACAATGGGGTCCACTTTAGTAATCAACTCTATCAGTATATTGTTCCTATAAGGGATAGCCTGCAAGGTAAGTTATTTAGGTGTAAAGCTAAGCTTCTTCCCAAACAAGGGGAATGAGCTTATAATATGCTCATCTCCCCTTCCTGGAGGAGGAAGCCACGATGACTGTAGCAGAAGAAGAAACTCGCGCGGAAACGCCTGAGTGCGCTGGAGTTGGCTGAGAAATTGGGCAACGTTTCCGAAGCCTGTCGACGCCGGGGGGTGAGTCGCACTCAGTTCTACGAGTATAAACGGCGGTTTCAGACCCACGGACTGGAAGCGTTGGTGGATCTGCCTCCCATCCACAAGTCTCACCCTCAAACCACTCCACCTGAGATTGTCGACAAGATTCTGGAGCTGGCTTTGGTTCATCCTGCCCACGGCTGCAATCGGCTGTCTGATCACCTACCGTTGACAGGCGTGTCGGTATCCGGCGTGACCATCCAGAAGATTTCGGACAAGCACGCGATGGGCACCACAACTACGAGCGTCCTCATCGCGAATACATATACACGTATTTTTGGCAGTTGCGTAACTCTCTGAGTAACAGTGTGTTATAGCACAAACAGATGTGATTTCGACACGAGGTATCGGCTCTGGAGTTCGAATAAGACCACGGACGAAAAACTACAGTTAAGAAAATATGGCTCCTCGCTATTTGGTGTGGGTAACCTTCCCCCAGGAACGACCAGTTGTGGTAGACAAGACGCCCAAGCTGCAGGTTTTGTGGACCAGCCTTCGAGTATTCTTTGTCAACGGTGTTGCCCGACCCGTTGTCTGTTGCTCAGGATTCTATCTTAAAAACAGTTGTTTAAGTTGTTAGATAATAAATTGTTACGATGGACTAAACGGCAAACTGGATCTCCGGATCATTCAATACCCGCCGTGTGTTTAGGAGAGATCTCATGTGCGGATACCGGAGCAAACGGTTAGGAACCACCTCGCACTCGGCAAGAAGACTGGTTCGGGTTTTTATGATTACCCACGTGAAACAGCGAAGAGCCGAAAATATAAATCAATTACTTATTCACATATCAGTCTTGGCTGGTAAATCAGGTGAAAAAAGGGTGACCGCTTTACAGCACCCGACCCGGCCCGTTCCAGCCGAATAATTCCAAGGAGTTACGGCTTCCCTTTCGCCAAACGCGCTTGAGTGGGCTGAAAGATGGCGGCAGAAGGCACAAACCTTTCGAAAATGGGCCAAATACTTCACTAAGAATTTGTAAATAATAGGCTTATATAACTGCCAAAAATACGTATACATATGGGTTCGTTGAGAAATAAAATAAATCGCTGTCCTAGATTGACGCCATATCTGGTCGCTTCATACTCCTTTGATCGAGATCCTTTATGTGTTGTAGACGTTGGAGCAAGGGGGGGCTTTGAAGGGCATTGGTCTTTGTATGACAACCAAATTAGACTGATCGGCTTTGAACCTGATGTAGAGGAGTGTGAGAGACTCAACCAGGAAGCATCTACCAAAGAGAAACGATATTTTCCTATTGCATTACACCAAAGTAGAGGTAAATGGCCTTTTTATGTTACAGCATATCCAGCATCTTCCGGGTTCTATCGGCCCGATATGAAGTTCTGGAAAAGGTTCCCAGATGAGAGAAACTTAGCTGTAACAGGAATAGTTGAAATTGACACTATCGACCTTGATACATTTGCCGTCGAAAACTGTATTGGGCCGATAGATTTCATTAAACTTGATGTTGAGGGGGCAGAATTAGAAGTCCTCAAAGGTGCTAAAAGGACTTTAGAGAAGTCTGTCTTTGGTTTGAGCGTAGAAGTTGTGTTTTTACCAGTACATGAGAACCAAGCTACTTTTCGTGATATTGATTCCTTCTTACAGCCTTTAGGATTTGTGTTATATGATCTTACCCTTAACCGTAAGACTCGCAAGGCATTGTCTCCCTATTTGTTTTCGCAGATTCCAAGGTCGAGTGAGCGAGGTCAGCTTATTTGGGGACAGGCAGTATATTTGCGAGATGCTGCATGTGAGATCAAGTCCTCGTGTGGACTTGAAGATGGCTGGAATGACATGAATGTTCTCAAGTTGGCTAGTTTTATGGAATTGATCTGTCTGAACGATTGCGCAATCGAACTGATTCAGGTTGCACACCAACACGGGCTTCTTCGTGACACGGATCTGGATCATTTTATAGATTTGTTGACCCCAAGTATAGGCCGGAAGAGACTCTCTTATCGTGATTATATAGAGAGCCTCAAAACCCCAAAACCAGACGATAACTTGAAGAAAATTAAGCACAGGCTGCAACTATCCAGGAAATTTATACCTCGACCAGTACGTCATATAATCCGTGGGTGTCTGGTGAAATCTAGAGATTTAATAGAAAAGGTTCTTAATGCTTAACTTGACATTGTCAGATTACCCTATGAGCCCCTAAAGGCACCAGAAATTCACACCAATATGAAAATATAGGTGCTCATCCGAGCCCTTAATTGGGTGTCATTGGTGAGGATCGCCCAGGCCGAACAGCCTTTTTGTCGCACGACGATACAGCGTAGGGACCTGGTTTTAAAGTAGGTGTTGAGGAAGATGGGTTCGACCTCGGTGATCCACACGCCTGGTTTGAGTCGTTGGCGTCCCTCAGTTCTGGCATTGATCGAGTCAACCAGATCGCGATGTTCTTTCTGATAATTCTTTAGTACCGTGAAGAAGGCGATCTTTTTCCGTTGGAGGAACTTGAAGTTCTCTCCCGACCAGAAGCCGCGATCAAAGCCCAATCTCCTCAGTCGAAAGCCCAACCGATGTACGGCTTCCACAGCCGGGATCAACTCTTGTGCATCGGTTTGCTTGACCGTTGCGAAACGCACATATAATAGGGTTTTAGTGCCGATATCGATCAGCAAAAACAGTTTGAAGCCAAAGTAGGATTCTCCCCGGATTTTGATCCAGTCGGCGTCTTCAAAGCTTGAGTTGGGACTTTTTGCGATGAGTGTGCTGTCGAAATAGGCTTGCAGATTTTTGGGCAACAGGCCGCGACGGCGCAGTCCTGCCACATGGCGTGTAAAGCCGTCCTGGATCAGATCCGGATGCAGCTTCTTGAACAGATCATACAGAATGTCGACGCTGGCCCCACGTTGTTGACCATAGCTGAGGGTGAAAACGCGTTGAATAAATCGCTGCACCATCAGGGCACGCAACTGGTTGATCGAGGTACAGCCCAGTTGGGGACGGCACAGGAGAATCAGCATCAACGATACGGCCCGATAGCCCTTATCCTTTGCTGCCATACCGGCCAGATACATCGGCAGCTTCAACTGATAGCGCAGGAAGCGCACGAACGGCAAGATGCCTGCAAAGGCCGCTTCACCTTGATGCGTCGGGGTCTGGGTCGTGTGAACCAGCGGTTCGGAAGCCTTGCTTGATCCGGCACGTTTTTGTGACATTTTCCATAATACACGACAAAACTTAATCTGACCTAAAATATGGAGGATCAATCAGTATCCAAAGACAGTGAAAGAACTCCTGGATGTGATCCTGTATATTGAGCAGAACATACTGCAAATGGTCCAATCCATATCGAAACAGGCTTTTCTCTTTGCATCCGTGTTTTTTGATCTTCAACGGTTTTGTCTTTGCGATCCATTCTCCTACCAGATGAGCCCAGGTGAGGGCAATGGCTAAAAGCGCGATGAGTTTTTCGATTCGTTCCAGATGGATCAGATGGGTCTGTTCCAGATCGAAGCCTCGGCTTTTCAACGCGGCGAACAGGACTTCAATTCCCCACCGTTTTTTGTAATCCTCCAGCGGTTTTCGACCTTTACACTTGCTGGCAACGATGAGAAATTCGTCAGGTAATCGGATGACAGACAAATACAGATGATGACCATAGATCAGACGGGGTTTACGCAGGATGCGCTCTTGGTGAATGTGCAGGTCGGCAAACAAGCATCGAAGCGCGATGTCCCCTTTGCCATTTAGGGTTTTGGCGTTTTCCTTGACGCGGATGGCAAAGCCTAAGGCTTGCGCATCTAACCACGCAAACCATTCTTGCCCAATGAATTCCCGGTCTGCAACGATGACCTGAATCAGGTTTTTATCCACCAACTTCAAGACCCGTTCCATCAACTGGATACGCTCATCGGTGTTGGAGTTGCCCTTTTTGGGCAGCAGTATCCAGCAGATGGGAAATGCAACGCCTTGATAGACACTCCCGGCGGTGAGAATATTGATGGTCAGTTTGCCGAAGCTCCAGGTCGTCCGATCTATCGAGATGGTAAAGTCCGACTTGATCGGCAAGAGATGCAGGATCAAGTCGGCCACCAGGTCATAGGACAGATTAAACTCACTGAAGAAACGTTGGATTCTGCGATAGTTGGACTTCTGCTTGGCTTTGCCGTTGAGGGCGTTGGCCAGTTTGGTGAAGTTGACGGTTGTGAGCTTGATGAGAGACACAATGAAGGCGGCGATGAATTTTACCCGGGCCTTATGACAGGGTAAATACCATTGCATCACGTCGTGTAATTCATTAACTTGAGGAGACATAGACCTGTGTTTGATGATGGATGAGTTGTTGGATCTTGACAACCCAAACTTAACTCATTTCACCACTCAGCGCAGGTCTTTTCCTTTTTTGTCGTGTACCATGGACATTTTCATATCTCCTGGGTGGTGTTGGAGGTTTAGTGAGTGCGTCTTTCTAACCTCTCAACTCACTCAGGAGATGTCCAGCCTTAATTTTGGCCCTAAATGACAAAATGGACGTAAACGATTCTATATCATCAGGTTATCGAACCATCGCTTCAATCTTCATCTCTCGCAGTACAAATATTCAAATGTGTTCGTAAAGTCGCCCAAAACTTCGGTAAACAACTTTAAATCACGCAGTTATACAACTGCCAAAAATACGACACTATGGGACTGCGCCTGGTTATTACTTACCGAGAAGCATTGTTTCAAACAATGCGTGATGCTTTGTCTCAACATCCCAACGTCATCATTATCGGACAGGGTGTGGACGACTACAAAGGGACATTTGGCACGACGCTGTGTCTGGCACAAGAATTCGGCCCTGAGCGTGTTTTTGACATGCCGTTGGCGGAGGAGGGGATGACCGGTATCGCCCTGGGTGCCGCTTTGAACGGGCTTTATCCGATCCAAACCCACATACGCGTCGATTTTAGCCTGCTGGCGATGAACCAGATCGTCAATCTGGTTGCCAAATATAAATACATGTTTGGAGGCCGATTTGAAGTTCCTATGTTGATTCGTATGGTCATCGGCCGAAGCTGGGGACAGGGCGCCCAGCATTCTCAGAGTTTACAGTCTCTGTTCGCGCATATTCCCGGCTTGACGGTGATCATGCCTACCAGTCCTCAGTCCATTTTGGAATGTTATCCATATGTCATTTCCAATTACCGAGGGCCTGTGATTTCTCTGGAACATCGTCTGATGTACGATTTGAGATTTCGAGAAAATGAGATCTTCGAAGAGACGAAAGTTTCTCCTCTTACATCTCGCAAAGTTCGGTCGGGAAAAGACGTTACGATTGTAGCCACATCGATTATGGTTTTGGAAGCATTACGGGCGTCGCAGCATCTTGCTCGGGTGGGTGAGATCGATTGCGAGGTTATTGACCTGAATTGCGTTTCGCACCCGGACACAGACATGATTTTAAGAAGTGTCCAAAAGACAGGGAAATTGTTAGTTGCTGATACGAGCTGGCGGGCTTATGGGGTATGTGCAGAAGTATGCAGGGTTGTATGCGAACATGCACCATCTGCTTTGAAAGCCCCTGTGGTTACACTTGGTATGCAACCTGCTCCATGCCCAACGGCCAAGAGTCTTGAGGATCTCTTCTATCCCAATTTACAAACGCTGGCCGATGCTATTGCCAGACTGGTAACCGGACAAAACGATCATGGAATCAGTCTGCCGGATGAAAAATCCATGGCGGATGTATATAAGCGTTTTAAAGGTCCCTTTTAGCGATTCAGACAATTTCAGGCACAGATGAATATGAGAGTGTTAATTACGGGTATTACCGGTATGGTGGGTAGCCATCTGGCTGAGTATATATTGAATAACCACCCTTCGGTTGAGGTCCATGGGCTCATACGCTGGCGCAGTCCTCTGGATAATATCCGAGATACTCTGCCCAAGATTACTCTCCATCAGGCAGAGCTTCGAGATTTCAATTCACTTGTTCTTTTATTGCGTAAGGCTAAACCGGAATGGATTTTTCACTTGGCTGCTCAATCTTATGTGATGACGAGTTTTGATATGCCAGCCGATACACTTCACACCAATGTAATTGGTACTACAAATTTACTTGATGCCATACGTATCACCAGCCTTGATCCTAAGGTACACATATGCAGTTCATCCGAGGTTTATGGACAGGTAAAGGAGGATGAACTTCCGATTAAGGAAACGAATCCATTCCGACCTGCCAGTCCCTATGCTGTTTCCAAAGTGGGCGAGGATATGATTGCTCTGCAATACTTTCTGTCCTACGGGGTTCAAACGATTCGAACACGCATGTTTACGCACACCGGCCCACGGCGCGGAGATATTTTTGCCGAAAGTGCTTTTGCCAAACAGATCGTTGAAATCGAAGTCGGTTTACGTTCAAATCCGATGAAAGTTGGAAATCTGAACAGTGTGCGGACATTTGCTGATGTGCGCGATGCTGTGAGGGCATACTGGTTGTTACTGGAAAAATGTCCTGCTGGAGAGGCTTACAATATCGGCGGGAGCCGTACAATGACAGTGGGTGAGATGCTCGAGATGCTTAAAACGATGGCCAAATGCGGGATTGAACATGAGGTCGATTCTGAATTACTCAGGCCGTCGGATGTGACGCTTCAGATCCCTGATATTTCAAAATTTCAGCAAGCAACGGGTTGGCAACCTGAAATCCCCCTTGAAACTACACTGCGCGACTTGCTGGATTACCACAGAGACAGGATTAAGAACACCAAAGGAGTTTGTTGAGGTGATTATTTCAAAGACCCCGTATCGTATCTCGTTCTTTGGCGGTGGAACCGATTATCCGGAGTGGTACCTGAAAGAAGGGGGCGCAGTCCTATCGACAACAATTGATAAGTATTGCCATATAAGCTGCCGTTTTCTGCCACCTTTTTTTGATATGAAACATCGCATTGTATGGTCTCATATTGAGACTGTTCAAACCATTTCGGAGATTCTCCATCCGGCTGTTCGCGAGGGATTAAATTTTCTTGGTTTTGACGATTCTGTCGGTCTCGAGATTCACCACCAGGGGGATTTGCCTGCGCGAGCCGGGATGGGATCAAGCTCGTCCTTTGTTGTGGGATTGATTAAAGCGTTAACTGCATTACAAGGACAATTGATTGGTAAACATGAACTCGCCTTAAAAGCAATGGAGCTTGAACAGGATGTTTTAAAGGAGAATGTTGGATCTCAGGATCAGGTTGCAGTCGCGTACGGAGGAATGAACGTTATTCATTTTTCCCAAGATGGAAGTATTCGTGTAGAACCAGTGACTATTCCCTCTGATAGAATGAGAGAATTTGAAAAGCGATTGCTGCTGTTTTATACTGGCGCGAGCAGGATTGCGTCACTGGTAGCAGCAGATGTTATTTCAAACTTTCAAAATAAGCAAATGATACTAAAACAGATGTGCGATATGGTCGATCGGGCTGTATCAATACTCAATTGCCAAGAGGATCTTGATGCTCTTGGGAAATTGCTACATGAGAGCTGGATGTTAAAGCGCCAACTCAGTGTTAAGGTGACCAGTTCTGTTATTGATCGTATTTATCAAACGGCGATTGACTATGGCGCTCTGGGCGGAAAATTGCTTGGAGCGGGTGGCTCGGGCTTTATGATTTTTTATGTTCCTCCAAACAAACAGCAATGTGTAATAGATGCCCTTTCTGGCTATCTATGTGTGCCCTTTAAATTTGAAAATGAAGGAAGTCAGATCATTTATTATAAGTAGCTATCTCTCACCAATGGCTGAAGTACACTCAGCCTGGGTTTGAGATTTTTATAAGGTTGACATCTGTAGCCTTTGCGATAGGTCATTCATGAGTCACAGGAAGACCGTATTTCATACGGATTGGTTCACTGTTGAGCAAGAATATTTCGATGGTATAGCATCTCATCGGGGGAAGCCCTATTACATGATTAATGTGCCTGATGCGGTGATGATTCTGGCGATGACAGAAACGAAGAAGTTTGTGTTAATAAGGCAATTCAGGCCTGCTCTTAAGAAATATACTCTGGAAGTGCCTGCTGCAATAGTTCGGCCATTTTTAAGCAGCAATTTTGCCATAATCCCGCAGTTTTTGGTATTGGGGAGATTTTTTAATCAAATTTAGGTCGAGGTCTAACATTAAAAAATAGGCTCCTCGCTATTTGGTGTGGGTAACCTTCCCCCAGGAACGACCAGTTGTGGTAGACAAGACGCCCAAGCTGCAGGTTTTGTGGACCAGCCTTCGAGTATTCTTTGTCAACGGTGTTGCCCGACCCGTTGTCTGTTGCTCAGGATTCTATCTTAAAAACAGTTGTTTAAGTTGTTAGATAATAAATTGTTACGATGGACTAAACGGCAAACTGGATCTCCGGATCATTCAATACCCGCCGTGTGTTTAGGAGAGATCTCATGTGCGGATACCGGAGCAAACGGTTAGGACCACCTCGCACTCGGCAAGAAGACTGGTTCGGGTTTTTATGATTACCCACGTGAAACAGCGAAGAGCCAAAAAATATTCTGGAGAAAATACGTGTTGAAATAACAGGCTTTTACACTGGCCATGGAAAAGGGTATGGGTCTCGTATCTGATTGGGCTTGTAAGTGTTCCGTTTTGGCTAAATTGAGGGTTGTCAAAGAGGCATTAAAATGGAAAGCCAGCCGTTTTTGATCTCTGGCTTGACAGTCGCACAATCCGGTGAACTGTTTGGCATCTCTGAAAATAAATTCAATTTGGAAACGCGCTTTGTAATATCTGACAATCGTCTTGGCACTTAGGTCTTTGTCGGTTGAAAACAAGATCGCATATTTCTTCTTGTCCTTGTTCGTGTGATCCAGCAAGACGACGGCTTTCAAATTGCGTTTTAAGGAGACGTGATTCAAGACAAGACTGTAAATGGCGATGCCATCTTGTGTTTGGATATATGAAAACCGAGACAGGTCCTGCCAGTTGACTTTGCCGTCATAGGTCTTGTGCCTTCCGCTTCCCTTTTCCCGTTTTGGTCCGGTGTAGAGATAGCGCATATTGGCGTCGCAGCGCAATTTGCCGATCTGGTGTAGATCCAAATCACGGACGCCATCAACAAATTTCTTCTTGCTAAAATAGCCATCGACAACGGTATATTTTTCATTCTCTAACAAGCTGGGTTTGACATCACTCAGGTGCTGTAAATACTGATCTGTTAGGGTTTCGACGTCTTCTGCCTGTTTGGAGCTTTGCTTTTTCGACTTGGCTTTCCCCTTTTTTTTGGTGCCCTTTTTCTTGACGGTCCTTTTCTTTTTATTGACCTTGACGACATCCTGTTTAGGCTTAGACTCAGACATTTGGCGTTCATCTCCAGGATCGGTTTGACGAACGGACAGCGTAAAGCCTGTGTTTCTCAAAACATCCACGATGGCCACACTGGAGACTTCCAACCCCTTTTCGCTCCGACGATGACAACCGTTCCAGAAATAATCCAGACCATAGGTCTGCTTGCCCGACTTGGACACAAAAGAAGCATCTAACACGATGATCCGTTCACTTTCTCTGCCCAGGCTTTCATTGATCACCGCTCGGTTGAAGGCCACAAATTCAAAGGGTTTGGCAAACTGGCGTGAATACGTCTTCTGTGACAAAGGAGAGTAACGCGATAGGTTACGAAAATTGATCTTGCCGTGAGCTGTTAGGATCGCTGTAAACACAGCCATCAGAAACTTTTTTTGAGGCTTGGAAATCTTGAAACTCTTGAGTATCTTTTCTGCCAGTTCCATTGTGCCGTCTCTCCAGATAAAGGGTATCGTTGACGTGGTGGTCTATGATACCTAATCTGCGTGAACGGCACTTTTTTGTCAAAGAAAACTGTCCGCCATATTGTGCTGGATACATTAATGGAACTGAAAATCCCAAAGAAGCTGCGGCCCGTGAACTCTACGAAGAAACCGGCTATGTTTGTAAAGTTTTGAACAATCTCG
This sequence comes from Candidatus Latescibacterota bacterium, assembly GCA_965249305.1. Taxonomy (GTDB): domain Bacteria; phylum Latescibacterota; class UBA2968; order UBA2968. The sequence goes on along the minus strand of OZ252228.1, from coordinate 737,577 downwards.
GTCCAGGCAGAATTATGATGAACCGCATCAATGCTCGGATATTTAGCTTCTTCGGAGCAGATGCTACAAAAGATCCGAATTTTGAAGGTAAAGAAGATATTGAGATTGTTCTGGTTACTTCGGAAAAATTAAAGGAGCTTGTGCTGGCTGGAGAGTTTGAACAGTTTACAGGTCTGGCATTGCTTGTACTTACAGACTGGACTCTTGGCAATCAATTTATCAGCCTGAACACCTGAGGTAGTGATAATGGACCGTATCGAAGAATGCTTGAGAAAGTGGGGAATTAGCCTCCAAGACTATCGTGACGTAATCTTAGCACTTTTTCAAGTCGCGCCCAAAGATCCTACATTCCGTAGTTCGCGAAAGCTCAATGCCCGGGGTTATTCTAACTCCCCTGCGTCTGTGTCGCGGAACTTTGGTAATCTCACAATTGCTGCCGAAGACCGGGGAGTAGTGTATGCTGTTTGGGTTAAGAAAAATCGGAAAGATGGCATTATGGAGGAAACCTTGGAATTCGCCGAATTTCCCTGGGGCCAAGTCTTACCTACAGATGAGCATTAGAAAAGAAAAGGGTTTGAGACTTTATTGCATTGAAAATAGGTATCTATGAAAAGCTGGGGGAGAGAAGAATGGAAAGAGTTGCTGATTACATAGCCCAATTTCTTAAGGATCAGGGCGTAGAGGATATCTTTATGCTTACTGGGTATGGTTCGATGTATATGAATGATGCCATCGCACTGTCAGGCATCAGACATTACGCTGCTAGGAATGAAGCAGCGGCGCCGATGATGGCCGAGGCATATGCCCGAGTGAAACAATCGCTGGGCGCGGTATGTGTAACGGCTGGACCGGGGGCAACCAATGCGGTACCAGGTTTAGCGGAAGCCTGGGTCGATGCAGCTCCAATTATTGTGCTATCCGGTCAGGTTGAGAGGAGACATACGACATATAAGGCCAATATTCCCGGTCTGCGTTCTTTCGGAACAGCCGAGATTGATATTTTGCCGATTGTAGAACCTTTGACGAAGTACGTTGCTATGGTAGATGAACCGACATCGGTTCGTTATCATCTTGAAAAAGCCGTTTATCTGGCTAATTCCGGACGTCCTGGTCCAGTCTGGTTGGATGTTCCAATCGATGTTCAGCAGGCGCTAATCGATACGAACAACCTGGAGGGCTTTATCCCTCCTGAGGTACCTTTGTCTGAGACGAACCTGAATGCTTGTATCGATTCCGTTGTTGAGTTGCTGAAAAATGCTAAACGTCCTCTATTTGTATGTGGTCAGGGTATCCGTCAGGCTGGGGCAATTTCTGAGTTGCAGGAGTTGATCGAGTTACTTAATGTGCCAGTACTATTCTCACGGCTGGGCCAGGACATGGTGCCACATTCACATCCAAACATCTTAGGACATGCAGGTATAAAGGGTTCACGTTACTGTAAGCTTATGATGAGCGAAGCAGATGTGGTAGTTGCATTGGGGTGTCGTCTGGCGGCACAGTTTGTAGGTCACAAATTTGAAGCTTTTGCGCCCGATGCCAAAATAGTGATGGTGGATATTGAGCAGGCTGAGTTGCAGAAACCGGGTGTTCCAATTGATCTGCCAATCCACACGGATGTTAAACTTTTCATCCAGGAGTTGCTCAAGAAATACTCTAATAGGATGTTCCCAGATTGGGAGGAGTGGGTTGAGTATTGCCGGCAGTTGGAAGCGCAATACCCGATGGTATTGCCAGAGCAGCGTCGGAATCCGATTGATTTGTACTATTTTATGTCGCGTTTGGGTGCGCTTTCGGACCGCCACCACATTTTGGTGACAGATGCAGGTTCCAACTATTATACAGGAGGCCAAGTATGGAGATTTGAGAAGGGACAGCGCGAGATTACTTCAGGCACCAATGCCGCCATGGGTTTGAGCATTCCGCTTGCAATTGGTTCAAGCGTTGCAGCCCCAGAGTCCCAGATACTGGCGGTTACCGGAGATGGTTCACTTGAGTTGAATATCCAAGAGCTTAAGACGATGTCCCATTACAGATTCAACATTAAACTCTTTGTGATAAATAATGGCGGCTACGTCTCTATGCGGAAATGGCAGGACACTTTTTTTGAAGGTCGCCGGATTGATACAGCTGAAGACACAGGGGTTGGGACCTTAAACCTGATGAAAATAGCAGATGCCTTTGATCTGAGTTATGACCTAATTGAAAAATATGAAGAGATTGATGAGAAGCTGATGCAAATTATGTGCGATGACAACCCTTCGTTCGTAGAGGTGGTGACTGACAACCAACAGAAGATCGTAGAAGCTTTCCAAGATTTCAATGATTGATGTGTGATTTCGATTAAACAACACGTTGGTGTTTCGTGTGATGGTTAAGTAGCTGCTAAGGAGGCTAGGACAGATGGAAGAGAAAATGAGCATCATGGATATGAATATAGAACAGATGGAAAGAAAAGCCAGATGGGTACGGCAGACTGTACTTGAGAGTGCAGCCTCCGGTGGGAAAGGTCATCTTGGTGGTACTTTTTCATGTACAGACCTATTTGTAGCATTATACTATGGCGGTATTTTGCGTGTAGACCCGGCCGATCCGGAATGGATTGATCGCGATCGTCTCTTGATAGGTAAAGGACATGCCTGCCTTGCGTTGTACACCATTTTCATGGATTTAGGTTTTATTACTTCTGAATGTTTCGATACATACGGCAAAGATGGTGGCCTGGGTGGCCAGCTTGATACAAGCGTACCTGGTGTCGAGTACAATACGGGATCGCTGGGGCACGTTTTGGGGATAGCTGCTGGGATAGCCTTGGCAGCGAAGATGGATTCCAAGCATTATCGAGCTTTTGCCCTTATGGGGGATGCAGAATGCTATGAAGGGTCAGTATGGGAGGCCCTGATATTTGCTGGGGAGCATAACCTCCACAAGCTGATTGGCATTATCGATCGTAACCGGTTGTCCGTGACCGATGTGCTCGACGACGATAGTTTTTTTGAGAATTTCGCAGCGAAAATTCGGACTTTTGGTTGGGATGCTTTTGAAATTGATGGACATTCTTTTCCTGAAATTCTGGACGTATTTGAAGCAGCCAAAACTGCGCAGAAGCCTGTGATGATTATTGCTAATACGATTAAAGGCAAAGGTGTTTCTTTTATGGAAAACGGGGTTAAGTGGCATCACGGTATTCCCAATGAAGATGAGTTAGAGATTGCAAGGAAGGAGTTGGGCCTTGGTTGATATCCGGGACGCCTTTTTCGATGAGTTTTACGAAGTTGGAGCAAGGGATAAGAATGTCGTTTTCCTTACAGATGACATGGATGCTTTCAGCCTGAGGAAGTTTAAACAAGACTTTCCATCCCAGTTCATTAATATTGGTGTTGCAGAGCAAAACATAGTGAATCTGGCAGCCGGGCTGGCAATGTGTGGAAAAAAAGTGTTTGTTTATGGGATCTGTTCTTTTATAACCATGCGTTGTTTTGAGCAGATCAAGGTCAATCTATGCAGTATGAGACTACCGGTAACGATTATAGGAGCTGGCGCTGGGTTTTCATTCGGGTTTGACGGCCCGACGCATCACGGAACCCAGGACATCGCGATTATGCGATCTCTGCCGGAGATCTCGATTTATAACCTGAGTGACAGCTCCCTGGCATCTGCAAGTGTCCACCTCGCTTACAGTAGCCGTGAACCTGTATATATTCGATTAGACAAAGGTGAGTTTCCCGAGCTGGGGAGTACAGAAGACGATTTTTCAGATGGGTTTCGGGTTCTCAAACCCCTTCAGCCCGTTAATATTGTGAGTACGGGATTTATGACGCTCCAGGCGCTTTCAGTTGCAGAGGAGCTTGGGAAGAGATCGATAGACGTGGGCGTTGTTGACCTTTACCGACTCAAACCTGTTGGAGGCACATTTATACAAAAGGTTCTCAAGTGTTCGCAGGAAATTGTCACAATCGAAGAAAATTCGATGATTGGCGGTATTGGGTCTATTGTGGCAGAAATGGTTGCTGACGAGCAGGTAAATGTCAATATCAGAAGACTGGCCGTCCAAGATAAACAATTTATCGGTTATGGAAGCAGGGAATGGTTTCACGATCGGAACCATCTTGATGTTAACAGTCTCGCTGAGAGGCTTGCTAGTTAAAAATGGAAAGCAACTAATGCTAATCAAACAATTGGGTACAACGGTTGCTCGAGTTTCAGCAATTGGTCAGGGTACGGGTGAATCGTTCTGGAAGAGCCCTATTGGCGGTACCCGGAAAGCGGATTTGCTCCGCATGGGTATTGAATGCGGAATGAATCTCATTGACACCGCTGAAGGGTATGGTGATGGTGTTTCTGAGGAGGTTGTAGCGAAAGCTATTGAAGGAATTAGAAATGAGGTTTTTGTTGCCACCAAGGTTTCTCCAGAGAACTTATCCTACGATGCTTTGCTGCGTGCGGCTGAGGGAAGTCTGCTTAGATTAAGAACAGATTATATTGATTTATATCAGGTGCACTGGCCAAATCCAGGAATTCCTATACCGGAGACGATGCGAGCAATGGAGCAGCTGGTACAGGAAGGGAAGGTTAAGTATATCGGCGTGAGTAACTTTACGCTTAAGCAATTGCAGCTCGCTCAAGATGCTCTTTCTGACAGTGCAGTGGTTTCTTTTCAGGTAGAGTACAATCTTTCCGACCGCACTATTGAGAGGAATATTCTTCCATATTGTGAACAAAATGACGTCACAACAATAGCCTATAGTCCCTTAGATCAGGGAAGAATAAGCAGTGGGCATAAGCGGATTCAAGCACTGAATAAGATAGCCGGCAAATACAGCAAGACTATGGCTCAAGTAGCTTTGAATTGGCTTGTTTCCCATTCTTCTGTGATTGCTATTCCTAAGACAATTAATCCCGATCACATTAGGGAGAATGCAGCAGCAGCAGATTTTGAACTTCGGGAAGAGGATTTTAATGAAATAAACAGAATCTTTACCCAGGAAGTCGTTTATGCACATACGGATAGGATCAGAGTTATACAAGGTGGCCAAGGAAATAGGCAGGTCTATCAGACTCTGAAAGAAGCTGTACAAAATAGATTAGGTTTTGTGCCAAGCCCTTCTGATCTGGCGCAGGATATTCTAGATGGCGAAGTTCTAAAACCAGTGAGGGTGGTGCCGGGTGAAGATAAAACAGGGAGATACGATTATGAATTGATTGAAGGTAGGATCCGATACTGGGCATGGGTTATTGCATATGGTGGGGAAAAGCCTATACCTGCCTACGTTCGCGATCAGTAGAACTACAGCATGTTTGGTCATTTTTAGAATGAGCCGAATGATATGGGGAGCAAGTGTAAACTGGAGCGTACAGAATGACTCAAGAAAAGTTTTCCAATGAAGCCCACAAGAATTCGCAAAGGCAGAAAGAGCATTCAGAAGGTGCCGGGATAGACGAACAAACGGCTGATGGACATCGGACCAAGGAAAGTTCGCAAGAGAAATCAGATCGTGCAGAGATCATTGATTTTCTGCAAAAGTGTCCGATTCCAGACGATCAAATTCTTCCTAACCTTGGGCTTTTTTTAGACTCAAAACACCTGTCTCGAATTCTGTTTATGGACTTTCTCTATCGCCAGATCATCGATGTCCAGGGAGTTGTCATAGACTTCGGAACAAGATGGGGCCATAATCTTGCCCTGTTTTCTGCACTCCGTGGCATTTACGAGCCATTTAATCGCCATCGTAAAATTATCGGATTTGATACGTTTACCGGGTTTCCTTCAACCACTGAGAAAGATGGTAAATTATGGCATCCGGGAGAATTGACAGTTAGTGAAGGTTATGTGGGTTATTTGTCGCGGCTCCTGGAATTGCATGAAAATCTCAACCCTATTCCACACATCAGGAAGTTTGATATTCGTGTGGGGGGTGCGGCCGTAGAAATTGTCAATTACCTCCAGGAAGCTCCCGAAACCATTGTCGCATTGGCCTACTTTGATTTCGACTTGTATGAACCGACTAAGAAGTGCCTCGAAGCGATCCGGCCCCGGATTACTAAAGGCAGTGTATTGGGATTCGATGAATTGAATGATCCTGATTCACCCGGAGAAACTCTGGCACTGATGGAGACGTTCGGTCTTAATCAGGTCAGCCTTAAGCGATTCCCATATGCATCCAGAGTGTCCTATTTTGTGGTTGAATAGGCTTTGGGGAGGTGCAAGTATTTTAACAGGCGATAAATAACGATGATCTCCGAATCTGTACTTGAAGCGTTTCGAAATCGCAATGTCCTGGTTACAGGGGGTACCGGTCTAATCGGTCGTCAAATTGTCTGGATTCTCTGTCAGGCTGATGCCCATGTAAGAATTGTCTCCCTCGACAAAATTAACGTGCATCCGTCTGCGGAACACCTCTTGGGTGATCTTACCGACTTCGGATTCTGTAAATCTATTACAAAAGATATGGATTATGTCTTCCATGTCGCAGGGATCAAAGGATCCATCGAAGTTACTAAGGCGAAACCTGCAAGTTTTTTTGTTCCTCTAATGATGATGAATACGAATGTTCTGGAAGCTTGCAGGGTTAATGGTATCAGTAAAATTGCTTACACCAGTTCAATAGGTGCCTATCCGAGTGCAGAAGTTTTTAAAGAGTCCGAAGATGTGGAAGAAGATCCTCCTATGGACATGTTTCCAGGATGGGCCAAACGGATGGCAGAATTGCAGGTTCGATCATACAAAATTCAGTACGGTCTTGATAATTTTGCCATTGTTAGACCGTGTAATGTTTACGGGCCGGGCGATAATTTCGACCCTCAAAATGCCATGGTTATCCCATCTTTGATGTACAGGATATATCACAAGGAAGACCCGGTTATCATATGGGGGGATGGATCTGCAGTGAGAGATTTTGCCTATAGTGAGGATGTTGCTGAAGGAGCTGTCCTGGCTCTTTATCATGGAACGGGTTCCCGGTATGTCAACCTGGGGGGTGGTCGGGGATACTCTATCAAGGAACTTGTGGAGACATTGACAAGTTTTATTCCCTTTAATTATGAGTTTGATACAACAAAGCCTTCGGGATTTCCTAAGAGGGTTATGGATATTTCCCTTGCGAAGGAGATGCTTGGGTATAACCCTACAACATCCCTATCAGAGGGTTTGAAAGAGACATGGGATTGGTATGTAAATCACCAGGATGAGTACTTGAATAAGAAGAATTACTTTCAGGAGGAGTAAAGCAGTTGGAGATAATAAGAACGAAACTTGATGGAGTCTTATTGATTACCCCCCCTACGATTTTCGAGGATTTTCGAGGAATCTATGTGGAAATCTATAACGAAGAATTATATACACAGGAAGGGATTGATATTGAGTTCGTGCAGGATGATATTTCTGTTTCTTCTCAATACGTGCTTCGCGGGATACATGGAGACCATAAGACCTGGAAGTTGATCTCTTGTCTGTATGGCAAATTTTACTTGGTTGTAGTCAACTGGGACAAAGATTCTCCTCAGTTCGGTAAGTGGGATTCTTTTGTCCTGTCCGACCGGGATAGGCTTCAGGTGTTGATCCCACCAAAGTTTGGAAATGGGCATCTGGTCCTGAGCGATCACGCGATTTTCCATTACAAGCAGTCCACCAACTATGATCGTTCTATTCAGTTTACACTTTTGTGGAACGATCCGAAACTTAATATATGGTGGCCCGTTAAGAACCCAATTATATCAAGAAGAGATGAAGGGCTCGAGGATGTTTGATGGTGCAAACATTCTAGTTGCCGGTGGAACAGGATTTGTCGGTGTTAATCTGATCCTACGGCTCTTATCGTTAGAGGCCAATGTCAGAGCAACTATTCATAGGAAAAGGCCTGTTATTTTGGATGAGAGAATTGAATATGTAAGATGTGATCTAACCAGGGCGGAAGATTGCACAAAGGTTGTTCGGGATATGGACTATGTGTTTCTATGCGCTGCAAATACATCCGGTGCAGCGGTTATGAAATCTACCCCTTTGGTTCACGTCACTCCAAACCTTCTAATGAATTCTCAACTGCTGGAAGCAGCCTATTTTGCAGGAATTGAGAAGTTTGTTTGGATCAGCAGTAGCGCTGCCTATCCGCCTTCTGAAGGCAGACCGATAAAGGAAGATGAGTTGCTTGTTGGAGACCCTTATGAATCGTATTTTGCCGTTGGATGGATGAAGAGGTACACAGAAGTCCTATGCAGGATGTATTCCGAAAAACTCAAAGATCCAATGCCGACGGTTGTTCTTCGTCCATCAAACATGTATGGTCCGTACGATGATTTTGAGTTTGAGACCTCACATATGACTGCAGCTTTGATAAGAAGGGTCGTAGAAAGACACAATCCTCTTCTTGTTTGGGGTACAGGAGAGGATGTCCGTGATCTAATTTACATAGATGACTTTATAGATGCCATGCTCCTTGCTGTTGAGAAGATTAATTCGTATGATCCCGTAAATATCGCTCTGGGCAAAGGGTACAGCGTCAAGCAGGTTCTGCAGATGTTGATTGAAATCGATAATTATACCGATGCAAAGATTGAATTCGATACTTCAAAACCTTCTACAATCCCGACAAGACTGATTGATACAACGAAGGCTCAAAAGGTTCTGGGTTTCCGTGCCAAGACGGATCTTAGGGAAGGCCTTGAGAAGACGGTCAGGTGGTACAGAAAAGTAAACAGTAGCTACGATCAGAGAGTTAACGATACGCTGTCGGTTCGGGACCGGCTCACACCGGACGTTTATATTAGGTTACTTAGCACAATGGAACTTCAGCAAAATGGAAGTTTTGAAGTTTATGAATCTAAAAGAGTCTCTTTTGTCATGACCACAAAAAATAGAGCGGAAGCGTTAGACAGAGCGTTAGCATTATCTCGGGAATATGTTAAACCAGAAGACGAACTGATTATTATAGATGGGCATTCGACAGATCATGCACTCAGTGCCATCGGTCGGTATGCAGATCTAGCGGATATCTTCGTATCTGAGCCAGATAAGAGTGCTGCTCATGCCTTTAACAAAGGAATAATGCTTGCGCGGGGAAAGTACATTAAAAATATTGCCGATGATGATGTACTTCATCCAGAAGCGATGGAAGAAGCCATCCAGGTATTGGAAAAGCATCCAGAGGTTGACGTTTTGATCTGTGGTGGAACCGTACAACGTGGAGAAAGCTGTAAAACTGTTTGCCTTCCTCCTGGGACGAACTATGGCAAATCGGTTGAAGACGTATTTACGTATGGTGCTAAAGGGGTAGGTTTTATTTTACGTCGGAGCGCTCTCTCCAAGATTGGATTATGCAACCCTATAGCTCCACTAGCGGATCATGAGTTTATTCTTCAGGCTATAAGCAGAGGAGCAAATGTGAAGTTTTGTCGGATTAACTTGTACCATCATCCTATTCTTGAGCACAGCCACGCTAGAAGGCTAGGTAAACAAATGAAAATAGATTCTCTCCGTCTAAGAAAGCAATATTGCTCGACAGGGTCTTATTATCGATACCGAATACGATATTTGCGAAGACAATATTTAATTTTTCGTTTACTGATATGGCCTTTTCATATTATAAAGCTATTCCAGAAAAAAAGTTCGCGCCTTATACGTCGATTTTCCCTGTCTCTCCGCACCCAAGACAATGCCCAAAATCTTTCGGACAATGTAGAATATACTTGGGATGGAGGATTCAGTTAAATAACTTTTCACGATTCTTGTGCATTGTTCAGGGTGTTGTTAAATCACAAGATATGGGAGTGCGCTACGTAATGACTTGAGCCATTGAAGATGAACGTCGCACTTTACGTCCGGGTTTCGACTCAGCGTCAGCAACACGCACAGACCATTGAGCAGTAGTTGGAACGTCTGCAAGCACACATCGCCGCTCAAGGTTGGGATCTTTCAGAAGCAGATATTTTTCGCGACGAAGGGTATAGTGGTACCAAGTTGAACCGTCCGGGCCTCGACAGCTTGCGGGATCAGGCGGCGATGGCCGAGTTTGAGTTGATATTGATCACTGCCCCAGATCGTCTCGCCCGCAACTATGTCCATCAAATGGTGATTCTGGAAGAACTGGAAGGCCATGGGTGCCGGGTGGCGTTTCTGGATCGTCCAATGAGCGATGATCCCCATGATCAACTTCTGTTGCAAATCCGTGGGGCTGTGGCTGAATGTGAACAGACGTCGCTGCTGACCCCAGAATCTGGCCTTTTAAGTAGTCGCGCATGAGTTTTTTGGTATAATGGGGGTTGCGAGAATCGTATATTAGAGAGCCGATATGAAAGCGTTCAACAATACGTTGATGGAGGTTCTCTATGAAAGTTGCGACGGAGTTTGTATCCGCCTTAAGTCCGGATCAGATACAACACCTTGAAGATTTAGCGGAGCGTGATTCGGCCAGGCGAGTTCGAATGCGAGCCCATAGCATTTTACTCAGCTCAAGGGGTTCGAGCATTGATGAGATTGCCAGGATATACCAAGTACATCGCGATACGGTTTCTTCCTGGATTGACAACTTTGAGCACCTTGGGGTGGATGGATTGAGAGATAAGCCTCGAAGTGGGGGTCCTCCCAAGTTGAATGAGCAAGAAAAAGAAGTGGCAAAAGAGCTCCTCAAGACTCACCCCAATGCGCCTAAGCAAAATCGGGATATCATCAATGTGCTCACTTCGTACATTCACACCAACGTCTCTGGGAAATGATACGATCATCAAAACCCCTTTAGACATGACTTTTAGGAAGTCGTTGCACAGCAGAATAGGAATGGACAGCTCCCTATAATGTATGATATCCCGCTGACTGTGCACAAATTTTAGCATTTAGGTCAAAAAATAAGCGAACCGTGAGTTACGAGGTTCCCTACTCGACTTCAGAGTAGGATTACGATAATCTTGGATCTGGATCTATGCGCGTCCTTTACGTTTTACGTTCAGCGACTTACTTTTCGTATCATGAACCAGTGATCAGGCATTTGTGTCGTAATGGGCAGCGTGTGGAAGCGCTCCTTGCTCCGGAAATAGGTGAAAGATATTCCGGCGCAGCCATGCAGGCTTGCCTGGCCGATGTGAAAGGACTCACGATTGGCCGGCTCATTCCACGTAATGATCGATGGCGGTGGTTCTTGTTTTCGTCCCGGGAGCTGCTCAGCTATTCAAGCTATCTCAATCGCAAAGATCAATCCGAGTTCTACCTGAAAAGGTGGCAAAGGTACTTACCTTCCCGTATCCGGCGGGTGGTGAGTCGATCGAAGCCTGTCAATTCATTGCTTGCAGTTGGATTGACTCAGTCATTCCTCAGAACTTTTGAACGTCTGGTTCCACCTGATACTTCAATTACTCGCTGGTTGCAGGAGAATCGACCGGATGTTGTCGTGGTATCTCCGACGAATATGCATTATTCGGAAGAAACCGAATATGTGAAAGCTGCCAAAGCGGTGGGCATCCCGACGGTTGTATCTGTTTTGAGTTGGGATAATCTCACAACCAAAGGCCTTATCCATATTCATCCGGATTTGACGTTGGCATGGAATCAAACCCATTTCAAGGAAGCGATGGAGATCCACCGTATTCGATCGAACAAAATGGTCATTACGGGTGCTCCATTGTTTGATAAATGGTTTCAGGCTGAGCATTTGGGTATAGAACGAAAGGCTTTCTGCCGAAGAGTCGGTTTGCCTCCGGAGCGTCCTTTTGTAGCCTATCTTGGCTCGTCTGTTAACATTGCCCGGGATGAAACATGGCTGGTACGTGAACTTGCACGCTGCCTGCGTACACATCAAAATCCGGACATCAGAAGGATGAATATCCTGATTCGGCCTCATCCGGCGAATGCTAGGGTTTACCAGCAGTTCAAGGAAACACAAGTGTGTGTTTGGCCCAAAGAAGGTGCTTTGCCCGATTCTGAAGAGTCCAAGCGGGATTTTTATAATACCTTACGCTACTGCGTCGCTACGGTTGGGATCAATACCACCGGTATGATTGATGCGGTTATCGCCGACAAGCCCTGCGTGACGATCATGACGGAGTACTATAGAGCAACTCAGTCGCAGGCTGTTCACTTCCAACATCTACTCGACGCTGATGTTCTCGAGATTGCCAAGACTGCCGAAGAATGTGCTGACGTGATCGAGATGCTGTGGAAAGGGGCAGATGTTAAACAGAAGGCTCGTCGCCAATTCGTACTAGATTTTGTTAGGCCACATGGATTGCACAGACCAACCGGTGAGATTGCTGCACGAGCCATCGAACTGTTGGCGATGGGGAAAAATGCAGCGCAAATCGATGCCGAAATCAGAACGGCTGAGTTGGTAGCAGAATAGATCATACTATGACACCAGATCGTTTGCTCAATCTCATCGAAGAGGCCCGACAGAGTGAAGCATTCTGCAATTACCTGCAGGTCCGCGACCGTGTGTTTGATATGATTGAAGAGGAACAGACCTATGTCGATCGTCCCAGCGATTATTGGCAACAAGAACTGGCTGGTTTTGAGTATATGTTAGATGCATCCCCATTAATCGTTCAAAAGCTACGTGAACATTGCTATCTTCTTACTGGCTTGTATGCTTTTGACTACCGAGGTCATCATTCCCACGGAAGTCGAGTATTTGCGGAAAAATTGCAGGCATTACGACAACAAGATAAGGATGATCTATTAGTACCTGAGTCCCCACTCCTGGGAGGATTCGGACACGTAATTGATGATGTTCTTATCAACCTTGATACGCTTAAATTTTATGAATGTCTCATTGCTTTAAATAAGGCAGGAATACTTACTCCATTCCGGAGAAATAAGGGTGATAGAAAGGTTGTCATGGAAATTGGTGCGGGTTGGGGGGGATTTTCCTATCAGTTCAAAACCCTGTGTCCAGATGTTACCTATATCATCGTAGATTTACCACGGACTCTGCTTTTTTCTGCTGTTTATCTTACGACGGCGTTTCCATATGCCTCCGTGCTTATCTACGGAGACAGGGCAAGGGCGTCCCTGCTTCAAGATTATCAATCCTATGATTTTGTCTTCTTGCCTCACTATTTCATGGACCATATTGGGCTCAGTAAGCTCGATTTGACTATCAACATGGTATCGTTTCAAGAAATGACCTCTGCTCAAGTTGAAAACTATGTTCGAAAAGTCTCGGAGATGAGATGTCCCAATATCTATAGTCTGAACCGAGATAGATCTCGGTACAATAATCAGCTTACTGCGGTAAGTTCCATTATTGCCCGGTACTATGAACTTGAGGAAGTGGAAATCCTTGATATGTCATATAACCAGGTGTCTCGTGGAGATAAAGATAACAGAAGGAGGATTATTCAAGTTGCAGAAGAGCTTGCTCGAAAAGCATTTGGGAGATCCCGTCAAAGATTGGTATTCAATTATCGTCATTTGTTAGGAAAATTGAGGAAGGCTGAGTTGTGAAATGGGGGATGTGCCATGATCGAAAGTGTAAAAGTCGTTGATTTAACAATCCACGAGGACGACCGGGGATATCTTATTGAAATTGCCCGGGATACTGATGATCCTGAACCACACGGCGTTGTGCATCGTTTTGGACAAGTCTACCTGGTTGGAGACCCAGTGCGCGGGACCATTCGGGCGTTTCATAAGCACCATGAGCTGTGGGACTGGTTCTTCATCAGCCACGGCAGTGCCAAATTCGTGCTTAAGGATGACCGGCCCGATAGCTTAACTTACGGCGATATGGAGACGATCGTTGCCAGTGCGCGAAAGCCGAGGTTGATCGTTGTCCCGCCCGGTGTGTACCACGGCTGGATGTCGCTGGAGGACGACACGCAGATGGTGAGTACAGCGAGTCATACGTACAACCACGAAAATCCCGATGAAGTCCGTATTTCACCGGATGCTTTCGGCGATGTATGGTCGGTAAAAGGACGGTAGCCATGAACAAGATTCTCCTGGTGGGAGGTGCCGGATACGTCGGTTCTGTGCTGGCCGCGGAGCTTCTGGAGCGAGGTTACGCGGTGAAGATTCTCGATCGGCTCTACTATGGCGAGGATGGCCTGAAGGACATCCTCGACCGGGTGGAACTGGTGGTGGGGGACATGCGTATTGTGGGGCCAGAATTGCTGGAGGGAGTAGACGGAGTGATCAACGTAGGAGGGCTGTCCAATGACCCTACGGCCGAATACAACCCGCAGGCCAACTACGAAATGAATACAGTTTCTACACAGAAGCTAGCGGAGTTCTGCAAGGAACAGGGCGTGCGGCGGTACATTTTTGCTTCAACCTGCTCGATTTACGATCGTGGCGTAGGGGACGACGAGAAAGATATGCTCCAGGACGAGTCCTCGGAGGTGAATCCTAGGGCAGCCTACGCTCGATCTAAGTACGAGGCGGAACGGTATCTGCTGGAGATGGCCGACGATGACTTCTGTCCGGTCATCCTGCGTAAGGGAACCATTTACGGTTTTTCGCCCCGCATGCGGTACGACTTGGTGGTAAACACTTTTGTGAAGGATGCCCTTTCCAAAGGGGTTTTGACGCTTCACTATGGCGGAGAGATGTGGCGGCCCCTCGTAGATATCCGAGATGTGGCGCGGGCTTATATTGCCTGTCTTGAGGCAGAAGAGCATAAGGTACGGGGCGAGATTTTTGATGTCTCTTTTCAGAATGTCCGCATATCGGAGCTAAGTTTGCGGGTGCGGGAAGCGCTCCGTGATGTGGGAATACAGATGGACGTGCGGCCTGACTACGGTTACAAAGGTGTGCGCAGCTACCGGGTGTCAGCGGAAAAGATCGAACGGGTGTTGGGCATTCATCCTAAGGTGACTATTGAGGAGTCTGTGGTAGACATGGTTGAGAAAATCCGAGAGAATGGCTGCACGGACTTCGACAATCCCAAATACTACAATATTCGCTGGATGCGCCTGCTGGAAGAGGCCCACCACATCATCCAGGTGACGGGTTCAGTGTTTGAGGTTCAGAGCTATGTGTCACCGCTTCCATCTTCTTTGGCATCTCAGGGCGGAGAGGGATAGCGAACAATGCGAGTGGCAGTGATTGGAGCAAATGGGCAGTTGGGGTCTGATCTCATACCGGCTCTCAAAATGGCTGGCTATGAGGTGGTCGCTCTGATACACGCTGATATCGAGGTGGCCGATCAGGAGTCGGTGGATACGGCGCTGAGAGGGGCTAAGCCACAAATTGTGATCAATACTTCGGCTTATCATAAAGTCGATGATATGGAAGAAAACTTGGATCGGGCTTTTGCGGTAAATGCTGTCGGCCCACGTAACCTGGCGCTGGTCTGTCGGGACCTGGAAGCGCCCCTGGTACATTTGAGTACAGACTATGTCTTCTCCGGGCTCAAGGGGAGTCCCTATCTGGAGTCGGATGCTGTCGATCCCCTGAATATCTATGGGATCAGCAAAGTGGCGGGTGAAATGGCGTTGCGCTACTTGTGGGCAGGTCATTTCATCGTCCGTAGTAGCGGATTATATGGCATAGCGGGACCTTCAGGCAAGGGTAGTAACTTCGTCGAGTTGATGCTGAATTTGGCGCGTGAAGGGAGACCGATCAGAGTCGTAAATGATCAGACCCTGACACCAACTTCAACTCGAGTTCTGGCCAGGCAAATTGTAGCGTTAATCCAGACAGAGGCATACGGCACCTATCATGTGACGTGTCAGGGCGAGTGTACCTGGTATGACTTCGCCACCGAAATCTTTCGGCAAAGTGGACTCACACCAGAGCTCGCCCCACAAACCACAGCGCAGTCTGGGGCGCGGGCCATACGGCCAACATATTCGGTCCTGAAAAATGTAGGTCTGAAGCATATTGACCTCGATTTGATACCGTCCTGGCAGCAGGCACTGAAGGATTATTTGGAGGAACGGAAGGCTGAAGGACGTGACTAGAAAAGCTGTATACTGTCAGGAAGTGGTTTAGAATAGCATGGAAAAGACTGATCTAACCATCTGTTCCACCTATGTCTCCATAGACAGACCCTATGTTGAGTTGAACTGGGAGTTGGTCACACACCTTAACAGGAATGATGGATGGTCTTGGATTATAGTTGATAATAATGAGGACTTTCAGGAAGACCTCGAAATCGGGGATGAGAGGTGTACCATTTTGAAGGGTGTTCAGAGTGACAAGACAAAGCCCGGTTGGTGTCGTGGTAGTTACCATCACGCAGCGGCTTTGAATAAGGCCGTAAGTCACATTCAGACCCGCTTTGCCGTCTTCCTGGATCCGGATTTTTATATTGTAAGGCACGGATGGATAAACCATGTGATTGCTCATATGCTTAACAATGACCTCAGCTTCTTTGGCGTGCCCTGGCATCCGCGCCATTTTAATAAGTATCGATATTTTCCGTGTGTGCACTGCCTGTTCGTTGATTTAAGTAAAATATCGCGCGAAAGCTTGGACTTCACACCAGAGGTGTGGGAAACGACTGTTTTCTACCGGTGGAAAGGGCGCATTTTGGGAGTGATGGGGATGGGCAGAAGGGTAGAGATCGGCGGTGGTTCGCGGGACACTGGACACCGAATTTACCGGCAATATGGACGTAAGAGCCACTTTCGGCATGAGTGTGTCGTGTCAGTGTTTCGTCCTGACGGTTGTGATGGACGAGGTCAGGATGGAATCTTTCGGCGCATATTCTGGCACGTGCTTCCCGATAGCCTGTGTTTTGTTCCGAAGAGATCGGGCTACTATACTCAGACTGGCTTTCTTGAATTGGGCTATCCTGATGCATTGAGAATGGGATGGGAAGAGTTTCTCTGGCAAGCAAAACCTTTTGGGTTCCACATCCGACGTAATAAACAAGGCGAGCGTGATCTTGAACAAGAGCAGCATTCCCTAGCTCATATGATAGATCGTTTTATTAAAATAGGTTCGTTTTGATACCTTGTTACCACTTAGCGTATATCCTTCATTCTGAGATTGTATGAAAGGTCGGAAAGGCAACTCATGTCACGAGAACTAATTATCGATTCGTATTGTATCAATGATGATAGCGATTGCTATGTTATCGCTGAGATAGGCCACAACCACCGGGGCGATCTGGAGACGGCCAGGGAGCTTTTCCGCCTGGCAAAGGAGTGCGGTGCAAACGTTGTGAAGCTTCAGAAGCGAGACAATCGCTCCCTTTACGCCAAGGCCATGTACGATAGTCCTTATGATCACGAAAATAGTTATGGGGCTACATACGGCGAGCATCGCGAGGCACTGGAGTTTGGCCTGGAAGAGTATCGTGAATTGCAGTCCTATGCTCGGGAGCTTGGTATCACTTTTTTTGCAACGGCATTCGATTTTCCAAGTGCAGATTTTCTAATGAAGCTGGACATGCCGGCCTTTAAGATCGCTTCCGGTGATTTGACGAATATTCCTCTGATGAAATACGTGGCAGGGTTTCACAAGCCGATGCTGGTCAGCACTGGCGGCGGGACGATAGAGGATGTGCAGCGGGCCTACGATGCGATTATGCCTATTAATCCTCAATTGTGTCTTTTGCAGTGCACCGCAAGTTATCCTGTAGAGCCTGAGGATATGAACCTGCGTGTCATTTCAAGCTATCGTGACCAGTTTCCGGACGTGGTTATTGGGACATCGGACCACCAGAATGGAATTGCGATGACCATGGTCACTTATATGCTCGGTGCACGAATTATTGAGAAGCACTTTACGGGGAATCGTGCCTGGAAAGGGACGGATCAAGCCTTTTCGCTGGAGCCTATCGGGATGCGCAAACTGGTGCGGGATCTGAGGCGGGCGCGTGTTGCTCTGGGCGACGGGATCAAGCGGCCGCTTTCCTGCGAGACAAAACCGCTGTTTAAGATGGGTAAAAAGCTGGTGGCCGCTTACGATTTGCCGACCGGGCACGTCTTGACTTGCGAGGATGTCGCTATCAAGTCACCAAACGATGGGTTGCCCCCTTACGAACTGGAAAATGTGATCGGAAAAGTGACGTGTCGCGCTTTGCAAGAGGATGAGAATATCTTATTCGACGATCTGAAAGATGGGCGTGAAAGAGGATAACCATAGCTCTGACGAATTGACGCTCGATGAACGTGTTCGTGCCGTACGCTTGATGGCGTTCGACTTTGATGGCGTATTCACCGATAACATGGTTTATGTCTCGGAAGACGGCTCCGAGATGGTGCGGTGCTGGCGGGGCGATGGTATTGGCCTGCAGAAACTGAAACGGTTGGGGATTGACGTTATTATTATTTCCACCGAAACCAACCCGGTTGTATCAGTACGAAGCCGTAAACTAAAGGTTCGGTGTGTGCAGGGCTGCGATGATAAACGTGCGGCATTGGAGGCTGTGATCAAGGACCTGGAGCTTTCTTTGCCCCAGGTTGCTTTCGTCGGTAATGATATCAATGATCTGCCTTGTCTAAGGTGTGTTGGCCTACCGATTGTCGTTCAAGATGCCCATCCGGATGTGGTGTCCTGTGCCCGGTATCATACGAAAGCGCGGGGCGGCCATGGGGCAGTGCGTGAGATATGTGATCTGTTTGAGCGTGTGTGGACATCAGGTCAGGAGTAATCTCCCGTGGCTCAAGATCTCTTCAGCGTACAGGACAGAGTTGTAGTTGTTACCGGCGGACTTGGACAACTGGGTCGGCAGTTTAGCCTGGCGCTGGTAGACCGGGGGGCTAAGGTTGCTGTCTTCGACATGCAGGTTGATGATCAGTGCATTGCCGATAGGTTTCCGGGACGACATGGAGAGGAGAACCTGTTGTTCCTGAAAGTGGACGTTACGCAGAGGCACTCCATAGAAGCCGGTTTAAACCAGGTCAAAGCGACCTGGGGAGTACCCCATGCTCTGATTAACAATGCAGCACTGGATTCGCCTCCCAATGCGCCTGCTGAAGAGAACGGATCTTTCGAGACTTACCCGGAAGATTCCTGGGACGACGTTATGGAAGTAAATGTGAAGGGTGTCTTCTTATGCTGCCAAGTTATTGGGGGCCACATGGCCGAAATCGGTTGCGGTTCGGTTATTAATATCTGTTCGATTTACGGGATCGTCTCGCCCGACCAGCGTATTTACGAGTATCGCTGCACAGACGGCCCGCCGTTCTTTAAGCCGGTTGCCTATTCTGCTTCCAAGTCGGCGCTTCTGAATCTGACCCGCTATCTGGCGACATATTGGGCGGACAAAAATGTCAGAGTCAATACGCTTACTTTTGGCGGCGTTTTCAACAATCAGGATGAGACATTTCTCAAGGGCTACAGCGCACGGGTTCCTCTGGGTCGAATGGCGCGCGAAGAGGAATACAACGGGGCGATTATCTTTCTGGTGTCCGACGCTTCGTCTTATATGACCGGCTCCAATCTTGTCATCGATGGCGGATGGACCGCATGGTAAGGAGAAGAGGACGCAGATGGCTTCTACGCCCAGTATTATTGCCTTGATTCCGGCACGGGCGGGCTCGAAGCGCGTTCCGGACAAGAATATTCGTCCGCTGGCTGGACATCCTGTGGTTGCATACACCATAGCGGCCGCCTTACAGAGCGAGATTTTCGACGCTGTGGTTGTATCGACCGATTCTGAACGGTATGCGGATATTGCGCGATATTATGATGCTGAAGTACCGTTTCTAAGGCCACCTGAGTTCGCGGGCGACCTTTCTCCTGACATTGAGTTCGCCGAATACACGCTTGGGCAACTCAAATCTCAGGGTGGAAACTACGATTGCTTTAGCATTTTGAGACCGACCAGTCCTTTTCGCCACGCGGAGACGATTCAACGTGCCTGGAAAGCATTCCTGGCAGAGGAGGGCGTGGACTCACTTCGGGCAGTGGAGAAGTGCAGACAGCATCCTGGTAAGATGTGGATTGTACGGGACAAGAGAATGATGCCCCTCCTGCCGTTGAATCCACCTGAACAGCCGTGGCACAGCAGCCAGTATCAGTCCTTACCCGAGGTGTATGTCCAGAATGCCAGTCTCGAAATCGCGTGGACAACAGTCGTCTTTGAGGGACGCACCATAGCTGGAAATGTATTGATGCCATTCTTTACCCAGGGCTATGAAGGATTTGATGTGAACCAGCCCTACGACTGGCAATTAGCCGAAGAACTGATCCGGAACGGTCAAGCCAGTCTGCCCCCGTTGCACAGGGCTCCATATCCAACGCATCAACCTCTCGAATCCTGATTTTCGCCTGCGCCATAGAGAGAGAAATCGCTAGCGCTTTCTTAGGTGTTCAAGCTGATCATGAATGATTCTTATGACTGACCTCTCCTATATCCCATATGAAGAATTCGAACGTGTGCGAAATCTTCATATCCCTGCGCCTAAACACACCGCACTGTTTGCAACTCTATGTCGTATCAATGCGCTTTATATGATTAAGAGGGCGGGTTCGGGACACATCGGAACGAGCTTTAGCTGTATGGATATCGTCTCCTGGCTTTATCTGAACGAACTTCGCCTGCCTGATAAAGGGAGAAATAACGGACCAGCCGATATCTACTTCTCTTCCAAAGGCCACGACGCGCCGGCACTGTACTCGGTTTTGATAGGGCTTGGTTTATTGGAGTTTGATCTGGTTCACAGGTTGAGGAGGCTGGATGGCCTTCCCGGACATCCCGATATTGCCACGCCGTTTATGCAGACCAATACGGGGTCACTGGGCATGGGGGTCTCCAAGGCAAAGGGTATGGTGCTTGCAAACCGACTTCAGAGTAAAAAAGGGCGGGTATATGTGCTTACCGGCGATGGGGAATTACAGGAAGGCCAATTCTGGGAGTCGCTGCAGCCGACTGCCAATCTCGGGTTGGGGGAGATCACAGTCATTGTCGATCACAATAAGATTCAGTCGGATACCTGGGTTGCCAAAGTCAGCAACTTAGGAGATTTGGAGAGGAAGTTCGAGAGCTTCGGATGGAAGGTGGCCAGATGCGACGGACACGACTGTGAAGCTTTTGGGGTTGCGTTGAGGCAACTCGAATCGGCCGTGGATCGCCCCAAGGTTATTATTGCAGATACGATTAAGGGGAAGGGTGTCTCTTTTATGGAACACACTTCCATGGGAGAGGATGATAAGCTCTACCGCTTTCATAGCGGGGCCCCTGATGATGCATCGTATGCAAAAGGTGTGAAGGAATTGGTTTCTATGGCTAACCGGCAGTTGCGGGAGACGGGGGCGGCCGAACTCGAGGTGGAGAGGGTTTCAGGGCCTGAGGTGAGGCCTCAATCGGATACTCAGCGGCTTGTTGATGCCTACTCAAAGGCTTTGGTTGATCAGGCTACACACAACTCCCGGATTGTTGTCCTGGATGCCGACCTGGTGCTGGACTGTGGGCTGATCCCATTTCAGGAGGCTTTTCCGCATCGATTTTTCGAGTGCGGGATTGCAGAGCAGGATATGGTCTCGCAGGCGGGTGGCATGGCCTTACAGGGGTTGCTGCCCGTCGTACATTCGTTTGCGTGCTTTCTTTCGGCCCGTCCAAACGAGCAGATGTACAATAATGCGACAGAAAAGACAAAGATTATTTATGTTGGTTCGCTGGCAGGTTTGCTGCCGGGAGGGCCGGGACACTCGCATCAGTGCGTTCGGGATATCTCTTCTCTGGGAGCCATTCCCGGTCTTATCCTCCTTGAACCCTGCAATGAAGCAGAAGTGGCTATGGCCTTGGAATTCTGTGTCCATGAAACGCCGAATAGCTGCTACTTGCGTCTGGTGTCCATTCCCTGTGAAATCCCTTATGAGCTACCTGCAGGATACCGACTGGAGCTGGGACGAGGCGTTGCCCTCACGGAAGGAGAAGATGCTGTTCTTTTTGGTTACGGACCTATGCTGCTGCCACAAGCGTATCGGGCTTCAAAATTGCTGGCAGAACGGGGGATCGGTCTAAAGGTGATTAATATGCCCTGGCTCAATCGATTTGATCCGGCTTGGCTGAAAGAGACGGTGGCGGATTGCAAATGGGTTTTCACCCTCGATAATCACTACGTAGTCGGCGGACAGGGTGATATGCTGTTGAGTCGGTTGGCCGAAATTGGAGTGGGATCTTCCTTATGCGTCAGAAAACTGGGCGTTTTCTCTATTCCTGCATGCGGTACGAATGACGAGGTGTTGAAGGCGCATTGTCTCGATTTCGAGAGCCTCTGTGAGGATATTGCCAAGGCAATGAAACAAGACGGGTGGGCGTAAGCCTTAAAGACCTGAAGATCCAGCAAGTAATGCGTTGGTGCAATTCTGTGCTCATGAATGAAAGAGGGCTATCTAGTGAAGCAAGTGTTTTCTACTGTCGATGATGTAAAAGTCATTGAAGTTCCATCTCCGTTGATTCAACCAGGGAATGTCTTAGTTGAGGTCGCCTACTCTTTTATCAGTAGTGGCACTGAATTGGCAACTTTGAACACTATGGAATCCCGGAATACCAGTCTTGCGGGCCAGGTTGTTAGCAACCCTTTGATTATACAGAAACTCATCAACCATCTGCGCATTCAGGGTATTAAAAAAACAATATCTACAGTACGAGATTATTTGGAGACAAGAAGTTCCTCTTCTAAGCAAATGGCGCTCCTGGGTTATTCGTGTTCTGGGCAAGTGGTCGCAGTAGGTGAAGGTGTGACCCAATTTCAAGTGGGAGATCTTGTTGCCTGCGCTGGAGCTAATAAGGCAACGCACTCCGAGCTTGTGCTCGTACCCGAAAATCTGACGGTAAGGATACCGCAATCCTGCGATATGAAATATGCTGCCTCCGTTGCGGTTGGCGCCATCGCCATGCAGGGGGTGCGCAGGGCAGAGGTTCGATTGGGAGAATCGGTTGCTGTCATCGGTCTGGGCCTGGTCGGGCAGATTAGCGTGCAATTGTTGAAGCTGTCCGGCGTTTGGGTGATTGGCTTTGATCTGAACCCGGCTCGGGTCGAGCAGGCAGAGCATCTGGGAATTGATGAGGCTCATGCAGATCTTGATCGTGCCCAATGGGCTGTAGATCGCTTTACCAAACACATGGGGGTCGATGTCTGTGTGATCACGGCGTCTTCTAAGGGCAGCGAGATTATGCAGACTGCTATGGAAGTGACGCGCAAGAAGGGACGAGTGGTTGTGGTCGGCCTGGTGGGTATGAATATTCAAAGAGACCCTTTTCTGCGCAAAGAGATCGATTTTATGATTTCCTGTTCCTACGGTCCAGGGCGTTATGACGATCGCTACGAAGAGAAGGGGATGGATTATCCCTATGCCTATGTGCGCTGGACTGAAAAGCGCAATATGGAGGAATATCTGCGTTTGTTGGCGGAAAAAAGGTTGAACTTTGCACTGATTGCCGATGAAGAATTTCCACTGGCATCTGCACCTGATGCCTATCAACGGCTCAAAGATCAGACGAATAGACCATGTGGCATATTCATTAAATATCCCAACGATAGATCCTTGGAGAAAAAAAGACTCACGTGTGTCGATCTGGTTCAAGTTAAATCGAAATCGAGGGATGGGGTTATTCGTGTTGCCATTGCCGGCGCAGGAAAATTCGTTAAACGTGTCCATCTCCCTGCAATCGATAAGATGCGCCACGTGCGGCTGGCTGCGGTTATGAGTCGAACCGGGGCCAATTGCTTTGAGGTGGCCAAACAGTACGGCGCTGACTACGCGACCACATCGTATGAGGAATTATTACAAGATTCGGAATTAGATGCCGTTATTGTGGGGGCCCGTCACAACCTCCATGCGGAAATGGTTAGTAAAGCCTTACAAGCGGGAAAACACGTTCTCGTTGAAAAGCCCCTTGCCCTTACTAAAGAAGAACTATTGGCTATAGAGTCTTTTTATGAGCATGAACAGGACAAGCAAGTACCAATTTTATTGACCGGGTTTAATCGACGTTTTTCGCCATTTATTGGTGAACTTAAGGAAAAGGTAAGGAATCACCACACGCCGTTGATCATAAATTATCAAATGAATGCTGGTTTTCTACCAGAAGATCACTGGCTAAGGACGGAAGAGGGGGGTGGGCGCAACCTGGGGGAGGCCTGTCATATCTACGATCTCTTTACCTATTTGACTGATAGTGAAGCTATAGATGTTAAAACATCTTCTATTAAGCTGACCGATAATACCCACGGGAGAAATGAGAACTTTACGACGACAATTGCCTTTGGCGATGGCTCAATCGGCAATCTGACCTATACCACCATTGGCTCTAGGTTGTATCCTAAGGAGGTATTGCATATTTATGCAGACGAAACCGTTTATGTTTTGACCGACTATAAAAAGGTTGAGACGTTCCGAGGGAGCGTAGAAACCATTGAGAGCGACGAGATGCCAAAAGGTCATTTTGAAGAGCTGAAAGCCTTTGTGGAGGCAATTAAGAATGGGGGGGCGTGGCCTATTCCTCTGTGGCAGCAGATTCAGGCTTCAAGAATAGCCCTTGACGTTGAGCGGCAGATCAGGGATGGCGCATGAAAGATCTGAAAGATTTTATGGCTCTTCGCTGTTTCACGTGGGTAATCATAAAAACCCGAACCAGTCTTCTTGCCGAGTGCGAGGTGGTTCCTAACCGTTTGCTCCGGTATCCGCACATGAGATCTCTCCTAAACACACGGCGGGTATTGAATGATCCGGAGATCCAGTTTGCCGTTTAGTCCATCGTAACAATTTATTATCTAACAACTTAAACAACTGTTTTTAAGATAGAATCCTGAGCAACAGACAACGGGTCGGGCAACACCGTTGACAAAGAATACTCGAAGGCTGGTCCACAAAACCTGCAGCTTGGGCGTCTTGTCTACCACAACTGGTCGTTCCTGGGGGAAGGTTACCCACACCAAATAGCGAGGAGCCGATTTTATTAAGAAAACTTTTCCAAAAAGCGTTCAGTCGGATCTTAAAAGAAGGTACTCATTTTACCGGGCGCAAAAGAGACTGGTAAAGCAATATGTTCAGAGATGGAAATATATAGGAGAGGCCGTTGAGTGCCCTTTTTGTAAGCAGACGTTTTCGCGGTTTATGCCGACTGGCGTTCTGGAACGTACTTTTTGGAAAAGCGCAGAAGGGCAAGCTCTCTTAAGGCTGGATTATATCAACGTCGCCAATGCCAAATGTCCTGGGTGTGGGTCAGGTGAGCGACATCGGTTGCTCTATTTCTACCTGCGGGATCGGATGGATTTTTTTCAGGTGAAGGGGATCAAGGTACTTGATGTCGCTCCGGATGGATTTTTGTCGGATAAAGTTTTCTCCAGGGTTGATATCAAATACATCTCGATCGATGTGACGCGGATACGCCGGCCAACAATAATCGCAGACCTGACTAATTTGAACTTTTCTGGTAATACTTTTGATGCCATTGTCTGTTATCATGTGCTGGAACACATTCCTGAAGACCGCCGGGCAATGGAGGAGCTCTACGGGGTCCTGAAGCCAGGCGGCTGGGCTATTCTCCAGGTGCCGATATGGGCCGAAAAGACAGTTGAAGACCCTGCTGTGCCGAGAGAACACTATGAAGCGGTCTACGGCCATCGAGATCACGTTCGTCGTTATGGATTGGACTACAAGGAAAGATTAGAGTCCGTCGGATTTAAAGTAACTGTAGATAATTATACCAGGACATTATCGAAAGCGTTTATTCGAAGATATGGCCTTTTTGGTAGTGAGGATATCTATTCTTGTAGAAAAATATAGCAGCATGGTCTTTATGTCGTATTTGAGAGGATGTGTCGATAAACGTCACTCTATATAAGCTGATTGAGTCATCTGCTGCCGCCGGAGCCGCCCTGCAGTCGTCCGATGGCGCCATGCCGCCGGGTCACAATGGACCCTATCATGATCCAGAAACTCCTGTGCGCAACACCGCTCACTGGCTTATTACCTTTTTGAAGGCCTTCGATATTTCGGGTGAGAGGCAGTTTTTGGAGGCTGCCCACAGGGCGGTCGCCTATTTGTGCAGCGATGAGGCCCGTCCGATGAAGGCCACGTTCTGGCATCGCAAGAATCCAGAAAAGGATTTTTGCAACGGCCTTATCGGACAGGCCTGGACGATTGAGGCACTGGCCGTTGCTGCGAATTCTCTGGACTATGAAGCGTGTCAGCGCATAGCGGAATCTGTATTCTTGCTCCATCCCTTTGACGAGAGACTGGGGGTCTGGCGGCGTGTCAATGTAGATGGCAGCTATCTTTCCTTTGATATGACATTCAACCATCAGCTCTGGTTTGCCGCTGCGGGGGCGTTGATTTCGCCGCAAGCTTCGGGTGAAGTCCAGAATCGTGTGCGTTGTTTTATGGCGCGGGTGGAACATCTCTTAGATGTGTATTCACCCGGGCTTATTCGCCATTCGCTGATGCTTAAATTTTCGTGGGGACAACGATTATTTGGTTTGTACAAACGTCTCCGACAATCGTCTCGGACACATAAACAGGCAGCCTACAAGGCCGTCGGATATCACGCTTTCAACTTATATGCTCTGGCGCTGCTCAAGCGACAATTTCCGGATCATTCTTTCTGGCGAAGCGCCAAGTTTGACGCTGTCTGGCGCTATGCGCTATCAGATGCATACGAAGCTGAGATCGAAGACAATAAGTTCGGATATCCCTACAACCCGCCAGGATTCGAGATAGCCTTTGCACTGGAAGTATTCGCTGATAACGCTCGCGTTGAGCAGGAAAGGTGGTTATCAGAACAGTTTCGCCGGTGTTACGATTTTGAATCTCATTTGATGAATCGGGGTACAGAAGATCCTGTTACTCATGCGGCACGTCTGTATGAGGGGACACGGCTACCAGATATCCGCATAGAAATATGAAAGAAACTTATGATACCTAAGCCCTCTATGTAATAGTTCGCCGCGGACGGTCTGTAGGCTGCAGCATAAGGCAGGGGAACAGATGCTTTTCAATTCGTACACGTTCATTCTTTTCCTCGCTGCCGTTCTCCTTCTATCCAGGATGCTGGCAAACTGGACTTGGCGTAAGTCTCTTCTGCTTCTCTCAAGCTACGTCTTCTATGCTGCATGGAATCCGCCATTTGTTGTTGTTCTGTGGATTTCCACAATCGTTGACTGGTATGTTGGCAAGTGGATACACGCCAGCTCAACCAGAGAACGCCGCACGTTCTTTCTTATCATTAGTTTACTTGTGAACCTGGGCATGTTATCCTACTTCAAATATGGCGGTTTCTTTGTTGACAACCTCAATATGCTGCTTCACTTGGCTGGGTTTAACTTCGCGTTTAGTCAGATAAGCATAGTGCTTCCTGTCGGCATATCATTCTACACGTTCCAGACGCTATCCTATACGATCGATATATTTAGAGGACGATTGAGTCCGTGGCACTCCTTTCTTGACTACGCGCTTTATGTGACGTTTTTTCCCCAGCTGGTCGCCGGGCCGATCGTGAGGGCAGCGAACTTCCTGCCTCAATGCCGTTCTTCTCGCATTGGGAGTAGTAAGCAGATGGGCTGGGGACTGAGTCTTTTAGTGATAGGTCTCTTTGCCAAAATCGTCATTGCTGATTCCTTGGCAGCTCCGACTGTCGAAGTAGTCTATGATTCTCACGGAACTCTTGGTTGTATTGCTGCGTGGGCAGGTACACTAGCATTTGCGATACAGATCTTCTGCGACTTCTTCGGGTACTCGACCTGCGCGATCGGTGTGGCGTTATCCCTCGGCTTTTCCCTCCCTGATAATTTTCGATGGCCTTATGGCGCCATCGGTTTCTCTGACTTTTGGCGGAGATGGCATATCAGCTTATCATCCTGGCTCCGAGACTACCTGTACATTCCGCTGGGCGGTAACAGGATGGGGATCAGGAGAACGTATGTTAACCTCATGATTACGATGCTCTTGGGAGGCTTATGGCACGGAGCGTCCTGGATGTTCGTAATTTGGGGCGGACTTCACGGTATTTACCTGATGGCCGAGGGGCTGATCCGGCAGTCTGGAGTTGCCCCGTTTTGGTGGAGTGTTTAGGGCTTGGGCTTCAAGCCCGTGTTTGATGCTGTTTTTCATATGTCATCGGTGAGTGGTATGCGATTGATGAATGCCTACGATGGGGATTATACCAGCCCTCAATATACTCAAAAATAGCCAATCTGGCCTCCTTGTGGGTACGAAAACAACGGCGGTCGATCAATTCACATTCGAGGGTGGCGAAAAAGCTTTCACACAGTGCGTTGTCATAGCAGTCGCCTACAGAACCCATTGAGGGACGTATACCCGCCTCATCGCAGCGTTTACCGAAGGCAAGTGAAGTATACTGAGATCCCTGGTCGGAGTGGTGGATCACCCCACAAGGATGACGCTGCCAAAGTGCCATATTCAAAGCAGACAAAACCAACTCACTCTGGAGCGTCGAAGCCATCGTCCAGCCCACGACTCGGCGGGAAAAGACATCGATAACCACAGCAAGATACAGGAAGCCCGCCCAGGTTGGTACGTAGGTAATATCGGCCACCCAGAGTTTATTTGGGGCTTCAACAGTGAAGTCTCTCTTGACCAGATCAGGGGCTTTTTGAGCCTTTTTTCCCTTACGGGTGGTTCTGATACCCTTTCGACGGCTCACCCCGAAGATACCAATCTCAACCATCAGACGGGCGACACGCTTTTTGCCTATACGGATGCCTAATGCTGCCAGATCTTCCCAGATTCTGGGGGCTCCGTAGGTAGAATCAGAACGGGCATGAAAAGCCTTAATCTGTTCCTTGAGATCCGCATCGACCTTTGCTCTTGGCGATGGGGGGCGTCCTCGCCACGCATAATACCCACTGAGGGAGACACCCAGGACTCGGCATTGCGTGGTAATTGGCCATTTTGCCTGGTGCGCCTTCACGAACTGGAAGGCTTTCTGGGGATCGTGTTGGTCTCCTGAGCGAACCAGGCTGCTGCTTTTGACAAGATCTCACGCTCGATGCGTAACTGCTTAATCTCGCGGCGAAGACGGCGCAACTCCTCTCGCTCATCACTGGTCAGACCGTCTTCTCGAAGGCCCTCGTCTCGGTCGGCCTGTACCACCCAGTTCCGGATCGTCTGGTCTGAGGGCTCGAACTCTTTGGCCAGCTCTCCTGGCGTACGACCGGCTCGAACCAATTCGACCATTTGCTTTTTGAACTCAGGTGGATAAGGTGGACGTGTTGGCGGCATAGTGGATCTCCTTTCTCCCAAGAGATAAGGTACCCACCGAAACGGGTCAAGTCCATTTGGCCTGGTCTGCTTCACTTGGGTCTTCTTCAGGGCTCATGACATCAAGAGAGCTCTCACCGTTTGCAGTGCCATGGTGGGCTTTCATTACGGTGGGGACGCCAGTGCACCTATCAGCCTGGGACTCGATAACTGTCTTGCGATGTTTAGTCTCACACTGGTATTAGTGATGGCTCATCACTACCTGAGAGACTCTAGCCTGGAGGAGCTTTTCGGGAAGATGCGCTGGTGGATCCGAGCAGTGCTTTTCTCTGGTGCTTGCTACCTTATACTCATATCGATGGCAGGAGAGGACCGTGCCTTTATCTACTTCCAGTTCTAACACTCGGAGGTATATTAGAAAGTTGTGGACGGGTATAAAAAATGAGCGTATCCTTGAATATCGAATAACCACAAATCCCTCAGCCGAGGGAGAAAGGATACGCTCCATGAAACAATATACAACCTCCCAAGTGGAGAAGATAGTCAGAAATGAAGTGACCCTGAGCCTGGAGGATCTGCTTCGAGCCGGCGCCCGCAAGATGCTGCAAGCCGCCCTGGAGTTTGAAGTGGAGACCTATATCGAAAGCTTTAAGGACGAGAAAGACGTAGGGGGTCGCCGAGAGGTGGTCAGAAATGGTTCCCATAAACCCCGAGAGCTTCTCACGGGTGTGGGCAAGATTCCCATTCGTCAGCCTCGGGTGCTGGATCGGCGTTTTGGACAGCAGTTTACCAGTGCCATTTTGCCCAAATATATGCGTCGGGCGCCTTCCATCGATGCCTTGATACCGGCCCTGTATCTCAAGGGGGTGTCCACGTCCTCTTTCCCCGAGGCACTTTCTGCCATCCTGGGCGAGAATGCCCCGGGGTTATCCCCTGGCAACATTGTGCGGCTCAAACAGATCTGGGATGAAGAGTATCAGGGGTGGAAACATCGGGATCTTTCAGAGAAGCACTATGTGTATATCTGGGCAGATGGCATCTACTTCAACGTCCGTCTGGAACCGGATCGGCCCTGTATGCTGGTCATTATAGGGGCAACCAAGGACGGTCGTAAGGAATTGCTGGCCATCGAAGATGGGCATCGAGAAAGCAAACTGTCCTGGCAGGGCGTGCTCAGAGATCTCAAAAAAAGAGGCCTGAAAGAGGCGCCTGCCCTTGCCATCGGCGATGGAAGCCTGGGGTTTTGGGCAGCGTTGGAAGAAGAGTTCTCCATCACCCGTCATCAGCGCTGCTGGGTGCATAAGACAGCCAACGTTTTGGACAACCTGCCCAAATCTGTCCAGGCCCAGGCCAAAACACGCATCCACGAGATGTATCTTTCACCCACCAAGGAGGACGCCCTCAAAGCCTATGATGACTTCATCGCCCTTTATCAAGCCAAGTATCCCAAGGCCTGTGAGTGCCTGGAAAAAGACAAGGATGTGCTCTTCACATTCTATGATTTTCCGGCCGCCCACTGGCGACACATCAGAACCACCAACCCCATTGAATCCACCTTTGGCACCGTCAGGCATCGCACCCGCCAGACCAAGGGATGCGGTTCTCGAAATGCCACGCTGATGATGGTCTATAAACTGGCCAGCGAGGCGGAGAAAAACTGGCAGCGGTTGCACAGCCACAAGCTGGTTGAACTGGTGGTCCAGGGCGTTGAATTTGAGGATGGAGAAATCAAAAAAGCAGCCTAACTCATCGGG
The DNA here is from genome assembly GCA_965249305.1 of Candidatus Latescibacterota bacterium. GTDB lineage: Bacteria > Latescibacterota > UBA2968 > UBA2968. Next base: position 706,779 of record OZ252228.1, on the reverse strand, counting down.
ATACGCTCAAATCTCATCCACAACTCTTGACAATATCTCTAACACTCGCATCCCGAACGGGTCCCACGTGAGGACTCTGGCCCTTGCGGCCACTCTGTTGCTGCTGATGCTTGTTTCCAGTGAGACCCTCTGGAGGTATTTGGGACACCGTCCGGATATCGCTGATACCAAGATGTTTTGGTCAGTTCATCGACATAATGTTTACGAGCGTGCCGGAAGAAGGAGGCTTGTTATCGTCGGGGCGTCCCGGGCAGAACTTGGCATAGTCCCAGGGGTTCTTCAGGAATGCTTCCCAGGCTACGAGGTGATCGCTCTGGCGATTAGCGACGTTCCGCCCTTCGAGATAATTCGTGATCTCTGTCAGGATGCGAAGTTTGACGGCTTGATCCTGTGCAGTGCAACGGTCCGCATGCTGCGTCCTGCGACAAAGGACAGAATAGATAAGGAGTACATTGCGTACTATCATGGTGAGTTTAGGACAGGGGCTGTGCTGAACAAAAGTCTGAATGCCATAATACCGGCCTGGCTACAGAGCCACGTAGTTATCTTCTCGCCAAGTCTCTCATTTAAAATGCTGCTGAAGACACGTCTGAAGCCCAAACCGCTGTACCTGCACATGCAGTACAACAGATACCGCCCGGCCTACTACCGGGACCACATGACACCTGAACAACTGAGTGAACGCAGACGCAGGAGGATAGAGAAGCATCGAAAAAGCAAGGCTCTCCTTACTGCGGCGAGCTTCAGACAAATCGTGCAAGGAGAACTGAGTAACCTCTACGAATTGGTGCGTGCTCGAGGTGGAGACATGGTGCTGGTCAGAATGCCCACTGCGGGCGAGTTTTGGACGAAAGACGAGTCGATGACGCCAAAGACCGAGTTCTGGGATCGCATTGAGGAATGGTCTGGGATTCCGACCGTGCATTTCTTCGATTACCCCGAGCTCTCAACCTTCGACTGCCCTGACGCGTCGCATCTTGACGCAACGGATGCACCTGAGTTCACCCGGAGACTGGCGGCCATCGTCCGCCGTAAATTCCAGGCGAACAACACGTTGCAGCCGATGGCTAATCGCTGAGCTCACTGTTAGGCCTTCTGGCCAAATTCAAGAATATTGAGGACGACAGGGTTGAGAATAACGGGTGGTGCCTCTTGACAGTTCAAATCAGGAGTTCGATATTCATGTCGATATCTTCCCACAGATTGGATCTACCAAGGAGGGTCGACACGAAGAAATAAATCTTTCGCCTGACCAGCGAAGAACGCCAACAGTTAGAGGACCTGGTGAGCAAAGGCCAAGCACGGGCATATGAGATCAAACACGCCCATATCCTGTTGAAAGCGGACGCAGAGGGTCCTTGCTGGACGGATGCAACCATCGCCGAAGCTTTCTCCTGCCGTCGTGGTGGCTTCGCTGGTATTTGTGCTCCTAACGGCCGAGAAACAAGGGATTTATGACTGTCTTTTGTTTTTGATGCCGCTGATTATCCTGGGATAATCTCAGCCTACTACCCACAGGGGGTTGTTATGGATACTTATGTTATGGATGATGATAATGTTGATTACGATAGAATACTAAATCATCCATCTTGGTTTCATCGCATTCCACTTGGTGATGGTAAATTCACACCTGGTAATATGCAACACGACCCATTTCATTGGATACTGCTTAAACTCCCGGATCGGTTAGATGGCAAGACATTTCTCGACATTGGCGCATTCAATGGTCTTCTCTCATTTGAAGCAGAAAGAAGAGGTGCAAAACGCGTCTTAGCAACTGATACATGGCCTTACCCAACAGGCAGGCAGGGATTTGAGCTTGTAAGGAAATATTTAAGGTCTAATGTGGAAGACGAAATAATCAACGTATACGATATTTCTCCCAAAACAGTTGGGAAATTCGACGTAGTTCTTTGTGCTGGATTAGTTTACCACCTCAGAGACCCTTACTTGGCGATCAAGAACGCAGTTTCAGTGGCTAACGAGCTTGTGGTCATTGAGTCAGCGCTATCCTCAAAAATGCCGTTTGTCCCTGCGATGCAATTGGAGTCAGCCAGGCCTTCTGATCCAAGCGAAATTCGGTGGGCGCCTAACCTTCAGTGTTTGAAAGAAATGCTGATCTACGCTGAATGTGTTGATGTCAATTCTCACTCATACAGTCCAAGAACAGATCCCTGTGTAGGAATACCCCCCATAAAAAATGGTATAATTACAAGGCCAACCGGACTGTATCGAGACTATACCCTTGGCAGCAAAACAAAAGACATAGACGCAGGCATAAAGGTTCAAGTATTGTACGAATCGCATACCTCAACTAAGGTTTATGTTCGGAAAGTCATTGTTAAACATAGAATAATAAAGGACCAGCTCTTAGGATGGGTAGATACAAACGATGTCCGAGAGATGAATCAAACTAAACACTCAAATTACCTGCAAAATACCATTCAGACAATGCGACGAGCAGTCAACACGTTAAAGAATGAGTCTGTTTCTGTTCTCTTTTCTAAGGTTATTTCTAATCTTTATAGCTATGATGTAGGGCCGCGTGGGGTAGTCTCCGGGCATATAAACAAGACTTAAAGAGGAAGGCGCCTCTGTATGAGGTGGAGACATGGTGCTGGTCAGAATGCCCACTGCGGGCGAGTTTTGGACCAAAGACGAGTCGATGACGCCAAAGACCGAGTTCTGGGATCGCATTGAGGAATGGTCTGGGATCCCGACCGTGCATTTCCTCCATCACCCTGAGCTCTCAACCTTCGACTGCTCTGACGCGTCGCATCTTGGCGCAACGGATGCGCCTGAGTTCACCCGGACACGGCTATCGTACGCCGTAAATTCCAGACGAACAACACGCTGCAGCCGACGGCTAATTGCTGAGCTCACTGTTAGGCTTTCTGGCCAAATTCAAGAATATTGAGGACGACAGGATTGAGAATAACGGGCAAAATTAGACCCGCATCAGAAACCTGTATCGTACTTTCCCATTGTTATCCCATGCTTCAACGAAGAGACAGTTCTACCAGAGCTTTTTCGTCGTATTGCTGCAACAGCGCCTTCCTGGAATGTGTCCTGGTAAGTTATTATGGTTGATGACGGATCGTCGGATCGGACGTGGGAGCTGATTTGTCAACAACTTGAATCAGGTGGACGATACGATAAAATTATCTATGGTAGCCTGACCAAAAATGTCCCGTACAGAGGTTTCAGTTATCATACCCGTGTATAACAATGCCAGCGGAGTTGGGCTCACGCTTGGTGCCCTAGCAGTTCAATCCTACCCGCGTGATGTGTATGAAATCATCGTCGCTGATAACGGATCGACCGATAAGACCCCGCAAGTCGTCGAAGAATTCCAGAAGCTGTATCCCGGTCTGATTCATTTAGTTGTGGAAGATCAGATCCAAAGCTCATATGCGGCCCGGAACAGAGGTATAAAGGTGGCACAAGGCGAAATCTTGGCCTTTACAGACGCTGATTGCAGTCCATCCCCTGAGTGGCTTGATGAAGGTGTCAAGGCAATAATGAAAGAGAACGCAGCATTCGCTGCGGGCCAGATAAAGATGACTTTTCAGCGTAGAGAGCCCAATATCTGGGAATATCTCGATGCAGCTCGCAAGCTTAATCAGCGTGCTTACGTCGAAAATGCTGGATTTGGTGCCACTGCTAATCTGTTTGTTCGTCGCCGTTTATTTGTTAAGTATGGGCGATTTCGAGACGATCTGCAATCTGGGGGTGATTACGAGTTTGGCCGTCGTTTAACAAAATCGGGTGAAAAACTAACTTACGCTGAAATGGCGATAGTATATCATCCGGCACGTAAAACCCTTAAAGCTATTTTGAAGAAATCGAAGCGGGTTGTGCAGGGGCAGAAACAGTTGGAAAAGATGGGGCTACTTCAGCATGGTACCCTTTCATGGCGCAGTTTGATCCCGATGCGAAGATGTCCGCCATTGGATGGTATATCTCTCGGGTTTCTCCAGCGATGGGCGGTTGTGCTGATGGCGAACTATCTTAAGTACTATAACCTCTTACATCGTCTTTAGCATGGGCAACAATACGCCGCTGGTTTCTGTTATTATTCCCACATATAATCGCTCTGGCTTGATACAACGCGCCATTCGCAGCGTTCTTAGTCAGACATATGCGAATTTAGAATGTATCGTGGTGGATGATGCTTCAACTGATGACACCAAGTGCGTGGTGAAGCAATTCGGCGAGAACCGGGTTGTTTATCTACGCCATGAAATCAATCGGCAGGCTTCTGCTGCTCGCAATACGGGTGATGTGGTCCGGAAAAAATGGACAGTTGATTAAGCCTCTTTCTGGTGCTGCAGCGGCGCTTCGAAATTAGCGGGCGACACATAGTCCAGAGTCGCGTGCAGCCGCTGGTTGTTGTAGAACAGCTCGATATACTCGAAGAGTTCGCGTTGTGCGTGATCGAGATCTTTCAGATTGACATGATACAACCATTCGGTTTTCAACGACCGGAAGAAAGATTCGGTCACGGCATTGTCCCAACAATTTCCTTTTCTGCTCATGCTTTGAACAAACTGATGTCTGTCAATAGCCTGTCGGAAGCCATCGCAGCAATACTGGATTCCCCGATCGGAGTGGATCATCAGGGCCGGTTCCGGTCTGCGTTGCCAAACTGCACGAGACAGGGCCGTGAGCAGTGTTTCGTGTCCCAACGAGGTAGAGACACACCAGCCAACTATGCGACGGGAATACAGGTCGAGAAAGACCACCAGGAACAACCATCCCGCACCAGAGCGCAAATAGGTGATATCGCTGGTCCACACCTTGTTTGGACGATCGACTTTGAACTCCCGGTTCAGCAGGTTCGGGGACGCCTTCAGGTTGTGCTTCGTATCGGTGGTCACCACGAACTTCCGTCGCACTTTCGACCGCAGGCCCTGGCGACCCATCGAATCGGCCACCCGGCTGCGACTGTAGGGATTGCCTTGTGCCGCCAGTTCGCGGCTGATCTTCAGGCTTCCATACCGGCCGTGGCTGGCCTCAAAGGCCGCTTTCACCAGGACATCCAAATAACGCCGTTCCTTTTTTCGCCTGCTCTCAGGACGGGAAAGCCAGGCATAATAACCGCTTTTCGACACCTCGAGCACCTTCGCCATCCTCTCCACCGAAAACGACTTGCGATGCGCCTTCATGAACCTGAATCTGTCTTCGGTCCCTCTGAGAAGATGGCGACCACTTTTTTTAGGATGTCCCGTTCTTCCCGAGCGATTGCAAGCTCTCGCTGTAACCGACGGTTCTCCTCCTCTAAAGGCTTCTGGTGCCCTGTGCCCGGAAACGCGTCCATCGGGTCTCCCTCCAGCTCCTTACGCCAGCGCGCGATCGCTCCCTGGTACAACCCCAGGTCCCGCTCTATCTGCCGGTCCGTCTTACCACTGGTCTCAGCCAAACGAACGGACTCCCTCTTGAATTCAGCATCATATCGCTTCTTCGAATGGGATGATCTTTGCACTTTCATCGACACACCTCCTTATTCTACAAGATAACTGCTTCTTGGTGTGTCCACAATTCCAAAACACGTCAGGGTATTGCTCACGCGAAAGGCGAGTTTTTTGCCTTTCTTGACAATGGGGTCCACTTTAAGGTGATTATATTCTAAGGAGTTACCATGCTCCTATCACCCATAACCTTGGAGGAAACGATGACCCGCACCCACGATAGCCCCAGCCTGGAAGAAGTGCAAGCCTCTTTGCTGGACGACGAGACCTTTTTGTCTGAGGTCATCCGAGATTTTTGCCACTGAGCTTCTTCACATTCAAGCTTTCAAAAAGCGTTTGTTGTTTAGCGGTGAGACGCTCCGGGTTCTTCGTCCCAATAAAAAAAGGCCGGGTTCTGAGGTCAGCAGCGTCTGCTTATTATATTCTGCAGATATGTTATCCCTTTGGCTTACCCGCTGGACTCTCGATCCAGCAACACGATTCATCGACGAACTGGCGAGATGTTGATGAGACGGACCATTTGATGTTTGAGATGAGCTGGAACGACCCCCGGGTTTTGGGATCGCCAGGGGAAAGGGCCAAAAGGCTTATGGATTTCTGGGTTATAACGGATCACAAACATAAAGGTCGTTGTTTACGCATTCTGGTTCATATTCTGGCCTTATCGCATCTTTTCAGAAATAGGGAAGAATTAGATCAGGACATTTCTGAGACGGTATATGTGATGTATTAAAGGAAGCTCAGGTTTATGGTGACTCTATTTACCATCCCGAAACCTTTTGAGGGACACATTGGCATTATTCAAAGGAATGCCATTCAAAGCTGGAAGCAGCTTAATCCTTCGTGCGAAGTGCTGCTTTTTGGAGACGAGGAAGGGACAAAGACGGCTGCAATTCAGCTCGACGCCAGACACGTTCCGCAGGTGGAACGAAATGCGCTCGGTACTCCATTGCTTCACGACGTATTCGAGAAAGCCGAGAAGATCGGAAGGCACCCGGTTCTGGCTTATGTGAATGCAGATATTATGCTGACGAGCAATTTTCTGGAGGCTATTCGCCGCCTGCCATTCACGCCTTTTCTGATGATCGGACGGCGCTGGAATGTCGATATAACCGAGGCTTGGGATTTTACAACACCGGACTGGGAGCAAGATCTTCTGTCATATGTGGATCGTAAAGGCAAGCTGTATTCTCTCGATGGAATTGATTATTTCATATTTCCCCGGGGAAGGCTGGGCCGTCTTCCGCCTTTTGCTGTTGGACGTGTAGGGTGGGACAATTGGATGATTTACAATGCTCGAAAAGAGCGTATTCGGGTTATCGATGCAACCCGGTTTATCCGAGCTGTACATCAAAACCATGACTTTAGTCATCATCCTGGGGGGTACAGGGGATTGAGAGAGGGAGAAGAGCGTGACAGCAACTATGAGCTAGTGGTCGATTTCGCAAATACGCATGAGGTTGCATAGGTGGCAAAAAAGGGGTATGTTATACGCCTCATTCCAATCGGTAAAGGAGGTGTATAATGTCAGGTCCCCTTCCCCAATACCAACCTCGCTTCACAAAAGCCCAACTGGCAAAAGCCCAGAAAATCATTCGTCAGCGCAACGCGCCTCAATCCCAGGTGCAGCGGGCAAAGATGGTGGTGGCCTTAGCCGAGAATAAAGCCATTGGCAACCAGAGGTTAGCCGACAGGGCAGGTGTCAGTTCACCTACGGCGCAGAAGTGGCGAAAAAGGTGGACTGAAGAAGGCTTCACTTTAGAGGATCTACCGCGCAGTGGGCGACCGCCCACTTTTTCCTCCTGTGCAAGTCAGTGAAGTCAAAGCCATTGCCTGTCAACTGCCCGCACAACGGGGGTTGCCCCTGTCTCGGTTCAGCTTATTTGAGATTCAACAGGAAGTGTTAAGGTGTGCGTTGATCACTTCAATCTCACCCACAACGATTTGGCGCATTCTCAAAGAGGATGCCCTTCGTCCCTGGTATCACCGATCCTGGCTTCATATCAAAGCCCCCAACTTTTTAGAGAAAGCCAGTCGCATTCTGGACCTGTATCAAGGCATATGGGAGGGGATACCGCTTGGCAAGAAAGACTTCGTTATCTGTGCCGATGAAAAATCCCAACTTCAAATCTTAGCCCGAGAGTTTGCCACATTGCCACCTGATTGTGGCAAACCCATTCGTATGGAAAATGACTACAAACGGATGGGCACAGTGGCCTATCTGTCTGCACTGGATGTGTTCTCAGGGCACATCTTTGGGCGTGTGGATGAGAAAACCGGCATCGTGCCCTTTCAAAAGCTGGTGGACCTGGTGATGGGACGGGAGCCTTATGCTTCGGCTGATCGGGTCTTCTGGATTGTGGACAACGGATCTTCTCATTACACCACCACGTTCCCTAAACGGCTCCAGGATGCCTATGAAAATGCCATTGCCGTCCATCTCCCTATCCACGCCAGTTGGCTCAATCAGATTGAGATCTATTTCTCGATCTTGCAAAGAAAGGCGCTCACGCCCAATGACCTGGCAGATCGACAGGCGATGGAAGCCAGGATCTTGGGCTTTGAGGAATACTATAATCTCACTGCCGAACCTTTCAACTGGCGCTTTACAAGGCAGGAATTGGAAGAACGAATGCAGCGAATCCGGCTGGCTGCATAAACTCATGCGAACTTCTGAAATCGACCACTAGCTGGCCCAGGTATTTATTTTACAACATTCGATGCTACCAGAGTCCTTACGTCTTCAGCGTTACGTTATCCTCTCAGCCCGGTACGGCTGCGACAGCACCTGAGAACGCTGTGTTTCGTATATCCAAGGCTGTATCCGTGGTTTGTGCCGCTGGGATGGCTTCTCTTCCCGATTAAGACCTGTAAAAGAATTGTGAAACGTGTCTTGACACGTCTGCACTCCAAATCCAGCCTCGAAACCGTTTGATTCCGATGTCTTTCTTATCTGTTCACACACACTTGTGATTGACATGTCTCCCAGTGTTTCTATTATTATACCCACTCATAACCGGGCCGATCTGCTCAAAAGAGCTATCCAAAGTGTACTGGCTCAAACCTACCGGAACTTCGAACTTATCGTTGTCTCCGATGGATCCACGGACAATACAGATGAGATCGTGGCCTCGTTTGACGATCCGCGTCTGGTGTTCTTAAAGCACGCACAGCCGCGAGGAGCCTCGGCAGCAAGAAATACCGGCATACAGGCTTCCAGGGGCGATTATATTGCCTTTCTGGATGATGATGACGAATGGCTGCCGGAGAAACTTGAGAAGCAGGTACAATACATCCGGAATCTTCCTGAATGCGTTGGTATGGTCTATTGCTGGATGGATTACTACCAAGGAAAAGAGGTGGTATCCGAACACCACCCACAACTCCGTGGAAACATATTTGAACATGTGCTAGACGGCCAACCCATTGGGGGGGCCCCTACCCTGCTGGTCCGCCGTACGGTCGTCGAGAAACTTGGGGGATTCGACGAGTCGCTGCCGCGTGGGAATGATGGGGATTTTATCAGGCGTGTCTGCCTTGAGTATGAAGTCGATTTTGTACCGGAAGTGTTGGTGAAGGTGCATATTGATCACGGATATGATCAGATTACACGGTTTGATGAAACCGGCATTCGGAATGCGATCAGAGGTCAAAAGGCTAAGTTTACAAAATTCAAGGAGGAACTCCGCAGGTACCCAAAACAAGCTGCCAATATATATTCAAGCATTGCTTATCACTACAGTCAACTCGATGATTGGCGGAGTAGTATTGTTTTTTACCGACGGGCTTTCAATGCTTCTTTTTTTTCGGTTAAGGTCTATGTTAATCTATTGCTTAGTCTAAAAGGTAAAATTGCGAAATAGACGGATGGCACAGAATAATCTGGATATCAAACAGCAAATCCAGGTGGCTCAATATGAATACCCTTATCATTATATTCCTACCTGGAACGAAAACGGATTTTCACAAGTCCATTACTGGTCCTGGGGATTTCGTTATCTGGGAGGCATGCAGATCGTCTTAGATCAGCTTGAGAAATACTCCTTCGGTTCTCTTATAGATGTTGGATGTGGCGATGGTCGGTTTCTTGGAGAGGTGTCCAAACGTTATCCGAACGCAAGTTTAATGGGGATAGATTTCTCAACGCGTGCCATTCAACTTGCAGGAGCAATGAATCCCGGCCTTAATTACAAAGCCCTTAATATTATTGAGGAACCTATATCAGACCGTTTTGATGCAGTAACATTGATCGAAGTCCTGGAACATATTCCGCCGAATGAGATCAACTCATTTTTGGAAGCCGTAGCTAATTTACTTAACCAAAACGGCTGGTTCATCCTTACCGTTCCTCATACCAATTTAGGGCTTCAGGATAAACATTATCAGCACTTTACCTCCCGTTCTCTTCTCGAGTTGTTGCGTCCTTTCTTCCAGGATATTGAGTTTGTTCCATTTGATGTTAAGTCCAAAGTCATGAGACTTTTTCAAATGCTTATTGGCGGCAAGGGGAATCAATTTATCATAACAAGTACTCCTTTGTTGTCCTGGTTCTTTCAGGTATATAAGAACTGCTATCTTTATTCCAAAAGTGAAAAAAAATGCAGAAGAATTGCTGCAGTATGTAAAAAAAGATAACCACGATTGTTACGTGTCGTTACGTGTCAATAATCAGGACACCATATTCCGATGGTTATGAATCTCTTAAAGGAACAGCTTTCTGAGTATCATAAGGCAGTGATAAAAGTTGTGCAGTGTTTATGTACCAGGAATCACCATGTTTTGCCTCCCTCAAGGTATATAACAGTTAAAGAGGATGTAGTATTTCGTTATAGTGGTAACATTGATAATGTTTCCCTACTTTTCTCGACTTCGAAAGGAGTTTTCGTTTTTGATAGTGAACAGGAAGTTTCGAGAAAGATTCTGGATGGGAAATATTATGGAATTACTAAATATAGGGATTTATGGTTTTTGGCTCGGACCAACATAACGGATAGTAGAATTGAAAAGATCGATCGCTTGTCCACGATCAGTGCTGCAAAAATTAATGAATTTAAGGTCGCTTGGTTGAAACCTGTTCTAGTCCCAAAACAAGTGAGAAACCTGTAAGGGGTATGTAAAAAAAGCTCGAAATACCCAGCTTTTATAGGCAAATTGGTGTTTGACAGTTAAAAAGACACCTTGCCAAAGGAGGGTATTTCGAGTGAAAGCCAAGAAACGAAAAAAACAGGCCAAACGCCAGCAGGATTTGAAGCGACGACTGTCCCACAGGGGGTTTGCCAATGCGACGCAACCCCTCTTGCAGGACTTGCCCATCTCCTATGAGATCGCAGATCGAGCGCGTGTATTGTCGGTGGGTGGATTGGGCGCCATCCACATGTTGGTCACCAAGTTGAAGTTGCCCGACCTGATCAACCAGCGCGTGTCTGTCTTGAAGCGTCATCTGCCCTATTTTGAGTCGGATCATATTTTGTCGCTTTGCTATAGTGTGCTTTGTGGAGGCAAGCCCTTAGAGGACATCAATCGGTTGCGTGGCGATGAAGTTTACCTGGATGCGCTGGGGGTTTTGAGGCTGCCTGCTCCCAGCACGGCAGGAGATTTTCTCCGTCGCTTTGAGAAGTGTGATATTCTCGATCTCCAGGAAGCCATCAATGAGGCTCGGGTGAAAACCTGGAAGACCCAGCCTAAGGCATTTTTCAAACAGGCCATCATCGATATGGATGGCACGGTCTTTTCAACCGATGCCCAGTGCACCCAAGGCATTGATTATTGCGCTTACAAAAAGATGTGGGGATATGGACCGCTGATTTTATCACTTGCCCATACGTGTGAACCGCTCTATGTGGTCAATCGACCCGCCAGTATGCCGTCCCACCAGGGCGTTGCCCTCTGATTGGATCGGGTTTTGAAGTGGGTGGCACCCAGGTTTAAAGAAATCTGGTTCAGGGGCGATGCAGACTTTTCACTCACGATGCACTTCGACCGATGGGATGAAAGGGGTGTCAAGTTTATCTTTGGCTACAATGCGTGGGAAAATCTGATCGAAAAAGCCGATTTGTTACCTCCTGATGCCTGGTCCTTCCTTGAACGTCCACCTGCTTACGAGGTGAAAACGAAGCCTCGAAAAAAGCCCCATAATCTCAAAAAGGAACTCATCAAAAAGAGAGGCTATCGACACATTGAGACCGTCCAAGAAGAGGTCGCCTCATTCTCCTATCGACCCGTCAAATGTGAAAAGACATATCGGATCATCGCGTTGAAAAAATATCTGCAAATCACCAAAGGCGGCAAAATCGTTGATCATCAGGTCCGATACTTCTTCTATATCACCAATGATCAAACGACCCCAGATGACCAACTCGTCCGCTTTATCAACCAAAGATGAGTCCACTCCGAAAAGTCAGGTTTACTCATTCGGGAAAAAGTACTAAATTCCAGGTGTGAACAGGTTGCAATGTCGCAGATGTATAACTGGCTCAGAAAGCGAGGGACAGATGTTTAGAAGGAGTGCCCCTTCAAGTCAACCGGATCTGTTTTCCAGCTTCGAGTCCCATTTCAAAGGCTCTAAGCAGGACCAGTTGAATGATCCGGCCGCCTGGCATAATCTGTTCTACCAGCATATCACCTCAAAGGTAGATGAGGATGTCTTTTCCGTGTTGTTTGACCCCAACATAGGCCGTCCCAATGCCTCCATCCGGCACCTGGTGTCGATGATGATTTTGAAGGAGGGCTTTGGGTGGAGCGATGCCCAACTTTTCGAGCAATGTCGGTTCAACATCTTGGTGATGCGGGCTTTTGGGGAGATATTGTCAAGAGTTGTGGATGAGATTTGAGCGTATCCCGATGAGTTAGGCTGCTTTTTTGATTTCTCCATCCTCAAATTCAACGCCCTGGACCACCAGTTCAACCAGCTTGTGGCTGTGCAACCGCTGCCAGTTTTTCTCCGCCTCGCTGGCCAGTTTATAGACCATCATCAGCGTGGCATTTCGAGAACCGCATCCCTTGGTCTGGCGGGTGCGATGCCTGACGGTGCCAAAGGTGGATTCAATGGGGTTGGTGGTTCTGATGTGTCGCCAGTGGGCGGCCGGAAAATCATAGAATGTGAAGAGCACATCCTTGTCTTTTTCCAGGCACTCACAGGCCTTGGGATACTTGGCTTGATAAAGGGCGATGAAGTCATCATAGGCTTTGAGGGCGTCCTCCTTGGTGGGTGAAAGATACATCTCGTGGATGCGTGTTTTGGCCTGGGCCTGGACAGATTTGGGCAGGTTGTCCAAAACGTTGGCTGTCTTATGCACCCAGCAGCGCTGATGACGGGTGATGGAGAACTCTTCTTCCAACGCTGCCCAAAACCCCAGGCTTCCATCGCCTATGGCAAGGGCAGGCGCCTCTTTCAGGCCTCTTTTTTTGAGATCTCTGAGCACGCCCTGCCAGGACAGTTTGCTTTCTCGATGCCCATCTTCGATGGCCAGCAATTCCTTACGACCGTCCTTGGTTGCCCCTATAATGACCAGCATACAGGGCCGATCCGGTTCCAGACGGACGTTGAAGTAGATGCCATCTGCCCAGATATACACATAGTGCTTCTCTGAAAGATCCCGATGTTTCCACCCCTGATACTCTTCATCCCAGATCTGTTTGAGCCGCACAATGTTGCCAGGGGATAACCCCGGGGCATTCTCGCCCAGGATGGCAGAAAGTGCCTCGGGGAAAGAGGACGTGGACACCCCCTTGAGATACAGGGCCGGTATCAAGGCATCGATGGAAGGCGCCCGACGCATATATTTGGGCAAAATGGCACTGGTAAACTGCTGTCCAAAACGCCGATCCAGCACCCGAGGCTGACGAATGGGAATCTTGCCCACACCCGTGAGAAGCTCTCGGGGTTTATGGGAACCATTTCTGACCACCTCTCGGCGACCCCCTACGTCTTTCTCGTCCTTAAAGCTTTCGATATAGGTCTCCACTTCAAACTCCAGGGCGGCTTGCAGCATCTTGCGGGCGCCGGCTCGAAGCAGATCCTCCAGGCTCAGGGTCACTTCATTTCTGACTATCTTCTCCACTTGGGAGGTTGTATATTGTTTCATGGAGCGTATCCTTTCTCCCTCGGCTGAGGGATTTGTGGTTATTCGATATTCAAGGATACGCTCATTTTTTATACCCGTCCACAACTTTCTAATATACCTCCTTTTGGGTTGATGAACCTTTCTGATGAAGTGCCTGTAGAGTCCACGTATTATCTGTTCAAGCAGTCTTTGTATGCGTATCAACTGAAAACCGGTCGAGATCTGGTTGGAGAGACTTTTTTCACCTTAACTCAGACTCAGGCTAACGTCTTTGGCGTGGTGGGTCAGCAGATCCGAATGGACAGCAAGTTGATCGGTTCCAACATTGCCACCTGTTGCCGGTTGCAGTTGGTGGTTTGTTGCTTACAAGGGTTCTGGACGTCGTTGGACAAGGGCCAGAAGGGACGGTTATCGGCAAAAGATCAGCAGGTTTTGGACGATCTGCTCAAGGTGAAGCCCCATCAGGTTGTCTACCGTCTTTCCAGCGCTGAAAAAGGTGAGAAGTTACAGGAGTTGGGGCTGCTATTGAGCAGGCTCCAGGAGACCTATACCGAGAAAGACAGCGATCAATATGGTCTGATCGTGCGTGTCTTTGGGGACCAATATACCGTTTTATCTTCCCCCCAAGAGGTGCTTCCTAAGCCTCCTAAAGAGATTTCCTCATCTTCTTTGCAGTCTGCCCATGATGAAGATGCGGCCTTTCGCAGGAAAGGGGAGGATAAGGTCAAGGGGTATAGTGTCAACCTCACCGAGACCTGTAACGAGGATGGTCTCAATTTGATCACCGACGTTGAAGTTAAACCAGCGACTGCCCCCGACAACGAGTTTGTCCAACCTGCCATTGAGCGGACACAGCAGGTGGTGGGTGAGGTTTTGGAAGTGTCGATGGATGGGGCTTACAATGATGCAGCAAACACCGAGTATGCCCAAGCAGAAGGAAAGCAGTTTCACTACAGTGGCCTTCAGGGCATCAAGGGACTCTTCGTTTATGAACGGACACCAGAAGGGGTTGAAGTCATTGATCGACACACAGGGGAAGTGCAACTTGCCCAAGAATACAAACCGGGGAAATACAAAATCATCATCGATGGCAAGTCCCGATACTTTAAAGAACAGGACATCGACAATTACATCAAACGGAAACAGATTGAAGAACTCCCTGCTCACATCCGAAACCGACGCAATAATGTCGAAGCCAGCATCTTCCAGTTGAGCTATTACACCCAAGATGGCAAGACGCGCTATCGCGGACTGATCCCACACCAACTGTGGGCGTGGTGTCGGGGCTTATGGCTCAATCTGGTTCGGATCAAGAAGTACCTCACACAACCCCTGATGATCTCCGCATAAGGGGGGGTTTTTTATGCAAAACCTTGCTTTGCAACCCGGTGAGCAACCTTGTAAACAGGCTCTGAGTCGATGTGCCGCCGGTAGACGCAAAATTCTGGCTCAACTCTGCATCCCAATACACAAAGCTGGCAACTGACACAAAATCTTCATGCCCCCCCCTTTTCGGAGGGGACTCAAAGATGCAACCAGGAAAACACCATCGAGCAACTCAAAAATGGCGTGCCGGCCTTCCACGCACCCACAAACACGCTCAATGCCAACTGGACCTATATGGTCATTGCCGCACTGGCCTGGTCGCTCAAAGCCTGGTATGGTCTGCTCATCCAGGATAGAACCCTACAACAACACCTGGTGAAAATGGAGTTCAAACAGTTCCTTTATCGCTTCATCCAAATCCCCTGCCAGATCATCAACACCGGCAGAAAACGCCTCTATCGCATCGCCAACTTCACCTTCGATACTCTCACCTTCCTGGACGTCTTTCAGCATCTGAAACGGTTACGCTTTCCATAATCCAGACAAAATCGATGGAAGGCCGGCTACCCGACGCAGAAGGAGAAAATGGCTTGATGCGAAAACACGCTTTATCACGGGATAAGAACCTGGGACCGGAAATACGCTTCCTGGCGCCTGATAGGCGTTTGGCTTCTACTCAAGGTCCCAGAATCAGCCTCTCCTTGATGCGCACAAAGTATCTATGATAACCCGAACTCGCTTATTTTAGGTCTAGTTGGAATACCTGGTGAGATCCATCAGATAGACATATTTAATGATAAGTTATACCTGCCTCACACAGGATTTAATCAGGTTCTCTATCTATCATTAAAGAAAAAGTGGCTCCTCGCTATTTGGTGTGGGTAACCTTCCCCCAGGAACGACCAGTTGTGGTAGACAAGACGCCCAAGCTGCAGGTTTTGTGGACCAGCCTTCGAGTATTCTTTGTCAACGGTGTTGCCCGACCCGTTGTCTGTTGCTCAGGATTCTATCTTAAAAACAGTTGTTTAAGTTGTTAGATAATAAATTGTTACGATGGACTAAACGGCAAACTGGATCTCCGGATCATTCAATACCCGCCGTGTGTTTAGGAGAGATCTCATGTGCGGATACCGGAGCAAACGGTTAGGAACCACCTCGCACTCGGCAAGAAGACTGGTTCGGGTTTTTATGATTACCCACGTGAAACAGCGAAGAGCCGAAAAAGTTAAGAGGATATTTCCCGAATTGTATTATTACATGCAAAGCAATTGAATTCGACATTTTTCGACCTAGCCATTTGAATTCTGTTTTTTACAATCAGGAAGACAGGAGGATTTATTTGATTGCGCATAACTCAACAGCTAAAACAAATAAAGGGAGTGACGTAATTATCTATGACGGAGGTATATTAGAAAGTTGTGGACGGGTATAAAAAATGAGCGTATCCTTGAATATCGAATAACCACAAATCCCTCAGCCGAGGGAGAAAGGATACGCTCCATGAAACAATATACAACCTCCCAAGTGGAGAAGATAGTCAGAAATGAAGTGACCCTGAGCCTGGAGGATCTGCTTCGAGCCGGCGCCCGCAAGATGCTGCAAGCCGCCCTGGAGTTTGAAGTGGAGACCTATATCGAAAGCTTTAAGGACGAGAAAGACGTAGGGGGTCGCCGAGAGGTGGTCAGAAATGGTTCCCATAAACCCCGAGAGCTTCTCACGGGTGTGGGCAAGATTCCCATTCGTCAGCCTCGGGTGCTGGATCGGCGTTTTGGACAGCAGTTTACCAGTGCCATTTTGCCCAAATATATGCGTCGGGCGCCTTCCATCGATGCCTTGATACCGGCCCTGTATCTCAAGGGGGTGTCCACGTCCTCTTTCCCCGAGGCACTTTCTGCCATCCTGGGCGAGAATGCCCCGGGGTTATCCCCTGGCAACATTGTGCGGCTCAAACAGATCTGGGATGAAGAGTATCAGGGGTGGAAACATCGGGATCTTTCAGAGAAGCACTATGTGTATATCTGGGCAGATGGCATCTACTTCAACGTCCGTCTGGAACCGGATCGGCCCTGTATGCTGGTCATTATAGGGGCAACCAAGGACGGTCGTAAGGAATTGCTGGCCATCGAAGATGGGCATCGAGAAAGCAAACTGTCCTGGCAGGGCGTGCTCAGAGATCTCAAAAAAAGAGGCCTGAAAGAGGCGCCTGCCCTTGCCATAGGCGATGGAAGCCTGGGGTTTTGGGCAGCGTTGGAAGAAGAGTTCTCCATCACCCGTCATCAGCGCTGCTGGGTGCATAAGACAGCCAACGTTTTGGACAACCTGCCCAAATCTGTCCAGGCCCAGGCCAAAACACGCATCCACGAGATGTATCTTTCACCCACCAAGGAGGACGCCCTCAAAGCCTATGATGACTTCATCGCCCTTTATCAAGCCAAGTATCCCAAGGCCTGTGAGTGCCTGGAAAAAGACAAGGATGTGCTCTTCACATTCTATGATTTTCCGGCCGCCCACTGGCGACACATCAGAACCACCAACCCCATTGAATCCACCTTTGGCACCGTCAGGCATCGCACCCGCCAGACCAAGGGATGCGGTTCTCGAAATGCCACGCTGATGATGGTCTATAAACTGGCCAGCGAGGCGGAGAAAAACTGGCAGCGGTTGCACAGCCACAAGCTGGTTGAACTGGTGGTCCAGGGCGTTGAATTTGAGGATGGAGAAATCAAAAAAGCAGCCTAACTCATCGGGATACGCTCAAATCTCATCCACAACTCTTGACAATATCTCTCTATGACGAAAGTTCAGGTAAAATAGAAATTATCGAAACCGATGCTCATTCTGCACATAACATATACGTTCAAGACGGTGAAATTATGTATTGTGACAGTAATAACAGAAAATTAATAAAGGGTGATAGATCTATTTTTGAGTCTGATAAGTTGTTACGAGGTCTTTCGATAACCCATGATCGAATTTATGTTGGAGGAAGTGACATATGTTTCGATCGAGATAAAAGAATGTCATCGGAAGCGACTATACATATACTGGATAAACAAGGCAATCCATTGGGCAGAATCGATTTTCCTCAACTGGGAAATATGTATGAGGTCAGGCAGCTCCGGGCACTCGATTATGCTATGAGTGCTCGTCAATCGTAGCCTACCTGGGGTCAAACGTAGCTATTCGGAGCGTTCAGTCGCATGCTTGTTACCGCAGTTGTGACCACTTTTAACCGGCCTGAGCTTGTGCGCAGGGCTATCCAAAGCGTAATAACTCAGACCTATGATTCGCTGGAAATCATCGTAGTTGAAGATGGTTCTGACAATTGCATAGATCCATGGTTGAACGATGAAGGGCTGGACCATATCCGCTATATCCGTCACAAAGAGAATAGAGGTTTGGCTGCTGCACGCAATACCGCTCTTAGAGTGGCTAACGGTGATTATATTGCCTTTCTGGACGATGACGACGAATGGAAGCCAGATCGGATCGAAAAGCAGGTGCAGCAATTAGAACGGTTAACGCCGGAAGAAAGGCGCCGGCTGGGAGTGATTTATTGCGGGGCCGAGGTGCGACTTCCGGACCGATCATCTGCTCTGGTCCATCCCAGAAATCAGGGCAATTTGCGTGAAGCTATTATTCGCGAAGGTGCCAAGACGGTGTCCTCGGCCTGTCTGTTTTCGAGAGAGGCGCTGGAAAAGGCAGGCGGATTCGATGAAAACCTGCCTTCTTCTATTGATCACGATATCTGGATGGCCTTAGCTGCATTCGGATACGAAGCGCGTGTTATAGATGAGCCGCTGGTTATTACGTACCACAGTCGGGATCGCAAGACGATGATGAATACCACCGTTCCTCGTATCCGGGGCATTCGGCTGTACGTAGAGAAATGGACACCGACTTACCAAGAGTGGTTTGGCGATGCAGAAGGAATATCGTACGCCCGTCGATACTTCGCGCGTGTGATTGGCAGCTTGGCGGTTGATAAAATCTTCAGTGGAAATCTGAAAGAGGCCGGACAGGCTACGCGCGCCGTTTTTGGATACAACGACAAGATTGTATATAACTTGCTTATTTTAACGAAGCTTATGATTCTGGTTGGGATACAGCGGTTTCTGCCTCGGCGTATGATTAATCTGCTGAGAAAAATAAAAGGATGGCTGTTCTGATTTTTCGAGTTTATAGCCTTGGGCGGTCAGTTTGCTGACGTTATTCACAATTCCGAAACCCTTTCAGGGACCAATCGGTATCATCCAGCGAAATGCCATTCAAAGCTGGAAACGGCTTGACCCTTCGTGCGAGGTGCTGCTTTTTGGAGACGAGGAAGGGACGGAAGCAGTCGCCGATCAGCTTGGCGCTACGTATATTCCCCATGTGGAGCGGAATGAAATGGGCACGCCACTGCTTCACGATGTGTTCGAGAAAGCGGAGAAGATCGGGACACATCCGATTGTGGCTTATGTCAATACGGATATCATGCTGACGAGCCACTTCTTAGAAGCTATTCGACGCCTGCCGATTTCATCTTTTCTAATGGTCGGACGGCGCTGGGATGTGGATATTACCGAGACATGGGATTTTACATCATCGGCGTGGGAGCAGGATCTTCTGGCTTACGTGGATCGTAAGGGGAAACGCCATTCGTTCTATGGAATCGATTATTTCGTGTTTCCGAAAGGGGCGTTGGGCAAAGTCCCTCCGTTTGCCGTTGGACGTCCGGCCTGGGACAACTGGCTGATTTATCGGGTCCGAAGCCGGGGTATACCGGTTATTGACGCAAGTTCGGTCGTTCGGGCGATTCACCAGAACCACGATTATAGCCACCATCCCGAAGGGCAAGAGGGGGTGTGGAAAGGGGAGGAGCGGGACAGAAACTATGAGCTTGCAGGTCCGGGGGTCCATTTTACCATGTATGATGCCACCAGAATTCTCACGGCATCGGGACTGCGCTACCCTTTCAGTCCGATACGGTTGCGGCAGCATCTGAAGACGCTGTGTTTCGTCTATCCAAAGCTGTACCCCTGGTTTTTACCATTGTGGTGGGTTCTTTTCCCAATTGAAACCTGCAAAAGAATTGCCCGGCGTGTACTGAGACGTTGATGTTTCGAAATCAAGTTGCCCAATGGATGCCAATTCTATGCGCTTCCTTTCTGCTCGAATCCCTTTGAGACCGCTTGATGTGGCGAGAGGGTGTTTGCTCGTCATCGCTTTGCTCCCGTTAACCCGAATATTTGAGCTGAACTGGCTGGAGCTTATTCGCCTTTGGGTTATTTCAGTTGGTCTCTGGTATGTGGTTTTGCGTCGAAAATTCGTTGGAGTCTCTGATACGGATACCCCACACGAAGGTTCGATTGGGAACACGCTGGGTGTTTTGCTGCCTTATTTGATATATTTGTATATTCTTATACAGTTTGACCCTGCATATCTTAATAGAGAGGGTGAACAGGGCGCCATTCCCTGGCATAACTGGTATTTTGTAGCCAACTCCATATTGGTACTGATTGCCTCATCTGCCATCTTGCTGGGCAAAGATTGGAGACACACGAATTTCCTGTGTCTGTCTGGTTCTTTGACGGGACTGGACAAATCTGTGTTCGTAGCTGTTATTGTTCTTCTGCTCGTGGTAGCGGCCACACGCATGATCGTTGGAAAAAGCGACTCGCTGGAGTCTGTTTCCACTTTGGTCCGAATTGTCGTTTTTGGTTTGCTGTATGTTACAATCAGGACGGTTTTCGCAAGCAGTGATATCTCTTACCTGAGTTCATCGGACAAAATGGGGTAAAGGTGGAAGCAAGATTGAGTGACGACCGTATGTATTACAAGGATAAGATTCCATCCTTAGAGCGTATATTCGGCACCGAGAACATCGTTTTAGAGCCAGATGCGCTGGTTGTGGACCACAGGCGGTATCCTCTTGTGGAGGATGTGATTATTCTGTCTGAGCCTGACCAGTATACCGATTTTGTCAGAATGAAGTTGCGATTGGGGAGCCAGGAGACTGGAGAAGCGACAGGCTCCGCGGCCGGTCTTAGCCGTTCGTCCGCGTTTGCGGAGGAGATCCAGTTCTCTTTTGGAGAGGAATGGAAGACCTACAGTGAGATTATGGCCGAACATGAGGCGGAGTTCCAGCAGTATTTCGACCTGGTCGATTTGGTCGATTTGCGCGATTTACGCGTGTGCGATCTGGGCTGTGGAAACGGACGCTGGAGTTATTATTTAAAAGGGACTTGCCGAGAGATCCTTCTCGTCGATTTTTCCGATGCCATTTTTATCGCCAGAAGGAATCTTTCCGATGTGAGCAACTGTCTGTTCTTTATGTGCGATTTGAAGGTCCTTCCGTTTGAGGCGGATTTTGTCGATTTCTTATTTTGCATAGGCGTTCTGCACCATCTGCCTACGCCATGCCTGAATGAGGTCCGCAATCTGAAACGGTTTGCGCCCGCCCTGCTTGTTTACCTTTATTATTCTCTGGACAATCGGCCGGTCTATTTTCGTTTGTTGTTAAAGATGGTGACGTGGTTGCGTCTGTGCGTTTGCAGGGTCCGCAGTCCCGCTTTCCGGAATCTGTTCGCCCGCGCTGTGACGTTTTCTGTGTACTTGCCGCTTGTCTTTTTGGGGCGCGCTTTGAACCCCCTGGGGTTGAGCCGCTACGTTCCCCTGTTTGAGGCGTATGGCAAGAGAGGTGTTCGTCGGATTGAACAGGATGTTTACGACCGTTTTTTTACAGGTATTGAACAGCGGATTTCGCGTCAGGAGATTCTGGGGCTGCAGGATACGTTCAGACGCGTCAAGATATCGGACGGTCTGCCCTATTATCACTTTCTCTGTGAGCGGTGATCGGATCGGATTTACTTCGGAAGCCGAAGGGTGGCGGGCTTGTTGTGACTAAAGGACAGGCATACTATGTGCGGCATCTGTGGAATCTATTGTAGAAAGTGTGCGGATAAGAAGACAGTTCTGAGGCAGATGAACTCCCTGCTTTTCCATCGTGGTCCCGATAATGAGGGATACCACGTTGATGGTCCTATTGGGCTGGGTCATCGCAGGCTGCGTATTATCGATCTGGAAGGCGGGGATCAGCCTCTTTTTAACGAAGATGGACGTGTTTCAGTTGTTTTTAACGGTGAGATTTATAACTATCAAGAGCTTAGAGATGAATTGATTAAAAAGGGGCATCGTTTTATCACCCAATCGGATACTGAGACCATTGTACATCTCTATGAAGAATACGGTATAGATTGTGTGATTAAGCTGAATGGAATGTTTGCTTTTGCGATCTGGGATGCCAGGAATCAATGCCTTTTCCTGGCAAGAGATCGCCTCGGGGTTAAGCCGCTGGTGTACAGTTATGTGAATGGGTGTTTTCTGTTTGCTTCCGAAATCAAAAGCCTTGCTGCTTCCGGCTTTATCGATTTGGAGATTGACTCTGAAGCGGTTCACTCGTATTTGACGTTTGGCTATATTCCAGCACCATTAACCATTTATAAGAATATCAAAAAGCTTGAACCGGGTCATTATCTTGTTGTCGGGAATCACTTTGTTTGTAAAAGGTACTGGCATGTTTTAGATACTCATATCCGCGAGTTGTCCTACACAGATGCGAAGGACCGACTCCGGAGTCTCATTCTTGATGCCACTCAAAGACGGATGATCAGCGATGTTCCTTTGGGCGCATTTCTCAGCGGCGGTTTCGATTCTACGCTTATAACCGGGCTTATGTCGCGTTTGTCGGATCAGCCGGTGAAGACGTTTTCGATTGGGTTTCCCGGCCAACAGGTGTTGGACGAGTCTCAGTATGCACAACAGGCTGCGCAGTTCTACAATACAGAACATGAGACCTTTGATGTCTTGCCCGCGGATCTGATGGGTTGTATTCCGGACGTTCTGAACAGGTTGGGAGAACCATTTTCGGGAGGCGGGTCGATTTTACCCACCTATCTCGTTTCAAAGATGGCTCGGAAGCAAGTGACTGTGGTGCTTTCGGGAGACGGAGCGGATGAACTTTTTGCTGGGTATGAAAAATACCTGGGTTTTTACTACCGGCGCTATTATCACCTGATTCCCGGGCATATTAGAAGACAGTGCATCGAGCCCCTGATTAGAAAACTGCCGGCTTCTCGCGAGAATCGGGCCCTTGATTTTATAAGAAAACTGAAGCGTTTTGTTGATGGGGTGGCAGATTGTCCCGCCGTGCAACATTTTTCTCTTATGCAGGTCCTTTCTCCTGAAATGATAGCGGGTCTGGTTCCTTATGATTGTAAGGATTTCTCCAACCAACCGCTGGAATCCATTCGAAGTCTTTTTGACCAGTACAATTGTAAAGCAAATCTAACCGATCAACTCAACCCGATGCTCTATGTAGATTTCTCATTTGCTTTGCCCAACGATATGCTGCTTAAAGTAGATTTGGCAAGTATGTATAACTCTTTGGAAGTGCGCAGCCCCTTTCTGGACTATCGAATTGCGGAACTGGCCTATGGCATACCAGGGGCATTTAAAATGAAGGGCAAGAATCGAAAGATAATTCTAAAAGAGACCTTCAAAGATATTCTACCGCCTTTTGTCCACAGAAGACCCAAGAAAGGGTTTGATGTCCCTCTCGGAAAGTGGTTAAAGAGCGAGTTGCGAGATTTATTCTGGGATACTGTGAGGTCAAAGGCCGGCCCTGTTGAGTTGAATACGTACAGTGTGGAAAGTCTCTATCGGGACCATACGCTGAACCGGTTTGATTACAGTAAGCAACTCTGGGCTATTTTCGTTCTTAAGTATTGGAGTGGACAGATTGCCCGATAAGGTGTGGTTTCGGACTTTTGAACTTTCAGAAGGAGCTGGTCATGTCGTCAGAGCACCTTGATGAAAATCCAGCTTCCTGTGAAACGCCAATATTGCGCCACCGTGATATTATCTGCTTATCCCTGGATGATTGGGACAAGGAAACAAAGCTGAGCCGTCGGCATATATTTCCGCGTCTCAGCAAGACCAATAGAGTCCTGTTTGTCAATCGAACAGGTGTTCGAAATCCTACCTGGCGTGATTTACCAACACTTCTAAAGAAGCTCAAGAACTGCCTCTGGGATAATCGCCGATCCCTCGATCAAGATCTCTCGACCCAGAATGGTACCGGGCTCTGGGTCGTGACACCGCTTGTGATTCCGTTTCATCGCGTTGGTCTGTTTCGGCGCATCAATACCTGGATTCTACGCCGATTCTTAAAATCCTGCATTGAAAAGTTAGGGTTTAAATGTCCTATTTTCTGGACCTATATCCCCTTTCCGTGGATACTGGACGCTATACGCCCGCTTGAGCCAGCGCTTATTGTATACCACGCAGTTGATTATAGACCACACCATAAGAGCGTTGCCAACCCCGAGAGATTCAGGCAGGAGGAGATTGAGTATCTCTCTCAAGTCGATCTTGTTTTTTGTAGTGCCCGAGGTCTTGTGAATGTAAATAAAGCGTATAATCATCATATCTATTTTACGCCGAATGCTGTGGATATTGAGCAGTTTGCCCGGGGTCCTGAAGATAAGCAGATGGTTCCTCAAGACCTTCGACACGTACCAAGGCCGATTATAGGTACAATGGGAATGATTCACGAATGGGTTGATCAGGACCTGCTTACCTTTATTGCCGGCGCACGGCCCGAATGGTCTATTGTCCTTATCGGACCTGAACGAATGAATACCTCGAAACTGAAGGCATTCCCGAATATTTATCTCCTGGGCAGGCGTGAGCATGAGCAGCTTCCCGGCTATGTTGTCTCTTTCGATGTCTGTCTGATTCCGTACGTTGTGGATACGTACACGACCTATACGTTTCCATCAAAACTCTTCGAATTCATGGCTTCAGGAAAACCGATTGTTTCAACCGATCTACCAGAGGTCCGTCCTTATGTACCTTATGTCAGGATTGCCCAGAACAGAGAGGTGTTTGTTGAAGAGATAGAAGCCTGTTTAGAAGAAGGCCCTGATCCTGCGCCGATTCAAAAACGGTGTCAAATCGCTACAGAGGTTACGTGGTCGAATGTTATTCAAACTATGAGTCTGGCAATTGAAACCCGTTTGGACAACCGAGCCTGATGCTATGAAGAATAGATACTTGCTTTGGTTGACAATTGGCGTCTTTGCGGTGATAGGTATTGCAGGACTTGCACAGATTGCTATCTCTTTTGGGCTTTTGAGCTATGCCAGGGCATGCTACGACGATGGAGAATATGTGAAGAGCTGGAATGCCTATACAACTCACCTTTGGATGCGGAAAAACCTGGGGATTTGGACTTCGGCACTTATACAGGTTTATGGTGAAGATCAATTATCCAGCCTTTCGAGCCAGTTTGTGGATCTCCAACGAGCGGCGGAGTTGTCCGTTCGGGAATCCAGTCTTGGAGCATTCTACTTACTCCGTTATCTCGCGCCTGATAATCTCGAAGCGAGGAGAATAGCGAAAAGATCGTCGCGTAATGATTTTGAAAGGGCCTATTTGATGTACCTGGAGGCCCAATCGCTGAAAACGGATCAGCCTGAAGCTTATCGGCGCCAAATGGACGCTGTTCTGGAGGTGAGCCCTTATGTGATTGAGGCCTATATCGATCTCTGGAAACACTATAAACGTGGCGATGACGCTAACCAGATGCGCCAGATTCTAAGGCGACTTTCGAACTTACAACTTCCCGTACGGGTCAATAAGAGACGTTCGGGCATACATCTTGAGTCGCTTTTCTACAATCCTTCCGTACTTGCCGCCTCTCACGATATTTATCTCCTTATGCGTCTAAAGAGCCTGGCGCCATCGGCTGCGGATACCCTGACGGTTCGCCCAGACGGTCAGGGTGGTATCTGGGTAAGATCCGGACAGACGGTTTTTTACTTGAAACGCGCCAGGAATCTTGTTACGAATGCGAGCTTTGAGTTTGATGTGGCAGAGCGTAGATTGCCTACTGGCTGGCGTGATATTTATCAAGCGCCGGGTTCGCTTCATCACCTGAAAAGAGTCTCCCACGGGGACTGGCGAGGGACCTCGCAAGCAGCCGGACTCGTTCATCCGTCGAAACGGCGGACTAACTTTGCGAGTCGCACTGCTGAAGTCGCAGGCAGTGCCCTATATTTTTTAGGCAGTTGGGTAAAAACAGAGGGAACCGGAAAGGCGAAGCTGGGGGTTGTGTGGCGGACGGATGACGGAACACGCCATATTAAGTGGGTTGATAATGTGTTTTCTCCTACCTGGGTTTACAGCGCAAGGATCGTTGAAGCGCCAGCTTTCGCCCGTCAGGCTACAATCTGGTTAACCAACTTTGAGACAGATGGTTCAGCCTGGTTCGACGATGTTTTGTTTTTTAAACTTACACCATTTCCTTTTTAAGATATATATTTTTCGGCTCCTCGCTATTTGGTGTGGGTAACCTTCCCCCAGGAACGACCAGTTGTGGTAGACAAGACGCCCAAGCTGCAGGTTTTGTGGACCAGCCTTCGAGTATTCTTTGTCAACGGTGTTGCCCGACCCGTTGTCTGTTGCTCAGGATTCTATCTTAAAAACAGTTGTTTAAGTTGTTAGATAATAAATTGTTACGATGGACTAAACGGCAAACTGGATCTCCGGATCATTCAATACCCGCCGTGTGTTTAGGAGAGATCTCATGTGCGGATACCGGAGCAAACGGTTAGGAACCACCTCGCACTCGGCAAGAAGACTGGTTCGGGTTTTTATGATTACCCACGTGAAACAGCGAAGAGCCTATTTTTCTGATATATAGAACCGACATTGAGCAGTTGCGTTAATATTACTTTGTCAATTGATGGATAGGTTGGTATCTTTCTGGCAAACAGGAGGATACCAATGGACATCAAAGCATCGACAGACCCTTTGCCCGAGTTAGAGGCGTTTCTTTCTCCCTTCATCCATCACTTTGTGCGTTCTGAAGGGCGAGAAAACCTGGAGCGGTATAGCACGGGCTTGCTCTCAGATCTGCCTCGGAAGAACGGCGAGACCCTCGCAGGAGCGATCCCCCAGACCAATGAGCAGAGGCTCCACAATCTCCTGACCGGGATTCAATGGGATGAAGCCGCCTTCAACGCCCAGAGGGTTGAGCAAATGCGGGATGAAGCGGTTTTGGGCGATGGGGCTTCCATCTTCGACGATACGGGCTTTGCCAAACAAGGCAAGAGCTCAGTGGGTGTTTCCAGGCAATACTCAGGCAGTCTGGGTAAAGTCGGCAATTGCCAGGTTGCTGTGACGGGTGTGTATGCCGATGCGGGGGTGAGTTGGCCATTAAATGCGAGGTTGTATCTACCCAAAGCGTGGACCAATGACCCGGATCGGTGTGCTAAGGCCGGTGTGCCGGAGGAGATCTCCTTTCAGACCAAGCCAGAGATTGCTCTGACCTTGTTGGATGAAGCACGTGGGTTGAAAGTCCCTCATAACGTGGTGGTCGCCGATGCCGACTATGGCAATGATCCTACCTTTTTAAAGGGGTTAGAGAGCCGAAAGGAACATTATGTCGTGGCTGTCCCATGTGATTTTCGGGTTGCCGTGAAAGGGCAACGCAAAAAGGGCAGCGGTCGTGTCGATGAGGTTTTAAAAGCGCTTCCCCGTTCCGCGTGGCGGACCATCCGTTGGCGAGAAGGCACCAAGGGATGGTTGCGTAAAAAATTCATTGCCCAAAGAGCCTATCGCACCCTTTCTGGTGAGTCGATCCAGTTGGGCTGGTTAATTGGCGAACGACCCGGAAGAGGCCAAGAAGGAGACTGGAAATATTACTTCTCCAACTTTCCTAAAGCCACACCCCTGGAACGGATGGTGGAATATGCGCATCGCCGCTGGCTGATTGAACAGTTCCACGAGGTGGCCAAATCGCTTCTGGGGTGGGATGAGTATCAAGGCCGACTCTGGAGGGGATTTCATCGCCATGCCACCATTGTGATGTTGACCTACAGCTTCCTGTGTTGGAAGGAGTGGAACCAGCGCCAAGAAATGCCGCGATCACGGGGAAAACCTCGTGATCCTTTTTCCCCCTCGAAGGGATCGAAGGCGACGTTCCTATGAGGCCATCCACCGCCAGGTGGTCAAAGCCTTATCGAATATGGTGATTGAACAACTGGTGCAGCGTAAACTGACTGAATTAATGCGACCGATGCGTATTTGACAAAGTAATATTAAGCGGAATTTTGTTTTATCTTCCTCTGACCCATCTTGATCATTCAGAGGAGGGATGATTGTGGAAAATATTACTGTAGAAAGGCTGGATCATCTTGGTGTTATCGCTGGTGTTATGAAGGAGTTAGGTTTCACGAAGAGATATTTCTATCACTTTCTGGCTTGTAATCTATGTCTTACCCACATCAAACAGTGAGGAACCGAGATATGAGGCTTTACTATCCCATTAGAGTCATTCGGAATCGTTTGGGGCTCAAGCGCTTTCCTTCTTTTCTGACATATACTGTCACATGGCCCTGCAATGCGAAGTGTGTTATGTGTGATAGCTGGCGGAAGCCCGTCAATGAACCGGATCTTACGCTGGAGGAGATTGAGGGTTTTTTCCAACAGTTGAAAAGAATGGACGCCGTCCGGATTACGGGGGGTGAGCCATTTATCAGGAGAGATATCCATGATATTGTTAATCTTGCTGACTTCTACTTGAGGCCAACGTACATTCATATCACGACAAATGGTTTTTTGACCCAGGTCATTGTTCAGTCGATTTCTAAGGTAAGAAAGAAATCGAAGCTTCAAATCAAGATTTCCATAGATGCTTTTGAAGAACATCACGATCTGATCAGAGGCACTCGCGGAGCCTACCAAAGGGCCAAGGAAACGGCAATATGCCTCAAAGAGATTGCAGATAAAGAAAACTTCGTTGTTGCGATCAATCAGACCATTGTGAATCACGACAGCTTAGCAGACTACGAAAGAATACAGGCTGATTTTGATCCGTACGGTATTACTGTTTGTCCCTATCTTGCATACAAAGGTTCTGCGACTTACCACATCGATTCTAGTATCCAAATGGGTCCGCCTTACCCAGGATATTTTGAGCCTTTTGGAGATTTTACTTCCGACGAGCTTGTTGCTTTTTTTAAAAAGGTTGAGGGAAAGGTACGTAAGACGAATTCTCCGGTTATCAATCTATTGAGGAATTATTACCTCAAAGGAATGATACAGAGACTTCAGAAAGAGAAAGATGGACAACTATTGAATCCAAAATGTGTTGCTTTACGGGATCATTTGCGGCTTTACCCCGACGGGGATATTCCCGTATGTCAATTTAATTCGGAAATTGTAGGCAATATCCGGCGCCAATCTTTCGAGGAGATCTGGTTCGGTTCTGATATTTCTTCAAAACGCCGATGGGTTGACGGATGTCCGGGGTGTTGGGCGGGATGTGAGGTCCTCCCATCCGCTGTTTATACCGGAGATGTGTATAAGGGGATTTCGTTGTAGATGGTCGAGTTTTCTATAACCCACAATGATATCTAACAAAACTGAGTTCTTTCAACTTATGGACTTAAGTATTGTCATTCCTGTTTATAATGAGGAAGAAGCACTACCCGATTTAATCTGCGAATTAAAGAGGATGAAACTGACTCAATTTAATAAGTTTGAGGTGATCTTTGTCAATGACCACAGCAGTGATCGATCTTTCGAAATCCTCAGCCGATTTTGTGCAACGGACTCGGAGCAATATCGCTTGCTCAACAGTCCCATTAACATAGGATACGGTGCAGCGATAAGTTATGGGGTGCGTGAAGCCAGGTTAGATTGGATCTTAACGATGGACTCGGATGGACAGCACAAGATTGCAGATATTGAAACTCTCGTTAAAGAGATTCCGCAGTACGATTTTGTGATCGGTTCGAGGACGGGACAGGATAGGAGTTGGAGACGCAATGTCGGCAAAGTTCTGGTCAGAAAATTCGCAGAGTTCATTTGTGGAGATAAGATTCCAGATCTGAACTCGGGCTTTCGGCTGCTCAGACGCTCTTATTTTATGTCCTGCAACCCTTTCCTGCCAGAGGGATACAGTTTGAGCACCACGCTTACACTGTTTGGATTGTTCGATGGACTCCGTGTGAAATTTGTGCCGATTCCCTCTTATGAGCGAGTTGGCGGTCAAAGCCGGGTAAGGTATATCAGCGATGGCATCGGTGTGTTATTGTTGATCACCAGAATCGTTACCTTTTTCCGGCCGATGAAGATTTTCCTGTTTGCGACCGTGAACCTTTTTTCGCTCGGCCTTCTGTTACTCACCGTCAACCTTTATGTGTATCACCGTATTTCAAACGGTTCGGTTTTGCTCTTTATCGGAGGGCTTTTGTTTTTTCTGCTGGGTCTGATAGCCGAACAGTTGGCTGCTATTATTAGGGCACAACGTATAGCGGGGAAGTAATTGGCTCTGACCAGCAATGACGGATGTTGTTTCAATGGCAAAACAGAATCTTCATGCAGTAAAAAAGCCGATCTTTCAAGCTGTTTTGGACCTGGCAGCTTTGCCGTTAAGGTTTCTTCTATCTAACGATTTTGTAGATCAAACGCCTTTTACTTCATTACGTGCCGAACGTATTCAAGCGGTTCTGAACCATGCTCAGGGATATCTACTGGATGTTGGGTGTGGCGACGGAAATCTGCTTGTAAAAATGTGGGGTCGCGGCGTTGGTGTCGATGTTTACCCATGGCCGGGCTGTGATATTATATGTGACACGAGAGCCTTCCCTTTTAAGGGTCTTCACTAGAATTTGTGGGTTCACAAGAGGTGATTTACTGAAGCGTTCCCAGTTTTGAATAAATGAAGGGTTGATTAAGAAGGGCATCCCGCCCTACTCTGAGAGATGAAGTCGCTGAACAAACATCGACTCAGAGGGAGGAACGGGATGCAGCTTAAGGTTATTCTGAATCGTGTAGAAAAGCAACAATCGTTTGTGTATGGATCGATGCGGTTCATTGAAGGTCCGGACTTGGCTATCGAAGTCGACGTGCGGCCGCGTGCAAACAGTCGGCCTCGATGCTCGCAGTGTGGCAGGAAAGGACCAGGCTACGACACGCTGCAGGTCCGGCGGTTCGAGTTTGTTCCGCTGTGGGGTATGTCCGTTTTCCTGGCTTACGCGATGCGCCGAGTCAACTGCTCGCAGTGTGGCGTGCGGGTCGAAGCCGTTCCCTGGTCAAGCGGCAAGAACCACCTGACCGACACCTATACTTGGTTTCTGTCGCGGTGGGCAAGGCGGCTGAGCTGGCAAGAGGTCGCTGAGGTCTTTCATACGAGTTGGCAAAAGGTATTTCGGTCGGTGGAGAGAGCTGTAGAGTGGGGTCGTGCCCATCAAGACCTTGACGACATTGAGGCCATAGGTATCGACGAAATTCAGTGGCAGCGTGGACATCGCTATCTCACGCTGGTCTACCAGATCGATGCAGGTTGCCGGCGGCTGTTGTGGATCGGAAGGAACCGGAAGGCGAAGACCCTGCTGCGCTTTTTCCGCTGGTTTGGCGCCGAACGCAGTGCAGCGTTGCAGTTCATCTGCTCGGATATGTGGCAACCCTATCTGAAGGTGGTGGCGAAGAAGGCCGCACAGGCCGCGCACATACTCGATCGCTTCCATATCATGAAGCTACTGAACAAAGCGATTGACGACGTGCGCGCCAAAGAGGTTAAGGCGCTGAAAGCCAAGGACTACGAGCCCGTCTTGACGAACACACGCTGGTTGCTGCTCAAACGTCCGGAGAATCTCACCGAGAAACAGGAGCCACGGCTGGCCGATCTCCTCCAATATAACCTGCGTACGGTGCGAGCCTACCTGCTGAAAGAGGACTTCCAGTTCTTCTGGAATTACCGCTCCCCATATCGGGCAGGGCAGTTCCTGGACCGCTGGTGTAGACGCACGATGCGCTCTCGCCTGGAGCCAATGAAGAAGGTCGTCCGCTCCCTGAGAAAGCATCGGGAGCTGTTGCTGAATTGGTTCCGCGCCAACGGGGCAATCTCAGCCGGGGTCGTTGAGGGCTTTAACAACAAAGCAAAACTGACCACGAGAAAAGCATACGGCTTTCGGACCTACAGGGCAGCTGAAATCGCTCTGTATCATACACTTGGGGATCGACCCGAGCCTCAAATTACCCACAGATTTTGCTGACGAGACCATTAAAATGCTGGTCGTAAGGAAATACCATATCCTCAATTGTTTCATCATCCCAATTGAGAAGCAGATGAGGAATTTTTATGTCTGTTAGCCTGCGCCTGAAAAAACCGAAATAAATCGAACGAGATTTCTTGGCGGCTTTTGGTGTCCAACGTGCGTAGAGGGGCAAGACCACCACACCAGGCCTTAAACCTAAGGTTTTTGCACGGATAGAAAAAAAATGGATAAGATCGACCTGTCTTTCAAGATAAGCTTCATCCCTCAATGCTCTGGCCAACAACAGGTTTCTATCGTTGGCTTTTAAAGACGGATATAAATAGATGGTCCGAGGAATAATTCTGGACTTTGGCAAGCCATTTGCGTAATATCGCATCCAGACTCCGAAAGGAGGTCGTTCGCTCTCCTTTAACTGCTTCCGCGAGGAGCCCTGCCATGATCGATCTACGCAGCCTTGACACAGCCCATCCGGGAAAGATTCGCGCCTTGTTTGGCCTTTCTCCAGCTGCTTTGGCAGAGCTTTTGGAGGCTGTGCTGCCGGTGTTGGTGGACCGTCGTCGTCAGGCCCAGGTTTTTCGGCCCAATCGCAGACGGGTCGTGGGGGGTGGGCGCAAGCGGCGGTTAAAACCGTATCAAGAGGTGTTGATGAGCTTGCTTTATTTGCGTCACAACGTTGCCCACGCCGTGGTGGGGGAGATGTTTGGGGTGAGTGCGGATACTTCGGAAAACACGTTTCATGAGGTGATTCCGGTTTTGAGGGAGGTCTGTCCCTCCCAGCGTTTTGATGCAGAGAAGACATGGAAGAAGGGCGAACCTTCCTGGCATCCTGATGAGGTGGATCGAGTGCTGGTCGATAGCTTTGAAACGCCCATCCGACGGCCTTCTATCGACGAGAGGCAAAGGCAGGTCTACTCGGGTAAACGCAAACGCCACACGATCAAGACCCAGGTGGCCACAGATAAAAAGGGAGAGATTTAAAGTGGACCCCATTGTCAAGACCAATTTTGGGCGAATTTAAGGTTGATTGCGTTTTTGTTTTCGATAGGCATCTCCTTTGCGAGGTAGAGGTCAGCGGGTACGTGATTGTGGAGTCCCTGGTGAGGGCGTTCCTGGTTATAGAAGAGGAAGTAGTCGGTCAGTCCCTGGATCAGGAGAGGGACGGTGTCATAGGTGGAGTTGCCCCGTTTCGGTGGGTACCTTATCTCTTGGGAGAAAGGAGATCCACTATGCCGCCAACACGTCCACCTTATCCACCTGAGTTCAAAAAGCAAATGGTCGAATTGGTTCGAGCCGGTCGTACGCCAGGAGAGCTGGCCAAAGAGTTCGAGCCCTCAGACCAGACGATCCGGAACTGGGTGGTACAGGCCGACCGAGACGAGGGCCTTCGAGAAGACGGTCTGACCAGTGATGAGCGAGAGGAGTTGCGCCGTCTTCGTCGCGAGATTAAGCAGTTACGCATCGAGCGTGAGATCTTGTCAAAAGCAGCAGCCTGGTTCGCTCAGGAGACCAACACGATCCCCAGAAAGCCTTCCAGTTCGTGAAGGCGCACCAGGCAAAATGGCCAATTACCACGCAATGCCGAGTCCTGGGTGTCTCCCTCAGTGGGTATTATGCGTGGCGAGGACGCCCCCCATCGCCAAGAGCAAAGGTCGATGCGGATCTCAAGGAACAGATTAAGGCTTTTCATGCCCGTTCTGATTCTACCTACGGAGCCCCCAGAATCTGGGAAGATCTGGCAGCATTAGGCATCCGTATAGGCAAAAAGCGTGTCGCCCGTCTGATGGTTGAGATTGGTATCTTCGGGGTGAGCCGTCGAAAGGGTATCAGAACCACCCGTAAGGGAAAAAAGGCTCAAAAAGCCCCTGATCTGGTCAAGAGAGACTTCACTGTTGAAGCCCCAAATAAACTCTGGGTGGCCGATATTACCTACGTACCAACCTGGGCGGGCTTCCTGTATCTTGCTGTGGTTATCGATGTCTTTTCCCGCCGAGTCGTGGGCTGGACGATGGCTTCGACGCTCCAGAGTGAGTTGGTTTTGTCTGCTTTGAATATGGCACTTTGGCAGCGTCATCCTTGTGGGGTGATCCACCACTCCGACCAGGGATCTCAGTATACTTCACTTGCCTTCGGTAAACGCTGCGATGAGGCGGGTATACGTCCCTCAATGGGTTCTGTAGGCGACTGCTATGACAACGCACTGTGTGAAAGCTTTTTCGCCACCCTCGAATGTGAATTGATCGACCGCCGTTGTTTTCGTACCCACAAGGAGGCCAGATTGGCTATTTTTGAATATATTGAGGGCTGGTATAATCCCCATCGTAGGCATTCATCAATCGCATACCACTCACCGATGACATATGAAAAACAGCATCAAACACGGGCTTGAAGCCCAAGCCCTAAACACTCCACCAAAACGGGGCAACTCCAATCCTGGCCTTTACAAGGCCTGAAATGCATATCGTGTTGATTGGTATTACAGCCGTATCTGTCTATCGATATTTCGACAGTACTGGATATCCCGGCGTTCTCAGGAATAAATGGACCTATTGTCTTATTGCTCCTGTATTGCTCTTGGCCATTTGTGTTTTGATAGATTCAGCGACAAAGGACCTATACAACAATAATGTTCCGGGGATTTTCCGTGGAACATATTCCAACTGGAATTTTCCCGTTCGATCTTTCAAAGATCACAATGAGATCATCATGAGCGAGGCGATCGATAGATTAGAGACTGCGGGAAACGGTTTTCTGAGACTTTTTTACGCTTTTCAAGGGTTAGCGGAGATCTACTTTTTTAGACCCAGGCTGTTGGGCCATCATCTCTGGGGCAGGGTCTCTCAATTGTGGCGTGGCAGCGGCATTTCCCCTTTCCCTTTGCCTACAGGGTTCTATCTGTTCATCCGTGGATGTTTGTTAACGCTAGGACTCGTGACATTATTTACATATACAATGAAGAATTTTGCAGTTTTGTTTCCGATTTTTCTGACTATTTTCTACAAACTGCTTCTTCACCTGTCGTTCGTCACAGAACCCCGACATACCTCATATCTCTCTCCCTTTGTTTTGATGCTCAGTGCCAAAGCGATTTACGAGGGCGTGCGATACGTACGTAGATTAGCCGAACACGGTGGTCCTTACTCCTTTAACCTGATCTTCCATGTGCAGCGTCGCTGGAAAGTGGTGTCCATTCTTGCTATTTTTGGTATCTTCATTCTCATAAATGCCTTGCTGGAGCCCGAACCTACCATGTATGCTCCGGGATGGAAGTACGCGGGAGCCGGATTCGGTTTGCACCAGCGGGTAGCGCTGATTCACGTTCGACATCATCAGTTGAAAAAACTGATCTGGCTGGAAGACGATCCGGCTGATTTAACCCAGGCGAAACTCGCTTACTATGTCCATCGCCATGGACTGGTCAGAGGAGGAAATCCGGAACTGATCATTTCAATCAATGACCAGCAAGTTTTCAGAGAACCCCTAGGAAAATGGAAAAATAGACGGTACCATTCTTTCCCCGTTCCCGTGCAGGCTGTGAGGCAAGGGATGAATGCGATTGTGTTTTCCCTATCTGAGGACGAAACAGGATATTTTTATCTCTCTACAACTGATGCTTCGTCTTCCAAACTGGATAGCTTTAGATCGAATAACGCAGGACAAAGCTGGTCTGAAAACATAACCTACATAAAGCACGGTAATTTTGAAGGTGATTTGATGGTACGGTTGGTATATCGCTGAGACGATCAATAATGTTAAAAAAACGCGAGTTGATTTTGGCCTAAGAGGTGCGGCTTTGTCTAACACGATTGCATGATTGTATCTGGAACTTCGCTGCGCATACAATTTACGGTTATGTGGCATCATATCGTCAGCCACACACCTTGGGGAACCGAACATGACAACCTTGAGCGAAAAAGTGTGGAGTGTGCTTTCGTGCCCACATTGTGGAGGAAACATCGGCCAGATGGCCGAAGGTGCGAAATGCGCCAGTTGCGGTATCGAATATGGTTACAGTCCCCACGGTCAACTGGACTTACGGCTGAAACGGCCGAAAAAATGTCAACTCGAATTCGAACTGGAGACACCACTACTACCGGAAACGGGGTTCGACTTCTCGCCGCTTGGGATGAACCCATCACCTGAGGTCGATTTTACGGGCGTAAAGGTACCATGGCATCTTTCCCAGGACAAAATGAGTTATTTTCCAAAGGCCAAAAAGTTCGGAAGTTTGATGTTGGACCTCGGCTGCGGTGATACCGTGCATCGGGAGGTTTGTGAGCACGCAGGCTTCGAATACGTGGGCATCGACTACAGCACTCCTGAAGCTCCAATCCTTGGGGACGGGCACGCTCTACCCTTCAAGGATGCCAGCTTTGAGTTCACACTGTCCATAGCGGTGCTTGAGCACATCCGTTATCCTTTCGTCCTGACGCGTGAAGCCTACCGCGTCCTAGAGCCGGGCGGGAAGTTCATTGGTACCGTGGCGTACCTGGAACCCTTCCACGGTGACAGCTTTTATCACCATACGCATTTGGGTGTTTTCAATTCGTTGAAATACGGGGGATTCACGTTGGAAAAGGTGTCGCCAAGCACAACATACAGCGCACTTTTAGCCCAAGCTCGAATGGGGTTGTTCCCCAAAATGCCAAAGGTTTTGTGCAAAACGTTGATTTGGCCGTTGGAGGTTCTGCACCGTTTGTGGTGGCTCGCCGGCGGGATGTTGGACGGAAAGGCGAATGAGAGAAACCGCCTTTACAGAACCGTTGGCGCTTACACATTTGTTGCTCGCAAGGATGCTACCTGACAAAGCGCCAGACTGTGTGAAAAGTCTTGGCCATAATCCTTCGATACATCATCAATTGGTCTATCGTTAAGACGATCGGTAATGGTACGGATCGTGGGTTGGTTCTGGTCTGAGGTATTCTCTCTGTAAGGAAAAGTCGAGTGACGTTCGCGGTCGATAGGGTTGGTAACTACAGCGAGGATAAAGCAAAGTCCATCCCCTGGGGGCTTTGTTTTGTGGTCCTCTTTGTCCTGGTTGGATGTTATCCTGTTTACGCCGGATATATAGTATCGCTGTGTTTTATCGGGATTATGGCTTTTCATGCCCTTGGAGATTCTTCGAGGTTTATTCCATTTTTTCTTTTTCTTTCGATTTTTCAGCCGGTTCCGGAAAAGCACCTTGGGCTTTGGGGAGGCATTGCTATAGGTGACGTTATCCTCTCCGGTTTTGCGATTTTGGGAATATTACGTGTTGCTCAAAATCACAGGCTTGTGAAAGACCGTATTATGGTATGGTGGCTTATCCTTACGGGGAGCGTGTCCCTTTCGCTGTTCTGGGGGTACTTCGGCCTGGGTATTACACCGGGATTTCGCGACATTGCCGAAGTGCTCCGATATCCGACCTATCTGCTCTGGTATTTCTGCGGATACCAGGTACGATTGGCTGCGGGCAAGCCGATGAAGCGTGGATTGAGATGGATTGCACTTCTTATATTTGCTGAGATGGTTGCGGCAACGGTGCTGTATTGGGATAAAACATGGTGGAACCGATCGTTGAGTTCGAAATCTCTATTCGATCTCTATTCGACATCAGGCGCAAGAGCAAAGGGGACATTTTATAACCCCAACTGGCTGGGCGTATTTCTGGCCTTCTCTTCAGCATTTTTCGTAGCCAATGTAGTTGTTTTTAGACGTAAATTTACTACCTGGATTTATCTGGTTGGGCTTCTATGGCTTGGATACCTGGTTATACAATCCGGTTCTCGTACAAGCGCTATAAGCTGTTTGGCGGCAATAGTCACAATTCTATATTTCTTTACACGACTGCGAAATATTTCAAAAGT
This sequence comes from Candidatus Latescibacterota bacterium, assembly GCA_965249305.1. Lineage (GTDB taxonomy): Bacteria > Latescibacterota > UBA2968 > UBA2968. The sequence goes on along the minus strand of OZ252228.1, from coordinate 668,962 downwards.
CAGATTTCTCCTGATGATCCTGTTGTTGGGAACCGGAATCACAATAAGTATGCAAGAATTGCCGCTCAACAGACGTTTTCGTGTCGCCCTCGACGCCATAGAGAAACGAGACCTTATGAAGATACGTGAGGTTAGTGAACGCTACGAACTGTTGGTTCTTTATCTTCCCCACGCCCTGAGGTCGCCGATAATTGGATTGGGACCTGCACGGGGCGAGGTAGGAAGTATTTTTGACAATAACTACCTTTTGCTTTTCTTGAGATATGGATTCATCGGCCTTGTTCTCCACCTATACCTTCTCCTGGTGCTTACGAAGCGGACAGTCTCTGCATTGCGCCGCGCACCAACGGAAGAGGATTCGATATTGCAGCTGACTTTTCTTGGCATGACGGTGGCTCTGGCTGTTTCGATGATATCCGGTGAATTTATGAACGTCAGGCAGATTATGGCCATCTATATCTTTATGGGGGCATTTATCGGGCGAAGAGCGGAGATGCTTCTCAGGGACGCTGACAAGAGGATATCAGAAAGACACAAATGATCAGAGTTCGAGAGCTTCGCAATTCCATCTCTTTCTACCTTTTTTCGCTTCTTATATTTTATATAGGACTGGTGCCATATTATTATTTGCCGCCTGTATCTATCTCGCAATTTGATATTCAGCTTGAAATATTCAAATATACACCCGCAGCTATTATTTTTCTCCTTACAGGACTATCGATAAGGCAGCTTGCCTCTCTATCAAAGCTCTGGAAATACAAGCGAATTCTAATATGTGCTGCAGGATTTCTACTTGTCAGTCTCATCAGTCTTACCAGAGCGGCTTATCCTTTTATCGGTTTCGCAAAACTTGCTTATTACACATTTACAGGCATATGGTTGATCGTACTCGTCCCGATAGTGATCGATGCTTTTCATCTTAACAGGTTATATTATTTCATTATTTTTTCAGCCGCTCTGGTTTCGGCCTATGGGCTGCTGGTTTATGTGACGGGAAGCGATCCCCTTTTCGGCGACCTGTATCAGCGATACAATCCCTACCGGGTGGGGAGACGGGTGATGTCTTCAAGAGGGAATCCTCTTTTTCTGGGGACATATCTTCTGTTGTGTTATCCTATTGCGTGGGTATTTGCATTTAGGTCACATCGACGCAGACACAGGGTTTTTGGCGTCTGTGCCTGTTTGTTGATTGTATTATGTATGCTGGTTACTTTCAGCAGGTCCATTATGGTTGGCTGGATCTTCCAGATTGGGGTATTAATACCTCTAACATTTAGAAGGCTCTCGGTCGATCATCCAAAAATTCGATCTCTTATGATTGCGGCTGTATGTATACTTTGTGTCCAGCCGCTGATTATTTTCTTATGTTATCTGGCGGGTTTGGGGCCTGTTGTCGTTCGTGTAGAGCGTACCCTGGTTACTCGGCTAAATGCGGTGATTGCTTTTGAGCATCACGAAAAGTACAGGCTGGGTCGATACAAAGATGCTATTCTTCTCTTCCGTGAGAGTCCATGGGTTGGAATTGGATATGGAAATCTCACAAGACGATTTGCGGGCTCGGCCACTCTGGATCCCAGAAAAGAGAGTCCGGATCACTCAATGGAAAATATGTATGCGATGTGGCTGTGTGAAATAGGCGTGGTTGGCTTTTTAACTGTGATCGGGCTGTTATACTTTATGTTGAAGTTACTGGCGCAAGAAGCTTTTCGAAGCGAAAAAGGTGAATTTAGATTCATGAAGCAGGCGATTTTCGTTTCTCTTTCGAGTATTTGTTTGGTGATGTTTCTATGGGATGCGCTTAGAGAGCCGACTGTTCGGATGATGTTCTGGTGCTTGGCAAGCCTGGGATTATACGGCTCAAACATCGCGAACTCGGAGCCCTCTGTTTCACTTATTCAGGAATCTGATGAAGAAGACTAGAGTACTTCACATGATCACCCGTCTCGTTGTGGGGGGCGCCCAGACCAACACGGTCTATACGGCGAAGAAGCTGAACAGAGATCGATATGAGGTCGCCGTGCTCAGCGGCCCATCAGAAGATGTGGGTGGAGGCGAACTGGTCTCAGAGGTAAAACAGGCCGGGATACCATTTACTGAGATTCCCGAACTCATAACTCCGGTACATCCTTATAAGGATTTGATCACATTGATTAAGCTGTACCTGTTTTTTAGAAAATACTCTTTTGATATCGTACACACTCACGGCTCTAAAGCAGGTATTCTGGGACGATGGGCCGCACGAGCCGTCGGTGTGCCGGTTGTTGTTCACACGGTCCACGGTTGGAGCTTCAATGATTTCTTGCCCAGGCTGAAAAAAGGGGTGTTTCTGATTCTTGAACGTCTGGCGGCGCCATTTACGGATAAGTTTATTGTGGTTACGAATCTGGATATTCAGAAAGGTCTTCAGGAAGCCATAGGCAAGGCTGATGATTATGTTACCATTCGCAGTGGAATAGATGTACACAGATTTATGGACGTTCAGGTGGATGTGCGAGATAAAAAAAAGGAGTTGGGCATCCGGGAAGATTGGCCCGTGGTCTGTATGGTTGGCCGTCTATCAGAACAAAAGGCCCCTCAGGAGTTTGTGAAAGCGTGTCACTTTGTTGCCCAACATCATTCCCAGGTCTCTTTTCTTCTGATTGGGGATGGCCCGTTAAGGCCTCAAGTCGAGAGTCTGGCCCGCGAACTGGGAATCGCTGAGCAGTTCGTCATTACCGGTATTCGGGATGATGTACATGAGATATTGCCAGTCGCAGATGTTCTGGCACTCTCATCGCTTTGGGAAGGGCTGCCGAGAATTATTCCTGAAGGCATGGCCGCAGGAAAACCACTGGTCGTCACAGCGGTGGATGGATCAAAGGAGGGAATCGTTGAAGGCGTGACCGGTTTTCTTGTTCCGCCCCGTGAATCAAAACGAATGGCCGAGAGAATCGTTCAGTTACTGGAAGATCGAGCATTGGCAAAACGCATGGGAGATGAAGGGAGGCGCCGAGTTTATCCCGAATTTTGCGTGGATCATATGGTAAGGCGTATTGAGCAGGTTTACGAGGAATTACTCGAAGAAAAGTAAGTTGGGAAGGCTTTGGTAAATTGATCTTGCTTATCGGCGCAACCGGCCATGTCGGTTCACTGCTGCTGGAACAGCTCTGCCGAAGGGGAGAGCACCTGCGTTGTTTCGTGAGGCCGACGGGCCGGACAGACCATATTGGAGATGATATTGACCTTATTTATGGGGATCTGGAAGACGGTTCGTCGATCCACAAGGCGTTGGGTGGAATCACGACGGTCGTTACGACAGCTTTTATTTGGTATGCCAGAAATATCATTCAGGCCTGTGAGGCAGCGGGTGTTAAGCGGGCTGTGTTTATCGGTTCAACGGGCGTCTTTTCCAGCGTAGAAACTGATTCTGTGATTCAGAAGCGCGCGGCCGAGCAACATATCTTCGAGAGTGAGCTGGAGTTTACCTTGCTCCGACCTACGATGATTTACGGAGATGAGCGCGACAGGAATATCTCTCATCTGGTCAGGTTCATCAACAAATATCCGGTTTTCCCGATTTTTGGAAATGGCCTCAATCTGATGCAGCCGATATATGTTTATGATCTTGTTCGGGCAATTCTGGACGTCATGGATGATTCTAGAACATATCGAAAGGCCTATAATCTTTCCGGAGCACGGGCCTATTGCTACAGCGATATCATCGATCTTATCGCTCAGGCCCTGGAGAAACGGATGCTGAAAGTTCATATACCGATTTCTCTTGTGCTACCTGCTGTATCTTTCTACCGTCGGTTTGTTGACGATACCCGTGTGGATATCCACACGGTGATGCGGTTGCGTGAAAATAAAAACTTCGACTTTGACTGCGCACGGAGCGATTTTGGTTATTCACCGATTTCTTTTGAAGAGGGCATTAAAAAACAGGTTCAACGGATGAAAATATGCGGTGTGATTCAGGATTAACAATTGCGATAGACGATAGACCATAGACTTTCACCTCTTAAAACCTTGGGGGTGGCTTTTTTTTCTGAGTACATCTCGGATCGAAATTACATTTTTTTGATTGTTTTTAAGAGGTTTATAACCCATATTACTATGGACCGGGTCGTGGTTCTTCATCTATCGGCCATCCCTACAATGCGCATGGCTTTCTGGATATTTGCAGGGCTCGGTGTATCCTGCAGCCGCAGGCTCGATACGCCATAATGCGAAGAGGAGTGAACTCTTGAAAAGGTATCTCTACAAGGTTCTGTGGTTGGCGACCGATGCGGTTCTGGTCATCGGCGCGTGTTGGCTGGCTTATTTGATCCGCTTTGATTTCAAGGTCCCACTATACTACCAGGATCAGTTGTACAAGTTTTTACTGATCTTCTTTTTGATCAGATTAACCTCCTTTTATTACTGCGGATTCTATCGGAGTATTCAGCGATATTTTAGTCTCACCGATGCCTATGGGCTCATTAAGGCTGTTTCGTTGGGGACAATTCTGGTCATGGTGATCGATTATTTCAGAAATTATGGCATCGGGATTACGATTGCCGGTTTATTTGCGCTTTCTGCCGTTATTTACAGATTGTCGGGCTATGACTTGAATACCTTGCCTTCTGACCGCAAAATGCGTAAAGCCGTTCTTGGAGGTATATCTCTGATTTCGATCGGAATTCTGGTCAGCGCTGTTTGGGTCTTTAAGGGTGTACCGTTGACCCAAGAATCCCCTGTGATACACACATGGATAGGGCAGCTTATCCTTTCTAAAGATTTTCTATACGATTTGGGAATTCCAAGAGCGATCATTATTCTGGAGTGGATTCTCTGTATAGGACTGGTTGGCGGTGTTCATCTGATCCCGAGGATCCTGCGAGAAGTCGTCTGGCAATACAGACAGAAAAATGTGAAGGAGGTGCTGATTGTGGGAGCCGGAGACGCGGGTGAGATGGTTGTTCGGGAAATGCGTAAGAACCCCGGGTTTGGATATCTGCCGGTCGGTTTTATCGACGACAATCTTTTTAAGCGACACGCGAGGATCCACGGGCTCGAAGTTCTGGGAACTCGGGATGATATTTCTCGCGTTGTCAGAGATAAGCAGGTCGATGAGGTCCTTATTGCCATTCCATCTTTACAGGGTTCTCCTCTTAGAGAGTTGTTGGCCCAATGCAGAGAGTCCGATGTGCCCGTCAAGACGCTTCCCGGGATATCGAGTATTTTATCCGGCCATTTCAGTGTTGGTGAGCTACAGACGATTGATACGAGTGCGCTTTTGGGACGTGAGGAAGTCATTCTGAGTCTGGATACGGTCGCCGAATACCTTAAGGGAAAGAAAGTTCTGGTTACGGGAGCAGGAGGATCCATAGGATCGGAACTTTGTCGGCAGATTCTGGCGTACAATCCTGAAGCGTTGATTATGCTGGGAAGGGGAGAAAACAGCATTTATGAGATCGAGAATGAACTTCAGGGTGACTGTGGCCAGACGACGCTTCATTCGGTTATTGCAGATGCCAGGGATCGGGACAAAATGGACCGGGTTTTTTCAGATTATCACCCCGACGTGGTGTTTCATGCGGCGGCCCATAAACATGTGCCCTTAATGGAGCGACATCTGGACGAGGCTGTGCGGAACAATGTGTTTGGTACACTCAATGTCGCCCGGTCCTCTCGGGACCACGGCGCATCCGTTTTTGTACTTATTTCCACAGATAAAGCAGTGAATCCCGAGAATGTGATGGGGGCGACCAAAAAGGTGGCCGAACTGATTGTTCAGGAGCTTGCCAGAGAGGGAAAGATGAAGTTTGTGATTGTGAGGTTCGGGAATGTGATCCGGAGCCGGGGGAGCGTGATTCCTCTGTTTGAAAAGCAGATTCAAAACGGCGGGCCGGTTACGATCACCCATCCGGAGGTGACGCGGTATTTTATGAGCATCCCGGAGGCCGCGCACCTGGTTCTTCAAAGCGGCGCCGTGGCCGATTCGGGGAGTATCTGCGTGCTGGATATGGGAGAACCGGTCAGAATTTTAGACCTGGCCCGGAACCTGATCCGCATGGCGGGGCTGAGGCCCGATGAGGATATTCCAATCGAGTTTACGGGACTCAGGCCGGGAGATAAGTTGTATGAGGAACTCCTGACGAGCGGGAAGAATATGAAGGCGACCCGATTTGAAAAGATTTTCATGGACGAACCCGATCACGTGAATTCCGAAAGGCTATATGAAGGGTTGAAAAGGCTCGAGGTGTGCGTTAAAAAGTTCGACCGCCCCGGCATGATCTCCCTGCTGCAGGAGCTTGTCCCCACCTACAGGGTGCAGCGTTCCGATTCGGTTTCTGAGAAGAGAGGATGATCGAGAAAGGGGTTGTGATTCAGCGTTGAAGAGGTAAGGAGGTCCGGATGTCCGAGGAGTTGGGGACAGAAGAGGCTTGAGAGGTAAAAGACGTTGCATCCGGGCAAGACCAGGATTGCGGATGTCCATACTGATGGGTTCGACTTTCCGGTTGTTATAGAAATCTCCAGAAGGTGCCCCTTTTGAGCATTACGGACCCTTGCAGAGAGCGAGGAAGCCATTCGATATGCCGGTGAGATCTTTGAATTCGTCCGTTCTCAAATGGCCTGACGCTCAGGTAGTGGATCGGGCAGTGCGCCTCTGGGTGAAAGAGACAGTGTCTAATCGAACAGATGTGTTGCGAATTGGCTACTTCGGTTCTTATGCCCGTGGGGATTGGGGTGTGGGAAGCGATCTGGATCTGGTGATCGTGGTGGCGCATTCCGAGGAGCCTTTTGAAAGACGGGGGTGTAGATGGGATGTGACCGGACTCCCCGTGCCGTCAGACCTGTTGGTCTACACAGAAGAAGAATGGAAACGCCTCAGCCGATGTCAGGGATTTCACTGCGGCGTGGAGCAGGAGGCGGTATGGGTCTATAACAAGGAGAAGGCGATGGGACAACACATGACATCTACAGAGTCGCTGCTGACCGGCGAAGACCTGTTGCGGATGGGGGATGTGGGGTCTTGCGAGTTGACCGAGGGGAGGGTTGTGCCCATGAGTCCAACGGGAGGGGAACACGGCCATATCGAATACCGGTTGGGATTTGAGCTGGGGCTGTTTGTCCAGCGCGAACAGGCGGGATGGGTACTTGTGGGCGAAGTGGGGATTTATACCCGGCGCGATCCGGATACGGTTAGAGACGCAGACGTCGCATTCATTTCCAGAAAACGCGCGCCGGATGGACCGCCCAAAGGCTTCCTGGAGGTTGTGCCGGAACTGGTGGTTGAAATCATCTCGCCGACGGATCGCCAGGAAACTGTGCGGCGAAAAATAGAAGAGTGCTTCACCGCCGGTGTGGTGCAGGTGTGGGTTGTGGAACCGGAGGATCGGAGCGTGCGGATTTACAGCTCTCCCACACAGGCGCGCAAGTTTGCGGAGGGTGATTGGTTGTCGGGCGAGGGCACGCTTGAAGGGTTTTCTTTGAAGGTTTCGAATTTGTTTGAGATTTAGCGGGTTTGACGGCCATGTCCGTAGAGATCATGACGAACCGCCGGGCGTTGTACTCGCCGGCCAGGGAAGAAACCGTTCGAGTGCTAATGGTATTGTATTATTTTGTATTAAATAATATTAAATTATTTCAGGAAACGGGGGACGAATTTAGTCTGCTGTGATCCAGAGAAAATCGTTGTGGGGGCGTGATGTTCTGAAGTTTGGGAAGAGAAATTTTGCTCTTGACTCTCGACTCTCGACTCTCGACTCTCGACGCCTTCCGTCGTCCGTTGTCTACGTGTGAGAGGCCCAAAGGGAGGATGGCGTGTAATCGGGCACGATTTCCTGCAACTCTCGCACGATGCCGGCCCGGTCGGGTATTTCCGCCAGCCTCGCCAGGTCGTCAATGGCGGAGTTGAGAGTGTGGGGATCAATCCGGTCTGGCCGGGCGATGAAGATTTTCCTGTGCCGGGTGGACCGGACACCTTCTACATGTGAGAGAAGTTCTTCGTGGAGTTTGTCGCCGGGGCGGAGGTCGATAAACTGGAGTTCGATGTCCACGCCCGGTTCTCTTCCGGCTAAGCGGATCATTTCGGTCGCCAGATCGAGGATGCGCACGGGTTTACCCATGTCGAGGACGAAGATTTCGCCGTTTTTACCCATCGCTCCGCTCTGGATGACGAGCCGGGCAGCCTCCGGGAGGGTCATAAAATACCGGGTGGCGTCGGGGTGGACGGTCACCGGTCCTTGGTCTCCGGTCGATTGCCTTCTGTCCGTCGTCTGTCGTCCAATTTTATCACGACATTTCGAATTGAAATTGGTATTATCTGCCTTGACGCCTGATCTGTCCTGACGTATCTTTTGGTTAGGTAAGTGGCTAAGGGCAGAGGTGAACGGCCGTTTTGACCGTGTTTATCATTTCCGGTTGGACTGGTGAGGCGTTATGACAAAATCGACGCAGGATGAGAAGACGCTGAGGGAGATTGAACGTCTGTATCCGAATGAGTGGGTGCTTGTCGAGGAGACGGCATGGGATGACATGGAGATGCCTGTGCGAGGGCGGGTGCTTGCTCACGGTCCGGAGCGCAATGAACTGACACAAGAGATCCGGCAGGTTTCCCGGCGGCGTCCAGGCGTCAAGCTCTTTTCGTTCTATACCGGAGAAAAAATCTCCGACGAGTTGATCCCTATCTTATTCTTATGAACCATCGTACAGGTCGTATCAGGGGAAGGTCTGCTCATGGCGGTGTTCTGCTCGTTCCATGCCAGATCAACAGAGTATACAGATACTGGTTTCTGGCTGACACAGGAGCAGCTTTGACGGTCATCAGCCTGCGAGTTGCAGATGAAATTGGCGTTGATACCGCACGTCCGTTACGTCATCAACAGATCGCTTCGGTCCACCGAACAGAGGAGTCGGCGCCTGTTGTCTTTCTGGAGCATTTGCAGGTAGGGCCACATAGTCTGACGGAAGTCGAGGCCCTGGTATTGGAGCTTCCTCACAGCCTGAGGATTGATGGCTTGCTGGGTGTGAATTTTATGGGGCGGTTTCGCTCTACGTTTGAGTTTGACAGCGCGACTCTGGTGCTGCGTACCCACCCCCTATAGTAAATCGTTTGTAAAAGCCCCTACCATGAACCGGAGATTTCTCGCCGTTTCACCGTTTGACGAGTCAGACAAGTGAGCAGAAGATTCGAACCAATCGACCTCTCGGGCGTCCGGACCTATCCCCTTTCGGAACGCCTCAGTAAGGTCTCTCTTGCCGGCTTCGCCGTTCCGCCACACGCGGGCGTCTCGGTCGGCAGTTTTATGAGAAGTCTGCCCGAGATCCTGGTTGGCGCAGAGTTCCGGCGCTTTGTCCGGGAGCTTGCGGAGGCGGTTCGGGCGGAGAAGACCGTGGCCGCCGGAATCGGCGGGCATGTGATTAAGTGCGGTCTTGCGCCCCTGCTTATTGACTTGATGCGCCGGGGGTGGATCTCGGCCCTTGCGATGAACGGCGCGACGGCGATCCACGATGTTGAGATTGCGATGGGCGGCAGTACCTCCGAGGATGTGGCCGTGGGCCTGGAGGACGGTTCCTTCGGCATGGCCAGGGAGACCGGCGAATTTATCAATGGGGCGGTTCGGAATGCACCGGGAGGCTATGGCTCTGCGCTCGGCCGTAGGATCGTAAAGGCGAACCTCCCCTACAGAGCTCATAGTGTGCTGGCTGCTGCGTATGAACTGGGCCTCCCGGCAACGGTTCATGTGGCCGTCGGTACCGACATCGTCCACCAGCACCCTTCTGCCGATGGCGGGGATATCGGGCGGGCGTCGTTTGAAGATTTTCGCCTGTTCTGCGCCGTGGTCGCCAGCCTCCAGGGCGGGGCCTATCTCAATATCGGGTCGGCCGTGCTCCTCCCCGAGGTTTTTCTCAAAGCCCTCACCGTGGCCCGGAACCTGGGCCATGAGGTTAAGAATTTTCTCACTGCCAACTTCGATATGATCCAGCACTACCGCCCCCGGGTCAATGTGGTCCAGCGGCCTACCTCAGGGGGCGGCCGGGGCTACGCGTTCACCGGCCACCACGAACTCCTGATCCCTCTCCTGTCACACGCCCTCCACGAAGCGCTCGAAGATCGGGCCGCTGCTGCCGAAAGCAAGATCGTTTCCCCGGATGAAGCCCGGTCCATACGGGAACGCCTGCGCGGCGTTGGCGCTACAATTGTTTTTACCAACGGGTGCTTCGACCTGATCCATTGGGGCCATGTCACCTACTTGCAGAAGGCCCATTCGCTGGGTGATGCGCTGATTCTGGGACTCAACAGCGATGATTCCGTCCGCCGGATAAAAGGCGCCGGCCGGCCGATTCTCCCCTTAGAAGACCGCGCCGGCGTACTTGCCGGGCTGGAAGCGGTCGATTATATCTGCGTTTTTGAAGAGGATACGCCGCGCGATTTAATCCAGGCCCTTCTGCCCGATATTCTTGTGAAGGGTGGGGACTATAAACTGGATGAAATCGTCGGTCGAGAGGAGGTTGAAGCCGCCGGGGGACGGGTGACGACGGTTCCGCTCGTTGAGGGCCGCTCCACGACCGATATCGTTCAGCGCATCCTGGATACAGAGGGAGAGGCTTGATGGACCCGAAGCGGCTCAGGGAGATCCTCTCCGGGTTTGCCGGCAAACGGGTGCTCGTGATCGGAGATTTGATGCTCGATCACTACCTGTGGGGATATGCCAATCGGCTCTCCCCGGAAGCTCCGGTGCCTGTGGTTGAGATCGAATCCGAGACTTTCCGTCCCGGCGGGGCGGCCAACGTTATCCACAACCTCCACGAACTGGGCGCCGAAATTGCCGCCATCGGCGTGGTGGGCGATGATGCCGAAGGAGAAGAACTCAAAAAGCTGCTGGCTGCCGAACGGGTGGACCTGAGTGGGACTGTTACTGATCCGGACCGTCCTACGACGTCCAAGATGCGCGTCATCGCCCGCCGGATCATCGAGCAGGGAGGGGAGCGGGGCGAGGGCCAGCACCTTGTTCGGGCGGATCGAGAGGTACGCAGTCCGGTTTCAGGACCTGTGCAGCAGGCCGTGATCGAAGGCATTCGCGGGGCCCATGACGTGGATGCCCTTTTTGTATCCGATTATGCCAAAGGGATGGTGACGCCCGAGGTGATGGACGGGGTGCGGGAGGCGATGCGGCATCTGGACCGACCTGCGATTGTAGATCCCAAGGGGCGCAGCTTTGAGAAATATTACGGCGTAACCGCTCTTTCGCCCAACCAGGCGGAGGCTCTGGGCGCGTTCAACTTAGATGGGGCCGAAGAAGAGGGCGTGGTTTCTGTGGGTCAGGAGATGACCAAACGGTTTGAACTCCAGAGTGTGTTTATGACTCGAAGTGAAAAGGGGATCAGCCTTTTTGAACGGGGCGGCCAGGTCACCCACATTCCTGCAACGGCTCGAAAGGTTTACGATGTCTCGGGCGCGGGAGATACAACGGCCGCCGTCTATATGCTTGCGCTGCTGGCTGAAGCCTCGCCCCCGGAGGCCGCCTATGTCGGCAATCTGGCCGGAGGCGTGGTGGTAGGCAAGGTTGGGGTTGCAACGGCCTCTGTGGCGGAGCTGCTGGAGGCCGGGGAGGATAAGGAGAACGGTTTGTGATGCACCTGCTGATGATCTTTCTGGCTGCGGTCGCGGTGGCCTGGGGGGCGACATCGGCCGTCCGGTTTTGGATGCTCCGGATGGGGGTGCTGGACGTTCCCAACGAGCGGAGTTCCCACAGCCGTCCGACGCCTACGATGGGGGGCATTGGGATTATTTTGGGGACAGTGGGTGCACTGGCGCTGGGCTATGGGCTGCTGGACTTTTCACCGCCTCCTTTTCTCAAGGCGCTGCTGGGGAGTACGCTGATTCTGGGTATTTTGTGTTACGATGAAGTTCGCCCGATGGGAAGGCTTTCAAAGCTAACTGTACAGGCCGGCGCTTCTCTGCTGCTGGTTGGCGCAGGGATTGTTTTGCACCGCATCTCCGTTCCGGGCATCGGAGCGGTTGCGCTTGGCTGGGCGGCGCTTCCCATCACGCTCCTCTGGCTGTTTGGCGTGCAGAATCTCTACAATTTTATGGACGGGATCGACGGGATTGCGGGGATGGAGGGGCTGCTGGTTGCGGGTTTGGCTGCGGGGCTTGCGGTTTGGGTTGCGCCCGCGCTGGCGCCGCTGTGTACAGTGCTTGCCGGCGCTTCTCTGGGATTTCTTTTCCTGAATTTTCCGCCGGCTAAAATCTTCATGGGAGATACGGGCGGGCATTTCCTGGGGTTGATGTTCGGCGCGATTGCCATTTTGGGGGAGGCCGATGGTCTTCCTTTTTTTGTGATGCTGCTTTTCTTAGGGGCTTTTCTTTTTGATTCGGTGTATACGATTTTTCGGCGGATCGGCCGGGGGGAGAATATCACCTTAGCGCACCGCAGCCACATCTATCAACGTCTTAATATTCTGGGGTGGAGCCACCGGCGTGTGGATCTCTGGTTTGGCCTGTGTACGGTCCTGCTGGGCGGGACGGGTTATCTGGCCCTTTATGGTTACGGGGCTCCCGCGCTGATTGCCGGCGGGCTGGCGGGCCTGCTTATGGTGGGGGGGACCGTTTGGGTGGAGCGCCGGTGGCGGTTTCACAACCACAGTGAGTGATTCCGTGAAAAGGATGCGTCCGGCCGTTTTCCTGGATCGGGACGGTACGATTAACGTCGAGGTGGATTACCTCAGCCGGCCGGAGGATCTCCAGCTTGTCCCGGGTGCGGCAGGGGCAATGGCACGCCTGCGGGATGCGGGGTATCCGCTTGTTGTGGTTACGAATCAGTCCGCCGTTGCGAGGGGACTGATTACCGAGGCCGATCTGGCCGATATCCATCGTGAATTGCAGCGGCAATTGCGCGATGCCAGGACAGCGGTAGATGGCATCTATTATTGTCCACACCATCCCGAATACGGGGCTGCCCCTTATCGGCAGAAGTGCGCCTGCCGAAAGCCGAATCCCGGCCTGCTTCGGCGTGCGGCTTTGGAACTGGGACTTGACCTTGAACGGTCTTTTATGGTGGGAGACAATCTGACGGATCTTCAGGCGGGCTGGAATGCCGGCTGTCGGGTTGTTCTGGTTCGCACCGGATACGGAACAAAGACGTATCGCGAGGCGGATGCGGAAATGCGAGCCCGCATCGATTGTATTGCCGATGATTTATCGGAAGGTGCAGATTGGATTGTTCGGCAATGAACGCAGCAGGGGTGTTTAGAGAGAGGCCCAGGCCGTTTTGGGAACGGTCTGGTTGTTTTTTAGGCCCGAGAGGGGTTTAAAGGTTATACCCCTGCTCGTCGTGCAGGGTGATGTCCAGGCCGGCGATTTCACCTTCCTGGGTGACCCGCAGGCCGAGGGTCCTGTCGAGGATTTTGAGGAGGATGAGAGAGACGATGCCGCTGATGAACTGGGCGAGGATCTGGTTGCCCGGGGTCATGCCCTCTGCCATACCGGCGTCGTCGAAGGCAAAGCTGTAGCCGCAGACGATCCAGATAAGGGTCATCAGGGCGGTGAGGACAAAGCACTGCATGAGGGACCGAGAGGACGTTTTTGGCGCGGACCAGGCCGGGGATGGTCATGAAGAGGACGAGGGCCGTGGCGGTGAGCATCCAGGCGGTGCCATCCGAATTGGGCGGCGTGGTTTCACCGGCCAGAGCCTGGACGGGTAAGCATGCGAGAAAGAGCAGGGCCAGACCGGAGCGACAGAGGCGCCGTGTCCAGATTGTCATGGGGGTTTCCTCTCTGGTTAAAGCGCGTCGGGACCGGTTTCGCCGGTCCGGATCCGTACGGCCTGGTCGAGGCTGGCGACGAAGATTTTGCCGTCTCCGACGTTGCCGGTTTTGGCGGCCCGTTCGATGGCGTCGATGGCGCGCTCCACCTGATCGTCGCTCAGGGCGATTTCGAGTTTGACCTTGGGGAGAAAGTCAATCACGTATTCCGCACCCCGGTAGACTTCCCGGTGTCCCTTCTGCCGTCCGAATCCTCTGGCTTCGATGACGGTCATGCCCTGAATGCCGATCTCGGCCAGGGCTTCCCGCACGTCGTCCAGTTTGTGGGGCTGGATGACTGCCGTGACGAGTTTCATGGAATTCCTCCTTGGAACCGTCGACGTTTATGTGTCCGGAACGTGGCTTCGTTTTTGCACATTGACACGATTTGGAATGAGGCCAAATATAGCCGGTCTTTGTTTCGATGTGATTTCGCAAATGTTAAGAATGTGTTAATAACCACGAAGTTGCAGGTCAGAAACTGAGTCGCAAGAAAGGAGAAGGAGATGAACCAACCCCCTGAGACGTTTATCCGGGTGCCGCACCAGGCGCTGCGCGCGTTTGTGTCGAAGGCGGCGCAGACGGTGGGGCTGCCCGAGGAGAAGGCGGAGCTGCTGGCGGAACTGCTGACGGCCAACGATTTGCGCGGGACGTTCAGCCACGGGACGCAGCAGATTGCGACATATGCGATTTTGATGCGGGACGGGAGGCTGAACAATCAGCCGGAAGTGCGGGTGGCGAAGGAGACGCCGCTGAGCCTGGTAGTGGATGGAGACGGGGGGCTGGGGTACTTTCCGGCGTACGAGGGCACGAAACGGGTGGTTGAGAAGGCAAAGGCGGAGGGGATGGGGGTGATGCAGAGCCGCAACCACGGGCATTTTGGAGCGGCGGGGATTTATTCGCGGATGGCGCTGGGGCACGATCTGGCGGCGTTTGTGACATCCGGCCACCAGTTGAATCTGTCGCCGGGAGATCCGGTTTACAGCGCCGCAGGCGGGTCTCCGATGTCGTTTTGCGCGCCGGCCGGAGAGGAGGATGCACTGGTGCTCGATTTCGGGACGATGCACGATTTCTACGGCGGCTCGCCCCACCGGGAGGAGATCGCCCGAGTGGCGCCCGGGATCGTTTTCCGGTCCATCGGGTTGGGGGCGATCTGCCAGGCCTGGGGCGGGCTTCTGGCGGGGATGCCGCTGGATGGAAACTGTGCGGTCAGGGCGTATCCCGGGGCCACTCAGGGGTCGCTGGTGGTGGTGTTCCAGATCGCTTTGTTTGTGGACCCCGAAGCGTTTAAGCGGGAGATGGACGAGTACATGCGGCGGGTTCGATCCCTGGCGCCGGTGGAGGGGTTCGATCAGGCCTATCTGCCGGGCGGAGTGGAGGCGGAGCGGGAACGGGTCTATCGGGAGGAAGGCATCCCGGTGGGATCGGCGCACCAGGAGCGGCTGGAGAAGCTGGCCGGGGAACTGGGGATTGAGGCGCCGTGGTAGGAGGATTAAAGACGCAACGGAGGGACACGGAAAAACAGGGAAGCGCGTCTATCCGGATTTTGGGACAGGGCCGGTGGAGAGGGGTTAGGCTTTGGTACCTGATTTTTTGTTTTTGGTCAGGATCTCGAGGAGTTTCTGGGTTGCCGGTGAAAGGCTCCGTCCGCGCTTGTGGAGAATGCCAAGGGGCCTGAAGAGCGATTCTCCTTTCAGGGTCAGTACCTTCAATGTTCCTTTCAGGCTTTCCAGTTCGACAGAAGGCGCGGGGACAATAGAAATGCCGAGATCGACCTCTACCGTGTCTTTAATGATATCGATATGGTCAAGTTCCATCACAACATTGGGATGCATTCGATGTTTTCGGAAGAAGCGGTCGATGGCCTGCCGGGTGTGTGTTTGTGGGTTAAAGAGAATCATGGGATACTGCTCGAGCTCTTTGAGGTCAATACTCCGGCGCGCTGACAGGGGACTGGAGGGGTGGCAGATGACCACCATCTGGTCCTGCGTGAATGGAATCACCTCGATGGTTCGCTGCGGACGTGGATAGGCCACAATGCCCAGGTCGATCTCGCTGCTGGCAACGTCGTCGTAGATCTTTTGCGCCAGGTTGTACTCCAGCCGGAAGTTCACCCTGGGACAGGCTTTGAGATAGGTTTTGAGGTAGGGGCCGAGTTCTCGCATGCCAACGCTGTAGATGGCCGAGAGGCGGACCGTTCCGGACACCACGCCGTCGAGCGCTTCGATGCGGTGCTGCATTTCCTCGTAGCGCCGGACGATTTCACGTGCGCCCCGGTAAAAAATCTCGCCTTCCGCCGTGAGAGAAATACGACGTTTCTCCCGTTCCAGCAGGGGTTTCCCCTGGCGCTTTTCGATGCTTTTGATCTGCTGGCTCACGGCAGACTGGGTCACCGAGTTCAGGACGGCGGTTTTGGAAAAACTCTGGGTGTCGATCAGATCGCAGAAGATTTTCAGGCTCTGGACTAACACGGAGACGATCTTCTTGATATAAAATAAAAGAGCGGCAACCGCGTGTGCGGATGGCGTGATGAGAAGGGCGAAACAGAGGATATACAAAATAAGAAAAGGTAATCTAAAACGCAAGTCTAAACAGACGTTGTTTAATATTTGCGGGCCTTCTAATGGGACGTTTTGGGAAAGACACTTGCCGGTTGACGGATTCGTTCTATTTTGTTAACTTAACAGAGGTATCAGGCTCTTTTTGAATCAGGGTGGGAGACGATCCAGTGTTGAAACTGTTTTCATCGCTTATCGGCAAAAAGATCGGCATGGCCCTTACCGGACTTCTGATCTACGGTTTCCTCATGGGCCATCTGGCGGGGAACATGCTGCTCCTGAACATGGATGGGGGCGAGGCATTCAACGCGTATTCCCGGTTTTTGACCCAACATCCCCTGCTGGTTCCAACCGAACTGATCCTGCTTGCCATTTTTGTCCTGCATATTATCCTGGCCATCAGCGTTACTCGCGACAATCGCCGGGCTCGTCCCATCGGCTACCAGGTGAGGAGCCGTTCGGTTGGCGGACGCAACTGGGCGTCCTACACGATGATCTATTCGGGCATTCTCATCCTGGTTTTTGTGATTCTCCATTTGAAGACGTTCAAGTACGGGGATCTGGGCTCCGGCACTCTTTACGACCTGGTTGTGGGTACGTTCCAGAACACAGGGTATATGGTCTGGTACGTCTTTGCCATGGTCATACTCGGTTTTCACCTGTGGCATGCGTTCCAGAGCGCACTTCAAACACTTGGACTCAATTCTCAGAGAATCAAATTCTTAGGGCTTGTTCTTTCGTTCATCCTGGCCCTGGGGTTTGGCTTTATTCCCATCTACGTGGGCGTTTTGATGTAAGTGAGGGTGTGTATGAACCTGGATGGACACATCCCGGGAAGTCCTATAGAGCAGAAGTGGGACAAGCACCGGTTTGAGCTTAAGCTGGTGAATCCGGCCAACAAGCGCAAACATACCCTGATCGTTGTGGGCACCGGTCTGGCCGGCGCTTCTGCCGCGGCCACGCTGGGCGAGTTGGGCTACAATGTGATGTCTTTCTGCATTCAGGACAGCCCGCGCCGGGCGCACAGTATTGCGGCGCAGGGCGGTATCAATGCGGCTAAGAATTACCAGAACGACGGCGACAGTGTGTTTCGCCTGTTTTACGACACGGTCAAGGGCGGCGATTACCGTTCGCGCGAAGCGAATGTGTATCGCCTGGCTCAGGTCAGTAACCATATTATTGATCAGTGCGTGGCGCAGGGGGTGCCGTTTGCCCGCGAGTACGGCGGTACGCTGGCCAACCGTTCTTTTGGCGGGGCGCAGGTGTCGCGCACATTTTACGCCCGGGGGCAGACCGGCCAGCAGCTGCTTCTGGGCGCTTACAGCGCACTGATGCGCCAGGCTGAGGCCGGCAAGGTGAAGATCTACCCGCGCCGGGAGATGCTGGATCTGGTGCTGGTGGACGGCCATGCCCGGGGGATTGTGGCGCGTAACTTAGTGACCGGCCAGGTGGAGTCGTATGCCGCGGATGCCGTGATTCTGGCCACGGGGGGGTACGGCAATGTTTTCTTTTTGTCCACCAACGCCAAGGCCTCCAATGTTACGGCCACCTGGCGGGCGCACAAGCGGGGCGCATTTTTCGCCAATCCCTGCTTTACGCAGATTCATCCGACCTGCATTCCCGTGTCGGGTCAATACCAGGCCAAACTCACCCTGATGAGCGAGAGCCTGCGCAACGACGGCCGGGTGTGGGTGCCCAAGGAGAAGGGCGATGCCCGTCTTCCCGAGGAGATTTCCGACGAGGAGCGGGACTACTACTTAGAGCGCAGGTATCCCAGCTTCGGCAACTTAGTGCCACGCGATGTGGCCTCGCGCAACGCCAAGGCGGTGTGCGACGACGGGCGGGGCGTAGGGACCACGGCACGGGCTGTTTACTTAGACTTCCGCGATGCGATTGAGCGCGACGGCAGAGAGGTGATTGAGCAGAAGTACGGGAATTTGTTTCAGATGTACGAAGAGATTACCAGCGAGGACCCCTACAAGACCCCCATGCGCATCTATCCGGCGGTGCACTACACGATGGGCGGCCTGTGGGTGGACTACGATTTGATGAGCAATATCCCCGGGCTGTTTGTTATCGGGGAGGCGAATTTCTCCGATCATGGGGCCAACCGCCTGGGCGCAAGCGCTTTGATGCAGGGGCTTGCGGACGGGTATTTTGTCATTCCTTATACCATCGGGGGGTATCTGGCCATTACGCCGGAAGAGGCACTGGATACGGACCATCCAGCTTTTAAGGAGGCGGAAAAACAGGTTTCCGACCGCGTCGACAAGCTGCTGGGGGTGAAGGGCAAACGCACGGTGGACGATTTTCATCGGGAACTGGGCCTGCTGCTGTGGGATCACTGCGGTATGGCGCGCAATGCGGAGGGGCTTCAAAAGGCCGGGGAGAAGGTTGCCGAGATCCGGGAGGAGTTCTGGCAAAATGTGACGGTGGCCGGCTCCGAAGGTGAGTTCAACCAGGTGCTGGAACGCGCCGGGCGGGTGGCGGATTTTATGGAGTTCGCCGATGTGTTGGTCCAGGACGCTTTGACGCGAGACGAGTCCTGCGGCGCCCATTTCCGCGAAGAGCACCAGACCGAGGATGGTGAAGCCCTGCGCGACGATGTGAATTTTTCCCATGTTTCCGCCTGGGAGTTCAACGGGGTGGGCGAGGAACCCACGCTCCACCAGGAGCATCTGGTGTTCGAGAATGTTTCGCTTTCTCAGAGGAGCTACAAGTGAGCCAGGGTATGAACATCACGCTCAGGGTCTGGCGCCAGAACAATGCCCGGGACAAGGGGCGTATGGTCACTTATGAGGCGACCGATGTTTCTCCGGACATGTCCTTCCTGGAAATGCTGGATGTGGTGAATGAGGGGCTCAGCTTAAAAGGCGAAGATCCGATTGCTTTTGACAGCGACTGCAGGGAGGGTATCTGCGGGTCGTGCGGCGTGGTTATCAACGGTGTGGCCCACGGCCCGGGGACGGGTACAACCACCTGCCAGCTTTACATGCGCAGCTTCAAAGACGGGGATACGATCGCCATCGAGCCCTGGCGGGCGGCAGCTTTTCCGGTGATCAAGGATCTGGTGGTGGATCGGGCTGCATTTGACCAGATCATACAAGCCGCCGGCTATGTTTCCGTGAATACGGGGTCGCCCCCCGACGGCAATGCGGTGCTCATCTCTCAGGAGACGGCGGAGGAGGCGATGGATGCAGCCGCCTGCATCGGCTGCGGGGCGTGTGTGGCTGCGTGCAAGAACGCGTCGGCTATGCTTTTCGTTTCCGCCAAGGTCAAACATTTAGGCACCCTGCCTCAGGGCCAGCCCGAGCGGGACAGGCGGGTGCTGGCCATGGTGGAAGAGATGCAGGCGCAAGGGTTTGGCGACTGTTCAAACGAATATGAGTGTGAGGCCGTGTGCCCCAAAGAGATCTCGATTGAGCATATCGCGTTTCTTAACCGCGATTACATAAAGGCTACGGTCAAACATAAGTAGCCGCATAAGTCAAAGCGGTATTCATAACCTCAACTTCCGGGGGCATATCATGTTTGAGCTTAAGGCCCTTTCAAAAGAAGCCATTCCGCATTCTCTGGAGCGGGTGGAGCGATACCGCCTTCTCAATCAGCCGGCGGTGGCCGTGAGTATCTGTCACGATATTTTGGAGGTCGATCCGGAGAATCAGGAAGCGCTTATCGGGTTGATCTTAGCTTTGACCGACCAGTTCGGCCAGGCTGCGTCCGTGGGAGTGAACCAGGTTCTGCAGATCGTTCCCCGGCTCCACGAGGAGTACGATCACGCCTACTATACCGGGATCATCCATGAGCGACAGGCCAAGGCCAGGCTCAACCGGGCATACCCGGGGTCCGGATTTGACGCCTATGATTTGCTCCACGACGCAATGGACTGGTTCGAAAAAGCCGACGAGATGCATCCTGCCGGCAACGAGGACGCGATTCTTCAATGGAATTCCTGCGCCCGCATTATTACGGAGAAGAAGCTTAAGCCCAGGCCGCGGGACGAGCAGGAGCATCCTCTGGAGTAAGGGATTGGGGATTGCGGATTGGGGATTGCGGATTGGGAAATGAAAGATTCTCAATCCGCATTCCGCATTCCGAAATCCGCAATTGTAGAGGGGAGATTTATGAGTTACCGAATTGAAACCGACAGTATGGGAGAGATTCAGGTTCCGGAAGACCGGTATTACGGGGCGCAAACCGCACGTTCGCTGATCCATTTCGACATTGGCGAGGAGCGGATGCCCCGGGAGTTGATTCGGGCTTTCGGGATTTTGAAGAAGGCTGCGGCGCTTGTGAATCAGGAGCTGGGCAAACTCCCGGCTGAGAAGGCCGAGCTGACCGTTCGGGCGGCCGATGAAGTGATTGAGGGGGAGCTGGACGACCACTTTCCGCTCCGGATCTGGCAGACGGGGAGCGGGACACAGACGAATATGAATACCAACGAGGTGATTTCCAACCGGGCGATCGAGATGGCCGGAGGGGAGATGGGCAGCAAGGATCCAATTCACCCGAACGACCACGTGAATATGGGCCAGTCGTCAAACGATACGTTTCCGGCGGCCATGCACATTGCCGCGGCCAGTGAGGTCCACCGGCGGCTGATTCCGATGGTCACGCAGTTGCGGGATACGCTGGCGCAGAAGGCAGAGGCGTTCCAGGAGATTATCAAGATCGGGCGCACGCATTTGATGGATGCGGTGCCGCTTACTTTAGGGCAGGAGTTTTCGGGGTATGTGGCGCAGTTGAGTAAGGGGCTGGAGCGGGTCGAGAGGTGCCTGCCGAATCTCTACGAGCTGGCGCTGGGGGGCACGGCTGTGGGCACCGGGCTGAATACGCATCCGGAGTTTGCCGAGCGGGCGGCTGAGAAGATTGCCGAGCTGGCCGGCCATCCGTTTGTTTCGGCGGGAAATAAGTTCGAGTCGCTGGCGGCCCACGACGCGATCGTGGAGGCCAGCGGGGCGCTGAAGACGCTGGCCTGTTCGCTGATGAAGATCGCCAACGATATCCGGTGGCTGGCTTCGGGGCCGCGCTGCGGGATCGGGGAGCTGACGCTTCCGGCAAACGAACCGGGAAGTTCGATTATGCCCGGCAAGGTGAACCCCACCCAGTGCGAGGCGATGACAATGGTGGTTGCGCAGGTGATCGGCAACGATACGTCTGTGGCGGTGGGCGGTTCTTCGGGTAATTTTGAATTGAATGTGTTCAAGCCGGTGATGATTTACAACCTGCTGCAGTCGATCCGGCTGCTTGCGGATGCGTGCGAGGCGTTCAACGATCACTGCGCGGTGGGGATTGAGCCGAACCGGGAGAATATTGAGGGACACCTGAAGCAGTCGCTGATGCTGGTGACTGCACTGAATCCGCATATCGGGTACGATAACGCGGCGAAGGTGGCGAAGAAGGCGTTTGAGGAGAACCTGACTCTGAAAGAGTCCGCGGTGGCGCTGGGGCTTTTGAGCGAGGGGGAATTCGATAAGGCGGTGAGGCCGGAGGAGATGACGGGGCCGAAGGCTTAGGCCCGCGGGCGGGAGAGGGGGAGCAGAACGGGAGGCATAGACGTGACGAAAGAGGCCCGGTGGATGGTTTCGCCGGGCCTTTGGTGTGGGTGGATTTACCCTGGTATGCGTTTAGAGGAGGCCCCAGAGGATGTAGATGGCGACCGCTGTTCCGATGAGGGCGCCGCCGTAGCAGAGGACGTCCATGGAGAGGCGGAACTCGCGGATGCCGAGTTCGTAGAGGGAGAAGCGGATGCGGTGGGCTGCGTGGTAGAGGGGGAGGACGATGAGGGCGAAGAGGTAGATTTTGACGAAGGGGTTTGCGAGGAGGGCCTGCATGCGTTCGTAGCCGAGGAGGCTGGCGTCGATCAGGCCGAGCGGTACGGCCAGGCCGTCTAAGAAGATGTGGATAGGGACCAGGAGGGCGGCGATGACGCCGCCCAGGGAGAACATGCCCCACCAGAACGGTTCGTTTTTGTCGGCTTTGTACACGGTTTATACCCTCACTTCAGGTTCAGGAAGAGGTAGACGACGAGGATTGAGGCGACGATCCACGCGGCATAGGCGCCCAGTGCCACGAGCGTGGGAGGGACGGTTAAACGCCCCAGGCGGACAAGCTGGATTTTGGGGACCAGGCCCAGCCAGGTGACGCTGTGGTAGAGGGCGAAGATGAGGACGATGACGTAAAAGGCGATGAACGGGACGGATCGGAGCGATTTCTGGAATAGCCCGTGTACCTCCGGTCCCTTGGACAGCAAGAAGAATTCGTAGAGGTAGAGCAGGACGAAGAGGGCGACGAACACACTCGTCAGTTCCCGGATCATGAACATGAAGTACCTGCGGTTGCGCATCCACCAGGTGGCCGGTATAGGGCGGTGATAGGTTCTGTACGTGTATTCGGATTCTGTTTCGATCATTTTTTTCCTCCCCGGGGCAAGAGGAGCGATTTGAACCAGTCGGTTGTGGTGGCGACTTTGGTGCGCTGGATGGCCGCTGCAGGGTCCACGTCTTTGGGGCAGACTTCAGAGCACTCGCCGATGTAGGTGCACTCCCATATTCCTTCGCTGCTGGCGATGACTTCTTTTCGCGCATCCCGACCGTCGTCTCTGGAGTCCAGGTTGTACCGGTGCGCCAGGGCGATGGCGGCCGGGCCGATGAATTCGGGCTCCAGCCCGTAGACCGGGCAAGCGGCATAACAGAGCATACAGTTGATGCACATGCTGAATTGCTTGTATTCCTTGAGCTGGTCCGGCGTTTGAAGATATTCCCCTTCTTCTACCGGTTTTTCCTCTTCGCGCACGATCCAGGGCTGCACCGCTTTGAGTTTTTCCATAAAGTCGGTCATGTCGATGACAAGGTCCCGGATAATGGGGAAGTTGAGCAGCGGTTCCACCTTGACCTCGTTCGGATAATAATCCCGCAGGAAGGCCGCGCAGGTGAGTTTTGGCTCGCCGTTGACCATCATGCCGCAGCTTCCGCAGACGCCCATCCGGCAGGACCATCGGTAGGAGAGCGTACCGTCGATCTGATCCTTGATGTGGTTGAGCGCGTCTAAGACGACCCAGTCTTCGTGGTACTCTATGTCGTAGGATTGCTCCGTGGGTTCGTCTTCCTGTTCGGGACGGTAGCGGGTTACGGTTATCGTGATTTTTTTCTCGTTCATGGGCTTCCCTTTTGGATAGGGAGCGGGCGAGGCATGCCTCGCCCCCAGGGTGTGCGGTCTAATATTTCCGTTCTTCGGGCTGCCAGCGGGTGATGGTCACGGGGAGGTAGTCGATCCGGGGAGATCCGTCCTGTGCCCAGTAGGCCAGGGAGTGCTGGAGAAAGCGCTCGTCGTCTCGCGCCTCGAAGTCCGAGCGGGAGTGAGACCCTCTGGATTCTTCTCTTTGAAGCGCTGAATGCGCCAGGGCTTCGGCCACATCGAGCGTATATCCCAGTTCCAGCACGGCGATGAGTTCGGTGTTGAATACGGCCGATCGGTCGTCCAGCCCCACATTTTCATAACGCTCTTTGAGCTTGCGGAGCGTTTCGCACGTTTTTTTGAGTTCCTCTTCGGTGCGGTAAATACCGGCGCCCTGTTCCATGGCGCTTTGCATTTCGCTGCGGATGTCCGCTATGCGTTCGCTGCCGTTCCGGGACTGGAAGTACCTGGATTCGATTCGCTCCTGCTCGTCCCGGGCCATGTTTTCGAGCGTGCCGGTTCGGGGCGCGTCCTGTTCGGCCGCGTACTCGGCGGCCGACCTGCCGGCGCGGGCGCCGAAGACCAGGCACTCGGAGAGGGAGTTGGACCCCAGGCGGTTTGCGCCGTTCATGCTTACACAGGCGGCTTCTCCTGCGGCAAAAAGCCCCGGCACAGGCGTGGCCCCGGTGATGTCCGTGTGCACGCCGCCCATCATGTAGTGGACGACCGGACGGACGGGGATGGGTTCGTGGACGGGGTCGATGCCGACGTAGTTTCGGGTCAGTTCCCTCACAAAGGGGAGCTTCTCGTCGATCACTTTCTCGCCCAGGTGCCGCAGGTCCAGATGGACGTAGTTTCCATAGGTTCCCTCGAAGACCCGGCCCGCCCGCATTTCGTGGACAAAGGCCCGGGACAGGATATCGCGAGGACCCAGTTCCATTTTGCCGGGCACGTATTCGTTCAGGTATCGTTCACCTTTGCTGTTGACCAGATGGCCTCCCTCTCCCCGAGACGCCTCCGTCATCAGGATGCCGGTTCCGGGCAGGCCGGTGGGGTGGTACTGCACAAATTCCATGTCTTTCATCGGGCAGCCGGCGCGGTAGGCCAGGGCCATGCCGTCTCCGGTTTTGATGGCCGCATTGGTTGTAAAGGGGAAGACCCGGCCGCCGCCGCCTGTGCAGATGATGACCGCCTTTGCCGGAATGGCGTGAATCCCTCCCGAGCGCAGGTTCAGGGCGGCTACGCCGCAGACCTTTCCGTCGTCTATTAGCAGCGAGGTGACAAACCATTCGTCGTAGCGGGTGATGGCGTCGTATTTCAGGGAGGTCTGGAAGAGCGCGTGGAGCATGTGGAACCCGGTTTTGTCGGCGGCAAAGAGCGTTCGCTTTACGCTCATGCCTCCAAAGGCTCTCACACTCACCCGGCCGTCCGGGTCCCGACTCCAGGGGCAGCCCCAGTGCTCCAGCTGGATGACTTCGTCCCGGGCCTCTTTTACAAAGGCTTCGACCACGTCCTGGTCGGCTAAGAAATCGCTGCCCTTGATGGTGTCGTAGGCGTGCAGGTCCAGGTTGTCGTCTTCGCGCATTACCGCGGCGGTTCCCCCTTCGGCCGAGACGGTGTGGCTGCGCATGGGGTAAACCTTGGATACAACGCCGATGTTGATGCCTTCCCGGGCCTCCGCCGCTGCAATGGCTGCACGCAGGCCGGCGCCGCCTCCCCCCACCAACAGGACATCATGCACTGGAATGTTCATGGAAATCCTCTGCCGAGTAATTTTCTTAAAAAGAAAAATTATAGGAACTTATATTTCCTTGCGCTTATTTTACTTAAAATAATCTTTCCTTAGGGGCCAGTCAATTAAAATTTCAATGCCCGGAGGTCTATTTACGCCGGGGCTTCTCCGGGAGGGCTTCCAATGCCGCCATCATTTGCAGAAAGTTGTCGTAGAGCGGAACCAGGGGGGCGGGCAGGGTTTCGCGGAAGCCGGGGCGGTCCATCCAGGCCAGGCCGGTGTAGAGGTGGGTGCGCAGGAGGGCGCCGTCTGTGACGCCCATGCAGCAGTGCAGGGTTTCGCGGCGCATGGCTTTGGGATAGATGCCCCGGTGGAGGAGGTTGGCGTTGTAGTAGACGCCCTGGCCGGCTTTGAGCTCTACGGCCATCTGTTGGGGCATCGGGTCTTTGGAGCGGTTGAAGACAATGTCGCGCTCTTCCGGAATCTTGGGCCGGAGGTGACTGGCCGGGACGACGATGAGGCAGGTTTCGTCGTAAAGCGCGGTGTTCCACTGGACGCCATACTGGAGTTTCTGGAGTTCGGCGCGTTCTTCCTCCGGCGGCAGGTCAGTGCGTATGAGGTCGCGGTGCCAGCCAATTTCGTAGTCTTCTGCAGGGTTGACGAGCATGTTGACGAGTTCGAGTTGGAGCTTTGCCGGGCGGTCCTCAGGAGCAACACCCAGCAGGTCGCCCACCACGTCGATGACGACGGGGGAGGCGATGTATTCTGCAAAGACCGGTTCCGCCAGTTCGGGATGGAGCAGGTGGCTGACGCCCCAGATGTCGCCCTCACCGGCACGGCGCACATGGGGCCAGTCCCCCCGGCGGGCTTTTTGGGTGACGCGGTCCGTAGCCTCTTGGAGGGGTTGGAGCAGGTCTTCGGCGACCGCGTTGTCCAGGAGGGTGTATCCCTGCGTTTTAAAGTGTTGAAGTTGCGCCTGGGTTAACATGGCCGGTCCTCTGCTTGCTATTGCAACCGCCCCCGGCCCAGGAGAGGCCAGACGGTTTCGACGGTGCCGTTGCGGATGCCGTAGAGTTCGTTGTGCAGGAAGATGGTCGTGTCGGAGTAGCCCGCGACGAGTTCGAATTTGTCGCCCAGATGCGGGGCCTCGGCAGGCTCGGTCAGTTCGATTTTGCCGTGTTCGGCCGACAGGCTCACCGATTCCACGTTGGGGATGCCGACCGGTTCGGGCACACCGGAGTCGCTGCTCATGGTCTTTTTGCCCGCATCGCAGATGATGCGTGCAGGCGTTGGACGGCTGGTGACGGTGGCCTGGACGGTGAGCGCGTACTCATGATCGACACCGAAGACCGTTTTGTAGCGGATGTCGCAGAAGATGCCCCCTCCGGCCTCGATTTCGGTGACCCCCGGCTGGAAGGCGCTGATCCAGTAGGTGCCCGTGCCGCCGCAGCTGACGATGTCGACCGGTATGCCGGCGTCTCGACACATCTGTGCGCTGTCGGTGAGCTTCCGAAGCCCATCGGAAACGACCTGTCGCTTTTCGTCGGGATCTGTGATCCGCAGCGCATGCGACTCCCAGGTCTGGACGCCGGCGAACTGGAGGCCCTCACAGGCCACGATCTTGCGGGCCAGGTCCAGGACGGGTTCGCCTGGTTCCACGCCTGCGCGGTCCATGCCGACGTTGACTTCGATGAGGACGAGGAGCCGGATGCCTTTTTCACGGGCCGCACGGTCGAGGGCCTCTATATTTTTTTCGTTGTCGACAATGACCATGACGTCGGCGTACCGGCACAGGTTGACCAGCCGGGCGATTTTTTGCGGTCCCACGATCTGGTTGGCGATCAGGATGTCCCGGATGCCGCCGGCTGCCATGACTTCGGCTTCGCCGAGCTTTGCGCAGGTGATTCCGCTGGCGCCCGCTTTGAGGAGGATGTGGGCGAGGGCGGGCGTTTTCATCGCCTTGGTGTGGGGACGCCAGCGGACGCCGGCTTTTTGGATGATGGTGCGGGTCATGCGCTCGATGTTGCGGTCCATCACGTCGAGGTCCAGCAGAAGGGCCGGAGTGTCGAGGTCCTCTTTGGGGCGGCCGACCGGGCTTATCATGGCTGGGATCCTTTCTCGGGTTTCACATCAGAGCGGCGGGTGACAGCGGGTTCAGGTCTGTTCGTTCTGGAAGAATTCGATGATTTCTCCATCGGGGCCTTTGCAGAAGGCGATCCGGACCGGCGTGGGGCCGGGCCGGCTGGGGATGTCGATGTCTTTGGGTTCCATGGTGACTTCGGCGCCGGCCGCCCGGGCGCGTTCGAGTGCGGTGTCGCAGTCATCGGTGCGGAGGGCAAAGTGGAGGATGGCGCCTTCGGGTTTGGGACCGTCCGATCCACCGGCGAAGACTTCCAGGTAATTTCCGTCGCCGGTGTCGAGCATGACGGCCCGGCCGTCTCCTTCGCCCCAGGCGATCTTTTCTTTAAAACCGAGCGCTTCGGTGTAAAATCTGATGGTGGCGTCGAAATCTCGAGCGCGGATAGCAACGCGATGGAACCCGCCTCCTCCGATCTCTGCGTTTTTTCCTGGCATGAGCGTACTCCTGTTATTGAAAGGTCAGGGAAAGTTTTCGTGGAGGGACAAGATAAAGGAGGATCGATGTGGGCGCAAGTGGAGAAAGGCAGGGACGGAGAATAAGTTCGACATCGAAAGGTTCACGGATTGCCCAGGATGTCGTGCGAACCGATACGCAGTATGGTGTAAATGTTCCCACTTTTCTGAAAGATGAACCGGTATTTTTTCGTAATTCGACCTTCCCACAGGTTCCGGTAGCCCTGCATCTTTTTTATGTGCAGCGACGGGTGGGGATTTTCAGGGTTCTGTAGAAAGAGGGCGAGCTGCTTTCCAACTCGCCTTTTAATATGCTCAGGCAGTACAGCAAACTCTTTTTGGAACCGCCTGCTTTTGACAAGTTTCATAGGAGGTTACACCAGCGATTTGAGGAAGGCTTCAGGGCTGTCGTACGTCTCAACCCGGCCTTCTTTTATGTCTCGGTGCGCCTCCCGCTCACCTTTCTGCCAGGTCTCCAGCCACCAGTACTTCTGGTCCGGGTCGATGAGGCCCACTCTGGCAGCCACGTCTGCTTCTGCCTTCGTCAATCCCTTTGAGGTAAGGATGTTTTTGTTGATGGCTTCCATCTTCTTTTGGGCCCGTGCGAGCAGCTTTTGCTTCTCTTTGGAGAGTTTCGGCGTGGGCGCCGCAGAGACCACCCGTTTGGGGAGGAGGACGGCTTTTCCCTTTTCCGCTCTGACCTCGACGATGTCCCCGGGGCTGAGATCGAGGGCCTCAAAGACCGGCTTGGGAATGGTGATCTGGTGCTGCTTGGTCACCTTGGTGAACGGCATCTGATGTACTCCTTTTGATGAGCTTGCACGAATGAATGATTCTTAAAATAATAAAATACAGATTTTTGAAAATAAAGATATGTTGAATTTCGTAGAAAATCAAGTGAATATCCATAGGGTAGAGATCCGTCTGAGATTCTGTATGGGAAACACGGTGTACAGGAATTTGTGATCCCACTTGACTTCTCCGGGTTGTGGGTATAGTTTCTAATGTGGAGAGGGTGTGAGGATTGGTGGGTGAGCAGATTGGTGCTGGGGACTCGTTCAGGAGGATGCCATGGATCGTCTTAAGATTGCCTTGGTGGGCGCCGGGCGCCGGGGTTCGGGCGCACATCTGCCGGTGATTACACGTTTGGCCGATGCCTACGAGCTGGTGGCGGTTTGCGACAAGGATGGCGAGACGGCAACGCGTCTGGCCGCCGAGCACGGGGCAAGGGCCTATACGAGTGTGCGCGATCTGGTGGAGAGCGAGGAGCTGGATGTTGCGGATGTGGTGGTGCCGGGGCTGGCGCACCACAGTGTTTGCTGTTTTCTGGAGCGCGCCGGTGTCAACGTGATTGTGGAGACGCCGATTGCAGGTACCCGGCCGATGGCCGATCTGATGATTCAGGCGGCGCAGGAGGCGGGAGTCAGGCTGGAGGTGGCGGAGAACTATTACCGGGCGCCGATCGAGCGGTTGAAAAAGCAGGTGCTCATGTCGGGGGTCATTGGAGAGGTGAGCCGGATTTACCGGATTTTACACGAGGGGGGATACCACGGGATGAGCCTGATGCGGGTGCTGGCGGAGGGGAATCCCACGTCGGTGATCGGGTTGAGCCACCCGACGCCGGTGGTGCCGCATACGGACCGGATGAAACGACACCATACGCAGGAGAACTGGAGCCTGAGTTTTTTAGAGTTCGACAACGGCGTGGGGGCGCTGATGGTCTATTCGAATGTGGCCCACGCCCGCTCTCTGGGACGGAAGCAGACGGGGGTGGACGAGATCGACGGAACGGCCGGGAGTATTGTGGACGGCGCCGTGTATGTGGTTCCCAGGGAGGAACTGGAGACGGGGGCGCAGGGGCAGGCGGTTGAACCGGTGCGGACGGCGGAGACTGTGGAGGGCGTGGAGGTGCTCCGCGAGGTTCGCTACGATCTGCCGGAGGGGCCGATTGTGTGGGAGAACCCGTTTGCCCGGTATCCTCTCCGGGAGGGACAGGTGGCCGTTGCGGACGAACTGCTGAGCATTGCGAATGCCGTGCGAGAGGGCCGGGAGCCGGATTACGGGGCCTCGGCAGGGCGCCTGGATCAGGAGATGTCCCTGGCGGTGAGTGCATCGGTGCAGCTCAACCGGGAGACGGTGCGTTTTCCGCTGCCCGAGGAGACGGAGGTGGAGCGGGATATGCACCGCCGGTTCGAGGAAGACTACGGGCATGCCTGGGACGATGTGGATGGATTGATCGACGTTTTTTATCCCAGGCGATAAACGACTATTTCTACCGGCAGGGTAATTGGATATATTATACTAAAGTTGGGGCGATGCTGCTGGTTTATTCGTTGGTGACTTAAGAAAGGATTTCCATAGTGGAAGAACAGGTGATTGTTTACGACGGTGAGTGCCGATTCTGCCAGTGGAGTATAAGACGAATTCAGAGGCTGGACCCCCTGGATCAGTTCGAATATTTGCCCCGCCAGGCCGAAGGGGCGGAGGCGCGGTTCCCCATGTTGGCCGAGTCGGATTTTAATACGGGGCTGCGGTTTGTGATGGATGGAGATGAGATCCGTGTGGGAGCGGATGGTGTGTACGAGATCTACCGGCGGATGCCGCCGTTTCACCTGGTGGCCTGGCTTTACCGGGTGCCTGTTCTTCACCAGTTTTTCCGGATGTGTTACGCGTTGATTGCCCGGAATCGCCACCGGTTTGGACGTGTGGAATGCGATACACAGGCCTGCGATGTGCCATACGAAGCGCGTTCTGCGTCCGGAGATTGAAAGACGAGAGAGAGTTTCAGGTTCCAGGTTAGAAAGGTTGATACCGAAGGTTTTCTTGAGGAAAAGTCATGGATTTGATTCATCGACCCAGACGGCTGCGGCGCAGTGAAGCGGCTCGGGCGCTGGTCCGGGAAACGTCTCTAAATGTGGGAGATTTTATTTATCCTATGTTTGTGACGGAAGGTGAGGGGGTGCGTGAGCCGATCGATTCCATGCCGGGCCAGTACCGGTTCTCGGTTGACGAGCTGGTTAAAGAATGTCGGGAAGTCCGGCAGCTCGGAATCGGAGCGGTGAACCTGTTTGGGTACTCCGAGGAGAAAGACGATCAGGCCACCAGGGCCTATGATCCCAACGGGCTGATTCAGCAGGCTATCCGGGCGCTGAAGGAGGCGCTGCCGGACCTGTGTGTGCAGACCGATGTGGCGCTGGATCCGTACACCACTCATGGGCACGACGGCCTGGTGATTGAGGGCGAGGTGGCCAACGACGAGAGCGTGGCCGTGTTGTGCAAGATGGCGCTGTCTCACGCGCAGGCCGGCGTGGACTGGGTGGCGCCCTCGGATATGATGGACGGGCGGATTGGGGCCATCCGGTGCGCGCTGGACGATGCGGGGTTCAAGAATGTGGGCATTCTGGCGTATTCGGCCAAGTACGCCTCCTGTTTCTACGGGCCGTTTCGAGGGGCGCTGAAGTCGGCGCCCGTGAAGCAGCAGGGCATTCCGGAGGATAAGAAGACGTATCAGATGGACCCGGCCAATGTGCGGGAGGCGATGAAAGAGATTGCGCTGGATATTGAAGAGGGGGCCGATGTGGTGATGGTCAAACCGGCGCTGGCCTACTTGGATGTGATTGCCAGGGTGCGCGAGGCGTTCGATGTGCCGGTTGCGGCGTACAATGTGTCCGGAGAGTACGGGATGGTTCTGGCGGCCGCGGAGAAGGGCTGGGTGGACCGGGACAGAGCGATTATGGAGACGCTTGTGGCGATTAAGCGGGCGGGGGCGGATATGATTCTGACCTATTTCGCCAAAGAGGTTGCACCGTGGCTGCGCGAGGAGCGATAGTATGTTGTTCAACTTTAAATATATGATGATCAAACGGTTTGCGCAGGGGCTGGAGGACGAGTATGGGAATGCTTACGGCAACCTGGAACCGGTCTACGGCAGTTTCGTAAAATGGGTCGGGCGCTTTGCGCTGGAGAATATTTCCAATTCCGACATGCTCTATCACGATGTGGAACATACGATGCTGGTGACGACGGTGGGGCAGCAGATCCTGGCCGGCAAGCATCTGATAGAAGGCGGTGTGACGCCGCGAGAGTGGGTGCATTTCGTCACGGCCCTGCTGTGCCACGATATCGGCTATGTGCGGGGGCTCTGCCGCGGGGACGTGGATGGCGTGTATGCCACGGGGGTGGGCGATGAAACGGTCGATTTGCCGGTGGGGGGAACGGACGCGGCTTTAACGCCCTACCACGTGGACCGCAGCAAGCTGTTCGTGCAGGAGCGCTTCGGCGGCAAGATGCTTGTGGATATCGATGCCGACTTGATCGCTTCGTATATCGAAATGACCCGGTTTCCCCCGCCGGACGATCCGGATTACAAAGATACCAGGGACTATGCGGGGCTGCTGCGGGCGGCGGATTTTATCGGGCAGCTCGGCGATCCGGATTACCTGCGCAAAATCCCGGCGCTGTTCTACGAGTTCGAAGAGTTCGGGGCCAACAAGGAGATGGGATATAAGAGCCCGCACGATATGCGCGCCGGGTACGCCAAATTTTTCTGGAATGTGGTGAGCCCTTACATCCAGGACGCGATCCGATATCTGCACGCTACGCTGGACGGCAAACAGTGGATCGCCAACCTGCATTCGCAGGTGTTTGAGGTGGAACACACGGGCGATTGATCCAACAGGTCAGGGCCGGGAAAGGTTTGGGTCAGTCTAAAAATGACTTGACGCATTCCGAAGAAATGGGTATTTTTGATCTGTACTGAAAATTTCAATCGAAAGGTGATCGTGATGATGGCACGCAATGGACATTTCCGAGGCTGGTGGTATGAATCCGTTCATACCGGCCGGCCAACTGTGTGCTGAATTAAGGGTTAAATTTTAAAACGATTTGCATCCCTGCCGGCTGGTCCAGCAGGGGTTTTTATTTGTCAGGAAAGAGAGGGCCTGGAAGATGGCAGAACGGAAGCGGGTTTTGACGGGCGACCGCCCCACGGGGCGGATGCACCTGGGGCATTACGTGGGGTCATTGAAGAACCGGGTGAGGCTTCAGGACGAGTATGAATGCTATTTTTTGGTTGCGGATCTCCATATGCTGACAACACAACCGGAGAAGGAACACATCGAGGCGCTTCGGGAGAATATCCGTGAAATGGTGCTGGACTACCTTGGGGTGGGGGTCGATCCTTCGAAGTCGACGATTTACCTCCAGTCGGCCGTTCATGCGGTTTATGAGATGAACCTCTTTTTTGAGATGCTGGTGACGCTTCCCCGGGTGGCGCGCCTGCCCAGCATCAAGGATATGGCGCGGGCGGCGAACATGGACGACGAAGCCATTCCGTTCGGGCTGGTGGGCTACCCTATTTTGCAGGCGGCGGATATTCTGATGCCGCGTGCCCACCTCGTGCCCGTAGGCAAGGATAACGAGGCCCATGTGGAGGTGACCCGGGAGATCGCCCGGCGGTTCAATAATTATTACGGCGAGGTGTTTCCGATTCCGGATGCGATGATCGGCGATGTACCCACGCTTGTGGGCACCGACGGGCAGGCGAAGATGAGCAAAAGTCTCGACAATGCGGTTTACCTGTCAGACGATGCCAAAACGGTGGAGAAGCGGGTGCGCAGTATGTACACAGATCCGAAGCGAGTACGTGCCGATATTCCGGGTACGGTTGAGGGGAATCCGGTGTTTGTATACCACGATGTGTTTAATCCAAACCGGGAAGAGGTGGAGAATTTGAAGGATCGGTATCGGAAAGGGCAGGTGGGCGATGTGGAGGTGAAGGGGAAACTGGCGAATGCGCTCAACGCTTTTCTGGAGCCGATCCGGGAGCGCCGCCAGCGTTTTGCAGAGGACAAGGGATACGTGGAGGAAGTGCTGTATGAGGGGACGCTACGGGTGCAGAAGGTTGCCGATGAGACGCTGCGGGTGATGAAGAAGGAGATGGGGTTGACGGGCATCTGGAACCGGATTTCCCGCCGGGCGAGGGAACGCATAGCGAAGAAGGGGAATGTGTCGTGATTGGAACGGGGAAGACAGTGACGGTGTTCGGAATGGGGCTGACGGTCGTTGTCCGGCGCTGGTGGTGGTGCAGCGCAGAGAGAGAGGTGCGTCCACCACCGGGTGTTCGGCGACGGTTTGTCTGGCTTTGGGCCGCGGGTCACCGGAAGGTGGTACGCGGCCTTTTTCGTTTGGGGCTGAGGAGGGGGCAAGATATCCAACAGCATTGAAAAGGAGTTTGTCATGAAAATGGTTCTGACGGGGGAGCGGCCGGTGGGCAGGAGGTATGCTTTTGAGGCGTTGAAGAATCGGTTTGTGCTGCAGGAGCGGTATCGCTGCTTTTTTATGATTGCGGATTATCAGGCGTTGACGACGCATGGGGATCGGAGCCGGGAGATTGAAGGGCATGTGTGGGAGAGAGTACTGGATTATCTGGCGGCGGGTTTCGATCCGGAACGGGGGGTCTGTTTTCTGCAGTCGCAGGTGCCGCAACTGGCAGAGTTGACGACGATTTTCGGACATCTGGTGCCGCTGTCACGGCTGCTGGAGCATCCCGAGATAGCCAGATCGGCCGCGTCGGCGACCTGCGGGTTTATGAGCTATCCGGTGTCTCAGGCCGCAGATATTCTGCTGTTCCGGCCGGCGCTGGTGCCGGTGGGGCCGGACCAGCGGGCGAACGTTGAACTGGCGCAGGAGGTGGCGGCTCGGTTTAACCGGATGTACGGAGGGGTGTTTCCGATTCCCGAAGGGATGTACGGGAAGGATCGGGCGGGAACCGGGAAGGACCTGGAATTGTTTCGGACACGCCGGAGGGAATTTGAGGAGAAGAAAGGACTGGTTCGGGATATTCTGAACCTGGGTGGATCGGAGGCCCGGGTTGAAGGACAGCGGACGCTGGAGGAGGTGAAGGATGCGATGGGACTGAACTACAAGGAGCTGCTGGGATGAAGGCAGTATCACACATCCGAATCTGAGATCCCGAGTGTTTCGAATATGGCTTCCCACCGTTCCGGGTGGCTGCTGTGGGTATTGAGAGGGTGAAAGCCGGCGGTGAGATAGGATTTGACGGCGGGCAGGCGCCAGTCGTCTGTGAGGAGGTGGGCCTGCAGGAAGTTGAGGGTTTTCAAGCGGTGGAGTACGGCGGCATTGAGGAGGTGGCCCAGGCCTTTTCCGCGGTGAGCTTCGAGGGCGGCGACCAGGTGGACTTCGCCGATCATCCGGTCTTCGAGGGTTTTGCGCCAGGCGCAGGCGCTGGCAACCGGCCGGCCGTCACAGGTGGCGAAGAAGAGGCTTTCGGGATGGAAACGGGGATCGTCGATGAGCTTGGCGCGGCAGGTTTCCGGGGTCCAGTTCTGGCCGACGTTGCCTTCCATGATGGCGCACCAGGCGGATTCGTCGCCGGCAGTGTAGGTGCGGAGGTCGTAGCCGGCGGGGATGACGATTTCGGGCAGGTTTTCGAGGTTCTGCCGGAGCATTTCAAGCTGGGGCAGGTTTCCGGACGAGGACGGACGTTTTTTGAATAGCCGGGAAAAAAGCCGCCGAACCATCGGGACCTCCTACTGGAATCTGGCGAAGAGATAGTTGGCCAGCAGGCCGGCCAGGAGCGGAAAGGCGAGGGTGCAGGTGTAGCGCATGAGGGCGAACCGGGGGCCCATGATGGCAATCTCATAAGGAAGTTTGCCAACACCCAGCAGGCCCCAGGCGGTGATGTAGGCGACCATGCTGCCCAGGCCGGCGCCGGCGCGGTAGATGGAAGCGACGATGGGAAAGCTGACGTAGGGGCCTGCCGGGGTGAGGAAGCCGAGCAGACTGGCGATGAGGATGCCTTTGAAACCGGCCCCGCGGCCGAGCCGTTGGGTAATCCACTCTCGGGGGATCACGATTTCGATGAAGCCCGCGATGATGAAGGCGGCAAAAAGGAGGGGAAGGTATTGCAGAAAGCTTTTAGCACCCGCTTTAAGGCCTTCAATATGCCGGCCGTCTCCCTGGATATAGGCGATGGTGAGGAGGACGGCGGCGATGAGGAACATGATGACGGTGAGGGTGTTCATAGAGGAATTTCGGAATGCGGATTTCGGAATGCGGATTGAAAAGCACCCTTCCACAATCCGCAATCCGCAATCCGCAATTCTGTTGTGATTATGCCACGCACAGAAAATCCACGCCTTCTGTGAGGCCGATTTTGTGGAGGTGGTCCCGAATGAGGGCGCGGGCGCCCCGGGAGGGGACGGCGGCCAGGATGAGGGGCTTTCCGGCCGAATCCCAGGCCTGGGGCAGGGCGCCGGGGGCGATGATGGGGGCGCCCCGGCGGGTGTTTCCGATTTTTTTCGGGTCGATGTCGACGAAGGCGATCAGGTCTATGCCTTCCCGCTGGAGGTGTTTGGAGATGCGCCGGCCGATCTGCCCCGCGCCCCAGATGATGGTCCGAGGGTCGGCGGCGAGGGGGCCAAGCCGGAGGTAGTGGGCTTTGGCACGGAGAAAATTTTCGACTGCGTAGCGACCATCCCGGCGCGTGAGCCTGCCCGGGCTTTCACGCCAGGAGAGGAGGACGCGAGGGATTTTGGCAAAGCGCCTGCCGGCAAGGTGGAGCCGGAGCCAGAGGTCGTAGTCTTCGGCCCATCCGAAGTCTTTGTAGCCGCCCACCGCCGCCAGGTCCTCCCGGCGCACCATTACAGAGGGGTGGGCCAGGGGGCTTTCGATGTAGATCTCCCGGGCGATGTCTTCGGGGGTGAGGAGGCTGTTGAGCCAGGCCTCGTAGACCCGGAAGCCCTCTCCGACGTTCGGGCGGGGGAAGCAGCGGATGAGAGAGCCGACCAGGGCGATGTCGGGGTGTGTTTGCAGAAAATCGTACTGGAGGTCCAGCCGGTCCGGGTGGGCGATGTCGTCGGCGTCCATCCGGGCGATGAGGGTCCCCCTGGCCTGTGCCAGGCCGGTGTTGAGAGCCCGGATGAGGCCCTGCCTGCCGGGAAAAAAGGGGCGGATACGGGGGTCGCGTCGGGCAACCTGTTTGAGGAGCGCCGGGGTGTCGTCTTCCGACCCGTCGTCTACGGCAATGACTTCGAAGGTTTCAAAGCGCTGGCAGAGGAGGCTCTGCAGGGCCTGCGTGAGGGTGGCCGCCCCGTTGTAGACCGGCAGGAGTACGGATACGGGCGGTTCTGTGGCCCTTTTCATCCGGGAGATTCCTCGATTTGACGCTCCAAAAGAGAAGCGGATATCCTCATAATAACCCTGTGGTGAGGCCAAGTCAAGGTATTAAAGATGTTTCAAAATACCTTGACTTTTTACAGGGCTTATAATATACTATCAACCTTGAGAGAATCTTATTATCTTATAAGCCGATTTGATGAAATTTGGACGCTCCAGGTTGGGGAAGGGATGCATCCCCGTTGTCTCTTACCCCTATTTTTTTGAGTAGACGGGAGGCCTGCGTCGAGAGATGTTGAGAGACTATCTTCCGATCGTCATTTTGATGGCGGTCGCCGTGGGGTTTGGGCTGGTCACCCTTGTGGTTACGCATCTGTTTGGGCCCCACCGTCCCAATCCGGTCAAGCTCTCGCCCTACGAGTCGGGCGTTCCGCCCGTGGGCGATGCCCGGCTGCGGTTCTCGATCAAGTTTTACATGGTAGCGATGCTGTTTATCATTTTCGATATTGAAGTGGTTTTCCTCTACCCCTGGGCTGTGGTGTTTCAGGATCTGCTGGCTCAGGGGGTATTTATTTTTATCGAGATGGTTGTGTTTATCGGGGTGCTGGTGCTGGGCCTGGCTTACGTCTGGCGAAAAGGGGGGCTGGAATGGGATTAGAGGCCGGGGATAAAGGTCAAAACATCCCGGCGGCCGAGGCGGCGGTTTCGAACCTGACCGCTCAGAAGTTGACAGAGCGGTTTGGGGACGAGATCGTGGAGGTGGTGGAGTCCGGCGGGGAGTGTACGGCGGTGTGCAAAAAGGAGCGGATTGTAGAGATTCTGACCTTTTTGCGGGATGAGCCGGACCTGGCCTACGACCGGTTGACCGATATGACGGCGGTGGACTACTCGGACTATATGGGGCAGACGCCGGCGGCAAGGTTCAACGCGGTCTACCATCTCTACTCCCATCCGCACAACCACCGCTTCCGGGTGCGGGCGCAGGTGGATGAAGAGGGGTGCAGCATTGCCTCGGCGTGCCCTGTGTGGAAGGGGGCCGAGTGGCCGGAGCGCGAGGCCTATGATATGTTCGGCATCCGGTTTGAAGGACATCCCGATTTGCGGCGTATTCTGATGCCAGTCAATTTTAAGTATTATCCGCTTCGCAAAGACTATCCGCTCCACGGAAAGGGGGAGCGCGATGTGATTGCGCCGGAGGACCCGGGGTTTGAGGGGAATCCTTTTGCGGGGGAAGAGGACGCGGGGAAGGACGATCCGATCTCGTCGGAGCGGATGGTGTTGAATCTGGGACCGCAGCATCCGGCCACCCACGGTACGCTCAGGCTGACCCTGGAGCTGGACGGGGAACGGATTGTCAGGTGTCTTCCGGATATCGGTTATTTGCATACCGGTTTTGAGAAGTTGGGCGAACACCATACTTACAACCAGTGGGTGACCGTTACCGACCGGATGAACTATCTCTCGCCCCTGAGCAATAATATCGGCTACACGCTGACGGTAGAGAAGTTGATGGGGCTGGAGGCGCCGCCCAGAGCGACTTGTGTTCGGGTGATTCTGTCGGAGTTATCCAGGTTGGCCGATCACGCGGTCTGGCTGGGAACGCATGCGCTGGATATCGGGGCGATGACGGTTTTTCTGTATACGTTCGAACAGCGGGAACTGCTGTACGATATTTTCGAGGCGGTTACGGGCGCCCGGCTGACCACGAGTTACACGCGGGTGGGTGGGTTGGGGTGGGATGTGCCGGAGAATTTCCATGAGATGGTGATGAATTTTGCAGGGCAGTTCCCGGCGGCGATGGACGAAGTGGACCGGCTGCTGACGCGCAACCGGATCTGGATCGATCGGACAAAAGGGATCGGGGTGATTTCGGCCGAAGAGGCAATTGCGTGGAATATGACCGGGCCGATGCTGCGCGGGTCGGGGGTGGACTACGACCTGCGCAAGGCCGAGCCGTATATGGGGTATGAAGATTTCGACTTCGAGATCCCGGTGGGGGAAAACGGGGATGTGTACGACCGGTACCTGGTGCGGATGGAGGAGATGCGGCAGAGCATCCGGATTATCGAGCAGGCGGTGAACAGCCTGCCCGACGGTCCGGTAAAGGTGGACGACGCCAAGGTGATTCTGCCGGAGAAGGATGCGGTTTATACCGGGATGGAGTCCCTGATCCACCACTTTAAGGTTACGATGGACGGGCACGGGTTGACGCCGCCTCCCGGAGAAGCCTATGTGGCGACGGAAGCTCCCAACGGGGAGCTGGGGTTCTACGTGGTGAGCGACGGAAGTGGATACGCCTATCGGCTGCGGGTGCGGCCCCCCTCGTTTATGAATTACCAGGCTTTCCCGCAGCTGGTGGAGGGGCATATGGTGGCGGATGCGGTGGCGGTGCTGGGAAGCATCAATGTGATTGCGGGGGAGCTGGACAGATAGAATAGGATTTCAGGATGCCAGTAGAGTTTTCTGAAGAGACAAAAAAGGCGTGCGAAGAGATTATCGCCCGGTATCCCGAGGACTGGAAGGAGGCGGCGATTTTGCCGGTTCTTCACCTTGCCCAGAGGGAGTGGGGGTATGTTTCGCTGGAGGGACTGAAGCTGGTTGCGGATATGCTGGAGATGCCTGCGGCACGCGCGGCGGGCGTGATGAGCTTCTACCCGATGTTTTACAAGGCCCCCATGGGGAAATATGTGATCCAGGTTTGCAGTACGCTCTCCTGCGCGCTGTGCGGGGCGGAGGCGGTTGTGGACTACTTGAAGGAGAAGCTGAAGATTGACGTGGGAGAGACCACGGAGGACGGGATGTTTACGCTGGCCAAGGCGGAGTGTATCGCGGCTTGCGAGGGCGCGCCGGCGATTCGGATCAACGACGCGCTGTATCGGTACGTTACGGTGAAGAAGATGGACCAACTTCTGGATAATCTGGAATAATAGACTATGCCCGTAGAAGAATACAAAATCATTACGAAGCTGTTCGACGTTGAAAACCTCCAGGACATCGAGGTCTACAAGGCGCACGATGGGTATAAGGCGCTTGAGGCCGCCCTGAAGATGACGCCGGATGAGGTGACCCAGACGGTGCAGGATTCGGCGCTGGCGGGACGGGGCGGGGCCTGGTTCAGTGCGGGGATGAAGTGGAGTTTTATGCCCAAAGAACCAACGGTGCCTTCCTACCTGTGCGTGAACGCCGATGAGAGCGAGCCGGGAACGTTCAAGGACCGGCAATTGCTTGCGAAAAATCCGCACCAGCTCTTAGAGGGGACGATTATCGCGGCTTACGCGATTCGGGCGAGTGTGGCTTATATCTACATTCGGGGCGAGATGTGGGAGGAGATGGTCCAGATGGACCGGGTGATCGCCCAGGCCCGGGCGGCGGGATATATCGGAAAGAATATCCTCGGGTCGGGTTATGACTTAGAGGTGTATACCCATCCGGGCGCAGGGGCCTATATCTGCGGGGAGGAAACGGGGCTGATGCAGTCCTTAGAGGGGAAGCGGGCCGAGCCCCGTGTGAAGCCGCCGTTTCCGGCGCAGAAAGGGATTTTCGGGTGTCCCACGACGGTTAACAATGTGCAGACGCTTTCGTATGTGCCCCATATTATCAACAACGGGACGGACTGGTTTAAGAATCTGGGGAGCGAACAGTATCCCGGGACGTTTATTTTTTGTGTGAGTGGACACGTTCGGAATCCCGGATCGTTCGAGCTGGAGGTCGGCAAAGCGACGATGCGGGAGATCATCGACGATCTGGCGGGCGGGCTGTACGAGGGGCGCGAGCTGAAGGCTGTTATTCCCGGGGGCGCTTCGACTTCGCCGATGACGCCGGATCAGGTCGATATTGTGATGGATCCCGCCAATTTCCTGCTTCCCGGCCGGGGGGAGTTCAAGGGGATGTTCGGGACGGGTGGGGTTATTGTGATGGACGATACCACCTGTATGGTGGACGCGCTGTTGAATCTGTTGAATTTTTTCGCCCACGAATCCTGCGGGCAGTGTACGCCCTGCCGGGAGGGATGTCCGTGGACGCGGGATATTGTCTGGCGGATTGAGCACGGGCAGGGACGGCCCGACGACCTGGATACGCTGCTGGACGTGGCGGACAAGGTGGCCGGGTTTTTGAGTCCGCGGTATTCGACGATCTGTCTGTTCGGGCCGGCGTTTTCGTATCCGATTCACGGGTTTGTGCAGACGTTCCGGAGCGAGTTCGAGGCCCACATCGAAGCGGGCAGGTGCCCGCTTCACCAGGATAAATCGATCAAAGTTCCAGGATAGGTGCGGATGGCGACTTTTACGATAGACGGCAAAGAGATCGAGATCGTTCCGGGCAAGGATGTGCTGAAGACGGCGATCGACAACGGGATTTATGTTCCCCACTACTGCTATCACCCGGGTTTGAGCGCGCCTGCGAATTGCCGGATGTGCTTGGTGGAGATCGAGATGGGCGGGCGGCGCGGGCTGATGCCTTCGTGTACGGCGATGCCGGCCGAAGGGATGGTGGTGGACACCCAGGCGGAGGGTGTGAAGGAGAATCAGGATGCGGTGATGGAGTTTTTGCTAATCAACCACCCGTTAGATTGCCCGGTATGCGATCAGGCGGGGGAGTGCGATCTCCAGGACTACAGCTATACGTACGGCCCCGACAGGAGCCGGTTTCACGAGAAGAAGTCGGTGCAGCCGAAGAAGGATATCGGCGAACATATTATGCTTTATTCGGACCGGTGCATCCGGTGCACGCGGTGTATTCGGTTTTGCGACGAGGTTTCGGGGACGAGCGAACTGGGCTATTTCAACCGGGGAGTGCACAACGAGATCGATATTTTTCCAGGGGAGCGCTTAGACAACAGACTGTCGGGGAATACGATCGATATTTGTCCGGTGGGCGCGCTGTTGGATAAGCATTTTCTCTTCAAGCAACGAGTCTGGTTTCTCCAGGGTGCGGATACGATCTGTACGGGGTGCAGCACGGGGTGCAATATCCGGGCGGATATCAACAAGGAGCGGATTTACCGGATGGTGCCCCGCGAAAATTTAGAGGTGAACGATTACTGGATGTGCGACGACGGGCGCTACGGGTGGGGCTATGTACACAGCGACGACCGGCTGCTGTTTCCCCTTCTGGGGCGTGGGGTGGAGCCGGACCTGGCGCTGTGGGAAGCGGCGTTTGCGCGTGTGGCGGAGGGGTTTGAGAAGGTCCGGGAGGCGCACGGTGAAGGGGCGGTTGCCGGGATTGCATCCGGGCATCTGACCAACGAGGAGAATTTTCTTTTCGGGAAACTGGTCAAGGATATTTTGAAGGGTACACAGATTGCCCTGCGTCCGAAGGTCAGCGGGGAGGGGGATGTGGTTTTCAAGGGTGGATTTACGATCCACGGGGACAAGTCGCCCAACACCCGGGGGGCACACGAGGTTCTGGAGGGGCTGGGGCTTTCGGTGGTGGAGGCGCCGGAGGTCTGGAAGGGGATTCGGGAGGGGCGGATCAAGGCTCTCTATTTCTTAGGTGGAGACCCGCTGGAGAAGGTGACGGAAACGGAACGGGAGGCGCTGGGAGGTCTGGAGTTTCTGGTGGTTCAGGATATTCTGGCAAATGAGCTGACGCGTCTGGCCGATGTGGCGCTGCCGGGTGCGGCGTTTATTGAAAAAGAGGGGACGTTTACCAACTATGCCGGCCGGGTTCAGCAGGTCCGGCGGGCGTTCGACCCTCCCGGCGACGCACGGGCAGACTGGGAGATTCTGCGGGATGCGGCCAATGCGCTGGGCGGCGGGTTTGAGTACGCAAACGTCCAGGAGGTGATGGCCGGTCTGGCGGGTGCGGTGAAGGCGTTTGAGGGAGTCGATTACGAGGCGGTGGGAGAGCAGGGGTGTGTGCTGGCAACGGCGGAGACGGCAGAGGGGTAGGGGTGTATGGAGTACGCGCTTGAGAGCCTGATCAAAGTTGTGGTGGTGGTCGGCGCCATTATGGGGGGGGTGGCCTACCTGGTGCTGGCGGAGCGGAAGGTGAGCGCTTATATCCAGAACCGTCTGGGGCCGAACCGGGTGGGGCCCTGGGGGCTGCTGCAGCCGATCGCCGATGGGCTCAAGTTCCTGTTCAAGGAAGATGTGATTCCCCATCACGTGAACCGGGTCGTCTATCTGGCCGCTCCGCCCGCAATTCTGGTTCCCGCGTTGATGGGGTTTGCGGTGGTGCCGTTCGGGGATACGGTTTCCCTGTTCGGACGAGAGGTTCAACTCCAGGTCGCCAATCTGGATATCGGCATTCTTTATATTCTGGCGCTGGCCTCCCTGGGCGTGTACGGGGTTGTGCTGGGGGGGTGGGCGTCCAACAACAAGTATGCGCTGCTGGGGGGTCTGCGGGCGTCGGCGCAGATGATCAGCTACGAGCTGGCCCTGGGCCTGTCGCTGATCGGGGTGCTGATGATGACGGGATCCCTGCGGCTAAACGATGTGGTGGCGGCGCAGACGACGGATCCCCTTTTAGGGTTCCTGCCCCGGTGGAATGTGTTTACCCAGCCTTTAGCATTTGTAATTTTTACCGTGTCGGCCTTTGCCGAGAGCAACCGGCTGCCGTTCGACCTGCCCGAGTCGGAGCAGGAACTGGTGGCCGGGTATCACGCGGAATACAGCAGTATGAAGTTCGCGATGTTTTTCATGGCCGAGTACGCCCATATGATTACCGCTTCGGCGGTGATCGCCACGCTCTTTTTCGGGGGCTGGCACGCGCCCTGGCTGGTGGATGCGGGCGATACGAGTCTGGGCGCCGGTCTGCTGCAGGTGCTGGCCTTTGCGGTTAAGACGGCGTTTTTCCTGTTCCTGTTTCTCTGGGTGCGCTGGACCCTGCCCCGTTTTCGGTACGATCAGGTGATGCGGCTGGGGTGGAAGGTCCTGCTTCCACTGGCGCTTTTGAACGTTTTTGCAACCGGGCTGGCGCTTACCCTGGCCCGATGAGGGAGAACCGGCGGGAGGGATGATGGAGGTATTTTTCTTTTTTCTGTTTGCTTTTGTCGCCGTTGTTTCGGCTCTTTCGCTGGTTCTGTTCCGAAACCCGGTTTACAGCGCCCTGTCGCTGGTGGCGACCTTTTTCGCCCTGGCAGGGCTTTTTGTTTTGTTAGATGCGCACTTCCTCGCGGCGGTGCAGGTGATTGTGTATGCCGGCGCGATTATGGTTCTGTTCCTGTTCGTGATTATGCTGTTGAATCTGGGACATCCGGAGGCCTTGGAGCCGGTGAGTGGAAAGTACCGGCGGATCTCCGTTGTTGTGTTGATGGCTATTCTGGTGGCCCAGTTGGGATTTCTGGCAGGGCGGCAGTTGGATGCGTCGCCACCGGCCAAGGGAGCGATGGTTACGGACAACGTGACCTATATCGGGAAGCTGCTGTATACGGACTATCTGTTTCCGTTCGAGGTGGTTTCGGTGATTCTGCTGGTGGCCCTGATTGGGGTTATCGTGCTGGTCAAGCGGGACCGGCCGGAGGTGAAGTAGGGACAGACCCATGTGTCTGTCCTTTCCGTATTTGCTTTTAACGTCGAGAAAGCCATGTCGGTACCGGTTTCTTATTATATGATTTTAAGCGCGGTGCTGTTCGCCATCGGGGTGGCGGGCGTGCTTACAAGGCGCAACGTGATCGTGATCTTTATGTGCATCGAGCTGATGCTGAACGCGGTGAACCTGCTGTTCGTGGCGTTTGCCCGGTATCTGGGAGAGGGGTCCGGGCAGGTGTTTGTATTTTTTGTGATGGCAGTTGCGGCTGCGGAGGTGGCGGTGGGGCTGGCGATTATTATTGCGCTGTTCCGCAACCGGGAGACGGTGGATGTGGGAGAGGTGAATCTTTTGAAATGGTGATTGGATTGCGGATTTGGGATTGCGGAATGCGGATTTAAAATCTTTCATTCCGAAATCCGCAATC
Organism: Candidatus Latescibacterota bacterium; assembly: GCA_965249305.1. Classification (GTDB taxonomy): domain Bacteria; phylum Latescibacterota; class UBA2968; order UBA2968. Next base: position 624,096 of record OZ252228.1, on the reverse strand, counting down.
CGAGATCCACATTTGAGATGGGATCACGATGCTGACTTCGGTTATTTTGATTATTCTGTTTCCCCTCTTCGGGGCGTTTGTGAACGGGCTGTTCGGGAGCCGTTTGAAGGTGGCGGCCGGGTATGTGGGTACGCTGATGGTGGGGCTTTCGTGGGTGCTGTCGCTGCGGGTGCTGGTAGCGGTGGTGGGCGGCGAGACGCTCAACGAGGACGTGTATGTGTGGATCGCTGCGGGGACGTTTAAGGCGGCTGTGGGATTCCAGGTGGATGCGCTTTCGGCGGTGATGATTTTGACGGTGACGACGGTTTCGTTCTTTATTCATATTTATTCATTCGGTTATATGCACGGGGACCGGGGGTTTGCGCGGTTTTATGCGTATTTGAACCTGTTTGTTTTCTCGATGCTGGTCCTGGTGCTGGCGAATAATTACCTGCTGATGTTTGTGGGCTGGGAAGGGGTGGGGCTGTGTTCTTATTTGTTGATCGGGTTCTGGTACGAGCGGAAGTCGGCGTCGGACGCCGGGAAGAAGGCGTTTGTGGTGAACCGGATCGGGGATTTCGGGTTTTTGATCGGGATCTTTTTGATGGTGGTGCACTTAGGGACGGTGAACTTCGGGGAGGTGTTTGCAAAGGCGGAGACGCTTTCGACGGGTGTGGCCACGGCGATTGCGCTGCTGCTGTTCACAGGGGCGTGCGGGAAGTCGGCGCAGTTCCCGCTTTACGTGTGGCTGCCCGATGCAATGGAGGGCCCCACGCCGGTGAGTTCGCTGATCCATGCAGCGACGATGGTGACGGCGGGGGTTTACATGGTGGCCCGGTCGCACGTGCTGTATTCAATGTCGCCCACGGCGGGGGTGGTGGTGGCCTGGGTGGGGGTGTTTACGGCGCTTTTGGCGGCGATGATCGCCCTGGTCAATACGGATATCAAGCGGGTACTGGCCTATTCCACGGTAAGCCAGTTGGGCTACATGTTTATCGGTGTGGGCGTGGGGGCATACACGGCGGGGATTTTTCACCTGTTCACGCACGCGTTTTTCAAGGGGCTGATGTTTTTAGCGGCGGGCAGCGTGATGCACGCGATGGCCGACGAGCTGGATATGCGGAAGATGGGCGGGCTGCTGTCGAAGATGAAGATTACCGGGATTACGTTCTGGATCGGGGCCTTAGCGATTGCGGGGATTCCGCCGCTTTCGGGGTTCTGGAGCAAGGACGAGATCCTGGTAAGCGCGTACCATTCGGGGCATACGGCAATCTGGGCGCTGGGTGTGGTGGGGGCGGCAATGACGGCGTTTTATATGTTCCGGCTGATTTTTATGACGTTTCACGGGACGCCCCGGGAGCAGCATTTGTACGACCACGCACACGAATCGCCAGCGAGTATGACGGTGCCCCTGATCGTTCTGGCGGCCGGATCGGTGCTTGCAGGGTTTGTCGGGTATCCGCCGGGACACGGGTGGATCGACGGTTTCCTGGGGAAGGTGCTGGGCGGGGGCGCGCACGGAGGGGCCGCGAACGGATTGCCCAACGAGGTGTTGATGGTGATTTCGGTCTTGGCCGGCGCGGTCGGCATCGGAATCGCCTTTCGGATGCACCGGTCGGGCCGTCTGGGGGCCGAGTCGGCCAACCCGCTGCACGGGCTGCTGGAGAAGAAGTGGTACGTGGATGAGGTTTACCACGGGCTGGTGGTGCGGCCGATTCACCGCCTTTCGCTGGGGCTGTGGAATATTTTCGATACGATTGTGGTGGACGGCCTCGCCAACGGGCTGGGCTATTTCGTGAAGGCGATCAGCTGGGTCGCGACCCAGTTTCAGACGGGGCGGGCGCCGACCTATGCGCTGTGGATGACGCTGGGGGTGGTGGTGATGCTGTATCTGGTGACTTAGGAATGCGGATTGCGGAATGCGGATTTCGGATTGAAAAGCGCCTTTATTCCGCAATCCGCATTCCGCAATCCGCAATTGTGAGGGTTTGAATTGATGTCTGGATTGCTGCTTACGCTGCTGATTTTTATTCCCCTGGCAGGGGCGATCGTGATTATGCTGGCCGGCCGGGAACGGGATGGATTCTGCAGGGTGTTTGCCCTGCTGGTTTCTCTGGTCACCTTTGCGCTGTCGATTGGCCTTTACACCGGCTTCCAGGCAGATACGCCGAAGATGCAGTTTGTAGAAAAGGTACCCTGGGTCGAGAGCCTCGGGATCAGCTATTCGGTGGGGATTGACGGGATCAGCCTGCTGCTGGTTTTGATTACTACCCTGCTGAGTGCGCTGGCGATCCTGTCTTCGTGGACGGCCATTACAAGCCGCGTGCGGGAGTATATGGCCTTGATGCTGCTCTTAGAGACGGGGATGCTGGGGGTGTTCTGCGCGTTGGATCTGTTTCTTTTTTACGTTTTCTGGGAGGCGATGCTGATCCCGATGTATCTGCTGATCGGGGTCTGGGGGGGAGAGCGCCGGATTTACGCGACGATCAAGTTCGTGCTGTTTACCCTGGCGGGCAGCCTGCTGATGCTGGTGGCGATTATCTATCTGTATTTTCTGCACGGGGGGGAGACGGGGACCTATACGTTCGATTTGTTGGCGCTTTACCGGTTTTCGGTTGCGCGGGATGCGCAGTACTGGCTTTTCTTAGCGTTTTTCCTGAGTTTCGCCATCAAGGTGCCGCTTTTCCCGTTTCACACCTGGCTGCCGGACGCACACGTGGAGGCGCCTACGGCGGGGAGTGTGATTTTAGCGGGCGTGCTTTTGAAGATGGGGACGTACGGGCTGATCCGGTTCTGTCTGCCGCTTTTTCCGCTGGCGTCGGCCTATTTCACGCCGCATATTATGGTGCTGTCGGTGATCGGCATTGTGTACGGGGCGCTGGTGGCGATGGTGCAGACCGATGTGAAGAAGTTAGTGGCCTATTCCAGCGTGAGCCACCTGGGGTTTGTGGTACTGGGGATTTTTGCGTTGAACGCGCAGGGGATGCAGGGGGGGATTATCCAGATGGTGAACCACGGGATTTCCACCGGGGCGCTGTTTTTGATTGTGGGTATGATTTACGAGCGCCGCCACACCCGGCTGATTGCAGACTTCGGGGGGCTGGCGCGGACGGTTCCGGTCTTTTGTGTGTTCTTTATGATTACGACGCTTTCGTCAATCGGGCTGCCGGGGCTGAACGGGTTTGTGGGGGAATTCCTGATTCTTCTGGGCGCTTTCAAAGCAGATTGGCGTTTCGGGGTGATCGCAGCCTCGGGGGTGGTGCTGGCGGCGGTTTATATGCTGTGGATGTTCCAGCGGGTGGTGTGGGGCGAGGTGACGCACGAAGAGAACCGGAATCTGCCCGATCTGTCGATTCGGGAATGGGCCGTGATGGTCCCGCTGGTGGTGCTGATGTTCTGGATCGGCATCTACCCCGGGTCGTTTTTGAACAGGACCGAAGTCTCGGTGAAGCACCTGATTTCCCATGTGCAGACCCGCCAGATGGAGGGCTCCCAGAAGTCTTTTGCGGATGTGGGCGTGGGGGAGCAATCCATCCGGGCCAAATAGATAGAGAGAAGGAGAAACCATGCGGAGGATCTTTTGCTGCTGTTTGTGGATTGTTCTGGCGCTGCCCGGGGCTGCGCTGGCGGCGTCCGGGGGAGGACAGGGCAGCCTGGGCGAGGTTCTGCCGCTGTGGAGTGTGATTCCCTTTGTGGGTATTCTGCTGTCGATTGCCATCTGGCCGCTGGTGAATTTCCACTGGTGGCACCACCACTTCGGAAAGGTGTCGGCAGCCTGGGCGCTGATTTTTGCGATTCCGTTTCTAATCGCTTACGGGGGCGCTGCGTTTCACGAGATTCTGCACATCTATCTGGCCGATTTTTTTCCTTTTATTATCCTGTTGTGGGGACTGTATACGGTAGGTGGGGGGATCGTGGTGCGGGGATCGCTGACGGGAACGCCGGCGGTGAATACGGTTATTCTCCTCATCGGCACGGTGCTGGCTTCGTGGATGGGCACCACAGGGGCGTCAATGGTGCTCATCCGGCCCCTGCTGCGCGCCAATGCTGGCCGGAAGGCGAAGGTCCATACGGTGGTCTTTTTTATCTTTCTGGTCAGCAATATCGGGGGATCGCTGACGCCGCTGGGCGACCCGCCGCTCTTCCTCGGCTTTCTGCACGGGGTGCCCTTTTTCTGGACGCTGAGCCTGCTTCCGCAGATGAGTTTGATCTGTGTGATCCTGCTGGCCCTGTTTTATGTGGTTGACACGGTCTACTACAAACGGGAGCAGGCGGAAGTTGAGGTGGATGAAGGGGAAAAAGAACCTCTGAGGGTGGACGGCCTCTATAATTTGATTTTCCTGGGCGGCATTATGGGGGCGGTGCTGATGAGCGGGATGTGGAACCCCCACGTGGAACTGAACGTTCTGGGCGTGCACGTGGCGCTGCAGAACCTGCTCCGGGATCTGCTGATTATTGTGATGGGGCTGCTTTCGCTCAAGTTTACGCCCTGGAGTCTGCGGGAGGCCAACGAGTTCGACTGGTTTGCGATCAAGGAGGTCGGGTACATTTTTGCCGGGATTTTTATGACCATCGTGCCGGCGCTGGCCATTTTGAAGGCGGGGGAACACGGGGCGCTGGCATTTGTGATTGCGGCGACCAAGAGCGAGACGAGCTACTTCTGGATCACGGGCATCCTGTCGAGCTTTTTGGACAACGCGCCGACCTATCTGACCATTTTCACGTCGGCGCTGGGCAAACTGGGGCTGGAGGAGGCGACGATTGCGCAGGCGCTGCGGGTGACGCCCGAAGAGTGGGCGGGGATTGTGGATCCGGCCAAGATGGAAGCGTTTGTGCGATACCTGACTGCGATTTCCGTGGGGGCGGTGTTTATGGGAGCGAATACCTACATCGGGAATGCGCCGAACTTTATGGTCAAGTCGATCGCCGAGTCGAGCGGCGTGCAGATGCCGAGCTTTTTCGGGTATATGCTCTACTCGGTTGTGATCCTGGTCCCGCTGTTCGTGGTGGTGTCATTCGTATTTTTCTAAGAGTAGGGTGGTTGGGGTCAAACAGGGGCTGCTGGATTTTATCGTGGGCAGCCTGACCAGGCATTTGATCGAAGTGGCGAAAAAACCCGTATTTATAGGATAAAAAAGAGGAGTATACGTTCCCGAAGAAGGTTGAGAATTTTAACGCTTGACTTTTTCAACGTATCCCTGTTAACTTGACATTGTCACATTTCAAATTTGGCAATGGAAGCCGCCAGATCGGCAGGAGAAATAGCCGAATCAGGGGCAAAGATGAGCACCTGTATTTTCATGTCGGTGTGAATTTCTGATGCCTTTCAGCGGCTTTAGGGTAATCTGACAATGTCAAGTTAATTAATATTACTAATGCTTCCTTCCAGCGGTTTTGCTGTGACTGACCTGAACTGGACCATTCTGATCCCAGCGCTGATTGTGGCCGGATTTGTGCTGCTGGTGCTGTGTATCGACATCATCTGGCCAAAGAACCGGGGCACGGGGGCGGCCTATACGGCGCTGGTGGGAACGGTTGCGGCGCTGGTTGCCTCGTGGTGGCTCTGGGACCAGTGGGCGTACGGGATGAGCGGGATGCTGGTGCTGGACAATTTTGCGCTCTTTTCCAATATCATTTTTTTGGTTGGTACAGGGCTGACCATTTTTATCTCCACGGGCTATTTGCAGCGGGAGGAGAGCGGCCGAAGCGAGTACTATCTGCTCCTTTTAACAGCGACGCTGGGCATGATGCTGATGGCCGCGGGTGCCGATCTGATCGTGATCTTCTTAGGTGTGGAGTTGATGTCGATCTCGCTCTATATCCTGGTGGGATTTATGCGGGGACGGCCGATCTCGAACGAAGGCTCCCTGAAGTACCTGCTCTTAGGCGCGTTTGCGACCGGTTTTCTGCTCTACGGGATTGCGTTGATTTACGGCGCGGTGGGTACGACCAATTTGCGGGAAATCGGACTGGCCCTGGTCCATAAACGGGTCAACAGTGATTTGATGCTGATGGGGGGGATGGCGCTGCTGATTGTGGGGTTTGCCTTTAAAGTGGCAGCCGTTCCGTTCCATATGTGGGCGCCCGATGTGTACGAGGGGGCTCCTACGGCGATCACGGCTTTTATTTCGGCAGGTCCCAAGGCGGCGGCTTTTGTGGCCTTCTTGCGGGTGCTGATGCTTTCGCTGAAGCCGCTGGAGGCCGAGTGGGCCGCGGCGCTGTGGGTGCTGGCGGTGCTGACGATGACGGTGGGCAATTTGAGCGCGCTCGCCCAGCGGAGCATCAAACGGATGCTGGCCTATTCGAGCGTGGCGCACGCAGGCTATGTACTGGTGGCGCTGGCGGCGGCCAGCGAGAAGGGGATTACGGCGGCGCTGTTTTACCTTCTGGCGTACACGTTTATGAATATCGGGGCTTTTGCGGTGGTTATTCTGGTGGGGCGGAAGGGGGAGGAGAACTTAGATATTTCGAGTTATGCCGGGCTGGGCTTTCGGCATCCGGGCCTGGGGCTGGCAATGACCCTGTTTATGGTGTCGCTGGCAGGGCTGCCTCCCACGGCGGGCTTCTTCGGGAAGTTCTACATTTTCAGTGCGGCGGTTGAAGCCAATCTGGTTTCTCTGGCCATTATCGGGGTTCTCAACAGCCTGGTTTCGGTCTATTTCTACTTGGGGGTCGTGGTGAGTATGTATATGCGGCAGCCGGTGGAAGAGGCATCGGTTTTGTCCATGCCTTTATCTGCGCGGGCTGCGCTGCTCGTGACGTCTGTGGCGACCCTCTACATTGGCCTCGCACCTTCGCGTTTTTTGCAGCTGGCCAGAGATAGCGTGTCTTCATTGATGTGAACGAATAGGCAGCAGACGGCAGGCGACGGCGCAGAGGGCTTTCCGGTCATCGTGTGCGGTCCGTTTTGTCTTGTCCGAGGCCCCTCCAATGACGGCGGGGGATCCCAAACAATCCGGCCTGGCGGCAGCCTATCGGAAGGCCGGCCCTTACCTGAATCTGGGCATTGAGTTTGCCGCGTCCATCCTGCTCTGTCTTTTTGCCGGGCAGTGGTTAGACGGCAAACTTGGAACGTCCCCTTTTCTGATGTTGGCGGGATTGTTTCTGGGGATGATCGTTGGGTTTCTTAATTTGTACCGTACGGCGATGAGGCTCCAGGAACGGGAAAAACAGGGGAATGGGGAGGGGCAGTCCGGAGGCGGAGCGTGAAAACGGAGTTTATCGGGTTTGTCAGGCAGGTCGGATTGGTTCTGGTGGCCGGGGTGATCCTGGGAGGATACCCGCTTTATGCCTATTTCGGCGCAGATATGGTCTGGGCTGCGATCACAGGGTGTGGCATCAGCACGGTGAATGTGGTGGTGGGGGGCCTTTCCGCCATCTGGTCTTTTGACAAGCCTCAGTCGGTTTTTCTGAAGGCGTTGCTGGGCGGGATGGCCCTTCGAATGACGGTCATCTGTGCCATCCTTTTCCTGTTGATCAAGTATACGATGCTGCCGGTGTACGGATTGGTGTTTTCCCTGTTTTTGTTTTACCTGCTTTTTCAAATTCTGGAGATTCGATTTTTCGCCGGGCGCCTGGCTGCCCGGCGAACCTCAAATGAAGGGGTTTAATCCGATGGCTTCAGAGGCGGCCACCGAAGCTAAAAAAGACTATATTATGGAGCACCTCCTGGATTCCCCGGAGCTCCATCTTCCCTGGTTGCACGTGCATCTGCCTCATTTTGAGTTGTTCGGCATTGATCTGTCTATTACACGGCATGTGGTGATGATGTGGTTTGCAGCGTTGCTGCTCCTGATTATGTTTCTGGTAACCACCCGGCGCCGGGGGCTGGTGCCGTCGGGATTGGCAAATATGCTTGAAGCGGTGGTGGTGTTTGTGCGGGATGAAATTGCGGTTCCCAATATCGGAAAAAAAGAGGCCGGGCGGTTTCTGCCTTTTCTGCTTACGGTTTTTTTCTTTATACTAACCTGCAACCTGTTGGGGCTTGTGCCCTACGGCGCAACCGCAACCGGCAATGTGAGCGTGACCGCGGGATTGGCTATTTGCGCCTTTGTGGTTATTCAACTGGGGGGTATTCTTCATAATGGCCTGTTCGGTTACTTCAAGGGGCTTGTCCCTCACGGCCTGCCCCTACCCATTATCCTGCTGATGATCCCGATTGAGATTATCGGGCTGGTTGCCAAGCCTTTTGCGCTTTGTATCCGTCTGTTTGCGAATATGACGGCCGGCCACGTGATCATCCTGGCGCTGCTGGGCCTGATTTTTATGTTTAAATCGTATGCCGTGGCGTCTGTTTCCGTGCCTTTTGCCCTGGCCATTTACTTGCTGGAGCTTTTTGTGTCCCTGGTACAGGCCTATATTTTCACTATGTTATCCGCCGTTTTTACCGGCATGGCCGTGCATCAGGAACATTAAAACGGATGCAGCTCAGTTTATCCATTCACCCTATCATGTGTTGTTTCACCGAGGTGTTCTCAATAACCAAGGAGGTGTTCTGTGGCCGCAGACGTGGCATCTGTAGCATCTGAAGCGTATGGTTATCTGTCCGCTGGAATTGGCGCGGGGTTGGTAACGATTGGCGCGGGACTGGGAATCGGGCGGTTGGCCGGGATGGCGGTGGAGGGCACCGCACGCCAGCCGGAGGCGGCCGCCGATATCCGCACGTCCATGATCATCACGGCGGCCTTTATCGAAGGGGTTGCTCTGTTTGGTCAGGTGGTCTGTTTCCTTCTGGCGACAAAATGATGGGATGGCTGTACGATACGAGATAGGATGTGCCAAAATCCGTAGGGTTCGTACCGAAGAAGGGGACGTGGTATGCTGTTAAATATCGATGAAGGTCTGATTATCTGGACCATCATAACTTTTGTGTTATTGCTGATCGTTCTCAAGGCAGTGGCGTGGAAGCCTCTGCTGGCCATGCTGGACGAGCGGGAGAAGCGCATCCAGGAGTCTCTGGATCAGGCTGAAAAGGCCCGGCAGGAGGCGCAGGAGGCCGCTGAAGAGAGCCGGCTGATGATTTCCCGGGCCCGGGCCGAAGCCCAGGAGGCGGTGGCGCAGGGGAGGGAGGCGGCTGAACGGGTGGCGCAGGAGGTGCACCAGCGTGCGGAGGGGGAGGCGCAGCAGATGCTGGAGCAGGCGCGGCGGACGATTCAGCAGGAGAAGGATCAGGCGATCTTAGAGCTTCGCAGCCGGGTGGCCGACCTGGCCCTTCTGGCGGCCGGGAAGGTTCTGGAAGACAACTTAGACGATGCGCGGAACCGGCAAATTGTGGACGAGTTTATCGACGGCATTCCGGATTCGGACCAGAATTGATAGATGGAGTAGACCTTGAACGAGACTCCTGTTTCGCTGCGTTATGCCAGGGCACTGATCCATGCGGCCGAGGAGCAGGGTGTGCTGGACCAGGTCCGGGAGGATCTGCTGGGGCTTCTGGACCTGATTCAGGCATCGGAAGACCTTCGGGGCTTTTTGATTGATCCTCTGATTCACCCGGAGCAGAAGCGAACGGCTTTTCAGGCGCTGTTTTCGGGTAAGGTGGGTGATCTCACGCTGAACTTCCTGTTGCTTTTATGTGGAAAACGGCGGGAGCGGGGGCTTGAGGGCATTATTCGGGGTTTTCTGGCGCTGTTAGACGAGCGCCGGGGGGTGATTACGGCCCAGGTGCGTTCGGCAAAGGACCTCACGCAGGAGCAGCAGGCGCGGCTTGTGGAACGGCTGTCGGCCTTTTCGGGCAAGCAGGTGCGGCTGGAGGTTGAAGTGGACGCGGCTTTGAAGGCCGGGTTTGTCGCTCGTTTGGGAGACCAGGTGTTCGACGGTACGCTGGAGGCGCAACTGAACCGGCTGCGTCGGGGATTGGCCGCAGGGTTATGATAAAAAAGCGAGGTGTGTAGACGTTATGGCAATAAACCTACAGATTCGGCCCGATGAGGTCTCAGATATTCTGAAGCGCCAGATTCTGGATGCAGAGCGCGAGATTGATGTGTACGAGACCGGGACGGTGCTCCAGGTGGGAGATGGGGTTGCCCGCGTACATGGGCTTGGCAATGTGCAGGCCAGCGAACTGGTGGCTTTTCCAAACGATATCATGGGGATGGCGCTGAACCTTGAAGAGGACAATGTGGGGTGTGTGCTGTTTGGCGACGATACCCACATCAAGGAAGGCGACGAGGTCAGGCGGACCAGCCGCATCGTAGAGGTGCCGGTGGGTGAGGAGTTGCTGGGCCGGGTGGTGGATCCTCTGGGACAGCCGCTGGACGGCAAGGGACCGATTACCACCGGCCAGACCCTGCCGGTAGAACGCATCGCTCCAGGGGTGATTCAACGCCAGCCGGTGACCCAGGCGCTGCAGACGGGGATCAAGGTTGTGGATTCCACAACGCCGATCGGGCGGGGACAGCGCGAGTTGATTATTGGAGACCGGCAGACCGGCAAAACGGCGATCGGGCTGGATGCGATTATCAACCAGAAGACGACCGGCGTGAAGTGCATTTATGTGGGCATCGGCCAGAAGGCGTCTTCGGTGGCCAAGGTGGTTGCGGAGCTGGAGGCAAAGGGCGCGATGGAATATACGATTGTGGTTTCGGCCACGGCCAGCGACCCGGCCCCGCTCCAGTTCTTAGCGCCCTATGCGGGGTGTTCGATGGGCGAGTATTTCCGCGATAAGGGCGAGCATGCGCTGATTGTCTACGACGATCTGTCCAAGCAGGCCTGGGCCTACCGGGAGATGTCGCTGGTGCTGCGCCGTCCGCCCGGCCGGGAGGCGTATCCCGGGGATGTGTTCTACCTGCACTCCCGGCTTTTGGAGCGCGCCTGCAAGCTGAGCGATGAAGAGGGTGGGGGTTCTCTGACGGCCCTGCCGGTGATCGAGATCTTAGAGGGGGATGTGTCCACGTTCGTGCCTACCAATGTGATTTCGATTACGGACGGGCAGATTCTGCTGAAACCGGAATTGTTCTATTCCGGCATCCGGCCGGCGATGGATGTGGGGGCCTCGGTATCCCGGGTGAGCGCGGCCAAAACCAAGGCGTTGCGGGCGGTGTCCAATACGCTGAAGGGGGATATGTCGCGGTATCACGAGGTTCAGGCCTTTGCGCAGTTTGGCGCCTCGGACTTGGATGCGGCCACCCGGAACCTGCTGAACCAGGGGGGAAAACTGACGGAGATTCTCAAGCAGGATCAGTTCAACCCTATGTCGCTGGGAGAGCAGGTGGTGTCGCTTTCGGTGGGTGTACAGGTGGACGAGCTGCCAACGGTGGATGTGCGGCGTTTTGAGGGCGAGGTGCTGGCTTATATGCACGATCAGCATCAGGATGTGCTGGATGAGATTACGCAGACCGAAGAGCTGAGCGACGAGGCAAAGGCCGGGATTGATGAGGCTATCGAGAAGGTCAAGAGCGGATTTCAGACGTCAGCGTAAGTAAGAGATATGAAGGAGTAAGGGGTGGCGACATTACGTCAGCTCAGAACCCGGGTGGCGAGCGTTAAGAATATCCAGCGTGTGACCAATGCGATGCAGCTGGTGGCGGCCGCCAGGGTGCGCCGGGCACAGGAGCATATTCTTGCGGCCCGACCCTATGCCCAGAAACTGGATCAGGTGCTGCAGCAGCTGAGCGCCGGTATTGGCGAGGACCGGCATCCCCTGTTGAGCGAGCGCCCGGTCCAACGGGTGGCGGTGGCGGTGGTGACGGCCGACCGGGGGCTGTGCGGAGGGTTTAACGCCAGCATCTGCCGCCACGCGCTGGCGGAGCTGGATGCCTATGAAGGCAAAGAGGTAGAACTGGTTGCGGTGGGCCGGAAGGGGCGCGATTTTTTCCGCAATCGGGATCATACCATCGGCAGGGAGTATACGGATGTGTTTCGAGAGCTGGCGTTCGGCCAGGCCGTGGACATTGCCGAAGATCTGACGGGGCGTTTTGTGTCGGGCGAGGTGGACCGGGTGGTGGTGATGTTCAACGAGTTTATATCGATTGCACAGCAGAAGCCCGTTTCCGTGCAGCTGCTGCCGATTGTGCCTGAAGAGGCTGAGGGGGATGAACGGGGCGTGGAGTATATTTTTGAGCCCGATCCCGAACGTTTGCTGGATGCGCTTGTGCCCAGGCATGTGAATTTTCAGATCTGGCGGGCGCTGCTGGAGTCAAATGCCGGGGAACAGGCCGCGCGGATGATGGCGATGGACAATGCGACCAAAAATGCGGGCGACCTGGTCGAAGAGCTGACCCGCGAGATGAACAAGGAGCGGCAGTCGAGCATTACTTTAGAGCTGATGGATATCATCGGCGGCGCCGAGGCGGTTGCGTAGAAGGCAGGGGTCAGGGAAAGGTGACGTGTATCACCGATTATAGAAGAGGGTGCTATGAACCAAGGCATTGTGAAAGAGATTGTGGGTGTTGTTGTGGATGTGGACTTTTCGGGCGGTGAGCTGCCCGCCATCCACAACGCCCTTGAGATATCCCGCAGCGGCAGGCGCCTGGTGCTGGAGGTGCAGCAGCATCTGGGGGAGAATCTGGTGCGTTGTGTGGCGATGGATGCTACGGACGGCCTGGCTCGCGGTACCCAGGTGGTGGATACCGACGGGCCGATCCAGATTCCGGTGGGTGAAGAGGTGCTGGGGCGATTGCTGAATGTGGTGGGCGATCCGATCGACGGCAAGGGTGAGATCCCGGACAGTGTGCGGAGAATGCCGCTGCACGCCGAGCCGCCGGCCCACGAAGACCAGGTGACGTCCGACGAGGTGCTGGAGATGGGCATCAAGGTGATGGATCTGATTTGCCCCTTTGCCCGGGGCGGCAAGCTGGGGTTGTTCGGCGGGGCCAGCGTGGGAAAGACGGTTATTCTGACCGAGTTGATTAACAATGTGGCCACCAGCCACGACGGGTACTCGGTTTTTGCCGGCGTGGGCGAGCGCACCCGCGAGGGCAACGACCTGCTGCACGGGCTGACGGACTCCGGGGTGATCGATAAGACGGCGATGGTATTCGGGCAGATGAACGAGCCGCCCGGGGCACGCCAGCGTATTGCGCTGACGGGGTTGACCATTGCCGAACACTTCCGCGAGGAGGCCGGGCAGGACGTGCTTTTGTTTATCGACAATATTTTTCGTTTTATCCTGGCCGGCGCCGAGGTTTCGGCGCTCTTAGGCCGGATGCCTTCGGCGGTGGGTTATCAGCCCACCCTGGCGACGGAAATGGGTGCGTTGCAGGAGCGGATTACCACCACCCGGAACGGGTCGATTACGTCGGTGCAGGCGATCTATGTGCCGGCCGACGATTATACGGATCCCGGGGTGGTGACGGCCTTCAGCCACCTGGACGGGCGTATCGTGCTGGAACGGGCGATGGCCGACCAGGGGTTGTACCCGGCGGTGGACCCGCTGGCGTCCAGTTCGCGTATTCTGGACCCCCGGGTGGTGGGCGAGGAGCACTACGAGGTTGCCCGGCAGGTGCAGCAGATTTTGCAGCGTTACCGCGACCTGCGGGAGATTATCGCTATTCTGGGGATTGACGAGCTGTCGGACGAGGACAGGCTGGTGGTTGCCCGGGCGCGCAAGATCCAGGCCTTCCTGACCCAGCCCTTCCACGTGGCCGAGGGGTTTAAGGGCATCCCCGGCGAGTATGTAAAGATTGAGGACACGGTGAAGGGCTTCAAGGGGCTGGCCGAAGGCGAATACGATGACCTGCCGGAGCAGGCTTTTTATGATGTTGGAGCCATTGAGCAGGCCGTGGAGAAGGCGAAGACGTTGTAGGGGCCGGGGTTTGTAAAAAACTTAGTTGTGAGAATGCGATGCCTACGTTTCAGCTTGAGATTGTGACACCCGAAAAGACGGTTTATTCCGGTGAGGTGGAGAGCCTGAGGGCGCCCGGCACCGAGGACGGGTTCGGCGTGCTGGCCGGGCACCATCCGATGCTGGCATCGCTGGGTGTGGGGCAGATTATTTTCAGGGAGGAGGGGGAGGGGCCGACGGTGGCGACCACCAGCGGCGGGTTCGCCCAGGTTCAGCGTGATAGCGTGACCGTGCTGGCGGAGACGGCCGAGCTGGCCGAGGAGATTGATGTGGCGCGGGCGGAATCGGCGCGGGACCGGGCGCGGGAGCGACTGGCCCGGCGGCGGGAGGCGGAGGTGGATGCGGCACAGGCGGAGGTGGCGCTGGCGCGGGCGCTGAACCGGCTGCGGATGGTAGAATAGGACGGTACGGAGGAGCCTAAAAACGCCACGGAATGACACGGAAGGGGCACGGCAATGCCGTGCCCTTACTTTTTATGGTCCGATCAGTACTCCCGGCAGCGGTTGGTGATGGGTAAGCGCCGGTCTCGGCCGAAGGCGCGGGGGGTTATTTTGATGCCGGGGGGAGCCTGGCGCCGTTTGTATTCGTTGAGGTCTACGGTCTGGACCACGCGGCGTACGAGTTTTTCGTCGAAGCCCATGGCGACGATTTCGGTCAGGCTGCGGTCTTCTTCCACGTAGGCTTTGAGGATGGGGTCGAGGACAGGATAGGGAGGGAGGCTGTCGGTGTCGAACTGGTTTTCGCGCAGTTCGGCCGTGGGCGGGCGCTGGATTGTGGAGGAGGGGATGATGGGGCCGTCGGAGAGGCCGTTTCGGTAGTGTACCAGGTCGTAGACCAGGGTTTTGTAAATATCTTTGATGACGGCGAATCCGCCGGCCATATCGCCGTAGAGGGTGGCGTAGCCCATGCTCATCTCGCTCTTGTTGCCGGTGGTAAGCACGATCCAGCCGAATTTGTTGCACAGGGCCATCAGCAGGTTGCCCCGGATGCGGGGCTGGATGTTTTCCTCGGCGGTGTCGGACGGACGGCCCTCGAATTCATCGGACAGCTCCGTCAGGTAGGATTCGAAGATGTTCTGGATGGGGAGGGTGATGAGGCGTGCGCCCAGATTTCGGGCGGTTTCAACGGCGTCGCTGCGGGTCTCGTCCGAGGAGTAGTGGGAGGGCATGGTCACGCAGATGACATTGTCCGCGCTCAGGGCGTCGCGGGCGACAACCGATACGAGGGCGGAGTCGATGCCCCCGGAGAGGGCGACCAGGACCTTTTCGAAGCCGTTTTTGCGGACGTAGTCCCGGGTGCCCAGGACGAGGGCGTCGTAGGTATCTTTCAGCCGTTCGTCGCTGCCAGGTGAGGTGGGGGGAGGGGCGGCCTGGAGGGGGTTGGCGGGAGAGGGTGGGAGGGCCAGGTCGAGGGGGGGCAGGTCGATGCGGGGAAGGTCGGTCCCGTGGGCCCGTTTCTCCTTGCGACGGCGAGGGTGATGCAGGCGGTAGCGGAAGACCGCTTCGAGGTCGATATCGACCACCAGAAGATCCTCTTTGAAGCGGGGGGCACGGGCGAGGAGAGCGCCTTCCTGATCGACCACAAAGCTTCCCCCGTCGAAGACGAGCTCATCCTGACCTCCCACCAGATTGCAGAAGGCGAGGGCGACGCCGTAATCGGACGCGCGGGTGGCAATCATCTGCTCCCGCTGGAGGCCCTTGCCGTCGTGAAAGGGAGAGGAGGAGATGTTGACGATGAGTTCGGCGTCTCCAGAGAGGGCCTGAAGGCGGGCCGGTCCGCCGGGATACCAGATGTCTTCGCAGATGTTGACCCCGAAGGTGATCCCGTTGAGGCTGTAGACCTTGGCGTTGCTGCCTGCCTGGAAGTAGCGGTCTTCATCGAAGACTTCGTAGTTGGGCAGGTAGGCCTTGTGGTAGATATCCACGAGCTGCCCGTTGCAGGCGACCGCGGCTGCGTTGTAGATGTCGTCCTGCCGGTCGGCAAATCCGATGACGGCGGCGATGTCCCGGGTCTCCCGAACAAGGATGTCGAGGGAGCGGAGGTTGGCCTCGATAAACCGGGGTTTAAAGAGGAGGTCTTCGGGTGGGTACCCCGGGACGGCCAATTCCGGGAAGGCGACCAGGGCAGCGCCGAGGTCTTTGGCCTTTCGGATGCCGTCCAGAATCCTGTTCCGGTTGCCGCTTAGGTCACCGACGGTAACGTTGATCTGGGCCAGGGCGATGCGAAGGGTGCGCATTTCCGTATTCCCGTTAAGGGCAGGGCACGGCAGGCTGTATGAGGGCGCGGAGACCGCGCCCCTACGGATGTTATTCCGGTGGGAGATTTCCGACAGCCTGTTCGATGAGGCTGGCCGCTGCTTCCTGAGAGATGTGGGCGGTGTTGATTATGAAATGGTAGAGGGTGATGTCGTCCCAGTCGATGTTGTAGTTGTCCCGCAGGTAGGCGGCACGGCGTTTGTCGCTTTTCTGGATCATGTCCCGGGCCTCTTTGCTGGAGACCTCCCGGCGCTTCATAACGACCCGGATTCGGGCTTTTAGGGGCGCGACCGTGCGCACGTGGAGGGTGTTGGGACGGTCACGGAGTATGGCCTGTCCCCCCTTCCTACGATGATGACGTTGCCGCGCTTATAGAGGCGGTCCACGGCGGACTGGAGAAATTTGAGATAGTCCTGTTGATCCAGGAGATGCTTCTCTTCGGTGAGGGCGGCATCGTCGGACAGGAGGGCTGCGGAGACTTCGTAGGGGAATTCGAGTCCCCAGAGCATGGCAGGGGGCACCGGAACCGACCGGGAGGGGGTGATGAGGCTGCGGATGAACCGCTTGACCGAACTTTCGCTGAGTTCGTCGTACTTTTCCACTTCGGATTCGGGCACGTTGGCTTCCCGGGCGACTTCGGTGATCAGGTCCTTGTCCACCCAGTCGTAGCTCAAGCGTTCGGCCGTCCGGCGCGCCACCAGGTCTCCGATGCTGCCAAGCTGACGGGATATGGTTACAACAGCCACAGCCTGTCCCCCTGGGATATTCCGAAATTCAAAAGTTGGGGTAGAAGTGATGCCTGCTGTCGGTGATTTCGGCCTCTGCTTTGAGGTTGTCCAGCCAGATGGCGACGGTCTCGTTTCTTTTTCGGCTCAGGAGGCGCTGGGCCAGAGTCTGATTTTCCGTCTGGAATTCCGATTCATCGATGGGCTGCTGTTCCAGGATCTTGAGGATATAGGCGCCCCGGTCGGTGGTTACCACCTTGCTGATTTCTTCCGGCTTGAGGCGAAAGGCCGCACCGGTAAAAGCATTTCTCCCTCCAACAACCGGCACGAAGTCGGTCCGTGAAAAGGGCTGGGTTTCAACATAGCCGAGGCCGTGGGCCTCTGCCATCTCTTTGAGGGGTTTGCCTCCCCGTACCTCGGCCAGCACAGGGGCGATGCGCTGGGCAGCGAGAGCCATTTTTTTCTGCCCTTTGAGCTTTGTGAAAATCCGGCCCCGGACTTCTTCAAGCGGCCGCGAACCGGCGCTGCGTTTTGCCCTGAGGACAAAGATGTAGATGCCCTGGTCCGTGTCGTAGGACGTGGAGACCTCTCCCGGTGACGCCTCCATGAAGGCTCTGACCAGTCCGGAGGTTCGGTTCCCCAGGAGGGGAAAGAAGGATCCGGCCGTAATGAATCCGGCGTCCTGTGGGGTGAGGCCCTTTTCGGTTGCGGCGGCGTCGAACCCAATTTCCTCGGCGCGTTCCAGAAATTCTTCGGCATCCAGACGGAGGCTGTCCAGGGTGTTCCGTCCGGCGCGCACCTGGAGGAGGATGTGGCGGGCGTGGACCTGGAGGCTGTCTGAGGCCCCTTTCCTTTCTTCGACTTTGACGATATGCCACCCAAACCGGGTGCGGAACGGCTCCGAGACCGCGCCGGGTTCGAGGGAAAAGGCTGTGTCTTCGAAGGCTTTGACCATCTGGCCGCGCCCGAAAAATCCGAGGTCGCCGTCTCGCTGCGCGCTGCCGGGATCGTCGGAGTTGTTCCGGGCGAGCTGGCCAAAATCACCGCCGGCGCGAGTTTCGGTGAGAAGCTGCCGAATTTCATCTTCGATTTCCATACTGTCGCGGGCGGTGGCGGTTTTGGGGAAGGCGGCGAACGAGGCCTGTACAGCGGCGTCCTGCTGAAATTCCTCTTTGTGGGCGTCGTAATAGACCTGGATGTCAGTTTCCGGGACGTCGGCCAGGGAATCGGAGAAGGTGGACGCCTCGACGCCGGCATAAGCGACCCGGACCTTTTCATTTTCGTTCACATAGGCTTCGCGGACTTCGGCGCTGGTGACCTTTACCGCGCCCGCAACCAGTTCCTGAAGTTTCTGAAACCGGAGGCCCTGCCGAATGGCGCTTTCAGCGCCAAGCACGAACTGTTTCCCCTGGGGGGTGCTGTAGGTGCCCGGATCGTCGAGGAACCGGGCGTACTTGGCCGGGTCGAATTTGCCGTCTGTCTGGAAAATTTCCTGGCTCTGGACCCATTCGACAGGCTGGTTGCGGTTGATGAAATCGACCTCTCTGTCGGAGATGGTAATGTTGTATTTTTCGATCTGCTGGGAAACCAGGATCTCTGTTACAAGCTGGTCCCAGGACTGACGGATGAGCCGCCCCAGGTCGGGATCGGCGGTGTTTGCTTCCTTTTCCCGCAGGTAGGCATTCCGAAGGATGTTGTCGAACTGTTTGTGGGCGATTTTCTCCCCGTTGATGATGCCCACCGTATCACCTACCGGACCGCTTTTCCGGCCGCTGATGTCGGCGCCCCAATCCAGGACCATCAGGGCGATGAAGGCGACAGCGACAATAATCATCATGATCTTGACGAACACGGCACTGCGAAAGGTACTGAGCATTGGTGAAACTCCTCCTGTTCCGACAAAAATAAGCTGCGGCTGATCGCTAAATTCTTACCATACGATAAGTTATAGGAACAGTAGTATATAGGCAAGTTTTTTTTGTATGAGGGCAAATTTGTGGATGGGTCTGTGCTTGACGGGAGGGGGTAAAATACCTATACTCAGTTCCGAGTTCCGAGTTCCGAGTTAAAGTCAAAAGCGGTGGAAAGTGGGGCGGAACCCGGAACCCGGAACTCGGAACTCGGAACCTGGAAACGGAGGCGTTTCGGGAAGGGAGAGGAGTCTCATGCGGATAGCTATTGTGTTCATCGCCATTCTTACCGTTGGCGCAAGCAGGGCGCAGGGAGAGGGTTATCACTGGCCGATGGAGGCGAGGCCGGCGTTGACGTCGACCTTTGGGGAGTACCGGCAGGGGCGGTTTTATGCCCGGTCGGGGCGGTTCCATGCGGGAATTGATCTGAAGACGTGGGGGCGGGAAGGGTATGCGGCGCTGGCGGTGGACGACGGGTACGTGTGGCGCGTGCGGACTTCACCATGGGGCTACGGAAAGGCCGTTTATTTGAAACTCAAGGATGGGCGGACGGCGATGTACGCCCACCTGTCGGCGTTTGCGCCGTCGATTGCGCCCACCGTGGAGGCGGAGCAGGAGCGGCGGGGCACGTACAGTGTGAACCTGTTTTTGAAGCGGAATCAGATCCCGGTCAGGCGGGGGGAGACGGTGGGGTGGTCGGGGCGTACGGGCACGGGGGTGCCGCACCTCCATTTTGAACTGCGGGACGAGGATCAGCGTCCGATCAATGCGCTGGCGTACGGATTTGAGGTTGAGGATACGATTGCCCCTACTTTCCGGTCGCTGGCGGTGCTGCCGTTAGGCGCAGACGCCCGGGTGGGCGGTGCGTGCGACCCCCGTATTCTCGGTGTGCGGTGGCGTCCCAAGCAGCAGGGCTACGGTTCATCTGCGCAGGTCGTGGTTGAGGGCCGCATCGGCGTGGCGGCCGAGGTTTACGACCGGGCCGATGCGTCGGTGCTGACCAACCGGCTGGCGCCCTACCGGCTGCGCCTGCTGGTGGACGGCCGGGAGGTCTTCCAGAGCACTTATACTGTTTTTGGGTATGACGAGGTTCACCAGGTGGAACTGGACCGGAATTTTGCGCTGCGCCGTCTGGGCATGGGCAAGTTTCACAACCTGTTTCGGGCAGAGGGCAACCGGCTGTCGCTGTACGGGGGCTACCAGACGGGAGACGGGGTTTTGTATGCAGGCAGGCAGCCGGCCGGGCGGGGGGTGGCGCTGGCGCCCGGACCCCACCGCGTGCAGGTTGTGGCCGAGGATGTGGCGGGCAACCGGTCGGAGGCGGAGGTGGCGGTGCTGGTGGGTACGCGCCCCCGTGTGCTGTTCGCACAGGCCGAGGTGGTAGGAGATTCCGTGCGGGTGACCGCCCGTGTTGTGGACGAAGAGCCGGTGGAGGTGGTGCTTGAGGGATCGGCGGACGGGGGTGAGACCTGGCGCGAGATGGGCAGGGTGCGCAGCCGGTCGGGCGGGGAGTCTCTGCACAGGTGGATGCGGCCGGCGGGGGCCGAGGCGCTCTATCGGGTGCGGGCGCGGGATTCGCACGGTTTGGAGGCGTTTCAAACCTGTGCGCCGTTTGCGGCTGTGATCGGCGCCGGGATCGGTTCGATGCTTTCGTGTGCGCCGGCTTTTTATCCGGATTTTGCGGTGATTCAGATCGATTCGGACCGGCTGTTAGGGGCTGCGCCCCGGGTGACCGCCCGATGGCCGGGAAAGAGGGAGCAGACGCTGGAGGTGCGGCAGGTGGGACTGCGCACGTACGAGGCCGTGGTGCGGTTTGACCCGGAGGTGAGCGGAGAGGTGCGGCTGACGGTGTCGGGTGTGGGGCTGGATGGAGAGGCGGGGCACCAGACCCTGGCATTAGACCAGCAGCGGGTGCAGCGGTGGGGGGGGACCGTGTCCTCGGCGGATGGGATGGCCGAAGCCCGCTTCGATTCGAACGGGGTTTACCGGACGCTGTTCGGGCGGGTGCGGGCGGAGGGCGCCGAGGGCCGGGAAGACCTGCCCACAGTCGGGCTGGCTTACCGGTTTACGCCCGGGGGGGTGCCGTTTAACGGTGGGGCCGACATGGTGTTACGTTATCCGGTGGGTTTCGATCGGCCGGAGCGGCTGGGGGTGTACGAACGGGCAGAGGACAGTACCTGGACGCTTGTGGGCAACCGGCTGGACACAGGAGGCGGGACCGTGGCCGCACAGGTGGCGCATTTTTCGACGTACGCCCTGCTTTTAGATGAGGCGCCGCCCGAAGTGGCAGCGCTTCGCCCGGCGGAGGGGATGGAGGTGAAAGAACGGCGCCCCCTGCTGGGA
Organism: Candidatus Latescibacterota bacterium; assembly: GCA_965249305.1. Classification (GTDB taxonomy): domain Bacteria; phylum Latescibacterota; class UBA2968; order UBA2968. The sequence goes on along the minus strand of OZ252228.1, from coordinate 603,101 downwards.
GCGACCGTCCGGGATCGGGGATCGGGGATCGGACGTGAAGAGGATATCCAGGTGCTGTTAGACGACAGGCGGATGATTTTTGAGTACGATCCGGAGGAGGATCGGGTGGTGGCGCAGCCCAGGCAGCCCCTGCGGCCGGGGGTACACCGGCTGGAGGTCACGGTTCGGGATCTGTGCGGCAACGAGACCCGGCAGACCAGCCGCTTTACGGTCCGGTAGGAGCTTGAGATGATTCTTCCGATCAAGGACGACAATCCGACCCGGCGCACGCCGATCTTCACGGTTGCCATTCTGGGCGCCAATGTGGCGGTCTTTCTGTATGCGATTTCGCTGGGGACAACCGGGTTTGAAGTGTTTGCGCTGCGGCTGGGGCTTATCCCTTTTGAGATCACGCACGCTGCGGATGCGATTTCACCGACGCCGATTCCCCTTTATCTGACCCTTTTTACGGCGATGTTCATCCACGGGGGGTGGATGCATCTGGTGGGGAATATGCTTTATCTCTGGATTTTCGGGAATAATATTGAGGATACGCTGGGACACTTCCAGTTTCTGGTTTTCTACCTTTTCTGCGGGGTGGTGGCCACGCTGGCTCACGTGGTTTCAGGTCCGGACGCCACGATTCCCTTAGTGGGGGCCAGCGGGGCGATTGCAGGGGTGCTGGGGGCCTACATGGCGGCTTTCCCGGGAGCGAGGGTACACGTCCTGATCTTTATCCACGTGGTGCGGGTGCCGGCGCTGATCGTTCTGGGGTTCTGGTTTATCGTTCAGCTGAGCAATGCCTCGGCCGAGGCAGGGGGCGCCGGCGGGGGGGTGGCCTGGTATGCCCATATTGCGGGGTTTGTGGTGGGCTACCTCCTGATGCGATTCCGGATGCGGCGGGTCAGACGGGCATTCGATGGGTTTTATGGGTGAACATTTAGGGCAAAATCGCAGGGGCACCGCTGGGGCGCAGTAGGACGCGCCCCGTTTTTATTCCATCGAATCGATCCGGCCCTTCCATTCCTGGATGATGCCCTCTATTTTTTCCCTGTCATCTGTGTTGGGGTTGAGCCGCAGCAGTTCTTCCATAGAGGCCAGGGCAGGTTTGGCCTGCCCGACTTCGGCGAACTTGATCGCCAGGGTCCGGTAGTATTCGGACAGGAGGTTCCAGGATTCGGGCGGGTCGAGGGCATGGGGGGGAATGAACTTTTCGGCCTGCTGGAGAACCTGAAAAGCGTCCTCGTAGTCTTCGCCCTGGATATTGGCCTGGACCAGCCCGTTGAAGATGACGAGATAGTTTCCAAGCAGCCGGCGGGCCACAGGGTCTTTGTAGACGGTGCTGTCGGCAACGCCCCGATAGCGGTAGGTGTTGAGCATGTTCCGGGCGGTCCGTTTGGGATCGAACTGTCCTGTTGCCCGCGATTTGACCAGCCGGTAGGCCATGCCCTCCATGGAGAGATAGGGCCTGAGGCCGGCCATGTTGTGGGAGGGCACAGTGACGGCGAAGTAGATGGGGCGCTCCCAGTTGACCTGCTGGATGATCCACCAGATCATCACGGTATGGGTCTCAATCACGGAGACACGCTGGTTGGTGTTTCCGGAGAAGTACTGGGCCGAGGGGATATCGTCGGCTTTGATACTGAGGCCGGCAATTGCCATATCTTTGGGGTCCCGCCAGGGCCGGGCAGTGGCTTCATCGTGGATCTGCTGGTTGTTGAGTTTGATGGGAATTTTGGGCTCGATATCCCGCAGCTGTTTGATGTACCAGGGGGTTTTGATGAGGCTCAGGTTGGTCACGCGGACATCGGTCCGGATGCCTTTGACATACTGGAGGAACCAGAGAGGATAGGTGTCGTTGTCGCCGTTTGTAAACAGGATGGCGTTGGGCTCACAGCTTTGCAGGATGTTGTAGGCATAGTCGTGGGCGATATAACTGCCGGACCGGTCCTGGAAGTAGAGGTTTTTGGCCAGGATGCCTGCGGGCAGAAGCAGGGCCAGGCAGGCGGCCAGACCTGTTAGAGGAACCGAGACCAGCCCCCGGCCGAGGGCAGCGATGAGTCCGGCGGCGCCGATGCCGATCCAGAAGCCGAAGAAGGTGTAGGCCCCCACGAAGATGTATTCCCGCTCCCGGGGCTCGGGGTCGGGCATGTTGAGGTAGAGGACCAGACCGATGCCCATCAGCGCGAACATGGCGAAGACCGCGGCAAACCGCTTCCAGTCTTTGACCGCGTGATAAAGGGCGCCCCCGATGCCGAAGAGGAGAGGGATAACGGAGAATTTGAGGGTCTCGTACGCTTGTGGGCCGTAAACGCTGACCGCCCGGCGGAAGCTTCCGGTAAAGACATCGAAGTAGGGGAACTGCTGGAGGAAGTATTTGATGTGGATGTTGAGCTGGTAGTCCAGGAAATCGCCCCGCCGGGGAAAGATGTTGTGCGTGCCATATTGCTGCCGGGCCAGAAAGGACTTGAAGTTCTCCCAGGTTTCAGGATTGTTCATATCGATTACAGGATTGAGCCCGGAACGGATCACCAGCGCATAATAGGTGGAATACCCCAGGCCGGCTATCAGTACCCCACAGATCCAGAACCAGGGGTTACGCCAGGTAGGCCGGAGGATCATCAGGGCCACCAGGATGGCCAGTCCTATCAGGAACGTAAACCCTATTGGGAGGAGAATGGCCATAAAGGGAGTGAGGATAAGCCCGACGGCAATGAGGATCTGCTCACCAAGCGGGCGGTCCTCCATCAGGTCTGTGAAGAGGAGGATGAGAATTCCCGGAACCGTGAGCAGGCACTGGAGGTGTACGCCGGCGCCCAGGCCGAAGAGGTAGGCGATGGCGAGGAGGAGCCGGTCGCTGGTTCGGCCTTTGTGCGCATCGTCCCAGCACAGGGCCAGCCAGAAGGCCAGGAGGGTGATAAACATGGAGAGGCCGTAGACTTCGGCCTCGGTAGCGTTGGACCAGAAGGAGAAGGAAAAGGCGGTGCTGAGTGCAGCGACTGCGCCTCCGCCGAAGATGGCGGCCTGATCTACGCCTTCCCGGGGATCCAGCCAGGTGGAGAGAAGCCGAACCACGCAGAGGTAGATGAGGAGGACCGTTGCCGATGCGACGAAGACCGACATCAGGTTGACGCGGAAGGCGATTTCTCCGGGGATGGGCAGCATGGAGAAGATGCGGCCCAGGAGGGTGTAGAAGGGCGCGCCGGGGGGGTGGGGAACGCCCAGGATGTAGGAGGTGGCGATGAATTCCCCGCAGTCCCAAAAGGAGACGGTGCGGGACACGGTTTTGAGATAAACGATGAAGGCGATGAAAAAGACCGCCGCAGCGATGAGACGGTTGCGCTTGTGAAAGGCTGTCATCGGGTCAGGCTCCGGGCCTCAGGTAGATCGGGTTGGTGTAGATCCAGGGTTTGCCGTCACGTCGGGCCTCTACCCGGTAAACACCGGGAGATTCGGCGCAAAAGGCGCAGGTTGTCCCCCGCTGGCTTATGAGGGGCTCTCCGTCTTTGAAGACGGTGTACGCCGCTTCGGCAGGGAGGTGGACTTTCAGGTCCACCGGACCCTCGAAGCGGCCTTCGTCTCCCATCAGGAGGGTGCCGTCGGCCGACCCGAAGCGGGTCCCCGAAGCCTCACAGAGGCCGTCATAGGCGATAAAGCAGTGCCCCTGCCGGAGCGCCTGCAGGAGGCGGGGGATATCCCGAGGGGCGGAGCCGGCAAGGGGTTCATCGGTGAGGACATGGGTGCGCAGGGTTCGGAAGAGGTCTTCGTAAGGGAAGACAATAAAGGGGAGAAGGGGGTACCGGCGGGCGTGGGCGTCTACGCCTCCAATGGCCACGACGCGCGTTTTTTGACAGAGGTGGTCCCAGGTGCGGAGGGTTTCGGGAAAGGGGCCCCTGATCCGCCTGTCGGGATTGTGGTAATGCCGGAAGAACCGGTAGTATTTAAATTCACTGACCCAGTCGAACATATAGGACCAGAGTTCGAGGCCGGCATAGGAATTAACGCTCCAGTCCCTCCAGGAGTGATCGCGGAGTTTAAAGAGGGGGCGATATACGCCGTGGGGATGGGCCAGAAAGGCCAGCCCCTGCTGAGACTGAATGTCCCGGATGATCCCCTTCGCAGGCTGGCGGTGGTTTACCCGGGTAGATGTGCCAATGGCCAGGCAGTGTCCATTCCAGCTGGAAACTTCCTCGCCAACGATCAGGAGCAGGTTGCCGTGCCATCCCTCCCATCCCTCCATCCGGGCGCGCAGGGTGTTGTGGTCGGTAAGCACAATCGCGTCGAGCCCGGCGGCCTGAGCCGCGTTGAGGATGTCGGGGATGCTGCCCGTTCCATCGGAGTAGGTGGAATGGATGTGGATGGCGCTTTTATATTCAAACAGGTGTCGGGAGCTCAAAGACAAGATCCGGGGTAAAAAAATGGACAGATCGGATGTGGACCGGCATCACCTGTCAATACAATAATCGTGGAGGGACGAGAATCGTGTAGGGGCGAGGTAACCTCGCCCCTACGGTGTTCCGATTCAGCCCGGGCAGGTTATCTCAGTTCTTCGGAGTAGGTCCAGATCCGGTCGGCCTGCCGGTCGTATTTAAGGTAGTAGACCGTGCTTCCTTTGATGACCCAGCCGGTGCCTCCGGGAATGGCGAGGGTTTCTTCATGCCTTTCTTCTTTTTGTGCAAAGGCCGTGCCCGGTTCCAGAAGCGGCCGGACCAGGTTGGCGATGAGCAGGAGCGCAACGAAGAGGAGCAATACTTTTGTGGATCTGTGATTGGTCATAACCGCATTCCTCCGTGTGAGCCGTGAAGGGTTAACAGGTTCGGAAGCTGTTTTAGGAGCGTTATAATGTAAGAGATTTGTCCATTTTCGTCAAGGGAAAGCCAGATGAGATCATACCTCAAGATACTGAAAAACAAATAAATAGGCCACAGTCAATCATCAGACTGTGGCCTGTGTGATGGCACTTTCGCCGCACTTAATGGAGGTAAGCCCGCAAGGGGCGGCTTCTGGAGTTGTGCCGAAGCCGTCGGATGGCCTTCTCCTTAATCTGGCGTACCCGCTCCCGGGTAAGGCCGAACCGTTCACCGATCTCTTCGAGGGTGAGCGGCTGCTCCCGGCTGATTCCGAAATAGAGGCTGATGACTTCGGCTTCGCGAGGGGTGAGGGTTGCGAGGGCTTTTTCGATTTCCCGACGGAGGGAATCGTCGATGAGCGGTTCATCGGGTGGGGGCTGCATCTGATCTTCCAGCACGTCGAGGAGGTTGTTGTCTTCTCCATCGTTGAAGGGCGCATCGAGAGAGAGGTGGCGGCTGGAAATTTTCAGGGTATCCATCACTTCGTAGTCGCTCATGTCGAGTTCGTCGGCGATCTCGCTGGGGCTGGGCTCGCGCCCGAACTCCTGTTCCAGCCCGCTGGAGGCTTTGCCGATTTTGTGAAGCGCGCCTACCCGATTGAGCGGCAGCCGAACGATCCGGGATTGTTCGGCGAGGGCCTGGAGGATGGCCTGACGGATCCACCAGACCGCGTAGGAGATAAACTTGAAACCTTTGGTTTCGTCGAACCGCTTGGCCGCTTTGATGAGGCCCAGATTCCCTTCGTTGATCAGGTCTCCCATCGAGAGACCCTGATTCTGGTACTGTTTGGCCACGCTGACCACAAATCTCAGGTTGGCCTTGGTTAATCTTTCCAGGGCTTCCTGATCACCTTTTTTAATCCTTTTGGCGAGGGTGACTTCCTCGGATGCTGTGAGGAGGTTGACCTCACCGATTTCCTGCAGGTACTGATCTAACGATTCATCTTCACGCGCATACGGTCTCTTGGCTAGCTTAGACACTCGTCAGCCTCTCCTTGCACCGGGGAAGGACGGTACGGTTGGCCGAAGGAATTGCGGAATTCGGAATACAGATTGGGATATCTCAGATCCGAAATCCGACCCTCCGGGGGGTTTAGACTGTCGCAGTGAATATGGAGTCTGAACTGTGGATAACCGCGTAGAAGGGGAAGATTCTACATAGGGACCTACCTCCTGTGTTTTGAGGGTGTATATCAGGCCTTCAGCGGGGCACCGAAGACCCTTGCTTTTATCTTTTCGATATCGGTCGAAGGGCAACGAACCGCGTGTGCCCCTGGTCCTTTTTGAGGAGCAGGAAGAGCACGGGTTTCATCCGGTCTTGCACCTTCTCGATGTTTTTCTGGTAATCCTCAACGTTCCAGATGGCGATGCCATCGATTTCGAATATGACGTCTCCCCGGGCAATTTGCCCCTGCTCGGCAGGCCCTCCAGGGGCGACATAGGTGACCACCACGCCCTGCCCGGCCTTTGGAATTCGCAACCGGCGGCTCTCCAGCCCCCAGCGGCTGTCAACCTCCAGGCCGGGCCAGCCGGTGTCGGAAAAGGCGGTGTCGGACAGTTTTGACGGCTGGTTGCCGGAGGACCTGCGCCCGACTACTACGGAGAGGGTGAGGGGGGTTCCGTTCCGAAGCACCGAGAGTTCGATGTGTTCTTCGGGGCGATGGTCGGCAACCAGGGTTAAAAACCCTGCGGCATTGGCTACGGGGCGCCCGGCCAGTTTGAGAATGACGTCGCCCCGTTTCACACCTCCCGCTTCGGCAGGGCTGTCCGGCTGGGCCTCTCCTACCAGCACTCCCTGGAAGGAGGCCAGGTTTAGGGCTTCTGCAATTTCAGGCGTGAGATCCTGGGGGTAAATCCCCAGGTACCCCCGTACCACCTTTCCATGCTGCCGGAGTTCTGAGGCGACTTTGGCGGCCAGGCGGATGGGGATGGCAAAACCGATGCCCGATCCGACCGGGTTGTAGGCGGTGTTGATGCCCACAACGCGCCCGGCCATATCGATGAGGGGGCCTCCGCTGTTGCCCGGATTGATGGAAGCGTCGGTCTGGAGAAAATCCTGATAAGGTGGGGGTGGTATGTCGCCTTCGATCCTGTCCAGATGACGCCCTTTGGCGCTGATGACCCCCACGCTGACGGTGTGGTGAAACCCGAAAGGAGATCCAACCGCCATCACCCAGTCGCCCACCCGGATGGAATCCGAATTTCCGAGAGGGGCTACCCGGCTGGTATCGATGGGGCTCTGTGAGATGAGGCGGATCAGCGCCAGGTCGCTGTCCGGATCCTGTCCGATGATTTCTGCGGGATATTCGGTCCCGTCGGAGAGGGAGACCCGGATGCGGATGGCCTCGTCTACAACGTGGTTGTTGGTAAGGGTGTGTCCCTCGCGATCAATGATGACGCCAGATCCATAGCGCACTGCCGCGGGGCTGCGGCGCGTTCGCGCCCAGGCAATTTCCGGCCCTCGGGACTTGCTTACCGAGATGCTGACAACCGCAGGCTGGACCCGACGGGCGACCTCCACGAAAGGGCTTTGAAGCCCATTGGTCGAGCCTGGGGGATCGGCAGCCTGAACCGGGCGGATACAAAGACCAAGGCCTATCAGACCTGTACAGAGAGCCGCCTGCAGAATGCAGGATCGCGTTCCTTGGATGGCCATGCGATGGAACCGGAGGTTATTGTTTATCCTCGGGCCAACAGAACGGGGTTTTTAGGTCTTCAGGCACCCGCCTCTCCGGTTTTCTCCTCCTCTGGTTCTTTGCCGGTTCTGAGGGCTTCCAGGCCGGCCTCTCGTTCTTTGAGCAGGGCTTCCAGGTCTTGAATTTTCTGGAGGACCGTTTGGACCTCGTCCTGCTGTGCAACGGCGGCCTTTTTGTTCTTTTCGACGTAGGTGTAAACCACCCCGCCCAGTTCGGCGAATGCCTCGTGAATGGCGTGCCGGGTGCCGGCAATATCGAGACGGGCGCGTCCCAGCCTTCCGAGGTATTCAGCCTTTTCAGCCGCTGTTGACGCACTTTCGAGAAATCCCTGTTTGATCCGCTCCCAGAGGTTTTCAGATTCCATGGGCTCCCTTCTCCTTCATACAGGGTTCAGATTGGCTATCGGGCTTCTTTTCCCTTTCCGGACCGCCGGAGTTCCTCGATGAGCCGTTCCCGATTGGCCCGGGAGATCTCACGCCCCTGGATGGAAAGCGCGGGAGTCTGTCTGGCCAACCGGCGGAGTTGCGTTACAGAAAGGGTTTCGAGATCCGTATTTTCGGGGAGCGGGTCGTTTGGCCCTGTCCCCTCCAGGTCGAAGGCGCGAACCAGGTCGTCGTGAGGGTTTGGGATCACGTGCTGCGCCACGAGCTGGCCGACGCGCTGGGCGGCCTGGGCGCCGGCCTGAACGGCGGCCTGAACGGCCCCTACATCTCCCAGCAACTGGATGGAGACCAGCCCACCCTCGATCTTTTCGACCACAGTGAGGTCCACCGATGCGGCTTTTACGGCTGCGTCGGCAGCTTCGACCACGCCGACAAAGCCCATCGTTTCAATGAGGCCTAAGGCATTCTGGCTCATAGGAGAACAGATGCAGACAATCTGGGCAGGGTGGAGACAACGGGCAGAAGTGCTTCAAAAGCTGAACGGCCTTCCCGGTAACGCGATATCACTCAGGTTGGCCGCCATGGGTTTCATCCAGACTGGAAGTGGAGTTCAAGAGGAACAGATGTGCAGTTAAAACCGCCCTGTTGGACTGCCAGGACCGATCGTTTTGGTTCAACAAGATTAAAGATAACAAAAATTTCGCCCTGTGTCACGCATTTTTTAGAAGGCGCGGGGCAGGGAGGTGTTTACCCTATTAAACTCAGTGATTTTGCTCGAAAAAGTCCCCGGCCCAGTGGAAACGGCTGGCCCCTTCTGCGGTTCCGAACCAGACGTAGTCGCCGTCTAAGAGGACGGTATGGACCCGGTCGTGGATGAGGCCGTCGAAGCGGGTGTAGTGTTTCCACAGCTTCCGGGCGATATCAAGCCGAAAGGCGCCCTGATCGGTGGCCACCCAGACGCGGCTGGTGTCCGCTGCAATGGCCACTTTGCGACTCCCGCGCACTTCGGAGAGGGGAAACCGCTCCCAGGTATTGCCGGATTTGGACCGGTAAAGCAGGGCCGGAGGCGCCTCGGCCGCCGCCCAGATTTCTCCCTGCCGGACAAAGAGGGCGCTGATCGGGCTTTTTGTGTGGCCCTCCAGACTCCGGACCGGTTTCCAGGTGACGTCGCGACGGGCACAGCGGTAGAGCCCCAGATGGGTGCCGGCCCAGATAAACTCAGGGCCAACCTCCAGGGTTCGAATGGCGAAGCGTTCGCTGCCTTCTACCGTGCGGAGCGTATCGGCTTTGAGGTCGAGCACGCTCAGTCCGGTCCCGCTGCCGATCCAGAGCCGGTTGCCATCTCTGGCCAGGGCGGTTACGGGGCCCGGATGGCGCCGGGAGAGGTGGTAGGTGAGCCACTGGCCCCACTTTCTGGTATAGCGCACCAATCCTCCCCAGGTGCCGAACCAGACATTTGCGCTGTCGGGCAGAATGGTGGATATCCGGACGTCGTCCAGCCCCACGATCTGGTCGGATTCGAAATATTTCCACGTGCCAGTGGGCGGATGGTAGCGGGTGATTCCACGCACCGGTCCCCGGTAGGTATCCTCCCCGCCAAACCAGATCCTGTCTCCGTCCAGGGCCATTGCGGTTATGTTTTCTTCCATGGGGCCAAAACGGAGGAATTCGAGCTGTTCGTCCCTTAAATCGGCCCGGCCCACGCCCAGCCCCCGGGTGCCGATCCAGAGGATGCGCCAGCTGTCGATCATCACGTCGGTGATGGCATATCTGCGCCAGGGGCCCCGTATCCAGCTGCCCTCCAGGTCGTACTCGAAGGGGAGGAAAACAGGGGGAATCGCCGCCGGAGGCCGACGCCGGGGCGCCGTGTGAGGAGCGGCTATGGAGACCGTTTCGAGCCTGGACAGCCAGGCGCCCGATCCGGATGGGGTGTCGAACCAGAGGTCTCCGGTGTTGGGATCGTAGGCGAGGCGCCGCACGTGGTTGTCCGGCAGGCCGTCCAGGGTGGTGATGGGGGAGAGCCAGCGGTTGGTAAACCGGTCGTAGCGCCGGATGCCCCGGGTGGTGGCCACGTAGATGTGGTGATCTCCCTCGGCCAGGGCGGTCACGTCGTTCATGTTGGGGTAGCTGGTCCAGGCTTCACGGTCGTAGGCCGGGAGAGACAGGGGGAGGAGAAGGCAGAGAATGAGGCCGATTGAGGTGTGTTTCATGGGGCCTCCAGGGGAGCGGGGCATTATGCCTTACAGGAGCGCGGCCACTTCGCGGGCGACGATCCATTCTTCATCGGTTTGGATGACGAGGGTTTGCGCCGTGCTCTCCGGAGCAGAGATCAGCCGGCCTGGAGGACCGGACCGGTTTTTTTGGGGATCGAGCCGGATGCCCAGGAATTCGAGGCCCTCGCAGATCCGGCGGCGGACCTCCACGCCCCGCTCACCGATGCCGCCTGCAAAGGCCAGGGCGTCCAGCCCGCCCAGAGCGGCGGCCAGGGCGCCGATTTCTTTTTTTACGCCATAACAGAAGGCTTCCACGGCCAGCCGTGCGCGGCGGTGGCCGGACCCGGCGGCCTTTTCCAGGTCGCGCATGTCCCCGCTGAGGCCGGAAATGCCCAGGAGGCCGCTTTCCCGGGAGAGAATCCGACGGATGTCGTGTGTGGAGAGGCCCTCCCGGTCCATGATGAAGGGGATGATAAACGGGTCGATCGATCCGTTTCGCGTGCTGTTGATGATGCCGTCCTGGGGAGAGAACCCCATGGTGGTATCGATCGATTTTCCGTCCTGGACGGCGCAAAGCGAGGCGGAGCCGCCCAGGTGGCAGGAGACGAGGCGCAGTCCCTCCGCCGGACGGTTGAGGAGTTGGGGCACGCGTTCGGAGACGTAACGGTGAGACGCGCCGTGGAAGCCGTATTTGCGCACGCCGTGGGTTTCATACCAGGCGTAGGGCACGCTGTAGATGTAGGCGTAGTCGGGAAGGGTGGTGTGAAAGGCGGCCTCGAAGAGACCGACCAGCGGGAGATGAGGGTACTGGTCGCGGAAGATGCGGACCGCCTGGATGTAGGGGGGATTGTGGGCCGGCGCCAGGTCGTTGTAATCGGCCATGCGCTGGAGGACTTCCTCGGTGAGAAGACAGACGCCGGGCTGTCCGCGCAGGTGGACGGTTTTAAATCCGACGGCGTCGAGTTCGGAGGGGTTCGGAAGGATGCCGTTTTGGGGATCTGTGAGGTGCGCCATCACCTCCCCGATGGCGGTGGGATAGTCGGGAATGGGCCGGGTGGTGCGAATCTGGTGGGCGCCGATCCTGATTTCGACGGGCGATTCGGACTCGCCGATGCGTTCGATACGCCCCTGGGCCAGGACAGCGCCGCCGGGCATGTCGAACAGTTTGTGTTTGAAGGAGGTGCTGCCTACGTTGGCGATAAGGATTTTCATATTTCGGATTTCGGAATGCGGATTTCGGAATGCGGATTGAAGCGCCTTTATTCTGCAATCCGCAATCCCCAATCCGCAATTCAATCAGGGGTCAGTCCTGTTTCTTCAGGTCTTCCATGACGCGGCGGGTGATTTCGGTGATGAGGTCGGGGTCTGGTTGGGGGTTTGAGGGTGTTGGGGGTGTGGGCGCAGAGCCGCCTGCGCTGCGGGTGCGGAGGGTGGGGATGTTTCCGTCCGTGGGGGGGGCAGGAGCGGGTGAGGTTTCTCCTGTGAGACAGGCGGGGTCGGGGCCCGGGATGCCGAGGCGTTTTCGGATCTGGAGGAGTTTGCCGACCTGCTCGGGGTCGAGGACGTTTACTCCGCCAAGCTGGCGGGCCACGAAGAGGATACGGGCGGCGTGTTCCAGGGTTTCCATTTTGAAGTAGGCGTTCATTACGTCTGAGCCGACGGTGGTGGCGCCGTGGTTTTCTAAGAGGTAGGCATCGTAGTCTTTCACGTACTGCCGGATGGGTTCGGAGATTTCAGGGCCGCCCGGGGTGCCGTATTTGGCAATGGGGACGGAGCCGAGGGTGATGATCACCTCGGGGAGGACGCATTCTGTGAGGGGGATGCCCGCGACAGAGAAGCCGGTGGCCGTGGGGGGATGGGCGTGGACCACGGCTTTGATGTCGGGACGCTCGCGGTAGAGGAAGAGGTGCATGCCGATTTCGGACGAGGGGCGCAGCATGCCGCTGACCTTGTTTCCGTCCATGTCGCAGACGCAGAGGTCTTGCAGGGAGAGGGTGCCCTTGCACAGCCCCGTGGGAGTAGCCACGATGCGGTCCTCTTCGATACGGGCGGAAATATTGCCGTCGCTGGAGACGATGTAGCCTTTGTCGTAGAGCCTGCGCCCGGCTTCGACGATGTCCTGTTTGATCTGGTGTAGGTTCATATTAAGATTTCGGATTTCGGAATGCGGATTTCGGATTGAAGAGGCTTTATTCCGCAATCCGCATTCTACAATCCGCAATTCAGTCAGGGGTCAGGTCGATGCGGTCGACGATGCCGACGATGACCGAGCGGATGGGGGGGAAATCGATGCCCAGTACCTGGGCTGCTGCTGCGCCCTGGCGGAGGACGAGCACGGTCTCACCGGGGCCTGAGCCCACGGAATCGACCGCGAGCATGGAGGCGCCGTCTGGGCGTCCGTCCGACCGGATGGGCTGGACCACCATTAGCTTGGTCTGATTGTAGGCCGGATGCTTGAGGGTTGAGACGATGCTTCCGATGACGTTGGCCAGGAGCATAGTAAAAAGTAAAAAGTAAAAAGTTATACGTCGATGCGGTCGGCGATGCCGACGATGGTTGCGTCGACGGGGCCGTAGCCCTCGGAGAGGGCGTTGGGCGCTTCGCGGGCGCTGATCCAGTAGACGGTTTCGCCCTGGCCGGCGCTGATGACGTCGGCGGCTACCAGGGGGTCTCCCACCTCTTTTCGTTCGTGGTCCACAGGCTGCACGACCAGTAGCCGGATGCCTGTGAGGGAGGGATCCTTCCGGGTGGCGACAACTTTTCCGATGACGTGGCCGAGGAACATCAGACGATCCTGAAGTAGTCAACCAGGGTACAGCGGCGCTGGCGGGTGAAGGTGCGGGCCGACGTGCAGCCTTCACCGGTGGGGGTGGCGATGGAGAAGGAGGTGTAGCCTTCGCCTCCGGCGCCCAGCCCCGCAGCCGAAGGGCCGTTTTTGATGAAGAGGCTGCACCGGCATTTTCGGGCCATAATGGTCATGTGTTCGACGTTTTTGGAGTGCATGACGGCCGTATGGTAGTAGCCATGTTCCGCCTCTACGGCCATGTCGATGGCGGTGAGCGCATCGGGCGCATGGACGATGGGCATAAAGGGCATCATCTGTTCGCGCCCGACAAAGGGATGGTTGGCTTCGACCTCGCCGATGAGGAGTTCCGTGTCGGCAGGAACGGCGAGCCCAATGCGCTCGGCCAGAACCTGAGCGCTTTTGCCGACGAGTTCCCGGTTGAGGGTCCATTCTCCTTTTGCGTCTGCGGGAAAAGCCTGTTTGGCCAGGGCGTCGATCCGGGCGCGGTCGAGTTCCACACAGCGGTTGGCCAGGAGGTTCTGTTTGAGTTCGGAGGCGACGGACCGGACCACGAAGGTCTCTTTTTCGCCGATGCAGAGGATGTTGTGGTCGAAGCCGGCGCCTTCGACGATGTCCCGGGCGGCTTTTTCGATATCGGCGGTTTCGTCGACGACCACCGGAGGATTGCCGGGGCCGGCGACGATGGCGCGTTTGGGCGACTGGAGGGCGGCCCGGGCCACGGCGGCACCTCCAGTGACCAGGATGAGGTTTATTTTCGGGTGTACAAAGAGGGCCTGTCCGGTCTGGATTGTGGGCTCCCGAACGGCGGTCATCAGGTTGGGGAGGCCGCCCGCTTCCACGATGGCGCGGTTGAAGATCTGGACGCCGAGGGCCGAGACGGATTTGGCGCCCGGGTGGGGGTTGAAGACCACGCTGTTGCCGGCGGCGATGAGGCTGATGGCGTTGTTGACGATGGTGGGCACCGGGTGGGTGGAGGGTGTGATGGCGGCGACAACGCCGAAGGGGGCCTGTTCCACCACGGTGAGGCCGTGGTCGCCCGACCAGGCCACGGGCTGGAGGTCTTCGACGCCGGGGGTGAGCTGCGCGACGATTTCGAATTTCCGGATTTTGTGGTGGACCCGGCCCATGCCGGTCTCTTCAACGGTGCGCTGCGCGATGCCCTTGGCATGGTCCATACCGGCCCGGCGGATGGCTTCGATGATTTTTCGCCGTTCCTCCAGCGACATCGCCTCTAAGGCGCGCTGGGCCTCGTGGGCGGCGTCGATGGCCTCCTCGATGCCTTCGAAGATGCCGTCTTCATTGCTGGATGAGGATGAGGGGGACGGTGTGAGGGCCGGCGCAGATTTTTCCGGCGCCAGGCTGCGGACCACGTCCTCCACAACGGATCGGATCTGGGCTTCGTCCAGGTTCAAAGGGGTACTATCCTTTCCGGTAGACTTCGCTGCCTTCGATTTCGCAGGAGTCGACGATGGCCACGATTACAGCGTCTACCGGGCGGTTTTCCGTGGCGCGGGTCATCCGGGCGGAACTGCCGCTGGTGCAGAGGACGATTTCGCCGACCCCGGCGCCCACGGCGTCTACGGCGACCAGACTGCTTTCCCCGGTTTTGAGGGTGCGCACATCGACGCTCTGGACGATCTGGAGCTTAAAGCCGTCCAGTCCGCTGTCTTTTTGGGTGGCAACGACCGTCCCCACCACTTTTCCCAATATCATGCGATGCGCTCAGGGGTTCAGGATGAGGTTCCGATGGGCAGCACCTCTTCGAGGCTGCTATGAGGACGCGGGATGACGTGTACGGAGACGAGTTCGCCGATTTTGCCGGCGGCTGCGGCGCCCGCGTCGGTGGCGGCCTTAACGGCGGCCACGTCTCCCCGAACCATGGCGGTGACGTATCCTGCGCCGATTTTTTCCCAGTTGACAAGCTGGACGTTTGCGGCTTTGACCATGGCGTCGGTGGCTTCGATCATGGCCACCAGACCCCTGGTTTCGATCATGCCGAGGGCTTCACCCATGTTGCGTATCCTCCTGGTGAGGGGTTGGCGTGATTCCGATGGAATCACACGGTTGCGTATTATCGTTTGTTTTTTTGATAGAGGGCCATCCGGTACGGTTCTTCTGCGTCAAAGGTTCGCACTCGCTCGTAGTCTTCCTGGAACCACGCCGCAGAGGCGATGGGGCCCTCCAGGGAAGACCAGAGGGGATCGTGCAGGAGCACGTAGTCGGGCCGATAGGTCTGGACCGACCAGGCCACATCGCCGGAGGCTATGTGGGGGCCGACCTTAGGCGTGACCAGCCCGCAGATGTCCACCACCCGCCGGTTGCTGTAGTAGCCTACGATTCCGATCTCCACCAGGCCGACCGAGGCCTCCGGAGGCGTTTCCGCCGCCAGCCATTCCCCAACGATTCGGTACGCCGGGTACCGGGGCTCCGGTTCTATCCCGATGCGTCGGAGGGTGGGAACAAGCACGGCCACCAGCAGGGGGAACAGCATGGCCGCGATCACCCATCCTCGGCGCCAGGCCGGCCACTGGGAGTGCATCAGGTCGGTCAGGTGTACTACGCCCAGTCCCGATATTATCATCAGCACCGGCGCCATTCCGGCGTAGTAGTTGAAGCCCTCCGGGACGCCCATTGCAGTGTAAGCGGCAAATACCAGCCCTACCCAGCCCACGATCAGCCAGATGCGCCTGTCGATTCCGACCAGCCTCGCGCATCCCAGCACTCCCACCATGCCGAACCAGAGGAAGAAGGGGGACTGCTTGAAGTAAAGATACCCGACGCGCAGCGCGCCGTGCCAGAACGGACGCCAGAGGGCGCTTTCTCCCATGGCCCGTTTGGCCGCCAGGGTGTTGGGGAAGGGCGAGCCGAAGGTCCAGATCGCGTAGGCCGCCCATCCGCCGATTATTGCGGTGTAGATTAACATCGGCACCCAGGCCCGATACCTGTGCTGCCAGGCGTTGTGGGACAGGATCAGTCCCGCCGGCACCAGGCCGTCTCCCCGGGTGAGCGTGGCCAGACCGAGCAGAAGCGCCGCCAGGTTCGGCCGGCCCGAGAAATAGGCCGCGAAAGCTCCAAAGATCAGCGCCAGAAAGAGGTTGAGCTCAAACCCGAGGGCGTCTCCCATGAGGGGGTTGAGCACCACTAAGACCGCAGCGATGCCGCCGGCTGTGGCCTCTTTAAACCGGGCCAGGATGCGGTAGACGAGCAGGGCCAGCGCCCCCAGGGCAACACCGCTTATCGCGCTGCTTACAAGGGGATAATTTTTCGTCGCTCGACCGAACAGGGCCAGGAGCAGGGCGTAGAGGGGCGCGGTGGTTCCCAGGACCCGCTCGCCCGAATTGTAGAGAAACCCCCTCCCTTCGGCGAGGTTGCGGGCGTAGCGATAGGTGATATAGGGATCGTCCATCTGCACCCGGTGGTAACAGATGACCGCCGGGGGCGTCAACGCCAGGATGAGAAGCAAGACCCGGGCGTTGAGAGAATTGACAAGCTGAATGGAGCCCCACCCTTTCGGTACTGCCGTTTCACGTGTTAGACTTCAATCTGGATGGCGTCTCCGCAGACGAGGTCGGCGGCGTTCGCGTCGTCGGTATCCAGGTGGAGTTCCGGGACGAAGCTGTCGTGGATTTTCAAGCGGACGTTTTCAAAAATCAGGCCCTTTTCGCCCTCCACGCGCGCCCGGACGGTGACGCCCTCTTTCAGCCCCAGGCGGGCGACGTCGGTGGGGTTGAAGTGGATGTGCCGGGTGGCCCGGATGGCGGCGGGGACGGTGATGGCCCCCTCCGGTCCGATGAACGTAACCGGGTTTGCCCCTTTGAGGTCTCCGGAATCCCGGACGGGGGGGGCGAGGCCGAGGAAGATGGCGTCGGTGCGCGCCAGTTCCACCTGGGTGTAGGCACGCATTGGGCCCAGGATGCGGACGCGTTCAATGGCGCGCAGCCGGGGACCGACCACGGAGACCACTTCCTCCGCTGCGTAGGCCCCGGGCTGGTAGAGGTCTCTGTACGGGGTCAGTTCGGATCCGGGACCGAAGAGAACGTCCATGGCTTCGCGGTTGAGGTGACAGTGCCGGGCGGAGACGCCGACGGGGACCGTGAGAGCCGTATCCCCTCCTGCGCGGACGCGGCGGACCACTTCCCGGACGATCTGATCGATGGGGAGAGACCCGTTGCCCCCGGCGGGGCGCTGCCCGCGATGGCAAAGGCGGCAGTCGGCACACTCGGAGGCGGGTTTGAAGCACTGGACCATAGCATGCGATCGAAAAATTGGGAAAGGGGATGGTCTCGCCTGCAAGGTGCGAAAATAGCAGGTTGGAGGGGTAAAGTCAAGGGATTTCAGAGGGTGTGGAGGGTGCTGCGCGTCCCGGCCGGTTCTGTTGTGCGTTGCTGGCAAAATGTTGATAAAGGAGCCGGTTCAGGCGGTTTTGCCATTCAGGGGATACATTGTGGGCGGACCGACAGCCTGCCTCTACTTGACAATTTGGCCGGTTGTCGTATAATAGCGCTGGTGGGCGGGTGGGCATCCGTGCCTGCTCCGGACAATTGACCGTGCGTTAATACCCATTTCTTACCGGATCTGGATGTGAAACGGTTTCTTCTGTTTTTGGCCTGTGCCAGCCTTCTCGCGCCCGATGTTTCCGCCGATGATCCTACCCCCGATGTTCCCCTCTCGCACAGGATTTACCAGACGATCGATCGGTATGAGGCCCGGGGCTGGTTCGCCGAACCGGCGCCCGGGGCACGGCCCTACACCCGGCGCCGGGCGGCCCGGTTGCTGCTGGAGATTCTGCGACGCGCGGATGCCGGGGCCTCCCTGTCGCAGACCGAGCGCGGGGTGCTGGACAGGCACCGGGCCGAGTTTGCGGTGGAGCTGGGCAGGTTGGGGTATCCGCCCTCACCCTCTTCACGGCGGGGGGTGGTGGGACGGCTTTTTGGGGGAGACAATCTTTTCGCCTGGCAGGACTCGGTTGCGAGCGTTGCGATTGATCCGTTTTTTCGACAGCGCTTGCTCTTGATCCGGGGGGAGGGACGCGCCGAAGAGACGGTTTCGCAGACTTATGTGGGCGGGATTGTGCGGGGGACTTATCACAATCGCTTTGGATTTCGGGTGCGCCATTTCGAGGCGAGGGAGTGGAGTACCCGCCCCCGGATTTCCCGGCAGGATATTATCGCCCGCCCGATCGAAGTAGTGCAGTTCAAGGGCAAGGCGGTGGATTTTCGGGAGGCGGATTTTCAACTGGTCTGGGCGACGCCCTGGTTCGATCTGGATATGGGCAAACGCTCCCTGGACTGGGGGCCGGGCAGGAGCGGCAACCTGCTTCTGACAGATCATGCGCCGTCCTTTGGACTCGTCCGTTTCAGGGCGTCGTACGGCCGGGTCAACCTGGTGCATGTGGTGGGATTCCTCAGAGCGCGGGCCGGGCTGATTGACAGCTCCCGAATCCGTATTGACAACGGTCACCTGCGCACGTTTCTGCGGTCCAAATATATGAGCGCCCACCGGGTGGAGATCAGGCTTTCCGGGCGCGTCTCCATCGGCCTCCAGGAAGCGGTGGTTTACGGCGACAGGGGACCGGAATTTCTCTATCTTCCGCCCGTTACGGTTCTCACGGCCGCACAGACTACCATCGGCGATAAAGACAATCTGGCAATAGGGCTGGACCTGTCCGCACGTGTCGCTCGCAACCTCAAGACCTATTTCGCCATTTTCTTCGACGATCTCAAGAAGTTCAGCCCCGGCGCGTTTTCCAATAAATTCGCCCTGCAGGTCGGTTTTCTGTGGGTCGATCCCCTCGGTCTGCGCGATACCGATCTCCGGGCGGAGTACATCCGTCTGGAGCCTTTTGTTTATTCGCATAAGTTCGACATCAATACCTACCAGCACTTCGACGCGCTGCTCGGTTATCCCCTGGGGCCCAATGCAGACCGCATTTTCGGTGAGATCGTTCACCGTTTCTCGCCGTCCTTTTCGCTTAGCCTGATGCTGGATAGAGAGCGACAGGGGGAGAATATGATCAACCCCGACGGTTCGCTTGTCAACGTGGGGGGCGATGCGGAGCAGGGACGGCGTCCTTCGGATCCTGTGACCAAGCGTTTTATGGATGGCACCCGGGAGACCCGTACGCGGCTGGGCGCCGGTCTTATGTACGAGCCGATTCGTGATTTTGTTTTCACATTGGATTATCGGACAACAGCCGCCGGGAATGTTCAGCTGCCGGGTGGAAACCGGGGAGATGCGCGTACCCACCTCTGGACGATGACTATGGACGTGAATTTTTTTTAGGGTCTCCCGATGGAGATGATGGACGATGGTTGAAGACAAGGCACCCGGAGACAGTGGCCGTGCAAGGATATATGCGGGACTTGCCCTGGCCGTCTGCTGCTGCGTCGTCGGCCTGGGCGTCCTGTCTCGGTTCGCCGCCGGTTTCGTCTGGGATGACGCTTATATGTTTGTACGGTATGCGGACAACCTGCTTTCAAACGGCAGGCTTTCCTGGAATCCCGGGGGCGAGGCGACCTACGGCATTACCTCCTGTTTGTACTTAGCCGTTGTGCTGGCCGTGCGGCTTCTGGTGTCGGAGAATCCGGCCCTGGCGGCGGGGCTGTCCAGCCTTGTGAGCGGGATAGTGTTCGTGGTGTTGCTGGCGATTCTTTTGAGGCGATACACGGATGAGGGTGTTGTTGGCAGGCGGTTGCTGGTTGTGATGGGGCTTTTTTCTCTGGCGGCTTCGACTTTCTATCTGTCGAGCCATTTTGTGAGCGGGATGGATACGGCTTTTGCGCTGGGATTTTTGACGGGGTATATTGTTCTTTGCAGGAGGCAGGAGCGTTGTTCTTCGCCGGGGCGTGTTTTGGGGGTGGGGATATGGGGGGGAATGGCTTTTTTCGCCAGGCCGGATTTGATGGTGTATACGTTTCTGGTGCCTGTTTCGATGGTGGTGTTCGGTTCAGGCTCAGAGGCGCGAAGAACCGGGCTGCTGATTCTGGGGCTTACGGCTGTTGGCACGGGCATCCAGGTGGGTTTTGCCGCCTGGTTTTTCAATTCTGCGCTGCCGTTGCCCTTTTATGCAAAGGGGATGCGGCTGTACAGCGACTACTTAATCGAACAGTATCGCCTGGTTCCCGGGGTGGAGTTTTTAAACTATCTCAGGTCCTACTGGTATCTTTTTTTGCTCGTTCTCTCAGATTTGACGCTCAATTTCGGGCGGTGGAGGTCCGGGGTTTCCGCAGTTGAGAAGGGGCTGCTTATCGGGACGTGTTTTTTCATTTTTTGTTATCTTTTCTTTGTTCTGCAGATTATGCCTTCCCACCAGCGGTTTTATTATCCGACGCTTCCGGCCCTGATTTTTCTGGCCGCTCAGAGCGCCATCCGGCTAATCGAGCGTATCCCGGAGTCCATCCGGCAGGAATTCCGGGGGATGCCCGGATCGGTCTGTTTTTTTGCGATGCTGCTGCTGGTAGGCTTTCTTTTTTCACCGACGCTGTCGGTTGCAAAGATTACGAAACAGCAGATTCTCAGGGGAAAATTCTTGAAGCTCGATGTTGTTGACAATTACAGGGACAGGATGTCCGGGAAGTGGTTTAAGCTGGATGTATTTTCCGGTTTACCCAACGATCTGGTGATGGCGACCACAGAGGTGGGACACCCTGCTGCGATGAATCCGGAAAAGCTGATTGTGGATCTTACAGGTCTGAATGAAACGGCTTTCGCGCATGGAGGATTTTCTGCAGATCGCCTGTTAGAAACCTATCGCCCCGATTTGATTTATATGCCGCATTCAGACTATAAGAGGATGATCGAACAGATTTCCGGCCATGCCTTGTTTGCCGAACATTACATCTTTTTTTCCGGCCCGGCACTGGGTGTTACACTGGGGGTGGCGCTGCGGCGGGACAGCAAATATTACGCTGCTATGTACGATATCGTAGAAGGCGGGGTAGTGGACCGTGCCCGGTGATATGCGTGGAGACCCGAGCGTTGAGGACGACAGCCCCGTGAGGACGTGCGCCGGGTTTGTCCTGGCCGCCTGCTGTGGGGTCATCGGCCTGGGCATCCTGTCACAGTTTTCCGCGCAGTTTGTTCTAGACGACGCCTATATGTTCGTACGTTATGCGGACAATCTGCTTTCAGAGGGTAGATTGTCCTGGAACCCCGGAGGTGAGGCGACCTATGGTCTCACCTCCTGTTTGTACTTAGGCGTGGTGCTGGCCGTGCGGTTTCTGGTTTCCGGCAATCCGGCTCTGGCGGCGGGACTGTCCAGCCTTGTGAGCGGGCTTGTGTTTGTGCTGTTGCTGGCGGTCCTTTTGAGGCGGTATACGGATACACGTCCTGCCGGTGGATCTCTTTTGGCCTTAATGGGGCTTTTTTCTCTGGCGGTTTCCATCCCTTACTTGGCAAGCCATTTTGTGAGCGGTATGGACACCGCTTTTGCGTTCGTGTTTTTGACATTGTATATTATTCTTTGCAGGAGGTACGAACGTCATTCTTCACTGGCGCGTGTTTTGGGGTTGGAGATATGGGGAGGCCTGGCCTTTTTCGCCCGGCCGGATTTGATGCTGTTTACGTTTTTTGTGCCTGTTTCAATGGTTCTTTTTGGGGCAGATCGTAAGGCGAAGAGAGACGGGTTGTGGATACTGGGGCTTACGGTTGGTGTGACAGGTGTGCAGGTGGGATTTGCATCCTATTATTTTGGTTCTGCTCTGCCGCTGCCTTTTTATGCAAAGGGGATGAGGCTGTACGGCGACTATCTGATCGAACAGTACCGCCTGGTGCCTTTTACCGAGTGGTTATACTATCTTGCATCCTACTGGTATTTGGCCCTGATTGTAGGCGCGGACCTGGTTCTCAACTTCAGGCGGTGGCGGTCCGGGGTTTCGGCGGTTGAGAAAGGGCTTCTTATCGCGACGTGCCTGTTCATCTTCTATTACCTGTTTTTTTGTTCTGCAGATTATGCCTCGTCCCCAGCGGTTTTATTATCCCACACTTCCCGCGCTGCTCTTTCTGGCCGCTCAGAGCGCCGTCAGGCTGGGTGAGAAGGTCCCGGATGCCATCCGGCAGGGGTTTGGGCGGCTCTCAAAGCCGGCCTGTTTTGTTCTGACGTTCTTTCTGCTGGGATTTCTCTTTCCCCCGGCGCTTTCGGGTGTAAAGGCAGTGGGGAAACAGGTTCTTAAGGGGAAGCTGGTCCATTTCGATCTTGTTGCTCATTACAGGGAGAGATTTTCTGACTACTGGTTTAAGCTGGATGCGTTTTCTCGTTTGCCCGACGATCTGGTGATGGCGACCACAGAGGTGGGGCGCCCGGCTGCGATGAATCCGGAAAAGCGGATTGTGGATCTGACGGGTCTGAACGAAACGGCGTTTGGCCATAACGGCTTTTCTGCAGATCGCCTGTTTCAAAGCTATCGATCCGATTTGATCTATATGCCGCATCCTCACTATAAGGGAATGATCGAACAGATATCCAATCATCCGTATTTTGTTGCGCATTACGAATACTTTCCCGCATCGACGCTGGACGCGATAATGGGAGTGGCGCTGCGGCGGGAGAGTAAATATTACGCTCTTATGCGCGATATGATAGAGGGGTAGGTAATGCAGGTTATGTCTGACCTGTGGACAGAGGCTAAAAATGGCTGTACAGGCTAAAACCGCCGGCGTCCACCCGTCCAGCCGGTGGCTGATCCTGGCGGTCTGCGCAGGGCAGGTCGGGTTGATCGCACTGCCTTTTTTGTTCTACTCCAAAGTGGTGCCGCTTCTGGTGGTGATGGTTCTGCTTTCGGTTGCGGCGCTGTTCGGATCGGTTACCCTCGCTGTGCTTTACCTCTGTCTGGTTTCGGCCGTGGCACCCACGCAGTTTTATGACGATCACCTGCTGCTGCCCCTGGATTTCAAGTTTTACGAAGGGCTGTTTATGGTGGTCTGGGCTGTGGCGGGGGTAACGTGGCTGCACGCACGCCAGCTGACATGGCGGCGCACCCGGCTTGACCGGCCGGTGCTGGTCTTTCTGGTTCTGGTTGCGGCTTCTATGGGTCTGGGGCAGTATTACGGACAGGATGTGTGGCAGATGCTCCGGGATGTGCGATATCCGTTCTACTATGCCCTCTTTTTTGTGGTGACCGGGTTTTTTGATCACCGTAGGAGCCGGACGTTTCTGGCCGTGGTTGTGGTCTCTGCGGCGGTTGTCGGGGTGGAGTACCTGGTCGAGTTTCTGGAGGTGGTCTCCTTTTCATATTCGGGGGCTTTTCGGCGGGTGGCTCGGACCGAAGGTTTGATGCTGACCATCGGCGCGCTGGTTGTCGCTGCGGGCTTTGTGTACGATTCTTCGCTGTTCCGTCGCGTGCTGGGCGGCCTGGCGCTGATTCCGATCGGCCTGGGGCTGGTGTTGACGATGGGCCGCGCGATGTGGGTCGGTCTGATTATGGGCCTTTTCTGCCTGGGCGGGCTGGTGGTTCTGGACCGACGGGCGAGGCAGAAACGAACAGGACGGATTCTGCTCCTGGTCCTGTTGCCCCTCCTGCTGGTGGGGATGGGGTACGTGTTTGAACGGGTGACCCGGGCAGGCGTGGGGGATATGGCGGTGAGACGGTTGCAGGGCGCGGTGAATTACGAAGGGGGAGACCAGTCGATTTACCCCCGGTTGATGGCCTATAAGCTTGCGCTGCAGAAGATCCAGAAGCGGCCTCTGCTGGGAGGAGGACACGGGACGACGGTTAGCTTCCAAACGACCGATGATACCATGTCCTATACCTATATGTTTATCTCCGGACAGGTGGACAGCCTCTATCTGACGCTGATGATGCGCATGGGAATTGTGGGATTGGCGTTCTTTCTCTGGATCTTCATCCGGGCCCTGCGAATTGCCTACAGGCTGTTTCAGCGGACGGCGGACCCCCGGACGCGGTATTTTTGTGCCACCTTTTTTGTGGTGTATATTGCGATGCTGGTTTACGGGATGGCCGATACAACGATGGTGGGCAACCGGCTGATCTTTTTCCACGCGACCTTTCTGGGCATCCTGGCCCGGCTGGATGGGGAGGAGCAGGGGGAAAGCAGGGGTCAGGGATCGGGGGGCAGGGGTCCGTGAAGCTCGACGATTTATGGGGCGTTATCAAACCTTATGTACCGCAACAGGCCCGTCCTGTTGTGAGGCTGTTTTACAGAAGGTATATGCGGGTGCTGTGCTGGTATGTGGGGCTGTGGGATCGATGGCATGTCAAAAAGACCGGGTTTGGGCAGCTGCCTTCGGCATCACTGCGGTATCGGGTGCATGGGTCTCCTTATATTGACGGTTTTTTAAGGGTGGGTAAACAGTGTGGTGAAGATATCGAGGTGGCACTTGGGAAAGTGGGCAGGGATCTGGGGTCCTTCCGGCATATTCTGGATTTTGGCTGCGGGTGCGGGCGCAGTTTGATCTGGTTCGCCGACCGGTCGCTACCCTCCCGTTTTTACGGCACTGATGTCGATGCGGATGCCATTGCCTGGTGCCGGGACAATCTCGATTTTGCAGCATTTTACGTTAACAACCCCCTGCCGAAGCTGGACTATGCTTCCGGGATGTTTGATCTGGTCTGCGCCATCACGGTGTTTACACAGCTGAACGAGACGTTTCAGTTTCGCTGGTTGGAAGAACTCAAACGAGTGATCAAACCCAAAGGTATTCTGTTACTTACCGTTCGCGGTGAGTATTGCTGGGAGACCCTTTCGGATGGGGAGATCGCTCAGGTTAAACGGGAGGGGTTTCTGTTCAGGGTGACGGATTATATGAAAGGTATTTTTCCGGAATGGTATCAGGCGGCATACCACACGCAAGACTATATTTATGGAAAATATAGCGCTTATTTTGATATTTTGGAGTATATTCCAAGAGGGCTGGATCATTCTCAGGATATGATTGTGCTTCGAAAGGCGTGAAAAGCGCATGGGGAGGGTGATGGTCAAAATGCCGGCAGAGGAGATGATGGATGTGAGAGCGGATAAACGCAGGGGGGCGTCTCTGACCGCGGTTGTGGTGAACTGGAATACAGGCGAGCATCTGGTTCGGTGTGTTGAGGCGCTGCTTGCGGAGCGGGGGCGTCTGGACTTAGAGGTGGTGGTGGTGGACAATGCCTCGTCGGACGGAAGCCTTGAGGGGCTGGAGCGGTTTTCGGAAGATGTAAGGGTGATTCAGACCGGGGAGAATCTGGGGTTCGGCCGGGGCGTTAACCGGGGGATGAGGGCGTCGGAGCGGCCCTACCTTCTGGCGATCAATCCGGATGTGAGGCTGCGGCCGGGAGCGCTGGCGCGGATGGTGGTATTTCTGGAAGCAGAGACGTCGGCAGGCCTGGTGGGGCCCCGGCTTGTGGATGTTCGGGATCGGGTGCGGACGTCCTGCGGGATGGCTCCCAGACTGGGGGTTGAAGTTTGCCATAAATTCTTGTTGCATCTTGTTTTGCCTTTTCTTAAATTCGGTCGCCGACGCCCTGGTACGCCATCCGCAGTGGACTGGGTGACGGGGGCCTGTTTTGTGGCCCGGCGCTCTGTCCTGGAAGCGGCAAGTGGCCTGGATGAGGCGATTTTTATGTATTATGAGGATGTGGATCTCTGCCTGCGGGTGCGGCAGGCCGGGTGGGGGGTCTATTATTTGCCCGAAGCGGAAGGGGTGCATGCCGGGGGCCAGAGTTCAAAACAGGCGCTGGAACGCATGCTGATGGTCAGCGAAGCAAGTTATGCGTATTTTATTAGAAAGCACCTGGGCGGTCGGGCCGCTGCGCTGCTGGCAACGCTGAGGCCGCTGGAGATGGGGTTGCGGATTCTGCTGTGGAGTGGCCTGTTTCTGGTTCTGCCCGGCCGCCGGGAAGAGGCCAGGGCACGGCTGAAGGCGTATCGGAAGATTCTGGCACAGGGGGCCGATGGGGGTTCCACTTCCCATCATCCCGGGGGGATACCGGCGTAGAGGAGGGTTTATGATTCCAATCTTTCGACCCTGGTTCGGGGAAGAGGAAGTGGAGGCCGTTCGAGAAGTTCTGTTGTCGGGATGGGTTGGCCCCGGGCTCAAGGTTGAGGAACTGGAGAGGCGGTTTGCCGAGTATGTGGGCACGCGGTTTGCCGTGAGCGTGAATTCCGGCTCTTCGGCGCTTTTCTTAGCGCTCAAGGTTTTGGGTATGGAAGGGCGAGAGGTGATTACCACGCCGATGACGTTTGTGTCCACCAACCACGCCATTCTTCAGAATGAGGCAGAACCGGTTTTCTGTGATATCGATCCTGATACGCTGAATATTGACCCCCATTCCGTGGCGGACCGACTTTCCGAGCGCACGGCTGCGATTATGGTGATGCACCATAGCGGCCACCCCTGCGATATGGATGCGATTCTGGAATTCGCCCGGCCGCGGAATATTCCAGTGGTAGAAGATGTCGCCCATGCCTGCGGCGCGCGTTACAAGGGACGGATGGCAGGCAATCTGGGGACGATCGGCTGTTTTAGCTTTCAGGCTGTCAAGAACCTGTCCACCGGAGATGGGGGCATGTTGACAACGGACAATCCGGATTTTATTGAACGTCTAAAAGCTTTGCGATGGATGGGGATTTCACGGGATACGTGGGAACGATTCGGAAAGGCGCAGAATCGACGCCCGTGGGATTACGAAGTTGCCGAAGTTGGTTACAAGTGCCACATGAACGATCTGAACGCGGCGATCGGCCTGGTTCAACTGGGCAAGCTGGAGTCCGCCAATGCCCAGCGGCGGGAGATTGTCGCCCAGTACGGTCGGGCTTTTTCGGATTTGTCCTGGCTTCGTAAACCTGTCGAAAAGTCCTATTCCCGCAGCGCTCACCACGCTTATGTAGCCCGCGTGCAGGATCGGGACGGTTTGATTGAGCATTTGAATCATCACGGTATTTCTGCAAGCGTTCATTACAAACCCAACCACCTGTATTCGGTTTATGCGCCGTATCGGTGTGATTTGCCGGTGACGGAATCCGTGTGGCAGGAGCTGGTAACGCTGCCCCTCTATCCGAGTATGACCGATGAGGAGGTGGCCCGGGTTATCGAGGCTGTGCGGTGCTTCCAGCCCAACGGCCGCCAGCTGCCAACAGAACCCTGAACGGGCCCGAAGCAAAAGGTGTGACTGTGTTGACGCCCACCCTTTTTCTGGTTGTCGGCTTCGGAACGGCGTTGTGTTTGACCCCTCTTTTCAGGACCGTTGCACTTAAAACCGGGCGTTTCGGGCGCGCCGGAAGCGACGGCTCCGTTCCGATTCCTCCCACCGGGGGGGTGGCGATTTTTCTCGCCACGTTTCTTCTGCTTCCCTTTTCTTCCCTTTCTTTTCCGTCAGGACTCTGGATTGGGGCTTGCGGGATGGCCCTGATCGGGTTTATAGACGATTTCCGCCCTTTTTCTCCATTTCAAAAACTGGGCCTGCAGATCGCTGCTGTGGCAGCCGCCGTGGGGTTCGGGCTGCGTTTAACTGTGGCCGGCCACCCGGTTACAGACGCGCTGCTGACAGGGGCCTGGCTGATCTGGATGTGCAACGCCTTTAATGTGCTGGATATGATGGACGGCCTGGCGGCCGGTGTTGGAGCGATTGCCGCGATTGGCCTGGTCGGTCTGGGGCTGGTGGGCAACGCGCTCCCCGTGGTGATCCTGGCCGCAGCGCTGGTGGGCGGGTTCGGAGGATTTCTGGTCTATAATTCCCATCCGGCACGGATCTATATGGGCGATGCGGGGAGCCTTTTTGCCGGGTTTGTACTGGGAGGACTGGCCGTGGAGGTCTCGCGGAGCCTGGCCGGGGCGCAGGGCATCCTCTGCCCGTTGATTGTACTGGGAGTCCCTTCTTTTGAGGCGGTTTTCCTCTGTGCGGTCCGAATGGGGAAGGGGCTGCCGATTATGCGGGCGAGCCGGGACCATGTGGCCCAGCGCCTGGTGCAGATGGGGTATTCGATCCGGGGGGCGGTCGGGCGGATGTACGCGGTGGGGGGGCTGCTTGCCCTGCTGGGGATTGCCGGAACGGTTGGACCGGCCGCGGCCTGCTGGGCGATTTTGGGGAGTACGGCAGCCCTGGCGCTTTGGACCGGGGTGCGCCTGGCCAGGGTTGACATGGCGCGCGATGGGGAGGAGGCATGAGGGATGACCTGCGCAGGGCAACGGTCCGGGGGGCCTCCTGGACAGGTCTCGCGCAAGGCGCAGGGTACCTGATCACCATAGGGACTGTGGGCCTGGCGGCCCGGTATTTACAGTTCCAGGACTTCGGGTCGGAGATCGCGGCGACCACGGTGGTAGGCGTATGGGTTATTGCCGCCGACCTGGGGCTGGGACGGGCGCTGGTCCAGCGTCGTGATTTGAAGCCCTCGCATCTGGCCGCAGCATTCTGGACCGGTCTGAGCGCATCCTGCCTGTTTGCTTTCCTACTGTGGCAGACCGCGTGGATTTGGAGCAGGCTGTTTATCGACGATCAGGTTGCTGCGATCCTCCCGACGATGAGTTGGGGGCTGGTTTTCACCGGCATAGGATCGGTGCCCCGGGCAGAGATGGAGCGGGGGTTTCGGTTTGGACAGCTGGCCAGAATCGACCTGTGCGCCGCGCTGCTGGGGGGTGGGACGCTGGCCGTGCTGGCCGTGCTGGGGTATGGGGTATGGAGCCTGGTGTGGGGATACGTGGTGCGGAGCGCGGTGCTGGGGATCGGGCCGTGGATTTTTTGTCCCCCTGTACAGAGCCATCGCTTTGCTCTGCAAGATGCCAAAGACCTGCTCGGGTTTGGGACGAAGTGGGTGGGCGCACGGCTGGTGGGCTATGCCCAGCAAAATCTGGACTATCTTCTGATCGGGCGGTTCTTAGGCAGCGGAGCGCTGGGCTATTATTCCTTAGCCTACCGGTTAATCGCCTTTCCCCAGGTGCGCTTGGTGCAGGTGGTGTCGAAGGTGACTTTTCCGGCCTTTTCAGCCCTTCAGACCGATCTGCCTCGATTGCGCCGGGCCTATTTGAGCACCATCACCTATATCGCCCTGCTTGTTTTTCCGATTATGGCCGGTTTCTATGTTCTGGCCGATCCGGTTATTGTGCTGGTTTACGGGGCGGACAAGGCCCAGGCCAGCGGGGTTTTGCAGCTGCTTTCCCCCGCTGGTGCGGCCCGGTCGGTGGCCGGGGCTGTGGGGCTGATTTTTCTGTCTATGGGGCGTACAGGGCTGGCCCTGATCTGGAATGTGGGGGGCGCCCTTTTTATGCTGGGGGCCGTTTGGGTTGGAGTGGCCGGCGGGATTGAGGGCGTGGCGCTGGCCGTGAGCGTGGGAGCAGTGGTACTCACCGGAGTTTCTCAGGAGATTGCCAACCGAATTGTGGGCCTCCGGTTCGGGAACTACCTGAAGGCGCTGCGGTCTGCGGTTCTCTGTAGTGGGGTTATGATGGTGGGGGTGGGGATTGGCAAGTGGCTGATCGGCGGCGCATTTTCGGCCCTTCTGCTGATGGTGGTCTGTACGGGGTTGGGCGGGCTGATCTACCTGGCGGCCCTTCGCGTGCTGACACCGGGGACCTATGGAGAGGCGCTGGATCTGGTGAGACTGTCGTGGGCGGAACGCCCGGGAGCGTGATGCGATTGCAGGCGGTGTACGAACCGAATGTATCTCTTCTATAGTGCGAGGGTTATGGATTTTCGGATACTCTGTTTGTTGTTGATTTCCAGAGAGTCTCTGGTTATATTTGGAAGGTTTTTGCTGGTGTGAAGGTGCTTTTTGTCACGCAGTACGGCCTTTCGGCCGCAAGCAGCCGCACGCGGGTTTTTCAGTATCTGCCTTTTCTGGAAGCCGAAGGCGTTGGAGCCGATGTAGAGGTGGTGGCCCCGGATGCGCTTGTGGCGTTAACGACTTCGGGAGGCCGGGCAGCCCGGGTGATCTATTACCTGCGGTCCCTCTATCGCGCGTTTCGGGCGGGGTGGCGCTGCCTTTGGATGGCCCGGCGGTACGATGTTCTGTTTATCCAGAAAGTACTGTTTCCCTTTCCGCTGTGTCGGCTGTTGTGGTTTTGCCGCCGCAAGGTGGTGTTTGATTTTGACGATGCGGTTTTTACTACGGAAGCGCCCGAAGAAGACTGGATAGCCCGGCTCAGAACCTGGCGGCACCGGCGGGGACTGCCCCCGATGCTGCGGGCGGCGTGTCACACGATTGTAGAGAATACGTACACCGCCGCGTATGCCAGGCAGTTCTGTCCTGAGGTTTCGATTATTACCGGCCCGATCGATACGGAGCGGTACTGTCCGGGCAGGCGGGAAGACCGGCCGGAGGTTGTACTTGGCTGGATCGGCAGCCGGAGTACGGCGCAGTATATGGAGATGATTCGTGCGCCGCTTGCAGAACTGGGACGCCGCCATTCTCACCTCCGTCTCTGCCTGATTGGGATCCGTGGATTTGAGGCAGAGGGACTGCAGACGGTGTGGCGGGACTGGTCTTTAGAGACGGAGGTTGCGGACCTCCAGACGTTTGACATTGGCCTGATGCCGCTGCCGGACGACCCCTGGACCCGGGGCAAGGGCGGGTACAAAATTCTCCAGTACCTTGCGATGGGGCTTCCGGTTGTGGCCAGCCCGGTGGGGATTAACCGGGAGATTGTTGAGGATGGAATCAACGGGTTCTGGGCGACGGCCCACGATGAATGGGTTGCGCACATCGAGAGGCTGATTGCTGACCCGGAACTGCGCACACGGATGGGAGAGGCGGGACGCAGGAAGATGGAAGCAGGCTATTCGCTTCACCAAAGCAGCCGGCTGTTGTTGCAGGTTCTGAGGTTGGTTGTTTGCGGAAAAGGTTAGCCATGCGCCACGCCTTCACGGTGGATGTTGAGGACTGGTACCAGGGGATTCCTGTCTGTTCCGAGACCAGGGCTTCGGCCCGGCGGCGGCTGGACCGGGGGCTTAACACCCTCCTTGACCTTCTGGCCGAATACGGCGTGCGGGGCACATTTTTTGTGCTGGGCCCCGTGGCCCTGGAGCATCCAGGCCTGGTACGCCAAATCGTTGCCGGAGGCCATGAGCTGGGCTGTCATGGCTGGTCGCACGATCTGCTTTATCAAATGACGCCGGACCGGTTTCGCGAAGAAACCCGCCGGGCCGTGGATGTGATTACAGGTCTTACCGGAAAGCCTGTGACTGCCTATCGGGCCGCCTATTTTTCGATCACGCGGCTGTCTTTTTGGGCGCTGGAGGTTCTCGCCAGTCTCGGGTTTCGATACGATTCCAGTATTTTTCCGGTGCAAAACTGGCGCTACGGTATGCCCGGGTTCGATCCCCGGCCGCAACGCATTGATACGCCCGCCGGACAGATTTACGAATGGCCGATCTCGATCCGGCGTGTGTTCGGGCGGAATTTCCCGGTATCCGGGGGGGCGTACTTTCGCATTTATCCCTACGCTCTGACCCGGGTCAATTTCCGGGCTCTGGAACGGCAGGGACGGCCGGTGGTCTTTTATCTGCATCCCTGGGAGCTGGATCCCCATCATCCCCGTGTGCCGTTTACCTGGAGAGCGCGGCTCACGCATTATTTTAATCTGCATTCCACAGCGCCCAAATTGCGGGGCCTGCTTCGCGAATTTCGCTTTGGTGCGCTGGGAGATGTACTTGAGCGCGAGCTGTGCGGTGTTTCAAAGGGTTTGTAGTCGGAGCCGGTTCACGTTGGACATATCTTTCCGTTTAGCTTATACTTACTACTCTTTTGGTTGCTGGTTTTTGTTGATTTCCAGGGACGCTGTGATTATATTTAGGGACTTTTGACAGGGGACGGGGATTGTCTCTATCGGATACTTCTTGAAAATAAGCAGAGCGGACAGGCCGGGACGCTTATCCGGCCCGTCTGTGGGGAGGGGATGAACGTATGAAGGTTCTGATCACGGGAGGCGCGGGGTTTATCGGGTCGCATCTGGCCGAACGGCTCTTGCAGCAGGGAGATGAAGTTTATGTGGTTGACGATCTGTCCACAGGGAGCCTGGACAATATTCGACATCTGGAGGACAATTCCCGGTTTCACATGAAAGTCGGGACGGTCCTGGATCGGGAGGTGATGGAACCCCTGATCGATGGATGCGACCTCATCTATCACCTGGCTGCCGCGGTGGGGGTCGAGTACATTATTGATAATCCTCTCAATTCCCTGCTCAACAATATCCGGGGCACCGAGGTCGTCCTGGAACTGGCCAACAAGAAGAAGACGAGAATCATCCTTGCATCGACCTCCGAGATTTATGGAAAGAAGAACGGGAAGGTGCCCTTCCGGGAAGACGACGACCGGGTTCTGGGGCCCACCACGGTTATCCGCTGGAGTTACTCCACGTCGAAGGCGGTGGACGAATACTTCGCGCTGGCTTACTGGCGGGAGAAGAAGCTGCCGGTGGTTATTGTCCGGTTTTTCAACGTGATCGGCCCCCGGCAGATGGGATACTACGGGAGTGTGGTGCCCCGGTTTGTCAAGCAGGCCCTGCTGGGACATCCGATTGCCGTCCACGGCGATGGGGAGCAGCGGCGGTGTTTTACCGATATCGAGGACGCACTGAACGGGTTGACCGCCCTGGCCGAACACCCCGATGCGACCGGGGAAATTTTCAACTTAGGATGCAATTTCGAGACCAACGAGATCAGCATTAAGGATCTGGCCTGCAAGATTAAAATGCTGACCGAGAGTGAGTCGCCCATTGAGTTCGTACCCTATGAAAAGGCTTTTTCAAACGGCGGGTACGAAGACCTCCAATACCGGGTGCCCAACCTGGATAAGATCCGGTCGTTCGTCGGTTATGATCCCAAGGTGAACCTCGATACAACCCTGCGGCGTATTATCCAGCATTACGAATCTTGAACCCCGCCCGGTCCGGACGCCAACAGGCTCTCACCCTCCGATCGTCCGGTCGTAAATCTCTTCCAGACGCTTCCCCTGCACCTGCAGATTGTGGTTCACTTCCACGTGGGCCCGGCCGGCCCGGCCCATTTCCGCACGCCTTTTGGGCGATGCTAAAAGGGCATCCAGCCCCCCGGCTAGTCCATCCACATCCCGCTCTTTGACCAGAATTCCACACCGTCCGTCTATCACTACTTCCGGAATGTCGGCATGGTGTGAAGAGACCACCGGCACGCCTGCGGCCATCGCTTCAATCAACGCGACAGGGGCGCCGCCCTCGGTATCGCCGTCCGATGCCGTCACGCTTGGATAAAGCAGAAGGGTGGCCCGTTTGAGTTCTTCCAGGCCTTTTGGATGCGGCTGCATTCCCAGCAATACAACCCGCTCTTTCAGGTCGAGCCGCTCGATTTCGCGCTCGATTTCCGCCCGCAGCGGCCCATCGCCTACGATGCGCATCCGGGCGCGGGGATGCGCGCTCAGGATCCGGTGGAATGCCCGCAGGCCGTAGACATGCCCCTTCTTTTCCCGAAATGAGGCATACATCATCACCACCGGTTCCGCCGTCTGCTGTTCCGGCGGATTAAAGGGTATTTGAGACAGGTCGACGCCCAGGTGCTGGATACAGATCTTCTGTGGAGGACACCCCAGCGAGGCCAGCCTTTCTGCCATATGCGCGCCCTCGGCCAGGAAGCGTTCCCCCTGTGCAAAGAGTCTCTCAAAACGCCTCCTCCAGGCGCGCTGTTGGGGCAGCGCCGATACATCCACTCCGTAGAATGTGGTTACCATAGGAACGCCGGCGCCCCGCCGGGCCGCCAGGCACCGATAGCCCTCATGGCCAAAGTGGGCGTGGATGAGGGCTGCCTGTTCCTGTTTTAACAGGGGGACATATCCGGCATAGGTTCCCCGCGCTTTGCGGATTGCCCGGTAGAGGACCTGCCGCCACATGGGCAGAGCCTCCGTGGAGTAGACGGGTTGGAAGGGAAACCGCTCCCGGTTCCGGATCGCCTGGGTGAGCACAACGGGCCGGTAACGTGTGAGACTCCGAATCTGGTCGTAAATCCAGACCATTGTCGGCCCCAGAAATGGATTGGTGCAGTGGGCCACAGTGTGTTGGGTTTGCACGGGGAGGCCTTTTTATGAAATTCACACCGCAGAGACGCGGAGGACGCGGAGAAAAACTTAGATAATGTATGATGCAGCACGAATACTCAGAAGTCAAGCTGGATAAGCAGGTGTTGATTTCGAAAATCAGGAGATGGGTTTGAATCGGATGCTCCTTTTTCTGGGTTTGCTGGTGAACATGGCGCTGGCGGTTGCGCCGGGGGCGAAGGCTGCAACCGCGATCGACAGTGAGCCCCGGCTGGTTTCGTCCGGACCGGAAGGGGTGGTGGTGGAGATCAGCGCTCGGGATTACCGGTTAAGACGCGTTGTGCTGGATGGGCAGACGTTTGATCGGGTGGACCTGTCCGGTGCGGTGTGGCCGCCCGAGCCGGGGGCTCCGGCCGTACCCATGCGGGGAGTACTGCTGGGGGCGCCCGAGGGCGCGGCGTTTTCGGTTGAGGTGGTGGATGGGGATTATGATGAAGTTTCGGGCGTGGACCTGATGCCCGTGCCGGAGACGACATTTGCCGGGAGAGCAGATCTGCAGTTTGTTGAGCACCATTATGAACCGGACCGGGCGATATACGGCCAGGACCGGTTCTATCCGGCGCAGCAGGCGGCGATTACCCGGACGGGACTGATGCGGGACCAGCGGGTGGTGGGGGTGTCTTTGCGGCCGGTTCAGTACAATCCGGTTCGCAAGATTCTCCGAATCGCCCGGCGGCTCCGGGTGCGGGTGCGGTTCCGGGCGCAGGGACCGTCCAGACCGCTTTTGCGCCCGGTGGACGGAGATGCCGGGGGGGTGTTTGAGCCGATCTATCGGAAGGCGCTTCTGAACGCCGAACAGGCCCGGGCCTGGCGGGGAGGCCGTTTTGGCGGGCGAGATTCCGCGCTGCGGAAGCTCCAGGCGGACTGGTATGACCCCTCGGTGACCTATTATAAAGTGCGAATCCGGGAGGACGGCATCTACCGGCTGGACGCCGAGTGGTTTGCGGCTTCGGGGATTGACCTGGGAGCGGGCGACCTGGAACGGCTGAAGCTCTATTTAAACGGAGTGGGGGTTGCGCTGGAGGTGCGGGATGGGGGTGACGGGCGCCTGGATGCGGGAGACGGGGTGTTCTTTTACGGGCAATTCCGGCGGGCGCCCGACCGGAACTTTGAGAACGAACTTGGACGAGCAAACGTATACTGGCTCACCTTAGACGGGAACTCCGGCCGCCGCTTACAGCCAGTTGAGGCAGAGCCCCGGAGCGGGTTTGTGGAGGCGGCCCGGTTTACAGCTGTGGCACACGCCGAGGTCGATTCGCTGTACGATCCTCTGGGGGGAGCGGTGGATGCGTTGCGGGACCACTGGTACTGGGGGCGAACCGGTTCCCCTCTGGCGGACCTTCAGGAATTTCCGGTGACGGTTCCGGTTGTGTTGCCGGGGCTGGACCGGGCGTTTGGAGGCCGGGCGGGTATTCGGGTGGCGATACACGGGTTGACCTTTCAGAGATTCGAGCCCGATCACCGGACCGTGGTGCGCCTGGCGAGCGGCACGGTGGTTACCGACGATCGTTGGGATGGGCAGACGGCGTTTATTGCCGGCGGGGAGGCGCCGGTTTCGGAACTGGAGGATACGACCCGGGTGACGCTGGCAACGCCCGGGGCCGCCGATTTTCCGGAACAGTACGTGGACGCTGTGCTGCTGAACTGGGTTGAGATTGCCTACCCCCGGCGTTATGAGGCGGTCGACGGGACGCTTTTGTTCGATTTTGAGGAGGCTGAGGGCCGCTCGCTGTCGATCGGGGGTTTCCGAACGTCGTCGATTTCCGTTTACGACCTGGAAGGTGGAGGGGTGCTGGAGGGTATTGAAGTGGCGCAGGACGGGGCGGGCTACCGGGCGCGGTTTGAAGTGGAAGGCGGCGGGGGGAGATTTCTGGCGGTGGATTCCGAGGCGGTGAGGCGCCCGGATGCGGCGCAGATGGATGCGGCTTCAAACCTGCGGGGCGAACGGGGAGGCGCGGACTACGTGATTGTGACGCATACCCTTTTCCGGGAGGAGGCGGAACGCCTGGCGGACCACCGCCGGGCAGGGGGGCTGAGCGCGCAGGTGGTGGATGTGGCCGACATTTACGACGAATTCGCGTTCGGGCAGCTCAATCCGGAGGCGGTTCGGACGTTTATGGTCCACGCGTTCGGGACCTGGACGCGGCGGCCGGTCTATTTGCTGTTGTTCGGCCGGGCGAGCTTCGATTACCGGGATATTTTTGATCAGGCCAGACACAGGCGGCGGAATTTTGTGCCGGGCCTCCCCTTCCAGAGGAGCCGGCGAGGGCTGGCGTTTACGGATCATCTCTTCGGGACGGTGGCCGGTGAGGACGCGTTTCTGGATGTGTTTGTGGGGCGGTTTTCGGTCACCAGCGCCCGGGAGGCTGAAACGGTGGTGCAAAAAGTGATGGGCTACGACCAGGCCCCTCCTGCGCGGTGGCGGGACCGGATCCTCTACATGGCCAACTTTGAACCGGTTCCGATCTTCGTGGGGCCGAGCGATTCTCTGGCGGCGCTTTATGCCGAACCGCTTGGACTGGAGACGTTCAAGGTTTACAATGATGAGGATACGCCGCCCGCGCCCAATGAAGATACCCGGGAGGTGATCCGGCAGATCAACGAGGGGCGGCTGGTGATGAATTTTATGGGGCACGGGAGTGCCGCGATTATGGCGTCTTTTATACGGGGCACCTTCCAGCAGCAAAACTACAACTATATGGTGCAGATCGTAAATGAGGACCGGCTGCCGCTGATGATCGCCATGTCGTGCTTAAACGGCCTGTACGCGGATCCGACGTTGATCTGCCTGGCCGAGGAGATGACCAAGAAGCCGGACGGAGGGGCCATCGCGTATGTCTCGGCTTCGTCCCTGACGTTTATTTCTACCAACAATTTTATCAATGAGGGCATGTTCAAACATATGTTTCGGGACAGCATCCGTTCGTTCGGTCCGAGCCTGGCTCTGGCCAAGGCGGACTGGCTGGCCGTATTTCCGCTGTCGGTGATATCGGTGTACGGGATGAACCTGATGGGAGATCCGGCGCAGGCGCTGGCAGTGCCTCCCGGTCCGGATTTTTCCCTGCCGGACGACGGGCTGAAGCTTTCCCAGCGGGGGGAGCTGACAGCGGGGGATTCGACCCGAATTGCAATTCGGGTTGAAAACCTGGGCATTCTGTCGGAGGCGGGACCGGAGGCGGTGCTGGTGGATTGGAACCTGGACAGAGCCGAGGTGGATACCCTCTTTCGGGGCGTGCTGCCTCCTTTCGGACAGGCGGACAGCCTGGGGGTGCTCTGGAGGCTGCGGGCGGGGCGCCACCGGCTGGAGGTTGTGCTGGACCCGGCAGACCGGATTGAGGAGCTGGACGAAACGAACAACCGTCTGGAGTTGGAGTTGGATGTGTTCGGGGCGCTTACGGCAGTGCCGACCATGCCCCGGCAGAGCCAGGCGGTGTCGGCGTCCGGGGTGCGGCTGGCGGCGCGCGCCGGGACGGTTGGGGAGGGGGAAGTGCTGGGCGAATTTGAGGTGAGCCGGACGCCGATATTTGAGGGGGCGGAGGTCACCCGTTCGGGCACGGTGGGCGGGGAAGACGGACTGGTGTCCTGGCAGCCCTCCGGGTTGACGGCGGGGATCTATTACTGGCGGGTGCGGCTGTCGGACGGCCAGGACCGGGGGGCCTGGACAGCGCCCCAGGAGTTTGTGGTGGCTTCGTCTGCCCCGGAGCGAGAGGTGCTCTGGCAGCAGAGGGGGGCCGAGGCGTACGGTCTGGGAACCCCCAAAGATGTGACGCTGTTTGAAGACGGGTCGGTGGGCCGGGTGCTGGAGCCGCCCCCGATGCGTTTTAACCCGCAGACGCGGGAGGAGGCATTCGCCGCCGCCGGGGTTACGGGCACAGCGGTGCTGTGTACCGACGGGACCTATGTGTACGTGAAGCGGTTTAGCGATTCGCCCAGAGCGTACCCGGGAACGGATGTGTTCGAGAGGATCGGGACCGGCTTTGGCGGGACGGTGGCCGGGCAGAACTACGGGGTGTTGACGGAGGTGTCGATCAAGGGGATTTCGGCGACCTATCACAGCGACGGGTTCATTTATGCCGACGACGGGCGAAGGGAAGAGCTGGTGCGGATCTCGCCGGTGACGGGGGCGGTGGACCGGATGCGGGTGCCCGACGGGCTGCTGGAGGTGCGGACGGGCCTTGTTTTCAGCGGGCACTCTTTAATTACTTCCGACGGCGTCTATATTTACAATGTGTCCTGGGGCGTGAACGGGATCAGACGCGCGGGGTGGACGGTGCGAGTGTTCGACCCGGAGGACGGGTGGCGGGTGGTCCGCGAGTTTCGGGTGGACCCGACGTCCACCGGTTTCAGCTATCTCTTTACCGACGGTGTGATTGCGGACGGGCGCTATCTTTACCTGGTAGAGTTCGGTACGGGGTTGACACACCGGGTGCGGGTGGTGGATGCGCAGGACGGGCGTTTTGTGGCGGAGTACGAGAGCGACCAGGCGGAGACGGATATTTTGAGCGGGCAGTACGACTGGGTGAACAACCAGGTCTGGTTCGGGCAGTTGAATGGGCCGATGGTTTACCGGTATACCGGGCGCAGGCTACCCGATTCCGGCAGCCTCACGTCGGGGGCGATCGGGCCGGCGGGGGCGTGGGGAACGCTGCGGCTGGCGCTTCGGCCGGGGGGGACGACAGGGGCGCGGGCGGAGGTGGACATTCTGGGCGAAAGCCCGTCGGGCGGCTTTTTTCCCCTTCCGGCATGGACGGGGCTGTCGCCCGGTTCCGAGATTGATCTAAGCGGCCTGGACGCCAGCCGAATCCAGCTCAGGGTGCGGTTGTTTGGAGAGGATCTGACCCCTTCTCCCGGATTGACGGAATGGGCCGTTGGATACCAGCCGCTGTCCGATCTGGGACTTTCGGGCCTTCGGGCGGAGCCGACGGTGGTGGAGGAGGTGGTGCCGGTCACGCTGACAGTAGACGTTTTGAACCGGGGGCCCCTGGACCTGGTGCTGGGAACAGCGATAGGCTTTTACAGCGGGTTCCCCGAGTCCGGGCGGTTGATCGGGCGGACGGCGGTGCCGGAAGGGACGTCTTTTGGCAGCAAGACGCCGGTGTTGATGGTCTGGAATACGGCGAAGTTCGGAGGGCGCCACCTGGTGACGGCCCGGGTGGAAGATCTGCTGGGGCGTCCGAGCATTTTTGACCAGCCTGTGTCTGCACAAGAGCCGGTTGAGGTGACCCCCAGCGGAGACCAGGACGCGCCGGAGGTGGCGCTTGTGGCGCTGGACGCGGCCGGGGAACTCCGGCCGGAGGATTTTCTGCCGTCCGAACCGAGGTTCCAGGTGATTTTCACAGATTCAAGCGGGATCGATCCGGCGTCGGTGCAGATCCTGCTGACCGGTACTGAGGGAGAGGTTTCGGAGGGGATCTCCTCGCCCGCCGTGCAGGACAGGTTGCAGGACCGAACGTCGCTGGGGTTTGTCTATGCGCCCACGCTGGAGGACGACCGGTACGTGCTGGAAGTCTCGGCCCGCGACCAGGTGGGGAACGGCCCGGCGCAGAAGTCGCTGGCGTTCCGCGTTTCGTCGGAACTCCAGATTGAGAAGGCGCTCAACGTGCCCAACCCGATGGCAGATGGGACGGCGTTTACTTATATTCTGTCTCGCCCCGCCGAGGTGACGGTGCGGATTTATACCGTTTTTGGACGCCTGGTCCAGGTGCTGGAAAATCTGCCCGGCCGGGCCGGTTTTAACCAGGCTTTCTGGGACGGACGGGACGGGGACGGCCATCCGCTGGCCAACGGGGTTTACCTGTATACGGTGACCGCCGAGGACGGCTTTGAGAGGGCGCGGGTGAAGGAGCGGCTGGTGGTGTACAGGCGGTGAAGAATGCTTGCAAAGGCCCGCCCTTTTCTGTATCATGGCACCACCGTCGTCGCCAATCTGTTGATCAACAGGCCACAGCGTAAAGCGGAGGTCTTGGTGTATGCCAAAAGCCAGCGTTTCCAAGTTTTTTGATTCTTACGCCTGTGAGTTCAACGAAATTTATGGGAATAACAACAGGTTTATCCATAATTTTATCAACAGAAATTTTAGAAAATGCATGGAAATAAGATATGTTAAGACGATTGAGGGCTGCCACCCGATAGAAGGAAAAGATGTGATTGATATCGGCTGTGGACCCGGTCATTACGGCGTCACACTTGCCCGAAAGGGCGCACGGTTCGTCTGCGGAATCGATTTTGCGGAGGCGATGCTGGACCTGGCCAGGCAAAATGCCGAGCGCCACGGGGTGGCAGATCGATGCCGGTTTCTCCGGGAAGATTTTTTGACGTATGAGATAGACAATCGGTTTGACTATGCAATTGTGATGGGTTTTATGGACTATGTTCAGCCCCCAGAGGATGTGGTAGAGAAGGTGTTGTCGATTACAAAGCGGAAGGCATTTTTCAGCTTTCCCGCCGCCGCCGGTTTTCTCGCATGGCAGAGGAAGATCAGGTATAAAAAGAAATGCGATCTGTTCATGTATACGCTGGAACAGGTCCGGGACCTGTTTCGGGATGCAGCCTGTCGCAGCGTTGAGATCGAGCAGATCGACCGCGATCTTTTCGTTACGGCTTTGATGGTATGAAACCGGTCAGGAAATATGCATGAGACCGACGGGGTGTCCGTTTTCAGGTCGAAAGGGGAGATGTTTTTTCGACGCGTGAATATGCTGTGGACAGTGAATGCGTATCTGCGGCTGTTGAGCGTTATATTCCCGGTCCTGTTGGGCGGTACCCTGCTCTGTCCGGGGCCCGGTGAATCTGCGGAGCAGTCTGAAATCAGGCTGCTTTTTCCGTTTGACGGGCTGGTGCTGACCCGCGGATATGACGTGTCCGCCGATCCCGGATTGCAGGTGCCGCTGGTGGGCGTGGCGCCGTCCGGAGCGGAGGTGTGGATCAACGGAGAACCGGCGGAGGTGATCGACGGCGACGGTTCTGACCAAGGCGTCCGATCCGATAACCTGAACATCCTTTTTGAGAAGGTGGGACAGCAGCTTCAGGTCGATTACGGGATCGCAACAGAGCTTGTGGATCCGGTACAGCACACCGTGTTTCACTTTCAGC
The DNA here is from genome assembly GCA_965249305.1 of Candidatus Latescibacterota bacterium. GTDB lineage: Bacteria > Latescibacterota > UBA2968 > UBA2968. The sequence goes on along the minus strand of OZ252228.1, from coordinate 562,089 downwards.
TCGATGTGACGGAGCCCGTGGTGGATGTGGAGGTTATTGTGATCGACGGGGATGAGGTGTTTCTTAAGACAGCGGTTTTTTATCATAAGGCAGATTCGACGCGGACCTATTCGATTACCATTGACGATGCGGTCGATCTCTTTGCGGAAATTGTACAGAACAATTATTCCTCCATTTTCGAGCATCCGACCCTCGAGTTTCTGCGCCGCATGCATCAGGACTATGGATCGGTTTTCAGTTTTTATCTTTTCGAAAAAGGGACCCTCTATGAGACATTTGACCTGAGCCAGATGACGGATAAGTTCAGGTCGGAGTGGGAGGACAATTCCGACTGGCTGCGCCTGGGGTTTCACGCACAGAAAGAGATTCCACCCTATCCCTATCGCAACACAAGCTATCAAGAAGCGCTGAACGATTTCTTTGCCGTCAGAGATCAGGTTTTTCGATTTGCAGGAGAACAGACATGGGATCGATTTATAAGAAGCCATTACTGGAGCGGATCCCTGGAGAGTTGCTGGGCGTGGCGAGACACGGGCATCAGGGGATTTTATGGTGCTATGGAAGAACGCCAATCCTACTATCTGAGTCCGAAAGCGAATACATTTGTGGGCTCCTGCGACTACTGGCGGGATAATATTGAAGATATCGTATTTGTTCAGACCGATATCTGGATTGAGAGAGATTTTCTGGCTGCCGAGTCACAGGCCAGAACGTCGCAGGCTGTTGCACTGGAGACGCTGGAGAACGTATTAAAAAAGCCCTATGGATCCCAGAACTTACAGTTGTTTACGCACGAATCCTTCTTGCTTCCTCACGCGGCATTCTGGGAACTCCCTGAAAGGATTGAAGAATCGATCGTCTGGCTGACAGACCGCGGCTATGCGCCGAGGCCCGATGCAGCCGACCCGTTCTTTGCCTCTCTGCCTCCGACACCTCCCTATGACGCGCGAATAGAAAGCCGGACAGGAGCGTCTGTTTCAATTGCCTGGAGCCATACCCAAAGGCGCGATAGCTGTCGATATCTGGTCTACAGAAAAGATCTCTCAGCACCTCTGGGCGCCTGGGTTCAGGTTGGCGGGACGGTTGAGCAGCGCTTTGTCGATCAGGTAGAAACGGGTTCGTACGCCTACAGGGTGTTTGCAGTTGACGAAGAGGAGAGACAAAGCGGTGGTTCACTCCCGATCCGTTTTAGCAGAGAGGAGGAGGAGTCCAGGAATTCCGACTTTAGCGGGGACGGCATCGTAAACCTCGCGGATCTTATGGAATTTGCAGCATTTTGGACAACAGGGCGCTGGCCTGGACAGGAAGTATGATTTAAACGCAGACGGGAAAGTGAATTTTCCGGACTTTGTCATATTTGTAAAGAATTTCGGGAAGACGGTCAGGGTGGATGGTGGGGAGATCAGCGTGGAGTTTCCCGGCGGTGCGAAGGTGGAGATGGTGTGGATGCATCCGGGAAGTTTCATAATGGGGTCGTCGCATCTGGAGCCAGGTCGAGGCAACTACGAAGGGCCGAGGCACCGGGTGACGATCAGCCGGGGGTTTTACCTGGGGAAATACGAGATCACACAGGCGCAGTGGGAGAGCGTGATGGGAGGCCGTCCCTGGGCAGGGCAACTCAACGTGAAGGAGGGTTCGGACCATCCGGCGGTTTACGTGTCCTGGGAAGACGTGCATGAATTCATTGATAGATTAAACGCTGCGGAAGGGGCAGTGGTGTATCGACTGCCCACGGAGGCCGAGTGGGAGTACGCATGTCGGGCGGGGACGACGACGCGGTGGTCGTTTGGAGACGATGAGGGCCAGTCAGGGGATTATGCATGGTTTTTTGGCAACGGCTGGGGTTCAGGAGAACGGTTTGCGCATCCGGTGGGAACGAAGAGACCGAATCTGTGGGAATTGTACGACATGCACGGGAACGTGTGGGAGTGGATACAGGACGGATTCAGACAGTATACAAGCTACAGGCAACTGGATCCCAGAGGTCCTGATCCTGGCCGGAGCGCCCGCGTCATTCGGGGGGGAGATTACACAAGCTTATCCCGGTTGATGCGGTCGGCATCCCGCGTCAGCAAGGCGGCGACCAGCAGAAGCAGCGGTGTCGGCTTTCGGCTGGTGAGAGAGGAGAGGTAGCGCCACAAGAATCCGGAAAGGTCTTCTTAGTGGAGGGCGAGATGGTTCAACCGACCGAAGCACAACGGCAGCAGTGGGAAGCGGAGGGTTACCTGGTCTTAGAGGATGCGATTGTGGGGGACGAGCTCAAGCGCCTTCAGGACGCCTTTGACCGGTTTCGGGAGGAGGTGAAGGCGGACTGGCTGGAGGGGATCGCGACGGGTACCCGGCCCGCCGCCTATTTCGATATTCCCAGGCCGCTGGAGAAGGACGATGTTTTTATCGATCTGGTGGACCATCCAAGCTGGTACGGGCTGCTGATGACGTTTGCGGATAACGATCTGATTTTCTTAGCGCCTCAGGTGCGTACGGTTCCGCTCAGCACGGTCAGTTATGTGGGCTGGCACCCGGATGTGCCGCATACGACGCCGCTGCATATGAAGGTTCAGATTTACTTAGACGATGTGGGACCGGACGGGGGCGGGTTCGCCTACGTGCCGCGCAGTCACAAGCCGGATGCAGGGCCCTATCCTCTGGTTCACCGGCTGGAGAGTATGCCGGGGCACAGAGTGTTTCCCGAGAAGGCGGGGACGGCTATCCTGTTCAATTCTTACGGATGGCACACGTCGATGGTCAACCGGACGGCGGAGCCGAGGAAGTCGATTATCCTGATTTATGAAAAGTGGAGCGAGGACCGTTTTGATCCCGACCGGTTTGCTTATGTTGCCGACCGTCTCACGACGCCCGAACGGCGAAAATTGTTCAGTCTGGAGCGATGATGTCACGGATCGACGCGCACCTGCACGTGTTTGCAAAGGCTTCTGCTGAATTTCCGCGGGAGGTGAACGACCGGCTGCCGGCCGAGCGGGAGGAGCCGGTTGAGAAGCTGATGGAGGCGATGGAGGCACACGGTATCGACCAGGCCGTGCTGGTGCAAATTGGGGGCACGAGCCTGGAACGCCATGCGTATTTGCAGCACTGCCTCAAGACGTATGAAGGGCGTTTTCTGGGGATCGGGCTGATCCCGGCCGATGCGCCCTCTGTCGAGGACCACATGAACCGGCTGGCGGGGGATGGAGGGATTATTGGATTTCGGCTTTCGAGTATGGGCGGTCCGGCCGATCCGCTGGCGCGGATGGACGTTCGCACGTTTGAGGGGTATCCGATCTGGAAACACGCGGCGGAGAGGGATTATGTGCTCTGGCTTTATCCCCGGGCGGTTGACGCCCACGCGATCCCGTTTTTAATCGATGCATTTCCGCAGGTCCGGGTTGTGTTTAACCACCTGATGGTGTGCCCGGGAGAGGGCAGGTTCACCTGGGATGCGCTGGGGCGGCCTCAGATTGATACGCCGATGCCGCCGTTGACCCGGTATTCTACGCTGGGGTTGCACCAGTATGAAAATGTGTGTGTGCATCTGTCCGGGCAGTATGCGTTCAGCAAAGAGCCCTGGCCTTATCGCGACCTGGCGGACTGGCACGCGCGCTTGCTCAAGAGCTTTGGGGCCGGCCGCCTGATGTGGGCGACGGATTTTCCCTGGATTATGGAAGATCCGGGCTACGGGCGGCTGACAGAAGTGATTGATGAACTGCTGCCCGAGTTGACAGATCCGGAGCGGGCGGATATTATGGGGGGAACGGCGAAACGGGTGCTGCGGTTTCCGGATTTTTCAAAGGTTTAAGTTGTCCAGGCCTTCTTTTCGTAGGTATTCCAGTATATACTTTGCGATTAATTCATTTGCTAAAGGCGAATGGTGAAGCTTAAACAGTTCATTTATTTTGAATTTTTCGCCATACATATCGAATGCATCGAGAAGGTCGATGTATCGATATTTCCCGGTATTAAGGTATGTTAGAAGAGGGGCATAGACTTTTGTTTTGTGTTTACGATACCTGGGAATATCTCTGTGGCTTGGGAATATAAGAATGATTGGTACGGCGTTGTTGTGCAATACCGTGCTGTAAAATTGATCAAGGAGTTTCACTGTGATTGCAAAGGCTTCGGAGTTTTCATTATAATACCCCTTACTGATGATGTGGGAGCCCTTAACAAATTTGTACCAGGCCATTTTAAAGAGACGAACAGATGGAAGAAAATCAATACGTTCCCGTTTGTATCGGGTATCAAAATGTGGATCAATTCCGGCTAACTCTGGTAACACCGCCCTGGAATGGTCCAGGAGCATTCTAACTTGCGATAACGCCTGCATCGGGTTCTTGTTTAAAACCAGTCTATCGTTTTTGAGTGTAAAATACGGTTTTGTCAACGGTATACCCGTATTGGGAGCATAAAAGGGCCGGAATATGTTTACCGTGCGCAGGATGTTTTCCGACATAAATCCGATGAGTACAATATGTGAATTGTATTTGATCCCCTCCAGTTGATAACGCAAGTAAGATTGACCCAGTCCAAAGCCTCCGACACCAAAATTGATAACCTGTAAGTTGGGATTGGCTCTGTTGAGTTTTTCCTGCCACGTGTCCTCATTTTTTACGTCGTCACAGTGCGTAAACGAATCTCCAAAAGAGGATATGCGAATCCTGTCCTGGGGACAAGTTAGTTGATATTCTCTGCTTGCTCTTATTCCCTGTGAATTGGCTTGATATAAGGGTGATGATCCGTTTTTTTTGATTGTCCAACCCAGTTGGGAGCTATGTGTTAGATATTTCGTATTTTCGTTTAGGAGATTGATCAGGATCTTTCTATTTTTCTCAGAAAGGGAAGTGGTCAGGATAGGCGTGTAGGTGAGCTGGTAAACTTCCTCAAGTAGAGACAGTACAAGCAAAGAGAAAATCTCAAGAAGGGCATAACACGTCATGCCCAAGATGATCCAGTAAATCTTTCTTCGCATGTTCGGATAGCCGGTGATGGTTGCAGGTTAAAAATGACGCCGCATAGTTTTAAATACGGTCCTGGTAATAAGAAGGCTCCGAACTTATATTACAATATTTCTTCCCCTTGTGTCAAGTTTACCGGTTACAGTGTGACAGGCTCAGGGCGCACGGGCTCTGAGCCTGTTTTATGAGTTTTCCGATATTTTTGCCGGAGCAAAGACCGGTTCGCCCGCCCACCACCGTTCCGCAGCGTCCGGCGCCTCAAGCGCAATGCGCAGCGCGGCGGTCAGTTCAAGGCGTTCGGATGGCAATCCTGAAGCGGTGAGCCCGGCGTCCAGTCCGGACTGGATGCAGTCTGCAAGAATCAGCTGGGGGAGATAGACGGGCAGAAGGCCGTCCTGCGCCTGTTCGTAATTCTGTCTGCATATGTCTGCATCCGTGGAGTTGCCGCCCCTGCATTTCAGCGGGCGTACCGGATAGATGGAACACCGGCCATCGACCAGCAGCGCACAGGGGAGGCGGGCTTCCGACCGTTCGTCTTTGTTCAACCCCCGTGTGCGGTTATCGAGTTTTGCAACTCTGTCTCTGACGCGGGTGAGTTCCTCCGGCGAGAGGGTTTTCCGGAGATGGTCCGCGATTCGGATTGCTTCGGGAACGGTTGTTTCTACCATGAGGTAGCAACACCAGGCGCATCCCGCTTTGCATGCCAGGGGAAGGGGTGAGGGCAGCTTCGATTTCGCGTCTTCGATGAGTTGATCCGTACACGCATTTGCCGTATCCGCCAGTTCCGTCAATTTTTCAGGTGTCTTTGCGCCGTTGAGTATTTTTGCAGCGATGAGGCGCATGCCGTATTCGATTTCATCATAAAGGGCCTGTTCTTCGGTTTCACAGGGAGAAATGTCGGTTGTGCTCATGTCTATTTTCCTGCGGGGTCTGGGGCCGTGGTAAAATCCTGTTCTAAGCTCGGGCAAACACAGGGGGCGTCATGTACATCGGCATTCTGCTGTGTATTATTTACCAACGGGTACTGATGGTTCTCTCGCTAAGTTTCACCGGCCTCTTTGTAGGCTTCAAAGAGGCCGGGGTCTTTGGTGATTCGAAGGGAGCCGTGCGATTCGATTTCTTGTTCGACATGCCGCCTGAATTCCGTGATCTTAGGTCTGGTCTGACAGTTTGGACATGGGTTTCCTCCAGATTAGGGGCGTTCCTGCGGTTTTTTGACCGCCAGGACAATGTCCTGGTAGTTCAGAAACTGTTCTCTCCCGCACCACGAACCATAATGGATGGGCTCGACGATTTTCAGGCCGTATTTTGAATAGAGCGTTCGGGCATAGGACTCGTGGTACGCAACGGCAGATTCCGGTAGGGTTCTGTCCACAACCCGGTAGTGGTTGAAGTCGTATTTGAAATCCAGGGTGCTTTTTTTTCTCTCGATCAGGTTGAGGGATTCCGCATTTGACAGGCAGAAGGTGATCAGACACCTTCCGCCTGTTTTTAATGTTCGCGATATTTCGGAGAGATAGTTTTCCACATCCGGAGGGAGCAGATGTGTGAATATGGATGTGAGGAATGTGAAATCGAACTGTTCGTCAGAATAGGGAAAGCGGTATTCCGAGGCTTTGTATTTGCCTTTCGGATTATAGGTTCTGTTATAAATATCGGCCAGTTGAAAGTGGAAATTCGGGTACCTGGGCGTGATTTTTTTTTTGCACCAGGCTATTCCATCGGGGACGATGTCAAAACCTTCATAAGTTCCACCGCCCTTTAAATGTCCCGTTAACGGCAGGGCCATGCGGCCGATTCCGCATCCCACGTCCAGCACGTTTTCATCCGGCTTCAGACCACCGAGGTCGATGAAATACCGGAGGTACTGTTCTCCTATTTCCTTAAAGTCGCCGCTTCCGGTGAAGATTTTGCCTCTGGGAGGCGTCAGGTCATCTCTCTGACCCAGCAGCAGGTCGATCATATCTTTTGGAAAATAATAGATCTTCTGCACGGTCATGAAGGGTTTGATTCGTTTTGGCATCAATTTCAGGAAGAGTCTTTTCATTCTTTTGTCGGCAAGAGGGTTTGTAGCATACGTCTAAAGCTTCAGATACAAAAGTGTTTAACGGGATAAAAAGACATATCCGACTGTGGGAAGTCAAGCATTTTTTGTTTTTTCATCGATTCCGGTTGACATTTGGCCACTTCTGGGATATCGATTCCGGTTGACATTTGGCCACTTCTGGGATTATGATTATATATTCGGGCAGAGGTCGGATGTTGGTGGAGGGGTATTATATCAACCACACGATTGAGAGGTGCTGTTATGTCCGCGACCGATTTGGCGACGGATGATGCGCCGAACTACCTCAGGCTTTATGAGTCCGGTGAGCTGGAACGGCGCGTCGAGGAGGCGGTGGCGAGCCTGGCGTTGTGCCGGGTGTGTCCGTGGGACTGCGAGATCAACCGGCTGGAGGACAAGCGGATGGTGTGCCGGACGGGCCGGTACGCGCGGGTGTCCAGCTATTTCCCCCACTTTGGCGAGGAGGACTGCTTGAGAGGGTGGAAGGGGAGCGGGACGATCTTTTTTGCCTGGTGCAACCTCCGGTGTGTGTTTTGCCAGAATTACGATATCAGCCAGAAGGAAGCGGGGCAGGAGGTGCGGCCCGAACGTCTGGGTGAGATGATGCTGGAGCTTCAGGCGATGGGGTGTCACAATATCAATTTTGTGACGCCCGAGCATGTGGCGCCCCAGGTGCTGGAGGCGCTCCCGCATGCGATCCGGGGCGGGCTGCGCCTGCCGATTGTGTACAATACCAGCGGGTTCGATTCGCTGGAGAGCCTGCGCCACATGGACGGGATTGTGGATATTTATATGCCGGATTTCAAGTACTGGGACGAGGGGACGTCGAAGCGCTATGTGAAGTCGCCGAAGTATCCGGCGGCTGTGCGGGCGGCCTTAAAGGAGATGCACCGGCAGGTGGGGCCGTTGAGGTTCGACGAGAAGGGGCTGGCGCGCCGGGGCGTGCTTGTGCGGCACCTGGTGATGCCGGACGGGCTGGACGAGACGCGGGAGATTATGCGGTTTCTGGCCACGGAGGTTTCATCCGATACGTATGTGAATATTATGGGCCAGTATCATCCGAATGGGAAGGTGAGTGAGGAGAAGTACGGTGAGATCAACCGCCGGATTGCCCCGGAGGAGATGGCCGGGGCGTTTCGGGTTGCGAAGGAGGCGGGGCTGCACCGGTTCGATGAACGTCAGAGGCTCGTGCTGGGGTGGTAGGGATCACGGAGGGGCACAGATGAGCACGGAGGGCCACGGAATCCATCCACCCTTCCGCAGCGGGGTTGAGGGGCGAGGGGTTGGGTGTCAGGGCCAGGGGATGGGAGGGGGCGGATGAGTGCGGGGGTACGGAGTTCGTCGTCGCAGGGATGGTCGTTGAAGGACAGGGAGGATATTGGGTATGCGGATTGTTGATGTGCGGGCGGTTCATCCCGATGTGGACGGGGCGCCGCAGGACTGGCGGGGTTTTTTGGGGCAGATTCTGGTGGGGGTGGATACGGATGAGGGGGTGACAGGGTATGGGGTGGGGGGTGGGGGTGCGGCAGGGGTGCATGTGGTGCGAACGGTGCTGCGGGAGGCGCTTGTGGGGGAAGAGGCGCTTGATGTGGAGGGGCTGTGGGAGGGGATGTTCCGGGAGACGCTGCCGTTTGGGCGGAAAGGGCTGGCGATTATGGCGCTTAGCGGGGTGGACTTGGCGCTGTGGGATTTGCGGGGGAAACGGGAAGGGAAGCCGGTTGCGGAATTGCTGGGCGGGCGCGTGGGGCAGCCGATTCCGACCTATGTGGGGGTGAATAGCGCCGGGGGGGTGGCGGAGCGTGCGGTGGGGTATCGGGGGGTGAAGATTCATCTGTCGGGGTTGGATCCGGAGGGTTCGTTCGACCGGATCGTGGGACTGGTGCGGGAGGTGCGCGACGCTATCGGGCCTGACGTGCAGCTTATGATCGACGCATTTATGCGCTGGGATGTGGGGTTTGCGCTGCGGGTGGCAGAACAGGTTGCCAATTGCGATCTGACCTGGCTTGAGGAGCCGCTGCGGTCGGACGATTTTGAGGGATATGCCCACCTGAGCCAGGAATGCCCGATCCCAATTGCCGGGGGGGAGCACGAGTTTACGGCGGTGGCGTTTGGCGAGTTGATGCAGCGGGGGCTGCACGCGGTGTTTCAGCCGGATGTATGCTGGTGCGGGGGGCTGACAGAGCTGGTGAAGATTTACGGGATGGCCCAACAGCACCATCTTCGGGTCTGCCCGCACCGGGGATCGGAGGTGTGGGCGCTGCATGCGATTGCGGCCCTGGATCCCGAGCCGCTGGCCGAGTCGGGACGGCCGTGGATGACGTGGGTGGAAGGGCAGCCGCAGGTCGAGAACGGGATGATCCAGCTGGGAAGTGAGCCGGGGTTCGGGGTGCGGTTTGACGAGGGGTTGTGGACCTGAGCCTGTTCCTCTAAAAATGCAGGTTAGTGGGGGTGTTGAAGGCCCGGCAGAGGATTCGCCGGGCCTTTTTGTGTTAGTTGTCGGTCGGTTGTGCTTCTGCGGCGGGCGTCTCGGGCTTTTGGGGGAAGTGGGCCTGGTGGACCTCTTCGACCTGTTCGGGGGGGATAGGTTTGGAGAGGCCGACGTAGAAGGCGAGGTACCACATGACGAAAATGCCGAAGAGGAGCATCACGAGCTGCCAGACCCAGAGGGAGGGCAGGCCGAAGGGACCCCAGGTGGCCGGCTGCGTGGGATCGCCGAAGAGGGTGTTGCCGATCACGGCGAAGGGGCCGAAGCCAACGAGGAACCAGGCGACGGTGAGCAGCCAGGCCCAGGGTATGTGTTTGCGCCGGTCTTCGGGGATACCGGAGACGGCCTGGACGAAGCGGTGGTGTTTTTCCTTGGATTCCTGCGCCTTCCCGCCGTCCGGCCGGATGCGGGAGATGACGAGGGCGACCAGGAGGTTGAAGAGGATACCCCAGCCGGCACTGTGGATGGTGAGCGGATAAGCGCCCCAGGGGATGTCGGGCAAAAGCGCTTCAACGGTGCGGTCGGTGAGGGTGACGGCGACCAGGCCGGCCACCAGCCCCCAGATGATCCCTTTTTGGGTAAAGAAACGGAAGTAGCAGATGCCCAGGAGGGCGGGGTACATCTGGAAACCGTAGGCCACTGCGAGACCCCCGAGCATGACGATGGCCTGGGTGGATTTGGCGGCTACTATGAGGGCCGCCAGGGTGATGAGGATGACGAAGATGCGGCCGTAGAGTTTCTGGGTGCTGTCCGACGCTTGCGGTGAGATGTAGCGCCGGTAGAGGTCCCGGGTGACCATGCCGCTGAAGGTGGACATGTAGGCGGCGCCGGTGCTTTGCATGGCGGCCAGGGCGCAGACGGCCAGGAGGCCGACCACCCAGGGATAGCTGTCTTTCAGCAGGTCGATGAGCCTGGGGACCAGGTCCGCCCGGGTGACCTCTTTGAAGACGCCGTTGGCGAGCAGGACGTTGCCGCCCAGGCCCTGGAAGATGGTGAAGGTGAAGAGGATGATGCCGATGACGATGGAGGAGGCCACGACCTGCTGCCAGCGGAAAGCTTCGCTGGTACGGTTAGAGAAGGCCCACATGGAGAAGGCGGGGGAGGACTGGATGCCCATGAGGGCGAACATGTAGGTCATACACATGATGCCAGTCCAGCGGCCGCCCACGGCCTCGGAGCCGGCGGATACATACTGGATGGATCCGGGTATGGCCACATAATGGGAGTGCCCGGCGGGCGTCAGGTTTTTGTCCTGAGCGGCCAGGTCTGCGACACCCCGGGTGAAAGCGGACCAGCCGCCGGCAAAGTCGATGACAATAAAGCCGAGGACGACGATGCCGAGGGCCAGGAGGATACACTGGGCGCAGTCCACATAGGCTACGGAACGCAGTCCGCCGGCAGCCACGTAGATCATCACGACGGCGGAAAGGGCGAACATGCCGACTTCCACGCTGAGCAGGTTGTCGGAGAGGACGTTGAAGAGGACGCCGGAGGCGCGAAGCTGTACCCCCAGATAAGGCACGCTGAAGAGGGCGGCGACCAGTACGGTGAGCAGACGGATGGTGTCACCCCCGTAGTAGTGAGAGTACATTTCACCGGGGGTGATATGCTGGAAGGCTCGTCCGATGAGCCATTGCCGCCTCAAGAAGAGCACGCCGGTAAAGGGGATGGTGAGGGCGTAGAAGGAGGCAAACGCGTAGGGCAGGCCGTCCTGGAGGATGAGGCCGGGGTGGCCTACGAAGGTCCAGCCGGAAAAGCTGGTGGCGGTAGCGGCCAGAACAAAGACCCAGACGCCGATGGAGCGGCCGGCCACAAAGTAGTCCGCAGAACTCCGGGCGCGAAGGGCGCCTTTGAACCCCCAGAAGAGACAGTAGGCCCAGTAGATGCCGACGAAGATTAAAAGCCAGGAGAGTTTGTCCATGTATCCCTCCCTTTATGGGTGGAAGTGAAAATGTAAAATGGGTGAACCCTTCAAGTTATGACGAAATTTTGCGTTTTGCAATGGAAATTTTGCATTTTGACTTTCCCCTTTTTACCAGGCCGTCAGGGCGTCTTTGAACAGGGCGTGCAGGTCTTCCTCGCCGGCCGGGCGGGGAGAGAGTTTGGTGACGCGGTGCTGGGGCAGGGTGCCTTCGACCAGGGCGGGGATGTCGGCTTCGGTGAAGCCGATGGCAGCGAGGCCGTTGGGCATTTCGAGCTGTTTCATGAGGGCTACGATGCGGTCGGCGAGGATGGGGCCGGCTTCGGTTTCGGGGTCGCGCACATTGGAGATGTCGGCGCCCAGGAGCTTTGCGGCCTGGAGGTGGCGGTCGGGACAGGCGGGGCCGGTGAAACGGAAGACGGCGGGAGCGTTGAGGAAGACGGACATGCCGTGGGGGACGATGGGGTGGTCGGTGAGGAAGCCTTCGGGTTTGTAGTGGCGGACCATGCCGGAGACGGGGTAGGACATGCCGTGGGGGAGGTGGACGCCGGCGTTGCCAAAGCCCATGCCGGCCATGCTGGAGGCCAGGATCATGTGGCTTCTGGCCTCGTCGTCGTCCGGGTCGGCAACGGCGCGCACAAGGTATTGGTCCACGAGTTCGATGGCTTTGAGGGACCAGATGTCGCTGATGGGGTTGGTGCCCTGGTAGGCGGGGCGAAGAACCGGGCGTTCGGGCAGGGGACGCTGGTCGTAGGGGATGGCGGTGTAGGATTCCAGGGCGTGGCAGAGGACGTCCAGGCCGGTGGAGGCGGCCACGATGGGGGGCATGGTGCGGGTGTTTTCAGGATCGACGACGCCCAGGGCGGGTTTGAGGCGGCGGTGGGCGATGCCGGTTTTGGCGTGCTGCTCGGTCAGGTCGAAGATGGTCACGCCGGTGGTTTCGCTGCCGGTGCCGGCGGTGGTGGGTACCGCGATGAGGGGTTTGAGGGAGCCGGGCACCGGTTTGCCCCCCCCGATGGGGGCGTTGACGTAGGCGAGGAAGTCGTCCGGGTAGGTGGAATAGAGGTTGGCGGCCTTGGCGGTGTCTATGGAGGAGCCCCCGCCGACGGCGACAAAGGCGTCGAATTTGCCCTCGTTCGCAAAGGCGATGGCCTCTTTGAACGAGGTGTCGGTGGGTTCGACCCGGACGCGGTCGAAGAGGGCGAAGCCGATGCCTTCACGTTTGAGGGATTCGATCGCGGTCTGGACAGGAGACAGCTCCGCGAGGTTGGGGTCGGTGATGAGCATGGCGCGTTTGACGCCCCAGTCGGCGAGGTCCATGCCGATTTCCCGCGTGGCGCCGGGGCCGAAGCGGAGGTTGGAGGCGCCCATTTCAAAGGCGTAGTCACGTTCCATTTTTCGCTCTCCAGCGTTATCTGGTGATGGGGCTCTTACAACAGGTGATGAAGTTATTGAGCTCAACGTTTTTAATGCGACAGTTGATGTAGCCGCACCCTTCAGGGTGCGTTGCAGGTATGGGGCGCAGGCTGAAGCCTGCGGCTACAAAAAGGTCTCTTCAGATAGGCTGAATTCAATAGTCAGGGTTCGGCTCAAAGATACGCAGGGAAATTTCTGATTTCAATGGGTTTTTGGACGCCGGGTTTGCCGGGGGGCTGACGGGCCGAGTTTCTGGATGCCGACCAGGAGGATGAAGAGGACGATGCCCGCGACGTGGAAGGCGGCGCCGGGCCAGAGGAGCAGGAAGGCGGCCGGGGCGAACAGGAGCCTGGGGAAAAGGTTGAGCCGTATGAGGTGGAAGCCTTCAAAAACGACGGCAAACGCCAGAAGGCCCAGAGTGGCGCAGATGGCGGTTTCCAGGACCTGCCAGAGTTCACCTTCGAAGAGGATGGGGGTGTAGCAGAAGAGCAGGGGGATGATGTAGAGCCCTTTGGCGATTTTCCAGGACTCGATGCCGGTTCTGAGCGGATTGCTGCCCGCAATTCCGGATGCGGAATAGGCGGCCAGGCAGACAGGAGGGGTGACGTTGGCGTCCTGGGAGTACCAGAAGATGAGCATGTGGGCGGCCAGGAGGCTGACGCCGAGGGCTGTGAGGGCGGGGGCGGCCAGGACGGCCAGGACGATGTAGGAGGCGGTGACCGGCAGGCCCATGCCCAGGATCAGTGAGGCGACCGCGATCAGGAGGATGGTGAGGAGGAGGCTGCTGCCGGAGATGCCGGTGATGAGGATGGAGAATTTAATGCCGATGCCCACCAGGAGGACCACGCCGACGACGATGCCGGCGCAGAGGAGAATGACGCCGGTGGTGACCATGTTTTTCGCCCCAAGCGCAAGCGCGTCCAGAACGTCTTGAAGGCCCATGCGCGTGCGAGGGTTGAGCCAGCTGGACAGGACGATGCAGAGGATGCTTGTTGAAGCGGCGAAGGTGGGTGTGAACCCGTAGATGAGGAGGCCGACCAGTACCGCGATCGGGATGAAGAAATTCCACCCTTTTTTCAGAACGTCTGCGACTTTGGGAATTTCATCACCTTTGAGCGGTCTGATGCCCTCTTTTTTTGCCCTTAAGTGGACAAAAAAGGCCACGCTGAGGAAATAGATCGCTGCGGGAATAAAGGAGACACCCACGATTTTCAGGTAGGAGATTTGCGTCCACTGGCTCATGATAAAGGCGCCAGCGCCCATGATGGGGGGCATGAGCTGGCCGCCGGTTGAGGCGGCGGCTTCGACCGCCGCTGAAAAGGTGGGGGAAAACCCGATGCGCTTCATCATGGGGATGGTGAGCGATCCGGATCCGACGGTGTTTGCAACGGCGCTGCCGGAGATGGAGCCCAGCAGGCCGCTGGCAAAGACGGCCATTTTGGCCGGGCCCCCCACGGTGCCTCCCAGGACGGACAGGGCGAGTTCGATTATGAACTCCCCGGCGCCGGACCGGATGAGGAAGGCGGCGAAGAGGACGAAGAGGAAGACGAAGGTGGAGGAGACGGTGGCGATAGTCCCGAAGATGCCGTCGGGCGCAAAGTACATGCGATAGAGCATGCGGGGCAAGGAGACGCCCGGAAAATTCCAGAGGCCGCCCAGAAACCGCCCCCAGTACAGCGCGTATGTGAGGAAGGCGATGGCAAGCAGGGGGATAAAGATGCCGGATGTGCGGCGTGTGATTTCCAGCAGCAGGAGGATGGCGATTCCAGCGAAGATGAGGTCGACAGTATTGGGGACCTGGTTGCGCGCATGAAGGGCGTCTTCAAAGGCGACGAGGTAGAGCGCGGTGATAGAGGAGAGAACGGCGATCCCCCAGTCGCGTTTCAGGGCGCCATTTTTTGTTCCCGGATAGAGGATGTAGCCGAGGAAGAGGATGAAGCCAAAGTGGATCGCGTTTCGCTGAAGTTCGGGCATTACGCCAACGGTGTTGACCCAGAGGTGGAAAAGAGACGTGAGGATGCATACCCCATAGACGATTCTGGCCTGCCAGCCGGAGAGGACTCTTTGTGCGGCGAGGGTTTCGCCGGCCATGTCGTTCTGGAGGTGCGGCGGGGGGATGGGTTCGCTTTCCGGGCGTGATAATGGCATAGATCAGGGGGATCGCAGAGGCGCGGGAGCGGCAAGGGCAGGCGGAATTTGAAGTCCCCGTTCCCGGTAAAATTTCGCCGCGCCGGGATGGAGGGGAACGGACAACCCACCAGTGGCTTTGTCCAGAGCCATGGCTGTGGTGGCTTTGTGGATGTTTTGAAGGAAGGGGAGGTTTTCGTAAATGGTTCTGGTGATTCGATAGACCACATCCTCGGACAGGTCGGCGCGGCAGGCCAGAAAATTGGGCTGGGCAACCGTGTGGATCGGCGCCGTCTGTCCCGGATAGGTCCCGGGCGCAATGACGTATCTGTTCCAGACCGGATAGGCGCCTCGGATGGACGCTACCTGTTGGTCGGTAAATTCCAGCACTGCGATCTTATCCTGGCCAAGCTGAGCGTATAGCTGCGTGACCGCGGCAACGGGAGGACCGGCGGGAATTGTGGCGCCAACGATCCGGCCGTCCATCATGGCCTGCGCCGAAGGGCTGTACCCGAGGTATTCCGGCACCATGTCCACTTCCGGATCAATGCCCAGGGCGTTGAAGATCACCCGGCTGGAGCCTTCGGTGCCGCTTCCCCGTTTTCCAATGGAGTACTTCTCGTTGAGGTCTTTCAGGTCCAGGATGTTCCGGGTTTTTACCCGTTTTTTCAGGAGGATAAAGTGTTCGACGTTTTTCCACAGCATGGTGATGGAACGGAAGCTTTGAAAGGGCCTGCCGCTGTACGGCCCTTTCCCGCCATACGCCATAGCCCCGTACAGCCCCTGGAGGATCGCAAGGTGGGCTTCCCCGTTCGCCAGCATCTGGATGTTTTCGCCCGAACCGGCGGAGTTGATGGCGGAGGCCATGATTTGGGGCTGTAGTTTGTCGCTGATCAGGGTGCCGACCGCCACACCAACCGGATAGTAGGTGCCGCCGGGGGTTGCGGTGGCGATGATCAGATTGTTCGATT
Source organism: Candidatus Latescibacterota bacterium (assembly GCA_965249305.1). Classification (GTDB taxonomy): domain Bacteria; phylum Latescibacterota; class UBA2968; order UBA2968. The sequence continues at coordinate 546,155 of OZ252228.1, read as the reverse complement.
TTTGAGATGAACAGGAGAGGAGGAACAGGCCTGCAACAAATAAAATGCCAAATCGCATGGTATGACTCCGATATGATGACGTTTGTACCGACTGCTAACTCTCGACGGGTTACTAATAAAGAAAGTCAGGATATCCAGTCAAGTGAAATTTTCTGGCGGCAGGCGTTCGAAACATGCCAGATGTTGAAACGAAGCGTGTTTGACGTTTCACTATAGGAATTGAGGCTTGACAACACCTGGTGGGATCTCTATACTTTTTGTGGGAACTCATCGGGAGGCTTGTTTTATGAGGGTTGCGATTTTCCACCGGTTTCTGCTGTGCCTAATTCTCTGGCTGCTGGCCGGATGCGCCGAACGGACGGCTTACCGGTACTTGGATGCTGCGGTTGAACACGAACGGCATCGGGAGCGCGATGCGGCTCTGGAGGCTTTCCGGGCGGCGGTGGAGACCCGTCCTGGAGATCCCTATCTGCGCCGCCAGCTGGGGCGGGCCTATCTGCGGCGGGAGATGTACGAGGAAGGGGTGGCCCAGCTGGAGCAGGTGCTGCAGATGGAGCCGAGTTATGCGGATGTCTACCGGGATCTGGCCCTGGCTTTTCAAGCGCAACAGATGCCGGGGGCGGCTGCGGGCTGGCTGGAACGGGCGATGAAGGAGGTGCCGGATTATGTGCCAACCTACCGGGACCTGGCGAATCTCTATCTGTCGCAGGACCGGCTCGACGAGGCGTTGAGCCTGTTGGAACGTGCGGTGACGCGCTGGCCGGACGCGATGTGGGCACACTACCGGCTGGGGCACCTCTACCAGCAGTTGAAACTGTACGATCGGGCGGAGGGGGCGTTTGAAAAGGCCCTGGAGATTGAGCCCGAATCCGCCAGGGTCTATGCGTTTCTGGGCAATGTGCTGTACGAGCAGGAGAAGTACGAAGCGGCTATCGAGGCCTATCAGGAGGCGGTTTCGCTGGACCCGCGAGATCACAGCAGCCTCAACAACCTGGCCTGGGTCTATTCCCTACAGGGGGTGCGTCTGGATGAGGGCGTCCGTCTCTCCCGCCGGTCATTGCGGCTGGAGCCAGATACCCCCCAGTATCTGGATACGCTGGCCGAGCTCTATTTCAAGCAGGGGGAATACGCGCGTGCGGTTGAGATCATCCGCTATGCGGTTTCACTGGAGCCGGAAGACCCCCATTTAAAGGAACACCTCAAGAATCAGCTCAGGAAGTTTCTGGCCGCAGGCCGTGGGAAGGCCTGAGGCCGAAGAGGGGAAGATATGGCTGAAGAAGAACCCCAAGAGGGCGCAGTAGAAGAACCACAGCCGTCCGCCGGTGCGGGCCGATATATTCTTCTGATTGTGATGATTCTTGTTCTGGAGGGAGTGGGGGGGTATATTCTGCTTGATCGGGCGGTTCCTGCGCCAGAGGAATCTAGTGGTCGATTTCAGAAGTTCGCATGAGTTTATGCAGCCAGCCGGATTCGCTGCATTCGTTCTTCCAATTCCTGCCTTGTAAAGCGCCAGTTGAAAGGTTCGGCAGTGAGATTATAGTATTCCTCAAAGCCCAAGATCCTGGCTTCCATCGCCTGTCGATCTGCCAGGTCATTGGGCGTGAGCGCCTTTCTTTGCAAGATCGAGAAATAGATCTCAATCTGATTGAGCCAACTGGCGTGGATAGGGAGATGGACGGCAATGGCATTTTCATAGGCATCCTGGAGCCGTTTAGGGAACGTGGTGGTGTAATGAGAAGATCCGTTGTCCACAATCCAGAAGACCCGATCAGCCGAAGCATAAGGCTCCCGTCCCATCACCAGGTCCACCAGCTTTTGAAAGGGCACGATGCCGGTTTTCTCATCCACACGCCCAAAGATGTGCCCTGAGAACACATCCAGTGCAGACAGATAGGCCACTGTGCCCATCCGTTTGTAGTCATTTTCCATACGAATGGGTTTGCCACAATCAGGTGGCAATGTGGCAAACTCTCGGGCTAAGATTTGGAGTTGGGATTTTTCATCGGCACAGATAACGAAGTCTTTCTTGCCAAGCGGTATCCCCTCCCATATGCCTTGATACAGGTCCAGAATGCGACTGGCTTTCTCTAAAAAGTTGGGGGCTTTGATATGAAGCCAGGATCGGTGATACCAGGGACGAAGGGCATCCTCTTTGAGAATGCGCCAAATCGTTGTGGGTGAGATTGAAGTGATCAACGCACACCTTAACACTTCCTGTTGAATCTCAAATAAGCTGAACCGAGACAGGAGCAACCCCCGTTGTGCGGGCAGTTGACAGGCAATGGCTTTGACTTCACTGACTTGCACAGGGGGAAAAAGTGGGCGGTCGCCCACTGCGCGGTAGATCCTCTAAAGTGAAGCCTTCTTCAGTCCACCTTTTTCGCCACTTCTGCGCCGTAGGTGAACTGACACCTGCCCTGTCGGCTAACCTCTGGTTGCCAATGGCTTTATTCTCGGCTAAGGCCACCACCATCTTTGCCCGCTGCACCTGGGATTGAGGCGCGTTGCGCTGACGAATGATTTTCTGGGCTTTTGCCAGTTGGGCTTTTGTGAAGCGAGGTTGGTATTGGGGAAGGGGACCTGACATTATACACCTCCTTTACCGATTGGAATGAGGCGTATAACATACCCCTTTTTTGCCACCTATGCAACCTCATGCGTATTTGCGAAATCGACCACTAGCAAGAAGGAGGAGGCGCAACCGGAAGAAGAGGAGCAGGAGAGGATACCCCGGTTTTACACGGACTTAGAGGAGATGGTGATCAATCCGGTCTCTGGCAGCGGGAGACGTCTGGTGCAGGTGAGCCTTGCCCTGGAGGTGGACAGGGACCTGGTGCTGGGTGAGATCGCGAAAAAGCGCGAGTTGATATGGGACCTGATCCTTCGGAAGCTTGAGACCTATTCGGTACAGGCCCTTCGGGAGCCGGCCAAACTGGAGGTTAAGAAAGTCCTGAAGCAAGTTATTAATACGGAAGCCAAGCTCAAAAATGGAGAGGTGATCGCGGTTTATTTTACCGACGTTGTGGTGCAGTAAAGCCACGGGGGGAAGCGCACATGGCAAAAGAGGGTGTTCTCTTACAGGGAACGGATCCGGAGTGGAGTTTCAGTTTCGGACACCAGAAGGAGGCGCGAACCGCCCTTCTGAAGATCCTGGCCGATCTCCCCATGTTTGAGACGTTGTCCTGGCGGGAACTGGAGCAGCTTGAGCGGATCGTCCATCGACGGCATTTTTTCAGCGGCGAGGTGGTGCTCAGGGCATGGGTGCCCCGTTCGGGGCTGTTTGTGATCCAGTCGGGCAGTGTGAATGTGGTGCGGCACTTAGAGGATGGGGCTTCGGTGGTGGTGGGAACCCTGGGAGAGGGGGAGCCGCTGGGAGAGTTTGCGCTTCTGGACGATTCGCCGCGCTCAACGTCTATTGTGGCTGTAGAACCGAGCGATCTGGTCGGCTTTTTCAGACCCGACCTGATGGAGTTGATACAGACGGATCCCCATCTGGGGTTCAAGATTCTTTACCGGTTGTCGCAGATTCTGGGGACGAGTCTGCGGGATGACATCAGGCGTCTGCGGCGTATTCGGAGTAAATTGGAGGCATTGGGCGTGCCTGAACAGCACCCTGTGCCAGAGGCCGGCGATTAGGAAACCGCTGAGGTGTTTCTTGGCCAATTGTGGAAAAATGATTATATTGCGGCAGGAATTTTTACAATAAGGCCGATTATTACTGAGAAGAGGGAGGGTGTTGGGATGATGACGCGGATTGAACGGGTGCATGCCCGTGAGATCTTAGATTCGAGGGGCAATCCGACCGTTGAGGTGGAGGTTGTGCTGTCATCGGGCGTGGTGGGGCGGGCCGGTGTGCCTTCGGGGGCTTCCACGGGGGAACACGAAGCGATTGAGCTGCGCGATGGCGCGCCCAAGCGCTACCTGGGCAAAGGGGTGCTCCAGGCGGTCCGGAACGTGAACAGGAAGATTGCTCCGGCCGTGGTGGGGATGGACCCGTCGGACCAGATGGGTGTTGACCGGCGGATGGTTGAACTGGACGGGACGCCCAACAAGCAGAAACTGGGCGCCAACGCCATTCTGGGGGTTTCCTTAGCTGCGGCCAGGGCGGCTGCCTCGGCGTACGGGATGCCGCTTTACCGGTATATCGGCGGGACTGGGGCATGCCGGCTGCCGGTGCCTATGATGAATATTTTGAACGGCGGCGCCCATGCCGACAGCAGTGTGGATTTGCAGGAGTTTATGGTGATGCCGGTAGGGGCCGGGCGCTTTGGAGAGGGTCTTCGGATGGGGGTGGAGGTGTTTCACGCCCTGCGTGCGGTGCTCAAGGGCGCGGGCTACAGCACGGGGGTGGGCGACGAAGGGGGATTTGCGCCGAGTCTGGGGTCCAACGAGGAGGCGCTGGAGGTGATCGAAAAGGCGGTTCGGAAGGCGGGCTACCGGCTGGGCAGGGATATTTTGCTGGCTTTAGATCCGGCATCGAGCGAGTTCTACACCGGCGGGCGGTATGTGTTTAAAAAGTCGGACGGCTCCAAACGGAGCTCCAAACAGATGATCGCGTTCTGGGCGGACTGGGTGTCCCGATATCCGATTGTTTCGATTGAAGACGGCCTTGCGGAGGACGACTGGCAGGGGTGGCAGGGGTTGACCGAGGCGCTGGGCGACCGGGTGCAGCTTGTGGGCGACGATCTTTTCGTGACCAATACGGAGCGTCTGAAGCGGGGTATAAAGACGGGGGTGGGCAATTCGATCCTGATCAAGGTGAACCAGATTGGGACGCTTACCGAGACGCTGGAGGCGATTGAGACGGCCAGGCGGGCGGGGTACACGGTGGTGATTTCCCACCGATCCGGGGAGACGGAAGATACGACGATTGCAGATATCGCGGTGGGGACGAACGCCGGGCAGATCAAGACCGGATCGGCTTCGCGTTCGGACCGGGTTGCCAAGTACAATCAGCTCCTGCGGATTGAAGAGGATCTGGGAGATTCGGCGGTTTATCCGGGGCTGGACGCTTTTTACCATATTGAGGCGCCTGCGCCCGGGCGATCGAAGCGGCCGTCGAGGCGAAAACGGTGAGTTCCACGTTCCTTCAGATTGCGCCTGCCGGACAAGCGGACGGCGATCTGCTGCCGGCTCCGGTTCGAGAGCGGCTCCAGGTCCTGTACGATGGGGTGCCCGGGGTCTCGTGCGGGTGCGACAGTCTGGGCCAGTGCTGCCGGTTGACCGAGGCGGAGGCGGCGGTGGATTTTGCTACCATGTATCCCCTTTATCTGGTGGAATACCTGAATATTGTGGATTATGTCCGGCGCCACTTTGATTCGGTCCGGCAGGAGGCGCTTCTGGGCCTGACTGAGGAGCGGCCCGAACAATGCCCGTTTTTGACCGAGGCGGGGGGGTGCTCGATCCATCCGGCCCGGCCCCTGGTTTGCCGGACCTACGGCGTGTTGGGCCGGGAAGAGGTGACGCAGACGGCTGAGGAAGCGAAGGGGGAGGTGCCGGAGAACTGGGTCCGGAACTTTCTTGCCACGGAACGGCAGACGGTTTGCCCCCATACCCGGGTGGTGGAACCGGAAAAGGTGGACGCGCATGCGAAGGCCATGGTTTCGTTCGCCTATGAGCGAGCGCTGCTTCAGATGGGACGGGAGGTTGAGGGGCTGGATGAGACGCGCCGGCAGATGCTGCAAAGCACAACCGGTTTGATGCGGATTACGCGGTGGACGTGGGGGGGATTCAATACGCTGCTGCGGTTGCCTGTGGGGTGGTTGAAGCGGCATTTTTCGGATTATTGGAAAGCGGCTTTTTTGGGGGACTAAAGGAAGGAAGAAAAGGCTTATGCGGTTGATTCTTTTGGTTGAGGCTAAGGCGGGGGATGAGGTCACCGTACCGGTGATGAACGAGCGGGGGATGGTGATTTTGCCCAAGGGGGCAAAGCTGTCTGCAAAGCTGATCGATCGGATGCAGAAGATGGGTGTGCGGGAGGTCACTGTGGAGGGTGACGACCCCAACGCGCCGCCGCCCAAGACCGTGGATGAACTGCTGGAGGATCTGGAGGTGCGTTTTGAGGGGCTGGACAAAAATAAGCTGATGATGGACATCAAGAAGATCGCCAAACAATACCTGCTGGACAGCGAGGAGACGGCCTGAGGCGCGTATGGAGCGGAGCGAGATGCGGCGGCAGGTGGAGAAGATTACGTCTTTGCCGACGCTGCCGGGAAGCGTGACCCGGATTACCCACATGCTGGATAATCCGGAGGCCACGGCGAGCGAAGTCGGGCACGAGATTGCCAAGGATCAGGTGCTGTCGGCAAAGGTTCTGAAGCTGGTGAACTCCGGGTTTTACGGGTTTTCGCAGCCGATTTCGACCATTCCCCATGCGATGGTGCTGCTGGGGTTTGGTGTGGTGAAGACGCTGGTGCTTTCAACAACGGTGCTGGATATGATGGCCCTTTCTATGGAGGGGCTCTGGCAGCATTCCTTAGCGTCGGCGCGCACCTGCGGGATTATTGCCCGGCACTTAGATATGGAAGATCCCGAAGAGATCAGTGTGACGGGGCTGCTGCACGATCTGGGCAAGGTGGTCTTGGAAGAGCACATGAAGGAGGTGTTCGAGACGATCATCACGCTGGTTGAAGAGCAGAATATGCTTTTCTATGAGGCCGAAGAGGAGATTATGGAGGTGACCCACGCGACCGTGGGAGGATGGCTGCTGGACAGGTGGCAGCTCCCCAGCCAGCTTGTGGAACCGATTGCGTACCACCACAATTTTCACCCGTCTCGCACCCACGCGGACCGAACGGCGGTGGTCCACTTAGCGGACATCCTGGTCCGGGCTGCGGGCTTCGGGTCGGGGGGCGACCGGCGGATTCCGGTGGCGTCGAACGAGGCGATGGAGGTTCTGGAGCTTACGGTGGACGACCTCCAGGAGATTATGGATTCGATGATGGACGAGATGCGGGATGTGATTCGATAGGGAATCATTGGATTGCGGATTTGGGATTACGGATTGCGGAATAGAAGCTTTTCAATCCGCAATCCGCAATCCCAAATCCGCAATGGTTTGAGGGTGCGTTTTGGAAACGGATTTGAAATTGTTGACGTATCTTCCCTGTGCGATCCTGGTGGTGGACCGGGACCTGAAACCCCTCTCCGGCAGCCGGAAGGGGTTTTCGGTTTTCGGGATCCGGGTGCGGCGGGAGGTGTCGCAGGAGATGCTGCAGGACCTGGAGGGGGCGATGGGCCAGGAGCCGGCCTTTTTGGAACAGGTACAGGGGGCGATCGTTCAGGTGAACCGCCCCGGTAGCGAGACGCAGTTCCAATGGGAGCGGGGCGGGCGGATTTACCAGGTTACCGTGGGGGTGCAGGACCGGGACAGAACGTACGGCCTGTTGTTGGACGATGTGACGCAGCAGACCCGGTTCGAAGAGACCCAGGAGCTGGCCCGGCGTTACTTAGAGGATATTCTGAACAATATCCGGCTGGGCGTGGTGGTGCTCAACCGGGAGATGCGGGTGACGAATATGAACCGGGCGCAGGAGGCTTTTTTGCACCGGCTGGGCAACTGGATCAGCTGGATTGAGGCGATCGGGATGCCGATTTCGGAACTGGCGTCTCAGGATTCGGAGGCGATGTGGGAGACGATTACCGAGCAGGTTCTGGTGCGGGGGCAAGGGTATGAGGAGCCGAGGCGGGTGTATTCGACGCCGGAGGGGGACCTGATCCTGTCGGTGGAGATCACGCCGTTGAAGGACCAGAAGGGGGAGATGATCGGGGCGATCCAGGTGTCGGAAGATGTGACGGAGAAGGTGCGGCTGGAAGAGGAACTGCGGGAGGCGGAGATTGTGACGGAGCGGCTGGAGGCGGTGCGGGAGACGGCGGTTACGGTCAATCACGAGGTCAACAATCCACTGACGACCATCCTGGCCACGGTGCAGATTCTGCTGTTGTCCGAAGAGAAGCTGAGTGAGGATATGCGGGAAAAATTGAAGCAGGTCGAGAAGCATGTGAAACGGATTGCGGAGGTTACGAAGCGGTTGCGGTCGGTTGAGGAGGTGAAGACGAAGGACTATATCGCCAAAGGGCCGAAGATGATCGATCTGGGGCTGGAGGATACATAGGGAAAGGCGAGAGCAACCACGGATGAACACAGATGAGGCAGGCGTCAAAGGTCTTACGCGCGGGAATTCAATCCCGCGTTTTTTTTGTTTATGGGGAGAGGCCGAAGTTTCTGGCGAAGATGAGGAAGTCGGAGAAGGCGACGCGGCGATCGCCGTCCAGGTCGCAGGTGGGATTGAAGTTGGGGTCTGCAGCTGTGTAGCCGAAGTGTGCGGCGAAGAAGACGAAATCCGGGAAGTCGACCTGGCCGCTGGCGTCGAAGTCGGAGGCGGCCACAGAGGTTCCGTCCAGGGGAGTGATGGTGAGGGTGTAGTCTTCGGTTTCGCCGGAGGTACGGGTAATGGCCAGGGCGCGGGCGTCTGGACCGAAGGTGTTGATGCGCTTTCTGGCGCCTGCCGGGACGGAGAGGGAGGTGACGGCCGGTCCAGCGTTTCGTTCGGCGATGAGGACGGTCAGGAGGTCGTTGTCTGCGGAGCTTTCAATGGTGATGGAGAGGCCGGAGGATTCGCCCAGGGCCAGGTAGTCGATGCCCCAGAGCCGGACCCTTCGCGTGAGGTTCTCTATGGGAACGGCGATGGTGTCCGGGTGGACCGGGCCGAGGTCGAGCCGTTGATAGCCGAGGCTTCCCGGGCCGTCTAAGTAGGTTGCCGCCATCCAGTCTGCAAAGAAGCTCTCGAAGCGCTGGGAGGCGTTGCGGGATTCCAGCATCCGGTTGACGCCGTCAATGCCGTTTTCCGGTTCGGAAACGAGGGGGACGAGGGCGGCACCTCCATAGCGCTGGACAAAGTAGGTCATCCAGAGGAAGGACTGGTCGAAGTCGAAGGGGAGGTCTTCCCACAGGGTGAGGCTGGTGTTGGTGACTTGCAGGAAGGCGGATGCCGCCGTCTGTGAGGTGTCTCTGTACCCGCAGGCGAGTTCGGCGTATTCGGAGCAGCCTTCGTCCACCCATTTGTCTTCGTCGGGATCGGCGCGCCAGTGGAGCATGTGCTGGAATTCGTGGGCGAGGGTGGCCCGGGCGAGGGCGCCGGTAATGTCCAGGGGGTTGGTGTCGATGTAGACGATTTCGCGGGAGGTAGGCGGAGCCTGGTTTTCGGTGTCGAAGTATCCGATAAAGGTGGCGCCGGTAATCGGGCTATCTAAGATGTCCAAGAGTACGATGAGGATGCGGGGATCGCCGTCCACGTCGGGCGTTGGACCGAAGAGTTCTGTGGTGATTGAGAAGATGCCGCGGCCGGCGTCTCCGGGCGTGGCCCGGTCGAAGGCATCGGTCAGAGAGTCAATACCGGCCTGGGTGACGCGAGGCGTTCCCCACACGTCATCTTCGACGAAGATGTAGCAGTGCTGACCCACAAAGCGGCAGGTGGTGGTGGTCTGGTAGTGCGCGTTTTCGCCCAGGCGGAAGCTGAAGGCGGGAAGGGTGAGGGGATCGCCGACCTGGAAGGACTGGGCGAACTGGCGTTTGGCGGCAACCGGTGGCAGGGATCCGGTTCGAGGCAGCAGGTGGGCGCCGCACAACGGGACGGGAGGGGCGGCAAGGGCGGGCGTTGAGCCGAGGAGGAGGCAGGCGGAGATGCAGACGGTGAGGGTCCAGTTGCGTGATTTCATACGGTTGACCTGCAACTCAGAATCTGACCTGCAGCCGGGTGTGCAGACCGCCGTCGGGGTGGGGGGCGATTTCCATCCGGACGGTCCGGGGCGGTGTAGGCAGGGTTTTCCGGGCGATTCGGGCCGCGTTGAGGGTGCTGGCAAATCGGTTGAAGATGAGGGCGCCGATAAAGAGGAAGGCTTTTTGACTGGCCCAGGTTTCCCGGCTTCTGAGTTTCTGGAACTTCAGACGCGAGGCCTCCGAGTCCCACTCCCAGGTGTTGTCGGGCGTTTCGGGCGTGAGGGTGGCCAGGTCTCCCGCCACATATTGCCGCCGGGCGTTTCGGGCGTAGATGCTCTGGAACCGTTCGAGTTCGTCGAAAAAGGAATTCTGTTTGCCTTTGGTTTGCGCGCCCGCGTGGGCCCCTGCAAAGGATTTAAAGGTAGATTCCCGAGCAGACGCCAGCGCTTTGAAGGCGAACACGCCGGTCCAGAATGCGCCTTCGGTGAAGAAGAAGAACCGCGCGGACCGGCCGCCCCCGGCGTAGAGTTCTCCGGCGCCGGGCAGAAGGAGGGAGAGGAAGGCGGCTTTGCGCGGGGATTTGGAGCCATCTGCGTGTGAGAGCGCGGGGCGGCCTCCAAAGAGGGAGAGGATCAGGAGGCAGGTTATCCAGGTTTTTGTGTGTTTTTTCATGGTTGTATCACGGGGGTCAAAAGCGGATGTTCAGGGCCGCAGCAGGTGCCGGGCGGCCGTCCCCGCTCAGGGGGGTGACGTCGATCCAGAACCGTTTGGGGGGCTTTTCCCTGTGGAGGGACCGGGCGTGAGCCGAGGCGTGGATGGCGCTTGTGATGCGGTTGAGGACGGCGAGCCCGAGGATGACCGAGGCGCGCTTGAGGAGTTTGTTGCTGTCGTTGCGCCGGGTTTCGTAGTCCTGTCGAACCGTTGAGTCGACCTGGTTGTTGATGACGCTGAAGGGCACATCCCGGGCGTCGCTCCAGCCGAAGGCGAACTGGGGGTATTTCCCGATCATTTCGTAGTACTGCTGGGTGTCCACCTTTTCGCAGCCGGCGGCATTGGGGTCGGTATGTTTGCAGGGGAGGGTTTCGGTTTCGTTGTAGGGAGATCCGTTTTCTCTGTTGTACTGCTGCCAGGCTCTGTACCGGGCTTCGTTCCAGTTCTGGTCGGCGAATGTCCGGAATTTGGCTTTCAGATCGTTTCCTTTGCTGCGCCAGCGGGCGTAGTTGATCCAGGTAAATGCCTCTACGGCCATAAAGGCGATGGCCCGTTTTGTGGCTCCGGTGTAAAATTCTCCCAGGCCGGGGACGGCCAGAGACATCAGGAAGGCCACCATGGAAGATTTGGGACCGGATTCGGTCACCCGCTCATTCTGTAACAGCCGGATCGAGATCTTCTGTGGCTCCGTTCCTTCCACCGTGAGGCTTTGAGGGGGAAGGAGGTCTGCCGCTTGAGCCGAAGCGGACCAGAGCAGCAGAATGGCCGCGGGGAAGTGGCGCATGGGTTTGCTCCTTTCGGTAAGTTCAAAGTTCAAAGTTCCGAGTTCCGAGTTCCGAGTTCCGAGTTCCCCTTCCACCCTAAAGGCCGACGCTTTGTAGGTATCCGAAGAGGAGGGTGAAGTAGAATTTCAGGCCGCTGCGGCGGATCGGGTCTGCGGGGTCGAGCAGGGGGACGGTGTCGAAGCCGTAGGCGGCGTCGAAGCTGATTCGGGTGGGGAAGACGTAGAAGGAGACGCCGTCGTAGCGAATCTGCGCTCCCAGGTCCCGTTTCCAGCCGCGTTTGAGTATGCCGTCCATGTCGGTGCCGTCCCAGGCGCGTCCGATGCCCGCGTAGATCGATCCATAGATGTGGTCGGAATAGATCGGGCCGGTTTGGCGGTTGACGCGGGTCCAGATGGGGAAGCGGTAGGCGGCCCGGAACATGGCGGCCCGGCTGCCTTCCAGGCTGTAAAAGGTGTAGCCTTTTAAATAGGGCAGCCCGCCCATGTGAAAGTCAAAGAAGTCGTCCACGGCACTGTCGATAAGGCCGCCGGAGAAGCGGAGCCCGAGGGCGCTTCGGCCGGGGCCGACGGGCAGGTATTCGTTCCAGTCGAGCGTGAGCTGGTTGTAGAAATAGTGGTCGTAGACTTCGATTAGAACGGAGCTGTTTTCTTTAAAGTCACGCAGGAAGAAGTTGAAGAACCGGTCGTAGCGGAAGGTGATTTCCCGGCCCACCCGGGGGTTGATTTCCGAATCCCGGGCGGAGGGCACGGCCTTGAGGCGGTAGGAGAAGGAGAGGTCGAAGCCGTTGAGATAGGTCGCGCCTACTTTAAAGCGGTTCAGGCCGTTGAAGCGGGCCTGGTCCACGACCCACCCGTACCGGCTGTAAATGAGCCGGGCATCGAGCAGGCCGCCCCGGCCCATCCGGTATTTTGCCCCGAATTCGGCGCCGTTTAAGGTAAAGGTCCGGTTGAAGATGCGCACGTCCCGGTCCCGGTCAACCACGTCCTCTTCCACGTGCCGGGTGAGGCGGTAGGCCTCCAGGAAGAGGGTGGGTCGCCATCGCCGGGATTCATAGATGCTGTAGAGATCCATGTCTTTGCCGGGCGATATCAGGCCCACAAAAAAGAGGCCCTGTTTGCCCAGCATATCGTCCGACCCGGTCTCAAGGCCGAGCTTGAGTTTGCCCGCGTCTATGGCAATGCGGGGGAGAATGGTGAGGGGCGAGAAGTCGTTCCTGTAGGGCCGGCTCTCCGGGGGTTCGGCCTCTTCGCTGGCCAGCCGGGGCGGGGGGGGGGCTACTTCCCGGGGACGGAAGGCTTCGGGATCAACCGGCTCCCAGAGGCCCCGCCCATCTACGGTTCGGATTTCGTAGCCTTTTGCGCCGTAATAGGCAAAGGCAATCCGCCCGTCGCGGGGGTGGACGTGGGGCTGTAAGGCCCCGCCCAGGGCGCGGGTGATCCGGTGTACGCTGCCGTCGGTCAGATCGAGATGGTAGAGGTCGAAAATGCCTTCTCTGTCGGAGGCGAAGACCAGGCCGGCGCCGTCGGGTGTGAAGCAGGGGTCGCGGTCGGTGCCGGATGAGGCCACCAGGAGGGTCCAGTCGCCTCCCTCTGCGGGGATGACGGCGATGTCCCGGTTGCCGCTGGGCCGGAAGATGGAGAAGGCGATCTGTTTGCCGCCCGGGGACCATTGGGGCGTGTAGACCAGCGTGCCGTCGTCGAACTGGGTGAGGGTGCGAACCTCGCCGGCGCCGGTATCCATGACCCTCAGGTTGGTGGAACCGCCTTTGTTTTTCACGAATGCGATGGCGGCCCCGTCCGGCGAGTACGCGGGGAAGACGGCGCGCAGGCCGTGGGAGAGACGCGTCTCACCCGGGCGTTTTCCGTCGGAGAGGCCCACAAGTCCTTTTGCTTTCTGGAACGCGCTCTTTTTGTCGGTGTTTGAAGGATCGACGGTGTAGAGGTCCCAGAGTCTGGAGCCGTAGCGGTCGCGGGGGCTGCGCCGGGCAAAGAGGAGACGTCCCCCGTCGGGGGACCAGTCGAATGCGGTGTGAGCGCCCGGCGCAACCATGTCCCGGGTGCTGTCGGAAAGGGTGAAGGTGTGGAGGCCGGTGCGACCGTAGTCGCTGCCGGCATTGGAGAGGTAGGCGAGCTGTTCGCCGTTGGGGGACCAGCGGGGATAGAGGTTGAGGTAGCCTTCCGCATGGACCGTCTCACCCGCGACCGGGGCGGCGCCGATTTCGGCCTGCTGTACCCGGTAGCGCTCTTTCAGGGAGGCGACCCAGCGGCTGTGGAGTTCCCGAGCGGAGATGCCGAGGGCCGCCTGAATCGCGCCCCCGAAGTCGGTGCGCCACCAGGTGGTCATGTGCCGGTAGATTTGGGCGAGTTTCTCTTCGCCGAAGGTGTTGACGATGAAGAGGACGAGGGAGTAGCCGTGGTCGTAGATTTTTTCGAATTCGAGGCCGGTTTTGGCACCGCCCGAGCCCATCTCGTCGTAGGTGAGGAGGGTGTTGTTGAGGGTGGCCATCCGAAGGATCATGTCCCGGTGGGAGTCCCACCGGTCGTGCTGCGCCCCGGATGCCATGTACTGGGCCGTGCCCTCGGCGTACCAGTAGGGTACAATGGTTGTGGGAAGGGCGTAGGCGGCGAGGACGTCGGGGTATCCGGTGAGGATGTCGTCCCGCCGGCCCTCGCTCTGATATCCGAGGTATTGGAAGACGAGGGCGGGCACCCGGCGAAAGCCCTTTCGAGCGGTTTGCAGGGAGATCAGGTGGGTGAGCTCGTGGGTGAGCACATTGCGCAGCCAGTCGGTCTTCGTCCCTCGAAACTCGAAGTCGATGTTGATGCTGGAGGCCCAGATTTCGAGCCTGTTGAAGGGGGGGATGGCCACGCCAAAGCCGATGTCGTCCACATCTTTGAGGACCAGCCGTATCTTCTTTTCGGGCACATACCCGTAAAGCCGGGTCACCGCTCCGAAGACCTCTTCTGCGGCTTCCGCAGCCCGTGTGGCAAAGCTCTCCAGCCCCCGGTGATAGTGGATTTTGAAGTGTCCGGTTTCCAGCGTCTCCCAGGCGAGTTCCGGATGGTGGGATTCGCCGCCGAACTGGGCATACGCGGAGGACGCCAGGGCGAGGGTGAGGATGAGGGGTAAGAGGGTTTTGGGTTGATTTTTACCCATGGTGTACCATCGTGAATTTATTTGATCACCGCTGCTTTGATGAATCGGACTTCGGACCGGTCTGCGGATACGGCTTCCATCCGGCAGATGTAGAGGCCGCTGGCATAGTCGCTGGTGTCCCACAAGATTTCGTTGTCCGTCCGGGGCACGGGGTCCTCCAGGGAGAGGCGATCGACGATTTCTCCAAGGGGGTTGAGTACCACGACTTCGATCCGGGCGTTGTTTCCCAGGAAGAAACGGAGGACCGCCGCCGATCCCCGGATCGGGTTGGGATAACAGTAGGCTCGTCCCGGAGGAAGGAGGGGATCGGCAGGCTCCACGGGCGTGTTCTGAGGAAGCTGGAGAAGACGGCCGGCATTTCCAGGGCCGCCTCCAAGCTGTCCCCAGGCGACCCGGTTGCCCGTAAGGTCGGGGGCGACCGCTGTCAGGCGCCAGAGGTGGACCGTTCCGGACCGGGTGAAGACGGCGAGTTCCAGGGCGCCGTCTCCGTCCAGATCGTCTACGATGGGCGAGGTTCCGATCGGGCCCAGGGCAGACAGCGGAAAGCCGGGCAGAGAGGTTCCATCGCCGCGCAGTCCGTAGAGGAGACCGCCCTGTGAACCGGCCAGGATTTCGGGAAGACCGTCTCCGTCCAGGTCGGCCAGCACGGGCGGGGCCTGCAGGGGGCCGGTCTCGTCTTTCAGGGGAAAGGCCAGGGGGGCGCCGGTTTGCAGCACGCCGTTGAAGCGCACGGCCCACAGGCGCCCGCTGCCTCCAAAGAGGACTTCGACGAAGCCGTCTCCGTCCAGGTCGCCGAGTACGGGGGGTGACGCTGCGCCGCCCGGCACCGGGGCGCTCTGCGTGATCGGGCCGGCGCTGTCGAAGATGGCGACGGCGCCGGCGGCGCTTACCAGGACGATCTCGTCCGTGCCGTTCCGGTCGAGATCGGCAAGGACCGGAGCGCCCACGGCCGGCTCCTGAAGGGGGGCGAGGCTCCGGATTTGTTCGGGGCCTTCGACGATGAAGATACCGGTTCGGGTGAGGGCGACGAGTTCGCCGGAGGGGTCCGCGTCGATATTGCCGACGGCAAGCGCCGTCACGGGTTCCGAGCCCAGGTTTGCAGCGCCCGCCTCGCCTGCGTATTCTCCCCACGTGACCCTGCCATCGGACCACCCCCAGATGTCTGCGGGTGTTGGGCCGGGGAAGGGCGCGATTACGGGCGGGGCCGTGATCATAGCTTCCTCATCGACCGCCGCCCTGACGAACCGGCCGTTGAGCCACAGGACCGGACGACCGCTGTCGGAAAAGATGAATTCGGTTCGGCCGGCGCCCTCTCCGGTGGCGATCAGGTTGCCAACCGCAGGGGATGCAGAGGCAGAAAATTGAAAGGCGTTGACCGGGCCTCCGTCGAGGGTCCAGGCATTTTGGCCCGCAGATGCGCCCCGAATCAGCTCTTTTCGTCCGTCTCCGTCCAGGTCGAGGGCGCGGGGGGTCTGGGAGCTGTTTTGATCCAGACCGGTGACCGGCCAGGCGTCCTGCTGGCGGACGAAGGAGACGGCCACGGTCATAGTGTCTCCCGGCGGGCTGAGGACCTCGATGATGATGCCTGTGGGATAGCCGAGGTTGCTGCTGGTGTTGGGCGTGGTGTCCGGACCGAAGCGGGTGTTGTTGCCCACGTAGAAGGGATCCTGGGCGCCGCCCTGAACGCTGCTGAGGGAGATGATCCCGCTTTGAACGATCCGGTCGAACGAGAGGTTGCCGATGTCCTCCAATCCATCGGCTTCTTCCAGAGCGATTCCCCGACGGAACTGCGTGGTGATTCCATCGGAGGCGATCCGGTAGCCGGGATTGCTGTTGATGGGGCTGTCCCCGTCGCTGGCCCGGATGACGGCGTCGTCCACGTGCCAGATCAGGAGGCCCGAGCCGGGGATGAAGGCGTCGTAGTCGTCCACGGAGAGCCAGACGCCCGCGCCCGGCCGGGAGAATTCGATTTGGGGCACCCGCCCCTCCAGCGCCAGGCGGGAGGGGCGGTTTTCCAGCAGGAAGTATTCGGTGGCGCTGATGGGAACGCGGACCGCCCGGGGCAGGTCGGCATCCACGTGGGGGGCCACGATCCGGACGGTGTCGTTTCGGGTGACGATTTTGGGGGTGAGCCAGCCGAGCTGGATGCGGGACCAGGCGAGCATCCGGCTGGGGATAAAGCCGATGAGTACGGTATCGGCGGGGTCGTCCCTCAGCCCCTGCAGGCCGAGCCGGGCAGATGAGGCGACCCCGATGTTTCCGGTGTCCATCAGACTCCAGTCGCCTACTGCGGGCAGGCCGTCTTCAAAGTTGGAGAGCCCCTGCAAGCCGAGCTGGTTGGCAAAAAATCGGGCCAGGGTGCCGTTGAGCCCTCCTCGCCCATCGGTGCTGATGGCTTCTGGCAGGAGCAGGCCGCCGGTGACGGTGTGCGCGCCGTTGTCCACGGGGATCGCGCCGGCTGCATAGCGGTCCAGGTCGGAGGGGGCGATAAAGGCGGAGGGGATGTCGTTGAGAGCCTGCTGCCCCGCTTCTGCTCCCAGTCCGGCGTGGAAGACCGCAAAGGCGCGATAGGCCGAGAAGTCGAGCGCACCCCCTTCGACCGAGTCGGCCGCAGCCATGCCGTCGCGGAAGAGACGGGTCTGGCGTTCGGCAATTTCCTGCTGGGTTCTTCCGTTGCCGTAGTCCTTCAGGAGCGTGGCAAGGCGGTAGCTGTCGTTGGGGTCGCGGGGGTAGACCTCGTATTCGATTTCGAGCTGTCCCCGGGAGACGTCCCGGTAGTAATTCCTCAGGGCCTGGAGATGGGCTTCAAAGTAGGCTCTGTCGTGGGGAGGCGCATCGTAGGGGAAGCGCAGGCTGTCCTGCACGTCGGCGGTGGGCCGGAGGTCGAAGGCGCCGTTTCCACTGGTGGTCTCATCGTCCGGCTCTTCTAAGGGAAAAGAGACCCGCACGGCCAGGATGCGCCACACGTCCGCTGCTGTTGCCTCCTGGGGCACGGTGAACCCTGCAAGGAGGAGAAGGAGGAGCCCCCTGTACGCAAAAGAGACCGCAAAGCATGGGAGAAAGGTCCGGCGCGTGCCCCATCCGGTCGTCTTTCGCCCTTCCTGCGGTCCGGTCTTTTGCGTTTGCCGTGCCCGCCTCAACCCCACGGTTTATTCCAAATGTAAAGAAGGTGAAACGTGAAATGACCCACGTCAAACGTGAAAGCAGAAGAGATCAACGTTTGCCGTTTGTCATTTCACGTTTCACGTCTGTGTGTTCCAGATTGAGACCGAACGAAAATCGGAACACTTCTCCGAAGGCCGATCGGTCCTTGTTGGTTGGCACAAAATAGGAGAGATCGAAGGAGGCCCAGTCGTAATTCAGCCCCAGCCCAAAGGTGAGGGCTTTCCGGTTGCCGTCTGTGTCGTGGGTATAGCCCGACCGGAGGGCAAAGGCCGAGGCATCGGAGAGGTTGTAGGACCACTCCAAGCCGGTGTGATAGTCGATGTCTTTGAACTCTTCAGAGGCTCTGCTGTCTGCCCATCCGGTGATAAACGAGGAGAACCCTTCGTCCGCCAGTGGCTTGTAGATATCGGTGGAGAAAAGCACCGATGAATTCTTGCCATCAAGAATTTTATAGATAAAGCCAACGGTGAAGTTCTGGGGCAGGGGGTCGGCCTGGTCGGCATCAATAAAGGTGATGTTCGGCCCCAGGTTGCGAAGCACCCAGGCGAGGGCGAACCGATCGTTGGCTTTCCACAAAAAGCCCAGGTCGCCGGCGAAGGTTGTACCCGAACCCTTGCCCTGCTCGTTACCAGCGCCCTGGCTGGCCAGGTTTGAGTGGACCAGCTTCACGGTGACGCCCAGGGACATGGTTTTGGTGAAGTAGGTGCCGTAGGAGACCCCCAGGGCCAGGCCGAAGCTGGTAAACTCTCCCAGGTCGTTCCCCTGCTGATCCCTCCGGAACTGGGTGCCCAGGGAGGTGTAGATGAGGCTGAACCCCAGGTTGCCCACCCCCCCAAAGGGCTGGGTGTAAGCGCCGAAGGAGGTGAAAATATCGGTTGCCAGCCTGGGGACGGGCCTGTAGAAGGTGGTGCTCAGGTTCCGGCCCGTGTCGTCGGCCAGGGCCGCCGGGTTGTAGTAGGTGGCATTGGCGTCGTCGGCAAGGGCAATAAATGCCTCTCCCATGCCCGCGGAGCGGGCGCTGGGTTGAAAGAGGAGGAATTTGGCGGCGGCCCGATCCTCCGGCGTTGCCCAGGCACCGCCGGCTGCGGTAAGGCCGATAACGGCCATAAACAGACTCAACAGGTGCTTCTTCATTTTGAGACTCCTTCATCTGGAGGTGATTGTGTTCTTGTGTCGGGAAAAAAATGAGCAAAAATGGGGCCAAGCACGGTACAAAAAACCCGGGAAACGGCCGCAGATCAGCGGTTCCGACAACCCGGGTGGTTTTTGTTCCGCTTGCGCATGCTGTATCCTCACTCGCTTAAGACGCCTGGCTCTATTTTTTGACGGTGGTGATCACACCCGACACCAGAGGCGACAGGCCCATTAGAGGACCTCTGCGCCTGGTGGATGAGATAACGATGTAGTATGCCAGTAACTTAAAGAAAGCCAAACTTTTAGCGAGTAACGATAAGTGCTCCTCCGGTTGGATTGAGGGGGTGAGAAAAAAGAAAAATGCTTGTTTGACAGCCGTCCGTTGTATATTTTTTCTTATCTATCAGCCAGTTAGCCGATCTTTTTCAAGGAAAGGAAGCACGATGATCGACAAAGAACTGCTCGATATTCTGGCCTGTCCGGAGAACAAAACCCCTGTTACACTGGCCGATCAGGCGCTGATTGACGAAATCAACCGCCGGATTGAGAAGGGCGAAATCAAAAATCGGGGCGAAAATCAGGTTGAAAAAAAGATTGACGCGGGCTTGGTTCGCGAAGATGGCGCCTATCTTTATCCTGTTGAAGACGATATCCCGATTATGCTGATTGACGAAGCTATCCCGTTGAAAGACATCACGTTAGGTTCCTGAACTTCAGGCTTCGGCAACCGGTAGAACGGGTGTTCTGTTTATAAAATCGGTTGATTTTTTATTTTCTCAAGCAGAAAAATTTACCGAAATGCCCGCTCTGCTGTCAAGTCTTTTCCTGGTACTGCTTAAGAATAAACGCATCTGGCCGCTTTTGGGTTCCCGATTTTATGCTTTGGCCGTGAGATATTTTCCCGGCCCCTTTCGATTGTGCAGGGAAGACAGGCGGCCGTTATTTATGTTTTTATTTTACAATATCCTAAAATCAATATTAGCAGCCGGTCTTTTTGCGGGCTGTACCGGGCAGGGGAGCCCTCCGGGGGAGCCAGAAGCTTTGAGCCCACCGGCGGTTTCTGAGGCGCCCGCCGGCCAGGTGGCGTGGCGTTCCTGGGCAGGGCGGGATTCAGCGCGGACTCTGGGACGCCCCGTTTTTCTTTTTTTATATACCCGCCGGTCCTACTGGTGCCGGGAGATGGTCGAGCGCTGTTTTGAGGACCGGGAACTGGCCCGTGAGATCGTTCGGGGCACCTTTCCGATTCGGGTGGATGCGGACCGCCGTCCCGACCTGGCCGAACGGTTCGGGATGGGGGGATGGCCTTCGGTGGTTTTCACCATGCCGGAGGGGGATGTGCTGACGGGAAGTACCTATATGGACCCGGTCGATCTGGTACAGCTGCTGCGGCGTGTGCGCGTCTTTTTTGACAACCCGAAGCGCCGGGAGGATCTGGAACGGGAGCGGGGCTACCTGAAGGCGCGGATCGCCCGGGAGGACCGCAGGCGTATGCGGCTTGCGCCCACGCCGGATCTGCTTCATCGGCTGGTGGACAGTACGCGCACGGCAATCGCCAGGGGAGAGAATCCCGGCTGCGAAGCCCTCACGATGCTTTTGGAGTACGGCAGGCTGAAGGGCGACGTCGGAGCGGAAGAGGCTGCGCTGGCCGGGCTGGACCGTCTGGGCCGGATGCGGGACCGGGACGGCGCCTTTTTTCTGGCGTCCCTGACACCCGATGCCGCGGTGGTGGACCGGGAGAAGAATCTGGCGGTGAACGCCGGATTGCTGGGGGTATTTGCAAAGGCCGCAAAGCAGACGGGCAAACGGGCGCTTAAGGAGATTGCCGTGGGGCTGGGCGAGGCGCTTCGAGAGGGGTTTTACGTGCCTCAGGATAGTCTCTTTCTTGCGGGTTGGGCGGGGTTTGATGAGCGGGTGGTTTCGGGAGAGGCCCGGGCCGTGCTTCCGGGCGAAGGGGCAGCCCCCCGCCGTGATCCGGCCTTTTATGCGGGCTGGAACGCTCTGGCGGTCTCCGCGTTTTTGGACCTCCACCGGGCGGTGGGGGACGATCGGTACCTGAGGGTGGGGCGCCGGGTGCTGGCGTCCCTGCGGCAACGCCTGCTTCGCCCGGAGGGAGGGGTGAGGCATTCGCCCGACGCAGATGCGCCCCTGCTGCTGGAGGATCAGGCCCTGGTGGCCCGTGCGGCTCTGGATCTGTTTGAGGTTGAAGGCCGGGATGAGGATCTTCGGTTCGCCCGGGATCTGGCCGATCTGATGGTTGCGCGATTTGCGGATGCGTCAGGCGCGTTGCGCGACCGGACGCCCGAGCCGGACCGGGCCGTCACACCGGCTTTCGACCGCCTTCTGCCTTCGGGCAATGGGATTGCGGCGCAGGTGCTGCTTCGGCTCCACACGCACACGGCTCATGCTCCCTACCGGGAGACTGCCGGCGGGATTTTGACCGCTTTAGTGGGGCCCCACATCGATCGTGCAGCTCACTTAGGCGCGCTTGCCCGGGGGCTTGTTCTTTATCTCCATCCGTCCACCCTTTCGGTTGGATCGCTATGACTTCCTCTGTGGATACCGTGCTTGTGGTGGGGGGGCCTCCGGCTTCCTGGGGCGTGTGGTGTGCGATGTGCCCTCTGAGGAGTTCAAACGCATTCCGGCGGTCCGCACGCGCCGGCCGCCTTTTGATGCGCCCTCATACCAACAGATGGATATTACCGATGCCGCCCAGGTTGATGAGGTGATCGGAGCGGTCTGTCCCGGGTGGGTGATCAATACGGCGGCAGAGACCAGCGTGGATGGATGCGAGATGGCGCCGGAACACGCACGCCGCGTCCATGTGGACGGCACCCGGAACCTGGTCCGGGCCTGTGAAAGGACGGGCAGCGGGTTGATCACGATTTCGACGAATTATGTGTTTGACGGTACCGAAGGTTTCTACGGGGAGGAGGATACGCCCCGTCCGCTAAACGTATACGGCCAGACCAAGCTGGAGAGTGAGGACCGGGTTCTTCAGGCGCAGTGCCCGGGTATTGTGGTGCGCACGGCTGTGCTGTACGGGTACCGCCCCGGTTGCCGGCCCAATTTTGTGACCTGGGCGGCGGGTGCGCTTGCGCGGGGGGAAAATATACGGGTGGTGACCGATGAATGGACCAATCCGACTTATGGTGACGAACTGGCGGTTTTTTTGCTGGATCTGTGTCGGAAGGACTTCCGGGGTCTGGTTCATTTTGGGGGGGCGGACTATCTGACCCGCTATGAAATGGTAGAGCAGATCTGCGCTTGTTTCGACCTGGACTTTCAACGGGTGGCCCCTGTGGTCTCCGAAGAACTGGGGCAGAAGGCCCGGCGCCCGTTGCGGGCAGGGCTGAAGGTGGATCGGGCCCGGGAGATTTTCGACGGACGGGTTGCGCCGTTTGGTGAGAATCTGCGGCGGCTGGCCAACGAGGTTGGCGGTCCTGCCGCTTCCGGTTTCCAGGCGCTATAAGGTCGGAGTAAGTGGTTGTCGGACGTGCGTTTTGTGCTTGACATCTTGTGTGGTCGAGGTTATGTTAGCTTGCGCTTTACCCCTGTTTTGAAAACTTTTCTGAGGTTCGTTATGGCGTTTATGCGTTCTCATCCCATTCTGCTGGCGCTGATTGGCCTGTGTGCGGTCTGCTGGCCGGACCCGGGCCGTGCGGAGCGCCCGAGAAAATTAAATATTGTTGTTCAGGCCGAGGCCTTCGGGGAGCTGGCCGACCTGGTCCGGAGGCAGTACTATGAAGAGACCGATCCGGTGGATCTCTATCACGGGGCCATCGAGGGGTACCTCTCCAGGCTGGGCCCTCATTCCACCTACATCACACCGGACGAGCTTCAGGATACGCAGGACAGACTGAAAGGCTCTTTTGAAGGGATCGGGATCTATTTTGATATTATCGATCATTATCTGACGGTCCTGTCGCCTATCGAGGGGGCGCCCGCCTACCGGGTGGGGCTGCTTTCGGGCGATCGGATCGTCAAGATCGACGGCCGGTCTGCGGTGGGCATTAAGGTGTCTGAAGTCACCCGGAGGTTAAAGGGTCCCAAGGGGAGCCGGGTGAATGTTTCGGTCCAGCGTGAAGGCGAGGACGATCTGCTTGAATTTGAGATCGTTCGAGATAAGATTGAAGTGCCCAGTGTGCCTTATGGATTTAAGATTGCGCCCGATGTGGGATATGTAAAGATCAACCGGTTTGCCGGCCATACGGCGCGGGAATTGAGGTCGGCTCTGAAGCAGTTGAAAAAAGAGGGGATCCAGAAACTGGTTCTGGATCTGCGGGGCAACGGGGGCGGTTATCTGGAACAGGCCGTGACGGTGGCGGACCAGTTTCTGGAAAAAGACCGGCTCGTGGTCTATACCCGAGGGCGCCATACGGACTCTCGAGAAAATCACTATGCCGAACAGGACCCGTTGATCTCACCCGATACGCCGCTGCTGGTTCTGGTGAACGGATACAGCGCAAGCGCTTCGGAAATTGTCGCGGGGGCCATTCAGGATTATGACCGGGGCCTTATTGTGGGGCGTACAACATTTGGCAAGGGGCTTGTGCAGAAGCAGTTTCCGCTTAAAAACGGGGGCGCCGTGCTGCTTACCATCGCCCGCTATTTTACGCCCAGCGACCGTCCGATTCAGCGGCCTTTTTCCCGGGACCGGCAGGCTTATATGGAGGCGGGGTACGACGATTACGATCCGAATGCCGATCCGGACAGTGTTGCCGCCAAACCGATCTATTATACCCGGATCCTCCACCGGAAGGTGTTCGGCAGCGGCGGGGTAACACCCGATGTGACCCTGAAGCCCGACAGTTTGAGCGCTTTTGAAAAGCGGTTGACCCGGAGCCATTTTTTTGAATTCGCCAACCGCCATTCGGCCGAGATTACCCGGGACTACTCTGATTTTGAACACTTTTTCAACCGGTATCAGCCAGGCCGGCGGAGGCTTTCGTCCTTCAAGCAGTTCCTGAAGGATCGAGACGTTGTTTTTACAGACCGGGAGTTCAAAAAGAGTGTCGATTTGATCAAGCGAGGGATCAAACAGAAGGTTGCTCAGATTCGATGGGGGAGCCGGGCCGCAGGGAGAGTGCAGGTGAGCGGGGATCCGGAGGTGGTCCGGGCTCTGGCGCTTTTCGATGAAGCGAAGTCTCTGCTGGCCAGCCGGACCTATCATTACAACCGGGGACGGACCCACGTTCCGGCGCCTGCTGCTCCCAGGAACGGGCGGATGCGGTAGATAAAACAGTTTCAGGAGGAATTCATGGCAGAACATCAACCAGCGTCGCCGGTACGGAAGGAGATGGGCACCCAGGTCAACCTGCCCCTGTCCAAGGCCGTAGAGATCAGTTTCAACAGTGTTAAGATCCGGTTCGGGCGGTCGCTGATTACGGTTAGCGGTATTGTCCTGGCCATTGCCTTTTTGATGTCCATCTGGACCAACACGACGATTGTGGACAATCTCAAGGCCGCCGACAACCCGAAGATGAATCTGAAGCTTCAGCAGAAAGGGATCGATATCGATCCGGACAGCGCGGCCTCCCGCCAGGAACAGTCCAAGAATAACTGGCTTGTGGTGCTGTCCCTGCTGGTCTGCCTGGTCGGGATCACCAATGCCATGCTGATGTCGGTTACCGAGCGGTTTCAAGAGATCGGCACGATGAAATGTATGGGCGCTCTGGACGGGTTTATCATCAAGCTCTTTCTCTTAGAGTCCTCTTTTATGGGAACGGCCGGCACCATCATCGGGGTCGTGGTCGGGCTTGCGCTGGCCCTTTTGCTTTCCTGGGCCAGCTATGGAACCGAGCTTTTTGGCTATGTGACCTGGGGTGAGATTTTAAAGTACGGTGTCGTGGCTGTGGTGATCGGCTCTGTTCTCTCCCTTTTGGGCGGTATTCTGCCGGCCTATCGTGCGGCCAAGATGGAGCCTGTAGACGCTATGCGGCTGGAGGTTTAGTAAAGAAGGCAAAAGTAAAAAGAAAAGAGGGTTTTATGGCGGTTGTGCGAACGCAAGATGTTAAGAAGATTTACGAGATGGGCGATGTGACGGTGGAGGCGCTCAAGGGTGTGGACTTAGAGGTTGAGCAGGGGGAGTACCTTTCCATTATGGGGCCTTCTGGGTCTGGAAAGAGTACTCTGTTCAATATGGTGGGCGGGCTGGATAAGCCGACCAGCGGGAAGGTCTATATCGACGATGTGGATGTGGCGCAGTTAGACGCCTACGAGCTGGCCTGGCTGCGCTGCCGGAAGATCGGGTACATTTTCCAGTCGTTCAATCTGATTCCGGTGATGACCGCCTTAGAGAACGTGACCCTGCCCATGGTCTTTGCCGGGCTGACCAGCGATGAGGCCCGGGATAAGGGGGTACACCTCTTAGAAAAAGTGGGGCTGGGCGACCGGGTTTCCCACAAGCCTTTCGAACTTTCCGGCGGACAGCAGCAGCGCGTGGCCGTGGCCCGTGCCTGTGCCAACGATCCGGCGATTATCTTAGCCGACGAGCCTACGGGGAACCTGGATCTGAATACCGGCACCGAGATTATCGATCTGCTCCGGGAGATGAACCAGGAGTCGGGCGTGACGGTGATTTCGGCGACCCACGACCACAAGATGCTGAGCGTGTCCGACCGGGTGATCTGGATCCGGGACGGGCAGGTGGACCGGATTATGAACCGTGAGGACCTCAAGATCGAGGTGGGCACCATCGACGGCAAAGCCCCTTAAAGGGCTTGACACGGGCGCTGCAATTTGTTACTCTTTAGCATTCAACCGACAGCTGGACCTATCTGTTTCAGGAGATGGAACGTGACGTTTGCGGCATACAACAGCTTTTTCTGGCGTTATTTTTGGTATTACCGCTATTACCGGCAGGCACAGGAGCGTTGTATGCCCACGTTGTAGTTGATCCTTTTTTTGACAATAAAATCAGGCCGTGGGCATCCGCTCACGGCTTTTTTATGTTGCATGGAAAGCGCTTGACAAATACTGAAAAAACCTCTTATTTGTAGCGACTTATCTTGTTTGAATCCTTACAGTTAGTCTGTATAAGGGAGCGCCGTGCAGCCCGATTTCAATGCGGTACGCACCCTCGCGGGTGAGGGAGGGCTTGTCCCCATCTTCAGGGATATCTTGGGTGATACCGAGACGCCGGTTTCCGCCTATCTCAAGATCCGCTCGAAGAGTCCGTTCACGTTTCTTTTTGAGAGTGTGGAGGGCGGTGAGAAGATCGGCCGGTACTCCTTTCTGGGCGTTGAGCCTTTCTTAGTGTTTCGGTCTCGCGGCAAGCATATCCAGGTTGAAGATCTGAAGCGGGGCGAGGTGAAGGCGTTTGAGGGGGAGCCGATCGCCGAACTCCGTCGATTGCTGGCGCAGTACCGTTCGGCGCACGTCGAAGGGCTTCCCCGATTTACGGGAGGCGCGGTTGGGTATGTGGGGTACGATGCGATCCGTTTGATCGAGGATATTCCGGAGGACACGCAGGACGATCTGGGGCAGGACGATATGGTGCTGCTCTTTTTCGACACGCTCCTGGCTTTTGACAACCTTCAGCACAGGATTCACCTGATTTCCAACGTCCACACCAAAGGGGATCTGGAGGCCGGTTATCGGGAAGCCACAGACCGGATCGCTTCCCTGGAGGAGGTTCTAAAGCGTCCCGTGGATATCGCCTTGAAGAGAGGAACAAGCGCCTGTGAGGTGAGGTCGAATACGGTGGTGGAAGACTACTTAGAGAAGGTGCGGCGATGTAAGGACTATATTGTGGCGGGCGATATTTTTCAGGTGGTGCTTTCCCAGCGTTTTGAGACGGATGTGACGGTCGATTCGCTGGATATTTACCGGATGCTGCGGGTTGTGAACCCGTCGCCCTATATGTTTCACTTAGATCTGAAAGAGTTGCAGCTTGTGGGGGCTTCTCCGGAACTGCTGGTGCGGGTGGAGGACGGCATCGTTCAGGTGCGCCCGATTGCCGGCACCCGGAGGCGCGGGGAGACCGAGGAGGAGGACCGGGCACTGGAGGAGGAGCTGCTGGCGGATGAGAAGGAACGGGCCGAGCATATTATGCTGGTGGACCTGGGGCGGAACGATGTGGGGCGGGTGTCAAAATACGATACGGTCCGGGTGACGGAGCAGATGGCGATCGAGCGCTATTCCCACGTGATGCATATTGTATCCAATGTGAGGGGACGGCTGCGGGAGGGTGTGGACGCGTTAGACGCGCTGTTCGCCTGCTATCCGGCGGGCACGGTTTCCGGAGCGCCCAAGATCCGGGCGATGGAGATTATTGACGAGTTGGAGCCGACCCGGCGTGGGCCCTACGCCGGGGCAGTGGGCTATATCGATTTTTCGGGCAATATGGATACCTGCATCGCCATCCGGACGATGGTGGTGAAAGGCAACAAAGCCTACGTGCAGGCGGGCGGCGGGATTGTGTTCGATTCGGTGCCGGAGAATGAGTATGAGGAGACGGTGAACAAGGCGAAGGCGCTGTTTCGGGCGGTGGAGGTGGCCGAGCGAGGGGAACTGCGGTAAGTAAAAAGTAAAAAGTAAAAAATGGCTTTTGACTTTCCTTTTTCCTTTTTCCTTTTTCCTTGGAATTTATTCCTATGATCCTGGTGATCGACAACTACGATTCGTTTACCTACAATCTGGTTCAGTACCTGGGAGAGCTGGGTGCGGAGCTGGAAGTTTACCGGAATGACCGGGTCACGCTGGAAGAGGTTGAGGGTCTTGCGCCGGATAAGATTGTGGTTTCGCCGGGGCCCTGTACGCCCAACGAGGCGGGGATTTCGGTGGATCTGATCCGGACTTTTGCCGGACAGATCCCGATTCTGGGCGTTTGTCTGGGGCACCAGTCGATCGGCCAGGCATTCGGCGGGAAGGTGGTGGGGGCGCCGAGGATTATGCACGGCAAGGTTTCGGAGATCCGGCACGACGGACGGACCGTTTTCAAGGGGCTGTCTCAGCCCTTTATTGCAACCCGATACCATTCCTTGATGGTGGAGCGGGAGAGCCTGCCGGATTGTCTGGAGGTCTCTGCAGAGACGGACGACGGGACGGTGATGGGGCTGCGCCATCGGGAATTTCCGGTGGAGGGCGTTCAGTTCCATCCGGAATCGATTTTGACCGCGGAGGGACAACTCCTCCTTAAGAATTTTCTGGACGCCTAATCTGGAGCCGGATATGACCATACAGGACGCGATTGCAAAGTTGATTGAGGGCGAGGATCTGACCCGCGAGGAGACCGTGGGGGTGATGGACCAGATTATGTCGGGGGACGCCACGGATGCGCAGATCGGGGCGTTTCTGGTCGCACTGCGCCTCAAAGGGGAGACGGTGGATGAGATCGCCGGTGCGGCGGAGGTGATGCGCGAGAAGGCGACCCGGATCGAGACGGGGCACGAGGTGGTGGTGGATACCTGCGGCACGGGGGGAGATCACTCGGGCACGTTTAATATTTCTACGGCAGCCGCTTTTGTGGTTGCAGGCGCAGGGCTGTGCGTGGCCAAGCATGGGAATCGGGCCGCATCCAGCCTCTGCGGCAGCGCGGATGTGTTGAAGGCCCTGGGGGTGAATATCGAGGCCCCACCCGAGACCGTGGGCCGCTGCCTGGACGATGTGGGCATTGGCTTCCTGTTCGCGCCGGCGCTGCATGGGGCGATGAAATATGCGATCGGGCCGAGGCGCGAGGTGGGGATTCGTACGATTTTTAACGCCCTGGGACCCCTGACCAACCCGGCGGGCGCCCAGCGACAGGTGATCGGCGTGTACAGCGGCGCTCTGACGGAGTCCCTGGCCGAGGTGCTGGGACGCCTTGGGTCGGAACATGCTTTTGTCGTCCACGGGTCCGATGGGCTGGATGAAGTCACTACGACCGGATCCACGCAGGTGAGCGAACTGCGGGATGGCTCGGTGTCCACGTACGAGATTACGCCCGAAGCGTTCGGATTTGCCCGGGCCGATGCGGATGCGTTGAAGGGAGGAGATGAGGAGACAAACGCCGGGATCGTTCTCTCTGTTCTGAGAGGCGACCCGGGGCCCAGGCGGGATATTGTGCTGCTCAATGCGGCTGCAGCCGTTGTCGCCGGCGGTCTGGCCGGGGATATGGCCGCGGGGGTTGAGGTGGCACGGGAAGCGGTTGATTCGGGACGGGCGATGGAGAAGCTGGAGGGGTTGAAGGCGGCGAGTAATGGGTAAAGGAGAGGTTGATGGGCACGATTCTGGACGAGATCGTGGACTACAAGCGGCAGTTCGTGATGGAGACACGCAGGCGAACGCCCCTTGAAGCGGTGCGCCGGCTTGCCGAATCGGCGCCCTGCTCTCCCTCTTTTTTTCAGCGGTTGACCGAACGGGACGATGTTGCGATTATTGCCGAGGTGAAGAAGGCTTCGCCGTCCAAAGGGATCATCCGGACGGATTTCGATCCGGTGGAGATTGCAGAGGCTTACGAGAGCAATGGGGCCTCGGCTGTTTCGGTGCTGACGGATGAGAAGTACTTTCAAGGAGCTGACGATTATCTGACCCGGATAAGCTGCGCGGTGGATCTTCCGGCCCTTCGGAAGGAGTTTGTGATCGATCCCTACCAGGTCTACGAGGCAAAGGCGATCGGCGCGGCGGCTGTACTCCTGATTGTGGCGATTCTCTCACGGGCCGAACTGGAAGATTATCTCGGACTTTGCCGTGAGGTCGGTCTGGATGCGCTGGTGGAGGTCCATACCGGAGACGAAGTTTTGACGGCGCTCGAGGCCGGGGCCGGTATTGTGGGGATTAACAATCGGGACCTCAAGACGTTTCATACGGATCTGCAAACGACGGTGAAACTGGTAGAGGGTATTCCCGATGAGGTGGTTATTGTCAGTGAGAGCGGCATTCACACGCGGGACGATGTGGTCCGGCTGCGCGATGCCGGCGCCGATGCGGTTCTGGTGGGCGAGAGCCTGATGCGCGAACCGGACATCGGGCGTAAACTCCGCGAGCTACTGGGAAAGGAAGGACCCTGATCCGCCATGGTCCGGGTGAAGATTTGCGGGATTACGAACCGGGAAGACGCCCTGTGCGCGGTTGAAGAGGGGGCGGACGCCCTCGGGTTTATTTTTTACGCTCCAAGCCCGCGCTACATCCCGCCCGAACGGGCCGGAGAGATTATCCGCGATCTGCCGCCGTTTGTGACGCCGGTGGGGGTTTTTGTGAATGAGGATCGGGAGCGGATCACGTCTGTTGCGGCATCGGCCGGCCTGCGGGCGATCCAGCTTCACGGGGACGAATCCCCACAGGACTGTCAGGGATATCCGGTGCCCGTTATCCGGGCGCTGCGGGTGGGCGAGGGGTTCGATCCTGAGACGATGACAGCGTACCCCGTGGAGACCTTTCTCTTAGATACGGCGAAGGCGGGGCTTTACGGTGGGACGGGCGAGACGTTTGACTGGACGTTTGCGAAGGGGGCTTCTTCTTACGGACGGATTATCCTCTCCGGCGGCATCAATCCGGACAATGTGGCCGAGGCGATTTGCTCTGTAAGGCCCTATGCGGTGGACTGCGGCAGTGGGGTTGAGGCCGAGCCGGGACGGAAGGATCACAAAAAAGTGGCGGCGTTTTTCCAGGCGGTTAGATTCTAAAACGTTGGAGAGAGACCAGTGGATATCTTGGAAGATCTGGATTTTAGAGGCTATATTTTTCAAATTACGGACCTCGAGGGACTGAAGGGACGGCTGGCCGAGGGTCCGGTTGCCCTTTATGCAGGGTTTGATCCCACCGCCGATAGCCTGCATGTGGGAAATCTGATTCCGATTCTGGGGCTCAAACGTTTCCAAATGGCCGGGCATGTCCCGATCGCCGTTGTGGGCGGGGGAACGGGGCTTATCGGCGATCCGAGCGGGAAAGAGTCGGAGCGGCAGTTGCATTCCAAAGAGGTAGTGGACGCCTGGATGGAGCGGCAGAAACAACAACTGGCGCAGTTTCTAGATCTCGATTCCAAAACGAATCCGGCCAGGATTGTGAGCAATTATGCGTGGCTTTCCGAGCTGAAGGTGATTGAGCTTCTGCGGGACATCGGGAAGCATTTTCCCGTTGGGTACATGCTTGCCAAGGAGTCTGTGGCCTCCAGGCTCGAGACGGGGATCTCGTTCACCGAGTTCACCTACATGGTCCTTCAGGCTTACGATTTTATGGAGTTGAGCCAGCAGTTGAACTGCGAGTTGCAGATCGGAGGCAGCGACCAGTGGGGCAATATCACCGCAGGCATCGACCTCATCAGGAGGCGGCTGGGCAAGCAGGCTTACGGTCTGACATTTCCACTGCTCGAAAAGTCGGATGGCACCAAGTTCGGCAAAACGGAGTCGGGAACTGTGTGGCTCGATCCTGAAAAGACCACGCCGTATCAGTTCTACCAGTTCTGGGTCAATACGGATGATCGCGATGTGATCCGGTTCTTAAAGATCTTCACTTTCCTGGGTAGAGATGAGCTTCTGAATCTGGAAGCGGAGGTTCAGCAGCACCCGGAGAAGCGGACGGCGCAGCGGGTTCTGGCCGAGGAAGTGACGACGTTTGTGCACGGGAAAGAGGCGACCGCAAGGGCGATGCATATTTCGCAGGCGCTTTTTTACGGGAACCTGCAGGAATTGTCGGAGCAGGAGATCGAAGAAGGGTTTAGCGATGTCCCCTCTCACTCCCTGGAAGGACAGGAGGAGGTCGGGTTGATCGACCTGCTGGTAACAGCCGGAGTCTCGTCCTCCAGGCGGCAGGCCAGGGAAGATATTGGGAATGGTGCGATTTATATCAACGGCGAGCGCTGCACGGATACGGGCAAAATGCTTTCGCCTGCGGACGGGCTGTGTGGGAAATACATTGTGATCCGGCGGGGGAAGCAGAAGTATCATCTGGTGAAGTGGCTTGTCTGAGGGCGAAAAGATGAGTATGAAGACACATCACACTGTTATTGTCGGCGATTCTCGAAAGATGGTGGAGATAGAGGATCGCTCCGTTCATCTCGTAATCACGTCGCCCCCATACTGGCAGTTGAAGGATTATGGACATGCGGGACAGATTGGTTTCGATGATACGTATGAGGACTATATCAACCACCTGAATCTGGCCTGGAACGAGTGCCATCGGGTGCTTCATCCAGGCTGCCGCCTCTGCGTCAATATCGGAGACCAGTTCGCCCGATCGGTCTATTATGGCCGGTACAAGGTTATCCCGATACGGACCGAAATTATCAAATTCTGTGAGACGATCGGTTTCGATTACATGGGAGCGATTATTTGGCAGAAAGTGACGACGACCAACACCACGGGCGGCGCGACCGTGATGGGTTCGTTTCCCTATCCGCGAAATGGGATTGTGAAATTGGATTATGAATTTATCCTGTTGTTCAAGAAGCCGGGAACGCCTCCGAAGGTTTCAAAAGAACGGAAGGAACGGTCGAAACTCACGACGGAAGAGTGGAACACGTATTTTTACGGACACTGGAATTTTCCAGGTGAACGGCAGCAGAAACACCTTGCAATGTTTCCAGAGGAACTGCCGAGGCGCCTGATTCGGATGTTTTCTTTTGTAGAAGATATGATTCTGGACCCCTTCTTGGGAAGCGGTACGACCTCGCTGGCCGCCAGGAATCTTGGCCGCCATTCCATAGGCTATGAAATCAATCCAGAGTTTCTTTCCGTGATTCAGAACAAACTGGGGGTTGGGAAGGCAGACCTCTTTGGAGACTCAGCAACATATGAGGTGGTCGAGCAGCGAGAATGCATAGCCGACTTTAAGCCTGAGATCGTCAAGCTGCCCTATATTTTTAAAGATCCTGTTCGAGTTGATAAAAAAGTAGATCCCCGGAAGCTCAGATTTGGTTCAAGCGTTGATGGGAAAGAGCCGGTAAATAACCGCCTGCATTCGATTAAGCGTATTGAATCTCCCGATTATATAGAACTGGATACTGGCCTGAAAGTTCGGCTGATCGGTGTGAAACCGATTGATGAAAGGAAATCTGAGGCCATGATCTTCCTGCGTAACCTCACAAAAGGACAAAAGGTATTTTTGAAATTCGACAATCAGAAGTACGACGAACAGGGTACTCTTCTTGCCTATCTTTATCTCAAAAATAAGACTTTTGTAAACCGGCATCTGATTCGCAGTGGTTTGGTCGGGGTTGAGACTTCGATAAACTATGAAGTAAAAGGGAAGTTTTTAGGCGATGTGAGCGATCTGCGTAAGAAGGGATGATTTGTGAAAATCAAGTTGACTGATAGAGAGCTTCGAGAACATCTGGGTGCTGAATCGCCGGAATTTCCCAAGTATACTACTCAGCTCATCAATCTGGCGAATCAGAATGCACAGGGGACTCGTCCAAGAGTTGTTGGGCAGATGAGCGATCTGATTCAGGAGTTTCCTGGAAAACGGCTTGCAGAATGGGAAGAATGGTATCTCGAGAGGAATCCTGACGCGATTGCTGCGGCGACTGACAAAATTGTGGAGATGCTTGACAGACTGAAGGAGGCCATGAATGCGATTGATCGAGATCTCGTTGAAAAATGGGTTAGGGATCTGGTCATCGTCAAGACATTTGTCGGGCTTCGCTTTCAGGAGGCGATTTTGAAGAAGATCGCAGACTTTCAGGCGCTCTCATACAGGCTGGCATCGCCTGAAGAGGAATCGCGAGGAATTGATGGATTTGTAGGCGACCAACCTGTATCCATAAAGCCGTTGACCTACAGGTCCAAAAGAAGCTTGGAAGAAGAGATTGAGGCAGAAATCATATACTACTCGAAGGTCAGAGATGGGCTTATGATAGAATTGGAAGGCACGTGAAGCGAAATTATAGGTGACAGTCATGTCAAAAAGTTGTGTGCAGCTAATTGAACGAGATCTCAAAGAATGTAACGCCAACTTGGACTATTTTGCGAAGAAGCACCGGTTTTTCGAGACCCCATTTTGCTACGGCTGTGAAGGTCGAGAATCAGGGCACCGAAGTTGTCTCGAAGCCCTCTGGGGTACCTGGAACACCATCGTTTTGGTCTTCCACTGAGCCAGATGTACCTTATTTTCTTTTCTTAATAAACGTCATGTGTGACTTTTTTTTAAAACTTATATTTTCAACAGGTTATTCACAATGCCCTATTTGGGGCAGAAATCGGTGCTGTTGAAAATCAAGGAGTTACGAAAAGAAGTCACACATCGCGTTCTTAATAAACCTTCCCGTAACAATGGTTCGGACACTTTTTATAAGTTGTTGATTTTCAACAGGTTATAAATTTAGCACCAGATTCCATAAACTGTTATTTTTCAATGGCTTATGAAATTTGAACCCCCAGAATTACAAAAACTGTCCGAAGTATTGCGTAAGAGGAATACATTATGAGCGTTGTGAAACCGACTGAGACGACTCAGACACTACCCGACGTGGGCGGACATTTCGGTCCCTACGGGGGGCGCTATGTACCCGAGACCCTGATGACCCTCCTGGAGGACTTGGAGACAGCCTATCGGGAGGCGAAAGACGATCCGGCGTTCCAGTCCGAGCTGGAGTATTATCTCCGCGAGTTCGTCGGCCGGCCCACGCCGCTCTACTTCGCCCGGCGGCTGACGGAGGAGCTGGGGGGCGCGAAGATCTATCTGAAGCGGGAGGACCTGGCGCATACCGGGGCGCATAAGATTAACAATACGATGGGGCAGATTCTGCTCGCCCGGCGGATGGGCAAGACGCGGATTATCGCTGAAACGGGCGCGGGCCAGCATGGGGTGGCCACGGCGACGGTGGCGGCCATGTTCGGGCTGGAGTGTGAGATTTACATGGGGACGGAGGATATGGAACGCCAGGCGCTCAACGTGTTCCGGATGCGCCTGTTAGGTGCGAAGGCGACCGAGGTGGATTCGGGCAGCCGGACGCTGAAGGACGCCATCAACGAGGCGATTCGGGACTGGGTGACGAATGTTGAGAACACGTTCTACATTTTCGGTTCGGTGCTGGGGCCGCACCCCTATCCGACGATTGTCCGGGACTTCCAGCGGGTGATCGGCATGGAGGCGCGGGAACAGATTCGGGAGGTGGAGGGGCGGCTGCCCGACGGTCTGATTGCCTGCGTGGGTGGGGGGAGCAATTCGATCGGGCTTTTCCACGCCTTTCTGGGCGATTCGGAGGTAAAAATGATCGGCGTGGAGGCCGGGGGCCGGGGGATTGTCTCGGGAGACCATGCGGCCCGGTTTCAGGGGGGCGACTTAGGGGTGCTCCACGGCGCCCGCATCTACCTGCTCCAGGATGACAACGGGCAGATCGGCCTGACGCATTCGGTTTCGGCGGGGCTGGATTATTCGGGGGTTGGACCGGAGCACTGTTACCTGCGGGACCAGGGGCGGATCGACTATACGTATGCCACGGACGAGGAGGCGCTGGAGGCTTTTCAACTGTTGAGCCGGACCGAGGGGATTATTCCGGCCCTGGAGAGCGCCCATGCGGTTGCCCACACCTGCAAAGTGGCGCCGCAGATGGGGAAAGAGGAGGTTCTGGTTGTCAATCTCTCCGGGCGGGGCGACAAGGATGTGCAGCAGGCGGCAAAGTTTATCGGGGGGATTGAGCGTTAGAATGCGCCATTGAATTGCAGAATGCGGAATGCGGAATTGACAGGCGTACTTTCAGATTGGACTTTATGTCACGGATATCGGATAAGTTTTCAGTGTTGAAGCAGAATGGGCAGACCGGGTTTATCGCTTATGTTACGGCCGGAGATCCCGACTTAGATACCACCAGGGCGCTGGTGCCGGAGCTGGAACGCAGAGGGGTGGACATAGTTGAACTGGGCGTTCCGTTTTCAGATCCCTTAGCAGACGGACCGGAGATCCAGAGGGCCTCCCAGCGAGCGCTGAGGCACGATGTGTCGCTTGCTGATGTGCTGGACTTAGTGAGCGACCTGAGGGGAGAGACCGGGATTCCGATTGTCCTGTTTACCTATTACAACCCGATCCACCGCTACGGGCTGGAACGCCTGGTGGACCGGGCGGTTGAGGTGGGTGTTGACGGGATTCTGGCGCTCGATCTGCCTCCTGAAGAGGCAGGTGATTATAAGCGGTTGATGGACGCGCGCGGCCTGGATACGATCTTTCTGATTGCGCCGACCAGCCGGGACGATCGGATTCGTCTGATTTCGTCGTGTACGACCGGTTTTGTCTATTGTATCTCCCGCACGGGGGTGACCGGAGAACGAGAGCGGCTCTCGGACGCCATCGGGTCGGTGGTGGCGCGAATCCGGAACCATACGTCGCATCCGATCGCGGTCGGCTTCGGGGTCTCCAATCCGGAGCATACAAGAGAGGTCGCCGGGTATGCCGATGCCGTGGTGGTGGGCAGCGCGATTGTCCGCCGGATCGGGGAGAGCGAAGGAGACCCGGACCTGGTTTCCCACGTGGGCGAATTTGTGGAGACGCTGGCCCGGCCGCTGAAGGGGGGCGCGTAATGGATCTTGAGGACTGGCGAAAGAAGATTGACGAACTGAACGAGAAGCTCCTCGAACTTTTGAGCCAGCGGGCGGAATGCGCCCTCGAGATCGGGAAGATCAAGCAGGCTACGGGCCAGCCGTTCTATGCGCCGGAGCGGGAAACCCGGGTGCTGGATTGTCTCAAGGAGATGAACAAAGGGCCGTTGAGCGACGCCGCCGTGGGGCGAATTTTCCAGCAGATTATGGACGAGTCACGCCGACTTGAACAGGACCAGGAGGAAGATGGATGAATCTCAATAGCGGCCTTGAAAGAGGTCGAACTTTTTAACACGATAATGCGGAGATTGACGTTGCGATGAGTTTTCAACGTATCCAGGAGATTCCAACTCCTGAAGCGGTTCTGGAGACGATGCCCCTTTCCGACGAATTGGCCGGCGTCAAGAGCGCGCGGGATCGGGAGATCAGGGCGGTCTTTGAGCAGAAGAGCGATAAGTTTCTGCTTGTGATCGGCCCCTGTTCGGCACATCATGAGGACGCCGTTTGTGAATACCTCACAAAGCTGGCCGGGCTGCAGGAGGAGGTTAAGGAGAAGCTTGTGCTTGTGCCGAGGATTTATACGAACAAACCCCGGACCACCGGCGAGGGCTACAAAGGGATGGGGCACCAGCCGGACCCGCAGAAGGAGCCGAATATCGCCGAGGGGATTTATGCGGTCCGGCAGATGCACATCCGGGCGATCCGGGAGTCTCATCTGACGGCGGCCGACGAGATGCTCTATCCCACCAACCTGCCCTATGTGGAGGACCTGTTGAGCTACATCGCTGTGGGCGCCCGGTCGGTTGAAAACCAGCAGCATCGCCTGACATGCAGCGGTGTGGATGTTCCGGTGGGAATGAAGAATCCGACCGGTGGGGATATCTCGGTGATGCTGAATGCGATTTACGCCACACAGAGCCTCCACGTGTTTATCTACAACGGGTGGGAGGTAAGCACGTCCGGAAATTGTTATGCCCACGGCATTTTGCGGGGGGGGGTGGATTCTTATGGCCGGAGTATTCCAAACTACCACTACGAGGATCTCATTTACGTGACGGAGGCGTATCTGGAGCGTGAACTGGCGCACCCCACGCTGATTGTGGATTGCAACCACAACAATTCGGACAAACAGTATGCCGAGCAGCCCCGGATCGGCATGGAGGTGATGCAGAGCCGCCAGAAATCCGGTCTCTTAAAGGAGATGATCCGGGGGTTGATGGTGGAGAGCTATCTGGAAGAAGGGTCGCAGAAGGTAGATGGAAATGTGTACGGGAAATCGATTACCGACTCCTGCCTGGGCTGGGAGGCGTCGGAAGGGTTTGTGAAACAACTGGCGGAGATGGTGTGATCGGAATCGTCTGATATGTCCACTGAACCCCCATTTTCAACGAAGCGGATTGCCATCGTCGGCGTTGGCCTGATTGGCGGCTCTCTCGGGCTTGCCTTCAAACGCCTTGAGGTCGGACGGGAGATCGTTGGCATCAGCCGGCCGGAGACGCTGGAGACCGCGAAAGCGCTGGGTGTGATCGATGCCGGCTATTCGTACGACGAGCTGGAGAAAGGGGTGGGGGGGGCCGATCTGGTTTTCCTCTGCACGCCGATTTTCCGTATCTTAAGCCTTCTGCCGGAAGTGCTGGCGGCTGTTTCCGAAGGCGCGCTGGTCAGCGACGTGGGCAGTACCAAACGCGAGATCGTTTCCCGGGCGGTTTCGCTGCAGCGCGAAGGGGTCCACTTTATCGGCGGGCATCCGATGGCGGGTTCGGAACGAACGGGGGTTTCCGCGGCCGATCCCTTTCTTTTTCAAAATGCGATTTATGTGCTTACCCCGACCCCAGAGGTTCCCGAGGCGGTGTGCGACCGGTTTGTGGATCTGGCCAAGCGGCT
Source organism: Candidatus Latescibacterota bacterium (assembly GCA_965249305.1). Lineage (GTDB taxonomy): Bacteria > Latescibacterota > UBA2968 > UBA2968. The sequence goes on along the minus strand of OZ252228.1, from coordinate 508,155 downwards.
GGGGGCCCGGCCTATGCGTATGGATCCAGCCACCCACGATCGGGTCGCTGCGGCCGTGAGCCACCTGCCCCAACTGATGGCCACGGCGCTGGTGGGCGAGATCGGCCGGCGCAACGAGGCGGACGGCCTCCCCTTGCAGATGGCCGCCGGGGGATTCCGGGACATGACGCGGATTGCGTCGAGCCCCTACGAGATGTGGCGGGATATTTGCAGGACCAACGCAGAGCCGATCCGGGAGATGATCGACCGATACATTGAGGCGCTTTGCGCCCTTCGGGAGAAGGTGGACGACGACGGGCTGGCGGAGGATTTCGCGTTTGCCAACCGGATTCGCAGCGGCATTCCGAAGGACTCTAAAGGGTTTCTGCATCCGCTGCACGAGATTCTGCTGGTTGTGGAGGATCAGCCGGGGGTGATCGCAAAGGTAGCGAACCTTCTGGCCGAGGCCGATATTAATATTGACGATATCGAGGTGCTCAAGGTGCGCGAGGGCGAAGGGGGGACGATTCGGATGGGATTTGATACGCGGGAGATCGCGGAGCGGGTGGTGGAGATTTTGGAGGGAGCAGGGTACAGGGTAAGGATGCGATGATAGACACAGGCCAGATAGTGGAGCCGGTACAGGGGTTTTGCGGGGAATGCGACCTTCCCGGGAGTCCGGAGATTTCGCTGATGGCGCTTGCGCTTGCGGCGAAGACAGAGGGGATGTCGGAGATCCGCCGGTGTTCGCGGCGGCCCGAGGTGGATGCGCTGGCGGATGCGTTGGGTCGGCTCGGTCTGGCGGTTGAACGGGGAGAAGAGGGAGCGAAGGTTAGCGGGGGGGAGCTGAAAGCGCCGGATGGGCCGATCGATACGGGACGGTCCGAGGTGCTGTTCGCGTGCCTGGCCGGGCTGCTGGCGGGGGCGCCGTTCCGGTCGGAGCTGGTAGGAGATCCCGCCTGCCGGGTAGAGCCTGTGCTGGAGGCGCTGCGAGCTCTGGATGCGGGGATTTTGACGCCGGCAGAAGGTATTTTTCCAATTAAAGTTGGCGGGCATGCGCTCAAACCGGGACAGCACCGGATCGAAGCTCCCAGAACAGAGGTGAAGTGCGCGCTGTTTCTGGCCGGGTTGGGGGTGGAGGGAGGAGTCGAACTGCTGCAGGAGACCGCGGGCGACGACGATCTGGAGGTGCTGTTCAAGACGGCGGAGGTTGTGCTGGAGAAGGGACGCGCGGAAGAGGGCGAGGGACACCGGCTTTCAGCAGAAGGACCGGCGAGTGTCCAGCCGGCCTGTCACGACCTGCCCGGGGATCCGAATGCGGCCCTGTTTGTGCTGCTTACTGCGGCAATGCTGAAGCGTTCGGACCTGACGCTGACCCGGGTGGGCAACGACTGGAAGACCCGGCGGATGCTGGACCTGCTCCGGCGGCTGAACGTCCAGATGGAGGTGAAGGTGACCCGGTCCGCCTCCGGTTTTCTCACACGCCGGGTGCATGTAGCAGGCTCCGAACTCCGGCCGATCAAGATTGCGGACGCACAGGCGGCCCTCTTTTTAAACGAGCTTCCCTTCTTAGCGGTTGCGGGCGCCTCCGCCGGAGGCGAGACCATTATCCGAAATGCCCGGGCTCTGCGGGAGGGGGAGACCGATTGTGTTGCCCTTGTGGTGGAGAATCTCCGGAAAATGCAGGTGCGTGTGGGTGAAATTCCCGATGGCCTGGTGGTGCAGGGGGGATACCGGCTGCAGGGGGCCGAGGTGGATGCGGGCGGGGACCCCCGGGTGGCGATGGCGTTCTCGCTGGCAGGGCTGGCCGCGGAAGGGAAGACGACGGTTTTGAATCCAGGTCCGATGGACCGGGACTTTCCCGGGGTTATGGAGATGGTGTCATCTGTTGCGCAGAAGTGACGGTGTGAAACGTGAATTCTCGCCTATGGTGTGGGGTTGTTTGCTGTTTGCCGTTTGCCGTTGATCTTACATAACGGAGGAGAGAACTATGAAGCTGATTATCCGACTTGCCATTCTGACGGCCGTGTTTTTCCTGGGGGGCGTCGCGTTTATCCGGTATACCTACGGCTGTTCGTGGAAGGAGAGTTTTGATATTGCCGATCAATTTGTGTCGGATCTTATCGGGTAGGGAGCCGGGCTTTTGAATATTCGGGCGACCAGCGGGGTGCTGGGGGTTATCGGAGATCCGATTGCGCATTCTTTCTCTCCCGATATGCACAATGCCGCCATTGATGCCCTCGGCATTGATTTCTGTTATGTGGCGTTCCACGTGCTGCCGGAAGGGGTGGGCGCGGCCATTCAGGGCCTGAGAGGGCTCAATATCCGGGGGCTGAACGTGACCCTTCCCCACAAACTGGCCGTGATGTCGCACCTGGACCGGATTTCCGAGGAAGCCCTGGCGGTGGGGGCGGTGAATACCATCTCCCATGAGGAGGACGAGCTGGTTGGCTACAACACCGATGTGTATGGCGTGTTGACCGCTCTAAGACGGGCTGCGGGCCTTCAGAGCTTGCCGTCCCATTGTGTGGTGCTGGGCGCGGGGGGAGCGGCGCGGGCGGTTGTGTACGCCCTGGGGACTTGTTCGGAGGTTCTGGGCCTGAGCATTCTCAACCGGACGCCTGCGCGGGCCGAGGCGCTTGCCCGAGATATGGAGAAGATTACCGGCAAACCGATTTCGGCAGGCGCGATGGACGCCGATGCGCAGGTCCGGACATTTGCCGATGCCGGGCTGGTGGTGAATACGACTTCCCTGGGCATGTATCCAAATGTGGAGTCCTCTCCCTTGCTGGACGAGCGCGCGGTGCATTCCGACCTGATTCTCTACGATACGGTGTTCAACCCCTTAGAGACCCGATTGATGGCGCAGTTTCGAGAGGCAGGCGCGCCGGCATACGGGGGACTGGATATGCTGGTCTACCAGGGAGCCCGGTCCTTCCACATCTGGACCGGTATCGAGCCGCCTACCGATGTGATGAAACAGGCCATTGTGGGCCGGTTTCAGTCGTAGCCATGGATCCGGACGTTCTTTTTCGGCCCGAGGCAAAGCGGGCCTTTGTCCGGCGAATGTTCGATGGGATCGCCGGCACGTACGACCTGCTCAACCATCTGCTCAGTGCCGGTATCGACATCGTGTGGCGCCGCAGGGCGATCGACGGGCTGCGTCCGGCGCCGGGCTGGCGCGTTCTGGACCTGGCAACGGGCACCGGAGATCTCGGGTTCGAGGCTGCAGATCGCCATGCCGAGATTCAGGTTGTGGGTGTAGACCTTTCGATTCCGATGCTGCAGCGGGCGACCAGAAAGGCCGGGACACGGCCGGGGCAAACGGCCTTTCTCTGCGGCGACGCCGAGCGTCTTCCTTTTCCAGACCGGATGTTTGAAGGGGTGACCATCGGTTTCGGGATCCGGAACCTGGCCGATCTGAACGCCGGCCTGGGAGAGATGTACCGGGTTCTCCGCCCCGACGGCAGGCTCGCCGTTCTGGAATTTTCCCGTCCCCGAGCGTTTCTCTTAAGAGTTCTTTACCTCTTCTATTTCAAAAATATCCTCCCTCTCATCGGCCGGATCGTTTCCCGCGATCCCCACGCCTACCGCTACCTGTATGAGTCTGTGATGCGATTCCCCGAAGGCGCCGATTTTTGTCGCCATCTCCTCGATACAGGATTTGTGGATGTGGTTGAACGTCGCTTGACATTCGGCATTGCCACCCTATATTTAGCTTCGAAAACCGTTGATGAGGTTCGGGAGTAGACCACCTTTTTGAGCCGCTCGTCGGGGGTACGCTCCGTATGCCGGATGTGATGCCCGTTGGACTGATACAAGCCGTTCTGATTCTTGCGCCGCTGGTTCTTGCCCTGTCGATCGGAGCGCACCGCCGCCTCCGCCGGCACGTGTTTTCCAGCCCGGAACCGATCGTTTTTTTTCGCAATTTTTGGTGGAATTTCTGTCTGATTGTGATCGGAGGCGTCTTTTTGCTGAGGGGCGCGGCAGGCGCGTATGCGCTGGGAACCGTGGCTCAGATTTGTGGGTTGATTCTGGCGCTGGAGTTTTTTTACGTGGCCTATGCAAATCTGCATATGGTGATGAGCGCCAGGGGGCTGCTGATGGGCATGAGTTTTTCACCCTGGCGCCGTTTTGTGGGGTATACCTGGCTTTCGGACCGGAACCTGGAACTGGTCTCCCGCTCGCGTCGGCGCTACCGTCTCCGGGTGCCGGCTTCTGTAAAAGCCCATGTTCAGGAGATTTTAGACCTGAATATACTCAAGTAAACATAATGTCGTCCGTCGTCTGTCTGTTACACTTTCTGGAGATATGCCGTGTCCAACCCCTTTATTGAAGAGATCGTCCAGCGGGTTTCGGCTGCCGCAGGTATGGCGCCCGACGCGCTGGCCGCCCTGCTCGAAGTTCCCCGCAATCCGGAGATGGGGGATTACGCCCTGCCCTGTTTTGTCCTGGCCAAGACGCTCCGGAGAGCCCCGAACCAGATCGCCCAGGAACTGGCGGAACAGGTACAGGCGGGCGGCCGCATTGCCGAGGTCCGGGCTGCAGGTCCTTACCTGAATTTTTTCATGAGCCAGACCGATTTTGTGCAGGAGACGCTCACGGAGACTTTCGCCAGGGATAAGGACTACGGTCGGAGTGAAGAGGGGGTGGGGAAGACGGTTGTGATTGATTTTTCGTCTCCGAATATTTCCAAACCATTTACCATTGGCCATATCCGCACCACGGCGATCGGCAATTCGCTTTGCAGGCTTTATGCGGCCCTGGGATGGAACGTGGTGGGCATTAATCACCTGGGCGATTGGGGCGCTCCCCATGGGATGAATATTGCCGCGTACAAACGCTGGGGAGATGAGGAGGCGGTGCGCAAGAATCCTCCTTATGAGCTTTTCAATCTCTACGTAAAATTCAATGCCGAGATGGAAAAAGATCCTTCACTTAGAGACGATGTGCAGTACTGGACGAAAAAGCTGGAGGAGGGCGATGCCGAGGCCCTCCGACTCTGGGGCTGGTTCCGGGAGGAAACGGTTAAAGACTTCGAGCGAATGTATGCGTTGATGGACGTGACGTTTACGGAATACACCGGAGAGAGTTTTTTTCACGATAAGGTGGGGCCGGTTATCGACGAGTTGAAGGCGAAGGGGCTGGCGGTTGTGAGTGAAGGCGCCCTTGTAGTGAAGCTCGACGATGACGATATGCCGCCCGCCATCATCCAGACCGGGCATGATACCAGCGTTTATCTCACGCGGGATCTGGCCGCGGCGATTTACCGAAAGGTGACCTACGACTTCGATAAGATGATTTATACGACCGACGCAGGACAATCCCTGCACTTTCGGCAGCTCTTCAAGGTGCTGGAACTGATGGGCTACGAATGGGCGAAAGACTGTGCCCATGTTCCTTTCGGTATTATTTCTTTTAAAGACGGGAGGATGTCTACCCGAAGGGGCAATGTGATTTTTCTGGAGGATGTGCTGAATCGGGCGATTGAGCTGACGCGGGAGATTGTTGAGGAGAAGAATCCGGATCTTCCGAATAAGGACGAGATCGCTCAAGATGTGGGCATCGGCGCGGTGATCTATGCGGACTTAGATTCCCGCCGGACGCGGGATGTGGTGTTCGACTGGGATGAGATCCTGAACTTTAACGGAGAGACGGGGCCCTATGTTCAGTATACTCATGCGCGCTATTGCAGTGTGCTGCGGAAGTACGGGGAAGCGGTGCCGCCGCCCGATGCGGACTTTTCCTTGTTGACCGAGCAGGAAACGATCGCGGTGGTCAAGTGCCTGGAACGGTTTCCGGCGCAGATCCGGAATGCGGCCGAGACCTGCGAGCCTTCGTTGATTGCAACTTATTTGATCGATCTCTGTACGGCGGCCAACCGCTTCTACAATGCCCACCGGGTTGTTTCGGAGGATGAGGCCCTGACACGGGCGCGCATTGCCCTGGTCTACGCCATTACAGTTGTGCTGGCTGGCGGGCTCCACCTGCTGGGGATGAAGGCGCCGGAGCAGATGTAGGAATCAGCATTCAGACGAGGAAATCGGGATGATAGAGGAGACGAAGCAGAAGCTTTGCTGCGATACCTGCGGGAAAGAGACTGAGCATCTCCACAGGGAGGTGCTGGACAGCGACTACAATGCGTTGATGAAACCGCCGCTGTGGAACTGCGAGGCGTGCTACCAGAAAAAACGCGCGGAGCGGCTGGAGAACAGGCAGGACTCATGAGCCTTCTGGCCGGTAAGCAGATCTTCTTGACCGGTTTTATGGCAACGGGCAAGAGCAAGGTCGGACCTGTTCTGGCACAGCGTCTCAACCGCCCGTTTGTGGATACGGACGAGCTGATTGTGGAGGCGGCCGGGAAGACGATTCCGGAGATTTTTGAGCAGGATGGAGAGACGGTTTTCCGGCGGATTGAGCACGACTGCGTGGTGCGGGCGTCCCGGATGTCCGACGCGATTATCTCTCTGGGGGGTGGCGCAGTTACACAGGAGGCGAACTGGGAGGTGATCCGAAAGACCGGGGTGTGCGTCTGTTTTCAGGCGTCGGCCGAGACGATTTTTGAACGGGTGAGCCGGACCGAGGGCGAACGGCCGCTGATGGCCGGGCTGGACGACGCAGGGCGCCTGGCGAAGATTCGGGAGATGCTGGCCGAACGGGAGCCGTTTTACAGCCGGGCGGATGTTTTTGTGACATCGACTGAAGATCGGACACCGGAAGAGACGGCGGAGGTGACGATTGCAGAGTTGGAGAGGGTGGCAGGGGACTTATAAAAAAATTGGCTCCTCGCTATTTGGTGTGGGTAACCTTCCCCCAGGAACGACCAGTTGTGGTAGACAAGACGCCCAAGCTGCAGGTTTTGTGGACCAGCCTTCGAGTATTCTTTGTCAACGGTGTTGCCCGACCCGTTGTCTGTTGCTCAGGATTCTATCTTAAAAACAGTTGTTTAAGTTGTTAGATAATAAATTGTTACGATGGACTAAACGGCAAACTGGATCTCCGAATCATTCAATACCCGCCGTGTGTTTAGGAGAGATCTCATGTGCGGATACCGGAGCAAACGGTTAGGAACCACCTCGCACTCGGCAAGAAGACTGGTTCGGGTTTTTATGATTACCCACGTGAAACAGCGAAGAGCCAAAAAATTTTAAAAAGGCTCAGTGGAAGGACGGTACGCTGTGCTCCGGGTACGCGATGGCTTCGAGCAGGCGGCGGTGGAAGGACGGGGTTCGAATGATTCTCCACATTACCCGACACGGACAGGTGCTGCCGGCCGCTCCCGGTGAGGTTGAGAATGTCGATTATCCACGTGGAGACCGGCATCTCAGCGCACTGGGGCGCGAGCAGGCCCGTCTGCTCGCGCAGCGGCTTAAGGAGTTCGGTTTTGAGGGCCGGATTTACGCTTCGCCCTACCGGCGGGCGGTTGAGACCGCGCAGATTATCGCCGATGTGGTGGATACAGAGGTGATCCCTTCCGCGCCTTTTCGCGAGGTGGTGAAGATGGCGGAACAGATGGCGGGGTTTCGCGGGGCGACCGGAGCGGAACTCGAAGCTGGGTTTTCTCGCGTGCGGTCCGAAGCGGGATTTCCCTATCCGTGGTGGACGCCGGAGGCGGAGACGTCGGACGGTGTCGAGGCCAGGGTGGCCCCCTTGGTGGACGAACTCGCAGGCGGTTCACAGGATGCGCTTCTGGTCGGGCACGGGGCTTCTGTGGGCGAGGGGACACGCCACGTGCTCCGGCATCACGCGCCGGACCGGCTGAACGAGCGGCGGGACGGCTGGAATTGCATTCTTACATCGTTTCGGATGTCGCCGTTTTTCGAGGTTATCCACTTGGCCGATACTGCGCATCTGCCTCCCGAAGCGGTGACGGCAAATGCCCGTACACGCGAGGAAGTGATTGCGTCTCGTGAGCAGGAAGAGCAATGAAGATCCCGCGTACCGATACCCAGATTCACGCCACTCGCTATCGCGCGGACAGACCGAGTATGGAGGTGACTGTTGCCGCCTGTATCGAATGCTGCGTGGCCGAGGGGATCGAATACGCCGGGATTATCGAGCATCTGGGCGGGTGGCGGCACCCGATTGAGAGCCTTTTTGAATTGATGGCCGAGTTTCGCCGGCTCGAGCCCGCGATTCCCACCGCCATTGGCATGGAGGTGGGGACCCGCGATGCGGAAGGGACGCTCCACGGGACCGAGGCCGACAAGGAGGCGGTAGTGGGGCTCGATTTTGTGCTGGCGGAGTCCAGCTCTTCGCCGGACGAGGTCGGCTCGGTGGATGGGTTTATCGAATACGATCACCGCTGCCAGATGGCGGCCACAACCCGGAACCCCTGGGTGGATGTGATCGTCCATCCCTTTACCACGCACAGGAAGCGTCTTGAGCGGGCGGGGTACGAAGGGGAGTGGCGGTTCTCGATGATTCCCGATGCGTTTTTGACCGAGTGGGCCGATGCGCTGGCGGTCCACGATACGGCCTGTGAGATCAATACCAAGAATATCGCGTTTTTCGAAGATCCGCTCTACCAGTACTTTATCGACGAGCTGGTTAAACGGCGGGTGCGGATTGCGGTTGGCTCGGACGCCCACCGCCTGGAAGGCATCGGTTCGGCCGGGCCGATCTACGATTTTCTGGAAGCGCGGCAGGTTCCCCCCGAGCTGATCTGGTTCCCGGAGCTATGACGGCGGGACCGATCCGCGCTCCACGCTGGTCACAGCCGGTATTCGCCGCACCGGATGAGGCTCTGACCGTGGTTGTGGACGCGCCGAAGACCACCGAGGTGGCGTTTTGTCTGAGCATTGAAGGGCGCGAGGTGGCGCTGGAGGTCCAGGCTGTGGAAGCGGCGCCGGAAGCCGGCGTTGTCCTCTACCGGGTCGGGCTGCCGGACGACGTGGAGGAGGGCCTGGCGGACCTGAAGTTTGTCGAGAATGGCGTTTGCTATACCATGCCCCGGGCGGTGGCCGTTTATGCTTCTCCCCCTTCCTGTGTTCGGCTGGTGTACACCAGCGACTGGCATCTGCTGAGGGTGACCGGAGACGCCCCGCCGGTGGACCAGGCGCAGATGTTTTTCGAACTGGCCCACCACCTGAACGATCTGGCGCCCGATGCGGTCGTTCACACGGGGGACGTGTTTACCCGCTATCAGTACCCCGGAGGGCCGCCGCTGTCGGAACAGGAGATCCGCCGGCAGATGATGCAGGCGATGGAGATTTTCGATTTGCTTCGGATGCCGGTGTTTGTGCTGCCGGGGAACCACGATGTGGCGTATGAGACCTGCCGCCGCGTCTGGTGGGAGACGGTGGGACGGCCCTGGAAAAAGTCGACGGATGACGCCTCCCGTATTCTGGGTCCATGCCATCTGCTTCTGGTGGATGGCTTTGTTCATTACGATCCACAGACCTATTGTATGACTGTTCGCAGCCTGACGTCCGAGCAGATGGCGTGGTTTGAAGATGCGCTCGCCCGGACCGGGGATCGCTGGCGCATCCTGGCCCTGCATTACGATTATTCCGAGCAGATCCTGCCGCGTTTACAGGAATTGGGGATCGATTTGTTTTTCTACGGACATTCCAAAGGTAAAGATCCGGATTTTTTCGAGCTTTCCGGCGCACGGGACGGCCACCTGCCGGGAGGCGCGGCCTACCGCCTTGCCGAGGTGACGACGGACAGCCTGGATCTGGGACCCTCTGTGGGCTTTGCCGATGTGGGCATAGAGAGGGTCGGCTGAGGGTGCTATGTTTATGGATATGAAAGAAGACGAAAAACAGCACCTGGACGAGAAGGGATTTCTCCTGCTGGAGGGTGTACTCACCCCGGATGAGGCGGATGCCCTGCGTGCGTTATCTCTGTCTCTGGCCGAACAGGACCGGAAGGCGGACTATGCGTTCAGCTATGGAGAGGGCGCACAACGGGTCTGGAATCTCGTGAATAAGGGAATACCTTTCGAGGAGGCGATCCAGCATCCAGAGGTGCTGGAAGCGCTGGAATATCTGCTTGGCGAGGATCTCACTCTCAGTTCGTTCACGGCGAATATCCTGGGCCCGGGAACACCCGATCGCGGGCTGCATATCGATTACCCGCTGTCTGGATTGCCGACGCCTCGCCCCGGCTTTCCTCTTGTTGCCAACAGCGTGTGGTTTCTCGATGATTTTACCGTTGAAAACGGCGCAACCAGTTGTGTCCCCGGCAGCCATCGTCGCCTTGAGGCGCTTCCCGAATCCGGGGTGGAATACGAAGATGAGGTACAGGTTCCGGGGCCGAAGGGGTCGGTCCTGATTCTGAATGGCGCCGTGTGGCACGGTTCGTCTGCGAATCATACCGACCGCGAGCGGGTGGCTCTGCTGGGCTTCTTCTGCCGGTCGATTTTCAAGCCGCAGCAGGATCATTTTAAAATCGTCTCTGAAGAGGTGTTCGCTCGAGCCACACCGAAGTTGAAGCAGTTGCTGGGGCTCGATTCAATGCCCAATACGCGTGCGTGAGGATTATTTATGCCCGATCAAACTTCGAAGTCCGTTCTCATTCTGGCCGGCCGGCTGACGGATGGTATCGAGGGTTCGTCTAAGGCCGATCAGGCTGTGCTGGTGACGGGCGACCGCATCGCCGCCGTGGGGTCCACAGAGGCGGTTCGGAAGCAGGCGCCTCCCGAAGCCGAGATTATCGACCTGGGCGATTGCTGTCTTGCTCCCGGCCTGATCGACAGCCATACCCACCTGAGCCTGGCCGGGGACGGGCGCAGCTACGTGGAGATGTTTGGCGATACCGATGAGATGATGGTGCTTACCGGGGCGATGAATTTGCAGCGCCATCTAACAGCCGGTATTACGACCATCCGCGAGCATGGGGCGCGAAACAGGATCGGGTTTACACTGAAGGAGGGTCTCGCCAGGGGGTACATCCCCGGGCCGCGCATGCAGGTGAGCGGGCGACCGATTACCTGTACGGGCGGGCATTTTCACATGTGCAACGAGATCGCCGATGGCGAGGCGGAGATCCGCCGTTCGGTGCGGAGACTGGTACACGAAGGGGCGGATTATATCAAGATTATGGCGTCGGGGGGCGGTACCGTGGGCACCATTCCCGGTGTGGCGACCTATACGGTAGAGGAGCTGCACGCGGCGGTCCACGAGGCGCATCATTTCCACCGTTTGACCGCGGCGCACTGCCGGGCGAAAGAGTCGATGGTGCGGGCGGTGAAGGCGGGCATCGATCTGATGGAACACGCGGAGTTTCTCGACCCGGACGACGAACTCCGGTTCGATCCCAAGATCGCGGAGATGATGGCGGAATCCCGGATCTGGGTGAGCCCGACGCTGCAGACGTGGACCCGGTACCCGCGCATTGTCGCACTGACGGCCAAACGAGATGCCGGCTCGCTCTCCGCAGTGGAAGAAACAGAGCTGCAAAAACTCGAGGAAAGGGTCGAGATGCGCCTGGACATGATGCGGCGCATGCTGGACTACGGAATGAAGGATCGGATTGTGCCCGGCTCCGACTCCGGGGTTGGAGAGATTGCCTTCGGCCATCTGGACTACGATTTGCAGTTGCTGGTCCGCGTGGGGTTCACACCTGCGGAGGCGCTGGCATCGGCCACGCGCATTTCTGTGGAGGCTACCGGCATGGCGGACGAGCTCGGTACGATCGAGCCGGGCAAGGTGGCCGATCTGGTTGCGTTCGAGGGCGACCCGACGGCCGATATCGAGGCGTGCAGCCGGGTGGCCGCGGTGTTTCAGGCGGGCCGGCGGGTGAAATGAGGTAGACGGATGGAAACGGTTACGGTCAATCTGGGCAGCCGGAGTTACCCGATTCAGATCGGACACGGGATTCTGCCGGATTTCGGAACGGCATACGTGGCGCAGGGGCTGGGGAAGGCCGCTGCGATTGTGACGAATCCGACGGTGGCGGCGCATTATCTGGAGCCGGTGCGGAACAGTTTGTCGGAGGCGGGGGTTGCGGTGACGGTGGTGACGATGCCCGACGGAGAGGCCCACAAGACGCTGGAGACGGCAAGGGCTATTTGCGGCGATCTGATCCGGGCGGGGCTGGACCGGGGATCCTGCCTTGTGACGCTGGGTGGAGGCGTGGTAGGCGATACGGCGGGGTTTGTGGCGGCGACGTACCTGCGGGGGATCGATTTCGTACAGGTACCAACCACGCTGGAGGCGCAGGTAGATGCGAGTGTGGGCGGGAAGACGGCGGTGGACCACCCGCTGGGCAAGAATATGATCGGAGCATTTTACCAGCCCCGGATGGTGTATATCGATACGGATACGCTGCGGAGCCTGCCCCGGCGAGAAGTGGTGGCGGGGATGGCCGAGGTGATCAAGCACGGGCTGATTCGAGACCCGAAGCTGGTCGCCTTCTTAGAGGAGAAGCTGGAAGCGGTGGTGGATCTCAAGATTGAGCCGGAGGAACTCGACTGGCTCATCGCCCAGAACTGCCGGATCAAAGCAGGGGTTGTGGAAGCGGATGAGACCGAGAAGGGGCTGCGGGAGATTCTGAACTACGGGCATACGGTGGGACACGCGATTGAGGTGGTGACGGACTACCGGGTTTACAAGCACGGCGAAGCGGTCTGCCTGGGGATGCCCGCGGCCGGGAAGATCGCGCTGGACAAAGGGTTTTGGAGCGAGGCCGATTTCGAGCGGCAGAATGCGCTGATCCGTCGGCTCGGAATTCCAGAGGGCGCCGAAAAGCTGAGTGTGAACACACTGCTGGAGCGGATGGAAAGCGACAAGAAGGCCCGGGACGGGGTGATCCGGTTCGTGCTGCCCGAGGCAATCGGGCGCGTGGTTTCATGCGATTCGGTGACTCGCTCCGAGATGGAGTCGGGGATTCACTATATGCAGCAGTGTTCGGCGGGAGAGGAAGGATAAGTTCTGAACAAGGAGAGACGGCGATATGGCAAAAAGTGAAACCGAAAGTTTACCTCGTTTCAGATCCCTTGATGAACTGGTGGCGTTTTTTGACAGCCACGATCTGGGTGAGTACCTGGATCAAATGCCGGAAGTCGAATTTGAAGTTGACATCAGGCGAAAAACGCATCTATTGACTTCAGCATTGCTAAAGTAAAAGCAACATTCCTTCCTTGCTTTTCTCTTTCAAGCACATTATCTTCCCGTCGTAAAAACGATACGTCAAGGTCCGAGATGGGAACGGGGCGTCTTTGCAGGATCTGGAAATGAGGGGCATACTTCGGGCAGCAGAGGTATGTCCCGTTTATGTTGGAGACCGGCGGATGCGGATCACGAAACCCCACCCAACCCTACCAACACGAAAGACACGAAACCCATCCCATCCCCGAAGGTCCTCCCGCTTTGGTGTGTGGTGTGGTGCGGTTTCGTGCCTTTCGTGCCTTTTCGTGCTCTTCGTGATCCAAACCCTCTACGCCGCCACACCGTACCGGCCCGTGCATCCCGATCCTGTCCTGGAATCCTGGCGCTGGCGCTCCTTTCCGGAGCTGAAGAGCCAGGGCCTTCAGTGTATGGCCGAAGACAAAGACGGCAATATGTGGTTCGGCGTGGACGATGGGGTGCGGCGCTACGACGGGATACGCTGGACTGCTTATACGCCCGCAGACGGCCTACCGGGTGCGCCGGTAAATGCGCTTTGCGCCACACGGGACGGGTTTGTGTACGCGGGCACGGAACTGGGCATCAGCCGGTTCAGCGATGGGAAATGGCGCCCTGTTTTTCCACCCGAAGGCAATCTGCCCTGGCTCATCCGGAACCTGATGGAAGCATCGGACGGCAGCCTGTGGGCAGGCACCTTGTGGGGAGCGCTGCGTCTGGACCGGGAGGGCTCAACGCTCTATACACCGGAAGAGACGGGGGCCGCCTTGAAGCTGATCGCGCCTTCTGTGCGGCTTGCCATCGTGCCGGATGAGACGGCTCCTGCCCGTCCCTGGGCCGAGGGGATTGGGGTAATAGCTGTGCGAGGGATCATCTATGGTCTTGCCCCCGGAGGTCCCGGAGAGGCGGCGGGTCTGAAGTTGGGGGACCGCATTCTGACTGTGGATGGGAACGCTCCGGGAAATACATCGAGAGTCCTGTTCGGACCTGCGGGCGCCCCGGTGAGGTTGACCCTGCAGCGGGAGGGCCGTGCCGACCCCTTCGAGCTAAGCGTCACACGGGAGCGGGTGGAGGGAGCCTTCCGCGAGTTCTGGGTTTGGGATGTCTACGAAGACAGGGAAGGCGTGATGTGGTTTGGGCTGGGAGCGAGAGAAGGCGGTGGGATCGTCCGCTGCGACATTCGTGGAACGGAGTCGGATGCTGCCGCTGCCTGGCGGCTCTACACGGAGGAGGATGGCCTGGGCATCACTCGTTACCCCCGCATCGCCCAGACCCGGGATAGGACCATATGGACGGTCTCCGCGAACGGATTAAAGGGTGTGAACCGGTTTGACGGGAAGAGCTGGACGACCTTCCGGCTGAGTACGCTGGGAGGAGACGACGGCAACGGTTCCATCCTGGAGACGGAGGACGGCACGCTCTGGGTTGGCGGAGTTGGCAGACTGCACAAATACCGGAAAAGGGCGGGAAACGTGACCGCGGGGGAGCGTTTGGATGGGGAAACCTGGACGGTCTACCGGAAGTCCGATGTGCCGATTCCGTCGAGCTACATCATCGGTCTCTTAGAGGCATCCGACGGGGCGCTCTGGCTTGCGGGCCTGGGCCAGGAGGCCGCTCGGCTGGACTACAGGACGTCCCGGTGGACATCCTACGAGGGTCTGATCTTCCAGTGCGAGACTCCCGACGGCACGCAGTGGTTTCTCTCCCAGGACGGCGGGGTCGTGCGCTACAACAGGAAGGCGTGGACACGATACGGGATTGAGGATGGGCTGATGGATGCGCCTGTTGCGCTCATCACAACGCGAAACGGCAGTCTCTGGGCAGCGGGGAGCCACGACGCCACGGCCGCGACAGCCCGGTTTGACGGGAGAAGATGGTCCCTCAAGACCCATCCCCGGCTCTCCTGGAACATCGGCCTGAAGGCGGTCTACGAGTCTTCGGACGGCGCCCTCTGGTTCGGAGCAGACTGTGGTGGTGGGGATTACGTCGGAGGCGTGCTCCGGTACGGCCTGTTTGAACAGACAGGGGAAAAGACCTGGACACATTACACCCCTCCGGAGGCTCCCTTCTCTTGCATTTATGGCATTGGACAGACTGCCGATGGCGTCCTCTGGTTCGGAGGGACGTGGGGACTGCGCCGTTTCGACGGGGAGGGGAGACGATCCGGTGGATCGTCCGGGGCGGGAACCTGGACGACCGTCACCGAGCCTGAGGAGTTCACAACCTCCGCCATCAGCGTAGTATATACTGCGCCGAAGGGAGACCTCTGGGTCGGCACGCACAACTACGGTGTGTTTCACTATAATGAGAAGGGGTGGACCCGGTACGACGTGCGAGACGGCCTGGCGGATAACGGCATCGGAAGCATCCTCCAGGCGGGCGACGGCAGCGTCTGGGTCGAAACTGGGGGAGGGACCAGCCGCTTCGACGGGCGGACGTGGACGACACAGGCCCTTCCTGAGGGTGTGGGTGGAAGGCTCCGGCAGTCCGGGGACGGGGCGGTCTGGATCAACAGGATGGGTGGAGGCTGGACCAGACGTGCCAAGCCCGGCTTATCCATACCGGAGGAGTTCGCCAGCATCGGCACACTCCGCTACGAGCCTGATGCCGATCCCCCGGAAACGGAGATTACCCTGTCGCTGGACAGGGTCTCCCAGCCGGGCAATACCACCCTGGCCTGGAAAGGCACGGACCCCTGGCGTTCGACGCCGGACAACGAGCTCCAGTATGCCTATCGCCTAGGCGTGGACGAATGGTCGTTTTTCTCACCAGATAAGAGCGTCATTCTGGAGACGCTTCCCAGCGGCAAGCACACCTTCGAGGTGAAGGCGCGAGACCGGGACTTCCACGAGGACCCCACGCCTGCCTCGGTGAGCTTCACCGTGGTGCCTCCGGTGTGGCAGGAGCCGTGGTTCATCGGGTTGATGGCCGTGCTGCTCGGGGCAATCGGTTTTCAGACGGGCCGCGTGATTCGGCGGGACAAAAGGCTCCGGGATTCCAATACCGCACTGTCGGCGGCGAACAAGGACCTGTTCGGGCTCAACCGGGAGTTTCAGGAGGCTAATCAGGAACTACAGCGTGACCGGGCCGTGGAGCGCATCCGGGGAGAGGTCCAGGCGATGGAGAAGGCGTCGGACTTTGAGAACGTGCTTTCCTTGCTCTCTGAGGATTTGAAGGCGGTGGGGCTGTCTTTTGACACCTGTGGCATTGATGTCCTGGACGAGCCAGTAGATGAGCCCACAATGGCGTATTTTGAGGACCACGGGTTTCGGTATACGGCTTACACGATTGATCCTGGGGGAGCGGTTACCCGTGAATCGTATCACATTCCGGCCCCATTCCCGCCTGTGAGCCGAGAGACGATTGAGCGTTTTATTGCAGGAGAGCCCTGGCGTGCCCTGATCGGTGAGTCCAATGCCATTGTGGAGGTCCCAGCCGCAGGCTATGGGCGTCTTCGGATCACCTCATCAGAGCAAGAAAGGTACACCGAGGAGGATATTGACGCCCTCCAGGACTTTGCCTCTGCGATTGCGCTGGGATATTCCCGGTACCTGGACTTCGAGCAGTTGGAGGAGCAGAACCAGGCGCTTTCTGCTGCCAACCGGCAGATCCAGGAGGCAGCAGACCGGAAGGCCACCTTCTTTGCCAGTATGTCCCACGAACTGAGAACACCCCTGACCTCCATTAAAGGCTACGTGGACAATATGCTGGATGGCATCGGCGGGGAGCCGACCGAACGCCACCGGCGCAATCTGACCCGGGTCACCCGGAACTCGGATCATCTGCTGAACCTTGTCAACGACCTCCTGGACCTGTCCAAGATCGAGGCGGGACGGATGGATGTAAACGCAGAGCAGGTTGCTGTGAAAGAACTGATCGCCTCCTGCTGCGACACGGTGGGGCCACTGGTGAAGCCAGGCGTGGTACTGAAGCAGGAAGTCTCTGGCGAAGTTGGAGAAGCCCATACGGATGAAGGTCGGCTGCGTTCTATCGTGATCAATCTGCTTTCCAACGCCCTCAAGTTTACCGAGCAGGGAGAGGTGGCCGTCCGGACCTCGAAAGCGAATGAGCACCTGGTGATCGCGGTATCGGATACCGGGACAGGCATTCCGGCCGACGCGCTGGAGAGCATCTTCCAGGAGTTCCAGCAGGTGAAAGGGTCGGACCCGCAGCACAAGGGCACGGGGCTGGGCCTGCCGATCACGAAGGGGTTTGCCGAATTGCTGGGAGGCACAATCAAAGTGGAGAGCGAGATTGGGAAAGGCTCCACGTTTACGGTGCGGATTCCGACGGTGTACAAGGAAACCTGAGTCTGTTGAAAGGTCCGGAAGTGACTGTGCGTGTGTTTTTATTTTTGTACATTCTGCTGGTTGTTCTGGCTCCGGGTTCGCTTTGGGCGCAGACAGCGGCGGATGCGGATTTTGATGGAAGTGGTACGGTCGATTTTCCGGACTTTGTTGCGTTTGCACAGGCTTTCGGGTCCGGGCAGGCCGGGTTCGATTTCGACGGGAGCGGGACGGTGGACTTTCCGGACTTTGTGACGTTTGCCGGGCTATTCGGACAGACGGTGGCGTCGGTCAGCGTGCGTGAGAAGAATTTCACCACGTCCGCCGGCACGGAGCACCAGATGGCGCTGGTGCCCGCCGGGGAGTTTAGGATGGGATCGGATGAGGGGGAGAAAGAGGAGCGTCCGGCGCACACGGTGTTTTTAGACGCTTACTGGATCGACAAGTTTGAGGTGGTGCATGCACAGTATGTGGTTTTTCTCAACTCGGTAGAGCCGCAATTCGATTCCAGCATCACGCCCTCGTGGGCAATCGGGAATAATCGGTACCTGAATCTGACCGATCCGGATGTCTTGATTCGGCAAGTTGGAGAGGCGTTTGAGCTGAAGTCGCTGGCGGTCAGCAACCATCCGATGGGCGAGGTGACCTGGTTTGGCGCAAAGGCGTATTGCGAGTGGATGGGCGGGCGGCTGCCGACGGAGGCGGAGTGGGAGAAGGCAGCGCGGGGTACGGATGGACGGACGTATCCGTGGGGCAATGAGCTGGACCCCCGCCGGGCGAATTACAGTCTCAGCGACGATCCGTTTGGCGAGGGTACCACGCCGGTGGGGTTTTACGATGGGTCGGAGCGGGAGGGATATCAGACCCTGGACGGCCGGAGCCCGTACGGTCTTTACGATATGGCCGGCAATGTGTGGGAGTGGGTGCTGGACACTTACGACGGTGAGTATTATGCAAAAAGCCCCAGGGAGAATCCGAAAGGACCGGGGGACGGGGGTTCTTATCTTACCCGGGGCGGCTCGTGGCAGCATGAGTCGAACGAATTACCTGTTTTCAGACGGCGCGGAGGCATTCCGGGGGACGCGAATTTCCAGTACCTCGGGTTCCGGTGTGTGCGTGAGCCTGAGCCCTGAAGCGGTGAGCCTCTCATCCGGCCATCGCAAGGAAATGAATTTCCTCGCTATGATTACAAAGTCCGGACAGGCCGGACTTCAATAAAAACAACCTGTGAGTCCGCCGCAGGCGGACTTCCTAATCGTAGCACAGGGCTTCAGCCCCGTGCGATAGTGGCCGGATTAATTTCTTAAACGTCATAGCCACGATCCAGGAGTTGATATGGGCGAGGGAAAGATCCGGGTGGGGGTTATCGGGGTTGGACGGGGAAAGAGCTTTATGAGAGGCGCGGGCGAGGCTGTGGGGATGGAGCTTGTGGCTCTGTGCGATATCTGGGAGGAGCGCCTCTTAGAGGTGGGCAAAGAGTACGGGGTGGCGACCTATACCGATTACGACGCCTTCCTCGAACACGACATGGACGCGGTGGTGCTGGCCAATTATTTTCACGAGCACGCGCCTTTCGCCATCAAGGCATTAGAGGCGGGCAAACATGTGATGAGCGAGACCGCGTCGAACACGACTCTGGCCGAAGGGGTGGCGCTCTGCCGGGCCGTGGAGAAGACGGGTAAGACTTACATGCTTGCCGAGAATTATCCGTACACGGTTTTCAACCAGGAGATGCGCCGGGTGTATCGGGCCGGAGAGATCGGCGAGGTTACCTATGCGGAGGGCGAGTACAATCATCCGATGGCGCCGGAGGCCCGGCTGCGGATTTCGCCGGGTATGACGCACTGGCGCGCGTGGCTGCCTTCGACCTATTACTGCACCCACGCGCTGGCGCCGCTGATGTATATTACTGATACGATGCCGGTGAAGGTGAACGGGCTGTCGATTGCTTGCCGGGAGGTAGACGAGTTGACCGTGCGCGTGGCCGATCCGGGTTCGGTTATTCTCTGCCGCATGGACAACGGGGCGGTGTTCCGCATTTTCGGGCTGCTGCTGCCGGGGCACAGCAACTGGTATCGGGTGCACGGTTCGCGGGGGGCGATGGAAATTGCGCGGGGACCGGGATATTTCGGGCAGGGGCAGGTGCGCGTGTGGCACGAGGCGTGGGACCTCAAGCCGGGCGAAGAGGCAGAGCGGGTGTATACGCCGGACTGGCCCGAGCACGGCGACCTGGCGCGTAAGGCCGGCCACGGGGGCGGGGATTTCTGGACCAGCCTGCATTTTGCCGAGGCCATCCGTTCGGGGGCGCCGCCGTTCCTGGATGTGTACCGCGGGGTGGCGATGTCTTCGGTGGGTATTCTGGCCTGGAAGAGCGCTTTAGAAGACGGCCGGCCGTTTGATATGCCGGACTTCAAAGATGAGGCCAGCCGCAGGCAGGTCGAGAACGACTACTGGTCGCCCTGGCCGCAGGACGCCGGCCCCGGGCAGCCGCCGCCCAGCATTCTGGGCAGGGTGTCACCGGCGACGGAAGGGATTGCAAAGGCGCGGGAGGTGTGGGAGGAGATCGGGTACAGGGGGGAGTAATCACCATCGCACGGGAATAAATTCCCGCGCTACGTTTATGAAGTCCGCCTGGGGCGGACTAAAGGATTGTTTTTATTGTAGTCCGGCTTGTCCGGACTTCCTGTTCGTAGCGAGGAAATTCATTTCCTCGCGGTAGGTTTTCCCTGTGGGGCGAGGTTATCTCGTCCCTATTTCTTTTTGGGGATGTAGAGGTCGGTTGCGGTGCCGAGGTAGATTTCGGCGGCGATGCCGATGGATTCGGAGAGGGAGGGGTGGGGGTGGATGCTTTCGGCGAGGTCCTGGGCCACGGCGGCCATTTCCACGGCGACGACGCCTTCGGCGATCAGTTCGCCCGCGTTGGGGCCGACGATGCCCACGCCGAGGACGCGTCCGGTGTCGGGATTGACGACGAGTTTGGTGAGTCCCTCGGTGCGGCCGAGGGTGGCGGCGCGTCCGGAGGCGGCCCAGGGGAAGCGGGCGACGCCGATCTGCTGATTTTCCTGCTTGGCCCGGGTTTCGGTGAGGCCGCACCAGGCCACTTCGGGGTCGGTGTAGACGACGGCGGGGATGATTTTGTCGAAGGCGGCGGGTTCGCCGGCCAGAACTTCGGCGGCGACTTTGCCCTCGTGCGCGGCTTTGTGGGCCAGGCCGGGGCCTTCGACCACATCGCCGATGGCGAAGATGCGTTCGTCCTTTGTGCGCATTTGGGAATCGACCGTGATGAACCCCCGGTCGGTTACTTCGACCCGTATATTTTCGAGGCCGATGTTTTCGCTGTTGGGGCGTCGGCCCACGGAGAGCAGGATTTTGTCGAAGGTTTGCTTTTTCTTTTCGATTTCGCCTTCAAAGGTGACGGAGAGGCTTTTTTGGGTTTCTTTTATTGCGGTGACGCTGGTGTTGAGGTGGATTCCCGCAACGATTTTTTCCATCCTCTTTTGAAGGGGTCTGACCAGGTCCCGGTCGACGCCCGGCAGGAGTCCGTCGGTGACTTCGATGACGGTGACCTGGCTGCCGAGTTCGGCATAGACGGTGCTGAGTTCCAGGCCGATGATGCCGCCGCCAACAGCCAGAATACGTTTGGGGATGTCCTCCAGTTCAAGGGCTGAAGTGGAGTCCAGCACACGGGGGCTACCGATGTCGAATACCGGGAGGGTGCTGGGACGCGAACCGGTGGCGATAATCGCGTGGTTGAATTCGATGCGCGAGGGCCCGTCGCTGCCTTCCACACGGACGCTCTGCGAGGTTTCAAATACGGCGCGGCCCCGAACGAGGGTTACTTTGCGCTGTTTGCACAGTCCGGAAAGCCCTCCGGAGAGACGGCCGGTGATGCCGTCTTTCCATTTTCTCAGGGCGTCCAGGTCGATCTCGGGGTTCTGGAAGGTGAGGCCCCAGTCTTTCGCTTCCCGGGCTTCTGATATGAGAGCGACTGCGTGGAGGAGAGCCTTGGAGGGAATGCATCCCCGAAGGAGACAGGTGCCTCCGAGGCGGTCGTCGGTTTCGACAAGGGTGACCTGCATCCCCAGGTCGGCGGCTCGAAAGGCCGAGGCGTATCCGCCGGGCCCGCCGCCGATGACGAGGAGGTCGGTGGTGTGGGTTGTGTCGGACATTGGGAGATCCTTGAGAGGAGCACGGCATGCCGTGCCCTTACGGTAGGAGGTACAGGGGCTTTGCCTACCCTCCTAAGAGCATGCGTTCCGGGTTTTCGAGGGATTCGACCAGGTGTTTTGTGAAGCGGGCGCCGTCTGCGCCGTCGATGACCCGGTGGTCGTAGGAGAGGCAGATGGGCATCATCAGGCGAGGTTCGATGCGGCCGTCGCGGACGACCGGCTCCTGCCGGCTCTGGGCGATGCCCAGGATGCTGACTTCCGGGAAGTTGATGATGGGGGTGAAGGCGGTGCCGCTGATGCTGCCCAGGTTGGTGATGGTGAAGCTGCCGCCCTGAAGCTCTTCGAGGTCGGCTTTGCCCTGGCGGGTGCGCTCGGCGAGTTCGGAGAGTTCAGCGGCGAGTTCGAAGATGTCTTTTCGGTCCACGTCCCGGATGACGGGTACGAGCAGCCCGCGCTCGGTGTCCACGGCGATGCCGATGTGGTAGTAGCGCTTGAGGATGAGTTCACCCGCAGCCGGATCCAGGCTGGCGTTGAACTGGGGGAAGGCTTTCAATGCGGTGACGACGGCTTTGAGGATGAGGGCGGTGGGCGTGAGCTTGCCGCCCCGGGCTTCGGCTTCGGCTTTGTGCCGCTGCCGGAAGGCTTCCAGGTCGGTGACGTCGGCGCTGTCGAGCTGGGTGACGTGGGGGGCCTGGGTCCAGGCCAGGCTCAGGTTTTCGGCGATTTTTCGGCGGACGCCGCGGAGGGGCTGCCGTTCGATTTCGCCCCATCGGGTGAAGTCGGGCAGGGTGGGCGCGGCCGGAGATGCGCCGGTTGCAGGTTCTGCCGACATGGCGTTCTCAACGTAGGCTTTGACGTCTTCACGGGTGATTCTTCCACCCGCGCCGCTGCCTGAAACCTGCCGCAGGTCGACGCCGAGTTCGCGGGCAAACCGGCGGACGGAGGGGGCGGCGGGTATGGGCATTTGGGCGCTTTCCGGTGGCGGTGGAGCGGGCGCTTCTGGACGGGGTGGTGCTGCGGGTTCGGGGGGCGCCTCCGGTTTGGCCGGTTCGGGGGCGGGCTGCTCGGGCTGCTCGGGCGCTGCCGGTTCTTCGGCAACCGGCGGCGCTTCAGGTTCTGCAGGGGCCTCCTGTGCAGGAGCCGCTCCGGTTTCTTCGACAGTGATGAGGACGGTACCGGCCGGCACACGGTCGCCTTCTTTCACGTTGAGGGATACGACCGTTCCGGCAAAGGGGGAGGGTACTTCGACCAGCGCTTTGTCGGTTTCCAGTTCGAGGATCCCCTGGTCCACTTCGATCTGATCGCCTTCAGAGACGAGTACGCGTACCACGTCCCCGGCTTCGATTCCTTCCCCCAGGTCAGGGAGTTTGAACTCCTTAGCCACGTTTCACCTCTTCCTTTTTGTAACTGGTCGCCGGTCCGGCCGCGACGGGATCGGCCTTCTCAGGATCGATTCCGAGATTCCGGATGGCTTTGTCTATCTGCTCTTTCTTGATCTTCCCCTGCTTGGAAAGGGCATAGAGCGCGGCGATTGTGATGGATTCGGCGTCGACCTCGAAGTGCCGGCGAAGGGCCTCCCGCGTGTCGCTCCTGCCAAAGCCGTCGGTGCCCAGGGCGTGCAGGTCTCCCGGTATCCAGGGGCGGATCATGTCGGGCAGGGTTTTCATGTAGTCGGAGGCGGCTACGATGGGGCCTTCCACCTTTTCAAGCGCCCGGGTGATGTAGGGTTTTCGGGGGCGTCTGGTAGGATGGAGCATGTTCCACCGTTCGACCTCCAGAGCCTCTCGACGCAGTTCCTTGTAGCTGGTGACGCTCCAGACGTCGGCCGAGACCTTGAATTGATCGGCCAGGATTTCCTGCGCCCGCAGCGTTTCCCGGAGGATGGAGCCGCTGCCGAAGAGCTGTACTTTGAGCTGGCCCTTTTTTCCTTCATCGGTCCTGAGTTTGTAGATGCCTTTGAGGATACCTTCGGCTGTGTCTCCGGACATGGGAGGCATGGCATAGGGCTCGTTTCCAAGCGTGAGGTAGTAGAAGATGTCTTCCTGTTCCTGGTACATCCGCCGGATGCCGTCCTGGACGATGACGGCGATTTCATAGGCATAGGCGGGATCGTAGGCCACCACGTTGGGAACGGTGCTGGCCAGGACGTGGCTGTGTCCGTCTTCGTGCTGCAACCCTTCGCCGCTGAGGGTGGTGCGACCGGCGGTGCCCCCCAGGAGGAAGCCCTTGCAGCGCATGTCGGCCGCGGCCCAGATGAGGTCTCCAATCCGCTGGAATCCGAACATGGAGTAGTAGATGAAGAAGGGGATGGTGTTGACACCGTGGGTGGCATACGCGGTCCCGGCCGCAATGAAGGAGGACATGGCGCCCGCTTCGTTGATTCCCTCCTCTAAGATCTGCCCGTCCCTGGCCTCCCGGTAATACAGGAGGGTATCGGCGTCCACCGGTTCGTAGAGCTGGCCGACGTGGGAGTAGATGCCGCACTGCCGGAAGAGGGGTTCCATACCGAAGGTGCGGGACTCGTCTGGGATGATAGGAACGATCAATTTGCCGATTTCGGGATCCCGCAGGAGTTTGGAGAACATGCGAACGAAGGCCATGGTGGTAGAGGCCTCCCGGTCTCCGGTGCCTTTCAGGAACTCATCGAAGACTTCGATTGAAGGGGCCTTCAGGGGTTTGGTACGGATCCTTCGGCTGGGCAGGTAGCCGCCCAGTTCCTCCCTGCGCCTTCTCATGTACTGCATTTCCGGACTGTCTTCGGGGGGACGGTAGAAGGGAGCCTCGGCCACTTTTTCGTCGGAGATGGGGATGGCGAAGCGGGAGCGGAATTCCCGGAGTTCGTCTTCGTTGAGTTTTTTCTGCTGGTGGGTTACGTTTCGCCCTTCACCGGCTTCGCCCATGCCGTATCCTTTGATGGTTTTGGCCAGGATGACGGTGGGCGAGCCTTTGTGTTCTACGGCAGCTTTATAAGCGGCGTAGACTTTCTCGGGGTCGTGCCCGCCCCGCCGGAGTTTGCGGAGCTGTTCGTCGGAGTGGTGTTCGACCATTTTGAGCAGTTCGGGGTGTGCGCCGAAGAAGTCTTTGCGGATGTAGTCGCCCGACTCCACGGTGTATTTCTGGTACTGGCCGTCCACCACTTCGTTCATACGCTGGAGCAGGAGCGCACTATCGTCCTGGGCCAGGAGGGGGTCCCAGTCGTCCCCCCAGATGACTTTGATGGTGTTCCAGCCGGCCCCCCGGAAGATGGTTTCCAGCTCCTGGATGATTTTGCCGTTGCCCCGCACCGGGCCGTCCAGCCGCTGCAGGTTGCAGTTGATTACAAAAATCAGGTTGTCTAACTTTTCTCTGGCCGCCAGGGTGATGGCCCCGAGGGATTCGGGTTCGTCGGTCTCTCCGTCTCCCATAAAGACCCAGACGTGCGATCCGGTGGTGTTCTCGAGGCCGCGGTCCTCTAAGTAGTGGTTGAACCGCGCGTGGTAGATACCCATAATGGGGGCCAGGCCCATTGAGACGGTGGGGTACTCCCAGAAGTCGGGCATCAGCCAGGGGTGGGGATAGGAGGAGAGCCCGCCGGGGTGTCTGAGTTCCCGCCGGAAGTTCTCCAGGTGTTCCTCATCGATTCGGCCCTCTAAGAAGGCCCGGGCATAGATCCCCGGGGAGGCGTGTCCCTGGAAGTAGACCTGGTCTCCGGAGAAGCCCTCGCTCTTTCCGCGGAAGAAATGGTCGAACCCCACCTCAATCAGCGTGGCGGCAGACGCATAGGTGGAAATGTGCCCGCCGATGCCGTCGTACTCCCGGTTGGCCCGGACGACCATGGCCATGGCATTCCACCGGATGATGGATTTGATGCGCCGTTCGATCTCCCGGTTTCCCGGATAGGGGGGCTGCTGTTCGGCCGGGATGGTGTTGATATAGGGCGTGTTTGCGCTGAAGGGGATCTCCACGCCCGCGCTGTGCGTCCATTCTTCCAGTCTTTCAAGCAGGAAACGGACCCGGTCGGGGCCGTGGTGCTCTAAGGCATAGTCGAGGGATTCTATCCACTCGCGGGTTTCGTCAGGATCGACATCCTGTGTGGGTGTTCTGAGCACTTTATCTGACATGGAACTCCCTCTTTCAGAACGTAAGCATGGATCAATTTAAAAAAATCGGGAGATTTGGCCCTGCAGCAGTTCCAAACCCCGTACTCCGGGTACCCCAGAGGACTTCGAGCAGGCGACAGTGGTCCTATCCTCCACGTTCACAGGCGTAGCGGAGGACTGTCTCGGAAAAGCGTTGCAGGACCAAAAAGGCCTGTTTAGACGTTTAACAATCTTTCAATTTACCAGTAGATGGGCAAAATGTCAACCGTCCGTAAATATCAGTAATTTCCGGTTAGGATTTTGCTGGTACCAAAAAGCTATTGAGGGTGAGTCCCATCTGGGTTATCCAGACTCACGAGTTTCAGCATTTCTCTGGCAAGCAATTCTCTAATATGATGGGAGGGTTGTCAGCCGAGTGTCCTCTACGGAGCCGCCGATCGTGAAATGGTAGAGGTCCTGGTATTTGCGGTCTTTGAGGCCGAGGACTTCGTGCATAGGGTCGTCGAAGTAGCAGCCGATGCCGGTGCTGCGGATGCCGGCGGCTTCAGCTTCCAGATAAAGCACCTGGCCGATGACGCCGGCTTCCCAAAAGAGGCGAGGATAAAACCAGGGGCCGTAAAGTTCCAGGGGGTCCTCGTATTCAGCAATCATACCAAGACTGAAACAACCATCGCTCGCAATTTCCTGGAAACAGGAAACCTGCCGGGCGGGTTCTTGTGCATCCGCTTCGATGAGGCAATAAAGCGCCAGTTGCTCCGGACATCCGAAGGGTCGCCGCCACGGGTCAGCCCGAGTGAGCGCTACTTCCAGGGTTTTTCTCTGTGAAAGGTCGCGCACCAGGAAATAAAGTCCGGTGGGGAGATCATCCACCCGGTGAACAAAAATGGCCAAGTGAATGTGAGGCTTCCAGGGAAGCGTGCTGAAGGGAGTGTTGCCTGGGACTGCCAAAGTCTTTTGAAGGATACGATAGAACGTGTCCCGAGAGATTCGAGCCTCTCCGTCCATGGCTACCGCACTGCGGCGCTGACGAATCATCTTGCGAAGAGAAACCGGACGAATTTCCAGAGACCACTGCTTCGGCGGACTTTGA
Source organism: Candidatus Latescibacterota bacterium (assembly GCA_965249305.1). Taxonomy (GTDB): domain Bacteria; phylum Latescibacterota; class UBA2968; order UBA2968. The sequence continues at coordinate 481,482 of OZ252228.1, read as the reverse complement.
AATTGCTCATACTGACCCGAACCACGCGGCTTCCGAGCAGCTTCTGCAATTTCATCCACACCCCAGTCAACATGAGACGTACTCAGCTGATTGGGACTGCCCCGCCAGTCAAGAGACTCGAAAGTTAGAACATGATCTTGGGGCAGACCTATCTCATTCGTTTCTTCTTCAAACGGACCACAGGCCATCAGCACATCCGGCTGTTCCGGCTCGGCGTCGTGATCACGAAATGTGCCCATGAGTAACGCCAACTCATCCGTGCCCAAGTCGTCCAGGATCCTCGTTTGCCACCCCAGCCCGGCTGCGGCAGCACTGATAGCGCCGATGGCGTGACCCGCATCGTGCTGGCAGTAGCGATAGGCGCGCTGACCGTACTTCCAGGCCTCTCGCCAGTGAATGGAAGTGAGCCCCATGAAGAATGTGTCCTTGGGAAATCTCACACAAAGTTTTTCCCACACCTCTAACTCAAACTCTGCCCGCACCTCCAACCCATGTTCCTTCGGTGCGTAATGGCAGACCATGGGCTTGTCGCATAGCCCTTCGATGGGACCGCAGATCAGGTAGCCCTCGGTCGGATGCAGATTCCCACTGGAAGGATTGACCCGTAGTGCCCAACGGGTCTCACCCGTGCTCTTCCAGGCCGATATCGCCAAGCTGTCGTAGAAGAGTTGCGAAATGCTCCGCAAGTTCACCGGCGCGGGGGGTATCCGGCCCTGAACAAAGACATCGTCGTAGAGCGGCTCATCCGTTGGCGGGATTTTCTCCAGAGGCACCAGCCGCGCCCCCTCACACCGACGAAAAGGGTTCGGCTGAGTGGCCCAATCCAAATACCCTGGGCCCCTGGCATAGCCTTGGAAGTCATGTTTCGTGGCCTGGTGATAATCGAAAACCTTCTGAAGCGAGTCTGGCCTGTTTCCGGAATCCTGTTTCATTTGTTCTACTCCCCCAATCTTTCACTCAAAACCGCCTTGATTTCGGCCTCTGGCGTAACTTCGGTCAGGCCGATGTCGCTTTTTGCCAGCGCATCGACCTGCGCCCGAATGATTTCGATCCCAATCAGTTTCTGGTCAGCCATTATGGGGGTGCTGGATGCGTGGGAAAGACTGGTGCGTTGTGAAACACGGAGACGTTGACGTCCAGGGAGAGCACGAACCGATTGTGAGCCGTGTGGTTTTCGGCAAAGTCCAGGCTGCGTTAGATCGGAATCGGAGACGGTAAAAACGAGACGCCCCTCCTTGCGAGGGGCGTCTCTCATTTTAGACAAACTGGGCAATTGCTGGTAATAATCTGCGTTCGGGATGATCTTTGTAACGCCGATCTCTACACCAAAGAGCCTGTATCTTCCCCCTTCGGAGTAGAGTGCAGCAGGTCCTCCTCTATTTTCACACTCCAGTGTGACCTATTTTTCAATCCCTTGATCGCCGTAGAGAGCCTTCAGTTCGTCGTAAGATTTGATTGAACCACCACGAGAAAAGACCTTGGGAAATTACGTCTCCAAAGCCTTTTTTCCGTAAATTCGTGTCTGTTATTCGCACCCCGGCCCTTTAACCTCCTGCTTGGCTGTATCAGCCGGAAGGAGACGCTCCGCAAAACCGTCCGGATCGGCCTTGTAGCCGTCCAGAAGGTCTTTGATCTCCCCCAGGACCTTCTCTCGCGTGGACAGTCCGTACATGTAAACTCTCATGGGGCCGATCAGTTTGAGATAGTAGTGATTGCCTGCATCGTACTGGGCCGAACAAGCGCCCGGATTCTGGGCCACCCGGAGCAGTTCGTCAAAGGCCTCTGCAAATTCGACGAGCAGGGATTCCGGGTGGAGATCCTCCGGAATCTCTGGAAACCGTGCGACCAGTTCCTGACTCGTCATAGACCACTTCCTTCTTAGGTCCATAATGAAAATTTGCTCTGAAGCCCGGAGAACGAGAAGGACGTGAAGTGGCGCGCGAAATAGGGCGACACCGGGCTGCCTGCCAACCCTCGAATCCTGGAAGGGTGATCCGAACTTTGATCTTCCCTACGCCGGCACGCCCTACATCAATTCGGCCATCAATTCGTCGAACAATGCCCGGTCCAAGCCCAAGGGCTGATCCACGAGCGGACCCTTGCTGAGCACCGGTTCGCTATCCTCGTAGATGGGCTGTTCATCCTTGTAAAAGAGGCCTATCGGGATGCGGTCACCCCACTCATGCGATCGTTCTATCGCCGCCGTCACATCGGTCGAATCGTAGCCCGTCTCGTCGTCTAGTTTGTAGATGCGCTCCTTAAACCACGGATAGGTGTTTACCTGGTTGTAGGTTACGCAGGGGCTAAACACGTCGATGAGCGCAAAGCCACGATGAGCGATGGCCCCGACGAAAAGCTGCGTCAGATGGCTGGGGTCAGCTGAGAATCCACGCGAAACATAGGTCGCACCCGAGGCGATACCCAAGGAGATCGGGTTGATCGGAAGTTCAGCATTGCCGCGAGGCGTGGTCAGGGTGCGCACCTCTTTCATCGTAGTCGGGGACGCCTGGCCAGTGGTGAGGCCGTAGATCTGGTTGTTCATCACAATATACGTGAGGTCGAGGTTCCGGCGCATCGTGTGGATGAAATGGCCCATGCCGATGCCATAGCCATCACCATCCCCTCCTGTGACAACTACGTGCAGATCGTGGTTGGCCAGTTTCGCGCCCGTGGCCACAGGTAAAGAACGCCCGTGAAGGCTGTGAACGCCGTAGGCGTGGATAAACCCCGGGAGGTTCGACGAACAACCGATACCGGAAACGACGAGCACTTCGTGGGGCCGGATGCCAAGCTCTATCAGGGCCATCTTGAGTGACTTCAGCACGCCGAAGTCGCCGCAGCCCGGACACCAGTCTGAATCTACCACGCTTTCGTAAGTTTTAAGCGTGAGTTCCTCAATTTTCTCCGCCGGTATTGCCATGGAATTGTCTCCCTAATGTCTAGTGGTCGATTTCAGAAGTTCGCATGAGTTTATGCAGCCAGTCGGATTCGCTGCATTCGTTCTTCCAAGTCCTGCCTTGTAAAACGCCAGTTGAAAGGTTCAGCAGTGAGATTGTAGTATTCCTCAAAGCCCAAGATCCTGGCTTCCATCGCCTGTCGATCTGCCAGGTCATTAGGCGTGAGTGCCTTTCTTTGCAAGATCGAGAAATAGATCTCAATCTGATTGAGCCAACTGGCGTGGATAGGGAGATGGACGGCAATGGCATTTTCATAGGCATCCTGGAGCCGCTTAGGGAACGTGGTGGTGTAATGAGAAGATCCGTTGTCCACAATCCAGAAGACCCGATCAGCCGAAGCATAAGGCTCCCGTCCCATCACCAGGTCCACCAGCTTTTGAAAGGGCACGATGCCGGTTTTCTCATCCACACGCCCAAAGATGTGCCCTGAGAACACATCCAGTGCAGACAGATAGGCCACTGTGCCCATCCGTTTGTAGTCATTTTCCATACGAATGGGTTTGCCACAATCAGGTGGCAATGTGGCAAACTCTCGGGCTAAGATTTGGAGTTGGGATTTTTCATCGGCACAGATAACGAAGTCTTTCTTGCCAAGCGGTATCCCCTCCCATATGCCTTGATACAGGTCCAGAATGCGACTGGCTTTCTCTAAAAAGTTGGGGGCTTTGATATGAAGCCAGGATCGGTGATACCAGGGACGAAGGGCATCCTCTTTGAGAATGCGCCAAATCGTTGTGGGTGAGATTGAAGTGATCAACGCACACCTTAACACTTCCTGTTGAATCTCAAATAAGCTGAACCGAGACAGGGGCAACCCCCGTTGTGCGGGCAGTTGACAGGCAATGGCTTTGACTTCACTGACTTGCACAGGGGGAAAAAGTGGGCGGTCGCCCACTGCGCGGTAGATCCTCTAAAGTGAAGCCTTCTTCAGTCCACCTTTTTCGCCACTTCTGCGCCGTAGGTGAACTGACACCTGCCCTGTCGGCTAACCTCTGGTTGCCAATGGCTTTATTCTCGGCTAAGGCCACCACCATCCTTGCCCGCTGCACCTGGGATTGAGGCGCGTTGCGCTGACGAATGATTTTCTGGGCTTTTGCCAGTTGGGCTTTTGTGAAGCGAGGTTGGTATTGGGGAAGGGGACCTGACATTATACACCTCCTTTACCGATTGGAATGAGGCGTATAACATACCCCTTTTTTGCCACCTATGCAACCTCATGCGTATTTGCGAAATCGACCACTAGTAGATGACCACAGTGAATGTGATGAGTGAATAGGTAGCTTTTTTAAAGTTCAAGAGGGGCACACCACAATTTTGATTCATCAAAATCATAGTGGTCGTCTACTAGTCGTTCCTGAGGGTTGCTTCTGTTTCACGCTCCTATGCCCCGACTGCATCCGAACGCCACTCGTGGATAGAGCCGGTTTCCAGGCCGATGAACAGTTTCCCAAGGGACTCGCCCTTCTTGCGGTCGACGATCTGGACCTGCCAGACCGGCTCACCATAGCCGTTCTCCGAAATCTGCTCAAAGGCAACGGGTCGGCTTCTATCGTCTAAGTAGACTCGGATGTAGTGGTAAGCCATCTCGGAGGCTTCGGCCTGCGTCACCTGGCCGTTGGTCGGTTGGCCTTCGAGGGTGGCCTTCACCCGCTCGACCAGGTCGCCTGTCTCAAAGGGTTCTCCGTCGTACTTCAGGATCAGGTCATCGACCGAGAAGCCCGTTTCGGCACGGAGGTGGCGGGCAAACTGACCGGTGTAGTTGCACTCCACGGCAGCGGTGTGCCGGCAGGCCTGCAAGATCTCACGCACCTCCTTGCTGTGAAAGGGATAGAGATACCTGATGTGCAGGTGGTTGGCGCGAATGCCGAGTTCTGTCAATAGGCTAACGGCTTCATGAATCACGCCCCAACAAGATCCCCACCCAATGAGGGTGATATCGGCATCGGCCGGGCCTTCAAGCTGGGGGGCCGGCAGCTTAGCCAGAACGGCCTCCAACTTGTGCATTCGCTTTTCTTGAATTTTCCGGCGAAGGGCGGCATTGGTGTGCTCATCGCTGATTATCACACCTGTTTCGTCGTGGTCATCGGTGGCCGCTACGTAGGCAAACCCTTTGGTGCCCGGCAGAACCCGTGGGGAGACTCCGGAAGGCGTCAAGGCGTAGCGTTTGAATCCTCCGTTCATCGCCGAAGCGGCCACTTCGCTCAATATTTCGCCCCGTTCGATAGGGACATCTGGCGTCAAGACATCGGCCTCGACGGTTTCCACGTGCTGTCCCAACAGCAGGTCGGAGAGTATGATCACAGGGAGTTGAAACTGTTCGGCTATATTCAGCGCCTCGGCCGTCATGTAGTAGCAATCGGGGATATCGGCAGGGGCCACGATTACACGCGGGTAGTCGCCCTGCGAGGCACCAAAGGCCTGATTCAGGTCGCCCTGCTCGGTTTTTGTTGGAAGGCCGGTTGAGGGACCCCCCCGCTGTACATTGATGAAGACCGCCGGCGCCTCGAGGATGCTAGCCATTCCGATCGCCTCTGTCATCAGGGCAAATCCGCCACCCGAGGTGGCACACATGGCCCGCACGCCGGTGTGACCCGCGCCGATGGTTATGTTGGCTACGGCGATCTCATCCTCCGCCTGTTTCACTGCCACGCCGACCCGCTCGCCGTGGGACATGAACCAGTGCAGGATGCTGGAAGCAGGGCTCATAGGATAGGCCGAATAGAGTTTGAGGCCGGCGGCCGTAGCCCCCATGGCCATGGCCACATTGCCGGTTAAGACAGGCATACGGGTGTGGGAAAAGTTCCATTCAAGATCGGTTGGCCCAAGATTCTCTCGGGCGAAATCGTAACCCAGGCGAGCCACGCCCACGTTCTGCTCGATGATTTCCTCTCCCTTGTGCGCGAAGGTGTCGGCGAGCACCCCAGCCATGACATCGAATTCGAAGCCGATCGCGTGCATCACCGCACCCAGGGCCACGATATTCTGCATCACCGGCAACAGCTTGCCCATATCACTGGTGAGCTCTTTAAACGGAAACGGCAGAACCTGGACGCCGTCGGGCACCAGATACGGATCGCAGTGTAACCTGTCGCTGTTGTGTATGACCACACCCCCCGGCTCGACTTCGGGCACGTGACGCTCCAGGCTGTCCTCGTTGAGGCAGATCAGGGCGCCCACCTTGTCCCCATGGTTGGTAACCTTCTGCTGGCCAAGGCGGAGGCGGAGCCAGGTGTGTCCCCCCCGGATAAGCGACTGGTAGCTGTTATAGCCGTAGACGTGTACTCCCAAGCGAGAAGCCGTGGCGGCCAGGGTAGTCCCGGTTTTGTCGAGCCCATCACCTGCCGCTCCGGCGATGCCAACGGTAATCTCTCGCTGCTCACTGCTGGCGGTCTCAGCCATCCTGATTCTCTCCTTTCTGCAGCAACCCGGAAGGTCCAGGCCGTGAAATGTCACCTAAAATTAATAAAATCAGAATAGTTATAGCTAAACACGAAGCAGATTTTGTATAAAAAGTTCAAATATAAAAGCAGCATAAAATAAGTTAAACTAAAAATTAAATTAATACTTGAGTAAAATATAATAAAAATTATCCTCCTCCGCAAGTTGTGTTTGAGCCCCAGGTAGACAGGTGGACGGCGGGCGACAACAGTGCAAAGGGCAGGGCCCCACCCTGGCATTTTCTGTTTCTTTGCGCCCTCAAAAATCGGCCGACGGGTGCGATTCGATCTTATGTAAATGCCTTTGCGTTGATTTCGATGTATTCTTTCCATTCCTCAGGCGTGTCTTCATCTACGAAGATCGCCTCTACCGGGCATTCGGGCTCGCAAGCGCCACAGTCGATGCACTCTTCCGGATGGATGTAGAGCATGTTCAAGCGTTCTTCCGGAGACAGGGTGATTTCTTCTGCGTCCGGCTCGTAGATGCAGTCTACCGGGCAGACCTCCACGCAGGCCCTGTCCAGGACATCGATGCACGGCTCGGCGATGATAAAGGCCATAATTTTCACTTCTTTCCTTCGTATTAGTCTCGGGTACGGGCGCACTTTTTCTTCTGGGTCAGCAAAGCAGGTCGTGCCGTTTTTGGGGTGAGTACCGGCGTCCCAACAGGGGCACCACACCAGAAAATATAGGGATTTCGCATGGTTTGTCAAGGCTTCAAAAGCTAAGCCCGAGGCTCGTTTATCGGTGCTGCTCTTCCAGCCACCGGAGCTGTTGAACCTCTGGAAAAGAGACGATCGGGTTTTCCAGGACGCCGATGCCGCCGCCGAAGGCCATGCGGACGGTGTCGCCTTCCTGAAGACCGTTTTTCAGGTCACTGTCTGAAAAGACGATCGGCGTTCCCCAATAGAGGATTTGCAGGGCGCCCTCACCTAAGGGAAGGCGGCTGAAGAGGGACCGTTCCAGGTGGTAGAGGCCGTCGGGCATGTTGAGGTTGGCCTGGCCGGTTTCGCCCTCTTTGAATGCGACCCGGCGGCCGTTTCGGATGACCTCGCAGGAGACGGGGATGTCGGTGTCGTCGAATTCCGAGCCGGTGACCAGGACCGGGCCCAGGCTGGCGCAGCCGCCGTGCCAGTTTTTGGCCTGGGGCAGGTTGAGGGGATTTGCGGCCTCGATGCCATTGTCGGTGTAGTCGTTTCCGCCGGTGTAGCCCAGGCGTTCGACCTGGCCATCGGCATTCAGACCGTAGATTGTGACGAGTTCGGTTTCGGGAACGAGGCGAACCGTGTCGAGCGGACGGGCGATGGGGCCACCGTGTCCGACCAGATCCTCCGGGTCGGTTTTGGCGAAGAGTTCGGGGATGCCGCCTTTTGCGCATTCCCGGTATTTTTGTTCGTAGACGTTGACGGTCTCGCCGGTGGCCTGCTTGGCCTCGATCTCCCGGAGCTTGGCGCTGTCCTCATGGGTCACACCGGCCAGCCAGATGCGGAGTTTGTGGGGCGCGTCGGGCGGAGGGCTGACCGGCGTGGTCAGGCGGGGCCGGCTGTGGTCGGAGACATTGTCGAGGAGGTCGGCCAGGTTGAGCCGCCGGGCATCGCTGCCGGCGGCGAGGATGGTTTCGACCGCTTTTTCCAGACCTGCTGACCGGCCGCCGTGGGCGTAGTAGATCTCGTAGATGGAGGCAGGGTGTGGTGAGCAAGAGGTGAGGTCGATGACCCTATTCCCTTCCACCATCCCCACGCGCTGCGGGATGTCCGGGAGATCGGCAGGATCGATGAATTGGAGCAGTTTCATAAATTATTCCTTACATTACAAAGAGATTATCCTATACTCATGCATTGCTGTGGAAGGACCGTCAGGAGAGCAAGCAGAGGACAGAGCAATAGATCTCTATCGGCGGATGGTATAAAGGAGAGGCGCGTATGTTGATGCAGGATGAAATTCCCGGCATGGGACGCCGGCTGGTTGCGCTGCTTGTGGACCTGTTGATGCTGGTTCTGGCCTATGTACCCCTCTCGCTCGCCCTTCGGGAGATGACCCCTTCTCCGGTTGCAGCGCTGGTCCTTGTTTATTTTACCTCGCTGGTCTATTCCACGGTCTTCTTAAACCGGAGGGGGCAGACGCCGGGGAAGGTGATGGCGAGCCTGCGGGTGATCAGCGCAGACGGGGGCGTGGTGACCCAGCGACAGGCTTTCATCCGGACGCTGGTGAAGTGGACGCCGATGTTCGGGATTTTGGCCCTCCTGGGGGTCCTGGCTCCCTCACCTGCGGATCTTCAGCAGATGGTGTCAGACCCGGCAGCTCAGCAGGTGGATGTGAATCTGAAAGGGGTTCTGGTAGAGGGGATCGGCCTGGTTATAGGGCTGGTTCTGCTTGTGATTACCCGGCGCCATCCGGACCGGCAGGCGCCCCACGACCGTATTGCACACACGCTTGTGATGCGATTGTCGTGATTTCGGAATGCGGATTTGGGATTGCAGATTGAAAATCTACCATTCCGCAATCCGCATTCCGAAATCTGCAATCTATCTGGGTGGAGGGGCGATTTTGAACTTGGCCGTCTTGCTGACTTCTTTCTCGCTGTTGAGGTCTTTGACGTTCATCTTGAGGGTGTAGCTGCCCGGTTTTCCCTGGCCGAGGTCCAGTTCCACGTAGTCGTAGACGGAGGGTTCGGTGCCGAGCTGTTCGTAGCGGACTTCGATGGTCTCGCCATCCCGTTTTCGGATTTTGGGCAGGAAGGCGCCTAAAATGGAGCCGCCCGATTCGGCTGCGGCCTGGATTTCGTAGGCAATCTCGTAGCGCGTGGCGCCGAAGTTGTCCAGCTTGAGGTTATAGATTTCGAAGTAGACAAAGAGCGGTTCGACGGGAAAGAAGGTGACCGGGGGCCAGGGCATGATGTTCCAGTGGCCTCTTACAAAGGTGGAGTCGACGGCCTGGGCGGCTTCAGTGACTCGCTTTGCAATCTGGAGGTCGCTGAGCATGAGCTGATCGCCGTTGTAGTTGGGAAGGGTGAGCGACGGCTGCTGATAAACCCCGGTCATGTCGGTAAACCGGCGCGACGCCTGTACCGCAAGCTGGTATCTGCCCGGATCCGCTTGCAGGTCGAACCGGCTCATTGCCAGCCTGCCTCGGCCCCGGGTTCGATCGGAGACGGGTATGGCCACGTCCTGTCTCAGTTTTTGCAGTTCGGTAGACCGGTCGCCGATGAGGGCGACCCTCCGTTCCACGATGACGAGGGTGTCGTAGTCTGTGGGCAGGGCGATGTTGTCGATGGGCAGGCCGATGTTGACCTGAAGGTCGGTTTTTCCGTTCCGCCCCCGGAAGGAGAGCGTCTGGTAGTAAAAATTGAGGGGTTCCAGCTCTGAAAAGTCGTACCGCTCCGGTTGGGTGGCTGCCACCGAGGCCATCTGGGCGGCAGGGGCGAACCGGGTTACACGCTGAACGAATCGGAGGAGACCCTCCGGAGGCTCCTCGCCCGGTCTGATGTAGGGGATGGGCGCAAAGTTGTAGTTGCCGGAATTGAATTCGTCGGTAAACGCAATTTCGATGCCGTTGGCCACGTCGTCATACACCCAGACTTCCCAGGGTACGGCCGACCAGTCGTTGGTGGTTGTGACGGGCTGCCAGCCGAGCACCCCGAGGTTGTCGACTCCAGCCTCAAGGGAACCGTCCCGGTTGCCCGACCCACGGAGGGTTCGAATGGGAAAGACCGGGCCGGCGAAGGAGGCCTGGATGCCTTCATCTCCGTAAAGCTGTTTTGCCATAATCTCCTGGATGCGCTGTACTCTGAGAGGCACCTTGGGGTTGGGCAGCCTTGAATTGGAGCGGTAATCGGGCTCTCCGTAGCGGATGTAGACGTCTCCCCGCCGGTCCCAGGGTTTTTTCTTTTTTCCATAAAAGGTCAGGGCGTGCCAGACCCGGCGGTAGTGTTCCGCCCGGCGCATGGCGCCTCCAGATGTTTTGAAGGGGTCCTTGCGCAGCCAGAAGTTCCGCAGGAAGGCTTCCCGGCCTTCCTCGATTGTGGCCTTGTACGCGCGGGTCTCGCGGGGCAGCCCTACCAGAGAGATATCTTCGTAGAGCGTTTGTGTTTCGGGATCGAGGGTGTCGATATAGAGTTTGAACATGGCCAGGGCACTTTCGTAGTCCTTCTTGTGCAGGAGCGCCTGTGCATAGAGGGGCTGCCCGTGTTCGGCTGCCATACGAAAAGAGATTTCCTCGAGTTCTTTGTATTTCTTCTGCTGGAGGAGGTCCAGAGCGAACGCATAGGCTGCGGTCTGGTCGGGCGGTTTTTGCTCCAGGTATTTCTGGTAGTAGATCATGGTCGCTTTGAAGTTTTTTTCTTTCTGATAGCTCTGCGCCAGCAAGAGGTAGGGCGGGGCATAGCCGGAATTTTTTTTGATGGCCCGGGCCGCCGCCTTCCTCGCTTTTGCGGTTTTGCCCAATTCTTGATGGGCTCTGGCCAGGAAGTAATACCCTTTTGCATAGGTAGAGTCGGCCTCTACTGCCGCCTGGAAGTAGGGCAGGGCTTCTTCCGGGCGGTTTTTGAGTTCAAGGTGGACCAGACCCAGACCGGCGTGTGCAGACACCCGATTCGGATCCTGCTCCAGAACGCGCTGAAAGGCCGCGGCCGCGCTGTCGGCCTGTTCCAGCCGGTGGTGGAGGAGGCCGATCCGGATGAGCAGGCGTTGGGGATCGGACGCGTTTGGCAGGGCCCTGCTCAGGGTGTGTAAGATTTCCCGGACCGTTTCAACCTGCGGGGTATTTTGCGCCACCAGGTAAAGCGAGTCTATTGTTGCCTGCTCCTGTGCATGAAGCGCTCCTCCTGCGGAGAGCGTCCAGATCAGGACGCCCAGTACGCCCGCCGATTTTCGCCACCGGTTTGATATCGATTTCCTATCCATGAACATATCATCTCCTTGTAAGTGTTGTCACCTCTTCCACCCCTCTTTTACGCCGGTCCTTCCGAAATTGTTTCAAGTTTTTCGGGTTGTTTTACAACCGGTTTATTCTTGATACCCTCCTGGGTAAAGGGTATACTTTTCTTCCCCGGTCGCTTCACATTCTCACCTTATTCTTGATTAATATACATAATTTCGCTCTGAAAGGGTCCGAAGGTGTCCGATTCTTCCCCATCTTTCTCCGGACTCTCCCGCCGCCGCGCAAAGCGTCTTCAGCTCCGCGTCGTCCGTTATTTTCTCCGGTTCAACCTTATCCGCTCGGATCTGATGCGCTGTTACGAGCGGGAGCTCCTGCTGCGCGAGCGGGAGGATATGGCCGAGCGTCTGGGTGCGGTTTCGGGCTAACCTCCAGCCCCCGGTCGCTGTCTCTGGACGCCTTTTCCCTTGACTTGCAGAGGGGGGTACTTTATTTTTCGTTTTTTCCAGGCAGTCCCGATATCGGGCTGGGGGAGGTGTGTTGCAGGCAGGGGTGTGTGAGCCGGAGGAGTCCAATGACGCTGATGGAAATTCTGTCGGGTAAATCGGTTGTTGTGGGTCTGAAGGGCCAGAACAAACGGGAGATCTTAGAAGAGCTTGTGGATGTTGTGGACGAGGCCAAGATTAGCGACCGGCAGAAGGTCTTAGAGGCCGTGCTTCAGCGTGAAGAGATTATGAGCACCGGCATCGGACACGGTATTGCGATTCCCCACGGCAAATCGGAGTACGTGACCGAACTGGGCGGCGTGCTGGGCATTAAACAGGAGGGGGTGGATTTTGACTCCTTAGACGGAAAGCCGACGTTTATTTTTTTTCTGCTGGTATCGCCCATGGATGTCTCAGGCCCCCATATCAAGGCCCTGGCGCGGATTTCCCGCCTGCTGAAAGGAGAAGCGTTTCGACAGCGCCTGATTGCCGCCGAAGATCGAGAGGCGGCGATTGCCGGTGTTGAAGAGGAAGAGAAGCTCCACGTGTGAGGCCCCAGCGGATTGTTCCGGTTGGATCGGAACCGGCCGCCAGGCGCTTGCTTGTACATTATTTTAGAAGCAGGCTTTTTTTTTGCCCTGGAAGGAACCGGGAATTTTTCTATGTTCGGGCTCAGCTTTTCCAATCCGGGCATGTTGCACGGCCTGTGGGCCGCGTTGCTGCCCTTAGTTATTCATCTGCTGAACCGCCGGCGCACGGTGACGGTTCCGTTTAGCAATGTCGTCCTCCTGCAGTCGCTTCAATACGATCGGATGCGCCGGGTGAGGCTGAAGCAGATGCTGCTGCTGATTCTGCGGACGCTACTGGTTCTGCTGCTTGTGCTCGCCTTCGCACGGCCCACCCTGCGGGGCTCGGAGGCGGGGGGGACGGACGGGGCCCGGACCGCTGCCGTGCTCGTGCTGGACCGGTCTTTGAGTATGCAGCATCGAACATCGAAGGGGACGCTGTTTGATCGCGCCCGGGCACGGGTCCGGGAGGCGCTGGATCTGTTTGACGCTCGGGACGATGTGCACCTTTTTCTGGCCGACGCGCGGATCGAGGCCGTCGAGTCCGGCCGCGCCGGACGTCTGAAGTCGCACTTAGACGGGCTGCGGCCCACCTCTCGAGGAACGAACCTGAGGCCGGGTCTGGAGGCCGCCCTCGAACAGCTCAGCGGCTCGGAGATGCTCAACCGGGAGCTTTATCTGTTTACCGATCTGGCCAGGAACGGATGGGCTGCGCTGCCCGATAGCCTGCCGAACCTTCAGGGGATCTCGGTCTTTCTGATTCCGGAACGCCCATTGCATGTGAACAATTTGGGCGTGCGCCGGGCCGGGCCGGCCGGACAGATTCTGACGGTGGGCAGTCCCGCCACCTTAGATATCGAACTGGTCAATTACGGCGAGACCCCCCGGCCGGAGGTTCCGGTCCAGGTCTATCTGGGGGGACGCCGCATCGCCCAGCAGGTTGCCCATCTGGCTGCGGAAAAGGCTCAGCGGCTCTACATTCGTTTTACGCCTGAGAAGGGGGGCGCGATTCCGCTTCGGGTCGAGATCGGGGACGACGATCTGGGCGCGGACAACCGCTACACGTCGGTGTTGAATATCCCCCAGAGGGTGAGGGTGCTGCTGGTGGGAGAGGCGCCGGAAGAGACCTACTATCTGGCGCAGGCTCTGGGTGCGGCTTCGGATGTTCGGAGTACGGTGGGGGTGCAGGGCGCGCACCCAGGCGCGCTTACGCCCAACCTGCTGTCCGAGGCCGACGTGGTTCTGTTGTGCAATGTGTCTCGCCTCTCCCACGGCCCTCTGGCAGCTTTGAAGCGTCGGGTGGAGGAGGGCGCAGGGCTGATGGTCTGTCTGGGGGATCGGGTGGATGTCCGGCATTATAATGACCGGCTGCTTCCGGCCCTTTTCCCGGCTTCGCTGGTTTCGATCACAGGAACACCGGGGCAGACCAGAACCTACCACACCCTCAAGATGCCCCTGTCGGAGCATTCTCTCTTCCAGGAGATTATCCAGGAGGACCGGTTTCTGAGCCCTCATTTTTATGCTTATTACCGGGTGCGTCTGGGCGGGGCGGGCCGGCCGGTGGCGGCGTTCAGCACGGGTTCGCCCGCGCTGGCCGAGGGACAACTGGGCAAAGGTCGGGTGGTGCTTTTTGCGTCGAGCCTGAAGATGGATCTGAGCTGGACCGATCTTCCGCTTTCGGGGTTTTTTATTCCCCTGGTACACCAGCTTTCCCGCTACCTGGCGGTGGGGGCTTTCGGGCAGGCCGACTACGCGGTGGGGCAAACAGTGCACCGGGATATTCGCGGGGTTGGAGCGAGGGAGGCGCTGCTGCAGCCACCTCGGGGCGAAGCGCGAACGATCTGGCCCGAACAGCGGGGGGCCCGGCCGGTGTGGCCGGTGGGAGAGGTGGACGTGCCCGGCCTGTGGGAGATTTATGCGCAGGAACGCCTCGCCGACCGGTTTGCCGTCCATATCCCGGAGGAGGAGCCCGATCTCACGCCGGCGCCGTCCGCTCGTCTGAAGCGTCTTTTTGCAGGCGCCCGGGTTCGGGCTGTTGGGCCGGAGGAGGCCCTTGCCGAGGCGGTTCTGACGCAGCGCCGGGGCCGGGAACTCTGGCGGGTCGTTCTGGGGCTGGGGCTGGCGCTGATGATGGCCGAGATGCTGATCGCCCGGTCTGCGCGGACGGAGCGGCAGGGGTCAGGGAAGTAAATAGCGAAAAAAAATATCACCGCAGAGACGCGGAGGACGCGGAGAAAAACTAAGATTTGGGGATCGGGGGTGGAGAAAACGAACCACGAACCACGACGATCTCTGCGTCTTATTCCAGAAGAATCGAAGTGGGTGGAGGTATAAAAGTATTGTTTTAAATGGAGTTAGAAGTTTTACTCTTGACTTTTTGGGGATGTGCTCGTATTTTTGGGTTGAACATGTGGTGTTGAATTTTACCTTTTACACCCTCAGACTGGCTCTTCGGGAGGGATGTTCTCCTATCGGCGACGTTCAATTGGTGTTCTGGAATCGCGATGAGCCACGTGACGATGTCTGTCGGAGTGGCTCGCTTTTTTTGATGGAAGCATGAAAAACGGGAAACAACCTATTTAAGGAGTAGACATGCCAAATGCTCTTGTGGTGGTTGAGTCGCCTGCCAAGGCGAAGACCATCAACAAGTTTCTGGGGAAAGATTATCTCGTGATGGCCTGTATGGGACACGTGCGCGATTTGCCCCGGAAGGAACTCGGGATCGAGATTGAAAAGGGATTCCGTCCCAGCTACCGGACGATCCGGGGGAAAGGGAAGGTCTTGCAGAAGCTGCGCTCGGCGGCCAAATCGGCCGGCACGGTTTTTCTGGCGACCGACCCGGACCGGGAGGGGGAGGCGATTGCCTGGCACGTGGCCCACGAGCTGGGCAAGCACGCCACTACGATTCACCGGGTGATGTTTAATGAGATCACCGGTCGGGCGGTGAACGAGGCGGTCGCGCATCCCGGCGAGATAGATCTGCGCAAAGTGAACGCCCAGCAGGCCCGGCGCGTTCTGGACCGGCTGGTGGGGTACAAGGTGAGCCCGTTCCTGTGGAAGACGATTCACGGGGGGCTAAGTGCAGGACGGGTGCAGTCGGTGGCGCTCAGGTTGATCTGTGAGCGAGAGGCGGAGATCGAGGTGTTTGTGTCTCAGGAATACTGGACGGTAGACGCTTCGCTGAAGGGATCGGACACCGAGCCTTTCAAGGTGCGTGTGATGAGGTTCCAGGGGAAGAAGCTGGAGATTTCGAACCAGGCGGAGGCCGACCGGGTTGTGGGCGATCTGAAAGCGGCGGGCACCTCGGAAGTGGGATACCGGATTGAGAAGGTGAACCGGCGGGAGCAGCGGCGCAATCCCTCTCCACCTTTTATTACCAGTACCCTGCAGCAGGAAGCCGCCCGGCGCCTTCGGTTTACGGCCCGAAAGACAATGGTGGTGGCCCAGCAGCTTTACGAGGGGATTGAGGTCGGAGGCGAGGCCACGGGTCTGATTACGTACATGCGGACCGATTCGACCCGGCTGGCGCCGGAAGCCGTGGAGGACGCCCGCAGGTATATTGAAGGACGTTTTGGACCGGACTACCTGCCCAAGAGCCCCAGGGCCTACCGGAAGGGAAAGGCTGCGCAGGATGCGCACGAAGCGATCCGGCCCACAGGGATCGAGCGCCCTCCGGAGGCGGTGGAAGCCTACCTGAGCCCGGACCAGCGCCGGCTCTACCGGTTGATCTGGGATCGGTTTATCGCCTGCCAGATGGCGCCGGCGGTTTTCGACCGGACCACAGTCGATATTGCCGCAGGGGAGTACGGGCTGCGGGCAACCGGGTCTATTCTCAAGTTTGCCGGGTTTACCGCCCTTTATACCGAGGGTACGGACGATGAGCAGGAGGAGGCCGAGGGGCGTTTGCCCGATTCCCTCAAGGAAGGGGACCGGCTGGCGCTGCTGGACCTTCACCCGGACCAGCATTTTACCAACCGCCGCCCCGCTATTCCGACGCCACGCTGGTGAAGGAGCTGGAAGCGCAGGCAATTGGACGGCCAAGCACCTACCACACGATTATTTCCACTTTACTGGACCGGGAATATGTGGATAAAGACCGGGGCCGGTTTTCGCCGACAGAGCTTGGAAAGACGGTGAACAAGATTCTGGTTCAGGCATTTCCGGATATTTTTAATGTGGATTTTACCGCTCGTATGGAGCATGAGCTGGACAGGGTAGAGGGCGGCGACTCCGAGTGGGTGAAGGTGGTCGAGGATTTCTATGGCCCCTTTTCCAAAGATCTGGATCAGCTGGAAAGCCGGCGGGCCGAACTGAAGCGTTCTTTGCAGGAAGAGACCGACGAGGTCTGCGAGAAGTGCGGCGAGAAAATGGTGATTAAGTGGGGGCGAAACGGAAGGTTTATGGCCTGTTCGGGGTTTCCGGATTGCCGGAACACGCGGCCGCTTGACGCCGAGGACCAGCCGGAACCCACGGGGGAGATGTGTGAAAAGTGCGGGGCCGAGATGATTGTTCGCACCGGCCGCAACGGGCGGTTTTTGGGCTGTTCGACGTATCCCGAATGCAACAATACCCAGCCGCTTTCGCTGGGCGTGCCCTGCCCGCGCGAGGGGTGCGAGGGCGAACTGGTACAGCGCAGCAGCCGGCGCGGCAAGATTTTCTACGGATGCAGCACGTACGACAAGTGCAAGTTTGCCACCTGGGACCGACCCCTGAAGCAGGCCTGCCCTGTGTGCGACGGTCCTTTTCTGGCCGAGCACACCGGACGGAAGGGAGAGACGAGTTTGAAATGTTTAAAGTGTGGGCAGGAGGTTTCTCCGGATGCTGTTTCTGAGGGGGATGGGGATGGAGATTCCTGATTGAGGTTCCAGGTTCCAAGTTCCAGGTTCCAAGTTCAAAGTTCCCCACGCCTTCTCCCCAGCAAGAACCGTTTCGAGCCGGTCTGACCGGCTGTTGAGGTATTCTTCTATGCGGACTGCTGTGGCGCAGTTTCTGACCCATCTTTCCCGAGAACGTCGCCTTTCCACCCACACCTGCCGTGCCTACCAGACAGATCTCGACCAGTTCCAGGCCTTTCTTCAAAGGCGATGGGAAGATGACGCTCCGGTGCCGGAGCGGGTCGCGCGAGATGATATTCGGGCCTTTCTGGGCGATCTGAACGCGTCGGGGTTCGGCCAGCGGTCGATCGCCCGCAAGCTGGCTTCGCTGCGTACCTTCCTGTCCTACCTCTGCCGTACGGGTCGCTTAGAACGGAATCCGGCGCAGCAGGTGCGGCCTCCCAAGCAGGTGAAATTTCTCCCGGTGCATCTGGATCTGGCAGAGGCGGCGCAGGCGGTGGAGGCGCCTCCTCCCAATACGCTCCTGGGGCTGCGCGACCGGGCGATTCTGGAGCTGTTCTACGGTTCCGGCATCCGTTTGCGCGAACTGACAGGGCTGGCGCTGGATGCGCTGGACTTAGAAGGGGGGCTGGTCCGGGTGCTGGGCAAGGGGGGGAAGGAACGGCTGGCGCCGATTGGCCGGCAGGCCCGGGAGGCGCTGTGGAACTATCTGCAGCGTCGCGAAGAGTTGCTTTCGCCCGATACGCCCGAGTGGGACCGGCGGCGGGTTTTCCTGAGCCGGTCCGGCCGTGCGCTTACGCCCAGCGGTGTTCAGCACCGGGTGGCGCGCTACCTGGGCCAGGTTACGGGAGGACGCCGGCTGGGCCCCCATACGCTACGGCATACGTTTGCCACCCATCTGTTAGATGCAGGCGCAGATTTGAACGCGGTTAAGGAGATGCTGGGGCATGCGAGCCTCTCCACAACGCAGATTTACACCCATGTCAGCGTGGAGCGGCTCAAGAAGGCCTACCGGAAGGCGCATCCAAGAGCGTGAGACGAATGCGGATTGCGGATTACGGAATGCGGATTGAAAGACTCTAAATCCGCAATCCGCATTCCGCAATTATGTTGAAGGGCTTGATGGATTCTTTTTTACGGATAAGCGCGGTGGTAGCCGCGCTCGTTTTATTCGCAGGCTGTGCCCGGCAGGCGCCGCCGCCGGGGGGGCCGCCCGATACCACGCCGCCGAGGGTGGTGTGGACGGCGCCGGTGGCCGATTCGGTGGGGGTGGGGCTGGAGACGCGCATCCGGATCGGGTTTAGTGAAGGGATGGACCGGCGTACGGTGGAACGGGCGGTGTTTATTTCTCCCCGACCCGCCGGGGAGCCCGATTTTCGGTGGCGCGGCCGGGAACTGGAGATCCGGCTGCCGGAGGCGCTCCGGCCGGACCGGACCTATCTGGTTACCGTGGGGGCCGAGAGCGCCGATGCGGTGCGCAACCGGATGGTGGCGTCCTACAGTTTCGCTTTTGCTACCGGTCTGAGCTTGAACCGGGGGGAGATTGTGGGACGGGTTGCTCCGCATCCGGGGGGGCCGTCGGGGCAAACATACGTGTGGGGTTTCGATCTGCCGGAGGGGGGAGCGCCCGATCCGGCAACGGATTCGCCCGCCTATGTGACTCAACCGGGTGCGGCGGGGGACTACCGGTTCCCCCGGCTGGGGCCGGGTCGGTACCGTATTTTTGCGTTTGAAGATCGCGATGGGGATCAGGTTTATACCCCGGGAGCCGATCCTCTGGCCGTTCCTCCGGCCGATCTTTTCCTCCACCAGGATGGCGAGCGGGTTCGCCTGGGGCCTCTCAGGATGGCCCTTCGGGACACGATTCCACCCCGGTTCCTGTCCGGGCGAACGCCCGATGGCCGGCATGTGCTTCTCCGGTTTGACGAGCCGGTACGCCCCCCTGCACAGATCCGAGTCGAGGATCCTGAAGGCCGGTTGAAGGTTCTGGCCCTTACCTCCGATCCGGCCGATTCGAGCCGGCTGTGGCTGTTGACGGCTCCTCAGGAGGCGGGGGCCTCTTATCGGATCGATCTGGAGGGGATTGCCGACAGGGCAGGAAACGGGATGCCCGCCGGAGAGGAAGCCCGGGTTCGCGGCGATGGCGAACCGGATCGCCGGGCGCCCGAGCCGATTTCCCGTTTTCCCTTGTTCGACGCCCGGTATGTGTTGCCGGATGCCCCTCTGCTGATCGATTTCAGCGAGGCGATGTCGCCCGATGTGTCCGCCGATTTCTGGATGCTTTCCGACAGTACGGTTGCGCCGGAGGGGTTTTTCTCCTGGCCCGTTCCCAACCGGCTCCAATTCACGCCGGCCGTGCCCTGGTCTCCCGGGGAGACCTATCGGCTGCTGGGCCGCCCGGAAGGGCTTTCGGACTTTTCCGGGAATGCTGTAGAGGCGTCTCTTTCGTTTAAGTTTACGATTTCCGCCCCGGAAGACCTGGGCGATTTGAAGGGCGCTGTTGCTCCGGCCGAGGCGCCGGTTGTGATTGAGGCCCGGCGGCTGTCGTCTCCGGAGCGGACCTACGAGACGGTGGTGGCGCCGGGCGATTCCCTCTATATCCTGGCCGGGCTTATTCCGGGAAGCTACCGGGTTGCCGGTTTTCTGGACCGGGATCGGGACGGCGGCTGGACGCCGGGAGCGCCGGGGCCTTTTGCGCCTGCCGAGCTGCTGACCGATGTTGCGGATACGCTGGAGGTCCGCGCCCGCTGGGGCACAGAATCGGAGCGCCGGCTGCGTCTGGAGAGCTGGTATCCAATCTTACCGGAGGAATGATCGTGTCGATTCCCCAAGAGCGGCATATTTCGGTTCCGCAGGCCCTTTTTGCCGGCCTGTTGCTGCTTATTCTCTGTACCCTGCTGGTCTACCGGTTTACTTCCCGCTCCGAGGTGGATGAGGAACGCGCCCGCGCCCGCATCATGCTTGAGACCCTCTACCGGATCGAGCAGGCGCACTTTGGGGAGTATGGAACCTATTTGCCGATAGATCGTGAAACAAACGGAGAAATTTTGAAGTTAAACGATGCGCCGGGGCGATTCCTCTACCGGGTGTCGGTTGCGGGTTCCACGTTTGTCGCCGTTGCCGAGGCCGACTTGGACGGCGACGGTGAGGTTGAAGTCTGGCAGGTTGATCGGGAACGTCCCGAACCGTTTCTTAAAAAACAGGATTGAGCCTTGCGCCTGAAGCTGTTCCATATTTTCTTGCTGTTTATTTTTGTCGCGCCTGCGTTCGGATTCCTCATCCAGACCGATCAGACCGAGCAGGGCCGCATGGTGAGACTGGCCTGGCCTGCAACAGCGGCCCGCAACGGGATCGAGTTCTGGGTGGATGCGCAGAGCTTTCCTTTTCCCGAGCAGGACGTGCTCCGAATCGTTCGCGACAGCTTTGACGCCTGGGAGGCGGTTGAGACCGCTTTTGTTGCGTTTCGGGATCGAGGGTCGGGCAAGTTTCGGGTCTCGGTGTCGGACCGGAGGAATGTGATCCTCTACGACGCCACCGGCGAGGAGGTGAACGCGCCCCGAGGGGTGGGTGTTCTGGCTTTTACCCGGATCAACTGGAACACGCGCGGGGAGATTGTCGATACGGACATCGTTTTTAACGGGGAGGGAGATTTCCGGTTCACGATAGATCCGTCGGGTTCCCGGCGGGGGGTAGTGGACCTCCAGGCGGTGTTGACCCACGAGATCGGGCATTTGCTGGGGCTGGATCATACGCCCCTACAGGGCGCCTCGTCGGTGCGGCCCACGATGTATCCTTTCTTCTTCGGCGGAGAGCGTTCGCTGGAATCGGACGACGAGGCAGGGGTTTCTGCGCTGTACCCTTCCCCGGCTGCGCTGAACACGGGGACCATTATCGGACAGGTGACCCACCCCGACGGACGGGGCGCTTTCGGTGTGCACGTGGTGGCCTACAAAGCCGGCACAGGAGAGTTCGTGGTGGGCGCCCTGTCGGGTTCTGTCGGGGAGGAGATAGGGCGGGACGGAGACGGCCGATACGAGATCTCGGGGCTGCCCCCGGGAGACTACCAGGTGGCGATCGAACCTCTGACCGGCTCGGTGACCTCCAGGAACTTCGGAGGGATTTTCAGCCAGCGCTTAGATACGGATTTCTCCAGAGAGTTCTACGATAACGCAACCCTGCAGAATGCGGGGCAGGTGATCGGGGTGAATGCAGGGCGGGTGGTCTCGGGCATCGATTTTGCCCTGGGCACGGCCGTACCGGGCTCTCCTTTTATGCAGGGGCTGGATCTGCCGGTCAACACGCCCGACGCTTCGGGTCCCTATCGGGTGGGGTTGCGGATTACAGATGATGTGGGGGTGACGTCCACCGAACTGGCCTACCGGATCAACGACGGTCCGTTTCAGAGGGTGTCCCTCCAGGCAGGCAGCGGCGATTTCTTTTTCGCCGATATTCCCGGCCAGTCTCAGGGAGCGGTTGTGGAATACCGGCTGGTTGCCAGGGACGGAGACGGCAACGAGACGGTGCTGCCTGCCGAGGGTCTGCCGCTGCTGCGGTTCGAGGTGCTTGCCCTGTCGGGCGATCCCTTGCTTTATGTGGTGATGCGCCGGTCGCGGGTGCTTTCGGTGATCGATACCGGCCCCGGCCGGGAGATTGCCCGCATTCCCACCGGCGGGAACACGCCTTTGAGCGTGGCGCTTACGCCGGACGAGCGCTATCTTTTTGTGGCCAATACGGGTGGGCAGAGTAGCGACAACCGGGTGACGGTGATCGAGACGGCCACGCACCGAGTGGCTGCCACCATCCAGGTGGGGCTGGGGCCTCTGGACCTGGCGGTTTCTCCCGACGGGCGTCGGGTGTATGTGACCAATTCCAGGAGTCACAACATCTCGGTGCTGGATGTGAGCAGCCTGCGAGAGGTCCGGAAGTTTCCTGTGATCACCGCCCGTGACGGTCCCTATGGGATTGTGGTGAGTCCCGACGGTGGCCGGTTATATGTGACGGATATCGACGGGGACCAGGTGCTGGTGTTGGATGCCGGCACGGGTGTGGTGCAGAAGCGGATTGATGTGGTGGCTTCGCCCCGCTCCCTGGCGGTTTCCTCCCGAGGCGACCGGCTTTTTGTGGCGGGATTCGACGGGGGCATTTCGGTGGTGGACGTCCAGACCGGGGCGCTTGTCCGGACGATTGACACCCCGTCGGCCGGGGTCTTCCGGCTGGCGCTGTCGGGAGACGAAAAGATGCTTTACGCGACGGACCGGCTCAACGCGAGTCTGCTGGTTGTGGACTTAGAGGGCAACCGGGTGATCTCCTCCCTGCCGGCGCTTTCGGGGGGAAGGGAGACGCGGGATCTGGCGGTGTCGTCCGACGGGCGTCTGATCTATGTGGCCAACCAGGATTCCAACGATCTGCTGGTGTTCGACGCGGCTACGCTCGAAATCGCCAGGTCCCTGAGGATCGGGGACGGTCCCAGGGGAATTGCGGTGTGGTACGGGGCGGCCGCTCAGACGCTTGAGGATGCGGGCCCTGCCGATTTCGACGGCAGCGGGCGGGTGGATTTTGCGGATTTTGTGCTGTTCGCCAGGGCTTTCGGCACGGTTCCCGGCAATCCCCTGTTTGAACCCCGGTTCGACCTGAACGGGAACGATCGGGTGGATTTTTCGGATTTCGTATTGTTTGCCGGGGTTTTCGGGCTGAGGTCGGGGTGATGAAGGAACTGGAGGCTTCACATAGGCATTGACAACCCCCTCCAAAGATTGTATTGTTTTCTGTACGGAAGACGGTTCTTTTGTCTGGCATTTAAAACGGGAGATCGCGTCTGTGTCGCTGCTTCTGGGATTTATCACGCTGGGTTTTCTGCTGTTGCTCTTGCTGGGCAAGACGCTGAGTGCCTGGGAACTCCGAGCGCTGAATCACGAGTACCGCGCCAACCAGAATCAAATTGCGGAGCTGGAGGAGGATCTGGACACCTCCCGCCGGAAGTACCTGATTGCTCTGAAGGCCGAAGGCGTGGCCAAGCACAAGGCGAGCCAGGGAAAGGCCCGGCTCGCGTCTTTGAAGCAGCATTTAGAGCAGCTTGAAAAGACGGCCGTTCAGCAGGAGGCGCAGAAACAGAAGTCGCTGGAGCAGAATCTGGAGGGGCTGGTGATGAAGGCCCTGGGAGGGACCTCCGTGCGCCGCGACAGCCAGTTCAAACGGGTGATGAAGGTTATCCACCAGTTGATCGATCTGGAGAAAGAGAGCAATAACGAGGATCTGATTGCCGCCATTCAGGAGAAGATCGACGGGTTGGGCCGGAAGGGGTTAATCGAAGCGGCCGATCGGGGAAAGGCTGTGACAGCCGGTGGGGCTTCCGATCAAGCGAGTGAGGACGAGGCCGCCGATCAGGAGACGGTGGCTTCCGGTCAAGCGGGTGAGAAGGCGGCCACCGACACAGCGACGAGGAATGAGGCTGCCGATAGCGGTGAATCCGAGCCGGCCGAGCCGTCGAAGGTGGAGGGTCAGAAGCGGCTGGGACGTCGAGATCTCGTGCGCGACGCCGTCCTGCGGAGGAAGTCGTAAGCTTTAGCGGTTGTTTCAGCAGATAAGCGCTGCCGTGGTCCCGGAAAGAAGGCTTTTCGGGGCCTTTTTGATGTGGGAAAATAATCCTTGTAATTTGCCGGACAGCATACATATATTGGGCGATGGAGGCACATTGTGGGTGAGGTACACGCGGACGGGCGGGTTCAGAAATTCGTTCGACAGAGGTAAGGGGGTACGCATGTTTGTCGGCCATTTTGCCGTGGGACTTGCCGCAAAGAGGGTGACACCCCGGATCTCCCTGGGCACCCTGTTTTTGTCCGTTCAGTTCGTGGATTTGCTCTGGCCGATTTTTTTGCTTCTGGGGCTGGAACACGTGCGGATCGATCCGGGAAATACGGCGGTTACCCCGCTGGATTTTTACGACTATCCGATTACGCACAGTCTGGTGGGCGCGGCCGGATGGGCGCTGGGTTTCGGATTGGTCTATTTTGCCGTTCGCCGGTATGCTCTGGGGGCCTGGGTTCTGGGGGCGGGCGTTTTGAGTCACTGGATCTTGGATGCGGTTGCGCACCGCCCGGACCTGTTGCTGGTTCCCGGGGGCGAGACCGCCGTTGGCCTGGGGCTGTGGCATTCCGTGGCGGGGACCGCGGTGGTTGAGCTGGGGCTTTTTGCCGCCGGGTGTGCGATTTACCTGCGGTCAACCGCCGCACGGGACCGGGTTGGGCGCTATGGGCTGTGGGCGCTGCTAGGTTTTCTGCTACTTATCCAGCTGGTCAATTATATGGGAAGTCCGCCGCCCAACGAGACGGCGCTCGCGGTTGTGGCGCTGGCCCAGTGGCTGTTCATCCTGGGAGTATACTGGGTGGATCGCCATCGAAAGGTCACAGCTTTAACGGAAGGGTCTGTGGGTACGAGCAAAGAGGGGCCGGATCGATATGCGGCGTGGGAGAAGTACAGGGATCAGGTGGCGCATCCGGTAACGGTTTATTCGGCGGACGATTTTGCTCGTGCGCGGGAGAACCTGGAACGGCATGCCTGGGCGAGGCGGGTGATGGTGGGTATGGTGGAGCAGGTTGCACACACGCTGGAACAGGGATCGGACTATATCGAGCAGATGATTCCGACGACTACGCCAGGTGGGACCGGGTTTACGAACTGTCCGGTCTGTGAGGGCAATACAATCCACGGGGCGTATCACTGGAGTCCGAAGGATCCCGAACGGTTGATCTGCACAACCTGTGAGACGGTCTATCCCAACGAGAAGTATCCGGAGGATATCGAGTTTCGCGCAGATCGGTACGGCGGGGGCCAGGTGATTACCTATCACGGGGGGTACTCGTTCGATTTTCGCGGGTTCTCCCTGCGGTCGAGCTGGACGGCTCAGATTCGGAGCCGGAAGGTGGGCCATATGGCGGGGCAGGCGCAGACGCTGGCGACGGTTTACGCGCTGACGGGCGAGCGGGCGTATGCGGAGGCGGCTCGGGCGATTCTGCTCCGGTTCACCGAGGTTTATCCCAATTATCTTGTGCATTCGAGTTACGGGGAGTGGATCGATTTGCCGCCGCACCTGGTGGCGGAGCGGATCAACGATTTGCCGGAGGACGAGTGGACGATTCCGCCCAATAAGCCGGACCGGAAGCTCCACTCGGGCTACTGGAATTCGGGCCGGGCGACCGGTTCGGGGATGGAAGGGGTGTTTATTCGGCACCTGGCCACTGCGTATGATTTTATTCATGACATTTTGACCGACGACGAGCGGGTGAGGATTGAGAAAGATCTGCTGATTGAGGGCACGATTCTCCTGCTGGCCGATCCGGCGCTGAACAATAAGAGCGTGTCGAATTTGACCGGTGCGGGGATGGTGGGGATGGCGGTGGGCGATCCCGGACTGGTGCGGACCGGCACGGAGGGGTTCTGGCACTTTATCAGGCGCTGGTTCCTGTTCGATGGTACTACATCGGAGTCTCCCGCGTACGGGATGATGACCCTCAACGGTCTGTGGAATTTCGGCGAGGCGCTGCATGGGTACAGCGATCCGGAGGGGTACCGGGAGCAGGACTGGATGCAGGATGTGGATGTGTACGCCGACGGAGATTGCCGGGCGGTTTACCAGGCGTTCTACGATATGATGCTGCCGAACCTGCGGTACCCGGCGTCGGCCGATTCTTATGTGCCAACGTCTCTGGGGACGCAGTACGCCGAGTTGATGGTGGCCCGCTACGGTTTCCCCAAGTACCGGGCGTTGCTGGGAGAGTTGCTCGACGGCCCGCCGGAGGAGACGGGCGGGGAGTACGCCCTTTTTTACCGGGATCCCGATTTTTCCATACCGGCGGCGGACCGGGTTGTTTTTGAAGACGTGTTTTTCCCAGCGCTGCGCATGGGGTATTTCAGACGGGGGGCGGACGGGCGGGAGGGCACGGTTATTCTGGACGCTTCCCATTGGGGCGTGCACCACCACCGGGACAGCCTCAATCTGACCCTGTTTCAGGAAGGCCACGAGATCCTGACCGATCTGGGATATCTGTGGGACCGTCCGGATAAGGATATGACCGTTCGGACGCCTGCGCACAACCTTGTGGTGGTGGACGAGTCGGAGCAGCGGACCCAGGAGCGCCTGGGGAGCCTTCACCTCTTCGACGTTACACCGCATGTCAAGGTGGTCGATTGTTCTTCCGCTGCCTACGAGCAGGCCGATCTGTACCGCCGGGCCTGTGTGCTGGTCAATCACGGCAAGGACGGCGCCTACCTGGTGGATATGTTCGCCGTGTCGGGCGGAAAGAGTCACGACTATCTTTTCCACGGTCCGATTCCCGGGGGGGACGCTCAGGACATTGAACTTTCTCCTGCCGATGGACCGACGCCTTATGGTATTCAGAATGTGCGGTGCGGTAGCGCGGACGGTCCGTGGCATCTGACCTGGCAGATGGATGCGTCGGTCCGGTTTCGGGCGTGGGCGCTGCCGGGTGTGGGGGAGGATGTGATCATCGGCGAGGGGTGGGGCGAGCGGGGGTGGGGACATTTCAATACGCCCGATAAGAAGGTGGATATTCCCTATGTGATCCGGCGGCGGACCGGAGAGGCTCCGGTTTCGGTTTTTGTGAGTGTGTTCGAGGTCTACGAGGGAGCGCCGCTGGTGAGGGGGGTGAACCGGCTGGCCGTATCCGGAGAGGGCGTGGGACTGGAGGTGGAGACGCGGCTGGGGAAGGATGTGATTGTGGGCACACTGAAGGGCGGGCCGAGGCGGGTCGAGACCTCGAGAGGGGTGCTGGAGACGGACGGGCGGTTCACGGTGGCGTCGTCCGGATTTCTGTACCTGGCGGAGGGGACGCAGGCCCGGTTTGGAGAGCGGAAAGTGGTCTTAAACGCAGGACGGCTGGAAGGGGAGGTGCAGGGGATTGTCAACGGCAACGACGCGTCCTATTTTGTGGCCGGAGGCCTGGCGAATGCGGCCGGTCTTTCGGACAGGGTGGTGCTTGTGGACGACGGGGAATCGACAACCGGGTACCGGGTTCGAGGCGTGGATGCGGTTGACGGCGAGGTGCGGATTTATACGAAGCGGGACGGGAGGGGCTACGATGTGGGGGGCGGGAAGCAGTGGGCAGCGCCGCTGTCGGGATGTCATCCGGAGTAGACGCGTGCGGGTGGTCCGGCTTCTGTTTAAAAACTCGAGAGCTTAAGGAGATTCTATGATACGATGTGGTGTTGCCGAAGCGGATATTACGCCTTCACCCGGACCGGTGCTGCAGGGGCACTGGAGCACCAATCCGTCCCATTCGGTGCTCTATCCCCTGGAGGCGAGGGCGGCTGTGTTTGAGGAAGAGGGGACGCGTGTCGCAATTGCTACGCTGGACGTGATTGGCGTGACGGGGGAGATGACCGCCCGGATTCGGGAGCGTGTGGAGGCGGCCTGCGGCATTCCGGCAGACGGCGTGATGGTTGCCTGCAGTCACACCCACTGCGCTACCGGCGGCGCTGCCGTCGCTGGGGATGGCGCCTCCGGAGGGGTGGCTGGAGCGGCTTGAGGAGGCGGCCGCCGGGTGCATTGTGCGGGCGGCGGAAGACCTGCAGCCGGTGACGTTGGGGGTCGGATGCGGATCGGTGCATTTTAACATCAGCCGCCGGCCACTGCCCAATACGTCGGGTATGGCGTTGAATTACGGGGGGATCGTGGACCGGCGAGCGCGTGCGCTGAGCGTGGAGGGCGAGGGGGGAAAGCCGGTGGCGGTTCTGTTTCACTATTCCTGCCACACCACCACGAAGAGCGGTTCGGAAGGGAACATTTCGCCCGATTATCCGGGGGTGGCCCGGAAGGTGATCGAAGACAGGCTGGGGTGCAAGGCACTTTTCTTAGCGGGATGCTTCGGCAATATTCGTCCGGAAATTGTCAGCGAGACGGGCGGGTTCGGCTCGGCGACGAAAGAGCAGCTTGATGCGGTTGGAGGCGAACTTGGCAACGAGGTCTGCCGGGTGGCCGGGTCGCTACGCACAAAACGGGGCACAGGATTGCTGTCGAGGTGCGGGAGGCTGGAGGTGCCCTTTGGCGAGTTAGACCCCGAAGAAAAAATGCGGGAGATGGCCGAGGATACCACCAGTGATCGGGGCAGGCTCCTGACCGGGCCGTGGGCGCGAATGGTGCTGGAGATGGTGGAAAAAGGCACGGTGCCGGAGAGCAAAGCGACGGAGATGCAGTTTATGAAGGTGGGTCCGCTGGCCTGCATCACGATCCCGGGAGAACCGGCGCAGGAGATCGGACACGCGATTGAGAAGCGGTTTCGGAGCGAGCTGGAGGTGGAGGATGTCTGGCCCGTGGGATATGCCAATGACGAGGTGGGGTACCTCTGCACCGAACGGCACCACGAAGAAGGGGGATACGAACCGAATGCCTATCCCTATTACGGAGAGCCGGCGCGGTTTAAGGATGAGGAGCGGGTGATCGTAGAGACAGCGGAGGCGCTGGTGAGGGGGTAGGGCCCTCACCCCCCGGCCCCCTCTCCCGCGGCGGGAGAGGGGGAGGTATATGGCCTGGTGTGTTTGCTGTGAGGAACGAAGCTATGGTTTGTGACGTTTGTGGCAAAAAAGGCGCGCGTGTTCGCAGGGCCGCCAAGGCATATGGCAGCCGTTTATGGAGATTTAGATGAACGTTGTGGAAGAGAAGGATACGCGTTCGGGCGAAACGGTGATTGGCCGCATTGTGACGTACGGGCGGATGATCAAGTTTTCGCACAGCATTTTCGCGCTTCCGTTTGCACTGAGCGGGGCGGCGCTGGCGGGCGCCCGGACGGGGATCACCATACAACAGGTGGTCTGGATCGCGGTGGCGATGGTGGGGGCGCGGAGCGCGGCGATGGGGTTCAACCGGCTGGTGGACCGAGAGATGGATGCGGCCAATCCCCGCACGGCGGTGCGGGAGCTTCCCCGGGGGACGATTTCTCCGGCGGCGGTGCGGGTGTTTGTGGGGGTCTCTTCGGCGGCGTTGATTTTTGCGACGTACCGGCTCAATCCGCTCTGTTTTGCGCTTTCGCCGGTGGCGCTGGGGATCGTGTTCCTTTACTCTTATACCAAACGGTTTACGTGGGCGACGCAGTTTTTCTTAGGGCTTTCGCTGGCCGTGGCGCCGATTGGGGCGTGGATTGCGATTATGGGCCGGCTGGACCCGGAGATTCTGCTGCTGGGAGGCGCGGTGCTGGCCTGGGTGGCGGGCTTCGACGTGATCTACGCGTGCCAGGATATCGATTTTGACCGTAGGTATGGGCTTTATTCGATTCCCCAGCGCTTCGGAATCCGCAGGGCGCTCCTTGTGGCGCGACTGCTTCACGCCGTTTCTTTTGGATTGATGCTTGCGGTGGGTGCGGTTTTCGGGCTGGGGAAGATCTATCTGGCGGGGGTAATTGTGGTGGGGCTGTTGATGGTGTACGAAAATCGGCTGGTGCGGCCGGATGATCTGTCGCGGCTGCCGGTGGCGTTTATGAATATGAATGCGATTATCAGCACGGTGTATTTTCTGTTCACCCTTGGGGATGTGCTTCTGACATGAACCGCGTTACCGTTGCTATTACCGGCGCCAGCGGCGTCATCTACGCCCTGCGCACGCTGCGCGCTCTGCTGATGAACGGGGATCGGGTGGACCTGATCGTTTCCGAATGGGGATGGATGATCCTGCGGGAAGAGGGCGGATTTGAGGGGAAGCAGAGCGAGTTCGGAGATTTTCTGGTCGATTGTTACGGAGAGGCAATTACAAAGGGGGAGTTGACCCTTCACCCATTCGGGAATCTGGCCGCGTCGATTTCGAGCGGGTCCGTTCATGCCGGGGGCATGGCGGTGGCGCCCTGCTCAATGGGCACCCTGGCAGGGATTGCCCACGGGACGTCGAGCAATTTGATTGAGCGGGCTGCGAGCGTCGCGCTCAAGGAACGGCGCCCGCTGGTGCTGGTGCCGAGGGAGACGCCCCTGAACCTGATCCATCTGAAGAATATGACCGCCGCGGCCGAGGCGGGCGCTGCGATCCTGCCGGCGATGCCCGCCTTCTATCAGCATCCGCAGACGTTCGACGATCTGGCCGATTTTATCGCGGGGCGGATCCTGAACCTGCTCGGGATTTCCCACACGCTTTTTCCCCCCTGGCAGGGGGAATAGGCCCTCGGTTTTCCTCTCCAACGGCCACTCGGGTCTTACTGGAGAGAACGCAGCACCACGACCGTGAGATCATCCGTCTGGGGAGCCTCTCCGATAAATCGGGTGACGTCCGCTACAATTTCATCGCGGATTGCCTCTGCAGATGCCTGTTTGTGGACGCTGTTGTGGAGGCATTCGCTCAGACGCTGTCCGCCATAGAAGTCTCCGTCACTATCCTGAGCTTCCTCAATGCCATCTGACGTGAATACAATCACGTCCCCAGGGTCCAGGTCCAGGTTCACGCTCTGAAACGGTTCCGTCGCCTCCAGGATCAGCGGCAGCCCCAGGGGAAATCCTCTCACGGTCAGCGGATGGACCGTTCCGTTTTTCCCTGAGAAGTGGTAGACTTCCGGGTTCGCAGCGCTTGCAAAGTTGAGGGATCTGCTGGCCACATCCAGCACGCCGATGCCGGCGGTGACAAACATCTCCGGGGGAATTCGTCCTCGAAGCGACCCGTCGAGTCCCTTCAAAATTTCTACGGGAGAGGTGCGGGCAATTGTCTCGTAGCGCAGCATCTCATTGAAACGCATCGCTACCGTCGCCGCCTGCATTGCCTTGCCCGATACATCCGCAATAACGATGCCAAGTTTTGTCTGAGCTTCATTTAAGTGGAGAAAGTTGTAGTAATCGCCGCCAACGTGGTTGGCCGGTATGCAGATCCCTGACAGGTCCATACTCTCCACCCGGGGCGGCATCTTTGGCAGCAGGTCCATCTGCATGTCGTGGGCCACCTGGAGTTCTTTCTCCATAGCGTCGATTACCCGTTGCTTTGCTTCTTGAAGCTGGGCAAAAAATCGTGCCCGTTCAATCGCAATGCCGAGCAGATCTCCCGCCGTGTTCAGGATGCGTAGATCTTCTGAAGAAAGTTCCCGCCAGGTCGTGCTGGCAACGTTAAGCACACCCAACTTCCTCCTGTCCTGAGTATAGAGCGGAATACTGGCGTGGTAACGCAGTCCCTCCGTGCCGTGCACCAGCTTGTTGAGCCGACTGCAGGTTACGACGTTGACATTTGCTGCCCCTTTTAAATTTCCTTTTCGGTATGTGTCCAGGCAGTAGCACCACCCTTCCATCAGATCCGGATTCTCGATTAATCCCGACGGAAGGTTTTGAGACGCTGCCAGATGGGGTTCACCCGTTTGCTCATTCAGGAGCCATATCCAGCCTGTCTCCAGATTGAGCAGTTCGGCTATTTGCGCCAGTACCGTATTCAGGGCACCATCCAGATTTACCGATCGGTTCAATTCTCTGGCGATGGTGTTGAGGATAGAGAGCTCGCGGTTGCGCCGATCCAGACCCTTAGAAGTAGCTGCCATATTTCTTCTCCCTATCTTATGAGACTTGCAGAATGCGCGTTACCGGACGTCGTAGCGAAGGATGGCGACGTAAGCGCCGGCGAAGCCCAGGACGGTCAGAAGGGCGAGGTTCAGGACGTACATCAGGTTTCGGCCCCAAACCGCGGAGAGCTTTTCACTGTCTTTGTATGCAAAGGGGACGAAATCATTGAGCGCCGGTTCCTGTTGACCTTGTTTCTGTCGGATGTATTTCGCGAGATAGACCTGATGCAGGGAGAGCGCTTCTTCGATTCGCATCTGCTGGTGAAAGCCGGTCCGCGCCAGGTCCATCGCGATCACATTGAGTGAGGCCGCAGGAGAAATCGCTGAAAGTGTGGTTACGAGATTGACACGCCGTTGAGTACGGTTGTGGCGATCGCGGCGAAACGTCGCAAGCGCTGCCTGATAGGGCTCGTCGTGTACCTCCAGAGAGGCGGCTCTGATTTTGTTCGATGCGTTGATGAACCTTTGCTGTTCGTCCCGGGAGAGGCTGTTCCAATCCTGGATGCGTTGCCGGTCCCAGAATGCATCCAGTTCGGCACGGACCTTCTGGTCCGCCTCGCGGCGGAGTTCGAGTACCCGGCGATCGAGGAGATAGGGGCTTTCCTTTGGAATCAGGTTGCGGGTAAAACCGATGGCGAGGTTGGGCAGGACGAATACCCATACCGTCCAGACCACCAGGAGCCCCAGAAAGGCGCTTATCCTGCGATGTGTTAAAGCGGAGACCCATGGTACACGACAAAAAAGGAAAAGACCTGCGCTGAGTGGTGAAATGAGTTAAGTTTGGGTTGTCAAGATCCAACAACTCATCCATCATCAAACACAGGTCTATGTCTCCTCAAGTTAATGAATTACACGACGTGATGCAATGGTATTTACCCTGTCATAAGGCCCGGGTAAAATTCATCGCCGCCTTCATTGTGTCTCTCATCAAGCTCACAACCGTCAACTTCACCAAACTGGCCAACGCCCTCAACGGCAAAGCCAAGCAGAAGTCCAACTATCGCAGAATCCAACGTTTCTTCAGTGAGTTTAATCTGTC
Organism: Candidatus Latescibacterota bacterium; assembly: GCA_965249305.1. Classification (GTDB taxonomy): domain Bacteria; phylum Latescibacterota; class UBA2968; order UBA2968. Next base: position 448,763 of record OZ252228.1, on the reverse strand, counting down.
CTATGACCTGGTGGCCGACTTGATCCTGCATCTCTTGCCGATCAAGTCGGACTTTACCATCTCGATAGATCGGACGACCTGGAGCTTCGGCAAACTGACCATCAATATTCTCACCGCCGGGAGTGTCTATCAAGGCGTTGCATTTCCCATCTGCTGGATACTGCTGCCCAAAAAGGGCAACTCCAACACCGATGAGCGTATCCAGTTGATGGAACGGGTCTTGAAGTTGGTGGATAAAAACCTGATTCAGGTCATCGTTGCAGACCGGGAATTCATTGGGCAAGAATGGTTTGCGTGGTTAGATGCGCAAGCCTTAGGCTTTGCCATCCGCGTCAAGGAAAACGCCAAAACCCTAAATGGCAAAGGGGACATCGCGCTTCGATGCTTGTTTGCCGACCTGCACATTCACCAAGAGCGCATCCTGCGTAAACCCCGTCTGATCTATGGTCATCATCTGTATTTGTCTGTCATCCGATTACCTGACGAATTTCTCATCGTTGCCAGCAAGTGTAAAGGTCGAAAACCGCTGGAGGATTACAAAAAACGGTGGGGAATTGAAGTCCTGTTCGCCGCGTTGAAAAGCCGAGGCTTCGATCTGGAACAGACCCATCTGATCCATCTGGAACGAATCGAAAAACTCATCGCGCTTTTAGCCATTGCCCTCACCTGGGCTCATCTGGTAGGAGAATGGATCGCAAAGACAAAACCGTTGAAGATCAAAAAACACGGATGCAAAGAGAAAAGCCTGTTTCGATATGGATTGGACCATTTGCAGTATGTTCTGCTCAATATACAGGATCACATCCAGGAGTTCTTTCACTGTCTTTGGATACTGATTGATCCTCCATATTTTAGGTCAGATTAAGTTTTGTCGTGTATTATGACTGGGAGAGCAGCCTTCTCAAGGGCTCCCTCACAATGGTCAACGGCTACAAACACCTCCTGGCCTTCGGCATGGAGTCCCCCGACGCTTACGTCGATCTTCCTTCAATGGGAAACGGCTTCTTCAAGCGCTACGGTGTGGAAACCCTCCTCAGCCTCTGGCCCCTCGCCCTCCTCTTCCTGGCCTACAAATGCCGCCAGAGGGCTCGCAGCGCCCGTTGGCCGCTATTCTACTACATGCCGACGGTACTTTTCACCGCCGTTGGCCTCCTCTTCCTCCTCAACAATTTCCCCTACAAATTCGGGAAATACGACCAGTACCACGGCGATCAGGGTCTGGCCCCCTACCAGGACTTTATCGACTACGTGGTGGAGGACCACGGGGGCCTGGTCTTCTGGGCCCACCCCGAAGTCTCGAAGATTGCAACAAAAAAAATAGGCCCGCTGAGTGCGAACCTTTTCACCGAACCCTACTATGATGACCTGCTTTATACCCGCAACCATGGTACACGACAAAAAAGGAAAAGACCTGCGCTGAGTGGTGAAATGAGTTAAGTTTGGGTTGTCAAGATCCAACAACTCATCCATCATCAAACACAGGTCTATGTCTCCTCAAGTTAATGAATTACACGACGTGATGCAATGGTATTTACCCTGTCATAAGGCCCGGGTAAAATTCATCGCCGCCTTCATTGTGTCTCTCATCAAGCTCACAACCGTCAACTTCACCAAACTGGCCAACGCCCTCAACGGCAAAGCCAAGCAGAAGTCCAACTATCGCAGAATCCAACGTTTCTTCAGTGAGTTTAATCTGTCCTATGACCTGGTGGCCGACTTGATCCTGCATCTCTTGCCGATCAAGTCGGACTTTACCATCTCGATAGATCGGACGACCTGGAGCTTCGGCAAACTGACCATCAATATTCTCACCGCCGGGAGTGTCTATCAAGGCGTTGCATTTCCCATCTGCTGGATACTGCTGCCCAAAAAGGGCAACTCCAACACCGATGAGCGTATCCAGTTGATGGAACGGGTCTTGAAGTTGGTGGATAAAAACCTGATTCAGGTCATCGTTGCAGACCGGGAATTCATTGGGCAAGAATGGTTTGCGTGGTTAGATGCGCAAGCCTTAGGCTTTGCCATCCGCGTCAAGGAAAACGCCAAAACCCTAAATGGCAAAGGGGACATCGCGCTTCGATGCTTGTTTGCCGACCTGCACATTCACCAAGAGCGCATCCTGCGTAAACCCCGTCTGATCTATGGTCATCATCTGTATTTGTCTGTCATCCGATTACCTGACGAATTTCTCATCGTTGCCAGCAAGTGTAAAGGTCGAAAACCGCTGGAGGATTACAAAAAACGGTGGGGAATTGAAGTCCTGTTCGCCGCGTTGAAAAGCCGAGGCTTCGATCTGGAACAGACCCATCTGATCCATCTGGAACGAATCGAAAAACTCATCGCGCTTTTAGCCATTGCCCTCACCTGGGCTCATCTGGTAGGAGAATGGATCGCAAAGACAAAACCGTTGAAGATCAAAAAACACGGATGCAAAGAGAAAAGCCTGTTTCGATATGGATTGGACCATTTGCAGTATGTTCTGCTCAATATACAGGATCACATCCAGGAGTTCTTTCACTGTCTTTGGATACTGATTGATCCTCCATATTTTAGGTCAGATTAAGTTTTGTCGTGTATTATGGCGGAGACCAGAAGCCCAAAGGCCGCGAAGACGAGCAGGTAGAGGGCGAATATCGCCATCAATCCGGCGAGACGAGCCCAGTCTTCTCCGGCCAGCTCTGTTTCCGGCGACAGCGCCATCGCGGCCATCACGACGAGAAAAGACAGGACAAAGGGGATGAGCACGGCAGTTGTCGAGCCGACCAGTTTCGCTGCGGCGATGCTGACTTTAGAGGCCGGAAATGACGCATAGAGCCGGAGCGTTCCGTCCGCCTTTTCTCCACAGATCGCGTCGTAGCTTACCAGCAAGACACACAGGCTCAATACAATTTGTACAATTAGAGCAAAGTCGAGGGCGCCGAAGATGGCGTGCAAGGCGTCGGTTTCAAACGGGCTGCCTTCGAATTCGGGCACGTACTCGAAGTGGAGGCGAACTTCCTGGCCGAGTACGCCGGAGAGGCCGTATACGACCGGACTGAGCGCCTCGGGGGGGCGGTTCCACCGGTATCCCCAGGACGAAAACGTGTCGAATCTTCCCTCTTCGATCCACTGCCTCAGATCCGTCCGGTTGGACTCGTAAACGGCGTTGAACTCCTGAAGCTCCCTGTGGTAGTTTCGCTGCCCCACCAGAACGCTGAGCAGCGAGAGCGCGACGCTTAGAACCAGGACGGCGATGAACCGGAATTCCAGCAGGTGGTGGAGAAGCTCTTTTCGCAGGAGATGAACAAACATGGGATAGGAGTCCTGGGTTTTGGAGGTTTTAAGTGATGAGACCGGCACCCGTTATTTCTACCGAAGGTCGTAGCGTGAGACCGCGACGGTTGCCGCGGCGAAGAAGATGAGCGCCCATCCCGCCAGGAGTGCTATGTCGACCAGGGCCTCTTGCAGGTCGCGTCCGGGAGCTTGTTCGCGGTACGTGAACCTGGGGATGTCCGCAACGTCCCAGCGGTATTCGCCGTATTTCTCCGGTCGAGCGCGCTGAAGCCCGAGCTTCGTATCCCGCTTCAGATACCAGGGGTCGCGCACCGACATGTACTGGTTATAAGCCGCTTCAAAGCGGCGGTGCCGGTCGATCCCGGTTTTGGCCAGTTTGACCCCCGCATCGGCAAGGGCGAACGCCGGGGAGATTCTTGCGAGGGAAACGGCGAGGTCGGTCCGGGCGTTGGCGCGATTTCGGAAGTCCTCTCTTGCCCTTTTGATCCCTTCGTTTCGAGCCTCGAGCGTCTTGAAATTGTCCTCATCTCTGAAGAGCCGTTCGGCTTCCCGACCTTCAGGTGTTCGCCAGAATTCTTCCCCGGGCTTCGATCTAGCATCACGCCATTGGTTACTACGTTCGAGGCGATCTTCCTGGGTCTGGCGAGCAACGCTCCAGATCCTGGTTTGGAGTTCGTGGGCGGACGGCGCGGGTCGAAAGCCGTCGGAAACAACCAGACTGAGTCTGGGCAGGACAATGACCGAACCGATCCAGAAGGTCAGGACGAGTACAAACGAGGTGATTGAGCGGTGGGCCAAACAGGAGAATAGCACCCCCGCGCAGGCGAGGGTTCCGATATACAGACCGAATGTGAGCAGGATCAGCCCGAGTCGTCCCAGATCGGAATCGGTCAGCGCTATCTCCGGAATGAGGAGGATGACCGCTATGCCCAATAGCAGGGGTAGGAAGAACGCGGAGGTGGTGGCAATCAGCGCACCCAGAATCTTCCCGATAAGCAGCTGGTATCGAGGGGCTGCGAACGAGCCGATCGCTCTCAAGGTGCCGGATTCCTTCTCGCCACAGATGGCGTCGTAGGTGAAGAGGAGGACGAACAGTCCCAGGACAACCTGAACGACCAGGCCCAGATCCAGCGGAGGGAACATTCCCAGGATCGGCTCGACGGCAGCCGGGCTTCGGGTCATTCGCCGAGCCCGTACTGGACCCAGCACGAACTTGGATCGGGGGAAGGTCTGTTCCTGCCCCCTGACGAAGATGCTCAGGGGCGTTGGCGGCTTATGGACCATATACCCATAATACCATACCTCTTTCCAATTTTGTCGGCGGTTGTTGTGTGGGCCTTCGATGATCTCCCGGATGCGCGCATCGGTGGCTTCACGGGCCTGCTGATAGTCCCTCAAGCAGGAGCGATAGTAGGCGTAGCCGTCGTATAGACTTAGCCACGTGATCAGGATGCCGAGAACGCCCAGCACGAGAAACCGGGTACTGAGGAAGTGATCGAGGATTTCCTTACGGATGAAGTGGCGAAGCATATCCATCAAGCCTTAATAGCGGATTTTGTGGGTGTATCGGTGAGATTTTCGAACAGCTCCAGATAATGCTCGTAGGAATATCGCCGGTTTCGTTTTCTGCCGGTGATTTCTTTTAGCAATCCCAATTCTTCGAAGCGGCGGACGAGCCGATTTGCGTTCGCGTAGGTACGCCGAGTTACCTTTGCTGCAGATTGCACAGAAATAATCGGACGCCAGTACAATTCCTCCAAAAGGATCAGGGCATTGGCCGCTCCAGCGCCCAACTGCTCTCTGATCATCTGCTGATGTTCCTCTCTAAGCTGGACGATTTTGCGAGCGGTTTCCGACGATTCCTGGGACGCCTGGTAAACGCCTTGCAGGAAAAAGGGGTGGAATCTTTCTTCTGAGTGGGAGGATCCTCATTTTTCATTCAGACCTGCTGCATGGCGGTTGGCAGCCGGATCGCCCGCTGCGTAGAATGTTCCGCTTTCTGAATCGACATAGAGCATCACAGGTGTCGCAATTGGACCCGTTTTTGCCTCCACCTGATGTCCACGCCCGGCAAGCTCTTCCCGAACACGCTCGCTCACCCTGTCGCTGATGGTCAACGATCCGGCCTGCTTGAAGGCCTGCGTGCGGTCGGGGTTGGGATCAAAGGAGTCCTGGTGATGTGCGGTGGCGAAGCGCGGGGCGGTGACGGCTGCTTCGGGCGGCATGTCGAATTCGATGAAGTCGAGAAGCAGATTCAGGGTCGCCTGGTCCTGCAGATCGCCGCCGGCAACGCTGATGGACAGAATCGGCCGGCCGTTTTTGAGAACCAGCGTGGGGGTAAGCGTGATGCGCGGGCGCTTCCCGGGCTGGATACAGTTTGGATGGCCCGGGGTTGTGTTGAGGCTGCGCAGGCGGTTGCCATAGGTTACGCCTGCCTGTCCGCCGTCGATTTTTAGGCGGTAGACGTTGGCGCTTGGCGTGGCGGCGACCACGTTGCCCCAGCGGTCGGCAACCACACAGGTTGTTGTTCCGCCGGTGCCCGGCTGAAACACGCCCTCTCCCTTGAGCGGCTTCATGGTATGCGGATCGCCCGGACGGGCTTTTAGGGAGGCTTTTTGCATATCGATCAGCGGCCGGCGGATTTCGGTGTACGCATCGGAAAGCAGTTCGGACAACGGGACATCCACAAAGGCCGGGTCGCCATAGTACTCGTCGCGATCGGCCATTGCCAGCTTGAGGGCTTCCGCAAGCACGTGTACGTAATCTGCCGAGAAGTGTCCCATGGATTTCAAATCAAAGCCTTCCAGCAGGCGCAGGGCCTGGCAGAGATAGGGCCCCTGGGTCCAGGGGCCACATTTGCACACGGTATACCCCTTGTAATTCACCGTTACCGGGTCTTCTATTGTTGTGACGTGGGCTGCGAGATCCGCCTTCCGGAGGAACCCGCCTTTCCGGATGTAAAAGGCTTCCAGTTCATCGGCGATGTCTGTGCGGTTTCGCCCGTAGAAGCGGTCGGTTGCGGCCTGCAGTTTTTCCTCGCGGCTTCCGGGTGTGCTCTGTTCCTGCTCGGCCATCCTGCGCAGGGTGACCGCGAGCCTGGGATGCCAGTCGTCCTCTCCCGCGTCCAGAAGGGCCAGTGTGGGCGCTATGGCTTCCTCGTACGTTTTTGTGCCATACTGCTTGAGGGTGGTGATGCACAGGTCCACAACCGAGGGAACAGGGGCCATTTTCATGTCACCCTCGCCGGGGATTCCGTTTTCCATATACCAGTCAATTGCTTCCTGTGAGAGGGGCGCGCGTCCCTGGCCGCAGAGGGCTTTTACTTCCTGCTTTTTTGCATCAAAAATAAGGAGGGGCACCTCACCCCCTATACAGCAGGCGCCGTGATCCGTGATCTGAAGCGCAAAAATTGTGGCCGCGGCCGCGTCTGCTGCATTTCCGCCCTGTTCCAGAATCTCAATGCCTGCCGCCACGGCATCGGCGCCGCCGGCGGCAACGACGCCTGTTTTGCTCACAGCCTTCCAGCCCATTTCCTGAGTGTTTGTATCTTGCATCGGTGTTCTCCTTTTTCTGAGCGATTTTGGATTTCGAGACCTTTTAATCAGATCCCGTTCTGCGGTCACCCGTCGTCCACATGACGGGTTGTAGAAAAAGCCGTTCTCCGGAATCGTCTTCGACTTCCACGCGCACATATGTCACTTCCGGAGTTCTGTTTTCTTGCGTCAGTTCGTAGGTGGCGCTGTCACCGGTGACTGTGCTTGCCACCCCTGCCCCCGTTATGAATTTGATCCTGGCTGTCGAATTGGTACTTACGGAGATTGAGGAATCCGTTACGGTAAAATCTCTGATCGTCAGTCCGCTGTCTTTCAAGCACCCGTAGAACTGCCCCTGACGATACGCTTTCAGGCAGTTGTGTTCCGTGAACTCGGAGACAAGGAGGACGCTGCGCCCGTTCCAGTTTCCGCCCTTACAGACACTGTGATCGGGCACGCAGAAGCCCCAGCATCGCCGGCCGGTCGACAGGATGCGGTCCCACAGGTTAAGAGAAAAGCCGGTCTCCGGCTCATCCGGGGCTCTGTAATCCGGGTTCTCGAACCAGTTCTTTCTGCCGGAGTAGTCGTTGTAGATCTCGATTCCCAAAACCCGTTCGTCAAAATCCAGCATTTCGAATACCTGGTCGTCTGAAAATCGGGTGAACCAAGTCGGGTGGTTGATTGTGATGCCGCCCCCATCGGGATAGTCGAGACCCTGGAGCATGCCTTTGAAACCCTCCTGCCAGGTACCGCCAAAGCCCACAGGGAAACCGTGCCTGTCCAGGTGGTAGTGCCCGTGTCCATCGAAGGTTCCGGAGGCAAAGGAAGACCCCGGGCTGCATATGTGGGCCCTCGAATTGGTGAATCCGTGATGTTCTGCATTGTGGCTCAGAATCACATCTTGCGGGATGTCTGTGTAAACAGGCTCAGTTTCAGCAAAAGGGAAGTCCGTCCGGTACGGCTCTTCGAGTTCGGGCTCCCAGGTGATGATGTCGTTCCAGTTGATGGGCGGGTCCAGCCGTCTGCCATCGCGTATCGTTTTCCACCACTGGCGCAGCCTGAAATCGCTGAGCCGCGTGTTCGCATCGTACGGGGCTGAGGGATAGTAGTTGGAAATAGGGAAGTGCCTTACCCCGTAACGGTAGCCGTTATCCAGATGCTCCTGGTTTCCAATGTGCATGTGGGTGGCGGACGGAACCCTGATCGCGTTCTGCCAGTTTACACCTTCGTAAGGGTTGATCATTTTTTTACCTCCGCATTTGTCGGTACATCTTTCTCCGCCTCGCTGATGTATTTCAATCTGCGCTTGTGTAAGAGGATGTCGTTTCTCAGAACCTCCGGATCCCATCCATCCGAACGGGCAATTGTACGGAGTTCCTCAAGCGTATTTTTCGATGAGGGTTCGCGACCCAGGTCGTTCCATTCGTGTGGATCGTTCTGCAAATCGAATAATACCGGTGGAAAGGGGGGCGCGAACCACGCTTTCCAGCGACCCCGGCGGACCATGCGCATCGGCACGCGAGTGCCGTCGCAGGCATAATCGGAGATGACTGCCCGGTTGGCCCATTGCCGGGTTGGGTCTTCTATTAACTGTACAAGAGAACGTCCGGGCAGTTGCTCGAAGCAGGACTGCTGATCCGTCAGTTCCAGAACCGTTGTCATCCAATCGATAAGGGAGACGGGCGCTTCACAGCAGGCCCCGGCATTCCCGTGTGCCGGCGGGACAATGACGAGGGGAATACGGACGCTGTCCTCGTAAAAGGTCATTTTCGACCAGAGACCGTGCTCACCCATCATATCCCCGTGGTCGGAGAGATAGATGATCCAGGTATTCTTGTCCGCCCCAAGTTGCTCCAGGTGTGAGACCAGCTCTCCGATTAGCTCATCCATGCAGGTGATCATGCCATAATAGCATTGCCGCGCATTCCGGACCTGGATTTCATCTGCGCCGTCGGTTGTCAGGCCCAGCCATTTTCTGAGGTCTCGCAACTGCTTCGGAATCAGGTCCTCGTACGCTTTTCCATTCGGTGGAATCCGGGGGTCGGGAATGTCTGTTCTGTCATACAGATCGTAGTACTTCCGGCTTATCGAATAGGGAAAGTGCGGGAGCATGAGGCCCACAACCAGCGCCCAGGGCTGAGGATCCGGACGAGCGGTCAGATGGTCCAGCTCTTCAATCGCCGCGTCAACCACCTGCCGGTCGAATTGCTCAGTCGGGGTCGGTCCTTCCGTGGGACCCGCGCGCCTGATCGCCCCGACCATCACATGGTCGTCTTGCTGGGGGTTGTCCCAATCCCCATAGACGTATGGGGTTATCGTTTCCCGGACATCTGGGTGGACCCTCCTTTCAAACCCGTGCATTCTGTCATAGCCCACATAATGCATTCTCCCGCTTATGGACGTGCAGTATCCCGCCCTGCGAAGAACGTGCGCCCAGGTGGGTATATCGGACCTTAAAGGCGTGCCCAATTCCCACACGCCGTGTTCGGGTGTCAACTGGCCGGTCATGAATCCGGCCCGGGACGGCGTGCACATGGGGTAAGAGCAATAGGCATTCCGGAATGTAATCCCCCCGGATATGAGCCGGTCCAGACAGGGCGTTTTCACTGCCGGATGTCCTCTTCCGCCGATCGTGTCCGGTGCGTGCTGGTCGGAGATGACGACCAGGAAGTTGGGGTTGTCCGACAGGCTCTTCTTCGCCATTGGGTCCTCTTGTTCAAAGTTTGTAAGCGTACGCTCACAATAAGAATGCAACAGGCAATCCCGAATGTCAAGGAGGTTGTTGGGGGGACGAATACCGGGTTCAGGAATCCCCGTCGCCTGCGAGGTCCTCAGTGATTTCCTCCTCGGCCGGCCTGGCTTCGTGCAGCGCGCCGAAGAGGCGCAGGGCAGGAGCGGCGACGGCTGTGGTGAGGACCACGAGAATGGTTCCGATTCCGCCACTGACGACGGAGATGACGGGTCCGAACCAGTGGGCGACCAGGCCGGATTCCAGGCCGCCGAGTTCGTTTGAGGCGCCGATGAATATGTAGTTGACGGCCAGTACGCGGCCGCGCATCCGGTCCGGTGTGAGAAGCTGGACGAGGGTGTGCCGGACGACCATGCTGATGTTGTCGAACGCGCCGGTGAGGAAGAGCATGGCCAGGGAGAGCCAGAACGATTCCGAGAAGCCGAAGACGATGGTGGCCGCGCCGAAGCCCGCCACGGCCAGCAGGAGGTTTCGGCCGGCGTGTTGCATGGGGGGGAAGTAGGCCAGGAGGAGGGCCATGCAGAAGGCGCCGGCGGCCGGGGCGGCCCGAAGCCAGCCGAATCCCTGGGGGCCTACGCGGAGGATATCTTCGGCGAAAATGGGCAGCAGGTAGACGGCGCCGCCCAGCAGCACGGCGAACATGTCGAGCGCCATCAGAGACAGGATCAGGCGGGTTTGCCGCACAAAGCGGATGCCCGCCAGCAAGGTCTGCAGCGAGGCGCTTTCCACCTTTTCCGGCGCTGCTCGAAAGTCCACCCGCGTGAGCAGGGCAATGAAGACGAGGGTGCTGGCTGCGCTGAGGCCGTAGGCAGCCGGGACGCTGACCATGACCACAAAGCCGCCCAGAGCCGGGCCAACGACACCGGCCATCTGCATCAGGCTGGTGTTCCAGGTTACGGCGATGGGGAAGATTTCGCGGGGCACCAGCTGGGGCACCAGGGCCGTTCTGGCCGGGCGGCCCAGGACTGCGGCCGTGGCGTCCAGCATCAGCAATCCGTACATCAGGACAACCGATCCTTCAGCAAGCGAGAGCGCCGCCAGCCCCAGCGAGGTGAGGGTCATTCCTATCAGGCTGAAGGTGACGACCCTGCGGCGGTCGAATCTGTCCGCCAGGTAGCCTGCGGGCAGGGCCAGGACGATGGTGGGCAGGGCCTGCGCCAGGCCGACCAGGCCCAGTGACAGCGCCAGACCGGTGCGCTGGTAAATTTCCCAGCCGATGGCAATACTCTGGATCTGCGTGCCTACCATGGCGAAAAACCAGCCCAGGATGTAGCGGCGGTAGTTGCCGATGCGAAAGGCTGCGTAGGGGTCGTGCTTTTTGGGTTCGGACATGGTCGGTTATCGCTTACCGCGGGAGTCTGAGATCAATAATCATGGATGAGATGTCCCCCCTGGGGAAACCAGATGAAATCGACTCCGAATGAGCAGCCCGCCGCAAATACGTATCCCACGATGAGGCCGTAGAAGCAGGGTTTTGCCCGCCGGTAAAGCCCGATGCCTCCGAACCGCAGGATGAGCAGTTTGGCCAGCCATACCAGGAAGATGTTTAGAAAGTAGAGGCGGACGTAGCCGTTGTACATCAGCATCAGGCCCAGGGGATGGACCGGCCACCAGGGCAGCCGGGTTTGCAGGATCATGGCCACGGCCGCCGCTGCGCCGCCCAGTATCCAGACTGCGATCTTCTCCGGATCGGATATCGAGCGGTGGGTTTCGGCCACCATGCTGGAGATGCCGTTGTACACGCCCCGGGGGGCGCCCACGAGGGACCAGGTTCTAAAGGTGCTGCCCCCTTCCGTGTAACAGAGCCAGATGGTGTATGCGACCGCCGACAGCAGGCCTAGCAGTACGCTGGAGAAGATCAAGCGTTCGATTCGCCTGCCGGACGGCATCAGTTTGCCCACGTGGGGCAGCGCAGGGGGCAGGCGCCATCCGGCCAGGGTGCGCCAGTTGACCAGCCGCATGGCGACGGAGGTTGATACCGATATCCTGTTGGCGCCCAGCCAGATTTCCGGTATGGAGGCGCCCCAGGTTGGAAACATGTAGGCGAATCCGCTGGCCGCCAGGAATTTCATAATCGTCAGGATGCTGGCCCAGAAGAGCCCCAGCCAGACGAGCGCCATTGCCGGGCCGTAGCCTACCCGATGCAGCCAGAAGAGCATGTAGACCGTGCCGCCCAGCAATGTCACCGCGGCCCCCCGGGGGGAGAGGATGACGGTTTCCGCTTTTCCGTTTTCTACGGGCCGCAGGATTTGTTGCGCAATGCGTTTCAGATGTCCCCTGGCGATCCAGATTGTCCAGATGACCAGTCCGATCATCACACCGTGCGTGAAGAGCCCGGCGATCTGGGCGGGGCCTGCTTCCTGGCCGCTGAGGCCGACGGAGAATCCGATGCGGTACATTCCGTAAAGTACGGCCTGTCCCACCAGGTAGAGCGACCAGAGGCTGAAGAGGATGTTCAGGTCGCAGAGGAAGGTAAAGCCGATGACGGTGGGCAGGAGGCGGTAGGAAAAGGGATAGAGGTAGCGCGACAGCACCAGGCCTCTGGGGCCGACCTCATAGCGTTCGAAGATCGTCATCCGGGGAAATTCCGGCAGCCAGTATGCGACGATGTTCCAGAGCAGGGGCAGGGCCGCAATTCCAAATCCCGCCCAGAAGGCACGGCTTTGCATAAAAGGGGGCCAGCCCCGCTGCCGATCGAACCCTTCGGTGAGGTCCAGTGGTACCTGGGCGAGGGGGTAGGTCAGGCGTTCGTATTGGGCCCACTGTTTCTGAAAGACGGCGGTGAGGCCCAGGCCGATGGCCGTCATTGCCAGGGCTGCGGATGCCGCCCAGAAGATCGGGCTAATCCATGCGCCCCAGGGCAGGGCTTCGCCTTCGTCCAGGCCCAGGTAGAACCCATCCACGACACGGGGAAAGTTCTTAGGGTACATCCACCAGGGTATGTAGTCGAAGATGAGCTCTGCCCATCGGTTCTCGGGGGTCGCAAAGAAACGAGGCGCCGCCATTTCTCCCACCCACTGTGTCACCCAGTTGTACCCGGCGAACAATCCACCCATCCAGAATACGCAGAAGAGGACACGCAATTCCGCAGCGGAGAGGGAGAGGCGAGGGCAAAAGCGTTTGAGGATCGCGTTGGCCAGCAACCAGTAGACAAAGGGAAGCAGCGTTACCAGCGGAAGGTTGGACATGGCCATGAAGGCCGAGCGCAGCTTGAACTCCAGGTGGGTGGTGGCCACGCAGGCAAAGATAAGCGTTGCCGCCGCAACCAGCGCCGTTGCCGGGCGGATGCGGACGGCAGAGGATCCGGGATCAGAAGAATGGAGGTGAATGCTCGAAGGTTGGGCTTCTGGGTTGGCCATATAGGACAGTAACTTCCGAATCGGTCCGTGCGTGGCTCGTTGTGCGCCTAGTTTTTTCTAATACAGGGAAAGGTTCTGCTCTACGACTCTATGGTTCTTGCCATTCCTCTCGTTCCCACTGCTTCTGTCCGATCCGCTCCACGTACTCCTTCCCCTTGTGTTCCAGCAGCCATCCTTTCAGGGGTACATCGTCGTCCGTCGGCTGCCACCATCCTTTTACGTCAACCCCGTCCCCCAGAAGCTGACGCCGAATCGGATCGCACTTTTCGAGGATTTCGTCCGATATCACATTATAGTCGAGACCTCTGAGCCATCGATAGCTGTACCCGAGGAACAACACTTTTCTCGTCACATCGGATGTATTCAATCCCCGCGAATGCCACAGCCGCCGATCGAACAGAACCGCCGTTCCCGCCTTCACCCGAACCTGCACCATGTCTTCGAAACCCACCCCGGCCGGTGAATCCGGACCCACTTCAGGCTCGCGATCCGGCGGCGTGTCGCGCTTATGACTGCCGGGAACGATTCGAATCCCGCCGCGGTCGGGTTCGTCGATATCCGTCAACCAGAAGCCGATCTTCAACGACAATCGCGGATGCGGACGCTCCATTTCCGGCACGGGACGACCGCCGTCCTGATGCCAGCCGCCTCTCCTGGTGGCTTCTTCGCCCTTCGGCTCCGGCGGATAGTAGATCAGGTGCGATATGTAGTGCTGAACATTCCACCCGAGGATATCCCAGATGAGCGGGAACGTCCCGGGCCAATCCAGCAATTCGAGAAAGATGTCTTCTTCGACGATGGTCCGGAATTTCCCCATCATCTCATTCGGGCCGAGCGCTCGGTTTTCGCGCTCTCGCGCATCAACGCGATCACCGGCTCTTAGCACGCGTTCCACCATCTGGGAATCCAGCGCATTTTCGACAATCAAATAGCCCTGCTGGTTGAAGTGGTCTCGCTGTTCATCTGTGATGCAGTAGTCAAGACATGTAGGTTCCAACGCGGCTCCTCCGTTACACTTTTTGTGGACTGGAGATTAAACATCTGGATTTTCAGACAGAAATTCGTTGTCCTGGGGGGTGGAGATAGTTGCACTCAGACGTACTTTTTCAATAGAAATCTCCCTGCGTTTTCGATTCAGAAAAATGCTTATGTGTGTATAACCGACTGCATTCAGGGTGTTGAACGCCTCTTCAAAATTTCCGGCGACTCTATGTGGGTCATGCGCATCTGCGCCAATAACAACCGGGATGTTTCGCCTGAGCATTTCTCTGAGAATTTCCTTACCCGGGTTCATTTCGGGGATGGCTTTGTTGAGTCCCGAGGTGTTGAGTTCCATTGCCGTACCTGCCGCAGCAATTCGGTCGAGGCAGCGGCAAACAACATCCATCGTTCGGTCAAGATTCCATTCCGAAGGCGCAAAGTTTTTGACCAGGTCCGGATGCGAGATGGTATCGAAAAGCCCGGTTTCCGCCGCCATGGCCAGATGCTCGAAATAAGTTCGCTGAAACGCTTCGAAGTCACCGTTAAAATACCGTTCCTGGTAATCCTTGAGAGTTGGATGTACGGAGCCGAGCACATGGTGGAACTCTGCCATCCTGTGCAGCTTTTCCAGCCACGGCTCCATTCCGGGGACGTAATCGCTTTCGATTCCAAGCCGGACATCGACCTGTCCTGCCCACGCCTTTCGGGCACGTTCAACCATCGCGACATAGACGTCGAATTCCTCCACACTCATCCGGACACCGGGCGACCAGCCATCGTTCGTTGGGTTGTGACAGGTGACGACGATTCCTTTCAATCCTCGCTGCTGCGCGACTTCCGCATAGTCTTCTGGTTCCCCGCGAGCATGTTTGCACAGCGGTGTGTGCATATGCATTTCATAAAGGATAGGGACGGACCCCATTTCAGTTACCCTTTCCCCGCCCGAGCTCAAGTTTCAGCTCAGGCCGTTGAGCCCGGTGATTTCCGGATCGGTCAATGCGCGGTTGTAGATGCGCAGGTCCCGGATTCTGCCGTTGAACGTGCTGTGTTGACCGGAGCCGATTTTGAGGGGTCTATCGTTGGAGAGGGTGTAATCGGCCGGGTTGAAGGCGGACGAGGTGGCCACGAGGGCGCCGTCGACGTAGAGCTTGAGTTTGCCGCCGTCCCGGATTGCCGTGAGGTGGCGCCAGCCGGGGGCGAGTTCGCGGTCGTGGGTGACGTTTTTCCCGGCTTCCAAGGAGTAGACGTGGCCGGAAGGGAGGGTGCCTCCGAAGAGTTTGCCCTGGAATACGGCCATGGACCAGACGCGGCGGTATTTGACGTCGAGGGTTTTGTCGAGCTGGCCGGTGAGGGTCCAGGTGTCGCCTCCATCGTAGCGGTAGACCTGGCCGAGGGGGAGGGTGCCGGCGTAGAGTTTCCCGTTGAAGACGGCCATGGCCATGACTTCCAGTTCCTCGCCCAGGCGGCCGGCGTTGGTCCACATCGGCTCCCCATCATCGCGGAAGACTTTGCCTTCGGGCCAGGTGCCCACATACATCTGACCGTTGTGAATTGCGAAGGAGTAGACCTGGGTGACGTTTTCCTGATTGCCGGCGTTTGACCATTCCGTGCCGCCCTCGTAGCGGAAGACGCCGCCGCGCCCTTTCCCTTCGTTGCCCGCGCCGTAGAGGTGGCCGTTGAAGACGGATAGGGACATCATCCGTTTGCCGGGACCGCCGCAGTGGGTCCAGGTGTCGCCTCCATCGTAGCGGAAGACGCCCTGGCTGTAGAGGGGGATGGCGTAGAGCCGGCCTTTGTAGACGGCCATGCCGGCAACGGAGTCGGCGCCTTCGAGGTGGCCGATGGGAGTCCATTCATTTTCTCCTTCGTAGCGGTACATGTTCCCACCGGGGTTCTGGTTTTCAGATTCGGGGAGGGCGGAGCCGCCGGCTTTGTAGCGGGAGGAGCCGGCGTAGAGCTGGCCTTTGTAGACGGCCAGGGAGGCGACAGTGTTGCATTTGTCCGGGCTGCCGCAGTCGATCCATCCGGCGCCGCCCGCGTAGCGATAGAGGTGGCCGGCTTCGTCCGCGCCGGTTTCAAAGGTGCCCGCGTAGAGGTCTCCTTCGAAGACGGTGAGGGAGTAGACCCGGAGGTTGTTGCCGGGACGGCCGCAGTCGATCCATTCGCCGGTCTGCCCGCTGTCGATGCCGAAGTGCATGTGCCGGTAGTTGGACTGGGCGGCGGTGACACCGGCATGGTTCATCAGGCTGAAGTTGAACCCGGTTCGGCTTTCCGGATCGTACTTGCTGAGTATGTCGCCCAGGACGGTGTCGAGTTCACCTTCCGTATAGACCCGGACGGAGATGGAGAAGTCGCCGTCGTTCAGGTTGAGGGATTCGCTATTGGGTACTTCTATGCCGGTGTTGCGACCGTTGAATCCCGCCGCACCGTTCGCACCCCCATCAGGACCTTTCGCGGTGAGGTCGGCGCCGTAGTTTTGACCATGGTTTCCGTTGCCGGAGTGATCTTCACAGTCGCCGGTGAGTTTCCAGTGGCCGATCAGGCCGGAGTCGATGCTCATCGTAGATTCTCCTTTCTGGTTGCTCTCGCCGGATTGCTAAATCCGGCGGAAATGGCCTGGATTTGACAATCCAGACCGAGCAGAAATTTCTGATATCGTGCCCGCTGCTTGCGAAATCGACCGAGCGCGTGCGAGGGCGATTTGTGTCGAAGCGCCGAAGGCGCGTAGCCGCAAGCAGACGTGTTAGCCGAACTCAACACGATTACACAAGCATCTGG
Source organism: Candidatus Latescibacterota bacterium (assembly GCA_965249305.1). Taxonomy (GTDB): domain Bacteria; phylum Latescibacterota; class UBA2968; order UBA2968. Next base: position 432,090 of record OZ252228.1, on the reverse strand, counting down.
ACCCATACGGATTTATCCGACGTGTGTACTTTACAGCTTATCCATCACAATTCGTCCTTCTTGAATCACCAACCGGATCCTTTGCACATCACGGATGTGTTCCCAGGGTCGTCCTTCGATCAGCACAAGGTCAGCGATTTTGCCTGATTCAATCGTGCCTAAGTTCTTATCTACTTGCAATGCAATAGCCGCATCACGGGTTGCAGAAAGAAGCGCTTCTTCAGGCGAGAGTCCGGATTGTACCAGGAGTTCCAGTTCTTGATGGATGCTGTTGCCAAAGGACATGGTTCTTTGGGTATCGGTACCCGAACCGATTCGAATGCCACTGTCTTTTGCAGCTTTCGTATTGTCCATTAATCGCTTTAGCGCCTGTTTTTTTGGGGTGCTGCTCTGAATTTACGTAAATGAGTTGCAAAAAAGGCTCCAAATCCCGATCATACAACAGACTGAAAACAATAAGGTTGTATAGATACGGGAAAGGAGCCCAAGATGGACCTCGCAGAGATAATCGAAGCCGCCACCTGGGAATTTAAGCAAAAATTGAGCGCCCATTGCGAAAATTTGGACCTGGAGAGTTTGACGCCTCAATTGGCAGAACAGGTCACAAGTGGGCTTGGTGAAGCCCTCAAGGCTTGTGGGATCGCAGCGCTTCGCACATTTTTGGAAGCCTACGAAGTGGATGAGGCCCCAAAACAGGTCGAGAATGTGCTGTATCGGTTTAAGCAACAAAGTGAGAAGACGTTTTTGACCCCCTTTGGGAAGATGAAGCTTTCTCGAAATCTGTTTCAGGCCGATGAAGGGGGGCCTTCTTATGTGCCGTTGGATGTGATGTGGGGAATGGTCGGTGAGTTTGCCACCGTGGAAGTTCGTGAAGCGGTGTTGTTCACGGTGAGCTTGATCACGCCGGAGGAAACCGTTTCTGTGCTGGAAAAGACGGCTCTGTTTCAGCCTTCTGCCACAGCGGTCAAACACATCACAGAAGAGACGGGAGCGTGGCTGGTCGAGATGGATGAAACACTCAACCGGTCGATCCGTCAGGAGGAGGAGAACCCCAAAGGGACAAAAGTGATGGTGGCCAGCCTGGATGGGACCCACCTCAGGCTGGATGAGCCGGGGAAAAAACGCGGGCGTCCACAAGAGAGGCCGGGGGAAAAACCGTCCGAAGAAAGTCCGACCAGTTTCAAACAGGCCCTGGTGGGCAGCCTGTCCTTTTATGGGGCACCTCCAAAGGACGGCACCCCACCAAAGCGTTTGGTCTCTCGGTATGTGGCACAAATGCCCGAAGAGGGTGGTCAAACGTTGAAGATACGCTTTGAGGAAGAACTCGATCATATCGAAGGACAACTGAAAGATGAGGTCGGAAAAGTGTTCCTGTGTGATGGGGCACGAGGGTTGTGGAAATATGCTGATACCACTCCTCGGTTCATCGGGTATGAAAAACTGGTGGATTTTTATCACACCACAGAACATCTGTCTGAAGCTGCCGAACTCCTGTTTGGCAAAAAATCAGCAAAAGCGCAAAGCTGGTATGAAACCTACCACCACAAACTGCTGACCCAAGATGGCGCAGCAGAAACCCTTATTCGCTCCATCGACTATTACAAAAGCCGCCGAAGGCTGGGTCAAAAACGATTGGAAGACCTGGAAACAGAACGAACCTTCTTCTTTCGGAACAAACACCGGATGGCCTATGCTGACTTTCGTCGAAGGGGTCTGCCCATTGGCTCGGGACCCGTCGAAGCGGCCTGCAAGACCCTGGTCAAGACAAGGCTTTGTCGATCGGGTATGCAATGGTCCTGGCAGGGAGGACAACGCATCTTGCAGTTACGCACTTACGTCAAGTCAAAACGATGGGATGCTTTCTGGAATCAGTATAAACAGGTTCGATATGCCAATGATGAACTCCTTGACTATGCCGATGCAGCATAGACAGAAAACATCTACGTAAAACCGAGTCGGCACCCTTTTTTTGTAGGTCCCAACATTGCCTTTCTAATGGCAAGAGTGGGTATATATGTGACCATCTTTTCCCTCAATAGCGCAATCGCTTCGGAATCTAACGGACTCCCATCTGTCACACCGTGTTCTATTGTGTTTGCACCGGCCTGTACTGCCTCACGAACGTCTTCCAATGAACCCGTATGCACCGCAACCCATAGGCCCTGTTTATGGGTCTCATCGATTATGGCTTCTAAAACGTTAAGAGAAAGACGCGGAATGTGACCATACACGGCTTTAATACCATCTACTCCTTTTTCGGCCAACCTCTGTACCTCAGCCCGTGCCTTCTCCGGGTCAGTAACTTGACGTGTTGCATGTTTAATGAGGTAAGCATTGCCCTTAAAGATCGTACCGGCGGGATGGCCACCTGGTGCAGTGAATACCGGTCCGACGCAGTAGACACGGGGACCGGCCAGTTCACCCGATGCAATCTGTTTCTTCAGCCTGAGGATATCGTCCTTTACATCTCCTACGGAACGGATGGTGGGTCACTCCGGCTTCGTGAAGATTGCGGCGTACATCGGGTCGCTGGCGGATATAGTCCCACATCATCAACGGAGTTGAGAGCTCCGCATTCTCTTGGCTGGGTGCGCCAAAATGAACGTGCAGATCAATCAGCCCTGGCAGAATGGATAGACCTGTTGCATCGACCACGGTTGCATCGGAGGGAACTTCACACCCATTTCCCACGCAGACGATACGACTGTTCTTAACGACGATTGTAGTGTTTCTATAAGGTGAGCCTCCAATGCCGTCGAATAGAGTTCCACCACGGATAACGAATGGGCCCTCATACGTAGATTGTCCTTTGTAAAGATCATGATTGTACGCTATAACCAAGAAGATAGCCGCAACGAGAATAAGACCCATACCTCCGAAAAGAAGGCGTGACAGACAACCGAATTTTCCACGTTTTTGTTCACTAGTGTCGCCTATCATGATCTTCACTCTCCATACGACCGCTTCTTCAGTACGCTCTCATCGTGTTGAGTTTGGCTAACAGAATATATCTGTATCTACTTAATCCACAACCGCCACGCCTTCGACCTGGGTGAGGAGGTCGGGGTGGAAGAGACGGGGGACTTCAAGCAGGGTGGCGGCAGGGGCTTCCCCCGGCAGGAATTCGTCGCGGGCTTCCTTAGACGCCGGGAAGTCTTCCATTCGGGTGATCCAGGTGGTGATTTTGATCAGGTCCTGGAGGCCGCCGCCCGCTTCCTGTAAGATTCGGCGCATGTTCCGGTAGACCTGGCGCGTTTGAGCGCGGATGTCCCCCTTGCCCACGATGTTGCTGTCGGCGTCGTAGGCCGCCTGGGCTGAGAGATAGACCAGGCGGCCGCTTTCGTATCGCGTTGCCATTTTGTAGCTGGCGACCGGTTTTGCGTTTTCGGGTACGATTGTTGTGTAGGCCATTGGTGTTTGTTCCTGAAGGGTGGACTCAGGGGGCGACTGTCTTTTGCTCTATTTTTCCGCGGAATTTGCCGTAGACGCCATATCCCCAGGTGATGTCTTTGGGAACGATTTGCGCTGCCAGTTTCGGGTCTATGGAGGCCGAGCCAAGATCCCTTCCGTCCTGGGAGACGCTCATCCGGTCGTTGGTGAGAGTAAATTCGAAGGTGGTGGGGCCGTTCTTCCATTCGGTATAGACCGAGAGGTGACCGGGGAGGGTGAGGCGGTAGACCGAGCCGTATTCTTTCCATCTGTCGTCTTCTGTGAGGAAGTCATATTTGGGTTCGTAGGGGGTGGAGTTTTTGGCAGAGGTGGAGATGTAGAGCGAATTCTGGTGGGGAAGCAGGCTGGTGACCCGATGGCCCCACTGGTTCCAGACGCCTTCCAGTTCGCGCATTTCGTTTTCGTAGGGGTGGTTGACGGCGTCGGTGAGTTCGGGATGGGTGAACATGCGGCGGACGAAGATCCACTCGGATCTGTTGCGATCGTATTTCCACACCTCCCCCCAGGGCCAGACGCCTACGTGGAGGTCCCCGCCGTAAATGGTGGTGGTTTGCGCTTCTCTCGCTTGTGTGGAGACGCCTTCCATGACGGGAGGCCAGCCCTTGCGCAATCGGAGTTCTTTTCCGTCGAACTCGTAGAGTTCGCCGGTGGGGTATTGCCCAAACAGGAGCCTGTCGTAATAGTTGATAGCCGAGTATATCTGGAAGCTGGTTTCCTGGTCCGGCTCGAGGTGTACGTTCCAGTTGCCGCCGCCAAACTCGTACACGCCGCCCGTATTCGTGGTGATCAGGACGCTCCGCCCGAGCTGTCCGCATCCATAGGCGAATTCATTGTCTGTGCGCAGCTTGAGCACGTGTCCTTGCTCCGGGTCGATCTTCGCGTTCTGGTCCGGCGTCCAGGGGCAGGCCACGAGGTTGTTGATCCAGGGGGTTTTCTTGAAATCGTAATGGCGGAAGACGAAGATTCCGTTCGCGTAATAAGTCTCGCCAATCGAACCCTGTCCGGGACCGAGTTCGAAGACCGGCTGGTCTTTATATGTGATTTGATTCGATGTTCTGGTGAGCACCCCATCACCGATGTGGATGCTGAATGGGACGGTGGTGTCATCCACAACCCACTGACCGCCGCCTTTATCCCAGTAGCGCAGCCTGTGGTCTTTCCGTCCGGCACGCCCCCGCGTGAAGATTCTGTTGTTGAAGTCGTGCAGGTAGGTGCCGCCGTCCGCATTGGGACGGGGCAGCCGCTCGACGACGGGCGCGTGGTCCGTCTGTTGGGGTTTGATGAAGAAGTGCAGGTTGCGCCGATCACTGCGCGCTTCGGTGTTGTGGACGCCCAGGAAACCGGCGCCGGCGACGACGTTGCCCTGCTCATCCGCTGCCTCGAAGAGAGATCCGAAGTTCTGGCCCAGATCCAGGCCGAGGTCGACGCGGATGGAGACTTTGAAGATCACCTTTTCCTCCTCAGAAGGAACCGGATCGGCACAGGCTGTTGGCGCGGTGATGGCCCAGAACAGCAAGAATAGGACGTAGAGGCGGATTGGACGTTTGTCGGGCATTGGGCTTACGCTACTGCTGCAATCACTTCGATTTCCACCCATTTCTCAGGCTCTGTGAGACGCTGGATGCCCAGAAGGGTGGCGGCGGGGAAGTCGGTGTTGTAGAAGGCCTGGCGCACGGGCGCTCCCTGTTCGTGCCAGGCTTCCATGTTCAGCGTCCAGATGGTTTCTTTTACGACATCCGCCAGTGTGGCGCCGGCGGCGTTCAGTACATCGGCGATATTTTCGTAGGTTTTTTCCGCCTGGCGTCGCATGTTGCCGGTGACCGAGCCGTCGGGGTTGTTGGCCACCTGGCCGGCCGTGTAGATCAGGCGGCCGCCGTTGACGATGACTCTCTGGGCGTAGTCTATGCCGTGGGATTCCACGCTGTATTTTTCCAGGAGGGGCCTGTCCTGTACAGGGACGGAGAGATCGGCCACGAGTTCCACTTCGATGCACATGGCCGGATCGGCAAGGCAGGGGACCACCAGGTCTGTGGATGCGGGGTGGTGGTCGCCAAGGGCGGCGCTGCTAATTGCCCGACCATCGGCGTTGTAGGCGTCAGGGTCGGTGACGAAGACGTTCTGTTTGATGGCGTTGCGGAAACCGGCTCCGGCATGTTCCAGCACGGCGCGCAGCCGTTCGAAAACACGATGCGCCTGGGGCGCCATACCTCCGGGGACCACGGGGCCTTCGGGGCTACGGCCCGTCATTCCGGAGGTGAAGAGCAATCGGCTCGGGTTTACACTTATGGCAGGCACGCTTCCTCCTCTCTCTAAAGCCCGATCAGATAGGTCAGGTCGCCGGCCACCTGCCGGACCAGGCCCACCGCACTGCGCGTATCGACGCCCGCAGGCCCGAACTGGGCCCGGACGCCGGAGACGCTGATACATGTGACCGGCAGCAGGATGGCGTGGAGGTTCGGTTTCGGCATGGGCGCTCCTTTCAAGCGGTTCGTGTCCAAGGTACCGAGCGTTGTGGGCGATGTCAACGACAATAGAAAGGGGCGGGTCCGAGACCCGCCCCTGAGGATAAAGGTTACGATACGTCCGTGGTAAATCGAGTACTAAGTTGGTCCAATGCCCTCACCGGCTACGAAAAGGTGGTGGATGCGAAAGACCACCTTCTCGTGTGCTCTGCGGTGGCGCGTTTCTTTGGTTCGGCGGTCGTCAGGTCGGATCGTTGAAGCGACGAGGCCGCCGTTCTTGTCCATGCGGAGTTCTGAAAGTCGGTTGCGTATATTGTTCTCGATGTTCTTTATTGCCCGGTCGATGTTCCCATCAAGAACGTAGGCAAGCATCGCGCCGTGCCGAACAAAGCGGGCGTATTTGCCGTCCACGAATCGCTGCATGCCTTCCTTGACATACTCGCCGGCAAGTGACCGACGGACGCCGGAAATGACCGCGTTTAGCCGCTTCGCTTCAAGGCAGAGGTAAATCTCCTGCTCTTGGAGCGACGGAAAAAACACGATATCCTTCCTCCCCGTTTCCTTTGCCAAATCCGTATCGAACTCCAAATCCTCACGGCGAATCAGAAAAGGAAAGTCGCTTCGATGTTTTGCGTTCACCAACGCCGAATACAGCTTGTCCGAGATCGTATCCTCTAAGTCTGACAGCCCCGGTTTTGTCATCTGCTCACAGGTCGTAATGATGTAGGAAAGGACGGCGGGTATCAGATTCTGCTGGAAAAAGTCATCCCAGTAAGAAGTATCACTGGCTATCATGCCCCCTCCCGAGCCGGCCCTGTGAGGATCGTAGCTGCAATCTGGTCGGCGTCGTTGAGAGCGGCCGTATTCGTCCAGAACCGCTGTCCGAGCGGTTTGGTGATGTAGAGCAGGTTCTTGTGAAACACTTTCAGGCCGCGTACCAACTCGAAAGTGCTGAGGCCCTTGACGGCGGTCCGCTGGAGGTTTTCGATTGCTTTCAAGACTTCATAGGTGGACCCATTCAACTGGGCAGGGCTTTCGTTCCGCCGAGTCTTCTCCAAAACTATCATCCCGACCCCGAGGGATGGCGCCGCAGAGACCTTGCCGTGAACCTTGTAATCTTTGTTTGCCCACCCGTTCAGTGTAGTGCAGAGGCGTTTCAAGAAGTCCTGGCGACTTGTCTCTGTGCTTCGGCGGAGAGTTGGAATGTCAAATTTCTTGCGCGAGGGCCGAAAGCTCGGGATAAGGACTCTCACTGTATCCGCTACGACCATTCTCTCAATATCATCGATGTCGAAATACTCTTCGATCAGCTTTTCAACGGAGGCTTGTGTATCGTGCGCAATGTCGTCGCGATTGCTGAACGGTTTCCTGAGTTGTGTAAGTGCGTGATCGAAGACTTTGGCAGACTCTCGCACCAATCGCCATGCTTCCGATGGTTGCGAACACTGATCGGGAAACGGAAATGGTAGCCGGAGTAGTTCCCGGTCATAAACCCTAGCTCGCGTCACCCCCCAGTTTGATGAAGTATGGAACAAGTAGTACTGAGCCAAAGCGGTTCTTAAATAAAAAGAAAGAAAAATCAACAACTCCCGATCATTCTTTGGACCATGAATGCCGCGGACAGAGCTGCGGAATGCAACTGCAAAATCGGCATAGGCACAGCGTGAGAATCCACCTGTCACGAGAATGTGCGGCGCTTCAAACACTGTTGTGCTGACTTCCGAACGACCGCGGCGTACCCGTGTGGTTGTCGATGGCAACTCTTGGCAGTCATCAGGGATCAAGAAGGACGTAATATTTTTAGCGTCTATATAGAGACGGGTCGGCAGTTTAAGGGCCTTCGCGTCTTCCAGGGTATCTCCCGGCCCCAAAGGTTGAAATCCTTGTGCGATGAGCCAAGGCTTGTCCGAGCCCTTTTCCTTCGTCTGGCAGGTGTGGTCTCGAAGTCGTGGATACAGCGAGAGCCGGTCAAGCAGTCGCCAATCGCGCGGCGTTGCCCAGAATCTCGTTTTCCAAATGAGTGGCGCATCGTCGCCCTTGAGATCATCGAGAACTTCGCGGACGGTGAATCGCGAGCGGTCTTGCGGCAAGATGCTCACGATCTCCGCTTGTGTGACGGCCCAGTCTGTCTTCGGTGTCCAATAGTCGATGAGATGGGCACTGTCTGCCGGTTTCTCCTTTCGATACCGGATGACGAGGGCCGGCGCTCGTGATTTCTCGAACAGGAAGAACTGGTAGTCGGTCAGGTTGACTACCCGATCAACAGCATGGGTACGGAATAGCGATTGCTGAAAGTGGATGGCGGTGTCGTTGTGATTGAACAGTGTACCGTGCGGCAGGACAAAGCACACTTTCCCACCACCCTCCAGGTGCGAGGGCGCTTTCCAAATGAAGGCCGTCGCCATCTGGCGGTTCGGGTGCGGCAAGTTCCACTCAGCACACCAGCGTACTGCCGGTGTGTTTCGATCCTTGGCACTGCCCCAGGGGGGATTGCCGACAATAACATGGGCCTTTTGAGGTAAAGTCGCGGCTTCCGTGAAGAAATCAGCACAACGGATTGTCCCTACCGGCGGATTCGTAGGGGTCTCGCCAGGGACGGAAACTAAGTGAGGAAGGCGATCCCACTTTCCGAGCAGTTTCTGGATGTCAGGTGGCGACAACTGATCCAGGAAAGCAAGGTAAAGGCTGAATGCCGTGATCTGACAGGCACTGCGGCTGCTGTCCACGCCGTAAAGGTTGGTGCGGAGAACGTCCATGAGGCCTTTGGCCCGGCGGTCGTAACGCGCTCCGGGATTCTTCAACTTCCATTCTTCGGCAAGGCGGTTGAACAGTCCGACGAGGAAAATGCCTGAGCCGCAAGCAGGATCGAGGAATCTCTTGTCGAGAAGTGAAGTTTCACCTTCCAAGGCCACGTCCAAAACAAATTCTGCCAGGAACCTGGGGGTATAAAAGGCTCCAGTTTTCTTCTTTTGCTTCTCTCCGGCAGCTTCCAAGAAATGTTCGTAAATCGCACTGATGGTTTCAATCGGGATGAAACCGAAATCGTAGGGCCAGAATGTTTGCTGCCCTGATCGAACATTGGTGCCCTGGAAGAAACGATCAAGGATTTCAAGATGCTCAACCCTGATCTGCCGGCTTTCTTCCTCCAGGTCGGCACTGAAAAGATCGCCGTTGAAGTCGTTGGCAAGTTGGCTGAACAGCTTGTAGAGATCGGCCTTGGCATCCGTCCGGGGTTTCTTGGCAAGAATGTCCTTCAAGTGATCAGCGCCGTGGATACGAAACGTCTTGAGGTAGGCCCGGTCGATAATGCGACGATCGAACAGGTAGCAGGTGAAAACCAGGCGGCAAAGAAGTGCATCGAGCGTCTGCGGCTGAAGCCGTGCGGCCTGGACCTGGCTAAGCTCCTGCCGCGTGGCCTGAAGGTTGCGGAGCAAGTCTCGGTCAACCCGCTTACGTGGATCGAAGAAACGCCGGTAGCGGTGAAAATATTCACCGGATTCAACTGACAGCAGGAAAGACCGAAGCTGATCCTGAACGCGTTTAAGCATCTCGACAAATTCAGGCGCCCGTCCAGTATCCGCCGGGGGAATTAGCCCTGAATAGACGTGAACATCGTCTGGAGCAACGATGACCAAGATCGGAGCGATCCCTTGGTTCCAGAAGGAACGATGGAGACAAAGGATGTCGTTCGGGTCAATTTTCTCGACTTGACGGAAGTAGATAATCGGCTGGTGGCCCCCATCAGGACCAGCTCGGTCTTGGCAGAGGACTCCGTCGATTCCAAGTTGTTCAAAGGCTCGACGAAGAGCATGGAGCTGCGGCACCTTCCCCCGCGCGTTTTCGAGTTGGTCCACGCTCGAAAAGAAATGTGGCGGCTTTCGGCCATCAAGGCCAAAGTCTTTCTTCCAGTCTTTTTTGGCAGTGGCGGTCATTTTCGTGTTGACCTCTTACCATTTGAATCCGTTATAGGTTCTGCAAGGAACTGGCACGCCTTGCTGATTCAATAGTGCTTTACAGTAATTTCCAACCTGTCCTTTTCGGATACGATATGGTTCTGCATATCCCCCTTGAGATTAAGATAACTCCGTATAGTGATCGCAGTCAAACGAATTCTCTGAGTCCAAACAGGTAGGAAATATCATAAGTGTATGTAAATTGGGGACGGTTGGGAGGCTGCTTTTGCTCCCTTATGATTCTTCCATCATATAAAAAAAACATGGCTCTTAAACACTGGTGTTTTCGAACTTTATCGGACGGCCATGTGGGCCTGTGAACGCCACAGGTCAACCCCGGCGAGCCGGACCTGTATGACGTCACCCACCGATACCGAACCGTGGGGACGAACCACGGTTTTTAGTGGGAGGTCCGTGAGTTCTACCAGCGCTCCGTCCCGACGAAGGTGAAGGACGACCGCAGAGAAGATCTGGTCGGTCGACGTGGAGAGGTGTTTCAACACCATGTAACGCTCCCGGCGATATCGCAGCCTGTCGAGCTGGTCCAGTTCCTCCTGCGCCCGGTAGCGGATGAGGTCGATCTCTTCGGGTTGGTACAGGGCCTCACCGTTTATAAGATAATGGCGCACCTGGCGCTGGACCATCAGGTCGGGATAGCGTTGGGCCGGAGAAAGGATGGGGCAGCAGGCCGATACGCCCAGGCTGTGGTGCACGCCCGGTTCAGCGCTGAAGCTTACGGGCGGCGTCTGCCGGCGGATTTCGTGCCGGCGGACGACCGGGTGCGGGATCTGTTCCAGGGCATCCCGGTGTTCCAGCGGGTCCCGGGTTTCGTATATCACAGGCAGTGTTTTTGAGGCACACCACTTTCCCATTTCCACAGAGGCGAAGATGGAAAGCTCCTGTACGATCCTGTGCGCTTTGTTCGTGGGGTCTTCCTCCCGTATGCTGATTTCTTCACCTTCGATTTCGATCCGAAGGTCCGGGAGATTGGACGCCGGGAGGGCTCCGGCCTGTTTGCGTCGGGCACCGAGCTGCTGTGCCAGACGGTCGAGGAGCTGGAGGGTTTTGCCAAGCGGGTGGTCCTGCCCCTCACAGACGGCTTCTGCATCGGTGTACGAGAGGCACTCCCGGTTTGTGATGACCGATGGGACGACGTTCAGGCTTTTAACCACCCAATTTCTATCCAGCTTCCACAGCAGGCTGAGGGCAGGACGCTGTTCGCCGACCTGAAACCGGCACAGGTTTTCGGAGAGCCGGGGAGGAAGCAGGGGGAGTTCCCGATCGGGCAGGTGAAGCGTGGCCATCCGATCCGAGGCCGCCCGGTCCAGGGCGGAGCCGGCCGGTACGAGGGACGCCACGTCGGGGATGTGTACGCCGAGTTCGTATCCTCCCAGCCACCTGCGCTTGAGGGAGAAGGCCAGCTCCGGGCTGCGACGGTTGTGGAGCGAAAAGGGGCGATGGCGCCACAGCTTCCGCCGGCGCCCGGATTTGAGGATCTCGTCCGGGTCGATTGCGTCGGCCATCCGTATGGCTTCTTTGGAGAAGTCAAGTGGGATTTCGGCGCGGATGAGGTCCAGGTTTTCGTCACTCTGCCAGACGCCTTTGTTCATCAGGAGATCGAAGGCGCGCCGCTGGAGGTCTCCCGACCCGGGTGAAATTGCGGACAGGAACTTTTTGGCCTGCTTGCTTTCGCGCGCCTCGGTCCCCCACAGGGCGTACTGTTGTATTTGTTCCAGCCAGTGTTGTTGTCTTTGCGTGAGGGTTTCCGGGGCGTAGGGATCGGCCTCGCTCTGGGAGAACCAGTAGAGAAATTCTGCGAGTTCCTGGCTCTGGGCTTCCCGCCGGTTGAACAGGGTTTTCCGGGTCTGCGCGTCTTCCGGTTTCAGAGGTACCCAGGTGTTGGCGCCGCGATCTTCAAAATAGGGGCAGGCGCCTCTCAGGTGCAGGTAGAGCGCAATCCACCGGGAGGCGTCGATTTCATCCTCCCAGTAGAGGGTCGCGATGTCGGAAATGGAGAGGGGTTCCGGATCCTCTTTAAAGGGTTCCCAGATTTCCTCGAGGTCAATGTGTGCGGCCAGCGCCCGGATTGAGGCGGCGTAGGCCTGAAGGATGTCCGGGTCGTCCGAGGTGGTGATTCCGGTAAGATAGATGAGGGCGTTTTTGCGGAGGCTCAATCGCCTCTGGTCTTCGGCGATTACGGCGATCTTTCTACCGCGTACCCTGGGGAGAAAATATCCCAGCATCAGCCGCCTGCGATAGAGGAAGAGCACGATTTCACCGGGGTCCGGATCGGTTCCCCATCTTCCCTTCTGGGCGGGACGGGGGTTCTGGGGGTCTCCCTGCCGGTGAATTTTACTTCGGATAGATGTGCGGCGCGCAGACCGGCCCGACCACCGCCTTTTACGATCTAGCGGGCGCAGACGGCCGACGTAGTGTTCTTCCGGGAGGTTTTCCCCATCTTTGCGCAGCACGAAGCCGTAGATTCGTTCGACGAAATTGGCATAGTAGTATATGAAGCGGTTGGCGACGATGATTTCTTTGTTGAGGATTTCCATGAGGGCATACCTCTTTTTGATTATTTGCGCGCACCGAAGGCGCGTGCGAAGGCGATGAAGTCGCTGAATCCGACCTTGCCATCTCCGTCCAGGTCGAACGCCGGATCTCCTGTGCCGAAGGCGCGTGCGAAGGCGACGAAGTCTTCAAAGTCGATTTTGCCGTCCCGGTTGAAATCGCCTGCCTCCATATAGGGCGAGGTCCGGACCAGGGGGAGGAGGGTCGGAGCCGTCGGGAAGACGTGCCGGATGATGTCTGCGGAAACGCCGAACCACTGGTTGAGTACCGATGCGTAGATCTGGCGGAAGTCGTAGTCGTGAAGGAAGTCGCCCCGGTTGTCCAAGGTGTTGAAATCGGGATTGGAGCCGAGGATACCTCCGTTAACGGCAGGGCCGAACATAAAGAGGGGGGCGGCGGTGCCGTGGTCCGTGCCCGCGCTGCCGTTTTCTTTGACCCGGCGGCCGAATTCCGATATTGTCATGCTGAGGACGCGGTCTTTCAGCCCGAGCAGGCCCAGGTCGTTTTGAAAGGCGGCCACGGCGTCGTTCAGTTCCTGCATCAGGTCGGTGTGCCGGGCAAGCTGGTTGGCGTGGGTGTCGTAGCCCCCCTGAGAGACCAGGTAGACGCGGGACCCGAGGCCGCCGTGGATGAGGCGGGCGACCAGGGAGAGACGGGAGCCCAGGCCGGTGCCGGGATAGCGCACCTCATTTTTGCCGTTTTCTGCGGCCTCTTTGACCTGCGAGGCGTACTGGAGGGATTCGAAGTTGACCCTGCGGATGAATTCGAGTTCGTAGCCGGCGGGTGTGGGGATGTCGTTTTGGTCCAGGATTTTGTTGCCCTGCTCCACCAGGCCGAAGAATTGGCTGGGGTTTCGCAGGGCAATGCCCAGGGCGCCGTTTTTTCCCAGCAGGGAGAGGGAGATGACCGGGCCGATGTCGACGGCCAGGGGCTGTTCGGGCATTTTGTCGGGGAATTCGGGGAATTCGCTTTCCAGGTAGCGCCCGAGCCATCCGGTGGAGAGGTATTCGTCGGAATCGGAGGCGGACAGCCAGATGTCGGTGGACCGGAAGTGGGAGCGATTGGGGTTGGGGTATCCGATTCCCTGAATCGCGGTGAGGCGGCCTTCGTCGTAGAGGTTTTTCAGGTCTTTGAGCTGGGGGTGAAAGCCCAGGGTTTCGTTGATTTTTAATATTTGGTTTTTGGGGATGTTGAGGGTAGGCCGGGCGTTGTAATAGGCGTCGTTTTCGTAATTGACCAGGGTGTTGAGGCCGTCGTTGCCGCCGTCGAGCTGGATGAGGACCAGCACGCGGTCGGTTTCGGGCAGCGCAGAGGCCGCCAGGGGGCCGATGGCCTCCGCACGGCCGTAGGCGCGGGCCAGGAACCCCCCAAGCGCAAAGCTGGCCGCCCCGGTGGAGGCGGTTTTTTTTAGAAAATCGCGTCGGCTGATCATGGGCTGGTCACTCCTTTAGCTCTTCAGGTATTGTTTTCAAAACCTTTGAACCGCGGAGACGCGGAGAACGCGGAGACTGCCTAAGAAGGGGCAAACCGTGCCCTTCTCTGATTTTCCTCCGCGATCTCCGCGGTGAGATTTTTCAGAATCACTATCTACCTATAGAAGCTGATATTCCGGGAGTTCGAATATCATTTTCAGGAGGTCCGAAATCCGTCTGGGCGCGGCCATATCGTCCGGGTTCCAGTCGTAGACGGCAGCGCCCCGCAGGAGGGCGGAGAGGAAGAGTTCTTCCCGTTCCCCGGTCATCTCAAAGGAGGTCAGACATTCTCCCATTTCGCGGACGAGCTTGACGGCGTCGTACGGGTCGGGAAAGTGTTTGATAAAGGCCACCGGATCGGGCTGTGTGATTTCGTAGAAGACGCGCCGCATGCGGAGCGATCTGCCGTCTATCAGGTCGTCGGTTATCTTGTGCCTCTGGGGCAGGGTGGAGGTGCTGATCCAGGTGCGATAACCGGGCCATCCAGCCACGTTGGGGGGGTCGAGGAGGTACTGGCCCAGGGTGTTGGCCAGCTGGACCATGTGCGCGCCCTGGATGTTTCCTTCTTTTCCCGCCCACATGCCCAGGGTACGGACGGTTCCGGCAACGAGTTCGACCGGGCCTTTGATTTTGGCGCCGATGGTGGTTTTGTCGAAGAAGTGCGCGCTGGTGAGGAGGGCTTTCAGCACCGGCTGGATTTCGTAGTTGCTTTCCCGGAACAGCCGGGCCATCTGGTCTACCACGGTTTCGTCGGGGATGTCGTAGACAAATGCCTGATAGAGCTTGCGGCAGATGAAGCTTGCCGTTGCGTCCTGCTCAAAGATGATGTCGATGATGCCCAGGTCATTGAAGTTGCCTCTATTCCCCAGAAAGACTTTCTTCTCAAAGTCGAAACGGCGCTCGTTGAAAACGGCCTGTGCCCCCCTCACGGTCCACCCCGTGAGGGCACGGGCGGCCTCACCCACATCGGTTTCGGTGTAGTTGCCGATGCCGATGGTGAAGAGTTCCATCAGCTCCCGGGCGTAGTTCTCATTGGGTTTGCCCCGCCGATTCACCCGCCCGTCCAGGTAGTAGAGCATGGCCGGGTCCCGGGTGATTTCCTGAACGAGGGTTTTGAAATTGCCCAGGGCATGTTTGCGGAGGAGGGCGTTCTGGATGTACATCAACTGGGGCCTTCTAACATCTTTGGCCTGGGTGGCGAAGTGGTCGTGCCAGAAGAGGACCATTCGCTCTCGGATGGAGAAGCCTCTTGAGGAAGGAAGCAGGTTGACCATCAGTTCCATCCACCAGGCGCGGAGTTCGTTCATCCATTCGCGTTCAAGCTGCCGCTGTTCTTTCGTGGGCCTCCCAAAGGGGTCCTGGTTGACCCAGTCGCTCGGCGGCTCCGGAGGGAGGGGGGAGAACAGGAGGCGTGTGACAAGGATTTCGGGGGTGCTTTGAACGGCCTGGGTGATTTCGGAAGGCTGGGGGCCGATGAGGGTGCGCCGGAGCAGGTGGGCCGCCCGGTACGCGTTCCAGGGCTGTTCGGGAGACGGGATATAGGGTTCCAGGCCGGCGGTGGCGCGGGCGAGTTTGGGCGCCGCAGGAATGTCTGGTGACAGGGCCATCGGGAATCATATCTCCTCAGTCAGGGGCGGGATCAAAGATAAATATAACAAATTTCGGACTGTCAGGCGACGATCCGATCTGTTGACCTCATGCTGCTTTGTTACGGATTTTCCGTACCGGTTTGGAGGCTGCCTTTCAGCCGGGCAAGATATTCCCGCTGGCGCTTCAGGTTCTGCTCCGCCACCTTTACCAGAGCGCTCTGGTTTTTCAGAAGGGCCTGTTCCAGCGCGGTGGCCTGCTTTTTGTTCAGTCCCAGGGCCAGGTTTTGCCGGATTTTGATCTGGAGGCTGTCCTGCATGGTTTTTAATCGGGCGACTTCTCGATTGTGCGTTGTCTGAGCCGCAGCGACTTTTTTTTCCTGCGCGGCGATTCCGACGTGCAACCGTTCCGGTTCGCGGCTGCATCCGAAGAGCGTCAGGCAGACTGCGAGGACGAGGGTGGGTTTCATATGGCTATGCCTGCACTCGGGGCATCAGCAGCCTGCGGTTTCGGGCGAGGGGCAGGCCGGCGAAGGCACAGCGGTTGTTCCACTGGTCGATGGCTTCCGCGGTTTTGTATTCGTTGATGATGGCGTGCCGGGCGCGTGCCGTGAGGTTGTGTCCGGCGCGGTGGACGGCCAGGACGTGGATGACGGCCACGTCTCCGGGTTCGGCGGACAGGACCACGCCCTGGCCTTCGGGGACGCGGTCGTCGGCAATGGTGTGGCCGTCGTCCCGGGTGGGCCACTCCCCTTTGAGGTGGCTGCCGGGCAGGGCCTCGGTGGCGCCGGCTTCGAAGTCCGTGGGGTCCAGGTAGGTGATAACCGCAGCCAGGTCGGGCCGGGTGTGGCGTTCGTAAGGCCAGTCCTGGTGCCAGCCCTGGGTGCAGACGAATCCGGGCGGTTTGTTTCTGACTTTGCCGTTGTGGAAGTCGATGTTGGGTCCCAGGAGGTCGACCATCACACGGACCACCCGGGGGTCTGTGAACTGGTCGAACCAGTAGTCGCCGCACAGGGTCTGATCCATCATGCCGGCGACGTTTTTGGGATTGAAGGGATCGGGCTCGTATCCTTTGGGTGGATCCATGAAGCTATAGTGCATATTCTGGGGACGGTTCTCAGTCCGGGTTAACAGGTCGTGGAACTCCCGGCGCATTTTACCGATTTCGGCCGGGGGGTAGAGCCCTTTGATTAAGAGGTAGCCATTGTCGTCAAAGAACTGTTTCTGCTCGGGTTCCAGAATTAAAAGATCGTCGGCCATAAACGGTCCTCTCTTTCCGACTCAAAATTATGATGTTTGAAAGAATAATCCGGTCATCCGGCCATCGCGAGGAAATGAATTTCCTCGCTACGATTACAAAGTCCGGACAGGCCGGACTTCAATAAAAACACCCTGTGAGTCCGCCGCAGGCGGACTTCCTAATCGTAGCGCGGGGCTTCAGCCCCGTGCGATAGTGGCCAAAATAATTCCTCAATCTTCATCATCTTCACTGCGGTTAGAGGCTATGCGTTCTTCCTGCCAGGATTGTCTGTTCCCATAATAATCGCCCGAACCGCGCAGCGGCTTGACTGTGTCGGACAGGGACAACGAATAGACCAGCAGGTCCATTTGTTCATCTCCATTGCATAGCCGGTTCCGCAGGCGCGCCTCTTCGGAGAATCCCGCGGCGCCGACCAGTTCTTTCTGGTCATCGTCGCAGTCGGCAATGTAGGTCTGGAGCAGTTGGATCGAATGTTCTTTCGCTTTTTCCGATGCGGCGTTTAAAAGGTCGGCGGCCTGTTTGAAATAGTGTGGACAGACCCGAAAGCTCAGCATGGCAACGTGTTGCTCGTAAAAGGTGTCCAATCGTTTCAGCACGGCAGCGCCGACAACTCGCTGTTCAGGATTTTCCAGCACCAGAAACGACCCCTTTTGATTTTCGATTCCTTTCATCAGTTTTACAAAGTGGCTCTCATATCGCGTATGACGGAAGCTCTGGGTGAGATAGTCTTTGATGTACCATTCGGGTTGGGGATGATTGTACAATACGGAGAGCCGTGGGAGGTCTGCCCAGGTGGCGTCTCGAATTCGCGCTTTTCCACAAAAGGCCAGATAGGTTCTGTCGAAATCCTGAGCGTCGGGCGCGAGGTATCGCATTCCGTCTCCCACGTGGTACCAGAAGCCGTGGTTTTCATACAGCGTGCCGGCATGGGGATTGACGGTGCATAGATAGAGTACAAGTCCGCCATCGGCCCTGAATCTTTCGATCAGCTGGGCCATCAAAGCCGATGCAATGCCTTTTTGTCTGTGTTTCTCCGCTGTGTGTACAAATTCCACGACGCCGACATCACGGGTGTCCGTGGGGGTGTAATAGCTCATGCTGCCGACGACTTCATCGCCAATTTCACCCACAAAATAAGGCGTGAAAAGCCACGGCGCCATCTGCCCGCCGAGCAGCTCATCCCGGATATCGGTCCAGCACCCAACTTTGTCGGCATAGCTGGAAAGGGGAGGTTCCAGGAGCTTGATGTTGAGATGCTGCCCTGTTTTTAGGGTGTGTATTGTCATGGTCGAGGATCCGAGGAAGAGGCCACTGACGGTGGCACATGAACGCTCAGCCGAACATCAGCCCGCCGGACGATTTGGACCGGCTCAGGTAACGGCGGATGAGGCGGCGGGCACGGTAGGTTTTGACGTATCGCAGCCAGTGCCGTTTCGGGCGCTGGGTTTTGGAGGTCTTGATTTCAACGGTATCTCCCCAGTTTAAGACGGAGAAGGGTGTGGCCGATTTTCCATTGACCCGGCCTCCCACGCAGTGCAGGCCCAGGTCGGTGTGGACGCCAAAGGCAAAATCGACCAGGGTGGCGCCTTCGGGGAGTACGATGGGATCGCCCTGGGGGGTGAAGACCGCGATTTCCTGTACGAAGAGGATGCGTTTTATCTCGTCCACGAACCGTTCCGCCGGGCCGGCATGTTCTTGCCATTCCGAGAGTTCTTCAAGCCACCGGCGGCGTTCTTCCTGGAGCGCCTCTCCTCTCAAGGTGGCGATGCCGAGTTCTCCCAGGCGGTGCATAGAAGGGGTCTGGATGTGGATTTCAAACCGCATTCCCCCTTCGAGCACGGTGGTGTGGAGGGCCTGGTAGCCGTTTCTTTTTGGGAGGGCGAGAAAGTCCTTAAAGGCTTCCACCATTGGAGCAAACCGGTCGTGAATGACTCCCAGGGTGCGGTAGCAGGCATCCCGATTCGATACGAGTATTTCGACTGCATACCGGTCGTAGACGTTTACGATGGAGAGGCCGGATTTCGTGATTTTCCGGTAGATGCTTGCCAGGCTTTTGGTGTGCAAACGGACCCGGGTTCGGATGCCGTGATCCAGGATGGCTTTTTTCATTTCATCCTGGAAATCCAGGATGGGTTTGGGCGGCCCCGCTCCCAGTACATCGGTCAACTGATCGTATGCCTCCGGTTCCAGGCATCCCAGACTCCGGTCCTCCAGCTCCCGACGCATTCGACCCATGCCCAGGAGGTGGGAAAGCGGGGCGTAGACGTCGCTGGTTTCCTGTGCGATCCGCTGGCGACGTTTCAGGTCTTTAAGTCCTTCTATGCTGCGCATGTTATGCACCCGGTCGGCGAGTTTCAGGATCAGGACCCGGGGGTCTTCGCGGGCTGCCGTAAAAAGCCTCTGGAGGGTGGCCGTGCGGCGGGCAGAACGGCTGCGCGTGTGGGCGCCGTCCACCTTGGTGACGCCGTTGATCAGCGTGGTGATCACCGACCCGAAGGTGGGGGTGATGTCGTCTAAGCTCAGTGCGGAGTCTTCCACGGCGTCGTGGAGCAGTGCGGCCACGACCATTTCCACATCTCTGAAGAATCCGAGTTCCGAGGCGAGGATTAAGGCTACCCCAATGGGATGGGTGATATAGGGCTGTCCCTCGTCCCGGTTTTGCCCTTCGTGGCTGGCGTTGGCCAGGTGATATGCCTCTCCCACCAGGGGGTGGGCCGCCTGCGGCACACACGAGAGGAGCTTTTCCAGGGGTTCTCTGATGGCTGTGGTACTGTCGCGGTTCAAAACGGACTCCAATTGCGGAATGCGGATTGCGGATTGCGGATTGCGGATTGCGGATTGCGGATTGAAGAGCTTCGAAATTCCGCATTCCGCATTCCGCAATTCAACTGTCGGTTTTTTTAAACCAGGATCGGATGGTGCGGATCAGGTCCGGCTGGGTCTGGAAGGTCCGGTGGGATACCGGAAGGGCTTCCAGGAAGGCCCGGCCGTAGCGGGTGGAAAGTACCCGGCTGTCTAAGACCACGACCGCGCCCCGGTCGGTTTTGTTCCGGATGAGGCGCCCGAAGCCCTGCCTGAATTTGAGGATGGCTTCGGGGACGGAGTAGTGAAGGAAGGGGTCTTTGCCCTGTTTTTCTAATTCCTCCATATGGGCGGCTACTAAGGGTTCGGAGGGGACGGCAAAGGGCAGGCGTACGATGCCGAGGATCTGCAGCGCTTCTCCGGGAACGTCGATGCCTTCCCAGAAGCTGTCGGTGCCCAGGAGCGTGGCCCGGCCTTCCAGTTTGAACCGCTCGGTGATGTTGGTGCGCGAGCCGTCGATGCCCTGCCCAAGCAGGAGGATGCCTTCCGAGCGGAGGTGCGGTTTGAGGGCGCTGTAGGTGCGGTTGAGCATGCTGTATGAGGTAAACAGGGCCAGGGTTCCGCGCTGGATGTGGATGGCCAGGTCCTCAAGCAGGCCGTCCACGGCGTCCTGGAATTCGGGGGATTTGGGCGATGGCATGAAGCTGGGCGCGCAGACCAGGGCCTGGGTGGCATAGTCGAAGGGCGAGCCGAGGCAGAGCGCCTGCACCCGGTCATCGGGCATGTCTTCCAGGCCCATCCGGCGGAGGAAGTAGATGAGTTTGCCCCTGATGCCCAGGGTGGCGGAGGTGAAGACGATGGTGTCCATTCCCTCGTAGAGCGCGTCGTGGAGGACGTCGGACACGTTTAAAGGCACCGCAAAGAGGCGGGTGTCGGTGCTGCCTTCCCGGCCGGGCAGTTCCATCCAGTAGACGGCCCGGTCGTCCTCTGCGGCCGTGAGGTAGTCGAGGTCGCTCAGGATTTCCCCGCATTCCTCGATCCGGCCCTCCAGTTCGCTGCGGAGCTCGTCCTGGTTTGGAAAGGCGTCTTCGGGCAGGTTCCGGAGCCATTTGGAGAGGTTCTGGAGGCGCTCGCCCAGAACGGCGCCGGCGCCGGCAAAGGGGCCGAGGGTTTCTGCCAGGCCGTCGAAGGTGTCTTCACCGGGACGGTAGCGGACCTTTTCGGTGTAGGCGCTACGGCGCTGCCCCACCTGCTGCTGCATCCGGTCGGTGAGGTCCTCGAAGAAGGACTGGGCTTTCAAGTAGAGGGTTTCGGCTGCGTCCATGGCCGATGCGATGCCGATGTCGAAGGGTTTTAGGGTGGCGTCGTCGAGGTCGGCGACGGATATCCAGTGCCTGAGGGCCGGGAGGGTGCCGGTGCCGACAAAGCCGGGGCTGCGGAGGTGGTCGGTGAGGTTTTTCACCCGCCAGATGTTCAGTTCCCGTCCCAGGTAATGGGCGGCGATTTTCTCGACGTTGTGCGCTTCGTCCAGGATGAGGTGCCGGTAGTCTCCCAGGATGCCGTTTTCGGAGGTGATGTCCGAGAAGAGGAGGGAGTGGTTGACGACCACCACGTGCGCCCTGTGGGCGGCCTTCCGGATGGTGTTGGCAAAACAGCGCCCGTTGTTGCGGCAGCGCTGGCTGCGGCAGAAGCCGCTGTCCGAACAGATTTTTGCCCACAGGGAGGCGTTGCGGGCGATGTCGAAGCCGGTGTTTTCGGCAATATCCCCGGTTTCGGTCTGTTCCGCCCAGAGGACAAGGGGCAGGGCTGCGATGCGTTCCTCTTCGGTGAAGAGGGCGTCCAGGTTGGCCAGGGCCGCGCCCCACCGGTTGAGGCAGATGTAGTTGCTGCGCCCTTTGAGCAGGGCGTAGCGGAAAGGCACGTCTAAGATGGCCGCCAGGTCGGGCAGGTCTTTGAAGAAGAGCTGTTCCTGCAGGTTCTTGGTGTTGGTGGATACGACGACCCGGGCGTTGTTCAGGAGGGCGTGGAGAATCGCCGGGACCAGGTAGGCGATTGATTTTCCCACCCCGGTGCCCGCTTCCACCACCAGGAATTGCCCGTTGTTGAAGGCTTCGGCCACGGCCCGGGCCATGTCTACTTGCTCCTCCCGGTATTCGTAGGCGGAAATTTCCCGTTCGAAGACGCCTCCGGGTTCGAACATGCCCCGGATGGCTTCGGTGTCGAGAGGACGGTCGGTTTGGGCTGCTGAAGGGGCCGCTTCTTCGCCGCCCAGGTTGAACATCGACCGGAACGCCTCGTTGTTGAGGCCGCCGCCCCCGATTCGGGAGAGGAATTCTTTCTGAACGCCTTCGTTGCCCAGGGCTACGAGAATGGGCAGGAGGTTGGAGCCGGTTCCCTGGAGGAGCTGGAGCATCTGCTGCTTGAGGGGCAGCGAGACGTTCTGGAGCAGCTCCACCGTTTTCAGGTAGACGCCGGCCAGGCTTTCGGCGTCTTTCAGGGCTTTGTGGGGGCCGTCCGCCTGAATGTTGAAAAAGTCCGCGAGCGTTTCGGCGCGGTGGTCGGTGAGCCGGGGAAGCGCGGCCCGGGCCAGATCCCGCACGCTGTGCAGGTCGGCTTCAAAAGGGTATGCTGAAAAGGTGGAGAGGAAGCGCGCTTCAAAGCGCCCCTGGTGGCCGATAAGGGGCAGGTCCTGGGCGAAGTCCCGGAACTTTTCGAGCGCGGTTTCGGCCCGGGGCGCCCGGCGTACCGCACTTTTGGTGATTCCGGTGAGGCGGACGGCCTCCTCCGGGATGCCCTCGCGGGGTTTGACATAGGTCTGGAACCGGTCGGTGACCGTTCCCCCCTCTACTTTTACGGCGCCGATTTCGAGGATTTCGGCGTCTTTAGGGGAAAGACCGGTGGTTTCCAGGTCGAGTGCGATGAATGTGTCTAAGATTGACATAGGCGTTTCGGGGCCGAGCAGAAATTATTGACAAGACCTTCAGGATGCGCTATCATATCCCCGGACCCTTTTGGGGAGAGGACAGGATGCTAAAAGATAAAGCGACTTTTGAAATTCTGCTTGAAAAACACCAGATGGCGTTTCTGGAGGAGATGGCTGAAAAGTACAGTCTGGAAGACGCCTCCAAAGCCGTCCGCTGCCTGATTAATTTTGTGATTGACGAAGCGGCGGAGCAGGACCGGGTTTTTGAAGAGGTTCGCTGCCTGGACTGCGGGTGATGCTTGCTCATTTACCTCAGGAGCCGACCAGTGTCGGCGCCGCCGGTCGGCTCCCGTTTTTGCTGTATTTTGAGTAAATTATACGCGATCCCCGCCCGAAATTCAAGGGTAAAAACCTGGGGGCGAAACGCCTCTTTTTATTTTAGGACGCTGAGACGATGAATGCCTCGGTTTATCTGGGCAATGAGCGGGTGGAACTCCGGGAGATCGATCCTGCACGACCGGCAGAGGGCGAGGCGCTGATCCGGGTTGCGCGGGCCGGTCTTTGCGGGACGGATCTGCACATTTTCCAGGGACATATGGACCGGCGGGTTCAGATTCCGCTGGTGATGGGGCATGAGATGTGCGGGGAGGTGGTGGAGGCACCGCCGGACGCGGAGGTGGAGGCTGGAGACCGGGTGGTGGTAGAGCCGACGGTGTCCTGCGGGCGGTGCGCCGCCTGCAGGCGCGGGCACACCCATATTTGCCAGGATCTCAACTTTCTGGGGATCGACAGCCCGGGCGCCTTCCAGCAGTTCTGGAATGTGCCGGTCGATCGCCTGCGCCAGGTGCCCGAGTCGCTGGGTGACGAGGAGGGAGCGCTGATTGAGCCGCTGGCCGTGGCGGTGCACGATGTGCGCCGGGCCGGCGTGGTGTTGGGCGACCGTGCAGTGGTGATCGGGGCAGGGCCGATCGGCCTGCTCGTGGCCCAGGCCGCCCGCCTGGACGGTGCGGAGGTGCTGGTTTTAGAGGTGAATTCCTTTCGGCTGGAAAAGGCGCAGGGGTTCGGGTTCCGGACGCTGAATCCCGCGCAGGAAGATCCGGCGGCCTGTGTGGAAGACTGGACCGGTGGGGCCGGCGCCGATCTGGTGTTTGAGGTGAGCGGCAGCCCGGCGGGCGCCCGGACGATGACGGAGCTTGTACGGGTGCGGGGCACGATCTGCCTGGTGGGGATCCATGCGGAACCGCCGCCGGTGGACCTGCACCGGTTTTTCTGGCGGGAGCTTTCCCTGCTGGGATGCCGGGTGTACGAACGGGTCGATTTCGAACGCGCGATCCGGATCGCGGCTTCGGGGCAGATTGATCTGGGGGGGATGGTGTCCGAGGTGCTTCCGCTGGGCGATGCGGCACGGGGGTTTGAGCAGATGAAAGGCGGGGGCGAGGTTTTGAAGGTGCTGCTGGATTGCCAGGGGTAGACCTGAAAAACAAGATTACCGCGGAGACGCGGAGGGCGCGGAGAAAGGCAAGGAAGGGTTAAAATCTGGCGGAAGGCGTAGGATAAATGATAAGGAGTGTGCTATGTTGGCGATTGTTAAAACAGAAAAGGGCAAGGGGTTTCTGGAATTGCAGGAGGTGCCCGAGCCTGAGATTTCGGATGACGAGGTTCTTATAGAGGTTAAGGCGGCGGGGATTTGCGGTACGGATATTCATGTGAAACACGATACGTTTCCCTACTGGCCGCCGGTTATTTTAGGGCATGAGTTCTCAGGCGAGATTGTTGAGGCCGGGAAGAATATTGAGGATTGGAAGGTGGGAGACCGGGTTGTGGGAGAGCCGCATACGCTGCACTGCGGCAAGTGTTTTTTGTGCCGGAGGGGGCATATTCAGAATTGCTTAGAGAAACGGTCCCCCGGCTGGGGGATTGATGGGGCGTTTACCAAGTACCTGAAATATCCCACCAATCTTCTGCACCGGATTCCCGAGGATATGCCGTATGAACACGCGGCGCTGGTTGAACCGGCCGCAAATACGGTGACGGATATTATCGACCGGCAGGCGATTGAGGTGGGCGATTTTGTGGTGGTTCTGGGGCCGGGGCCAATCGGCCTGCTGGCGGCCCAGGTTGCCAGGGTGGCGGGAGCCCGGGAGGTGATGATCGTGGGCGCGCCTGCGGACGAGGAACTGCGCCTGGCCACGGCGCGGAAGCTGGGTGTCGACCATGTGATTAATTTTGCTGAAACGAATCCGGTGGAGAAGTGCCTGGAACTGACCGACGGCAAGGGGGCGGATCTGGTGATCGAGTGTTCGGGGGCGCCGCCGGCGATTGCCCAGGCGGTGGACCTGGTGTGCAAGTGGGGGCGGATCTGTGCGATCGGGCTTACCGGCAAGCGGCCCGTGGAGCTGGACTGGGATGCGGCGATGACCAAGGTGGCGACCCTTTTCTTCAATATGTCCACCGAGTATGCGAGTTGGGACAAGACGATCTGGATGATCGCCGAGGGGAAGATCGACGTTGAGCCGATTATCACCCACAGACTTCCGCTGGCGGAGTGGGAGGTGGGCTTTGCGGCAGCCGAGAATATGGAAGCGTTGAAGGTGGTGTTCACACCGTAACAGGAATACACTCCATGGGCCTTCTGGATCTGTTCAGGCTGGACGGCAAGGTCGCGCTGGTTACCGGCTGCAGGCGCGGTATCGGCCGGGGGTTTGCCCAGGCTCTGGCCGAAGCCGGCGCCGATATTGTTGGGGTGAGCGCTTCGCTGGAGCCGTCCGGCAGCGATGTGGAAAAGGATGTGCTGGCTTTCGGACGGAAGTTCAAGGGGTACGCCTGTGACTTTTCGGACCGCGAGGCGCTTTACGCCTTCATCGGGCAGGTGAAGGAAGACTTTTCTCACATCGATATTCTGATCAACAATGCAGGCACCATTTTGCGCAAGCCGGCGGCAGAGCATTCGGATGAGTACTGGGATCGGGTGATCGAAATCAATCTGAATGCCCAGTTTGTGCTGGCCCGGGAGTTCGGGAAGGGGATGCTTGAGAGGGGGAAGGGCAAGATTATTTTTACCGCTTCGGTGCTTACCTTCCAGGGTGGGATCACGGTTCCGAGCTACGCGGCGAGCAAAGGGGGCATCGGGCAACTGACGATGGCGCTGGCCAACGAATGGGCCGGCAGGGGGGTGAACGTGAACGCCATTGCTCCGGGCTATATCGCAACGGACAACAATGCGGCGCTTCGGGCCGATGCAGTGCGCAGCGAGCAGATCCTGGCGCGGATTCCGGCCGGCCGCTGGGGCGCGCCGGACGATTTGAAGGGTGCGGTCCTGTTTCTGAGTTCCGATGCGGCCGATTATGTACACGGCGCGATTCTCACCGTGGACGGTGGGTGGATGGGTCGATAGATAGATCACGAAAGTACGAAACCGCCCGCAGCCGCCCATTCCCCACGAAAGACACGAAGCCGCTCCCCACCACCTCTCCGGGGAGGTGGTGGGCCATTAGATTGTGGTGAGCGTTCTTGTGACGCTGATTTTGAATCTTATCTCCCGGCGATAGCGGTGAAACTTTCCGATTACGATTACGATCTTCCGGAGGACCTGATCGCTCAGCATCCGGCGGCCGAGCGGGATGGGTCCCGGCTGATGGTTCTGAACCGGAAGGACCGTGTTATCGGCCATGCGCTGTTCCGGGATCTGCCGGATTACCTGGCGCCCGGGGACTGTCTGGTGATCAACGAGACGCGCGTTTTTCCGGCGCGGTTGAAGGGCTATCGGCCCGGCAGCGGGGGGGCGGTGGAGCTTCTGCTGCTGCGACAGGAGGGGGAGCTATGGGAGGCGCTGGCCCGGCCCGGGCGGCGGCTGCGGGTGGGCGCGGAGGTGGCTTTTCCGGATGAGGATCTGAAGGCGGTTGTGGAGGGGGTGTGCGCTTCGGGCCGCCGGCTGCTCCGGTTTTCGGGAAGCGCGTCGGTGGCGGAGGTTCTGGAGAGGCGGGGGCATATCCCGCTTCCGCCCTATATTCGCAGGGAAGACCTTCCGGAGGACCGGGAACGCTACCAGGCGGTGTATGCGCGGACTCCAGGGGCGGTGGCCGCGCCCACGGCGGGACTCCATTTTACGCCGGAGCTGCTGGACCGGGTGCGCGCTTCGGGGGTGGAGGTCGCTCCGATACTGCTCCACGTGGGGCCGGGCACGTTCACGCCGGTTGCGGAAGAGGATCCCGGGCGCCACGAGATGGATGCGGAGTTTTTCGAGGTGTCGCTCGAAGCTGTGGAGAGGGTCAACCGGTGCCGGGAGCGTGGGGGGCGCGTTGTGGCGGTGGGAACAACGTCGGTGCGGGCGCTCGAGTCGGCCGCTTTTCAGGAAGGAGACGGCCGGGTTCTGAAGCCCCGGTCGGGGTGGACGCGGCTTTTTATTTATCCTCCCTATTCGTTCCGGCTCTCCGATGTATTGATTAGCAATTTCCACCTTCCCAGGTCGACGCTGTTGATGCTTGTTTCGGCTTTTGCCGACCGTGCGTTTGTGCTGGAGGCATACCGGGAGGCGGTCCGGCAGGATTACCGGTTTTACAGTTATGGAGATGCGATGCTGATTCTTTGATCCACCCATCCCGGGTGGAGCGGAGGGCATATGATTGATTTTCCGATTGTGGATACCCATGTGCACCTGTGGGATCCGGGCAGGCTTCGGTATGCGTGGATAGACGATATTCCGAAACTGAACCAGCCCTATCTGCTTGAAGATTACAACGAACATTGCGGACCCGTTCGGGTGGAACGGATGGTGTTTTTGCAGTGCGACTGCGAGGCCTCGCAGTTGCTGGACGAGGCGGAGTTTGTGGCGTCGCTGGCCCGGGCGGATGCCAGGCTGCAGGGCATGGTGCCATTTGCGCCTCTGGAGCAGGGCGAGGGCGCTCGTGAGGCTCTGGAGGCGCTGGCGCAGTACGATCTGGTGAAGGGGGTGCGGCGGCTGATCCAATCCGAAGCGGTGGACTTCTGCGTCCGGCCGGATTTTGTGCGCGGGGTGCAGATGCTGGCGGAGTACAGCCTGGGTTTTGATATCTGCATCTACCATCCCCAACTGGCAAATACGGTCCGGATGGTGCGGCAATGCCCGGAGGTGCGGTTTGTACTGGACCACATCGGGAAACCGGATATCAAAAAGGGTGTACTGGACCCCTGGTCCCAGGATTTGAGGGATCTGTCCGAGTTGCCAAACGTGTGGTGCAAGGTGTCGGGCATGGTTACGGAGGCGGACCATGAACACTGGACTCGGGAGGATCTGAAGCCGTATATTGATCACGTGATCGCGTGCTTCGGCTTCGACCGGATCATGTTCGGGGGAGACTGGCCGGTGGCCACGCTGGCGTGCCGCTATCCCGAGTGGGTGGAGGCGCTGACCTGGGCGCTGGAGGGATGTTCGGAGGAGGAACTGCGGAAGGTGTTTCGCGATAACGCAATCGCTTTTTACCGGTTGGGCGACCGGCCGGTCGCCCCTACAGCGGGTAGGTGAATGATACCAGATGTCGACCTACGCCATTGTTCTTGCCGCGGGGGTCGGGCGCCGGATGGGCGCCGATCGGCCCAAGCAGTTTCTGCGCCTGGCCGGCAGGCCTGTTCTGGGCCATACGCTGGAGGCTTTTGAGCAGGCCGGGAGCATTGACCAGGTTGTGCTTGTAGCGCCGTACGACCAGGTGGACGGCTGCGAGGCGTTTGTGGCGGCTTCGGGTTTTGGGAAGGTATCGGCGGTGGTTCCCGGAGGCGCGGAGCGCCAGGATTCGGTGGCGGCGGGGCTGAAGGCGGTGGGGGATGAGGCGGAGGTGATTGCGATCCACGACGCTGCCAGACCCCTGGTTGGCCCCGAGCAGATCGACGCTGTTGTGGCGGCGGCGCGTGAGGCAGGGGCGGCCGTTGTGGGAACGCCGGTGACGGATACGGTGAAGGAGGTGGCGGGCGAGTGGGTTGTGAAAACGCTGGATCGGGCTCGGCTGAGGAGCGTGCAGACGCCGCAGGCTTTTCGGGCCGATTTGATCCGGCGGGCGCACCGAGAGGCGGCGCGGGCTGAATTTGTGGGTACGGACGATACGGTTCTTGTGGAACGGTTGAACATGCCGGTGGTGGTGGTGGAAGGCCGGTGGGACAATTTGAAGATTACGACGCCGGAGGATCTGGAGATCGCCGAGGATGTTTTGCGCAGACGGGGCGAGACGCCCGGGTCGAGCTTCCGGATCGGGCAGGGGTACGATGTTCACCGGCTGGCGGAGGGCCGTCCGCTGATCTTAGGGGGTGTGAAGGTCCCGTTCGACCGGGGGCTTGCCGGACATTCGGACGCGGATGTGCTTTCCCACGCGGTTATTGACGCAATTCTGGGCGGGCTGGGCGCGGGCGATATCGGGCGGCATTTTCCGGATACCGATCCGGCGTATGAGGGGATTTCCAGCCTGGTTCTGCTGGAACGGGTGGCGGTTCTGGTAAGGGAGGCGGGCGCAGAGGTGCTCAATGTGGACGCGACGGTGATGGCTCAGCGCCCCAAACTGGCGCCTTTTATTCCCGAGATGGCGTCCCACATGGCCGGGGCGCTGGACATTCCGGCGGATCGGGTGTCGGCGAAGGCCACCACGACGGAGGGGCTGGGGTTTGTGGGTACCGAGGCGGGGATGGCTGCGCAGGCGGTTGTGTTGATTCAAGTAAAAAGTAAAAAGTAAAAAGTAAAAAGTAAAAAGTAAAAAACACCGGGTGATCACGCGGGCGTTAGGAGAGGGTATTTTTTTTGGACTATCTGGGTCAGGTGTGGGAGCAGTTTCTGGTTTTTCTGAATGGGCAGCCTCCGGGGCGCATTTACTTTTTTCTTTTTCTGGGGGCTTTTATGGAGAATGTGGTGCCGCCGATTCCGGGGGATACGTTGATTGTGTTCGGGGCTTATCTGGCCGGGATTGGCATTATCCGTGTGGTGCCGGCTTATTTGTGGATGTGGGCGGGCAGCGCGCTGGGGTGTATGCTGGTCTACGGTGTGGCCTATTTGAAGGGGCGTGAGCTTTTTCTGAGGTGGGAATCGCGGATTTTTTCGGATGAGAATCTGAACCGGGCGGAGCGCTGGTTTTCCCGGTGCGGGGATCGTGTTGTGGTGTTCAACCGGTTTCTGCCCACGGTGCGCGCGTTTGTGGGGGTGGTGGCCGGTCTGAGCCGGATGCATCCTCTTCGGATGCTGGGTTATGTGCTCCTGGGCACGTTTCTCTGGAACGGCCTGCTGGTCTACTTCGGCCTGATGGTGGGCGAGAACTGGCGGCTGGTGGTGGATGTGCTGCGGGCGTATAACCGGATCATCCTGGTGCTGATGGTGGTGGGAGGCATTGGGTTCTGGCTGTGGCGTCGAAAAAAAAAGCAGGAACGGGCGCAGGCTGCTGAGTCTCCGGATGAGTCGACGGACAGTGTTGACAAACGGGCCTGAGTGTGCGCACGATGTTTACCGGCGCGGGAAGATGGCGGATTTGCGATGAAAAAGAAACGGGTCGGCGTTCTTTTTGGCGGGAAGTCGGCAGAGCATGAGGTTTCGCTCCAGTCGGCGAAGAATGTGGTGGAGTCGATCGACAATGAGAAGTACGAGGTGGTGCTGATCGGGATTGACAAGACGGGGCAGTGGTTTTTGAACGATGCGTCTCGACTGCTCTTAGAGGGTAATTCCTCTCATTTGCCGGCGATCACGAAGGGGGCTACGGAGGATGCCGTGACGCTGGTCTCCCAGGAGTCCGGAGTGGGGCAGCTGGTCCGGACTTCGGACCACCGGCCCTTAGAGCCGGTGGATGTAATCTTTCCGGTGCTGCACGGGCCGTTCGGAGAGGATGGAACGGTTCAGGGGATGCTGAAGCTGGCCAACGTGCCGTTTGTGGGGGCCAGCGTGCTGGGGTCGGCCGTGGCGATGGATAAGGATGTGATGAAGCGCCTGTTCAGGGACGCCGGGATTCCGACGCCCCGGTTTCTGGCGGTTGAGAGGTTCAGGGCGTCTGAGGTCACATTCGAAGAGGCCGTGAACCGTCTGGGGGTTCCGTTTTTTGTGAAGCCGGCCAATCTGGGGTCTTCAGTAGGGGTGAGCAAGGTCGGCAGCGGGGACGAATTCTCCGGGGCAGTCGAAGAGGCGTTTCGGTACGATCAGAAGATTTTGATCGAGGAATTTATCGAGGGGCGAGAGATCGAGTGTTCGGTGCTGGGGAACGAGGATCCGATCGCTTCGGTGGTGGGCGAGGTTATTCCCCAACACGAATTTTATTCGTACGAGGCCAAGTATCTGGACGAGAATGGGGCGCTGCTGAAGATTCCCGCGGAGCTTCCCGAGGCGACGGTTCGGGAGGTCCAGGAGCTTGCGATCCGGTCTTTCCGTGTGCTCTGCTGCGAGGGGATGGCCCGGGTGGATTTCTTTTTGCGGGGTGAGGGGGAGGTGCAGGTGAATGAGATCAATACGATCCCGGGGTTTACCCGGATCAGCATGTATCCGAAGCTCTGGGCAGCGAGCGGAGTTTCGTACACAGAACTGGTCGATCGGCTGATCCGGCTTGCGCTGGAGCGGTTTGAGAAAGAACAGAAGCTGAAGACGTCATATGAGCCTGAATAGGAGGTCGTTGATGAGCCCACAGAAAGATTCCGCTCATGTGGAACTGGTGCGCGACGGCGAGGTGCGATTCGCCCTGCACCGGCTCCCATGGCAGTCGGCCGGAGATATTATGGAACCCGCCGACGAACTGGTCCGGTACCTCGAGCGGAGTTTCGGGCAGCCGATTCCGATTGGGGCGCACGTGGGGCCGGACCCGAGGCCAGTTGCGCTGGCGCTGCATTGGGACGTGCGTGCCTCCCTGGATAAGGAAGAATTCGAGATCGAAGCCACTCCTGAACGGCTCGTGCTGCGCGGCCGAACGATTCAGGCCATGTTTCACGCGGTTTACTGGTTCCTGGAGACGGCGCTGGGCGTGCGCTGGCTCTGGCCCGGCGAAAGCGGCGAGGTGGTTCCAGAACATCGCGATCTCATCTTCCCGGTTGGCGTCCAGAGACAAAAGCCCGACTATGCCTGGCGGGCGATCCAGGTCGGGGGCGCATGCAATCAGGCCATGGACATTAATACAATGTTGCACGGCGTGCTTGGCCTGCCTCTGAGCTATCTGGAAGAGTTCCAGAGGTGGTGCCGCCGCAACCGCTTCGGTGGGCTGAAGGTGGCGGACGGCCACAGGTGGTCCGAGATCGCGCCTCCTGAGGTCTATGGAGAGACGCATCCGGAATACTACGCGCTTGCCGGCGGAGAGCGGGACTGCGAGCCTCACGATGGCAAGCACTGCAACCAGCCCTGTCTGTCAAACCCTGATGTGATCCAGTTAATGGCCGACTATGCGTGCGCCTGCTTTGAGGCCCGGCCGGACCTGGACATGGTGAGCGTTTCAATCAACGACGGGGGGGACTCCTGTGAGTGTTCCAATTGCCAGGCGATCGATGAGGCTGCGGGCGCTTTGGAGGTGCGCGCGATTGAGCACTTCGACCGTGTGACGGCCGAGGCCGTGGAATCCGAGACTGCACCGCGCGCGATTACCGACCGGTACCTCTGGCACCTGCAGCAGGTAGCCGAACGCGTGAAGACGCGCTTCCCGGACCGCCTGTTGCTGGTGTCGCTCTATTCGCACTGGCGGAGTCCGCCGATCACGTATCACCTTCCCCCCGAGGTGATGGGCCAATACTGTGTGATGGGGGTCGCATTTTGGAACGAAGAGGCCCGCGATACCGAATACGCCCGGATCCGCGAGATGGGCAAATCCGTGCCCAGTCTGGGCATCTACGAATACTACAGCCAGGGCGCCTGGCCGGAGGCACACCGGCTCTTCCCCCACCTGGTGGCGGATACGGTGCGCGAATTCTACGACGCTGGAGCGCGCTACTTCGCCACGCAGCCCAGCACCGGCTTCGCCAGCAACGCCCTCAATTTCTTTGTGCTGGGCCGCTGTCTGTGGGATGTCCAGACGGACCCAGATGCGGTTGCGGACGACTTCTGCCGATCAGGATTTGGGCCGGCGGCCGATATGATCCGCAGCTTCTTAGACGCGTTTGCCCAGCGGTGGCGCGACACGAAAAGCGGTGAAGAGGTGATGTCCGGGGTCACCCGGGACGAGGGGTTTGCACGGCTCTATACCGAAGAATTTCTTGCAGAGCGCCAGGCAGAGATCGATTCTGCTGAAGAGACCGCTGCCGATCTTCCGGACACCCTTCAGCGGATCCAATTCCTCCGGACGGGCCTCCACCACACGCGCCTTTACTGCGACGCCTGTCGTGCGTCCGCAGCCGTCCTGGAGGCTGCCGGTACGTCAGATCTGGAGCCTATTGATCTTTCTGCCCTGAGCGCAGAGGACTGCACTGAGGTGCGTGCGCGCTCCGGCACTGCCGTTGCCGCCTGGGATGCGTACTGGAATTTTGTGCGGGAGCAGATGGGGCAGTACATATTCGGAGAGTTCTGGGTCCACTACCGCCCCGGCACTTTCGGGGAGACAGATGCCAATTTGAAAAAGCTGCGTGAACTGGCACCGTAAGATTTGAAGGATGTTTCTATGGCCATTCGTTTTTACAATACGCTCACCCGACGCAAGGAAGAATTCAAGGAGATCGAGCCGGGGAAGGTCCGGTTCTACAGCTGCGGGCCAACGGTTCACGATTTTGCCCATATCGGGAATTTCAAGACGTTTATTGTTTTCGATTTGATTAAGCGTTATCTGACTTACCGTGGCTATCAGGTCCATCATGTGATGAATATTACCGACGTGGAAGACAAGATCATCCAGAAGGTCCGCGAGGAGGGGACGTCGTTTGAGGCGCTTACGGAGAGGTATGAGACGGCCTTTTTTAAGGATATGGCGATCCTGAACATCCTGCCGGCCAATGGGTATCCCAAAGCGACGGAGCATATTACCGATATGGTGGAGATGATCCACCGAATGATCGAGGACGGGCATGCGTATGTGAGGGATGGGTCGGTCTACTTTTCGATCAGGAGTTTTCCGGCGTACGGGGAACTGGCCCAGTTAGATGTGGAGGGGATGCAGGTGGGCGCCAGTGGGGTGGATGCGGATGAATATGATAAGGAGAATGTGCGGGACTTTGCGCTGTGGAAGGCGTGGAAAGAGGAAGATGGGGACGTGTTCTGGAAGACGGACTTAGGCAAGGGACGGCCCGGCTGGCACATGGAGTGCTCGTGCATGTCCATCAAATACCTCGGGGAGACGATTGACATTCACGCCGGCGCAGTGGACCTGATTTTTCCGCACCACCAGAACGAGATTGCCCAGAGCGAGGCGGTAACCGGCAAGCGGTTTGTGAATTACTGGCTGCATGGCGCGCATATTAATGTGGACGATGCGAAGATGTCCAAAAGCGTGGGCAATTTTCTCACGGTGCAGGATATTGCACAGACGCCCGACGACGCCAGAGCTTTTCGGTACCTGGTGGTTTCCTCGCACTACCGGACGGCTTTCAACTTTACAAAGGAGGTCTTAGACGCGGCGAAGAGCACGATGCGCCGCCTGAACAACTTCCGGAGGCGTCTGAAGGAGGTTGAAGCGCCGGAGGAGGGCGAGGATCTGGCGCCCCTGGTGGAGAAGGCCCGGGAGGGGTTTATCGAGCATATGGATGACGATCTGAACAGCCCCCGCGCAATGGCCGCCGTGTTTGACATGGTGAATGCCGTGGAAGGGCTTCTGGGCGAAGAGAAGGTGGATCGGACGGGAGCGGACCTGGTGGACGGGTTTATGGAAGAGATCGACCAGGTGCTGGGGGTTTTCTATACGCTGCCGGAGGACGAGAAAGAGGAAAGCCTGTCGGAGGAACTGCTTGCCCTGATTGCCGAGCGGGAGACTGCCCGGAAGGAGAAGAACTGGGCACGGGCCGATGAGATTCGGGACCACTTCCTGGAACTGGGGTACGTTTTGGAGGATACGCCGGAAGGGACGGTTTGGAAACAGCAGGGGGCCTGAGCTTTTTCGGTTGCCTGAGAAGACGAACTTTCATATTTTCGTGAACAGAGAGTCGAGATGTTCAAGCCGCCTTAGCTCAACGGTAGAGCAACTGATTTGTAATCAGTAGGTTGGGGGTTCGATTCCCCTGGGCGGCTCTTTTTAATTTGATTAATTACACGAATCCGGTCGGCACCCTAACGAGGTGATGTCTATGTGGAAATACCCTATTTTGTTGTGTGGGTGGCTGCTCTTTGGATGGATGCCCGGGCCCAAACGTTGAATGAGCTGCCGCCATCCACGGGCGGAGATCCGGTGGGTATCTGGGAGGCCGATCAGACGCCGCTGCAGGTCTATGTTCCGCCCGAATTACTGGCGGCCATTTCGACCTTTTCGCTTAATGGCACCCTGTCGGGACAACTGACAATGGACGCCGGCGGAGGCTATGTAAGGGACTATATTGTGACGACCAAAGCCACGGCGACTCTTTTTATTGGACCCCTCGTGGTCGATCGGGCAGATACGCAGCGGACGGAGGGAACCTACCGGGTAGAAGACACAAACCTGATCCTGGAAACCCAAATAGATTCGGTCGTCCGGGATACGATGGGGTTCACCGTCCAGGTGGACACGCTTTGTTTGTTCACAAACCCGGGTGAAGAAGCCAGTATCATTACCCGGCTGATTCCAGGCGCCGGGCCTCCAATCCCGATTCTGAAGTTCATTCGGGTTGGCATGCCCGACACAGACGCATCCGGTGACACAGACACATCAGGTGTGGTACTCCTGGGGGATTTCGACGGGAGCGGACGGGTGGATTTTACCGATTTTGTGGCATTTGCCATAATACACGACAAAACTTAATCTGACCTAAAATATGGAGGATCAATCAGTATCCAAAGACAGTGAAAGAACTCCTGGATGTGATCCTGTATATTGAGCAGAACATACTGCAAATGGTCCAATCCATATCGAAACAGGCTTTTCTCTTTGCATCCGTGTTTTTTGATCTTCAACGGTTTTGTCTTTGCGATCCATTCTCCTACCAGATGAGCCCAGGTGAGGGCAATGGCTAAAAGCGCGATGAGTTTTTCGATTCGTTCCAGATGGATCAGATGGGTCTGTTCCAGATCGAAGCCTCGGCTTTTCAACGCGGCGAACAGGACTTCAATTCCCCACCGTTTTTTGTAATCCTCCAGCGGTTTTCGACCTTTACACTTGCTGGCAACGATGAGAAATTCGTCAGGTAATCGGATGACAGACAAATACAGATGATGACCATAGATCAGACGGGGTTTACGCAGGATGCGCTCTTGGTGAATGTGCAGGTCGGCAAACAAGCATCGAAGCGCGATGTCCCCTTTGCCATTTAGGGTTTTGGCGTTTTCCTTGACGCGGATGGCAAAGCCTAAGGCTTGCGCATCTAACCACGCAAACCATTCTTGCCCAATGAATTCCCGGTCTGCAACGATGACCTGAATCAGGTTTTTATCCACCAACTTCAAGACCCGTTCCATCAACTGGATACGCTCATCGGTGTTGGAGTTGCCCTTTTTGGGCAGCAGTATCCAGCAGATGGGAAATGCAACGCCTTGATAGACACTCCCGGCGGTGAGAATATTGATGGTCAGTTTGCCGAAGCTCCAGGTCGTCCGATCTATCGAGATGGTAAAGTCCGACTTGATCGGCAAGAGATGCAGGATCAAGTCGGCCACCAGGTCATAGGACAGATTAAACTCACTGAAGAAACGTTGGATTCTGCGATAGTTGGACTTCTGCTTGGCTTTGCCGTTGAGGGCGTTGGCCAGTTTGGTGAAGTTGACGGTTGTGAGCTTGATGAGAGACACAATGAAGGCGGCGATGAATTTTACCCGGGCCTTATGACAGGGTAAATACCATTGCATCACGTCGTGTAATTCATTAACTTGAGGAGACATAGACCTGTGTTTGATGATGGATGAGTTGTTGGATCTTGACAACCCAAACTTAACTCATTTCACCACTCAGCGCAGGTCTTTTCCTTTTTTGTCGTGTACCATGGGCATTTGCACAACATTTCGGGACGCGTAGCGGGGAGGCCGGATTCGACGACGTGTTTGACCTGGACCACAGCGGCGTGGTTGACTTTCCCGATTTTGTCATGTTCGCCCAGCAGTTTGGGAAGGAAGCCTGAGGCCGGGTAAGGTCTGGAAAGCGGTTTTGGGCGCTGCACATTTGCAGGAGGCAATGGTGGCGTTTTTTTTGTCCTACCGTCTCGCAGGGCTGAAAAGAGGATGTTGTCTGTGGGTATTGTGTGGACTGCTTTGGGGTCCCTGTCCTGTGCTTGCGCAGGAATGGCAGACATTTACGACCTCGGACGGATTGGTGAATTCGGGCGTGAGAACGGTCGTCCAGTCCCGCGATGGGGCGATGTGGTTCGGGACACGGAGCGGCGTGAGTCGGTTCGACGGAACCTGGCAGACGTTTACAAAATTAGATGGGTCGGGCGACAGTGTCACCCAATCCGTTTTTCTGGATCGGGATGGCACACTCTGGTTTGGAACCGAGGGCAGAGGGGTGAGCCGATTCGATGGCGCTACATGGGAGACGTTTACCACACAAGACGGTTTGGCCAACAATTTTGTGGCGTCTATTTTTCAATCCCGCGATGGGGCGATGTGGTTTGGGACCGGAACCCGCGAAAATATCGTAGAGACCACAGGTGGGGCCGGTGTCAGCCGTTATGACGGGTCTGTTTGGCAGACGTTTACAACCGCAGATGGGTTGGCAGATAATACGGTGTTTTCGGTGGTGCAGTCCCAGGACGGTGCGATGTGGTTTGGGACTTCCAACGGCGTGAGTCGTTATGACGGGTCTGTTTGGCAGACGTTTACAACCGCAGATGGGTTGGTAGATAATACGGTGTTTTCGGTGGTGCAGTCTCAAGATGGTGCGATGTGGTTTGGGACCGGCACGACTTCCTCCGGAGGCGTGAGTCGTTATGACGGGTCTGTTTGGCAGACGTTTACAACCGCAGATGGGTTGCCTCATAACTTTGTGAATTTTGTTTTTGAGGATCTTGACGGTGTGATTTGGTTCGCAACCGGTACCCTGTTGGGTGGCGGTGGCGGCGGCGGTGTCAGTCGTTTTGATGGGCAGCAGTGGGAGACGTTTACGGTGGCCGACGGTCTGGCCAACAATGTCGTTGTGCATATCTTCCAGTCCCTTGATGGCGCCATGTGGTTCGCTACACCTTTTGGGGGCAGCCGGCTCGACCGGACCTGGCGAACATTTACGGTTGAAAACGGTCTGGCTGACAATTTTGTCGGTTCCGTTGTTCAGGACCGTGACGGTGTGATGTGGTTTGGGACCGGCGCGACTTCCTCCGGAGGCGTGAATCGTTACGATGGCTCCGAATGGCGTACATTTACGGTAGACGACGGCCTGGCGGGCAACAGTGTGATATCCGTCCTTCAGGACCGTGACGGCGTGATGTGGTTTGGGACCGCCAATCTCTTCGAAGGGATTGGCAATGGCGTGAGTCGTTACGACGGGGAGACCTGGCAGACATTTACCGTAGAAGATGGCCTGGCCGACAACAGCGTGATCGCGATGGCCCAATCCAGTGATGGGGCGATATGGTTCGGGACCGGGAATTTTCTGAGGGGCACAGGAGGCGTGAGCCGTTTTGATGGCTCCGAATGGCGTACATTTACGGTAGAAGACGGCCTGGCCGACAACAGCATACAGTCCGTTTTCCACGCGCAAGACCATGCGATGTGGTTCGGGACTGCCAACGGCGCCAGCCGTTACGATGGGGAGACCTGGCAGACGTTTGGGGTAGAAGACGGCCTGGCCCACCGTACCGTATTTTCGATTTCCCAGGACAAAGACGGTGCGATGTGGTTTGGGACCGGAGATCCCATTATAGGAGTTCTTGGTGGGGCTACCCGTTTTGATGGGAAGACCTGGCGTACATTTACGGTAGAAGACGGCCTGGCCGATAACGTGGTGTTCTCAACTTTTCAGGATCGCAATGGTGCCATGTGGTTTGGGACGCGCGGCGGTGTGAGCCGTTACAATGGGGAGACCTGGCAGACGTTTACGACCGCCGACGGTCTGGCAGGCAACACGGTGACTTCGATTTTTCAGGACCGAGACGATGCGATGTGGTTTGGGACGGACGGCGGCACAAGTTCCTTCCGCAGGCCCACCCTCGCCCTTGTTCAGACCGTGATCCTGCAGGAACCGCCGCTCTTGCTTGGCGACAGCCGGTTTTTTTTTGAAAGCCAGGGATTCGAGATCGGAGCCGACCAACAGCCCTCGCTATCCTTTGCTCTCGTCCGGGGGCGAAGAGAACCGCAGCCGGACGAATGGTCGCGGTTTTCTGTTGTCAATGGGTTTCAGGCGAGGAATATGTCAAACGGCGAGTGGACGTTTTACGCGCGGGCGAAGGACCGGCACGGGAACGTCGACCCGACGCCGGCGGCCTCGACCTTTTCGGTGGACCTGGTCTCCCCAACGGTGGTCATCAACAGCCCCCGCAGGAACGATTCGGTCAGCGGGCTTGTAGAAATTGAAGGCTCCGTCTTCGACGCTTCGGCGCAACCGGACCTGAAACAATTCTCACTGTCCTACGGCCGGGCGATCGGCAGCGACGAGGTGAGCGACTGGCGGCCGATCCGGGAAGAAACCGTCAGCAATCCGGAGACCTTTCGGATTGAAGACACGGCAATTGATACGTGGGATACGCAGGCGCTTGCAGAGCCGTTCGGACGTTACGTACTGAGAATCCAGGCGGAGGATCGGTTGGGGCACAGGAGCGAGCATCGGGTGCCTGTGACACTTGTCTCAGCTTTGGAGGAAATCACGTCGCGTGATGGGGGAGAGGTGGCATCAAGTGGGGATGCGGTCTCGTTAGTGGTGCCGCCCAACGGGCTGGCTTTAGACAGGCAGGTGCAGATTGTATTTGTGCAGGCCGCAGATCTGCCGGCGCCACCGTCCGATGCGAGTGCCACGGGGCTTGCATACGAGGTGGGTCCGAATGATCTGGCGTTCAATAAACGCTCTACGCTTACAATCGGATATGGCTCGGTCGGTATTGCCGGTGAGACGGATCTGGCCGTGTTTGAGCTTTCGGGCACAACCTGGTCTCGGCTTGGGGGGACGGTGAACGAAACGGCAAGCCGCATTTCGGTCGGGATTCAGTCTTCGGGTACCTACGCCCTATTTAAGGCCCCTCCCATAGCAGGCTCTCCCGGCGTGTCGGATCTGGCCTGCCAGCCCCGGATCATCTCGCCTGCAGGCAGCCTCTATCCCGGTGTGACGGATGTCTCTTTTCAGTTACGTGCATCCGCAGCGGTCGATGTCCGGATTTATGGTGTTTCGGGAAATTTAATCCGGGAGTTGGTCCTGGGTCGAATGTTAAATTCGGGACTCAATGTGGTACAGTGGGACGGGCGAGACCGGAACGGGCAGGTGGTGGGAGACGGGCTTTATGTTGTGGTGGTCGAGGCCGGGGGGCAGGGGGCGAGGAAGATCGTGGCTGTGTTGAGCCGATAATTATCTTTTTTAGGGTGCTGCTCTGAATTTACGTAAATGAGTTGCAAAAAAGGCTCCAAATCCCGATCATACAACAGACTGAAAACAATAAGGTTGTATAGATACGGGAAAGGAGCCCAAGATGGACCTCGCAGAGATGATCGAAGCCGCCACCTGGGAATT
Source organism: Candidatus Latescibacterota bacterium (assembly GCA_965249305.1). Lineage (GTDB taxonomy): Bacteria > Latescibacterota > UBA2968 > UBA2968. The sequence continues at coordinate 391,947 of OZ252228.1, read as the reverse complement.
TAAGCAAAAATTGAGCGCCCATTGCGAAAATTTGGACCTGGAGAGTTTGACGCCTCAATTGGCAGAACAGGTCACAAGTGGGCTTGGTGAAGCCCTCAAGGCTTGTGGGATCGCAGCGCTTCGCACATTTTTGGAAGCCTACGAAGTGGATGAGGCCCCAAAACAGGTCGAGAATGTGCTGTATCGGTTTAAGCAACAAAGTGAGAAGACGTTTTTGACCCCCTTTGGGAAGATGAAGCTTTCTCGAAATCTGTTTCAGGCCGATGAAGGGGGGCCTTCTTATGTGCCGTTGGATGTGATGTGGGGAATGGTCGGTGAGTTTGCCACCGTGGAAGTTCGTGAAGCGGTGTTGTTCACGGTGAGCTTGATCACGCCGGAGGAAACCGTTTCTGTGCTGGAAAAGACGGCTCTGTTTCAGCCTTCTGCCACAGCGGTCAAACACATCACAGAAGAGACGGGAGCGTGGCTGGTCGAGATGGATGAAACACTCAACCGGTCGATCCGTCAGGAGGAGGAGAACCCCAAAGGGACAAAAGTGATGGTGGCCAGCCTGGATGGGACCCACCTCAGGCTGGATGAGCCGGGGAAAAAACGCGGGCGTCCACAAGAGAGGCCGGGGGAAAAACCGTCCGAAGAAAGTCCGACCAGTTTCAAACAGGCCCTGGTGGGCAGCCTGTCCTTTTATGGGGCACCTCCAAAGGACGGCACCCCACCAAAGCGTTTGGTCTCTCGGTATGTGGCACAAATGCCCGAAGAGGGTGGTCAAACGTTGAAGATACGCTTTGAGGAAGAACTCGATCATATCGAAGGACAACTGAAAGATGAGGTCGGAAAAGTGTTCCTGTGTGATGGGGCACGAGGGTTGTGGAAATATGCTGATACCACTCCTCGGTTCATCGGGTATGAAAAACTGGTGGATTTTTATCACACCACAGAACATCTGTCTGAAGCTGCCGAACTCCTGTTTGGCAAAAAATCAGCAAAAGCGCAAAGCTGGTATGAAACCTACCACCACAAACTGCTGACCCAAGATGGCGCAGCAGAAACCCTTATTCGCTCCATCGACTATTACAAAAGCCGCCGAAGGCTGGGTCAAAAACGATTGGAAGACCTGGAAACAGAACGAACCTTCTTCTTTCGGAACAAACACCGGATGGCCTATGCTGACTTTCGTCGAAGGGGTCTGCCCATTGGCTCGGGACCCGTCGAAGCGGCCTGCAAGACCCTGGTCAAGACAAGGCTTTGTCGATCGGGTATGCAATGGTCCTGGCAGGGAGGACAACGCATCTTGCAGTTACGCACTTACGTCAAGTCAAAACGATGGGATGCTTTCTGGAATCAGTATAAACAGGTTCGATATGCCAATGATGAACTCCTTGACTATGCCGATGCAGCATAGACAGAAAACATCTACGTAAAACCGAGTCGGCACCCTAAACAAACCCTCCGAAATCGCGGATGCCGGGCTCCATGACCGAGAAGTAGGAACTCAAGAAGCGGAAAACGTCGGTGCAGGAAACGGACTCCGAAAAGGTGGTGAAATCGCGGATGTCGCAGGAGAGGACGCTGTAAGGCTCTTCCTGTGAGAGGCCCTGGCTGACGTCAAAATCCTCCCGGTCCATGATTCTGGTTAAGGTTTCGGGGACAAATTTGCGGAAGAGTTCCACCTGTTTCCGGAGCCTTTCATTGGCAACCGCCAGATCTTCCTGGGCCTGTTCCTTCAGTGCGCTTTCCTGCTCTACCTGATCCCCGAGGTCGGTCACAAACGTCTTGTATCGATCCAGCAGCGATCTCCTGGGTTTGTTCTCTGAAGAGTCCATTGCTTGCTCCGTTGGGTTAAAAGGTGTGGTTATATTTATACCTGCGGAATTTTCCCCGACGGTGAAAGAATCAGTAGAGACCCGGTACAATTCGCCACGGCACCATCCGGCAGTAGGTCTCCCAATCTTTTCCATATTTTGCCAGACACATTTTATGGTCGCGCCTCTCGCGGTGAACCAGCAGGGCAGTGATATAGATGGTGTAGAAGTAGGGAAGCAGGTGATCGAACAGGCACGGCAGACACCAGGCCAGGCCCATCAGGAAGTCGCCAAGATAATTGACGTGCCGTGCAACGCCCCACCAGCCGGAGGTGAGGAGCAGGCTGCCCCGCCGGGTGTGGATGTATTCGGGTTTTTTGCCCCAGATGGGTCTTTCGGGGTTGGCGCGGAACCGGTGTTTTTGAAGGTTGACGCTGCGAAAAATATAGTAGCCGATCATGTTCATAACAACCAGGGCCGCGGCGGCCCAGGCGGGCAATTCGTGGGCGTGGTGGACCAGGTATTGCGCCTGCAAAGAGAAGGTAAACGGCACCCATACCAGGTTGCCCCAGCACAGCATCCAGCCGAAGTTCTCGTGCTTGATGTCCAGGGTGGTGAGGATCGCCTCTTCGTGGAAGAAATAGTCGGCAACGTAAAGAAATTGAAATGCGTTTACAAGAAGCATGGGGGTGGTGAGCGTGCCGTATAGCTGGACCTGTTTGGCCGCGAGCGAGAGGTTGATCAGCACCCACAGGATCAGGCTGGGCCGCGCTTCGCAGAAGAATTTGAAATCGAAGACGCCGATACGGGGGTTGAGAGAGGCGCCCATGAAGTAGTCGTAGACCGGTTTCCCGGTGGTTCGCTCTCCTGCGGCCCGGGCCCTTCCGTGGAAATAGAGGTAGAGGCTGAGGCCGAATGCAAGGATGTTGAGGGTGGTGAGGAGTGGTCCTAAGTGGTCGGCGATCAGGGTGGCGGGAATCCAGCCCAGCCATACCGCAAGAGAAGCGAGCCCCAGGGTGAGCCAGAAGGAGAACCACCCGTTCATCCTGTACTTCAGACGCGTCCCGTTGAAAAGCGGCGTGCCCTCCCGGATTTTGCCGGGGGCGGTGATTTGCAGCAGAACCTGGAGGAGCAGCCAGGAGGCGCAGATGGCCGCGGAGGCGGCCGTGGGACCCGGCACGTGGGAGACGAGTTGAAGGAGCGCCTCCCCGGAGGTGGGGAGAACCAGCGCTCCGCCAAAAGCGTGGACGCAGATCCACATGTAAGTAACGAGCGCCGGGAGGGCGAACATCAGCACGCCGTAGTAGCGGACAAAACCGCGCTCTCCCGCTGCCGCCCGGAAAGGGGGCGCCTCGGAACCGGTTGTGTTGTGAGAAACAGACGCCATGTACGATCTCTAAGGCCGCAATGATAAAACGGTTCAATGGATATCCCCATTTGGCGCCGATGCAATGCGCGGGGGACAGGCAGGACGCAGAGAGCTGGGGAGAGAGCTGACCGTGAGCCATCGCAACCACTTGCCGAAATAACCCATCAGAGACGTTGTCCTGCGCAAGTGGTGGATCTGTTTCAAGGTCTGCTTCGTGGCTATGTTGAGGCCTTTTGAAAACTGCCTGGTAAAGACAAGCAGATCGGTCTCTTCCCCGGATAGAATTTTCATGGTACGGTGGCATTCGGAAAGGTTTTCTCTCCACATCTGGTAGATGGCGTTGCACACAAGCATCGCCCCTTCACTGTCGCACGTAAACAGTTCGTAAAGCGACGCCGCCAGCAGGGTGGGCACGTGGCTGTGGCGGTGTCGTTCCCTCTGATAGGATTCAAAGTTTCCGCTGCGTGCAAGACACTCCCCGTCCATAAATCCCAGGGTCATGCCAATGGCCGTAAGGGGGTGGAAAAATCCAACGGAATCTCCAACCAGCGCAAGCCCGCTGCGGCCGTACTGGATGCGTGGGCGGAACTGGTTGGGCGCCCAGGAAAGCGCATTTTTGTCCAGCGCCTTACGAAAGGCAGCATGCAGTTTTGGCGGGAGCACCGGGCGATAGGTCTCCCACAAATACTGTTTTTTGTCTTGAAGCTTGAACGAAGCAATGGGTACATCCAGGCAGATCCGAACGTGCCCGGGTCCAAGCCGGTAGGCAAGCACCGGGCCGGGACCACCAAGAAAAATGTGCCCGAACCCTTCAAAGGGCATCTCGACGTCTTCAAGGAGCACGCCGGCCATGTAGGACAGCAGGGTGCATTTGTTGGAAAGGCCGAGTTTTTTTCGCATGGTGGAAAATCGGCCATCGGCGCCTACGATTGTGTTTGCGTCAATGGTTGTTGTTTTGCCATTCTTTTGATGTTTGACCGTGAGCCGCTGCCCTTCGGTACGGATCGGTTTGGTAAAGGGCATAAAGTCGATGCCGGGGTGGTCCATAGCCTTTTTTCTCAGCGTTTGGACCAGCGCGTTGTGTTCACAGCTCAAGCCCACCGAACCGGCGGGGTATTCCAGGACGATGGGCCGATCGTTGTTGTGTGGAAAAACGACAAATCCACGCCCTTCCGGGTGTTCCGAAGCCGCCGGGATGGATGGAATCCCCAAACGCTCCATAATTTTCACGGCGGGTGGGTGCAGCCATTCACCCGCCAGGGGTTTTGTCGCCTCAGGCATCGCTTCCAGAAGCGCAACCTCAGCCCCTCGCTGCGCAAATGCCAGTGCCGTGATGCAACCGGAAGGACCGGCGCCGATAATGGCGACATCAACGGTTCCCGACGTTTTCATGAGTTCCCCCGATGGGCGCGGTTACCGCGCCCCTACGCATCCCTAAGGTTCCGGGATTTTCGAGACGCATTTCCATGTGGACGCTTGTTGAGATACCCGTGTTCATCAAACCATTCGACCGCTTCACGAAAGGCGGCTTTGACGGGGGTGGGCTGAATTCCCAGTTCCCGCCGAGCTCTGGTATTGTCGCCGTACTTACCGCTGTTGATGATGCGGATGGACTGATAGGTGAAGCGGGGCACGGCGTTGGGGAAGAAGGTTTTCTGACACCAGTCCTTGATCCGGGCGATCTTCAGCATCAGCGAATAGGGGATCCTGATCTTCGGCTTCGAGCGCCCGGTGAACTCAGACAGCCAGTCCAGGATCTGGTCGATGGTGACGACTTCTCCGGTGAGCAAATACCGCTCGCCGGTCCTGCCCTTCTCCATTGCCGATAAGAGCCCCTGCACCACGTCCCGGATCGGAACGTAGTCGAATGCGCCCGGGACATAGGCTTTCAATTTGCCGTTGCAGAAGTCGATGATGGTCTGTCCGAGCAGGCTGGGTTTATAATCATAGGGGCCGACAAGGCCGCTGGGGTTGACGATGGTGACGTCCAGACCTCGAACCACGGCCCGCAGCGCCTCGTGCTCGGCGAAGACTTTGATCAATTCGTAGCTCGATAACGTGTCGAACGGATTTGCAATCCATTCTTCGTTGCTGGGGCCGTTGGGGTTGTTTCCAACGGTGCCAAACGAGCTGCAGTGGACGACGCGCTCCACGCCGGATTTGAGGGCGGCCTGGAAGAGCTTGCGGGCGCCCAGCACGTTGATGTCGAAGAGCTTTTGCTCGTCGCCGTAGCGGATGCTGACAAAGGCGGCCAGGTGGTAGATTCGACTGCATCCGCGCAGGGCGCTCTCTAAGAACTGCCGGTCTGTCAGGTCTCCATACGCCGGTTCAACATCGAGCGCTTCGACAAAGGTGTTGTTGCTGTTGGGACGCAGCAGCACACGCACAGGCTCTTTTCGGTCCAGGAGGGTCCGGACAAGGGTGATCCCCAGGTGGCCGGTGGCGCCTGTCACAAACGTGGTCATGCAGGACGTCCGGACCTGTCGAGATATCCGTGCGCTTCAAACCATTCGACGGCTTCGCGAAAGGCGGCTTTGACCGGGGTGGGCTGAAATCCCAGTTCCCGCCGGGCCCTGGTATTGTCGGCGTGGTGGCCGCTGTTGAGGTGCTGAATGGACTGGTATGTAAAACGGGGCACGGCATTGGGGAAAAAGGTTTTCTGACACCAGTCCTTGATATGGGCGATCTTCATCATTAGCGAATAGGGGATCCTGATTTTCGGCTTTGGCCGACCGGTGATCTCGGACAGCCAGTCCAGGATCTCGTCGATGGTGACGACTTCGCCGGTGAGCAGATACCGCTCACCGGCCCTGCCCTGCTCCATTGCCGATAAGAGCCCCTGCGCCACGTCGCGGACCGGGGTGAAAACAAAGGCGCCCGGAACGTAGGCTTTCATTTTGCCGTTGCAGAAGTCGATGATAGTCTGCCCAAGCAGGCTGGGGCGATAGTCATAGGGGCCGACCAGGCCGCTGGGGTTGACGATGGTAACGTCCAGCCCCCGAACCACGGCCCGCAGTGCCTCATGCTCGGAAAGTATCTTGGTCAGGTGGTAACTCGACGATACTTCGAACGGATTGGCAATCCATTCTTCGCTGCTGGGGCCGTTGGGATTGTTTCCAACGGCGCGAAACGAACTGCAGTGGACGACGCGTTCCACGCCGGCTTTCAGGGCAGCCTGGAAGAGCTTGCGGGCGCCCAGCACGTTGATGTCGAAGAGTTTCTGCTCGTCGCCGTAGCGGATACTGAGAAAGGCTGCCAGATGGTAAATCTGTTTGCAGTTCCGAACGGCATCTTTTAGAAGCTGCCGGTCTCTCAGGTCGCCGTAGATCCGCTCGACGTCGAGTGCTTCCATAGAGGTGTTGTTATCGTCTGGGTACAGTAAGACGCGTACAGATTTTTTCTGTTCCAGAAGGGTTCGAACAAGATTCGTGCCGAGGTGGCCGGACGCGCCTGTCACAAAGGTTGTCAAAAGGGGAGCCGGCCTCCCGGCTAAGGTTGTGCGACAGCCGCGTGTGCATCGCGCTGATGGATTTCTTTTTCCAGTTCTTCAAAATTCAGTCCGGCGCCCAGACTCGTCAAGCGTTCATTCCTTCTTTTGAGGGAGAAGAGTCTTTTCTTTTCAGTTTGAATGTACTCATCCCATTTTTCGACCGTCAGTTTCTGAAACGCAGCGATGACCGGATTGAATTCATAACCCGGTTTTTCGGCGTGGAACCGGTGCGCGTTTTGTTCTTCTTCAAGCGCCAGTTGATCTTCCAGGAGAAGGGGTTCCGTATAGAGCTTGTTGATCATATAGATCATTGGTTTGCGCAGGAAAGACGGAAGTTTCCGATTGAGGATCGGAATTCTCATCGGACCCAGAAAGAACAGAAAGATGCACCGCGTGGTCTGTTCGTCGATGGGCAACATGAACATCCAGTGGAGGTATTTGCCGTTGGAGTCGGACACCTGGAAGGGATATTCGTACCATATTTTTATGGTGGACTGTCCTTCCGCAAAATGGCGTACGAGGGGTCCCTGCCCGAGGGCGCATTGATAGACCATCTCGACCGTATCCCCATTTCGGCCGAGGTGATTGAGGCGTGAGTTGGCAAAGGGCTTGTATTTTCTGTGGAGATGTTCGTGGTTGAAGTCGCACACGTTCTCCATGATCATGGTATGGTGGGCCTTGATGGTCATGTCGATTGGAATATAAGGCCAGGGCACCTCCTGGTCCAGCACCGGGATGGACGGCAGCGGGACGGTGTCCGCCAGATCCGGATCGCCGGGGAATATCCAGATGAGGCCGTATTTAATCCGAGCCGGAAAGTGGCGAATTTTGATATTCGGCAATTTCTTGCTTTTGCCCAGATCGTGGCTGATTTCGACACACTGGCCACACCCGTTGTATTTCCAGCCGTGATAGCCGCAGACGAGCAGATCGCCCTCCACATGGCCCAGCTTCGACAGGCTGAGCTGGCGATGGGCGCAGCGATTTTCAACGGCATGGACGCCGCCGTCTGCGCTTCGATAGAGGGCAATGGAAGCCTTCCAGAATACAACTTCGACAACCTGATTTTTTTTCAGGTTCCTGTCCTGTTCAACCGCATACCAGTAGTTACCGCTGAGCCCGGCCCGGCGGACCTGATGCCGTTGGAGACCCGGTTCGATTTGACGGTCGTTTTTCAACTCGGCCTGGTTATTCATAGTTAGTCCTTTGGTTCTTCCGTGCATGAAAATAAAACACAGGTGTAAAGATGCCGGTTTCACCGCCCTCAGCCAGGGCATCGGCAGTCATGTTGAGGGTGGCGCTGACCGCAGTGGTACCCCTGGGGGCGATGCGAATGCGTTCCAGAAAACGTAAGATCAGGTTCGTCAACATCCGGCCGATCGGGATGCGGGGAATGCTGGCCAGCGACAGATCGCGCCCCTGCAGCGCCCGGTGCCAGGGGGTTTCCGGATCGGCTTCCAGGGCAACGTCTTTCGCGTCGATCACCTCGAATCCGGCCGTTTTCAGGGCGTCGACCACCTCCGGTTCGTATGCGATATCGGCCAGGCCGTTCCCCGCTTCGACCTCTCTTTTGATTCGCCGGTGTTCCGGGCTATCAGGGTCGTACCGGTCGGTAAGACACCACTCGTAGCTGGCGAAGCCCGCGCCTGGTTTCAGCACGCGGTGAATTTCACCGAATAGCGCGGTCTTGTCCGGCGCGTGGGGGGTGGCTTGAATGGCGTAGATCGCATCGACGGCGTTATCGCAAAACGGGAGGTGCATGAAATCGGCATTTAGCAGGGTACACTGCCCGTTCAACCCCGCTTCTTTGTTGTAGTTTTCCGCCTTGTAAACCTGATAGGCGTTGGTGTTGATTCCGACGATGGAGGCGCCGGAATGACGGGCGATTTCCCGCATGGGTCCGCCGATCCCACAGCCGATGTCGAGCACCACCATGCCGGCTTTGAGAGCGAGCTGCTCGAACAGGTAGCGCTCGGAACGGGTGAGGGACGCCTTGAAGCTCTCGCCCACCTTACGAGGGGCGAAGTGGAAGGACTGGCCCCAGCCGAACTCGTAAAAATCGGTGACCAGGTCCATAATACACGACAAAACTTAATCTGACCTAAAATATGGAGGATCAATCAGTATCCAAAGACAGTGAAAGAACTCCTGGATGTGATCCTGTATATTGAGCAGAACATACTGCAAATGGTCCAATCCATATCGAAACAGGCTTTTCTCTTTGCATCCGTGTTTTTTGATCTTCAACGGTTTTGTCTTTGCGATCCATTCTCCTACCAGATGAGCCCAGGTGAGGGCAATGGCTAAAAGCGCGATGAGTTTTTCGATTCGTTCCAGATGGATCAGATGGGTCTGTTCCAGATCGAAGCCTCGGCTTTTCAACGCGGCGAACAGGACTTCAATTCCCCACCGTTTTTTGTAATCCTCCAGCGGTTTTCGACCTTTACACTTGCTGGCAACGATGAGAAATTCGTCAGGTAATCGGATGACAGACAAATACAGATGATGACCATAGATCAGACGGGGTTTACGCAGGATGCGCTCTTGGTGAATGTGCAGGTCGGCAAACAAGCATCGAAGCGCGATGTCCCCTTTGCCATTTAGGGTTTTGGCGTTTTCCTTGACGCGGATGGCAAAGCCTAAGGCTTGCGCATCTAACCACGCAAACCATTCTTGCCCAATGAATTCCCGGTCTGCAACGATGACCTGAATCAGGTTTTTATCCACCAACTTCAAGACCCGTTCCATCAACTGGATACGCTCATCGGTGTTGGAGTTGCCCTTTTTGGGCAGCAGTATCCAGCAGATGGGAAATGCAACGCCTTGATAGACACTCCCGGCGGTGAGAATATTGATGGTCAGTTTGCCGAAGCTCCAGGTCGTCCGATCTATCGAGATGGTAAAGTCCGACTTGATCGGCAAGAGATGCAGGATCAAGTCGGCCACCAGGTCATAGGACAGATTAAACTCACTGAAGAAACGTTGGATTCTGCGATAGTTGGACTTCTGCTTGGCTTTGCCGTTGAGGGCGTTGGCCAGTTTGGTGAAGTTGACGGTTGTGAGCTTGATGAGAGACACAATGAAGGCGGCGATGAATTTTACCCGGGCCTTATGACAGGGTAAATACCATTGCATCACGTCGTGTAATTCATTAACTTGAGGAGACATAGACCTGTGTTTGATGATGGATGAGTTGTTGGATCTTGACAACCCAAACTTAACTCATTTCACCACTCAGCGCAGGTCTTTTCCTTTTTTGTCGTGTACCATGGACCAGGTCATAGAACTGAGTGACCATGGTCTTGTAGTTCTGCTTGCGCGTGTGTATGTCACCACCGGCTGCCTCGTCGTAGAGGCTCTGGTACTCCTCAACGACTGCTTCCACTTCACCTGGCGCGTGGCCCTTCCGCAGGGACGGCTGTGCTTTTTTCACGGTCATGAAACTTTCTTGAGATCCGGTTCCGCCTTCAGCCCTTTTGCGCTGTCGGACGCCTCCATCTCCGGCCGTTTCACTTTGTCGTAGACGTCCATAAATACCCCCTCGGCGCCGTAACTCTTTCTCACCCTATCGTACAGCAATAGTTCGGCCACTTTTAAGCAGCAATTTTGCCATAATCCCGCAGTTTTTGGTATTGGGGAGATTTTTTAATCAAATTTAGGTCGAGGTCTAACATTAAAAAAATATTCTGGAGAAAATACGTGTTGAAATAACAGGCTTTTACACTGGCCATGGAAAAGGGTATGGGTCTCGTATCTGATTGGGCTTGTAAGTGTTCCGTTTTGGCTAAATTGAGGGTTGTCAAAGAGGCATTAAAATGGAAAGCCAGCCGTTTTTGATCTCTGGCTTGACAGTCGCACAATCCGGTGAACTGTTTGGCATCTCTGAAAATAAATTCAATTTGGAAACGCGCTTTGTAATATCTGACAATCGTCTTGGCACTTAGGTCTTTGTCGGTTGAAAACAAGATCGCATATTTCTTCTTGTCCTTGTTCGTGTGATCCAGCAAGACGACGGCTTTCAAATTGCGTTTTAAGGAGACGTGATTCAAGACAAGACTGTAAATGGCGATGCCATCTTGTGTTTGGATATATGAAAACCGAGACAGGTCCTGCCAGTTGACTTTGCCGTCATAGGTCTTGTGCCTTCCGCTTCCCTTTTCCCGTTTTGGTCCGGTGTAGAGATAGCGCATATTGGCGTCGCAGCGCAATTTGCCGATCTGGTGTAGATCCAAATCACGGACGCCATCAACAAATTTCTTCTTGCTAAAATAGCCATCGACAACGGTATATTTTTCATTCTCTAACAAGCTGGGTTTGACATCACTCAGGTGCTGTAAATACTGATCTGTTAGGGTTTCGACGTCTTCTGCCTGTTTGGAGCTTTGCTTTTTCGACTTGGCTTTCCCCTTTTTTTTGGTGCCCTTTTTCTTGACGGTCCTTTTCTTTTTATTGACCTTGACGACATCCTGTTTAGGCTTAGACTCAGACATTTGGCGTTCATCTCCAGGATCGGTTTGACGAACGGACAGCGTAAAGCCTGTGTTTCTCAAAACATCCACGATGGCCACACTGGAGACTTCCAACCCCTTTTCGCTCCGACGATGACAACCGTTCCAGAAATAATCCAGACCATAGGTCTGCTTGCCCGACTTGGACACAAAAGAAGCATCTAACACGATGATCCGTTCACTTTCTCTGCCCAGGCTTTCATTGATCACCGCTCGGTTGAAGGCCACAAATTCAAAGGGTTTGGCAAACTGGCGTGAATACGTCTTCTGTGACAAAGGAGAGTAACGCGATAGGTTACGAAAATTGATCTTGCCGTGAGCTGTTAGGATCGCTGTAAACACAGCCATCAGAAACTTTTTTTGAGGCTTGGAAATCTTGAAACTCTTGAGTATCTTTTCTGCCAGTTCCATTGTGCCGTCTCTCCAGATAAAGGGTATCGTTGACGTGGTGGTCTATGATACCTAATCTGCGTGAACGGCACTTTTTTGTCAAAGAAAACTGTCCGCCATATTGGTACAGGGTACAGTCGAACATGCTTTGAAACCCGCTGTGCGACATTTCGGTGACAGCATAGAGGGCCTGGTAGCCGCCGCGCTCGATCAGGTAGGCCTCCATCTTTTTCACGGCTTCCCTTCCGTTGTAAGCCTCGTTCCGAGAGACGGGGCCCGGTACACCGCAGGCGGCGATGTCCACGAATATCTCGTGGGCTTCAGCCTTTTCGGAGGGTTTCACGAAGCCCTGCGGCCGGGTACGGTAGATTCTGAGCGGACAGAACCAGAGCGGGTAACACTCGAAAATGCCGTGAAAAAATTGGACGGTTTCTTTGAGGCGGCTCACAGGCACCAGGGCGTCCTGGATTACGTGCCTGTCTTCGTAGTACTTCCGGATGCGTTCTCCCTGCGTGAGCCTCAAAAAGGAGATTTTGGGCGGCATCAACCAGCCCAGGAGGTAGCGAAACAGCGGGTGGTTTCCAAACGGGATGATGAGCTTCGCCTCCCAGAACATGCCACGCATGTGGCGGCGGTAGTAGTGCCGTATGGGGATGTATTCGTTACCTCCGCCGATTTTCATGAACGATTCGCAGTGCGTGTAGAACCAGGGCTTGTACCACCGGTCGATCGCGTTCACTTTCCCATTTTTCGGCCGGTCGGCAAAGTTGCCGGTGGTGACTACGCCCTCATTGGGCGAGAACATAATGCCCTCGACAAATTCAGACGAATTCTCACCGGACGACTCTTTTTCGAAGCGTTCACACGCATCTTCCAGGCTGTGAACGGGGTGATAGGTGAGATGCACATACGGTTTGCACGGGATGATGCGGAGGTCTACGGATACGAGGAAGCCGAGGGCGCCGTGAGACCAGGGAAGCGCGTAGAACAGGTCGGCGTTTTTCCTGCGGCTTGCGCGGACCACGCTACCGTCGCCGAGTACCACCTCGCAAGCCTCGACCAGTTCTGAGAACAGTCCGTACTTGTGCGAAGAGACTTCGACGCCGTAGCCGAGAATCAGCCCGCCCACCGTCAGTTCGTCCAGTTCCGGAACAACGGGCAGGGTCCAGCCGATCGGGTTGAGACGGCGGGTGATCTGGCCCATGTTCACCAGAGGTTCAACACGGATGATGCTCCGCCGGGTGTCCACTTTTAGGATGTCGTGGAGGTCGATTTTTATGCTGTTGTGCGGCTTTTTGTACCGAACAACGCGCGTTGAAACGCTCTGCCAGTTTTTCCGGGCCGTGCAGAGCAGCCCCTCCGATCCGGACGCCCTCCACTGCCGAATCTGGTCCTGTATCCTCCGCACACGGTTCTCGTGTTCTGCGGGTGCGTTTCTCCACCGCCGGTAATAGCGGTTTCGCACGATCCAGAACAGGTTAAACAGGGTGGACAGGGGCAGAACGACCGGTACTACCAGGACCCAGCGGTAGCGAACCAGGTGATCGGTGAGCGTATCGACAAATTTCCCGTTTTTGGAAACGGGTGCGTTTTCCCCAACGGTGTGTGACATATATCCGGTCGAATCTCCAGTGAAATAAGGAACAGACGGCTTCGGAACTGTCCAACGCAAAATATAACAGGCTACCGCCAAGAAATCCAGTCCAAATAAATATCGGCGACGACGTTAGAAAGGAGGGGCTTCAGCTGTCGGGAGAGGATGCCAACCGATGCGTGCCTACGGGCGTTTCGACCGGATAAAACTGGCGCGCCCATCTCCGGTAGCGCATAATAGGCCCATCGCCATCGCAAAGTATGGGGGGACTGCGGTAACGCTTGTTTTCCCAGATGGGGATGTCCTGCTCGATTGTTTTTCTTCCCTCTTTAACCGCTTTATTCAGAAGAAGAGCGTTCGCGATTCGGCTGCGAAGCTTCTTCATCGTGAGCATCGAGTTCACTTCGACGACCTCATCGTCGATCGGCGTGAAGAAGAATGCAAATGTGTATCCGAGTTCGATTTTTGCATGGACAGAGGTGCGATTCACCGCGCAGCCGAGGCCGTAGAGGGTTACGTCGAGTGGACCGGTTACCTCCGGAATGAAGAGCTTCGCCAGCCAGAACAGGTTGTAATACTGGAACGTCCGGTGTACGAACACCGGCCCCTCGGTTTCGACGGCCTCGGTGTTCATGTCCAGGGTCTGGTGGGTGTGGAGGAATGAAAAGTGCGCGCTGTCCATGCCGTTTTCCCCGAGTTCCTGGACGTGGGTGCGAATCTTCCAGTGGTGGGCCTTGTGGAACGGGGTCCATTCCTCCGAGATAAATTCCGGAAACTCCGGGAACTCCCAGTCCGGCGTTTCCCCATGCGGGTGGTGGTAGACCATAATCAGACCGTTGATCTCGCGCACAGGCCAGCTTCTGATGGTTGCCCGGGACGGTATCTTATCTGCATAGGGGATGGAGACACACCGGCCGTCTCCGTTCAGACGCCAGCCGTGGAACGGGCACTCGATGGTGTTGCCCCGCACTTTGCCATCAATCCCCAGGTGGGCCCCCAGGTGCGGGCAGTGCGCATCCAGAACGTAGGCAGAGCCATCCATGTCTCGAAACAGCACCAGGTCTTGACCGAAGTAGCGAAGCGGTTTGACAGTTCCAGGAGGCAGATCGTGGCTGGCTTCCACGCGAAACCAGCCGGTGGGAAACGATGAGAACGGGAAACGTGCCCCCATAATTCACCTTTCAGAGTACCCGGAGAGGGAGGGGATTTGCCTCAATCGGGACGTTAAGTGGATTTCTCTCCAGATTATTTTTATATTGAACAACCGGTTTGTTGGGGAAACCATCTAAAGCCCGGTATGGGGGGATACCGGTAAAGAGGAGTTGCTATGATACGTCGAACGCTGATCCCCCTGTTGCTGGTCCTGCTGGCTCCGCCGACGGTGATCGTCCTGTGGCATACCAATGTGGCGCTGGACGGCTCTTTGTGGAAGCTGTGGGAAGTATGCGCCCAAAACGGCGTTTTTGCGACTGTGTACGACGTCTGGCGGCCCGTCTTTTTCGGTTCCGTGGATGCCTGGAAGATCCTGGCGATTTTTGCCGGTTTGCAATTGCTGCTGATGCGGGTGATGCCGGGAAAAACCTTTCGGGGGCCCACGACGCCCCAAGGCAATGTTCCAGTGTACAAAGCAAATGGCATGCAGGCGTTTCTCCTCACCCTCGGGCTTTTTTACCTGGGGGCTTACCGCCTGCGGCTGTTTTCTCCCGGTATTGTGTACGACCACTTCGGGCCGATGCTTGGGGCGCTGAACTTATTCGGTCTGCTTTTCTGCGTGCTGCTGTACATTAAAGGGCGCGTGGCCCCGTCCAGCAGCGATCTGGTCATCTCCAGAAATCCGATTCTGGACTATTACTGGGGCAGGGAACTGTATCCCCGCATCCTGGGCTGGGATGTGAAGATGTTCGTCAACTGCCGCTTCGGTATGATGGGCTGGGCCGTGACCATTGTCTCCTTCGCCGCAAAACAGGAGGAGCTCTACGGGCTCAGCAACACGATGGCGGTGTCGGCGGCGATTCAGTTGATCTACATCGCCAGGTTTTTCTGGTGGGAGACGGGCTATCTGGGATCTTTTGACATCATGCGTGACCGGGCGGGCTTCTACATCTGCTGGGGCTGTCTGGTATGGATACCCGGTGTTTATATGTCTCCGACCCTCTACCTGGTCAACCACCCCAACCATCTAAGTACACCACTGGCCGCCGCCCTTCTGGCCCTGGGTGTGCTCTGCGTGCTTATCACCTACAGCGCAGACGCACAGAGACAGCGTGTGCGCGCCACAAACGGTGAGTGTACCGTGTGGGGCAAGCCGCCGGTGCTGATCGTTGCGAGGTATAGAACGGAGGACGGGATAAGCAGACAGAACCTGCTGCTCGCCTCGGGGTGGTGGCGCATCGCCCGCCACTTCCACTTCGTTCCCGAGTTTTTGACCGCGTTCTTCTGGAGCGTTCCAGCGCTGTTCGACAACTTTCTGCCCTACATCTACCTCAGCTTTCTCACGGTGCTGCTGTTGGGCCGCACCTTTCGCCGCGACAGGCATTGCGCCGAGAAGTACGGGGCGGATTGGGACAGGTATCGCGAGCGTGTGCCCTACAGGCTTATCCCGTATCTGTTTTGAGAGATCCATCTCCGGGACAGACCTTATGCGATCGATTCCATCGGCCCCAGAGCCACCAGTGCGGGTTCGCCGTCTAAGGGATAGGCCTCCAGGTATTCGGCGATGCGCTGGGGGGTGACGGCTTCGATTTCGGCGATCTCTTCTTCAAGGGGTTTGAGCGGCGTGTTTGTGCTGAGGCTGCCGACGATGTGGGAGAAGTGAGAGAGGCCGTGTTCGCTGCTGCAGACGAGAGCGGTGGCCCATTTGGTGCGAGCCCGGGCGAGGGCCTCGGCATCCACGCCCTTTTTCAGGTCGGCCATCTCCTGGCGGATAATATCGAGCACGCGGGAGGCGTTTTTGGGATCGACCGAGGCGTAGAGGTAGAAGAGGCCGGCGTCGCTGAAGCCGTAGTAATCGGCCGAGGCTTCGTCGGCCAGGCCTTTTTGTATAATGGACCAGAAGAGCTGGCTGTTGCTGGCGGCCCCCAGGTACGCGGCCAGCAGGTCGGCCGTGGTCGCCCAGGTATCGGCCTCGGGCGGGGCGGACAGGGCCAGGGCGAGGTGTTCCCGTGCGACGGTGTCCCGTTTTACGGCGCGTGTGCCGGTGTGAAACGTGGGGGCGGGCTGTGTGCGGTTCGTCTCCCGGGGCTGCCAGTTCCCGCAGTGGGTTTCTACCGTGCGGATGATTTCGTCGCGGTCGAATTTGCCGGTGACGATAAAGGTCAGGTTGTTGGGCGCGTAGCGGCGCTCGAAGTAGTCGGCCATCTGGTCCCGGGTGATGCCGCCCACGGTCTTCTCGGTGCCCAGGACGCTTTGACCGAGGGGGTGGCCGGCAAAGGCGTCCTGGATCAGTTCGTCTACGATGAGGGCATCGGGACGGTCCCTGTACATGGCGATCTCTTCCAGGATGACCTTCTTTTCCATGTCGAACTCTTCGGGGGGGAGGGTGGGCCGCATCATGTCGCTGAGGATTTCGATGGAGTCGGCTGCCCGTTCGCTCTGCACCCAGTGGAAGTAGGCGGTGCCTTCCCACCAGGTGTAGGCGTTCCACATGGCGCCCAGATCGTCCACGTCTAAGGTGAGCCGGCGCCAGTCCCGTTTTTTTGTGCCTTTAAAGCACATGTGTTCTAAAAAGTGCGAGACCCCGGCCAGTTCTGTGGGTTCGTCCCGGGAACCGGTGTTGACAAAAAAGCCGACCGCGGTTGAGTTGATCCGGGGGATGGATTCGAAGACGAGAGTGAGGCCGTTGTCTAGGGTGTGTTTGGAGAAGGGTGAAGGCATTGAGAGCTCCTGTAAAAGCGCTACGGAATCATACGGAAACGGACAATTAAGCGTTTTCCAGGGGACGGGGCCCCAGAGTGACCAGGGTTGCGGGGGTTGGGGGAAAGGCTTTTAAATAGGCCGGGATCTGGTCGAGGGTCACGCTGTCGATGCCCTGGGCGATGTCGTCGACGGAACGGGCATCGCCTTCAAGGAAGAGGTCTTCGATGAGGCTGCCCGCGCGTCCGTCGGGGAGGTCGCCGGTGGTGAAGAGGCGTCCTTTGAGGACGGTTTTCGCCCGGTCGAGTTCGTCCTGTGTAACGTCTTCGGCGAGGCGTTCGATTTCCCGACGGCAGACGGCGAGGGTTTCGTCGGCGCGATCGGCGGTGGTGCCGGCGTAGAGGGCGATAAACCCACCGCCCCGCCGGGCGCGGTAGAAGGCGGCCACGCTGTAGGCCAGCCCGCGCTTTTCCCGGACTTCGGTAAAGAGCCGGCTGGAGCCGCTGCCCGACAGAATGGCCACGGCGAGCTGGCCGGGGTAGTAGAGGTCGTGGCCCCAGGGCACGGCTCCGAAGAGCATGCCGATATGTTCCTGTTCGGACGGTTTTTCGTGGTGGACCGTGCGGGCGGCTACGGAGAGGTGGTGGGGAGGTTCGGGCGTTTTGCCACCTGCGGACCACTCTCCAAAGGTGTCGTCGATGGCCTGGAAGATGTCGGCGGCTTCCAGCCCGCCGGCAACCGAGATCAGGAGGCCTTGGGGGTGGCAGAAGGTGGTCCAGTAGTTGCGAACGCCAGGGGGTGTAATGGTCGCAACGGTTTCGGGTTCGCCCAGAGGGATGCGGCCCATCGGATCGCCCAGACCGGCCTGGCAGGTGAGGTAGAGGACCTGGTGGGTGGGGGTGTCCTCCAGCCGTTTCAGTTCTTCCAGGGCGAGGGCTTTAGCAACCTCTACCTGATCGTCGGGGAAGGAGGCGCTGCGGAAGATTTCCGCATAAAGGGCCAGGGCATCCCGGAAGTGCCGGGGCAGAAGCTGCGTCCGGAATTCGGTGTATTCCACAGCGGTGGACGATCCGCGCCGGATGCCCAGGGCATCGAAGGCGTCGAAGATGGCGCGAGCGTCGCGGGAAGGGGTGCCTTTAAAGAGGACATCTTCGGCGATTCTGGCCATGCCGAGGCGGTCGAGTGGATCGTCTTTTGCGCCGAAGGTGAACCGAAAAACGACCACCGCCGACTGGGCGCCGGGCATCGGTTCGGCAACCACCTGGATGCCGTTTTTCAAGCTGTGACGTTCGGGGGCGGGTGCGCTCATAGATGCCCTTTCGTAGCGGAAGGTGATTTGTCGATGGAAAAATGCAGACTACAAAATAACCCGTAGAGGCGGCCCTGTCAACTCCCGGCTGTTTCGTCCGCCCAGGCCACGGAGAGGTTGGCCACAAGCGATTGGAAAGCGGCGGTGGGCCCGGTGGTGAGGCCGAAGCCCTGGACGGTGCCGAGGGAGGGGAAAACCTTTTGGAAGGCGCGGCGGATGTAGTCCCGGTTGGAGATATGGTTTTCGTAGCTGCTGGTGAGGACGCAGCGGATGCCTTCGGCCTTAGCGGTCTGGATGATGTGGTGTATGAGGACTTTGATGAAGTTCTGGTTTTCCATTTTGAGTCCGCTGTAGTTGAGCACGTCGAGGAGCAGGCCCCGTTCGTTTTTTCGGCGGATTTTCACTAAGGTGAAGTAGCCTTTCCAGGCGCCGTCGGAGATGATTTTGTAGAAGGAACCGTCGGGGCAGAGGACCTGTCGAATATCTCCGGTGTTGCAATCGTTGCCGGGCCAGCTCCGGTAGATGATGCTGACGTCTTTGACGGGTACGCAGAGAATCTGGGAGGTGCCGACCACGATCTGGCGGAGCTTGGTGATTTCCGTCTGCACGGTTTCCACCCGTTCGACCAGGGCTTTTTCCAGGACGAAATCGTTCATGAGTTTGCCCAGTTTGCCCAGTTCCTTCCGGGCGTATTTGAGGTAGCCCGGGGCGACGGGTTCGCGTCCCGGCCGGTCCGTTTTTGGATGGGAGCGCTCCGGGCGGTGGACGCCGGTGGTGTTCCGGTCCGGTTGGGGCTGGGGGTGTTCCCGCGTGGCGTAGGAGATTTCGTCCTGGAGCAGGAGGTAGACCTCCTTGTAGATGCGCTTGAGCTGGCGGATGTTGCGCACGCGGAGGACGGCGGCGTAGACCTTGTAGAACTCCCGGTGCCGCTGGTGGCAGGTGATCAGGTCGGGGTCCGGGGGCCGCAGGATCTTGACGAGGCGGTCGAGGTTGGTGTCGAGCGGGTCGGACCCTTCTTCGTCGCGCACGTTGTATTCGAGCATGGCCTTCTCGGTTGCCGCAATCAGCTCTGCTTCGCGGCCCCCGGGGAAGTGTTTTTTGAGATTGCGAACGATGCCTTTCCACTGTGTGGTGTAGAACTGGGCCAGGGCGGCAATGTGTTTCTCATGGAGTTCTGCGAAGACACCCTCCGACAGGTCGCGCTCGGCTTCGTAGACCCGGTCGGTGAGCAGGTCGGTGAGGTTGTCCAGGATGAGGTCGAGTTCTCCGGAGTCGAAGATGTCGCGGATCTCCGGGTGGTTGATGAGGGCGTATTCGATCGCGTATTGGGCCAGGTGGTCCACCACGGCGTCGTTGCGGTGTTTCATTCGTACGCGCAGCAGGTGGGGGAAAACGACCTGGGGCACGGGACGGTAAGCGGCGTCGAATTCGAAGTCGGTGTCCTTTAGAATGGCCTCGGCCCTGTCCCTTAGGGTGTTGTAGGGGGCAACGTCGATGCCGAGGGCTTCGGCCAGGCCGTTGATGAGCCGCTGGCGTTCCTTTTTGGCGAGGAGGTTGGAAAGGAGCAGCAGGCGCAGGCGGTCTTCCCGCCCGTTTGCATGGGGCAGGCTGGTGATGAGGGCTTTGATCCGCTTCCGGTCTACGGTGCCGACCTCCTCGATCCGGTCGCCTGTGATGGTGAATGCCTTGCAGTAGGGCTTGAGGGGCGGGAAGAGGTGGCGCCGGGCCTCCTCGATATGCTGGAGGTAGCGGGTGCGGTCGGGCATCTTCGGGCTTTGCTTGAGCAGGTAGAGGTAGTAGATCTCAACATCCTGCGGGTCGGACATGTCCAGTGTTGCGCCGGCCATAAATTCCCGTAGCCGGGAGAGCAGCATACTGCGCGAGAACTGTTTTTCGAGGCGGACGAAGTTCTCCAGGAAGCGGGAATTTTCCCGAGAGACGAGCGCCAGGAAGTCGGTATCGTCGAAGATGTTTTTCTGCACGGCCATCTGAACGAAGTGCGACCGGGTGCCTTCGTCGGCCTCGTCCAGGACTTCGGCCAGCTTTTCCAGGTTCTGCCATTCGGGGTAGAGGCTGGAGATGTGGTCGTAGAAGATGATGCTGAGGCGTTTGTCCCAGCGGCTGAGTTCGTCCATGTCGCGGAGGTTGGGTCGGCCGATGTAGTGGCCCAGCATAGCGAGCTGGGAGGGGTCGTCCAGGCGAAAGCTGGAGCCATAGACGGCCTGCAACCGATCGGGCAGATGGGCAAAATCGACGTCTGTCGTCCGGTCGTACCGGTTGAACATCCGGCGGACGAATGGAGCAAATTCGGTATCGGATCCGAGGTGGCTGATGACCTGGTTGAGGGCCGGCTGCCCGACAGCCTCCAGGGCCCATTCCACCAGGCTGCGGTTGCGGCAGAGGTAGGGGGTGAGGAGGAGTTCGAGCAAGGGCCCAACGGCCTGGGCCATACAGTGGGCGCCCACAAAGTGGACCGCGGTTTCCTGGACGCCGGGCTGCCGGCTTTTGAGGTTCCGGAGGATGCGCTTTGAAATCCGGGGGGCGTGGGCAGGGTCGATGAAGCCGATGGCGATCTTCTGGGTGGCCGCCCCGTCGTGGGCGAAGATCCAGTCCAGCATTTCGGGCAGCAGCCGGTCTTCTTCCAGCAGGATCTGGAGGATGCGCTGGCGGATGAGGGTCCAGCGGGCGCCTTCTTCTTTTGCCCGGTTTTTCCCTCCCACAATACGGCCTGAGCCGGTGGAGACGATGCGTTCCCAGGCGGCGCGGTTGCGGTTGCAAAAGGCCACGGTGAGGGTGTGTATGGTGTCGTCTAAGTTGGCCCGGAAAAACTGGGTGACCGCCTCCACAACGGCCGAGGCGTTGCTCTGGAGGCAGAGTACGAGGATGCGCAGCAGGCGCGCCTTTACGGCGACCCGGCGTTCTTTCTGGAAGAGTTCTTCGAGAAAGCGCAGGCCGTTGACCCGGGCGTTTTCATCGCCTCCCCGCTCGATGACTTCCTGAACAACGGGGATGAGGGGCTCTAAGGGGCGCATATCGGCCAGGTTGGTGGCCAGGTGGAGGAGGGAAGCGGTCAGGTCGCGGAGGACCTGGGGGACCTGGTCCAGCCGGAGGCAGCGGCTGTACGCGGTTACCACGGCCCGGAGCAGCGCCGGGTCGCCGATGCGGGGGGCCATGGCCGAGAGGTGGACCAGGGCGGGGACCACGCCGGGCCCGGGGCGGGTATGAAGGGTGTGCGCCAGGTCCAGTTTTTCCCGCAGCAGGTCTTCGGTGAGAGGAATCTGTTTCCGGACCCCGGTGAGGGTACCGATCGGTTCGTTGCCGTAGACGGCGCGGAGTTCCAGGCCGGCCGGGTCGAAGGCGAACACCCGTTCCACGGTGGCGATCATCCAGCTGGTCTGGCCCAGCAGGTCGTGGATGTGGAGGTGTTCGTGCGCGGTGTGCTGGTACCGGCTGCAGGAGCAGAAGTCGACAACATAGGCTCCCAGGGGGGAGAGGCAGATGGTGTCGCCGCCCACGTAGCCCTCTTCTTCAAAGAGAATCAGGGGCTCCAGGCCGCAGTCGTGCGCGGCCTGCCGGATCAGGTGGACAAAGGGATGGGCGGGGGGCATGTGAAGGACGGCCAGGTGGGCCGTTTCATTCCGCGCCACCCGCACCGGAGGGTCCATGCTGACGACCAGATGGATGCTGTTTAAAATGCTGGCCGGCACCTGTTTGATGCCCCGGTAGCCGATTTCTTCCTGGACGGTGAAGACCACGCGGATTTCGCCGTGGGACATCCGGGCGTTTTTTATGTAGTCGAGGGTGGACAGGATCGCAGCGATGCCGGCTTTGTCGTCTGCCCCCAGGCTGTTGCGCCCGTCGGTGCGGATTTCCCCGGAGTTCCCGAAGAGCAACCGCACCGGGGCGTTGTCTCCGGGGTAGACACAGTCCATATGGGCGGTAAAGAGCAGGTTGGGAACGTCCCCGGAGGTGGCCGGAAGGGTGGCCAGGAGGTTGCCGTAGCCGTCGCGGTTGAGGTCCTCGAACCCGAGGGACCGGAGGCGTTCCGCGAGGTAGTCGGCCACGCCGGCTTCGTGTCCGGAGGGACTGGGAATATGGACCAGGTCGAGGAAGGTCCGGAGCAGGGGGAGGGGATCGGTCCAGCAGGGCAGGTGCTGGATGCGCGATTCGAAGGACTTTTGGCCGATGGCCTGGTCCCTGGCCTTTTGCCCCGGGCGGAGGTTGACCAGGAGATCGATCCCCCGGCCCTTGAGCCGGCCCTCGGCGGCGAGCAGGCGGAGTTCCTCGGGGGAATAGGATTTGATGGGCAGCCTTTCGGGCAGCATGAAATCAGCTCTCGATCTGTCCGGGCCGCCCCGGAGGCAGGACATCGGAGGGGCGATAACCGGGGTGGTTGGTGATAAACCGTCCCCCGGGGGGGATGCGTGCCATGCCGGTTGGGAGAAATCCCACCTGTTCGACTTTGCCCGTTTCATGGTGGCTTACCCCAAAGATCAGGGCAGGGGGGACGCCGCCGGTCTGCTCCAGCGCCTCCAGGGTGGCCCGGAGGACGCCGTAGACATCGTCGTCGAACCGTCCGCGGGCGTTTTGGGCCTGCCGGACGATTTCCTGAACGAAGGTGTGAACCGGTCCTTTTAAGGCGCGGAACTGTGCAATAAGGGCGCGTTTATCCTTTTTGGAGAGGGCCGGGACCCTTTCCTGGCGCTGGATTGCGTTTTGTTGGCGGCGTTTGGCCACAGGGTCTCTCTTGTCGCAAAAATCGTGAAATGGTCGACGGTTGACCAGAAACTATCGGTTTTTAAAAATATGGAGATATCGCGGCGTAAAGTCAAGCCTCTGTTGGAGGGACCGATGCGAGGAGATGGCTTTTGGCCTTGACCGGGAGGGGGGCTGTGTGTATTATCGAGGGTGGAGAACGAGGAGGATGGTATGAACGTGTCCATGGAGGACCTTCGGGAGCTTTCCCGGGGGATTCTGGTTGGGGGAGGGCTGGGGGAAGAGGACGCCCATATTGTGGCCGATATTCTGCTGGAGGCGGAGCTGCGGGGGCGTTCGACGCACGGAGTGATCCGGCTGCCGGGCATTGTGGCGCGGAGTGCGGCAGGAGGGCGGCGGCCGATGCGGCTGGCACGGGAGGGGGGCGCATATGCGCTGGTGGACGGGCAGGAGAACCTGGGGTACCTTGTGGCGCATCGCTGTGCGCGTATGGCGGTGGGAAAGGCGGATGGGGCGGGCATCGGGGTGGTGGGCGGGTTCAATACGGGGCACTGCGGGATGCTGGGGTATTATGCGTCGATGATGGCCGATGCGGGTATGGTGGGGCTGGTGATGTGCGATACGAGTCCCCGGGTTGTGCCCTGGGGCGGAACCGAGCCGGTGCTGGGCACAAATCCGATTTCGGCGGGATTTCCGGCGCGGAAGGGGCAGGTGGTGGTGGACCTTTCCGTAGCGGCGATTACCAGCGGGCAGATCCTGATGGCGATGGCGGATGGCAAGCCGATTCCGGAAGGGTGCGCCCTGGATTCGGACGGCCGTTTGACGACGGATCCGGCGGCGGCGAGAAAGGGGGCGTCGCTGCCTTTTGGCGGGCACAAGGGGTATGCGCTGGGGATGATGATCCAGATCCTTTCGGGTGCCCTGGTCCGGGGGGCGCCGGTGCCGGAGCCAGGGGTGAATTACGGGATTTTTATGCAGGCGATTTCACCGTCGATTTTCTTAGACCGGGAGGTGTTCCGAGACGGGGTGAACGAACTGATTGAGCGCATCAAGTCGGCCCGGCGGGCCGAAGGGATTGGCGAGATCCTGATTCCGGGAGAGCGGGCGTTCCGGGAGCGAGAGATCCGGCTGCGGGAGGGGATCGATGTGGATGAGGCGCTCTGGCAGGAACTGGAGAGGTTATCATTGTGAAAAAACTGGTTCTGTTTGATATTGACGGGACGATTTTGAGCACGCGGGGCGTGGGCACCCGTTCGGTGCTGGGGGCGATGAAATCGGTGTTCGGGCGGGAGGTTGCGGTCGCAGACGGCTACTCGATGGGGGGGAAGACCGATACGCAGATTGTGATGGAATTGCTGGAGAAGGCAGGCGTGAGCCGGGAGGAGACGCTGGAAAAGCTGGGGCAGCTCTGGGAGCTGTACACATCAAGACTGGAGCGGGAGATTCATTTGTGCGATCCGACGGTGCATCCGGGAGTGCCCGAGCTGCTGGAGCGGCTGGAGCCTCACGTACTTTTAGGCCTGCTGACGGGCAATGTGGAGCGGGGGGCCTGGATCAAAGTGGGGCGGGTGGGGCTGGAGGGGTACTTCCGGATGGGGGCGTTTGGAGACCGGGCGGCCGAGCGGAGGCTGCTGCCGGCGATTGCGGTGCGGAAGGCGGAGGCCCTGATGGGCCGGCGGTTTGATGGGAAGGAGATTGTAATTATCGGCGATACGCCCAACGACATTCTCTGCGGCAGGCACCTGGGCGTGAAGGCGGTGGCCGTGGCAACGGGGTCGTACTCGCTGGGCGAACTGGCCGAATACGAGCCGGATTATCTGTTTGAGAACCTGGGCGATACGGCGGCGGCAGAGGCGATTCTGGAATAGGGACCGGGGGCTTCTTTTTTCTTGACAGGCGCAGGGGGTTTGGGTACCTTTCGGACCGCAGCAAGGGTAGAGGCGCAGCCCACCATCAGTAGCCGGCGGGAAGAGGTGGATTCGTACCTGTCGTGTGAAAGGGGAGGCCTGCCGAAGTCCGATGTTCGGTCCACCACGGGCAGGGGCTGGTTCAGTGGATAAGATCTGCTGGACTGTCACAGGACAACAGACCCTGTGGAGAGCTCTCTTGCACGCATGTGACCACGCTGCGCCTGTCCGCAGCCGGTGATGCCTCTGCCCCTGGATGCCGGCTGCTTTTTTATTGATCCATGTCCTGTCACAGGCTTTCGCAGCAGGTGGGCGCATCTTTTATTTCAGGAGGTCCGTTATGTTCAGTGGATGCTATACCGCTTTGATTACGCCGTTTAGCTCCGGTAAAGGTGTGGATGAGGCGGGGCTGGATAAGCTGATTGAATTTCAGGTCTCCGAAGGGGTAAGCGGTGTGCTGGCCGTAGGGACAACGGGGGAAAGCCCGACGCTGAACTGGGAGGAGCACAACCGGGTGACCGAACGGGTGTGCGCGCTGGTGAAGGGGCACGGCCGGGCGATTGCGGGGACGGGGAGCAATTCGACGGAGGAGACGATGCGGGGAACCGAACACGCCGCGCATGCCGGCGCCGATACGGCCCTGCTGGTGGACCCCTATTACAACGGCCCGAGTTCTTTAGAGATCCGGCGGGAGTACGTGGGGCCGGTGGCCGAGGCGTTTCCGGAGCTGCAGATCATCTGCTACGTTATTCCAGGACGTACGGGCACCAGGCTGTTGCCGGAAGACCTGGCGCTTCTCCACCGGGATTATGACAACCTCAATACGGTAAAAGAGGCCACCGGGGACCTGGAAAACATGGCGAGGACCCGGGCGTGCTGCGGGGAGGATTTCAATATTCTCTCCGGAGACGATGACAAGACCTATGCGATGATGACGGACCCCAATATCAAGGCCTCGGGGGTGATCTCGGTGATGTCCAACGTGGCGCCGGGGGCGATCCAGCGGTTTACGCAGGCGATCAACGATGGGAATCTGGAGGAGGCCGACCGCCTGGCCGAGGCGATGCAGCCGCTGTTCGGGATGGTGGGGGTGGCTTCGGAGGAGGAGACGCCTTTTGGGACGACGGAGGTGAAGGCCCGCAATCCCCTGCCGGTCAAGACGATGATGACGATTCTGGGGATGCCCGCCGGGCCCTGCCGGCAGCCGCTGGGGAAGATGAACCGGAGCGGGCTGGAGAAGGTGCTGGACAACGCGCGTACGGTGCAGTACAAGAATCCCGAGATTTTTGCGCCGATCGAGGAATTCTTCAAGGTGGATATTGCGAAGCGTCTGGAGGATCGGTCGGTTCTGGAGGAGTTGGCGTACTCAGATTAGGAGGAGGATTCTGTGGCGGGTGCAAAAACGAGCAATCGGAAGCTGCTTGACTGGGTTGAAGAGGTGACCCAACTTTGCAAGCCGGAGAGGGTCCACTGGTGTGATGGGTCTCAGGAGGAGTACGATCGGCTGGCGGAGTTGATGTGTGGGACCGGCACGTTTGTCCGGTTGAATCCCGAATTGCGGCCCAACAGTTTTTTTGCCCGTTCGGATGCCGGAGATGTGGCCCGGGTAGAGGACCGCACCTTTATCTGTACCACGAATCGGGAGGATGTTGGGCCGACGAATAATTGGAACGATCCGGAGGAGATGAAGCAGCTCCTGCTGGGCCTGTTCGAGGGGTCGATGCGGGGGCGGACGATGTATGTGATTCCGTATTCGATGGGGCCTGTGGGCGCATCCGGTTCCAAGATTGGGGTGGAGATTACGGATTCTCCTTATGTGGTGTGCAGCATGCGGATTATGACGCGTATCGGAGATCGGGTGCTGGAGGCGCTGGGGGACGGGGCGTTTCTGCCCTGTTTGCATTCGGTGGGCGCGCCGTTGGCGCCGGGGCAGGAGGATGTGCCCTGGCCCTGCGATGCAGAGCGCAAGTATATCGTGCATTTTCCCGAGGAGCCTTCCATCTGGTCCTACGGTTCGGGCTACGGTGGGAACGCGCTGCTGGGCAAGAAGTGCTTTGCGCTGCGCATCGCCTCTACGATGGCGCGGGACGAGGGGTGGATGGCGGAGCACATGCTGATTCTGGGCCTCACCTCGCCGGAAGGCCGGAAACACTACATCGGCGGGGCCTTTCCCTCGGCCTGCGGCAAGACGAACCTGGCGATGCTTCAGCCCACGGTTCCGGGCTGGAAGGCGCAATGCGTGGGCGACGATATCGCCTGGATGCGGCAGGGGGCGGACGGGCGGCCCTATGCAATCAACCCGGAGTCCGGATTTTTTGGCGTGGCGCCAGGAACCAGCGAGAACTCGAACGCGAATGCGATGGCCGCGCTGACCAGGAACTCTATTTTTACCAATACGGCGTTGACGTCCCAAGGGGATGTGTGGTGGGAGGATATGACCGAAGACCCGCCGCCCGGGCTGGAGGACTGGCTGGCCCAGGCCTGGGAGCCGGGTTCGGAGCGGACGGCTTCCAATCCGAATGCCCGGTACACCGCTCCGGCGGCGCAGTGCCCGGTTATCGATCCGGACTGGGAGAACCCCGACGGGGTGCCGATGTCGGCCTTTATTTTTGGCGGGCGGCGCTCCAGTGTGGTGCCGCTGGTGTACGAGGCGTTCAACTGGACGCACGGGATTTTTATGGGCTCGACCATGGCCTCTGAGACCACGGCTGCGGCTGCGGGCGCGGTGGGAAAACTGCGGCGAGACCCGTTTGCCATGCTGCCCTTTTGCGGGTACCACATGGGTGACTATTTCAAGCACTGGCTGGAAATGGGAGAGGCGCTGGGGGAGAATGCGCCCAGGATTTTCTGTGTGAACTGGTTCCGTAAAGACGCGCAGGGCAACTGGCTCTGGCCCGGGTTTGGAGAGAATAGCCGGGTGCTGAAGTGGATCTGCGAACGGGTTGAAGGCAAAGCGGATGCCGTAGAGACCCCGATTGGCCTGGTGCCCACACGGGAGTCGCTGGATCTGGAGGGGCTGGATATTCCGGAGTCCCAGGTGGAGGAGCTGCTTGCGGTGCGGGCCGAGGACTGGCTGCCCGAGGCGCCCCAGATCCGGGAATTTTATGCCCAGTTCGGAGACCGTTTGCCGAACGTGCTGGCGGCGGAGCTGGATGCGTTTGAGAAGCGACTGAGCGAGTGAAGAGATTGCGGAATGCGGATTGGGGAATGCGGACTGAAAATCTTTTATTCCGCAATCCGCATTCCGCATTCCGCAATTGAAAGTTGGAGGGCGCGATGGTTAAGGTTGTGATCTGCGGTATTGCCGGGCGGATGTGCGGGCGGATTGCCCATATGGTGATGGAGGCGGACGATCTGGAGTTGACGGGAGGCGTGGAGGCGGCCGGAAATCCGGCGGTGGGGCGGGATGTGGGGGATGTGATCGGCAGCAGCCAGCTGGGTGTCCACGTGGTGGACGACTTAGAGACGGTGGTGGGACGCGCCGATGTGGTGGTGGCTTTTACGGCGCCGCCGGATGGGACGGTGGAGGCTGCGAAGGTTGCCGGAGAGGCCGGGAAGGCGATGGTTGTGGGGACCACCGGGATGTCGGCCGAACAGCTTGAGACCTTTGAGGGGGCCGTGGCGAAGGTGCCCTGCGTGTTTGCGCCGAGTTTCAGTGTGGGGGTGACGGTTCTGGTCAAGCTGGTGGAAGAGGCGGCCAGGATTATGGGCGATGATTACGATGTGGAGATTGTGGAGGCGCACCACCACTTCAAGACGGATGCGCCCAGCGGTACGGCGCTGGCGCTGGGCCGGGCGGCAGCAGCCGGTCTGGGCCGGGATCTGGACAGGGTGGGCCTGTACGGCCGGCATGGGGATGTGGGCGCACGGACCGGGGAGGAGATCGGCATCCATGCCATTCGAGCCGGAGACCTGGCCGGGGAGCATACGGTTATGTTCGGGGGAACCGGAGAGGTGATTCAGTTCGTGCACCGTGCGCAGAGCCGGGATTCGTACGCAACGGGCGCGATCCGGGCGGTGCGGTTTGCCGCCGGGGCCTCGCCGAGGCTTTACAGTATGCGGGATGTGCTGGGGATTGAATAGGCCTGGAAACCGATGGTGGGAAGCGCCGGTTCGGGGTGTTTTTTCGATCTGTGTTGTAAAGGGAGGCATTCAGATGGCTGCAGAAGTTGGCAATGTGGCGCAGGCGATTGAGGGAGGGCATACCTTAGCGGTTGCGGACCAGGTGCTGATCGATCCGGAACCGGGAACGCTGGTTTCACGGGTGGAGGAGCTGCTGGCCGCCATTGGGGATAATCACGGTCCCGCGGAGCGGGTCTGCCAGACGCTGATCCGGCTGGGGATGAATTTTGTGGGACGGGATGCGGAGATTGTGGGATACGGTGCGGATGAGGCCGAGGCGGCGCTGGACCGGGTGGTGTCGGCGATCGACAGCCTGGAGGGTGAGACGGCATCGGCTATGGAGACGGTGGTTGCGGGGTTCCTGGCCGATATGAAGTCGGTGAACTTAGGCGACAGCCTGTGCGGGCTGCTGGCCGAGCGGATCGAGACGGATTTAGACGGGGGCAATCCGGGGCGCTCCTTCCTGGCGCTGTTGAAAAAGCAGATGCGCAGTGGGGTGTACTGGCGGATGATCGGGGAGGACTACTGCAAGTTCGGCAACGATTTCGCACGGGGGCTGGAGTACCTCCGGCATTACGGGTTCTGCCAGGTGTCCACCAATCCGGTGCTGGCGGCCAAGGCGTTCGACGAGGACGCTTCGCTGACTGAGGAGCTCAAGGTCGAGGTGGAGAAACACGACGACTGGAAGCAGGATCCGGAGGGGCACGCGGACGAGATTGCGATGGCGGCCACGCTGATTGCCCTGTGGCCGAATCTGTCGATTTTCCGGCCCCTGGCGCTGCACACCGAGCTGAAGGATTACATGGTGAGCTTTCAGTTGAACCCCAATATTGCCGATCAGGCCGATCCGAGCATTGAGGATGCCAGCAGTGCGCACCGCCTGGCGGCCGATTTTTTGAAGGATTACGACCGCCTGCTGGGCCTGGGCGATCGGGCGGGCAGGATCAATCCAAATATCGTGTTCAAGGTAGCGGCCAGTCACGAGGCGGCTCGGCGGATTACCGAAGTGCTGAATAGCAAGGGCACCGGATCGAACAATACGGTGGTGTATACGGTGGCTCAGGAAGTGCAACTGATTTTGGATGCGTCCAAGGGGAAGGCCGAAGCGGCCCGGAACGGCCATCCGGTGGTGCGGACCTACGAGACGAATATGGGCGGGCGGTTTGTGAGTCACCTGCGAGAGGTGGAGGCCGAGAAGCTTTTTGCGGCTGCCGCCGATAGGGCGGGGGAGGCCAGGGCTGTGGAGATCTTAGACGCGCTGGCCGGGTCGCTGGGCGTAGATGAGGACACGCTGGAGAAAGTGGCCTCCGGATCTGTGGCCGAAAAGGCGGAGGCGATCTGCGCGTACAAGTTCCTCAAGTCTCTGGACCATCCGGAGGTGCTGAAGGCGGCTGAGGCGGCGGGACAATCTCCGGAGGCGGTCCAGTCGCTGGAGGAGGACCTGAAGAAGGGGGGCACGCTGGTGGCCCGGCGAGTGTACTGGGTGTTCTACAGCCCGGAGAACCGGCCCAAGTGGGTGAGCTACCTGCAGAAGGCTTACGGCGTGACCGAGGACCAGGCGCGGTGGATTCTGGAATCGATGGATGTGCTGCCGGCCTCGAAGCGGATTCCGGAGGATACCTACCATACGCTGGGCGCGTCGAATATGTGCAATACGGAGTTTCCAAACCACGCGCGGGCGGTGCAGCTGGCTTCGGAGGAAGAGGGGTTCAATCTGGAAGACCTCAAGGAGGCGGTGCTGGACAGTTACGAACCGGGGGTGGCGCAGCGGCTGCGGGAGCTGCCCGATTTCTGCCGGGGCTACGATCTGACTCCGTCGCTGAAGTCGTTCCTGACCGACGAGGTGGGCATTGATGTGGGGAGCTGGCAGACGCGGGGGATGGAACCCGGAGACTGGCCGGGGTTCGGATCGGTGCAGAAGACGAGTGCGGAGTTTCAGGCGGCCTACGACACGTTCGCGGCCAAGTGCGTGGGCATTGCCAAAGAGGTCGCAGGATAATCGCGTTACAGGGAGCGGAGGAAAAGGGGCGCATTCGAGAGGATGCGCCCCTTATTTTTTGGTACCAATGATCGATGGTTAGTTCAGACCAGGTCGCAGGCTTCGACCGGCATCCAGTGGGCGTCCTGTCCCTCCCATTTGACGTTGCAGCCGAGCGGGTTGGTGAGCGGTGTGCTGATGGGTTTGCCACTCAGGTGTTCTTCCAGCGCGTTTTCGAGGTCGTTGACGGTCATCTGGGAGGTGTCGCGGGGGTTGTCTACGCTCCGGCCGGTGTAGACGAGCTTCCGGTCCTGGTCGAAGACGTAAAAGTGGGGGGTTCTGAGGGCGCCGTAGGCCCGGGCGACGTTCTGGGACTCGTCGTAGAGGTAGACCCAGGGGAAGTTGTGGGCGTTCATGCGTTCGACCATGTGGTCGAAGTCGTCGTCGGGGTGGGTGATCTTGCTGTTGGAGTTGATGCCCACGAATTTGACGCCCTGAGGGGCGAATTTGTCGGCGGTCTGGCGGGTGACTTCGTCCGATCCGGTCACGTAGGGGCAGTGGTTGCAGGTGAAGGAAAGGACCAGGACTTTCGCGTCGTCAAAATCGGAGAGTTTGCAGGTGTTGCCGTCGGTTGCGGGCAGTTCGAAGTCCGGGGCTTTTTCACCGAGCTGTAAAGTAAAGGCCATTGTGTTTCTCCTTTTGTTGAGGGTTGCGATTGCTTGAGGTCTGGCGCACCAAGATACCTATTGATCCAGAATTCTGCAAATGGGATCTGGCGGGCGCCAAAACGTGTGGTTAGAAAGGCTTTGCGTTTGTCTCTGTTTCGTGGCTATCTTTGCTTGAAGAACACGAGTAGAGATCGGACTATCAAAGGAGAAAGCAGCGTGTTTAGAAAACGGTTCGCGATGCCGGCAGGCAGCGTCTGCGTGCTTGTCTCCATGCTCCTGTATACGGCGGCGGAGGGCCAGTGGTGGCGCCGGGGGCGGGAGATCGAGCCGATGGAACGAGATATTTTTCCTGGAAATTCGTTCACGTTCTGCCGGGTGCAGTACTCCAGCGTTCCGGGACGGAGGGGACCCCGCCGGGGCGGCTGGGCGACGGATTACCCGGAGTCCGAGGAGAATTTTTCGCTGCGCCTGTCGCAGATTACCGCGTTGAATGTGAACCGGACGGAAGACGGGCGGTTCCAGCATGCAATCGTGCGCCTGGATGAGGAAGAGCTGTTCAAATACCCCTTTATCTATATGTGCAACGTTGGCCGGATGGAGCTGACGGAAGCCGAACAGGAGGGACTGCGGTCCTATCTGCTGCGGGGCGGGTTCGTGCTGGTAGACGATTTCTGGGGGGACAGGGCCTGGGAGAACTGGGAGTATGAGATTTCACAGGTGCTGCCGCCCGAAGCATATCCGATGGTGAGGATCCCGCTGGACCATCAGATCTTCCACATCGTGTTCGGTCTGAACGAGGTGCCCCAGGTGCCGGGAATCCGGAGTTTTTATACTTACGAGGGAAGAGATCTGACCTACGAGATCCGGTGGATTTACGACCACTACGGCACAGAGGCGCGCTGCTGGAGGATTTTCGACACGCATGGCCGGCTGATGGTGGTGGCGATTCACAACACGGACCTGGGAGACGGCTGGGAACGGGAAGGTGAAAATTACGAGTATTTCAAGATGTATTCCGCTCCGAAGGCGTACCCGATAGGGATTAATATCGTGGTGTATGCGATGACGCATTAGGAGGTCATTAACCCACCCACCTCTCACTGAATCGGGAATAACAAAGGGAGCCTGCCCGATAACGGGCGGCTCCCTTCTCTATTGCAGAAACACTGTTGAAAGCTGTTACTCTGCGGGAATCACAGGAAGCAGGATGTGCGATGGATACTCGCGGGAGTGATACACCGTCTGATGCGCGGTGCGCATTTCGGCATCTGTGCCGAACTCATGTCCCGTGTTGAGGTTGCGGTCAAAGCGGGGGAAGTTCGACGAAGAGATTTCCAGGCGAATGCGGTGGCCCTTGCGGAAGACGTTGCCGGTGACGGCCAGGTCGATTTCGTATTCGTAGACGCTGCCGGGTTCGAGCAGGGCCGGGTTGGTGAGGCTTTCGCGGTAGCGGGCGCGGATGATGCCGTCGCAGAGGTTCATGGCGTAGCCGGTGGGGGAAACGTCCACTAACTTGGCGGTCCAGTCGGTGTCGGGGCCGTCGGTGGCGGCGTAGAGGACGGCTTTGATCGGGCCGGTGACTTCCAGGTCCGCGTCTAAGGGAGCGGTGGTGTAGCAGAGGACGTCGCCGCGCATTTCGACCGGGCGCTGGTCGTAGGGGCCCCAGGGGACGATGTGGGGCGAACAGCAGTTGTTGCCGCCCATGGTCTGGACGGGGTGCTCGGGGTCGTAGACGAAGTGGTCGGGGGATTCGTCCGAGGGCGGTTCGGCCGAGAGGGCGCCGTCGCCGAGCAGGCTGTTCGCACTGCCATTAGAGTGGAGATGCCATTTCTGCCAGTCCGTGCGGGCGAGGGGCCATTCGTGTTCGTCGCGCCACTGGTTGACGCCCATGATGAAGAGCTTGATGGGGGGTTCGTCGGCGATGCCATTGTCAATACCTCTGAGCCAGTGGTCGAACCAGCGGAGTTCCAGGGCTTCCAGGTCGAACATGGAATCGGCGCCGAAGTCGATGTCGCCGGTGCGGGGAGAGCCGCTTAAGCGGTGCGGCCAGGGGCCGACGATGAGTTTGCTCTGTTTGGCCTCGGGGGTGCGGCCTTGCAGGCGCAGGCCGTTGAAGTTGATGAAGGCGTGCTGGGCGTAGAGGTCGTACCAGCCGCCCATGTTGAGGGCGGGCGCGGCGATTTCACCCCAGCGTTCTTCGTCGTTCATTGCGGCCCAGTAGTCGTCGTAGGCGGCGTGTTGAACCCAGTCTTTCCAGAAGGAGAGGTTGCGTCCGGCGCGTTCGTCCATTTCGATAACGGGCAGCGCGCGGAAGGCTTCGGTCCAGTTGTGATATTCGATGCTCTGGGCGGTGCGGCCGTTGGTGCGCATGCCCCAGGTCATCAGGACGGCGAGCTGGAAGGCGCCCCCGGGGTGGACGAGGCCGGTAAAGTAGTCGCAGCAGATGACGCGGGGGGCGATGCAGGTGAGGAATTCGCTGCGGTGGGGCGCGCTCTGCCACTGGACCAGGCCGACGTAGGAGCCGCCGGACATGCCGATTTTGCCGCTGCTCCACTCCTGCCGGCCGATCCATTCCTGGGTGTCGTGGCCGTCTTCCCCTTCGCGGAAGGGGTAGTAGTCGCCGTCGGAATCCCAGCGTCCCCGGCAGTCCTGGATGACGCAGGCATAGCCCTGGTTCGCCAGTCGGCGGCCCTTTTCGATCATGGCCTCGCCGTTGTTGTCGTACGGGGTGCGTATCAACACCGTTGGATATTTTCCGCTTGCTCCGGGGAGATAGATGTCCGCAGACAGGTTGACCCCGTCGCGCATGGGGACCTTCACATTCAGGCGCATTTCCACATCGTAAGCAGGCTGCATGGGAGCTCCTTCCTGGTTAGAGGGCGGTCAGCTAATCGCAGGACTTGACATCCGGGAGGATTTGCATTATTAAAGGGCGGTCTGGCGAATGGGTTGAATATCACCGCGTTGAAAGGAGACATGATCATGGCAGAAAAACAGGCCCCTGTGGGGTACGATGACACGCCGATGCTGCCCAATTCGAAGTGGCGGGTACACGATGGGTCGCGGCCGCAGCCCCGGGTTGTGACCCCCGGTACGTTCAGTTCGCAGGAGATGCCCGGACAGCCCCCATCGGATGCGGTCGTGCTGTTCGACGGGGAGGATGTGTCCGGGTGGGTCGGGCGCGACGGCGGCGAGGTCCAGTGGAAAGTTGAGAACGGCTATATGGAAGTCACACGAACCGGGAACATCGAAACTCGAGCGCATTTCGGAGACTGCCAGCTGCACATCGAATTTGCCGCGCCTGTGGAGGTGAAGGGCGATAGCCAGGGGCGCGGCAACAGCGGGGTGTTTCTGATAGGCGAGTACGAGATTCAGGTGCTGGACGGGTACGAGAATCCGACGTATGCGGATGGCATCACCGCAGCAATTTACGGAGAGCACCCGCCGCTGGTCAACGTCTGCCGAAAGCCCGGCGAATGGCAGACATACGATATTGTTTTTGTGGCCCCACGCTTTGAGGGAGACCAGCTCGTAAGTCCCGCCTTCATCACAGTTATCCACAATGGGGTGCTGGTTCACCACTGCCAGGAGGCCCTGGGGCCTACGGGGCACAAGAGCTTGCCTTCGTACGATGAGCCGCACGGTCCCACAGGCCCGCTGATGCTCCAGGATCACGGGGATCTCGTTCGTTACCGCAATATCTGGATCCGGCCGCTTAAGGGTTACGACGAGTAAGGCCCCCGTTTAACGGACGATCTGTTGAAGATCTTTTATCCCCACTCCGGCACCTTGATCTCTTTGGTGTATACCGGCTTCGAGATGTCGCGTCCGTATCCTTCGATTCGAATGAGGCGCTTGTCGTTGATGGGGATGATTACGATCTGCCAGGGGGCGGTGACTTTACCTTTTACGTAACGGATTTTTCCCAGAAATCCGGAAAGCTTCGGCTGGCCCGGGAGCGGCATGATGGCCGAATTCATGAGGGGGACGAGCTTTTCAACGGCCTTGTCCGGCGTCCACTTCTGGTATCCTGACCCCTGCATGCTCCCCAGCGTTGCTTCCACAGACTCCACCGCCCTGACAATCTGCTGTTTCACATTCGGCGGCGTTCCCGTCTTTCGTGGGGGAGACTCGCCGCACGAGATGACGCCTGCCACCAGCAGCGAAAGTAGAGTTATGTTTTTGATGCCCATTTTTGCTTCTCCTTTACTTTGAGGCCAGGCGCTGCCGCCGGGCTTCATAGAGGACCACCGTGGCGGCGCAGGCCACGTTCAGGGACGGTGCTGTCCCGGTCAGGGGGATGGCGACCATGCTGTCGCACAGATCGCGATACCGGCGGCTCAGGCCGCTGGATTCGTTGCCCACAAGGAGGACCGTCGGGCGGGTGAAGGCGCAGGATGCTACGTTGATCTGTGCCTGTGCGCTGGCGCCGACGATTTGAAGGTCGGGGAGCTTCCGGCGCATTTCCTCCAGCCAGGCAGACAGTTCCTCGTATGAACCGATGCGGGTGGACGGCAGTGCGAAGAAGGAGCCGGCAGCCGCCCGGATCGTGCGGGGATCGAAGAGGTCCGCAGCATGACCGGTCACAGCGATGCCGTGGGCGCCAAGCGCGTCGCAGGAACGGATCAGCGTTCCCAGGTTTCCGGGGCTGGCGGGACGGTCGGCCAGCAGGATGAGGGCGTCTTCCCGGATGGGGATGCGCGAGGGATCGTCGGGCGGCATCTCGACGATGGCCAGAAGCTCCGAGGTGTCTTCTTTGTCGCTGAGTTTTTCCATCAGTACGCCGCTGAGTTCCAGGTGGCAGCGGGCGCGTGAGGTCTGCAAAATCTGTTGCGCCCATTCGGAGAGAGGGCGCTCGGGGGTGTAGAGAAAGGCTGGGATGTCCCAGGCGGTATTGGCGACAAGCTGGTTGAGCGACGCAACGCCTTCGACCCAGAACTGGCGATGGTGACGTCGCTTTTTTCGGTTCCGCTTGAGGACCTCGGCGCGTTGAAACCACTGGTTCTCGGATTGGACTTTCAGCTTTCTAGGGCTCATTGTGTCGCAGCAGGTCCGGTAGAGGTGAAGCAGTCATCGCCGGTGCAGGTCAGCGATTCCAACCGGCGATAAAATCTTCGACCCCGAAATTAGCCGGCATCTCGTTGAAGTAATACCTCATGGGGCCGGACTGGAAGCCGGGAGAAAAATGCTCGGCGTCCGCCTGGAGGCGGGCGTCGAGGGGCTTGAACCGTTCCCACAGGACCTCCGCCTCTTCCACTGTGAAGAGATCGGCAAATGCCGGTCCCCAGTTCAGGGTGATCGGGTGCGTGCCTGCCACCCTTCGACGGAGGTCGTCCGGGACGCCTTCGAGGGAGAGGTGTTTTTTGAGGGCGATAGCGCAGGCCGCTTTACAGAGAAATACGGTTGAGAGCATTTTGCCTTTCTCCCCTCTGCCCGGGTGGAGCGCTTCCAGGCCGGCATGGTAAGCGGCCGCATCTTTTTCAATGGCGGCTCTCAGAACAGCCCCGGTGTGATCCTGTATCTGCGCGCTCCGCTGCGCCCAGCGTTCAAAGGCTGTCCGGGAGGGAGCGGAGAGGTGCGCTGTATAGCTCAAATTTTCGTACCGGGTGAAGGTTGAAAACCCGCCGTGAACCGTGCGCCGCATCCGGGTGCTGTAGTTGCTGCCCCAGTGCAGAAGGGGCAGGATGTAGACGACGCCGTCTCCCGCCGAGAGGTGGGTCTGGACGCCGCCGGGCAGAGGGGCGCGTGGATCGGCCAGCAGGTGATCGTTCTCACCGGGGGTGTTGAGGCGAAGGTGGGTGCCCGGGATGACCCACAGGACGTCGTCGTCGTAGAGGGGGAGGTTCCACTGCACGTACCGAGGACCGGCCTCGATGATGTCGTCCACGTAGCCCTGCAGGGGCGCGG
This sequence comes from Candidatus Latescibacterota bacterium, assembly GCA_965249305.1. Taxonomy (GTDB): domain Bacteria; phylum Latescibacterota; class UBA2968; order UBA2968. The sequence goes on along the minus strand of OZ252228.1, from coordinate 354,338 downwards.
TGTCGATGGGGTGGAGGTCACGGTGCCAGGCGGCCGGTCCGTGGTCGCGCACGGGATTGCACATCATCATTATTTCCGTGACCGCCGCATCCTCGACGCCAAGGAGTTCGCTGCTGACGCCGTGCATGTTTTCGTGTAGCCAAATTTCCACGGCGCTGGCGGTGCTCTCGTCGATGTGATCGACCAGGGGACTCCGGTTCAGGAGCAGGCGCGGCTGTGGGGAGGTTTCCCACACCCCACCGGGCGGGTCGTCCGGGTTTCGGTCACGCGCCCAGATCGTTCTCTGCTGTTCGACCAGGCGTTCGTAAGCGGCGCGCAGGCTGTCCAGTTCATCGGGCGGGACAACGTTGCGCAGGACCAGGTATCCCTCTTCGAGGAATTGATCGCGGTTGACATGCATGGTGATAGGCTTCCTTTTCAGCTTTTTTCGTCGATCTGTCCGGCGAAGGTCTGGGCGACGATTTTCCCGTCGCGAACAACAAACGTGTCGGTGCCCAGAGGGATGTTGTGAGTGCCGGAACTGGCGGCCCAGAGAATGTAGGCGATTTCGCCCTGGATGACCTGTTGTTTCATCTCGAATTCCGTCGAGCCGGGCGGAAGGACATTGTTGAGCAGGTGTTCAAATAGCGGCCGGATCTCTGCGAGGCCATTTAACGCGCCGTCCGGCGTGATGACCACCGAGTCTTCCGTGTAGTCTTCCATAACCGCCTCTACGTTTCCTTCGCCGAATGACTGAAGGTGATGTCCCAGAACTTGCTCGGTCTGACTGCTTGACATGGTGAACTCCTTCCTTAAGAGGTGAGTAGAAGCTACTCCGAATGGATCTGTTTCAGGAGGACTTCCACGGCCCGGTCGAGCTGGGAATCGACGCCTCGTGCGGCTTCGCCGAGGGGGCGTTCCACGTGGATATCGACGGGACGGGCCGTGAGTTCGAGGTTTTCGCCTTCCGCGGTTGCCACCTGGAGGCGGGGCAGGCGGAAGTATGAACCGTCCAGAAATTCCCAGCCTGCGGTCCAGATGACGGCGCCGGAGGTGGGGGTGCCCACGACCTTGCCCAGGCCGAGGCTGCGGTAGCCTTCGCTGAACATTTCGGCGTTGCTGCCGGAGTGTTCGTTGGTGAGCAGGACGGTGGGTTTGCCCAGGATGCGGTCGCCGGCCAGGTTGGCCGACGAGGTGGTGGCGCGGCCCCGGTAGGAGGAGGTGACGGTGTCCCGCTTGGCCAGGACGTCCAAGATGAAAGTGGCGATGTGGCCGCCGCCGTTGTAGCGGACGTCGACGACCACGCCTTCCCGGCTGTGAGCCTCGGTGTCTAAGTCGATGAGGAACTGGTGGAGGTCTTCCAGCCCCATGGCGCGGATGTGGACGTAGCCAAGCCGCCCACTGCTGATGCGGGTCACGTAGTCAGTGTTCTGGTTGACCCAGTGCCGGTAGGCCAGGCCGGACAGGGCGCCTGCGCCGATGGGACGGACCTCGACCTCCCGGGTCTCACCGCTGTTGGCCGCCAGGGTGAGGCGGACCTTTTTGCCGATTTTGTGCTGGACGTGTTCCCAGAGGTTGACCCGGCTGTTGAGGGAGAGACCGTCGATGGCGGTGAGGGTTTCTCCGATTCGGACGGGGTCCTCGATGGTGTCCGATGGGCCGTCGGGAAGGACGCCGGCGATTTCAAATCTGCCGTCTTCGAGGGCGGCCCGGTCGAAGGTGAGGCCGAGGTAGCCGTCGTGCCGGGAGTCGCCGCTCCTATCGGCGCCCAGGTGGGAGCTGTTGAGCTCGCCCACCATCAGGTTGAGGATGTCTAAGAGGTCTTCGCGGGTCTGCACGCCGGCGGCCAGAGGGAGGAAACGGTCCCGCACGGCTTCCCAGTCTGCGCCGTGGAAGCCGGGGTCGTAAAAGTAGTCCCGAATGAGCGTCCAGGCTTCCTGGAAGATCTGCCGTTTTTCAATGTGGAAGTCTATGTCGAGTTCGGCCCGGACCTGGAGTTTTTTGGGTTTGCCGTCGGGGAAGTCCCGGCGGGTGATCTCTCCGCCGTCGAGATAGTAGAGTTTTTTGCCGTTTTTTGTGAAGGCGACCCATGCCTTCGCCCCTTTGGTGTCGGTAATCTGCTTGGGCGGCTCGCTCCGTTTCTCTTCCTCTAAGAAGAGCCGCCACAGGTTGGACCGGCCGGACAGGGCAGCCTGGAAAATCAGGGTCTTGTTGTCGGGGCTGATGGCCATGGCGAAGGCGTTCAGTTCTGGAGGGGTGAGCAGCCGGAGGCGGCGTTTGATGCCGTCGAAGACGATCTCGACCGGTTCGACCTCCTCCTCTTTTTTCTCTTCTGCGCTTTCGTCGGGCGGAGAATCGGATTCGGCAGCCGAAGACGCATCAGGGTCGCCGTTCTCCGGGTCTTCCCGCTCGCGGTCCTCCCCGTCCTTCTCTTTTTCGTCTTCCTCCTCTTCTTCCTCAAAGAGTTTGTCGAATTTGTCCTCTTTAAAGGTGGGGGGCACCGGTTTGAGGTCGACTCTGGCGATTTCGCTCTGGGTGCGGTACTGCTGGGTGGTGAAGATGATGAACCGACCGTCCGGAGACCAGGACGGGGTCGAACTCCCAATCCGGCTGAGGAAGGTGATCTGGTGGGGTTCGGTTTCGTCGACGCACTGCACGTGGAGGTTGCTGAAGAAGTTGCAGTCCCGGGCTGCGAAGACGACCCAGCGGCTGTCCGGAGACCAGGCGAAGGAGGTGGGCGCGCCGGCAAGGTCGATGAAGAAGGCGTTCTGGATGAACGGACGGGCCTCGCCTTTCTGGGTGTCGATGAGGCGGATCTCTTCCCGGCCGTGGATGTAGGCGATCCACTTTCCGTCGGGAGAATATCGGGGCAGGTATTTCTGGGTGTCGGTGTCTTCTGTGAGCCGGGTCTCTTTCCGCTCGATGAAATCGTATTCGAAGATCTCATAATTGCCGAAGCGGTCGGAGAGGTAGGCGACGGCACGGCTGTCGGGACGCCAGTGAGCCTGGTATTCCCGGAAGGGGGTGTGGGTGACCCGGATGGCGTCGTAGGGGTCCTCCAGGTCTGCGGGAGCGGCGAAGAGTTCGCCGTGAACGCCGAAGAGGGCCTTTTTGCCGTCGGGCGAGAGGTGAAATTCATCCAGACCCTTGGAGAACGTTCGGTGCGTCCGGGGGTTGACTTTCTGGTCGGGCGTTACGCGGATCTCAACGGGGTTCGCTTCGTTGCGCTTAAGGTCGAGCAACCAGATTTCCGCGCCCCGGTCCATGGCGATCCGCCGGCCGTCTCCCGAAATGGAGGTCCGCAGGCAGCGCCCGTCCTCGAATGAGGTGAGGGCGTGCGCATCGGCGCCGTCTGCCCGAACGGTCCAGATGTTTTCTACACCGCCCTCATCGGAGATATAGTAGAGCCGGCTGTTATCGGCCGACCACATGGGGCTGGTGTTGCGCCCGGCGTAGGCGGTGAGCCTGCGGTGGTTCTCGCTGCCTGCGGTCTCACCGACGGTCCAGATGGCCGAGGCTCCGGCAGGGTGAGGGCCCCGCCGCCATAATGGCATGCCGTCGTTGACGAAGGCGAGGGTGGCCCCGTCGGACGACAGGGCCGGCTGGGCGTGGGTCTCGCGGGGGTCGCTGAGGACTTCGATGGGCGTGCCGCCCTCGATGTGGACTTTGTAGATGGCCCCACTCAGGCCGTCCCGGCGGGAGGTGAAGTAGAGCCAGTCGCCGTTGGGAGACCAGCAGCCCAGGGCGTCGCCGCCGCCGTGGTGGGTGAGCCGGCGCAGGTCACCGGTTTTCAGGTGGAGGACGTAGAGGTCGCCGTTTCCGGTGCGGGCGGAAACAAAGGCGATGCGGTCGCCGTCAGGCGAAAAGCGGGGGTGCGTGTCGCCGCCCACGTGAGAGGTGATCTGGCGGGCGTCTCCACCCCCGGCCGGGACCGACCAGATGTCTCCGGCATAGACTAAGAGGAGCGTGTCCCCGTCGGGCGAAAGGGCGGGTGATTTCAGATAGGGGATGGGATCGACGGGTGCGAAGAATGGGTTTTCGGACATAGGGAGAATCCAGGAATTTTTAAATTCGACCCTGTGGAAGATCACAGCGGTGGTGCTACGTATACACCAGAGGGCTTCGAGTTAGCGATAGTGCCCCTACCCTCCACGTTTACGGGCGTAGCCGGGATGTGCCTCCAAAAGGCGTTGCAAGATCATTTTGTGAGAACGCTGTCGTTATCCTCGCGCGAGATTTTGTTCACGCCCCCCCGAGTTTTTGTTTGTAGGCCGTAAGGCGTTCCTGGATGGCCTCGTCGGTGAGGGCGAGGATCTGGGCGGCGAGGACGGCCGCGTTTCGGGCGTTGTCGATGCCGACGCAGGCGACGGGTACGCCGGGGGGCATCTGGACGATGGCGTAGAGGGCGTCTAAGCCGTTGAGGGCGCCGGAGGCGATGGGTACGCCGATGATGGGCAGGGTGGTGTGGGCGGCCAGGACGCCGGGGAGGGCGGCGGCAAGGCCGGCGCCGGCGATGATGACTTTGAGGCCCCGGTCGGCGGCGGAGCGGGCGTATTCAGCGGTGCGGTCCGGGTTCCGGTGGGCCGAGGAGACGGTGAATTCGTAGGCGATGCCGAGTTCGTCTAAGATCGCGACGGCTTTCTGCATGGTGGGCTCGTCCGAGGTGCTGCCCATGATGATTCCAACCAGGGGGTCGGGCATGGTGTTCCTCCGTTAGAGATGGCCATCCGCTTCGAGCAACCGTTCGAAGGGTTCTCCAAGCAGACGTTCGATACAGGGCGATACGTTCCAGAAGCGTTTGAGGTTCTGATATTCCCTGACCGGGGATTCGTCGCCCGGAGCCAGGGCTTTTGAGGCGCGGATCATCAGGTTTTTCGACGTGTGCTCGGGATCGACGAATTCGACCACGTCCGTGCGATAGCCCATAATGCGCAGGACGAGCGCGCGGAAGGCGTCCGTGAGGATGTCCGCGGTTCGCTGTTTGAGTACCCCGTGACGCAATACGGGTTGGAACAGGGGTTCCCGCAGCTGCGGCTGGAGTTCGTGCTGGCAGCAGGGGGCGGCCAGGATGACCCGGCTCTGCCAGAGGATTCCCTGCGCAATGGCCTCGTCGGTGGCTGTGTCGCAGGCATGGAGGCTCAATACGATGTCCGGCGGGGTTTGGGGCGAAAAGCGGGCGATGGAAGCGGTCCGGAACTCCAGACCGTCCCACGCCAGCTCGTCGCGGAGCTTGCTGCATTTGTCGATGAGTTCGCCGTTGAGGTCGATTCCGACAACGTGAGCGGAGAGACCCTGGATGTGGTTCAGGTAGTGATAGGCGGCAAAGGTCAGATAGGCGCTGCCGCACCCGCAGTCGACGATGTCGATCGTATCCCGGGCGCGTTCTTCCGGCCGGACCGCCTGCTCCATCAGCTTGAGGAATTCGTTGATCTGGCGGAATTTGCCCTGCTTCGTGGGCCGCACCCGGCCGGACCGGTCCATGATGCCCACGGCCTGCAGGAAGCTGTCCGGGGTATCGGCGGGAAGGGGATGGCGCTTGACGCGGTTGTGAAGAAGCAGGGGCTGCGCGTTGGGGCGCGAAGGTTTGGACCGCTTGATCAGCGCTTTTTTCTTTTTGGTGATGCGCACGTGGAGGTCGCCGGCGGTGGACTGGAGGTGGAACTGGCGAAACGGCATCGCGAGCAGGTCGTCCAGCCGGTTTTCGATTTCATCGCCGGCGTAATTTCTGGTGGTATTCACCTTTTTGTCGAAATAGGAGAACTGGGTCTGTCTGTGACCTTTCACCCGTACCGGGCGCACCACGACCCTGACCCAGGGAACGTCTTCGCCCCGGACGGTCCCACTGACCGTGAGTTTGAGGAAGGTTTCCTCGCAGAGCACGGCGCCTCTTAGTGCGGCTCTGTAATCTTCAGTTTGTTGGGAGACATCCATGCCGATCGCTCAATTCCGGGCCGATGCCGTCTGAAGGCCCGCCGCTTCCCAGGCCGAGATGCCGCCCACCAGATCCGCGATGGCCTCCCTGCTCTGCCGCTCCAGGAGGCTGGCGGCGATGGAGGAGCGGTACCCGCTGGCGCAGTGGACGACCACCATCCGGTCGCCGGGTATTTCTTTGATTCGCTCCGGCAGCCGGTTTAGCGGGATGTTGAGGCTGCCTTCAATCCGTTCTTCATGCCACTCTTTTTCGGTGCGGATGTCGAGCACGGCCGGCGGTTGCGAAGACGCGAGCTGCTCGGCGAGCGTGGCAGCGGTGATGCGTTCGGTTTTCCGGACGAGGTCGGGGCGCGTGTCAAGGGCCTGCATGCCGTCTTCGAGGTAGCCAGCGACCCGGTCGAAGCCGATACGGCCAAGTCGCACGGCCGCCTCTTCCTCCCGTCCGATTTCGGCGATGATCACGATCGGGACTTCCGGGTCGAGGAGGGTGCCGGCCCAGGTGGCGTATTTTCCGTCCAGCCCGATGTTGAGGCTGCCGTCTAAGTGCGCGCCTTCAAAGTCGGCCGGTTCGCGCACGTCAAGGAGCTCGGCGCCTTCCTCTTTTAGCCGGAGCGCATCTTTGAGGGAGAGCGGTTTGAGCGTGCGCTCGAGGGTTTTTTCGAGGGTGGGGTGCTCTTTGGTGTTGAGGATAGCGTCGTAGGTGAAATAGTCGGGCGCGTCGGGCTGGTCGGCGGTGACGATCCGGATGAACGCATCTTTGTCCATGGGTTGAAGCGCGTAGTTGTACCGGCGCTGGATGCCGATGGTGGAGACGGTGTCTTCGCTGAGGTTCTTGCCGCACATGGAGCCTGCCCCGTGGGCCGGGTAAACCAGGGTCTCGTCCGGAAGCGCAAGTAGTTTCCGGTGCAGCGAGTCGTAGAGCATGCCGCCGAGTTCCTCCGCCGGCCAGCCGAGTGAAGCCCTCAGGTCGGGGCGGCCCACGTCGCCGATAAAGAGGGTGTCGCCGGTGAGGGCGGCATGCAGGTTGCCGTCATCCTTTTCCAGGTCGTAGACCAGGATAGAAATCGATTCGGGAGTATGCCCCGGCGTTTCGAGGACTTTCAGGCGCAGGTTGCCGAACTCAAGGGTATCCCCATCCGCCATGGGGGTGAATTCGTACTCGGCCTGAGCCTTTGCGCCCAGGTAGATCCCGGCGCCGGACCGGTCCCGCAGTTCGAGGTGGCCGGCCAGGAAGTCGGCGTGGAAGTGGGTGAGGAAGACGTGGCGGATCTGAAGCCCCTGCTGCCGGGCGTCCTCCAGGTATCTGTCGATGTCGCGCTGGGGGTCGACCACAGCGGCAGTCTGGCTCTTTTCGTCGCCGATGAGATATGAGGCGTGCGCAAGGCAACCGAGGTAATACTGTTCGAGGATCATGATTACCTCCTTGTAGCCGCAGGCTTCAGCCTGCGTTTGAAGGGCTGGGCGCACCCTAAAGGGTGCGGCTACAGAAAAATCAACAGGCCATAAGCTCCATATTTTCACAGTGTTGAATTTTGTCCGACCCTCTCCTCACAATACGAGGAGAAAGGTCAGGAAGGAAACGATTCCGCCGCCCAGGGCAAGGGCGCCCCACAGCCGCGTGTGGCGAAGTTCCCACCACATGTAAATTCCGGAAGCGATCCAGATGAGGAAGCCCACGCAGACGATATCGACCACAACGGCCCATAGGTCGTTGAGAAAAGCGTCCTGCTGAAACCCGCCCCGCGCATGCAATCCGGTGAAAAACTGGTCCCACCGGAACCGCCGGTCCTCCGCCTTCAGCCTGTGTTCTTCAATATAGTACGTCAGCCGTGTTGACGACCAGAAGTCGAACAGATAGATGCTCAATCGTCGCTTATTGGGCCGGTTGATGCCGAAGGCGCCTTCCAGGCCCACGTCCTGGAGGATCTGCGCTCCGACTTTTCGCAGGTTGGCGTCGTGCGGCACGGGACGGTCGTAGTCGCGTTCGAACCGCACGGTCCATTGCGGGATACCGTCGCGGTACAGTTCTCGAAAGTATGAATGGTGGCTGAATGGGATCGAACTGATTCCGTAGACGAGAAACCAGGGCAGCAGGAACATGGCCAGGTAGAGGTGGGTGCGGCGGTTGATCAGGTTGAATGTCACGGGTGTGATCCTTCACCTAAATCGTAATCAGGAAAAAGCCAAATAGTCCCGTGCCTGCAGCAAGACACAGGGCGCCCCATCGGCGGGTGACTTTCAGCTCCCACCACATCCAGAGTCCGGACGCGACCCAGAAGACCATGGCGACGATGACCAGGTCAACCGAAACCGCCCAGGTATCCTCCAGCGCGTACTCGTGTTGGTACCCTCTGCGATGGTGCAGGCCCACCAGGACGGTTGGGGGCCGAAACACGGCCCGCTCGATGCGCAGGTTACCGTTTTTAGGCGTGTAGATGATCCGCCTCGGTGTGATCGGATCGTGGCGGAAAATCCTGATGCGTCCTCTGTCCAGACGCCCCTGGACCCTGTACGCGCCGTCCAGATCCAGGTCGGACAGAATCTGTTCGGCGACCATCCGGGGCCTGGCATCGGCGGAAAATGTACCGGTGTAAGTCTGTTCGCGCTCCTTTTCGTAACGCATCAGGCCCCCACCATAATACTCCCTGAAGAAGCCGCGATGGTTCATTACGATGGTGCTGAGGGCGTACATCAGCATCCAAGGTGACAAAAACAGCGCGAGGTACATGTGAGTGCGGCGTAGAACCCTGGAGAACACGTTCCGTCCTTTTTTAAGAGAGCCAGCGGACGACCAGGTCGCCCACGACGTAGCCGACGACGGCGACTCCGAGGCCGACGACGAACATGTCGAATCCGCTGCGGAAGATGCTGCGGCCGGTGAAGATGCTGCGGGCGGCGCCCACGGCAAAGTGGGAGAGCATGGAGACGGCGAAGGAGGTCCACATCGCAGCGGGGCCTGTGAACACGAGGAAGGGGGCCACGGGGATGAAGGCGCCCACGGCGGTGGCGGACCCGGTGATCCATCCCTCCCGGAGGGGGGTGGTGTGGGGGTCTACGATTTTCAGTTCTTCTCTCACTTTTTCCGCGAGGGCCTGCTCGGGGTCGGCCATGATCTCCCGGGCGATCTGTTTCGCCCGTTCCGCTTCGATGCCCCTGGCTTCGTAGATGAGGGCGAGTTCCTCCTCTTCCACTTCCGGCATCAGCCGGATTTCCTCTTTTTCCATGGCGATTTCGTGGGCGTAGACTTCCTGCTCGCTTTTGGCGGCCAGGTAGCCCGAAGCGCCCATGGAGAGAGCGTCGGCGATGGTGCCGGCGATGCCGGTGACGAGGATGATGTGGGGCTGGACCGAGGCGCCGATGACGCCGGCCACCAGCCCGAAGTTGGCGGTGAGGCCGTCGTTGAAGCCGTAGATGACGTTGCGCAAAAACCCGCCCGATTTGGTCTGGTGCCAGGGCTCTCCCTCGACATTTGCCAGCTTGCCCAGGGTACCGGCGTGTTCGGCCGATTCCCGGGCAAGCGTGAAGGCGGTCTCTCTGGGACTGCCGGAGGCGCTTTCCCGGTAGAGGGAGAGGTAGTTTTTGACCTCCTGGCCCTCCTCCCGCAGGAGAAGGTTCAGCAGGATGGCGGGACCGAAGCGGTGGCCGATCCAGGCGAGGAGCCGGGCGCGGAAGGAGGGTTCCGGCGCGGAGGCCTGGATGCCATGCTCGGCGAAGAGGGTCTGCCAGATGCCGGTGTGGCGGTCTTCAACATCTGCCAGGCGGCGGTAGAGGCGCTGTTTTTCAAATTCGGGCTCGCATTCGGCCAGGCGGCGATAGAGGTAGGCGGCGTCGGCTTCGTCCTGGAAGTGGTGCCGCCAGGCTGCGAGGGTTTTGCGATCAAGGGGGTCGGGCATGTATGGAATCCATTTCGGGGTAAATACACTCACCGCGGTTTGAGATCTTTTGAAGCGCGTTTACGCCCGGGCCTGCTGCTGGCGGCGGATGCGGGCGGGGGTATCGTCCTGGCGGGTTTCAACAGAGATGATCTTCAAGCTGCGGTCCTCCACCGGCAGGGCCACGCGGGCACCGCCTCTGCGGTGGGACTCGCGCAGGGCGATGGCGACTTCCAGGGCGGCCAGGCCGTCTTCGCCCGCGCACCGGGGCTTTTGACCGGTTTCGATGGCGGCGACGATGTCTTCCAGAATGGTCAGGCCCATGCCCTGCATCCTGGCGGGCAGGGGGAAGGGGTATTTGGTCGGCAGGCCCCCGTCCCTGTGACCGCCGGGTTCTAAGCGGAACCATTCGAAGTCCAGGGCGCCGGCCAGGGAGCGGATGCGTCCTTTCTCACCGATGGCGTCGAATTCCCAGGCGGCGATGCCGCAGCGCATGGCGCGGAGGTAGCCGCGGACGCCGTTGTCGAAGGCCAGATAGCCGTTTCCGACCAGGTCATCTTCGCCGGCCGCAGCCTCGTCCGATTCCATTTCGCCGAAGACCCACGTGACTTCGCCCCCGGCCAGGTAGCGCATGGTGTCGATGGCGTGGCTGCCGTTGTGGGACAGGTTGCAGGGGACGTAGGCCGTTACCTGGAGGAGGTCGCCCAGTTCGCCCGCTTCGATCAGCCCCCTCGCCTCGGCGAAGAAGGGGTTCCAGCGCCGGGCGCAGTTGACGGCGAGGGCCACGTTCTGCTCGCGGCAGACGCGGACCATGGTGTCGGCTTCTTCCAGGCTGAAGGCGATGGGTTTTTCCGCCCAGATCGCTTTGACGCCGGCGCGGGCGATGTCCTGTACGATCTGCGCCCGGCGCCTGGCGGTGGTGCAGACGCTGACGATGTCCAGGCGCTCCTTTTCCAGCATTTCCCGGTAGTCGCCGTAGAGGTGGTCCGGACCCAAGCCCCAGCGTTCGCCGAAGATGGCGCGCTGTTCGTCGTGGATGTCGGCGCCGGATGCGAGTTCGATATCTGGGGCGGCGTGGTAGCTGGGCGCGTGGCAGTAGGGCAGGAAGATGGACCCTCCCTGCGAGATTTCATCGTCAAAGGTACTGCCCATACGGCCCAGACCGATGACGCCGGCGCGGTAACGGGGCATGTGTTTCTCCCTGAGAGAGGGGTGGATAAGGGCGCATCGCAGGGCGCGGGAACCGCGCCCCTACGGTGCGTTGAGGCGGGCGAGCGCCCTGTGGCCGATGTCCTTCCGGCAGTACACGTCTTTGAATTCGATTTTTTTTACGGCCTCATAGGCGTGATGGATGGACGCGGGGATGTCGTCGCCTATGGCGGTGACGCCGAGTATGCGGCCGCCGTTGGTAACCAGACGGCCGTCGGTTTCGGCGGTGCCGGCGTGGAAGAGGATCACGTCGCCGAGGGCTTCGGCACAGTCGATGCCGGAGATGGGGTAGCCTTTTTCGTAGTCGCCGGGATAGCCTCCGGAAGCGAGGACCACGCAGGTGGCGGCGCGGTTGTCGATTTCGACGGGGACGTCCTTGAGGCTGCCTTCACAGACGCCGAGGAGGAGGTCGACGAGGTCGGTTTTGAGCAGGGGGAGGACGACCTGGGCCTCGGGGTCTCCGAGGCGGCAGTTGAATTCGATGACTTGGGGGCCGTCGGGGGTGAGGATGATCCCGCCGTAGAGGATGCCTTTGTAGGGGCGCCCCTCGGCGGCGAGGGCCCGGACGGTGGGCTGCATGATGCGGTCGTAGATCTCCTGCTGGAGTTCGGGGGTGACTACGGGCGCGGGCGCGTACGCGCCCATGCCGCCGGTGTTGGGACCGGTGTCTCCCTCTCCGATGGTTTTGTGGTCCTGGGAAGGGACGAGGTAGACGATGTGCTCGCCGTCGGTGAAGGCGAAGATGGAGGCTTCTTCGCCTTCGAGCCATTCCATCAGGACCACCTTGTCTCCGGCCGCGCCGAAGACCCGATCGACCATGACCTCTTCGATGGCCTGGAACGCCGCGTCTACCGTGGGGCAGGGGATGGCGCCTTTGCCCGCGGCCAGGCCGCTGGCTTTGAAGTAGAGGGGGCGGTCCCACTCCCGGACGCAGGCGCGGGCGGCTTCCGGGTCGGTAAAGGTCCGGTAGTCGCCGGTGGGGATGTCGTATTTGTGCATCAGCTCCAGGGCGAAGTCTTTGTCGGCTTCGATTTGCGCGGCGGCCTGCGTGGGACCGAAGACGGTGAGGCCGCTTTCCTGAAACCGGTCCACGATGCCGTCGGCCAGGGGGTTTTCCGGGCCGATGAGGGTGAGGTCGATGCCTTCCGACCGGGCAAAGGCGAGGAGGCCGTCGATGTCTTCGGAGGCGATGTCCACACATTCGGCCTGCTGCGCCATGCCGACGTTTCCGGGAGCGGCGTAGAGCTTTGTGACCCGGGGGCTCTGAGCGATCTTCCAGACGAAGGCATGTTCGCGGCCTCCGGCGCCGACAACGAGGATCTTCATGGATAGGACCTCCAGGTGTTCGAGGTTGGGGCGATTTGGGGTAAAGGACGCATGTAGGGGCGGGGTTTCCCCGCCCCCGGGCGTGGTGACCGCGCCCCTACACATGTCCCTTATTCCTCTATTTCGTCTTCGGGGATCTGGGCGATGAGGGTGCCCACGTCTTCGCCTTGCAGGATGCGGCGCATGGAGCCCTGCCGGTCGAAGTCGAAGACGTGGATGGGGAAGTTGTTGTCGCGGGCGAGGAGGACGGCGGACTGGTCCAGAGCGCCCAGGTTGTCCCGGATGACGGTGGTGTAGTTGATCTTGCGATAGAGACGGGCATCGGGGTTGAGGTTGGGATCATCGGTGTAGATCCCGTCGGTTTTGTGTTTGGCGTATAAGATGGCGTCGGCGCGTACTTCCAGCGCCCGCTGAACGCCGGGGTAGTCCGTGGTGACGTAGGGGTTGCCGATGCCGCCCGCGAAGATGGTGAGGTAGCCTTTCTCCAGGTGGTGGATGGCCCTCAGCCGGATGAAGGGTTCGGCCACGGTATTGATGGGGATGGCGGTCATGACACGCACTTCGACTTTGCCTCTGGCGGTAAGCACACCGCGCAGCATCAGGCTGTTGATGATGGTGCCCAGCATGCCGATGTTGTGGGCTTCGGCCTCTTCGATGCCCCACTGGGCGCCCAGGCTGCCTCTGAAGATGTTGCCGCCGCCGATGACCACACCCATCTGGATGCCGAGTTCGTGGATGCTGAGGATTTCGTCGGCGATGTAGTTGAGGGCGTTGGGGTCGAAACCGAATTCGTGTTTTCCGGAAACAGCGCCGCCGCTGAGTTTGAGGATGATGCGCTTGTATCTCATTAGTTCAGGGGGTCTCCCACGGTTTGGTTGGGACGATTAAGATTCACTCACAGGCTAAATATAGACACACAACGGCCGGTGTCAACGAAATTCATCGCGCCCTGTTTTGCATGGGCTTGTGGGAGAGAATTCGGTTGACTTTTTACGGGTTTTGTCCAATTATGGGGATCGGCTCGGACAGATACGGTTGATGCGCGAAAGGAGGAACCCGTGGCTCCAACAAAGGTTCTGGTGACGGGCGTTTACGGATTAATTGCAGGGGCGATTTATAACCGGTTCAGAGAACAGCCCGAGAAATACCACGTGTACGCCCTGGCCCGGAGGCGGCAGCCGTCGGACCGGGCGCCGGAAGGGAGGGGGCTTGAGATTTCGGATGAGCGGTTTACCTTAGCCGATCTGTCGGATCTGGACGCGGTGGGGCGGGCGGTTGAGGGGATGGAGGTGGTGGTGCAGATGGCGGCGGATCCGAGGCCGGAGGCGAACTGGGAGCAGATCCTCCAGAGCAATATGATTGGCGCTTATAACGTGTTTGAGGCCTGCCGGGTGGCGGGCGTCAAGCGGGTCGTGTATGCGAGTTCGGTGATGGCGTCGTGGGGTTACCAGTTCGACGAGCCTTATAGCGCGATCAAGGCGCGCCGGTTTGAGGATGTGCCGGAGGAGATTCCGATGGTGAGGCACACAGATCCTCCCCGGCCCACCGAGCCTTATTCGGCGAGCAAGGTGTGGGGCGAGGCCCTGGCGCGAACGTATTCGGACGTGCACGGTCTGTCCTGTATCTGCCTGAGAATCGGGTGGGTGAATGCGGAAGACCGGCCCTGGAAGCCGGAGGTGGCGGCGGTCTGGTGCAGCCAGCGGGATATTGTCCAGCTTGTGGAACGGTGCGTGGATGCGCCGGAGGATCTCCGGTTCGATGTTTTCTACGGGATTTCCGATAACCGGTACCGGTGGGTGGATACCGATCGTGCCCGCGAGGTGGTGGGGTTTGCGCCTCAGGACCGGGCGGAGGACTGGACATAATAAGCGCAGTGAAAGGAGAGAGCCGTGCCCCCAATCAAGGTGATGGTGACGGGCGTTTACGGCCTGATTGCCGGTGAGATTTACAAACGGCTGCAGGCGGCGCCCGACCGGTACGATGTGTATGCGCTCGCACGAAGGCGGCAGCCGTCGGACCGCGTGGCTGAGGGCCGGGCGCTGGATGTTCCGGATGAGAAATTCGTGCTGTCCGATCTGTCCGATCTGGACGGGGTGAGGCAGGCGGTTGACGGATTGGACGTGGTGGTGCATATGGCGGCGGATCCGAGGCCGGAGGCGAGCTTTGAGCGCATTCTGAACAGCAATTTGATCGGGACGTACAACGTGTTTGAGGCCTGCCGGTTGGCGGGCGTCAAGCGGGTTGTGTATGCCAGTTCGGTCCAGGCCACTCTGGGCTACCGGACGGATGCGCCCTACCGTCTGATCGCCGAGGGGCGTTTTGACGAGGTCCCGGCCGATTTTCCGATTGTGACGCGCGCGTGGGCGCCGCGCCCTCAGAATATCTACGCCTGCAGCAAGGTGTGGGGCGAGGCCCTGGCCCGGAGTTACGCGGATGTGCACGGTCTGTCCTGTATCTGCCTGCGGATCGGGTGGGTGGTTGCCGAAGACCGTCCTCCGGCGCCGAATTCGCAGGATATCTGGTGCAGCCAGCGGGATATTGTGCAGTTAACGGAGCGGTGCATCAACGCCCCCGAGAGTGTCCGGTTCGATATTTTCTACGGGATGTCCAACAACGATTATCGCTGGGTGGATATCGACCATGCCCGTGAGGTGGTGGGATACGTGCCGCAGGATCGGGCGGAGGATCATCTGGTGTAGCCCTCTGGTGGGAGGGAGGTTATGGCAACGGATCTGTCTCTGTTTTCCTTAGAGGGGATGGCAGCCGTGCTGGTCGGCGGCGGCGGAGCGCTGGGGTCGGCGATTGCCGGGGGATTGGGCGCTGCCGGCGCACGGGTGGCGGTGTGCGACCTGGACGAGGAAAAGGCGGCAGCCGTGGCGGCGGCTGTGCAGGCGGGGGGCGCAGAGGCAAGGGCCTACGGGGTGGACGCGCTGGAAAAGGGGTCGATTGAGGCCGGGTGCGAGGCGATTTTGAGGGATTTCGGGCGTGTGGATGTGCTGGTGAACCTGGCGGGCGGGAATCTGGCGGAGGCGAGTACGTCGCCGGAACGGCCTTTTTTCGATTTGCCGCTGGATGCGCTGGAGAAGGCGGTGGCGATCAACCTGTTTGCCGGGGCGATTCTGCCCACCCAGGTTTTTGGAAAGGTGATGGTGGAGAACGAGGCCGGGGGGAGTATTATCAACACGGCGTCGATGAACGCCATCCGTCCGCTGACGCGGATTCCGGGGTACTCGGCGGCGAAGGCGGCGGTGGCCAATTTCACGCAGTGGCTGGCGGTACACATGGCGCAGGAATACACTCCGAAGCTGCGGGTGAACGCCCTGGCGCCGGGTTTTTTTCTGACGGATCAGAACCGGTACCTGATGCTGGATCAGGAGACCGGGGAATTGACCGAGCGGGGTCGGACGATTATCGCCCACACACCGATGGGCAGGCTGGGAGATCCGGAGGACCTGGTGGGTACGGTGATCTGGCTGGCCTCTCCGGCCTCCCGGTTTGTGACAGGGGTCGTGCTGCCGGTGGATGGGGGGTTTTCGGCGTTTGGGGGTGTGTAGGGCCAAAATTCAGGCGCACAGGTTCACACACAGGAGGAAAGGAAGGGGCATGTCAATCCTACGTCTTGCCGTTGTTGGGGTGGGCGCGTACGAGTCTTCGAGAGCGCGGGGGTATCTGGCGACGATGGTGAAGCTGACCGATCTGTACACGCTGTGCGCAATTTGCGACCACAGTGAGGCGTCGCTGCAGGCAGCGGGCGATCTGTTCGGAGTAGAGGCGAGGTATACCGATTTTGAAGCGATGCTGCGGGAGGAGAAGCCGGACGTGGTGTTCGTGCTGGTGCCCACCGACGGGCAGACTGTCCAGGCGCTTACGGCGGTGGACCACGGGTGCCATATTATGACGGAGATTCCGTATGCGCTCACCCTTGCTATGGGGGACGCTGTTGCAGAGGCGTGCCGGGAGAAGGGGGTGGTGTGGGAGGTGGCCGAGAATGTGTGGCGCTGGCCGCAGGAGCAGTTGAAGCAGCAAATCGTCCGGGAGGGATTGCTGGGGAAAATTACCCACGCGCGGTTGTGGTACGCGGCCGGGAGTTATCATGGGATCAACGGGGTTCGGATGATTCTGGGCAAGGAGGCAGTGCGCGCGATGGGATATGCCCAGGCCGTTGACGTGCCGCCGTACGAGAATTACGGGGACCAGCCGGAGACGACGCGCTGGTGGGAAAGTGGGACGATTGAGTTTGAAGATGATATCGTCTGCCTCTACGAGATGCCTCCGAGTCCGGGCGCGCGGGGCAGCCACTGGGAGATCGAAGGGGTGGAGGGGTACCTCTCGGGCAGCGAACTGGTGCTTTATCGGGACGGGCAACGGGTGTCCTATCCGTTTCAAGAAGATTATGAAGAGATCGATGGAGAGCGGGTGCTTGCGGCCGTGCGGGTGGATACCGATCCTCCGGTTGTGTGGGAGAATCCATTCAAACAGCAGAAGGTTTCGGCAACGGACGATGTGGCGAAGGCGGCCATTTTAAACAGCCTGCACCGGGCGGTTACGGAGGGCGTTGAGCCCGAGTATGGCGCGGCGAACGCGCGGCGGGATATGGATCTGTGGATTGCGATGCGCGAGAGCGGAGAGCGCGACAGTGTGTGGCTGGATCTGCCGCTTAGGGAGACGACGGAACTGGAGCATCGCATCCACGCCGAATATGTGAAGCGGTACGGGGGCGATCCGGTGACAGACTCGGCGGCGCTGCTGGACGCGCCGTTCAACCGGCTGAGCGTGATGTGGACGATTGCAGGGTGGTTGTAGGATTGTCATTCCAAGCTTTAACGTGAGGGAGGTGGGGCTCTGACGATGGCCCGGGAGAAAGAATCTCGGCTGGCGCTGGTCACGGGAGCCGCCCAGGGCATCGGGCGGGCGATTGCGCAGCGGTTCGTGTTGGAAGGGCTGGCGGTGATTGCGCTGGACCGCATGGAGGATGCGCTGCAGGAGGTGGTTGCGGAGGGGGGCGGGCAGGTGTTGCCGTGCGCTTTTGACCTGGAGGAGATTGCGGCCATTCCGGAGTTGGTGGGGCGGTTGACCGATGCGCACGGTCCGGTCACGGTGCTGGTGAACAATGCGGGCGCCTGGCACTATGAGCCGCTGGTGGGCATCCCGGACGAGCGGTGGGAGCATATTTTTCGGGTGAATGTGACCGCTCCGTTCGTACTGATGCGAGAAATCGCGCCGATGATGATCGCGCAGGGTGAGGGCAGTATCGTCAATATCGCGTCTCGAAATGCGATGGTGTCCAGCGAGGGGTCGGCGGCTTACGACGCTTCCAAGGCGGCGCTGGTGGCGCTGACGCGGACGGCGGCAGGGGAGTTCGCGGGGCACAATATTCAGGTGAATGCGGTCTGTCCGGGGGTGATTAACACGACGGCCAATGACGATCTGTTTGAGGACGAGGAGGCCAGGGAGAATTATCTGCGGCTTATTCCGGCGCGGCGGTACGGTGAATCGGAGGAGATCGCCGGGATCGTCCACTTTCTGACCACGCCGGACGCGGGGTTTATTACGGGGCAGACAATTGTTGCCGACGGCGGGCAGATGGCGTTTATGAACTGGAAGCGGCTGTTTGAAGATCTGGAAGGAGAGGGAAATGGATAAAGGCCTGTTTTCCGACAGGGTTGCGCTGGTGACGGGCGCCAGCAGCGGGATCGGACGGGCAGTGGCCCTTGCGCTGGCCAGGGGCGGGGCAGCGGTGGGGGTCAATTACTGCCAGAATCGGGAGGGCGCAGAATCGGCGGTGGCGGAGATTCAGGCACAGGGGGGAGACGCAGAGGCGATCCGCGCGGATGTGAGCCGGGCCGACGAGGTGCAGGCGATGGTGGACGGCGTTCTGAAGCGTTTTGGCGGCAGGCTGGATATTTTGATTAACAACGCAGGACGGTGGATGGATAAGACGCCGATTGCCGAGTGCCCGGAGGAGGTGTGGGATGAGATGATGAATGTGAACCTCAAGGGCGTGTTTCTGTGCTGCCGTGCAGCCATTTCGGCTATGACGACGCAGAAGAGCGGGGTGATTGTGAATATTTCCTCGGTGGCGTCGTATACCGGAGGCGGGGGAGGCACCGTGCCCTACGGCACGTCCAAGGCAGGGGTGAATACGCTCACGAGGGGCCTGGCGCGGGAGCTGGCGCCGCTGGGGATTCGCGTGAATGGGGTGGCGCCCGGTGTGATTGACACTCCGATGCAGCACAAGCACTCGACGCCGGAGGAGATTCAGGGCTTTGCCAGGTTCGTTCCCCTGGGCCGCGTGGGCGAGCCGGAGGATATGGTGGGCGCAGTGCTGCTGCTGGCCTCGCCGCAGTCCGGGTATATTACGGGAGAGATTATCGAGGCCAACGGCGGCCTGCTGATGCACTGATCCTTTCTGGGAAGGAGGCCGATATGCTGCAAGCGCCTGTGAAAAGGATCAAACAGGGCGCCTTTGTTGCCGATGCGCTGACAGGGCAGACGGTCGATTTTGAGACCTGGCAGTTCTGGCGGTGGGACGGCGGCGTCAAGGTTGAGCCTACCGGCGAGGGCCTGCGCGTTGTGGGGACCACGCAGGAGGAAACGCGGGCGTTTTCCGGTCTGGTTTCCAGGCAGTTGTATCCCCCGGATGCGGTGCTGATCTGCGAAGTCGGGGTGCGCTGCGAGATGAAACAGGCAGGGCGTCTGGGTGCGGTGGTGCACCTGTGCAACCGGCTGGTGGGGGACGATATTGTTACGCTGGAGATTCCCGACAACAACGGGGAGATCACGTTCGGACATTTCGAGGGCCGGGTGGGCTGGTTTCGGTGGTACTACGACCAGTCCCGGAAGCGGTCGTTCAAATGGTTTCGCGGGGCGAAACCAGCGCCTCTTCTGGGCAACGAGCGGGATTCGTTCGTGCCGGTGCGGGTCTCCTATTCCGAGCCGGAACGGCTGTTGCATGCGTCTCTGCTGAACGGGGACGCCTGGATGGAGATCGGCGAACCGGTTGAGCTGAGAAAGATCTTTTCCTCGATCGAGTTGAAGGTTGACGCGGCGGCAAAAGGTCTGGATGTGGACGTTTTGTTCAGAAATTGCCGATTATTCCCCCACCCGGCGCGGTCGCCTGTGGGTGTGTACGTCGGCAGCCATTCCAATCCGCCGGCGCCGATGGCGGGCGTTGTAGTTGAACTTATCGACGCGCATCCGGACCGCGCCGTCTGCAGCGGGACGACGGATGAGGAAGGGCTGGTGGAATTGCAGATGGACCCGGACAGCGTCTTTCCGGTCGGCGGCCGGTTCAGGCTGCGAAAGGGGGATGAGGTCTGGGAGACGCCGGCGATTTCTGCCGGTGGGGTGGAGGGGATTTATCCGGGGGATTTTTACGCCGTCAACCCGGGAGGGTCCGGAGACGTGAAAAGAAGGCCGAGAAAATAGAACACTTGACACAGGTGGGGTCGTGATATATTTTTAAAGGGTGCCGACTCGGTTTTACGTAGATGTTTTCTGTCTATGCTGCATCGGCATAGTCAAGGAGTTCATCATTGGCATATCGAACCTGTTTATACTGATTCCAGAAAGCATCCCATCGTTTTGACTTGACGTAAGTGCGTAACTGCAAGATGCGTTGTCCTCCCTGCCAGGACCATTGCATACCCGATCGACAAAGCCTTGTCTTGACCAGGGTCTTGCAGGCCGCTTCGACGGGTCCCGAGCCAATGGGCAGACCCCTTCGACGAAAGTCAGCATAGGCCATCCGGTGTTTGTTCCGAAAGAAGAAGGTTCGTTCTGTTTCCAGGTCTTCCAATCGTTTTTGACCCAGCCTTCGGCGGCTTTTGTAATAGTCGATGGAGCGAATAAGGGTTTCTGCTGCGCCATCTTGGGTCAGCAGTTTGTGGTGGTAGGTTTCATACCAGCTTTGCGCTTTTGCTGATTTTTTGCCAAACAGGAGTTCGGCAGCTTCAGACAGATGTTCTGTGGTGTGATAAAAATCCACCAGTTTTTCATACCCGATGAACCGAGGAGTGGTATCAGCATATTTCCACAACCCTCGTGCCCCATCACACAGGAACACTTTTCCGACCTCATCTTTCAGTTGTCCTTCGATATGATCGAGTTCTTCCTCAAAGCGTATCTTCAACGTTTGACCACCCTCTTCGGGCATTTGTGCCACATACCGAGAGACCAAACGCTTTGGTGGGGTGCCGTCCTTTGGAGGTGCCCCATAAAAGGACAGGCTGCCCACCAGGGCCTGTTTGAAACTGGTCGGACTTTCTTCGGACGGTTTTTCCCCCGGCCTCTCTTGTGGACGCCCGCGTTTTTTCCCCGGCTCATCCAGCCTGAGGTGGGTCCCATCCAGGCTGGCCACCATCACTTTTGTCCCTTTGGGGTTCTCCTCCTCCTGACGGATCGACCGGTTGAGTGTTTCATCCATCTCGACCAGCCACGCTCCCGTCTCTTCTGTGATGTGTTTGACCGCTGTGGCAGAAGGCTGAAACAGAGCCGTCTTTTCCAGCACAGAAACGGTTTCCTCCGGCGTGATCAAGCTCACCGTGAACAACACCGCTTCACGAACTTCCACGGTGGCAAACTCACCGACCATTCCCCACATCACATCCAACGGCACATAAGAAGGCCCCCCTTCATCGGCCTGAAACAGATTTCGAGAAAGCTTCATCTTCCCAAAGGGGGTCAAAAACGTCTTCTCACTTTGTTGCTTAAACCGATACAGCACATTCTCGACCTGTTTTGGGGCCTCATCCACTTCGTAGGCTTCCAAAAATGTGCGAAGCGCTGCGATCCCACAAGCCTTGAGGGCTTCACCAAGCCCACTTGTGACCTGTTCTGCCAATTGAGGCGTCAAACTCTCCAGGTCCAAATTTTCGCAATGGGCGCTCAATTTTTGCTTAAATTCCCAGGTGGCGGCTTCGATCATCTCTGCGAGGTCCATCTTGGGCTCCTTTCCCGTATCTATACAACCTTATTGTTTTCAGTCTGTTGTATGATCGGGATTTGGAGCCTTTTTTGCAACTCATTTACGTAAATTCAGAGCAGCACCCTTTTTAAACCTGAGATAATAGACCAGGTAGGCGGCGTAGCCAAGTGGTAAGGCAGGGGCCTGCAAAGCCCTCATTCGGCGGTTCGAGTCCGCCCGCCGCCTCCATTTTTTTGGTTTCGACGCCGGGGTGATGGAATTGGTAGACATCGAGGACTTAAAATCCTCTGGGCTTCGGCCCGTACCGGTTCGAGTCCGGTCCCCGGCATAAACCAAAAGGTAAATCCGGCAGCAGCCCTGTCGGGTTTACTTTTAGGAGCACGTCTCCGGAGGGCTTGACCAGGATCTCCTGGATGTTTTCCTCCAAAACTGCTTGTCTTTCCCTGATTGTGCCGCTTTCCAGCAGACACCGAAATCCTTTCAGGCCCTCTTTGATCTCTTGCTCTGTCGGAAGGCGGTCGGGCTGCGGGCTGGACTGCTGAAGCTCCTCCCTGGTCTGTTCCAGGCTGGCTTTCCGGCTCTCGCAGCGGTAAAGTTCTGCTTTTAGCGTCTCCGAGATGCCGGTTGTCTTAATCGCGTTGACGAGGTTCCGCAACTCCCGGTCCACCTTCCGTAGGTCTCCTTCGACCCGCCTCAATCCCTTCTTCGCGCCGTCCTCCTTCGGGTTGTTCCACGCCTTCCGAACGTCCTCGATGAGCATTTTGACGGTCCCTTTTGTAAGGATTTCCAGTTGCAAAAGGTTTATCACGGCTCCTTCTACCCGTTCCTTCAGGACAGAGGTCCCGTTGGCGCACACGCTGTCACCCCGCCGCTGATGATAGCCACAGCGGTAATAAGCGTATCGTCCTCGCTTTTGTCCTCGTGGTGCATGCACAATGTAGTTTCCGCCACACTCCCCGCACTTGACGAGGCCGGTCAGCAGATAACGCGAAAAGGCGGTCCTATCCCCTCCTTTTTTTGCCCGATACCGCTCCTTGCGCCTTTTGACCTCCTCGACAGCGTTCCAGAGGTCATCCTCCACAATGGCGGGGTGAGCGCCCTCCACGATCACCCACTCGTCCCTGGGGCGATGCCGGTAGGTCTTCTTGCCGTCCGGCTTGCGGATCTTCTGGGTCTTGTTCCAGATCCGCAAGCCTCTGTAAGTCTCATTGTAGAGAATGTACCGCACGGCGGACAGGTCCCATGTGCCCCCACCAGGTGCAGTGACCCCTTCGGTGTTCAGCCGGTGGGCGATTTTCTTCATGCTGATGCCGTTTCCATACTCCTGGAAGATTCGCTGGACGACGGGGGCCTGATCCGGGTGAGGCTGGAAAACAACGTGTTTGATCGGATTGCCCTTCCGATCCGTCCTGCCCGAAGAGTCGGGGGCCTCAACGCTTTGGTACCCATACGGCGGGGCACCACCACAGTGGAACCCCTGGGCCGCATTGCTGCTCATCGTGTCGAACATCCGGGCTGAAAGCTGGCGAGAAAAGTCCTCAGCGACAGACAGCAGGATATTGCGAACAAGGGGATCATTCGGTTCAGTGGCCGAATAGACATTGACGCTGTGGTATCGTTCAAGCTCATAGATCGTCCGAACCGTTTCCACGAAGGACCGGCCGATTCTATCGTATTTGTAAGCGATGATGGCGTCAAAGAACCCTTTGCCCGACATGTCCAACATCCGAGCGTACTCCTCACGACCCCCCTCAACGGTGCCTGTTTTCGCCTCGTCAATGAATTCGTCGCAAACCAGAATGCCCTGCTGTTCGCAGAATTCCCGACACTTGGCCACCTGCGTTTTGACCGTCTCTCCGGTTTGTTTGTCGGAGGAATAGCGAGCGTATATTGCGCCTTTCTGCATCTCTAAATTCTCCCTTCCTTCGATGCTTGCTCTTGAACATACCGAATTTGAGTGAAAATTTTCCACTGTTCGTAAAGATGCCAATTCTCAAGGCTGAAGGCAAATGGATCCATATAAGAATCTACTTCGTAGATTCTATATGGGCCACTCTGGTCATTATCTGAACTCAGTCCCCTCCACCTCAATCGCCTCTCGCCGCCTCTCGGCCTATTTCCAGGCCAATCTATCCCGGTGGAAGGGGGAACACACCAGATGAGGAATAGGGCCTTCTCGATACCGCTCTCTTTTCAAGCACTATTCAACCAAGACGCAAGGAGTTACTGTCTGATTCGTCCTCCATTTGCTCTGCGGACGCTTTTAATCTTTCTCGGACATCCTTATACCCGCGCCTTCTCCGATCAATTCGAGGAAGGTTATAGACCTCTCGAATGGTCTTGCCAGGAGCAAAATCAGCCGTCAAATAGGTGGTCCTGGGAACGAATTTTCTGTACAAGACGTGGTGGAACCGTTTCACAGTGACGATCTTAGGCCAGAATCCGCCGAAGCCCCTTATCTCAACTCGGTTCCCTTCTCGCAGGGTGCGGGCCATCTGATTGAAGACCTCAATCACGATGTCAGCGATCGTTCCCATGTTATATGGGCGATCCAAGCGGTCCGCGATTTGCATTGCGAGGTTGATTTCGTCGAGTTTTGGCATCAGAATATCCTTCTGTTGATGTTCTCAGCGGGCAAATTTACTCGTACTTACCGGACAGTCCGCCCCATCCGGTGAGTCTCTTTTCATCTCGTAACATCCTCCCAATATCCCGCACCTTGAATTTGATTGGATTACTGCCTTTGGGCTTTATCCTCACCCTCCAGCAAGTCTGCAATCACATCAGGTTCCTCCTCATCTTCACTATCTACCCCCAACGTTTCACCCCCTGAAAATTGGGACTGCACGGAATTTGAGGGGGTGAAACGTTGGGGGGGTAATGTGTATCCTTCACGCATACCTTCCATTGACCCCCTTTCATTCTGTGGGTTTCCCTCGTACGCTTCACCCCCTGAAACGATCTTAGCATCTTTTGGCGTATCACCGTTTCCCTCCGACGTTTCACCCCCCGAAATCCCCTTCACGCTTCTAAAAAAGTCCAGAGCCGCCAGACTTTCGCTGAATTCCGGCGACATCCTCCAGGTGAATTTTCCGCGTCCCTGCCGGTCCACGATTTTCAGCAGCCGCAGGTCCTCCAGGGCATATTTGACTGTCTCTGTAGGCATATCCATCTCATCGGCTATGCCCTGGGTGGATAGGAAACCTTCAGGGTAGAGTCGATAAACGGTGTGAATGAGGAGACAGCGTTTGGAGGACAGGGTATCCTTGGCAATCCGGCAAGTCAGCCGGAATTCATCTTCGCCTACCTCCAATTTCCCCCGGATGGCGGCTATGCCCCGTGCCAGTTTAGAGAATTGCTTGACTAACCGCGTCCCGATCTCCGGCACCGGCACGTAGTCGATGGTGCGGGTATAGCCGTCCCTGGAAACGTCCGACCGTAAAACAGCCAGCACATCGGCCAAGTCGATCAGCCGGTCCTGCAGGTCCTCTCTAATATAGATCGCGTTTTCATCCTGGACATCGCAGGTCAAAAGCGCCCCCTCCATCACTTCGGCCAACTCCTGACGCATTGGTACCTCTCGCCCACTATTCGCAATGGCCTGTTTAACACGATTTCTGGCTCCGCTTTCCGTGAGCCGGAGCTTCAGAAACCGCTCCCCGAGTTGTTGACTGATCGAGGAATATCGGTCGATTGCCGGTGTGACGGCTGCAACCAGTCCGAATTTGCTTTTGTAGGCGCGGGTACCTGCCCCTGAGCCAAAGGCTTTGGACATTTCCCCATCATAAGCGTCCCGGAGATCGCCAAGAATCTGCTGCCGAGCCTCCCGGTGCATATCCAAAATGGCCGTGAAGTCCTTCACGACGCACACCTTGCCGTTGAGTTTCGGAAGAAGGGATGGGTCTTCACCATCCTTCGGCACGAAGCCGGAAATCAGCGTGGAGGGCGTCAGGCTGGAGAGCGTATAGATTTCCCGCCATTCTGAGAGCGTCCGCAGCGTCTCGGTCTTCGATCCCCCAGGCGGGGCTACCACAAACAGCCAGACCGGATCACCGCTGAAGCGGTTGGCGACAACGGCCCCGAGTACCACGTCCAGCAAAATGTCCTCTCCCGCGTCGAAGTGCAGCCACCGGCGAAACGTGGCCTTTACGTCAGCCAGTAAAACCCGTTGGACCTCGACCTCCACCAAGGGCAACTTCGAGAACGCCCTGCCGCTGTGGAGCCAGTCGGTCACGTCGAAACCTTCGGGCAGGCCATCGGGCCAGTCCACACATCGCAGTCGTCTGGCAAAGCCTTTCAGGGCCTTCACTAACTTCCGCTGTGCCTCCCGCCCCGGTGCATCGTTGTCGTAAACCACGATAAGGTCTTTGCCTTTGAGTGCCTTCGTCCACGCCTCTCGCCAGGTTCCGGCGCCTGCCGTTCCGGTAATGGCGGGGATCCCCTCTGTGTGCAGGCGCCATACATCTATCGGTCCTTCGGCAACTACAAGGTGATCCGCATCCAAATGCGAGACCGGATAAAGCTGTGCCTTGACACCCTCGCCGCTGCCTGCCTTCGTACCGTCCGGCTTTAGGTGTGGCCCTTTATGGACAATATGGCCCATAATTCCACCGCCTTCGTCCCAAATCGGATAGACGATACTGTTCTGCCACCGGCCGATTTTAAATTGCTCCATTGTCGTGTCCGATAGGCCCCGGCGCTGTTTCAGATCGTTCAGAACTTGGGAGTCCTCCAGGTCGTTCCTGTGGCTTTGAACGGCTTCCTCCGGCGTCTTTTTCCTGCGGCCCTTTCTTCGGACCTTCGTCTGTTCTTTTCCCTGCCCCTTGAGCAGGATGCTAAACGTTTCAGCAATCCCCTTTAGAACTTCAGGAAAGTTCCTTTCCACATTTAGGCTGTGCTTTCGGGCGTAGAAATCGAAAGCATGACCTCGCTCATCAGTGCCCCAGTCGTGCCAAAAACCCTCGTATGGTCCTGATAAGGTGATCTCGAAGCTCGGCGCGTTGTCGTCGCGGAACGGGCTGGAGATTTTCACCCTGTCATTGTGGTGGCTGGTGCTGGGGAGATCGACAAACCGCCCGTAGAACTTGCCCCAATTGCCCTTGAAGTGCTCCAGTATTACTTGCTTGTTGTCCATTTGTATCCTCCTAAGCGATGGGAGCGGGGGACATCACGCCACTCAGACCCTCGATTTTGGGTTGTCTTTTGTCCCGTTCGTTTTATATTTTCAGAGAGTATCTTCACAGCTTCCGGCCTTGCCCTCGAAGGTGCCGCCGTCGAGGGCTTTGCTTTTAGGGGAGCGTTTTCCTCCTTTCAATTATGGCTTGCAGGTAGCGGAGCAGAGTAACCTGCAGAATTCGGTAGGTGCAAGATCGCCGAATTTCTAAAGGAGAAGGCCGTGAATGCTTCTTTAGCGCTTCTTCATTTTGTGGGGTAGGATTATTCACTCCACCTCCTGAACACGTCGCTTCTCAAGCCAGACATCGAGATCCTTCTTTCTGAATCGAACTAATATTACTTTGTCAAATACGCATCGGTCGCATTAATTCAGTCAGTTTACGCTGCACCAGTTGTTCAATCACCATATTCGATAAGGCTTTGACCACCTGGCGGTGGATGGCCTCATAGGAACGTCGCCTTCGATCCCTTCGAGGGGGAAAAAGGATCACGAGGTTTTCCCCGTGATCGCGGCATTTCTTGGCGCTGGTTCCACTCCTTCCAACACAGGAAGCTGTAGGTCAACATCACAATGGTGGCATGGCGATGAAATCCCCTCCAGAGTCGGCCTTGATACTCATCCCACCCCAGAAGCGATTTGGCCACCTCGTGGAACTGTTCAATCAGCCAGCGGCGATGCGCATATTCCACCATCCGTTCCAGGGGTGTGGCTTTAGGAAAGTTGGAGAAGTAATATTTCCAGTCTCCTTCTTGGCCTCTTCCGGGTCGTTCGCCAATTAACCAGCCCAACTGGATCGACTCACCAGAAAGGGTGCGATAGGCTCTTTGGGCAATGAATTTTTTACGCAACCATCCCTTGGTGCCTTCTCGCCAACGGATGGTCCGCCACGCGGAACGGGGAAGCGCTTTTAAAACCTCATCGACACGACCGCTGCCCTTTTTGCGTTGCCCTTTCACGGCAACCCGAAAATCACATGGGACAGCCACGACATAATGTTCCTTTCGGCTCTCTAACCCCTTTAAAAAGGTAGGATCATTGCCATAGTCGGCATCGGCGACCACCACGTTATGAGGGACTTTCAACCCACGTGCTTCATCCAACAAGGTCAGAGCAATCTCTGGCTTGGTCTGAAAGGAGATCTCCTCCGGCACACCGGCCTTAGCACACCGATCCGGGTCATTGGTCCACGCTTTGGGTAGATACAACCTCGCATTTAATGGCCAACTCACCCCCGCATCGGCATACACACCCGTCACAGCAACCTGGCAATTGCCGACTTTACCCAGACTGCCTGAGTATTGCCTGGAAACACCCACTGAGCTCTTGCCTTGTTTGGCAAAGCCCGTATCGTCGAAGATGAAAGCCCCATCGCCCAAAACCGCTTCATCCCGCATTTGCTCAACCCTCTGGGCGTTGAAGGCGGCTTCATCCCATTGAATCCCGGTCAGGAGATTGTGGAGCCTCTGCTCATTGGTCTGGGGGATCGCTCCTGCGAGGGTCTCGCCGTTCTTCCGAGGCAGATCTGAGAGCAAGCCCGTGCTATACCGCTCCAGGTTTTCTCGCCCTTCAGAACGCACAAAGTGATGGATGAAGGGAGAAAGAAACGCCTCTAACTCGGGCAAAGGGTCTGTCGATGCTTTGATGTCCATTGGTATCCTCCTGTTTGCCAGAAAGATACCAACCTATCCATCAATTGACAAAGTAATACTAAGCGCCCAACTTTTATGAAAGGCACCTTCCGCTTACTAACCCATACTCGTAATGTACCCGGCGAACAGCCAAGATACATTGCGGCTCTATGAGTGTCCCAAGCTCCATCAATGTCCCGGTGCATAAGCATCCTTTCGCACGGATCTTTTGACGCTCTGGCGAACAAAAAAAGAGGTATCAGATTAAACCAGTGATAACCGATTTAGTCTGATACCCTAATTTATATCGGTGTGCTCATAAAAGGGCACACGGAACATTTTAAATCAAAAAAGTTTCATTTCCCTATTGGGTCTCCCGGAAGTTCAGGAAATTACGATAAAGAATCCGTGTCCTCTAAAGTCCGCCTGATGTATCCTTTCAGCCGGTAGCCTTCCCCTCCTTTTTTGTAATTCAGCTTACCAAAAGACAACGCCTCAAATGATGCCTTGATTGATTCCTCAATAGCCTTGTCAAGCCCTGCATATTTAAAGGAAACTCTGCAAAACCGAAGATTACAAGCGCCGTCCAGAAAACAGGATCCTTGCAACCGCGCTCTTTCAGAATTTCCTTTATTTCCCGAGCAACCGAGGCGATCATAAATCTTCGACGTTTTCTCTCATGGAGTGGCATTGATTCCGTAACCTTTTCAAACACCTGGGGACCTTCCTCAAATTTCAGAATCAATGGATCAATGAGTTCGTTAATTTGCTCTCCGAGTCTGTGTGTCTCCAACAAGCAGAATTCCCCACTGCAAATTTGCCGAATAATATGTAGCTTGTTCAAGTCATTCTTGGTTTGTTTCAGTAAACCTTGACCCCAATTTGATGCTTTCTCGATCAAAGCCAGTTTATTTACCAAGGGATATAGGTCGTTTGGTGAAACATCGTGCTCTGTTTCTTGGTTAAGACCACGCAGAAAGGCTTTCTCTTTTTTGATCTGCTGTTCGATGTCTTTTTCCGTTATCATCCAGCCTCCTGGGGGGGTAATTCAATTCCCAATTCGGCGTATCGAGTCCACTGATCCCCGTCACACTCTGTTTTGTCTCTGCAGCCCATCCCAATCCCTCCTACCAGAGGTTACGGGGGGCCGCCGGTGGGTAGGCACCGCTAACGCAGATCAGGCGCTACGGCCCCTATGTCAAGTTACAAAAGACTCAGCTTGTTGGGGTCGGGTATGCCACTTCACCCGCCTTCAGGCTTCATCCCCCCTTATAAACCACTGGCACCTTTACTGTAAACGTGGACCTTTTCCCCATCTCGCTCTGCACGCTGATTGTCCCGCCCAGAAGCTTGGCAAACCCCTTCGTGATGGGCAGGCCCAGCCCTGTGCCCCAGGCTCCCGAAGTGGCCGTGCGCCTTTGCCTTTTGCAAACAGGGTGACAAAGGGGAATGTGCCCGAAGGGCCGAAGGGAGCGAAGCGACCGGAGCGCATAGGCCGTGTTAACGGATGTCGCATCGGGGTCGCCACTCTCGGTCTGGAGAGCGGGGCGTACATACAGCGCGCACCATAGGCTTGATTCTGTTCCTCTTGAATCTTAAGCTGCCGTCAATAGGATCGGACGCCCTCTTGTGATGACAATGGTATGCTCATAATGAGCCGAAAGACTCCCGTCTGCTGTTCTCACCGTCCAGCCATCTTCACCTTCTACAACTCGTCCAGTCCCCGAACAAATGATCGGTTCTATCGTGATAACAAGCCCTTCTGTGAGGGGCAGATTATCCTGTGAAATATAACAATTGGACACCGTTGGCGCTTCGTGAATCGCCCTTCCAATTCCATGTCCGCTCAATTCAGGAATTACTGAAAAACCTTGCCTGCGTACCTCGCTTTCCACAGCCCTTCCGATTACATTGATAGGACGACGTGCCCGTGCTACGCGCATAGCCTTCTGGAACGCAAGCTTGGCACACTGGCATAGCTTCCGTTTCTCAGGGGAAGCTGGAGAAAGCGGAACCGTCACTGCTGCATCTGCAATATATCCATCCAATTCTGCTGTGACATCTATCGTCACCAGGTCTCCTGGCTGAATGACACGGCTCCCTGGAATGCCCCATGCACAACTTCCTCATTCAAGCTAATCAGATTCACGCCTGGGAAATCATAGATTATCTTCGGTGCGGATTGAGCTCCATGTTTTTCAAAAATCTTCGCTCCAATCTCATCAAGATCAGCAGTTGTCATCCCAGGGCGCAGATTTCTCTGCATTTCTTGAAGCGCCTCAGCAACAACTTTCCCCGCACGTGATAAACCGACCAAATCTCTTTCTGATTCAATAGACATGGAAGTCTCCCGAAGAAAGGCGATAAGCGAACGAGGCTGAGTTAGGGTTTTGTTTTTTGCGCGCCATTACGCTTTTCTGGGTGGGGTGGGGGCGATTTCCGTTAACGTTCTGGCGATTTGTGACGGCGGCGGAGTGTAACGGAGCCGCTGTGCCGCAGGCCAAGGGAGCGCAGCGACCGACGCACAAAACGTCTGTTAACGGGTGTGCGGCACGGGGTGGGGGCCTGCCAGGGATGGCAGGCTTGGAGTGGTTTTTATTTTGCAATTTTACTCAACTCGTAGAACCACACACGTCATATCATCCCCTTGAGGCGCATCGCCCTTAAAGGCATCCACCACCTCCAGGATATGATCGATGGTCGCCTCTGCTGATAGGCCATCCGCACACGCTTTGCGGATCGTCTCTGCTGTGCGCTCATAACCAAACTGTTCGCCTGCAACGGTTTCTGTTTCGGCAATGCCGTCTGATAAGACGACAACACAATCGCCCGGATGAAGCTGCGCTTCAATAGCATCATATACTGTGTCGGATCGAATCCCAAGGGGATAGGCTTCGACCTGAAGTTCGTTCACCTGGCCGGTTTGAGCCTGGAAATGATAGGGATAGGGACAGGCTGCATTGCAAAGGCGGAGGGTACGAGCAGATAGATCCAGCTCACCCAGAGCCAAGCAGACGAACGTGTGGGTGTCCAGAGTGCGCGAGAGGGTGCGGTTGAGGCGAGATAAGAGGGGTGGGGGATCGGTGCCGTGCTGGATTTCGCTTTCGAGGATGCCGGAGAACATGACGACGGGAATGGCGGCTTCCATGGCGTGTCCTGTGACATCGGCCAAGCAGAAAGCGAGTTTGCCACCTTGCTGAAAGTACTGGAAGAGGTCTCCGCCCACGTGGTTGGCCGTGATGCATCGGCCTGCAATGTCGAGGCCTTCAATTCGAGGCGATGTTGTGGGCATCAGCCCCATTTGCATTTTGCGGGCAGTCTGGAGTTCTGCCTCCTGGGCTTCTTTTTCTTCTCTGAGCAGGTTGATGCGGTCTGCCAGGGCCAGGGAAAGCAGAACCGCCTGCAGGGCGTAGCCGATCTGCACGCAATTGGATGTCAAAAAATTCCATGGGAGGAGTCCCAGGCCTGCGCCGTAAGCCATCAATCCGCCCAGCAGAGATACGGAAAACGCGATGAGGTAGAACTTCGCCGGCCTGTACCCTTTCCGCAGGGTGATGAGTCCCGCTGATAGGGCGAAAAGATGGAATACCAGGCCCATAAGATTAGAAAATAACACGAGTGGTCTATGCAGGTCGACCAGGGGCGCAATGAGAAACGGAAGGCTCAACACGATCAATGCGGTGAGTCCCTTGTGGAGTCGGGGGGCGTGGACCCGGGTGAGCAGGAACGTTTGCAAAAACCGGATATTGGGAACCCACACCAGCCCAGCGAAGAGAACAAGATAATAGTTATATCCCACAGTGCTTTCAGGCCAGAGATATTCCCGGGCGACCCCGTTGTAATGGGCAAAGATTATTCCTATCAATCCGATCGCCAGAACGTAATAAAAGTAAGATGAATCTCTGAGCGAGAAATAAAGAAACAGATTGTAAAGCACCATCACCAGCACAATGCCGTAATAAAGTCCCAGAACGATCTGCGCATCGTGGTCATATTCCACAAAGGCTTCACGGGTCCAGAGGGTCAGAGGAATAGTCATGTTCCCTTCCCAGACCAAGCGAAGATAGAATGTCTGAGTGACACGCGGTTCGATGGACACAGGGAGGACTAAGTAGCGGTTTTTGACTTCCCGCTCCTTAGATGGAACCCGTGTACCGGTTCTTTTCAGGATCCAAGATTGAGACGAAGCCGACTGCTGTTCCGGGGCGTACAGGTCGAGTTGAACGGGGCTTGGCCGGGCGAATTCAAGCAGCCAGGTTCTTGCGATTTTCCCGGTGTCCTGGACTGTGAATCTGACCCACACCGAATTCGGGCCGTAACCCAGAAAAGGGCGCTCAACGTTGCTGGGCACAAAGCCATCTGAAACCGGCGAGGCGCTAACTTTCTCTATGGTCAGTCGCCGGTCCGGGTCTTTGAGGATTTCCAGGTGCAGGCCCAGAGGATATTCGCTCCCGGTCGTCTGTCAAAACCACAGGTTCGGCAGCGCACAGCGGTGAGGTGCGGATTGCAAAATGAAGCATGAGAATGGAGAGTTGGAGGAGAAGGTTTCGCATGATAACCTGATTTCCTTAGCCTTTCAATGTCGGCGAATCCACGGTTTTTGTCATTTCAGAAATTTGAAAGTCCATTGAATGGTGTAGGTGCGGGGCAGTCCGAACCAGGCCCGCTGGGTGCCCAAAACGCTTACATGCTTGTTCCTCATATAAAGGTTATTGGTCACATTTCGGATGCTAAGAAACACCTTCCAATGGTCGCGTTCAAAACCCGCCCGAGCGTTCATAAGATGATACGCGTCGGCGAGGTGGGTCTGGCGGTTATTGTTTGGGCTTGTGAAAAATTCATCTGTGTGGAAGAAATCGCCGTGCAAAACAAGGGCACCCAGTTTATCCAGGGGTTTCCGATAATCAATGGCAATGTTCAACTCCCATTCGGGCGCATCGATCAGTTTGTGCCCGTCATAGTGGATCCCTATCCCACCGCCATCTTTGAATTCATCAAATTTGGCTCTGATCAACCCCAGACCCGTGCTGATTGATAGTCCGGCCATCGGCAAAACGGACACCTCAACCTCAACTCCCTTTGTGGTGACTTTACCTGCATTGGTCAGGCTCAGGACGGCCGCTAACTCCTCGGTTTGCTGAAACTGGAATACCTGGTAGTCTTTGTACTTTGCCAGATAAACGGCGCTGTTCAAACGCAGGCGATTGTTCCAGGCGGTCGATTTGAAGCCCATCTCGTAACTGGTGACAAATTCGGAATTGAAACGGAAATGATCGAGGGTTGTGAGGGGCTCGGAATTCCACCCGCCGGTTTTGAAGCCCCGGGATATTGATCCGTAAAGCATCGCCCTGTCATTCAGCTGAATATTGACGCCCCCTTTGGGCGCCCAAAACTTTTCGTTGAACCGGTCTTTGAAATGGTCCACATCTATGAACAGGATCGGCGCAGGATCATTTCTGTTGGAGTAATCGATGTTCTTTTTTTCGGGTGCCGACTCGGTTTTACGTAGATGTTTTCTGTCTATGCTGC
Organism: Candidatus Latescibacterota bacterium; assembly: GCA_965249305.1. GTDB lineage: Bacteria > Latescibacterota > UBA2968 > UBA2968. Next base: position 320,762 of record OZ252228.1, on the reverse strand, counting down.
ATCGGCATAGTCAAGGAGTTCATCATTGGCATATCGAACCTGTTTATACTGATTCCAGAAAGCATCCCATCGTTTTGACTTGACGTAAGTGCGTAACTGCAAGATGCGTTGTCCTCCCTGCCAGGACCATTGCATACCCGATCGACAAAGCCTTGTCTTGACCAGGGTCTTTCAGGCCGCTTCGACGGGTCCCGAGCCAATGGGCAGACCCCTTCGACGAAAGTCAGCATAGGCCATCCGGTGTTTGTTCCGAAAGAAGAAGGTTCGTTCTGTTTCCAGGTCTTCCAATCGTTTTTGACCCAGCCTTCGGCGGCTTTTGTAATAGTCGATGGAGCGAATAAGGGTTTCTGCTGCGCCATCTTGGGTCAGCAGTTTGTGGTGGTAGGTTTCATACCAGCTTTGCGCTTTTGCTGATTTTTTGCCAAACAGGAGTTCGGCAGCTTCAGACAGATGTTCTGTGGTGTGATAAAAATCCACCAGTTTTTCATACCCGATGAACCGAGGAGTGGTATCAGCATATTTCCACAACCCTCGTGCCCCATCACACAGGAACACTTTTCCGACCTCATCTTTCAGTTGTCCTTCGATATGATCGAGTTCTTCCTCAAAGCGTATCTTCAACGTTTGACCACCCTCTTCGGGCATTTGTGCCACATACCGAGAGACCAAACGCTTTGGTGGGGTGCCGTCCTTTGGAGGTGCCCCATAAAAGGACAGGCTGCCCACCAGGGCCTGTTTGAAACTGGTCGGACTTTCTTCGGACGGTTTTTCCCCCGGCCTCTCTTGTGGACGCCCGCGTTTTTTCCCCGGCTCATCCAGCCTGAGGTGGGTCCCATCCAGGCTGGCCACCATCACTTTTGTCCCTTTGGGGTTCTCCTCCTCCTGACGGATCGACCGGTTGAGTGTTTCATCCATCTCGACCAGCCACGCTCCCGTCTCTTCTGTGATGTGTTTGACCGCTGTGGCAGAAGGCTGAAACAGAGCCGTCTTTTCCAGCACAGAAACGGTTTCCTCCGGCGTGATCAAGCTCACCGTGAACAACACCGCTTCACGAACTTCCACGGTGGCAAACTCACCGACCATTCCCCACATCACATCCAACGGCACATAAGAAGGCCCCCCTTCATCGGCCTGAAACAGATTTCGAGAAAGCTTCATCTTCCCAAAGGGGGTCAAAAACGTCTTCTCACTTTGTTGCTTAAACCGATACAGCACATTCTCGACCTGTTTTGGGGCCTCATCCACTTCGTAGGCTTCCAAAAATGTGCGAAGCGCTGCGATCCCACAAGCCTTGAGGGCTTCACCAAGCCCACTTGTGACCTGTTCTGCCAATTGAGGCGTCAAACTCTCCAGGTCCAAATTTTCGCAATGGGCGCTCAATTTTTGCTTAAATTCCCAGGTGGCGGCTTCGATCATCTCTGCGAGGTCCATCTTGGGCTCCTTTCCCGTATCTATACAACCTTATTGTTTTCAGTCTGTTGTATGATCGGGATTTGGAGCCTTTTTTGCAACTCATTTACGTAAATTCAGAGCAGCACCCTTTGTTTACCAGTATGTCGGCGACGAAATCATGGCGCTGTTCAAGTTGACCGAGGATGGCTATGCAGACAATGTTGTCTGCTCCGCTGTTGCGCTTCAGAACGAAGTCCTCGTCGAGTACAACAAGAAGCGTGAAGAGGCCGGATATACGCCCGTACGAATCGGAGTCGGCATTAACACGGGGATGGTGGCCACCGGCATTGCAGGCACGCCCGAGCGCATGGACGCGTGCGCCTTTGGCACCACCGTAAACGTTGCCGCTCGCTGTGAAAAACTGACGAAAGACTTCAACACGAAAATCATCATTACGGAGTATACCTACAGCCGCCTGAGCAGACCGGACCTGTTTCGCATCACCAGCCTGGGAGAACAGGAGATCCGGGGGCTGGAGCAAAAGGTACATCTGTACGGAGTCTTCCCTTCGGACGAGTCATAAACACCTCTCTTATACGTTCCACCCTGAAGGAAGCCCATTTTGAGAGCGACGACACACAGCGGTAAAATTTCAAATCGGCCGCCGGTGATGTCCGGCGGCCTGCCGTATCTGGGGCCGCTTCTGGAATTCGGGCGCAACCCGGTTGCGCTGCTTCAAAGGGGGCAGCAGCAGTTCGGCGAGAGCTACGCCATGAGGTTCTTCGGCTCCTGGGCGTCTGTACTGATCGGCCCCGGGGCCAATCAGGCCGTTTTCATGGCCCCGGACGATCAACTGAGCGCAAAAGAAGCATACCAGTTTACCGTGCCCATATTCGGCAAAGGGGTTGCCTACGACACAACGCCTGAACTTATGGACGAACAACTCGGATTTATTGCGCCCGCCCTCCGCAAGGGCTGTATGGAAAAGTACGTTGGTCAGATCAACGAAGAGGTCGAAAGCTACTTTGAAAACTGGGGCGATGAGGGGGAAGTGGACTTTTTAAAAACGACCAAAGAAGTGACCACATACGTGGCCAGCCGGTGCCTGCTCGGCTGGGAATTTCGTTCTAAAGTCACAGAAGAATTCGTTCACCTCTACCATGACCTGGAAAGGGGACTTGCTCCCATCTCATTCTTTTTCCCTAACCTCCCCCTCCCCGCATTCCGCACCCGGGACAAAGCGCGAAAACGCATGGGCGTGCTCTTCTCCAAGATCATCTCCGGTCGGAGGGCAGCAGGAACGCAATTCGACGATTTCCTTCAGATCCTCATGGACGCGCGGTACGCCGGCGGAACCTCGCTGACCGACGAGGAGATTACCGGTCTGCTGCTCACCCTCGTCTTCGCCGGCCACCATACCAGCGCCGTCCTGGCGGCCTGGTCGGGCATTTTGTTGCTTCAGCACCCCCATTACCTCCCGCCCATCTTGAAAGAACAGCAGGAAGTATACGGCAACGGCCGGGACGTGACCTTTGAATCGATTGCGCGGTTAAATTTTCTGGAGCGAGCGATTCGAGAGGGAGAACGGCTGTATCCCCCGCTGGTGATGTTGATGCGCAGGGTTTTAAAGGACTTTCAATACAAAGACCATCTGCTGCCCGCGGGGGATTTTGTCGTCGTTTCGCCGGCCGTTTCGCACCGCATCCCGGAAGTATTCGCCGATCCCGACAGCTACGACCCCGACCGCTTTGGGCCCGGGCGGGAAGAAGATAAAAAATACCCCCATTCCCTGATCGGGTTCGGGGGCGGCAAACACCGCTGCCTTGGATACCACTTCGCCTACACCCAGATTAAAGTTATCTGGAGCGTGTTGTTGCGCAGGTTCGAGCTGGAACTGGCCAGTCCGAACTATCAGCCGGATTACGGCACCTTTGTCGTGGGCCCCCGGCAGCCCTGCCTGATTCGCTACCGGCGCAAACGCCGGAACTGGGTTCAGGGGCTGTCGAACGCCGGTTAGCGCCTTCAGACGAACAAATAAAAATGTCCTCTAAACCAAAAAGAGAAAAAAATGTCAAACAACCCGAATGGGGGACAACAGAAAGTCGTTATAATAGGTGCCGGTGCCGGCGGCATATTTACCGCCTATGAGCTGAGCGAAAAATATGGCACCGCTTACGATATCACGCTACTGGAAGCAAGAGATCGCATAGGAGGCCATGTACATAGTATAAAAGTTGATTACAACAGTCAGGAGTATCTCGTAGATGTAGGGGCGCAGTTTTTTTCAGCTACCGCCCAACCCACTTATGTCGGATTGCTTGACAAGCTTGGCATACTTAACGATCTAAGTATCATTATTAGGAAGTCCCTTGGTCAATATGGCGGACAGTTTTCTTTGACAAAAAAGTGCCGTTCACGCAGATTAGGTATCATAGACCACCACGTGAGGTATATTAGAAAGTTGTGGACGGGTATAAAAAATGAGCGTATCCTTGAATATCGAATAACCACAAATCCCTCAGCCGAGGGAGAAAGGATACGCTCCATGAAACAATATACAACCTCCCAAGTGGAGAAGATAGTCAGAAATGAAGTGACCCTGAGCCTGGAGGATCTGCTTCGAGCCGGCGCCCGCAAGATGCTGCAAGCCGCCCTGGAGTTTGAAGTGGAGACCTATATCGAAAGCTTTAAGGACGAGAAAGACGTAGGGGGTCGCCGAGAGGTGGTCAGAAATGGTTCCCATAAACCCCGAGAGCTTCTCACGGGTGTGGGCAAGATTCCCATTCGTCAGCCTCGGGTGCTGGATCGGCGTTTTGGACAGCAGTTTACCAGTGCCATTTTGCCCAAATATATGCGTCGGGCGCCTTCCATCGATGCCTTGATACCGGCCCTGTATCTCAAGGGGGTGTCCACGTCCTCTTTCCCCGAGGCACTTTCTGCCATCCTGGGCGAGAATGCCCCGGGGTTATCCCCTGGCAACATTGTGCGGCTCAAACAGATCTGGGATGAAGAGTATCAGGGGTGGAAACATCGGGATCTTTCAGAGAAGCACTATGTGTATATCTGGGCAGATGGCATCTACTTCAACGTCCGTCTGGAACCGGATCGGCCCTGTATGCTGGTCATTATAGGGGCAACCAAGGACGGTCGTAAGGAATTGCTGGCCATCGAAGATGGGCATCGAGAAAGCAAACTGTCCTGGCAGGGCGTGCTCAGAGATCTCAAAAAAAGAGGCCTGAAAGAGGCGCCTGCCCTTGCCATCGGCGATGGAAGCCTGGGGTTTTGGGCAGCGTTGGAAGAAGAGTTCTCCATCACCCGTCATCAGCGCTGCTGGGTGCATAAGACAGCCAACGTTTTGGACAACCTGCCCAAATCTGTCCAGGCCCAGGCCAAAACACGCATCCACGAGATGTATCTTTCACCCACCAAGGAGGACGCCCTCAAAGCCTATGATGACTTCATCGCCCTTTATCAAGCCAAGTATCCCAAGGCCTGTGAGTGCCTGGAAAAAGACAAGGATGTGCTCTTCACATTCTATGATTTTCCGGCCGCCCACTGGCGACACATCAGAACCACCAACCCCATTGAATCCACCTTTGGCACCGTCAGGCATCGCACCCGCCAGACCAAGGGATGCGGTTCTCGAAATGCCACGCTGATGATGGTCTATAAACTGGCCAGCGAGGCGGAGAAAAACTGGCAGCGGTTGCACAGCCACAAGCTGGTTGAACTGGTGGTCCAGGGCGTTGAATTTGAGGATGGAGAAATCAAAAAAGCAGCCTAACTCATCGGGATACGCTCAAATCTCATCCACAACTCTTGACAATATCTCCCACCACGTCAACGATACCCTTTATCTGGAGAGACGGCACAATGGAACTGGCAGAAAAGATACTCAAGAGTTTCAAGATTTCCAAGCCTCAAAAAAAGTTTCTGATGGCTGTGTTTACAGCGATCCTAACAGCTCACGGCAAGATCAATTTTCGTAACCTATCGCGTTACTCTCCTTTGTCACAGAAGACGTATTCACGCCAGTTTGCCAAACCCTTTGAATTTGTGGCCTTCAACCGAGCGGTGATCAATGAAAGCCTGGGCAGAGAAAGTGAACGGATCATCGTGTTAGATGCTTCTTTTGTGTCCAAGTCGGGCAAGCAGACCTATGGTCTGGATTATTTCTGGAACGGTTGTCATCGTCGGAGCGAAAAGGGGTTGGAAGTCTCCAGTGTGGCCATCGTGGATGTTTTGAGAAACACAGGCTTTACGCTGTCCGTTCGTCAAACCGATCCTGGAGATGAACGCCAAATGTCTGAGTCTAAGCCTAAACAGGATGTCGTCAAGGTCAATAAAAAGAAAAGGACCGTCAAGAAAAAGGGCACCAAAAAAAAGGGGAAAGCCAAGTCGAAAAAGCAAAGCTCCAAACAGGCAGAAGACGTCGAAACCCTAACAGATCAGTATTTACAGCACCTGAGTGATGTCAAACCCAGCTTGTTAGAGAATGAAAAATATACCGTTGTCGATGGCTATTTTAGCAAGAAGAAATTTGTTGATGGCGTCCGTGATTTGGATCTACACCAGATCGGCAAATTGCGCTGCGACGCCAATATGCGCTATCTCTACACCGGACCAAAACGGGAAAAGGGAAGCGGAAGGCACAAGACCTATGACGGCAAAGTCAACTGGCAGGACCTGTCTCGGTTTTCATATATCCAAACACAAGATGGCATCGCCATTTACAGTCTTGTCTTGAATCACGTCTCCTTAAAACGCAATTTGAAAGCCGTCGTCTTGCTGGATCACACGAACAAGGACAAGAAGAAATATGCGATCTTGTTTTCAACCGACAAAGACCTAAGTGCCAAGACGATTGTCAGATATTACAAAGCGCGTTTCCAAATTGAATTTATTTTCAGGGCTCCTCGCTATTTGGTGTGGGTAACCTTCCCCCAGGAACGACCAGTTGTGGTAGACAAGACGCCCAAGCTGCAGGTTTTGTGGACCAGCCTTCGAGTATTCTTTGTCAACGGTGTTGCCCGACCCGTTGTCTGTTGCTCAGGATTCTATCTTAAAAACAGTTGTTTAAGTTGTTAGATAATAAATTGTTACGATGGACTAAACGGCAAACTGGATCTCCGGATCATTCAATACCCGCCGTGTGTTTAGGAGAGATCTCATGTGCGGATACCGGAGAAAACGGTTAGGAACCACCTCGCACTCGGCAAGAAGACTGGTTCGGGTTTTTATGATTACCCACGTGAAACAGCGAAGAGCCATTTTCAGAGATGCCAAACAGTTCACCGGATTGTGCGACTGTCAAGCCAGAGATCAAAAACGGCTGGCTTTCCATTTTAATGCCTCTTTGACAACCCTCAATTTAGCCAAAACGGAACACTTACAAGCCCAATCAGATACGAGACCCATACCCTTTTCCATGGCCAGTGTAAAAGCCTGTTATTTCAACACGTATTTTCTCCAGAATATTTTTTTAATGTTAGACCTCGACCTAAATTTGATTAAAAAATCTCCCCAATACCAAAAACTGCGGGATTATGGCAAAATTGCTGCTTAAAAGTGGCCGAACTATTGTTGGTGTAACCATATGGGATAATGAGGCACAGGAGGTGTTATTTAGAATACCGACAACCTTTGTAGAATTATTGGAGGAAATTATAAAGCACCCCATAATACACGACAAAACTTAATCTGACCTAAAATATGGAGGATCAATCAGTATCCAAAGACAGTGAAAGAACTCCTGGATGTGATCCTGTATATTGAGCAGAACATACTGCAAATGGTCCAATCCATATCGAAACAGGCTTTTCTCTTTGCATCCGTGTTTTTTGATCTTCAACGGTTTTGTCTTTGCGATCCATTCTCCTACCAGATGAGCCCAGGTGAGGGCAATGGCTAAAAGCGCGATGAGTTTTTCGATTCGTTCCAGATGGATCAGATGGGTCTGTTCCAGATCGAAGCCTCGGCTTTTCAACGCGGCGAACAGGACTTCAATTCCCCACCGTTTTTTGTAATCCTCCAGCGGTTTTCGACCTTTACACTTGCTGGCAACGATGAGAAATTCGTCAGGTAATCGGATGACAGACAAATACAGATGATGACCATAGATCAGACGGGGTTTACGCAGGATGCGCTCTTGGTGAATGTGCAGGTCGGCAAACAAGCATCGAAGCGCGATGTCCCCTTTGCCATTTAGGGTTTTGGCGTTTTCCTTGACGCGGATGGCAAAGCCTAAGGCTTGCGCATCTAACCACGCAAACCATTCTTGCCCAATGAATTCCCGGTCTGCAACGATGACCTGAATCAGGTTTTTATCCACCAACTTCAAGACCCGTTCCATCAACTGGATACGCTCATCGGTGTTGGAGTTGCCCTTTTTGGGCAGCAGTATCCAGCAGATGGGAAATGCAACGCCTTGATAGACACTCCCGGCGGTGAGAATATTGATGGTCAGTTTGCCGAAGCTCCAGGTCGTCCGATCTATCGAGATGGTAAAGTCCGACTTGATCGGCAAGAGATGCAGGATCAAGTCGGCCACCAGGTCATAGGACAGATTAAACTCACTGAAGAAACGTTGGATTCTGCGATAGTTGGACTTCTGCTTGGCTTTGCCGTTGAGGGCGTTGGCCAGTTTGGTGAAGTTGACGGTTGTGAGCTTGATGAGAGACACAATGAAGGCGGCGATGAATTTTACCCGGGCCTTATGACAGGGTAAATACCATTGCATCACGTCGTGTAATTCATTAACTTGAGGAGACATAGACCTGTGTTTGATGATGGATGAGTTGTTGGATCTTGACAACCCAAACTTAACTCATTTCACCACTCAGCGCAGGTCTTTTCCTTTTTTGTCGTGTACCATGAAAGCACCCTTTAAATTGGATCCAATTCGTCCTGTTCACAGTTGCTTCGTTGCTTCTTGATAGACATGGTGATGGTTGGCAAAAAACCGTTGATGAATGGTTGAGTGAGCAGATATTGATTAGTGAAAAATTTAAAACAAAAGTTATAAAACCATTCTTGTACCAGTTTGTTACAGTCAGATACCTCCGGCAGAGCCGGAGGCTTGAAAAACCGGGAACCGCTCGAAGCGGTTGAAAACCGTGGGCCACCTAAAGGTGGCTACTCATCAAACAACTCCATCTGCTCAAGCCTACGATCTGCTTCTTCTTGCTCCTGGATGTACCTACGAACCGACTCCTCATCCTTGCCAACGGTAGAGACATAATAGCCTCTTGCCCAGAAGCTCTGACCCACAAAGTTCCTCCGACGCCCAGCGAAGGTCCGAGCGATGTGAATGGCGCTCTTCCCCTTGATGAACCCCACCACCTCTGATACGGCGTTTTTCGGAGGTATCGACAGGAGCACATGAACATGATCCAACCTCAGGTGACCTTCGACGATCTCGCTCTCCTTACGCAAAGCCAGATCCCTGAGCACTTCACCCAGATACTTCCGCAACTCCCCATACAGTGCCTTCTTCCGACATTTGGGAATCCACACAATATGGTACTTGCATTCCCACCGGGTATGGCTTAAACTTTGTACGTCCATCGGGAGCCTTCCTTTCCGCAAGCTTCAAGCGGTCCACAAAGGGAAGGCTCTCACATTTCTGGGGAATTGTCAAACTCTAACAGTCCCCCGGCAGAGCCGGGGGTTTACCGTGATTAATTAATCCAGATCGGTAATTGCTCAGCCTTATATACCACTACTTTTTTTGCGCGCTCCATTGCTTTGCCTAAAGAAGATGACGAGAACAACTCCTTAGCATTATTCTCTGAGGTTTACAATAGCTTAATTGGTTTAGAAGGTATTCTGAGACTTGCATTAGAAAAGACGCATGCAGAAGTGAAGCTCAATACTCCTGTCACCAGAATAACACCGTGCGGTGGCCTATACCTCGTGGAAACTCCGAATGGAACATTTGAGGCAAATCATGTTGTCTTTGCTACCAACCCGCTTATAGCAGCAGGAATTCTGTCTGGCAGCAACAATAACTCCGAATTGATAGCATTGCTCGAAAAATTCGAGTATAAAGACCTCATCGTTTCCATGCAAAAGCCGGAGTCGTGCTACATGCCAAGCAACAACAAGCAGTGGGAAGGAGTTAATATAGTGGTTGATGATGACACTAACATGTTTACCTTCTGGTTTGGCGCCCTGAGAGAGGCCCAGGATGGTTCACCCCTGAACGTTTTTCGGCTCCTCGCTATTTGGTGTGGGTAACCTTCCCCCAGGAACGACCAGTTGTGGTAGACAAGACGCCCAAGCTGCAGGTTTTGTGGACCAGCCTTCGAGTATTCTTTGTCAACGGTGTTGCCCGACCCGTTGTCTGTTGCTCAGGATTCTATCTTAAAAACAGTTGTTTAAGTTGTTAGATAATAAATTGTTACGATGGACTAAACGGCAAACTGGATCTCCGGATCATTCAATACCCGCCGTGTGTTTAGGAGAGATTTCATGTGCGGATACCGGAGCAAACGGTTAGGAACCACCTCGCACTCGGCAAGAAGACTGGTTCGGGTTTTTATGATTACCCACGTGAAACAGCGAAGAGCCCGTTTTTAAATCCTGGGGGAATCCCAGCCTGGATCCGGAGGAATGCGATGCTAATTTTTACAAAACAAACCACGAGGTAGTCGTTCCTTTCAGCAGTTTTATGACATACCGGGAAGAGTTAGAGGGCTGGCAGGGCAAGGACAACCTCTGGTTTGCGGGAGGCTATACCAACTGGTTCGATAGCCAGGAATCTGCCTTGCAATCGGCAATTGCGATAGCCGACAGGATGGATACGAGTTCCGGCTCGGTAAGAGTCGCAGGAAAGGGCTTGAAGGCTGCGAACCCCTCAAAGGTATCCTCCGTTACAAAAGAAATTGATTAATGTATTGTTCAGCACCTGCCTGCCGAGATAGCCGGAGAGTCCTGGTCGCCGAGACGTGTTTGCATCGAAGGAATTAAACGGCTTCGGGCATCGTATAAAACTGCGACATCCATCTTCTCAACCGCATAATTGGGCCGTCTGCATCGGAAAGGACCGGTTGGGGATGAAACTTTTTGCTTTCCCAGATGCGCATATCCTCCCGGGTCTCCTTCATAATTCTCAACCTGAGGATCTTCTGAATCAGGTACCGGCTAACCAGAGGGACCTTCAGTTTCCGGGTAAAAATCAGAAAACGAAAATCGATCGTCTCTTCATCAACAGGCGTATTCACCGACAGGAGTTTCAGCTGGAAGGCCGAATCCACATGGATCGCCTGGTACCCGATGCCGTACATGTCGAATCGCAGCTTCGTTTTGGCAAAAAACAGGCCCAGCGGGTTCAGCGACGTTTGCACACAGATAGCCAGATGCTGTCCCTCCTCTTCCCAGGAAAGAACAGCTGGACGCTTTGAAAACCCCTGCTTGTGGAGCGCCGTAAAATGGGCGAAATCCACGATATTCTCTTTGGTTTCCTGGATGTGTGTCTTCATCTTGCAGCCAAAAACCTCGTGGGCGGTCCATCCTCTGGAGCCGAACTCGGGTAAAGCTGGAATCGTATATTCGGGCGCCTGCCCTTCTGCATGGTAATACGCCAGAATCACCCCGTTTACCTCCTGCACCGGCCAGCTCTTCACTCCGGCCTTGGGCGGGATCTTTTTTGCAAGCGGCACCTCCACACACGTTCCCTCACCGTCATACCGCCAGCCGTGAAACGGGCAGCGAACCGTATCGCCAACAACCTCCCCACCTTCGCCAAGGTGGGCTCCAAGATGTGCGCAATAGGCATCCAGCACGTGTGCCGAGCCGTTTCTTCCTCTAAAAACGACCAGATCGCGGCCAAAATAAGTGACCGGCTTTAATGTGCCCGCAGGCACTTCTCTGCTAAACGCCACACGAAACCACCCGTTGGGATAGGGAGGTAATGGGCATCGACTCATAAGTGCAACTCCTCTTGCCAGATGAAAATCAGCGTTACGTGTTCAACCATACGCAATCTTCATGAAAAAGCCAACCGATCTTGAAGCCGGCATCGACCGTGCAATTCGCAAAGGGCTCGAATTCCTGGCCGCCCGACAAAACCGGGATGGAAGCTGGTGTGGAGATTATGGCGGCCCCATGTTTCTGCTGCCCATGTACGTTGCTGCCGGTTATATCTGCCGCCGGGGAATTCTCGATCCGGTCTGCAAACGCATGATCGCCTATCTCTTCAACGTCCAGAATCCGGACGGCAGCATCGGCCTCCATGCAGAAGCAGAAGAGGGATCAATGTTTACAACGGTACTCTCCTACGTGGCATTGCGGATGCTGGGCGTATCTCAAAATCGAGACTCGCTGGTTAGCATGCGCCGCTGGATCCAGACTCACGGCACGGCCCTGGGGGCTGCCAGCTGGGGGAAATGGATGCTGGCGCTGTTGAACCTCTACGACTACGATGGGATCCATCCGGTCTTACCCGAACTGTGGCTGCTTCCCCGTACCCTCCCGTTTCACCCGGCCCGGTTCTGGTGCCACGCACGGCAGGTCTACCTTCCCATGGCCTATCTGTATGCAACGCGGGCGCACATCCGCGAAGACCCGCTGATCCTGGAACTCAGAAAAGAGATCTATGACCGTCCTTACAACACCCTATCCTTTCGCAATCACCGAAATACAACATCTGACCACGACCGATTCTATCCAGCCTCCAGACTGCTGCGCCTGATCAACCACCCCATCGGCTGGTACGAGCAGTTCTACTCTCGCGGGCTCCGAAAGCGGACGCTGAACCTGATAGTTGAACATATCGAATACGAAGACCGGGTCACAAACTACGTCCGGCTCGGCCCCGTCAATGCGATCCTGAACACCCTGGTGCACCACTTTCGCAAACCGGAGGGAGCCGCCGTTCAAAAAAGCTGGGAAGAGTTAAAGAAATACTTATGGGACGGCCACGACGGCGTGAAAATGAACGGATACAACTCCTGTGCGCTGTGGGATACGGCGTTCACCGTCCAGACCATCCTGGCCGGTCCGCTGGCCAATACCCATCAAACAACGCTGAAACAGGCGTACCGGTATATCCACAACAATCAGGTAACAAACGAAATCCCTCATCCCGAACGCTATTTTCGAGGTCGTTTACGCGGCGGCTGGGGATTTGGCAATCGCGACAACGGATGGCCGGTAGCCGACTGCACATCCGAAGCTCTGAAAAGCGCGCTGGAGCTCGAACATCTTGTAGACGATCCAATACCGGAAGGATTGCTGAGGGCCGGCGTCCGCCTGGTCCTCTCCTGGCAGAACCGGGACGGAGGTTGGGCCACCTACGAAAAGAGAAGGGGAGGACACTGGCTGGAGCGGCTGAACCTCTCACAGGTCTTCCGCGACATCATGGTCGATTATTCCTATGTGGAATGCACCTCCGCCTGCATCCAGATGCTTGTCAAAATCCGCCGGAGGTTCCCGGGCGAATTCGACGCCCAGATTGATCAGGCCACATCTCGCGGCGTCCGGTTTATCCGCAAAACGCAACGCGCCGATGGAAGCTGGGAAGGCTCCTGGGCGATCTGTTTCACCTATGGGACCTGGTTTGGCGTGTGTGGCCTGCTCGCAGCCGGCGTCCCGGCCGATGACCCGGCCATTTTGAGGGCCTGCGAATTTCTTCTGCACCATCAAAATCCGGATGGCGGCTGGGGCGAACATTACCGGTCCTGCACCCAACGGCGCTATGTTCCGCACAATCAAAGCCAGGCCGTCCACACCGCATGGGCGCTCCTCACATTGTGCCGTGCGGGCTGTGCCGATACCCCCCACGCCCGGCGGGCGGCGCAGTTTTTGATCGATCGTCAGCAGGAGGACGGCGACTGGCCCCGCGAATCCATGGTGGGTGTGTTTAACAAAACAACCATCATCAATTACGAAAATTATCGGCGCTATTTCCCGATCTGGGCACTCTCTTGTTTTCAAAAGCCGGGCCATGCTACCCCGGGTTAAAAACTGTACTCCAGGGAAAAAACCAGGCGGTCGATTTTATCCCAGCGGCCGAAAAAGCTATCGTCCGGTCCCTGGAAAAACTCGAAGCCCACATCCAGCCAGAGCCCTTTCCCGGGCCGAAATCGAACTCCCGGAGAAACCATGCTGCCGTAATCGTCCAGGTTGAAATTTGCGACGCATAGCATGAGAAAATCGGCATGAAACTGGATTGAAGCCAGCACGAAAAAATCGTTCTGGCCGACGCGAACGATCTCGGAACTCTGAATGAACCCGCGCCGGTTCTGTTGGTCCGCAACCACTTCTCCCGCATAGTCTACGGTTAATCGGATCTTTTCAAGCCCCAGGTTTTGGACGCGGTCGTCTTCGGTGTAGGTCACCCCGCCGGCTGCGGCAATAAAGTCATCGTCCTTGTCCTGATGGCTCCACTGAACAATCCCCTCCCCGTGAAACTCAAACTTTCCGGCCGTTGTTGAAAAACCCAGGCCTGCAGTGATTGCGCGGATATATTCGCGAACCAGGGGCGTTTCGCCCCTGGTCGGATCGCCGGTCCTCAGCACCGGGTAGGGCGCAGCGCCCGTGGCGCCCATCAAAATCAGATCCCATCCCTCGAACGTCGTTTTGATCTGAGACAGCACTTGGATCTCGTCAGCGCCATCGGGAAGATCCAGATCGATCCTGGACATGGGATCGACCTCTACATCGAAAAACTGAAAATCAGCGGGAACCAGTATCCCTCCCTCAGCAACGCTTGAAACCCATCTCGACCTCGGGCTGGGAATTTTGGGCGAAATAAAAAAAGGCACCAGCGTAACCGAATACCGGGTCGCCCCTTTGTAAAAATCCACCGTCGACTGCCACAGACCGTACTTTTTCAAATCCAGCGGATCGTTGAGATCCATCGGGCTTATCCGGTCCGAGGGAGAATAGAGCGGCATCATTCCCAAACTGAAAAGCCTTTTGCCCAGCGTCCAATCCAGACGGCCCCAGCTTGAAATCCAGTAGAACTCGTTCAATTCGAAAAATCGTCTCATCCGCTCCACGCTGAACCGGGCGCTGCCGAACCCGAAATAATACCCCTTCTGGGAATAAGTATCCTCCTGGCTGCCCGCCTCAAGCCATCCCGATGTGCTGAACTGATGCCGTCCCCGTCTGAAGTCGGTCTTGAATTCAAACCTTCCATCCACACCAAAAGCCCGGTCGTCAACACCCGGCCGACCTTCACCCCCCCGGTAATACCCCATTGTCCTGCCGGTCAGTTTGAACTGGGCGTTGTCGGCCATCTGCCCCCAAATGCTTCGCTCCGTCTTCTTCTCCCGAACCTCGTCCAGAAGGTCGAAAAGGTCATCCGCCGACGTCTCCTCGGCCCCGGCCGGAGACCCATTCGAAGAAAACGCCAGACAACAGAAAATCAGGGCCAGGAACGCGGTTGGTTTCATGAGGAACTTCTGAAGGCCTCGGCCAACTGCTCGCTGGTATCCGCCAGGCGGGTGCCGAGAACACGGGAAATGTTCAAAAAGAACCGGGTAGATATCCTCGGGAAGATTTTACGGATGCGTTCGAGCGAATCCCAGTCCAGCGAGAGAACCTTTGTCGCTCTGTTCGCAATCACGCTCGCTGTTCTCCCAACCTCGTTGACCAGGGCGATCTCACCGAAGATCTCGCCTTCCGAGAGTTCCCTGAGGTTTGCGCGCGCTCCCCCCTCCGTTTCAAGTTCCACCCTGGCGGCGCCTTCCAGGATCATGTACATGGTCCGCTCTCTTTCCCCCTGCCGGACGATATAATCATCGGCCGCCAGATCCCTGATATGCCCCAGCAGCACGATCTTCTTAATCTGCATAGGTGTCATACCCTGGAACAGTTCCGACCGTTTGACCACCTCCTCGGTCAGATGCATACCCAGGAGATCCCAGACCGTGATAAGCTTGGTCGTTGAGAGCAAAATCGGCGTAACGAGCAGGTCTACGGATAAGGCGCACATCATCACCATAGCCGCCAGAAGCCCGAATTGCATCGTCGGGATAAAACTGGAAAACCCCAGCACCCCAAATCCCAGCGCCAGGGCAACCGTCGTAATAAGAACAGGCCGCAAATCGCCGCGAATGGTCTCAACAACGGCCAGCTTCTGATCGTTGAACCGTTTCATTTCGTTGTTATACCGAACGAAGATGTGGATCGTATCGTCCACGGCAATCCCGATGGCGCAGACGGCCACCAAAACCGTCCCCGGATTTAAAGGGATGCCGAAAAATCCCATAACGCCGAACAGGAAGAAGATGGGAATCGCATTCGGGATCAGGGCCAGGAGGCCTGCCTTTACGCGCACAAAGAGGATGGTCATTACCAGAAAGACCAGGACCAGGATCAGCGACAGCGAATAGACCTGTCCTGTTGCCATCGTATCGGCCGCCTTGTTGTAGAGAATCCCTTCTCCGGTAATCTGGTACGTAAGCCTTTCTCCAACGGCGGTCTCGATAAACGACCGCACTCCCTTTAACGCCTCTTCCAGTTCGTACGACGAACTGATATTGTGGCGAACGTGAATATTGGCCTGGCTGTAACCGGGGGAAACGTAGCGGTCGAGGTCCGAACGCGTAAAAAAGAGCAGGTACTGCGCAATGAGATCGTTCCGGCCGGGAACCCTGTATTTTCCCGGGTCTCCGCCCGACATTTCGCGGTGGATCATCGCCACAAAATCGGCCGGCGAGAGCGAAGTGTCGAACCTTCCGGTCTTTTCGATAAACCGCTGAATATCGTAAACACGCTGCAAATTTTCAGCCTCTTTGAATCCCCCTTCCCGTCCGGCGTCCAAAACAATGTAGAAATTCTGGGTACCGGAAAGTTCATCGTGAAGCTGTTTGTTGCGAACCCGGATCTCGGAACCTTCTTTGAAATACCCCATCACATCGTTATCCACCTTCAGGAAAAAAAACCCGCGCCCATCAGAGGGATGACAAACAGAAAAACGATCCGTATCGATCGATGGTGGTGGTCCAACAGGTGAATAATGCCGTTGGTAACATAGTTCAAGAAGCCGTTTTGCTTCTGTTCGTCCGGACCGGCGCCGCGCGTTCGGGCTTTTTTCTCTCCAAAAAATCTGAGGTAAATAGGCACCAGGGTAAGGGTGATGAATGGGTTGACGAACAGCGCAAATGCCGAGACGATCCCAAACAATCTCAGCACGGTAATCTCATTCACGGCAACGGAAAGAAAACCGAAAAAGGTGGTGATCCCCGTCAGCAACACGGCAAGCCCGGTCTTGCCGGCCATGTACTCGATCGCCCCCATCCTGTCTCTGCCCTGTTCCAACCCGTGTAAGTATTCCGAGAGCATGTGCATGTCTTCGGTCGCCCCGATAATCAACACCAAAGAAGGCACAACCCCTGTCAGGAAGTTGATCGGGATATCCAGAAGCGCCATAAATCCCATCGTCCACAGGATGCTCAAACCGCCGGTCATAAGCGGCAAAAGGGCGCCGCTCACCGTTCGGATACCGACAATAAGCACCAGGAGAAGAACAACCAGAAAGAGGACGCCCACCGTCCGCTGGTCCCTTTGCGTGCTGTGGTTCATATACCGTCGGCTCATAGGCACGCCCACCTGAAAGACCTGATCGACCTTCCCCTTCAAAGGCGCGATGACGGCGTCGATATCGTCGGCCATACGGAGGTTAAAATTCATCTCCTCCGGATCGGGAGTAACCGTAACCGTAATGGCCATACTGGTCCCATCCGGTGAGATCCCGGTCCTGTACAACAGAGGGCTGCGCAGGGCGTCCGCCTTGATTTGAGCGAGTTCGGACGGGTCTTCGGGCACCCAATCTAAGAGGGGATTGGTGGTAATCATCCCATCCTCGCCCTTGAAATTGGTCGCGCTGAACAGCCCGTCTACCCGCGTAACACCCGGGATATCCTGCAAATTGTAAAAAACATCCTCAATCGCCGTGAGCTTATCATAGCTGAAAAGGTCCTGGTCCTTGACAAACACAGCGGTAATATTATCCGATCCAAAAATGTCCAGTGTCTTGTGGTAGAAGGACATGGCCGGATCGGACGCAATCATCATCCCTTCCGTCGAAGAATCGATCTCGATATGGATGGCGTGAGAGGCAAAAAAGGCGGAAATGAGCGCCACGATTGGAATAACCATCAGGGGATGGTCCCGACTCCAGAGAATAACCTTGCTCACCGAGAACTCCTTAACCCAGGCGGGCTTTGCCCAGCATCAGGCGGAACAGGTACGGAATATAGAATCGCATGTACAGAGAAAGCGTTCGGCAGGCGGTCTTCACATCCAGCGTGCTGAACAGAGAATCGGCCAGCCCGAACGGCAGAAGAGAAGGAATGAATCCGCGGCCGTATTCCAGCACCCAGGCATGGTCCACAATCGCCAATCCCTGGGATTGGCCCGGGGCCAGAGAATACCGATCTCCGGCGCGGTGCACCCTGCGCTGAAACGGCCTGTCTTCATCGAAGTACCACAGCTCTCCATCGATAACAAAGTCCTGTAGGGCCGCAAAATGCCGTCCGGTATGGCCCTGAGTGCCGATCTGAGTGCCGAAGAGGATGATGTATTCGGTCATCGACGCGTGAAAAATCGTGAAGGCATACATACATCCGCCCGCATTGCTGAACAGCCAGTCGGTAGACTCACAGATATGGCCGGGATAGGCTTCTATCAATCGGGCCTTTACCCGGGCAACCATCTCGTCTCCGGTCAGGCCAACGGCCGATTTTGCAATCTCGTAGAGCGCATCGGGGTCAAACACCACCAGCATGGACCTGTCCTCTTGGAATCGGTGCGCCGGTGCGGAATCTGCCCGTCGGGTCCGTGGCCGAGCACAACACAGCAGGCATTGTTATTGGGTATGTTTGCCCGTCAGAATAAACCGTTCTGTAAATATCTGTTCGTCCATCTCCCCATTCAGCTCTCGTTTTATCAGGCCGACCAGCGTCTTGTGCTTTTTTCGATGATTGTCCATCAGCATCCTGTTGGCCCGCCACATCGTCCCCTCTACATTCTCCCAATCGCGGCTGGTCAGCGTCTTGATCAACTTCCCTCTTCTGTTGTAAAATTCAATCTTCGGGGATGTAAAGTGGTCTTTGGTTATCCATAGAATTCGCTTGCCATATCCGCTTTCACGCTTCTTCTTCTCGTTGGCTGGAACGGCTTATACAACATAGCAGGGACTCTCATCAACCTCCTCATCCCCTGTCCGCGTATAAGTGAAGTCATCCAGCACTTCGTTTTCCAGATCCTCGTATGTAAAGTCGGTCCCCATGAAAGAATTTCTTTTCCCGCCTTTGACAATTCGCTGCATCTTGCCCTGAGCGGGCAGATAGAGCCACTGGTCGTCATCCCGGTCCTTGTGCTGCCATGTAAGCAGCGCCGTTCCTCTGATATCGGCCGGGCTTAAAAACACAATAAGGGCCCGGTCCACATCCGGTTCACTCTCGCTGAGATAGTGCCGGAGCTTTCGAGCTTCCTTCCCACCGCTTCTGTCAACAAGAATCATATTCTGCTCGATAAACTCCGTCTTACTTTGATGCAAATCCTTCTGCTTTTGCATAATCTCACGGCCGGTCATTTCCGAGGCGGCTGCCGCGTTTATGCAGACCAGAGAAAAAATAAGCACCCATACACGCTTCACCATTGCTTCCCCTTTCTCTATAGAAACGGCCTTCCAGCCCGAATTGGAAATGAGGAATATAATATCATCTCCATCTTCTGTCACCATAAAACGGGGGTGCACCATCGGATCACCCCCAGGGTTTGCTGAATCCTGTTTTCATATGGGATAGTCGCTGTTTCGAAACCTTCGTGATGCATTTTTCAAACAACCGGATAGGACGCCAGCGCCTCCTCCACCGTCCGGTCCTCCTCGAAAAAGGAAAGCACCCGGAGCAGCACCTCGTCCACAATGGCGTCCGGGCACGACGCACCGCAGGTGAGAACCACATCCAGCGGGCGTTTATGGGGCAGCCAGCCTTCGGCTGTCACCACCTGGTGGGACGCCAGAGAAAAGTGACGAATGCAAGATTCGGAGAGAATCTCATCCGCATTCCGGATAAAATAGGTCGGCATCGCCTTCTCACACAGTTCCACAATGTGCGAGGTGTTGGACGAGTTGTAGCCCCCCACCACCAGCGCCAGATCCGCTCCCTGCTCGATGAGCGCATAGGTTGCATTCTGATTCTCGTTGGTCGCATAACAGAGCGTATCCGAGGTATCCGCATAGTGGTCCTTCAGGTTCGCCTCACCGTATCGGTCGGCCAGGGCTCGCCGTAGCACCTGCGCAATCTCCCGGGTCTCCGACGCCAGCATCGTCGTCTGGTTCACCACACCGACCCGTATCAGGTGCCGGTCCGGATCGAACCCTTCGGAACACTTGTGACCGAAGCGTTCCAGAAACGCATCCCGTCCCAGGTTTCCCCGGATGGTCTGTGCCAGAATGTGGGCCTCCTCTAAATTCAGGACCACCAGCGTGGGCGCGCTCCGAACACTGTGCGAAAACGTCGCCCGGGTCTCCTCGTGGGCGGCCTTGCCGTGCACCACCACTGTGTACCCCCCCTCGCCCAGCTCTACGCTTCGGTTCCAGACCTTCTCAACAAAGGGGCAGGTCGTATTGTATGTATAGGGATCGATCCCATGGGCTGCCAGCTCTTCCTGAACCTCCAGCGTGGTCCCGAATGCAGGCACCACCACAATATCCTCCGGCGTAAGCGCTTCCCAGGGCACCAGCTGCTCTCCGGACGGCTCAAAGATGAACCCCACACCCCGCTCCTGCAGATCCCGATTCACATTGGGATTGTGAATCATCTCGCTCAGAAAGAAAATCCGCCGGTCCGGATGCGCCTCCAGCGTCTTGTACGCGATCTCGATCGCATTTTCCACCCCAAAACAGAACCCGAAATGCCGGGCCAGGGCAAACCGCACAGGACCGAAATCCAGCATCGCCGGCGAAAGATCCCGCTTGAGCCTGTCCTGCGCCTGCCGCGCCTTCTTCACCCGCGAGATAATCGGACTCTTATAAAAAATCGGTATATCGAACTGTCGGGCCATTTTACCATTCACCCTCCTGTGCTCCCAAACCCTCCCCTGCTCTCCCCCTCCATCTCTTCCACCTCCAGCCAATCCACCTGCGCCACCCGCACAAAAATCCCCTGCGCCAGGCGTTCCCCCCGCGCCACCTCCACCGGCCGGTCAGTAAAATTGTACACCTGCACACACACCTCGTCCTCCGGCCCCTGGTAGTCCTGGTCTACAACCCCCACGCCGTTGGGAATCATCAGACCCTTTTTCAAAGGCAGGCTGCTGCGGGCGGCAATCATCAGCATATAACCCGGCGGCACGGCCACAATCAGATTCGCCGGAATCCGATGGATACCGCGTGGAGGCACCATCACACGTTCCCGGCAGATCAGGTCGAACCCCACCGATCCGGGCGTTTCGTGCCTGGGCAGGGGCAGGGAAGCATCGACCCGCTTAACCCGGATTTTCAGCGCAGGATCAGCCAGAGCGCTTACTCCTCATACGGCAGTTCTACCCGCGCGCCGCTTTCAATGGACCGATAGGCCGCCAGGGCAATCTCCGTGGCCGCACGGCCGTCCAGCCCGGTTACCGGCGGCTCCTCTCCCTCAACACAGCCTGTGCAAAAGTCACACATCACGTATTTGCTTTTGAAATAATTCCTGTTGCGCTTCCAAGTCTCTTGCATTGGCTGAGATCAAGCCGCTCTGCAAGAAACGATCTTGCAGACAACCCAGTCGGCCTCCTAAGTCTGTAGTGAGTACGTGCTCGATGAGAGTGGAACCATCCGCGCAGGATACGCAACGATGGATTGACGGATATAACTGGGCGGTGACTTTTCCGGGACCGCTGGGTTCCTCTTGGTGTACCGATTGATAGAGGATAATCGCCTCGTTTTTCGAGACCCACTCCCGGCTAAAATAGTAAACATACTCACGATTTGCGATTCCGGGAGGGGTTTGGTAATGGACCCGAGCAATCTCTGTTGAAAGTTTATCACACATTTTGAGAGTTCGAAGTATCACTCCGTCGACAAACTCCCGATTCCATTTTGGGAGATAGGTTATGGATTGATCCCCCAAGACCTCCACAACCCGCTCGATGGGTGCATCCACAATTGTCTCTGTGCGAATTGCCGTGCGAGGACAATATGTGAGGCGGCCGACGGCCACGGAAGACGAACCTCGTTGGTACTTGATGGGCCATTTGCGGCTTTGTCGCACCGCATCCAGGGTGATCTGGGTCAACCTCTCATGCTGTACATCCTGGGCGGGGGGAGGGTTCGTGATTTCTCGCAATTTACGCCACTCTTTTTTGTACGCACGGATGTGAAAGTGCTTGAGGAGATGGTCCTGCACCCAACCTGGAGTGCTGCCTCCAAGTTGGTAAACCATCAAGTGCTCAACGCGGGAAACACCATTGTCTAGTTGGGTAATACGCTGTCCTGACGCATACATCGGGCAGCGGATAGAGCCTTGTTGCACTGGGATATCCGGACGATCCACCGGCGTGTAGGCTACCACCGCTGTGTTTGCGTTGATGTGTAGTACATGCAATCCGTGCAGGAATTCCCGAGCCCGCATCGGGGTGGGCAAAATAAATGACGTGCGCACTAATTGACCGGATTCGTCGAAGTCGGTCGGCCACGCTTCCAGTGTTTCGCCGTGGGCAAACCGTTTGTTCATTGCTTCCATGGCACCGATTACATCCTGGAGTGTCGTCAGAAGTCGTTTCTGGCTAATTGGATGTTCGGTGATAGTTTTAAAACCAATGATATCCGATCCACAAGCACCGTATCGGGTGAGAACCGTCACATCTACCGAGTCGTCGGCCGGTTTCCAGCCTTCCATGTCCAGCTCAGCACAGATTTTCGCAGCAACTTGCCTGGGGCCTTGGTTATTGGACATTTTTAAATGGATTCTTTTTTCGGGCAGGGGAAGGGAGCGCTGGGTGACCTTGGACTGTAGCACTGTATTAAACAAGGAGGCCATTGCTGAATGAGTTTTCCAGCCGACCCGTTGAATGCGCGCAGAACAAGATCGCAGGGTTTCACGGTCTGAGGTTCGTTGCGGTTGATAACCAAGTGCAAGGGCAAATTGGTAGACTTGTACGAGAAAAAGTCGTCCTGGGATTGCGGACGCAAACTCAGAGACGTAACCTATCACACTGGCTACGAAAAGCTTGGGATGCACGCCGACATCGCGTAGTGGCACAAATCGGTCGCTTGCTTCAACCAACATGGGCGGAACCGGTTCACTGAGATGCCCTGTCACTCGGAATGCGGCGGCGGCTATTAGAAATAACTTAGCAATCGGGATGGCGAGCTCAGGACCGGCGAGGGCCAAAACACCGTAACCAAGCGCCATGACGACGGCCTCTGCGATCCCGAGCAGTGCAGAGAAAGGGTGTTCTCCGAGCAGGACTGCTTGAAACAGCAACACGGCAAACACGCCCACAGGCAGCCACGGGTGCCAGGCGGCGAGTAAGGTAAACCAGGCTATCTGTTCCGGGATGAGGATGTAGTGCGTGCCTCGGCTCCACCAATTGCTGTGGTAGACCTCGTACGTTAGGGCTTGAAATTCTAGATCAAGATTGTACCGAAGCTGAAACGCCCACGGCATCGATTGTAGGGACACAAGGGTTTGGGGGATCAGAGCACAGGCGATAAAGAGCGCAGCTGTTGCAAAAAGGGACAATTGCCAAAATAGCTCAATCCAACCCGTGTCTGTGCTCAACTCAGGGACCAACTTCGTCTCCGTCTCTGCGAAAATCTCGGACGCATCCAGAACATCCTGAGCGGCACACCCTGTTTGTAGGACAAAAAAAGTCAAAAAAACAGCAACCGTCCGGTTAATCAAACTGTTTAATGCCATGAAATGCCTCTCGGCTAAAACAGGGCCTGCCCAAATTGACTGCTGGTAAAGATGAAATCCGCTCCCCCGAGTCCTACCTCAAATAGGACCTTCGGCGCGTATATAATATCATATTCAAACCTGAGAGAATCAACCCGAAAAAATTGAAACCAAGCACTTCAAGGGAAGAATAGATCGGTCGTTGAGCTATAAAGTATTCTCCAGATCTGCTCACCGATCCCTCCAAGTGTTGCGAGAACAAGATAAACCGTTGACAAACCCCCGTAATTTTTCTCCTTTTCGAATACTGGCCACAGGATCAAAGAAAAATCACCAGAAAATACGATGAATACTAAGTTTAACAGCAGAAGCCATCGCTGTCAACAACTTTCACCGGATCGGTCCCTCCGGCCGCCCGGCCCTGTCAATTTCGGTTGACATCCGGCGGGCAATGTACATCATTGTCTACGTTTGATCGCTGTGATTCCCTAATAACGAGATGTGGAGGAAAAGATGGTCACGGAATTCGAGGAGGTGCAGTGGCGACGGTGTCTCATCCCCCTTCCCCACGAGATATTCGTCCAAGACATCTGCCATCCGGAAGAAATCTCCATTCAGGTGCGACCGGATGCGGGCGACATCGAGAAGCACGCGGTTTCCGAGCTGGAACAGTTGTTTGTGGAGAAAGCGGGCATGGCGCCATCCGGCCGGGGATTCGAGATTGTCATCGGGGTAGCAGATGCCGATGGCAGGCTGGCCGGCCTGTTGGTAGACACTCGAAGGCTCGAAGCCCTTCCGAATAAAGAACAGGCGTACATCATCCGGCCCAGAGGCCGAGAGGGCCTGCTGCTGTCCGCGCTCAATGAACGAGGGGTCTACTACGCGGTCAGAACGCTGTATCAGCTCCTCGAACACGGCATCTCAGAAGGCCGCGTCTCGATCCCTCTGGTCAACGTGACGGACTGGCCCGACATGGACGAGCGGGGAATGTGGAACTTTCCCGACCCCGAAACCTGGGTCCCCTGGATGTCGTCGATCAAACTGAACTACGGCAAAATGGCGTCCACAAAACTGGAAACCGTAAAGAGAGACAAACCGAATCGGGCGACCCTAGACAGAGACCTCATGCAGAAAGCGCATCTGAAGGCGTTTAACTACCTGCCGTATATTTTGCACCTCAACTTTCTCCAAGACTGTGGTCTTTTCAAAGCGTATCCCGAACTGGCCGGAGTAGGAGATGGCGCACTGGCCGGGAGGTATTTTGCGCACAAACAGGGCAATCAGCACCGGGCGCCCTGTGTCTCCAACCCCCTTTTCACAAAAATCCTCACCGAATGGATGATGGACATCGCCTCGCAGGGCGCCGGGGAAGTAAGCTGCTGGCTCAGCGAGCGCCCCTGCCAGTGCGGCTGCGTCAACTGCACGGCAGTGGGTCAATTTGTCCTGGAATCCCGCGCCTTTGTGGCGGCCTGGGAGAAAGTCCGCGAAAACCATCCCGACTTCCAGATCCGCATCTTCCTGTCCACCACCACAACCGTGAGAAACTACAGGGTCCTGGCGGAACTGCCTCCCGGTGTAAAGGTCGAGCGGGCCTGCGCCACGGGCCTCGAACGCGTGACCCACATCCCCAGGGACCTCCTGGCCAACCCGCTCATGGACCTCGACGCGGACCGGGGGCGGTGGATTGCCAGCTACGATGTTCCCATAGGCGCCAACGGCCTGGTGGACACCCCGGAATTCAAAGTTCCCCAGTCTTCCGCGCACCGGATCAAAGACTTTGTCGGGCAGTTGATCCGCCGCAAATACAGCGGCGCCTACGGCATGATGGCCTGGTCGAACCTGGGCGTGGAAACCGCCGGGTTTAACATCCGCGCCCTTGCCGAATGGTCCTGGAACCTCAACGGGCGCAGCGAAAAGGAATTCGCCATCGCCTGGGCAACGCGTGAGGGCTATGAGGATCCCGAAGCCGTGGGTGAATGGGCGGAATTGATGGGACCGGTAGAATTCGACGTGTACGATTCCGATTTTCCGGTCTGCTATTCCTGGGGCAAAGCAATCACGATGGTCCAGAACAAAGAACGGCCTTATCTGGGGGAAGGTATGTTCCGGTATTATACAGGCCCCGAAGATTTCGATCACAAGCTCACGGCCTGCGACCGGGCGCTGGAGATCGCAGAAGGGTTCGAGAACCCCTATCTGGCCAACGAGACCCGTGTCGTCCGCTCCTATGTCGAACTCGCTAAATGTGTTTACCGGGTCGCCGAAGAAATGGCCACCCTCGACTTAACCGACCCGACCGTTCAGGACAAACTGCGCGAAGCGATCCAGAACCTGGAACGTGCGGGTGAGGAAAACGCCGCCGCCATCCAGACCTGGCGCAGCGCATTGGGGCCGGAACCGTGGCACCGCAGGGTACACGATACGATAAAAGCCACGGAAACGACGGTTCGAGAAATTTCCAGGTTTGTGACTGACAATACTTCGGACAGTTTTTGAAATCTGGGCTCTCCAGGTCTCATAAGTCATTGAAAAATAATATCTTATGAAATTCTATCCCTGATTTATAATCCGTTGAAAATAAACGGTTTATAAAAAGTGTCCGAACCATTGGACTGAGCGATATCTTTATTAAAATTCTCGGCAAACGGCAAACGTGAAACGGCAAACGCCCCCTCCACCCTTCCCCGGAACCCTGGCTTCTAGATTTGGGGATGAGGCGGGGTGGCACCTTTCACGTTTCACGTCTGCCGTTTCACGTTTCACAGGAGACCCTATGCCCGTCATCTCTCACACCGTTCTGCGCCAATTCGGCCGCGCCATTTTCCAGGCCGCCGGCCTGCCCGAAGACCAGGCCCATATCGTTACCGACCATCTCGTCGACGCCAACCTGGTGGGCCACGACTCCCACGGCATCATCCGGATGCCCGGGTATGCCCAATCCCTGTCTAAGGGAGGCATCCAACCTGCCGGAAACCACAAAATCGTCCGCGAAACCCCTGCGTCTCTCGTCATAGACGCAGACCGGGGCATCGGCATTGTGGTGGCCCACCAGGCCATGCAGATGGCCGTGGACCGCGCTTTGCAGCATACGCTGGGCGCTGTGGCCGTCCACCGGGCAAGCCACATCGGCCGCCTGGGTGACTTCCCGCCCCTGGCCGCACAGCGGGACTGCATCGGCGTGCTCATCCTCAACGGCGGCGGCCGCTTCACCGCCCCTTTCGGCGGCACTGCCCGCCGCCTCCCGCCCAACCCCATCGCCATCAGCGTACCCGCTCCGGACGGCCCTCCCCTCATGCTCGACATCACCACCAGCATAGCCGCCGGAGGCAAGGTCGATATCTACCTTGTCCGGAACCAGCCCCTTCCCGAAGGCTGGCTCATCGACCGGGAAGGCAATCCCGTGACCGATCCGGACGCCTTCCGGAGAGACGACGTGGCCATGCTCCCCCTGGGCGGTCCGGCCGGCCACAAAGGCTACGGCCTCGCCATGATGATCGACGCGATTGCCGGCGGGCTGTCCTGGGCCGGGTGCAGCGCCGAACAGCCCACCCGGGGCGGCAGCGGCTTTCTCGCCCTGGCAATCAAAATCGAAAGCTTTATCGACTTAGACGACTTCAAGAGGGAAATCCAGATCCTCATCGATTGGGTCAAATCTTCTCCCACCCTGCCCGGTGTAGACCGGATCTACCTGCCCGGCGAAATCGAAAATGAGACCCGGCGTCAAAGAGAGGCCGAAGGCATTTATTTAGAAACGCCCACCTGGACCGACATCCTCGACGTGGCCAAAGAACTGGACGTCCCCCAACCGGAAACCGGAGAAACAGCGTGAAAGTCCGGGAACTCATCGATTTCTACCTCGCCATTCGCACCCCCGGCCGGCTTCTCGGCTTCGACTCGGTCTTCAGCGGGGACCTCGACGCCCTCAAAAGCGCCATTCAAACCCACTACGGCAGCCAGGAAGCCTGGCTGGCCCTGCCCGAAGACGCGGACCTGCCCGATGAGATCGCCCAAATAGCGCAGGACCTCATAGAAAAATATGAGGCGTGGAATAAAGAGGAGAATTAAATTTCGGAGATAGATCATGCCTTCTCGCACACCCCGTACAATCGCCAGATTCTGCAAAACCGTTCTCCCCCTGCTCCATAAACACGCGGACGGACGGCGCAACCTCAATGACGTTGCCGCCATTGTGGAAACCGACCGCTGGAACTCCTTCGACCGGTTTCACCAAACCACGCAAACCCTCGTCCAGCGCTACACCGATGCAGGCGCCGTCGCCGAGGTCTACCCCATCCAGACGGGCGGCAGGATCGGCTCGGGCCGTTGGATCATCCACGAAGCCGCCGATGTGCGCTCGGCCACCGTAGACATCATCCGTCCGGGGCGCCAGCGGGTGCTGGACTTCAAGGAGAACCCCTGGCACGTCATCCAGTGGAGCGGGTCCACCCCTCGAAACGGGATGGTAAACGAGCTGGTCGTCCTGGACGACCCCCAGGAGCTCGAACGCATGCCCCCGGGAAAACTCGCCGAAAAAATGGTACTCACCCAAATCGACCCGCGCAGCCGCCTCCGACAATTTGGCGAAACAGGCGCCGCCGGGGTCATCCACGACCGCCCGGTGCCCCACCTGCCCGGCGCAACGGCCTGGACCAAGTTCGGCTGGGGCGGCATTCCAATCGAAAACGCCCCCTTCCACTTAGTCGGCCTCGTACTCTCCGGAAATGAGGGCAAAAAACTGCGCAAACTTCTGCAAAAACACGGCAGCCTGACCCTGCGCACAAAAGTCGACATCCGAAAATACGTGGGCGCCCACGACATGGTCAGCGGCATCGTGAAAGGCCGCGACGACCCGCAGGACGAGGTCTGGGTGCTCGCGCACAGCGCCGAACCGGGCGCGCTGGACAACGCCTCGGGCGTTGCGCTGTGCCTGGAGATCGCCCGCATCATCGAAGGCCTGGTCGCCGGGGGGCTGCTGCCCCGTCCCCGCCGGTCGATCCGGCTGCTCAACGCCTACGAATGCCACGGCTTCTTCAAATACTTAGAAGACGTGAGGCGTTTGCAGACCCCGCTGGCCGGCACGGTCATCGATACCGTAGGGTCCAAACCCAGCGTCTGCAACGGACGGCTCGAATGGCACGCCACCATCCCGATGTCGGCCGGATTCGTCGACCGCGTGGGCGAGGCCATCATCCGGGCGGCGCTGCGCCTCAACAATCCCGGGTACAAACTGTATATCGAGCCGTTCCAGTCCACATCCGATACCCTCATCGGAGACCCGAAATACGGCTTCCCCTGCCCCTGGCTCACCACCCACCACCGCGACGTGAGTACCGCCTCCTACGCCTACCACACCTCTGCCGATACCCTGGACCTGGTCAGCCCACGAGGCCTCGCCACCTGCGCCACCGCCATGGCCGGCTACCTCTACTACCTGGCGGATGCGGGCAGCCGGGAGGTCGTGGACCTGGCAACGGCGGAAACACGCAGCACGCTTGGCAGCCTCCAGCGCCAGCACAAAAAAATCTCCGAAGCTCAGGCGGCCTACATCCGGGAACGACACCACGTCAGTCTCCAGAAACTCCAGCGCTGGATGTGGGGCGGCGATCACTCGACCATCCTGTCGCACCTTTCAGACTGCGAGCGCCAGGTTCGGGAAGCCGCCGAAAAAGCCGGCCGAAACGCAAAACGCGCCCGGAAGCCGCGTGTGCCTGGCGCCTCCCGCATCCCCCGCCGCACCGCACCGCTCTCCCCCATCCCCGAAAACACTCCCTCGGCCATCTACACACGCATTGGAAAAGCGAGACTCTCGCCCTGGGCGCTGTTCTGGGCGGACGGCAACCGCACGATATCGGAAATTGCGCAAGCCCTCTCCTGTGAAACGGGGCAGAACATCACCCTCGAGCGCGTCATCACCTTCTTTGAAGCGCACGCAGAACTCGAATACGTGAACCTGTTTGAACAGAAAGAAATGATCTCGAAAGCACGGCTCATCGCCGACCTCAAAGCCCTGGGCGTGGAACGCGGCATGGACGTGATGGCACACAGCTCCCTGTCCGCAATCGGCCACGTCATCGGCGGTCCCCACACCGTCATTGACGCCCTCCTAAGCGTCATCGGCAAAAAGGGAACCTTGATGATGCCCTCCTTCAACCACGGAGGCGCAGAGGTCTACAACCCCCTGGCCACGCCCACCACCAACGGGACAATTCCAGACGCCTTCTGGCGCCGTCCCGAGGCCGTGCGAAGCCTGCAGTCCACCCACCCGGTCGCGGCGGTCGGCCCCGGGGCCGAAGCCTACTGTCAAGACCACCTCGAAAACGGCATCTGGGCGCCCGACAGCCCCATCGGCCGGTTGGTTCACGGCGGGGGCTACATCCTCTCCCTCGGCGTGGACCATAATGCCACCACCGCTTACCACATCGCCGAAATCGAACTCCCCTGCGGCTGCATCGACGCCTTCGGCAACACCGACCGCATCGTGATGCCCGACGGCAGCGTCCGGGAGGTCCCCGGTCTGGCCTGGCGCTCCCAGATCTGTCCGATTCCGCCCGGCAAGCTCAACACAACCCTCGACCGCCGCAAACGCCAGGTGCATGGCCGGGTCGGCAACGCCCCCTCAACCCTGGTCAAAGCCATCGACGTCTGGAAAGCCCGCACCGACCACCTGAAAAACGTCTGCCCTACCTGCACCATCAAACCCGGAATACGGACGTGAGGCGTGTGCCGTTTCACATCCCCAACAAGGAGACCAGCTCCCGATGAAAACCGACCGATCGGCCGAACTCTTTGCCGAAAGCTCTCAGGTTCTGGCCATGGGCGTCTCTTCGGGCATGCGGGTGGCCGTCACCTCCCCTCCGCTCTTCTTCGAGCGGGCGGAAGGACCTTACTATTTCGATGTGGACGGCAACAAACTGCTCGACTACACCCTCGCCTGGGGCCCCCTCATCCTGGGTTCCAACCACCCGGGCCTCAACGCGGCCGTCATCGAGGCCCTCCGGAAATCCTACACCTTAGGCGCTCAGCATCCGGGCGAAGTGGAACTTGCCAGCCGCCTGATCGAACTGCTTCCCGGCGTCGAGCAGGTCATCTTCTCCAACACCGGGTCCGAAGCCGTCCAGGCCGCCTTCCGCCTGGCCCGGGCGCTAACCGGGCGCAGCAAAATCCTCAAATTCGAAGGCCACTACCACGGCTGGCTCAACAACACCCTGGTCAGCTACCACGCCCCCGAAGAAGCCCTGGGTCCGCTCGACTCGCCCCACATTGTGCCCGCTTGCGACGGCCAGCCCCCCTCAGAATACGCCGAGACCCTGGTGCTTCCCTGGAACCGCCTGGACCTGCTCGAAAAAACCT
Source organism: Candidatus Latescibacterota bacterium (assembly GCA_965249305.1). Classification (GTDB taxonomy): domain Bacteria; phylum Latescibacterota; class UBA2968; order UBA2968. The sequence goes on along the minus strand of OZ252228.1, from coordinate 290,178 downwards.
TTGCCGAAAAAGGCTCTGAAATCGCGGCCGTCATCACCGAACCGATCCTGGCCAACTCCGGTTCCATCATGCCCCGGGCGGGATACTTAGAGGGTCTCATCGACCTCTGCCGCCGCTGGGGCGCCCTCTCCATCTTCGACGAAGTCATCACCGGCTTCCGCATCGCTCTGGGCGGCGCCCGCGAATACTTCCATCTTAAGCCCGACCTCTCCATATACGCAAAAGCCCTCGCCGGCGGATTTACCCTCGCCGCCGTTGGCGGACGCCGGGAGGTATTCAACGTGCTTCGAGAAGGCAAAACCATCCACGCCGGGACATACAACGGCAGTTCCATCAACCTGGCCGCAGGGATCGCCACCCTGAACATCCTCAGCGCCGACCCTTCTGCTTACACGCGCATCCATGCCCACGGGAATGCCATCCGGGAGACCTTCGAGGTAGAGGCAAAGGCCGCCGGCCTCACCCTCTGTACCTCGGGGGTGGGCGCCGTCTTCACGGTCCACTTCGGCGTTTCTACGCCCCCCACCCACTACCGGGAGTGCGCCGCCACAGATTCAGACCTCTACACCCGCTTTCGCCGGCAGATGCTGGAGGAAGGCATCCAGCTCTTACCCGACGGCCGCTGGTACGTTGGCCTGATGCATACTCAGAAAGAACTGGCTCTCACACAGGCAGCCGTTAAAAAAAGCCTCGCAACGCTTTAGATCCCGTATTTTCAGCCTGTTGAAAACCCTTGACAACGCGATGGCATTATCGTAAACTGATTTTAAGGACACCTTTTCCGGTTCAAAATTCAACGTTTAACAAACAGGTTCGGAGATCATTCGTAATATGGGCAAAGACATCCAATCTCTCCTGAACATATGGCCCTACGAGTCGGACAAGCTCTGTGTGCGAAAGATCAGAGGAGACGATGGGCGTGAAAAGATCCAGCTCCGCATCGAGATGGGCATCTTGCAGATGGAAATCACCGGCCGCCCCGATGGCCAGCGCCCCCATGGCTACGAGTCTCTCCTCCACTACTACAGGGCGCAGGCCGAAGCCGCTCAGAAGCGCCAGGAAGACCGGGAAGACTTCAAAATCGATCCCGAGACCTGTATCGCGCTTCAAATGGAAGCCCTCCAGTACTACCACCGGCGGATCAGTTTTCTGGAAATGGGAGAATACGAATGCGCCCAACAGGATGCCAGCCGCAACCTGGAACTCTTCGACCTCGTCAAACAGTACGCAGCCGAAGAGGAAGACAGCCTGGCCATGGAACAACATCGCCCCTTTGTTATTGGACACCGCGTGCGTGCGGCGGTCCTTCAAAACCTCGAAGCGGAAAATTACGACCGGGCTTTGAAAGAAATCGAAGAGGGCATCCAGGAGATCCAGACCTTTTACGGGCAATTCGACCAGCCCGACCTGCTGGACGAAAGTGAAGAGATTGCATTTCTTCAGGAGTGGGCGAAGGAAATTCGGAAAGATCGGCCCAGATCGCTCTTGCAGGACCTGAGGGAGCAGTTGAAAGAGGCCGTCACCCGGGAAGACTTCGAACGCGCCGCGGAAATTCGAGACCGGCTCCGGACCCTCTCCGAAAATTAGGTGGAGACCCTACCGATTGGCAAAATTTGAAACCGCCACCCAGCAGGAACCCGAACGCGCCATCCTGGTGGGCCTGATCCTTCCCCAGGGTTCACACCTGGAGGCCCGGGACACCCTGGACGAACTCGCCCTGCTGGCCGATACAGCCGGCGCCCGGGTGCTGGACAGGATCATACAGGGACGGAAAAGCATCGATCCGGCTTATTTTATTGGACACGGGAAAGCCGAGGAACTGGCCGAGCGCGTAAAAGAGCTAAATGCCGAAGTCGTCATCTTCGACGACGACCTCTCGCCGGCCCAGATGCGAAACCTGGAGGAACTGCTCGACCTCAAAGTAATCGATCGGAGCCGGCTGATCCTGGATATTTTTGCCGGGCGGGCAAAAACCCGCGAGTCCCAGACCCAGGTCGAACTGGCCCAACTCAACTATATGCTGCCCCGTCTCACCCGCCAGTGGACCCACCTCTCGCGGCAGGCGGGACACGGCGGCACAACCGGCGGCATCGGCACCCGGGGCCCCGGAGAAACCCAGCTGGAGGTGGACCGCCGGGCCCTCCGAAACCGGATCAGCTCGCTTTCCAGGGCGCTTGGCCAGATTGTCCGCCGGCGCGCCGTAACCCGGAAAAAGCGTTCCAATATCTTTCGCGTTGCCCTGGTCGGCTACACCAATGCCGGAAAATCCACCCTCATGCGCGCCCTTTCCGGCGCCGACGTCCTGGTGGAAAACCGGCTCTTTGCCACCCTCGACTCCATCACGCGCAGCGTCTACCTCGGATACAATCGGGAAATCCTCCTCACTGACACCGTGGGCTTCATCAGAAAGCTGCCCCACCACCTCATCGCTTCTTTCCGGAGCACCCTGGAAGAAGCGGTGGAGGCCGACCTGCTTCTCCACCTCATCGACGTCAGTCACCCCGCCTGCGAAGAGCAGATCGCGTCCGTATTTGAGGCCTTGGACGAACTCGGCATTGCCGAGAACCCCATGCTGATGGTCTTCAACAAGACCGACTGCTTCGATGATCCGGGGAAACAGGCGCGCCTCCAGGCTGAATATCCCGAAAACGTCTGGGTCTCGGCTCGCACCGGAGAGGGTCTGGACGACCTCAGGGAGGCCGTCTACAACCACATCGAAGCCGACCGGGTCACCCTGAACCTCCGGGTCCCCCAGGCAGAGGGCAAACTCCTCTCGGAGCTGTACGGTGTCGGCGAAATCCTGAGCACCCAGTACGAAGGCAACAACGTCCTCCTCGAAATCAAACTCAGCGGCCAGCACGCACAGCGCCTCCTCCCCAACGGCCGGTACCAGGTCAAACGCACCGCGGGAACGGAACGTGGCGAATGCCCGAAAAAATAAGGGTACCTCAGAGACGCGCATGCTGCGTCCCTGAGGTACCCTTGTATGTTTCCGGTTCAACAGCCCGAAAGCATTACCCCGTCGCCTGCTTCACCTCCACCGATTTCCGGTCCTCGGCCGGCAGATCCATCTCCCTGGTTCCGCCGGCATCGCAGAATCCTCGGAATACCGACCCCTCTTCTACAATCAGCACCTGTGCCGTAATATCCCCTATCAGCACCGCGCTCGACTCCAGTTTAACCTGATGCGATGCCTTCAGCTTCCCTTCCAGCCGTCCGGCAATCACCGCATCCTTGACCCGAATCGGATCGGCCTTCACCTCGCCTGAAGGACCGATCACCAGGGTACCCGAAGAGACCAGCTCCCCTTTCAGGGTCCCGTCCACGCGGATCCCTTCGTGAACCTCAAAGCAGCCTTCCAGCACCGTACCTTTTCCCACAACCGTATTTAAAGCCTCTTTCCCATTTTTGTTTGCCATTTGACTTTCCCGACCGAATGGAGTGTTCGTATGCACACTAAGGCAGATATTGCCTCGGATTCTGGTGCCCGCCGCCTTCTAAGACCTCATAGTGGAGGTGAGGGCCGCTGCTGTGGCCAGAATTTCCCACTAAGGCAATCGGTTGGCCCCTTCGCACATCCTCCCTGTCGGAAACCAGGAGGATTGAATTGTGGCCGTAGCGGGTCAAAAAAACGCCGTTGTGATCCACGGCGACCATCTGCCCCAGCACCTCGCTCACGCCCGCAACAACCACCACACCATCTGCGGTAGCCCGAACCACGGTGCCCTCCGGCGCTGCAATATCGATTCCCAGATGCTGATTCTGCAAAACGCCCGAACGCTCCTCGAACTCGGCCGTCACCCATCCAACCGACCGGGAGATCGGCCAGCTGGACGGTGTCCAGCGCGGATCCAGCGGCTCTTGAAAGCGCGGCGCAAAACGCCCCACAACCGTTGTAATCTGTTCCGACACTTCAACGCCGCTCAACACCGGAGGGGAGGTGGGAGGGACCGAATAAGCGGCCGGCGCCAGATTCACTCTGGACGAAAGCATGTGGCGCAGCTGCTGGTCCACCTGCTTCATATACCCCATCATCTGCGCCAGCTCTTCAACCCGTTCCACCTCGGACTTCAATCGGGTGTTCTCCCGCTTAAACGCCTGCGCCGCCTGCTCCCAGGTCCGGGCCTTCCAGTAAAACCCTCCGCCAATCACCACCAGCACCAGCAAAACCCCCACTGCCCCCACAGTTGCCCAGAGCAGCCAGTAGCTGAGCTTAAACTCCAGTGTGCGGGATCCATCGTCCGGGATCACCAGCACCGACAGTTGTCTTCGACGCCGTTTGGCCAATCCGCCAGCCCTCCAGTCCGTACAGGCAACGGGCAAGTAATATAAGGCGTAGACCTGCAAAAGTCAACATTCTGAAGATATCAACGTGTATTCTTAAACATCCGGTCCGCCAGGATGTGGAACAGATCGGGCAAACAAAGGCCGCAAAGCGCCCAGGTCACGCCGGTCCAGTCCACGCGCCGCAGGTCACGAATCGACATCCGCCAGCCCAGGTCGAAACAAACGTTCGCCACGGCCGACAGAATATACACCATCACCAGAAGATAAAGCACCCGGGTCAGGGTGCCCACAATCGGCACATGCGAAATCCCGCGATGCTTGAACATGCGCGCATACGGCTGCCAGACAAAGCGGAGCAACCCCCAGTTGCGCATCGGATCGCTCCTGGCCAGGTCCATATCAGGAGAAAGGAGAAACGTGCCGAAGAGATAGGCCAGCGCAAACACCACGCTGTACTCCACCAGCGCATCCCGCCCAAAATACCGTGCCAGCGTCTCCCAGAAGTACGCGCCCAGGCCAAGCAGCGCCACCAGCATAAAAAGATCGATCCGCGTATGGGTCTGTCCAGACGGCATCGCTTCGCTTCTGATGGCTTCTTTTTTAAAAGGAAAATGGAGAAATTCGCATCATCGGCCGGCCGGCCCCGGCGCCCCTCATACCGGTCAGGATTTCAGCCCCGCGCCCGGCGTCTTCCAGCAGCAGCAGACCGGACAGCCCATCCCCCACAGGCCCATATCCCCGGAAGCGCAGCCCATCTCCCTCCAGGGTATACACCCGCACCGCGCCGTCCACCCCCCCCACGGCCACCAGCCCGGACGCGCCCGCAAGCGAGGACAGGTTCAACGCGCGCCTTCCCCCCTCGGTAACCGGCCCCCGCCAGACCTCGGCATAGCGCCTGCCCACCATCCGATACACCCTCGCCTCTCCCCCTTCATCGCCGGACCCGGCCTCCAGCACCAGTTCAGGCGACCCTGCGCCGTCCAGATCGCCCAGGGCCAGATCGCCCACGTGCATCGGCACGTCCAGCGTCTGCCGACGCTGCAGCATCCCCTCCCCCCACCGGTAAAACACCACCCGGGTCTGCCCCAGCTCGGCATCGCCTTCAACCTCGTAAAGCGTCACCGCCACCTCCGCCCGCCCATCCCCATCCAGATCTGCGGCCTCAACCCGGTCCGTCCACTCAGAGGCAAGCCCTTCCACATGCCGCACGCCCAGCGCCCCGTCCTCCCAGCCCAGAATCACCAGCCGCCCCCCACCAACGGCCACCAGCTCCGCCCGCCCGTCCCCATCCAGGTCCCCCGCCGCCACATCCTCCACCACATGCAGCTCCGGTCCGGCCGCCAGCAGCTGAAAAAGTCCCCCCACCTGCCGGTACACCTCCACCCGGGCCCGCTTTAAAACCACAGGATCGGTCACCGCCCGAAAGCGCCCCACCCGCCCCCCCACAATCACCTCATCCCGCCCATCCCCATCCACATCCCCCGATGCAAACCGGGGCCGAGAAATCTCCTCACGCCCCAAAACATCCACCTGGAATAAAGCAAGGAAAAAGAAAAAAGAAAAAAGAAAAAAGAAAATCCGACCTTTATTTATCATACCTACCACCTTCCTTCCGCCACAGTTTGTTGTCTTTTTTACTTTTTACTTTTTACTTGCCTTTCAAAACCCTCGATCATCAAGATGCACCCACGACACGCGCTGTTCTCCGCCCACCGGCACCGACGTTTCCGCAAGCGGAAGCACAAAATCGACCCCCACATCCCGGGCCTCGTTGAAAATCTCCTGCGCCTGCACGCTCGCATCCGAACGGTTCTGGTCCACGTCGATATCCACCCCGTCCCCGTAAATATGCCGGCTGTACGTTGCGCCTCCTACCGCCCGGTTGTGTTCGGGGGTCCGGAACCCGCTGTTCAGGGTCAAAGCGCGGCCCAGCCCGGATCGAATCTGCTGCACGTGGTTCGCAACCTGGGGGTCCACATAGGCCCGGATGGCCCCTCGTTGACGCGCCGAAGCCACATACTCCGAAAGCCGGAAATTGGGCGTCACCTGTCCGGATAGCGACACACGGGGCAGATCAATAAAATACAGCACACGCGCATAGTGCTTCTGTCGAGCGCCCCCAAAGGGATTCCCCCCGGGCGCGGGATAGGTGGCGGCCAGCCCCCCATCCTGAACCAGCGTCAACCTCAGCCCGCTGGGAAAGACCACCCGCTCCGAATAAGGCGGATCTGAAGACTGCGGAGAAACCGGCTGTCCCACGTCAACCTCCACAGACATCGTCGTCTCCCGCCCGCACCCCACCACCATTCCCAGTCCCAACCCCAGCCACACAATCCCCCAGCGCACCACCGGCAATCCGCAATCTGCAATCCGCAATCCGCAATTCCCATACATCCTACTCATCTCCCGTCCCGCACCTTCTCCAGCGCCCGCCCCGCCTTATACCGTACACCCGCATCCGGATCTTTTAGCATCCGCTCCAAAAGCGCCGCCGCGTCTTTCCCTCCCAATCTCCCAAGCGCCGACACTGCGGCCCCCCTTACCCTCGGATTGGAATGAGAAAGACGGGCCGCACACGCCCCCGAGGCCCGGACATCTCCGGTTCGGCCCAGCCCCACCAGCACCGCCGACACCACCACATCCGACGTATCCTCCAGCGCCTCGATCAACGCCGGAACAACCCGGCCGCCGCCCACCTCGCCCAGAGCGTGCGCCGCAGCCATGCGCACCCAGGTGTTCGGATCGTGCAAACGCGCCGCCATCTCCCCCACCCCTTCACGGGCCTTGAGCTTTCCCAGCGCATCTAAGGCCTGAACAACCGTCTGCCAGTCCCGGCTCTTCGACACCAGCCGGATGAGGGGCGCCACCGCCTCCCCACCCTGCTGCAGAAGAATGCTCTCAAAGTCCAGCTTCTCCTCCCCCCGGGCCACTTCCATCAGTCCGGCGGCCAGGCGGGCGGTCCCGGCCCGATCTGTCGTCCCCAGGCTGTCCAGCAGCGCACGCACCATCACCCGGTCTCCCGTGCGGTACCGGGAAGCCAGAAACGCCGCCCCATCCGCCCCTCTGACAAGCTCCCCCCCCGCAGCCAGGCGCTCCTGTCGGGAGAGGGAGGAATCGGCAAACCGGCGCTTCAGGGCCTCCTCCGCTTCTGCTTCCGTCTTTGCCCGCTCCGGCGGCCAGTCGGACCGCTCACCATCCCCACACCCCGGGATCAGACAGCAGGCGGCCACAAGCAGAAAGGCCCGTCTCATCGGCCCCCCATCCGCTTCTGAAGCAACCATCCTGCGAAAAAAATCCCTCCTCCAATCGCGGTATACCACAACTCCCGGCGGATATCGCCCTCAAACAGCCCGATAGAGAGACCATACGCAACTTCCATAAGCCCCACAAGCTGCAGGGCCCGTGCCAGAAATCTCATCGTTTCCTCGAAAAAAAATGCCTGCCTGACCCTCCGCTGGATATCGATCTGCGGCCAAAAAACTATAAGACATAACTGCTCATTTGTCAATGAGTTCGCCAAAAAACGCCTTGACGCCTCCCGAAAAACACTGTATCTTTACAGCGTGGCCTTTTAAGCGTTTTTCCCCGTCCCGAACGGGACTGTTCCGGAGGCAGCCGACCATGCCCAGAATTCACGATATCCCCCAACCCGATGACCCTCGCCGCACCGAACGGGCAGAGACCCGACGTACCGAACAGGCCAAACGCCAGGCCCGGGCGCAGGACGCCGCCCCGTCGGACAGCGTCGAACTCCCCGATGACGTCCGCCGGGTGCAGGACCTGCAAAACCGGCTGACCGAAGAGGCCCGCAGCGCCCCCGACATCCGGGAAGACCGGGTTTCCCAGGCGCGTGCGAAGCTGGAATCCGGCGAACTGGACAGCGAGGACGTCCGCCGCACCATCGCAGACCGCCTCTTAGAGCAGTTCGGCATCTGACAGAATCGAAAACAACAACAAAGACCGGCCGGCATCATCCTTTCGATGCCGGCCGTTTTATTTTTCCCTTCCCCGTCGTCCGTCGTCTTTCAAAACCCTTTCTTTAACTGCACCCTCACCCCCCGGCCCAGCGGATCCCCCGCCACGTCCAAAGCCACGCCTTTCACTTTCACCAGCCCCTCATCCATCTTCGGCGGCGGCAGCTCCTCTTTATCGTCCGACAGCAACAGATGGATGGAATAGCCAAGAGTGCCCAACCCCAGCCCCAGCATCAATGCGCTGCGGGTATCCTGCCGCTTACTCTCGTCGTAAAGCGTCTGCGCCTCCTGCGGCGATGCGGTCACCTTGTACTGGTCGTAAAAATTCCCGGCGTCCTTTCGGGCGTTGTAGGCATCCTTAAAAAACATCATGCTGGCTCCCACGCCCACAACACCGTAGAGCTTCTTAGAAAAAAGAATATCACCCATCTTTGCACAGGCCGGCGCCGTTGTAGACAGGACCAGCGTCACAGCCACCAGCAGCGCAGAAATTCGAAAGCACCCGTTCATGGAACCCCCCGTATCAATAGAGATCACATCTGACGCCCATTCGTCGATCTCTTTCTCAATCACTCCTCTTCTACAATCGGCGCGCCCATTGCCTGCTCCAGCCGGGCAAATTCGATCTGGTAGTTGTAAATGGACTGCACCAGACTGTTACGTGCTTGAAACAAATCCCTCTGGGCCTGCAGCCGCTCCAGAAACGTTCCGGCGCCAAAATTGTAGCGTTCCTCGGCCAGCTTAAAGTTCTCCTCCTGGGCGCGCACCGAGGCTTCATTGGCTTCAAGGAGCCGGCGGAGCCGCCCCAGGTTCAAAAACGCCTGCTTAACCAGCAGCGCCCGCTGTCGCTTGGCCTGATCGAGCTGTTCCTGGCTCCGCAGGTACCTCAGCTTCTGCTGCCTGATGCCATTTTCCGTTCCCATGTTGAAAATAGGTAAACTGGCGCCCACGCTGAAACTGTAACTGTAGTTCTTCAAAAACAGGTCTTCCATCCCCCGAAAACTCTCCCCGCTGTTCAGATTCCAGCTGTAACCGCCGCTCATGGTCACCCTCGGATGGCGCCGGCTGCGCTGGAGCCCCTTCAGACTCTCCCGGGACTGGAGCATCGAATATTTCGTCGATAAGATGCTGGGATGTTCCTCCAGCGCCCGACCCAGCGCCTCTTCGTAAGTCAGCGATGGGACTTTAACCTCAAACTCCTCTTCGGTAGGAACAACGCGCACATCCGTTCCTAACCCCAGCGCAAAACTCAAATTGGTGCGGTCGATCTCCACGTCGTTTTCCCGCTGGATCAGGATAGCCTGGAGGCCTGCTAAGTCGGCCTGGGCGCTGTACACGTTTGAAATAGGCGCCGAGCCGATCTCGTAAAGCGTCTCGTTCCGGCGCAGGTTCTCCTGGGCCACCCGGATCTGCTCCTTCTGGACCTCTAACAGCTTGATCGACTGAAGCAGGTTGAAATAGGCCTGCTTCACATCAAAAATCACCTGCTGCCGGTTGGCGATCTGGGTCATCCTGGTCGCCTTCAACCCCTGTTTGCTCGCCGAGAGATTCGAATTGGCCTGGGCATTGTAAAGGGGGATACTGATACTGCTCATACTGAAACGCTGGCTCCCGCCAACCCGACTCTCTCCCAGAGCTGAAATCACCTGGCCGGTACTTTCGTCTAAGAACGTGCCTTCCCGGGGGCCGGTAATACTGCGGGAGGTCGACCAGCTAAGACTCAAACTCGGCAGAAAAGCGTTCCGGCTGTTGTCCACATCCGCTTCTGCAAGCGCCAGATCGTACCGGTTCTGTACAATCAGGGTATTGTTACTCAGACCAATATCGACGCACTCGGAAAGGCTTAAACGCATGTCCTCAACCTCAGGTTCTTGAGCCGGGGCAGCCGTGGACAGAAAGAGGGCCGCAATACCAAAGAACAGCGTGGATCGTGCATAGTGTATCATACAACCGTCTCCTTGTCTACGAGGAGGTTTTCGCTATATCAGTGTACCACAAAAATTAGACGCCAAAAAGGGTAAAAAGTTACCAAGTAAACACTAACAAACTGGATAGAGACATCAAAAGAAAACAGAATCGGAGCAAAAAAGAAAGGGAAAAATGACATACGTGGCGCTTTTGATTCACTCCCCCCGGTCCATCAGCGAATAGACCGTGGGAATAATCACCAGGGTCAGCAGCGTGGCGCTGATCAGCCCGGCCACCACGGTAATCGCCATCGGCGTCCGGATCTCGGCCCCCTCTCCCAGGCCCAGCGCCATTGGCAGCAGCCCCAGCACGGTGGTCGAGGTGGTCATCAGAATCGGCCGCAGGCGCACCGAACCCGCCTGTACGATCGCCTCGAATTTGGCCATCCCGTTCCGGCGCAGATGGTTGATATAATCCACCAGCACAATCGCGTTGTTCACCACAATGCCGGCCAGCATAATCAGCCCCAAAAAGACCACCACGCTCAATGGAGCGTCGAGCAGGTAAAGCACCACAACCACCCCGATCAGCGCTAAGGGAAACGTGAAGATAATCACAAGGGGGTGAACAAACGACTCGAACTGGGAGGCCATCACGATGTAGACTAAGAACATCGCCAGCAGCAGGGCTCTCCATAAGCTATCCAGAGACGTCCGCATCTCCCGATTCTGGCCCCCGATCACAAACGACACATCCTGCGGGATATCGATCCGTTCCAGGGCCTGCTGGATCATTCCGGTAACCGTTCCCAGATCCACTCCGCTCACATTGGCCGTAATCAACACCGCGCGCTGCTGGTCGATGCGCCGGATCTCGCTGGGCCCCTCCCGCACCTGGATATCGGCCACTGACGCCAGCCGGATGGGCACCTGCCCGTTCGGATTCACCACCAGTCGCCGCAGATCCGCCACCCCCGCCCGGTCCGCCTCACCCACCCGCACCAGCACGTCGATCCGCCGGTCCGCCTCCCGGAAGTGGGTCACCACCTCGCCCTGCACTTTCTCCCGAACCAGCGTGGCCACCGTGCGCAGATTCAAATTGTATTTGGCCAGCAGGTCCCGCCGGTACACCACCTGTACCTCGGGGCTGCCCCGCTGCAGGCTCGACTTCACATCGTAAAGCCCGGGCACCTTCGACAGCGCCTGTTCCGCCTCCCGCCCCAGCCGGGCCAGATCGCCCAACTCGTACCCTCGAATCTCCACCTCGACCGGGGTCTTAAAGCTGAACAGCGCAGGCCGCGAAAAATCCACCTTCATCTGCGGCAGATCGCCCAGGCCCGCCCGCAGCCTCCCCATCAGCGCATCCTCTCGCTGCGCCAGCAGGTTTTCACCCGTAATCGAGGCCCAGATATCCGCAGGCAGCCCACGTACCGTCTGCCAGGTCCGGGCCAGAACGCTTTTCGTGCCCGCACCCTCCTCTTGCAGCACAACCGTCACCCTGGCCGTATGTTCGCCCTGATCCGAGGACACAATCGCCGTCCGGTCCACGCCCACAACCGAGGCAATCCGCCCCACACCCGGTTCTCTTAGAATCCGGGATTCCACCCGGTAGGCCATCTCGTCGGTCGCCTCTAAAGGCGTGCCGATGGGCAGGGCCATCTCCACATTGAACTCCCCCTGGTGTACCTGCGGAATCAACTCCTTGCCAATACTGGGCAGCAGAATAAACCAGCAAATGCCAAAGGGCGCCAGCGCCATCAGAACCACGGCCACACGGTTGCGCAGCGCCCACCTGATCGCCGGGGGATAGCCCCGGTTGATAGCCCCGAATCCCCCCTCAAACAGGTACAGCAGAGGCTTCAGGACCGGTACGACCAGCAGGGCCAGAAGCATCAGGCAGACCGTCCCGACCAGGAAAACCAGCATCAGAGCCAGAACCAGCGCCTTGCCCATAAGGGCAAGCAGGATAAAGATCAGATATCGCGCCAAAAAATAGAAAGGCCCCAGCGGGAAGAGCAGAACCAGAAAAACCAGTGCGAAAAGCGCCGGGAGCGCCTTCAATATCCGCTTTGGAATACGCCCGCGAAAGGCCCAGCCCACCGTCCGCCGCATAGCGCGCCATGTCCAGCGCAGCCCCCGGGGCAGGTCACTTCCCAGCGACGCAGGCGCCTCGAAAAAGAGCAGATCGTCCCAGATGGTCCGCACAATCGAATATCCGAACAAATCCCGGTCCTCGGCCCATCCGCACACCCCCTGCCAGACCTGGCCGGGGCCCGCTTTCCGCCGGACCTTCTGAACCAGAGACGCAATCGGAAAAAAGAGCACAGCCCCCACGATCAACGCCGTAGTCTTGAGCGCCACCACAAGGGCGGTGAGCAGAACCCACAGGACACGCAGCACGAACTCGCCCAGCAGCCAGAGCAGGCCCAGCAAACCCCGGCCCAGCAGAGAAAGGGCGCTCCTGCGGCCCTCCGCCTGTTCCAACGCTGCCTCCTTCAGACCAGCGACCGATCGGAACTGCAGAAGCTCGGACCGCGCCATCTCCTTCAGCCCGCCGGCCTCCCCTTCTCCCGCTGCGTCTCCGCCTCTGCCCAGCCCCACCCGGCGGGAGGCCAGCATGGGAATAAAAAAGAGGGCCACACCCAGCGAAGCCAGCAGGGAAAAGACCACCGTGAGCGACAGATTGCCGAAAACCTGCCCCGCCACCCCTTCCACAAAAACGATCGGAAAGAAAACCGCCACCGTGGTCAGCGTGGAGGCAAACACCGCTCCGCCCACCTCGCCGGTGCCCCGTATGGCGGCCCTCACAATATCATCCCCCTCCTCCCGGCAGCGGAAAATGCTCTCCAACACCACAATCGAGTTGTCCACCAGCATCCCGATCCCCAGCGCCAGGCCGCCCAAAGACATAATATTCAACGAAACGTTGAAAATCTTCATCGGCGCAAAAGTAGCCACAACCGAAATCGGAATCGCCAGCCCCACAATCGCGGTGTGGACCGGGTTGCGCAGGAAGATGTAGAGCACCAAAATAGCCAGGATGCCCCCGATAACCGCCGTCCGCTTGACCTCGTCCAGCGAACGTTTGATAAAGGTGGACTGGTCCGACAGCACATCCACCTTCACCTCCGGCGGCAACGAGAAGGCAATAAAACTCGTCATCTCCTTGAGCTGCACAAACTGCCGGACCTGCTTCCTCCGGTTGTCTGCTTTGGCCTTCTCTATCTTTCCTGCTTTCAGCCGGGCCACATAGTCCAACTGCTCGGCCGTACCGAACAACCGGTCCCGAACCCGCTGCGCCGCAGCCACAATATTGGCGTCGGCCTCCTTGAAAATCTCGATCTCCACGCTTTCGATCCCGTCCACGCGCGTGACAATCTCCCGCTCCTTGTGGGTGCGTTCCACTAAGCCGATATCCTTCAGCCGGATCTCCACCCCGTTCTTCTGTCCCACCACCAGGTTTTCAATCTCCTCCAGCGAACGGAACTCGTTTAACGTGCGCACTAAGTACTGGGTCTGCCCATCCAGCAGGCTGCCGCCCGCTAAGTTGATATTCTCCTCCTGCAGCCGGCGGTTGATATGGGTAATCCCCAGGCCCATCAGCGCAAGCTGGCGCTCGCTGACCTCCACCCGAATCTCCTCTTCCAGCCCGCCCTGTACCCGTGCGGCGGCCACCCCCTTCAGCGCTTCCAGCTCCTGCTTGATCTCCTCCTCGGCAATCCGCCGCAGCGTATACAGGTCCGCCTCCCCGTAAACCCCAATCCGCATAATCGGATCCTGAGTCGGATCATAGCGTAAAATCAGCGGCTTGTTCACCCCCCGGGGCAGGCGCAGCCGGTCTAAGTTCTCCCGCGCCGTCTGCACCGCATCGTTCATACTGGTGTCCCAACCAAACTCCAAGATCACATCCGAGAGGCCCGCCCGGGAAATAGAGGTGATGCTGACCAAGTTATTCAGCACCCCCAGCCGCTGTTCGATGGCGCGGGAAATCAGGTTCTCCACCTCTTCGGGCGCCGTATCCGGGTAGTCTGTGCGAATGGTCAGCGACGGATAGGAGATATCGGGCATCAGGGTGAGGGGCAGCTGCTGGTAGGAAATATAGCCGAAGACGGCAACGGCCAGAACCACCATAAAGATGGCCACCGGCCGCCGGGTCGTAATCTCAAACGTGCGCGAAATCTGCATCCCCGCCCGCGAGAGAGAGGATGGCTCTTTGGAGGAGTCGTTCATAAGACCCTGTTCTGCGTCTGATGAATTTTACAGAAAATCCGCGAGAAAGCCCACGGTTTCAATCGTGGGATGAATCGCGGGAAATCCGTTCAGAAACATAAAAAAAGGTTGTCTTCGAGTAGGAGATGAGTTATATTGTTAGTGAACAAATGAGCAGTTTTCTGCCACGGAAAGCCTTCTGCTGGAGATGAAAATGAAGATCCAGAAGGGCTACCGATGGACTTGCTGGCCGCCGGGCAGACGGACAGGGTAAATGCTCGTGGACCGGATGTGAGACTTGCAAAGGCAAGCAGTCTGGGATGAAGCGAGAATCCCACGGATTTATTCGTGGGAGTGTCAAAGGGTATTGCTTTCAAATTGGTATACGGTTTGAGACCCCTCCCCGAAACGGGGAGGGGAGAAAGGCAACCTTCGTAACATTCACTGAAACAATGGCTTGCTCCCCCTTCCCTTTAGGGAAGGGGGCCGGGGGGTTAGGTCCTTCTACGACGCCTGGTCTTTCCCCTCCGTGGTATCCGGTTTGGACGGAATCCGGAGGCCTTCACCTTCAATAACCCGAACCTTCGCCTCGTCCTTCAGCCCGTTCTGTCCCACCACCACAATCCTATCTCCCAGCGCAATACCCGAGAGCACTTCCAGATGTTTGCTGTCCTCAAATCCCACTTCAAGCTGTACTTTTCTGGCGGTGCTGTCCTCCACCACAAACACGTGGGGCATCCCATCGTCGTAAACCACAGCACGCTTGGGCGCCAGAACCGCCTGAGCGTGCGTCGCCGTCACAATATGGGTCTTCACGAACATCCCGGGACGCAGCTGACCATCCGTGTTATCTATTCCGAGCGTCACCTTGAACGTCCCGCTGCTGGGATCCACCACCGGGCTGATCCGGATAACGCGCCCGGTGAATGCGGAGTCGGGCAAAAAATCGGTGGTAAGCGTCGCGGGCTGCCCCACGGAAAGGTTCCACATCTCCCGGCCCGGCACGTGTACCCGCGCAATCAGGATCTTCATATTCACCAATTCGTAGAGCTGGGTACTCTGCCCGATCCGATCGCCCAGTTTGACGACTCGCTTCGAGACCACCCCGTCCACGGGCGATTGCACGGACGCGTGGGCCAGCGTCAGCTTGGCCCGCTCCCATCGGATCCGGGCCTGCTCTAAATCGTACTTCAGCTGTTCGACTTCCTCTTTGGAAAGCAGCTTCCGGCTGAAAATCTCCTCCTTCCGCTTAAACTGGCTCTCCAATTTCTGGTAGCTCACCCTGGCCTCGGCCTCCGACAGCTTCAAATCGTCGTCCACCAGCTCCACCAGAACCTGCCCTGCTACCACCCGGTCCCCCTCTTCTGCCAACACGCGCCGCACCAGACCCGCCGTCTGGGCGTAGACGTCTACCGTCTCCTCCGCCTCCACTGTCGCATCGTACAGCAAATACGAGGAGATCTCCCCCTGCGCCACGGCGTCCACCTTCACCGGCACCCCTTCGGGTACCTTTTTCTTCTCGGCCGCCTTTGCCGAATCCACCTTTGCCGAATCGACCACCGTCGAGTCGGCCTTTGTCGAATCCACCTTCGCATCGGCCTGGTTCTTCCCCTCGGCCTCCTCTCCCCCGCAGCCGGCCAGCGCCAGGGCGATCAGAACCAGCGCAATGAGGGGCGCCCACCCCCATTTCCCCACCTCACCTGCGTTCATTATCCTCTTCCTCGTTGAAGGCGTAATGGCTCACTCCTGTGAATGGGCCTGCAAAATCGGCCCTGCTTTTTGGCATCGGTTCGGCTACTGACCGGCCTCCACGGGCACCGCTGTCTCGCTGGCGGACTCCGGCGCGTCCTTGAAGGCGAATTTCAAATTGACCAGACCGAACACAACAGCGGTCAGAACAAGGACCACCAGCACGCACAACAGGCCGCTTTGAAGGTTATGACGTTCTCCCTCTCCCCTCAGGATCGCCTTCAAACTGCGGCGCCTCTCCCCCTGTCTCAGCGCCTCCCTGCGGCGTTGCGCGCCCCGTTCCAGAATCTTGTCAATATCCGGCTGCATGAACCACCTCCCTGTTTCCGTTTGACGGCAGAAAACGCACACACCGGTTTTCGGCCTTTCTTTTTCGACTCTCAAAAAGGGCCAGATGTTTCGCCAAAAGTCACCTTCCTCCTTCAGCCCCACGCCTCGGGGGCCTTCCGGTAAAGATCGAAGTTGGCCTCCACAAAATAAAATTTTTATTCATCTCAACACAAGAGATTTTTTACAGAAAAGGAAAAGCGCCAAGAAAAGGCGCCGGTCTCCCATACATAAGACATTTGTTTTTAACACTTTATATGTTATTGTCTGCACACCTCGATCCTTTACTGTCGCCCGGCGGACGCCGGCCGAAACAGACCAGGAACGTCGCCCCGCTGGCCAGTATCGCCAGCCCCCCTGCTCCAAATGTGGGTCCGTACCCCAACCGCAGAATCATCTCCCCTGCCCAGGCGCTCCCCAGAGCAGAGAAGAGTTGATATCCCGTCACCCTCAGGCTCTGCATCCGGCCCCAGTAGGGCCGGGAAACCATATCGGTTACAAAGCTCATCTCCGCCGGCGTACTCACCCCCTCCGCCACCGATAGGACCAGAAAGACCACCACCCCCACAACCAGACCCTCCAGCCCGCCCATCACGCCCAGACAGAGGGCGGCCAGAACCCGGAATAACACAATGGTCGCCCTGGCCCCGAACCGGCGGCAGAGGGCCGGCGCGGCTATTGTGCTGGGCAGCCCCACGGCCTGGCTGAAGAAAAAAATCGCCCCGATGGCCGCGGCGGATGCGTGGAGTCTCTCCTGGTAAAACACGTTGAAAAAGGGCATAGTGAGGCCGAATGACAGCCCCCGCAGGGCGCTGATGGTCATAAAAACCATCAGCAGCCGCCAGGGCGGCTTCACCGCGACCTCGGCGCCGGGCCTGGAGGCCCGCTCGGATTCCCGGCTTCTGTCTGGAAGGATTCCAAACAGGGGAAAAGTCGACAGCAGCGTAACACCGGCCCCCAGAAGCAGGGCGTATCGGAAAGGCTCGGGTCGGTCGGTCGAAACCCCCGCCAGAAGCCCCAGAAGCCTCGGCAGCGCCCCTCCCACCAGGCTAACCAGCATCCGGGTAGCAGCCTGAATCCCAATCGCAATCGCCATGGCCTGCCCCCGTATATTCGGCGGACAGTTCTCGGCCAGAAAAGGGACGTGGTTGACAAATATCAGAGAGGGAGAGATGCCGCCGAGGAAGGCAAAACAGAGGAGCAGAAGAGGATTGTGACTCAAGCAGAGGCCCAGTTGAGACAGGCCCATCAGAAGCGCCGCCGCGATGAGAAAGGGCTTCCGGCCGATCCGGTCGCTCCAGATGCCGATGGGAATGGCGAAAAGACCGGAGGCCAGCGGCGTCATTCCCACCAGCCAACCGATAAAATCCTCACGAAAGCCCAGGCGGAGGAGATAGAGATTGTAGAGCAAAAAAAAGAGGCCCATTCCGGAAAAAAACGGGATACCAAACAGGAAAAACCGCTGCACATTCCCGTGGTACTTCCGGATATCGAACCCTTCAAAAACGTCTCGAAACACGTCCTTCCCTTCTCACCGCACACCTATCTCCGGTCCGATGGCCGGCCGGCTATCCCTTCAGGGACGACGCGTACTTCAGTTCGAGATCGGGCCTGCCGTCATCAAACTTCAGAATCACCGAATGCTTGATATTTGGATACCGTCCCTTTAAAAACGTAAAGGTCTCGTTTAAAAGATCAACCTTCTTCGCCGGCGCCAGGCTGTCCCAGGTTTGAGAGCGGATCTGGATCTTTCGGAGGCGGACCTCCTCCGGGCGGAAAGGCGCATCCCCGCGCTGCCGGCCCTTCAGCTCCACTTCTACCGAGAGGTAAACCTCCGGATTGATCTCTCGCAAATCCCGTCTCAGGGCCGTCACCCTGGGCCGTGCCCCGCCCGATTCCTCCGGCCAGCGCCGCGCCTCCGCGCTCGGGTTCCGCCAGCCGTTGGTCCAGTCTCCCTGCGGATCAACCCGGCTCAACACCGGCGCCCGGCCCGGCACCAGCGTAAGCGCCTGCCCCACCAACACAGGCTGCTGCGCCCTTTCCAGGTTCCCGGCAGCGGTCCCACCTGTCCGCCCACCCGAAAAACCCGCCCTGGCAACCCCATCGTAAACCGACAGCTGAACCGAATCCGGCCGGAGCACATGCATCTGGAAAACCGCCTCCTCCGCAGACGCCCGGGCAGTCGGTGAGTCCAGCACAAACCGGTTTCCGCCGGCCTTCCAGGCCCCCACATCGGCCCACACACTGCCCTTTGTCACCCGCCCGCCCGCCGCAGGTTCATCCCTCCGATCTCCCCACAACGAAAAGACCGTTTCCCGATCCAGCCGCAGCCGTCCCGGAAGATCCCGCAGGCGCAGCTCCATACGCCCGTCCACCCCCGTGCGGATGGCGTCTCCGGGCCGGAGCAGGTCCCCCCGCCGCGCAGGCGTCCACACGCCTCCCGGACTCCGAATCTCAGCCTGCCCCTCAACAAACGAGATAGAAGCCACACCCGGCGGTGATTTTTTGGACGCAGGACGCGGCCTGATCTCGGCCGGCCGCACCGTAACGTACATGCAAAACCCGACCAGCACCAGGGAAAGAGCAAGCGTGGCAAGCGTGGGCGGAAGCAGATCTCTGGTTTTCATCGCCGGCACCGTATCGAAGAGAAAGAGTGAACCGGATATCCTCTAACAGAATATCCCCTATCCTCTCTATCGGCACCGCCGTACAATCCTTTAGGAATAAACACCTGTACGGGCGCGATTCCTGCGCCCACCACACCCACCGCACCCCTGTATCTCCTCCCTATCCCGACCCGACCTCTTCAATCGCCGCCATCACCCGCCGGGCCACCTCCCGGTAGCTCCGACCCACGTCCGATTCGGGATCGGCCGCCGTGATCGGTGTCCCCGCATCTCCACCCTGCCGCACGCGCAGGTCCAGGGGAATTTCCCCCAGGAAGGGGATCTCGTAGAGATCCGCCATCTGCCTTCCCCCGCCGTGCCCGAAAATCTCCGTACGCGTATCGCACGCCCGGCAGATATAGGCGCTCATATTTTCAACCACCCCCAGCACCGGCACATTAACCGTGTGGAACATCTGCACTCCCCGCCTCACATCCTCTAAGGCCACCGGCTGGGGCGTGGTCACAATCACCGCACCGTCTAAGGGCGCCGTCTGCGTCAGGGTCAACTGCACATCGCCGGTCCCGGGGGGCAGGTCCACCACCAGATAATCCAGAGGCGCCCACGCCACATCCTGCAAAAACTGCGTCACCATCCTGGCCAGCATCGGCCCCCGCCAGATCACCGGCGTCCCCTCCTCGGCAATCAACCCCAGCGAGATCAACTTCACCCCGTGCCGTTCCAGAGGCATCATCTGCCCCTCACCCGTCATCCGGGGCTTCTCTTTTATCCCCATCATAATCGGCACATTGGGGCCGTAAATATCGGCATCCATCAACCCGACCCCGGCCCCCTCCTGCGCCATCGCCACCGAGAGGTTCGCCGCCGTGGTCGATTTGCCCACCCCCCCCTTTCCACTGGCCACGGCCAGCAGGTGCTTCACGCCCGGAATGGGCGCGCGTTCGGGCATGGTTGCATGCGCATTCACACTGACTTCTCCCTTCTATTCACCGCAGAGACGTAGAGGACGCGGAGAAAGGCAAAAAGATTTTCAGAATAAAACCCGAAGACCTATAGTTGCAGATGTGTGCCCAAATATACTGGAGACCGGATCGACCGTCAACCCTGCTGTGTGGGACAAAGTGCTTGCCCCGTTCGAACCCCTTTTTCTATATTTTGGACGGTTGCCCCTCGAATTTAACCTCACAAAGGCCCTCATGGACCAGCGCACGCTCAGACACCGCCTTCTCCTTGCAGGCATCCTCCTCCTCGCAATCGGCCTCCGTGTGCCCAACCTCTCCTATGGCCTGCCTTACGTCTACGGAGAAGAGATATGCATGCGGCAGGCCTGGAAAATGTGGAACTGGAACGGCCCTGGACTCGACCTCAACCCCCACTTCTTCCACTATCCCTCGCTTTCCTTTTATATCCAGCTCATCGGACAATTCGTATACTACGGCGTCGGCTGGCTCACAGGCACGTTCGCCTCTCCCCACGACATGCGCGTCCTCTACGAACAGGACCCCTCCGAACTCATCATCCTTGGCCGGGCCGTCACCGCCTGTTTCGGCATCGCCGCCGTCTGGGCCGTCGCCCGGCTGGGGCGCCGGCTCGCCGGAGCGGGTGTGGGCCTGGCAGCCGCAGCCATCCTGGCCGTTCTCCCCACCCACGTGGCCGCCAGCCGAACCGCTGGGGTCGACACCCCCCTCGTCTTCTTCACCCTGCTCGCCCTTCACGCCGCGCTCCAGGTGCTGGAGCAGGGAGGGCGGCGGGCCTCGCTGCTGTGCGGGCTCTGGATCGGCCTGGCAGCCGCCTCCAAGTACACCGGCGCCCTGCTGGGCACCGCCTTTCTCCTGGCATACATCTTAAGAGAAGTCCGGGAGCGCACCCCTCTCCTTCGCACCCTTGTCCAACCCGCCCTCTGGAGCGGGCTGGCCGCCGCCGCGGCCGTATTCGTCCTCACCAGCCCCTACTGCTTCCTCGATTTTGAGACCTTCTGGACAGACTTCTCCTACGAACGGATTCACATGGACCGGGGGCACTTCGGCGTGGACCCGGACCGCACCCTGATCGCCTATGCCCGGGATTTCTATGACAACTTCGGCATCTGGCTCTCCCCCGTCCTTATTCTGGGCGCGGTCGGGCGCACCATCCACCTGAAAAGCGCCCCTCAGTGGATTCCGCTGATCGGCTTTATGTGCCTCTACCTGGGCATCATCGCCACCTGGTCCATGCAGGCCGCCCGCTACCTCCTGCCGGTCCTTCCCTGTCTGGTCCTCCTCGCCGCCCAAGGCATCTGGGACCTTCGCCGGATGGCGGCCCAGGCCGTCTCCCTGCCCGGGTGGACATCGGCCGGCGTCCTCTCCGCCCTGCTGATCCTCCCGGTGGGCCTGAAAACGGCTCGAAAAACCGCCGCCGACGCCCGTCCGGACACCCGAATCCTGGCCAGATCCTGGGTCGAGTCGCAGGTACCGCCCGGCGCCCTCTTCGCAATGGAACACTACACGCCCAATCTGGACCCGCAGACCTATTACACGATCAGACTTTTGATGGATATCCTCGCTCCCGAGCATTCGACACCCTGCTACGACCTGAGGTGGTACGTCGATTACGACCACATCATCACCAGCAGCGCCATTGCAGACCGGTACCTGAAAGACCCGGACCGGTTTGCAAAACAGGCCCGGTTCTATGAGGATCTGAAAGCGCAGTGGACCCTCGCCGCCGAATTTCCCGGCGCCGGTGCGCCCGGCCCCACCATCCGCATCTTCCACAACCCCGAACGCGCCTCACGGGCGCCCCACGCCCCCCTCGACCCCGCAGTCTACCACAACCTGGTGGGCATGAAAGTCAACCTGGCCCGGGGATTTCTCGTCCAGCACAGCGACATCTTCGCCCGGAAAGGCTGGTATGCGAAAGCGGCCGATATCCACAAGTGGCTGCTCCGTATAGATCCCACCGGTTCATCCCGCACACTCGCCAATCTGGGCAGAATTGCGTACAAAAAAGGCGACCTGGACGCCGCCATTGAAATATGGGAACACGTGCTGCGGGCCGACAGCTCCAATGTGGACCTCTACACGAACCTGGGCGCAGCCTATTTTCAGAAGGGCGCACACAACCGTGCCGCAGCCCTCTGGGAACAGGGGTACCGGATCGCGCCCGGCGACCCCGAAATCGCCCACAATCTGGCCGCACTGTATTGGAAGCGCAACCAGCTCCGCCGGGCAGTCGGCATCCTCAACCACGCCCTTCAAACAGCCCCCCAGGATCCCCGTCTCCACGCCGACCTCGGCGACATCTATGGTGCAAAGGGGAATTACAGAAGGGCCATCCGGTACTACGAAGTCGCGCTCCGCCTCGCGCCCGACCGGGAAGACTTCCGCGCCCGCCTCGAAAAGCTGCGACAGGACCGCCAGAAAAAAGGGCTGCCCTGAACCCGGCAGGACGGCCCTTTCGATCCATCGATTTCCCTGTACGCTCACCCCTGCTGGGTCTCCCGCACACAGTCGGCCAACAGGGCAATTCCCTCCCGTATCTCCTCTAAAGAAGCGAACCCGAACGCCAGCCGCAGGTAGGGCACATCCCGGCCGTAAACGTGAAACGCCTTTCCGGTCGCATAGTCGATCCCCCGCGACTCGGCAAGCTGTTCGCACGCCGCCCTGTCGGTCGAATCCGGAAGCTTCACCCAGATAAAGAGGCCCCCTTTGGGGCGGCTGAACCACTCGAACACATCCGGAAACTGCGAGAGCATCTCGAACATCAGGTCCCGCTTCTCCTTCACAATCGCGTTGATCTTTCCTAAGTGCGACCAGATCTCCTCGCGGAAAAACTCGTACACAATCGCAGCGCTCAGCGCACTGGCCCCTCCGTCTCGACGGTACTGCAGAATCTGGTCCAACAGCGGCTGGGGCGCCGCAAAATATCCCATGCGCACCCCCGGCCCCAGGATCTTGGAAAGCGACTCGATGTGGATCACGGGCGCCTCGTGTTCCAGCGTGTACAATGCCGGCACATGGCAGTCTTCATACACCGTATCGGCGTAGCAATGGTCCTCCACCACCGGGATCTCGTACCGCCCTGCAATCGCCAGCAGCTCCCGCCGCCGTTCCAGGGGCATAATCGATCCCGTAGGGTTCTGATAGGTGACCAGCGTATAGATAAACTTGGGCGCCTTCCCCCGGCCCGTCAGGTCCGCCAGCGCCTCTTCTAAGGCGTCCATCCGCATCCCGTCCTCATCCAGCGGGATGCCCACCAGCTCGGCCCGCTCCTTCTGGTAGGCGCCTATGGTTCCCGAATACGAAAACTCCTCCATCACAATCACATCCCCGGGCGCCTCCACAAAAGTCTGCGCCATCAGCGTCACCCCCTGCATCGACCCCGTCGTCAGCGCGATCTGGTCTACCGGAAGCGGCACGCCCTCCCGCCGCTCGAACCGCTCCGACATCAACCGGCGCATAGGCTCAAACCCCAAACTGCCCGGGTACTTCGCCAGCTCGTCACCCAACTCGGGCAGGATCCGCATGGCCGCCTCGGCCAGCCCCCGGTTGGGAAACGAGCCCGGATCGGGACGCCCGCTGCCAAAAGGAAAACTCTTCATCTCAACTCCCTTTATTTATCGCTCCTAACCCCTCACCCTTCACTCCCTAATACCCTTTCTCCCTACCACCCAGCCGAGGATCGAGCGTCGCAATCAACTCGCTTGACTCCGCCACCTCAATCGCTCGCACGTTTGCGGCCGCCTTCCCCTTGCGCAGCGTGTACCCCACCGTTTTGAGATAATCCGGGGCGGCCTCTCCAAATTCTTCTTCCATCATCACCCACTCATTGCCTTCCGAGTGCACCCTTGGCGCAGACACCGCCCAGGGCAGATCTTCGTCCAGGACCATCCGCCGCGTCAGCACCTGGAACAAAGAGGAGGGGATGCGGGTGCCCCCCGAGGCGCCGATGGTTAAAAATGGGTCCCGATCTTTCAAAACCAGCGTGGGACACATATTCACCATGGGCACCTTGCCGGGTCCCACCGAATTTGGCAGCCCGGATCCTGGATCGAAACGGGACATTCCGGCATTCATTGTCAACCCCATTCGGGGAATGGTCACAAACGACCCGTAAGACGGTCCGTGGGTCAGCGTAAGGGACACCATATTCCGATCGGCGTCTACAACCGAGATATGGGTGGTGCCGCCCGAATACAGAGGGCGCAGCAGGCACTGCCCGTGTTTCCCCTCCGCAATAGTGTCGGCCACCTCGCGGCCCGTTGCCCCAATGTTCACATCCGACATCACCATGTCCAGGGGCACATCCACAACCTTCGGGTCTCCAAAATGCCGGTAACGGTCCAGCCAGGCCGCCCGGATCGTCTCCGTCATCCCGTGCGCCAGTCGTGCGGCGTCCCTCGCCCACAAATCCAGTTCGGCCACTTCGCCAATGCGGCACATCTGTATCAGGCTGATCCCGCTGCTGCAAAGCGGGGCGCTGTAGAGGTCGTGCCCCATACACGCCGCGTGAACCGGCTCAACCAGCCGGGCCTGGTACGCCTCCATATCCTCTTTGGCCAGAATGCCCCCATTCTCCTGGATGTGCGCCACAATCCGGTCCGCAATCCTCCCCTTGTAAAATTCTTCAACCCCTTTTTTGGCAACCTGTTCCAGCATCCTGCCCAGATAAGTATTTTTGGCGCGATCTCCCGATTTGGGAGGCGCGTCGTCGATCAACAGCAGGCGGGCGGTTTCCGGAAACATCCGGATGTTCCGCTCGCTTCCCGCCACGCGATCCGCAAACCCCGCCGAAACCCGAAACCCGTTCTGGCAGGCCCGAATAGCCGGCGCCAGCGCATCGGCCAGCGAAAGCGTTCCAAACGTCTCTAAGGCCAGACCCAGCCCGGCCAGCACCCCGGGCACGGACATCGCACGGTAACCCACTGCATTGGCCTTATCCCTCACACTCGATCCGAAACGCCCGTCCGAGCGGGTCACCTCAAACATCTTCGGTGTAGCGGCCCGGGGCGCAACCGTATTAAAATCGATGCACCGTACCTCTCCGCCCATATAGACAACCATCATCCCCCCATAACCCCCAATCCCGTTTGCGTGGGGCGCAAGCACGCTTGCCAGCAGGGCGGCCGTCACGGCTGCATCAACGGCATTCCCCCCCTTTTTCAGTACATTGACTCCTGCGGTATCTGTCTCCGGTTGTCCTACAACAGCTCCCTGATCAAACGTCGATGGCACTGACTTTACTCCCCCCTTTCCTTGTGGATCATCACTTTACCATGAATATATGTCGCCCCCCGATTGGTCAAGTCTTTTTTCTCCGGCCAGCCATCCTCACACAAGCGTCGCATAATATAGCGCCTCTTATTTTGAAAGTCAATCGGACTGAGGGGCGGAGATTCTCTTGACGGCAGGCAGTGGAACCGCCGCTACGCTCCGTGTTGGGCCCGCAGGACATCCCGCGAGGCCTTTTTCACATCTGCCTGAGGAACCTCACGATTTTCTCCTTGACATCTGAACAAGCATAATACATTATAACGCTTCTGTTTTTAATGACATAAATGGTTCGTGGCCAACAGTCACTGCAACATAACCGGGGGATAGGTGTGAGACTCATAAAAGGGGAAAACGCGACGACCTTGTGCAGGTTCCGATTCTGCTCGTGCATTCTGCTGCTGGCATGGGCGGCGATGGGTGGGGCAAGCTTCGGGCAGATCACCTTTTCGCTTGACCTGGATGGCGCCAGCGGAGACCAGAGCCTCACACAGCTGGCAGGCGCAGGCGATGGAGACACTGTTCAGGTTCAATATGGCGGACAGTTTTCTTTGACAAAAAAGTGCCGTTCACGCAGATTAGGTATCATAGACCACCACGTCAACGATACCCTTTATCTGGAGAGACGGCACAATGGAACTGGCAGAAAAGATACTCAAGAGTTTCAAGATTTCCAAGCCTCAAAAAAAGTTTCTGATGGCTGTGTTTACAGCGATCCTAACAGCTCACGGCAAGATCAATTTTCGTAACCTATCGCGTTACTCTCCTTTGTCACAGAAGACGTATTCACGCCAGTTTGCCAAACCCTTTGAATTTGTGGCCTTCAACCGAGCGGTGATCAATGAAAGCCTGGGCAGAGAAAGTGAACGGATCATCGTGTTAGATGCTTCTTTTGTGTCCAAGTCGGGCAAGCAGACCTATGGTCTGGATTATTTCTGGAACGGTTGTCATCGTCGGAGCGAAAAGGGGTTGGAAGTCTCCAGTGTGGCCATCGTGGATGTTTTGAGAAACACAGGCTTTACGCTGTCCGTTCGTCAAACCGATCCTGGAGATGAACGCCAAATGTCTGAGTCTAAGCCTAAACAGGATGTCGTCAAGGTCAATAAAAAGAAAAGGACCGTCAAGAAAAAGGGCACCAAAAAAAAGGGGAAAGCCAAGTCGAAAAAGCAAAGCTCCAAACAGGCAGAAGACGTCGAAACCCTAACAGATCAGTATTTACAGCACCTGAGTGATGTCAAACCCAGCTTGTTAGAGAATGAAAAATATACCGTTGTCGATGGCTATTTTAGCAAGAAGAAATTTGTTGATGGCGTCCGTGATTTGGATCTACACCAGATCGGCAAATTGCGCTGCGACGCCAATATGCGCTATCTCTACACCGGACCAAAACGGGAAAAGGGAAGCGGAAGGCACAAGACCTATGACGGCAAAGTCAACTGGCAGGACCTGTCTCGGTTTTCATATATCCAAACACAAGATGGCATCGCCATTTACAGTCTTGTCTTGAATCACGTCTCCTTAAAACGCAATTTGAAAGCCGTCGTCTTGCTGGATCACACGAACAAGGACAAGAAGAAATATGCGATCTTGTTTTCAACCGACAAAGACCTAAGTGCCAAGACGATTGTCAGATATTACAAAGCGCGTTTCCAAATTGAATTTATTTTCAGAGATGCCAAACAGTTCACCGGATTGTGCGACTGTCAAGCCAGAGATCAAAAACGGCTGGCTTTCCATTTTAATGCCTCTTTGACAACCCTCAATTTAGCCAAAACGGAACACTTACAAGCCCAATCAGATACGAGACCCATACCCTTTTCCATGGCCAGTGTAAAAGCCTGTTATTTCAACACGTATTTTCTCCAGAATATTTTTTTAATGTTAGACCTCGACCTAAATTTGATTAAAAAATCTCCCCAATACCAAAAACTGCGGGATTATGGCAAAATTGCTGCTTAAAAGTGGCCGAACTATTGCAGGTTCAGATCTTCGGTAAAAACCTCACAGAGTTCAGACAGTTCGACTTTGACATCGTTTTCGATTCTTTGGCGGTGAAGCCCTTGAAGGGTGAAACCGGCGCACTCACACAGGGATTTATTGCCCCCGGTACAGGCCAGGCCCAGCAGGATACTTTCACCTTTGGAGCGGCCAGCCTCTTCGGATCGGCCTCGGGAAGCGGCCATATCGCAACCGTAAGCTTTGAGCTGCTGTCCGGCTTTGAGGCCAAGGGAGAAACCACCCTGCGATTGGCCTCTATCTCCTTTGGACCGTCGAGTACCGAGCGAACAGAGCTGAAGCCTGACATCACAGTATCTGTGGTCACAACCGGGGATGGAGACCAGGGAGAACCGACCTCCGGAGGTGATCAAGAAGAACCCTCAACCGGCGCGGACCGTTTCTCCCTCGACCTGGACAGCGCTGTTGAGGATCAGGGCCTCACACAGCTGACAGGAGCAATCGATGGAGACACCATCCAGGTTCAGATCTTCGGCAAAGATTTCACAGAGTTCAGACAGTTCGACTTTGACATCGTCTTTGACCCCTCGGTTGTAAAGCCTCTCAAAGGTGAAACCGGTGCATTAACACAGGGATTTATTGCACCCGGTGAAGGCCAGGCCCAGCAGGATACTTTCACCTTTGGAGGGGCCAGCCTGTTTGCGTCGGCCTCGGGAAGCGGCCATGTTGCAACCATAAGCTTCGAGCTGCTGGCCGGTTTCGAAGCCAAGGGAGAAACCACCCTGCGATTGGCCTCTATCTCCTTTGGACCGTCGAGTACTGAACGAACAGAACTGAAGCCTGACGTCACCGTGTCTGTGGTCACTTCCGGGGATGGAGACCAGGAGGAACCGACCTCCGGAGGCGATCAAGAAGAACCCTCAACCGGTGCAGACCGTTTCTCCCTCGATTTGAACAGCGCCAGCGGAGACCAGGGCCTCACGCAGTTGGCAGGAGCAAAGGATGGGGATGTTGTGCAGATTCAGGTCTTCGGCAAAGACTTTACAGAGTTCAGACAGTTTGAGCTCGACATTATCTTCGATCCTTCAGTTGTAAAACCCTTGAAGGGTGAAACCGGCGCACTCACGCCGGGATTTATTGCACCCGGTGAAGGCCAAACCCACCAAGATACCCTCACCTTTGGAGCGGCCAGCCTCTTCGGATCGGCCTCGGGAAGCGGCCATGTTGCAACTGTGAGCTTTGAGCTGTTGGCCGGCTTCGAGGCCAAGGGAGAAACCACCCTGCGACTGGCCTTCATCTCCTTTGGTCCCTCGACCACCGACCGAACAGAGCTGAAGCCCGACATCACCGTATCTGTGGTCACCACATCCGGAGATGGAGACCAGGAGGAACCTTCATCAGGAGGCGATCAAGAAGAGTCCTCAACCGGTGCGGACCGTTTCTCTCTCGACCTGGACAGCACTGCTGGAGACCAGGGCCTCACACAGCTGGCCGGCGCAGGCGACGGTGACACCATCCAGGTTCAGGTCTTCGGCAAAGACTTCGCAGAGTTCAGACAGTTCGAGCTTGACATTGTCTTTGATCCTTCAGTTGTAAAGCCTTTGAAAGGTGAACTGGGCGCATTAACACAGGGATTTATTGCGCCCTCCCCCGGTCAGGCCCAGCAGGATACTTTCACCTTTGGAGGGGCCAGTCTCTTCACATCGGCCTCGGGAAGCGGCCATGTTGCAACCGTGAGCTTCGAGCTGTTGGCCGGCTTTGAGGCCAGGGGAGAAACCACTCTGCGATTGGCCTTCGTCTCCTCTGGCCCCTCAACCACCGAACGAACGGAACTGAGGCCCAACATCGCCGTGTCTGTAGACACATCCGGATCTGGAGACCAGCAGGAGGAACCGACCTCCGGAGGCGACCAGGAGGAACCCTCAACAGGCGCGGACCGTTTCTCCCTTGATCTGAACAGCGCCAGTGGAGACCAGGGTCTTGCACAGTTGGCGGGAGCAAAAGATGGCGACACCATCCAGGTTCAGGTCTTCGGCAAAGACTTCGCAGAGTTCAGACAGTTCGAGCTTGACATTGTCTTTGATCCTTCAGTTGTGAAGCCTTTGAAAGGTGAACTGGGCGCATTAACACAGGGATTTATTGCGCCAGGCCCCGGTCAGGCCCAGCAGGATTCTTTCACCTTTGGAGGGGCCAGTCTCTTCACATCGGCCTCGGGAAGCGGCCATGTTGCAACCGTGAGCTTCGAGCTGTTGGCCGGCTTTGAGGCCAGGGGAGAAACCACTCTGCGATTGGCCTTCGTCTCCTCTGGCCCCTCAACCACCGAACGAACGGAACTGAGGCCCAACATCACCGTATCTGTGGTCACTTCCGGGGATGGAGACCAGCAGGAGGAGCCCTCATCCGGCACAGTCCAATTTTCTCTTGACCTGGACAGTGCTTCTGGAGACCAGGGTCTCACACAGTTAGGAGCAGGCGACGGCGACACCGTCCTGGTCCAGATCTTCAGCAAAGATTCCACAGAGTTCAAACAGTTTGATCTCGACATTATCTTTGATCCTTCAGTTGTAAAACCCCTCAAAGGTGAACCCGGTGCATTCACACAGGGATTTATTGCGCCCTCCCCCGGCCAGACTCAGCAGGATACCTTCTCCTTTGGAGCTGCAAACCTGTTGGGCGTAGTTTCGGGAAGGGGCCATATTGCGACTATAAGCTTTGAATTATTGTCCGGGTTCGAAGCCAAAGGAGAAACCACCCTGCGGTTAGCCTCCATCTCGCTTGAGTTGTCGAGCACCGAGCGAACGGAACTGAAGCCCGACATCCCCGTATCTGTGGCCACATCCGGGGATGGAGACCAGGAGGAACCTTCATCAGGAGGCGATCAAGAAGAGCCCTCAACCGGTGCGGACCGTTTCTCTCTCGACCTGGACAGCACTGCTGGAGACCAGGGCCTCACACAGCTGGCCGGCGCAGGCGACGGTGACACCATCCAGGTTCAGGTCTTCGGCAAAGACTTCGCAGAGTTCAGACAGTTCGAGCTTGACATTGTCTTTGATCCTTCAGTTGTAAAGCCTTTGAAAGGTGAACTGGGCGCATTAACACAGGGATTTATTGCGCCAGGCCCCGGTCAGGCCCAGCAGGATTCTTTCACCTTTGGAGGGGCCAGTCTCTTCACATCGGCCTCGGGAAGCGGCCATGTTGCAACCGTGAGCTTCGAGCTGTTGGCTGGCTTCGAGGCCAGAGGTGAAACAACCCTGCGACTGGCCTCCATCTCACTTGAATCATCAAGTGGAGATCGGACAGAGCTGAAGCCGAACACAACGGTAAGGATCAGCGCAGAGGAACCGCCCGCCATTAGCCTGTCGGCCGAACCGGACACCATTGAGGCCGATGGCTCGGTTATTTCGACAATCCAGGCGCAGATTGTAGACGCAAGCGGCAATCTGAAAAGTGATGACAGCACGACCGTGGTTAGCTTCAGCATCACCGCAGGCGAAGGCAACCTGGCCGCTTCGGAAGTAACCGTTTCAGGCGGGATTGCAACAACAACCCTGACCGGCGCCACGATCGGCGCCGTAACCGTGCAAGCCAGTGCAGCGGGTCTGCAAAGTGAGACCGTTCTGGTGGTGTCTACCCTTTCCCTGGCAATAGAACTGATGGCGGATCCGGACACCATTGAGGCCGATGGCTCGGTTATTTCGACAATCCAGGCGCAGATTGTAGACGCAAGCGGCAATCTGAAAAGTGATGACAGCACGACCGTGGTTAGCTTCAGCATCACCGCAGGCGAAGGCAACCTGGCC
Source organism: Candidatus Latescibacterota bacterium (assembly GCA_965249305.1). Lineage (GTDB taxonomy): Bacteria > Latescibacterota > UBA2968 > UBA2968. Next base: position 259,094 of record OZ252228.1, on the reverse strand, counting down.
GCTTCGGAAGTAACCGTTTCAGGCGGGATTGCAACAACAACCCTGACCGGCGCCACGATCGGCGCCGTAACCGTGCAAGCCAGTGCAGCGGGTCTGCAAAGTGAGACCGTTCTGGTGGTGTCTACCCTTTCCCTGGCAATAGAACTGATGGCGGATCCGGACACCATTGAGGCCAGCGGGTCCGAAACTTCGACAATTCAGGCAAAAATCCTGGACCTGGACGGCAACCTGAAAAGCGAGGACAGCACGACCGTGGTCAGCTTCAGCATCACCGCAGGCGAAGGCAACCTGGCCGCTTCGGAAGTAACCGTTTCAGGCGGAATTGCGACCACAGCCCTCACCGGCGCCACGGCCGGCACAGTAGTCGTGCAGGCCACCGTGGCGAACACAAAGGAGGCGTCGGTTTCTGTAACCGTGTCTTCTCCTTCGTCCGACGGTGACGCATCTTCCGAGCCCTCCCCGGACTTCAACGGGGATGGGGTGGTCAACTTCGACGACTTCGTTGCGTTCGCCAAGCGGTTCGGCGCAGTAGAAGGCGCACCCAATTACGATGCCAAGTTCGACCTGGATGGGAACAAGCAGATCGAATTCAGCGACTTCGTCATCTTTGCAAAGAACTTCGGCCGGAGAGTGGCAGGCAGACCCACAGGGCTCACCAGGCCTGCGGGTCGTACGAAATAAGAGACGCCTCTGACAAGTTGGGAGTTTTACCATTTTCACCGCGGAGACGCAGAGAATGCAGAGGGATTCAATATTCAATTCTCCGCGCCCTCCGCGTCTACACCACCCCGGACGATTTACTGGACCATCTCCCCACCCTGGTTCAAAAAAGGAGAATTCGCCATGAACTTCTGTCTCTCCGCCCGGATGTTCACCATGCCGGGAACGCGCGACCAGTTCGAATTGAACATCGAGGAATTCATCCGGTTCGCAAAATCGGTCGGCTACGACGGCATCACCCTGTGGTCGGGGCAGCTCGATCAGCGGACGTCGTCTGAGGATGTGGAGCGGATTGCGGACCTCCTCAACCAGAACGACATGGTCTGCTCCTTTGCGAAGAGCGGGCCCGTCAGCAACGGTGAAAGTTATAACGCCCACTGCAAGCTGGTGGACCATGTGCTCAGGATCGGCTGCCGGCACATCGAGCCCTCGGTCCAGAGCGAATCGGAGGTCCCCTGGATCCAGAAGCTGTGCGACTACGCCGCCGAGCGGGACGTCCGGGTCGGCCCCCAGCTCCACGACAACACGCTCCACGACACTGTGCCGCACTGTCTGGACCTCTTTGAAAAAGTGGACCGGGAAAACTTCGGTCTCAACTTCGAGGCGTCCCACCTGCTGCTTCAGGGTGCGGACATCCGGGGCGGTGAGGCCGTAAAGGCGCTTGCGGGTAATATCTTCACCGTCTGCGTTCAAAACTACAAAAAAGAGAACGGAAATTCGGTTCCCGTTCTCCCGGGCGATCCCGACGGCGTCGATTTTGAGGAGGTATTCGGAGCGATTAGGGAAACCGGCTTCGACGGCTTTGTCACCCTCATGTCCGGCAGCTATCCGGATATGGACAACGAGACGGTGTGCAGGGCTTATGTTGAGAGGCTTCGGCCGTTGATGGGCGCTGATAGATAAAACCGCAGAGACGCGGAGGACGCTTACGTCTAATTTTCGCCTTCAAGCCGTTCCGCCAGAATCTCAATCGTCTGTTCCAGCGTCCGGCGCGTATCGGTCGTCTCATCCTTCAGCGGGGCTTCATTCACAAAACGGTACATGTCCGCGGCTCCCTGATAGATCTTCGGCGTCAGCCCCAGATCGCCGAACGTCTTTGCGATCTCCTCCATCTCTCCGATCCAGCGTCCGGCCGCGTTGGGAATGCCCGGAAGACTGCCTTCCATCGCGGTGAACCGCGCCGCCTGGCTTATCTGAAACTCCTCCACCAGCGCATCGTAAAGCCCCATCCTTTTTGCCGCCACCAGCAGTTCCGTGGAAAGCGCGGCAGTCCCCTTCGTCAGCGCGGCATAGCTCATCTTGAACCCGGACGCCTGCCCGATCTCCGATCCCACCGGCCGCACGTCCAGCCCGTACTCCGACAGCGCTTCAAAGGCCGACGTATCGGGCCCCGAGGTATAGAACCGGGTTGCGCCTTCTCGCCTGGGCGGTGGGCCGATAATGCCTGCGTCTACGAACCGGCTGCCGGCTGTGGTGAGGGTCTGGTCGATCTTTTTCGCGGTTGCAGGCGCAATGGCGTTGCAGTCTACGTAAACAATCTGCTCGCCGGTTTTCTCAAGCGCCCGGGCCACCGTATCCGCCGCATTGGGCGCTTCGGCCGGAACGAGAATTGAGAGGATCAGATCCGCATCCTGCACCAGGTGGTCGAATGTGGGCACGGATTCAATCCCCGCCTTTTGCGCACGCGCCTGGGTCCGTTCGCTCCGCCCTTCCAGGCAGGTCACGACCCGCAGATCGTGATCGATCAACACCTGTCCCACCACATGGCCCATTTCTCCCGGGCTCAACAGCCCCACTGCTCGCAATACCATAGCGTCTTCCTCCCTTACAACGTCTCCTGAGAAACTGCCTTCGGCGGTATAGCCAAAAGCGCGAGCGCGGTAGAAGCAGCAGCAAGCCCTGCGCACCCCCACAGCACCTCATCATAACCGCCGAAAAGATCGTACGCGGACCCCATCAAAAACGGCCCCAGGCTCGACGCCGCCACGCCGACCGTTGTGAGCGATCCCTGGATTTTTCCCAGGTGGGCGCGTCCGTAATAACGCACCCACACCGTCATGCCCACCGCCATCCCCAGGCCGAACGACACGCCCATCACCGCTGCAAACGTGTGGGCCGACCAGAAGTCCGACATCCAGATCAAAATCACAACACTCCCTGCCTTTCCCGCCATCGAGACGAACAGCAGGATATTCAACGGCACCCGGTCGGCCAGAATCCCGCCCACAAACCGGGCCGCCGACATGGAAACCGCAATGGTGGCAAAAGCCCCTGCCGCGTCGGTCTCCGAAAGTCCCCGATCCACGAAGAGCTGGACCATGTGAAACATAATACCCGTTCCAACCATCGACTGCAGAGCCGTGGCAAACGCCAGAATCCAGTAGGACCGGGTGCGCAGCGCCTCGGCAAGGCGGAAGGAGACTTCTCTCCCGCCCTCAGAATCCGGCGCCGGAGGGCCTGCGACTCGCCCGTCTTCGGGCAAACCGTCGGGCGTCTGGCCCACGTCTTCCGGGCGGTTGCGAAAAAAAACGGCCAGCAGGGGCAGCATTAGCACCCACACCCCGGCTCCCAGCAACACATACGCCCACCGCCAGCCGAACGACCGGATCAACCACAGGGACAGCGGCGGGACCAGGGACAGCGCAACCATAAGCCCCAAACCCGAAATCCCGCTGGCAAAACCCAGCCTCCGGTTAAACCACAGGGCAAGCGTGTTGATACCCAGAAGGCCCATCGCCCCCTGCCCGAGCATGCGCAAACCCAGAAAGGCCAGAAACAGCGTCACCAGACCGGTCGCCTGCGATGCGGCTGCGCACACCAGACCGAGCAGAATGACGACCCCGGCCAGCGTCCGGCGGGGGCCGAAGCGGTCCATCAGCACTCCCACAAACGTCATCGGAAGCGCTGCCAGGAGCGTGCCGGCCATGTACGCGCCGCTCAGTTCGCTGTGGGACAGGGACAGCGAACTGCGCAAATAAGGGTTGAAAACCGCAATCACATAGGTCTGCCCCGGAGTGGTCGCAATCCCGGTTGCCATCACAACCGGCAGCATCACCCAGCCGTAGAAAAACGGCACCCGGGAAACCAGGGCATCCGCCCGGTCAGGGATTCCTTCGCCCATTCTCAAAACCGATCCGACCACCACATATAGGCGTCCTGTTTTGGAAACAGAGCCTCAAGAACCGGTAAGGCCCGAGAGGGGATCTTGACACCCGCATCGTAGACCACATCGTCAACACTTCGATAGCCCAGCGCCAGTTGGGTGAGTGCCATCTGAGGAAGCTCTACTTTCAGCGCGCTTCGCCCGGGAGTAACCGCAACCGACGCGCTGTTCCCCTTCAGCCCCACCGATCCGAGATCGGTCTGAAAGGCCAGCGACCCCTTCCAGGAGAACCCGGACGCCTCCAGCCTGCGGTTGAACTCGGGTGCCAGCCGCTCCATCAGCTGCGTCAGGTGGATAATCCGCCCCATCGGACCGGCGTTTCGGGGCGCTTCAACCTCCAGCCGGGAGCCGTAGCGGGCGCAAAAAGCGCCGAAAGGATCGTCTACGGGCAGGTGAAACTGCACCCTCTCGACTCCGGCCCGGCGAGCGCGCCGTCCCAACACAGCGGCCAGCGTTTCGAAAACCGCGTTTCCTGTTCCTCCAACCTCGGACACAATAAACCGTTCGTCCCGGACCGAATAGGTCGCATACCCCGTAATCCGTCCGCTGCGGTTCAGCACCAGCACGGCTTTGCCCGGCTTGTTGAAACTGGCTGAAATGTCAAAGTAACGCCACCCCCCTGGGCGAACGGCCGTTCCGGTCCGCAGATCGTTCAGGCGGTTGTAAAGCCGGGCAACTGCCGGGCCGTCCGCCTTTCTCATCGCCTGGGTGGGATGGATCGCCCCGGCCCTCAGCAGGTTTCCCGTCCCGACGTAAAGTTTGGAATCGGCGAACCCCACCCCGTACCCGAACCGGTGATAAAAGTCCGGAATCCCGTAGAGAAAGCCGATATCACACTTATGATCCGCCATTAGCGCGGTCGACTCGTGCATCACCCGGCTGGAATACCCTTTCAGCCGGTGCTCCTGCCGGGTCCCCACCCCCGCAATCCCGCCGATTCGCACCCGGGCGCATCCGATCCGCATCGGCTTGAGTACCACCGAAAGCCAGCTGACCTCTTCTCCGTCTTGGGTTAGGAAGACCTTCCACTAGTTTGGTTGGGTACGCTTCCGGTGCAATTTTATATCGGGCATTGGTTTGTCTCCTGTCCAAGTTCCAGGTTACTGGACTTTGAACCTGGAACCTGGAACTATATTGTCACATAAATCGGGCTTGCCCACGCCTTTGCGCCATCCGTCTGCGTCACGCGCACCCAGTAGGGGTGGCGGCCGGACGGCAGGTCGGACTCGCGGAAACTGAACGCGGCTTCCCGGTCCACGCCCAGGGGCGCCTGCTCGAAAACCACGGCGATCTCGATCCCGCCGGCGTCTACCCGTACCGGCCCGCCGGCGATCTCTCGGAGGGAAACCGACCGGTTGACCACATCGGTCTTAAAATTCAGCACCGCTTCGGGGGGCGCATCCAGCGTGAGAACCACCCCGTCTGCATCGCCTGTTGTGACCGACTTCCAGGTCACCGACTGCGCTGTTGTCTCCTGAATCCCTTCGGAGGCGGAATCAAAAGCGTAGCCTTCCGCCGCCAGAATCCGTCCCCCCTCAAGTGTCAGCCCCCCGTCCCAGCGCACCAGACGGTTTCGTGCGCGAATGCGCTGGCCCGACCAGGCCACCCGAACTTTATCTTCGGCCCGTTCAACCGTTTCCGGAAAACTGTAGACCTGCTCCAGACCTCTGAAAACATCGACCCGTTCGACAGGCGCCGTTCCCGTCACCTTCACCGAAATCTCCGGAGGCGCGCTCGCCTGAAATTCCGACCCCATCGGGCGCCCGTCGGCCGTCACCTCCAGCAGAATGCGCTGTCCTGTGGTCCCGTAACAGCGGCGGGCTTTGAGGGCTTCCCAGAGCCCCTCACGCGTCAGTTCTGCTGCGTAGACACAGGTCAGCCCCCCGTAAACCCCGAACGATCCGCTGCCCGGATAGGCTGCGCCGGGCCGTCCCTTGTGGTCGTCGCTGCCTGCGGTGAACCCCACCTTATAGCCCTTCTCCAGCGCCCATCTGAGAAACCACTCGAACTCTCCCCACTCGGAATAGACCTCCACAACCCATTCCAGCTCCGGGTCGTGCCACGCCAGGTTCGCATAGCGCCCCCCCACGTGAGGCACCAGCAGTGCTTCCTTCCCCTTCAGCGCCTCATACAAATCGGTCACGTGTAAACAATCGGTGTCGATATCGGACTTATCCGGAATCAGCACGTGGCTCGACCGGTACAGCGGTCCGTCTTCTCCCGGATAGTAGACATTGTGGTCTCCGCCCACAGGGGTGTTTCCCGACCATTCATACCCCACAAATGCGACAAACCGTCCGGGATCGTTCTGGGTATTCGCCTGCTTCTTGATCTCGGTCCAGACCTCCTCGGTAATCTGGAAATCGTTCCCCTGGTGACCGGCAAAATCCACCAGCGCCGATTCGCGGGCAAACCGGAAGTAGGAAGAGACCGGGTTGGTCCCCACCGTCTCCTCGCTCTGCCCGTGGAGATCCCCCCAGAAAGGCCGGTAGTCTCCCCGGGCGCCGACGCACACCAGCGGATTGCCTTCGGCTTCCAGCCCGTTCTTCTCATCCTCCGCCCGCACCCGGTAGACCCCTTTCTCGGGCGCCGCCATCCCTTCAAAGCGCTTCACTCCCCGGTCCTGTGGGCCGAACCGGTAGACCTCCGGCAGGCCGGTCAATCCTCCGGCATCGATCCGGACCTCGCCGTCATAACCCGTACAGGGATTTCCCCACACATCCTCGGCCTTGACCCCTGCCCATGTGTCCTCGCCCGGTGCAATCTCCGACGGTCCCACCACCACCAGCTTGTGGGGCGGTCCGCTGACAATCGGCACCTCTGGCGAAGGCACCACCGTGTAGACCCAGGTGCCGCACCAGTCCACCGCCATCCGGAACTCGAACGCCTCCTTGCAGAAAGTCTGCGCCCGGCTGCCCGGGCTTCCTCCCGAGGTCTCCCCCAGGGTCAGCGTCACCGTATCCCCTTCTAAGAGCGAATCGTCGAACACATCAATCGTCACGCAGAGGCGCCAGGGCCGCACGAAACGCTGCTTCTCGAATGCCGGCCGCAGCGACGCCGGCCCGGTCGTGGACACCGTCGCATATCCCGGCGCGCCGGGATCGGTAAACTGGGGCGCCTCCCAGTCGCTCACATCCCGCCAGACGATCTTGAGCACCCCGCCGTCGTCCACCCCGTAGCGACCTGCATGGTACGTAATCCGCCAGGTCCCCGTCGATCCGGCCACCACCGGACCCTCGGGATCGATCTCCGCCCACCCGTACAGCTCTCGAACCTCCGCTTCTGTCATCCGGTTATCCTTCCTGTTTTCAGGGTCCGCCCCTACTTGAACACCCACTCTCACCCAATGGTTCGGACACTTTTTATAAGTTGTTGATTTTCAACAGGTTATAAATTTAGCATCAGATTCCATAAACTGTTATTTTTCAATGGCTTATGAAATTTGAACCCCCAGAATTACAAAAACTGTCCGAAATATTGTCACCCAGACCTTACAAAATAACCATTCTTTCCCCTCAAACAACAAAATTTCCGTCTCTCTTCCCTCCCCTTTCTGCTTGACCCTCTCTCCCTTCTACCTTACCTTTGCTGGTGCTATTTGCAGCCGTACAGAATCTGCCAAGGAGGGACGACGCAATGCGACATTTTACCCGAACCCCTTATTATACCGGCCCGGACGACCCCGAACAGGGGGAGGTCAGGGGTACCCTGAAACTCGGCGAAACCGTCATCATCGAAAGCGTGGGCGGGCACGACTTAGACTACAGCCTCGAAGGCGAACTCAAACCCGGCATGGTCGTAGAAACGGGCAACCCCCGGCACTCCCGTCCCGGCGGTCCGTTTCTGATCGAAGGCGTTGAACCCGGCGACTGGGTCGCCCTGGAAATCTTAGACATCGAAGTCGGCCTCTACGGCTTTTACCGCAACGGGGGCCCCCACTGGGGCAGTGTGCGCCTGCTGGCGCCCGTGCGGGACGGGCTGGTCCACTTCCCGCCCGATTTCGTTGTGCCGGTCAGGCCCATGATCGGCTACGTACACTTCGAATCGGTCGCCCCGTACCAGATCGACCACGGCGGCAACATGGACTTCAACTCGGTCCAGCCCGGCAGCACCCTGCACATCCGCGCCCAGAAGCCGGGAGCATACCTCTATCTGTGCGACGTACACGCCCGAATGGGGGACGGAGAGCTCACCGCCACGGGGGTCGAAATCGACGCTGCCGTCACCCTGAAGGTGGACCGTTCGCCCGGCTTCCCCACCAGCAGCCCGGTGGTAGAAACCACAACCGTAGTCGAAAGCGCCGAAGAATACCTCACCAGCGGCCGGGGCGCCAACTGGGAGGAAGCCCTAAAAATCGCCTGGTTTGAAATGGTGGCCCTCATCGCGGATCGTTACAACACCACGGTCGAACACGCGAACCTCATCGTGGGCACCATCGCCGACGCCCGGCCGGGCTATGCCGCCGGTGGCATGAACCAGCGCGGAGGCCGGCACGACAACGCCTACGTTACCTGCCAGCTTGCCATAACCAAAGAGCTGCGGCGGACGGGAGAGGCATTTAAAGGCTGAGGATGAAGGATGCCGAACGATCCACCCCTCCCCCGCATCACCCTCTACTCCAAACCCGACTGTCACCTCTGCGACATCGCCAAGGAGCGGATTGCGAATGTCCGGAAGTGTGTGCCCTTCACCCTGGAAACCGTTGACATCACAACCGACCCCGACCTCTTTGAACGCCACAAAGAGCGCATCCCTGTCGTCCTCATCAACGGCGAGGAAGCCTTTGTCTACCGCGTCAGCGAAAAACAGCTCACCCGAAAACTCCGGAAGCGCCACCCACAGACCTCTGTGTGGGCGCGCCTCACACGCCGAAAATCGACATGAACCTCACAGAAGTTGAAAAAGCCGCCGTGCTCCTCATCGCCCTGGGTCCGCAGAGGGCGCAGCGGATCCTGGACCGCCTCGGCGCCGCCGACCTGGTCCCCATCATTGACGCCATGCAGCGCATGGGGCAAATTGCGCCCGAAATCCGGCGGGCCGTCCTGAGGGAGGTCAACCAGCTCCTCACCCACCGGGCGGCCGGGCGTGTCTCCGGAGCGCAAAAACCGGCTGACGAAGAGATCGACCTCTTCGACCGGCTCGGGCCTTATCTTCCCGACCGCATCGACCCCGACCGGGACGCGGACGACTTCAACGTCGGACCCGCTCCAGAGGACGGGCCATGAGTACAGGCGACCTCTTTGCCGCCCTCCCGCCCGAGGCCCCGCTGGCCGACCGCATGCGCCCTCGCACCTTAGACGAAGTCCGCGGGCAGGACCACTTAGTTGCGCCCGGCGCCTCCCTGCGAAAACTGATTGAAGGAGACCAGATCCCCTCCCTCATCTTATGGGGGCCCCCCGGCTCGGGCAAGACCACCCTCGCGCGCCTCGTTGCCGCGTCCACGCAGAGCCGGTTCGCCGCCTTCAGCGCCGTCACCTCCGGCGTCAAAGAGGTCCGCGAAATCGTGGCCCGGGCCCAGCAGGAACGCCGCCTGGGGCGCCGCACCACCCTCTTTGTGGACGAAATCCACCGCTTCAACAAGGCCCAGCAGGACGCCTTCCTGCCCCACGTGGAAGACGGCACAATCATCCTCATCGGCGCCACCACCGAAAACCCCTCCTTCGAAGTCAACGCCGCCCTCCTCTCCAGGGCCCAGGTCTTCGTCCTCAACCCCTTAGACGAGACCGCTGTCCGGGATGTCTTAGACGCGGCGCTCTCCGACGCCGAACGCGGCTTATCCCCCCTTACGGCCGATCCCGACGCCCTGGACCTGATTGCAAAAGCCGCCGAAAGCGACGCCCGCCGCGCGCTCAACACCCTCGAAATGGCCGCCGCGGCCGTAGGGTCTGAAGATCGGCTCACCGCTGAAAGCGTCAAAAACGTCCTGGGACGCAAAGTCCTCCTCTACGACAAAAGCGGAGAAGAACACTACAACCTCATCTCCGCCTTCCACAAAAGTCTCCGGGGCAGTGACCCCCACGCGGCCCTCTACTGGCTGGCCCGCATGATGGAATCCGGCGAACACCCCCACTACATCCTCCGGCGCATGGTCCGCACCGCCTCCGAAGACATCGGCAACGCCGACCCCCGCGCCCTCTCCATCTGCCTGGCCGCCAGAGAAACCTACGACTTCTTAGGCAGCCCCGAAGGCGACCTCACCATCGCCCAGGCGGCAGTCTACTTAGCCACGGCCCCCAAAAGCAACGCCGTATACGCCGCCTATGGCGAAGCCCTCAAAGACGTCCTCGAACAGCCCAACCTCCCCGTCCCCCTCCACATCCGAAATGCCCCCACCGACCTCATGAAAACCCTCGGCTACGGCAAAGACTACCGCTACGACCACGATAACCAGAATGCCTACATCCCCCAGGACTACCTCCCGGAAAACCTCCTGGGCCGCGAGTACTATCACCCCACAGACCGGGGCTACGAAAAACAGATCCGCGCCCTCATGGACTGGTGGGAAGAACTGAAAAAAAAGAAGGCAAAGGGCAAAGGGCAAAGGGCAAAATAAAACCATACCTTTGCCTTCTGCCCTCTGCCTTCCGATAATGGTCTACCTCATCCTCACCCTCGGCGTCTGCGCCGCCTCCTCCGCAGCCGTCCTCATCCGGCTCTGCGACGCCCCGGCGCTCATTATCGCCGCCTACCGCCTGGGCATTGCAGCCTGTGTTGTCCTGCCTCCGGGGCTTGTCAAATACCGGACTCAACTCCGGGCCTGCTCCCCCCGCGACCGCCTCATCCTCCTGGCCAGCGGCGTCTTTATCGGCCTCCACTTCGCCTTCTGGATCAGCTCTCTCTCCCACACCTCCGTGGCCAGCTCCGTGCTGCTTGTCACCACCAACCCCATCTTCATCGGCCTGGGGGGGTGGCTCATCCTCAAAGAACCCATTGACGGCCGCCTGGGCATCGGCACGGCCGTCTCCCTTTTAGGCGCCGCCGTCGTTAGCTTCAACGACTGGGGGCAGGGACAGCATGGCCTCTTCGGAGACCTTCTCGCCATCGCCGGGGCCATGGCCATCTCCGGACACCTCCTTATCGGCCGCCGGCAGCGCCAGCGGTTGGCCCTCATCCCCTACCTCGCCGTGGTCAACACTACCGGCGCAGCCGTCCTCGTGCTCCTCTCTCTTGCGGCCGGCCACCCCTTCACCGGCTACACCGGCCAGACCTACCTCCTCTTCGCCCTCCTCGCCCTGGGCCCGCAGCTTCTGGGCCACACCAGCTTCAACTACGCCCTCAAACGGGTCTCCCCCTCCCTCATCGCCCTCGTCCTTTTAGCCGAACCTATCGGCTCCTCCGCCCTGGCCTATGTCGTCCTGGGCGAAATCCCCTCCACCGCCCTCTTCATCGGCGCTGCCGTCATCCTCATCGGCATCGCCCTGGCTACCTGGCCCAAATACCGGATACCGGATGCCTCCGGTTTGGGCTGCGCGAATAAACCGAAAAGTGGCTGAAATCAACCAGCACCCTTCCCCGGAGCGTTCGGATTTCTGTCCGGCCGCCGTCCGATCTGGGTAACAGCACCGAATATAGACGTAAACACCTGATTTATAATAACATTAACCCGATTCAAACCAAACCGGGCATCTTAAACATATTGTTATAAAAAAACAAATACTTATATTAATATCAACCGTTCTGTTTCCAATCCCCGAAATCGCCCCTTCATCCCGAAACCAAGTATTGGCATGAATATTGCGATACCCCTGGCCGAAAAGTTGCAGGCCTAACTGATCGCTGAAAGCCGATGTTCTACCTGTCGGGAAGCTTTGAAATAAACCCCCTCATTGCAACTAAGGATTGTGACCATGGAATCCGTGCTGCGCATCCTGCTGGTGGACGATGAAGAGATCGTACACGAAACCATCGGCGATTATCTGACGGAGGGTGGGCATCACCTGGACAACCTCTTCGACGGCGCCGCCGCGTTAAAGGCTATTGAAGACTGCGACTACGACCTGGCCTTGATTGACGTACGAATGCCCGGTATGGACGGTCTCACACTCCTGGCCAAAGCCCATGAAGTTCGCCCGGAAACCTCCATCGTCATGATTACCGGCCACGGAAATATGGAAATGGTCATCCAGGCCCTCAGGCTCGGCGCGGCCGATTTTCTACCCAAGCCGGTCAAGCTGCTCGAACTGGAGGCGGTGCTGGAAAAAGCCCTTCGAATTCGGGAACTGCGCCAGGACAAACGCAACCTCCGCGAGACCATCAGAGGGATTCAGACCTCGGATGAAATCCGCTCAAAAAACCGGAACTTCGTGGGAGACAGCCCGGAAACGGGTGCGATACACGAGCAAATCCGGATGGCGGTTGAGGCACAATGCGACACGATCCTGATCACCGGCGAGACCGGCACGGGCAAAGAGGTGGTCGCCCGCGAGATCCACTTTCAGGCAGGCCCGGACGACAGTCCGTTCATCGCCGTAAGCTGTCCCGCCCTGCCCGAGGCGCTTGTGGAAAGCGAGCTGTTCGGCCATACGAAGGGGGCGTTTACGGGGGCTGCGGCCGACAGGACCGGGTATTTTGAAATGGCCAACGGGGGCACACTCTTCTTAGACGAGATCGCAGACCTCTCCGCAGACGCACAGGCCAAGCTGCTCCGCGCCCTGGAAACCCGGACCTTCAGGCGGGTGGGCGGCGCCAAAGAGATCAGCGTCAACCTCCGGGTGGTTGCGGCCACCAACACGCCCCTGGAAGACCTGGTGGAAGCGGGTCAGTTCCGCCGCGACCTGTACTACAGGCTGAACGTGTTCTCGGTCGACCTTCTGCCGCTTCGCGAGCGCACAGAGGATGTTCTCCCTCTGGCGGAGCACTTTCTGGCGGCCTATGCAGAACCCAGGGGCCTGGAATTTGAGGGCCTCTCCCCGGAGGCGCACCGGGCGCTTCAAAGCTACGACTTTCCCGGAAACGCTCGGGAACTCCGCAATATCGTCGAACGCGCCGCCATCCTCTCCCGGTCCGGCCAGATCCTGCCCCAGCACCTCAGCCTGCCCAAACAGATCCTGGCAACCTTCGAGGAGGCCCCCGCAGACGCGGACCCGGACGGGAACCCGGAGCGCGCCGCCATAATAAACGCGCTTGAAGAAGCCAAGTGGAACCGCCGGGAGGCGGCCAAAAACCTGGGAATGCCCTACTCCACGCTGCGGTACAAAATCCAGAAACTGAGCATCTCGTAGCGGGGCCGCTGTTCTGCATCTCCAGTACGGTGGAGGTCGTAAAAAATGGAACGCACCATGCACATCCTGATTGTAGACGACGAGGACATCGTCCGGGAAACCCTGGGAGAATTCCTGCGGGAATTCGGACATGCGGTGGACGAAGCCGGCGACGGCGCCGCCGCGTTTAAGGCGATTGAGGTGCGTGCGTACGACCTGGCTATGATCGACGTCCGCATGCCCGGTATCGACGGCTTAACCCTCCTGGCCAGGAGCCGGCAGCTCCATCCACAGATGCCGGTGATTATGATGACCGGCCACGGGGACCCGGCGATGTCGGATGAGGCCATGAGGTTGGGTGCGTCCGATTTCTTGCTCAAACCGATCAGACTGACCGACCTGGACACCGTGTTGGAAAAGACGGTCCGGATCTGCTGATAAGCGGCCGACAGGTCCCCGCAACCCCTCCGCACATATACCCCCTTCCCGATCAGCGCACCAACAGCCTTCCGCAGCAAACCAAGCCTTCCAAACGCGCACAGAGTAATTGTGAGGGCCCTGAGCCCTCAAGCCATGGGGCAACGTGTCTGCAAACCGTTCGGGGCGACCAAAGTGGCGAAATTCAGCCGACGTTGGCAACAGTTATTATCAACAATTGCTAATTGGCACCCTGTTTTGCCTGAGCCGACAGAAGACAAAACCAGTAACCGAATATTTTTCATTAACTTATTAACAATCCAAGGCTTTGGCATAGGAATTGCGCTAATCCGTGCGGACCTCAATCTTAACAGTCTCTAACCATCACCAACCATCAGCCCCTCTCCCGCACGCGGCGAGGGGTGCCCGGCGCAGCCGGGCGGGGTAAGGGCCAACGTGCAACGCCTCTCTTTTCTCCTTCTGTACATCGCCATCTGCTCAACTGCCGACCTCTACTTTCCGGCTCGCGTGCATGCAGAAACCGCAAACAGGGGCACGGTAAACGGTCAGGTGGCCGGCGCGGAAACCGGCGATCCCCTGCCCAGAGCGTTTGAAGTGTTTGCAATCGACCGGAACCTGGCCCGTTCCAGGGCGCCTGCGACCACAACCGTGGACTTGGATATGCCCCGTATCTGGATAGGAGGAATTCTGGCATTGGGCGTTGCGATCCTGCTCATCATCGTACAGACGGCACGGGTATTCCAACGTGAGCGGACCCTTCGGTTTCTGAACGCCCAATTGCAGCAATCGCACGATGAGCTGGAGGCCCGGGTTGAGGAACGCACGGCCGAGCTTTCAGACGCGAATGCCAGCCTGAAAAAGCAGATCCAGGAACGCCTGCGAGCCGAAGAAGCCAGATGGACGGTCGAACGGGAACTGGAGGCGCAGAAAGCGCTCTCCATGCGCGCAGACCGACTCCGCTCCTTAGTATTACTTTGTCAATTGATGGATAGGTTGGTATCTTTCTGGCAAACAGGAGGATACCAATGGACATCAAAGCATCGACAGACCCTTTGCCCGAGTTAGAGGCGTTTCTTTCTCCCTTCATCCATCACTTTGTGCGTTCTGAAGGGCGAGAAAACCTGGAGCGGTATAGCACGGGCTTGCTCTCAGATCTGCCTCGGAAGAACGGCGAGACCCTCGCAGGAGCGATCCCCCAGACCAATGAGCAGAGGCTCCACAATCTCCTGACCGGGATTCAATGGGATGAAGCCGCCTTCAACGCCCAGAGGGTTGAGCAAATGCGGGATGAAGCGGTTTTGGGCGATGGGGCTTTCATCTTCGACGATACGGGCTTTGCCAAACAAGGCAAGAGCTCAGTGGGTGTTTCCAGGCAATACTCAGGCAGTCTGGGTAAAGTCGGCAATTGCCAGGTTGCTGTGACGGGTGTGTATGCCGATGCGGGGGTGAGTTGGCCATTAAATGCGAGGTTGTATCTACCCAAAGCGTGGACCAATGACCCGGATCGGTGTGCTAAGGCCGGTGTGCCGGAGGAGATCTCCTTTCAGACCAAGCCAGAGATTGCTCTGACCTTGTTGGATGAAGCACGTGGGTTGAAAGTCCCTCATAACGTGGTGGTCGCCGATGCCGACTATGGCAATGATCCTACCTTTTTAAAGGGGTTAGAGAGCCGAAAGGAACATTATGTCGTGGCTGTCCCATGTGATTTTCGGGTTGCCGTGAAAGGGCAACGCAAAAAGGGCAGCGGTCGTGTCGATGAGGTTTTAAAAGCGCTTCCCCGTTCCGCGTGGCGGACCATCCGTTGGCGAGAAGGCACCAAGGGATGGTTGCGTAAAAAATTCATTGCCCAAAGAGCCTATCGCACCCTTTCTGGTGAGTCGATCCAGTTGGGCTGGTTAATTGGCGAACGACCCGGAAGAGGCCAAGAAGGAGACTGGAAATATTACTTCTCCAACTTTCCTAAAGCCACACCCCTGGAACGGATGGTGGAATATGCGCATCGCCGCTGGCTGATTGAACAGTTCCACGAGGTGGCCAAATCGCTTCTGGGGTGGGATGAGTATCAAGGCCGACTCTGGAGGGGATTTCATCGCCATGCCACCATTGTGATGTTGACCTACAGCTTCCTGTGTTGGAAGGAGTGGAACCAGCGCCAAGAAATGCCGCGATCACGGGGAAAACCTCGTGATCCTTTTTCCCCCTCGAAGGGATCGAAGGCGACGTTCCTATGAGGCCATCCACCGCCAGGTGGTCAAAGCCTTATCGAATATGGTGATTGAACAACTGGTGCAGCGTAAACTGACTGAATTAATGCGACCGATGCGTATTTGACAAAGTAATATTAGGCGAAATGGCCGCAGGCATGGCACACGAACTCAACCAACCACTCGTAGGCGTTCGTGGACTGGCCGAACACACCCTCATCGGCATGGACAGAGGATGGGACCTCTCCGAAGACAAGATCCGCGACCGGCTCACAAGAATCATGGAACAGGCCGACAGGATGGTCCACATCATCGAACACGTACGCATGTTCGCCAGAGAAGCCGGCAAACCCCAGCTTGAACCGGTGCAGATCAACGACGTGGTCAAATCCGGCATCGACATGCTGGGCACCCAGTTCAGGTCTCATGGAGTAGCGCTGGACAGCGAGCTGGCGGAGGACCTGCCCCTGGTATCGGCCAATCCCTTCTCATTGGAAGAGGTGGTGCTGAATCTGTTGAACAATGCCAGAGATGCGGTGGAGACGCGGTTTAAGAACAGTCTATCTGCTGCCCGGGTGCTGCTGCGC
This sequence comes from Candidatus Latescibacterota bacterium, assembly GCA_965249305.1. Taxonomy (GTDB): domain Bacteria; phylum Latescibacterota; class UBA2968; order UBA2968. The sequence continues at coordinate 242,782 of OZ252228.1, read as the reverse complement.
ACCTCGATGGAAAACAGTGAAAAAGCCTCAACAGTGGTGGTTGAGATAGTGGACAACGGCGTGGGCATTCCGGATGAAATTCTGGGGAAGGTGTTCGATCCCTTTTTCACCACCAAGGCTCCCGATGAGGGCACCGGGTTGGGAATGGCCATTTCCAGGACCATCGTGGAAGAGATTGGCGGCGCTATGAAAATTCAGCCCACGCCCGGTGAGGGCACCACAGTAGCAATCTCTCTACCGGCTGCGACCTGACTATACAGAGATTCCGGTCATATTTCTGAGTCACTGGAGGAAAGACGACGTGAAACATATCAGCGTCCTTTTGTTCATAACCGTTATAAGCGTCTTATTCTCAACCTATTGCCATGGACAGGAAGCCCCACTATCTGTCTATGGTTATTTAGACTTAATCGGGAGAGACTTTTTTGAACGTGAATTTCCAAATGGCGCCACTGAAAATCCGCCGCCAACACTGACACTCTTAAGAACCCATATTCTGCTAAATTCAAAATTTGTGAATGATTGGCGGGCGTTTCTCAACATTCGTTTTCAGAGCGGAGCAAATCTGGGAGCCGGCGACCACGTCGATAAAGGAGAAATTGAACTTCTGGAAGCGTGGTTCGAATACCGTTACAGAAATTGGCTGCGAATCCGCAGTGGCCAATTTTTGGCTCCTTTCGGTTATTTTAATACCCGGAAATTTCAGTCGCCGATTTTTAACACCGTGGTCCTGCCGGTGATGTATGAAGAAGAGTTTCTTCGCCGAGCAGCCGCCGGGACGATTATACCACCACTTCAAAACTTACAAATTTTAGGGGAACTTCAGTCTGAAAGCTGGAGATTGGGTTATCACCTTTACGTGGGAAATGGTTCTACCACCGATGAGAACAGCCTGGATGCCAACGCCAATAAAAGTCTTGGAGCCCGGCTTTGGATAGAACCATCGACGCACCATTTGACCCTCGGCGCTTCCTTGTTTACGGAAGAAGGGATCTTTGGGATCAGACCTCATGTCGACATGAAAGCGATGATGAGGAAAGCTCGATCTTTAGACCTTCCTCCAAATCGCATTGTCCCTATTCTCCCAACGGTCACAGAGTTCGAAACCCGGCGCACAGTTGGAGTGGACATCCGGTATCTCAGGAGCAATTTTGAGATCCGCGGAGAGTTTGTCAAAAGTCGGATCTCGAACCTGTCACTGGCAGATGCTTCCGCCATTACCGATACCACTCAAACGTACCAGTTCAATGGTTCGGCTTATTCAAAGACATTCTATTACCAATATGGCGGACAGTTTTCTTTGACAAAAAAGTGCCGTTCACGCAGATTAGGTATCATAGACCACCACGTCAACGATACCCTTTATCTGGAGAGACGGCACAATGGAACTGGCAGAAAAGATACTCAAGAGTTTCAAGATTTCCAAGCCTCAAAAAAAGTTTCTGATGGCTGTGTTTACAGCGATCCTAACAGCTCACGGCAAGATCAATTTTCGTAACCTATCGCGTTACTCTCCTTTGTCACAGAAGACGTATTCACGCCAGTTTGCCAAACCCTTTGAATTTGTGGCCTTCAACCGAGCGGTGATCAATGAAAGCCTGGGCAGAGAAAGTGAACGGATCATCGTGTTAGATGCTTCTTTTGTGTCCAAGTCGGGCAAGCAGACCTATGGTCTGGATTATTTCTGGAACGGTTGTCATCGTCGGAGCGAAAAGGGGTTGGAAGTCTCCAGTGTGGCCATCGTGGATGTTTTGAGAAACACAGGCTTTACGCTGTCCGTTCGTCAAACCGATCCTGGAGATGAACGCCAAATGTCTGAGTCTAAGCCTAAACAGGATGTCGTCAAGGTCAATAAAAAGAAAAGGACCGTCAAGAAAAAGGGCACCAAAAAAAAGGGGAAAGCCAAGTCGAAAAAGCAAAGCTCCAAACAGGCAGAAGACGTCGAAACCCTAACAGATCAGTATTTACAGCACCTGAGTGATGTCAAACCCAGCTTGTTAGAGAATGAAAAATATACCGTTGTCGATGGCTATTTTAGCAAGAAGAAATTTGTTGATGGCGTCCGTGATTTGGATCTACACCAGATCGGCAAATTGCGCTGCGACGCCAATATGCGCTATCTCTACACCGGACCAAAACGGGAAAAGGGAAGCGGAAGGCACAAGACCTATGACGGCAAAGTCAACTGGCAGGACCTGTCTCGGTTTTCATATATCCAAACACAAGATGGCATCGCCATTTACAGTCTTGTCTTGAATCACGTCTCCTTAAAACGCAATTTGAAAGCCGTCGTCTTGCTGGATCACACGAACAAGGACAAGAAGAAATATGCGATCTTGTTTTCAACCGACAAAGACCTAAGTGCCAAGACGATTGTCAGATATTACAAAGCGCGTTTCCAAATTGAATTTATTTTCAGAGATGCCAAACAGTTCACCGGATTGTGCGACTGTCAAGCCAGAGATCAAAAACGGCTGGCTTTCCATTTTAATGCCTCTTTGACAACCCTCAATTTAGCCAAAACGGAACACTTACAAGCCCAATCAGATACGAGACCCATACCCTTTTCCATGGCCAGTGTAAAAGCCTGTTATTTCAACACGTATTTTCTCCAGAATATTTTTTTAATGTTAGACCTCGACCTAAATTTGATTAAAAAATCTCCCCAATACCAAAAACTGCGGGATTATGGCAAAATTGCTGCTTAAAAGTGGCCGAACTATTGATTACCTGAACTTGAACTATACTTTTTTTGAAAAACTCACGCCTCTTTTTGAGATTAATGTGTTTGAGGACCCCAGGCATTTTGTGTTTCGCAATAAACTCCGCAGGTTAACCTGGGGGCTCGCCTTCAGACCCCATTCTAATGTGGTTATGAAAACGGAATTTCACAACCACCTGTTTGGGGACAACTTTAATAAGAAACCGGATAATTTTAAAAGCTTCCAGATGTTTTGGACAGCGGTATCGATTTTCTTCCATTAGTCCAGGAGTTGCTTCGGATGAATAAGGACAAACTGCTCATCCTACTATTCTGGGTAATTTTCTTGCTCAGTAGTGGAAAACTCCACGCTCAAATCGTGGTGGTGGTGAACAGTAAAAATCCTGTAGAGTCCCTTAGCCTGATCAAGCTAAAACGTATCTACATGGGAGAAGTAACCATGTGGGAATTCAACAAGGGAGAAAGGGAAGATATTGTACTCCTTGATCATAGATACAAAACGAAAGTTGCCGGCCAATTCTATAAAAAGGTGGGCAGCCTATCACAGTCAAAAATTCGTCTGATATGGATGGGCAAAATGTTAAATGGAGAGTTTCGAAGTCTCCCTGTAAAACTCGATTCAGATGCTGATATACTCAAATACATCTCGAAAAGTGCCGGCGCAATCGGGTTTGTTGGCGCTGATCATTTTGATCCCACGATAAGCTCAATTAAAGCTGTCGAAATTGAAGGCAAAGACTTTAAGAGTGAGGCGTATTCTATTCGGTAACATCTTGATCTAACGAATGAAAAGGCTTCTTTCTCACAATGTGGGATGCTTTCTGACCGGTTACAGATATGACCCGACATTTCAAAAATCTGCCGATACGAATTAAGCTCATCAGTATCTTTGTACTGGTGCTTTTGCTGGTCTCTGCTTTTATCTTCACCTATTTCCCACTGAAACAAAAACAACAGGTCACCCAGGCCCTTCAAAACGAGGTCAAGAGCACAGCGCGAATGTTGGCTATTGGAGTCTCGCTTGCTTTGGGCGAAGGAGACTACGACTTTGTCGATCAGATTTTCACGCTAACAAAGAAAGACTCAAACGTCGTTTACATTGCAGTATTGGATGAGGAAGGAAATCAACTCATTTCTTTCAACCCTCAGGGGGTTCAAATTCCCTTGAAAAGCCAGTACGCCAACAAAAACACCTTCGAACAGAAGGGAGTGTTGCACACCGCTGTTCCCTTACAGATTGAAGAGAATGTTGAGGGCAATCTCATCACTGGGTTCTCCCTGCAGGATCGAGATAAAGAGATCGCTCGAATTCGGCTGATCGGATTTGAAATCGGCATCGCCATTTTCCTTTTAGGCATAGCGGTGTCTATTTATTTGAGCCGACTGATTACCGATCCAATAGAAAAGATTGTTGATACTATCAATCAGACTGAAAGAACAGGAAATTATCAGTTCTCGATTGAAAAGAGCAGCACAGACGAGGTTGGCACACTCATAGGTGCTTTTAACAATATGAGTGTAAGGATTCAAACCCAAACCCTGGAACTCAAACAAGCGGAAGAGCGATATCGAAATCTGTTCGAGGAAGCGCCAGTGATGTACCTGATCACCCGCAATCAGGATAGCGTTCCTGTTATCGTGGACTGCAACGAATTATTCTTAGTCACTTTGGGATATACCCATGCTGAGGTGCTGGAGCGGCCGCTGGCTGACTTCTACAGATCCGGACCGGGCGCCCGACTACTCGGAGACTGCTCCCAACAAGCGCCGAAAGGTGGCTCTGTTTCCCGTGAAATTCAGCTCGTAGCACAAGACGGCCGGGTTGTTGAGACATTGCTGCACGAAGTGCCCGAAATCGATCCTGATGGCTATATCGTTGGAACACGTGCAACGTACGTAGATATCACTGAGCGCAAGAAGGCCGAAGCGGCCAGGGTGCAGGCGGAGCGGGAACTGGAAGCCCAGAAAGCGCTCTCCATGCGCGCAGACCGACTCCGATCCTTAGGCGAAATGGCCGCAGGCATCGCACACGAACTCAACCAGCCTCTCGTCGGCGTCCGGGGACTGGCCGAACACACCCTCATCGGCATGGACAGAGGATGGGACCTCTCAGATGACAAGATCCGCGACCGGCTCACAAGAATCGTCGAACAGGCCGACCGCATGGTCCACATCATCGAACACGTGCGCATGTTCGCCAGAGAAGCCGGCAAACCCCAGCTTGAGTCCGTGCAGATCAACGACGTGGTCAAGTCCGGCATCGACATGATAGGCACCCAGTTCAAGTCTCACGGCGTGACACTGGACAGCGAGTTGGCGGAGGGTCTTCCCCTGGTATCGGCCAATCCCTTCTCATTGGAAGAGGTGGTGCTGAACCTGTTGAACAATGCCCGGGATGCGGTGGAGGAACGGTTCCAGGACAATCTATCCGCTGCCCGGGTACTGCTGCGCACCTCGATGGAGGAGAACGGAAAAGCCTCACATGTTGTGATCGAGGTGATGGACAACGGGGTGGGCATTCCTCAGGACATCATCTCGAAGGTATTCGATCCTTTTTTCACCACCAAGGACCCCGACAAGGGCACCGGGTTGGGATTGTCGGTGTCCAAAACTATCGTGGAGCAGTTTGGCGGCGCCATCCGCGTTCAGTCTCCGCCCGAATGCGGTACGATGGTGACCATCTCCCTGCCGGCCGAGGGCCGGCCCATTCAGGAGGAGCAATGATCTGAAACCCTTCGCTGCACATTCTGGTTGTGGACGACAATGAGCCTGTCCGACAGAGTATAGCCGACTTCCTGCGCGCACTGGGACACCGTGTGGAGGAGGGGAGTACACATAGTGGAGAAACAATGGAGGGCGCCCATCCGCTGTCGGGACGGGGTCGGAAAGATCGGGGGTGTGGAGAGGCAGCAGACGTTATCAGGCCTCGCCCAGCAATTCCTGGATCGCTTCTCGAAGCTCTTTCAAATTTACAGGCTTTGCAAATACACGGAGAGCGCCGCCCTCTTTGGCGCGGGCAAGAAGCTCATTTCTGATCCGGGAATCAACGCCGCTGATCGCGATGATTTTGACATCCGGATAATCGGCTTTGAGCTTCTGAATGGCCTCCAGCCCGCTGCCCTTCGGCATAAAGAGATCGGTAATCACAAGATCGACCGGGGCCTGGCGGAAACGCTCGATCCCACCCTTGCTGTCTTCGGCCTCCACGACTTCGTAGCCGGCCTGCTCCAGCATCTCACGAAGCATCACCCGCAGTTCTTTTTCGTCGTCAATGACGAGAATGCGTGCCATAATTTATGTCTCCCTCGTACCTCTCCGGAAAGCCAAGAGTCAACCTGAAAAATAGTAGCATGGGGTGAAACAAATGTCAAGCGAAATTAAAGAGCTGTCAGCCGGGTCCCGCCACCCGGCGCAAACCGGGAATACCGTTTTGCCCCAGAGCGTGATCGCGCTTGTTGAAGAATACAACGGTCTCAATGCCGTATTGAAAAGGGAATGAATGAGATGAGCCCGTCTGAGAGCGAAACAGAACAGGTCGAATTTTCACCGGAGGAAGGCACGCTGAGGCGAAAGAGCATCCTGTTTCGCATGGCTGTGCTTTCCTGGATCGTCACAATCCTGGCTTTGGGACTGTTCATCCTTTTCATTATCGGCCTGTCCCTCGAGCAATTCTCGGATGACCTCAGAGCCATTTACACGCGAACCCTGATGCTGGCGGCGCTGTGTATCCTGGTCAGTTCGGTGGTTTCCCTGCTTTTTGCCAGACGGCTGAGCCACCCGATCCGTCTGTTAAACAATATTATAAAACGCGTGGCCGCGGGCGATTTAATTGTAAAAGCGGAGATTTCGACCGGAGACGAAGTGGAGAGCCTGGCCAACTCTTTCAACCGGATGATGGACGCGCTGCGAAAAGCCCGCGACGAACTGGAGATACGCGTTGAGGAACGCACCGCGGAGCTTTCGAAGGCCAATGTAAAGATGCAGAGCCATATCATCGACCGCCAGAGAATGGAAAGAACGCTGATTTCAACCCAGGTTCGGCTGCAACACCTGGTCACCTCCAGCCCAGCGGTGATTTACAGCTGTAAACCGGATGGGGATTACGGGATGACGTTTATAAGCGAAAACATCAAGAAGCTGCTCGGATACGAACCCCGGGAGTTTCTGAACGATCCCGGATTCCTGTTCAAACAAATTCATATGGAAGATCTCCCGCGTGTGATGGGCGAACACCCTTCAGGGATCATAAAGGGCCATTACACGCACGAATACCGTGTTCAGGCCAAAGACGGTACCTATCGCTGGATACAGGACGAGATGAGACTGATCTACGATGTGGAAGACTGCCCCCGGGAAATTGTCGGAACCCTCATAGACATCACCGAACGCAGGCAGGCGGAGGAGGCCAGGAAGGAGGCGGAGCAGGAACTGGAGGCCCAGCGCGCCCTGTCGATGCGCTCGGACCGCCTCCGCTCCCTGGGAGAGATGGCCGCAGGCATCGCCCACGAACTCAACCAGCCCCTCGTGGGTGTGCGCGGCCTGGCCGAACACATTCTCATCGGCCTGAACAGAGGATGGGAGCTTACAGAAGACAAGCTCAAAGACAGGGCCACCCGAATCGTGGAGCAGGCCGACCGGATGGTGCACATTATCGAGCACGTCCGCATGTTCGCCAGAGAAGCCGGCAAACCCCAGCTTGAACCGGTACAGGTCAACGATGTGGTCCGCTCGGGCATAGATATGCTGGGGACGCAATTCCGGTCGCGTGGGCTGGAACTGGACTGCGCGCTGATGGAGGACCTGCCGCAGGTGTCGGCCAATCCGTTCTCGCTGGAAGAGGTGGTGTTGAACCTCCTGAACAATGCGCGAGACGCAGTGGAAGACCGGCAGCGGGAAGGCGCCGCGTCGTCTTCCGCCCGGGTGCTGGTGCGAACCGGTTTGGACGGTGAGAGGGAAGAGCAGCAGGTTATTATAGAGGTGATGGACAACGGCGTGGGCATCCCCGGAGAGGTTCTCACGAAGGTCTTCGACCCCTTCTTCACAACCAAGGATCCGGACAAGGGCACCGGCCTGGGGCTGGCAATCTCCAGGTCGATTGTAGAGGAGTTCGGCGGTAGCCTGCAGATTCAGTCGACCCCCGGAGAAGGCACAACGGTGACCATCTCCCTGCCCGCTGAGACCGGGCGCGCTCAGGAAAGTGCGTGATGGATGAACATCTGATCGAACGGACATCGGGCCTGTGCTTGAATGCGGGCAGCCGCGAGACAGGCCGAACCCGAGAACAAGAGGAATAAGACGATGAACATCTTGCTTGTGGACGACGAGGCGCAAATCCTCCAGGTGATCGGTGACTTTCTTGCCGACTGTGGCTATGAGTCCACCACCGCAGGAGACGGCGCAGAAGCACTGAAAGTTCTGGAGGAACGGGATGACATCGACCTGGTCATCAGCGATATCCGGATGCCCAGAATGAGTGGCATCGAGTTTCTGAAAGCGGCCCGGGTGCGGTTTCCGGGCGTTCCGGTTATCCTGTTAACCGGCCATGGAGATGAACACGTTGCCATTACCGCCCTTCAGGAAGGAGCTCAGGACTACCTGAAAAAGCCGATCAAGTTCGAGGAGTTTCTGGGCTGCATCGAACAGGTGGAGGAGCGCAACCGCCTGGAGATGCAGATCCTTGAGGATTACCAGAATCTCCTCAGGACCGGCAAAACCGCAGACGGCAGGAAAAAGCAGAACGATGCAGGCCACCAGATGATTCCTGCAACAGTTCTGGTGGTGGATGAAGAAGAGGCGATTCGCAGGCTTGCGGAAGAGACGCTGGCAGCGCTGGGCTGCCGCGTGCAAATCGCCTGCACAGGAGAAGAAGGACTGGAACTATTCGCTGAAACCCTCTTCGACATCGTCATCACAGAAATCGACCTGCCAGGCATCGACGGCATCCAGATGATCCAGCACATCAGAGCCTCTGACCCCACCGCTATCCCCATCGTTATCACACAAAAAGAAGACCCCCACACCCCCATCCGTGCCCTGGAAGCAGGCGCCAGAAGCTTCCTGACCAAACCCTTTACGTCACAAGACCTCAAACTGAGAATCGACAAAGCCATCAGAGAACGAAAACGACTCGTGGACACCAGACTCCTCCTGGGCGATCTCATCCACGTCCGCTCCGACCTCCAGCAGAAGGTCGTCCAGCGGGAGCGCTACCTGCATCACCTCATCGACGCAGCGCCCTTTGGCATCCTCTCTACAGACAATGAGGACCGCATTCTCACCTTCAACGGCAGGGCCGAGCAGATGTATGGGTATGCCCCCGATAAGGTCGTGGGACAACCTTTGTACATGCTGGTAAGCGCAGAAGGTCAGGAGAATGCGCAGGATCGCCTGCCCCAGTCCAAAGCCCAGCACAGGCGCAAAGATGGGCAGTCTTTTCCTGTACTGGTGCATCGCCGGGACATCCTGGACGAGCGGGATCGGGTCATTGCGCGTCTGCACGTGGTGGAGGATCTCACCGAGCGGGAGCAGATGGAGTCTCAGTTGCTCTATGCCCAGAGGCTGTCGCTGCTGGGGCAGTTGGCTCCTCGGATCGCACACGAGTTCAAAACCCCTCTTCAGATCATTCTGGGACAGGCGGAGATGGCCCTGTTGCAGCTGCAGGATCAGAATTTAGAAGGGGTCCATCGTGCGATGCAGAGCATTCCGCCCGCTGGGAATCAGATGCTGGATCTGGTCCAGGAGATGGCCAGGCTGGGAAAACCTGAAAAAAACTGCGTGGATGAACTCGACCTGAAAACAGAACTGCAAAAGATCCTCGACACCCTCAAACCCCTCGGCGTCGTCAAATACTGTAAGGTCGAATGCGACTTCGACGACCCACTCCCCAAAATCCAGGCAGACCCCGCACAGATCGAACAGGTCTTCAGAAACCTCATTGTAAACGCGGCCCACGCCATGGAAAAAAAACCCCTCCATCGGCTGCTCACCCTCACCCTCAAGCCCTCCCCCGACGGCAGCCGGCTGGTGGCCACGGTGGGCGACACCGGGCAGGGCATCCCCTCGGAAAACCTGGAGCAGATCTTCGAGCCCTTCTTCACCACCAAGCCAGAAGACAAGGGCACGGGATTGGGTCTGCCCATTGTCAAAACCATTCTGGATCGCCACGATGCCACCATCGACGTGCAAAGCCAGGTCGATAAGGGCACCTGCTTTACCCTGTCTTTCCCTGCGCTCCAGCGGACCTGAATCAGGGCCGAGAAAACGCAGAGACATAGACTTATAGAAATCATACCCACCACAAAACCTCTGTCCATCCATTTTTTTACACCCATACGATTTTTTTCGCGTTTTTCCCAAAAAAGTGCATCCACAATTGTGTATAGATAGCGAGGTGTGTGTATCAACTTGACACCGCCCGGCTATTTTCTTATCTTCTAAAAACCGTTCGTTATTCGGTCATCACAACCCTGCAGAGAGGAGGCGAGAGAGATGACGTATTCACCACGCACCACCACCCGATCCTATCCGCCTCCCGAGAGGTGCTGACGGACGTCAAAAGCGTCTAAGTCTGGTTTCAGCCTGTTCATGCTCGACTCTCCGGAGCCGCGGGTAATATTGTGCCTTGCGGTTTTTTTGTTCCCGTTTTGAACGGTAAAAACTCCGGAGGAGACCCGAGAGCATATGTATAATCCTGATTTCTGGGAAGTTGGACTGGAGCAGACGGACCTGGAGCAGATTCCCAACGAAGCGAGCATCTGGTTTGAACCCGGTGAAGAGCAGGAAAGCCGGTACAGGTGGGAAGACCAGGTTAAAAGCCTGGCCGCCCGCATCGTCACCGTTTTCTCGGACTCCCTGACGGAAAAACAGCGGGAGGCCATGCTCCTTTATTTTTGCTGCCGAAAAACACAGCGGGAAATTGCCGAAATCATGGGCATCTCCCGGCGGGTTGTCAGCCAGCACCTCTTTGGCATTACCCGAAACGGAAGACAGGTGGGAGGCGCTATCCGGAAAATTCGAAAAATCTGCAAAGAACAGGGAATCGCCATCCAGAACTGAACCGAAACACACCCCAAAAAACCGGACGCTTCACCTGGAGCGCCCGGTTTTTTGTCTATCTATCCCCACCACGGTGGGCCTGCGCTTTCACACAGCCAGCCGCTGCCGGATCACCACCAGCAGAATCCCCACAACAATGCTGAGCAGCAGCACCACCCCGGCCGGCATAAACTTCCGGGTCCGAAAAAATCGGCTCAAAAAAACGCCCGTCAGCAGCAGAGCCAGCATCGCTCCGATCAAAAACCCCTGCGCCGGATCGCTCAAACTCACCCACAGCGCAACCAGCGAGGCCAGCCCGCACAACCCCCCCGCGGCGAGCGAAACCGTACTCCCGGACTTCACCTGTCCCATCACCCCACCCACAATCAACACAATCCCGTAAACTCCCAGAACCACCTGTCCTGCCAGCAGCATAAATCATCTCCCCCTTTCAATTTCTCATTACCCCACCCGATACTTCTCCACCACCCCCATATCCAGCGTCACTCCCAACCCCGGCTTCTCCGGCACCTCAAAATGCCCGTTCTCCAAAATCAGCCCCTCGTCCAGCACGTCGGCCACACGGGTAAAAGGCAGTTCGTCGCACGGCAGCGTCGCATTCGGAATCGTCGCCTGCACATGCACCGAATACGCCGTCTTGACCCCCAGACACAGCCCCCCCATCTGCACCCAGCAGGGCACATCCGCTGCCTCGGCGACCACAGCAGCCTTTTTCACCTGCTGCGCCGGCCCGCCCAGGTTCACATAATCAATACACTCCGCCTTCAGCGCCTTCAACACATCACCGGGCGGGCCTAAGTGCAGCGCGATTGGAATATACGTCTTCTCCCGCAGCAGCCGGTACCAGTCCAGATTGTTCTTCAGCACCGGGTCTTCAAAATTGGCCACCGTCCCGAACGGCTCCAGTTCCTCCGCCAGCCGCGCTGCCACATACGGATACTTGAACAGCGTATTCGGATCGACACCCACCGTATAGTCGGAACCCGCCGCCTCCTTCATCAGCCTCACCGTCTCCACAATATTCCACGGCCGCGCCTTCAGCTTGTGATTGCTAAACCCCAGCTTTGCGCCCGCCTCCGCCTCCGCAGCCGTCTCCTGCGGCTCCATCGGACAGGACCAGTACGAAACCGGCACCCGGTCATGCACCTTCTCCCCGAAGAACCGGTACACCGGAATCCCGGATGCCTGCCCCACAATATCTAACAGCGCACATGTAAAAGGATCAGACTGCGCAAACGGGTCCAGCGCCAGCGGGTCCTTCCCCTTGTAAGACGCAGCCTCTGCCTCAAACTGCGGCGGCTTCCCCTGGGTTTCTCCCAGTCCCACGATCCCCTCATCCGTCTGCATCCGGCAAATCGTCAGATCGTAAATCGTGGGAAAATACTTTGCAATCGGCGGAATCGGTGGAATCTCCATCTCGTACAGGTCAATCTGAGTAATCTTCATATGGCTCCTTTATGCTGAAATTGTACATCTTGACTGCTACGCGCTCAAAACCGCCTCTCCCTGTTTCCGGACGACTGCCGACCCATCCGTCACCTCCAGCGTCCACTCCTCTTCTCCCCCATCCTTCAAAGGCACAAACGCCGTCACCAGCTGCTTACCCTCCGGCGGCACCTCAAGATCCAGGGCCAGATAAGGCACAAACACCCATCCCGGATCGCCGGGTTTGGCCAACGCGACGGTCGGCAGCTTCGCGGGTCCTCCACTACGACGTCCAAGCCCGCCGCAGAGCCCTTCATCCATCGGCGTCTCACGCCCAAGTGCATCCGACAGAAGAAGAAGCGAAAGCCCGTCTCCGGCGGTGAAAACCCACCGTCCATCTTCCCGGTCCTGCACCTGTCCGTTGACATGCCAGAACGCCTTCGCAGCATGGCCCTGCCCATCTTCGGGAAGCAGTTGGTCGATCACCAGCATAGGTCCCCCCTCGCGGTGAATCAGTGTCCTCTCGTGGAGAACCGTTTCATATCCGCGATGGCGCGCCCGCACAATAACCCGATCGTCCTCCTGCGTCCATTCCAGCAGCTCCCCATCTACCTTAGCCATATCCTCTCCGTCCACCTCAACACAGTTGGCCGCCCGTGTCCGGCGGTGCCAGGTATCCTGCTCATCGTAGGTACTGTAGTGGGGCGCGCCTCCGGAATTCACCACCCAGTGGCGCCCGTGACAGGTCAGATCAAACGTCAGACACTGCGGCATACAGTGCCCCGTCCGGTGGCGGCCGTGGTCGAACATCGCCTGAAACGCCTCGCGCCCTTTTCCCGACCGGATGAAACTCCAGCCCACGTCGGGCAGCAGCAGGCTCTTCGACTCGAACTCCGGAACCTCCTCCGGCCGGTGTGCATAAACGTGAAGCGGAAGCCGATAGTCCTCCGTCCGAAATGCCGTCCACACCTCCGGAATCCCGGCCCACTGTCCCAGAACCGGCAGATCGGTATATCCTCCTGTGCAGATATCATAGGCGTTCGTATCGTTGATGCAGGGCAGCTCCCCCAAGGGCGATGCAACGTCAATCTGCCACTGGATTGCCTCTTTCAACGTCCGGGTCGGACTCAGGCGCAATCCGGGTACATCCAGCTCCCTTCTCCCTCGAAGAATCTCCAGAGCGGAAAACAGAAACTCCAATCCGTACCCTTCCGCCCACGGAAACGCCTCGTGGAAACTCCCGTCCGGCAGCACATTCCTCTCCCCGAAATACTCGGCCAGACTCTGCCACCCCAGCGCTTCCCACCGGCCCGCATCCGGATGCCCCGGCAGCACGGCCGCAATCGCAATCAGACCGGCGCCGCAGCAGGCGTCCCCGTTCCAGTAAGTCTCATCGCGCTCGTGAAGCGCCTCACACCCCTCGGCCGCCAGCGCCGCCAGAAAAACCAGCCGCTCCACCAGCCCCGCCAGCGTTCCACGGTCCGCATACCCCGCGGACCGCATCAGCTCCACGCGGCCAATCAGAAGCTCCGGCTCAAACGACCGGGTGGCGATATAATACGCATAGTAGGGCGGCGATTCTGGACCGGGAATAATCCGCACCCCGTTATTTTCCCCATGCGCCCGAACAATCACCTCCAGACACTGCCCCGCCCGCTCCAGCGCAGCGCCATCCTCAGCCAGCGCCGCCTTCCATGCGCACGCAGACCATCCCGCCGTGAACCGCGCCGCCCGGTTGTTGTTCACCGTCGCTTCCGGATTGTCGTGATATTCCGAAAGCGGCGTGGCCACCAGCGGACCGGGTTCTTCCGCTAAAAACGCGTCCGCCACCGCGCACGTATCCTCCCAGGCAGCCTTCACCGCGTCATCCGTCTCAATCCGCCCCCTCAGCCGATCCATCTCCTCCGGCAGCAGCGGAATCCGCCCCACCGGAAACTCCAGCCACGCTCCGGCCAGCGCCTCAGCAGATACAGCCATACCTCCCTCCGTTCCCCGATTTCGGTTTTCTCCGCGCCCTCCGCGTCTCCGCGGTGAACATTCTTTCACACCCTCCCCGAGCGCAAACACTGCCTCACCGCCGCCAGACAGATCTCCACCACCGTATCCGTATTCATCACCAGCGCATGCACATCGTCCCGGTTGCCCGACATCTCAATCAGAAACGCGGCGGGTGTCCCCCGTTCCGCCGCATACGAAATGCAGTAAGGCTCCGGCGATCCGAAATCCGTAATCCGCTCCATATTCACCTGCTGATACGGCCCGCCGTAAGGTCTCTGCGTCAGATACCGGTCCTTCAACCGCCGCTTGATATCCCGATGAATCCCTTCAATCAGCGCCTTATCTCCCCTGTGGGGCAGCAGCATAATATAATCCGCCGTATGATAATCGATCACACACACAGGGCGATAATGGTCGATGATCCCCTGAACGATCTGCGCCTCTCGCTCCGAAGTGGGCCGGGCGCCCTTATAGTTGTAATCCCAGGGCATGCCCACATCCTGGGCCTCCTGGAACTGCTCCCAGTGACAGTTGAAATTCCGGTTGAGGTCCACCCCGTTCCCGTTCTGCCGCGTAAAATGATCGTATCCCCAGGGATTCTGAATCGGCACCATCTTAAAATGCAGCTTCCGCGTATTCATCCTCTCCACCTTCGGGTCTTCGCACAGCACCTCCGCAAGCCGCATCAGCCCGAACGCGTTCTCCCACTCCCACCCGTGGATCGCCGCCCCGAAATACATCGTGGGATTCGCCTCGTCCCCAATATTGAGCGACCAGACCTGCCGCCCGTCGCTGCACGGCCCCTCCGCCTGGACCGACAGATCGGAATGCCGGGCCGCAAGTTCATGCATCGCATCCACAAACCCATCGTACGACAGCCGCTCCGGGTAGTGCTTCCCGTACCGGACGGCCCCATTGATCACATTGCCGGCAAAAAGATACTTATTCGTACTCCCCCACGAATTGTAGAACGGCCGGTTCGGCGACAGCAGGTCCATCGCCACAATCCGTCCCTTTCCCACCTTTTCCTCAACCATCACAGCCCCGCCGTTCACCGTCGAACTCGCCAGCAGTGAAATGCCCCCGCCTTCCTGCACCCCCATTACCTGCCGCTGAAACATCTGGTTGGAATACATCGAGTCCGTCGCGCCCGAAGAAACCGTCCCGTACCACCAGAGCGTATTGCCCACCGCGTACCCCCGGGTCACATCGTTTTCCACCTCAATCTTCATCCCCGGCCGGATGCGGTCCATCACGTGCGTCTTGCTGAAGTGCAGCCCCCGGTTGCCGGCATATTCGTAGAGGCAGGAAATCACCTGCCCTCCCGCCTTCGCATAGGCCGTCACCGCCCTGTAATTTAGCTTGCGAAGGTTGCCTCCGTTTCCCACCACCGTAATCACGTACTCATACTGCCCCAGCAGGCGCATCCCATGTTTTTCGCGCGTAAAGTTCAACCGCCTCACCCGGCCCGGATACAGAATATCCAGATCCGTCGCGATGGTCCCACCCCGTCCGGCGCCGTCCGTCAGCAGCAGAATCGGCTGTTTCACAGGCATCTCTCCCCCTTCATATCCAGTAAACCGGCGCGTTCAGGTCGCGTACCGATCTCCCATCAACCGTAACGCTATTCGCGCCCCCAGCCATCACGGCATCCACCCGGCCCTCCCTCAACCGCACAGCCGTCACCACCCCATCCGACCGGAGCCCGCCGGCAGATGCCGCCCCCTCCGAGAGCAGAATAATATCCTCTCTACCATCTTCGTGGCCCACCTTGAAAGCCACTCCGTCCGTCGCATCCATCGCCTCCAAAGAAAGCCGTGCAGAATCACCGGCCTTCAACGGCTCAATCAAAAACGCCGCCGCAAAAGGAAGATCCGCCTCCCGCTTCAAAAACAGCGACGGCGACGGCCGATCCCCTGTCATCATCCCCCGATAGGGCGGGTCCTCCTCCCCAACAATCATCTCCGCTTCAAGCGAAGGATCGCTCCACACAAACGAAACATTGGCGCCCTCCGCCTCCTCGGACACAGCCCGGTTTCCTTCAATCCGCATTGACTGGGGATAGAACATAAAGTGCCACGCCAGATCGTGCGTCCCCTCTCCCGACGCCCGGTCCACAACTAAGAAATAGTCCGGTTTGACAAACAGGATGGAACGGACCTGAGACACCTTCAGCGACCGTTCCGGCCCAAACCCTTCATCGAACCGCCTCTCCACAAAATCGAACGCCGGGCAGGTGAACCAGGGGTCTCCGGACGGCCCATCCGGTTCGACGTGCTTGCGATGCTGCCCCAGCCCATCCACACTCAGGGTATTGTGCGCCATCGAGGCGCCCAGTATCTTCCTCTGCTCGATCCTGCCGTAGGGCGTAACTCCCGGCTCCACGATCAGATGTTTCCCGTAACCGGACACCTCAAACGAAAGGTGGTCCTGGTGACTGTGCATAATCCCGTACGGACCGGCCGTAAAAAAGAGGTACAGGGCCTCTTCGTCCCATCCCGTCCGCATCGCGTACAGCCCCGACCACCCAAACCGCTGAGAAGGCGTCTCCGGCGCCAGCTCTTTCAGCTTCTCCTCTCGCCATGTCTCATCCCTGCCGCTTCCCGTATCTCCCAAAAGCGGCAGAGACCCATCCGGCTTCATCAAAAATGCGGTATACGCCTCCATCCGCCTCGCCATCTCAACCTCATAATCAATTCCCTCAATCCCCAGCTCCTCCGCCAGCTCCACCGCCTGCAGATACCACGAAGCGACCGCCCTGTGATATCCTGTACACCGGTATTTCAGGCCGCCGTCCGGGTAGAACACCGAATCGATCCCCATTCGGAAATGTGCTTTGAAAATCGCAATACAGTGCTTCGACATAACCGCTTCGGAAAAAAGAAGCGCGAACTTCAAATTCACTTTGATCATCCCGGAAAGGGTCGCCGATATCCGCCCTCCCATCTCATCGGCCACATACCGGTTCATCAGATCGGCGTGGAACACCATCGTTTTCAAAAGATCCACAGCATCCCGGTCTGAAAGGTCCGGGGCAATCAGAGGATAGAAATCCAGCCACTTCTCGAACCGGTTCCGCGTCATCATATTCTGCCAGTGCTGGCGGACGAGTTCCCCGCTCGCCAGCAGCTCCCCATAAGTGGGAACGCGCCGAATCCAGTCCATCAAAAGTTCGATAATCCGATCCCGATAGGCTTCCTCTCCCGTCCTCCAGTACACATTCGCAAGCGTCGTCAGCGGCTCGTGCTGGTTCA
The DNA here is from genome assembly GCA_965249305.1 of Candidatus Latescibacterota bacterium. Classification (GTDB taxonomy): domain Bacteria; phylum Latescibacterota; class UBA2968; order UBA2968. The sequence goes on along the minus strand of OZ252228.1, from coordinate 225,328 downwards.
AAGAATAGCGGAACGCCTTGGGTGGATAATAGGTTTGCGTCCCCTCAAACGACGGCGACCATTCAAATTCGCACACAAGCGTTTCCGTAATAAATCCACCCCGGGAGTCCGGCAGCGTAAAAACTCCCTTCAAAATATCGTCAGCCTCTGCCCTCCGCGCCGGATCCACATCCCCCCTCGGCCTCCCCCGAAACGACGAAAACGACGGCGGCGCCTTCCCCCGCATCCGCTCTGCAAGCAGCCCCGCGCACCCGTCCCAATCTCCGGCCTCCACCAGACCTGCAAATCCTTCTATGCTTTCATGCAGGATGCCCTCTCGAAACAATTCCTCGTCCGATATCGCATCCGCACAGCTATCAAACACTTTCATCCCTATCTTCCTGGCCTTTCTCCGCGTCCTCCGCGTCTCTGCGGTGATTGCTTTTTCATTCCCCCATACCCCCTCGGCCTTACGACACACTTTCCTCCTCTCCAAGCCGGATAAACCGGGAAGGATTCACCAGATTCTGATACGCCGCCTTGATCCAGTCATCGCCCCGCGCCACATCCGAAACCCTCACCTCACCAACCGCCCCGAGGAACCGGGCCGCCGCCCTGGAAATATGCCCGATAGACACTCCGACCTCATTCGTCTGAATCGCCCCCGACCCGGACCGCTCCCTCACCAGGGCGCCATCCACGAACAGCTTGATTGTCTTCCCGTTGTACACCCCCACAAGATGGTGCCAGCCGGGGGCAAGTGCCCGGTGGGCGGCCACACTCAACGGCCCTCTTACCGTATTGACGAGAAAACTCGGGCCGGGAACAGCCGCGCACAGCCCGCCGTTGTGACCGTAGTCACAGTACCTCAGGCTAAACGAGCCGTTCTCTCCCAGCGTGTCGTACCTCAAAACCTTGCCGTGGTGACTGTCCCCGTGATCATCATACAGCGGCGCCCCGTAGAAATACCGCCCGTCAAAGCTCCCCCCGTTGTATCCAACCGTTCTCAGATTGTCCGTATGGCTGGCATCGTGCGCATCCCAACTGTCCGGATCGTCGAACGCGCCCCGGGTATCATACCTTAGAAAATTACAGTGGCGCTCCCCCTTGTCTTCCCCCTCCCTTACCTTCCTTGTATAGGGGATGAAGTAAACGTACCGGCCGTCGAAAAATCCTCCGTCGAACCCGCCGGTATCCAGCCCTGACGTATCCGCGACATCGTATGCCATCCAGTTTCCATCGTCCTCAAAATCGCCTCGCGTATCGTATCGCGCCATGTTGCTATTGCCATAGGCCACGTAATAAATGTATCGCCCGTCAAAAACCGCCCCCACGTTCGCCTTCGTCCCCAGAGGTTTGGCATCATAATAACGCCAGCTTCCCCTGTCTCCGAAATCTCTTCTGGTATCGTACTGCAGCGCCACCCCTTTTGAAAGCGGCGCGAAATAAACATACCTTCCATCGAACGCCGCCCCGTCAAAACACACGGTCTCTTCTGAAATCGTCTTCGTATCAAAAACCCGGTAACTCGACGGATCTTTGAAATCCCCGCTGGTATCCATCCGCAGCACCTTCCCGCTGAGTTTATGCTCTGTCAGCGGTTCGCCCGGGCTTCCTTCGTAACCCGGACTGAAATAGAGATATCGACCGTCAAAAGCCGCCGACTGGTGGGAATGGGGCAGGTCCACATCGTAGGCGCTCCAGTTCGAAGGATCTTTAAATCCCCCGTGCGTGTCATACCGCAACACCCGGCTGTGATACCCCGTCCCCTCGTCCCTCGGCGTAAAAATCACATACCTGCCGTCGAAATTCGCCCCGTAGAAACAAACCGTCCTCAAACCGTCCGTACGGCTGGCATCGTAAGCCTCGTAGCTTTCAGGATCGTGAAAATCCCTCTGGGTATCGTACCGCAGGATATTGCCGTGTACCGACTCCCTGTTTCGATAATTGCGCACCGGCGCCCAGTACACATACCGCCCGTCGAACACCGCGCCGAAATAGCCGAAACAGTTCAGCCCGTCCGTTTGGCCGGCGTCGTACCCGTTGAACCGGTCAAAAGATTCCAACGGCTCCCACTTAGACACCAGCGGCTGCATCCCCTCCGCGCGGTCCGCATCCCCGTGTACCCACGCCTCTACCGTAATCTCATCCGTCATATTCAATCCGTCCGAATGCGCCAGCTCGACGTCCGGATCTACAGCGCCATCTAAGTGCATAACCATCCTGTAATGCGCATCCCACACCTCGCCTCCATCCTGCTCCGCCTCGAGGTTCCCGTAACACAGATAGAGCACGGTATCCTCGCTGCATGAAAGCTCCGGTACCCTCACCCACGCCTTCAGCCTTCCCGCATCGGAATCGTAGGCAGCGATCTCGTGCGCCAGCCGCGTCTCTCCATCCGGCAGCGTAAAAAAGAAATCCTCACCCTCATCTGTCGCCGCGTGTCCACCGTGAGTGGTAGCCTTCAGATCTGCATCCGTCAGAGAGATCAGAACGGGAAAATTCGCCTGGTCCCTATTCAGAACCCGCGTGTGGTCGACCACAAGTCGCTTCCGATACATCCGGTATACTCCTCTAAGGTGTCGATTCGTCTTCCGAAGAAACCGTCAAATCCGTTCACCTACGGCACTGTCTCCTCTTCTTCTGCCCGAACAAATCCGGACGGATTCACCAGATTCTGATACGCCGTCTTGATCCAGTCATCACCCCGCGCCACATCCGAAATTCTCACCTCATCGATCGCCCCCCGGAACCGGGCCGCCGCCTTTGAAATATGCCCGATCAACACCCCTGCCGAATTCGCCTGGATCGCGCCCGACCCGGACCGTTCGCCCACCAGCGCTCCGTCTACAAACAGCTTGATCGTCTGCCCGTTGTACACGCCCGCCAGGTGATGCCAGCCGGGCCTCAACGACCGGTGCGCGGCGATGCTCAGCGCCCCGTTCACCGTATTGATCACAAAAGCCGGCCCCATAACGGCCGCGCACAGCCCGCCGTTGTGCCCGTAGTCGCAGTACCGCAGGCTGAACGACCCGTTCTCCCCCAGCGTATCGTACCGCAGAATCCGCCCGTGCATCTTATCGTTGTCGGGATCGAAATCCGGCGCCGCGTAGAAATAGCGCCCGTCGAACGCCCCTGCGTTGTATCCCACCGAACTCAGGCCGTCGATCCTGCTCGCGTCGGTCCCCACCCAGTTTCCGGGATCCTGAAAATCGCCCCGCGTATCGTACCGGAGGTAATTGCTGTGGTAGATACTCTTGTCCTCCCCCTCTTCCACCTGCCGCTGGTAGGGCACAAAATAAACAAACCGTCCGTCGAAGTATCCTCCATCAAATCCCCCGGTATCGCACCCCGACGTATTGGCCGCATCATAGCACATCCAGCTCCCATCGTCCTCAAAATCCCCCTGCGTGTCGAACCGCACCATGTGGCTGTTGGCATACGCGCAATAATAAACGTATCGCCCATCGAACACGCCGCCCACATTCATCTGCATCCCCAGGGGTTTTGCGTCATAATACTGCCAGCTCTCCCGGTCCTCGAAATCCCCCCTGGTATCGTACCGCAGCGCCACACCCGTCGTCAACGGCACAAAATAGATGTGCCGTCCATCGAACAGGCCCCCGTCATAACAAACGGTCTCTTCCGAAAGCGTCTTTGTATCGAACACCCGATAACTCGACGGATCTTTAAAATCTCTCCTCGTATCCAGCCGCAGCACCTTCCCGCTGAGCCCTGCTTCCGAAAGTGGAACGCCTTTGTCTCCCTCGTAGCCCGGACAAAAATAGGCGTACCGGCCGTCGAACGCCACCGACTGGTGGGAATCCTGAATATCCGCGTCGTACGCGCTCCAGCTTGCGGCATCCTTGAAATCCCCGTGTGTATCGTAGCGCAGCACCCGGCTGTGATACCCCGTCCCTTCGTCCCGGGGCGTAAAAATCATATACCGCCCGTCGAACACCGCGCCGTAATAACACACCGTCCGCATCCCGTCCGTTTGGCTTGCATCGTACGCCTCGTAGCTTTTCGGATCCTTGAAATCTCCCTGCGTGTCGTACCTCAACACATTGGCGTGAATGGACAGCCGGTCGCTCCTGTAAGACCGGATCGGACAGTAGTACACGTACCGCCCGTCGAACGCTGAGCCATAAAATCCCGTGGTATCCAGCCCGTCCGTATTTCCCGCATCGTAAGCATTGAACCGCTCGAAATCGTCCAGGGGCTCCCATCTGGAAACCAGCGGCTGCATCGCCTCCGCCCGGTCGGCATCCGCCCGCACCCACGCCTCCACGGTAATCTCGTCGGCGCCGTTCAGGTCCTCCGAATACGGCAGCTCAATATCCGGGTTCTCTACCTGATTCAGGTGCTCAACCAGTTGATAATGCGCATCCCATACGCTCCCCGCAGCCTCTCCTCCGGAGCCCCCGTAATACAGGTACAGGACCGTATCCTCGCTGCACGAAAGCGCCGGCGCCCTCACCCACGCCTTCAGCCTCCCTGACCCGGCATCGTATGCCGCAACCTCGTGCGCCAGCCGGGTCTCTCCATCCGCCGCCGTGAAGAAAATATCCGCCCCCTCATCCCCCGCCACATGCCCGCCGTGGGCAGTGGACTTCAGAGACGCATCCGCCAGGGAAACCAGAACGGGGAAATCCACCTGGTCCGTATTCAGCACCTGCGTGTGGTCGATCACAAGCCGCTTTCGGTACATCTTCATCCTCCAATTCAAGATTTGGTCGAGCGTGCCTCACTCCTTCACACTTCAACAGCTCTCACCCAAGAAATTCGGCCACTGCAACCTGCCGGCCCATACTCGCGTCTACCACGCAGACATCTCCTCGCGCAAGTCCGGGTCCAGTCCCATCTCAAATGCCGCCAGCGCGTTGTCGATATGATCAATCTTGCGCGCGCCCACCAGCACCGATGTCACATCCGGATGCGTCATCGCCCAGGTCATCGCCAGCCGGACCATCGGCAGGCCGACCGCCTCTGCCTTTTCCCTCAGCCGTTCCACCACCTCGAAATTGTGGTCGGAAAAATAAACATCCGCATGCCCCGGAATCACGTCGAAACGTGACCCCTTGGGAAACTTCGAGCGGTCCGGCGTGTACTTCCCGGCCAGGAATCCCGCCGCCAGGGGGCTGTACGTCGTAATCGCGATCTCCTCCTGCCTGCACACCGGAAACAGGTCCTCCTGTGCGCCGGAATCAGCCAGGCTGTACGGCGGCTGGGTCACCTCAAATCGGGGATATCCCTCTGCCGCGCTGAAAGCCAGCGCCTCACGCAATTGATCTCCCGAAAAATTGCTGCACCCGATCGCGCGAATCTGGTCGGCGTTCACATACTCCATTAGCGCCGCCAGGCTCTCGCCTATCGGAACCTCTGAATCCGGATTGTGCAGCTCGTAAATGTCAACAGTGTCCGTATTGAGCCGGTCCAGGCTGGTGATCAGCGCCCGGCGGATATTTTCCGGACTGTTCCCGGTGCTCACTTTGGTACAGATCACCACCTGCTCCCGGCAACCGCGCGCCTTCAGCCATCGACCGATAATACACTCCGACGATCCCATTTCTCCCGACACCTCACGCACATCATCTATGCCAAGATATTGCCTTCGATATTCCCGGGCCTCGCCGCCGCCGTATGCCTCTGCCGTATCGAACCATGTGATGCCCTTCTCTACGGCACAATCGAGAATCCGGCAGGACATCTCCTCGTCAATCTCGCGCCCGAACGTCCCGCATCCAAGCCCGATGGCACCGATGCTGGCGCCGGTTCGTCCCAGCGTCCTTTGCTCCATGCCCAATCTCCTTTCAATTCCCGCGACCTGCGGCAGAAACCTCCGCCTGCCCGAGCGCCCGCCCGTACAGCCGCAGATCCGACATCGCCCCGCAGAAGTGGCTCTGTGCGCCCAGCCCGATCAGCAGCGGCTCCTGGTTTTCCAGGTCGAACCTGTCGGCCGTAAACGCCGGGGAAGTAGCCACCCGATCCCCATCAACGTAAAGCTGCAGCCGTTCCCCTTCTCGGATCGCTGCAACGTGGCGCCAGGTTGCCCCGAGATCGCCGTCAAAGCTGGCATTCCTGCCCGCCTCTACGGAGTACACCCGGCCCACCTGCGAGTGGGGATTCTCGGACGCGATTCCGTGGCACGTAGACGTACCCACAAACAGTCGCCCCTGAAACACGGTCAAACACGGCGCCCGATTCCACGAATACACATCTTCGGGATCCATCTGTTCGTTGTGGACCAGCTGCTCCATCAGGGTCCAGTTCGCACCGCTTTCGTACCGGTAGACCTCTCCTTTGGGAATAACCCCGGCATAGAGCTTTCCGTTATACACCGTCAGATCGTTAATCTCATTGATCTTATACTGATCGGTGCTGATCCCGAGCTGGCCGCAGTCGCTCCACGTTCCCGGATTTTCGCCCCCTTCGTAGCGAAGCGCCTTGCCCTGCGGCCACATTCCCGCCCAGAGGTGTGAATCGTAGACCTGCAACGTGTGCGTCTGGTTCTCCCCAAACAGATTGGTATTGGGATCGTACCCGCCGCCTACGCACGTCCACGCCGTACCCCCATCGTACCGGAAGATCGACCCGTGCGGCGCACCGTACAGTTTCTCCCGAAAAACCATCATCGCATTAACACGGTGGTGCGTACCCAGCTGACCGCAAAACGTCCACTTCCGATCGCCGTCGAAGCGGTAGACCTTTCCGGCGTCGTCACCCGCGTAGAGCTTGCCCTCAAACGATGCCAGAGACAGCACACGGCGCACGTCCCCAAACTGACCGCAATCGTGCCACCGGCCGTCGCCTTCGTATCGAAACACATGGGTCGGCCCGCAAATCCCATCGAGCGTCTTGACCCAGTCCCACGTCCCGGTCCCCGCATAAAGCTGCCCGTCGTGCACGATCATAGACTGGACGCTGCGCGTGCGGGAATCCACATCCAGCGTGCCGCAGTATTCCCAGTCCGCGCCCCCCCGGAACCGGAACACGCTCGGCGTATCCTCTGTGGGCAAAGCGTCGGCAATACCCGTGTACAGCTCTCCCTCGTAAACCGTCAGCGTACTGATCAGCGTATTGCTCGGCCAGGGCTTCCCGTGATCAAGCCACGGCTCGACCACCCCGTTGTCAATCCCAAAGTGCATGCTTCTCACGTCACTCACCGAGCTGTACCCGGCAGAACTGCCCCCCACGCGAAGCGTGACCCCCCGGCGGCGCGTCCTATCGAACTTACTCAAAATATCACCGTACAGCCCATCGCACCGGACCCACGCGGCAACCGAAAAATCGCCCGTCCCCAGGCGCAGGGCGCCATCGTCTTCCACAACAAGATGGCTCTCCAGCCCGTCGAACCGGGCCGCAGGCTCCCCATTCGGCCCCGTCGCGTCCAGTTCCACGCTCACAGACCGGACGCGCAGCCCGGCGCCCGAACGATCCTCACAGTCCTCTCGAAACGGCCAGTGTCCAATAAGCCCTTTGTCCAGTTCCATCTGTCCTCCCTCTGCTACGCCTCCGGCCGGAGCTCGCTCCCATCAGGCCCTGTCGCCTTAAACCCGAATGCCCAGCCGCCGTGGTTCGATCCAATCGTATTGCTCAACTTGAGCAGAATCACGTTTGACCCCTTCTTCAAAGACGTCTCAACCGTCTGCGACCGGAAGGCCGCGTGGAAGCCGAGGTCCTGTATCTCACCGTCGTTGACACGCAGATGCAGATGGTCGTCCCAGGAAATCCTCAGCGAAGCCGCCATCTCCTCCGGAGCCTGAAGCACGCACCTGGCCAGCGCAACCCCCGCCTGCGTCGGCGACACCCCCCTGGCATGTGGGCGAAACACGTGCCGGAAATCCACAACACTGTGAACCGCCTCCCGCTGCACCCACCGGGCGACATCCCGCCCGAGCGCCCGCGATCCTTCACTGAGCCAGAGCGCCCCCTCAGCGTGCATACCGTCATACGTTCGCTCTGGATCAAACTCCGTTTCCGCGGGAAGCGCCGCCGCCATCGCCTGATTTTGACGGTTGTCAAAAGGCCCGCACAGCCACCACGACCCGCTCCGGGGCAGCGCCAAATCGCAGGTCCCGCGTGGAAGCTCGGTCCCCGGCAAAAGCTGCTTCCAATCGGGCATCGCAAAAAAGGGCCGCACCGCGCCCTCCTGGTACCAGTAGACCGTCGAGCAAATATCGTTTTGCATACACCCAAAGCGCATGTGCAGCGAATGCCGGAACAGCAGCGCGTCGTGCTCGAAAAATCGGCAGCCCACCACTCGCTGGGCCGGCCTCGCCTCCCCTACGTCTTCGTGAACGTAGTAGGGCATAGACGCATAGTGGTGCGTCACCGGCTCGTGCAAACAGCCCCCGTAGGAAGTCCCGAACGTATCCTCTCCCCCGATCCCCCGCAAAAAGGCGGGATGCTCGCCCTCTCCATCAATGTAGATATTGTCGCTCCCCCCGTGGCTCCAGCGGTCCACATTATCAAACAGCCGGACCCCGTAGACAAACCCGATCAACTGCCCGGACCCGTCCGCATCCACCACCAGGAACTCCTCGCCGTATCGCTCCGTCGGATTCTCCCGCCGCCACCGGGCGCAGAACCGCTTCGTCTCGGCCATCTCTTCCCCCGGATAGCGGTGCCAGTCAACTTGCAGAAAGACGTGTTGGGCCTCCAGAGGCGTCTCAAACTCGATCCGGGCGGACCTGGCGAACGGCATCGGGAAGTAGCAGTTGTACCCGCTGTGGGCCATCACCGACAGATAATGCGTATTGAGCGGGTACTAGAACTGCCCGTGCATCACGCCGAAAAAGTCTCCCAGCGGCGCTTCCACATGCGGCGTCTCCTCCCCGTCAAAATAAATCCGCATCACAATCCGGCACGAAACCATGTCGCTCCGCTTCGTCGTCACCCAGATATGCCGGATGCACCCCGGACCGTCTAACTGGGCAAAGCTATCTTTCTTTCCAAGCGCTATATTCCGGACAAGCGTATACCGGTCCGGAACAGACCCTTTCGGCAATTGAAGCTCCATGCTAATTTATCCCTCAATGATCGCCGACATGCGCTCGCCATTTCTGGCAGTGTACGCACGCCGGATACATACAACGCGTGATATCCGGATGCTCCTTCAGAAGCTCCGCCGTGCAGTCGATCAAGTCCTTCCCCTTTATCAACGAACTCAGATCCTTCCCCAGCCGAAACCCCTGGGCCATCCCCCCCCAGGCGTAGCGGCAGCTCCAGCACGTTAAAACCCGCAGAACAACTGTTCGAACTGTCCTGCATATTCTCTACAAACGTCCCGTCCGTCAACCGAATTTTAAATGCCTGAGCGTTGTCCACCCGTCCCAGTTTCAGCATGCCCCCATAGTCCTCCCCCACATGGATAGTCGTATTGGCCGTATGGGTCACCCCCAGCAGCATCACGTAGCCGCCCGCCTGCGCAATCAGGTCGATCGGCGAACCGGCGCCGACCGCGGGCGCCTTGAGATGATCTCGTACAAACGCCTCGGCGCGTTCTCCAATCGCGGCCACCGAGTGCGTCGGATGGAGGCTCCGAAAGGCGTCGGGCCGTTTCCGCAGAACCTCGGTAAACACTCCGACGTTGGAGGGACTCTCGAGTGGATCGAAATACCCATCCGGTTCCGGAAGGCCGCTGAACGTCGGCGCAGCGATGGTTCCGGCCCTCCCGACCGTCTCCAGTAAAGCATCCAGCAGCGCATCGGCGCCCCCGTCTATGGGACCCACACTGTGCAGGCTGCTGTGAACCAGCACGTGGTCCCCGGACTTGATCCCGAGGTCACGGAATCGTTCAACCATATCCTTCCGCTTCAGCATGAAAACCTCCACCTCGAAAAACACTATTGCAGTGAGGCCAGACCGCTCTGGGGCATCACCTCTCCTGTCAGCTCCCGGTCGACCAGCGCCTGACCATTCTCGCAAATCCTGATATGTCCACCGATCTCTCCAGTGGTTGCGAAACTGAGAACCACATCCCTCCCCTCAGCGTTGAACCTCACCTCCGCACGGTCACCTGTCGTTTGCGCCTGAACCTCACCCATCGCCTCCAGCGCCTGGTCGCCGACCTGGATCAGGTGCAGAAAAATATCCTCTTCTCGCGCCGACCCAGGCTTGACCTCTATCCGCCATCGCCCCATCAGCTCCGGTACCTCATCGTACTCCATCCTGTAAATCCGATATTTCCTCTCTCTGATAAGCTGTGAAGGACCGGCGTCAACCGCATAGTTCACCCCATCCGCAAGAAACTCTTTGTCCGGCCCGCCCACCTTTTCCAGAATCGCATCTTCAGGCAACAGGGTGCGAACAAAGACCCTGCCTCGGTCCTGGTCGGAAAACCAGGTCTTCCCCTCCACCACTGGCTCGTTGGCATGGTGCAGCAGCCAGCGCTTGGCGTACTCCGCCCGTGTTGCGCTCACCCGATCGAAAACCGCGAAATGATTCGGGGGAATGAAAACGAACTGCCGGACGATGCGTTCACATTTCTCTTCACTGTACACCGGCGTAGCATCTCCGGCGACATAGGTAAAATGGGACTCCGTTTCAAAAGCAATCACTTTCGATCCGATCGTCCTGTTCTGTCCTCCGGCCTGGCCGAAGACCTCGCCGTTCCAGTAGGGCGACGGCGGTTCGCCCGGCATCTTGATCAGAATGCAATTGTGAGCCACCGTCTGCGCAAAATAATTCTGCAGATTATCCGTATTTCCCTGCCGGGTGCCGCTGTCCAGCGCCAGGAATCCCTTTTTGTAGATCGTAAAATGTGTGGCGTCATAATGACGGTGCGAACGCAGAGTGCCTCCGCAGGCAACCAGCGCGTACGTCTCCTCAGACCCGCTGCCCGAGCGCATAAACACCTGGCCCATCTGCTTGAAATACCGCGAAGGCGGCAGCACCCCGGGGTCCTGTGCGGGCGGCGCTTTCTCCAGATCGGTCATCAGAAAAGGATAAATCGACCACTTGTCGGAACGGTAACGACTATCCGTCAGATGATCCCGGATATAACGCCCCAGCGCAGCCCATTCCGGCCGGGTCTGCCTGAAAAAATGCACAATATGTGACATATGCGTGTACATCCACGCCTGGGTGAGCTTATTGGTGGCGTGCGGGGTGTCCCCGTACCCGAACTCCAGCCCACCGGGGAGCCAGTTCCACAGGACATAATTGGGCATCATACTGATAAACGTCCAGTCTTGAGCGATATCCTCACCGGTTGCGGACCGGTACGTGTGCAGAAAATTCCACTCGGCCAGCGGATACTCCCCAAAAGAATACCCGAGCGTGGGCGACGCCTCGCCACCGTCGTCCCCGCATGTCTCCGCCCGGTGGGCCAGCAGCTTCATGTGGTCGTCGTAGCCACGGGTGAGAAAATGCAGCGCCCGCTCGTCGTCTATGCCCTCCCTGTACAGCGCCAGCCCGGCGAACCACGCGATGTTGGGCGCGCCGTAGAACCCGCTTGTGTGGTCCCCGTTGTTGCGCCTCAGAATATCCGGCTTATAAAGCGCCTCTTCCGCGTGGTCCATCAACCGCCGCCCGACCTGCTCACGTTCTTCCGGGGCAAACGCATCCCACAGCCAGTCCAGCACCACGAAACACGCCACCCGACTCGCCGCGTACCAGTTTACCTCCTCACCCTGTGCGTAACAGGCGTGGTAGTACTCCGTGCTCGCCCGCAGTTTGGCCTTGATATCGTCCAGGCGTTCCGGATCGGGTTCCACGAGATACACAAAGCTCGAACTCATCAACTGCTGGCCCCAGTCGCAGACCTCAACACCGCTGCCCGGCAGAGGATCGAGCCCCTCCACAAGACTCGGCGGCGGAGGGCCGTCCGCATGCGCCTTCACCTTTTCAAAATGGTCCCGGTTGGCGCCCAGTGCCCGCGCCTTGACCCCGGGCCAGGTCTCCGCATTAAAAAAGAGCCTCGGGTGATCCCGACGAATGCGCGCCTGCCACTCAGCCCCGGCCTCTGCGGTATTTTCAGGCATCATGGCTCACCGTCCTCCTCAGAAAAAACAACCCTGCCCGCACGCACCGTCAGCGCGGGTTCCCAGCACCCGCCGGGCCTCTCAATCCCCTGAGCATCGCGCAGGGGAAGCGCATTTTCATTCCACCTCAGCACGGCCAGATCCGCACAGGCCCCCGCCGACAGCGTTCCAACTTCACCCGTCAGCCCCAGGACCTCTGCAGGACGCACCGTCGCACGCGAAAAAACCTCCGCCTCCGGCATGCCAATCGCAATGAACTTCGATAACGTCCTGGCCAGGTCGTGCTGGGGAACGGACCCCACGTGGTGGAGGTACTGGTCGCTCGAAATCGTATCCGGGAAAAACCCGTCGGCCAGGGCCGCTTCCGCCACCTTGAAACTAAACGACGATCCCCCATGCCCCACATCGAAGATCACACCTCTCGCCTGCGCCGCCCACACCTCATCCCTTACACGGCCATCGTGGACCAGTTCCCCTTTCTCGTGGAAACAGTATGTCACCACGTCGCCAGCGCGGAGCCTTTCCAGTTGCGCAGGCAAGGGCCGGTCAGGATGCCGCCGGCTGCCGAACAGGATCGGAAGTCCCGTATCTTCGGCAACGGCCAGTCCCCGTGACAGGGTCTCATCCGGATCGGTCTTACCGCAGGTCATCACCGAAGTATTCACCGAAACACCCCAGATCCCATCCCGGCGCCCTTCAACCGCGCGGATGCAGGCATCTACGTCCACATCTCTTAGATCTTCGCAACAACCGTGCGGTTTGGACTCTCCGGGTGCAGCCAGGTTGATGGCCAGCAGCACGCGCGTCAGCGATGCCTCGATAATCTCCTCCCGGTACCGCTCCCAGTTGGCCGCGCCTGCATCCCCTTGAGACAGCACTGTTGTCACTCCCCGGGGCAGGAGGTGGACATCGGGATGAATCCCGTACTTTGAATCCCCGGACCCGGGATGGGCATGCAGGTCCACCAGCCCTGGAAGGAGCAGACCGTCGGGAAACTCCAGGGTCTCCCACGCCCTCCCCGTCACATCCGGCCCTGCAGTAACGATGCGGTCACCCCGCACGGCTACGACGCCGGGGCCATCAATCCCTTTTACCGGGCAGAACACGCGTCCGGCGCGAATCAGCAGATCGTATTCAGTGTGTTGTTCCGCAATAAGAGTCTCCAGCATCACAGCCTCCAGGAAGCAGAAACAGCCCCTCACAAAGAAGCGATCTGCCACAGTTCGTGGCCCTGGGAAAACAGAATACCGTTTTCAAAAGCGGCCAGGTAGGGAACATTCTGTGTAAACAGAATACCGCTCTCGGAAGCAGGGGCGGCAGCCTCTCCCTCATCCGGCCGGACCTGCGTCAGGGTTTCCGCCTCCGGATCGAGACAGACAACGCGGTTGCCATGCGCGAAAAACAACCTGCCGTTGGCGGCCGCTGTCATCGGCCTGTTCTGAGCCCTGCCATCCTCCAGGCGATGTTCCAGCCTGCGAATCGTGTGTGATCCCGATTCGTAAACAAACAACCGCTGCCCCCCGTCGTGGTCGTCCGTCCAAAAAAAGACCTTTCCAGATCCGCAGCCCATCGTGATGAGACTGCGTGCGCCCTCAACAGCATATTGGAACACAACATTTTCCTGATCCGGGTCGAACACCAGAAAGTACGCATCTCCCTCCGCCTGTGCGATATACCCGTCGGCAACAACACTCGTCCCCACGTACACGTGCTCCGGCCCGGCGGCCAGCCCCAGGACCGAGTGGTCCTGAATGAGATGCCGGAAAGACCTCTGCGTATCGTCATTCGGATCGACAATCGTCAGCGCCCCGCCTCGGCTGCCGTATTCGGGCATTGTCCCCACATAAAGTTTCCCTCCGGGACCGTTCAAAATTCCGGTCACCGGCCGGTACTGTTCCTCACCCAGCGACCCCAGGTTGCGGGGGTTGTCCCCGGCGTCAGGCCCCGGCCGCCAGGGCCCGGCCGGATCGTACACCGTCAGAATCGCATTGGTATAAGACACACTGTAGATTTTTTCGTTCGCCTCGGCGCTTCCGTAGATCTCGCCCGATCCGTTGTGCACAAGCCCCAGGATCTCTGTCTGGCCGGTTTGAGGGTCCACTCGCGAAAGCGTCACACCCAGATGTGCGGAACAGTAAATGCCCCCCCTGCTGGACGCCACGATGGAAAAGATCCCGATCGGGGGATTCTCCACCTCGGTCCGGTGCAGATCGAGGTGATCGTCCGCGATATCGTACACACCGTAATACTGCGAATGCCCCGCCATCAGGATCTGTCGCTCGTCTAAGAAGTAATAAACCGCCCGGCTCGGCACTCGGGGCGCCCGATAGGCCAATTCAGCGGATTCGGCCTTCAGGTTCAGGGCATAGATCGCCCCTCCGTCCACCGACAGATACGGCTCACCTCCCGGCCCCTGTAAAAACCGGCGCCCCGACACAACGGGCATCCTCACGAGAAAAGACCTCCGAAACGCCAGATCGCCGGCCGAAAACCGGCAGATCTCAATCCCCCCGTCTGCGCCCCCAACCGAAACCAGAGACTCATCCCCACACCGCAGAAACTCGCTGTAGGCATCCGCACGCCCGGCCAGGTCCGGGGGAGACTGTAACACAACCTCCCCCGTCTCCGGATTCACGGCATACACCCCGTGCTGCAGACCGTTGAGCACCCCGATATAGCCGTCATCCGTCACACAGGCTGCAAACAACTGGTGGTTCTCCTCCGCAATCGGGTACTCCTGGTACTCGCCTGTCTCACGGTCGTACGCCACGAGCATCCCTGCGGGAAAACTCGGCATATACAACCGTCCATCCGGGCCTTCTACCACATCTGTCAGGTGCGACGTCTTCCTGGACGCCTCGTAGTGCGGCACCTCCCGAAACCGCTCCTCCACAGGATCGAAACAGGCCAGTTGTCCCGGCCCGTTCATCCCGAACCAGAGCTTCCCATCGGACAACAGCCGGATGCGCCACGAACCGCGCCCGTCCGGCTGTGTGAAGGAGCGGTATTCGTGCCGCTCAAAATCGATCCGCACCAGCGCAGGAGGCCGTTTCGGAATACCAGAAAACATGGACTGGTACAGCGCCTGCCGTCCCAGTTTCGGATCCACCACCAGCTCCCCGGGCGAATTCGATGGCGCCAGAAACGGCACCTCGCATATTTTTCTCACATTTACCTCTCTTCCCGATTTTGGTTTTTCTCCGCGTCCTCCGCGTCTCTGCGGTGATAGAATATCATTTCACCCTGAAAAGGCTGCTAAAATTTGGCCCAATATAATGCGCTCCGCAAAACTCGTCAATCTCTATCGCAAGGCCAAAAAAAAGCCCTTGAATGTATTTCAAGGGCCTTCCATTCTTCAAGGAATCCGTTCTCGCTCGTATCCACGATTGATGTCTCTCTACAAATACGTGTCCCCGGTGTCCCCCCGTACAATCCTCATCTGGCCCGCCTCCTCCAGTTCGCGCACCTTCTGCACAATCCGAAGCTGCACCTCCTCCACCTCGCTCTTCCGAACCGGTCCCGAAAACTCCATCTCCTCCTTGATCGTCTTCGCCACACGCTCCGACACATTTGCGAAAATCCGGTCCTTCATCTCATCGGTGGCGCCCTTCAGAGCAATCGCCAGGTCTTTTTTGTCCACCTCCTGCAGAACCATCCGGACCTCCTGATCGGACAGTTCGGCAATATCGTTGAAGGTGAACATCTTGTTCCGGATCTCCTCGGCCACCTCCGGATCCAGGGCATCCAGACGGTCCAGCACCGACATCTCCGTGGACCGTCCCGTCCGGTTGAGCATTTCCGCCACCGCCTCGGCGCCTCCGACCTCGGTGACCTGACCTGACAGCAGCGTCTCCAGATCCTCTGCCAGACTCTCCTCTAATTCCCGCAGCACCTCGGGGGAGACATTTCCCATCTGGGACATACGATAGGCCACATCCGCCTGTATCTCCTCAGCCAGACCGTTGAACACCCCAGCCGCCTGCGTCGAGTCCAGTTGCGACAGGATAAGCGCGATCGTCTGCGGATGCTCTTTGCTGACATAGGGGATAATCTGGCTGGGATCCACGTTGCGCAGCATATAGAACCCGCTGGAGGTCTTCTTTCCCACCCGGTCCAGCAGCTGCTGCGCCTTGCGGGAGCCCAGAGCCTTCTCCAGGGCGCCCCGGGCAAAATCCATGCCGCCCTCCGAGATATACTGACCCATCATCAGAAGCTGCTCAAACTCCTCCAGCACCTCGTCTTCCATCTCGGTGGTCACCGTATCCAGCTCCGCGATGGTCTGGGCGATCTCCTGGGCTTCATCCTCTTTCATATATCTCAGGATCTCGGCAGCGGTATCCTCCCCCATCGCAATCATCAGGATCGCAACCTTCTGTCGGGCGGAAAACTCTTCCGGATCTTGGGCCAAAGCGCCCTCCTTTCCGTTGCGATCAAGATATGCTGGATGAAAACAGATGTCAATATAACGCGATGTGTGACTTCTTTTCGTAACTCCTTGATTTTCAACAGCACCGATTTCTGCCCCAAATAGGGCATTGTGAATAACCTGTTGAAAATATAAGTTTTAAAAAAAGTCACACATGACGTTGTCAATATAATAAGTCAGGCGAATCGGCAGAATAGAAAAGAGCCGTCAGGACTGAGGATAAAACCGGACCTCCGGAATCTTCTCGATCAAACCCAGTTCAAAAGCATACGCGTAGAACCGATGAAGCCCCTCCAGCTCCGCATCGCCGAGGTCGTACCTGATGTTGTGGAAAAGATAATCGGCGTAAAACGCTGCCGGGAAGAGATGGGAAGCTGCAAACGCGTCTGCGATTGAAGGAATCTGTCCAACCCCGATCTCCCTGGCCTCGACCAGCTTCTGCGCCTCCCCCGGCTTCAGCGCCCCCGGCCGGCCCGTCCAGCAGGCATACACAAAGGGAAGCCCGGTCAGATCGGTCCACGCCGCGCCTAAGTCCAGCACACGATAAGCATTTGGATCCAGTCCCAGCGCCGAATCCCCGATCAACAGCGCAGCGTCTGCGCGCTCCAGCATCCGATCCAGATCCGGGGCGCTCTGAAAAACCTCGGGCGTACACCCGTACTGTCTCTGGAGAATAATCCGGCTCAATGCGATTGACGTTCGAGAGCTGGTATCAAGCGCCAGCGAGCGAATCTCTTCGGGAGCGTTTTTGAAGACAAGAATGACGCTGCGAACCGGACCCGAGGAAGCAATACTGACACCGGAAACGATCTCATAAGGTTCGGGGCTGCGAGCAATCTCGATAGAGGGAATCAGCGCGACGTCGGTCTCCTGGTGGCGGAGCCGTTCGGCGCAGCGGGAGGGCACATCGTAGATCAGATCGAAGGAATGGTCCAGCTCGCCCGATTCAAACGCCTGAACCAGAGGCCGAGTATTGAGAAAGCTCACCACACCAAGACGGGTACGCATTCAGAGACCTTTAATTCAAAATCTCATACCGGGTATTCCGCCGGACCGGCTCGTACCCGGCGTCCCGGATCATGCGCTGCATCTCGGGGAGCGTCATCTCGTTCGTATGGCTTGTGCCTGCCGCGCTCACCACATTCTCCTCCATCATCGTAGAGCCAAAATCGTTCACCCCGTAGCGCAGCCCCACCTGGGCGATCTTGGGCCCCTGGGTCACCCAGGACGCCTGAAAACTCGGCACATTATCTAAGAAAACGCGGGACACCGAAATCGTGCGGAGATAATCGTAGCCCGTGGCCTTGCGCCCGCCCCAGCGGCTGGCATCCGCAGCCAGATCGGTGTAGTCCGGCTGGAAATTCCAGGCAATAAACGCCGTCAGCCCCCCCGTCTCATCCTGCAGTTCCCGGATCAGCCGGAGGTGTTCCAGCCGCTGTTCCACCGTCTCCACATGCCCGTACATCATCGTCGCCGTCGTGTGCATCCCCAGCTTGTGCGCCACCCGGTGCACCTCCAGCCACTCGTCCACCCGGTCCTTCCGGAACCCGATAATATCGCGCACCTCGTCTGACAGGATCTCTGCTCCCGCCCCTGGAATCGAATCCAGCCCGGCGTCGCGCAGCCGGCGGATACAATCTTCCAGCGACAGCCGGGAAATATGGGCGATGTAGATAATCTCCGTGGCCGACAGGCAGTGCTGGTGCACCTGCGGATAGCTCTCCCGGATCGAGGAAAACAGATCCTCGTAATACTCGATCCGCAGCTTCGGATTAAGCCCCCCCTGCATCAGAATCTCGTTCGACCCGGGCGCGTCTCCACCCACCGCCACCATCTCGTCGATCTTCCGGAAAATCTCCTCCCTGGGCAGCACATAACCCTCGTCCGACCCGGGCGGACGATAAAACGCGCAAAAATCGCACCGCACCCAGCACACATTCGTATAATTGATATTCCGCCCGATATTGTAGGTCACAATATCTTCCGGACGTTTTCGCCTGCGCACCGCATCGGCCAGCAGACCCAATTCCGTCAGGTTCGGATGGGCCATCAGCCGCAGCCCATCTTCAACGGTAATGCGTTCTTCCGCATACACTTTTTCAGCAATATCGTCAATCACGGATGAATCTCCAATAACTACGCTTTTTCTTCAGGATACCAGATATCCCCCAGCCGGATCTCCAGACCGGGAAACAGGTCGGGCTTGAAGACATCACCTTCAGAATGTACAGCAACCAGTTGAGGTACATCGCCGGTCAAATCAAACGCCTCTAAAGTCTGCAACTCGGGATCAACAATCCAGTAGTGATTTACACTGAACTCGCCATACAAATTCATTTTTTGCACCCGATCCCGACGATGGCTTGAATCGGATAAAATTTCGATCATCAGATCGGGCGCCCCTTGCACATTGACGTCGGTTACAATATCCAGACGCGCCTTTGGTATAAAAAGCAGATCGGGCTGCACCACATTCTCCGGCACGGAGCCTTCGGCATCCAGGACCACATCTAAAGGTGCGCAAAAAACCTGTCCGAGATCGTGCTGCATCACAAAAGCACGGATCAGACTAAAGAGCGCTCCGGAAACCCACTGGTGTTTCGGCTTTGGCGAGGGTGCCACGGTCAGTTCTCCTCGAATCACTTCATACTCACTGCTGTCGGGTGGTGTAAATGCCGCATAGTCTGCATAGGTCCACCGCTCTTTTTCGGGAATCGCAACCCTGGACGCCATCAGATCACCTCGCTTAAGAAATCACCGGAAGCTCTCCGGGGATGCCTACCGGCTCCTCTTCTTGAATCTCCCGCTCGGTAGAAATCACCCGGTAAAGATTGTCCCGCTCCACCGGGTCCCGTCCCGACTCCACGATCCGCTCCACCAGTTGTTTCCGCGTCAGAAACTGCCGGGTCTCCTCGTAGGTCCGCCGCGTAATCTCGTACTCCTGGATCGTCCCGTCGACATCGTCGGCCCCGTACCACAGCGCAACCTGTGAGATCTCGATCGTATTCATAATCCAGAACGTCTTGATGTGGGGAAAATTGTCCAGCATCAACCGGCCCACCGCAATCTCCCTCAAATCGGACATCCCCGTCGGCGTCGGAATCTGTTCCATCTCGGTCCGTTCCGGATGAAAAGAAAGCGGGATATAGGTCAAAAAACCGCCCGTCTCGTCCTGCAGCTCCCGCAGCAGGATCTGGTGCTCCACCTTCTCCTTCGGATTCTCGATGTGGCCGTAGAGCATCGTCGCATTGGAGTGCAGCCCCACCTCGTGGGCCGTCTGCGCCACCTCCAGCCACTCCTGTGAATCGGCCTTCGTCCAGAACAGATCTCCGCGCACCCGGTCGCTGAACACCTCGGCGCCCCCGCCCGGAATCGACGAAACCCCCGCCTCCTTCAGTTCCAGCATCACCTCCCGAAGCGGTTTTTTGGCCGCCCGGGCAATCTGCACCCACTCGATCGCCGTAAACGCCTTCACCGCCACATCGGGCCGAACCTCTTTTACCGCCCGGACAATATCCAGATAATACGAATAGGGCAGCTTCGGATTGATCCCCGCCACCATATGGATCTCCGTGATCGGAATATGGACGTAGCGCCTCACCCGCTCCTGGACATCCTCCGGGTAAAGCACATAGCCCCGGGCATCCTTGGGGGGCACGTAAAAAGAACAAAACTTACAGAGCTTGTTGCAAATATTCGTATAATTGATATGCTGGTTGCGCACGTACCACGCCACGTTGCCGCACATCCGCTCCCGCACAATATTGGCCATATACCCCACCGCATTCAGCTCGGGCGTAGCATAAAGCCGCATGCCCTCCGCCGCCGAAAGCCGCTCCCCCGCCATCACCTTCTCGTATATATCCCGAAGCGTATCCGGTATGTTCGGCTTCACCAAACGCTCCTTCCTGTACAGGCGACCCGCCGGGTCGCCCCCACCGTCCTCTACTATCCTAATTCTGGCTCAACATCTCCCGGGCGTGCTGCATCGTCACCTCCGAAATCTTCTCGCCTCCCATCAGCTTCGCCAGTTCTTCGGGGCGCGCATCCGCACTTAGCTTCTGCACCCGTGTGACCGTCCGCCCCTTCTCCGCCTCCTTCCGAACCGAAAAATGCCAGTCCGCCATCTTGGCGATCTGCGGAAGGTGGGTAATCGACACCGCCTGGTGGGTCTGTGACAGGTCCTTCAGCTTCTTTCCCACCACCTCCGCGATCCGGCCCGAAATGCCGATATCGATCTCGTCAAAAATCAGCACCTGCACCGAATCGGTGTGGGCAAGAACCGTCTTCATCGCCAGCATAATCCGGGAAATCTCTCCCCCGGAAGCCACCTTCGCTAAGGGACGAACCGCCTCCCCCGGATTCGTGGACATGTAAAACTCCGTCTGCTCGACCCCCTTCGATCCCGCGTCGAACCGCCCGCCGTTCAGGGCTGCAATCCCCTCCGGATTCTCTTTTCGTATGAACTCCACCCGGAACACAACATCGGGCATCCCCAATTCTCCCAGCGCCTTCTGGATATCCGATGAGAGCCTGTGCGCGGCCGCTTCACGCGCTTTGGAAAGTTGCCCGCATAATTCGGAAAACCTCGCCTTCGCAGCCTCTATCTCGATTCGGGTTTCATCTAAAGAGGCGTCCAGCTCCTCCGAGCGCGCCAGCTCCTCCGATGCCGTTTCCCGGTAAGCCAGCACCGCGTCCAGGCTTCCCCCGTACTTCTTCTTTAAATGGGCCAGCAGCTCCAGCCGTTCGCTCACCTCCGCCAGACGCTCCGGGTTGTGTTCCACACTCCGGGCATAATCCGTAAAAAAGCGGGCGAGCTCCTCCACGCCATAACGCAGAGCATTCAACTCTTCTGCCCGAAACCTGAGCGAGCCATCCATCTCCGCGGCCTCGTCCAAAAGCCGGTTGGCCACCCCCAGCCGATCCTCAATTGAATCCTCTCCCTGGTAAAGCAGCGTTTCCAGTTGGACGGCCGTCTCAATCAACCGCTCGGCGTGCATCAGCACCGACTGTTCCCGCGCAAGCTGCTCGTCCTCATCCGATTCCGGAGATGCAGCGGCAATCTCCCCCACCTGAAATTCCAGCAGCTCCCGCCGTTCCCGCAGGCGCCGGGCCTCTGCCTCCGCCTCCGCCAGCCTGTCCTGGAGTTTAATCAGACCCCGGTACGCGGCGCCTACCGCTTCCCGCATCTCCTCCAGCTCTCCAAACCCGTCTAAAAAATCCACATGCCGGTCCACATCCAACAGCGACTGGTGCTCGTGCTGTCCGTGCAGATCAACCAGCGACTTCCCCAGAACATGCAGCGACCGGACCGGAATGGCCAGCCCGTTGGCATAACAGCGGCTCCGCCCCCCCGCCTGCACCTCTCGGCGGAGGATCAACTCCCCTTCCGGCGCTTCGATCCCCATCTCCTGCAGGAGGCCCAGGCAGGGATGGCCCGGATACAGGTCGAAAACCGCATCCACCACACACCGTTCCTCACCCGTCCGGATCACCTCCGGGCTGGCGCGCATGCCCAGAACCAGTCCCAGCGCCCCGATCAGAATCGATTTGCCCGCACCCGTCTCCCCCGTAATAATATTCAACCCCGAACCGAACTCGATCTCCACGTCATCAATCAGGGCATAATTGATTACATGCAGTTGACACAGCATAGAGACTATTCCTCAAGATCCCGCCTGTCCAGGCTCCAGTCCAGCTTTCGCCTGAGCAAATCGTAAAAAGAGATCCCCTGCAGATTGATCAATCGCACCGGATGGGGCAACCGTTTCACAGCCACCCGCGCCTTCGGCCGCAGAGGGCATACCGTCTGTCCGTCGGCCGTCAACACAATATCAGTATGCTGCATATCGGAATGCTGCGCGATCACCTCTACGGTAATCGACTGGTCGCCGGGGATCACCAGCGGGCGCTGCGACAGCGAATGGGGACAAATCGGAGTCACGACCATGGCCTCTATCCCCGGATGAAGCACCGGCCCTCCCGCCGACAGGCTGTATCCGGTTGACCCTGTCGGGGTCGCCACAATCAGACCGTTCCCGAAAAAAGAACTCAGCTGCGCATCTAAGGTCCAGGTCTTAACCTGCACAATATGCGCCAGCACCCCCTTTTCGATCACAACTTCATTCAGCGCAAAAGCCCTCTGCCCTTCAACCTGCGCCTCAAGCGCCATCCGCTCTTCAACCTCATACTGTCCCTTCAGCAGCTGCTCCAGTCCCTCTTCCAGCTCCTCGGGGGCCGCCCCCGCCAGAAACCCGAGCCGCCCCATGTTGACCCCCAGAATCGGAGTCCCGGCCGCCCCAACGAGCCGTGCTGCCCGAAGAATCGTGCCATCCCCCCCCAGGGCAACCACAACATCCACCTGTTCGCATAGATCGGCAGGGCGGTAGTATTCCCCCTCACAGACCCCTTTCAGGCCATCCGCCAGGCACACCTCAACACTGTTCTTTTCTGCTAAAGACACAAAACGGTCAACCGTAGGGCCGACCTCTGCAACCTGTGGATTTGCCAGAATCCCGATCCGCTTCATCAAATTCCTGTGGGTGACTCTTCAGATTTTATTTCGAAAGTCTTGAACCGCGGGCGAATTTCCGCATCAGCTCCAGTGTTAAAATACTCAGAATATCGCCCGCTGACAAGGGGATCTCTCACGCCTCCTCGGACGCGTCCAGCTCCGTCAGACGGAACTCGCCCCCACTTTCGGCCGCCAGCACCTCCACCCGCTGCTTGGCCTCCTCAAGCCGGGCGCGGCACAGATTCGACGCCTTCAATCCCTCCTCAAACAGCCGCAGCGCCTCGGCTAAAGGCAAATCTCCGTCCTCTAAGCGTTCAACCGCCTCTTCCAGTTGTTTTAACGCTTCCTCAAACGTCGGCTCTTTTTTCTGTTTGGCCATATCGTATCCCGTCTAAATAAGTTCCAGGTTTCTACGGCGTCAAATCTAACTGGCAACTCAGCGCTATCGCACCTCATCCACCGTACACACCGCTTCCCCCTTCGCGAACCGCACCCGGAGCCGTTCGCCCTGCGAGAGGGCGCCCGCATCCTGCACCACGGACCCATCCTCCAGCCGCTGCGTCAGGCTGTAGCCCCGGCCCAGCACCGAAAGGGGGCTGAGCGTCCCCAGTTGTGCGGTCAACCGCCCGTAGGCTCCCAGCCCGGCCTCAAAGCGCCGTCGCATACCGGTGTGCAGGCCCTTTTGCAGTTCGTCCACGCGCTGCATATTCTGAAACACCAGATCCTCCACCCGGCGCAGGCCGTAACTCTCCCGGTAGGCGTTGAGAAGCCCTGCGTTTTCCTCCAGCAGCCGGAAAAGCGCATCGTGCGCCCGCTGGCCCAGCTCGCCCAGCCGTTGCTTCAACTCCGCGCCGTCCCGCACTGCAAGCTCGGCAGCCGCCGAGGGAGTGGGCGCCCGGCAGTCCGCCGCCAGGTCGGTCAACGTCACATCGATCTCGTGTCCAACCGCCGAAATCACCGGGATCTCTGACGCACACACGGCCCGCACAACACCTTCGGCGTTAAATGCCGCCAGGTCCTCTGCCGAGCCGCCTCCCCGTCCTACAATCAGCAGGTCCACCTCCCCATAGGCGTTCAACTCCTCAATTCCCTGTGCAATATCCTCCGCAGCCCCCCCGCCCTGAACCAGCGCAGGGCGCAGCACAATCCGCACCCCGGGGAAACGCCGCCCCAGCACCTGCACAATATCCCGTATGGCCGCTCCCGTCCGCGACGTCACCACCCCGATCGATTGGGGGTAGGGCGGCAGCGGGCGCTTGCGCGCCTGGTCGAACAGCCCCTCCTCCATCAGCCTGAGCTTCAACTCCTCCAGCGCAAGCTGCTGCTGGCCCACACCGGCCTGGAAAAGCTGGGTCGCATTCAGCTGATACTGGCCGCTCCGTTCGTACACGGTCACCTGCCCCTGGGCCAGCACCTGGTTGCCCACCTCCGGCTCGAACCCGGACGGCCTGTGGGACCGCCACATCACGCAGCGCAGCTGGCTGCGCTCATCTTTTAAGGTAAAATAGCGATGACCGGAAGCGGCCTGTGTATACTCCGAAAGTTCGCCGATGACCCAGAGGGGAGGAAACGCCGTTTCCAGGGTCTGCCGGATGGCCAGCGTGATCTCCGAAACCGTACAGGGACGCTCCGCCACCTAAGCCTCCTCCCAATCGATCCTGAGCCTGTCGATCTGCCGCGCCTTGCCCGTCTCCTCGTCAACATCCAGCAGCGCCCCGCACAGTTTCACATCCCCGCTCGCCGGTTCAAACCGGGCGGGCAGCTGGTTTACGAATCGCCCGATGGCAGCCTCCTTTTCCGCCCCGATCACCGAATCGTGCGGACCGGTCATCCCCACATCGGCAATATAGGCCGTCCCCTCCGGCAGAACCCGCTCATCGGCCGTCTGCACATGGGTATGGGTGCCCAGCACCGCGCTGGCCAGGCCGTCCATAAACCACCCGAACGCGATCTTTTCGGAAGTGGCTTCCGCGTGGAAATCCACCACAACCACCCGGGCCTGCTCCTTAAGCGCGCACACAACCTCCCGTCCCGTACGAAAGGGGCAGTCCAGACTCTTCATATTCGTGCGGCCCTGCAGGCACACCACGCCCACCGGCGCCCCGCTTCTGGAGGCAAACACGCCCGACCCGATCCCCCCCACCTCGGGGGGAAAATTGGCCGGGCGCAGCACCCGGTCCCCTGCCATAATATAGGGCACCGCATCTTTCCGGTCCCATACATGGTTGCCCGTGGTAATCACATCGGCGCCATAGGCGTGGAATTTGCGACCGATCTTCTCCGTAACCCCAAATCCCCCGGCCGCATTTTCCCCGTTTACAATGCAAAAATCAATCCCGTGGGTCTCAATCAGCTGGGGAATCAGGTCGGCTGCGGCCCTCCGGCCCGGCCTGCCGTACACATCCCCCACAAACAGAATCTTCAAACCGCCCCCTATCGTGCAAAATCGATGGCCCGGGTCTCCCGGATCACCGTAACCTTCACCGGCCCCGGACAGGTCGCATCCTCTTTGAGCCGGTCCACAATCTCTGTGGCCAGCCGCTCGGTGTCTTCGTCGCTCATCATCTCGCAGTCGGCAATCACCCGAACCTCCTGGCCGGCGTCGATGGCGTACACCTTATCCACGCCTTCGATCATCCGGGCGGTCGATTCCAGCCGTTCCAGCCGGCGCACGTAGTTCTCAATCACCTCCCGCTGTGCCCCCGGCCGCGACCGGGAAATCGTATCGGCCGCATCCACCAGCACAGCGATGGGCGAAATCGGATCTGCATCCCCGTGGTGCGCTTCGATTGCATTGACCACCACCGGATCCTCGCCGTATTTTCGTGCCAGGTCCGCCCCGTTCTCCCCGTGGCTCCCCTCCGCCTCGTGGGTCAACCCTTTGCCCACATCGTGCAGCAGCCCGGCGCGTTTGGCAAGCTGGGTATCCAGCCCCAGCTGGGTGGCCATCATTCCGGTCAAAAAAGCCACCTCCTTGCTGTGGTTGAGCACATTCTGCCCGTAACTCGTCCGGAACCTCAAACGCCCCAGACACTCAATCAATCGGTCGTGCAAACCGGGCACGCCCGCATCGAACGCCGACTGTTCGCCCGCCTCCCGGATCGCCTCCTGAATCGAATCTCGGGATCTCTGAACCACTTCTTCGATCCGTCCCGGATGGATGCGCCCGTCTAACACGAGCTGTTCTAAAGCCATCTTTGCCACCGACCGCCGGATCGGGTCAAACCCCGACAGGATCACCGCCTCGGGCGTATCGTCTATGGTCACATCAACGCCGGTGGCCATTTCAAACGCCCGGATATTTCGCCCCTCCCGGCCGATAATCCGTCCCTTCATCTCGTCCGATGGAAGACGAACCATCGCCTGGGTCGATTCAACCGTGTGATCTGCAGCCAGCCGCTGGATAGCGCTGGCAATAATCTCCCGGGCTTCGTCGTTGGCCCGTGCAAGCGCATCTTCTCGAATCTCCTTCATCCGCCAGGCCGCCTCCCGCCTCGCTTCATCCTCTAAGTTGGCCATCAGGATCGCTTTGGCTTCATCCTGGGTCAGCCCCGCAATCCGCTCCAACCGTGAATTCTGTTCTAAAATTCGTGCCTCCAGATCCCGGGTTTTTGTCTCCACCTGCTCCTCCAGCCGGTCCAGCTCCTCTTCCCGGGTCGCCGTGTTCCGTTCCTTGTCGTTGAGCAGATCCGCCCGCCGTTCGAGCTGCCGTTCAAAGCCGCTCATTTTCGTCTCTTCCCGCTTGATCTGCTCCCACTTTTTCTCCATCTCCTGCTCGAACCGCAGGCGCTCCTGGTGCATCTCATCCTTGGCCTCTAAGACCGAGGTTCGCTTCATCGCCTCGGCCTCTTTTTGCGCATCTTCAACGATCTTTTCGGCGGAAATCTCCGCCCGGTACGTCTTGCTGTGCGCAACCTTGCTGCTGATCAACCACCCCAGAAAGAATCCCAGCGCCAGCAGACCGGTCGATAGCACCATAACCGCCACGGTTCCCATGGCCGCTTCCATTGGCATATCCAGCATGTCCAGTCTCCTTGGGAATGCTCGTTTTATCCACAAAAAAACCCGCTTGCGTCCCCCCAACACCCGTGTCTAACCTTGTCGGATGTTTAAACCTGCAAGTGAACGCAGCGGAGAATCTGCCCGGCAGAGCGCCTCTGGGCCGCCGGTGCAGCATACGCGCTATTCCCCGGTTTCAACCCCTTCCCTGGCCCCGGGAAACAGATGCGTCGATTCCCTCTACACAGCCGAAAACCTCACATCCTCAGAATACAACCGCGTTATATGGACCGGCTCGTCGCCTCAGCCAGCCGATCGGCCGTTTCCTCAACCGTCTGCGCCATCCGCTGACCGGCTTCCTCCTCTTTAAACAGCTCGTCAGCTAAGTTCACGGCCGTAAGCACCGCGATTTTGGCCACTGACCGCAACGAAAGGCTGTTGGCAATCTCCCGCATTTTACGATCCACGTACCGGGCCACACAACGGGTATGATCGGGATCGGTCTCAGACGCGATTTTGTATTCTGTGCCAAAAATGTGGACGTGTACAATCGGTAAATCCGACATGGGGGCAGATTCCCCTGTGCAGAGGCGCTGCAATAACACCCCTACGCTGTGTTCACAGCATCCAGACGTGACAGCATCGCCTCAATTTTACCCTGAATGTCCTCCTTATTCTCAATCAGGGAGGCATTTTCCTCATACATCTTCTGGAGCCGATCTCGCTCGGCTCGTAACTCGGAAAGCTCCTTTTCCTGACGCGCAACTTCCTCCTGCAAGGTCTGATTCTGTTGCCTCAACTCCGCGTTTTTACGGTGAAACTGCTCAATCCTGCCAACCGCCCGATCCACTTCCGCCACCAGACGATCCACGCCTTCAGTCACCTCTTTGTCCTCTTGCATGTCAACGTTCATCCCGACCTCCTCACATCAGAATCCAAACAATGGCAAAACCTGCCGCTCCTGGACCGGCCAGCGCGTGGAAACGGCTTCATAGGCCAATTTAACACCTCTGGCCCTCAAAGTCAAGTTTTCACCATCAATCTCTTGATTTTTATTAACTTACAAAAAAGGCGAAGCCTGCGCGGAGGGCGATACAGGAGCTGAATATCCCCCATGCAGATTCCGCCTTCAACTCAGAAGGGTAAAAATAAAATTCGAGAGTCGGGAATCGAGAATCGCGATGCCAAACCACCCGATTCTCAAAAACAAGAAAAGCCCTGCTCTCTGCTCTCCGATTCGCTTAAAGGTGCGCCTTGGCCTGCTCGGCCAGAGTGGCAAACGCCTCCGCATCCGAAACGGCCAGGTTGGCCAGAACCTTTCGATTGATATCGATCCCGGCTCTGCTCAGACCGTTCATCAGCCGGCTGTAGGACAGCCCGTTCAGCCGGGCCGCCGCGTTGATCCGCATAATCCAGAGTGCCCGAAACGTCCGTTTTTTCTGTCTCCGGTCCCGATAAGCATAGGCCAGCCCGCGGTTAACACTATCGTCGGCCGTACGGTACAGCTTGCTGCGCCCGCCCCAGTACCCCCGAGCCGCCTTGAGCACCTTCTTCCGTCTCCGACGCGATGCAACACTATTTGTAGCTCTCGACATCGACTCTCTCCTATGTTGCCAGCATCCGCTTGACCCGATTCAGGTCTGCTTTGTGGACCGCGGCCGGCTTCCGCAGATGCATTTTACGTTTGCTCGACTTTTTAGCCAAGTTGTGGGTAGCGGTTGACTTGCCCCGGCGCAGACTGCCGGAATTTCGCCGCCGGAAACGCTTCGCAGCCCCCCGATGACTCTTCATTTTAGGCACGGATCACTCCTTATGCTGGGTAAACGTCAACGTGTTAAACACGAATTAAATAGGCCTCTATTTGGGCGCCAGGATAATGAAGATCGTGCGGCCCTCGTCCCGTGAAGGGGCCTCCGGCGCCCCCACATCTTTGAGATCCTCTTCCACCCGCTGTAACAGCTCACGCCCCTGTTGCCGATACATATTCTGGCGGCCCCGGAATTGCACGGAGATCCTCACCTTGTGACGATCCTTCAGGAAATTCTCCGCATGTTTCATCTTAAACTCGTAATCGTGATCGCTGATCATCGGCCCAAGCCGGATCTCCTTGAGCTGGGAGCCGCTCTTCTTTCCCTTTTTTTGCTTCTTGCTCTGCTCGTATCGGTACTTCCCATAGTTCATAATACGGCAGACGGGCGGCCGGCCATTGGGTGCAACCTCCACCAGATCCAGATCCTGCTCCTCGGCCATCTCCAGCGCCTGCTTCGTCTCTACGATTCCAAGCTGCTCGCCCGACTCGGAAACCAGCCGGATCTGGGGGATCCGGATCTGTTCGTTGATACGAGGCGTATTCTCCTGCCTGCGCTCTCTAAATCCTCTGGAACCTCGATTGATACAATCACCTCCGCAGTAAATTCGGGGCACGTGGCAGAAGGCCCCCCAACTGTGAATAGAATCCCATGCACCGGATCGGCGTCCACCCCTACGACGGCTGTTTTTCCCCGATCTCCTGCTGCATTCTTGCAATCAAATCATCCAGAGACAATTTCCCCAGATCCCCCTCCCCGTGCCGACGCACCGAAACCGTCTCCGCCTCCACTTCCTGTTTGCCAACAATCAGCATATAGGGAACCTTCTGAACCTCTGCCTCTCGAATCTTATACCCCAGTTTGGCATCCTGATCGTCCAGCTCTGCGCGAATACCCGCCTCCTTCAGGCGCTTTTCCACATCCCGGGCATAATCTAAGAACAGGTCGGAAACCGGCAAAACAGCAGCCTGCACCGGCGCCAGCCAGACCGGAAGATTGCCCGCATAATGTTCAAGCAGCACGCCGAAGAACCGCTCCATCGACCCCAAAAGCGCCCGGTGGACCATGTAGGGGCGATGGTGCTTGCCGTCCTGGCCGACAAAGGTGAGATCGAACTGTTCCGGCAGGTTGAAATCGAACTGGATGGTGGTACACTGCCATTCCCGGCCAAGCGCGTCGTTGATCGTCACATCGATCTTTGGGCCGTAGAACGCGCCGGACCCTTCGTCTATGCGATAGGGCAGCTTTTGTGAATCCACCGCCCGCCTCAGGGCGTCGGTCGCCACATCCCAATCCTTGGGATCGCCCACATATTTTTCCGGCCGTGTGGAAACATAAAGGTTGAAATCTTCAAACCCGAAGGATCGCAGAATATAAAGCGTAAAATCGATCACCCGGACAATCTCATCTTCCACCTGGTCCGGACGGCAGAAAATGTGCGCATCGTCCTGCGTGAACCCCCGCACCCGCATTAGCCCGTGGAGCACCCCGGCCCGCTCGTAGCGATAAACCGTGCCCAGTTCCGCCCAGCGAAAGGGCAGCTCCCGGTAGCTTCGCAGCCGGTCCTTGTAAATCATGCTGTGGAACGGACAGTTCATCGGCTTGGCAAAGTACTCCTGCCCGTCGATATCCATCGGCGCGTACATATTCTCCCGATAGAAATCTAAGTGCCCGCTCGTCTGCCACAACCTGGACCGCCCCACATGGGGCGACGCAACCAGGTCGTAGCCCCCCGCGTAGTGCGCCGTGCGCCAGAAGTCTTCGATTTCGTTCCGCACACGGGCGCCTTTGGGATGCCACAGCACCAGCCCGGGCCCCACACTGTCATTGATCGAAAAAAGATCCAGCTGCTGCCCCAGCACCCGGTGGTCCCGCCGTTTGGCCTCTTCCAGCCGCTCCAGATAGGCTTTCAGATCTTTCTTGTCCGGAAACGAAATTCCGTAAATCCGCTGCAGCATCTTGTTGGATTCGTTCCCGCGCCAGTACGCCCCGGAAGAACTCAGCAGCTTGATCGCCTTGATCCGGCCCGTTCCCGGCACATGAGGCCCCCTGCAGAGGTCGCACCACTTATCCGCATTCCGGTAGATGCTGATCGTCTCGTCCGGTCCGATATCCTCTAAGATCTCCAGCTTATACGGCTCCTTCAGGTCCGAAAAAATCTGGACCGCCTCATCCCGGGACGCCTTCACCCGTTCAAAGGACTGGTCCTCCCGGATGATCTCTTGCATTCGGACCTCGATCTTCTCTAATTCCTCCGGCGTAAAAGGCTCATCCCGGTCAAAATCGTAGTAAAATCCATTCTCAATCGGAGGGCCGATCGTCACCTTTGTATCGGAAAAAAGATCCTGCACGGCCTGCGCCATAATATGGGCCGTACTGTGCCAGTAGACCTCCTTGCCATCGTCGCTACCAAAGGTCAAAAGCTCCACTTCCGCATCTTCCCCAAGCGGATAACTCAGATCAACCGCCTGCCCATTCACCTTCCCGGCTAAGGCCGCACGCGCAAGCCCCGAACCGATCGATTCGGCAACCTGCAAAATAGGGGTACCTGCGGGAAAGTCCTTTTGAGATCCATCGGGCAGTGTAACGGTGATATTATCGATCGACATATTCGAACATTCGCCCCAAAACAAAAAGACGCGCCACCTGCCATCTGCGCGTCAAACCCAGCAAAGCATCAGGTGGCAGGAATTCGTCCCCTTAACTCTCCTTGCGCAATTGGATTAAAAGGATATACGGATAAAGCCTGATTAATTTATATTATATGGTATATATTGTCAAGCGAAAACTCCAGGTTATTTGCCGTCCGGAAACGGCCTGTTCCGGCGCAGTTAAGAAACGGAATAATGGTGAGCTACGGCCTCGCCTTCGCCGCCTCAACCTCCCAAAACGTAGAATGTTTCGGCCGGATACGCCATTTTGCGCACAGACACCTTCAGCGCATCCACCATACGGTCCATCAAAGCGTCATAGTGCTGCGCCATCCCCTTCTCCCTTCCGCCCAGCGTCCGGGCGGGAAAAGAGACCACCACATAATCCGCCCGCAATCGCCTCAGCAGCCCGATCCCGGCCCCCTTCACCTGCTGCTCCAAGCAGGGGATCGACTTGAACAGGAAGACCACATCCGCTTCTAAGTCCGGCCCCGACACCAGAATATCCCGGCACGCCGCCCCCGGATCGCGCCCCACGCATCTGAAAAAATCGTTGACCGCGCAGACCAGCCGGTGGTCGATATCGTACGCCACGTATCGGGCCGCCCGGTCCAGCTCCATCCAGGGCAGCGCAAAAGGATTCAGCCCGCAGGCCAGGTCCAGGAGGGTGCGCGGCTGCCCGATCTCCTCGAACAGATCCCGGTAAAACCCGGCCATCATCGACAGGCGCTCTGCCGTTGAGGCATGGCACTGGAGAATCTCATAACAGACTGTCCGCAGATCGGCGTCCGGCAGCGAAGGGGAAAGCCGGCCCAGCAGATCCTCCACCCGGGCAAACTGAAACGCATCGAAATACGCGCCGTAAACCTGATGCAGCTTCCGTTTTGCCGCCCTCACCGCCGCCTTGCCGTTCGGATGGCGGCGCCCCGCCCAGTCGGCCACACGGTAGAGCGTATCCTCGCACAGATGCCGGTACTTTCTGGCCTGCCTGAGCCGGTCCACAACCTCCCGGCAAAGATCGCTGTGTGTCAAAGCGGACATCCCTCACCCGGTCGGCTTGAGGGCCCGAAGACGGTCTACCAGCTTACTGTAAAACTTGAGATTGTGTATCGTCGCAAGCCGGTGCGCAGAGGCGTCGTTAATCCCGAAGAGGTGATGCAGGTATGCCCGGGTATACCGCCTGCAGAACAGACAATCGCAGCGCTCGTCAATCGGCAGCCGATCCCTGGCATACCGCTCGTCCCCGATGTAGAGATACCGGTAGAACGCCCCGCCCTCTAAGTCGCTCGCCTCTGGCGCATCATTTAGAACATAGAGCCGCTTCTGGCGGGCGTCACGCGTCGGGATCGCGCAGTCGAACGTATCGTACCCCATCCCGAACGCCTCCACCAGATTTTCCGGTTTGCCGATCCCCAGCGCATGTTTGGGCGCCCCTTCGGGAATCAACTCGGCCACATACCCCACCCCGTCCACCAGCCCCCCTTCCGAATCGATCGGCCACCCGCCGTACCCGTACCCGTCGAACCCGATCTCTAATAGCGCATCGGCGCATCGTTTTCGAAGATCGGAATTTTCTCCGCCCTGGACAATACCGTAAAGCAGGGGCCGTTTCCCCTCCAGCGCCCCCTTCTCCACCTGGCGATCGTATTCCGCCTTGCATCTGCGGGCCCATTCGATCGTGTGTTCAACGCTCTGAACCTGTGCCGCCTCAGGCTCATCGGGATGGGTGCAGTGATCCAGGCAGAACATCAGATCCGCCCCTGTACTAAACTGTTTCTGGATGCACTTTTCGGGCGTCAGCACCCGCCGCTTCTGCCCTTTCCCCAGCCGGTACGTGAACCCCCGGCTGGAAATGCGGCCCCCTCCGGGATCTTCCGCGACCAGTGAAAAAACCTGAAACCCGCCCGAATCCGCGGCCACCGGACCGTCCCATCCCATAAATCGGTGGATGCCGCCCAAACTTGAGACCAGAGAAATTCCCGGATGAGAGGAAAGGTGCAGGATATTCACCATCAGCCCCGCCACGCCGCAGGCCGCCAGATCGGCCGAATCGAGCGTTCGCACCACCCCCCGCGTGCCGTCCGGCAAAAACGCGGGCAGCCTGAGTTCTCCGTGGCCCGTCTGCAAAACCTTCACCCCATCGGCCTCCTTCTCCTCAGAACTCATCCAGCCCCAGCCCTCCCAGATCCGCCACCACACCCGCCTGTTCCGCTTCGTAGAGGCGCCAGATCAAGCGCAATCCCTGCAGACTACCGGGACCGTCGGTTAGGGGACGCCGGCCGGTCTCGATGCAATCCACAAAATGCGCCATCTCCTTTTCCGTATGTTTGCCCTCTTCGGCTTCCAGCAAAACCTCTTCCTCTCCCTTCACGTGAGCGATCAACTTCCTCTCCCCGAATCGGGCCTCCAGCATCCCCTCCGTGCAGTGGGCGTGAAAAGAATACTTCAGCTGCGTACCCCGTGCGCCCCAGGTGCCGAAATGGTAGCCCAGCTTGCCGTCCTCGAATTCGATGACCACATTGCTCGTGCCCTCTTTCTCCATCCAGGGCGTACCAAAATTCGTGCCCAGATGGGTGCCCCGCACCGGCCGTCCCAGGTACCAGAGAAGGAGATCCACGTAGTGGCAGCCGTGGCTGAAAAACTGCCCGCCGCCCAGCGTCTCTGCACTCAGCGCCCAGTGCCCGGGATGGTACTTTGTCAACTGCTCGGTCCAGATGGAAACCTGGAACACATCCCCGTACGCCTTTTCGTCTAAGAGTTCTTTCATCCGGCTCGCCAGCGGGTGAAACCGCATGCAGTAAGCCACCATCAGCACCCGCTCTGCCTTCTCCGACAGTTCGATCAAATCTAAGCACTCCGCTTCGCTAATTGCCATCGGTTTTTCCAGCAGCACATGCTTTCCCGCTTCCAAACATCCCCTGGCGATTGGATGGTGCAGGTGATGCGGCAGCACCACCAGCACCGCATCCACATCGTCCAGAATCTCCCGATAATCGGTGGCCACCCGGACGCCACCCATCAGTTCGGCAACGGCGGCCGCCCGTTCTTCCACCACATCCACGGCCGCCACCAGATCCACACGCGACCGCACCGGATCGAACCGCTTCACATGGGTATTCGCCATTCCGCCACACCCAATCAATCCCAGCCGCAATTTGGACATTCTTCCTCCCTCCCGATTCATCTGTAGGGGCGCAGTACGCTACGCCTTAAGGCAACTGCAGCATCCGATGAATCCGGCACGACAGCCGCCAGTTGGGATGTCGCATCAAAATCTCCAGCGCCTTGTGAGTATACTCCGGCTTGCTCGACTCCGGCTGTAAGTAGATATACTCCGCCCGATCCTCTTCAACCATATCTTCCCGAAACGTCTTCCCCACCACATATTTCAGCTCCGTAATCCGCGTCAACCCTGCTGCAATCGTCCGCCGTTTGGGCGACACCGTCCAGTGCTCGATCAGCTCGTAAAGCGCCGGGGCCGGATCGATCGCCCCGTTCGTTTCGATGTGCAGCCGGTAGCCCGCCTCCCGCAGCGCCTGGCAGAGCGGGATGATATTCTGTCCCAACGGCTCCCCTCCGGTCAAACAGACCCACTGCGCCGTGTGCCGACGGACCTCTTCCAGAATCTGCTCGACCGGCATCTCCACATAGGAATCGAACTCCGTATCGCAAAAAAAACAGCGCAGATTGCACCTGGCGAGCCGCACGAAGATCGTGGGCTGCCCCACCCGAAGCCCTTCCCCTTCGATCGAGTAAAAGATCTCATTCACCTGCAGGCCCTGTCCCTCCTCCCGCCAGACCGGCATCCGATCCGCGGGGGCAGGGGGAATCCCTTCCAGGCTATCGAACTCGCGCTCCGACACCAAAGGTCTCCTCATCCAGGTGGCCAGTGACCCGTTCCTCCCCGTGAAATATACTCCCCACCCGCTCTATCCGCAAGGTAAGCGTTCAGGTATCCACGATCAGTCGTCAGCTTTTCCTGGATAAATGCGCAAGCTCGAAGAGGGGATCTGTGGGGCTTCTTTTTTGTGTTGACATTGGCTGATCCACACATTATTTTCTTCACAATTCATACCACAGTCAGATACCTCCGGCAGAGCCGGAGGCTTGAAAAACCGGGAACCGCTCGAAGCGGTTGAAAACCGTGGGCCACCTAAAGGTGGCTACTCATCAAACAACTCCATCTGCTCAAGCCTACGATCTGCTTCTTCTTGCTCCTGGATGTACCTACGAACCGACTCCTCATCCTTGCCAACGGTAGAGACATAATAGCCTCTTGCCCAGAAGCTCTGACCCACAAAGTTCCTCCGACGCCCAGCGAAGGTCCGAGCGATGTGAATGGCGCTCTTCCCCTTGATGAACCCCACCACCTCTGATACGGCGTTTTTCGGAGGTATCGACAGGAGCACATGAACATGATCCAACCTCAGGTGACCTTCGACGATCTCGCTCTCCTTACGCAAAGCCAGATCCCTGAGCACTTCACCCAGATACTTCCGCAACTCCCCATACAGTGCCTTCTTCCGACATTTGGGAATCCACACAATATGGTACTTGCATTCCCACCGGGTATGGCTTAAACTTTGTACGTCCATCGGGAGCCTTCCTTTCCGCAAGCTTCAAGCGGTCCACAAAGGGAAGGCTCTCACATTTCTGGGGAATTGTCAAACTCTAACAGTCCCCCGGCAGAGCCGGGGGTTTACCGTGATTAATTATCAATTGTCACACAATTTTTGTGCCTGCTGTCACAGACCTTTTCGAGAAAAAGGAGGAGATAATAGTGAATCTCCCCGCCCAAAGGGCGGGGCTTCAAACTGCTAAAACTACAACCAACTTCCCAAAGGGGAACATATCCCCTTTGGAAACCCTAGTCTTAGGGGGCTTCGCGCCCCCTAAGAACCCCCGCGAGCGGTGTCGATTCCTCCCCGCCCAAAGGGCGGGGTATCCTCGACGGTAAAGACCATGAAGATGAGAAATCGTATTGCAGTAGCGGGGCTGGGTGTATTTGCGTGCTGTTTTGGTTTGATCGATATAGCCAATGCGCAGATTACCAATACGCGGATTATTACTAGTAGACGACCACTATGATTTTGATGAATCAAAATTGTGGTGTGCCCCTCTTGAACTTTAAAAAAGCTACCTATTCACTCATCACATTCACTGTGGTCATCTACTAGGCAGCCTCCTTGCTCTGGCGGAAAACGCGATCAATAGTCTGGCACTTCAAACTGCAGAGGGTCTGGAAGCGCGTGTGCCCCAAGAGGGGCGGTCCGAAAAATCGGGGCAACTGCAGACTCAGAAATTACGGTGCGGTCGCCATTGATTGAAATGGAGGGAGTTCGTAATGGGGAATTATAAGTTTGAATATCTCTGGTTGGATG
Organism: Candidatus Latescibacterota bacterium; assembly: GCA_965249305.1. Lineage (GTDB taxonomy): Bacteria > Latescibacterota > UBA2968 > UBA2968. The sequence goes on along the minus strand of OZ252228.1, from coordinate 188,583 downwards.
GATCTGAACCCGTAGCATTTATTAGAAGCAAAACAAAAGTGCTGGAGTTTGAATCATATGATGGCGAGTTGGAACTTCTGCCTGACTGGTCATTCGATGGAAGTTCGACCATGCAGGCAGAAGGACACGATTCGGATTGTCTGTTAAAACCAGTAAGGGTTTATCCGGATCTGGATCGCCAAAATGCCTATTTAGTTGTTTGCGAAGTGTACGCTGCTGATGGAACACCTCATCCCACCAACACGCGAAGGTTAATCGATGAGGAACACAATGAAGAATTTTGGCTTGGCTTTGAACAAGAGTACGTTTTTACCTCTAACGATGGCCGGCCAATAGGCTTTCCCGCTGGCGGTTTTCCCGAACCCCAGGGGCCTTATTACTGTGCTGTCGGATCTCGTTTCATTGCCGGGCGAGAAGTAGTCGAGTCACATCTTGATACTTGCCTTAATGCCGGTTTGAATATTACCGGAATAAATGCTGAGGTTATGCTAGGGCAATGGGAATACCAATGTTTCGGTAAAGGGGCTAAAAGAGCCTGTGATGACCTTATTGTTTCCAGATATTTACTTTTTAGGGTTTCGGAGAAGTATAGCATAAGTGTGAATTTATATCCAAAGCCGATCAAAGGCGACTGGAATGGTTCAGGCATGCATACTAACTTCTCGAATGAATATATTCGTGAGGTTGGTGGGAAGGAATATATAGAAGCCTTGTTGGAGGGATTTCGGTTGTTTCATGCTGATCATCTTGAAGTATATGGGGCTTATAATTACGAACGTCTCACCGGCGCCCATGAAACCGCATCTTTTGACACATTCAGCTATGGAGTTAGCGACCGGGGGGCTTCTATTCGAATTCCGGTTTCTACCATTCAAAATGGGTGGAAAGGCTACCTGGAGGATAGGCGGCCGGCCTCTAATGCAGATCCTTATCGAATCGCAGCCAGAATAATAGAGACTGTTTCTGAGGCACATGAGAAAGCATTGTCTTCACAGACAGCCTGAGGGCAGGTGTCTGAGAAGCAGGCACACGGCAAGCAGAGAACGTCGCGCAGCAGAGAGAATGCATTACGAGGCATCCGCCGGGCCATCATCATCCTTTTCATCGAATCCGAGGTGGCCATGGCTCGACGGCCTTCAGAGGTTCTGGACAAAGTAGCCGAGGCCCTGGAGGATTACCCCAGGACCTCTTTCTATATCCTTGCGTTTCTATCCTGAGCGCCTTTATACTTTTGACAGAGGGATAGCGTCACACAGTCCTTTGTTCCGTCGATCTTTATCACGCATCATCGGAAGTTGGGTTGCCCTCTACCTCTCGGTGACGTTGCCCAAATCCAGTGTGGCACCGTGTTCGGCCAAGTTGAGCCCTCTCTTTTCGTCCTCCAACGAAACGCGCAATGGCACGATTCGGTTCAGGATTTTTATCAGAATGTAGGTGACGCCAAAGGCCCAGACAAAACAGGACAGCACTCCCAGGCACTGTACCCAGATCTGGGTTAATCGCGGGGTGTCTCCCAGATTTTCAGGTGTAATGAACAACCCCACAGCCAGCGTTCCCCAAGCTCCCGCGACTCCGTGGACGGGGATTGCCCCCACGACGTCATCGAGTTTTAATGTGTTTTCGAGGAAGTTGGAAGAGAAAAAAACCACGAGCCCGGCTACGAAGCCAATACAGGCTGCTCCGACCGAGCTCACACTGGCGCAACCAGCCGTGATTCCCACAAGACCACCCAGCACGCCATTCATGACCATTTCTCCTGTGGGTCGTTTCAAGGGACCCGTCATCCAGCTCATCGCTGAACAGGAGATACATCCAAAACATGCTGCAATGATGGTGTTGAGGATGATGGGTGCCACCGCCGGAGTGGCTTCTAGTGGTCGATTTCAGAAGTTCGCATGAATTTATGCAGCCAGCCGGATTCGCTGCATTCGTTCTTCCAATTCCTGCCTTGTAAAGCGCCAGTTGAAAGGTTCGGCAGTGAGATTATAGTATTCCTCAAAGCCCAAGATCCTGGCTTCCATCGCCTGTCGATCTGCCAGGTCATTGGGCGTGAGCGCCTTTCTTTGCAAGATCGAGAAATAGATCTCAATCTGATTGAGCCAACTGGCGTGGATAGGGAGATGGACGGCAATGGCATTTTCATAGGCATCCTGGAGCCGTTTAGGGAACGTGGTGGTGTAATGAGAAGATCCGTTGTCCACAATCCAGAAGACCCGATCAGCCGAAGCATAAGGCTCCCGTCCCATCACCAGGTCCACCAGCTTTTGAAAGGGCACGATGCCGGTTTTCTCATCCACACGCCCAAAGATGTGCCCTGAGAACACATCCAGTGCAGACAGATAGGCCACTGTGCCCATCCGTTTGTAGTCATTTTCCATACGAATGGGTTTGCCACAATCAGGTGGCAATGTGGCAAACTCTCGGGCTAAGATTTGAAGTTGGGATTTTTCATCGGCACAGATAACGAAGTCTTTCTTGCCAAGCGGTATCCCCTCCCATATGCCTTGATACAGGTCCAGAATGCGACTGGCTTTCTCTAAAAAGTTGGGGGCTTTGATATGAAGCCAGGATCGGTGATACCAGGGACGAAGGGCATCCTCTTTGAGAATGCGCCAAATCGTTGTGGGTGAGATTGAAGTGATCAACGCACACCTTAACACTTCCTGTTGAATCTCAAATAAGCTGAACCGAGACAGGGGCAACCCCCGTTGTGCGGGCAGTTGACAGGCAATGGCTTTGACTTCACTGACTTGCACAGGGGGAAAAAGTGGGCGGTCGCCCACTGCGCGGTAGATCCTCTAAAGTGAAGCCTTCTTCAGTCCACCTTTTTCGCCACTTCTGCGCCGTAGGTGAACTGACACCTGCCCTGTCGGCTAACCTCTGGTTGCCAATGGCTTTATTCTCGGCTAAGGCCACCACCATCTTTGCCCGCTGCACCTGGGATTGAGGCGCGTTGCGCTGACGAATGATTTTCTGGGCTTTTGCCAGTTGGGCTTTTGTGAAGCGAGGTTGGTATTGGGGAAGGGGACCTGACATTATACACCTCCTTTACCGATTGGAATGAGGCGTATAACATACCCCTTTTTTGCCACCTATGTAACCTCATGCGTATTTGCGAAATCGACCACTAGGGTGCTGCCCCCGTTGAAACCAAACCAGCCAAAAAACAGGATGAATAGACCCAGAAACGCCAGCGTCATGTTATGCGGTTGAATTCTGTGTGCAGTGCCATCCTCATCGAAACGCCCCAGCCGGGGACCTATTACAATGACACCGGCCAAGGCCACCCATCCTCCCACCGAGTGGACCACACTGGAGCCGGCAAAGTCAATAAAGCCCAAAGATTCCAACCACCCTTGCTGATCGCTGTGGAAGAGACTTCCCCAAGCCCAGTGTCCGAAGATCGGATAGATTATTGCTGAGATGAGAACGGACAGGATCAGGTAGCTGCTGAACCGGGTTCGGCCGGCCACTGCGCCTGCAACAATGGTGGCGGCGGTGCCCACAAAAACTGCCTGAAAAACAAAGAAAACAGTCCGCCACGGATCATCAACAGAGATGAGGAAATCCGATGTCCCTAAAAGACTGTTGTAGGATTTGCCAAACATAACGGCAAAACCTAGCACCCAGAAGGCCGTCACCGCCATTACGAAGTCAGCGACATTCTTCACCGCCACATTGATGGAATGCTTGGCTTGCGACATACCCGCCTCCAGACACAAAAAACCGCCTTGCATCAAGAAAACGAGCGCTGCCGATGCCAGAATCCACACATAGTTCAGGTTGACTTGCAGTGCGGCCAACTGGTCGGACTCAAGAGGAGGAGTGCCTTCGGCTCGAACCTCCAAACCCGTACACAGGACGATAAACGCCACCACAGCGAAAACAACCCCGGTTTTTCCTGGTATCTTAGAATCACCTGAAACCTCTTGTGGTGCTGTATGGAAACGCATACGCTTACCTCCATTCATCAGGTTATTTGGTTTCAGCATATCTAAAACTCCAAGCCGGCTGAGAGGGGCAGGACTTCAACCACCACCCCATAATATAGGTCCTACCCCCGATCAACGCACGCGAAAAATGCTTTCAGACAGGAGACATTTTACCCAACTGAACGGTTACTCCGCACTAGCCCTTGAAATTCCTTGACAACGCTTCCTGGAGTCAAGAAATTGTAGCGATCAACCGTCCCCACATCGAAACGGCCCTGATCTCCATTTCCCTGTGCCTCACAACCCGCCTTCAAAAAAGGAGATCCCCAATGCACCCCTTCGAAGCCCTCTCGGTACCCAAGGGCAAGGTCGGCATCCACTGGTTCGGCCAGAGTTCCTTTGCCCTCAAAGACCCTTCGGGAGCCACCGTCCAGGTCGATCCCTACTTCCCCGGGGGGCGTCCTGCCGAACGGTTCATCCACGCCGAGCCTCCGCTGGATGAGGCCACCCTCAGAACCGACTTTATCCTTCTCACCCACAACCATGGGGACCACACCTGTATCGAGTCCCTCCAGCGCATCCACGCCGCCTTCCCCGAGGCCCGGTACGTCGGCCCGCCCGAAAGCGTGGCGAATATGCAAGAGAACGGCATACCGGAAAATCTCCTCACCACGGTCACGGCCGGAGACTCCGCCTCCATAGGTACCATGACCGCCCGCACCGTCTGGGCAAAACCGATGGAAGGCGTGCCGGAAGAGGACATCAGGCCCCCCGACGTGCAGCACCTCGGCTACGTCGTCGAAGCCGGGCCGGTTCACGTCTTCCTCTCCGGGGACCCCATCAACACCTTTGCCGACCACGAAGAGCTTCTCGGGCCCATCGCCGCCCTCCAGCCCACCATCGGCCTGCTCACCACCCACCCCGACGAGGGGGAATTTCCTTTCTTCGCCGGCTCCATCGAAACCGCCTTAAAACTCGGCCTGCAGGCGGCCGTGCCGGCTCACTACAACTGTTTTGTCACCCGAAACTACGATCCCAACGAATGGGCGTCTATGTTTCCAGAACACGGCCCGGAACCCCTTATCATCCCCTACAACGATTCAATCATCTATCCCTTATGAGCACGCATCCGAATACGGGCTGTTGACTACAGCCTGGAGAGATGATATATTTCTTAGACATCTCTATACCGAAGAATTCCACCGACGGGTTAGAAAGTATCGAAACCTTGCCAAACAGATCGAACAAAAAGTTCGGCTGCTTCTCAAAGATCCATAGTCCGCCGCAGGCGGGCTTTTTATTGGCGGTGAATGTGCAAAACAAAGCCTATCGCGCCGTCATCTTCGACGTGGACGGCCTCATCGTGGACACCGAGGAACTCTATTGCCGGACCTTTAACCAAACTCTCGGCGAGCACGGCGTCTCGCTGACTCGGCGCGATTATACCGTCTGTGTGGGACACCCGGTGGAGGAGAATTGTCGCTACGCCGTCGAACGATACCGTCTGGATATTTCGCCCGAAGCGCTCTGTAAAATCTGGATGGAGCGGTTTGAACAGTCCATTTCCGACCCTGAGCAGGTCCTCCTTATGCCCGGCTTCCTGGACCTGCTGGCCCACGTCAGACAAAGAGCGTACCGCCTGGGCATCGCCTCCTCCACTCAGCGCCTCCGCATGACAAAAACCCTCCAGAACGGCCTGCTGAGCCGTCTGGAGGGCATCTCTTCCCTAAACGAAATTTTCTCTGTAATCCTCTCCGGAAGCGATGTCGAACACCTCAAGCCTGCTCCCGACATCTACCTCCTGGCCGCAAAGCGGCTCGGGGCGCCCCCCGCGCAATGCGTGGTTTTCGAAGACAGCGAAGCCGGCGTTCGATCTGCAAAAGCGGCGGGCATGACCGCTATCGCCGTCCCCAACTTCTTCACCGCCCATCAAGATCACGCACTGGCCGACGTGAAGCTGGCAAGCCTGGTGGATGCGGTGAAGGAAGGGTATGTGTGACAAGCAACTTACGTTCTCTCTTCCACAAATGACCTCTCAACGCCCGCATGCGTGAGGAGCCTGCAACGATCGTACCCGGAGCACCGCGGTTCAGGACTTCCACAAGGCCAAATTTGAAAATTTTTTCAAACCCCCCTCATGCATACTCTTCCGCGTCATCCTCCGGCTCGTACCCCAGTTCCTCACGCGCGTTCTGGAGATCCCAGTAGGCCCGGGTATTGTTGGAGATCCCGAAGTAAACCCCAAACGTTATATGCTCGACCTCAATACTTCGCCACACAAGCTGCACCGTATCCCGGTGGCTCAGCCAGGAAGAGAGTATCCGGTCGCCCTTCCGGTTGATCACCGACTCATTCGGTTGGAAGGACCCGATCCGAAGACAGATCACACACAGCCCGAAGGCGTCCACATAGTACCTGCCCAGATCTTCTCCTAACGCCTTGCTTACCCCGTAGTAGCTGTCCGGCCGTGCCGGCATCTCCGGCGTCGTATAGATCCCATCCTTTTCGTAGTGCCCGATCACGTGGTTGGTACTGGCAAACACCACCCGGTTCACCCCGGTCCTTCGGGCAGCCTCATAAATATTGTACGTCCCCCGGATGTTTGTCTCCAGCACCTCTTCAAAAGATGCCCCTCCAGACGGGTCGCCGGCCATGTGCACCACCGCATCCACCCCGTCCACAGCCTCGACCATCCGGTCCAGATCGGTGATGCTGGCAACGCAGACCTCTTCCCCCGGTTCGGCCGGCAGCACGGTATTGTGATACAACAGCCTCAGATCGTAGCGGTCTTTCAGACCCTCTCGCAGCACCTGTCCGATCCTTCCGGCCGCGCCGGTAATTAAAATCTTTTTACGCCCCATACCCCTTCCTTTCATCTTTCAAGCACCTGAATCGAAACCGATCATCAGCCCCCACATCTCATTCAACCGCATGGCGCATCGCAATCATCTGCCCGATGGCGAACGCCCAGCCAACCCGTGTATCGGCCGTATCGCCGCTGACCCCCGGCGTGTGGTCGGGGTCCAGCATCCCGGTATACCCCACCTCTTTGAACGCCCGCATACACGCGAGCATGTCACACTCGCCCTCATCGATAAACGTCTCCACATACTTGTACTGCGGCGCCTCCACCCGCACGTTCCGAAAATGCACCGTCCCGATCCGGTCCCGCCCAGGGCGCCCCTTGAGGCCCACGAGGCCCCGTCTGCGTAGCGGGCACAAGCGGCCGTATCCCTCTACGGGTATGGTAGCGCGTCGGCATCCCCACCTCCTCCACCCCGATCTGCTTATAAAACCGCAGCGTCTCCTCCGACACATCTCCCAGCCCTTTCCCGATCTGGTTCAGGCGAAGGCCCCACCCGGGCGTCCACCCGGTAGCCCTCGCCGAACAGCTCGTACCGCTCCTCCACGCTCCCGTCCGTCGTCAGCACATCCAGGCTCCCTATCGCCCCCGATTCAAACCTAAATACGATGTGGTACCAGGGGGGATCACCCTCGTGCATCTGCACCTGATCGTCTACAATCTCCCCGCCGATCTCCCGCAGCGCGTCAATGCAGTGAATTGCCGTGCCCGGAATAAACCCTGTCTCTCGCCGGTTGTGCCGCAGAATCGACGCCCGGACATAGCGCAGCGGCCCCTGCTCCTGCGCCCACGCAATAGCCTGCCGGAACGTCCGGGCCGCCTGAAAATCCTCGTCCCCCTCCCGGACCATCTGGTTCTTCAGGCACTGCCCGAACACCTCCTTCTGCCCCTCCTTCAGCACCGTACCCGGCTTCAGGAACCGCTCCAGATAGCCCTCCGGCAGCGGCTGGCTCTGCCACCGATCAAACTCCTGTCCCCGCACCCACTGAAAGTTCTGGAACCCCCGGTGGAAATTCATCGACGGCTTCATCATATGGTACACATCCGCCACCATCGCCGTCACGTACCCCTGCTCGCTCAGGTGTTCGGCCACCGTCACATCCTCCTGCGGCAGCGGCCGCCACCCCGGGGTGCGCACGTAAATCCCCTTGTAAAACGGCTCGTCCGGCCAGGGAAAAAGCCGCCGCCCCGTAAACATACTCCGCCGGGCGCAAATCGTGGGCAGCGCCTCGGCCCGCATCCGCTCGAACAGCACCCCTTCCGCCGCCAACCGGTCGATATTCGGCGTCTGCACCCGGATCCCTTCCCCGGACGGATCGGTCGCCCCTTGCGGGAAATAGCAATGCACGTGGTCCTGCCGGAAACTGTCGATCGTAATCCAGATACAGTTCATCTCCACCTCCATCCAGCACTCACGCCGCCCCTCCGTCCAGCGGTTTCACCTCTTACCAGTTGATCAGGCCCTCGGCGTTTCCGCCCAGAATCGCCGTCGCGTCCTCGTCGGACAGATCGGTCACAACGCGGGACAGCGCGGCGTACGGAATGAACAGCGGAGCGTGGGACCCGAAAAGAAGCTTCTCTCTCAGCCCATCCTCCACCAGCACCTTCACCGCATCCATCCCATCGGCCTGGGACACGTCGGCGTAGAGGTTGGGCAGCCCCAGCAGCCGATCCTTGAGCGCCCGGATCTCGGCCGTCCTCGGCCCGCCGATAATCACCGTCAGCTCGGGATGCCGTTCCGCAGCGTCTGCAACCTCGGCCGCAGCAACGTCGGACACCTGCGCCAGGGGATGCTGCCGCCTGGGGTCTTCCAGGCGGGTCTGCACGATAACCGCCAGACCTGCCTGCGACAGCGCCTGGAGAAGCGCATCCGCATCCGAAAGATCGTACGGGGAATAGGCGGGCAGCAGCCGGACGAGCCGGACCCGCAGCTCTCGGGTCGCCCGGTCCAGTTCGTCCCGCCAGGTTGCCACCGTGGGATCCAGCACGGGCGCCGGCCAGATATCGTCGGTGGCGCCGGCCGCCCGGTAAAGCGCCCCGTTGAAGGCGTGAGGGTTGCGGCACCAAGCCGCCTCTAAGGGTGAAATACAGATCCGGTCCACACCGTATTCCTGGAGCGATGCCCGGACGCTGTTGAGGTCTCCAACCACCGGGTGGGAAGGCCAGTACCCTGTAAATGCGTTCATATCAATAATCATGCTGCATCTCCTTCCAGAAGTCCGACGTCCGACCACTCCGGCAGCAGCCGGGCCGTATTGTTCCAGAGAATATCCCGTTTTACTTCAGCAGGCAGATCGGTTCCCAGCGTCTTCCCCAGCTGCACCCCGAAGTGACGAATCGGGGCATCCGAGCCGAACACAACCCGTTCCGGCCCCAGAGATGCCACGGCGATTTCAACAAAGCCGCTTTCGGGATCGCCTCCGGACGTGTCTATGAAGATATTCGGACAGTCGGCCACGTCTTCGATCCCGCGCAGCCCGTGGCCGTTTAAGTGGGCCATCACAATCCGCGCCTCCGGGTGGCGCTTTGCCAGATCGGCCACATCAGCGGGAAAGGATTCTCCCACGAGATTCCCCGTCGTCTTGATCCAGGCATGCTGGAGCACCGGCACCCCCAGCGCCACGGCCCGCTCCAGAATCGGGTCCAGCCCCGGGTCCGTCGCCCGCCGCGCCACCCACAGCTTGATCCCGCTCATCCGCTCGCCCGCCACACACCGGTCGATCTCCTCCACCGCCTCATCCGGGTACATCGGGTTCACATAGCAGAACGGCAGAAACACCTCCGGCGCAGCCTCCCGCATCCTCAGCGCATAGTCGTTCGCCTCCCGGCATTCCGCCACCGACGGCTCCCGGGGGCAGGTCGTATGGAGCGAAAACAAACACATCTTCTCCACTCCGGACCGCTTTGCCGATTCCACCAGCAGCCGCACATCCTCCTCCGCCGACCCGACCTTGTAAAGCCCGAAACAGTCCAGCGGATGCACGTGCACATCCAGCGCCGGCCAGGGCGGCCGCAGCCGGTTCCGCACATCGTCAGGTGCCATTCTCTTACCTCCAATTGGATAACTTGCAATGAGACTTGACCTCTATATCAAACCTGTCTATCTTTCAAAGGATAGCAAGCTGAATTTTCTAAAGGTTGACACAGGAGCTCGCGATATGGCTGAAACCCTCACAAAGCTCATCACAGGTGAAGAACTGTTCAAAATGGGCGACATCGGACGCTGCGAACTCGTCAAGGGAGAAATTATCCATATGAGTCCAGCAGGAGGAAGACACGGAAAAATTGCAAACTGGATTGCCGTCCTGTTGACCAATCACGTCAGGCCAGAAGGCCTGGGAGACGTATACGCCGCTGAAACCGGCTTCTACACGCAGCGCAACCCCGACACTGTCCGGGCACCGGACGCCATGTTCGTCTCCAACGAGCGGGTCGCTCAAATTGGTGATCCTGTCAAATATCTGGACGTTGCTCCGGACCTGGCCGTCGAAGTCCTCTCTCCCGATGATACCTGGACAGAAGTGGAAACAAAGGTCGATGAGTATATACGAGTGGGTGTCCGCCTGATCTGGATCGTCGATCCGGACCGCCGCATCGTTGTTATCTACCGCCCCTCCGGCGAACGAATACAGCTTGCCCAGACAGATCGCCTTACCGGAGAGAATGTCCTGCCGGGATTTTCCGTATCGGTCGCCCGGATTTTTGAATAGCCGGTCAGCCGACCCCTCCTCTGCCGCCCGGGATGCTCTGCCCCACATCCGGCAGGCTTACGCCGCGCGGCACCCCGATCTGGCGCCCCGTGCCCCCGCCTTCATCTGCGACTCAGACCACGGAGCCCGAATCCTGTGAAAGCCCTCATCATCGCCGCCGGCTATGCCACACGCCTCTACCCGCTGACCAAAAACTTTCCCAAGCCGCTCTTAGAAGTCGGCGACAAAACCATCCTGGACCACCTCGTCGACCAGATCCGCACCGTCCCTGAAATCGAGCACGTTCTCCTCATCACCAACCACCGGTTTGTGGACCACTTCCGCCGCTGGACTGCGCATAAAGCCACAACCGCGCGTCGGAGCGGGCGCGCGCACACCGGCCTCCGGGTCGACATCATCGACGACGGAACGACCTCCAACGACGACCGCCTGGGCGCAGTGGGCGACATCCAGTACGCGATTGCGCACCACGACATCGCGGACGACCTTCTGGTGTGCGCTGCGGACAACATCCTCCAGTTCCCCCTGGAGCGCTTTGTTAGAGCGTATCGCGCCAACCCCGTGTCCCACATTTTCGTGCGCGCCATCGAAGACGTAGAAGACCGCAAGCAACACGGCATCGTTACCCTAAACGCAGACAACCGTGTTCTCGAATTTGAGGAAAAACCAGAGAATCCCAAATCCAAATGGGCCGTGCCGGCGTTCTACATCTATCCCGCCGCTATACTTCCCCGAATTTCGGAGTACCTGAACGCCGGGGGTACATCCGATGCGCCGGGTCACTTTGTGGAGTGGCTCTGCAAAGTCGAGCCTGTCTACGCCTACAAGATCGAAGGCACGGTCTTAGACATCGGCAACCACGAATTGCTCGCCGAGGCAAGAGACGCGTTTCGTTCCTAACCGTTTACATTTTACAAGAGGGAGTCCTATGGCAAACGTCAACATCATCCGCCACCAGCCGGGCGCCGTCTTCTGCAGCACCTGCGAAGTCGTCATCACCGACAACGACCACACCATCGTCCGCCTCGTAGAGCCCAGCGGAAACGTGGGCACCCAGTACCCCAAAGAACTCGCCGCCCAGTGGTTCGGCACCATCGAGAACCTCAACGCCGGCCTCGCCCGGGGCGGCGTCACCTGGGCCGACGTCTACAAAACCGACGTCCTCTGGACCACTCCGTCCTCCGATCGCGAGGCCTGCGACGCCTACAAAAACGACTTCAACGCCGTCTACGCCCCGCTCATCCACGCCGTCACCGGCTGTGCGCTCAACTCCAACCGCATGGCCCGCTTCACCCATCCCGAAGGCTTCCCAGACCCCGAAGCCCTCTTCGAGGTCCAGATCAAGGCCGTCCGGGGAGAAGGAATCACCACAGGCGGCGGCAAAATCGACTTCGGCGCCTGGGTGGACCACCAGCCCAGCGGCGCCTCCGTGCTGCACACAGACGCCGGCGGCAACACGGTCACCACCCTGGGTCCGGATCTGGCGAAAGAGATGGAATTCGTCCTGGTCGAACAGTATGAAAAGAAACTCGCCGGCCAGGGCGTCGATTTCAAAACGCAGACCGCCTGGATGGAAGTCCTGGTCGCCGTGGACGATGACCCTTCTCAGACCTGGACCCGGGTCGAAACCGTGCGCCAGGCCATGGCCGACTACTTCGGCGACCACCGGCCCGCAGGCAAGATCTACCCGGTCTCTCGCATCCCCAACTTAGACGGCATCGTGGAGCCTGAACCCCGATGCATCGTCGGAGACGGCGTCGAAATCGACCGCTCCGGCGAGATCGTCGACGGCTTCAGCAGCTGGACCGCGATTCGCCGCTCAGGCGTCACCGAAGTCATGGTCAGCGGCATCGGCGGAGACAACGCCGCCGCCATCTTAGAAACCATCGACGGCCACGTCCGGGCCGCCGGAGGCGCAGGCCTCAAGCCAGACGGCGTCTTCAACAACGCCTACATCGTCGCGGCCGACACCAGCGCAGCCAGCCGCGACCGGTTGACCGAATTCAACGGCCTGTTCTCCGGCTACTACGAAGGCGTGGTGCCCGCGGGCCGCACCGCCCAGTTCGTCCCCGGCTTCATGGCCGAGGGCTGCACCTGCGGTATCTCCAACCGCTCAATCTTCGCCGGGTAACCGTACAGAGTCAAACGACCCCATCATGCACATACTATCCGCTGGATGTCAAGCGACAAAAAAGGCGCCGGTCTGAACGACCGGCGCCTCAATTTTCTGTAGAGACAAACCGCTTTCTGAATGTTCTGCACAGGAAAAACATCACATCAGCGCAGGTTTTTTCTGCTTCATCACCTCCAGCACCTTGCCACAAAACTTAGAAAGGTTTTGGGAGGTTGTCAACAGCTTTGTCTATAGTACTTTCTCCCTCCTGTTCGGCCTCGCCTCCATCCTGCCTTCCCCACCTGCGCACAGCCCCCTTGTCTCTATCTCTCGGATGCCCTATATTTTCGAGGACCGGAATACAATAAAAAAACGGGATAATACGGAAAATCTGACGTGATAAACCGAACCATCACCGGAACCTTCCTGATCCTTTTCCTGTGCGGACCCTTTGCCGGGTCGGCCATCGCTCACAGCGTGGGCCCGGACTTCGACGGCGACCACTTCGTCGGATTCTCCGACTTCGTCCTCTTCGCCCAGGCCTTCGGCACCACTCAGGAGCGATTCGATCTGACCGGAGACGGCCGGGTGGACTTCCAGGACTTCGTCGCCTTTGCCGGAGACTTTGGAAAGGTGGTCTACGAAGAGGGGGAAACACAAATCGTCCTCACTGCCTCCACCTTCGAGCACTTACAGAGGTATATCTTTAACGAAAACTGCATCAGCAGCTCCTGCCACACCACTTCCACCGCTGCCGGGGGCCTCTCCTTAGAGCCGGACGTGGCCTACGAGAACCTGGTGGACCGGGACCCCCAGAACCCCACCGCGCTTGAAAACAGCCTGAAGCGCGTCCTCCCCGGCGCCCCGGACCGGAGTTTCCTGATGACAAAGCTGACCGGCTCGGCGGTCGGCTACGGAGATCCTATGCCAAGAGGGTCCACCCTCAGCGGGGTTCAGATCGACGCAATTCGCACCTGGATCGCCGCCGGCGCCCCCAAGCAGGGGGTTGTGGAAGGCATGCCCAATTTGAGTTCTCTGGCAGTCAAGCGGGTTTTCGAGCCGCCTGCGCCCCCGGAGCAGGGCATCCAGATCCACCTCACGCCCTTTGCCATCGAACCGGGCAAGGAACGGGAAATCTTCTCCACCGTCACACTCGGCGCCGCCGAAGACTTCATGGTCAACAAAATCGAAATCGCCCAGCCCGAAGGCAGCCACCACTTCATCATCTACGAGGTCAACGACGAGGAAGCCCACAAGCTCCCTGCCGGCCTCCGGGACTTTAACCCCACCGACCTCCGCCAGGCTCTCGGCATCTTCAGCCGCCGGTTTATCATCGGCACCCAAATGCCCCACTCCGCCTTCGAATTCCCGGAGGGCGTCGTCATCCCCATGCCCGCAAACGCCGTCTACGAACTCAACTCCCACTTCGTCAACACCTCGGGGATAAACACCCTCATCGGCGAAGTCTACGTCAACCTCCACACCATCCCGGCCCGGGAGGTCCGGCATATCGCAAAACCCCTCTTCGTCACCCACCTCGGCTTTGAAATCCCTCCCGGCCAGACCGTCACCTCCGGCGCGTCCTGGACGCTTGACCGGGATATCAACCTTTTTCTCCTTTCCTCCCATATGCACCGGCACGGCAAACAGTTTGACATCTTTCTGGGCGGGAATCGGATCTACCGAAGCCTCGACTGGGCCGACCCGGAAACCCTGCTCTTCAACCCACCCCTTTTGATAAAGGCCGGCGAAAAGGTCCGGTTCGAATGCACCCACGAAAACGACGATAAGCCGTTCACCATCCGCTTCGGATTCACCGCCGAAAACGACGAAATGTGCATCATGCTGGGGTACTATTATTGACCCTGGAACTTTCTTTCTACCCGATTCGCGCCATCACCTCCTCAAACAGCGCCCCGTTGGTCGACACCGCCTCTTCTCCCCAGATAGTGCGCTTCCCCTTCCAGTCCGTAAACGTCCCCCCAGCCTCCTCTAAAATCGGCGGCAGCGCCGCACAGTCCCACACGCTCATAATCGGGTCCAGCATCATCTCCGCCCGCCCGGTGGCCACTAAGATGTGCCCGTAGCAGTCTCCCCACCCCCGCGCAAACATTACCTCCTCGCGCAGCCTCCGGTAGGCATCGCCCTTCCCGTGCTCGTCCAGGGCCTCAAAATCGGTACTGAGCAGCACCGCCTCCTTCAGCTCCGACACCTCCGACACCCGCGCCGGCCGCCCGTTCCACGTGCAGCCCAGCCCTCTGGCTGCGCACACCATCTCGTCCAGCGCCGGCAGGTAGACCACGCCCACCGACGGATCGCCCTCGATCTCCACGCCGATCATCACCCCATAAAGCGGCACCCCGTGCACAAACGACTTCGTCCCGTCAATCGGGTCCACAATCCAGCGCCTCCCCGACGATCCCGAATGCTCTCCGTATTCCTCCCCCAGGATCGCATCCTCCGGAAACCGCTCCCGGATAATCTCAACCAGCTTCTGCTCCGCGCCCCGGTCCGCAGCGGTCACCGGCGAATCATCCGCCTTCTGCTCCACGGCCACGCCGGTCTGAAAATACTGCAACGTGATCCGCCCCGCCTGCCAGGCGGCCTCTGTGGCAAAATCCAGAATCTCACGCAGCGAAGGTTCAGACATAAAACGCTCCTTTCTATTAGCCACCGCAATCTAACCACAGCCCACCCTCCTGTCAAGTCTGCGCCCCATCCCGTCCCCAACCCGTTGTCCTTGCATTTTTCAAAGCAAGAAACCATATTGTTTTGTATCCACCTGTGTCCACTTACGGCGGAGGGCGCGGAGAAATGATTATTGGAAAATCTTTAATCTTCAATTGAATTTGAATCCCTCTGCGTTCTCCGCGTCTCCGCGGATAAAAACTCCTCTGACTTTTTATCCGGAGGCCCCATGCTCGACAAGGAACTGACCCGCTTTATTGTGGAGTTCTAAGGAGGATATACATGAAAGAAATGGTCGTATGTGTTGTGTGCCTGACCCTGATAGCAGCGCCAATAGAAGCCCCATCCGCTGCAGCAGATGCCAGAACAAAAGCCCTGCTTGCGGGCCTGGCATCTGCTGCAAGCACAATCATTGTAATGGTCGCCCTGAACGAAGATGTGGAGAAACAATATCTACCTCAAAAAAATAGCAGAAAGCTCTACCTCAACTTGCTTTCAGTAGATATTTTTTTAGGGTGCCGACTCGGTTTTACGTAGATGTTTTCTGTCTATGCTGCATCGGCATAGTCAAGGAGTTCATCATTGGCATATCGAACCTGTTTATACTGATTCCAGAAAGCATCCCATCGTTTTGACTTGACGTAAGTGCGTAACTGCAAGATGCGTTGTCCTCCCTGCCAGGACCATTGCATACCCGATCGACAAAGCCTTGTCTTGACCAGGGTCTTGCAGGCCGCTTCGACGGGTCCCGAGCCAATGGGCAGACCCCTTCGACGAAAGTCAGCATAGGCCATCCGGTGTTTGTTCCGAAAGAAGAAGGTTCGTTCTGTTTCCAGGTCTTCCAATCGTTTTTGACCCAGCCTTCGGCGGCTTTTGTAATAGTCGATGGAGCGAATAAGGGTTTCTGCTGCGCCATCTTGGGTCAGCAGTTTGTGGTGGTAGGTTTCATACCAGCTTTGCGCTTTTGCTGATTTTTTGCCAAACAGGAGTTCGGCAGCTTCAGACAGATGTTCTGTGGTGTGATAAAAATCCACCAGTTTTTCATACCCGATGAACCGAGGAGTGGTATCAGCATATTTCCACAACCCTCGTGCCCCATCACACAGGAACACTTTTCCGACCTCATCTTTCAGTTGTCCTTCGATATGATCGAGTTCTTCCTCAAAGCGTATCTTCAACGTTTGACCACCCTCTTCGGGCATTTGTGCCACATACCGAGAGACCAAACGCTTTGGTGGGGTGCCGTCCTTTGGAGGTGCCCCATAAAAGGACAGGCTGCCCACCAGGGCCTGTTTGAAACTGGTCGGACTTTCTTCGGACGGTTTTTCCCCCGGCCTCTCTTGTGGACGCCCGCGTTTTTTCCCCGGCTCATCCAGCCTGAGGTGGGTCCCATCCAGGCTGGCCACCATCACTTTTGTCCCTTTGGGGTTCTCCTCCTCCTGACGGATCGACCGGTTGAGTGTTTCATCCATCTCGACCAGCCACGCTCCCGTCTCTTCTGTGATGTGTTTGACCGCTGTGGCAGAAGGCTGAAACAGAGCCGTCTTTTCCAGCACAGAAACGGTTTCCTCCGGCGTGATCAAGCTCACCGTGAACAACACCGCTTCACGAACTTCCACGGTGGCAAACTCACCGACCATTCCCCACATCACATCCAACGGCACATAAGAAGGCCCCCCTTCATCGGCCTGAAACAGATTTCGAGAAAGCTTCATCTTCCCAAAGGGGGTCAAAAACGTCTTCTCACTTTGTTGCTTAAACCGATACAGCACATTCTCGACCTGTTTTGGGGCCTCATCCACTTCGTAGGCTTCCAAAAATGTGCGAAGCGCTGCGATCCCACAAGCCTTGAGGGCTTCACCAAGCCCACTTGTGACCTGTTCTGCCAATTGAGGCGTCAAACTCTCCAGGTCCAAATTTTCGCAATGGGCGCTCAATTTTTGCTTAAATTCCCAGGTGGCGGCTTCGATCATCTCTGCGAGGTCCATCTTGGGCTCCTTTCCCGTATCTATACAACCTTATTGTTTTCAGTCTGTTGTATGATCGGGATTTGGAGCCTTTTTTGCAACTCATTTACGTAAATTCAGAGCAGCACCCTTTTTTTATCACATGCGAAACAGGAGTAGCCCCGACCAAAAAGAGCGAACATAAAAACAGACGACAGACCGCGAAAAGAATCGCCTGCATCCGTCGTCTGTCGTCTGTTCTGTCGTCGAATTTTATAAACTCCCTATCCCCGCCGCCTAACCCCCTTCCGTAATATCGAATCCGATCTCTTTCAAAGACACCCGTTTGCCGCTCTGGTGCGCCTGGCGAGCGGCGGTGGCCACCGCAGTATTTTCAAGCATCTCTCCATAGGCCACCGGCGACTTTCCGGTTTCAACCATCTGCTTGACCTTCTTGAGAATCTCTACGGCGCCGTAGGGGAACTCAAAATCCCCCAGGTCCGAGGAATGGATGGCCCCCAGGCGGCCGAAGGCGCTCGCGTAGAACGCGCAGTGATAGGTGGCGCCCGTGTCGCCATTCAGCATCACCCCGAAGGGCGGGAAGCCCGGTTTTTCGGGGTAGTTCAAATGGATAAACCCGAGTGGATTCTCCCCCATGGATTCAACCGACTCCACACCCGGGCCCAAAAAGTTCTGGGCCAGCGAAATCGCGTGAATCTGTCCGGCCAGGCTCGGTCCCCCTCCTTTTACCGATACAAACTCCACCTCGCCCACCTCGGGAAACCGATTGGCAAAAAGCCTGGCCTGCGGCAGCATGCGGAGGATGGACAGGGACAGGACCGGCGCCTGATGTTTTTGGCCCAGGTCAACAATCGCCCGCGCGTCTTTCAAATCACAGGCAAGCGGCTTGTCAATAAAGGTCGGCACCCCCTTCTCAATCCCCGGCGTCGCCAGCTCTAAGTGGTCCGAGCCGTCGTAATTGCAATCCGCAACAAACACTAAGTCCACACCGTCGGAGACCTCCTCGAAACGCTCGCAGACCTCTGGCCTGGAGGTAAAAACGGTCGAGAAGACCTCCGCCACGTCCGGCGATTCATCCCACACCTTAACAATCTCGAAATCGTGAAGTGAGGGCACCGTCATGCGGGCCGGATCGCTGTAATGGGTGTAAAAATAGAAATGCGCCCCACCCGTCTGCCAGGTATACGTGGCCTCAGACCGATCGGGCATGGGGGCCTGCAAACGCAGGGGATCGTGCTCGGCCATCAACGCCCCGTAATACATCCCGTGCATATCGCACCGAATCAGACCAACGCGGATCTTATCCATATCGTATCCCTGTCTAAGTATTTAATTTTTAATGTGTTATATAAATATCGAAAAACAACCCGGGAATACAATTAAGATACGCAAAAATTCCCCGAAGAACAAGATTTTTTGCTTGACATATGAACGAATGTTCACTATATTTAGAGAAGCACTGAAGTCCAGTACATAAGCTCAGGAAACGGGGTTCGCAATCGGCCAGGAAACTTCAGTTACGGAGGGTAAAGCCATGAGTATTGCACGTTCAGAAGGTCGATGGTTCGACGGTGAAAAGTCTCTGGAATACTACTATCAGGAGGTCGATCGGCACCCGCAAATCACAGCCCAGGAGGAACAGAACCTGGCAGCCCGTATAGAACGCGGAGACGAAAAGGCCCTGGAAAAGCTGGTCCAGGCCAATCTTCGGTTCGTCATTCACATCGCCAAAGGCTTCCGAAACCAGGGCCTTTCAATGGCCGACCTCATCAACGAGGGCAACCTCGGCCTCCTGACCGCCGCCCGCAAGTTCAACCGGCGCAAAGGCTTCAAATTCATCACCTACGCTGTCTGGTGGATCCGCCAGAACATCCTCAAAGCCCTCGAAGTACAAACCCGGAACATCCGGATCCCCGCCAACGTCCTCAACGACCTCAACCGGATGCGCAGGGCCGAGGCCGGCCTTGCCCAGACCCTCGACCGCGATCCCACGCTGGAAGAGGTCGCCTCCGAAGTCAACTTCCAGTCCGAGAAGGCCGCCCAGATTCTGGAAGCCGTGTCCAACACGGTCTCCTTAGATACCCCCTTCTGCAACGAGGATGACGTCAGCCTCGAAGAATCGCTTCCGGACACCCACACCCCCCTGCCGGACGAAACCCTCATCCAGAAGTCCAGATACGAGGGTGTCAATACGGTCCTGGGCGCCCTTTCCCACCGCCACCAGCAGGTCCTCTCCCTCGCCTTCGGCATGGATGGCGCCGAGCCCGCCACCTACCAACAGATCGGGAGCCGGCTCGGCATCAGCCGCGAACGGGTTCGCCAGCTCAAGGAGGACGCCCTCAACAAACTCAAACAGCCGGCGCTCCGCAAACGCCTCGCTGTATACGCCGACTAACAGGTGACATCCGATATCCAGAGCAGAAAGTGCCCGGCCGTCTCGTAACCCGAAACGGCCGGGCCTTTTTTATTGTGGAAAACGACGCCCACCATTCTCTCCCATTCATCTTTCCCCTTGACTTAATCACATAAAATTCTTCAATTTATGCACGACCCCTCTTATACTCATCCTATCCCCCGAGGTCTGAACAATGAAGCTTATTCTGCTCACCATCATCGGCGCCCTGATCCTGCTGTGGGGCGCTATTCTGGCCATCTTCAAGTGGATAGATCCTCTCGAAAAAAAACACCTGCTGGGGTTTGGCGGCTACATCAGCGTGGTCGCCGGCATCCTCATCTACCTCGTCATCCAGACCTCCATGACCCGGCAGGAAGCCGCGCTTACCAATACCAGGGCCCGGCTTCACCAGGAACTGGACAACTTCCAGGAAAAACTCGGCGAGGTACAGGTGCGGGTGATGCAGCAGCTTCAGGAAAAAGCCGAACTCACCGAATCGGAATGGAAGGTCCGGAGCGATCTGCAGACGGAGCGGGCCGAACACGCCCGCACTCGGGAGGAATTCGCCGGCGCCCAGACCCAGTTGATGGATACGCAGACGGAACTCATCCGGGAGGCCGACGCCCACCGCGCGTACATAGACAGTCTCAATACCGAACGCGCCCTTCATCATTCCACCAGAAGCCGCCTCGGCCGGGAAGAAGAAAAACACGGGGAAACCCGGCGCGAACTGCGCACCACCCGGGGGTCCCTGGAAAAGGCCCGGGAGCGCCTGGCCGTCCAGAAAACCGATATCGACCGCCTTCGGGGGGACCTCAAACGGGCCGATTCACGCGCCCGCAAAGCCCTGAAAAATGCCGAAACCGCCCAGAAACAGCTCATGCAGAAAAACGCCGCCCAGCAAAAGGCCCTGGACCTGCTCCAGGCCTCCGTGGATTCAATCTACCGAAAGGTCCTCAAAAGGCCCAGGGTCCCCCCTCCCCCGAAGCCGAAAAAGAAAAAGTAGAACAGATTTCCCTTGCCCTGTATAGAGATTGAAATTATCTTAAGAATCGATCAATAAATAACAGGCCTGGAAATTTGACCTCTGGAGGCACCCGTGGACAACGGCAACGAGACCCCTGTGGACAACAACGAGACCCCTGTGGACAACGGCAACGAGACATCCGGGGACAGCAAGAAGATCATTTTGATCGTCGGCGCGGTCACCGTAATCCTGGCCATTATCCTCTTAATCGCGTTCACCCCCGAAGAGGAGAAAGTCGATCCTTACGTCGTCCAGCTCGAAAAAGAAGTGACGACCTACACCGCGCATATCGACTCCCTGAACTCTGTTGTGGACGGGCTTAACAGCCGTCTCAACAACATCCGGGCGCAGATGGACAGCGCCAGGGCCGTCAATCGCACCCTGATCGCCTCCCTCCACAGGGTCACCAACAAAATGAAGGAGTTCCAGCATCTCTACCAGGAACAACAATCGCTCAACAAAAAGCTGGTCGCCGAGTTGAGGCAGGTCAAACAGGAAAAGGAACGGACCACAACGCAGGCTAAGCAGCTCAAAACCGAGGTCGACAGCCTCAACAGCGAGCTTTACGAAAAAACCGTTCGCCTCGTCCGGCTCGAGTCCAGCCTGGAAGAGGCCGTGCAGCAGACCAGGACCATGAAAGAGACCGTCACCTCCGTCCTGGTCTACGCCGGCACCGAAAACGAACTCAAACAGACCGGCTACCTCAAAGCCGGCCGATCCGTCTTCTTCAAAAAAAACTACCGCGCTATCGGCTTCCCCGATGTGATGGATGAACAGAACAAGAACGCCATCCACCGCATCTCCCTCGGCGAAACCCTCGCCCTCCAGGGGGAACTGGCCGCCCTGGCCGACAGACACGGCAAACTCAGCAAGGGCGAAGAATACGAAGTCAGCAAAGGCCCTCCCGGCCAAACCCTCGTCACCTTCATCGACTCCACTCTGCAGGGCCAGCGCATCTTAGCTGTCCTTAAAAATAAAAAATAAAAGGACGCTTTTCACCACATATGCACAAACACCGCCGGCCGCACCTTCGCTCCCGTGGGCGCAGTTGAAAGCAGGGAGTCTGCATACGCCGCGTCGTTCACCATCCGCTCCCGGCTTCCACCTTTCAAAAACAGGTGCAAATTCCGGTCGGGCTGCGACACCATATCCGCCACCACCTGCTTGAACTCCCCCCCCCTCAGCATTCGGATCACCGACCGGCCGTCCCGCGAAAGCCCCGGCCCCTTCGACGTATAAATCACCACCGCATCTCCGGGATCCGGATCGTGGTGGTGTACGCGCCAGACCGGCTGGGACACGTTCAAGATCAGAATGCCCAGGGTAAGCATCAGCATCATAATCCCTAAGAAAAGCTCCTTGCTCACATCGTGTTCTTCGGCCTCAACAACCGCCCGCTGCAAAAACCGTCCCCTCATCTCCCGTCCCTCCCCTCAAACGCCTCGTCCCGAAGCGTCAGCCAGGCGCGTTCCAGCCTCGTTATCCGGGCCAGCAGAAGGTCTAACACCTTCCGAAGCGGCAGATAGGCCAGCAGGGCGACCAGGGTCGTCTGAAACGCCAGCACCAGCCCGCCGGCCATATCCCGCAGCACCCGGAACGTCTCCGTGGCCTCCTCCAGCCCGGTCAGCTCCCTCGCCATCAGCAGAATACCGCACACCGTACCCAGATACCCGTAAAACGGAATCCGGCTGAGCGCCCGCTGCCCCACCAGCAGCCGTTCCCCGAAAACCCCCACCAGTTCGTCCACCACCTCCTCGTCCCGCGCTCTCAAATCGGCATATTCCGATCCGCCCCGCAGCAGGTCGTCTAAGGCCGTGCGCCGGTGCAGTGACAGCGTTGCCTCCTGCGGCCCCTTTCCCTGTTTCCGGTTATCCCGTTCCTCCGCATCCAGGCGGATCCAGATGTGGACCAGCACCACCAGGTGCCCGGCCGAAGCCACCAGGACCAGCGCGTAAGACGAGCGCCCCACCCAAGCGATCCATCCCGCGCCGCCCTCCACAAACAGGTAGTAGTAAATACCCAGCACCGCAATCCCCAGCCCCGCAACACCCCCCACAATCGCGCCGATCAGATTCGCATGCCCTCCCGGAAGGCCGTAGGGACGCTCCTCCCGGCAGATCGCCGCCATCCGCTGCATCAACACCAGCGCCCCGGCCATTGCGCACACCGCCGAAAAAACGACCGATGAAAGCATCTCCACCCAGGTCAATCCCCCCATGGATACCTCGTCTCCCCTCCGGTCAAGTCCTGCCATCGCAAAATCACGCAGCCCATATAAAGCGCCAGCATCAGGGTCGGCGCCCACAGCCCCAGCCGAGACGCCCGACCGCCCCCGCTCCATCCGCCTCCTCTGCCCTCACGCCCGCTCCCTTCACCGCCTCCCTGCGCCCCTGCGCCCCTGTGCCCCTGCCTCTCTTCCGCCTCCCCTTGCGTCCTTCCCGGAGGCGCACTCCCTCGCTCCTCCGGCGGCCGATACGCAAGCTGTCGCTCTCCCCTCTCCCCTTTCAGCGGCGGCGTCCGATCAAATGCCGGAGTCATCTCCCCTTCCCCCTTCAACCCCCGCCGTTCGGGATAGACCAGCCGCTTCTGCGCCTCCGGAAGCGCCCGGGCCCAGGCCTGCACCCGCTCGGCCACCGGAACCGACACAGTCTCCTGGAGAGGCCCTGCCTTGCCCAGCGTCAGACTCAGCGACTGCCGCGCCCGCCCGGCATAAACCGGAAAATCCGGCTGTCGCCCCGCCAGCATGCGCTTCAGCACATCCCGCCGCTCCTGCAGCAGCGTCAAACTCTGTACAAACGCGTGATAATCCATCTTCCGTTCCCGAACCACCGGGGAAAACCCGGCCGCCGCCTTGGACGCCGCCTGCCGGATTGCCTGCCGATCAAACGTCTGCACCAACTCCACAGCGCCGAAAATGCGGGGTCCCCAGATCACCTCCGCGCCCGGAATATCCGGCGCCGGATGGACGTACGTAATCTCCTGCGCCGATCCATCTCCCGTCTGCCACCCCCCGTCCGAAACCAGAATCGGGTGCAGCGCGCCCTCCGGATCCCTCAAATAAAGCCCGCACAAAAACCCGCTCTCCACCCAGTCCGTATCCCAGCACCGGGCGCGAATCCGGTTGCTGTTCCCCAGGTAGAGCGACGGCACCGTCACCTCAACCGGCGCCAGACGCGTCTCCCCCACCAGATAGTCGTTGATCCACACCCGGGCCTCGTCATCCGCCCAGAAAATCAACACCACCGCCATCCCCTCCGGAACCGGCGTCTGCTCCTCTCCCACCGGCAGCCGCTTTGCGTCCAGCGCCTCCGCGTCCAGCGCCTCCATCAGCCGGACCAGACTATCAATCTGCGCCGAAACCACATTGTACTCCTGCCGCAGGACAAACCGATCCGGTGGACCGGCGGCGGCTTCAGCCGTCAACACAACGCCGCAGATCAGACAGAGCATCCCGACCTTTGATATGTGTCGAAAATGTGTCATCAACCCTCATCAGTAATCCGCAAACGACCCATCTTCTTCCGACCGCCACATCCCCCGAAACCGGAAGCTCTCGTCCCGCATCCCCTCCAGCGCCTCGTCGTCGATCTCCACCCCCAGCCCCGGTCCCGTGGGCAGCTCGATAAACCCGTCCTTGAACACCAGCGGCTCCCTGAACAGCCCCTGCCCCCGGCTGTTCCCCCCTTCGCAGATCAAAAAGTTCGGCACCGTCGCCATCGCCTGCACCGACGCCGCCACCCCCAGGGCTCCCGCCGCATTGTGCGGCGCCAGCGCCAGATCGTAGACCTCCGCAAAGTTCGCAATCTTCCGTATCTCCGAAATCCCGCCCACATGCCGGATATCGGGCTGCAGCACAGCGCATGCCCTCCGCTCTATCACCTCCCGGAACCCCCAGCGGGATAAGTGCCGCTCCCCCGTCGCAATCGGCGTTGTCGTGGACCGGGAGAGAGCGATCAGCCCCTCCGTATTCTCCGGGTGGCACGGCTCTTCGGCAAACAGCAGCTTGAACGGCTCTAACTCCTTGACCACCAGAATCGCCATCGTCGGACTGAACCGCCGGTGCAGGTCCACCGCAATATCCACCTCGTCTCCCACCGCCTCCCGCACGGCCGCCACCCGGGCCACCATCTCCTCCACGGCCTTCGGCGTATCAACGTATCGCACCGGCTTCGCCGCCACCCCCATCTTCACCGCCGTAAACCCCGCCGCCACCTGCCTCCGGGCGTTCTCCGCACAGGCCTCCGGCGTATCGCCCCCGGTCCCGGAGTAAACCCGCACCCGGTCCCGCACCGATCCCCCCAAAAGCTTCCACACCGGCACCCCCAGCGCCTTGCCCATCACATCCCACATCGCCATCTCGATCCCGCTCAATGCCCCCAGGATAATCGGCATGCTCCGGCTGTACGTAGACCGAAAAAACGTCTGCCAGTGGTCCTCAATCTGAAACGGATCCTTCCCCACCAGGTACTCCGCCATATCCTCCACCGCCTGCGCCACAATCCGCCAGTGCGTATAATCCAGCGGCTCCCCGTAGCCCACGATCCCTTCGTCCGTAAACATCTTCAGTATCAGCGCCCGCTTGCTAATCGGAATCGTCTCGAATCCGGTAATTTTCATACGTTCCCCCTGAATCCATCTGTGGCTGCTCTTTCGCCTATTCTCTCGGATACTTCCTCTGCGCCGCTGTAATAATCTCCGCAATCTTATCCGCAAATTTGATCTGGCTGTCGTCCTCCGGTTCGTACCCGATCACCTTTCGGGCGTTCGCAATACTCCAGAAATTATGCGCATTCCCACTGATGCCGTAAAAAACCTGAAACGGCACCCCGTTCTCGTCCTCGATATTCTTCGTCTCGATGCTCTTCACCACAAGCTGTGTCTGGTCCCGAGCGCTCAAATACGCCCCCAGCCCCCGGTGCATCCCCTTCAAATTCTCCAGGCCCGCGCCGTCCATCACGGACTCCCGAGGCGCGCCGATCCGGATCTGCGCATTCTCCAGCCGCTTGCCCTCGTTCATCGCCCCGGTTGCAAAAACAAACCCCAGCGACTCGTAGGAAACCTTCCCCCAACCATAAAAATTATCCGACAGAGGAAGCATATCGGGCGTCATAAACGCCATCTTCTCCGTCCAGATCAACCGCTCATAGTAGTCCGCCGCATGGTTGGAACTCATCACCACAACCCGCCGCACCCCCTCTTCCACGCATGTCTGGTAGACGTTATAACACATGCTGATGTTGTCCACTTCCTTCCAGAAATCGGTATGCTCGTGATCGACGGTCCCTTTAAAACCGCTGTGAACCACCGCATCCGCCCCTCTGAAGTACTCCCGATACGCGTCCCGGTCCCGGTTGAGCAGATTGGTCACAATCACACCTTCCACCGCTTCCCCCTCGGGAGTCGTGGTCCTGATATCCAACAGCGTCAGATCGTGCCGTTCCCGAAGCGCAGGCAACATCCGTTCTGCGATATAGCCGGCAGCGCCGGTAACCACAACTTTCCGCTTTGCCATCCCGCGTTTCCTTTCCGCCTATTCCTTCGGATAATTCTCCTGTGCGGCCGTGATAATCTTCGCAAGCTTATCCGCAAATTTGATCTGGCTGTTGTCTTCGGGTTCGTACCCGATCACCCGCCGTGCATTTGCAATACTCCAGAAGTTGTGTGTATTCCCGCTGATCCCGTAAAAAATCTGGAACGGCACCCCATTTTCATCTTCGATGTCCTCGGTCTCAATGCTCTTCGCCGTAAGCTGCACCTGGTCCCGGACACTCAGATAAGCCCCCAGCCCCCGGTGCATCCGCTTCAAATCGTCCGGACCGTACCGGTCGATATCGGTCTCGCGCGGCCCCCCGATCCGCAGATGCACATTCTGCAGCTTCTTGCCCTTGCCGATCTTGCCGGCCGCAAACGCAAACCCGAGCAGCTCGTAGGCCGCCTTCGCCCACCCGTAGAAATCGTCCGAAAGCGGCCGCATGTCCGGCGTCACGAATTCCATCCTGCCCGACCAGATCAACTGCTCGTAGTAATCCGCCGCGTGATTGGAACTGATCACCACCACCCGCCTCACATCCTCTTCCAGGCAGGTCTGATACACATTATATGCCATATTCACATTGTCCGACTCCGCCCAGTAGCGATCCTCCGGCTTCTTGCCGCGCACAAATCCGCTGTGGACCACGGCATCCGCGCCCCGGAAATATTCCCGGTACGCATCCCGATCTCGGTTGAGCAGATCGGTCACGACCACCCCCTCCACCTCCTCCCCGTCCCGATTGGTCGTCCGGATATCCAGCAGGGTCAAATCGTAACGTTCCCGAAACGCCGGAAGAATCCGCCCGGCGATGTAGCCCGCCGCGCCGGTAATCACCACTTTGCGCTTTGCCATATCAGACATCCTTTCCAGTTCATAACCTCAAGGCAGAGAAAACGGCGTCGGCATCTCTGGAAAGTTTCTGTACCGGTCTTCACCCCGCACCAGCACCGGTTCCCACGTGTGGCCGAGAGAATTTATCTTCACCTGTTTGACCTGTGGGGGAACGAACCGCACCGTCAGCCCGCAGCGCCGCCGGTCTGATGTATTCGGATTGCTGGCGTGGAAAACCTGCCCGTCGTGTACCGACATCTGCCCCGCCTTCAGCTCTAAATCAACCGCCCGGCTCGTATCTACGTACTCGTCCGGAATCTCCTGGTTGATACTCAACAAATTCCCTTCTCGATCCGACTCTCCATGCGTCACAATACCATCTTTATGTGAACCGGGAATCACCCGCATACAGCCGTTCTCCACATCGCTGTCGTCAATCGCAATCCAGGCCGTGTGGGCAATCGGCGGTTCCAGCCCCCAGTAGGTAATATCCTGGTGCCATGCCACAAAATGCTTGCCCGACTGATCCGGATACTTGCAAAAAAAATGGGTCGCCAGCAGCAGAATATCTTCCCCCATCACCTGTTCCATCACACCCAGCACCCGCCGGTCTGTAGACAACTGCCAGATAAACGCTTCATCCAAATGCCGGGCCTGCAGACCGATCTGGCATTTTTCTTTGCCTTCCCGCGCCTCCAGTTCGTCAAACGCGCGCCGAAACGCGGCGATCTCATCATCTGTAAACAGATCGACCTTCGGCAGAACCCCCTGCGCTTCATAGGTCTCGCCGATATCTTCAGCAACAGACATCGCGCCATCTCCTCTTCTGAAAAAAGTCTCAAACCCGATGCATTCCCCAACGGTAATCTATGTCGAACGGCCCCCCCGTGCAACTCGTTTCTCAACGGCGGACCACAGACCACAGACCACAGGCCGACACCCTCGTCCGTCGTCCGTCGTCTATCGTCCTTTTGCCTCTTGACAGCCAACCGCCCGAACGCTATCATGCAGATTCCAACCCCCCATCACAACCCCCAGGAGGCCCCATGAAAATCACCCGGATATCCGCCTTTGTCCTGCGCCTGCCCGAAATCACCGCCGCCTGTGACGGCACCCAGGACACCTGCCTCATCAAAATCGACACCGACAGCGGCATCACCGGCTGGGGCGAAGTCGACTCCTGCCCCAGTGTCGCCAAAGCCATTGTGGACGCCCCGCTCTCCCACCAGATCTGCAACGGCCTGGCCAACGCCCTCCAGGGCGCCGATCCTCTGGCCATCGACGTCTGCATGGACCGCATGATGGACGCTGCCAACTTCTACGGCCGCTCCGCTGCGGGCACCCATGCCATGGCCGGCATCAACCTCGCCCTCTGGGACATTGCGGGAAAAGCCTGCGACCGTCCCGTCTACCAGCTCCTGGGCGGCCCCTACAAAACCGAATTCCGGGCCTACTGCTCCATCCTCTTTGGTGATACGCCCGCCGAAACCGGCGACCTCGCCCGGCAATTCGCAGACCGGGGATTCACCGCCATCAAATTCGGATGGGGCCCCATGGGACAGGACGAGGCCACAGACATCGCCCTCATCAGAGAAGCGCGCAAAGGCGCCGGCGAATCCGTCGACATCCTCATCGACGCCGGCCAGGTCTGGGACTGGAAGACCGCACTCAAACGGGCGCATCAGTTCGCAGATTACCACCCCTTCTGGCTCGAAGAACCGCTGCACCCCGACGACGTCAGGGGCTACGCCCGGCTCACCGCTGAAAGCCCGGTTCCCATCGCCACGGGAGAGGCCGAATCCCGCTACGTCGACTTCGAACGCCTCGTCCTCGAGGGCGGCCTCGACTGGATCCAGCCCGACCCCGCCCGCTGCGGCATCTCCACCATGGTCGCCGTCGGCCGCATGGCCCATCGCCATCACACAAAAGTCGTCAACCACAGCTTCAAAAGCGGCATCACCATCGCCGCCTCCCTGCACGCCCTGGCTGCGGTGCCCCACGGAGAGATCTTCGAATACTGCATGACCGACTCTCCCCTGCGGCACGACCTCACCCACGAACGCTTCGAACTCGTCGACGGCTACGTCAAAGTCTCCGACGCCCCGGGCCTCGGCGTCACAATCAACGAAGAGACCGTAGGAAAATACCGTGTGGCATAACATTTTGTCCCTTTTTGAAGTATTCTCCGCGTCCTCCGCGTCTCTGCGGTAATAATTGATTTTTTGCCTCTTTACGCCTTCAAATACCCCCCACCCCCCTTCCCCGACTCCCCAACCGGCCTGTGAATCCGCACCCGCCCTCCTTCCCTCACTCCATCCTGATACACCCGCGTCTGCGCAACCCCGCCTCCGTAACGCGTCTGCACCCTTGGATTCAGATACCGGTAATATTCCCGCAGCCTTGAATCCCCCTTCCACACCAGCGCCTGAGTCTCCTGGATCGTCTTCTCCTGCGCATCTAACTTCCGGTAAAACCCTTCCAGCATACCCGCAAAAAAGCGCTGCCGCTCCCGGTTGGCGCGCAGCCCGTTTGCAGCCTTGTACTCCTCCCAAAATCGGTCGAGCAAATGCAGGAGATAAGTGTACACGTACTCGGCCATCTCTAAGTTTGCCGGCGTGCCGAAAATCTGCAGCACCGACCCCATCCGGTCCCGCAGCGCATCGTAGCTGTGCGCCCAGATCACCTCCACAAAGAAAAACGTGTTTAAAATCGATGCCAGCCAGAGTTCGTAAGACGCCCGACGACCCTTGACCTGGCCCAGACAGCATGTGTCGAACCGGCGCGCCTCGTCCAGCTCCACAAGGTCGATATTGTATTTCACCAGCAGATGCCGCGCCTTCTGAACCGCAACCTGCGCCTCGTGCTCATTGGGACTGTCCGCCAGAGAAAGCACCTTCTTCAGCACCCGCAGCACCTTCTCCTCCCCTGCGTCGTCTACACCCTTCAACTCCTCCCCCGTCGCCTGCGCCCGGGGGCTGCACCGCAGCTGGTGACACGCCTCTTTGAACGCAGCTCCGTGGGGGCCCTCATCCTCCACCTTCAGCACCTCCTGCACATACTGATGGGCCATCTCGTGGCGCAGGGTCTCCATCACCGACAGCCAGGGATCCCGCTCGATGTGGACCTCCGAAATCGTCAGCGTCCTCAGCGTCCCATCCCAGCGCCCCAGCATCCCGTCTCCGCGTCCAATCCGGATAAGCGGAGGCTTCAGCGCCTCCGAAAGATACTCCTGATTGTAATACCCCCACCAGTGGGTGAGCTTCCGGTTCCACGCCACCCGCAGATCCTGCCATAGCGCATCAGACGGTTTCACCGCTTCCTCCCACGAAGCGTGCGGATAAAAGAGGGGCTCAGCGTCCCCCGGGCCACCTCGGCCACAGGGCCCTGCATCGTCAGCTCAAAATTCGCATCCACATCGATATGCAGCGTGCCCCCGGGGGCGTTTACCTTCACCGGAGGCTGCACAAGCCCCAGCCGCACCGCTGCGCTTGCCGCTGCGCAGGAAGAAGACCCCGAAGCCTGGGTCTCGCCCGCCCCCCGCTCCCAGATCAGAATGAAAATCTCGTGCGGTCCGGTCGGCGCCGCAAGCTGCACATTGGTCCGCCTCGGAAAAATCTCATGGTTCTCCAGCTCGGGCCCCAGCCTCAGCAGATCCTCACGCATCCACGCCACCCCCTTCGGCTTGAAAATCACGCAGTGCGGATTGCCCACGCTCACCCCGGTAAACCGAAACCGCTCCTTCCTAACCGAAATCGGCTGCTCGATCAACTCCTCCACCGCCAGCGAACAGGGCAGCGCCTTCGGCGCAAACGTCGCTCGCCCCATCTCCACCGTGGCCGCACTCGCATTCCCCCGCCGGTCAACATGCAGTTCAATCTGCACCAGCCCCCCTATGGTCTCCACCGAAAACTGCCTGCGCCGCGTCTTCCGCGTTGCGTACAAATACCGGGCGAAAATGCGCAGCCCATTGCCCGACTTCTCCGCCTCGCTGCCATCGGGGTTGTAAATCCGCAGCCCAAAATCCGCCTTCTTCGACGCCTCCAGCGTCAAAATCCCGTCGCTCCCCACCCCCCAGTTCCGGTCGCAGATTGCGCGAATATTCCCCGGCGTCAGCCGAAAATCCAGTTCATTCGGATCCATCACAAGATAATCGTTGCCCAGCCCATGCCCTTTAAAAAAACCGTTCCTCATGTCCTCCTCCCAACAGAGAGTAAAATAAACAACAGGGGTGACAGAGAGCCTGATAAGGAATTGAGAAATATAAATCAAAAAAGGGAAATCGGGCACAAAAAAACTGCACCGGTAAGAGACCGTACCCACCTTCTGTACGCTTTCTCTTCCCGGTGCAGCTCTCGATTATTAAGTTCAGCTTTTTTAAATGAGACAGTTTATGTAGCCGCACCCTTCAGGGTGCGCTGCAGGCATGGGGCGCAGGCTACAAGAATGTCTCTTTGGATAGGCTGAATTCAATAAATGCGATGACGCCGCCTTAGACCTCAGCGCCCCCTTGGATCGTCGGGATGCCAGTCCGAAGCCGTACGCACGGCCACATGAGAATCGTTCTCCGCCTGCGCTTTCTGTTCCGGCGTGAGCTTTCCCCACCGCCTCAGCAGGCACACCGCAGCCTTGCGTTCGGTCCAGTTCTCGGACCCGAGCATCTCTTCAACCGCCGGCATGGCCGCATCCCTCAGCCGGTAGACCTGCCAGAACGCCTCCTGCGCCACCTTGCGCGGCCGGCCCTCGGACAGACACCGGCGCAGCTCGGGTAGAAACTCGGTCCCTTTCTGCCGGGCAAGGATCCGGACCGCAGCCGCCCGGACCGCCGGCGTGCCGTCGCGGAACAGGCGTTCGGCAATCGCACCGGCTTTCTCCGTCCGGGTCCTGGAAAGCGCCCACACAACGGCCGGAACGCCGGCCACCGAGGACCACTCGGCCTCGATCCATTCGGCAAGCCTCTCCGGGTAGCTCAGCCCCACAGCGCGGGGGACTACGCGCTTCCAGCCTCTGCCCTGGCGTTCCGATAAAAGTTCCTGCTTGAGGACCTCGAACGCCTTCTCCGATCCTGTCTTCGCCAGGGCCAGCGCCGCGGCCGTGCGCTGGGTCCCGGTTCCCGTACGAAGAACGCGATCCAGGGCCTTCCGCCCCTCCTCGCCGTGCTTGAGCACCAGATTCACAACGCTCCTCACCAAATTCCACGTCACGCCGTGGGAAAGCGCGTTCAGAAGGGCGTCCACCGGCGGCAGAAACCCGTCTCGAATAGCGATCCAGCACGCAACGCTCCGCAGGCGCAGGTCCGAGTCGCGCAGCGCCTCCGCAAGAACGTCCACCGCCGATTCCGGCGCGGCCCAGCACAGCGCGCCCAGCGCCGCGGCCCTCGCAGGCGCGCGGCGGGGATCGGTACTGTGGAAGACCTCGTAGATACAATCGTATACTTCCCGGTCGCCCCGGATGTGGCCCAGCGCAGCAATGGCCGCCTCCTGTCCGGCTGCCGTCCCATCCCGCACGATCTCCAGCAGGGCCTCGCGCACGCCCGGAATGCCCAGCACCCGCCCCTTGCTGAACACCTTCCAGTACGCCCACGAACCCTCCGAATAAAGCAGCCGCAGCACCGGGCGCAGGGCGCGGGCGTCGCCGATAGTACAGAGCACTCGGGCCGAGGCCATCCGAACGGCCCGTCGGGGATCCCCCAATGCCTCGCACAGCGGATCTACGGCTGGAGCGCCGATCTCGGCTAAGCGCCGGAGCGCGCGTTCCTGTTCCTCTCCACGCGCTGCCGTGGCCTCGATAAGCCTCCGGATTTCCGCCGAGAAATCTTCGGGCAATTCCGCTTCTTTGAACCTCTCTTGAACCACCTTCAATTCCTTTCTCAATTTGGCACGCGCACGCTGCAGCCGCCCCTGCACGGTCGCTTCGGTCACATCCAGAAACGCCGCGATATCCGCATAAGACAGCCCGTCCACGTAGTACAGGCTCACGGCCTCGCGGTTCTTTTCGCTCAAGCGCCCTGCGCACGATCTCACGCCGCTCGGCCTCCTCCGCGGATTGATCCGGAGAGGGCGTCTGCGCGAACGGTTCCGCCGTATGGCTCAATTCTTCGGCCAGGGCACGCACGCGTTCAAGTTCCCGCAGGGCGCGGTGTGCCGTATGTCTCACAATGCCGTGCAGCCAGCCCCCGAACCGCGCCGGATCTCTGAGCTTGCGCAGGTCGCGATACGCGCACAGAAACGCCTCCTGCACCACATCGCGCGCCAGCTCGAAATCCGACAGCAGCCCCACCGCCACGCCGTAGGCATAACTCTGGTACCTGTAGACGAGAGCGGCAAACGCCTCCTTCCGTCCGGCAAGCGTCTCGGCCACAAGCGCCGCATTGGGTCTTTCATCCATCGCGATGGTGTCAATACATAAAGAAAAATCCGGACGGGACGGGACTCGAACCCGCGACCTTCCGCCGAAGCGGCTGCGCTTGCCACTGCGCCACGCCGTCCGGACTGTCATTTTTACGTGTCACTATATAGGTGCCCAAAACACCCTGCGAGCTAACGGAATTTTTAAAAAAAATGGCGAAACCTGGCCTTGTGGAAAACCCTGGCGCCGTCCTCCGGGTACAATCGGTGCAGGGCCCTAACGCCTGCTGCTCCTGAGATTGCGATTGTGGCCGATCGCCGCGCGGCGGCTTCGGATAAGGGCGGCGCCCCATCCCGGTAAAAATGAATTGCTTCCTGTACAGGGAAGCGTATTTTGTCCTCATGAAAACCCCGTGCTGCCCTCACAACCTGGAAAGGACCCGCCATGGCCCATATTCCCAGAGACGAACGCACCCTCAGCGATACCGACTTCCTCAACGCCCTCGACCCAAAGCGCCGCGACCTGGCGAAGATACGCCGCGCCCGCGATACCGGCGACCTGGACGGGGCAAAGCGCCTGCTGGTGGACCACTTTCGCACGCGGCAGCGCCCCAACTGGTTTTTCGATCTCCGGTCCGGGAAACGGGGGACGGTCACCTCCGCCTGGCCCGACCCCGAAATGGGAGACCCGAGCCGCACGGCTGACCTGCTTGAAAACCGCTTTGTCCTGAGGAGAGACGACCCCTCACTCGTGTGGGACTTCGGCAAAGATCTCAGGTGGCACACCGCGGAGATGCGCCAACTCGCCTCCACACCGTACAGGTTAAAACGGGGCAGCTTCTTCCGCGACCTGACCATTGCTTACGCCCAGACCGGCCGTCCGGCATACGCCAGTAAATTTGCCGAATTCGTCAACCGCTGGCGGGCCGACTGGCCCCTGGTCGTAGGCCCCGAATTCCACCCCGAAACCGCTGTATTGTCCCACGCCGACGGGCACGACACCATGACCACCGCCTACCGGTGGCTCGCCTGGGTCGACGCCCTCTACGGCGGCATCGCCTTCGCCCCCCAGGTCTCCCTCGACACGACCTTCGGACTCCTCAAATCGCTCTGGTTTATCGCGGTTCAGTACCAAACCTATGCCAAAAGCAAATACGTGCCGGCCAACCACCACCTCTGGGAGCGAGGCACCGCGCCCCTGATCTTCGGCATCATGCTCCCCGAATTTCCGGATGTGAGCAGACTGGTCAAACAGGCCAAACCCGTCATCGCCAGACACATCGGACACAGCTTCCTTGCCGACGGCGGCTACGAGGAGCGGTCGGCCGCCTACACCATCTCCGCCCTCCACATGTTCCTGATCCCCCTCCGCCTCGCTGCCCTCAACCGCATCCCCCTGCTCGATCGCAGAGCAAAAGCTCGCCTCAGGAAGTGCGGCGAGATGATCGCCCTGCTCACCCTCCCCGACGGCACCCAACCCGACATCGGCGACGGCAACTCCCAGGAGCGGTCGGCCGCCAATCTGTTGGGCGCCTCCGCACACCTGCTCAAGAACCGGACCGCTGCCGATGTGGCCAACCGTCTCCGGTTAAAAAAACACGCCCAGCCCGAAGACCGTCCGGCCCTCAAGCGCCCCACACCAAAAGACCTGCCCCTTACCGTACATTATCCCGCATCCGGATATTTCGTCGCGCGGGATGCCTGGACGCCCCGGGCCTCGGCCCTGGCCCTCTCGGTCCCCGGCCCCGGCATTCCCAACCACGCCCACGACGACGCCCTCACGCTGCAACTCATCGTGCGGGGCGAACCCGTGGTCGGCACCCCCATATCCGAACTCTATTCGTACTTCAACCGCAACCGGCAGGCCAAAAAGAGGGCCGGCCGGGGCCACCTCTACGCCATGACCTCGCACAACGTGGTCCTCGTTGGGGGACAGCCCGCCCGGTCCATCAAATCGCTGATCTCAAGTTGGGGTCCGGAGCCCACACCGGTTGAAACAAGCTGGAAAAAAATCAAAGGGGGCATCCACGTGGTAAGCGCTCATCAGGGCTATCCCGGCGTAACCCTCTCCCGCGAGATCACCTTCCGACACCGCAGAGGCTGGACCGTCCGCGACCGGGTAAAGGGCAGCGCCGGAAAACCGCATGTTGCGCGGTGGCACTTTGAGTACGGCGTGGAAGTCATCGAAGAGGAGGAGCGCTTTGTCGCAGTGCGGGGCAAAGCCCGCCTGGGCATCCATGTCGCTTCGGAAGGAAATTTCAGAACGCGGCTCTACCGGGACCGAAAATGGCTGGGCAGCAACCCGCTGCACCCGGACCATCCCGCCCCCTGGGTAATTGACGTGCGATTTGGCGGAACCGGGGACGACGCATTTGAGACGCGCTTCGAGATCTTAACTTGAACCACAGAGACGCAGAGAACGCAGAGAGAACCAGATTTTGACCCCTTTTTTGCCTTTCTCCGCGTTCTCTGCGTCTCCGCGGTGAAAAGATTTCTCCTCACCCCTTCCACACCAGCACCACCCCCATCGTCTCACCCAACCGATTGTAAAGCAGATCAAACGCCTCCGCGGCCTCCTCAAACGGAAACCGGTGCGTAATCATCTCCTCCGCCCGAATCTTCCCCTCCGCCAACATCCGGAGCGCCTGATCCGACCCCTCCGGCCGGCTCCCGCCCAGGTACCCGCCCACCAGCCTCTTCCCCTGGATCTTCCCTGAATCCAGCGGCAGCGGCGCCCCTTCGTAAAGCCCGATCACCTGGATCAGCCCCCCTCGCCTCACCATATCCTGCGCCTGCTCAAAAGCCTTTGGCCCGGCCCGCCCGCCCACCGCCTCCACCACAATATCGGCGCCCTTGTCATCTGTCAGCCGCCGGACCGCCTCCACCGGGTCCTCCTTTGAGGCGTCCACCACCACATCCGCGCCCAGCCGTTCGGCCAGGTCACACCGCAGAGGCAGCGCATCCACCGCGATCACCCGCGGATTGGCGTCCCCTTTAACAGCCTGCATACACCCGCTGCCCACCAGCCCCTGTCCTAAGATCACCATCGTATCTTCCGCCGACGCGCCCGTCTCCCACATCCACAGCACCGAACTCGTCCCCAGCGGCCAGAACGTGCCCGCCTCCGCCGTAACCTCGTCCGGAAGCTGGACCACCGGGGGGCGGTGCCTCGACTGCACCACCTCAACCGACACGTACTCCGCATGGGGCGCCAGTGCGGCCACCCGGTCTCCCAGAGAAAAATCCTCCACCTGCGCCCCCACCTCCACCACGGATCCGACCAGGGAGTACCCCATCATCTGATGGTCGATCGCCTCCGGGCGGATGTACCGCCGCCAGATCTCCGACCCCCGGCTGATCAGCGTCCGCTCCGCCCGGATCAGCACCTCCGTCTCCAAAATCTCAGGGACCGGGACTTCCTCGATCACGATATTGTATTCACCTTCCGGCTTGGCAACCCGTTTCACAGGCAACTCCTTTCGTTTCAACCCTCAATCGCTCCACACCCGCTGGAAAAATCGCACCCAGTTCCCGTGCATAATCCCCTTCACGTCCGCCTCACCGTAGCCCCGCTGTCGCAGGAGATCCGCCACTTTCTGAAGATCTGCGATCGTATCTAAGTCGTGCGGGCACTGCTCGGTCCCGTACCCCCCGTCCAGATCGCTCCCGATGCCTGCGTGGAGCGCGTTGCCGGCCAGCTGGCAGACGTGGTCGATGTGGTCCGCCACCGCCTCCAGGCCCACCACCGAAGGAGAAGTCTCTCCCTTGACCCAGCCTGGATAGAGCATCCAGGCATCCAGCGCCGCGCCGATTACCCCGTCCCGTTCGACAATCGCCTTCAGTTGTTCATCCGTAAACTGCCGGTCTCCCGGAACCAGCGCCCGGCAGTTGTTGTGGCTGGCCAGCACTGGACCCTGAAAAATCTCGACCGCTTCCCAGAACGCCTGGTCCGCCAGATGGGTCAGGTCCAGCACCATACCCACCGCATCCAGCGCCTCTAAAAGCGGCCGTCCCAACTCGGTCAGCCCGCCCTCCGTGCCCGTCCCGTGCGCGTAGGCGCTCACCCCGTAGTGCGAAAGGCTCACCACCCGCAACCCGTCCTCCCACCAGGATTCCACCTGGTCGGGCCAGACGATCGGGTCCGCACCCTCCATACTCAGAATGAACCCCAGCGGTTCTTCGGCGCCCCGCTGCTTCCAGGCCTCAACGTGGCGTTCCAGCCCTTCCCAATCCGCCAGCATCCGCACCTTCCCTTCCGCTTCCAGAACCCGGTAGTAGGCAAGCTGGCCCTGTGCCTTCGCATAGGAGATCTCCTGGTTTGCCGCCCCGGTAGACGGACTGTTGGGCCGGGCGGTGCGGGCGATCACCGTGACCACTGACACCGCCACCTCGCCCTTTCGCATCTCCGGAAAAGAGGTCGTCCCCCGCGCCCGTCCCTTCTGCGTCATCCCCGCCTCCCGCTCCCTTATCTCGGAAACCTCCAGATCCAGGTCCCGATCCCAATTCAACGCATTCATCGCCAAGTCCAGATGCGCATCGATTAAAAGCATAGACCCCCCTTAGAAATGCGGATTTCGGATTTCGGATTTCGGATTGAGAGACTTTAAATCCGCAATCCCCAATCTGCAATCCGCAATCGCTCTACGCCGCCACAACCTCCTGAATATCGCACCGATAGACCCACGTTCCTTCCTTCACATAGTGAACCGCAAACGCCAGCCGTTTACGGTCCGGCGACCGGTTCGCGTACGAGCCGTGAATCGTCTTCCCGGTAAAGAACACCCCGGACCCGCGCGGCACGGTCAAAAACGTGAGGTCTCCGGGATCCAGGCCTCTGATCTCGTGCGAGTGCATCGGTTCCGTCCATGCCTGTCCGTCCGGCCCTCGCATCGGGTACTCGTCGACCCAGGACACATGTTCGTCTTCGTCCTGCGGCGGCTGTGTGTCTTGCAACGCTCCAAGATGGCTGCCCGACCCCACGCACAGCCCCCCGTTGTCCGGGTCCGTATCGCTCATCGCAATCCAGCAGGCCATCAGCGTATTCGGCTCGTTGCGGATATAATTCGCGTCCTGGTGCAGTGCAATCCCCTTACCGCCTTCCGGGGCTTTGGCCGTATACATCGTCTGCACAATCATCGGCCGCCCCTCCAGCAGCTGCGCCGCAATCCCGGCAACACGGGGATGCAACGCCAGGTACTTCCACTGCGGATCCACCGTATGCTTGCGCAACCCCAGCTCTTTCCACTCCGGCGGCTTGGGCTTCGCCTCCGCCTCTAAGAACGCATCCACCTCCGCACCCATCAGCAGGTCCGGCGCCTGCAAATAGCCCTCTTTCCTGTACTGAGCAACCTGTTCAGACCTTAGAACCGCAGAACCCATCTCGATCTCCCAAAACGCTAATCACAGAATCCCACTTATGCTCGCCACCACACCTTGCCCTCCCGCACCGACGCCTTACAAACCAGCCGCTGCTCCCCCATCAGCACCTGCTTTGTCGCATCCACCAGCTCAAACGATCCCTTCTCGTGCGCCAGCACCGCCACGTCTCCCGCTGCCCCCACCTCCAGATGTCCCAGATCGCTCGCCCTTCCGATCGCCCTTGCCGGTTCCACCGTGGTCCGCTGGATCACCTCTTCTAAAGACATCCCCAGATTGAGAAACTTGGACATCGTCGTGGGCAAATCGTACACCGGCCCGTCGATATTGAGCGAATGGATATCGCTGCTGATTGTATCGGGCGGAAACCCGTCCTCCATCGCCTGCCTGCCCACATCGAAGCTGAAACTTCCCAGACCATGGCCGATATCAAACACAATCCCCCGCTCCCGCGCCTCGCGCACAACCGGCAGCACCTTCCCCTTCCCGTCCAGCACCGAAGCGATCTCGCCGCCGTGGAAACAGTGGGTGATAATATCTCCGGGACGCATCGGCGCCAGCAGATCCGCCAGTGGCACATCCCCCCCGGTAATGTGAACCATCAACGGCCGCTCGCACCGCCGGGCCGCCTCCAGCGCCAGGTGCAGCAGATCGCGAAGGTCCGCATCGCCCCCGACCCCTTTGTAGAGCCGCACCTTCACCCCAAGCGACGTCTTGGGGTGGTCCAGCACGGTCTGCGCGCACGCCTCGGGCTGCACGTAGCCCTCGTAAACCATCTCTCCACGCTTCCAGGGCAGTCCCGGTCCGGCCAGGTTCACATAGGCCAGAATGCGCGTCTCCGAACGCTCGATCACATACCGCTCCAGCCCCCGGTAATTGATCCAACCCGCCGTACCCGTATCCACCGCCGTAGTCACACCCGTTCGGGGGCACAGGTCATCCGCCTCGATTCCGAACATCGACACATCTTTGTACACATGCGTATGCAAATCGATCAGCCCCGGTACCACATAATGCCCCGAAGCGTCCACCACTTCCGCAGCCGCTCCCAGATCTTCCCCAACGGCGGCGACCTTCCCCTCTTTTAGCGCCACATCCCGCACCCCGTGCACCCCGTTGGCCGGGTCGATCACCGTCCCCCCTTTCACAAGCAGATCGTATTGCTCAGTCATAAACAACCCCTTTTCCCAACGCTGTTCCACTCTCCGGATTAGAGATGGGGTATCATATATCGAGAGGAATCCGATGTCAAGCAGAGAATGCAGAAGCCCTCTCACAAAACGGCCCCGGAAGCACTCCTCCGGGGCCGTTCACATCGCCTCTTATCAACGCACCGTTCAGGACCGTTCCCGGATATAGGCATCCGGATCGATCTGCCCCCTGCCGATCAGTTCGCGGAACATCGCCACCGTCTCCGCAACCCCCTCCTCCAGCGGCCGGTGCGCCACCTTTCCAATCGCCCGTTCCAACCCGCTGCCGTCCACCTCCGGTGGAAAGGGAAGCTGAAGATCCTCGAATGTAATCCCATCTGCCGACTTCGGCGCCGCCTTCTCAACCGCCGCCACTACCTCGCGCATGTGGGGCGACAGCCCCCCCAGGTTAAACGCCCCGGCCCCCTCAAACGGCGCCCTGGCCGCCTGGATGAACGCCCGCGCCGTATCGTCTGCGTACTGAAACACCGTTCGCCCGCCGTAGGAAATATGGTACGGCTTTCCGGCAGCCGCGGCCAGCATCGCCGTCGTCGGCGTGGACGTCACCCCCTGGTCCCGTCCCACGCCGTACACCACATAGGGCCTGAAACCGATCGAAGCCACCCCGTCGTCCTCCCAGTAAACGTGCGCAGTCCCTTCGTTCGCCTGCTTGTAGACCCCGTAGTGGGTATGGGGCACAAGCGCCGCATCGTCGGTCAGTACCGCTCCGGGTTCATAATCTTCTGGCGCTCCGAACACCGCCACCGAACTGGCGTACACCACCTTTCCAATCCCCTCGAGCCGCCGTTTAACCGCCTCAAACACATTTACCGTACCCACCACATTCACCCGCGCCCCAAGGGGCGGATCGGCCCTGCAAAACGGCACCTGCAGTCCCGCTAAGTGAATCACGTGTGTGATCTCGTGCGCGTCCAGCGCCCCTTCAAACGCCTCTAAGTCCGCAATATCGCCCGCCACAAACCCTACCTGCTCCAGCTCTGCGTCAGAAAGCAGCAGCCCGAGCCGGCGGGGTTCCGCCTCCAGGTCGAACACCACAACCGGCGTTCCCTCACGCACCAGATTGCGCACCGTCCACGCGCCGATACACCCCTGCGCACCCGTGACCAGAAACCGTTCGTGTGCAAGCATAGATCCTCAAAAAGAAGAAAAAAACAAACCCGTTGGTGTTGACAGAAAAGCCAACAGGCCGTATATCATAAACATCAACGAAACATCCTCGCCTTTTACTTTTTACTTTTTACTTTTTACTTTTTACTTTTTACTTTTTACTTTACCACCGTCCCATGCAAAATCACCACACCCCCGAACCCCTTCCCCAACCTTTCCCCGACCTCAAAGGCGCAGTCCTTCTCATGCTCGGCGGCTGGGGCCTTATGTTCCTCACCGGAGCCGCCGTCAGTCCCTTCCTGGGCATGCAGGGCACCACCGCCGTAGGCAACATCGTCGGGCTAAGCCTGATGACGTGGTTGGGCGTCCGCAAAGCGCGAACCTCCGCCAAAGAGGTCCTCTCCCTCCGCCTCTTTCCGGGCCGCCTCCTTGCGCCCATGCTCCTCCTGGCATTCTCCGGATCAATCCTGGTTGCGGAAATCGGCAACCTCACCGAAGAGATCTACCCCATCCCCGAATTCCTTCGCGACCTCTTCCTCCGCATCCTGCGTGCCGACAGCTGGTCGGAACTCGTACAGCGGGCGGCCCTCCTCGTCCTGATGGCGCCCATCACCGAAGAGCTGATGTTCCGGGGCGTATTCCTGCACGGATTGGTTGGAAACTACGGTCCAAAAAAAGGGATCATCATCACCGCGATCTGCTTCGGGATCTTCCACCTTATCCCCTGGCAGGCCCTGGGGGCCACCCTCATCGGCATCCTGCTGGGCATCGTGGTGCTTCGCACAGGCTCCGTCCTTGCAGGAATGGCCCTGCACGCCATGTGGAATCTCCTGCCCCTGCTGGCCATCTCCGTTCTAAAAAGCGTCTCCCTGCCCGGCTATGGATTCAACGGTGACAAAATCACCCACGTTCCGGTTCACACCCTCATCCTGGCCGCGGGAATCTTCCTGATGGCCCTCCGCGCCTTCTGGCGTCGCACAGCATCGCCCTCCGGCGCGATGGCGCCGAACGCTGCCGGGCCAATGGTCGAGTGTAAAAAGGATGGAAATAGCGGGGAAACGTAGGTGAGGAAAGGCGTGCGGCGGACCCTATCTCTTTTTATCCGCCAGTTGCTGGTCGGCTGCGGCAAGCTTCCCGGCGAGGATATCGATAATATTCTTCATAATCTTAACCCCCAGGTGCGGCTCGGCCCTGACCAGACCCTCCAGGTCGACCCGATCGATCGTTAGCCCGGAAACGTCTCCGGAAGCCACAACACTCGCAACGCGGGGCTGTGCGCTGGCGATCTCCATCTCGCCCACCGTATCGGTGGATTCGACCGTTGTAATCTCCGAACCACCCGGCATCTGGATGGACACCTGGCCTTTTAAAAGGATCAACAGCTGGAGGCCCAGCGACCCTGCTTCATAAATCGTGTTCCCATCGGAATAAGAGGCTTTTTTGCAGACCGTCATCAGCTGCTTGCACTCTTCCGGAGTCAGATGCTGAAAAATCGAAATACGTGCGAGAAGGTCAACGAGGTCCTGCCTGGCTTCCCCCGACATGGCAGCCTCCACTTATTCCTGATCGCGCTTCAGGATAACCAGTTCCCGCCCCCGGGACATGATGTAGCCCTCCCCTTCCAGGCGGCGCAGCACCCGGGTAACCGTCTCCCGCGCAACCCCGGCCATATTGGCCAGAACCTGATGGGTGGGACGCTTGCGAATTACAAACCCTTCCGCCACCTCATCCCCCTGATCTTCGGCCAGAGAAAGCAGCACCGTGCAAACGCGGTCGGTAATCCCCAGCAGCGCCAGGCTGGCGATCTGGCGATCGGCCTTGCGAAGGCGCGAAGCGAGCCCGACCATCAGCTTGACCCCGATGCCGGGATGGAACTGAAGCGCCTGCAGAAAATCCGAACGCCGGATAACCAGCAGATCGCTCTCCTCAAACGTGGTCACATTCGCCGATCGGGGCTGGCCGTCTAAAAGCGACATATCCCCGAAAAACTCCCCCGGGCCCAGCACCGACAGAATCACCTCGCGGCCGTCCGCCGCCGTAACGCTCACCTTTACCCGGCCGGTATCAATCACAAAAAAAGAATCCCCCCGATCGTCGGCTAAGATCACCATACAGTTCTTGGGAAACGTCCGAACCTGGGTGACCTCGGTCAGCGCGTTCAGCTCTGCCTCGGTAAGACCTTCAAAAAGAGGCACTCTTTTGAGCAGGTCCACGTTCACAGCCGCGCCTCCTCAGGGGAAATGAACACAGGCCAGGGGCGTAAGACTCTGCGGAAGTTTAACAAAAAGCGCGGCCGTAAACAAGGGAA
The DNA here is from genome assembly GCA_965249305.1 of Candidatus Latescibacterota bacterium. GTDB lineage: Bacteria > Latescibacterota > UBA2968 > UBA2968. Next base: position 145,178 of record OZ252228.1, on the reverse strand, counting down.
TTCGGACCGGAACCGCAGGCGGTGGGGCACGCCCTTTCTGCCCGGACCCGCCTAAAACAGCAGGACCGAAACCGCCTTCTGGATCATGGCAATCGAAACCGACGCCATCCCCACCAGGGCCATGCCGACCGAGAAACCGACGTAGAGCACAGCGGCATAGAGGCGCCACTGCTGCTTGCCGTACTTCTTCCAGAAATAGTAACGCGCCAGAAGCGCGCCTATGATCTCGGTGATCAGATAGTGGGGAATGCTGGTGAGGCTGCGTATGTACCCGAAGATCAGGAGGATCGGCAGGCCGAAGATCGACAGGACCACAAACGAGAGGACCCCGATGGCAAAGCCGACCCCGATGACCTTCGGCTTGAGCGCTTCGAAGAGAATCGGCCGGTCGTCCGAACTCTGGAGAAAGGACCCGTCGAAAGAAGGCACCTGATCCACCTCGAACTGGTAGACCAGCTCCCGCCCTCCGGGGGCTCGCGCCTCCAGAACAACCAGGCCGGGGTTGGGCGTATCCACGCGGGAGCCGTTCTCGGGTCCCCGGATTACCGGCGCAGAGGGCAGGCCCGCCTCAAGCGCTTCCGAAATATCCGGTTCGGAAGGATCGACCGGTATCGGCGGGTTCTGAGGCGGATCGGTCCCTTTAAAATTGGTGTAGAAATACCCCACCCGGGACCAGGGGCCGTAGGTGCGCTGTTTAATATCCTCCACATCCACATCGGCCGAGGCCCTGGCGCGCCAGTACCACCACTCCCCATCCAGCAGGTTGCTCGGCTTGAAAGTGACCTTCCCAGACGGTTTGTCCTGTTCAACCTCGCCCCGCATGGTACTTGTGAACCACACGCTGGAATTAAGCGCACGTAGCGGCCACATCAGCTGCACATAGGGATAGGCGTCGGAGGGAATCGGCGCCAGTTTCCAGATATAGGACCAGTACATAAAGCTGGTAATGAGAATCAGCGGAACCATGAAAATCTCGGCCTTCAGAATGCTGGTAAACTTCGTTCCGGTCAGCTCGATCTGCCGGAAGCGCTCGGCGGCCGCGCCGTAATTGTCCAGGGGGAAGGGTACGAACCAGATCTCGATCCCCTTAAAACCGCTCAGAAAGATCGTGGCCTCCCGGATGTAGGGAATATTCACGTTCTGTCCAATCAGCCCGTCTAGCCGCGCGTTAACAAAGGAAATCAGCGGGGTGTAGACGAAAGCGAAAATAAAGAAGAACGCCAGCAGAGTACTGCTCACCAGCGCCGGAAAGAGGATCTTGGCCAGCACAATCGTGTACATGCTGGAGATACAGAACAGCACCACGCAGATCCAGATCCGAAAGTCCCCCCGTCCCGGCGGGGGCGCCCAGCTCCCCTTTTCCCGCTTCTCGATCCGGGCGTTTCGCACACCCGTCACCACCTGGTAGAACCCGATCGCCGTTATCGCGAACGTAATCCCGATGCCGAAACTCATCCAGAAATCGATACCGGCCACAAAGTGGGTCTGGATCGTATCCATTCCCATAAACCAGTGGGGCATATACCCATAACTGTGCAGGATCGGGCTGGCGATGGTATGGATCACCACCCCGATAAACGCCCCCATAACCGCCCAGAACGGCGCCAGGAACCCGGCGAAGATCGGCGCTAAATGACAGGTAAACCCGATCGGCGTGGCCGGCAGAAAATAGCCCGTGTACTGCGTGAAATCGACAAAGGGGATGGGAATAAGCTGGATCGGCCGTTCCATAAACGCCCCGGTAATCGCCGGAACGGCCACATAAATCGCCCCCCAGACCACGCCGACCACCGCGCCGATGCTGAACACCCGCCACTTCCACGTGTACTCCCCGCTGCTCTCCTCGGCCAGGGCCATTGCGCCCTGGGCGTTGATGGGGGCGAAGGGGAAAGGCAGCTTCTCGTAGTCGGACGTCAGCCGGAAAAGCACATAGCTGGCCGTGAACCATCCGATGCGCCCCATAATCATGCCCAGCACCAGCAGCGAAATCGGCCAGAACCAGTCCGCGTGCAGAAACGTCCGTTCCACCAGGGCCGGAGAATCGGGCGGCGGCGCCCACCAGAGTGGAATGAGGTGGGAAATCCCGAACTGCTCGGCTGCTGGCGACTGCACGAAATACTGGTGCCACAGAAGCCCCTCAAATGCCCCGGTCTCCCGCCCGATAAGCGCGCTGGTCACGTAATAAAGCAGATAAAGCTCCTGCTTTTTGAGCACCGTAAACGAGCGTTTGGACAGCTCTAAGAACAGGATAATGGTAACCCACTGTGCGGCCGCTCCGATGGATCCTCCGATCATCAGCTCCAGGTAGATATTGCCCGGCACCATAATCACGGAGACAAAGAGGGCGCCCAGAATGGTCTTGGTATTAAACCCATCTTCAAATTCATCGGGCACTTCCATGAGATCCCGGTATTCTTCGATCTCTTCGAACTGATTTGTCTTGCCCCTGCGAAAGAGATTCGCTAAAGTCATTGGATACCGTCTGTTAAAAGGTGAAAAATATTAATTTCGGAATGCGGATTGCGGATTGCAGAATAAATGCCCTTCAATCCGCAATCCGCATTCTCCAATCCGCAATCTCCTCGCCTCACGTCTCCCCAACCGCCGCTTCACCGGCTGCTTTCTCCCGCAGCATCTCCTGCCCCTTCTCCCGGTACTTCGCCTTGTCTGCGGCCTCCACGGTCCGCCAGATCAAAAACTGTTTCCGCAGCGCATTCATAAACCCCTGATTGACCCGCCGCCAGGACGCCGCGTCTCCGGAGAGCCGGTTGATCGTCAGCGAGAGCGTATAAATATTGTACTCCCCCGTTGGCGCCGCCTCAAAGTGGACCTGTTCGCTCACGCCCAGGTCGAACGGCGCCAGCCAGATGGTGGTATCGATCGTATACCCTTCTCCCTTCTCGGTCTCCACCGTGCCCAGCGTTGCGCCGTCGGTATAAAACGCCCCCATTGCTTCGCCGCTGTGCGACTCGAAATAATCCACCAAGAAGACCGAGAGACCGAACACGTCGGCTCCCCCTACCGTAAACGGGAACTCGAAGTGCCACCGGTCGCCTTCCGGGTCGGGCAGCTTCCACCGGCGGGTCACATCCGGTACCGCCATCAAAGACGCCTGCCGGGCCGGATAGAGCGTCGAAAGAATCACCACCACCATCACCAGGGCCGAAGAGGAAATGGCCGAAAGCGCGGAGTAATTGAGCGTAACACCCTCCAGCCAGCCCTGCGACAGCAGCACCTTGGCCACCCCCTGCCCCATCAGGTACCCGCTCACCGTGCCCAAGACCGCATACACGCAGGCCTCGGCGATAAACAAAAAGGAAATGTGAACCGGCGCCAAGCCCACCGCGGAGTAGATCCCGATCTCCCGGAAACGTTCGTACACCGACCCCATCATCGTATTCAACACAATCAGGGCGGCAATCAGAATCGGAATAAACAAATTGCCAAGCCCCCGCATAGACGTATCGCCCAGAGAGCTGTAAACCGAGATCCGGATCTTCCCCTCCGCATTCGGAATACCCGCAAACAGCACCACCGAAAGCCGCGAGAGCAGAGCCTTCACCTGGGCGCGGATGTCCACGTCCGGATGGAATCGCACGGCCACGGATTGCAGGGGGCTGCCCACCTCTCGCAGCAGATCGTAGGGAATAATCAGGATGTGATCGGGGTCGATGTGTTCGAAAGGCATCACATCCACCTCCGGCTGTTCCAGCCCCTGCTTCTCCCGCGACTCCCGCGTCGTCATCTGCGCGATCGCCTCATCGTCGGTGAGTTTGAAATCGGCCGGACTCAGAGTCTCGTCGTCCAGGTCTCTCAACTGGCGGAATCGTTCCGAATCAAGAAGGCCGATCACCGTCAGCTGCTCCCCGAAGAGCCGGACCTGCCGCCGGCCGATCTCCTCCGGCCCGATCTTCAACAGATCGGCGATCTTCTCCGGAAGAATGCAGGCCAGCTCCCCCGGACGAAACCAGCGCCCCGCCTTCAAACAGCCCTCAATCCCGGTCACTTCGGTCTCCTGCGGCGTCATCCCCAGCACCCCCAGGGCGTGGGTAGCGTTGCCCTCCGACTTCAGCGGGATCTTCTTCTTGTCCCGGGTATAGTACCAGCTCCGGGGGGCCACCACGGCCGTCTCTTTAAAATGGGTGCTGGTATAGTCGTAGGCCGCCTCCTCTAAGGCGCCCCAGAACTTGCTGCGAATCAGAATGCCCGGATAAGCCCCTTCGGAATCCCGGAGAAGCTGGTGAAACTCTAAGGTCGATTTGATCGACGTGAAAGAGAGCACCGTAAAGGTCAGCAGCAGCAGGGTAAGGAAGGTCAGCCAGGTGCGCAGTTGCCGGCGCTTCATATTCGCAATGCCTAAGTGGAAAGCGGCTAAAGAAGCGCTGATGCGGCCCACATCGGTCTCGTGCAGAAGCACCTCGGCCACCCGCAGCCGGCGCATATTCTCGTTGAACCGCGAAAACACAAGCCAGATCACAAAAATCGCAAGCGCCAGAATGACGAAAGCTAAGAGGATCACGAAGGGGTTGGACAGGTCGAACGCCGGATGGACCGTATAGAGAAACATCCAGATCACCACAAAGATCCCGGCGAACCCGGCGATCTGCCAGCGGATGTCGGCCGCGGTAAAAATCAACCGCTCCGTAAAAAAAGCGCAGGGAATCACCAGCGCCATAAAAAAGATAATCCCCCGCACCACACCGTTCTGCGTCGACTTCACATCCGGATATGCCCGCGACTCGATCCCCAGCGCCGCGCGCGTATGCTTCATAAACCCATCCCATCGCTTCTCCGCCATCGCCTCCTCGGCCCGCCTGATATGGAACGCCGCATCGGCATGCAGCACGTTCAGCCGCTGATTCTCAATCGCATACCGCTGCAGCTCCTGTATGCGCGCCTCGTTAAGCGTCCACATATCTTTCGCCGCCTGGAAAGACGTGCGTACAAACGACCCCTGCCTCAGCGTCTTGAACCCCGCCCCCCGCGCAGCCTCCTTGCTCTCCGCCCCCAGCGAATTAAGCAGCAGAAAGCGAACCCCGATGGCGCCCGAGCGCATCGCGATCTTCACCTTCTCTCCCGGACGCGTGAAAATCGTCCCCACCGGCTCGGTCGGCCCAAACCCGATCGCATACCCATACTCCTGGGGCGCCGTGTGCCCCTCCCCGTAGATGCTGATCTGAGACAACTTGGTCAGATACCGCGGATCCACCGTATCGTAGAAATCCGTAGCAATACAGGGAAAGAGAATCAGTGTGCGCTTGGAGATCCACCAGTCCATATCGAACTCGCCTCGATAGATCTTCGCTTGCGGCCCGAAGTTGGGCGCATAAGAGACCTCCCCGGTCTCGGCATCGAAAAAGTAGGCGGACACGCGCACCCGGCGCTCGGCAATGCCGGGCATGTAGAACTCCCCCTTCTCGTCGGCCACATCGTAGTAGATCCGGCGCACCCCTTTAATCGACTTGTCGATGCCCATCCGCAGCGCAGCCACCGCTCCCGGCTTGGGGCGGTCGGGCACAATGCTTCGCCTGGGGAAGGTCCGTACGAACCCCTTCAGTCCCCGCATCCGGTCGTCCGGATCGAGCCGGTAATCCGGGATCAGATCCGGACTGTTTAAAGCCAGGTCCAGCACCCCCGTCAGCAGGCGGATATGCCCGGTCAGATTCTTAAAATTCACATGCTCGGCCCGGTCTAAGGGCGTATCCACCCGGAATCGCGCATCGTTCACCGTCACCAGAGAAAGCGCCGGCGTGCCCGTCTCTAAAACGACCTCCCCATCGGTTTTCAGATTTTTCCCGGGAATATACATATCCCATGTCATGCCGCTGACCGGATTGACCCCGTCGATCAACGCTGTCTTCGGATTCAGCCCGAGCCCCTTGGCAATCGCCTTGGAATATCGGACAAACGACTTCCCGAAGGGCGTAAAAAAACGCTTATAATAAAAATTGCGGGTGCTGTTCCACACTCCGATCTCGTCGGTCTGGCTGGTCAGGTCCAGCCCGATAAAAAGACGCACATCAATCGGATCGGACATCAGCGCCGCAAAATGCTTCTCCTTCCGGGCGTGGCGCGCCAGAAAATCACAGATCCCCCGAAACCCCAGGTGGTGCGCGGAACTGGCCAGAAACAGAATCGTCCGTGCGGGAGGATACCGCTTAAAATAATCCACCAGCTCCATCAGCGCCACAATACTGCAGCCCATCTCCGCGCCCGGCGCTAAGGCCGGCACCACCGACATGGCGTCGTAATAGGCGTTGATCACCACAATCTGGTCTTTCAGCTCCGGGTGGGTCCCCGGAATCCTCCCCAGAATATTCTGCGCACGCACTTTCTCCCAGTCCATCCGCGCCCGCAGTTCCACCTCCAATTCCCCCTCCTGCTCCAGCATCCGCTGCAGCGCCTGCCCGGACGTTTTGTCAATCCAGAACCGCTCCACGTGGTTGGGCACCTGAAGGAACTTCTGTTCGGCCTCCGTGTAAAACGTAGAATCCGGTTCGATAAAAATCACCTGCCCGGCCCCCAGCATGGCGGCGTTGAGCCAGTTGTTCCAGGAATTGAACGCCATCAGCACCGCCGTCCCCTCCATATCGTGGCCATTAAACGCCCCGAACTCCCCGTTGCCGCCGTAAATCAGACGGGCGCGCACGCCCGAGCGGGGAAGCGTGGAGGTCTTTACCAGATTGGGCCAGACCGCGTGGATCGGAAACGAAACCCCACTCTTTAACAGGGTAAGCGTGCCCCCTTTGTCCACCGGAGAGGTCACGTCAAAACCCTCGGCCACCACATCCTGCAGCCCGAGCCGTTCGAATTCCTGCTGGATAAACCGGGCCGCGGCCGCGTGCCCAGCATAGCCCGGCACGCGGGACCCCTGCCCGGTAAACCGATCCATCATCCGGCGCACACCGTCCTCGGAAATCGCGTCCAGCGCCCGAACGGTCACCTCCCCGGCCCTGGGCACCAAAGGCGGAAACACCGGTTCGGGAAGCTTCAGGCCCAGCAGCGTCGACAGCAGCGGATTAATCCGGTCCGGTCCCACGGCCATAGAAAGAAACAGAAACGCGCCAAACCCGACCAGCAAAATCACCCCGATGCGACGAACGTCCATAGCCCCTCCGGGATTGCGGAATGCGGATTTAAAATCTCTCATTCCGCAATCTGAAATCCGCAATCGAAATCGTCCACCATGCTCACAGGTACGAAATAAAAATTCAGTATATCATACTGCCTTCACTTTGTCAATTAAAATTGACAGGAGCCGAAATAGGGACTTGGTTTCGCGGCTCTCACCTATTATATTTATGGCTCTTCGCTGTTTCACGTGGGTAATCATAAAAACCCGAACCAGTCTTCTTGCCGAGTGCGAGGTGGTTCCTAACCGTTTGCTCCGGTATCCGCACATGAGATCTCTCCTAAACACACGGCGGGTATTGAATGATCCGGAGATCCAGTTTGCCGTTTAGTCCATCGTAACAATTTATTATCTAACAACTTAAACAACTGTTTTTAAGATAGAATCCTGAGCAACAGACAACGGGTCGGGCAACACCGTTGACAAAGAATACTCGAAGGCTGGTCCACAAAACCTGCAGCTTGGGCGTCTTGTCTACCACAACTGGTCGTTCCTGGGGGAAGGTTACCCACACCAAATAGCGAGGAGCCATATTTATAGAGACTGTCCAAACATCTCTCAAACAGTGGGAAGGCCCGGGTGATGGCAGACTTGCGCCACTCGCGCCTGAATTCAGGCGCTTATCCGCCAGACCACCATTTCCGAGTCGCAACCGGCCACTGTTTGAACCCCCGGGATTTCTGTATAAATTTGGAGATTTCGGCTATTTACAAAGCATGGTACAGCAGTTGCTGGTAGATGGTTGGCGAAACATGGGTGCTGGAAAAAGTTCACAACTGGCAAAAGCACCCGGAACACCCCCGAGAACCTTGTCCCCACACAGGTTCTACTCCCCCAGGAGGTCCCATGCGCCACACCATTCGCACACAGCCTGTATTCCTGCCGAAGGCCGAGAAAAAGGCGCCTTTTGTTGTAAGATTCTTGACTTCGACAGGCCATTTTATTAGATTCCCCTTTCGCAAATTGAGCATTTACAATCGGCCTCGGAAAAGATGGAGGCACCCTAGCTCAGTTGGTAGAGCAGAGGACTGAAAATCCTTGTGTCGCTGGTTCGATTCCGGCGGGTGCCACCACCTCTTTCGAAGCCAATAAAGGCATCTGTGGCCCCGTTGGGAGGTATGCAGATGCCTTTTTGATTTATTGCCAGAAAATTTCGGAAACCGTGACCACAATCACCGATTCTTCGCTTAATTTCTGGTATTTTACATCTACCGGTTAAAAATTCTCCATTCAACCACATCACACAAAATCACTCTCTTCACCAGATATAACTCGCCTTATTTTGGAAGGAGGTGAATCCCCCGAAGGCGCTCAAAACCATTCCGCCGCATTGCCGGTGGCACCAAATATCCACCTCGTTCTTAAACTTAAATTGGGAGGGCATTCCCAATGCGTGTGCACATTCTTACTAAGGTCCTTCTGTCTGCGGCTCTGATTGTTGGGATCTCGATCCCTGCTTCCGCAAACTTGGCCCTCGACTTCAATCTTGACCCTGGCGACCAGGGCGAACGTGAAACCAAAGTGAAGCCGGGCGACATGATCGCCATCGAACTGTGTGCCCTCAAAGGCGCCAAAGACATTATCGGGTTCAAAGCCGTGCTCAAGTTCGACCCAAACCAGGTTGCTTTCAAATCCTTCGCGACCGGTGGGCTGATGGCCGGCGCCATGGCAATTCCCCGACCACTACCAGACGGCGTCGAACTCAACGTCGCGTTTATGGGGAGATCCAGCACGGGCGACAACGGCAGCATGGGCCAGTTTCTCTTTGAAGCCACCAAAAACCTGGGCCATGAAACCAAGATCGGGCTGGCGGGGGGCTCTTTCGCCAGAAAGGGCGCAGCCGCCGAAAACTTCGCCATCAACGATGGCGTCACAATCTGGAACCAGAACGCGCCTCAGGGCGCTCCTCAGGGTGGGCCCCAGGGTGATCCTCAGGACGGGCCTCAGGACGGGCCCGGGAAGGGAGAGCCCAGCCCCGAAGAAATGAAGAAGATGTATGACCGGTGGAAAAAGAGCAAAAAAGCCGCAGACCTGAACCGCGACGGCAAGATCAATGAAGAAGATTTCAAAATCTTCATGGAAAAGAAGATGAAAGAGCGGCAGGGCGGTCAACAGGGCGGTAGCTCGTTTGGACCGCAGGGTGGTCAACAGGGTGGACCCCAGGGCGGACCCCAGGGCGGACCCGGGAAGGGAGAACCCAGCCCCGAAGAAATGAAGAAGATGTATGACCGGTGGAGAAAGAGCAGAGAAGCAGCAGACCTGAACGGCGACCACAAGATCAATGAAGAAGATTTCAAAATCTTCATGGAAAAGAAGATGAAAGAGCATCGCGGTGATCCCCAGGGTGGTCATCAGGGCGGTCAACAGGGTGGTCATCAGGGCGGTCAACAGGGTGGTCATCAGGGCGGTCAACAGGGTGGACAGATGGGCGGACAGATGGGCGGACAGATGGGCGGACAGATGGGCGGACAGATGGGTGGACAGATGGGTGGACCCCACGATGGACCGCACATGGATCCTATGGAAGTGATCAAGACGCTGCCTCTGGCCTTAAGAGGTTCCTATCAAAGAACGATGGAACTGGAACACAGGGCTCATATGGAAGCTGAACTGAAGTCGATGAAGAGCATCCATGGTACGTTGGAAGAGACTCAGAAGTACCTGGAAAAGGCCACCGACAAGGAGAAGGAAGCGATCGTGAATGCCCTCATGTTCTTCGAACGCGACGAGGGTCCCGAGGGTGGACCTCACGGCGGTCCCCAGGGTGGACAAATGGGTCCCCAGGGTGGACGTCGCGGCGGTCCGGGTGGGCATTCTTCGACGATGGGGCCTCCTTCGGCGGAGGAACTGGTCAAGGAGATGCTTGCACACGTAGAAGAAGAAATTAATATTACTTTGTCAATTGATGGATAGGTTGGTATCTTTCTGGCAAACAGGAGGATACCAATGGACATCAAAGCATCGACAGACCCTTTGCCCGAGTTAGAGGCGTTTCTTTCTCCCTTCATCCATCACTTTGTGCGTTCTGAAGGGCGAGAAAACCTGGAGCGGTATAGCACGGGCTTGCTCTCAGATCTGCCTCGGAAGAACGGCGAGACCCTCGCAGGAGCGATCCCCCAGACCAATGAGCAGAGGCTCCACAATCTCCTGACCGGGATTCAATGGGATGAAGCCGCCTTCAACGCCCAGAGGGTTGAGCAAATGCGGGATGAAGCGGTTTTGGGCGATGGGGCTTTCATCTTCGACGATACGGGCTTTGCCAAACAAGGCAAGAGCTCAGTGGGTGTTTCCAGGCAATACTCAGGCAGTCTGGGTAAAGTCGGCAATTGCCAGGTTGCTGTGACGGGTGTGTATGCCGATGCGGGGGTGAGTTGGCCATTAAATGCGAGGTTGTATCTACCCAAAGCGTGGACCAATGACCCGGATCGGTGTGCTAAGGCCGGTGTGCCGGAGGAGATCTCCTTTCAGACCAAGCCAGAGATTGCTCTGACCTTGTTGGATGAAGCACGTGGGTTGAAAGTCCCTCATAACGTGGTGGTCGCCGATGCCGACTATGGCAATGATCCTACCTTTTTAAAGGGGTTAGAGAGCCGAAAGGAACATTATGTCGTGGCTGTCCCATGTGATTTTCGGGTTGCCGTGAAAGGGCAACGCAAAAAGGGCAGCGGTCGTGTCGATGAGGTTTTAAAAGCGCTTCCCCGTTCCGCGTGGCGGACCATCCGTTGGCGAGAAGGCACCAAGGGATGGTTGCGTAAAAAATTCATTGCCCAAAGAGCCTATCGCACCCTTTCTGGTGAGTCGATCCAGTTGGGCTGGTTAATTGGCGAACGACCCGGAAGAGGCCAAGAAGGAGACTGGAAATATTACTTCTCCAACTTTCCTAAAGCCACACCCCTGGAACGGATGGTGGAATATGCGCATCGCCGCTGGCTGATTGAACAGTTCCACGAGGTGGCCAAATCGCTTCTGGGGTGGGATGAGTATCAAGGCCGACTCTGGAGGGGATTTCATCGCCATGCCACCATTGTGATGTTGACCTACAGCTTCCTGTGTTGGAAGGAGTGGAACCAGCGCCAAGAAATGCCGCGATCACGGGGAAAACCTCGTGATCCTTTTTCCCCCTCGAAGGGATCGAAGGCGACGTTCCTATGAGGCCATCCACCGCCAGGTGGTCAAAGCCTTATCGAATATGGTGATTGAACAACTGGTGCAGCGTAAACTGACTGAATTAATGCGACCGATGCGTATTTGACAAAGTAATATTAAGCATATTCAGGAGGAATTGAAGCACATGAGGTAGCAGGATCGCACCATCCGATAAGGAACAGGGCGGCAGGCGACCTTACGCATGTCGCCCTGTTCGTTTTCATCCAACACCCTGTGCTGTGTATGCACAAAGCCGCCGGTCGGCCGACCGGCGGCTTTTTTTGTTCATGTGATCTGAGTCACAGCTTGCGTCCTCATTTCCATTATCTTCTATTACATTGTAATAATTGACTTCTCTTGCAGGATACTATACCTTAATACATATCAAATTTTCTCGAGGCAAAACAGAATATCTGAACGGGCCGTCGGCAGAGGCGGCCGGGAGGAGGCGCATGGCCGTTCCTGAACATATCGTGGATCGGGATCGTCTGATCGAACTGGTTCGGCAGGGAAACACTCCCGAACAGATCGCCGAAATGTTCCGCGTAGACGGAGGCATCGTTCGCGATATGATCCGGCGGCTCGAACAGAACGGATATTACGACCTGCTCCGGGGAAAATGACCCGAAAAGCGGGCACCACAATACGCCGGGCGCCCGGGGCGTCCAGCTTTACCCTACTAAAGAGACGCTATGGACACAAAACGAATTCTCGTCATCGACGATGAACCCGAACTCTGCCAGATCCTGCGGCAGCTTCTGGAATCGGAAGGCTACCGGGTTGAAACGGTCGAAAACGCCTCTCAAACCGTTGCCTCGCTCCTGGTTCAACACTACGACCTGGTAACGGTAGACCTCAAGATGCCCGAAATGGACGGGGCCGATGTGGCCAAACTGGCTCGAACCCTGAACGATCGCATACCCGTTGTGGTCATCTCGGCCTATCTGACCCCGGAGCGGAAAGATCAGTTCAAAGAGATGGGGATCCGGCACTTCCTTGCCAAACCCTGCCAGAAGAGCGACCTCCTGGCCGCCGTCGAAAGTGCCTGGCAGGAATCGGAATCCCTCGCAACATAAGATCAAAAAAGAAGGGGCGCCTGCCGCAACGTGCAGACGCCCCTCCGATTTTCTTGTTTTCGAACCTACACTTCAGTCCCCTCGATCCCCTCGATGCGTCCCTCCTGAATATCGATCTCGTCACGCCTGCGCACCCGCTCCACCTGACCGTCTCGCAGGTCCACCACACGGTCTGAAGCCACCAGCATCTTGTGGTCGTGAGTATTGGTCACAACCGTAACACCGCTCTCTTGCTGGAGCTTTTTGAGAATCTCGATAATCTCCTGGCCGGTGCTCAGATCCAGGTTGCCGGTGGGCTCGTCGGCCAGGATCAAATCGGGATCGTTGGCCATTGCCCGGGCAATAGCCACCCGCTGTTGCTGCCCCCCGGAAAGCTCGAACGGTTTGTGGTGCAAACGGTCTCCCAGGCCCACCAGGCCGAGCTTGTAAGCCGCTTTTTCGTCATACTCTGCTCTGCCCATCCCGGAGAAAACCATCGGGAGCGCCACATTATCCAGCGCCGTCATCACCGGAATCAGGTTGAAACTCTGAAAAATATATCCGATATTGTGACAGCGGTGGTAGGCGATCTGAGACTGGCTCAACGACGCCATATTGATCCCGTTGACCCCCACCTCCCCCTTCGAAGGCCGGTCTAAAGCGCCGACCATATTAAAAAGGGTGGTCTTCCCCGAGCCGGACGGGCCCATAATGGACAGGTATTCGCCCCGGATCACATCCAGCGTAACCCCCTTGAGGGCGTGGACATCCACATCGCCCATCCGATAGGTCTTCCAGACATCCCGGACCGCGATAATATGGTCCTCACCTGTGTCCTGGGCTGTCGATTGCTCTTCAGGCTCCTGTGCCATGGTCACTCTCCTGACGCCTAAAGCTATGAAAAACGATTAAAACGGCTCGCTTATGGTAGAAAAATTCGCGCGACCTGTCAAGCTTTTTTATACCGATCACCTGAAGCCAGAACAAACCTCGTATGCCAGAGAGGAGCTTCCTATGAAACTCGCTGTATGCAACGAATTCTTTGAAGGCTGGAAAATCGAACGCGTCTTCGACTACGCAGCGGAAATCGGCTGTGACGGCGTGGAAATCGCCCCCTTCACCCTGGCCGGTTCCGTCAACCGGATCTCCGCGGCCCGTCGCAGAAACATCCGGAAGGCCGCCCGATCGGCCAGTGTCGAAATCGTGGGCCTCCACTGGCTGCTCCTCAAACCCGAAGGCCTCCACATCACCCACCCCGATGCGAAAATTCGGAAGCGCACCCAGGACTATGTCAAAGCCCTCATCAACTTCTGCGGAGACATCGGCGGCAAGGTCATGATCCACGGCTCGCCCGGGCAGCGCAACATCCAGAAAGGCTGGGACCCCGGTGAATGCTGGAAACGGGCCGTGGACCTCTTCGCCGGCTGCACCGACCTGATGGCCAAGCGGAAGGTCACCTACTGTATCGAACCCCTCACCGGCCGGGAAACCAACTTCATCACCTGTATGGCCGACGCCCTCAACCTGGTCGCTGCCGTAGACCACCCCAACTTCCAGACCATGGTAGACTGCAAGGCGGCCTCAGCTGAGAGCAAATCCCACGTGGACGTCATTGCCGAGGGCGGCAAAGCCATCCGGCACGTCCACGTCAACGATCCCAATCTGCGCGGGCCGGGGTTCGGCGCCCTCGAATTCGCCCCCATCTTCAAAGCCCTTAAAGACCGGGCCTACAACGGCTACATCTCCGTCGAAGTCTTCGACTTCAAACCGGACCCGCAGACCATCGCAGCCCGCAGCATCGGCTATCTGCATGGCGCTCTCGAAGGGCTGTCCGCTTAAAAAAACGCGGGAGGCGCATTGCGATACGCCTCCCGCGTCATAACCGTCAAGTACTGCTCGCCCTATTTCTGTGTTCGATCGGCCCCGGCCTGAGCAAAGGCCAGCCGCCCGGACGTGTCCCTCCTGTACTGCTTCGCCACAGCGGCAACGATCTTTCCCGCGCCCTCCCGGTCCAGCTTGGGAACCTTTTCCAAAAACCGGTCCAGCGCGCCGTTCAAAACGGCGTTCCACTCCGCTTCCGGGGATGCCTCCACCGTGGCGTAGAGAATATTGTCCGCCAGCCGCAGAAGGCTGTCGGATTCAAGCGCCTTCCCGTTTGGCGAGAGCTCAACCACAGGATCTGGCCCTAATGCGGCCTCACCGCGGCCCAGGGTCTGGAGAAGGCTGCGGGCAGACGTGGAAATATCGAGGAGGTGCGCCTCAACAATCTCCACGTCTTTCTGACTGTGTCGGACCTCCGTGGCTTTTTTGCGGACATTCCTGCTCATAACATAAAGAATCTCTGCAATCCGAAGCGCTGACCGCTGGACCAGAAACTGGTAAACATTGAGAACAAAAAGGGCCATTCCCGCCGCGGCCAGGATCGCCGTGCTAAGGGATACAGACAAGAACGTTCACCTCCTATCCGGCTGCCTGATATGATACCCCATCACGAGACTTATCCTTCCAGGTTGCTTCTCGATTTCCGATCGCCAACCCGCAGCGTCGCACTAATCAGAAAAGCGGCAAAAACCAGCGCGGCGCCCAGGATAACTCCCCAGAGCCCTGAAGTGGAAAGCAAAAACACCCCCAGGCTCACCGCCAAAACAATAAAAGATTCGCGAAACAACAGCAGCATACCAATATGTCTGTTCATCTTTGCCCCCGACGCATAGAGTATGGTGTCGTTGCCTCCCTGAATGGGGAAGAAGAGATACGATTCCAGGGACGGCAGATCACCCATCCTTCCGACCGGCCATCTATGCGCAAACTCTGTGCCACCCGCAACACACATATCGGTAAATGATGCGTAAACAACCTCTTGTACTATATACTCAAGACAAACAGATCCTCCTCAAACAGCCGTATAATCGTATGTAACGTTACACCTGTATCATTTCGTGCCCACCGGCGATTCCGCCCCTAAGGCTTTTTCCCCTCCACCTTCACGCTGGCAACAGAACCACCGACCGCCCTTAACGCCTCCGGCGGCACTTCCATATCGTCCAGAATCGCCTGTGCGGTTGGATCGTTGGCCATACACTCCATTGGGAAAGTCGTCTCATCAACAATCCTGACCTCTCGAAATCCTGCCCTCTCAATCGCCGCCACGTACTCGTCCTTCATCACCGCGCCGGCCAGACAGCCCACGTATGCTTCAACGGAGTTCTTCACAACATCGGGAAGTTCCTTCAACAAAACAATATCCGAAACCATCAGCCTCCCGCCCGGTTTGAGCGCCCGGAACGCCTCCTCGAAAACCCTCGGTTTGTCGGGAGAGAGGTTGATCACGCAATTTGAGATCACCACATCCACAGAACGGTCGGCGCAGGGCAGATTCTCGATCTCTCCGAGCCTGAACTCCACATGCGTGTACCTGCCCTTCCGGGCGTTCGCACGCGCCTTTTCGATCATCTCCGCCGTCATATCCACACCGATCACCCGTCCGCCCTCACCCACCCTGTCCGCCGCAAGAAAACAGTCGAACCCCGCGCCCGAACCCAGATCCAGCACCGTCTCGCCTTCCCGCAAAGAGGCCAGCGCCACCGGATTCCCGCAGCCCAGGCCCAGATTGGCGCCTTCGGGCGCCGCCTGCAGGTCCTCCTCACGGTATCCGATCTGCTTGCTGATACCTTCCGCCCGATCCGCGCTTCCACAGCATTCAGGCTCACAACGGGAACCCTCCTGCTGCGCAATCCTGCCATACCCTTTCCTCACAACCTCTCTGACCTTTTCAGCTTCCATCTTGACCTCTTTTTTACGACGACAGAACCTCTTGCATCAAAGGCCCCAGCATATCTTTGACCATCTCTGTGAGATCGTCAACCTTGAGCAAAGAAATACAGCACACCTTCCCATCCTTCTCCCAGCTCACCAGGGCCAGCTTGTCTCCCGCGCGAATATCGGTCTTTTCTCGAATCTCCTTCGGGAGCACCATCTGCCCCCTGTCGTCCACACTTGTAATCGATTCAACCTTAACCTTGCAGCAGCAAAGTTCACCCCCGGTCCCTGCGCCAGATTCCTGCTTCTCTGTTTCGCCCATCTGAGCTATCTCCTTTCCTATCAATTGGTCTGAATATTCTGATTAATCAGAATATACTGAAAATATATCAAACAGAATAATTTTGTCAAGGGGTCTTTGGGTAAAATCCCTTGACCCACGCTCGGCAGTCTCGCCGTAGTTGGGACCAGAGTCTTGCTTCTTCCGGAGAAACATCATACATTATCAGTTGCCATCAGTTGCCCGATTGAAGACAGCCTGCAAAATCGTTCCTTTTCTCGATAAAACCACCTGCACACAACAGGGGGTTTCATGGCTCATCAGGCGTTGGATGTGATTATTCTGCCAAACGGCTCGCTTCTCCTCGAGTTCGTCGATACCACGGAAAGCTTTGACGAATCTTCCAGCCAGGCGCAGCGAGATATTATCCGCAGCTACAACGCCGAACCGGAAACCTGGCTTTTGCTCCTTGGCTTTCGGGACAGGAACATCAGGTTTTCTCCATCGCTCGATTACTGGCGAGACTTCGCCGGACGTTTCGTCGTCCGGCTAAGCCGGATCTCGGACCTGGAGGAACTCCGAGGCAAAGCAACGGTGGAACCGCTTGCCGAGGACGACGTGCGGGCGCTTCTCGCCTCGGCCCCCATGATGACTGGAGTCGATTACCTGACTCGGGAGTTATTGGAAGACCTTTGGAGCCGCCTGAACCGGGCTTTTCGCACACTCATCCAACACTATGACGACACCGTCGAAGCGTTCTTCAAAACCTACAGTCCCGAGACCCACCTGGCAGGACGTGTCTTTTTCCATCTGGTTGAAAATGCAAAAGGTGATGAGCCCTTTGCATTCCTGGCAACCTACTCGACCAGGGTAGACGCTGAAGGCGCCTCCCGGCATCTCCCGCTCAAACACGCGCTTCAGGAATACGAAGATGACCGGGAAAAATTGCTAAACCTGCTCTCCACCGTGCACACGGCCGCCCGCGAAAGCCCTCTGATCGAAGATCTGCTTAATAGCGGCGAGCTCTTTCACCCGCTTTCCTGGTCAAGCCGGGATGCCTATGAGTTCCTCAAAGATATCCCGATCTACGAGCGCTCGGGCATTCTGTGCCGAATCCCGAACTGGTGGACAGCCAAAGCGTCGCAGACACGTGTGGACATCAGCGTGGGCGACTCACGACCCTCCCATGTGGGCATCGACGCCATCCTCAACGCGACACCCCGTCTGTTTCTCGGCGATGCCGAGATATCCATAGACGAAGCCAGGCGACTGCTTCGTGAGTCGGAGGGGCTTGCCTTTCTGAAAAATCGGTGGGTTGCGGTCGATCCCGAGAAACTGAAACAGGCTCTGGAGGCCTATGACAAGGCCAAACAGATCGTGGACCAGGAGGGGTTCAGTTTCCGGGATGCTTTGCGTCTCCAACTCAACCCTGGCGATCTCCTGAGTGCAAACGGCGAGATGGTGGAGGTAGGAATCTCGAACGGGAAATGGCTGGACTCGGTCACTCAGAAACTGCTCAATCCAAATCTTGTAGCTGCCGTCACGACGCCCGATTTCTTTAGGGCCGATCTTCGCGATTACCAGCGGGAAGGCCTGAACTGGCTGAGTTTTCTGGATTCGTTGGGGCTCGGCGCCTGCCTGGCCGATGATATGGGACTGGGCAAGACTATCCAGATCCTGGCATTTCTGAGTGCAATCAAAAAGCGCAACCCAACCAGTCTTCTGGTTATCCCTGCCTCGCTGATCTCAAACTGGCGGAACGAAATCGAGCGATTTGCCCCAGGCTTAGCGTTTTTCGTCGTCCATCCGGAAGCACATCAGGGACAGACGGTTGAACCCCTCGGCAAGCGCACGCTTGATTCCCTCGACCTGGTCATTACGACCTATACACTGGCTCAGAAGTACGAATGGCTTCAAAACATCTCCTGGGACTACGTCATCCTGGATGAAGCACAGGCCATCAAAAACCCCGGGACCAAGCAAACCAGAGCCATCAAAAAACTGATGGCAACAAACCGAATCATCCTGACGGGCACTCCGGTAGAGAACCGTCTCTCGGATCTGTGGTCCCTCTTTGATTTCCTCAATCCCGGGCTGCTGGGAAATGCAAGGCAGTTCAAGTCCTTCTGTCGAACGCTCAAGAATGACCTCTCGGGCTACTCGCGATTGCGGGGGGTCATCAGCCCGTATACTTTGAGGCGTCTCAAGACGGATAAGTCGGTGATCGCCGATCTCCCCGGCAAGGTCGAAATGAAAACCTATGCGTCACTGAGCAAAAAACAGGTCGTGCTCTATGAAGATCTGGTTGAGGACATCAGGGAGCGGCTGGAGAGGACAGACGGCATTCAGAGGAAGGGCATCATCCTTTCTTCCCTGATGAAATTTAAACAGTTGTGCAACCATCCGGACCAGTATCTGGGAACGGGAGGCTTCCTCGAAAAAGACAGCGGCAAGTTCGCCCGGCTCCGCGAGATCTGCGAAACCATTTTCGAAAAGCGTGAGAAGGCCCTGATCTTCACCCAATTCCGGGAAATGACACAACCGCTTCACGACTTCCTGGCAGGCATCTTCGGCCGTGACGGACTTGTGCTTCATGGCAGCGTGCCCGTCAGGAAACGGAAGGGACTTATCGAGCGCTTCCAGAATGCGGATGACTACACTCCCTTCATGGTGCTCTCCCTCAAGGCCGGAGGTGTCGGATTGAACCTGACCGAAGCCAATCACGTCGTGCATTTTGATCGCTGGTGGAATCCGGCCGTTGAGAACCAGGCCACCGATCGGGCCTTCAGGATTGGCCAGAAAAAAAACGTGATGGTCCACAAGTTCCAGACCCGGGGTACAATAGAGGAAAAAATTGATGCGATGCTCGTGGAAAAATCCGAGCTCTTCGACAAGGTGGTTGCCAGCGCAGGTGAAGGCTGGATAACCGAGATGAACAACGAGGATTTGATGGGGATGTTTCGCCTGCATCTGTGACGTGCAAAGACGCCATACCTGACAATCGGAACACCCAGGAACAAAGCTGTGTAAACACGGAGATGAGATTATGAGCAGGTACTACTACGGCTTTCCCGAATACGTGTCGGTCGCGCAGAAGCGTGCGAAGGCTGCAGGAAAGCTGAATGCATTGAGAAAGAAGAACCCCGGCATTCAACCGGTCGTCATCGAAGGCAGGTCTATTGCCCGCACCTGGTGGGGAAAATCCTGGAACCAGAATCTGGAGCGCTACGCCGACTACAGCAACCGCATCGGCAGAGGACGCAGCTATGTCCGGCACGGGGCGGTCCTGGATCTCCAGGTCAAGCCTGGAAAGATCCACGCACTCGTGCAGGGAAGCGAGGCCAGGCCCTATGAGGTCGTGATTTCGATCAAGGCACTCAACAAGAACAACTGGAAACGCGTCAGGAAAACCGCCGAGGGGCAGTTGGATTCACTTGCCGAGCTGCTTGCGGGCAAATTCCCCAAACCCCTGCAGGAATTGTTCTTTGCCAGAGAGGAAGGTCTTTTCCCGGGTCCGAGAGAGATTGATTTCGACTGCAGTTGTCCCGACTGGGCCTCGATGTGCAAACACGTTGCCGCCAGCCTCTACGGCGTTGGGGCGCGCCTCGACGAAGACCCGAGCCTCTTCTTCAAACTCAGACGAATTAAGATGGACGATCTGATCACCCAGGCAGTGAAGAGTACAAGCCGGGCGCTGTTAAAAAAGGCGGAAACCAAAAGCTCACGGGTGTTGGACGATACGAGCCTCACCGACGTCTTTGGTATCAAGCTGGACGAGGATATTCATTTCGAACGACGTCCCGGCAAACGGACCGCCAGAGCCGCAAAGAGATCCGGAAGACGGAAGCAACACGCCCTCCCGAAGTCAGAAAAGGGGGAATCCAGGATGCGAAAGAAGGCGTCAGGGAAGCCCGCTGAAAAGTCAGCAAAGACATCCGCTGCCCGCCGAAAATCACCTGCGAAGCCTGCAAAAGGCCGGGCCGTCAGGGCTGCGGTCACGGGAGGCGCCATCATTGATATCGTGGTGTCGGCAATCCCGAAACGTCGAAAGACCATGCGCATCGCCGACATTTGCGCCAGGGTCGACTTGAGTGAGAAACAGGTGAGAAATGCTGTGGCCAGAGCGCTCGTCCAGGGAAGACTCAGGACGACCGGCCGGGGTATCTATGTCAGATCCTGACACACACACATATCGCTTGAACAAGAACGGCAATTGCACAGCTTCATCTACCGACATTTTTATTGACTTGGCTCCGAAATTTCGACTACATGTATGGCTCCGACGGGGATGGACGGCCGGAGGAGACGCCCGCGGCAACCTAGAGGTCAAGGTCCGTCCGAAGTCGAAAGTACAGAGGCAAGAGTTTATTCTAGTTGGGAGAACGTCGGGCGAATGATCAAGCGAGTTGAGAACCCGCCATTTTCGGTCCGGAGGGATATTTCATGCTTGGACATCTGATCCGCAAGGAGATACTGGACCAGCTTCTCAGTTTCCGATTCTTGATCCTGTCCATCGTCGGGGCGATCATAATCTGGCTGAGTCTCTACGATGGCTATGCCCATTACAGGGAACGTCTGAACGACTACCGTCTTGGCGAGACGTGGACCGAGAAGCGCATTCGGAAGATTAAGAATTCGGGGGATTGGGAGGACCTTTCGTATACCGGGTATGCAATCCACAAACCGCCCTCCCCTCTGGGGATATTTGTGCGCGGAGTGGAGCCAGCGCTCCCGCGCTCGGGCATCACAGGCTACTCGGACCAGGTGACACGTTTGAAGTGGAGTCCCGCGGAATTGGAGCCGATCCTGGGTCTCTTTCTGCCGCTGGACCTGGGACTGGTCGTCCAGATGGTGCTGAGCCTGTTCGTTCTCCTGCTGACGTACGACGCGGTCTGTGGGGAGAAAGAGGGGGGGACCCTTTCTCTAGTGGCTTCGTACGCCGTCCCCAGAACCTTACTGTTGCTGTCCAAGTTCGTCGGTGCACTGGTCTCGACGATCACGGCGTTCGGGCTGCCCGTGCTTCTGGGCATCGCGGCCCTACTTCTGGCGCCGGAGGTGGCGTTTACTGGCCCGGAACTGGGCCGTCTAGGGTTGATTCTGCTGACGTTCGGGCTCTACCTGTCCGTGCAGATCTGCTTCGGTCTGCTGGCGTCCAGCCTCACGCACCGTGCGGCGACGTCGTTCGTGCTTCTATTAACGTTCTGGGTGGGATCGGTAGGGGTACTGCCGAGGCTGAGCCTGATCGCTGCTGAAGTCGTGCGGCCGACCCCTTCCGCGCACGAGTTCGAGGTGGAACAGGAGGCAGTCAA
Organism: Candidatus Latescibacterota bacterium; assembly: GCA_965249305.1. Lineage (GTDB taxonomy): Bacteria > Latescibacterota > UBA2968 > UBA2968. The sequence goes on along the minus strand of OZ252228.1, from coordinate 123,497 downwards.
CAAGGCGATGGTCGAGGAATGGCGAGAAACCCGACAGCAATGGCAGGAGAAGCACCTTGGTACACAGAGATGGAGGGAGGCATCCCCAGAGAAACAGGAGGCCTACTGGCTCTGGTACAAGGAGGCATCCCCGGCATTGCTGCAACGTGGTTATTTAAAATTGGAGGTGCTGGATAAAGCCTTTCGGAACCGCTACCATTCACGACTCGACCTGGCCGTAACGCTGGCCAGGGCTTCTCCGGCGTTTGCGTTTCAGAATGCTGCGGTTGTGCTGGCTGGAACAGGTGCGGATCGGTACCACCGATTTTTCCGGGCCTTCAAACGCCACCGGAGGTTTATCAGGCTCGACTGGTTCAAAGCGACTTTCTACCGCGATTACTTGAGAAGAGCCCGTCCGGATAAGTACGGGGAGTACAAGTGGGACGTCTCCGACCTCCCAGTGTTCACCTACAGGGAGGCGTGGCCCGAGGAAGAGCTGGAAGTGGCCCTGTTCGATATGGGCATGCTGGCTTTCTGGGGGCTTTTGTTTTTTGCCGGGGCCTTTGTGGCGATGCTGCGGTATGATTTACGGTAGAACGAAAGTTAAATCGTTGCGAAGAGCCATTCCAGCGTAATAACGCACCAAAGTATGATGGACTGAGGCTAAGCATGTTTAGACGACTCCTCGAAAAAGAAATTCTGTCTCACCTGTTGGATTTCAGGTTTGTGGCCGTGTTTTCCCTCTGTGCCCTGCTATCGGTCCTGAGTGTCTTCGTGGGAGGACAGAATTACGCACGGCGGCTCAAGGAGCACAGCGCGGTTTCGGAGAGCAGTCGAGAGGCATTTCAAAAGGGCTCCGTGGATAAGGGCAGGCTCAATGACGTGTTCAAAATCGGCTATCGGTGGAATCGTCCTCCTGAGGTTCTCAGCCCAGTCGTCCACGGGCTCTCGGGCTTTCTGGGGAGGGAGGCGCTTCTTCGGAGCAGAGATGATCCGATATTCGAAGGCAGCTTTTTCGCGGCCGACCCCGTTCACGCGCTCTTCGGCGTTCTGGATCTTGCGTTTATTGTCAAAGTGGTGATGAGTCTGGCGGTCTTGCTCTTTACGTATGACACAATTTGCGGGGAAAAAGAGGCAGGGACGCTGAGGCTCTATCTCTCCTTTCCGATCCCCCGGTCTACGATTGCGCTGGTGAAGTTGGCCGGCTCTACGGTGGCCGTGCTGGTGCCGTTAGTCTTCGCCTTTCTGCTGGCGTGCGCCGTTTTGGGCCTGTCTCCGGAGATCGGCCTGCAGAGTGGTGATTGGGTTCAAATGGGCGCCCTGATGGTCGTCTTTGCGCTCTATTTGACGGTCTTTGTCGCGTTTGGACTCTTAGCCTCTGCGCTGACACATCGAAGGGTGGTTGCGTTTTTGTGTCTCCTGGTTTTGTGGTCGGTTTGGCTCTTTGCGGTGCCGAACGTTGCGGTGCGCGTTTCCAGGGACTGGATTCCGGCTGAGAGTTTCTACCGCCTCAAAAGCCAGAAACTCACAATTGAGGCAGAGATCGCGGAACAGAGACAGCTGGAAATTGGCGAATACTGGCGAACGATTCAGGTTGAAGATTGGGGCGCGCTCTCGGAGGCCCGGCGGCAGGAACTTCGCGACGGAGCTTCAAAGATCTGGAGAAGGTGGGATGAGCTTTACCGATCCCGTGTGCAGCATTTGCAGGCGAGCCGGCGTGAGCAGTTGCGCAGGCAGCAGGACCTGGCCACGGTGCTGTCCTCATTGTCCCCGATGGGGGCAGTCAGCCTGGTCTCAATGGACCTTGCCAGGACGGGGCCTGTGCAACAGAGACGTCTTGAACAGTCGCTGGACGCCTATCTCATCAATCTAAAGCAGTTCGTATTCGAAAAAGGACGCCAGCATTCCGGCACCTGGATGCGAGGCGTGGACCTGAGCGGCTTCACCTGGTTTACATACCGGGATGCCGAGAGGATCGGGGCGTGCCTGACCAGGAACGCGATGCACATCTTGAACCTTGTGCTGCTGGCGGTCCTGGGCTTCGCGGGCGCGTATGTGGCGATCTTGCGTTACGATGTGAGGTGAACCTCAATGCTGAAGGTCTCGTTGCGCCTTGCGAACCAAAAGCCCGAATGGAAATGGGGAGAGGTCTCCCAATGCCGTTGCTCCAAACGTCTGCAGTTTTGCTTCTTGAAGTCATCGAAGACTTCATGGGACAATGGCTCAAGGGCGGCGTCGACGTTGTCCTTCCAAATGCTGTCCTTTCGTTTGACAATCCAGTGCAGTTCATATACATTCTGGAGACGTCTTTGGTTCCTTGCAACATATACCCACAGGCAGAGCACGGATAATCGGACATATTGGCCATCTGTCTACGAAATATGGATTTCGCGCATACGAAACGCCAAAAGACAGGTCGAGGCGCAGAACGAGTTGAGAGACCGCATTCTCAGCAGCGATGCGATCCAAGTCACAGCCTGATTCTCAACTGGGGCAATGTAACATGCTCGGTCACCTCATCCGCAAAGAGATTCTGGACCAGATCCTCAGTTTCCGGTTCCTGATTCTGTCGGTCGTAGGGGCGGTGGTGATCTGGTTGAGTCTTTACAGCGGTTACGACTATTACCGAGCTGGACTCCGGGATTACCGGCTTGCGCAGTCCGAGACCGACAAACGCATTCAGGAGATCGATGCCTCGGAAAGCTTCGGTGAACTTTCGGACAAAGGTTTCTTTATTCACAAATCTCCCGCACCACTGGGGCTTTTCTTTCGCGGCCTGGAACCGATGCTGGCGAGATCGGGAACGACAGGCCTATCGGAATTCACTTCGCGGCTAAAATGGAGTCTGGCAGAATCAGAGCTGATTCTGGGTGTCTTCCCCCCTCTGGATCTCGGACTTGTCGTGCAGGTTGTGCTGAGCCTGTTTGTTTTGATGTTTACGTACGATTCGATCTGTGGTGAGAAGGAGGCGAACACCCTTTCTCTCACTTCGTCGTTTCCGGTACCGATACACTCATTGCTACTGGGAAAACTGCTCGGCACCTTGATTCCCTCGTTCCTGGCTTTCGGACTGCCGCTTTTGCTGGGCATTGCTGCGGTGCTCCTGGCATCTGAGGTCACGTTCACCGGCCCGGAGTGGGGACTATTGGCTCTGATTCTGTTAGCATTTGGACTCTACCTGACCACTTTCATTTGTGCCGGGATCTTGTCTTCGTGTCTGACGCATCGCTCGGCCACCTCGTTTGTGGTGCTTCTGGCGTTCTGGATTGTCACGGCCACGGTACTGCCACGTCTGAGCCTTATCGTTGCAGATCGCCTTCGTCCTGCTCCCTCCATTCACGAAGTCAACTCGAACAAGGTGGCCATCCACTTAGACATAAGTGAGAAGTGGCGTGCAGTCAAGGACCAAGTGCGGGATGATTATATTGCCAAGACGGGACGGGAATATTGGAGAACCCCGGAGGGCCAGGAGACTTTTTGGCTCAGCCTCAGGGAAGCGTGGCCGGAGTTCCATACACTCAAGTATTCACAATGGGATCGTCTTGACGAAACGTTTAAAAACCGCTACCGTGCTCGGCTGGACCTGGCGGTGAACCTGGCACGGTTTTCACCGGCCTTTGCCTTGAGAAAGGCTACGCTTCTCCTGTCCGGTACCGAGACGGACCGCCACTTCCGTTTTGTTGAGGCCTTTAGGAATTACCGAGAGCACCTACGGAATGAGTGGCAATCGGATTTCTCGTTTTTCGGAAGGTTAAAAAGAATTCGGCCGGAGAAATACGGGGGGTTTCAATGGGACATGTCCGACATGCCAAGGTTTTCCTTCCAGGAGGCCGGGCCCGGGGAGGTTATGCAGTCGGCTCTGATGGATGTGGGGTTGCTGGCGCTGTGGGGAGCGTTGTTTTTCGCGGGGGCCTGCGTGGTGATGTTGCGGTATGACCTTCGGTAAACGGAGGGGGCTGCCGAAGGAATTGACAAAGAGCTGTTGGGCGTGAAAGTCATCCTGCCTTTGGAGAGGGACCGGAAACTGGCGGATTGTCCTTGTAAAGGAGTGGCACATGTTCGGGCGTCTCGTCCAGAAGGAGCTTCTGTCTCAGCTGCTCGATTTGCGGTTCGTTGTGGTGTGCGCGCTGTGTGCCCTGCTATCGGCGCTGAGTGTGTACGTGGGGATTCAGAACCATGTCCGGCGGAGTGACGAGTACAACACGGTTACCCGGGCAAGCCAGCGCGCGTTCCAAGAGGCGTCGATTGACAAAGGCAATCTTTCTGACCTGATCCGGTATGGATACCGCTGGAACCGGCGGCCTGAGGTCTTGAGTTCAGTCGTCTATGGGCTTTCGGGGACAACGGGAAAGGAGGCGCACATCCGCTACAGGAAACCTCCCCTGTTTGAAAACAGTCACTTTGCGACCGATCCGATTCACGGACTCTTTGAGGTGCTCGATCTGGCGTTTATTGTCAAGGTCGTATTGAGCCTGGCTGTATTGCTGTTCACCCACGATGCAGTGTGTGGAGAGAAGGAGGGGGGTACCCTGCGGCTGTATGCCTCCTTTTCGGTGGTCTCGTTCGAAGGTGGCCCTGGCCAAGCTCCTCGGCTCGACGGTGGTCGTCCTGGTGCCGTTTCTATTCGCCTTTCTATTGGCCTCCTCGGCGCTGGCCCTTTCTCCGGACATCGGGCTCCAGGGAGAGGACTGGATGCGAATCGCTTCCTTAATGGTTGTGTTTACCCTCTATCTAACCGTGTTTGCGGCGTTCGGGCTATGGGTATCCGGGTTGACCCATCGACGGTCAGTCGCTTTTCTTGGACTCCTTGCACTCTGGACGGTTTGGATCTTCGTGGTTCCGAACCTGGCCGTCGGGGCCGCCAGGCGAATGATTCCGGCACAGACATCGACCGAGCTGCAAAGAAAAAAAATGGACCTGCGTCGATTGCGAAGCAAGGAATCGGATGCAGAAACTCGAGATTACTTCCATCGTTCCCCTGTTGAAGACTGGGGGGCCCTGTCGGATGCGCAGCGACGGAAATATCTCGAAGGTGTAAGAGAGGTCTGGGATAGATGGGATACGGAATTCTATTCCCGTGTAGAGGATCTGCAGGCAGATCGACGCAACCAACTGCGTGAGCAGCATCGTCTGGCGATGTTGCTATCGGCGATCTCCCCGATGGGTGCTGTCAGCTTTGTTTCAATGGACCTGGCCCGTACCGGGATTGCCCAGCACGAGCGGCTCGAAGATGCGATGAATGCCTATCTCATCTCCATGAATCAATTTACGCAGGCAAAGAGACGGCAGGCGTCCAACTGGATCTCGAGAAGAGAGTTTGTGGATATGTCCAATTTTACCTGGTTCACGTACCGGGATGACGAGACACTTGAAGAGTGTTTGTCCCGAAGTGTATTCCACATCCTGAATCTTGTGCTTCTCGCCATCCTAGGATTTTCTGGGGCGTATGTGGCGATCTTGCGTTACGATGTGAGGTGAACCTCAATGCTGAAGGTCTCGTTGCGCCTTGCGAACCAAAAGCCCGAATGGAAATGGGGAGAGGTCTCCCAATGCCGTTGCTCCAAACGTCTGCAGTTTTGCTTCTTGAAGTCATCGAAGACTTCATGGGACAATGGCTCAAGGGCGGCGTCGACGTTGTCCTTCCAAATGCTGTCCTTTCGTTTGACAATCCAGTTCAGTTCATATATATTTCAACCCTGTTGAGGACACACCGACATTGGGGGAAGGTAGAGGACACACATGTGGACACACCCCCGGATTTTGCAGAAATAGCTCAAAAAGGGGTGCCTCATAAACACCTGATTTAAAATGAGTTAAATTGGATGGGCGATTAGCTCAGGTGGTTAGAGTGCTTGCTTGACATGCAGCTTTTGTTGGAAAATTTGTTTCCGTAAAGGATAATGAAATATAAGGGTTACGACAATGGGTCGTAACCCGTTTTTCTTTCTGTGACCTGACTGTGACCAAAAAGTGGGATATCGACGAAGTGCTCAGAGCTTTAGTTTCCGGTAAATGGGACAAGCAAGCATAGTGGTAGGAGGTAGTCACGATGTTGGAGTGGGTATCTCCGCCGCCGTGCTGCGAGTCCAAAGAAAAACGATAAAATGCGTGGTCCAGGTTACCTTTTAGCCAGCATGGGCAGCCTGTTTGATCCGCCAACGCGCCTGAAAACCCTTGGGTAAATGGTCGCACACCGAGTTTTTTTTTCGAAATGCCTCTGGCAAGGTGTCACTTTGAGGAAATGGCGTGCTTGCCAGCAGGCGGCGCAGCCTTCCGGGCGTGAGTTTGGGCTGTCGATCCCAAAAGCCAGTGGACACAGCAGGCAGGGTCGCAGCCAAATAGGTGGTCACGGCTCCTGCCAGGAGATTGAGTTCGGGTAAGCGCTGACAGCTTTCGGGTGCAGAGACAAACTGTCTGGCTCCGCCCAGCATTTGTTTACCAGCCAACGGGATTTGTTCCACTGGCCAGCGATCCCGATACAGACCGTGCAGTGCCGCCCCGCTAAGCATGAGCGGACAGGCCAACAACCAGGGCTGTTGAAAGCGGGGGTCATAAATGGCAGCCACGGTGAATGTCTGATTATCTGGATGCACTTTGATATCGGATAAGACCAGGCCATCCCAGAATTCGGCTCGGAATATCATGTTGTTTTCGATCCAGGTTTCCACGCGATCCGGCGTCTTGGCAGGGTAAAACTGTTTTTTTCGAGTGCGCGGAAGGGGACGCACGATTTGTCCATATTCAGGCTTGCGACCACGACCTTTGGCAGGAGGGAGTTCATTGCGCCGTGCCGTGAAGTTTTTTGCCAGTCGCACCACATAACGCGACAGATGTGCCTCCTGTAGTTGGTCGATCTTGAAGCCCGCATCCACGACAGGGATCTCATCTTCGCTGATCAACATTTTGGACGAGCTCCTTTTGCAGACTCACTTCCGAGGGGTCTTTCAGGTCGGTGCGCACCAACCGGGTTGGAATGGCCACGCGTTGACTTTGCACGCGCCCAATCCGTGCGATGATGCCTATCACAACTGCGGGTAAGGCTTTGCCTGCCATTTTGTGGTAATGCTTGCTCAACCAACCCCGCAAGGTGGGCCGCCAGTATGCCGTCAGATCCACTCCCACAGGCTTATAACCATCGTAGGAAGGGGCTTGCCAGTGCCCTTGTTCTTGGACGTATGTTTCCCACTCCCACAGAAGATCCTCGATCTTCCAGGCGCCATACCGAAAGGCAGCCCAAGCACGGCGGATCGATTCGGGCAATAAGCCGGTTGCTTGCAGCGCGGGGAATAGCGCACCCCGATTGGGCAACAACTGACCACTTACCTGCATCCAGAGGAATTGTAACAGCCCCAAGTTTGTGCCTACGGGGCGATTCTTGGTCACAGCACACAAGGCATCCGGAGTGAGTCCAATCGCGGTAGACATAGGATGAAGCCTCCTGATCATGAGATGGAATGGCTTCTAATTTGGCCTATGTTCTCACCCATGTCCACCGCTAATTTTACCGGAAACTAAAGTGTTGAAGTATTCAATGAAATTGAGAATCCGTCTTTTCAGGTCCTCCTTTGACAGGAAGCTGGCGCGCTTGAGCAACCGTCGCACCAGGATGGAGAACCATAATTCAATCGGGCGTAACCGGTCATGCTCGCCGAGTTTTCAGGCAGCGAAAGCCAAGGGCCATTCAACCGTGCCGATTACTTCAGCGTGGGGATATAAGCGTTTGGTCTCGCGCTGGATGCGATATTGGGTGAACCCATCCCAATCGCCATTGAGCGCGATGCTTCGCAGATCTAACATCGCCTGCGCGCCCTCCATCGTCCAGCGCATGCCTGCCCGTTCCATTCGGTCTTTTACGAAGTGACGGCAGGCGCCTTCAATGACGCCCGAAGCAATCGGATAGCCTGCGGCCAGGTATTCGTCGTAGCGCATCCGATGCTGATTGTTTTGAAGGAACTTGCAGATGGCCTTTAGTTTTTCGTTCTTGGATGCGCTCAATTTCCATAAGCTGCCCATTCGTCTCAATCCTCGGATGACAGACCCCACATTGCCTTCTAAGATCCGTTCGACTCGGTCTTTGACAAAGGCGAGGGCTTCATCAGAGCCTTTGGAATAGAACAGGGAGGCCGCATCCCAAATGCGTGGGGTGACGTGGAGCAGTTCCAGGATTTCCACACGGAGGGTACCGGGAAGAATATCTTCACTGGCAGTCCAAAGAGATTTCTGCCCATCCATCAACACGACAACGGGTTTATCCCCGGTGAGATTTCTTAACCCGGCCTGCTCAGAAAGCCAGGTGAAAATCTCTCCGGTGGCCTTGATTTCGCTGTTGTCTGTTGGGACAACTGGGCACGAACCTGCTTGTATTTGGGTACAGGACGAGGAGGACCCTTTTTTGGCAAGGCCTGATGAGGATCTCGAAAGAGCGCTTCCACGATATCCTGGGGCGTGCGAGGATGAGGATCAATCGTATAGATTGCGCCCACTACCGCCTGCTTCTTCCGCCCTGGCTTGGGACCCCGCTGTCTGTCGTGGTCCAAAATGGCTGGCGCATCTTTCTCTCGCCTCATCGGCACCCCTTTGGCATCGGCTGAAGTGATCAAAATGGCGCCTTCTTCGTCCTTGGGCGGGATGGGCTTGGTTTGCTGGAATAGCGCAACGGATTCGGCCATCTTTTGGTTCATCCGCTCCAGGCTATCGACCGATTGAGACAAGCCCAGGATCTTACACACGACATCATTCACCTTATCATATGGATTCTCTACGACCAATTCCTGATCCCAGTCTTGAGTCCCCTCCGAAAAGGGGGGGCATGAAGATTTTGTGTCAGTTGCCAGCTTTGTGTATTGGGATGCAGAGTTGAGCCAGAATTTTGCGTCTACCGGCGGCACATCGACTCAGAGCCTGTTTACAAGGTTGCTCACCGGGTTGCAAAGCAAGGTTTTGCATAAAAAACCCCCCCCTTATGCGGAGATCATCAGGGGTTGTGTGAGGTACTTCTTGATCCGAACCAGATTGAGCCATAAGCCCCGACACCACGCCCACAGTTGGTGTGGGATCAGTCCGCGATAGCGCGTCTTGCCATCTTGGGTGTAATAGCTCAACTGGAAGATGCTGGCTTCGACATTATTGCGTCGGTTTCGGATGTGAGCAGGGAGTTCTTCAATCTGTTTCCGTTTGATGTAATTGTCGATGTCCTGTTCTTTAAAGTATCGGGACTTGCCATCGATGATGATTTTGTATTTCCCCGGTTTGTATTCTTGGGCAAGTTGCACTTCCCCTGTGTGTCGATCAATGACTTCAACCCCTTCTGGTGTCCGTTCATAAACGAAGAGTCCCTTGATGCCCTGAAGGCCACTGTAGTGAAACTGCTTTCCTTCTGCTTGGGCATACTCGGTGTTTGCTGCATCATTGTAAGCCCCATCCATCGACACTTCCAAAACCTCACCCACCACCTGCTGTGTCCGCTCAATGGCAGGTTGGACAAACTCGTTGTCGGGGGCAGTCGCTGGTTTAACTTCAACGTCGGTGATCAAATTGAGACCATCCTCGTTACAGGTCTCGGTGAGGTTGACACTATACCCCTTGACCTTATCCTCCCCTTTCCTGCGAAAGGCCGCATCTTCATCATGGGCAGACTGCAAAGAAGATGAGGAAATCTCTTTAGGAGGCTTAGGAAGCACCTCTTGGGGGGAAGATAAAACGGTATATTGGTCCCCAAAGACACGCACGATCAGACCATATTGATCGCTGTCTTTCTCGGTATAGGTCTCCTGGAGCCTGCTCAATAGCAGCCCCAACTCCTGTAACTTCTCACCTTTTTCAACGCTGGAAAGACGGTAGACAACCTGATGGGGCTTCACCTTGAGCAGATCGTCCAAAACCTGCTGATCTTTTGCCGATAACCGTCCCTTCTGGCCCTTGTCCAACGACGTCCAGAACCCTTGTAAGCAACAAACCACCAACTGCAACCGGCAACAGGTGGCAATGTTGGAACCGATCAACTTGCTGTCCATTCGGATCTGCTGACCCACCACGCCAAAGACGTTAGCCTGAGTCTGAGTTAAGGTGAAAAAAGTCTCTCCAACCAGATCTCGACCGGTTTTCAGTTGATACGCATACAAAGACTGCTTGAACAGATAATACGTGGACTCTACAGGCACTTCATCAGAAAGGTTCATCAACCCAAAAGCCCGCATCACCAAGATGTTGAACCGACATTGCTCGAAAAGTTGGGCATCGCTCCACCCAAAGCCCTCCTTCAAAATCATCATCGACACCAGGTGCCGGATGGAGGCATTGGGACGGCCTATGTTGGGGTCAAACAACACGGAAAAGACATCCTCATCTACCTTTGAGGTGATATGCTGGTAGAACAGATTATGCCAGGCGGCCGGATCATTCAACTGGTCCTGCTTAGAGCCTTTGAAATGGGACTCGAAGCTGGAAAACAGATCCGGTTGACTTGAAGGGGCACTCCTTCTAAACATCTGTCCCTCGCTTTCTGAGCCAGTTATACATCTGCGACATTGCAACCTGTTCACACCTGGAATTTAGTACTTTTTCCCGAATGAGTAAACCTGACTTTTCGGAGTGGACTCAGTCTTGAAGCAGGTAGGAAAAATCACTTTGGGGAAGTTGAAGCCGACTATCCAAAGGCACGCAGTCAATCTTCTGACCTTCTCGGGTTCCGTAGACTGCCCGGCTCAACCTGAACGTCCCAAATACCGAGTGATAAGGGCGCTCGCGCAGGTCTTCGAAACGGCGCACGTGCCTCCCATCGGACAGCGTTAAGCTATACCCTACGTCTCCGGTGCCTTGCAATGCGAAAAACAAACCCATAGCGTGGTATCCCATCTGCAAGACGCGCTGCCATAAGCCCTGTTCCACCTCGTGGGCAGCTACGCCCTCACCCGCAGCGGTCATTACATAATTTTTGAGCTCTTCAATCCCACTTTGCAGCAGGTCTAAATCCAGATCGTCTCGCTTAGATCGTGTAGGCACCGCAAGTATCCTTTCTCTCTTTGGGCAGCTTCAGGGGATCACATAAATTTCAGATATCGGAAAGGATACATTCTACACGATCTGAAAAATTAAGTCAAACAATTTCAGACGATTATAAACGCGCATGACCGGTCACGCCCTTTTTAAAACAGCTTCTAAGGCACGAGATACACTCGAACGCCATTACAGTGATGTCTATAAACTTATTTGAAAGACCACTTAGAGGGTGCGAGTCATCGCTACATACTTAAAAGCGACACCTTGGTTGAGATAAAGTCTTGCGGATAATGGCCCATATGTGTGGATTATAAGGGATGCTTCCTAAATTCATCCTTTATCATTCACAACAAGATAGGCCATTATCCGATGATGATTCTCCTGACGCATTTACCTGCTTTTGTTCTCACCGTATTTCGGGGTATGCCTGGAATATGGAAAAGTCGTCACCAGTTAATGTTGTGCTGGCTGATTTTGATGCAAGCTGTCTTCCCAGGTCGGAAGAGCTTGAAAGAATTATCCCGCTGGACCCCTTCCTTTGTGCCAGAATGGCGGTTTCGGCGGTTGCTCAAAGCTGGGTATTGGAGCATTCACCTGATCCTGGACTTTTTTGCAAGCGAGGTGATCAAGACCTTTCCTGCCCCCGAGGATAGGGTGATCTACGTCTTTGGAGATGGTAGCCAGAAAAACAAGACAGGCAAGAAGAATCCAGTCGCTCAAAAAGGGCGCAAAAGCAAATGGCATCCCTACTTTTTCGGGATTCGGTTTGTGATCTTGATGGTGGGTTGGGATGTGTATCGCATTCCCGTCTCTTTTCAGATTATTCTGCCCAAGACACACCCGGACTACAAAACAGAAAATGCCCTGTTTCGTGAGATGGTCCAAATATTTGATCCGCCCCTTTGGGCGAAACAGGTCATTGTTGGAGGGGATGCAGCCTATGGCTCCAAAGAGAATATGAAGATGGTGCAAAAACGCGATCACCAGGACAAAAACCGATCTTGGCGATTCGTGTTTGGCATTGCTCGGACCTGGAAAACCCAACAGGATAAGAGCCTGAAGGACTTCGTCACCCATCTGCCCCGAAAGTTCTACAAAAGGACCTGGGTGCCCAAATTAGCTGAGGAAAAACGCCGAAAGACCTTCTGGATTTATGGCAAGTCTATGTGTCTGAATCATATCGGTGATGTCATGGTGGTGCTTTCTAAAAAAGGGCGTAACGTGGGCCCCAAAAAGACCAAACTCATCGTGACCAATCTGACTGACGTGACCCCCAGAGGCGTGATTTGCATCTATCAAAAAAGGGGGTCGATGGAACTGCTCATCTGGGAACTCAAATCGGGTCTGGGCTTGGGACAACATCAAGTCACGAAAAAGCAGGATAGGATCGAAAAGTCATTCGGCATCGCCATCGTGGCTTATCTGTTCCTGCTTCGGGTGGAAAGGAAGGAGATCCAGTCAGGAAAGCCCTGGAGCATCTTCCAGTTGCAGCACCAGTTTAGGCTCAAAATGTTCACCCGTCAGGTGGAACATAATAACCTTTGGTGCTAGTTAAGAAACCAATAAAAACAATTACTTAAGCGAAACGATATTTTCTAAAATAGTGAATATTCTTCACAATTTGTGCTTTGATGACGCTTTTCTTGTTATGCCAAGGATCACAACCTCAATATGTTGTGGTGTTATACCGGTGGCTTACCAAATGAACTAGCACCAAAGGGTAATATGGAGTTGAGGATGGACAAGCTCAAAAAAACTGCCTAAAACTGACCTCTTCCTGTTTAGGGTGTCGCTTTTGAGTACATAAACGGCATGGACAGTTTGTCGGGTTCATATAAACGAAGGAAAAAATGTCCAGTTCCTGCGGCACCACACATAAAGTCAGGAGAATTGTGACCGGGCTCGTCTGCTTGCCATATATCGCCTTTGTCACTTTTTTGCCGATATGCGAATGCGCGATTGCCAAAATCGCCCGCCCGCTTGATCCACAATGTGTCTTGTGTCACGCGATATAGTTCAATAAACAATTCCGCGTTGCCGGCCAACCCATGACATTGGGTAGGATTTTTGCGCCAGTCGCCATAAGCAAAAGCCGTCTCCCCTGCTTTTTTGGCAACTTCAAGATATGCGGGTTCTTTGAGTAAGTCATAGGCTTTGCAGTAAAACAAGCCAACTCCAGGTGCGCCATTACACCATTGGCCGATGTCCATGCCTGCGGTCTCTCCTACGGTATCAAATTCTATCCCCCAATTGCCTTCTTGATCTGGTTTCGCATGTTTGTCTAAGGTATTTTTTATTTCTTCAATGATATCATGCCAGCGATGCTGCTGTGTAGTTTTGAAAAGCATGGCAAAAAAATAACCAATGCCTGCAGTGCCATGGCCAAAACTCAAATTTTTGAATTGATTTTTATACTCATCATTGGAATTAAACAGCCAAATACATCCTAACTCTCGATTTCGTATAGCGACTTCATTTAACCATTTGCCTGTTTCAATGGCATCTGTCAAATAGCGTGTATTTTGGGTCGCCTCCCAGAGGCGCAGCATAAAAATCCCGCGACCCGCGGCACCCCAAAAAAGCTCTGTCCCTGGACCTGGCGGCGAGACCATAATGCCTTCAGCTACTTTTTCAGCTTGATCCAAGATTGTTGCATCGCCTGTAACTATAGCGTATCGCAAACAGGCCAATCCAATTCCCGACATACCCAAATACAAGCCTTCGCCCTTTACCCTATGATCCTCTTGAATACACCATTGAACGGCGCCTTGAGCAAGTTCCTTGGATTGAGTCGATTTAAAAAGGTGATAATAATCGGATAAAAATAGGCTGATACCAGATATGCCGTTATAGGCATCGGAACCGTATTGCAAATCATTTTTGTAATCTACTGTTTGCCAACGGATCCCTTCGGGCACGACCTCTGCTTGTCGGGCGACCTGTCCAAATACAGAAACTGCCCCTTCTTTTGCCATTGCCTGGATTTTTTGCCTGCTGTCCATTGGATTCTCCAAAACAGAGTCTTAATATGAATGTCACTTCCTCAATGAAGCATTACGCAGCAAGTTTTTGTTTTAACACAGCTCTGGGTTCCTGTAGCCAGCGTGAGCATTTAGGTCTTCTCTTCACCGCCCGAGACTCCACCCGACCCGGTCGATCGGGGAGTTGTTCTCTGGCAATCAGCAGCAGTAATGTCTGATAATGTAGCCGTCGTTTCTTGGGGCCAGCCGTAGCCAGGAGAGGCAAAAAGGTATTCAGGTGCTGCAGCGTGCCCTTAAAGGAAAGGCGTAAAGGGTTCTTCCCATATGAAAAGGCAGCTTCTCTCATCAGCGATCGGATCAGGTTGTAGGCCAAGAAATACATCGCCAGTTCCTTTTGCACCATTTGGGGCGATTTGGTGCGCAGCATATCCATTTCCATACTGGATTTGAGGTGTCTCAGATTGATTTCTGCTTCCCATCTTAATCGGTAAAGGCGTGCGATTTCAGCGCTTGGATATAAGATGGGATCCAACAGCGTGGTCACCACAGTGACCTGTTTTGACCGGAAGCCTTTTTTTGTGATGGTGAATCGAAGGACACGCACAGCAAGGGTTTGAGGCAACAGATCATACAGGCCTTTCTCTAAGGTCTTTGGCCGTTGTCTGGGTTTTTCCCAAGTTAGGATGCGGTCGCATTTTCCTAATCGTTGGCCTTTACGAAAATCGACTTTACGAGCCTGGTGCAGGCGGAAGACACTGTCGATGCACCTGTTGAGCAACAATGCGATATCTCCATAGGTGCAGTAAATCCGATCTCCCACAAACACATCGCCGGGCTTGAGACAAGCACCGATTTTTCGGAACAGGGCAGGCTCATAGGCCGACCAGACATCGGTGATGGCTTCGACGAGGGCACCAGTGGTTAAAGAGAAAATCGCCACCAACTTCAAAAGGGGAAAACCACAGCCGTCCTTTTGGGTGGAGTGTTGAGGATAGGCGGCTTGATTTTCAGCCGTATCCGACATCAACACGGTGGTCCCATCGCCTAAAAACACCTGACGACCACACCAGACCCGATCATTTTCTGTTTTCTCCTCCAGATGGGTGGCCACACGCCGATACAGCCGGTTTAACACAGAAAGAGATAACCGTTTTCTGGCCTTACAGTAAGCGCCTGTATCTGACTTACTCTCAATGGGTTCGATGACATCTTCAAGCTGCGGATCTGTGTCTGAAAGATAGGCAAATACTCGGCTGATGGCTTTGCGACAGCATCGGTCCGCGTCCAGAACCTGACAGAGAAAAGCCCAAATTGTGACGACCGGATCAAACAAACAGCGCCGATAGGTAATTCCTTCTGCCTTCAATGCGGCTTCTATGGCTGATGCGGGCAGAGCATCTTGGATAGGCAGGCCGATGCTTTGTGAAAATTTCTGCCGAAGCTGTTTGACTTTGCTGCCGATAAAAGGAATGTTCATCCGTGGCCTCCTTGTGCTTGGGGTTTGGTGAGACATTCCCTCTTATCGGCACTTGGAGGTCTTTCTTTTATTTCTTTATTCTCAATCCTTTCTGAATTGTTTCAGTGACATTCAACCTAACCTAAGATGGAGGAGTTCTTCTGCTGCCCCTGCCTGGCTAAAATGTTTGTATCGAATAATGGGTTTACCGTTAGAAATAGTAGCACTCATCGCTGCACCCAGATCATCAACGTGTCTCCAGGTTATTGGGGTCTTTGCTAATTCTTCTACTTCTTGACGAAGAATATCAACTTCAGAAATGAGAGAAATATCAGACATAGACAATGCCACCTTTCACCACTGAATTTTCTCAGTCACTTGGTCATACAGCAAGTCTTCTGATTTGTACGTCCCGTCTTGCTTGAAAACATTAATCACATAGGGTTGCAGAGCAGGATCTGAAAGAGCTGCATAGAGTTCCTCATTATGCTGACGCCAGTGTGCTTCATCAAGTCCCCTGTCAGTCATTCTTTCCCTCGCAAGAAAAGAGTTTATGCAGAATCAGTAATTTCCGGTTAGGATTTTGCAGAGAGGAGACAGCGAGGTCACAGAAGGGTTGATCAAAAGCAATTTCCATGAAAGGTTAGAGTTGTCAAAGAAAGATTCTACCCTTTCAAAGGAGATCTGCCCATGTCGATCCTGTCCTGTTCCCCACTATCTCCCAGCGTTAAAGAAAATGGGTTTGTGAAAGAATCGCCAACCTTTTCTACCCTGCTATCGCCCTTAGAAGCTCAATTGCCTCATCTCACCCCGTTGGAATCCGGAAGCAATAAGCCGCTGACTTACACGTTTGCGCATCAGATTCGGGGGTTAGTGTATTATCATATAGAGACTTGCACGTCTGCTCAAGATCTGCTTTTCGCGGCAAAATGTGATGGGTATGTGAACCGATTGCTCGTGCCCGACTCGGGTCTTGGTGAAAGCACCTTTTATGAAGCCAATGCGAGTCGGGGCAGCACGCAGATGATCGAGTTGGTGGATCGGCTGTCCAGGAAAGCCGCCAAATGCGTGGGCATCTCCTATGCCCAACTGGGTCATTTGGTGGTCATCGACGGGAGCCTGATTGGTGCGTGTTTGTCCATGACCTGGGCAGACTATCGCAAAAATGTGCGCAAGGCCAAGATGCACTTAGGCTTGGATCTGGACGGCTCGATTCCAAGAAAGATGATCCTGACCCAAGGGAAAGGCGCGGAAAGACCGTTTGTCTCTCATCTGCTGGAAGAAGGCGAAACCGGCGTTTTGGACCGGGGCTACCAGGACCATCAGCGGTTCGATGGCTGGATCGAAGAAGGCAAGCACTTCGTGGTGCGCTTGAAGAAGAATACCAAACGCGAGGTCCTTGAACACCTGCCCTTTCAAAAAGGCACCTCCATCTTCTTCTTTGCCAAAGTCTTACTGGGGGATACCCTTCACAAGATGACCTATCCGGTCTACCTGATCGGCTTCAAAAGCAGAGGCAAAACTTACTGGATCGCTACCGACCGACAGGACCTGACGGCAGAGCAAATCGCCTTCATTTTCTCGCTCAGATGGCAAGTTGAAACCTTCTTCGCCTGGTGGAAAAAGCACCTCAAAGTCTATCATCTCATCTCCAGAGACCCACACGGCCTCTTGGTGCAATTGCTCTCTGGACTGATCACCTATCTCCTGTTGGTGATCTATTTCCATCAACGCTATGGACAACGGCCTTGTGTGAAATACCTGCGACAGTTGAGATGGGATATCCGACATGAAACGCAACCACCGATCCTGGTACACATCTCCTTGGTGATACAGACAGATACGCCGTTATCTCCACTGGTTTTCCTATGGCTTTTGCGCCATGCAATTTTCTAACCGGAAATTACTGATCTCAATGCGAAAACCGCGTATTTTTACTTGGTGATCAACACGCCCCAGAAACTCGACATTTCCGTCGGGCAGATATCGTGCGCGGTCCCCTGTTTTGTAAATACGTTCACCGGGCTTTGTAGAAATAGGATCAGAAAAAAATCTCTCGGCAGTTAATTTTGGCGCTCGAAAGTAACCATAAGCCAAACCCTCTCCACCGATGTAAAGTTCGCCGGGAATACCGATAGGCACGGGGTTCATAGACGAATCCAATATATACATCCGCGTGTTGGAAATTGGACACCCGATGGGAATTGTATTCGGGATCTCTTTGTCAGGACATGAGTAAACACTACACCAAACGGTTGCTTCTGTAGGGCCGTATTCGTTAAACAGCATTGCGCCTGGCAGGCTGCGATAGTGGAGCTCGGCCAAACCCGATGTGCAGGCCTCCCCCGCGGCAATCACAACGCGCACAGACTCGATTTGCTCTGGCTTGGCCAATGTCAAAATCTGTTTGTAAAAAGAAGGAATACTCAAAAAATGTGAAATGCGATTTCGATCGATCATTTCGAGTAAGAGCGACACATCTTTTTCAGCTTTGTTTTCGGGTAAAACAAGCCTTCCACCTGTGGCCAGGGTCCAAAAAATGCCTGCGGCGGAGCTGTCAAAGGCGAAAGAAGACGTCAAAAGAAAGCTTTCAACAGGGCTGCGGTAATATGTATCGCGCGCTAGTGTAGAGTGGGCTAAATTGCCATGGCTGACCGCAACACCTTTGGGTTGTCCGGTAGAGCCCTGACGTGTTTTGGAATTGTGGACACACCAAGAAGCAGTTATCTTGTAGAATAAGGAGGTGTGTCGATGAAAGTGCAAAGATCATCCCATTCGAAGAAGCGATATGATGCTGAATTCAAGAGGGAGTCCGTTCGTTTGGCTGAGACCAGTGGTAAGACGGACCGGCAGATAGAGCGGGACCTGGGGTTGTACCAGGGAGCGATCGCGCGCTGGCGTAAGGAGCTGGAGGGAGACCCGATGGACGCGTTTCCGGGCACAGGGCACCAGAAGCCTTTAGAGGAGGAGAACCGTCGGTTACAGCGAGAGCTTGCAATCGCTCGGGAAGAACGGGACATCCTAAAAAAAGTGGTCGCCATCTTCTCAGAGGGACCGAAGACAGATTCAGGTTCATGAAGGCGCATCGCAAGTCGTTTTCGGTGGAGAGGATGGCGAAGGTGCTCGAGGTGTCGAAAAGCGGTTATTATGCCTGGCTTTCCCGTCCTGAGAGCAGGCGAAAAAAGGAACGGCGTTATTTGGATGTCCTGGTGAAAGCGGCCTTTGAGGCCAGCCACGGCCGGTATGGAAGCCTGAAGATCAGCCGCGAACTGGCGGCACAAGGCAATCCCTACAGTCGCAGCCGGGTGGCCGATTCGATGGGTCGCCAGGGCCTGCGGTCGAAAGTGCGACGGAAGTTCGTGGTGACCACCGATACGAAGCACAACCTGAAGGCGTCCCCGAACCTGCTGAACCGGGAGTTCAAAGTCGATCGTCCAAACAAGGTGTGGACCAGCGATATCACCTATTTGCGCTCTGGTGCGGGATGGTTGTTCCTGGTGGTCTTTCTCGACCTGTATTCCCGTCGCATAGTTGGCTGGTGTGTCTCTACCTCGTTGGGACACGAAACACTGCTCACGGCCCTGTCTCGTGCAGTTTGGCAACGCAGACCGGAACCGGCCCTGATGATCCACTCCGATCGGGGAATCCAGTATTGCTGCGATGGCTTCCGACAGGCTATTGACAGACATCAGTTTGTTCAAAGCATGAGCAGAAAAGGAAATTGTTGGGACAATGCCGTGACCGAATCTTTCTTCCGGTCGTTGAAAACCGAATGGTTGTATCATGTCAATCTGAAAGATCTCGATCACGCACAACGCGAACTCTTCGAGTATATCGAGCTGTTCTACAACAACCAGCGGCTGCACGCGACTCTGGACTATGTGTCGCCCGCTAATTTCGAAGCGCCGCTGCAGCACCAGAAAGAGGCTTAATCAACTGTCCATTTTTTCCGGACCACATCACCCGAAGTATAAATGACATAAGCCAGATTTTTAGCACACCCAATATTCAGATTTTCCGGTCGCTGTTCGGCTATAACGCGCCAGTCTCGATCGACACAAATAGGTTTTACTCGGCCCGAAAAATTTTCAACAAATTGATAATGCGTTAGTAGTATTTTCACTGAACTTTGGGATATTGAATAGGCGAGACGCTCGGCAGGGTAAGTCGGATCTAGCGGCACATACGCAGCGCCCGCTTTAAGCACGGCCAAAGCCCCGACAATCATGTCAGGGGACCGTTCAACACAGATCCCCACCAAAGAATCAGGCTTCGCACCGCAGGTCAGGAGGTATCGCGCCAGCCGGTTAGATCTGTCATTTAATTCAGCATAAGTGATGGAATCACTTTTCCACACAATAGCAACAGAATCCGGGTATTGAGCTGCCTTTTGCTCGAACAGCTGGTGGGTGAGTTGATTGGCGGTAAACTCCTGATTCGGATCGTTAAACTCTAAAACCAACTGGCACTTCTCAGATGCATCTAGAATATCGCAACTTCCCACAGGTTGCAGCAGGTTCTTGCACATGGTCTCCACCAATTTCTGGAAATAATTGGTGATGCGTTTTACGTCTACCACGTCAAACCGGCTTTGGTCATAATGGACTTCTGCGATCAAAGACTCGCCCATACGGAAAACAAAGAGCTTTAGTTTAAAATGCTCTGAACAGTGATACCACTTTTGGATAGAAAATTCTACGCCGGCCCGATTGTATGGTTGTGGCAATTCATCAAATACGAAGCCTAGCGAAAAGCGGCCGTCGAAATCAGGGCGCATTGTTGTTTCATCTTGTAACCAGCCAAAAAATTCTTGGCTCTCAGATGCGGCTTCATTGGCCTTGACCACCTCTTCCAAAACATGGAGAAAAGGGGTATCGTCTTTCAGACAGTTTTGTAATGGAATATATGTCTCGAACGGACCAATCAAGTCGTCTAATTCTTCACAGAACCTGCCGGAAAAACCCGAAGCTATTATGATAGGGTCGCGCTCAGACAAACGCCAGAGCAGAACTTGCCAACAGGCGGATAAGAAGGCTGCTTCCGTTGCATTGTGCCCGGCAGTGATGGACCCTATTTTTGCTGATACTTTTGTCCCCAGATCGAGAGTTATGTATCGAGGCTCAAAACAGTTCTCTTCAGCTTCCGCCCTCTCAAAGGGCGCTCTCTGAACAGAAAGGCTGTGGGCGTGCTGACGCCCCGGCAGCACGCTATCAGAAGAATCCCCAATCTCTTCTAAGAATTCCCTTTGCCATTCTGAGAACTGGACATATTGCATAGGTTCTTCAAACGTCTCGGATTCTTCATCCACCATGGCATAGCAATTACCTATTTCTTTAACAAGTAGTTTGAGCGAATATCTATCGGCGTGCAGGGCAGATGCCCCTATAATCAATGCGCTTCTAACGTTTGAGAACAAAACCAAAGTTGCATGGACGGATGTGTTCGGACTCTGATTAAATGGCCTGTTCCTTTCATTGTCCCAAACCGCCTCGGCCTTGTCCAACTGAGAAAAATCACCACAATTTCTAAGATCCAATACTTCCCATGCGAAACCCATGTTCTCATCGACTACCTGTAAAGGGAACCTCAGGCCAGAGAGGGTTTGGAAACGAGTTTGTAAAATTCGATGTCTCTGAATAACCAGACGTATAGCTTTTTTGAGTGCGTCGACATCGAGCGATCCGTCGATCTGAATAAGGCAGCAGGATCGATATGATGCGGCATTTTGGCAGGTGGGCCAAAGTTGCTCTTGTTGCTTAGAAAGCTGAAACCCTTCTACGGCTTCGCACGGTTCTAAGGTTTTTGTTTCTTCCAGGTTTGCATCCATGAAGATACCATCTCCTCGGCAATGTTCTAAACAAATGCGGCCGGACAAAATGCGGCCAACATTTATCTTAATAGGCAAATTTAGTGGTCCTTCAAAAAATTTGTTTACGTTTTTTGCCTGTCATTCCCGAGTGCTTTTATCGGGAATCCATTGATCAAAAAAGCGTGGATTCCCGCTTTCGCGGTAATGACAAACGGGATTCATTTGTCAATTTACTTTTTTGAAAGACCGCTTAGGACTTCGATTTCGGAAAATAAACTTACCCTTTCAAGTCATCGATTATGTCATCGATGACTGCACCCAATTCTGTCATTTTCATCATTTCGGATTGTATCACCTCCTCGATCGAACTCTCTTGAAAAGGCCGTTTACAAATCAGCGGCTGCATCGCCCAAGTTTTGTGAATGCTATAATTCTCCCAACTTGCAAGAATTTGAGCACTTTTGTTTAAAAACTGGGCGTGAAAATCTTTGGCACTGAACCCCGACCTCTTTTCGCTGGTTTCGACGTGGAGGACGAATGGTATAACCGATCGTTTATGGTCTGCGTTTCCCACCCAACACTCAAAATGAATGCCGTTTCCGTTCTCGTTAAACCAATTGGGTTTGAAGATTTGTAGGCTGACTCCGCGGGGTTTGGTCTCGTTGGGGTAAAGTTCTACTTGAGACAGCCAAGCTTTCTTAAATTTTTTATCTTTCGCAAGTCTCTTTTCCGCGTGCTTAAATTTCGTCTGATAATTTAAGAACAGGTTCTCTCTTGCATTTGCTTTTGTAGACATTTCTTCTCCTTAGAAGCTGTTTTAAAAATATAGAGGGGTTCAGAAAAGAGTTGAAAAATGCGTATTCATCTATCCAAATTCAGGTAATCCACAACCACCTGAAACGAAAGGATAAAGATGAATACGCAAAGGCAATATCCGACAAATTTGATCGAAGCGCAATGGCAACTTCTTCTCCTTCTGCTACCCAAAGGCAAGTGGCGTCCAGGGGCTCGTGGTCGCCCACCGGCTAACCTGCGTCAGATATTCAATGGCATTTTGTATCTGACCAAGACGGGATGCCAATGGCGGATGATATGGTCCGGAAAAAGTGGACACGCGATTAAGCCGCTTTCTGCGGCGTGAGTCGCTCAGACGTGGCAGGCGACACATAGTCCAGATACGCGTGGAGCCGCTGGTTGTTGTAGAACCTCTCGATGTATTCGAAGAGCTCTCGTTGTGCGTGATCCAGGTAAATCAAATCGACGTGATACAACCATTCGGTTTTCAACGATCGGAAGAAAGATTCGGCTGCAGCATTGTCCCAACAGTTTCCCTTCCGGCTCATGCTCTGGACAACCTGGTGCGTATGAATCGTCTGCCGGAACCCTTCGCAGCAATACTGGATACCTCGGTCGGAGTGGATCATCAGGCCCGGATCAGGCCTGCGTTGCCAGACGGCGCGAGACAGAGCCGTCAGCACGGTTTCGTGCCCTAACGAGGTGCAGACACACCAACCGACCACGCGGCGGGAAAACAGGTCGATGAAGACGGCCAGGAACAACCATCCCGCACGACTGGGCAGATACGTGATGTCACTGACCCATACCTTGTCTGGACAATCCGTTTCGAAATCCCGATTTAGCAGATTCGGAGAGGCCTTCAAGTCGTGCTTCGTATCGGTAGTCACCACGAACTTCCGGCGCACTTTCGACCGTAGAGCCTGACGATGCATCGAATCGGCCACCCGGCTGCGACGATAAGAATGGCCCCGGCCGGCCAACTGGCGGCCAATCTTCCGGCTCCCATACCGCCCCTGACTGGCCTCAAAGGCCGCTTTCACCAGGACATCTAAATAACGCCGTTCCTTTTTCCGCCTGCTCTCAGGAGTGGTCCTTCATGAACCTGAACCTGCTTTCGGTCCCGTTGAGAAGATGGCCACTACTTTCCTAAGAAACTCCCTCTGGAGCACGGACCTGAGAGAGTTCGTATCCCATCTGTTTGGCGCGTCTGCGGAGCCCCTTAATCACACGTTGGCGATACTGTTCCTCATAGTAGTGCGCCCATGTGGCGTGGAAGTCTCTACCTCGGAGGAGGTACCACTGGAGCAGTGTGGTCAAAGCAGCATCTTACCTGCACGCACAAGCAAGCAGGGATACCTTCACCCGAAAGGGCTGAGGGGACAATAGCATGATGTGAAAAGGCTGGTGAGCCCAAGCACCAATGGGCAAGAGGTCAGTCAGCTGGGTCGTGTATGGTGAAGGTTGATTGCCTGAAACCAAGTCGTGGCGGAACCGGAACGTCCCTCAGGGCAAGGTGCTGGTCCCTCTTTACCTACAATATACATTGCTTCTTGGTGTGTCCACAATTCCGAAACACCTCACCTTTTGGGAAGTTAATTTTCCCACACAAACACCGGCCTTCCAGGCATTTTGAACATTGTTTCAAGCCAGCTTTTCCCTTGTAAAAACTGGATGACGGGCTGGGAGGGGGCATACCATACGATTTTAATTTTCCTCGGTTTCCGTTCCAATGAGCGACCGACATTCTCGCAGAGTGCCTTGGTCGTCTTCAGCCGAAAAGGGCCAAATAGAAAGTAAGCAGTGACATCGTGACTATTAAATGTGGCGATATCTGAAAGGACGATCTCAATAGGGCAATTTTGGGGGTTCATCAACTTTGCGTTGCGTTTCGCTACTCTAACGAGTTCTGGATGAACTTCCACGCCGATCGCTTTTTTAATATTGAGCAGAGCCGCCGCCGCACAAACAACCCGCCCTTTCCCGCACCCGAGGTCGGCCAACACGTCTTCTTCACCCAAATTTAAATATTCAAATATGCTCTCTAGCGTCTTGTAATCTGAAGAAATAAACGAAATGTTATCACCTAGCTTAGTCGCATCAACAGACTCTTCAAAGGAACTCATGGTCGACACATTTAGTCGTTCTTCTATTTCTTTTTCCGTTTTAGACTTTCGCACTGCCAGCTGTGAATTTTCGGTTATCCTATAGGGGAAATAAGCATGTCTTTTTTGCAGAAGGTGATTGATAGACTCAATTTGGTTTTTGTCTAAAACTGAGTCGTCAAAAAAACTACGAACCACTTTGGTGTTTAAGTCCATTGAAAGGATATAACTACGAGGTAATCTTGCCTCTCCTCTGCTGACGGGTTTACTCTGCCGGCCTGGCTTTTCTGTCGGAGCCGAACGCTTTGTTGCCTCCGCGGCTTCAGAAAATAGAGCCCGAATGTTATCCACCTCGGTAGCGCTCAGCTGTTCATCGCCTTCAAACCGCGAAAGTTGCGCCGTGTCGGGGTTCCATTTCAGTGTGTAGAAAGATTGGCTGCTAATTATCCCGATTATTTTTTTATTGTTATCCATCTAAATTCCTATTTCGGAGCCTCAGCGACAAGGGCAATGAAAATCAGCGGGTATATAACTGTTTTGGAAGGCCATAGGCCATACATCGCTTATTCTAATTTATAGACGATATCGATTCTGAAGAAGACAGGTGCACAAAATCATTAAGAATATCGAATCTAACTTTAAGCGCGTTGCCGAATTTAAATATGGCAGTGTTTCTAAGAGCGATAAGATTGTTTTCTGTTCAAAAAAAGGGACTGAAGACATGCAAGAACTGTGGAATGTATCACACATCAATTCATAGAGTTTATTATCTTTATTTAGGGTAATTGGTGGAGCTGTAAACGGGTGTTTTACGCGCTCATAAACTGTTTGTGTCAAAAATGGTTTCGCCGCCTCTCTCAGAATATATTTTTCCTTTAAACCTCGTATAAGTAAATTCATGGGCAGTTCCCGGACCATTTCAAAAACTTTATGGTCCAAGAAAGGTATCCGGACTTCCAACCCATGAGCCATTTCAAGGCGTTCGGCGAACAATGAATAATTTGGGAGAATAGATTTACACCACAAATACATCGACTGCAATACGCGTTCTCGCCCCTGCATCTGCCCCTCGATATCAAATTGACCGAGAAAACAGCTGTACACGTTTTGCTTAGAAAATTCGGCCGCGTAACTAGGAGAGAGCAGGGGGTGCAAGACAGACCGGCTTGTCGCTATCTCTTTCAGCCAAGAAGGCACAAACCCCAAAGTCTTTTGCACCTGCCTAAGAGCAGTTGGTATCAAGTTTTGCGACTGCCCATTGCGTGTGCCCATAGCTTGCAATATGCCCTGATGTTTACTGTTGTTTTTTTGCCCTTCTCCGTTTCGCATCAAATCCTGACGTGCGTAAACGTAACCAGCCAAAATGTCGTCAGCACCGTCACCAGAAAGCACAACCTTATATCCCGCATTGTGAACGGCTTTGCTCTGCAAATATCTGGCCACACCATGGGCGTTAATTGCAAGCATTTCGCCATGCCAGACCGAATCCTCTAAGTGCTCTGCAAAGTTGCCTTCATCGAGCGGGATCGCATCGAAGTCCACGCCTGCCTGGGAAGCCGTCTCTTGTGCAATTTGGCATTCATCAAAATCTTTTTGGTTAAAAGCAACTGTGAAAGCTTTCACATTTTTATTGTGAGTAGCCGCGATACCTAATATCGATGAAGAATCAACGCCTCCGCTCAAAAAACACCCAACAGGTACGTCGGCCCTAAGGCGCAACCGAATTGACTCGTCCAACACGTAGCGAAAATTTTCTATGTATTCTGCTTCTGAATGCTTCCCACAGTCTGCTCTTTCAGAGGGGTAGTCAAGATCCCAGTAACGAATCAAACGCTCTCGGGACCGAGTTGCAACGAAAGCATGACCAGGCGGGACTTGGCGAACTCCCTTAAAGAGGGATCGGTCTTGGGGTAAGTAGCAAAATATCTGTTGATAAAAGGCCTCATAATCCCATTGGGGTTCTAATCCTAGAGCGAATAGTGCTTTAGCTTCGGAAGAGAACGAAATTCTCTTATTGTCAATAGAATAAAATAATGGCTTTATTCCGAATCGATCTCGTGCGGCGAAAAAGATCTCATTTACCTCGTCCCAAATCACAAAAGCAAATTCCCCTCTCAGGCGACTCAAACACTGGACGCCAAATTCTTCGTAAAGATGAAGTGCTATTTCGCTATCCGATTTGGTTCGGAAAATGTGCCCCCGGCACTGCAAATTTTTCCGAATCCGCTCAAAATCGTAAAATTCACCGGTTACAATAATATGTATTGTTTTGTCTTCATTTGAGATAGGTTGGGCGCCCGTATCAAGGTCTATAATGCTCAGGCGTGCATGGCCTAAGCCCACACGGTCTCGTGCATCAATCCAGTGATTCTGATGATCTGGTCCGCGGTGTTTCAATTCCAAAGTAGCCTTTTTCAGGCTCCTTTCAGAAATAGAATCTTCGCGAGAAAACACTGCCACAATTCCGCACATTATTACATAGCCTCTTTGTGTTGAATTTTTTTAGACCGGTCCATTAAGCTGGCATACGACTGCGCCATTGCTGCCAAAATTTTGCGGGAACCTTTGAACGAATTTCTTCCGTGTGCAACCAACATATTATCAAGCAAGAGTGTATCACTTTCTTGCCAGTTGAATTTGACAGACGCTATTTGATATGCTTTACGAATTTCTTCAAAAGCCCGAGTTTCAATGCAGGTACCATCTCCATAATATGCGTTGCGCGGGAGTTCGTCTTCTGTAAAAATATCTAACATAGATGCGCGTAAGTCTGAATCGAGGTTGGACATGTGGAACAAATGGGCCTGGTTAAACCAAACTGTTTCCCCTGTTACGGGATGTGTTGCTAAAGCGGAGCGGACTTGAGTTGTTCTCAAACGATCTTCCCCGCCCCATTCAAACTCAATGCAGGCCTTGCGGCAATAAGCTTCGACATCTTTTTTATTGTTTGTTTGAAACACTTCCTGCCAAGGAAGATCTATTCCGCTTCCGTAGTTTCTAACGTACATTATCCCTTTTCGAGCAAATTTCTCAACGACACTTCTGTCGACCAATTCAAGCATTTTTCGGCTGTCTGATATAGGGGTCTCCCCCCCTACGTCAGCCGGCTTGACGCAGAAAAAACCGATATTCATAGGCCAACTGAGTGCATATGAAAATTCGTTGTGAAAAGTGATATTTTGGTCAGGCGGGTATTCCGTTGACGTGTAAATTTTGTCTCCCAAGTCCGTTCTCGGTGTAGACCTTTCTCGATATTCCAAAAGTTCCTTAGAAATACACTTCATAAACTCCCTAAACCCAGAGGGCGATATCTCTTTGAACCCTCGAAAAAGAATGCCTCCGTATTTAAGGAGGTTCTCTTCTATAAACCTCACGTTATTCTGAGCCCAAGAAACAATATCTAAATCTCGCGTCCCTTTAGGTTTAACAATTAATGGCAATTTTGATCCACCCAACAGGTGTTCGGTTGTTATGAGATCTTGCTGAGAGATTCTAATTTTTCGTAGTTTAATTGCCTTGAGTTTCGATTTGAACAACTGCCTCTTTTCTCGAATATCCATTATTTTTCTTCCTTTCTCTATATGTATCAAAGCGTCTACCATTGCCATTAGCGTCGCGTCTGAGTTATTGCAAATATATCCAAGCAGAAACTCGAACTGATTGAGCATATCTTTTATGACTGAAGAATCTAAATGCTCCGAATCATATATCATTTCGACAACAAGCTGGGATCTCGGATCAATGCGTACTGCGAGGGGAAAATTCGAGTGGCCAATAGAATGTGCGTGCTCAAGTACTAAGCTTCCTAAAAGTCCATTTTCGACATTCAAACCTGAATTTTGAAAAACCAAAATGCTTTCAAATAGCGATTTGTCTCTGGGCACATCGCTCCACCCCTGTACGCTTGAAAGGGGGCAGAACTCATGTCTGTGAATGAAATTCTTCTTATGATGGATATTTTTAATCCAGGCATCAAAGGGGGTATTTGGCTCTATTTGTATGCGAATTGGCAACGTATTAATAAAAAGCCCGACCATCGATCCGACGCCATCAAGCTCCGAAGGCCGCCCTGAAAATACGGCTCCAAAAACAACGTCGCGTGCGCCGCTATAGTTGCCCAAAATCAAAGCCCATGTGCCTTGCAAAAGCGTGTTCAGCGTTGTCCGGAGGCATCTGGTCAAAATGTTGAGAGAAGCGGTCACACCCTCAGACAAGAGAATTTGGCTTTGTTGGCGGATAACGGTTTCTCCCATTCCCCGTCTATTGTGATTCTTCAAAGGAAGTGGCGTCGGCGTTTTGAAGCCGCGCAACTCGCGTCGCCAAAAATTTTCTGAATGTGACATTTTTTTCCGTTTCGTCCAGGCTATGTAATCCCCGTAGGGCCGAATGGATACCAATAAAGGGCAAGGGGTGCCGAGTCTGATAGATTCGTAAAAAGCCAAAACTTCTCGGATGAGTATTTTGGTGCACCAGGCGTCAAAAATGAGATGGTGGTTGGTCCAAATGAACTTAAATTTGTGATCTTTAAGTCGTATCACAGCCACACGCATTAGAGGTGCCGTAGAAAGATCAAAGCCCCGTTTTCGGTCTCGGCAAAGATATTCGTCTAATTCGCGTGCTTGATCTACCTCATTGAGGTTGCCAAAATCCAGGATCTCTATGAGCAAAGATGCCTGACGATAAACGATCTGCACAGGTTTCTCCAAATCTTCCCAAACAAAACCCGTCCTCAAAACATCATGGCGCTTTATGACTTGCTGCCAGGCCTGACAAAAAGAAGGCATGGCCAAATCCCCTGATATAGAGCAAACGAGTTGCTCTATAAAAACGCCCGTGTCTTTATCCAAAAGGCTGTGGAAAAGGATGCCTTCTTGCATATGCGAGAGCGTATAAATGTTCTCAATATTCGGAACGTCGGCCACCTGATACCTTCTTGCTAAAATTTCTCTATCAAGTTTGAAAAATTTTATTCAAGTCTTCTTGCGACAGTCCGGCGTCTGGGAAGTCTGACGGCGTTACGAGGACACTTTTCGAAGGCACCTGCATTGCCAACAACCCCCGGAGATTTTCTTCGCACGACCGCGCCAGGTTTTCTATTGTAGCGCTTTTGTGAACTTTGGTGCTATAATGCCATGTTGTCTCAAGCTGGCCCCCGGCGACCATTGATATGATGTGAAGGGCATAAGGGCGGGCATTATGGCGGCCATAGACATTGCCGGGGCTATTTCCGGCAAATCGAAATAATCCAGATTTTGCAAACGCGTTATCGAATTGTCCTAAATAGTTGAAACAAATTTCAGCCTTGGAAAACGACCCAGCATTCGCCAACTTTTCTCCGCCTTTTGAATAGCGAAGAAGCCCGTAACCGAATCCATTATTTGGTATATTGCGCATCTGTTTTTTTACTATTTCTAAACTTTCGATACACAAAGGCTCTTTATTTGCTTTTAACGCAACCGGGTAGACAGTCGTAAACCATCCAACTGACGTGTTTTGGAATTGTGGACACACCAAGAAGCAGTTATCTTGTAGAATAAGGAGGTGTGTCGATGAAAGTGCAAAGATCATCCCATTCGAAGAAGCGATATGATGCTGAATTCAAGAGGGAGTCCGTTCGTTTGGCTGAGACCAGTGGTAAGACGGACCGGCAGATAGAGCGGGACCTGGGGTTGTACCAGGGAGCGATCGCGCGCTGGCGTAAGGAGCTGGAGGGAGACCCGATGGACGCGTTTCCGGGCACAGGGCACCAGAAGCCTTTAGAGGAGGAGAACCGTCGGTTACAGCGAGAGCTTGCAATCGCTCGGGAAGAACGGGACATCCTAAAAAAAGTGGTCGCCATCTTCTCAGAGGGACCGAAGACAGATTCAGGTTCATGAAGGCGCATCGCAAGTCGTTTTCGGTGGAGAGGATGGCGAAGGTGCTCGAGGTGTCGAAAAGCGGTTATTATGCCTGGCTTTCCCGTCCTGAGAGCAGGCGAAAAAAGGAACGGCGTTATTTGGATGTCCTGGTGAAAGCGGCCTTTGAGGCCAGCCACGGCCGGTATGGAAGCCTGAAGATCAGCCGCGAACTGGCGGCACAAGGCAATCCCTACAGTCGCAGCCGGGTGGCCGATTCGATGGGTCGCCAGGGCCTGCGGTCGAAAGTGCGACGGAAGTTCGTGGTGACCACCGATACGAAGCACAACCTGAAGGCGTCCCCGAACCTGCTGAACCGGGAGTTCAAAGTCGATCGTCCAAACAAGGTGTGGACCAGCGATATCACCTATTTGCGCTCTGGTGCGGGATGGTTGTTCCTGGTGGTCTTTCTCGACCTGTATTCCCGTCGCATAGTTGGCTGGTGTGTCTCTACCTCGTTGGGACACGAAACACTGCTCACGGCCCTGTCTCGTGCAGTTTGGCAACGCAGACCGGAACCGGCCCTGATGATCCACTCCGATCGGGGAATCCAGTATTGCTGCGATGGCTTCCGACAGGCTATTGACAGACATCAGTTTGTTCAAAGCATGAGCAGAAAAGGAAATTGTTGGGACAATGCCGTGACCGAATCTTTCTTCCGGTCGTTGAAAACCGAATGGTTGTATCATGTCAATCTGAAAGATCTCGATCACGCACAACGCGAACTCTTCGAGTATATCGAGCTGTTCTACAACAACCAGCGGCTGCACGCGACTCTGGACTATGTGTCGCCCGCTAATTTCGAAGCGCCGCTGCAGCACCAGAAAGAGGCTTAATCAACTGTCCATTTTTTCCGGACCACATCAAACTGTCCGCGATAAATCGATGCCTCCAAGCAGCTCATTCCGGCCATGGCCTTCTAAATCTATCAACACACTGTCACAATCTGTCCAGGAGGCTAAAGCTTGGCTAAGGGCGGTTAATAGAATTTCGTCAATATTTGCCCGAAACTCAGAGGGCATTTTTTGGATCAAGTTTTTTGTCTCGTCGGGCCCCAAAGTCGTTGTGATGCTTTCCGAATACGCTTCGATGTTAGACCCTCCAGACAAATCTTTTGGAACAGCGCAGGGCAATCCGTCTAACTTCGACGTCCAATATGCCAATTCCTCTTGTATTTCTGGTGCATCCGCATATTCAGACAGAAGTTCAGACCATTTTTGAAATGAAGTGGTTTTAGACGGCAACACGGCAGGTTTTTCGCTCGCCAATTGCTCATAGACCAACTGTAAGTCGCCTAGCAGCGTGCGGAAGGAAACCCAATCGACGACTAGATGATGAGCGACGAACAGCAATCTGTCAGGTTTGCGGCCCCCCAATGAAAAATAACCGACCTGGACTAAGGGGCCGTCTGCCAAATTCAATTTTTTTTGGCATTTGTCGGCGGCTTCCAAGACAGGCTTTTCTAGTTCCGATTCTGGCAATTGCGAAAAGTCGAATTTGGTGAACGGGACACACGCGTCTGGATACGCGTAAGTTTGTTCCCAAACGCCTTTCCTAGCAGTAAAACGCATCCTGAGCGTATCGTGGTGAACCAACAGTTCGCCAACGGCGCGTTCTAATACATCGGTATCCAGCTCCTGTACTGCTTCCAACATCACGGCTTGGTTCCAGTGGTTCATGTCTTCGAACTTTTGCTCGAAAAACCACTTTTGTATCGGCGTCAAAGGGACTGGGCCTGTCACAAGTCCTTGCTCCGAACTTTCTTCGGGAGACGATTTCATAACAGACGCCAGTTCTGAAATGGTAGGATATTCTAACAGTTGATTTACGTCAAGTTCGAGGCCTGCCTGACGGGCCTTGGCCGCGATTTGAATGCTCAAAATAGAATCGCCACCCAATTTAAAATAGTCGTCTTGAATCCCGACGCGTTCAATGCCCAAAACCTCTTGCCAAATTTTGGCTAATTTTTTTTCTACATTCGTTTTAGGAGGAACATATTCTTCCAATAAGTCGTTTACAATACCTTCTTGTTTCAGGAATAGATCTAACAATTCACGTTTTTCCGGAGAAAGATTTGCAATTTTATCATTGAATGTAGCCATTTATCGACTCCTGATATGAGAAGCTTGAAAATTCATCGCGAACCCGGCGCTTTATGGGCTTAGAGTATTTAGCAATTCTTCCACTTCTTCATCAGACATGCTTGCTATTTTTTCTAAAATTTTGTCGGTTTTCTCCTTTTTCAATCGAACTTCCTGTTCTGGATTTGGCAGTTTTTGGTAATCGACTTTGCCGTTCGGCGTGAGTGGCAGTTCGTATAGCATAACGAAGTGAGACGGCACCATATATTTAGGCAATTTGTTCTCAACCAAACGGGTCAACTCGCCCTTGAGGTCTACCTCTATCGAGGAATTCAAAGGGTTGTTGGTATATGCACCTAGTGAGTTTTCATTCTGTACTTCTAATTGGCGTCTAACAATTTGGGCCTTAGGATTTGCTTGTTTCCCCTTGCTCGGGTAAGTGAAAATCGCATCAATCATCCCAGGTTTCGCCTCTCCTCCTTGCTGGAAGCTGAGTTCGTAGCCTAAACCATTGGCACATGCCACCAAATTTTCAACATCAACTTCAGGCGCCTCAAAATTCGCCAAATGTTCACGAAATGCGCCGACATTTCTATCGCCTTTTTCCTTGAAAAGGCATTCCGCTGCATTTAGGTCAAAGGCAACACGTTTGTCTGGTATCGACGTGACCACAACCGTTTCTGAATGCCCTTCCTCTAAGGCCTTTTTTACATCTGGTAGGGTCAAGGCCTGAGCCTGCCAATCCAGATACCGATCTGCCGAACCGCATGAGACTTGAGAGTCGACATGCAAAGTTACGTCGTAGCGAAAGCGGTTCATTTCATTATTATGGCGACCGCGTTTGGGTAGAATTTCTACATGTGTGACTTGCTTGATATGACTTTTCAAACAATGAAAGAAACCTGGATGGATTACCAATTCTTTTTCTTGAAGCAGACGTATTCTTACTTTCTTTCTCAATTCTGCAACAGGCAAAGAAGATGATGCCTGCTGCATTTCGACAGACAGGTGGAAAGCTTTCAAGAGTCTTAGATCCCTGACATCTCCCACGAAAATTCTTCCTCCAGGTTCCACAGCCTTCGCGGCTTTCGTCAAAACGTCTAAGAAATAATGGGCAGTGGGGAAATACTGCGAGACCGAGTTAATAATTACGGTGTCAACAGACGCTTGATCAACACCTCTGAAATTACTTGCTTCCCTATTTAACACTTTAACGCGATCAGCTTTACTTCCCAGAATACTTAGGTTCTGTTTCAATGATTTTAGGACGCGCTCCGAGAATTCCGTGCCGATATATTGGCTACAGTGGGGGGCAATGTGAAATAGCAACAGGCCCGTCCCACAGCCAATTTCCAGAACGCGTTCAGGATGTAAGCCTAAGATTCGGTCGACGGTCTGGTCTACCCATTCTTGCATTTCTATATCGGGTATCGGGAGGCGCATATAACTGCTGTCCCAGCCCGTGGTATTAAAGTTAGAAGTCCGATCAACAACGGCGTCTTCGTACGTTTTTTCAAAAAGTGATTGCCAATTTGCAACGTGATCCTGTGTCCGTCTTAACTCTTGCTCCTTAGCGCCCAGGTAGCAGTTATCTCGGACCACGTAAGCGAATAACTGATCGTTCCCCAATCGGTTTTTTTGTGCCGCCACAACGGCATCACGAACACCTGGGTGTTGCCTCAGAATAGATCGGATCTCCTCGGTTTCTATTCTATGGCCTTGAATCTTTACTTGCCGATCTGTACGGCCCAAAAATTCAACATTGCCATCTACGACATAACGGCCTAAATCCCCTGTTTTATAAAGCCTGTTACCAGGTATTTTACTCCAAGCGTCAGGAATGAATTTCTCTGCCGTTAGACCGGGGCGGTTGAGATATCCGCGCGCTACGTTCAACCCGCCTATGTGCAGTTCTGCCGGAACGCGCAAACACACAGGATGTTGGTGTGCATTCAAGAGATAGATCTTGGTGTTTGCGACTGGCCTGCCAACAGGAATGGAGCCTTCAGATCCGGAAGGGGGGACAAAATGAACGAGACTCCATACGGTTGCCTCTGTGGGACCGTATTCATTAAAAATCTTTGTGTCCAGGAGCTGTTCGTAGTGCCTCAGTTGTAGCCCGGCAAGAAAGGCTTCACCAGCTAAAATCACCACGCGCAAAGAACACAGTTTCTCAGGCGCCTCTTCTAACAATATTTCATACAACGACGGGATACTCAGCCAATGTGAGATTTCATGTCGATCAATAAGATCGGCTAGGTGCAAAACATCACGCTCTTTACCAGGGCCGGGCAATACGAGTGTTCCGCCTTGGCAAAGCGTCCAATAAATGCCGGCGACAGAGCTATCGAAGAAAAAAGGAGATACCAACAGGAACTTCGCCACTCGCTCGCGATAATAGGCCGTCCGGGCATGAGTTGAGTTAACCAGATTATGATGTGTAACGGCCACACCTTTGGGTTCGCCAGTAGACCCCGATGTGTAAATGACATAGGCCACATTTTCCGGCGCCACCCGCGTGGCTAAGTTTTCGGTGCAGCCCGTTTTTTGGTCATCTAAAATACGCTCGACACACAGGGTTTCTATAGCATCTGCGGAAAAAACCTTAGATAAATGATCGTGCGTTAAAATCACACCGATATGAGAACTCTCCAAAATATTCTTTATATGACCTTGAGGGGAATCAGGATCTAGCGGGATATATCCCCCGCCGGCTTTGAGTATTCCTAAAATGCTTATGATTACTTCAGGAGACCGCTCCATAAAGATCCCAACCAAGACCTCTGGCCCAACACCGGCGCGCCTCAGGTAATGTGCCATTTTATTGGCTCGAGCATTTAGCTCAAAAAAGGTCATCTGCAGATCGCCAAAAGCGACAGCGATTCGGTCAGGAGCGCATGCGGCTTGTGATTCGAATATTTGGTGAATGCATCGATCTTTTAGATGAGTTTCCGAAGTGTCATTCCATTCCGTGCAAATGAGATGCTTTTCACTTTCAGAAAGGTGTGCCTGTGCGTCATGGCTCTCAAGAGGGTTCTGGGCCATCGCAGAAAGCACGCGCGTATAATATCCCCCAATGTTTTCCAACCGTGACTGACTGATTTTTTGCATGTCGCATTCTAAGTCCAAGTGTATACTATCTACAAACGGGTCACGATTGAACTCCGCTCTTAATGGAAAATGGGACTGGCCTAAAAATCTAGCACCGATGACTTTGAGGCCGTCCATTCCTTTTAAGCTTTTGTAAACATGAAAATGAGTGTAATTAAACACGGTATCAAAGGGTGCCCCGCCCCACATTTTTTGTAACTCGGCCAGAGGGTATCGCCTAAAGGGCCACATCGTGCATTCGGCGTCAAACGTTTGGCGCACCAAGTCAACTCATGACCCTTCCGCCATTTTTAGACGAAATGGTACGGTATTTATATGAATACCCAACGTGCGCTCAGAATCAATCTCTTCGGGGCGCCCGTTTGTTTCAACGCCTGTCAAAATATCCCTTTTGCCACTGAGCAGGCTGATGACCTTTAAGTGGGCTGTTAACAAGACATTTTTGACAGGTACGCTCGCTCGCAGAGCCAGACCCTTCAAACCATCAGACATTTGCGCGGAGATGGGGATACTGAGCGAACGGATGCGGGAAGCGCACGGCGTCTGATTCTGAGCAGACCACTCAGGCAAAGTTGAGATATCCACATCTTTCAACAATTCTCGCCAATATGCCTCGCACTCTTCAGAGGCAATGGTTTCCCGTTCTATTGCGACAAAGTCTCTGTAAGGAACCGGCGGTGGTGGTCCTATGTCTGGAGATTGGTTATTGATAAGCGCGCCATAGGTCGCCAATAATTCTGTTAACAACGAAGCTTTGCTCCAACCGTCAAAAATAGAATCGTGGAAGCTTAACACGATGTCAAAAGTCTCGTCAGTAAGCCGATGAACGCTAAAGCGAATGAGCGGAGGGCGCGTCCAGTCGAAAGCTTTGCCTTTTTCTTCCTCAATGAGTGAGTCTTGTGCTGTATGAATAGAGGCGGACGGCAAACCCCGAAGGTCCTCTACGCGCACCGACGCCGTAGCAACTTTGTGTACCAATTGCAAAGGCTCAGAGTATCTCCCCAAGTCAAATGAGGTTCTTAAATTAGCGTGGCGGTCCAAGAGGTTTTGTACGGTTTTTCTAAAGACCCGCCTGTCAAATTGTGCCCGAACGCTATAAATGAAAATATCTTGATACATCGGCGTGTTGGGTTCAAGCTGGCTGTGGTATATCAAACCGGCTTGTACTCTGGCCAGGGGAAACGCATCCTCGACGTCTTTAGGCAACCGGCAGCTATCGGATTCAGAAATCAAATCAAAAGCCTCTACTTTAGGCGAAGCAGGCGCGTTGGGATCTGCCATGGTCAGCCGTGTTGATAATTCTCTTATTGTCTGGTATCTAAGCATTTGGTCCAAAGAAAATTCTAGACCTTTTGACTTGGATTGTGCCTTTATTTTTATGCTCAGAATAGAATCTCCTCCGAGCTCAAAGAAATTATCGTTTACGCCCACTTTACCAACGCCAAGCACGTCAGCCCAAATGCCGGCCAGCGTCTCTTCTACGGCGTTGCGAGGTGCAACATACGTGTCCAGATGCCACCTGTCTCCAGCCTCAGGCACCGGCAGCGCCTTGCGATCTATTTTGCCGTTGGGATTTAACGGGAACCGATCCATAGTCACAAACAGCGAGGGGACCATGTAGTCTGGTAAGTGCTCTTGTAAAAAGCTGCGGATCTCTCTGGCCGTAAGGGCTGCGCCTTGCTGATAAACGACATAAGCCACCAAGCGCCGCAAGGAAGGCGAATCGGAGCCGCTGGCGGTCCTTTTTAATAAACGTCGATAGTTTGTCAAAGCGCCTTCGTCGGTTAGCGCGTCGTAATCTACAATGGGTTGCCCACTCGCAATGCCTTCGGAGACCACCACAAGTGCTTCGCGAACGGCCTCGTGCTTTTCAATCGCGGCCCGGATGTCCCCCAACTCAATGCGTAGGCCTCGTACCTTGACCTGAAGATCCAAACGCCCCAAGAACTCAATCACACCCTCGGCGTCTATGCGCACACGGTCGCCGGTTTTGTAAAGTCGCCTACCACCCTGGCGAGAGAAGGCATTGGGAACAAAGACAGAAGCGGTCAGGTCAGGACGCCCGAAATACCCCCGGGCAAGCCCAATACCACCCAAATGCAATTCGCCATTGGCACCAACGGGAACCAGTTCTTCGTGAGGACTCAAGACATACGTTTTCATGTTGGCGATCGGACGACCGATGGGAACCGTGCGGTGAGTTTGCGGCTTCAGGCAAGGCCACGCGGTGACGTCGACAGACGCCTCGGTTGGACCGTAGAGGTTGAAGAGGGGCACGTCTGAAACAGACTCATAACGATCCAGCAGGTCTCGCGACAACGCCTCACCGCTGCAGATGATTCGGCGCAGGCTTTGGCAGGTCACGCCGCAAGGCTCTTCCAGGAAGACTTGCAACATGGAAGGGACAAAGTGAAGCGTTGTGATCGATTCACGAGACAACGTTTCTGCCAGATAAGAGCTGTCCTGGTGACCGCCGGGGCGCGTCATAACCAAACAAGCACCTTGTGTCAGCGGCCAGAAAAATTCCCACACAGACACGTCGAAACTGAACGGGGTTTTCTGCAAGACCCGGTCGTCTTGTTTCAGACCATAAGCCTCTTGCATCCACGCGATGCGGTTACAGATGGCTTCGTGTGAGATCATCACGCCTTTTGGCTTGCCAGTCGAGCCCGAGGTGAAGATGACGTAAGCTAGGTTGGCAGGCAGCACACACACAGGCACTTCGTGCCGGGTGGCCAGTTTAGGCAGCTTGCCGTCCAGACAGGCCACCTGCCCCACATCGTCGGACAAACAGTTTGCCAGATGGGATTGCGTCAGCACGACGGGCGCCTTGACTTCGCCTAAGATGGCAGACAAGCGTGCCTGAGGATACCCGGGTTCGAGCGGCACGTAAGCTCCGCCGGCCTTTAAGATGCCCAGCAAGCCGACCACCATTTCGACGCCGCGCTCCACG
The DNA here is from genome assembly GCA_965249305.1 of Candidatus Latescibacterota bacterium. Classification (GTDB taxonomy): domain Bacteria; phylum Latescibacterota; class UBA2968; order UBA2968. The sequence goes on along the minus strand of OZ252228.1, from coordinate 85,335 downwards.
CACAGCCCCACCGGTGTGTCGGGCGTGACGCCCTGTGCGACCAGCCGATGCGCCAACCCGTTGGCGCACTGATTGAGCAGGGCATAGCTGATCTGCACATGATCGCTGACGACCGCGATAGCGTCTGGGGTCTGCCCTGCTTGCGCCTCAAAGAGGTGGTGCAAACCGTTTTGTGCGAAGGCGTAATCACATGCCGTGTCATTCCAGGCGGCCAGCAACTGCTGTTTTTCTGCTTCCGGCCAAAGGGGCAGATGCGCCACAGGACAGGCCGTATGTGTGACGGCCGCACACAGCACGCGCTCAAAATGGCACCCCATTCGCGCAACGGTCTCAGCGTCGAACAGGTCGGCGTGACGTGTTTTGGAATTGTGGACACACCAAGAAGCAGTTATCTTGTAGAATAAGGAGGTGTGTCGATGAAAGTGCAAAGATCATCCCATTCGAAGAAGCGATATGATGCTGAATTCAAGAGGGAGTCCGTTCGTTTGGCTGAGACCAGTGGTAAGACGGACCGGCAGATAGAGCGGGACCTGGGGTTGTACCAGGGAGCGATCGCGCGCTGGCGTAAGGAGCTGGAGGGAGACCCGATGGACGCGTTTCCGGGCACAGGGCACCAGAAGCCTTTAGAGGAGGAGAACCGTCGGTTACAGCGAGAGCTTGCAATCGCTCGGGAAGAACGGGACATCCTAAAAAAAGTGGTCGCCATCTTCTCAGAGGGACCGAAGACAGATTCAGGTTCATGAAGGCGCATCGCAAGTCGTTTTCGGTGGAGAGGATGGCGAAGGTGCTCGAGGTGTCGAAAAGCGGTTATTATGCCTGGCTTTCCCGTCCTGAGAGCAGGCGAAAAAAGGAACGGCGTTATTTGGATGTCCTGGTGAAAGCGGCCTTTGAGGCCAGCCACGGCCGGTATGGAAGCCTGAAGATCAGCCGCGAACTGGCGGCACAAGGCAATCCCTACAGTCGCAGCCGGGTGGCCGATTCGATGGGTCGCCAGGGCCTGCGGTCGAAAGTGCGACGGAAGTTCGTGGTGACCACCGATACGAAGCACAACCTGAAGGCGTCCCCGAACCTGCTGAACCGGGAGTTCAAAGTCGATCGTCCAAACAAGGTGTGGACCAGCGATATCACCTATTTGCGCTCTGGTGCGGGATGGTTGTTCCTGGTGGTCTTTCTCGACCTGTATTCCCGTCGCATAGTTGGCTGGTGTGTCTCTACCTCGTTGGGACACGAAACACTGCTCACGGCCCTGTCTCGTGCAGTTTGGCAACGCAGACCGGAACCGGCCCTGATGATCCACTCCGATCGGGGAATCCAGTATTGCTGCGATGGCTTCCGACAGGCTATTGACAGACATCAGTTTGTTCAAAGCATGAGCAGAAAAGGAAATTGTTGGGACAATGCCGTGACCGAATCTTTCTTCCGGTCGTTGAAAACCGAATGGTTGTATCATGTCAATCTGAAAGATCTCGATCACGCACAACGCGAACTCTTCGAGTATATCGAGCTGTTCTACAACAACCAGCGGCTGCACGCGACTCTGGACTATGTGTCGCCCGCTAATTTCGAAGCGCCGCTGCAGCACCAGAAAGAGGCTTAATCAACTGTCCATTTTTTCCGGACCACATCAATATGTGGCATCGCATGTTTCGTGTTCTTGTTTGCTTTGTTTTGGAGCCATTCAGACTGTTGGGCATTATGAGGTGAGTCTGCCCATCCATGGCCTTTGGGGGCTCGGGGTATAGCCACAAGCGCGGGGAGACCCGAGATATGGGTTCGTAATGGATTTGCCCACCCCTTTTTGACCCACGCTATCGCATCGCCCTTATTGTCCCCATTGCCTCGGCTGTCATGTAGGAAGACGATTAGAGGCCACAATTTGGCTGGGTGATAGTTTGTGGGCACCCACAACGCAGCAGTGTGTTGAGAATCTTCTACGCTAAAGTTAAGATTTATGAATCGCCCCTGCGACGTTTCTGCATGAATCATACCAGTCATGAACAACATCAGGAAAGGGATGAGGAAAAACATAGCTTGAGATCCTTTCAGGCAAGATGAGAATTGACACTGCTTTGCCGTTTCACGGGAGGATGCATATTGCCTAACGGTTAATGTCTAAAACTACGACAAACATGATTCGTCTATTGTTTTTGTGGGCAATAAGTTTTTCTGGGTGGTGTTGGGGCGATTACCGATAACTTACGAAATCTATCAACCTTTACGCAGACTTCGTACGTACCCTAAATCTCCTGCCCTTGCACCACACGCAGATACCTCCACTCCCCTATATTCTTCTCCCCTTCGGTGATCCTCCCAATATCCCCTATCTCCTGCCCTTCGCTGATATCTTCAATGGATTACGCATCTCCGCCCCTTCGTGGATTCTCCCCAAAAACGATGGACCCGCACGAGTTTGACCATCCCTTTCTATATGCGCACCGTAGCTTTTTTGTCTGCCCTGGCGAAAAGCGAACGGTTCAGTTTGACCGGTTTGCCGCGCAGGTAGAGAACGCCGACTTCCAGCTCACCTTCGACCATGTCGATTGTAAGCGATTTCTGGGTGAGCGTAATACTGCCATAGCCGGTGGCGGTGGAGAAGAAGGTTTTGAAGCGGTCGACAGTGAGTTTGGGACCGAGCCAGAGCGTTTTTTTGGCTCTGGAATAGCGGAACCCGGCGAGGGCGCCGAGCAGGGCGTAGCTGGCCAGTGCGCGGGCGTAGTAGTTGCCGCACTCGTATTCGTTCCAGGGGTTGCGCACCCGGCCGTTGTAGCGGTCCCGGGCGGCTTTGACGACCGTGAGGCCCTCTTCGAGCAGGCCCTCTTCGATGAGGTGGGAGGCGACCTGGTATTCGATGCCGGTCCAGACTTCGTCGGAATAGACGAAGGGGAGGGTGGGCTTGCCGCCTTTTGGCCAGGAGCAGAGGAGCAGGCCGGGTTCGTGCCCCAGGGCGTAGCCGGGACGCTGGGTGCAGGCGTGGCTGCCCAGGTCGTGCTTGAAGTTGTACTGGAAGATCGCTTTCAGGTTTCTACGGATCCTGGGCCGGGTCTGCGGGGTGTGGATGCCGTAGGTCCTGGCCATCCAGGCGCCAATGACGCCGTCGGAGATGCAGCCGGCGCCATACTGGTATTTGGGGCCTTCTCTTTTGAGGAGTTTTTCGACTTCACCGCTGCTCTGGTTGACCTTTGCAACAAGCTTTTCAAAGGATTTGTCGCGCAGGCCCCTGTAGGTGACTTTCTGGTTGTAGTATTGGCCGTTGAAGAGGTGTCTGTCGAGATATTGCGCGCCTTTTTTTGCGAGGGTCCGGTAGAAGGGGGCATCCTGGGGCTTTCCGGTGTCGCGGGCGAGTTCGGCCATTGCGGCAAGGGCGCCGATGTAGATGCTGGAACACATGCCGTCCGGACCCCAGAATTCGATGTCGTAGGTGTTGTGGTGCGGCTCTTCTAAGACCCCCCTGTGGCGGGGGTCCCAGGATTTGATGCAGTAGTCGATGCTTTTTTTGGCCCGGGGGTACAGTTTGACAAGCCATTCCCGGTCGCCGGAGATTTGCCAGTCGCGGTAGAGTTTCATAATGCCGCCCAGCTGGCCGTCGGAGGCGGCGTGATATTTGTGGTGGGTGGGACCGTCGGGAAGGGCGGAGCGGAAGTTGACGTGCCCCCGCCTGTCCATGGTCCGTTCCAGTTCCTGTTCCCGGAAGGTCTGTTCGAGCCGGGGGAAGAGGTGGGGAAGGGCCTGAGCGTAATTCCACACGTGGGTGCAACTGCCGGAGCAGCAGCCGTGGTCGACAAAACAGCCCTCCCAGGCCCAGGCGTTGCCGTTTTCCTGGCGCAGCAGGGTGGGGGATTTGAGGATGGCCAGGTTCGCGGAGACGGCGTCCAGGACGTAGGAGGGGAGGGTGGAGGAAAAGAGGGCGTTGTGGAACGCGCGGGTGCGAGCGCGCAGGGAGGTGTAGTTTTTTCGGACATAGGCCGCAACATCCCGGGCGTCTTTCCACTGTGTGACGTAGTAGGGCCGCCATTTGGGCGCTTCTTCTGCGCAGCAGTCGGCGCTCCGAATTTCCTGATTGTTGATGCGCCCGGCGTTGTAGTGACAGTTGGGGAAGTACCAGGTGATGAGGATGGGATAGGTGATTCCCCCACGCGGTTTGAGCGTGCCTTTCAGCAGAATGGAGCCGCCGTTTCTGCCCTCTGCTTTTTCGCTTTTTGCGCCGTTGTTGGGGCGAAAGTTGCCGGTGGAGACTTCCCGCCAGAGAGCGGATAAGGAGTCGAACCATCCGCCCCGGAACCACATGGCTTTGATACCGGGACGCTGCCCCACCACGGTGAGGCCGGCGCTGCCGAAGGCTTCCGAGCCGGCGTCCTCCGTATTGTAGAGATACACTCCGGCCCCCGGGATGACCGCGTTGCGACTGCCGCTCTGAGACGCGCCGGGCGCGAGGTGGGACAGATGGAAGGAGAACTCGTAGTCCACTTTCTTTTTGGACCGGTTCTCAATCGTGTATTCCAGGATCGCGCAGGGGATGCCGGAGTTTGTATCGTCGAGAGGAATAAAAGGGGAGAAGCCGGTGATTCTGACTTTCAGAGGGATCTCCGGATCGGATAGGGTGACGTATCCGAAGGGATATTCTCCCTTAAAGGTCGCGCGTTCAAAGCGCGGGATGCCTTCGTGGCCGCCCTGCCGGTGTCCCTGTCCTTTGGTGCCGAGGTTGTAGATTTTTTCGACTGGATAGGGGCCTTCCACCAGTTTGGTAACGGGCGTTTTGCCCTTGATGTGGAGGAGGGCAAAGGCCGCATCCCGGGTACCGTGCCCATCGGGCACGGCCGAGGTCTCCGGACGGTTCCGAATGGCGAAGTCCTGCAGACCTCCGTAGCCGTTCAAACAGATGCACCCCGCGCCGATTCCACCGAGGGGCATGGCGATCTGGAGGGTGTTGTCTCCCGAAAAGGTGCGCTGGGAGTTTTCGCCTTTGAGGATTTTTTCGGGATAGGGTACGGCTTTTCTCACGGGTGATCTCCTTCAAGGATAGATGCGTCCTTACGATCTTTTGAATATCAGATTCTGCACGATGCCGGGCGTGTAATCGGTTACATCGGCGTTGTGCAATTCAAACCCTTTGCCCAAAAAGACGTCCTTGATTTGAGACGCGATGTTTTTGTGCATAAAGACTTCGATGAGGACGCTTTTTAACCGGGGATCGGTCAGGGTCTGTTCGGCGCCGGTTACGATCAGGTCTTCGATGCCGTCCACGTCTACCTTGATGTGGGTGGGAAAGGGCGCGGAGAGCCGGCCGGTCAGGTCGTCCAGGGAAACGGCCAGGATGCCCTGTTGATTTTGCGGGGGGAAGGGTTTTTCGCCCTGGGTGATGGGGCGTCCAAGGGCGTGCAGGGCCGCGCCGGGAGCGAAGGTCTTGGCGTAGAACCGGTCGAAAGCCATGTGGTCCGTTATGGCCAGGCAATAGGGGATGACGGTTCCGACCAGGTCGTTCAGGACAATGTTTTTGTTGAGCTTGGCAAAGTTCAGGGCTTCGGGCTCGAAGGCGAGTACCGTGGCCTGTTTTTTCAGTTTCAACGCCGCGTACAGAGAGTACTGGCCGATGTTGGCGCCCACATCGTAGATGACGTCGCCCGGCTGGAAGAAGGTATCGATCCAGGCGAGGGTGTCCGGCTCTTTTTCGGTATACGTGCTGGCCCGCCAGCGTTCGTGGTTTCGGACGCCTTCCTCTTCGGTTTCGGTGTCGAGGTCGATCAGAATGGTTTCACCGCCGACCTCACAGGTCATGATGGTGTTCACGTTCAGCTCCTTATGAAGACTTGCGCTGCGCTGGGGATTCTTGTATTCTTACTGTCTGCGCCGACAGTCATGATAAGAAAATCAACCGCAATTGCAAGGAGTAGTCTATGGCCGGGCTTTACGATGTGTACGGAATTGGAAATGCGCTGGTGGATATCCAGTACCGGGTTGATCCGGAATACCTGGAGCAGATGCAGGTTGAAAAAGGTGTGATGACGCTTGTGGAAGAGGCGCGGCAGAACGAATTGATGGACAGCCTCCAGGGTGTGCCGTCAGAACGCGCGTCGGGCGGTTCGGCGGCCAATACGATGATCGGTCTGGCCAATTTCGGGGGCAGGGGCTATTATGCCTGCAAGGTGGGCAACGATGAATACGGCGATTTTTACCTGAAGGACCTCGAAGGGGCCGGCGTGGCTTCCAACCCTTCCAATCGCGACGAGGGGGTTACGGGCAAGTGCCTGGTTCTGATTACCCCGGATGCAGACCGGACGATGAATACGTTTCTGGGGATTACGAGTACGTTCGGGCCGGAGCAGGTGGAAGAGGAGGTGGCCCGGCAGAGCGCGTATCTTTACATCGAAGGCTATCTGCTGTCATCGGAGACCGGGTTTCAGGCGGCGCTGGCGGCGCAGTCGTATGCACAAACCCACGGGACGCAGGTGGCCATTACGTTGAGTGACCCATTTATCGTGAATGTGTTCAGGGACCAGGTCCGGGAAATTTTGGACCGGGGTGTGGACCTGCTCTTCTGCAACGAAGCGGAGGCGCAGGCCTATACGGAGACGTCGGATACGGCCGATGCCTGTGACGCGCTGGCCCGTGTGACGGGCCGTTTTGCGGTGACCTGCGGGCCCAAAGGGGCGATTGTGGGCGAGGGAGACCGGAGGCTGGAGGCGCCGGGGTTCCGCGTGGAGGCGGTGGATACGAACGGGGCCGGGGATAGCTTTGCGGGCGCGTTCCTGTTCGGGATGACCAACGGGTACGATGTGGCGCAGGCTGCAAAGCTGGCGACCTACGCGTCATCCCGGGTTGTGGCCAAGTACGGTCCCCGGCTCGATGGGTCTCTGAAGGGCGAGGTGGACCGGATTCTGGCACTTTAGATACCTGGGAATTGTGGATTGCGGAATAAGAGAGTATAAATCCGCAATCCACAATCCGCATTCCAAAATTTTCATAGTCGCTTTCGGGCGGCTTTTTTTATTTTGTGGCCGGAGGCACGGTTGGCGCATCTTCGCTTTCTCCTCCTCTGCGGAAGCCGGGCAGGGCGGTGGTTACGGCGATGATGGAGAGGACGGAGGCGGCGGCGGTGAGGCCCACGGCGATGGGGGCGCCGAAGGCTTCAGCAAGCCCTCCGACCTGGAGTCTGCCGGGGGGACCGGCGCCGATGGCGAGGAGCAGGGCGCCCATGGCGCGGCTTCGCATGGCGTCGCTGGATGAGAGGAGGACTATCGAGCTTTGCATGATGTTGAAGCAGGCCTGGCCCAGGCCCGCGAGGATCAACAGGAACAGCGAGAGGGTGAAATGGGTCGAGGCCGAAAAACCGATCAGCGTGATGCCCATAAAGAAGGAACCGCCGGCGAGGATCCAGCCGGCGCTTATGAAGTGGCGGATATAATTGAGGACAAAGAGGCCGAAAAAGAAGCCGATGCCGCTGGCGGCGCCGAGAAGGCCCAGGCCCACGGGGCCCTGGTTGAGAATGTCGCGGGCGAAGACGGGCAGGAGGGCCATGTAGGGAAAGACCAGAAAGTTCATGGCGGTGGTGATGAGCAGGGCGCCGAGGATGGTCTGGTTGTGACGGACGTAGCGCAGGCCTTCGGCAATGAGGGTCCAGACGGAGGATTTGGGGGATGTGACGGAGCGGGAGTCCGTACGGCTGGAGAGCTTTAAGAGGACGATGAAAGAGAGTGCGTAGATGCCCGAGAGCACGGTGAAGCAGCCCCGTGCGCCCATGACCTCGATGAGGCCGCCGCCGGCAAAGGGGCCCAGAATGCGGGCGATGTTTCCTGCAAATCCCTCTACGATGGTCGCATCCACGGTTCTGGATCTGCCCACCAGGTCGGGCAGGATCGAGCGGCGCGCGGTCCAGTCTAAAGCCCAGACCAGGCCCAGGATGAGGGCGCTGAGGGCGAGGTGCCAGAAGGCGAGGCGGCCGGCCCAGAGGAGCAGGGCGACGGCGGCGATGGTGATGAAATTGACGGCCTGGTTCAAGAGGATGATGGTGCGGCGTCCAAAGCGGTCCACGATAGGGCCCGAGAAGAAGCCGACGACCATGACGGGGGCCATCCGGTAAAAGCCGATGAGGGCGACCTGCCAGGCCGAGTCGGTCATTTCCAGGACAAGCCAGCCGATGACGATCATTTCCATCCACATGGCCTGCCACGAGAGGGCGCTGCTCATCATCAGCCGGCGGTAGTCGGGAATCCGCAGGGGGGCGAGAATACCCCCGTGGATGGAGGGGACTTCCTTTGCCTCATGGGGCATCGGTTTGTTTTTTCCTTTTTCGGATGGCCGGGAAGGCGGCTGTTACGCCCAGGATGGTCAGGGCCGCGATTGAGCCGGTGAGGCTCACGGCGGTGGAAGCGCCGAACGCGGCGGCCAGGGCGCCCATTTGCAGCCTGCCAAGCGGCCCCCCGCCGATGGCCAGGACCAGGGCGCCCATGGCCCGGTCCCGCATGTCGTCGCTGGAGGAGGTGAGTACGATGGTGCTCTGCATGACGGAGAAACAGGCGTGGCCCATTCCTGCGAGGATAAGCAGGGCTATCGACAGGGGATAAGAGGTGGACACGGCAAAGGTGACTACCGCGACCGACAGCAAGAGGGAGCCGGCTGCATAGATCCGGCCGGGGCTGAGGAAGCGTCGGATTCGGTTGATGACCAGCAGCCCGACGAAGGATCCGATGCCGCTGGCGGCGCCGAGGAGGCCCAGGCCGACCGGCCCCTGGCCCAGGATATCGCGGGCGAAGACAGGCAGCAGGGTCTGGTAGGGAAAGACCAGGGTGTTTACCATGACGGTGACCAGCAGGACGCCCGGGATGGTGGGATGGCCGCGGATGTAACGGAGACCTTCGACCATGGTGGCCCAGGGGGAGGCTTTTTCTAATTGTCCGGGAGAGGGCGCCGGCTGCCGGGAGAGTCCGAGCAGGATCAGGAGCGCCAGGGCGGAGAGGCCCGCCAGTGCGGCGAAGCATCCTGTTGCGCCCAGGACTTCGATGAGAATACCGGCGCCGAAGGGACCGATGATGCGGGCGATGTTCTGGAAGAAGCCCTCTAAGAGCATGCCGTCCATGGTCCGCTCCCTGCCGATGAGGTCGGGCAGGATGGCGCGCCTCGTGGGCCAGTCCACCGCCCAGGCCGTGCCCAGGAGGACGGCGGCAAGCGCCAGGTGCCAGAAGGCCAGGCGGTCTGCCCAGAGCAGGAGGACGATGGCACAAGTGACGGCCAGGACCGCGCCCTGCGAACAGAGGATGACGGTGCGGCGCCCGAACCGGTCTGCGACCTGGCCGGAGAAGAAGCCCAGGACCAGGAGGGGGGCCGAGCGGTAGAATCCCACGAGGGCGACCAGCCAGACGGAGTTCGTGATTTCCAGGACGAGCCAGCCGGTGGCGATCATTTCCATAAACCGCGCCTGCCACCAGAGGGCGTTGCCCACAAGCAGCCGGCGGCAGTCGGGTACGCTCAGGGGCGCAAGGACGCCGCTGAAGATGGACCGGTTTTCCGCTTTCACCTCCTCCAACTTTTCTGCCTCCTCACCTCCCCTGTCATCGTTGTATCAGGAACCTCCCCTCACTTCTAAAGTGATAGCAGGCTCAAGGGTCGGCTTGTTTTTCCTGTGTTTTGCGCCATTCCTCGTACTCGATCCGCGCCTCATCGGTGAGTGGATAATATTTGCGAAGGTCGCCGCCCTGGGACAGTTTCATACGGCTGAAGTCCTCCCACTCGGCGTGTTCGGATGCCTTTTTCAGCAGCTGGGGCGCCAGCTTGATGGGGACTACAACGGCCCCGTCGTCGTCGGCAACGATGATGTCGCCGGGCATGACCAGCGTGTTTCCGCAGGCGATTGGCACGTTGACCGCAAAAGGAAAGATGCTGGTTTGTGTGTGGAAGTTGGGTGTTACACCTCGCAGCCACAGGCCAAGCTCGAGTTTCTGCACTTTTGGGAAGTCACGTATGCATCCATCTACGATCACCCCGATGCCGCCTCGGCCTTTGAAGTAGGTGAGCATCATGTCGCCGAAGACACCGCTGCTCATATTCGATCTGGCATCGACGACCACAATATCACCGGGCCGGGTATGGTAGAGGGCGTGACGGTGCAGTTGTTTTTCGGGGCCTGTGTATTCGGCGCCGGAGTACACATCTTCACGCATGGGCATGAACTGGAGGGTGAGAGCCGGGCCGACCACTGTTTTTCCGGGTGTTCTGGCTACCGGGCCCAGGATGTAGGGATCGGTGATTCCCAGGCGTTTCAGTTCGCCGCTGGTTGTGGCGCTGCCGATGCCGGACAGGCCTTCAATGAGTTCCCCGGGCGGGCGTTCGATGTCCGGTGTTTGGATCATGCCTGCTCCTGTCTGTGGGATTGTTATTCGGAAACCCGGTAGCTGTAGAGGTGGGATCCGCTGCCGAAGTAGATGTGTCCGTTGAGGATGTCTCCTCCGGGTCCGATGGGTACGGGGGATTCGGCCAGCATCCGGATGGCGTGGGTGTCCGGGTTCACGCCGGCGACGCCTTTGACAAAAAGGATGTAAATGGCGCCGTCCGGGGCGGTGACGAAAACACGTGGGCCCTGCTGGAAGGTGGTGGGTCCGAAGTCGGTTTCGAGTTCCTGCTGGTGTACGACGGTTCGGGCGTTGGGATCGAAAACAAAAAAGCGTTTTTGGTCTGCAATGCCGTAGACAAGGCCGTTAGGTCCGGGGCACATGTCGGTATAACTCTGCACGCCGGGGAAGACGACTTCATGCCAGTCGAGCTGTTTGGTGGTCATGTCCATGATGTAGAGTTCGGCTTCTGCGGCCTTTTGCTCGCCGCCGGTGCCGGCGCCGGTGGTGGTGCCGCCCAGCAGTTTGTCCTCCGGCAGGGCGACCAGGCTCATGGTCGAGTGCTCGGGCAGGATGTCGGTGTGTACGAGCAGGGTGTGGGCTCTGGTTTCCCGGTCCCAGAAGAGCAGGCCGCCGCCGGTATGGCCGTAGCCGGGTGTGCCGGCGAGTACGAGGGTGTTGCCGTCCGGATGGGCAAGCAGCATGTGGGGGCGGTTGATAGTTTCGTGGCATTCGAAGAGCAGTTCGGGGTTGCAGCCTTCTTTTTCCCGCTCGGTATGCACCCAGGGTTGGGCGGGGTCCCATTCTTCGAGCAGGCCGTGGGTGTAGGCGCCGATGAAAAAGAGGTCGCCGCGCCGGGCCACGGTGTTCCACTGGCCCAGAGCCGGACGGTTGATCCATTCGTCCGTTTTCGGATTGAAGCTGAAGAAGTGCATGGGGAAGGCAGTGCCGCCGCAGATGGTGTTGTCCGGAGCGGTGGCCACACCCATCATGTGGGCGCCTTCGCTGGTGTATTCAAAGGAGACCTGGTTGGTTTCGCCGGTTTGCGGGTCTTCTACTGCGAGCATCCGGTCTACCAGGCTGCAGGTGACCATCCGTTTGCCGTCCGGAAAGTCGCTGTGGAAGAGGCCCTGGCTGCCGGCGATGATGGGTTTTTCCTGTTTGTTTTCGAGAATTCCGACATCGGTTCGTGTGCCCCGGTAGAGTTCCATCCAGCCGTCTTCGGAGCGGCCATCGGTATGGCCGTAGACTTTGCCGTTGAGGTCGCGGTAGACGGGCGCATGGGCTTTGGCCCTTTCCTCTTCGGTTAGGAGAGGTGTTGCATCACCGGTTTCCGGGTTCAGGGAGATGATCTGGCTGGCGGTGCTGCCCACCCCAAAATAGACCCAGCCGGTGTCGTCTACCGCAATGGCGCGGGGGTACTGCCGCCAGTTCTGGTCGTAGAGATTGCCGTAGTCCCTGAATTCTCCGGTATGGGGATTGTAGGACGCCACGGCGCTGTTGGGGTAGGTGCCGGACCAGATGCGGCCGTCGTCGTCTTCGGTCATGCTCATGGCCATCTGGGGCACGGTTTTGTGATGGAAGGTAAAGGCGCGTGCTTCAGGGTCGAATTCTGCGAAGTGGCTGTTGAAGTGGGTGTAATATTTGTTGCGGGTGGAGAGGATGGCGGCAAACGGACCGTCTCCGCCGGGCGGGAAGGGCATGGGAAATTCTTCGCTTTTGCCGGTTTCCGCGTCAATGAGCAGCAGGGCATAGCCGCCCCGGTGATCGTAGAGCCAGATAAGCACGACGTTGCGGCCACCGCCGTCTACGGTGACGGCGGTGCCTCGATGGTTGCTGATGGGTGTGGCTACGCCGTGGTGGAAAAAGCCGTTGCCCATGTCTTCGGTGCTGGGACCTGCCATGGTTCTGCCTCCACTGGGTTTTCCGGATGGGTGTTCGGAATCTGCGAGCAGAAATGAAGGATGGGGGAGCCTGGTTAGACGAGCGGAATGAATATAAGCGCAAAGTAAGGACGAATAAACAAAAAAAGGAAGCGCTTCTGTATGGACTCTATTGCCTTGATCCTGCCTGTTTTTCCGTTGCATTTCCTTTCTGCGTGGCGTACCTTAGCGCCACAGGAAGTTCATACGTGAGGGTCCGAAGTCGGGACGGGCGTCCTTGCAGGACCTGGATTTGCGGGGCACACTTCGGGCTGTTCGAGGTATGCCCCGTTTGCGTTGGAGGAGATATTGTCAAGAGTTGTGGATGAGATTTGAGCGTATCCCGATGAGTTAGGCTGCTTTTTTGATTTCTCCATCCTCAAATTCAACGCCCTGGACCACCAGTTCAACCAGCTTGTGGCTGTGCAACCGCTGCCAGTTTTTCTCCGCCTCGCTGGCCAGTTTATAGACCATCATCAGCGTGGCATTTCGAGAACCGCATCCCTTGGTCTGGCGGGTGCGATGCCTGACGGTGCCAAAGGTGGATTCAATGGGGTTGGTGGTTCTGATGTGTCGCCAGTGGGCGGCCGGAAAATCATAGAATGTGAAGAGCACATCCTTGTCTTTTTCCAGGCACTCACAGGCCTTGGGATACTTGGCTTGATAAAGGGCGATGAAGTCATCATAGGCTTTGAGGGCGTCCTCCTTGGTGGGTGAAAGATACATCTCGTGGATGCGTGTTTTGGCCTGGGCCTGGACAGATTTGGGCAGGTTGTCCAAAACGTTGGCTGTCTTATGCACCCAGCAGCGCTGATGACGGGTGATGGAGAACTCTTCTTCCAACGCTGCCCAAAACCCCAGGCTTCCATCGCCTATGGCAAGGGCAGGCGCCTCTTTCAGGCCTCTTTTTTTGAGATCTCTGAGCACGCCCTGCCAGGACAGTTTGCTTTCTCGATGCCCATCTTCGATGGCCAGCAATTCCTTACGACCGTCCTTGGTTGCCCCTATAATGACCAGCATACAGGGCCGATCCGGTTCCAGACGGACGTTGAAGTAGATGCCATCTGCCCAGATATACACATAGTGCTTCTCTGAAAGATCCCGATGTTTCCACCCCTGATACTCTTCATCCCAGATCTGTTTGAGCCGCACAATGTTGCCAGGGGATAACCCCGGGGCATTCTCGCCCAGGATGGCAGAAAGTGCCTCGGGGAAAGAGGACGTGGACACCCCCTTGAGATACAGGGCCGGTATCAAGGCATCGATGGAAGGCGCCCGACGCATATATTTGGGCAAAATGGCACTGGTAAACTGCTGTCCAAAACGCCGATCCAGCACCCGAGGCTGACGAATGGGAATCTTGCCCACACCCGTGAGAAGCTCTCGGGGTTTATGGGAACCATTTCTGACCACCTCTCGGCGACCCCCTACGTCTTTCTCGTCCTTAAAGCTTTCGATATAGGTCTCCACTTCAAACTCCAGGGCGGCTTGCAGCATCTTGCGGGCGCCGGCTCGAAGCAGATCCTCCAGGCTCAGGGTCACTTCATTTCTGACTATCTTCTCCACTTGGGAGGTTGTATATTGTTTCATGGAGCGTATCCTTTCTCCCTCGGCTGAGGGATTTGTGGTTATTCGATATTCAAGGATACGCTCATTTTTTATACCCGTCCACAACTTTCTAATATACCTCGCGTTGGAGACCAACGATGCTAATCACGAACCCCCACCCCACCCCACCAACACAAAAATCACGAACCCCATCCCCTCCCCCGAAACCACACCGCTTTGGGGGGTGGTGCGGAGTGGTTTCGTGTCTTTCGTGCCTTTTCGTGCCCTTCGTGATCCAAACCCTCTTTGCCGCACAGCCCTACGAGCCGGTGCAACCTGACCCGGTGCTGGAGCCGTGGCGCTGGACTGTTTTTTCCGAACTGAAAGGTCTGGGCCTCCAGTGTATGGCCGAAGACAAGGACGGCAATATGTGGTTCGGTACGGACGAGGGGGTGCGGCGCTATGATGGGATAAACTGGACGACCTACACACCTGAGGATGGCCTTCTGGGTGCGCCAGTGTACACACTCTTAGCAACGCGAGATGGGAGTGTGTATGCGGGCACGGAGATGGGGGTTAGTCGTTTCAGGGAGGGGAAATGGCGCCCTGTTTTTCCGCTCGAAGGCGATCTGTCCTGGTTCATCCGGGACCTGATGGAGGCATCGGACGGGAGCGTGTGGGCAGGCACCTCGTGGGGAGCGCTTCGTCTGGACCGGGAGGAATCAACGCTCTATACGACGGAAGAGACGGGGGCCGCTTTGAAGCTGATCGCGCCTTATGTGCGGCTTTCCATCGTGCCGGATGAGGCGGCTCCTGCCCGTCCCTGGCGCGAGGGGATTGGGGTAAGGGCCGTGGGAGGGATCATCTATGGTCTTGCCCCCGGCGGTCCCGGAGAGACTACAGGGTTGAAGGTGGGGGACCGCATTCTGACTGTGGATGGGAACGCTCCGAGATCAGTATCGAGAGCCTTATCCGGACCTGTGGGCACCCCGGTAACATTGACCGTGCAGCGGGAGGGCCGTGCCGAACCCTTCGAGCTAACCGTCACACGGGAGCGGGTGGAGGGAGCCTTCCGCGTGTTCCCGGTTTGGGATGTCTACGAAGACCGGGAAGGCATGATGTGGTTTGGGCTGGGTGAGCGATATGAAGGCGGTGAGATCGTCCGCTGCGACATTCGTGGAACGGAGTCGGATGCTGCCGAAGCCTGGCGGCTCTACACGGAGGAGGACGGCCTGGACATCGGCCGGAGCCCGCGCATCCTCCAGACCCGGGATGGGGTGATATGGACGGTCTCCGGGGGCGGCCTGAAGGGCGGAAACCGCTTTGACGGGAAGAGCTGGACGACCTTCCGGCTGAAGGCTCATGGAGGGACCGTCACGAATCCCTCCATCCTGGAGACGCAGGACGGGACGCTCTGGGTCGGAGGCGGGTATGGCTACCTGCATGCATACCGCAGTAGGGAGGGGAACGCGACCGATGGGGAGCGTTTGGATGGAGGGACCTGGACGGTTTACAGAGCGCCCAACGTGCCGGTTCCGTCGAACAGGGTCATCGGTCTCTTAGAGGCGTCCGACGGGGCGCTCTGGCTTGCGGGCGCGGGCCGGGAGGCCGTCCGGTTGGACTACAGGCCGTCCCGGTGGACATCCTACGAGGGCCTGATCTTCCAGTGCGAGACTCCCGACGGTTCGCAGTGGTTTCTCTCCCAGGACGATGGGGTTGTGCGCTACAATGGGAAGACCTGGACACGTTTTGGTGTCGAAGATGGGCTGATGGATACGCCTGGCAGGCTCATCACAACCCGGCAGGGTATCCTCTGGGCAGCGGGGAGTCACGACACCACGGCCGCGACAGCCCGGTTTGATGGGAGAAGATGGTCCCTGAAGACCCATCCCCGGCTCTCCTGGAACATCCGCGAGAGGGCAGTCTACGAGTCATCGGATGGGGCGCTCTGGTTCGGGGCGTATCCCGGCTGGAACGCTAAGCGGGGTCACCTTGGAGGCGTGCTTCGGTTCGATAGAAAGAACTGGACCCACTACACGCCGCCGGAAGCGCCGAGCTACGTCTACGGCATCGGTCAGACAGCCGACGGCGTCCTGTGGTTCGGAGCAAGCTCAAGCAGCCAGCGCCGCTTCGATGGAGAAACCTGGACCCCCATCACGGAGCCCGAGGAGTTCACAACAACCTTTATCGACGCGGTGTATGCTACACCGAACGGGGATCTCTGGGTTGGCACTCGGACACACGGGGCGTTTCAGTTCGACGGAAAGGCATGGACCCGGTACGGCGTGCGGGATGGGCTGGCGGATAACGGAGTCATAGGTATCTTCCAGACGGAAGATGGCAGCGTCTGGATCGCCACAGGCATAGGGATCAGCCGCTTTGACGGACGCACCTGGACGACGCACGCCCCTTTCCCCCGGGCCTGAGGGGATCGCTCCAGCAGTCCCCAGATGGGGCGCTCTGGATCAACATCAGATCGAGAGTGGAGGGCGGATGGAAGATACGCACCGTTCGTTACCGCCCTGACGCCGATCCCCCGGAGACGGAGATTACCGTGTCTCTACGTGAGGTATCCCAGCCGGGGAATACGACCTTAGCCTGGAAGGGGGCCGATCCCTGGCGTTCAACGCCGGAAGAGGAACTCCAGTTTTCCTGGCGCTTAGACGGGGGCGAGTGGTCCACCTTTTCTCCGGCGGTGAGCCGCATCTTTGAACTGCTTCCTGCCGGGAATCACACCTTTGAGGTGAAGACGAGGGATGGGGACTTCAACGAAGACCCCACACCGGCCCGGGTGGCGTTCACAGTGGTGCCGCCGGTGTGGCAGGAGCCCTGGTTTATCGGGCTGATGGTTGTGCTGCTGGGCGCTGTGGGTTTTCAGACGGGGCGCGTGGTCCGGCGGGATCGGCGGCTTCGGGAGGCAAACCGGTCGCTTCAGGAGAAAACGGAAGACCTGGATGAATCCAATCAGGCAATGTCTGCGGCGAACAAGGAACTCTTCCAGGCCAACCAGGCCCTCCAGCGCGACCGAGCCGTGGAGCGCATTCGGGGGGAAGTGCAGGCGATGGAGCAGGCGGCTGACTTTGAGAAAGTCCTGTCCGTGCTGACGGAAGACCTGAAGACGGTCGGGCTATCCTTTGAAACGTGTGAGATCGACGTGCTCGACGAGCCGGTGGACGGACCTTCGATGGCGTGTTTTGAGGAACACGGGTTCCGTTACACGACCTACGCCATCCAACCCGACGGAACGGTGACAAGTGAGTCATACCACAATCCGGCCCCGTTTCCAACGGTCATACGTGAGACGATTGAGAGGTTCATTGAAGGAGAGCCTTCGCAAGCCCTCATCGGCAAGACCCATGCAATTTTGGAAGTTCCCGCCTCAAACTACGGACGCCTTCGCATCACCTCATCGGACCGGCAGGACTTCACCGAAGAGGATATTGACGCACTCCGGGACTTTGCATCGGCCATCACGCTGGGATATGCGCGTTATCTGGACATCCGGGAGATCCAGGAGCAGACCGAGCGCAAGTCCCGTTTCCTGGCGAGTATGAGTCACGAACTGCGCACGCCGATGACCGCAATCAGGGGCTATGTGGACAACATGCTCGACGGCATCGGCGGGGAACTGACGGAACGCCAGCGGCGCAATCTGACCCGGGTCACGCAGAACTCGGATCACCTTCTGAATATGATCAACGATCTGCTGGATCTGTCCAAGATCGAGGCGGGTCGGATGGATGTGGAGGCGCAGCCGTTCGAGGTGGAGGAGCTGGTTTCTGCCTGCTGCGCGACGGTCAATCCTCTGGTGAAGCCTGGTGTGAAGTTGGAGTATGAGGTCCTGGATGGTGTTGGGGAGGCGAACACGGACGAGGGACGGCTGCGCCAGATCGTGATCAACCTGCTGTCCAACGCGCTGAAGTTCACCGAGGCTGGAGAAGTGGCCGTACGGACCTCGAAAACGAACGAGCACCTTGTCATCGCGGTGTCGGATACCGGGACGGGCATTCCTGCGGATGCGCTGGAGAGCATTTTCGAGGAGTTCCAGCAGGTGAAGGGGTCGGACCCTCAGCACAAGGGCACAGGGCTGGGACTGCCGATTACGAAGGGGTTTGCGGAGTTGCTGGGCGGGTCAATTGGAGTGGAGAGCGAGGTAGGGAAAGGATCTACATTCACGGTGCGGGTTCCCCTTGTTTACAACGGGTGCTGCTCTGAATTTACGTAAATGAGTTGCAAAAAAGGCTCCAAATCCCGATCATACAACAGACTGAAAACAATAAGGTTGTATAGATACGGGAAAGGAGCCCAAGATGGACCTCGCAGAGATGATCGAAGCCGCCACCTGGGAATTTAAGCAAAAATTGAGCGCCCATTGCGAAAATTTGGACCTGGAGAGTTTGACGCCTCAATTGGCAGAACAGGTCACAAGTGGGCTTGGTGAAGCCCTCAAGGCTTGTGGGATCGCAGCGCTTCGCACATTTTTGGAAGCCTACGAAGTGGATGAGGCCCCAAAACAGGTCGAGAATGTGCTGTATCGGTTTAAGCAACAAAGTGAGAAGACGTTTTTGACCCCCTTTGGGAAGATGAAGCTTTCTCGAAATCTGTTTCAGGCCGATGAAGGGGGGCCTTCTTATGTGCCGTTGGATGTGATGTGGGGAATGGTCGGTGAGTTTGCCACCGTGGAAGTTCGTGAAGCGGTGTTGTTCACGGTGAGCTTGATCACGCCGGAGGAAACCGTTTCTGTGCTGGAAAAGACGGCTCTGTTTCAGCCTTCTGCCACAGCGGTCAAACACATCACAGAAGAGACGGGAGCGTGGCTGGTCGAGATGGATGAAACACTCAACCGGTCGATCCGTCAGGAGGAGGAGAACCCCAAAGGGACAAAAGTGATGGTGGCCAGCCTGGATGGGACCCACCTCAGGCTGGATGAGCCGGGGAAAAAACGCGGGCGTCCACAAGAGAGGCCGGGGGAAAAACCGTCCGAAGAAAGTCCGACCAGTTTCAAACAGGCCCTGGTGGGCAGCCTGTCCTTTTATGGGGCACCTCCAAAGGACGGCACCCCACCAAAGCGTTTGGTCTCTCGGTATGTGGCACAAATGCCCGAAGAGGGTGGTCAAACGTTGAAGATACGCTTTGAGGAAGAACTCGATCATATCGAAGGACAACTGAAAGATGAGGTCGGAAAAGTGTTCCTGTGTGATGGGGCACGAGGGTTGTGGAAATATGCTGATACCACTCCTCGGTTCATCGGGTATGAAAAACTGGTGGATTTTTATCACACCACAGAACATCTGTCTGAAGCTGCCGAACTCCTGTTTGGCAAAAAATCAGCAAAAGCGCAAAGCTGGTATGAAACCTACCACCACAAACTGCTGACCCAAGATGGCGCAGCAGAAACCCTTATTCGCTCCATCGACTATTACAAAAGCCGCCGAAGGCTGGGTCAAAAACGATTGGAAGACCTGGAAACAGAACGAACCTTCTTCTTTCGGAACAAACACCGGATGGCCTATGCTGACTTTCGTCGAAGGGGTCTGCCCATTGGCTCGGGACCCGTCGAAGCGGCCTGCAAGACCCTGGTCAAGACAAGGCTTTGTCGATCGGGTATGCAATGGTCCTGGCAGGGAGGACAACGCATCTTGCAGTTACGCACTTACGTCAAGTCAAAACGATGGGATGCTTTCTGGAATCAGTATAAACAGGTTCGATATGCCAATGATGAACTCCTTGACTATGCCGATGCAGCATAGACAGAAAACATCTACGTAAAACCGAGTCGGCACCCTTTACAACCCGAGTTGATTGACCAAGTTACATGGGACGGGAAGGACGCGTATGGCAGGCAGGTAGCGAGTGGGATTTACCTGGTGCGGATGGCGGCAGGTGCGTTTTCGGAGGTGAAGAAGATGGTGTTGTTGAAATAAGGCAGGGGTCAGGGAGCGGAGATGAGGAGTCAGTCTATTCATCTGCCCGGCTCAGAATCAGATTCCTGACTTCATCGCTGAGCCGAAAATGCATCTCGACCAGTTGATCAAGGAGTGGTTTTACGGCCGGAATGTATCCTTTCTGTTTGGCCTTGAGCAATACGCCGGCGGTGCCTGTTACACGCAAGCCCCGAAGCCGGGCCATCTCTCTTGCAAGTTGCTCATCGATAATGACCAGACTTTCGGATTCTTTCAGCGCCAGCGCCAGAACCTCCTTTTCACCCGGACCGAAGTCAGCGCTCAGTCCCAGCAGTTGAGGCTCTCGGACGGATCGAACTTCAATCCATTCGTAACGCCTCACATCCGGGGCATCCTCGCCCTGCCGCCGCCCGGTCTGCAATTCCGCCACAACCGCTTCCGGCACGACAATTCTCTGGTAGAGTTTTTGAAAAAGCTCCAGGCGGCCAAGCCGATGAAGGTAAAACACCGGTGAGGTATTGCTGATTACGACCTCAGGCATTTCGGAGGTCCTGTTCCAGTTCTTCATCTGTCAAATCGAAGATGGACACGCCATAGCGCCCCATATTCTGGAGAAACTGCACGCGGGAAACACCGGCCAGTTCTGCTGCTCGCCCCGAAGAGATCTTGCCCATTTCATAAAGCTTGGCCGCTGCGGCCATGCGGATCTCTTGAACCAATTCTTCTGGCGTCTCCTTCAGAGACAGAAAAAGATCATCAGGAATTTCAATCTGGATCGTCTTCATTTCCATCCTTTCGGCGAGATTTCGGGACCATTAGATTAGATACGTTGTTGTGAGCATACTCATAGATTTCAGTTCCAGCTAATGTACCGTCTTATAGAGCAGCTTCTCTTTCTGTGATAAAATACGTAATTTAAAGGACGAGGACAAATCCAAAAGGAGACGCGGAGCCGGCTTTCTGGTTCCGGAAGCCGGGGAGGTCTCGCTGGTGGTCTACAACCTGTTGGGACAGCAGGTCCGGGTGGTGTTGGAGGAGGTGCAGGAGGCGGGGTATTATCGGGTTACGTGGGACGGGAAGGATGCGGGTGGGCGTCGGGTGGCGAGCGGGATTTACCTTGTGCGGATGGCGGCAGGTGAGTTTTCGGAGGTGAAGAAGATGGTGTTGCTGAAATAAGGGGGTGGATCGTGAAGGACGCGAAAGGCACGAAACCGCACCTTTTCACATCTCCGGAGGCTTGAGTCAGGAAAGGCATAATGGCCTCTCAGTGATTTTGCCCATCGGTCCTTGCGCTCATTCTAAGGATCGAAGATGCAATAACTTGAACAAATCACGGAGACCTCCAGGCTTCACACTCTCGAGAATTCGTGGCGCCTGACGAGTCTGTGACCAGATTCAGATCAACCCTTCGGCATGCAACAGGTTATCCACTTCTGCAAGAAATTCTGTTAGCGAGATCGGCTGGCTGCCTTCTGAACTGCTGTTATGGTGTTCTGGTTCTGATAAAGGATGTCGATGCCAGATTCCTCGGTACTCATCACGACCATAGAGCCTTTGAGACCGATGGATCAGCGCGAAATTGGTCAGCGATGCCGCCTCGTTGCGATTGACCTGAACGAAAAGATCTTTGTGGATGATCAGGCGAATCTTGCCGTGGTGTGTGCCTCGACTGAGGGTCTCATACCGAACATAGTAAGCATAGTTCGAAAGCGCCTGTCGCACTTCCTTGAGGAGATCTTCAACCGTCTGCATGGGCGAGGATTTCCTCTAAGGCGACGATTTCTTTTTCCATCTCTTCGATCGCCTGGAGCGCGCCGATCCAGTCGAAATGGGTTTCCTCGTCGGTCCAGGTGTGATCCTGGTCTTTGATCTTTCGGATGTAGAACTCATCGGCAGACATGCCGTAACGCGTCTGGTAATAGCGGATCAGTGCACGCAATTCTCTCAGCTTCTCCTCGGCCTGGTTTTTCAGGACCCGCCCCAGGCTGCATTCCACGGTTTCAGCGGGCTCTATCCGTTTCAGGTGCTCGATCAATTGTTCGCTGACAACCTCCATGTCGAGTCTCCCTTCAGTTAAATGAGAGGATCAATGCGGAATGCTGGATGCCCGGCCTGCGTGAGTCGCCAGTTTTCCATCAATTCATCCTGATGAAGTTCAGCCCAATCTACAGCCAAGTGGAAGGCACGCCTGGATAGGCTGCCTCGAATGAGAAACCAGCCCCGGGCATGGTCGATCTTATCTGGCATAGAGGGTTTTCCCCTCCCTCAACGCCGTCATAATGAAGGTATTGGGGATATTCTCCCACGCCTTGACTTCCTCTGGCGTCCAGACCAGCACGTCTTTTGCCGGAAAGAGGCCGGTGAGTGCGCGTAAATAACGGGGCGCACGCTTGTAGCGAGGCAGGTCGGATTCTTCGATGATCAACAGGTCCAGATCGCTGTCCGGTTCGGCCTGGCCTCTGGCCTGTGATCCGAACAGGACAATTTTGAGCGGTTTGCCCACTGAGAGAATCCGTTGAACGACGTTCTCAAGAAGATTCTCGTTGACGGGTGGATAATGAGATACCTGGCTCATTCCGGCGCCTTCCGCTTCTCAGACGGGATGAATATCAGCTTCGGTTGTGACGATATCGGGACCGACGGTGAACGCCGGTCTTCAGAGTCAACCTTATCCAGTTGCGCAGTGAACACCATAAATGTAAGCAACCCATGATTGAAACACAAGCCGGGTCACGTGGGACGGAAAGGTTAGGATTTCTTTTCGTCCAGCAGAGCGAGATCTCGCTCCAGACCCTGCCGGATATAGAGCCTCAGCAACTGCGTATACCCATCCATGTGCCTGACTCCGGCAACCCGTTTGGCCAGCGCCACGACTTCTGGCTCGATGCGCATGTTGAGGGCGATTTTGGGGGTCTTGTTCGGAAAGGTCACCACGGCTGTGTCGAGATCGGCATCCGAGATCCGGTCCTTTTCCGTGGCCCGATCGATCTCCAGATCTTTCCGGCTGCGTTTTTTGGTCATTGGGTTATCTCCTTTCTCCCCGGATCATCCGAATGTAGTGCCGGCGTTCTCCAGGTTCCATATTCCGTGCGTGGATTGGCCGGCAGCAGGTCCGGGAAAGATGTTGAACAGACAGGAACAGGTACCGGCCGCCGTTGGTGACGCCCAGCACTATGCGCCGGTCCGGATATCGCTTGTGCTGCATCACCACATTGGGATTCTCAAAGACCTGCTCGATTTCTGTGTCGGAGACCCCGTGTTTCTGCAGGTTCTTGCCCGAATTGAAGTCGTCCCATTCAAATTCGAAATAAGGCGCTGACATCACATCCCTCTTCCAGAAATGTAAAGTATCTGCTTTACATTGTCAAGGAAGTGTGAGAGGGAATGGCAGGATGTGGATCTCCTGAAGCAGGGGAGGTTCTGCTGGTGATTTGCAGTCTTTTGGGGCAGCCGGTCCGGGTGCTGTTGGAAGAGAAGCAGGAGACGAGGT
Source organism: Candidatus Latescibacterota bacterium (assembly GCA_965249305.1). GTDB lineage: Bacteria > Latescibacterota > UBA2968 > UBA2968. Next base: position 62,153 of record OZ252228.1, on the reverse strand, counting down.
ATTATCGGATCACATGGGATGGGAAGGATGCGGGTGGGCGGCAGGTGGCGAGCGGGATTTATCTGGTGCGGATGGCGGCAGGTGAGTTTTCGGAGGTGAAGAAGATGGTGTTGTTGAAATAAGGCAGAGGTCAGGGGGCGGAGATCAGGAGTCAGTTTCTACCTTCCCTTCAAGGCAAGGTAGAAATGCGATAGAGGCAGTCGATTGCGTGCGGATCAGCTGCCTCTGTCGTATCGGGATCCTGTCCGGTTTTCCGCTTTTACTTCCTCTGTTATCTCAGGCCGTGTCTCCTGGGGTCCGGTCGTCAGACCGTGAGGATAACTTAGGGTGCTGCTCTGAATTTACGTAAATGAGTTGCAAAAAAGGCTCCAAATCCCGATCATACAACAGACTGAAAACAATAAGGTTGTATAGATACGGGAAAGGAGCCCAAGATGGACCTCGCAGAGATGATCGAAGCCGCCACCTGGGAATTTAAGCAAAAATTGAGCGCCCATTGCGAAAATTTGGACCTGGAGAGTTTGACGCCTCAATTGGCAGAACAGGTCACAAGTGGGCTTGGTGAAGCCCTCAAGGCTTGTGGGATCGCAGCGCTTCGCACATTTTTGGAAGCCTACGAAGTGGATGAGGCCCCAAAACAGGTCGAGAATGTGCTGTATCGGTTTAAGCAACAAAGTGAGAAGACGTTTTTGACCCCCTTTGGGAAGATGAAGCTTTCTCGAAATCTGTTTCAGGCCGATGAAGGGGGGCCTTCTTATGTGCCGTTGGATGTGATGTGGGGAATGGTCGGTGAGTTTGCCACCGTGGAAGTTCGTGAAGCGGTGTTGTTCACGGTGAGCTTGATCACGCCGGAGGAAACCGTTTCTGTGCTGGAAAAGACGGCTCTGTTTCAGCCTTCTGCCACAGCGGTCAAACACATCACAGAAGAGACGGGAGCGTGGCTGGTCGAGATGGATGAAACACTCAACCGGTCGATCCGTCAGGAGGAGGAGAACCCCAAAGGGACAAAAGTGATGGTGGCCAGCCTGGATGGGACCCACCTCAGGCTGGATGAGCCGGGGAAAAAACGCGGGCGTCCACAAGAGAGGCCGGGGGAAAAACCGTCCGAAGAAAGTCCGACCAGTTTCAAACAGGCCCTGGTGGGCAGCCTGTCCTTTTATGGGGCACCTCCAAAGGACGGCACCCCACCAAAGCGTTTGGTCTCTCGGTATGTGGCACAAATGCCCGAAGAGGGTGGTCAAACGTTGAAGATACGCTTTGAGGAAGAACTCGATCATATCGAAGGACAACTGAAAGATGAGGTCGGAAAAGTGTTCCTGTGTGATGGGGCACGAGGGTTGTGGAAATATGCTGATACCACTCCTCGGTTCATCGGGTATGAAAAACTGGTGGATTTTTATCACACCACAGAACATCTGTCTGAAGCTGCCGAACTCCTGTTTGGCAAAAAATCAGCAAAAGCGCAAAGCTGGTATGAAACCTACCACCACAAACTGCTGACCCAAGATGGCGCAGCAGAAACCCTTATTCGCTCCATCGACTATTACAAAAGCCGCCGAAGGCTGGGTCAAAAACGATTGGAAGACCTGGAAACAGAACGAACCTTCTTCTTTCGGAACAAACACCGGATGGCCTATGCTGACTTTCGTCGAAGGGGTCTGCCCATTGGCTCGGGACCCGTCGAAGCGGCCTGCAAGACCCTGGTCAAGACAAGGCTTTGTCGATCGGGTATGCAATGGTCCTGGCAGGGAGGACAACGCATCTTGCAGTTACGCACTTACGTCAAGTCAAAACGATGGGATGCTTTCTGGAATCAGTATAAACAGGTTCGATATGCCAATGATGAACTCCTTGACTATGCCGATGCAGCATAGACAGAAAACATCTACGTAAAACCGAGTCGGCACCCATAACTTATGATGCAATCAGGTCGGGATCTCTGTCAAGGAGTTCAGGCCGATCTGTCACCCGTTTCATCAGGAAGTTGGTCTGCCTCAAAGAATGCATCAAAACCCTGTTTTCTCAATTCTGTTTTGAGGGCTTCATCACCTGTCCACAATAAACCGTCGAGCTGTAGTGTCAGGGCCACCTGAGGCGTATCGGTCTCATCTTTACTCGCACAGAGTCTGTATGCTTCTTGCCGGATAGACCGATCGATCAATTCTTCCTTTGATACCGTTACGCGGCGAAGCAGAGTGTAGAAGAGTTTTACGATATCTTCCTCGGAGAGTTTGCTGAGGCGGACGATCCTCTCTTTATGTTTAAACAATTCGACGATGACAGATTCGCAAATATAAAACAGGTGTGTAGAACCGAGTATGATCCGGGCGAATCTTGAATCTTGCCGCAAAAGGGCGGAAAACAGGATGTTCGTATCGACAACAACGGGTTTTGACGCGGCCAATCAGGCCTCCTTGAAGAGGTGCTTAACCTGCTCCCAGGCACCCCGTTTGACCGATGATGCCAGGTCTTCAGCGCCTTCTTCCGTCAATTGGCTGCGCCGTCGAATGGATTCCAGTTCCAGGTAATCCAGGAATTTCATGAGCATCTCTGGATCTGTCGACTGTCGCGGCAAACGAATGACAATGTTGTCCTGATCGCTTGTGACTTCGTATGTTGCACCCACGATGCGGCCCTTTCATTCTGGATTGTTCCAGGTTTAACAACACGCAGACGGCTGTGAGGAAAATCTCAATCTGCTTAAAAATAGGGACTTTTACACCTCACGTCAAGGCACTGCCGGAGGGGTGAAGACGTCGGAGAATTCAGTTCTTACGCCGTTGATGTCGGGGAAGGATACGTATGGCCGGCAGCAGGTCCGGATATCGCTACGCTGTGAACAGGTTCATGAGTACTCTTCTTCGGAAGAGCGAGACATTCCGAACGGTCGCTGTGATCTCGATGCGGTCTGAGGCTGACACACGCGCACTCCCCCCGTAGCGAAAAGACGCTCCTCCAACACATTTTACGTGTTTGTTCCCGACCTTCTTAATCCATTTTTCTTTGGGCTGGCTGAAGTCCACCCGAAACAGGTCCACCCAATCCTCTCCCCAGGCGGGTCTCATCAGGTGATCCAATATGGACGGGTTGTGGATGTGAGCGCCCAGGAAATACAGTTTGTGGTCTTCCGTCGCGATCAGGGCGATCGTATTTCCATAGCCGCCCCAATTGTCGTCGATGCCCTCAGACAGGTCCGCCTCGTCGTGTGTCCACGTGCCGATCTCCTCAAATTGGCACTCGCCAATGGGCTTGTCCTCGTCGCCCCTGGCTGAGCGGAAGAACGCGACATCGTCTCCGTCGCCCGCTGTTACGACCGCCATCACATAGATTTCCTTATCCCCTTCGGATACGTTGGCGATGCCCAGGCAATAGGCTCTCTTCCCGTTGAATTCTACCCTGGTTGTGGTGTCCGGCTCAAGAGGATCTCGACGGGAGTCGTAGAAGTGTACAGATGCCCCTTCTGAGTCAGTGTACTCCGGTACGGCAATAAAGTCGCCGATCATCTGGATTCCGCCGGGATGATTGTGTGTCGTGGGGGTAGCGTGCTGCTTCGCTTTGAATCTTCCGTCTTGCTGCTTTTCGGCCACGTAAATCAGCCCATTGCTCACGCTGCTTGTCAGGAAGGCCACGTCGTCCTGGACCGACGCGCTCTGGAGATGGTCACGCAGGCGACGCAGGGTGAATCTGGGCTCGACATCAATAGCCGTTCTGCGTTTGCCTTCCCGGTCCAGACTGGAGAGAGCGGCCTGGGCGATGAAGTCATCGGCTTGAGTACCTTGAGCGATGAGCTTTCGATTCTCTGCATTCGATCCGATGATCGGCATTTCTGGTCTCCTTCGTGGGGTTCATTCAGCTTGAAGCTTCACAAGTCAAAAATAAGCCCGAAACCCTGGGAATGAAAGGGGATTCTTTTGGGAACCTGGGAGAGCCACCTGTCTCCTTGTCAAAGTGCCGGAAGAAAGGGCGATCAAGATGGTCTGTGGGGTAATGGCTTTCTCCAGTTCTGCCGGGTCAAGGGGCGTTGTGGCGTTGTAATCGAGGTAGATGGGGTTCATTTTCAGCGCCCTTTCTTTTGTGCAACCAGTGTTAACCATGCAGGCAAACCCACAAGCGGATTCTTTCGCCAATCCAGCAGGTCTATATTTGGCTCTCCTTCAAATGAACTCCCCTGCCAGAATTTCAGGTCTGTCTCCGGCTCCTCCAGAATGTGTAAGAGTTCAAAGCCTCCTTCCAGCATCGCCATCAGCAGCTCACTGATTGTCCAGGCGCAGTGGAAGCTGGATAGCGCACCCTGTCTTTTCTTCGGTGGCGCCTCGGAAGCACAGCCGATGTCTTTATCATCTTCCGGGTTGTACAGGTTCTCTTTGGGGCCGCTGTCGAAATAGGGCTTGGTCATTTCGAGACGGTCGACCACAGGCTCTTTCCAGGGTCGCTGAAAGGGATGGATGTCATAAGACATGAAAATGCCTCCCGGCTTGAGCAAGCGACAGGCTTCTGCGTAATACTTCTTCGGCTCGGTGATCCATACCATGACGCCGTTTGTGCTGCACGCAAAATCGAAGAATTCAGCTTCTATAAAGGGCAGGTCGGTCACGTCTCCCTGTACAAATTCGATATCCAGGCTGAGTTGGCGGGATTTTTCGGCCGCCACGTCCAGTTGTTTCTGAGAGATGTCGACCGAGGTGACCTTTGCGCCAAGACCGGCCAGCGCAAATGCTGCCTTGTTATCGCCGCTGCCGAGCACACAGGCAGTTTTGCCGGAGAGGTCGCCTGCATATTGCTTTAAGAGGTCGAGGGATTTTCTTTTAAAGCCCAGGGATGGATCGATATGACACCTCCGCCAATCTTCTTCACGGATTGTATAACGAGGCGCCAGCACATCCCATCTCTTCTGGTTGGCTTCATGCATGCTGTTCATTTCACATTCTCTCCTGCTTGCTTTGCGGGGATTACATCTTTGTCTATTCTGTCACGTACCATTCTGTCAGCTTCAGGCCTAATATACAAACCAGTTTAAAGAATCATTGACATTCAGCACACCCTTTTTTTACCTTGAAGATGTTCCCTTTCGCCTGGAAATCAAACCTCCGGAGGTTCAAATGATCACTGACACGCAAGCCGAGCAATTTGAGCGAGACGGCGCAGTCACCATCGACGGCCCGTTTGCGGACTCCCACATCGAAGCCCTCGGTCGCATGTTTGAAGAGGTAAAGGAGTGGGACGACTACAGCCGATTCGAGCCGGAACTGCTGGAGGTCTTTCAGCATCCGTTCTGTGAAGAGGTCGCAAAGCGGGTCCTTCGAGCCGATGAGGTGGAGTTCATGGGGGGCGTGATGCGGCAGAGGAAGCCGGGCGCAGAGGTCTCACCCGAACACCTCGATATCATGCTCAATAGAAAGAGCTTCGAGGAGGTCCCGAGACACATGTGGGCCAGTTTACTCCTTTGGCTGACACCCGTAACGCCTGACCGGGGGCCGTTTATGTACAGGCCCGGTAGTCACCGCCAGATTGCCGAAGACAGGGGCGACCTGCCGCTGGTTATAGGTAACGTCTGGAAAGAAGACATGCCGGATCTGCCCTATGCCGAACTGGCGCCCGTTCTGGTCGAATCCGCGGGGCAGATCTCCGTGCTTACGACAGCTACCGCCCACGGCCCTTCGAAGGTCACCGGTCCCCATCCACGGAAAGTGATCTTCCTCGGCTTCAAGGCAAAGGGGTTAGAATTCCAGTCCAGCGACACCTACCGGGAAAAGAACCAGAAGTTTGAGCGCTATCGCCGGGCATTGCGCGAACACTTTCGAGAGGATCGACGACATCTGATTCCAGTGTAATCATCTTTCCACGCGTGATCGCTGACATCTTCTCCGCGTCCTCTGCGCCTCTGCGGTGATAGAATCGGTTTCGATTACCTTTTTCTTCCTACCATCAGCAGGCATTCGGGCAGTCCCCCCAGCGGCGCACCCTCCCATTTCGCAGGTTGATCGCCCATTTCGTCTAACGCTATCAATTCACAGCCGGCATCGATCATTGCTGTGACATAGTCGCGGACCGTCCAGTGAAATTCATAACTGGGCAGGGAGCCTTCCTGCGCCCCGGGAACATCCTCCGAACGGTCGTAGACGTGAGGGCCTTTGTCGAAATATTCGAATTCGATTTCGAGTCTGTCCGGCAATTCCGCCCAGAGCCGGCGGAAGGGGTGATATTCGTTGACCATGAAGACGCCCCCTCGCTTGAGGATCCGGCAGGCCTCTGAATAATAGGTCTTCAGGTCTGAAACCCAGACCGCCACATGGCCTCCGGTGTAAACGAGGTCAAAGGTTTCATCCGATAGAGGCTCCAGCTCTGTCACATCCGAACGAACAAATGCGATGTCCAGCCGGAGCTCGCCGGCCCTTTCGGCGGCAATGTCCAGTTGTGTCTGCGAGATGTCGACCGAGGTGACGTCCGCGCCCATTCCGGCAAGAGCAAATACGATCAGGTTATCACCACTGCCAAGCACGCAGGTCTTCTTGCCGGAGATGTCGTCCAGATATTTCAGTTCCTGCTCGTCCAGGGTTGGGTCGATATGGCACGTCCGCCATTCCCCGGCCGCATCAACTTTCGCCTGCCAGTGCGGAGATACGGCGTCCCATCCTCTGCGGTTTGCTTCGTGCATTTTGTTCATTGCGTTCGCCCCATGCGGGTTTGTGGCGTTCAGCAAAGAAATAAAGGGGCGACATCCACCCCTTTTCTTATTTCAGCCGTTATCTTGACATGCATATCTTCTAACTATTCGTTCTCTGCCATAGTCTCAGCCCAGCGCCGAGCCATGGATTCGAGTTCACCTTTGTGTTTCGGCCAGTCGTGAAGGGTCGCAGGATCAAAGTCCGCCCCATTAGGCCAGACCAGGGTATGTATCTCCTTATCGACACGGACCTGATTGAAGAGCGCCAAATCGGTTAGAGGACCGAAAAGTTCCCCTTCAAAGACCGGCCGGAAATCAATGACCTGTGAGGTACCATCATTAAATCTGACCTCCAGGGTATATGGACCTACAATTTCAAATGACACCACGAGGTAGATTGGATGGCTCATGGAATGTAGGAAATCCTGCATTGGCAAGCAAGATTAGGAGTTGTTCCACTTGTCGCGCCAGTCTGAGAGCGTCTGGCGAGTTCCTTGCGTGCTATTCTCGCTATAGGACAGATCATTAAGGAACGAGATCACGTCTTTCATCTTCCCTTGAATCAGGTTTACTGCGGCAGGTCGCCGAAGTTAAGTGGCCGTGCCGGTGCCTGCGCGTTTTCAAGGAAGGCAAACGCGCTCTTCTACGTGCCCCCCTTATTCTGTCTGCTCGCGTCCTGAAGTGACATCAGTTCTCAGCCAGGGCGCCGTTGTCGTCGAGCGTGGGACGATCGAGACGCTTGTGGTAGGGCGGTTCGAAGACGGCGCGCTGCTCGGGAGTCAGCTTGCTGAGGATGTTCTTGGGCCACTCGGGCAGGTAGCCCTTGGCGTAAGCCAGGTTGCCGGGCGAAAACCGTAAGAGGAATGAGCGCCGCTGGTAATCGGCTTGCCAGGGGAGGGTGCCGTGTGTGACGGCTTCAGTGAAGATGACGACATCACCCGCTTTGCAGGTGATCGGCTTGACGAATTCCTGGTAAGCCTCATACTGTCGCATCGATTGCGGACAGAGATAGTTGCCCTTGTGACTGCCGGGAATAATGCAAAGGCCGCCATCGCCCTCGTTAACGTCACTGAACTGCCAAGTGACGACGGTCAGACCGTTGTGCATCTGTCCGTTCTTAAAGATGTAGTACTGGTGGGGATCGAACCCGGGCCCCGACGAGCCGTGAAAGACGTGCCCCTCGGCGCCTTTCCTCATCGTGATCAGGCCCCCGTTGTGGTCCATCCTGAAGCCGGGACCCAATATGACGTTGAGATAAGGGACGATCCGCGGATGCGCGATCAACGCACGGAAGGGGTCACCCCACGGGCTGTCCCATTCAAACAAGCCGCCCAGGCCACCACGACCCGTGATGCCCTTCAACGCTTTCGACGCGCCTGAAAGCGACTGGTCGCCCACAAGCTCGCGGATCTGATCGGCGTGATGATCGATCGCGTCGTTGGCCGCCTGGATCTCTTCGGCTGTCAGCACGTCACGTACGACGAGGTAGCCGTTGAGGTCGAAGAGGTATTTTTCGTCTTCTGTCATGGATATGCTGTCTCCTTTCTATTGCTAAATCCTCTAGACAATCCCCACACCATCTCGATAGAGGCCACCACGAAAGCCACAGTCAGGAACTTTAGGGGCTGCGTCATATCTCAAAACGGCAACCCCTGCAAATGCTGTAGCTAACGGCATTGCCCTCCGCTTTCAGATCGTAGTATCTCTCCAGCACTGCCAACATCTAATTAATCGGAGTAAACCCCCGGCTTTGCCGGGGGACTCAAAGAGTTTGACAGTTCCGGGAATATTTGAGAACCTCCCCATTGTGAACCGCGCAAAGCTCACAGAAAGGGAGGTTCTCGATGAACAACATACAGAGTCTAAGACATACCCGTTGGGATTGCAAGTATCATTTGGTGTGGATTCCGAAATGTCGGAAGAAAGTGTTGTATGGTCAGTTGCGCAAGTATCTGGGCGAAGTTTTGCGTGAATTGGCTCGTCAGAGGGAGAGCCAGGTGTTGGAAGGCCACCTGATGGGAGATCACGTGCATATATTTGTGTCGATCCCCCCGAAGTATGCGGTTTCTCAGGTGGTGGGTTACATCAAAGGGAAAAGTGCGATTTATGTTGCTCGGACCTTTGGTGGACGTAGAGGGAACGTGACAGGTGAACGTTTTTGGGCAAGAGGTTATTATGTCTCGACGGCCGGGAAAGATGAGGAGACCGTTCGCAGATACATCCGAGAGCAAGAAGAAGCAGACCGTCGGCTGGATCAACTGAACCTGTTTGATTGATTGCCACCTTCAGGTGGCGCCAAGTTTTCAACCGCTTTGAGCGGTTCACGGTTTTCAAGCCTCCGGCTTTGCCGGAGGTCTCTGACTCTCCATGGACGCAAATCGCATCTCCTTCACTCTGGAAAAGCACGTTGAATCCCGCTGCTTCCAATTCGGCCTGAAGCGCCCCGGGGGTCGGATGCCGCCGGTTCGGTAGGCACCTGATGCCGCCAATCTTGACCTCCCCATCATAGGTTTCCGACCCCGCCTTCAAAATCGTATAGGTCAACCCATTGCATTTCACAAATATCTCCTCAAGGGCCCACAGCAGAGGCTGGTTCAGCCGTCCTTTCGGAGGGGTTTTTTGCGTGTGAGAAGCGCTGTTTTCAACTAAATTAGACCCATCTCTTTACAGTTCTGTTGCATTCTGTGAGATGGAGATGGAAGGAGGGCGGGTATACGGCGTTCACTCCGCCTGGGGTAGGCGAGACGATCACACTGCCTGCGGTGGCGATGGCATTTTGAGAGGCGTGGCGTATTAAGGCTCTTCTTCATGCGGGTGTCTCAGATTGCGATCCGGTAACTCGCGGTAGGGATGGCCGGCCAGGGCGTCTTCGCCCAGGTCGATTCCCAGGCCGGGACGGGTGGGCAGGGGGATGGCGCTGTTCTCAATCTGGAAGGGTTCGCGTGCGATTTCGTTGCCGAAAGATTCGAAGTTGACGAAGTATTCGGTGATGAGGAAATTGGGCATGGCGGCCGAGGCGTGCAGGGTGGCGGCGAGGCCCAGGGTGGTGCTGTTGTAGTTGTGGGGGGAGACGGCGATGTGGTAGGTTTCGGCCATGGCGGCGATTTCTCTGAGTTCGAGGATGCCCCCGCAGTTGCAGACGTCGGGGTTGATGATGTCGGCCGCCCGTTTTTCAAAAACTTCCCGGAATTCGGTTTTGGTATAGAGTTCCTCGCCGGTGACGACCGGGAGGCGGATGCCGCGTTTGGCTTCGACCAGACCGTCTAAGTCGCGGGCGGAGACCGGTTCTTCGTACCAGAAGGGGTCAAACGGCTCCATCAGCCGGGCGACGCGGACTGCGTGCATGGGCGCAAGCCGGCGGTGGACTTCCACTAAGATGTCCACGTGGGGGCCGACGGCCTCACGGACGGTTTTGACCCGGTCGACAGCGGTCTGTTCGGCTTTCCGGTCGATAAAGCTGCGCCAGGGACCGGGAAAGGGGTCAAACTTGAGGGCCGTGAATCCCATCTGCACGACGGCGGAGGCCCGCTCGGCAAGCTGGTCCAGGTTTTTTTCCCGATCATACCAGCTCCCCCAGCCGTTGGCGTACACGCGGATTTTGTCCCGGCAGGCGCCTCCCAAAAGGTTGTAGACCGGCTGTCCCACCGCTTTTCCCACGATGTCCCAGAGGGCCTGTTCAATGCTGCTGATGGCGCTGTAGAGGTCCATCGCTCCCCGCTTGCTCGCAAAATCGGTGTAGGCCATAAAGGTGAAGTGCTTGATGTTGAAGGGGCTCCGGCCGGTCAGGTAGCGGCCGAGCTGCCGGATGTGAACCTCGATGGACCGGTCCCGGTCGTGCTGCGTGTACGCCTCCCCCCAACCGTGGATACCCTCATCGGTTTCAACTTTGACGAAGAGCAGGTTCTTGGCCGTTCCCGGGTGGACGAGGAAGGTTTTAATGTCGGTGATTTTCATAGGCCTCTTTCCTGTGTCAGAAATTTTCCAATTCGGCTCAGTGGCATTCCGCCACTCCCTGCTCCGGGTACGATCGGTGCAGAGTCCTGACGCCTGTTGCCTCTAAGTTGGCGCCTGTGGAAGGGCAGTGCTTAGAGGACGCAATAGCGTATGTTTAAATCATTAAGTCCCCGCCGTTGATGTCCAGCGAGGCGCCGGTGATATAGGCAGCCCGGTCGGTGGCGAGGAAGGCGACGAGGTCGGCGACTTCCTCGGGGCGCCCCAGGCGGGCGATGGGGAAGCTTTCGGCATAGGCCCGGGTGCGGTCCTCGTCGATGGTGGACCGGACCATTTCGGTGTCGATGAGGCCGGGGCAGACGGCGTTGACGGTGATGCCCAGGGGGGCGACTTCCTTTGCTAAATGTCGGGTGAAGCCCAGGACGCCGGCCTTGGCGGCGGTGTAGTGAGCGCCGCCCACGGTGCTGATGTTTTTTCCGGCGGTGGAGGAGAAGTTGACGATCCGGCCCCAGCCGGCGGCCTGCATGGCGGGCAGTACGGCCTGCGAGCAGAGGAAGGTGCCTTTGAGGTTGACGTCGATGACGCGGTCCCATTCCTCCTCGGAAATGTCGGCGACTTGCGTGGGATAGAGGATGCCGGCGTTGTTGACGAGGATGTGGACGCCTTCGAACGCATCGGCGGCCCAGTCGACCATGGCCTGCACGGCGGGGGCGTCCGTGACGTCGGCCCCAAAGGCGATTGATTCCGCGCCGGAGGATCGCAGTTCGGCGGCCGCGTGTTCGGCAGCCGGTTCACTCAGGTCGTTGACCACCAGCCGGGCGCCCATGCCCGCCAGGGTACGGGCCACGGCGCGGCCCATGCCCTGCCCGGCGCCGGTGACGATGGCGGTGCGGCCTTTGAGGGTTTTCGATTCGAGCATTGGAGGTTCCTTTCGGTGTGGGGCACGGCATGCCGTGCCCTTACGGAGGTGATCCTGCGGATGGTGGTACGATATCCGGTGGGTCGCCCCTACGGTGAGATGACGCCCAGATCCTTGCCGACCTCCGCGAAGGTCTGGATGGCCCGGTTGAGCTGCTCGCGGGTGTGGGCGGCCGAGAGCTGGACGCGGATGCGGGCCTCTCCTCTGGGTACGACGGGGTAGCTGAAGCCGACGGCGAAGATGCCCCGGGCGTTGACGGCTGTCGCCATGTCCACGGTACGACGTTCGTCGCCGAGCATGATGGGGACAATCGGGTGGATGCCGGGCGTGATCCGGAAGCCCCGGGCGGTCGTTTCATCCCGGAAGTAGCGGGTGTTTTCAAACAGGGCCTCGCGCAGGTCCGGGTTCTGCTCGACCATGTCGATGGCTTTGAGGGAGGCGGCGACGATGGGGGGCGCCAGGGTGTTGGAGAAGAGGTAGGGCCGGGAGCGCTGCCGGAGGATGTCAACGATTTCCTGCCGGGCCGAGGTGAAGCCGCCCGAAGCGCCGCCCAGGGCCTTTCCCAGGGTGCTGGTGATGATGTCGATCCGGTCGGAAACGCCGAAGTGCTCGGGCGTGCCCCGGCCGGTGGGGCCGAGAAAACCGGTGGCGTGGGAGTCGTCCACCATTACAAGGGCGTCGTACCGGTCGGCCAGGTCGCAGATGGCGTCAAGGGGCGCCAGGTCGCCACGCATAGAAAAGACGCCGTCGGTGGCAATGAGGCGGAACCGGGCCTCACCGGCCGCTTTCAATTTGGCCTCCAGGTCGGCCATGTCGGCGTGCTGGTAGACGTTGCGACCGGCTTTGCAGAGGCGGATGCCGTCGATGATGCTGGCGTGGTTGAGTGCGTCGCTGAACAGGGCGTCTTCGGGGCTCAGGAGGGTTTCAAAAAGGCCGGCGTTGGCGTCGAAGCAGGAGGTGTAGAGAATCGTGTCGTCCGTGCCCAGAAAGTTGGAGATGCAGCGTTCTAAGGCTTTGTGGAGGTCCTGGGTGCCGCAGATGAAGCGGACGGAGGCCATGCCATAGCCGTGGGTGCGAAGGCCTTCGGCGGCGGCTTCGACGATGTCGGGGTGGCCGGCAAGCCCGAGGTAGTTGTTGGCGCAGAAGTTGATCGTTTCCCCCTCGGTTGTGCTTATTTGTGCGCCCTGAGGCGTGGTGATCTGCTTTTCGGCCTTGTAGAGTCCACCGGCTTCGATGGTTTTCAGTTCGTCTTTCAGCCAGGTCTGGATTTTGGTGTAGGCCATGGGGTTTTCCTCCATTTGGGTGCAAATTCGGGGAAGTTCACCGCGTCTCCCCACCCTGGTTCAAAAAAGGGTGTGATGCCTGCAACAATGCTCAAGAGAGGACTACCCAAAATAGAAGATGAGAGGTCGAAAAGCAAGCCGGATGTGCAGGGTTCTTTTACCGATTGACATCGTGCAAAACGATACCGATATTGCTTCTGCAAAAGAGAAATTAACCCTTTGGTGTACTCGGCCCATTGAGGCTGGCAGGGGCGAGATGAATCGACGCATTGAGGCTGGTAGGGGCGAGATGAATCGACGCACATTTCTCCAGAAAAGCGCGTTTGCAATTGGCGGCGGGGTGCTGGCCGGTTCGGGGTTTGGAGTGGTAGCGAAGGAGCGGGAGATGGTAAACGGACAGGTGATGACGGTGGCGGGGGCGGTTGCGCCGGGGACGCTGGGGGTGACGCTGCCGCACGAACACGTGATGGTGGATTTTATCGGGGCGGACAAGGTGAGCCGCGATCGGTACGAGGCTGATGAGGTTGTTGAGGTTGTGCTGCCCTATCTGAAGCAGGTCCGGGAGCTGGGGTGTGAGACGCTTGTGGAATGTACGCCGGCCTACATCGGACGGGACGCGGCCCTGCTGAAGCGGCTGTCGGAGGCAAGCGGGGTGAGGCTGCTGACGAATACGGGGTACTATGGGGCCTCGAACGATAAGTTCGTGCCCGCCCACGCGTATCAGGAGACGGCGGACCAGTTGGCACAACGCTGGGTGCGGGAATGGGAGGAGGGAATCGAGGGGACGGGGGTCCGGCCGGGGTTTATCAAGACCGGCGTGGACGGTGGACCGCTGTCGGAGATCGACCGGAAGCTGGTGGTGGCCGCTGCACGGACGTACCTGAAGACCGGGCTGACGATTGCGGCGCACACGGGCGGGGGGCCTGCGCACGAGGAGCTGGCCGTTTTACGCAAAGAGGGGGTGGACGGCAGCGCCTGGATCTGGGTGCATGCGCAGAATGAGGTGAATACCGATCTGCACGCCCGGGCGGCCGAGCAGGGGGCGTGGGTGGAGTTCGACGGGATCGGCCCGAAGTCGGTGGAACAGCACGTGGATCTGGTGGTCGAGATGAAGAAACGGGGGTTCCTGGACCGGGTGCTGATTTCCCACGATGCCGGATGGTACCGCCCGGGCGAGCCGGACGGCGGGTTGTTCCGGCCGTTCGATACGCTGTTTGCAGAGTTTCTGCCGGCGCTGAGAGGAGCCGGTTTCAGCGATGCCGAGGTTTATCAGTTGACGGTGGAGAACCCCCACCGGGCGTTTACGGTGGGAGTACGTACCAAATAAAAAGGATCTGCAATGGCCGACCGGAAGAAGATTGCTGCGATTGTAACGACCTATTATCCCCGTTCGCACGCGGATGTGATTGTGACGAAGTTCTTGAAGGGGTTCCCGGCGGACGACGGCCTCCAGCCACCTCAGGTGGAGATTGTTTCGATGTATATGGACCAGATCCACGAGCGGGACGTAGGGGTGGATCTGGCCGGAGAGCACGGGGTGCCGATTTATAACAGTATTCCAAAGGCGCTGACGCTGGGGGGGAAAGATCTGGCGGTGGATGGAGTGCTCATTGTCGGTGAGCACGGGGATTACGCCTGGAACGAGAAAGAGCAGCATATGTATCCCCGCCGCTTCTTCTTCGAACAGGTCTGCGGGGTGTTTGCGACTTCGGGACGGTCGGCGCCGGTGTTCAGCGATAAGCACCTGGCGTATGACTGGGCGAATGCGAAGTGGATGTACGATCGGGCGGCGGCGCTGGAGGTGCCGTTTATGGCGGGGTCTTCACTGCCGCTTGCCTGGCGGAATCCCTGGCTGGAGTATGAACTGGAGACGCCGGTGGAAGAGGCGCTTTCCATTGCCTTCAGCGGACTGGATTCCTACGGGTTTCACGGACTGGAACTGCTGCAGTGTATGGTAGAGCGCCGGAAGGGGGGCGAGGGGGGGATCGCTGCGGTGCAGTGCCTGGAGGGAGAGGCGGTGTGGAAGGCGGGAGACGAGGGGCTCTGGTCTCGGGAACTGGTCGATGCGGCCCGGGTGCATATTGAGCCGAAAGAGGAGGGGGAGATGGAGGCGCACTGCGAGAATCCGGCAGTTTTTCTGGTTGAATATGCGGACGGGCTGCGAGCGGCCACCCTGATGCTCAACGGCTACACCAGGGGGTGGGGGTACGCCGGGCGCACGGCAGGAGAGGTGCAGGGGATGGAGGTTCATCTTCCGAATGATCCGCACGCCCACTTCAGTTATCTGAGCCTGAATATTCAGGAGATGTTTTTGAGCGGCAACCCGCAGTATCCCGTGGAGCGAACGCTTCTGGTTATCGGGGCGCTGGACGCGCTGATGGAATCGCGCCACCGGGGGCACGTGCGGGTGGAGACGTCCTATCTGGATGTCTCTTACCGATCTTATGAGAAGATGCCGATCCGGCCGAAGGATCCGAGGCCTTCGGGCGACAGCCTGGTACCGATCGTGCCCGGACGAAGTTGATCATGAAAGTTAGGAAGGAGTAAGCGATGGCGGGTTTGAATGCGGCGGTGATCGGGCTGGGCGTGGGCAAAGGACATATTGGGGACTACCGGGAGGCGGGCGCCGAGGTGCGGGCGATCTGTGATATGAATGAGGCGCTGCTGACCCAGGTGGGCGATGGGCAGGAGGTGGCGGATCGGTATACCGATTTCAGGGCGGTGGCGGACCGGGAGGATGTCGATGTGGTGTCGATCTGTACGCCGGACCACATGCATGCGGATCAGGCGGTGGCGATGATGGAGGCCGGCAAACATGTGCTGGTGGAGAAGCCGCTGGCGACGTCGTTTGAGGATATCGGGCGGATTGCGGATACGGCCCGGCGGACGGGGCGGAAGGTGTCGCACGGATGCCAGATCCGGTACGGCGCGGTTTTTCAGGAGGTCAAACGCCAGGTGGAGGCCGGGGCGTTTGGAGAGATTTTTTATGTGGAGGCCGATTATATTTCTAATCACATCGGCCTTTTTCAGAACGGCTGGCGGGGGCACCCGGACTACAACCCGGTGGCTGGGGGGAGCGTGCACCCGGTGGACGTGGTCCAGTGGATTGTGGATGCTTCCGCAGAGGAGGTGACGGCTTACGGGAACGGGATCGCGACCCGGGCGCACGGGGTGGAGGTGACCGATTGTATTGTGGCGATTATCCGGTTTGAGAACGGGTGCGTGGGCAAGACCTTTGTGACGATGGGGTCCGCCCGGCCGGGATTTCGGAATGTCCATGTTTACGGGACGCAGAAGACCTTTATCACGCCGCAGGTTCCGCCGGGATACGTGGTGTCGGATCTGAACCGGAAGTGGGAGCCGGTCGAGGCGCCGGATACCCGCCGCGACGGCCGCCAGAGGCTGATCGCCGATCTGCTCCGGGCGATCGAAGACGATACCGAACCGCCGGTGAATCTGGACCAGGCGACGCGAACGGCAGGGATCTGCGTGGCGGCGTTCGAGTCGGTGAAATCGGGTGGCCCGGTGAAGGTGCCAAGGTTTTAATCATGTAGCCGCACCCTTCAGGGTGCGTCGCACCCGCAAAGGACATACGTAGAAGGTGCGTCAAAACGAGGAAATATGCCAGGTACAAGAAACTCCGCTCGGGAAAGATCACATCGTCTACCTCGTGAATCCTACCGTGGCAAAGTAGCGGTTGCTTTTACTGCTTGTGTAGCGGATAATCAGCCCCTATTTCAGGATGAAGGCGTCGCTTGTAAATTTATTGAAATTCTGCGGATGGCCGTAGAGAAGAATGATTGTAACGTGCTGATCTACTGCTTTATGCCAGATCACGTACATCTGATTCTACAAGGTATAAGTCCTTTGTCCGATGTGTGGAAATCAATTGTGGATTTTAAACAGCGGAGTGGCTTTTGGTTGGGAACAAACCGGCCCAATTTTCGGTGGCAAAAGGGTTTCTATGACCATGTGATTCGACAAAGCGATGATCTGGGAGCGCAAATACGATACGTTGCAAGTAATCCTGTAAGAAAAGAATTGGTACAGAATTGGGAAATGTATCCTTATACCGGGGCAATTGGTATTGATTTGAAGGGAGTGATTGAAGGGGTGATGATGTTGTAGTCGCACGTTTATGTGGCCTTTATGGGTGCGCGCAGGCTGAAGCCTGCGGCTACATTGATTTTGCATTTTCACTTTTTGTGAGGAGAACCTGTGCCGACACAATCAAGCAAGGAACTGGAGACGTTTGAGAATCCCCGTCCGGACCGGAAGTACACGATCGAATTTACCTGTCCGGAGTTTACGTCGATCTGTCCGAAGACGGGGCAGCCTGACTTCGGGACGATTGTGATTCGGTACGTGCCGGGACCGAAGTGCGTTGAGTTGAAGTCGCTCAAACTCTACTTCTGGTCCTATCGGGACGAGGGGATTTTTTATGAGGCGGTGACGAACAAGATCTTAGACGATCTGGTGGCGGCGTGTGATCCTGTGGAGATGACGGTGATCGGGAAGTTCAACGTGCGGGGGGGGATTGCCCACGAGATTACGGCAACCTATCCGTAGACCTGTGTATATCAGGAGGAAACAGGATGGAAATGTTGAAGGAACTCTGTGAGTGTTCGGGAATTCCGGGCCGGGAGGAGCGGCTCCGGGAGATTGTGAGACGCGAGCTGAATTCTGTGGTGGACGAGATGCGCGTGGATGCGCTGGGCAATCTGATTGCGTTGAAACGCGCGACCAGGGGGAGGTCGCCGAAGAAGCTGATGATTGCCGCGCATATGGACGAGATCGGTTTTGTGGTGTCGCACATCGACGAGAAGGGCCTGCTTCGGCTGGTGCCGATGGGGGGGCACGATCCGCGCAATATGGTGGCGCAGCGGGTGACGGTTTGCGGGACCAAACGGGATTTGACCGGGCTGCTTTATCCGGGCATCAAGCCGCCGCATATCCAGACGGAGGAGGACCGGAGGAAGTCGCTTCGGGTGAGCGATTTTGTCGTGGACCTCTACATGCCGGCCTCGCAGGTGAAGCGGGAGGTGGAGGTGGGGGCGATGGTGACGCTGCAACGGGATTTTACAGAGATCGGCAAAGGGGTGAGCTGCAAGGCGATGGACGACCGGCTGTCGGTATATGTGATGATCCGCGCCATGCAGAAGGCAAAGTCGTTCGGGTTTGACACCTATGCGGTTGCCACGGTGCAGGAGGAAGTGGGCCTGCGGGGAGCAACGGTGAGCGCGTTCGGGGTGGAGCCGGATGTGGGGGTGGCGCTGGATATTACGCTGGCGGCGGATATCCCGGAGGTTCCGGAGCACGAGTATGTGACCCGGCTGGGCGATGGAGCAGCGATCAAGTTGATGGATTCGTCGGCGATTTCTCACCCGGGTCTGGTGGCGCATTTGAAGACGCTGGCAAAGCGGCGGAAAATCAAGTATCAGATGGAGATCCTGCCCCGGGGAGGCACGGATGCAGGGGGGATGCAGCGCATTCGAGCCGGGGTGCCGGTGGTAACGCTCTCGGTTCCGACCCGGTACGTGCATACGTCGATTGAACTGGCGGACAGGGGAGATATTGAGGCGGCCGTCAAGCTGCTGACGGCTTTTGTTGAAGAGGGACAGAAGGCGGATTTGAAGCTGGTGTGACGATTTCGGATTTCTGAATGCGGATTTCGGAATGAAAGAATTCCAATCCGCATTCCGCAACTGCCTTGTGGTAAATATCCTAACGTTAGATGTTGACACTAAGACTCATAAGAGACGTCGGCGTCGTTCTGGTCCTGCTCCTGTGGAACGGGCCTCTCTGGGGCCAGGCGGCCGGGACGGGCCGGCCGGTTGAGATCCGGGTGGAGTGCCGGGAAGGCGTGGGGCTGATTCCAGACCTCTGGCAGGGGCTTTCGGGGGGGGGATGGGCGGATTCCGGAGGGGCTGGAGTTGAGGACCGTGCGTTTGCATCCGGACCTGGTCGCGGCGGCATGGAGGCCGAGGCTGGCCGGTGGCAACGCGGCCTGGGCGGCGCTGGATGCGGCGCTCCGTTCCCCGGACTTGAACGGGGTGGATGTGATTCTGCCGCTGCCGGTTCCGGCGGGAGAGGGGACGGCTGATCTCTGGGCGGAGCTGATATTTGACACGGTTCGCCGTGCGGCCGGGCAGGTATCCCGTTTTGAGATCTGGGCCGGATCGGAAGGGGACGAGCGCTATTTGCAGTTTTACGAATCGGGGGTGTGGGCGGTCTATCGCGCAGACCGGAAGGCGGTGGTGGGTGGTCCGGGAGTGGACTGGCGGTCGGGTGGGGTGGAGGCGCTGATTGGGCGGTGTCGCGATCGGAACCTGCCGCTTCATTTTGTGAGCTGGCGAGTGGATGTGACTCAGCGGGAGGATCTCCAGCGCTCGGTGAGGGCGGTTCAGGGCCTTCTGGATCGATATGCTCTGCCGGCCCGGCCCGGGCTTGTCATCGGCGATTGTCGCACCGTGCCCGGTTCCGGGGTAAGCCCGACGGTTCTGACCCTGTCGTCTCTGCTGCCGGTGCTGGGGATGGACGTGGATGCGGTCTGTCAGAAAGCGTCGGGGGCCGGAGAAGCTGCGCTGCGGGCTTTCGGCCGGCTGGGGCGCGTGAGGCTGCCGATGAGGATCGATGCTCCCGACCGGGGCGTTGAAGGCATTGCCACGCTGGACGGGGAAGCGGTGATCGCCCTGTTCTGGCAGCGGGAGGGAGATGCGGTTCCCCTTGCCGTGTTGTTCAGCGGTCTGGTCTGGGGCAAACAGATCCGGGTTCGGCGGTATCGGATGGGTGGGAAGGGCGCGGGAGCGGAACTGGCCGAGGAAGCGGCGCTGCCGATGCGAGAACCGCTGAAGGTTGAATTTCTCCTGGGGCCGGGGGAACTGACGATGGTTCGGGTGAGTGTTGAAAATTAGGCGGTGTGACCCTTGCGGTATTTTGCTGAAAATACACGTGTTGTACGGATCTTCTTTGTGATGCAGGACACGCCAAAATGAATCAGGCGTGTGACGAAAATTGAAACGTTTTGTGCAATCTGGAGCCTTCGGCCTGTACGGCGCTCGTTCTGTTTTGATTGTTTCTAATAATATAAGTCTTTCTATTCCCAGTACATATCACATTTCGGTCCTGTGCTCTGCTGTTTTGGCACGTTCCTTGCCTTATGTTCTGTGCAGAAAGGGATTGTCATCCTGTGAAACATCTACCGCCGGCGGTTTTAAAGCGGGCGTTCATTTCTGCGAAAGGTGAGAGCGATGGCCGGGATAAAATATCAAGAAAGCGAGCTGCTGGATCTCTATTTTCAAGATATTGCTTCTTCAGAGCCGCTTTCGGCCGAGGGAGAGGCCACGCTGGCGCGGCAGATCCGCGAGGGCGACCCGGAAGCCAGAAACAAGCTGGTTGCGGCAAACCTGCGGTTTGTGATCCGAATTGCCTGTGAGTACCGGGGCTACGGGATGGCGCTGGAAGATCTGATCAGCGCCGGCAACGTGGGTCTGATTACGGCTGCGGAGCGGTTTGATGAGACGCGCGGTTTCAAGTTTGTCACCTATGCGGTCTGGTGGATTCGGCAGGCTATCCATCGGAGCCTGTCACAGGACTCTCGGATGGTCAGGCTGCCGGACAACCGGATCCGGCTGCTGCACGAGATCAACGAGATGTCACAGAAGCTGGGTCAGACCTATGAGGCCGATCCCGAACCTGCGATGATTGCCGAGAAGCTGGGAGTCTCGGCGCAGCTCGTGGAAGATACGCTGATGCAGTCTCGGGACGTGTGCTACTTAGATGCGACATTCCAGGAGGACGGCGATATGGACCCGCTCGATGCGCTGGCCGACAACACCCAGGAAGCGCCCGACGCCCAGCTTTTGGAGGATTCGGACCGGGAGCAGGTGGAGATGGTGCTGGATACGCTGGAAGATCGGGAGGCGGAGATACTCCGACTGCACTTTGGCCTGAGAGACGAGGACCCCCTGACTTTAGAGGAGATCGGGAGCCATTTCAGTCTGACAAAGGAACGGGTGCGCCAGATTAAGGAAAAGGCGCTGTGCAAGCTGCGGCATCCACATCGGCGGGAGCAGCTTCATCCCCTGATGGACCGGAACTGATAAGCAATAGGATCGAGCCTGGTCACAAGGCCCCGGAGGATATGCCTCCGGGGCCTAAGCTTGTCTTCCCTGTATTACCTCCAAAATACGCCGAACACAACCCACAATGTTGTGTAGCGTCTCACAGGCTGCTCACCTTTCGTGGGGGGTGAATATTCGCCTTGACGTTTGCCCATTCTGAGTACATGCATGTTATACAAATGGACCAACGGGAGAACTGGAGGGGATCAATGGAATACCGCCAATTCGGACAGACAGGCCTGAAGGTCTCAGCGATCGGGTTCGGGTGCTGGGAGATGGCGGGCACATACGGCCCGTTCGATGAGACGATGCAAGCGCTGGAGGAGATCGTGGAGCAGGGGAAGGTGCGCTACGTGGGGCTGTCGAATTTTACGCCCAGGGAGATTGAGACGTGCGTGGAGGCACGGCGGGTGGATGTGCTGCAGTACGGATGCAATTTGTTCGACCGGCGCATGGCGAAATGGATTTTTCCCTATGCGCAGGAACAAGGCATCGGTGTGATGACCTACGGTTCGCTGGCGTACGGGATGCTGACGGGGGCCCTGACCGAGGTATCATTCTGCGTGGGATTTTAGACTATGCAAGCCGTTCAATGCGTTGACACCATTACCAAGCTTGGTCCCGAGTTTCGGGGAGCTGTACTGGTTGCCGGCTCCCACGGGGGACGTTACTGCGGGTATCTGGCGGCTCTCGCCGGTCTGCGCGGTGTGATTTTCAATGACGCAGGCGTAGGCAAGGACAATGCAGGCATTGGGGCGCTCGATTACCTGCAGCCGCTGGGGGTGGCCGCTGCAACGGTTGCCCATACGTCGGCGCGCATCGGAGATGGCGCGGACATACTTGATCGCGGGCGCCTCAGCTACTGCAACCAGGCCGCTGGCTCGCTTGGCTGCGCAGCAGGCCAGACCTGCCGGGAAGCGGCCGAGGCCATGCGCCGGGGTAAGACGTTCGAAGGCGATACGCCAGGCTATGAGGAAACACGCACTTTGCTGCAAGAGACGCCGGTCCGGGTGATCGCCTGCGACTCGGCATCGCTCGTGGAGACCGGCGATGCCAATGCGATCATTATTACGGGATCACACGGCGGCGTTCTGGCGGGAAGACCCGGCTATGGAATTGCGGTACAGGCACGGGGCGCGGTGTTCAACGATGCCGGCATCGGGATCGATCAGGCGGGTATTCAGCGTCTCAAAATCCTGGACCGGGCCGCTATTCCGGCTGCCACAGTCGACGCCATGAGCGCTCGCATAGGCGATGCGCGTTCGGCCTGGGAGAGTGGCACCCTCTCAAACATCAACACCCAGGCTGAGAAACGCGGTATCACGGTGGGTATGACGGTGCCCGCATTCGCAGGATTGCTCAGTTCCTAACCCCCGGAGAGCCTATGTCTTCATTTGTACAAATGAACGGTGGGCAGGCCCTCGCCGAGATGCTCCGGCTTCACAACCCCGCTCCGATGTTCGGCATGGGTGGATTTCAGCTGCTGCCCTTCTACGATGCGGTCCGTGAGCTGGGGCTTAAACACACATTGATCAACGACGAGCGCTGCGGCGCCTTCGCCGCCGACGCCTGGGCGCGCGTAACCGGACGCCCCGGCATTTGTGATGCCACGCTCGGCCCCGGAGCCACGAACCTGGTGACAGGGCTGGTCGAGTCGTTAAACGCGGGCGTGCCCCTCATCGTCATTATTGGCAACAGCAACCGCGATCATTCCTGGAAAAACATGACGCAGGAAGCGCGCCAGACCGAAATCCTGGCGCCGGCGGTGAAGTCTTTAATCCGGATTGAACAGGGATTGCGCATACCCGAACTCGTACGACGCGCCTATGCCATTGCCACGTCCGGGCGGCCGGGCCCGGTTGTGCTTGATGTACCTGAAGACGTGGCACACGGGGAGTTCGACTACCCGAAGGAAGATTTCTATGTCGATCCAGAAACACTTTGTATCCCGGCACAGCGTTCCCGCCCCGGCCGCGAAGCCGTTGCCCGGGCGGTGGAGCGATTGCGCAGCTCCGAGCGCCCCATCATACTCGCCGGGGGGGGAGTGCATCTTTCGGGCGCCTACGAAGCGCTGCTCAAGTTCGCCGAAGATTTCGGCGTTCCGGTTGCCCAGACCTTGAGCGGTAAGGGCGCGATCCCGTGTACGCATCCGCTGAGTGTGGGCTTGTTCGGTCGCTGGTCGCGTATTGCCAACGATCTGATCGAGTCGTCGGATTGTATCCTCGCGGTGGGCTGCAAGATGGGCGAGATTGCCACCAAGCGCTTTGCACTCATGCCGCGAGGTGTGCCGTTCATTCATCTGGATATCGTGGCCGAAGAGATCGGGCGCACTACCCCCACCGAAGTCGCGCTCTGGGGCGATGCAGCCGAGGGACTTCGCGATCTCCATGCCGGTCTGGTCGACGACATCGATACCCTGCAGAGACGGCATGCGGACTACCTGACCGAAGTGGCAAAGCGGATGACCGCCTGGCGGGCAGAGGCGGAACCCCGCTATGCGTCCGACGAGCGGCCCATCCACATGGCACGATTGGTCCGCGAACTGCAAGGCGTCATGCCCGACGACGGCATTCTGGTTGTCGACGGCGGATTTGCCGCCCATTGGACCGGACTGCTGTACGATTCGACCTGTGCAGGTCGCTGCTATATCGCGAATCGAGGGTTCGCATCCATCGGCTACGGGTTGCCGGGCGCCATAGGCGCTCAACTGGCAGCCCCTGATTCACCGGTGGTCGGGCTTACCGGCGATGCCGGATTCAACATGGTGCTCGGAGAGCTCGAAACGGCCCGGCGTCTGGGCCTCGGCTTCACCCTTGCCATCGTGAACAACGCCGCCTCCGGTTACGTCAAGGCGCTCCAACACAACCTGTATGAGGGCCGCTATCAGTCGAGCGATCTGAGCGAAACCCACTATGCGAACGTGGCCCGCGAACTCGGGTGCCAGGGCATCCGTGTATGCGATCCCGACAAACTGGGCGCCGCTTTCGCCGAAGGGATCGCCGAGCGTGACAGGCCCACGGTTATCGATGTCATCGTGACCCGCGATCCGTCAAAAATGCTCCCCGGCGTCGACAGTCGGACGGCGCCGGTACAGAAGGGCGACCGGCCCGCATAGTGGGATCAAGTTTCAATATTCATAAAATGAAGGAATGCAAAATGACGCCCACAGCAGAAAAACAGCTTGAGATGCTCCGCTCGATGCAGACCATCCGCCGCTTCGAGGAGCGTGCGTCAGATGACTACCGATCCGGCGTCATCTACGGCGTCGTGCATTGCTACATTGGCGAAGAAGCCGTCGCCGTGGGGGTGTGTGCAGCCCTGAACCAGGACGACCAGATCATCAGCACGCACCGCGGCCACGGGCATTGTCTTGCCAAGGGCGCCGATATGAAGAGAATGATGGCCGAGCTCTACGGCAGGCAAAGCGGGTATTGCAAAGGCAAAGGCGGCTCTATGCATATCGCCGATTTCAGTATCGGCATGCTGGGGGCCAATGGCATCGTCGCCGGCGGCATTCCCATTGTGACCGGTGCCGGTCTGGCGGCCCAACTGGAAGGCAAGGGGCGTGTTGCGGTGTCTTTCTTTGGAGACGGTGCTTCGAACGCGGGTCCCTTCCACGAGTCGATCAACATTGCGGCAACGTGGAAGCTTCCCATGCTCTACGTCTGTGAGAACAATCTCTGGGCCGCCAATACCGCTGCTGGAAGCACCTTAGCACACAGCGATGTAGCGGCAAGAGCCGCTGGCTATGACATCCCGGGTGTGGTCGTGGACGGGAACGATGTGATGGCGGTCCATGGCGCTGCCCAGGCCGCGGTCAACCGTGCGCGTGGGGGTGAAGGCCCCACCCTTATCGAATGCAAAACTTATCGTTGGCGCAGGCATACCGAAAGGGTAGGTGGAGCCGACCCACGCCCGCAAGACGAGATCGAAGCGTGGCAGGAGAAGGATCCGATCAAACGCTTCACCACCGGCCTGATGGCGCAGGGAGTTCTGAGCGACGAAGCGTGGCAAAAGATGGATGAGGAAATCCTCTCGGCGATCGAGCAGGCCGTCAGATTTTCCGAGGACAGCCCGTTTCCAGAACCGGAAGCGGCCGTCGAGGACGTATTTGCAAATTGATTAAAAGGGCAACCCACCATGCGAAAAATTTCATACGCACAGGCAGGAATGGAAGCGCTTACAGAGGAGATGAGGCGAGATCCAACGACGTTTCACCTCTCGACCGATGCCCCCGGGGCGCTCGTCGATGAGTTTGGCCCGGAGCGGGTGCGCGCCACACCCATCGCCGAAGGCGCTCTTACCGGCATCGCCATTGGCGCAGCAGGGTCGGGCTTCCGTCCCATCATCAACTGGAGCATGGTCACGTTTTCCTTTGTTGCCATGGACCAGGTCGTAAACCAGGCGGCGAAAATTCACTATATGTTCGGCGGCCAGGTAAAGTTCCCCATCACTTTTCGCACCTCCGTCGGAGGCGGCGGGCGGGTCGCCGCGCAACACTCCCAGAGTCCTTACTCCATGTTCATGAATCTCGCGGGGTTGAAGATGGTGCTGCCTTCAACGCCCTACGACATGAAAGGACTGCTCAAATCTGTAATCCGCGACAACAACCCCGTCATCTCGTTCGAATCCAGCCGACTCATGGGCCTTGAAGGCGAGGTGCCAGACGGGGACTACACCGTGCCTTTGGGCAAGGCCGATACCAAGCGAGAAGGCGCCGATGTCACGGTGGTGGCCCTGGCCTGGCTCGTGCACGAAGCGCTTGCCGCCGCCGAAGTGCTCGAACAAGAAGGCGTCTCCGTCGAAGTCATTGACCCGCGCACCCTCGTCCCCATGGATCACGCTGCGATTCGCACCTCTGTGCAGAAAACCGGCCGGCTGGTCATTGCCGACGAGGCCGGTCCCACCGCAGGCGCATCGGCCGAGATTGCCGCCCTTGTCACCGAAGATGGGGAGACGTTTGCCAGGATGAAAGCGCCCGTAAAACGCGTTTGCGCACTGCATGTGCCCATACCGTATAGTCCCGGGCTCGAAGACCATGTATTCCCAAATCGGGACAAAATCGCTGCAGGCGTGAGAGAAGTCCTGACCGTCGGGTAGCTCATGGAGACCAGATGATGATTGATCTACACGGGCCGATGTTGACCGAAGATGAGCTGGAAGTGTTTCACGAACAGGGATACGTGCGGCTGGGCAAGGTAGCTGAGGAGGTCGAAACGCTTTGTCAGCGAATTGACGATATTATGCTGGGGAGCATCCGCTACGACAGGATGATGATGCAGCTGTGTCCTTCGGCCGGAAAGGCCGAATTGTCCAAGCAGACAAGCGTGTTTAAAGGGTCTTCTTTGAAATATCGAAAAATTCAAGACCTCGAACAGGATCCGCTGTTTCTGGCTTATATCCAGCATCCTCTGTTCCGGGATATTACGCGCAAGATCATCGGCGAAGAAGTGTCGGTTTTTCGGTCGATGTTTTTCAACAAGCCGGCCAATCAGGGGGTTTTGATTAACTGGCATCAGGACGGGGTCGGGGGGTGGGGCTTGAGCATCCCGCCGAAAGTCACGATCTGGACGGCGCTGGATCCGACGTGTGTGGCCAATGCCTGCCTGCAAATTATCCCCGGGTCACACAAAAAAAAGATCCCCAGGAA
This sequence comes from Candidatus Latescibacterota bacterium, assembly GCA_965249305.1. GTDB lineage: Bacteria > Latescibacterota > UBA2968 > UBA2968. The sequence goes on along the minus strand of OZ252228.1, from coordinate 35,563 downwards.
GGGCGATCAACTGTCTCCAGAAGAGCGTGCGGTCCATGCGCCGGATGAGGAGCGGCTTTATCTGGAGATGGACAGGGGCGAAGTTGTGATGCTGCACAACTGGACCCTGCACCGTTCCGAAGTCAACACCGTGGACCGTCCTCGACGTGCATTCAGCGTCTGCTATATTGATGCGGCCACAAAGCAGGTTTCCACAGGGCGCACATTCCCACAGGTGTTTCCGGAATATGTGCCTGTTGAAGGCGCCGAGGTGTCGGCGACTTCTTCAGGCGTTCACGCCTCCAGGGCCTTGTCTCATGTGCAGGAAGAGCGGGGGTAATACGATCTAAGACCCGGATCGGTTCTGATGGATAAGCGCCCTTAAGATATCGCTCCTGGTAATCATGCCCACAAGGGTTTTATTTTCGTCCACAACGGGCATGGCGCCGATTCGGTTTTCGAACAAGACCTGGGCGATCTGCCGGATTTTGGTGTTGGGACTTGCTGTGAGCACCCGGGTTTGCATGATATCCCGGAGGGTCGTGCCGGGCCGAGTCCGGGCCGCCGCGTCCGAGGAGGCAATGCCTGCGACTCTGAGAAGCAGGTCTCTGTCGGAAATAATCCCGATGAGTTTGTTCTCTTGAGAGACCACAGGGACGTGGCGAAATCTGCGCTCGCTAATCAAGGTCCAGGCTTCATACAGACTGGCCTCCGGGGAGAGCGTGACCACCGGAGAGGTCATAATCTGGTTCGCCAGAAGGGCGGGCGGGAGTTCGGCCGGATGGTCGGCGTTTTTTTTTGCCCGATCCGCCGCCTGTGCATCCTCTCTACCGGAGACCTCGGGGGCCTTTGAGGATGGCGGAACTTCTTCCGCCGGCGGTGGCACCTGGATACCCAGTTCTAACCAGGTAAAATCCGTACGGTCTTCGCGGTCGGCCTGTTTTCTCAGTATGGTCAGCATAACCGCCACGATGTGCCTGCAGATGCCCTCTGAAGCGTAGCGACAGGTGCAGGAGGTCTGGATCTTGCTCCTGTTTTCCCAGATTCTGACGGTGTAGCGATGTCGTCCATAGACATTCGCCCGGTAGCCGTCGTCTTTAAGAACCAGGTTGCTCACGCTTCCGGATTCAAAATACTCCTCCCCTCGAGCGTAGGCGTGGCTGGTCGCCAGGATACGGATGGTGGATTCGTCAAAGTCCGGCCGGGCCATCAGGTTCTCCTTGTCAAAGCGTTTCCACAAAGCAAAAGGACTCGACCCGCAGGTCGGCCGCCCGGGAGGGCGCAATGACCGGGCGCCAGTGCCATTCCCCGGGTTCGGCCCAAAGCAGTCCGCCCTGGGAGCCGTTCGCCCAGACCGATCCGTCCGGAGCCGCCCGGAACAGTTCGACCATGTCCGCCGCGGGTTCTTCGGTTCCGTCTCCGGCCGGCTGCCAGGTTTCCCCGTTGTCGGACGAGACCACGCTCCGGCCCAGCTGGCCGACTTTCTGCGCCGGAGCGGCCAGCACCAGGTCCGGCCGGGCCGGGGGTACGATGACCGCACGGGTGTAGTCTCGTTCGATCACCTTGGTCCAGGTCCGGCCGCCGTCGTTCGAGCGTGCGACGCCGCCAAAGTGCGGCCGGTCCTCCTGGGGACGGTTCTTGAGGCCCGCCCATCCCAGCGCCAGCCAGAGCACGTCCGGGTTTTCGGGATGGCCGGTGACGTGGTGGATGTCGTCGTCGAAAATGTCCACCACCGTCCAGGTCCGGCCGCCGTCGGTGCTGTCCAGCAGCCCGCCGACCTCAATTGAGGCGAGGAGGCGGTTGGCATCGTCCGGCGGGGAGTAGAAGTTTCGGAGGGCCCCCGCTCGGGGAGAATAGGGCAGGTACCAGTCGGAAGATCCCGGTATGGCCGCGATCCCTTCCATCTCCTGCCAGGTCTGTCCACCGTCCGCGCTTCGAAAGCCGCGCCCCGGTTCGGCGCCGCAGATAATTGCGCCGTTTCGGGCCGGATCGGCTATAAATGTTCGCAGCGCTGTTGCGGTCAGTCCGTCGTTGGCAGGCGCCCAGGTTTCGCCGCCGTTGGTGCTGCGGAAGATGCCCTCTCCATAACTGCCGGCCAGCACGGTGTCCTTTTCCCGAACAGGATCATCCGCATTGTTGAAGGCGTAGATCGCCCAGAAGGTATGGTCTTCCAGACCCAGGCAGGTGAGGTCTTCGCCATTGAGCCTGTAGACGCCGGATTGTGTGCCGAGATAGGTGTGAAACATCATCTTGTCACCTCCGAGCATTTGAATTGAATATTGAATATCGCCAGGTGGTCGATGCCGGGTGTAGGGGTTATCCCTTATAATGATCGTAGAAAGTCCGCCGAGCGAACGGCGGCCTCTTCCGGAGGGAGGTCTCCTCCAAAGGCCTGGTGGAGGGTGACATAGCCGGTGTAGTCAATGGCTTTCAGGCCGTTGAAGACACGCTGGAAATCGATGCCGCCCGGTTCATCTAAGGGACGCTGGGTAGACATAACCGTGCCCTGCGCCCAGGTTTCCATGGGTTTTGACCCGTTTGGATCGGGGGCGTGGTTCTGGAGGTAGACGTTGAAGAGGTAAGGCTGGAAGGCGTGGAGGGCGTCGGGGCCGTAGTTTTCCCCGCAGAGGGCCAGGTTCGCCGGCTCGTAGATGAGGCCGAAGTTGGGCCTACCGATTTTCTGGAGAACCTTTAGGGAGCCTGCAACGGTTTCGAAGAGGCTGCGCGTGTGGCTCTGGTGGGCCAGCCGGATGCCCCGCTCCCGCGCTTCATCCGCAGCCTTCCGGGCGAAGGGGATATCCTCTTTTTTTTTGAGGCAGACCCGGATCAGGTCGCACCGGAGGGCGCCGGCCAGGTCCAGGTGGGGGGCGATGTTACGGAGGCATCCGGGGCCTTCGGGGCCGTTTTCGGGGACGGCGAAGTCGCTCGTGATCATGGAGACTTCAAATCCGAAATCGTCCAGAGTGTTTCGGACGGACCGGACGGTTTCTTCCGGGCTGTGAACGCCCACCATGGACGCGCGCATGCAAAGGGCCCGGTACCCGGCGTCTCTGGCGATGCGGGCGAGGTCGGGCAGGTCGATATTGATGACCCGCTTGTTGCTGAAGCTTTCGGCAACGCGTACGGAGAGTGAGAGGTTCATTGAGAGGCTCCGTGGAGGAGAATTGAAAAATGTAAGAACAACGGACTCTGGTAATTTATGGTCATTTGTGTCGTGCTGTCAACCGAAGAAAAGGGGGAGGTCGGAAGGGGATAAAAATTCGATTGACATCGCCTGTTCGGGCATTTATTTTTCGCGTCCCTCATTTTTTTAATCGAAGTCCGTTTGTGCTTTTACAGGAGACGTAAATGCTGATTGCAGGGGCTGCCAAACGCCGGGTCACGCCCCCTGTCTGGGTGCCCTATCTGACATCGTCGGGAAACGGGACGTGCGGGCCTTTTGGAGGGGTGCACGACGATCTTTACGCCCGGGCGCTGGTACTGGACGACGGCGGTGGGGCAATTGCCGTGCTGGCGGTGGATTCGGTGGGGTATGATAACGCTATTCTGGGGTCCGGTCGGGAGTTTACCGGAGCGCTGAGATCGCGGATTGCGGGGGCGACGGGCCTGCAGGGCGAGGCGGTGATGCTGTCGGCGACCCATTCGCATTCCACGCCGGAGACGATCGGGCTGACACCGTTCCGGGAACTGCCCGGGATCTCGGAGTGGCTGGAGGGGCATCTAAAAGATCTGGCGGATGTGGTTGTGGAGGCGTGGGAGAAACGGACGCCGGTTCGGGCGTATGCAGGGTCGCTGGAGGTGCAGGAGGTGGCGCGGTATCGAAGGGTTGTGCTCAAGAGCGGCGAGTTGAACCGGCGAGGGGCGCTGCCGGATGCGTCGGAGGTGGCTGTGCCCTGGGAGATGGACGAAGCCCTGTCGGTGCTTTATTTGGAAACGGAGGCGGGAGCGCCGTATGCTCTGATGCTGAACTTTACCGCGCATCCGGTGGTGGCTATGGGGCTGCCGCCGGTTTCCGCAGATTATCCCGGTGCGGCTACGGCCTTTGTGGAAGGGGCGCTGGAGGGGGCGGTCTGTTTGTTTACCAACGGCGCTGCCGGGAACGTCAATCCGGTGCACGTTACAACGACGTTCGAGGATGTCGAAAAGATCGGCCACACTCTGGGCCGGGCCGCTCTGGCCGAAGTGGACCGCCTGAAAGTGGGAGCGCCCCTGGCCCAGACCGGGATCGGCGTCTGTTCGGAGGTGGTCGTTCTGGACCCCAGGCCCTGTCCATCCCTGGCGGAGACCAATCGGGCTGTGGATGCCGATCTTTCCAGGGTAAACCTGAGGATGCAGCGTCTGGCGAAGAAATTGGCCGAGGGGCCGATTCGCGCAGAGGTGCAGGCGATGGGTGTGGGGCCGCTGCGGTGGGTGGCGCTGCCGGGAGAGGCATTTGTTGAAACCGGGCTGGCGCTCAAACGCGCGGGCGCGTCGCTTGTGGTGGGATATGCCAACGGCTGGGTGGGGTATCTGCCGATTTCTCGCGCATACGATGAGGGTGGGTACGAGGTTGAAGCGGGCGTGTGGTCCCGCGTGGCCCCGGGAAGCGCGGAGCGGCTGGAGGCGGTGGGAAAGGGGCTTCTAAAGCGGCTTGGTGAAAAAGGGTGATATATAGACACGGAAAATATCGGTTTGCCGAAGGGACGAATTTGCATATATTACCCCTGTTGATGCTCTGAATCCGAGTATTTCGCTTAAAAGGGATGGGCCGAATATGAGAAAGAAACCAAGTATGGTCGAGGTTGTCGTTGATATTGAGCTGACGCTCGACAGTTTGAGCACAGAGGGCCTGGCCACTCGTAAGGCAAGACATCCGATGCTCTGGCTTCGGAATATTGAGACCAATCTGGTGCTTCCGATTGTGATTGGGAACACGGAGGCTATGGCGATTTATGCGGAACTGACCGGCGAGAAAACGCTGCGCCCGTTGACGCACGATCTGCTCAGGACCGTTTTAGACCATTTCGGCGCGCAGGTTGAGGAGGTCCGAATCGTCGATTTGAAGGACGGTGTTTTTTATGCAGAGCTGGTGCTCTCCTGCGGGGACGAGCGCCTCTTTCTGGATGCGCGCTCCAGCGACGGCATTGCGCTGGCGCTGAAGTACAACACGCCGGTTTATATGGCGGAGGAGATACTGGAACGGGCAGGATGCAGAGATGATGCCGGGCTGGAAGAGATCGTGATTGAAGAGATGAACCGGTCGGCATCGGAGAAAGGCGCATCGGACGAAGAGCTGATGCTGGCGGTTGAAGGTTTGCTGGAGGAGGCGGGATTTGGAGAGCCCGAGGCGTTCGTTCATGACCTCGAAGGAGAGATCAACCGGCTGAAGAAGCGGATGGAGCGGGCGATTCGGCAGGAACGCTACGAGGAGGCCGGCCAGCTTCGGGACGAGATTGAAAAGCTTACGGGCGGCCGGGAAGACGCCTGATTGTTCGCGGCGATTTGACCTGTCCGTTGCAGCGTTCCGTTGCCCACGTTAAACAGGCCGGTCGAAAGCCGGTTCGGGAAACCACCTGCTTATGGTGACCGCCGTCGCCACAAAAAAATACAAAATTGTGACTGTCGTCACCGAATTTGAGCTTTGGCTTGGATAACTTTATATTCGAGCCTATTTTATACCCGTAACACCGCTTATCCCAATTCAGCCGGGGAAATAGCCGGGAGCAACCCGTTACCCTCTGCTGAACGTCCAACCTCACTCAGGAGGGATACCATGCGCATTACCCCCCCGAAGTGTGCATTTGTCGTCGCGGTCCTGCTCTGCGGGTTTGCGATCTATGCGGCGGCTCAGGCGCCACCGCCGGCCGCACCGCCGCCGACGCCTGAAGCGATGGTCGCCAAGCTGCCGGTGGCTCTGCAACCGGCTTACATCGCGGGCCTGCAGGCCGAGAATCAGGCTGCGGCCGCCCATGCAAGCGGCGATCAGAACGCCATCATGCAAGCCGAGATGGCGATGTCAGTGGCCATCAAGAACGCCCTGACGCAGACCAAGAACTACGTGTCCAGCGCCCCCCAGGCGGAGAAAGATGCGATCATGGAGGTGCTCATGTTCTTCCACGAGCAGCCTCCTCCGCCTCCGCCTCCGCCTCCGCCGGGCACACCTCCTCCGCCTCCGCCTCCTCCTCCGCCTCCGGCAGGACCGCCGCCGACTTTGATGCAACTTATTGATATGATGTTGCAAGAGGTAGAGGACCGTATCAATGCTCTGAGTGCGGGCACACCGCCCCCTCCGCCTCCTCCACCTCCTCCGGGCACCCCCCCCCCTCCAGGTGCACCGTCCCCGCCTCCTCCTCCGCCCCCTCCTCCGCCTCCTCCGCCCCCTCCGGGCGCACCGCCTCCGCCCCCGCCTCCTCCGGGCGCACCGCCCCCTGGTGGACCGCCGCCTGTACCTCCGCCTTGCACCGAAGAGCTGCGCAACAGTGAGCTCAATCCGCAGGCGACCGACGTGCCGTTCGACGGCAAAGTGGGCAACCTGATCTTCAGGACGGTGTGCGACAATCCGCCGTATGACACCCACGCAATTGTCCTGCCTACGGGACGTATGGCCGCCGCGTTTGACGTGGAAGCGATCGCACCGGTCAAGACGGTTTTCGGCATCCGGGTGGAGGGCGGTCTGGACGTCTATCATTCCAGCGCGGGACCGACCGCGTTTCACAGCCTGATGATCAGCGACACCGCACCGTCGCCCACAGGGAAGTACCAGGTTTACCTGGACCTGGCGAAGTCGGATCCGGGTGCGCGTGTCACCGTCCGGTTTCTCGACCTGCCCAAGTAGTCCAAGGGGCGTGACCATAAAAGCCGCTGACTCCGGTCAGCGGCTTTTTTTATGGTTTGTTCGGTGCGTGCTTCTACCCCTTCAATTCGACCTGCGGATGATGCGCAATGCCATGCCCACCATCAGGCCATAGCCGACCAGGAAGAGGGGCCAGTTGAATGCTGTGGGCACAAAAGCGAGCACGGCTTCAACACCTCCCTCTATCAGGACGGCGATGATATCTTCCATAAAGGTGTACAGAATCAGCAGGGAACCGGTAGACGCCCCGATCCAGTCCCAGCGGTCCACCCGGATGCAGGCCCCCCTGTCGAGGAGCTGCATGGCCCGGAAGGAACCGGCCAGCAGCAGCAGGGAGACGAGGACAGGGGCCAGAACGGGACCGATCCAGGCCACCGGGATGAGGAAGAGGACGTCCCAGGTGAGGAGGGATTCGGGCCAGTTCAGGAAGAGCTTGAGCCAGATGTAGTACCAGATATCCCAGAGGCCGAAGAGGAAGGCGAAGCAGGCAAAACGCCCCCATCCGGGAGACCCCGCCAGGCGGGCGACGGCGCCCAGCATAAACAGGGTTGCGGCCTCCCGCCCCAGTTCGATGGCGTAGGTGGGAAGGTCCATCTCTTTGAGGGGAAATACGAACCCGTTGGGGTAGTAAACGGCTCGGAGGTAGACGACTACGGCCGATTCCAGGTAGGCCATTGAGATGGCAAAAGCGATCAGGGCGCCCAGAGTTCGGAGATGGCTGGTCTGAGACTGTGTGGTAGGGTTCCGTTCCATTGCTGGCTTCGCCTTTCTGAGATCAAAGCCTGTTGCGGCTGTGAACGTGGAGGATAGGGACGCCGCCGTGATCGGGAATCCCTCTGGCGTACCCGGGGCACCGGCGTTTGGGGCTTCCACAAGGCCAAATTTCAATCCCAAAATTATACACCGCGGTCCGGAATGTCAAGCACGCCGCACCCTCCGGGTTTTTTTCATGTTGACATCCGGCTTATCCTGTACATCATTACCCTTGTTATGCGATTGAATTTTGCAGGACTGCCGGAGCGGGGTCCTTGATTCACCATAAACAGCGGGCCTGTGGCGTATAAGGAGGTGAAAATCGGGGCCGCAGACCTAAAGTATAGATGCTTGCAGTTTCATCGTTTAACTCCCAACCTGTAAATAGAGGAGAAGAGAGATGGCGGGCACTATCCCTTTAATCAGTTCGGGTGTGGCGGGGCCGCTGGGTGCGGTTCATCTTCCGAGGTTGTGGCAGAAGGTGACGTTAAGTTCCAAAGGCCAGCTGGCCGATGACTATCCCGAGTGCGGAGCGGGATTCGATCAGATGACCTTAGACGGGCTGAAGATCGACCGCGAGGCCGCCCTAAGTTATATCAAGGGGAACAACCCATCGTATGCGCAATTCGAGGCGTGGGTGGTGGAGCAGCGGGGCGGTAGTATTCCTGCGGAGGAGATCGAAGCTTCGAACGCTGCGATCAGGGGTTATAACCACGACGATGAGACGCGGACGTCGATTCTGTCGGCGGCCGGAATTGCGGACGACGGGTCGGTCTTAGACGCGGTGAATCTCAACAATATCGACGACTGGACCGAGTTCCACCAGAGCCTGTAGGCCCGGAAGGATGAAGCGTTCGACCATGGGCAGTTGGTGCCGATTGAAGCTGGGAATTTCGCGCATCAATTGCCGGTGGTTGAACGCTTCTTGTGTTTAGGAGGAGAATATGGCAAATTCAGACTATACGATCGGCGTTGTGGGAGTGGGCCGGATGGGGGGCAATATTGCACGCCATTTGAAGGACGAGGGATTTTCGGTTCAGGCGGTCTACGACGTTCGTTCGGATGCGGCACAGGAACTGGCAGCGGAGATCGGGGCCGAGGCGTCCGGTACGCTTGCCGGGGTGACGGCAGCGGCGGAGTATATTATCACCGTGGTTACCGACGATACCTCTATGCAGGCCATCTTTGCCGAAGAGGGGGACAGCCTGCTGCAGGGCGCCGGGGGGAAGGTGTTTATCAATTGCGCGACGATTACCCCCCAGGTGCATGTGGACGTGGAGGGGCTTGCGGAGAAGGCGGGCGCCAACAGCCTGGAAGGGTGCATGGCCAGCAGCATCACACAGGCCCGGGAAGGTACGCTTTATTTGATGTGTGGTGGAAAGCGTGAGGTTTTCGACCGGACAAAGCCGATTTTGGATTCGATGAGCGTGAACCTGAGGTATGTCGGCGAGGCCGGGCAGGCGGCGCAGGTCAAGGCGCTGGTGAATATGGTGATGAATATCAACACGGCGGGCCTGGCCGAGGGCCTGGGTCTGGGCGCGGCGCTGGGGCTGGACCTGAAGATGCTGCAGGAGGTGTTTTCGCAGACGGGGGCCAATTCCCGGGTGCTGGAGACGGACGGGGAGGATATGGAGAACCGGGATCACGAGTGTTATTTCTCGTCCGCGCATGCATCAAAAGATTCCGGGATTGCCCTCTCGCTTGCTCAAGATGCAGGGTTGAACCTGCCCTTAGCCGAGGCCACGAAGAAGCAGTACGACCGGATGATCGAGGTCGGGAAGGGAGAACTGGACAAGTCCGGGGTTGCGGAACTTACGTTTCCCGGTAGGGGGTGAGGGCCAATCGATCCGATCCGCGCCAGTTATGTAAAGGGGTTTACCAGGCTCAGCCTGTGGTATGTGTGCAAGGTCCACCGGGAGGAGGCAGTCGATTTTCAGGATGCGGTGAACCGGCGGGTAAATATTTACCGGAATACCGCGTTTTACGATGGGAAACACCATCCGGCGCACGGGGATGCGGATCCGGAGTGGGCGGAGGTTCTGGATCGGCTAAAGGAGATTTACGACCGTTACAGAGATGATTCGTGCACGGCGGCGTTCGAGGCGGAAGGGCTGACGCTGCTCTGGCCCTATCTGGAGGCGCGTCTGCGGCGGGGTCGGGGGCGAGAGGGGCCGCGGCCTGAGCGGCCTTACGAGTGCTGGACTTACGATTACCGCAGGGAGGACCGGCTTAGCATCCATATTGCGAACGTGTACCAGCCCGGATCGCCGCTGAGCGATATGCGGATCCCGTTTGCCGCGTCTTTGATCCGAATGCTGTGCGACTCCCGGACGCAACGGCCGGGGGTTGAGGTGGTCCGCTGCGGGAGCTGGCTGAATTCGATGCGGCCCTTCCAGGCGCTTTTCCCCGAGCAGTGGATGCAGAGCGCGCAACTGGCGCCGGATATCCGGTACACGATGGGGCACTGGGGGCAGTTTATAGACCGGCGGGGGGACTTCCACGCCCGAAACGGGGAGAGGTTCCGAGCGTCGGGGGAACTCCCGTTTCCCTGCCTGGGCTGCGAATGCCCGATTGAAGAGGCGCTTGCGCACCTGGAGACGCATTTTCCGGAGGCGATGGCGTACAATGCGGACAGAGGAACTGTATGAAAATTACAGATGTAAAGGTGTACGATCTGAGGTATCCCCTGGTCGAGCCGTTCGCAAATTCACAGGTGTGGGCGAAGGCCAGGACGGCGGGTGTAGTGGAAATTGTGACCGACGCCGGCATTACGGGCTGGGGAGAAGGATTGCACGCGCCGGACCCATCGGCGATCACGTCCCGGCTGGTTGGGAGGGATCCGTTCGATGTGGAGGTGATCTGGCACGATCTGTACGCGCGCGGCTGGGGGGATGTGGCGGCGATGAGCGGCGTGGATATTGCGCTGTGGGATATTCTGGGAAAGGCGCTGGATCTGCCGATCTACCGCTTGCTGGGCGGGGCGTTCAGAGACCGCATTCCCGCTTATGCCAGTGGGCTTTTCAACAAGGAGAAGCCGGATATTACTCAGGCGCTGATGGATGAGGCCAAAGAGTATGTGGATCTGGGCTTTCCAGCGGTGAAGATGAAGATCGGCTTTGGGGCGGCGTACGATGTGGTGAATGTGGCCGCGGTTCGGAAGGCGATTGGCGGTTCGACCCTGCTGGCGGTGGACGCCAATTGCGGTTATGACGCGGCCACTGCGATCGACGTTGGACAGCGGATCCTGGAGAACGATCTGCTCTGGTTCGAAGAGCCGATTTCAACGGATGATGTGGAGGGCTATGTGGAGATCCGGCGTGCGCTTAAAGTGCCAATCGCCGGAGGCGAAATGCTGCGTGGGTGTTCGGCATTTCGGGATCTGATTCAGAAGCGCGGAGTCGATATCGTGCAGCCGGATATCAGCGTTGGCGGCGGATTTACGGAATGCCGAAAGATCGCTGCTATGGCAAGCGCCAACCACGTGCGTTTGCTGCCGCATATGTGGGGCACCAGCATCCGGCTTGCGGCAACGGTCCACTGGCAGGCGACGATTCCCAATGCCCCGGACACGCTCAACCCGGTTCCATCCTTATTCGAGTTTGATATGACAGAGAACCGCCTGCGCACGGAACTTGCCAGAGAGCCGATTCGCGCGGTGGACGGGTACGTGCCGGTGCTGCAGGGGCCGGGGTTGGGGATTGAGATCAACCGGGAGGTGCTGGAGCAGTACGCGGTACGAAGAGGGAGAAATGAAAAGTGAAAATGGGATGAAAGGGAAAGGAGAAAGGTGTGGCGAAGGTACCAAAAAAATCGGATCTGGCGATGTACGGGGGGAGACCGGTGCACAGCAGGCCGTGGCGGAGCGGGGCGTTTCACTTTTCGGCGGAGATTGAGGCGTTGAAGAAGGTGCTCTCCGGGCCGGCGCTGCCGCTGGCGCGGGGACAGTCGGTGATGGCCTATCGGGAGGGGTTACAGGAACTCTACGGGATGAAGTATGCGATTCCGACGAGTTCGGGGACCGCGGCGCTCCACGTGGGCCTGGCCGCTGCGGATGTGGGCGCGGGGGACGAGGTGATTGTGAGCCCGGTGACCGACTACGGGAGTATTGCCGGGATCTTGCAGCTGAATGCGATTCCGGTGTTTGCGGATTTGCAGGCGGACGGCCTGTTGATGGATGTAGACGCGATTGCGGCGAAAATTACGCCTTATACGCGGGTAATTATGCCGGTGCACAATGGTGGGTATGCGGTGGATATGCCGGCGGTGATGAAGCTTGCCAGAAAACACAAGATTACGGTTTTAGAGGACTGCGCCCAGGCGCACTTAGCGTCGATCAGAGGGAAATACCTGGGCACGTTCGGGCACCTGGGGGCGTGGAGTACGAACGAGAGCAAGCATATGAAGTCGGGGGAGGGGGGGTTTGTGCTGACGAATAATCGGAAGATGGCGGAGCGGGGAGATCTGTTTTCGGATAAGTGCTATCCCCGGTTTCCGGGAGCGCCAAAGACGCCGGCGTTTCCGGCGGTGAATGTGCGGTTGAGCGATGTGAATGCGGCCTTAGCGCTGGCGCAGTTGAAGCGGGTGCCGAAGTGGATCGAACGCAGGCAGGCGTTTGGCATGGCGTTTTACGAGGGCGTGGCGGGGATCCCGGGCGTGCGGCCGCACCCTCAGCCGAACGGGACAAAGCCGAGTTTCTGGTGGACGCTGTTTGTGGTGGACCCGGAGACGCTGGGGATGAATGCAGGGGCTTTCTGCGAGATGGTCCAGAAGGAAGGGGTTCCGGCATTTGCAAAACCGCAGCGCAATATTATGGAATGGGAAATTTTCCGCCGGCTGCACGAAGACCCGAAGGTTTTCAGGAGCTATAGGCCGGGGCGTTTGAAGGTGCGGGCGTTTCCGCTGGATGCGTTTCCGAATGCCCGGACGTTCGGAGAACGCGTGGCGGCAATCCGGATGACGCAGCACAATACGGTGGGAGAGGCGAAGGCCGCAGCACGGGCGGTTCGCAAGGTGGCGGGGGTGCTGCTGGGGAGGAAGGTGTGAATACCATTTCGGATTGTGGATTTCGGAATGCGGAATGAATGATTTTAAATCTGCAATCCGCAATCCGCAATCCGCAATTTCTTAGAGGGGGGCGCGCTATGTCCTTACCCATGCGCATTGGTCTGGGGCAGTTCAACGAGCTGACCGATGAGATGCTCGCCTTTATCAAGCAGCTGGGGGCGGACGATTTTTTGATGAATACGCCCAGGCTGCCCGGTGATAAACAGTGGGAATATGAGGATTTGCTGGTCCTGCGCGAGCGGGCCGACGCAGCCGGGCTGCGGCTGATGGCTCTGGAGAATGTGCCGGTTCCGTTTTATGAGGAGGCCATGCTGGGGTTGCCCGGGCGCGACGAGCAGATTGAGCATATGTGTGCGACCATTCGCAATATGGGCAGGGCCGGCATTCCGATTCTGGGCTATCACTGGATGCCCAACAAGGTGTGGCGCACACCCGAACCGGCCACCCTTCGCGGGGGGGCCAGGGGCACGCGGTTCAACTTAGAGGAACACCGGGATGCGCCGCTGACCCACGACCGGGTTTATTCCGAAGTGGAGATGTGGGAGAATTACGCGTACTATCTGGAACGGATTTTGCCGGTGGCCGAAGAGGCGAATGTGAAGCTTGCCCTGCACCCGGACGATCCGCCCGTGGAGTCTCTGGGGGGGGTCGCCCGCATTTTTCGCAATTTTGAAGGGTTTAAACGGGCGATGGAGACGTTCGACAGCCCGATGCACGGGCTGGATTTCTGCATGGGCTGCTGGTCCGAGATGGGGCCCGATGGCGTGCTGGATGCGATCCGCTATTTTGTGGGCAAGGGGAAGATTATCTATGTGCACTTCCGTGATGTTCAGGGTCAGGTGCCCCGTTTTCACGAGTGCTTCATCAACGAGGGCAATGTGGACACGTTCGAGGTGGTGAAGACGCTCAAGGAGGCCGGCTTCAACGGCTTTATGATTACCGATCACGTGCCGAAGATGGTGGACGATACGCCCTGGGGCCACCGAGGCCGGGCCTATGCGATCGGGTATATGACCGCGTTGATTGAGATGGTGGACAGACTATGACAAGGATGCGTTTCAAAGGGGTCTGTACGCTGATTTTTGCGTTTTGGGCCTCTGGATTTGTCCTTTCGGCCGGCGCTGCGCCGGGTGATATCACGACCGTGGTGGGCGGGGGCGTTGGGGATGGCGGACCGGCGACGGGTGCGGGTTTGCTGGCGCCTTCAGGGCTGTTCGTGGACAGGTTCGGTGCGCTTTATATAGCGGATACGGGGAATAACCGGGTTCGGATGGTGGATTCGCTGGGTGTGATCCGGACGGTAGCGGGCGGGGGAGCGGAGCTTGGAGATGGGGGCGCTGCGACAGGGGCGCGGTTGGACTCCCCCGAAGATGTTTTTGTAGACCGTTTGGGTGCGCTTTATATAGCGGATACAGGGAATAACCGGGTTCGGATGGTGGATTCGCTGGGTGTGATCCGGACGGTCGCGGGCGGGGGGACGGAGCTTGGGGATGGGGGCGCTGCGACGGATGCGAATCTGAATGCGCCCTCCGGGGTGTTCGTGGACAGTTCGGGTGCGCTTTATATAGCGGATACGGGGAATAACCGGGTTCGGATGGTGGATTCGCTGGGTGTGATCCGGACGGTAGCGGGCGGGGGAGCGGAGCTTGGAGATGGGGGCGCTGCGACGGATGCGAATCTGAATGCGCCCTCCGGGGTGTTCGTGGACAATTCGGGTGTGATTTATATAGCGGATCGGCTGAATTACCGGGTTCGGAAGGTGGATGCATCGGGCGTGATCACCACTGTGGCCGGCAGCGGTGTGCCCAGCTTTTCCGGGGATGGAGGATCGGCCACCGATGCGCGTGTGAATGAACCGCAGGGTATTTTCATGGATGGCCCGGGCAATCTCTATATATCGAGCCGGATCAGCCACCGGGTTCGCAAAGTGGATGCGTCCGGTATGATTTCCTCGATAGCGGGAAAGGGACGCGGGTATGCCGGCGATGGGGGCGCTGCGACGGATGCGAACCTGGACTCTCCCTCCGGGCTCTTCGTGGATGGGTCGGGGGAGATCTATATTTCGGATACCGGGAACAATTGTGTCCGTAAGGTGGACGCGTCGGGCGATATCACGACCGTGGTGGGAAGCGGGCCTGTGGGCTTTTACGACGGAGGATTCTTCGGCGAGGGGATTCTTGCGACAGATGCGAGTTTGAATGCGCCCATCGGTGTTTTTGTGGGCGAATTGGGGGATATCTATGTTGCCGATACGAAGAACCACCGGGCGAGGAGGGTCAATCCGTCGGGTGTGATCACCACGGTGGCGGGAAATGGCGAGGACGGTTTTTTCAGCGATGGGGTTTCTGCGACGGAGACAAGCTTGAATGATCTTCGCAGTGTTTTTGTGGATGGTTCTGGCAATCTTTATATTGCCGATACGGACAATCACAGGGTCAGGAGGGTCGATCCATCGGGTGTGATCACCACGGTGGCGGGAAACGGGAACGGCGGTTTTTCCGGAGACAGGAAGCCAGCGACAACCGCGCGGTTGAATGCGCCGACGGGCGTTTTTGTGGATGGTTCTGGCAATCTTTATATTGTGGATGCAGGCAATCACCGGATCCGGAAGGTGGACGCCCGTTCGGGCGTTATTACCACGGTTGCGGGCAGCGGTATTGGCAGTTTTTCAGGAGATGGTGGGCCTGCGACGAGCGCCTGGTTGAACGTTCCGACGGGCGTTTTTGTGGATGGTTCTGGCAATCTTCATATAGCGGATGCGGGCAATAGTCGGATTCGGAAGGTGGACGCTTCGGGGATTATCACGACCGTTGCAGGCAGCGGGACGCTGGGTTTTTCGGGGGATGGGGGCCTTGCGACCGAGGCGGGTCTGTTTTCTCCTTCCGGGATTTTCGTGGATGCTCTGGGCAGTCTTTTTATAGCGGATGCGGGCAATAGTCGGATTCGGAAGGTGGACGCTTCGGGGATTATCACGACTGTTGCGGGCAGTGGGACGCCGGGTTTTTCGGGGGATGGGGGCGCTGCAACGGAGGCGAATCTGGGAAGTCCAACGGGTGTTTTTGTGGATGGGGAGGGCTACCTCTACATTGTGGACACGGCCAATTCCCGCATCCGGCGCGTGCCGGGCATTGCAGCTCCAACCCGGCTGGAGACGGGCGCGCCTGTGGAGGCCGTCCCACCGGCCGAGGAGGCTTCCTGGCCTGTGAACGGCGCGAGAAACATAGATCCGAGCATTATTCAAAGCGACGGGATGGTTATTCTGTTCAATAAGGTCATCGACACCACCAGGGTCGAGATCACCGTCCAGGCGAATGGGGATACGCTGGCGTGGCAGCCCGCCTGGTCGGAGGATGGAACCAAACTCACGCTGAAGCCGGGAGAAGGCGATGCTCTAAGTTTCGATACGGAATACAGCGTGACCCTTTCGGAGGTTGCAGACGATGCGGGTCGTACGGCAGATGAGATGGTGCTTGTTTTTAATACCAAAGGCACGGAAGCGGCGGAAGGAAATATCGCCAGTGTCGCGGGGAATGGAGAACCCGGGTTTGCCGGCGACGGCGGCCCGGCAACGGAGATGCAGTTGTCTTCTCCTTCCGATGTTGCGGTAGACAGTATGGGCAACCTTTATGTTGCGGATACGGGTAACAACCGGATACGGAAGGTGGACGCCGAGTCGGGTGTGGTCAGCACGGTAGCAGGAAGCGGAGAACGAGGTTTTTCAGGGGATGGAGGATCGGCGACGGACGCGAATCTGGACGGTCCATCGGGTGTGTTTGTAGACAGTAAGGGCAATGTCTATATTGCGGATGAGGGCAACAATCGGATACGGAAGGTGGACGCGGAGTCGGGTATGGTCAGCACGGTAGCGGGAAGTGGGGAGCGCGGTTTTTCGGGGGATGGGGGGTCAGCGGCGGACGCGAGTCTGGACGGTCCATCGGGTGTGTTTGTAGACAGTAAGGGCAATGTCTATATTGCGGACAGGCGCAATCACCGGATTCGAAAGGTGGATGCGGAGTCGGGCGACATTGCCACCGTGGCGGGAAGTGGAAGCCCCGGGTTTTCGGGGGACGGGGGATCGGCAACGGAGGCGAGCCTGGACGGGCCCACGGATGTGTTTGCAGACAGCAAGGGCAATCTCTATGTCGTGGATAGAGACAACAGCCGGATTCGAAAGGTCGATGCGGAGTCGGGCGCCATTAATACCGTGGCGGGAGGGGCAGGGCCGGATGCTCCGACCGGTGACGGCGGCCCTGCGACCGAGGCGCGGCTGCTGGCGGAGGATGTTTTTGTGGATAGCAAAGGTAATCTCTACATTTCGGATTCGGGGCGGATCCGGAAGGTGGACGCCGAATCGGGTACGATTTCGACGGTTGCGGGAACGGGGAACCTTCAGGGCCTTCTGGGAGATGGAGGTCCTGCGACAGACGCCAGCCTGAGCGCTTCGGGCATCTTTCTGGATGGGGAGGGCGATCTCTATGCTGCGGATGCGAGAAACCACCGGGTCCGCAAGGTGGAGCGCGTTGGGGCGCCGGCATCCGAACCCGTGGAGAGCGTCCTTCAGAGGGCGGATTTTAATAAGAGTGGGAAGGTGGACTTTCCGGATTTCGTTTTGTTTGCACAGAATTTCGGGAGGCGCGGGGAGGATCCTGGCTTCGACGCTACATACGATCTGGACAATGGCAACTCGGTGGACTTCACCGACTTTGTCCTTTTTGCTCAGGTTTTTGGCAAAACGGTGGACAGCAGCAAGCCGGCGGGCCGTTGACACGCGATCATGTCTTAAATTCACCATGTTTTCGGGAGGATGGCGATGGACGTTTTAGAAGCGATAGAAACCCGCCGTACCATTTTTCGATTTAAACCCGATCCGGTTCCGAAGGAGACGCTGGAAAAGATATTCGCATGCGGCATCTGGGCGCCCAACCACCATCTGACGAATCCCTGGCGGTTTACGGTGCTGGGGAGCCAGATGAAAGAGCGGCTGGCACAGCGCTACGCCGAGATCCAGGTGGCGAAGTGCGCAGAGGGTGTGGGCGACGAGATACGGAAAAAGGCCGGCGAGGCGGGGTGCCAGAAGTTTATGTCCAAACCGACGATCGTGGCCGTGTCCTGCCTGCAGGAGGGAGATGAACAGCAGCAGCGGGAAGACTATGCAGCCACCTGCTGTGCCATGCAAAACGTCCAGCTCGCCGCGTGGAATGAAGGCGTGGGGATGCAGTGGAGCACCGGGCCGATTACGTTGGAGAGAGAGACCTACGAGCTTCTGGGGATTGATCCGGAGCGGGAGTACATGATCGGGTTTTTCTATACGGGATATCCGGAGGAGGTGCTGAACAAGGAGCGAAAGCCGCTGGGTGAGGTGCTGCGCTGGACCCCTTAACACGAAGCCCGGCCTCCCAACTGCACTGGCCACACGAAGGCCCTGGGGATCACCTCCGGGGTCTTCGTGTGTGTCAGGCCGGGACCTCGTCTAAGTGTTCCTCCAGCCAGAGTTTGAGGGGCACGTCTTCGTCTTTGGGCGAGAAGAAGCCGTTGCAGTTGGTGCCGGCGCCCAAGAGCTGCCTGCGGATGGGATCGCATTTTTCAAAGAGGTCGGGGCGGATGGTCATGTCGTCTTTGGTGCGGATCCAGCGGTAGCCGTAGCCGTAGAAGAGGACTTTCCGCACGATGGGGGAGTGGTTGGGGCTGCGGGCGTGCCAGAGGCGGCGGTCGAAGAAGACGGCGTCGCCCGCATCGGCCAGGACCGGGATAGCGCCGTCCGGGTTGCGGTCTTCGGGCTTTTCGATGGTGTCCCGGAGGTGGCTTCCGGGGATGACATAGAAGTTTCCCCGTCCCGGCTGTGAGACGTCACTGAGCCAGAAGGCGATTTTGAGGGAGAGGCGGGGCCGGGGGTGGGACTCCATTTCGCGATTGACCCGTCCGCTGTCCTGGTGAAACCCGAGGGGGAGCTTTAAGGGTTCGTCTTCCGACGCTTCCGGCGAGGTGACGCCCAGGTGGGAATGGTAGAGATTGACGTTCCAGCCCAGGATGCCCCAGACGATGGGGAAGGTGGTGGGGCAGTCGAGGAGGTCGATGAAGACCTGCTCCCGCCCGACACAGTTGGGGGAGAAGAGGTTCTGGTTTTCCCCCGAGCCTTTCTGCTTTTCCTCCTCCCAGATGCGGTCCACAGCCTGCTCGAGGGTCTCGACCTGGTCCGGGAGGAGCGCGTTTTTGACGATCAGGTAGCCCTGTTCTTCAAAGTGCTGTAGCTGTTCATCGGTGGCGAGGTGGTCCAGGCAACGGGGATCCATCGGGGCCTCCTTATCATGCGTGCCCATCGTCAACAGTAGAATATCGTCCTCATCCGATTCTGGATTCCGAACGAACTCGAAAAGGATCCGGTTATCGTAGTCTACTGTGCATGCCCATGCACCGGCCAACTCCCCCTTCAACTTGTGGCTGCGTAGCATAGGATGAAAAGGATCCTCAGCAAGTCGCTGGAGAGTCCGCTCGACTCTCGCCCGCAATTCTGGTTGACGACGGACGGCTCGTTTGAAGGCGCGCACAAACGCGGCACTCCAGACGAGGGTCCTCATTCCTCCAACTCCTTCATCAGATCGGCCACTGTGCCCCGCTGGACCTTGCCCTGCTGGTAAGCTACCCGTGCTTCCTTGATTTCCACCGCGATCTCAGCACGCCGTTGATCGATCAGCCGCTGCCGGATAATTTCAATCAACAGAGCCTGGTCGTCCGGTGGCAGTTGCTCAACCGTTTCGATTGCTTGCTGAAAGCGAGGAGATGATGTCATTTGGCTCATAGGTGTCCCATCTTCCGAGAGGTCGGCCAGAGACTGAGAGAGCTTACTCAGGAGAGTTTACTCAGATTTCACGGGAGAAGCAAGGTCTATTTTGCTGTTCCGTGTCCGGGATTACGCACCGGTCCGGGCTTCGATGCCGGCTAGGTCTTCCAGGACAGTGAGCAGGCCCGAGTGGTCCAGTTCGCTCCGGTCCTTCGCCATTGCGGTGTTGAAGAGTTCGTGTACGATGCTGGTGACGGGCAGGGGCACGTTGTAGTCGTTGCCGGTCTTCATGATGATGTTGAGGTCCTTGTAATGGAGCCGGATGCGGAAGCCGGGGTCGAAGTCGCCGTTGACCATGCGCTCGCCCCGGTTTTCCAGGATGCCGCAGCGGGCAAGGCCGCCGCTTAAAACCTGGACGATTTTGAGCGGGTCCACGCCGGCCTTGGCGCCCAGCACGAGGGCTTCGCTGACGCCGGCGATTGTGACGGCCACGAGGACCTGGTTGCAGGCCTTCACGATCTGTCCTGCACCGAGGGGGCCGCAGAGGACGGCTTTGCCCATTACTTCGAAGATGGGGAGTACTGTGTTGAAGGTCTCATCGTCGCCGCCGACCATGATGGAGAGGGTTGCGTTTATCGCGCCGACATCTCCGCCGCTGACGGGACCGTCGAGGCATTTGACGCCCTTTTCGGCTATGGCCTCGCCGACGCTGACGGCTACGCTGGGGGCGATGGTGCTCATGTCGATGTAGATGTCGCCTTCGCTGACGCCTTCGATAAGGCCGTCGGGACCGAGGGCAGCGGCCTCCACATCGGGAGAGTCGGGCACCATGGTGATGATGACCGAACTCTTTTCAGCGACTTCCCGGCAGGAGTGTGCCTCTTCCGCACCCGCGGCCACAACATCTGCCACGGCCTCCCGGTTGATGTCGTGGACCACCAGTTCGTAGCCCGCGGAGAGGAGGTGCTTGGACATCGGCCTTCCCATAATGCCGAGTCCGACAAAGCCTATTTTGGGTTTTGCCATGGTGTCTGCTCCTTTTGGTGATGTATAAAAGGGTTGGCATACGGTTGGCCACCAATTTATGCAAGGCGGGGCCGTCAGGCAAGAAGAAGGTTCAGGGGGTGCCGGTCTATTTATCGATAAAGAGCGGAAGATCCGAAGCGGGGATAACGCCGGCGGCCCGGGCGCGGGCGACGAGGTCGGCGATGGCGGCTTCGCCGTCGGGGCCGTAGTCCAGGGTGTAGGCGTTGACGTAGAGGTCGATGTGCTGCTGCATGACCTGTTCGTCCATCTCCTGGGCATGCCGGCGGATGTAAGCGCGGACGCTCTGGGGGTTGGCATGGGCGTATTCGACGCTGGCTTTGAGGGCGCGGTCGATCCGCTCAATCAGGTCGCGGCCGAGGTCCCTGCGGGCGAGGATGCCGCCCAAGGGGATGGGATGCCCGGTGGTCGCTTCCCACCATTCGCCCAGGTCGATGACTTTGTGGAGGCCGTAGTCCGGATAGGTGAACCGGCTTTCGTGGATGATGAGGCCGGCGTCGACGGCCCCTTTTTGAGCAGCTTCCATGATCTGGTGAAAGGGAAGTACGACCAGGTCTCTCAGGCCGGGGTTGAAGAGGCGTAGGAGCAGGGCGGCGGTGGTGAGCTTTCCGGGGATGGCGATTTTTTTGTTTTCCAGATCGGCAGGATCGAGGGGCTGCCGGGCGACGACCAGGGGACCACACCCGCGCCCGAGCGCGCCCCCGGCGTGGAGGAGGCAGTAGCGGTCGCGGAGGTGCGCCAGGGCGTGAAATGAGATTTTGGTCGTGTCCAGGCGGTTTTCGAGGGCCATCCGGTTGAGGGTCTCGATGTCTTCGAGGATTTCCCGAAACTGCGGAGCGCCCTCGATTTTATTGTGTACAAGCCCGTAGAAGATGTAGGTGTCGTTGGGACAGGGGGAATAGCCGAGAGAGATGGGAGTCATACGATTAAAACCTCGTCCAGGTTGGCAATAAGCGCTCCGGCTGCCTGCTGCGCGCGCTGCGCAGCCAGGTCCAGATCCCAGGTTTCCCGGTTGCGGTCTTCCACACGGTTGCTGATGCCGCGGAGTTCGAGGAAAGGGACCTCGTAGAGCGTACAGAGGTGCGCGGCCGCAGCGCCTTCCATGGTTTCGCAGATGGCGTTGAAGCGCGCAGAGAGTTCGTTGCCCGTTGAGGTTTGGCCGCTGCACTGCTGGACGGTGAGGAAGGGACCGGCGCAGACCTCGGGGGAGGAGGCAATGCTGCGGACCAGGGCCTCTGCCCGGGCGACCAGGCCGGGGTCCAGCGGGAAACAGTTGAAGTAGTCCCGATCTTTTTTGAGGATTGGAATACCGATAGCGTCGGCCGGCTGCCAGCCTTCCGGGGTGAGTACGCCGAGATCGCCGTAATTCTCTTCGGTGGCGATTGCGAGGTCTCCAATGCCGAGCCCCGACGACAGGTAAGCGCCGCCAACGCCGATCTGAAGAACCAGAGCGGGGCGCCCATCCTGGAGGAAGGCGGTGAGGGCCTGGGCCGCGTTGACAGCGCCGATGCCGGTTTCGAGGAGGGTGACGGACCGGCCGGCCAGAGTGCCCTGGACCCGGTTCCTGTGCGCGAAGGTACAGCTTTCAGCGTTCCCGAGGGTCTGCCGGAGGGTCTGTTGTTCAAAGGCGGTGGCGGTGAGGATAAGAATGTGGGCGGCCATGAAGAGTGAAGAATGAAGAGTGAAGAGTCTCCCCTCCCTGGTGAATCATGATGCCCAGGGCGGGGCAACCCCCAGTTCGGCGCCGAGCGTTTCCAGTTCCCGAAGGTGGACCTCCAGCATGGGGATGCCGCTGGCGAGGCGTTCTTCACGGGTGATCCATTCCGGTTCTCCGGGGTAGTAGACGCGATCCACGCCGGGGGCGGGTCTGGCGCTGCGGATGCTTTCGATGCGGGCGTCAATCTCGGCCTTGAAGACCTCCGGATCGGCGAAGGCGGCGACGTTGAGGGCGATGAAGAGGTGGCCGAAGCGGTCGGTGTCGGAAAAGCCGGCGCCGGTGAGGATGCCGCCGATGCAGTTCATCACAATCGAGAGGCCGGAGCCTTTGGGGCCCAGGGGGACCACGATGCGGGCGCTGGCGGGATCGTCGGTGGGCGCGCCATCTTCGGTGAGGCCCCAACCGAGGGGGATCTTTTCGCCCCGGGCCTGCGCCATGCCGATTTTTCCGGCGGCAACCACGCCGGTGGCCATGTCCAGCACGATGGGACGCTCTTTGCCGGCCGGAACCGCATAGGCGAGGGGGTTGTTGCCGATGACCGGTTCGATGCTGCCGAAGGGGGCCATGTTGCCCCGGAGCCTGCGGCCGCCGGTGGTGTTGAAGCCGACCATGCCGGCCTCGGCGGCCATCACCGCATAGTAGGCGGCTGCGCCGTAGTGGTTGCTGTTGCGCACGGCGGCGATGCCCACGCCCGCACCGGCGGCCCTGTGGATGGCCTGCTGCATGGCATGGTGCGAAACGACCTGCCCCAGGCCGTTGTCGCCGTCGATGTGGAGGTACGCGCTGCCCTCGGAAAGCGTACGGAGTTTTGCTTCCGGGTTTATCCGGCCGCTCAGAATCTGCCGGGTATAGCCGACAATGCCCCGGGCGCCGTGGGAGTGGACGCCCCGCAGGTCGGCTTCGACCTGGATGCGGGCAGTGGTGTCGGCGTCGGCTTCCGGAACGCCTGCAGCCTGGAGGATGCGGGCGCAGAAGCGTTTCAGATCGTCGGCGGAGACGGTGCGGGTGGGTGCGGTCATAGATCAGACAGGTCTTGAGGTGAAAACCTTTGGGGTGATGAATGTTCAGACTATTAGAGCAGGTCCGGCAGGTTCGGCAGTGCGGTTTTCCCCCGGTCGAGCCGGATGTAGGCTTCGGCGCGCTCGACGCCGCACTCGCGTCCCCGAATGCGGTGCATGAGTTCATGGTCCTGCCACACGGATTCGCCGTCCTGGCTTTTGTGGCAGAGCAGGGACCGGTGTTTCTGTTCTGCGACTTCGGAGATGTCCACGTAGTGCGTGGAGTGAAAGTGCATGGACTGCCGGCCGGTCATAACTTCGAAATAGTAAAAGGTGAAGTTCGTCTCGGGATTGAGATGGGCACTTAATGCAAGCGATGCGACACACCGGTGGTCGGGGTGCGTGTCCACGGGCCAGTGGGCGATGAGGATGTCCGGGCGCTCTTCAGCCAGGCCGGCGGTGACTCGCGCGATGTTTTCGGTGGTGACGTCGATGCCTTCGTGGGGATAATCCCACACCACGCCCCGGACGCCGAGGATGTCACAGGCCGCGAGGGCCTCCCCGGTCCGGACCTCTTTTTCCGGCCGGTCGAAGAACTGCCGGCCCGGCCGGAAGGCGGTGGCGTAGATGAAGACGACTTCGTGACCGGCCTGCACAGAGCGGACGGCAAGCCCGCCACAGCCGGATTCAGGATCGTCGGGATGCACGCCGAAGATGACGATTTTCATCGATGCTCCCGTGATAGACGTCTTCTAAACAATAGTTCGGCCACTTTTAAGCAGCAATTTTGCCATAATCCCGCAGTTTTTGGTATTGGGGAGATTTTTTAATCAAATTTAGGTCGAGGTCTAACATTAAAAAAATATTCTGGAGAAAATACGTGTTGAAATAACAGGCTTTTACACTGGCCATGGAAAAGGGTATGGGTCTCGTATCTGATTGGGCTTGTAAGTGTTCCGTTTTGGCTAAATTGAGGGTTGTCAAAGAGGCATTAAAATGGAAAGCCAGCCGTTTTTGATCTCTGGCTTGACAGTCGCACAATCCGGTGAACTGTTTGGCATCTCTGAAAATAAATTCAATTTGGAAACGCGCTTTGTAATATCTGACAATCGTCTTGGCACTTAGGTCTTTGTCGGTTGAAAACAAGATCGCATATTTCTTCTTGTCCTTGTTCGTGTGATCCAGCAAGACGACGGCTTTCAAATTGCGTTTTAAGGAGACGTGATTCAAGACAAGACTGTAAATGGCGATGCCATCTTGTGTTTGGATATATGAAAACCGAGACAGGTCCTGCCAGTTGACTTTGCCGTCATAGGTCTTGTGCCTTCCGCTTCCCTTTTCCCGTTTTGGTCCGGTGTAGAGATAGCGCATATTGGCGTCGCAGCGCAATTTGCCGATCTGGTGTAGATCCAAATCACGGACGCCATCAACAAATTTCTTCTTGCTAAAATAGCCATCGACAACGGTATATTTTTCATTCTCTAACAAGCTGGGTTTGACATCACTCAGGTGCTGTAAATACTGATCTGTTAGGGTTTCGACGTCTTCTGCCTGTTTGGAGCTTTGCTTTTTCGACTTGGCTTTCCCCTTTTTTTTGGTGCCCTTTTTCTTGACGGTCCTTTTCTTTTTATTGACCTTGACGACATCCTGTTTAGGCTTAGACTCAGACATTTGGCGTTCATCTCCAGGATCGGTTTGACGAACGGACAGCGTAAAGCCTGTGTTTCTCAAAACATCCACGATGGCCACACTGGAGACTTCCAACCCCTTTTCGCTCCGACGATGACAACCGTTCCAGAAATAATCCAGACCATAGGTCTGCTTGCCCGACTTGGACACAAAAGAAGCATCTAACACGATGATCCGTTCACTTTCTCTGCCCAGGCTTTCATTGATCACCGCTCGGTTGAAGGCCACAAATTCAAAGGGTTTGGCAAACTGGCGTGAATACGTCTTCTGTGACAAAGGAGAGTAACGCGATAGGTTACGAAAATTGATCTTGCCGTGAGCTGTTAGGATCGCTGTAAACACAGCCATCAGAAACTTTTTTTGAGGCTTGGAAATCTTGAAACTCTTGAGTATCTTTTCTGCCAGTTCCATTGTGCCGTCTCTCCAGATAAAGGGTATCGTTGACGTGGTGGTCTATGATACCTAATCTGCGTGAACGGCACTTTTTTGTCAAAGAAAACTGTCCGCCATATTGCTAAAGACTATTTGACGTAAAAAGATAGTATTTATATTCCTGTACGCAAAGTCAAATTACGAAAGGGTAAGGGCGCAATCGTTACCCGGCAGCCTGGAGGGCGGCGATGGCGGAGACGGCGACGATGTCGTCTACCGAGGCGCCCCGGGAGAGGTCGTTGATGGGGCGGCGGAAGCCCTGCATGATCGGCCCGATGGCCCGGGCGCCGGCCAGGTACTGGGTGAGTTTGTAGGCGATGTTGTCCGAGTCGAGGTCGGGGAAGATGAGGACGTTGGCTTCTCCCATGAGGGGGGAGTCGGGGCATTTCAGTTGGGCGACGCGAGGGGAGAGCGCGGCGTCGGCCTGAAGTTCGCCGTCGATGAGGAGGTCGGGCGCCATTTTTCGGGCGAGGTCCACGGCTTCCCGGACTTTTTTGGCCTTTTTGTGGGCCGCGCTGCCGTGGGTAGAGAAGGAGAGCAGGGCGACCTTCGGCTGGATGCCCAGCAGGATTTGGGCATTGCGTGCGGTGACTACGGCGATCTCCGCCAGTTCCGACGGGGAGGGATCGACCGCTACGGCGGCATCGGCGTAGACGAGCACCTGTTCGGGCGGGCCGGGAAGGGCCATGATGAAGAAGCTGGAGGCCTGGCTGACGCCCTCGGCATAGCCGATGGCCAGGGCTCCGGCCGAGATGACCTGGGCGGTGGGTCTGGATACGCCGGCGACCAGGGCGTCCGCATCGCCTTCGCTGACCACCATCGCTCCGAAATAGAGGGGGCGTCTCATCAGCCGCCTGGCGACGCCGGGCGTGACGCCTGTTCTGCGCTCGGCGTAGGCCTGGCAGTAGCGGGGCATTTCCGGAGACGTCTCGGGATCGACGATTGTGACCCCTCTTAGGGGATGGTCTCCTGCCAGGTCCAGCACCGCATGGCTGTTTCCCAGGACGACGGGACGGGCAATCCCTTCTGCGGACAGACGGGCGGCCGCCTGGACTACCCGTTCGTCATCCCCTTCGGGGAGTACCACCCGAACCGGGGTCTGTTTCGCCCGGGCGATAAATTGATCGATCAGTTCCATTTTTGTACGAACAGCGAGCCGCACCGAAGCGGGCGCGGCTCGTTATTCTGTTTCCTTCCGTCCGGATCAGCCGGCCACAGGCGCTCCCTTGCAGCGGGCATACGGGTCGGGCAGGTGGGTTTTGACCTGTTCTTCCAGTTCCTCGTCGGTAATCGCGCTCATGCGGCTGTGTACTTCGTATTGATCCAGCACCCAGCGCGCGATTTTGTGGACCTTGATTTTGCTGAGCCGCTCTTTGCCTTTGAGTCCCAGGAAATCGTTAACCCAGAGGGCCACACCGTCCACGCCGGTCTTGTCGGTGATGGCCACCCTGGGCGGGCGCCCGAAGAGGGCGGTGGTGTCGAAGATGTTGTAGATCCGCTCATCGGAGCGAAGCCCGCCGGCGTGGATGCCGGCGCGTGTGGTGTTGAAGTCCCGTCCGACAAAGGGATAGTTGGGCGGGATCTCCACGCCGATGGAGCGCATGTAGTCGGCCATTTCCTGGATCATCCGGGTGTCGATGCCGCAGAGGTCTCCCTTCAGGCCAATGTATTCCATCACAGCGCCTTCCAGGGGGGGGTTGCCGGTGCGCTCGCCGAAGCCTAAGAGGGTGGTGTTCACGGCGTTGCAGCCGCACAGCCAGGCGGTGGCGCCGTTGACGTGTACTTTGTGGAAGTCGTTGTGCCCGTGCCATTCCAGGCAGTCGTAGGGCACACCGACGTCGTGCGTCATGCGGTAGATCAGCTTGGGGATGGAACGGGGGAGCGCGGCGCCGGGATAGCTGATGCCGAATCCCATGGTGTCGCAGAGCCGGACCTTGGCGTGCAGGTGTGGGGGGACCTGTTCGGAGCGGCGCATGAGTTCCTGCACGAAGGGCAGCACAAACCCGCCGATGTCGGCCCGGGTCACGTCCTCTAAGTGACAGCGGGGACGAATGCCGGCTTCCCAGGCGGCGTCCACCACTTCCAGGTAGTCCTCGAAGGCCTGTTTGCGGGTTTTTTTGAGTTTCATGAAGATGTGATAGTCGGAAGAAGAGGTGAGCATGCCGGTCTCTTTTACGCCCGCCTCTTTGACCAGCCGGAAGTCGCCCTTGTCGGCGCGAATCCAGGAGGTGATTTCGGGGTAGCGGTGACCCAGGGCCCGGCACTCGTCTAAAGTTTTGCGGTCGTTTTTGGTGTAGAGGAAGAATTCGGTCTGGCGGATGACGCCGGTGGGCCCTCCGAGTTTGGCCATCATGTTGTAGAGGGTGACCTGCTGTTCCACGGTATAGGGCGGCCGCGCCTGCTGGCCGTCGCGGAAGGTGGTATCGGTGATGACCAGGTCGCGGGAGATGGCCTCCCGGGGATCAAATTTGACGGTCTGGCCGTCGATCTCTTCGTAGATGGGGCCGTCAAAGCGGATTTTGGGAGGCAGGCTGTAATCGAATTGCTCTTCGAGCAGGTTGGGTTCGTCGGTCTCAATCAGGTCCCAGTTTTCCATACAAAGATCCTCCGGTTCTATTGGGCGGGTATATTTCCCTTTTTTTTTTGCTCGCTACGCCCCTGCGCACTGTTTTCCCCCAAACGCCAACTCGAAGTCTCCAGGCGTTGGGGGCCTGCAACGGATGGTCCTGAAGCACGGCGTTGAGGACGACCGCAAGGCCGAATTTTCAAATTTTTCGAGCAGGGCCATCTCTCAATCTACAATAGTTCGGCCACTTTTAAGCAGCAATTTTGCCATAATCCCGCAGTTTTTGGTATTGGGGAGATTTTTTAATCAAATTTAGGTCGAGGTCTAACATTAAAAAAATATTCTGGAGAAAATACGTGTTGAAATAACAGGCTTTTACACTGGCCATGGAAAAGGGTATGGGTCTCGTATCTGATTGGGCTTGTAAGTGTTCCGTTTTGGCTAAATTGAGGGTTGTCAAAGAGGCATTAAAATGGAAAGCCAGCCGTTTTTGATCTCTGGCTTGACAGTCGCACAATCCGGTGAACTGTTTGGCATCTCTGAAAATAAATTCAATTTGGAAACGCGCTTTGTAATATCTGACAATCGTCTTGGCACTTAGGTCTTTGTCGGTTGAAAACAAGATCGCATATTTCTTCTTGTCCTTGTTCGTGTGATCCAGCAAGACGACGGCTTTCAAATTGCGTTTTAAGGAGACGTGATTCAAGACAAGACTGTAAATGGCGATGCCATCTTGTGTTTGGATATATGAAAACCGAGACAGGTCCTGCCAGTTGACTTTGCCGTCATAGGTCTTGTGCCTTCCGCTTCCCTTTTCCCGTTTTGGTCCGGTGTAGAGATAGCGCATATTGGCGTCGCAGCGCAATTTGCCGATCTGGTGTAGATCCAAATCACGGACGCCATCAACAAATTTCTTCTTGCTAAAATAGCCATCGACAACGGTATATTTTTCATTCTCTAACAAGCTGGGTTTGACATCACTCAGGTGCTGTAAATACTGATCTGTTAGGGTTTCGACGTCTTCTGCCTGTTTGGAGCTTTGCTTTTTCGACTTGGCTTTCCCCTTTTTTTTGGTGCCCTTTTTCTTGACGGTCCTTTTCTTTTTATTGACCTTGACGACATCCTGTTTAGGCTTAGACTCAGACATTTGGCGTTCATCTCCAGGATCGGTTTGACGAACGGACTGGACTTGCCCCGTTTCGGTGGGTACCTTATCTCTTGGGAGAAAGGAGATCCACTATGCCGCCAACACGTCCACCTTATCCACCTGAGTTCAAAAAGCAAATGGTCGAATTGGTTCGAGCCGGTCGTACGCCAGGAGAGCTGGCCAAAGAGTTCGAGCCCTCAGACCAGACGATCCGGAACTGGGTGGTACAGGCCGACCGAGACGAGGGCCTTCGAGAAGACGGTCTGACCAGTGATGAGCGAGAGGAGTTGCGCCGTCTTCGTCGCGAGATTAAGCAGTTACGCATCGAGCGTGAGATCTTGTCAAAAGCAGCAGCCTGGTTCGCTCAGGAGACCAACACGATCCCCAGAAAGCCTTCCAGTTCGTGAAGGCGCACCAGGCAAAATGGCCAATTACCACGCAATGCCGAGTCCTGGGTGTCTCCCTCAGTGGGTATTATGCGTGGCGAGGACGCCCCCCATCGCCAAGAGCAAAGGTCGATGCGGATCTCAAGGAACAGATTAAGGCTTTTCATGCCCGTTCTGATTCTACCTACGGAGCCCCCAGAATCTGGGAAGATCTGGCAGCATTAGGCATCCGTATAGGCAAAAAGCGTGTCGCCCGTCTGATGGTTGAGATTGGTATCTTCGGGGTGAGCCGTCGAAAGGGTATCAGAACCACCCGTAAGGGAAAAAAGGCTCAAAAAGCCCCTGATCTGGTCAAGAGAGACTTCACTGTTGAAGCCCCAAATAAACTCTGGGTGGCCGATATTACCTACGTACCAACCTGGGCGGGCTTCCTGTATCTTGCTGTGGTTATCGATGTCTTTTCCCGCCGAGTCGTGGGCTGGACGATGGCTTCGACGCTCCAGAGTGAGTTGGTTTTGTCTGCTTTGAATATGGCACTTTGGCAGCGTCATCCTTGTGGGGTGATCCACCACTCCGACCAGGGATCTCAGTATACTTCACTTGCCTTCGGTAAACGCTGCGATGAGGCGGGTATACGTCCCTCAATGGGTTCTGTAGGCGACTGCTATGACAACGCACTGTGTGAAAGCTTTTTCGCCACCCTCGAATGTGAATTGATCGACCGCCGTTGTTTTCGTACCCACAAGGAGGCCAGATTGGCTATTTTTGAGTATATTGAGGGCTGGTATAATCCCCATCGTAGGCATTCATCAATCGCATACCACTCACCGATGACATATGAAAAACAGCATCAAACACGGGCTTGAAGCCCAAGCCCTAAACACTCCACCAAAACGGGGCAACTCCAGACAGCGTAAAGCCTGTGTTTCTCAAAACATCCACGATGGCCACACTGGAGACTTCCAACCCCTTTTCGCTCCGACGATGACAACCGTTCCAGAAATAATCCAGACCATAGGTCTGCTTGCCCGACTTGGACACAAAAGAAGCATCTAACACGATGATCCGTTCACTTTCTCTGCCCAGGCTTTCATTGATCACCGCTCGGTTGAAGGCCACAAATTCAAAGGGTTTGGCAAACTGGCGTGAATACGTCTTCTGTGACAAAGGAGAGTAACGCGATAGGTTACGAAAATTGATCTTGCCGTGAGCTGTTAGGATCGCTGTAAACACAGCCATCAGAAACTTTTTTTGAGGCTTGGAAATCTTGAAACTCTTGAGTATCTTTTCTGCCAGTTCCATTGTGCCGTCTCTCCAGATAAAGGGTATCGTTGACGTGGTGGTCTATGATACCTAATCTGCGTGAACGGCACTTTTTTGTCAAAGAAAACTGTCCGCCATATTGATACGGTGACCCACCACAAGAGCACGCTGCTGATTGCCGGGCTGTTTTCGTTTTTCAATGCGGGCAGCGGGACGAACCAGAGCAACCACATGTACAAACTGGGGCCGGTGCACCAGGGGGTGCTGGAACGGGGCAGCAAGACAGGCTCTTTTTCGTACCTGCTCTGGCCCAGTGCGGTAGGGCCCTTTTCCGTGGTGATCGGCAAGCACATGAAAAACCTGGATACGCGCGACCTGCCCTTCTCCTACGTGACCGGGGGGGGTGGGGAGAGTTTCCTCACGCCGGCTATGAACCTGCATACGGTGGGGATGGTCCGGGACGGGGAGAAGTGGCCGACGCGCGACCGGCGGACGGGGTCTGTAAAACGCGACCAGATCCGGTTTGAAGTGTTCAGCCCCTACGTTGTGGGAAGGATGATCCGGGGGGAGGCCCTGCTGAGGGAGCTTTACGATAAGACGCCCAGAGAGGTGGAGCAGGTGCGCTACAAGGGGGCGACAATCAAGCGGCTGGTGCTGCGCCACGGGGCCAGGAATTATACCGCCGCGATTGATCTGTACCTCCACGGCAAGATTCTGGACCGCGCCGGGTCCGCGCAAGGAGAGGGCACCGACGCGGTGCGGGCGGCACTGGCCGAATCCGAGGGTAGCGTTTACAGCGAGGCGTGGGCAGACGTGGGCGGGCTGCTAATCGCGCGGGGCCGACTTGCAGGACTGGAGGAGGAGATCGCATCGGGAAAGATCGCCACAACTGCCGATTTTCAGGCGGCGTTTGAGGCGGCCTGGGGGGCCTATCCGGAGGATGAGTGGGCCTGGGTGCGGCGGACGTTTGAGGCACGTACTGGCAAATCGGTGGATGCGCTGACGCCGGAGGGCCTGGAGGAGATGCGGGCGGCCTACCGGAAGGCGTCGGCGTCTTCGATTAAGAAGGTGCTGGCGGATGCGAAGAAGGAGTTCGACGAGGCGGCGATGTTCGGGTACGGCGCGAACGGGGATGAGGACGATGCGGCTGCGGATTTTGCGGCGGTGCGCGGACGCTTTGAGGAGAATGCGTTCGTGAAGCAGATGCAGGAGAGGCTGGAGGAGGCGGAGAAGGAGGAAGAATAGCCTGTAGAAAGGGGTGGAACCCGAATGCCAAACGGAGAGGTAAGAAAGTGGCGGATTACAAGGTTGCGATCATCGGAGGTGCGGGGAGCTGGGGGCAACATTATCTGAATGCGTATGCGAATCACCCGCAGTGCGAGATTGTAGGGTTCGTGGATCCGGCTGTCGAACGTCGCGAGGCGCTGGCTGAATACTATGGCATCCAAGCGCAGTATGACGCGGTCGAAGAACTGCTGAACGACACAGTACCGGATATTGTCTCTGTAATTGTTCCGACGACACACAATCCGGGGATTGTGCTTGCGTGCATGGAAGCCGGTGTCAAAGCCGTATCGTGCGAGAAGCCGATGGCGGTTAGCCTGCGTGAGGCCGATGCGCTTGTCGAGACAAGTGAGCGGCTTGGCGTGGCATTTGGTGTCGGGTCCTTATTGGCAAACCATCAGATCCGTCGGATTGGTCGCTGGATTACAGAAGGCAGTATCGGCGAGATCGAATCCGTCGGGATTTACAACGGAACAATGGGAAATGTATCCGGCGGGGCCTGTCAGCGGTTCGCGACATTTCGAATTTTGACGGGTCTCGATGCGGTCTGGGCCGAAGGGCGGGAACTCGAACGGCGCTACACGGGCTACCTGGAACGCGACCGGCCGGAGGAAGTGGACGGTCCTGTGTGCGGCCGGATCGGATTGGCGAATGGTCTCGTCTGCGAAATTCCGGATCCGAAGGAGGGCAGACTAAGTGACAAGGGGACCTGGATCCAGGGCTCACTGGGCTCCGTCAGCATGGGAAAAGAGCCACAAGTGCTTGTGGGCAAAGGGGCAGGATCGCGGGATGCGACCCAGGAGGTTGCTGGCCCGTCTCGTCAAAGTAGATATTCTTTCATTCCCATAATTAGCAGGTTGATGCGTGCCCTTGATGAAGGGCTTGAACTCCGGCCGTCAGGCCGCGACATGCGATTCGCGCTTGAGGTCGCGATCGGCATGAAGCAGTCACACGCGCGCGGCGGTGCGCGTGTCGAGCTTCCGATTGCAGAGCGTGGCGCACCTATTTATCCGCATCCTTACCAGGCATTTGGGGGCGATGTTGCCGGGTACCAGAGCCTGTTTCCGAAATACACGGCTCCTTCTTTCGAGCATCATCTTCAGCAAGGCTACATCACCCAGCCGGACCACGAAGAGGGGCTTAGAGATGGGGAGATGTAAAAGGCAGCCATTGCGCCCCAACCCCACCCGGGGCACCGCAGGAAGCGGCGACCCAAAATTTCTTCATTCCTGAAACAGATGAGCTTACCGAATGGTCCAACATAGAAGTGACAAACCCGTTTTCGGAGCCCGTCTTCAAGGCCGCCGGTATATTGAGCGCCCAGGTGCGTATGCAATAATCCTGGATGCGATGAGGCGAGTTGCCGTGGTCAAAACCTCTCTTGGCTATTTCTTGCCTGGAGGAGGTCAAAATCCAGATGAGCAACCGGAAGACACAGTTTTATGTCTTGATGCTGGACACAATTGATTGGCAGTTCTCACATCCTGAATTCTAAGCATATGGTGATCTGGATACTTTCATTACTCCTGCTTTGCTTTTCCTCTCCGGTGGCGGCACACAACGGCAAGGTTGCTCTGGCCTATCCTATAGAAGGGATCGTAATCGATGGCGACCCGACTGACTGGCCTGAACACCTCACAGAGTATCCCATTGCGACTCCGGGATGGGGTATGCCTGTTAGAGACGAGGAGGATTTTCGTGGGACTTTTCGGCTGGGTTACAACGCCGAGGAGAACACCCTGTATATTGTTTTGGAAATAGAGGATGAATCTACGGTGATCGACACGACGGCGAAAGCAAGACGGTACGCCAGCGATGGATGTGAAGTCTACGTGGACGCAATCCATAAAGTGGAGGGTTCGCCAGCCGTAGAATACGCGGTCTGGGGGAACAGCCGTAGGAGGACCGAATCTCGACCGGATGTGGTAGACTGGCAAGATGCCGAGTTGGGCGTAAAAAGAAAGGGACGGCATCACGTCTATGAGTGGCAAATAGACGTAGGAGCACTGAGTACGGAGAAGATCAGGCTGGGGCCCGGCACGGTCCTCGGATTCGATGTGACCGTGTGTGACGTGGATGAAGATGCGCCCAGAAGGTTTTCCCGAATGTCATGGGGTAGTGGAGAATCCAAGGTCAAGATCACAAAGAATCGTGGAGATGTGCTGTTGGTAGGGAGAAACCAGGCACTCGGCATTGTGCATGGACAGGTAACCTGGAAGGATGCAGAAGCCCGCACCCCTCCTCAGAGCGTAAAGATTCAATCCCTGGATTCCAATAAGCTTCGCATCATATCAGAAACGAACGGACAAGGGGTCTATGCAGCAAAGGTACCCGAGGGAACGTACCGAATAGAGACTGTTGACTTTCGGCTGGAGGACGGTGAAACCGTTGTCGTGGAAGTGAAGTCAGGCGTCGAGAATGAGGCAGAGACTTTGGCCGTCAAACGAACTATCCCGGCCGATTTCTACCGCCCTGTTCTAACATCTGGCGAAAAGGACTTCCAGCGTGGTGTTAGCTGGGTGGCGTTTAGCGATTCCACTACCGAATATGATCTTCTTCCCCTGGTGAGAAACCACGTAAACTGGATCGTGCAGACCCCTTTCAGCTGGCAGCGGGACTTCAACTCAACTACTATCAGGTTGAGTACCCGCATCGAAAGGGTCGGGTGGGGAGAAAGCGACACTGGGATTGAAGGAACCGCCGAATTGGCCAGGAAGTTCGGTATAAAGACGCTGCTGAAGCCCCACCTATGGCTGATCAACAGGAGAGATGGAAAGTGGCGCGGTGAGATCAGAATGGACGATGAATCTGCCTGGTTAGAGTGGTTTAGAAATTATGAAGCCTTCATACTGCATTACGCCCGCCTTGCGGAAAAGAGCGGCATTGAGGCCCTGTGCATCGGAACGGAACTTCATACCTCTGCTGTAGAACGCGAGCGCGATTGGCGAAGGATTATCTCCTCTGTCAGGCAGGTTTATGGTGGCAAGCTGGTATATGCCGCGAACTGGCACAAAGAGTTCGAGGAAGTGCCCTTCTGGGATGCTTTGGACTTCATCGGCATACAGGCCTATTTCCCGCTAACCAAAAAAAAGAACCCCACTGTAGAAGAGTTGGTGAGCGGCTGGCAGGCCCACGTCGCAGCGATTGAGCGTGTCCAGTTGAATGTTCAAAAGCCCGTCCTCATAACCGAAATCGGCTACCATAGTAGAGTTGGCGCTGCGATCAAACCCTGGGAATGGGCTCCCAGGCCCTGGGAACAGAAGAAGGCCAACACCAGATGGACCGATCAAGAGGACCTGCAGACTCAGGCGAATTGCTATGAAGCATTTTTCCAGACCTTTTGGGAAAAGGAATGGTTTGGTGGCGTGTACTTCTGGAAATGGTATCCGGACTATCAAGAGGCAGGAGGCAGATTCGATAAGGATTTCACACCACAAAACAAGCCGGCGGAGGAAGTGATGAGGAAGTGGTATGCCAAAGCTGTGAGAAGAGTAAGGTGAATAAGGACGAAGCGGTCTTGCCGTCCTGCAAGCCAAACCCCAGGGCAGTCATAGGAAATTCGGTATGTCATCCATTCCAGGAAAGCACATTCACACCATTGAAGACGCAATGGCGCTCCTCGACAGCATAC